>CAVVFS010000009.1:0-369023 GCA_963747655.1 uncultured Gammaproteobacteria bacterium | reverse complement strand
TGAAGACATTATCCGAGCCGCTGCTAATTACTCCAACTGGCGATGACGGGAAAATAAAATTCCCAATGCTGTCCGCCACAGAGGTGATTTTTTTGTCCAGCCCCGAGGCACTGGCTACTGCCCCGCCAATGATCCCCTGCAACAGGCAGCTTCCGGCAATGGCCTCGATGCCTACCACTGCCGCGACTTCAACACCAATCGCAGCGGTCGCAGCCACTGCGGCAACGCCCACTGCCGCACCCAACAGCGCATATTCAGCACCTTCGGTCACCACGCTAACGATATCGGCAAAGGGACTGGAATGGATAATTTCGTCGCCCAGGCGGGCGGCATTATTGTCGCTCATGCCTGACCTACTCCAGCACCAGAGTGTGTTTAAAAGCGCTCCAGCGTGATCGTCTTCTTCACTGAATGGACGCTGCGCAGAGAGTGTAAACAGCAAAAGTTGCGGTTTTTCCGGCATTTGAACGCGAGCTGGCGCTGCCAGAGACTCTGGCCGTTGCGCTCAAAAGCGGTCTCCACCTCAATGGCTTTTAAACCCAGATCGGCCCCCACCAGCACGCGGGTGAACCCGCTCTGCTTGATCTTACCCATTTGCGGGCGCACAGGTCCCATTGGCGGTGAAACTCCTGCTCAACGTCACTATTTTCGGGATAGCGCCGCGAGTGATCACCAGCGACAGGCCGCTTTCTTCATCGCGCAGAATATTCATGGTGCTGTCCTGCCACGGGGCAGCAAACAGGGAAAAGGAGCCTTCCTGGAGGGTATATTTCATTTTCTGACTCTTGCAATAAGGGCTTTACCGCCAGCAAAAGGGCGGTAATATAAGGAGGATTTACAGAATTGTGCGCGGCCTGATGATCAGCTTTTTTTAGCCGGGAAAATGTCGTCTAACGCGTTGGGTAATATTGTCTTTGTGATTCTGACCCTGGGGCAGTCGGTGGCCCGCTGGCTTATCGCTGGATTGAAATATAGTTTTTCCCCGAGGCAGTGATATACCCTTCACCATTGACAAACATGCTAAACCCTGTGCCAACCAGATTGATCTGGCCACTCGCATTCAGCTCAATTGCGCTCTCACCGCACTCAAGGCGAAGTTTGGTACCGGAACCAATCACGTAAGTCCCTGCTACAGAATCGGTTTTATCAGACCCCGTCCAATATTTCTTCGCTACCTTTAACCCCATGAGTTCGCTTAACTTCTACGCGATGTAGCTCTTGATTAGCCACGTAATGGTCGTGGCTGTTGCCAATCGCGCGGGTGGCGTCATTTTTAACGTTCACATCCATATTACGTTCAGCCTGCACCCACACCTGCTCCTCACCGTTTTTATCTTCAAAACGAAGGGCGTTGGCATTGTCTGGCGTACCGTCTTTGGTGCGGCTCAGGAAACCCATTTGGGTTGCATTGCCCGGTAAATCCCACGGCGGCATACTGGCCTGGTTATAGACGCGGCCGGTAATAATTGGGCGGTCAGGATCGCCATTAATAAAGTCGATGACCACTTCATCGCCTACGCGCGGGATCTGCACGCCGCCGAAACCCTGTCCGGCCCAGGCGCTGGAAACTCGCACCCAGCATGAGCTGGTATCGTCGCCTTTAGCTAATCTATCCCAGTGGAACAACACCTTGACGCGACCGTATTGATCCGTCCAGATCGATTCACCCTGTGGCCCCACGATGCGCGCCGTTTGCGGGCCGTGAGTGCGTGGCCACGGTGTGCGCTGCGCAGAGCGGAAAGTCACATCAGCGGGGATCACGACAAAGTTTATCTGATGCACAGTGTCGTTATCACTGCCACTGGCATAGGCATTTTCTTGCAGGGTATAAGAGGCGCTTACGGTCAGATAATCGCCCGTATCGCTGACAAATGGCGGATTAAGCAGGGTGAATTTATAGCCCGGCACAATGCCCAGCGCGGTACCGTGCGCGTCAATTCGCTGATGCTCGGCCTGCCATTCTTCCTGGCGAATACGCGCATAAAACTCGCCCTGCGTATGATCGACAAAGCGCCCCGGCCATTCGTAATAATCAATTTCTCCCGGTGAAGGTGACGCCGGGTTCTGTCGCGCCTGAAACAGCCAGGCGTTAGGCTTGCGGAAGTCATAGTCATCAATACTGTAGATGCCGGGCGTGACGCGTTCGCTGATTGCCCATTCTCCAATCCCTTCCTCGCTCGTGCTGCCACCCGACGGGCTTACGTGGTAGGGAATCGACTCATAACCGCTATAGGTCTGGTGCTGCGCCGCGGAATCCATCAGCATCAGGGTATGCTTGTCTGCCTCATGGCTGAAGAAGAAATAAATCCCTTCCAGTTCCATGAGACGAGAAATAAAGTCGAAGCTATTCTCCTGATACTGAACGCAATATTCCCAATTACGATACTCGCCGGTTAGCTTGTCTTCAACGTTAACGCCGTATTCACTCAGCACCGTTTTGATAATATCCGGCACGCGCTGGTTCTGAAAAATACGCTGATTGCGGTCACGCAGCATCGGCCAAAGATCGGACTCCATGCGCAAGGTATATAACGGCATAGCGCGTCGAATCGATATCCGTGCTTTGCACATTAACGGAGGTAATTTTGCCATTGAGATAGCGAGGTTCGGTAAGCAATCCCTGAGTCGGAATGGTCACCGTAATAGGCTTGCCAAGCATTGCGGTACGATCGATACGGGGATCAGTACTCAACAGGCTGACATCCAGCGAGAACGAGCGCGAAACGACTTCCATACCGGAAAGTTTCCAAAAGCGCAGCGTTTCATCACTCACAGGCGTCGTGACGGTGATACGGTCAAACATACAAAGTCTCTTATAACGGGCCGCAGACGCCAGTTCATCGTCTGCGGGTAGTTCATCGGGATGGCTTTACTGCGGATTCACGACCCAGGTCCCTGCATCACCCACGGTGATTTTTTGCTGGCGTTGCTGGCCATCATGGTCACGGCTATCTGGTAATCACCCGCAGGTAACGCAAGGCCGGCGAAACCATTGGTCGCAGGCTCGACGTCTTGTTTCTGGCCGTTCAATGTCAGCTCATCGCCCTGCTGGAGTTTGACGTACACTCTGGCAACCGGATTAGCCACTGGGATAGCAGCTGGTGGGTTGGCAGCGGGCGCTGTAGTTGCGGCAACCGTTTCTTGAGCAACAGGTGCCGTTTTGTGACCGCTTCTTCCGACCATTACTCCGATAATCACCCCGACCAATACGCCCGCAGCAACCAAACCTGGCAGCATAAAATGTTTAGCGGACAGGGATTTTGCGGTGTCCTCTTCTTCTGGAACCGCTACCAGCATGGAGCCTGGCCCAGCAGGAGCAGGCTCTGAATCGGCAAAGTCTGAATCATGGAGATGCAGCAGCTCTGTCAGCGCGTCCATATCCTGAGGGCGATCGGCAGGATACAACGCCAGCATCTTGTCGATGGCCTGTAACAGCGGTAATGAATAACCCTCGGGCTGACGCTGAGCCAGTGGCACATAGCTGTCTTCGATGCTGCGCACCACGCTTACCGGAGGCGGCGTGCCCACAATCAGGGTGTGCAGTACGGCGCCAAGGGCATAGATATCAGTCCATGCGCCCTGCTCGTTCTCATCGCCTTCGCTGTATTGTTCAATCGGGGCGAACCCAGGTTTGAGCATGGTTTCGGTTTCATCAGACATGTTGCCGATGGCTTTACGCGCCGAGCCGAAGTCTAATAATACCGGGCGCAGATTCGACTGGATCTGAATGTTATCAAGCGAAATATCACGATGCAGATAGCCTTCGTTATGAATCGATTTTATCGCGCCGATCATTGGCGGAAGCAGATCGTGGAGGATAAATTCCTCGTTGATTAGCTCAGGATTTTTTATCGCCGTCGCCGATAATGTCGTGCCGCTGTAAAACTGCGTACACATATAAGCCGTATCGTTTTGCACCCAGAAGCGCAATACGTGCAGCATATTCGGATGATTAAAGCGAGCCAGCAGGCGCGCCTCCTGAATAAAGCTGTTCAGCCCGGCGTGAAAGGTTTTTCCAAATCGTTCGCTGCGCAGAACCAGATTAAGATTTTCGCTGCGAATAGCCAAAGACGATGGCATAAACTCTTTAATAGCGATGGTGCGCTCCAGCTGGTGGTCCCAGGCACGATACACAATGCCGAAACCTCCCCCACCAATAACCTCTTTAATTTCAAACTCGTTAAAGCGATAGCCCACCGGTAGCGCGTTAGGCAGAGGTTTTTTATTATTCATTTGCGACATAGTAGGCAACTCTCTCGTAACTGACGGCATCATGCCTCAAACTGACAGTGAAACTCACCCTGCTGTAAAGTGACGTGTAACTGACGGAATTTTTCTTCGCGCGCCGAGGCAGACAACAGTATCTGGCTCATTTGTGGCAGCAGCGTATTAGTCAGGATGGCATCGACCATGCGTCCACCCGACTCAACTTCGGTACAGCGTTTAACGATTTGTTCAACGACCGCGTCATCGATATGCGCGACAATCTGGTGATTTTCAAGCAGGCGACGGGTCACTCGTCCAAGCTGAAGTCGCACAATTTGCGCCAGCATATCGTCGCTTAACGGATAGTAAGGCACCACCAGCAGGCGGCCCAGTAATGCTGGCGGGAAGACTTCCAGCAGCGGCTGGCGCACTGCGGTGACCAGCGTGTCGGGTTCAGGCATCAGCAGTGGATCGTCGCAGAGGCTAGAAATAAGCTGGGTGCCGATATTAGAAGTCAGAATAATCAGCGTGTTGCGAAAATCTATCGCGCGCCCTTCGCCATCTTCCATCCAGCCTTTATCAAAGACCTGGAAGAAAATTTCGTGTACGTCGGGATGCGCTTTCTCGATTTCATCCAATAAAACTACGCTGTAAGGACGACGACGCACCGCCTCGGTTAACACGCCTCCTTCGCCATAGCCGACGTAACCCGGAGGCGCGCCCTTGAGGGTAGAAACCGTGTGCGCTTCCTGGAACTCACTCATATTAATGGTGATGATATTTTGCTCACCGCCGTAAAGAGTTTCCGCCAACGCCAGCGCCGTTTCAGTTTTCCCTACGCCAGACGGGCCGCAAAGCATAAATACGCCAACCGGTTTGTTAGGGTCATCCAGTCGTGCGCGAGAGGTCTGCACTCGACGGGCAATCATCTCCAGGCCGTGGCGCTGTCCGATAACCCGCGCATTCAGAGTGTCGGCCAGTTGCAGGACGGCATCAATCTCGTTTTTTACCATTCGGCCCAAAGGAATGCCGGTCCAGTCTGAAATAACCGCGGCGACGATATTGGCATCGACGGCCGCAAACAGCAGCGGTGCATCTCCCTGCACATTTTTAAGCTGCTGCTGGAGGGTTTCCAGCTCGGCTTTCAGGCCAGGAATATCTTCGTCAGTGGCCTCATGCAAGCGAGCACGCAGGGCGATAATGGCGTCCACGTGTGTACGCTCCTCCTCCCATCGCGCTTGCAGACTCAGCTGTTCTTGCTCGGTTTCGGCGCGCTCATCCAGCAGTTGAACAATACGTTCTTCATTATTGCTGAGGCCGACTCGCGCTTCACGTCGGGCGATTTCCAGCTCCACGTCCAGTGCTTCAATGCGGCGATGGCAATTTTCCAGCTTTGCAGGATGCACGCTCTGGCTGATGGCCACGCGGGCGCAGGCAGTATCAAGCAAGGCAACGGCTTTGTCCGGCAACTGGCGCGCGGGAATATAGCGATGAGAAAGACGCACCGCCGCGCTAACGGCTTCATCCAGCACCAGCACCCGATGATGTTTTTCCAATGGGGCAACCGTACTACGCAGCATCAGCGTGGCTTTTGCTTCGTCAGGTTCCTGAATTTGCACGGTCTGAAAACGACGAGTCAGCGCCGGATCTTTCTCGATGTATTTTTTGTATTCTGCCCAGGTCGTTGCGCCGATAGTCCGCAGCTGGCCTCGCGCCAGTGCCGGTTTCATCAAGTTAGCAGCATCGCCGGTGCCCTGCTGGCCGCCCGCACCGACAAGAGTATGAATTTCATCGATAAACAGTACGATAGGCTGCGGGCTAGACTGAACCTCATTAATGAGTCCTTGCAGGCGGGCCTCAAACTCGCCCTTCATCCCGGCTCCCGCCTGCAGCAGGCCGATATCCAGCAACCACAGCTGAACGTCTTGCAGCGGCGGTGGCACGTCACCGGCGCTGATACGCAATGCCAGCCCTTCCACTACGGCGGTTTTCCCCACCCCCGCTTCACCGGTCAGCAACGGGTTGTTTTGCCGACGGCGCATCAGAATATCAACCATCTGGCGAATTTCGTCGTCTCGCCCAACTACCGGGTCAATTTTGCCTTCGCGCGCTTTAGCGGTGAGATCCTGAGCATACTGCGCCAGCACACTTTTACCCTGTGGCAAAGCATCTTGCGCCGTAAGCGTGTTAGCAGCGGCCTGCGGCGCCTCCGCAACTATCGACCAGCAAAGCTATCAAACTGTTCGGCCAGCTGGGCGGCGTTAATACGTGAGAACTGCGGCGGAAATCCCCTTTAGCACTGACGCCAGACTAAAGGTATTCAGCAGGCCGAGCAGCAAATGTCCCCCGCGAATCTTACTGCTGGAAAATTTCAGTGAACCATAGACCCAGGCACGTTCAACGGCGCTATCAATATGCTCGGAAAGATCGGTTATGGCACTAGCCCCGCGCGGCAAACTCTCGAGCGCGGACAACACGTTCTCAGTTAAGCGCATTTTCATCTAGTGAAAAATGGCGAATGATCAGTTGCAGATCGCCATCCTGATGTTGCAATAACTGATGAAGCCAGTGTGTCAGCTCAACATAAGGGTTGCCGCGCATCTTACAAAAGGTGGTGGCGCGTTCAAGTGAGCTGAACAATAAAGTATCGAGTTTACCGAACAGAACGGCACGGCTGATTTCTGACATAATTGTTCTCGTTTGCTGATAGTCTAAAATTAAAATTTCGGGAGATAGCAGCGCATGGGCCTTAAATCAGCCCTTTTGGCTTATTTTTCGCTGACGTTATTTAATTTCGATAAGGTCATATTGCGCTAACTGTCTGCTCTTCCGGGCTGAAGGTTAAATCGCCTCTCGGCTCTGAGTGCGGCTGCATGCCAAGCCAGGAACTGTATCCGAGCCGCTGCGGCTGACCCAAACGGACTCCGCTGGCCTCTTCGTTAAGAAGTATCAGGCGCACTTCCCAGCTGAATTCAATCCCTAAATACTGACGCAGCCAGTCGCACAGCTCTTGTGCCTTTATCTCGCCAGGCAAAAATTGGCTATAGGTTTCAAGAGATAACGGCCCCAGTTCGATGCGTATTTTGTGCTGCACGTCGCGCACGGCAACGCCGAGAAAAGCGGACTCACCCAGTCGTGGCATCCCTCGTCCGGATTTGAGCTGTGCCTGTTCGCGCTTGTCTATCGCCATCCAATGCGGGACGTTTTCCACAATTTTTACCGGCACCTGAAAATAAAGCCGCAATACTTTCTCCAGCCCCTCCGCATCTCGCGCCTGACGAGTCAAATGCCCGGCGGCGACAAACCGTGCGTGATGGCTCAGGCTTCCTCTTTCCAGCTGTGCGGGCTGGCCCATGCCTATCATGCTGGCAAGATAGTTTTCAAACGGCCGTTTACCGCTTCTGTCTAACGAAACGGTGGGCTGTGAATCTGCCCATGCGCGGTACAGCAGCAGCGTTAGACGGTGATGAAATATATCGGCGAAGGCGGTGAGGCTAGGGTCTTGGTGGTGATAAAGCCGATCGCGGGCGTATTCCGTCATATGCAGCGGCAGAGGACCGTTGGGTCCAAATAGGCCGAAGCTAAGAATGCTGATATCGTGCAATTCACTGCCTTCACGCTGACTCACCGACGCGAGCGTGGCCGGGGCGAAGGCCAGTGAAGGCTCCTGCCCGACACGAAAAGGCTCATGTCGCGGCTGGGGCGCGCGGCCGAGGAGATAACTCTGCCCTCCCTGAGCATCCACACGGCGCAGCAGTTGGAACAGGTCAAACCGCCACGGCGCTGTACGTCGCTGTGCCCAAAAATCCGCAGGCAAACGCGTTAAATGATGAATATTCAGAGTCTGAGACGTGTCCTGACTCATAGCAGTGTCCTTTTCCCCATGCGCGGTGCCCACCAGCCGATATCTCCCCGCTGCTGGCTGGAAAGAGACATTTCAGTAAAGCTGTTGATTGAGACCAGTCGTGAAAAAACGCGCTCCAGCACGCTGCCCATCAACCACGGGCTGCTGCCGGAGAAAGCCTGCTCGTCTACCTTGAGACTGATGCCGACTCCACGGGCAAAAACAATCGGGCCCGGCTCAGGAACGCGGCGGTTCACAGGTTTAAGCTGGCATTCGCGGATCCCGTCAATCTGGCGAGCTATCGGCGCTTCGGCCAGATTCGCGTAAAGGCCTAGCATCTGACGCAGCGCGCCACTGCCTTTGCCGCTGTCTTGCTCCATCAGGCTGAGATAGTTCATTTGCAGATGACTCACCAGACGCCAGGTGTCTAGCCCTTCCGCCAGCGAAGGCCGGGGTGGCGTGGGACCTTTTTTCAGGGTCAATCGCTGCACCGGAATAGAGTCAGGCATCACGAAATTAGCCTGCCCTTGCTGGATAAGCATCAGCGGCAAATCACGGCTGGTACACAGCACTTCGGTGGTGAAATGCGTCAGTTCATCATTCCACGGCGACTGTTTTTCATCCACCAGCGTCAGAAAAACTTCAGACCCGACATAGCCCGTGCGAGTGCCGTAATTTTTTGCCTGTTCAGAAAGCGTGCGCTGTTCGCGACGCAGTGAGAAATAAGCGCCATAGTTGCCATCATCGCCACTGTAAGTACTCCAGAATGGTCGAAACAGCTGCTCTTTTTTCCCGCCAGTCGCATAAAGCTTATTAACAGAAAAGATTTCATAATCCAGCGGACGAATATTATCGACCACCAGGTGATATTCGAATTTGTCTTCGCTAAGTTTTTGACGCTCGGCGACCCGGGGAAACAGATTAATCACCGGAGTACAGTGCAGCGCGAGATGGCTGGCATCCACGACACGCTCCAGCGCTGGCTCACTCTTGTCGAGCAGCACAATAATTTCAAACTCTCGAGCACCGGGACTCAGCCTGAGTAAAGGACGCAGGCCGTGAATACTGAAAAACTGGAAACGCTGTGGGAAGGCAAAATACTCGTGCAGCAGCCGATAACCATCAAAATTACGCATGTCATCCGGCAACAGCGCCTGCTCTGGCGCAAAACCTTCGTGGCGCACGGCGTCATCACCCAAAGTGACACGCTGCGGTTGCTTTTCCACCGTCTGGCAGAACTGCCCCACGCCGTGCTCCATAATTAATTCCAGCAACTGGGTAGCCTGAATATCCGGGCCACTGAGGAAAAAATTCAGGCTGTCAAAATTCAGGTGATTCATTAAAACGGCATCATCACAGGCGATGGTAATGCGCAAGGCACTAGTGGCGCTGCGCTGGCCGAGCCCAAGCTGGCTCAGTGGCGCATCGGCAGGCACGCCGCCCAGCTCGACAGACTGGATTCGCAGCGGCTGCAACATCACATCCTGCGCGGTGGTATAACTGCACGTAACGCCGCTTTTTTTCAGCGTCTGGCTGTCCATCATGGTGCCGCGTGGCACGCAAAAACCGTTACGAATATCCCCTTTACTGCTGTCGGGATGCAGTTCTGCAATCGCCATCGACGGCGTAGGCGCCAGGTAATTTGGAGCAATCATCTCCAGTAAACGCTGAGAAAAGCGCGGGAACTCGGCGTCCATTTTCAGCTGCACCCGCGAGGTCAGAAAGGCAAAACCTTCCATCAGTCGTTCGGTGTAAGGATCTGAGACTTCAATGCCGCGCATCCCCAAACGACCGGCAACTTTGGGATAGCGCAAGGCAAATTCCGCGCCCATCTCACGCAAATACGCCAGTTCACGGTTATAGTATTCGAGAAGTTTGCTGTCCATAGTTAGCTGATATCCTGTAACTCAAAATGCCCGTTTTCCAGGTCCACATCGGTACGAAAAAGAAATTCTAGCGGATACGGCACGCACCACAGCCGCCCTTTAATCTCGATGGAAAGCACGTTATGCAGATTGAGTGAGGTCAGTTCAGAGATGCAGCGCACCTGCAATCCCTGGGGCAGAATGCGTGGCTCGAAATTGACAATTGCCTCTGTCAGCTTGCGCTGGATGTCATTCCACTCGATATCAGACATCCGTTTCCCCGACAGCGGCAGCACGCCAAAATTCACCACTGAGCGTTTTACATGCGGATAGTCGGCCCACTCTTCGTCGGGTTCACTGCTCGCGCAGTTAAACAACCATTGCAGATCACGCAGTACATTGCGACGCAGCGCGCTGTGCGAGATAACAGAGTGATGCGCCGCCTCGGTAGTTTGCTGAGGCGCATCGTCAGTCAGTCTGTCCAGCAAAGACGGCTGCATTTTGTCGCGCACGTTGAGCGCGTCTTTTTTACTCCGCTGGCGAAAACCGGTATGTAACAGGTCATCGCCGTACGCGTTCATGGAGTGATTACTCATCACCTGACTCCGCCGCACCCATTACCAGACGTGACAGCGTGAGCAATGGAAACTGCTGGTCGCTATCAAGCCAGGCTTTTTGACCGCTTCCCAGATAGGTCAGCTCGTCGAGGCTTTGCCACTCAGTCACTTTCGCCAGACTTGCACGTCATCCGACGCCTGTCTCATCGAACGGATAACGCACCGGGATTTGGCAAACCTGCTCGCTACCGTCCGCCAGCGTTACCAGCGCGTGACGCCAGACCAGATCGGTCACGCTGGCAGGATCCTTAAACTGTATTTCGTCTGATGAGAGAAAAAGGCATCCAGTAATATTGACCATTGACCGCCATTTCGCAGACTGGGCCAAGACGCCCGTCGCCGTCCGTTAGCCACTCGACCGCATGCTTGTGCTGTTGATCTCGCCTTCGCCTTGCGTGTCTTCCTTACTCTCAAAAACATGGGCCGGCTGTGAGCGGAGCCGCGTCAAGCGCCTTGCACGCAAGCTTGCGGCCAAAGCATGATCGCCCCTCTGCTCGGCGGCAATGCCCGAAAAGGCTGTGCATCCACTCGCTGCCTTCACCGGGCATTCTCGGCTGAGTTTCACCGGCGAACACGGCAGCTCGCGATGATTTCTGCCTCGATGCACTGCTCCAGCAGTGTCATGGTGGGTTTGGCTTGTGGCTTTAACGCCAGCCATGACTTCATCTGAGAACGCGCGCGCGCCCACTGGCCATGTAAACACAGCAATTGCACCAGCGCCGCGCGATGGTCGGCATTGACCGGCTCGGCACGAATGCGGTTTTCAAGCACGCTCTGCGCCTCGGCCAGTGACTGCCCTTCGATCAATTGTGAAAATAAATACATCATGGCTCCTTGTGGTACAGGCCCGGTTATTCTCCCGGCCTAGTTCAGGATGCGAAAAGCACCGGCAGCGGGATTTTGAATTGGGAGCAAGGCAGGCACCAGGCTGACGGTGAGCGCATCGCTATCGAGGTATTTAGCCCAATTTTTACGCGCATCGTTCACTCGAGCCTGTAAAAGGTCGTTGTCTGTAGCCTGCTGCGGGGTGATATGCAGCGCAATGGTGCCGTTAGCATTGCCGCTATTGCCCTGCTTTGTGGAATCGAAGGCAAAATCAGCCAGCTGTCGCTAGATTTGTCATTGCTCAACACCACGCGTTGGTTGTTGGCGGTGACGATTTGCAGCGCGCTGTCGATTTTTTTCAACCCTTCAACCGGGAAACCGTTGATAAAATCCACCGCGTGCTGGCAGAACCTGCGCTTCCGCTGTAGGTCATCTTGCCGGGTCCGTTAACCAACCGCCCTGGCAGTGTTGATCTTTCTCGTCGGGAACAAACAGCTAGGAAACCTGACCTGAAGTCGGCCACCAGGTGCGGAAATGGCAACTGCCGAGCTGGCTAAAGGTTACCCACGGCGTCGCGTCGGCAACGGCTGGAGTAGCCTGCGGCACGGCGGCGATGGCGGCCGGGGCCGCTGACGCAACACCTGCACTAACCGGCGTGGATGGCGCTGGCGTGGCGGGTGCAGTAACCGGCGTTTGTGACGCGGCTGTCGTTGATTGATCGGCAATATTAGTTGATTGAGCGGCAATATTAACCGCCCAGTTATTGGCTTTCTGCACTTGTCCCTGACCCAGCTCCTTGCCGTTAACGTCGTTCATTCTCCAGTTGATGTCGCCAAAGCATGACACTGGGAGGTCATCAAGCCCGTCACCTGCGGCAAGAATGAATTCAATATGTGCGGGTCTGTGCTTTCACGTGAAACGATACGTATCGGCACCTGTTTCGCGCACCAGCTGGCAACGTCTTTGCTTTGAACATTGTCGATCCAGATCTCAAGCTTCAGGCTGGGAGAATAGGCCAGTTGATAGTTTTGAGCAGAAGCATCGGTCGCAATAAAAAGCGCGACGGCCCCGAATAGCCAATGTTTCATAAAATTCCTTGCACAAAAGCTGTAGGTCGAATGTTCATCCCTAAGGGGATAAATTGCGCCGCTTCAGCCAGTGAATGCAGCAATGTTGTTTCTTGTGGCGAGCCGACCCATACGGCGAGGGCGCTGTAGTTATCCTGCTTTTCATCGGGCTGGCGCGGGAGCTGGTCGATGAGGCGTTGCATAAGTGTCAACCACTCTTCCGGCGTGTTGACCATATGCAGCGATTGCTCCATCTGCCGCTCGCTGACGCCGTGCCAAAAACCGTCGGTGCACAGCAAAAACACGTCACCGTCTTCAATAGGCACCACGTCGCTGTAGCTGGCTTCGCGTTCCTCATCGCCCATGCCGAGCGCGAAATAAAGCAGATTATTGTTGATGCCCTCGGCCGAATGTCCGGCATCTTTCATCTGCTGAACCAGGCTATGGTCAGTGGTGATTTCTCGCACGTAGCCGCGACGAAACTGATACAGGCGGCTGTCACCGGCGTGCGCCCAGTAGGCCAGCTGGTAATCTCGGTCGATAAACAGGCTGACCAGGGTGGTGCCCATGCTGTGCCAGGCCTGAGTTTGCTGCTGTGCGTGGCGAATAGCCCCGTTAGCTTCTCCGACAAAGCTGCGAATGCGCTGTGCATTAAGGTGCTGATTGGCATCGAAGCTTTCGAGAATGGTATCGCGGGCAAGCTTTGCGGCGACCTCGCCGCCGGGAAAACCGGCGACGCCATCACAGACCACAAAGCAGGCCGAGCGATCGCCGATGCTTTCTCCGGTCTGGTCCTGGTTGCTGCTACGCTCGCCCTGCCTGGATATTGAAGAAATGGTTATATTTATCATTTTTCCGAACGGTTCTGAGAGTCTTTATACTGGTTAACTTCCATGTCGTAGGCGTGAAGAAACGCCTCGCCAAACAGGGTATGGAAATCGTCTTCAATTTCTCCGGCCGTTGCCTTATAGCGCGCGATGAAATGTTCCCACAGCGCCGCCTTGCGGCTGTTAGCAAAACCGAGTCGTGAGGTAATGCCCTCTTCACGCGCTTCGGCCTCAAGCTGCTCGGGATTAAACGACTGCAGCATCGAGGCGATAATGGCGCGGATGCCGGAAATCATCCCTAACTGGTGCGCCTGCAGATCAATCAGCGCATCGCGCACCGACTGGCTGGGGGCCATAAAGCCCGGCATGCGGCTGCCGTACATTTGCATCAGCACCGATTTTCCTGACGGCAGCAGCTTGAACGGGTTATTTGCCTCATCGAGGATCACCGTCATTTCCGCCTTAACGCCGCGTTTTAGAATCGAGCGCGAGGAGAGCAGCGCCACGGTGCCCTGCGAGAACATGCTCAACATTTGTCCGAGCTGGTACATTTGTTCTTTATCAAACTTAGGCACCGGCTGTAGGTCGTTTAGCCCCATGCCGTCTATCAGCGCCTGCAATAATTCGCCGTCCAGACCCTTGCCATTACTGCCCTGTGCGCCGCGTTCGGTTGGCTTTCAGTCTGCGATGACTCTGGATATTCAACCGGATCAATGCGCAAACGCCCTTTCGGCGGAGTCGCGGTGTTGCGCGGCTATCGCCTGCGGTGTCGGCAGCGTGATACCGCTGTAATCAGCGCTGGTTTCACTGATTTCCTGATTGGAAGGCAGTTCGGCAAACAGCGGTGAGGCTTCAAGTTCGGCCAATTCCGGCGATTTTGCGGCGTCTGCCGTGGCCTGCGATTCACCTCAGGCGCGTGATCTCGGCTGTTGAACCTGCTCGAGCTTTTGACTCCTAGCTTCGGTTCTGGTTTGGTTCAGGCTGCGGCCCTGACTCGGTTGCGGTTCCTGCGTGGGCTGCGGTTCTGTCCGCACCTGGGGCAGCGGATACCTGGGTTAACGGCTTGGCTCCGCCTAGCATCAGCCCCAGAGGATCGTCACTGGCTGGTTTCGCTCACCACACTTTCTTGATGGTCCGCCAAACAAGGCCATAGGATCGTTGCCCGACTCGGCTTGCCTTGAGTTTGAAACCCGACTTCGACGGCTTTTTGCCAGCGTGGAAGGCGAGCTGTCGTCGAAAATACTTTTGCCATCAAATACGCCGTCGGCAGCAAACAGATCGTTGGGATCGCTGCTCTGCTTTTTGTCTCTTAGCGCCTCGTCGCTGGCTAACAGCTGCGCCAGAGGATCGTCGGGATTACGCTCCGGCTCGGGCGCGGCGGCAAACGGATTATCGAAATGGCGGCCTGCCGGCTGGCGCTGCGTTCTTGCGCGCCGCCGAGAGGCTGTCGGAAATCGAAAACTCGGCCACCAGACTTTCCCAGATTTCAGTCGGGATCGCCGCAGGTTTGTTGTCGGTGGACGGCGCGGCGTTTGGGTGCTATTGGCGGCTGAGCAGTTGAGGGTGGCGCAGACTGTGGTTGCGGGATGGCGGCTGGTTTCTTGTGTCTGCGCTTGCTGCGGTTCTGCCTGCGGCTGCGGCTGGCCGCGTTATCGGGCGAGGAACTAGCCGCCTGTGCCGACAGGTTGCACCTGACTGCCGATTTCATTGACCAACAGTTGATAATCGTCAATTCCCAGCACGTCACCTTCTTGCAGTTCGACCTGACGGCCGCGTTCCAGAGGAATATCGTTGAGCAAGCACCAGAGTCACGTTGCCGCGATTGGTGATGCGGCATTCTCCATAGCCGAGACATGCACGATCGCCTGCAGTCTGGAAATCGTGCGATCGTCATCAGGCAATACCAAATTATTATCGGTTCCCCGGCCAATAGTGCCGCCCGGCGGTAAAAAATCACAGCTTGTTTGCGGCGGTTGATGGCCAGGCTTGTTGGTTATTATCGTAAATCGCATAACGGTTTCCTGCATGGAGTTATTCGGTAATAGATATATTTTATGGTAGACATAGCCGGTAATAGGTAGCCGGTCTATTAGATAGTCGCTATAGACGGCAACGCTATATTTTATTTCCTGAACCCGCCGATATATTATCGCAGCGGGTTAAACTTCGAATTTGATTGCGGTGTTAATGAGTCAAAATAAAAATAAAATAACTACAGAAAGCTTTCAAAAAATTTGGCAGCTTTGAAATTACCAAAGAGTCTCGATAATTTATTAGCCTTATTAACTTTATAAGAGGACACTTTTTTATTAGTAAGGCATTTTCTCAAGCATTGCGGTGCGTTCTTTATCGACTCGCGCGATGCAAAGGTTTACCGTTACTGCCTGAGCATTGCTATCGTCGGCGGCAGCAAAAGCCTCTATCTTGCATTGCCCATCGCGATATTTCAGCCAGTCGCGCTCAGTCTCAATAACGGTTTTTACATATTGATTACCCAGCTTTTTTTGTGAACCATAAAGCTGTGTAATGCGCATTTTTGCAGCGAGATATTGTTTATTTAAATTATTATCTGCAATTTTTCTCTGCTGAACTGTGCAGTGATAAAAATCATCACCGGAGTGCTCATAGCTGCACGTCGTGTTTGCCGCAGCCGTGTCAGCTAAAACAGAAGTACTGACACTTAGTGAAAAAGCCGCCAGCATAAATCCATAAACTAACTTCATATTGATTCCTGTGATCGATTCTATTACGCAAATACTCTTTAGGTTATTGTTATCCTTTGCATAAAAATCAGTAAGGCATTTTCTCGAGTATTGCGGTGCGTTCTTTATCGATGCGCGTGATGCAAAGGTTTATCGCAACTGCATGAGCATTGCTATCGTCGTCGGCGTCAAAGGCTTCTAACTTGCATTGCCCATCGCGATATTTCAGCCACCCACGCTGTGTATCAATAAATGTAGCAATGTATTGATCACTTAACTGTTTATGAGAAAAATATGCCTGATTAATACGCGTTTTAGCCGCCATATATTCTTTATTCAGGTAGTCTTCAGCAACTTTTTTCTG
This sequence comes from uncultured Gammaproteobacteria bacterium, assembly GCA_963747655.1. Lineage (GTDB taxonomy): Bacteria > Pseudomonadota > Gammaproteobacteria > Enterobacterales > Enterobacteriaceae > Rouxiella. The sequence goes on along the minus strand of CAVVFS010000009.1, from coordinate 352,706 downwards.
TTGTAGCGAGCACTGATAAAGGTCACCGTCAGAATGTTGACCGCTGCATGTCGTGTCAGCTAAAACAGAAGTACTGGCACTCAGCGCAAAAGCCGCCAGCATAAATCCATAAACTAACTTCATATTAATTCCTATGATCGATTCTTACGCAAATACTCTTTAGGTTATTGTTATCCTCAATACCAAATCTGCAACAACACCCATCGGTGTTGTTGCAGTGTGATTAAATATTGCTTTCTACAATATGAAAATAATATTTATCAAGAAGCTTCTTTATTCTCTTTGATATTCCAGCCAGCGCTGGTCTCAGCACCTTTACCACCAGAAGTTGACTGCTCCCAGTATTGCTGTTTCACAGAAGAAGCCTGGAAGGAATAAGTCACCCCCAGCGTGTCGTCATGCTCTGAACCGACGTACTGAACGGACGTTACCAGCACGTCAGTCAGAGTAATACGGGTATATTCAATCTGAGTGCCACCGGCTTTGCATACAGAAACCTGTACGCTGCCACGTGCTTACCGCTGGCGCAGTTTTTCAGGATCGCAGTTACTGACTTGTCAATCTTTGCACTGATGTGCAGATCGTTGAAAGCAACTTTACCGGCACCGCCGCCGCCGCCAACTGCCATATTGCCTGGCTGAGTCGCGCCCCAAGAGAAGGAAGTAATATCAGTCCAACCGGTGTGATTTGAATCTTTAGACTCGCCCGTTACACCATCTACTTTCAGGTACATATCAATAGCCATAACATTTTCACTCTTGTTTAATTAATATTTTGCTTTCTTAAAGCATTATAGCGGCAAATAGAAAAATATTGAGCGTAATAAAACCGCCAATGACTTTTCCTTTGCCCCATTTCTGAATTGCGTTAAACGTCGCCTCAGACAATTGACGACCGTTGCAAGCAATCACTGGCACGATCGCCGAAGTTTTGCTGTGTATTATACATCGTTTGATTTCAACGACGGCAGTTTGGAAACCAGACGCAGAGAGACGGTCAGGCCTTCCAATTGGTAATGCGGACGCAGGAAGAATTTCGCCGCGTAATAGCCCGGGTTATCTTCAATCTCTTCCACCTGCACTTCGGCAGCGGCCAGCGGTTTACGGGATTTGGTTTCCTGCGAGGAGTTAGCCGGATCACCGTCAACGTAGTTCATGACCCAGTCGTTCAACCAGCGTTCCATTTCATCGCGCTCACGGAATGAACCGATTTTGTCACGCACGATGCACTTCAGGTAATGCGCGAAACGGCAGCAGGCGAACAGGTAAGGCAAACGGGCAGCCAGTCGCGCGTTGGCGGTGGCGTCGGCATCGTGATATTCGGCCGGTTTCTGCAGCGACTGCGCGCCGATAAAGGCGGCAAAGTCAGAGTTTTTGCGATGCACCAACGGCATAAAGCCGTTCTTCGCCAACTCGGCTTCGCGACGATCACTGATGGCAATTTCGGTTGGGCATTTCATATCTACGCCGCCGTCGTCGCTCGGGAAGGTGTGGCAGGGCAGATTCTCAACCGCACCGCCGGACTCGACGCCGCGAATCGAGGTACACCAGCCAAACTCTTTAAATGAACGGTTGATGTTGGTAGCCATCGCATAGGCGGCGTTGGTCCAGGTGTAGTTGCTGTGGTTAGCGCCGTCGGTTTCTTCTTCGAAATCAAAGCTGTCGACCGGATTAGTGCGAATGCCGTAAGGCTGGCGTGACAGGAAGCGCGGCATCACCAGGCCCAGATAGCGGGCATCTTCCGACTCGCGCAGGCTGCGCCATGCGGCATACTCGGCGTTCTGGAAAATTTTGGTCAGGTCACGCGGGTTCGCCAGCTCCTGCCACGACTCCATCTGCATCACGCTCGGTGCCGTGCCGGCGATAAACGGACAGTGTGCGGCAGAGCCGATTCGCGCCAGCTCGGCCAGCATTTCAACGTCCTGCGGGCTGTGGTCGAAATAGTAATCGCCGACCAGACAACCGAACGGCTCGCCACCAAACTGGCCGTATTCTTCTTCATAAACCTTTTTGAACAGACGGGCTCTGATCCCAGCCCACGCCTTTATAGCGCTTAAGCGTGCGGCCCAGTTCCGTTTTCGAGATGCTCATGAAGCGAATTTTCAGCATCTCGTCGGTTTCAGTGTTGTTCACCAGATAGTGCAGGCCGCGCCATGCGCCTTCCAGCTTCTGAAACTCCTCGTGGTGAATGATCTGATTCACCTGCTTTGACAGCTTCTCGTCGATCTCGCCGATCAGCGCCTGAATGGTGCGATAAGCATCGTCAGAAACGGTCACGGTATTTTCCAGCGCCTGCTGCGCCAGAGTTTTCACCGCATTTTCTACCGCTGAACGTGCCTGATCGGTTTTAGGACGAAATTCTTTATTCAGCAACGCGCTGAATTCGTCCTGGGAATACTCAGTCGTTTTCTGCTGCTGTTGTTGAGAAAGTTCACTCATCGCTTACTCCTCGCCACTTTCAGTGGATTGGCCGTTATCACCTTTTGGCAGATGGCTCAGTGATTTCATCAGGGTCGGATCTTGCAGGATTTTATTAATCAGCTCTTCCGGCACCGTTTTTGCCGTCCATATACGTCAGCAAGTTAGCCAGCTGGGTTCTGGCCTCTAACAGCTTATTCAACGGCTCTACATTGCGCGCGATAGCATCAGGTGAAAAATCCTCCATGCTGTTGAAGGTTAAATCGACATTAAGTCGGCCTTCTCCGGTCAGCGTATTTTCAGTATTGAACGCCACGCGAGGTTTCAATGCTTTCATGCGCTCGTCGAAATTGTCGATGTCGATTTCCAGGAACTTGCGCTCATCGATAGCAGGCTGATTATCTACCGGCTTACCCACCAGATCGGCCATGACACCCATCACAAAAGGCAGCTCGATTTTGCGCTCTGCGCCATATACTTCAACGTCGTATTCAATCTGCACGCGAGGTGCGCGATTGCGGGCAATAAATTTCTGCCCACTGCGGGAGTTATTACTCGCCATGGTGTTCTCCATAAGGTTATTGAAATTTAGTTATCACGACGGCCAAAAATAGTTTCTAACTGATGCACCCCATCCGGAGCCAAATCACGGATGATTTCCATAAAGTCCATGGCGACCATGCGTTGGACGCGTTCAATCATCAGCGGTGCGGGATGGCTGGGTTCATGTTGAATGAAATACTGTTTAACCTTTTCCAGCATCAACTGGGCATCTTCTCTTGAAGCCAGATTAGCGCTGCGCCAGTCCTGAACCGCTTCACGCAAGGCAGGCTGTACCGCGGCCGCCCCTGTTGCTTGATCCTCAGCGAATGCGCTGGTCGGGAGAAGTTCATTGATGTTGGTGGTCTGACTCACCTGAGTAATCAGCTGCAAGCTGCGCAATAACTGGGTCATTTCCGGGACACCGCTGCCGCTGAGCTTTTCGGTGAGAAAGACCTGCAATGCCTCAAGCCCCGCCACCATAGAGGATACTGCCGTCACACTTGGCGTCCCTTCCTTCGCCAGCTCATCCAGCAGTCGACTGCGCCCGCCGGGATAATCCGGAATTGTCGTTTTGCTGCCATCCAGCAAAGAGGCGGCATCACGCAGGCTGATGATGTCGGTCGCATGACGCAATAAAATAGCCTGACGAACTGAGGCGGTAAGCGCGGAGTTATCGCCGAATTCCGCCAGTGCATTGATACGAAAGAAAGGATCGGCCTCACCGTCATACCAAAGCTCGGGAAACATTCCATCCCAATACTGCTCAAGTGACTGATTAATGAGCTGTAAACCATTAGCGTAACCCGGTAATCCTTTGAGCTGCGTCCAGGCTCTGAGTCAGTGCCAGCATCACGCGAATATCTTTAGTGCGCGTTAGCAGCCCGGTGGCCAGTTTTTCTACTTTATTCCAGTCAGCGGGTTCGGCAGGGATTATCGTGTCGCCAAACTGCTGCTCGGCTTTACCCTGAATGGCTTGCCCCATAGCCATAAAGTCGGCGTCATATTCAAGATTCTCCCCACAAGGTGAATCGCTGCTGACGGGAGCCAGTAAGTCCTCAATGGTCATTAGGTTACCTGTGACTGACAAAAATTAATTAAACATCGGAGGATAAAGCCCATTGCGGCCCGGTTGCGCGCCGCCAGCGGGATCAAACAGCAGTGAAAATAGCTGCCCCGTAAAATTCCCGCTGTGTACGTGGGTATAAAGCGGGTAGCCATCAGTCTGGTTAGTCCACCAGAAACTGGTGTAATGCTGCGGGGTAAAACTGTCTGCGGCCTGTTTCCAGCTCAGCGTGCATTCAGACACCTGACTGGCAATGCCCTGCTCCGTATCTGCATCCAACTCGCCGGGCACGCCGACTAATTCCGGTAAGGCAAGCAGTGAGATGTCCAACTGCTCGGCAGAATAACCATTACGCACGGCGTTGAGCAGCGTAGTACCGAGCTGCTGATACCATTCGCCCGCTCCAGCAAGCTGTTGTTTTGTCCAATGACGCGGATTAAAAGAGCGCTGAGCACAAAGGGGATATTGCCGACCGACGCTATCGCCTCCCGGCAGCAGGCAGCCCATCTGCACCATCTGGCTTCCCAGCATCGGCGGAACGACAAAATTCCACACCGGCGCCTCGGCGAACGGGCGACTGACTTCCTGCCTTTCAATTGCGCTTTGCCAGTGATGCAGTCCGACCTGAAACCAGTTTGCCCACTGGTTCCTTATTACATCGGGAAAGCGGCGCTGCAAAAAATCGCCAGCACTAGGCAGCTTCCCGTACCAGCCAATCGTCGGGTTGTGACTCATCGTATTTTCCTTTAGGGACATGAGAACCCGGGAAGCTGAAATGGGTTGCGAATACTGTCTGGGGTGAACTCCAGCGTGACGTGATGGCCGTCGAGGGTAAATATCGCCTGACGGCTCAGGCTGCCACTCTCTGAAGACTGTTGAGCTTTATCAAAGAAGCGATTCAACGCCCACGCCCCACTGGTGATAAGCGTCGAGCTGGTGCCATTCGCCATTGCCAGTGAAAGACGGACCTGATTGGTGCCGCCGGTACCAGGCCAGCTGAACAATTGCTGAGCCTGCGGGCCGTGGCTAAAGCGCAAAAACTGCCCATCAACATCGAGCGTCATCGACAGAATATCGTTGTCCATCTGCACCGTATGAACGGTCACCCGATAGGATGGCGAAGTCGCGCCGTTGGTAAAGAAGGCATCGCGGATGCTCTGAGCCTGGTGGAATGGGCGCAGCATACTCTCGCTTCCTGGCAGAGTTTTACCATCGATGCCCGACGAAATACGCCATTGCGCCTGCGTGGTATCCACTTTCCCGGCGAGATTGTCGCGGAAGAAGGTATCCATCAGACCAATACCCGGTGCAAACATACGAGCCAAGTCTTCTGGCGTTATGTCATTGTGCGAGCTTTTGATCAGCGGATAACGTCCGGCAATCGCCTGCTGGCAAAAACTGCCAATCTCCAGGTCTACCTGCTTACGCAAATTATCCATCGTACCGCGCTGCGTATCGGTGCTGGCACCCAGCGCGAGACTGGTAGAACATTCCTTGCAATGAACCCGGTAAACGGCCTGCGCTCGCCTGCAAACGCGTAATCGCGCCGCCGCCGGGGCTGGCATACCGCTATTAACCGCGTCCTGCACTGAGATCAGATAGTGATAAAGGTCATCGACCTGTTTGATAAAATCATCAAAAACGAGGGTTTTACCGTCCTGGCCCAGCGGTTGCGCCAGTTGCAGCAAGGAAGCAAAATGCTGCGCCACGCCTCTGTTCTGCCGTCTGTGGTGCAGGCTGAGCACCAGAATTACCGGCGTTGAACAGGGAATTCAGCGCATGAGTCGAACTGTTGTCGGCATCGGCACGCATTCCCTGTGCCTGCCTTGACGCACCGTTACCCTGTGCCTGCTTATCCAGATTCAGATAGTGGCTAAGGTTGATAACCAAGTATGCGCAACGGCGAATTATCACCTGAGAGTAAACGCGCGCTGTCGACACGCTGTGACAGATTCGCGATGTTACTCAGCTCGAGATCGCTGAGTAATCCATCCCATTGGCGAATGTAGTCATCGATATAAAGCTGACGCACGGCGCTGTCGGTCTGGGCTTTATCACTGTCGACAGCGACGTTGCCGAGCACCCAACGGTCATCGGCATGCAAGGACGCCTCAACGTTGGCGATCTGTTTATCAAAATGGTTCCAGTAGCCGTCGGGCGTGTACAGTCCCGAGATCCCCTCACTGAGCGGCTTGCCGCTCTTGCGGGTAAAAACCAGCTCACTTTGCGGGCCTCCCAGCATCGTCAGCGAAACAGCTTTCAGGCTTGCGTCATGGGACAGTAAACGCTGCAGGCGACCATAAACGCGACTCGATAAAGGCATGCGTGCAATCAGCGCCTGTTCACGGGCGATCAGCGTGTCGTCTTTAGCATAAGGCGAGGTCTGTATCTGCGATTCCAACAGCTGGGATAAATGCCAGTCCAGCTGGCTAAGCTATTCGCGGGTAATGTTCTGCGGCAGATTTCGTTGCAGGTTAAACATCACCCAGGCATGCAGGAATTTGCCGTCATAGTGCTTGGGCAAATACAGCATCTGATAGGCTTTCAACGCCTCATAGCTAAATCGGCGTCGCTGCCGTTGTCATTACGCAACCACCCGGTAATATGCTGAGCAACCTGCGCCAACAACAGCTGCTTCAACGCCTTCTGATACAGCGTGTTGCTGGCATCACTGACTTCGCCCCCGCGATAAAGCCCCATGCGCAGTGTTAAAGGATGGATGATTGATATCGAACTGGCCGCTTTCCGGCAGATGCAACAGGCTATCAAGATAAGGCACTAAAGCAAACATATCGCTGAGACTGCCCGACTGTAGCGCCTGCCCTTGCTGGTTCACCTGCCGGAACTTTTGCCGAGACTTGCTGCAGATACTCGCTGATTGTTGCCATAGCTGATAAACCACAAAATAGCCGCAACTCACCAAGGCAATACTCAACGCAGATAACCTGACCAGACCGCCACGCGATTTCGCATTTCCCACCAGCGGTTACTGCCCGCAAGACCAGACTCGTTGAACACCACTTTTTCCAGCATATTGCGCAGGAAGAAGCTGCGCCCTTTAACCGGCGGAATAGGTGCAGTGGTTTCTTTCTTGTCCCATTATTGCCGGATTACTGTTACCCGAATTCGTGCTGCCTGACAACGCCGCCTTTCATGCGTTTTCAGGCAGATGAAGTTTGCGATTCAGCTCGCCCATCACCTTGTCAAACGGCTGGCCCTCCTGGGTGCCGCTGGCAAAATAAATACCGCGCGCCGACAGAGTCGAGTCATAGCCGGAATGTGCAAAAACCTGGCTCAGATAGTCACCGAGCAGCGGACGCAGAGCAGCAAACTCCTGAGGGAAAAGATAGCTTTCAGCACGGGACTTAGCGTCACGCTCCATCTGCATTACGTCAGCAAGACCGGCATCCAGTCGCTGTTGCAGCAAGCGTATATTCATGCTCGAATGCCAACTGCAAATCGAAGTTACCGGTTTTCAGCTCAGCCCACGGGAAAGTGAATCCCCATACCTGGTCACGTTTGGCTATCAAAACTGTCGAAGTATGCGGTAAACCCTTTTAGCAAGTCGGTTTTAGTCACCAGCACATAAACCGGGAAACGGATCCCCAACTGCTCGTGCAACTCCAGCAGTCGCTGGCGCAACTGTCTAGCCTGCTGAGCGCGTCGCTCTGCGGTTAATGACAGCAAATCAGACACGCTGATAGTAATAATCGCGCCGTTAACCGGTTGGCGGGTGCGATATTTCTTCAGCAGATTGATAAACTTCAGCCACTCGCTGGCATCCTGTTCGCGCTGACTTTCCTGCGTGGTGTAACGCCCTGCGGTATCCAACAGCACCGCTTCATTGGTAAACCACCAGTCACAGTTTCGCGTGCCGCCGATACCGCGCAGTGCGGTTTTGCCGAAACTGCCCTCAAGAGGAAAGTGCAGACCAGAATTGACCAGGGCGGTGGTTTTACCCGCGCCCGGCGCACCAATAATGATGTACCACGGTAACTGGTAAATATATTGGCGGCTGAAACGACGCATCCAGTTAGGACGCTTACGACCCGGCGTATTAAAATGCGCCTTTTTCAGCAGCTGCGAGGCTTCGTTAAAACGCTGCGTCAGAATCTGCTCTTCATCGTTAAGCAGAGGCGTTTGCTTGTCGGCACCCTCTTCTGTACCCAGGCTGCCGACCAGTTTTTTATTCAGCCAGGCGCTGTGCAATCTCGGCACTACCTGGCCAAATCCCCACACCAGATAAAGCAAGGCAATACTTAGCTGGCGGTTTAATTCTGGCTCAAGCGGGCTGGAACCACTGATCGCGAACACCGGACCAATAATCCAGATAATCAGCGAAAGCGCAGTAATACCGAGGAATCCCCAAAGCAAGCGGCTGGAGAGTAAGTAAAAAATCGTATTTAGCATCTCATTAATTTCCTTGATGCAAACCGTTCAATTGCGCCTGAGTATCAGCAGGGGCAACGAGCAGAGTTATTTCGACGCGACGATTTCGAGCGCGATTGGCTGCCGAGTTATTAGGCACCATCGGGTTCGAATCACCTCGCCCTTCGGCAGTCACGCGAGCAGGATCACTTAAGTACTGTTGCAGCAGTTTTTGCACTGACTGCGCACGTTCCAGTGAAAGCTCGTAGTTAGACGCAAAACGCGCACTGCGAATCGGCAGGTTGTCGGAATAGCCCGCGACCATGATTTTGCCGTTTACACTGTCCATAGCTTTGGCAATACGGCGAATAACCGGCTGATAATTGCCGCGAATGGTGGTTGAAGCCGAAGGGAATAGGCCATCGCCCTTGAGAATAACCACGCTTTGATCCGCTTCATCGCGCACTGAAACCAGACCTTCTTCGATTTCAGGTCGCAGGAACCCTTTCAAGTCCAGCATTGGCGGTGCCTGTGGAGCCGGATCCTGCAATGCGAACCTGCGGCACTGAGCTTTCATAAACAGCAGCCATCACCGGCGAGTTCGCCGCCCCCAAACGCCAGCTCAAACCGATATACAGCAGGCAGGCAACAAATCCCATTACCGCAGCCCAGGTCCACAACGGGATCACCGGTCGCCATAGCGCTTTCTGCGTAGGTTTATCGTAAGGGTGCGGAGAAAGCGGCACCGCATAGGCACCACGAGCAGAATTAATCATTTGCAGCAGGCGTTGGCGAATCGTCTCCAGCTGGCTGCGACCGTTGTCAATACCCGATAACGGCCCTCAAAACCCAGCATCAGGCAATAATAAATCAGCTCGAGTAATCGCAAATGATCGCGCGGCTTTTGCGAAAGTTTGGCCAGCAGCTGGAAAAACTTCTCGCCACCCCAAGTCTCATTATGAAACGTGACCAGCAAGCCATTGCTCGGCCACACGCTGTTGCCTCCCCACGGCGTCAGCGCCGCAGCTTCATCCAGCGCGGTACAAAGGCAATAACGTGCGCCCACGATGGTTTCATACGACAATCCAGCATTTTGGCTCTGCACTTCAAATTGCTGAATTTGCTCAATTAAACGCTGACGCAGGCCAGCAGGATCGGGATGACTGACCGAATGGCGGATCTGTGGGATAGCATTGAGCAGAGGGTTAGCCGCGGCAATCAGAGCATTTTCACGCCCCGCTCCGGTAATCTCGGCCTCATTACTTGATGAAGATGATTCCTGCATAATTTTCTTTTACCGGTTCACTCAGGCTGAGGCGTCACGTACGGCCCAAAACGCCATATCAAGGCCGGGGAATTCTCCTGCGAGATGTAAGGCGAAAGCTCCCGATTTATCCATTTCTTTCCAGAGCTCACTGCCCTTCTCCAGTTGGAAATAGCTATATCCCGCATGCCATGGAATTTGTGGCGGAGCTGAAGCCATGGCTCGTAAAACAATCCCCGGCAGCTGCAATTGCACCAGATCACGAATTTTGGTCACGGGGGCGACTTTCATCTGTGCCGGGAAGTGTGTTGCCAGAATATCGCTGGGAACACTGGCTTTTACGGCCAATACGAAACCAAATTCGCGAACCATATTGGCATCCGGAATAGTGGCAATATTTAACCCGTGCGAACGCTCGATCAGCGGAAGCTGAATCGCATTTTCTTCCAGCACCAGTGACAGACGCTGGCGCAGTATCAACACTAATTCGTTAAAACAACGCGCCAGAGCATCATGATTGTAAGTAGGCAATTCATGGCCTTCGCCCGAACGCTGTGGCGTATAAGTGGTTAACTCGGCGGCCAGCGCCAGCCATTGACTGAATAGCTGCTCGGGATGCAGTTGAGGCAAATTACGCAAATGTTGAGTGACGCCAACATAGCGATTCATCAACGCCAGAAGCATGAAGTCGACCATGTCCGAGTTGTTAAAGCGCCCAGGCTGTTGCAAACGTTGGCCGATTTGCTGGCTTCTCTGCTCCAGCAATCCTTGAATATCATTGAGATAGCTAAACAGTAACGGGTTGGCGATGCTGTTTAACATTGGAGGAATGTAATGACTGTTGAGCCGTAGCTGATTATCACTGCGTTTTTCGACAACGTGAGCGATGCAGAACGCGGTCCATTCTGCTGTCAAATCACTTTCCAGCATCAGACGCAAGCGCAGTCCGCCGAACTGCAACACGGCTGGGCCAATCGACATCGAATTGCAGTCATCGGTTTCGGCTTCAAAACTCATATAGCGAGCCAGCGAATCAGAGGCTTCATTAAAAATAACCTCTTCGCGTCCGCCGCGCCGGGCAGGTAATGCCAGCACCACTCTTTGGCCGCTCTGGTTATCGTCAATAGATAATGGAACCGGGGCCTTATCGGCGCTATTGAAATAAAACGGCGTACCGTCTGGTAAAATTCCGCTGGCACTGTTTAGGGCAATACTGCCATGGCGTAGCATCGCTTCATCGAACTCAATATGCAGCAATCCCCACATGTAAGGTCGCTGGGCTGTCCCCCAGTAACGCACCTGGCTTAACAGGTAACTTTCTGATTGCTGAAAATGATGCGGGCGAAGAAACATGCCTTCGGTCCATACTACTTTTGCTGCATTAGTCATAAACGCTTCCATTTCAGGATATTAGCGGTTCTACTTACCGGCCGAATACCACTGATATCTGCAATAATGTAGGCATGTAATTCATCCGAGGACGATTGCCAAACTTTCCAGGCACTGCTTTGAGAAGGATCGGGGAGTGGCAGTGACAAACGCCATTTTTTGCCATCAAGTGACTGATATTCCGCCATGATCCCTATGTAGTGCGCGCCATCCGTGCTGCGTCCCGAGATTTTTTTATTGAGTTGGCCCGGCATCAGAAAGAACTGGTTAGTATCCAGTAAATTATTGCCCAACACTGCCTGAGGGTTATTTTGCAGCGAATAAAAATCAGCCGACATAAAATCAGCATCTGATTTAAGCAGCATGACCCGCACTTTGAGAGGCGCGGAATCATTGATTTGAGGATGAGCCTGAAAATGCAGGTTATAGCGAGTCGCCGTACTCTGCGACGAAGAGCTACAGCCTGCCAGAACGGCTATTAACATGATAAAAACACGTCCTGATTACAGGACGTTGGAAAGTAAAAAGAGTCATTTTAATTCACTCCAGCGGTGTGGCCTAGTTAATAATCCAGGTTCCGTTGGTGCTGCTACGACAAGCATTGCTTTGGCCATTAATTGCCACGCAGGTTTTCTTTGCCCGGTAATGAGCACGACGTCTGTCGTTTTTCAACGTTTGATCATATAAACTGCTCGGCACGCCAGCGCGCGGCTGAATATAGCCTATCAACTGTTTTTGCCCATCGTCTGCAATTGCCAGCCAGTTATTATCAACCATGCCCAAAACGGTGAAACTTTGGCCATTTTCCAGGTGATTAACAACATTACCGCCGAAATCAGGCTTACTCATTATCGAGCTAGCATATAGGGCGCGATATTCTTGATTCAATGGAGTAAATTCTGATGGTGGGGTAATCGCATGTCGATAGGTCAATACCACACCACCAACGTTGCTTGAAACAATGGTGTTATCAGTTATTGGCGGTGGGGGTGCCTTACATCCGGCCAACATCATCACGCAGAGCAAAGATAGAGTAATTTGAATTTTCACAATGGTTCCTACAATTTGAATACGCTTAAAATATAAACTTTCCTGCCTAAATAGTTTCTACTGCATATCAATTCCTGGCAATCATGAATTCATAACTAATAATGTCAGTTTTATTGCAGCGTTATTATTAACCGAATGGCTATCTCAAATTAGACATGCTACCGCCCTTGGGATGCCAAAGGATCCCAATTCATAAAAACTAATAATTACGAATATTTTACTGTTCCCTTCTCTATTTTCAATCTTTTAATAACAAATTTAGTCTACCGTCCTAAGCATATTCTCATTTAAAGTACATTTATTAGCCGATCGAAATTTGACTTTGGGAATAGTCTTAAAAATATACGTTTTTGCCGCCCGTAGACAAGACATAAACATTCAACGCCCGCACACATCCATCAACATTTCATTTTTTAATAATTACTTCATTGATACCCATAAAGCAGCATGGATTAACATCAAAACGTCGCTGCTGGCAGGCATCGACGCTTCAAAGTGCAGTCTCTAATACGGCAATGAAATTATGTGCAGAGAAGTGTCGAGGGCTTAACTTGATTCGTTAAGCAAAACAACAAAGAGGAAGTGGTGAGGAGGAAAAACGCTACTAGAGCTAATAATTGTCTTATTATTCAATAAGGAATATTCGTATAACCGATCACGAGCAAGGTTTTTCATTTTTACTTCGCACATAATATCGAAATCTACGAAAGATAATGCCCAATCATTTAGGGTGTCATTAAAATAATAATCAGAGTGTGCTCTAAGTTTAGACTTTGAAACCCCGAGAATATTTTGGTGCAGGATAGCCATGCTCCGGGATAATTCCCTCCTGGGAAATTGAATAATGCATAACGGGTCTTACCCCGCGCCATGAGGCTTTAATTGCCTCTATACGCGGATCATCGGGTTGAATAAACGCATTTTCTTTAACCCAATGGTGGTGAATATCTAACACAATCGGGCATAACTCACTCGCCTGTAACACGTCGTCAAGAGAGCAGGATATTTCATCATTTTCGACGGTTAACATCATCTTCGCCTCGTGGCTCAACTGCATAAATGCGTCTTTAAATCCGCTGATATCCATTTCTGCCATTCATATGAATATTGATTTTAAAGTCCTGAAATTCCTTGCCATAGCCCATTAACTTGGCGCATAGCGTATGATATTCGACGTCCTCAATTGCCCGCTCTACCACGGCCGGATTATCCGAAGCCAGCACCGTATATTGACCGGGATGAAAAGACAGTCGATATCATTTTTTCGAGCAATTTCACCACAGCGTGCAAACAATGGATGAAGATCGACCAGAAAAGCCTGATATAACGGCGTAGCCTCCGGCACGGTATATAAAGGAAGCAGATCGCTACCTATTCTCATCATTCTTAACGCTGGCAACTCGGTGGAAAGCTGCTGAAGATTCAGATACAGATTATTAAGATTAGCGGCGGAAATTTCATAGATAGCTTAATTCTCTCTTCATTGCCTAAACTCAGAAATCGTTTACGTGTCGTCGCCCGAAAAGGAAATGGCTGATGCTGCTGTGCGTCAAAATACTTACAGGCAAATCCTAACTTCATGCTGCCTCCGCCTCTCTTCAATTATTCATGGTTATGACTTATCATGCATGCTCACCTCATCGGCCCTTTCTAAAAACAGCATGGGCCTGTTGTCACTCTAGCTTAACGAATTTGGTCATTAATAGACGAAACAGTTTTAATCGCAGACGCATAAAGCTTTTTTCAACTTTAACTTCGGCTCGCCCGCGATGCCCAAAACGCAGCGTTTTATCTTTGCGCGGACGCCAACTTGGCCAGTGAATATCGCCCTCGATATGAGTGCTGTCTCCGACAACGTAGCGAGCGAAATTAAGCCAGTATTCACTGACCTTTTCAGCAAACGCCTGATCCTGCAAGGTAAACTCGCCTCCAAGAACCTGAGATTTTTCAATCAAATGCATATTGTTCATGACGTAAGGGATTTCACTCCCGTGCCAGGTCCCATTCGGGCACTGAATACGTGCATTTTCCGAGACATAGTCAAAATAATAGCGCCATCCCGGAGCACCTGCCTTGTGCTGGCCAAGCATCGCCAGATAACCCATGGTGGTAAATGCCATATCGCGGCTAACCTGACGCCCTAACTCTTTATCATTTTTTATGCCGGGATAGAGCCATTTAATCAGCCGTAATCCCACAGGATGTTCCCGCCGGACGCGTTGAATGACTTTTGACACATTGATGTCGAAGTAACTCAGCACGCTGGCTTCATCACTGTTACTGCCGATGATTAACGGCAAAGGGTGTTGCCTGCCTGTCGCAAATACCGTGATCATTGGCTGCGGTAAAACGCTGTCACCGGAGATAGGAACCGGTGCCACCCCAAGTTTGCCACTCAGCGGCCAAAAACTGTCAGCAGGCAATGCGCGTAACTCTTCAGCCGTGGCCTTTTCCAGACCAAAATGCCTGGCAAGCGCCTCGCCCTGATTCAAGGCCACAAGGCGGCTGGTATCGGGTAAAGTATAGGCGCTTTGCACGATGCCTTTGTGAAAAAGGCCCTTGGCCAACGGTGATGCAAACAGTGACAGCACGCTACGCGCACCGGAAGACTCGCCGAAAATGGTCACGTTATCAACGTCTCCACCAAAGGCAGCGATGTTGTTCTGCACCCACTGGAGTGCAGCAATTTGGTCTAGTAAGGCAAAGTTATTCACCCATTCACCGGAGGGATATTCATTATCCAAAGCGGGATTAGCAAAAAAACCGAGATGCCCTAGGCGATAATTCAGCGTCACCAGCACAACCCCGCGCGAAGCCAGTGGGCCGCCAATATAGGGAGAAAGTCCGCCGGAGCCGATAGTAAAAGCCCCTCCGTGGATCCAAACCATTACCGGCTTTTTATCATTCGCCGTAGGGTCTGCGGTCCATACGTTGAGATAAAGGCAATCTTCACTGAAAACGCCAGGATCACCGCCTCCTACCGCCATGCAATAATCGCGATTTTGCCAGCTGGACTGACCCCAGCGATTAGCTTGTTTGATGCCGTGCCATTTTGCTGGCGGCTGAGGCGGCCGCCAACGTAATTCACCTACCGGCGGTGCTG
Source organism: uncultured Gammaproteobacteria bacterium (assembly GCA_963747655.1). Taxonomy (GTDB): domain Bacteria; phylum Pseudomonadota; class Gammaproteobacteria; order Enterobacterales; family Enterobacteriaceae; genus Rouxiella. The sequence goes on along the minus strand of CAVVFS010000009.1, from coordinate 337,509 downwards.
CAAAAGGGATCCCTCTAAAAGACGCAATTCCGTTTTCCCAATCTCCCGCCACGGTACCGGCATCCGTGACTACATGGGGAGTGTGCTGTTTCGGCATGCTGGACCCTTACTAATATGATGCTTATTTGGGATGCCACTTGTCGTCATCTCCTTTTTTATAGGAGTGTTTGACCGCAGCCCAGGCTACTTTATGCGCCGTTTCCTCCCGGCTTTCATTACCCCGACGATCGCTGGAATCCTTGTATTCATCCCAGGCGCTGTTAAACGCCTCCTTATAGATATCCTGTGCATGAGCAGGAAGAACGTGTTGCACCGAATCTGGCAGGGACTGACGATTTTTGTAAGGCATTAGAGTTTCCCCCTTTTCAAGTGATTCAGTTTCTCCTCAACCTTAAGTCTAGCTGCTACGCTTGAAGATAACCGGATTTCAGAGTATTCAGACTGCCTGGCGATTTAGTTGCTGGAGTAATAAAGAAAGTTGCTGGAGTAATAAAGAAGCGAATTGATGGAGATGCTTACAGGCGCGCATGTAAATGCGCTTATTTCCAAGCCAAATCTTTTAAGCAAATAGCTTTACCTTTCTTTCAAAATCAAAGATCCAGACATAAAAAGACAATAAGCAACTGTAATTTATAGGCATTAAATTTTAATTGGTTATTTTTCTATCATTAAAAATCGATGTTAAAATCGAGATAAATGTAATAAATACGTCCTAAACACTAAAAAACCTTCCAACATCACTTTATCTATACTTTGTATGTTTTACACCCTATAATGTTACTAAAAATTACCTTTAAATTTTATAGAGGTAATACGCGCTCAATTGGATCCACACCATGCTTTAGCGGCGGTTAATGAGTTTCCGTATCCACTATAAGCATAATTAATAAGGAAAATTCCTACCATGGTGTCATCTCAAGACCAGCATAAGCAAAAATCCCGTCATAAAGAGTATTCTTTAGTCTTTCCTATTATTGCTCTGATTATTTTAATGCTGTGGGGTAACAGCAATAACTTTGGTTTAGTGGTCGGTATTAACTTAATCGCACTGCTGGGGATCCTGGCGAGTGCGTTTAGCGTCGTACGCCACGCCGATGTATTAGCGCACAGGCTGGGTGAACCTTACGGCTCACTGATTCTGAGTTTGTCGGTGGTTATTCTTGAAGTTAGTCTGATTTCGGCACTGATGGCAACCGGTGACGCGGCTCCGGCGCTGATGCGTGATACGCTATTTTCAATCATAATGATTGTGACATCAGGGCTGGTGGGCGTAGCGCTGTTACTGGGCGGGCGAAAATTCGCGACTCAGTATGTCAATCTGGGCGGTATTAAACAGTATCTGATGGCTATTTTCCCGCTGGCTATTATTGTGCTGGTGCTGCCTGCCGCCCTGCCCGGCGGGAACTTCACCACGGCACAGGCGCTGTTTGTCGCTGCTATTTCCGCCGCGATGTATGGGGTTTTCCTGCTGATCCAGACCAAAACACACCAGAGCCTGTTTGTTTACGAGCATGAAGATGAAGACGAAGATACGCCGCATGGCAAACCCTCCTCACACAAGAGCCTGACCCACGCGCTGTGGCTGATAGTGCATCTGGTGCTGGTTATTGCGGTAACGAAATTTAATGCCAACCCGCTGGAAACCCTGTTGACCGAGCTTAACGCCCCGGCGCAGTTTACCGGCTTTTTGGTTGCACTGTTGATCCTCTCGCCGGAAGGTCTTGGCGCGCTGAAAGCGGTGTTGAAAAATCAGGTTCAGCGTGCCATGAATCTGTTCTTTGGTTCAGTGCTGGCCACAATTTCTTTGACTGTGCCTGCAGTGACTATTATCGCTACACTAACCGGCCAGCAGCTGATGTTTAGTCTGGCACCGGCCAATATTGTGGTTATGCTGGCGGTGCTTATTCTGTGTCAAATTTCGTTCTCGACCGGGCGCACCAACGTGCTCAACGGCACGGCACACCTGGCACTGTTCTGCGCCTATATGATGATTATTATGCTGTAGCTCTTTGAGTTTGAGACACTCGATGCGATAGAAATTCGAAGCTATAAAATTTGAGACTCTGTAAACTCCTTATTTTATAAGCTTCCTATTTTATAAACTCATTATTCTATAAACAACAAAGGCCGCCAGAATTGGCGGCCTTGCTTATTTGCCGAGGCAAAAACAGCCATCGGCGGGGTTAAGTTACGGTTCAGGAATAGGCATTCAGCGCATGTTGGCACAAATCTGAACGCACACAGTCCTCTTTGGTAAAGCGAATGATGCCAACCATCTCGTCTTCTTCAAAGCGCGATAGTGCATCGCTAAGCCCTGATACCACACCACGTGGAAGGTCGCACTGGGTAATATCGCCGTTAACAATAACCGTCACGTTTTCACCGAGACGGGTCAAAAACATTTTCATCTGACTGGCGGTGACGTTCTGGGCTTCGTCCAGAATAACCACCGCATTTTCGAAAGTACGCCCGCGCATGTAGGCAAATGGCGCAATTTCGACTTTACCTATTTCCGGCCGCAGACAGTACTGCATAAACGATGAACCCAGACGACGAACTAATATGTCGTAAACTGGCCGGAAATATGGCGCAAACTTCTCAGAGATATCACCAGGCAAGAAACCGAGGTCTTCGTCGGCCTGCAATACCGGTCGAGTAACAATAATCCTATCTATCTCTTTATGAATTAACGCCTCTGCCGCTTTCGCAGCGCTGATAAACGTTTTACCGCAGCCAGCTTCGCCTGTTGCAAAAATCAACTGCTTATTCTCTATGGCTAGTAAGTAATGACCTTGAGCTTCCGTACGCGCCTGGATAGCGGAGGTATCGCGAGTATCGCGAGCCATTCCGATAGATTCCAAACCGCCCATTTGTACTAATGAGGTCACTGATTCTTCCTCACGTTGGCGGTGACTGCGTGAATCACGTCTAATAACACGTTTAGCTTCACGACGAGCTTGGATCACTGCTTTTTGTCTTCCCATAGTGGCACCTTACAGTTTGTTTCACTTAACGCTAGAGGCCCGAGGCCCGAACGATTACGTTTCACATACAGATTAGGTTTGGTCTCCTTTTAGACCAATGTTGAGCCAATGAATAACGTGAAGAGGTAAATAAAGGCCACCGGTTATTTATTAACCTGTATCTCCATTTATTTTCACGAGGAGGCATTGTCGCTATCGACAAACCACTGACCATGACAGTCAATAAGCCAGTAAAAAATCCAATGGAGGAGTTGGGTTCATTCAGTGAGAGAGTTAGGTCAGTTAAAGAACGTGGTCGCAGAGAAGTCTTGAAAATTGATAATAAGTTAAAACTAACATCGGTAGATAAAAGAGAGTCGGAGTTCTGACCCTCGCCTGCTGATAAATCAGGATAACGAGTGGAGAATGTATTTTTACAGCCTAGCCCAAACATGGACTTTACCATTCGCTATCCCCGCAGTTGCTGCTAGTTAATTTCAGTATAACGATATCTGAAAACTTCGCTAGCGGTGTAGCACGAATGTAAAAAAAATAATTGTGGGAGTCAATAGGACCCACGATCCTTTTTTGATCAAACTATCCGGAGGTTTTCCAGATAGTTTTCAGAACAGTAGCGTCTACTTTTTAAACAGCCAATCAGAAAGTATTAGGAAAGCCGCTTAGGCGATCAAATTTTGTTTACGTTCCTGATTTAAATAACCATGAATACCGGTGGCTAATGCCTTGGCCATTTTTTGCTGGAAACCTGGCTCTTGCAGTAATTTTTCTTCCTGATGATTGGTAATAAACGAAGTTTCAACCAGTACCGATGGAATACGCGGCGATTTAAGCACCACGAACCCTGCCTGTTCAATATGCTGATTATGCATATGATGAACGGTCGCGATATTGGCAGCCAGATGCTTGCCAAAATCGAGGCTACGGTTAATGGTTTCCGTTTGATCAAGGTCAAACAAGGTTTGTTTCAAATAGGCATCATTGGTATGAACATCATTGTCATAGATGGCATCCACGCTATTTTCACTCTGCGACAGATAACGCGCCATGGCGCTACCGGCACCGTGTTCAGAAAGAGCAAAAACAGAGGCTCCCGATACCTGATCATTGGTAAATCCGTCGGCATGAATAGAAACAAACAGATCAGCCTCATGCTGATGAGCCAAATTCACGCGATGGTAAAGCGGAATAAATACGTCATCCTGGCGAGTTAACACTGCGTGTATTTTATATTCTCGCTGCAACTGCTGTTGCAAATGTCTGGCAATATCCAACACCACGTGTTTTTCATAAGTGCCTTTACCACCAATAGCACCGGGGTCTTTACCGCCGTGCCCGGGGTCAATCATCACCAGCAGCGGTTTTTCGGCCAATGGTTTTTCAATTGGAACCGGCGATTCTGCTTCTGGGGAAATAGCCTCTGCCACTGCTGGGACGGTGGCAACCGCACCATGCGCCACGGTGACATTAAACTGTTTTAAACCATCGATGCTGTTCTGATGGCTTATTTTAGCTGCCTGATTGAGTTCTAAAACAACCCGCGCCGTTTGAGGAGTAAAGTGGGCAATTTTTGCACTGGCTATCCAGGAGAATTTTTGTTTCACCACGACCAATGAATGCGTCAATGAACTTGGAAACGCGGTCATTGAAACGTCAATAACTACGCGTTCGGGATTTTCCAAACGAAATACGCGAGCGTGCGGATCATTAGCTGGTAGCGTAATATGCAAGCTGTCGCTGTTTGATCTAAAATCCAGCAGCGACATTTTTTGTGCAGCAAATATCTTTGGCGACGCTATTGTCATGCCCATTCCAAAGATCAGCAATTTTCTGCGTGATTGATTAACGGTCATAAGTTACTCACTCTCCACCGAGCACATTTACAGACAAGTTTAAGTGGCAATTTTGGCGTAAGTGTTTTTTCTATGCCAGTAACAATCTACTAATAATCTGATTATTTAATCTCTGTTTATGTCAACGCTCGCCTATTTGCATTAATTACGCCTTCTGGTATTACTTTCTTGCAACTGGAAGCAGATAATAACAATTATTCGACGGCTAAACCTGCATCGGGATGCATAAGATGTTTATGATAAAGCGCTGAAAATAGCAGCGACATATAGCTGCTCACGAACTTGCCATGATATTGGTTAGTTTCTCGTCGAATACGACCGCTGGCAGTATGCTGTGTTGTACCGATAGCGTTTTCGTAAATGGCATTGAATAAACCACAGAAAAGATCGGGATTATAATAGGCCATATTAAGTTTTATGTATGGCTCTGAAAAGAGATAATCCACCAGCGGCGCTAATCGTTTTTTAATCAAACTTCGAGGCTCGTTACCTATAGATATAATGCTCTCACGGCCTAAAAAATACTCTTGATGTCGAAGCAGTTCTTTCTTATGGATATGGTTTCTTGATTGCGCATAAAAATGCAGATAAAACGCAGTCGCATATTTAGCATTTCTTGAAATATAATCTAAAAAAAACGCTTTATTTGACATTAACTGACCCGCAAATTTTGTAGCCCCGGGCATATTGAAATTTTTAAGAATGCTCTCTGAGAGAAGATAAATCTCTTCCTGAAAAACATAGTCAATATCTTCATAGGTTAAATGTACTAATTCATGTGCCAATGAAAACTCAAGAAACTTCTGATCTGTCAAATAATCAAGCAGATAAATACGTTTATCATTGTCGCTATTGTAGACAAAACTATAGGCTCCATCACCGAAAACCAGTTTTTCAAGCGGTGTTTTAAAGCAACCAGAAATTAGCTTCCCTTCCGCTATTCTATCGGCAACCACAACGATGTCACTGATGTTAAAGCTGCTTAATTTAGTCAAAAAAAGCTGTAGTTTAACTTTGAAGTTTTCAATTTGAACAGGAGTAAAACCGGCATTGAAAAATTGATTGAGTCCGCTCGTTAAAAAATCAACTGAGGTGGTTGAATTCAGCTGCGAGGCTATTTCTGAAGACATCTCTTTAAGTCGACTTAGCGCTGCGGTAACATTTTCGTGAAGAAAGGGATAATCTCTCCTGATTTTAGCAGGTGTTGCAGCCTTAATTTTGTAATCTCCTTTAATTTTTCCAGAGCGCAATTCCCCAGCAAACCTTCGATTTAGCCAGTTGTTAGCTTTTAAGTTTCTATAAATATAAGCTTCAAGATATTGTTTTTTAACTGCTTTAAATTCCTCAAGCAATAGCTTGCTGGTAATTACGGCCTTTTTAAGCTTTCCATATTCCTCAATCAAATTTTGTACATGGGCGACGAAGCGGCTTCTCAGTGACTTATCATCCTCGTTCAATTCTTCAGAAATAATAATGCCATTTGAATAATCTAATAATGCACGTGTGATTACTTCAAAAATATTAAACACTCTAACGTTAATATTCCAGTCACGAACATTAATAATAAAATCTCGTATTATTTTCGGAGTAGTTTCCCAGATTGGATTAAATTCGGCATAAATCTTTTGAGCTAGTGCAGAGCAATCAATCTTATCCAAAACAACGGGATTAGCCAGGCTCATAAATGTTGTCTTTAATTGCTCAAGGGCTTCTGCTCTTTCTTCAGAATCCACTCTTGGGACAAGAAGATAGCCGCACTGGGCCGGGGAGAATATCTCGGTGACTAAATCTGAATTAGGAGGATCGTTTCGCTTAGGTCGTGACAATACCTGGCAGAAAATATCTCGATGCTTGCTGTCCCAAAATAACCACTTTCCCTGACTATCAGGATGGCGATAGTGTGTTTTTCCCTGACTGTCTTCCCAAGATACGACAATCCGATCGGCAGAGTTTTCCTCAATCCATAGGTTTTTCATTGTCCAACCCGTGGGAATATTTGTTAAGCTATTCAGCAATGTGTCATAGGCATCGGTGGCCTGCGTTATTATCCCTGTAGAGATTTCAGGCTTAAAGCTGATCACGTTATCTTTCCAGAAATGAATGCCTTTATTTCTGGCAACGACGACTAACTGTTGGTCCTCGGGTAAACCCGCTGGCGCGACCAGATAAAGAGCCTCGCCTTCTTCCTGCTTTATGCCAGGGTAATAAACGACGCCATCTTTGATTGATACGGTTAATGCTGTAAAAATACTATTAATATCAGAACGACTTTCAAAAGCATATTTCATTAACTGACCAATTCTTTCCTGTTTGTATATTTTCAAACGCAGCGGTTGCATATTACCACTCTCAAGGCAGCTTTTAAGTAACTCGAGATCGGATATATGCTCTTCGCTCTGACCCCAGGCTAGTAAAAAACCTGAGAGATTAGGCATTAATAACTGATTTTTTTCATCAAGTCTGTAAACCAATAATTCCTCAGAGTTATGTGTAAAAGTAAAATAAAATACGTCGTGTAGCGGGTCACGCCAGGCAGTTACGATTTGATAATCTTTTGGCAATTTTTTAAGTGGGATTGCTTTAAACTGCTTTGCAACAGTCAATAACGCCGAAAGATCGACATTGGGAGTATAGTGATAGTGAACAGGACGTTGTTTTTCCAGTCTAGCTTCGAGCTGCTGTTCCGCTTCTACAATGGAACTGTCCAGATGTGACAACACCCGTTCTCCTTCAGTAACAATCTTTCTGTCGTCTAATGCGCTTTTCAATACCTTTTTGATCACGTTTGCGACACTTTTTACTGCCTCTTCCTCTTCACTTCCTCCTGGGGCAAAGGCATAAAAACAAAAAGCGGCGTCCAGTATTAGTGGTGCAAGATGTCCCTGTTCTATATCGTTTATTGCATCTTTACAGCTGCCCAGCGGGGTAAGGTAAATAAGCTGATTAACCAGGTTATGAAACCAGCTAGAAGGCTGCTGACTGGTTTTTTGTGGCAGATTTATTGGCGTTGTAGATTGCTGAATTTCAGCTGGGTTAATCGCCTCAAACTGCCTGCGGACTATTTCGCGCGCCAGTGAATTAACTACTTGCGGCCAGAGAACTGACTCTTTACTGGCATGCAAATTTCCTCCATTCAGCAAATGGAACTGATAACGTGAAGGATTGGCTAACATAGTTTCGGATAATCGCCCCAGCATTTCAGCCTTCCTCTTACCGTTTATCACAGTTTCTCGTTCGGCGAGGCTCTTGGGTAGGTCTGCATCAAGGCTAAATATCAGCGGTTGGGTATTGTCGTTTTGCACGGGAACTAATGAAATAAAATAATTTTCCATCACCGGTGGCGCTGATTCATTATCAGCGTAGCCTGCTGATGAGAGTAAAAAACCAATATAAGGACGAGTCTGGCCAGCACCATTTTCAGTATCAGAAAGACGGACAAATTGCAGTTCTACTCCATTAATCCCTTGCAGATTAAGTAAAAGGGCCTGTTGCTTACTGCGAAGAAGGCTCTCAAATGCCAATGCATAAAGCTGTTGTTTAATAAGGCAGAAATCTTTGAATGCTTTGGCGTTTGAAGCATCATGACTGGCAGATAATTTCACTAAAGCTGATAACTGGCGTCTAGCTGCAATAAACCGAATCAGTAACACTCCCTGCCGCTTTAAGTGGTCTGCCGTATATCTAATACCGCGTCCATCATTACCCTCAGCAGCCAGAAATAATCCCTCAAGATGGTTAAAGTCGCCGACTAGCGAGTCGGCTGAATTATGAAGTAATAAATCATGTCCCAGTTCAATCAATTTCTTGCGGCTTACGGAGGCAATATTATCCCTGTTTGCCACTCTTCTTATGCCCATATCAATTAACAATCCCTGTGGCGATAAACATGTTTCATTTCGCAGCTCTAGCTTATGCCGCAGCAGCATAAACGGATAATCGAATTCAATCATTCGCTGATGCCAACAGGCCATTCCGGCCATTCTATGCGTCGTTATGAAATCAGGTAAGGTGCTAAACCGCCCTCTAAGTGACTGGGAAAGTCGAGATATAAACGAGTCTTGCAGCATTGTTAAAAAGCCGTCAAGCTGCCCATAGGTGACCGAATGAGCCTGATTCATCAGGACTGTCATATGCTGATTGCTGGTCTTTAACAGCTGTTTGGTGGAAGGCAGATGTCGATCAAGTAAGGTTAATAACACCTTCGCCAGCATTACCTCTGCCACCGACGAAGCGATCAATGCCTTTTTTAATTCTTCGTTTTGATCAAATGGCGATGCAACAAACAACTTAGACAGAAAAATGTTTGCTTCCGCACCCAATATACTCAAGGTGTTACTCATCGCGTCACAGCTGGTAAGCCATTCACTGGCAGCGGCGATATTCTCTAGTTCGGTCCTTTTAACCTCAGCATTTTCTTGCGGATTGAACAGGCGTTTGGCATGCATAAATTGTTCAATTACTTGCATTTTTTTCTTTAAACCTAGCTCATTGACCCAGACAAATGCCTTTCCAATCATTTCTTGCATACTGCTGGCGCTCACCGGTTCGGCTGGAGCAGGCAGACAGTCCAGGCAATCGATAGCGCTGTCGGCTGGGGCAAAAAGCGGATACGGAAGGCCTTCAGAATCAAGTACATTCATCTGGTAGAGCTCTTCTTCAGCGCTTAACGATGACGGTTTGAAGAGCTGTGCATTTAAATTCGAATCGGGTCTACCCACAGGTTTCTTGCTATCCCTGTGCATAATCAAGGCAAGGGCCCCGTCGTGAATCACGCCTCTAGGGCCTCGGGCGCTCCACGGAGGGATATCTTCCTCGAGTATTGTCGAAGCGACTTCGGGAAAGCGCAGCGGATCCCTTAGAACAGAGCTCCACAGAGAAATTTTTGCTTGCGGTATTGTTAACGCCTTTTCGGGAAAACGCAGCACATCGTTCGGGAAAGAAGACGGCAATGCCACAGCAGGCACAGACCGGGGATCGGTGTTGATGCTTAGAGCATTGTTAGTGGTGCTAATTGCATAAATAACCCGGTTTTGTTGGGCTTCGACCCGCAGATAAAACGCCGTAGATGACCTATTACCGATGATTTGTGTTGTATTATCAGTGGTTAACGCCGGACAAAATGCCATCGCGCTATCTTGCGGGTCGGCAATAAAAACGGCCGAGGAGAACTCTGGCAGTCGATATAATTGCTGGGAAGTATTCGGGCCGAACAGCGGACGTGTAGCAGGTAATCCTAAAGACAGTTCATAGCCTGCTGGCTGCGAAACGCCATTGTTTTCACCCTGCTGACTCTGCCAGGTGAGATTTGCTGCGGCAGCACTTTTTTCACCACGCTCAAAGGGTTCTTCACAACAACCCGCCAGTAATCGCGCCAGATTTAAGGTTAGCTCTCGCGGTTCGGACTGCGGAATATCATGATGCAGCAACCGTGCAATTAATGGATAAATCAGATAAAAAGTCGCGGCAGGCCCCAACAGTTGCAGCGTTGGCAAGGTATAGCCGCGCTGTTTTAGCCCATAACTCAGGCTGCTAATCAACGGGTTATCTGCCGAGGCAAACTCAGCCAGGCCGGGATGTTCACTCTGAGTCTGCACCTGCCTCATAAACGCAGTCACCAACTCAAACACATTATCTCCAGCTTGCCATCCTCTTTGCAATAAATAGGATCCTATCGCTGCCGTGAAGGACGCCGGTAAAAGCACGATATTGTTTAACCGATTAAAGTAACCGACTCCTGCTGCTTGCTCGATAAGATTGTCATTATGGCAACCGGCCACGGGTAAAACTGGCTTATCATTAATAATCAAGTTAGTCAGTGGCATACACCCTTCTGTCATTAAAAATATGTGGCTTTTTATAACAGATACGTCGCTATGCAAACTCTAACGATTCGCTTAATCTGCTGCGTTTTTGTTAACTTCAATTTTTTTAAATTGATGGAGTAATGACAAAACACTGCGCTATGCTGAACGCGTAAAAACTTAGCGTCTTGAAGCCAAGCTGTTATCGCTAAGTGCAATAAATGAAGCCGTCATAGATTTTTCCGAGGTCCAGGTGCAAATAGAGCCATTACCGCCATTAAATACCTTAGTCGCCTTCGAATGCGTGGCGCGCTATTGCAGTTTTTCCCGCGCGGCAGACGAACTCAACCTGACGCAAAGCGCCATTAGCCGACAAATATTGCAGCTAGAAGAGATGCTGGGTTGTAAGCTTTTTACCCGCACCCAGCGACAGGTCAGTCTTACGCCACGCGGCGAAGCTTTTGCGGCAGAGGTCCGCAAATCGCTGGCCGAGATCTCTCATTCTACTGCCGAGGTGATGGGCTGGAGTGGATTACCACAGGTGACTCTGGCCTGCACCAGCGCGATGGGATCCCTGTGGCTCTCTTCTCGCCTCTCGGCGCTGCGTCAACTGCTGCCTGATTTACAGATTCGCCTGAAGATTTCTGACAGTTTTTCTTCGCTCAAAACCTCAGAGTTTGATTTAGCGATTTTCTATCTGCGTGAAGCGCCGGAAGGGTTTCATGCCGAGCCGCTGTTTGATGAAATCTGTTATCCGATGTGTTCCCCCGCCTTTGCGAAAAGTTTGCCAGAAAACCTCAGCGCCGAAGAAATGCTTAATCAACGCCTGTTAATTCAGGACGATCCGCAGCGAGAGTGGACCGGTTGGCGCGACTGGTTCAGTTCACAGGGCATAAATCACTTTTCACCACGCCTGACCTGGCGCGCCAATAATTATCCCTTTCTACTTCAGGCTGCGGTTCAGGGTGATGGAATTTTGCTGGGCTGGGAGGGACTGGTGCAGGACTATATCAATTCCGGGCAACTGGTCGCTGCGCATCAGGGAAAGCTGGCTGCTACCGGAAAATGTTATCTGCTGGTCCCACAGGATAGATATCTGCGGCCGGTTATTCGCAAAGTTAGCGACTGGATAAAGCAGAATGCTGAGTGAGGTAAAGAAATTCCGCATGATGATGATTAATTATCACTCAACACGGTCATTATTCGGGAATAAAGTATAAAACAACACTAATTGGCTATTTCGCGTCCTGATTATCCTCTGCAATAAAATATCGATATCCGCTATTAACTGGCAAATTCATAATAAGCAGAGGCTTTCTTATAATCCAATATTAATTAATATCCACGGGTGGAAGCTTGTTTTTATCGAGAAAGCGACGTTTTCTTGCCGATTTCATTCCAATTAAAGTAAAAATCAGCCACATCGACTGTGAGATGCATGACGCCAAATTAAAGTCATGGCTCAATGAATACAGCCCAAACACACCACCGATTATATTAAGATAAGCGTAAAGATCAGCATCAACCGCTAGTTTATGCATTTGAACCAGCGCATACGCTAATAGATAGCAAAACACCCCAATTAAGCCGATCACCGTGTGCAATTCCATGCCTTGTTCTCTTTTTTTCATCATTCAATGCAGGGAAATTAAATCTTTTTAGGCTGTCTTGCTGCGCAATTTTCGCATACTCTCATGATAAATTCTCATAGATGATTACTCAGTGACTTTGATATAACTCGTTTAGACAGATAATAAGTTATGCCAAACCGGGAGATAATAATGTTCGATGATAACGATAAGCACCTGTCCCAATTAATTCACAATGCCAAAATTAGCCGTCGCGGCTTTATTACCAGCGCTGCAGCAGTGGGAATTACTGCCGCCTACGGTATTGCACCATTAAATGCCTTTGCTGCACCTAAAAAGGGCGGCGTATTAAAATTGGGGATGTCTGGCGGTAGCACCAGCGATACCATGAGTCCATTAATATTAAGTGACTGGGTTCCCATGAATCAGGCTTATATGCTGATGAATGGCTTGGTTGAAATAGACGAAAATAATAAAGCAACACCGGAGCTTTTTTCCAGTTGGGAAGTAAAACCAGGTGCAACCGAATGGTTATTTACTGTCAGAGACGGTGTCACTTTCCATAATGGCAAGAAGCTGACAGTTGAAGATATTATTTACTCGATTAACCTGCATCGTGGCGATAAATCCACTAGCGCAATCAAGACACAGCTTTCTACCCTAACCGATGTCAAAAAGCAGGATAATAACAAGGTTCTTATTACTCTTTCTAGCGGCAACGCCGACATGCCTTATTTGATGGCCGATTATCATTTATTAGTTGTGCCGGAAGGCTTTACCGACTGGTTGCACCCTATCGGCACCGGCCCGTTTGTTTATGATCAATATGAACCGGGCGTGCGTTCCTATTTCAAACGCAACCCTAACTATTGGAAAGCGGATCGCGCATTTGTCGATGCCGTAGAAGTATTAGTCATTAACGACCCGACAGCACGAACCAATGCGCTGATTTCTGGTCAGGTACATGCGATTAACCGTATTGATTTCAAGACGGTAGACTTCCTGAAACGCAGTCCGATGCTCAATATTATTCGCTCCTCCGGCGGCCAGCACTTTACCTTCCTGATGGACTGTCGCATGGCGCCGTTTAGCGACAATAACGTTCGCATGGCGATTAAAGAAGGCATCGATCGGCAGAAAATTCTCGACACGGTGCTGCGTGGCTATGGTCAATTGGGTAATGACCACCCTATTCCAAAAACTGACCCATTCTTTAATCATCAGCTCGAACAGCGAACCTATGATCCGGATAAATCGAAGTTTTATCTGAAAAAGGCCGGGCTTACGGAACTGAAACTGGAACTTTCTTCTTCTGATGCGGCTTTCGCCGGTGCACTTGATGCCGCAGCGCTTTATCAGCAGGAAGCGCAAAAAGGGGGCGTGCAAATCAGCATTAAACGCCAGCCAGCCGACAGTTACTGGGAAGATGTGTGGATGAAAGCGCCGTTCAGCATGGGCTATTGGGGCGGCCGCCCGACTGCCGATCAGATGTTCTCCATCGCCTATCAGTCAACTGCGAAATGGAATGATACGCACTGGAAAAACGACAAGTTTGATGCTCTGCTGATTCAGGCCCGCTCTCTGCTGGATGACACTAAGCGCGCCGAAATCTACGGCGAACTGCAAAGCATTGTGCGCGATGACGGCGGTGCGATGATCCCGTTATTTGGCGACTATCTCGATGCCTGCAACAAGAAAGTCGGCGGCTTTAAGCCACATCCAATGTTTAACTTTATGGGTGGACGGCTGGCAGAGCGTGTCTGGCTGGAGGCGTGATGACCCAACGTATTTTATTATCGCGTATTGCTGGGATTCGTCACGCTATGGCTGGTTTCGGTGCTGATATTTATTGGCACCGAAATGCTGCCGGGCGATGTCGCAACTGCCATTCTGGGTCAAAGCGCGACGCCAGACAACGTGGCCGCGCTGCGTCTGCAATTAGGTTTGGATCAACCTCCGGTGCTGCGTTATCTGCATTGGTTTTGGTCAGTACTGCACGGCAATTTAGGCCATTCTCTGGCCAACGGTGCAGCCGATTAGCAACGAACTGCTTCCGCGTCTCGGCAATACGCTGTTCCTGGCGGTTATGCAGCAATCGTGGCTATCCCACTCGCGGTGGGCCTGGGTATTGCGGCGGCTATCTGGCGCGACTCTATCTTCGACCGTATTGCCAACACCTTGACGCTGGTGAGTATTTCGGTGCCAGAGTTTTTCGTGGGCTATGTGCTGGTGATCCTGTTTGCCATTCGCCTGACCTGGTTCCCTAGTCTGGCGATGGTTGACCCCAGCACGACTTTCCTCCAGCGATTATACGCCTGTACCCTGCCGATGCTGACGCTGACGCTGGTGGTACTGGCACATATGTTGCGCATGACCCGCGCCTCGGTAACGGCAGTGATGTCCAGCCCGTACATCGAAAGCGCCGTGTTGAAAGGCATCTCGCGCTGGCGAATTGTGGTCCAGCATGCGTTACCCAATGCCCTTGCGCCAATTATCAACGTCGTAGCGTTCAATCTGGCGTATCTGGTGGTTGGCGTGATCCTGGTTGAAGTGGTGTTTGTTTATCCGGGCATTGGGCAGTACATGGTGGATGCCGTGACCAAGCGTGATTTGCCGGTGGTACAGGCCTGTGGACTGCTGTTTGGCGGCACTTATATTTTGCTTAATACCACTGCCGACCTGCTGGCCATTTGGTGCAATCCGCGCCTGCGTCACGCCCGCTAATGTTGCAAGGAATTTCATAGCCATGAACAAGAAACTTTCCCTTAAGCGCGATCCCCGTCTCGGCCTGGGTAGGTATCGTGATTATCGCCATTAACCTGATTGGCGCGCTGTTTGCGCCATGGCTTGCACCACACAGCGAAACTGAACAGGTCGGTGATATCTGGCTGCTGCCCTCGATGCATACTCCGTTTGGCACTGACAGTCTGGGGCGCGATATGCTGTCGCGTATTTTGTATGGCGCGCGCACCACCATTTCGATTGCACTGGTCATCACTCTTTAGCGCCTTTATTATCGGCATTGTTACCGGCTTTGCGGCGGCGATCTATGGCAGATGGATTGATATTGTGCTGTCGCGCATCGTCGATACGGTAATGTCGATTCCAGTACTGATTTTTGCGCTGATGGTGCTATCGGTCATGGGCACTTCGGTTCCGGTGCTGGTGATGACCATTGCCCTGCTTGATGCCACCCGAGTATTTCGCCTTGCGCGCCTGGTGGCGCAGGCCATTGTTTGTCAGGAGTATGTCGAGGCGGCTCGCCTGCGAGGTGAGGGCCTTCTCTGGGTGCTGAGAAAAGAAATCCTGCCTAATGCCATGCCCCCGCTGCTGGCCGAGTTCGGTATGCGCTTCTGCTTCACCTTCCTGTTTATCGCCGGTTTGAGCTTTCTGGGGCTGGGCATTCAGCCGCCGTATGCCGACTGGGGCAGCATGGTGCGTGACAATGCGCAGGCGATTAACTTTGGACAATTTGCGCCACTGTACCCGGCGGCGGCCATTGCCCTGCTGACCATTGGCGTCAATCTGGTGGTTGACTGGCTGCTGGCCCGCAACAGTCTGCCACATGGAGATCAGGCATGATCGCTGAAAACGCTCGACATTCGCGGCCTGTGCGTCGATACCCTCGACGGCTCGCCGCTGGTTAAATCTATCTCGCTCCAGCTGGCACCCGGTGAAGTACTGGGGTTGATCGGCGAATCGGGCGCGGGGAAATCCACTATTGGCCTCGCGGCGCTGGGCTACGCGCGCCAGGGCTGCCGTATCAGCGCGGGTGAGATCTGGCTCAACGGCACTAACCTCATGACGCTGTCCGCCGATGAAAAACGCCAGTATCGCGGTCGTCGAGTGGCCTACGTGGCGCAAAGCGCGGCGGCGGCGTTTAATCCGGCCTTGACCATCGAGCGTCAGGTCTGTGAAGGCCCCCTCCGCCACGGCCTGATGAACAAACAGCAGAGCCGCGACTGGGCGGTGACGCTGTTTCGCGCGCTGGACCTGCCGGATCCGGAAAACATCGGCCAACGCTATCCGCACCAGCTTTCCGGCGGACAGCTACAGCGGGCGATGGCGGCAATGGCAATGTCCTGCAAACCAGACCTGCTGGTGATGGATGAACCCACCACCGCGCTGGACGTTACCACGCAGATTGAAGTGCTGGTGATGCTGCGCAAGCTGGTGCGCGAATTCAACACCGCCGCGCTGTACATCACTCACGATCTGGCGGTGGTGGCCCAGCTGGCCGACCGTATTATGGTACTGCGTCACGGCAGCGAGGTTGAAACCGGCACCACCGACGCGATCCTGCAACAGCCGCAGCAGGAATATACCCAGCGGCTGGTGTCTGAACGCGTCCACGGCATGACCGAAGAGGCGGCTACCCCGGTGATTGAGTCCGTGGTCCCGCTGCTTACTCATTAAACAGCTGAGCACCGGCTACAACGGCAAAACCGTGGTCGAGAATATCAACCTGTCGCTGCCGCGCGGTAAAACGCTGGCGATTATCGGTGAATCAGGCAGCGGTAAAAGTACGCTGGCGCGGGCGCTGGTTGGCCTGCTGCCCGATACTCGCCGGGCAGGTAACCTTCGATGGAGTGACACTGTCACACCAATACGCCAAAAGTAACAAGGAAACGCTGCGCCGTATCCAGATGATCTACCAGCTTCCAGACGTGGCGCTGAATCCACGGCAGACTATTCTGGAGATCGTCGGCAGGCCGGTGGGCTTTTATTTTGGGCTGAGTAAGCAGCAGATTAGAGCGCGGGTTGAAGAGTTGCTCACCGTGACCGAGTTACCGCTTAAGCTTATCGACCGTTATCCGGGAGAACTTTCCGGCGGGCAGAAACAGCGCGTGTGCATTGCACGGGCCCTGGCGGCTAATCCAGACTTGATCGTCTGTGACGAAGCCACCTCGGCGCTGGATCCGCTGGTGGCCGAAGAAGTGCTGAACCTGCTGCGCAGGCTTCAGTCGCAGCTGGGGCTGTCTTATCTGTTTATTACCCATGATCTGGGCACCGTGAAACGCATCGCCCACCAGGTGGCGGTGATGTATCGCGGCAATATCGTCGCCAGCGGGGATACCCATCAGGTCTTTAGCCCGCCGATGCATGAATATTCCGAAAAATTACTGACCTCCGTGCCGGAGCTGCGCACGGGCTGGCTCGATGAAGTGCTAATTGTGCGTCAGGCCACGGCTAAAAACGTCGCCTGAGCAACAATCAACAGAATACCGGAGCACTATGAAACAGATTATTAACGACTTTCCGCACAGCGTAACGCACGATTGAACACCTGTGGATCAAACTCGCCGATGGCACGCGCCTCGCAGTGCGTCTGTGGCTACCGGATAGCGCCGAGCAACAGCCGGTGCCCGCCATCCTGGAGTACATTCCCTACCGCAAACGTGACGGCACACGCACCCGCGATGAGCCTATGCACGGCTATTTTGCCGGCCACGGCTACGCGGTAGTGCGCGTTGATATGCGCGGCAGCGGTGAATCAGACGGCCTGTTGGCGGATGAATATTTGCAGCTGGAGCAAAACGACGCGCTAGAGGTTATTGACTGGATCGCCTGCCCAGCCCTGGTGCAGCGGCAAAGTCGGCATGATGGGCAAATCCTGGGGCGGCTTTAATTCGCTGCAGGTCGCGGCGCGTCGTCCCGAGGCGTTGAAAGCGATTATTACCGTTTGCTCCACCGACGACCGCTATAATGACGACATCCACTACAAGGGTGGCTGCCTGCTCAACGATAACCTGTGGTGGGGCGGGATTATGCTGGCCTACCAAAGCCGCCCTGCCGATCCGGCCCTGGTCGGTGACGGCTGGTATAACGAGTGGCGACATCGCCTGGAAAACATGCCATTCTTCCCGGCGCTGTGGATGGAGCATCCGCTGCGCGACAAATACTGGCAGCACGGCTCGGTGTGCGAAGACTGGTCGGCTATCCAGTGCCCGGTGATGGCGATTGGCGGCTGGGCCGACTCCTACAGCAATGCGATATTTCGCCTGATGGACAACCTGCAGGTGCCACGGCGGGCGATTATTGGCCCGTGGGCGCATATTTATCCGCAGGATGGCACGCCAGAACCGGCGATCGGTTTCCTACAGGAGGCGCTGCGCTGGTGGGACCACTGGCTGAAAGATCAACGATCATGACGTGCTGGAAGGCCCGATGATTCAGGCGTGGTTGCAGGACAGCCAGCCGCCGTCGGCCCAGCGTCCGAGCAGCAAGGCCAATGGGTTGGATTTGACGCTGGAACCGCCAGCAATGTCAGCACTAAATGAGCTGGTGGCTGGGTCAGTCGTCGGCTTGATCCATTGCTTAACCCGCAACCAGACCGTTGACAAAACGGGCAGACCGAGCAGCTATCGATTTGCTCGCCGCAAAGCCACGGGCTGATGGCCGGTGAATGGATGGGCGCGGGCGTGCTGGGCGAAACGCCGCCAGACCAACGCGTTGATGACGGACAGGCAGAGATTTTCGACAGCGCCCCTCTGGCCGAGCCACTTTCTATCTTTGGTTTCACCGAATTCAGCGTCGAGCTAAGCTCGGACAAGCCTGCGGCCATGCTGTATGTGCGACTCAGCGATGTTGCTCCGACGGCGCAGTCAATCGCGTGACTCATGGCTGGATGAACCTCAGTCATCTGCAAGGCCAGCACAAATCCGTGCCGTCTGGTTCCTGGCGAGAAAGTGCGAGTTAAGGTACAGCTCGACGGCATCGCGCACCGCTTTGCCATCGGTCATCGTCTGCGTATCTCAATCGCGACCACCTATTGGCCGATGGTCTGGCCAATGGCCGAAGCCGCAACGTTAACATTGGATCTGAATAGCGCCAGCCTGTTGCTGCCAGTCTGCGCCAACGCCGCTCGCTATCGAAGGGCCAGATCCGCATCCACAGAGCGCCGCTCTGACGCCGCAGACTATCCTGTCACCTGGTCGTGTTGATCGCACGCTGGGCTATGACTTCTTGCAGGACGGCTGGACGTCGATCACCAACGGGGTCGGCGGAGTATTTGGCGAAGGGGTGTATCGTTTCGATGACATCGATACCACGGTCGATCATAACTTGCGACGTGAACTGACGATTAACAATGCGGACCCATTATCGGCGCGCTATCTGCTGACTCAAACCATGAATATTGGCCGCGAGGGCTGGTGGATTGAAGCAGAAATCACGCTGGAAATGCGCAGCGACCTGACCCACTTTATTGTCAGCGGCGATATGGTCGTAAATCTGAACGGCGAAGAAGAATTTACCAAATACTGGCATGAAAGGATTGAGCGCTAAATGACCGCCTCCTCCGCAACAGCGGAGGAGGCTGTTTACATTAACTACAATAAATCAATAAATTAGAACAAATCAAACGGTGCGATAAACCGCCTCTGCTTCGTTGAAACGCTTTTCAATCGAGTTCGAAGGCCTACGGCTCAGCAGGCTGAACACCACAATCGCGATGGCAGCAAACGCGAAACCAGGGATGATTTCGTACAGGCCAAACCAGGCAAAATGCTTCCATACCACCACGGTGACCGCTCCAACGATCATCCCTGCCAGTGCGCCGTTGCGAGTCATGCGTGGCCAAATCAGTGAGATCAGGATCACCGGACCAAACGACGCACCAAACCCTGCCCACGCATAGCTGACCAGACCCAACACCTTATTAGTCGGATCGGAAGCCAGGAAGATAGCCACCGCCGCCACCAATCAGCACCATTACTCGCCCTACCCACACCAACTCTTTCTGGCTAGCGCCTTTGCGCAGGAAAGCTTTGTAAAGGTCTTCAGTGATCGCGCTTGAACTCACCAGCAGTTGGCAGCTCAGCGTACTCATCACCGCCGCCATGATGGCAGAGAGCAGTACGCCGGCAATCCAAGGGTTAAACAGAATTTTCGCCAGTTCAATAAACACGCGTTCGCTGTTATGATCCACATTGCCCGCGACAGCTGGGTTATTGGAAAATATGCAATGCCGAAGAAGCCGATAGCGATAGTTCCCGTCAGACAGAGGATCATCCAGGTCATGCTGATGCGGCGCGCATTCTTGATAGTGTGATGGGAGTCTGCCGCCATGAAATCGCGCCAGAATGTGCGGTTGCCCAAAGTAACCCAATCCCCAGCCCAGCAGAGAAAGGATGGCAATCGAGTCCAATCCTTTAAACATGTCGGTATATTCTGGATTTTTAGTCGCGATAACCAGTCCAGCGAAGTATGCACGCCGCCTACGGCCAGAATCACAATCACCGGCGTCAGGATCATGGCGAAAATCACCAGCGAAGCCTGCACGGTATCGGTCCAGCTAATCGCCAGGAATCCGCCAACAAAGGTATAAATGATAGTCGCCGCAGCACCTGCAAACAGCGCAGTGCTATAGCTCATACCGAAGGTGCTTTCAAACAGTCGCGCACCGGCCACCACGCCCGAGGCACAGTAAACGGTGAAGAACATCAAGATGATCAGCGCAGAGATAATGCGCAGCATTCTGCTCTTATCTTCAAAACGATGAGTGAAATAATCCGGTAACGTTAGCGCATTATTATTGGCTTCGGTATGCACTCTCAGGCGGCCCGGCTACCAGTTTCCAGTTGAGATAAGCGCCGATGGTCAGGCCCAATGGCAATCCAGCTTTCGGAGATACCTGAAACGTAATATCGCGCCCGGTAAGCCCATCAGCAACCAGCCGCTCATGTCCGATGCACCGGCCGACAGCGCCGTGACGAAACTACCGAGGCTGCGTCCACCCAGAATATAGTCATCGAAGTTTTTTGTGCGGAAGTAGGCAAATAGCCCTATCGGTATCATGCCTGATATATAGACACAAAATGTCACCACCATTGGTGTGTTGGTTATCATGTATTTCTCCATGTATGTCGCTTTAATTATTTAAATCACCCTGAAATGCAAAATTACCCTGTCCGCATTCTTTAGGTCTGCCGTGCAATTCTTCGAGCGCCCCAGTCCCTTCAAGCATCCCGAGCGCGAATTCCGGCGGGGGGATACTAGTTGAGCATGGGAGTAGGCCAAGACTTTTAACGTCTTGGACACACCCTGCCAACTCTTTAATTCAAAGTTGTGACAGCGGGTTGCATCTTTCTTTGTTAAATACTTTCGTTAAGTTGCACCAAGTACAACCTTGATTTTGTTTAAGCAATATCCATGCCGTTATTAAAATGTTAATTAGATCACTATTTTCAAAGTCGGCACATTTCCTGCATTCAACTAGGTTGCACAAAGTTGCAACATCACAGATAGTATTGAAATATGCAAGGTTCTACTGACTAATGGAGTTCTTGGGAATGGCTACAACTACGATGGGCGTGAAGCTGGATGAAGCAACACGCGACAGAATTAAACTCGCCGCACAGGGCATCGATCGCACGCCGCACTGGCTAATCAAACAAGCTATCTATTCCTACCTGGAACAGCTGGAAACGGGCGCTGGCCTGACCGAAATCGCCAGTGCCAGCGGCGCAGACCACGAAGATGTCGCCCTGCCGCTAGTGGTAGAACATCAACCGTTCCTCGACTTCGCCGAACAGATCCATCCACAGTCAGTGAGCCGCGCCGCTATTACCGCCGCCTATCGCCGCCCGGAGCCAGAATCTGTCGCTATGCTGCTTGAGCAAGCACGCCTTCCTGCCCCTGCCGCCAGCGCCGCGCACAAGCTGGCCTATGACCTTGCCAACACCCTGAGGCACCAAAAAAGTGCAAACGGGCGCGCCGGAATGGTGCAAAGCCTGCTGCAGGAGTTCTCTCTTTCTTCACAAGAGGGCGTGGCGCTGATGTGTCTCGCCGAAGCCTTATTACGTATTCCCGACAAGCCAACTCGCGATGCGCTGATCCGCGACAAAATCAGCAACGGCAATTGGCAGTCGCACATTGGCCGCAGCCCTTCGCTGTTTGTTAACGCCGCCACCTGGGGACTGCTGTTTACCGGTCGCCTGGTCTCAACCCATAACGAAGCCAAACTTTCCAGCTCGCTGAGCCGGGTGATTGGCAAAGGCGGCGAACCGCTGATCCGCAAGGGCGTGGATATGGCGATGCGCCTGATGGGCGAACAGTTCGTGACCGGTGAGACCATCTCTCAGGCATTGGCTAACGCCCGCAAGCATGAGGACAAAGGTTTCCGTTATTCCTATGACATGCTCGGTGAGGCCGCGCTGACCGAGAAAGATGCCCAGGCGTATCTGGTCTCCTATCAGCAGGCGATCCACGCGATTGGCAAGGCGTCCAACGGACGTGGCATTTATGAAGGCCCGGGCATTTCGATCAAGCTTTCCGCCCTGCACCCGCGCTATAGCCGCGCCCAGTACGATCGCGTGATGGAAGAGCTTTATCCGCGCCTGTTGTCCCTAACCCTGCAAGCGCGCCAGTATGACATCGGCATTAATATCGATGCCGAAGAGGCCGATCGCCTGGAGATCTCCCTCGATCTGCTGGAAAAACTGTGCTTCGAGCCTGAATTGGCAGGCTGGAACGGTATCGGCTTCGTGATCCAGGCCTACCAGAAACGCTGCCCGATGGTAATTGATTATCTGACCGAGCTGGCACAGCGCAGCCGCCGCCGCCTGATGATCCGCCTGGTGAAAGGCGCCTACTGGGACAGCGAAATCAAGCGCGCCCAGGTAGAAGGTCTTGAAGACTACCCGGTTTATACCCGTAAGGTTTATACCGACGTGTCTTATCTGGCCTGCGCCCGCAAACTGCTGGCGGCGCCTAATCTGATTTATCCGCAGTTCGCTACCCACAACGCCCACACGCTGGCGGCGATTTATCAGCTGGCCGGTAACAACTACTATCCAGGCCAGTATGAGTTCCAATGCCTGCACGGCATGGGCGAACCGCTGTATGAGCAAGTAGTCGGTAAAGTGGCCGACGGCAAACTAAACCGTCCTTGCCGTATTTATGCGCCGGTCGGCACTCACGAGACGCTGCTGGCTTATCTGGTGCGTCGCCTATTGGAAAACGGGGCCAATACCTCATTCGTTAACCGCATCGCCGACGCGACCCTGCCGCTGGACGAGCTGGTTGCTGACCCGGTTAAAGCGGTTGAGCAGCTGGCGGCCGAAGAAGGTCAGGTTGGCCTGCCGCATCCGCGTATCGCGCTGCCACGCAACCTGTACGGCGCAAAACGCGCTAACTCCGCCGGCATCGATATGTCTAACGAACATCGCCTGGCCTCCTTGTCCAGCGCGCTGCTGGCCACCGCCGCGCATCCACTGCGCGCAGAACCGATGCTGGGTGAAAAACTGGCTGCCGCTGAGGATGCGCTATTTGAGAACGTGTTAACCCGGCCGAGCCGGGCGACATTGTCGGACAGGTGCGAGAAACCACGCGAAGCCGAAATCGACCTGGCGCTCGACTGCGCAACCCACGCTGGCGCTATCTGGTTTGCGACGCCGCCTGAAGAACGTGCCGCCATCCTGCAGCGCGCCGGTGAATTAATGGAATCGCAGATGCAAAACCTGCTGGGCGTGCTGGTGCGCGAAGCGGGGAAAACCTTTAATAACGCCATTGCCGAAGTGCGTGAAGCGGTGGATTTCCTGCATTACTATGCCGGACAAATCGAAGCCGATTTCAGCAACGACAGTCACCGCCCGCTGGGTCCGGTAGTCTGTATCAGTCCGTGGAACTTCCCGCTGGCAATCTTCACCGGTCAGATTGCCGCTGCATTAGCCGCGGGCAACAGCGTACTGGCCAAACCGGCCGAGCAGACGCCGTTAGTTGCCGCCGAAGCGGTGCGTATTTTGCTGGAAGCGGGTGTTCCTGCTGGCGTGCTGCAACTGCTGCCGGGTCGCGGTGAAACCGTAGGCTCACGACTGGTCAACGATGAGCGCGTGCGCGGCGTGCTGTTTACCGGCTCTACCGACGTCGCCGGAATCCTGCAACGTAACATCGCCGGTCGCCTCGATGCTCAGGGCCGCCCAACGCCGCTGATCGCCGAAACCGGCGGCCTTAATGCGATGATCGTCGACTCCTCGGCGCTGACTGAACAGGTGGTTACCGACGTCGTGGCCTCGGCATTCGACAGCGCGGGCCAGCGCTGTTCCGCACTGCGCGTGCTGTGTATTCAGGACGACGTAGCCGAACACACGCTGCAAATGCTGCGCGGTGCGATGGCCGAGTGCCGCATGGGTAACCCGGAACGCCTGTCTACCGACATCGGACCGGTGATCGATGCCGAAGCCAAAGCGGGTATCGAAAATCATATCGAAGCGCTGCGCGCCAAGGGCCGCAAAGTTTATCAGGCGGCACAGAACAATGCGCACGATAGCAAAGAGTGGTCACGCGGCACCTTTATCAAACCAACGCTTATCGAGCTGGACAGCTTCGATGAGATGAAGAAAGAGATTTTTGGCCCGGTGCTGCACGTGGTGCGTTACTCGCGCCAGAATCTCGATGCATTAATCGACCAGATTAACGAAGCCGGTTATGGCCTGACGCTGGGTATTCACACCCGTATCGACGAGACGATTCAGCGTGTTACCTCTCGTGCCAAAGTGGGCAACCTGTACGTTAACCGTAATATGGTTGGCGCAGTGGTTGGCGTGCAGCCGTTTGGCGGCGAAGGCCTGTCGGGTACCGGTCCAAAAGCCGGTGGACCGCTTTATCTGTATCGCCTGCTGGCAAGCCGTCCTGATCAGGCCGTTAATGCCCTGCTCAATAACAGCAATAATCCTATGCCGCTGGATGCCAGCGTTCGCGAGACCCTGTTGGCTCCGCACAAGGCACTCACCGAGTGGGCAGCTAAAGAAGATAAGGATATCGCAGGAGTTTGTGCTGAATACGCCGAGTGGAGTCAGGGAGGGACACTGCGTACGCTGCCAGGCCCAACGGGTGAACGCAACACTTACGCCCTTCTGCCGCGTGAGCGCGTATTGGCGTTAGCCGATAACACTCATGATGCGTTGATTCAGCTCGCAGCCGCCACTTCAACCGGTTGTCGCGTGCTGTGGCCAGAAGCTGCGGTGCAGCGTGAGTTGTATAAACGCCTGCCGAAAGCGGTACAGGATACCATCGACTTTGCTGCCGACTGGCAGACCAGCAGTCTGGAATTCGACGCGGTGATTTATCACGGTGACGCCGACCAGCTGCGCGACCTGTGCCAGACTCTCGCCAAACGCTCTGGCCCGATTGTTTCCGTGCAGGGCTTTGCTCGCGGTGAAACCAGCTATTCTGCTGGAACGCCTGCTGATTGAGCGTTCGTTCAGCGTTAATACGGCCGCGGCGGGGGGTAATGCCAGTCTGATGACCATCGGCTAATCGCTGATATAGCTATCGGTATAAAGCTTTTGATGATGTAATTGTTGTAATAGCAGTTGTAATAGCAGTTGTAATAGCAGAAAGCTGTTGATGTTGAAGTTATAGAAAGCAGCTTTAAACATTGGGTTCTATCTTTAGGGATAGAGCCCATTTTTTTTAACGTGGCTATGCTAAAACCATTTCCACACCTTTGTATGGCAAAAAACCGGGCATGAGAATAGTCACTCCCCTTACGTTAATACCAGGCAAAAGGCTATCAAATCCATAGAGTAATTCAGGTATGACTTATCCATCTCGGTGTATAAGGTAGAGATGACGAATTAATAATAAGGAGTACAACCTATGAGCAATACTATTGATGATGCTGGAAAAATCCAACTGATGCAAAACCTATTGTGGAAGCAGACAGAGAAGCCGACCTGCCGGTAAATGCCCTTTTCACAAGCCAAAATCCAACGAAACCGCGGGCGGTGGGACGCACAACCGCGACTGGTGGCCTAACCAGTTAAGAGTTGACCTGCTAAATCAACACTCCAACCGCTCTAATCCGCTTGGCGAAGATTTTGACTATCGCGATGAATTCTCCAAACTCGATTATCGCGCGCTCAAGTCCGACCTCAGGGCCTTGCTGACCGAATCGCAGCCGTGGTGGCCTGCAGACTGGGGAAGCTACATTGGCCTGTTTATTCGCATGGCCTGGCACAGCGCAGGCACCTACCGCTCTGTCGACGGGCGCGGCGGCTCCGGTCGCGGTCAGCAGCGTTTTGCCCCATTAAACTCCTGGCCAGATAACGTTAGCCTCGATAAGGCGCGTCGCCTGCTGTGGCCGGTAAAACAAAAATACGGCCAAAAAATTTCCTGGGCCGACCTGTATATTCTGGCGGGCAACGTAGCGCTGGAAAACTCGGGCTTTCGCACCTTTGGCTTTGGTGCCGGACGTGAAGACGTGTGGGAACCCGATCTCGACGTGAACTGGGGCGACGAGAAAACCTGGCTCGAACATCGCCATCCGGAAGCCGCTGGCCAAATCGCCATTGGGTGCGACGGAAATGGGGCTGATCTATGTCAACCCGGAAGGGCCCGAATCACAGCGGCGACCCGCTTTCAGCCGCGCCGGCTATTCGCGCTACCTTTGGCAATATGGGCATGAACGATGAAGAAATCGTCGCGCTGATTGCCGGTGGCCATACGCTGGGTAAAACCCACGGCGCAGGCCCGGCCGATCACGTTGGAGACGATCCTGAGGCTGCGGGTCATCGAAGCGCAAGGCCTGGGTTGGTCAAGCACGTCACGGCACAGGCGCAGGTGCCGACGCCATTACCTCGGGGCTGGAAGTTATTTGGTCGCAGACGCCAACGCAGTGGAGCCACTACTTCTTCGAGAACCTGTTCAAATATGACTGGGTGCAGACTCGTAGCCCGGCGGGTGCCATTCAGTTTGAAGCGACCGATGCGGGAGATATCATTCCTGATCCGTTTGATGGCTCAAAAAACGTAAACCGACCATGCTGGTGACTGACCTGACCCTGCGTTTCGACGCAGAATTTGAACAGATATCGCGTGGATTCCTTAACGATCCGCAGTCATTTAATGAAGCCTTTGCCCGAGCCTGGTACAAGCTGACCCACCGCGATATGGGACCGAAGGCGCGTTATATCGGCCCAGAAGTGCCAAAAGAAGATTTGATTTGGCAGGATCCCGCTGCCGCAGCCGACTCATAACTCCGACCACGGCTGATATCGCCTATCTGAAAGAGAAAATTGCGGCCTCGGGCCTGAGTGTGAGTGAGCTGACCTCGGTAGCCTGGGCCTCGGCCTCAACCTTCCGCGGAGGTGACAAACGCGGCGGGGCTAACGGTGCACGACTCGCACTGCTGCCACAGAGGGAGTGGCCGGTTAACGCGGGAGCGGTACGCGCATTGCCAACGCTGGAGGCAATACAGAA
The DNA here is from genome assembly GCA_963747655.1 of uncultured Gammaproteobacteria bacterium. GTDB lineage: Bacteria > Pseudomonadota > Gammaproteobacteria > Enterobacterales > Enterobacteriaceae > Rouxiella. The sequence goes on along the minus strand of CAVVFS010000009.1, from coordinate 310,082 downwards.
AGAATATGGCAAAGCCTCTTTGGCAGACATTATCGTTCTGGCTGGCGTTGTCGGCATTGAGCAGGCCGCCAAAGCCGCTGGTGTGGTCGATTGACGTGCCGTTTACACGCAGGCCGCGTCGATGCGCGTCAGGACCAGACCGATATCGAATCCTTTGGCTGGCTAGAGCCTGTGGCCGATGGGTTCCGCAACTATCGCGGCAATGCAGCAGCACGTCGACTGAAAATCTGCTGATCGACAAGGCACAGCAGCTGACGCTTACCGTACCGGAACTGACGGTGCTCATCGGCGGACTGAGATCGCTGGGTACAATTTCGACGGCAGCAAACACGGGGTATTTACCGATAAAGTCGGCGAATTCAACAATGACTTCTTCATAAACCTGCTGGATATGCGCACTGAATGGAAAGCCACAGACGGCAGCGGCGAGCTGTTTGAAGGCCGCGACCGCCTGTCTGGAGAAGTGAAATTCACCGCCACCCGTGCCGATCTGGTATTTGGTTCAAACGCAATACTGCGGGCAAACGCAGAGGTTTATGCCAGCGGTGATGCAAAAGACAAGTTGGTCAAAGACTTTGTTGCGGCCTGGACCAAGGTGATGAATCTGGACCGATTTGATCTTTAAATTCCAAATCATATAATTTCAAACCATATAGCTGAAATATCACGGGCTCTTTCTTGTCGAAGGGTCCGTTTTTTATTTCAAACTTAGTTTTAAGTTTAACAAACGAAAAAGCTGCCCGCAGGCAGCAATTATTTACTCATAAAACGCAATACTCAGGAAATACAGCCCTTAGAAAGCACCATATTTTAGTTAGGAATTTCAGTAACTTCCTTAACCTCGGCTTTATTAATTTGCTGTTGTTTACCCCACGCATCGGTGTAGCCCAGCATACCGGTGTCCGACGTAGTCGGTTTGCCGTCGCTGATAATAGTGCGCGCGTCATTGGTATGAATCGCATAACTTGTTCGTGTGCATCCTGTCAGAGCAGCAACAGATAGGAAAGCGGTCAGTGATATAATAAATGCCTTTTTCATACACATCTCCAGGGTTTGGTCAGTTATCCAATTAAGACGTATTACCTATCTCGTATTACCTATCTTGTAGTACCTATCTCGTTGTCCCTTGCGTTGACATCGAAAATCTAAGTGTAGAAGGTTTTTTGCAATTTGGATGGGATCAACATGATGCTGCGTGATAGCTGACACGATTTCGAGATAAAGGCGGCCGCAATTCTTTTTATGATCTCTAACGTTTTTTTTCGTTTTCAGCCTATTCCTTACCCTGCTAATGTTTCTAAAAAATCGACTGAATTCATAAGTTCTACAGTCAAACTCCTCTCACCTTGCGATATTCCAACAATTACTTAACAATTCAACGTAAGTAAAACTAATCAATGCTTTTTGAACAGACCTAAAAAGTTACAATTTTCTTTAATTATTTAAAGCATTATGGCTAAATAAAGGAACTCAGTAATGATCATCTCAGCCTCCAGCGACTATCGCCCCGCGGCGAAACGTATTCTGCCACCGTTTCTTTTTCACTATATCGATGGCGGCGCCTACACTGAGTCGACTCTCAAGCACAACGTTGAAGATTTGTCGCAGATTGCCCTGCGCCAGCGGGTGCTGAAAAACATGTCTGACCTTAATCTTGAGACCAGGCTGTTTAATGAAACGCTGTCGATGCCAGTGGCATTGGCACCGGTTGGCCTGTGCGGCATGTATGCCCGGCGTGGCGAGGTGCAGGCTGCACGCGCGGCGGCAAATAAAGGCATTCCGTTCACGCTCTCTACCGTCTCGGTATGCCCGATCGAAGAAGTCACCCCGGAAATCAATCGTCCGATGTGGTTTCAACTATACGTGCTGCGTGATCGCGGATTTATGCGCAACGCGCTTGAGCGAGCCAAAGCAGCGGGCTGCTCGACGCTGGTATTCACCGTCGATATGCCAACGCCCGGCGCGCGCTATCGCGATGCGCATTCTGGCATGAGTGGCCCCAATGCGGCGATACGTCGCTATTGGCAGTCGTGACTCATCCGCAGTGGGCATGGGACGTTGGCCTGAATGGGCGGCCGCACGACCTCGGTAATATCTCAGCATACTCTGGGCAAACCCACCGGACTGGAGGATTATATTGGCTGGCTGGCCAATAACTTCGACCCCTCGATCTCGTGGAAAGATCTCGAGTGGATTAGGGAGTTTTGGGATGGTCCGATGGTGATTAAGGGCATTCTCGACCAGGAAGACGCGCGCGATGCGGTACGCTTTGGTGCCGACGGTATTGTCGTTTCCAATCACGGCGGACGCCAGCTCGACGGCGTTCCCTCTACCGCTCGCGCATTGCCCGCTATCGCCGATGCGGTTAAGGGTGATATTGCCATCCTGGCCGATAGCGGCGTGCGAAACGGACTGGACGTGGTGCGGATGATCGCGCTTGGCGCCGACACGGTGCTGTTGGGCCGAGCCTATCTCTACGCGCTGGCGACCCACGGCCAACGCGGCGTAGAAAATCTACTCACGCTGGTTGAAAAAGAGATCAAAGTAGCGATGACGCTGACCGGCGCACGCACCATAGCCGACATTAGCGCCGAAATGCTGGTGCAGGAAGCTAAAGCTTTACTGAGGGGGTAAACTCGAAGCGTCGTAATAAGTACTTTATGGCAGGCGACCCAAACGGGCCGTCTGAGCCGGTAACATTATTGGAGTAAATTTATCCAATACTGTAATTAACTCAAATTATTCAAATATTTTGAAGCCTTTTATCAAAAATTTTGAAAATCTAGTGCCTTGCGAGGTAATTTTATTGCCCAACTTAACGGTTATAAGATAAGCAAACAGCGCCGGTGAACCGCCGGTATGCACAAACAGGATCGGACCCTCGCCGGGGAATAGCTGACGCTCGAGACCGTCCAACAAACCGGCCATCGCCTTGCCGGTATAAACCGGGTCAAGCAGCATCGCTTCCTGCTCTGCCAACAGCTTTATCGCGGCCAGGCCTTCCCTGTTCGGCTCGCCGTAGCGCGGCGCGAAATACTCGTCCCACAGGTCAATATCAGGGACTTCACCCTCGATACCCAGCAGCGTCATCAGCTCCTGCGACAAGGTTTTCAACCTTAGGGCGCTGGTCTTCGGCTTTGCGTGACACCGTCACACCAATCAGTTGAGTAGTTGGCATCAGTTCACGCAGCGCCACCGCCAATCCCGCGTGGGTACCGGCGCTGCCAGAGGCGACCACCACCGCGCTGAAATCCACAAATCCAGCGGAGCTTTGTTCGGCTATTTCAATCGCACACTGCACATAACCCAACGCACCCAGCGCGTTTGAACCACCGACCGGGACGATATACGGGCGGAAACCCTGAGCCTCCAGCAGCGTCGCCTGCTCGGCCATCTGCGCCAGAGGATCGTACAGGCTCTCGCACATCACCACTTCGGTATTAAACAGGTCTAACAGCAGGCGGTTGCCGTTGTGCAGGTAGTTCTCGGAATCGGTACCAATCGGGTTTTCTAACAACGCCAGGCATTTGAGACCCAGTTTTGCGGCGACCGCAGCCGTTTGACGCACGTGATTCGACTGAATCGCCCCGGCGGTGATCAGGGTATCTGCGCCCTCCTCTATGGCAGCCGCAGCTAAAAACTCAAGCTTTCTCAACTTGTTACCGCCCAACGCCAGCGGCGTGACATCGTCACGTTTAATATAAATATCACGACCAACATGATCAGAGAGACGATTCAAACGCTCCAACGGTGTGCTATTACCCACCAGATCAATGCGGGAAAAGTTTTCTAATTGATGTTTTAAAACGGCAAGTGAAGATGACTCAGGCAAAGATGAAGGCACGGTATTCCCCCGAAGCTAAGTTTTAGGCTAATGCATTTCAAAGAAAAAAGGTTCGATTTATTATATCAGTCAATGGCACAAAAAAAGCAGGTATCAAAAGATACCTGCTTGTACTAGGACATAACTTTAGCTATAAACCCTACGCCCTATCAAGCCCGTTAGGTAGAAATACCGTTTTAAGATATTTCACCTTGCCAGGCGAGAAACTGATCGTACTTCCTCAAGGCAATCCGGTAGTTGTCAGTAATGGCCAATGGCACATCTTCAACGATTCGCTGATGTATATTTTTACCGTCAATTTTATCCTGGGGATAACCGTTGGCGGTCAAAATTTCATCCAACCTGCGCAGGCGAACAACGTACTCTCGCACCGTGCTGTGGTTCATTTCTGTCTGTTCAAACAAATACTGCTTGAAGCCGACAATGTCGAAATAATGATAAACGCTGTTGTAAGGAAATCTCACTGCAGAATCGGCACAATGCCATAAATCTTTGGAGACATCCACCCATAGCGCATCGTCGATAGGCTGATCCATTTTGGAAATCGCGTCTTTATTGATAATCTGACCACGAAAAACCAACGCCATTCTGTCCAGCTCTTTTCCACATTGGGAACAGTGAGTCTGGGTATGCTTATAATCTTTAAGATATCGGCTTAAAGGCCGTGTTTTAGGTCCCACTGGCATAATTCACTTCCAAGAAATCATAGTGAAAATTACGGATGGCCTCTTTGTGCCTTTTATTCAAAGATTTTCAATCTTTAGCAGCACAGCTTAAACCAGTAAGTAAGTATCGGACAAGTGATGATTATAGCGTACGCAAACGATTACGCTATCAAACTTCGGTAAAAGTCGCGCTTATGTCGAAACTTTAGCTAAAAAAATCTATAAACATAAATTTAACATTTCGGTTACTTTGTAAATTTGTGAACATAATCACTTACTAATTGATTGCAAAATGTAAACCGACTAGAATGCACGCCATTATTTGATGTTTATTAAAATTAGGGGTTATTGTGCATTTGTGGTGGGAAGCTATTAAAACTATTTACTGGGGTGGCTTGGCGATTAGGCGCGATTTTCACTCTGCTAGTGAGTCGCGACACAATTAAAATTCGGTTATTAACCTCAGGAATTATTGGCTTAACCTGGCCAATGAGCCTGCCCGTAGTGATGTTATTCTCACTGTTTTAACCTGCAGTCGCTCCAGATGCATGTAGCGTGCGGTTAACGTCAGGCTTGCGCGGTGCAGGCAAATTGCTTGCATACGCCGCTATTCCACGATTACGGGTAAGCAGCGTCAACACCTCATAGTGTGCAGTATGGGGGAACATATCGAACAGCTGCACGCGTTCAATGCGATAATTTTTAAGCTCGGCTAAATCTTTAGCCATGGTCTGCGCATTGCAGCTTGAATAAAGCAACCTTGCCGGTGACATGTTGTCCAGATACTGGCACAGCTCGCGGCCAATTCCCCTTCGTCGGCGGATTCACCAGCACCAGCTCGGGTACCGAATCATTGCCGGTCGCAAAACCCGTCGAGTCCAGCGCTTTAAACTCCACCCGCTTCAGCCCTAAGCGCTCGGCCGAGATCTTGGCACAGGCAATCGCCTCGGCGCTGATTTCAATGCCGGTAAGCTGAGTGTCAGGCCTGGCGCAGTGCAGGCCAAATCCCCCGACGCCACAGAACAGATCCCACATGCTGGCGATATCGCGCTCAGCCACCCAGTCACGGGCGGTGGCATATAGCGCGGCGGCGACCTGGGGATTGGTCTGGAAAAAACTTTGCGGGCGGATAAACAGCGGCACCTGATTAAAATGCTCTTCCAGCGCCTGCTGGTGGGTTAACGGTATTTCGCGCTCCCCTTCCAAAATTGCCATATGCACCGGCTGAATATTGGCCGAGATCACCTGCAGTGCGGGCACCTGTTGCTGCAACCAGGGCAGCGCGGCGCGCAGTTGGGCCAGTTTGCTTTCAGAACGCAGCACGAAGCGCAGCATCAGCCCGCCGCTGTACTGGCTCTCGGTCAGCAGCAGATGCTTAAGCTCGCCGCGCTTGCGCGCCACGTTATATGGCGTTAAACCCGCTCGGGCAATAAAGGTTTTCAGGTGACGGAATACATCGCTAAAACTGGCGGGATACAGCGGACAATCGCAAAGATCTACCGGCGTGCCGTCGCGATGTAGCATGCCCAACAGCGGACGTTCAACGCTGCCGCTGACCACCATTTTGGCCTTGTTACGAAAAGCCTGCTCTTTGCCTGCGACCGGCTCGCGCCATTCCGCCACCGCGAAATCGGCAAGCAGGTTAGCGAGATGGTGCTGTTTTTCACTCAGCTGGGTGGCGTAAGGTTTTTCCAGCCACTGGCAGGACCGGCAAGTTCCGGCGGTGTATTGCGCGCAATGCATAAAGTAAGGACCGTTATCGGGTGATCTGACCATTAAAAAGTTGGCGCGGATTGTAACACCGCGCGTCGTCAAAGGCTCCTTTATCGCGACGGGCTCGGCACATTAATGGCCCCAAAGGCCTAATGGCGCATCGCGCGCTGCCTATCTCTAACCCGCTGCTTCTCGGCGCGATGCATAAACCACCAGGCAATCACGCCAATAATTCCCACCACCAGCAGGATCAGCGTGGCAAGGGCATTAATCTCGGGATTAGTCCCCAAACGCACGCTGGCAAACACCAGCATCGGTAGCGTGGTAGAGCCTGGCCCCGCGACGAAACTGGCGATCACCAGATCGTCGAGCGACAGGGTAAACGCCAGCAGCCAGCCCGAGATCAGGGCCGGCGCAATCATCGGTATCGTGATAATAAAGAACACTTTTAACGGCGTTGCCCCGAGGTCCATCGCCGCCTCTTCAATCGAACGGTCAAGCTCGCGCAGGCGCGCCGACACCACCACCGCCACGTAAGCACTGCAGAAGGTGACGTGCGCCAACCAGATGGTAAACATCCCGCGCTCGCTCGGCCAGCCCAGCGCGTGCCCCATCGCCACAAACAGCAGCAGCAGCGCCAACCCGGTGATCACATCGGGCATGACCAGCGGCGCGGTGAGCATAAACGCGAAGCCGGTCGACCCTTTGAAACGGCCATAGCGCACCATCACCACCGCCGCCAGCGTGCCTATCACCACCGCCATGCTGGCCGCCGCGGTAGCAATAGTCAGACTCATGCTCACCGCGCTTATCATTGCAGAATCATGAAACAGCGCGGTGTACCACTGGGTTGACCACCCCGCCCACACGGTCACCAGCTTAGAGCTGTTAAAGGAGTAAATCACCAGGATCAGCATCGGCGCATAGAGAAAGGCAAAACCGAACAGCAGAATGACTATCCGCCACGGCGATCGCACCACCGGTAACTGATTCATGGTTGATCCCCCTGCTGTTTGTTTTGATATTTGTGGAACCACAGGATCGGCAAGATCAGCAGCAACAGCATCACCACCGCCACCGCGGAGGCCACCGGCCAGTCTCGATTATTAAAGAACTCCTGCCACAAAATACGCCCAATCATGATGGTATCCGGCCCGCCGAGCAGTTCGGGGATCACGTACTCGCCCACCGCCGGAATAAATACCAGCATCGAACCGGCAATGATCCCGCTCTTGGTCAGCGGCACGATAACCTTAACAAAGGTCTTAAACGGCTTAGCGCCAAGGTCCAACGATGCCTCAACCAGCGAATAATCGAGCCGAGTCAGGGCGGTATAAATGGGCAGTACCATAAACGGCAAATACGAATACACGATGCCGATGTACACCGCCAGATTGGTATGCAGGATCACCAGCGGCTGGTCGATAACGCCGAGCCAAAGCAGGAAGTTGTTCAACACGCCGTTGTCTTTAAGGATTGCCATCCAGGCATAAACGCGGATCAAAAAAGAGGTCCAGGAAGGCAAAATAACCAGCAGCAGCAGGATATTGCGCGTCGCCGGTGGACTGTGCGCCACCGCCCACGCCAGCGGATAACCAATCAGCAGGCACAGCACGGTAGAAATTGCCGCCACCTCCAGCGATTGCAGATAAGACTCGATATACAGCGCGTCGCTGCCAAGCTGAATGTAGTTACCGAAATTCAGCGCGATATCCAATACGCCATCGGTCCAGCTCATTAAGTCGGTATAGGGCGGGATAGCGCGCGCCATATCGGCGAAGCTGATTTTTAATACAATCAAAAACGGCAGAACGAACAACAGGATAAACCACACCAGCGGCAGCAGGATCACCAGTTTTCTGCCGTGCGCCTGGCGAGTTTTCCTTAATAACAGGTGAATTTTGCCGGGAGGTTTCGTCTCGGGCGCTTGGGTTATTTGAGTCATGGTCACTCTCCTCGGCTTAAACGGTTAATACCACACAGCTGTCAGCCTGCCAGCACAGGCGGACTTCATCGCCCCAGGTGGGCATGCCTCTGCGGAAGCGGTGGCCGTTTTGCAACTGGGCGGTAATCAACTGGCCGCTGACCAGCCTGACGTGGTAGATAGACAGGTCGCCCAGATAGGCAATGTTGACCACCTCGCCGACCGCGAAATTGCAACCGTCGGCGGGAATGTCCTCGCACAGCATGATTTTCTCCGGGCGCAGCGCAACGAATGTCGGTACGCCTTCACTCACCGGGACCTCGGAGGATACTCTGAGCGGATGCAGCAGGCCCGGACTGCGAAGGGTTAGTGCGTCATCTTCACGGGATTCCAGCAGCCCTTCAAATACGTTAACCGAGCCGATAAACTCGGCGCTGAAACGGCTGTTGGGATGCTCGTAAATTTCTTCCGGTTCGCCGATTTGCACAAACTTGCCGCGATTCATAATGGCGATGCGCCCCGCCATGGTCATCGCCTCTTCCTGGTCGTGGGTCACCATCACGCAGGTGGCACCGACCCGTTCGAGAATATCGACCACTTCGAGCTGCATGCGGTCGCGGAGCTTTTTATCCAGCGCGCCCATCGGTTCATCGAGCAGCAGCAGTTTCGGACGCTTGGCCAGGCTGCGCGCCAACGCTACGCGCTGACGCTGGCCCCCGGAAAGCTGATGCGGTTTACGACCGGCGAACTCTACCATGTGCACCAGCGTCAGCATTTCTGCGACCCGCGCCTTAATCTCGCTGGAAGGCAGCTTGTCCTGCTTGAGGCCAAAGGCGATATTCTGCTCGACGGTCATGTGCGGAAACAGCGCGTAAGACTGGAACATCATGTTGATAGGCCGCTGATAGGGCGGCACCTGCGACAGATCCTGGCCGTCGAGGATAATTTGCCCGCCGGTCGGCAACTCGAACCCTGCCAGCATGCGCAACAGGGTCGATTTTCCACAGCCTGAGGCGCCCAGCAGGGCAAAAATCTCACCTTTGTAGATGGTTAGATTGACATCATCGACGGCAAACTGGCCGTCAAAGGACTTGGATAAGTTGCGAATTTCCAACAGAGGGGAAAAAGCCTTTTGCACCTTTTCACCTTTGAACTGCGGCTGAGGTTGGGGAATAACGTCATTCACTCAGAGATATCTCCGTCAGAAGCGGGCGAATAGAAGAAAACCAGACGACCGCAAAACCCTCTGCGGTCGCCTGATTGTCGCGGTCACCCTGTAACAAACGCGCCAGTGATAATGCCGGTTATTTACCGCTTTGCACGTTGGTCCATGAACGGGTGATCAGGCGGTCAATTTTCGGATCCTGAACCTTCAGGCCGAAGAGCTTGGCGCGAACCTCGGGGAAGGATAAATGCCCGGATTGTTACGCATCTCTGGCTTGACCAACGGCGTTGCCGCCGCGTTACCGTTAGCGTAAAACACCGCGTTACTGATCCCCGCCATCACTTCCGGCTTCATCAGATAATTGAGGAACTGATAGGCTTCGTCCGTGTTCTTGGCATCGGCCGGCATGGCGAACACGTCGAAGAAGGCCAGTGCGCCCTCTTTAGGAATGCTGTAAGCAATATTAACGCCGTTTTTAGCCTCTTTCGCACGGTTAGAGGCCTGGATCACGTCACCGGCCCAGCCTACCGCCACGCAGATATCGCCGTTGGCCAGGTCGTTAATGTACTGTGAGGAATGGAAATAACGAATGCTGGGACGCAGCTTTAACAACAGATCGGTCGCCGCAGTATAGTCTTCAGGCTTGGTGCTGTTCGGGTCGAGGTGTAAATAGTTCAGCACCGTGGCATAGATTTCTGCCGGTGCGTCGAGGAACGATACGCCGCAGCCTTTGAGCTTGGCGAGGTTGTCAGGATTAATCACCAGGTCCCAACTGTTAACCGGTGCGTCTTTGCCCAACGCCGCTTTCACTTTATCGACGTTATAGCCGATGCCGGTGGTCGCCCACAGGTAAGGGATCGCGTATTTGTTGCCCGGATCGTGCTGGGCGACCATTTTCAGCAGTTCAGGATCAAGGTTCTTATAGTTTGGCAGCTTGCTCTTATCCAGCGGTTTGAACACCCCGGCGGAGATTTGCCGCTCGAGGAAGCTGGCCGAAGGCACCACCAGATCAAACCCGGTGCTGCCCGCCATCAGCTTGCCTTCCAGGACCTCGTTGGAGTCGAATACGTCGTACACCACTTTGATACCGGTTTCCTTCTGGAAATTGGCTACCGTGTCAGGCGCAATATAATCAGACCAGTTATAAATATGCAGCGTTTTATCTTCCGCAGAGGCGGCAACTGACGCGGCCATAGCCACGCCGGCGATAACGCCCGACAACCACTTTTTACGCAGGGTAAACATCCGTTATTACCTCCAACAGGGGTGATAAAAAGTAAAATTGACTCTGGTCACCGCGCGATAAACCCGTTTGTGTAAGCAAAAGGTCTAAAGACCAGTAAGTAATTAGATTAGTAAACATATTGCTATTCTGAACAATTTTATTGCCTATAAGGGCATTGGCGCAGGTTGCATAGAAATGCACAGGCTAGGTCGGGTCATTGTTGAAATAACCATTTGGTTTTTCAGACTATCCTTCACTCAACGAGGAAAAATTCAGCATAACCCCCTGCGCACATTGACACCATAGCTCGGGCAAAAAAACGCCATTCATCGAATTTATATGCAATTTTGTCTATAGCCTGCGCCAATCGCTGCCATACAAAGTGAAATAACTGGCAACACTGGCCATCGCTCGGAATAATGTTTTGTGGAGGGTAAAAAAAACAGCGCGACCATCAGAATGGCTGCGCTGTCTGGAGATGACGCGGGGAATAACGCGTCGGGCGTGGCGAAATCAGTGCAGCTGGCGGATTGCCCAGGCTAAACGCGGGTGCACCTTCGTCTTCATCACCAATGAACAGCAGATCGTTGGCGTGGGCTTCGAGGATAATCATCGACATCTGCTCTTCGCCCTGCTGCAGGAAATGAGCAAACTGTTCAATGGTGATGCCAACGGCAACGCTGATTGACTGGCATACGATCAGCTTAGGCAGGTTATCGTCTTGAATATCCACGAAGGCTTTAACCGTCAGCGAGCTGGCGTTGATCTGACTGAGATCGGCGACCAGCGGAATAAGCGCGGTGGGTTTCACTTCGGCCAGCGCCGAGAATAAAATCACGCCATCAACCAAATCGACCTTCGCATCAAACACACCATCGAAGTTCTGCATATGTGGCAAATGAAGAGCCTGACAGGAATCACACTCGAAAAAAGAAATGCCCAGCTGATCCAGCCAGCGTCGTAATAACGCTAAATCAGGGACGGTGAGTGAATCCATATAATCAGCCTCAGTGAGTCAATAAAGCACGATGACGAATCGTAAAAATGTCGGAACTCGAAAAATCAGTTTACGCAGAATTTTTACGTAATCGCTCATTTTAACGCGAATGTTTAAGTGCGACAGCTTACGGAAAATTGCCCGCCAGCGCCACGATCAATGCCGACATTAACCGTTATTCACCTAAATTATGGCGGCAATTGCCATAAAAAAACCGATCTGTCGAATTAATCAGCAGATCGGTCTTACCGTTGTTCACTGAACCCGCGGTTCAGCCGCCGGATTTAAGCTTAAAACCGGGCTTTGCGTGCTGCTCGATATAATCGAGCATTAAACCGGCGATATCCAGCCCGGTGATCGCCTCAATCCCTTCCAGACCCGGAGAGGCGTTGACCTCCATCACCAGTGGCCCACGCTCGGCACGCAGAATATCAACGCCGGCGACATCAAGTCCTAGCGCCACCGCCGCCCGAATGGCGATATCTTTTTCCTGCGGGGTAATTTTAACCTTACGCGCGGTTCCGCCACGATGCAGATTTGAACGAAACTCGCCAGGTTTAGCCTGACGCTCGATCGCCGCCACCACCTTTTTACCGATGACCAGACAACGTATATCGCTGCCGTTAGCCTCACGAATATACTCCTGCACCAGAATATGCGCATTTAATCCGCGAAACGCGTCAATCACGCTTTCTGCCGCCTGATGGGTTTCAGCCAACACCACGCCGATCCCCTGCGTGCCTTCCACCAGCTTGACCACCAACGGCGCACCGCCCACCAGGGCAATGAGGTCGGCAGTATCGTCCGGCGAATGGGCAAATCCGGTGATCGGCAGGTCAATGCCTTCACGGGCTAAAATCTGCATCGAACGCAGCTTGTCTCCGCGCCGGGTAATGGCCACCGATTCATTAAGTGGATAACTGCCTAACATTTCAAACTGCCGCAGCACGGCGGTACCGTAAAAGTTATAGCTGGCCCTATCCTTGGGATCACTGCCTGATACTTTTCCAACTGGCGACCACGGTAGTGAACGCTGGGCGCCGCACAGTTGATGTTCATGTAACAAGAAGAGCGGTCGATCACTTCAATTTCGTGACCGCGCGCCTCACCTGACTTCCATAAGACGTTTACATGAGTAAAGGCTGCCGTCACGGGAAAGTATGGCAATTTTCATCAGACACTCCGTTGTCGATTAACGCGTTGCCCAGCCTTGTTTGTGCAAGCGCCTCTAACATAAATGGACGCTGCTCTTTTTTCAGCGTGCGCATAATGAGGTCACTCCAGTTATCCTTACGCGCGTTGCTGTCGCGCTGGGAATAGTAGGACTCCAGCTCGCGTCATACTCTGCCAACTGGTCTTTATTCAGCGGCTGATAGCTATTTTCATGCACCAACATGGTTTGTGGCATGCGCGGTTTGAACGCGTTGGTCTGTGCCGGATAACCCACACAAAAACCAAACAACGGCATGACGAATTTTGGCAGATTTAGCAAGGCGGCAACGTCTGCGATCTGGTTACGAATGCCGCCAATAAATACGCCACCCAGGCCTAATGACTCAGCGGCCACCATCGCATTTTGTGCCATCAATGCGGTATCGACACAGCCTAGCAGCAGCTGTTCGGCCAATCCCAATTCGGCCTGCGGATTTATCTGCTGGTTGCGGTTGAAATCGGCGCAAAATACCCAGAACTCGGCGGCGCTGGCGACATATTTCTGCCCGCCGGTGTACTCGACCAGCTTCTCGCGCAGCGCCGGGTCGGTGACACGAATAATTGAAGAACACTGCAGGAAAGCTCGAGGTAGATGCAGCCTGAGCGGCACCAATAATTGCCTCTCTCTGCTCATCGGTCAGCGGCTGTTCGGTAAAAGAACGCACCGAGCTGTGGGCACGAAGCAGGTCAATAGTAGGCGTCATAATGTGGATCCTTGGTTAAATCGGGTGATAAAGAGCGGCTGATTCAATGGCGGCCAACTGGCCCCCTAAAGGCGACAATGATTCATGTTCGTTACGCCTAATGCAAGCGGCGCCGCACTAAATGACTCGCCCGGGGCGGCAATTAGGCAGTCGAACGCATTTTCATCGTTCAACGCTGCTTTTTTTAGCCACCCTGGCCAAGATAGGTACAGCACATCAAAGCGACAGGTAATTCCTACTTTTTTTTCTTTACCGAGACAGGCATAGTAACTCCATGTTGTGAGAGCGCTGCGCTAAATTATAAAAAATTTCTGCGATATCTATCTCAAATTTATCAAATCCTGATTTTCAGGCTTTCAAATATCTAAGGAGTCTCCATGTTTGCAGTAATTTTCGGGCGTCCTGGCTGTCCTTATTGTGTTCGTGCAAAAGAGTTGGCTGAAAAACTGACTGAAGAACGTGATGATTTCAATTTCCGCTATGTTGATATCCACGCCGAAGGCATCTCTAAGGCTGATTTGGAAAAGACCGTCGGTAAACCGGTTGAAACCGTGCCACAGATTTTCCTCGACCAGAAACACATTGGCGGCTGCACCGATTTCGAAGCCTATGCTAAAGAGCACCTGGCGCTGTTCCAGCAATAATCCTCTTTGAAATAATGGCGGTTCAGCATAAAAAAAGCACTCTGAGAAGAGTGCTTTTTCTTTGCCTTAGCGACGTATGCTGACTGAAGCCGATAGGTTGCCTGAGCTACATCTGCCGCTTGTGCCTGCGCGACTGCTTGCCCCACACCCGATACAGCAGCACGAACATCACGCCTAACATGCTCCAGAACACCGCGCTAATCAGATAGGCAATTTCTTGCCAGTTACTGCGGATCTCCAACAGGAAAAAATGGCGAATGAGCCAACACAGGGGCACGCTTATTATTACGCCAGACAATAAGGCGATAAAGTGCTCTCCACGGCTTATTAAACAGGCGATGGTCCCCGGCAGCAGATAAAGCAGCATGCATATATCGCTCTGCGGGATAATTCTATTAACAGCCACGACATGACCTTTTAACGAAATAAAAACAATTATAAATAAAATAGCATTTATAGTGCCGTATAAAAGGGGTAAATACCGTTTCATGTCTTCTCTCCATGGGTAATGATCGCCTGCAGCTTCGGGCCTTGGGTCACATCAGACAACAAAAATACCGACATACAGCCGCTGTCCATTTGGCTATACAGTTGTTTTTGTTCTTAAACACTTACCGGGGCTGGCTGTAATCCTCGGCAGGGACTAGAATACTGCTCGTAATTTCAGATAAACAGTAACAGCAATTGAGTGCGATCCATAAGCTGCGTGGCTTTCATCAGTAGCCTGCATGAATTTATCTCTTGCTGTTATATATTTCAATAAATTGCTGGTAACCAATAAGTAATACTCTGTGAATATAAATGTCGCTAGTTTGTTAAATGGTAATTACATCCTTTTACTTTTTGTGGTACTGGCGCTCGGCCTGTGCCTGGGAAAAGTACGACTAGGATCGGTACAATTAGGTAATTCTATTGGAGTTTTAGTCGTTTCCCTGCTCCTCGGGCAACAGCATTTCAGTATCAATACCGAAGCGCTTAACCTTGGCTTTATGCTGTTTATTTTTTGTGTCGGCATCGAAGCGGGCCCCAACTTTTTTTCAATTTTTTTCCGCGACGGCAAAAATTATCTGATGCTGGCCCTGGTAATGGTCGGCAGTGCCATGCTGCTCGCCTTCGGACTCGGGCGGCTATTCGGCTGGGACATTGGGCTGACCGCCGGTATGCTGGCGGGCTCGATGACCTCGACTCCAGTATTGGTGGGTGCCGGGGATACGCTGCGAAACACGCTGGGCAGCACTAAAATTCTGGGTCCCGAACTGGATAATCTGTCCCTGGGCTATGCCCTGACCTATCTGATTGGTTTAGTGAGTCTTATTTTCGGCGCTCGCTACCTGCCGAAGCTTCAGCATCAGGATCTCTCGACCAGCGCCCAACAGATTGCCCGCGAGCGCGGACTCGATACCGACAGCCAGCGTAAAGTTTATTTGCCGGTGATCCGTGCCTATCGCGTCGGCCAGGAGCTGGTTGCCTGGGCAGACGGCAAAAACCTGCGCGAGCTGGGCATTTACCGTCAGACCGGGTGCTACATTGAGCGCATGCGCCGTAACGGTATTCTCGCTAATCCGGACGGCGATGCCGTGCTGCAATACGGCGATGAGATTGCATTGGTCGGTTATCCCGACTCGCATTCCCGTCTCGACCCAAGCTTCCGTAACGGGAAAGAGGTGTTTGACCGCGACCTGCTCGATATGCGCATCGTCACTGAAGAAGTGGTGGTCAAAAACAATAACACCGTGGGCAAGCGCCTCAGTCAGATCAATTTGACCGACTACGGCTGCTTTCTTAATCGCGTGATCCGCAGTCAGATTGAGATGCCGATAGACGACAGCATCGTACTTAACAAAGGCGACGTATTACAAATCAGTGGCGACGCGCGAAGAGTTAAGAGCCTGGCCGAACGCATTGGCTTTATTTCGATTCACAGCCAGGTCACCGATCTGCTGGCCTTCTGCGCGTTCTTTATTGTCGGACTGATGATCGGCCTGATTACCTTTCAGTTTAAAACCATCACCTTCGGCATTGGCAACGCGGCAGGCCTGCTGTTTGCCGGTATCATGCTGGGCTTTATGCGCGCCAACCACCCTACTTTCGGCTATATCCCGCAGGGTGCGTTGAATATGGTCAAAGAGTTTGGCCTGATGGTGTTTATGGCAGGTATTGGACTCAGCGCCGGTGCCGGTATCAATCACGGCCTCGGTGCCGTTGGCGGGCAAATGCTGCTCTCTGGGCTGGTGGTCAGCCTGGTGCCGGTAGTGATTTGTTTCCTGTTTGGTGCCTACGTGCTGCGCATGAACCGCGCCCTGCTGTTCGGTGCCATTATGGGCGCGCGCACCTGTGCGCCAGCGATGGAGATCATCAGCGATACCGCGCGAAGCAACATTCCGGCCCTCGGTTACGCCGGGACCTACGCTATCGCTAACGTATTGCTGACGCTGGCCGGGACCTTTATCGTGATTATCTGGCCAGGAAGCTGATGCAAGGCAATGATGGCTAATCTGGTTTTAAAAAAATCAATAAATAGTTGAGTTTTTTTTAATCATGGCGAACTTTCCATCAGACAAGCAGTCCTAACTATTGCCACTGCTTTTCTTAGAAGTCCCCATATTGGAGAGCCCAATAACCCCGCCTCATTAGGTTCAAGGTTATTGGGTTTTTTCTTGTCTGAAGGTTAATGAATCTGCCGTAAGTTTTAACTTAAATGGAATTAACCTTCTCAAAAGATTATATGTTATACAAGACATTAGGCTGATCGTGATAAGGGTTTAATGGATGAACATACGCTTTCCTTCAAAGTTAGTGCCAGGTGATTTAATTGCGGTGACTGCACCTTCAACAGGCGTTCCCTCTGCTTTACATTCCCGGTTGGATCTGGCGATATCGACGCTGAGAAAACGGGGCTTTAGAGTAATAGAAGGAAACTGTTTACGCGCCGTATTTAAAAATAAGAGTGCTGACCGTATATCACGCGCGAATGAACTCATGTCATTTCTCACCGATCCGGAAATAAAGGCAGTCATGCCGCCCTGGGGTGGTGAATTAGCCATGGAGTTGCTTGAGTTGATCAACTTTGAGGAACTTGCCCAAATCAAGCCAAAATGGTTTTCGGGCTTTTCAGATCTCAGCACATTACATTTACCGCTTACCACTCTTTCCGGTTGGGCAACATTACACGGCCCTAATTTAATGGAGCTTGCTGCTGAATCTTTGGATCCTACCACTCAAAATATATGGGATATTCTGCAAACGGACAGAGGTGCAGTAATTACTCAGCAGTCCTCATCATATTATCAGGTAGAAGGAAATAATTGGCGTACAGATCCAAACGCAGGTTTTAACCTTACGGAGCCGACTAAATGGAAACGTCTTGATGGCGAAATATCGTCACTGGATTTTAAAGGCCGGCTGATTGGAGGATGCCTGGAGACTATCTCACGTTTGGCAGGGACAAAATTCGGCAATATTGCACAATTTTGCCATCAGTATTGTGAAGACGGAGTTATTTTGTACTTCGAAAGTTCAGAATTAAAACCCTGTGAGCTGACCAGAGCATTATTGAGCCTGAGAATGCATGGCTGGTTTGATAACATTTCTGGCCTGCTGATAGGCAGGAGTGCGACAGTAGAAACAAAAGATCCTAATCTACAGAATGCCTATGACGCTCTCAACTCAGCGTTGGGTTATCTCACCATCCCGATTCTCTATGATGTTGATATTGGGCATGTTCCCCCGCAATTATCATTGGTTAATGGCGCTATTGCGAAGGTGTCATTCAACGAAAATGGTGGGACTCTTTCTCAACAGCTGTAGATAATCTGATGATAGTGATGTGCTAGATAGAGATTTGCCAGGAGAAGATTTGTTAGATAGCAATGCAATAAATAGCGCAAACCTCATCTTCTGGCATTCACGTTTAACTTTTATAGACACTGATATCACCAGTTTTTGACCGGCCTACTCACATTGTTCTTCACATTGCATGAATAGGCCGGGATAGCATATCGCCAGTTTTGTCGCGTAGAATTACATCAGATTAATGCCAAAACGCCTCAATACCAAGGCATATGCCCAGAAAATGACTATGGTCATCAGGCATGATGCCAATAGTGCAATCCAGAAACCCCAGCGCTGGTGCATTAGTGGAAAACATAGGAACATGGGCAACGTAGGAACCACGTACCAGAATGTATACCACGCATGACTCGAGATTTTCTCCTGCGACTGCCCTTCGAGTTTCATCCAGATTAATACCAGAACGGTCACCAAAGGCAATGCAGCAAATAATCCCCCTAGTCTGTCGCTTCTTTTTGCAACTTCTGACACTAGTACCACAATTCCCGCCGTCAAAGCATACTTAATAATTAGCCAAATCATCTCGATCTCTTACCTTTTTAACAATCTAATTAGCATACCATCAAGATCTGAAACCGTTATGCATTTGCTGATGAGTTTATTATGTTGAATAGGCTAATTTTACAGCGTTTAAACGAGGCCAGAGGACATAGTTACTGTGAATCAGGCCTGAATAGTACATACGTCCTTTTCATCACGGTGTTTACTGTCACACATGCAATAATTAATCATAAATATTAAATATAAAAAAATCGTCTTCAGAGATTAATTTTTTATTTCTCGAGGGAGAATTGCATGACTTAGTTAATTGTCTCTTAGGAAATAATTAAAGGGCCTTGATATTTAATTGTCTATGAAACGATCACTATTGAATAATTTGAAGCCAATATATCAAGATTTGATTATGTATTATCTTAATGATAAGGATCAAGGAACCCATGCACACATTTATTATTAATGACGCTTCAATTTCACAGGCTATTGATGAGGCGGAGAATTTTATTAAAGAAGTTCCATTCTGGAGTGTGGTAATTTATGTCACTGTAGAACCAAATAAAAAATTTCGCCCAGAAGAAGATACTCATTCGCTCTGCGCCAATCTCATTTGGAAGTTTGAAAGAGAGTTAAAAATGAAGCTTGGCAAAGATTATTATGGCAATCGGTCTGCTGAGGATGCATGGCATTATGTCTTTACTTTTTATCGATTTACCACAACGTCCTCCTCAAATAGGATGCTCTAAAAAAATGTTTTAAACTAACCGGATGCTTAATCATCTCAATAACTTAAAAGATAGATATTAACATTTAACATTTAAATCACTTAAAAAATCATTCAATTTAAATTCATCTAACTAATATTTAACTAATCTTAATATTACGCTTGTTAGTGTGGATGGAAATGTAAAACCTCCTCTTTTTACCATAATAAGATGCTGTCTAACACATCTGTTTAGGGTAACAGTATTATTATTCTGGTAACATGCTGCATGTATAATAAATAGACTGTTTAAGGAGGGTAAACATGATTCACACACGATCTTTAAATTTTCCTTTAGCAACTAAATTAGCTACATTTTATCTCGCTAAAGTGGATGACCCATTGAATGCTAAAAATGAGTGAGAATGTATTTCAAACTCACAATCATCGAAAAGGAAATCACGGCGGGAAAAATAATGGAGGCAATATGCTGATAGATCTGGAAAAAAGAATCGTAAAGCTCGAGGACCAAGTCGGTGAAATAAAAACTGATCTAGCTACGCTCACCGTCCGCTCAGAGCAATTTGCAACTAAAGAAGATGTGCAGGCGTTGCGTGCAGAAATGTATCAAGCCTTTAGTGGCATCCATAAAGATTTTACTGGGCTATTGAGAGAAATTTCCAATCAAACCAAATGGATGACAGCAACTATTCTCGGCGTTGCAGCAGTCTGCATGACCACGGCAAAGTTTTTATTTTAGTCATTTAAAAGTAGTCATTTCTGAGAGATAAAAAACCCACATTAATGTGGGCTTCTTATAAAATTTAACAACGATCGATTAACGAGGGATTTGCCATTTATGCCCTTCAATCGGTGGGTTGTCAGGGTCATTCGCGTAACAGGTCTTGAGATCTTCGATGTGACTTAACAAACGAGCTTTAACTTCTTGGTTTTCTTCAGCATCCACCCTCTTCGTGACATTAGTCAGTACTTTACCCGCTTCAATAACACCAAGGCGGTTAAGGATTTCAGATATGAACAAAACGGTGATTTGGTCACGGCAAGACTGTTCGAAATCAGAGGCAGTAGTCATGTTATCTCCCTTTATTAAAGGTCTTCACCCAAAATAATGCTTTTTCAGCTGTGTTGAACCGCCTAACCAGGCAGTAAAAGTAAAAATTCCCTATACCTGTTTTTAGCACAGGTGCGACTAGTAATGGTAGTCAACATTTCAGTTTGTCATACTAGCCTTTAGCATGGTAAGACAAAAATATATTTAATTACAATAGGTTGAAGAAAATTTAGGCTTCTGACACAACCTTAAAAGTCGGTTCGCAATGTACCGGGAAGTTTAAGGAATTCGCAATATAGCAGGCTTCATGAGCCTTATGGTGTAGTTCTGTGGCTTGCGCGATGTCCTTTTCTGATACTAAGGTCACCAGCGGTTTTAAAACGATACAGGTAAATCTCCCCTTTCCGTCTTCTAACATAGTGCCCTCTGCCTGATCCACGTAAGCTTGAACAATAATTCCTGCCTCTGCGCACAAATGCAAATACCATAACTTATGACAAGCCGATGTTGAAGCAACCAGCAAATCCTCAGGATTCCATCGGCTTTTTTCGCCCAGAAATGCAGGGTCAGAAGAACCCAGAATGCTGTCTTTTGAATCGCTGCTGATGAGATAATTACGAGAATATGCTTTGTAGGAGGAGGTGCCCGTGCCTTGGTTGCCAGTCCATTCGATAGAAACCTGATAATGATGCTCGCGGTGTTTCATTTTTCATCCTTTAAAATAAGGGGCTACGATATTTTCGGCATTAAACGTACTTATCACTGCCGGTCGCGAAGCCACCAGCTTGAGGTATTCTGCAAAATAAGGCCTGACACGTGCCGGATGGGCTAAAAAGCTTATAAAAATGGCCACGAGTAGCGGTTCCAAGAGCAGGCGCAAAGTTTTTTTCAGGATGTTTGTCGGCCAGATACAGGCAAATAGCGGCAGTTTCAGAAATATTGGTGTCGTTATCGACTAATAGCGGGATTTTACCCATCGGATTTAATGCCAGATATTGTGGGCTTTTATGCTGGTTATTTTTTACGTCGATGGGGATAAGTTGGTAAGGGACATCAAGTTCCTGGAGCAGCATGTGCGGAGTCAAACTGGCCTTTCCCCGGCAGTAATAGAGCTGATACATTCAGTAGAGCCTCCTTCCCCTTACTAGCAAAATAATACTGCAAAAGGGATCCAGCAAATAAGGTCTGTTTACTTCAACATACCCTATCTGCCAGATCAACAAGACTTTTAATCCAGACGTAAATATTTAATCGCCTACTTTTATCTGTTCTTCAGTCTCGGTCGGTGTCGTTTTATTACTTGAATAGATAAAGAAAAGAGCAATGGCCAGGCAAATTACGGCACCAAGGCGAGTCATTGAGAAGTGAATAGCTTGATTACCTAACCAGCCAAAATTATCGATAAGCATACTCATCGCTAACTGACCAAAAATAACCGCGACGGTGGCTACGGCTGCACCAATTCGCTGAACGGCAAGCACCATAATGACGATATACGGTACGCCACATAATGCACCCAGCAACTGCCATTTAGGAACATCTAACAGGGTCAGAGTGTGTTTTGGCTCAAAGAAGAAAATAAGTAATGCAGTGACTAAAGCCCCGAGAGAGAAAGTCAGGAAAGCACTGCGAAATACGCCAACTTTACTGCCTAACTGCCCATTAACTGCTGCCTGAATACTTAAGAAAGCACCACCGACAACCGCGAGCAGGATCATTAAAATAGTCATGAGAAAACCTTAACCTTTTGCCACAAGGGCAAGTGCGGCAACAATAAAAATAAGCGCAATAATGCGTTTGTTATCAATTTTTCGGTGAGCAGTACCAAAAAGCCCATAGTGGTCAATAATCAGACTTTTAAATACCTGACCGGCGAGAATGCCAATCATGGTCATGGCAATACCAATAGTCGGCACGGCAACGGTGAGAATAACGACATAGACCGGGCCAAGAATACCGCCTATAAGTTGCCATGCAGGTTGGGCGAAAAATGATGGGCTATTGCGCGGGCTGAAAAACAACATCAGTAAAAAGGTCAGCGCTGCGCCAACGCCAAATATGCTGAACGTCGCCCAAAGATCGCCAACTTCACTCCCCAGTGGTCCTAATAACCCGGCTTCAACGGATAATCCCATTCCGCCGGCAACGACGAGTAATATAAATAAAAGCTGCATCAAACAGTCTCCAGTAGTTTAGGCGGAGAATGATAGAGCAATCGGGATTAATGAAAAACAGCACAATGTAAGAAACACTTGTGCAGAAAATGAGATAATTAAAGACGGGGCGCTATATTAATAAGGCTCAAAAAATACAAGGACTTTAGCGGTAAACAAGGCCAGATAACTGATTCAACCCTCAAGACTTAATCCTTTCGCGCCACTATCCGGCGGATAATTTTTCCCGAAGACTGGCTGACAATTTTCTCGTCCATTAATAGCTGTGCGCCGGCTAATCCATTGATAACAATGCGTTCATCAAAAGCGGCATAGAGCCTGCCACGCTCGTCACGCCTGTCCTCTTCTTCAGTTACCCGCCAGCTAAGATATAAAATCCCCTGACTTTTCAACAGTGTTAACAGTTTTTGTACTGACGCCTCAATCAAGTCAATCGGCAAATGCATGATTACCGTTTCACAAAGCACATTCTCAAAACTCTCCTGCGCCACGCCGGATAATTCAGGTAAAGCGGAATAAAACAGGTCTAATTCTGGATGACGCTCGTGGGCCTGGCTCAGTAATCCTTTTGAAGCATCAACGCCGACGGTCGGATAACCATTGGCATTTAGCCACGCAGCATCACGACCACTGCCACAACCCACGTCAATAGTTGGGCCATGAGTAAAGAAAGTCTTAATAGTTTCATGTAAATCTTCGCCAATCGGCTGTGATTCCCATTCATTAGCATAATCAGCAGCTTGCTTATCGTAGGTTGCAAGCGTTTTAGCATCCATTTAATACTCACTTATTTGAATAATCGCTATTTTAAGACAGGATGAAACGCATAAGTGCGCTTTCCCAGCGTTCTATAGCAATAGTTTGGCCCAGTGTTAAAAAAAATACTTCACGCTCTGTCAACGAAACAGATTTTACCTGGCAAAAATGTTAATAATTTATTTCTATTGTTAATGGCTTTAATGCTAACAGTTTGATTTTAGGTTGACGCTTTTTGAGAGTAATGACATATTCATTTTATGAATATTTTACGTGCGCTGACTCATACAACAACCACAACGACTACCTCTTATGGTGGGTCGAAGATTGTTGTGCACACTAAAGTCATTCAGAGTTAAACCAGTGCGCAGTTAAACAATAATCTCAACCCCGCCAAACGTGGCAGGGGTACGGTTTTCTCCTGACACTTTAAGCTTATTCAGGAGAAGGCTATGCAAATTAACCCCCAGGCTAAAAAAGCACTGTTAGTCATCGATATGCAGATAGGTCAATGTTCTGTTGAACCGCTGCCTTATCAACGTGATGACCTGCTTGATAACATCAATCAACTTATCCGTTATTTCCATCAAATTGGGCAACCAGTATTTTTTATACGCCATGCCGGTCCGGCCGGATCGCCGTTTGCCGCGGGTGAAGCCATCTGGAATGTTGTCCCCGAACTCAATATTGATCCCGCACAAGACATTTTTATCGATAAAACACGCGCCAGCTGTTTTGATGGCACGCCTTTGGCAAGTAAACTCAGGGAAAATGATATCCAGGACGTGGTCATTGCTGGCTTGAAAACTCAGTATTGTGTCGATACTGCCTGTCGTTCCGCTCTTGCCCTGGGATTCAAACCGATTCTCGTTTCCGATGCACACAGCTGTATTAATACTGCTCAACTTGCCGCTGCGGATATAATTGCTCATCACAATACCTGCCTGAATGGCCCAATTGCGCGCGTTATGCCAACCGCAGAGTTGTGCCAAATTGAATTGTAGCCATCAGATTTAATAAGAAAACACCGCTATTTGAGGACAAGCAAAAGTTTGTCCATTTTATCACCCGTTTTGTTTACTCTGTAACTCGCTTATAAATTAAGACTATTCCTGACAGCACGAACATAAAAACACCACTAATCGATTGCCTTAAGTTTTCCTTAATTATAATCCTGTAATATTCAACAAAGTCAGTTACCTATACAAAGGTTAAATAAGCTACAATTAGTGAATGTCGCGTCAAAAATGCCTGACATTATTACTCGTAACATTGAACTGAATTAGTTTTTTATGGTCAGCAATCTAGTAAACTTATAGCTGTTGTAGTTGCTGTAATAGTTGTAGTTGCTGTAATAGTTTTAGTTACCGTAATGGTTATAGTGGCTATAGCGGTTAATTGTTAATTTCCGGCGCCTATTCTGCCGACAATAAGATGAGGGTATATATGGAGCAGCTCAACCACCAGCTGTTTACCTGGATTAATGCGACACCTAACTCGCCAAAATGGCTATTAGATATCGCATTTTTCCTGGCTAAAGACATGATTTTGATTGTGCCAATATTAATTGTAGGGCTTTATCTGTGGGGTAAAAACCACAACATCGCTTCACAGCGCCAGTTGGTGGCTAAAGTCGGTATTGCATTGCTGTTCGCTATGGCTTGTGCAAAAACGATTTCTTCGCTGTTTCCACATGCTCGTCCCTTTGTGGAAGGCTTCGGTTATACGTTTATGCATCACTCTCCAGACAGCTCTTTCCCGAGCGATCACGGTACTGCCATCTTTACTTTCGCCCTCGCCTTCTTGTTCTGGCATCGCGTTTGGTCAGGTGCAGTGTTGTTCGTGATAGGGTTAGGCATCGCCTGGTCACGCGTTTATGTCGGCGTTCACTGGCCAATGGATATGCTGGGTGGTTTCCTGGTCGGCATGTTAGCCTGCCTGTTCTCACAGCTGGTGTGGAACCTTTTCGGCACACAAATCAGCGGTTTGCTCGATAAGCTTTACCGCTTGGGTTTTGCATTGCCTATTCGCAAAGGCTGGGTTCGCGGTTAAGTAATAAAGAATATTCGCGGGTAAGCATTAAAAAATCGACATCACAAAAAAGGCGAGGACATGATCCTCGCCTTTTTGCTATTAATGATTCGTCGGCTTTATTAAATTGCTTTACCAAACACTTTGGCAAACAAACCGCTGACTTTCATCATCACAAAGTCCCAGATACGGCTAATAAATCCGCCTTCAGGAACATCCACTTTTGCTACCAGCGGACGCTGATCAATCACTTTGCCATCCAGAGAGAAATCGATGGTGCCCACGACCTGATTCTTGGTAATTGGCGCCTCAAGCTGAGGATTATTCAGCGTAAAGCTTGCCTTAAGTTTTTCAATTGCCCTTTAGGGAATGTGAGTGACGCATCTTCGGCTACGCCAAGCGGTACCGTTTTTTGTGCACCAAACCACACACGCTGGGTGGTAAATGCATCTGCCGCTTTAATCGGCGTGATAGTTTCGTAGGAACGGAAACCCCAGGTCAGCAATGATTCGCTTTCGCTGAAACGAACGCGATCGCTCGGTGCACCCATCACGACAGCAATTAAACGCATACCGCTTGAATCAACAGCCGAAGACACCAGGTTATAACCCGCGCCAGAGGTGAAGCCGGTTTTAATGCCGTCAACGTTTAAGTTTGTGCTCCAAAGCAGGCGGTTACGGTTAACCTGGCGAATGCGGTTAAAGGTGAACTCTTTTTCCTTGTTCATCGCGTATTCGTCTGGCGTATCGTGAATTAGCGCCTTAGACAGCAATGCCATGTCTCTTGCCGAAGTATACTGGCCGTCAGAGTCTAGACCATGAACGGTTTTAAACTGGGTATTGGTCAGATTCAGCTGCTGGGAATAGCGATTCATCAACCCAACAAAGGCATCCTGACTGCCTGCCACATAGTCCGCTAGCGCTATGCTAGCGTCGTTACCAGACTGGATAACCACACCTTGGTTAAGTTCAGATACCGGAACCTGATCCCCAGGTTTGAGGAACATCAGAGATGAGCCACGCAACACTGGGTTACCTGTGGCCCAGGCGTCCCTTCCAATAGTGACAACGTCACTTGAGTGGATTTTACCTGACTTCAATGCTTGCCCTACTACATAGCTCACCATGATTTTAGTCAGGCTAGCCGGGTCTAATCGTGCATCGGGTTGCGACTGAGCAAGAATTTTGCCGCTGGCATAATCCATCAGCACCCATGATTTTGCGTCAATTTGCGGGCCAATAGGAGCAGATGTAGTCGCGGCCGCAGTCGTCGTGGAAGGAGCTGCAAGCTCGACAGATTTTGCCGGGGCGGTATCAGCGTGCGCAGCGGGAAACGTCAGCAATAATGCCGTGCTGCTGAACGTGCAAAGAAGATTCCGTTTAGATAAAAAAGAAATTGTCATAGGTTATTAGCGCTTCTGTCCGGGTATCTGAAATTTGTTTATCTTTCAATCAGGTTATGAACTCTACCGAGTTAAAAATTACCGTGTTATTCGCTGATAAGAAACTCTTTGAATGTAAAGTTTCTTTGAATAATAGTCATAATTGCACTTTTGTTGGCTCCTGAAAGCGTAATTCTGCGAATTCTGTCGAAAAACCCGTCTGTCATTGATTTAAAACAGTTGATTGAGGTTGGCCGATGAAAACATCTTAGCGTGAGAGTAGCGCAAAAACCTAAATAATTTATCAACATATCGCCGAAATCCTCTAAATAATGCAGGGATGGCAAATTGACGACCTTCGATAAATGTCGACAAAAATTTTCTTATTTTGGATTACTCTTCACAAAACTTTCCGCTAACCTAATAAGATATCGTCCTCTAACGCGAGAACTGAGTCATGGATTTAGCGCTGTTCGATCTCGATAAAACGCTGATAAGCGATGACAGTACCAGCCTGTGGTTGCAATGGCTGGTCTCTCAGGGATATACGTCGACCTCAAGCCTGCAAGAAAATCACAAACCAAATGCATTCCGTCACCACTTATTTAGCCTCTCCTCCTGACCCTACCGTTATCGCCTCTTATCTAAAACGAACCATCGCGCCGATGAGCGGCTACCATTGCCACACTGTGGCTGGCTGGGTTGAACGTTTTGTTCATCGGGATATTATGCCGCGACTTTATCCGCAGGCGCGCAACAATTGCCTGGCACAGGAAAGAGGCGATGCCATTGCATTATCTCGGCGTCTGGCGACTATCTTGTCACGCCGATCGCCAGAAGGCTGGGTATTGAACATATCTTTGCCATGCAGGCTGAAATCAACACTAGCCTCAACTGTTTTACCGGCGAAACCGTGGGTGATTTAACTTTTCATCAGGGTAATGTACATGCGCTTGAAGACTGGCTCTCACAGGCGAACACTCCGCGTTTTAACAAAATTTATGCCTACAGTGATTCAGTTTTCGACCTGCCCCTGCTGGAGTTTGCTGATAAACCGACAGTAGTGAATGGCTGTAAAGCGCTGCGCGAACAGGCCGAATTAATGGTTGGCCAGAATTCAGCTGGCTGCGTCACCCGGCGCATCAGAGCGCTATCTCATCGCATAACTTCCCTTCAACTTTGATTTATAATAAAAATTCACTTTCAAAAGCCGCGCCCTTTCGTGGCCAATAATTCACTAGCTAAATTCAATAAACTGGCTAAGTGCAGCCGATCGTCGACGACCTGCCTGAGTCTGCAATTGCAATGTACGCTGACTTAGTTGTTCAATATTTACTGATTTCATCCGAGTCCGTCGCGGCGGGCGTTAAAAATCACCGAAAAATGGCTACATGCCAGGATCGCACCGCGGCGTACTGAACATAAAATCATACAGCGTGCTGAAGCGATTACAGCTCAGTGCGGGCTCTAAAAATATGCCACTCATGCGGCATGACAGGTCAAAAAGCTGGCCAATAGTGCTGCTCGGCTCATTTAACGCAAGCGGATAAGCGTGGAAGATCGTTGAAGACTGACATCCTGCTCCGCCAAAGGATGATCCGCACGCATCGCCAGCCTGACCGTAGCCGGATGCGAAGCCAGCACCTCAACGCCGCGTTCCGGAGTCAGGCTGAACTGCAAGGCCAAATCGCAATCTCCGCTACGGAGCATTCTCAGAAACCTGCATCGCCGTTCCGACGTTCAGATAAAACATTACTCCGGATTAATCGCTCTGAAACGCGCAAACATTTGCGGCAAAAGGCTATAAGCCGGGCCATCGGTACAGGCCATACGGATAACCGTACGACGCACCGCTTTTAGCCCTTGAATTTCGGCGATGGCAAACTCCATGTCCATCATGCTCTTACGGACGTGGTTTTCGAGAATTTGCCCGGCATCGTTAAGCACCATCCCCCGCGCATGCCGTTCAAAAAGCGTGGCGCCTATGCGCGTTTCCAGCTGTTGAATCTGCCGACTGATTGCCGAAACGGCCACAAACAGCTGCTTGCTGGCGGCGCTAAGCGATCCGCTATTGGCGACCGCCAGAAAGTAGCGAATTTCATTGCTGTGCATTTTTGCCCCTGGATCGTGCATGCCCCGATTTTGTGCATGTCAGCGTTATAATTAAAGCAACGCTACATTGCAATTATTATTATTGTGGCAAAGCTTGCTTTTCTATTAGATAGCATCAGTATTAAGCCCCTATAACAATAATTGACACAACTTCAAACGACACAACTTCGAGAGCATTTTATGACAGTGGAAAAAGCAATGAATCAGGCGATGGACTGGTTCGACAGTGGTAAATTCAAAACCGTTCTAGCGCGACGCGTGGCGTTGGCAACCGAAAGCCAGTCCACTCGAGCGTGACGAGGTGATCCAACGCTATTATGCCGGAAGAAATTAATCCACGCTCTGCTGGCGATGGGTTTTGAGCTGCAACTGATTGATAATCCGCATGCCGCTAACCGCCCTTTCCTGATTGCGACCCGCATTGAAGACCCGGCGCTTGCCGACGGTTCTCAGCTACGGCCACGGTGATGTGGTATTTGGCGACGACGAGAACTGGAGTGAGGGGCTGGATCCGTGGGTGCTGTTCGAAGACGGCGACCGCCTGTACGGTCGCGGCAGTGCCGATAACAAGGGCCAGCACAGCGTCAATCTGGCCGCTATCGAGCAGGTGTTCGCCGCTCGCGGTGGCCGCCTGGGCTTCAACTGTAAGCTACTGTATGAAATGGGCGAAGAAATAAGCTCGCCGGGGTTGGCCGAGATATGCCAGACCTATAACAGGCACTCAGCGCTGATCTGCTTATCGCCTCTGACGGACCACGCCTGAGTGCAGAACGCCCGACGCTGTTTCTCGGATCACGCGGCGCGGTGAATTTCCGCCTGTCGGTTAACGCACGCGACAAAGACTATCACTCGGGTAACTGGGGCGGCTTGCTGCCTAATCCAGGCACCGTGCTGGCGAACGCCATCGCCTGTCTGGTTAACCAACACGGCCAGATGCAAGTTGCGGCCCTCAAGCCACCGGCGGTCAGCGCGGCAATCCGCCAGATCCTCAGCGATATCGAAGTGGGAACCACGCCGGGCGACCCTGAAATTGACGTCAACTGGGGCGAAGCTTCTCTCACCCCCGCCGAACGCCTGTTTGCCTGGAATCAGATAGAAGTCTTGTCGTTCCTGACCGGCAACCCCGCACGGCCGATGAACGCTATTCCCGGCAAAGCGACGGCGGTCTGCCAGCTGCGTCACGTGGTCGGCACCGACTGGCAAAACCTGCAACAGCACCTGCGCCAGCACCTGGATGCCCATGGTTTTCAGGCTGTTCGAGGTGGAATTCCTGCGCGGCTCTCCGGCCACGCGTTTCGATCCTACCGATCCGCTGGTCAACTGGGCGCTGGACGTCATGCAGCAAAGCAGCGGTAAGAAACCGGCGCTGCTGCCTAATCTTGGCGGTTCGCTGCCCAATGAGGTATTTGCCGATATTCTCGGCCTGCCGACGCTGTGGGTGCCGCACTCCTACCCGGCCTGCGGTCAGCACGCGGTCGATGAACATATGCTGATTTCTATCGCTCGTGAAGGCCTGCAAATCATGACCCGGCTGCTGTGGGACCTGGGCGATCGCGGCAACAGCCTGCTGGCGGAGCACCGGGCTCATGCTGCTAAATCAGGCACTGCGGGCGGTGAGGCATGAGCCAGATTTCATCGAGCCGCGCGGCAATGCGGCGGCCGCCGCGCATAAAGCCCAGCCTGACTAAAACGCTGTTTGTGACCTGCATCGGCAATGCGCTGGAGTGGTTTGATATTGCGGTTTACGGTTTCTTTGCCGCCTATATTGCCCGTGCCTATTTCCCGACCACCGACCAAACGGTTTCATTGCTGCTAGCGTTTGGCAGTTTCGGCGTCTCATTTCTGATCCGTCCTCTGGGCGCAATTGTACTGGGGGCCTTTGCCGACCGCGCCGGGCGAAAATCCTCGCTGCTGGCCTCAATCAGCATGATGATGGTCGGCAGTTTGCTTATTGTGATCACCCCTTCCTACGCCACCATTGGGCTGGCTGCCCCGCTGATAATCCTGCTGGCTCGCCTGATCCAGGGCTTCTCGGCGGGAGGAGAATTCGGCAGTTCAACCGCGTTTCTGGTCGAGCATTTCCCTGAGCGCAAAGCCTATATTGCCAGCTGGCAGTTTGCGACCCAGGGGCCAGTACTCTGCTCGCCTCGGCGTTTGGGCTTGGGCTGTCGCAGTGGCTATCCGAGTCGCAGATCCAGGATTGGGGATGGCGTATTCCGTTTGCCTTTGGTTTGATGATTGGCCCGGTTGGCCTGTATATTCGCCGCAATATCGAAGAAGCCGACAGTTTTATTAAAGCAGATAAAACAGTAGCGCCATTGAAGACGCTGTTTGGCAGGCAAAAATCGCTATTATGCATGGCGATTGGCCTGATGGTGGTTTCCACCGCTATCAACTACATGCTGAATTATGTGCCGACTTACGCCACGAAAACGCTGCACTTCTCGGGTCAGGTTGCCTTCACCGCCACGCTGCTGGCCGGGATTATCCTTACCGTGGCGACGCCGTTGATGGGCATGTGGGCGAGAAAGTCGGCCGATTGCCGCTGATGTGGGGAGCGCTGATCCTGCTGCTGGTAACGATTTACCCTGGATTCTGGCTGATGATCCATTACAACACCGCTTTTGCGCTGGTCGCACTGGTCAGTCTGGATGGCGTTGTTAAAGTCGGCATATTTCTCGGCGGTACCGTCGATGATGGCCGATCTGTTCCCGGTCACCACCCGCGCCAGCGGCATGGCGATTGGCTATAACATTGCGGTGACGGTGTTTGGCGGTTTTGCGCCGTTTATCTGTACCCTGCTGATTACCGCCACCGGCACCAAGCTGGCACCGAGCTATTATCTGATGATGGTTGCCCTGCTTAGCCTGTGGGCGCTGATCAAGTCGCAGAGTTCGCTAGCCTTGTTAACACCTCACCCTTCGCCAGGCATCGCTCCCGGCGAGGGTAGCTTATCCCCTTCACTGTGCCTTTACTTGGGCGAAAGTTTTAACAGCTTGCCGTCTTTTTCATCTGTCAGCACATAAACATAGCCGTCCGGCCCGACCTGCACCTCGCGAATTCTCTGCCCTAAGTCCTGCAGCATCCTCTGCTCGCCGATGACCCTTTTATCGTTGACCTTTAATTGGATAAGCGCGGTCTCTTTCAACGCCCCGACGAATAGCGTGTTTTTCCACTGTGGGAATTTGCTGCTGTCATAGAACGCCATGCCGCTCACCCCCGGCGAAATACGCCAGTAGTAGAGCGGATCCTGCATGCCGTTAATATGTGAGCCTTTAGCCTCGGGTATCGGCATCCCCGTATAGTCAATGCCGAAGTGGCGAACGGCCAGCCATAGTTTTTACCCGCCTTGAGGATATTCACCTCGTCGCCGCCGCGAGGACCATGCTCGGTTTCCCACAGCTCTTTGCTCCACGGATTAAAGGCTAACGCCTGTGGATTACGGTTGCCATAGGTATAGATTTCATGACGAGTATCGGGAAGTTTAACGAAAGGATTGTCCGCCGGAATACCGCCCTCTGGGGTCAGGCGGATCACCTTGCCGCGAAGCGAATCAACCGCTGGGCGTCGCTACGCTGATTGTTGTCACCCAGTGACATCAGGATATTGCCCTGCGGGTCGAACAGCAGCCGCCCGCCGAGATTGATGCCGCTTTGTAGCGCAGGCTGTTCGACAAAGAGAGTTTTGAAGTTTTCCAGATGCAGCCCGTCGGCAGATAAGGTGCCATAGCCCAGTTGAGCGTGCGGTTCTCCATCGGGTCTTTAGCGGCAAAGCTCAGGTAAACCCGGCGGCTGTGGCTAAAATCCGGGGCCAAGACGCGCATCCCATAGCCCTGCCTGTGATTCAGTCCATACCGCCGGTACGCCGGTAATCGGCGCAGAAAGAGGTTTACCCGCGCTGCCACAGGCGCAAGTTGCCGCTGCGTTCGGTGATTAACGCACCCTGATTATCCGGCAGAAAGGCCAGTGACCAGGGATGATCCAGTCCGCTAAGTTCGGTCTCTACCTTGACCGCAACCTTAGGCACCGGCATTCCGGCCGCCTGCGCCAAAGCTAGCCCGGGCATGGCCAGCGCGCTGGCCAGCAGCATGAATCGCCAGCGGCGATCGGCGAGAGTTAATGATAACGGCATAGCGCAGGTCCTTTTCGGTCTGACAAACTTCTATTCTAGACCAGTCCTACTCGCCTAATGTATAGGAACTGTAAATATGGGCAAAAGCTAAGCGACTGAATAAAAGAGGGCTTCGCTCGGTTTCATCGCACATGGACACACTTGTTCATATAGCTAAATGGAATAAATCGCGCAATAAAAATACTAAATGCGCGCCATTCCCCTCGACGGAACAACCCGCTACTATGCATAGGCCATCAGACACCTAGCCTTATGGATGTCTAAAACCAGATATCTACAGATAGCTACTCCACCCCCAGGGTGACCGATTTACTTTATGAGCCGCTGATATTCAGCGCCAGCCAACGCCCCGACGGAGCCTATAATGAAAAAAATTTCCGCCTCACTGCTTGCACTGGGCCTGTTTGCCGCCGTGCCCGACCTTCGCCGCCGTGCTGGCCCCGGTGCCTGCCGCGATTGCCCAGCACAACGGTCCTATTCGTATCGCGGTGATCCGCAACCTTGGCTCAGATGACAACACCACGCAGTTTTTGTCTGGGGCTGTCAAACAGGGCCGCGCGCTGGGTTTCAAGGTCGATACTTTCCTGAGCAACGGCGATGACGCCAAATTCCAGGACTTCGTTAATCAGGCCATAAGTCAGAAATACGACGGGATTATCCTTTCTCAGGGCCGAGGGCCTTATTCGCAGAGTTTGGTTAAACACATTACCGCCGCCGGGATCGCGGTTTCGGTGTTTGATACCGAAGTGGCCGACGGCACGCCGGGCGTTACCGTGACCCGCCAGGACGATGCCTCATTGACCAAGGCCTCGGTGGGTGAACTGGTTAAAGACTTCAACGGCAAGGCCAATATCGTGCGCCTGTGGGTCGCGGGCTTCCCGCCGATGGAGCGTCGTAATGTCACCTATCAGCAGATCCTGAAGGACAATCCGGGTATCCACCAGCTCGAGTCTATTGGGGCGGTCTCTTCCGACGTACAGGGCGATACGGCCAATCAGGTGGGCGCGATTTTAGCCAAGTATCCAAAAGGCAAAATCGATGCCATCTGGGGCGCGTGGGACGCCTTTAGTCAGGGGGCTTATAAGGCGTTGAAAGAGAATGGCCGCACCGAGATTAAACTTTACAGTATCGATGCCTCTAATCAGGATCTGCAACTGATGCGTGAAGCAAACAGCCCGTGGAAATTCACCGCGGCGGTGGATACGCCACTGATCGGCGCGGTAAATATGCGTCTGGTGGCCTTGAAAATCGCCGCTGAGAAAACGCCAGCCTCCTATGAATTCCCGGCTCAGGTTATCCCTCAGTCGCTGCTGCTGAGCCAACCGGGCGCGGTTAATATTTCGGCATTGGGGAAAATCATCCCGGGCTGGGGCAACTTCGGAAGATTTCAATGCGCCGTGGTTTGCCACGCTGGAAGCAAAATATAAAAAGTAATGACTGAGTTAATTGCGCTTTTATAAGCCCGTTTATTATTGCGATATTGCTATAAATAGACGGGCTTTTTCTTCTGACTCTCCCGCGAGAAAATCGGTGAGTCTTTCAGGAAAGCATTTCTGGATACTCAGGTCCGGTAATCAGCGCCCGGCAAATGAGACTAATGCTTCACCGTCGAGACGATAACGTAACCATTCGTCCATCGGTTTAGCACCGATGCTGACATAAAAATCGATCGCCGGTTTATTCCAGTCCAGCACGCTCCACTCCAGGCGAGCACAGCGGCGTTCAACGGCCAGTTGTGCAATTTTCTGAATCAAAGCCTTACCGGCTCCCAGGCCACGAGAATCCGGCGACACATACAAGTCTTCCAGATAAATTCCGTTGCGGCCCATCCAGGTGGAATAGCTGGTAAAAAATACTGCATAGCCCACAGCTTTGCCCGCCACTTCACATATTAATGCTTCCGTTACGCTGCCCTCACCAAATAGCGTGGTGAGGATCTCCTGAGGATTAGTTTTCACCTCATCTCGCGCTTTTTCGTATATCGCCAACTCGACAATCATGTCGAAGATGGCCTGCGCGTCTTCAGCGGTGGCAGAACGAATGTTAATGCTCATAGTTGTTTCTTTCCCTGTTTCTGTTCACTTGTATGCCGATAGCATAAACTCAGTTTAATGTTGAAATAAGTGCAATCTTGTCAATGGAAGTTGAATTTTATGCATTCTGCCCTGCGCCGACTAGATCTTAACCTTTTACTGGCCTTCGAGGCCGTTTATCGCCATCAGTCTGTGACATTGGCCGCAGACGAACTGGCCATGAGCACTTCGGCTCTAAGCCACGCTCTCAGCCGTTTGCGCAGTACGTTAAACGATCCACTGTTTTTCCGCGAAGGCAATCAGATGCGAGCCAGCGTTTATGCAAGCCAATTGGCGCAGCCCGTGACGGAAGCATTGAAATCGCTAAACGATCATTTGATGCCAAAATCGTTGTTTAATCCGCGTGAGAGCGACGTTTGTTTTAATGTGGCAATTACCGATTACACGGCATTCTGTATTTTTCCCGCGCTGATGGCGGAATTACAACACACCGCGCCGGGGGTGAAATTTGAACTTCGTTATTCGCAACAAAAGCTGGCGATTAATGAATTACTGGCCGGTCATCTCGATTTTGCTCTGGGTTTTAGTGATCCCGATGAGAAAGGGCCCGATGAAATTCAGGAAATAACCTGGTTTGAGGATCGCTATATTGCACTTGCTCGCAAAGAAACGTCCTCTTTGTCGTTAGAAGATTATCTTGCTGCAAGACATTTGGTAGTCACGCCGTGGAATGAGGCGAAAGGCGTGATTGATTATCAGCTTGAGAAAATGGGCCTAACGCGCCATATCGCGATGAAAACGCCTTCTGTTTTAAGCTCGCCGTTTATTGTGGCGCAAAGTGACCTATTAATGACGATTCCTCGTTTCGCCGCAGAGAAAATAAAAGGCCTGGCAGAGGTTAAATCATTTCCCATACCTTTCTATGTGCCGCCTTACCGGGTAAAAATATACAGTCACCGTAATAGTGGTAAGAGTGAAGCTAACCAGTGGTTACAAAGTGTATTAACGCTTATCTCTCCCTCTTCAACTCAGCAGTAACGTGATGCAGATCACGCTGGTGATCATTACATTTTAATTGTATGATGAATTAAAAATTAGACTGGGGTTTTGGCCATGAGAAGCGCATTATCACTACCATTTCAATATTTACGGGCATTTGTGCTTATTTATGCCTGTTTATACGGCGGGAACGCGATTTCCGCTCTGTTACCCATCACCATACCAGGCAGCATCATCGGCATGCTTATCCTCTTCACGCTGCTTTCTACGCAGATACTGCCTTATCAATGGGTCAAACCAGGTTGCAGCGTGCTAATCCGCTACATGGCGCTGCTGTTTGTGCCTATTGGCGTGGGCGTGATGAATTACTATGACCAACTGCGTACCCAGTTTGGGCCGCTGCTGGTTTCCTGCGTGGTCAGCACGCTGATTGTTCTGGTGGTGGTCGCTTTCTCTTCGCAATTTATGCACGCTGAACGGCCGGTTATCGGTAAGCCGGAGGATAAATAATGAGTCAAATCTGGTGGTCTCTGCCACTCACTCTGGTGGTTTATTTCGCTACTCGCAGGCTGGCAATCAAACTGCGCATGCCGTTGCTTAATCCGCTGATGATGTCGATGGTGATCATTATTCCTTTGCTGCTGGTCACCCACATCCCTTATGCACGCTATTTTGCAGGCAGTAAAATTCTTAATGATCTGCTGCAACCTGCCGTAGTTGCCTTGGCTTTCCCATTGTATGAGCAGTTGCATCAGATTCGCGCGCGCTGGAAATCCATTATCAGCATCTGTTTTATCGGCAGCGTTGTGGCGATGACTACCGGCACCGCGATTGCCCTGTGGATGGGCGCCACGCCGCAAATTGCTGCCTCGGTGCTTCCAAAATCAGTCACTACGCCGATTGCGATGGCCGCGTCGCAGTCTATTAACGGTATTCCGGCCATCAGCGCCGTCTGCGTGATCTTCGTCGGTATTCTGGGCGCAGTATTTGGTCACAGCATTTTGAATCTATTGAAGATTACCACTAAAGCTTCGCGTGGGCTGGCCATGGGCAACGCCTCGCACGCTTTGGGCACCGCGCGCTGCGCCGAGTTGGATTACCAGGAAGGCGCGTACAGCTCACTGGCTCTGGTAATTTGCGGCATTATTACCTCGCTGCTGGCCCCGTTCTTGTTTCCCGATCCTGTTAAAACTGTTCGGTTAATTCTTTTTTGATGCGGCAGGGATTGCCGCACCATTTTCACTCACCGGCAACCAATGCTGAACGCCTTAATGGATCATTTTAGTTCAATCCTTCTTAAGTCCGATAATTCCCATTCAGCACGACTCCCTTTCTGCTCACCCTTTTTCATAGATTTTAATATTGTGCAATTTTTGGCCCCTTTATTGCTTGGAAGATAGCCATGTATATACAAGCTACTTTCTCAGCTCATAAGGATTATTGCCATGCAGACAAGCTCCTCGCCAGAAACTCAAGATTCGGTCGATACTCTGTTAAAGCAGACCTGGGCGCTAATCGATGAGAAGAAAGGCATTTTCTGGGATCTCAGCGATCGCATCTGGGAAACG
This sequence comes from uncultured Gammaproteobacteria bacterium, assembly GCA_963747655.1. Taxonomy (GTDB): domain Bacteria; phylum Pseudomonadota; class Gammaproteobacteria; order Enterobacterales; family Enterobacteriaceae; genus Rouxiella. Next base: position 272,685 of record CAVVFS010000009.1, on the reverse strand, counting down.
CCCGAGGTTAACTATACCGAGTTCAAATCCTCCAGGGCGCATCTGGAACTGTTAAAACAGCAGGGTTTTCGCGTGACTGAAGGCGTTGCAGATTTGCCAACGGCCATGATGGGAGAAGCAGGTGCTGGCGGACCGATTATCGCCATTCTTGGTGAGTACGATGCCTTGCCGGGGCTGAGCCAGCAGGCAGATGTCGCCGAACAGCTCGCGCTGGAAGACGGAGCCAACGGTCACGGCTGTGGTCATAACATGTTGGGTTCTTCGGCATTATTGGCGGCAACGGCGGTAAAAGATTATCTCGAAGCCAGCGGATTACCGGGTCGGGTACGCTATTACGGCTGTCCCGCAGAAGAAGGCGGTTCGGCAAAGGGTTTTATGGTGCGAGCAGGCCTGTTCGATGACGTCGATGTCGCCATTTGCTGGCATCCCGGCGCGTTTAATGGCGTGATGGACGCCAATTCTCTGGCCTGTAACGAACTTAACTATCACTTCTTTGGTCGTGCTGCTCACGCCGCCGCAACCCCGCATTTAGGCCGCAGCGCTCTGGATGCTGTCGAGCTGATGAACGTGGGCATTAACTATTTGCGTGAACACATGCCCACCAGCGCGCGTATTCACTATGCAATCACCGACAGCGGTGGCTTCTCGCCGAACGTGGTGCAGGCCAAAGCCACGGTGCGTTATCTGGTGCGCACCCGCACATTGCCCGAGCTAACTGAACTGCTTAAACGCGTCGATAAAGTTGCTCAGGGCGCGGCGCTGATGACTGAAACCACCATGAAGAGCAATATTCTTTCTGGTGATGCGAATCTTATCGGCAACCGAGTGCTGGAAGAACTGATGCAATCTCATCTTGAACAGCTTGGCGGCCCGGGCTTTGACGATGCCGATCGCGCCTACGCGGCACGTTTCCAGCAAACCATGAGTAAAGAAGAAATCAGCAGCGCATTCCAGCGTATGGGCCAAACCTATAGACCGAATGAACTACTGTGTGACTATGTGCTGCCACTGGATCGCCCTGAAAGCTCCATGATCGGCTCCACTGACGTCGGTTCAGTAAGCTGGGTAGTCCCCACCGTTCAATGCCGCAGTGCAACTTACACTATCGGCACGCCGGGACACTCTTGGCAGCTGGTAGCGCAGGGAAAATCCTCGCTGGCGCACAAGGGGCTAACCCATTCTGCCAAGCTGATGGCCAGCACCGCGCTAAATCTGTTTACTCAGCCGGAACTGATTACCCAGGCAAAAGCAGAACACGCTCGTCGACTGGAAGGCACGCCGTTTGTGAATCCTATTCCCGATGACGTTCAGCCACCGTTTCCCGGCAGTCATTAATTTCGCAAGCCGATGATTTCGCGCGTTTCTGCTGACTGACAAGGACTGAGAGATGGGTAATCTGGGATTTTTTGAAACGCTGAGCTTTGGTCCCAGAGGATGGGGGCCGATGCTTTTTTCCGGCGCATTGATGACTGTTGCCCTGTCGCTTTCAGGCTTTTTGCTGGCGGCGCTGATTGGTGGAATATTTTCATGGGCGAAAATCTGCGGTAATCGCCCGGTGCGTTACTTCGCCGATGCCTACACCACGGTGGTGCGCGGCATCCCCGATCTGCTGATTATCTATCTGCTGTACTTTGGTGGCAGCCAGATTCTGACCAGCCTCGGCAAACTGTTCGGCGAGGGGCAATTTATCAGCTTCCCCGGCTTTCTTGCCGGAATGCTGGCGGTGGGCATTGCGGCAGGTGCGCAGCAAACAGAAGTGTTTCGCGGCGCTTTTTATGCCATAGCACCGGGTGAACTTGAAGCCGCCAAGGCCTATGGCATGAGCACCTGGTCGCGTATTCGTCGCATTATTATTCCTTTATTACTGCGCCACGCGCTGCCAGGGATGGGCAATGTCTGGCAGCTAGTGTTGAAGGCCGCGGCGTTGGTGTCTGTGACCGGTCTTGCAGAATTAATGAACAAAGCACAAACCGGGGCGGGCTCTACCGGCAAACCGTTTGACTTCTACTGCGCCGCCGCGCTGCTGTATCTAGTGATTTCGGCCTTCTCGGGCTGGTCACTGCGCCGGGCCGAAGTACATTACTCTCGCGGGGTTAAACGCTGATGGACTTTCCTTTCCTGTGGGACACGCTGCTACAGCTGCTGCCCGGCATTCCACTCACGCTGCAACTGACTTTTTATTCAATAGCCATCGGCTTTTGTCTGGCACTGTTGCTGGCCTTTGCCCGCCTTTCTCCCTATCGCTGGCTCAGAGAACCAGCACGATGCTATGTATTTTGCTTTCGCGGCACGCCTCTGCTGGTGCAGTTATTCCTGATTTACTACGGATTAGGCCAGTTCGAGAGCGTTCGCCAGAGTTTTTTATGGCCAATACTGCGAGAACCTTACGGCTGTGCGCTGCTGACATTGTCTCTTTGTACCGCCGCTTACGGCAGCGAGATCCTGCGTGGAGGCATACTTTCGGTACCGCACGGTGCCATTGAGGCGGCCCGCGCCTGCGGCATGTCTCGCCTGTTGATGATTCGACGAATTATTTTCCCAATGGCTATTCGCCAGGCGTTACCGGCTTACGGCAACGAGCTGATTTCCATGGTTCAGTCCACGTCTTTGTGCTCAATAATCACCTTGATGGATATCACCGGGATTGCCGCACAGATTATCTCCGACACTTATCGAGCTCTGGAAGTCTTTCTGGTGACCGGGCTGCTTTATCTGCTGATTAATCTGGTGATCAGCCGTCTGGTGATGCTGGCTGAGTATCGGCTGACTCCACATTTGCGCGTGCCGGCAACTAGAACGGTAAAAAAGCCGCTCGGTGAGGTGCATTAATTCTTTAACTATTTTTAAGTGCCTAATGGCACAACATCACGCGGTTATTCAATCAATACTCTAAAAATAGGAGTTATAAAACATGAAATTGGCAAGCCTGGTGAGTGCATTATGCTTGGCGGCAACCTTGTCTGTGAGCTTTAGTAGCCACGCCGATGAGGGGAAAAAATGGACCGTGGTGAAAATTGCCACCGAGGGCGCTTTCCGTCCGTTTAACTTTACCAAACCTGATGGCACGCTGGACGGCTTTGAAATCGATTTATACAAGGTTCTTTGCAAAAAAATGAACGTCCAATGTCAAATCGTGGTGCAGCCTTTTGCCGGGATCATTCCCGCGCTGAATGCCGGAAAATTTGACGCCATTATCGACGGTTTATCGGCAACCGATGCCCGTAAAAAAATCATCGACTTCTCCATCCCCTACAGCAACGCGGGCCAAAGTTTTGCCGTCATGAAAGATAGCCCATTGGCTAAAATGCCCGATCTCGGCCAGCGTTTCTCTTTAACGACCAATGAAGCCGGTGCTCAGGCAGAAATTGCGAAAATTGCCCCGCTGTTAAAAGGCAAAGTCGTCGGCGTGCAGGGATCGTCTATTGGCGAACAGTTCCTGGAAAAATATTTAAAAGGCATCGTGACAATTCGTCAGTATAAAACCACTGAAGAACACGACCTGGATCTGAAATCAGGTCGCGTAGACTTGATCTTCGCTTCAGCAACTTATTTGACCAGTGCCAAAGCCAAACCGGGCAATCAGGACATTGAACTCGCGGGTCCACAGTTCATCGGCGGCCTGCTGGGTTCAGGTTCTGCGGTCGGTATTCGCAAGAGTGACCCAGAGCTTAAGAAGATGTTTGATGACGCTATTACTCAAACCAAGCAGGATGGCACTTTGAAAACGCTGGCCTTGAAATGGTTCGGCACGGATACAGTTCCACAGTAATAGGTGTGATGCCGCTCTCCGTTCGAGGGCGGCGATTGAGGTGAGGTAAATTACTGTTATTAATATTCTTATTAATACTCATACCATTAGTTAAGATTTATCTTGCCCTTCCATTCTGCTGGGCCTGACTTATGAATCGCATTCCCTCTACTGTCTACCGCAACGCTAACCGGCATATCTTCTATTTCAAATTCATAGATTGCTTCCATGCCGAGATCTTCAAAGGCTAATACACTGGCAGATTTGACAGCTTTAGAAACCAGATAGGCCGCACCGCCTACTGCCATCAGGTATACCGCCTGATTTTTCTTGATGATATTAATAGCCTCGTCTCCACGCTCGGCCTTTCCCACCATGCCAATCAGCCCCGTTTTCTCTAACATTATTTGAGTAAATTTATCCATGCGCGTAGACGTTGTTGGCCCCGCTGGCCCTACTACCTCATTTCTGACAGGATCAACTGGCCCAACATAATAGATAAAACGGTCTTTGAAAGAGACGGGTAAATGTTCACCTCGCGTGAGCATCTCTTGTATTCTTTTATGTGCGGCGTCGCGCCCAGTGAGTATTTTTCCACTCAACAGTAGAACTTCCCCAGCTTTTAAACTGAGCAAATCGCTTTTCTTGATATTATCGAGATTAAGCTTTCTGGCATTCTGAGGATGGTAAGTTATATCGGGCCATACATCGGGTGACGGTGGCGTAAACAAGGCTTTACCTCGCCCGTCGAGCTTAAATTCTATATGTCGCGTCGCCGCGCAGTTTGGAATAATGGCAACCGGAAGATTTGCGGCATGGGTAGGATACTCTTTAATTTTCACATCGAGCACGGTTGTTAATCCGCCTAAACCTTGTGCGCCGATACCAGTACAATTAACCCGCTCATAAATATCGAGCCTAAGCTTATCCAATGTACTTTGAGGAACAGAATCTTTAAGCTGGTCTATATTTATCGGCTCCATCAGTGCTTCTTTAGCCATTAGCATCGCCTTCTCCGCCGTACCTCCAATGCCAATCCCTAACATGCCTGGCGGACACCAGCCAGCACCCATCTCAGGAACCACCTTGAGTACCCAATCGGCAATATTATCGGAAGGGTTAAGCATGGCGAATTTAGCCTTGGCTTCGGAACCACCGCCTTTTGCCGCCACTTTAAAGTGAATTTCTTTACCAGGGATTAATCGTACATGAATAATAGCCGGGGTATTATCTTGCGTATTTTTTCGAGTTCCGGCCGAGTCTTTGACAATACTCGCCCGCAAAGGATTATCAGCTGAAGTATAAGCCTCTCTGACTCCCTGATTAATGATGTCTTCCAGACTTTCCCCGTATGTTACCAGGTTAACCTGCATTCCGACCTCAACAAATACCGTCACAATACCCGTGTCCTGACAAATAGGCCGTAACCCTTCGGCACACATTCTGGAGTTAATCAGAATTTGCGCCATGGCATCTTTGGCAGGCAATGATGCTTCTTTCTCATAGGCCTGTGTCAGGCTGCGAATATAATCTTCCGGATGATAGTAGCTAATAAATTGCAGAGCATCCGCGATGCTTTCCCGGATATCTTTTCCATCTATTGCAACACGTTCAGAATCCATATTTTGATTTATCATAGTGATATAACATTTATTCGAATGAATATTTAAAGAGATAGTTTTATAGGAATAGCTATTAATGAATAGCTTTGCGGCACAGGGTCGATTTCAGTTCGGCAACTCCTTTACCGAACTGTGTGAACTGACCTAAATAAAATGAACTGCGCAACTTGGCTTATGCAACCAGACTTAGGGTATCTGACCTAATCGACCAGACCTGACTTAAGTGAATAAAGCACAGTGCGCCGCTATTCTTTCGGGAAGTCAGTGCCAACCGACGTATCTTTCCATTTTTCAATTTGCTTCAATCGCTCCGCTATCTTGGCAGTCACCGTTTCAAATCCCCAGGCTCCCATGACCAAATGGCGCGGCGGTTCTGCGCTTTGCGTAATGGCTACCATGGCCTGCGCGGCACGCACGGGATCTCACGGCTGTTTACCACTGCCATCAGACGTCCCTTTTAAGCGTTTGCCTGCGGTATCGGCATAATCGGCAATTTTATTAGGTGTCTGTTGCAACGAACGCCCAGCCCAATCGGTGCGGAACGGACCTGGTTCGACACAAGTCACGCTGATACCCAATGGCTCGACTTCGGCTTGCAAGGAATCTGACCAACCTTCGACCGCATGCTTACTGGCGGAGTAATAGCCTGAACCGGGAAAGCCAATTAATCCGGCAACTGAGGTGATATTGATGATATGGCCGCGACCGGCTTTGCGCAGGGTTGGCAATACGGCTCGGGTGATAGCAAAAAGTCCGAACACATTGGCATCAAATTGCGCGCGAATCTGCTGCTCCTCTCCCTCCTCAACCGAAGACTGATAGCCATAACCGGCGTTATTCACCAGCACACTTATGGTGCCAAATTTATCGAGCGTGGCTTTTACTGCCTGCTGAATCGCGTTGCTGTCGGTGACATCCAGAGACAAGACGAGAGCGCGGTCTTCAACACCTGACACCAAATCCTCTACTTTGCTCTTGTCGCGAGCGGTCACAACGACGTTAAAACCTTGTTTTAGAACTTCTTTTGCCAGCTCCCGACCAAAGCCTGTAGAGCAACCAGTAATCAACCAGACGGGCGTTTCTGAGGTAGACATGTCTTTATCCTTAGCTTGAGAAGTATTAAGGCTGATTAAAAAGGATAGTCATTGTTGAGAGTTTTAGCAGGTTGAGGGTCAAAGTTTAAATGTTATTAAGATATTTCTGCTATCGCTATGTTTAACGCATTACGTTATTAAATCTCCTTAAATACTCTTATTTTCCATTTAAATCTGACCCAAAATTGATCGCAGCAAACCTTATTTTCCGGCAGTTTGTTAAATTAATCAGTTATTACCTGCGTAAATTTAAAGTAATTAAAATCCTGTACTTTATTCAGAGATGAGAAGATATAACTATGACGACTTTATCGGTCGAGTCGGTCGGTGAGCTGCATGTCAATGCACCCGATGATAGCCTGCCACATCAGCTTTTTTCCCGCGAAAAGGTACAGCATATTCTTGTCATCAAGCTGCGCCATTACGGCGACGTGCTTCTTACAACACCGCTGCTAAGCACCCTGCAACTCAATTATCCCAACGCGATGATTGAACTTATTGTATACGGAGATACGCAATCAATACTGACGGGGTATCCCTGTGTCTGTAAAACCTACACGGTAGATCGCACGCTTAAAAGCCAGGGCGGCAGAGCACAATATCTCGGTGAAAAAAGTTTATGGAAAAAGCTGCGTGGATGTCATTACGATCTGATTATTAATCTGTCCGACCAGTGGCGTACTGCGTTGTATTGCCGATTCTTAAAACCAACTTACAGCATTGGGTTTCACTATCCTAAACGCAACAAGCGACTTTGGCAGGCCTGTCATTCTCGATTAGTTGAAATGGAGGGGCATCAACAGCAGCACACCGTACTGAACAACCTCAGTATTCTTGCCCCGTTAGGGTTACCCATCCGCGTAACTACGGTTACCCAGAGTTATCGACAGCGCGATATCGATGAAGCTCAGCGTTTAATTGATCACCATAAAATAAACGGCTACGTGCTGTTACAGCCCACTGCCCGCTGGGCATTTAAAACCTGGTCGGTGGAAAGCTTCACTGAGGTGGTCAATCACCTCACGGCTCTCGGTGAAACGGTAGTCTTGTGCGCCGGACGTGCGGCCGATGAAATAAGCAACGTTGCCACTATTCATGCCAACTGCGCCAAACCGTTGCAGGTAGTCAATCTCGCAGGCTGTCTGGATCTTTCAACACTTGCCGTATTAATTGATCGAGCCAAGCTTTTTATTGGTGTCGATTCTGCCCCCATGCACATGGCTGCGGCGCTGCAAACGCCCAGCGTGGTGCTTTTTGGCCCCAGCAATCTTGCTCAGTGGGCTCCCTGGCAGGCTAAACACACTCTAATTTGGGCCGGTGATTATCGCCTTCTTCCCAAGCCCGAAGAGATTAATACCAACACCGAAGAACGTTATCTCGACGCGATCCCCGTCAGTGATGTCATCCAGGCCATTGATCACCAGCTACTGTCATTAAAGTCATGCCTATGAATTTATTATTAATCTGCCTCGGCTCCGTTCTGACTAGAAGGTTTTAAGCATGCCAGCGTTTGCCCTACCGAATGAAAACAAACTCACCGCGACAGGTTATCGCTTCTCCAGCCTGTGTGCCGGCTTACTCGGCATCGCTCTGCCAACATCAACCGCATTGACAAACATAGCATTGGGGCTTGTCGTTCTTTGCCTGCTGTGGAACAGAAACCTTAGCCCAGCCTTTTCGCTGGTAAAAAAACCTATCGTTTGGCTCCCGTTGTTAATATTTTCACTCCTGGTTGTTTCGCTATTTTTTCAGCACCCGACCTACGGCCCCAAAATGGTCGGTAAGTACAACAAATTGCTGTACATCTTGCCACTGGCACTATTTTTCAGCGCCGATAAGCGATTGAAATGGCGGTTTATTAACGGCTTTTTATTAGCCAATATGCTGATACTCGCCCTAAGTCTACTTGTTGGATTAGGGCACATATCCTTTGACCAGTTAGACCCGCATAATCCTACAATATTTAAACTCCACATCACGCAAAACGTGTTTCTCGCATTCGCTTCGCTTTTCTGGCTGGCAAAAGCGGTAACAAAAACCGGCGCTCAACGTTGGGGTTACGCCATACTTGTTCTTCTGGCCTCAGCCAATATCATGTTTATGGTGCAAAGTCGCACAGGGTATATTGCTTTGGTGGGAAGTTTCGCTATCTGGTTATTTCTGGTCTTCCCGACACGAAAGCGAATAGCAATTTTTGGGGGTGGAGTGTTGATTGCTATTATGCTGGTGTTAATCCCAAATAAGGCGGCACAGCGCCTTGATCTGGGTGCGCAGGAAATTCAAAAATGTTTACAGGCTTCAGTTAATAATGAGTTACAGGCCTGTGCTAGCTCCATGGGCGAACGCACCGCCTTTATAAGCACAGCATTAAAACTTATTCAACAAGCACCGCTGCTGGGCAATGGCGCGGGCAGTTTTTTCTATTCTAATCCGAGTGACGATTACAGCATTAATAGTGCGGGCTATAAATTTTATTCTTTATAAAACATAAAGATAACAATGAATCTTACCACTTCCAACGGTTGCAATGCTTATCATTGGGTTGTTTCAAAATCAAATACTTACTATATAATTCGGAACTGCGTCGGGAAAACTTCGGCACAGCAATTCCTATTTTAGGCCAATCATTAAACTCTTCCAACATCGCATCATTAATGATGAACATCGACCTTCCTCACCCCTTCGTTTTATCACCTTCCAGAACGCAACCTTCAATTAACTCGCCATCATTTTCATTATCCAGACATTTCAGAGGAAAGCCCTGGATAATAGGTTTAGACGCTTAGCCTCTATTTCCCCCACTCAATCCCCACTACCAAGCTTCTGACTTCTGACTTCTGACTTCTGACTTCTGACTTCTGACTTCTGACTTTGAGCTATAATCAAAGCGTCATCAAAGTAATACGATGATTTTCTCTTGAACTATGTTGCACTTTACCCGCCCTGAGCGGGTTTTTTTGCATAATTTGGTTATCATCATGGGTAAGGATCATAATTATGGGGATTGGTGAAAAGGCTATCATTGACAGAAAAATCAAAGAGAAGGAAACCATCGGCGAGCGCATTTTTGCTCTAAGAAAGGGTCTTAAATTAAGCCAAAAGGATATTGCTATCGCCATTGATGTTAGCCATGTCTCTGTATCTCAGTGGGAGAGCTCTGACAGCCATCCTAATGGCAGCAATCTGATGGCTTTAGGGGTTGCACTTCACTGCACGCCGGACTATCTGATGTATGGCATAGAATGCGACAAAACTGCCCTTCCTTCTCACAGCAGAAGATATCCAGTTCTAAGCAGTATTCAGGCTGGCAAGTGGCGGGAATCGTTAAGCAAAGACGCGCTTAAAAGAATTGATACATGGATGGAATCTGACGCACAGCTAAGCGGCGATGGATTTTGGCTGCATATAACAAACAATGCCATGGCCTCACTTTCTGGGTTGAGCGTGCCTGAAAATTCATATGTTTTATTTGATACCAAACGAAAGGCAGTGATTGGAGACTTAGTTCTTATTAAGCTTAAAGGCAAGGACAATCCAATTTTCAGGCAACTGATACTCGACGGAGACTTAAAATACTTGAAGCCATTGAACCCCTCTTGGCCAATTTCCGCCTACGATAATAATCATGAACTATTGTGTGTAGGCATAGAAACTAGAATTCATTTAGCCCAGTAAGACTTTGATTTACTTATTAATTAGTTACTATACTCCCACTATAAATTAGTGAGGAAAGTTAACTTGACTCCTCCCATGGCCCATTACTTATTGGGTCGAGCAACATCACCGTTCTGTAAAAGATAGCCTCTGAACTAGCAGACAAATCAGGAACATTCATAAGGTCTTTTAGAAAGTTTATATGTCCCACCAAATGCTCAGCTATAGGCCCTTCATTAGCAATGATTGAAGTAGATAGCCTCTTGATTGCCAGTTCAATTGCTTGCAGGCGGATGTGGAGATTGTCATTTTCCATTAGCATATCCAAAAAGAATATTTCAAATGATAGTATCACGAAGATAGAAGCTTAAACTCCAAAATACCTGATTAAATTATCAGGCAATCATCAAACTCCCCAGTCGTCGCATCATTAATGATGTACGTCACTACGCCCCACACCATAGTTTCATCACCTTCCCAGTCCCCACCCTGAATTAATCGAATATCATCTGCGTTATCAAGTGACTCAAGACAAGCGGTTGGGAAAAGCCTGAGGCGCTTAACTTCAAACTCTCCCGTATCGACCGTGACAACCAGGCTACCATCCACTGGCGTTCTGGATTTGTCGATGATGAGCACAGCCCCCTGTTTAATCCCTTCCCTCCAACTTGTGCAAGTAGACCTCGCCATATACAAAGCCGGATTTCCGCCCCAGCGGCATACTTTATCTGGCGAGAGCGTAGGTTCAATATAATCAGCAGCGGGAGATGGAAAGCCCATATCAGCGCCCTCCATTCGGGTTGAACATGAAGAAGGTGCGAGCCTCTCCCTCTTGCGTTGAGATGTCACTGAAGTTATGCGTGTAGTGCTCAATCCACTCATTGGCCTGTTTCAGAGACCAGTCCCAGTTAACGACTTTAAGTTCACTCACGAAATCGACCGTGGTGATGGTGCGTTTACCTTTTGGGTCCATCTTCACCGCTCTTTCGAATGCGGTCTCTATGTCATCTCGACGTGCCATTATCACACCCCCATTACACTGTATATGTATACAGTATAGTGAGTACATAAAAGCTAGATCAAGTAGTTATTAAATTAGCTTTGCCAACTCTTTGTAAGTCATAAAATTTTAATATAAACTTTACACATGATATCTATCATCAACCATACCGGCATGCTAAAAATGAAAATATCAATAATTATCCCGGCTTATAATACTGAAATATTTATATCTGATTGCATTCATTCTGTCTTGTCAAGCAAGTATGAAAATATTGAAATAATTGCCATTAATGATGGTTCTGATGATAACACCGGAAAAATCCTTGATAGTTTTCAAGATAAAAGATTAAGGGTGATCCATACAGAAAACAACGGACAATCCTCTGCTAGAAATTATGGCCTGACTGTCGCCACAGGTGAATATATAATATTTTTAGATAGTGATGATAAGTTGGCAGACGGAGCTATTGATAACCTTGTTAGTTTAATAATCAATACCAAGGCTGATATTATCCTGTTTTCCTCAGCAGTTTTCTTTGAAGATGATTCACTGTCCAAAAAATTCAATCCCACCTATGAAAGAAAGGCAGAGTTGTGTAATTCATTATGTAGCGGTGTTGATTTCTTTAAAAAAGCGATAACTCATGGTAACTACATTGTTAGTCCATGCCTTTATATTTCAAACAGAAAAGCAATTTATGGGCTGAGCTTTAAGGATGGAATAATACACGAGGATAACATATACACTACAAGGCTATTGCTTGAAAATGATGTGGTTACCTACTGCACTAATAGTTCATTCTACCTGCGTAGAGTTAGGCATGGCTCAATCATGACGCAAGAAAAGGGCAATAATCATATCGATGGATATTATAATTGTGTAAATGAACTTTTGTTATCCCCACCTAAAAACTCATATCTTGCGGGAAAAGACTATGTAAAGTTTATTTCTCACATGGTTGACTGCTTAAGGCATACAAGTGATGTTGTAATAAACAAAAGTAATGATGATTTCATTAATTTAAGATTGGAAAACGAGAGTAAAATAGCTCAACACAATCAAGAAATTTCAAACATAAAAAACTCCACATCGTGGAGAGTCACATATCCACTTAGAAAGGTGAAGGATTTGGTTAAAGGTGGAATTTAATAACCCGTTGAAATTTTGCAGGAGTTTGCCTAGAAAAACTTTTATCTAGGCAAACAATAAATACTGGAAACTTCCAGCGTTTATTAATCAAGTTTTTGTCTAATAATTGATAATCCAAATCATTGAGGAGCACATTAGAATTTAAATCACACTAGGCGTACTCCTTAATAATGACTATACCACTTTGACCTGATAAACCAATTGCGGATGCAGATGAAGAAGATGCGCCACACCCTCCGCAGCCTGGACCAGTTGTTTGGTAGTTAGAGGTCGGTTGGTTGATAAGTGATTGAGAAGATCCAGTTGACCGATTGCTCGCACCACCAGAGCCACCATATCCAGAGCTTGCATTAAACAATGTCCCTATTCCCCCAGCCCCTCCAGAGATTTTTAATGCAAACGTCCCGACAAATACGTTCCCAGCCGTCGAACGCCCGCCTAATGACACTGGGAAAATAGTTGGGCCGGTCATTGTTGGTGATGCAGCGCCTCCTGAAACAGACAGCAGTACACTGCCGCCAACAGAAAACGATGAAGTACCACCATTTGTTGGTGATGAAGACGATGCAGTACCTCCGGCACCAACCACTATTGCTGCAGATGTGGGAGCATTTATAAGCGTTGAAAGCCCCCAGGCGCCACCCTCACCACCCGCAGCAGATGAACCAGTAACTTGCGTGCTTGAGGCTGTTCCTGCTGATATCACGCTTCCTCCAGCGCCCCCGCCCCCAGCAAGTTCTACTTCAATTTTTTTGGTCCCTTGTGTCGGTGTATATGTCCCACTTGAGGTGAAAATTTGAATGTTTAACAACCTGCCAGTTGCTGCAAGGTTTAACAGAGATGCTCCGCTACCGGTTGTGCTTACTAAAAACCAGGATGACAATGTAGCATTCCATTTTAAAGAAACATTACCCCCAGAAACTATTTCTCCGCCAGTCAGTGCCGTGTTCCCAATCGAAACTATTGGGTAGGACGTTGCCCCATTTGGAGAGAAATTAGAACTTCCTGTATTGCTGTTTGCTACAGTAAATGAAAGCTCCATGCCATCAGCCAACGAGCTAACCGCAGGGCTATAATTAACTTTATAAATATTGGCAGACCCAATATCAGCGCCATGAGTCAATGCTTTCTTTTGAATCCCATTGACAATCCCTGTAGTTGGAATGAACGGGGCGCCAACTGCCTGAGAAATATTAGCGGAAATAACTGTCGTTGCGCCCTGCGCCACGGTAATCACCCAGGCAGCTGTGTACCCGGTGTCAGCTGATGGCGTGGTTTGTGTGCCGGTTGTTGCGGCCACACCCGCCTTTAGCGCAACAGCACATACACCTGAACGGACGGTATTTTGGGCTGTGCCTGAGTTGTTTGGCCCACTATAAGCCACTGATGGGTTAGCAGCATTGTAATAAGGGAGAACGGTTGCACCGGAATCAGTGTCGGTATAAGTCACCTGAATCAGGTAATTAATTGACTGCCCCGCTGTAGTGGGCGCTGTTAATGTAAAAGGTGTAGAACTTAAAACAATGCCCTGTTTTAAAATTGAGTTGGTTGTATCAGCATTCAATGATGAATATGACGTGTTATCAACATTCTCAAGACTATAAATCTCACCAGCTGCAATATTAATTATCATTGATGCAGGTGTTGAAGGCGTGCACTGCAATCCTCGGAAATAAGTGTTAGACCCCATAATTGCAGATGATAATTTTGCCAGCCCAATCATGGAATATTTATTAGTATTTAAAAGGTCAGTTTCTAAAGGTATGGCGGCAGGATAGATGATCTGGCGATCCATTTTTTTCTCCAAGTAATTATTGCAGATGTTTTATAACAGAGTTAAGAACTCCAAATCCCCGCCTGCACACCAACGGTGCTCCTTAGCCACGCAAATACCTGCTCCATCTGTCCACTTGTTTCTGGCAGAGCGCGGTTATATATCAACACGGCTGAAATAGACGTGTTTTGCAGGAAATCATCTGTTGCTGGACTCGCCCCGATCAAAAGATTGTCGGTTACAATTCCACGATCCGTCATATTGGTAGTTGTTGATTGCATTGTTAACGCATCATTCCAATAAGCGGCTAAAACTGATGGGGTAGAAAGCACAGCCATTGCTGAAACTTTAAAATCACCATCTGGAGCGTCACTTACGGATTGTACAGCAGCAATTGACCCTCCTGTCGTCTGCTGTGCCGCTGCTTGAGCTGCTGTTGAGAGACTAAATAATGCGTCGCCTTGCAGGGCTCCAGTTCCAGACACCACTTGGAAGTTGCTAACAACTTGAATTAAACCCCCGGCACCTGAGACTAGGTTAATTGCGAAAATTGTCATCTCGGTGGTAGATTTTAATTGTGTATCAAAGTATCCGCCATTTCGGGAGCAAGTTGCATATTGAGCTGTGAAATTTGGAGTACCGTTTTGCAGCAACGGTAGTGACGGATTGGCAAAGTTATAAGTCGGATCTGCATTTTTAGTTCCGAGGAAATATGAACCTACTAAGCCATCAGTAACTGGAGGAGATGCCATTACTGAGAACAATTCAAAGTCTGTTAAATTAGGGTAAGTCAATGAGCTTGGCAGCGTTATACCTGTTAATTTGAGTACCATTATAACCCCATGAAATGTTTATTAATTTCGTTAGAAAGTATTTGAGCGCCAACATTCGTTAAATGCAGACCATCAGCAACCCACAGCCCAAGAGCGTTTCCGTTATCAAATGTGGTGTTCATAAAATCAAACATTGAATAATATTCAACACCAAGATCGATTGAGACATCCCTCATAACATCCCTGAAGCTGGATAACGGATTATTACCAGTAGCTCCGCATTGCGGAGGAGTAACAAGGATTATCCCTGAGTTTGGTAATACGCCTTGCCACTTTTCAACCAAAGATATTAATCCTGATTTAAAGTCAGCAAGGCTTTCACTAAGCCTAAAGTCGTTTGTTCCGATGATAATAAATAGCAAATCAGGATCTACAAAAGAGGCAGTAGTAGTTAAATAATCAAGAGTCTTAACGTACCCCTGCGTTGTAATACCCCCATTCCCCATTTTTTCTATTTCTATTCCAGTACCTGTACCGTTTGCATAAAAACCATAAAACACCATTGTTCCAGTATTACCTACAGTATCCATACCAACAGTACTAAGAGTTGTTACATCCAGCCCACTAATTTCTTTAAATACTATTTGATTGGTTCCGCCACAAACTACCGTCGTAGGTGTACCACCGTTAGTTGAATATCTAAACGTTGCATCTCCATCGTAATAGACAAGGTATATTGAAGACACATTAATATTGCTCAGACCCATTGATGCATTGTTTGCAGCAGTATAAATATATTGACCGTCCATCGAGGTAGGATATACAGGTGCGGTATCAGTTTGAGATGCGTCGTATATATTCCAGTTCGTGTAAGTAAGATCTACATTGTTTATTAGATTTACATTATCAATATTTAACTGAATCCAACCTTCACCTGCTTTACCAAGCTTTGGGTAAAGCAAATTAGCGAAAGATTGTGGAATTGCCGAGTGCTCTGTCCATGAATCCCCAGTGAATCCAATCTTAACTTTTTGAGAAACCCCAGCCTGTATTTGCGCAACTTTGGCCCTGAAACGCCACAGGCTTTCACCACCACTAACGGTAATCAAAGTTTCTTTAACTGAAATATTTTTCTGAATATAATCGATAAGATTAGGGTGAAGTGCTACAGCATTTAATGAACCACCTTCTAGCCATAGCGGGACATTGTCACTTTCATCAGCAAATAAAGGAATTTTATTATTTACACCTGCTGCGGCGTTTTCCAGCAAATCGTCATGTAAAGCTACAGCGTTAAATTTACCATCTTCAATCCAAATTGGCACATTTCCCGCTTCATCAACAGCTAAAGCAACCATTTTATTTGTTGAATCAACATCTACGATTCGGTTTTCGAAATAAGTCTTGCTAAGGAGAATCCCTTGAGAAACAGCACTTCCGCTATTGTTTAAATAATAGGTATAAAGGGTTTCATCTCCATTTCCACTTGGCACGCGAAAATATTTTCCCGAAGTTGTTGCAGCCAAGCCCAAAGCAATTGTTGCATAAGTAGCGCTGTTATCGCCTTTTGCCTCCGCAAGGTCAGCATTAGCGGCCGACTGAACCATTGCTGTTTGTGCAGTTTGACTGCTTGATAATGCGGTTTCTGCTGACTGTTTCGCCGTGAGATCATATCCGTTAATCTCATTAACTTTATCTTCAACAGCTGTGCTTAAATCATCTTTTGACGCTAAATCGTTTAATTGGGATGCAGTAAGCACCTGTCCGTCAATGAATGTCATTGGGGCTCTCCGGGCGGTTTTTTGGATTTTTATAAACAGGAAAGAGGCTATAATTTGCTATTCAGGTAGTTGTGATTCACCGAGAACAAAGTCTTCGCCGAGGATTGGCGATTCTTCGTCTGCTTTTTCACCAGATTCTATTTTTACCCACACGATAGTCCCCTCCATTTTTACGGATGCGACAGCTTGATAAATTTGGGCATCCGTTACTGAGCCCGTAATCATTGATTGCGATGCATATTCACCCCGCGCCGCTTGGCTATAACCTGCGGTTGTCGCGGAATATCCCGCCACATAAGGAATGCCAACCCCATTTGGCCGATACGCGGTAACAAATGCCTGGTAAGGTAGAAGCTTTGAGCCATACCCGCCATTTATTCCATAGCCGGTTGAAGGCGCACCATACCCACCTGCATCCTGCGGCCTGCAAGGCTCAAAAATAACCGGTGTTTTACCCGTCAGATCTTCCAGTATGTTGATGACGGATTGCCGCGTGCCGCGCTCTCTGAAAAGGTTCGTCTTGATGGTATTTCGAAAGCTATCATCTGACTGCCCGGCCGACCTTGTTATATTCGTGCCGAAAAAGTCATAGGCTGCAATATCAAGCCAACCGTCGGTGGCCGTCCCTATCCTTGTCTGAAGCTTTGCATAAAGGTAAAGCGAATAGCACCATGCCAGCGCTGTAGCGCACGCCGTAAGAACTGCGTCACGTAACGGGCTATCATCGCCATACCAGGTGGGTGGAATAAGCGCCTTTAGACGCCCAAGCATGTCTTGAGAATCGCCCGTCGCCATTTAGCTCACCGAGATTGTGCCAGCGCGGATCACCTGCCTGGCTGTTGCTGTAATGTCATCCGCAGCGCTGCCGTTTAGCAAAACTGCGGTAACGTTTGTCACGAACGGGCTTGCCCCGTAAGCGATAGTGGCGAGTTGCGTGTAGGGCAGCGTTTCACCCAGTGACAACGCGGCAATATAGGACTCCAATGCAGCCTCAACCAGCGCCACAACCTCTGAACGAATGGCTGTCGAGCTGAGTGAAAGGGTCATTGAGATATTCGCCGTAATAAGGGCCGGTGCGAACACACCAAAAGTGATGGTGAAGCCGCGGACCGCATCTATCGCCGCATAAGCCTGATCAATGAAAGTGCTGGAAGGCGATCCGCTACCGTCGTCCACCACGGCATAGAAGTAGCCAGGCTGCGAAACGCCCGCGTATGACTCATTTTCGGTCAGGGTATACGTCACACCGCTTTGCATGCTGGTTAACGCATAGCCAATAGCTGATAGCGTAGATTTGGAAAGTGATGCAATCCACAGTACGAAGCGCGACCGCAGAGCGTCATCCGTCTCGGCATCCTCGCCGCTATCAAACGTCACCGTATTGGTCACGGTATCAACGTATTGAATCGACCCGGAGATGATTGTGATTGTTCCCGCCTGCGCATTACCGGCGGTACCGGCGGTTGACGCCTGCACCGGCACGCTGACAGACGATGTTCCAGCTGCTAATACGTAGCCCAATTGCGTAGCGTCATAGGCCGCGTTGGTGGTATCGGTGGTAACGAGATAGGCTTGCGTGCCGTCGGTGGTCGTCACCTCCGCACCAACCAAAATCACCGCCTGGTTAGTCGCCGTGAATCGGCTGAAAACCACCTGCCCAGTCGCAGCTGTAGCCGCCAGTCGGGTAAAGCTGAAATCTGCCATCCAACTATCAAGATCATCGCCAGAACAGGTTGATGCACGTGTGGTAACTAACAGCGTGACGATTAACTGCTGTATCCACAAAGCGACGGCTGAATTTGACTCCACAATTGAGCGCAAAATACTACCAATCGCCAGGTCGACCAATCCGCTGGCTGCTCCCTGCATTGCTGTAACCTGGTCACTTACCAGAGTCGCAAAAGATTTAATATTGAGAGCCACGCGATTACCTCGTTACGTCGAAACTGAGCGTTGCTGGGGTGCCAGTGGTGGCGTCTGTATACTTCACATAGACGCTCACACCTTGGTCGATGAGGGTTAGCGTGACTGTTGGTGTCGGGTCCTGTGACACCGCGTCTTCAAGCTGCATTTGCCCGCTGATTAGCGCTTTCCATTCGCTGATATTGACTGACTGGCCGACCTTCTGCCCCAATCCGGCCCCGTATTCAGGATGGAACACGTAGTCACCTGGATTCGTCATTAAACGCCGCAGTACCCGCTGCTTTCCTCGTTCCGTGCTGGTTACTGGCCGCAGGTCACCCGTCGGCGAGGTGCTCAGGTCACCGCCTATATATTGATAAATGTCATACATGGGTTACCCGCTTAGGTGATTTGCTGATTCGGGCTGGCAGTATTACTGCCTTTGCCATTTTCTACGTGGGTATGGCCGTTATACGTAGAGCGCATTGTGTTGACTGAGCCTAGTGTCTGGTTCTGGTCATAAATGTCTTTCACCACAATCAGATTTTCATCCATTGTGACGTCGCCACCGGTAAAGTGATGCGCAGGTGCGGAATAGGTGATTTTCTCGGGCGAGCTAACTAATACCTGCCCATCGTTAGTGAATTTCAATAACGATCCGGATTGATGAACCAGCCAGAACTCACCGGAAGGTACCGCCAAAGGCCGGTCGATATCATTGAATAACTGACCCGAAACCACGCCGTTGCCGATGTTAAAAGAATCGGGTTCGATAACCACGACCGCGCCAATCACCGGCCCTGCCAATAATCCCCAGCCGTTGCCAGCCCAGGAAGATTGCAAAGGTATCCAGCCGGTTTCTTCTCCGGTGGGCTGCAACTGAACCTTTACAGCATAAGCATCGGGATCGTAGGCGGTGATAATGCCCTGCCGTGTGCCGGTATCACCCGCGCCGGACTGCATTGCTCCGGCTTTCATTGCGTTCAAAAAAGCTTTCATGAAGAAACATCCAGTGCTGGGCTGTGGTTCTTGCCAGAAATCGACATGGTGTAACCTGAGTCCCAGTTAAGTGACCGGCGCACGCTATCGCAGTAATAAAGCTGATCGAATGGGCTTTGTGTCCCCTCGATACGAACCAGGTTGTTAGGTGTCAGGAGGTTGTCCCCGGCGGTTGAACCGGAAAACTTCATCTCGTGCTGCACAATGTTTTTGTAAATCGACTGGGCCAGCGCATTGGCCGCTTCCGGCGTTAACCCGTTTCGGATAATGCGATAGACCTGTGTTTTGGCAGTTGAGTTGCCAGGCGTAACTGTCTTTGCTGCCTTCGGATATGATGCGACGAACTGTTTATTTTTGCGTTTAGAGTTCCAACTCAGCACCTCGACTGTGACGCCTTTGGAAATAGTCAAAGCCCGTGAAAATTGCAGGTCTTCGGACATGTTACATTGCGGGTACATTAACGCGCCTGGCGGCTGCCAGCGGATCACATAATTATCAGCTTTCGCCTGGTCAGGCACCGGTTTGAAGTAAAGCGTGCTGCCTTCGACGTACACCACATAGTTTTCAATGCCGGCCAGCGTGGTCAGCAAGTCCCATTCAGTCTGCTCACCGGTCAGGTGGGCAGAGTCAATCTGATAAAACTCACCAAACCGGCCTTGAGTCGCGGTAACCACCGGCGTTAGCCCGTGGCGCTGGGCGATAATCGTCGCTATCTGCGAACTGGTGTAGTTCTTGAAGCTTTCGCCAGCTGACTTAGCGTCGATCATCAAGGCGGTGAAATCTCGGCCGTCGGCGGTTATCTCAAACCGCGCCGGGTCGAAATCCCAGTTATCAATATTGCCGGTGATTAGCTTCTTCTCGTCGGTACCTGAATCCGTTTTGATCAACACGGAAAGCTCAACTTTAATAGTGGTTTGCACGGCCCAGTAGTTGAGCATCCCCATCGATGCCGGTAGTGCAGATGTGGCCAGCGTCAGGTTGAACGTCGATGCACCCCGGAATGAGTTGCTGTCTACGTCAAAACCCACAAACGGAACCTCTACCCCATTCAAAAGACAACGCCCGCTTATTCCACGGGCGCCTGAGCTCACTATCGGATTGTTTACGTCCATATTTAACTCGTAGGATTTGAGGGCACGATTATCGTGTTAATGCCGGTGAGTTGCGGATCGGTAATGTTGTTGGCCGAGGCCAGACTTCCCCACAGTGACGCGTCGCCGTACTGGTCAGCGGCTACTTGATAGAGGTTCCCGCCGGACAGCGTTATCTCCCGCACTCCGTCGGCGGTCTGGCCAGACTGAACGTTTTTGTTCAACCGGCTCAGCACGCTCTGCATGTTGTACAGCGCGGGGATTTTCGTCACCTGATCTGCCTGGGTTAGCAGATTGCTTATCGTTTTTGAAATCGGGTTGCCAGGCACCAGCCCGCCGAGGGTTGTGATATCGCTCGCAGAAGATTCAAGGCTGCTTATCGACTGGCTAACTAATGTCTGTGCCGCAACGATAGGTCTGACGATGGTCTGTACGGTGTCAACCGTGGCATGGGCAAAGTCACTGACTTGCGAAACGGCAGATTGAACAGCGGTTACTGCCGAAGTCACTGATGAAACGTTCACTACGCTGGACAGATCCAGAGCCTTGCCGACGTCACTATTAACCAGCGCATCAAGCGAACCGGTCAGTGCGTCAACTTTCAGCGGAGAGTCGTTGCGGGCAATGATTGCAACTTCGATAGAGTACGGTCTGCGATAAACATATTCGTACTGCGGCGTGAAACTGGTGATAATCACAGTGAAACTGTAACTATCAAGCGTCATCGTCAACGGCTTTCCAGCATCCCGCATTCCTTCGAGCGCAGTAACACGGTCCCCGGAATTTGCACCGGTTATGATGCCCGACCAGCTAAATGCATCATACTCCACGCCCAGAACGTCAATAACTCGCTTCCCACCGATCATCTGGTGAAGCACCGTCTTTTGACGCCCAGGAATCGAAAGGCGCTCAGGAATTTCATAATCAAGAAATTCGAAAGTCCCGAGGATAAGCCGCGTTGCGGTTGGATCTGAACCCTGCGCGAAGTTATTCAATGCGCTTAGTAATGTCATGAATCACTCCGGTTAATGAATGCACTGATCAAATGTCAGGATGTTTAAATAAAATAATTAGTTCTATGTTAAGTGCAATCTGCATAGAGGAGTAAACATGGAAATTATCGATGCTCGCCAAGTAATATATGACTTCCTAGCTGAGTTACCTGCGACAATAAAAACAGAGGAATTGTTCTTTTTGTTAATTTATTGCAACAGGCACCCATCCCCTATGGATAGAGATAGTTTTCTTGCCCAAGCAGAAATATATTTAAAACAACCAGCAATGGCCGGAGTTGGCGCAGTGCTTTGTGCCAGGGCGATTTTAGATTTTCGACTTGCAAGTGCAGATCAGACCTTACTTAAGGCTGAGAGATTAATTAAAAATGCTATGACTACAGATCCTAATCTCCCAGATATGGGTCTTTTGGGGATGCCTCTGCGTAGACTGCATTATGCCGCAGCCCTTGATAAGTGGAAGACGCTAAGATCGAATCAGCTAAACGAGAAAAGTATTCGTGATTTTGAAAATAGTCTTCTAAACCCACCGCCGGATATAGAACCCTGAAGCGTCGTATAAAAAGAAGGTCATCCATATTCACTCCAAATAAAAACCCACCGGTTGGTGGGTTATTGAGCGCCTAATTTACTCATCTGACCGCTGTAGAATTGCGTCATTGACGAGTCGTAAGCACTTACGCCAGCCGGTGGCTTAGTTGCTTCTTTGGTTTGATGTGTGGTTACAGTTTGTGCGACAGTCTTACCATCCATATTTACTGTGCTATGAACCTGAATTGTTTGGCCTTGCTTAGGTGGCACAGGAACTGTGGTGTTCATTGGTGCAACTTTTAAAGGTGCCCCATATGGTGGTTTTGTCGGTAAAGGAGATCGTCCATTGGCGGCAGCATAACCTGCTGCCATACCCGTTGGAGAAACCTGTGGTGCTGGTTTATCTTTACCCCCAAAATCTACATCCGTTTGTTTTGGGGGCTTAATGACTGGGAGGTTTGTATTTGGATTTCCAGTGTTAATATGAATGCCGGGTATTTTATTTAAAAGGCCAACTACCATATCAAAAAGGCTATTAAATCCACTGGTTATCTTGCTACTGAAGCTATCGAAAGACTTTTCAATAGGCTCCCAAATACTCCAACTTTTAAAGTAATTGAGCGCATGGTCACCGGCCTGTTTCATCCGATTCCAAACGTCAGTCATAATCCCTGAGAATTCTTTACCCATCTGAATGCCAGCAGGCTTTATTTTGTCCCAGTTTTTGTAAATCAATAATCCGGCAGCAGCTATTCCCACGATGGCCCAAACAACTGGGCCGCCAAGCATAGTCGCCATCGAACTAACCACGCCAAGTGACCCAACAAGGCGCGCCGCCATAATCGTCGCCCCAAGCAGAAGAATACTGCCCGAAACTAATGCAAGCCCTGCTACTGCTGCAGCGGAATACATCAGAACTTTTGCAATGACTGGATACTTCTCTACCAGGTCACTTATTTTATCGACAAATTTTGCCAGACCCATCGTCGCACTTGTGACCATGGGGATTAGTTGTAGGCCAAGAACTGCTTTTAGGTTTTCCCAAGATGATGACAGAGCCATTCCGGCACCGTCTGGGGAGTTGAGATAAGTGTCATATGCCTGATTGTAATCTTCAGCATGCCTGAAAATTGCTGAGTCTTTTTGCAGTTTTTGGGCATTTAAAATGTGCTGCCCAAGGAATCCACCGGTGTTACGGTTAAAGTTTCTGGCAATCATCTCGGCGACCTCTGTGTCAGTGAGATTTTTACCGTATTTTTCACGAATCTTTTGGGCCATAACCGCGGCTAATTGGTCAGGGTTGGAGAACATTTTCACATACTGATCGCTAAGGCCACCACTCAGTAAAGACTCTCCTCCCAGACTTTGCTTGTATACCTCACGCTCTTGAGGTGTCATTCCGTTCATTACATCAGCCATCATTTTAATTCTGGCCTTGCTAACTCCCTCGCTAGACATACCAATATCAGCTAAAAAGCCTTTTGCTTTTTTATCCATATGTCCGCCAACCAGTGAGCTAAAGGTTGTCATCAGGGCCGTGCCTGACTGAAAACCTCCATTCATTGACATTAGGCCAGCAAAAGCACCATACAGATATTTTGGATCTAGAAGCGTATAGGCCATTTTCCCAGATTGTGATGCAGCCAAGAAATCTTTAGGGCTTACTCTACCCTTTGATGCCAACTGAACTTGAGACATCCAATCAAGTTCTTTCTGGAATTCTTTTGGATCATTAACGACAAATCCACCGCGATGCTCAAGCGCTCTTGCTGCAGCATTTACCATGCCGTCTTTAGCATGTTCGCCCAGCGCCATCCCTATTGTGGATTCATATTTCGCAAACATCGGCGCAAGTTCAATAGAATGCGGCAAACTTCCCAATGCAGTATGCAGGTCTTGAATAAGTCGAATATTACCGGCAATAGTTGTTCCTAATACCTGGTGCGAAACGACCTGAGCAGTAGAGTTGACCAAGGCATTATCTTGAACGGTAAGGTTTAGGGTTTTAAAGTCGTTCTGAGCCTTTACGAGGTTATTGGCTGCTTTAATTGTCGCATCCAACCCCTTGGTTATCACAAGACCCACACCTACCAACGCACCACCGACCAGCGTCATTTTTCCAATTCTTGCCAGTGTGCTTTCAAATCGTTGAGCATCAATTTCAGCTGCACCAAACTTCCTTGATATTGCAAGAAGCCCGGCGGTGACGTTCTCTGTCATGGAGACACGAACCGCCACTTTATATGCTTCAAAGTCCATGTTTACTCCAATTTTAAGCAATAAAAAACCCAGCGCGATGGCTGGGGATGCTTGGTTATATAGAAGATTATTTTCGTTTAAGGAACATTCTTTGAATAGAGTAGATGGCTCCCCCAGGGGCTTTGACATTCACCACAGAAAGATACCGCGGGTCGTTATCAATTACGGTGAATTTTATTTTCCTGAGACCTAGAAGATCATAATTCTGCCCGTCAGTTGTGGTTGCTATACCGCTATCTCCTTTTTTTGCGGTCACAATCACTGTTGCTCCTGGTGGGCAAGTCTGCCGCGTACATGAGCCATACAACTTGGCATAATTTGCATCATTTTGATCGCTTGCAGCTATGTCCTCATCGGTTGCAGCAAGGCACCCGAACGAAACTAGCAAGCATAAAATAAAAAATAATCTGCTCATCTTGTGCCCTATCAGTTTAAGTTTCCTGATATTAGCATCGGCGATGAGCAAGGCAATGCAAAACCATTATCAAGCGCCCGCACGGGACGCTTTGTGATGGTCATGCTGCTTTATCTGTAAGGCCAGGGATCGTTAATTGCCCCTGCTGCTCTATTCGCTCAATTTTTTTTAGGAGTTCCGGTTTCTTCTCTTTGCCCCAGCGCCGCAGAAGACGGCCTGACATGCTGGCTACGTCTTTTTCCTTCATAAATTCCAGCATTGCAGCATTGCGCTCTTCTTCAAACTGCCGACGCCCTACCTGAAGCATCGCAAACATCCAGTTAAAGGCGTTGATGTAAGCAATCTTAATTCTCATGGCCTCTTTCTTGGTATACGACATGACCAGTAGCATCAGGCCATCTTTCCTCAAGCGGTAAAACTTTTGAGGCTTTCCGTTTTGCAAGTCGTTGTTTTTATAGCAAACCTCAAAGTTGAGTTTTGTATCAAACTCTTCTGGGCATGCCTTGATAGTTTTCTCAATGTCTCGGATTACGTTATCCGGTCGTTTTCCAAAAGCTTTTGCAACCATAAAGGAATCTGTCACTGGATCACTATCAGACACAAACATCAGATCACGAAAATCTAAGCCATTAATAACTGTTGGATAAGTCATGTCGTATTTCCTTTAGAAAGTTGAGCCTGTTCGCACAGAAAAGCCGCCCGAGAGAGGTCGCCACCTATAACGGCAGTTCTCAGGCTCAACTTTCTGAAAGACTCTCGATGAAATGCGCTGCGATGCGCGGTGGTTTACTGCGGACATAAAAAAGCCCCGCACGATGGCGAGGCTGTGGTGGTAGCGCTTAAATTAGTTCGTCATACCCCAGAGATGAATGGATGCGGCTCTCACCGATCATTCCCTGAACGACAGCCAAGCCGATCTTACGCTTTATGAATTTCTCATTAATGATTACTGCTGGCCCCAAAATTGGGCGTGGTGGCATTTTTGCTGTACCAAACTCAAACCACGGCGCTCGTTCATCGGTAGAGCCGATTACAGCCACAAAATTCTCTACCTCGTGCTTGAACGTATCCCTGAATTGACCAGTTCGTTCCAGGGGTGCATTCGCCGGGAATCCTTTATTAGCCTTGTCTGCCTCTGTCGAGTCTGCCAGAGGGTCCCAGGCATTAAATGGGCCAATCGCAGCTTGATAATGGCCTATCTCATCCTTAGCTGTTTTCTCTATGCGCTCTGCAACTTCTTTTAGCCCATCCCGCATGCGATTATGTATGGCGAGCTCCATAGCTTCAAATTGAAGAGCGGCGCCTAAGAAACCATTTAGCGTTTTCATTTTTGCTCCACCCATGACCAAGAATTCCAGTCAAACTCCGCACCCTCCAACTCCGAGAGCACGATCGACATAGCATCTCTTTCGTGGTTTAAAAACCTTTCCACTTCAAACAACTTTTCAAATGGAACCCCGTTTTTCATTAACCAACACCTACTACGAAAATCGGGGTTCGTGGCTAGTTTTTTATTGCTGCTTTCCCTGCTGCTACCGACTCTTCAAGCTCTGCTAACGCCTCGGCGTTGACGGCATTGAAATGCGACAACAGTGCGGTCATGCCATCTTTACCCAGTACGGAGATCATGCCATCAAGTTGTAGTTGCTTGATAGGAACACTGAATTCCACGCCATCAACACTCGCGACCTTCGCGACAGGGTAAGCAAAGCTATACATATAAACGGCATTAGCGGCCGCATCTGATCCAACAGCCAGAATAAGGCGTGATTCTTGCAGAGGATCTAACTCGCGGAGCTTAATGACACGGCCCCGTGAGTCAGTAATTTGGTCAACAGCGCTGAGTTTCTTCTCAATTTCCACTTCTGCTGATTCTTCGTGGATGGTTAGCTTAGCCATTTAATTCTCTCGATTATGAAACGCGGATGCGGCGCTGAGCGGTGAAGGTCATGGATTGGCGGACGGTCTGATCGCCAGACTTCTTGCCCGGTTCGGTGAAATGCAGTTGGACGTTGGTGTAGCGCCAGACGCTGACCGATCCGCTGACTTCTTCGATGGTTTCAGTGATGGTGCCCGCTGCGCGGTTAACGCCGTTGTAATAGTCGGCCTCCCACTGCGCCCACCAGGCATCGAGTGTCGCGTCCTGCCGTTCGGCTTCGATAGTGCCGCCCCAGTTTTTAGGGATCAGCAGTTCGTCGGTCAGGCCAGTGAGTGGTGTGATTTCAAGGCTATTAACCTTGGGCTTAGCGTCGAAGCTAATAACCTGCGGAATGCGCAAGGTGCCATAGGCGGTGACAATATCGATAGCGATATCGCGCCCTAAAGTGTATCCATTTTGCGGCATAGGATTTTCCTAAAGTTGTTAGCTGGAAGCCGAGTTAGAGACGGTGATTGACACGCTGCCGCCGCCTTCGAGATTGATCAGGAAGTAGCGCACGGTGTTCAGATATTTAACCGCGACATCCGCCTGCATATAGCCGAGAGCGACCTGAGAATCAGAGTTATTGGTAGAATTCAGCGTGACAGAGAAGGCTGCGCCGCCATTCGGGTCGCCAATCATGCCCTGGTCTTCGAGGTTCTGCAGGAATGACTCGATAGTGCTCTTTGTCTCGCGGCGCAGGTCAGAGGTTTGCGCCTGACCAACCACATCGCCAAAACTTGCCGCCAGGGTAAGTGACAGATAGTTGGTCATGCGGGTGTAGGTATCGTCATTCTGGCTTGCGGTCGAGCTGGTATTGCGCCCAGACCTGCAGCCGAAGTAATTACCACCCGGACACGGGTTTGTGATGACATCCAGACGCGCAGAGTTAATCGCACCGATTTCAGACAGGGAGTAAGGCTGATTCGCCAGGCTGCGCTGGGTAGAAACGATGGTGCTGATGGCTTTATTCAGCGTCGAGATATAAGGGCTACGGGAAGCGATGTTTGCCGCCTCAAACGTTGCCGGCTCAACCATGCGAGTCAGGCCATTAACGCTGTCGAGCCAGTAAACCCAGTCGCCGACCATTGCCTTGAAGTTCCAACTATCAACCCCTGCCGTATTCAGCAGGGTTGCAGCTGATGCGTAAGTTGTGCCTGCGGTAAACTGCGAAATAGCAAACGAACCCTCGCTTTTGGCGAACGTGTTCACTGTTGGCCAAAGGGTTGTGCTGGTCATGCCGACCAGGTTGATGACCTGTGAGTTGGTGCCGCGCAGTGCATACATGCCGGTACGAGTGGTGCTGGTGCCGTCGGTGCCGACCAAAACGGTGTCGGTGATGGTTGTTACGCCATCCGTGCCGCCGGTTAGCGTGTAGGTCAGCGTGACGCTCGGCAATGCGGAACTCGTGCCAATCGTGGCCACCGCCAACTTGCTGGCGCTGCGGACGCTAGTTTGCCCATTGTTTACCGCGCTAACCAGGTTGGCCCAGAACGTCGCACCTGTTCCCGCGATATTGTCGAACACCTCGGCAGTTTGGCCAGGCAGGTAGATAGTCAGTTTGTAGGTGCCAACTGCGGTACCAGCGGTAATCATCGTTTGGATGGTGTTACCGGTGGTGCCGGTGTAAATCGCGGTGAGAGTTGCGCCGGTGACTGGTGTTGTAGCCACATCTTTTAGCGCAATACTGGCTGCCAAATCAGTGCCGTCGGTGACGCGCACGCAGTGAAGGTTAGCCGCGCCGAGTTGCAATGAAATCGCTACGGCTGTGGCCAGGTCATACTTGCGATTCTGCTGGCTGCCAATATACAGCGCCTGATCGCTGGCTGAACCAATCAGGAATGGGCTGTTTACCGGTCCCCAACTTGCAATGCCGACCAGTCCGAGGCCGTCAGTCGCTACGCCGTTGATGTAAGTTGTCTTTGGCGCTACCACCTGGACGTATAAATCTGGCGCGGTGAGCGCGGAGGTGTTCAAACTGCCAGCTTGATAAATCGGCATGGCTATCTCCAAATAAAAAACCCGCACGCGGCGGGTTCTGGTGTGGAATTACGGGTTTTTATGCAGCGCGTTTGATTACGTACACGGCCAATTCGCCGCCTAATATTTCGCTAATTTCATCCGCGTCGGTGATTTCGTCACCCACCTGGTAATCAGCGAAAGCGTGACGTGTCACAAGGATATAGCCGAGTTTAGGTGTTGCAGCGGACGCTGTAGCGCTTGAGGCGGTGGCTGTAGTAGCGGCTGCTGCGGTCGTGGTGGTGCCTGACGCGGTTGCATCATCGGTGTCTGCCATGATTACTCCTGATTAGATGTTTTTGGTTTGATCGTTGGTTGTCATGACAGGCGCGACAACTTGCGGGGCTGAAATAGTTTGTGATGTGGCGTAGTTCACCGTAAACACGATATCACGGCGGTAAATCAGGTAATTCTCTGAGGCGTCAGACGGTGCCAGTGAACGCGCATATACCATGAACGCCGGCAATCCATCTGAGAGTGACAGATTGCTGTTTTCTGATAGCGCTGAATCCAATGCGGAACTGACTGTGTCGCGCAATGCCGGAGTCGGTGCCCAGATGGTTAACACGAAATCTTTAGCCTGGCGGCGCAACTCTCGCGCAGCAGTTCCAACGCCGCCTACTCTCGCAATCACCTCTGCCGCACCAAGAATTGTGATGACCGGTCCTGCGTTGCTGGCATTCGGGATTAACGTAGCCATAGCGGTAGCGATCGATGTCAGCGTATCGCCAGTTTGCACTGAGTAGTGATAGCCGGTTCCATCAACGAGAAAGTAAACGTTTTGAGGCGTTGTGACGGTGCCTGAAAGCGTTACCCGGTATCCATCAGTAGCCATAGGAACTGATTCATTAACAATAAAAATGATGCCAAGCGCATCAGGAGGGGCTGCTGATGCCGCAATGGTTGGGTTGCCCGGGTTGATTATCCGATAAGGGCGGCCCAAGGCAGTCGGCATTTTCTTTTCTGTAGCCAGAGGGAAAGCAGAAATATGCACGCCACCTGCTGCTATGTCAGCGTTGAGGATGTTTGGCACCGGCCAGCCGGGATAAATCTTGATAACCCCATCGGTGATACTTGGTGATGCCGTTCCGTTCGGATAGGCAACAGCAGCAGCCAGACCCACTAAAACGTTGAGCACTTCTGATTCGTCAGCCATATCACGGCAAAGCCTGCATCATGGTTGCGCGCCAACCCATATCGGTTAATTCAGCGCTGGATATGACATAGCGCCTGCCAATGTTATCAGTCACGATATCGCTGGTTCTAAGCACAATGCCGTCATACTGCGGGAGCAGCAGGATATACCACGGCGTTTTAGCGTCTGAAGGCAGACCAACGGGTGATTTCTCGCCTTTAGTGCCGTTGAGCACGCTGGCAGGCCAGCCGGTCATTAACGAAACTTCGTTCGCCGCGGTAGTCCCGCCATAGTTCTGCACGCCGCCTGCGCTACCTGAAGGTGAGTCCTGAGTGGTGCGCAATACTGAGATTGTCAGATTGCATTGAACCAGGTAAATCGGCAGCGTAGTTTGCATTGCAGCCACAAAGAACGTGCCATCCTCCGGCGATACCAGGTAATCACCAGGCAGAAACTCGCGGCCGTCGAACACACCAAGCCACGTCGCCTGACCGTATTTGTTAGGCGCACTGTAGGTGAAGTTTGTGGTGAAAGAGGCGTTGATTGACTGCAACGCAGTGGTCTCAAGCGGGTTGTCCGCGCTGGTTGCCCGGTACTGCTGCGCAACGTAGCCGATCCGCTGTGCCGCCTTGCCGTAGCCGATATAGACTTTATCTCTCAGCTTTGCTGCATCCATATCAACCCCTAATTACCCTGACATTGCCGTTTCCCAATCCGGGGCCGGGGTCAACGCCAAGAAAGCCACACATGCGACGACGCCATGAGTCAAAAAGGCGGTCTCGGTCACGCTGCTCATTTTTGTTGTGAACCCAAACAGCGGCCTGATCCGTATCTAAGTTGTCAGAAGTGCCCAAAATCGCAGTTTCAAGCGTGCTTATTTGGTTGAGGTACACGCTAATCAGGGTGCTTTCTTCGCTGGCGCTGAGAGTGGTTAGGCGTTCGTAAAGTGACATTGTTACCATGCCAAAGCGAACATAAACCAAATCTTGGTTTTCATTGGCAGCCATTGTAGTTCCAAGCGCCTGATAGCCTAAAAATCTCCTGGCGTCAGAGAGTTGAGCATCCGTCAAAGCCATGTTACTCACCTTCTTTCACGATTTTAGGTGCTTTGGTCTTGCTATCTTTCTTTTCTGACTCTTCCTCGAAGAGCGTGTGTTCTTCGCTTTGGTCAGATTTGTTGATCACCACATACCCCAGCGGATTTTCATCAGTGGTTTCTACAGCAATTTTTACAGTTTCAACGATCATATCCAATCCCCAGCAATGAGGGGCATTAACGCCCCTCTCAGCTTTAATTAACCCAACAGCAGAGCAATATGGTTTGATTTGATTGCCTGGCAACCCCATGCAAGGCGCACGTGGTAAACCAACTGCATGTACTGACGGTACACCGCGATATCGAACACGATACCAGACACCGGATCGGTAACCTGAATCACGTCCTCGGCCATGTCCATCGCTTTGCCGTCAGGGCCAATTGGCATCTGAGGTGAGCGAGTGATCAGCTGAATTGCACTTGAGCTGAATGACAGGTTTGATGTGGCCGCTGCGCCGACGGTAACGGCAGTTGCAGAAGCAGCAACAGCAACACGCAAGCCTGGTGCTGCAATGGTCACAACGCCCGGAGCGCTGACGCCGCTGGTAACGACATATTTGTTTGCGTCGCCAGCGAAAGTGACCGTATCACCAGCCAATACGGTGCCAGTGCCGGTAATCAGGGTGATTGCCGTAGCGCCAACAGCGTAACCAGCAGTATCGGTGGTATAGCTAGCGCCAGTGCCTTTAGCAACTGCCTGCACTGCGTTGGAGTTGCGGATCATTTGGCCTTCGAGCATCCCGATAATGCCGTGACGCAGCAAATCAGATGTGCCAGCTTCGTTAACTTTGAACAGGACGTTTTGCTTACCGCGCAGGTTTGCAATCGCGCTGGAGCCAAGAACCATGTTCAGGTCACTTTGAGGTGCACCGTTATCATCCAAAATCTTGCGCACTTGGGCGATATCAGACAGATCGCCTGCGGTACCGAACGGTGCCGTGCCAGGTGTGCCATATGCACGTGATGCGTTCTGGTATGCGGTGTTGAACAGATCGACTTCAATCTGGTTAGACAGCGTACGGAATGCCTGAGTGAACTGATTACGCAGCAAACCGCCGTAAACGCCTGCGTTATTTAGCCCGCGCTGCTCTTCACCATTCCAGCGAATTGGGTAGTGCTTTGATTTGCTGATGGTCATGGTGACGTTGCCAATGGTTTCATCGCCGGTATTTGGCGCGGTGACCGCTGGGGTGTTATCGCCCAAACTTGCCTGCGGGGCGATTGGGATCATGATGGTTTCATTCAGTGCTGCACGTGCTGCGCTTGAGTTGCGCGAAACGGCTGGAATGAAGCCGATCTGCTCGCGGGATACAACATCCAGCGCTTCGTAAATGGTCGGGATCAACCCAGTCAATGTGTTTGCCATGAGGCATATCTCCAGAATTATTTAAATGAGTGAATGTTTCTTTGCGTCGAGCCATCCAGCCCATTCGCCGTGCCCCATCCGGGGATAAATCCCATAAAAAAAGCCCAGACTTAGCTGGGCTTCCCTACGTAATATTTGTGTTAATCGACTATTGATACTTCGCCCTTCCCTGCGGCTTGAGCGACTGTTTGCTGTTCGTTCTGTGTCATCGCATCGAACTGGCTGCGGGTCACGGTGCGTTTTCCGCCGACACCTTGCGTGCCAGGCGCACCACTGCCACTTGAACCGGTACCTTTCAGGATGTGATTCTTGTTCGGGTATGCATCAACGATGATTTCCAGCGCCTCATCAAACCCCGCTAATTCGCCAGGTGATGAACGGCTGTAAATTTTATTTCCCGCCTGGTCTTTGGCGACAATGCGACCTTCCTCCAAAGAGAAGGATTTACCAAAGGCGGATTGAACCAGATCGGCAGGAATTGCGAATTTTTCACTAATCAACTTGGAGCGGGTAAAGGCACCGCCAATTTTTTCGCTGTGTAACTCAGCTTCGAGGTTTGCTGACTTATCGACATAAGGCTTGTATTTCAGCTCAAGCGCATTAGCCACTTCGAGTTTGATTTTCTCGACTTCACCAGCGTCAACGAGCTTTTTGGCATCAAGGTTTTTTACTACAGCCAGCGCTTTGAGAGCGTCTTGCGGATCGGTAATGCCTTCAAACTGCTTTAAGCTGCTTTCAGCATTTTCGTAGCGTTCGCGGTTAGTTTTAGCTTCAGCGTTCAACCGGCCTATCGTCGTGACCGTACCGGGCGCGTCGAAGGCAATTTCCTTTCCATCGTCGTTTGTATAGACCGGCTTGCCGTCTTGAACGACTACATGACCTTGATCGTCGAGTTTGAGTTTCATCGTGGTTATCCAACCTTTTTAATGAGCCATCCGGCCCGGTTTGCCGCTCTGCATCCGCAGGTTACAGCCATAAAAAAAGGGCCACCGAAGTGACCCTTTGTATTTTTGGTAATTACGCTGACAACTGAGTAGCACCAGGCTTCGGTGGCTGCTTAGCAATGCGCTCTTTCTCGTCTTCCCACTTAACCTCGCTGCTTATCAGGCCGCGACGCTGTACTTCTCGGAAGAATGTTTCATCAGAAAGAGAGCCTGAAATATTCATTTCCTGCAGCAAGTCTGCCGATGCCTCGGCAAGCGTTGCCGCGCCAAAGTCTCTGAATATCGATATGTGGCCACCCTGTTTTATCTTTACCCAGTCAGCGAGGTACTGAATCGCCTGGTTAACGGAGTCCTGAAGGTCGCCAACCATTCGCTGTAACGCGCAGGTGCCTGATTCATCCTCTGCCATTGTCTGGGCTACCGTTGTACGGCCGGGCTTAACGACAAGCAGCTCAGCGCCTATTTGGAGCATCGCATCTTTCAGATCCTGAAGGTCTGTTCTTCCAGCTGCTATCGCTAGTCCAGAATGCTCCACGTATTTAAGGTCAGCTTTTTCATCGGCTGAGACGATAGCGTTTGAAGCACCAACGGTTATTGGTGCATCGCCAAGCATTCTCCCAAATAAAATAGGCACTCGAGCTACATGGAGGATTGTTTGCTGATCGCTTTTGCTTTGCCAATGTTCGATGTTCATGAAGGCAAGTTCTGATAAAGGTGGGCTCGATAACATGAACCCCAATTTGTTGCCGTAAATCGGCACAAACGGGATTTTATCGATGTTTAAAACACCCCTGTCGACCTCTACCCACTTTTTCTCACCGCCAACAGGCTGCTCTCTCTGCTGAAATATCCGCCACATGCCAATGTCTAAAACCCTGACCTGCTCAATCACCTTGTCAGAGAACTCACTGGTTGGGTTTGGATCAGATACATGTTCCAGGAATCTAAGGTGGGTTAGTGTTTCCCGGCCATTAATTCGCTTGGACTTGTAATCCAATAGGTTGTCAGCGTCGATACGAACAAAGTAAGGCCTGATGCCTAACTCTTTCTCTTCTGCCAGCGTTTTTACGTCTTGGGCGACTGGGTAATCAACGAGTATTCCGCCAAGGCCAAACCCAATACCTTCTTCAAAAACATTAGCGGTGAAGCTGTGTAGGTTTGTTCCCTGCAGATCAATATCGTCGAACATGGCCAGTATTTCTGGCGGAACGTCTTTACCCGGAGTTATTGGCCGTGAAAATGGTTTTCCGCTGAGAACTTCTACAGTTCGACTAAACGCAGGGAACAATGTTGCTGTTTTCAGTCTGCTTTCGTAAACGCGGTCATCCTCATTCGGCCACTGCGGTAAGTAGGTCTTCCCAGCCTGACGCATAGCAGACGTACCGCCGAGTAAGGCAGTAATCATCGGCCAACATTCGGCGATGGCCTCGATTTTCGCTGACCTTTTGCGAACGTCATCAGTCATTTTGATATCCAATTAAGCAGAGAATGAGCGGACAGTGGTTTTACGAGACACGATTGGGAATAGGTGAACAATCGGGTATGAACCAGCGTCATTAGGGTGGTCAAATCCACCTTTTTTATCTGGCGCGCCGTCAGGACCATATACTTGACGCTCTTGCGCCTGTGTGAATTTTTGGCATTTTTTAGTGTTAACTAATAACCGCCGCTCTCCGTAGGTATTGCAAAGCATGGCGTTATGCGAATTTACACGGTCTTTAACGGCTGGGTTTGATGCATTAACTTTGATTGTGAACCCTGCTTTCTTCAGAAGAGCAATGTCCGATTCGCTGGCATTAGCCGACTTTCTGTTATCGCCAGAAGCATCGGGATAAATTGTTATTCGGTGCTCTATGCCATAACGCTTTTGAATGTCGGCAATCATCGCTGGAGTGTCGAAAACATCGATAAACTCATCCAGGGCGCGGGGCTGGCCATCCCTCAGGACATAAACCACTGCTGCCATCTTACTTACGTTAAAGTCCATGCCAATATGCAAATCCTCGCCGTGACCAATCACCTCATCGGTATGATTCAGTCGGCGATCAAAGCAGTAGTAGACGACGCCCTGATAGTTTTCAAAGCTGGCCTCGTACTCCTGCCGGTATGTCCTGGGGTCCATCTTGCGTCGGGCGGCCTCAATTTCCTCTTCAGGAACATTGCCACCCTGTACAGATGTGTAAATCCAGCTTTTGTGGTCTGGCTGCCGGCCGTCTTGACCATCAAGCCAGGTGTCATAGCAGTGGTTGAAACCTTTTGGCGTTCCGATCCTTAGAGCATGGCCGCCACGACGCTCAACACCGTCGACCACATAGCGACAAGTTGAGAGCATTGGGCGTAGCACTTCTTCCCATGCTTCATACGGACAGTCAGCCCATTCGTCGACGAGCACAAAAAACAAGCCAGAGCCGCGTAACGCATCGTAGTTATCAAGGCCGACGACGCGCATGATGTGACCAGAGCGTAGCGTGATGCTGCATTCCGTCTCATTGGGTTTACCATCTCGCCAATGTGCCGGGATGGCCTGCTTAAGACGACGCCAAAAAACACGCTTGGCCTGCTTGAACGTCGGTGCGCCGTACCAGATTTCGTCCTCTGTACTCACATTCCATTTTTGTGCCAGTCGAGCAGCGCGACGCATCTCTGCTTTGCCGAGAAATGTTTTGCCAAATCGGCGGCCGCATACGGCATCTCGAAAGCGGGCTTGCGGCTGCCATCCCCAAACATAGATATTTGCCTGCTTAGGGGTCAGCACTACCGGCTTAGAGGATTGGGTTGCCAGGGATGTCTTCATCTGGAATTAGCGCCTGTAGTTGATAGTCTTCCTCGACGCCTTCAGGTCGCTCAGGTTTTTCTATTTCAGCGCGTAGCTTGCTGTTTTCAATTTCGCGCTTCTCAGCTTCAAGATTCTGAATGCGCTTGGCAGCAGGTGAATCCAGCATGCCGATGTGCTTCATAACGCGGTCATACATAGCAGCACGATCGAGCGTCAATATCTCAATGCCGTCTTTAGTACGTTTCACGCCATTAAATGCCTGCACAGCCACTGGGGAAAGGTTGCGGCTATCGTGGAAGTACTCACGAGCCTCACCCTCGCCACCACAAACCGGGCAGTCTTCATTAGGCTCACGAGTTCGAACATAACCAAGGCCACCACGAAGTGCAGGAGCAGGCTTTTCACGGGCTTCAGCACGCTCGCAAGCTCGATCGTATTCTTCTTCTGTCCATTGGTAGCCATGAGATTCACCCCAGCAATGTCGGCAGCAACCACGGCGCAATTCTGAGATTTCTCGCATGTCCAACGTGGCGACTTGCCACATGTTGGCAACGATTTCGTCAGCATTGATGAGGGTGCGGATTGCTAAGGCTTTGAGTTGCTTTTTTATTGCGGATGAGACGTTAACATTTGACAACAGGCGAGCGGCCTGAGCTTTCGCAGTCTTTTCGCTATACCCAGCCCTTATAGCTGCCTGTGTTCCATTCTTATCTTTAAGGTATTCAACTACAAAGGTTGCCTGTTGATGATTGATACCATCCTCATCCATCAACTCTTCTACGCTTTTCTCCACCTTCTCAATGTGCGAATTCGCAGTTTTAGCTTTCACATTTTTCTGCGCATTCGCAATTTTGATATACCGTTTCGCGCTGGAATAGTTTAAGCCTTTCGCCTCACACCAATCCTTGGGGGAAATGCTTGATTGGGCATGATCGGCGAGGAACTCTTCTTGCAAGCTCCCCCAATCCGGTCTTGCCATATGAAACCCTTGATAGTGAGATAGTCAATTACAAGGCCCACTCGTTTGAGTCAGCCTGAGAATTAGCTATCAGCTATTACGCAGCAGCTACAGCAGAGCTATCGTCTGATGCAGTATCGGCCACTAGCGCGGTGGTTGATGCAGACGCATCATCGGTAGGGTCGGTGCTGTCAGGGAACAGCGCCGCAATTGAAGCTGTCACTGCATCAGCCAGGCCTACGGTTTTGGCTTCAGTGATTTTGCTCACGATCAGCGCGGTTACGTCAGTGTCGGTAATCGCGGATTTCAGTTCGTCGGTGGTTACGTCTACGGTCATGGTCTTTTCCTTGGGTGAGTAAATCATTATCGAGCACCCGAATGTGGATGCTCTGTAATGGCTTACAGACATAAAAAAAGGCCGCCTCAGCGACCTTGGTAGTGATATTCATAATGCCTTAAGGATTTGCCTTGCCAGATTTCGCATAACTTGTAGCGCAGAATTTCCACGCTTCCGCTTTTTGAGCTTACTTTAGCCCCCAAAAATGCTGGCGAGCTAAAAGGCTGCAGGAAATTTGCAAACTCTAATATATTTCCCTGTTCATCGCATGGAGCCTCTCTAACCTCACCGTTAAGCGGCCCACCTCTCAATAAAACTCTCATAACAACCTCGCCTAGTTGCTCGTCATTTTTTGGTGCGGCAACCCGGTGACGAAGCCGAGCTTTCGGGGATCAGCCTAGCCGCTTATTTTTAATCTTACAGGTACTTGTCTTTCAGCGCGACCAACTCAGCTTCGGCGTCAGCGCCCAGCACTTTGATGCCGTGTTCAACGAACTCCACGAAGGCTTCAATTTTGGTCTTGAACTCAGCAAGCGCTGAGGTGGATGTGGTGTCAGTAGTGGTTGCATCAGTTGATGCGGCTACTGCTACAACTGGGGCTACATCTGCGGTCACCACAGTGGCAGCTGGCGCAGTGTCAGTGGTTGTTGCCGTGGTTGCTGTATCGGCCACTGCGGTAGCTGCTACTGCTGCAACGGTGGCGGCGGCTGTCTGGGCTGCGGTGTCTACTGCTACGTCGGTCATGGTAACTCCTGATGATTGGGTTTCAGCCGTGGTGGCCGGGTGGTAATAAATAGCTTTCAGCCATTCCAAAAATTGCTTAATCATTTCTGTCTGGCCTCGTCGATTTGTTTGATGTAGTCCTGCAATCCAGCTATTTGCTTACTGGCAGTGTTGATGCGCTCTCTGAGGGTGAAATAATCCCGTTGAGCGGAGTCAGCAAGTCGGGGGCTGGTTGCATCATCCACGCTGGAGGTGCCAGTGGTTTTGGGCATTCGCTTGCCACAAGTTGCGTTGACGTGCAGCTGCTTAGAGCCAGAGTCAACAGCAGTGCGCAAATCGCTAATGGTTTTTTGCGCATCAGATAACTCCTGCGTGTATTTGGCGTCTATGTTGGCAACAGCCTCTTGCTGGCTGCTCATGGTGTTTATCGTGCCCTGCCTTGAGTTGGCCAGCGCAATAGCCTCAAGCCTGGCGTTATTGGCATCGATATATTCAGCGTGGTAGTGGAATGCCGCCCACATCAACAGGGAAATAATCAGCACGACGATAGCAGTCAGAGCAACGGCGATTTTGTTAATCATAAGAGCATCACTCCAATGAATAAGCACCAACCCCAACCTTCCTTTCCATTCAGCGCCAATAAGAACGCGAAAAGGAAAAGCAGTTCGGCAGCAGAATGATTCATGGTTTCCCCATTAAACAGACTTCCTGCTCGATATCCCGCCTGTTCATTAGCCCTTTCCACGGTCTACCATCAACATAAATCCATGATTTTAGATCTTCGCAGGACTTTGAATAACGGCGAGCATTTAGATCTTTGAGTAACGTGGAATGCTCAAAGGCGCTGACACCAACGTTGTAACTGAAAGAGATAAGCGCAGCTTTTTCATATTCGGTCGCGGGGACTTTTACAGACCTTTCAACGGAGCGAACAAAGGGTTGCAAATCTTTATTCAGCATCGCTGTGCACTCGGCGTCTGAATAGATTTTGTTGCGGATAATGTCGCTGCCGGTATGGCCGTAGCAAACAGTCCATACCCCACCAACATCCTGATAAGGCTTATGCCTACCGCCTTCAAATGATGGGATTAATACGGCAGCGATTGCCAGAGCGCCACCACTGGCCGCAGCAACAATCTTCATGCGCAGCGAGGGAGACATGGCCATGGTTAATCCTCTTGAGGTGGAGTTGGTAGATATCCGCGATTCAGGGCAGCTTCATATGCCTTGGTTTGTCTGTTCTTGTAATAGACATTCACCAGAAACGTTGCGATACCGATGATGACACCGCTAACTACTGCAATCTGGTTCCAATTGAGGTCTTGTATCCACTGCGACACACCACCTCCGCATACTAGGGTCCCGGACACGCAATAGCTTGCAGCAGATGCGATTTTGTCGGGCATAGATTTGATCATCCTTCACCTCCAACTTTCAGTTGGCTGTGCTGTAGTCATAAAAGGATTAGCGCCGGAGCAGAAGGCGACACGGGGTCATTTGAGGTTGGTTGCTCGGCGCTAAATTTGGGCATAAAAAAAGGCCGCCAAGTTGGCAGCCTTAGAAAATTGGTGGAACCCCATGGAATCGAACCATGTCCTAATGCTCTTCAGGCATCCGCGCGAACCATCTACGCCAGGGTTCCAGTTTAAAAATGCAAAAAGCCCCGACCGGTTAAGATCAGGGCTTTTCTATGTTTTACCGCTCTAACAAGTGCAGTAACCCACTGTTAATGGCAATTTACCCCAGTTCTCGGAAAAAGTAAATAGCTCGCGACATTTTTGTGAGCTATTTCTTTCACCACTATTTAGTAACGCGATTCAAAGCCTGTTCAGCCCATGACTCTTCTTTTTCCAGATGGGTGATCAGCGTGTCGTAGAATGGCTTTATAGACTTATCCCACGTTGCCGCGCTGAGCGTATCGGTGAATGCGCATATTGCCCGAAATGTGTCGGCAGCTGGCACTCGCTCATAACCACGGCCAAGGCATCTCCTGCAATTTTGCATTACCGGAACGCCCTGCAATTCCGTTTGTTTTTGGTCAACAGAAACACCCCTGCCACGGCAGTCGCGGCATGCAACCGAAACAGAGCCTTTGCCATTGCACTTAGTGCACAATATCCGTGTCGGCGCACTGTATGGCCTTATTTTCCTGTCCTGCGCCGTGGCTTTTTTATCCGTGGTAAATCCCTCGCCTTTGCAGCAAACACACTGCTCAACGCCGGACGCGCTACGGCAATAATCTTTAAACGCGAAAGTTGCGAGCACTTGCACGACTTTCAATTTAATCTTGGTGTCGAGCTTGCGTAAGGCTGCAACCTTATCGCAATGCTTCATACCATGATGTACCAGTAGTTGAATTGCTCTCTTTGAATCTTCAGGACTAAGGCCTAACTTCCCCAAGAAGGCCTTAAACCCTAACTCTGCTTGTGACTGACATAACCCGAAAGCCCCCAATACGTCAGTACCGGTCATTGTGTCTCCAGTACTGCGTGGTGAGTCTGTGAACGACTGAGTTTTACAGAAGAAATACTTTGTCGCTGATTCCAGGTTCATTTCTGCCACCTCAAAGCCAACTCTAATTCTTCTTGAGGGATTGCCAGGAGAGTCTTCCTCTGCGTGGCAGTTACTCGGCCAAGCCCGTAAAAAATCACTCCTGATGGAGTTTTAACAGCGGCAACATTTTTACCTCTGTACCAATTGAGCAAAGCAATGGTGTTTTGAAGACTCATGCTGCTTCTCCGAGTTATTTAATGAGGTCTCTGGTTTTCTGCCTGTAAAACGCTGCCAATTCCTGAAGCTCTTCACGCTTCCACTTTTTCAGCTCATGAGCGCCCATTAGCCGGTCAAATGCTGCTTGGCCAATTTTTTCAATGAGTCGTGGTTTGTAGTTCGGGATATTTCCTGACAGGTGGTGATTACAGGGCATGCACTGCTTATGGCATCCGTCTTCGTCGTAGCGGGTCTCAGGTGAGGACTTGACTGTTCTGTAATGCCCCGCATGCCACTGCCCTTCATGCATTCGCCCGCAGCTAATGCAGGGATCGTCAGCGTCACGAGTCCTGATGAACTGGTTGAATGCTTGTTGGGTTTGTTTGTGGAAATGGCTGAGGGGCTGTACTGCGAGTTTTCTTACCTTGAGGGTTTTTCTTTCCTGCTGTACTTCTTTCTTTCTCTGTCGTTCTTGGGCCTGTATTCGTTGCTGTCGCGCTTTTTCTGCTAACACCGTTATCAATGCATCTTTGTGTTCATCGCAGCACCAGTGCTCGTATAGAGTGGCTGGCTTGAACCTTTTTTTGCATATTTTGCAGTTACGATGATTCGGGATTTTCATCTGGCCTTATCCTCCCCACGTCATAGCTGTTATTTGACCACCAGTCGGCGCAGTCACCGCACGCATAAGTTTCATCTTCGCTTAGCGGCATCCCGCAGCCTTGGCATAGCGGATCATCGCTCATGCTGCCGACTTAACTGCAATGCAGCCCTGAATAAAACGCTCACCCATCTGAATTAAAATTCGAATGAATTTTTCATCACGCTTTAATTGTTTTGCGATGTATCTTTTTGGTTGCTTGAGGAAGTGATAAAAAATAATTACTCGAAATTCTTCAGGCCTCGCATTTTTAAGAAGTGCCACATACCCATCAATAGTGCCCCCATCTTCATCAGTTAGAGACGGTCTATCTTTCTGTATTTTTGGTGTCATTTTCCTAAAACCACTGCAGTAACTTTTCCAGTCAATTGAGTTTGATGATTCCGTTGCCCAATTGCCCCACCTATCCAGTAGATCGGATATATCACTGTCATATAAATTCATCAGATCGCTCTCCACATTGCGCTCTGCCATTCTATGCTTGGCCTTGGCGCGGTTTTGGTTTCTTCCAGATATGCAGAGACGCACCATGACAATCTGTCTGGGTTAAGTTGCTTTCTGGTTTGGATGTTTCGACG
Source organism: uncultured Gammaproteobacteria bacterium (assembly GCA_963747655.1). Lineage (GTDB taxonomy): Bacteria > Pseudomonadota > Gammaproteobacteria > Enterobacterales > Enterobacteriaceae > Rouxiella. The sequence goes on along the minus strand of CAVVFS010000009.1, from coordinate 230,657 downwards.
TTGGTACTGGAGGGTTAATTCATCTGCTTCTTGGGTAGTGAGGTCGTTATGGTGAAACCAGGTTCGCTTCATCGCGCCTCCCAGCCATCACATTCAGTATAGCGAGAAGATGCTGGCAGTTCTCTTTGCAGCGCTTAAATACCAGGTTCTCACCGACAGGCCTAAATCTGTTGAGGAATATTAGTCGGCCGTCTATTGCATCTGCAGGTACTACCCATTCTCGCTTCGACGGTTCATTGAATGGATTTTCTTGAGGGTCAGCCCAGTATCTAATTCCATGATTACTACCTGTGAGAAATATTTCATCAAACTCTTTCATTTCCCCGATGGTTTTTATCGTTGTCCTGATAGATAGATTGAGATGTTCGGCAATATCGACTTTCTTTACACCAGGATTAGCTTTCAGGAATTGAATAATTTCATTTTTACGCTGTTCAATTATTTCACATGTCAATTTTGCTGGCATTTTACTGCCCTCCCACTGATTTTCTGGATTAGAAGTTGATTAGCATTCTTCCTGATTTCGCAGTTGTCACACAGCCTGCCAGCTTCCTCGCATCGCTTGTCACTAGCCCAGGGGTTGAGGCATATGCCGCAGCCAACTGTAAATAGCTTTGGTTTTAGTATCATGATTGAAGTTCTATGAGTTTTATCCCACGAGCAATCTTGGGTGTAATAGAAATCTTTCCCTTTGAAACTAACCGCTTAAGGTGGTCGGCGATGTTGTTAGGGCTGCAATCGAAATGCGTGGCCATCTCTAAGTTTGTAGGCGGGTACCCGTTTTCATCTTTAAACTTCCGGATGTAGTCGAGGATTTGTTGCTGTTTCTCGGTAAGCTCTTTCATGCGGCCCTCTTCAATATTTTCGCCCCGCAAACCATAAGAACGTCACGATCAACCGTAGTCATTTGGCAGTGCGTTCGTGGGAATGGGTGCCAGATAATCAGCACCGATCCTTTGCTGTTTCCTGAAACAGGTTTTCTGGTACCCGCGTTAATAAATGCCAGGCGGCCACCGGTAATAAATCTAACTTCGCTGGCTGTTTTGATGGCCTCCTTAAACCAGCCAACCGATGTGTCAGCAGGGAGGAGCATCACGCAACCAACATTATTCAACTCACTCTCTTTTGCAGCTTTCTGCACGAATGGCATTGGATTGCTGTAAGGTGGGTTTAACCATGCGTATCCCGGGAATGACGGCATAGCTTCTCGCCAGTCAGTTTCCAGCGTATTTTTTTCCTCGGTAATGTATCGGCCGCACAGCGCATTACCGGCGCTGGCGGCCGCATCGAGCAAGAAACAGAATTCAGCATTGAGAGCGTGGAATACTTCAGGGGGGGTTGCCCAGCAATCTTTAAACTCTAACGGGGTGTTGGATTTTTCTGTCATGAAGGCCTCAGAAGAATGATTGAAGCTGTTGAAGTGTGTTTTGGTCAGTCGCGCGACCAAAAATATGTTTTATTGCGGCGTTAATCATCGCGTTGTAGCAGCGTTCGAATTCATCCGGTTCCATGTTCGCAAATGCCAGGCTCTTGGCCTCGGTCCTAATCTCACCGTTCAGCCTCATCGTTTGCTCATAGAAGCCCGCCAGAATGGTTAAATCTTTCCGGAAGCGCTCGAATTGAGTGGTTTCATCTGCGTGCTCAAGCCCTACCCGATCGGCAGCCCAATGAGCGAAACAGAAATTGAAGAAGACAAACATTTTTCGGTGAAACGCAGGGTTGCGAGTGAGCTTGATTTCGGCGGTGTACTGCTCGCCGTTTTTGAATTTGGTTAAACGTGGAAGGTCATGATCGAAAGCTGGAACAAAAACGCCACCGGCATTCTTGACCATTTCGATTTGCATCGGTCACCTCGTATTATGCGTAACTCCCATACCACCAACCGTCAGCTCGTGGCGTAAGTGGAAATGCCTTTTCAGTCTCTAGCCGCGGTAAAACCTTCCTCGCCAGCGCGCCGTCTAAAGCAAACATGCCGCGAGTCATTCTGATCCAATCGTCAGAGGGTTTAACCAATATTTCCTTCGCCCGCTCGTTCAGCTCAATCTCAATGAATTTACTGTCACCAGTTACGGCTTCAGTGATGAAACAAACCGATAGATCACCACTACGGCGGATGGTTATTTCTGGGGGGTATTGGTATTGAGTTCGAAGCATGGCGGTTACTCCGGTTTAGGTGCGGCGGGTAGTGGCATCCAGTGAGTTGCACCTGTCATCCTTACCGATGTTCCGTCATGCAAATCCAAGAATCCAACAACGTCAGTTTCACCGGCTATCACTTCGCCGTGGCGGGTACGGATGGTAATTTCGACACAAGGCTCAGGCATCCGATCGCTGCACTTAATCCAGCCATTGTTACCTTCATTGATGAGGGAGACATCAGCATCCTTTCCGTTAACATCAACAATATGGTCAGGCTTAGGTGCGGCGGCGAGCATGGCTTCATGGGCAAGTTCAAATGTATTCCACCCAACAACATCTATGATTTCCTTATATGCCCAAATCATATTATTTGTTGCTTTCTTGGGAATTATCACCCAGCCATCAGGCAGCTCTGATGATTTTGAAGACAGTATTGACTCAAGCAATAGCATCTCATTCGATGAGACACAGTAATAAATATCGCCATCCTCATCTGCTGGGCGGTTACTGATTTTTTTGAAAAGTTCCTTTCCATCTCCTGATTCTGCCAGCTTAGCTGCCAGTGCTATCTTGGCGAGGTCACGAACCCAACCATCCACACAGATTCTTTTGTCGTTAACCAGTTCCTCAAGGCGCTCTACAGTAAAGCTATCGAGTGGGTTCATTGTTGCTCCTTCATCATCAGGAAGACGATCATTGCGGCGCGGAGAGGGTTCGCGCCTTTAAATACAGCGCCAAATGCTAACCCCTTCTGTGAATCCCATGCCGTTGCCATGATATTCTTGAAGCATGCAACAGTTATGCCGTTATCCTGAATAATCGGCCCCGCGTCGGCCCATGAGTTGCAGGGGTCGAAATATTTTACATTTTCTACCTCATTATAAAAAACAGCGTCAGTGAGGGATCGCTGGCGTTCTGATATGCCGATTATCGATGGCATCTGCTGGGCAACTGCTAAATTAATCTCAAAGTCACTCATTGCTGAATAGTCTGTCATGACTTTCTCCTTAGGCCATGTTTGGCGCAGATTTCGTGAAGTTTTTTTAGGTTTTCACTTTTGCTCAATGCGCTTTTAACGCTCATCTGAGCAATACGGGCGCGGGGCTGAGGAATGGTTTCGCCAGACTCAATGCGTTTTGCCATCAGCTTCAGTTCCGCACCGCATCCTTTGCGCAACTGTGCCTCTGACCAGCTCTCATGACGCATGTGATCGCACAATGTGGTCACCATCCAGTAGACTTCCGGACTCGGCCACGGGTAAGCCTCTGGACTGACATAACCACCGCGCTTTCTGGCATAGGTCATTGTTAGAACATAAAGCTCATTCTCGTCAGGCAACCCTGCTGCTTTCAAGGCCCCTTCTTTGCACCACGCAATGAATTGACCAGGTGAAGGCCAGAACGGTGATTCACTGGCACGAGCATGCTGCATGCCAGCGGACAGTTGCTCTCGGGTGCGGATGTCATTCTCGGCGAAAGCGGCAATCCATTGTTTCTTGGCAGCGCTGAGGTCAGCATCAGTTTTAAGCGTCGTTTGCGCGGCAGCTGGGAAAACTTTCATCAGTTGGCGAAATAGAGAATCCACCATTCGTTCAGCTTCAAGGTTAACTACCTTGGCCGGTGCGTTATCAGGGAGGGCCATTTTCGCAAGCAGCGTGCCATCACGCTGTTCTATGACTTTTAGCAGGCGATTGCTCATAAGAACTCCTTCCAAGACTCCTCGCTGTTCCAGTGAGGCTCTGGCTCACTTTCTGCGGCTTGTCGTCTAATTGGGAACTTCGGTTTAAACAGGCCTTGGTAGCCGTTTGCGATACTGGTGTTTATCACCTCGGCAGGGTCATGACCTTCGTCAAAGCATTCTTTCAGCAGTTTGAATGCCTTGGTTACGGTGATTGCTGTCTTGATTGGCTTCTTGGTCTGATTCCGATACTGAACCCATTCCCGCCAGGCTGTGCTGTTTAGCCAATTAGGGATCGGAATGTCGAGAGGGTTAAAAACCTTCTTGTCCCCCATCGGGGGATTAAGGGGGTTAGTATTTATATTCTTGTTAATACATTCTTGTTCATGATGTGCGGGCTTATGTGCGGCTTTATGTGCGGCACCACCCTCCGAAGCCGCGCCATTACTGGGTTTGTTATGTGCGGAGATATGTGCGCTGTTATGTGCGGGTAAATTGTCTATTTTTTCGGCATATTCAGCGTAATTCAGAATGGTAATGACCGTCCCTTTTCGCTTTTCACCACCCAGAGAAATCATCCCTTCCTTGACGAAAAAGTTAAGCATCCTAACGACTGTGTCACGGCTGGTTGGCTTTCCCTCTCTGTCGCAAAGAGATAGCCCTAAATCAGCCGCTGTAGAGACCAGTTGACCGGTTTGAAGATTCCATAGATTACCTTTGAAATTCACCATGCGCTGTGTGTGCTGGGCAGAGATCAGCAGGTTTTCCCATAATGTGCGGAGATAAACATCCTTCGCCCAAGATTTCTTCTTGATGCTGCGGTACAACTGGACGTAACCAAGTTTCTGGTTTTCCATCCGGTTGCTCCTGAGTTGACGTGCCGTGCAGATATCAATAACTTCAGCTGCGTTCATCGCGCCTCCTTGATATCTGCCTTTACAGCTTTGTTTGCTAGTGCCATAATTACTCCTGTGAATTGATCCAGTACTAAAAGTCGATTCCAATTTGTCTTGAAGCCTCAGCCGTTACCGCGGTCGAGGCTTTTTTATTGCCTATAGCCTTCAATGCTTCCTGAAAAGCCCGAGTGATCGGACTGATGTCAGATGCCATTCCAAATGCACAGATAACCGCAGCAAAAAACCGCCAGTCAGTGCGACTTATCTTCGACTCGTGACACCCCACCATCTTGGCTAAACCTCTTTGCGTCAGCGTTGACAGGTTGATGAGCAGATCTGTTTCTGCACGGTCTATGTCGCGTGGTGACGGCTTGCTATAACTTGCATTTTGCATGGTTGATAATTCCTTTATCGATAAGTAGTTACGTGACTAAGCCGTGAGGTTAATCACTATGTTAGGTGCGACCGAAACAGTCGCGATTAGATTGTTTAAAGAGCGGTAAAACTATGCTGCTGCCGCTAATTCAGGCCAGATTTTGTGCCAGTCATTCGGGTGAAGGTTTTTGCGGCTTACCTTCCCTTTGGTTGCTGATTCAATCAACACGCACAAGACTGCACCTAGCTCCTGGTTCTTACTGATGGCCTTGCGTAGATAGCCGATGGTTGTTGCGCATTTCAGTGCGAATTCCTTCTGCTGATCCAGAGACAAGGCATTAAGAAAAATGCGTAGCTCTTCCATATGTATTCCTTAAGTGATGTCTCAATGCGAAATATACCCTTGGGTAATGTTTTTGTCTATACCCATAGGTTATTTACCCATTGGTAATTTTTAGTACGATGTACACATGAGCAGAGATGATAAAAAAATGATGTATGAGAACAGGCGGATTAAGCTTTCTCAGTACATAGAAAGCCTGGGTGTTGGCGGACAAAAGAAAGTTGCTGATGCAATTGGAAAAGATGCCAGCTATGTTTCCCGCATGCTTTATCCTGACGATAAGTCTGGGAGAAAACGTATTGGCGAAGAGACTGTGCTTTTACTTGAAGCTAACCTAAAGCTTCCACGTGGATGGTTTGATGGGGTTTCTATCGCGGACAAAATAGTCAGTGAAGAGATTGAGTACGTGGGCAAGTTACGCCTGGGTGCAGTCCCTGTTGTGGGCGAAGCTATCTTGGGAGTTGACGGCATGATTGATATGGTGGAAATCCGCGCCGGATGGCTTCAAATCTATAGCTCAGATAAAGATGCTTACGGTCTTAAGGTCAAGGGAGATAGCATGCATCCCCGGATTCAATCGGGTGAGTTTGTTGTTATTGAGCCAAATACTCACATCCACTCTGGAGATGAGGTTTTTGTTAGAACAGTTGATGGCCATAACATGATAAAGGTCATGACTAAAACTAGAGATGGAAGTTACCAATTTTCAAGCATTAACAATGAACATAAGCCGATCACGCTGGAGCCAACTGAAGTCGAGAAAATTCATTTCGTCTCAGCCATAGTTAAAGCAACGCGCTATGTTGATAACGACGACATGCCTAGCAGAGATGCAAATAACAACCCCGCCCAATAATTAGCAACCAATCAAAAAAATAAGCGCCCCTTGCAGGCGCTTTTTTGTCTACAAGAAGAAAAAATAAAAATAAATTACCTGTGTTTTCATAAACATTACCCATACACGCCAATTTACTTTACCCATAGGTATAGACATAAATATTACCTGTAGGTATATTCAATCCATCGCGACGATACAGCGAGGCGGATCAGGAAGATGACCGCGCCGGGCAAGACGCTCAGCTGCTTCTTTAACAATCAGATATGCGACTGTTTCGGTCGCACCAAAGCGCAGTTAGCTTTGGGCAAGAGAAAGGTGGAGCTAAGGGCCCGAATTTACGGCCTGACCTAAGAAGCCTTTTAAGTTCGGAAATGTCACAGGTTCCAACTCTTGCACCCAAGCTAACTACCTGGAGTAATCCAATGAATGCCAAAGAACGCAAGAAGCTGGCCCGTGCTACTGCGCATCGGGCTGAACGCATGAAAGATGTTGAGTTAGGTAAGCGCGTTGCTGTGACGCTCTCAGGATGCTCTGGGAGGGTATATAAAGCTGTGAATTCGCTTTCACTACGAAGCGAACAGCAAGCCAGCTCAGACAATATTTGTTTGCCAGATGTAGCCATTTACTCAGCAGGTCACCGCGGCAAGCCTAAAAACCCATTCCACGTTTATAAGTGAGGATTTATGGAAGACTACAAACGCAACGTATCAAAAATTAAAGCTCTTTCTATCGTAACTGCTCATGACCAGGACGTTAAAGATTTCATTTGTGAAATGGGTGATAAATCCTCTTACTCACTTCAGGCTATTCGTGACTGGCTAGGCTATTGATAGGGATTGCCACTCAATCATACTTATTGGCTAAAGAAGGGCAATGATGCTCACTGGCGTATTGAGAAATGTTGTTAGAGTCGCTTCCATCATGGCAGTTTGTTCTCTTGCAACCGGCGTTTCAAACTTTCATGAAGAGCCCGTTAGTGCCTCTGTCTGCGTGCTCATGATATTTCTCGGTCTGCATACTGAATGGGAAACCTATCAGGCTCACAAGAAGAAGCAGGAGCGAACATGACTTGTAAAAATAAAAAATGTAAGGGCGGCATTATTTACACTTACTGCTGCTCTGGCGCTATGTGTGAATGCATGGGTCAACCGACAGAAGAAGAGTGCCCTGTATGCAGCAAGCAGCATTCCTCACTTAGTGAAGTCACCAGTGACGGTGGAAAAGTACCTACCGAATAAAGTCGCTAAACCTCTGGCACATTAAACCCCGCAAGTGCGGGGTTTTTTATTAACTACGTTATGCAAGCTTTCTAAAATGCATACAGATATTGGCAGCTAAATAAACTAAAAGCTTTGTTTTCCGTTGATTATATCTTGAATTTTTTTGGCTGCGAATTCCGCGCCCTGCTGAGAAACTTCTTCATCTGTAATAGGCTCGCCGCATTTACTGCACTTAACGCCTTCATAGCCGTTATCTGCATTAAAGTTATCAGGCATTTCAAATTCTTCATTAAAACACACCGGGCAATGCAAACGCATTTCTAGATCCATGTGAACCTCTATCAGAATTTTGAGCTAATAAATTATCAGTTTTAATTAACAGTGAAAAGGAGGTTTCGGGTAATACCCAAAAGCATCCGTGACTTTACCCTGCGCCTACTCTATCAGGCGCATAGGGTGTTCTTTGGGGTGTGGTGCCGGTGTCCTCAAGCGAGGTGCAACGCTAGCAGTGTGATAAGACCTGATAAACCGGCTGGGCAGATAGTTGTTTGCCAATACAGAAACAGGGCGCTCAGGAAGTAAGCGAGAGTGGCGTCTCGGTGCTGGCCACCACACCACCAAAGAGCATCAACAGAGCTGCCTATAGGCGGCTTTTTTTATGTCAATTTTTCAGCTTAGTACCGGAGCATGTATGAATCGAACTCAAAAGTTTTGGCTTTGTTTAATACCTGGAAGTTTGATGATTTCTGCTTCAGTGCTGGGATTTATTTTTATTTTTCTGATGTGAGCCCCTTCCTGCTGCGCATTTACTGAGTGCTCAGCTTGAAACCCCTCGCTAGTGTCCCACTTGCCTCAACTAATCCTTGGGGCTTTTTTTCGCCTGTATCTAGCTCAAAGCGCTTATTTCGAGTGCTTCGACTTATGTACTCATTAACCAAGGAGATCGCCGTGAGCGAGACAACGGAATTATCAGTAATCGAGATTAAGCCGGAACAGGCTCCGGCGCTGTACATCCCCAACGGCCTTGATTCTTATCTTGAGCACATCAAGGCCAGCGTCAGTGAAGCGCCAGACTTAAATACAAAGAAAGGCCGTGACCGCGTTGCCTCACTGGCAGCTCAGGTAAGCCGCAGTAAGACCGCTGTCGAAAAGCCAGGTCGTGAGTATTTAAAGCGCCTAAAAGAAGCTGTTCGACCCGCTGAACAGGAAATTAAGCGCTTTGTTGATGCCTGTGATGCGCTACGTGATGAAACTCGCCGCCCTCTGACTGAGTGGGAAGCTGAACAGGAACGCATCGCGGCTGGCAAGGCTGCTGAGGAAGAGCGGCTACGTATCGAGGCTGAGCAGGCCGCCGCCGCCGAGGCACTGAAAAAACAAATCGAAGATGGACACGAGCTTGCCCTGCTCATGAATATTCAGTTCGACCGCGACGCTGCCGACGCTCTAGCCGAAGCAGAACGCCAGCGCATCGCTCATGAAGAAGAGATTAAACGCCAGGCGATTGAACAGGCCCGGCTTGATGCTGAACTAAATGCAAAGCAGGAACGCGAAGCCGCTGCCGCTAGGGAAGCGGAATTGAAGTTTAAGGCTGAGCAGGCAGAGCGAGACCGCATTGCTGCACTGGAGAAAGCTGAAAGCGACCGCATTGCAGCGGAACAGAAAGCCGAGCAAGACCGCAAAGACGCAGCAGCCAAAGCTGAGGCCGACCGGTTAGCAGCAGCTCAGCAGGCAGAGCGTGAGAAGCAGGAAGCTATCGAAGCTGAGCAACTCAGAGCGCGGCAGGAAGCCGAGCGCATCCAGCGTGAAGCCAAACAGAAAGAAGATGCTCGTCTGGCAGAAGAAAAACGCATCAAGGACGAAGCTGATAAACGTGCTGCCGACGTTGCACACCGAAAAATTATCGGCACCGCAGTCGTCAACGCATTAACCGAGCACGCAGGACTCACCCGCGAGCAGGCTATCGAAACACTAAAAGCTCTGATGGAAAGCAAAATCCCCCACACATCAATTCAATACTAAAACCGGAGTATCCCATGCAAACAACGCAACTTGCAGGGTGGCCTTGCGTGGGCTGCTCTGAATCACTGCTCGACATCATCTTCCGTAATGCTAAAGACGCGGCTAAGCGCGTTTGGCAAATACTCCAGCAGAAGGGTGAGCCATGAGTTTTCAAATCATCGGCGATTACCTTCGCATTTATATCAGCGGCCATGAGTGTCGTTACCCAAACAATCACCTCGGCTACAAATTAATGGCTCGGGCGTTCTGCCGGAGTAAGGGACTTTTATGACCATCACTCTTAAGTGCAAAAAGGTATCAGTAGAAACGGACTTCTTCAGTCGCAATCAGGTCGTTGAAATTGAAGGTCTGGAAGACTCGACCATTCTCCCCCACCTGGATGAAGAAGCTATTCGCGATTACATGGAGTCTCGCGGGTATGTGGTTACCGTTAAGCGGGAAGCAGCGGCATGACTCAGGATGACAAGGCGCAGGACGCTCAATTCGTATCGCTGATGCAGGAATTGCTCAGTGAAGACATCCAGGAACAACTCAACCAGCAGGCCAGGCAGCGTCAATGGAACGATCGCAACGGAGTGGCTGAAATCTCATGGGATGAGTTTGCTGGTAATCACTGATATGAGGTTGTTATGAGCAAAGAATTTTATTCGCGGCTTGCTGAAATTCAGCGAACGCTTAATGCCCCTAAAAATCAATATAACAGTTTTGGAAAATATAAATATCGAAGCTGTGAAGACATCTTAGAGGGCGTAAAGCCGCTCTTAGGGGGATTGTTCCTTTCCATTTCGGATGAAATCATCCTGGTCGGCACTCGGCACTACGTGCGAGCAACAGCAACAATTACTGATGGGGATGTTTCACACACCGCCACAGCAATAGCAAGAGAGGAGGAGTCAAAGAAAGGGATGGACGCAGCTCAAGTTACCGGGGCAACAAGTTCTTACGCCAGAAAATATTGCCTTAACGGATTATTCGGCATCGACGATTCAAAAGATGCTGACACAGATGAGCATAAAAAACAGCAGATGAATGAACTATCAAAAGCAGTGAATGAGCCAACCTCTCAGCCCGCGCAGCGAACAATGAGAACGCCGCAAAAATTACTTACTGACTTCACCGCTTATGCATTAACAGCCACAGCAAATCAGCTTGAGGAAGCTTGGAGGTCAGCTGATAAAAACTTAAGCGGCACTGAACAGTATGATAAGGCAAAGTCTGTCTATCTTGACCGCAAGGCTGAAATTGAAGGGGAGCCAGCATAATGGCCAGTAAAGGCGTAAACAAAGTAATTCTCGTTGGCAACCTCGGGCAAGACCCCGAAGTCCGCTACATGCCTAACGGCGGTGCTCTTGCCAATATCACCCTGGCAACTTCAGAAAGCTGGCGCGACAAGACGACCGGCGAGCAGAAAGAGAAAACCGAATGGCACCGCGTGGTGCTGTTCGGAAAACTGGCAGAAGTTGCAGGGGAATACCTCCGTAAAGGCTCTCAGGTCTATATTGAGGGAAAACTGACCACACGAAAGTGGACAGACCAGGCCGGTATCGAAAAGTACACCACGGAGATTCACGTCAATGTTGGCGGAACCATGCAAATGCTGGGTGGGCGCCAGCCCCAAGGCGGGCAATCAGCTCAACATGCACCGCAACAATCCGGCAGCTCTAACTCTTCCCGCCAACACCAACCAGTTCAGCAAAACAACGAGCCGCCAATGGATTTTGACGACGACATTCCATTTTAAGGATTAGCAATGAATCATTTAATGATTGATCTCGAAACTATGGGCAACAAGCCTAACGCCCCGATAATTTCAATTGGCGCAGTATTTTTTGACCCTTCATGTGGAGATACCGGCCCCGAGTTTTCAATATCAGTAAGCCTTGAATCATCCATGCTACTTGGAGCATCCCCAGACGCCAGCACCGTAATGTGGTGGATGCAGCAAAGTGATGAGGCTCGACGCTCTGTGACAAACCCCGAAGCAACATTGAGCTGCGCCTTGCAGCAGCTTTCAGAATTTGTAGCCGAACATGGCAATTCAAAATCCCTGCAAGTATGGGGGAATGGCGCGTCGTTTGACTGCGTAATTTTGCGCAATAGCTATTCAATCGCAGGACTCGCCACACCTTGGCAATGGTGGAATGACCGCGACGTCAGAACTATTGTTGAGCTTGGACGAGTGGCCGGTTTTGACCCAAAACGAGACTCACCATTCGAAGGAACTCGTCACAATGCGCTGGCCGATGCTGTCCACCAAGCCAATTATGTTTCAGCTATCTGGCAGCGAATCCTCAATAAATAATCCTCGCAGGTAATCACCATGACGCCAGTCGGAATACTGGCACTCCTCCGCAGGCACCCTGACGCAAATATCACATTCTTTCAGCGCAATGCATCAAGCGTTGGGAAGGTTGGTGGGCGCTTGTCAGGCGGCGCAACCGTGGGGTGCACAATAAATTACACAAACCCCAACTATGCAGGCTGGGGTCGCCTCATGGAAGAGGAATCGATATTCATTCAGATAGTCTATGTGCAGCAAATTCAGCATCTGCTTACGGTAGAAAAATGGAGCATTCCACACTTAAAGGCCGAAGGAACAATCTACAGGTTAAAGCCTGAACATTTCGCTCATGACCACCCCAATCATTTCACGACTCAGCAGCAACTCGATCAATGGCATGAAGAATGCCGCCAGTTAATCAACCAAAAGCTTGCCGCTTAACCCTCGTAAGGAATAAATCATGACAGTTGAAATCGACGATAAGCGCCGTAAGACTGAGCGCATACCAGGCCTTGGCGTTACTAACGAAACGTGGTTTGCAATTCTGGATATCCCAGGAGTTGAGAAAATTATTCCCACCGCCAAAACCAATGACCCAATTAACGCATCACCTGCCGCCGCAAAGCGACTTGCAAAACTTATCGAAGGCTGGACTCCACCTGAAGACTGGTACAGCGGTATCGGGCCAGAGAAAGGTAAACAGTATTTCCTCGAATTTCTCCGCAACTGCAATGGCTTTAGGACGAGTTAATCATGAGTATTCAAACATCCAAAGGCGTACAGAACCAAGAGTTAGTTTTGAAGGCTGACTATGACAATGCAGAGCGAGACGCTCAGATTGGACTTGAGCTTTCTGAACGACTTGAACGTCAATTGCGCGAAAAGCAGGCTGACTATGACAAGTTGGCGGCTGAGTGTGCGTCGCTGAAGGCTGAAAATTGCATTCAGGATTTCATCATCACAGCAGTTAAAGATTTAGTCCGTGAGAGCGACGGTGTCATAGGCTGGCATCTTAACGGGGACGTTGCATCATGGGATGAAGTTCTACCTGAGCTATCACACAGCGACACCCCAGCGACCGATACCGCTATCACTGAGATTGGCGCAAAGGCGATTGAGAGTTTCGTAATTAAGCTTGCATACGATTTGAGAACGGCTGGCGGCGGTGATGGTTATGACTCCAATCCTTATCATGAGTGCGCAGACCACATTGAGCTAAAGGGTGGGGATTACGTTGAAGCACTGCGCGCTGGGGTGAAGCCATGAAAGAGCGCCCTATCCTATTCAATGCAGAAATGGTCAGCACCGTTACATGAGAATTTTGTTCGTTGTTTAGTAAATTTCTGCTTTTATCTATGAAAAACAAATATTACCCTTAGCTGCAATAATTAGGGGAGTAATGAAATGGCTCTATCGGGTACTTTTACCATCAATGGTGCAGATTACTGCCCACTGTTTTTCCCTGGAATTGGGACATTTTCAGCGTTTTCGGGAGATGGTAAGTATAAAAATCAGCCGGGGTGTAATTACGTCGCAAACGTTGGCCCACTTCCCCCAGGGAAATATTGGATTGTTAGCCGTCCGGTCGGTGGTTTGAGGTCAAAATTAATCACGTTATATAAGAATATTGGTACTGGTGTCAGACATGAAGACTGGTTCGCTCTATATCGTGATGATGGGAAGATAGACGATTACACATGGTTCAAAGGGGTAGAACGCGGAAATTTTCGCCTTCACCCTAACGGACGATTCGGAATTTCCGATGGTTGTATTACGTTGGTGAATAGCTCAGATTTTTACAGCATCAGGAATACCCTTCTCCGGACCCCACCGGTCAATATTCCTGGAACATCAATGATGGCTTACGGCACTATACAGGTAATTAATAGTGAAGATATTTGCAAAGTTGCTCGCTAATTTTATTGCGTTTCTGGCTCTTACAGCCTGTTCAGTGGAGTTATTAGGGTTCCCTACACTTACAGGGTCAGAGACCTATAAATTCGTTGGTTATTGCGAGACTTCAAAGGTACATGACTGTGAACTGGCAGTTACGAACTTCTTTTTTGCACTTCATGCGTTACTGGCTTTATTCGTACTAATAGCTATTCGCTACGCGTTGAAGAGAATACGTCAAAGACGCACTTGAAAATTCATAGGTGCAGCAACACTTAATGATCATCTAAAGCCTCGCAATGCGGGGTTTTTTATTGCCAAAAAATTGAGGTTCCCATGACTAAATTCGATGAGTACATGGAGGAATTCGCAGAGGACGCATCCGGCATGACCATAAAGAGGCGGCACACTTTCGCTATACCGCTGAAGCCGCTGATAGAGAAGATATTCAGTGACGCATACCAGTGAGGTTATGACGACGCTATCCGGCAAGCTAAGCCGAAAACGAATGAAGCCGCCTAGAGCGGTTTTTTTATTGCCAAATTTCGAGGGCAACCCTATGCGAATAACCGTTAATGCTCCAGACAAGGAATGTGCTGGGGTTGCGATGTCTTGTGCTCAGGATTTCATAGCCAAGAAAAAAGACGATGACGGAACATCTGATGGCTGGGGTTACCGGCCAAAAGGATTCAGTGTTTACGTTGTGAAAAAGAAGAACGGCAACATCTCCGCAACTTGCCACCGTGCACCAATCAAAATTCAGGAGGCCGTATAATGGCTGATGTAGCAGACAACGCAGCAGACGAATTCGAACAGCACTTAACTGCGGCTATTTCTAACCGCGTCAAACCGGTACCGCCCTCACCTGTTTGCAAAAATGGGGACTGCGGTGAGCCATCAGTGGGCAAGACTAGTTATTGCTGTAGTGAATGTTGTGCTGATCATCAGAAAGAAATTTGGGCGGCCAGCCAAAGGAGATTGGCATGACGGCCTACTACAACGAGTTCGACCCTTACGCTGCTCAATGGCTGCGAAACCTTATTAAGGCTGGGCATATAGCACCTGGCTATGTAGATGAACGGAGCATTGTCGATGTTAAACCGGAAGACCTCTCAGAATTCACTCAATGCCACTTCTTCGCTGGAATTGGTGCCTGGTCACTCGCTCTCAGAAATGCAGGATGGCCAGATGACAAGCCAGTTTGGACAGGTAGTTGCCCTTGCCAGCCATTTAGCGCTGCCGGTAACCAACTCGGAACAGCAGATGAGCGACATCTTGCGCCCGTCTGGCTCAATCTCATCAAGGAGCGTCAGCCTGCAATCCTCTTTGGGGAACAGGTTGCGGCAGCGATTGGAAAACACTGGCTCGACGATTTATTCATTGAGCTGGAAGAACAAGGTTACGCCTGCGGGGCGGCAGTATTGCCAGCTTGTGGCGTCGGTGCGCCGAGCCTCAGACTGCGCCTCTACTTTGGAGCAATCGGGCTGGGCCACGCCAACCACTCGCGGATACAAAGATATGGGAAATATAGGGGGCTCATTCTTTCGCAAGGACGGGAGGATGAGGAACGATACTCTTTATCGCCAGATGTGGCTTCACACGTTTGGTCTGAATGGAAACCCCACGCGGGAGCAGATGGGCGAACTAGAATCTTACCACCCTGTTATGGCTCGACTACTGATGGGGTTACCCAAAGCGTGGGACGATTGCGCGCCTATGGAAACGCTATCAGTCCTGAAGCAGCGCAAACATTTATAAATGCTTTTGAGTGCTCGATCGAGGAGTAATCCATGACCTCCGAAGAGATCGACAACGCCGCCAGAGCCATAGCAAAGAAACTCATCGCCGAACTCAATAGCAAATCAAACAAACTCACCTTCCGCCAACTCCTCGATAAATACGCCAGCCAGGCTGAGCCGTTCTGCCCTCAAAAGCATGAGCCTTGGCTTTGGCTAAACGTGATCGTGCACAGAGTGGTAGAAGGTAAATAAACTCTGTTGCCGCAATTTCTTGCGTTAGTTTGCGAACATAAACTGTAAAAATACTGGAGAAGAAAATGGCTAAACTGATGAACCTTCAGGAATGGGCCTCCGAAACCTACACCCACCCACCTTCCCTTTCAACATTAAGGCGCTGGGTGCGTGAAGGCCGGATTTACCCATGCCCTGAACTTCACGGTAAAGAATACAAATTACATCCTGATTCGGTTTACATTGACCCGCGTAAGAAAATGATGAAGCGTAAACCCGCTCACATTGCGCCACCGAAAAAAGGATCGCTCATGGAGAAGTTAAAGCATGTCGAACAGGCCGAAACGTTACGACGCTAACCTGCCACGAAACTTAACGTATCGTAAGGCCAAACAAATTTACTCATGGCGTAATCCAACAACCGGTCAAGAAATTTCCCTTGGAAGAATAGCGCGCAAGGATGCTATTGCTCAGGCCATAGAAGCAAATAGCTATATTGAGAAGAACTATATTTCTTCAGCCCTTCTCGATCGCCTGAAGGACTCTTCCAGTGAATTAGCCTTCAAAGATTGGCTGGAACGTTATGAGGTGATCCAGTCAAGAAAAAGTCTAAAGCCTCAGACGGTTAAGTTAAGAAGAAATCAAATAAAAACACTTAAGGTTGAGTTTGCGAATCACTATGTAACTAAGATTTCTACGCGAGATATTGCCATTTTTCTTGAAACCTACATTGAACGCGGCAAGAGAAACATGGCTTTATCATTACGTTCACTGCTGCTTGATATTTTCAGGGAGGCAATTGTAGAAGGGATTACTGACAAAAATCCAGTTGAACCGACAAGGACCCCAGCTCCAAAGGTTAAGCGAAATAGATTATCATTAGAGCAATTTCTTTCAATTCGTCACTCTGCTATTGAAGTAGGTAGCTGGCTTGTAAATTCGATGAATCTTGCATTGTTGACGGGGCAAAGACGAGAGGATATTACGAAGATGGAGTTTATTGATGTGAACAATGACAGGCTCTTTGTCACCCAGGGAAAAACTGGGCACAAGTTAGCACTGCCAATAGATCTAGAACTTAAAGCGGTAGGTATGTCCCTATCTGATACGATAGAAGCATGCAGAATTGAAAACAACTCAAGCCATCTCATATACTCTCACACAAGGACCGGTGGTAGAAAACCAGGGCCCTTGTCTCCCGGGTCAATAACGGAAGGATTTAGGAGGGCAAGGGAAATGTGCGGGATTAATTTTGGCCCTAACCCACCAACTTTTCATGAAATCCGAAGTTTGGCTAGCAGGCTGTATGAAACCGAAAAAGACGAAGGTTTTACCCAGCGATTGCTTGGGCATAAAAACATTGCTATGACGAAAAAGTATTTGGACTCACGTGGGCAAGAATACGTAATGGTTTAGTTGTGATATCAAACATTCGGGAAATATTAGGTATTTTTAGGGATGACATGTGAAAATACCTTTAAATTCAATGACTTAAAATTACCCGGAGTACAGCATTAATAATCCACATAACCAATATCTGCTTGAAATGGTACAGAACGGACTTCTGGGATTATTAATATTTTTAGGATGGATGTTGTGTTGCCTGCGTGCAGCCTGGCAGCAGCCGATTTATTTACGTAACCTGTTTATTGCTTTAATTGGCAGCTACCTGCTCTGTAACCTGTTTAATTCCTTTTTGCTAGATTCGGCTGAGGGAGTCTTATTTGTCGTGCTGGCAGCAATACTCACCGTGCGTTCAGAGCAAGAGACCCAAGACCATCAAGGTTTGAAACCCTCACATTGAATGATTAAACTTGGCCAATCGATTTTCTGGCAATAAATTCTGCAGTAAAGGTAGGCATTGGCCCTGCTGCTTCGCCGCGTAATTCGCAGATTATCCTGCGCGCGGCCTCCCTGCCCATCTCGTAAACCGGCTGGGAAATAACGGACAGCGGCGGCGCGACAATTTCGGTCCACGGGAAATTATCGAACATCACAAACGATACATCCTGTGGCACGCGCAGTCCGCGACTGGCCCAATTCGCGCAGCAGGCTCATGGCGATCACGCTGTCAGAGGCGATAATCGCACTCGGCGGCCGGAAGTTATTAAGTTGATAGTCATTAAGTTGAGCTTGAGTAAACAGCTGGTCGACAATCTCAGCAATCGACTCGTTCGCTGCTGGCGAACCGCAAATCAGTGCCGGGATAAATGGCACTTCGCTATCGTGAAACGCCTGCTCCATGCCCGCAACGCGCTGAGCCACCGGCGTCAGCCCCAGTTCATTGGACGAGTAAATGGTTTGCTAAAAGTCATGCTGGTCAGATAAGCAATACTGTCGATGTCCTGCACTCAAGCAGAGCCAGCGTAGCCTGTTTTGCCGAAGCCGTAAAATCGATCACGATCGCCTCAACGTCAAGATCGGCAACTGAACGGTCAAACAGCTTTAACGCCCTGCCATCGGCAATAATTTGTGCCAGATGCTTATTTTCGCCGGAAATCGAAGAGCACGGCGCAATAATCATGCCATCGACCTGCTTATCAAGCATCACTCGCACCGCATCCTGCTCGACCCCCAGCGTTTCGTCACTGTTACTGAATAACAGATGAAACCCGGCCTGCCGCGCAACGTCAGAAATGCCGCGCAACGCTAACCCGAAGTGTGGGTTTTCGATATCACCAACGATCACCCCCAGCGTATTGGATTTGCCGGTATTCATGCTTCGCGCCAGCTCGTTAGGCCGATAAGCCAGCTTTTCCGCAGCGGTCATTACTCGGGCCAATACCTCTTCACTGACCGAGCCGTATCCGCCCAGAGCCCGCGCAGCCTGAGCCTTTGAGACCTGCGCTTCCCGCGCGACATCGGCCACGGTGGGGGCTTTATTTCGCTGTTTGCCAGTTGTCATAAGTTATTCGTATCACACCTTTGGTTAACGGCAATTGACGATCGGATAATCCGGTTGCTAGTATCATGATAACTGATTTGAGACCGGTCTCACAATGATTGAACTCTTATCAGCCCCTGCATTGAGACCGGTCTCTGAAAAAATAAAACCACCGGGGATCAATAGTCGTTGATGTTAACTACAACAAAAACGGACGCATTATGAAATCGCAAAAGACCCTGATTAAGCTTGCCACTGCACTGATTGCCTCAGTTTCACTCTTTTCTCTTTCAGCCCCGCAGGCCTGTGCGGCGCGGCAAGTCAGGACAACCCTTTCGGACTAATTCGAGCCGGGCGAACTCCGCGTCGCCAGCCTCGGCGACGCCAAGCCTTATACCTTCACCGACGCCTCGGGAAATTTCACCGGCTTTGACGTTGAGTTCTTCACCGATGTCGCGCATCGTATCGGTATCAAGAAGGTGAGTTTTTATCGGTCAGGACTTTGCCGGCATCCTGCCTTCAGTGGCTAACGGGCGCTATGACGCGGGCGTGGCGGCTATCGGCATTACTCCGGCACGCTCAAAAGTTGTCGATTTTTCTGACGGTTATCTGGCCGGTTATCTTACCGTACTGACCCGCAAAGACTCTGGCGTGAGCAGATGTGAAAACCCTGGCCAGGCATCGACTGGCGGTGGTTCAGGGCACGTTGCAGGAGAACTACGCGGTACAACATTTTACCCAGACCGACCTGGTGCGTTTCCCGGATAATAATGCGGCCATTTCGGCGCTGAATAACGGCACGGTTGACGCAGACTTCCTGGATTATGAAGCGGCGAAAGACTATGCCGCGCGTTTCAATCTGGTTCATGCTGCGGATATTCCTTCCTTTGATGCCCCTGCGGGTTTTGCCATTGCCAAAGGCAAACCGGCAATTCAAAGCCGCGTTGGACAAGGCAATCCAGGCCTCGATGCAGGACGGCACCTGGAAAAAACTTTATGAGAAATGGTTCCCAGGCTCACCAATGCCGAAACAATATCTGCCGCATGCAAGCTAACCGATTTGTGCGCGCTGCTGCCTCTTACCCGGCGGTGAGGGCGTCCTCTTCCAGTTAAAGAGTGAGTATTTATGAGCCTGTTCGAAATGCTTCACCGGACGTTCTTCGATTTTAGCTCGATGGCCGAAGTTCTTCCTCAGCTGTTAAAAGTCGGACTAATCAATACGCTGATCATTTCTGTGGCGGCAACGCTGTTGGGCACGACTATCGGCTTGATCCTCGCACTGATGGGCATTTCGCCGTCACGCTGGCTGCGATTGCCTTCCCGAATCTATACCGATCTGTTTCGCGGCCTGCCATCAATCCTCACCATTTTGCTGATTGGTCAGGGTCTGGCGCGCTACAGTTATGAGCTGTTTGGCCCATCGCCCTACCCGCTGGGCATTTTTGCGCTAAGCCTGATTGCCAGTGCGTATATGGGAGAAATTTTCCGCGCCGGGATCCAAAGCGTCGAAAAAGGTCAGCTTGAAGCCTGCCGCGCGCTGGGTATGAGCTATGGCCGCGCCATGCGGTTGGTTATTGTGCCACAGGGTATTCGTCGGGTGTTGCCGGCACTGGTGAATCAGTTTATTGCGATTATCAAAGACTCGTCGCTGGTTTATCTGCTCGGGTTGATGGTTAACGAACGCGAGTTGTTTCGCGTCGGACAAGACGCCGCCGTGCTCACCGGTAATCTGTCACCGCTGATGCTGTCGGGCCTGTTTTATCTGATGATTACCGTGCCGATGACGCATCTGGTGAACTACGTCGACGAACGTTTCCGCACCGGTCGCAGCAAAATGATCCGCCCGGTTAGTAGCCTGAAAGAGGTCGATGAACTGCAACAGTTGAATTCTCACCATCTCAGCGCAACAGTAGTAGCGCGACTTATAACCAGCGATCGAGGGCAATAATCCATGGGCTTTTCAACTCGCTTACGTCTGCCGATTCAATGCCCGAGAACTTTTCACGGCGCCAGCGTGGAGATCCGGGATTAACCCTAGCGTTTGGCGATATTAAAGTACTGCGCAATGTCTCTCTCAAGGTTGCATCCCGGCACCACAACCTGCATTATTGGGCCGTCAGGCTCAGGGAAATCAACCCTGCTGCGCGGTATTAATCGTCTGCACGAACCGCAGTCTGGCGACGTAATTGTCTCAGGCCGTTCTGTGCTGAAAGATAAACCCGACGCCCTGCGTTTGCGTATCGGTATGGTATTCCAGCATTTTAATCTTTTTCCGGATCACAGCTGCGCTGGAAAACGTCGCGCTGGCGCCGTGGAAAATCAAGAAGCCTGCCCAAGGCACAGGCTTATCGGCTGGCGGCGGAGCGACTAAAAGAAGTGGGTTCGAACAGCGGGCGGATCATCGTCCTCGTTATCTTTCTGGCGGACAGCAGCAACGCGTGGCGATTGCCCGAGCGCTGGCGATGGACCCTGAAGTGATGCTTTTCGATGAAGCAACATCAGCATTGGACCCGGAGCTGGTTAAAGGTGTGCTGAATCTTATGGCCGACCTCTGTCGTCGCGGCATGACGATGATTGTTGTCACTCACGAGATGGGATTTGCGCGAAAAGTCGCCGATCAGGTGATATTTATGGACGAGGGCGAAATTGTCGAATCCGGTACGCCGGAACAGATTTTTGATAACCCGCAGTCTGCGCGATTACAGCGATTTTTATCGGAAGTGCTTTGATTTTTTCCATCACGCGATCCGCAGATTGGTCTATTAAATAACTTATTTAATAAAAGGTTAAAGGATTATGTCAGTGGATAATGTTAAAAAAAGCACGGTGGTATTGGGTGGCGGAATTATCGGTATTTCAAGTGCGGTACATCTGCTGCGCCGCGGACAACAGGTGACATTGATTACCGAGGCAGAATTAGTATCTGGCGCCTCGGGCCGTTCCCTGTCATGGCTTAATTCGGCCGCCGATCGCACGCTGGAATATCACGCGCTGCGCATGGCGGGCATCGATCGTTATCGTACCCTGTTCGCTCAGGACTCTTCCCGCGACTGGCTGCGATTTGACGGCGGGCTATATTGGGGGGGCAAAGATAAGCGCCAGGAGACATTGGCACGCCATGCTTATGAAACGGCTCACGGGTATGATTCACACCTGACGGGTAAATCCTCGGTTGAAAAAATCGATCCACTAGTGAATGCCTCGGCTGTGGCCGAAACTGCGCTGTTTAATCCGGGTGAAGGCTGGGTCAGTCTGCCGCATCTGGCTAATTTCCTGATGGCCGAGTTTTATCGTCTCGACGGGCAGTTAGTTGAACACGCGGGCAAATCCTCAGGTGGTGACCGATGCCAGCGGCAAAGCCATCGGCGTTAAAACCAATAGCGGCGAAACGTTTAGCGGTGATACCGTGCTGGTTGCCTGTGGCCCACAAACCCCTGACGTCGTTGCACCGCTAGGTGTAATAATCCCTAACGATTCACCACTTTCGATGCTGGTGCTGACCAAAGCCGCTGGAGAAAACCGTTAAGGTGGTAATGAACACTCCGCGAGTGGCTATTCGCCCTAATCCCGGCAAAACGCTGGCGCTGGACCACGACTGGTATGAATCTTCTATAACCCGCGACGAGCGACGGCGACTATACGATCCCCGAATCGGTGGTCAACGAACTGGTGGCCGAGGCGAAGGCGGTATTGGCGGGCGCGGAAGGTTTGCAGGCCGCCAGCTGGAAGATTGGCCTGAAACCTATCCCCGGCGATGGCGAACCGGTGCTCGGCGAACTGGCCAGCGTTCCCGGATGTTTGTGGCGTTTACCCATTCGGGCGCAACGCTGGCACTGATTGTTGGCGAACTGTTAGCCAGCGAAATCGACAGCGGCGAAAAACATCCGATGTTTTCCACCTTCCGACCAGAAAGGTTTGACGCCCAGGCTTAAGCCGGTTGCAAATGGCTTGAAATAAACTGTTGAAAACGCGGGGAACCCTGGCTGCCAAACAGCTCTTGCGGGGTTCCTTTGCAATCGATTTCACCCTGATGCAAAAATACGACCTGGTTAGATACATTACGGGCAAAACTCATCTCGTGAGTCACCACCAGCATAGTGCGACCCTCTTCCGCCAGGCTCCGCATCACCTTTAACACCTCGCCGACCAGCTCGGGATCCAGCGCCGAGGTGGGTTCATCAAACAGCATGACCTCTGGGTCCATTGCCAGCGCTCGGGCAATCGCCACTCGCTGTTTTTGCCCACCCGAAAGCTGTGCCGGGTAAAAGTCTTTCCTGTCAAACAAACCAACGCGCGCCAACAAAGCCTCGGCCTTCTCGACACACTCTTTGCGGCTTTTCTTCTGCACGTAGCGCGGGCCTTCCATCACGTTGTCCAGCACCGTCATATGCGACCACAGATTAAAATCCTGAAAAACCATGCCCAGTCGCGAACGGATCTGCTCAACCTGTTTATGGCTGGCAGCCAGCTGATTCCCTTTGCCGTCACGCTTCATCATGATGGTTTCACCACCGACCGCCACAGTGCCGGAATCCGGGGTTTCCAGCAGATTAATGCAGCGCAGAAAGGTACTTTTTCCCGAGCCGCTGGCCCCTAAAATGGAAATCACATCACCCTGACGGGCGTCGAGTGAAATGCCTTTCAGCACCTCGTGTTCGCCAAAGGATTTACGGATGTCGATCATGGAAAGTGTGATGGGTGGGATCATGGACGCATTGCTCCTGTTAAACACTCCGTTGAGTAACAGAACCAAGCAATAACGGGGCCAACATCCTCGTGCTTTAAAATAATGGCGTCAATCACCAAAAGGCGCGAGGATGTTACAAGAGTCTGCCTTAATTTAGCGGCATTAAAGCTGGATCCGGATAAAGATATTCAAATCCCAGCTCTTTGACGATTCGGCTGCCGTCTACCAGTTTGCCGGCAGAGTTTCCATCTTCAGCAGCAAAAGTCGGTTCTGGCAAGCCCAATTGACGCGCCAGCATAGGATAAAATTGCTGCTTTGCGGATGTGCGGCTGCACAAAGATTATAGGTGTGACCCCCGCGCGGCAGGTTTAGCAGCAGTTGAATCGCCGCAACTACATCATCCTGATGCACCAGATTGACGCCGTTGTTTGCCCCTTTTACGCCCGTTTTGCCCGCCAGGAATCGTCCCGGATGGCGATCGGCACCAACTAACCCTGCCAGCCTTAACACATCTACCGAGGTATTCGGCAGTTTGTGGAACCACTCTTCCAGCTCTTTCAATGCAATGCCCGCAGGGGTGACCGGTTCCAGCGGCGAGTTCTCGCGCACGGTTCCTTTACCTTCGCCATACACCGAGGTCGAGCTGGTAAACACAATGCGCGGAACATTGTGGGCCAGCGCGCTGTCCACCAGCATCTGCACCGACTGGAAATAAAGCTCACTGCCTTCAACCGTGCGGCGAGCCGGTAAGGTAATAATTAGCACGTCGACGTTTAACAAAACGTCTAAATCGTCGGCATCGCACTCCAGGTTAACGCCTGGCGTGAAGTTAAGCTGATAGCATTCGATGCCACTCATTCTGGCCGCTTCGACGCCATCGAGGGTAGTTTTGCTGCCTACCACCTGGTATCCCCTGGCATTCAATGCCATTGCTAACGGCATACCCAGCCAGCCTAAACCAATTATCGATACCTTTTTCATGTTGCTCTCCAGTGCGTTTTTTTGTTTACCACGGTTTAACTCTTAACTGCTTACAATCAGTCAAACAGCAGTAATCCTGAGCGTATTTTATCAGGCTTTAAGCCTCAGTTTAGCAGCCTAACGTGGGCTTTTGTCTTAAACAACGGCCTAATAAGCAATGATTTTTAAGAAGTTGTTGGCCGCTGATTGGCACACTGCCTTCTAAGTCTTCTATACAATTCATTCGTCGCACTCATTACATCATGAAAGATATTAGAATTATTCATCAGCATAAAAAAAGGTTGCACAGCCGTGCACGGTGGTTTAGGTTAATTGGCAACAGATTTACAAACCTATGGCTGATAACAGCGCTAGGAATTAAAACACTTAAAGAGAAACACAAAATGCTGAACATTCTGATCAACCACCATCATCACCATCATCCTGACTAGTCTTTCAGGCAGATTGGTGCTGGGAGACTTTTAAGATCTTCCAGTGGCGCAGAATGCAGCAGTAAGCCCCCGGAAGATTTCTTTCGGGGGCTTTTTTTTACCCCAAATATTTTAAAAACGAATTAAATCAAAACTTTAGAGACAGAGGTCATCAATGTTAGACAAAAACCGTTTACGTATCGCCATGCAGAAATCCGGTCGCCTTAGCGACGAGTCTCGTGAGCTGCTGGCCCGCTGCGGGATTAAAATCAATCTGCAAGAACAGCGTCTGATCGCCTTTGCCGAAAACATGGAAATCGATATTCTGCGCGTTCGTGATGACGATATCCCGGGCCTGGTAATGGACGGCGTGGTTGACCTCGGTATTATCGGCGAAAACGTGCTGGAAGAAGAGCTGCTGGCTCGCCGCGCCCAGGGCGAAGACCCGCGTTATTTCACCCTGCGTCGTCTGGATTTTGGTGGCTGCCGCCTGTCGCTGGCAACCCCGCTGGACTTTGATTATCAAGGCCCGCAAAGCCTGGGCAATAAACGTATCGCGACCTCTTATCCACACATCCTCAAGCAATATTTCGACAAAAAGAGTCTCGACTTTAAGTCTTGCCTGCTCAATGGTTCAGTAGAAGTGGCACCTCGCGCAGGTCTGGCCGATGCAATTTGTGATCTGGTATCAACCGGCGCGACGCTGGAAGCCAACGGTCTGAAAGAAGATGAAGTGATTTATCGCTCTAAAGCGTGTCTTATCCAGCGCGACGGCGAAATGCAACAGTCTAAACAGCTGCTGATCGACAAGCTAATGACGCGTATTCAGGGCGTGATTCAGGCTCGCGAATCTAAATACATCATGATGCATGCACCAAGCGCACGCTGGACGAAATTATCGCCCTGCTGCCAGGAGCCGAGCGCCCAACTATTCTGCCGCTGGCGAATGACAAACAGCGCGTTGCCATGCACATGGTCAGCAGTGAAACCTTGTTCTGGGAAACCATGGAAAAACTGAAAGCGCTGGGTGCCAGTTCTATTCTGGTGCTGCCAATTGAAAAGATGATGGAGTAACAAGATGCAAGCCAACGGTTTCTCTACCCCCATTGACTGGCAACAGTGTGACGAACAGCAGCGCCGCGAGTTACTGACTCGCCCTGCTATCGCGGCATCGGGCAGCATTACGGCGACAGTGACCGAGATTCTGACCCGCGTGCGTAATGAAGGTGACATCGCGCTGCGTGAATACTGCGCGCGCTTTGATAAGACCGATGTTGACCAGATTCGCGTGACTGCCGAGCAAATTGAACAGG
This sequence comes from uncultured Gammaproteobacteria bacterium, assembly GCA_963747655.1. Lineage (GTDB taxonomy): Bacteria > Pseudomonadota > Gammaproteobacteria > Enterobacterales > Enterobacteriaceae > Rouxiella. Next base: position 204,731 of record CAVVFS010000009.1, on the reverse strand, counting down.
CGTCAGCGCGTTTGGGCGACGACGTAAAACAGGCAATGGCCGTTGCGGTGCGCAATATCGAGACTTTCCACGTGGCGCAGAAGTTGCCGATAGTGGATATCGAAACTCAACCGGGCGTGCGTTGCCAGCAAATCACCCGACCTATTGCGTCAGTTGGCCTGTATATTCCCGGCGGATCTGCCCCGCTGCCGTCTACCGTACTGATGCTGGCAACTCCTGCGCGTATCGCCGGATGTAATAAAGTGATTTTGTGCTCGCCGCCGCCGATTGCCGACGAAATCCTGTATGCAGCTAAACTGTGCGGCGTTACCGAGGTTTATCAGCTCGGCGGTGCGCAGGCGATTGCAGCGATGGCATTTGGGACGGAAAGTGTGCCGAAAGTGGCGAAAATCTTTGGACCGGGCAACGCTTTCGTGACGGAAGCAAAACGTCAGGTTAGTCAAAGCCTTAACGGCGCGGCGATTGATATGCCTGCCGGTCCTTCCGAAGTATTGGTGATTGCCGATTCCGGCGCAACGCCTGATTTCGTGGCCTCTGACTTGCTGTCTCAGGCAGAGCACGGCCCTGATTCTCAGGTGGTGTTACTGACTCCTGATCTGGAAATCGCCAAGGCCGTGGCTATCGCGGTAGAGAACCAGTTGAAAAGCCTGTCACGCAGCGAGATTGCTCGTAAAGCGTTGGAAAGCAGCCGTTTAATCGTGGCGAAAGACCTGGCACAGTGTATTGAAATCAGCAATGCCTATGGCCCTGAGCACCTGATTTTGCAAACTCGCGAGGCAGAAACGCTGGTCGATAGCATTACTAGTGCCGGTTCAGTGTTCTTGGGTGACTGGTCGCCAGAGTCTGCAGGTGATTACGCCTCGGGGACTAATCACGTGTTACCGACCTATGGCTATACGGCGACCTGCTCGAGCCTGGGTCTGGCCGATTTCCAGAAACGTATGACCGTTCAACAATTGACCCCTGCCGGCCTGCTGGCATTGGCACCGACGATTGAAACTCTGGCCCAGGCCGAGCAGCTGACCGCGCATAAAAATGCGGTTACTCTGCGCGTTGCCGCCCTGATGGAGCGTAAGTAATGAGTGAGACTTCGAGCAAAAATGTTTCCGTGGTCGCGCTGGCGCGTGAAAACGTCCAACAGCTGACGCCTTATCAATCGGCCCGCCGCCTTGGCGGTAAAGGCGATGTTTGGCTAAATGCTAACGAATATGCGCTCGCGCCTAATTTTCAGCTAACCGCGCAAACGTTCAACCGCTACCCAGAATGCCAGCCGGTAGAGGTTATTCGTCGCTATGCTGCTTACGCGGGGTACAGCCGGAACAGGTTTTAGTCTGCCGTGGTGCCGATGAGAGTATCGAGTTGCTGATCCGCGCATTCTGTGAACCGGGCAAAGACGCCATCCTTTATTGTCCGCCGACTTACGGCATGTACAGTGTCAGCGCCGAAACTTTTGGCGTAGAAGGCCGCACCGTGATGGCGAAAGAGGACTGGCAGCTGGATTTACCGGCTATCGAGCAGGCACTGGACGGCGTGAAGCTGGTCTACGTGTGCAGTCCGAACAACCCGACCGGCAATCTGATTAACCCGGCAGACATTCGTTCACTGCTGGAAACCACGCGCGGCAAGGCAATCGTGGCCGTTGACGAGGCGTATATCGAGTTTTGCCCGCAGGCGACGGTGGCCGGTTGGCTAAAGGATTATCCGCATCTGGCTATTCTGCGCACGCTGTCAAAGGCTTTTGCGCTGGCCGGTTTACGCTGTGGCTTTACCCTGGCCAACCCAGAGCTTATTGACGTCCTGATGAAAGTGATTGCGCCTTATCCGCTCTCTACGCCGGTGGCCGATATCGCCGCGCAGGCGCTGAGCGAACAAGGGCTGGCCGTTATGCGCCAGCGCGTTGCCGAAATCACCCAGACCCGCCAGTGGCTCCGGCAGCAGCTTGAAGCGTGCGACTGCGTTGAACGAGGTGTTCGACAGCGAGAGCAACTATTTGCTGGTGCGCTTTCACCGCCGCCGAGCAGCGTATTTAAAACGCTGTGGGATCAAGGTATTATCCTGCGTGACCAAAATAAGCAACCGAGCCTTTCCGGCTGCCTGCGTATTACCATTGGTACCCGTCAAGAATGCCAGCGCGTCATTGACGCACTGCGTCCCCTCTCGGGCGCGAACTTCTTCTATTATTAGCACATTCAAAAAAATAGCGTCAGCAAGGAGCCACTGTGAGCCAGACCCCTGTAAGTCAGAAAATCCTTTTTATCGATCGTGACGGCACGCTGATTTCTGAGCCGCCGGAAGACTTTCAGGTCGACCGTCTGGATAAACTCGCCTTTGAACCGGGCGTGATCCCGGCGCTGCTGGCGCTGCAAGGCGCCGGTTTTAAACTGGTGATGATCACTAATCAAGACGGACTGGGCACCTCGAGCTTCCCGCAGGAAACCTTCGACCCGCCGCATAACCTGATGATGCAGGTTTTGGCCTCGCAGGGCGTGATTTTTGACCAGGTGCTGATCTGCCCACACCTGCCGGCCGACAACTGCGACTGCCGCAAGCCAAAAATCCAGCTGGTGCAGAGCTATCTCGATAGCGGCGTGCTCGACGTAGCGCACAGCTACGTGATCGGCGACCGTGAAACCGACATTCAGCTGGCGCAAAACATGGGCATCACTGGTCTGCGCTATCATGCCGCTTCGCTGGGCTGGGCCGAAATTGCCAAACAGCTGACCCAGCGCGACCGTCATGCCAAAGTAAACCGCGTCACTCGCGAGACGGCGATTGACGTCGACGTGTGGCTCGACCGCGAAGGCGGCAGCAAAATCAAGACCGGCGTCGGCTTCTTCGACCATATGCTGGACCAGATTGCCACCCACGGCGGTTTTCGCATGAATATCGAAGTGAAAGGCGATTTGTACATCGACGATCACCACACCGTAGAAGACACCGGTCTGGCCCTGGGCGAAGCGTTGAATAAGGCGCTGGGCGACAAGCGCGGCATCGGCCGTTTCGGCTTTGTGCTGCCGATGGACGAATGCCTGGCGCGCTGCGCGCTGGACATCTCCGGCCGTCCGCACCTGGAATACAAGGCCGAATTCAGCTACCAGCGCGTGGGCGACCTCAGCACCGAGATGGTCGAGCACTTCTTTAGCTCGCTGTCCTACGCCATGGGCTGCACCCTGCACCTTAAAACCAAAGGCAAGAACGATCATCACCGCGTAGAGAGCCTGTTTAAAGCCTTTGGCCGCACGCTGCGCCAGGCAATCCGCGTGGATGGCAATACCCTGCCGAGCTCGAAGGGAGTGCTCTAATGGACGTGGTTATTCTTGATACCGGCTGCGCTAACCTGTTTTCGGTCAAGGCGGCGGTTAAGCGCCTGGGCTACGAGCCTATGGTGAGCCGTGAATCTGAAGTGGTGCTTAATGCCGACAAGCTGTTCTTGCCCGGCGTCGGCACCGCGCAGGCGGCGATGGATCAGATTATCGAGCGCGACTTAGTCGAGCTGATCCGCGCCTGCACGCAGCCAGTGCTGGGTATTTGCCTGGGCATGCAGCTACTGGCGTCACGCAGTGAAGAAAGCGGCGGCGTCAACATGTTGGACATCGTCAAAACTCCGGTGGTCAAAATGGCGGATCGCGGTTTACCGCTGCCGCACATGGGCTGGAATCAGGTCCTCGCCCACGCCGGACACCACCTGTTCCGCGGTATCGATGAGAATGCCTACTTCTATTTTGTGCACAGCTACGCCATGCCGGTGTGTGAAGACACCATTGCCGGCACCCGCTACGGCGACCCGTTTACCGCCGCGGTGCAGAAAGATAATTTCTACGGTGTACAGTTTCACCCCGAGCGTTCGGGTGCCGCAGGCGCGCAGTTGTTGAAAAACTTTTTGGAGATGTAAGCAGCATGATTATCCCCGCTTTGGATTTAATCGAGGGCAGCGTGGTGCGTTTGCATCAGGGCGACTACGGACAACAGCGCGACTACGGCAACTCGCCGCTGCCGCGTTTACAGGATTATCAGGCGCAGGGTGCCGAAGTATTGCACCTGGTTGACCTAACCGGCGCTAAAGATCCTGCCGCGCGTCAGATCCCGCTGCTTAAACAGCTGGTGGCGGGCGTCGGCGTGCCGGTACAGGTCGGTGGCGGCATTCGCACCGAGCAGGACGTCGAAGCGTTGCTGGAGGCCGGCGTTTCTCGCGTAGTCGTCGGCTCGACGGCAATCAAAAACCCCGAGCTGGTGCAGCAGTGGTTTACCCGTTTTGGCGCCGACGCGCTGGTGCTGGCGCTTGACGTGCGTATCGACGATGCGGGCAACAAGCACGTCGCGGTCAGCGGCTGGCAGGAAAACTCTGACTCGACGCTGGAACAGGTGGTTGAACAGTTCCTGCCGTTCGGGCTCAAGCACGTGCTGTGTACCGATATTTCGCGCGACGGCACCCTCGCCGGTTCAAACGTCGAGCTGTATCGCGAAGTGTGCCAGCGTTTTCCTCAGGTGGCGTTTCAAGCCTCCGGCGGCATTGGTAACCTGGACGATATCGCCGCCCTGCGCGGCAGCGGCGTGAAAGGGGTGATCGTCGGTCGCGCCCTGCTCGACGGCAAATTTAACGTAACGGAGGCGATCGCATGCTGGCAAAACGGATAATTCCCTGCCTCGATGTGAAAGACGGTCAGGTAGTCAAAGGCGTGCAGTTCCGCAACCATGAGATCATCGGCGATATCGTGCCGTTGGCCAAGCGTTATGCCGAAGAAGGCGCCGATGAGCTGGTGTTTTATGATATCACCGCCTCATCCGACGGCCGGGTGGTCGACAAGAGCTGGATCTCACGCGTCGCCGAAGTGATCGATATTCCGTTTTGCGTCGCGGGCGGCATCAAGAGCGCCGCCGACGCCGCGCGTATTCTCGAGTTCGGTGCCGATAAGATTTCTATCAACTCACCGGCCCTGGCCGACCCGTCGCTGATTAACCGCCTGGCCGAGCGCTTTGGCGTGCAGTGCATCGTGGTCGGTATCGACACCTGGCACGACGCCGAAACCGGCATTTATCACGTCAACCAGTTTACCGGTGATGAAGCGCGCACCAGGGTCACCACCTGGCAGACCGCGGACTGGGTCAAAGAAGTACAGTCGCGCGGCGCGGGTGAGATAGTATTGAACATGATGAATCAGGACGGCGTGCGCAACGGCTATGATCTGCGCCAGCTGAATATGATCCGCGAAGTGTGTCAGGTTCCGCTTATCGCCTCCGGCGGTGCAGGAACCCGCGAACACTTCCTGGACGCCTTTAAGCTGGCGGGAGTCGATGGCGCACTGGCGGCCTCCGTATTCCATAAACAAATTATTAATATCGGCGAGCTAAAACGCTATTTGGCCGAACAAGGCGTGGAGATCCGCTTGTGAGTATTCCAGAATTCGATGAAGTTAAAACGGTGAAAGAACCGGTAGTCCTGACGGCCGAGCAGTTGGCTAAGCTTGACTGGGAAAAGACCGATAACATGATGCCCGCCATCGTACAGCATGCGGTGTCTGGCGAAGTGTTGATGATGGGTTATATGAATCAGGAGGCGCTGAGCGGTAACCCAGTCTAGCGCCAAGGTGACCTTCTTCTCGCGCACCAAGCAGCGCTTGTGGACCAAGGGAGAAAGCTCCGGCAACTTCCTCAACGTGGTCAGCATCACGCCAGACTGCGACAATGATTCGCTGCTGATCCTGGTAAACCCCATTGGCCCAACCTGCCACAAGGGCACCAACAGCTGCTTCCACCCGGCGAGCAGCGACTGGGGTTTCCTGTATCAGCTCGAACAGCTGCTGGCCTCGCGCAAGACCGCCAGCCCGGACAGCTCTTACACCGCCAGCCTGTACGCCAGCGGCACCAAGCGTATCGCACAGAAAGTCGGTGAAGAAGGCGTCGAAACCGCATTAGCCGCCACGGTTAATGACCGTTTCGAGCTTAAAAACGAAGCTTCAGACCTGGTTTATCACCTGCTGGTGCTGTTGCAGGATCAGGACCTCGATTTCAGCACGGTGATTGAAAATCTGCGTCAGAGACATACGAAATAATCGGATTTTGAGGTATATAAAAAGCCGCCAAGGGTGACCTTGGCGGCTTTTTTGCATTATTTGAACTTGCTCAACACCCAACGCAGAGGAGCTGTTATCATCCATGACTTTGAGGCATAGACGTGTTTTAGTTCAGCATTTTTTTCTTGCAGTCCTTTACTCACTCTCTCAATAAGTTGGTGTTGTTCTTCCAGCTTTTGATCTCTTTCAACAATTGCATCTTCGTATTTTACTCGAATGCCTTCATGCTCGCTAATGTCAGCTTCATATTTTGCTCGCATGCCTTCGTGCTCATTAATTAACAGCTCTTTAGCCGCTTGAATATCTTCGAGAGCAAGTTGTGCACTTTCAGCCTTCAAAGTTAAGCAGTTTACTTGGTTAATGAGGTCGTCAACTTCTCGCTGTGTCAAGGCAATTTTATCATGGCTCTCCTCAATATCCTGCCCAAGCTTCATTCTAAGATAGAATAAATACTCTTCAGCAGAATGATCAAGAATAAATAGGTAGGCGTCATAAAATGGCTGATAAAATATATCTTCACGGGAAATTTCCAGCGTCGAAAAGAACTGCTTAACCAAGTTATACAGAGCGCTATAGGCATCTTGGCCAATCGTGTTAATATTCCAGATCAAGAAATTGAGCGCATAATTTTTAAAATCACGTTCAAATCTTTCATATATCTGCATATGCTGCATAAATTCCTTCAGCGCAATGGTTGCCTGGAGACAGCAGTTATAGGAAAGATGCCGCGTGCTTGAAAGCGAGGTATTAATTTTTTGTCGCTGATAAACTAATGGCTCTTTAGTAAAGGCAATTTTCTCAGCCATGAGCATTGCAGAAGCAGTAAATAATAGGTCGTTGCTGGTTCGTATTTCCTGAAACTTAAACTGATGTTGATCAATATAGGATTTACGGAATAACTTATCCCAGGCCCACCAAATAAACGTTTGGAAGAAATCTTCTTTTATATCACCGGCACAAAACACCGGTAATTCCGGGAGTAAATGCTCTTTTATTGCCCATGACATATCGGATTCGTCACCCGTCTCGTCATTGAAAGCCTTAGCTCCAAAAACCATGACGTCAAGATTTAGGGTATCCGCGTGCTCAATTGCAATTTTGAACATGTCAGCCGCAAAATAGTCATCGGCATCAAGAAAAGACAAATACTCACCGCTGGCAATTTCCATCCCGGCATTTCTGGCTGAGCCTGCACCAAGATTAGCGCTCTGCTTAATGATTTTTATACGATTATCTTTTTGACGTAAACCTTCGAGAAGGTTCAGAGAATTATCGGTTGAACAATCATCAACACAAATAATTTCGAGATTACTTAAAGTTTGGCTGAGAAGAGACTCAATACATTGCTCTAAATACCGAGAAGCATTGTAAACGGGGAGAATTACGGAAACTTTAGGTTTATCAATCACATTCTATCCTTAAATTATCCTGAAAAGGACAATATCTACATGCAATCGAAAAAGTATACTCTAGTAGAATTTCTTTAGGATAGGACAGGTCTTGATATTAGCAAGATTTATAAATCTGTTATGAACAGACATTAAAAAAGGGCTGGAAACCAGCCCTTTAGAACAACAGCAGTAAAAGTTAGTCCAACCACTCGGTATGGAACACGCCTTCTTTATCGATGCGTTTGTAAGTATGTGCACCGAAGTAGTCACGCTGTGCCTGGATCAGGTTAGCTGGCAGGAACTCGCTGCGGTAGCTATCGTAGTAGTTGATCGCAGCAGAGAACGTTGGGGTCGGGATACCGTTCTGAACGGCATAAGACACCACGTCACGCAGCGCTTGCTGATATTCGTCAGCAATGTTTTTGAAGTAAGGAGCCAACAGCAGGTTAGCGATTGACGCGTTTTCTTCATAAGCATCGGTGATTTTCTGCAGGAACTGAGCGCGAATGATACAGCCCGCGCGGAAGATCTTGGCAATTTCACCGTAGTGCAGATCCCAGTTGTTCTCGTCTGATGCCGCTTTCAGCTGTGAGAAGCCCTGAGCGTAAGAAACGATTTTACCCAGGTACAGGGCACGACGCACTTTCTCGATAAACTCGGCTTTCTCGCCGTCGAATGCTTTAACTTTAGGACCGGTCAGCACTTTAGAAGCTGCAACACGCTGGTCTTTCAGAGAAGACAAGTAACGAGCAAATACAGACTCGGTGATCAGGGACAGTGGCTCGCCGAGATCCAGTGAGCTCTGGCTGGTCCACTTACCGGTACCTTTGTTGGCAGCTTCGTCAAGAATAACGTCAACCAGGTATTTACCGTCTTCGTCTTTCTTAGTGAAGATGTCTTTGGTGATGTCGATCAGGTAGCTGCTCAGCTCGCCTTTGTTCCACTCAACGAAGGTGCTAGCCAGCTCTTCATTGCTCAGGTTCAGAGACTGTTTCAGCAGAGAATAGGCTTCAGCGATCAGCTGCATGTCGCCGTATTCGATACCGTTGTGAACCATTTTAACGTAGTGACCCGCACCGTCAGCGCCGATGTAAGCAACACAAGCGTCGCCATCGTCTGCGCGAGCAGCGATTTGCTCAAGGATTGGTGCAACCAGTTCGTAGGCTTCTTTCTGACCGCCAGGCATGATTGAAGGGCCTTTCAATGCGCCCTCTTCGCCACCGGAAACACCGGTACCGATAAAGTTAAAGCCTTGGTCGGACAGTTCTTTGTTACGACGGATGGTGTCTTTGTAGAAGGTGTTGCCGCCATCGATGAGGATGTCACCTTTATCAAGGTGTGGTGTGAGGGAGGCGATAGTTTTATCAGTCGCTTCGCCTGCTTTCACCATCAGTAGAATACGGCGTGGTTTTTCCAGTGACTCAACAAATGCTTCGACGGTGTGGTGTGGAACCAGATTTTTACCCGGATTTTCAGCGATAACTTCATCAGTCTTATCGCTTGAACGGTTAAAAATAGCAACGGAATAACCACGGCTTTCAATGTTAAGCGCCAGGTTACGACCCATTACTGCCATACCAACGACGCCGATCTGTTGTTTGGACATTAGCAACTCCTGTCAGAAATAGTTGATAGCCCGATGAAGCTAATCCCATGTTCTTAGTGGGTTTATTATCACCGCGCCATACAAATGAACTCAAGCATTGTACATCAGAATGAGTAAGGGTGTACCTATCAAAGCCATTACTGTCGCCACCAAATATGTGGTCGGTGCAGTACAGCCTCAGCCACTATGCCGAGCACTAAATACTTTACCGGTAACACAAGGAAATTGCAGGTCAAAAAGAGCGGATTTAACTTTTGCATCACATTTGAGCCTATCCGGCCGTTTCGATTTTTCAATGTATTAAAATCAGCCCACTTTTAGCCCATTTTATGTGCTAAAAAAAGTAACAAGAAATAAAAGGTATAAAAAAGCCCCGAACTCATCAGAGTCGAGGCTTTAAATTACAAATTAAGAATCAACTGATTAATTAGCTAGCTCTGATAAAGCTGAAGAGTTTTAGCAATAACTTGTTTTGAGGAAAACTTGCTTAATGCCAACTCTCTACCTGCCAAGCCCATTTGATTTCGAAGTATCTCGCGTCTTGAAGTAATTTTTTCAGCTTTACTTCAAGGTTAGTAATATTTTTCTTTTCAATAAGATAGCCATTTTCTCCATCCACTACAATACTTTTACACCCACCAACATCATAGGCAAGTGAGGCTCTTCCCATAGAAGCAGCCTCAAGCAAAATCCTTGGAACACCTTCAGAGTAGATGGAAGGCAAGGCGACAATATTGGCTGACTCAATCAGAAGACTAACTGTATTGCTCCTGCCTAACCAATTAATTGAACCTTCTTTGTGCCACTGCTCTAAAGTAGCAATAGGGATAGCATCTTTATCTTCCGTCGATAAAATTCCAGCGACATCTAGCCTAAAGTTAACCCCTGATTTTTCGAGCGATTTTTTTGCTACAATCAGGTCTTGTAACCCCTTGCTCCACAACATACGGCTTGCGAACAAGACGACTGGAATTTCATGTGCTGTTTCTGGAATATAAGGATAATCTTCTGTATTTATTCCTGCGCCATCGATAACTTGAGTTTGCTTTTTATTAATTCCAGCAAGTGATATGAGCCTTTCGCGGTCAGCCTCATGCTCAAAAACCAACGTTGCCCGCGGATTTTTTGCAATGTATTTATAAATTGCCAAGACGAAAAATCTGAGCACATTAATTAGCATTCTCGAATTATCAAAAACTCTTCCAAGGCCTGCAAAGCTTAGAATTACCGGCCTTGACTTCAGTCTGGCGTATAAGCCACCTGTTACAAATGATTTTATGGTAACGCAATGTATAATTTCTGGATTAAGCCTGTTGAGCATCTTCCAAATTTTTGCAAAGGTAAGCATAAAACTAAAAGGGTTGTATGACTGAGCGGAAATTAGCGAGTTGTGGCATTTAAATCCGTATTTTTCGAGTCGATTTTTAACCTCATCTCCCTCAAAATGGCAGATAACGTGAATTTCGTAACCCATTTTCTTTGCAGCTAACGCGCGTTCTTTCCAATGTAAATCAAAATACCAATCAGAGTTAATCAGGTAACAAACTTTTTTCATCAAAAACCACCAACTAGTGTTTTTTGCCGGTTTTATTGGAGAGGCCGTCAGTAATGCCTTTAAAAACAAAACGAAGATAGCTCAACTTCTGTTTCTGCTTACTACTCAGAGCAATATACTTTAATACCCTAATAACTATTGCCGATGTCGAATAAGTCTGTAATGAAGCGGACAAATGGCGAGCTAAAAAAAGATTTCGAACTAAATAGTAAACTTTCCAGTCAGGTGAAATAGTTTTTACACCCAAAGGAATATCATGTTTGAATACAATTTCAGTAGAATATCGTATCTTCACACCTTTATCAGAAAGTGTCTTTGAAAAATAAAGGTCATCATAATAAATAAACAGTTCGGGATAAATGCTATTCACATTCTCTACTAGAACCTGTTTATCAATAATTAAACCTACGAAAGAAAAAGTCTCAACAACCTGACTAGTAAATTCATCGGGAACAAAACGCTGAGGTGAGCGGATATAATTAATGGTATCGGCAAGAGTTGACGGGAATTTTGAATAAGGCACGTTCATTTTGCATAAATTGCCATTCAGGTCTTCGACCCGGCAACAGTAAGCTTGATAACTATTATGCTGAATGGCTGCAAAGTTTTCAATCAGGCCTGATGGAGGATAAGCATCGTCATCATAAAGTGCAACAAAATCAGCGTCAACGTGCTGCTCAATATACTGAACTCCGGCCTTAAACCCACCGGCACCTCCGGTGTTATCCCCAAGCGTGATAACCTTCAAACGTGAATCGCTAATACCGCTTAGCCACTCCGCAGTATTATCCGTGGAGGCATTGTTAACCACGATAATATCTGTGAAATTAAGGGCAGCTGACGCTGCCCAACATTTCTGTAGCTTTTCTAGTCGATTAAAAGTGACTATTAGCGCTACGAGTCTCATTTTACTTCAACCGTAAATACCGGCATTTCAGTTTCTGTCGAAGCTGATTTTAGATAGACTTCAGCCGTTTTAAGAGCTTCAGCAATAGTTACGTCCATATCCAGGTAGCGATAAGTTCCCAGACGACCAATAAAGGTAATGTCTTTTTCCTTATTTGCCAGTTCCAAATATTTATCCAGCAGAGCAATTTCACCAACCTGACGGATCGGGTAGTAAGGAATATCATTTTCCTCACAGCTGCGGCTGTATTCCTTGTAGCACACTGACTTCTCGTGGCTTTCCCAAGGAGAAAAATACTTGTGTTCGGTGATGCGAGTATAAGGAACGCTCTGCTCGCAGTAGTTCATTACCGCCGTACCCTGATAATCACCCTCGACCGTAAATTTGTCGAAATCGAGCGTACGATATCCCAGACGACCAAACTTGTAATCGTAAAATGAATCCAGCGCACCGCTATAGAATACGTGGTCGTAGTTTTCGCGTTCAGCAACATCGAAATCGGTATTTAGCTCAACCGTGATATTTGGATGGTTTGCAATTTTCTCAACCATATCCGTGTAGCCGTCTTTTGGCATACCCTGGAATTTATGGTTGAAGTAGTTGTCATCGTAATTAAAACGAACCGGCAGACGTTTTAGGATAGACGCAGGTAATTCAGTCGGCGACATGCCCCACTGTTTGATGGTATAGCCTTTGAAGAAAGCTTCATAAAGCTCTTTACCTACAAAGCGCAACGCCTGCTCTTCAAAAGTTTTAGGATCGGTAATACTTGAATCACCCTTCTCTTCAATTAACTGTTTCGCCTCTTTTGGGGAACAGGTTTTATTAAAGAACTGATTTATCGTATGCAGGTTAATTGGCAATGAGAAAACGCGACCGCCGTAGGTCGCTTTTACACGATTAACGTAAGGCATCATGGTGGAGAATTCGTTAACGAAATTCCAGACCATTTCATTATCAGTGTGGAAGATGTGCGGACCGTAAGTGTGAACCATTACCTGGCTCTCTTCATCGCGCGCATCGTAACAGTTACCGGCAATATGAGAGCGTTTATCGATAATACGGACTTTATGACCTTGTTCTGCCAGTTTACGACCAATTACTACGCCAGAGAAACCAGCACCGACAATTAAAATACTTTTACTAGTCATCAATTTTTCCTTAACCTAAAACAGTGCGTCTAATTTTATAATAATATTTTATCAGAGTATTTCTACGCTTAGTGCCTAAAGGCGCCAAAGAATTAATCATTGGCATTAAGCGACGTTTAATTTTTGTTTGTAATAGTAGAGGTCCTGATGAATTTGAAACTTGGGTAGCAGATACTGAATTACTATTAAAACTGTGACGAATTAATTTTTCCTGAACTTCAATTTCCCAAGGAGTACCTTTGATATTTTTAATAAAATTATCGTAAAAATCTACTTTATCAGTATTCCATGGTTTATTTTCCCCAGCGAAGTGAATCATATTAGGATTCTCACGTGCTTTGAGGAAACGCATATAGGTCGAAAATTTCAAATTTGGGTAAAAGACATCAGTGTGACCATTTCCATGATATACATTCCACTCCAGAGGCAGAAAATGTACGCGATTATAATAGACCTTATTCATGATATCCTGATCAAGGAACCAATATTGCTTCCCAACTAACTCTTTCATTAGTTTAGGATAAGTATCTTCAATATTCATCTGTTCGATGTTGAAGACCATTATCCCACCCTGAAAATAATTATCAGTGTCAGGCATTTGCAAAGTTTGTTGCAAATATTCTTTAGCGGTTTGTACACCAGCATCTGACTGGGCAATATTTCCGAATTTTACAAAGCCTTCCATGACAATGTCTCGGACTGCTCCAACTAAGTTATTGCCTAAGGGTGTTTCAATCAGAACTGCCAAATCCTTTTCTACAACCGTATCTGTGTCAATAAACACAACTTTATCAAATGCACGGAATAGTTTAGGAATAAATAATCTTGCATAAGTTGCAGCAGTAAATGGAGGTCGAATATAAGCATTTTTGATTTCTTCAAATGCATTGACATTGAAGAAACGGATATTCATATTTTCTTTATTTAACACTAACTCAATGACACGTTTCTTATTACGCATCGCAATACCATTATCAAGGATAACAATATCGTAGTTATAATCGAGACTAGAGTTTTTAACGATTGAATTAACCAATGCGCCAAGACTCATCGCATAATTATCGTCAGAACAAATTACAATAGGAACATTTCTCTCAAGATAACGAGGCTTTAATTTACCGTTAAAAGTTTCTTTCACAATAAATGTTCGTTGCAGCTCTTTAATTTTTAATGGATTTATGCTGTTCTTATGAACAATAAAAATATTTAATAAGCGTTCAGAAATATGTCCAATGACACGTTTCTCCTGAGCACTGTAATTATCAAAAGCAATTTCATCTTCGAGTTGCTCTAGTATGCCAAAGAGCCACTCAGAATACTCATTGAATAAAGCATTATTCATTACAAACATATTAGTGTAATAACCGTCTTTAGCGGCATTAAACTTTTTAACGGCCTCATAATATTCTGGGTGCAATCTCAGCAGCACATCAATAGCAGATTGATAGTCCTTGATATGCAAATGCGGAGAGACCTGGTAATGGTGATAGTTGTTTTTGCTTCCTGCTAAGGTTACTGACCATTTTTTTGGAACAATCAGGTCTACATTTTCCAGGCATTTCGTAATGCCTTCATCAGTGAGACCTAAAGTTTGTTGATATTCATCGTCAATAACAGGGCAGTTAACCATACCCCAAGTATCTTCAGGCTTACCCTGATCATCTGAAAAGTTAAAATGACGACGATAATGCATGAAACCAACATAATCAGCTGGCTGAGCATTTTTCCATACCCAATAATGTGCGGTTAATTCGCAATAAAATGGGTTTTTATAGGAAATATTGTCTCCCGTATCATCACCATCACAGCAAATATCACTGACTGAGCCTGCTTTACCTACATGAATAGGCTTGACAATAGATGAATCTAAAAATGCACTTGGCTTATGATGGCAAGTATATATAGAGACATTCTTCATTCTAATTCCCATTAATATTTAGTTTTATAATTTGAGTCAAGCCATTGCCGCTTTGTAAGAGGCGATTACTGCGGAAGATTCACCCATTTCCTTCAGTTTGTGATTTTCAATCCAAATTACGCGGTCACAGATCTGAGTAATGTCAGCAAGATTATGACTAACAAAGAGAATTGTAACCCCTTTCTTTTTAAAATCATTAATGGTTTCTATACATTTACGCTGGAAAGCAATGTCGCCAACAGCAAGAACTTCATCAATAATTAAAATATCAGGATCTACTTGGCTAATAACCGAGAAACCAAGCTTCGCGAGCATGCCACTTGAGTAAACTCGGATAGGTTCATCAATAAATTCACCTAACTCAGAAAACTCAATAATTTGGTCAATTCTGCTTTTTAGTTCTTTGCGTCTCAACCCCAACAGAATAGCATTCAGTTTTATATTTTCTCGCCCTGTTAATTCAGGATGAAAACCGCCACCTAATTCAAGCATTGATGCTACACGCCCGATAACCTTTACCGTTCCAGAAGAAGGCTTCATCACTCCAGCTACTAGTCCAAGAGAGGTACTTTTCCCAGCACCATTACGACCAATTAAAGCAACAGACTCACCTTTTTGGATTTGAAAACTTATATCTTCGATGGCTAAGTAGCTTCTGCCCGTTAATAAGCTGATAGCGCGCTTAGGGTTAAAGATTAGCTCTTTAATACCCGAACCAATGTGATGATATAGAGGATAACGTTTTGTGACGTTCCTAAACTCAATAACTGGTTCCATTATAGTATCTCTGCAAAACGATGTTTTAACTTATTGAATATAGCACTACCGATTAGTATTGAAATGAATCCATAGCCATAAAGCTCAAATATTTTTCCATAATTTATAACATTATGCATAAATAGATCTCTCCAGCTTAAAATCATGTTTGCGAATGGATTGTAATCAATTAAAAAATGGTATTGCGCGGGGATCATATCTCCAGAATATAAAATTGGGGTGCAATAGAACAAAAGCATGATCCCTAAGGTAATAAAACGCTCTAAATCTCTAAAGAATAAATTCAATGTAGACAGCATTAATGCTATTCCAAGCATAAGCAATATTTGAGCCAAACCAATAAGCGGAATACCCCAAATCCAATTCCAATCTGGACGCATGTTATAAATGAATAAAAAGATAATGATGACTGGAATAGTACATAAGAAATGTAAGCATTCCATCAAAACATTGCTCATTGGAATAACAGATCTTGGGAAAACCGTTTTTTTAATAATTTGTGCGTTAGCAAGAAAGGAAAATAAAGAGTTAGATGTCGAGCTCGCAAACCATTGCCAGGGAAATAAACCAGTAATAATAAATACGGTATAGTTTGGAATCTGCACGCGCATGATTAATTTAAAAATGAAGTAATACATCATCGCAAAAAGCAGTGGGTTTGCAATCGACCATAAGTAGCCGAAAAAACTACTTTTATAACGTACTTTTAACTCTTTTTCAGTAATGACTGTCGCCAAATCAAACAAGTAGCCTAATTTATACTTCATAAATATCTCAGTTTAATTAAATTTTACAGGTTAATTATCAGGCTCAACAACCCGTTATATCTTTTCGCTTATTAAATGACCAATAAATTTTCTTTTGACAAAGTCTTAATGACATATTCATACATGTCTCGAATACCATCTTCGACACTAACAAAGTCTTTCTTTTTAAGCTCTTTAATGATTTTATCAATATTCAAAATATTATAGGGAACGTCACCTGTTTTCATTTCTTTAATATTGATTGTAATTTCTCTATTAGTAACTCGTTGAACAGAATCTAAAATCTCTTTTATACTTGTCCCGACACCCGAGCCTAAGTTGTAAATCTCATTCCATTTATTTAGATTTACAGCTCTATAAACGATATCGCAAAAATCATCAATATGCAGATAATCTTTTTTAGTATCAACGTCGCCGAATATGGTTATAGGCAAACCAAGGCATGCATTTTTAAGCGAGACGCCAATTAAACGATCGAGCTTTTGATACCGACCATAAACGTTTGCTGGTCTTAAGATTATGTATTGAAACTCTGGATTTGTTCGAATGAAAAACTCAAGATATTTTTCTGAAACTTCTTTCATCCAACCATAAAAGCTGACCGGAGCCGTTTCATGGGATTCCATGATTGGCTCATCAGATACCCCGTATACAGCGCCACCAGATGATATGAAAACCAACTTATCGGTGCCATATTTCTTCATCACGTTTGTTAAATCAATGAGTGCTGAAAGATTAGTTGAGGTATGTTCCTGACATGATTCAAGATCAGTCATGGTAGAAAAACTCATCAGCGAGTGAATAACCAAATCGATTTTGTGAGTAGCAAAGACTGAGTCCATCAACTCCATGTTGGTGCAATTACCGTACACATTAGTCAAGTTATCATGATGTATATGGACCTTTGAACGACTGAAATTAATAACTTTATAGCCTCTCTCACAAAAATACTCTATGAGATTAGAACCAATAAAGCCGGACCCCCCCACAACTAAAATTGTCTTCATTATAGTTCCTTACCCGCTGAACCTTACAATCTGCACGATTGGCAATCATGTATCAGCTAGCTTTTTCCTAAATTAGTAACGGCAATAATCAAAATTATGGTTATTGACACTTAATTCTGTATGCAAAACGAACATTTCGCTAAAATTTACAGTCGCTGATCCATGCTACCGCTCTTGGCTTAAAGCTACCAATGCACTTAACAACGTGTCTACTTTTTACCATTAGTTTTTATGCTATTTATTGATGCAGCTAGCAATTTTGCTACTTAGCATTGCATCATTAATCATAAAAGCTAATAACCCAATTGAATATTACTTCAGTGAATGTATATTTTTTCAAATGTCAATAGTTATAGAAAGGCCTGCTTAATTCTAAAACAATTTTCGAAATGTTTTAGTTGAGAACCTTTAACTAAGGCTCTTGCCTAACGAAGATTTCTATAAAACTACCAATATCTATTCTTGATTCACTTTTATAGTTATAAAAACTTGCTTAGCCTAGCTCAGGCCGAATTCTAAAGCAGCTTTATTTCAAAAACCACTATTGTAAGACGGCTTGCCCATCATCTGAAGCGATTTTTCAGATATAAGGCTTTTAAACAATGATTTACTTTATGTCGCTATTTAATCAATGAATAAAATTGATTGAAAGTTGAGTTATGAAAGCTGATTTCATAAGGATAATTATTCATTAATAATCAAATAATTACAACGAATCACCCTAAGGATTTCTGTAATAATTTTTAGCACTAAATTAGCTAATCAATGATATGAGTTACAGAGGAATTTTCTTACTTAGAGCATAGTAATAGCGGTGTGAAGGAAGATCTGTTCGGGTCATAGGTTACTTTCAAAAATAAAGATTACTGTTTCGCGACTCGTTAAAACCGTATAAGCAGCATGAAGAATTCAAATCGGTTATCAAGAAAGGAAATACTGATAAAATTTATAGGGCAAGCACCAAATGATACTTGCCCATCCCAAAGGGGTTTTAATCCACTTTCAGTTCTTTCAACCACTCTCTAAACTGTTCGCCGGCGGCATCGTGACGAATACCGTATTCAACGAAGGCTTTCATGTAGCCCAGCTTGTCACCGCAGTCGTGGGAACGACCGGTCATGGTGAAAGCCTCAACGGTTTCTTTCTTCATCAGCAGTGCAATAGCGTCGGTCAGCTGAATTTCGTTACCTGCGCCGTATGGCGTGATAGCCAGCAGCGGCCAGATATCTTCGTTAAATACGTAACGGCCTACAACGGCCAGATTAGACGGCGCATCCTTACGATCGGGCTTCTCTACGATAGCTTTCATCGGGATACTTTTACCTGGCTCGCCTTCAACGCCATTGCAGTCAACCACGCCGTATTTAGAAACGTCTTCTTCCGGAACTTCTTCAACCATCACCTGGCTGTTGCCGGTTTCTTCAAAACGCCTAACCATCGCAGCAAGGTTATCTCTGCGCAGGTCACAAGAGACCTCATCCATCAGCACGTCTGGCAGGATCACTGCAAAAGGCGAATCGCCGATCAGTGGGCGAGCACAAAGAACCGCATGTCCCAGGCCTTTTGACTGGCCCTGACGCACGTTCATAATGGTCACGCCTTTAGGGCAGATAGACTGAATCTCTTCCAGCAGCTGACGCTTAACGCGTGATTCAAGCATGCTTTCGAGTTCGAAAGAGGTATCAAAATGGTTTTCAATGGCGTTTTTAGACGAATGAGTCACCAGAATGATTTCTTTGATGCCAGCGGCAGCGCATTCGTTAACGATGTACTGAATCAGAGGCTTGTCGACGATTGGCAGCATTTCTTTCGGAATGGCCTTTGTCGCAGGCAACATACGCGTGCCTAAACCGGCAACGGGGATAACAGCTTTTAACATTGTAAGAGATACTCCTCAACACCATAAGATTAAAATTCAGCCAGCGGTTTTACAGAATTGATCTACCGCCCTACACGCTGAAGTTGCTTAAGTAATTGTTACCAGCCCTTAAAATCACTTAAGCAAAGTATAGACCCTTGCCATGCTTTTGCAGGCTTAATCAACAGTCCTCTGGTTCGGTATAAGATGCTGTCTTAATACTTTGAATTTTTTTATAAGCTTGCGTCTAAATTATTCTAACATTAGCACTAAATTACCAGTTTCAGTATGACCTGAAGTCAATCATAAAAAAATAAGATTGTTACCCGATTGGTCGGTTTTTTTTAATAAAAAACAACGAAAAGCGTATTGCCGATGCCCGTCAATTCTGCAAATGTTGACCAAACCATCGATTTGATGAAAATGTATCAGCATATTGCTCTTTAACGAATGACAGGGTTCCAATCTCCTCGCTTCACCTCTAATTCACACACTTATCGGCAACCGTTCTCTCATGAGTGAATCTAGCTTACCTGACTGATTTTTAAATTTGAATTTTCCTGTCTCAGCCACCATTATTCATGGTGCGGACTCTCCCGCTATTTTTAAGGTATGAAAGCGATATGGAATGGATTGCCGATCCGTCGATTTGGGCCGGGCTGGCTACCCTGGTGGTTCTCGAGATTGTGTTGGGAATCGATAATCTGATTTTTATCGCTATTCTTGCCGATAAACTCCCTCGTCATCAACGTGACAGCGCCCGCATCACCGGACTGCTTTTCGCGCTGGTGATGCGACTTGATTTTGTTAGCCGCGATTTCCTGGCTCTCTTCCCTCACCCGCCCGCTGATCACCGTTTTCAGCCACTCTTTCAGCGCCCGCGACCTGATTATGTTGGCAGGTGGGATATTTTTGCTGTTTAAGGCAACAACCGAGCTTAATGAACGGCTCGAAGGCAAAGATGAAGAAGACAATCAACAGGGAAGTCGCGCCAGATTCTGGCCTGTAGTGGCGCAGATTGTGGTGCTGGATGCCGTATTTTCTCTCGACTCGGTAATCACCGCCGTAGGTATGGTCGATCATCTGGCGGTAATGATGGTGGCAGTTTGTATTGCTATCGGCCTGATGCTGCTCGCCAGCCGTCCTTTAACGCGTTTCGTTAACGAGCATCCGACGATCGTTATTCTCTGTTTAAGTTTCCTGCTGATGATTGGGTTTAGCCTGGTGGCAGACGGATTCGGTTATATCATCCCCAAAGGCTATCTTTATGCGGCTATCGGTTTCTCGGTAATTATCGAGATGCTTAACCAGTTGGCTCAGTTTAATCGTCGACGTTTTCTGTCTTCCCGTCGTTCGTTGCGTGAGCGCACCGCTGAAACGGTATTACGAGTTCTACGAGGCAAGCACGATGATGCAGAACTGGATGCTCATTCTTCCAATATGATTGCCGATAATAATCAGGAAGAGGACGCGATTTTTAACCAGCAGGAGCGCCACATGATTGAGCGCGTGCTGGGACTGGCTCAGCGCTCAGTCAGCAGCGTGATGACCTCACGACACGACGTCGAAAATATCGAGCTTAACGACCCGCCGGAGGCGCTTTGACCAGGCAAATTGCCAATAATCAGCACACACGCATGCTGGTCACCGAAGACAGTTCCACTGATGCGCCGCTTGGCGTGATCCACGTTGTTGATTTGCTTAAACAGCAGCTGTTGCATAATTCGCTGGATTTAAAGGCGGTCATCAAACAACCATTAATTTTCCCCGAGCAGCTTTCCCTGCTAGCCGCGCTTGAGCAGTTTAAACAGGCGAAGACGCATTTTGCGTTTGTCGTCGATGAATTTGGCTCGGTAGAAGGTATTGTGACGCTGACTGACGTGATGGAAACCATTGCCGGCAGCATGCCTGAGTCCTCGGCAGCGCTCGATGCGCGCCATGACATAGTGCAACTGGAAGACGGTAGCTGGATTGCCAACGGCTATATGCCGCTGGATGACCTGGTCATGTACCTGCCGTTGCCCATCGATGAAAAGCGCGAATATCACACTATTGCCGGATTGCTGATGGAGTATGCGCAAAATATTCCGCAGGAAGGCGTCGCAGCTGCATATCGATAACTATCTGTTCGAACCGCTGGAGGTTAACAGCCATCGCATTTTAAAAGTGAAAATCACCCGCTTAACCCAATCAGCAAGACTATGAATTGTACGGAGGATTACGAGAGGATTTAGCACAATCTGCAGGGTTCGCATGATGCTAGACAGGGAGTTGTGCCAGCTCAACAAGCTGACCAGGATGAAGATTAGCGCCGGCAGCGTCTAATGCTTAACAGCACCTTAATTCGCCTTTCCCGTTGTCCTGCTGCTCTCGTCGTTTATCGATCCAGCCCTGGATCGCGCTTCGCGCATCTTGCTGCAGCTGCTGGCGCAAGACTCTGATCCGCATTCAGCTCATAGTTTAGTGTTTCCACGGGCCGATAACGCGTAAAGGAATGTCGGTTTTTTGCAACGTCGCAATTAGCGGATTATCGCCCTGCCAGCCGCCGGTAACCCGCACCGACAGATTCATATCCGCCTGCTGATTGTGCAAAGTTAACCTTACCCTTGCCTTTAACGTTCATCATCGGCGATTCTGCATTGAGATTTTCCAGGCTCAACTGGCCGTCATGCAAACTGCCGTAGTGCCTGCATCTGCTGAATTTGGCTATACAACTCATAACGCTGCATGCCCTGCACGCGATTGCTACTGCGCACCACCGCCTGCTGCACCAATTGCTGGATATTAAGGCCATTGAGATGTGCGTCGCTCATCGACATCTGCGCGTCGCCCTGCCAGTTGCTGTTGAAATCTTCCAACGTCAGCCCTTTGCCCGCTCAGCTTGCCCTGCATCGAGAAGCTGCCGGTCAGCGCCTGTAGGCAGGTTGTAGGCGCGTCAACAAATCGCCGAGCTGGATATTGTTCAGTTCGGGAGAAAAACTAACCTGCAGCTGCTGTTGGGTGGAATTTAGCGTACCAGGAAGCGAGAATGTGCCCTCACCCATGTTGCCGCTTAGCGTAGAGAGCTGAACGTCACCGAGGTGATTCGTCGCCTGCAGATCTAAATTTTGGATCGCTAGCCCGCGATAGGTCAACGCCTAACGCCTTGAGGGCCAGTTGGGCATTGAAACCGTTAAGCACGCTCAGGCTGTTCTGCTGCTGGGCAATATCTCGAGCAATCACCGGTGCCGCCATCACCGCCTGCGATCTGTTGCGGCTGTTCGCTGTTACTGGCGCTGAGGCTGCCAATCCGGAAATCTCGTCAAGATTCATGCTTATCGGCCTGCAAACTAAGCTGATAATCCGGTACATCGCCGAGTACAGCCAGCCCGCTGCCGGTAAACTGATTGTCATTGGCCGTCATTGCCAGCTTATCCAGCGTCATAGTGTTAGTCGTCTGCTGGTATTTGGCCTGCAGGCTAACCTGGCCGCTAATGCCTTTGGCAGGTATGTCTGCACCGGTAAGCTGTATAGGTCAAATTGCTGATATCAGCAGAGTACTGGCGCGGATAGTTTTGCATATCCAGGGTTGCATTCGACGTTCAGCGTCAGGTCGCGCTGGTCGCGATTGATGCGGCTCGAAAGCTGAATCGTCGCCTGACGATGATGAATTCTGGTCCATCTCCAGGTTAATATCGCGCACGTTTATCTGGTCACTTTTTGGCCCGCTGCCAGATAAGCAAACTATCGGCAACGCTAAGGTGGCCAATATCGAATTTCCAGCCGTTTTCAGCATTGATAAAGCTTTGCTTATCTGAACCGACAATGCCCTGATTATCTGAGTCGGCAGGCGCTATTGGGGCGTCTGGCTCATTGGCTTCACTATCTGGAGTCAGGCGGATCACCGCACTTTTGAGCATAACCTGTTTGATGGAAAGCTGATGCGAAAGCAAAGGCCAAAGGCGGACATCAAGACGCATATTTTCGGCACTGACCACCGGTTCTTTAGCTCCCGGAGCCGTCAGTGACGTTTGCCCAGCCAAAATGCTCAGCTGAGGCCACACGTGCCAGCGCAGATCGCCGTCGATTGCCAATTTGTAACCGCTTCTTTGTTCAACGCGATTGACCATATAGTTACGAAAGTCATTCGGATTGATCAAAAAAACCAGCGAGGTCATACCGGCAATCACCACCACCAGTAAAATAACCAACGTTGTTACTATTCTTCTCATGCCTTCCTCTTATAAGTTGCCTGCCCTCGCATCCCGCCAGGACTTGTCAGTCTTTATCAATACGGCTGGCAACCGCACTCTGTTGGTCTCTGTATTTAGCATCCTGACGACTATTGTAAGGACGTGCTGCCGGTCCGGACAGCGGCTCAAAACTCAATGCGCCAATCAGCATTCCTGGGCGCAGTGCCAAAGGCAGTTTACCTGAATTATAAAACTCAAGCACGATACGGCCCTGCCAGCCTGGATCAATACGATGCGCAGTAACGTGAACCATTAACCCTAGTCGCGCCAGAGAGGAACGTCCATCAAGCCAGCCAACCAGATCGTCAGGCAATGTTACCGACTCTAGCGTAACAGCCAGCGCCAGCTCACCCGGATGCAGGAAGAAAGCCTCGCCCTCTGGCAAAACAATCTCGTCGCTCATTACGCGATCCAGCGCCGCACCTACTTCATCCTTAGGACCGCTTAAGTCGATATAACCGGCATTGTGCCCGAGAAATACGCGAAAACCGTTACCCAGGCGGACGTCTATTGTCGCACCATTAATACGCTCAACCGGCGGGCGTGGCTCAATTGCCAACTTGCCATTATCCAGCCAGGCTTCTATATCTCTGTCACAAAGTCTCATCTTAGTCTTCCTTTCCCCCGCGTATTCGATATCGATTACTTTGGGTAGCCTATAGTTTTAGAGTTCTTCAATTACTCAAAGAACTGGCTGATTTTTGCTTTCAAAATATCGATAGCGATGCGATTTTTACCGCCGCGTGGCACGATAATGTCGGCATATTGTTTAGAAGGCTCAATGAATTGCAGGAACATTGGGCGTACAGTCTTTTGATACTGTGCCATCACCGAATCCATAGAACGGCCGCGCTCGTTGACATCACGCTTCATGCGACGCATCAGGCAGATATCCAGCGGAGTATCGACGAAAATCGAGAAATTCATTTCCTGACGCAAAAGGACGTCAGTCAGAAGAAGGATCCCTTCAAGGATAATGACTTTTTTAGGCGCTAAGGTCACGGTCTCGTTAAGGCGGGTATGCTCGATAAAGCTGTAGCTTGGCAGTTCGATAGCTTTACCTGCTTTCATTGCCTGCAAATGCTGGAGGAGCAAATTATGGTCCATCGCGTTCGGATGGTCATAGTTAGTTTTGATACGCTCTTCCATGGTCAGATGACTCTGATCCCGATAATAGCAATCTTCCGGGATAACACCGATATGTTCGTCACCGACCTGATCGCGTAACTCACGATACAAAGTGCTGGCAATAAGGCTTTTTCCAGAGGCAGATGCGCCAGCGATACCTACGATGACACACTGATGGAACTTGTCAGACATAAAATTAACGACCTGATTTGGAGTTTGAAGGGCAAGCAGCCTGAGGCCGCTTTGATCGCGCCAATTATAGGTACAACCTGTTGATGAAGCCAGCCTTAAAGCCACTAAGCGGCTGGCTTGATTAAATTAATCCACGATCGGGTGATAATTACACCGCACGGAATGCAATTTCAGTCGGGATAGCCTCCCCTTTCCAATAAAGCTGTGCTGCAACTTTGGAAGCCAACTGGCGATAGATAGCCGTAAATTCGCTTTCCGGGTTAGCAATTACCGTCGGCTCACCGCGGTCAAGGTCTTCACGCAACGAGATATGCAACGGCATTTGCGCCAGCAGCTCACAGCGATACTTCTCTGCCAGCTTTTGCGCGCCGCCCGTGCCAAAAATAGCCTCGTGATGACCGCACTGGCTGCAAATATGCATGCTCATGTTCTCAATAATCCCCAATACCGGGACTTTGACTTTCTCAAACATCACGATGCCTTTCATTGCATCGAGCAGGGCAATATCCTGCGGAGTGGTCACCACCAGCGCTCCGGTCACTGGCACGCTTTGCGCCAGCGTTAACTGAATATCACCGGTGCCTGGCGGCATATCCAGAATCAGATAATCGAGATCCGGCCACAGCGTATCCTGCAGCATCTGCAACAAAGCCTTGCTAGCCATTGGACCGCGCCACACCATGGCATTTTCATCGGTAACCAGATAACCAATCGAGTTAGTTGCCAGGCCGTGCGCCATAATCGGCGCCATATGCTGTCCATCGGGAGACGTAGGGCGCTCGTCTTCCGTGCCGAGCATATTGGGCACTGAAGGGCCATAAATATCGGCATCCAGCAGGCCAACTTTAGCGCCCTCGGCGGCCAGCGCCAGCGCAAGATTCACCGCCGTAGTCGATTTACCCACCCCACCTTTACCGGAACTGATAGCCAGAATATTACGCACACCTTTAATACCCGGCCGATCGTTGGCGCGGCGCAGCGTGGCGATGTCATGGGACAGTTTCCAGTCAACCGATCGAGCACCTGTAACGCGCAGCAGTTCGGAGGTGGTCAGCAGCTTTAATTGCTCAAAGCCGGACTTCCAGGCAAATGGCAGAACCAGCTCAATATGCAGAACGTTTCCAGCAACACGCATTGATGCAGCGCCTTAATGGAAGTCAGACTTTTTTGTAATGTAGGGTGAGTAAAGGTCGCCAATACCACATTAACAGCGGCGTGAAGCTCGGCGGGGGTAGCGTTCTCAGGGGATTGTGATTTCATCCCGGCTCCTTGAAATACATATTTATTATGGAATTTAGTCGCAGAATCACTTTCGTGAATATTCTGCTATCTCACTGTTATAAAAATAGCATAACAGAATCGCGATTTGTTTACGTGGGTGCCATTATCTGGTCACTCACGTAGCTGCCGGTTGTAGGATGGCGGTATTTCGGGTAACATCGATCCCCACAATCTCAAAAAAGAAAGCAAGCTCTTACTATGGCTCAAGTCGCGAAAAAAATTTTGGTAACCTGTGCACTCCCTTATGCTAATGGTTCAATTCACCTCGGACATATGCTCGAGCACATCCAGGCAGATATCTGGGTCCGTTACCAGCGAATGCGCGGCAACCAAACTCATTTCATCTGCGCTGACGATGCGCACGGCACTCCTATCATGCTGAAAGCTCAGCAGATGGGCATTGCGCCGGAGCAAATGATTGAGGAGATGAGCCAGGAGCATCAGAAAGATTTCGCCGGTTTTGGTATCAGCTATGACAACTATCACTCGACGCACAGCGAAGAAAATCGTGAGTTGTCTAACCTGATTTACGGCCGTCTTAAAGAAAATGGCTTCATCAAGAACCGCACTATTTCTCAACTTTACGATCCCGAGAAAGGCATGTTCCTGCCCGATCGTTTCGTAAAAGGCACCTGCCCGAAATGCAAAGCGCCGCGACCAATACGGCGATAACTGTGAAGTTTGTGGCTCAACCTATAGCCCGACTGAATTGATCGACCCGAAATCCGCTGTTTCAGGCGCGACGCCAGTGATGCGCGATTCTGAGCACTTACTTCTTTGATCTGCCAGAGTTCAGCGCCATGCTGCAGGCGTGGACCCGTTCCGGCGCGTTGCAAGAACAAGTCGCCAACAAGATGCAGGAATGGTTCGAATCTGGCCTGCAACAGTGGGACATCAGCCGCGATGCGCCGTATTTCGGCTTCGAAATCCCTGATGCGCCGGGCAAATACTTCTATGTCTGGCTAGACGCGCCTATCGGTTACATGGGTTCATTCAAAAACCTTTGCGATCGTCGCCCTGATCTGGACTTCGACGAGTTCTGGAAAAAAGATTCAACCACCGAGTTGTATCACTTCATCGGTAAAGACATCGTTTATTTCCACAGCCTGTTCTGGCCGGCGATGCTGGAAGGCAGCAACTTCCGCAAACCGACTAACCTGTTCGTACACGGTTATGTGACGGTGAACGGCGCCAAGATGTCAAAATCTCGCGGCACCTTTATCAAAGCCAGCACCTACCTGCAACATCTGGATGCTGACTGCCTGCGCTACTACTATGCGGCCAAGCTGTCATCTCGCATTGATGACATCGACCTCAACCTTGAAGATTTCGTGCAGCGTGTTAATGCTGACATCGTCAACAAAGTTGTTAACCTGGCATCACGCAATGCCGGTTTTATCAGCAAGCGTTTTGACGGCGTTTTGGCCGACAAACTGGCTGACGAAGCGCTGTTCAAGACCTTTACCGATGCCGCAACCAGTATCGCCGACGCGTATAACAGCCGTGAGTCAGGCCGCGCTATTCGTGAAATCATGGCACTGGCAGACATTGCCAACCGCTACGTTGACGAACAAGCGCCGTGGGTAGTGGCTAAACAAGAAGGCCGTGACGCCGACTTGCAGGCTATTTGTTCAATGGGCATTAACCTGTTCCGCATTTTGATGACTTACCTCAAGCCGGTTATGCCTTCACTGACAGAGCGCACCGAGGCATTCCTCAACGCGAGCTGAGCTGGGACACCCTCGAGCAGCCGCTGCTTAACCATAAAATTAACCCGTTCAAAGCGCTGTTTAACCGTATTGAAATGGATAAAGTGACTGCGATGGTAGACGCTTCCAAAGAAGATATCGCGGCAACCAAGCCAGCGGTGACCGGTCCTCTGGCTGATGACCCGATTCAGGACACCATCACCTTTGACGATTTCGCCAAAGTAGATATGCGCATCGCTCTGATTGAAACTGCTGATTTTGTTGAAGGTTCTGACAAGCTGCTGCGCCTGCAATTGGATTTAGGCGGCGAGAAGCGTCAGATTTTCTCCGGCATTCGCTCTGCTTATCCGGATCCAAAACTGCTGGAAGGCCGTTTGACCATTATGGTCGCTAACCTTGCTCCGCGTAAAATGCGTTTCGGCGTTTCTGAAGGCATGGTAATGGCGGCGGGTCCTGGCGGAAAAGATATCTTCCTGCTTAGCCCGGACAGCGGCGCACAGCCTGGTATGCAAGTTAAGTAATGATTGCTGAATGACCTTACATTGAGGTCAGAAACCGCATAAAAGGATGCCTCGGCATCCTTTTTTATTGCCACTTTTGGCTGAAAGCAAGTTCTCGGATTCGCGAACCCGACAATTGCCGCAGTTATCAACGGCATATTCTTGCTATCCGACCATCAGATAAGCAGTTTGTGCGGCGGCGGCTTTTAAACAGCGCGGATGCTTACCTTTACCTGCGTTATTATGATAATCATTGGCGATAAATTTTTCGAAGTCTCTCTCTTCAGGCTGCTGACATCAATTAGGGGTAATCCATGTTTAATTTCGACTTTTATAACCCGACTCGCGTACTGTTTGGTGCCGATCGCATTGCTGATATTGGCCAACATATTCCTGAAAATGCCCGCGTACTGATCACCTATGGCGGCGGCAGTGCCAAAAAATACGGCACGCTGGATGAAGTGCAGGCGGCATTAGGTGATCGTTTCACGTTTGAGTTTGGCGGTATCGAGGTCAACCCGCATCTCGATACTCTGATGAAGGCGGTCGAGGTGGTTAAAGCAAATAACATCGATTTTTGCTGGCGGTAGGCGGCGGTTCGGTGGTTGACGGCACCAAGTTCATTGCCGCTGCGGCACTGTATGAGGGCGATATCTGGCCACTATGGTCGCAGCGTCAGCCGCTGACTCAGGCTCTGCCACTGGGCTGTGTGATGACGCTTCCCGCCACCGGCTCCGAGACTAACCACGTTGCGGTGGTGACCAATACCCAGCTCGGCCAGAAATCCGGTTATAGCGATCCGCTGCTATTTCCAAAATTCGCCCTGCTCGACCCGACCAAGACCTACACCTTGCCGGTGACTCAGGTGGCGAACGGCGTGGTCGATGCTTTTATCCACGTGGTAGAGCAGTATCTGACTTATCCGGTGTATGGCAAGGTACAGGACCGTTTTGCCGAAGGATTGTTGCTAACGTTGATTGAAGAAGGTCCCAAAGCATTGTCCGATCCGCAAAATTATGACGTACGCTCGGCGATTACCTGGTCGGCCACGCTGGCACTTAACGGACTGATAGCGGTCGGTGTTCCTCAGGACTGGGCCACTCATCGTATTGGCCACCAGTTAACCGCGCTATTCGGTATCGACCATGCGCAGACGCTGGCTATCCTGCTGCCGAGCCTGCTACAGGTCCAGCGCGAAAGTAAAAAGCAAAAGCTGCTGCAATACGCCGAGCGGGTCTGGAATATCAAACAGGCAATGACGACAGCCGTATTGATGCGGCGATCGACAAAACCCGTGAATTCTTCGAGCTGATGGGGCTGAAAACTCAGCTCAGCGCTTATGGCCAGCCAAAAAGCGCCATTGATGAAATCCTGGGTAATCTGCAACGCTTTAATATGTTGCCGATGGGTGAGCGTGCGGATATCGACCTTGAGCGTGCCAAAGAAATTTTGACCTTAAGCTATTAATTGTCTCATTAGAATCAATAGTCTTATGAAAGTTGATTGCCTGATACAAGCTAATAGCCTGAGGTAGATACAGATACTCTACTGCGGCAAGCTAAGCGTATTTTGCAGGGCTAACTGCTTGCCGTCAGTTAATGACAGAGACATCTCTACTTTGTCACCCTGCTGCAGATTAAAACGTATCTGGCTAAAGGCACATCCGCGTTTGACCGGAATATTGATTACTGCCTGCTGCTGGCTGGTGCTGCTCCCAGAAGTCCCTGTTTTATGCAATTTCACGCGTAATTCGCACTGACAACCGGTTTGCAAATGCACCGTCGGAGTGACAATGTATACTTGCCCATGCTTTTGATTATAAACCAAAGGGGGTGGGAAATTGCCGCAGCCAAGAGTATTGAAATCATCATTTCCTCCTATAAAAAAACAGGGCAATGCCCTGTTTTTATTTTTAATAAAAACGCTCACTGCTGAGTAGCAAACGCCCGGTTGCCGCTCCCAACCTGTACCACATTAGCCAGACTGCCGCTGGCACTCTGGTTGGAGGAGTAAAGTTAGCGGTACCGCTTTGGCTTATTAACAGTTTGCTCTTATCACCCGCTCTGGGCTGGCATCGGCATTGTTATAATTGCCCGTTCTGATTGATGTCTAACAACTTTTATCACCCGTTTGCAGATTGGATTTGCCCGATTCGCATTGCCGTGTTGTCTGGATCCAGTCAAAGAATTGTGCGCACCACTTTGCAAGCGGCATTTGCCACGTTGTGGGAACCTTCCTGGTAGATTTGCAGTTCAGCATTCCAGTTAGTGGTTTGGAAAACTGGCTGTCGGGCCCCCACCGGTGACCGAAACCTGTTGCCATCGAACTGCCACTGAAGACCAGCGCTGATACTGCCATTATTTTCCACAGTTTCATGATGCTACCCCATAGGTTTGAGATCTGATGGTTTAACTTAAAAGACCTGACAGTTAATGCTGCGTCACTTTTATTGCCATACCGGACGCATTTTGTACTACCGCGGCTGGCTGCCCGTACCACTTTGGCTTATTTGCGCCACGTTTCGTCGCCCCTTTTGCGCTATTGACGCAGTGTTGCCAAAACCTTGTTGCTCAATGGAGGCTGAATTTCCACCGCCATCTTGCGAGATATAGGCCGCTATTTTCATTACCGTATTGATTGATATCCGCATTGTTGGCGCTTCCGCGCTGGCTCAATTCAGCGCCACGTTATCGTTACCATGCTGATTAATCATCGCTTTGTTATTACTCCCCGCAGCAAGCTGATCAAACGAAAGGCTACTTATTTCACTTTGACCGATAAAAGCTTCGGAATGAGCCATGTCAGCTTGCTGACGCTATCGCACAGGCCGACACCAGGCTGGCGAATATAACGAGTAGTCGTAATATATAACGTGAAAAATCCGTATGAAGGTTGTTCATCGCCTCCCCCTGACCTGAAATATTTCGGGTTAGTGATTACAGTATGCACGGTGGTAAAAATAATAAACTCATTGGTAAGTCGTATTTTTTATGACCCTTCAGATTAAAGTATTAGTTTTGGGTAAATCCTAAAACGTTTTTTTAGGAAAAAGACCTGTACATCAAAGGATGATATTAGGAAAAGTGCCATAGGGCCGCCAATAAATTTAACTCCCATACTTAGTAGAGTGTTTTTTATTATTCTCACGATGTGATCATCATCAAAAATACTTACTTAGGAATAATCCTAGCATATAAGTTTATTTTAAGAAGGATAAAAATCTAACGTACTCTCCAGTGTTCACCCCGAAGAGCATGCGTTAGCGTTGCCTCATTAAATATCATTGTATTACAGTACGGAGCACTGGCATCAAATGACTTCTCGCGCCTCAAAAACAGAGGTTAAAAGTGTAAAAAACGCCATTTTCTCTCAAAAAACCTTAATTTTTACTAATGGGCCGTAGAAACCCAGCCTCTTGATTTCATTTAAACACCAGCTAAATTAATTAGACGGTCAGGGGCAGTCATGCCCCAGTCCGAATATAAGATCGCATTTTCACCAGGGAATCAAAAATTAGATACTTATTCCGTAGCGCCGTTACTGCTCGAAAGTCTATGTATTTATTAAGGCAGAGTTAATTATGACTTTAGAAAACCTCAATACCAACACTGATAACAATACGATACTGCTAGTCACAAAACCCTGTTTACAATCTACGGCCCTGTTGCATCAGCTGAATAGAAAACTTTCTGTTCATGCCAGAATGCATAATATCAATAAGCCTTTCGATGCACCTCCTGGCAACCAGGCTCTTATTTTATTTGACATTATACAAGCTGATAAAAAACTGATCTCTCGATGGCAAACTGCTACGGGACGTTATCGCATGAATCTTAAAACTCTATTACTTAACACGCCCGAAGATTATCCGTTCCATGAAATTGAAAGTTGGCCAAAAATAAGCGCCGTATTTTATCCGTCAATGACCGAAGAGCAATTATTCGAAGGTATTGAAAGCGTTGTTCGCGGTGAGTGTTATTTTGCACAACGCTTTGCCAGCTATCTTATTAATCAATCAGGCCAACATGGCTATATCAATCATGAAAACTCTGGGATAACACAAAGAGAAAGCGAAATTTTGAATAAATTACGCATGGGTGCCTCTAACGTTGAAATCGCGCGTCTGTTATTTATCAGCGAAAATACCGTGAAAACCCACTTATATAATTTATTCAGAAAGATAGCCGTTAAAAACCGTACTCAGGCGGTCTCCTGGGCCAATGAACATTTAAAGCGTTAGCATTATGAAAACGTCAATCAAATTTATTTTAATTATTGGCTTACTCGCAAGTTGCAGTTCACTGGCAGCAAATATCGAAAGATATCAAGGACCCCGGGTTAATTACTGACCATACCGTCAGTTCGGTAGGGCATGACTTCTATCGAATGTTTACTGACCGCTGGGAAAGAAATTTCCCCGAGACTATCACCATCAGTGAAAGGCCAAGCGCTCGATGGGGAAGCTGGATCACTATAAAAGTCGGGCAAGACCTGCTTTATCAGACCTTGCTGTTCCCGACTCGCCGTAATTTTGGCAAAGAAGTCGATACCGCATTACAGGGCGTAGGTGAAGCCCTTTCAAGGCGGCAAATAGATAAAAAACTTCTGGGCACCGGTGATTTATCCGGTGATGAATTTTAAGGAGAATAATGTGAAAACTCTTTTGATTGTTTTAACAGCAATGATGTTTTCGCCTCTTTCGTGGGGTGGAAATATGGTTTTCCAGTTTGTTAACCCCAACTTCGGTGGCAATCCTAATAATGGCTCTTTTTTACTGAATGAGGCGAACGCACAAAATTCTTATAAAGATCCCGATGCCTATGATTTTAACTCTTCAACCCCCAGTGCTCTCGATAATTTCAGCACCGCCATACAATCTCAGTTGCTCAGTAGCCTGATGGGCAATATCGCTCAGGGTAAACCGGGGCGACTTGTGACGCAGGACTTTATTGTCGATGTTCAAAATACAGATGGCCAATTAAATTTGAACGTTACCGATCGATCCACCGGTAAGGTGTCCACTATTCAGGTTCAGGGGCTGAGCGCGTCTAACTGACGCCATTACGGGGTAATCAGATTATGCGTAAATCATTGCTTTTTATTGCCGTCTTAATGCTCAGTGGTTGTTTAACCGCCCCGCCGAAACAGGCGGCGAGGCCAACCCTGCTTCCTCGTGCCGAGAGTTATAAAGACCTGACTCATTTGCCACCGGCCAAGGGAAGGATTTTTGTCTCGGTATATAACATCCAGGACGAGACCGGTCAGTTTAAACCTTATCCGGCCAGTAACTTTTCGACCGCGGTTCCGCAAAGCGCCACTGCGATGTTAGTCACCGCGCTTAAAGATTCTAAATGGTTTATTCCATTGGAACGTCAGGGACTTCAGAATTTGTTGAATGAACGAAAAATTATTCGCGCGGCACAAGATAACGGTAGCGTGGCTATCAATAATGCCCAGCCGCTCTCCTCATTGGTGGCTGCAAATATTCTGATTGAAGGTTCAATTATCGGTTATGAAAGTAATGTGAAATCAGGAGGAGCCGGGGCCAGGTATTTCGGTATCGGCGCCAGTACGCAGTATGAGCTGGATCAGATTGCGGTTAACTTACGCGCTGTCGATATTAATACCGGTGAGGTGTTGTCATCGGTTAATACCAGTAAAACAATTTTATCGTATGAGTTCCAGGCTGGGGTATTCCGTTATATTGATTATCAGCGACTGCTTGAAGGGGAAGTTGGTTATACCAGCAATGAACCCGTAATGCTGTGCCTGATGTCGGCGATAGAAACTGGGGTAATCTATATGATTAATGACGGTATCGATCGTAACCTGTGGCAGTTACAAAATCCGTCAGATATAAACTCGCCGATACTTCAGCATTATAAAAATATGGAAGTGCCGGAGGGATAGTTTAGATTTGGAATCTAAAGGCAACTTTTTGGTTCTAAATCTTAGCTTCAAGTTCAAGTTCATGCGCTGCGCTTACTGGGTTGCGCCCCAGACACGCCCAAAGGGTATTCCAAGGCAAATACCCTTTGGAATCCCGTGCCTTTTTATGTTGTTTACATGTTCGGCACCAGCCGATGAG
The DNA here is from genome assembly GCA_963747655.1 of uncultured Gammaproteobacteria bacterium. Classification (GTDB taxonomy): domain Bacteria; phylum Pseudomonadota; class Gammaproteobacteria; order Enterobacterales; family Enterobacteriaceae; genus Rouxiella. Next base: position 170,593 of record CAVVFS010000009.1, on the reverse strand, counting down.
TTTGTTTCAGGTACCTCCGCGTGTGGCGTTAGTCGCGCCGCTGCGCGGTGCCTTCACTTCGTTCGAAAGCCAAAAACGTCTTTCTCGTCTCCGCTCAGCGCAGCCCCGATGCCGCCAATCTCGACATCTAAATAAAAACCGGTAACTTAACGGCGGTCAAAAGACTTTTTCCTCAGACGCCAATTTCTTCTTTGAGCAATTAATATTCTCACTTTCCTTAAAGTTAAAGAACGCATGCAAATATTGAATTTAACTCCGAACAAACTTAAAAATTTTTGTCTGAGTGGGCGGTTTTTGATTGCTGTAGAGTTGCCGGTTTTTCTTGTTAGCTACTATTGGCGGCCTCAGGCCTACGCTGAGCGAGGGGAAGGGAGACGTTTTTGGCTCCCGACTGAGTGAAGGAAGCCCGAAGGGCCGTGGTCAACGCCACGCGCGGTGATAACTGAAACAATCTCCTTTTTTTGCACGAATCTGGTCGCGAGGGAAAAGGGCCCGGGATTCTCAAGGGTGGCGGCCCAGGGCCACCTTTGAGGCGTGTCTGGGCCGCAACCCAGTAAGCGAAGCGCATGAACTTGAATTTGAAATTGAATTTGAAATTGAATTTGAATTTGAATTTGAATTTGAATTTGAACTTGAATTTGAACTTGAAGCCAAGATTTAGAACCAAAAAAATTGCCTTTAGATTCCAAATCTAAAAACTCCCCCCCCCTAAGGCTATGTCTCCACCCAGCAAATTATTTCGGCCAATTCGGCCATACCCTTCGACTGTAATCACGCTCACCGTACAGTTTGTCTATATCTCGGCATGAGAGCCCAATATCTTTCAATTGCGTATCGCTCAGTCCGCGCAGGATTTTACGCGTCTGACATTGTTCTCTCCAGTTCCTAAAGGATTTAACAAATACCGCCCACCAGCCAAGCTTTAACTCGCTGTTATCAATAAACTTGTCGGCCCATTTATCACCAACAACAACCGAGCTTGTAGCTGCATTATCATAACCCGTTGAATTAGCAGGCTTAGCCTTAGAGCTCAGCGTCAAGTCTGTTATTTGCACCTTCGCCACAGTGGCATTGACCGCAGGTTCACAGCCTTTTACATCGCCCAGTGGCGCAACAACCTCGTCGACTGTCAGATGACTAATAAATTGATCACTTTCGCAGATTCTTTTCATGATTACGTCTCCTGTTACCCTGAATACAGGATCGCGCAATCCATCTTTTCGATACAGATTCAGTATTTAAATATTTTCACCATACAGATATCGCCAAAACTACAGATCTGGGTGTAGATTAATACAATCTGTACTGCAATCTGGTGAGCAATATGAATCGTTATGAGCATCTAGCCAATGTTTTAGGGGATCGTATCGAGCAGGGACTTTATCCCGCCGGGCATCGTCTGCCATCCGTAAGAATCTTAAGCGACGAGCACGGGGTAAGTGTGAGCACGGTTCAGCAGGCTTATCGCATGCTGGAAGATCGCCTGCTGGTCGAGGCGCGTCCTAAATCGGGCTATTTTGTTTCGATGACTAAACGGCGAGCAGGTCTTCCCGTTGCCTGCCGTACGCCACAACGTCCGGTAGATATATCGCAGTGGGATCAGGTGTTGGCGCAAATAACCAGCCGAACCGTGCCAGGCCTGATTAATCTCGGCGGCGGTACTCCCGATATTACCCTACCCAGCCTGAAACCTTTGAGCCGCGCACTGGCTAAAGTGGCACAGCGTCTTGATAACAGCTCTTTATCTTACGATGTTATTGAGGGGTCAATCGAGTTGCGCGACCAAATTGCCCGCCTGATGATCGACAGCGGCAGCCATATTGATGCGCAAAATCTGGTGATCACCACCGGCTGTCATGAAGCACTCTCTATTGCCATCCGTTCCGTGTGTCAGGTCGGCGATATTGTCGCGGTGGATTCCCCTAGCTTTCACGGCGCGATGCAAACTTTGAAAGGTTTTGGCATGAAGGCGCTGGAAATTCCTACCGATCCCGTGACAGGTATCAGTATCGAAGCGCTGGAAATGGCTCTCGAACAGTGGCCGATTAAAGCCATACAGTTAACGCCAACCTGTAACAATCCGCTGGGCTATAACATGCCTGACGATCGCAAAAAAGCTTTGTTGCGACTGGCGCAATGTTATGACATCGCCATTATTGAAGACGATGTTTATGGTGATTTGGCCTATCAATATCCGCGTCCGGCAACGATTTACTCTTTCGATGACGACGGCCGCGTTCTGCTGTGCAGTTCATTTTCGAAAACATTAGCCCCCGGACTTCGCATTGGCTGGATTGCGCCTGGCCGTTATCGCGATATTGCAATCCATATGAAATATATCGGCACCGGTTCTAGTGCGACGCAGCCACAGCTTGCGATCGCCGATTATATTCAGGCAGGTCATTATCAGACTCACCTTCGCCGGGTTCGGCATCTTTATCAGCAGAAACTTTGCCTGATTAACGAGTGGGTGATGAAGTATTTTCCGGAGGGTGTCCGCGTCAGCCGTCCGCAGGGAGGATTTTTACTGTGGGTGGAATTGGATGAGCGGATCGATACACAGAAGCTAAATCGCCTGTTAGAGCCTGAAAAAATTCAGGTTTCGGTTGGCTCGATATTTTCAGCATCCGGCAAATATCGTAATTGTATGCGGCTTAACTTCGGAACCCTCGATGAAGCTCGCCACGAACCAGCCATAAAATATGTAGGTGAAGTCGTGCATAAGATGATGCAAGACTGCTGATATTAACTTCTCAAAAGTACACTCTGGCTACGTCAGTGTTTTAGTAGCCAGACTTGGCTATGGCATTAGAACCCGTATTAATGCTTTTAGCTCTGAGCAACATGTCCTCGAATAACCTCAATATCTTCTGCTGCCAGCTCACGGCCGTCCTGGGCACGAATTTTCATCACCGCCAGCGGTTGTCGGGTGCGACTATCGATAGCATGACTGCATGTTTCGTTTTCATTAAACATATACTGATGACCCCACTGCCCTAGCGCGATCAAAATCGGATAGAGATCTTTGCCCTTTTGGGTCAGCACATATTCCTGATACGCCGACCCGTCAGATGCTGGAGCAATTTCCAAGATACCTTCCGCAACCAGCGTTTTCAGTCTTGAGCTAAGAATATTTTTGGCCGCGCCGAGGCTGCGCTGAAACTCGCTGAAACGTTTAATTCCCCCCAGCGCATCGCGCACGATTAGCAGCGTCCACCAATCGCCAATCAAGTCCAAAGTCCGCGCGACCGGGCAGATGCTCTCATTCAAGCTGGTTCGTTTCATTGATCACTCCGTGCTGCAAAAATTAATCTGGTTGCATTATAAAACCACTGATGCTAAAAAACATCTAGTTTAATAATGAAACCAGATTATTGTCTTTTCCGGCTAACATTCCATCGATATCAAAAATGGATGTTAAGAACTGTTGTTAATGACTGTTGTTAAGAGTTAAGAATTGATCTTAAGAACTGACGTCAAATTTAATGTTAAAAAAACTGAGGATAAAAACATGAGCCAAAATAAACCTTTAGCCCTGATTACTGGCGCGTCGACCGGCATTGGTGCAACCTACGCCGACCGCCTGGCAAAACGCGGCTATGATCTGATTCTGGTCGCACGCGATGGCGCAAAACTGGAGCAACTGGCTAAGCAGCTCAATAGCGAAACTGGTGTAAACGTGCGCGCCTTCCCTGCCGATCTGACTGATTCGGCTAGTCTGGCAAGCCTCGAACAGCTGATCCTTGATACGCCGCAGATTTCCCTGCTGGTCAACAATGCGGGTTCTATTCTGCCTGGTGGTTTTAAAAACTCTGATGTCGACGCTATCGACGGATTAATCCGCCTTAACGTCACCTCACTGGCTCGCCTTTCCCGCGTGGCACTGGATGGGCTGAAAACGCATAACGATGGTGCAATCATCAACATCGCTTCTGTCTTGGCATTAGCTCCAGAAATCAGCGATGCCGTTTACTCCGCCAGTAAAGCCTTTGTGCTGACCTTTACCCAGGCGTTGCAGGTTGAGCTTGCCGAAAGTGGCGTGTATTTCCAGGCTGTGTTACCGGCGGCAACGCGCACCGATATTTGGGCTAAAGGCGGCAAAAATATTGAAGAGGTTCCGGGCGTGATGGAAGTGGGCGAGCTGGTTGATTCGGCGTTGGTTGGCTTTGACAACAGAGAACCGGTTACCATTCCACCATTGCAGGATGAAAATAAATGGCTCGAATTAGACAATGCGCGTAAAGCATTAAGGCCTGAATTCCTGCAAAGTCATGCTGCACCACGTTATCGCTAACGGCTTGATTATAAGATGAATGCGGTTGGCTGCGTTGCAAGTAACCTCGACACTGGTTACATTGGATAAACGTATTATTACAGTTTTTTAACATCAATTTGACCACCCACAAATGGCAGAGTGAAAAAATGACTGAATTCGTTATCCCTGCACCACCAGCCGCCTCACTGGCAATTAGCGGGCAAAAAGTCCGTTTTCCGCTGCGCCGTGTCTATTGCGTTGGACGTAACTATTCTGAACATGCCCGCGAAATGGGCCACGATCCTGATCGCGAGCCGCCGTTCTTCTTCGGCAAACCGGCTGATGCCGTGGTTGCGGCAGAGGGCGAAATCCCTTACCCGCCGTTAACCTCAGATCTCCACCATGAAGTCGAACTGGTGGTGGCAATTAGTAAGGGCGGTAAAAATATTTCAGCTGCAGATGCATTAAACCATGTCTGGGGTTATTCCGTGGGCGTGGATTTGACTCGTCGTGACTTACAGGCGACGGCAAAAAAGATGGGCCGTCCGTGGGATTTCGCCAAGGGTTTTGATGCCTCTGCGCCGACTTTGCCGCTGATCCCGGTCAGTCAAATCGGTCATCCTGCATCGGGTAAAATCTGGTTGGATATCAACGGGGAATCTCGTCAGGTCGGCGATTTAAGCGATCAGATTTGGCAGGTAGCCGACGTTATTAGTTACCTGTCACAGGCAGTAGAACTCCAGCCGGGCGATGTCATTTATACCGGCACGCCATCTGGAGTGGGTGCAATCGCGCCAGGTGAAACCGTTTCTGGCGGTATCGAGGGCATTGGAGAATTCAGCTTTACCCTGAGCGCCAGGCCTTAAAACAAAATAGCCCCCGATCTCATTCAAGACTGGGGGCTATTCATCATCGAAGTTAGCGATTATTTCGCGTCAAAATTCTCGGCGTGTTCTTCTTCCAGCGCCTTAACTTCCAGCGCGCGCTTGCGCAGACCAAACCAGCCTAATACCAGTAAGACAACCAACAGAGGAATAGTTGCCACGGTGTAGGTGCCGTTTGGATAGTCAAATGCCATCAGTACCAGCACGCTAAACAGGAACAGCAGGGTCAGCCAGGAAGTAAACGGTGCGCCAGGCATCTTGAAGGAGATGTCTTTCGCCTTGCCTTCTTTGATAGCCTTACGCAGTTTCATCTGGCAAACCACGATAAAGCCCCAAGAGCTCAGAATACCCAATGATGCGATGTTCAGAACAATTTCAAAGACCTGAGAAGGTACGAAGTAGTTCAGCACCACGCCAATAATATAAATAGCCACGGTGACCAGAATACCGGCGTAAGGCACCTGCTGCTTGCTCATGCGAGACATGAACTTAGGAGCAGAACCGCCCATTGACAGTGAGCGCAGAATACGGCCAGTTGAATACAGGCCAGAGTTCAGGCTCGACAGTGCAGCAGACAGCACCACGATATTCATGATGGAACCGATGTACGGCACGCCAAGTTTGCTAAAGAAGGTTACGAACGGGCTCTGACCGGCAGAATAGGCATTCCACGGCAGCAGCAGAACCAGCAGCACAACAGAACCGACGTAGAACAGTGCGATACGCCAGATAACGCTGTTGATCGCTTTTGGCAGAATTTTTTCAGGCTCTTTAGTTTCGCCCGCAGCGGTACCAACCAACTCGATAGCCGCAAAAGCAAACACCACGCCCTGAACTAACACTAGCGCCGGTAACAGGCCATGCGGGAAGATGCCGCCGTTATCGGTAATCAGGTGTAAACCGGTAGGATTGCCTGCCAGCGGTTTGCCACTGCCAAGGAACACGATACCCACAACCAGGAATATGGCGATCGCAGCAACTTTGATCAGTGCGAACCAGAACTCCATTTCGGCAAACCATTTCACGCCAATCATGTTCATGGTGGCGACAATGGCTAACGCGCCAAGGGCAAACATCCACTGTGGTACGTCGCTGAAGGCACCCCAATAGTGCATATATAGCGCTACGGCAGTGATATCGACAATACCGGTCATCGCCCAGTTGAGGAAATACATCCAGCCGGCAACGTAAGAGGCCTTTTCACCCAGGAATTCACGGGCATAAGAAACAAAGCTGCCGCTGGTTGGACGGTGTAAAACCAGTTCACCCAATGCGCGCAGGATAAAGAATGAGAAAATACCGCATACTAAATAAACCAGCGCCAACGCAGGACCGGCCATTTGCAAACGTGCACCCGCACCCAAGAACAGGCCGGTACCGATTGAACCACCAATGGCAATCATCTGAACCTGACGACGCCCCATGCCCTTGTGATAGCCTTCCTCATGAGAATCCAGCCAACGCCTTTTGGCTGCGTGTTTTTCTTCCGCAGTTTTTTTATGTCGTTTCATTTCTTACCTGTTCTCCAAAAGAATTCTTTCACGCCCCGGCCTTCAACATGAGCAAACGTTTGCAATTGCTGACGCCTATCGTGGCTTTTCACCACTGTATTATTCTTAACCTGCCTAAGTTAAATCGTGGTTAACATAGGTAACGGCGGAAGATGCTACCCTATTCTCTTGGAGTGTGGCAAAAAAAACCTCATTTTAATTCGCTTTTATTGGTCTCATCGGTACGATATTTTGCCAATCAGCATAATTATTAAACAAAACATCCCCAAAGCTCTTAGGGATGCTAGCAATCAATTTCTCATTTAGGCAAATAGCTTGAGCTTGCCGACCAGTTTTCTGACGCTTTTCTTCTCACCTGCGATAGCCACGCCCAGCAATACAAGCTGCTGTTCTGTTTGAATTGCCACCGCCTGCTGGAATTCAAGATAGTTCGTGGTTTGCTGCCCATCGGCAGGAAAAATCGTCATATCGAAACCTTTGGCATTACCCTCAACCAACAACGTGGTGAGTTCCTGCTCAGAGGCGCTGAGCACGCTGATACCGAGCGGAATAAGTCCCGGATAGCTTTTACCGTTTGCAACCTCTAACGGCTCGCCAATCAACTCAGGATGGCGCTGGCCTAAAGTCATTGCCAGTACCGCGGCAGCATTTGCTGCTTTTCCGGCGGGAAGGTCTTGATTAAGCACAATAATCAAACGTTCTGGCAGCGGCGTCTTAATGTGATTATCGCAAGTTTGTGGGGCGATGTTAGTGTGAGTTGGACAGACATTTCAGTGTGACTCCGTTTATCGAATAAGCACTGATTGTCGGTGATGCGGCTGACTCAGTCTGGAAGATTTGTGCAGATTTGACGATATTGTGCCGGAGAAAGTCGATACGCACGACGGAACCAGCGCCCAAGATGGCTCTGGTCAGCAAAACCCAGCTCGGCGGCAACCTGCACCGGTTTGTCACCCAAAGAGAGCCTGATACGTGCTTCAGCCAGCCGCAGCTGGATCAGATAAGCGTGCGGCGCCATGCCAAAAGTTTTCTTGAAGGCGCGCGTTAGCGTAAAACGATCGGTTTGAGTTATTCGCGCTAAATCCTGTAAAGAGAGATCTTCGTTGACGTGACTGTGCATATATTCGCGAGCCTGATGGGCGCAGGTAATCGGCTCATGCGAAGTGCGCAGTTTCAGCTCGCCACTGTATATGCGGCGCGAGGTGTGCCAACAGATTATCCAATGCGCTCTGTTGCACAATTTGAACTCACCGAAATGTAATAGCTGAAAAGTCTGAGCGATGCTGTGTGCCAGTCGAGGGTCACTGTGCAACGTTTTTGCGAATGAAAGTTCGAAGCTGCTGGGAGTCTGATGGAAAAGATGACGAATTTCGCGGTCGAGCCACGCGGGGCTGAGATAAAATGTCTGATAGGTAAATCCGCCTCGGCAGGCGCATCGCCATCGTGTATCTCACCGGGTTCAAGTAAAAAGATATCACCGGGAGTACTGGTGATTTTATTGCGCCGACAGTGAAACTGCTGTGTTCCTTGCTGCGTAACGCCCACCAGATAGCTGTCGTGCCAATGCGGATCATAGGCATGACCTTCGAAATGCGCCTGAATAGTTTCAATCTGATATTCGGGCGAATGGCGGACATCAATCCAATCGTTGCTCATCACATTATATCTGTGGATTTTATGTAGTCGGACTCAGCAGGATAATCGCTCTTCCCTCTTTTATCAAGGGAAGAGTGTTGGTAATAAATTACTTGTCTTGCAGTGATTTGGTGCGGTTGGCAAAGCTCTTACGCAGCTTTTGCAGTTTTGGGGGGATCACCGCCATGCAATAGCCGTTGCGCTGACCCGCGCCATCCCAGTAATCCTGATGATAATTTTCTGCAGGATACCAGGTCGAAATAGGCTCAATTGCCGTCACAACCGGCACGTTATGATCTTCTTGCGCACGGGTAATTGCCGCCACGGCTTCAACTTCTGCTCATCATTAATCGGGAAAATGGCAGAACGATACTGGGTACCGATGTCGTTGCCCTGACGGTTTAGCTGCGTCGGATCATGGGTGGCGAAACTGATATCCAGCAAGATCGCCGTATTTCAGTTTGTCGGCATCGAAGCCGATGCGGATCGCTTCAGCATGGCCGGTTTCGCCGCTGCAAACCTGCTCATAGGTTGGGTTAGGTGTTGTGCCGCCGATGTAGCCACTCTCTACGGTTTCAACGCCGATCACGTCTTTAAATACCGCTTCGGTACACCAGAAACAGCCACCCGCTACAATTGCATATTCAATAGTCATTGTTTTTTTCCTCTGCGTAAAACTCAATGGTGTTTACACCCTGCCCACAGGCTACACTCTTAAAGTAATTTGAACTAGTGGGCAAGTGATCACAATTTGCCGTGAACCTAAAATAAGGTGCCGATCGTGAGGAAAAAAGCGCACAAGTGATTAAAAAAGTCGCCGTCGGAACAAACTCTGTACAACGGCGTTATGCGCTACCTTGGCACGACTAATGAGTGGTGCATTAAATAATAGTCGTGCGCTAAATTTTTCGGCTGATAAATCGTACCAGCAGGCTTGCCGCGCCTGCCAGGGTCGCGACCGTAATAACGCCCGGCCAACCACCCAGCTCCAGCGCCTTACTTCCCAATGCAGAACCTACCGCCATGCCAATAAATACTACAGTAAACAATAAAGCATTGAGTCGACCACGCGCCGCGGGATCTAAGCCATAAACCAGGGTTTGATGCGAAACCAACGACGCCTGTACACCGAAGTCAAAACCTATGGCGCTGAGCACGATTAACACCAGCTGAGCATGAGGAGACAGCAGCGGTAACAGGAACATGGCAGCAAAAGAAATCATCACCAGCGCCGAGCCAATTTGCGTGACCGTGCCCGGCCCCTGTTTATCGGCCAGTTTCCCTGCCAATGGCGCGGCGAGCGCACCGGCGGCACCGGCCAGACCAAAAGCACCGGCAACTCCGCTACCGAGGTGATAAGTGTCATTTAGCATGATAGCCAAGCGTTGACCAAAATGCGCTAAAGGCGACCGACAATAACCCCTGAGCCAGCGCGGCACGGCGCAGCGTTTTGTATTGTCATCCATAGGTGGCGCATCGACAGCAGCAATGCCGGATAACTCATGCCAGTACCGGGCGTAAACTTCGGGCAGCACACGCCACAGTGCAATACCTATCAAGCGCAACGCTTACCGCCGCCAGCTGATACATCGCGCGCCAGCCAAAATACTCTGCGACAACCCCGCTTACCACGCGAGACAGCAGGATGCCCACGAGCAAGCCCGTCATCACCGTTCCCACCGTTTTACCCCTCACCGCAGCCGGAGCAAGCGCGGCCGAAGCGGGCACAATATCCTGGGCCAGCGTGCCCGCTCGCGCCAATCAAAAGGCATGTCACTAACAGGCTATGAATATTTGGCGCAAGGCCCACACCAATCAGCAGCCAGAGTCAACAGCAAACTTTTGAATAAAATAATGCGGCGGCGATCGAAACTGTCACCCAGCGGAATAAGTAACAGGATCCCTAGCGCATAGCCAATTTGTGTCAGCGTGGGCACCATGCCGGTTTCGGTCAGTGTGGCATTGAGGCCCGGCCCCATCATGCTCAGCATCGGCTGACAGTAATAGATAGAAGCCACGCTCAGGCCTGCTCCCGCGGCCAAGGTAAACACCATCTTTGCCGGTAATGCGCTTTCCTCCGCGGGGTCGATATCCTGTGTATCCTGTAGTTCAGACATAATTGTTGAGCCCTGATAATTAAGATCGCCGGTCGCCGCAATCGTTTGACGACGGTATTAGTTTGTGAAAGCTAAAAGTTTGGCTACGGTAATCGTTTGCTGGCGATAATCGTTTAATAGTGATGCTGCTTTGACGACGACGCTTTTTGCTGACGCTCATCGTTTGATAACCGGCATTTTTAACTAACTCGCTGGATTGTGGTAGTCAGCTGCGGAGTAAAACTGTTATACACTTTACGTATGAGCATACATTCATCCGGCGGCATAGACCGCATAGACCTGATGCATACGTTTGTCCGCATCGTGGAAAGCGGCAGCCTCTCGGCGGCGGCACAGCAGTTGCAGACCAGCCAGCCAACCGTCAGTAGACGCTTGCAGACGCTGGAGCGAATATTGGGTGCAAAACTCATCCTGCGCACCACCCACGCCATGAAGCTGACCGATGACGGGCAGCGCTGCTATCGCCATGCCAAAATGCTAATTGAAAAATGGAGTGCGCTTGAGGACGACCTGAGCGGTGCGGGAGACGAGCCCGAAGGCATACTGCGCGTACGTGCTCCCCACGCTTTCGGCCAGGACCAACTGATCGTCCCACTGACCGAGTATCTAAAGCGTTATAGTAATATGTCGGTTGACTGGATGCTTAACGATCGCAGCGCCGATTTTATTGCCGAACATATCGACTGCATGATTCAGGTAGGAGAAATCACCGACCCGTCAATGGTCGCCGTCCTGCTGGCCGAAGTGCCGCGTATTGTGGTCGCCTCCCCGGCCTTGTTAGAACGTTATCCTGAGATTAACCAGGTTGACGATCTCACGGCCCTGCCGTGGGTCGCCTTAAGCACTTACTATCGCAATGAGGTTACCCTACGGCACAGAGATAGCGGCCAAAGCTACCGTTTTGAAATTGCCCCGCGAATGAGCACCGACAGCCTGTATGCCGCGCGCAAAGCCGCAGAGGCCGGGCTGGGTGCAGTACTGGTCTCGGCCTGGATAGTCAGTGAGAATATCGCCGACGGCAGTCTGCTGCATATTTTGCCGCAGTGGAGCGCAAAACCGCTGCCAGTCTATTTGATTTATCCTTACGCCAGCTATTACCCGGCACGACTATAAAGTTTTTGGAGCTGATACGTAACGTTATGCCAGAACTCAGCGGAACTCAACCGCCAGGTCGATAGCTGTTGCCGGTCTGCAACTAATCCGCTGCTATCTGCCACACCAGCGAGGTGAGATCATACAATCACTATGAAAGTCTTTACTATTTATGTAATAAAATTGTGCATGAATTTTACCCATTATTATTAGCATCTTTATTGTTAAACACTGTGCTAAGGTTTTCATACTCATGGAATTCGGGTGGCGAATAATTATTCTCCGCATAAATAATGGCAGGGCTCGTAACCTTTTTAAAACACTGTTTATAAATAGTGTTAAGAAATGCGACTTGCTTCCAGAGGTAATTATTTCATTGAAATCAGGGGATTTCTATCGCTTCTTCAGCCTAACCCTGCCCTGTTGAAAAAACCTCTAGTTTCTATCCCACGATTCAACATTTTTCCACAGCGATTTCCAGCACCGTAAATAGGTTTAAGAGCCTCATTCATACATAACTTACTGCTATAGTTTTGTTGTATGCATACAAATTTAGTATGGTTGTTTAAAAAAAACTCAAGTCTTTCGCCTGCTGAGGTATTGCGCATTCGGAACAATGGTATTATATATACTAAACGTGCTCTTAAAGGTTATCTTTCAAAATTGCAACTCAAAAAACGTTGAAACATTATGATGTTTTATCAAAAGAATGCGCTAGCTGTGCCTATGTCAAATTGCTATGATTGCAAAATAACACTGTTTGCCATCGGGCTATTTTTCGCACAATCTCTGTTAATATCCATCACTGCAATAGTTTTCAAGTGTAAAAATTATATCACGCCAACATAAAACTCTTGATTGTCGGCCGTTGACTCCATGAATTTTGTAATGTTTCTTATATAATTTAAACATGACGTCTTTAGTTCTATATTTGGAATAGTGCAATACCGTTATCTGTGAGAAGGATAAAATCCGATCAATCGCAGCCGATGTTTTGCAATAAAGGATTCGACAGCTTATAGGTAAAGTCTTAAAATGCGCTTTTAGAGCCTCTAATACATTGATTCTACAATCACCTACTTCCTCTAAAGTGAATTTGACAGTAAAATTCATTTCATCAGAAGAGGTCAAAAAGAATGTTGCTTAAGACAGTATCCTTGCGAACTTCTCTGCTGAGCTGGCTGCGACTGTTTTGCTAGACTTTAAAGGGAGAACATATCAAGGTATGTGAAGTATTAAAACGTGGCCGGGCAGCAATAATCTCTTGAGAATGTTGAAATAACTTAGCAAGGCTATTTTATTTGCAGGTAAAGGGCTGCTATTGTTTGTAGGCTGACGCTTTTACCAAGATTATTTCCACCGTTTTGAGCGCATTGGTAGCTACAAGCCAAGGGCGGTAGCATTGCTGTTTCTCAGCCAATTTCTGGTATTCTCAGCAAAAAGCGCGATTTCTCATAATTTTCCGGTTAAAAGTTTGGCATATCCCCTTATGGTTGATGCTTAAAATCGAAAATGATGTTGACAGTGATTGTTAAAAAACCTAAATGGTCTGGAACCTATGCACAAAAATCTTTTTAAACTTTCTGCGCTATTCTTTGCTGTGGGTATTTTAGGCGGCTGCACCATTGTACCAGGGCAAAACTTATCGGCCGGGGGTAAAAATGTCGTTGACGTGCCAGACAGCGATTATGACCTGGATAAGTTGGTTAATGTTTACCCAATGACTCCTTATCTCGTTGATAAATTGCAGCCTTCACCGATTGTTTCCCGCCTGAATCCTCAGCTAAGTAATCTTCTGAAAAGTTATCAATACCATGTTGGCATTGGCGACATATTAACCATCACCGTTTACGATCATCCTGAATTGACCACGCCTGCCGGTGGCTATCGCAGTGCCAGCGATACGGGTAACTGGGTAAGTGCAGACGGGACAATATTCTACCCTTACATCGGCAAAGTCCGCGTTGCGGGTATGACTCTAAGTGAAATTCGTTCCGATGATTGCCAACAGACTGGCATCGTTTGTTGAAAGTCCACAGATTGATGTCAGCATCGCGTCTTTCCGTTCGCAGAGAGCCTACGTGACCGGTGAAGTGACCACTTCGGGTCAGCAAGCTATTACCAACATTCCTTTAACGGTGGTTGATGCTATTAATGCGGCCGGTGGTCTTACCGCTAATGCCGATTGGCGTAATGTTGTGCTGACCCACAACGGGCGTGAAGAACGTCTATCGCTTCAGGCGTTGATGCAAAACGGTGATTTAACTCAAAACCGCCTACTCCAGGCTGGGGATATTCTCTACGTTCCTCGCAATGACGATCTTAAAAGTCTTTGTGATGGGCGAAGTGAGTAAGCAGAGCACCCTCAAAATGGATCGCAGCGGCATGACCCTGGCCGAGGCGCTAGGGAGTGCAGGTGGACTGTCTCAGGATCTTGCCGATGCCTCGGGCGTTTTCGTTATTCGTGGTATTCAGAATGGAGTAGGCGTAAATAAAGGCAAAATTGCCAATATTTATCAGCTTAATGCCAAGGATGCATCTGCGATGGTCTTGAGTAGCAATTTCCAATTGCAACCTTATGACGTCGTCTTTGTGACAACAGCGCCAATCGTTCGCTGGAACAGAGTTATCAGCAGTATTATTCCTACTATCGATGGTGTTAATAGCATAGCTGAAAGTGCTACTTATATTCATACCTGGGATTAATGCTATACCCTCACGAGGACAAGCTTTGTTATCGGGTTTTAGACCCTTCAATATTCTACCGAGCTGAGGGTTTTAATCATGTCTGGGATTTGTCAAAAAGATGATGAAATACTTTCTAGCAATACCCACCTATAACGGTGGTGAAGTGTGGAAGGAATCGATACATAACCTAAAGAAATTCAACTCTGAAGATCTTTTTGTTCAGGTTATTGATTCTAGCAGCAAAGATGGCACAGATATTGTGGCAAAAGAGGCAGGGTTTGACGTCATTACGATTACCTCGCAAGAGTTTAATCATGGCGGCACCCGTAACCTCGCGGCAGAAAAAGCCGATGCGGGTTACGAAATTGTGATCTTTATTACTCAGGATGCCATCCCTGAAGAGGGAAGTTTGCAACGTTTGATTGCAGCCTTCGACGATCCTCTGGTGGCCTGTGCCTACGGCCGTCAACTGCCGCATGTTGACGCATCGCCAATAGCCCAACATGCGCGCAGCTTCAATTACCCGGGTCAAAGTCACGTATATAACCTGGCAGATGCTCCTCGCGTGGGTCTCAAAACCGTATTTACCTCTAATTCATTTGCCGCATACCGGATTTCTACCTTTAAAGAATTGGGTGGGTTCCCTTCTAATACTATTCTTAGCGAAGATATGCATTTCGCTGCAAGAGCAGTACTAGCCGGTTATAAAGTGGCGTATGTCGCTGATGCTAAAGTCCGACACTCTCATAACTACTCTCCTCTGGAAGAGTTTAAACGCTACTTTGATATCGGCGTATTCCACGGCAAAGAAAAGTGGATATTTGAGAAGTTTGGCGGTGCCGGTGGCGAAGGCAAAAAGTTTATTTTTTCTGAGCTGCGTTTTTTGCTCAAAAATGGAATTATGTCTCTTCCTCGTGCGTGCATAAACAATGCCATGAAGATTGTCGGGTATAAGTTAGGGAAAAGCTATCAGACCCTGCCTCTTGGCTTGAATCGTAGATTAAGCATGCACAAGCGATATTGGAAATAATAATTCTCCCGCTGCTAATACCTTATTTGTTGAGGACACAATGAAAATTATCGTAACAGGTGGTGCCGGCTTTATTGGTTCGGCCGTGGTTAGACATATTATTCAGCACACCCAGGACGAAGTGCTGGTTATCGATAACCTTGGATATGCAGGCAACCTCGCCTCACTGGCTCCGGTCAGTGACGACGCGCGTTATCATTTTGCCCAGGTTGATATTTGTGACGCCGAAGCGGTTAACAAAGCTTTTGAAGATTTCCAACCAGACGCCATCATGCATCTGGCCGCTGAAAGCCATGTAGACCGTTCAATCGATGGTCCTGCGGCTTTCGTACAGACCAACGTAGTGGGAACCTATACCCTGCTTGAGGCCGCACGCGCATTCTGGACTCCACTCGCAGAAGATAAGAAAGCGGCTTTCCGTTTCCATCACATCTCTACCGATGAAGTGTATGGCGATTTGCACGGCGTGGACGACCTGTTCACCGAAGAAACGCCTTACTCCCCAAGCAGCCCATACTCGGCAACTAAGGCCGCCAGCGACCATTTGGTCAGAGCCTGGAAACGCACTTACGGCCTGCCAACCTTGGTGACCAACTGCTCAAATAACTACGGGCCTTATCATTTCCCTGAGAAGCTGATCCCGCTGATCATCCTCAATGCACGTGCCGGTAAGCCGTTGCCTGTCTACGGTAAAGGCAATCAGATCCGTGACTGGCTGTTTGTAGAAGACCACGCGCGTGCGCTGTATAAAGTGGTTACCGAAGGCGAAGTGGGTGAAACCTACAACATCGGTGGTCACAACGAGCGTCAGAATATCGACGTTGTTCACGCCATTTGTGACCTGCTTGAAGAGCTGGCTCCAGAGAAACCAGACGGGGTTAAGCAGTACCGTGATCTGATTACCTGGGTTGCCGACCGCCCTGGCCATGATCTGCGTTACGCTATTGATGCCAGCAAAATTGAGCGCGAATTAGGTTGGACTCCGGAAGAAACCTTCGAAACCGGTATCCGTAAAACGGTTGAATGGTATCTGAGCAATTCTGAGTGGATTAAATAAATTAACTGGCGGCAACCTGATCGAACGTCTCGGTCTTTCTAAATAAAAAATTAAAGGTGACACTATCATGAAAGGCATTATTCTGGCGGGCGGTTCTGGCACACGCTTATATCCCCTTACCCGCGGCGTATCGAAACAACTGCTCCCAATCTATGATAAACCAATGGTTTATTATCCAATCTCCGTACTGATGCTGGCCGGAATCAAAGATATTCTGATTATCACCACGCCAGAAGATAACGAGGGATTTGTCCGCCTGTTAGGAGACGGTTCTCAGTTCGGTATCAACCTCTCTTACGCTATTCAACCAAGTCCAGACGGCCTGGCTCAGGCATTTATCATCGGTGAAGAATTTATCGATGGCCAAGCCTGTGCGCTGGTGTTGGGCGACAATATCTTCTTCGGTGAAAGCTTCGGTCGTAAACTGGAGCACGCGGTGCAGAACAACGGCGAAGGTGCAACCGTGTTTGGCTACCAGGTTCTTGACCCAGAGCGTTTTGGCGTTGTTGAGTTCGATAAAGAAAATCGCGCTATCTCTATTGAAGAGAAACCTGCCGAACCGCGCTCTAACTGGGCTGTGACCGGGCTGTATTTCTACGATCATCACGTTGTTGAAATGGCTAAGCAAATTAAGCCATCACACCGCGGCGAGCTGGAAATTACCACGCTGAATCAGATGTATATGGACGCGGGTAAACTCAAGGTTGAGCAACTGGGCCGTGGTTTTGCATGGTTAGACACCGGTACGCACGATAGCCTGCTTGAGGCCTCTCAGTTTATTCACACGATTGAGAAACGTCAGGGCTTTAAAGTGGCGTGTCTTGAAGAGATTGCCTATCGTAAAGGCTGGATTTCCCGTGAAGCAGTGGCAGAACAGGCGAAAATTCTGGCCAAAACCGGCTATGGCAAATACCTGACTCAGCTGATTGAAACCAAGGAAATCTAAGATGGAAGTCATCGATACCCCTCTTGTTGGCGTCAAAATAATTCAGCCTAAAGTTTTTGGTGACAGTCGTGGTTTTTTTCTGGAAACGTTTGAGAAACAGCGCTACCAGGAATTGCTAAACATCGACTTGGAATTTGTTCAGGATAACCACTCACGCTCTTCCAAAGGGTGTGTTACGTGGTCTGCACTTCCAGAACGAACGTCCTCAGGGCAAGTTGGTTCGCGTAGTGCGCGGTGAAGTCTATGACGTCGCTGTAGATATTCGTCCTGACTCTCCGTCCTATGGCCAATGGTACGGCGTACTGTTGTCTGAAGAAAACAAAACGCAGTTCTGGGTTCCACCCGGTCTGGCACACGGCTTCCTGGTGTTGTCTGATGTCGCTGATTTCGAATACAAGTGTACGGATTACTATGCGCCGTCACTTGAAGGCTGCCTGCTTTGGAACGATCCTGAAGTGGGTATTGAATGGCCTACAGAAATTACAGACCCTCTGCTGTCAGAAAAAGACAAACTGGGTAAGACCCTGCGGGAACTGGTGAAATGAAAATTTTACTCACCGGTGCAAGCGGCCAATTAGGCCGCTGTTTCCAGGATCGCTTACCTGAAGGTTGGCAGCTGCACGCCTTCGGTTCCGCAGAACTGGACATCAGCAATACTGCACAGGTTGCTGAGATCGTCGCGTCTTTAAAACCTGACGCCATCGTAAATGCTGCCGCGTACACGGCGGTTGATAAAGCAGAAAGCGAACCAGAACTGGCTGCCAGAGTGAATACTTTGGGGCCTGAAAATCTGGCGCTGGCTGCGCGTGCTTCGGGGGCAAAGCTGGTCCACGTCTCAACGGACTACGTGTTTGATGGTCAGGGCAAACGCCCTTATCTCGAGTCTGACGTGACGCACCCGCTTGGGGTGTACGGTAAAACGAAATTAGACGGTGAGACAGCAGCCTTGAGCGCGTTTCCAGAAACCGTCGTGGTGCGTACCGCTTGGGTGTTCAGCGAATACGGCAATAACTTCGTCAAAACCATGGTCAAGCTTGCTGAAACGCGCGACGCATTGGGTATTGTTAGCGACCAGCGCGGTTGTCCGACCTATGCGGGTGATTTAGCGACCGCGCTAATTACCCTGCTTCAGGTTAAGGCGGCGGGCGGCATCTATCACTACGGTGGCGATCGCGAAGTTTCATGGTTTGAGTTTGCCGACAAGATTTTCGATGTTGCCGTTGCTGAAGGCAAACTCGAGAAAAAACCTACGCTGACCGCGATGACCACAGACCAGTATCCTACTCCAGCACAGCGTCCAGCTTATTCAGTGCTTGATGGGGAAAAAGTAAAATCTTTGGGTGTTGTCTTATCCGATTGGGATGACGCGCTCAAATATATTATTAGCAAGTTTTAATTTAGCCTGGGTGCCATGACTTATTAACGCCTAAGATAAGTGGCTTATCGTAACATGAATAAAGACCCAGCCTAAAGGTCATACCGCGTGCTGACGGTGATGTTTCGTCAGCACGCTAAATAATCTTCTAACGTTGAGACATTATGAAAAAAATAAACGTTATTCTGGCTACATATAATGGCGCAAAATATGTAACAGAGCAGATTCAATCCATTTTGCTCAACTTTACTCATTTACCCGAGTATGATTGCCGTCTTCTGGTTTCTGATGATAATTCATCTGATGAAACTAGCCGCTATTATTAACCGTTTTAACGCAGCAAGACCCGCGCATTGAATTACTGGATAACGGTAAAAAAGGCGGCGTACGTGAGAACTTTAATTATCTGATTATGCATACTGAAGCTGATTATACTTTCTTTAGCGATCAGGATGACCTGTTGGTTACCCAATAAAATGCGCCTGTTTATGGATCGCTTCATTGATATGGAGCAGCAGCAACAGGGCCCGATTTTATTGCACTCAGATCTTTGCGTAGCGGATAAAAACCTGTCTCCAATGCATGTCTCGATGTTTGATTTCCAAAATTTAAGCCGCGATCCAGATCTTGCCCGCCTGATGGTCAATAACTCGGTAACTGGCTGTGTTATGGCCTGTAACAACGATCTGTTCAGTCAAAGCGCGTAATAGCCGTATCAGCGAATCCATCATGCATGACTGGTATATGGCGATGCTGGCTCAGGCTATCGGCCGTGTTGGCTTTATTGAAAACTCGCTGATCCTTTATCGCCAGCATGGCGGTAATGTGTTAGGTGCCCAATCCGCAGCGCTTAGTGCTGTTGTTACGGGTTTCATTTAAGACCCGATTGGTCAAAGCCCGTGACATTATCAAGAAGTCCCGTACCCAGGCTCAGCTTTTCCTGGCAGGACTTTAGTCCAACGTTAAAGCCACAAGATCGCCAGTTGCTTACCGATTACGTTGACTCGTTTGATAAAGGTTTTTTTGCTCGCTTTAAACTCTATAGCCAGCGCGGCGTGCACAAAAAGGGTGGTTGCGAAATGTCTCCTTTTTTTCTTCTATGTTGTTGGCATTTAAAGCAATTAAGTTGTTCAGCAGCCTGCATGCATCGATCGTAAAAGTATGCTGTATTTTGTATCTGAAATGTTCGATAGTTGCCATGGTTAAATTCCAGGAACTGCTATGAAGACGCTTCTTCAACCTCTGCGAGAAAAAGTGCTTACCGGGCAAGTGCTTAATGAAAGCCTGAAAGCAGCAGAAGATCTACGGCTCGCTGCTGCATATGATTGATATTGGTCAATATGACGATCCGCAGATTGAAATATGCTGACGAGCGCGCCTATGATCTATTGCCCGCATTAACTGAGCCAGAGTTCAAAAAAGACTGTCTGCATATTATTTCTGAAGCTTTTATTATCGGTGGTCATACCCGGCTGATGGAAAAGCTGGGGGCTATGCATAGTAATCAGTCCCGACCTGCTAATCACACGGCGAGCAGATGAAAAGGCGCGAGCAAGATTTAACGATATTTTTTCTGAAATATATCGAAATTCCTGCCCGATAATCTTCTCGATGCCGTAGTCAAAATTCGAGATATTTGCGCCCAGTATCAACGTATTGTTTTGCACATTCATTTCGATGATATTGCAACGGTGATTGCCTGTGGACTGGTAAAAAAACTCCAGTCCACTCAACTTTACTTTGTTAATCATGCCGATCATGCGTTCACTTATGGCAGCTCGATGGCTGATTTTTATTTCCAGCTCAGCACTTATGGTGCACGATCTAGACCGCATTAAAAGCTATCGCCGGAAGACGTCATTCTTGGGCATTCCTATTGCGAATATTAAGGCGAAGTCACGCTACCTGTTGAAACAATCAGCCACAGCGCTGAATTTTTTCAGTTCCGGCTCTGCGATTAAATTTCGCCCTTTCCGTGGCGCAAATATGAGTGCACTGATCAGCCAATTGCTAACACAATGGCCACAGGGAACCTTTACCGTGGTTGGAATTAATATTCGCAGGTAATATGTGGTTATGGCCACTAAAACTGCGGTTTGGTAAACGACTGAAAGTTTTACGCTTATTGCCTTATGATCAATTTATATGCATACGCACGAGAGGCAGATTTTTATGTCGATAGCTATCCTTTCCCAGGTGGAACCGCGTTTGCCGAGCAGGTGTTATCAGGTAAACGAAGCATCGGATTAACTTCAAGCGTTCAAGGTTATTCGCCAGCAGACAAACTAAAAAGGCAAAGCATTGAAGAAGTTATTTACACAATTAAGCACTATGATGATCAAGGCGCTTATAAGCAGATTATTAGGTTAATGGCTATGATCAGGTTAAGGCGCGTTACCTGGCCTGTCTCTATTCCGGTGAGCAGAGCCACTTGATATGGAAACTCTGTGCCTTGGACAGGTGATATCTGACTATCTTCGAGCTGAACAAAAGTATATTTATGCCTTTTTACCCTTTAGTGATGAAATATGTCTATCACTCATCATCGAAAACTATTTTGGGGAATATATTTTAGGTTCTCATCTTTTAACAAAACCTATTTTACGCTGATTATCGTTCAAAGAGTTTACCTGGTAAACAAGGCTTAGGTCTCTCAAGAAAAAATAAAAATAGATCTTATTAATAATTAGCTAAATAAGAATCAATTGTTAAAAATCGAAGATGTCTGAATTTTGCATTAAAGTTGGAATAAACAGTATTCAAAATCTCAATAATTCAATATATTAAATTTTACTAAATTTTCTGACTGTTTTGTGGAGACCCATTGATTCGAGGACAGTTACTGAATCAAGGGCCCGCCAGCGCTAAATTTCTCTTATCCAGGGATGTCTGTCGAAGCGTAACCGTTTTATAGGGTTACGATGAAAGAACATCATTGTTTGAACAAGGGTTCAGACATTGGCTGATGCGGTTTGCTCCGTAGCCTACAAACATAACTAATCATAAGGTTAGAGGCGTTATTATGAATTTATTTACACACATTGAATGAAACAGATTCGTTACAATCAACCCAGCACTCGGTGATTGATCTCGTCACTTTCACTGATGAGCGCGGCTGTCTGGTCAGTGTGGAGTCAATGAATCAGGTCCCGTTTGACATTAAACGACTGTTCTACATTTTCAATACCAACACTAACCAAAATCGCGGTTTTCACGCCCATCGCAACGATAAGCAGTTCCTGATTTGCCTGGTAGGTAAACTGCGCGTACGTTTGAATGACGGCAAAAAAATTAGCGACCACTGGCTAGATAGCCCGTCTAAAGGCCTGATGGTCAATAACATGACCTGGATTGAAATGCATGATTTCAGTAAAGATTGTGCGCTGATCGTTCTTGCCAGTGAAAAATACGACAAAGCAGACTACATTCATGACCTCGACCAGTTCACTGCGGAGGCGAATGGTCATAATGAGTAATGAAATTTATTACGGTAAAACTATTTTACTCAGGCCGGTTGAAGTCAGTGACTATGAGTTTGTCCATAGCCTTCGCGTGGCGCCAAAAGTGTGCAATTTCTAACCCCTGTAGATAATGATCCTCTACAACAGAAAGCTTGGCTGCAAGAATACAAAAAACGTGAAGCCACATGGCACGGAATTTTACTGCATAATCCAGCGACTGGACAACGATCAACCAGTGGGTTCGTTGCGTGCTTATAATATGGATCAACAGGCCAGTATTGTTAATGCCGGTAGCTGGATACTCAACGATAATAAAACGCTGACCTCAGCCATCGAAAGTATTCTGCTGATGGTCGATCTGTTGAATAACCTTGGCTTCAAAAGCATTATTATTGATGCCCGTAAAGACAACAAACCGGCTCTGCGCTTTATCAAAAAGATTTCGCAACGCTTTCACAGCGAAGATGAAACTAATGAATTTTATGTCATCGATGTCGATGTCGATGCGCGCAACTTTCTATAAAGATAATGAACATTATATTTCGCATGATGTCCCGCAGAAGGATGCGTAAATGATTAATTTCCTCAATCTCAAGCAAATCAATACGCCGTATGCTGATGAGTTGAAAGAAGCCGCAGCGCGCGTCATTGATTCAGGTTATTATATTCTTGGACCTGAGGTTCGAAGTTTCGAACAGCAGTTTGCCGAGTTTTGCGGGGTTAAATCGTGTATCGGCCTGGCGTCTGGCCTTGACGCGCTGGTGCTGATTCTGCGTGCATGGAAATTATTAGGAAAGCTTAAAGACGGTGATGAAGTCATCATCCAAGCCAACGCCTATATTGCCTGCGTGCTGGCTATCACTGAAAACAATTTAAAACCGGTTTTTGTCGAGCCTGATGCTAACAGCTACAACATTGATGTCAGCAAAATCCGCGATGCGATTACTCCCGTAACGCGCGTCATTATGCCCGTTCACCTGTACGGTTATGCTTCACCGATGCCGGAAATCATGGACATTGCGCGTGAAAATAATCTGCTGGTATTGGAGGACTGCTCGCAGTCACACGGCGCCAGTATTGATGGCAAACGTGTGGGCTATTGGGGCGATGCTTCGGCGTTCAGTTTTTACCCCAGTAAAAACCTCGGTGCCCTAGGCGATTCGGGCGCAGCCACCACCAACGATGATGAGCTTGACGCCGCACTACGAGCGCTGCGTAACTACGGTTCTAAAGAACGTTATTACAATCTCTATCAGGGCGTGAATAGCCGCCTGAGTGAGATGCAGGCCGCCCTGCTTAGCGTAAAGCTCAGGCATTTCTGGCCCGAGGTCGAAAGACGCCGTGACATGGCCGAGCGTTATCTGGCGGGAATCAAAAACCCGCTGATTACGCTGCCCGACCGTTGCCAGCCGTGAGCAGCACACCTGGCATTTTTTGTCGTTCGTAGCAAACACCGCGATGCTTTGAAACAATATTTGCATGAGCAGGGAATTGAATCATTGATTCATTACCCGCTGCCACCTTACAAACAGCCAGCGTATGCCGAGATGAATCATCTGAGCTTCCCCCTCAATGAGGCTATCCATAATGAAATACTGAGCTTGCCTGCCGACCCTTCTCTGTCTGCTGCCAATGTTCAAGTTATCATTGATGCATGCAATAAGTTCAGCGCCTAAGTTGCACTGAACCGTCCCCCGCCTTCGGATGGGGTGACCAAACGACAGTGCTAATTAGCGCTGTTTTTTTGTTTACTATCTAGACCAACAAATCGAAAGTTAACGATGAAACGATACCTAGCGAAACTATTCAGCAGCGCTTTTTTACGAAATATATCGTGGAACTTTCTTGGGTATGCCCTGCCGGTACTTGTCGCTATTGCCATGGTCCCGGTATTGCTTCGGCATACCGGCCTTGAGCGTTTTGGGGTCCTTTCGCTGATTATTGTCATCATCGGCTCAGTCACTATTTTTGACTTTGGTATTACCCGCTCCGTGACTAACTCAGTTAGAAAGTATCTTGATGAGAAAAATCCATCGGCAGTATTAACGGTGATAAAAACCGGCTGGCTATATCATGACCGGCATTATTGTGATTGTCTCGCTGCTGTTTTGGATTGAGAGTCAGTGGATTGCAATACATCTATTTCACGTCTCAACCGATGAAATCCGTGAAGAAACCGCCGGCAGTATGCGCATTATTGCCATTAGCCTGCCCTTTGTTATTGCACAAACCGTTTTTGTTGGCGTGATGGAGGCCTTTGGCGCATTCAAAAAAATCAGTATCGGCAAAGCCCCATTCTCAGTGTTGATGTATTTAGCACCGGTGATTATTTCCTTCTACACCCCGAGCCTGTTTTATCTCACGCTGTCACTCTGCCTGCTACGCTGCATTATGGCAGTGGTGTTTTATCTGATGATGATCGGGGAAATCCGCAAGGTCACACTCAATAAAACTTTTAGCGTAAAACTGGATAAAGCGATCACGACCGAGTTGATTAAATACGGTGGCTGGATATCGGTAGGCAATATTATTGCACCTATCATTTTGTATATTGACCGCTTCTTTGTCGCCTCGATTGTCGGCGCGACCATGTTTGCCTACTACACCACGCCTTACGATGTTGTCTCGCGTATCGCAATAGTTACCGTTAGCGCCTGTGGCGTATTATTCCCGGTACTGGTCTCCAAAATTGCGACTGACATTCGCGCTGCAAACAGCTATTTAATAAAGTGGTACTGGGGATCTTTTTCGTGTTGGTCGGGCCAGCAGATGGCGGGAATTTTCCTGTCAAAATGGTTCCTATCGGTATGGATTAGCCCTGATTTCGCTGAGCTCATTCTTGGGTTATCTTCTCACTGTTCCTGATTGGCTATTTGATGCATGGCCTGGTACAGCCGGCGTTCATCTGGATACAGGCCACCGGCAAGCCGTGGATTATGGCGGTCAGTATGATTGTTGATTTGATCCTCTATATCATCTATCTGCCGTGGATGACCCACCATTACGGAATTCTCGGCGCGGCCATTGCGTGGAATATCCGTGTTGCTGGGGCTTAGTGGTGCTGCATACCATGCGTTATATGCTGTATCGTCGAGATCTGAAACGCCATCAGGTGATTAACCGGCTGTTGAAACAACTCTTGGACTAACGGGCGCTGAGTCTGCCCGACTACCAATTCATTGAGTCCTAAAAGTCTAAGTAAGTCCTTAAATAAAAAAGCAGGTTGTCGATTAAATTCGCCAACCTGCTTTTTTATTGCGTCACCTTTCAATCTAAAATAGTGGCCAGACTTCGCAGTGACTTATCTATGTTCGGCATCTACTCTATTTCGAGTAACTCACCTATGCCCAGTCGCTTTTATAAACGGGATTATTTATCGCCGAAGTGAATCACCGTACGAATTGATTTGCCTTCATGCATCAGGTCAAAGGCCTCGTTGATACTCTCCAGCGGCAGCTTATGGGTGATAAAAGGATCGAGTTTAATTTTCCCCGCCATCGCATCCTCAACCATTCCCGGTAATTGGGAACGGCCTTTCACCCCGCCGAATGCCGAACCGCGCCATACGCGGCCGGTCACTAACTGGAAAGGACGGGTTTTGATTTCCTGACCTGCGCCAGCAACGCCAATAATAATGCTCTCACCCCAACCTTTATGGCAACACTCGAACGCAGCACGCATCACGTTAACATTACCAATACACTCGAAGCTGAACTCCACGCCACCGTCGGTCATTTCGACAATCACTTCCTGAATCGGCTGGTCGAAATCATTTGGATTGATGCAATCGGTCGCACCCATTTCACGCGCCAGCGCAAACTTGCCTGGATTGGTATCAATGGCAATAATACGACCCGCTTTAGCCTGCACTGCTCCCTGAATAGCGGCCAGTCCGATCCCGCCCAGCCCAAAGATAGCGACGTTATCGCCCTCTTTCACTTTTGCAGTGTTATGCACCGCGCCAATGCCGGTAGTAACGCCACAACCCAACAGGCAAACTTTCTCCAGCGGAGCCTGTGGATTCACTTTCGCCAGTGAGATCTCGGCAACCACGGTGTATTCACTGAAGGTGCTAGTACCCATGTAATGATAAATCGGCTCACCGTTATAAGAGAAACGCGTCGTGCCGTCTGGCATCAGGCCTTTACCCTGGGTAGCTCGTACCGCCTGACACAGGTTTGTTTTGCCGGATTTACAGAACTTGCACTCGCCACACTCGGCGGTATACAGCGGAATGACGTGGTCACCCGGCTGCAACGAAGTCACGCCCTCGCCGACTTCAACCACGATGCCGCCGCCTTCGTGGCCCAGCACCGCCGGGAACACGCCTTCAGGATCATCACCGGAAAGGGTAAAGGCATCGGTGTGGCAGACGCCGGTATGGGTAATTTTAACCAGTACCTCACCTTTTTTAGGCGGTGCGACATCGATTTCAACAATTTCCAGCGGTTTACCAGGACCAAATGCTACAGCTGCACGAGATTTCATAACGCTTCCTAATCGGTAGATAACAGTCGGCCTTGCCGCGTCTGGCGACCCAGGCTATTTTAAATATGATCGGATAAATCCGGAGATATCCTCGGTACACTGGGCTCTATCCTTGAGCGAGGGTTCATCGGCCAGCAGAATGTCCTGCATATGGATTTCCATCATTTCGGCCATCAGGCCATTAGTGGCACCCCGAATAGCGGCGATTTGTTGCAGCATGGCGACGCAGGGAACATCACTGCCTAACGCTCTTTCCAATGCTTCAACCTGTCCGCCAATGCGCCGAATACGGGCTAAAACCTTTTTCTTATCTTCTGCTGAATTTGGCATTAAAGGCGTCCCTCATACTATAGGGGGGTATAGTATATTGATGAAATTGATATGGCAACAAGCCGTACCAGTAAAGTGGATCGAAAGTTAACAGCCTACACGATTGCCGGAGGTTTCAAAAATATTAAATGTCGCTGATAATTAACTCAATCTTAAGGGATAGAAAGTGGAAGTTAAAGAGTATCAATGGCGACACGATAACTATGTTATCTCGACGGATAAGTCATTATTAGATCTCCAGTTTGTTCATGCTTTTCTGACCCGATCAACCTGGGCAAAGGGCATTGAACAGCAAATCGTGAACGACTCTGTCGACAACAGTTTGTGCTTTGGGCTTTATCTTGAAAATAAACAAATTGGCTTTGCACGCCTGGTCACCGATTTCGCCACCTTTGGCTATTTATGCGGTGGTGAAGACCATTGAGCAACTATCAGGGAAAAGGATTGGCGCGCTGGATGATGGAAAGCTGCCTGGAACATCCGACGCTGGCTCGCCTGCGGAGGATTATGCTAGTCACCTCTACCGCACCTGGGCTGTATGAAAAAGTGGGCTACACGCCGGTTAATGACGCCAATTTTGTCTGGCAAATCAACCGCCCGGACATATATAACCATTCATAGCCTAATTGTATAATGGCTTTTGGCCTTTTTAAATTTAATCCAGCATTTTCAATGCGGCCTGAACCAACGACTGCATTTCTTCCCGGCTACGACCAGTTTTTCCGATCACACGCATTCCCTGAGTCACGCTGAGCAACGCTCTGCCCAATGTCTCTTCATCGATAGTCGCTTTAACAGATCCGTCTTGTTTTCCTTCGGCAATCAGCCTAGATAGCAGTTTTTCACTGTTACCCAGACTGGTTCTGATCTTTTGCGCGATCTCTTCGGTCAAAGGTTGCCAGCTCGGTCGCACCATTGACCACCAGGCATCCCAGAATACCCGTCTCACCCTGGGCAGATTCGGCATAAAACATCAGTGCGGCCTCAAGTCTGTTCGCGCCCAGTCCCGGCCGAGCAAATCGCCTCGGCAAGCAGCCCGTTGCGCACCAATTTATAGCGATCGAAAGCAGCAATAAAAATTGCCCTCTTGTCCTTGAAGGCTTTGTAAACGCTGCCCGCCGTCAACCCCATTGCCAGCATTAAATCGCCTAATTGAGCTGGCATGATAGCCGCGCTCGGAGAAACACCAGAATCGCCTGTCCAGCGCCTGATCCATGTCAAATTCGCGCGGCCTGCCGCGAGAACGGGTGACTTTATGTTTTGCAGGTAGGAACGGTATTTTTCATTCATAGGCTGAATATAGGGAATGAGAATTTTCTAATCAAGGAGTTTTATGCCAGCAGGCTCGGTAGGCTAAGAATTGAAGTAAAAACTTGACCAAGAAGGTAAACAACACCTAAAAAGGCCCCAGACTTCTCCGGGGCCTGCATGTCAACTATTTATGACCGCGTGCGGCCATGATTTCTTCGGCGACGTTGCGCGGAGCCTCGGCATAATGGTGGAATTCCATCGTGTAGGTTGCACGGCCCTGCGACATTGAGCGCAACACGGTGGAATAACCAAACATCTCTGAAAGTGGAACTTCGGCTTTAATCAGCTTGCCGCCGCCACCCATAATTTCCTCCATGCCTTGCACCGTTCCGCGTCGTGAAGACAGGTCACCCATCACGCCTCCCGGCATAGTCTTCTGGCGTTTCTACCTCGACGCGCATCATCGGTTCGAGGATCACCGGGCTGGCTAATCTGGCCGCCTCCTTGAAACCAAAAATCGCCGCCATCTTAAACGCCATCTCTGACGAATCCACCTCGTGATAGGACCCAAAGGTTAGCGTTACCTTAACGTCAACCACCGGATATCCCGCCAGGATGCCGCTGCTCAAGGCCTCAACCACGCCCTTTTCCACCGCCGGAATAAACTCACGCGGCACCACGCCGCCCTTGGTCGCATCGACAAACGAAAATCCTTTGCCCGACTCCTGCGGCTCAAGAGTAAACACCACGTGTCCGTACTGGCCCTTACCGCCCGACTGGCGCACAAATTTTCCATCGACGTCCTCCACTTTCCTGCGCACTGTCTCGCGGTAGGTCACCTGAGGTTTACCGATATTCGCCTCGACGCCGAACTCACGTTTCATGCGGTCAACGATAATCTCCAAATGCAACTCCCCCATGCCGGAAATAATGGTTTGCCCCGATTCTTCGTCGGTGCGAATGCGAAACGACGGATCTTCCGAGGCCAGATCGCTGCAGCGCAATGCCCATCTTCTCCTGATCGGCCTTGGTTTTGGGCTCGATAGCCTGAGAAATCACCGGTTCAGGAAACTCCATGCGCACCAGAGTAATCACCGCATTCGGATCGCTTAGCGTTTCACCGGTCGTCACCTCTTTCAGGCCGACGCAGGCGGCAATATCACCGGCGCGGATCTCGTCCACCTCGTGACGCTCGTTGGCATGCATTTGCACGATACGCCCGATACGCTCTTTTTTACCGCGGATAGGGTTATACACGCTGTCGCCTTTCGACAGCACGCCGGAGTAAACCCGCACAAAAGTCAGCTGACCCGACATAAGGGTCGGTCATCAGCTTGAATGCCAGCGCCGAGAATTTTTCACCGTCATCCGCCTGACGATGCACCTCATTGCCGTCTTCGTCCGTGCCCTGCACCGGTGGAATATCTACAGGCGATGGCATCAGTTCAATAACCGCGTCGAGCATGCGCTGCACGCCTTTGTTTTTAAAGGCACTTCCGCAAAGCATCGGCTGGATCTCACCGGCGATAGTACGCTGTCGCAGGCCGTAAGTTATCTGCTCTTCACTCAGGTCGCCCCCTTCGAGATAAATAGTCATCAGCTCGTCAGAAACTTCTGCCGCCGCCGCCACCATTTTTTCACGCCACTCTTCAGCGCTGGCCTGTAACTCAGCAGGGATCTGGCGCATAGCTGAAAGTCATGCCCTGAGTGGCGTCATCCCAGTAGATGGCGCGCATTTTGCGCAGATCCACCACGCCAATGAAATGCTCCTCACTGCCGATAGGAATAACAATCGGCACGGGTTGGCTTTTAGCCGATCAATCATCATCTGCCGCACGCGGAAGAAGTTTGCACCTGGGCGATCCATCTTGTTAACGAAAGCCAGACGCGGCACTTGATACTTATTCGCCTGACGCCACACGGTTTCAGACTGCGGTTGCACGCCGCCAACAGAATCGTAGACCATTACTGCGCCGTCGAGCACGCGCATCGAACGCTCAACCTCAATAGTAAAATCGACGTGTCCTGGGGTATCGATAATATTGATGCGATGTTCATCAAAAGAATTATCCATCCCGCGCCAAAAACAGGTCACCGCCGCTGAGGTAATAGTGATGCCACGCTCTTGCTCCTGCTCCATCCAGTCCGTTGTTGCTCCGCCATCATGCACTTCGCCCAATTTATGGTTCATGCCGGTGTAGAACAGGATGCGCTCGGTGGTAGTCGTTTTACCGGCGTCGATGTGTGCTGAGATACCGATATTGCGGTAGCGCTCAATAGGAGTTTTACGAGCCATATAATATCCTTAATAGAGGATGGCTAATGGGTTAGGCGGAAACTTTTTCTCCGTCGGGATTAACTGATTGTTGTAGAACGCAAGCATATTACAATTGTACGAGTATATACGAACAATCGTTATTCGCTATCAGTGTCATAGCAATAAGCTTTGGGTTACGGCGTTGCAAGATAGCGAATCTGTAAGCTATGATTCGGACCTAAAAAGCCTGTCTTCAGGCCATTAAACCGATTTAATGAGTATTGAACAGGAAAGATATGATTGCCAATCACCCAGAACGTGAGCAAATACGCTTGGAAAATGTCCTGATGGCGTTGGGAAATCCGCTACGCCTTGCGGTTGTGCAAAAACTGGCGTGCGGCGGGGAGTATCCCTGCGGAACGCTATTACAGGGATTGTCGAAATCGACCCTGACGCATCATTGGCGAGTGTTACGTGATAGCGGGGTAATCTGGCAACGCCCAGACGGGCGGGCAAATCTGTTGTCACTGCGCCGTGAGGATCTGGATGCCCGCTTCCCGGGCCTGCTAGATTCGCTGCTGCATGCTGTTGAAAACGATACGATAACCCTTGAATCCACCGCACGCCATCTGCGTGAAGATGACGCCAGCGACGAGTAAAGCATTAAGAGTAAATACAGAAACGAAATTAAATCTTAGCCTTAGCCTTCTCTACCTAGCCGACTTTTCACCAAGTTATCGCGCCATAAGGTAGTTAACGCGCTTCGTCAGCTAGTTTTTCACTGGCTCTCAGGTCTTATCATCGCCGAGTCAGCTCTTTACGCGGCCCGACCTCTTTTCTCTGGGCCACCTCTTTTCTTTGCGCCAAGAACAGAGGCGCATGTAGTTCCGCATCGTCGGCCAGCGGCAGGTAAACCACCCCGTCACCACCCAGTCTAACCATGCTGGCAGGAACGATCGATACGCCTAATCCCGCCCCGACCAGACTCAAACACGAGGTCAGTCTCGGCGCCTCCTGCACAATGCGCGGACTGAATCCTGCACGATAGCAGGCAGCAAGAATTGCGTCATATAACCCTTGTCCCGCCGGACGACGATAGAGTATAAACCCTTCATTCATCAATATTTTTAGCGCTATCGGCTCACTGCTCGCGCATACGCCAGTTCGGTGTCCCACAGGCAGGGCAACCATCATCGGCTCCTGCAGAATACGCTCAATTTTAAGCTCGGGCATGCCCAGCACAGGCGTGCGTACAAAGGCGACGTCCAGCGTACGATTAACCAGCCCCTGCAACAGCTCGGTGCTGCCAGACTCCTCCAGCTGCGTAGTCACCATCGGATAAACCTCGCGATATCGGCGTAACACATTCGGCACAAAGGCGTGCAGCGCCGCCGAGCTGGTAAAACCGATGCGGATATTACCCTGCTTGCCCTCGGTCGCCCGTTGCATGGTGGCGAGCAAATTTTCGGAACGCTCCAGCAGCGCTTTAGCTTCCTGATACAGCACTTTCCCGACCTCAGTAGGCTCTACGCCGCGCGGATAGCGCTGCAGCAGCTTAACCTTAAATTCCTCTTCAAGGCCCTGTAAAAGCCGGGTTAGCGGCGGCTGCTGGATAAACAGTCGCTGGGCGGCGCGGGTAATATTGCCTTCTTCAACCACGGTGACGAATGCCCGCAGTCGGCGGAGTTCTATCTCTGCCATACCTTTTAGGTATCCTTTATACTCTTGAAATGCATTAGACATCGCAATACCTCAGCTGGCATCATACTCCAACACCATACCTTAATTAACTATTATTATTGCTGAGCGCTTCATGTCCGCATCTAATAATAACAATGTCAGCAGACGAGCAAATTATCGAACGACCACTCCGTTAAACCCAGCTGCCGCGAACTTTTTATGGGCTTTTTTATTTTAGGGCTTAACCGGATTTCGGTGGTGTATTACCGATGGCGCGCAGGATGATTGTCGAGAAGAAAAAATGGCTCAACGGCGACGAATTTACCGAACTGCTAGGACTGTGCCAATTTTTGCCGGGTGGCAATATTATCAATCTATCTGTGGCGCTGGGAAATGAATTTCGCGGACTGCGCGGAGCACTGGCGGCCATCTTTGGGCTGATCCTCGCCCCGACGGCAATCGTCGTCTGTCTGGGGCTGGTTTATGCGCGTTTTCAAAACGATCCGCTGGTTGAGCACCTTTTTGCCGGCCTGGCGGCCGGTGCTGCGGGTCTGCTGCTGTCTACCGGCATCAAAATGCTGCTGCCGCTGAAAGGCAACTGGCTACAGTTGGCGATTGTTGCCGTGGGCATCGTTGCTATTGCCGGACTGAGACTACCGATGCTACTGGTGATGCTGGTGTTGGCACCTGTCAGCATTCTCCATGTACTGGAGAAACCAGCAATGAGCGGCGTATTGATAACCCTGGCGCTGCTGTTTACCCAACTCTCGGTCATGGCCTTCGGCGGCGGCAACACCATTCTTGCCGGAGATGCAGCGTGAAGTAGTGCAGAACCATCACTGGATGAGTGCCCAGGAGTTTAGCGCCCTGTTTCGCTCTGGCACAGGCAGCGCCCGGACCGAACATGATGATTGTTCCTTTGGTGGGCTGGCAGGTAGCGGGATGGGCCGGACTGCTGGTGTCATCGCTGGCTAAATTTGGCCCTTCTTCAATCATTACTCTGATCGTGATGGGCGGCTGGAAACGCTACAAAGACAAGCCCTGGCGTCGCATCGTGCAAAGCGGACTGGTGCCGGTGACCGTCGGTCTGGTCGTTTCCAGCGGACTGCTGATTGCCGGGCTTCGGCCACCAGCGTAGCATTGGGCGGCGTAATCGTGCTCTGTACCGTATTGGCGATGAACAAGAAAATCCATCCGCTGTGGGTACTGGCCGTCGGTGCCGTACTGGGCCTGATTCTCGCCTGAGAGCGTGAAAGATTTAATAATGATGCTTTAGACTGAAGCTGAAAAAGCTTTTGCTGAAATTTTTAACTGCATGCGGCAACACTGTCGATAATGCCATCTATTACCGCGTTGCGACAATCGACAGAGCCTCAAGGAAGAAGCTCTTGTCGGTTGACCCCAAAAGTGAAAGCAACTTTGAATGAAATCCAACCAGTGATCCTCTGTTACCCCCACGATTTGTTAACTACTATCTTGGGAATTGACGCCAAAGCTGTTTACCTGGGATACCCTGTTTCACGCTAACGTTGCACTTTGCAGCCCTGGCAGCCCCGTAACGGCCCACGCTTTGCGCCGTATTTTTATGTGTCGCTTGCAAATGACTGAACGGAAGTCATGTGACGCCCTGTATGCCACGTTGATGCTTACTCTCCGCATTACATCTTCTGGCAGTGCCCGGCAAAAGTGCGCCTACCAGCATAGCTTGACCAGTAAAGGCGCGCTCGTTAGAGAATTCACTACAAAAAGCCTGCTTTTTGAGCTACGTTAAAACTCTGTAACACTTTAAATATATAAATAGTTATGCCGCTTTTACTGCGCGAATTTTCTTGCTTCAACCGCTTCTGCGGGTTCGCCCATAGCATTTTCAGATGCATTGCTCAGCGACGGCTCGCCAGCTCGTCTTTAGCCTCTGTTTCTGGCAGTTTGCTGGTGCGCAGGATATGTTGCACGGCGTCTTTCTGCTCGGCAAGGAACAAACCGGTATTCTCTGCCTGGGTTTCATCCAACGCCAATCCGCTTTGCAACAGCCAATCAGTGAAAGCTTCAGCCATATCAAGCATTTTGTCATAGGCGTCGGCCTCTTTCTTGCTGGCAAATGTCATTTTTTCTTCACCCTTTCTGACCACCACAAATTTTGTTTCAACAGCCATGATTCGCTCCTTATACTGTAATTATATACAGCATATCAGCACTTATTCGCTGAAGGCAGCTTCGATTTTCACTTTATTGTCACAAATGTCATGTGCTTTATAGGCGATATGGATATTTAATGATTTATTTGTCTACACTTAATTCAAACGTTGCTTGAACTTGGTTGTCTGGAATACTTTGCAGGGAGAAAACCATGTCGGGTTATGTCACGTGTTTAATGCAAAGCAGAGGAGTGCCTTTATGATATCAACCGCTCTGGTTGCCGCGATTGTATGCAGCATCCTTGTTTTCATGCAGTTTGCCTCTCTCGCCGTTTCGTTGTGGCGAATCACCCGTAAAATGAATCAGGACGCGCTTCCGGAAACACTGCCATTTATTGCCGTGATGCGCCCACTTTGTGGTAAGGATACTTACGAAGAAGAAACCCTACGCTCAAGTTTCCTGCTGGATTATCCCGATTATGAAATCCTTTTCTGCGTTGCCTCGCAAATCTGACCCGGTTGTTGAGCTGGTTGAACAACTGATGGCAGAATACCCCGAGCCAGCGAGCAAGGCTGTTAGTGGGTGACGATAATATTTCTGCCAATCCTAAATTAAATAACCTCAACAAAGCCTGGTTCCAGACATCCGCCAAATGGGCCGTCATGGCAGACAGCAATCTACTGTTACCCGCTAATTATCTGCAGCTGCTCCTTTCCTCCTACGATGAAGAGGCCGGAATGGTAAGCTCCCCGGCTATTGGCGTGCGTCCTAAAAATTTCTGGGGCGCGCTGGAAGCCGCCACGCTGAATACCTATCAGGCCCGTTGGCAGTTTCTTTCCGACTGGGCAGGTGCCGGATTTGCTCAAGGCAAAACCATGTTTTGGCGCTCGCGACGTTCTCGATAATGGCGGCGGTATGCCGGCGTTGGGTCGTGAAATCGCAGAAGATTTAGCGGCGACCAAGGTCGTTCGTCGAGCGGGTCTTAAAGTGCGCCTGACTCCGCAGCCGTTTGCCCATCCCATTGGCCGTCGCAGCCTGTCTGCCGTGTGGAGCGGACAGCTGCGCTGGGCACGCATCAGACGCTCGGGTGTATTCTGGCTGTTTCTGCCGGAAATTACCCATGGGCCTGTTACCAGCTCTGATTGCGGCGATATATTTGGCGGCCAGTGGCAATGTTTCCTGGTACTTCCCTCCTGCACTGACGGTTCTTTGGTATGCTGCCGAATGGATTTTCGCGCGTACTCTCGGCTGGCCGCACAAGTGGCGTGACGTGATGGCCATGGTAATTCGCGATATCATGCTGCCAGCGTTATGGATCTGGTGCTGGGCTGGCCGCAGTTTTGTCTGGCGTGGAACCATGCTGAAAAATGAGGCATCCGCCACGGTTAAACCAGCAACATGGAAAGTAATAAGGATAAATTTCAGTATGTTTGATCTTCAATCATATTGAAGAGTTAGTCAGAGAATATGGACTTGCGTTGTTGGCCCCTCTCGCCGTTATAGAGGGGCCGATTGTCACCGTGATTGCCGCCTATGCGGCGAGGATGGGCTATTTTAGCCTTCCCGCAGTATGTGTCATCGTTATTCTCGCCGATTTGGTCGGAGATGCCGGTTATCTATAGTCTGGGACGCTGGGCAATGACCCCCAACGGTGAGCCTCCTAAATGGCTGAGCCTGCTCGGGCTTAACAAGGCTCGGCTCGACAGCGTGGTGAAAAGTTTTGATAACCACGGTGGTCGCTTGCTTGTGATAGGCAAATTAACCCATTCTGCGGGGGCATTGGTCCTTCTGCCGCCGGCATGGCGCGTATGAGCTTTAGCCGATTTCTTTTCTTTAATACCGTGGCGCAGGTGCCCAAAAGCCTGTTTTTCGTCATGCTTGGATGGTCGTTCGGACACGTCATCCAACAAGTTGATCACTGGATCGCCTGGCTCTCGATAGCGATGTTGCTGATTCTGATCTCCGGAGGCGTAGTATGGATAAAAGCGCAGAAAAGATCAGCGTAAGCTGTATTATCCCCGCTTATAATGAGGCGCAACGCATCGGTAAGGTGCTGGACGCTATCACTTTTCATCCGTTGCTTAACGAAATTATCGTCGTTGACGACTGCTCGACAGATAATACAGTGGCGAATGCGCAACGAGAGGGCGTAACGGTCATTCCTTTGCCGAAAAATCTGGGTAAAAGCGGCGCAGTTGCTACCGGAATTGCTGCGGCAACGGGAACGCATTTGCTGCTGCTAGATGCAGATCTGGTCGGACTCAGTGCTGACGATATTACCGCCCTTCTGCAACCGGTTATCTCGCGTCAGGTCGATGTCACTATCAGCCTGCGCCGCAACAGCCCTCGCCTCTGGCGAATGATTGGTTTCGATTATATTTCGGGAGAACGCGTTATTCCCCGTAGCCTGGTTGCGTCGCGTCTTGTCAGAGATTCAGGCACTGGCGAATTTTGGTCTGGAGGTGTGGCTTAATCGGCTGTGGATTGCTGAAAAGTACCGCATCGGCGTAATTCACTGGCATCAGGTCATCAGCCCTTACAAGGCCAGTAAAATGGGCTTAATTCGCGGCATAATGGCGGATTGCGCCATGACGCCGTGATATTCTACGCACCATCAGCCTGCGAGAAATTGTGCGGCAAATTCTGGCGATGAGACGCCAGAGAACGCCTTCGTTCTCGTATTCAAACTAGCACCCGTATTCAAACTAGCTCAGGCATTCAAACTAGCTGAGTCTCTCCCTCACTCTGTTTTAACTCAAAATATTGCACCTCGGCATGCTGGCGGATAAGTTCCGCTAGCTCCGGTGAGTGACTGGTTATCCAAAGTTGGCTATAGCGGCTGGTTTCAGCCAGCAGCATCGCCAGCGCAGGGATCAGATCCGGATGCAGGCTATTTTCCGGTTCGTTAAATGCCATGAAAGCCGGAGGACGAGGGCTGAGCATCGCCACGGCCAGGCAGACAAATCGCAGAGTCCCATCTGAAAGCTCGGTGGCCTCAAGCGGTCGGAAAATCCCCTCGCGCTGCATCATCACCTGAAAACGCCCCATTGAAGCATCGATAAAAAATTCGCTGTCGGGGAAAGCCTCGTTCAACACTTTATGCAGCAGCTCGCGATTGCCGATTTCATTGATTGTTTCAAACGCCGCCGCCAGATTGCTTCCATCATGAGCCAACACCGGCGAACGAATGCCAACCTGCGGCAGGCGCAGCGGTGAACCTGGCCAGACGGCAAATTCATGATAAAAACGCCAGCCTTTAAACACTTCATGCAGTTGCGAAACTTCAGGGTAAAGATGCGGCTCGGCTAACTGACCGAAAATTGACTGGTGCGGGTCGAGGCTTAACGGATAGCGAACCTTCTCGCCGGAAGAGTTGATCATGCCAGCCATCTGATTCACCCTCTCGACAATACGGCTCGACGGGCGTCTTCGGTGTCCGGTCATCCATAATGATTCAGCTTTTACCCAAGGGTCGAGAGTAAAAATGCTGCCGCCTGGTCTCGGAAAGTCTTCAAATCCTATCTGCAATTCATAGTCAAAATCCTCCAGCGTAGCAGACAAATTCATCCGACTTTCACCCGTGCGTTTTTTCCCGGCCCA
Organism: uncultured Gammaproteobacteria bacterium; assembly: GCA_963747655.1. Taxonomy (GTDB): domain Bacteria; phylum Pseudomonadota; class Gammaproteobacteria; order Enterobacterales; family Enterobacteriaceae; genus Rouxiella. The sequence continues at coordinate 132,800 of CAVVFS010000009.1, read as the reverse complement.
CAGCGCTTTTTGAATACCTCCCTCTTCTGCCAATGCTGTTGAAAGCTGCCCGCAAGACGCCTCATGCAATAGCTTCACCGCCTTATAGAGATTCGACTTGCCACAGCCGTTGGGGCCACAAATAACATTCAACTGCCCGAGCCGTAGCTCGATATTACGAATTGAGCGATATCCACTGATATGTAGCTCTTTGACAAACATGATTATCCCTTTCGAAAAAAGTTCAAATTATAATGATAATGGTAATGATATCTCTTATCATTTAGTTTACCATACTCACGCTTTTCCGTAGCAATAGTGACACTGCGACGAGATCACGTGCATTGATTGCCACGCAAAACTAATGATTAAAACAAAATTTTTTATAGGGAATTCAGATGACGAAGTTGGCTTTTCCTTTTAAACGATCTTCGTCCTTTGCGCGATGGCAATCTTTCTTACCTCTCTCTGCTTTTGCTGATGATACCGTGGTCGTCACTGCCAAACCGGCAGACAATGCCGATGCGCCGACGCAAGGCTATACCGCTAAAAACCAGCAAAGCTGCGACCAAAACAGACACGCCGCTGATCACCACCGGGCAATCGGTTTCGGTCATTACGCGTGAGCAAATGGATGACCAGAACACCACCACGGTGAACTCGGCGCTGAACTATACTCCCGGCGTATTTACCAACTTTGCCGGTGGCGCGACCCGCTATGACACAGTTTCTCTGCGCGGTTTTCACGGCGGAGATGTCGATAACGTGTTCCTCGACGGCCTGCGCATGGCAACCGATGGCGGCAGCTATAACGCGATTCAGGTCGACCCATGGTTCCTTGAACGCATCGATGTGATTAAAGGCCCATCCTCGGCGCTTTATGGACAAAGCGTGCCCGGTGGATTAGTGATGGAAACCACTAAGCGCCCGCAGTTTGCCAGTGAAGGGCATTTCCAGCTTTCAGGTGGGAATTTCAATACCAAAGGCGGCGCATTTGACTATACCGGTGCTATCAATGACCAGTGGGCCTTTCGCCTTACCGGCATGACCCGCAGCAGTAACACCCAATATCGACCACACGCGCGAAGAGCGCTACGCTATTTCTCCTCAGTTGTTATGGCAACCGGATGAAAACACTTCATTACTGATACGCGCCTATTTCCAGAAAGATCCTTCCGGCGGCTATCACTCGGCAGTACCGGCCGACGGCAGTATCTACGCAGCCGTGGCGACAAGCTGAGCCGCGGTTTCTTTGATGGCGACAGAATCACAACGTGTTCAAGCGTTGGGAACAAATCTACAGCTACGAGTTCCAGCACAGCTTTAACAACGTCTGGTCTTTCCGCCAGAACGCCAATTATACCCACTCGAATACCGAGCTTGAGCAGGTTTATCAGGGCTGGCTGGAACGAGCGACCGCAGCGCTGTTGAACCGTTATTACTCTGGTGAGCAGTCTTCACTAATCTCATTTGCCATCGATAACCAACTTGAGGCCGATTTCGCTACCGCCTCGTTACAACACAAAGTGGTGCTAGGTTTTGATTTCCAGCACTACGCTAATGATCTTAAAGATCAGAGCGGTTACGCCAGCAATCTCAACCCGTACACCGGTATTTCCGGCCTTATATGGCGAAGACAATATCGATCTCTACAGCAATACCATGGGCAAACGCCGCTATCATCAATCCGGCGTCTATCTGCAAGACGATATGGCCTGGAACAAATGGCACGCCACATTTCTGGCCGTTATGACGATTGAAAATCAAAATAATCAGTATGAAAGCATTTACGGCGTCGATACCGATAGCAAACGCGATGCTCAACATTTCAGCGGTCGCGCCTCCCTGCTCTATGCCTATGACAACGGCATTTCGCCTTATGTCAGCTACAGCTCGGCGATTACCCCTTCGGCACTGGCAGGTGAAGACGGAACGCTGCTGAAACCGATGACCAGCAAACAGTATGAGGCGGGTATCAAATACCAGCCGGTGGGCACCAGTAATATGTACACTGCGGCAGTGTATGACCTGACACAGAACAATGTCGGTAACCGCGTAGTGGTGGGCAGCTATTATGTGCCAGCGGGTAAAGTACGCTCTAAAGGGATTGAGCTCGAGGCGCGTACCAAGGTTACCGATCGTCTGAATATCATCGCGGGCTATACCTATAACCACGTCAGATCCAAAAAACCACTGACGGAACCAATGGCAATACGCCTTATGTTTCACCAAACCAGATGGCGATCACTGTGGGCGCAATATAACGCCAACTTTGGGGTTAATTTCGGCGGTGGTGTGCGCTATATCGGTAAACAGTGGGCTGACAACGACAATACCCTACGTGTTCCGGCGACTACGCTGTTGACGCCTCGGTTGAGTGAATCTGGCCGAGTTTAATCCGAAGCTGAAAGGAGCATACGTGCAGCTTAACGCCAATAATCTTGGCCAACAAAAAGTATGTTGCGGCCTGTTACGGCACCAGCTATTGCTACTGGGGCCAGGAACGTAGCGTAGTTGCCACGGTAGGTTACGACTTCTAATAGCTCACAGTTTACGAGGTCTACCGCCAACCGGTTACGATGTACAAACCCTAAACGCCGCCTACGGATTTCAATACGACGCAAGCGGCGATTTCCCCGCCTATCGTCTAGTATTAACAACGCCAAAATGTAATCGTTATCGCTTTAATGAGAAAGTTTTGGCCTGTTTGAAATATTTCTTTATAATTACTCGCCCTGAAAAGTGATTGGTTACACATCTTGATTCACCTTCAAGCTACTGTGTACATACAATATAAGGGTCATCCCGGTTGATCTTTGCCGGGTAAAATCCCATAAACTAGTGCCTGTGTGGCAAGAATAACCCTAGAAAATATGAAAATGAGCATTCGCGCGATCTTTACTTTGGTTCTGGCTGTTGCTGCGTATAGTCAGGCTGCTTTCGCAGTTGTCTATCCACTGCCGGCGAACAATGGTCGATTGGTTGGTGAGAATATCACCGTCGTCGTTCCACAAAACAACAAACTGCCGCTGGAGCATTTCGCTGCGCAGTACCAAATGGGTCTGTCGAACATGCTGGAAGCCAACCCAGGTGTCGATACCTATCTGCCGACTTCAGGCACCGTGCTGACTATTCCCCAGCAGTTGATCCTGCCGGATACCCCACACGAAGGCCTGGTAATCAACAGTGCAGAAATGCGCCTTTATTACTATCCAAAAGGCACCAATACCGTGGTGGTTCTGCCAATCGGGATCGGTGAACTGGGCAAAGATACTCCGCTGAACTGGGTGACCACGGTACAGCATAAGAAAGCTGGTCCAACCTGGACACCGACGGCTAAAATGCATGAAGAGTACGCGGCGCAGGGCCAATGGCTGCCGAGCGACCTTCCCTGCCGGTCCTGATAACCCAATGGGCCTGTATGCGCTGTATGTCGGCCGTCTGTACGCGGTTCATGGTACCAACGCCAACTTCGGTATCGGCCTGCGTGTGAGCCACGGCTGTGTGCGTCTGCGTGATGCCGACATCAAGTGGCTGTATGAAAATGTGCCAGTCGGGTACCCGCGTGCAGTTCATTAACGAGCCGATTAAAACCACCGTTGAACCTAACGGCGCTCGTTATGTTGAAGTGCACAACCCGCTGTCTGCCAACCAGGAAGAGTTTGATTCTCAGCAACCGCTGCCGCTGTCTCTGGCAGGTAGCAATGCGACTCTGATGGCTAACCCAAGTGTTAATCAGCAGGTGCTGGATAAAGCTATCGCACTGCGTTCAGGAATCCCGACTCAGCGTTAACTGATCTGAATTTCTGCTATCAGGCCCCTCCGGCACTCTGCGGCGAGGGCTTTTTTTATTGCCACTGAACGCTCATTGACTTCACTGAACTCTTTTACACCCTCCTGAATCTTTCTGAATCACCGAATTGACCGCCCTGTTTATCCCGACTAAATCTCCTGCTTTCACGCCACTTCTTTACTTATTTTTTAATCTTCAGTACAACTTTAGGGTCATTTCATGTTCACTCTGGCCGATTCTTTGGAGATTTCATGCCGCAACTTTCTGCCAACGCGCAGGCAATCCCGGCCTCGGGTATTCGTCGCATTTACGAGTTGGCTTCAGAACTCGATGATGTTATTCAGCTCAGCATTGGTGAGCCTGAAAGACCGGTCGCCCGACATATTCTTGGATGCCGGTGCCAGTGCATGGAATGCCGATATCACTAATTACACCCCGAACAGCGGTATGGCATTGTTACGACAGGCGATTGCGACCAAGCTTGAGCGCGACAACCATTATCGCGTTGATGATGACCAGATCCATGTCACCGCCGGAGGCTCTCAGGCGCTGCATATGGCAATGTCATTGACCCTGACGGCGGGTGATGAAATTCTGATCCCCGATCCGGGCTACGCGACCTTCTCGATGGTGCCCAAGCTGCTGGGTGCAGTTCCGGTGGCTTATCATTTGAAAGCCGAAGACGAATTTCAGCCTTCATTAGAAAATCTAGAGCAATCGGTAACGTCACGTACCAAAGTGTTACTAATCAACAGCCCATCTAACCCTCTAGGCGTAGTGTATAGCGCGGAAAAAATCACCGAACTGTTGCAATTTGCCGCTAAACACGACTTGTGGGTGATAAGTGATGAAGTCTATGAGTACTTTACCTTTAGCCGCGCGTTTACCAGCGTCGCCTCACTGGATAAAGACGGTCGAGTATTCAGCGTTTATTCTGTTTCTAAAACTTATGGATTAACCGGCGGTCGTGTCGGTTATCTAGTAACGCCTCCGGGCGTTGCCACGACTTTCCGCGCCGCGCAGGAGGCCACAGTCAGCTGCGTCAATGCGCCAGCCCAGCTCGCGGTCGTTGCGGCATTGGAAGGCTCTCAGGACTATGTTCACGAGGCCCGAACGCATTACGGCACTAATGTAGAAGCAGCCTGCGCAGTGCTTGACCAGCGCGGCATTCTTTATCAGCGTCCCCAGGGAGCTTTCTATATCTGGATTGACGTATCGCACGTCAGCAATGGCGATGTTGCAGCCTGGGCCGAGCACTTCCTGCTGACTGAAAGAGTTGCCGTCGCACCCGGCGTTGCATTTGGCCCCGCAGGAGAAGGATGGATCCGAATTTGTGCCGCAGGAAAAACCGCGCCTTTATTAGAAGCGATGAAGCGATTGCCGTCACCGCGCGATGTATAGCCTGATAAGCTTTAACTTTAACAAGCTAATGTTCAATCAGTTAATGTCTAAGAAGTTAATGTCTAAGAAGTTAAAGTCTAAGAAGTTAAAGTCTAAGAAGTTAAAGTCTAAGAAGTTATAGTTCAATAAATAGGGGAACCCGCTAAACGTTAATTCCCCTATCGTTTTCCAAACTCACGTCATTATGAAAAGCGAATTCGCTATTTATCTAACAAAAATCTTACACCAGTTTGTGATTACTCCAGCAATTTCGTAAAAAACTCCCGCCACGTTTCCCGCTTAGCATTATTGGCAATTGACAGCTCATTGAGTCCTGCAATACTTTTCCGGCCAAACATTTTTCGCTTTATTTCAGGGAATGGAGGCTGCCATGACAATTAACCGAATGAAAATAGATCGCATTTTGAATAATAACGTAGTAATTATTCTTGGCGATCGTCAGCAAGAAACGGTAGTGATGGGTAAAGGGATCGGTTTTCATAAAAAGCCGGGAGAATTTATTGATAATGAAAACGTTGAAAAAATATTTTCTCTGAATAATCCTTACAGCGATCATTTTAAAGCGTTGCTTGAACAAGTTCCGGCTAACTGTATTAGCGCCACAGAAGAGATTATCGAACTTGCAAAATCAACGCTGACCACCAAACTGCACGGCAGCATTCTTATCTCTCTGGTTGATCATCTCCATTACGCGCTTGAACGATTCAAAGATAACATAGAAGTCCCAAACGCTCTGTTATGGGAAATAAAAAAGCTTTACCCGCAGGAGTTTACTATCGGGAAAGCATCATTAGAGATTATCTTTAGGCACACTGAGGTACTTCTTCCCGAAGACGAGGCCGGTTATATTGCTCTGCATTTAGTGAATGCCCAGTTAAATGACAACATGCATAACACCATGAAGATAACTCGCTTTATGAAAGATATTCTTAGTCTGGTGCAATATCATTTTGACTTTGAATACAATGAAGAAGCATTAACTTACCAGCGTTTTATCACTCATTTAAAATTTTTCGCTCAGCGTGTTCTTGATAATAATTACGCCAATAACAACCGACATCGATAATAACGATCCTTCGCTATCGGAATTAGTAAAAGGCAAATACATCGCCTCACATCAGTGTGCTGAAAAAATCAACAAATACATAGCATTACATCATAAACATGCACTTACCGAAGATGAGGTTATGTTCCTGACTATTCATATTGAGCAATTAAGAAACAGCCATGGCCTCCAGACTATTGACGAAGAATAAAGCTCTGTGAAGCATCTCACAGTTCAGAAACATTCATCAGACAACGCTTGAGATAATAAAATATTGGATTTATAAATATCATTAACAGAGGATTGTTATCTTCACGATATTGTTTTCATTAATCGCATAGACGTGTTGAGCAAAACCTAACTAAACCTCCCGAGCTATAAGTTTCGGTGATGGCGAAGTTAGGTTTTTTTTTGCTTCAAATTCGCATACTCAGTTTTTGACAAGGGGTTGCTTCATGAGCTATGCCATTCTGTGTGATGAAATCATATCCGGCGTTGGTGGTCGAAATAATATTATTAGCGTTATTCATTGCGCGACGCGCTTACGCTTTAAACTTAAAAACCACAGCCTGACGAATACTGAAAAATTGAAGGATACCGCCGGAATAATTACGGTAGTGGAAAGCGGCGGTCAGTATCAGGTGGTGATTGGCAGCCATGTCGGCGAAGTCTATCAAGTTCTTACTGAACGCTACCTCCCAGAAACAGACAGCTCTGAAACAGAGAGCCTCAAGGAGATCAGCCCTGCAAAAGATAACTTCGAAAAAAATAGCTCTGAAAAAAATAATCAGCAAATGACTCAAGCACTAAAGGGTTAAAAGGATTATTAAATAATGCCGTGGATATTATCTCCAGCATTTTCGCACCGCTTCTGGGAATATTGGTCGCCGCCGGGCTTATCAAAGGCGTATTGATACTCAGCACGCTATTCCATTGGCTAGACAAAGACACCGGAACCTATAAAATTATTTTTGCCGCCAGTGACGCCGCCTTCTTTTTCATGCCTATTTTATTGGGCTTTACCGCAGGCAAAAAATTTGGCGGTAATCCGCTGGTCACATTATTAATTGGCGCTGCGCTGGTACATCCGTCTATGATCGATGTTTTCCATGCGACTCAAACCAATCCAGATCTGCATTACCGCTTTATCGGCATTCCGATCACTTTTATCAATTATAGTTCTACTGTTATTCCGGTCATTTTAGCCGCCTGGTTTAGCTGCTGGCTGGAAAAACGTTTTAATCACTGGCTGCATGCCTCGATCCAATCTTTCGCCACGCCATTCCTTTGTCTGGTTATTACTCTGCCCGCGACCTTTCTGCTCATTGGCCCAGTAGCTACCGATCTCAGCCATGGACTTGGCGAAGGTTATATGCGGATTTGGCAGCTTAACCCACTGATTGCTGGGGCTTTTTTTGGCGCGATGTGGCAGATCTGCGTCATTTTCGGTCTGCACTGGGGCCTGGCACCGCTGATGATCAACAACCTGATGACTCGCGGCATTGATACGATTTCGCCGCTGGTACAGCCTGCGGTATGGGCCCAGTCTGGCGCGACACTGGGCATTTTACTGCGGACGCGCGATGCAAAACTGAAAAGCCTCGCCGGACCGTCTTTTATCTCCAGCATTTTTGGCATTACCGAACCCGCAATCTACGGCATTAACCTGCCGTTAAAACGCCCGTTTATCTTCGGCTGCATCGGCGGAGCCTTAGGGGGCGCCATCACCGGTTATTTTCACGGCACCGCCTATGCGTTTGGTGCACTCGGCATCTTTGGCTTCCCGTCTTTCATTTCACCTAACGGAATCGACCGCGGCTTCTGGGGCATTGTCGGTTGGCTCCGTCGTGGCCTTTCTCTTCTCGTTTATCAGCAGTTGGCTGTACGGCGTCCCCGCCGACCAGCTCGAACGCCGCAGAAAAACTTCGCGCCGTTTCCCCTACCTGACCTGGACTATCGCTAACTGAAAATAAGCTTTGAGTCCTGCTCATGCAGGACAGCTGCGCCCTTTTTTTACCCTAAAACCGAGTTGTCCTTATTTCATATTTAACGATTAAATAAAAGGAATATAAAATGAAAACAACATTTCCATCATGATTTTCTCTGGGGCGGCGCGCTGGCCGCAAATCAGGTAGAAGGTGCTTATAATGCTGATGGAAAAGGCCTATCGACCTCAGACTATCTGCCACATGGCCTGATGTTCCCCCAACCGAACGCGCAGCCGGGTGAATATAATCTCAAAGATGTCGCAATCGATTTTTACCATCAGTACCCGCAGGATATTGCCCTGTTCGCCGAGATGGGCTTTAAAACGCTGCGCACATCTATTGCCTGGACGCGTATTTATCCGCATGGTGATGAGGAAGCACCTAACGAAGCGGGTCTAGCATTTTATGATGCGCTGTTTAACGAAATGCTGAAACACGGCATTCAGCCGCTGATTACCCTCTCCCACTACGAAATGCCCTATTCTTTGACGCAAAATTATGGCGGTTGGAGCAATCGTAAAGTGATTGGCTTCTTTGAGCGCTATGCCACCACGGTGTTTAAGCGCTACAAGCACAAGGTCAAGTTCTGGCTGACCTTCAACGAGATTAACATTTCGCTATTCTCCAGCTTTACCGGCCTGGGCCTGCCTGACGGCATCAGCGAACAGCAGCGATATCAGGCGATCCACCATCAATTGGTTGCCAGCGCTCGGGCGGTAAAAGCCTGTCATCGTATTATTCCTGATGCCAAAATCGGCAATATGGTGGCGGCGATGCCTTATTATCCGCTGACCTGTCATCCTGATGACTTACTGGCGGCACAGCGAAAGGAACGCGAATGGCTATTTTTCTTCGATGTTCAGGCGCGAGGAGAATATCCAAGTCATATTCAGCGCCGCTTTAAAGAACTAAACGTACAGCTGGAGATCACCCCACAAGATCGAGAAGACCTGCGCGAAACGGTCGACTTCCTTTCCTTCAGTTATTACATGAGCAGCTGCGCCAGTGCCGATCCGCACAAAATGCAGACCACCGGTAATATCCTTAATATGATCTCAAACCCGTACCTCAAGGCTTCTGAATGGGGCTGGCAGATTGACCCGGCCGGTCTGCGTCATCTGTTAAATCAACTGTGGGATCGCTATCAAAAACCGCTGTTTATTGTCGAAAATGGGCTTGGGGCTAAAGACAAAATCGAGGCCGACGGCAGCATTCAAGATGATTACCGCATTGCCTATCTTAACGACCATCTGGTTCAGGTACACGAGGCCATTGACCGACGGCGTCGACGTACTGGGTTATACCTGCTGGGGGCCTATCGACATTATCAGCGCCTCCACTGCTGAAATGTCCAAGCGCTACGGTTTTATCTATGTTGACCGCGACGATAACGGTGAAGGCACGCTGCAACGCCGTCGTAAAAAAAGCTTCAATGGTATCAGAAAGTGATTGCCAGCCGGGGAGAAGCGCTGGTTCAGAGGGGCGAAAAATGAACAATAAGCCTCTGCTTTTGAGCGCATTGTTCTGGGTGTCAGTGGCGTGGCACAGGCTGCAGACGACTGCTCTCGATACGATAATATGCTACCTAAGGGCCCCGAAACGCCGAGTATCAGTTCGGCCTGTGACACGATTTTCCCGGAATGGGGCGGACTGCGCAGTGAAATGGCCGATTACGGCTTTTTTGCTCAGGCCCAGTTACTGACCAACATGACTTATGACGTTGCCGGCAATCGAGCAACATCTGCAAGATATGTTGGCCAACGCCCGACCACGGTAACGTGGTCAGTACCGATATTACCTACGATCTGTCGCGCATTGGTTTACCGACGATGCCCAGCTGCACGTCGGCGTGATGTACGCCTATAACAATTACAAGGGAATGGTCAGGACGGTCACGTCGCCATCAGTGAACTGTCCGTCTATCAGCCGCTGTTTAATAGACCGGGTGATCCTGCACTACGGCTATTCGGCATGGCTGAGTTATTTTTATGGTCTCTATCTCGGCAGCAGTACGGCTTCGTCGGCGCTGGGGCCCACCAGCGTCATGCTTAATCAGGCAGGTCTCACGAGCCTGAAACCTAGCCCAGGCTCAGATATTCGTTTTTTATCAGCCGATGACAAACGTTGGTATGACCATATTGGTGTCGCGCGCAGCCAAAGCTCCGACGGGCTGGAGGCCGACTCCAAATATAATACCTACGGTTTACGCTGGAAGGTTCCCGACGCGGGAACGCTGGTGATTAATGAAATCGGTTATCGGACTAACCCAGAGCCGGGCGTGCCGATGACCTGGATCCGCGGCGGATCGGTGTATAATAAAACGCCTTACTTTAATTATAATACCGAGCAAGATCAGCATAATACCTGGTCACACTATTTAGCCGCGACCCGCCAGCTAACGCAGCCTGACAGCACCCAGCCGTTCCGCGGTTGGTATATCGATGGCAAAACTAACTATGCGCCGCAGAACCGCAACGTGTTTACTGCGGATGCCTCATTGACGCTATTCAGCATCGGGCCATTTGATGCCAGACCCAATGATATGCTGTCGTTTGGTTTGTCTTACAACAAGTTCAGTCATGATGCGAAACGCTATAATGAAAGGCAGGGTAATAGTGCAGAAAGCTTTAGCAACACGGCGTCAACGGCATACACCATGAGAATTACGAATGGGATCTATTGGACCAACCAATTGGCATGGACTCATCATCCTTCAGTTACGCCAAAAGAAGACGATGCCTGGAACGTACTGACGCAAATAGTCATTAATATCTAAATCTGACTTCCTCTCTCCTCCTTCAAGTTGCTGATGGAGGAGAGAAAAACGAGCGTATTATGCTTTTACTGTGACAGGTTCTGCTGCAACAGGCGCTGCTGTAACAGGCACTGCCGCGCCGTAAAGAAACAGCTGAACTCCGCGAGTAACCATCTTTTCTACCTGAGAGACAGACCAGGGCGCGGGTTCGCGTTCTAACAGCCTGGCATCCACCTCTGCTCTTAACAAGGCCATAAATTGCAAAGCCCGCAACATGGGGTCACCCTGCGCTAATTCTCCCTTGAGCATCGCAAAAGACATTAACTCTGCCAGCCTGTCGGTACTTTCCTGAGGACCAGCCGCACGGAAAAGTTCACCAATATTTGAGTTACCGGCCTCGGCCATGACGCATCGATAAATACGCAACGCTTTATTATCAGTTAAAAGTACGGCCATCTTACGCTCGCCAAAACGCGTAAGCTTTTGTACAAACGTTATTTCTTTGTCATTATAAGTTGATAACTCAGACGTGGCTTCATTGAGAAAGTGGGTGCTGTAAGTCCTTACCACCGTCTCGAAAAGTGCCTCTTTCGAAGCAAAATAATTGTAGAGCGTTGCCTTTGATCCCCCGACTCTTTTCGCCACCTCATTCATTGAGGTTCTTTCATAACCCACCTTTTGAAACAGGTCTGCGGCGGTGTCAATAATGGCTTGTCGACGTTCTTTAGTCAGTGTCCTCATCCAGTCTCCCATGACAGTCGGATGTTCTTTATAATAATAAGTCGATAACTCATTAGCTGAAAGTATTGATCGCGAAATCCCACTTTTTAGTGTGCGAAACCAAAATAATAGCCGAAATGTAGCGGTCCACTAAAACCGGAGCTTATATGTTGAAGGAAAACCTAAGCGATCTGATGTCTTTTCTGGTCGTCGCCCGCGAACGCAGTTTTACCAAAGCCGCGGGCAAACTGGGCGTTTCTCAGTCGGCGCTTAGCCATGCAATGATAGCTCTCGAGTCTCGACTCAATTTACGCCTTCTGACTCGCACCACGCGCAACGTTTCTCCTACCGAAGCCGGTGAAAAGCTGATTGCCAGCCTGGAGCCGAGACTGGCCGACCTTGAGTCAGAGCTGGAAGTGATCACTCGGCTTAACGGCATTCCGGCTGGCAATATTCGGCTCTCGGCAGGAGAGCATGCTGTGAAATCTATTCTCTGGCCGAAGCTGAAAAATTTCCTGACGCAGTATCCACAAATCAATGTCGAGGTTATCGTTGATAATGCGTTTACCGATATTGTCGGCGGACGTTTTGATGCGGGAATACGCCTGGGAGAAAGTTTACAGCAGGACATGATTGCCTTAAAAATGGGCCCCGATATGCGCATGATTATCGTCGGGTCACCGGAATATCTGAGCAAACACCCTGCTCCCGTTATCCCGCAAGATTTACACCAGCATAAATGTATTAATCTGAGCCTGCCAACGCTTGGCAGCAACTATCTCTGGGAGTTTGCCAAAGATGGCGTCGAGCTAAAAATTAAGGTGAATGGCCAGTTAACCTTTAACCATCTTGAAGAAAGGATTGATGCGGCAGAGTGCGGATTTGGCCTGACTTCCATCCCCGAAGACGCAGTGGCAAAGCAACTGGCGTCAGGATCGCTGGTTCAGGTTCTTGATGACTGGAGCCCTCAATTTACGGGCTACCATCTGTATTATCCCAGCAGGAAACAGCACACTCGCGCCTTCTCACTGCTGCTGGATGCCCTACGCTACGAGCAAAATTAATACCCAGCTATTTATTAGTTCAGCTCATAAAGCCTAGTGCAAATGCCCCTCTAATCCGTTTGGCCTCGATACATTACTATGTTGCGGATACCGTTTCTAAAGGAGAATATCGTGCAAAAACGTAAACTAGGACAATCTGGACTGGAAGTTTCCGCGCTGGGACTGGGCTGTATGGGGCTGAGCTATGGCTATGGCCCTGCGACTAACACCCAGCACGCTATCGAGTTGATCCGTAAAGCCTTTGATAGCGGCGTAACCTTTTTCGATACCGCCGAGGTCTATGGCCCATATCTCAATGAAGAGGTAGTCGGTGAAGCCTTGAAGCCTTTTCGCGACCAGGTGGTCATTGCCACTAAATTCGGTTTCACCTTTGGCGATGACAATAAACAGCAAATCCTCAATAGCCGACCAGAGCATATCCGTAAAGCAGTCGAAGGGTCGTTAAGTCGCCTTAAAACTGAGGTGATTGATTTACTTTATCAGCACCGCGTTGACCCCGAGGTGCCCATTGAAGATGTTGCAGGTACGGTCAAGGATCTGATTTCTGAAGGCAAAGTGAAACACTTTGGACTATCAGAAGCCGGGGCTAATACTATTCGCCGCGCCCATGCCGTGCAGCCTGTCAGTGCATTGCAGAGCGAATACTCAATGTGGTGGCGCGAGCCTGAACGGGAAATTCTGCCGCTGCTTGCTGAACTGGGTATTGGCTTTGTGCCTTTTAGTCCGCTGGGTAAGGGTTTTCTGACCGGTGCTATCAACGCTGATTCGACCTTTGGCGCAGACGATTTCAGAAGTAAGGTACCACGATTTGCCGCAGAAGCGCTTGAGGCAAACCAGCAATTAATTACTTTGCTTACGCGAATTGCCACAGAAAAAGGGGCAACACCGGCTCAAATCGCACTGGCCTGGTTACTTACGCAGCATGAGTGGATTGTCCCTATTCCTGGTACAACCAAACTTCATCGCCTTGAGGAAAATCTGGGTGCTGCGACACTGTCTCTGACTCCAGATGAGCATAGGAATATTAATAGTGCATTGGAAGCGGTTCGTGTGGTTGGCGAGCGTTATCCGGCTTCCTTAATGGCTCGCGTGGGTCGTTAATAGCGGCTAAACGGGCCTTTCTCTCTTCTTTAAGTGACACCGATTATTAGACCACAATCGGTGTCGATTTAATCATCATCTCGCCGTTACCTTACCCTTACCCTTTCCACAAACACTCCTTACATAAAACTTAAGTTTTCCTTTTAATATATTGATATCAATTAATGAAAACTTAAATTTAAAACTATACCGCACTGTACAGTTTTGTTATTTTACCCCGGTCTTGATATTTCTCTCTTTTGCGCTTTCAAAAAGCGTATTTGGTTTAAAATTATATAGGAATTTTACATGATTGATGAATTTTCATCCGCTTCGAAATCTTCCGGGGAAGCGCTAACGTTGAAAGAAATGGGGCTGAACCTGCATGGCAAGGTGGCGTTAGTTTGCATGGGCGGTAGAGGAAAAGGCAAAGAGTTGGCGCTACAACTGGCCTCGCGAGGCGTTTCAATTATCGTCACTGATATTGAACTTGATAGCGCCGAGCAAACGGCTGAAGAGATTCGTGCTATTGGCAGCAAAGCCATTGCCGTCGCCGTGGATATTACCGTTAACTCTCAGGTCGCGATGCTAGTTAAATATGCAAGCGGAATTTTTGGCAGTCTTGAATTTCTGGTTAATTGCGCCGGTATTATTTATAACATTAGTAGGCTTATTAGTAGTCAAACAAATGATTTTGAAAAACTGCTTACCCATAATATTAATACTCCCTTATCTATTAACCCGGCTAAAGTTTCCATCTGGTAATAATAGGCACTTAATATGGAGAGGCAATATCGGGCTTTACGATCTTTTAGCAGTGACCGATAGATGTTATAGCAGTGACAAATAAAGGCCACTGCCTGGGAAGTCTCTATAAAATCAAGACAGTCAATATGTTGATATTAATAGACCAGACTTGGCTTCTTGATGGATGATAACTCTAAATTCGATCTGAAATCTTCTCCCAGATAATCTTCATCAATCAATCGACGCTTACGTAATTCCGGCAGCAAGCCGTTTAACAGCAGGTCTTCCTGATCTGGCTGCCCCAATCCATGCAGGGAAATTACGTCAAGCACTCCGGCATTGAATCGTTCTTCAATAGCATCGGCCAGCGTTTCAGGCGTTCCTGCTACATACCAGTGCCCGGTTTCCTGAGCCTGAATAATTAACTCACGCAGCGTCAACCCTTGCAATGCAAAGCGTTTAAAGATATCTGCACGTCCGCGTCGGCGATTGATCAATCCAACTTCTGGCAGGAATTTTGGCGGGATAGGTTGGTCAAGAGCGAAATCGCGTAAATCAATTTCGCCCCCTAACATATCAGCCACTTTTAATCTTCCCTGCTGATAATCGATACGCTCATGTTTTTCACGCAGCCTGCGCGAAACATCGGTCGCACTGTCGCCAATTACCGAATGGAATGAATTCATGATAAGTGGCTTGTTTTCATGGCGGCCAAAGGCGTTGGCCTGTTGATGAACGCGTTCAACAAACGCCAGTGCATCATTGAGTGTCGGCTGCGAGGTGTAAATAACTTCAGCGTATTTAGCACCAAGGATTAGCCCCTCTTCAGACTGACCGGCCTGAAACTGTACCGGACGACCCTGTGGCGGCGGCGGTATATTTAGTGGACCTCGAACCTGAAAGAAATCACCGATATGCTCAATAGGATGAAGTTTACGTGGATCAATACTGACAGAACCGCTGGCAGCACGACGCACGGCGGCGGGATCGTTAGCGTCAAATAATGCATTAATGACTTCAATAAATTCGGTCGCGCGTGCGTAGCGAGTCGCGGGATCTGGCAACGCAATATCACCAAAGTTCTCTTCGCCGACTGATGAAGTCACCGCATTCCAGCCCGCACGACCACCACTGACGTGATCTAGCGTGCCTATCAGGCGAGCGAGATTATAAGGATGATGATAAGTCGTTGAAACAGTGGCAATCAGGCCAATATCTGACGTCACCTGACTCAGTGCCGCCAAAGCAACAATGGGATCCTGACTTCCGGTCGAGCCGGCCAAACCGTCGGGGTCAGCCTGCAGTAAATCAGCGGTGAACAAGCCGGTAATTTTTTCTTTTTCTGCAATTTTAGCCAACGATGCCGCACGGTTGATACCGGATTTTGGCTGCTCGTCATTAGACGCGTAAATCACGCTCCCTGCACCGACCAGGGTCTTAAGACGCCTGCGAGTTTGGTTACTCAAACTGAACTCCTTTCTTTCCGTCAAACTGGGTCTAAAAGCACTTAAAAGTATGTCTAAAAATAGAGGTCATAAATTTTTAAGCTACGAAGAAAAAAGCATTATGTTTTTACAAAAAACCATAAGTGAGCAGGCGAAAGGCTAAGCCGTGCAAATCTGATAAGTTGGAACTGGCGCAGGCGTAAAAACTGTAGAAAGGATGAGCAATGCAGAGGTTTATTTCTATTATTAATCAACAAAATGCTTGATGTTTTCCCACTGTAAACTCTGCCTTTCGGCTATGACCATTTATTGCTATCCATAGCTAAATTCGTTATTTCATCTTCCTTTTGATTTGGTTTGTTATGAACTCATCCGCGCCTTTATTCATGCGGCTCAGGGTCATATACGCGCATCTAACCAAAAATAAAAAAGGAATAAAATATGCCAACGTCCACGCATCAGTCCACGCGTCTATCTATGGACAAACCTCGCAAAATCAACGCCGTGGCATTAGGGCTTTCCTTTGCCCTGTTAGCAAGTTCATCCGCCTGGGCAGCCGATGCGCCGGTAAAAGGTGGAACCCTGATATATCTTGAGCAGCAGGCGCACACTAACCTTTATCCACCTGCCGGTGGGTTTTATCCTAACGGCGGCATACTCAACCAAATCACCGATAAGCTGACCTATCAAAATCCGCAAACCTTGCAGATTGAGCCATGGATTGCCCAATCCTGGACTAGCAATGCCGATAAAACTCAATATACCTTCAAGCTGCATCCGGGCGTGACCTTCTCAGACGGCACACCGCTGGACGCTAACGCGGTTGCAAAAAACTTTGATACTTACGGCCTGGGCAATAAAGCCCATCACTTGCCGATTTCAGAGGTCATCAACAATTACGACCACAGCGAAGTGATTGATCCCCTCACGGTGAAATTCTATTTCAAAAAACCGTCACCGGGCTTCTTACAGGGCACGGCGACTATCGGTTCAGGGCTGGTGTCGTTGAGCACGCTGGCACGAGATTTCAATGCGTTGGGTGACGCGCGCCATATTATTGGCTCCGGGCCTTTCGTGGTTAGCTCAGAAACGTTGGGCCGCGAGGTCGATTTAACAGCGCGTAAGGACTACAACTGGGGTCCGAAGGATCTTAAACAGCAGGGCCGTGCGAATCTGGATGCGATTAAAATCATCGTGACCAGCGAAGACAGCGTGAGGATCGGGGCATTACTCGCCGGTCAGGCGGACTTTATTCGTCAGGTTCAGGCTTATGATGAAAAACAGGCCGAGGCGAAGAAATTCCCTATTTATGCACCATCAACCCGCGGTGTAAATGACGGGATCTCATTCCGTCCTGATAATCCGCTGGTTTCCGACCTGCGAGTGCGCGAGGCATTGCTGCACGGCGTAGACAGCAAACAGATCGTTGCGACGCTGTTTTCTCCAAACTATCCGGTGGCAACCTCTGTCATTGCCGCGTCTGCTGCCGGGTATGTCAACCTCAGCGACAAGCTGAAATACGACCCTGCACTGTCAAAAAAACTGCTGGATGAAGCCGGCTGGAAACCAGGTCCAAACGGTATTCGTCAAAAGGACGGCAAGCCTCTCGCGCTGACAATTTATGAATCCCTGCCACAACCGCAAAATAAAGAAGTGTTGCAGCTGGTCGCACAGCAGTGGGCCCAGCTTGGCGTCAAGCTGACCATTTTGGCCGGTGATGCTGGCAGCCGCGTGGCCGACAGTCTCGATCCTCAAAAAACGCCGGTTAACGTAGTTGAAGTGGGTCGTGCAGATCCTGACGTCATTAAAAGCGAGTTCTATCCAACCAACCGCGATGCCCTGCTGCAACTTGGTGGCCTGAGCAGCAAGGTTAAAAGCTTTAAAGACGACAAGCTGAACGCGTTACTGGTAGATATTTCTGCCGAGGTGGATCCGCAAAAACGTCTGGCTCTGGCCGGTGATGCCCAGCGCTATTTGTTGAGCCAGGCTTATGAAATTCCAATCTTTGAAGAGCCACAGGTCTTTGCCGGCGCGCCTTACCTGCATGACGTGACGTTTGAAGCCGTGGGTCGTCCGAGCTTCTATAGCGCATGGCTGGCAAAACATTAATACCCGGAGTTGAAGATGAGCCGATATTTTAGCGCAAGGATAGGTCAGGCCCTGTTGGTGCTATGGGCAGCATTTACCCTATCGTTTGTTTTACTGCAAATGCTGCCCGGCGACGCCATTTTGATAAAGTTCGAGGATCCGTCAATGGGGCTTAGTCCGGCGCAGATTGCCGATATGCGTGCCGCCTATGGTGCCGATCTGCCAATATGGCAACAGTACCTGCACACGCTAGGCAGTTTCCTGCATGGAGATTTCGGCTTTTCTATTCAGGCCGGTGTACCAGTCACCGAGCTGCTGGCGGGCAATCTTCCTCCTACCCTGCGTCTCGCGGTGCTCGGCTTTACTCTGGCAGTGGTGATGGCGATATTTATCGCTTTCGTTTCCAATTTAATGCCTCTGCGCTGGCTGAAGTCTGCACTGCTGGCACTGCCTGCGCTGTTTATCTCGATCCCGACCTTTTGGCTGGGGATCGCCCTGATTCAATTCTTCTCCTTCCATCTAGGCTGGATCCCAGTCATTAATCCGGGTGAATGGGTAGGATTGATCCTGCCGGTGGTCACGCTTGCCGTGCCTATCAGTGCTCCGTTGGCACAGATATTAATTCGCAGTATCGATCAGGTGCAGACTCAGCCGTTTGTCTCGGTCGCGCGCGCCAAAGGGGCCAGTCGCAGTCGCGTGCTTTGGCATCACGTGGCGCGCAACGCTACTCTGCCTGCACTGACTATCGCCGGCCTGCTGTTTGGCGAGTTGATTGCCGGTGCGCTGGTCACAGAAACCGTATTTGGCCTTAACGGCATTGGTCAACTAACGCAACAGGCGGTGAATAATCAGGATTTATCCGTGCTACAGGCCATCGTGGTGATTTCTGCTACCGCCTACGTGCTGATTAATCTGCTGGTGGACTTGATTTATCCCCTGCTTGACCCGCGCCTCAAACCGTCTGTGGGAGTGTCCTCATGAGCAGTTTGCCATTGAGTAAAAATAACAGCGCTGAAAGTACCCAGCTGGCGGCATTTCCCCCTGCTACAACGAATCGTTTATCGCGCCTGCAACCCACGCTGATTCTGGCCTGGGTGGTTATATTCATCGTTATTCTCTGGGCGATTGCGCCACAGTGGTTCACGCAATATAGCGGAACCGAAGGCATCGCGGGAGCGCAGCGGCTGGCACCGGGTCCAGGGCATTGGCTGGGAACTGACCAACTGGGTCGTGACCTCTACGCGCGTATTGTCTATGGTGCATCACACTCGCTTTCCGGCGCGCTGGTGGCAGTGTTCCTCGGCCTGCTGTTTGGTAGTGCGCTGGGTCTGGCGGCCGCGTCAGTAGGTGGAATTACCGATACCATTATTATGCGCATCGTTGACGTCCTGCTGTCTATCCCTAGCCTTTTGCTGTCGCTGAGTGTGATTATTCTGCTGGGATTCGGCACCGTGCACGCAGCTATTGCCGTCGGGGTCACTTCGGTGGCGAATTTTGCCCGACTGGCACGATCCGAAGCCGTATTAGTGCGCCATAGCGATTATGTCGAAGCCGCCTATGGCAGCGGTGGCACCTTCTTCTCGGTGTTATGGCGCCATATTCTGCCGAACTCATTAACCTCGGTGATTGCGTTCTCTGCCTTGCAATTCGGCAGCGCCATTCTGTCAATTTCGACCCTGAGTTTTCTGGGCTACGGTACTCCCCCGCCGACGCCAGAATGGGGCCTGCTGATTGCCGAAGGGCGTAACTATATTTCTACCGCCTGGTGGCTGACCACCTTCCCCGGCATTGTGGTTATCCTGACTGTGCTGGCAGCTAACCGCATCAGTCATTCATTAAGGAGAAAGCGCTAATGGGCGAGACAACCTTTATTGATACGGACAGTGCTCACAGGGACGGTATTCACCCTGAAAGCAGAGTGAAACCGGTGCTGGAACTAAAAGACGTTTCTATCGTTTATCGCAGCGGGCATCAGTCAAAACGCGTCGTTGAGCAAGTTTCATTCTCGATTTTTCCGGGCGAAGTGGTCGCGCTGGTCGGTGAGTCAGGTTCCGGTAAAACCACCACCGCACAGTCGATTATAGGTTTACTGGCGGAGAACGGGCATATCGAACAGGGCAGCATTTTGCTCAACGGGACCGACATCAGCCGCTGGTCATCACGCCGCCTCGACAGCCTGCGAGGTTCCAGCATTAGCCTGATCCCACAGGATCCCACCAGTTCGCTAAATCCGGTGAAAACCGTGGGCGATCAGGTCGCCGAAGTGTTGCAAATCCATCGCAAAATGCCGCGTAAGGCGCGCGATGCTCGCGTGGTCGAACTGCTGACCCGCGTTGGCCTAAGCCATCCTGAACAACGTGCCAAACAGTTTCCCCATCAGCTTTCCGGCGGTATGAAACAGCGCGTATTGATAGCTATCGCTATTGCCCTGCAACCGGCGTTGATTATCGCCGATGAACCCACCAGCGCGCTGGACGTGCGGGTGCAAAAACGCATTCTCGATTTGATAGACGAACTGCGTCAGGAATTCTCCACCGCCGTGCTGTTCGTGACCCATGATCTGGCGCTGGCTGCCGAACGTGCCGACCGCCTGCTGGTGTTCCGTCAAGGGAAAGTTCAGGAGCAAGGCATCACGGCAGAAGTCTTACGCTCGCCAAAAAGCGAATACACCCGCCAGCTATTTACCGATGCCCCTGCCCTGACACCGCTGGCACATTCTGCGGCGCGTCGCGATGAACAAAATCGTGGCAACGCCATTGAAGTGCGCAATGTCAGTAAGCAGTTTTCGCTCGGCGGTAAAAACGTACCGGCCTTCAAGGCGCTGGACAATGTGTCGTTTGACGTCGCTCGTGGCACCACTCACTCGCTGGTCGGCGAATCCGGCTCAGGTAAAACGACGCTGGCGCGCCTGCTGCTGGGCTTCCAACAGCCTGATAGCGGGCAGCTATGGGTTGACGGTGTGGATATTGCCCGGTTATCCGGCGACGCTCTGCGTCAGGCACGCAAGAAAATTCAGCTGGTTTATCAGAATCCATTTGCCTCGTTAGACCCGTCTCAGACGCTATTTAAAGTCATTGAAGAACCGCTGCTAAACTTTTATAAGCTGAGCCGTGACGAGCGCCAGTCCAGAGTGCATGAAATTGCCGAACGCGTCGCCCTGCCGTTGGATCTGCTGCAACGTAAACCGCACGAGCTTTCAGGCGGCCAGCGTCAGCGCGTCGCACTGGCCCGCGCTCTGATCCTCGAACCCCAGGTACTGGTGCTGGATGAAGCCACCTCGGCGTTGGATGTCACGGTGCAGGCACAAATTTTACGTCTGCTAGTGCAATTGCAACAGGATTTAGGGCTGACTTACCTGTTTATCTCCCACGACCTGGCGACCGTGCGCCAGATATCGCACAGCGTTTCGGTGCTGAATCAGGGCAAACAGGTGGATTACGGCG
This sequence comes from uncultured Gammaproteobacteria bacterium, assembly GCA_963747655.1. Classification (GTDB taxonomy): domain Bacteria; phylum Pseudomonadota; class Gammaproteobacteria; order Enterobacterales; family Enterobacteriaceae; genus Rouxiella. The sequence goes on along the minus strand of CAVVFS010000009.1, from coordinate 111,252 downwards.
ACGTCGATTCGCTGTTTTCCCGTCCAACCAGTCCCTATACCCAAGAACTGCTTAGCGCCATTCCCGGTACTTCGCATTTGCCTATTCCGCAATCGACGGCAACCAAGGAGTTTGTATGAGCCAAGCGGCCTCTTATAGCAGTCATAAACGACTCGGATTTTTCACCCGTTTGCTAGACGATACCAGCCCACAGGAGCGCTATCGCCTGGCGACAGAGCAAATCGCCTATGCCGAACAGTTGGGATTCGATTCGGCGTGGATTGCCCAGCATCATTTTCATCGTGATGAAGGCGGTCTGCCAGCCCCGCTGGTATTTCTTGCCTACGTTGCCGCCAACACCCGCCATATTCGTCTTGGCACCGGCGTAATTACTCTGGCAATGGAAAATGCCCTGCGCGTGGCGGAAGACGCGTCAGTATTAGATTTACTGTCTGGCGGTCGTCTGGAGATTGGCCTTGGCTCGGGCGGCACGGCGTCGTCGTTTATCCCCTTTGGCCTGACGCTGGATACGCGCGGTGAGGCTTTTGCCAACAATCTCGAAATACTGCGTGACGCCTGGCAAGGCAAGGCGCTGAAAGGCGACGGCAACACGCTTTATCCGCCAGCGCCACAGCTTAATCGGCGTTTATGGCAGGCGACGTTTTCCCCAGAAGGCGGTGCGAGAGCCGGTGCAGCGGGTGATGGTCTGATGCTGTCACGCACACAGCCACGCCCGCAGGGTCAGCCCGATTTAAGGCTCGACGAGATTCAAAATAAAATTATTGATGCCTATCTTGAAGCTCTGCCTGCGGGCGTGGAGCCGAGAATTCTGGGTTCGCGCACCGCTTTTGTCAGCGATGATGGCGATGAAGCAAGAAGGCTGGCAGAGAAAGGATTACGACGTCAGGCAGAAAATTTCTACTTTACGGGTTTTGCTGGCCAGCGCACTCAAGGCGACACGCTTGACCATCACATTGCTGCCTTTGATGTGCATCTTGGCACTGCCGAGCAGGTTATCGAATCTTTGCAACGCGACACTGCATTGGCGCGCGTTACCGATTTGGCGTTTCAGGTGCACTCTATCGACCCGCCGCACCCTTATATTTTACGTTCACTTGAGCTTATCGCTAAAAAAGTGGCTCCGGCTCTGGGCTGGGTTCGCCAGACGCCGAAAAAAATTGCCAAACCTCAACCTCTGCATTTTGAACTTTCAAAGGAAAATCTATGACCGTTGCACAAGAGCAAGCCACTGATTTACTTGCAACGCTGGCGGAAATCGAGCCAGGTTCAGCATTGGCACAGGCTCGGGAAACTCGTGATGCCGCCACTTTGCATATTCAGGGCAGTTACAATGCCTTGTTTAACAGCAACACGAATCTGGACGAATTCCCGCTGGCAGAACGCCTGGCACTGGCGCAACAAATTGCCCGCTGGCATGGCGATATTCAACTTGGCGCACACTACGCCGAACGGCTGAATGCTCTGACCGACGATGCTTCAACCTCGAAGCAAAAGCATCAACCAGCGCTAGCACATGCCGAACGTTTGACCTTTAAACCGGCTAATGCCACCGCCGAGCACCTTGCCGAGCTTGCAAGCCGCAGGATGGTCAGCCGACGCCATCGTGACACTGTCACAATTGGTTGCTTTTGTCAGTTTCCAGAGCCGTTTACTGCGCGGTTATCGCCTCATTAATGGTACATTACCGAAGACAATGGCAGTGCAACCGCCGTGTGCCGCGTTCTGGAATGCAAATCCCAAAACACATTCTGGCCAGTCTGCGCCCGTCGCCTTTACTCAGGACGAACTGGGTTGGGAACCGTGGATTGCCTCTAAACCGCTTGAAAGACTTTACCCCACAGCAGCAGGAAACGCTGGCGCGCTTTGGTCATAGTGACTCTGATTATTTCCGCCTGCTGGGCCGTAATCTGCCGGTGCTCGAACAACGCACGTTAACCGACAAAGGCATCTTCTTCACCGCGGGAGGCTTGCCGCGCAAGGATCGTGAACTGGCCGCCGCCGTCGCCAGCAAGATTAACGGCTGTATCTACTGCGCCTCGGTTCATGCGCGCAAAGCCGCCCAACTTTCGAAAGAATCTGAAGCAGTACAACGATTTGCTCGATACCCAAGCGGGTGACATTTTAAGTTAGGGTCAAGAGCCAAGATGGAAAGCCGAGATCGATTTTTCCGCCGCGTTTCTGCCACACCAGCAACGGCTAATCAATCAGCAAATCAGTGCGCTACGTGAATTGGGTCTTAGTGATTTGAGCTGTTGATTTGGTGCAATCCACCGCTTTTTTTGGCTGGGCCAACCGGTTGATGCTGACCCTGGGTGAGCCGTTTGAACATTAACTTCTGATCGTGAACCTATGATCAACAGCTTGTGATGATGAAGCGGTGGATCAAAAAGGCGTATTGATTTAGTGATTTCAGTCAACAGCAACGCAGTCAGTCGGGTCGGCAGTGTTACCGATCATAATAAAAACAGGGTTTATCAATCTTTAGGGCTTTTTTTTATGAAAACAAACAAGATGAAAACAAACATCCAGTATTGGAAGATTGAATAACGTTGCCAGAACGGTATCGGCCTTAGTGCTGTTATGGCCTCGGGACAGTCCTTTTTGGCAAACGCTGCCGAAACACCGGTTCAGGGCGGCACATTAAATGTAGGATCTGGGCAGCGATACGCCGACCATTGACCCTTCCATTACCGGCCAGTCCATTACTGCGCTGATTGACCGCAACGTGGTCGACTCGCTGGTCGGCCAGGCGGAAGATAACCGTTTTACGCCCTGGCTGGCCACAAGCTGGGAAGTTAACGCCAACCATACCGATTATGTTTTCCATCTGCGCAAAGACGTGACTTTCAGTGACGGCACTAAACTTGATGCCGACGCGGTAAAATACAATCTGCAATCGCATTCTCGATCCCAAGACGACGTCCAGCTATTCGAAATCGCTGCTAGGTCCGATCAAAACGATCACCACGCCCGACGCTTACACCGTCGCCATTCATTACGATACGCCGTTCGCCCCGCTGCTTTCCGGCCTAAGCCTGCCGTACCTGGGTATTCAGTCGCCGACCTATCTGAAGAAAACGCCTGACACCAATAATACCGTGGTGGGTTCAGGGCCGTTTATCCTTAAGTCATTCATTAAAGGCAGTGGCAGTCGAGCTGACCCGCCGTGCCGACTATAACTGGGGGCCGGGCTATGCGACGCACCAGGGCCCGGCCTACCTGCTAGGCGATTAATTTAAATATTTGCCCGAATCCTCCGTGCGTCTAGGCGCGCTGACCAGCGGCCAAATTCAGGCTATTGATGCGGTGCCGCCGGTCAATGCCCGTTCAGTGAAAAGTAATCCAGCGCTGGAAGTGAAAACCAAAGAGAACCCTGGGATTGTGCGCGTGGTGTATCTGAATACCTCGAAAGGGGTATTTACTCGACCTGAAAGTGCGTCAGGCATTCCTCAGCGCTACCGATCCTGCCTCGGCGGTTAAAGTTGCCTTCTTCGGCACCCTGAAAGCGGCCAACAACGTCTTAGGCCCGCAGACCCAGTACTACGATCCCTCGGTTGCCAAGCTGTTGGGCTATGACCTTGCCAAGGCCAACAGGCTGTTGGACGAAGCCGGCTGGACCAGCTAAAAACGCCTCGGGTATTCGTACCAAAGATGGCAAAACGTTAACCGTTGATTTCGTTTATGACCCGACCGCACTTCGAAACCTCCGATCTGACCCTGTTCCAGGCGATTCAGTTCCAGGTTAAAAAAGCCGGGATTGACTTTAAACTGGACCCGGTTGACTCAGGCGGTTTTATCGATCGCACCAACAATAACCAGTATGACGCCGTGACCAACTACTATGTGCGCGCCGAGCCGGACATTTTACGTACCGTATTCCACTCGAGCTACATGCCACCGAAAGGCGCCGACTACAGCCACGTCAGCTCACTGGATGACAAGCTGATTCAGGCGCAGGGCGCTCCGGATGCGCAGCGTAAGCAGCTATACTCCGAAATTCAACAGCAGATTATCGAGCAGGCTTACGTGGTGCCGCTGTATGTGCCCGCCTATCAGTTGGGGATCAGCAAAAAGCTTCACGGCGTCAGTTGGGCAACCAACGCCAAGCCTAATTTCTATGATGCCTGGCTGAGTCATTGATATGGTTTATACCGCAATAAAACGTATTTTCACTATTCTGGCCGTGCTTTGGGGCGCGGCTACCCTCACGTTTATTGCGCTCAAACTGATACCGGGCGATCCGGTATCAATTCTGAGTGGCGGTGCCAACGTGGTGGACGATGCATTTCGTGCCCAACTCACCCATGAGTTTGGGTTGGATCAGCCGCTGTGGATGCAATATCTGCACTATATCGGCCATGCTTTAGTGGGCAATTTCGGACAGAGTTATCAATATCGTCAACCGGTTATTGAAGTGATTGTCGATGCGTTGAAACAGACGCTGGTATTGGCAGCCAGTGCGCTGGTGCTGGCACTGGCTTTGGCTATCCTCAATGCTTTGGCGACCGCAGGCCGCTGGCGATATTGAGAGCGTTCTTTGCTGGCTTCGAACTTTGCCTGCTCAGTACGCCGGTTTATTGGCTGGGAATTATTCTGCTCAGCGTGTTTAGTTTCCAGTTGCACTGGTTCCCGGTGATGGGCAATGACGGCTGGCGCTCGCTGGTGCTGCCGGTGATTACGCTCAGCCTGCCGCTGGCGGCAATTCTTAGCCAGATTTTACGTGATGGTCTGGAAGAGGCGCTGTCGCAACCTTTCGCCCTGACCGTGCGCAGCCGCGGTGCCGGTGAAACGCGTCTTCGCGTGCGCCATGCATTGCGCCATGCTTCACTCGCGGCCTCAACCCTGACCGGCACCATGCTGGCCAACGTTCTCAGCGGATCCATACTGACCGAAACGGTATTTGGTCGTGCGGGCATCGGCAAAATCACGCTACAGGCGATTGCCAGCCGTGATATGCCGTTAGTTTTGGGCATTGTAATGTTATCGGCTTTGCTGTTTGTCATTATCAATCTATTGGTCGACGCCGCCTATCTGGTGGTCGATCCTCGCTTGCGTAAAAGGACATCTTAATCATGAGTAGCAATCCTTTGCTGGTGACTTCTAACCAGCCCCGCAAGTTGCGCAGCGGCAATCCGTGGTTATTACCCAAGACCCTGATCCCGGCAGCCTTTGTTTTATTGCTGATTATTACTGTGATTGCCCCGCAGTGGTTTACTCCGCTTAAACCCTGACGACATGGATATGGATCCGTGCTCTGCGGCACCGACTCTGCATCACTGGTTTGGAACCGATTCACTGGGCCGTGACGTGTTTTCTCGAGTGGTTTATGGCTCGGCACTGTCGTTGAGTATCGGCGTGGGAGCCACGCTGATTGCCTGCATCGGTGGTATGGCATTAGGTCTGCTTTCCGCGCTGGCACCGGTGGCAATTCGTCGTGTGTTGGTTCGATTACTGGATATTTTGCTGGCTTTCCCTGAACTGCTGCTGGCGCTGTTGGTGATCGCCGTTCTTGGGCGCGGGCCGACCAATACGCTTATCGCCGTTGGCCTTTCCGGTATCGCCAGCTATGCTCGCCTGCTGCGTTCACAGGTGTTGCAGGTTAAGCTTTCCGGTTATGTCGAGCATGCGGTCGCGCTGGGTGAAGCGCCATTGAGCATTATTTTCCGCCATATACTTCCTAATACGCTGCGCCCGTTGCTTATTCTCGCCACGATTGGCGTGGGCCAATCCGTGTTAACCGCCTCATCGCTGAGTTTTCTGGGCCTCGGCGTGGTGCCACCCACTGCCGAATGGGGTGCGCTCCTGGCCGACGGACGTGATTACCTCGATGTTGCGCCATGGATAAGCCTGCTGCCGGCAACCGTGGTCGCGCTATCAGTGATTGCAATCACCCTCCTGGGTCGTCGATTCCAAACTATTCTGGCAAAAGGGGCCTGATACCATGAGCCATAACGAAAATGCTAAAACAGCGACCTCTTCTTTATCTGTCACAACATCGTCTATTCCAGAATCGTCGATCCCTAAACCGCTGCTGGTAGTTAAAGACCTGAAAGTCGATTTTCTACAGGCCGACGGCAGCGTTGAAGCCGTGAAAAATATTTCTTTCCAGGTAAATCCGGGTGAAATTGTGGCGCTGGTCGGCGAGTCAGGCTCGGGTAAATCCGTTACCGCTCGCACGCTGGTTGGCCTTGCCGGTGCCAATGCCCACGTTCAGGCGCAGACACTGTCTTTGACTGGTCATGACGGCAAATCAATAAATCTGCTACAACAAAGCGGTGCCGAGTGGCAGAAAATCCGCGGTCGTGAGATTGGCTTTGTATTGCAGGACGCATTGGTTTCGCTGGACCCGCTGCGCACCATTGGCCGCGAGGTTGCCGAACCGATGCTTATCCATCGCCTTTATCCGCGTAGCAAAGTTTCTGCTCAGGTTGAATCGCTGCTGTTGCAGGTGGGTATCCCCGATCCTCACCATCGCGTTAATCAGTACCCGCACGAGCTGTCGGGCGGATTAAGACAGCGTGCACTGATTGCTTCCGCTTTGGCCGCCGGGCCACAGTTATTGATTGCCGATGAGCCAACTACCGCGCTCGATGTCACCGTTCAGCAGCGAATTTTAGAGGTGTTCAAGAAACTGGCACAGGCTGGACACGGCGTCCTGCTGATAACTCATGATCTGTCGGTGGTGGCTCAGGTTGCAGACCAGGTGGTGGTAATGCAGCACGGTCAGGGCGTTGAAAGCGGGCCAGCGGCAGAGGTTCTTGCCGCCCCTTCTCACCCTTATACCCGACGTTTGCTGGCGGCGATTCCCGGTGCCAAAACGCGTGGTCGCTGGCTTAGCGGTGAACCACCGCTGCCAGATGCGCCATTAACCGCACAAGAAAATGCCAATCAGCAACGTCGTGAGAAAGACGTTGCCGCATTAGATGTCCGCCAGATATCCGTAGACTTTAGCCGCCCTGACGGCCAAAAACACAACGCCGTCAGCGAGGTTTCATTACAGTTGGCCTGGGGTGAAACTCTGGGTCTGGTCGGTGAGTCTGGCTCTGGGAAAACCACGCTAGGCAAGGTGGTGTTGGCTTTGCAAACGGCGCAACGCGGTGAAGTCTGGCTGGCAGGCAAGCCCTGGAGTCGCCTGCGCGAATCTGAGCGACGGCCTCACCGTGGCCGCATTCAGACCATCACGCAGGATCCGCTAGGCTCGTTTGATCCGCAATATACCGTGGAGCAGATTATCCAGCAGCCATTAAAACTACGAGGGAAATCCTCTTATGCAGGGCTGCGGGCGCGAACGCTGGAGCTGGTCAAGCTGGTTGGGCTTCATCCCGATCTGCTAAAACGACGCCCGCAGGCGTTATCGGGTGGCCAGCGACAGCGTGTTTCTATCGCGCAGGCGCTGGCGTCAGAGCCTGAAATACTGGTTTGTGACGAGCCGGTTTCCGCGCTGGACGTTACCACTCAGGCGCAGGTGCTTGATTTACTCACGGCTTTGCAACGCAAGCTTGGGCTGGCAATGCTGTTTATCTCCCATGATTTAGGGGTGGTAGAGCATATGAGCCACCGCATTGCGGTCATGAAAGACGGTAAAATTGTTGAAACCGGCACTACTGAAGAGATTATCGGCTCGCCGAAGCATCCGTATACTCAATCATTGCTTGCCAGTGTGATTGCGGCTTGACGTTGCAACATGAAGCAGGCTCAGTTCAGGCCTGCTTCATGTTGATTATCCAATACAATACCTCAATAATTTAATCTTGTGAGGTCCGTCTTGAATACATGACCAAAATCATCTTAACAAGTTAATAAATCTAAGCCTTTATAAATTAGTCAGATAAATAATCAGAGTTTTACCCGGAATATCCCATATATTTAAACTCTATTTTACCTCCTACCGTTTCTGAAATACTTATTTCCTTCAATGCCTTCATAGTATGAGCATTTACTTCAGAATTCGATACCGCATCATCTATATCATCAGGAGTCAGTTTTTCCTGCGATTTTTCAAGTTTTAACCGAACAAGATCATTGATGCGAACCAACTCCCCTGGCTCCTCAGCACGGTTTAAATATTTATCTGAAAAATCAGATGATAATCCCTCTAAAATTTTACCAAGCTCACTATCTTCTTTATTTTTAAATCCCAATGCATCATAAAGGTCAATATCGGCCTGGAAAGTAATCTCATCTGTAGATATATGGGTTTTAAAATCTGAATCACCGAAAACTTCACGGCTTTTCAACTCTTCATTAACGACTACGTCGGCATCTAAATATAACCCACTGAATTTATATGCCGCGACAAGCCTGGATAAATCAGAAAGAGAAGGCCCCTTATTTTCATAAGTAGAATTTTCAATGTGTGAAAAAATTTTCGTTATATTAGAAAAAGCCTTTTCATCACTCTCTTTTGTTACATCCTTAAGTTCAACATAGTCTCTCATGTCAAGATGAGAAAAATTTTCTTGCAGGTGGGAGAAATATTTCCGTGCCTTATCATCAACCCAGAGCATTACAGTGTTGTTAGGATTATTCTTGACTGTGTTAGTCACGTTAGAAATTATATGCTCAGGAACGTCACCATGATAATAAAGATGGATAATTATTTTATCTTCCTGGGCTAGTTTAGAACTTTCATTAGCAACCACATGAGATGTGACTGCAGGCGGGGTAATATTTCCCGACTGATTATAATCAGATTTAACAATCTCATTTTCATGGGGATCAACTTCATTTCTACTGGCATCACCCTCTGCAATCTCTTTATCAATCTCGGCTATTCTTGCTTTATCTTTATTCAATTTCTTTAATTCTACGTCAAGCCCTTCAATGGCACTTAATGCATTTGCTAATCCAACGGAGAGGTTTCCTTTACTTTCAATACCTTCAAGGTCATGCTTAATTTCTTGAATTAAACCAAGCTGCTTTTCGATATCTGCAAAATACATTCCATCATGATTATGAAGAAGCTCACCTAATCGGGTTAGACTGGATATACCCACACTCATCTCTTTCGCAGTCAAAGTATTTAAGTTATGCATAAAAACATTAACGTAGCGGGTGAGTGGATTAACTATATCAGTTAAAATATTAAAATTTCCGCGTCGTTCCATTGCAGCATCGCGCTTTTCACGATCTCGGGCTTTTGAAATCTCTTTCATAAAATCCTGCTGCTGATAGGAGTTTTTACGTTCTATTCGGTAAGCATGTTCTTGCTGCCCTCGATAAATCGTTAAAGCTTCTAATGCCTGGTCGAACGCGCCTTCACGATTATATTTTTTCATTTCACTATGACTTTCAGCCATCGCCATGTTTATAAAACACCTGGCCTCAGATGAGTCAATACTGCCAAACTTTCCTATAGCCTCTTTTTTAATTTGTTCTATAGTACGAATACGGTCTTTTTTTACTTTATACATCCCTACTATACCAGAGTCATCGCATTGGCTTATATTCTCATATTCAAGCCTGACATCATTAATGCCTAACTCATTCATAATTTTGTTAACCAGTTGCACTATTGGCCCTGACTTATGATCTCCATCCCGGTCAGGCAGGCCTGTACAACGATGAGCCAACTCATGCAGATAATATCTTGCAGCCTGAAATTTGGAATTTTTAAAACTGTAATTATCTGGGATGTAAAGAACCTTATTAGTTAAATCAGCCTTAAATTCTTTTGATTCACAGGTAACCTCCCAGGGTATGTTGTCATGTGCTGCATAATTAATCAGCTTTCTGGCCGTTGCAGAATGCAGGTACGAATATTTAATCCATTCATTTAAATCCTTAAATTTTGCATCAGAATTAGAAAACAGTTTACCGAATAATTCATTTTCATAAAAAATTTCCGAGCTGTCCTTAGCTTTTGAAAGGAATGTATTCAGACTGGATGAGATAACATCCCCGCCATAGTCCTCGGTCATATCTATGCGTGTGCTGATAGTTTTTTCGATAATTAATTTATCTCTTTCCAAAAATAAATCAGCAGGGACTTCACTGCAATTATGAAGGGAACCGTGGACCTCTTCGCTCTCACCACGAAAATTTATTTTTGAATATTGAAAGCTTAAATTAGATGCATTGCCTTCTTCAGCGCTGATAGTCGTGATAGCAATCAGGTTAGCCTGTTCATCAAAACGAGAGAATGTTAAAGAGCTCAATGGCGGGCTTTCCCTCCTCATGTGATTGCGTAATAACACCACTAGCTCCTGCCCTTCTTTATGGGGTAAGGATGAAAGACTTTCGTTAATATCCTTTAACTGAAATTCATCTGATTTTATTTTGTGCGAACATAAATTTTCTATCATCAAACGATGCCTGTCTAAACTCTGGTTTACTTTGGAATGTTCAGCACGACTGGAGGTATAAATTGGTAATTTGGCTGTTACAAGCATATTATTCCCTACTATATAATTTATAATATTAAAATTTACAATACCTATGTTTTCATTGGATTTTTTGGAGACCTGGCAGTTCATCTATATTTCAAATATCATTAGTCATATTAACAGTAGTCAATTAAACAATTATTAACGCTGACTTTTATTATTGTTATCACTATTTTTCAGTTGCCGTCAATTATCAACAAAAGTAATTCAACCCATAATTAAATCAAAAAATCCTATCTTGAATTTTTTTAATTCGCACGCCGAATTAAACTATTCGGTTATGTATTAAATATAGAGGTCAGGTAAAACTCTCACCATTAGCGAAGAGGGTTGGATGGCAAATATTGATATGAAATGCCCATTTTGAGGGCAGAGAAAAAAGCAACGCCATCTGTGGCGCGCTTGGGAATCTGGTCTTAAACGAATTAGGGGAGGATAATCAGAGGCTAGCCCATGAGCGCCGAAAGCGCTCATGTCAAAATTTGGCGTTTTTCAGCCTTTATCAGCCCTGAGTCGCGCTGACCGGCAACACAGAACCGTGGTATTTCTGGATAATAAAATCGGCAACCTGTTTGGACTGAATGTCTTTCGCCAAACGCAGAATACGCGGGTCTTGAGCCAGTTTCTGAGTGGTTACAACGATATTGGCATAAGGATTCCCCTTGGCTTTTTCCAGTCCCAAGGCATCTTTCGAAGGATCCAGCCCGGCTTCCAGCGCGTAGTTACCGTTGATAATTGCTAAATCAACATCAGGCAACGATCGAGGGATCTGCGGCGAATCGACTTCCACAATCTGTAGATGCTTCGGATTGCTGGCAATATCCTGCGGCGTCGCCAGTCCTTTAATCCCCGATTTCAGCGTCAGCAGTCCCTGACTCTGCAACAGATACAGGCCACGGCTCAGATTTGTTTCATTATTCGGGATTGCCACCTTGGCGTTTTGTGGCACCTGGCTGTAGTTCTTATATTTGCTGGAATAAATGCCCAACGGCTCGATATGCACCTCTGCCACCACGGCAAATTTTACGCCCAACGCTTTTTCCTGCGTTGCCAGATAAGGACGATGCTGGAAATAGTTGGCATCAACATCTCCGTGCTCCAGCAGCTCGTTAGAATTCACGCCTTCTGGAATTTCAATAATTTTCAAATTTAGACCCGGATCGATTTTCTTCACGTAAGCAAGAATTTCGGCGTGTGGCACCGGATCGGCCGCCACGCGCAAAGGTTCAGCCGCATGGGCGGAAACGGAAGCAATAAGCGCAGCGGCGGCGGTTAAACGACCCAATTTTACGGAGGTGAGGCCCAGTTTTTTAAACATACTCGTATCCCTGTAGTGGCATTGTTTTTAAGAATTAACCTTTCTTATATTGCGCAGAGCTTTGCATAAGGTAAAAAACGGCACTACCAATAAAAAATGCTAAGAATCTCAGTAAAATGCATAACGACAGGAGGTAAATGCTGCTAATTTCTGAGAGGTGTTTTAACAGGTTTTTTTTATAAGGCGTCTTTTATGAGGCGTCTTTAATTAGGCATTTTTAATTAGGCATCGTTAATGAGGAACAGAGCATGAGTGATTCACATTCATTACCGGTGGCGGTTGTCACCGGCGGCACCAGCGGTATCGGCCTGGCGGTCGTTCATGACCTGGCCAAAGATCATCAGGTTTATGCCTTGGGTCGTAATAAAGACAGTCTGGTGGCGCTGAGATTATTGCAAAACGTCGAGGCGGTAGAAATCGACCTGCTGGATTTTAAGGCTCAGCAAACATTTATTGCCTCCGTGCCAAAGATAAACGTTCTGGTACACGCTGCCGCTATCTCCGAGCAGACTACCGTTGAGAAAGCCACGCCGGACCTCTGGCAAAGGCAGTTCTCGGTTAACGTGTTTGCCCCTGCCGAATTGACACGCCTTGCCCTGCCCGCGCTTCGCGAACAACAAGGCCAGGTCATATTTATCAATTCAGGATCAGGCACATTGGCACTGCCGGGACATACCGTGTATTCAGCCAGTAAGTTCGCCTTAAACGCGTTGGCTCATGCACTGCGCGGGGAGGAAAGTGATAACGGAGTGCGTGTTTCCACGGTTTCTCCGGGCCCTACCGATACGCCGATGAACAGGAAAAGCCGTGAGCGCGCAGGTAATTTTGCTGAAATCGACCCACTGGAATACAGTACACCTCAGTCTGTTGCCAGCGCGGTACGTTTGGTCGTCAACGCCACAGCAGACACGCAAATCACTGAGGTTAATGTTCGGCCGCGCCATGACAAAGCCAGACGCTAATTGCCTAATCAACTGATCCGCTAATACCAATTAACCCGCACATCGCCAACAGTCAAACGAGTGCGGGAAAAAACATCACAATCAAAGCCTGCTGCTTAAGCGTAAATTCAACTCAGCCAGCGGTCTGCTGCCAAAAAGATTTAAAGCCACTTTTAGCTCTGCGTGACCAATCAATAATAGGTTTTTCTATTACAAACCAAGATATCGCGCCGAGAATAACGGCTACTAATACCGTTAAAAGCATCGAAGCAAAAAAACCAATATTCATTTCGTTAATGATGATTTGCTGAACAGGGAAGGCATAGATATATATGCCGTATGAAAAGTCGAAACGTTCTTTTATCAATCGGTCTTTCAATGTTTCCCCGATGACAATTGTCAGTAAACAAATCGCTATTGGACTAAAAATATGATTATTTATCTGATTGAGTGACGAAAGATAAAACAGTCCCCAGGGGATGAAAAACATCATCCACCTAATGGTTTTTTTACCTATCCATTTATCTTTATTAACAAATAGCAGCGCTCCTCCACAAAAAGGCAGGGTTAACAAGCCAACGCTGGTTATCAACAAGTTAGTAATATTTACCTTAAGGCAGAATATCAACAGAAACATGGCAAAGAAAAATGGTAAAAGAACAGCCATATTTTTATTACGGAAAAGTGATAAGGCGGAAGCAATTAAGACATACTCAAAAATTTCAAAAAACAGCGTCCAAAGGCTGCCATTCATGGTGTTCTTCAGGTGATAAGTCGAGGTGAAATAGTTCATGCCGTGAGGCGTTACGCCTACTACCCCAAAGCCTGTGAACAACATTACCCTGATAAAAGTCTTAATAGGCTCTGGCGAAATAATCCATTCTGCAAACCCCATTTTTCCGAAGATCCCGCCACAGATATAAAGGGTAAATATAAGGCAAACTGCCAACCCTGGAAATATCCTGAAAAATCTCTTTTTAGCATATTCGATAGTAGACTGACTACTCTCAAAGCTTTGAGTTATTAGGTAGCCTGATATCGAAAAGAAAATAACCACAGAGAGAGTACCCAATGAAAACAAGCCAAAAAAAGTCGGCTCGGGCCGACCACTTAATGCATAGTGATGGCTATAAATAACCATTAAAGCAGCGAGGTGTCTGATAAAATTGAAACAGTTATCGTGTGAAACCCTAGGTTTTATTTGCATTTCTTCTATCATTCCATTGTAAGTTTATACAGATAAATCGCTTATAGAAATAAGCGTTTAAGATGGAACGATCCACAGAATTTTATTGCTTATAATAATTAAATTTTCATTTAAGATTAATCCTAAAAACCCTAAGTCAAATTATTGTTACCGCAGGTTTACAATATAAAAAAATAATTTAGCGATATATTAAATAGGTTGATTGCGTTAATCAGCGCGTTATTGTAGCTTGATGGATATGATGTTTTTTTTACTTTTTATTCAAGGATGAATAATGTCTGAACATGTTTGTGATTACGATGGTTCCGCAATGCCCGTTACCGGAGTCGCGGTGGATTACAACAGCGGTCACGTCATTCCTCCCCATTCGCATCGTCGAGCCCAATTGCTTTACGCCACCGCCGGAGTGCTGGTTATAGAAACCGACGCCGGTCGATGGGTTGTGCCTCCAAGCCGTGGCGTGTGGCTTAAAGGAGGAATTACCCACAGTGTGCGCATGCGCGGGGCGGCGCAGATGCGCAGTATTTTTGTTAATCCTGATGCGATTCCGGGATTACCCGATGGCGATTGCGTAATCGATATCTCCCCTCTTCTGCGAGAGTTGATCCTTGCTGCAACCAAAGTTGATGGCGACTATGAGCTGGAAAGTCGTGATGGGCGTTTAATGCGTTTTATTCTTGATGAGCTTTGTTCTTTGCCTGTGCTGCCTTTCAACCTGCCATGGCCGCAGGATGCGCGCATTATCAGGGTTTGCCAGGCACTGGCAGAAGACCCCGCAGATGCCCGCAATGCAAGCGACTGGGCCAAGATGGTGGCGATGAGTGACAAAACGTTTCATCGCCAGTTTCATAAGCAAACCGGCGTGACCTTTGGCCGTTGGCGGCAGCAGGCGCGTCTGCTTCTCTCACTTGAATCGCTGGCGCAAGGCACCCCTGTGGTGCAGGTTGCCTTGCAGCACGGCTACGAAAGTCAAAGTGCTTTTGCCGCCGCTTTTAAACGACAGTTTGGGCTTTCTCCTTCCGAGTTTTATCTTTAACGCTGCTTATTTTTTAAGGTCTTGAACTTCAACCTTATTTACCTTTGACCACTCTTGCCTTTAACCTGCTGTTTTTCTAAGAATAAAACCTGCCAGCATGCAAGCGACCATTGCTATCCCGGCGACATAAAAAGCATCGCTGTACGACAGCAAAAGAGCGTCACGACGCAGGATATTGTTCATTAAACCCAGCGCCTGCTGCCGCAATGGCGCCGTGCGGTCACCATAAAGTGCCGCAGCATAATCAATGTGGCGATGAGCCAGCAAATTTACCATCTCGACCAGACGCTGTTGGGTTGCTTGCGCATAAATAGTGACCGACTCGCCAATGCGCTGGGCGTGAAATTTCTCACGCTGAACCACTATTTGGCTGGAAAGCGCGATACCAATGGCACCTCCCACGTTTCGCACCATTGAAAACAGGCCAGACGCCGAACCCAGTTGATCCTTTTCCAATCCCTGAATAGCCATCACTCCCAGCGCCACCACAACCAGCGATTGCCCAATGCCTCTCACCACTAGTGAAGGCACAATCACGTTATAGGCAGCATCAGGATTAAGGTGGATATTCATCAGGCAGCCGAGGCCGGTAAAAGCAAATCCGGCAATTATTGCCGTTCGTGCACTGGTCCAGCACATTAGTTTTGGAGTTGCGAATGACATGATAAATTGAATAATGCCGTAAGGGATCATCATCGCGCCTATTTGACTGGCGTTATATCCGTGAACTTCGGCAAAATAATTGGGCACTAAAAAGACCACACCAAAGACTACTGCTCCAAAAGCAAACTGCATCAGGCTAGCTAAGCCAAAGTTGTAGCGACCCAACAGACGCAGGTTAATAAATGGCGTCTTGCTGTTAAGTTCCACATAAACGAAACCCACCAGCCCTAATACGGCAAACAGGGTACAGTTGATAATAAAAGACGACGAAAACCATTCATTGCGCCCGCCTTCTTCCAGCATGATCTGTAGAGCCGAAAGACCTATGGCCATGGTGATAATTCCCCACCAGTCACCCTGTTTTAATTTCTCCAGTTTTACCGGCTGCGGCTTCACCGACCAGCCAATCGCGGCCAGTAACAGCAGCCCCGGCGGCACTTGCAAATAAAATATCCAGCACCAGGAATATGCATCGGTGAGCCAGCCACCGAGTGAAGGCCCTGCCGCCTGCGCCACATTATTGGCGACTGCAAATAGTGCCATACCTAATGCGTGCTTGTTGGTGGGTAGTTCTCCCACAATCAATTGAAAGGAAAGTGGAATAAGCACCCCACCAAACGCGCCCTGCAATGCGCGCGCAAAAATCATGGTTTGTATCGTAGGAGCCAGTGAACACGCAATTGAAAAAAACACAAATCCTGCCGTGCCAACCATCAATACCCGACGCATTGAAAAGACTGAAACCAGCCAGCCAGTAATCGGGATAATAATGATTTCCGCCACCAGATACGCGGTGGTTATCCACGATCCCTCCTCAAACGTCGCTCCCAGAGAACCCCGCACGTCAGGCAATGAGGCATTGGTGACATGCACATTCATGCCCGCCATAAAACACCCGACGACGCTACCCAAAACGGCAACCCAGGTGCGTAAAGAAATAGGCGATTCGGCAGCAGGCGGGTTAATTGACTTAGTCATGATGCGTATCCACGGTCACAATCACCGACATTCCGGGGCGAATTTCATCGAGCCTGGGCTGAACTTTATCCAGACGAATGCGCACCGGCATGCGCTGGACAATTTTAGTAAAGTTGCCCGTCGCATTGTCGGGTGGCAGCAAGGCAAACTGCGCGCCCGAGGCGGGAGCAAAACTGTTAACCACACCGGTAAAGCGCTGACCGTTATATGCATCCACCGTCACCTCGGCAGGCTGCCCGATATGCATATGATCCACCTGCGTTTCTTTAAAATTAGCGATCACATAAGCGTTGTCAGGCACCACCGCCAGCAACGGTGAACCAATTTCAACATATTGCCCGACGCGCAAAGTGCGTTCACCAACGGTACCGTCTATCGGGCTTCTGATTTGCGTGCTGGCCAGGTCAATATGCGCTAAATCCAGCATGGCCAATGCCTGTGATTGCTGGGCATCTGCCTTAATGAGTTCGGCTCTAGCCGCCTGCCGATCGCTATCCAAGATCAGTGAATCCTGCTTGTTTATTGATAATTTTGCCTGCGCTTCAGCAAGATTAGCCGCGGCTTTAGTCATTTCAGCTCTTGCGGCTTCAAGCTGCTGAGCGCTGCCAACATTTTGACCGGTAAGCCGTTGCTGACGACGATATTCCAGAGCTGAACGTTCGGACTCGGCTGCGGCGGCATTCACAGCTGCCTGAGCTTCATCAACACGACTTTTTTGCTGAAGTTGGCGAGCCTGAAGACTTAAAATCCTGGCGTGCTGAACGTTTTTTTCCGCCTCGCTAGCCCTGACTGCACCCTTCGCCCGATCAACTTTTGCCTGATAATCACGGCCATCAATTTGCGCCAGCACATCTCCCGCTTTAACTCGCTGATTATCCTCAACACTCACCTGAGTTAAATATCCTGAAATGCGCGGCGCAATAGTGACAATATCGGCGCGGACATAAGCATCATCGGTATCCATTATCCAGCGGGCAGTCGTCCACCAATACATAGCCCATGCTAAAACCATCACAGTGACTAGCAAAATAGCGAGCATCGTCCGTGGCCGAGGCATTGCGCGGCGAGGGGAAATAGCCCGTTCCTGAGCAGAGATTTGTTGTTCGGTCATTATTGTTATTCTCGAAAGATAAGATGAAAATTAAAAACTTGCGGGTCCTCGTTGCGGTTTAGGCAACGAAATCAACGGTGCCTGCTGCCAACCGCCGCCAAGCGCTTTGAATAGCGATACCTGAGTATCAATAACCTGCGCATTGACCTGCGCCAGCTGGCTTTGCACGGCAATGTCATTGCGCTCGGCATCCAGATAATCCAGCGCCGTGGTCGCGCCATCTCGCCATGCAAACTCGGCAAGCTTTAACGCCTGTTGGCTGTTTTTACTCGCTAGATTTAATGCATGCTGTTGTTGCAGAGCGGCATCGTAGTTGGTCAGGTTTTGCTGCACTTCTTTTAAGGCACCGAGAATAATGGCGTCGAAATTGGCCAGTGCCGCACTTTCTTTAGCGCCTGCCTGAGCGACTCGTGCACGAGCCTGACTGATATTGGGAAACGACCAGGAGATAAGCGGCCCGACACTCCAGACGGTGGCACCGCTTTTATCCCATCCATCGGGATGAGGAGCCGAGCTAAATACGCTGCTGCCCAAAGCAATACGCGGATAAAAATCGGCCTTTGCAACACCAATCCCCGCCGTTGCGGCAATCAACTGCTGTTGAGCCTGCAACACATCGGGTCGGCGACTTAACAACGCCATGCCGTTGGTTTGCGAAAAATCGGGGGCCACCAGCGGCGGTGGCGACTTGCATTGAACGGCGGCAGCCGGAGGATCATCAGGCAAATGCCCCATCAATACAGCAAGCTCTGCCAGAGTATTGCGGCGAACAGCCTGTAAAGCAGGCAAGCTGGCCTGAGTCTGTGCAACCTGGCCTTGCGCACGAACCACGTCAAGCTCGATACCCGCTCCGGCCTGATGCAACGTTTCAGCCATCTGTTGCCCGCGCTGGGCCAGACTCAGCGAATGTTGTGCAATATCAATTTGCTGCGCATCACTACAGGCATCAAGCCATGCACGCGTCGTTTCGGCGGCAACCAAAACGCGCACGCCATCCTCAGCCGACTGTACCGACTGTGCCTCGGCTTCGGCTTCCCGACTCAGGGAATGCAGCCGACCAAAAAGATCGACTTCCCACTGCACGTCCATGCCTATCCCATAACGTGAACCGGTGCGAATACCGCTCTGATGCTGAGCCGCCGCGATTTGGTCATTAAGGGTGCTTCCATAGCCTCCATTAGCTGAAAATGTGGTGCTGGGTAAACGCTGAGCATCGGTTTCGTTTAATACCGCGCGGGCTTCGAGTAGTTTGGCTGCCGCCACGCGCAGACTGCGATTGTTGTTCAGCGCCTGTTCAACAGCCTGATTCAAATCAGCATCCTGATAAAGTTGCCACCATTGATCCGGTAAAGCAGACACACTGTGCTGCTCGGCTTTCACCATAACGGTGGTCAACGGCGGTTGGTTGGGGCCAACGCTGCAAGCAGAGGAAAACAAAGGGATTAAGGCCGCCATCAGCCTTTTGGTCTTAGACATTAAACGCACTCGTAAATGAGAATGCGTCTAGATTATTGATTTAACAAATGACTTTATGTCGAGGATTCGACTTTCATTATCTCGAAATGGACATTTTTCATCACACTGCTGGTTAATCCTCTATTAAACGCTTATCAATGAAGACTGACGGGCTGTCTTATTAACGTTGGATCATTGATGTCGCGAGAAAAAAACAAAGCAGACTGGGTAAAACTGGCGTCACCTTCAGCCAAAATATTACTCTGGAAGAATTGTCTAACGTTAGCGAGGTTACTTAAGCTCTGACCTCTAAAGTTCTAAAGCTCTAAAGCTCTAAAGCTCTAAAGCTCTAAAGCTCTAAACTCACCAAGCCATCCTACTTCCAACAGTTAATAGTATCTATCAACTACACAGCAATAATAGAGTGGAATAATACATGGCGATAAGTTAAATTTTAATTAATACTCGCTTGAAGATACAGGTCACATTGATGATTATTTAACAAGAACTGAGATAAGTATAAATTCATCACCTCCTTAAATAGTTATTTTCGGGAATTAATAATGGGCGGGGATTAATAATGATCGAGAATTTTATGCTTGCCGCATTGGATATCTCACAAAACGCGCTGCCCGATTGTTTACCCAATCCGCCAGTAGGCTGCGTCATTGTGAAAAATGGTGAAATAGTTGCAACCGGCCATACCCGACAGCCCGGCCATTATCACGCAGAGGCCGATGCACTATCACGCTATGTTAATGACCTGAGTGAATGTGAAATCTACGTCACGCTCGAACCTTGCTCTTTTGCAGGCCGTACTCCTTCCTGCGCGCAGGCATTAGCCAGGCTAAAACCTAAAAAAGTCTATGTGGGCATGCTTGATTCTGACCCACGAAATCAAGGTGCTGGGATTGAAGTCCTGCGCAGTGCCGGAATTGATGTTGAGGTAGGTTTGGCGGCGCGGTTCGTTAGCGAGTGGCTGCGCCCTTTTTTGATCAAAGCTATTTGAACAAACTTAATTGATCAAAGACCAGAATTAACTCTTTGTTGTTAGTGGCATATCTTCACTTTTTGCGCTTTACGTCAGACTAAATAAGGATATTTATGCAACCCATCGTGCTTATCCCCGGCTTTCTCTGCACCGCAGAAGTTTTCTCACCCCAGATTGCCGCCCTTTGGCCCTTCGGCCCGGTGACTGTCGCCTCAACGCTACAGGGCAAAACTATCGCTGAAATTGCAGCATCTATTTTGGCTTCCGCTCCGCCTTCGTTTGCTTTGGCAGGATTTTCAATGGGCGGTTATATCTGTCTTGAAATAATCCGTCAGGCACCTGAGCGGGTTAAAAAACTTGCGTTGTTGAATAGTTCAGCCTATCCAGACTCCCCGGAGCAAATTGAACAGCGCCGAGGCTGGGTCGATAAAATCAATAAAACTAATTTTGAATTTCTCATGGCATCGGCAATTAAAGCAGCGCTTCATCCCGAACATCGCGAAGATAAAGAGTTAGCTGAAATTAACCTTCGTATGGCACGCGTCGTTGGATTAGAGGGTTTTGAGCAACAAACCGAGGCCGTAATTAGCCGTAAGGATAGCCGCCCAATATTACAAAATATCGCCGTTCCGACATTAGTCCTGACCAGTGATACCGACCTGCTAATGCCCCTCGAACATTCCAGAGAGATGGCAGAGACTATCCCCGGAGCGCGGCTGGTAGTGATTGAAAAATGTGGTCATGACTCAACACTCGAACAACCCGAAGCAGTTAATCAGGCACTGGTAGAGTGGATAACTTGTTAATATTATTTAGATTTTTAATATCGGGAAGGTTTTAAATAAATTAAATACCTTAATTTATCGAGACCATGAATGATCAACCGATGATCATCCTGGCCTCGTTGTTTACTTACTGCTTGTGCTTTTACTAGTCAGACAAAGGTACTAGTCAGGCAAAGGCAGCTGAGAGACCAGATGAGCGGCGCAGATAACCGTTAAATGGCTAAGCCCCTGCGGCATATTACCAACGCATTTTTGGCTATGAACATTATACATTTCGCCGATGATCCCGGCATTTTTACCGCCGCTGAGTGTATTCAAGCAACGTTTCCAGAGTCGCCTCGGCCTCCTCCTGCTCACCCAACGTAGCCAGGCCGAGGCCATCCAGAAGGCACAGGCAATAAAGGTATTTTCTTCTTTATCAATTCTCGGAATAACGGTAAATCATTTTGCTTTCGGTCCCAAGCTCTTGCTGGATCGCCCGCAGGGTTTTGAGCATTCGCGTGCGGTGAAACCTCTTTGCCATATTGGTGCATCAAGGCCACCGAGGCATCAAGCCCTTTCGAACCGGCCCAGAAAGTATAACTCTGACGCTCTTCCGACCAACAATGCGTCTCGATCCAGTCACGGATCCTGTCACGCTCGCGCTCCCAGCGCCCCACCCATGTCGGCTCGATATGTTTACGCTTGCCGAGTTTTACCGCCTGATTTAGCGCAACCAGCAGGCCATTTTAGACTGGGTATATTGCTGTAGCTCCGGCAATTCCCAGATACCTGAGTCCTGCTGACGCCACCTGTCGGCGCAGTGATTGGCTAACTGCCCTAATCAGACGAGAGGTTTCGAGATCCAGCACGTGTCCGGCATCAATAAACAGCACTGCGGTATCAATCAGGTCGCCATAATTGCTTAACTGTAGCTGCGTGGCGGCATTATTGCCCATCCTGACGGGCTGCTCTCCCCGATAGCCCTGCACCGGGATCATTTTCTCTTCGGGAACGGTTCCACCATCAAGTTTAAAACAGGTCTGCCATTTCACCGCCGTTGGCATTTAACGCCTCGGCCAACCATGAAAATGCCGCCTGGCAGTCATCCAATGCGCCGGTATAAAGAAACGATTTGATGATCATGCAGGCGTCGCGAACCCAGGCAAAACGATAATCATAATTTTTTCCGCTGCCTTTACCCTCTGGCAGGCTGGTCGTCGCGGCTGCCGCTAAGGCACCCGGTGGCGAGTACCAGAGAAATTTAAGTGCCAGCGCGGAACGCAAGACGTGTGCTTTATATTTTCCCTTGTAGCGCAGATTATCGACCCAGCTTTTCCATGCCAAGTCGCTGATATCTATATGCTTATCAATACGATCAAGCGCTGGCACCGCTAAGGGTTTATCTTCCGTTACCAGCAAGGCGGCAATATGGCGCTCGCCGGCCTTCACGGTAAAGGTCGCATCGGCTCCGTCATCACGGCAAGAGGAAAATTCTACGTCGTCGCGCACGCGCAGCATTAGCATCAGCCGGCCAACGTGCCAGGTATTTCCCTGCTGGCTTTCGTGGCTCCACGGGTTGCGCGTCTCGGCGGCAGTGCCCATGCGCAGATGCAAACCCACTGAAACCGAACCTTCCAGCCCGTCAATACGCCTGGCAAATTCGTTCCACGGCAGGCGCCCGGCCAATGTACTGTTAATCGATTCGGTGACTTTGATTCGCCCGTTGGCAGTTTCGTAAATCGTTTCTAAAACGTTGCTGTTCTCGCGATATTGGCGAGACATACGATAAGGTTCATCGGGAACCAGCTGAAAATAGCCCCCTTTTTCTGCGTCCAGCAGCCTGTCAAATAGCGGCGGAGAGTCCAGATGCGGCACGCACCACCAGTCTGCGGAGCCGTCGGGTGCCAGCATTGAAACAGTACGCCCTTCACCAACAGCAGCATAATCGCCGAGATCGCAGAACCCTTCACTGTCACGGGGTTCACTCGGATAGTTTTGATGCGTCACGCTATGCTCCTTCAGGCAAGAATTTAAGTATCAAACTGTAAGTTAAAGCACGCTTAAAAAGTCACTTGCTTCACTTAAGCCTAGCATCTGATTGAATAAATACTTGCGAGGGCAAAAATCCGCTTTTGGAAAACCGGAAATTAACAAATTAACAACATGGTAGAAATTCAAGGCCAAAAGGGACTAGAATAGCTTTTTCGGGTTCCAGGTAGTTTCCAAAAGACGACAGACGGATATGTTAGAAAAGTAAACGCATGCGCAGGCCACTGAATATGTTCAAGTGGCAAGTCGCTCTAACCTGGCCCTGCTTGACGAGTTTCCCCTTTACCAGAAAAGAGAAAGGTACTATGACCCAACAAGACAAGAAAATTCCCGCCACGCTTATTCCAGGTGATGGCATTGGACCGGAAGTCGTTGAAGCTACAGTTAAAATCCTCGACGCTCTGGGTCAGCCGTTTGAGTGGGACGTGCAACAGGCAGGCGTGGCTGGCGTAGAAGCTTCTGGTGATCCTCTGCCACAGGCCACGCTCGACAGTATCCGCAAAAATCGTCTGGCGCTGAAAGGTCCTCTGGCTACGCCAATTGGTGGCGGCTTCCGTTCATCAAACGTGCGTCTGCGTGAAGAATTTGAACTGTATGCCAACGTGCGCCCTGCTCGCACTCTGGTTCCGGGCCGTTTTGACGATATCGATCTGGTGCTGTTCCGCGAAAACCTGGGCGGTTTCTATGTCTCTCACGAATACTACATTCCAGTAGGCGACGACCCTAAAGCGGTTGCCGTTTCTACCGGGATGAACACCCGCGAAGGCAGTAAGCGCATCGCTCGCTATGCCTTTGAATATGCGATCAAAAATGGTCGTAAAAAAATTACTATCGTGCACAAGGCCAACATTCTGAAAGCGTTGACCGGCATCTTCCTGGAAGCTGCGCGTGAAGTGGCTAAAGAATATGAAGGCCGCGTTGAAGTTGACGATATGATTGTTGATGCCTGTGCAATGCAGCTGGTGCTGAACCCATGGCGTTTCGACATGCTGCTGTGTACCAACCTGTTTGGTGACATTTTGTCAGATCAAATAGCGGGTCTGGTGGGTGGTCTGGGCATGGCTCCGGGGGCGAACATCGGTAAAGATGTGGCTATTTTCGAAGCCGTTCACGGCACAGCGCCGGATATCGCTGGCAAAGGCCTTGCTAACCCGATCTCCCTGCTGCTGGCTGCAGCCATGATGCTGGATCACGTTGGCCTGCAAGACAAGGCAACTCGTTTGCGTGCGGCAGTTTATGACGTGCTGAACGAAGACAACGTGCGCACTGGCGATCTGAAAGGTTCCGCCTCGACGCAAGAGTTTACTGCTGCGATCATCCGTCGTTTAGCGGTATAACTCTTCTTTAATCTCTTGATTTAGCAAGTAGATTAAAAACCTTAAGCCCGCCGCGTTTTTTCTTACGCAGCGGGTTTTTTTATCCTCAATATTCCTGCATTACGCAACACCTGTACAGTTTTTTGCACTGATCGACTGAAAATATAGCGATAGACTGCAACACCTAATCCTGCTCAAAATGTAATGACTAAGCAAAATTTAACCATTGGCAAAGAACAGGTGAAGACTATGAATATGCCAACTCCTCCCGCACACTGCACTTTCGAGCCTGAAGACTGGCTGCGCCTTGCCCGTTATTGGCATCCGGTTGCGCGCATTTGTGATATAACGGGTGCTCCGAGCAAGGCTATATTGCTGGATGAACAACTGGTTATTTATCGCGTTAAGAATCAAATTGTGGTGGCGCGCGACGTTTGCCCGCATCGCGGCGTTCCATTGACGCTGGGATTTAATGACGAGGAAGGGATTATCTGCCCGTATCACGGCCTGCGTTTTGGTGAAGATGGTCGCTGCAACCGAATCCCATCTAGCCCAAATCAGCCGATCCCGGCCAAATTAAATCTGACTCAATATGCGGTTGAAGAGCGCTATGGGCTGGTATGGGTCTGTCTGGCCCCTGACGCTGATAATCCACTCAGTTTGCCGGTAATGCCACACTGGGACGACGCAGGTTTCCAGCAAATCAACTGTCCACATTTTGATATTGAAGGTTTTGCCGGACGCCAGGTTGAAGGCTTCCTCGACGTGGCACACTTTGCGTGGATTCATACTGAAACTTTCGCCGATCCCGAATAATCAGGAAGTTCCGGCATACAGCCCGGTTGAAACGCCTTATGGATTCTCGGTGGATTACTGGAGTGATGTCAGCAACTATGCGGCAGATTCAGGCATTACGGAACCAGAGGGTTTTAGCTGGCTGCGCCATTTTGAAATGCATTTGCCATTTACCGCGACTTTAACTATTCATTTCCCTGGCGAAGACCGGCTAGTGATTATGAACGCCGCATCACCAGTATCGGCGCGCAAAACGCGGATGTTTGCGCCAATCGCGCGTAATTTTGATCTGCATGTTCCGATAGAAGACGTCCACGCCTTTAACGCCCGCGTGTTTGAAGAAGACCGCCTGATGGTAGAGACTCAGCGCCCTGAGCGTCTGCCTCTCGACCTGACACTGGAAGCCCATATTCCGGCCGATCGCAGCTCTATCGCCTATCGTCGTGGATTGAAAAAAATGGGCTTCGGCGAATTTTTCCTAGTTTAAGGGTAAAGTGTAAGGATAAAACAGTCATGAATAACCTTAACGGTTGTCGTTGATGGCATGTCGCTTCAGGGGAAAACATAATCTGGCGCTGCGTCTGGTGTGTGAAGACAATCAGCCGCTGCCCGAGTGGCAGGCGGGCGCACACATTGACCTACATCTGGCCAACGGCATCATCCGCCAGTATTCGCTGACCGGTTCTCCAAACCGTCGCGATCGCTATTTGATCTGCGTGGCGAAAGAATCGGCTTCTCGCGGTGGGTCGCGCTATATTCATGAAACCCTGCGTCCCGGCCAGAAGCTGACCATATCCGCGCCGCGCAACGTTTTTCCTCTAACGGAGGCGGGTAATGTAATCCTGCTGGCCGCGGGCATTGGCATTACGCCGCTGTATGCGATGGCCGAACAGCTCGAGCTTTCTGAAACGCCTTTTGTGTTGCATTACTACACCCGAGATAAAGAAAGCGCGGCGTTTTTAGCCAAACTTTCACGGCAGTTCGAATACGGCCATTGCAAAGTTTGGCACAGCCTCGACGGCCACAGCCCAAGACAGCACTTACCGGCAGAGCTGTATTCTGTGCACGGCGAGCAGCATCTTTACGTCTGCGGGCCGGACGGATTTATGAATCACATCAAAGACACGGCTATCGCCGCAGGATGGCAGGCAGAAAATATCCATTCCGAAGCGTTTATTCCCGTGGCGACGCCGGTGCTTAAAGGTGAAAACGATGAATTTATCGTTACCCTCTCCTCCTCAGGGGAAAGCTGGTCAATCCCGGCGGATAAAACCATCGCTCAGGCGCTGATGGATAATGGAGTGAGCGTTCCATTATCTTGCGAGATGGGGATCTGCGGCGCCTGCCTGACCCGAGTTCTCGAAGGAACGCCGGATCATCGCGACACGGTACAGTCAGACGCTGAAAAAAACGCTAAAGAACAATACATTGCACTTTGTTGTTCACGCAGCCTGAGCAAGAATCTGGTCATTGATCTCTAATCAGATCGGGTCAGAAGAGATGTTCAAGGTTGTAGCCAGCACCCACAATGCCGACGGCCAATAAAAACACGCAGGATACCCGCTCAATGTTCCTGCTGTGTTTTTCTGACACCCAGTTTCTGAAAGCGAAAATATAAAGCGCCATAATAGAAAAATCGACCACAATCCAAATCAGCGAAAGTGTCAGTACGCTGGCAGTAAAGCTATGGGTAATCGTAATAAACTGTGGAAAGAAAGACAGGAAGAACAGGATATCTTTCGGATTAGCGATGCCGGTTAGAAAACCTCTGATTATCCCTCCACTTTTATAGTCCGGCGTAGTTACTCCCTCCTGGCGCTGCCGAAAAGTCTCCACTAGCGTTCGCGCCGCCGTGACGCCAATAAACAGTGAACCCAGCACTCCAAAGGCATAAAGATAATCTGCATGTAATGTCAGTATTCCGGCCAGAATCAGCACTGAAACAGCCATCAGGATGAGCGAGGCAAAGTTAGTGCCCAACACGGTGGCAAAAGCTTTGCGAAAACCGTGCCTGGCTGCGGTTGCTGTAACCAGCGCTATAACCGGCCCGGGAGTAAACATCAACGTGAATACCGCTGCGAGGTAAGCCAATAACAGGGGAAGATTCATGATTATTCCGTTTTAAGATAATGAATATCGACGCAGAATAGCCTGACTCATCGAGCTTGAAAAACGCTTAAAAATAGCGTTAATTGTGATTAAAACTCATAATAAGAAATCGCCACATGAACTCAACGCTCCCTCCTCTTTATGCGCTGCGCGCTTTCGAAGCTGCCGCACGTTATCCGTCATTTAGCCAGGCCGCGGTAGAACTGAATATCACGCCGGGTGCGGTAAGCCGACATATCCGCACGCTTGAATCATGGTTTGATTGCCAACTGTTCACGCGCAGCGGGCCTAAAGTCGAAATTACAGTCGCGGGAAAACGCCTTGCCGGGCAGTTGAGTGAAGGGTTTGAAAGCCTTGAGAATGCGTGCCGAACTTTTCGCGGCAACAATCTGGCGCTGCGATTAAAAGCGCCATCGACTCTGACCATGCGCTGGCTGCTTGATATTGCACGCCTGTTTCGTGAGCAAAACTCAACGCCTGTTATTGAGATTGCCAGCGTGTGGATGGACAAAGACCGCGTGGATTTTCGCAGCGAGCCATACGATTGTGCAATCTTGCTGGGTGATGGCAATTTTGGCGCAGACAATCACAGCCTGTTCCTGTTTAACGAGTGGCTGATCCCCGTTTGTGCTCCTGCGTTGCTTGATACTGCTCGCCAGCAGCTTGACCGCTGTGAGTTGCTGCATCCCACCAACGATCGTCGCGACTGGCGACGCTGGCTGAAAGGCAGTGGAAAATATCCCACCCTGAATCTCCTGCAAGGTCAGGTTTTTGACACGCTGGAGCAAGGTAATATGGCGGCGGCCAGCGGTCACGGCGTGTCGATTGGAGATTTATTATTGAGCCTGAATGCGATTAACAATGGCCTGCTGGCACTGCCGTTTGAACAGGCGGTGGCTAGTGGAGATAGCTATTATTTAGTGTGGCCAAAAAATGCGACCAAAACGAGCAATATCAATCACCTCGCCACTTTTTTGCTCGAACAGGCACCCACTTTGCCGACGTCTGGGATTGAATGGCATAAATAATTTGCCCATTTTTCAAAACATCATGCATTCCCCATGAAAGAGAGCTAGTCTGAATACGTTATATAAATTTATATATAGCGAATAACCGATTTCTTTTTGAGGTTTTACAATGTTAATCCTGATCCTTGCCTACCTGGGTGGCATTCTGACTATCGCCAGCCCGTGTATTCTGCCGGTGCTGCCTTTCGTTTTTGCCCGTTCCGATCAATCGTTTCTGCGTTCAGGCCTGCCTTTGTTACTGGGCATGGCGCTAACCTTCACGCTGGTCGCCACACTGGCAGCAGTTGGCGGTGGCTGGGTCGTGCAGGCAAACGAGTACGGGCGCTGGGTTGCCATGGTGCTGATGGCCTTTTTCGGCCTCACCCTGCTGTTTCCGCGCTTTGGCGATCGGGTTATGCATCCGCTGGTCTCGGCCGGCAACAGGATGAGTGAAGCCGCAACTCGCGGTCAAAAACCTCAAATCGGCACGTCTTTTGTACTCGGTATTGCGACCGGTCTACTCTGGGCACCTTGCGCCGGGCCGATCCTGGGTCTGGTGCTGACCAGTGCCGCGCTGCAAGGAGCCAACGTTGGCACCTCTTTACTGCTGCTGGCCTATGCTGGGGGAGCGGCTACTTCACTGATGCTGGCCCTGCTGATTGGCGGCAAAGTGTTTACTGCCATGAAAAAGTCTTTGGGTGCAGGTGAGTGGATCCGCAGAGGCATTGGCGCATTAATGCTCATCGGCGTAGTGGCTATCGCGCTGGGCCTTGATACCGGTATTTTGACCCGGCTTTCTAATGAAACCACCAGCGGTCTGGAACAAACGCTAGTCAATAAGTTTGGTTTAAGCCGAACCGCTCAACAGCCTACTGAACAAGTTGATGAAACGGGCCTGCCAACCTTAGGCGATTTCGGCACAATGCCATCATTAAACGGCGCGGTGCAATGGTTGAATTCCCCGCCGCTGACCGCCGAATCTCTCAGGGGAAAAGTGGTGTTGGTCGATTTCTGGACCTATTCCTGCATCAACTGCTTGCGCGCCCTGCCTTATGTCAAAGCCTGGGCAGATAAATATCGCAGTCAGGGATTAGTAGTCATTGGCGTTCATGCTCCCGAGTTCGCCTTTGAGCGCAATATTAATAACGTCATTAATGAATCTAAAAAGTTGGGCGTCGATTACCCGGTCGCTATCGATAATAATTACAGCATCTGGCGTGCCTTCAATAATCAGTATTGGCCTGCGCACTACTTTATTGATGCTAAAGGGGAAATTCGCTACGAGCATTTCGGCGAGGGTGAATATCCGCAGTCTGAGCGAGTGATACAAGAGTTGTTGAAAGAGGCTGGAGCGAAAAATGTCGCGACGTCGATTAGCCAGGTGCAGGCTAACGGCGTGGAGGCTGCGCCCGGTAAAGATGCGGATATTTCTCCAGAAACCTATCTCGGCTATGAACGTGCGCAAAATTTTGCGTCAGACACCACGACTACCGATGCTCCGGCAGACTTCTCGCTGCCAAAAACGCTGGTGTTAGATGGCTGGGGTCTGGCGGGTAACTGGACTATCGGTGATGAGAAAATTACCCTAAACAAGGATGATGGCCAGATAAGCTATCGTTTCCACGCGCGCGACCTGCATCTGGTATTAGGGCCTCATAAGGCGGGCCAAAAGATCCGTTTCAAGGTTACAATCGATGGCAAGGCACCGGGCGACATGCACGGCAGTGACGTGTCCGCAGACGGAGATGGCGTGGTCACCGACCAGCGTTTATACCAACTGATCCGCTTACCGGATGAAAGCGGTGACCACACGTTCTCGATACAATTCCTTGATAGCGGAGTGGATGCCTACGCCTTTACCTTTGGTTAAAGAATTTTAAAAATAACGCTTAACTCTTGGCTGACCTCGTCAAGAGTTTCCATGGTCAACAGCGTATCGGAGACCGGACGAATTGGCGATTCAAGCAAACCATCGGCAACGCAAGTTGCCAGATGGGCTGCCTGAAAATGCAGGCTGTCATAGCCGTATTTCGGCTCTTCATAAGTGACTTTTTGCTTGTCATTGTTGAATACGTGGAAATTACCCGGCGCATAGAACATACCTTCGATAAATATGTATCCCTCCGTTCCAGCGATTACCGCAGTGCCAGGCGTATGGCTAAACAACGAGGTATGCAATGAAGATTGAGTGCCGCCTGCGTGCTTAAGAATGATTGAAGCCTGACCATTAACTCCCGAAGGTGCACTTTGGCCCGAGGCGAAAACCTGCTCGGGCTTGCCCAAAAGCTTGGTTGCCAGCGCCACCGGATAAGACCCCAGATCCATCAATGTGCCGCCCGCCAACTCGGGGCGCATAATACGGTGGTCCTGTTCGAAAAATTCACCGTGATCGGCAATAACCGTGCGAATTTCGCCGATAGTGCCTTGCTCAATCACCTGGCGAATCACGTCAAATTTTGGCAAAAATGCGCTCCACATGGCTTCCATCAGGAACACGCGATGCTCCTGTGCGGCTTCTTGCAACCCTCTGACCTGCTTGGCATTAATCGCCAAAGGCTTCTCAACTAACACATGTTTACCGGCGCGAATAGCCTTCAACGCGCAGTCATAGTGTGACGGATGCGGAGTCGAAATATAGACCACATCCACTGTGGGGTCCGCGACCAACTCTTCTACAGAGCCGTAGGCGTTGGGTATTGCAAAACGGCGTCCAAAAGTTTCGGCTTTCTCGAGTGAACTGCCCGCTACCGCCTGGAAGATTTGGCGAGTATTGCGTTGAACCGCGGCCACAAAACGTTCAGCAACCCAGCCTGGGCCGATAATACCCCAGCGCAGGGCCGGTGCGGCTAAGCCTTCAGGGGTTCGGGCGTGTGGCAGTGTGTAATGAAATTTCATTGCTGCTCCTTGTAATGGCAACTATACGTCTATGAGACCTGCATCTATGGACATGCATTTATGAAACATGGGTCTATGAATCATAAGGATAGTAAAGATATTCCCCACCCGCGAACCTTGGCTTGATGAAAAACAATCATAAATTTCATTTTATATAAATTGAAATTTTTATTTTAAAAGCATAGCTTATCTGTACCTACGATCTACGCTCTACCCGACTTTAAAAAAGATAAAATAAATAGACGAGGAGTACCCCGATGCAAAAGGCCCTACACGGAATATCGACTAATTACTGCAATATCCTCACCGATGCCAGAATCGCAAAAGATACCGGCTATGAAAGCCTTGAGCTGCTTAGCAGCAAGCTAGTGCGCTATCTTGATAACGGTGGAACCACAAAAAAACTTAAACAGACTGCGGACGGCTATGGATTATCCGTGGGATGTGTCAATGCCCTGCTTGAAATCGAGCGTTATCAGGGTGATGCAAAAAAAACCATGCTTAAGGAAGCCACTCGCCTGACGCAAGCAGCCGCCGATCTGGGTTGCCCGACGGTACAAATACTGGCTCTGGATGGCATTGATGATAAGCCCGAGGATCAGGTGATGGATATCATCACTGAAAACGTCGATGCGATTGCAAAAATTGGGCAGGAGTACGGCGTTCGCTATCAAATTGAGGTCATTGCCTTCACTAAGTTCCGCACGCTGGAACAGGGTCTGGAAGTCATCCGTCGAGTCGGCAAAGATAATGTCGGCATGGTGATTGATTTCTGGCATCTGTATGCTTCCGGCTCGAAACCTGAAGACATTGCTCGCCTGGATAAAGACCTGATTTACGGCGTACATTTCTGCGATGGCCGCCTGCCGAAACCTGGCGAAGCGTGGGATCAACTGGTGCTGCGTAACTATATGCCGGGCGAAGGCGAGATTGATATTCAGGCCTGGTCTGACGCAGTAAAAGCCACCGGCTATGATGGACTCTGGTCGGCAGAACTGTTTAGCCCTAACCGTTGGGAATACGACCTCTACGACATCGCGACCCAATGCCGTGAAAATATGGAAAAGTATATTGGTTAGAAGGCACCTTGAGTCTCTTTGGTTAAGGTAATCAGCAACTCATCAGGTATTAATCAGCAATTAATCAGTTGTTTGTTATTGACTTCTTCCTTACTTACTTACTTTTTATCTGCTCGTTTTTTCTACTAATTTATTAATAAAAAAAATGCCGGTTGCCCTGTTAAGAGCAACCGGCGTTGTTTTATCAATCTATAACGTCAGCTTACGGCATAACGAAAACTTACTGCGCCTGGATCTGCGCCTGTGCTTTCACCAGCTTACGAATTTTCGTCGCATCTGAAGCAGGCACGGCTGGTGCCGCATTACCCCAAGAGTTACGAATGATAGGTTGCCACCGCTGCGGTCTGATCATCAGACAGCTTCCAGGCAAAGCTTGGCATCGCGCCGCTGGTTGGATTGCCTTCAGTCACTGCACCACGACCGCCCTGCAATACAGTAGTCAGGATAGACGAAGCGTCCGGAGACATGATAGCCGGGTTATCCGCCAGACTTGCCGCCAGATGCGGGATCCCTTGACCATTGCTGTTATGACACGCCGAACAGTTGGCAGCATAAACGTTGGCACCGCATTTTCATTTGTGCATTGTCTAACGCTAATGCAGCCGGTTTCTGGTTATTTGAGCCAGGTTGTGCCTTGATATAACTGGCAATCGCGTGCAAGTCGGCGTCGGTCAAATGCTGAGTCGAGTTAGTGACTGCTTCAGCCATAGGGCCCGAGGCGACAGCAACGTGGTTGCTACCCATTTTCAGATATTGCACAACCTGATCTTCTGACCAGTTACCGACACCGGTATAAGTATTGCTAGTGATTTCAGGCGCATACCATTCACCGAGATTACTGCCTTGCAGATAAGCGCTGGTGTCACCGCCGATGATATTTTTCGGCGTATGGCAGGCAGCACAGTGCTCAAGACCCTGAACCAGATAGGCTCCGCGGTTGTAATCAGCAGACTTGCTCAAGTCAGGTTTGAAGCCTTCATTCTTGAAGAACAGCAGGTTCCAGCCCATCATTGCCAGGCGAATGTTGTATGGGAACGGCAAATTAGTTTCCGGCACTTTATTATTCACCGGTTTCACCGAACGCATATACATCCACAGGTCATGCATATCTTTATCGCTAACCTTAACGTAATCGTTGTAAGGCATTGCTGGATAAAGGTTTTGACCATCAGCCCCTTTGCCGTGTCTAACCGCATTAAAGAATTGACGCTCGGTCCAGTTACCAATCCCGGTATCCGCATCCGGGGTAATATTGCTGGCAATAATACCGCCAAATGGCGTGCTGATTGAGTAACCGCCTGAGAACGCATCTTTACTGCCCGGCGCGGTGTGACAAGCCACACAGTCACCGGCAATCGCGACATATTTACCACGGCCGATAGCATCGGCATCGGCGGCGGTTAACGGCTGTTTCATCTGCGTCTGGTTGTCTGCGACATCATCCGCTGATGTATTGCCATTCTGATAAAGTAAAACACCTGCTACAACGGCAGCAATAACAACGACACCACCAACAATTTTTAACTTTTTCATATCATACCTTTACCAATGGGCCAGGATTTTTCAGATACTGTTCAAGAATGGCTTTCGCCGTCCACAGACTCAGTGCACCAATTGTTCCAGTCGGGTTATATCCGGCATTATTCGGGAACGACGATGCGCCCAAAACAAACAGATTATGGGCATCCCAGCTTTGTTGATAACGGTTGAGCACGCTGGTTTTCGGATCTTCGCCCATTACCGCGCCGCCGATGGTATGGTCACTGGCAAAGCTGTAAGGCGAGTAAGAGGTGGTCGTCGCATTGGTGCCCGATAACCAGCTTCGCGCCCATTGCTTTACCAATCTCGACGCTGCGGTCTTCAACAAACTTGGCAGAACGACGATCGTTTTCGTTGTAATCAAAAGTCACGCGCAGCAGCGGATTGCCGTTGGCTGTCTTTGTATTCCGGATCGAGATCGAGATAGTAATCTTCGTGGGAATAGCTGGTGCCCTGGCCAAAGATAAAAGTGCCGTTCTGGAATGCGTGGGTATAGGCTTTTTTCCAGTCCTTGCCCCAACGTGGCGTGCCTGGCGGCAACGCATCGGCGTTACCAATCGGACGCGCACCGCGCGCAACCACTAAAATACCTGCACCGCCGATAAAACCTTTGCCGCTATGGTCAAAGTTATCGCCGTTCCAGTCATCAACCTGCTGAGAGAGTGCGCCCGCGCCGATGAACTGGTTCAGATACTCATCTTCGAAGAACAGGTTGGCGCCAGACACGGTCTGGAAGCTGTAGGCGCGGCCCACGACGCCGGTCTTGCTGACCGGATCGTAAGGTTTGCCGATTTTCGACAGCAACAGCATGCGCACGTTCTGCATCTGGAAGGCAGAAAGCACCACGATGCCCGCAGGTTGCTCCCATTCCTGGCCGTTGCGATCGACATAGGTCACGCCGGTCACGGTTTTGCCGTCTTCGGCTTTATTGATGCGAGTCACCGCTGACTCGGTCAGCACGGTGAAGTTCTCGCGCTGCATCAGCGCCGGGATCACGCAGGCGTTAGGGCTAGATTTAGAGAAGTTGCCGCAGCCGTAATACAGGCAGTAGCCGCAATAGGTACAAGGCCCCATGCGCACGCCGAGCGGGTTGACGTAGGCCTTGGAGGCCTGGCCAGCCGGGTACCATAAACGGGTGCTGGCCCAAGGACTTAGCGGCATCGCGGAACAGATCGGTCAGGCGCATGCCTTCCAGCGGCGGCAGCGGATATTCGCTGCTGCGGTTGCCTTCGAACGGGTTGCCGTCTTCCATCACCTGGCCGTTTAGCTTGCCGGCTTTGCCCGAAACACCGGCGATTTTTTCGAAACGATCGTAGAACGGTTCCAGCTCGTCGTAGGTGACGCCCCAGTCTTGCAGGATCAGTCCCTTTAACGATCTGCTCTTTGCCGTAACGCGCCACGGTTTGCGTAGTAGGGTTGCAAGTCAAACGGCGTAAAACGCCACGCCATGCCCGCCCAGTGGGTACCGGATCCGCCCACGTTGTAGCCCATTTCATTGAGGTTCCAGTCACGGGAAGGCAACGCTTTTTGGGTGCTGTTATTACGGAACGTGGTGGTTTCAACGGCGGGCGGCAGCAGCATGCTGCGGCGGGTATCCCAGCGCAGTTCATCGGTATCAATAGAAGGAGGGAAATCGGTGGCGGTTTCGAACCAGGGGCCGCGTTCGATGGCAACCACGTTAAGACCGGCACGGGTCAGCTCTTCGGCTATTAAAGACCCGCACCAGCCCAGGCCAACGACGACAACGTCGGCTTTAGGACGGACATTTTTCATATTAGGACTCTTGCTCAATTGAATCAGAATTTCAGCTTAAAGTGAGTTATCAATCAGGCTGGTTGGGATAATATTTAGCTTCTGGCCTTTTTTAGGGATCAGATCGCGGAAGTCATAGCGAGCGCCCGGGAAACCAATCATTTTCCAGCTCACCATATCCTTGTTGCCACCATATATTGGGTCGGATAAAAAGCCTTCACGCACGTTCTGCAATAGCAGTTCGAAGAAAACCTTAGTCTCAACGTTTGGCCCTAAATCAAACTTGCCCGCTTCCATCGCCTGCAGTACCTGATCCTGCTGGTCGCCACTCAGATCGGTAAAATTCTTGCCGAACTGTTTTTGCGTACTGACATCGAGAGCGGCCAGGCCAACGCGATAACGTTCAGCGGGCGTTTGTGCCTCCTGTGGTCCCTGCTCCGGGGTTCCTTTAACGAAACGACCCAGTCGGTAAGTGCTTGATGCTTTGCCAAAATCTCCGGCAAGTTGGCGATCGACAAAGGTCGCACATCCGGCATCTTTACCGCTGATACTGAGGTCATCGGCGGGAATAAAACGTTCGGCGATAGCGCCAACCGTATCGAACTCATGCTGAGTCAGATACTGCAAGCCGCCCTGACGCGGTTGAGCAAGCGGACGGGTATCCACCTTGCCCGGCTCCCACGGTTGTCCACCCTTCACTTCCTGAGCGGTCGCCAACGGAATTGTCGTTGATACCCCCAGCACAGCGATAGAGGATAAAAATTCTCTGCGCTTCATAAATTCCCCTGCTTAAAATTTTATGTTTATTGCGAATAACCAGAAGGTCATTGAAATTTGGAAGTTAACTAACACGGTCGGGCGACCGGTTTTTTAATGACTGCCATTGTGTTAACGACAATGTTAACAACGACAGTATTAATAAAAACAAACAGCGTTAGAACGCAGTAAAATGCGTTGAATTATTGTTTTAATTATATTTTTCGTGAATGGAAAGCAGTGGGATCATAAACCCATTCAATTGGTGCTGGTACTGCTGGTTTGATGGTTTCCCCTCAAAAACCAACAAAATCACAACAAAAACACACATCCTCGTTCACTAAATCGACAAGATAAAAAAACACGCTTTTTCCGCATCGGGAGGATTGCTAAACCGCAACGGGCGATTACACTGGCGGAAAATCGTCAACTGTTCTCAAGGAATACGGATGAAGAAGCTGACCCTCGATACGCTGGCCAAAATGGCCGGAGTGGGTGTAGCCACGGTGGATAGAGTGTTAAACGAGCGCGGCGGCGTGTCGCCTGAAACCACCCGCAAAGTGTTACGGGCAGCGAAGAAGGCAGGGTTGAAGCGCACCCTGCCGGAGGAGCGAAAAAGCCCCTGGCAGGTTGAGGTGATCCTCAGCGCGAACGACACCTATTTTTTCCGAAAACTGGCAACAGATTTTAGCGAAGTGGCCAGCGCCCTGGGCTATCGACGGTTGACTCTGCACCGCACACTGGTGGCAGAATCACAGCCGGAAAAACTTGCGCAGCATATTATTAAAAGCAGCGCCCAGCGTGATGGCATCATTGTCTTTGCGCAGAATCATCCGGCAATTTATGACGCACTGGCGCAGTGTAGAAAACGCGGTTTACCGGTGATTACCCTGGTCACCGATCTGCCCAAAGCCCAGCGCTTATGCCATGTCGGCATCGATCAGCTCCAGGCCGGGCGCACCGCCGGCCTGCTGATGGCCAAAATGCTGCGCCAGCCGGGTGAGGTTCTGGTGGTCAGCGGGCGCATCGATTTCGTTGCTCACCAGCATCGAGTCGAGGGATTCAAGCAGGTGCTAAAGCAGAAAGCGCCGAATATCACCCTCAGAGAGGTGTTAGCCGGGGAGGACCACCGTGAGACGCTGCGCAAACTGCTGGAACAAAACCTGGCCCAGTCGCGGGATATTATTGGCATCTACAATACCGGTGACGTTAATACTGAGGTCAGCGAGGCGTTAGCTCGGCACAAATTGCAGGGAAAATGCCAGTATATTACCCATGAACTGTATGATTTGACGCGAAAACTGCTCGAAAACGACGTTTTGTCGTTTACGCTGGATCAAAACGCCCGCCAGCACGCAGGCCTGGCGCTCAAGCTGATGCTGCGCGCGTTGGAGGAAAACTATCAGCCGGATATTTATTCCGACGGCAAGGTCGAATTTAAAGTGATGACCGCAGAAAATATGGACTGAATGCATCCGCAGATTCAATGCATTGTTGATAAGGCAAACATTGCCCGACCGGGTATGAGTACAAATCTATGATCAATATATACACGCCTGGGTAATAAGCTTATACTTCTTTTTGATTAAATATTGCCAGCTTCTATGCGCATTTTTGTTATAAGTGTTAAATTTTTGTGGGGAATCAAACATGCCAAACACGATGTCGCAACGCGCTGCCCGAGAAGGTCTTGGCTCTCCAGAGCTGTTTGAAGGCGGTGTCTATATCACCAAAAATGGCGTTTCCGAACTCTTTGTACAGACTGCCGCAGAACGTGAGGCTGAGATCAGAGAACGTGAGTTGGAACGTCAGTCAAACACTCTGTTAAAGCTGGCAATGCTGGCAAAACAGGAAATTTTGGATGGTCAAGGCTCGTCGCCCGAAGAGGTTTTAAAGAGACTACGCGCAGCAAGAAAATAGGGATATTGCTTAATGCCAAAAACCTTTAGCGTCATTATTTCACCGGCAGCAGAATGGTGTTTACAGGATATTGAATCTTTCAAAATGGATTCAATAGGCGCTATAAAAGCGGCAGAATTCGCTGATAACTTATTGATTTCAAATGTCACAGCGATTGTCGAAGATCCTAAGCGCTATCGTTATAACGGGATGCTTGCAGACAAAGGGTTTCTATTTCGTGAAAGACTTGATGCCC
This sequence comes from uncultured Gammaproteobacteria bacterium, assembly GCA_963747655.1. Lineage (GTDB taxonomy): Bacteria > Pseudomonadota > Gammaproteobacteria > Enterobacterales > Enterobacteriaceae > Rouxiella. The sequence goes on along the minus strand of CAVVFS010000009.1, from coordinate 72,948 downwards.
AAAATGAATACCGAACTATTTACGATTTTGACGACAGTCAGGTGCAAATACTGTTGTTTATAAGCATGAAGCAAGATGTGGTAAAAACACTCTATCGATATCTAATCACACGCTAGTGGAAACACCCGGCGATTGCCGGGCGTGCCTTATCTAATTAGGTTAACGGGAATGGTATCAACGGGTTAGTAGCCAAACCGCCGTGGTTTAATCACGATCTCTGCCTGTAACAGAGTATCGCGGGCATTTTTAGCGGCGCTAACCTGGTAAGTTCCCCCGTCGATCAGCCACTGCCCTTCCTCACTGTCCCAGTTGGCAATAATCCTTGGTTCCAGCCTCAGAGTCAGAGTCTGACTTTCGCCTGCTCGCAGCTTAACTCTTTCAAAAGCTGCCAGTCGTGCAACATAGCGTTTACTCGTCGGCTGGATGTAAATTTGGGCAACATCTGCTCCATCGCGATTGGCCGGTATTTTTGACGGTCAGCGTGACGTAAACACTTTCACCATCTTCACGCACTTGCAGGTTGCTATAGGTGAAATCAGTATAGGAAAGACCGTGGCCGAAGGGAAATAACGGCGCTTGTTCCTTGCGCGCATGCCAGCGGTACCCAACATCTGAGCCTTCAACGTTATAATTGATGTGGATAATGCCGCCTTTAACCGGACTGCCGGGCATCGAGGTGGTGGTCTCGGGATCAACCTGTTTCGGGTGTGGCAACTGCTGTTCATTGGCCGGGAAAGTCACCGGCAGACGACCAGCTGGATTCACCCGCCCGAACAATATGCCGGCAATTGCCTCACCGCCGCCCGATCCCGGATACCACGCCTCAATCACCGCAGGCACATGATTTATCCACGGCAAAGTCACCGGACCGCCGGTCTCCAGTACCACCACCGTCTGCGGATTTTCCTCGGCCAGCCTTGTAATCAAATGATTTTGCTCCTCGCCTAATTCCAGCCCCTGAGCATCTAACGCTTCGGAACGCCATTCTTCAGCAAAAATAATCACCGCATCGGCCTCGCGCGCCAGTCGCACCGCCTTCGCCAGTATCTTCTCCGCTCGGCAAAACTCACCTCGGCGGCGTTGGACTCGGCACGAATAGCCCACAGCGGCGACGAACGGCTGGTATCACTCTTCTGCGTTTCGATGCCCATAAAGTTAATCCCCGGCAAAAGCAGGCTACCTGTTGGCGTAACCGCCGATGAACCCCCGCCAGCCAACACGCCATGGTCGGCATGTCCACCCACCACCAGCAGCTTCTTCGCCCCTTTTTTAACGGCAGGAGTCGGTTCTGCCACCCTTCACGCTCTCATTCTTCAATAACACGATGCCCTGCTCCGCCTCACGCTGGGCAATCAGACGGTGGGCGATATAATCGATATGGCCCAGCGGCGTCGCCGGATGTTCAATAGCGCCGACGGCAAACAGGCTACGCAGAATGCGCCGCACCATATCATCGATTCGATTCTGTGAAACTTCACCACTGGCAACGGCTTTACGCAGCGGTTTATCAAACCAGGCTTGCTGGTCGAGATTGCTACCTGACTGCACATCCAGCCCGGCTAACGCGGCTTTTACAGCAGAGTGTGTCGCACCCCAATCGGACATCACCCAACCGGGATATTGCCAGTCGCCTTTTAATACCTGATTGAGCAAGAAAATATTTTCAGACGCCCATTCGCCGTTGATCAGATTGTAACCAGGCATCACCGAGCCGGGCTGACCTATCTCGATGGCGATTTCAAAGGCCAACAAATCCGACTCACGCATCGCCGCTTCGTCTAAATCCGAGCTGACCACCACTCGTCCCGTTTCCTGAGAGTTAACGCGCAAAATGCTTGACGGTAGAAACGACGTGCTGTGACTGGATCCCTCGCACCGAATGCCCGGCCATCACGCCGGTAAGTAACGGATCTTCCGAAAGATACTCAAAATTTCGCCCGCCCCTCGGCTCGCGAACCAGATTAGCCCCCCGGCAAGCTGGACATTAAAACCTTTGGCAAAAGCCTCGCGCCCTACCAGTTCGCCCGTCAATTGCGCCATTTGCAGGATTAAAGGTTGAGGCCAATGATAAGCTAGAAGCCAGCGCGGTCGCATTATCACCCGGGCGCACATTGCCCAGAGCCGATACGCCGAGGCTCGCGTCGCTTTGTTGTATGGCAGGAATGCCAAGCCGGGAATCGCAGGATAATACGCGGCGGATCCTATCGCGCCCTCGGGCAGTGGCTCATCACCATCGGGATCGCCATCGGGCCAGAAAGCCAGGAGAATTTTTCCTCTTCGGTCATCTGGTTAAGTACAATTTCTGCTTTTTGATCGGCGGTTAGGCCTTCATGTTGCCAACTGTATTTCACTCGTTTGCTCCTGTTGCGGCTTCGGCATCCTGAATGGATCACCTCAATAAACAATCATTAACCTAACAAATCGGCGGGCCGGTAAAGCCACATAACGTGTCATTTGCTGCAAATCCTCACCCTCGTCTGCTCGAAGGCAAGCACATTATTATCGGCAAAAACCCGTCTAATTCAGGCGATCTGATTAAGTTTTTCCAATGCATCTGGGGGAAGAGTCAACTGTGCGGCCGCAATATTTTCCTGCAAATGCTGCGGTGAAGAAGTGCCGGGGATCAACAAAATATTCGGCGCACGCTGCAACAGCCAGGCAAGCGCAACCTGCATCGGCGTGGCATTCACAGACTCTGCCACTTCGGTCAATTTAGTATTTTGCAATGGAGTAAATCCACCCAGCGGGAAGAATGGCACCCAAGCAATTTCCTGCACAGCCAATGTGTCGATCAACTCGTCGCCATCACGATTCGCCAGATTGTAGAGGTTTTGCACGCAGGCTATTGGCGTCATTGTTTGCGCATCGGCTGATTTGTTTCGCGGTGACATTGCTTAATCCAATATGGCGTATCAATCCGCGCTGTTCCTTAAGCTTGATTAACGCTTCTAACGGCGCGTCGAGAGAACCTTCAGCAGGGCTCGTGCACGCTGTACATGCTGCGCAGATTAACGACGTCCAACACCTCAAGCCCGAGGTTGCGTAAATTATCCTCAACCGCTTGTTTCAGCTGTTCGGCGCTAAAAGCAGGTAACCAACCTCCTTTGCTGTCACGCAGCGCCCCGACTTTGGTCACAATCGTCAAATCGTCTCGATAAGGATAAGCGCCTTTTTAATAATCTGATTAGTGATGTGAGGACCGTAAAAATCGCTGGTATCAATATGTCGGACGCCCGCATCAAACGCATCCCGCAATACCTGAATCGCCGCGAGCCTCATCCGCCGGTGGGCCAAAAACGCCTGGCCCCGCCAACTGCATTGCGCCAAAACCGATACGGGGAACATATCGATCGCCGAGACGTAAGTTTGTCGGTCATAACCTTGAGTCGATTGGGACATGAAACACCTCCTGAGTAAGTGACCGAGCTATTGTATCGGCATCATTACTGTGCAACTATCTTGCTAAATGACGACAAACTGTACGGGATAACGGACAATGGCACTGGATATTGCACTTCTTCATGCCGTAGTCGCGGTGGCAAAAGCAGGTGGATTTCGCGAGGCGGCGCGCGTTACTGGCAGCAATCCCTCTCGTCTGAGCGATGCGGTACGCCGCGCTGAACAACAACTTGGCGTCCGTTTGTTTAATCGTACAACGCGAACGGTGGTGCTGACTGAGGTCGGCCGGGCTTTGATGGAAAGGCTGATGCCCGCTATGAACGAAGTTGATTCCGCACTGGATGTGGTCAATCGCTATCGTGATACCCCCTCGGGCACCCTGCGGCTTAACGTGCCGGTAAGCGCAGCGCGATTAGTATTGCCGTCTATCGTGTCCGAGCCTTTCTCAAACGCTATCCGGATATTCAGTTAGAAATTGTAGCCGAAAGCAACGTGCAGGACGTTTTTCGGGAAGGCTGCGATGCCGGTATTCGCTATGATGAATGCTCTTGAACAAGATGTGATCGCCATACCGATCGGCGCGCGCAAACAACGCTTTGCCGTCGCGGCCTCACCCGATTATCTCGATAATTTCGGCCGTCCGGAGCATCCCGGCGAACTGTTGCAACACCGCTGTATTCGCGGCCGATTTGCCAGTGGCGTTATCCCGGAATGGGAATTTGAACGAAACGGTGAGGTGGTGAGGATCCAGCCAAGCGGCCCATTATAGTCAGTATAGGCGCTGCGGTAGATCTTGGCTGTCGCCACCGCAATAGCCGGCGGTGGCGTTATCCAGCTATTTGAAGAATGGCTGCGCCCGTCGCTGGAAAACGGCGAGCTGGAGCCGATATTAACCTCCGTGGTGGCAGCATTTTCCCGGCCCTTATCTGTATTATCCGGACAGACGGCTAGTGCCCACTCCGCTTAAGGCCTTTATTGATTTTATTCGCGAACGTAACGGCGACGCATGCTCACGATGGCCACCGTCAGCCAGCGCAATCATTGCCGCCAACAGAAAAATCGTATGCAGTATTACTCGGAAATATATCCCATAAATGTCGATAAAAATTGCCCGAGAAAGATAGCCATTGACAGACGGGCAAATTTTTCCCGCGCTGCGCCGCTGACGATAAATCGACAATCAGGTGATTAACCAGAGGAATCGAGAAACCGAACCCAGTGCCTAATGCCACCGCACCCAACACAAAAAATGGCATTGAGGGCGCAAAAGCAAACAGCAAATGCGCTAACAGTAAAAACTAAATGCCAGCAATCAGCGTGCCAAAGTCTGAAATTTGAGCGACCAGTCCTGGGCATGCGCCACGCGGCCAGCACCGCCACCATCGAGGTAAACGACATAAAAGCCCCGGTTTGCGAGGCAGAAATTCCCATTGTGTGGAAATGCAACGGCAAATTAATGAAGGCGGTAAAGAAAACAATCATCGAAAACAGCGCAGCAAAAAAGGTCAGCTGGATGGCATTCTCGCTGGAGCTGCGCCGGCGAATGAGTCAACCTCTTCTGCGGCATATGACGTCCTGCCCGAGCTGGCACAAAAGCCAATACCATTGCCAGCAAATCCAGGCGAAGAAATAAAGGCTAAATGGCCAACGCCAGCCGGTAGTTGCCAGCAAGCCACCAATAAACAAAAAGATGACCCCGCCCAACTCAATCGACATTCCCTGCCGCGCAATCATCCGCAGGCGATTTTCACCATGATAAAATGCCGAAATCAGGCCAGTGCCGGTGGACATCACCACTGCCGCAGCCGCTCCAAGCAATAGCCGTCGGCAAACACCATCCCGTCCCCTTGCATATAAGCCCCGCTCGCCCCGATTAAACCATAGAAAAACAGCCCGGCACAAAGTGATCGGTAAAGTCCAAACCTTTCTATTAGCCTGCCGGTAACCGGGCCGAAAATCACCACTCCCAGTGAAGGCAGCGTTATCAGCCAGCCGGGCATGTGGGCGACACCAAGATGCGCGGCAATCGATGGCAGACCCGGTGCACATCACGCATCCGACCATAATTGTCAGGCAGGCGACGCTCAACAGGGTTAACGCGCCCGCCTTTGATAATGTACTCATATACCCTTCAACAAAAATGACCGATATTCGGACTTAATATCCATTATTCGGTCATTTTTTTAAAGGCGATTTGTGCTAATCTCAATTGTCTTCATACAAAGGCAGGATAAAGGAATGTCTGAAGATTCGGATAAAAATGGCAAACAGGTGATCGCTCGTGCTGCCGAGGTGTTGCGGGCATTGGAAAAAGCGCGGGCGGGAATGACGCTGGCGCAGTTGGCGAGTGAAACGGATCTGCCACGAACCACTGTCCATCGGCTAGTCGCTGCTCTGGAAGCGCAACAATTAGTACAAAATGCACACGATGGTTTCAAGCTTGGCCCGGCTTTGGCTCGCATGGCCGCCGCGGCGCATACCGACTTTGTCACCATAGCCCGCCCCGCCGTTGAAGCACTCGGCAGGCGAACTCGCGAAACGGTCGATGTCAGCGTCTTTCGTCATCAGCATGCTATTTCAGTGACCAATATGCCTCGGATCACGAACTGCGAGTTGTTTCTGCTGTCGGCACGGCCTTCCCGCTTGCACTGCACCTCTCACGGCAAAGCCATGCTGGCGCAATTACCCAACGAACTATTATTGAAAGCTGTTTATTAAAGCTTGAGGCTCGCACCGGAAAACCTAACTTCGACCCGCCGCACTGCTCGATGATATCGCGATTACACGACAAAAAGAGTATGCACGTTAGATAACGAAGAGCACGCTCGTGGTGTGTGTGGAATTGGCGTTTGTTTCAAGAGTGGCCGCAATGATCTTTACGCCATTTCGTCTGGCCGTTCCCGCATTGCGCTTTGCGGACGAATCCAGACGATTGATTAGCCGAACTGTTTAAATGTAAAGCCGAGGTCGATGCGCTATTAGGGGCCTAATGTATCAGCATCCCTAGTGCATCATTATAATCGCGGCATTATAAAGTAATGAAATACCTGCGATTAGCAGCATCCCATCGATTAAACGGTTAAAGGTTTTCTCAGACATTTTAATAACAAACTTTTTGCCCAGTAATGTTCCCGCAACCAGAGTGCTGCCCACCAGCAGTCCACTCATTAATACCGGTAACGGCATTGCGCCAATGGTTCCAAAGGTGGCCGCTTTTGCCAAATAAATAACAAACGACGCGGCAGCTTCGGTAGAAAGTAATGCGCCTTTTACCAGACCAAAACCGGCAAAAATAGGAATAGTCATAGGGCCAGTCGAAAAAACCACACCGGTCAGATATCCTACAATCACTCCCGCCAGCGCCATCTGCCAATTATTAAGCACCAGAGCGTGAGCCTTGGCCCAGTGACGTAACGGAATAAGCAGCAGGAAAAATAATCCGATACACAGATTAGATAACGTGACGGGCATAATCCATAGCGTATTAGCTCCCAATACGGCGGCAGGAATACCGGGAATGGCATAGAGGGCGAATGCTTTGAAGTTAATCTCTTTTCGCCATAGGATCACTCGGGAAATATTGCCCATAATGGCGGCAATGGCCATGATAGGGATAGCTGCCTTTGGGCCAAAGCTATAGGTTAGCGCCGGTAATAACATAATGGACGAACCGGTGCCTACAACCCCGCTAATCACCCCTGCTATAACGCCAATTATTACAATCAGCAGATACATCATGCATGAAACCTTATTTCATTAACCATTAGCGCAATAATGCCGGTTAATATAAACACTATTCTAAAATAAGTAATTAAAAAATAAGCAGTCAAAAACCCTGCGCCATCCACTTTTGAAACAATGGATGGGTCACTGGGCAATGATGGGTTTCAGGATATTTACTCACTTACGCGCGTTGATCTACCGTTTTAAGCACCTGCTCTTTTTTCTGTTTCACTTTCCAAAAAATAAACAGCATCACAAACCACAGCGGTGAGACACAAAGCGCCGCCAGAGTATCGGGATCAAAGAGCATTATGACGACAGTAAAAGCAAAGAACGCCAGCGTCAGCCAGCTCATGACAATGCCGGCAGGCATTTTAAAAGTGGACTGCTGGTGCAAATCGGGACGTTTTTTACGATAAACCAGATACGCCACCAGAATCATTGCCCAGCTGTAAATCACCAATATTGCTGCGAGGGTTGAAACAATAGTGAAGAGTGTCATTACGTTAGGGACTAAAAACAGTAATAGCGTACCGCTTAACATACAGAAACAGGAAAAGAACAGGCTTCGAATCGGAATTGACGTCGTTCTGGAAAGAATACGGAACTGCCAGTGAGCGTGTTTCTCAATAGACAAGCCGTAGAGCATGCGGGTACTGGAATAAACGCCACTGTTTGCCGACGACATTGCCGAAGTCAATGCAACGAAATTAATAATCGCCGCTGCGGCGGGCAGGCCTGCTTTAGCAAACAATAACACAAACGGGCTGGAATCAGGTGAAATTGCCGACCAGGAAGTCACGGCAATAATGACTGTCATCGACAGCATATAGAAAATAATTATCCGTAAAGGCAGCGCGTTTACTGCTTTTGGCAAGATTTTCTCAGGATTTTGAGTCTCGGCAGTCATAGTACCCAGCAGTTCGATGCCGGTGTATGAGAATATTGCAATCTGGAAACCGGCCAGAAAACCACTGATGCCGTGCGGCATAAATACGGCAGGATCGGTAAGATTATGAATGGATGCGTGAACGCCGTCCGGTGAAGTCCAGCCGGTTGCGACCATCCAGCCGCCAGTAAGTATCAGCGCGATAATCGTGACTACCTTGATCAGCGCAAACCAGAACTCCGCCTCACCGAACATTTTTACTGAAAGTAAATTGAACAGGCAGAGAATGCCGAGGGTAAATAGCGCGGGGATCCAGGCGGACATTTCTGGAAACCAGTACTGCATGTAGCCGCCACATACCACGACATCCGCGATGCAGGTTACGACCCAGCTCAGCCAATAGGACCAGCCAAGATAAAAGCTGGCTTTTGGACCCAAATAATCGGCGACAAAATCGGCAAACGATCGGTAATCCATTTTGGTGAGCAGCAACTCCCCCATCGCCCGCATCACCATATACATGAAAAACCCTACCAGCATGTAAATAATGAGGATCGAAGTCCCTGACACTGCAATATTTTTCCCCGCCCCCATAAACAGCCCGGTACCAATAGCACCGCCCAGAGCAATCATCTGAATATGACGTTCACTCAGTCCGCGCTGGAGTTTATCGGGGGCATCAAGCTTACCGACAGGATTTACCCGCCGTTCCGTTTTATTGTGGGTCATTGCATTTCCTTTAGCCTTGAAGTGAATGCCATGGAGCGGCCGATAGAGGGATGCATGCTGGCTTTAGCTATTCACAAAGTCAATACGTGGAAACGCCATTTCATTCACTTTATGACTCTTTCAAAGTTCTGATAATTGGGAAAAAAATATTTTTTATGCAAATTTTTGAATAGGAAATGCATAGTAATTCACCTACATACCCAATTGCAAACTGATTAATTATTCACTAAATGAATAATTCAATGCCCTAAAAAGGTGCATCCCTCCCACGCCCCTGCTCACTCTTTTTAAGAAAGCTGATAGACTCAAAATCGATTAGTGAAATGAACTTCTATTACATGCTTGCACAAAATAAATAACTTTATTTAAAAAGGCTCAACTATGGAAAAGCTCTCTTACGCGTCTGAAAGCAGTACATCTCCCTGGACCACCTACCTGCGTCAAATTGATCGCGTTGCGCCTTATTTAGGCGAACTGTCACGCTGGATAGATACCCTGCGCCACCCAAAACGGGCGCTGATTGTTGATATTCCGTTACAAATGGATGACGGCACTATCCGCCATTTCGAAGGTTATCGCGTACAGCACAACCTTTCGCGCGGGCCGGGTAAAGGCGGCATCCGCTATCATCCTGACGTCGATCTCAACGAAGTGATGGCGCCTTCCGCCTGGATGACTATCAAATGTGCGGCGGTTAATCTGCCTTATGGCGGTGCCAAAGGCGGCATTCGCGTCGACCCTTTCAAGCTTTCCGATGGCGAACTGGAAAGGCTGACCCGTCGTTACACCAGTGAAATCGGCATCATTATCGGCCCACAGAAGGATATTCCGGCACCGGACGTCGGCACCAACAGCAAAGTGATGGCCTGGATGATGGACACCTATTCCATGAACCACGGCACCACCATTACTGGCGTAGTGACCGGTAAGCCTATTCACCTCGGGCGGCTCTTTAGGCCGTGAAAAAGCCACCGGCCGTGGGGTGTTCATTACTGGACGTGAAGTGGCGCGCCGCGCGGACATCGAGACCGAAGGCGCACGCATCGCGGTTCAGGGCTTTGGTAACGTCGGCAGCGAGGCCGCACGCCTGTTTGCCGAAGTCTGGCTCGCGCATTGTGGTAATCCAGGACCACACCGCGACGCTGTTTAACGCCCGCTGGCATCGATTTAGCCGCGCTCAGCGAGTGGCAAATCGCACATAAACAGATTGCAGGATTCCCCGGAGCTGAAGACATCGCCAGTGAAGCATTCTGGACCACCGAGACGGACATTCTTATTCCGGCGGCGCTGGAGGGGCAAATCACGCGCGAAAGGGCCGAGCTGCTCTCCTGCAAGCTGGTGCTGGAAGGCGCTAACGGTCCGACCTATCCCGGAGGCCGACGATATTTTGACCTCACGCGGGGTGATCGTTGTTCCCGACGTGGTCTGTAACGCAGGCGGCGTTACGGTCAGCTATTTCGAATGGGTTCAGGACATGGCCAGTTTCTTCTGGAGCGAGGAAGAAATTAATGCGCGAATGGATAAGATCATGACCGACGCCATGGTTCATGTGTGGGAAAAAGCCAAAGATAAACCAATGTTCACTGCGCACCGCCGCCTATATTGTCGCCTGTGAGCGTATTTTGATGGCGCGTAAAGATCGCGGTATTTATCCGGGTTGATATCACCTTAGAGGTGCCACATTGAAAGCCGGCGCTTATTCCAAAATAGCATTTGAATATAGCCATTTCAAAACTCTCCCAAATAGCACCTGAAATAGTCCTATTAGCACTATTTAATAACATTATCTTAAAACATCGCCTTGACTAAACTCAGGCGATGTTTTTTATTATGTCACTTTTTAGTAATGTATTGTTCAGGCTTTTATGGCATAAAGTTTATGAAATAAGCTTTTTCTCAGGAACAGGCCGACACTTATCGGTGTCTGAAATAATGGATTAAGAATAATAACTGGGTGAAAATAATGCGTAAATTAACGACAGCTTTATTATGTATCGCCGCTTTATTACCTGCTTCATGGGCAAATGCACAAGTCATTACCAAAGAACAACAACAAAAAGTTGAGAAAAAAAATCTTGGCGGCGGTAAAGGAACTGTTGATGCTGCATTTGCTTTTACCCGCGATAAAGCCACTGCGGATCAAGCGATTAAAGAGCTTAGCTGGTTAACTACTCAAGCCGGGACCTCAATTGGCTATCACAAGCATGTTGATAACGAAGATGCTTACGTTATTGTTTCTGGTACGGCATATTTAAAGACACCGATGGTAAAGATTATCCGGTTAAAGCCGGTGATATCACAGTCGTTCGTAAAGGTGAGTCTCACGGTTTGACTAACAACGGTAAAGTGCCGTTAGTGGTGGTGGATGTGATTGCCGCACAACATTAAAATTTCTTAGAAATACGCTGTTAAATTAGTCGTTAGCTGGCTCTCCTATAAGAATAGATTCGGGAATAGCATATTCCCGAACTTTCATTGATTTCAGTTAAAACCGTGTTAGTTAAAGCCATTATTTTTATATGGGAAACTTTACATTGGCATAAGTATCAAAGCAGGCGACTGCCTAATATAGCCGCACTGTAAAGCGCAATAGCTACGATACTAATGCACGTGCCACAAGATATTGCGCCCCACTGTTGAATTTTATGATGCAACGGGATCAGCATAATCCCTAATATCAGTGCAAGAACTGGCGGAGTTTTAGCCATTTTCTTCAGGTTAAACATATTGCCAGAGAGCATGCCTGTGCCTACCGAGTTCCCGAGAATTGAACTTCCTACATAAGCAGCAATAATAATCACCGCCGCATCGTTGCCAAACAACGCAGAGGCGACAGGTAATCCTAGCCAGCCGATATTGAGATAGCAAAAGCACAGGTTGACTACTGGGTCGCGGCTAAACACTCTGCTTACTAATAACAGCACCAGCATAGTCAGGGCGGTGGCGATAATAATTCCACCCATATGAATAAAGTGAGTCGCAACATTATAAATAATGACCAGTGGGATAATCAGCTTGGTCAGTAGCGTAGAGGCAAAGCTTTTAAGATCTCAGGGCGTTTGGCCAAGCAACCAGCCAAACAGTAGATAAATCAGCGGGAAAAATAGAGTCATGATCTTTCATTGAATATTGTGACCCTAAACAAGGCCACAAAAAGCCTCTAGATACCAATAGGCTGATAACCTTGCCATTCAGGCGTGAAGGGTTTTCCACTGCTGCCTGGCGTCAAGTGAATATAAAGATCGCCAATTTTATCAAGCAGGATGCAGTCATCCACATCTTTAAGATTATCTTTATGCTGATGGAACTTGCCTTTTAATAAAGATTCCATTCCTTTAGCTTTCGCCTGCGCGACATCTTCTGCAACAAACAAGTCAAAAGCGTGCAGCTCGGCTAAGGAACCAGGTTATAAGCACCCGCATTCACGAAGTACAGCTTTTTACTTTCCGCCGAAGGGGTTTGCGACAGGGATACATTATATCCGTCTGCCCAGGTAATACGGGCATAGCCATCAATATGAATTTTATCGGCGTCACCAAACCAGGCTTCACGCAGCGCAGGCCAGGCGTGCTCTGGTTGTTCCGCCGCAACAAACTGGATATCGTGAACTTCAATATTAGATTTCCCGGCATTTCCACCAACGTAAAATATATATAGATGCACCCTGCTTTCCTCGTGAGTTATCGTTCTGATTCTTCTTCGAACTTTATCATCTCACAGTCGCTATATAAAAAACCATATAACGTTACGGTGGGGAATCATTCTAAAACTATTAGATTACCGAGCCGACCAGATAAAACATGACCAAACTGAATAACACGTTGATAACCGTATTCCTGATAAGTATCGCAAACATCACACTAAAAACCGAGACCCAAAAATAAGGGTTCTCGGGAAATATGCGTAACACGCCGTTATTTACCACAATAATAGGCCCACAGTCAGGCCATAAAGAAAATGCTGGGCGGTGATGAAGAAAACAAGGTAGGAGGCTTGTAGCATTTCAAGGCCATCAAACTCAGCCAATTGATAAAATCTTGCCTGTTCTTGCATTAAAAAATCACTGTTTTAGAAAGAGGGCTTCACGGTTTTCAGAAGACTTATAGCTTTCAAGCATCACAAATTCTTGAACCAAATTGCTATTCAGCTGTTTTTTTTACTTTATTGGCCGCTGAATATCGTAAACCGTCAATCAATAAATTCACCATCGCTAAAGAATCAGGCAATCCTTGACTTGCTGCAACCGCAGACAAAGAGCCAATTGCGCCTAACAGCTCATAAGCGGCAATATCATCCCGAATCTCACCGGTCGCGGCCGCCGCCGCGAGCAGCGAGGTCAATACGGGTTCAAAATTGGCACGAAAATAGTCTGGCAACGCATCAAAAGCGGGGTCACCTGAGTGAAGAGCCGCCGCCAGCCCCTTCTTGGTGGCAAGAAAACGTGTGTAACGCTGCAACCAGCGAACCAGCGCGTCAACCGGTGTATGTTTATTGGTCAATTTTTCAGCTTCGGCGGCACAGGCATCAACCTCAAGGCAAAATACGCCCGTCACCAAATCCGAACGTTTTGGGAAACGTCGGTACAGAGTACCAACCCCAACGCCGGCTCTGGCAGCAATAGTTCGCACCGGCGCATCGACACCATTTTCTGCAAACACCTCTTTAGCCGCTAATAGAATCGCATCCTCATTGCGTAACGCATCGGCGCGCACCTGCCGTTTGGGAATGCTGCCTTCTTCCTTCATTTTATCTTTCCTCGTGATGACCATTTTTGGCGAGCAATATTTTTCGCATGCAAGGTCTGCCGTTGTTGATTCACAGTTGCTGACCCACAGTTACTCGTCCATAGTTGCTAAACGGACCATTGTTCCGTATATTTATTTAAACGGAACGCCGATCCACATATTCACATGGCAATCGCCATAATGGCCTTATAGCTATGTAGCTATATAGCAATGTAGCAATGTAGCAATGTAGCAATGTAGCAATGTTCCGTTTAACGATATTACCCCTGAGCAGTCCACAGCGCCAATCATCTACATAATGGAGTCTGCAATGAATAATCTTATCGATAAAGCTCGTCATATTCAGATTAATGAAGCAGTACAAACCGTTTCAATCAGCCCAGTAATACTTGCTGCAACTGAGCGGGCGAAACCATTGGAAATGCGAATTACTGCTCCGGTAAAAGGTAATAACCTACCAGTAATCCTGCTGTCTCACGGGCACGGCCCCTCTCTTTATCTTCCATCAAAGGACGGTTATGGCCCACTGGCAAATTTTTATGCGGAACACGGTTTTGTCGTGATTCAGCCGACTCACGCTAACTCTAAAGTGGCCGGATTTGCCAGTAATGCTCCAGGCGCTCCCTTGTTTTGGCGTGCCAGAGTCGAGGAGATGAAACTGATTGTTGCTAATCTTGAGGAAATTGAAAACAGCACTCCACTCATTGCGGGTCGAATAAATCGCAGCAAACTGGCTGCAGTTGGGCATTCACTGGGAGGACAAACGGTTACAATGTTGCTTGGCGCTCAACTAACCGACCCTAATGATGCCGATGCCATTAATGTGAATCTGAAAGAGCCTGCGATTAAAGTCGGCGTACTATTAGCCCCGCCGGGAAATGGCGGCAATGATTTGAGCGAGATTGCCAGCAAACATTATTCGGCACTTAATCCAGATTTCTCAACGATGACAACGCCTTGCCTGGTCGTAGTAGGTGAAGAAGATGTCTCGCCACACCTGACAGTTCGAGGTGCTGACTGGCATGCGGATCCTTACTATATGAGTCCGGGCGCTGATTATTTGTTGACGCTGGTGGGGGCAAAGCACGGGCTTGGCGGTATTTCAGGCTATGACGCGAAAGAAACAGACGACGAAGATCCCGACCGTTTGGCCGCAACTCAACGCCTGACCTGGGCCTATTTGTACTCGGCCTTCTACCCTGATTCGTCGGTCTGGGAAAATGCCTGTCAGGTGCTTGAATCTGATGCCACTAGTCTCAGACATGTGAATAAAAAGTAATATACGGGTGAATAAGTAGGGAAACCGACATATCAGGAGATGATGCATTCCATAAATTTACGGTCAATGTACATGACTTTACAAACCGGACCTTAAAGTGAGCGCTGCTTGCAAAATACCCGCACTATTGCAAAACGCTTTCGAAGGAAAACTGTTTTATGATCGATATTACTGACGCGACAAAACGTTCTATGGATAAAACCGACTTTCGTATTCGGTTGAAGCTTGATTAAAGAACTCCGTCAGTTTCCCGGGCGAAACCAGCCAAAATCTTCTCGTGAGCATGCTACAAAATGACTTTGTTTTTTCAGTCCGGCTTGCCGCCTGGCAGGCCCTTGACGAGATGGGTATTCAACATAAAAAACCACAGATCATGCGCGATCGTCGATTTATGGAAATGTTTGGCAAATTCAAAGAGCGAATGATCCGCATGGGCGTCTGGTGCGACAGCTGATCCTTTTTAATAACATTTGCTATAAAGTATTTTGGCAATAATACAGTTTTGCAATAACCCGATTTTGTAATAAAAACGTGGGATGACTTTGTTTTATTTACCCCACGTTTTTATTATGTGGGCTTTATGCAGAACCGCTCAGCTTATTCATCAACTCACTGCGCTTTATTCAACCCGTAAGTCTTCATAGGACACCATCACGTGTTCAGCAAAGGCAGGACGCTGGGTTAGCTGTTGATAATATGCCTGATAGCGGGAAAATCCGCCCTTTCAATAGCAATATCGTAATATCGAAATAGCAGGTGCCCGAACTGAATATCGGCCAGGTAAAATTCTCACCGGCCAGAAAATGATGTTTTGTCAGTTGCGACTCGGCGATCTGTAATTGTTTATGGAAAACGGTTAACGCATTGTCAATGGCCTGCGGATCTCTGTCTTTAGCCGCTGTTCTTAACAACTCGCCAAAATACCGGGGCAGTAAAACGTGGCGGCAATGTTAATCTTTGACCATTCGGCCCATTTGTCGACTTCACTCGCCTTAACGGGTCTTCAGGCCAGAAATTCGTTCTGAATGGGCCCGGCATAGCGGGACGCAAGGTAGCGCAATATCGCCCCCGTTTCCCATAGCGCCTCCTGTTCACTTCATCAGCAAACCGGCACCGTGCCATTTGGGATTCATCGCCAAGAAACGCGGCGTATCATTGCCACCAAACTTATGGCCGATATCATAACGCTCATAGGCAAGCTTAATTCCCCGACACACCACATGAGTGCCTGGACGTTAGAAGAGGTTTTTCTTCCCCAAATTTTAAGCATCTCAGCTCCTGTTAATATTGCCCGCTGTGTTTGCAGATAATTTATGCTATTTTTTTCTGACAAGCGACTGAACTCTATATGTTTAGCGAACAAAGATTTAGCGTGAAGTTTTGCCTTCATTGATGCGCAATTTTACGGGATATTAAATGCAGCTTACTTCCGAAAGACTCATTTTGCGCCCGGTACAGAGTGGCGATATAGACGATTTATTTCGAATTATACGGCGATCCTGCGACTAATCAGTTTAACCCTGCGGGAGCCTATCCTGACAGACAGCACGCCGAGTCAGTGTTAACCACCTGGCTGGGGCACTGGCGTAATAACAGTTTCGGCATGTGGGCCATTGCCTACCGCCATTCGGCTAAGAACATCATAGGTTTTGGCGGGCTGAGCCTTCGCAACTTTCAAGATATGACTATCAATAATTTCGGTTACCGATTTGCCACCGAAGCGTGGGGCAAAGGACTTGCTACCGAATTTTCCCGTCGCGCAATTCGCTTTGGCTTTGAGGATTTGACGCTGAAAAGCATTTCCGCCACGGTGAGAGAGAATCATCTGGCTTCCCAAACGTGCTCATAAATCTGGACTTCGCCTGGCGGTCAGGTAAGCGATCTCCCCAATGCGTCGCCAAGTCTGATATTTACTCTAACCGCAGACGATTACCGTGCCAGGCCAAATTCAGCCTAATAAAGAGTATATAATTAATGAATAAGAAACCGCGTGTTTTAGGCGTTTCAGGCAGCTTTGCGAGAGAGCTCATTGAATAGTCGGTTTTTACGCGCAATGCAATTAACCTTACCCTCCACGAATATCATTCGATATCTATGGACAGCTGGAAGCTCATTCCCGTTTCAATCCCGAAGCCAGGACCATCAAGTTCAGCATTGCTTCACTTGGCAAAACTGCCTTAGCAGAGGCAGATCTTGATCCTGTTTGCCAGCCCAGAATATGCGCATGGCGTCAGTGGCGTGATGAAAAATGCGCTGGACTGGATAGTTGGCAGGGGCGAATTAACCGATAAACCAATGGCGTTTCCAAATATCTCGGTTAGGGCATCGCTGGCGCAATCACAATTGGCAGAAACGTTGCGATTGATGGGCGCGAAACTGCTGGAGGCATGCAGTCCGGTAGCCAGCCTGGAAACTCCCTATGTTTTACCCGCAGTCCGACGAGCAGATTGGCCGGGCATCCAGAAATTGGTCCAAGATTACGAGCTCTGTGGGTTGATATTGAAGAGGCCTTTATGAAAGAGGCGATGTAACATCATATTTTAATCTCTTATTAATCACGCCTCCAATCAATATCAAGCCTCCACTCTTGGACCAAGTGAAGCACGGTCGAAGGACCCGCACGGAATGTGGCGTTATGTTTAGCCGCTGCGGCCATATGCTCGCTTGCTGCATGGGCTTCAAGTGCAGATTTTGAGGCCCAGCGCTCAAGCAAAATAAACTGGTCTGCCTGCCCCTCAACCGGATGAAGATCGTACTGAATACAGCCATCCTCTTCTCTCACCAACGGCGCCAGTTTCTCAAAAGCAGTCAATCTGATCCTGCCCACGCCCCGCCTGAGTCGAAATTAAAACCACTAGCTTCACTTCATTAGACATAAAACTGCTCCATTTTAACTTTCAATCATTGTTCACAATTAGTTAACTCTTCACTGTAGGCGAAATAATGATTTGTTATCAAGCACTTTTCTCTCTTAAAGTCATACCTGGAAAAATAAACTGCCTTTACCAGCAAGGCTACGAGAAGCGAGATAGTAATGAAAGCAGCAGATTATGTAAGACTGACACTATTGGCAGCAATATGGGGAGCCAGCTTTCTGTTTATGCGAATAGCTGCACCGGCATTAGGCGCCATCAATACCGCATTTTTTAGAGTGCTGTTTGGATTTATTGGCCTGGGATGTATTTTGCTGGTAATGCGCACCAAAATCAGCTTTCAAGGAAAAATAACTGCATCTTTGCTGTTAGGCGTTATTAATTCCGGTATTCCCTTTCTGATGTACAGTTTTGCTGCCAGATTATTACCCGCGGGTTACTCCGCAATCCTCAATGCGACAACGCCATTAATGGGCGCGTTAATAGGATTTAGTTTATTTGGAGAGAAGCTAAGTTTTAAAAAATGGGCAGGGGTATTTATAGGACTATTAGGCATCATACTGATCACCTCCACGGATAAAATTAACTCGGCCAATGACGTTATCTGGGGTGTATTTGCTTGTTTAATCGCCACCAGCTGTTACGGTGTTGCGGGTTATCTGGCCCGACGCTGGATCAGCAATAAAGGCGGATTAGATCCTAAAATTGTCGCCTTTGGTAGCCAAATGGGCGCGTCACTGTTCTTGCTACCCTTTTTCGGCTATTCGATGGCCTTTAGCCCGGCGGCTCATTGGTCAATTCCCGAAGTGTGGTTAAGCCTTTTAGCTCTGGGCCTGGTCTGCACTGCGTTGGCCTATATCCTCTATTTCAAACTGCTTACAGATATTGGACCACTGCGCACCTTATCGGTAACCTTTTTGGTCCCGCCTTTCGGTATTTTATGGAGTTATCTGGTTCTCGGCGAGCAGATGAACTCTAATTTTTACTATGGCGGTGGTGTGGTTGCCATTGCTATTTGGCTCATCGTCGGCCCCGCTAAAAAGTCGCAGCCTGACACGCAGGTCAACTCTAATAATAACGAACAGGCCTAAAGTATTGCAGAGCAGCTATTAATCAAATTCTTTGCCCCAGATGATTGTAACCAGGGGCAATTTCAAAGCGATATATTATTCAACTGGCTGCCAGACGAATTGGCCTTGTTCGCTATTAATATCACGTTTATTTATATAGCCCACCGAGCTGCCGCCAAAGTGTGAGCTGAAATACAAGGTATGGTCTTGTGCCACTCTATCTAATACCTGTAGCCGTGTTTCTACCGACAGCGGTTTATCAATACAAAATACCGAGGTCAGCTGTGGCTGGGCAATTTGTTGCAGGTTATGCATAACATCGCCAGCAAACAGACCGGTTTCCCCCTCGCTTTTTAAACGAATCGACATATGCCCGTCACAATGTCCTGGCGTAGGAATGTACTCAAACTTGCCGTCGATAAGTCCACCGGTTGCGGGAACAAAGTCTGCCAAACCGGCTTCGATAACGGGTAATACACTGTCAACAAAGGCTGCATAACCTGGAACTGCCTTACCTTGTTCACTCAGGTTAAACTGGTAGCCCTCTTCTGGAAACACATAGCGCGCATTAGGAAACGTAGGTCGCCATTCACCGTCTTTAAAATAGGTATTCCAGCCAACGTGATCGGTATGAATATGAGTTACCAGAACATAATCGACCTGTTCAGGCTTAACCCCCTCTTCCTCCAGGTGTGCCAGGTAAGGCGAGTCAAGTTCGTTAAATAGCGGCGAGGCACGCGTTTTTCCTTTGCCAATCCCAGTATCGATCAGGTAAATCTTACCTTCATACCTGACCAGCCAGCCGTGTACGCTGAGTCTGATATCAGTGGCTTCTTTTTCCCAATCCGGGAACAAAAAGGTTGATTTGAATGCAATATCAGTTTCAAAGATTTTACTGACTACAGCTTTACCAACCCTGTGGCTGCGGGACACTTCAGACATTGTTAACTCCAATTGTTCTGCTGAGATATCAAAACAATTAAACTGATCAGTCAGATGAGTCAAGACAAGGTTAGAACGTTCTAAAAGTAAGACACTGATTGCTAACGATGCATCGAATCATCTTTTTTAGAGCATCAGATAAATCAGGTTTTTGGCATTTTGTATGTCATAGCAATGGTTTTTGACCAGAAAGGAGATAGAATTGCATCACGTTGAATTCAATAAATTTAAAAATTACTCCACTGAATTTCATACATTTAATAAAGAAGGTTACTTTGCCTCATCGACTTCATTCATACAATGTACATACGACATTCATACGGACGTGACATGAAATTAAAACGCTTTTTACCGGCAGGTCTCCTTTGCTGCGCGATGTTTTTAAGCGCCTGCGCTACTCACGATACCAGCGTGCAGCGTCATACTCGCCATTATGTTTATCAAGTCGCTGCAACAGAGTCTAACCCCGAGACGCAAGATGTAATTGCCAAAAATATCAATCATATGACGCCGTTTTTTGAGCGATTTTATCGAGAAGGCAAGCAGGCTAAGCGTGAAGGCTTAACTCATCAGCAGGCCGCTCTGGTTGTTGCACTTTTCCGTAATCCTGCTTTCCTTTCCTCAACCGAATCAAAAAAGAAAACAGGAGCTCATGCTAACACGCCTGAAATTTCTGCAGAGCAGCGTAAGCTACTGATGGATAATGCCATTGCCACTTTCTGGGACGGTTATGCCGGTCGCCCCTGACAGTTTCAGGCCATTTCTTTAGCGATGGCATCAATCACAAAATCCATCACCGCGCGGATTTGTGGCGTGTGCCTCAAGTCCGCATGAACCACAATCCAGATTTCCCTGCAGAAATGGATAGCCTCACTGTTGTCACTGACTCGCTGCAATTGCGAATCGAAATCGCCCAGAAAACATGGCAGTCCGGCAACGCCAATCCCGGTTCTGGCGGCCACGCATTGACTAGTGATATCACTGACCTCAGCAACAATTTTTCGTTCTTTTGCCGCTTCAAGCAGCCATTTTTGGTGAGGCATATCAGCAAACTGCGCACCATAGGCAATGAATTCCCAACGCTCCGGCGATCGGGCATGTTCATAATCTTTGCTGGCATAAAGAGCAAAAGGCATATTGCCTATCTTGCGCGCCACGCTTTGCGGCTCGGTGGGGCGGAACAGCCTGACGGCAATATCGGCTTCACGACGGCTTAATGAAACACTTTGCGCCTGGCTGGCGATTGATAACTGAATATCAGGATAAAGCTGGCGGAAAGCAAACAGCTTTTTAACCAAAAAGTTATTTCCCAATACCGGCGGTAAACTGACGATAACCTTGCCCGATAAGGGTACCTGAGCTGCGCGAGCCGCCCTCTCAACCGCAAAAGCATTAAGCTCGATTTGTCCGGCCAGTTCGGCAATTTGTTGCCCGGTTAGCGTTAACTGGCACGAACGCGGCAATCTATCCACCAGTCGTACCTGCAAGCTCTCCTCAAGCAGATTTAACCGGCGACTCATCGTGGCATGGTCGACTTTCAACATACGCGCCGCACCCGATAAACTCCCCTGCTGCGCGACGGCAAGAAAATAGCGTAAATCTTCCCAGTCAAACATCTGTGCATTTTTCCCAGTTAGCTGTGTATATATACCAAATATCTGCACAGTACTTTACGCCTTATGCTAGCGCTATCTTTATTAAAAGGAGCTTTCGATGGAAAGTCATTCAACGCTACAGCTAAGGTTTATCCAACTCGCCGCCTGCCTGGGTTTTGTTGTCGTGCTGCTCGATGTAAGCGTAGTCAATGTGGCATTAGAGGCTCTGAGCAAACGATTTAATGCTCACGTGACCGAACTGCAATGGGTGATCAATGCCTATTCATTGGTTTTTGCCGCATTACTTCTTACCGCGGGCGCGCTGGGTGACAGGCTCGGGGCGAAGCGCGTATTTATGTTGGGTTTCACCATTTTTACTTTGGGTTCAGTATGCTGCGGGCTGGCGCCAAGCCTGGCGATATTAATTCTGGCGCGGATCGTTCAGGGGTTGGGTGCAGCTTTACTGGTTCCGGCTTCTTTGTCACTGATTCGTCAGGTATTTGTCGATGCCAAGTCTCGTAGCCGCGCGGTAAGCTGGTGGGCAGCAGGCGGTGGGATCGCACTGGCTGCGGGTCCGGTAATTGGCGGATTTTTAATTGCAGCTATTGGCTGGCGCAGCATATTTCTAATTAACCTTCCGATTGGGCTAATCGGATTGTGGATTGTTGGCCGCTTCGCCCCCGCCTCTTTAGCTCAAACCGATAAAAGTCTGGATATCGCCGGACAAATTGCAGGCGCTCTGACCCTCGCCTGCCTGACCATTGCCTTAACCGAAGCAAGTGATTTAGGGTGGAATAGCCCGATTATTTACCTGTCATGCGCGGGTTTTATTCTTTCTGGAATAGCATTTGTTTGGCTCGAAGGGAGAAATTCCGCAGCCATGCTGCCGCTGAACCTGTTTTCCAATCGGATATTAAGTAGCTCAACGCTGATCGGTTTAATCGCAAATCTGACTTTTTACGGCATGGTTTTCACCTTTAGCCTGTATTTTCAGTTTTTCCGGGATTTCTCTGCGCTTAAAACGGGCATGGCTTTTCTGCCAATGATGGGAATTATGGTATTCGCAAATATAGCCGCAGGTCGCATGGCCTCGCATGTCAGTGCGCGAAATATCGCCTCGGCCGGCTTAGCTATTTCGGCGATAGGATATTTATTAATATTGCCGGGCCTGTCGTCAGGCTCCTACGCGTTAATGTCGATTCCTATGCTGCTCGCAGGAAGCGGTATTGCGCTCACTATTCCTACAATTACCAATGCAACACTGGCAGCAGTGGCCGGAACTCAGTCAGGTATTGCTTCCGGGCTGCTTAATGCCGCGCGGCAGGTCGGTGGCGTTATTGGTGTCGCCCTGTTCGGATTTTTAGTACGTCATAGGGAAAAACATTTATTCCTACAGGGTATGGAACATGCACTGGAGATTTCCTCTCTATTACTGCTATTAGCCTGCACTCTGGCTTTAAAACATCTGAAATCACGTGAAATCGCGGTAATAAATACCTTAAGTCCAGAAGCTTTGGGCAAGAAGCGTTAATGACAACTAGGCTTAG
This sequence comes from uncultured Gammaproteobacteria bacterium, assembly GCA_963747655.1. Lineage (GTDB taxonomy): Bacteria > Pseudomonadota > Gammaproteobacteria > Enterobacterales > Enterobacteriaceae > Rouxiella. Next base: position 50,157 of record CAVVFS010000009.1, on the reverse strand, counting down.
CTATTAGTCTTACGTCATCGGCAGGGCTTATCTTACTATTTAGATTTTCTCTGCCTTTGCATCACGCTTTAAGGAGCCTTTCTATGGATGAATCAAAAGAAAAGCAACATCTTGATGATGCTCAGCTTATGTTAATGGACCGCTACTGGCGTGCAGCTAATTATCTTTCCGTCGGGCAGGTTTACCTTATGGATAATGCCCTGCTGCGAGAACCGCTTAAACCCGAACATATTAAACCCAGACTGCTTGGCCATTGGGGTACCGTGCCCGGATTAAATTTTATCTATGTTCATCTTAATCGGGCAATTAAAGCTCGCGACCTGAATATGATTTACATCTGTGGGCCGGGTCATGGTGGGCCGGGTATGGTGGCGAATACCTGGCTTGAGGGAACTTACAGCGAGATTTATCCGGATATTAGCGCCGATGGTGAAGGAATGAGGAAACTTTTCCGACAATTCTCTTTTCCTGGCGGGATCCCAAGCCATGCCGCCGCGCAAACGCCCGGTTCTATTCACGAAGGTGGAGAACTTGGATATTCATTGGTACACGCTTACGGCGCGGTGTTTGATAATCCAGACCTTATTGCTACCTGTGTTATCGGCGATGGCGAAGCCGAAACCGGGCCGTTGGCCGCCAGCTGGCATTCCAATAAGTTTCTGAATCCACAGCGCGATGGTGCGGTGTTGCCTATTCTGCACCTTAACGGCTATAAAATTGCCAACCCGACCCTGTTAGGGCGCAGCAGTGACGAAGATTTGCAGCAACTTTTCAGCGGCTATGGCTATCAGCCCATTTTTGTTGAAGGCTCCGAACCGCTTGCTATGCATCAGAAAATGGCTGAAGTTCTTGATAACGCACTGGATACCATTAAACAAATTCAGCAAAACGCCCGTTCGGGTAAATCCGCCAAACATCAGGTTCCGAATTGGCCATTGATTATCCTGCGCAGTCCTAAGGGCTGGACCGGGCCAAAAGAAGTTGATGGCAAGAAAACTGAAGGTTTCTGGCGTTCGCATCAGGTGCCGGTAGCCAACTGTCGTGAAGACGATGGCCATCGAGAAATCTTGCAAAACTGGATGCAAAGTTATCATCCGCAGGACCTGTTCGATGAAAACGGCAGTCTCAAGGCCGAGCTTAAAGCCCTGGCGCCAGAGGGTGAAAAACGTCTGGGCGCTAACCCTCATGTTAACGGCGGAAAACTGCGTAAAACGCTGAAAGTACCTGATATCAAAGATTATGCCGTTGACGTTCAGCAACCAGGAGCCACGGATACCGGATCTACGGCGGTGCTTGCCGAGTATCTGCGCGATATATTCAGGCTTAACGAACAGGAAAAAAACTTCCGCCTGTTTGGCCCTGACGAAACGGCCTCCAACCGTTTAAGCCACGTTTTTGACGCCACCAGCCGTATGACTATGCAGGAAATAGAAAGCTACGACGAATCCTTATCTCCCGATGGCCGAGTGCTGGAAGTGTTGAGCGAGCATTTGTGCCAGGGCTGGCTGGAAGGTTATCTGCTCACTGGTCGCCATGGCCTATTTTCTTGCTATGAGGCATTTATTCATATTATTGATTCGATGTTCAATCAGCATGCTAAATGGCTAAAAGTCAGCACCAGCCTGGAGTGGCGCGAGCCGATTTCGTCTCTCAACTACCTGCTCTCTTCGCACGTCTGGCGTCAGGATCACAACGGATATAGCCATCAAGATCCCGGTTTTATGGACGTAGTTGCCAATAAAAAAGCCGATATCGTGAGGATTTATCTGCCACCGGACGCTAATACTTTGCTGTGGGTCGGCGATCACTGCCTGAACACTTATGATCGTATCAACGTGATTATTGCCGGCAAACAGCCGGAGCCGCAGTGGTTATCTATGGATGACGCGATTAAACATTGCGAAGCCGGTCTGGGAATTTGGGAATGGGCGGGCACCGAAACGAAAGTTGCAGAACCTGATGTTATTATGGCCTGTGCAGGCGATGTTCCGACGCTGGAAACGCTGGCTGCGGTGAGTTTATTGCGTGAGCATCTCCCTGATTTAAGAATTCGAGTGATTAATGTGGTGGACTTACTGTCGTTGCAGTCTGAGAAACAGCACCCTCATGGACACACTGATGAATACTTCGATCAGCTGTTTACCCGCGACAGGCCGGTGATTTTTGCTTATCACGGCTATCCGGCACTGATTCACCGCCTGACCTATAAGCGGGCTAATCATCAGCAAATCCACGTGCACGGTTTCAACGAGGAAGGCACCACGACTACGCCGTTTGATATGACCGTCCTCAACGAATTAGACCGCTATCATCTGGCTATATCGGCTATTGAAGAGGTGCCTGGATTGAAAGAAAATGCCGCCGATGTGATACAAATATTCCGCGATAAGCTGGATCAGCACTATTTCTACGTGCGTGAACACGGCGAAGATCTTCCTGAGGTTCAAAACTGGCGCTGGTCGGTGTAATAGCCATACCTATTTATAGAAACAGTGATGAGTTTTGAAAAAAGTTATGAGGTGGCCCTTTATGGGCGACCTCATTAATCAGAGCTTACCGCCTTATCTTGAGACTCTTTGATGGCCAAAGCGGCGGCGCTTGCGGCGTCAAACAGTGACAGACTCTCAATCTGCTCAACCATAATCACCTTGCGAAAATCCATTGCCGAACGCGGCGAGGAGTCCATCGTAATATCATGATCGTAATACCACGCGCTGTAATTATGCTCAATACACAGGCTCAGCGTTTTTCCCTCACGATAACCGCTCAGCATCGGAATAAGTACCACATTAGCCGTCGCGCTATTTTCAAAGGATGCGGTATGCACCATACCAATATAAATTCTTCGCGACTTCAGGGTGATCCAGGCTAAATGCCCCTCTTCCATACATTGAAATAATAACCCTTCGACACCATTGGTATGAGTCAGCCGTTTATAAAGTTCTTTTCGACCAGAACTATTAAGGCGCGCGCTTCCCGCCCAGTTGGAACGATATAGGCAAAATAGTACCGCTAAAGTCAGCATGATCACCACCGGAGCCTGGATCCCCAGAAAACTCCAGTTCATAAAATCCATCTGCATGTGATGATAGTGATTAGCCAGAGAATAAGAGCTGGCGTTGAGAATGCTGGATGCTATAAAAAGTGCCAACCAAATCAATGCGGTAGCAAGAAGCCCTTGTAAGACGAAAGATGCAGCCATATAACGCCACCAGGAAATAGACGTCCCAGCCGAAAGTTCGTTTAAATTTAAATCGGGTAGACAAATCGCGGCTGGTGTACCAGTAACCGCAGACCATCAATACCATAAATACCGCCGTTCCCATTAAACCCTCCTTAGCGTTCTGAACGTGTCGGGCAAAATCTTCATGAACTTCTTTGCTCAGAATATTTACTGAAGCAACGCCGTCCTCATTAATAATAATACGCTCGCCTTCTTCAATCGCCTCTTCCACGTCACGAGTGCTTAATACCTGTAACAATGATTCCGGACTGGAAAAAATAGAAAATATAAACTTGCGCATCGCTTCCTCCTTAAAAATTATTTTAAGCATGGCAGGCGATATCCTATCTATCTATAGGATAATTGGTGGTTTCGAAAATATAGGTGGGAAATAAATTTACAGGGAGCATGCCTTTCAACACACTCCCAAATAGCGGCAGATTATAAGCTGTCTGTTATTAGAGCGGGCCACCAAGAATAGTCTCGCACATACCGGCCAGAATACGCTCGCCAGTTTCGTGTTTCAGGTCTTCATACCATTCCTGAGTCACAGCCATCTCTTTGCCGTGGGTAACATCACAGCGTTTGCGGGCTTTTAGCACCAAATCTTTAACGCGTGGCGCGCGTTTTGCCTGATAGCGCAGCAGCGCATCTTCAATGCCCAGAGAATTGGTTTGCAAAATAGTGGCCAGCACCACGGCGTCCTCCATCGCCGCACAGCCGCCCTGTCCAATGTCCGGCGTTGTGCTGTGCGCAGAATCGCCCAACAACGCAATGCGCCCTTTCACCAACGTATCAAACGGCTCAATATCATGAATTTCAACGCGATTAGTGGTCTCAGGATTAATGAGTGAAATCAGTTTTTGCACCGGTACGGCCCAGCCTGCAAAATAGCGCTGAAGATCGTCACGCACCGTGCTGCGATCCTGTTCAAGGCCTTTTGGCAGTGGCACATCGAAGAAGAAATAGAAACGATTGCCACTCACCGGCATGAGAGAAACGCGCTTTCCTTCGCCAACAAAGGTGGTCCACTGGTCGGCAGGCGCGATGCTTTCGTCAATTTCTACTAAACCATTCCAGTTAACATAACCGGCGTAGCGGCGTTCGGTGGTATAGCCGAGCACCTGTTTGCGGACCACGGAATGCGTGCCGTCGGCGGCAATCAGCAGGTCTCCAGTAGCCGAGGTTCCATCATCAAACCAGGCAGTAACGCCCTCGGCTGACTCTTCAACATGCGTGACTCGTTTGCCAAATTGCACGTCGGCGCGTCCATAAGTATCAAGCAACAGCGCCTGTAACTCTGCTCGTGCAACCGGATAAGGCTGTTCACCTACGCTTTTTACCAACGGATCCATGCTAAAACGCGTCATGGTCTGGCCTTGCTGATAATCGTTGTACGCCATATAACGCATTTGACCACCCAGCTCGCGTAATGCGTCTTTCATGCCCAAATAATTCAAGCACTTAACGCCATTCGGCCAGATGGAAATGGCTGCACCCACAGGTTTAATTTCTTTAACCGCCTCAAAAACCGCAGTTTCGATCCCAAACCGTTTCAGCGCAATCGCTGCACACGTACCACCAATACCGCCACCAATCACGATCGCTTTCATTTTGCTCTCCTTAAAGTCTTAATAAGGAAAAAGCAATTTCTATACCAGAATGTTGTCACCATAGAATTTGTCTGGAAGCCTTGTATACAATCACTGTATACAATATTTGATTGAAACTTTTGTTACAGAGCAGCCCAACACGCACCATAAAAAGGCACACTAGCGGGGCATTGAACCAGTCTGGTGCGCGCTAGCACAAAACTTAAACAGTACTAATATTTCATGCTCTAAAATAAATTCCGTACGCCGTTTATTTAACGTCATTACTAAATTGAAATACTACAACATTATCTAATAAACGTTGTTTGGCGAGAATTTCCAATTGCTATTACCCTTACTTTTTTTAAGGAGAAAGCACATGCTAACACGTCGTGATATGTTGAAAATGTCTGCTGCAGGAGCCGCTACTGTAGGTTTGACCAGCGCAATGATAAGCAAAGCATCGGCCGATGAGGATCGCAACATTGTGCCGCCGACCACTTATCAGCCAGCCAAAGGGGCTAAAGGCATCTATAAATATAAGTTCTCTGATAGTGAGAAACGCACGCTGCCAGGCGGCTGGGCAAGAGAGGCCACGGTTAAACAATTCCCTATTTCTGAAGGGATTGCAGCAGTTGATATGACGCTTAATCCCGGTTCAGTGCGTGAACTTCACTGGCACGCCATTGCCGCGGAATGGGCTTTCATGCTTTCCGGTAAAGCGCGTATCACTATTATCGATCCCGAGGGGACTTCAGAAGTTGCAGAATTTGGCCCCGGCGATGTCTGATATTTTCCGAAAGGCTTCGGCCATTCGATTCAGGCTTTGGAAGGCGGCGCTCACTTTATTTTGGCGTTTGATAATGGGCATTTTTCCGAATTCGGCACCTTTAGCATCACAGACTGGATTGCTTACACCCCCAAAGAAGCCTTAAGCAAAAGCACCAATTTACCGGCCTCAATATTCTCGAAAGCGAAACAGGGCGAGGCCTACATCGTTACCGGACGCGTCCCTCCAGCCTTGCCATTAGCACGCAATAACGGCGGTCGCGATGATTCTCCGTTAAAACATCATTATCCCATGATGAGCCAGCCACCTTTTTTCTCCAGTGAAAACGGCAGCGTGCATATTGTGTCATCAAAGGAGTTCCCAATATCTAAAACGATTACCGGCGTGATTGAAATCATGAAACCTGGAGCGGTTAGAGAGATGCACTGGCACCCTAACGCCAACGAATGGCAATATTACATCTCTGGAAAAGGCCGAATGACTGTTTTTAGCTCTCATGGTCATGCAGAAACCGAGGAATTTAACGCCACCGATGTGGGCTATGTTCCACAAGGATTTGGACATTATATAAGAAAATACGGGTGATGAAGATTTGAAGGTATTAGTGGTGCTGGACAGTGGGATTTATCAGGATATCTCTCTTTCCGACTGGCTGGCGAAAACGCCTGCTAATGTACTGGCCGATAACTTTAAGAATAACGAAACCGATTGGGCAGCTCGTCCAGCCGAAAAGCTGGTGATTTCGAAAGGGGTAGAAAAGGCCTGATGCAATAAAAAAGGTCCGCTCTGAGGCGGACCTTAAATCTACAACTCATTACTTTATGATCAGGGATTTACCAACCAAAGACTTATTAATCAATAATGTACTGATCAACAATAAGGTATGAATTAGTCGTTGTTATGCAGCGCGCTGTTAACTCCGCCCCAAACAGAGGAGTCGGTGGTCAGTGCTTCAACGGCGCCAGTTTTGCTGTTTCTTCTAAACAAGATGTTATTTTTACCTGACAGATTACGCGCATATTCGTGCGTACCGTCTGGCAATAACACTTTTGTTCCGGCTGTAACATACAGGCCAGCTTCAACGATGCTGTTATCACCCAGTGAAATACCAATACCTGCATTCGCGCCCAGCAGTGAATCTTTGCCGATGGAATTAACGGTTTTGCCGCCACCAGAAAGGGTACCCATGATAGAGGCACCTGCACCGACGTCACTCCCCTCGCCCACGGTCACTCCCGGGGTGATACGGCCTTCGACCATGCTCTTGCCCAACGTACCTGCGTTGAAGTTAATGAAACCTTCGTGCATGACGGTGGTGCCTTCGGACAGGTAAGCGCCCAGGCGAATACGGTCGCCATCGGCTACGCGCACGCCAGTTGGGATCACGTAATCCAGCATACGTGGGAATTTATCAACCAGGTAAACCACAACCTGATGATAGTCATCAGCAACCAGGCTTTTCAGTTTATCAACCAGCTGCGGGAATACCGGACCCGCTGAGGTCCATGCCACGTTTGGCAGTTGATCGAAAATACCTTGCAGATTGATGCTGTTAGGTTTTACTTTTCTTTTCGACAGCCACTGTAGACGCAGGTAGGCATCTTCGGTAGAAACGATCGGCTGATCCAGGTCAACAGAAATGGAGAATTTTTCCTGACGCACGATGCCATGTTTCTCAGCCAGACAGCTACGTTTAGTAGTTATATCATCAGGATAAAACGCTTCTATGGTTTTGCCTGAAGCCACGTCAACATATCTAAGGCCTTCGACTTCTACAATCTGCTTATTACTCATAATTATTCCAAAATCAGTAGTTAGCCGGCTAAGATGCCATGCCTGAGGTTAGGTTTAAAATTATAATTACTAATAAAGCTAGACGATTTATTAATGAGATGTCTTAAGGCGGGGATGGGAATGCCGCTAAAAAAGCTGCTAAGACATTGAATAACAGGGAGTAAATAATGACCTTAGATGCTCGGGGATACATTCGAACCGTTGCCGGAGCCGTGTTACAAGACTCCTTTAAAGACGCGATTAACGACATTTGCCGCGCGCTTTTGGCAGATTTTGAACAGCTAATACACAGTATTTATTTATACGGTAGCGTAGCTGAAGGGAAAGCTGTTCCTTTTATATCCGATCTGGATATTTCGATTGTTTTACGTCGACGTGCCTCTCCAATTGAACAATTAAACCTAAATGAGTTGCGAGCAAGCCTGGAGCAACAGCATGTTATCGTCAGTAAAATAGATTTTGATCTGGGCACTTTGGAAGACGTTCTCTCTCCAGAAGGAAAACTGAGCTGGGGATATTGGTTAAAGCATCATTGCCAATGTATTTACGGTGAAAATTTGAGCATTAAGTTTGAAAAATTCAAGCCGTGCCGAAAGATTGCCATGGCGGTAAATGGCGATTTTTATGAAGTGTTAAGCGATTACTTAATACGGATTATTAGCACCACCAGCACCGTTCAAGTTCATCGCCTGCAACGTGAAGCCGCACGCAAGCTTATCCGCTCGACTAATGTTCTACGTCGACATAATGACAACGATTGGCCAGCAACGCTTGAGGAATATGCTTCAAAATTTGCTCTGCGTTACCCAACTAAAGTCGCTGAAATAGATTATTTCCTTTGCGTGGCAAAGACTGAGAGTAATGATGACAGTGGTAAAAATAATAGTGGTGATAATGATTTTGCCGAGCGACTGCAGTCTTTTAATGAATGGATGAAAAATGAACTTAAGTTTTTGGATTGAATTTTAAGTCGATTAACTTTCAAGCAAGAAATAGCAAGTAGATTTAATCTCCTGCGCCATTTTATTGAAACAGAAAAGAGTGTTAGCCAATATGATGAGTACTCTAATGCTAAAAAAAGGATCAAACAGGGGTTAAATAACTCTCAACCAGAGACCGGTGAATACCTTGACCTTTTGTTGAAAGCGCAACGTGGCTGGCTAACATCCAGAGAATATCAGTGCGAAATGGAAGCCTATGGATTAGACAAACAGAAAAATCCCTATTCTGATGCAACTAACGAGTGTATAGCAAGGATGGATAAAGAAATAATTGAGACACTAAAACAAATCCCTGGAGATACCCTTTAGGGTGAGTTTCATTTAAAAAAATGGAAGTGTAATTAAATTTCTTTTTTATAAAACTTCTTGCCCAACATATATGAGATTTTATCGACTGTGAGTTAAAATAAATATCATAGGCATAAAACACTTAAAAACCATGCCTTCCAAAATTTATTTGTGCCGATTATTTTTCCGAACACTCCCTTAATATTTTTTAAATAAAATCCGCTTTACCATTCAATAGCTTTCCAGCCCAATTCTTTAGCCGCGATAATACTTGCAGGCGTGTCATCTAACAGCAATAATTTTTCCGCTGCAAAACCAGACAGAGCCGCCACCTGATTGAAGAAGGCTCTATTTGGCTTTTTGCAACCTAGCGCAGCCGAATAATAGACACCATCGACATCTACCATTATTGCTTTAATCACGTTATTCCTACTTCAGAAGGTTTTGACTCGTTGAATTATTGAACTCTAACTATCAGCCAGCTGCTTCAAAGATCCTCCGGTAAGGCGAAAATGATACATACCTTCGAGAACTTCCCCCCCAAGTGCTTCATAAAACCGTTTTGAATCTGGATTAGTTTTTTCCGACATCCAGTCAAGAGTATGGCACTCGCGCTCGATAGCTAACCGGGCAATAAACTGCATCAGCTTTTTGCCTGCCCCGTGGCCTCGACAAGTTTCAGAAATATACAGTTCTTTAATAAACATTTGCCCCGAATAACGTGGTGAAGGATAAAGAATGTTAATGCACGCGAAACCTACTATCGCAGTATCTTGATTAATACGAATAACGGTAACGCCAGAATCAGCAGCAAAAACGCGTTCTGCCAGGTAGTGCTGCATCTTCTCCTGCTCAATAATTCCCTTTCCAAAATAATGCTCTTCCATCTCGGTAAAAATGCCGACCATAGAATCTGATTCACTTTTTTCGCAAATTCTTACTAATAAAGTCATCTCTAACCTCTAATTTTTACCTGATTTTTTTCTTATTTATTACTGATTTCATCTTTAGCATAAAAAATCATTATCGTCGCTCAGTTGATATTTTCTTTGCAGTAGGTAGACTGGGCTACCTACTGCAAAGAAAATATCAGGTAATCGCATGACTAACTCAAAATCAGAGCCACAGGAAAGTGCTCGCAATCGACTCCTGGGGGCCGCGCAGATACTTTTTTATAATGACGGAATTGCCGGAACCGGTATTGACGCGGTCGTGAAACGCGCTGGTGTGGCAAAAAAGAGCCTCTACAATAATTTCGCCTCTAAGGCTGAGCTAGTTGAGGCTTACCTGCAAATTCGCCATGAGGAATGGCTGTCGCTTTATGATGCGAGGCTGAAACAAGCGATGACGCCAAGAGAAGGAATATTAGCCGTTTTCCTTGCTTATCAAGATCATGCAGAATATGCCTATGAGCGCGGTTTTAGAGGTTGTGGATTATTAAATGCCGCCGCCGAACTTTCTGCAGATGCTCCAGGCAGACAAGTAGTTCGCCGCCACAAAGAACAGGTTGAATCTATCCTTGTGCAACATTTAACGAATCTCATCCCATCCAGCGAGGCAAAAGCCCTTGAAACTGCTCGACATTTCTCCTTCTTACTTGAGGGCGCAATGACCCGCGCGGGTCTGGAAGGCAATGGCGATTGCGTTTATCAGGCGCTGAAAATGGCTGATTCGATGATGGAGGCGCTATGAGTTCTGGCACTCAGGCAAGCGGAATAATGGCGGTATTATTCGCCTCAGTCCTATGGGGTACGACGGGTACGGCAGCCACCTTTGCTCCTGATGTCAGCCCATTAGCAATCGGCGCTGTAGCAATGGGATTAGGAGGATTATTACAGGCGCTTATCGCGTTTAAAAGTATTCGCCACTATCGCACTCAACTCAGGCAAAGCTGGCAATTGCTCTTGTGCGGCGCCCTGTCGGTCGCAATATATCCACTTGCCTTCTATACCTCTATGCACCTTGCAGGCGTGACTGTCGGCACAGTGGTCTCAATTGGCTCTGCCCCGCTTTTCTCAGCATTAATCGAGTATTGTTCGGGCGGCTCAAAGCTTTCAAAGCGTTGGCTCTCGGGCGCAACGTTGGGCATTCTCGGCATGATCCTGTTATGTATAGCAAAAAATGCCAGCGATGCCGGCGATATCTTGCCAACTAATACATTAAACGGCGTGATATTAGGTTTAGCTGCCGGGCTCACCTATGCACTTTACTCATGGACGGCACGCGAAATCATGCACAAAGGGATCCCCTCCAAAACGGCCATGGGCTCTATTTTTGGTCTCGGCGGATTATTGCTAATGCCCGTGCTATGGGTTACCGGCGGGCCATTGCTGGCATCGTTAAACAATACCTTAGTCGGCTTATATATGGCGCTGGTGCCGATGTTTATTGGCTATATTTGCTTTGGCTATGGGTTGGCGCGTATTCACGCAAGTATGGCGACCACCTTAACATTGCTTGAACCAGTAATCGCCGCAGTATTAGCCGTGTTTATCGTCGGTGAGAAAATACCTGCACAGGGCTGGCTGGGCATCGCGATGGTAGGACTTTGCTTGCTCATTATTAGTATTCAACCTCGCGGGAATCGTGTCGATTTTTCAGCGGTTGGTAAAAATGACATTGGATAATTGGCGCAGTGCTGCTTACCTCTTCTAGTCCCTTATCTCTGCTAAACAGGCGTTCCTGATATCGCTACATTTTTCCTCACTGCGTTTACTGGCAAACGAAATGGCTAAAAATTTAACTTAATGCACGTTTACTCACTGTTGGACTTCAAGCTCTCTTATTTCGGTATCATTCCCCCCGATAACCCTTACGGAAAAGGTGGTTTTATGTGGCGGGATGAGATCGATGGCGTGGGGCAAGGACACCACGGAGACAAAACGACAACAGGGGCAACCTGTTACAGCAGCCTACAAGGTTCGTTCTGGAGTGGTTCTTCTGCTCCGCTGCTCAAGGGCGACCGGACCGGGAAATGTCCAGCCTGTGAAAAAACTGGCTCGATAGGTGAAGGTACGATGAAGCGTCAGTTTGGCTCAGTACCAGTCGCCCTTGATGGTGCAGTCATCATCTGCGATTGCCCACGCGGCTCTAATCGTCTAATTGCCCGTGCCGGAACGTGGTTCGGCTCCGGAGAACAGCCCCATGCGAATGAACAGATGCACGCTGTGCTGGCGAGGATGCCGCCAACGGAGCCTGTGCAACATGCGCAAGCGGCGAAGAAAAAGAAACGTGAGATAACGCTGACCATCGGGGTATTTTTCGATGGCACCGGCAATAATGCCAATAATAGCGGCGATCGTCAGGCAGCCTGCAGCGCTGAATATTTTGGGATGAACAATGCCGATTCAGATTCTGCATTAGGCCAATGCGTCCGTCTAAAACGGGGATTGAGCGGTACCGCTGCCGGAAGTTATCTTGGTTATTACACTAACGTGTACTGGCTTTGGACGTTGTACCACCAAAATATGACTCCCGATACAGGAACTGGTCAGTACGCTATTTATATTGAAGGTATCGGCACGGAAGACGGAGAAGGCGACAGCGCCTATGGAATGAGCACCGGTCGAGGAGATACCGGCGTGATAAGGAAAACCGATAAGGCCGTCGCTGCCCTAGGTGCAGCTATCAAAGCTTATTTAGGCAAGCCATCAGAAACCAACGTTGGCATCGTCAAGGAATTGCAATTTGATATTTTCGGGTTTAGTCGCGGAGCAGCGTCGGCGCGGCATTTTGCCAACCGGGTTTTCGGTCAGGACAGTGTCATTATTGCGGCTATTAAGGCCGGGCTGAATGACGTTGAATTCTTGGGCACTCCCGGTGGTAAAACGCGTTTTCTGGGAATATTTGACACGGTGGCAGCCATCGGCAGCCCGATGAACGGCTTTAACCCGCACAGCGCCGATACCGGTGAGGTAAATATCGGGCTGCGTCCTGGCGTAGCGGAAAAGGTTTTCCACCTTACCGCACAGCACGAATGTCGGTTCAATTTCGCGCTGAACAGCGTTAAACCGGCATGGCCTGAGTTGGCCCTGCCCGGTGCGCACTCCGACATTGGCGGCGGCTATAATCCCGACGAGCACGAAACCTATTTTCTGACCCGCCCGGAGTTTGAAACCGTGCCTCTTTCCACGCCTGATACCGATACGCGGGTTTATCAGCAGGTGGGTGAGCAACTCAAGGTGATGGGTACCTATCCAGCGATAGCCCCGATTTTGCAGTCGGTGGAGATTAATATCGATACCTGGCACGACGAGCGAATGCGCGCCGACCGGTACGGTATGCTACAAAAACACAGCGGTGCAGCAGCGATTATCGATCGACCTACGCGCAATGACTGGTCGAAAGTGGTGCTGCGGGTGATGCTCGATGCGGCACAGGACGCGGGAGTGGTATTTGCCCCTATCGATGATACCGTTCCAAATCTAGCGGTGCGATCAGAGCTAAATAGCCTGTGTGAAAAAGCTATCGTGATGGGGCGTGGCGCCCGTCGCGGTCAAACAGTCAGCGGATTCACTACCCCGGAAATTGAGATGCTGGCAGCACAATATCTTCATTGCTCGGCCAACTGGAACGGCGTGCTCAGAGACGCTCATGGAATGATCTATGGAGCGGTGAAACCAGCAATATCGGAGCTATTTACATTCATCAACCGACCGGACGAACACTGGCAGCGGACGGTTTACAACATGGACGGGAATAAAATATGGAAATAAACCTTCTGGCCGGACTTCTTTCGGTACTGATGCTGACGGCCTGCCACGGTACTAATCAACTACGCCCCGCCGAGCAAAACGGCGTTCCAACCAAATGGACATTTAACTTTTTCACGCCTCAGGCGCTGCCAGCCCTTGTAACCTATGCTGGTGTTCAGGATGCCGACGGTAAGATGTATGTGTTTCATACTCTCGACAGCACGAAGTCTTTGTATGAGGTTATCGGCGGATGGAGCGATCTTTCAAGGGCATTAGATGGCTACTGGAATCACGTTGAGCGTCCTCCCAGGCATATTATTTTTTGCTGGGACTCGGTGATAGATAAAAAGATGTATGAAACCCACCTGACTATCCCTCAACCCGTTCTGGAAAAAATGCTCAGGCCTAGCATGTACAAGTATGACCCGAATAATATCGAGTATCATAACGCCGTGCAAATTGGTCTAGCACCTCAAGGGAAAGTTGCTGTCTGGTTGAGCGGGGTCAGCCGAGGCGAGCCTAATTACCGCATAACGCCATCAGTTCTCAAAACCTTATCCGGCGACAAAGCAGATATTTGCAAAGGGATGACCCAGCACCCAAATGGTTACAAATATTACGGTGATACCCCTGATTTCATCAAAGGAAAAACATACCCGTACGGTAATTGGTAACCTCGATTATTTACCGCAGTTATCGGCAGTATTAGGCACAACGACTTGCTGGTTCTATAAGTAATGCTCGATGCAACACAATACCTTCACTGCTCGGCCAACTGAAACGGCATAGTCAGAGATGCTCATTGAATGATCTATGGGGCAGCGAAGCTGTTGACGTTTATCAACCGACCGGACGAACGCTGGCAGCGGACGGTTTACAACATGGACGGGCATAGAATATGGAAATAACCCCTCTGGCCGGACTGCTTTCGGTACTGATGTTGACAGCCTGCCAAGTGCCAGCCCAGCCCACCGCCGCTCAAAATAGCGAGCCAATGGAGTGGACATTCGATTTTTTCACACCTAAAGCGCTGTATGCCCTCGTGACCTATGCTGTCGTTCAGGATATGGATGGTAAGGTTTATGAGTTTAATACGTTGAACAGCACACCAGCTCTGCCTAAAGTTGTCGGTAAGTGGAATGACAAGGATCGTGCGCCTGGAGGGTACTGGAATCACGTTAAGCGCCCTCCCAGGCATATTATTTTTTGCTGGGACTCGGTGATAGATAAAAAGATGTATGAAACTCACCTGAGTATCCCTAAACCCGTTCGGGAAAAAATGCTCAGGCCAAGTGCTCACAAGGATTATCAGGGAAATGCTGCGTATTATACCCGCGTGCAAATTGGGCTGGCCCCGCAAGGAAAGGTAGCCATATGGCTACAGGGTATAGGACTTGAGCCTAATTACCGCGTAACGCCGTCAGTTCTTAAAACCTTGTCCGGCGATAAAGCAGAGATTTGCCAAGGGATGACGCAGCATCCAAATGGTTACAAATATTACGGTGATACCCCTGACTTTATTAAGGGAAAGGTGTATCCGTACGGTCGTTGGTAACCTTGACTATTTGCCGCGGTTATCGATCGTCCTGCGCGCAACGACTTGCTGGTTCTATAAGTAATGCTCGATGCAACACAATACCTTCACTGCTCGGCCAACTGGAACGGCGTGATTAGAGACAATCATGGGATGATCTATGGAGCGGTGAAGCCGGCGAAGCTGTTGACGTTTATCAACCGACCGGACGAACGCTGGCAGCGGACGGTTTACAACATGGACGGGAATAAAATATGGAAATAACCCCTCTGGCCGGACTTCTTTCGGTACTGATGCTGACGGCCTGCCAAGTGCCAGCCCAGCCCACCGCCGCTCAAAATAGCGAGCCAATGGAGTGGACATTTGATTTTTTCACACCTAAAGCGCTGTATGCCCTCGTGACCTATGCTGTCGTTCAGGATATGGATGGCAAGGTTTATGAGTTTAATACGTTGAACAGCACACCAGCTCTGCCTAAAGTTGTCGGTGAGTGGAATGACAAGGATCGTGCGCCTGGAGGGTACTGGAATCACGTTAAGCGCCCTCCCAGGCATATTATTTTTTGCTGGGACTCGGTGATAGATAAAAAGATGTATGAAACTCACCTGAGTATCCCTCAACCCGTTCGGGAAAAAATGCTCAGGCCAAGTGCTCACAAGGATTATCAGGGAAATGCTGCGTATTATACCCGCGTGCAAATTGGGCTGGCCCCACAAGGAAAGGTAGCCATATGGCTACAGGGTATAGGACTTGAGCCTAATTACCGCATAACGCTGTCAGTTCTTAAAACATTATCCGGCGACAAAGCAGATATTTGCAAACGGATGACACGGTTTCCTAATGGTTATGAATATGGAGAAAACACCAAGGATTTCATCAAAGGAAAAACATATCCGTACGGTAATTGGTAACCTCGACTATTTACCGCGATTATTGATCGTCCTGCGCGCAACGACTTGCTGGTTCTATAAGTAATGCTCGATGCAACACAATACCTTCACTGCTCGGCCAACTGAAACGGCATAGTCAGAGATGCTCATTGAATGATCTATGGGGCAGTGAAGCCAGCGAAGCTGTTGACGTTTATCAACCGACCGGACGAACGCTGGCTGCGGACGGTTTACAACATGGACGGGAATAAAATATGGAAATAACCCCTCTGGCCGGACTGCTTTCGGTACTGATGCTGACGGCCTGCCACGGTGCGGGCCAGCCCCGCCCCGTCGATCAAAACGGCGTTCCAACCAAATGGACATTTAACTTTTTCACGCCTCAGGCACTGCCAGCCCTTGTAACCTATGCTTGTGTTCAGGATGCCGACGGTAAGATGTATGTGTTTCATACTCTCGACAGCACGAAGGCGCTGTACGGCGTTGTCGGCAAGTGGGACGATCACTCACGTGCACTAAACGGTTACTGGAATCACGTTGAACGCCCTCCCAGACATATTATTTTTTGCTGGGACTCGGTGATAGATAAAAAGATGTATGAAACTCACCTGAGTATCCCTCAACCCGTTCTGGAAAAAATGCTCAGGCCTAGCATGTAAAAGTATGACCCGAATAATATTGAGTATCATAACGCCGTGCAAATTGGTCTAGCACCTCAAGGGAAAGTTGCTGTCTGGTTGAGCGGGGTCAGCCGAGGCGAGCCTAATTACCGCATAACGCCATCAGTTCTTAAAACATTATCCGGCGATAAAGCAGAGATTTGCCAAGGGATGACCCAGCATCCAAATGGTTACAAATATTATGGTGATACCCCTGACTTTATTAAGGGAAAGGTGTATCCGTACGGTCATTGGTAACCTTGACTATTTACCGCGGTTATCGACCATCCTGGGCGCAACGACTTGCTGGTGCTGAAGGTAATGCTTGATGCGGCACAATACCTTCATTGCTCAGCTAACTGGAACGGCGTGCTTAGAGACGCTCATGGGATGATCTATGGAGCGGTGAAGCCGGCGAAGCTGTTGACGTTTATCAACCGACCGGACGAACGCTGGCAGCGGACGGTTTACAACATGGACGGGAATAAAATATGGAAATAACCCCTCTGGCCGGACTTCTTTCGGTACTGATGCTGACGGCCTGCCAAGTGCCAGCCCAGCCCACCGCCGCTCAAAATAGCGAGCCAATGGAGTGGACATTTGATTTTTTCACACCTAAAGCGCTGTATGCCCTCGTGACCTATGCTGTCGTTCAGGATATGGATGGCAAGGTTTATGAGTTTAATACGTTGAACAGCACACCAGCTCTGCCTAAAGTTGTCGGTGAGTGGAATGACAAGGATCGTGCGCCTGGAGGGTACTGGAATCACGTTAAGCGCCCTCCCAGGCATATTATTTTTTGCTGGGACTCGGTGATAGATAAAAAGATGTATGAAACTCACCTGAGTATCCCTCAACCCGTTCTGGAAAAAATGCTCAGGCCCAGCATGTACAAGTATGACCCGAATAATATCGAGTATCATAACGCCGTGCAAATTGGTCTGGCACCTCAAGGGAAAGTTGCTGTCTGGTTGAGCGGGGTCAGCCGAGGCGAGCCTAATTACCGCATAACGCCGTCAGTTCTTAAAACATTATCCGGCGACAAAGCAGATATTTGCCAAGGGATGACCCAGCATCCAAATGGTTACAAATATTATGGTGATACCCCTGACTTTATTAAGGGAAAGGTGTATCCGTACGGTCATTGGTAACCTTGACTATTTGCCGCGGTTATCGATCGTCCTGCGCGCAACGACTTGCTGGTTCTGTAAGTAATGCTCGATGCAACACAATACCTTCACTGCTCGGCTAACTGGAACGGCGTGCTCAGAGACGATAAAGGGATAATAAGGGGATGATAACGGGACGATCATGGGATGTTCTAAATACAAAGATTGATAAAATTCTTTAGGACAACAGAGCATCTGTGGCCTAATTAAAAGAAAATAACATTCAACTTAGAAGACTAAAATATGATTATCCTCATGTTCTTGAATGGATATGATTTTAACAAATCAACAATAAATTAAATCCTGCCTGCCAATCTCAACAGCATATGGTTAAGTGATGAATATCACAAATATGCAACTTTAAAGAGCCAATCGACTCCTTCGACAATGATTAACTATCTTTTTTTCCCTTATTAATCATAAGAAAGCGACATAAACAGACCATTTATTTCACTTTAAATTGAAATTGAAACTTTTATGCCTTTGACATAGCCTATTGCTTAGCGTGATTTTTAATTTCAATCAGGAGTCATAAAAATGAGTCAAATACTTACTCCAGAGGTTCTGCTTAAGCAGGAACGCGAGTACCGCTTTAGTAATATCGATTTTGATTTCAATTCAGCCTGGGCAATTGGTAGCGCTATCCACCAGCGTGCTTCAGAGACTCATGCCCCTGTTGCCATTGAGGTTTTTGCTTTTGGACAGCCTCTTTTTCTGTCTGCATTGCCCGGCTCTAGCGCCGACAATCTTGAGTGGATGAAGCGTAAGAGAAACACTGTGCTACGTCTGGCCCATTCCTCCCTATATGCGGGAATTAATTACGAGCAAACGGGCGCGCGCATGGAGCATCATCCGTTTATCGATCAGGCCGAATATTGTGATCACGGTGGCAGCTTTCCACTGTTAGCCCAGAGCGGCGCGGTGTTTGGCGCGGTCAGTGTTAGTGGCCTGCCCTCTGAGGACGATCACGCGCTGGTGATCCACGGTATTAGTCACTACCTGAACAGTAAAAAGTAATTTTTATCAGGGACCGCAAAATGAACCCCGATCATATCAAACTAGCGATAGCACCTATTGGCTGGACCAACGATGAAATGCTTGAGTTGGGCGATGAAAATAGCTTTCAACAATGCATCAGCGAAATGGCGTTAGCCGGATTTACAGGCAGCGAGGTTGGCAGGAAATATTCTCGTGATCCAGCCATTCTGAAACCGGCGTTAGAGATACGAGGGTTAGAAATTTGCAACGCCTGGTTCAGCACTTTTTTTGCAGGCGGTCGAAGCGAACAAACGTTGCTCGAGTTCACGGAAACCCTGGACTTTCTGCACAGTATGGGCGCAAAAGTTATTGGTTGTTCGGAGCAAAGCGGCAGTATTCAGAGCCTTAATCGACCCATTTATGAAGCCAAACCGATATTCAGCACTCTCGAATGGCAACGCGTTGCAGAGGGTTATAACCAGTTAGCAGAACTCGCTGCTGAAAAGGGTATTTCGGTTTGCCTGCACCATCATATGGGAACAGGTATTCAAACTCCGGCTGAAATCGACCAGTTTATGCAGGCGGTGAATCAGAACGTCTATTTACTGTTCGATAGCGGCCATGTTTATGCCTCTGAATTGAACCAGCGAGCGGTAGTGAATGTGCTTGAAAAACATTTGCCGCGTATTCGCCATGTTCATCTGAAAGACTGTCGTACCGACATTTTGAACCACGTTAAAAGAGAGAAAGCGTCGTTTATGGATGGTGTGCGTCAGGGGATGTTTACCGTTCCTGGAGACGGTGATATCGACTTTACGCCGATATTTTCCTTGCTCGACCGGAGTAGCTATCAAGGTTGGATGGTGGTCGAAGCAGAGCAGGATCCGGCAGTTGCCAATCCTCTGGAATATGCCTTGAAAGCGCGGCAATTTATTCGCAAAAACACTGGTCTTTAAAAGAATACGGGTTGTGTCAGCAGCCCGCCTCCCTTTCTTTATCATCATCATCTCATCACTAAACTATTGTTTGATGAGCTTCACACGATCTCCCTCCAAGATTGAAAATTGCTCTTAAATCAAGCTACTATCCTGGCACCGCTGAAAATGCCGTGATGCTTTTGCAATAATCATGACGGTAAGCGAATGGAAAAAATCAATTATTCGTAAGGTTATGAATGTTTAAAAATAGACTACGTCAGGCCGCCCTTATCACTATCGCAATAATGACTTTAATTCTCGGTAGCACTGCAACCTGGGCAAAAACGCCGCAGGACGCGGGCGTGATTAAGCAACAGCTGGCTGATTTAGAAAAAAGTTCTGGAGGTCGTCTCGGGGTTGCTCTCATCGACACCGCCGATAATTCACAGATTCTCTATCGTGCGAATGAGCGTTTTGCCATGTGCAGTACCAGCAAAGTCATGGCGGTATCAGCACTTTTAAAACAAAGCGAGACTCATAAAGACATTTTAAATCAGAGGGTTGATATCAAAAAATCCGACCTGGTGAATTATAATCCCATCACTGAAAAACATGTCGGCTCGGGAATGACTCTGGCAGAGTTAAGCGCTGCGGCTTTGCAGTACAGCGATAACACGGCCATGAACAAAGTGCTGGCATATCTTGGTGGACCGGCAAAAATTACTCAATTTGCCCGTGTTATCGGCGACACGACTTTCCGTCTGGACAGGCCCGAACCTCAGCTTAATACTGCTATTCCCGGCGACAACCGTGATACGACGTCACCTCTCGCGATGGCAAAAAGCCTGCGTAATCTGACACTAGGTAACGCGCTTAATAAATTCCAGCGTGAACAGTTAATTGCATGGATGAAAGGCAATACGACCGGTAATGCCAGTATTCGCGCGGGTCTGCCGGCAGCGTGGGTCACAGGTGATAAAACCGGCAGTGGCGACTATGGTACGACTAATGACATCGCAGTAATTTGGCCCCAAAACCATGTACCGTTGATTTTGGTTACCTATTTTACTCAATCTAAACAAGATGCTACAAGTCGCAAAGATGTGTTAGCGGCTGCGGCGAAAATTGTGAGCGCGGGCTTTTAAATGTCTGGGCGATTGGCCTGTTATTCATAGAAACCGGCCAATCGTCTAAACTCACTCTCGGCTCAGCAGATGTTCCCCGTTTTTTCTAAGCTCATTGAAATCTGCAAAAACCGTGGCTCCGAGGTCGGTGAGCAGTTTAGCTTTCGCACCTACACCGATTCCGATAAATGCCAAATCTAGATTTTGGGCCGTTTTAAGGTCCCACAGGCCGTCTCCGACAGAGATAATCTTTTGCCCGGCAGATAAAGAGTATTTCTCATTCGCCAAACGGATTGCCTCAAGCAATAACTCTTCGCGCGTTTGGAATTCTGACGCTGTCACCAAAATAGCCTCTCGCGAGTCAATATCCAGCGCGGCCAGCTTTTTATCTGCGCCATATCGCAGGCTGCCGGTAGCATAAACAACCACCCATCCCTGATCGTTCAGCCACTGAATAAAAGAAGCAGCTCCTGCAATTTCCACAAAAGGTTTCAGCGCTAATTGCCGATCTAGCTCGCGAACATAGCGCGTTTCTAATTCAGCCAGATTGCTTGATTCACTAAATTTCGCTTCGGCCCACGCCTCTTCAAATATCGCACTGTCGGTATGATGCAAATAGTTCCCCCAGTCGGTTTTCAGCGCCGGGAAATTAAAAGATCGTAAGGCGCTTTCAAACGCGTTTTGATGCTGAGGAATGCTGTCAGTCAGGGTGCCATCGATATCAAAAACGACAATGCCGGATTTTTTCGCTGTCATGAAAGAGAGTCCTTTAGCCAGGCCAAAAATATGCTGATGGGTTGATTTTGCTGATTCAGCTAGTGAATTGAATGATTGATAGTACGACCAAAATCGCTCCCCTGATCCCTTTTTAATAGCTCAATAATAGAAATCTTAATGCTGTCGTCGGCTAACGACTCAGCAGTTAAAATAAACAGGTTCAACTGAATGAAGCTTTTCTTTTAAGCGAAAATTGATTGCAGGAATTCATATAACTGAACACAGCAGCCTGTGACACGATGGTTATCTTGCGCGCACGCGTTAATACCGCCATCAGAGAGGATTGCCTATGTCCACCCTTGAAATTCCATCCGTTGAGGCAGACGTTCGGGTTAATTCACCTGAACCTTTCTCTCCACTGCCAGCACCTGTAACGCCGGCTCATATCATCAAAAACGATGCTGAAGCGATTACGATTGCCGAAAATTTGGCGAAACAGTTTGCTCTGGGCGCAGCTCGTCGCGACAGAGAGGGTCTGCTGCCGATTGCCGAGCTAGACGCTTTCTCGCAAAGCGGCCTGTGGGGAATTAACGTGCCGAAAGAATACGGCGGCGCAGAGGTTTCTTATGTCACGTTGGCAAAAGTGATCGCGATTATTGCGGCTGCCGATTCGGCGCTCGGGCAGATCCCGCAAAACCATCTGGCGGGAGTGGCGCACCTGATTGCTGACGGCAGCGAGAGTCAAAAGAAAGCGCTGCTGGCAGAAGTATTGCAAGGTCTGCGTTGGGGAAATGCATTTTCTGAAAAAAGTTCTAAAAATGTCTCAGATTTCAAAACCACGCTGCGCAATGAAAACGGGAATTTAGTCGTCAATGGTGAGAAATTTTATGCCACTGGCGCATTGCTTGCTCATCGGGTACATACTGTTGCGGTCGATGAACAGGGCCTCGTACAGTTAGTTGTTTTAAATCGCGATGCCGAAGGTCTGACGGTAATCAATAACTGGTCTAGCTTTGGACAACGCACCACCGCCTCGGGCACCGTGCTGCTCGACAATGTGCACACCACCGTTGATAAGGTTATTCCAGTGTGGAAGGCATTTGATCGCCCGACGGCGGCGGGTCCAATATCGCAAATTATTCAGGCGGCGGTGGATGTCGGCATTGCGCGCGGTACCATTGCCGACACGCTGGCCTTTGTGCGTGAAAAATCGCGTCCGTGGATCGACAGCGGTCAGGATCAAGGCCTCGGAAGACGTGTTTACTATCGCCGCCGTAGGGGATCTGCAAATCCGCCTGCATGCTGCAGAAGCACTACTTTGGCGCGCGGGTGAGCTTATTGATGCCGCGCTGGCCACACCGGATGAAGAAACGGTTGCCGCGGCCACGATTGCCACCGCCGAGGCTAAAGTGCTTTCAACCGAAATTGCTATTCTGGCCGGCAACAAGCTGTTTGAACTGGCGGGAACGCGTTCAACTTTGGCGGAGCATAATCTGGACCGCCACTGGCGCAACGCGCGCACGCATACTCTGCACGACCCGGTGCGCTGGAAATACTTCCACGTTGGCAATTATTATCTTAACGGCGTTAATCCGCCGCGCCACGCCTGGAGTTGATCAATACAGCCGTGATGACCTCTCAGCGTCGAATACTCCGGCTGGCGCGGACGCTCGCCGGGTCATCGCGTAAATATCGCTATCCTTCTCCCAACAGCCTCTCACGCAAGGTTAACGGCGTTACAGGCCTCTGCCTGACTCTTCCCCGGGCAATCAGTTCTGGCGTAACGTATTTTACAAAATCTTCAAAACTGCCGGGACTAATGGCATAGCCCAGATTAAAGCCGTCAATGCCTGACTGCTCGGCAAAACTCTCCAGTTGATCGGCGATAGTAACCGGGCCGCCGACCAACGTGGGATGCAGTCCGCCGATACCAATATAGTGCGCGGCTTCACGCAGTGTCCATTGGCGGTCAGAATCGATACGCGTCAGGGCCGCCAACGTTGAGCGACAGGCATCGGTCTCGATATATTCCAGCGGATGGTCGAGCGGATATTCAGACCAGTCAACGCCTGTCCATGCCGAAAAGAGCGCCAGCGCGGCCTCTTCACTCACGTAGCGCTGAAAATCCTCATAGCGTGCCTTCGCCGCGGCATCATTTTCACCGGTAACAACGGTAACGGCCGTGATAAATTTCAGGGAATCGGCATTGCGACCCAACGCTTTAGCCTGCGCGCGAATGCTGTCAATATCTTTTCGAATGGCCTGGGGCGTCACTCCGCCGATAAAAATGACTTCCGCATTGGTGGCTGCAAAGTGGCTACCGCGTGTCGACGTTCCTGCCTGAAACAGTACCGGTGTGCGTTGCGGGCTAGGTTCACTGAAATGCGCACCCGGCACTTTATAATAGTCACCATGATGGTTAATCGGGTGCACCTTGTGCGGATCGGTATAAACACCGCGAATTTTATCCCGCTGCACGGCATCATTTTCCCATGACCCTTCCCACAGTTTGCAGGCGACATCAACAAACTCCTGTGCACGATTGTAACGCTCATCGTGCGGTAACTGCTTATCCAGCCCCATATTTTTGGCCGCCGAATCTAGCATTGAGGTGACAATATTCCAGGCAATCCGACCCTTTGTCAGGTGATCCAGCGTGGTAAATTTACGCGCCAGCAGATACGGATGCTCATAGGTGGTGGACACGGTGATACCAAAACCTAAGTCTCTCGTCACCGCCGCCATTGCTGAAACCAGTAACAGGGGATCGTTAACCGGCATTTGCGCCGCCGTGCGCAGTGCCGCGTCAGGTTGATGCTGATACACGTCCAACTGCCCCACCGCATCGGCGATAAACAATGCATCAAAGCCTGCGCCATCGAGCAGTTTGGCAATTTCGGTCCAGTAACTCAGCTCGGTATAGCGGCTGGCATTATCTTCAGGATGACGCCACAGGCCGGCAGAAATATGCCCGACCACGTTCATCATAAAGCCAAACAAAATAAAGGGCTGCTTGCCCGCGGTATCAAGACTCATCGGATGTTATCCTCGTAATTAATGTTATCCTTGTAATTAATGTTATCCGCGTTGACGGCTGCGTAACGCGCCGACGGCCAGCACAATAAAGATAAGCACTCCCGTCGCAACCTGCTGCCAGTAGAAGTTCCAGCCGACCAGCAACAGTCCGTTGGCAACGAAGCTCAGCAGTAGCACGCCGAGCAATGTGCCGGGGACATTAGGCCGTTTTGAAGCCGAAAAGGTGGCGCCGATAAACGCTGCACCGATGGCGTTAAGCAAGTAGGCATTGCCGGACAGTGGCACCCAGGCCTTAACATTGGAAGCCAGCATCAGCCCCACAACGCCAGCAATGACGCCGCTAAGTGCAAACGCGACGGCCGTGAGTTTACCGACAGCAATCCCCGAATAACGCGCGACGCTAGGCTGAGTGCCCATCAGGATTAACGCCCTGCCGTGACGAGTTCGCTGCAATAGCAGGTGCAACGCAATTGCCAACACCACCACGTACCACAACGGCTGTGGAATATCCAGCCATGCGCCGTGGCTGATGGCAGAAAAATCCGCCGGTAATACCTGACTTAACAAGTAGATAGGCTGGCCGCCGTTGGATGAAAGCTGTTGCACGCTCTGGCCGATAAAGAGCGTTCCCAGCGTGGCGAGAAAAGGTTCGACGCCCATTACCGCAACTAAAAATGCGTTAAATAACCCGACACCTAAAGCGGCAAGCAGCGCCGCCGCCAATGCTAGCGGTAATCCTGCCTGATGAGAAATCAGAGTCACCAGCACCAGACAGGAAAAATCAATCGCCGTGCCGATAGACAAATCGACCGCACCCATTGCGGCCACCAGCGTCATGGCAAGAGCGGCTATCGCTAACGGGGCCACATTATTGAGCAGCACGCTTTCAATATTGCTCAGAGTGAAGAATCCCGGCACAAACAGGCTGAAAAGAGTCAGTAAAACGACAAATACCAGAGCAATTAATCCGCGCAGTAAATTGCTGCGTTTTCTAGCATCAGGAACCGGAGTAGTGAGCTCAGACACGAATTTTTCTCCTCTGCTGGCGCTGGCGAAGCACGGCGGTGAGCGCTACTACAGACAGGATAAGCACACCTTCAACGCCGTTAATCCAGTAGCTGGAAATATTGATTAGCTGAAAGCCGTTGGCTAACAGGCTCAAGAACAAGGCGCTTACCAGCGTCCCGCCAATACTTGGCACCAGACGGCGCGAGAAGACCACGCCAAGCAATACCGAGGCAATCACCATCAGCAAATTATCGTTGGAACCCGGTGTGCTGCCGCTGAGCAGCGTAACTGAGGAAAATGAGGCAATCGCCGCCGCCACCCCACAAAGAATATAGCTGGCCGCGATATATCGGCCGACCGATAAGCCTTGCGCCCGTGCCGCCAGCGGATGGCTCCCAACCGCCAGCAACCTTAGGCCGAAGGGGGTAAAATGCACCAACAGCGTAAAGATAATAGCCAGTAAAATCAGCGCCCACGCCAGCCACGGCAGGGTCAACGGGCCATTGCCAAGCAGCAGGTCAAACAGTGGACCGCTGGCGGGAATGGTCGAGTTTTGAGTAATCACCATCTCAATGCCGATGGCAATATTCATGGTCGTTAGCGTTGCAAGCAGTGGCAGAATACGCAGCCAAACCACGGCTAACGCGTTAAGCAGTCCTAACATAGCCCCGGTCAGCAGCGCGAAAATCAGTGCTTCAGCTATCGGCGCGCCGTGGCTCAATCGAGTGGTAAATACCGCCGCGCTCAGCCCCATATTGGCAGCCACAGAAAGGTCGATACCGCCTGTCAACGAGTTACTGCCGCCGCCAATCAGCACCAGCGTTAACCCAAAGGCCAGCGTGCCGGTCACGACCGTTTGTTGCAGCACGTTTCCTAAATTACCTAGAGTCAGGAAAATCGGCGACAGCACGGCAAATACGGAGAGCACCGCAACAATAATCAATAGCGCGCTCGCCTGAAGCCATTGGCTGCTGCGATCCCGTCGGATCACCGTAGTATTGTGCAGGCTATCGGAGGAGAGTTCCGTCATCATGCGGCTCCCGCAAGCTGTTCCCCTTGTGCTGCACCCGCGGCCCAGGCTAGAATTTCATGATGATCGGTATCAGCGCCGTACAGCGTTTTGACTAACTTGCCGCGCGCCATCACCAGAATACGATCAGACAAAGATTGCAGTTCCAGCAGATCGGTCGAGAAGATAATCACCACCGCGCCCTTCTCTGCCAACTGCTGCAGTGCCTGATAAATCTCGGTTTTGGCGCCGATATCGACACCCACGGTCGGCTCATCCAGCAAATAAACCGCGGCATCGGTATTAAGCCATTTAGCCAGCACCACTTTTTGCTGATTCCCACCCGATAACATTCGCAGCGGCGCTTCAGAACCGGGCGTGCGGATCCCTAACTCGCTAATATTCTTCGCCACTAGCCGCTTTTCTTGAGCATTATCGATAAACAGCCCGCGCACTAAACGACGCAGGCTGGTGAGGGTAATATTTTCCCGCAGGCTGAGATCCGGCGCGATGCCATTGGCTCGCCGGTCTTCTGGCACAAAGGCTATCTTGTGTTTCACCGCTTGATAGGGCGAACGCGGCAGAAAGTTTTTTTGCTCTAATGTAATACTGCCACTCAGACCATTTTCCAGGCCGAACAAGGCCCGCACCAGCGCTTTGCCACCCGAGCCGAGCAATCCGGTGACGCCAATAATCTCCCCGCGATGTGCCGCAAAACTCACCGCCTCAAAGCGACCCGGCGCCGCGAGTTGATTGACTCTCAGCCGAACTTCTATACGAGACTGCGGCTGGCGCTGCACCAGCGATTTTTGCTCATCTCCCAGCATATCGCCGATCAGTTGCTGGGCGTTTATCTCGGCCACTGCGTGACTCGCAACATCTTGCCCATCGCGCAGCACGGTCACTTGCTGGCAAAGTTCTATAATTTCATCGAGATAGTGCGAAACATATAAAATAGCCAAACCGCGAGCCTGTAGCGCGCGGATGGCCTTAAACAGTGACAAAACTTCATGTCGCGCCAGGGCAGCAGTCGGCTCGTCAAACACCAAAATACGCGGCGAATGGCGCAGAGAGCGGGTTATCTGCACCACTTGCTGCTCGGCAACGCTGAGATCGCCTATCAGTGCATCGGGGTCAATTTCCAGCCCAAAAAAATGCTTAATCGCCTTACGGGCGGTACGTCGTAGCAGGCGGCGATTAAGCAGTGGCAAGCCTCTATAGTGCGGCTCCTCCCCTAACAGCAAGGTTTCTGCCACAGTCAGAGTGGGAGCCAGTAACCTTTCCTGATGCACAATCTCAATCCCCAGCGACTGCGCAACGCGAGGGGAATTAATAGACTTTATGTCGCCCGCCAGCGTTATTGAGCCTTTATCGGCCTGATGCAGACCGCCCAATATCTTGATCAGCGTCGATTTACCGGCACCATTATGACCAATCAGGCCGTGGATCTCCCCGGCCTGTAATGTCAGAGAGACATCACGCAGCGCCGGAACGCCATCGAACGCCTTACTTATCAGGCGTAGCGCCAGAACCGGCGTATTATTTGCCATCACTTTGGCCCAGCGTTTTCTGTACTTCTGCCGCATTTTGTTTGGTCACCAGCAGCGCAGGAACGTAGGTTGAAGGCGGCAAGTCGTGGTCACCGGCAAGATAACGAGCGACATTATCGACCGCGGTCTTGCCTATCAAGTAAGGTTGCTGAGCCACAACGGCGGCGGCGCTTGATTTAGGATTCTTAACCAGCGCCACGACGTCCGGGCTGCCGTCTACTGCATAAGTTTTAATTTCGCTGCGCCCGGCGGCATCAACCGCCTGAGTGGCTCCAATTTGCGGAACGTCCCAGGCAGCCCAAATCGCCTGTACCGTGCCTTTAGGATATTTATTAAGTAATTGGCTAATTTGCGCATAGGCATCCTGAACAGTATTTGGGATAACATCGCGCAACTCAGGCTGAATAATCTTGATTTTCGGATACCACTTGAGCACCTCTCTTAATTCGTCATAGCGCATTGCGACTACCGGCACGCCATAAAATCCGTTGAACACCAGAATATTGCCTTCACCGTGCAGGTCACTCACTAATTTCAGGGCTAACTGTTCACCGATATAAAAGTTATCCGAGGTGGTCACGTTAATACTCGATGGGCTGGCCGTATCAATGGTAAATAACGGAATACCGGCAGCACGGACTTTTTTCAGCCACGGCTCAAGCACCGAAACTGTGCCCAACTGTTCGATAATAGCATCCGGCTTTTGCGCGATAAGCGTTTGAATCTGAGAGATTTGCTGTGCATCTTTGCGACCACCATCGAGAGCAATAGGGATCCCTCCCAGCCTTTTTACTTCGTCTATTTGCCCCTGATAGGCTTTTAGATCCCAATAGTGATCGGTGCCTGCGACGGTAATCCCGATGCGTTTCCCTTTCAGCAAGGGAATATCACCATTATTATCGGCTGCCTGCGCGGCCAGTGAAAATAACGCCCCTGCGCTAGCCATCAATAATAACGAGGCCTTAATACTGCTTTTAAACCATGACGCTTTTTTCAGGTTATTACTTTGCATTATTATTATTCCCAAATTTATTGATTATTACGCCATTGAGCCGCCGGATGACGTGACGGCAATTTGTCGTGGTTAAACAGTTTTTTCCGCAGTGTTCCATCCTGGTATTCGGTTTTATAACGTCCGCGCTGTTGCAACTGCGGGACAACCAATTCGATAAAGTCGATATAGCTCTGCGGATTAAGAATGCGGGTCAGGTTAAAACCATCGATACCCGTTTCATCAATCCATTTGAGCAGCTCATCGGCTACCTGCGAGGGGTCGCCGACAATCAGCGAATAACGACCGCCCATTGCGTGCTGCTCAAGCAAACGGCGGCGAGTCCAGCCACTGTAGGCTTTGCTCACCGATTCGATGGCGCGCGTCGGGCCACTCTGAATGGGCTCATCCAGGCTAAATTCTGAGAGATCGATGCCAGTCGAGCTGGAGAAATGGGCAATGCCCGCCTCAGCACTGGCGTAGCGTAGATACTCCTGCTCTTTCTCTTTGGCTTCGCGTTCGGTCGGGGCGACAATCACCGACACGCCCATAAATACTTTAAGATCGTCAGGCTGACGTCCTGCATCCTGCGCGGCCTGACGCAGCTTATTCACCTGCGCACGAGTAGCCTCGATGGTGCTGCCGCTGACAAAAGTACACTCTGCATGGCGGGCGGCAAACGCTAAGCCGCGCTCAGAGCTACCGGCCTGAAACAGCAGCGGCGTGCGCTGCGGCGAAGGTGATGACAAGTGATAACCTTGCACCTGATAAAACTCACCATGATGATCAATAGAGTGGATTTTTGCCGGATCGGCATAAATGCGCCGCTTCCTGTCGGCCAACACTGCGTCGTCTTCCCAGCTGCCTTCCCACAGCTTATAGCTGACATCAAGAAATTCGTCGGCCTGATCATAGCGGCGATCGTGGCTTAACAGCTCGGTTTGCCCGACTGCGCGCGCGGCACTGTCGAGATAACCGGTGACGATATTCCAGCCGACGCGCCCGTTGGTGAGATGGTCAAGGGTCGAAAAACGGCGGGCAAACGGATAAGGCGCCTCATAGCTGAGATTGGCCGTCAGTCCGAATCCGAGATGCTCAGTAACGCTGGCCATCGCTGAAACCAGCATCAGCGGATCGTTAACCGGCAGCTGAATCGACTCTTTGGCGGTCAGATTAATACCCTGCTGGTACACATCATAAACGCCCAAAATATCGGCAATAAACAGCCCGTCGAACAGGCCTTTTTCCAGCGTGCGCGCCAGATCCAGCCAATACTTTAACGAGGTGAATTCGGTGGAACGGTCCTGTGGATGGGTCCACATACCGTGATGAATGTGCCCTACGCAGTTCATATTGAACGCATTAAGCAGGATCTTTTTGCCAGACTGACTCATACCGTACCTCTGAGCGGCGGCAGTACGCCGTTTAATACATAATTGCCGATAATCGGATATTTCCAGCGCACAGGGTCATGCAGCGTATGTGTACGTGCATTGCGCCAGTGGCGGTCTAAATTGTGTTCACTTAAGGCGGATCGCGTGCCGGAGAGTTCAAACAGCAAATTGCCAGCTTCAAGTGAGACTTCAGTCGTCCAGGCACGCACCGCGGCAACAATCACCGACGCCGCCGCCACATTTTCGGCGCTAGAATCACGCTGAGCCACGTCAACCGCTTCACCGGCTTCTTCCAACAGTGCATCACCTGCGGCCAGACGCGCGGCAAGTTGCCCGGTCCGGTCAAGTGTCAATGGGTCGTCGCTGGCCTGCTCCAGCCCAGAGTCAGGCCACGGGCGGGCGCGAGTATTGATAAAGTGCAGCATGTCGTTGAACGCCGCGCGGGCAATGCCCTGGTCGATCGCCGCGTGAATTATTTGTGCAAAAGACCCCACGGTAGTCGGGCGCTCAAAGGCCGTCTGGAATGGCACGATATCCTCGTGATCGATTTCAACCTCGTCGAAAATCACCGTGCCGCTGCCGGTAGTGCGTTGCCCAAATCCCGACCAGTCATCCACCACGTTGACGCCCGCCTGATGGCGAGGCACGAAAACCAGCTGTTCTTTATTGTGCTCATTGCGGGCCAGCGTCGGGATTCGGTCGGCAAACAAGGCTCCGGTGGCATAAAACTTTTTGCCGTGCAGCAGATAATGTTCGCCGTTGGGCAACACGGCGGTGTTACGCCGATGTGCCGCCGAAGAAGTAAATTCGGCCAGCGCATTGCCCAGATGCACGCCTTCCAGCACCTCCTGATACAGCCGTTTCTTTTGCGCCTCACTGCCATTGATACGCAGCACTTCGAGAGCATAAAAATGATTCTGCGGGATCTGGCCAATTGCCCCGTCGGCTTCGCTCAAAATGGCAATAATTTCTGCCAACACCGCGGTAGAAACCTCTGCGCCTCCTAAAGATTTGGGCACCGTAATTGCGCCCAGCCCGGAGGCAAACAGCGCCTCAAGCTGGCTGTGGGGCAATTCCCTGTCGCGGTCACGCTGTGACGATTCCACGCGAAAGGCCTGCGCCAACTGGTGCGCGACGTCAATCGCGTCAGTCGCCGAAGCAATAATTTTGGCGGTCTTTTTTGACCTGACCGGGCTAATTGTCATGGTTATGTCCTTATATCCAGGCGTGGCGCACGGGATAAATTCCGTTTAGGTAGTAATTACCGATAGTGTGCGTTTTCCAGCGAACAGGGTCGTGCAAGGTGTGAATTCGGGCATTGCGCCAATGACGATCCAGCCCGTTATGGCTCAATGTGGCGCGGCTTCCGCCCCATTCCAGCAATTTCTCACTGGCTTTCAGAGCAATGGCGGTGGTCAGCACTTTCGCTTCGGCCACGGCAATCGAAGCTCTGGCAGCGACGTTTTCATCCAACTGGGACGGGGAGATTTGATCCAGCTGATTCGCCGCCCGACGCAGTAACGCCTCGGCGGCCGTCAGCTCGACATAAATGCGCCCCACATCGGCCTGAAGTTGCGCATCATCGGCGTTGCGATCGACACCAGCATCGACCCACGGCCGCGAATGATCGCGAATAAAATCGCCGGCTTCATCAAAGGCTCCTCGAGCAATTCCGGCATCAATCGCCGCCTGAATCAGCTGTGAAACCGGGCCACGCAGAGAAGGTTTATCGGTGGCAGGAACTGGGATCACCCACTGCGGATCCACTTTCACCGCGTTAAAACGCACAGTTCCGCTGGCGGTGGTGCGTTGACCGATACCCGACCAGTCATCGATAATCTCCACGCCCTCGGCGGGCTGACGGATAAACGCCAACTGTGCCTGACCCGCATCGTCAATCGCCGTAGTAACGACGATGTGAGCAAACAGCGCGCCAGTTGAATAAAATTTCTCGCCGGTCAAACGTAATCCATCGGGATGACGATGAAGTCTTGCCAGCACCTCACGGGTGTGGCGGGTGTTTTTTTCCGGGCCGCCATTGCCAAAACGATGCCCCTCCACCACCGCCTTAAATAGTGACTTTTTCTGTGCTTGTGTGCCTTCATCGAGCAAATATTGGATCAGGCCAAAATGATTTTGCGGAATTTGCCCCAAAGACGGATCGGCGGCGGAGATTATCCGAAACACCTCGGCCACCGTGCGATAAGGCAAGCCACCCCCGCCGTACTCGCGCGGCACAGAAATACTGCCCAGCCCGCTGCGAGTGAACAGCGCCAGCGCCTCCAGTGGATAAATTCTTTCGCGGTCGCGCTGAACGGCATCGACTGCCGCCAACTTCGCCACGACCCGCGCGGCCTCAATGGCCTGCTGCTCGTCGGTTATCACTTCCGCTGGCTCAGGGGCGCGCCAGAAAATATTTTGGCCTTGAGTCATCTTGAGTCCTTATTTATTCGCCATTGCCGATTTGCCAGATAAACGTCGGTTCTTTGCCGTTGACTTCCCAGTCGCCGACGTTACGAGCCTTGTAAATCACCGGATTGTGCGAGGCGACGGTGCGCGCGTTGCGCCAGTGGCGATCCAGCGCTTTACTGGTTCGGGTATCAGAAGCGCCCAGCGCGTTAAAAAGCTCGGTCGCGGCACGAGTAATTAAATCGCTGGCGATCACCTGCGCCTTGGCCGCATCAACCTCTGCCTGCA
The DNA here is from genome assembly GCA_963747655.1 of uncultured Gammaproteobacteria bacterium. Taxonomy (GTDB): domain Bacteria; phylum Pseudomonadota; class Gammaproteobacteria; order Enterobacterales; family Enterobacteriaceae; genus Rouxiella. The sequence continues at coordinate 17,102 of CAVVFS010000009.1, read as the reverse complement.
CGTTGGCTCGTTGAATTGCCGCCTCGTCTTTGCTGGTATGCAGGTCATAAGCCCGCTGCAAAGAGTGCGTGGCCTGCTGCACCGTGGCTTCTACCGCGTAGGCCCAGCTGGAAATCTGCCCGACGACTTGCAACACCTGCACGTCCTGTTTCACCTGTTGAGCATTGCCGTGGCTGTAAATACGTTTGCGATTGGCAACGGCCTGCGCTGCATCTCGCGTCACTGCGCGGCCAATTCCGGCAAGCGTAGACAGCAACACGTGCTGATAAAATGCGGTCTGATAACGGAAACGTTCGCTAAAGTCATAAACGTGCGGTGCTTCAACCGTGGCCTGCTCAAAACGCGTGGTGCCGCTCCCCGTCAGGCGCTGGCCGAAACCGTCCCAGTCGTCTTCGCGCTGCACGCCGTTTTGATGGGTATTAACCAGCGCAATCACGTCGCGGCCGTTGTCTGCGCGCTGGGCGTAAACGTCGATCCAGTCGGCGTAAAGCGTGCCAGTGCTGTAAAACTTGTGCCCGGTTAGCGTCCAGCCACTATCGGCGGGCGCGACCTTGGTGATGACCTCGCCCAATTTGAGATTGCCGATTTCCGTCCAGCCGCTGCCGACCAGCTCGCCATCGGCAAAGCGACGGAACCAGCGCTGCCTCTCTTCGCTGTCGGGCTGATTCAATCTGTCTTCAACAAAGGCAAAATGAGCGCGCAGAGCCTGTGGAAGGTTTGAATCGGCCTCTGCCAGCTCGGTTAACAACCGGAACAGCTGTGGCAAGGTTGCGCCAAAACCGCCCTGCTCAACCGGGATCCGCAGGGTGCCAAAACCGGCCTCTTTCAACCAGCGGATCGGCTCCACCGCCAGCTCACGTTCACGCTCGCGTTCAACCGCACCCTCGGCAATACGGGAAAATATTGGTCGGAAACGGGCGGCAAGCTCTTCATAATCAGGGACTTGATGATTGGGTACTGCATGATGTTGTTCAGACATGTTGTTCTCCATTTTCGGCAGAGTCGTCGATATCGCGGCGAGTAGGTTCGAAGCGCACTATAAGCAGGGCGATAATCGGCAGAATCGCGCTGAGAGAGACAATCCAGAACATATTGGTGCCGTAAGCAGACTGTAGGATTGGCAGAATAAACAGCGCCAGCGCACTGCCAATGCCTGACAACGCACGGCTAAAGCCAACGCCTGTAGCACGGATATGTGTCGGATAGCCCAGAGAGGGGTAAATCATTATCTGCGCACCGGGCCCAAAGCCTTCGGCAAACAGCCACAACCCCAGCATCAGGATGGCAAACACAATGCCGATAAGCGCGGTCGGATGACCAATCAAAGCCAGTGAAATCAGGGCAATAAACTGCAAGGCGAAACCAGCAATCGCCACGTGACGAGTCTGGAATTTCCATGCCAGGCGCATCCCCAGTAGCCCGCCGGTAAAGGCAAACAGTGCGTTTAATCCCAGTGAAGCAGAAATAGTTTCAAACACCCCTGCGCCAAGGAATTGCGCCAGAATCGACGGCAGGAAGAAGGCAATCGCGGTGTATTCAAAAGACACGCAAACGTTCATGATCCCGGCCACGATAGTGCGTTCGCGGTAAGGTTTCTGGAACAGCACGCGGAAGCTGACTTTCGGCGGAGCCTTTTTAACCTGCCTGGCGACGGCGGCTTTATCTTCATGCGCCTCGATGCCATAAGAATCACGCAGAATACGCGCCGCGCCGTTCAGGTCGCCCTGATTCGCCGCCCACAGTGGTGACTCATTCATAAACCGGCTGCGTACCGCGATAATCAGCAACGCAGGCACCGCACCGAACAACAGTGAAGCACGCCACAGCCAGTCGATATGCTCTTTCGGCAGCACAAAATACAGCGCAAAGATAATCAGGAAGCACACTGACGACGCGGCATACCACATCGGGCACCAGGCCGCCACGCGCGAGGCCTTGTTGGATTTTCCGGTAAATTTTGAGAACTCGGCCAGATAGGCCATGGCGACCGGCAAGTCGATCCCTACGCCCACCCCCATCAGGAATCGTGCCCCAATCAATACCCAGACATTGGGTGCCAGACCGGCGGCGATAGCGGAGACGACAAAGAACAGCATATCGGCCATAAATACCGAGTAACGACCGTATTTATCGGTCAACCAACCGCCGAGTAAGTTGCCGACAATAGTGCCGAACATGATTGACGAAGCCACTAAGCCGGTCAGCGTCGGGGTGAGACTAAAATCCTTAACCACGTCATCAATACCGTATGACAGCGTGGTCAAATCATAGGCGTCGAGAAATACGCCGCCCAGCGCCAGAAATACGATAAAGCGGGCATAGTTATTTTTGCTGTTACTGGAATTAATAAGCTTGGCGACGTCGCCCACTGACCCTATCGGTGTTGAATGCGATGGCGGAGATGCGATGCCGTCATCAATGTTAATCGTGCTCATAGAATCCTCTGTTTTTATTCGTCATGTGCAAGCAAGTGCGTGTAAACGGATGCAGGTATTTTTAACAGGTATTGATGAGCAGTTATAAAGGGCTTTGCAGGGGATAACAAACAACAAATATTGATAACAAATTCATTATAATCAATAAGTTAATCGTTATTTTTTGAGGCAACACAAAAACCGGGTTAGCGTAATGCGAACCCGGTTACGGATGAGAAAATAGGGGCCTTATTCTGCCGAAACAGGCACTAAAACTCCCTGAACCAGCGGATCATTAGTTTCTTTCAACCACTGCTGTAAACGTGGGTCAGCAAAGGCTTTTTTCAGTTTGATAATATTCTCGTCGTTGAGATAAGGCGTGCCGATCACCAGCTGCGAGGCAAAGGTTTTTGGCGCTGCCGGGAACAGAATCCCTTTGTCACGCGGCACTTTACCGGCGTCAAACTGCGAGACATAACCAATCGCTGCATCGACCGAATTCAACGCGCGAGGCATAGTCAGCAGATCCAGCTCTTTAAAGTTAAAGTGGTGAGGATTGCTTTTAATATCGGCCAATTTTGCGGTGCGCGGCTCGACCGACGGGTCTAATCCAATCAGCCCAATACGCTGCAACAGCCACAGTGCCTGCCCCTGATTTGCCCCGTCGTTAGGCACCACAATTGTTGCGCCCTCTGGTAATTCCGCAATCGAATGATATTTATCGGAATAAATACCAAACGCCCATTGGAAGACTGGCATGGTCGGCGTGAGGGCAAACTTGTTGGCATCGACCACCTGTTTTAGCCACCACTGATGCTGATAAATAGTGGCTGCATACTGGCCTTGAGCTACCGCGCGGTCTGACTGCACCGGATCTTGCAACCCTACGGCGACCAGATTGATACCGTAATCCGGTGCAATATGCTGCGCGACGTATTCAATCACCTTTTGTTCCCCGGCCATTGCCGGTTCATAGTGCACTTTTAAGGTGGTGCCAAAAGTCACGGCGCTATTCTGCTTCGACGCAAAATGCCAGCCCAGACCGGCAGCGACAATAATCACGACAATCAAAGCCACCCCATTGAAACTAACTGGCGAAACAATTCGGGAAATCGTAAATCATAACAAATTGCCAAACCCAATTTACCGAATGGTGTATTAACTATAGTAGGTTGCTCACCTCGCTCGGTATAACGAGATTCAGAATATTGTCCCTTTTGATCATCGACAAATACATCAAATAAATGGATTTTATCATAACGCGCTTGTTGTTTGCCTTCTTCATCAAATACCAGACAAGCTGATCGTACTTTATCTACCGTACTCCCACGCATTGGTATTGTCCCGCCAACTAACCAAATGTGATGCAATTTTGCAAGGTTTGCGAGAAATTCCTGCAGCTTTCCTGCTCCTGGTTTTTCTGCCAAAGCCAGTTTCGCGTCTTCATTATTACCCATGCAAGCAAAATCTTCAGGCAGCACTATTAACTGTGCCCCTTCTTTAACAGCACGCTCAATTAGCCCTTCTGCAGTAGCTAGATTTTCATTAACATTGAGAGTCGAAATCATTTGTAGCGCAGCGACATTTGTCATACTTTAAGCTCCATTTCCATATCATTATAATACATAATAGGCTAATTATGGCTTTAATGAGCAGCGTACGCGAGTTGTGTTTTCGGTGCTGCCTTCTGTGGTACTTTCTGTGATGGATTTGACACCACTTTTTGTTTATCGACTCGCTGAACTACAGGCTGATGCCATGGTCCTTTAATAGTATAATAGCGGTGCACAAAATGATCGAAAACAGGACTTAAAACTTTGCTTGCAGCCCAGGTCACTATACCAGCGACCGGACCGCTCAGAATTGCCACAATGACAGGTAAACTTGCAATCACATGTGGCGCTACCCCGAGATATAGATTCAATTGTTGTTGAACTAAGTCAATTTCTCCAGCCAGCGTCAAATCAGCAATAACTGCTTTAATAGCCGTATTTTGAGTTTTGGCAACGCCATTTTTGATGGCAAAATCGCCCTTTAACGTATCAAATCCAAAGCCTTTAGCTAATAAATCATCAAAATGATACAACAAACGGCGTGGAATACTTTCAACACTCAGTAAAGTGATGATGCGTCCTAAGCTTATCTCAGCTGCGGCTTTTTGACCAATATCAGCAATATTACCGTGACAAATGTTTAGATGAACTTGTCCAGAAATATTTTTTAGATGTATTGCATAAGGGGCACCAGGCCAATACAAATTATAAGTTATGCTGACTTTTTTACCGTCTATTGTGGCGGGAAAATTCCAAGCTGCCAATGTCGCTGCTAAATTGTTGCTTACAGCTGTACCAATTAGTTCTGTGTTTGTTCCAAAAGCTGTTGCTAACCAACTTCCTTGCATTTTTATCTGGAAGGTACGGCTAATAAAATTAAATTGATCTATTAACAAACCGCTGTGTATCGGATGAGTATTAAATCTCAGGTTGCCAACCATTTTACTACCGTAACGAAGATCATCTATTTGCACATCTAAAGCTGGTAAATCCAAGGGTTTAATATCGAAATGAGCATTACCTTTAAATTTTGACAGCAAATGCAAATGCTGAAAATCAATCGTAAGCACATGACCTCGAAAAACATAAGGTAAATGGATGTAGCCCGTTAACCCGGGGCCTGTAAATTTAAATAGCCATGCATTTATTTCACGATTAACTTGTATACGCGTCGTTATAAATTGTTGTTGTAATATTTTCAATTTACCAAATGATAAATCTATTTTATTGATTATAGCTAATTTTGACGATTTCTGAGCTGTAATATGCGAATTTGGCGATATAATTGGTTGCCACTTTGACCAATCAAATTCATCAAGATGACCATCTATCGATAAGCCTTTTTGCTTTTGTGACCGGAGGAGTCCTGTGCCAATATGGATTGCACCACTTTGTAATTGTAAATTATTGTCACTTTTCAATAATGCCAACGCCGCCTTTACTCGTTCGGCATAATTTATTTGCAATTGCATTGGAGCAGCAGCTTTAAATTGCATCGCGATATTTAATGGTGTTGAATCTTGTGCCGCTTTAGCTAACGGTGTTGGTAACGTACTGGTAACACCGCGTAAATTAGAACTAAGATGCAAACTATTATTGGCTTTTCCGTGTTGAATCTGCAAATCACCATGATATAACGTTGTGCCTTTAAAGTAAGGGGCAATAGAAAAATGCAATTGTTGCGATAGATCACTTAGATTTACTTGTCCTGCTATATCAATCCGTGTTATCGGGTTATTTATATCTTGTGTAAGCGTCCTAATATTTAGAATAACCGGTTGATTGTATAACAATGCGTGCAAGTGCTGCGCTGATAAATCAGTTTTCGTAAATATAAATGTTCCAGCTAATTTTTGTAATTTTACCCCCCAGTTGGCGATTGTTAAAGTTGCATCAGGCATAGTAACAGATCCATTCACCACCATATTATTTTTAGTTTGTTCTAAATGCTGCAATGGAATAGTTAATTGTAAATTTGTCTGCATTGGACCTTGTAGCTGAATAGAAGTCAAATATTTGCCAACGCTATTTTTCAATGGCCCTTGCTTTAAAAATTGCAATCCTTTAGACAGCTCACCTTGTAAAATAGCACTGATGTCTATTCTTTCTGGTTGATCGCGACCAATATAAGGAATAGTTGCCGAGCCTTGTTTTATAGCGGCCTCAATAATGCTACCCTTGGTTATTTGGGCATGCATTTGCCGACCATTGAATTCAACCATACCCGTTAACTGATTCGCATTAGGCCAAGCACGATTATATGTTAAATCAACATCATGAAATTGGCTAATAACCCGAAAAACACCCTCGTGTTGGTCAAAAGGAATTGCATTTACAGGGCCGCGTAGTGCTACTACAGTATAATTAGCTATGCCTTTATTAAAAGCTCCTAGTAACCAATTAGTTAACTTTGGTGATAAAATCTGATTTGGCAAATAACCACTTAAATTAGTCAAATTAAAATTTTGAATCGCCAATAACAAACTTATCTGCGGATTTCCTTGTGGTTGTATGCCATTTAATTCTCCGCTGCCACGTACAGCGAAATCTTTATTAACGGCATAAAATCCCGGACTATGAACCAACCAGCCAGTATTCTTATGTTGCCAAGTTATATTGGCTTTTAATTCTGTGTATGTCTGTGGTTGAAGAAAATAGTTTGGATAATTCAACATAATATTGTTACTGGCTATGCTCAACTGTCCGATCGTAGGATTTGCGACTATATACCCTGATAAGCCTGCAATTGCAGGCATATTTTTAACTGCGAGGAAACTAAGATTGTGGAAGTGAGTAGAAAACGCAAAAGCATTTATCTTGGTTTGATTCGTTGGGTGTACGAGATAGAGATTAAATAATTCGCCTCTTGGTTGGAATTGTAGCAATTCATCTCGAATTGCTTGTGGTACTCCTGTCCACTCTGCAAGCAATGGGGCCATTATATCAAGCGGAAGGTAATTCACATAAATACTTTGACGATAATTTTTGCCGTTGTTAATTGGGTTATTATGCAAATATAGTGATATCTCTGGCCAATTTTTATTTTTCTCTGTTACCTTGATATTGTTACCATACAACAACCAACCACGGTGAATTTGCCTTTTCCAAACTAATCTGCCAGAGAATCTCTGGAAAAATATCGCATGATTATTAACAATTTGTGGTGTTGAAAATATGTTTTGTGTTTGGTTATTTATCGTGGGGAGCAACTGCTCTAGATGGGGATCCTAAAAACGAGATTACCCCCATTAGTTGCATTAACGATTTTTGAAGACTGTAAAGAATTTAGCGATTTATTTTGCCCCGTAATACTAAAGGATTTGATATCAAACTTTGTCTCCCAGTACCGCAGAAGATTATTTGCCCATATACCTGATACTTCAGCCGAGACGTTTCCATCTATCGCAGAGAATTGGGTTGATTGGAATAAAAAACGCCAATCTGACAATAGCATATTTGAAATCTTAAATTTAAATGTCGCTCTGGTGGTGAGTGGGTCAATAAAATCACCATGCAAATTACTTACAAATTTAACTTCCGTTATACTTGGTTTTGCTAAGCTAAAACGACCACGAATACGATGAATAGGGTCAGAATTAAATAAGTCTAAATTAATTTTTGTGAAGGATATGGTTTGGCCATTTGGTTTGATTAGGTCCAACGACATTTTATTAAGAGAGATATGACCAATTGAAAATAAATTACTTAGCATATGCCCATTCATTTCATTACTGGCACCAAGGTGCATAGGCGGAAAGAATGGCACTCCAACAACAATCAAAGAATTATCCGTCTGTTGTTTAATTTTAAAATGTATTCCTGTTATTGCTACTAACCCTAGTTTGAAATGACCACTCAATAGCGATTGCCATAAATTCACACCGACATCGATATTGTCGATAGCAATTACCGGGGTCTTATTATGTGGATCAAGTAAAAAAACATTGTGAAATCGGACCACAGGTTCAAAATGGTACCATCCAGCGCCAATGTTTTCAATTTCAACAGGTTGTTGTAAGAAATTACTAAGTCTTGTTGCGAGATCAGGAGAAGATTTTTTTATCAGTAGGTGGGTAGTTACATGCGTCAAACCGAAAATGGTAGCGAACACAATTACGCTAATAGCTAAGAGTAGCATTATTTTTCGATAAGCTCCTAGCATCAATACTTTCAAACGTCATCCTTATTATTACTTAAAAAATTATCCGCCTGTAACTTATCATTTTTACAGGGCTGGCCTTTTTAATGTTACCCCACAGTAACATCTGGTGTGTAGGGTGGATTAGGCATTTTTTGCCGTAATCCACCAAACCCAATTATTTTTTTGCTTGTCATTGCGAGGAGCGTAGCGACGTGGCAATCTCCAATGCAGCAGATTGCCACGTCGCTACGCTCCTCGCAATGACAAGCGGGGAAAAAGTTCTTTCATAATGTAGACCCCCCGGGGTTGGGGCACTTGCAATGACAAGCAGAAGGAAGTTGAATCCAGGCCCTACATTTAGACCTTTGAATAAGGGTTAGACAACAGACAAGCCGTGTAATGAGTGTAGATTTTTATCACCTAAGTTTGTAATGCCGTCTATACCCCTGTAAAACAACATACAAAAATGGCCAATAAATTATACTACTCAACGGCATTAACCAAAATTGCCAATGATTGATAACATTGCCAGTAATACCTTGAATTAAAAACAGCGTTAATTGATAAAGCAAAATAAAAAATCCCACCCATAACGACTGTTGCCAAACAGGAAAAACTCGAATTTGCCGATATAATCTACTCGCTACATAAACAACAATAACTAGGGCTAAAGCATGTTCCCCTAACAATGTGCCATTTAAAGCGTCCAGTATCAATCCGACGAACCAAGCGATCCCCACACTTACTTGACCGGGCAATGCCATCGTCCAATAAATTAATACTAACGCCACCCATCCTGGGCGTAACCAAACTGCCCAAACTGGCATAGGAATAATAGCCAAACACAGAGCAAACAGTAGAGTTAACGTTATGAGAAATAGTTTCTTAATGGACACGCGTTCTATTTTCCTTAATTAACGCAGCAGATTTGCTGATATTTGGCAAAGGCAAAGTCTTGAGTGCCATATTATCAGCTCGCGCTAATGTGTTATCGGGCCAAACTAGCAAAACTAAGCGGCTGCGATTAATTTCACTACTGGGGACTATTGTAATATCAGAAAATTCTTGACCTGGATTATTGACTACTTTTGCAACCGTGCCGATGGGATAACCCGAAGGAAAATGGCCATCTAATCCAGAGGTGACCAAAAGATCTCCCTGTTTAACATTTGCAGTCTCAGGTATATTAGACAATTCGACTGTCGTCATATCACCTGTTCCAACCACAATACCGCGCACCCCACTTCTCGTATCCTGACTAGGTAATGCACTACGATGTATCTGTAAGCAACAATACCCGACTCGTGTACAAGCCTACCGACATAACTTGCCCTAGAACACCTGTAGCATCTAATACCGGTTGCCCTACATATAGACCAGCCTTACTTTCCTTGATTTATTACTACCTCATGTAAAAATGCATCTGAATTTACTGACAGTAATTGTGCCACGAGCAATCGTTCGCTTGAGCGCGGATACGTTTGTAGCATCGCTCTAAGTTGAGCATTCTCTTTTTCAACAGCAATTAATTTTTGCAATTGCGCGCGCAGCAAAAGTAGCTCCACTTTCATATCAGTGTTGCTCTTTTGCATATTTTGGTTGCTGGTAAAACTAGCAACAAACCAATCAATTGTCTTAACGGGGCCATCAACAATATATTGGATAGGCAACACACTAGCAGATAAAAGAGGTCTTATCTGCTTTAAGTGTTGTTGTTGATGGTCTGTAAACATCAGAAGAATAGATAGCGTGCTGAACACCAACATCTTAAGACCAACATGAGGTCCGCGTAAAAACAGTTTTATTGCACATCCTCCTCTACTCATCGCTGTTTTATTACGGCTCGATGATGGGTATTATCAAACTCTTAGCCAGAGAGAAATCGCCACTGAGTCGATCCAGCATTTCGAGAGCTTTGCCACCACCGCGCGCTACGCAGGTTAGTGGATCATCGGCCACAATTACTGGCAAACCAGTCTCTTCCATTAACAGACGATCCAGATCGCGTAATAGAGCACCGCCCCCCGTAATGATCATACCGCGCTCAGCGATATCAGCAGCTAATTCTGGTGGAGTTTGTTCTAAAGCTGTACGAACTGCGCCAACAATACCTGATAATGGCTCCTGCAAAGCTTCAAGTACTTCATTACTATTCAATGTGAAGCTTCTTGGCACACCTTCAGCGAGATTTCTACCGCGAATCTCGACTTCACGCACTTGACTACCCGGAAATGCACTACCTATCTCGTGTTTAATGCGTTCCGCTGTCGTTTCACCGATCAAGCTACCATAATTGCGACGGACATAATTAATAATTGCATCATCAAATTTGTCACCACCAATTCGAACCGACTGTGCGTACACAATACCGCTTAGTGAAATAATCGCGACTTCGGTAGTACCACCACCAATATCAACCACCATTGAACCACGCGCTTCTTCGACTGGCATACCAGAACCCATCGCAGCTGCCATAGGCTCTTCCAATAAATAAACTTCACGAGCGCCTGCCCCCATGGCTGATTCTTTGATGGCTCTTCTTTCAACCTGGGTAGAACCACAAGGAATCGATACCAGTACTCTCGGGCTAGGACGAAGAAATTTATTTTCATGAACCTTGTGGATAAAATGCTGCAACATCCGCTCGGTGACATAAAAATCAGCAATTACACCATCTTTTAATGGTCGAATAGCAGAAATATTGCCTGGGGTTCTACCCAACATACGCTTGGCTTCTAAACCAACGGCAACCACTTCTCTCTGACTACCATTTGCACGATCATGACGAATAGCCACCACGGAGGGCTCGTTTAATACAATACCCTGCCCCCTTACATATACCAGCGTGTTTGCTGTGCCAAGATCAATTGATAAATCTGTAGAAAACAAACCGCGTAATTTCTTGATCATAAAATCGTATCCCTAAGTAAAAACCAGCAAAAAAACTCCTGATACTCTACCTCAAATTACCTAGACAGTCGAGGAGGACAAGGAAAAAAACCTAATTTATAGATTTTTTTTTGCATAATTAGTTTGTGCTTAATATGTCCTTAATAATTATCACCTACACTTAGCTCATAAAAGAAATAATTTGGTATTGACAAATAATAGTAGTATTGGGGTGATACACAATTATGGCTAAATTAAAACTAAAAAATGTTGACGAAATAGACAAAGTCATCGTTCAAGAACATCAAACATGGCTGGCAGACACTAACAATGTCCCCGATTGCCTGCAAGAACTCAAAACGCTAGACTCAACCTCTACCAAAAGTGGCAAAAATATCTCCTTTAGCGTACTTAAGTATCCGAAACAGTGGTCCGGCGCGCGAATGCTAGAAACCAGCATTGTTGTAGAGACCAGTACGGATATTTCATGTTATCCACTGATTTTAAATCATCTCGAGCGAAAAAAATCACTTAACAAAAATGACACTAAACAAATTGCCGCTTTAGATGCTTTCAAAAAAAACTATCAAAAATTTTATAATGCCCTAAAAGAGCGTTGCTTATTGCTAGCTATCCAACAGACTGCCGCTAAGCTAATGCCAGCAGCCAATGATTTGTCCGAAAGAGAGCAGCGACTCTTAAGTTATTTCAATGATTTATCGCCAATTAATCTACTAACACGTGACGACTGCTTGAAACAACATTGTGAAATAGTGCTTATTTGCAATGCCTTAAAACAGAGTGGCCAGTTCAAAGATGAATCACAATTACAACAACTAGAAGTTCTATCAAAGCGCTGGACAGACATTCATTATGAAAAAGTCAAAAAAAGCACTAGCTTAGAACTTGGTCTTAATGGAATTTCGACTGTATCATCCACATTAGGACTAATTACTGGCATCGCTGCGGCGAGCCTGGGAATGGCAGGTTTATTCTTCCCACCATTGCTAGCACCAGCGGCTATATTAGGCGCTATCAGCATGGTTTCCTACGTTCTTCTGGTATATCCGCTTATCAAATGATCAATAGCGCAGTGCATCGTCGGTCGCCATCAACCAAAGAAGCAGTTGTGCTTGCTCTTGATATTACGCTGTTACCACTAAATATCTTGGCGGTAAGATTTTCTCGCAATAAAAGGCTTGGCTAGTCATGCCAAAGGAATAGTTAGTATATTTGAATTCTTACTAACTCCCTATTGACCAATTTGCTTCCAGACGCATTTTTTACCCATGAAGTTGTTGCTGATAATGCGAAGATCTTCTCATCTATGTCTGATACTGCGAGGCTTGCTAGCACAACTAGCGCTACGTCATGGTCAGCAATCCAAGGGCATATGATCAAAGATAAAACAAAAACAGCAGGCACGATTTTAACGCAGATTCAAGAGACCAAAGCACATCTCAATAATGTAGACCAGCTCAACGGAAAAATCAGCCCTAACCCTACTGCAAAATTTAATCGTGATTTTGCTTATATTCGAGCTGATCAATCTGTTCAAGCAGATCAAGGCAAACCCGGAATATTTGCGAATTCGAAAAGCTATCATGGTCATATTATTACTTGGGATAAAGGCTTTTTCAGTATTTTCACCTCCAAAAATGCGCAATTTATTAACAATGCTGTCTCAGCCTATGAACAATTAAAACCCAACACTTCCTATCAAAATAGGTTTATGGCATTGGCTGAGATTCGTGGGGCATGCGCCAATTATTTGGCAGATGTAACACATAGTAATTCTAGAAGATTTAGTTACGTTGCTGAACTACATAAAAATGTTATCAATGAAATGAATGGCTTAAATGAACTAATGGAGAATCAAATTGATGTTGACAAAACTCAGCCAGTTGATTCAAAACTCGCCGCAACACCAGTAACCTTAGTGGGCTTTAAAGCGCGGTAGATCATTGCGAGGAGCTTTTTTTGCTTGTCATTGCGAGGAGCGAAGCGACGTGGCAATCTGCTGCATTGGAGATTGCCACGTCGCTTCGCTCCTCGCAATGACAAGCAAATCGGTATGTGTCATAATTCATAGTAATTATTCTATCTAAACTGCAGTCTATCTAAACCGCAGTCGATTAGACTCTGAACTAGCATAGAATCCTGTATTTACTTATTTAAGTTAAGGTTGATTCACCATGGCTATCTCACAAGAACAAGTGGAGCATATTGCCCATTTAGCCAGATTAGCGATCGATAAAGCCGATCTGGCAATATATACTCAAAACTTAGGCAATATTTTCGATCTGGTATCACAAATGAGTGCTGTTGATACTGCCAATGTTCAACCGATGGCACACCCCATGGATTTAGCTCAGCGAATGCGCTTGGATGTGGTAACGGAATCTAATCAGCGAGAACAATTTCAAGCCATTGCCCCCTTGGTCGACGCTGGCCTTTATCTAGTTCCGCAAGTTTATTGAATAAGGCACCGAAATGCATAATAAATCACTTAGTGAGCTCAGCAATTTACTTAGTTCTAAGCAAATTTCTAGTGTTGAATTAGCAAAACACTATCTTACAAGACTTAATAAATTGAATGACGATTTAAATAGTTTTATTACCATAACCGAAGAGCGCGCTTTGCAAGATGCCAAGCATGCGGATGAATTAATAGCTAATAAAAAAGCGCAACCACTGACAGGCATACCTATTGCACATAAAGATATTTTTTGCACCTGAGGTATCAAAACCAGTTGCGGCTCGAAAATGCTTGATAATTTTATTGCGCCTTATGATGCCACCGTTGTCAACAAACTTAAATGATGCTGGCACGGTCTTGCTTGGGTAAAACCAATATGGATGAATTTGCCATGGGCTCTTCCAATGAAAACAGTTTTTATGGCCCGGTTAAAAATCCTTGGAATTTAGAACGTGTACCTGGCGGTTCTTCCGGCGGCTCTGCTGCTGCAGTTGCTGCGCGATTAACGCCTGCTGCAACCGGCACTGATACCGGCGGCTCCATCCGTCAACCGGCTGCGTTATGTGGTATTACCGGCATTAAACCCACTTATGGACGCGTTTCACGCTATGGCATGATTGCCTTTGCTTCCAGTTTAGATCAAGGCGGCCCATTGCGCAAAACGGCTGAAGATGCGGCGTTATTGTTGAATGCCATGGCAGGATTTGATGAAAAAGATTCAACCAGTGTCAATCGAGCCTGTTCCTGATTATACTCAAACACTTAATGATTCCATCAAAGGTCTACGGATTGGTTTACCCAAAGAATATTTTAGCTGAAGGCTTAGATCCTGACATTGCCAAAGTCATCGAAGCAGCGATCAAAGAATATGAAAAACTAGGTGCCATTATTCAAGAAATTAGTTTGCCCAATACAGCATTTTCTATCCCTGCTTATTATGTGGTTGCACCAGCTGAATGTTCTTCTAATTTAGCGCGTTATGATGGTGTGCGTTTTGGTTATCGCTGCGAAAATCCTATAAGATTTAGAAGATTTATATAAACGCACTCGAGGTGAAGGTTTTGGTGATGAAGTAAAACGCCGCATTATGATTGGCACTTATGTTTTATCTGCGGGTTATTATGATGCCTATTATTTAAAGCACAAAAAATTCGCCGCTTAATTAGTGATGATTTTGTGCAAGCATTTAAAGAAGTGGATGTGATTTTAGGCCCAACTTCACCTACCACTGCTTTTAAAATCGGTGAAAAAATCAAATGATCCGATCAGCATGTATTTATCAGATATTTACACCATCGCCGTCAATTTTGCTGGATTACCGGCATGTCTATTCCAGCTGGTTTTGTTAATCAATTTACCTGTTGGGTATGCAAATCATCGGTAATTATTTTAATGAAGCAAGATTACTGAATGTTGCGCATCAGTATCAACAAGTCAACAGATTGGCATCAAGCGTACGTCCAAAGAATTTTGAGATGAGGTTTGTAAATATGGAATGGGAAACAGTTATTGGTCTAGAAGTTCACGCACAATTATCAACGAAATCTAAAATATTTTCTGGTGCAGCAACTGCTTATGGTGCAGAACCCAATACCCAAGCTTGTGCCATTGATTTAGGCTTGCCAGGCGTATTACCGGTATTAAATAAAGAAGCTGTGGAAATGGCGTTAAATTTGGTTTAGGTATTAATGCTGAAATTGCAAATCATTCCGTATTTGCACGAAAAAATTATTTTTATCCTGATTTACCAAAAGGCTATCAAATCAGTCAATATGAATTACCCATTGTTGGCAAAGGTTATCTAGATATTACTTTAGATGATGGCAGTACCAAAACGCATTGGTATTACACGCGCACATTTAGAAGAAGATGCGGGCAAATCATTACATGAAGATTTTCATGGCATGACCGGCATTGATTTAAATCGCGCTGGCACACCTTTGTTTGAAATTGTCTCCGAACCCGATATGCGCTCTGCCAAAGAAGCCGTTGCTTATTTAAAAACTTTGCATTCACTGGTGCGTTATTTAGAAATTTGCGATGGCAATATGCAAGAAGGTTCTTTTCGTTGCGATGCCAATGTTTCAGTGCGACCGCAAGGGACAAACTAAATTTGGCACTCGCGCTGAAATTAAAAATATTAATTCATTTCGTTTTGTTGAACGCGCGATCAATTTTGAAGTTGAACGCAAATTGCATTTGTTGAAAGTGGTGGCAAAATCATTCAAGAAACTCGTCTATATGATCCCGATAAAAATGAAACGCGTTCCATGCGCAGCAAAGAAGAAGCCAATGATTATCGCTATTTTCCTGATCCCGATTTATTGCCGGTGGTAATTAATGAAGAATTTATTGAAGAAGTACGAGAAACTTTACCTGAATTGCCGCAAGAAAAACGCAACGTTTATGAATCAATATGGCTTAACAAATTATGATGCTAATGTGTTGATTCAGCAGTCGTGAATTAGCTGATTATTTTGAAGACAGTAGTCAAATTGTCACAAGCCACGCCTAAATTAGCGCAAACTGGGTCATGGGGGAATTATCGGCGGCATTAAATAAAGCGGATCTTGAAATTACAGCAGAGTCCTGTTGCTGCCAGCACAATTGGCAAACTTATTAAATCGCATCGCTGATAACACTATTTCTGGCAAAATTGCTAAAACAGTTTTTGAAGCAATGTGGAACGGTGAAGGCGACGCTGATGCATTATTGCCAACAAAGGTTTGCAACAAGTCACAGATACCGGCGATTCGAAAAAATTATTGACGACATTATTGCAGCAAATCCCGCACAATTAGCTGATTATCGCAGTGGTAAAGATAAATTATTTGGCTTTTTTGTCGGCCAAGTGATGAAAGCAACTCACGGCAAAGCCAATCCGCAGCAAGTTAATGAGATTTTGCAAAAGCTTTTACAGTAGTGTAATTTTTAATCTATTTGTATTGACAAAATGGTAACTTTTTGTCAATATATTGCTCTACTTAATATGATGAGGTAAACCATGAGATTAGCAGAACTACAGAAGATTATCGAACAAAACCCTAATATTGACCAAGCATACTTAACCGCGCTTAAAAACTTCGCCGATTCTTTAAATGCTAAAGTTACCAAAGATGGTAAGCCTGCAGGAAACCCTGACGAATTTATTCCCTTTGAACAATTTAAAGAGTTTATGGAAAAGTCCAACGTTGCCTTAGATTTGAGCCCAGCATATTTATTCCAAGATAACCCTACTTCAAAATTCTTTTTCCGTTCCCTCGGCACTTCACGTCGCAAATAAAAAATACTATCGACATAAAGATACCAACCTTTAAATCGCTTAAATTCGATTTCGATATGCCTAACTTATCTTCTGATATTTTACAACATATTACTGATATTGATGTTGCTAATCACACTGTGCCTTTTAACAAAGGCTGCGTTGTTCAAACTTTAGCAAGTCAAATCAGTATAGTCAGCGATTCTTTGAGCCTAAAGATTCATGCATTTATGCACCCGGTCCTATCCAAAAGGCCATTGATTCTTACATTGATTCTCACTTGCAAGGTCAAGAACCTAGAGATCTATATGATATTATTCCTTATGATCCAGAATTCTTTATACTGCCCGTTGTTACGTTCAGC
>CAVVFS010000008.1:0-409756 GCA_963747655.1 uncultured Gammaproteobacteria bacterium | reverse complement strand
CAAAACGCGTAGTACACTTAATGTTCCGAGCACCGGCGGGAAGAGTAAATCGGTGCAAATCGAAGTCCGCAAGAAACGCACTTATGTTAAACGTGATATGACCGAGGCAGAACTTGCCCAGGCCGAAGCGGAAGAGCAGTCAAAGCGTGAAGCGGAAGAACAGGCTCAGCGTGTAGCACAAGAGGAGGCCTTGCAAGCGGCCGCTCAGGAAAAAGCTAAACGTGAAGCCGCTGAGCAAGCCAAACGTGAGGCCGCTGATAAAGCTAAGCGTGACGCAGCGGAAAAAGATAAAGTGACGAATCAACATACCGACGAAGTAATCAAGCCAGCTCAGGCAGAAAAAGCACGCCGTGAAGCTGAAGCCGCAGAGCTTAAACGCAAAGCGGAACAAGAAGCCCAACGCAAAATTGAAGAGAACGCCAAGCGCGTAGCTGAAGAAGCACGCAAAATGGCAGACTCTGGCGTTTGGACCGAAGCGCCTGCACCAAGCGAAGCCGAAGCCGAAACTGCGGACTATCACGTGACCACTTCTCAGCACGCTCGTGCCGCAGAAGATGAGAACGATGCCAAAGTTGAAGGCGAGCGTCGTGCTCGCACTCGTGGTGGCAAAGCGACCAAGCAGAAGAAAGGCAATAAACTGTCTGAATCTAAAGCCGATCGCGAAGAAGCCCGTGCCGTAGGCCGTGGCGGTAAAGGCAAGCGTAAGCCAAGCACCCTGCAACAGAGCTTCAACAAGCCTGTAGTCGCGGTTAACCGCGACGTTGTCGTTGGCGAAACCATTACCGTTGCCGAACTGGCGAACAAGATGGCGGTTAAAGGTTCTCAGGTCATCAAAACGATGATGAAGCTGGGCGCTATGGCCACTATCAACCAGGTTATCGATCAGGAAACAGCTCAGCTGGTTGCTGAAGAGATGGGCCACAAGGTTATCCTGCGTCGTGAGAACGAGCTGGAAGAAGCGCTGATGAGCGACCGTGATACAGGCGCTTCAGCAGCTGCTGAATCCCGTGCACCGGTTGTTACCATCATGGGTCACGTTGACCACGGTAAAACCTCTTTGCTCGACTACATTCGTTCAACGAAAGTAGCCGCTGGCGAAGCAGGCGGTATTACTCAGCACATCGGTGCTTATCATGTTGAAACCGAAAACGGCATGATCACCTTCCTCGATACTCCGGGACACGCCGCGTTTACCTCAATGCGTGCTCGTGGTGCCAAGGCGACCGATATCGTTGTTCTGGTGGTTTCCGCGGACGATGGCGTGATGCCACAGACCGTAGAAGCGGTGCAGCACGCGAAAGCAGCTGGCGTGCCTATCGTGGTTGCAGTTAACAAAATCGATAAGCCAGATGCTGATCCCGATCGCGTTAAAACCGAGCTGTCCCAGTACAACGTTATGCCAGAAGAGTGGGGCGGTGAATCTCCGTTCATCCACGTTTCTGCTAAAGCCGGTACCGGTATCGACGATTTGCTAGAAGCTATCCTGCTGCAGGCTGAAGTTCTCGAACTGAAAGCCGTGCGCACCGGTATGGCGAGCGGCGTTGTTATCGAATCCTTCCTTGATAAAGGTCGTGGCCCAGTGGCTACCGTCCTGGTTCAGGAAGGTACGCTGAACAAGGGTGATATCATCCTGTGTGGCTTCGAATACGGCCGCGTTCGTGCGATGCGTGACGAAATGGGTCTCGACATCACCTCAGCGGGTCCTTCTATCCCTGTCGAAGTTCTGGGCTTGTCCAGCGTTCCGGCCGCGGGTGACGAAGTTACCGTTGTTCGTGATGAGAAGAAAGCGCGTGAAGTTGCGCTGTACCGTCAAGGTAAGTTCCGCGAAGTTAAACTGGCTCGCCAGCAGAAATCTAAACTGGAAAACATGTTCGCGAACATGACCGAAGGTGAAGTATCTGAACTGAACATCGTGTTGAAATCTGACGTACAGGGTTCTTGCGAAGCTATCTCTGATGCGTTGCAGAATCTGTCGACCGCTGAAGTTAAAGTCAAAATCGTGGGTATGGGCGTAGGTGGTATCACCGAAACTGACGCCACGCTGGCCGCGGCTTCAAACGCTATCATCCTCGGCTTTAACGTGCGTGCCGATGCTTCTGCTCGCCGCGTCGTTGAAAACGAAAGCCTGGATCTGCGTTACTACTCCGTCATCTATAACCTGATTGACGAAGTTAAGCAGGCGATGAGCGGTATGTTGGCACCAGAGTACAAACAGCAAATCATTGGCCTGGCCGAAGTTCGTGACGTGTTCAAGTCACCGAAATTTGGTGCAATCGCAGGTTGTATGGTTACTGAAGGTATGATCAAACGTAGCAACCCAATCCGCGTTCTGCGTGACAACGTGGTTATCTATGAAGGCGAGCTGGAATCCCTGCGCCGCTTCAAGGATGACGTTGCCGAAGTCCGTAACGGCATGGAATGTGGTATCGGCGTTAAAAACTACAACGACGTGCGTCCTGGCGATGTGATCGAAGTCTTCGAAATCATCGAAATCAAACGTACTATCGCTTAACGTTTCGATCTAACCCGGATTATCGGGTATACAGTCAGAACCATTGGGGGGCCTTGCGCCCCCTTATTTGTCTGATGCATGGTTGAAGTAAAAAGTTTGGAGTAAGAGATTATGGCTAAAGAATTCAGCCGTACCCAACGCGTCTCCCAAGAGATGCAAAAAGAAATCGCCATCATTCTGCAGCGTGAAGTCAAAGACCCGCGCGTGGGCATGGCGACCGTCTCCGGCGTTGAGGTTTCTCGCGACCTGGCCTATGCCAAAGTGTTCGTGACCTTCCTCGACGTATTGACTACCGCGCCTCAGGATCCGGACCGCGTTAAAAACGGTATCAAGGCCCTGCAAGATGCGCAGGGATTCATTCGTACCCTGGTGGGCAAAGCCATGCGCCTGCGCGTTGTGCCTGAGCTGACTTTCGCCTACGACGACTCCCTGGTTGAAGGTATGCGCATGTCTAACCTGGTGACCAACGTAGTTAAAAATGATGCTGAACGTCGTTCTGCAGCAGGCGATGACGAGGGATCCTAATGAGTCGTCCACGTCGCCGCGGTCGTGATATTCACGGCGTTCTGTTACTGGATAAATCACTGGGCCTGTCGTCCAACGATGCGTTGCAAAAGGTGAAACGCCTTTACAATGCCAATCGTGCGGGTCATACCGGTGCGTTGGATCCTCTGGCCACCGGCATGCTGCCGCTGTGCCTCGGGGAAGCGACCAAGTTTTCAAGGTTTTTGCTCGACTCCGACAAGCGTTACCGCGTGATTGCCCGCATGGGCCAGCGGACTGATACCTCCGATGCCGAAGGTCAGGTAATCTCGGAACGTCCGGTGACGTTCACCGCCGCCGAGCTTGATGCCGCGCTGGAAAGCTTCCGTGGTGAAACGCAGCAAATCCCTTCAATGTATTCCGCATTGAAATATCAGGGGCGTAAACTTTACGAGTACGCTCGTGAAGGCATAGAGGTTCCGCGCGAATCGCGCAGCATTACCGTCTATGAACTGCAGTTCATTCGCTGGGAAGGCGAGGAAGTCGAACTGGAGATCCACTGTTCCAAAGGCACCTATATTCGCACCATCGTTGACGACCTCGGTGAAAAACTAGGCTGTGGCGCGCATGTTACGTTTCTGCGCCGCCTGCAGGTTGCGACCTATCCGTTCGAGCGCATGGTGACGATGGACCAGCTTAACGCGCTGATTGCCCAGGCTGAAGAGCAGGGTATCGAGCCGCGCCTGCTGCTGGACCCACTGCTGTTGCCAATGGACAGCCCGTGCGAAGATTTTCCAGAGGTCAATTTGCTGCCCGTTGTTGCTGGCTACGTCAAGCTGGGTCAGCCGGTACAGGCCTCCGGTGCACCGCTTTCCGGCCTGGTGCGCATGACCGAAGGTGAAGAGCGTAAGTTTATCGGTGTCGGTGAAATCGACGATCAGGGCCGCGTTGCGCCTAAGCGTCTGGTTGTAGAGTATTCTGAGTAAATTGTGGGTCGGAGACAACCCGACTCACGATTAACAGCGCGCTGCTCGTGTTGCGATCGGGCATATCAAAGAGTAGAATAGCGCAGCTTGTGCATGGGGTAGCTGAATTAGAGATCGGCGCCCGTTTAATTAATCTATAATATTTTGGAGTTCATTATGTCTCTAAGCGTTGAAGCTAAAGCTCAAATCGTTGCTGACTACGGTCGCGGTACTAACGACAGCGGTTCTACCGAAGTTCAGGTTGCTCTGTTGACTGCTCAGATTAACCATCTGCAAGGTCACTTCTCCGAGCATAAAAAAGATCACCACAGTCGTCGTGGTCTGCTGCGTATGGTTTCTCAGCGTCGTAAGCTGCTGGATTACCTGAAGGGCAAAGACGTAGCACGTTACACCAGCGTTATCGAACGTCTTGGTCTGCGTCGCTAAGTTAGCGAGTTTCAGTGTAAAGGGGCCAAGTTGGCCCCTTTATTCTAGGAGGCGACAGTTAACGGCAAAGTTGTCATTACTGTTGTTTCTACGCTACTTTTTTATAAATGAAGTTTTATAATCGAAATGTTATAAATGACGACTTATAAAAAAGTAGAGTTTTAAAACAAAGTGTTCGATAGCGAGATCTTCCGTTACAGAGGTTCGCGCGGCTAATGAGAGACTTTAATCCCAATCAGCGGGTTAAGGATTGTCATTAGTCGCGAGGATGTAGTGTGAAGTTCAGAATATAATGACGTGAACTGCTGTCATAACGGCTGCGCGTCACCAAAAAAGGATATTACATTGCTTAAAGCGACAGTTCGTAAGTTCCAATACGGTCAACATACCGTGACCATCGAAACCGGTATGATGGCTCGTCAGGCCACTGCTGCTGTTATGGTTAGCATGGATGATACTGCGGTATTCGTTACCGTTGTTGGCCAGAAAAAAGCTAAACCAGGCCAGAGCTTCTTCCCTCTGACCGTAAACTACCAGGAGCGTACATACGCTGCCGGTAAGATCCCAGGCAGCTTCTTCCGTCGTGAAGCACGCCCAAGCGAAGGCGAGACCCTGACCTCGCGTCTGATCGACCGCCCAATTCGCCCACTGTTCCCGGACAGCTTCCTGAATGAAGTTCAGGTTATTGCGACCGTTGTTTCCCTGAACCCACAGGTTAACCCTGACATCGTGGCGATGATCGGTGCTTCAGCTGCGCTGAGCCTGTCTGGTATTCCATTCAACGGCCCAATCGGTGCTGCACGTGTCGGTTATATCAATGACCAATACGTTCTGAACCCAACCGCTACCGAACTGCTGGAAAGCAAGCTGGACCTGGTGGTTGCCGGTACTCAGGGCGCAGTGTTGATGGTTGAATCTGAAGCTGAAGTGCTGAGCGAAGAGCAAATGCTCGGCGCAGTCGTATTCGGCCACGATCAACAACAAATCGTAATCAACGAAATCAATTCACTGGTTGCCGAAGTTGGCAAACCTAAGTGGGATTGGCAGCCAGAAGTGGTTAACGAAGCGCTGCACGCACGCATTGCCGCCAAGTCTGAAGCGCTGCTGGGTGACGCTTACCGCATCACCGACAAGCAAGAGCGTTATGCTCGCGTTAACGTCATCAAAGACGAAGTTACCGCTGCGCTGTTGGCAGAAGAAGAGACGCTGGACGCTGGCGAAATCTCTGACCTGCTGGGTGCTATCGAGAAAAACGTCGTACGTAGCCGCGTTCTGAACGGCGCACCGCGTATCGATGGCCGCGAAAAAGACATGATCCGTGGTCTGGACGTGCGTACCGGCGTACTGCCACGTACTCATGGTTCATCACTGTTCACCCGCGGCGAGACTCAGGCGCTGGTTACTGCCACTCTGGGTACCACCCGTGATGCACAAAATCTTGACGAACTGATGGGTGCCAAAACAGATACCTTCCTGTTCCACTACAACTTCCCTCCGTACTCTGTGGGTGAAACTGGCATGGTGGGTTCACCTAAGCGTCGCGAAATCGGTCACGGCCGTTTGGCGAAACGCGGTGTGCTGGCCGTAATGCCTAAATTCGAAGATTTCCCATACACCGTTCGCGTGGTGTCTGAAATCACCGAATCTAACGGTTCATCTTCAATGGCTTCCGTTTGTGGCGCATCACTGGCCCTGATGGATGCAGGCGTACCGATTAAAGCCGCCGTTGCGGGTATCGCGATGGGTCTGGTTAAAGAAGGCGACAACTTTGTAGTCCTGTCTGACATTTTGGGTGATGAAGACCACCTGGGTGATATGGACTTCAAAGTAGCAGGCAGCAGCGAAGGTATCACTGCACTGCAAATGGATATTAAAATCGAAGGTATCACCCGTGAAATCATGCAGGCTGCTCTGAGCCAGGCCAAAGGTGCGCGTTTGCACATTCTGGGCGTGATGAATCAGGCAATCAGCGAATCTCGCGGCGATATCTCTCAGTTTGCTCCACGTATTCACACCATCAAAATTAGCGCTGACAAGATCAAAGACGTCATCGGTAAGGGTGGCTCTGTGATCCGTGCGCTGACCGAAGAAACCGGCACCACCATCGAAATCGAAGATGACGGCACCGTGAAAATCTCTGCAACCGATAACGACAAAGCAAAACACGCTATCCGTCGTATCGAAGAGATCACTGCTGAAATCGAAGTTGGCCGCGTCTACCAGGGTAAAGTGACCCGTATCGTTGACTTTGGCGCGTTCGTTGCCATCGGTGGCGGTAAAGAAGGTCTGGTTCACATCTCTCAAATCGCTGACAAGCGCGTAGAGAAAGTGACTGACTATCTGACTATGGGCCAGGAAGTACCGGTTAAGGTTCTGGAAGTTGATCGTCAGGGCCGTGTGCGCTTGAGCATTAAAGAAGCGACCACGCCATCTGAAGATTCGGCCGCGCCGGCAGCAGAGTAATCTGTAACCTGTAGTTTACAGTCTCCCGGCAATTTTGTCGGGAGCTGTTCGTATCATGAGTGCAGGACGTACTTATGCTAAGCAAGCGGATAACAGGAAGTTTGTCCAATGTTTGTCTTCGGGAGTTAAGATGAAGCCTTTCTTGCGCTGTTGTTATGTTGCGACAACACTTTTGTTGGCAGGATGCAGCAACCATGATTGGCGCAAAAACGAGGTGTTGGCGATCCCGCTGCAGCCAACTTTGCAGCAGGAAGTTATCCTTGCGCGAATGGAACAAATACTTGCCAGCCGTTCATTAACAGATGATGAGCGTGCACAGCTATTATATGAGCGCGGTGTGCTGTATGATAGTCTTGGGCTAAGAGCACTGGCGCGAAATGATTTTTCACAAGCGCTGTCTATTCGTCCTGATATGCCAGAAGTTTTTAACTACCTGGGGATTTACCTAACGCAGGCCGGCAACTATGATGCCGCCTATGAAGCGTTTGATTCTGTACTAGAGCTTGATCCAACTTACAATTACGCGCGTTTAAATCGCGGTATCGCCCTGTATTACGGTGGCAGATACTCGCTAGCGCAGGATGATTTGCAGGCGTTTTATCGAGACGATCCAAATGATCCCTTCCGTTCGTTATGGCTTTATCTTGTGGAAAGAGAAATCAATCCCAAGAATGCCGAAGTAGCGCTCCAGCAGCGTTATGACAAAGCGGACAAAGGGCAATGGGGATGGAATATCGTCGAATTCTACCTGGGCAATATCAGCGAATCTACGCTGATGGATCGCCTGAAGGCAGAATCAACGGATAACACTTCGCTCGCTGAGCATCTCAGTGAAACTGACTTCTATTTAGGTAAGCATTACCTAAGTCTGGGGGACAAGGACAGCGCTTCTGCTCTGTTCAAACTGACGGTAGCTAACAACGTTCACAACTTTGTTGAGCACCGCTATGCATTGTTGGAATTGGCGCTATTGGGCCAAGAGCAAGACGACCTATCAGAATCGGACCAGCAATAGCTGACGACACTAATCAGCCTGATTAACCATGGCTAACGCCATTTTTAATCGCCTTAACGGGCGAGGGTTGCTTTGTTCGTTTTATAAACTAATTTGAGCCGGTTCACACTTTTCAATGAAAATGACTGAAAATTTTCTCGACGAGTTATGTAGACTGGCTGCCATTATTAATGAGGCACGTGTACATGACTACTGAGCTTGAAACCTCTTTTGCTGACCTGGGGCTGTCTGCTCCGATCATTGCTGCCCTGACCGATCTGGGCTACGAAAAACCTTCACCGATCCAGGCTGAGTGTATTCCTCACCTGTTGAACGGCCGCGACGTTCTGGGTATGGCTCAGACCGGTAGCGGTAAAACTGCGGCATTCTCGCTGCCACTGCTGCACAACATTGATGCTTCTCTGAAAGCACCACAAATTCTTGTTTTGGCCCCAACCCGCGAATTGGCGGTTCAGGTTGCCGAAGCAATGACCGATTTCTCCAAACACATGCACGGCGTGAACGTTGTTGCATTGTACGGCGGCCAACGCTATGACGTGCAGCTGCGTGCTCTGCGTCAGGGTCCACAGGTTGTTGTGGGCACGCCTGGTCGTCTGTTGGACCACCTGAAACGCGGCACCCTGAACCTCTCAAACCTGAGCGGCCTGGTGCTGGACGAAGCCGATGAAATGCTGCGTATGGGCTTCATCGAAGACGTAGAAACTATCATGGCGCAGATCCCGGCTGAACATCAGACCGCGCTGTTCTCTGCCACCATGCCAGAAGCGATTCGTCGTATTACTCGTCGCTTCATGAAAGATCCACAGGAAGTTCGCATTCAGTCAAGCCTGACGACTCGCCCGGACATCAGCCAGAGCTACTGGACTGTGCACGGCATGCGTAAGAATGAAGCGCTGGTTCGTTTCCTGGAAGCGGAAGATTTCGACGCAGCTATCATCTTTGTTCGCACCAAGAATGCGACCCTGGAAGTGGCTGAAGCGCTTGAGCGTAGTGGTTACAGCTCTGCGGCACTGAACGGCGACATGAACCAGGCCCTGCGTGAGCAGACTCTGGAACGTCTGAAAGACGGCCGTCTGGATATTCTGATTGCAACCGACGTGGCAGCACGTGGTCTGGACGTAGAACGTATCAGCCTGGTGGTTAACTACGATATCCCTATGGACTCAGAATCCTACGTTCACCGTATCGGCCGTACCGGTCGTGCCGGTCGTGCAGGTCGCGCATTGCTGTTCGTTGAGAACCGCGAACGTCGCCTGTTGCGCAACGTAGAACGCACTATGAAGCTGACTATTCCAGAAGTGGAATTGCCAACGGCAGAAGTGCTGGGTCAACGTCGTCTGGCCAAGTTTGCCGCTAAAGTTCAGCAGCAGCTGGAAAGCAGCGACCTGGATCAGTACCGCGCACTGCTGGCTCAGCTGCAACCTGCAGAAGAGCTGGATGTTGAAACTCTGGCCGCAGCACTGCTGAAAATGGCTCAGGGCGAACGTCCTCTGATCGTTGCTGCTGACCCAATCTTCAAAAGCCGTCCACGTCGCGAATTTGAAGATCGTCCAGAGCGTTCTGCACGCGGTGACCGCCCAATGCGTGGCGACCGTCCTGCACGCGGTGATCGTCCTTCACGTGATGGCGATCGTCCTTCTGCAGACGGTGACCGCCCACGTCGTGAGCGTCGTGACGCTGGCGAAATGGAACTGTACCGCATTGAAGTTGGCCGTGATGACGGTGTTGAAGTACGTCACATCGTTGGCGCTATCGCTAACGAAGGCGATATCAGCAGCCGTTACATCGGTAACATCAAGCTGTTCGGTACCCACTCAACTATCGAACTGCCAAAAGGTATGCCGGGCGAAATCCTGTCTCATTTCACCCGTACCCGCATCCTGAACAAGCCGATGAACATGCAGTTGATGGGCGATGCAGTGCCACAGTCCGACCGTCGCGAGCGTCCAGCTGGCGGTGAGCGTCGCGGCAACGGT
Organism: uncultured Gammaproteobacteria bacterium; assembly: GCA_963747655.1. GTDB lineage: Bacteria > Pseudomonadota > Gammaproteobacteria > Enterobacterales > Enterobacteriaceae > Rouxiella. The sequence goes on along the minus strand of CAVVFS010000008.1, from coordinate 399,895 downwards.
GCTCCACGTTCTTTCAGCGGTGAACGTCGTGAAGGTGGCGCACCAGCGGGTCGTCGTCCATTCAACGGCGAACGTCGTGAAGGCGGTAACTCGGCAGCAGGCGATCGTCGTCCGCCAAGCCGTACCCCACGTCGTACTACCGACGCATAATCTACCTCGCCGCAAGGCTTGCGATAGATGAGCAATAAAAAACCAGCCCTCGGGCTGGTTTTTTTATGCGCTAAATTTTACGCGCAGTCTTTAAAACTCTAAATATGAATCGATACGCGCCGGTTTTACTATCTCGCCTTGCAGCTGCGAAACGATCTCGAATGAACGCAGCCGCGCGCCATGATCGAAAATTTGGCCGTTAATCATCAGCTCGTCGGCATCTGTTTCACGCAGAATCGCCTGCAACCCATGACGAATACTTTCCTTATTTCCTACCACCGAAAGGCGCAGAGCCTGATCCACGCCAAAACGCTCCTGCGGTGACCACAGGCTTTCAATATTATCGACTGGCGCAGGCAGCTTGCCCGGATTGCCGCGACGCAGGTTAATAAACTGCTGCTGATTGGAGGTAAACATCCGTCGCGCTTCTTCATCAGTATCGGCCGCAATCGCGTTAATACATACCATCGCGTGCGGCTTTTGCAACTGGGCAGAAGGCTTGAACTTGCTGCGATAAATCGCCAGCGCCTGATAAAGCATATCCGGGGCGAAGTGCGAAGCAAAGGCAAAAGGCAGACCTAATGCAGCAGCCAACTGAGCACTATACAGGCTCGAACCCAGAAGCCAGATCGGCACATGCAGTCCCTGACCCGGCACCGCTTGTACCGGCTGCTCAGGCTGAACGTCGTCGAAATAATATTGCAGCTCCTGCACGTCCTGCGGGAAGTTATCGATTTCACCCGACATATTGCGGCGTAGCGCAATCATCGTGCGCTGATCGGTACCGGGCGCACGGCCAAGACCTAAATCGATACGGCCAGGATACAGCGTGGCCAGCGTACCGAACTGCTCGGCGATCACCAGCGGAGCGTGATTCGGCAGCATCACGCCACCGGATCCTAGACGGATCGTTTTGGTTCCACCGGCAATATAGCCTATCAGAACTGATGTCGCCGCACTGGCAATCCCGGTCATATTATGGTGCTCGGCTAACCAGTATCGCTGATAGCCCCATTTTTCCGCATGTTGTGCCAGTTCGAGAGAGCACTGGAAGGCGTTTGCAGGCGTCTTGCCCTGAGGGACAGGGGCGAGGTCGAGCACAGAGAAAGGTACAACAATGTTATTAGCATTCGCTTCAGACATATTTTTATTCACCTTGTTATCTCTGACGAAAGTTAAATCTTTGCCAGCTAATGATAAAAATCAGTATTCACCATTTACTGCTTGCTGAATACGCTATTTGAGCGGTAGATTCGCAGAAATACTCGCTTTATGCTGTAACCTTGCGCAATTCAAGTGCTTATCAACACAGATTAAAAGTGTTTAAAACGACGAAAAAAATGGTCAGGCGCGATAGGGGATTATCAGGGCGATGGTGCAGGTTCTGATTGTTTCAGCGACAGTCCGGCAATGTTTTGCCAATAGCCGTTGCAGTCCGTTTTTGAGTCCAGCATTAGGGGCTTAAGACCACAATCATTGGCACGAAAATCGGCCAGTACGTCAAGTGTTTCTAATCCCGATGGCGATAACCTTACGATATCAACTAGTCCCTGCATCGTTAGTTGATCGTTGCCGAGGTTATAGCAGGCACCACTTTGCGTCTGAATACCGTTAAGCACAAACACCGGCTGGTTCTCTTGTGATAACACCTTTCTGCCCTGCGGATAACGAATACAGCAGGTCTGGCAATCGTCCCTGGAAAGATTTTCAGCGCGGGCGGTAAAACAGCGAGCAGAATAGGCCAGTGGCAGATGCCCGTACGCTAACACTTCAATTTCGAATTTGTCGCGGATACCGAGAGTTTCACACTGAGTCAACAATTGGGTCAACCAGTCGCGGGAAAGCTCCACCGGCATACACCAGCGGATCATTCCCTGTTGCAGCAAGATTTTTAGGGTGACGGCGTTGTAGCAGTTCAGCGCATGACCGGCGACAAACGGCAATTTACGCTCCGCCAGCATATTCACAGTGCCTATATCATTCGCCTCAACGAGGAAGTCGCCGTTTTCTACATACCGCTTAAGCTCAGTAAGCTCCGATGGAGCCTGTAACAGAGCCAGCGTCGAAATGACCACCTGCTTTCCACTGTTATTCAACTGTTTTGCCAGATCTAACCAATCAGCCACTTTCATTTCGCGTCGCTTGCTGCACACGTTTTCGCCAAGATAGATAATATCCGCATGGCTGTTTATCGCCGCCTGATAAAACGCTTCAGTTTCAGTTTTGGACCAGTAATAAAGCAGGGCGCCTAATGAGTATTTCATGATATTGCCTTATTTATTGCCATTGGCGGTGATAGGCGCCGAGCGTAGTCTGCGTGCCTTCAGACAGCGATCCCAGCTCGGTCATCCAGCTTTTTTCTATGATAAATTTCTGAGAATCGCGTTGGCAGCGGTCAATGGCGGCGCGCCAGATACGAGTCACTTGGCCTACGTAAGCCGGGCTGCGCTGACGTCCCTCGATTTTCACCGATACCACGTTGGCCGCAAACAGCTCGGGCAGCAGTTCCAACGTATTCAGGCTGGTGGGTTCTTCCAGCGCGTGATAACGCACGCCATCAACCAGATAACGGCCCTTGCACAAGGTCGGATAACCGGCATTTTCTTCAGGCTGATAGCAGTCAATTAGCACCTCGTTAAGTCGCGATTCCATTCCCTGGGCGGTTTGCCGCCAGCGAACAAAGCGCGCCGGCGAACAGGCTCCAGTGGTATTTGGCGATTCACCGGTCAGGTAAGAAGACAGATAACAGCGACCTTCTGCCATGATGCACAGGCTACCAAAGGCAAAAACTTCCAGCGGCACGGTACAACTGCGTGAAAGCTGGCGCACCTGATGCATAGACAGCACGCGGGGCAGCACCACACGGGCGACATCAAAATTATTTTTATAGAAGGCGATTGCCTGCTGATTAGTGGCCGATGCCTGCACCGAAACATGGCGCTCAACACGGGGATAACGCGTCGCAGCGTATTCCAGCAGTGCCAGATCCGCGAGGATCAGCGCGTCTGCACCCTGCTGTGCGGCCATGTCCACTGCGCGTTCCCATCGCTGATAACCGCTGGGATGAGCAAAAGTATTAATCGCAACGTGCAGCTTGCGATGGCGGCGATGCGCATACTCCACCGCCTCATGCAGCTTTTTCTCGGTGAAATTTAGCCCGGCAAAATGTCGGGCATTGGTGTCGTCTTTTAGGCCGATATAGACCGCATCCGCGCCGTTATCAATGGCTGCTTTCAACGCGGGTAAATTCCCGGCCGGACAAAGTAGCTCCATGGTTTTCTCCCTTTTTATCCGCAGTCGGCGGCTAAAATTGTCCTTCATTTTAGATAAGCTCTGAGCGCAATATTTTGATTTAAGGCAGCTTATTATCTTTTGAAGGAATGTGATCTTAGGCGGAGGTTGTGTATGGGGTATTTCTGGTGCACTATTTTTACAGGCGAATATTGATGCAGGCCGCATTGGGAAATTTACGTTATGGCAAAATAGGGTGTTGTTACCCAATATTGTCCCTCAGCCAGCCATCGAAAGGAGAAGTGCCAGTGTTGCAAAAATTACAGGCGCATGTGGTGCATCAAGGGCCGTCATTGTTAAGCATACCGCTGCGGCTTACCCCATTTGCCCTAAAGCAGCAGCTTTTAGAGCAGGTATTTGGCTGGCAATTTCAGCAGGCACTTGCCGACGGTGATTTAGCTTTTCTGGAAGGGCGCTGGTTACGTGTAGTGATAAGCGATCTTGAGTTGCAATGGCTGATGACCCTCGAGAACGGCAAGCTGCGTATTTGCGAGCAGGGAAAAGCCGACGTAAGCTTTATAGCGAATGCCAACGACCTGATACTGGTCGCCGCGCGAAGAGAAGATCCTGACACGCTGTTCTTCAAAAGGCGTTTACGTATTGAAGGAGACACTGAATTGGGTCTGAACGTAAAAAATCTTATGGATTCTATCGAGCCTGAAAGCATGCCTGTTTTATTGCGAGTGGGACTTAATCGCCTGGCTAGGTTTATCGAAGCTGGAAATATTAATGCTAGAAGTATTGAGGCTAAAAATATTGCAGCAGACAGACAAGAGGACGGTGAGATATTCTCTCCGGCAGTTACATCATGTTAATCAGAGTTGAAATACCCGTTGATGCCGCTGGCATTGATAATTTACTGCGTAAGGCATTTGGCCGAGATAACGAAGCCGACCTGGTTCAACGCCTGCGTGAGGACGGTTTGCTCACTCTTGGCGTTGTCGCTACCGATGACGAGGGAGGCGTTGTAGGTTATGCCGCTTTCACCCCAGTGGATGTGCATGGCGAAGATCGCCAATGGGTAGGGCTTGGGCCAATGGCAATAGACGAATCAATGCGCAGTCAGGGGCTGGGTCAAAAACTGGTGTATGAGGGGCTAGATTCTCTTAACGAGTTTGGCTATGCGGCGGTAGTGGTATTGGGTTCGCCTGAATACTATGGTCGCCTTGGATTCAAACCTGCTGCGACACATCAGCTTCACTGCAAATGGCCAGACACAGAAAAGTCTTTCCAATTGTATGTGTTAGCAGACAATGCTCTTGAAGAGGCAAGTGGGCTGGTGGAATATCCTTCACATTTTGACCACATTTAAATCTTAATATCATTCTTATTAAGGCCGACGTTCTGACGTTGGCCTTTTTTATAGATAAAAATCGATGAGTTTAATCACCCACGTTATTTTACCTATAGTGATTGTTTAAATAATGAACGCACTTAAAGGCTAATGGTCAATCTTTAAATAAGCTCCATTATTTAAACAATGAGTTAACATTAAGTGCTAATTTAATCATTTATTATCACGAACATGTTATTTTACGCAAAATTAGCACAAAATGTTTTGACTGTTGTTATTTAAATCAACAGTTGTCAATTTTCTGTTACATTTCTAATTATAATGTTTTAAATTATCAAATCTAGGTCACAGATTATTACGTGTTGAGTAATAATATAGTTCTTACTGAAGTTTAAACTGAACTTTAAGAATTATAAGGAATCTAAAGTGGCCAATCATCATCCTCTCCGTTTTAAAAAGTTGTATCTGGCATGTTCTGTTGGACTGCTTTTTAGCTCAGCCCACGTATTGGCCGCCGATGCAGCAGGAGCGTTCTCACCAGAATCTACCTATATGTTGGGAGATTGGGGCGGTACGCGCAGCAATTTAAAAAATGAAGGCATAGATTTCCAGTTTAACTATACCTCTGAATCTGCAAGCAACTTGTCCGGCGGTTATGACAAACACACTACCGCACGCTATTCAGACCAGTTTCAGGTCGGTACCACTCTTGACCTCGATAAATTACTGAACTGGAGTGACACTATCTTCCAGTTAACTGTCACTAACCGTGATGGTAGAAACATTTCTAATGATGCTGTTGGCGATCCGCGTTCCGGGACACTGTCTTCCTCGCAAGAAGTGTACGGCCGTGGTCAGACAACACGCTTGACCCAGTTGTGGATAAGCCAGGGTTACTTCAACGACGCTCTGAATATCAAAGCGGGTCGTGTGACCGTGGGTGAAGACTTCGACTCAATGAACAGCAACTTCCAGAACCTGTCGATGGGTAGCGGTGAAGCAGGTAACTGGCGTGGCGATCGCTGGTACAACTGGCCTGTGTCCCAGTGGGGTGGTCGTATCAAGCTGAACTTCACGCCTGAATTTTATGCTCAGGTGGGTATCTACAACCAGAACCCTAAAAACTACAATACTGGCAACGGTTTCCGCATGGATGTTACTGGTACCGTCGGTAACATGGTTCCGGTGGAAGTTGGCTGGAAACCGACTCTTGGACCTGACAACCTGCCAGGTAAATATGCTCTGGGCGGCTACTACAGCTCCACCAAGGGCAGTGTTTACAGCAGTGGCTACGTAGCCAATGGTAGCGAAGCCTACAACCGCGAAGCTCATGCTTACGGTGGTTACTTCCTGGTTCAGCAACAAGTTACATCAGTTGAAGGCGATAAAAATCGCGGTCTGACGCTGGTTGTACAAGGTGTGATGAACGATAAGAAAACCTCTAAAACTGACAACTATCAATCGGTTGCAGCAACTTATCGTGGTATCTTCGCCTCACGTCCTTATGATGAACTTGGATTTGGCGTATCGCGTATCCATGTCAACAAAGACTTCAGCGCGACCCAGCGTAATCAGGATGCTGCCAACGGAGTTGATGATTACAACAACCCAACCTATTTGCCGGTGCAAAGCGGTGCAGAAGTTAACTACGAACTGTACTACGGTATTCAGGTTGCTAACTGGCTGACTATTCGTCCAAACCTGCAATATGTGTCCTCTCCGGGTGCAGTTAGCGAGGTTAAAAATGCCTTTATCGGCGGCGTAATGGTTAACCTGGCTCTGTAATCAATAGAGCAGAAAAAAGTAAATGGGGCGCATCTGGCGCCCCTTTTTTATGTCATGAAATAAATATAAAAATTCTTAACTCTGTAAATTCTTAACTCGTCAAATAAGTCCCAACGTCTTTAGGATAATCTTTAACCAATTGCTCTTTTTGTTTTTTATTTAGCTGCTTAATTTGATATTCGAGCTTAGAAGCCTGGGAACGATCGCCTGCCTGACAGTTAAACACTAACGTCAATTCACCTTTTCCCCGCAACGATTTCGCGCCTTTTCCAGTTTGATGCTGTTGCAGTCGGCGTAATACGTCGGTGGTGATGCCGGTATAAAGCATGCCCGAAGAGGTTCGCAGCATATAAAGATGCCAGATTGGTGAGATTGAGTCAGAAGTCGAGCAGGTCACGATGATTAAATTACTCTTGGCAGAAAAGTTTTACGCCACAGATTACCCTATCGCTCTGCCGATGAGTGAGGTAAAAAGCGCATCTTCAGCACCTCTTGTAAAAAGCCCAGACTGTAACTTGGTCAGTATCGCGCTAAAATAAAAAGAATTTTCTCGAGGAGCCGGGCATGAACGATCCCGAAGATCTAAAGATTATCAGTCGCTATCTGAATAAAAATCACGTGCTGGCATTGTGTGCTCATTCTCAAGGGGATATCTGGAGCGCAAACTGTTTTTATGTCACCGATGTCGAGCGCATGTGTCTGTATTTTATGACTGAGTTAAAGACTCGTCACGGCGCGTTGATGCAGCAAAATCCGCAAATTGTCGGCACTATTGCCACTCAGCCTAAAACTGTCGTCTTGATCAAAGGTATTCAGTACCGGGGCAGCGCCATTATTCTTGAAGGTGACGAAGATGCGTTGGCGCGCGCGCTTTACTGCAAGCATTTTCCGGTGGCTATTAAGATGAAAGCGCCCGTCTGGCGGCTGCAACTTGATGAAATCAAGATGACTGACAATACGCTCGGCTTTGGTAAAAAACTGCTTTGGCAGCGAGAAGCATGATTAAGCTGAAACCGCTGAGTTATTTCAAAGCCGTTTATGAACACGGGTCAATCTCTGCGGCTTCAGAAGTATTATTTATTGCTCAACCTCCCTTGAGCAAGGCGTTGCATCAGCTTGAAGAGGAGTGGGGCGTCAAGCTATTTGATCGTTCCAGTCGTGGAATGACGCCTACCGAGGCGGGCATGTATCTGTATCGGCGTGCCGGTGATTTATTGCAGATGGCGACGGAAATTGATCAGGAAATGCAGGCATTTGGCGGCGGAGATCGCGGAGTCGTGCGCATTGGTACAGTTTCGATGGGGATTCCGAGAGTGGCCGACGTGATGCAGCAGCTAAGTTCAGAGCATCCTTGCTTGAGTTTTTCGCTCCATCAGGGCGATACCGGTTATCTGGAAGAGTTACTGGAGCGTCGAGGCATTGATATCGCACTGGTTCATTTACCGCTAACTAACAATGATGAAGACCTGGCTATTCAGCCGTTGGCACATTCGTGTTTTCGCGTGATGTGTCTGCCCGATTCGCCTTTGGCTACCCAGCAAACGGTGACCCTCAAGCAACTTGCCGAACGGCCTCTGGTGTTGATGCGCCGAAAATCCGGTTTTGGGGTGTATGAAAACGTAATGCAGTTTTTCAGCAAGGCGGGGCTCAAACCGCAGATCCTGGCCGATGCATCCGACGTGCCGATGATGAAGTATCTGGTGGAAAAGGGGATGGCGGTTGGCTTATTGCCGATGCTGTCCGGCAGTCAGGAATGGGGAAATCTGCTGACTTTACCTGTTCCCGAGCTTGAAAGCGTGGCCGATGACCTGGTGCTAATTTACCGTTCGAATCATAAATTCAACACTATGATGCGAACGGTCATTGAGGCTTTCACCGGCTAACGGTTATTTTTTGCCTTTAATTCAGGAACTGCGGGCATGACGCCAAAATGTGCCATATCTTCCGGGGCAAATTTAAAGTGCGGATTATATTTTTTCGGGTCGGTAATAAAATCGGGTTCAGTGTTACGCCAGGTGAAAAAACAGGTCTGGCAGTGGAACACGGTCCAGGCACCCTCGACCGGCGAATGGCTTAGTGCTTCTGGGCCGGAAGACTCGCAGCGCGGACAAATTTCAGGATGTTGTTTCATTTGACTTCCTTAACTGTCTTGGTCTTAAAAACGATCGTATAGAAGAGGCGCTAAGCGCTTTTCCGAGGCTGACTATTCTTCAGAATTAGCTTCCTGAATCAGCGTCTGCAGCTTATCTACCCAATCGTCAGTGGTAATGGGATCCCGCAGCTCATGCGAAAAATGCCCGTGCTGCTCCGGCGCTTTTGGCGTAGTGGCGTCAATAATAACTTTGCTGGTGATCCCGGCGGGCTGCGAGGCCGGATCAAGCGGCAGTACAGAAAGGCCAGGCACCGTCACTAGATCGTACTCAGGGTTAAACTTGGTTGAGATTGCCCACATAACCTGCGGCAGATTAAAGGGATCGATCGTCTCATCGACCACGATCACCATCTTGGCGTAGCCCAGACCGTGCGGAGTCGTTAGCACGCGCATGCCGATGCCTTTGGCAAATCCACCAAAACGCGTCTTGGTCGAAACAATCACCACCAGCCCGTGTGTGTACAGCGCGTTGACCGCGACCACTTCTGGAAACGCTTCTTTCAACTGCACATAAAGCGGTGCACAAGTATTGATGCCCATCATGTAGTCAATTTCAGTCCATGGCATGCCGAGATAGAGATGCTCGAAGATGGGATTTTTACGATGAGAAACCTTGTTGATTTCGACCACGGGCATCTGCCGACCTCCCGAGTAGTGGCCGGTAAACTCACCAAATGGACCTTCCGCTTCCCTGACTCGCGAAATTATCCGCCCCTCCAGCACAAATTCTGATCCCCACGGCACATCAAGACCCGTCAGCTGAGTTTTCACAACAGGATACGGCTTACCGTTGAGCGCTCCGGCCATGGCATATTCCGACTGACTATAAAGTATCGGCATTGCGCCCACGGTGCTTATCATCGGGTCATTGCCGATAGTAATAGCAATCGGCAGATCAATACCTAACTCTTCCGCGCGCTGCAAATGTATGGCGATATCGTGAGCCGGAACCGGTTGCAGCCCCAGATGATTTTTCCCTTTAACCTCAATGCGATAAATGCCCACGTTTTGGCTGGCTTCGTTATCTTCAAGGGACGGATCCCGCGAAACTACGCTGGCTTTATCGATATAAAAGCCGCCATCGCCGTGGTTAAGCCTGAACAGCGGCAGAATATCAAACAGGTTGATATCGTCTTCGATAACCACTTCCTGCCATGGCGCACTCTCGCGATGTTCGACTTCGCCGGGATAATTTTGATAGCGTTTAACGAACTCGAAAAACTGTGCCTTTAATGGCGTGTTTTTTGGCATATCCATGGCAATCGCCAGATTTGGCCAGGAACCGTGGACGTTCATGGCAATCTGCGCATTGTTGTAGCCAAGAATGTTATCGAACAGCAGCGCCGGTGACTTGTCGCCCAGCTTGGTAGCCGCGCAGGCAGCCGCTGAAATATCGGGCTCAGGCTTAACCTGCTCCTTAATTTTCAGCAACTGTTGCTGTTTTTCTAATTCATCGAGATAACTTCGTAAATCATAAAATGGCATGGCTAAGACTCCTTTTATCCCAGTGATTTTTTGATTATCTGGGCTAAGGAGCTGTGGGAACATGACTTAAAAAGCAGGGAGGTATAGCTTTTATGTATGGAGGCGGACCTGCCTTCCAAGCATATTTTTCATTTTAGCAACCTCAGAGTCGAGTAAGAATCGACGTTTTTTATGATAAAGTGGAATCAAAAAAGCCGCGTTTCACACCTGTTCACTGTTAACTAAAATAGCCTTCCTTCCCAACATTCTGCTCCCTCAATGCCATTTGAGGAGAGTAAACATAACGCTTTTAAAAGACGCGATCGCGGCCGTTGGGCATGAAAGTGCAGTTGGCATGTTCACTTAATAAGCTCAACAGTTCTGCCAGCGTTTCCTGCAAATGCCCATCGTTATTAAGGCGATAACACTTCGCCGGCAGGTTGTGCTGGTATTGCGATGCTCGACGCAGGCGCTGCTGGATTTCTTCTGGTGCCTCACGACCACGTGTCTTGAGCCGCTCTGCCAGTACCTCTCCAGAAACATGCAGGCAAACGGCAAGCAAATTGTCACCGTAACGCGCCTGTGCCTCTGCAAGATGCGCGCGAGATCCGTTAACCACCACGCTCAATCCCTGCTGCATCCAGAAGTCAATTTCGATTCCTAATGCGTAATGAATCTGATGGGCCTGCCAATCGAGCGCGAACAGCTGGTGGGATTTGCGTTGCTTAAATTCGTCGAGGCTGAGCGCAACATGATTTTCCGCACCAGCATGCGCCGGGCGGGTAATATAGCGATGAGCCACCAGTAATCCTGATGGCAATGTGTTGCGCAGCGCATCGAGCAGGCTGTCTTTGCCCGCTCCAGATGCGCCCATGACGTAAATCAGCTTTGCCATCAGAATACCTGTATTCCCTGACACCAGACGTTTTGCACATAGTGATGATGCTCGTGCGCCCGTGCCAGCACGAGATCTGCACGTTTCCCCTCAGCGATTATCCCCCGATCCTCCAGTCCCAGCGCGGTTGCAGGATTGCGAGTCACCAGCGCAACAGCCTGAGAAAGGCTAAAAGCGTTGCTGTCATCATGAGCAATACGGAACACCGCGTCCAGCAGGCTGGCGGGATAATAGTCAGAGGAGAGAATATCAAGTAAACCCAACGATGCCAGCTGTTTTGCTGCGACATTGCCGGAATGCGAGCCGCCGCGCACGATATTTGGCGCACCCATCAATACTTGCAGACCTTCTGCGTGTGACGCCCGTGCAGCCTCTTTGGTAGTCGGAAATTCGGCGATCACGCAGCCCAATTCTTTCGACTCGGTGACGTGCGCCGAGGTGGCGTCATCGTGACTGGCTAAGGCAATGCCCAGTTCGCGGCAGTGCGCGGCAATCGCCAAACGATTCGGCTGTGCCCAGCGCAATGAGTTCGCGATTTGTCCCGCCTGAAACTCCTCCATCTGCTCATCATTAAGCTGATATTTTCCCTGATAATATTCACGATATTTTTGCGGAGTCGAGAACTGGCGCTGGCCCGGAGAATGATCCATCAGTGAAACCAGAGACACGCCAGGCTTATGCATCAGCTCCTCAAACAGCGGCAGCGTTGACGAATGCGGCAGTTCGCAGCGCAAATGCAGGCGATGCTCGGCGCGATTAAGGCCCGCTTTCTGGCTGTTGATCACCGCATCGATCATTTTTTGCAGATTTTCAAGACGATGACCGCCGTCACGCACATCGCCGACGGCAACCGCGTCAAGCACGGTAGTGATCCCGCTGGCGACCATCAGTGCATCATGGCTGCTCATCGCCGAATGTGCAGGCCAGTCGACTTTAGGGCGCGGAGTGAAAAATTTGTCCAGATTGTCGGTATGCAGCTCAACAAAACCGGGCATCAGCCAGGCTCCTTCGGCATTAATCGCCTGCGGCAGCTGGCTTGGAGTATCGGCGAAAGAAGCGATGATCCCTTCTTTAATCTCGATAGAACCCTTAATGGTTTCGTGTGCCAACACTAGATTTACGTTGTTGATTATCATGCCTGATTCTCCGCATTGGCCAGTTCGGAAGTCATGACGTGCAGCCTGTCGGCCACGCGTGTACGCACCTCTTCATCGTGGAAAATACCTACTACCGCCGCGCCGCGCGCCTTGGCCTTTTCGATAAGCTTTACCACCGCCGCGCGATTAGTGGCGTCCAGCGAGGCTGTCGGTTCATCGAGCAGTAACACCGGATAATCGACAATAAACCCGCGAGCAATGTTAACGCGCTGTTGCTCACCGCCCGAGAATGTCGAAGGCGCTAGCTGCCACAGGCGTTCCGGCACATTAAGGTTCTGTAGAAGCTCACTGGCCCGCCGCTCGGCTTCCGGTTTCTTGATACCCAGCTCGACCAGCGGTTGCATCACCAGATTCAGTGCACTAATACGCGGAATAACGCGTAGAAACTGGCTGACCCAGCCCACGCTGTGGCGGCGCACGTCCAGAATTTCACGAGCTTGAGCGTTGACCATATCAACCCAAATACCGTGATGTTCGACCCAAATATGCCCGCTGTCCGGCAGATAATTACCGTATAGCGAGCGCAGCAGAGTGGACTTGCCGCTGCCAGAATGGCCGTGCAGCACCACGCATTCCCCTGCGTTTACTTCAAGATTCGCGTTATTAAATACCGGCAGTCTGATCCCTTGCTGGTTATGTAACACAAAGGTTTTACTCAGATTTTCGACCCGCAGTCTGGTTGTCATCGGTTAATCACTCTTTTGGGATTCTCAGGACAAAACGGAAGAAACAAGCAACTGGGTATAAGGGTGATGCGGATCGTCTAGAACCCGATCCGTCAGCCCACTTTCCACCACTTGACCCTGTTTCATTACCAGCAACCTATGAGCCAGCAGTCGCGCAACGCCCAAATCGTGAGTGACAATCACCACCGCGAGCTGCATTTCCACCACTAAAGTGCGCAGCAGGTCGAGCAATCGAGCCTGCACAGACACGTCGAGCCCGCCGGTCGGTTCATCCATAAATACCAAACGAGGGTGAGTCACCAGATTGCGGGCTATTTGCAGACGTTGCTGCATACCGCCGGAAAAGGTGGTTGGGAGGTCATCAATACGAGAAAGCGGGATCTCAACATCCTCGAGCCACTGACTGGCTTGCTGACGAATATGCGAGTAATTACGCTCGCCGATAGCCATCAGACGCTCGCCAATATTCCCTCCGGCTGAAACCTGACGACGCAGGCCGTCCATCGGGTGCTGATGCACGACGCCCCAATCGGTGCGCAGCAGGCGACGGCGATCGCTTTCTGGCATTTCATACAGCGACTGCGCGGGTTGCACGCCGTTGCTATAAATAACCTGACCCTGCTGGGGAGCAAGACGCGCCGAAATAGACTGCAAAAGAGTCGTTTTTCCCGAGCCAGATTCACCGACAATGCCTAATATTTCACCGGGATACAGCTGGAAAGAGACGTCGCTGAAACCTTTGCCCGGCGCATAAAGATGGGTGAGGTTTTCAACGGACAGCAGCGGAGTAGCGCTTGAGTTAAGCGGATTCATTGTTGTTTGCCCTCGAGTGAAGATGCGTTTTCAACCTGCTCTGCACAGTAGTCGGTGTCTGAGCAAACAAACATTCTGTTGCCGAGATCGTCGAGCACCACCTCATCGAGATAGCTGTTGTGTGACCCGCAGATGGCGCACGGCCGATCCCACTGCTGCACGGTAAAAGGGTGATCCTCAAAATCCAGGCTTTCAACTTTGGTAAACGGCGGCAACGCGTAGATCCGTTTTTCACGACCTGCCCCAAAAAGCTGCAACGCGGGCATCATGTTCATCTTAGGATTATCGAATTTCGGGATTGGCGAGGGATCCATCACGTAACGATCGTTCACTTTTACCGGATAAGCATAGGTAGTGGCGATGTGGCCAAAACGGGCAATATCCTCATACAGCTTTACCTGCATCACGCCGTATTCCTGTAGCGCATGCATTTTTCGCGTTTCGGTTTCACGCGGTTCGATAAAGCGCAGCGGCTCGGGGATCGGCACCTGGAATATCAGGATCTGATCCTCTCTTAGCGGCTGCTCAGGGATGCGGTGACGGGTCTGAATCAGTGTTGCATCACGCGTTTTTTCAGTCGTTTCGACACCGGCAACATTTTTGAAGAAACGGCGGATCGACACGGCGTTGGTAGTGTCATCCGCGCCTTGATCGATCACTTTCAACACGTCCTGCTGGCCGATAATGCTGGCGGTAATCTGGATCCCACCGGTTCCCCAGCCGTAGGGCATCGGCATTTCACGACCGGCGAACGGCACCTGATAACCGGGGATCGCTACGGCCTTCAAAATGGCACGGCGGATCATGCGTTTCGTTTGCTCGTCCAGATAACCCAGGTTGTAGCCGGCTGCGGTGGTGATATGGTTATTTGTCATTATTATTGCCCTTATCCGAGGCAGCACGCTGTTTGCGTAAACGCTGCAACAGCTCGAGTTCGGCCTGAAAATCGACGTAATGAGGCAGTTTCAGATGCGAGACAAAACCTGCGGCCTCGACGTTATCGGCATGCGACAGTACAAATTCTTCGTCCTGCGCCGGGCTGCGAACCAGCTCATTGTGCTCTGCGGTTTGCAGTGCGCGATCCACCAGCGCCATCGACATTGCTTTGCGCTCGGCGCGACCAAACACCAGCCCGTAACCGCGAGTAAAGTGCGGCGGCTGGTGTTCTGGGGTGATAAAACCGTTGACCATCTCGCATTCGGTCAACAGGATTTCGCCAATATCGATGGCAAAGCCCAACTCTTCAGGCACGATTTCTACTGTCAGCCAGCCGGTACGAATTTCACCGGCGAACGGGTGATTGCGGCCATAACCGCGTTGAGTCGAGTAGCTCAGCGACAGTAAAAAACCTTCATCACCGCGCACTAACTGCTGCAGGCGGGCGGCGCGACTGGCGGGATAAACCGGCGGCGTACGAGTGATGTCATCCGGCTCGCTGCCGTCATCTTCTTCACGCATTGCCAGTTGCTGATTAGCAAGTAAATCAAATACATGGCTACAGGATTCGGGTAACGTCTCGTCGGCGAGCGGCGCGTGCGGAGCATGACCTTCGGCCAGTAACGCAAAATCCAGCAGGCGATGGGTATAGTCATAGGTCGGGCCAAGCACCTGTCCACCGGGCAAGTCTTTGTAAATCGCAGAAACGCGGCGCTCGAGACGCATATTGGCAGTGTTCAGTGGCTGGCTCACCGCCAGGCGAGGCAGAGTCGTGCGATAGGCACGCAGCAGGAAAATGGCTTCGACCAGATCCCCCGACGACTGCTTGATAGCCAGTGCGGCAAGCTGTGGATCGTAAATTCCGCCTTCGCTCATCACCCGATCCACTGCCAGACCCAGCTGTTGCTCTATTTGATCGGCCCCGATCTCGTCCACCTGAGGATCGCCACGGCGTTGATGTGCCAGCAGTTCATGGGCGGCCTCGATAGCTTTTTCGCCCCCTTTAACGGCAACGTACATTAGCAGGCCTCCACGCGAGTCGTGCGCGGCAATGCAAGCAGTTGCTCACCGCAGGTAAACATGAAATCCAGCCCCAGCGGGAAACGATGCGGGCGATTGTGGAGATACTGATAGACTGAATCGGGCAGCTGCGGGGAGATAATGCAATCCCGCTCGATACCCGGGCCGCAAAGACGCAGAGGCTTGCCGCCTTCCAGCGATTCAACCTGCACAATCACGCTGGTCGCCAGCTCCGGAGACATCTCATCGCCGCAGGGGAAGGCCAGAAGGGTTGCACTGTCGAGCGATCCTTCCGCCAGTGCAAAACTGACATGGCGCGGATCTTCCGTCAGCATCGCACCAGTATGAAAACGTAAGTTCTGGCGTAGAGCCTCGTCGTTAAGCTGCGGACCAATCCACAGCGGCGTGTCATGATCTATTAGCGTCAGCAGCACGCAGGCACTGGCAGAACCCAGTACGCCAAATCCCGGCATAGTTGGCAGAGTTACCTTAGAACCCGGCTCGCTTAACGCCTTGAGAATACGGCGAAAGCTAAATTGCGCATCGGCAACTGGATTTTGAAAACTAGCAACGAGTGACATAGTTATTCTCCCCGAACCAGAGTGAAGAAATCGACGCGACTGGAGGCAATCTCACGGGCGCGCTGTTCGCGACGTGCCTGTTGGCTGGCGGCCAGAGGAGCAATCACGCGTTTATGAATCAATTCTTCCATTCCGGAAACTTGCAGCAGGGCATCGATCACCGCACAGAGTTCGGCATGGGCTTTGTCGCGACCGCGTATATAGCTGTAGCCGTAAACGCCTGAACTGAGCTGAATTACCGCGCGCGTGACGGTCATATCACCCATCACAAAACGTTTACCGGTGCCGCCCATGCGAGCCTGTAGCTGAGTCAGGCCGGTTTCTGCAGGGCGTAAAGATTCAAACGTGGGGCTGAGATTGAGCGGCTGCCAGTGTTCAAGCAGCTCCGTCGGCTGGCTATGAGCGAGCACCGACATCCACCGTTGACGATTTTGTAAGGCGTCCATTAGTGCTCCATGGTCAATTCAATCATGTCAGCGCGAGTCAGGCTGACGGAGTATTCCGCCACGCAGCCGTTGCTGTCACAGGTGTTGAGGGTGCGAACGCACAGCAGCGGCGCCTGTGGCACGATCTCCAGCAGCTTGCTTTCTTTAGCCAGTGCACGGCGGGCGCTGATGCGAGTCGTGCGGCGGCTCAGCGGCTGTTTGATTTCGTCGCGAATAAAATCGTGCAGCGATCCGTTGCGAAAATGCTGTAAAGCAGGCCACCAATCTAGATCTGGCAGGTAGTGATCGATCAAGCAGACCGGAACATTGTTGACCCGGCGCAGCGTACGCAGATGGATAACCGTGTCGCCTTCTTCACGGCCAATGGCGGTTGCCACGTGGTCGGTACTAGGGCGAAGAACGCTAAGCAGCAGTTCGCTAGTCGGGTGGCTGCCTTGTTCCAGCAGGTTTTGGCTGAATCGCGCCTGAGAATGCAGCGGATAGTCATACGGGCGCATCAGCACCAGCGTGCCGACACCCTGACGTCGTTGAAGCCAACCGCGCTCGACCAGCTCGTCAACCGCACGACGCAGCGTATGGCGATTAACCTGAAAGCGCTCGGCAAGCTGGTTTTCTGGCGGCAGGTAATCACCACAGCGATAGGTATTTCGTAGCTCGTGTTCCAGCTGGGCGGCAATCTGTTGATAACGCGTAGGATAACTGGTCGGATGTCTAGATAAGTCCATCACAATGAATACCTCGCAGTCTGCTTATTGGAGAAAAAATTGACGCAAAGAAGGGGTCTGACACCTGTAATAGCGCGGAGACAAAGCCTGGGGATTAAGTCAAAAGTTTGCATGGGGTCAACCTCAGTTCGACGTTGACCCTATCTTGAACAGGTAAAATGACAGCGAGGTGATACGGGGATTGCAGGGAGATGAATAGTGAGCCTGCGAGCAATGAGCTCGAGGTGAGTAATTATCGCAATACGTGTATCACCTGATTGCGGCTGCCGCGCCAGATCAGGGAAGGATCGTGTTGTTTCTGAATAAATTTGCCATCAATAAAAACGTCTATTTGACTGATGATTTCTCGCTGCCTTGGGGACAGCTTATGTCGTTGATAGCCGCTCCATAGCCAGATATTTTTTCCAGGGCATTCATTATTTACCCGCTGGATCAATCGATTAACAGCTGACAGATTTTGCGGATGCAAAGGATCGCCGCCGGACAATGACAACCCTTGTCGTACAATCACCTTATCCTGTAAATCAGCGATAATTTTGTCTTCTATTTGATCGGTAAACGGCACGCCTGAGTCTAGTCGCCAGGTGCTTTGGTTATAGCAGCCCCGACATTGATGAACACAGCCAGAAACGAATAGCGTACAGCGCGTGCCCGGCCCGTTAACTACGTCGATAGAGTAATACTCATGATAATTCATGATGTTAGCCTATTTCGCCTGCGCCAAGATGTTTAACGCGTCGTTTAACCTCTTCCTGTTTACCGGCATTAAATGGCCGTGCATCTGGGCTGCCAAGATAGCCGCATACCCGGCGGGTTACCGACACTCGAGAAGGGTCATGGTTGCCACAGCTCGGACAGGCAAACCCCTTGCTGGTACAGGAAAATTCACCGTTAAAACCGCATTCGTAGCATTCATCAATAGGTGTATTGGTGCCGTAATAGGGCACGCGTGAATAGCTGTAGTCCCAGACATCTTCCAGCGCTTGCAGATTATGTTGCAGGTTGGGATATTCGCCGTAGCAGATAAATCCGCCATCGCTGATTGGCGGATAGGGCGCTTCAAAGTCGAGCTTGTGGTAAGGATTGACCTTTTTTTCGACATCGAGATGGAAACTGTTGGTGTAATAGCCTTTGTCGGTGACTCCTGCAATGACGCCAAACTCGGCGATATCAAGGCGGCAAAAGCGGTCGCAAAGATTTTCGCTGGGCGTGCTGTATAAGCTGAATCCGTAGCCGGTTTCCTGCTTCCAGCTGTCAGTCGCGGCTTTGAGATGCCTGATAATCGCGACGGCTTTATCCCGCAGCGTTGCTGAATCATATAAATGTGCGTCAGTGCCGAACAGCGCGTTCACGGTTTCATGCAAGCCGATATAACCCAGTGAAATGGAGGCGCGGCCGTGTTTGAAAATTTCGCTGACTTCTTCGTCGGCACCAAGACGAACGCCGCAGGCACCTTCCATATAAAGGATAGGAGCCACGCGAGCTTTAACGCCGTCGAGCCGCGCGATGCGGGTCATTAATGCTTTTTTAGCGACTAACAGGCGTTGATTAAGCAATATCCAGAAAGTGTTTTCATCCTGTCTGGCCTCTAGCGCAATGCGCGGCAGATTCAGGCTGATCACGCCAATATTGTTGCGACCATCGTGGATCTGTTCGTCGTTTTCCTTATATACACCAAGAAAACTGCGGCAGCCCATCGGCGTTTTAAAAGATCCTGTGACTTTAACCACCTGATCGTAATTAAGAATATCGGGGTACATTCGTTTACTGGCACATTCCAGCGCCATTTTTTTGATGTCGTAGTTAACGTCACCCAATTTATGATTAAGACCATCGCGAATGGCAAAGACCAGCTTGGGGAACACGGCCGTTTTATGATTCTTACCTAAACCGGCAATACGATTACGCAGAATAGACTGCTGAATCAGCCGCGAGGCCCAGCCAGTGCCTAAACCAAAGCCGAAAGTGACAAACGGCGTCTGACCATTGGCGGTGTGTAAGGTGTTAACCTCATACTCCAGCGACTGGAAGGCGTCGTAGCACTCTTTTTCCGTTAGTTGGCGGGCATAAATTTCGTAGTCGGTAATATTCCACTGCTGTGCGATTTTTTTATGTTTCTCAAAGCTTTGCATCACAAAGGGCGCGAGAATTTCATCGATGCGATTAATCGTGGTGCCGCCATAAATATGGCTGGCGACCTGAGCAATAATCTGCGCGGTGACGGCGGTGGCAGTAGAGATTGATTTAGGCGTATCAATCTCGGCGTTTCCCATTTTAAACCCTTGATTTAGCATGCCTTTAAGGTCAATTAACATGCAGTTGAACATAGGGAAAAATGGCGAATAGTCTAAGTCATGATAGTGGATCTCGCCCCGTTCATGGGCCAGCACCACGTCGTCTGGGAGGATGTGCTGGCGTGCATAATGTTTGGCGACAATACCCGCCAATAAATCACGCTGTGTGGGGATAACTTTGCTGTCTTTATTAGCATTTTCATTGAGTAAAGCGGGATTACTCTGTTCCATCAGGCCGCGAATTTCTTGATAAAGACTGCCATTTATTACCGGCTCGATGGCATTCAAGCCAGAGATTTCAGGTTTCACAATTCAGGTCCCTTTGCATTCACAACTCACAGTATCAATAACTACATATAGCGTTGGTGGGTACTATATAGCCTACATGTAGATATTCCCTGATAATTAACACTGTCTTTTTTGATGTGAAACAAAGAAGTCAGAGTTCGAATTCCCCCTTCTTAAACTTGCGTTGATAGACCAGCATAGTCAGCACCAGTGGCACGAGTATGGCTATCAGCATGGCGACGCCGTACAGGCTCCAGAACTGGGTCTTGATCGATAAAATGGCAGGCAAACCGCCGACGCCAATGCCGTTGGCTGTCACGTTATTCAGGCCGCAAAGCAGGGAGGCGAGGGCGGATCCAATCATGCCGCACAGCATGGGGAAACGATATTTGAGATTAATGCCGTATAGCGCCGGTTCGGTTACGCCTAAATAGGCCGAGATGGTTGCAGGCACTGAGATCTCTCGCTCATTGTGTTTGCGGCTGATAATGACCATGCCGAGAACCGCGCTGGCCTGAGCCATATTCGAAAGAGCAATCAGTGGCCATACCGGCGTACCACCGGTGCTCTGTACCATCTGCATATCGATGGCCAGCGTGGTTTGGTGAACGCCTGTGATTACTAGTGGGGCATAAAGAAAACCGAATATCGTGGCGCCGATGGGTGCGAGGCTGCCGGTCATGGCGATTTTTACTATCCATGCCACGCCATTGCCCACGCTGCGGCCAAACGGCCCAATCAGCGTATGTGCCAGAAAGACGGCAATCAGCAGCGAAAAGACAGGCACAATCACCAGTTGCAGATAATTAGGGACTATTTTCTTTAAACCATTTTCAATCCACACCAGTGCAATCCCGGCCAGCATCGAGGGGATCACCTGTGCCTGATAACCCACTTTTTCGATGGTGAACCAGCCAAAATGCCAGACGTCCGGCGTTTGCTGGCCCAGCTGATAGGCATTCATCAACTGGGGTGAAACCAGAGTAATGCCCAGCACAATCCCCAGAATTTCAGTGCCGCCGAGTTTTTTAACCGTCGACCAACACACCGCCACCGGCAGATACATAAAGATCGCCTCGCCGAGCAGCCACAGAAAATCGTATACCGTCTTCCACAATGGATAAATGTGTGCCAAAGACTGGCCGTGACTAAAGGGAATATCGCCAATCAGATTACGAAACCCGAGGATCAGGCCGCCACTTATTAATGCCGGCAGCAGGGGAAAAAATATTTCGGCAATGTGTGAAATAATTCGCTCAAACAGATTCATATTTTGTCGCGCAGCCGCCTTAGTCTCGGCTTTGCTGGCGCTTTTCTTGCCGGAAATTTTGATAAGCGCTTGATAATAATCGTCAACCTCAGGGCCAATAACCACCTGAAACTGTCCTGCATTGGTAAAACAGCCTTTCACCATGCGCAGCTCTTCAATCTTTTTAGGGCTGGCTTTGGCCGGATCGTTGAGGGCAAAACGCAGGCGGGTAATACAGTGAGTCACAGAGGCAATATTATCGCTGCCTCCTACTAATTCGAGCAGGCGCTCAACATCCTGTTGGTTTATTTTGCTCATATTTTCAGCCTTTTCGAAATTCAGGTTAAAACATAAGCATAACTGGGGATTTTGAAGCTGTCCGCTGGAGACTTGATAAGTGTGGTTTAGATTTGGTTAATAATCCAAGGCGTACAATTCGCCGGCTGAATACTTTAAGACTGATTCAGTCAGGGCAGATTGTAGCGTAATGCTCTCTGCCGTCGTTTAACTTACCGAGAACTTGTTATGGATCCCGACCCCAACACAGTAGGTCCGTCTTGATCCGGTAAGCTCCCGCCTTTTCGCCGTTGCTTACCGGTTAACATTAGGTAAGCAGCAGCGTGCTCTCTTTGATTGCCCGCTCTGCCTTAAAAAACTTGCCAGCCCGTGGCTGATGATTCTTTGTGCCTGACGTTCTTTCAGCGTTTGCGGCTTTCGTTCGCCTGCGCCTTGAAAATGACGCCAACATGAGGCGCTTCGGTACGTGGGGGCAAGAAGGGTTCGAGTATGTTCAAAACTATGACACAAAGGCTGTTTGAAATTTTCAGTCGCACTTTGCCACGCCGTCTTATCCGCCGTTCTCCTATGCTGGAAAACTCCCAACCTGCGGCAGGGCATGACGTGCCGCCTTCAATTGTTGAGCACTGCCAGGCCTGTGCCAGGGCGAGTGCTGAACAACTTTATGCACAATTTAACAGTCGCGATAAGGGATTAACCGAGGCCGAAGCCGACGCCATTCGCGAGCGTATCGGGGCGAATCAGACCGACGACCAGCAACCTGCGCCCTGGTGGCAGCATCTGTGGATATGTTATCGCAATCCTTTCAACCTGTTACTGACCATTCTGGCTGCCGTGTCTTATGCCACAGAAGACATGAAAGCCACGCTAGTGATCGGCAGCATGGTCGTTATCTCCACGCTGATGCGTTTTGTACAAGAAGCGCGCTCAAACAAAGCGGCGGACGCGTTGAAAGCGATGGTCAGCAATACCGCTACTGTATTGCGTATTGATCAACAGACCGGGCGCAGCGAATACGTTGAATTGCCTATCAGCCAGCTGGTGCCGGGCGATTTGGTCAAGCTGTCGGCGGGAGACATGATCCCGGCAGACCTGCGCATCCTGTCTGCTAAAGACTTGTTTATCAGCCAGGCGGCGCTGACCGGTGAATCTCTGCCGGTAGAAAAACAGGCCAACAGCCGTATGCCGGTAGATTGCGACCCGCTCGAGCAAGATACGCTGTGCTTTATGGGCACCAATGTCATTAGCGGTACGGCGATGGCGATAGTCATTTCTACCGGGGGACAAACCTGGTTCGGCCAGCTCGCCGAGCGCGTTATCCGCCAGGATGAGCAGCCAAACGCCTTCCAGCGCGGCATCAGCAAAGTGAGCTGGTTGCTGATCCGTTTTATGATGGTCATGACGCCGATCGTGCTGCTGATCAATGGTTTTACCAAAGGTGACTGGTGGGAAGCTGCGCTGTTCTCGCTGTCTGTTGCCGTCGGACTGACTCCCGAAATGCTGCCGATGATCGTGACTTCCACGCTGGCAAAAGGCGCGGTAAAACTGTCTCGCCAGAAAGTCATCGTTAAACATCTCGATGCCATTCAAAACTTTGGTGCCATGGATATTCTGTGCACCGACAAAACAGGCACGCTGACTCAGGACAAAATCATTCTTGAGCGCCATACCGACGTTTTGGGTACGACCAGCGATCGCGTGCTGCATCTGGCCTGGCTTAACAGTCATTATCAGACAGGCCTGAAAAATCTGCTCGATGTCGCCGTGCTGGAAGGTGCTGAGGCCTTACAAAATGAACAGATGATGCATCGTTACAGCAAGGTTGATGAAATTCCGTTTGATTTCGACCGTCGGCGGATGTCAGTGGTGGTTTCTGAATCAACTGACAGCCATCGTTTAATCTGTAAGGGCGCGCTGGAAGAAATCCTCTCGATTTGTTCACAGGTGCAGCTTAACGATGAAATGTTGCCGCTGACTCCGGAGCTGTTGCAACGTATTCGTGGAATAACTGACGAACTCAACCAGCAGGGGCTTCGCGTCGTCGCGGTGGCGCATAAAACGAAGCCAGCCTGCACTCGTGATTATTCCGTAGCCGATGAGTCTGATCTGATCCTGGCGGGATATATTGCCTTCCTCGATCCACCAAAAGAAAGTACCGCTCCTGCGCTAAAAGCTTTGCAGGACAAGGGTGTGACGGTGAAAATCCTCACGGGGGATAACCCGCTGGTGGCGAGAAAAGTGTGTCGAGATGTCGGGCTTGCGGTCGACAAAATCCTTATCGGCAATGAGGTTGAGCTGCTTAGCGATGCGGAATTAGCCGAGGCGGCGAAAACAACCAGCGTGTTTGCCAAACTGGCTCCGTTGCATAAAGAGCGTATTGTTCGCGTACTGCGCGAGCAGGGGCACGTGGTCGGCTTTATGGGTGATGGCATTAACGATGCGCCTGCGCTGAGGGCGGCAGATATCGGCATCTCGGTGGATTCTGCGGTAGATATTGCGAAAGAAGCGGCCGATATTATCCTGCTGGAAAAAAGCCTGATGGTATTGGAGCAGGGCGTGACAGAAGGCCGTCGTACTTTCTCCAACATGCTGAAATACATTAAGATGACGGCAAGTTCTAACTTCGGTAACGTGTTTAGCGTGCTAGTGGCTAGCGCCTTCCTGCCGTTTTTGCCGATGCTGCCTTTGCATCTGCTGGTGCAAAACCTGATTTATGATGTGTCACAGGTGGCGATCCCGTTTGATAACGTTGATGAAGAGCAACTGTCTAAACCTCAGCGCTGGAATGCGGGAGATATTGGGCGTTTTATGGTGTTCTTCGGCCCGATAAGCTCGGTGTTCGATATTCTAACCTTTTCCCTGATGTGGTGGGTCTTCAAAGCCAATACGCCTGCGATGCAAACGCTGTTCCAGTCTGGATGGTTTATCGAAGGGCTACTTTCGCAAACGCTGATTGTGCATATGATCCGCACCCGAAAATTGCCGTTTATCCAGAGCCGGGCCTCATGGCCGCTGTGTATGATGACGCTGATGGTGATAGTGGCCGGCATTGCGATTATATTTACCCCGGCGGCAGGATTCCTGCAATTGCAGGCGTTACCACTCAGTTACTTCCCATGGCTTATCCTGATTTTGGCCGCTTATATGGTGCTGACACAGACGGCAAAAAGTTACTTTGTTCGCCGCTATGGCTGGCAGTAAAGCCTAACCGGCCGTAATAAAAAGCCCTCCTATACAAGTTATTTGAGGGCTTTTTTAATGAGGCAATATTGGATTACCCTGCGACTGTCATGAGAGGCGCGAAAGTCGTGATGCCAGCAGCTCCAGCAAGGCAGGGTTATCCACTTCGGTCATTACTTCTATATTAGTTTCAACACCTTGCAAATGACGCGATTTTACCGCCACCAGTGTTTGCCCACGATGACTGTCATCCTGATAACTGACACTGATTCTGCCCGTTACGCCTTTGAACATACCAGGATCGATTAACCAGGCAATGGCGCAAGGATCGTGCAGGCACGGATCACTGGCTCCATAACTGCGTATCATCGCGGTTGTGGTTTCCAGCAACGGGCTAACCTGTTGCAATGCCTCAAGATAAGGCGCATTAATTTTCGCCTGCAAAGTGACGTCCAGACCAAACATCACCTGTGGGATACCGGCACTTAACACCACGTGTGCCGCCCATGGATCGACATAAATATTAAATTCTGCCGCCGGAGAAATGTTGCCCTGACAAAACGCCGCGCCACCCATGAATACCAGCTGTTTAATCTTGGGCACAATGCTCGGGTCTTTAATGATAGCCAGTGCGATATTGGTCATTGGGCCGATGGGGCAAAGCGTGACCTCACCCGGCTCGGCATGGATCGTGTGGATAATATAGTCGACGGCGTGCTGCGTTTGCAGGGCAAAACTGGGTTCAGGCAGGGGAACATTTCCCAACCCGTCGCTGCCGTGTACCTTGGACTCCCAGCCTTTTGCCTCCAGCATCGGACGACTGCATCCAGCATAGACGGGGATATCTTCGCGGCCTGCAAGAGTCAAAATTCGTCGTGCGTTGTAGGCAGTTCTTTCCAGCGGCACATTGCCCGCAACTGTGGTAATCCCAAGTAGTTCAATCTCTTGCGGCGAAGCCAGTGCCAGCAAAATAGCGACGGCGTCATCTACGCCCGGATCGCAATCGAGAATAATTTTATGTAATGCCATAAGCCACCTTGCTCGGAATAAGCCGCTTGAAGACCTGTTATCAGGGATATAAAAGTTCTGCCTTAAAACTATCCCCCTCTATCGGCTACGGCAACTCGTTTTACTGACAGTCTGACGGAATTAGATATCGTTAATCGCAGCTGCACCTTAATTGTGCAATTCGGGCAACTTTGTACAGTAATTTTCACCCGTGTCAGCCAAAGTTGCGGTAAGTAGCACTGCGGAGTTGATAAAATTTATTTTTATCAACTGGTTATGAAATTAAAATTAATAGTTATGAGTTGGTACAAAGCTTGCTTAAACCTTGCTAGATAGGTTTTTCTTCGTCTTTCCACTCTGATACATCTTTTTTTTTGAGGCAATATCATGGCCCACTATACGCTACGTCAATTGAAGTACTTCGTGACTGTCGTGGAATGCAGCAGTATTGCCGAGGCATCTCGACAGTTACACATTGCACAACCCTCTATTTCTCAAGCAATTAAAGGGCTCGAAGATAGCTTCGGCGTGCAGCTTTTTATTCGTCATCATGCGCAGGGTGTTTCGTTGACCTCCAGCGGTCGCCGTTTTTATACCAAGGCACAAGAGCTGCTGAAGATGTCGTACAACTTCGAGCAAAATGCTTTGGCAGATAACGACGTGGTTTCCGGCCAAATCGCGATTGGCTGTTTTGAAACCGCTGCGCCACTTTATCTGCCACGCCTGATGGCGGGTTTCCGACATCGTTATCCCGGTGTCGAGATCCATCTTTATGATGGTGAACAAAATGAGCTTATCCAGGGCATGAGCAACGGCCGTTTTGATTTAGCGATAATGTATCGACACGATATCGACGACAGTATTCTCACCCATTCGTTAAATGCGCCGGAGAAACCTTATGTTCTGTTGCCGGCCGATCATCCTCTGGCTCAAAAATCTCACGTTACGCTGCGCGAACTGAGCCAGAAACCGATGATTCTGCTCGATGTTTTGCCGAGCAAACACTACTTTGTCAGCCTGTTTACCGAACAGGGCCTGACGCCGCAAATTGCCTTTGCCTCACCTTCGATAGAGATGGTGCGCGGCATGGTAGGGCAAGGGCTAGGCTTCTCGATTCTGGTCACACGGCCACATTCCAATTACACCTATGACGGACAACGCGTCGCAATGGTCGAGCTGGCAGAAGAGGTCAGCCCTTCTACGCTGGTGATTGCCAAGCTGAAAAGTGCCAAGGCCACCAAGCCAGCGCAGCTGTTTATGGATTACTGTATTCAACAGAGCCTGTTGCCGATGGCAGCCGTTGCCTGAGGCTCATAAAATATATGATTTAAAATCCGATGTTTTAGAATCAAATGTTTAATATTAAACATATGCAAACCGTTGGACGTGTACATTTTGCGCTATATTTTTTTGACGGCGCGCATTGTGATCGATGGCTGCATACGTCGCTTGCCTGATTTGGTCATAAATCGGTTCTGCGATTTCGTTATATACTGGTGGCTCTATTTCGCTATAGAGTGAAGGCATATCGAGTGAAAAAGGTTCCTCGTTGAGGTCTCCAAACACCACTTTGGCGTCAGTCTTTTTTGTGATAATGAATGTGCCTTCTGTGACGCTGTATGGCATATAAGCATGGGTTTTTGACGAAGCGCCGTTATCAATTTCTTTGGCTACAAAGTGAATAGTTATGTTTTGGACACTCACTTTACTAAGCCGTAGTGCCCGGTACATCTGATCGATAGTGTCATCGATATTTAGGTGACATTCTTTGGCAAATTTGTAGGCTCCTTCAATGATCGTTTTGTAGTGATGGGTGTTTGTTGTTGTGTGGATGACGGAGTTGGCAAACAGATTGATCTTAGGCTCAACGATTAAGAGGTCTTTGTCATGATGAATAATAACGTTGTTATTCATCATTAATTCACGCCTTTCTTCGTAACTTTTAAGTCCTTGATAAGCATCGGTTTGTAAGATGTAGTTAAATATTTTTTCAACCTTGTGACTGCTATTGATAAAAATGATTTCTTCTTTAGGCTTTAGGGCTACAGGGTTTAGTGTGTCCTGACTGTTTCTTTTTATTTTGCTGTAATCAAGGAAAGAACTCTTCGGCATCTTGCGCATCATCTTAGTAATCACCGCGTTTAACGACTTACTTTGATAACTCTCTTTTTTCATTAAGTGTTCACTTAGATTATTTAATTTTAATAAAGAAGATGAGGTGTATTGGATCTCTTTTTTTAGACCTAATTTTCCCAGCAAGCTGCCCGGTTTATTTATTGTAGTTGATACATTTTTGATATATTTTAAAATGTCTTTCTCTGTTTTCGTTTCAGCAGCTCGGTCAAATAAAAAACTTGATTGAACGGCTGCACTACCTTTTATAGTTGTCATTATATTTTCCTGGATATCGGCAAGTGCGCTACAATATCCTAATTATTATTAGTAATTTTAACTATCAATAACTGCTGTTTTAAAAACGCGTATATTGGTTACCGTCAAAATCATTAAAGGTTATGCCAAAAAACTTTTCACTGCTTCCATAACTCAATCGACTGTCACGCACTGAAGAAAGGGGGGTAACGCTGGCTGACTCAGTTTCATCAATGCTGATTGAATTGTAATATTTTAGTAATCGATCATATTTTCCAATTATCTCATCAAATGAAGAAGTAGAGCTCATTTCAGAAATGGTGCTATGTTGGGATTGGTAACCGTGTTGTGAGGACTCGGAAATATTCATTTTTGGGCTATCAAAGGCTGTCTTAAAAATTGCCAGATAGTCATTAACACTGCCCATCTTAGAATGGTCAATTGTTTGATTAAAAAACTTAATTTCTGGACCTTTTTTAATTATTTTATTAAGGTTTTTTACTATCGCCTTATCGATTACAGCACTTTTCTTCTCACTAAAACTTATTGGATAATATTTTGATTTTGGAAAGTAATTGCCAGGGTTAATCACGCAATATTTTAAGGACAACAAATCACGGTGTGTTTGGGAGTAGCTAGAGAAATCATTTTCTGGTTTTTTAAAAAACATAAAAATATTTTTATTCTTTACTTCAGTAACATTTTTTATGTATTTGGAAATATTTTTACTGGTTGGTGCTCTCTTGATAGTGTTTAACAGAATAGTTGCTCGAGATATTGGCCTTACTCCTGCTGAAATCATTTGATAACCTCTTTAAAGCCATGGGGAATATAAGAGGATAATACGATAGTTATTATTAATACTCTCAAAAAACGATTTTATGAATAATTTTTAACCAGGTGTATTAAAATTAATAAAACCGGATGGGTAATGTGGCCATCCGGTTTTATTATATCTAAATAATAATCAACGCAGCGCGTCATTTCTGTGATTAACCCAGGCATTAATCATTAACGTTAATGCCAAAATAGCCGCGACCACGCCGAGAGAAATCCCTACGGGAATATGTACAATGTCTAAAAGCAGCATCTTGGCACCGATAAACATCAAAATGACGGCTAACCCATATTTCAGCATCGAGAATCGTTCTGCCACGTTAGCCAGCAGGAAGTACATTGCTCGCAGGCCAAGGATCGCGAACAGATTAGAGGTTAAAACAATAAATGGATCGGTGGTGACTGCGAAGATGGCGGGAATGCTGTCAACCGCGAAAATCACGTCGCTCAATTCCACCATAATTAACACCAGAACCAGCGGTGTTGCGAAGAGCAGGCCGTTGCGTCGCACAAAGAATTTTTGCCCGGACAGCTCGTCAGTCATGCGTAAATGCCCGCGTAGCCAGCGAATAATGGGTTTATCGCCAATCGCGCCGTCATCCTCTTTTGCAATCGCCATTTTGATGCCGGTGAACAGAAGGAAAGCGCCGAACAGATAAAGGATCCAGCTGAATTCCGAGACCAGCCAACTGCCAGCGAAGATCATTCCCGTGCGCAGAACAATCGCACCCAGCACGCCGTAAACCAGCACGCGACGTTGCAGGCTGGCAGGCACGCTGAAATAGCTGAACAGCATTAACCAAACGAAGACGTTATCTACCGCCAACGCTTTTTCAATAAGATAGCCGGTGAGAAATGCCAGCGCCTGTTTGTCGGCAATTTCACGGCCAAATTCGCCATTGAGGTACCACCAAAAAGCCAGATTAAACAGCAGAGAGAGACTGACCCAAAGCAGCGACCACAAAGCCGCACTTTTCATGGTCATCGTTTGCGCACCTTTGCGACCTTGCAGCAGCATATCAACAGCCAGCATGATAGCCACGACCACGGCAAAAGAGCCCCACAGCAGCGGATTTCCCACAGAATTCATCATCATTCAACCCTCGAAAAAGCAAAAAAAACGGCCAACATCAGAAGACGTTTGCCGCTTTTTCAGACTGAATGTCTGCATGGAGTAGCTCCTGCCTTCCGGCAAGGTCTCACTAACAACCAAAAAATATTCTGCGCTCTTGACGCTGTAGCTATGTTGGCTGCGTTCGCTCACTCGAATCGCTTACCTGTGTAAGCTCATCGAGATTCGTTTTCTTGCCGCCTTGCTACAATGCCAATATCTTGAATATTAAAATTTGGTTGCTCGGTAACCGGGTGATGTGATCACCGTAATGACGATTAGCCGACTTGGAAGTTACTCCCCTTTGCTAAGTCGAAAGTAATTCAAAATGTTTCTATCGTCAAGGGTTATGTAACAGTCTTATTGTTTATTAACCCGCCAGCGCGCGCTGTTTGCCGAGTGATTCGACAAAGCTGAGCAGCAGTCCCTGGCTTAGCGGGGTATCACTTATCTGTTGCAGTTTTCCTTGATAATCAACGGGGTCGTTCTCTCCAGCCTGTTGATCAAGCCATGGCAGATAGCTTTTCATTACTGCCGCGCTGAATTCCGGGTGAAACTGAGTGCTGATGGCATTCGGGCCATAGCGCAAGATCTGATGCGGATCGTGAGCCGATTTAGCCAGCACGGTTGCACAGGTCGGGGGTTGCAATACGGTTTGCAGGTGGATCAGGTTGGCGTTAAAGCGATCCGGTAGCGTTGAAATTAAAGGATCTTTCTGTGCTTCGGGCAGCAGTTCGATCTCTTCGGTTCCGACTTCGATCCCCTGCGGATGATAACCCACTTCGCCTCCCAGCGCGTAAGCCATCAATTGATGTCCATAGCACGCACCCAGCATCGGCAAGTCAACCAGCATTGCCTGGCGGATCCAGTCGGCGGCGTATTCGCTCCAGTCCAGATGCTCAGTCACCATGCTGCGTGAACCGGTGATTATCGCCCCGGCATAATGCTGTGGCGGCTGCGGGCGTTCACCGGCCTGTAAATCGACAATCACTACCTGCTGGCTATCCAGATTTCCCTGGCGAATAAACATCTGCGGGAAATTACCGTGCAGAACGCGGATTGGCTCGGGCGCTTGCCCGGTTTGAAGAATTAGCAGCGGTTTCAGATTGGTTTGACTCATGCTGACTCCTTAAATTTTTTGATCGCCAGATTTAAGATAACCAGGCTCTTGATCATTAGGTTCTTGATCATTAGGTTCTTGATCACTAGGGAAAGTAACCCCGGTCTGACGGCGAATTTCGGTCAGTAATTTGGCGGTAATGCGTGAGACTTCCAATCCTGGGTGACCATAAAACTTGCTGTCTACCAGAGTTGCAAAAGTTTCTGCTTCATAAAGCATGCTATTAATGTGCTGCGGCTGTGTCAGGTCGAGCGTCTGCCCACCGCGCGGCGTATAGCTGAGGCTCTGGCATTCTGAGAGTTTCTCTATCTGCAACGTAGCGTCTTCGCCCTGAATTTCGCTTGGCAGCCAGGAATCGCTGACCTTGGAATGGTTAATCACCACCTCGAAATTGCCAAACTGGTGATTGTTATAACTCAGTAACACCGTGCCTTGTGCATCAACGCCGCTGGCAAGCAAGGTCGCAGTAGCAATCACCGAATCAGGTTCTCCAAACAGGGCAACGCTGCTGGCCAGACAGTAATAGCCAATATCCATAATCGAGCCATTTGAAAATGCCGGATTGAAGGTATTGGGATTTTCACCATTCAAATAACGCTGATAACGGGAGGAATACTGGCAGTAATTCAGGATAGCCTTACGCAGCGTGCCCATCCGGCTCAGAGTGCTCTTAAGATGAAGGAAATTAGGCAGATAGGCCGTTTTGAACGCCTCGAATAACACCACCTGATTTTCAGTAGCGCAGCGGATCATGCGCTCAGCTTCCTGCTGATTAGAGGCCAGCGGCTTTTCACAAATCACATGCTTCTTGTGGCTGAGAAATAATAGCGCCTGTTCACAATGCAGTGAATTCGGGCTGGCGATATACACGGCATCAATCTCATCTGATGCCGCCAACGCTTCCAGTGAATCAAAATAGTGCTGAACAGGGTAGTCGTGCCCGAGCGCTTTGGCATTTTCCAGCGTGCGCGAATAGACTGCCGTCAGCTTAAGCTTGCCGCTTTCATGTGCCGCATCGATAAAGCTTTTGGTTATCCAGTTAGTGCCCACCACAGCAAAGCGAATCATGATTTACTCCCTTTATTATTTTTGTGAGAAAGAGCTGAGTAATTTATGAAAAAAACCTGATAAAACCCTTATAAATATCTGATAAAAACCTGAGGATCAGACATAGAGCTTGCCGAATAAATCAAGATGTGTCAGGTACATACGTGTATCAAATTCAAGCTGATGATAATCAGGAGTCATGTGGCAGCACAGGCTGTAGAAGGCCTTGTTATGATCTTTCTCTTTAAGATGTGCCAGCTCGTGAACCACAATCATACGCAGAAAAGCCTCTGGCGCGCTCTTAAATACCGTCGCGACGCGAATTTCTGCTTTGGCTTTCAGCTTGCCACCCTGAATACGCGAGATAGCAGTGTGTAGTCCCAGGGCATGGCGCATGACGTGGATTTTGTTGTCATAGGCCACTTTGCTCAGCGGCGACGAACTACGCAAATATTGGTTCTTCAAGTCGAGAGTATACTGATACAGCGCTTTGTCGTTGGTCAGTTCATGAGGCTCGGGGTAACGACTCAGCAGGACGCTGCCAAGACGCTCTTGTTGGATAAGCTGGCGCACCTGAGCCTGAAGATGCTCCGGGTATCCTTGCAGATAGGTCAATTCTGGCATAACTGTTTGCTTTGGCTCTCTTTAATGGAGGGAAAAGCCGCACGCAATCTCCCCGCAAATCAGCAGCAGGCAGCAAGGTGTGACAGATAATCCCTTTTTAACTGAAAAAACATTTTACTGATAGCTCAATTTAAGGGATAAACAGCGCAAATTGAAATATGAGGAGGGCCAATGAGCCATTTTGAACTGGGTACACTGCAACTTGAGTTGGAACGTTATCCGTTACAGGAAGAGTCCACGACTTTGCAGGCGTGGGAAGCTGCCGATGAATATCTGCTGCAAACCCTGACCACCGATACACTCAATGGCCGTCCTGTGCTGATTTTCAACGACAGTTTTGGCACTTTAGCCTGCGCGCTGCATGAGTTTTCACCGGTCAGCATTGGTGATTCCTTCATGAGCCAGCTGGCAACGCGTTATAACCTGCGTCTGAACGGGCTGGACGATGAAATGGTCACCACGCAGAGTAGTCTGGACTCTCTGCCGGCCGCGCCGGGTCTGGTCGTTATCAAGGTGCCAAAAACGTTGGCCCTGCTGGAACAACAGCTACGTGCGCTGCGTGAAGTCGTGACGCCGGACACACAGATTATTGCGGGCGCCAAAGCGCGTGATATCCACACCTCGACGCTGCAACTGTTTGAAAAGATTCTGGGCACCACCCGCACCAGCCTGGCCTGGAAGAAGGCGCGTCTTATTCACTGTCAGCCTGAAAATGACATGCAACCAGCCGAGCCGGTGACGACTGAATGGGCACTGGACGACAGCGAGCTGCGCATCACTAACCACGCCAACGTGTTCTCGCGTACTGGTCTGGATATCGGCGCTCGTTTCTTTATGCAGCATCTGCCAGAAGGCATTGAAGGCCGTATCGCCGATCTGGGCTGTGGCAACGGCGTTATCGGGATAACCGCGCTGGCGCTTAATCCTGATGCAGAGATGCTGTTTGTCGATGAATCATTTATGGCCGTGGAATCAAGTCGCGCCAACGTGGCCAATAACCTGCCGCAGGATCTCGAGCGTTGCGAATTTGAAGTCAACAATATGCTCTCTGGCGTAGAGCGCGAATCACTGCATGCTGTTTTGTGCAATCCGCCGTTCCACCAGGGCACGGTAGTCAGCGATGATACGGCGTGGCGCATGTTCTGTGATGCCAAGCGCTGCCTGCAACCGGGCGGTGAATTGCGTATCGTCGGTAACCGCCATCTGGATTACTACCAGAAGCTGCGTCGTCTGTTCGGCAACTGCACCACTATTGCGACCAATCAAAAGTTTGTGATTTTGCGAGCGGTGAAAACCAACGCCGGTTACTAGTCTGCGACTGATAAGTCATTTTAGAGAGTAAGCGCTAAACGGGTGCCCTGATCAATTGCGCGACGGGCATCCAGTTCTACGGCTACATCCGCACCGCCAATCAAATGTACAATTTTCCCGCGCTGTAACAAGGGATCGGCCAGCTCGCGTCGCGACTCCTGCCCGGCACAAATAATCACGTTATCGACCTCCAGACAGCGACTAATTCCCTCGACAGTGAGATGTAAACCACGATCGTCAATCTTTTCATAGGTCACGCCGTTTAGCATTT
This sequence comes from uncultured Gammaproteobacteria bacterium, assembly GCA_963747655.1. Taxonomy (GTDB): domain Bacteria; phylum Pseudomonadota; class Gammaproteobacteria; order Enterobacterales; family Enterobacteriaceae; genus Rouxiella. The sequence goes on along the minus strand of CAVVFS010000008.1, from coordinate 365,493 downwards.
CTACACCCCGAGCCAACAGGCTTGCGCGATGGATCCAGCCCGTTGTTTTGCCTAATCCGGCACCGACTTTAGTGTTTTTCCGCTGTAACAGGGTGATCTGCCTGAATGATGGCTGAGGATGTGGCCCCCTCAACGCTAATCCTCCACGTTGCTGATAATCCTTATCTATTCCCCATTCCTGATTAAACGCAGCGATATCAAGACTCGTCTCAGGCTCTAAGTGGCTGAGATATTCCGCGGTATCAAAACCGATACCACCCGCGCCGATAATCGCGACGCGTTGCCCGACCGGTTTCTTATCTCTTAGCACCTCAAGATAGGTCAGCACGCTGGGATGATCGATTCCATTAATATTCGGCAAGCGCGGTAAAATTCCACAGGCGAGGATCACCTCGTCATAATTTTCCAGCGCCTCGACGCCAGCCTGTTCGCCGAGTTTAAGCTGCACGTTGAGCAGGCTAAGCTGCCGTGAGAAATAGCGCAGGGTTTGATAAAACTCCTGCTTGCCGGGGATTTGTTTAGCAATATTAAACTGCCCGCCGATTTCTGGCTGCGCATCAAAGAGTGTCACCCGATGCCCACGCTGCGCCGCCGTGGTTGCAAACGCCAGACCGGCAGGCCCAGCACCGACGACTGCAAGATTTTTAGGCTGGCGTGTGGGCACCATCGGCATTTCCATTTCATGGCAGGCGCGCGGATTGACCAGACAAGAGGTCAGTTCACCGACAAATATCTGGTCCAGACAGGCCTGATTGCAGCCGATGCAGGTGTTGATTTCGTCTGCTCGCCCCTCGGCGGCCTTTTGTACAAAGGCCGGATCGGCGAGGAAAGGGCGCGCCATCGAGACCATATCAGCACAGCCTTCTGCCAATAAAGTCTCCGCAACTTGCGGATCGTTAATGCGATTGGTGGTGATTAAAGGAATACTCACGCTGCCCATCAGCCGCTGCGTGACCCAACTAAAAGCGGCGCGAGGAACGCGGGTCGCAATGGTCGGGATCCTTGCCTCATGCCAGCCAATACCGGTGTTGATAAGCGTAGCGCCCGCATGCTCTATCGCCTGTGCCAGTTGCACGATTTCCTGCCAGCTGCTGCCCTGTTCAACCAGATCAAGCATCGACAGGCGATAAATAATAATAAAACGCGCACCACAGGCCTGTCGTACTCGTCGCACTGCCTCAATAGCAAAACGCATGCGATTTTCGGCGACTCCACCCCATTGGTCATCACGCTGATTCGTGCGAGCGGTTAAAAACTCATTAATTAGATAACCTTCCGATCCCATAATTTCAACGCCGTCATAGTCTGCAAGCTGTGCAAGACGTGCACATTCGGCAAAGTCATTGAGCGTTTTGTCGATTTCAGTTGCGCTGAGTGCATGGGGAGTAAAACGATTGATCGGCGCCTGTAAAGCGGAAGGGGCGACGGGATCAGGCTGATAGCTATAGCGCCCGGCATGCAGAATTTGCAGCGCAATTTTGCCACCGGCAGCATGAACCGCATCAGTCACCACCAGATGATGGGCAATTTGTGAAGGTTGATTAAATACGGCTCCTCCCTGATACACCACGCCCTGTTCATTGGGCGCAATGCCACCCGTAACAATAAGGCCAACACCCGCCGCCGCACGCTCGGCATAAAAAGTTGCCAGACGCTCGGGGCCATCTTTCAGCTCTTCCAGCCCGGTATGCATTGACCCCATCAATACCCGGTTTTTAAGTTGCGTAAAACCCAGGTTGAGAGGAGCCAGCAGATGCGGATAGGGGACGGGTTGATTATTCATTGCGGCGCTCCATCAAAGGGGATCCATCACCTGGGTGATTAACTCGGTTTTGCCAAGTGGTCGGATGAGATGAAGTTAACTCTATCGCCAACGCGGTGGCTTTCAAATGCGGGCGGCTATGAATGTGACCGCTATCATAAATTATTCTGTGCGGGGAACCTCTCAGGCTTAACTAGCCTGAGAGGTGGCTGTTAATTAGAGCAGCAGGAAACTGCTTTCTTTGTCATTAACCGAATCTAGCCCGATAAATAAATTAAATTTACCGGCTTCGGACGCCCATTTGAGCTGATTATTAAAGAAACGCAGATCTTTTTCATGCAGCGTGAAGGTCACGTTTTTCTCTTCTCCAGGCTGTAGATACACTTTCTCGAAGCCTTTTAACTCTTTGATTGGCCGGCTGATAGATGCAGTCACATCATGAGTATAAAGTTGAACGATTGTTGCCCCTGCCACCTTGCCCGTGTTCTTCACCATCACGCTGGCCTTAATCTCCCCGTTTTGCGAGAGTGTGGTGGAGGACAGACTGATGTCAGAGACAGAGAAATCGGTATAACTCAGACCATAGCCGAATGGGAACAGCGGACCGTAAGGAGTATCGAAATAGCGTGAAGTGTATTTATCCGGTTTTTGCGGATTGAACGGCCGACCAGTATTGAGCTGGCTGTTATAGATTGGAATTTGCCCCACATCGCGCGGGAAGGTCATCGGCAGTTTGCCCGACGGATTGTAATCGCCAAACAGCACGTCGGCGATGGCATGGCCACCTTCGGTACCGCTAAACCAAGTTTCAAGCATGGCGTTAGAGATGTCATTTTCCCAGCTGAGGGTCAATGGACGTCCATTCATCAATACCAGAACCAAAGGCTTGCCAGTGGCTTTGAGCGCTTTGATTAAATCCCGCTGCGCCTGGGGAATATTAATATCCGTGCGGCTTGAGGCCTCGCTAGACATCCCCTGAGATTCGCCGACTACGGCAACCACAACGTCTGCCTTTTCCGCCGTTTTCACCGCTTCGTCAATCATCTGCTGTGGCGTGCGCGGATCGTTTAACACTGCCTGGCCGTAGGAGTTAAGGAAATCATAAACGGCTTTGTCACTGGTAATGTTGGAGCCGCGAGCGTACAGCAAGGTCGCTTTGTTACCGATTGCGTCTTGCATGCCTTTAAGCACGGTAATCGATTGTTTAGGGATACCTGCTGCCGACCAACCGCCGATCATGTCGCGCGGGCTGTCAGCCAAAGGGCCAATCAGGGCAATCGTGCCTTTTTTCTGTAACGGTAAAATGTGATTTTCATTTTTCAGCAATACCAGCGTGGTGCGGGCGACTTCGCGTGCTTCCTGGCGATGGAGACGGCTTTCTGCGTTGGTATCGGCCGGATCGGTCGAGGCTGGGCCAAGGTGGCGATACGGACTAACAAACAGGCCCATATCCCACTTGGCAGTGAGTACGTGACGCACTGCGCGGTCAATATCCTGTTGGGAAACCAGCCCGTCTTTAAGCAAGCCTTTGAGATATTTGCCGTACATGTCGTCGGCCATATCCATATCCACTCCGGCCTTTAAGGCCATGGCCGCTGCCTGACGATCGTCTTCTGCCACGCCGTGTTTCACCAGCCCACCAATGGCACCGTGATCGCTAACGGTCAAGCCATGGAACTTCCACTGATCGCGCAGAATATCTTTCAGCAGCCAGGCATTCGAGGTTGCGGGTACGCCATTTATTGTGGTTAGTGCAACCATCACTCCATCCGCACCTGCGTCGATTGCGGCTTTATAAGGTGGCATATAGTCATTAAACATTCGCGACAGGCTCATATCGACAGTGTTGTATTCACGGCCACCTTCGACTGCGCCATACAGTGCGTAATGTTTAACGTTAGCCATAACGCTTTCTGGACCCGATGGATCGTTGCCCTGATAAGCTTTGACCGTTTCTTCGGCCATGCGTGAGGTCAGATAAGTATCTTCTCCAAACCCTTCGGATACTCGTCCCCAGCGAGGATCGCGGGTGACATCGACCATCGGCGAGAAAGTCATGTTAAGGCCGTCGGCAGCAGCCTCTTTGGCAGAAGTGCGCGCGCTGAGGGCGACCATATTGACGTCCCAACTAGCAGCTAACCCGAGGCTGATAGGAAATATGGTGCGTTGGCCGTGGACAATATCATAGGCATAAAACGGCGGGATTTTCAGACGACTAAACTTTACCTGGTCCTGCATGGCGCGAATGCGAGGTTTGGTCACCGTGTTGAAAACTCCACCCACTTTACCGGCTCGAATGTCCGCCTTGATCTGATCTGCCGGGTTGTCAGGCCCCACGCTGACCAGCTTAAGCTGACCAATCTTTTCATCTAACGTCATTTCTTTCATCAGGTTAGAGACAAAAATATCGCGCTGTTTAATCTGTAATTGGGGAATAAAGGATGTTGATAAAGTTTCTGAAGGATTTTGAGCATAAATCGGAGCGCTAAACACCAAAAACGCGGCACTGAGTAAATAATGCGTTTTCATAATTATCCTTTTTTGAATAACAGCCTAACAAATAAAAAGAACCCGAAAATGGCAGATAAAGGTAGAAATGATTTTATGATAATTAGAAAAACAATCTAATAGGGGGGAGGAGGATTAGCAATGTAAATATTGGATATTTAAGAGATTACTCACGGCAGCGCACATTTATTTAAATGTTTCGCGCTACCGTTGTATGATTGTTTAGATAATCGTTATAAATAATTGATATTGCAGGTGGTTGTGCTGCAAAAGTGCATATTGCAAATTTTTAATGATTACATTGGCCAGTTAGTTGGCGTTTTGCTCATAACATCAATAAATATGTCTTTAGAATGCATCCAGAAATGAGCCATCGCCTCGAGGCTGAAGGTCATACCCATGAGTCCCATCACAAACCAGCAGGTCATGGACAGTCCCAGGCCGCTACAGACAAATGCGAGGGCGTTCTTACTGGTTTGACGGCAAACCACGTTGAGTTGGCTGGCGAAAAACATCATAAAGGCGCTCAATAATTCCCAGCGCATCATCATGAATCCAGTAGTCAGGGTATTCATCAGATCTGTTCCTTAGTGCATTCAATCTTTTACGCTTACTAAACAGCATAATTTCATAGCAGAGCCATGATTTTAAATAGGTAATAGTAGAAGTTTGGATATGTTAATTGGTTTCAAAGTGTGATTCAGGTCACATTCTATCATCCGAATTTGAAATTGTGCAAAAAACAATCTGGAATATTAATCTACATAAATCGTATAAAAGTTATAAAAAAAGATGTCTTATACGTTTTTAACCAAAATTTAACCTGTTAAGGCTCCTTGAATAACATTTAAAGCAGAGAGTTTTTGGAGAAAGATTGGGGGCTGCTATCATTTTCGTCGTCGGTAATAACAATTAAAAGCAGTAGTTAAATTTATGGAAAAACGCTTATTTAGCAATAAATCTGCCCTTATTGATTGCTTTATAGTCAAAAACCATAAGTTTTGTTCAGTGGTTTTTTTATTTAACAATAAAAACTAAGAAAAATCCTAACCTACCTTTTTAAGGGTAGATGGATTTTCTGTGTGAATTTTACCCAAAGAGTGGGGCGGGGCATCTTAGAGGTTAGATATAAATTTTGAGAAATCTCCGATACCGATATAAAAAATGGTTATAAGCACGTTTTATAGTTTTTTGGGTTTTAATTGAAGTTAAACAAATTAAGCCTATTCATGATGTGCTCGTAAAATTATATTTTAAAGTGCCGTTAGGATGACTCTTTATATTTAAGGGAACTATGAAAAATTTGGTCTTAATGGAACCTCATTCCTTTAGCTGCATGGCCATGAGAACGCTAATTCCTGAAGATGTTAAAATCAGAGGCGCTCTAAAAGGTTTTCCGCCATTACAGTCTATGCTTGATGCAGAAATGCTCGATATCATTATTATGGAAATATACGATACGAATTTATTTCCAATGGATGGTATAGACTTTATACGGCGCAATGCACACCATTGGAATCGTGTGACGCTAATAATTTGCACAGATGTTGATAACATATTTCTTATCAAAGAGTTAATGAAGTGCAAAGCGCGTGTTCTTATTTCTAAAAAAGATGATATTAGCACTATTCAGCATGCTATCGATAAAGGTATATCGGGCGATTATTATTGTAGCCCCAACCTGCTTGAGATCGTAAACGCCGATAATAATCAACTTTCTTTGACTTCCAGTGAGTTAAGGGTGATGTCGTTATTGCTGAATAATAGTACTCCGATAGAAATATCAGAGTATCTGGGGGTCAGCTATAAAACAGTACAAACTCACAAAAGAAACGTGATGCAAAAATTAGGTGCCAGGAATAGCTTTGGATTATTGAAAATAGGCTATCAATATAAGGCAAAATTATAATACAAGGTAAATTATAATAACGCGTAACTCCCCCTGGTCTGGCCCTATGCGCAGGATTAAATAATCCCTACACTGGGGAGCAGAAACCTGACTGCTATGAGGGCGCGAAAAATGGAATACCTGTTCAAACTGATGCCGTCCCCAGTGGGCGTACTCACCTTAGTGGCTCGAGGTACAGCTCTTGCAGCTGTGCTTTGGGAGCATGAGCGAGAGAATCGCGTCAAGTTAGGCCCATTAATAGAAAACAATGATCATCCGATATTGCTGGAAACCGAAAAACAGTTGAATGAGTACTTTGCAGGTGCGCGCACCCGCTTTGCTTTAGAACTTGATTTTCAGGGCACAGATTTTCAAAAGCAGGTCTGGCAGGCACTGCTTGATATTCCTTATGGCGAAACGCGAAGCTATGGGCAAATCGCTCAGGCTTTAGGCAATTCCAAATCGGTACGCGCAGTCGGCGCTGCAAACGGTAAAAATCCCATATCGATTATTGCACCCTGCCATCGAGTGATAGGTGCTACAGGTGCATTGACTGGTTTTGCTGGTGGTCTGGATGCAAAAGCCTTTTTGCTGACTCTGGAAGGGCATGATTTTTTCGAGCCACAAGAGAGCACGCCAGGATACCAAACCCGGTTGCCTTTCTAATGACAATTAGAGTGATATAGAGTAAATAGTGGTCAATATATACATTGCCTTACAGTTAAATTTATCTTATTAAACATGACTTTCTCGCCTTTAACCGCTGCTCCTGACCCCAAACTTCCTTAAGAAATTTATCGTGATAAGAAAATCAGGTTTTATCCTATCGTTTAAAGTTCTAAAACTTGCTTAACTTAGTTGCCTGCAAGATTGCCTATGATTGTCTAATCTGAAAAGGGGTCTGGAGGTTTTTAGTGAATAGCAGGCAAAAAAAATGCCATTTGCTACTGGTTTTATTATATTCTGCTTAACAATTAAGAGATTGTTTTGCAATGGTTCTGTCACCCACTGCGCGTAACTTGATGACTCACTCATCGGAGGCAGTGGTGCTTAGCTCGACAGATGCCGATTGGGCAGGGAATGAACAGGCCCTATAAAGATCAGTAGATGTTTTTATTTGCTGTTTTTGATATTAAAAGTGTAACAATCGCCCGCATTCGTTGGGCAAAAAGCCCCAGTGCTTTGGTAGCTGTGAAGCCAAGGCGGTAGCGTGCTTATAAAACCCCTATCCCATGACACCTGTTTGTTGAAAAATCTATAATCTCAATGCCTTCCTGTGGCATTATTAAGCCAGTTAGTGAGGATATGGCAGAAAAAAAGCGTATCCACCTTTTCTTTAGAACAACACGTTAATAGGTGTCTTTGCCGCTACACTCGCCTATTTGCACGATAAGTTATTCATAAAGTTAGCCACAGGGTGATGTAATAGCCAGGTTCAGGCAGTGACCAGCAGCCCAGGCTGAGTTGACGATTAGATTTAACTATAAGCAGTACTTGAGCATTCGCGTTGCCTGTGCGAAGGTCAGTAAACATTTTCATTGGTATAAACTTGCTGCCCAGAGCCTGGATAAGTGAGAGCGTACCTTCTAGCTAGCGTACGAATAAAGCTGGACTGTGGTATACCCGATGTTGAATATAGTAACAGTATGATGTTGGGGCCATTGCTAAATTGGATATACCTTTAAATCTCTAAGCGACCTTATTATGTAATGTGGTAAGGCAACAAAATAGGGGATATGGGTGATAGCGCGTCCTTTCCGTAACTTGACTCTAACTTCGAACAAATATCAATGACAAAAAAATATGCAATCAAGTTGACAGCAATGGCTGTTTTTATAAGTCTACTCAGTGGTTGTACGGTATTTCCAGGGCAGGATGTAAGCCGTTTGGGTAAAAACGTGGTCAAGCAGTCAGACAGCGATACTGACTGGAAATCAAGAATTAACGTTTATCCAATGACCCCACAACTGGTTGCTCAGCTAAGTCCGGCTCCGATCGTGGCAAGGCCTAACCCTGAATTAGATGCACTGCTGTCTCAATATCAATATCATATTGGTATCGGTGATGTATTGAATATCACCGTGTGGGACCATCCTGAATTGACAACCCCAGCGGGTACTTATCGTAGTGCCGCCGATAGCGGGAACTGGGTTGGAGCAGACGGTAATATTTTCTATCCTTACATTGGTAATGTGAACGTCGCCGGTAAAACTATTGATGAAGTTCGTCAAGAAGTTGCCAGACGCCTCGTGACCTATATTCAGAGCCCACAGGTTGACGTTAGTGTTGCTGCCTTCCGCTCCCAGAAAGCCTATATTTCTGGTGAAGTAACAAAATCTGGCCAATTGCCAATTTCCAATATCCCTATGACCGTTGTTGACGCAATTAATGACGCAGGGGGCTTATTGGCCGATGCCGACTGGCACCATGCTGTGTTAACTCACAACGGTAGAGATCAAATTATCGATCTGTCTGCATTGCTTCAGCAGGGTGACTTGACGCAGAACCACTTGCTTTATCCTGACGATATTCTTTATATACCGCGCAATGATGGCGAGAAGATTTTTGTTATGGGTGAAGTAGGTCAGCAAAATACTCAGATTATGGACAGCAGCGGTATGACGCTGGCTGAAGCATTAGGCAGTGCGCAGGGTATTAGCCAAATAACTTCTGACGCGACGGGAATCTTTGTTATCCGTCAGATTAGAGGTGGTGATAAAGAAGGCCACATAGCCAATATTTACCAACTTAACGCTAAAGATGCGACTGCAATGGTCATGGCGACGCAGTTCCAACTTCAACCTTATGATATTGTTTATGTTACAGCCACGCCTCTTACCCGTTGGAACCGTGTAATTTCACAATTGGTCCCAACAATTAATGGCGCATACTCGCAAATAGACACTGCGAGATATATTCGCGATTGGAAGCAATAATATATGTTTAATTCGGTATTAATCGTATGTACCGGTAATATCTGCCGTTCTCCGACGGCAGAGAGAATACTGCGCCAGTTATTGCCGAATAAGAAGATTGATTCAGCAGGCGTAGGTGCATTGGTCGGCCAAGAGGCTGACCCGCAGGCTTGTGCTGTCGCCGAAGTGCATGGCGTTTCTTTGGATGGTCATAAAGGACGTCAGTTCAATTCTGCGCTAGCAAATCAATATGATCTGATTCTAGTGATGGAGCAGTCACATATTGAACAGGTGACTCGCCAGGTCATTGAAGCCAGAGGTAAAACTTTACTTCTGGGTCACTGGCTGGATAAAAAAGAGATACCCGATCCTTATCGTAAAAGCCGTGAAGCTTTTGAGCATGTCTATAAGCTTATTGATCAAGCATGCCAAAGCTGGTCAAAAAAGTTGGGAGGTTAATTTTAAAAATTAAACTAATAATGCAATCTGCGTTATTAATTTATGCTTTTTCCTAAGTGAGTTAGTTAACTTAATTAAATTTAATTAATTTTTCTAGCTCATAATTAATAGGTTTTTTATTTAGCATTTAAAATCTATTTTAGGGGAGGTTTTACCGTTAAAAATCATTCATATACCACGCTTTAATACATATTGTTTGAATACATATTGTTTGGTTATTTAAAGTAAAACACAGAGCTGTCTTCTATTTTTTTTACGGAAAGTAGATGGTGTGTTTATTTTTGAATGCCTTTTTTAATTAATATGGTTACTTTTTTTTTCAAAGACTTTATCTAGTCAGCTTTTGACTCATTGACTTCTTAATGCAAGTAAAATAATTAGAGCTTCTTTGCTTGCATAGAGTCGCGTTCGTTCAATGATTAGCTTGAAATATGTTCAGGGACGAAGTCAAATGTTACCTCGTAGCATTGAATTTCATGCCTTTCCCGTTAAATATTTGGGTTAGGTAAACTTTGATGAGTTGGAATAACCAGGACATCCTGGCTGGTATCGCATTTATGACTGGAATCCGACATATCATCCTTCATGGGCATACGATATCTATGATGGCAGACAGGCAAAAAACATGACGAGCTTTCGTGGAAAAACGTTTCACTACAGTGCAACTGTCACATCTCTCATTCAAAGATTTTCAGACATTCTAACTATATTCTCTGGTTTGTACATCACACGGATGTTTTTCCATAAGAATTTCATACCGCAAGATATTATTATGGTGCTAGCTTCAATCATAGTATTTCAGATGATTGGTGGCTTTACCGACTTTTATCGTTCCTGGCGTGGTGTGCGAATTACATTTGAATTAAGAGTTGTACTTCAAAGTTGGATATTAACAGTTCTGATCAGCTTTGGAATATTATCACTTGTTCATATAGTTAATGAGAATATTTCTATATTCTTAACCTGGTTTTTAATAGTCTGTGTTGGGTTTATTGTATCCCGACTGATTATAAGATTCGTTATTGGTTATCTCCGAAACAAGGGTTATAACACACGAAATGTCGCGATTATGGGCTCACTTCCAGCGGGCATTCGACTGGCGGAGTCTTTACGTGATGCCCATTGGATGGGGTTTAAAGTATTAGGAATTTACGATGAGGAAAATGAACCTTTAGATACTCAAATTCCGCGTTGTGGGAATTTCAATGATTTAATCCTTGATGCACGAATGGGTAAGATTGACCGGGTTTATATAGCTCTGCCTATGACCCAAGAAAAAATCATTAAAGAAGTTGTCGATGAGCTTTCAGACTCCACATGTTCGGTTGTGTTAATACCTGATATTTTTACGTTTAACTTACTGCATTCCCGTACAGAAGAAATTGACGGCGTACCTGTTGTATCGCTTTTCGATACTCCGATGATAGGCGTCAATAAACTTATTAAACGGTTGGAAGATATTGTCGTTTCTATAATAATATTGACGTTTATTTCTCCTATTCTAGTAATAATTGCATTGTTAGTTAAATTGACCTCTCCAGGGCCAATAATATTTAAGCAACAACGTTATGGTATTGATGGTAAAGGTATAGCTGTCTGGAAATTCAGAAGCATGGTTGTTATGGAGAACGGGGATAAGGTTATCCAGGCGACTAAAGGCGATGCGCGTATTACTAAATTGGGAGGCTTCCTGCGAAAGACTTCGCTTGATGAATTACCCCAGTTTATTAATGTGCTAAAAGGCGACATGTCTATTGTAGGGCCTCGCCCGCATGCTGTTGCTCACAATGAGCAGTATCGCAAGATGATCAGTGGCTATATGCTGCGCCATAAGATGAAACCAGGCATTACTGGCTGGGCACAAATTAACGGTTGGCGTGGCGAAACAGATACTTTGGAGAAAATGGAGAAAAGGGTCGAGTTTGATTTGGAGTATATCCACAACTGGAGCCTGGCTTTAGATCTCAAGATTATCTTCCTGACTATCTTTAAAGGCTTTATCCATAAGTCAGCTTACTAACCTGACGTTAGTTGAGTTTTATCGTTTGAAAAATGCCGCAGCGAGTCTGCGGCATTTTTTTTTGAAAATTTTTCGATTATCGAAGCAATGGCTCAACGATAGGCACAATTTTTTGCCAGTTTATGAAAATCAGAATTGCTGCGGCTGCTACGACGATGAAAACCCATTTACCAAGCATATCCGTACCCCTGTTCTCTGAGTTAAATTCCTACCTTTTTATCTTATACCTCATGAATGCATTGATTTACTTAAAAAGTGTTTAATTCTTGTTGTGAATATTTGCAGCATGCTTAGGCATCACTTTTTCAGGTAGCCGGGCTATGAAGCGAAATTTCAACTTCACCATTTTCCCTCCGCTCTTTTTTATACTTTTGGGCATTTTGCTTATTACTAACGCCTATGCCGCCGACAGGCGAATCGTTTTAGAACCTGAGTTTCCGAAAAAAGTCTGTTCGACACTACTACCGCCGAAAAATAAAATACCGTCGAAAAACGAGGGCAGCGATCGGCAGAGGATCCAGTCTGCAATTGCGCATTGCCCATCTGGTGAGGCGGTACGATTGACCGGAGGACGTTTCTCTAGTGGGCCATTGCAGGTGCGTTCTGGCGTCTACCTTTGGATAGATAAGGGCGCCGTTCTTGCTGCCTCAACCGATCCTCATGAATACGATCGCGGACAAGGAACCTGTGGGACATTAGGAACGCATGGAAACGGCTGTCGACCATTTATTACATTCAATGGAAACGACGGCGGCGGCATTGTCGGTGACGGCGAGATTGACGGGCAGGGCGGGCAGTTAATGACTGGAAGTCGTGAGTCGTGGTGGCAGTTGGCGCGACGGGCGCAGAAAGATCATAGTCAACAGAACGTTCCACGACTTATTCAGCTCGAACAGGCCAAAAATCTTGTTTTCTATCGTATCCGATTGGTGAATTCCCCCAACTTCCATTTAGCGATGAACCACGTCGAAGGGAGCACCGTATGGGGCGTCACAATCGATACCCCCGCCACCGCACGTAATACCGACGGCATCGATCCCGGCGCGGCAACCGACGTCACGATTACTCATACAACCATTAGTACTGGAGATGACAACGTGGCTATCAAGGGCGGCAGTAGCGGGGGAAGCCATTTTATTTCACTCATCGATAACCATTTTTACGCCGGCCACGGTATGTCTATCGGCAGCGAAACTTCGGGCGGCGTCAGCGACGTTTTAGTCAAAGGATTAACCCTGGACGGCACCACTTCCGGCCTGCGAATCAAAAGCGATGCCAGCCGGGGTGGACTAGTGAAAAACGTCGTTTTCCAGGACATCATTCTGCGCAATAACCGCTGGCCAATCAATTTCGATACCCGCTATGACCCTGAAGCCAAAGGAGATTTAATCCCACAATATCAAAACATTACCCTAACCAACGTCACTGGCGGCACGGGCAACCTCGTTATGCGCGGTTATGATGCTGCTCATCCGATTATGGTTACCCTCAACGACGTAAGATTTAATAAGGGCGCACGATGGGATATTGAGAATACGCAGATGAAGGTTGAAGGGAAGGGGGTTTTTCCGGGGGTAGGAGGTGATGTGCAAATTCGATGAAGGTGATTTATAAAATAGGGTTTTCTGAAATATAACCCACCATTAAGGCAGGCTCGATTGCCTAATCTTGATATTTGGCTCTCGCTCGTATTTCTTGCATATTAATTCCGAAATGAAAGCGTCGATGTCCACACATCCAACATGAACAGAGGCATGGCGTATGAAAAGCCTTGCCGATATTAGTCATAGTTACACCTTCGTGTGACTGCCGGAAGGTGTATTCAGAGTGGAGGATTTTACGCATAAGCTTTCTTCTTCAGCATCCCTTATTAGAATTGTTTCCTTTCCCTAAAATATACAACCCAAAAACAAAAAAGCCACTCCGTACGAAGTGGCTTAATGTGCTGATCTAACAGCTTAAATTTGGTGGCCCCTACTGGACTTGAACCAGTGACCAAGCGATTATGAGTCATATGAATAGCTTGTTTCATCCTTTTGCATTATAACCCATGATGTTTAGTTAATTGCATTAAAACAGGTGGTTATGTTGTTTTCTTTGTTTCATGTCGTTCTACGGTCTTCCTTTCAGTATCATCCTTACATCACCTGCTACATCACCCAGAAAACAGCACCAGGAAGAATATCTTTTGGCAGATAATTTAACAGATTCATTGATACGCGGCCTCAAACCCTTAGATGCTGCTCACTATGTTGGGACAAAAGCGGTGAGCGCGGTGCTGGCTGATTGGGTGTAAAAGTTGAGCTTTCCGGGCAGCGAGTTTTTTACTACCGCTATTACTGGCAGGCTCAACGTCAGTTCATCCTCTTGGGACACTACCCAGAAATGTCCCTGGCTCAGGTAAGGCAACAGGCTAAAGGATATGCTTGAACGCTTAAAGAAGGTAAAAACCCTAAAACGGTGAAGGCGGAGCAAGAAGTTGCCCAAGAACAGCAAAAGCGCGAAGAACAGCTTAAAGGCAGCATTGAGCAGCTAATTCAGGGTTACACCAGTAAAATGCGTGAAGAAAGTAAACGGACCTGGCAACAGGTGCTCACCAGACTTGAAAAAGAGACCTATCTCTTTATTAGTCGTGATACCAAAGCCAATCAAGTAACGCCGCTGCATATCAAACAGATACTGGCAGCTATCATCCAACGCGGAGCGAGCGTTGAGGCAAACCGCGTTCGTTCTTATCTGATGGCAGCTTTTAACTACGGCCTGAAGGCTGATAACGATCCGGCAAACCACCAGCAGAACGTTATGTTCGGGCTGGAGATGAATCCTGTCAGCATTATCCCAAAACAGTCATTGGCAGAAAAAGTCGGTGAGAACTGGCTCAGGCTCAATAACTGTAGGATCTGATGGGCGCTTTCCCCCAAGCTTACGGGGTGGGTAGTATTGTTAGCCATTTGCTTAACCTCTGCATTTATACCGGTGGTCAACGACCGCATGAGCTGGCGGCGAGCCGCTGGAATGCCGTTAACTGGGAAGAAAAAACGCTGTTAGTGGTCGCTGACGTTTCTAAAAATAAACGCGGCCACCTAGTACCGTTAACCGAATCCGCTATTGAAATCTTGCAGCGGGTAAAAGAAGAAAGCAGCAGTGACTCTGCTTATATATTTTCACAGCGTAAAAATGCCGATAAGCATTGAAGAACAGATAGTTTTGCTCAGGCAATCATCTATTACTGTGAGTTTTTCCCAACTAATCCAAGCTTTGTTGCGCGTGACTTGCGCCGAACCTGCAAAACCTTGATGGGTGAAATCGGCATAACGAAAGAACTACGTGACCGTATCCAAAACCATGCCTTGCAGGATGTTAGTTCAAAACATTATGACCGCTATGACTATCTTGTAGAGAAGAGAAGGGCGTTAGAGCAGTGGGAGAAAAGGGTTAATAATGTTGAGCAGGCCACCAGCATTGTGGTGAATTTATTCCAGAGGAGATGAGAATTGGCTAAATACAGTCTGAATTCTTCAGAGACGATTTACCAGCCTGGTTCATCGGACAGCGTATTGTTAAATAAACTGAGCATTGTCGATGAAGCTGAAATGGAAGCGCTGGAATCGGGATTGCTGCTGATGCTGTATGAGCAAATTTTTATAGAATCAGCATCCTTAACGGCGTTAGATTTCGGGCATATCCAGGAATGGCATCGGCATTGGCTGGGAAATGTCTACGATTGGGCAGGGCGATTGCGTAATGCTAATCTCGTGAAAGATGGATTTAAATTTGCAGCCGCTGATCGAATCCCCCATCTCATTGCAGGCTTTGAAAAGCGTTATCTGCATCGCTTTGAAGAACTTAACACCCTGAGCCGGTTGGAACTAATCGGTTATCTGGCTGAATGCCATGTGGAGTTTATCCTGATCCACCCATTTAGAGAGGGAAACGGCAGGTTATCGCGTCTGCTTTTTGATTCGCTGTCTGTTCAGGCTGGCACTGGGTTGCTGGACTACAGCCTTTGGGATGAACATAAAGCGTTTTATTTTAAAGCTATTCAGGCCGGGGTCTCGGGTAACTATAAGCCGATGATGCAGCTGGTTAACGATATTTTGCCGGATTAGCGAGCTAAACCAATAACTTTTGCTTGAGCTTGATACTGCTTAAGATTCTGCTCAATTTTCTGTACAGATTCGCCAGTTTCAATAGCCGTTGAGCTAGCGACGGAGCGGTAGATTTGCTGTTTGGTGATCTTAGCGCTGGTGGCTCGACTTTGCATTGTGTGCTCCTCGTTGTACTTGTGGAGATTGTAGTGGGTGGGCGAGGGGCTGACAAGGTGGTTTATCAGGTGGAGTTTGCCGGGAGATAACCCACCATTAAGGTGGGCTCTGTTGCTCAGTCTTGGGACTTGGCTCTTGCTCTCACTTCCTGCATGTTCATACCGCAATGAAAGCGCTGATGTCCGCACATCCAGCATGAGCAGAGGCATGGCGTATGGTAAGCCTTACCGATATTGACGATAGTCGCGCCCTCAGGCCAACTGTAAGCCGCATTATTATAACGACCACGCTTAGCTTTGAGCCTTTTCATATGATGGCGACGCAGCGCTCGTTTTCTTGTTTGCATGGGTAATCCCCGAATAAACCGTCGGAGCAGCCACACCTTCGTGTGACCGCCGGAACGTAGATTCGGAGTGGAGGATTTCGCGCATCGTTAAAAATCCTTATTCAATTTCATATTTTTGTGGCCAAACTTCTCAAGAGTTTAGTCTTGGGCATTCCAGTTTTTGAAGTGATTTTTCAATCTTTCAACAGTATGTCGCCATTTTGGCGTAATGGGTTTGCAAACGGTATTTTGATTACCGAAGAATCCGACTTCGTTCCTGGCTTCTTGCTCACTGCGGGTTTCAAGCCATTTCATCGGCACAAAATACTCTGACTTATCGGAATCGTCTGCATTCTGACGATAGAGTTCGCCATGCTTAAGCACGTCCATCGCGAGTTTTTCGCCGTCTTCAGTGTTGAGCGTAAAACTGCTGGCAGGCTCAACGGCGCTCTGAACTATGCCAACGCCGACATAACCCGTTGCCGGGATTTTGACCCACACGCGATCGCCAGGCTGAAGCTGTTTTAAGGTCTGGCTGTACCAACTGCCACCACCGGCGCTGATAAATCCATAGCGACGTGCCTCTTCCCAGTTACGGCTGGTTGGATCACCAAACGAGACATAGAACTCACCGTTCCAGGGCTCTTTGGTTTTAGCACTCGTGCTTGTGGTGGCCTGCGCAGCATTAGTTTGCGTCTCACTTGGGTCGATAAGCCAGGCGCGGCTTAGAAACTGCTCGTCACCGTTTTGAAACACCTTAAAGAACAGCACGTTAATAGAGATACCATTTTTGCTTAGGTAGTCGACAATGCGTTCAGTCGAAGGGTCTAACTCTGC
The DNA here is from genome assembly GCA_963747655.1 of uncultured Gammaproteobacteria bacterium. GTDB lineage: Bacteria > Pseudomonadota > Gammaproteobacteria > Enterobacterales > Enterobacteriaceae > Rouxiella. The sequence continues at coordinate 348,514 of CAVVFS010000008.1, read as the reverse complement.
TGCAACGATGATGATTTGGTGCGACTGGTTGATGGACTCTTCTTCCAGCTCGGTATTGAAACGTTGCTTAAACGCGTCACCCAGATTGCCGCCTTTGGAGAATTTTTCATAAATCTGTGACAGACGGTCAGCGGTTAAGTCATCGACCCACGAAGCGTAATCCAGCGCCTGAGCTACCACCTCGCGCGGTGTACGGTCGCGCTTAAGTTCAATCAGGATTAGCGAAGCATCCGGCGCGATTGCCAGCAGGTCGATACGCCCTTTATCGAGCGTATTTTCCTGATGACCGATAATCATCCACTGGTCAGAGAGGATGGTAGGATCATTTAAGATCATCTTCTCGAGCAACTGCTCACTGACCAGTTTACTGATGGTCAGTGGCTGCGGGTTATCTCCCACCCGCCAGATAGCATGATGAACCGGCATAAACTGCTCCTTAGTTTAACGCTGCATCTGTGAGAGCATCCGCCAGATGGAGTTGGGTTTGCTGGGCGGATTGCAGGCGGGATTTGAGATGATCACAAGTACCAAATAGGGCATTAACCCTCGACACTATTCTCTCCTGCTCATTCAACGGTGGTAATGATATAACGGGTTCGATAACATCTTCTCTTGAAATTCCAGGTATAGCTATACCTACACCTTTCGCTTGAAAATAGTCATACATGCTTGATAACAATAATTTAAAATAGTCACAATTTGCGCGAACTGTTCTAATAGCCATAAGTTGTCTACTGATGGCTATCTCTACGTTGGCAACATTGAGTTTCCCTAAGCCCGCGCCCTTACAGGTAACAAGGATATCTTTAGGTTCAGCCACTGCTCTTTTTTCGATTGTGAATTTTGAATACGTTGGATTCAAATCACCGAATTCAGCCGGACCAGTAATATAGGGAATTGCTCCTTCGATTATATTTTCAGTGTACTCATTTGGTTTTAGATGCTGCCCAGATATTAAATGGATACAATGTCCTAAGCGACACCACTCCCACCCCACCGGCAACTCAAAAGGCTTTTCCTCATCACTAATTGGTGGTAAAGGTTTTTGTTTTTTAATTTTTCCTTCTTTCACCAGTTGCGCTTTTTCCTGCTCAATACGATTTAGCAGTTCAGAGGCAGGTTCATCGTTCGGGACTTGCGGTACCAGTTTACCCATCACAGCCAGTTGCAGAATGGTTTGCTTAAGCGCATCGATGCTCGCTTCGGTGGTAAAGAGCGTGTCGAAGTGCTGGCTAATTCGCGCCCAGTTTTCGGCGAGTTCTTCGGCATTTTGGCTGTTGGGAAGCGTGGAAAGCAGCGTTTCAACCAACTGAGAATGCGCTTGCAGACTGGTCAGGGATTGCTGTTCCAGTTGGTCGCAGAGGGCCATTAATTCTTTAACTTTTACTACAATATTTTCTTGCTCATTTTGAGGAGGAATTGCAATTGCCAATGCATATGCACCGTTTCGATTCAATCCTGGTTTTATTCCTTTACCCAATGAATCAAGACCAAGTGTATGAAACTGCATAAATACAAAATCAAGATTCATTGCTATAGGAGGGATTGAGCTATATGCAACATCTGTTACCCAACATCCAATATTAAGAGATAAGTTCAATGCGCCAGCAGAACCTTTCCTTCCAATAACTATGCATGGTGAATTAACGCAAGCTACGTTATGCGTTCCAACAACCCCATTGGAGCCATAAACATTATATTCACCAGTATTAGTTCTTTTTTCTTGGGGTAAATTGTTGCCATATTCCATTTCATATATGTTACCAAACCTTACCCACTCCCATCCCTCCGGCAACTCAAACGCTTTCTCATCCTCGTTAATCTCAGGTAGGGCCTTCTGCTTTTTAATCTTCCCCTGTTTCACCAGCTCGGCTTTTTCAGCCGAAATTCGTTTTAGCAATTCAGACGCCGGTTCATCATTAGGGTCCTGTGGTACCAGCTTACCGCGTACGGCCAGCTCAAGAATCAACTCACGCAGCTTCTTAATACCGTAAAGGTCAATCTTACCGTTGCTACCACGCCCAGCCGTTGAGCGGGTTTGCAGTGCAGAAGTCCAGGTATCGATATGTTGAGTGATCAGTTGTTCAACAGACATTAGTTGGCCTCCTTGCCTGCAAGCGCGGCACCGAGGATATCGCGCAGCTGGTTGCGCAGTTGGCTAATATCGGTTTGCTGCTGTTGGTACTGGGCAAGCAGTTCGTCCGGGTCGTGACTCACGATTTCGCCCTGATACGGGTTTTTAATGTCGAGGTTGAAGTTGCGGGTAATAATCTCGTCGATGCCCACTTTCCATGCCTGATTGCTTTTCACGCGGCTGGCAAAGCCGTCGGCCTCGTTGCCCCACCAGTCGATCTCAGTCTGGAACTCTTCAAACTTCATCGGCTTGGTTTTACTGTAGTTTTTCACGCCAGCAGGATAAGGGTGCTCATAAAACCAGATATCCTTGGTAGGCTGGCCCTTGGTGAAGAACAGAATATTGGTTTTAATACTGGTGTACGGGCTAAACACGCCGTTCGGCAGGCGCACGATGGTGTGCAGGTTGCACTCTTCGGTGAGCAGCTTTTTTGATTTTGGTTTTAACGCCCTCGCCGAAAAGCGTGCCGTCAGGCAAGACTACGGCCGCGCGGCCTTTGTTTGCCAAGACTTCGATGATTAGCTGTAAGAAAAGGTCAGCGGTTTCACGGGTTTGCATCTCCGCCGGGAAGTTCTTCTCGATGCCGTCTTCTTCCGTGCCGCCGAACGGCGGATTGGTGACGATCACGTCCACCTGCTCATCCGCAGTGATTGACAGCGGTCTGTTCAGCGTGTTGTCGTGACGGATTTGCACCGGTACCTCGATGCCGTGAAGCAGCATGTTGGTGGTACACAACAGATGCGGCAGCTGTTTTTCTCAACGCCGATATCGCTTTTGCAATATCTGATGGTCATCAGTGGTTTTGACGTAATGCTCTTTGACATGGTCAAAGGCACAGGCCAGGAAGCCACCGGTGCCGCAGGCGGGGTCCATAATCGTCTCACCCAGTTTCGGGTCAATACGGTTCACCATAAAGCGGGTTACGGCGCGTGGGGTATAAAACTCACCGGCGTTACCGGCGCTTTGCAGGTCACGCAGGATTTGCTCGTAGATATCACCAAACAGATGGCGCTCGGTGCTGCTGCTGAAGTCGATTTCGTTCAGTTTGTTGATGACCTGGCGCAGCAGGGTGCCGTTTTTCATATAGTTGTAGGCATCGCTAAACGCCTGTTTCACTACATAGCCACGCGGGTTTTTATCCACTGGGGCGGTCAAGTCTTTAAGGGTTGGGAACAGGTCATCATTGATAAAATCCAGCAGGCTGTCGCCGGTAATGCCTTCGCTATTGGCCGCCCAGGTGCGCCAGAGGTAGCGCTCGGGGATAGGCAATTGGTAGTTATCTTGCTCCAGTTCTAACTCTTCTTCTTGGGTATCAAAAATTTTCAGGAACAGCAGCCATGAGAGCTGGCCAAGGCGTTGGGCATCGCCGTCAACACCGGCATCTTTGCGCATGATGTCCTGAAGGGATTTGATAACGGAGCTGATAGACATAGTGGATTATCCATTTTAAAAAAAGGATGCCACCGCGAGCTTAGGCTCACCGGTGGCATTAAATTGTTAAGCGATTAGGCGGAGCGCGGCGGCAACTGGTAGATTTCGTTTTCCAGTTCTTTCACGGCGTTTTCATAGGATTTTTTATCGCCAAAGCTGTTTTTGATGATTTCTAACGGGCGGCCAAGGGCATCGAAGGGTTTCAGTTTAAGCACCTGGATATCCTCAATCTCTTTCACGCCTTCATCGGCGTACTTATCGAGCAGGGCGCTTAGTACCTGCTGTGCGGTCTCTGCGTATTTGGTGAAGTAGTTACGTTTACGCACGTTTGCTGCACGCTCCTGACGAGTCAGCGCGGGCTGGCCATAAACTACATGACAGAGTAAATCGAACGGGTCGAGATCTTTGCCCACTTCTTCAGCCAGAACTTCCCAGAGAATGCCCAGCTGCTCAAGTTTCTCGATGATCGCCTGCTTGCGCGCGCTGCCTTGCCACTTAGCGGTGAACTCATCGAGTGAGGCGTAGGATTTTATCAGGGTTTTACGGGTGTAGTCTTGGAAAGATTCGGTAACCAGCTTTCCGTCGGCATCGTAATACTGCACGCGCTTAGCCAGCACCTTGACCGCAACGCCGTTAACGTGGAATTTGCGGATCCTATGCTCATCGTCTTCGACAAATACTGTAGGCTCGTCGTCTAGCGTTACACTATATTCTGCCGCTTCTTCTTCAAGCACCGTGGTGACATTGCCTGCTTCTTCTGGAGGCGCTTCATCTGCCAGTTCCTCGTCGAAATCTGATTCAGGATCAGTTATCTCTTCTGAAGTGGTGCGGATGACCTTTTCAGGAACGCCATCAAAGCGCTCATCGGCAAACAATTCAGTGGCTTTCTTAAAGTCGAGAATAGTGAACCACAACTTGCCATACTTCTCGTCAATGCGCGTGCCGCGGCCAATAATCTGCTTAAACTTGGTCATCGACTGAATATTTTGATCCAGCACAACCAGCTTACAGGTCTTGGCATCAACCCCCGTGCTCATTAGCTCAGAGGTGGTTGCGATCACCGGATAAGGTTTTTTGGGATTAATAAAGTTATCCAGCTGAGCTTTACCCTCATCGTCGTCGCCGGTGATTTTCATCACATACTTTTCATTCCTGGCAATCTGTTCGGGGTTAAGATTAACCAAGGCGCGGCGCATACGCTCGGCGTGATCGATGTCGTTACAGAAGACAATGGTTTTATCCATTGGATTGGTACGTTTTAAATAGTCGGTAATGGTTTGCGCTACCAGCTGGGTGCGATCGTCAATCACCATATTGCGGTCGAAGTCTTTTTGATTATATATCCGGTCTTCAATCTGCTCGCCGTTTTTATCTATCTGACCCTTGGTCGGACGCCAGCCCTGTAGATCGATGTCAATATCAACGCGCACCACTTTATAAGGGGCGAGGAAGCCATCCTCGATGCCTTCTTTAAGTGAATAGGTATACACCGCGTCGCCAAAATAGTCGGTGCTGGAGACGTCGTCCGTCTCTTTAGGGGTCGCGGTGAGGCCCACCTGCGTGGCATTGCCAAAATACTCGAGGATTTCACGCCATGAACTGTCTTCTGAAGCACTGCCGCGATGGCACTCGTCGATTACAATCAGGTCGAAGAAGTCAGGCGCAACCTGTTTATAGGCTTTTTGATGTTCTTCCGGCCCGGTAATGGCCTGATAAAGCGCAAGGTGGATTTCAAAAGCCGGATCGATGGTGCGACCAGTGACTTTGGTCATTGCGCTACCGAAGGGCTGAAAGTCGTTATTCTTGGTCTGGTCGACGAGAATATTGCGGTCAGCAAGAAATAGAATACGTTTCTTGTTTTTCGCCTTCCACAGTCGCCAGATGATCTGAAACGCGGTGTAGGTTTTTCCTGTCCCTGTAGCCATTACCAGCAATGCCCGTTTCGCCCCTGCGGACACGGCTTCAATGGTTTTATTCACGGCCTGGAGCTGATAATAACGCGGTGCTTTACCGCTGCCATCATCGCAGTAATCTTGAGTAATCACCGGGAGCTGCTCAGAGGTATACCCTTTCCAGACACAGAATTTGTGCCACAGCTCTGCGGGCGTTGGGAAATCATGCAAGGCGATCTCCGACTCGAGCTGTGCCGGATTGGTTTTATCATGGAAAATAAACCCGTCACCGTTAGAAGCAAAAACAAAAGGAACATCAAGCAGTGAGGCGTAACCCAACCCTTGTTGCATACCTTTGCCGATCTCATGCTTATTGGCCTTGGCTTCAATCACTGCTAGCGGCAGCCCTGGCTTGTGGTAGAGCACGATATCAGCAGATTTAACTGACAATCGCGCTGCCAGTTTGCCGCGTACCACCACCTTACCATCGCGCAGTTTCACTTCTTGGCCAATCTGAGTCATGACATCCCAGCCCGCATCTTTGATAGCTGGAATAATAAACTTGGTGATGATATCGGTTTCGGTCAGATTGCTTTTATTCAAGTCGGCCATAGCGTCCAGTGCTCACCAAAGGGAATGGGATTTAGCTGATTTTTACACAAAACGAGGAGTGCGTTAACGGTTGTTAATGGTTTTTTGTTTTTACTGGGAAATTTATACTCGTGTTCAGGGTGAATAGCCCGCATTTATAACGCTAAGATCCCCTTATAAGCTCATTAAAACCAAAATATCGTGAGAATATTGCCATATATAAAACGAAGGGTATGATTTCCATTCACCATTTTTTTAAATGTGACTGCTCGTCTGCGTTAATAAAGTGCTTATAAACCATAATTAATTACGCAGTGAAATCATCTATTATAAAGGACACACGATGTCTGAAACTCTTCATAGCACTATTGACTCTTCAGAAGCTTATGTTCTCAAGTCTCTTGAGGATATGCGCCGAAAACTATTGGACCTCACAGCGCGTAATAGGTTACTCAATTTCCCAATTGATAAAAAACATTCTTCATTACGAATAATCAATGAATTGCCTGACCAACTTTATCAAACTTTAATTGCCGATAAGGTCATGCAATTTGCACCGGTACCTGACCCGACCAAAGCTCAGCTTCAACAACATGGTTATCTAGGTAAAGATGATAAACAATCTGAGGTGAGCCTAAAATCTGCACCTGATGCCAAGAGTTGGGCGAAAAAATTAGGGTTCAATACTGAGTTTGAATTGTTCTCAGAAGTTCAACCTAACCTGTCTAAAGATGAATACCAACTGGTAAAGAAAGCCAGAGAAGTGATTAACCAATATCTAAAGGACAATAATGGGCAGCTCACTGGGATAAGGCAAGCTGAAGCAAAGTCAGACCTACCGGCAAGTCAGTTAGACACGCTGATTCACAAACTAGGTTATAAAGACCTAGGGGAGTTTGAGCGCGATGCTAAAGCAGGAAAACCACTCAAATTGGCGACTGTACAGGCTTCTCTAACTGATGATGAAATCCAAACGCTTCATTTCCCTGCTGAATTGGAAGCGCTGCTGCGCTCAATTCATGGTAAAGCCCAAACTGCTATTGAAGAGACCGGGGCTGGTATTCTCTATCTGGCCCTGGGATTCCTGGAGTGGTATGAATCTGATGACTCCAGCAAGGCAAGATTTGCTCCACTGTTTACCATCCCGGTGACTCTCGAAAAAGGTAAACTAGACCCAGAGGCGGGACTTTATCGCTACCATCTGAGCTACACCGGCGAGGATATTCTGCCCAATCTGTCACTCAGAGAAAAATTACAAAGTGACTTTGGTATCGCTTTACCCTCGATTAATGAAAACACACTTCCAGAAGCCTATTTCCGACAAGTTCAGGCGATTATTGCGAAAAATAAACCTCGTTGGACTGTTCGTCGATATGGTGCATTGAGCTTGTTAAACTTCAGTAAAATGCTGATGTATATTGACTTGGATCCTGCTCGCTGGCCAGTTGGCGAAAAGAATATTGCCAATCATGAAGTTATCAAACGTCTATTTACTTCACAGTCTGGTGAAGAGGCCTCCTTCGGTTTAACTGCTGAATATATGATTGATGAGATTGATCAAATTCATAAGCAGTTCCCGTTAATAGATGATGCTGATAGTTCCCAGCACAGCGCGCTAATTGATGCAATTATGGGTAAAAACCTCGTAATTGAAGGACCACCTGGTACTGGTAAGTCTCAGACCATAACTAACTTAATTGCTGCGGCTATCTTGAATGGTAAAAAAGTCCTGTTTGTAGCAGAAAAGCTTACTGCGCTGGAAGTTGTTAAAACCAGATTAGATAAAGCGGGATTAGGTGATTTTTGCCTTGAACTACATAGTCATAAATCACACAAGCGCAAAGTATTAGATGAGATTGAGAAGCGAATTAATAACCGCAGTTTAAATACTCCGCCTGCACAAATTGATGCAGAGATTGCGCGTTATGAAGAACTTAAAAATAATTTGAATGACTATGCTCGCGAAGTAAATGAATCGTGGGAAAAAACTGGACTTTCAATCCATAAGATTTTTGCTGGAGCCTCTCGTTATAGGCGAATGCTTAATATCGAACCTAAGGATTTGTATATCGAAGGTCTTTCTGGTCAGACTCTTGATAGGATTGCCCAATTGAGGCTCAAAGACCAAATAGATGAGTTTGTGCGGGTTGTTAAAGAATTCCGTACTCAAGTCGGCGAGCATGCTCAGCTGTCGGATCACCCTTGGTATGGCGTTAACAATCTTGAAATTCAGTTGTTTGACAGTAATCGTATCGTTGTTGATTTAGAGCAATGGCATGAAGCTTTGAAATTATGGCAGCAATGTTTAGGACAATTCCTCGAAAAATATGCATTGCCTAAAGCATCTATAAGTACCTTAACCCTTCAACAACAACTTGTTAAAGATGCCGAACGTCTTCCCGCGTTTTCAGATTTACTTAATTTCAATGCATTCAAACGCATGGATGAAGAGAAGAAGCAACTTTTGCGAGAATGGCTACAGGAATTTGAGAATGTTCAAGCAGCCTATAACGGACTAGCTGATCATCTTGTAGCAAATAAAGTCAAAGAGCTTGAGGCTTCAGCAGAATCTCCTGAATTCACTGATATTCATAAAGATTTTGGAATTAGCGAAAATAGCTCTCTTGGCGATGTCGCCAAACTAATCTCTTCTCTTCATCAATTAAGTTCTGCATTTGAACAACATTGGGCTCAGTTATCTGATTTAATCGAATCCTTACCATTGGCTCTGGCATCAAAGCTGAAGCCTAATCGTCAAGGATTCAAACACATTGCCGAACTTATCGATTTGGCTGCTCAAATTCCAACAGAGCTATTAAAGCACCGTGACGAGAGGTTTGATGATGATGAGATTGACGGCGTATTAGATAAATTAGCCACTCATATTACGCCATTACTGACAGCTCGTGAGGCTTTAAAAGTTCATTTTAAGCTTGATGCTTTACCTCATGAAGAACAGCTAAAAAACATTGAGTCAGAGCTGTCGCGTTCAGGAATGTTTAGTTTGTTGCGTGGATCATGGCGTCAGGCAAAACAATCATTATTGAGTTTATCTAAAGAATTGAATGTTCCATGGAAGACGCTTTATTCACATCTACCACTCTTGCGACAATATGTGGCTGGAATCCAGGAGTTAGAACAAGCAAATTTCATACACGATTTGGGTGAGAGTTACCAAGATCTTGATACTCAAGTTGAAAGCCTTCAGCAGGTTAGAACGTGGTATACCGCAGTCAGAGAAAAGTGGGGTGTAGGCTTTGGTCCTAATGTTGTTTTGGGCAATGCTTTATTGGCTTTGGATAGCCAGTTGATAAAAGGTATTCATCAACTGAAGCATCAGGGAGTTGCAAATAATATCAATGCCAGCATCGGAAAATTATCCGAGCTCTACCAGCTTCTGCCTAACATTGACACATTAAAGGATGCTGATATCGTATTGATTGGTGATAACAGTAGCCTGATAGATATTCATACGAGGCTCGTGGGTGCATTATCGCCATTGCAGCAATGGTTTAGGCATGATGCTATGTCTTTACATGACGTTAAAGATAAAACTGATTTGCTGCATAAGTTGCAGCATATGCAAGCTCAGCTTAGAGCCAAACCATCACCATCGGAGCTATTTGGGACTGAGATGCAACTGCATTTCGGTTACGAAAAAAAGAATGATTATGCACTGTCGGTGATTATAAGTACTTTAGCATTTGATGATGCGATAAAGCAGAAAGTTGAATCTAAGGAATTAGTAGCAATAATCAAAAGCCTCAATGAAAAAAGTTACTTAGTTGATCTCTATGACGACTTGGGGAAATTTAGCTCGTTGTGGCAGGCTCATATCATTCAGAGAGATAAATTTGCTGCTGAAACTGAGCTTGATATCGCGCAGTGGCAATTCCGATGCAATGATGTTTTAGATGAACTTATTGCCCGCAATGACGAAGCGATAAATAAGCCCCGGTGGTTAAATGGATGGCTTAACTTCAATCGCATTGCAAAAGAAATACGCGATCAGGGCCTTCAGCTCATTCAAAATGCGGTATTTAATCGAACTTTACCTATTGAGCAGGTTAGGAATGGCCTGATGATGGCAATTTACGATCAGCTAGCTAGGGAAGTAGTGACTATTCGCCCGCATTTGATGCGCGTTTCCGGAAATCAACGTGGAGCTTTCCAGAAAACTTTCCGTGAATATGATAAGAAATTGCAGCTACTACAGCGTCAGCGTATTGCATCAACTATCTCACGTAATCAGGTACCGCAAGGCAGTGCTGGAGGTAAGAAGTCTGACTATACAGAGCTTGCGTTAATAAATAATGAGCTCGGTAAAAAGATGCGTCATATTCCAATTCGACAACTGATCAACCGTGCCGGAAGAGCCTTAGTTCAGCTTAAGCCCTGCTTTATGATGGGCCCTATGTCTGCGGCTAATTATCTCCAGCCAGGAGAAATTGAGTTCGATCTTGTGGTAATGGATGAGGCCTCTCAGGTTAAGCCAGAGGATGCGCTTGGCGTTATTGCGCGTGGTAGGCAAATCGTAGTTGTAGGAGATCCAAAACAGCTGCCGCCAACCAGTTTCTTTGACCGTGCTGATTCAGACGATGATGAAGATGAAGATACCGCTGCTGTTAGCCTGACAGACAGTATTCTTGATGCATCTCTGCCTTTATTCCCAATGCGACGTTTACGCTGGCATTACCGTTCTCAGCATGAGAATTTGATCGCCTATTCAAACCGCCACTTCTATGACAGTGATTTGGTAGTGTTTCCTTCCCCAAATGCCCAGTCGGCAGAATATGGTATTAAATTTACCTATGTTAAAAATGGCCGGTTTGTTAATCAGCACAATATTGAAGAGGCTCGAATTGTTGCCGAAGCAGTAGCGCAACACGCTTTTAACTATCCAAACCAGTCACTCGGTGTTGTAGCAATGAGTTCAAAGCAGCGAGAACAAATAGAACGTGCTGTAGATGAGCTGTGCCGAGAAAACCCACAGATTGAAGAAGCTATTAGTAAGCTTCGGGCTCACGAGGACCCATTATTTATTATGAATCTTGAAAACGTTCAGGGTCACGAGCGAGACGTTATTTTTATTTCATTTACTTACGGGCCTGGAGAGGCTGGTGGGCGTGTATTTCAGCGTTTTGGCCCTATCAACTCAGATGTGGGCTGGCGTCGTTTAAATGTACTTTTCACACGCTCTCGTAAGCGGATGCACGTATTTAGCTCAATGCATGCGGAAGACGTTCAGGTTGCAGAAAGTACCAAACGCGGTGTGAAAGCTTTACGTGGTTTCCTGCATTTCGCCGAAAAAGGGAATATGGAGGGGGTTAGTGTTTATACAGGAAAAGCCCCTGACAGTGACTTTGAGGTCTCGGTTATTGAAGCATTGGAAAAAGAAGGGTTTAGCTGTGAGCCACAGGTAGGTGTTGCAGGCTTCTTCATTGATATTGCGGTAAAAGACCCAGGTAAACCGGGGCGCTATCTGATGGGAATTGAGTGTGATGGCGCAACTTATCACTCAGCTAAATCAGCTCGCGACCGTGACCGTTTGCGACAAGAGGTTTTAGAACGTTTGGGATGGAGAATTTCCCGTATTTGGTCCACGGATTGGTTTAGTAATCCAGATGAAATTCTTGGGCCTATTATTCGTGAATTACATCAACTCAAAACGCCTTATTCGGCGCCAATTATTGTTGAGTGGCACTTTGCAGGCGATATAATCACTGAAGATAAAGTTACCGGTATTAAAAGTATCAACAACTACAGTGATGTTTCTGAGTCCTTACATTCTCGTTTGGGCAGATTTGCTCATGAGGTGGTTGCAGTTAGGTTTCCAGATGTTGCAACAGAACATCGCTTACTGAGGCAATCAATGATTGAGGCACTGATTGAACATCAACCGCTTTCTAAATCAGAGTTTGTAGAAAGAATCCCTAAATACTTGCGAGATGCAACAGAACCACAAGAGGCTCAGTTATTTCTCGATACGGTGCTTGAAATAATAGATAGTCAGGATGAGATAGAATAAATTCAATGAGTTATAGCTTACGGGCCTGCCGCAATAGTAGGCCCGTTTTCTTAATTTACCTAATTTCCCTAAATCCTTATTCGCTGAGGTTTTTAGTTTGCGTAGTTTTCAATGTGCTAAAAAAATCAGGCTATGATTTTAATAAGTGACAGTCTGAATTTTTAGACCTTAATATAAAATTATTACTAGAATATTTAAACGTCTTTGGATTAAGTCAAATACTTTAAAGCTCTTTCTTGTTCACTCAAGATGGTTTTTTGGAGCCTTTTTTTATAGAGCAATGTTGCACAGGTGTTTGCTGTCAACCATAGCATTTGTAAACTAAAGATAAAAAGTATTATATAGAGGATCTTTTTATCGTTTTCGGTGCTTTTTATATCTTTTCCAATTTCATCATATTTGTCCTTTTTACCAACTCGTTGGCATATTAGCTCAGTAAGGTTTTGAGAGATTTTATTTTCATCAGAGATGTTATTTATTGAATTATTTGAACATTTATCCCTGTCAATCATCCAGCCATGATGTTTGTCAAAAGAGGTTGCTTTATCATAGGTAAGCAAAAAATCCTCTTTTGATAAGCTGAGTGTTAATGCGGCCCAATTTTGTGGAATAGAATAAGCTTTAGAAAAGATATGCCCTGAAAAAGACATCCCAATTAAGGCTATGCAAAGTATTATTACTGAAAATGCCCAATCCCACTTCGTGATCTCTGGTGTTTTAGTAAGTGGTATTTTTATTAAAAGAAGTTTTATCTTCCATGTTTTTATACCTGATTTTTTATACAGCCTCTTCTGATGTTTTGGAAGCGAATTTAAATGCTTATATACCAACTTGAAAAAAGCGTATAAACCCGTTATAAAACTGATTAAACCTGTTACATAGCCTAAGGTTGTACTGGCTAAACCGATATTAAATGTCTCATTCACTGCCTGAATATTACTCATAAACTGTCCTTGTATAGTTATTTAATTACTCATTTTTATTTTTAACACTTAAAAAACTAGTTGTCATACGTAATGGCGTAATCTTATCGGACTTTCACTCGGTGGACTTTGAATTGGAAGTGTTTGAGTAGATTATGTTCGGCAAGCTGAGTCAGTTTAATTTTGCCCTGACACATTTTTAGTGAGATACTTTTGCAACAATATCTCTAAAAACAAAAAAGCCACTCCTTGCGAAGTGGCTTAATATGCTGATTTAACAGCTTAAATTTGGTGGCCCCTACTGGACTTGAACCAATGACCAAGCGATTATGAGTCATACGAATAGCCTGTTTAATCCTTTTTCATCATAACCCACGGTGTTTAGTTAATTTCATTAAAACAGTTAGTTATGTTGTTTTCTTTGTTTCATGTCGTTCCACGATCTTCCTTTCAGTATCATACATCACCTGCTACATAATTCGACTATTGGTTGATTCTGCGCAGGCTGGGTAAATAATTAACGCCTGCAAAGGCAAGCGCTATATTTTCAGTTTGTTGCGGCCATTTCCAGCAAATAAGGCTGGAAGGCGATAACATCTTCCCCTATCCAGTCGTAAACTTCCTTCAGTCGCTCCTGTAGCGGCGTCAGTTTATTTTGTACAGAGTCTGGTGCCTTTAATTTTGGCATGAAATTTTACTTATGTTTTAATAAACTGAGTGCCAATATAAAAGGAAGGATTATGGATACAACAGAGCAGCTAAACGGAACCTACTTTTATGGTGGACTTGAGAACCTTTCAACAGGGGAGCTTTTTTTCTGGATCATGGTCGATGTAACAGCGGAGCACTTTACCGGTGTTGAGGGAGCTGGTCAGGATATTATTGCAACCGCAGCAGCCTATGTAGGAAGAAATACCATTGCCGTATCCGGAAAACTCGCTAATGCAACGCCTGGAACCTCACTAGCGTCGGTATATGCAAGAAAATATCTGCAAAAATATAGACTTCCATTTCCTTTACCCACCTTTATAGTCACTAATAAACTCTGGCCAATTAAGGCAATAATGACTCATAAGTTGGGCACGTTTGTTGGGCGCACTATTCCAGTTGTTGGTTGGGCTGTGCTTGCATCAGACGTGGGCATTATTGTCTGGAAGACACTGAATCGATATAACAAAATTGCAAATAAAGGAGATAGGCTATGAAGGAAGATGACATCGAAAAGGCAGTCTTTGATTTGGTTCAAGAGTATAACGGTTATTGGTTTTGGTTACGTAAACGCTATCCGCTGAAAAAAGAAACAGATTTAAATTCTGATTTCAAAATGGCTCCAGAGGATGCCGCAGAGTTACTGGAAAGCTACGCTCAAAAGTTTTCCATTAACCCCGCTGAGATTGATTTTGATAAGTTTTTTTTAAAGCATCCGCATGTGCCGCTGACGATAGATATGCTCATTGAGTCTGCAAAAGCTAAGCGCTGGCTTTATTAGAAGACACTTTAGTTTAATAGTATTAGTCATTACTTGAATCGAAAAGATGCCTGCCAGAGCAAGCAGTGGGGCACAGGCAACAAAAAAGCCACTCCTTACGAAGTGGCTTAATGTGCTGATTTAACAGCTTAAATTTGGTGGCCCCTACTGGACTTGAACCAGTGACCAAGCGATTATGAGTCGCGTGCTCTAACCAACTGAGCTAAGGGGCCGCGGTGCGAGATTATACGGCAGTTCGTTACCTCAGGTCTACACTTCACCAACTGTATGCGCGTTTAATGTACAACTTTTAGCTTGTTGTTATTGCAGCGAGTTTTTAGGATAGCAACATTAAAATTTGTTAAAGGCTTCTCATGATTACTGACATCATCGACCACAACCTTCGCGTCATTTTTTGCGGCATTAATCCGGGTCTGTCTACTGCCCATCACGGTTTCCATTTTGCCAACAGCAATAATCGTTTCTGGAAAGTTATCTATCAGGCGGGATTTACTGAACGATTGCTGAAACCGGAAGAGGAGCAGCATCTGTTGGATACTGGCTGCGGGATAACGATGCTGGTCGAGCGGCCTACGGTAGAAGCGACTGAGCTTGCGCGTAATGAGCTGCGTGATGGCGGTGAGGCGTTGAAGGCCAAGATTATGCATTATCAACCGAGAGCGCTCGTAGTGCTGGGCAAGCAGGCGTTTAGCAATGCGTTTGGTATTCGCAAGGTTGAGTGGGGGCTGCAACCGGTCACGCTCGGCGAAACCGAGGTCTGGGTGCTGCCTAATCCAAGTGGCCTCAATCGCGCTACGTTAGACGAATTAGTACAAAGCTATCAGCAGTTGCATGACGCTATCAAATAACGCTCATGGGCCTTGCAGGCATCTCAGACTGTGGAATCGCTGAATTCATAAAAAAGCCCCGTCGGGATATCCAGACGGGGCTTTTGCTTTCATCTAACGATTTTAACTTATCGATTAATCGTCGAGGAAGCTACGCAGCACTTCAGAACGGCTTGGGTGGCGCAGTTTACGCAACGCTTTAGCTTCGATCTGACGAATACGCTCACGAGTAACGTCGAACTGTTTGCCCACTTCTTCCAGAGTGTGGTCAGTGTTCATATCGATACCGAAACGCATACGCAGAACTTTTGCTTCACGTGCGGTCAGGCCAGCCAATACGTCGTGCGTTGCAGAACGCAGGCTCTCGGAAGTTGCAGAATCCAGTGGCAGCTCGAGGGTAGTATCCTCAATGAAATCACCCAGATGCGAATCTTCATCGTCGCCGATTGGCGTTTCCATGGAGATAGGCTCTTTAGCAATCTTCAGCACTTTACGGATTTTGTCTTCTGGCATCAGCATACGCTCGGCCAGTTCTTCCGGAGTTGGCTCGCGGCCCATCTCTTGCAGCATCTGACGGGAAATACGGTTGAGTTTGTTGATAGTCTCAATCATATGTACCGGGATACGGATGGTACGCGCCTGGTCGGCGATAGAGCGGGTGATAGCCTGACGGATCCACCAGGTCGCATAAGTCGAGAACTTATAACCACGGCGATATTCAAACTTATCAACGGCTTTCATCAGGCCGATGTTACCTTCCTGAATAAGATCGAGGAACTGCAAACCGCGGTTGGTGTATTTCTTGGCGATAGAAATAACCAGACGCAAGTTGGCTTCAACCATCTCTTTCTTCGCACGACGCGCTTTAGCTTCACCGATCGACATGCGACGGTTGATATCTTTAACCTGTTCGATGGTCAGACCGGTTTCTTCTTCGATCTGGCGCAGCTTTTGCAGCCCACGCTGAACATCTTCAGTCACTTCTTTCAGTTTTTCAGACCATGGCTTAGCCATCGCCAGTGCTGCATCGAACCATGTTTGATTGGTTTCGTTGCCAGCAAACAGATTGACGAAGTTTTTCTTCGGCATTTTGCACTGTTCAACACACAGCTTCATGATCAGACGTTCCTGAGCACGAACGCGGTCCATCATTGAACGCATGCTGTTAACCAGGAAGTCGAACTGCTTAGGCACCAGACGGAACTGTTTGAAAACTTCAGACAGTTTCAGGATTTCTTCAGCAGAGCTCTTGTGGCTGCGACCGTTTTTCTTGATAACAGAACGCGTTGCTTCGTGCTGCTCGCGCAGTTCGGTAAACTTCTGACGCGCCAGCTCAGGGTCGATGCTGTTGTCGTCTTCTGCATCGTCGTCTTCGTCTTCATCGTCGTCTGAGTCATCCAGTTCTTCATTGGACAGTTCGGAACCAACGTGAGTCGCGGTCGGTGCAATTTCTTCTTCTGCGTTAGGGTCAACAAAACCGGTGATCAAATCTGACAGACGAGCTTCGCCTGCTTCAACACGGTCATATTGCTCTAACAAATAGGTGATAGCTTCAGGGTATTCGGCAACCGAACACTGAACCTGGTTGATACCGTCTTCGATACGTTTGGCGATGTCGATTTCGCCTTCACGGGTCAAGAGTTCAACGGTACCCATTTCACGCATATACATGCGGACAGGATCGGTGGTACGGCCGATTTCAGATTCAACGCTTGAGAGCACCTGCGCTGCTGCTTCTGCTGCATCTTCGTCGGTATCAGGTCTATTTTCGGCCAGCATCAAGTCATCGGCATCAGGCGCTTCTTCAAGAACCTGTATACCCATGTCGTTGATCATCTGGATGATGTCTTCGATCTGGTCGGAGTCGACGATATCTTCCGGCAGATGGTCATTGACCTCAGCAAAGGTCAAATAGCCTTGCTCCTTACCACGGGTGACAAGTAGCTTAAGCTGTGACTGCGGGTTTTGCTCCATAAGACGGTATCCACACTTCAGAGTATTGGGTTGGTGTCGGTCGGCGAAACCGCCAACTATAACATTTGGGGCGTATTTAATTTCGCCGCGGCCCACTATGGCGGCATTTTGCGGGGTAGCATCCCGCTATATATCGGCACTTAAGCCGTGAGTTCTTTAACGCTTCGGCCCTAGCACTGTGGCGGCATTGGCTGCGCTCATTCACTCCGGTTACTTACTCTTGATGTAAGTTCCCAGAGATTTACTCGCTTGCCGCCTTGCCACAACTCCAATGGCTTTGCGTGACGCTTAGTATCTGAAGTTTTGGCTTCACTACTTTGCGTAAATTCTGTCATTAAGCGTTTTAACGCTTTCTGCGCGCTTCGGTAATGGCTCGGACTTCTTCCCGTTCTTCGGCACTCAAGCCTTCGGTTCGTGAGCGGGCAATCAATGTTTCCAGTCTTTGCACCAATGCCGAATCAAATAAATGGTCCAGCGCGTCAAGGAATGTTTTTTCTGCAATGTCCCTATCTGCTATATCGTCCCACATTGCCAGGATTTCAAGCTGTGGGCCGAATTTATTATCGCGATACATCTCTAGCAACTGGCCCGTTTTCAGCCCCGGCTGCGCATTGCAGATATCAGCCAGCTCTTTGAGCAGTTCTAACCCCGGAAGTTTTGATTGCTCTAAACCTTGCAACGAGGGTATAAGTGTAGCCAGTTGTGGATTTTGTACCAGTAACCCTATCAGTATACGCATGGTTGTGCGTTTTAGCTGGGGCGCCTGGTAGCTATTTGCACTTTCTGCCGGCTTCGGCATCAGTTTTTCCAACTGACTATCATCTAATATCCCGAGCTTATTGCCCAACTGCTGACGTAAATACAGTCGCAGCGTCTCGCCCGGGACCTGGCTAACCAGCGGCAGCGCAAGCATGCTCAGCTTGGTACGACCTTCAGGACTGCTTAAATCAACCTGCGGCATCAGAGTATCGAACAGGAAGGTCGAGATTGAGTGCGCCTCTTCCATTCGTTGTTCAAACACCTGTTTACCTTCTTTACGCACCAGCGTATCGGGGTCTTCGCCATCGGGTAAAAACATAAAACGTAGCTGACGGCCATCCTGCAAATAAGGCAGGGCAGTTTCCAGCGCGCGCCAGGCGGCTTCTCGGCCTGCCCGGTCGCCGTCGTAACAGCAAATCACCGTGTCGGTCGCGCGGAACAACAGCTGAATATGTTCAGCCGTGGTCGAGGTTCCAAGCGAGGCGACGGCATAATCAATGCCGAATTGCGCCAGCGCGACGACGTCCATATAGCCTTCAACGACCAATAATTTGGCAGGTGTCGGGTGATTTAACTGCGCTTCATAAAGGCCGTAAAGCTGACGCCCTTTGTGGAAAATTTCTGTTTCTGGGGAGTTGAGATACTTGGGTAATGCGTCGCCCAGTACTCGTCCTCCAAACGCTATGACCCGGCCGCGTTTATCACGGATCGGGAACATGACACGTTCGCGAAAACGGTCGTAACTCCGCCCTTGTTCGTTGGTTATCAACATACCGGCGTCGGTCAGAGAGCTTCTGTCGTCGGCGGTTTTACCAAAGCGTTTTAACGCGTTGTCCCAGCCCGGAGGGGCGAAACCAATGGCAAAATGGTTGATGACTTCGTCGCTTAAACCGCGCTGCGCCAGATACTCGCGAGCAGGTGCTCCGGCAGATTGTTTAAGTGACTGTTGGTAGAATGCGCTGAGCGGTTCCATCAACTGATAAAGACTTTGACGCTGATGACGTTCCATCGGGGTAGGGCCAGTACCGACTTCATACGGCACTTCCAAACCCTGCATGGTCGCCAGTTCCTCGATGCATTCGACAAATTCGAGCCGGTCGTAGTTCATCAGGAAGTCGACGGCGTTGCCGTGTGCTCCACAGCCGAAACAATGATAAAACTGCTTATCGCTGTTTACGGTGAATGAGGGTGTTTTCTCATGGTGGAATGGGCAGCACGCGTGATAATTCTTGCCTTGTTTTTTCAACTTCACACGAGCATCGACTAAATCGACGATATCTGTGCGAGCCAGCAAGTCATTGATAAATACGCGCGGAATTCTCCCAGCCATAAGCCCCTTACTCACTTACCCTTAGTCTTTAGCGTAGCTGCGTTAGCGGCATGACAAAAGCGATTGGGTGTAGCCTATAAACGAGAACAAGCCGCGCATTCCTTTCGGAAAGCACGGCCTTCGTATGCAACTACTCGGTCTGCGCGTTTTAAAAAACAGTATCACGCGGGTGGGGTTGCCCCCGAAGAATTAATACAGACGAGTGCGACGTGCGTTTTCGCGAGCCAGTTTCTTGGCGTGGCGTTTTACAGCAGATGCTTTAGCGCGTTTACGTTCGGTAGTCGGTTTTTCATAGAATTCGCGACGACGAACTTCGGCCAAAACACCTGCTTTTTCGCAGGAACGCTTGAAGCGACGCAGAGCTACGTCGAACGGCTCGTTTTCACGTACTTTAATTACAGGCATGTGCCTCTCACCTCGATAAAATCGGTTTGTTCGCTAGCGTTGTGCCAGCTCATTTCAAAATGGTGCGGAATTTTACTCCACTTTGCCCGGCATTGTAAAGCCCAACGGCAAATTGAAATGGGCGTTTTACAATCCTCATTGCGGGGGACTGTGCGTTCGCTTTTGCGTCGGCCGGCGATTATATACCAATCAACTCGAATTGCTCGATATTAATCATTGTTTTGCACATAAAAGTGGCAATTGTCGAGGTTAAACGCATAGCAGGGCAATGTCGGTACATTACCGTCGTCGGGTTGTGTGCTAGACTACGCGCCGCGAGTTAGCGCAAAAACATGATGGAAAGAGTGATGCGAGTACTGGGTATAGAAACGTCCTGTGATGAAACTGGGATTGCAATTTACGACACCGAAAACGGGTTATTGGCTAACCAGCTGTATAGTCAGGTGAAAGTGCACGCTGACTACGGCGGTGTAGTGCCGGAACTGGCTTCGCGTGACCACGTGCGTAAAACGCTGCCGCTGATTCAGGAAGCGCTGAAAGAGGCAAATCTGACGGCAAAAGATATCGATGGCGTGGCGTATACCGCCGGTCCGGGTCTGGTGGGCGCATTATTGGTGGGCGCGACGATTGGCCGCTCATTGGCGTTCGCCTGGAATGTGCCTGCTATCCCTGTTCAT
Source organism: uncultured Gammaproteobacteria bacterium (assembly GCA_963747655.1). GTDB lineage: Bacteria > Pseudomonadota > Gammaproteobacteria > Enterobacterales > Enterobacteriaceae > Rouxiella. The sequence continues at coordinate 328,054 of CAVVFS010000008.1, read as the reverse complement.
CATATGGAAGGGCATCTTTTGGCGCCGATGCTGGAAGATAATCCTCCAGAATTTCCTTTTGTCGCTTTACTGGTTTCGGGTGGCCACACGCAGCTTATCAGCGTGACCGGTATTGGTGAATATACGCTGCTTGGCGAGTCCGTTGACGATGCTGCGGGTGAAGCCTTTGATAAAACAGCTAAACTTCTTGGGCTGGATTATCCAGGTGGCCCGCTGCTGTCAAAAATGGCCCAGCAGGGCGTGGCAGGGCGCTTTACTTTCCCGCGTCCAATGACCGATCGCCCGGGGCTGGATTTCAGCTTCTCTGGCTTGAAAACATTTGCGGCTAACACGGTTCGCGGCAATGACAGCTCTCCTCAAACGCATGCCGATATTGCTCGTGCATTTGAAGACGCAGTGGTCGATACGCTGGCCATCAAATGTAAGCGTGCGCTGGATCAAACTGGCTTTAAGCGCCTGGTGATGGCGGGTGGGGTAAGTGCCAACCGTACGTTGCGCAGTAAATTAGCCGAGGTGATGAGCAAGCGCGGTGGCGAAGTCTTTTATGCGCGTCCAGAATTTTGTACCGATAACGGCGCAATGATTGCCTATGCGGGAATGGTGCGTTTGAAAACGGGTGCGACGGCGGATCTCGGTATTTCGGTGCGGCCTCGCTGGCCCTTAGATGAATTAGCGCCGGTGTGAGGCGAGCTGCGACGGCGTTTCTACATCACAACGCCGGTGTGAGGCGAACTGCGACGTCGTTGCTGCGTCGCCTCGAAATACTCACATACTAATGTATGCTGCGTTTTCTCAGCGTCGGCGCCTTGTCTCGCAACGTCTCACGCAGGCTGGATTCTGAAAATAACGCGAGTTCTACAAGCAAGTTGAATTCTAAAAGCGGACTGGATTCTAAAAAACCGTTATAACGAGCACATTAAAAACGACCCTTTTGAGGTCGTTTTTTTATGTCTGTTATTTACTATCTTCCACTCGCTGAGCGGCTTTCTTGTCTTCACGTTTTTGCTTGAGACGAGTCCAGATTTTGGTTTCCTCGCCCCGCCAGAGGCGTTGGATATTGTCGTGATGACGCAGCAGAATAAGGCAGGAGAGCATGGCAACCGGGAAAGTAAACTGCGGTTTAAACCACCAGACATAAAATGGAGCTATAAGTGCACTGACGATTGCGCCCAGTGAAGAGTAGCCGCTTAGCAGCACCGTTAACAGCCAGGTTCCTGTCATCAGACCGGTGAGATCCCAACCGATCGGAGCAATCGCGCCTAATGCGGTCGCAACGCCTTTTCCTCCCTGAAAACGGAAGAAAACCGGGTAGATATGCCCCAGGCAAGCAGCAATAGCGGTTAAGCCGAGATACATGGGAGCGATATGCAGCCTGTAGGCGAACCATACCGGCAGCATGCCTTTTAAAATATCAAACACAAGCACAGACGCCGCGGCTGTCTTCCCGCCAAAACGGAGGACGTTGGTCGCGCCGGGGTTGCCGGAGCCTTGGGTACGGGGATCGGGTAATCTCGCCAGGCGACAGACCAGAATAGCACTGGAAATCGAGCCGCAAAGGTAGGCGAAAATAATCATTCCAAGCGCGGTTGCACTCATAAAAGCAATTCCGTCGATTAGGGGTCGTGTAAGACACTACTCTCATGGATAATACGCACTTTCAGCTGGAAGTGATATCCCTTTGGGGAACTCCGGCAACGCCAAAAACAGAGAATCGTATGATGGATATCGTATTTATTGAGCAACTGAATGTCATCACCACAATAGGGGCTTTTGAGTGGGAGCAAACCATTAAGCAGAAGCTAGTGTTTGATATCGAACTTGCCTGGGATAATCGTAAATCAGCCCAAAGTGACGATGTAAATGATTGCCTGAGCTATGCTGATGTGAGTGATGTTGTTATTCAACATGTAACCTCAAAAAATTTTGCTTTAGTAGAACGTGTTGCAGAAGAGGTCGCTAGCCTGTTAATGTCAAAGTTCAAAACACCTTGGGTAAGGATTAAGCTAAGCAAGCCGGGAGCTATTGCGCATGCGACTAACGTTGGGGTTATTATTGAACGCGGAAAATTAATATAGTATTAAAACTTATATTTAATCCTAGATGCAAAAATTGCAGGGCCGCTGTCATAATAGTGCATTACTAATATAATGTTGGTAGTTCTTATTTTAAGGCAGGGATACTATGGCAACTGAAGTTCATCAGCTATTAATCGCGCTTATTTTAGGTATTGTTGAAGGGTTAACTGAATTTTTACCTGTGTCGTCTACTGGGCATTTAATTCTCGTAGCTAACCTGTTGGGTTACACCAGTGAGAAATCGAAAGTTTTCGAGGTTATCATCCAGTTAGGTTCAATCCTTGCCGTTGTCGTCATGTTCTGGCGTCGTTTATTTGGATTGATTGGCATCCATTTTGGCGACAAAAAAGTTGAGCACGAAGGTACTGGTAAAGGTCATCTGGGTTTATTGCATATTATTCTCGGCATGCTACCCGCCGTGTTGGTGGGTTTACTGTTAAGCAATGACATTAAGGCATTCTTTACTCCAGAATATGTAATGTATGCTCTGATTGTCGGCGGTTTTTATATTCTTTATGCAGAAGGAGTAAAACCCAAACGCCCCAGGGCAGTGGGTGTCGATGATATTACCCATCGGCAAGCATTTATAATTGGCTGCTTACAGTGTCTTGCTCTTTGGCCTGGTTTCTCTCGCTCTGGTGCAACTATCGGTGGGGGATTAATCGTTGGTGTCAGCCGTTATGCAGCCTCGGAATTCTCATTCCTGCTTGCGGTACCGATGATGTTAGGAGCCAGTATTCTCGACCTCTTCAAAAATCATTCGCTACTTAGTCTGTCAGATTTTCCCATGTTTGCAGTAGGCTTTATTACGTCGTTTGTTGTCGCACTCTTTGCTATAAAAACTTTCCTGACTTTGATCCAACGTATTTCGTTTATCCCTTTCGCATTCTATCGTTTCGCGTTGGCTGCGCTGGTTTACTTTGTATTCATGACCTCATAACCGGATAGTAAGAAAACTGGATAGATAAAGAATTTTATAGAATAAGAATGTGCGTCTGAAAAGTAAAAACCCGCCTATGCGGGTTTTATTTTCAGCTTTAAACGGCCTCATAGGAAGATGGCAATTATTCCGGCAAGGGAAATACTCAGCGCGGCATAATATTTTGCGTTTCTCGCCATAAAGTAATCGCTGCGATACGGCGTTTTCCCAGCTCCTCACGGATTGCCATTCCCTGTAAGCCCAGAGCCACAACTTCTTTGATTGATACGCTATTGGCGGCGTCAAAGGCTGCACGCAGATAATCACCCTGCGGATAAGGATTACGTTCAAATCCTGTTCTGCCGCGGGCGTCGGCTTCGCTCGTCAGGATCATCTGCTCGAGACGCTGCGGTTTGCGCCATACGTCAATAGTATCAAAAAGCTTGAGCACGGTTTCAGGACGCAGGCGTTCAACGGTATGAATAAGGTCATGAAACTCGGCAACCAACACCGCTAAATCACGAATCGCGGTCGGAACACGCAGACGCTGGCAAATCCCTTCAACCAGTTTAACGCCAGCCGGGCCGTGGCCGTGATGGCTTGGCCAATGCTCCGGCGGCGTCAAACCTTTACCCAGATCGTGGCAGAGAGCAGAGAAACGAATATCGACCTCTTCACTCAGTTCGGCAGCAATCTTTAGCGTCATCAAAGTATGAATACCGGTATCGATTTCCGGATGCCATTTCGCCGGCGCAGGCACGCCAAACAGCGCGTCGATTTCTGGGAACAGCACTTTCAGGGCATTGCAGTCACGCAATACCTGGAAATAAACCTGCGGACTCTGCGTTTGCAGCGCTTTTTCCGTTTCCTTCCAGACCCTTTCCGGCGTCAGGGCCTCAAGCTCACCGCTGGCAGCCATTTCAGTGATTAATCGCTGTGTTTCCGGGGCGATAGTGAAGCCTAAATGCGAAAAACGCGCGGCAAAACGAGCAAGGCGCAATACGCGTAATGGATCTTCGCCGAAAGCGTCAGAAACGTGGCGCAAAATGCGTGCTTCAAGATCGCCCTGGCCATTGTAAGGGTCGACTAATTCACCGTCGGCGCTGCGAGCAATCGCGTTTATGGTAAGGTCGCGACGCATCAGGTCTTGTTCCAGAGTGACGTCCGGCGAGGCATAGCAGGTAAAACCGTTATAGCCTGCACCCGATTTGCGTTCGGTTCGGGCGAGGGCGTATTCGTCGCGGCTAACAGGGTGGAGGAAAACGGGAAAATCTTTGCCAACCTGTTGATAGCCAAGCTCAAGCATTGCCTCGGGAGTGGAACCGACCACTACCCAGTCTTGCTCATGTACGGCAAGGTTTAACAGACTGTCGCGGACGGCACCGCCGACCAGATAGATTTTCACGGGCAACTCCTGAAAAATATAACCAGAGGAATAGGGACTCAGCCCTTATTGTAGCAAATTTGTTAACGGAATTTCTTGTTAATAGCGTCGTGACTGTGCTGCGAAGTGCTGCATGCGGGATTAGCAGCAACGCGAAAAGGCACACTCGGTGCCCTTTCGTGGAACGCTTTAAAACAGCTTAATATCGCGAAGCTTATTTAAAAGGAATAAAACCTTAGCTCATCCAGCGATCTTTCTTTTTACGACGCGGAACCAGATGTGGCAACACCAGGCCGAGGATCAGACCAATGCCTGCAACACCGCCGCCGTACATAAACCACTGTAAGATAATGGTTCTTTGTTTATCATCAAGCTGAACGTTAACTGCGCTAACTTTTTTCTGCGCGACGATCAGCTGATTCTTGAGATCTTGGTTCTCTTTCTTCAAGCCGTTGATAATGCCATCGCTGGAAGCAACTTTCTGTTGCATCTCTGCGGTGCGCTGATTCCAGCTATTATCAATATTACTCAATTTGTCGGTCAGCGTTTTCACCTGCTGTTGCAGGTCTGGCACTTGAGTGCGCAGGCTTGGCGAGGTGCTCAGCTGATCCAGTGGGATCCAGGCATCACGCCCTTTAGCATCAACGATTTGACCATAGTTAGTGGTGGTATTAACGCTTTTCAGCGTCACTTGATCGCCGGAATTCAGTGCGCCGACGATGCGGAATTGGTTACCTGGACCGCTATGGATATAAGTGATGAGATCGTCAGAAATATAGCGCGTTTCATCTGCATGAGCGCCCCAAGTAACACCTAATGAGAGCAAAGCGAAGCCGAAAAGGCGGAATTTATGCATTATTGATCATTCTTCGTAGTTTGCGGGCCTGCGGATCAGTGCCCTGACTGTCGATAAAATTAAAGTTGGATGATAGTAAGTGCAACAGTGTGACGACGCAACGCATAAACCTAAATGGGAACTATCTTACAATCCCACGAGATGCGGCTCGCAGCGGGCGTGTGTGCTAGAATCGCAAAAAATTTTCTTATAAGCCAAGAAGCTTATTAGCCAAGACCGGTGCCAAGACCTATGACCTTAGAAATTGAATTAAAATTTATTGCCAGCCCAGCGGCCATTGCCGAGCTGCCAGAACAGCTGGCAGCATTTTCCAGCCAGCATTCTGCTCCACAGAAACTGACTAATATCTATTACGAAACTGCTGATAATCGCCTGCGTAAGCTGGATATGGGGCTGCGTATTCGTGGTTTCGACGACAGCTACGAGATGACGATTAAAACCGCCGGTAAAGTGGTCGCGGGTTTGCATCAGCGTCCTGAATACAATGTCAGCATCAAAAAGCCTGAACTGGATCTAAGCCTGTTTCCGGCAGAGATCTGGCCTGAAGGCCTGGATGTTAGCGCCTTGCAGGCCGAATTATCTCCGCTGTTCCGTACGGATTTCGTGCGCGAGAAGTGGGTGATCACTTACCAGCAAAGCCAGATTGAGCTTGGTCTTGATCAAGGTAATGTGACGGCGGGCGAGCATTCTGAGCCGCTGGCAGAAATCGAGCTGGAAATCCTGGAAGGCAATACTGCCGATTTACTCGAATTAGCGGCCCTGCTGGGTAAAAATGGCGGCCTGCGTTTAGGTGGATTAAGCAAGGCAGCGCGTGGATATCATCTGGCACAGGGCAACGTGCTACGCGAAGCTCGCAGCCTGCCGGTGTATCAGCCAGCCCCGAAAACTACGGTCGAGCAGGCTCTAAGCGGTATGCTCGAACTGGCTCTAGGCCATTGGCAGTACCACGAAGAACTATGGGTTCGCGGCGAGAAAACGGCGCGTATTACCGTTTTGCAGGCGGTAGAGGCCGTTCGTCAGACTCTGGTTATCGTCGGAGGTTTGATCCCGCGCAAGGCATCGACCGAGCTTCGCGCGCTGCTGACTGAACTGGCTGAAAAGCTGGAGCAGAAAGGGCTGGATGCACAAGAAGTTTGCCTGAGCGCAGATTATCTTAAATGTAAGTTAGTGCTTACTTCATGGCTGGCGAATCAAGCCTGGAAGCCATTTGTTGATGATAAATCGCAGAAGAAGCTAGACGGTTCCTTCAAGCGTTTTGCCGACATTATGCTTGGCCGTACCGCGGCTGACCTGAAAGAAGCCTTTGCCCAGTCGCTGACCGAAGAAGGTTTCCGCGATCAGTTGGCACGCCTGAAACGCCAGATTATTTCCTTCCATCTGCTTTCTGGTGCTTATCTTCTTGCAGAATCAATGGCCTACATCAATGTTTGGACCGAGCTGCAACAGGCTATTGTGCAGCAGCAGCACGCCTGGGAAGATTCGGCACGTCAACATGCGGTGATCCAGCCTGCGTTCTGGCTTAACGGACAGCCACGTTAATCGCAATGCTGCGGCCTGACCTCATGTCAGGCCGACTGTAAATAGGAAAACGCTGCGGCCTGACGCTATGTCGGGCCGACTATCATAGGAACTTGTGGAATGTTGCCTCTCACTCCGCTGCTTGAAGCTCAAGCTGAAAAGCTGCACCTGCGTTTTAAACAAAGCATCGAACAACAGCAGTTAAATGACGTGCCTGAACTTAACGAAGGTGCGCTTCGTGTGTTATCCAGCAGCGATTTTATCAGTGAGAACTTTATCGTTCATCCGCAGTGGTGGCAGGAGATTTCAGCTAATCCGCCGCGCGTGGACGAGTGGCAACATTATTCAAGCGAACTGGCGACCGTGCTGGCACAGGTTATCGACGAACCCGGACTGATGCAGGCGCTGCGTCAGTTCCGTAAAGCCAAAATGCTGCGGATCAGTTGGTCGCAGGCGATGCAGACCAGCAGCTGCGAGCAAACGCTGCAACAGCTGAGCGTGTTGGCCGAAACGCTGATCGTTGCCGCCCGTGACTGGCTCTATGAGGTTTGCTGCCGTGAATGGGGAACGCCGGTTAACGCTGCGGGAGAGCCGCAGAAGCTGTTGATTCTCGGTATGGGAAAATTGGGCGGCGGCGAGCTGAATTTTTCCTCTGATATAGATCTGATTTTTTCCTATCCCGAGAATGGGCAAACCCAGGGTGGACGCCGCCAGCTTGAAAATGCGCAATTTTTTACCCGTTTGGGCCAGCGTCTGATCAAAGCATTGGATCAACCAACCTTTGACGGATTTGTCTATCGCGTCGACATGCGTCTCAGGCCGTTTGGCGACAGCGGACCACTGGTGATGAGCTTCTCGGCGATTGAAGATTACTACCAGGAGCAGGGGCGCGACTGGGAACGCTATGCGATGGTCAAGGCGAAGCTGATGGGTGGTGCAGAAGATGCCAGCAGTCAGGAAATTCGTAAGATGCTGAAACCTTTCGTGTTTCGGCGCTATATCGATTTCAGCGTGATCCAGTCGCTGCGTAATATGAAGGGGATGATCGCTCGTGAAGTCCGTCGCCGTGGCCTGAAAGACAATATCAAGCTCGGGGCCGGCGGTATTCGCGAGATTGAATTTATCGTGCAGGTATTTCAGCTGATCCGCGGCGGGCGCGAGCCGTCACTCCAGCAGCGTTCGCTACTGCCAACCTTGCAAGCGATTGAAACCTTGCATTTGCTGCCTGAAAATCAGGTTCGCCAACTCCATGACAGCTATCTGTTTTTGCGTCGTCTGGAGAATCTGTTGCAGGCCATCGCCGATGAACAAACGCAAACGCTGCCGCAAGATGAGCTAAATCGCGCTCGACTGGCGTGGGGGATGAACTTCGCCACCTGGGATGAGCTGAGTCAACAAACGGCACAACACATGCTGGCCGTTCGTGCGGTGTTTGACGAACTGATTGGCGATGACACGCCCGATGCCGGTGATGACCCGCAACAGGAACGGTTCAATAGTCTGTGGACCGATCAACTCGACGATAACGACCTGCTGACTCTGGCCGCAGAACTGCCGGAACAGGCTCGTGCCAATCTGTTGCGCACTATCGCCGAGTTCCGTCAGGATGTCGATAAACGGACTATTGGCCAGCGTGGACGAGATAAGCTCGATCAGCTGATGCCGAGAATGCTGGCGCAAGTTTGTACTTACCAAAATGCCGATGTGGTGTTGCAACGTTTAACCCTGCTGCTGCTGAATATCGTCACCCGCACCACCTATATTGAACTGCTGGTCGAGTATCCTGGCGCGCTCAAACAGCTTATCCGCCTGTGTGCGGCTTCCCCTATGGTCGCCAACCAGCTGGCTCGACACCCGATCCTGCTCGATGAACTGCTTGATCCTAATACACTTTATAAGCCAAGTGCGCCAGATTCTTATCCCGACGAGCTGCGTCAATATTTGCTGCGCGTGCCGCCGGATGATGAGGAACAGCAAATTGAAGCGCTGCGCCAGTTTAAGCAGGCTCAACAGCTGCGCATTGCCGCCGGAGATATTGCGGGTGTGCTGCCGGTGATGAAAGTCAGCGATCATCTGACTTATCTGGCTGAGGCCATTCTCAACGTGGTTATTCAACAGGCGTGGGATCATATGCTGGCTCGCTATGGTAAACCGGGCTATTTAGAGCAGCGTGAAGGGCGCGGTTTTGCGGTAATAGGCTACGGAAAGCTGGGCGGTTGGGAGCTGGGTTATAGCTCGGATATGGACTTGGTCTTCCTGCATGATTGCCCGATAAATGTAGTCACCGACGGCCCGCGCAGCATTGACGGCCGCCAATTTTACCTGCGTCTGGCGCAGCGCATCATGCATTTATTCAGCACGCGTACTGCCTCGGGCATTCTGTACGAGGTGGACGATCGCCTGCGTCCTTCCGGCGCGTCCGGAATGCTGGTCAGTACTATTAACGCCTTCCATGATTATCAGCAGGAAAACGCGTGGACCTGGGAGCATCAGGCGCTGGTACGGGCACGCGTTGTCTATGGCAGCCCTGAAATGACTCAACAGATCAACGCGATCCGCCGTGAGATCCTCTGCACGGTGCGCGATGGCGAGCAGCTGAAAAAAGAAGTGCGTGAGATGCGTGAAAAAATGATCACGCATCTGGCGAGCAAAAAAGGCGACGTTTTCGATCTGAAAGCCGATCCGGGTGGCATTACAGATATTGAATTTATCGCGCAGTATTTGGTGCTGCGATACGCCAATGTTGAACCGGAGCTAACGCGCTGGTCTGATAATGTGCGTATTTTCGAGCTGATGGCGCGCTATAACATTATGGATCCGCAAGAGGCCGAACAGTTGACACACGCCTATGTGACTCTGCGTGATGAAATTCATCATCTGGCCTTGCAGGAACATAATGGCAAAGTCGCGGTCGATATGTTTGTTACCGAGCGTGAGCAGATTAGAGCGAGCTGGCAGCGCTGGCTTGGCTAACTGGCTTTTGGCCCGATCCTTTTTCGCTTGTGATATTATCGCGCGCATTGTTGTCAGGATGACAATCCATTTTTGGCTACGATGATTTGATAGCCTGTTTGTTCAGTTTTATGCCCAAAAGTGCTGGGTAAATCTGTTTTTGGAGAGTGGGATGAAATTAACTTTGCCTGAGTTTCACCGTGCCGGAGTTTTAGTTGTTGGCGATGTCATGCTAGACCGCTACTGGTATGGCCCAACCAGCCGAATTTCTCCGGAAGCTCCGGTGCCGGTGGTTAAAGTCAATACCATTGAAGAACGTCCCGGCGGTGCGGCAAACGTGGCGATGAACATTGCTTCGCTCGGCGCGCATTCTCGGCTGATTGGCTTAACCGGGGCGGATGATGCCGCCCGCGCGTTGAGCGAACGTTTAGGCGAAGTGAACGTTACCTGCGATTTTCTCGCGGTGCCGACCCATCCGACTATCACTAAATTGCGTATTCTTTCCCGTAATCAGCAACTGATCCGCCTCGACTTTGAAGAAGGTTTCGAGAATATCGATTTGCAACCGATGCTGGAAAAAATCAAGCTCGCGCTGCCTCATACGGGCGCTCTGGTGCTGTCTGATTACGCTAAAGGGGCTTTGAAAGATATCGAGCAAATGATCGCGCTGGCCAATGCAGCAGGCGTTCCTGTACTTATCGATCCCAAAGGATCGGACTTCGAACGCTACCGCGGTGCGACACTGTTAACGCCTAATCTTTCAGAATTTGAGGCGGTCGTGGGGCCTTGTAAAAATGAAGAAGTGCTGGTGGAAAAGGGCATGGCGCTTATTGAACGCTTTGAATTTTCTGCTCTGCTGGTCACTCGTTCAGAACAGGGCATGACGTTGTTGCAGCCGGGTAAACCTCCGCTGCATTTGCCGACTCAGGCCCAGGAAGTTTTCGATGTAACCGGTGCGGGTGATACTGTCATCGGCGTGCTGGCGACCGTGCTGGCTGCAGGAAATAGTCTGGAAGACGCCTGTTTCCTGGCGAATGCGGCGGCGGGAGTTGTAGTTGCCAAGCTCGGGACTTCAACTGTGTCCACTATCGAACTGGAAAATGCCGTGCAGGGCCGTTCGGACACCGGTTATGGCGTAATGACTGAAGAACAGTTGAAAGTGGCCGTTGCCAAAGCTCGCCAACGTGGTGAGAAAGTGGTCATGACTAACGGTATTTTCGATATTCTGCACGCCGGTCACGTCTCTTATCTGGCAAATGCCCGCAAGTTGGGTGACCGCCTGATTGTGGCGGTTAACAGCGATGCGTCAACCAGGCGTCTTAAAGGCGAAACGCGTCCGGTAAATCCTCAGGCTCAGCGTATGACAGTATTAGCGGCCTTAGGGGCTGTGGATTGGGTAGTGGGTTTTGAAGAAGATACCCCACGTCGCCTGATCGCCGATGTTTTGCCCGATCTGCTGGTAAAAGGCGGAGACTATCAGCCGCACGAAATTGCAGGCTGTGATGAGGTTTGGGCAAACGGCGGAGAGGTTAAGGTGCTTAACTTTGAAGATGGATTATCGACGACCAAGATAATCAATCAGATTAAATTACAGAAAGACTAATCGCTATTTTGCGACAAACTCATCTGTTGACTGATAGTTTTCTTAAAGATTGATAGATGAATTGATTGAAAAAAGATTAAGAAAACAAACAGAAAAAAGGCCTGCTGCGATGCGGGCCTTTTGTTTTTTCTGCACTAATCGTTTAAATACGATTTATTCCAGCGATTACTCAACTTTTGGTGCAGAAGCAGGCGCGGTGGCTACGTTTGCCGCTGGCGCGGTCGTCGCGGTATCCAGCTTGCCTTCCAGCTCAGCCAGGCGCTGTTCCAGCAAGGTCAGTTTTTCACGAGTGCGCAGCAGCACCTGAGTTTGCACGTCGAATTCTTCACGGTTAACGAGATCCATGCGGCTAAACTGAGCCTGAAGAACCTGGCGCACTTTCTTTTCTGTATCTTCCCCAAACTCGCGGATACCTTTCGGCAGCGCTTCGTGCACCTGTCGAGCAATTTGTTCAATTTTTTTAGTGTCGATCATCGTCGTTACCCTGTTTCAGAAAAGTGGCGTTCCCTTAGTGTAATGCCTGAATGCCATTCTATAAACCTATGTAGTGGCTTTTAATAGCACAAAGGATGCATTGCTCCGGCGTTTTTTTGGCGCTATAGTTAATTTGCTTATTCTCAGGGCGGGGTGCAAGTCCCCACCGGCGGTAAACCACAGAGTAAATTGATGAAACACTCTTTCATCATCGTGGAAGCCCGCGAGCGCTTGAGTTTTTCTTTATGGGAAACTCAGGGTCAGCAGATCCGGTGTAATTCCGGGGCCGACGGTTATAGTCCGGATGGGAGAGATTAACGAATTGACCGGGCCTGGTGCCCGCTACGTTATTTTATAGCGATAGCCTGCTATGCGTATGGCTATGCTTACTCCGCAAGACGCCCTGATTCTGGTAATCCATTTATTTTTCATTGTGTTAATGAGGTTATTTTACCATGAATCAGACTTTACTTTCCGAATTCGGTACACCTTTAGAACGTGTTGAGCGTGCGCTTGCTGCGCTGCGTAATGGTCAGGGTGTGATGGTACTGGACGACGAAAATCGCGAAAACGAAGGTGATATGATCTTCGCCGCAGAAACCATGACCGTAGAGCAGATGGCGTTAAGTATTCGCCACGGCAGCGGGATTGTTTGCCTGTGTCTCACCGACGAACGTCGCAAATATCTTGAGCTTCCTATGATGGTGGAGCACAACTCCAGCCATTATCAGACCGGTTTTACCGTGACTATTGAAGCTGCGGAAGGCGTAACTACAGGTGTTTCCGCAAAAGACCGTTTAACAACTATTCGTGCAGCAATTGCCGAGAATGCCAAGCCCGCCGATCTGAATCGCCCGGGCCACGTTTTCCCACTGCGCGCGCGCGATGGCGGTGTGTTGACTCGTCGTGGCCACACTGAAGCAACTCTTGATTTGGTCAGCCTCGCGGGTTTCCGCCCTTACGGCGTTTTATGCGAATTAACTAACGATGATGGTTCAATGGCTCACGCGCCTGAATGTATCGCCTTTGCCAACAGCCACAATATGACCGTTGTGACTATTGATGACTTGGTTGCCTACCGTGAGGCGCAACTCCAGCAAGCTGGCTAAAATTCTGTTAATGCAGATGAATGAAATTTAAAGCCGACGTAATTCACGTCGGCTTTTTCATATAAATTAATCATTTTTAAGGGGGAATAATTCTAAGATTTATTGAACAAGGGGTAAGTTATCCCATCTTATTATATTAAAGACGGGTATTACCATGAGCTTTCTTAAATACTTAATATTGATCCCTCAATTAATTCTGCTTTTTTTATTATTCATTATAACTTGCCTTTCTTGCGGTTATTTTTTCTTATAATTCATGTGATTATACTGTATTGAGTTCTTTTAATAATTTAACAGCCTGTCCTCAGAGCCAGCAGCGCAATGACTCAAAAATGATAAAATCGAACTTGAGTAAAGCGTAGTGCTCATTGAGCATGCTATTCAAATTTATTGAATATCTTCATCACAGTTATCCGGCTGTTTCAAGATAACTAAAGGAGTAATCTCTTCCTATCGAACAGTAGCTGCTAAGCACTTTTATAAAAGCGCGCAGTTGCCTCTTAATCTAAGCGGTAAGGAAAATTTTATGACTACCTCACGTATGCCAGCACTGTTTCTCGGACACGGTAGCCCGATGAACGTGCTCGAAGACAACATTTATACTCGTGCCTGGGAAGCGTTGGGGAAAAATCTGCCGCGCCCGAAAGCTATTCTTGCCGTTTCTGCACACTGGTATACCCGTGGAACTGCGGTTACTGCCATGGAGCACCCGCGCACTATTCACGACTTTGGCAATTTCCCACAGGCGCTTTTCGACAAACGTTACCCTGCACCGGGTTCTCCGGCATTGGCTAAGCGCATTCAGGATTTGCTCGAGCCGGCAGAGGTTATTGCCGATACCAGCGAGTGGGGGTTTGACCATGGTTCCTGGGGCGTGCTGATCAAGATGTATCCAGATGCAGATATCCCTTTGATTCAGCTAAGTATTGATGGCACTAAGCCTGCAGAATATCATTACCAGCTCGGCAAAAAACTCGCTGCCCTGCGTGACGAAGGCGTGATGATTGTTGCCAGCGGTAATGTGGTGCATAACCTGCGTATGGTTAAATGGGAGAGCAATTCGGCGCCGTATCCGTGGGCAGAATCTTTTGAGCAGCTGGTGAAGGATAACCTCGAGTGGAAGGGGGAAGCCAAGGATCACCCACTGGTTAACTTTATGCAGCACGAAGGTGCCGCGTTATCCAATCCATCGCCTGAACATTTCTTACCGCTGCTTTATCTGTTGGGATCGTGGGACGGCGTTGAGCCCATCACTTTGCCAACTCAGGGGATTGTGATGAGCTCGTTAAGCATGCTCTCGGTTCAACTTGGCTAAGCCAATAAAACGTCAACCGATGATACTGTGGGGATAAAAGCGCGAAAGATCTTGCGTGATCAACGCCTTGTCTTCACGCAGTCCGATGCCGCAAGGTTGATCGTTGATCAACCAACTGCCTATTAGCGTATAGCTGTCGTTAAAGCGCGGCATCGGGCAATATTCTTGCACTATCATGCCTTCTTTCCCGTAAGGACCGTCCGCACGGGCAAGCTCTTTGCCGTTCTCAATGATACGAACATTCGCCCCCTCGCGCGAGAATAACGGCTTGATAACATAGCTATTCATCGGCGGATGCGCGTCTTGTGCAAAGTATGATTCGAGCAGGTTAGGATGGTTCGGGAACATCTCCCACAGCAGCGGCAGCAGCGCTTTATTGGAGATAATCGCTTTCCATGCTGGTTCTAGCCAACGCACGCCAGCATCTTCCAGCTTGGTGGAAAACGTCTCGCGGAACATAAATTCCCACGGATACAGCTTGAACAGATTGCTGATGACCTGATCTTGCGGGTCGGTAAACTGCCCGCGTTCTCCTAAACCAATCTCTTCAATATAAAGGAACTCGCTCGCAAGGCCTGCCTCAAGTGCGCAATCTTGCAGATACTGCACGGTTCCGCGATCTTCTTCGGTATCCTGGCAGCAGGCAAAATGCAGCAAAGAAAAACCGTGCTGATTTTTCAATTCACCAAAACGCGCAATCAGCTTTTCCTGCATGCTGTTAAATTGATCGGCTCCTGCAGGAAGCTGGCCTGCGGCAATCTGATCCTCAAGCCATAACCACTGGAAGAACGCCGCTTCATAGAGCGAGGTTGGCGTATCGGCATTATTCTCAAGCAGTTTCGGAGGATTAATACCGTCGTAAATCAGATCCAGACGAGAATAAAGCGAAGGCTGCCGCGTGCGCCATGAGGCTCTGACAAATCCCCAGACGTGCTTAGGAATTTGAAATTTCGCCATTAATTCGTCGCTGTTGACGACTCTTTCAACCACTTTGAGGCACATTTGGTGCAGCTCGGCGGTCGCATCTTCTATCTGTTCTACCTGCGCCATCGTGAATTGATAATAGGCATCTTCACACCAGTACGGCTCGCCATACATCGTGTGAAAATTAAATCCAAACTCGGTGGCTTTCGCGCGCCAGTCAGGACGTTCTTGCACGGCAATACGTTTCATTATTAACCACCCATACTGCGCATTGGCGTACGAGTAGACGATGCCGCGCTGCGCTGCATTGAGGTTTGTTTAGCCACGCTTTCGCCGAAACCGCCGCGGGTAACAGTATTAGTAACCGCCGGTTTTGGTGCCATCGCAGAAGGAGGAACGCTCATGCTGCGGCCAGAAGTTGCGGGGCCATAGCTTTTACCGCTGGCATCGACGAACTGGCCGTTAGCCGGGCTGCCCGCCGATTTTGAGGTGAACAGCGGCTGTTGGGCATATCCGCCACCGCCCATCATTCGGCCCATCATAAAGCCAGCCATCAGCGGCATCCACATACTGCCGCCAGATTGCGATTCGGCGTTCATTCCAGCCTGTGAAGGGGCTTGGGTACACTGATTCTCACCAAATTCTGCGACACAGTCTGCACGATTAGCATATTTTGGCGCGGTTTTGGCTGCTTCGGTTTTTGCCTGGTCAAAGGCTTTGGTGCACTGCGCGCTATTAGACGGATTCGCTTTGGAGCAGTCATCCGCGTTCTGATAAAGCGACACTTTGTCGTCACTTTTTTCACAGGCGCTAAGCATGAAAACGGCGCTGATAGCCACGGCGGCGGGGGTAATTCGCGAGCTACGCCAGGATTTCCGGAAGGTAGCCAGATTAATATTTTGTGTCCGTTTCATTGTATCGATCCCATCGTCGGGCTTTTTAGCCCTTTTCCCAGAGTGAGTTACATTTGTAACAGAATAAGAATAGGGGAAAGGTGCTTATTATTAAAGCTGCGAGGGCAAACGTTACGAGACTTTACGTTCAGATGTGAAATTATGGGCAGAATAACTATTTTTATCGATTACAAAAATTTTCAAGACTATAAGACTTTTCATGACGATTTATAACTATAACGCCTGTCATAACGACAAAGCTTTTTATGAACGTTAACCAAAAACAAAACTGCCCGGCAAAGGGCAGCTTTTGGAATCGCAGTCTGAATTATCAAGGGGTAATTTTTCAGAAAGTCTTTAGTTTTGGAAAGGATTACCGCTTTTTTTAGGCGCTGCTGGTGCAATGCGATCGCTGGCACGGATGACCGGAGCCGTCGGCGTTGCTGTGGCAGGATAAACGTTATTATCGTAGCCGTCCGCCTGGGCATTTTCCTGCGGAGTTTCTGGTGCGACCTGTTCAGAATCGGTTGGAACCGGCACAGTCAGGAAGCCATTCAGAGACAGTAAGTCGTTCTCGTTAAGCGTGCCAAGTGCTGATTTTACGTTAAGCTGGTTAATAAGATAGGTATAACGCGCGGTAGAAAGTTCCTGCTTGGCTTCATATAACGTAGTGGTGGCATCCAACACGTCAACAATGGTACGAGTGCCAACTTTATAACCGGCCTGAGACGCATCCAGTGAGCTTTGTGCAGAGACAACGGCTTGCTGATAAGCATTGATACTGCTGATTGACGCCGCAATATTGTTAAAGGAAGAGCGGACGGTTTGCACCATGCTGCGATGCGCGCTTTCAAGCTGGGCGCTGTAATTAACAAAGCTCAACTGCGCCTGTTTGACTTGAGATGTGACCTCGCCGCCGCTATATAGAGGGATAGTCAGGCTCAGACCGACCTTGCTATCGCCATCAATCGAGTTGTCATAGCCATACACCGGCCCGGTTCTGTTACCGTTGTATTTGGTGTTGGTCAGGCCCGTAGAAGCGGTGAGATCCAGCGTTGGCATGTGGCCTGCTTCATAATAGCGAATTTCTTCACGCGCCAAATCTTGTGAAAGGCGCGCCGAAAGCAGGCTGAGGTTGCGATTCTCACCTTCTCTCAATAGTTTTTGCACCGGCTCAGGAGATTGGGTCGTAAAAGTTTTAACATTTACTGAACTCAGCTGCGGATAGTAAACGCCGCTGACCTGACGCAGAACCTCGACATAATTCTCTAAGGAGTTGCGCGCGTTCACTTCACTGGCGAGCACGCTGTCATAGGTTGAGCGAGCATTCTGCACATCGGTAATTGCAACCAGTCCGAGGCCAAAACGCTGAGTGGTCTGGTCCAGCTCGTGATACACCGCCTGCTTCTCCGCCTCGATGTAGCTGAGCGTGTCAATCGCACTCAAAACGTTGAAATAGTCGGTGGCGGTGTTCAGAATAAGAGTCTGTTGCGCCGTTTGATAAGTCACATCGGCAATACCGGCGGTTTTTTCCTGCAATGTCAGCGAGCGCCATTTAGACATATCAAAAACGGTTTGCGTCAACTGCAAAGAGCCGCTGGCGACTTTACTGTTTATCCCATTGGCATCGTGATAGCCGTTGGCATAATCGTAATCGAGACCTAATCCTAACTGCGGCAGTAACGGGCTACGTGCTTCATTAATTTTTTCAAATGCAGCATCACGCGTCGCGGCAGCTGCCTGCAAATCGGGGTTCGTTGCCCTGGCTTGCTTATATACTTGCATGAGATTTTCAGCCTGACTTACCGCGCTGAAGCCGCCCATGGCCAACGCGATTAGAATAGGGAGGATTTTCTTCATTTGCATTCCTTGTAGTGCAGCAATGTTATTATTTCATGCTGTCATTAAACCATTGAGGTATCGACGCGGATCCTGGCGAAGACTAATGAGCAAATTACGTGACTTAACGTGCTCTCTCGCTCACGCGAACCCAAATCTATCACAAAAAACCTTGATGATTATTACTGCGTTTTGATCTCAAGGGTCTCACATGAAGATATTTTTCGTTTAACCACTGACAGGGCGATGCCGAATGAGTAATTTCAAAGATTCCCCAGTAACTTTCGGCAAGAATGATGTCGAGATTATCGCAGTAGAGAACCGCTACAAGGGATTTTTCGCAATTAACGCGTATCGGTTTCGCCATCGCCTGTTTAATGGTCAAATGAGTGATGAGGTTGTACGAGAAGTGTTCGAACGTGGGCATGCTGCGGTCTTGCTTCCTTATGATCCGATACGCGATCAGGTTGTATTAATTCAACAGATTCGCCTGCCGGCAATGGAAAGCAGTGAGACTCCCTGGCTACTGGAAATGGTCGCCGGTATTATTGAAGAGGGCGAGTCTGTTGAAGATGTTGCCCGCCGTGAAGCATCGGAAGAAGCGGGCATTGTGGTCGGACGCTGCAAACCTGCACTGAGTTATCTGGCAAGTCCGGGTGGCACCAGTGAGCGCCTTTCGATTATGGTAGGCGAGGTTGATGCCTCGACGGCAAAAGGAATTCATGGTCTGGAAACTGAAAATGAAGACATCCAGGTGCACGTGGTTAGCCGGGAACAGGCTTATCGCTGGGTGGAAGAAGGAGCAATAGATAATGCTGCGTCAGTGATTGCCTTACAGTGGCTGGCTCTGCACCATGAATCCTTAAAAAAAGAATGGGCTAAAGAATGATAAAGCGCTATGTACCCGATTTCCCTGAAATGATGCGATTGTGTGAAACCAACTTTGCACAACTGCGCCGTTTGCTGCCTCGTAACGATGAAGTGGGGCAGACGGTGACCTATCAGGTGACTAACGCCACTTACCAGCTAAAAATTCTGGAATCGACACGCTATACTTCACTGGTTGAAATCAAGCAAACCGCACCAGCCGTCAGCTATTGGAGCCTGCCTTCAATGAGCGTGCGTCTTTATCATGATGCAATGGTTGCTGAAGTGTGTGCCAGCCAGCAGATCTTTCGTTTTAAAGCACGCTATGATTATCCGAATAAAAAGTTGCATCAGCGTGATGAAAAGCATCAAATTAACCAGTTTCTTGCTGATTGGTTGCGCTATTGTCTGGCGCATGGAGCCATGCCAGTTCCGGTTTATTAGACAGACTTTAATAACAAAGGATCGAATTTGGAAAGCCTGTTTGAGCTGCCTTTGGTAGATGGGGCCAAAGTCAGGATACTGCAGATTACAGATACCCATCTTTTTGCGGGTGAAGACCAGACTTTGCTGGGCGTGAATACTTTTCGCAGCTATCGAGCCGTGCTGGACGCCATCTGCGCTCAGCAGCGTGAATTCGACATTATTACTGCGACCGGCGATCTCGCGCAGGACCAGTCTCCCGAGGCCTATCACCATTTTGCTCAGGGCGTGAGTCGATTTCCCGCCCCCTGCGTCTGGTTGCCCGGAAATCATGACTTTCAACCGGCAATGGTGAATGCGCTGGCCGAGGCGAGTATCAGACCTTCCAAACAGGTGCTGTTAGGCAATGACTGGCAGGTTCTGCTGCTTGATACGCAGGTTTTTGGCGTGCCGCACGGCGAAGTCAGCGAATATCAGCTTGAATGGATGACACGCTGTCTGGACAAGTATCCTGAGCGTTTTACCCTAATTATGTTGCATCACCATCCGCTGCCTTCTGGCTGTACCTGGCTTGACCAGCACAGCCTGCGCAATGCGCACACGCTGGCCTCGGCGCTGGAAGATTATCCCAAGGTATCGACGCTGGTTTGCGGACATATTCATCAGGAACTGGATTTAGACTGGTACGGCAAGCGCCTGTACGCAACGCCTTCGACCTGCGTGCAGTTTAAACCGCACTGCACCAATTTCACTCTGGATTCGATTGCTCCGGGATGGCGTTATCTGACGCTGCATCCTGACGGGCGCGTCGAGACCGAAGTTTGCCGCCTGCAAAGCGACGAATTCAGCCCTGACGCCGATGCGGAAGGCTATTAATGAGCATCTTGCTGTATTTACACGGTTTCAACAGTTCTCCTCATTCTGCCAAAGCGACGGCAATGAAAAGCTGGCTGGCCGAGCATCATCCACACGTCGAGATGCTTATCCCGCAACTTTTGCCGTATCCTGCTGATGCCGCTGAACATTTAGAGTCGCTGGTGATGGATATATCCGGCGAGCAAGTCGGCATTGTAGGCTCTTCGCTGGGGGGTTATTACGCTACCTGGTTATCGCAATGCTTTATGTTGCCCGCCGTGGTGGTTAACCCCGCGGTTCGTCCTTATGAACTGTTAACCGACTTTCTTGGGCTTAACTACAACCCCTACACCGACCAGCAATATGTGTTAGAGTCTCGCCATGTTGACGATCTGAAAGTGATGCAGATCGAGCCTTTGGAGTCACCGGATTTACTCTGGTTACTCCAGCAAACCGGCGATGAGACCCTCGATTACCGTCAGGCCGTGGCGTATTATTCGTCGTGCCGCCAGACTGTAGAAGCTGAGGGTAATCATGCATTTGTCGGGTTTGAACGTTATTTCTCACCGATTGTGGATTTCTTGGGGTTAGCTGCACCATAGTTTTTGCTAACCACAGTATCGTTCACTCACAACCAGAGCCACGAATTAATAAACGATGAGCCAATCTACTTATAACGCGGACTCCATTGAGGTCCTTAGCGGCCTTGAACCGGTGCGCCGCCGCCCTGGCATGTATACCGATACCACTCGGCCGAACCATCTTGGCCAGGAAGTTATCGATAACAGCGTCGATGAGGCGCTGGCGGGCCATGCCCGTCGTATCGAAGTTATTCTCCATGCTGACCAGTCACTTGAAGTGACGGACGACGGTCGCGGCATGCCGGTGGATATCCATCAGGAAGAAGGTATTCCGGCGGTTGAACTGATTTTCTGTCGCCTGCATGCGGGCGGTAAATTCTCGAATAAAAACTATCAGTTCTCCGGCGGCCTGCACGGCGTGGGG
Source organism: uncultured Gammaproteobacteria bacterium (assembly GCA_963747655.1). Lineage (GTDB taxonomy): Bacteria > Pseudomonadota > Gammaproteobacteria > Enterobacterales > Enterobacteriaceae > Rouxiella. The sequence continues at coordinate 307,043 of CAVVFS010000008.1, read as the reverse complement.
ATCTCGGTAGTTAATGCCCTGTCAAAACGCGTTGAAGTTACCGTGCGCCGCGACGGGCAAATTTATTCCATGGCGTTTGAAAACGGCGATAAAGTCCAGGACTTGACCGTAACCGGCACCGTGGGCAAACGCAATACCGGTACCAGCGTACATTTCTGGCCAGATGGAAGCTTCTTCGATAGCCCGCGTTTTTCGGTCAGCCGCCTCAGCCATTTGCTGAAAGCCAAAGCGGTACTGTGTCCGGGCGTTGAAATTATCTTTAAAGATAAGGTGAATAACACCGAGCAAAGCTGGTGTTACCAGGACGGTCTGACTGATTACCTGATGGAAGCGGTTAACGGCTTGATTACCTTGCCGGAAAAAGCTTTTGTTGGCGTCTTTGCCGGTGATACCGAAGCGGTTGACTGGGCACTATTGTGGTTGCCTGAAGGCGGCGAAATGCTCACCGAGAGCTACGTCAACCTGATCCCGACCATGCAGGGCGGTACGCATGTTAATGGTCTGCGTCAGGGCCTGCTCGACGCGATGCGTGAGTTCTGCGAATTCCGTAATATTTTGCCGCGCGGCGTTAAGCTTTCTGCCGAAGATATCTGGGAACGTTGTGCCTACGTGCTGTCGGTAAAAATGCAGGATCCGCAGTTTGCCGGCCAGACCAAAGAGCGACTCTCTTCTCGCCAGTGCGCCGCCTTTGTTTCCGGCGTGGTGAAAGATGCCTTTAGCCTGTGGCTGAACCAGAACGTGCAGGCTGCCGAGCAGCTGGCCGAACTGGCAATTTCTAGCGCTCAGCGTCGTATGCGCGCGGCAAAAAAAGTGGTACGTAAAAAGCTGACCAGCGGCCCGGCATTGCCTGGCAAACTGGCGGACTGTAGCTCGCAAGACTTGAACATGACCGAACTGTTCCTGGTTGAGGGTGACTCAGCGGGCGGTTCTGCCAAGCAGGCGCGCGACCGTGTCTTCCAGGCAATCATGCCGTTGAAAGGCAAGATCCTCAACACCTGGGAAGTCTCCTCCGATGAAGTGCTGGCCTCGCAGGAAGTGCACGATATTTCTGTGGCGATCGGTATCGATCCTGACAGCGAGGATCTGACCCAGCTGCGTTATGGCAAAATTTGTATCCTTGCGGATGCGGACTCCGATGGCCTGCACATCGCCACACTGCTGTGCGCGCTGTTTGTTCGTCACTTCCGATCCCTGGTGCGCGGCGGTCATGTTTATGTCGCCATGCCGCCTCTTTACCGTATCGACCTAGGTAAAGAAGTGTTCTATGCGCTGGATGAAGAAGAGAAAACTGGCGTGCTTGAGCAGCTTAAACGCAAGAAAGGCAAGCCAAACGTTCAGCGATTCAAAGGGTTGGGTGAGATGAACCCACTCCAGTTGCGTGAAACGACGTTGGATCCGAACACTCGCCGCCTGGTGCAGCTGACTATCGATGAGGAAGATATCGATCAGACGCTGCGTATGATGGACATGCTGTTAGCCAAAAAGCGTTCGGAAGATCGCCGCAACTGGTTGCAGGATAAAGGCGATACCGCAGAGCTGTCGGTATAAGCTCGCTGTTAAAAGTCTAAAATCACGTCTTACTGGCAACTATTTCTACTGGCAGTATTGTTGCAGTAAGGCGTGATATTCCGGCTGAAGTCGATAACGATAAACCGGCCTGCCGGTTACACCATAATGAATGCTGGTGAACAATATGTTCATCTGTGCCAGCCAAATCAAGTATTTGCGGCATGAAACGCGCGAAATACCTACCTCATTTGCCAGCTCATCGGTTGAAAACTCCTGATTAGGATGACCATCAATCCACTGACACAGCGTTCTTAGCGTTTGTGCGGTTAAACCTTTTGGTAATTTCTTTTGTTCCGTCTCTAATTGGCCGCCGTGGATCAGTCGATCAACATCCGCCTGCTGGTAAAAGGGCTGATTTTCCAGCAGGCGTTTTTTCTCTCGCCAGCCGGTTAACGCCTCTTCAAAACGTGAAAACTGGAACGGTTTAATCAGGTAATCGACCACGCCGTAGTTTAACGAGTTCTTAATCGTTGTAGCATCGGCGGCAGAGGAAATGATTATCACGTCAATCGCGCGTTGTGCGCTGCGAAGCTCTGGCAATAAATCCAGTCCGTTTTCCTGCTGCATATAAATATCCAGCAAAATCAGGTCAATAGCCGGGTTATTTTGTGCCAGACGTTCTTTAGCCTGCTGTAAAGTCGATGCTACGCCACAGCAATGAAAGCCCGCGACCTGGCCGATGTAACTACGATTTAACTCGGCAACCATGGCATCATCGTCGACTACTAATACATTAATCATCAGCTATGGTTTCCTTTTCCCCAAGGCAGTTGGACCAGAAATTGTGTATATACTTCCGGTTCTGATTCAACCGTGACACGGCCGCCCAGACTTTCTGTTTGCTGTTTTACAAGGAACAATCCCACGCCGCGCTGTTCTCCTTTCGAGGAAAAGCCGCGTTCAAAAATATCTTCCAGAGAGTCTTGTGCAATACCAGGCCCGTCATCACTGACTTCGCACGCCAGCCAACCGTTCTGATAATGCAGCATAACGTGAATTTCACCCTGAGGTTGTTGAGCCAGAGCCTCGACAGCATTCTCGATCAGATTCCCCAGCACGGTGATCAGCACCGTAGTCTGTTGTTCGCTGCCATTATCAGGAAGAAAGCTCGCCTCGCTGAGCAGAAGCTCGTGCCCGCAGCTTTTTGCGCGATCAATTTTGCTAAGCAGGAATCCGGCAATCACCGGAGATTGAATTTTTCCCTGCAATGAACCAATCTCAATCTGATAACTGTTGGCTGTCTTGAGGATAAACTCCTCCAGCCGGGTAAAGTTTTTCATGTGCAGCAGGCCGAGAATGACGTGCAGCTTATTCATAAATTCGTGTGAACGTTCCCGCAGCGCATCGACATAGTTTACCATGCCGTCCATACGCTGCATGAGCTGGCTAACTTCGGTTTTGTCCCTGAAAGTACACACCGCGCCAATGATCCTCTGGCCGCTGCGCACCGGCAGGGTGTTACTGATCAGCGTACGGCCGGCAACAATCACTTTTTCATCGTGCCAGGTTTTACCGTGGTGCAACGCCTCGTGCAAATGGCTGAGCATAATCGATGACTCAGGGATGGCATTGCCGGTAAGCGAGGTTTGCGAAGCTGTTTCCTGCAACAGTTGCCGCGCCGCCTTGTTGATCAAAGTGACCTGTGAATGTTGATCAACAGCGATCACACCTTCTTTAATTGACTCTAAAATCGCCTGTCGCTGTTCAAAAAGAGTTGAAATTTCATAGGGTTCAAGCCCAAACAAAATTCGTTTCAAGGCTTTGACCAGAATAAGGATCCCTATCAGACCAATCAGCGCGCCAAACAGCACGGTCCACAAAATATTCCAGCGACTTTGCGTGATCTGCTGTGCTACGTCGTCGAGTGAAATACCCACCGCCACCACGCCAATTTGCTGATGTTTTTCGTTGTAAACGGGCGTAAAGACACGCAGCGCCTCTACGAGAACGCCATGATTTATTGAGATATTTTCCATGCCTTTGAGCGCAGGAAGAAAATCTTCACCGACAAAATGCTGACCCACGACCTGAGGATTCGGATGTGAATAACGAATGCCCTGCATATTAATGATGGTGACAAACAGCAAACAGTCGCGGTTTTTCACCTGATTAGCGATCGGCTGAATAATATTACTGTCGGCAGGCAGAGTCAGGGCGTGCTGAATTTCTGGAGATGAGGCCAGCGTGCGAGCAACGGCCATCGCCTTGTCCTGAAGGTGCATTTTAGTGAAGTTTTCAATCTGCACGTAATACAGCAGATGCACGCTTAATAACACCGTAACGATCACCGCGCCGATCATTAACGTCACCAGAGTGCTGAGTTTAACAGGGCGTTTTGGTATTAGCTGTTGTTGCTGGCTTATCATGGCGATTTGGAAAGATTCTGTAAAAAGGGGGAGTTTACTGTATTCGCTGTAAAACTACGCGTTTCATTGCCGGCATTTTATCAGCGATAAACCCGATTTTATGGCTCTAAAAAAGGGAGACGAGTTGATAAAAGGCGTCGGCTCTGGCCTCAAAGTTTTGTAATTAAAGAAACAATAAACCAATATATTTAATTAAAAAACTAATGATACTTTAACTTATCGGTAACAATATCTTAAATTCCACGCACTTTTTACCGCCAATAAATAACAAAGTGTAGATCCGGAATGATTAACGTCAATAAATTACTTCCCTCGCTCTCCCTTTCAGCGTTGCTCGTCTGTTCTGCCGTACATGCTGAAAATGCTCCAGAAAAAACTGATGTCCTGCTGATTGGTGGCGGCATCATGAGTGCTTCACTGGGCACGTGGTTAGAAGAACTTCAACCGAGCTGGAAACAGATCATGGTTGAGAAACTCGACGGCGTGGCGCTGGAGTCTTCTAACGGCTGGAACAATGCCGGTACAGGGCATTCGGCGAACATGGAGCTGAATTACACGCCTGAGCGTGCAGATGGCAGCATTGACGTCAGCAAAGCGCTGGAGATCAACGAAGCCTTTATGATCTCGCGCCAGTTCTGGACTTCACAGGTGAAAAGCGGCGTGCTGAACGATCCGCACTCCTTTATTAATTCGACACCGCATATGAGCTTCGTATGGGGCGATAAAAACGTCGAGTATTTGACTAAACGTTATGCCGCGTTGCAGAAAACGACCCTGTTCCAGGGTATGAAATTCTCTACCGATCACAGCCAGATCCAGCAATGGGCGCCATTGATTATGGAAGGGCGTGACCCGCAACAGAAAGTTGCTGCAACCTGGACGCCGGTCGGCACCGATGTTAACTATGGTGAAATCACCCGTCAGCTGATCGGTAGCTTGAAAAAGAATGAGAACTTCAAGCTGGAAACTTCATCTGAAGTTACTGATTTTTCGCGCAATGCCGACAATTCATGGCACGTAACCATCAAAGACGCCAACAGTGGTGATGAGCGCGAAGTCGACGCTAAATATGTGTTTATCGGGGCAGGCGGTGGCGCATTAAAACTGCTGCAAAAAACCGGTATTCCTGAAGCTGAAAACTACGCCGGTTTCCCGGTAGGCGGCTCGTTCCTGGTCACTGAAAATCCGGCAATTACTGAGCGTCATCTGGAAAAAGTGTATGGTCAGGCCTCTGTCGGCGCGCCACCGATGTCCGTACCGCATCTGGATGCTCGTTTCCTTGACGGTAAACGCGTGGTGCTATTCGGGCCATTCGCGACCTTCTCCACTAAATTCCTTAAAAACGGTTCGCTGTTTGATTTACTGAGTACAACGACCACTCACAATCTGCTGCCGATGTCTCACGTAGGTCTGGATAACTTCGATCTGGTCAAATACCTGATTGGTCAGGTTATGTTAAGCGACGACGACCGTTTTGCAGCATTGAAGGAATATTTCCCAAATGCTAAAAAAGAAGACTGGAAGCTGATTCAGGCCGGTCAGCGCGTGCAGATTATCAAGAAAGACGAGAGCAAAGGCGGCGTGCTAAAACTGGGTACCGAGATTGTTACCGATCAGCAGAAAACCGTAGCAGCCCTGCTGGGCGCATCTCCTGGTGCCTCAACTGCCGCGCCTATTGCCCTGAACGTGATGCAAAAGCTGTTCCCGGAAGAGTTTAAATCAGCCGAGTGGCAGAGCAAGATCCGTAAAATCGTGCCGAGTTTCGGTCAGAACCTGAATGATAATCCGGCGCTGACTCAGCAGGTTTGGGACGACACGGCGGCAACGCTGGGACTGGTGAAGCCTCCAGTGTTACAGATTTCACCAAAAGGTACCCAGCCTGCCGTAACTGGCACAGTCGCAGCTCAGGAAAAAACTGCCGCGCCTGCACAGCATGATATGGCCCTGTAAACGCAAGATTGCTAAACGCTCTATTGCTAAACGCGGACTAAGGCGCTTTAAGACTTTATCCATGTTCAGTCAGACAATAAAAAGTCGTTAATAAAAAACCGGAGTCGCAGGCAGCGGCTCCGGTTTTTTTGGCTTCATTCTGAATGTAAACTCAGAAAAAAATCAGACTTTTTCGATAATGTTGATCTTTACATTCATCACATCATGCTTGATGTTTTCGCGATGTGCGTGCATGTGTGCCGCCTGCTGATGATCTTCCAGATGAGCCAGACTCTCCCAGTCTTCAATCATAAAGATGGAGTCTGGCGCGCTCTGACGCCAGGGAATATGCCCTTTGACATCAAAAAAAGGTTCATAACGATGACAGCCTTTCTCTTGAAGTATGCTCGGCAATAGCTGGGTAATTTTTTCCAGCACTGCGCTGCGACGGCCTGGCTTAATGATGATCTCGGCAATAACGGTTATCATAAAAACCTCGTTTTCCCTTGAAATTGTGAGCCTTACAAATTTCCCGGCTCACATGAATGGCTCATCCTGAGTGTGGCAATAAATGCAGGATTTGCCAAACTCAGGTTTTACTCAGTTTCTTCAGCCTGGCCAAACACGTGTTCCAGATGCGCACGGTAGTTAGCAAAATAGCCATCGATGTCCGGCTGCTTGATAACGTCGTTACACATATAGGTTGGCAGTGTATCCATGCCCAGGAACTGGTTAGCTTTATGGAATGGCAGATAAACGCCGTCTACACCCACGCCGTGGAAGAACTGATCTTTATCTTCAAACGCTTCCAGAGGCGCATTCCAAGTCACGGAAAGCATGTACGCGGTGCCCTGGATAAGTCCGCCAGAACCGTATTTTTTCGAGGCGTCAGAGCGGCTACGGCCATCGCTTTCATACAGACGTCCATGACCGACGGTGAACACTTCATCAATGTATTTTTTCATCGTCCAGGGCGCGCCCATCCACCAGCCAGGCATCTGATAAATGATGGCATCGGCCCACAGATAGCTTTCAACTTCTGTCTCAATGTCGTAACCCTGCTCGATGTTAGTTACTCGAACGCTGTGACCGGCATCGCGCAGAAAAGACTCACCGACTTCGGTCAGGCTGATATTGAGAGCGCCTTTAGAGTGGGCGAAAGTTTTTCCACCGTTAATAATCAGTATGTTGCTCATAAAATAGACCTCGTTAATAAACTATTGAACGAATTGTACCTGAGATCTTTATCGGGAAAAATGTGCGTCAGCGCACAATACTGTTGCTAAAATTGCAATAATCATCCGTGGTTATCGACTTAAATCTCCCTGTTCGCACATTCCCTGCGCGCCCTGAACACAGCTTCTGTGACAGCTATACGCCATTTGATGTACTATCGCGGACATCATCGCCCTGTGCGACAGTGCCTGCGTGTCTGCGAGCGGGCCTCCTTATTTCCAGAACGTTTATTTTCCAGAACGTTTATTTTTCAGCACTACAGTGCCGCGAGTCTGAGGATAAAAAGTAATGAGTGAAATAACTCATGACGGAACAGAGCGTTTAGCGCTGCATACGTTTACCGAAAATGCCTATCTGAACTATTCCATGTACGTCATCATGGACAGGGCATTGCCTTACATTGGCGACGGCCTGAAACCTGTTCAGCGCCGCATTATTTACGCCATGTCTGAGCTGGGTCTCAGTAACAGTGCCAAATTTAAAAAATCCGCACGTACTGTGGGTGACGTGCTGGGTAAATACCATCCGCACGGCGACAGTGCCTGTTATGAAGCGATGGTGCTGATGGCGCAGCCTTTTTCTTACCGTTATCCGCTGGTTGACGGGCAAGGGAACTGGGGTGCGCCGGACGATCCGAAGTCGTTCGCTGCGATGCGTTATACCGAATCACGACTGTCGAAATATGCCGAAGTTCTGCTGCGCGAGCTAGGCCAGGGGACGTCTGACTGGGTGCCAAACTTTGATGGCACCTTGCAGGAGCCGAAAATGCTGCCTGCACGCCTGCCCAATATTCTGCTCAACGGCACCACCGGTATTGCCGTGGGGATGGCGACTGATATTCCTCCGCATAACCTGCGCGAAGTGGCGAATGCCGCTATTGCCTTACTCGAGAAACCGGGCAGTACGCTGGAAGATTTACTGGAGTTCGTGCAAGGGCCTGATTTCCCGACAGAAGCTGAAATCATTACTCCTCGCAACGAGATCCGCAAAATCTATGAATCGGGTAAAGGCTCGGTTCGCATGCGTGCATTGTGGAAGAAAGAAGACGGCGATGCGGTTATTACTGCGCTGCCTCATCAGGTTTCTGGGGCGAAAGTGCTGGAGCAGATAGCCAACCAGATGCGTGCCAAAAAGCTGCCAATGGTTGAGGATCTTCGTGACGAATCCGATCACGAGAACCCAACTCGCCTGGTGATCGTGCCACGATCGAACCGTGTCGATCTGGATCAGGTAATGAGCCACCTGTTTGCGACCACCGATCTCGAGCGTAGCTATCGCATTAACATGAACATGATCGGTCTGGATAACCGCCCGCAGGTGAAGGGGCTGGTGGAGATCCTCACCGAGTGGCTGTCGTATCGCCGCGATACTGTTCGCCGTCGTCTGAACTTCCGTCTCGATAAAGTGCTGAAGCGCCTGCATATTTTAGAAGGTTTACTGATTGCCTTCCTCAGCATCGACGAAGTTATTCATATTATTCGCAGTGAAGACGAACCCAAACCGGTATTGATGGAACGCTTTGCTCTCAGCGAGACTCAGGCCGAAGCTATCCTTGAATTGAAATTACGCCATTTGGCCAAGCTCGAAGAGATGAAAATTCGCGGCGAGCAGGATGAACTGGCTAAAGAGCGCGATCAGCTTCAGGCATTACTGGCCTCTGAGCGCAAGCTCAGCACACTGATCCGCAAAGAAATTCAGGCCGATGCTGAAGCCTATGGCGACGATCGTCGTTCGCCGATTATTGAGCGCGGCGAAGCCAAGGCGATGAGCGAAAGCGATTTTATTCCGTCGGAGCCGGTGACTGTCGTGCTGTCCGAAATGGGCTGGGTGCGCAGCGCCAAGGGTCACGATATCGATCCGAGCGGCTTGAGCTATAAAGCTGGCGACAGTTTCCGCAGTGCTGCGAAGGGTAAAAGCAATCAGCCCGTGGTGTTTATCGACTCCACCGGGCGTAGTTATGCGCTGGATACCAACGCTTTGCCTTCCGCACGAGGGCAGGGCGAGCCGCTAACCGGTAAGTTAACGCCGCCGCCGGGCGCGACTATTCAACAAGTATTGATGGCCGCCGACGACCAAAAACTGCTGATGGCCTCTGATGCTGGTTACGGTTTCGTCTGTACTTTCAGTGACTTGGTGGCACGTAATCGCGCAGGTAAGGCGATGATTAGTCTGCCGGAAAACGCGACTGCGCTGGCACCTATCGAGCTGGTGGGTGACGATGAAATGCTGCTGTCGATAACCACTGCTGGACGTATGTTGATGTTCCCGGTAGCCGATTTACCGCAGCTGTCTAAAGGCAAAGGCAACAAAATTGTCTCAATTCCGGCAGCTGACGCGGCTGCGGGCACTGACAAGCTGGCATGGTTGCTGGTACTGGCTCCGCAGACCTCTATCACGCTACATGTTGGCAAACGCAAATTGACTCTGCGTCCTGAAGATTTGCAAAAATTCCGCGCCGAGCGTGGCCGTAAAGGCACCTTGTTACCGCGTGGATTGCAGCGTATTGACAGGGTTGAGGTTGATGCGCCGGCGCGACCATCTGCTGGGGAAAGCGAAGAGTAATTTCGTTCCTTATTGAACATGCCGAACACGATTGTTTTATAGGTACTGGTTCAGGGCGCTATTATTTTTTAAGTACTGGTTCAGGGCACTTAGGTGCCCTGAATTGTCTTGATAATGTATGTGGCAGTGTCGAATAACTTGGGTTTGTGCACAAATAAACTATCTTTGTTGCACAGTGCATTATTTGGATTAATAAAAACCCTGTCTGGGTGAAGAATATCTATTGTATAGAGACTGCTGAGGCACGAGAATAGTCCAGCGGCAAGGGAACGGCAGGGTCAGACTCTGTTTGACTTCGGTTGTATGCTTAAGAGGGTGTTATGTTATTTATTTTTCGCTTTATTTATGTCGTGATCTTTTCAATTCTGTTGTGCGTTTTTGGTTCGATTTATTGCCTGTTCAGTCCAAGAAATCCAAAACATGTTGCGACCTTCGGCCGTCTATTTGGCACCCTGGCGCCCGTATTTGGCCTAAAGGTTGAAAAACGTATCCCTGCTGAAGCAGCGCATTACGGTAACTGTATTTATATCGCCAATCACCAGAACAACTATGACATGGTGACCGCAGCGAGTGTGGTACAGCCAAGAACGGTCACCGTCGGCAAGAAAAGCCTGGCATGGATCCCGTTCTTTGGGTCTTTGTACTGGCTGACCGGTAACCTGCTGATTGACCGTGATAACCGTGCCAAGGCGCATGGCACCATCTCTCAGGTTGTGGATCATATTAATAAGCGCAATATCTCGATCTGGATGTTTCCGGAAGGAACGCGCAGTCGTGGCCGCGGCCTGATGCCTTTTAAAACGGGTGCATTCCACGCGGCAATCGCTGCTGGCGTGCCGATTGTGCCAATTTGCGTATCAACCACGACCAATAAAATTAAGCTGAATCGCTGTAATAATGGCCTGGCTATTGTTGAAATGCTGCCACCGATTGACACCTCGCAGTTTGGCAAAGAACGTCTGCGCGAATTATCACAGCACTGCCATCAAATAATGGCGAATAGAATTGCTGAACTTGATGCAGAAGTTGCGCAGCGCGAAGCCGAGATGAAAGTAAAAAAATAATAGAATTCCAATCACGGTTTATAAGGGTTTTTATATTTCGCCTTATTATTCAATGATTATTTAGCGTCCGCCACCATTGAAGGCCAGCGGGCTAACTTGAGCTTTGATTTTTTTCTCATGGAGAAGATATGCCCCTCAGTCGTCGCAGTTTTTTACAGGCATCTGGAATGGCGATTGCCGCTGGATCGTTGCCGCTGAGGGCATATGCAAGCGGAGCACAGCCTGTGTTACCTGTGCCTCCGTTAATAGAATCTCGCCGCGGGCAGCCCATCTTTCTGACTTTGCAGCAGGCGCACTGGTCGTTTCTGGGCGGCACTAAAGCACCGGTTTGGGGCTTTAACGGCATGTATCTTGGCCCGACGGTGAAAGTCTTTAACGGCGACGACGTTAAGCTTATCTACAGCAACCGCTTGCCTGTTCCTGCTTCAATGACCATCAGCGGATTACAAGTGCCGGGAACCCTGACCGGCGGTTCCGCGCGTTTGATGTCGGCGGGCAGCGACTGGTCACCGGTATTGCCTATTCGCCAGCCTGCGGCAACCTGTTGGTATCACGCCAATACTCAGGGCCATATGGCGCCGCATGTTTATAACGGGCTGGCAGGAATGTGGATGGTCGAAGATGACGTCAGCAAGAGCCTGCCATTACCGAACCACTACGGCGTTGATGATTTCCCGATTATTATTCAGGACAAACGTCTGGATAACTTTGGCGTTCCCCTGTACGACACGCCTGCCAGTGGCGGATTCTTTGGCGACACGATGCTGGTTAACGGAGTTCAAAGCCCGTTTGTGCAGGTATCGCGTGGCTGGGTGCGTCTGCGCTTGCTCAACGCCTCAAATGCCCGGCGCTATGAATTAACAATGACGGATAACCGCCCGTTCCACGTGATTGCCTCGGATCAAGGGTTTTTGCCTGCTCCTGTCAGCGTACAGCGCCTTTCTTTGGCCCCAGGCGAGCGCCGTGAAGTGCTGGTGGATATGTCGCAGGGCGATGAAGTCTCTATTTCTGCCGGTGAAGCGGCCGGAATTATGGATCGCCTGCGTGGCCTGTTCCAGCCGTCGAGTATTCTGGTCTCAACAATTGTGTTAACGCTGAAACCTACCGGTCTGCTGCCTTTGGTAACGGATAATCTGCCGATGCGTCTGTTGGCCGATCAACTGATTACTGGCGATGTGGTACGTAGCCGTGAATTCCGGCTAGGGGATAATCAACCGGGTATCAATGGCGCGGTGTTTGATCCTTCAAGAACTGACGTGCAGGCGATGCAGGGAACGTGGGAACGTTGGACGATTCACGCTGACTTGCCACAGCCTTTCCATGTGCAGGGCGTGACCTTTATGGTCAAAACGGTTAACGGAGCTTCACCGCTGGTGGAAGATGCCGGATTCAAAGATACGGTGTGGGTCGACGGTGAAGTTGAGTTACTGGTGTATTTAAATCAGCCTTCATATGATCACTTCCCGTTCTTCTTTTATAGCCAGACTCTGGAGCTTGCCGATCGCGGCACAATGGGGCAAATGGTCATTCAACCTGCCGCAGGCTTCTGATTACCTTTCATCGTTTTCTGATTAAAAAAGGAGGCGGCTTATTCAGCTACCTCCTTTTTGTTTATCCGCTTTTTATCAGAATAAACTCAGTTTTTCCTCACAGAAAACTCAGTTTTTACTCAGAAATTCAGCTTGTCCTCAGGGTTTGGCCCTAAGCGTTTGCCGGTATCAAGCTTGGTAAACTCGGCTAATTCTTCTTTTTCTAGCTTGAAGTCGAAAACGTTGAAGTTTTCATGGATGCGTTTAGGCGTCACCGATTTTGGAATAACAATCAGGCCGTTATCCAGGTGCCAGCGGATAACAATCTGCGCCGGAGTTTTCTCGTATTTTTCTGCCAGTTTCTGAATCAGCGGATTATCAAACAAACCATCGCCACCCTGCGCCAGCGGGCTCCAGGATTCAGTGGCAATACGATGAGTTGCGTTCCAGGCATGCAACTGACGCTGTGCTAAAGAAGGATGAAGCTCAATCTGGTTAACCGTTGGCGCAGTGCCCGTTTCATCGATCAAACGTTGCAGATGCGGAATATGAAAATTACATACGCCAACGCTCTTCGCCAGGCCCTGTTCTTTCAATTTCAGCAGCTGTTTCCAGGATTCCACATAGTTGCCCTGATCCGGCAGCGGCCAGTGGATCAGATACAAGTCCACATAGTCGAGCTTCAGCTTGCTAAGACTCTCTTCAAGCGCTTTTTGAGCATAAAGCTGCTGGTCATTCCAAAGTTTTGTGGTGATGAAAATCTCTTCGCGAGAAATGTCGGTTTCTTGCAGAGCTTTACCGACGCCTTGCTCATTTTTGTACGCCGCGGCGGTATCAATATGGCGATAACCTGCATCGAGCGCAGTGCCTACCGCGTGCGTTGCTTCGTCGTTAGTGGCTTGCCAGACACCAAGACCAAGTTGAGGAATACGATTGCCGTCGTTAAGCTTTATGATTGATTGCGTTGACATAAATTCTCCTGTTGGGGTAACGCGTAATCCACGCATCTATTGCCTGATTGGGTAAGTTTAGTAAACGAATTGTCATTGCGCCGAGATTGCTAATGATTCATTTTCAGATGGTTAGTTGGAAATTATCATTAACTTGTTCATTTCTCTATTGCTTCAACAAGAACTGTCTCAGGCACAAGCTTCAGGAACTAGTGTGTCAGGAAGTCTTCCATTGTTTGATGCATATTCCTGTTTAAAGCTTGCCTGATCCTGTAACGCGGTATAGAAAATTCCGAGAATATGGCAAAATTATTGCCGGTTCGTTTTTAATCGAGGATAAGTGATGCAAGACGTTGAAAGCCTGTGTGCCGAGCTGGCGAAAAAAGTGGAGCTACTCACGGAGAGCTCACCAAAGTTTCAGTCTAGCGTTCCGCAGGCAACACTCATGTGTTACTCCAGCTATCATCCGCGCCAGCCGGTGATGTACAACCCGAGCGTCACGATCGTGTTCCAGGGCAGTAAAATTGGCTATCTGGGCACTAAAACCTTTTCCTATGATCCTAAAAACTATCTGATGCTCACGGTTCCGTTGCCCTTCGAGTGCGAGACGTTTGGCACTCCCGAAAGGCCTGTCACCGGCGTATCGATTCGTATCGATCCGGTGATGTTACAGGACTTGCTTATCGAAATGGGGGATGAAGGATTCCCGCACCAGCCCGATCAGTCTTCTGGGATAACCTCCGGCCTGCTGGATGAAGATATTCTTTGTGCCAGTGAACGTTTGCTTGATGTTATGGACAAGCCGCTGCGCGCAAAAGTGCTCGGGCCACAGATTATTCGCGAGATCCTGTTCTTTATTCTGACCAGCGAGAACGGCGGAGCGTTGCAGGCATTGGTAAATCGCCATACCCATTTCAGCCAGATAGCGAAAGCATTGCGCAAGATTGAGAACCAGTATGCGCAGCCGCTCAGCGTTGAGCAGCTTGCCAGCGACGTGAATATGAGCACTTCCGCGTTTCATCATAACTTTAAGGCAGTGACCAGCACCTCGCCGTTGCAGTATCTGAAAAATTATCGGCTACACAAGGCGCGGACGATGATGATCTATGATGGCTTGAAAGCCAGTAGCGCAGCATTGAGTGTAGGCTATGAAAGTGCATCGCAGTTTAGCCGGGAATTTAAGCGCTATTTTGGCGTCACGCCGAGCGACGAAATTGCCCGTATGCGGGAGGGGAACTCACTGACTCTCACTGAAACGGTATTCGGCAGCTAACATTTATTTTCCAAAACGCAGGATTTAAGGTTTTATTTTTCAAACTGTTAAATTTAAAGCTCTAAGTTTGCCAGCCGCTTGCCAACCTAATGGATTAAAACCGCTAAGAAGCGATTTTTCGGCGGTTTTTCCACACCACTAAAAGTGCGCCAGCGAGGCCGGTAACCAGCAACAGAGCAGGGAGGATCATTAAGCCTGCCATCACCTTGTCTTCATGACGTTGCACCAACGGAATTTGGTACAGCGCGTAACCTATCCCCATAATCGCCCCCACCCACAGTAACGCACTGAGCCAGTTAAATAGCTGGAAACGGGCATTATCAAGACCTGAGATACCTGCAAGAGTAGGTAGCAGCGTGCGAACAAACGCCAGAAAGCGAGCAGCCAGAAGTGCCATTAAGCCGTGATTGGTAAATAAAGTGTGGGCGCGCTGATGATATTGCGCAGGTAACTGCAACAGCCAGCCTTTGACTATTCGCGTGTGCCCCAGCCAACGACCCTGCAAGTAACTCAGCCAACAACCCAGGCTAGAAGCCACCACAAGAATAATCAGCGTTGGCAGCAGATCCATCACCCCTTTCGCGACTAATGCGCCGGCCAGTAACAGCAGGCTGTCGCCCGGCAGAAACGAGGCAGGGAGCAGGCCATTTTCAAGCACCAGGGTAGTAAACAATACGCCGTAAACTATCCATAGAACATTTGGGTTAGCCAGTACGCTAAAGTCGTGTTGCCATAATGCATGAAGAATTTGCGTTAAAACTGCCATAGGTTTTCCTGTTTGGTTACTGCAATACTGTGAAACCTCAGCGTTTACCTGATGTCACGAATAACACGAATAAAAGGAAATAAATGACCCGTATTTTTTACAAGTATTTAACGAAGTATGGTCAAAAACCGCGCATAATCCTATCGGATAAGTAAGGATTTGCGCGGCCTGTCGCAATAGATTGTCTCGCTTGTGCAATACCACAGAGGCTTTATGTAATACCCACTGAGGCCTTATGCAATACGGGCAAAGGCCGTTTCGAGATCGGCAATAAGATCATCACAGTTTTCCAAACCAACGTGTAAACGAACCAGCGTGCCGCTGAAATCAACCTTTTCACCTGGGCGAATATGCTGGATTTCTTCCGGCTGGTTAGCCATCACCAGCGATTCAAATCCGCCCCATGAATAAGCCATGCTGAAGTGCTCAAAGTGGTCGAGATAATTTGCCAATTGCTCAGCGGTGAGACGCTTATTCAAAATAAAGGAAAACAGGCCGCAGCTACCGGTAAAGTCGCGCTTCCAGAATTCATGGCCTTTGCTGCCCGGCAATGCAGGGTGGTTGATGCGAGCAACTTCCGGACGCGTTTGCAGCCATTGTGCGATACGCAGGCTACTTTCGGCGTGCTGCTTTAAACGAATACCCATGGTGCGCAGTCCGCGGCTGGCGACGTAAGCCGTATCGGCGTCAACCATTTGCCCCATCAGATAAGACTGTTCACGCAATTGCGCCCAGCAACGCTCGTTAGAAACCGCCGTGCCAATCATCGCATCGGAGTGACCGACGATGTATTTGGTGCCCGCCTGAATCGAGATATCGATATCAAACTCCAGCGCTTTAAACAGAATGCCGGCCGCCCAAGTGTTGTCGATCATAATTATGACTTCAGGCGATACGGCGCGCACCGCTTTAACGATTGCTGGAATATCAGGGACTTCCATGGTGATTGAACCCGGCGATTCCAGAAATACCACGCGGGTATTCGGCTGCACCAGTTTGGCAATATCAGCGCCAATAGAGGCGGGGTAATAGGTGGTGCTCACGCCGAGTCGGGTCAAAACTTTCGAGCAGAAATCCTGAGTAGGTTCATAGGCCGAGCTGGCGACCAGCAGGTGATCGCCGCTGTGCACAAACGACAGAATGGCATTGCTGACTGCCGCCGCGCCGCAAGGATACAGCGCACAACCCGCGCCGCCTTCGAGCTCAACCATCGCTTCCTGGAATGAAAAATGGGTCAGGGTTCCGCGACGGCCATAGAAAAGTTCACCGTTGGCGCGATTGGCGGTGGCAAACTTCTTGTCGGCAACCGTATCAAATACTAATGATGATGCGCGCTGAATCACCGTATTAACTGAACCTTGAGTAAATTTTTTGTCTCTTCCTGCATTGACCAATGCAGTTTCAATCTTCTGGGATGTCATAAGCCGCTTTCACCTTGTTAACGTTGCCAATGGGCATTTTTATTACGTTAACATGCCCTTTATTACGGGTCAGTGTTTTGGATGATTTGTGAAAATTTTTCATATAATCAACAGGGAGGTAATTTCATATTTATAGCGAATGTAAATAATAATGAGAACCACTATCAATTATAGCTTTTAGTTTGTTATCATTTGGCGCTATTAATATCCTTAATCTATTGATCATGGCTGGAGGCGCTACGTGCAAACGTGTCGCATTAAGATGAAGAAAGCGGTGTCATTTTTGACGGACGTAAAACAGATGATGAGTACGCGTAAAAGTGGTACGGCTAAAATCGGTACTGTAATAACTTCGCTGGTGTTGATGGTGGGTTTAAGCGGCAGTGCCTGGGCAGCGCCTGCATCGAGCGCCGCTAATGCAGTTACTCCGGCGGCAGCAACTTCGGCTCCTGCGCCTGTTTCAGCCCCGACTGCCACCGACGGTAGCGCGGCGCCAGTTCTGCAAAGCACTAACGCGGTTGAAGAAAATACCAACGCGGTAGATGAAGGCCAGACGCCGGTCATTCCTAAAGATCTCTCAGTGCTGGGCATGTATCAGCACGCTGACATTGTGGTTAAAATTGTTCTGATTGGCCTGCTGCTGGCTTCTGTCGTGACCTGGACATTACTGTTCAGCAAGGGCGCTGAAATCACCGCCGGTCGTCGTCGCCTGCGTCGTGAGCTTGCCGCGCTGTTGCCGGTTCGCTCATTAAAAGAAGCGCTGGAACAGTCCGAAAGCTTCGCGGCTAACAGTATCAGCAGCCTGATGTTGCGCGATGCTCAAAACGAACTTGAGCTTTCTGCTGGTTCTACCGACAACAATGGTATTAAAGATCGCACCGGTTTCCGCCTCGAGCGCCGTGTGACTGCCGCCGGTCGTTATATTGGTCGTGGCAACGGAATTCTGGCCACTATCGGTGCAATTTCTCCGTTTGTTGGCCTGTTTGGCACCGTGTGGGGCATCATGAACAGTTTCATCGGTATCGCTCAAACGCAAACCACGAATCTGGCGGTAGTTGCACCAGGCATTGCCGAGGCGCTGTTAGCAACGGCGGTGGGGCTGATTGCGGCGATCCCCGCGGTTGTTATCTACAATATCTTTGCTCGTACTATTGCGTCTTACCGCCATCAGGTGGGCGACGTGGCTGCACAAATTCTGCTGTTGCAGGGGCGTGATCTGGATTTGGCCTCAAGTGCTGAAGAAGCACCGCACGCTCAGTCGGGCCATAAGTTACGTTTAGGGTAAGTCAATCATGGCAATTCGTTTAAACGACGACCTCGATGAAAGCGGTGAAATGCATGACATTAACGTCACGCCGTTTATCGACGTTATGCTGGTACTGCTGATCATCTTTATGGTGGCAGCGCCTTTGGCAACGGTGGATGTGCGGGTGAATTTGCCTGCCTCAACCGCGCAGGCTCAGCCGCGTCCGCCTAAGCCAACCTTCCTGACCGTGAAAGCAGACAACCAGATGTTCCTCGGCGATGAGGCAATCACAGCGGCTAATATGAGCGCGATGCTTGACCAGCGCACTCAGGGCAACAAGCAGGCGACTATCTTCTTCCGTGCAGACAAGTCGGTTGATTACGCCACCATCATGAGTGTGATGGACGGCTTGCGCAAAGCTGGATATCTGAAAGTCGGACTGGTTGGCGACGAGAAAAACGGCAGCTAATTCGTCATTTGCCCATTCTTAAGTTAAAGAATAAAGAAGTCAGTAAAGAAAGCTCGGTGCATGACATTGCCCCGGGCTTTTTTATTGTCCGCTGGCAGGGCTGTTATACTTAAGGTTACGTTTTCTGGCAGGAGGATGCATGAATCTGGATCTTTTCGATCACCCTGATTTTCACCCAAGTTGGCGTGAAGACCTTTGTCCTGGAGCAGCAGTGCTTCGCGGCGCGGCTCTGGCCGACGATCGCGCATTGCTGATGGCGATTGACAGCATTGCCAGTGAAGTGCCGTTTCAATATCGTGCAACGCCGGGAGGCTATGCGATGTCAGTCGCGATGACTAACTGTGGCGATTTGGGGTGGATAACCGACAGGCACGGGTATCGTTATCAGTCCACCTCGCCTGAAACGCAGCGTCAATGGCCCGCAATGCCCGATATCTTTCGCACCCTGGCGATTCATGCTGCCCGTGAGGCCGGATTTAATGACTTTATGCCTGACGCTTGCCTGATTAATCGTTATCAGGTGGGAGCTAAAATGTCGCTGCATCAGGATAAAGATGAAGAGGATATGGGGCAGCCGATCGTCTCAATTTCGCTGGGTTTGCCTGCGGTATTTCAGTTTGGTGGTTTGGAACGCAGCGACAAAACGCAGCGGGTTAATCTGACTCACGGTGACATTGTGGTGTGGGGTGGCCCGGCGCGCCTGCGGTATCACGGCATTTTGCCCCTCAAGGCAGGCGAACATTCCCTGACCGGTCAGTACCGCTTTAATCTGACTTTCCGTAAAGCGCACTAAACTTGTCACGTGCTGCGGTTTTATCAGGTCAGCGACGCGCAATTTGCAGGACTTCACGGTCAATGTGAATTAAACTAGGCGACTTCACTGTTTTACCCCATCGTTTCGCAAAACATAACGGGTAAAGCAGGCATTTTTGAACGAATTTATTAGGCGGTAAGAGCGATGAACGGTGTAATCACAACCTGGTTTGAAGATAAAGGTTTTGGCTTTATCAAAGATGAAAACGGCGATAACCGTTATTTCCATGTGATTAAAGTCGCTAACCCTGATCTGATCAAAAAAGATGCCGTGGTGACCTTTGAGCCAACCACCAATACCAAAGGGCTTTCAGCCTATGCGGTTAAAGTGGCGCCAGAGAGCAAATATATTCACATTGCGGGTGAGCGAATCAAGATCACCAGCATTAAGTCTTTCCTGGCCTTCAACGAAGAAGTGCCGGTAGATTCAAAAATTGATAAAGAGAACGCGGTGTTGTCGGTAGGCCTGCTGATGAATCGCATCAAGCCGAAAGATGAAGAAGTTAAGGCGACCACGCGCACGATTAAAAAGCTGCTGATCACTACCTTCCAGAACAGCACTTACACCTTCTCGGAAGACGAGATTGATGTCGATGCGACGGTTAAAATCCTCAAAGCATTGTAAGGGCTTTAAGTTTATAAGACCTTCAAGTCCCTAAGCTTTACATCCTCATTTGGATAACCTTAGCTAAATAAAGACAGGGCAGAACATGTTAAGCGTTCTGCCCTGAAGCATTTTATGAAGATTAAAGCGGAACGGTGCCGGTTAAGACCAGTGAAAACACCATGATTAAAGAAATCACCGCAACGGGAATGAACGAGTAGCGAATATGGTCTTTCATTTCGACACCGGTCAGGCCCAAAGCCAGATAAGTGGTCGCAAATACCGGACTTATCATCATGGCGATATTTTTACCCACCACCATCGTCAGCCCCATCTCTTGCCATGAAATGCCGAAATGCGTGCCGACCTTCGCCACCAGCGGATAAATGCCGTAAAAGAAGGCGTCTGGGCCGATTACAAAGCCAACCAGTCCACCCACCATTCCCATCAGAATATGCAGGTGAGGGCCGAGATATCCCGGCATCACGTCTAATACTACATTGGCCATTTGCGTCAGAATTGATTTATCGCCTCCACCGCTCAAGATGCCGACAAATACCCCGGCAGCCATCACCGTGCCCGAAATCATATAGGCTCCGTAGGCATATTTCTTCATTACCGCTTCCTGACCTTTCAGCGTTGGGTAATTAAGTAACATGGCCGCGGCAAAGGCACACATAAATATTACATAAGCCTGAAGGTGAGTAACCAATAATAAAACTGTCACACCCACCACTAATAACACATTAATGGAGAATTTTAGACGACCACTGGCAAGCGTTGCGTGCTCACTGTCGGCAACATTTTTAGAGGGTTCTTCAAGGTTTTCTGGAATAGGAATATTATTAGCGATACGCCTTTTTTCCTGAAATCCTAATACTACGCCAAGCACCAGTACGCAAACTAAACCAATAATCTGTACCGGTATCAGTTGGTGATAAAGCTCATTAACATCCAGTCCCGAAACGGCAGCAACGCGCGCAAGCGGCCCGGCCCAGGGAGTAATGTTGGTCACGCCCATGCCACAGGCCAGCAGGCATAGCAGCACCACAGGGCGTATTTTCATTTTCTGGTAAACGGGCAGCATAGCGCCGATGGTTATCAGTACTGAAGGGACAGAGGAGCCGTCGATATGGGCGACCAAGGCAATAATCCCGGTTACGGTAACAATAGCAACCACGCTATTTCCGGCAAGTTTAGTCAACCCGTTGACTAATGGTTGAAATACGCCAGCCTCGGTCATAATACTGAAAAATATAATTGAAAAAGTAAATAGAATAGCATTTGGCGCAGTTTGCATTACGCCTTTAATAATATACTCATTCATTAACGTCGGGGAATATCCTGCAACAAATCCGGCGATAACTGAAAGAAATATAAATAAAGAGATGGGTGCTGCTTTTCCTTTAATCAAGAAAAACATCAAGAAGGCTATAAGAATATAACCTATGAGTGGAAGATACATGAGTTTTCCTTTTTTTTATTCTAACTACATTGCAATCACATTCATTTAATTTAACTTTTTAAGCAAGCTAAAACAGGTGGTTACATCTAATTTCAACTCGTATTATCAATTAGTTTTTTATAGGCACGGCGTTGTTGGATTATTGTTGTGTGAATTGATTACGTCTAATATATTATTTTATTAAATCGATGAATTTAAGGAATAGCACTTGAATAACAAAGACTTGATCTACTTCCTTAAGGTGGCAGAACTCAAGCATTTGGGATACGCCTCACAAAATCTCAATTTGACCCAACCGGCGCTATCTAAGTCTATTTCCCGGCTGGAAAAACTTTGTCAGACCCGGCTGTTTAAGCGTCTCGGACGCGGTCTGGAATTGACTGAAGCCGGGGAGTTGCTTTACCAGCGCGGCCGCGTTTTACAAAACTCTTTCGACGAAACCCTGCGCCAGTTAGCTGAAATGGGCTCTGGCCTGTCCGGCGTGGTTCGCCTCGGCAGTGCTGGCTCGGCAACTCAGTTTTTGCTGCCCGCGGTATGCCGGGTGATGCAGCAACTGGCACCGAACATCAAACTTGAAATACAAATCGGCATGAATGATGTGCTTTACGGCATGCTCAGGCGCAACGAACTGGATTTAATTCTAGGGCCAATAGTGACAAGCGATCAGCCCGTTATTACGCTGCCGGTGACCGAAGACCGGGTCGTGGTGGCTGCCAGCAAACATCATCCTTTGGCTGGCAAAGTGGCTTCTGCAGCCCAGCTAAGTCGCTATGGCTGGATCCTGCCTGCGAAAAGTGTCGCGATGCGGAAATGGCTCGACCACTACTTTTTTGCCAACCATTGTCCGGCGTTAGACGTGCGTATCGAGATTAGTTCGCTTGCCGCCGCGCCCGAACTGATTGCCGAGAGCGGCCTGCTGAGCTTTATCTCAGAGAATAGCTTATCAGAGGAAGTTTTCGCCTCGCGATTAACGCGGGTAGAAAATGACGAGGTGGTGATGGCGCGCAGTTTTGGCATCACTTATCTGGCCGAGAATACCTTGTCACCAGCGGCACAGCGGCTGATTGAGGTGATTAAGGATTACAAGAATCTTTAGTCAAAAGGCCGGTTTTCTGTCTGACGTAAACGGTTCATAAAGCGTCGCGGTGGCTCTCCCAGCAGGCGAGTAAACATGGTTGAAAAGCTGTTGGGGGTTTGATAGCCCAATTCCAGAGCCACCTGGGTAATATTTTGGCCTCGCGACAGTCTGTCTACTGCCATAACTACGCGTAAATTTTCGCGCCAGCGAGTGAAAGTCATGCCAGTTTCTGCCTGAAAAAGGCGTCCCAGCGTGCGCGAGCTGCAAGCCGAGATCTCGGCCACCTGATCCAGAGAAGCATTGTTGCCGGGATCCTGCTGCAACAGGCTGGTTATCTGCCTGAGTCGGCGATCTTTGCCTTTGGGAATAAACAGGCTGATCCCGGTAGAGGCAGATCTAAGCTGATGCACAATAAGCTGGCAGATCGCCGGAATATCCTCATTGTTGCGCCCATGATTACCAAAAGTTAATGCCTCAAGCGCCAGCTCGCGCAGTAAATCTGACACCTGTAATGTTCGGCAAATCTGCGGCAAAGTTTCACAAAGGGGCTGAGGTATAAGCAATTGAATAACGTCTGAAAACTCACTGTATGAGGCAGTGTGTTCCACGTCGGGCGTCACCCAGATAGCGCGACCGGGGGGAGCCAGCCACCAACCTTCGGCAGTGGTAATCGATGACGTTCCCTGAGTGACAAAAGTTAATTGACCCTGCGGATGACGATGCTCGGCGACCTGGGTCCCGGCAGAATGGTTAAAACGTTTGGCCTCCAGCGCGGCGAAAGCGGACATGACATAACCTCAAAGCTTGTTGTCAGTTATGCGAATGTTTTTAACATTGATAGCGTCATAATGCCATTCTTCGCTGTTCATTTTTATTCATTACTGAGTAAAAGAGATCTGTTACCGAACAAATGAGCACCATTTAAAAGGAAAATATCATGACTAAGCCACTGCGTATTGTTGGGATGGCAGGCAGCCTGCGTAACGACTCCTACTGTAAAATCATCTTAAATTCACTGGCAGAGATGCTGCCTTCGGGATCAGAGTTTTCCAACCTGGATATCGGTGCGCTGCCTTACTATAACCAGGATTTCGACACCCCAACCGGTCCGTCAGAAGTCCATCAGGCGCGCGACCTGATTGCCAGCGCGGATGCTGTCCTGATAGTGGTGCCTGAGTTTAATCACGGTATTCCCGGAGTGTTGAAAAATACCCTCGACTGGCTTTCTCGCCCTGCTTTTACCAGCTGCATGGTCGGCAAGCCGGTGATGTTTGTGACCCTTTCTCCGGGGGCGTTAGGTGGCGTCAGGGCACAGTATCAGATGCGTGAGACACTGGCCGCGATGCTGTGCAAGCTTGATCCTTTGCCGGAAGTAGCGATCACCTTTGTGGGTCAGAAGATAAGCGAAGGGCAACTGACCGACGAGGTAACGCGTACCTTTACGCAGAAGATTCTGAGCCAGTTCGTGGCACGAATCTAATCCTCAGGCTAGGAGATAATCATGCAGATTTTCTATGCGTTGATTGCCGGATTGTCGGTAGGATTGTTTTTTTTCCTGGCTGAAACTGCCGCTACCGGCACCGCCGACGCTGGTTGGCATCGTCGGTGCGGCAGGCGTATTTCTCGGCAGCGTGATTTTCAGGTCAGTCGCCGCCTGGCTTCACTGATCCGTTTCACAAAGCGGTTCGCTGGCTGCGGCAGGCGATTTTTTAAGACACAGCGCCGCATAGACGATCACTGCCGAAATCAGCGTCAGCGCTGCCAGCCACAGCAGCAGATGGTGAAACGCGCTGGCGTAAATTGCCGTGAGCTGAGAGGCGCGAGCCGAAGGAAGTAATCGCAGCGCCTGATGGAGATCGCCGGTCGCCAGCCGCTGCACCGCCAGACTGGCAGTATTACCGTCTTGCGCCACAGAAAGCTGCTGTATTCCCTGGCCTACAAAGCCCGCTAACATCGCGCCGACAATCGCCAGGGCAATGCCTTCTCCTGCAACGCGCGTGGTGCTGAAGATTCCGGTTGCCATTCCGGCCCGTTCTTTCGGTACAACGCTAATCGATAGCCCATCCATCAATCCCCAAGGCAGCCCGATGCCAATGCCAGTCAATGCCATCGGAGCCAGCGCGGCAAGCATATTCTGACTGGCAATCGCCTGGCTTAGCCAAACCAGCCCGACAGCAGAAATGATTAATCCCAGCGTGCAAACCAGCCCCGCGGAGAACCACCGGGTCAACAGAGCGGCAAACATTGGAACGACCAGCATTGGCAGCGAAAGTGCCATCATCATCAATCCGGCCTGCTCTTCGCTCATGCCCGCAACGCCGATAAATTGCATTGGTAATAGTACCAGCAGCACCACAAAGGCAAAGGCGGTGGCTAACGGAAGCGCCTGCACGCCAATAAAACGGGCATAGCGAAAGAGGGAAAGATCCAGCATCGGGTGATTTACTCGCTGTTCAACCACCACGAACAAGACAAGCAGCACAGCGGTTGCGCTCAGCAGGCCAAGCACTTCGGCACTGGAAACGCCGTGAGAAGGGATCTCCATCAGGCCCCAGGTCAGCAGCGCCAGCATGGTCGTAAAAAGCACCGTGCCGGGCCAGTCGATACCGGCGGCGTTGGGATTTTTTGATTCATTAAGGCGCGTCACGCCGACAGACAGCGAGAGCAGGGCGATGATCATCGACGATAAAAATACGGCACGCCAGCCAAAATGAGCAATCAGTAATCCGGCGATAAAAGGCCCAAATGCCAGACCGATGCCAAAGCTGGTGCCGAGCATGCTGAACGCCCGCATCTGTGCACGGCCCTCAAATTCCTGCGCCAGTGAGGCCGATCCTCCGGCCAGAGCCGCAGCGGCCGCAATCCCCTGTGCCGCACGCATCAGATCAATCCACAGCAGGCTTGAGCTAAAGCCAATCAGCCCTGAAAACAGCGCAAACAGTGAGACGCCGATAATAAACACTTTTTTACGACCAATTTCGTCGGCCAATGCCCCAGCGGCCATCAGGAAACAGCCAAAGCTCAGCATAAATGCATTGGTTATCCAGCTTAGTGCCTGAGCGCTGCCGCCCAATTCACGGCTAATAACCGGAGTGGCAATAGAGCCGCTCACGAAGCTCAACGGCAGAATAATCGCCGCCAGGCAAATGGCGACCAATACCGGTGTTTTACTTACCGGTACGGCAGTAAGAGTGGGATTACTCATGAGACTTCTCCAGAAAGGGCGTAGGCGATGATGATAAAATGTCTGTAATCCGACTAAAATAGGCTGGCTGTCCGATGATTAAGGACATAATGGCTCTAATCTGAATGCGTAAGGGAAGGCGTCATGGATAATATCAATGGCATGCTGGCGTTTGTGCGCGCCGCAGAGTGTCAGAGCTTCACCGCGGCGGGTGAGCGTTTAGGCATTTCCGCTTCGGCAGTCGGCAAAAGCGTGGCGCGCCTTGAGGCAAGGCTTAATGTCAGGCTATTTAACCGCAGCACCCGGCGCATCAGCCTGACCGACGAGGGCCAGCTGTTCTTCGAGCGCTGTCAGGAGATAGTGCTGCAAATTGAAGAGGCTGAGCACGAACTGTCGCGGTTGTCGTCGGTGCCACGAGGTAAGTTGCGCGTTAGTTTGCCCGCCATCGGATATCGCATGCTGTTACCTCATCTGTCAGAATTTGTGCAACGTTATCCTGAGGTTGAGCTAGAACTGGATTTCAGCGATCGCATGGTGGATATCATTGCGGAGGGCATCGACGTTGCTATGCGCAGCGGAGAACTTACCGATTCTGAGATGATGTCACGCAATCTGGGGCCTTTTCGTTTTGTGATCGTGGGCAGTCCTGATTATTTTTCTCGTTATGCCAAACCAAAAGTGCCTGAAGATTTACAGCAGCATCTTTGCCTGCGCTACCGTTTTCCCAAAAATGGACAGTTTCAACACTGGGATTTCAATAACGACTATTCGGGGCCTCTTCCCAGCTCGTTGTCCTTTAATAATCTTGAAGGTTTGCTGCAGGCCTCACTGCGTGGCATTGGCGTAACTTATGCGCCAGAGTTTATTGTGAAAGAGTATCTTGCCTCGGGGGAGCTGATTTCCGTGCTGGAAGATTATTTAGACGATGCAGGAAAGTTCTCTGTAGTCTGGCCAAGTAGCCGACATCTGTTGCCGAAGATCCGCGTTTTTATCGATTTTATTTCCGAAAAGAACATTATTGGCGGTAGTTAGCCCGATTCTATATTTCGCATTATATCGAGCTATCAACAGGGAAGCGGCTAATCAGAGGTCAGTCGTAAAGATCGGGTACAAGCATGTTTTCCGGCAAACGAGTGCGCTTGTAATCATCACTGAAAGTGCGTTTAGGTAACTGAATAATCGGCGCTTCTGACTCTTCATATGGCACCTGTTCCAGCAAGTGATTGATACAGTTAAGGCGCGCTTTTTTCTTGTCGACACCCTGCACAATCCACCAGGGCGCTTCAGGAATATTCGTGCGCTTGAGCATCACTTCCTTGGCGGCAGTATAGTTTTCCCAGCGTCGACGGCTCTCGAGATCCATCGGGCTGAGTTTCCACTGTTTTAACGGGTCGTGGATACGGCTTAGGAAGCGCAATTCCTGTTCTTCATCGGTGATTGAAAACCAGTATTTCACAATCTGAATACCGCTGCGGGTCAGCATTTTTTCAAACTCAGGCACGCTGCGGAAGAATTCTTCATATTCCTCATCGTTGCAAAAGCCCATGACTTTTTCTACACCCGCGCGGTTGTACCAGCTGCGGTCAAAGAGCACCATTTCACCGGCGGCAGGAAGATGAGCAATATAGCGCTGGAAATACCATTGCGTGCGTTCGCGATCGTTTGGAGCGGGCAGGGCAGCAACGCGGCAGGTACGAGGATTCAGGCGTTGGGTAATGCGTTTGATGACACCGCCTTTACCTGCGGCATCGCGTCCTTCAAAAATAATCACGATACGATGGCCCGTGCGCATCACCCAGTCCTGCATTTTTACCAATTCACCCTGCAAACGCAGCAGCTCGCGGAAATATTGTTTACGCCAGGTTTTTTGTTGGTCGGAATCCGGCTCACCGTCGCCAAAGCGGCAGTCATCCAGCTCCATTTCCAGCTCTTCGTCGTAGCTGTCATAAAATTCTTGTAATAAGCGCTGGTTAAAAGTGTATTCACTCGCTGAACCATTCTCGTGCATAGCCATAAACGCTTTCCCCCCAAAGTCATGCCAGATGCTAATAAATGCCACTAGGATTATTAGTATTAAACATGACAGTTTTATGACGGCGAGATGACATTTAAGTTTCTGATTTATTGCAGGAATATAATTATATTTTTCCGATGAAATAGGTTGATTTTATTCTGGCAGCTGGCGTAATTAAAGCCTGATCCCGGTTACTATAGAACCATTATGCTAGAAGAGAAATCACACAAAGTAGACTTTAATGACGAAGTTACAGGGCTTATCTATGGTTTTATATTTCACGAAAATCAGCCACCTCGGCGGGTGACCTCCGGGCAAATCTTTAAGGAATATCAGTTCCACAAAAACTCTTCGGATTTTTTATGGCTGCATATCAATCTTAATCACGCGGCCTCTGAGAAATGGCTGCGCAAACATTTCAATATCGAAGACTTTTTCTTCGAGGAGATCCGTCAGGGTTCACATAGTACTCGTATTGAAAGCCAGGACGATGTGCTATTTGCAGTGCTTAATGACGCCAATTTTCATGAAGACGGCTCTGGGGAAGAAACCGCGACGCTGTGGCTTTACTGCTGCACCGGGCTGGTTATTACCGCGCGACACAAGCCGGTGCGATTAATTGAGCGGCTCTTTCGCAGGCTAGATAAATTCGCCCCGAGTTCCCCGACCGCATTATTGGTGCATCTACTTGAAGAACAGGAAGATGTGCTAGAGCAAATCGTCCGTCAGGCTAATTTATATGTCGATCAAATTGAGGAACGTTTGCTTAGTGGGCGGGCGAAGAAAAACAGCGCTCGGCTAGGCCGTATGCGCAGACAACTGCTGCGCTTTCAGCGTTTGCTGGCACCGGAACCGGCTGCGCTCTTTCGTTTAATGAATCGACCACCGCGTTGGTTAAGCAATGAGGTGGTCAGGGATCTTCGCCAGTTTGCCGAAGAGTTTACCGTGGTGCTTAACGATTTAGTCGGCCTCACCGAACGTATTCGCCTGCTACAGGAAGAAATCTCGTCCAGCCAGATGGAACAAAACAACCGCTCGCTGTATGTCTTAACCATAATCACCGTGCTGGCGTTGCCTATCAATATTGTTGCTGGTTTCTTTGGCATGAACGTCGGGGGAATTCCGCTGGCGTCTAATCCGCACGGTTTTGTGCTTCTCGTGCTGGTGGTGGCCGTATTCACAGTGATTGCCGGCTGGCTCACTTTGCGCAAACGAGATGACGATTAACTCACGGCTTTCTGCCTACAGCACCAGTTGTTCCATCATCACTATCACTTTCTGAATCACGATTTGCGCCGCGCGTGAAAGCTGGCGTCTAGGGGCAACGCATAGCGCGAGCGTTAGCGGCTTGACGCTATGACCCTGCAACGGTACAAAGGCCAGACGTTTTTCCTGTAAATCGGGGATCACATCAAGCAGGCTAAGCACGCCAACACCGGCTCCTTTGCGGATCAGTTCGCGCATCATCCTCACATCATTACAGACGATCGACGGCGTTTCATGTAACTGATAGCGGTTATATAGCAACTTGGCGCGTGCGTTCACCATCAGCGGTTCCGAAGGAATAATCTGTCGATATTCAGTGATTTCACTAAATGAAACAGTTTTCTTTTCAGATAAAGGGTGCCCAATCGGCATAGCGATGCCAATCGGTAGCTCGGCAAAGGCGCGAACTTCAAGCCCGGTGTGTTCTATGGGATCAAGCAGCAGGCCAAAATCCACTTCCGCTGAACTCACGTGTTCGCTAATATTACGGCCTTCTTCAATACGGATATTGAAGGTGAGGTAGGGGAATTCCTTGCCCACGTCGGCAATGAGTTGGGCGACCATGCCTTCGCTCAGCGCGGCTATCATCGAAATACTGACGTGGCCGCGACGCAGACCCTGCATTTCATCGAAGCGTTCACGGGTGCGGGCGAATTCTTTGCGCCAGCGTTTAATATCGTCGAACAGTACTTCCCCGGCTGAAGTCAGTTTTAAACCCGTAGGCAAACGCTCAAATAACGGCGTTTCCATGGTTTGTTCAGCCTGGAGAATTTGCCGATTGATGGCCGATGCGGAAACGTGAAGTATCTCGGCAGCTTTGCGCAAACTTCCCGTCCGTGCAACTTCAACAAAATATTGTGAAAAGCGAGAAAATGGCGACATAGGCGGTGTACTAATTTTTGCAGTTAATTAGTGAGATATCTATTATGGACTGCATCACCTATTTTTCCTAGATTGTACGGTGCTCCTTTGTAAAACAGTCACATCAGACGTTTTTTATACAAATAGGCTACAAAAGAAACAACAGTAATGACAGGGTTCGTCAAAACACGCCGTAATTCCGTGTGTCTTTAAAATAGTCAGACGAATCTACTGATATTTAGACTCTTGGCTCGCGGACGTGTTTTGAAAAACAATACTTATAACAAGCGTGTAATTAATATAACGCGACCGAGAGACATCTAATGTTAGAGAAAATTTTTAAACTCAAAGCTCATCGTACGAATGTACGTACTGAGATATTGGCAGGCTTGACCACCTTTTTGGCAATGGCCTATATCCTGTTTGTAAACCCATCGATTTTAGGCGCGACCGGTATGGACAAAGGATCCGTATTTGTTGCTACTTGTCTTGCTGCCGCAATCGGTTCCGCGTTGATGGGATTCATTGCTAACTATCCTATCGCACTCGCGCCAGGCATGGGTTTGAACGCCTTTTTCACCTATACCGTTGTGCTGCACATGGGCTACAACTGGCATATCGCGTTAGGCTCCGTTTTCCTTTCGGCCTGTATATTCTGCGCGCTGTCTGTTTTCAAAATTCGCGAATGGATTATCCGCAGTATTCCTATGCCGCTGCGCTCGGCCATTGCCGCAGGTATCGGCCTGTTCCTGGCGCTGATTGCGCTTGAAGGCTCTGGTATCGTTATCGGTAATCCGGATACGCTGGTGGGTCTGGGTAATCTGGGCAAGCCTGCGCCGCTGTTCGCCATGCTGGGCTTCGTGATTATCGTGGTTCTGGAAGCGCGTAAAGTGACCGGCGCTGTATTGATCGGTATCCTCGCGGTGACTATTTTGTCTATTGCTCTGGGTTATTCGCCGTTTGGTGGTGTGATGTCTATGCCGCCTTCTCTCGCGCCGACCTTCCTGCAACTGGATATTAAAGGTGCCTTCAACGTCGGTCTGATAAGCGTGATATTCGCCTTCCTGTTCGTTGATGTGTTCGATAACTCAGGCACCCTGATTGGCGTGACCAAGCGCGCAGGACTGGCAGACGAAGACGGCAATATTCCTAAGATGGGCCGCGCCTTGCTTGCTGACAGCCTGTCTGCACTGTTCGGTTCATTGTTGGGCACCTCAACCACCACCAGCTATGTAGAATCTGCCGCTGGCGTTGAAGCCGGTGGTCGTACTGGCCTGACCGCAATCGTTGTCGCTATCCTGTTCCTGCTCAGCCTGTTCTTCGCTCCATTGGCTGGCAGCGTTCCTGCATTTGCAACCGCGCCTGCTCTGCTGTTTGTTGCCGTGCTGATGACTTCTGGTTTGGCTGAGATCGACTGGAAAGACATTACCGTTGCTGCGCCGGTGACTGTGACTGCGCTGACCATGCCGCTGACTTACTCCATTGCCAACGGTATCGCTTTTGGTTTTATTACCTGGACAGTGGTGAAATTGCTGAGCGGTCGTGCACGCGAGCTAAATGCGGCGCTGGTTATTCTGTCGATTCTGTTTGTTATTAAACTGGGTTGGCTGAGCTAATTACTGAGCTGTTTCACTTTTTTACCCAAGAAACGTTCTTTACCTGATAAACATCAGTGCGTGCGCCGCGTTTTCCTCACTCGCGGCGCACGCGAATGTCTGGCTTCCTCTTCTGCATCCCCCCATTAGAAAAATATCTGAGTAAAACTCCTCAACCTGCACTAACTGTGCTGCGAACCGCCTTTATGTGCCGCCCAACTTCAAAAATACTCCAGCTTTTGTTATATTATTAAGCACTTCGTCAGTGTGATTTTGTCTGACAAAAGTGCTTATTTTTAATCCCGCTTTCCCAGGATAACGACATGTTAGATTTTCGCTTTCCGACAGCAATGCAGATGGTTTTTAGTGTGTCACTGGCTGAAAAGTCAGGTCATCGCTGTACCAGTGCGACTCTGGCAGCGAGCCTGGAAGCTAATCCCAGCTTTATTCGCAAGCTGATGGTGCCGCTAACCCATCACGGTATTATTGTCTCGACGCTGGGCCGTACCGGTTCTATTCGTCTGGGTCGACTGGCCGATTCCATTACGCTGCGTGATATATATACAGCGGTCATTGAAGACAAACGTCTGTGGCCTGCTCGTCC
Organism: uncultured Gammaproteobacteria bacterium; assembly: GCA_963747655.1. Classification (GTDB taxonomy): domain Bacteria; phylum Pseudomonadota; class Gammaproteobacteria; order Enterobacterales; family Enterobacteriaceae; genus Rouxiella. The sequence continues at coordinate 275,179 of CAVVFS010000008.1, read as the reverse complement.
AGAAGGATCGGCAAAATGCCTGGTCAGTGCCAATGCCTGCGGTTATTTCAAATCGGTGGTTTATGAAGCCGAAGAAGCCTCGATGGCCGTGCTTGCCCGCTATACCGTGGCCGATGCGTTGGCCGAGTTCGAGCAAAACGGCAGCTATAACTGCAGCGGCGTGGAATTCGCCGAGAAGTAATTTATCGATTAGGTTGAGTAATCAGATTGATGATTTGATTGATTGAACAAGCAAAAAAAGGGGACTCGCCTTGCAGCGGATCCCCTTTTTTGTTTCTATTGTTTCTATAAAAGAGCTGTTAAATCTCGTGAGCGGCGACAGGTTCCACGACTGGCGCGGGCTTACGGGTGACTAATTTCCTCAACGTGACATAAAATACCGGTGTCAGGAACAGGCCAAAAAGAGTCACGCCCAACATGCCTGAGAACACCGTAATCCCCGTCACACCACGCACTTCTGCACCGGCTCCGTGACCCAAAATCAATGGAATAGTACCGGCGATAAAGGCAATTGAGGTCATGACTATCGGGCGCAAACGCAGCCGACAAGCCTCAAGCGCCGCCTCGATAATGCCTTTCCCCTGCAGTTCCAGCTCGCGAGCGAATTCGACGATAAGTATGGCGTTTTTACATGCCAGACCCATCAGCACAACTAATCCCACCTGCACAAAGACATTATTATCACCACCGGTTATCCACACGCCAAACAGGGCAGACAGCATGGTCATCGGCACAATCAGGATCACCGCCAACGGTAGCGTCCAGCTTTCATACAGTGCGGCGAGCACCAGAAATGCCAGCAGTATCGACATCGGGAACACAATTAGCGCCGCGTTACCTTGCGTAGATTGCTGATAACTGAGATCGGTCCACTCGATATTCATCCCGTTGGGCAGCAGATTTTTCGCCATCGCGGCGACTTGAGTCATTGCCTGTGAGGAAGAAAGCACGCGGGGATCGGCATCGCCAATCAGGTCTGCCGCCGGATAACCGTTATAGCGGATCACCGGATCTGGCCCGTAAGTAGTGGTGATATCCACCATGCTGCCGATGGGAACCATCTCACCCTGAGCATTGCGGGTGCGTAAATTTGCGATGTCTTCAACGCTTGCACGGAACGGCCCGTCAGCCTGAGCAATAACCTGCCAGGTTCGACCAAAACGGTTGAAATCATTGATATAAGACGAGCCGAGATAGGTTTGCAGCGTGCTGAACAGATTATCCATAGAAACGCCCTGCGCCTTGGCCTTGTCGCGGTCAACTTTAGCCTCAAGCTGCGGCACGTTGGCCTGATAGGATGAAATCGGGAAGCTCATCCCCGGCGTTTGCATGATTGAGCCAGACATCGTGTTCACTGCACCTTGCAGCGCGCCATAGCCTAAACCGGCACGGTCTTGAATATACAGCGAATAACCGGAACCCTGGCCTAAGCCGAGGATCGGCGGTGGCATGATTGAGAACGCAAAACCCTCCTGAATCTGCGATATTTTGGCGTTAATCTCGGCATTAATCTGTGCCGCAGTTCGCGTGCGCTCGCTCAGCGGTTTTAGCGCAAAAAACACGGTTCCGGTATTCGGCGTATTAGTGAACTGCAAGGCGTTCAGGCCAGGGAAGGCCACGGCATCGATCACGCCGTCGGTTTGCAGCCCTAATGCGCTGATTTTCCTGACAACCGCATCGGTGCGTGAAAGTGATGAACCCTCCGGCATTTTCACCCCGGCAATGAGGTAGAGCTTGTCCTGAGTCGGGATAAATCCGCCCGGCACTGTTTTAAACATAAAGGCCGCGGCACCCAGCAACAGAATGTAGACCACAAATACTGCACCACGACGCCCCAGCGTTTTAGAAACCGCTTTCTGATAACCGTGAGAACTGGCATTAAAAAAGCGGTTAAACGGTCGGAAAAGCCAGCCAAACAGGCGATCGATTAATCGCGATGGCATATCTTTGGGCGCGCCATGTGATTTAAGTAAAAGCGCGGCCAAAGCCGGTGACAGCGTTAATGAGTTAATCGCCGAAATCACCGTGGAAATAGCAATGGTGACCGCAAATTGCTTGTAAAACTGACCCGTCACGCCGGAAAGAAACGCCATGGGTACAAATACGGCGCAAAGCACCAGCGCAATCGCCACTATTGGGCCGGAAACTTCACGCATTGCCTGATGTGCGGCATCGCGTGGGGCCAGCCCTTCTTCGATATTTCGCTCGACGTTTTCGACCACCACAATGGCGTCATCCACCACAATACCAATCGCCAAAACCAGTCCGAACAGGCTGAGAGTATTGAGTGAAAAACCTAGTAAATACAGGATGCTAAAGGTACCAATCACCGAAATTGGCACTGCCAGTAATGGGATAATCGACGCGCGCCAGGTTTGCAGAAACAGGATAACGACTAGTACCACCAACACCACCGCTTCGAGCAGGGTATGGACCACGGCGCTTATCGAGTCGCGCACAAATACCGTAGGGTCGTAGGGCGCGCGCCATGCCAGACCTTCCGGAAAGCGAGTTGCGAGCTCGGCCATTTTGGCGCGCACGGCGTTGGATAAATCGATAGCATTGGCGCCCGGAGCCTGGAAGATACCAATACCCACGGCGTCTTTGTTATTTAGCTGTGAACGCAGCGCGTAACTGCCTGAGCCCATTTCGATACGAGCAACGTCACGCAGGCGGACAATCGACCCATCTTCGCTGGTTTTCAGAATGATATTGCCGAACTCTGTTTCATCTTTAAGGCGACCCTGAGCATTAATCGACAGCAGGAAATCACTGTCTTTCGGCATCGGTTCAGCACCCAGTTGACCTGCAGAAACCTGCACATTTTGCTCGCGTATTGCGGTAACGACATCAGAGGCGGTTAGCCCGCGAGCCGCAACCTTGTTGGGGTCAAGCCAGATGCGCATCGCGTATTCGCCAGCACCAAAAATCTGCACCTGACCGACGCCCGGCAGGCGCGCCAGCTCGTCTTTTACCTTTAAAGTGGCGTAGTTACGCAGATACAGCGAATCATATTTGCCTGATGGCGAGTAGAGATGCACCACTAATGTCATCGTGGGGGACTGTTTTTGCGTGGTCACGCCCTGGCGCTGCACGTCTTCGGGCAAACGAGCGGCGGCCTGCGACACGCGGTTTTGTACCTGAACCTGTGCCTGATCGGGATCGGTTCCTGGCCGGAAAGTCACGGTAGTCACCAGCACACCATCAGAGCCTGCCACCGATTTCATGTACATCATATTTTCAACGCCGTTGATGGCTTCCTCCAGCGGCGTTGCCACGGTTTCGGCAATCTCTTTCGGGTTGGCACCGGGATACTGAGCACGAACCTGAACGCTTGGCGGTACCACATCGGGATATTCGCTGACCGGCAGCAGGGGAATGGCGATAGCCCCGGTGACCAAAATCAGGATCGACAACACTGCTGCAAAGATAGGCCGGTCGATAAAAAAACGGGAAAAGTCCATGAGTGTGGATCCTGTTATTGGGCCTGTTCAGCACCGGCTAGCGTGACATTGTTAGCCATATCAACGCTCTTGGCGTTGACTGACATCCCCGGCATAAACACTTTCTGCACTCCGTCGACTACAACGCGATCCCCTGCCTGCAAGCCGTGCTGGACAATCCGCAGCCCACCAGAAAGGCCACCAATCTGGATATCACGTCGTTGCGCTTTTCCTTTGCTATCGACAACATAAACAAACTTGCGATCCTGATCGGTCAGTACGGCTTTATCGTCAATTAACAAGGCACTATATTCGGCGCTACCCGGCATTTGTACACGAGCAAACAGGCCCGGTGTGAAGCTACGATCGTGGTTATCGAGCGCGGCGCGCATGCGGATAGTACCGGTTCCGGCGGTGAGTTGGTTGTCGGTAAAATCGAGCACGCCCTGGTGAGGATAACCCGTTTCACCGACCAGACCGACGTGCACAGGGACTGCCTGATTAATCTGTTTAGCCGCGCGTGCAATGGCCTGATAACGCAGGAATGTGCCTTCATCAACGTCGAAGTACACATAAACTTTGTCGAGTGAAACCAGCGTCGTCAGCACGCTGGCACTGTCACCGGCGGTCACAAGATTCCCTGCGGTGATGATTGCGCGGCTGGCTTTACCATCGATTGGGGCGATAACACGAGTAAAATCAAGGTTAAGCTGCGCCATATCTAACTGGGCCTGGGCGGCTAATACATCGGACTGGGCCTGAGCCGCTGCCGAGCGACGCTGTTCCCAAAGTTCTCTGGAGATTGCGGCTGAGTTAACCAGTTTTTCTGTGCGGGCAGATTCGTTCCGCGTCAAAATTGCCTGATTTTTTGCACGCACCAGCTGGGCCTGAGCCTGCTCCTGAGCGGCCCGGTAAGTGCGATCGTCAATGGTAAAAAGCACCTGTCCTTTTTTGACTTCATCGCCTTCCTGGTAATTTACTTTATCGATATAGCCCGAAACCCGTGGGCGTAACTGAACAATTTGAACCGCTTCGATACGGCCGGTGAATTCGTCCCATTGCCTGATAGGTTTTATCAAAACAGAGGCCGCGCTAACGGCCGGAGCAGGCGGTGCCGCATTTTGCGCCACGCTTTTGTCGCATCCAGAAAGCAGGGCAACCATCAGCGCTATCCCTGAAAAAGGAACGATAACGTGCGCCGTATAGCGACGAACGGTTGGCTGCAGAGCAAAGGTTTGCAGGCTAATCATTATTTTTATGTCCAGTGAATATCGCGCCAGGCAACTTCCGCCGGTCCTGTCCTCCGGGGAAACGTCCTTCACCTGCGCCATTTTTTGGGGGTTGCACCTGTCATAAGTGCAATAAGGTATCAATAACTGATACACTAACTGGAAGGGATTGTAGGAGTCGCATTATTAAACTGCAAGAATTATTGTTGCACTTTATGTGCTATAGTTGAGGACGGTTTTGTGAGGAGCTGTAACTATCAGCGTGAACTGATTAAAATGCAATAGTAAAACTTGCATTTTATCGAAAACTGCGTCAGCCTTAACGAATGCTCTCTACGAGAGGGCGCAAAACCATAGCGGGAGAGCGGAAATGAAAACTGAAGATTTTATTCACGATCTTATCGACTGGATTGATCACAATCTGGAAGAACGACTGGATATTAAAACTGTAGCCAAGCGTGCAGGTTATTCTCGTTGGCATTTGCAGCGAATGTTTAAAGAACATACCGGTTTACCGATGGGCGAATATATTCGTCAACAGAAAATGAAAAAGTCAGCGGACATGTTAGCGAGTAGTGGTGAGACGATCGTCAGCGTGGCAATTTCTTTGGGATTCGATTCTCAGCAATCTTTTACCCGCAGCTTCAAGCGTCAGTTCGGCCAAACGCCGGGCGATTGGCGTCGTGCCGAAAATAATCAATCAGTGGCTCAGGCATGCCATTAATTCCAGGCTTATAAGCTTTAAATGGTAGGCCGACAACCGTTTGATTGTAGCCTCACAACCTATTAATTGCAGGCTTGCAACCGCTGGATTAACCGCATTTTTAGTGCAGCAGCCTTATTATCAAAACTCAGTTGACCATTTCTTGCAGTTGACGACTTAGCGTTATCAACTGAGCATTGAGCGGCACCAGCTGTTTTTGGATAGCGGTATATTTATCCAGTTGCGCCTGCGATGAAAATTGTAGGGTGCTGCCTGAAATAGTCACATGCTTACCCTGGCCTTTTATAAAATCGGCCTTTAAAACAATTTGGTTCAATACTCTTGGAAGCAGAGTATATATTTGCTGCGCGATTGCGGAGGGTTGTATAACCACTTTGTTATAGGCCTGATCGTAAACACCTTTAAGCGTAGCAGACTGCTTTAGCGCATTGTGCTGAGCATCAGCCTGACCTTGCAATGTTTTGAGTTCATTAAGCCACTGCTGGCTGCTTTGTGCCATTTTTTGCAGGTCGTTGCGCTGTTCCAGCAGGGCATTTACCGACGTCAGAGCATTCATATTTGTAAATACCGGGACCAAAGAAGAATTAAGCTCATTGCTCATTTTACGATGAAAATCAGTCATCACCGCGTAGTCTATAATATAGCGGCCGAATTCTTTTTGTTGATCTGCGGTGAGTTCAGGAACATTTACCGTATGAGTAGCAAGAAGTCGTGTTTGAAGGAAGTCTATAAATGCCTGCTGCTGTACCTGCTCGTTATTATCACATCCGGTAATTGTCATAATTGATAGTAACAATAATAGTGGCACTAGCAGATGACGGATGAAATTACGCTGTGAGTTATTGTTTTTGTGCAATCTTAATATTTCTTCAGTCATATTTTCAGCTCTCATTTATTTAATGCTTTCTTATAGGGTTGTACATAATTAAATTGAGTCAAGAATTGAAGAGTGTTATTAATCCGACACCTGGTTAAAATGAGGATGTCGGATTTTATTAGCGTAATTCGCTTAGCAACTGTTCTCGCGTCCATGCTGGATGCCCGGTAATTTTTGCAGCAAATTGCTCGATCATGTTTTGTGTAGTGGCTGGTTTACCAATGCTCAGTAATATTATTGGTACAATTAACATCAATGCAAATTGCGGTAAGGTAAAGGCTTTAACTGATTTATGGCGATGATTCATAAGGAATATAATGCTGGCACATAATCCTATAATTAATCCGGTAATTACTTCACTAGGGGAATGAGCACCCAACACTACTCTGCTATAGCCAATAACCACGGGTAGAACAAATCCCAGAGAAATAATGAGTTGGCGTAATCTTTTATGAAATCCACCGCTTAAAAGCCATAATAATACCGGCCAGACAGTGGCTGACATTGTGGTATGTCCGCTAAAGCCAGTGAAATCATAACGCGCGCTGCCGATCCCCCAGGCTAAAAAAAGCAGTTTAGATAAAGCGACTAAAAATCCACTTACGCCAAAGGTTAATAACCATGCCCATGGTGTTAAACGACCTTCAACTTTCCAGGTCATGAAAATGGCAATAATAATTCCGGTCGGCAACAACAGCATACTGTCACCGAAATAAGTCAAGCTACTCCAATGCAATAGGATTCCCCTTAATTTAATCTTATTTAAAATATAAATGGATTAATTATTTTAGAGAATTGTAGCAGTAGGGGAGAGCCGAGCGATAGTGAAATCACCCTCGCTCGGGCTGGGATAGATCATAATTTAGGCGAATTATTCGTCATATTCATTTTTACATGATGAATAATGCCGTGAAAGTCAAAACTATAATGCGTCGGCAATAGCCTGACCCAGAGAGCGAGTATCTCCTTTTCCTCCAAGATCGCCAGTCAGTGGTGCATTTTCAGGCCCCAGACTCAGCACTTTCTCGATCGCCTGCAATACTTCGGCACCGGCTTTTTCATAACCCAGGTGTTCCAGCATCATTGCGCCGCACCAGATCTGCCCAATGGGATTAGCAATACCTTTGCCTGCAATATCCGGGGCTGATCCATGTACGGGTTCAAACAGGCTTGGGAATTTGCCTTCCGGATTAATATTCGCAGAAGGAGCAATGCCGATAGTGCCAGTGCATGCCGGGCCGAGATCGGAAAGAATGTCCCCAAACAGGTTGCTGGCCACCACAACGTCAAACCAGTCTGGATGCAAAACGAAATTCGCGGTAAGAATATCTATATGATATTTGTCGACGTTTACTTCAGGGTAACCTTTACCCATTTCAACCACACGCTGATCCCAATAAGGCATCGTAATCGCAATACCATTAGATTTGGTCGCTGATGTAAGGTGTTTTTTTGGCCTTTTTTGTGCCAGCTCAAAAGCATATTTGAGAATGCGGTCTACGCCGGTGCGTGTCATCACCGTTTCCTGAATAACAATTTCTCTTTCTGTATCAGGGAACATTATCCCACCCACGCTGGAATATTCGCCCTCGGTATTTTCACGAACCACGTAAAAATCAATATCTCCTGGTTTTCTGCCAGCCAAAGGTGCTTTGACTCCTGGCATGAGTCGCACAGGTCGTAGATTAACGTATTGATCGAACTCTCGCCTGAATTGTAATAAAGAACCCCAAAGTGACACATGATCGGGAACCACATCCGGCCAACCCACCGCGCCAAAATAAATGGCATCAAAACCTTTGAGAGTGGCATACCAATCGTCTGGTAGCATTTTTCCGTGTTCGAGGTAGTAGTCGGCACTGGCAAAATCAAACCATTGCCATTCGAGCTTGATATCGTGTTTGGCAGCTATTTTTTCCATTACCTTAATGCCTTCCGGCATCACTTCTTTACCAATGCCATCGCCAGGAATAACGGCAATTTTATGTGTCCTATCTGACATTTTGAGGGCCTCTTATCATTATTGGGTTCTTTTGAGTGTAATTACTTCTCAGCCAGGCAACAATTTGCTAAACATTTAAGGCATTCTTAACTAAAAGTGAATAATGATGTCATCCATCGATGATTTACGCTTTTTCACTCTTATCGCCCGGCTAGGCAGTCTGACTGCGGTCGCTCGCGAGATGGGGCTCACTTTGCCAGCGGTAAGTAAGCGCTTAACACAGCTTGAACAGCGTTTAGGTGTACAGCTAGTGCTGCGGACCACGCGTCGCCTGAATTTAACCGCGGAAGGTGAGCGCTATGCCGAAGGTGCTCAGCCCCTGATTAATCAACTGGTTGAACTCGAAAGTGCAGTATCCAACAGCCAGGCATTGCTGACGGGAAGGCTGAGCCTAAATGCCTCGTTTGGATTTGGCCGCCGCTTTATTGCCCCGTTAATTTCTTCTTTTCATCGCCTGCATCCTCAGTTAGACATTGATTTGCAGCTCACTAGCCAACCGCTTAATTTTCTGAATAACAGTGTCGATATTGATCTTCGCGTGGGCGAGCCGCCAGACTCACGTTTGGTCGCTGTCAAATTGATGAGTAATTCTCGGATAGTTTGCGCGTCGCCTGCTTATTTGAAAAAAAACGGCGTGCCTGAGAGCGTGACGGACTTGGCCCATCACAATTGCATCATTCTGCGCCAGTATGAGAGTGATTACTCACTGTGGCGATTCACCAGGCAGGGGAAGGAGTATGTGCAAAAAGTCAGTGGCGATTTGTCCAGCAATGATGGTGAAACGGTGGTGAACTACGCACGGGACGGGCATGGAATTATTCTGCGTTCATGGTGGGATATTCAAAATAATTTACAGCAGGGGGAGTTGATCCCTCTATTAAGTGATTATCAGGCACCTGCGGCAGATATTTATGCCGTTTATACCTATCGTAAACATGTGCCTGCACGTATCAGCGTATTTATAAACTATCTAAAGCAGCATCTTGAGCATCAAGGATAAAGCACGGTGCCGCGGGTAATATCTATTTTGAACGGAAAGTAAGCTTCTGCGCGATGATTTGCGTTAAAAAACATCACTCAAACGCATCAATGGGGGAAACTGATAAAAAGCCGTTGACGACACCATGCCAATACGGTTTAATGCGCCCCGTTGCCCGGATAGCTCAGTCGGTAGAGCAGGGGATTGAAAATCCCCGTGTCCTTGGTTCGATTCCGAGTCCGGGCACCATATTTAGAAGAACCCGCCTATGGCGGGTTTTTTGCTTTCTGAGATACGGACTCTCCATCGAACGCCGTTCGATTACTCGTCTCACCCATGAGACTCACCCCTTCGGGAATCTGCCTGTTATTATTCAAAAGCCTAAAAGCACCTTCCTCTCAACAGATAGTTCTTGAGCAATAACCGCAATTATCGCTATCGTAACGTTTCTAGCTTCTGGCTCAATCCTGCAAATAAGCTGGTTTCCCTTTCTATCGATAAAAAGCAAAAAAAGCTTGGTTTGAGAGATTAAAGCTCACGACGCAGGGATTGTTGCCTAAAACACATATTGCTACATTCAATGATGAAGTTATTGGTTTTTTTACTTTGGATATAATGATAATGGAAAAAAATCAACTCAGGGTTCAATCGTTGCAATTTTTCTTCTTGAGATATATTGGGGTAAAGTCTATGCAAAAATTTTAATTGATTCTGCACTCAATCAACTGAGGTTTTTGGGTTGTAATACTGTAAATTTATGAGGTGTAGATGAGAATAAACCTGTTAGGGATTTTATAAAAAACTAGGTTTTATTCCGAATGGTGAATAAAAGTCTATTTTTTTATTCGGGCAGGAGGTTAACAAAGTTAATTTAGTCTTGAGTATATGCAATCTAACTATTTAAATTTATGGCCTTATTAATTGCTTGGGCTATTTTTTTCACTTCAATTTTTAAAGTGGTTTGATACTAGTTTTACAAGAAGATGGCTATCAGTTTTTTTAAAGCATGCTTTGATAAAATATTTCCTTGTTTTTTATTATATTTTTCCTCTATCCGGTTTTAAATTTAGCTTTAGTTTGATAAGTTAAAAGTACTCTGAGCAATCATTTAATTTCAATAAGTTATCTTTTTTAGGCATTCCTTAGGAGTTGTCATGCTAGATATCACCCACTTTGGGCTTTTCCTTGTCTCGATTGTCTTGCTGTGCGTCACGCCGGGCCCCGATTTGGCCTATGTTGTTGGGCAAAGCGTAGCTAACGGCAAACGCTCGGGTATCATTTCTGCTATTGGCGTTGCATTAGGAAGTTGTACCCATGCCGTGGCCAGCGCAATTGGGTTGACGGCATTAATTATGGCCTCGCCAGTGATATTTTTAGTGATTAAGTATCTTGGAGCCGCTTACCTAATTTATTTAGGGAGCAAAATGCTGATAGCTACATTTTTGACTAATAAAAAGGAAATCATTGAAGAAGTTAGGGAAACAAAGAGCAATACTTATAGCCTGCTTTCACGTGGTTTTATTACAACGCTAACGAACCCTAAAGTTCTATTATTCTTTATTTCCTTTTTCCCACAATTCGTAGTTGCTGATGGTAATAGTCATGCCTTATCTTTCCTGTTGCTTGGCTTAACCTATGCGCTCGTGGCTTTTATGACCGATGTGACCTTTGCTTTTTTAGCCGGAGGAGCAGCAGGTGCAGTATCAAAAAATACGTCGTTGCAAAAGATATTAGACCGTATTGTGGGAACCACTTTTATCGGGTTAGGGATCAGACTAGCTTTGGCACGCCGTTAATGACCATTCTTAGCAAATATAGCGATATATATCAGCGGTCTTGATTGCCAGTATATCAATCGGTGTTGCTTCCATTTGTCTTAAAATTTAGGTTAGGGTTTATTTAAATTTCTTTAAATTCAAGGTGGTAGGTTGATAAGGAGATATGGGAACTAGGGTGGTACTAAATTTGTCCTATACTTTTTGAGCAATGAGAATATACGCTAACTACATAGGATGATTGTTATGACTAAAAAATGGCTCCCTGTTGCGGTTTTCACCGCCTTATCTCTCCTTTTCGTTGCTGGCTGTTCCTCTAATCAAGCCATCAAAACCACGGATGGCAGAACCATCGTGACTAAAGGTAAACCTGAGATTGATTCTGATACTGGCCTGGTTTCTTACCAGAATGCTGAAACGGGTAAAACAGAGCAGATTAACCGTGATCAGATCACCAATATGAGTGAATTGAACAACTAATCCTTTGAGTCAGGCTAAAGGTAGTTTGTAGATATATCTAAAACCCGCCAATAGCGGGTTTTTTGTTGTCAGGACTAAACAACTTCCCACGTAAAAAATATTTTTATCTCTGGAAAGGATTAAAATTGGATAAGTCTATTACGTGTAAACTATGTTTTAATCGCTTGATAGTGTTAAGATAAATGTTAGTAGCATGCTAAATAATACTAACTTTATCTGCTGAATTAATTTGTATTTTTAAGTTTTTTAAAAATTTTTGTTATTAAAATTTAAAAGTGCGGGGGTGATTTTGCTACCGTAATTATTTAAATAATTAGCGAGATTTTGCGATGCCTGGCTGGTGCCTCCACAGTCCTGAATTTCCGGAGTGGTCAAGGATATTGTGCGATTGAAATATTCGTGTGTTTTTTAAATTAAGGCATGAAGCAAGGCTGTCTGAGCGTATTTTGTTAAGAATGCTTAAGTAAAACTGATGAGAAAGACTTCAATTTTCTTTACGTTAATAAATTAAATTTTGATGTCGGTGCGAGCCTGAAGAAGCTCAGCGAAAAGTTTATTAAATTCTTCAACTTTATTACGCAAGTCTTGCATATAACGTTCTTTTTCAGACTCAGGAAGAAAAGCGAATAGTTGTAGCAACTCTAGTTCGCGTTCTGACAGAGGAGAGGCAAGGTTTTCAATAGGAGTCGGTAAACTGTCTGAATCTCCATATAAAATCCAGGTTGGAGAGCATTTAAGCGCCTTGGCTAGGGCAAACAGATTTCTGCCTCCCGGTGTCGTGTCGGAACTCTCCCACTGTGAAATTGTGACGTGGGAGACCTTCACAGCGGAAGCAAGATTGCGCTGGGTATGTTTCAGTTCTTTACGTCGCAATTTAATGCGTTCACCTGGAGTCATCATTATCCGCTAATTCTAGATTTTCTTGACTTAAATATCTCAAACATATGATTTTTAGGATATCTTAACAATTTGGCGTTTATTTGGCTTAAAATTAACCATCGGATTTTTTCTATGATCTAATATGGACCTATCTGGGCAATAAGTACGATGTATTATCAAAAAAATCGAATTTAGATGATTGGCTAATTAATCTAGAGGTAATAGTGGTTAATTAATGAGGTAGATGAAGCAGGACTTAAACTCTTAAAGTTATGTATTATTTTATTATCGTATTTTTTTAACAAAAAATAACCCAGTTAATAATTAATAATTCTCCTTTGAATAAATTTTTAAATAAAAACTCTTCTGAATATTTAGACAACGCGCGAAGCTAATACTTTAGAAATATTATGTTTATGTACAATTTCATAAGGCTCAAACCACGCAACTGCACCCGTGGCAAGTGAATCAGCGGCAAATTCCTTAAGGGAAAGTTGAGCAAGTCCTGGCTGTGTTTTTAATTTTATCAGCTGCTCTACATATTTTTCCGTGGCGGTAATCAGTTCATGAGAATATCCTCCGGCAGCAATAATTTCATAACGACCATGGTTGGGGAATACGTATGTAAAGTTCCACTCTTTGAAACGAGAAAGTTCACCAAGATGGATTTCAAGCCGCTCCGGCTCGGTTACATAGGTCAGTGTATCTTCAAGAGTGTCTCCAGCCAGAACCAGTTCCAAAGAGGGAATCAGCATAATCACGCCGTCTGCGCTATGGATATCAACCTGATGCAGTTCCAGCTCGATTGAGCCAATATTAAGCTTCAGGCTTTCTCTAAAGGTGGTTGTAGGAAGAATGACGGGTTTGATGGGAGGAGTACCACTTTCGAGCTTATCCCGATTATCTATTAAAAGCTGTTGCGTGAGTTCACAAGAAATAATCTCGCAATCTTTGAATGCCGCATTGCCCGCAACGTGATCAGTGTGCCAATGGCTCATGACTACTCTAATTGAGGTGATGCCTTGTTCTTCCAGTGTTTTTCGAATAACCGTAGCGTGCTCTAGCGTCATATGCGTGTCGTAAACAACCGCTTCGTGGCCCTGGTAAATAGCAAAAGTGGCTGTTCCCAGTGAAAATGCACCATCGTCGAGCCAGTTTTCTTGCTCGCTATAAAGCCTGCGACCTGTAATTCTGCCGTCATAAAAAGCAATAATCCCCGGCCACGGTCTGCATATACGCATCGTTGTGGCCAGGGATCCTTTCTGCACAATGTCAGACATATCACACCTGCTTTCATAACCTTTGGTCAGTTAGAAATACAGGCTGTATACGACTTAGGCAATACTTTTTTCAACTGAAAACTGTTTAAACGGTACCGGTACCACCGTCAGAACACCAAACCTGACCTGACGTATAACTGTTAGACGCTTCCGCAAATGTTACATACAGAGGCGCAATTTCTGCCGGTTGTCCCGGGCGGCCCAGTGGAGCTTCTTCACCAAATACTTCGACTTTTTCCTGCGGCTGACCCCCGCATACCTGTAGCGGAGTCCAATAAGGACCAGGTGCAACGGCATTTACTCGAATTCCATCTGGCCCAAGCTGCTTCGCCAACGCTTTAGTAAAGGCTGCAATAGCGGCCTTAGTTGAAGCATAATCAAGTAAAATATCGCTCGGCTTATAGCCCTGCACGGAAGAAGTATTAATGATTGATGCCCCGCGCGGCAAATATTCAACCGCTGCCTTGGTTATCCAAAACATCGCATACACGTTAGTTTTATAAGTTGCATCGAAGGATTCAGTGGTCAAATCTTTAATCGATTCAGAGTATTGCTGACGGCCGGCATTATTCACCAGAATATCCAAACCGCCTAATTCCTCAGCAGCTTTTTTAACTAGCTTCTGACAAAAGGCTTCTTCAGTGATATCACCGGGTATAGCAATCGCCTTACGGCCTGCCTCTTTAATCAGTGCCACAACCTCTCTGGCATCTGATTCCTCTTCCGGCAAATAGTTAATGGCAACATCGGCACCTTCACGAGCATAGGCAATCGCGACAGCACGACCTATGCCGGAATCTCCACCGGTTATCAATGCCTTACGTCCTGCAAGTTTGCCGCTACCTTTATAGGATTTTTCACCATGGTCCGGCAATGGGGACATTTCACTGACTAAACCTGGGAACGGTTGTTTTTGCTTTTTGAACGGTGGAACAGGATAAGAATCAACATGGCCCTGAATCGTTGCTTTATGGGAACTTTGCTTGTTGCTCATAAGGTGCTCCTTCCATTTTTGAGTTAAACATAGATAAAGCTTAGAACAAAAATTCCAGTTCCCGGAGTTTTTAGGATTGTTCGTCTAAGAATGATCCTTACTTATAGCTAAAAAATCTTATTGCCCACTAATGGATCCTTCCATTGTGGCCTCGGCATCCAAAGCGACCAGAAAGCAGATCAGCGTGGTATTTCCGGTCGATTCAACCTCAGTTAAAGGGAGTTCTCCTCCGCTAATAGCATCTCCTTTATAAAGCACTATTTTTTCAAGGCTTACCTCACCGTCCATTACATATAAAAACTGTGCAAATCCATGATGTTGAGGAACTTCTATCTTATCGTTATGCTCCAGGCGAATATCATAAATGTAGACTGACTGGCGTATTTCTAACGGGGCATTTTCCCCTTCCGGACCCGCTAACAAGGTCCATTCAAGTGTTCGAGTCCCCTCGGGGCGTTCCAAAAATTGCACACGCGGTGGCAGATTCGCTTCGCGTGGACGAATAAATATTTGCAACATTTCGACCGGAACCAAAGGTGTAGATTCTTCGTGCCAAAAACTTTCACCAGCATTCATCATCATGAGTTTTTTGGGTGAAAGCGGTATGCGATTACCGGCCGAATCCTCATGCACCATCGATCCTTGCCACATATAGCTGAGGATCTCGTCATTAATGTGTTCATGCATGCTGACCAATGTGCCGATATTCAGGTTAGCGTGATCGATAACACTAAGTGGGCCAAATGCATCATTTGCACCATCAGATAAGATTTTGCCTGGGCGGATACGGCGGATCTTAAAAGGTCCGTATTCAAACGTCGATTTGGGTTCAGCACGTAAAATATGAAACATATTGATCTCCAAAGGAAAGATTACATCACGCTAAATTGGCTTAATTAAATCTTTTATCAGGGCGGCTCATTAATAATTCATCATGGCAGCTTTGTTGCCGTTTTTCTGAATATGAATGAAAAATATTCAGAAACGTGCACGCTGCCCAGCTCTACCCTAAGTTCTGTTGTAAACAGCAAGTTTTGTTTTAAAAGCGAGCAATGAGAAGCTTGAACCCTGTATGGATATTCAGTATTATCGCTTTTGTCTAATTTTTATTCGGTAAACGCCTCGCAGTTTGAATAACCTTATGCAAAACGAAAATACGCCTCTGCTGTATCAATACCCTGAACATTTACGTCATACCCTCGATACGTTGCCTTCTGGCAGTGGGGTCTATGTTTTTTACGGTCAGGACCACACCTTTCCTCTTTATATAGGCAAGAGCATTAATATTCGTAGCCGAGTGCAGTCTCATTTCAGAACTGTTGGTGAGGCTAAGCTTTTACGGATGACCAGCAGTATTGATTTCTTTGAAACTGTGGGTGAAATTGGCGCCTTACTTCTTGAATCTAAAATGATAAAAGAACAACGGCCACTTTTTAATAAGCGGCTGCGCATGACACGTAAACTGTGTTCGGTGAGAGTTACTGACGAGAGCACCAATATTATTTTCAGCAATGAGACGGATTTTTCTACTGCCGAGAATCTCTATGGTTTGTTTAAAACCAAAATATCAGCGATTGAGAAACTGCGAGAAATCGCCGATGAAAAACGCTTATGTTATGGGGCGCTGGGACTGGAAAAACTTTATGCTAACAGAGCCTGTTTCCGGTTTTCTCTGGGACGATGTGAAGGGGCATGTTGTGGGAAAGAGACACTTCTCACGCACCAAATACGTTTACAAGAAGCCCTTGAAGCGATGAAAATTCGTAGTTGGCCCTATCCGGGACGTATTGCTATACAAGAAACAAGTGGCGAACAAAGTGATTTTCACGTGCTGAATAACTGGTTTTATTTAGGGACGGTCAAAACTTTAGACGCGGCTAAAGAGATACAAATCCCAATACCGCATTTTGATCGCGACAGTTATAAAATTCTTTGCCAGCACGTTTTCAAACAAAAGCTTGATATCACGCTGCTTGATTGATGTTCTATAAATAGCCATAACGCTATGATTTTATAAAAACTATGAGCTTACTGAGCTTATAAGTTGATCAAGGCTATGTTGCTCGAATAATGTTTTTAAAGGGGCGAAGAGGGGTTCAGGAAGTGAATCTGGTGAGAACCATTGCCAACCTTCACATTTCTCAGGCTCAAGCAAAACAGGTTCCCCTGTTGATTGCTGACTCAGCATAAATAGAGTGATGTAGTGTTTTTGTATTTCAGGAAAGACATTGCTGACAAAAGGTCCTGCCATTAATTCACCACAATCCAGGCCGGTTTCTTCCTGAGTTTCTCTTTTTGCACAAGCTTCTGGCGTTTCACCAAACTCAAGATGGCCACCTGGTGCAGACCAGTCTCCCTCCCCATGGCTGCCTTTACGGCGGCCCAGTAAAAATTTTCCTTCCCGAAAAATAAGAACTCCAATACCTACTTGTGGGGACATAACTAACTTCCTCTTTAGATTATGGACTATTAAACATTAAATTTTTCAGGAGTATTTTCCCGAAGGATTGTAGGTTTTGCAATCGTAGATTTTTGGTCAGTAAAAACCTTACTTCTATTCTACCTTGAAAAAATAAGAAACTATTTTTGGTCTATCATGTTTAAAATAAATTATCTTTTTGTGTGAATTGCTTTAGAGGTTTGTAAATTTTTCAATTTTGATTGAACATATGCGATATTTCAGAGAGTTTCCCCTCTTTTATCCTTAATTTAATGAATTTGTAATCAATTGGGAGGAAGGTTTTATAATTATTATTAACGGTGCTGCATTTTGAGTAACCCGATAAATGCTAACGTAAGCTAACTTTTTATCAAACCTTCCAAACTTTATCACAAAACTCATGATTTATAACCGGTTGATTTAAGTCGCATTAGTGAGGTTTTTTTATCGATAACATTTACTGGGTAAAAATTATCATGAGTGGAGGGTGACTTTTCCAGGTCAATTTCTGGTAAAAATAGTCTTATAAAAGGCGTTAAAATGTGAAAAAAATAAACATTAAAAATAATATATATTATTGCCAGGAAAATCATGCCTTTTGTGATAAGTCTGGAATCCTATTACGTTTAACTTATTCTCAGGGAAAATTATTTGAGCTAATCATCAGGTATGGTCAACAACAACCTGTAAGCAAGGAACTATTAATTAAAGAAATTTGGGGGAAAACTGCAATCTTCGATTTCTCTCCCGCTATTAACCAAAAAATATATACTTTAAGAAAAGATCTAAAAAGCATTAATCTTGAGGAAATTATTATTACTGTTCCTCGCCTGGGATATAAAGTTAATTCGGACTTCTGTATAACAGAAACCTGTGTTCTAAAGTCTGATAAGGGATTTTGGCGATGTGTATGTAAAATTTTTGGTCATTTAAAATAGAAATAGTGCAAGGTCAGAGGGCATTCTTATGCTTTTTTGTTCTTTAGGTTAAACGCTGTTTTTAGGTCTAAACTCGTTTTGAGAACTTTTTTTCTATTTCGCTTTAGGCAAAGAGTTCTAGATAATCACGGCATGGAATTAAATGATTGCATGCCATAATTAATTTTTACACATTTTGGAATTTAATTTCTACAAAAAATAGTTTAGACCATTAATTTCACTAATAATAAATGGATTATCTTAAGTTTGACTGTGCATTATCGTTAAGTCTGTGAGAAAATTACGCACACTTGATGTGCTGGAGCAATTTGCTCGGTCGCCATCTCGTGGTTCTACACCAGGTGGTCATTTTAGCTGAATATAGAGGTCTTTTAAGTAGCTGAATAGTAATGCTATTTATGCTGTAGATCTAAGGAATTGTATGAAATTAGCAAGTTTTTATCGCCCACAATCAGATGATAAGTCATATGGAATTGTTACTGAACATGGAATTATTGATGCTGGGAAAAGATTTTCCAGCAAGTATTCCACGCTTCAGTCTTTGTTAAATGATAATGCGCTGAACATCCTGCAAGAACTAGTGGGTTCTGCGGTTGATTATCCAATCGACGATATTGTATTTTTGCCCGTTATTGAAACGCCTGGAAAAATCTTTTGTGTGGGCATGAACTATTCCGATAAAAGAAAAGAGTTCGAAGAAAATAATAATGCACCGACTTTGTTTATTCGTTTCCCTGATACTTTCAGTGCGCATAAAGACAATCTAATCAAACCAGCAACCAGCGATGAGTTTGATTATGAAGGCGAATTGGCCGTTGTCATTGGACGTTATGCAAGCGAAGTAAAAAAAGAAGATGCGTTAGACTATATTGCTGGTTATAGCTGCTTTATGGATGCAACGGTACGTGACATGCAGCACACCTGGTTTACTGCTGGTAAAAACTGGCGTCAAACCGGTGGATTTGGCCCATGGCTTGTGACTAGCGACGAAATTACCGATCCGCAGGCGTTGCCTATCGAGACTTTCCTCAATGGCATGCGTGTTCAGAACGATACCACAGGCAACATGATCCACTCAGTATCAGACATTATCGAATATATTTCTCGTTTCAGTCCTTTGTCTCCGGGTGACGTTATTATCACCGGTTCACCGGGCGGTGTTGGCAAGAAAAGAACTCCACCGTTGTTTATGAAAAGCGGCGATGTTATTGAAGTGAAAATTGGCGGTATCGGCACGCTAACTAATCAGATCGTTGCTCAAACGGTTTAATAATCCGCGTTTATTAGCGAGCAATCAGGTTAATGCCTGGATGCTCCATTAATAACTTAGGATTAGTTGTATTGATATAAGACTAAATGGGATTTCCTCTGGCAAGCTTGGGAGGAGGTTTCATTGTCTTTAAGAAACGTTAATCCTTGTAGGTTTTCCTCTCCCTCATCCAATGCGGTATCCATCTCAAGTTTCTCTGCAAGGTATTGCTGCAAAACCCATTCCTGCGCGTTAGATCTATGTAATAGACAAATAGCGACTGCACCGCCAGCCATTAAAACATTAAAGTCTTTAACCCAGGCTAAAACCAAATAGAGCTTTTAGTAAAATTCACTAATCGCAAAGGCAGTTCTCATTTAAATGTTATTAATTAGTTAAAAAAATCACGAGTTTGAAATTTGAAACTGTGTATCAATCAGGGTTGGTTCATTTAGTTAACATTTTGTTTCGTATGGCACTTTTTAATGTCCTATAAGGCAATATTCAGGCCTTAAACAGCCTTTTAAAGCCCTATGTTTTTCAGATTGTTTCATGAAAAATCCTATGATATTTCTCTCCTCGCTTTATATGTTGCCAAAAAACCTTAGTCATAACATGGTTAACTGTATGAATAATCGCATATTTATAGTGTGGTCATATCAAGTTGTTAATAAGTTGGTCTTAAACAGTTAAAGCGTTAACACCAAAATGAATCAGGTGGTACAATGCCGCGCTCACGTTTTGACGCAAATAGATTTTTTTAGTCATATTTGGGTGGTGAGTTGTAACGATTACCCGTTATAAAACTATCGAAAACATAATCTTGGAGAGTGCCTGCATGTCTGGATTAAATTCCCAGTCGAGTCCCATACTCAGGCTATGGTGTTGTATCTTAGGAGTTATTCTTACTGTCAGTGGTTTATTCTTTGCCATTGAAGGTGGGAAGTTAGTTTCACTAGGCGGAAGCTGGTACTTTTTGATTGCCGGTATTGTCATGGTGCTGTCTGCTATTCAATACTTCCGTGTTAAATCCTCAGCTGTAATCCTGTTCATTTTGGTGTTCATCGGAACATTAATCTGGTCAATCTATGACGCAGGCTGGGACTTTTGGCCGCTGATTTCTCGTCTGATGGTTCCAACGGGCTTTATGCTGTTAGGCTTCGCAACCTGGCCAACACTGCGTAAAAAAGAAGGCAAAAGATGCCTCGCTAAACTGTCATACGGTTTAACCGTCGTATTAGCAGTAGGCATGGTTGTCGCTTTTGTGCAGATGTTCCAGCCGCATCCAACTGTTGCCTTTAAAGGTAATGACCTGCCTTTGGTTCCTGTTGATAAAGCCAAAGAGCAAAAAGACTGGAGCAATTGGGGCAATACGCCAGGCGGTGACCGCTTCGTCGCCTTAGATCAGATCAACCGTAATAACGTTAAGGATCTGAAGGTTGCCTGGACCTTCCACACCGGCGATACGCCAATTAGCCCTGGAGGCAATGGCGCAGAAGATCAGGAAACTCCGCTGCAAGTCGGCGATAAAGTCTTCCTATGTACTCCGCACAACAACGTGATTGCTGTCGACGTTGATACAGGTAAACAAATCTGGAAACGCGAAATCAATGCACAAGCTCAGGTATGGAATCGCTGCCGTGGCTTGGCTTACTTTGATGCGACCAAACCTGTTGCGCAGCCAACGGTGCCAAATTCAACTCCGGTTCCGCAAGTTTCATTAGCGGCCGGCGATACCTGTCAGCGCCGTATTCTGATGAACACCATCGATGCGCGTTTGATTGCTATCAACGCTGATAATGGCGAATTCTGTTCAGACTTCGGTAAAAACGGCGTTGTTGACCTGAAAGCAGGTTTAGGCGATGCAGCGGATCCTAAGTATCAGCTGACTTCTGCTCCAACGCTGGCAGGGACAACTGTGGTTGTGGGTGGCCGCGTAGCTGATAACGTACAAACCGATATGCCTGGTGGCGTGATCCGTGGTTTCGACGTGATTACCGGGCAGATGCGTTGGGCATTCGACCCAGGTAATCCAGACCCTAATGCAAAATTGCAACCTGGGCAAACCTATGTTCGCAGTACCCCGAACTCTTGGGCGCCAATGTCCTACGATCCGGCTATGAATACCGTGTTTATGCCTATGGGTAGCCCGTCTGTTGATCTATGGGGTGCAAACCGCAACGCGCTGGATCATAAGTACGGAGCCTCTGTACTGGCAGTTGATGCGACAACTGGTAAAGAAAAGTGGGTCTATCAGACCGTTCATAACGATCTCTGGGACTTCGACTTGCCAATGCAGCCTAGTCTTATCGACTTCCCGATGAAGGATGGAACGACTCGTCCTGCCGTTGTTATCGGTGCCAAGACTGGCCAGATCTTTGTTCTTGATCGCCTGACAGGTAAGCCTTTGACAGAAGTTAAAGAGCTGCCGGTTAAGACCCGTAATATTCCTAACGAGCAGTACTCTAAAACTCAGCCGTTCTCTGTTGGCATGCCTTCAATCGGTAATCAGAAACTGACAGAATCGGATATGTGGGGCGCAACGCCGTTCGACCAGCTGATGTGCCGTATTAGCTTTAAATCAATGCGTTACGATGGACTGTTCACCGCGCCAGATACTGATAAGTCTCTGAGCTTCCCAGGTTCGCTGGGGGGTATGAACTGGGGCAGCATGTCTATCGACCCGAACAATCATTATATGTTTGTTAATGATATGCGTCTGGGTCTGTGGGTGCAGATGATTAAGCAGAACAATAACAAGATTGCTGCCAGCAACGGCGGGGAATCTGTTAACACCGGTATGGGTGCGGTTCCGCTGAAAGGTACTCCTTATGGCGTGAATAAAGATCGCTTTATGTCTCCGCTGGGTATCCCATGTCAGAAGCCACCATTTGGTACTTTGTCTGCGATTGACCTGAAAACTCAGAAAATCGTTTGGCAGGTTCCGGCCGGTACTGTTCAGGATACTGGACCATTTGGCATCAAAATGATGGCGCAGATGCCGGTGGGGATGCCAACTCTGGGCGGTACTCTGGCAACTCAGGGTGGTCTGGTGTTTATCGCGGGTACTCAGGATTACTACCTGCGTGCATTCGATGCCTCAACCGGTAAAGAAGTGTGGAAAGCACGCCTGCCAGTGGGTAGCGGCGGCGGCCCAATGAGTTATGTTTCGCCGAAAACGGGCAAACAGTACATTGTTATCTCAGCCGGCGGAGCACGCCAGTCACCGGATCGTGGCGATTACGTAATTGCCTACGCGCTGGATAATAAATAAAGCTCTTAGATAAATAACTAAGTACTTGGTTAAATAACACAGTGCTGAATTAAAGAACAAAGCCCCGGCTGAAAATGCTCGGGGCTTTTTTTATTTTTTATATCTTTAAAGTTATTTGAAAAGGGGCGCTCTTAAATCCATGCTTTAGAAACATCGGGCGGGAGCAAACTCCCGCCTTTGGTTACATTACCGTTAAGATTCGCAGGCCATGATGGCCTCAATCTCGCCGATACCTGATTTGAAGCGTAACTCGCATAAGCGATTATTATTTACCAAAATAAAGACCAATAAAAAGAGAGTGATCGATAAAAAGGTAAATAGACAATTCAGTACCTTTGGGATTTGCAGCATCATAGCCTTCGACTCCTTGCCTTTTGGCGGGTAAGAGGCTAATCTGATGTTTCTTGTGCATCGAGTTGGCCTCGTTTTGATTAATTTCAATTCGGGGCTTTTCTCTTTTTATCTTCTGCATACTTGTTACTGAAAATATTAAAAACATAAAACAAGACTTCATGCTCGGGACAAAAAGATCCAGAGCACCCAAACGAAGTCTACCAGTAATGTAATATTATAGCTGTAAAAATAACCAGGTAATTAAATGTTCAATATATTTAAAAGTAAATAATTTAAACCTTAATTAATGTTAAGTAGCTTTTATAATGTCATTAAGATAGCTATTGTTTGTTTTAAGTTGAGAATAAGGGCCATGTTCCAATACATGCCCATTACCAATGATCACTATTTCATCGGAGAATACAAAAGTTGAAGGGCGATGACTAACGTTGATAATAACTGCTTGTGTAAAGGTATCACGTATTTGTTGCAGTAGTTTCTTTTCAGTTGGGATATCCAGCGAAGAGGTTATTTCATCGAGAAATATAATAGCTGGATTACGTAAAAACAGTCTTGCCAACGAAAGCTTTTGTCGCTGTCCACCAGAAAGATTGCCTCCTTCATTAGTGATGTTTCTATCAAGAGTCGATCCATTTTCTTCATCTTTGAAAGTCAGATTAGCTTTAGCCAGTGCGTCTAATAACTGTTCGTCGCTGGCCTCGGGATTCGCTATCTGCAAATTGAAACGTACCGTGTCCATAAACACGTAATCATCTTGTGAAACATAGGCTGTCATACGATAGAATTCGTCATCAGATAGTGCCTTTGCATCGTGTTGAGCAATAAAATAGCTTCCCGAGGATGGGCTAATATTACGGGTAAGTATCTTGAGCAATGTTGATTTTCCTGCACCACTTTTGCCGGTTATGGTAATAAATTTTCCCTTGCTCAGCGTTAAAGAAACAGGACCAAACTGGAAATTCTCATTGCCCGGATAGCGAAAGCAAACTTCTTTCAGACAAAGGTTTAGTACTGCCTGATTGGTAACGTGAGTAATAGGTTCAATATCTTTGGCAGGAACCATTTTTAGATCTTTCACGAATCCTCCCAGAGAACGGTAGGTTTGCATAAAGGAGGTAAAAGCCTGCCCCAAATTCTCCAGAGGTGAGGAAATGACTAAAAGATAAGATGAAATAAGAATGAAATGACTCAGTGTAGTCGTACCGTTAATTACGTGATAAAGCGTATAAATAAAAGAACTGCCGAAAAAGAGTATTTGCAATAATCCGCTGACACACATCAAGATGAAAGTCACTTTCCAATAGGCTTGCTGGCTATTGATATCATTAGTCAAACCGTTATTAAATCGCTGAAAGAAAAAATCAAAACAGTTGAAAGTCCTCACTACGGGAAAGTTTTGTACGCTATCAATCAATAGGCTATAAGTTTTAAGTCCAGAGGCCATCAAGGCTTTACGTTTCACAATCAACATGCTACTGGTTAATATACTAAAGGAAGAAAAGGTTATGGTGTAAGTGAAAAATAGCAAAGCAACAACCCAATCCTTTGACGATAAAATAACGGTCAGAGCAATAACAAGTTGAAAGATGGGCGGAACTAGTGAGAAGGATATATTGCTAATCAGCATATATATATCATTGGTAGCCTGATTTAGCTTTTGAGAAATATCGCCTGAATTTTGATTTTCCCCAATGATTGACGGATTCCTGTAGATGCTTTGAAAATATTCTTTTGAGACACCGGAAATACAGTGGGTGCGCAGATGGCTTTGAAGAAATAGCGACGTAATATTGAATATTTTATTGAGTGAAATCACTAAAATATATGCGATGCCTAGCAAGTAAACGATTAAAAGCGTATTGCTCTTAGCCGGTGTTAATAGAGCCGTTATTCTGGAAATAAATATCGGCGATAATGTCACGGCAATAGCAGAAAGGAGTGAAATGAGCAAAATCAGTATGCACATCCACTTTGCGCGCGTGTCCATGATGTTGTTGATATAGCGATATATAGCGTTTTGCATATTTTTAGAGCCTTCTTAATCCCATTAAAAGTATGGATATAAAGCTTCAAGGATATAAACCGTCATGCTCGGCAGGCACGACGCAAGATTATAGCGCAATATATGGTAATGAGAATTATTTCCAATAATATTGGGAAAGTATAATGTAATGAGGCTCGAAGCTTACTTCGGAACCTGGCCCACGCATGCGCAATTAGACTGGATTAGGGGCGAAGACTCGGCAGTGAAAACATTCAATTATTGTTACTAATATTAATAGTCTTAGCTAATGGCTGGTGTATTATTTTTAGAACAATATTTGACCATGATGGTCAGCGAATGGGAGAACAATATGCCAGAGATCGTTGTTTATGCTGCTGAAGGCCGCACTGCCGAGCAGAAGAAAAAGCTGCTGAAGAAGATAACTGAAGCGGTTGTCGACTCTTTAGATGTTGGAGCCGAGCACGTGATTGTATCGATTGTTGAAACTAAAAAGAGCAACAAGTCGCGAGGCGGCGTGCCATTTGATGAGCTTTAACAGACAAACAGTCTGGAAAAGTAGATAAAAAAACCCGCCGGCTGGCGGGTTTCTTGTATTTAAAGGCTTATTCAGCCGTTTTATAGCGCTCAAGCCAGTGGGCGTAAGGAGCCGGAAGAACCCATGAAGGCTCTTCTTTCTCTAACACCTTCGCTGCCTGATAAGGCCAGTTAGGGTTTGCCAGATGCGCGCGGCCAACCATCACCAGATCAAGCTGGTTTTTCTCGATGGTTTCGTTGGCGATAACCGGTGAATCAATACCCCATGCTGATGCGACCGCAATTTGTGCTTCATTGCGCACGCGTTCGGCGATAGGTGCCAGGAAACCTGCACCCCAAGGAATATTGGAATTTGGTGTTGAGAAACCGATGCTAACGCTGAGTAAATCAAGACCGCCAGCGCGGAATTTTTTAGTCAGATCGATAGCTTCTTGCAGCGTTTCTTCGTCACGTCCGTCATATTCGATCACGCCGAAACGGGCCGTCAGTGGCAGATTTTCGGGCCATTCTTGACGAACCGCAGCCAGAGTTTCCAGCAGGAAGCGACCGCGACCTTCTGCGTTTCCGCCGTATGCGTCTTGGCGCTGGTTAGCATGAACCGAGAAGAAGCTCTGAGCCAGATAACCGTGGGCAAAGTGCAGCTCAATCCATTCAAAACCGGCATCACGTGCACGGCGAGTTGCGGCAACAAAATCAGCTTTTACGCGTTCGATATCGGCCAGCGTCATTTCATGAGGCACTTTTGGCAGATTTGCCCCGAAGGCGACGGCTGAAGGAGAAATAGTTTCCCAGCCTCGGCTATCGCCAGCAGGGATATGATCATCACCTTCCCACGGCAGATTAGCACTGGCTTTGCGGCCTGCATGACCAATCTGGATCCCGGGGACGGCACCGGCAGCTTTGATCTCTTTAGCAATTTTTGCCAGACGTTCTGCCTGCTGATCGTTCCACAGTCCCAGACATCCCGGGGTGATGCGTCCTTCAGGAGAAACGGCGGTTGCCTCGACGATGACCAAACCTGAGCCACCGCGCGCCAGGCTGCTGTAGTGCACGTTATGCCAGTCATTTGGTAAACCATCAACCGCGCTATATTGGCACATAGGTGGGATGACGATACGGTTACGCAGCGTGACGTCTTTCAGTTTGAAGGTAGAGAATAATCCAGACATTAATAACCTCGGGAAATACATCGAAAACAGAATATTGTCGCAATGATGCTTCACACCCTGTGTGAATTGATTGCCAATCGGTGCTGTGATGTTGATATGACTTATGCATGTTATTCATAAGCCTATCCTTATCAACTGACTACACCTTGGTATTGATAGCTGCTACCTTCTCTTAGACTTTTATGTGGCCTAATCCTAAAACCTACAGACAGCGGTTTTTACCGTTATGGAGAAAAGATGAGCATTAAAATTACCCCAGCCGGTTCTCAGCCAAGCAGCATTGCTCCAGCCGAATATTTCACTGGCAATGTCCGGATTGACTCGCCTTTTCAGGGGACTGAGTCGGCGCGTATTGGTGGCGCGGTTGTGACTTTTGAACCCGGCGCTCGCAATGCATGGCACACGCATCCACTGGGTCAAACGCTGATCGTGACTCACGGACGTGGCTGGTTGCAGGAGTGGGGCAGTGAAATCAGAGAAATTAATCAGGGTGATATTGTTTGGATCCCGCAAGGCGTTAAGCACTGGCATGGCGCAACGCCAGACAATGCCATGACGCATATTGCCATCGCCGAAGCACTGGACGGTAGCGTGATCGAATGGCTGGAAAAGGTCACCGACGAGCAATATAAGAAATAACTTATCCTATACGTACTACTATTATCTCTCCCGGTGAAATTACCTTCGGCGTATCCCCAGCCGGAATTCGTTGATATCAAAGAAATTCTATTCTGACCGACCAGGCAAGAGTTGTGATAAAACCTTCAGGTTCATCGAGCCTGAAGCGTTTACCATCAATCAGGAGAAAAATAATATGACGATGAAAGTGCTCGGCTATGCAGCGCAATCTTCCAAGGTTCCGCTTGCTCCGTTTGAATTCACTCGCCGTGACCCGCGAGACGACGACGTGGTCATTGAAGTACTGTACTGCGGTGTTTGCCATTCCGATTTGCACCAGGCGCGCAATGACTGGGGCGGCAGCCAATATCCTGTGGTACCCGGCCATGAAGTTGTCGGGCGAGTCACGTCGGTAGGTAAAGGCGTGACTAAATTCAAGCCGGGCGATAACGTCGGAATTGGCTGCATGGTCGATTCCTGCCGCGTGTGTAAACCTTGTCAGCAAGGCATCGAGCAGTATTGCGAAGAAGGTTGCGTGCAAACTTACAACGGTTTTGATCGCCACGACGGGCTGCCAACCTACGGTGGTTATTCCAAAACTATTCTGGCCTCAGAAGATTTCATCCTCAAAATGCCTGACGGATTAGACCTCAAGGCTGCCGCGCCGCTGCTTTGTGCGGGCATCACCACGTGGGCACCGCTGCGCCATTACAATGTAGGCAAAGGTTCTAAAGTGGCGGTGGTTGGACTGGGCGGCCTGGGTCATATGGCGCTCAAACTTGCCCATGCTCTCGGTGCCGACGTGACGCTTTTTACCCGTTCGCCGGGCAAGGAAGAAGACGCTCGTCGTTTAGGCGCGCAGCACATTGTGATTTCAACCGACGAGCAGCAGATGGAATCAGTCAGCGGCCAGTTTGACCTGATTGTCGACACCGTTCCCTATGAGCATGATATTAATCCGTATATGCCAACGTTGACCCTGGACGGCACGCTGGTATTTGTGGGTTTACTGGGCGATATCACGCCAGTGCTGAGTACTCTGCCGTTGATTATGGGACGTCGTTCAGTCACAGGATCGGCGATTGGAGGCATTAAAGAAACGCAGGAAATGCTCGATTTTTGTGGCGAGCACGGCATTGTCTCAGACGTGGAGATGATCAAAATGCCTGAGATAAATGATGCTTACGAAAGGATGATTAAAAGTGATGTGAAATATCGCTTTGTTATCGAGATGGATTCTTTGCACGCCTGATGCCATAACCTGTAAAACTTTCGCAAATTACAGTGCCCAGCCGTTGGATTTTCTTCGAAGATTCAATGGCTAATATCGCCCTCTGGACTCATCGTTTTTTGATAAAGTTTCTGGCTTGAACCCGAAGGTAAAAGGTGCGATTATTGCGCCGATTTATTTGCATCATTCGAGCTATTTTCTTTCTCCGCACAGCTCAAGAGGGTTGCGGCACATGACCGGTTTATCACATTGCACTTTCAGTAAGTGCCACAAACTATTGATGATGACACCAGGGTGCAGTGACCTTTACATTTCCTGTTTTTCTCCTGTTGTAAATCCTTTCATGCGGTAAGGCTACCCTTTGCTCGCTGTTAGGCATTGTTAAAAATAGAGCGTTGCTCTGATTTTACTGATGTCTATCAGACGTAGCTAAGACGGTACTTCGTTCTGTAACAGCTATGCTTAATAATAAGCCTTGTCTGATTAAATCTGGACATCACCACTTAGCTAACGTCACTTTGCCGGGCCGGTGTCTGCGCGTGGGTCATCCTGAAAGCTTGCCAATGCGCCAAACAAACCTGCTCATTGCCGTGCCTCTCTGGCACACCCTCATACTTAACCGTTTGAGAGTCCTGTAATATGAAACAGTTAAAAATAGCAGCAAGCGCCTCCGTGGCATCCCATCTCGACACATCGCGTGGCGTTGTCAGCCTCGATAACGCGGACTATACCGACATTGCGGCGATAGTGATTTCCGTGGATGACCTTAATAACGGCAGACTGGCAGAAGTTGAAGCTCTGGGGTTTAGTATCCCCGCGTTTGTTGCAGTACAGGGTGCGGAACAGGTTTCCCCAAATTATCTTTCGGCGCTGAAGGGCGTATTTGCGCTGGCCGATGCTAATCAGGCTTTCTATGCCGCGCAGCTTGAAGCCGCAGCCGACGAGTACCAACAGGGTTTATTCCCGCCGTTTTTTGACACGCTGAAAAAGTATGTCGAAATGGAAAATTCGACCTTTGCCTGCCCGGGTCATCAGGGTGGTGAATTCTTCCGTCGTCACCCAGCCGGCCGTCAGTTCTTCGAATTCTTTGGCGAGAATATCTTCCGTTCTGATATGTGTAATGCCGACGTTAAACTCGGTGATTTACTGATCCACGAAGGATCCGCCAAAGACGCACAGAAACATGCAGCGAAAGTGTTCAGCGCCGACAAGACCTATTTCGTGCTGAACGGCACCTCGGCGGCTAATAAAGTGGTGACCAACGCGCTGTTAACCCGTGGGGATCTGGTGCTGTTCGACCGCAATAACCATAAATCTAACCACCATGGCGCGCTGCTGCAGGCAGGTGCGACACCGGTTTATCTCGAAACTGCGCGTAATCCATTTGGCTTTATCGGCGGTATTGATGCAGCCTGTTTCGACGAACGCTATCTGCGTAAGCAAATTCAAGACGTCGCTCCAGAGCGTGCAGCAGAAAAACGCCCATTCCGCCTGGCTATTATCCAGCTCGGCACCTATGACGGCACCGTTTATAACGCCCGTCAGGTGGTGGAAAAAATCGGCCATCTTTGCGATTACATTCTGTTCGACTCTGCATGGGTTGGCTATGAACAATTCATCCCGATGATGAAAGAATGCTCGCCGCTGCTGCTGGAGCTCGACGAAAACGATCCGGGAATTATTGTTACTCAGTCAGTGCACAAGCAGCAGGCCGGATTCTCACAGACCTCGCAAATCCACAAAAAAGATAACCATATCAAAGGGCAGAAGCGCCATTGCAGCCATAAAAAGCTTAACAACGCCTTTATGATGCATGCTTCTACCAGCCCATTTTATCCACTGTTTGCGGCGCTGGATGTCAACGCGCGCATGCATGCCGGTGGCAGCGGCAAACATATGTGGATGGAGTGCGTGAAGCTGGGTATTGATACCCGTAAAATGCTGCTCGACCAGTGTTCAATGATCCATCCGTTTGTACCGCCGGTTATCGACGGCAAGCCGTGGCAGGATCACGAAACCGAGCAGATGGCCAACGACGTAAGATTCTTTGACTTTGTGCCGGGCGAGCGCTGGCATGCCTTTGCCGGTTATGCCGAGAAGCAGTATTTTGTTGACCCGTGCAAGCTGTTGCTGACCACGCCGGGCATCGATGCTACCAGCGGTAAATATACCGAGTTTGGTATTCCGGCAACCATATTGGCTAACTATTTGCGCGAGAATGGCATTGTTCCGGAAAAATGCGATCTCAACTCGATCCTTTTCCTGCTGACTCCCGCGGAAACTCCGGCAAAAATGCAGCATCTGGTCAATGAAATTGCGCGTTTTGAGCGTTATATTGCAGAAGATGCTTTGCTGAGTGAAGTGCTGCCGACGGTGTATCGCAAAAACGAAGAGCGCTATCGCGATTACACCATTCGCCAGCTGTGCCAGGAAATGCACAATTTATATGTCAGCTTTGATGTGAAAGAGCTGCAAAAAGAGATGTTCCGCGAGAAAGGCTTCCCGCAGGTGGTGATGAACGCGCAGGACGCACACAGCGAATTTATTCGCGATAATGTTGAATTAGTGCCAATTAGCCAGGCTGAAGGGCGTATCGCCGCAGAAGGCGCGTTGCCTTATCCTCCGGGCGTACTGTGCGTGGTGCCGGGCGAATTATGGGGTGGCGCGGTTCAACGCTACTTTATGGCGCTGGAAGAGGGCATCAACATTCTGCCGGGCTTCTCCCCTGAATTGCAGGGCGTTTACGTCGAGAAAACCGAGGGCTGGAAGCGCGTAATGGGCTATGTGATCGCTGAATAAGTCGGATTTACAGCCAGTCTGATGAGTAGAACGGAGCCTCCTGGCTCCGTTTTTTTTGCTCTGATTATGCCTTTGAGCTGTCAGGTTTATCTGCCTTGACCAACGTCGCCACAAAGAGAGGATATAAAGTGCCGAGGATCGTGGCGCATAAAATATCATCTAACAGCACCAGCGTCGGTTCATCTAAGTGTTCTGTCAGCGCTGTTTGCAACGCCATGCTTATTAATATTGGCGTATTCATTAACGCCATTCGCGCAGGCAATGCAGCGAAAAGCGTGTTAGTTATCCGTTTTTTATCGGGTAATCCGACATCAAGCCGGTTCTTGAGCTTGATTCCGCTCTGTAGCGCGTTTAATCCACTAAATACAGATAAATCAACGGCTTCACCTATCGTGTTTAATGCCATTCTGCTCAGATCATTAGGCAATATATTAAGATAAGAGCTGTGCTGTGCCGCGGCCAAAACGCCTGAAGGCGATGCGCTGGCCGTCATGCTGACCGAGGTTGCTATTTGATTTGGAATGTATAGCCCGGCAGTCGCGAGGGTGCCGAGAGCATGCACCGGCGTATTATTACTGATACGAAAAAAAGTCTGTGTGCTTTCTCGCAGCAGGCTGTAAAACTGGAACGAAATCAGCGTCGAGGCCAGTCCTGACAATGCGCCTGTTGACGCTGCGGCAATCAGTGCAGCCGAAGAAATGCCAATATTTAGCGCCCGTGAGAAAGTGCTCAAGGTCGTTGCACTTCCTTGCAGGCATTCGCGAACGCCGCCCGCGAGATTCAGTACCATCGGTAAAATGCCGGCAAATGCGGCCAGTGTGAATCGCGTATTTTGGCTGGCAGCATTATCTTCCAGCGTATTTTCAACCTCATAAGCCACTATTTGCCGCATCAGCGTCGGCAGCGCAACACAAAGTATGGAACTCAGGGCAATATTTTTGCCGTTTTGAACATAACGGCAGACGTTATCATTAGCGGCCAATGACAGAACATTTTTGAATCTTGTCCAATATCCGGCTGATTCTGCGTCTGGAGTCGACGTCGAGTTCAGATGACTTTCATTAATGTCGCGCAGCCTGCCACATAATTCATAATCTACGATTGCCTCATTTTCAAAAATATAACGGCTTAATTGGCTATGCAGATGCTGGCAGTCAACGGGCAATGCAGATAAAGATTCGGCCCCTTCACTTTCAGCGGCGGCCAGAATAGCGTTTAGCGCCTCTAGCGCAGCGTCAATTTCAGTCTGGGAAGGCTGTTGCAAAGCCTGATACAGATTATCGGTAAGTTGCTGACTTGCACGGGCAAGATCCAGATAGTCGAGCGAATGGGTTGAATTTATTTCAGAAACGGGTCGATAAACAGACGATTCAGATATCGAACGCTGTCTCGAAGGCGAAGAGGCCGCATTAATATTCATAATCCCTCCATGGAAATGATGCCGACGCAAGCAATCGGCGAGCTGAAAGTCACCATAACGTCATGGTGTTAGTAGTAAACGTACTAACGACTATAGGATGATTTTCAAAACGATAATTTCAAATTCCGACTAAAACTAAAATAAATTTAATAGCTGCGGGGAAAGGGCAGATTTTTGGCAAAAAAAACGGAGACCAGGCGGTCTCCGTTCCAGTTAATAACAAGTCTTTACCAGTTCGATAAGACGTTATATTTAGCTCAATACGACGTCTTTGTTAGTTTAATAAAAACCGTTAGTCGACCCGGCGATAGCTTCTCTGCGTGTTACTGACTTTATACAGATAGCGACGCGATTCCGCAGAAGGATGGCGGTTTAATAATGTGTCGTAAACATCACTTGCCGACATATTATTGATGATATTGAATGCCTGCGTTTTATCGCTCGAGAACACTCGCAGTACGCTACCCGCGCCACCGTTATAAGCCGTGATGACCGCATAACGCCGTGCAACCGGATCGGCGATTCCCGCCAGATAGCTGTTCTGCAATATCGCCAAATAGGCCGTACCCGTATTAATATTATTTGCCGGATCAAATAGATAGCTACGGCTCGGCGTGCCCCAATGACCTTCGGATCTGAACACGTCAGCCCCGGCGGTATGCTGCACCACCTGCATCAACCCAAGCGCATCGGCGTTACTAACTGCATACGGGTTAAATGCCGATTCGGTTTGCATAATCGCCAGAATCAGTGACTGATCGACGCCGTATCTTGCCGCGGCTTCACGCACCAGTGGCAGATATTTATGCGCACGTTTGTCCAGGTGGTTTGGCACCATCTGAATGGTCACGGAATAGATGATATGCAGGCCAGACTGGCGCTGTTGCAGCTTGTATTGCAACAGATAGTTGGCAAAGTTAGTGGCGCGACCCTGCCAGCGAATTGGCTGCCCGGTGTTGTCCAGCACCTGACCATAGAGCATAGGCTCTTTACTGATCTGAATATCGTTAGCGTCGGAATAAAGGTCTACATTGCTGGCATCTTCGCCAACCAGCAAGGTTTTAACAATCGCCTGGCGCAGTTTATCGGTAGGATCAACGCCTGCAATGGTTTCAATCGTAATGGTACCCGCCTCAAAGTTGATGTGGCTGCGGGTTTCGTACTGATCGCTATATTTTACATAGTCTTTAGGCCCGGCGATCAGAACTTCATTAATGCCCCAAATGTTCTCGATATTGTTAGCAAATTGGCTCATCAAAATGTCAAAGCCGTTAGTGTCTTTGACGTAAGCTTCGTTGAATTGGTCTTTGTGGCTCGAACAGGAAATCAGTAAAGGCGCGATCACCAGCAACGCTAAAATTTTCTTCATCTTAATAGCCGTATCGTGATGAAAAATAGGGCCAGGCTCCCGACGGATCTGGCCCCTATCATAAAGATGTTATTCAGAAGGTGGGGTGTAGCCTTCAATGTGCACATCATGGCCTTCAAACAGAAACTTAATCATTTCCTGTTCCAGCAGCTTGCGATCTTCAGGATTCATCATGCTTAATTTTTTCTCGTTAATGAGCATGGTTTGTTTCTTCATCCATTCTGACCAGGCTTCTTTGGAGATTTCGTTATAGATGCGTTTACCTATTTCGCCCGGATACAGTTGAAAATCCTGTCCTTCCGCGTCTTTATTCAAGAACGTACAAAAAATAGTCCTGCTCATCACTGATTCCTCATCGTTGGCCCTGAGGGCCGTTTCTACTTGCTGAGTCATTAATTATTCAAATTTGTCAGCAAGTTAGAGTGAAAATATTGCTATCGCGGCAGCGCTTTGGTTAATTCCACCAACAGGCGTTCAACCGGAGCGGCCAGTCCGACAGACTGTGGCTGCGCTAAGTTATACCAGAGACCAGAGCCTTCATCCATGCAACCCGCTGCCGAGTCGACATTTATCCACATTGGAACAATATCCAGGTGGAAATGACTGAAAGTATGACGGAAAGCCACCATTTGCTGCATTGACTGGCGCGACACCTCGTATTTCTTGCCCGCGCCTATCAGCTCGTCTTCAGTACTGTACTGAGGAAAGCAAAACAGACCGCCCCACAGACCCACCGGCGGGCGCTGTTCCAGCCACACTTTATCGCCTTGCTGGATCATCAGCATCCAGGCCGTTTTCTCGGGCAGCGTTTTCTTGGGTTTTTTACCAGGATAGCTCGCCCAGCTATGATTGGCGTAGGCAACGCAGCCAAAGCTTAATGGACACAGCTCGCATTTCGGACGAGAACGGGTGCAGACCATTGCGCCGAGGTCCATCATTGCCTGATTAAACTGTTGTACGCCCTCGGCTGGCGTGACTTCTTCGCTTATTTTCCACAGGCGATTTTCGACCTTTTTCTCGCCCGGCCAGCCTTCAATGGCATAGCTACGAGCCAGTACGCGCTTGACGTTGCCATCCAGAATAGGGTGATGTTGCCCCAATGATAAAGAAAGCACAGCGCCAGCCGTTGAACGTCCTACGCCGGGTAACGCATTAACTTCTTCAAAAGTGGTCGGGAATTCGCCATTATGTTGTGCCACAATAGTTTGCGCAGCTTTGTGCAAATTGCGAGCGCGGGCGTAATAGCCCAGCCCGGTCCACAAATGCAGGACTTCGTCCAGCGGGGCAGCTGCCAGCGCTTTAACGTCCGGGAAATGCTGCATAAAACGCTGGAAATAAGGTATCACCGTCGCAACCTGCGTTTGTTGCAACATGACTTCAGAAAGCCAGACTTTATAAGGTGTTTTTTCGAGCTGCCACGGCAGGGTCTTGCGACCATAACGTTGATACCAATCGAGTACCGCAGGCGCGAAGCGATGCGCTTCCATCATAGGCGTATTACAGATCCCATCGGGGTTAAAATTTAGCTAAGGATTGCAGCATAGAGTGATATGCGTGTAAACCGGAACTTTCCCTTATCCTCCTCATCCTTCAAAATAGTCGGGTGTTGGCTGGGTTACTTGTGCGATTTTAAACGATCGCTTGCTAAAGCTGGGTATCTTTGGATAATGCGCCTTTCCCTAAATTTATCGCCAGACAGATAGAAAGCACTATGAAAAATGACGTCATATCACCGGAGTTTGATGAAAACGGACGCGCTATGCGCCGTATCCGCAGTTTTGTACGCCGCCAGGGCCGCCTGACTAAAGGTCAAGAGTATGCGCTGGAAAATTTGTGGCCGGTGATGGGCGTTGAATATCAGTCGCAGCCTGTCGACATTGCTTCACTGTTTGGCCGTGAAGCTCATACGGTGCTGGAAATCGGTTTCGGAATGGGCACTTCGCTGGTGACTATGGCCCAGCAGCATCCGGAACAAAACTTCATAGGCATTGAAGTTCACTCGCCGGGCGTGGGTGCCTGTCTGATGACCGCCAAGGAAGAGGGCGTTGAGAACCTGCGCGTGATGTGTCATGACGCGGTCGAAGTTCTCGAAACCATGATCCCCGATGGCTCACTCGACATGGTGCAGCTATTCTTTCCTGACCCGTGGCATAAAGCGCGTCACAACAAGCGCCGCATCGTACAAACTCCGTTTGTAGAATTGCTGCGTCGAAAATTAAAGCTGGGTGGCGTATTCCACATGGCGACTGACTGGGAACCTTATGCAGAACACATGCTCGAAGTGATGAGCAGCGTTGAGGCTTACGGAAACCTGTCGGCGGAAGGCAATTTTGTGCCACGCCCAGAGTCGCGCCCGGTTACCAAGTTCGAAATGCGTGGTCAACGTTTAGGCCACGGCGTATGGGATCTGATGTTTGAGAGGAAGCAATAATGGCTAAGAATCGTAGTCGTCGTTTACGTAAAAAGTTACACATCGAAGAGTTTCAGGAACTGGGTTTCTCAGTAAAATGGCGCTTCCCGGAAGGTACTGACGTTAACACTATCGACGAATCTCTGGATGCATTTATTGAGGGCGCGATCGAACCAGCCAGGCTGGCCTTTGATGGCAGCGGCTACCTGCAATGGGAAGGGCTGATTTGCCTGCAGGAAATTGGCCTGTGTACCGACGAGCATCGTGAGCTGGTAAAAAAATGGTTGGAAGACCATAAAATGCAGGACGTTGAAGTTAGCGAACTGTTCGATATCTGGTGGGATTGATTTTCTCCCTGCAAACAGCTATCTAAAGCGCCTTCATGGCGCTTTTATTTTAATCCCCGTCGTTGTTGAAACCACAGCTGTGTTGGCTGCTCTTGCTCACCCGAATCACTTTTTTGTAGTTGTGAATTACAGATAAGCTCACCGGGTCTCGTTCGATTGCCGCCTTGCTGTAGCTCCAATTACTTTGGGGACTGTTTTACGTATTTTGTAAATATCTAAAGGAACGACGGTGGTGACTGAATTAGATAACGGGCTGCTGGAAGAGATTCTGTCGCAGGTGCGGCCCTTGATTGGGCAGGGAAAAGTGGCGGATTATATTCCGGCGCTTGCCTCGGTCGATGCCAATAATCTGGGGATCGCAGTGTGTACGGTAGACGGCCAGCAATTTTGTGCCGGCGATGCCAACACGCGTTTCTCCATCCAGTCTATTTCCAAAGTGCTAAGTCTGACGCTGGCGCTGGGTCGTTATGAAGAACACGAGATCTGGCAGCGCGTAGGTAAAGAACCTTCGGGGCAGCCGTTTAACTCGCTGGTACAGCTGGAGTTGGAAAAGGGCAAGCCACGCAATCCGTTTATTAATCCTGGCGCGCTGGTCATTTGCGATATGTTGCAATCACGCCTGGCGGCACCAAAACAGCGTATGCTTGAAGTCGTGCGCCAACTCTCCGGCGAGCAGGATATTCATTACGATCCGCTGGTGGCAAGGTCAGAGTTCGAACATTCGGATCGCAACGCTGCTATTGCCTATCTGATGAAGTCATTTGGCAATTTTGAAAATGATGTTATCACCGTGCT
Source organism: uncultured Gammaproteobacteria bacterium (assembly GCA_963747655.1). GTDB lineage: Bacteria > Pseudomonadota > Gammaproteobacteria > Enterobacterales > Enterobacteriaceae > Rouxiella. The sequence continues at coordinate 237,565 of CAVVFS010000008.1, read as the reverse complement.
GCAAACCTATTTTAACTACTGTTCGTTGAAGATGAGCTGCTGTGAGCTGGCGCGGACATTCCTCTATCTGGTCAATAAAGGCAAGGCTCCGGGCAGTGAAGATTCCCTGCTTGAGCCGGGGCAGGCGCGGCATATTAATGCGCTGATGGTGACCAGCGGAATGTACGACGGCGCAGGCGAATTTGCTTATCGCGTTGGTATGCCGGGCAAGTCAGGCGTCGGCGGCGGTATTATTGCCGTGGTGCCGGAAGAGATGTGTATTGCAGTCTGGTCACCTGAACTTGACGCCGCAGGGAACTCTTTAGCAGGAACCGCTGCCTTAGAACTACTGGCGCAACGCATTGGCCGTTCAATATTCTAAATCGGGTGCTGGCAGACGCTTATAGAGCTTTCTGCTGCCGTCTGAACTCAAGGGAGTAAACATGTTAGCAAAAACAGGATTGAAACACGGACTGATCGGTCTACTGGCTTTGACGGCACTTCAGGCTCACGCCGAGTTTCAGTGCAGCGCCAAGCCGCAGGACGACGTGGTTATCAAGACGGATACCGTACAGGTCGTGGGTGCCAGCGGTAATCTGTTGATTTCGCCAAACGGTGACCTGAGCCAGAATGGTAAAGATGTTTCACTGACGGCCAAACAGCGTCAGGAAGCCGTGGATTATCAGGCCGCGCTGCGTCGTGATTTGCCGTGGATCGATCAGGGTGCGTTGCAGCACCTTGAGAAAGCCCGCGTTGAAATGGATGGCGTAATCGTTCAGCAGCTTGGCCGTGACAGCAATGTTCGCAATCGTCTGACAACGCTCGACGGTCAGCTTAAGCAGCAGATGAACCGCATTATTGAGCATCGCTCTGACGGTTTGGTATTCCATCATCAGGCAATCGATCAGGTACAGCGTGATGGACAGCAGCTGGTTGATCAAACCATGGGCGGCGTGATGCAAGACAGCATTAACGAAATGGGCTCGCGTCAGATGGCTAATGGCGGCAATCCGTTACAGGCGATGATGGGCAATCTCGGCGGTTTGCAGCAGGCGGTGAAAGCTAAATGGGAACAACAGCAGGGCGAGTTTGAAAGCTTTGGCCACAACGTTTGTAATCGCGTGACCTCGCTGGAAGAACAGCGTCGCGAACTGCTGGCGGATATTAAGTAATTCCCGCTATCTATATTCTAAGCCGCGATTGGTTGTAAGAAGCTGAATTATAAATTAAAAAAGGGGAGGGGATTGTAGCGATCCCTTCCCCCGTTTATTTTTGGGGAAAGGGTAAAAGTGAGAAGCCTGCTTGATGTGCTAAAACTTAATCAGCTAAAAACAGTTCCAGCAGTGAATTCAGGAACAGTTTTCCTTTCTCGGTAATCTGCCAGTGACTAGCCGTCTCGATCAAATACTCTTTATCGATGGCCTGGTCCAGCTGTTGGCGAATACTGTCTTCTTCCAGCCCGGTATAAATCGCAAACTCTTCACGCGGCGCGGCTTCTAGCAGCCTGAAGCGGTTCATAAAGAACTCGAACGGCAGTTCTTTGCTCTCGACTTCATGCTGTTTATCCATATAACGACCCTGCATATAACCGCGAGGATGCTTGGTTTTCACCGTGCGCAAAATGCGGCCGTCGGCCTGAGTCAGCTTGCCGTGTGCGCCACAGCCAACACCCAGATAATCGCCGAATCGCCAGTAGTTCAGATTGTGCTGACACTGATAGCCGGGCTTGGCGTAGGCCGAAGTCTCGTATTGCTGATAACCCGCGGCGGTAAGCAACCGATCGCCCTGCTCGAAGATGTCCCACAGCGCATCGTCGTCCGGCAATACCGGCGTTTTGTAGGCGAACATCGTGTTGGGTTCGATAGTCAGCTGATACCACGACAAGTGTGGCGGATTCAACGCGATCGCCTGACGCAAATCGTCCAGCGCCTGCTCAAGGGTTTGATCCGGCAATCCGTGCATCAGGTCGAGATTAAAGCTGCGCAGGCCGAGAGCGGTCGCAAGATGGGCCGCGCGTTTGGCTTCGTCAGGCCCGTGAATTCGCCCAAGACGCTCCAGTTTTTCAGAACTAAAGCTCTGCACGCCAATAGAGATACGATTTACACCGGCACGCTGATAGCCGCTGAAACGATCGGCTTCGACAGTGCCTGGATTGGCTTCCATAGTGATTTCGGCATCTGGCGCAACCGGCAAACGCGCACGCACGCCGTCGAGCAGGTTCTGCATAGCTTCACTGCTCAGCAGGCTAGGTGTGCCGCCGCCGATAAAAATGGTCTCAATCGTGCGTCCTGAAGTCAGATGCACATCGGCATCTAAATCTGCCAGCAGGTGTGCAACATAATCATCATGCGGGACTTCGCCCTTCAGGGCATGCGAGTTAAAGTCGCAGTAAGGGCATTTTTGCACACACCAGGGAATGTGCAGATAAAGGCTTAGCGGTGGCAGCTTACGCATTTTTTTCAGCAGCCCCGGACATGGCTTGCAGTAACTGAGCCAATGCCAGACCACGGTGAGACACGGCGCTTTTTTCTTCGCGCGTTAACTCTGCGGCAGTCTTGCCCAGTGCCGGAACATAGAAAATAGGGTCGTAACCAAAACCGCCTTCACCGGCCGGTGCGCGAATAATTTCGCCCGCCCAGCTGCCGTGACACACCAGCGGCGTAGGATCTTCTGCGTGACGCATATAGACCAGAACACAGTGAAACTGCGCCTGACGCTGGCCTTCGGGTACGTCTTTTAATGCATCGAGCAACTTCTCGAGGTTTTTCTGGTCAGTCGCGCCTTCGCCTGAATAGCGCGCAGAGTAAATCCCCGGCGCACCGCCGAGAAAATCAACCGCCAGACCTGAGTCATCGGCTACCGCCGGTAATCCGGTTATCTGCGCCGCATGACGCGCCTTGAGAATCGCGTTCTCAATAAAGGTCAGGCCGGTTTCGTCTGCGTCATCAACGCCCAGCTCGGTTTGCGCCACGACTTCGAGACCAAAGTCTGCAAGGAGGTGAGCGAGTTCACGCACTTTTCCGGGATTACCGGTGGCCAGTACTACTTTTTGCATTTCTACTTCCTGAATTAAAATATTTAACGCCACGAGCAGCAAAGTGCCTGCCCACGGCGTTTTAGCAGCCGGGGATCACAGCAGGAACCAAAGCTCGCCTAGTAAATCCATGCCGAGATAGTTCAGCATATACAGAATAAGGACAACGACCATGGCCGAGAAATCGATACCGCCCATTGCCGGAATAATGCGGCGAATCGGTGCCATTAGCGGCTCGGTTAGCTGCATCAGAACATAATCCATCGCGCCACGACCCTGACTTACCCAGCTCATCAGTGAACGAATAATGATAAGCCAGAACACCAGATAACCGGCGGATTTGACCAAGGCAATCAGTCCAAACAACAGGTTATACGGGCTAAGCGAAATACCTCCACCCTGAATCAGCAGCAGCAGCGGATATTTAATAGTCATCAGCAGGAATGCCAACAGCAGCGATGCGCTATCGATTGGCCCTAATGGAGGAATGATGCGGCGCAATGGCGCAATAACCGGCTGGGTTATTTTAACAACAAATTGCGAGAATGGATTGTAAAAATCGGTTCTCGCCCACTGCATCCAGATGCGTAACAGTAAAACCATGACATAGAGGTCAATCAGTGTTTTGACCAGAAAAGTCAGCGTGAGCATAAATAACCTTATTCTTGTGATCGGAAATTCAAATTCTTGTGATCGTAAATTCAAAGTCATGCTTTGAATCGTTAACGTTTTATGCCAATTAACTTCAAGCCCGCTGTTGCAGGCCTGAGGTCAAACTAAACGTTTAAAAAGGAATATCAAAACCTAAAAAAGCTTTTCCATTTCCTGCGCGCGGGTGATGGCCGCCTGCATGGCTTCGGAAACAATCTCCGGCAGCTTGCGTTCATTGAAAACGTTCAGCGCTGCGAAGGTCGTTCCGCCTTTTGAGGTGACGTTTTCACGCAGTGTAGACAATGGCGTTTCCGGATTAGCCTCAACCAGCGCGGCGGCTCCACTCGCGGCCTGCTGCACCAAAAGACGCGCATTCTCCACGCTCAGCCCTTGACGCTGGGCTTCCTGCTGCATGGCTTCCATAAACAGGAAGAAATAGGCCGGCGCGCTGCCCGCCGCGGCGATCACATGGTTGATGCCTTCTTCGCTGTCGACCCAGCAAATTTTACCCACGGCGGTCATCAGCTCGCCGCTGAAAGTTTTATCTTCTTTACTGACCTGCTCTGGAGCGAACAGTCCGCTCATGCCTTTGCCCACCAGAGACGGGGTGTTAGGCATAATACGCACAATATTCAGACCTTTGCCGAGCAGCGCATAGAAACGTTCAACGCTAACGCCAGCGGCGATAGACAGCACTAGCTTGCCGCTGAAATCGACCTCTTTTTGCAGGCTGGTACAAACATCAGCCATAAGCTGAGGCTTAACAGAGAGAACCACGACCTCTGCCTGTTTCGCGCTGGCGATATTATCGCCGCTGCTATTAATGCCATATTTCTCGGCCAGAGCATCGCGGTTTTTAGTCGAAGGAGCACAGACGGTAATTAAATCAGCCGGATAGCCGCTAGTCACCAGACCCGCGATAATCGCACCCGCCATGTTACCGGCACCAATAAAACATATTTTACGATGTTGCATCATTGCTCCTTTCTGCCCCATATTTGAACTTAAGTTTTGAAACCGCCACAGCGTTTACCCCGCCTGACGATAGCTCCCAATCTCTGGAAAGCAGCTTGAAATTTTAGGCTGAACCATTAAGCAGACCCAACAACTAGGCTGAATAGTCACGCGCACCGAAAATAGCGGTACCAATGCGGACCATCGTGCTGCCTGCGGCAATCGCGGCAGGCATATCGTCAGTCATGCCCATTGAAAGCGTATCAACCTGCGGATAACGCTGTTTCAGCTGCTGATAAGCCTCGGCCATTTGGCTAAACACGGCCAGCTGACGAGAGTATTCACTTTCTGCGGCCGGAATTGCCATCAGGCCGCGCAGGGTAAGGTTTGGCATGGCGCTGATATCTGCCGCCAGCTGGGCGACCTGCTCCAGTTTTATGCCTGATTTACTCTGCTCGTCGCTGATATTTACCTGAATCAGTACCTGTAAAGGCGCCTTGCCCGCCGGACGCTGCTCATTAAGACGCTGAGCGATTTTTAGGCGGTCAATGGTATGACACCAGTCGAAATTTTCTGCCACCAGACGACTTTTATTGGACTGCAAAGGGCCAATAAAGTGCCAAATCAATGAAGGCTGGTGATTGGCGAAGGCGGCAACTTTCTCAACGCCTTCCTGAACATAGTTTTCACCAAAGGCCAGTTGCCCGGCGGCGATCGCTTCTTCGATAGCGCTCGCAGGTTTAGTTTTGCTGACTGCAAGTAAAGTCACTTCTTCTGGAGAACGCTCGCAAAGCGCGGCAGAAGACGCGATACGATCCCTGACTTGCTGTAGATTTTCGGCAATAGCTGAATGCTGACGTTGATTCATAGTGGCTCAGGAGTGTTTCAAATGGATATCGATAATTTTGTGGAGCTTAGTGTAAAGCAAAACGCCTCCGATCTGCACCTTTGTACCGGGCATCGGCCAATGTTGCGTGTCGACGGAGAGCTGATTGCCTGCCAGGATTCGCCAAAAGTTTGCCATCAGCAGCTTGAAGCCCTAAGCAAAAGCTGGCTTGCCGATGCACAGCAGATTGATTTACTGCAACAAGGCCAGGCGGATGCCGCCGTCACGTTGACCAGTGGTCGCCGAGTCAGAGTTAACTTTTTCCGCCAAATTAACGGGCTGTCGCTGGCGATTCGGCCTTTGCCACAGGCTTGCCCGAGTCTGGCAGAGTTACAAACTCCGCCCATGCTGCAACAACTCAGCGAACACGAGGATGGCCTGATATTGATTACCGGCGCTACCGGCAGCGGAAAATCGACTACTCTCGCCGCGATGATTGGCTATCTCAATCACAGCCGCAGTCGGCACATTATCACGCTGGAAGACCCGATAGAATTTTTGCACACCAGCCAGCGTTGTTTAATTCAGCAGCGTGAGCTGGGCACACATACGCCGTCATTTACTCAGGCAATACGTGCAGCGCTGCGTGAAGACCCTGACGTGCTTTTGCTTGGCGAGCTGCGTGACAGCGAAAGTATAAGGCTGGCCCTGACCGCTGCTGAAACCGGGCATTTGGTATTAGCTACGCTTCACGCCCGACACGCGGCACAGGCGGTAGATCGGCTGGTAGACGTTTTTCCCGTCGATGAAAAAGCCTATGTTCGGGCTCAGCTAGCCGGAAGCCTGCGTGGAATACTGGCGCAAAAACTGGTCATCGGTAAACAAGGCGGCCGGGTGGGGCTGTATGAAATGCTGACTTCAACGCCAGCGGTGTGCAATTTAATTCGTGATGGCAAAACGCATCAGTTGCAAGACAGCCTGCAAACCGGCGGGGAGGCCGGGATGCAAACTTTCGAGCAGAGCAGGCAACAGCGGATTAACGCCGGGCTGTTGGCGGGATAGATGATAACCCGTAGCAGCAGGCAAGAATCGTTTTGCGATTAAGGCTTATTCCACTGATTTTCGAACCAGCTTTCAAGGATGATCACCGCTGAGGCTGCATCGACGCTGCCTTTATCCAAAGCTCGGAAACCGCCGCGTTCGAACAGGTCGGCGCGCGCTTCAACCGTGCTCAGGCGTTCGTCATGCAACTCGACCTGCACGCCAAATCGCCCGTGCAGTCGGTTAGCAAACTTACGCGCTCTGGCGGTAAGCGGCTGCTCGGTGCCATCCATATTGAGCGGCAGGCCGACAATGACTAAATCGGGTTGCCACTCTTTGAGCAGTTTCTCGATTTTTTGCCAGTCGGGAGTGCCGTCCTGCGCTTTGAAAGAGGTCAGCGGACGTGCGGTGCCGGTAACTTCCTGACCAATCGCCAGACCAATACTCTTGGTGCCGAAGTCAAAAGCAAATAAAGTCCGGTTGCCCATTACGCGTGACCTGCATGCGTTGCCAGCTGGCTAACTTCGATACCTATCATTTTTGCCGCTTCACGCCAGCGTTCGGCAATCGGCGTGCGGAAAATAATATCGCTATTGGCTTCAATCGTCAGCCAGCTGTTATTCAGCAGTTCTTGCTCAAGCTGACCTTGTTCCCACGCGGCGTAACCCAGCGCAACCAGGACATCTTTTGGCTGATCGGGAGTGCCAAGCGTTTCCAGCACGTCTTTTGAGGTGGTTATCATGGTTTGATCAGAAATCCTGATGCTAGAACCAAAGCCTTCGCACGGCGTGTGCAGAATGAATCCACGATCGTCAGCCAATGGGCCGCCAGAAAATACCGGGCGATCGAGATTAATAGCCGGGTCGCGGGGCGTTGGGTCGATTTCTAGCTTGTCGAGCACGTTTTTAACCGTGAAGTCATCGACAAGTTTGTTGATAACCAGACCCATTGCACCTTCATCGTTGTGTTCACAAACATAGATAACAGAGCGTTTGAACAGAGGTTCTTCAAGCCCGGGCATGGCAATTAAAAAGTGGTGCTGTAAATTCATTTCTTGTGTCCATCCAATATATTTCGCGCCCTGGCTGCATGAGCTACCTTGCCAGAACACGAAATCTAAGGATCTTGAGTCAGTTATGATGATTTAAGCTTAACGCGCGGCCAGACGGACTTCGATAGCGTCCATCAGCATTCCGGTAATAGAGATATCCGGGAATGCTGATTCAATTTCACGAACGCAGGTCGGGCTGGTCACGTTGATTTCAGTCAGGCGGTCGCCGATGATATCGAGGCCAACAAAAATTAGGCCTTTCTTTTTAAGCGTTGGAGCCACAGTACGGGCAATCGCCCAGTCGCTTTCGCTCAACGGACGTGCTTCACCACGGCCACCCGCAGCCAAATTACCACGAGTTTCACCCTGTGAAGGAATACGCGCCAGACAGTAAGGCACCGGTTCACCATCAACGACCAGCACGCGCTTATCGCCGTCTTTGATCGCGGGCAAATAGTTTTGCGCCATGCAGTAGCGACTGCCGTTCTCGGTCAGCGTTTCGATAACCACGGAAACATTGGCATCTTCCGGCTTTAAACGGAAGATAGACGCGCCGCCCATGCCGTCGAGCGGCTTGAGGATCACGTCATTATATTCTTTGTAGAATGATTTCAGCTGCGCGGCATTGCGCGTCACCAGCGTATCCGGGGTCAGCTCCGGGAACCAGGCGGTGAAAAGCTTTTCGTTACAGTCACGCAGGCTCTGCGGCTTGTTGACGATAAGAGTGCCTTTCTCTTCTGCGCGCTCCAGAATATAGGTCGCATAGATGAATTCGGTGTCAAACGGTGGGTCTTTACGCATCAGGATAACGTCTAGATCTTGCAGGGCGATGTCCTGCTCGTCACCAAACTGATACCAGCTTTCATAATCCTGCTTTACCAGCAGCTTACGAGTGTGCGCACGGCCTTCACCGCCGCGCAGATACAGAGAATTCATCTCCATATAATGCAGTTCATAGCCGCGACGCTGAGCTTCCAGCAGCATGGCGAAGCTGGTGTCTTTCTTGATATTGATGGATGAAATCGGGTCCATCACGATGCCAAGCTTAATCATCTTATCTCCTTTAGAGCCTGCTTCTAGCCCAGATCGCCAAATCGCACTTGCAGGGCGGTAATGGCGGTGAGCGCAGTAGTTTCTGTGCGTAAAACGCGCGGTCCCAACAGGATATCAGTAAATCCGTAACCCGTGGTCATTGCAATCTCTTCGGCGGAAAGTCCGCCCTCTGGACCAATCAATAATCGCACACGTTCCACAGGCAGTGGCAGCGTATTTATGCTGTGGCTGGCGCGTGGATGCAAATTAAGTTTGAGGCTATCGTCCTGTTCGCTACACCACTGTTCCAACGGCATGGCTTCGCGAATTTCTGGCACGCGATTGCGTCCGCACTGTTCACACGCTGCGATGGCGATTTTTTGCCATTGCTGAAGCTTTTTAGCCAGACGTTCACCATCCAGTTTAACTCCGCAACGTTCAGAAAACAGAGGAGTAATGGTATTTACGCCTAATTCGATAGATTTCTGAATGGTGAATTCCATCTTCTCGCCGCGAGAAATAACCTGACCTAAATGCAGATTCAGCGGCGACTCGTTGTCTGCCAGCTCGCCTTCGGCCAGTTGCACGCGCACGCTTTTCTTGTCGACAGCCGTGATGCTGGCGTTAAAGGTCTGGTTTGAACCATCGAACAGCTGGATATATTGTCCCGGTTGCATACGCAGCACGCGCCCAACGTGGTTGGCAGCGTCTTCACTGAGAGTAATTTCGCTGTGAGCGTTCAGCAAAAACGGATGATAGATGCGGGGTATTCGCATGTGAGGCTTTAATCCTATGATAAAAAAACAGCGCCTCGGCGCTGTTAAGCAGCACGCCCGGCCAGATAATCCGTGCAGGGGCGTGCGTGACAGGCATATTAGTCAGATATAGTAGGTTAGCTGTTTCCCCGCTGGCAAGCCTGCTGAACATACTTGTTATGATTTCCCTGAACGGCGGCGATGCGATTGTCGCGCTCACACTCCCATGGAGTGACAGGATAAAGCGTGTTCCAGGCGGTAAACAGCTGCGTTTGCTGGCGTGAGAGAGTCAGATTATAGCGGTCACGCATGTAAAAATAGGTGCGAGCAATCGCTCCTCGCGCTCGGACTGGCGGCTCGGCCACTTTGGCTTTGAAATCAATTTTCATTTCACAACGTCCGTATTGAGAAGCGGGACCATTCCATTGACTGTATTGAAAATTATTGCGATCGCCATTTACTTCGCCAATCGCCGGTTCGAGATTATGCAGGTCTGTTTCAATCTGGCGATAACCTGCATCTTTGGCACAGTTTTTCCTGCCGCCGTTTTGCCAGCATTGGCGCTGGTGGCCGAATTCCCAGGCGGGAACAACGTGCTCCCATTCGATACGGTTTGCTCGCTGGGCATTTTTTCGCGGCACATAACCACAGGATTGCAGGTCTGGAGTGCCTTTCTTGCCGGTCCAGCTTACCTGGCAGCCACAGTAAAACGTGGGGGCATCGTGGTTAATTTTAACCGCCGCCGCCTTGGCCTGACTGAAGTTGTTAATCTTGAGGTGATCGTAAGACTCACTGAACGCGTTAAAAGAAGAGAAGGCGAGTAACGACAGCAATAGCAGTATTTTGCGAGACATATCCCAGATGGCCTGATATTTAAAAACAGGCAGGGTAACGGATGCATTCCGGGGCAGCAATAAGATTTTAGATAGTTTTTAACGAGTTACTTTCAAGCGTAATTCTTTGAATTAACTGGCATCACTCATCTTAAAACGCAGCAGCGATCCGCAGTGACTACAGCGATATTCTGCCTCTTTGCGCATGACTTTGTTGTGCCGCCGCACGGTCAGCTGATGATCACGGCATTGGCAGACATAAGGGTAAGTTTTGCTCTGCACCGAAGTGATGGTGAACTGATGAGTGCGGCTAGCCGAAACGCCGAGAACAGACTCCATCATCCAACGCCACTCTTTGCCATGAGGCGCAGCCGCGTGACCAAAATGCCGATATACCAATAAGTGTGCGAGCTCGTGCGGCACAACCTCGTCGATAAACGCCTGTTGGTTTTCCATCAATAACACCGGGTTAAGACGTATCTGCCAATATTGCAGATAAGCCGTGCCCGCACTGGTGCCGCGCTGCTGATAACTGATTTCTGGTTCGGGATACGAGGCCGACAGTTTCTGATTGGCAAGCAGGAGTTTTTCACGCATACAGCGCATTACGGCTTGTTGCAGAGCAATAGGAAGTCTGGTGCTTTTCATCCTTAAAGCATAAATCTGATAGCCGGTTTTAGGCAAGAGAAATGGCGAAAGAGTAGGGTGGTGCAGAGGAGTGAACTAAAAAATAAAGGCGCTCAGAGAGCGCCTTTATCAGGGTATGAGTCTGGAGAAGAAAGATTACTGTCCGATATCTTTCAGTGGTTTACCGCTCATCAGGTTACGCTCGATGTGCTCCAGAGAAACGTTTTTAGTTTCCGGAATCAGAGCCAGCGTGATGAAGATAAATACCAGGTTCAGCGCGCCGTAAACCCAGAAGGTGTTAGCGTTACCCAGTGAATCCAGCATGGTCAGGAAGGTTGCACCGACTATCATGTTCGCAATCCAGTTGGTTGCGGTTGAAACGGTGATACCAAAATCGCGGCCTCTCAGCGGCTGAATTTCGGAACACAGTACCCAGATTAGCGGACCCGCGCTCATCGCAAAACCAATGATAAACATCAGCAACATGGCGATAGAGAAGTATTTAGCTTCCATCGATTCTACGCCTACGTGCAGCATAGTCCCCAGAATGCCCATGCCGACTGCCATGACCAGGAAACCAAGGATAAGCGTTGGCTTACGACCCCAACGGTCAACCAGGCCGATAGCGATAAAGGTTGCCAGCAGGTTAACCAGGCCAACAATTACCGTGCCCCACATCTGTTCTGTGCTGTTGGTAAAACCAGCCAGGCCAAAGATTTTAGGTGCGTAATACATGATAACGTTCATGCCGGTGAACTGTTGCATCACCTGCAAACCGACGCCCAGGTAAACGGCACGACGGAAGTTTTTGTTCGCAGTGAACAGCTTCCAGCCACCCTGTTTAACTTTCAGGCTTTCGCGAATTTCATTCAGCTCATTTTTAGCCTGTTCGCTGGTATCACGCAGTTTTTCTAATACGCGACGGGCTTTTTCATCATTACCACGAGCCGCTAACCAACGCGGGCTGTCTGGCAGGAAGAACACGCCAATCAGCAACAGGAGGGCAGGGATAGTGATCACACCCAGCATCCAGCGCCATGCGCCGCTGTAGCTAAATGCGGTGTCAGACAGGTAAGCAGCAAGAATACCGATGGTAATCATCAGCTGATACATTGAAATCATGCTGCCGCGAATTTTTTCTGGAGCGATTTCTGACAGGTACAGTGGCGCAGTGTAAGACGCGACGCCCACGGCCAGACCTAGCAGAACGCGCGCAATAACCAGGAATTCAGTATTCGGAGCCAGCGCTGAGCCGAGGGAGCCGATCACGAACAGCACGGCACCAATCATCAGGCTATATTTACGGCCAATGCGGAAGTTCATCCAGCCACTGCCAATAGCGCCGACCGCAGCACCGAACATCATCGAGCTCACGACCCACTCTTGCTGATGGCTTGAAATTTGGAAATCATGGCTGATAAATGGAAGTGCGCCTGCGATAACGCCGATGTCCAGACCGAATAGCAGCCCAGCCAATGCGGCGAGAAAACAGACAAAAAAAGTCACACTCTTACTCGAGCGCTTCTCTACCTTATATGACGTTGAGATACTCATCCTGCCTCCGAAATGACTATAATGCTTAGCCTGTTATGTTATTTGCCCTTGCACTCGTAAAAAGTGCGCCAGATCACATAGTTGTAATCGCTTACACTTAATCCAGCGCGAGTATTCGTGTCAGGGCTTGCTTTTTTATGACTATCTTAGGGTAGGCGCGTTAGCGGCTTAGAGTTTTAGTATATACAGTGATCGAAAGCAATCAATTCCTGTTGGTTTGTTATTTACTATTAATGCAATAGCTTAATAAATAAGAAATTATAATCTGTAACCGCTTTCATTTTAGGCATTTTATGTCTGTTTTGTGTTCAATTGTATTTAAGTAATGAGATGTCCAAGCAACAGACATAAAAAACCCCGCCACTTTGGGCAGGGTTTAGAACCAGGCATTAAATTTTGCAATTAACGCCGGGCAGTCATAGCGAATAGATTAGAAACCGGCGGCTTCACGCAGCTGAGCGGCTTTGTCTGTTTTTTCCCAAGGGAAATGTTCACGACCGAAGTGACCGTATGCTGCCGTCTCTTTGTAGATTGGGTGCAGCAGGTCAAGCATCTGAATCAAACCGTAAGGACGCAGGTCGAAGAACTCGCGAACCAGCAGAGTCAGTTGCTCGTTTGAAACTTTACCCGTGCCGAAGGTTTCAACCATGATTGAAGTCGGTTCAGCTACGCCGATTGCGTAAGAAACCTGAATCTCACAACGGTCAGCCAGGCCAGCAGCAACGATGTTTTTAGCAACATAACGTGCAGCGTAGGCAGCTGAACGGTCAACCTTGGATGGATCTTTACCAGAGAATGCACCGCCACCGTGACGAGCCATGCCGCCGTAGGTATCAACGATGATTTTACGACCTGTCAGACCACAGTCACCCATTGGGCCACCGATAACGAAACGGCCAGTCGGGTTGATGTGGAATTTGGTAGAAGCATTCAGCCATTCGGTAGGCAGAACTGGCTTGATGATTTCTTCCATCACCGCTTCTTGCAGGTCTTTCAGGCTAACGTCTTCTGAGTGCTGAGTTGACAGAACAACCGCATCAATGCCGACAATTTTGCCTTCGTCGTATTGGAAAGTGATCTGGCTTTTTGCATCTGGACGCAACCAAGGCAGTGAGCCTGATTTACGCACAGCGGCCTGTTGTTGAACCAGGCGGTGAGCGTAAGTTACCGGAGCAGGCATCAAAACGTCGGTTTCGTTAGTGGCATAACCGAACATCAGGCCTTGGTCGCCAGCACCCTGTTCCAGCGGATCGCTACGGTCAACACCCTGATTAATGTCTGGAGACTGCTTGCCAATGGCGCTCAATACGGCGCAAGAGTTGGCGTCAAAGCCCATTTCAGAGTTAACGTAGCCGATTTCACGGATGGTGCTACGGGTGATTTCTTCGATATCAACCCAGGCGCTGGTGGTGACTTCACCGCCAACCAGAACCATGCCGGTTTTAACGTAGGTTTCACACGCTACACGTGCCTTTGGATCTTGTTCTAAAATCGCGTCGAGAACGGCATCAGAGATTTGGTCAGCGATTTTGTCTGGATGTCCTTCTGAAACAGATTCGGACGTAAAGAGGTGTTTAGCCATTATCTTCTTTACCTTTCATACGACGGTTAGAGAATGCTGCCAAACTAGGCAACATGAAAATAGGTCAGATTTGAAGCCCTTCCTGTAGCCGTTTGACGGTTGCAAAAAGTAGACGGATTAACATCTGGATGGCTATTTTAGGCTAGCTTATAATGTGATTGCCAGCCCTTTTTTACTGCGCGGATATTCATATCGTGCCCAAACTGTTTAAGATTCACCGTTGGATACAGCTTTAACCCCATTTTCATTTTGCATTTTTACGTCCTTATCGGTATAAACGCCCCCGCGCTGGTATGTTTCTTCTGATACTGATTAACTCAGCGTATTCCAGTAATTACTGTTGTCTTTTTGCCCTATCTGGCCGGATGTCCGCCTGCTTTGCGTGGCACCTGTGGAGGTGGTTAGGTTAATGACCTACTTTTTACCGCTTGTTACATTTCAACAGCATCCCCAGCAGACGCATTTTATTTCTGCGTCCCACCACTGTGAAAAAATTCTGTCATCTATCCAATGTTATAAACAGCGGGTGACTACACCGCATGCTTATAGACAGGTCAGTTTCAGACATTTTAGCGCTACTCAAGATTCCCGGGCCGGCTAAACGCCTTCTACCGCACAAATATTGAGATAGCCTGCGACCATTTGGGGCCTGTGTCCTATGGTTTCTACTGACTCGTCTCACGGAGTCTAACAACGTGATTTACAATTATATGAGAGATCACCTTTTCGCCAAGTTTGGGCAGCGGGCTTTTGCATACCGTTTATCAGCTTTGTCTGGGTTGTTCTCACCTGTTGTTACTGCAATAGTGGCTGGCCATGCTGTCAGTGTAGAAAAGGGTATTAACTATGTCTGATGACATGCATTCCCACCGTCCGTCACATGCGGGCGACAGTGTTTCTTTGCGCTCCATGCAGGAGGTTGCCGTGAACGACCGTGATGCCAGCAAAATGCTGCGCACTTATAACGTTGCCTATTGGGGCAACAACTATTATGACATCAACGAGCTCGGTCATATCAGCGTGTGTCCCGATCCGGACGTACCTTCGGCCCGCGTAGACTTGGCTCAACTGGTGAAAGATCTCCGCGAGCAGGACGGTCAACGTCTGCCTGCGCTGTTCTGTTTCCCACAAATTCTGCAACACCGTCTGCGCTCGATTAACGCCGCTTTCAAACGCGCGCGCGAATCTTTTGGCTACGAGGGTGATTATTTTCTGGTTTATCCGATCAAGGTTAACCAGCATCGCCGCGTGATTGAATCGCTGGTTGAATCCGGTGAACCGCTGGGTCTGGAAGCAGGCTCTAAAGCCGAGCTGATGGCAGTTCTGGCACACGCGGGCATGACCCGTTCGGTGATCGTCTGTAACGGCTATAAAGACCGTGAATATATTCGCCTGGCACTGATCGGTGAAAAACTCGGTCACAAGGTTTATCTGGTTATCGAGAAAATGACCGAGATTAAACTGGTGCTGGAAGAAGCCGAACGTCTGAACGTGATCCCGCGTCTGGGCGTGCGTGCGCGTCTGTCCTCACAGGGTTCTGGCAAGTGGCAGTCCAGCGGCGGCGAAAAATCCAAATTTGGTCTGGCTGCGGCTCAGGTATTGCAACTGGTTGAAATGCTGCGTAAAGCCGATCGTCTGGACAGCCTGCAACTGCTGCACTTCCATTTAGGTTCACAGCTTTCGAACATTCGCGATATTTCAACCGGCGTTCGTGAATCGGCGCGTTTCTACGTCGAACTGCACAAGCTGGGCGTAAATATCCAATGCTTCGACGTTGGCGGCGGTTTGGGCGTGGACTACGAAGGAACTCGTTCACAGTCTGACTGTTCTGTTAACTACGGTTTAAACGAGTATGCCAACAACGTGATTTGGGGTATTGGCGACGCCTGTAATGAACACGGCCTGCCGCACCCGACGGTTATCACCGAGTCTGGCCGCGCCGTTACCGCGCACCATACCGTGCTGGTTTCTAACGTAATTGGCGTTGAGCGTAATGAATTTACTCCGCCTGTTGCCCCTGCTGAAGACGCACCGCGTGCGCTGCTGAGCCTGTGGAATACCTGGAACGAAATGCACGATCCGGAAAACCGTCGTTCGCTGCGTGAGTGGCTGCACGACTGCCAGATGGACTTGCACGACGTTCATTCGCAATATGCGCACGGTATTCTCGATTTGACTCAGCGCGCCTGGGCGGAAGAAATTTATCTGAATATCTGTAACGTTATTCAGCAGCAGCTTGACCCGAGCAATCGCGCGCACCGTCCGATCATTGATGAGCTGCAAGAGCGTATGGCCGACAAGCTATACGTTAACTTCTCGCTGTTCCAGTCGATGCCAGATGCCTGGGGTATCGATCAGCTGTTCCCGGTATTGCCGCTGGAAGGTCTCGACAAGCCACCGGTAGGTCGTGCCGTGTTGCTCGACATTACCTGTGACTCCGACGGGACTATCGATCATTACGTGGACGGCGACGGGGTGGCGACCACCATGCCAATGCCTCCGTACGATCCGGAAAATCCGCCAGCGCTGGGCTTCTTTATGGTCGGTGCTTATCAGGAAATTCTGGGCAATATGCACAACCTGTTTGGTGATACCGCCGCAGTCGACGTGTTTGTGTTCCCTGATGGCAGCGTTGAAGTGCAGCAGTCCGATGAAGGCGACACCGTGGCCGATATGCTGGAATACGTGCAGCTTGACCCGAACGTGCTTCTGTCTCGTTTCCGTGACCAGGTTAAAGAAACCGATCTGGATGCCGAGCTACAGGTGCAGTTTATCGAAGAGTTTGAGAGCGGCCTGTACGGTTACACCTATTTAGAAGATGAATAAGTCGATTAGAAGACGATTCCGTTAATAAGACTATTCAGTAGATACGATAAAACAGAACTATGGCCTCGCCGAGTCAGTGCTCGGGCGAGGTTTCTATAAAAGGATAAGTGATGAGTACTTTGGGACACAAGTTTGATAACTCGCTGGTTTCCAACGCTTTTGGTTTTCTGCGTTTCCCGGTGAATTTCGAGCCTTACAGCAGTGACGCCGAGTGGGTGATCACCGGTATTCCTTTCGATATGGCGACTTCTGGCCGTTCTGGTTCACGTCTCGGCCCGGCGGCTATCCGTCAGGTTTCAGTGAATCTGGCTTGGGAAGGCAAGCGCTGGCCTTGGGATTTCGACCTGCGCGAGCGTCTGAATGTGGTTGACTGCGGCGACGTGGTTTACGAATTCGGTGATGCACAAAGCCTGGTAGACAACCTTGAAGAGCACGCGGACAAACTGCTGGCTGCTGGCAAGCGCATGCTGTCATTCGGCGGTGACCATTTCGTGACGCTGCCGCTGCTGCGCGCTCACCATCGCAAGTTTGGTAAAATGGCGCTGGTTCACTTCGACGCCCACACCGACACCTATTCTAACGGCAGTAAATTTGACCACGGCACCATGTTCTATCATGCGCCGAAAGAAGGTCTGATCTCTGCTGAAAACTCAGTGCAGATTGGTATTCGTACCGAGTTTGATAAAGACTTGGGTTTCACCGTGCTGGATGCTGCACAAGTTAACGACCGCACCGTTGATGACATTCTGGCGCAGGTTAAGCAAATCGTGGGTGATTTGCCGGTTTACCTGAGCTTTGACATCGACTGTCTGGATCCGGCTCACGCGCCTGGCACTGGCACTCCGGTTATCGGCGGTTTGACTTCAGATCGTGCGTTGAAACTGGTTCGCGGCCTGAAAAATCTGGATCTCGACATCGTGGGTATGGACATCGTTGAAGTTGCGCCAGCCTATGACCAGTCAGAAATTACCGCATTGGCCGCGGCAACGCTGGCACTCGAAATGTTGCACGTGCAGGCAGACAAGAAAGGCGCTTAAGCATTTCTGTTCTATGACGACGTGTTCAAGGCCCGGCAAAGCCGGGCTTTTTTTGTTTATTAATTCGGCAATTATGTGGCGAGTTGCTTAAAACAGCGGCAAAAACTTTTATATAAATGCTGACAAAACAACATCTCCTTATAAGCGGTGTACCAATATTGGTTTTTGTCGGCGCTAAAGATATAGTTGGGAAGACTAAGAACTCTATGCCTCCAGCGCCCGCTTCCTGAAGTGTGTTCCTTACCGTTATAGAGATTGCCGTTTTAAGCCGTAGTCTGAGGAAATGATTTCCCCGGCTGCCTTTTTAATCCGACCTGGAGTAGAAAATGTCCTCTCGTAAAGAGCTTGCGAACGCTATCCGCGCACTCAGCATGGACGCCGTGCAGAAAGCGAATTCCGGCCACCCTGGTGCCCCAATGGGCATGGCCGACATCGCCGAAGTCCTGTGGCGTGATTATCTGAACCACAATCCGACTAACCCAAACTGGGCTGACCGCGACCGCTTCGTGCTGTCAAACGGTCACGGGTCGATGCTGATTTACAGCCTGCTGCACCTCACTGGCTACGATTTGCCAATTAACGAGCTGGAAAACTTCCGTCAGCTGCATTCTAAAACTCCGGGTCACCCAGAGTACGGTTACACCGCTGGCGTTGAAACTACCACCGGGCCACTGGGCCAGGGTATTGCCAACGCCGTAGGTTTTGCGATTGCCGAGCGCACGCTGGCCGCGCAGTTCAACCGCGAAAACCACGACATTGTTAACCACCATACTTACACCTTCCTGGGCGACGGTTGTATGATGGAAGGTATCTCCCACGAGGTTTGCTCGCTGGCTGGTACCATGAAACTGGGCAAACTAACCGCGTTTTATGACGACAACGGCATCTCTATCGACG
The DNA here is from genome assembly GCA_963747655.1 of uncultured Gammaproteobacteria bacterium. Classification (GTDB taxonomy): domain Bacteria; phylum Pseudomonadota; class Gammaproteobacteria; order Enterobacterales; family Enterobacteriaceae; genus Rouxiella. Next base: position 218,886 of record CAVVFS010000008.1, on the reverse strand, counting down.
GCCACGTAGAAGGCTGGTTCACCGATGACACCGCGGCGCGTTTTGAATCTTACGGCTGGCACGTGGTGCGCGGCGTAGATGGTCACAACCCTGAAGCCATCAAAGCGGCTATCGAAGAAGCGCACGCCGTGACTGACAAACCTTCACTGCTGATGTGCAAAACCATCATCGGTTTCGGTTCTCCAAACAAAGCCGGTACTCACGAAGTGCACGGTGCCGCGCTGGGCGCAGCCGAAGTGGCAGCAACTCGCGAAGCCATTGGCTGGAAATATGCCGCGTTTGAAATCCCGCAAGATATCTATGCGCAGTGGGATGCCAAAGAAGTCGGTAACGCTAAAGAAGCCGCCTGGAACGAGAAATTCGCTGCCTACGCTAAAGCTTACCCAGAGCTGGCTAAAGAGTTCGATCGTCGCGTGAACGGCGAGCTGCCAGCTGACTGGCAGGCACAGTCTCAGAAATTCATCGAAGAGCTACAGGCTAAACCAGCAAACATCGCCAGCCGTAAAGCGTCGCAAAATGCGCTGGAAGCATTTGGTAAAATCTTGCCAGAATTCCTGGGCGGATCCGCTGACCTGGCACCGAGCAACCTGACCATGTGGTCTGGCTCGAAGTCTATCGGCGACGACAATGCAGGTAACTACATTCATTACGGCGTGCGCGAATTCGGCATGACCGCGATAACCAACGGTATCGCGCTGCACGGCGGCTTCCTGCCTTACTCTGCAACCTTCCTGATGTTCGTGGAATATGCACGTAACGCCGTGCGTATGGCTGCGCTGATGAAAATCCGCAACGTGTTCGTTTACACTCATGACTCCATTGGTTTGGGCGAAGACGGCCCGACGCACCAGCCGGTTGAGCAGTTGGCGAGCCTGCGTGTGACGCCAAACATGAGCCTGTGGCGTCCAGCTGACCAGGTTGAGTCTGCGATTGCGTGGAAATACGCTATCGAGCGCAACGACGGCCCGACTACGCTGATTTTCTCTCGTCAGAATCTTACCCAGCAACCGCGTACTGCCGAGCAACTGGCAAACGTGGCGCGCGGTGGTTACATTCTTAAAGACAGCGAAGGCACGCCAGACGTCATTCTGATTGCCACCGGTTCTGAAGTTGGCATTACCGTTGAAGCGGCTGACAAACTGGCAGCGGCGGGCACTAAAGTGCGCGTGGTTTCTCTGCCATCTACAGACGCATTCGACAAGCAGGACGCGGCTTACCGTGAATCCGTATTGCCGAAAGCCGTTTCTGCGCGTGTTGCCGTGGAAGCAGGTATTGCTGACTACTGGTACAAATACGTTGGCCTGAACGGTGCCATCGTCGGTATGACCACCTTTGGTGAGTCTGCTCCGGCTGATCTGCTGTTCAAAGAGTTCGGCTTTACCGTCGACAACGTGGTTGCTCAGGCACAGTCGTTGCTGAAATAAATCCTTTTTTCACTCATTAATGACTTAAGGTCGGTTAACGGCAGCAGGTCAGCGAGTGGCAAAAGGGTGCAAGCGTGAAAGCGATTCCCTCTTAATCAAGCCTCGGTGAAAACCGGGGCTTTTTTGTCAGCTTAACAACACTTCCTTAAACTACTTTTTGGAGACAGGGATTGTCAGTTCTGCGCAGACAAAATCGTAGTCCTCTACAATGCGGATTTTCTGATTTCTTTAACCTTATGATTCAGGTCAATTCCCTAAAAAGCCGTTTCTATTACAATTATTCTTAACATGTTGCCGGAACAGCCCTGTTGGTTGATGATTTTTTCAGCGAACGAAAAGGTCAGTGCTCCAAATTGCAGCGAAATATTTCCTTTGTGCATTGTTTGGTTTATGCTCGGCTGAACCGTTTCAGTCACGTTTATTTAGCTAAACGTCTTGAACTAGTTGTTAACGTGTTTAGATTTAGTTGGGGTGATGGCCTCTGAATTGTATCCAACAGGGTGCAATGATGATTCACCGCAAAGGCGCACTGCATTACTATAGGGTTATCGTAATTAGGTAACAACCGTGTAACAGGGAGAAGTATGCCAATACGTATCGCAATTAATGGCTTTGGCCGCATTGGCCGTAGCGTATTGCGCGCTTTATACGAATCTGGACGCCGTGCAGAAATCAGCGTCGTAGCAATCAATGAGTTGGCTAGCCCCGAAGGGATGGCACACCTGTTGAAATACGACTCCAGCCATGGCCGCTTTGCCTGGGACGTTCGACAAGAAGGCGACGTGCTTTCCGTTGGTGATGACACTATCCGTTTATTGCATCAACCCGATGCCAGCCTGTTACCCTGGGGCGAACTGAGCGTCGATGTTGTGCTCGATTGCACCGGCGTTTTTGGCAGTCGTGAAGACGGAGAGGCGCAACTTGCTGCCGGAGCGAAGAAAATTCTCTTTGCCCATCCGGGTGGACACGATCTCGATGCTACCGTAGTTTTCGGAGTGAATGAACATTTGCTCAAGCGCGAACACCGTATCGTTTCCAATGCTTCCTGTACCACCAACTGTATTATCCCCATCATTAAACTTCTGGACGATGAATTCGACATTGAATTTGGTACGGTCACTACCATCCACTCTGCGATGCATGACCAGCCGGTAATCGATGCCTATCATCCGGATTTACGCCGTACTCGCGCGGCCAGCCAGTCAATTATTCCTGTTGATACCAAGCTGTCTGCCGGTATTACGCGGATCATGCCCAAGTTTTGCGACCGCTTCGAGGCGATATCGGTGCGTGTGCCAACGATTAACGTAACTGCAATCGATCTCAGCGTTTTTGTTTCTAAAAAGGTGGACGTCGAGCATGTTAACCAACTGCTGCAAAAGGCATCGAACGGTGCGTTTCGTGGTATTGTTGACTATACCGAACTACCATTAGTTTCTACTGATTTTAACCATGACCCGCATAGTGCCATCGTTGACGGCACGCAGACTCGGGTGAGTGGGCAGCGCCTAATCAAGACACTGGTCTGGTGCGACAATGAGTGGGGCTTCGCCAATAGGATGTTGGATACCACGTTGGCAATGTCCGCAAGCGGTTTCTAGAAAGGCAAATCAGCTCCGGCTGGTTACGCCCTCGGCAACTTTAAAAAGAATCAACGAGAGGATTCACCATGTCTGTAATTAAGATGAGCAGCCTGGATTTAGCAGGTAAGCGTGTATTGATCCGTGCGGATCTTAACGTGCCTGTTAAAGACGGGAAAGTGACGTCTGATGCACGTATTCGTGCCTCTTTGCCAACCATCGAAACTGCCCTGAAACAGGGTGCGCGCGTGATGGTAACTTCACACCTGGGTCGTCCTACCGAAGGCGAATACAACGAAGAGTTTTCGCTGCTGCCGGTTGTTAACTATCTGAAAGACAAGCTCGGTTCTAAAGTACGTCTGGCAAAAGATTACCTCGACGGCGTTGATATTGCTGAGGGTGAGTTAGTTGTTCTGGAAAACGTTCGCTTTAACAAAGGCGAAAAGAAAGACGACGAAACCCTGTCTAAAAAATACGCTGCACTGTGCGACGTTTACGTGATGGACGCATTCGGCACCGCGCACCGCGCGCAGGCTTCGACTCACGGCGTAGGCAAGTTTGCGCCAATTGCCTGTGCAGGCCCGCTGCTGTCTGCCGAGCTTGAAGCTCTGGGCAAAGCGCTGGGTAATCCAGCTCGCCCAATGGTTGCTATCGTTGGTGGCTCTAAAGTGTCTACCAAACTGACCGTGCTTGATGCGCTGTCTAAAATTGCTGACCAGCTGATCGTTGGTGGCGGTATCGCTAACACTTTCGTGGCCGCTCAGGGTCATAATGTCGGTAAATCACTCTACGAAGCGGATCTGGTCAATACTGCCAAGAAACTGCTGGAAACTTGCGATATTCCTGTTCCAACCGACGTGCGTGTTGCGACCGAATTCTCCGAAACCGCGACGGCAACGCTGAAATCTACCAGCGATATCAAAGACGAAGAGCAAATTCTGGATATGGGCGACGTGTCTGCACAACGTCTGGCCGAGATCCTGAAAAACGCCAAAACTATTCTCTGGAATGGCCCGGTTGGCGTTTTCGAGTTCCCTAACTTCCGTAAAGGAACCGAAATTGTGGCGCACGCCATTGCCGACAGCGACGCTTTCTCCATCGCAGGCGGCGGCGACACTCTGGCAGCAATCGACCTGTTCGGCATTGCTGACAAAATTTCCTACATCTCTACCGGCGGTGGCGCATTCCTGGAGTTCGTTGAAGGGAAAGAGTTGCCAGCCGTGGTGATGCTGGAAGAGCGTGCTAAAAAGTAATAATCAGGGCAGATGAGGTTGCTCGTCTGCCCACGCTATTTTTTAAATCCGATTCAATCCATCTACGACCGACGATACAGGACAACATAATATGTCTAAAATTTTTGATTTCGTAAAACCAGGTGTTATCACCGGTGATGACGTTCAGAAAGTATTCGCAGTAGCTAAAGAAAATGCGTTTGCTCTCCCTGCGGTTAACTGTGTAGGCACCGACTCAATCAACGCCGCTCTTGAAGCCGCTGCGAAAGTTAAAGGTCCTATCATTATTCAGTTCTCTAACGGTGGCGCAGGATTTATCGCGGGTAAAGGCCTGAAAACTGATATTCCACAGGGTGCCGCTGTTCTGGGTGCTATCTCTGGTGCTCGCCATGTTCACCTGCTGGCTGAACACTACGGCGTGCCGGTTATTCTGCATACTGACCACTGCGCGAAAAAATTGCTGCCTTGGATCGACGGTCTGCTGGATGAAGGCGAAAAACACTTTAAAGCCACCGGTAAGCCACTGTTCTCTTCTCACATGATCGACCTGTCAGAAGAGCCACTGGAAGAAAACATCGAGATTTGCAGCAAGTATCTGGCGCGTATGGCCAAGATCGACATGACGCTGGAAATCGAGCTGGGTTGTACCGGCGGTGAAGAAGACGGCGTGGATAACAGCCACATGGACGCTTCTGCGCTGTACACTCAGCCAGAAGATGTTGATTACGCTTACGAAAAACTGAATGCCATCAGCCCACGTTTCACTATTGCTGCTTCATTCGGTAACGTTCACGGTGTTTATAAGCCAGGCAACGTTAAACTGACTCCAACTATCCTGCGTGATTCCCAAGATTACGTCAGCAAGAAACACAACCTGCCGCACAACTCCCTGGACTTCGTGTTCCACGGTGGTTCAGGTTCATCTGCTGCCGAAATCAAAGAGTCTATCAGCTATGGTGTTATCAAAATGAACATCGATACTGATACTCAGTGGGCTAACTGGGACGGTATTCTTCAGTTCTACAAAAAGAATGAAGCGTATCTGCAAGCGCAGTTGGGTAACCCAGAAGGTGCTGATAAGCCTAACAAAAAGTTCTACGATCCCCGCGTATGGCTGCGCTCTGCACAGTCCTCTATGGTGACTCGTCTGGAACAGGCTTTCAAAGAGTTGAACGACGTTAACACTCTTTAATTGCGCTACTGTGTGCAAATAGAGTGTAAATAGACAGAGGGGCTAAACGGCCCCTTTTTAATTTTTACTCTTTACTTTTTATTTCCAAATTCCAAATTCTGATTTTCAAACTCGCTGATTAACGCCGCTTAACCACTAACTCTCCGATACGTATCAGATGGGCGCGAGTGATATTGCGCGATAGCCCGAGCAATTTTGCCGTATGTACCTGATTATGATTACAAAAATGGTAAGCCATCCGCAATAAAGTGTCCTCGACCTTTTCATGAATCGCCTCATCCTGCGTCTCAAACAGCTTACTCAACGCTTGCTCGAGCAGCGTTTCGGCTCCTTCATCGACCTTTCTGATGTTATCGCGTGCGACGTGCGTGTTAGCCAGATGCAGGTTTTCGGCGCGGATGATCCGCTCATGACAAATCAACAGAGTGTGATGAATGACGTTTTCCAACTGGCGAATATTGCCCGGCCAGTTGTAGTGAATTAAACGCTGGCAGGCGTCTTCACTGAGTTCGACATCGCGATAACCCAGCCGACGATTGTGTCCGTTACTGTTTTCATTAATGCGGTATTTATTAATAAAGTGCCTGGCTAAAGGCAGAATATCACCGGGACGCTCACGCAGCGGCAGAAGCTGAAGATTGACGACATTAAGCCGATAATAAAGATCTTCACGAAAATGCCCGGCAGCAATCGCCTTCTCCAGATGCATATTAGTGGCGGCCAATACCCGAACATTAATCGGTATCGGTTTACGGGATCCTAAACGTATCACCTCTTTTTCTTGCAGCACGCGCAGCAATTTAACCTGCATAGGCAGCGGCAAGTCGCCGATTTCATCAAGAAACAGCGTGCCCCCGTTGGCTTCTTCAAACCAGCCTGCACTAGCGAAAAGCGCGCCGGTAAAGGCTCCTTTTTCATGCCCAAATAGTTCAGCTTCAATCAACGATGAAGAAAATGCGCCACAGTTAATGGCAATAAAAGGCTTACGGCGTCGTGCACTAAGGTTATGGATATGCCTTGCCACAAGCTCTTTACCTGTTCCGGTCGCGCCGGTAATGAGCACGCTGGCTTCGCTCGGCGCAATTAATTGCAGATGCTTGAGCAATGCGCGTGATAACGGGTCTTCAAAAACCTGTGCTGTAGCTTTGACTGATTCAGTCCGCGTGGGCAAAGAGGGGAGAGTCAACAAGCTCATAAAGTTACCCTGCGAGAGAGAGGAATACGCAGGGTTTTATAGCGTGGAATAATTATTCGACCAAACAACAAATATCGATATTTAAGCCAGCATGGCGAATATAGGCAACCAGGGGCTGGCATGACCGGCCCCTTGAGAATGTTTTAATGTGAGGGATATTACGGCTTAAGCCACGCCTATCCGCCACTGGAAGGGAGGCGGTGTGCCATTTACTGCATAATCGCCGACTATCCTGTCTTTATAGATTCGAGGATTATGTGAAGACAAAGTGCGTGCATTGCGCCAGAAGCGATCGAGGGCCAGAGGTTTAAGCGTGGCTGATGCACCCAGAGCATCGAAAAGATTGCTAGTGGCGGCAATAATCAGGTCACTCACGATGGTCAGCGACTGAGAAACTTCAATTTCGGCAATGTCATTAGCTCGCTTTTCTGCTTCTTCATCGCCAGTAATACGAGCTAAAAAGGCGCGTTGCAACGCTTCGGCACTTTTCAGCACAATCGCGCCGCTGGTGTAGGCTGAACCACGTAAGCGCCCGATAACCTGCAATATTTGCGGATCTTCAGCGGCACGTGGCGCGTTACCATTGCTGTAAGTTCGTGTTCGGGCTGCCAGCGTCTGAGCGACTTCCCCGGTCAATGCGCGGCCGATACCCGCGAGAGTGGCCAGATGAACCAACTGGTAAAAGGCGGGCGCATATAAAAATTTAACTTCTTCACTAATATCAAGCGGATCAACTGCAACATTGGTGAAGTGCGCGGTGCCGCTGGCGGTTAATGTTTGCCCAAAACCATTCCAGTCATCCAAGACATTGACCCCCGGATGGTTACGCGAGACGGTAACATTCAGCCCTTTTCCATCAGGGTCTGTGACGCCGACGTCAATCCAGTCTGAATACAGTGACCCGGTAGTGTAAAACTTACTGCCGTTCAGCACCCAGCGACTGCCTTCATGTTGCAATGCTGTATCAAAAGTCTCTCGTTTGCCGCCACCGACTTCACTCCAGGCAGGGCCAACGATTTCGCCTGCGCCGAGGCGTGTTAACCAGCGTTTGCGGCTTTCACCGTTTGAGCTGTTAAGGATTTTTTCAACATATCCGAGATGGCCGCGGATCGATTGCACCAGATTAGAGTCGGCTTCGCCCAATTCAATCAGTAGATTAAATAACTCAGGAAGGCTAACACCGCGTCCGCCGTACTCTTTCGGGACACGCAGCGCAGTAAATCCGGCATCTTTTAACCACTGAATCTGCTCAAATGGCAATTCACGATTAAGTTCACGCTGGATAGCACCTTCACGAATGCGCGCAAAAAGCGGGCGAAATTGTTCTGCGAGCTGTTCATAGTGGGCAGAAGGGCCAGCGCCCCAGGCAGCATCGATTTGGGTCATGAAAGGAGTCCTTTGCAGTGAACAAGTTGGGCAATATTCCAAAAGCTGTTTCAAACGCTATTTCAAAACTATTCCAAAGCTATTTTAAACGCTATTTTAAATAGACTTTGCAAAGGCTATGCCATTAATTAATTGCATGAATTCATTGGTTTTTATTTTTTAAGGCACTGTTTTACTGTTGGCTGAACAACAGTTTGTGGGCAAGTGTTGTTTGCTAGACAGTTAGAAAGGGGGAGCCGTGCGAGGGGATGATTTTACATGCTGCCAGTCAGAGAGCCTGACTGGCATAAGGACGATTTACCCACGATTTTACCAGACTTGGAACCTGACATTATGCTGTCAAATTCCAGTAACTGGCAGGAGCATCAGGCAACGTTTACCGTCGCTCTGTTACTTTTAAACAAATAGCCTATCGCCAAAATGACAAGCCAAATAGGTACCAGCCAGACTGAAATCTGCATGCCCGGTGTCATAAACATAATCACCAGAATCCCGGCCAGGAACAGCAGGCAGATAAAGTTAGTCAGCGGATAACCCAGGCTTTGGAAAGTCGTTTTCTGTTGCACGGTATGCAGCGCGCGACGGAATTTCAGGTGGGTAATGCTTATCATGCCCCAGTTGATCACTAGCGCGGCGACAACTAATGACATCAGCACGCCAAACACCTGGCCCGGCATCAAATAGTTGAGCAATACACAGACACCGGTCGTCAGAGCTGAAACGCTCAGCGCATTGAGTGGAATACCGCGACGGTTAACTTTTAACAGCGCAGCCGGAGCATTGCCCTGTTTAGCCAGCCCAAACAGCATGCGGCTATTACTGAACACGCAGCTGTTATAAACAGAAAGCGCGGCGGAAAGTACCACGGCATTCAGCAGAGTCGCGACCAGATTGCTGTCGAGTGCATGGAAAATCAGTACAAACGGACTGCCTCCGGTGACCACTTTCTGCCAAGGATAAAGTGATAGCAGCACGGCCAGCGCGCCTACATAAAAAATCAGGATGCGATAGATAACCTGATTGGTCGCTTTAGGAATGCTTTTCTGTGGATCATCGGCTTCTGCTGCCGTAATGCCTATCAGTTCAAGTCCGCCAAAGGAGAACATGATCACGGCCATCGCCATTACCAGGCCTTTGAAGCCATGAGGGAAGAAGCCACCCAACTGCCACAGATTAGTGATGCTGGCATCAGGGCCGCCGTGACCACTGGCCAATAGCCAGGCACCGAAACCAATCATGCCGATGATGGCGCCGACTTTGATGATCGAAAACCAGAATTCGACTTCGCCGTAAATCTTGACGCTGCTCATGTTAATGACGTTGATGGCAACGAAGAATACCGCTGCCGAGACCCAGGTCGGGATCTCCGGCCACCAGTATTGAACATAGATGCCGACGGCGGTAAGTTCTGCCATGCTGACCAACACATACAGAACCCAATAGTTCCAGCCAGACATGAAGCCCGCCAGGCTGCCCCAATATTTGTTGGCAAAATGGCTAAACGAACCGGCTACTGGCTCATGAACTACCATTTCGCCGAGCTGACGCATAATAAAGAAAGCGATCACGCCCGCGATTGCATAGCCTAACAGCACGGAAGGGCCCGCCATTTTTATGGTTTGAGCAATCCCGAGAAACAGGCCGGTGCCGATAGCGCCACCTAGAGCGATCAGCTGTATATGACGGTTTTTTAACCCTCTTTTTAGCTGTTCGTCCTTCTGAAACTTGTCCATTCATTTTCCCCAAAAGTAAAAACTGTTATCTACTGCGTTTATCCGCTCTGTGTAGCAATTCTCAGGCCATTCAATAACCTGGTAAATCATTTTTTTAGTAACGCACTGAAAAATTGAGATAAATATTTTTTATCGCCATGCACGGGATGTGCGTAAAAATTCATCAATCCCTTTGCGATGCGCTTTAAAAAGGTATTTCGCGCATGAATTAAGCGATAAACTCCCTAAAAGTGACCGATGCTGAACCAATTCGGTGCAATTTATTTGCCGTACCCATGCTCCATCTTCGAACAGTTGTGAAATCTGTTATCATCAACTTAGGGCTAATTTTAAACTTCTAATTTTAACTCAGGGCTAGTTTTAAACTTCTGGTTTTTTAACTTCTAGTTTTAAACCCAGGGCTAGTTTTAGCATTGTCGCTTTGCCCAGAATTCATTGCCTTCAATCAACCCAGACAGGACATCGCCGTTGAATAAGCCAAGGTCAGTTACTCTCGAGGATGTTGCCCGCCACGCTGGTGTATCTTACCAGACAGTGTCTCGTGTGCTGAATCAGGCGTCACAGGTTGCTGAAAAAACGCGTGTTCGAGTTGAAGCGGCGATGAACGAGCTGAATTATGTGCCTAACCGCATGGCGCAGCAACTGGCGGGAAAACAGAGTTTTACCCTGGGGTTGGCGAGCACTAATCTTGCCCTAAACGCTCCATCGCAGGGGGCTTCGGCGATTAAAACGCGTGCCAGCCAATTAGGCTATCACGTTGTTATTTCTATGGTTGAAGATCTGCAATTGCAGTCCTGTCGCGCGGCGGTAAACGAACTGATTGCCCAGCGTGTCGACGGTATTCTCATTAACGTGCCGCTGGAAACTAATAATGCCCTTGAAGTGAAACAGTGCTGCGGTAATCTTCCGGTGCTGTTTCTGGATATCGATCCGCAGGCCGAACTGTTGAGCATCCTGTTTGACCCTAACGAAGGCGCGAGACAGGGGCTTTCACATCTGCTTGAGCTGGGGCACCGTGAAATAGCCTTGCTGACAGGCCCGATGGAGTCCGTTTCTGCCCGGCTGCGCTATCAGGGGTGGCTTGCAGGATTGGCCGATCAGCAGCTTGAACCCTTTACGGTGTTACATGGAGACTGGAGTTCAGCCTCTGGTTTTCAACAGGCTTTAACCCTTCTTAACCAGGCAGAGCGGCCTACGGCAATATTGGTGGCTAACGATCAGATGGCGCTCGGCGTACTGCGCGCTGCGCATCAGTGCGGAATTGCCGTGCCGCAGCAGTTGTCTGTCGTCGGGTATGATGACACCGAAGACAGCGCCTATTTTCAGCCGCCTTTAACGACTATTGCCCAGGATTTCCGCCTAAGTGGCAGAGAAAGCGTGACGCGTCTGGTGCAAATGCTGGAAAACCCGCTGCAAACCAATCCAGGCTCGTTGTTGCTAAATACCACTTTGATGCAACGACAGACTACCTCGCCGCCGGGTGAGCAGGGCGATTCTGCTCAGTCACTGGCGTTAGAACTTAAGCGCATTGTCCGTCAGCTGGAGCAGCTTTAAGCTTTTATCTGCGCGTATGCCAGAGAATCTGTGATCCTGCTCCCCTTCTGAACGCCTCTTTCTTTACTTAATTCTCATCTCCCCTCATGTTTAAAACATTAATGTGAGCGTATAACATTTTATCGGGGGAGTTATGGAGCGTGATACAAGGCAGGAAAAAAAACCGTTAATCGAGATGCTGTCTCGTCGGGACTGGGAAAATCCGGTCTGCACGCAGGTCAATCGTTTAGCTGCTCATCCTCCTTTTCAAAGCTGGCGTAGTCTTGAAGAAGCCAGAGAGGATCGCGATTCCAACAGCCATCGCCTGTTAAACGGTGAATGGACATTCAGCTATTTCTCCTGCCCGGAAGCAGTACCGGTCTCATGGTTAAATGAGGATTTGCCCGCTGCGGATAAAATTCAGGTGCCAGCAAACTGGCAGCTAGCGGGTTACGATGCGCCGATTTATACCAACGTGCAGTATCCATTCCCGGTTAATCCTCCTTTCGTGCCACAGGAAAATCCAACTGGATGTTATTCGCTCACATTTGAAGTTCAAGACGATTGGCGCGAGCAGGGTCAAACGCGAATTATCTTTGATGGCGTCAGTTCAGCCTTCTATTTATGGTGCAACGGTGACTGGGTAGGTTATTCGCAGGATAGCCGACTGCCGGCAGAGTTTGACCTGACGAAATATCTTCAGGCGGGCAGCAACCGTCTGGCGGTGATGGTGCTGCGCTGGAGCGACGGTAGCTATCTTGAGGATCAGGATATGTGGCGGATGAGCGGTATTTTCCGCGATGTCAGCCTGCTGCATAAGCCCGCCGTTCAGTTCAGCGATATTCAACTGAGTACACATCTGCATGGCAATTTTACTCTGGGCGAGCTGGAAGCCAGGATAGCGGTTAGATCAACGCCAGAGCTGGCCAGCGCACTGAAAGTCCAGGTCACACTTTGGCAAGGTAATCAGCAGGTTGTCGAAGAAATTCAGCCTTTAGGCAGTGAAATCATCGACGAGCGTGGTGCCTACTTCGATAAAGTGACGTTGCGCCTGCCAGTGGCTAAACCGCAGCTGTGGAGTGCTGAACAACCACATCTTTATCGCGCGGTGGTGGCTTTGCTGGGTGATGATAATCAGCTGATTGAGGCAGAAGCCTATGACGTCGGCTTTCGTCAGGTCGAAATTTCACAGGGACTGCTCAAACTTAACGGTCAGCCGCTGTTGATCCGCGGAACTAATCGCCACGAGCATCATCCGCAAAAAGGGCAGGCGATAGATGAAGCAACCATGCTGCAAGATATCTTGTTGATGAAGCAGCATAATTTCAACGCTGTGCGCTGCTCGCATTATCCTAATCATCCGCTGTGGTACAAACTTTGCGACCGCTATGGCCTTTATGTGGTGGATGAGGCGAATATCGAAACCCATGGCATGCAGCCGATGAACCGCCTTTCTGACGATCCACAGTGGTTCAACGCTTTTAGCGAGCGCGTCACGCGTATGGTGCAGCGTGACCGCAATCATCCGAGCATTATTATCTGGTCGCTGGGTAATGAATCTGGTCACGGTTCGACCCACGATGCGCTCTACGGTTGGATAAAATCTAGCGATCCGACGCGTCCGGTGCAGTACGAGGGCGGCGGTGCCAACTCGGCGGCGACTGATATTATTTGCCCCATGTATGCCCGTGTCGACCAGGACCAGCCTTTCCCGGCGGTCCCTAAATGGTCGATTAAAAAATGGATCGGCATGCCTGACGAGACGCGTCCGCTGATCCTTTGTGAATATGCCCATGCGATGGGCAACAGCCTAGGCGGATTCGATAAATATTGGCAGGCATTTCGCGATCACCCGCGTTTGCAGGGCGGCTTCATCTGGGATTGGGTCGACCAGAGTCTGACCCGCACCGATGAGGATGGCGTGAGTTATTCTGCCTATGGCGGTGACTTTGGCGACAAGCCTAACGATCGCCAGTTCTGTATGAACGGCCTGGTATTTCAGGATCGCACTCCGCATCCGGCACTGTTTGAAGCCCAGCGCGCGCAGCAGTTTTTCCATTTTAACCTGGTGAGCTACGAGCCGTTGGTGGTCGAGGTGCGCAGCGATTATTTATTCCGCCACAGCGACAATGAGCGGTTGAGCTGGCGAGTTGAGCTAGACGGTCAGGTGCTTTATCAGGGCGAGAGCCTGTTGGATATCGCGCCGCAGGGTAGCCAAAAGATCCCGCTCGCAGATTATCCGACAATCAGTGCTCCGGGAGAGCTATGGCTGAATGTCGATATTTATCAGCCTGATGCAACACCATGGTCGGCCGAGGAACATCGCAGCGCATGGCATCAGTGGTTGCTGCCGCGCGCTCTTCAACGACCAGTTCCTGCTCAGGCAACGGCGGGCGTTCCCGAGCTGGTGGTCGCAGATAATCAGCTGACAATTTCAGTCGGCGGTAATCGCTGGCAGTTCAATCAGGAAAATGGCCTGCTCGAGCAGTGGTGGCAGGGAAAAGAGGCGCAGCTGCTTTCTCCGCTGTGTGACCAGTTTGTTCGCGCGCCGCTGGATAACGACATTGGCGTCAGTGAGGCCACGCGTATTGATCCCAATGCGTGGGTCGAGCGCTGGAAAGCTGCCGGCATGTATGAGCTTGAAAGCCATCTGCTGAATTTCCAGGTAAATCGTCTGGCCGATGCAATCAGCATTGAAACTGAGCACGCGTTTATTCACGCGCAGAATATCGTGCTAATCAGCCGTAAAACTTACCGAATAAATTCACGCGCGGAGCTGCACATCGACGTGCAGGTGCAGGTTGCCAGCAGCTTGCCTTCTTTGGCGCGTGTCGGCCTGAGCTGCCAGCTTAGTCAAGTGGCTGAGTCTGCGGAATGGCTGGGCCTTGGCCCCCATGAAAACTATCCCGACCGTCAGTTAGCCGCACAGTTTTCACATTGGCAATTGCCGCTAGATAAGCTTTACACCCCTTATGTTTTCCCGTCAGAAAACGGTTCACGCGGCGGCATAAAACTGCTGAATTACGGCGACTGGCAGCTGCGCGGTGATTTCGCCTTTGGGCTAAGCCGTTACAGCCTGCGCCAGCTGATGGAGACCAGCCATCGCCATTTGTTGAAAGAAGAACAGGGTACCTGGCTGAACATTGACGCTTTCCGTATGGGTATCGGTGGTGATGATTCCTGGAGTCCAAGCGTTAGCCCGGAATTTTTACTGACGGCCAATGAATACCGCTATTCGCTGACCTGGTTACGTAAGTAGGCACGTTGCCGTAGGCTACTACCGGCTACGGCAGTCGTTTTGGCTGAGGAGTTACCCATGAATTACTTAAAAAACACGAATTTCTGGACCTTTGGACTATTTTTCTTTTTCTACTTTTTCATCATGGGTGCCTATTTCCCGTTTTTCCCCATCTGGCTGCACGATATTAATCATATCAATCAGAGTGATACCGGGATTATTTTTGCCTGCATCTCATTCTTCTCGCTAGTATTCCAGCCGATGTTTGGGCTGCTGTCAGACAAACTTGGGCTAAAAAAACACCTGTTGTGGATTATCACCGGCATGCTGGTGCTGTTCGCACCTTTCTTTATTTACGTTTTTGGCCCGCTGCTGAAAACCAATATTCTTCTGGGATCGATAGTCGGCGGCATTTATCTCGGCTTTATTTACAACGGCGGCGCACCGGCGATTGAAGCCTATATCGAGAAAGTCAGCCGTCGTAGCAGCTTTGAGTTTGGCCGCGCACGCATGTTTGGCTGCGTGGGCTGGGCGATTTGCGCCTCGGTGGTCGGCATTATGTTCACCATCAATAATCAGTTTGTATTCTGGTTAGGCTCCGGCTGTGCAGTCATTCTGGCTGTTTTGCTGTTGCTCGCCAGGCCAGTCGTCGAGCCAAGCGCCAGAGTCGCTAACGAACTGGGGGCTAATTCGAAACCCTTTAGCCTGCGCCTCGCCGCCGAGCTGCTCAAAGACAAAAAGCTTTGGTTTCTGGGCCTTTACGTGGTCGGCGTCTCCTGTACTTATGAAGTGTTTGATCAGCAGTTCGCCAATTTCTTTACCTCCTTCTTTAGCAACGCCAACGAGGGAACGCGCGTATTTGGCTATATCACCACGCTGGGGGAATTACTAAACGGCTTAATCATGTTTTTTGCCCCGGCGATTGTGAACCGTATCGGCGGTAAAAACGCGCTGCTATTGGCCGGAACGATTATGTCGATACGCATTATCGGTTCCTCGTTTGCCAGCACGCCGGTGGAAGTGGTTTTGCTGAAAACGCTGCATATGTTCGAGATCCCATTCCTGATTGTCGGCTGCTTCAAATACATTACCTCGGTGTTTGAAGTTCGTTTCTCTGCGACTATCTATTTGGTGTGCTTCTGTTTCTTCAAGCAAGTTGCGATGATCTTTATGTCGATATTTGCCGGCGATATGTATGGGAAAGTGGGCTTTCACGGCACCTATCTGATCCTGGGTCTGATAGCGCTGGCATTTACGCTGGTGTCGGTTTTTACCCTCAGTGGGCGAGGTCCGTTGCAGGCTTTGAAACCGGTTCAACGAGCCAGTGAAAAGCCGATAAGCAACGTCTGAAAAACGTACCAGCCGGTCACGTAAATTGGCAGTCAGACGAAATCTTGGTTACCCTTAATGGCTTAGGCATCATTCGTCGCGCGGTAAAAGTGCGAATGTCTGGTTTTATTATTGCTTGCTAGGGTGTGTTAAATGGATGATTTAAATTTAGTCGGTGGTCTTCACAGTGCCGAAACGTGGTTAGCCAGGAATCATGATTTGCTGATTCAGTATGCGGTCAATATTGTGGCTGCCGTTATTATCCTGGTATTTGGTTTACTGGCGGCAAAAGTGATTTCAGGGATGGTGAGCCGCGTTATGCACTTGCGCCACATCGACCTGACTGTTTCTGATTTCCTGTCGACACTGGTTCGCTATGCCGTTGTCGCTTTCACGATTATTGCCGTATTAGGTCGGATTGGCGTACAGACGACCTCGGTTATTGCCGTTATCGGTGCTGCCGGTTTGGCTGTGGGTCTGGCACTGCAAGGCTCACTGTCAAACTTTGCCGCGGGCGTATTGCTAGTCATGTTCCGTCAGTTCCGCGTGGGTGAATCTGTTGATCTGGGTGGCGTTGCCGGTACTGTGACCCACGTGCAGATTTTCTCGACCACGCTGCTGACCGGCGATAACAAAGTGATTATTGTTCCAAACGGTAAAGTTATTGCCGGGAATATCATCAACACTTCACGTGAACCGAACAGCCGTACCGATATTATCGTCAGCGTTTCTTACGACGCAGAAATTGCGAAAGTGAAAAAAGTATTGGGTGATATCGCGACCGCCGACACTCGAATCATGCAGGATAAAGGCGTGGTTATTCGTCTGAACGAGATGGGCGCATCGACGCTAGATTTCGTGGTGCGTTACTGGACCACCAATGGCGATTCCCAGAATGTAAAATGGGATTTGCTTGAGCAGTTTAAAGAAGCGCTGGATGCTAACAGCATCGGCATTCCGTATCCGCAGATGGACGTGCACTTGTTCCGCAGCGCAGAAGCTGTAGTCGCCGAAGCGAAAGCTAAACAGTCTGTGCAGCCTAAGGCTGAGCCAGTTAACGTGGAATGAGTTAATAGTTTCGATAAAATTAGTCCCCTAAACGCCCTGGAATACAGGGCGTTTTACTTTCCTTTTGATGCATATAAGTCCTTCTAATACTCGATTAGAAACTTCCATTTCCTCTAATACACGCCCTCGCTTACACTGCGCCGCATGAACCACGGAAACTTGTATACAGGACCTTTTAAACTATGTTTTCTATCTTCTTGCAGGGAATGATGCTGAGCGCGGCGATGATTTTACCCATCGGCCCACAAAATGCCTTTGTGATGAATCAGGGCATTCGACGCCAGTATCATTTAATGATTGCCGCGCTTTGCGCCCTCAGCGATATCGCGCTGATTTGCGCCGGGATTTTTGGCGGCAGTGCGCTGTTGGATACTTACCCGACACTGCTGTTTATCGTGAGCTGGGGCGGCGTAGCTTTCCTGTTGTGGTTTGGCTGGGGCGCATTCCGCACGGCATTTTCATCTAATCCACAGCAGGTTAAGGCCAAGGCGATGGGGCAGAGTCGCGGGCGTATTGTTGCCAGCATGATGGCAGTGACCTGGCTTAATCCGCACGTTTATCTCGACACTTTTGTAGTGCTGGGCAGCCTTGGCGGACGCCTTGCCAGTAATGAACGCTCCTGGTTTGCGCTGGGCGCGGTGCTGTCTTCAACATTATGGTTCTTTGGCCTGGCCGTGCTCGCCGCCTTACTTTCGCCTTGGCTTAACCAGGGAAAAACGCAGCGGGCGATTAACCTTGTCGTTGGCGTAGTGATGTGGGCCATCGCACTACAACTGACGTTACAAAATCTGCATTTTTGACATATTTCGCACTAATCTTAATTCTCCTGTGACGCGACTATGCTAGGGTTGTGGCTCACCAGATGAATGAGGGAAACACTGTGAAATTGAAAGCATTGGCTATGGCCGCCATGTTGGGATTAGGGACACTACCTGCTGCGCTTCAGGCTGCTGAAGTACCAGAGGGACCGCATGTGGTAACTTCAGGTACAGCCAGCGTCGATGCCGTTCCGGACATCGCCACGCTGGCAATTGAAGTCAATGTTTCCGCGAAAGACGCTGCCTCGGCTAAAAAACAGGCCGATCAGCGCGTCGCAGAGTATTTTGCTTTCTTGCAAAAGAACGGCATTGATAAAAAAGACATTAATGCCGCCAATCTGCAAACTCAGCCTGACTATAGCTACCTGAAAGACGGTAGCAGCGTGTTAAAAGGCTACCGCGCGGTGCGTCAAGTTCAAGTGACTTTGCGTCAATTAGACAAACTCAACGAGCTGCTGGACGGGGCATTAAGTTCAGGATTGAACGAGATCCGGGCGGTCGAGTTAGGCGTGGCGAATCCTACGAGTTATCGTGACCAGGTTCGTCAAAAAGCGATTGATAACGCGACTCAGCAGGCGAAAGCGCTGGCAGAGGGCTTCCACAGCCACCTCGGCCCGATTTACAGCATTCGCTACCACGTTGCCAACTATCAGCCGATGCCAGTCGCCAGAATGTACAAAACCGCCGATGCCGTCGGCCAAAGTGATGCCGCTCAAACTTACGAGCAGCAAAGCATTCACTTTGACGATCAGGTCGATGTTGTTTTTGAGCTAGATAATAGCGCTGCGGCTAAATAAGCAGAGAAAACTCTAAATATTCAAGCTACTTGATATTCAAGCTACAGGTAGGCGGCAAGCTAACTCATCCCAACGAACTTAGCTGACTAAGTGATTTGGGAGAGTGAATGTAGCCAACAACCCTGTAGCTTGAAGGATGAAGAGTAAATTAATCCTGTCTTAAAACCTGGCGTCCATGTGCTAAAAGGGCGTCAGTAACTTTTCTCATCATGCGGCTTTCCGGTGCAAAACGGTGCCAGAACAGCATGCGGCGCTGGAATAATCCCGGCGTCAGGTCGATCAACTCACCGCTTTCCAACTCTCTTTCAATCTGCAAATGCGGGATCATACAGCAGGTCGTGCCCTGACGCGCCAGCTGCACGAAAGCTTCCGACGAGTTCACGATATGACACGGCACACTGCCCGGTGACAGGTCGAAATTCTGCTGCAAGAAAGCCTGATGCATATCATCAAGATGGTCAAAGGCGACAGCCGGAGCTTTCAACAGCGCTGAACGCGTTACGCCATTTGGGAAATAGCGTTCGGCAAAACCTTTTGAGGCCACAAACAGATAATCGAGTGCGCCAAGCTGATCCACCAGACAGCTCGGTAACGGCTGCGGCTGGATACTGACTGCGCCAACCACTTCACCGCGTCGCAAACGCTCCTGAGTGCGAGTTTCGTCTTCTACCTGCAAATTAAGACGAATAGGGGAGTCGACCAACACCGATTTCAGCGCCGGTAACAGCCAGGTTGCCAGACTGTCGGCGTTGACTGCCAGAGACAGCAGCAGCGGCGTATCATTACTGTCATTGATATTGTCACTGCCTAGCCACTCTTCTTCGAGTAATTCAACCTGATGCAACAGAGCCAGCAGTTTTTGACCCTGCTCGGTTGGCCGAGGCGGCACGGTTCGCACCAGCAAAGGCTGACCGAATAAATTTTCCAACTGTTTAATTCGTTGAGATACCGCGGATTGGGTAATACACAGCTTTTGTGCCGCGCGTTCAAAACCGCGTTCACGGATCACAGCGTCCAGCGCTTGCAGCGTTCTATAGTCTGGGCGTTTCATCGAAAATCTATTCCTTGGCTCGTTCGGGATTTAGTACATATTCCGACACTATGCCACAGTTTGTTTAAATTTGTGGCGCACAAAATCTTATGCTGCTCCAGTGAGAGTCTGCTCACCGATCCTCTAAGCCATGCTTTATACTATGTGTACTTCAAATACTATGCATACTTCAACAACGTCGGGTTGATTGCCAGAGAGATATGATTATGACTCAAGATGAATTGAAAAAAGCGGTCGGCTGGGCTGCGCTTGAATATGTGACACCGGGCACCATTGTTGGCGTGGGCACCGGGACAACGGCAGCGCACTTTATCGATGCGCTGGCTTCGATTAAACATCAAATTGAAGGTGCAGTGTCGAGTTCCGAAGCATCGACGGCGAAGCTGAAAAGTTATGGCATCCACGTTTTCGACACTAATGAGGTTGACGTGCTTGACGTTTATGTCGACGGTGCTGACGAAATCAACGGCCATATGCAGATGATTAAAGGCGGTGGCGCGGCGTTGACTCGCGAAAAAATCATTTCTGCCATCGCACGCAAGTTTGTTTGTATTGTTGACGCCTCCAAGCAGGTTGACGTGCTGGGTAAATTCCCGTTGCCAGTCGAAGTCATTCCAATGGCCCGCTCTTATGTCGCGCGCGAGTTGGTGAAGCTTGGTGGCTTACCGGAATATCGCCAAAACGTGGTCACTGACAATGGTAATGTGATCCTCGATGTGCATAATTTGAGTATTGTTGATCCGATTGCGCTGGAAAATAAGATCAACAGCATTGCCGGCGTTGTCACTGTCGGCCTGTTTGCAAATCGCGGGGCAGATGTCGCGCTGGTGGGCACGGCGGACGGCGTTAAAAAAATCGTAAAATAATGGCGTAGCAATAAGCATATGCTCTGCTCGCGCTAGCAATCATAATGTAATGTTATGAAGATGATAATTTTTATACTGAATCATCTTTTATTTAATGTGGCGAATTTGGTGACTTGTGTCACATAAATGCGCCATTTTAACGTTTAGCTCCGCGTTACTCTGCATTGTAAGTGTTAAGTTCTGAAAAATGTTGGGGCACTCAAGGCTTGTGCTACGGGCCAGGCAATCGTTTGTATTGCCCCACGCAAAAATTTTGTTATGTTGACTGTGAACTGCATAAAGCAGTGACTTCTGAAGTCTGCATTCAGCATTAAAATCACTTTCGGTATGCGTTACTGCCGGTATGAATAAAACAGTAGGGTCGGGAAATGGCAAAAGTATCACTCGGAAAAGACAAAATTAAGTTTCTGCTGGTTGAAGGGGTTCACCAAAGTGCGATCGACACCCTTCACGCCGCTGGTTATACCAATATTGAATTTCATAAAGGAGCGCTGGATACCGAAGCGCTGAAAGAGTCGATCCGTGATGCTCATTTTGTCGGGATCCGATCCCGTACCCAACTGACTGAAGAAGTCTTCGCTGCTGCTGAAAAACTGGTTGCTGTGGGTTGTTTCTGCATCGGCACCAACCAGGTTAGCCTGCCTTCTGCGACCAAACGCGGGATCCCGGTATTCAACGCACCGTTCTCTAACACCCGTTCCGTTGCGGAAATGGTGCTGGGCGAAATGCTGCTGCTGATGCGCGGTATTCCGTCGGCGAATGCCAAAGCTCACCGTGGTATCTGGAACAAGCTGGCAGTAGGTTCTTACGAAGCTCGCGGCAAGCGTCTGGGTATTATCGGTTATGGTCATATCGGGACTCAGCTCGGTATTCTGGCTGAAGGCCTGGGTATGCGCGTTTACTTCTATGATACCGAAAGCAAGCTGCCACTGGGCAATGCACAGCAAATCCCGACGCTGAACGAATTGCTTAACACCAGCGACGTGGTAACCCTGCATGTGCCGGAAACGGCAAATACCAAAGACATGATTAGCGTTGAGCAGCTGGCACAGATGAAGCCTGGCTCACTGTTGATCAACGCCTCACGCGGCACGGTTATTGATATTCCTGCACTGTGCGATGCACTGCGCAGCAAGCATCTTTCTGGCGCGGCTATCGACGTATTCCCGGAAGAGCCAGCGACCAACAGCGATCCGTTCATTTCACCGCTGTGTGAATTTGATAACGTGATCCTGACCCCGCACATTGGTGGTTCTACCATGGAAGCGCAGGAAGGTATTGGTCTGGAAGTCGCAGGCAAACTGGCGAAATACTCTGATAATGGTTCAACGCTGTCAGCGGTTAACTTCCCGGAAGCCTCGCTGCCAACTCACGGCGAAAAATCCAGCCGTCTGCTGCACATCCACGAAAACCGTCCGGGCGTGCTGACCAGCATCAACAAAATCTTTGCCGAGCAGGGCGTCAACATTGCCGCTCAGTATCTGCAAACTAGCCCAGAAGTGGGTTATGTGGTTATCGACGTTGAGGCTGATATCGAAGCGGTCGACAATGCGCTGCAACTGATGAAAGGCATTCCGGGCACTATTCGTGCGCGTCTGCTGTACTAATTAGCTAACATTTTGCCTCGAGTAAAATCGTTAAGTAAAATAAAAGGGCCTTTCTAGGCCCTTTTTGCATTCTGTTTGCGAGCTTTCCCGCAACTATTGAATTTCTCAACGACTAGCTTTCATAGCGACTAGTTCTCGCAGCCATTAATTTCCCCGGCTTTTTAATTTTCCCAACACCAGCTGTGACCCGGCGTGAGAATCTCAGGCAGCGGAATGTCCCATTCTTCCGCGGGCAGGGTCTCTACCTGCTGGCAATCGTGGGCGATGCCTATCGGATAAGGACCTTTTCGCCGCCAGTGTTGCAACGTGCGGTCATAAAAGCCGCCACCCATGCCAAGACGTTGCCCGGTTGAGTCGAATGCAACCAGCGGCGTCAGGATAATATCCAGCTCACTCAGCGGCAAAATTTCACGCACGTCCAGCGCCGGTTCGAGAATATTCAGACGATTCCGCACCAGTTTGGTGTCGGGACGATAGTGTAAGAACAGTAAATGCCCTTCGGTAAACGGGTGTAGCACCGGCAGGCAGAGCTGTTTGCCGTCTTGCCACAGGCGCTCGATGAGCGGTGCGGTGTCGAGCTCGCCATCAAATGACAGAAATACCGATAACGTTTTGGCTTGTTGGACTTTGGGATGACTGGCGATTCGTTGAGTTGCCTGAAGGGCAAAGGCTTGCTGTTGCTGCTGGGTAAGCTGTTTTCTACGCTGACGTACTTCGGTACGAATGGCTTGCCTGACCAGCGCGTGTTGAGCTGTAAAAGACATAGAGAAAACCAGAGAAATTACTGCTGGAGAGAAAGGGGAATCTCCGAGATGCCGCCGCAGGCTGTAACCCTTGAACCCATGGTTCAAGGTGAACGTTCAGTCACAATCTTTAGGCTTCTCGGCGGACCGAGCATGCGCACCGATTGCGGATCATCACATTCTGTTGGTACTAATTATCGGCTCAGGGGACGGGCCCGCTGGCAAACATCTCAGAGAAATTTTGTATTCTTGCTGTGGACTAACTATCTCATATAAAGAGATAAATATCAACAGCTTGACTTATTCGAAAGGCGCCCCTTCACGTTCTGTGATGCGTCCTTGTTCGAGCAAAGCCTGCTCGATGGTTTGTTGCAACATCCGAATACGCTGTTCCATATTGGAGGCATAATCGCGAGTTTTCAAGCGTTCTTGAGCAAGTTCGTGACAGACATTCAATGCCGCGATAAATACCAGTTGCTCTGTATTTGTGACTCTAGTGCGAACTTTAAGATCTTGCAACCGCTGATTAAGATCCTCTGCTGCCATGTTCAACGCTTCTTGTTGTTCTGGCGGACAATTTACTCTTAATGAGCGACCAAAAATTTGTATATCTACCGGTTGTGCAGACATGCCACCTTCCTGCCATATTATTCGCCGGCCTCCGATTGAAACACTGCCAAAAGGCACAGGACATCGAAAGCGGGCGCAACTATATATACCTCACTCCTGATTTGCAACGCCATTAAGCAGTTAAGCATAACGAGCTAATCTGGTACTGAGACTTGCCTTGGTGGTAGCATAACACGAACTTAACCAGCCAACGATGGCGAATGCGCATGTCTATTGAGAATACCTATCCAAACTATGATTCGCTGAATCAAAGCCTGAAACAGCAGTCAGTAGCCTTGACCCCGGCAGAAATGCACGGGCTTATCAGTGGTTTACTTTGCGGTGGCAACCGTGACGGTAGCTGGCTGACGATGGTGCATGACCTGACCAACGAGGGGATGGCCTTCAGCCACCAGTTGGCCGACATGCTTCAACAACTCCGAAAAATCACTGCCGACACGCTGGAAGATGACAGTTTCGAATTTAAAATGCTGATGCCTTCTGATGATACCAGCGTTTTCGAGCGCGCCGATGCGCTGGCAGGCTGGGTAAATCACTTCCTGCTCGGGCTCGGCATGATGCAGCCAAAACTGGCCAAAGTGAAAGGCGAAGTGGGCGAAGCCATTGATGACCTGCGCAGTATTGGTCAGTTGGGCTACGATGATGATGAAGATCAGGAAACGTTGGCTCAGTCGCTGGAGGAGGTGGTCGAATATGTTCGCGTCGCGTCTATTTTGTGCTTTGGCGAATTTGGTCATAGCCATCCGACTGCACCCGAGAATCAGCGTACCCTGCATTAATTGCTCAGATTGCTGAGCCGTAAGCCCTTACAATAAAAACAGTTAACGTGGATAACATCCGATTTCAGGAGCAGGTGATGACTACAGTGACCATTACTCAGCAGGAATACGAGGCTCGTCGTCAGGCACTTATCGCCAAAATGGTCCCCGGCAGTGCGGCCGTTATTTTTGCTGCCCCGGAGGCGACCCGCAACGCCGACAGCGAATATCCTTATCGTCAAAGCAGCGATTTTTGGTATTTGACCGGTTTTAACGAACCGGAAGCGGCGTTAGTGCTGGTAAAAAGCGATGAAAATCATAACCATTCGGTATTATTTAACCGCGTGCGTGATTTAACCGCCGAAATCTGGTTTGGCCGTCGTCTGGGTCAGGATGCCGCTCCCGCGCGTTTGGGCGTGAGTCGTGCACTGCCGTTTGATGATATCAACGACCAGCTGCACCTGCTGTTTAACGGACTGGACGTGGTCTATCACGCTCAGGGTTACTACGCCTACGCTGACAGCATTGTTGACAGCGCGATGGAAAAACTGCGTAAGGGTTTTCGACAGAATCTTTCTGCTCCGGCGACCATCACCGACTGGCGCCCTTGGGTGCATGAAATGCGGTTGATCAAGTCAGAGCAGGAAATTGCCGTGATGCGCCGCGCGGGTGAAATTACCGCTAAAGGCCACACTCGCGCGATGCAAACCTGTCGTGCAGGAATGTACGAATATCATCTGGAAGGCGAGATTCATTACGAATTCAGCCGCCATGGTTCACGTACCCCGTCTTACAACACCATTGTTGGCAGCGGTGAAAATGGCTGTATTTTGCATTATACCGAGAATGAAAGTGAGCTGCGCGACGGCGAGCTGGTGTTGATTGACGCGGGCTGTGAATATCAAAATTACTCGGGCGATATCACCCGCACCTTCCCGGTCAGCGGAAAATTTACGCCGGCACAGCGTCAGGTTTATGACATTGTATTGGCCTCTGAATACAAGGCGCTGGAAGTATTTGGGCCAGGTCGCAGCATTCAGGAAGCCACCGAAGCCGCCGTGCGTGTGATGGTCGAAGGTCTGGTCGAGATTGGCGTGATGAAAGGCGATGTCGATCAGCTTATTGCCGAGCAGGCGCATCGCCAGTTCTTTATGCACGGTTTGTCGCACTGGCTGGGGCTGGACGTGCACGATGTCGGCAATTATGGCACTGCCGATCGTAGCCGTAAGCTGGTTCCTGGCATGGTCTTGACCGTCGAACCGGGCCTGTATATTGCGCCTGATGCCGATGTGCCAGAGGCTTATCGCGGGATTGGTATCCGCATCGAAGACGATATTGTGATTACCCAAACCGGTATCGAGATCCTGACCGGTGGCGTAGTCAAAGAGGCCGACGACATCGAAGCACTGATGGCGGCGGCAAGAAAATAGCATGAGCATGATTATTGTAGGTGGCGGCATGGCTGGCGCAACTCTGGCGTTGGCCGTTTCTTCGCTGACCCAGGGCCGTTTGCCGGTGCACTTGATAGAGGCCACCTCCCCGGAAGATTTTACCCATCCTGGCTTTGATGCGCGGGCCATTGCTCTGGCACAGGGAACCTGCCAGCAGATGTCTGCGATTGGTATCTGGTCGGCATTAGCGGGCTGCGCTTCGCCGATAACCAATATTCATGTCAGCGATCGCGGTCACGCAGGTTCAGTTAATCTTAATGCCAATCACTATGGCGTTGAGGCGCTGGGGCAGGTTGTGGAGCTGCAGGAGGCCGGGCAACGCTTATTTTCGCTGTTGTCAAAGGCGCCTGGCGTGCATTTGCATTGCCCTGCACGCGTGGTGACGATGACGCGTCATGCCAACCACGCCAGCGTGACGCTCGATAACGGCGAAACGCTGAACGCCAACCTGCTGGTGGCGGCTGATGGCTCAAACTCTACGTTGGCGCAGGCCTGTGGAATTCGCTGGCATCGTGAAAGTTATCAGCAGGTTGGTGTCATCGCCAATATCACTACCAGCCTGCCGCACGGCGGACGCGCGTTTGAACGTTTTACCGAACATGGCCCGCTAGCGCTATTGCCGATGACCCAGGGTCGCAGCTCGCTGGTTTGGTGCCATCCGATTGAAAAGAAAGATGAAGTTAATGGCTGGAGCAACGAACGGTTCCTGTTTGAATTGCAACAGGCATTTGGCTGGCGTCTGGGAAAAATGCAGCATACCGGCGTGCGGCACAGTTATCCTCTACAATTATTAACCGCCAGCGGGCACATTAGCCATCGTCTGGCGCTGGTCGGCAATGCGGCTCAAACGCTGCATCCGATTGCCGGTCAGGGCTTTAACCTTGGCCTGCGCGACGTGATGACCCTGAGCGAAATCCTCGCCGAAGCCTGGCAACAACAGCAGGATATCGGCAGTTACCAGATATTAAGCCGCTATCAGCAGCGCCGTCAGCCTGACCAATCGGCCACTGTGGGCATCACCGATGGTCTGGTGCGTTTGTTTGCCAATCGTTATACGCCATTGGTGGCCGGGCGCAATCTTGGCCTGCTGGCAATGGAACGAATTCCCCCGCTGCGTGATGCATTTACTCGCCGTACCTTGGGCTGGACAGAACGCTGAAGGCGCTTGCGCAGGCTCAGCCTGGCCGCATAAAAATGACAGGAATAAACTAAATTATGCAATCTTTTGATGTGGTTATTGCCGGTGGTGGCATGGTCGGACTGGCGCTTGCCTGTAGCCTGAGCGGCAGCGGTCTGCGTATTGCAGTGCTTGAACACCAGCAGCCTGACGACGCGCCACTGCCTGAAATTCCCGGCGTTCGCGTCTCGGCTATTAATGCCGCCAGCGAGCGTTTGTTACAGCACATCGGTGCCTGGGATCTCATTACTGCCCAGCGTGCGAATCCGTATCAGGGCATGGAAGTGTGGGATCGCGATAGCTTCGGTAAAATTGCCTTCCGCAGTGATGAATACGGTTTTAGTCACCTGGGTCATATTATCGAAAATCAGGTGATCCTTCGCGCACTGTGGCAACGTGCCGAGCAGTTGAATGACATCGAACTTCTGGCGCCTGCGCAGCTTAAAAACGTTGCCTGGGGCGAAAACGAAGCCTTTATCAATCTCGAAGATGGTCGCATGCTGACCGCGCGACTCGTTGTGGGTGCCGATGGTGCTCATTCCTGGCTGCGTCAACACGCCGATATTCCGCTGACTTTCTGGGATTATCGCCATCATGCACTGGTAGCGACAATCCGCACCGACGAAGCGCACCAATCTGTGGCACGGCAGGTATTCCATGGTGAAGGCATTTTGGCCTTTTTACCGCTGGCTGATGCTCATCTGTCTTCCATTGTCTGGTCAGTCGAGCCAGAAGAGGCCGAGCGCCTTGCGTCATTGCCGGATGCCGAATTTAATAAAATCCTCTCCAGCACTTTTGATTTGCGACTTGGCGTCTGTGAAGTGATTAGCGAGCGTCACACCTTCCCACTCACCGGTCGCTATGCGCGCAGCTTTGCCGCTCAGCGTCTGGCGTTGATTGGCGACGCGGCGCATACCGTGCACCCGTTAGCCGGGCAGGGCGTGAACCTCGGATTTATGGATGTCGCCGAGTTAGCTTCTGAAATCAAACGCTTGCAGCGTGAAGGTAAAGACTTTGGTCAGCATATGTATTTACGTCGCTTTGAACGTAAACGTAAACACAGCGCCGCGCTAATGCTGGCGGGCATGCAAGGGTTCCGTGAGCTGTTTGCTGGTAATAACCCAGCCAAGAAATTGCTGCGCGATATAGGACTGACGCTGGCCGACTCCTTGCCGGGAGTGAAGCCTAAATTACTGCGTCAGGCCATGGGGCTTAACGACTTGCCTGAATACCTTCAGACTAAAGAGCTTCAAATTAAGTAGCTTTAAACTAATGAGCAAAAGACTAGACTGCTTCAGCTGAAATAATCTAATTTCAGCGCATTTTTTCCATTACTTTATCTAATCTGGGGCCAAATTTATCACTTTGCAAATAGTGCGAAATTTGGCCCTTGCGTTATATAA
Organism: uncultured Gammaproteobacteria bacterium; assembly: GCA_963747655.1. Lineage (GTDB taxonomy): Bacteria > Pseudomonadota > Gammaproteobacteria > Enterobacterales > Enterobacteriaceae > Rouxiella. Next base: position 190,675 of record CAVVFS010000008.1, on the reverse strand, counting down.
CATCGAACGATTCATACTCTATTTATAGAATTTGCGTCATAAACCGCATTTTTCCAGTGAAAAATTCTGCATTATCCTTTTCGCCATTTTCTGACAGACCCCCAACAAAGAATATTTTAACTTATGGTTAGACGAGGCATTCGGTGATAACGTCTGGCGAAAGGTATCGTTTGCGTCGGCACAATTCTTGCACCGCTCTTTGGCCCATCGGTTAATTGTCAGCGGGTTGAAATTGAGTAAATCGCTTTAAAAGGAATGAGGAATAAGATGACAAAGCAGACTCGGTTGTATGATCAGCATGTTGCCTGTGGCGCGCGTATGGTCGATTTTCACGGCTGGATGATGCCGCTGCATTACGGCTCCCAGTTGGATGAACACCATATTGTTCGTCGCGATGCGGGCATGTTTGACGTTTCCCATATGACCATCGTCGATTTGCACGGTGCGCGCACCCGCGAATTCCTGCGTTATCTGCTGGCCAACGACGTTGCCAAACTGACTCAACCGGGCAAGGCACTTTACACCGGCATGCTCAATGCCTCCGGCGGCGTTATCGATGACCTGATTGTTTATTTCTTTAATGAAGATTTCTTCCGTCTGGTGGTTAACTCTGCGACCCGTGAAAACGATCTGGCGTGGATAACTGAGCAGGCAAAACCTTATGCGATAGAACTCACCGTTCGTGACGATCTGGCGCTCATCGCCGTGCAAGGCCCGCAGGCTCAGGAACGCGCGCAAACGCTGTTTACTGAAGAACAGAAACAGGCTGTGAGCGGCATGAAGCCGTTCTTTGGCGTTCAGTCCGGTTCACTGTTTATCGCCACCACGGGTTATACCGGCGAAGCGGGTTACGAAATTGCGCTGCCGCAGGAAGAAGCCGCCGATTTCTGGCAAAAATTGCTGGCCGCTGGCGTAAAACCGGCGGGTCTGGGCGCTCGCGATACGCTGCGTCTGGAAGCGGGCATGAACCTGTACGGGCAGGAAATGGATGAAGGTATTTCTCCGCTGGCAGCCAATATGGGCTGGACTATCGCCTGGCAGCCAGAAGATCGCCGCTTTATTGGCCGTGATGCGTTGGAAAAACAGCGTGCCGCAGGCACTGAACAGCTGGTTGGTTTAATCATGACCGAAAAAGGTGTATTACGTAACGAGCTGCCGGTGCGTTTCACCGATGCGGCCGGTAACGTGCACGAAGGCGTGATCACCAGCGGTTCTTTCTCTCCAACTTTAGGCTATAGCATTGCGCTGGCTCGCGTTCCCGCCGGGATTGGCGAAGAGGCAGTGGTGCAAATCCGCAACCGCGAAATGCCGGTTCGTGTGACCAAACCGGGCTTTGTGCGTAATGGCAAAAGTCTGGTGTGATGCGCAGTTAATCTTTTGATTTAAAATTATTTTTAAAATTTAGAACAAACTTTTTCGGAGATTATTTATGAGCAATGTTCCAGCAGAATTGAAATACGCAACCTCTCATGAGTGGGTACGTTCAGAAGGCAATGGCCTGTATAGCGTCGGTATTACCGAACACGCACAGGGCTTGCTGGGCGATATGGTATTCGTCGACCTGCCAGAAGTAGGCCGCACGGTAGACGCTGGCGAAGACTGCGCAGTCGCCGAGTCAGTGAAAGCCGCTTCCGATATCTATTCACCGATAAGCGGTGAAATCGTCGCCGTTAATAGCGATCTGGAATCTTCACCAGAGTTGGTTAACAGTGAGCCATACGGTGAAGGTTTCCTGTTCCAGATTAAAGCTTCCGACGAAGCCGAGTTAGATAATCTTTTAGATGCTGCCGGTTATCAGGCCACGCTAGAAGACTAATTTCTCGCCGCTCTTGAAGCTACATCTGCGCTGGCAGCGTTTGTTCTCCCCGGCCACTTACTTGAATAAGCTCCCGGGGATTCTACAAACTAGCCACCTTGCTGTAGTTCCAATGAGTTAGAGAAATCCTGCTGTTTATTTGCAGATATAAATGTATTTGCAGATATAGATATAGACAAAGATTTAGTTAGCTCTCGATACCTCAATGTAAGATTTCAGGAATGCGTAGCAAATGACTCAGACTCTCAGCCAACTTGAACACAGCGAAGCCTTTATTGGTCGCCATATCGGCCCTTCATCCTCACAGCAGCAACAAATGCTGGAAACGGTAGGCGCTAGCTCGTTGAACGCCTTGATCCAGCAAATTGTTCCGGCGGATATCCAGTTGCCTGGCCCTCCGGCTGTGGGTGATGCAGCCACCGAGCATCAGGCGTTGGCTGAGCTCAAGGCGATTGCCAGCCAGAATCAGTGCTATAAATCTTACATTGGGATGGGCTACAACGCGGTGCTAACTCCACCAGTTATCCTGCGAAATATGCTGGAAAACCCAGGCTGGTACACGGCTTATACCCCGTATCAACCCGAGGTTTCACAGGGCCGTCTGGAGGCGCTGTTGAACTTCCAGACTCTGACTCTTGACCTGACGGGTCTGGATCTGGCCTCGGCTTCTTTACTCGACGAAGCCACCGCTGCCGCCGAAGCCATGGCTTTAGCCAAGCGTGCCAGTAAGTTAAAAGATGCCAACCGCTTCTTCGTTGCTGATGACGTGCATCCGCAAACGCTGGACGTCGTACGCACGCGTGCCGAGACCTTTGGTTTCGACATCATCGTTGATAAAGCTGAAAAAGTGCTGGATCTCGACGGCGTATTTGGCGTGTTGGTGCAGCAAGTAGGCACCACCGGTGAAGTGCACGACTACAGCGCACTGTTTGCTGAATTGAAAACCCGCAAAATTATCACCAGCGTTGCGGCTGACATCATGGCGTTGGTATTGCTGAGCGCGCCGGGCAAGCAGGGCGCAGACGTAGTATTTGGTTCGGCGCAACGCTTTGGCGTGCCAATGGGATACGGCGGTCCACACGCTGCATTCTTTGCCTGTCGTGACGAATTTAAACGTTCAATGCCGGGGCGTATCATCGGAGTTTCTCGCGATGCCGCTGGCAACACGGCGCTGCGCATGGCGATGCAGACTCGCGAGCAACATATTCGCCGCGAAAAAGCCAACTCCAACATTTGTACCTCTCAGGTATTGCTGGCCAACATCGCCAGCCTGTATGCGGTGTTCCACGGGCCTGAAGGCCTAAAACGTATTGCTGGTCGCATTCATCGCCTGACCGATATTCTGGCCGCTGGCCTGAAAAAAGGCGGACTGACGCTGCGTCACAACACCTGGTTCGACACACTTTGCGTAGAAGTGCAGGATAAAGCAGCGGTGCTGGATCGCGCGTTGAGCTTCGGCCTGAACTTGCGTACCGATCTCCATGGCGCAGTGGGTATCACTCTGGATGAAGCGACCTCGCGCGAAGACGTGCAGGTGCTGTTCTCCGTGCTATTGGGCGACAGTCACGGGCTGGACATTGAGCAGCTTGATAAAGCCGTCAGCACTGACAGTAACTCGATCCCAACCGCGGTGCTGCGTCAGGATCCGATCCTGACTCATCCAGTCTTTAACAAATACCACAGCGAAACCGAGATGATGCGTTACATGCATCGCCTTGAGAAAAAAGATCTGGCGCTGAATCAGGCAATGATCCCGCTGGGATCTTGCACCATGAAATTAAACGCCGCGGCGGAAATGATCCCGATCACCTGGCCAGAATTTGCCTCGCTGCACCCGTTCTGCCCTATCGAGCAGGCTGGTGGTTATCAGCAAATGATCGGTCAGTTGTCGCAGTGGCTGGTGCAATTAACCGGTTATGACGCAGTATGCATGCAGCCGAACTCTGGCGCGCAGGGTGAATATGCTGGCCTGCTGGCAATCCGCCATTATCATGAAAGCCGCAACGAAGGCAGTCGTCATATCTGCCTGATCCCAAGTTCTGCGCACGGAACTAACCCGGCTTCTGCCCAGATGGCGAGCATGACCGTCGTGGTGGTTGCCTGTGACAAACAGGGCAATATCGACCTCAGCGATCTGCGTGAAAAAGCCGCGCAGGCAGGCGACGAGCTGTCTTGTATCATGGTCACTTACCCGTCGACACACGGCGTGTATGAAGAAACCATTCGTGAAGTTTGCCAGATTGTTCACCAGTACGGCGGTCAGGTTTATCTTGACGGCGCTAACATGAATGCGCAGGTAGGTATCACGACGCCAGGTTATATTGGCGCGGACGTTTCGCACCTTAACCTGCATAAAACCTTCTGTATTCCGCACGGCGGTGGCGGCCCAGGTATGGGGCCAATCGGCGTAAAAGCGCATTTGGCACCTTTCGTTCCGGGCCACAGCGTAGTGCAAATTGACGGCGTATTGACGCAAAATGGCGCGGTTTCGGCGGCTCCGTTCGGCAGCGCTTCTATCTTGCCAATCAGCTGGATGTATATCCGCATGATGGGTGCAGAAGGTTTGAAGCAGGCAAGTCAGGTGGCGATTCTGAACGCCAACTATATTGCAACGCGTTTGAAAGATGCTTATCCGGTGCTGTATACCGGCCGCGATGGTCGCGTTGCGCACGAATGTATTCTTGATATCCGCCCGCTAAAAGAAGCCACCGGCATCAGCGAAATGGATATTGCCAAGCGATTGATCGACTATGGATTCCACGCGCCAACCATGTCATTCCCGGTTGCGGGGACATTGATGGTCGAGCCGACCGAATCTGAAAGCAAAGTTGAGATTGATCGCTTTGTTGATGCACTGTTGGCTATTCGCGCTGAAATCGAAAATGTAGCGCAGGGTAAATGGACGCTCGAAGATAACCCGCTGGTTAACGCGCCGCACACTCAGGCTGAGTTGGTCTGCAACTGGACTCACGATTATACCCGTGAACTGGCGGTATTCCCGGCTGGCAGCGAAGACAAATATTGGCCGACGGTAAAACGCCTTGATGACGTGTACGGTGACCGCAACCTATTCTGTTCTTGCGTACCGATAAGCGATTACGAGTAATTGTGGAGGAGCCACCTTGCGCTAAACTGGCAAGGTGGCTTTAACCCGCAAAGTGGCTTTAGCCCGTAAAGTAAACAAGAAAAAATCCCTGGCATTGCTGTCAGGGATTTTTGTTTTCTGCCTTTTTGAAATCAAGAGCTTATATCAGACTTAAAGTTCGATTTTGAGCTGTATCGCAGCAACCCAGGCATCGGTGATCTTTTTGTTGGAGAAGGTGCCAGGATCTTTGTCATATTGCAGGCTTGGACGCACAGACAGCCAAGGCGTAGCCTGCACGTTGTACGACAGTTCTACCAATTTCTCTGCCATACTCAGATTTTCGGCTTCATCAGCGCCAACCAGATTTCCTGCGTCAACCATGCTGTCGATATCGGCATTACGGCTTTTCTTATTATAAACCGCTCTGCCATAGCCGATGGCTATCGAGTCTTTAGGACGTGATTCAAACGGACCGTTTAACACCAGACCGGCTGAATACCAGTGATGGAAAGCCGAACTGCGAGTGTCTGCGGTTGTCCACTGTCCAAAGACGTGTAGATTTTGTGATTTCAAACTATCAGACTGCCAGACAGTTTGATCTCCCAGCACGTATCCACCGTTGCGGGCGGTACGTTTCTGGCTATCACCAATGCGAGCCACCTTCGAGGTATCGTGGTAGTAGCCGAATTTATACAGTCCCGGCAACGAGCCACGATAGGTATAAATAGCTTCAACAGGAATGATTGAACCGGTCGTGCCGCGAGTTATTGGTTTGAAGGCTTTAGAGGAAGCCGTGTTGGTGCTCGGGTTGACGTCAAAGATAGCGGTATGTACCGACCAGCCAGAGTCAAAGTCATAACGAATTTCGCCACCGAAGTGAGCCGTTGGATAGTTACCCCAACCGCTGCCACCAGACAGGCTGAGTGGGTGAGCATCGAAACCGGCGTTCACAAAGTTGCTCAGAATTGGCATACCGCCGAAGTCATTACCCATCGCCATGAAACCGACTTTATAAGTCAGTTTCGGCGTCAGTAACCAGTTGGTATAGCTGAATTCGGACAGTCGGGTATATTCGCCGCCGTAGTCTTCCTGCATCGGCAAACGGTTACCTACCAGATCGTTTGAAGCGCTCTTGCCGCGACGGTCGTTGATTAATATTTGAATTGTACCCGCGTGATCGGCATCGAACATACGATCCAGATCGAAAGCTGCACCAATTTTGACCTGTTGCGCATAACGAGTTCCGTTTCTTTCACCGCCGTGTAAAATTCCTGCAGTTTCTGAAACATATTCACCGGTGAAGGTCACACCGTCATTTTTCAACTGGGTACGGTAGCCGCCCCAATCACCTGTTAATGTACTTTGATCTAAAAAATCAGTAGCTTGTGCTTGAGTAACGCTTCCCGCTGACCAAAGCAGAATGCCCGCAGCCAGAGGGGAAAGCGTTAACAATTTGGTTTTCATTATGTGTAAAGCCTAGTGTGCTGTAAGAAATTCGGCGTATTATACATTGAACCAAATGATTCGAAACAACTCAGACAACATAATAGCAACTTTTGCTCATTTCCTATAACTTACTGTTATCATTTCTAATTTTTTAACTTAACCTGTATCACCGTTTTAAATAATTGAACCTTATCGGCTTCACTCAAATTATGTTGTTGCAGTTCGGCGATAAACTCAGCCTGATTATCGGGAAAAATCTTGCCGTTAGCTTTTAATTCAGCCGCCAGACGCTGCAAAATAGTGTCAGACAGCCCAGCGATATTGATTCTGATTTCCTCTAATGGGCGCGGCTGCCAATTTTTTTCGGGCGTGGAAAGCCAGTCTGCCCGGTAGCGATACTGAATCGCCTTTGCTGCACTCATCTGCGCGACAATAAACGGTTTCACCGACTGAGGATCGAGGCCTAGACTCGCCGCGGTTTTTAACGTCGCCTTTAAAACCCTGTCTTCCTGCTCAAGCACTTCCACCGGCTGATGATGCTCGGATTTACTGGCAGCCACATCCTTCATATAAGAAAGACGTTCATTAATCAGGCCCGTCAGATTGCCATTTTCAGCGGCTTGCACCGTGAGGGGAGCAGAGGCGAGAGTCACAAGAGCCAGGATAATGCCGCCAAGATTTTTACGTGCCAGTGGAGAGAAACGAGCAATGGCAGGAGAGTGAGTCAGAGAATGAATCAACTTCATGGTTAATTGTTCCTTTTTTTTGACTATCTTGAGTGGTGTACACAAAGCATGATACGCAGTCGGATAATAAATGGGCAGCGTAACGCCCCCGATTTTCTCACTTAATAGATGGCGTTAGCGTAAGGTTTAACTTGATGATTAAAAACGTTTTAATAACAGGTGGAAGCCGCGGAATTGGGCGCGCTACGGCAATTTTATTGGCTGAGCAAGGTTATCAGGTGGTGGTCAATTACCTGAATAATAGCCACGCCGCGCAGAATGTCGTGCAAGAGATTGCGGCAAAAGGCGGTAAAGCCATCGCCATACAGGCGGATATTTCTAACGAACAGCAAGTTGTCGAGATGTTCAGGAAAATTGCCGACGATCTGGGGCCTTTGCACGCGCTGGTTAATAATGCGGGCATTTTGTTTCAGCAGACCACAATTGAAAACCTGAGCGCCGATCGTATTAATCGCGTGTTAGCCACCAATGTGACGGGCTATATTCTTTGCTGTCGAGAGGCGGTAAAAGTCATGTCGAAACGCCATGGTGGACTGGGTGGTGCAATTGTTAACGTTTCGTCGGCAGCCGCCCGGCTAGGTGCTCCGAATGAATACATCGATTATGCTGCGTCGAAAGGGGCGGTCGATACCTTGACCACTGGCCTCTCTCTGGAAGTGGCCGCGCAGGGTATTCGCGTTAACTGCGTCAGACCCGGTTTGATCTATACCGAGATGCATGCCAGCGGCGGTGAACCGGGGCGGGTAGACAGGGTGGCGGCCAATCTGCCGATGCAGCGAGGCGGCCAGCCCGAAGAAATCGCGCAGGGGATAGCCTGGCTGCTTTCGGATTCTGCTTCTTATGTCACCGGCAGTTTTATCGATCTCGCGGGTGGAAGATAAACCTCTAAGCTGGTTTTTCGTTCCCTAGCCGCGCAGCAGCGCATTGCGGAACGATAAAATATGTACCTCGGCGGCATCGGCGGCGGCTTTTGCATCCTGAGCCGCCAGGGCGTTAATAATCGCCCGATGCTCTTCGATAACTTCCTGCATATGCCCTTCTTTTGACAATGAACTGGCCCAAAAGCGCTGTGCCTGAGCGTGCAGTACGCTAAGAATATCCATCAGCATTTTGTTGCCCGCAACCTTTGCCAGCAACTGATGGAACTGGTTATCGAGCAGCATCATCTGGTCGCGATCGCGCAGTTCGCTGGCAACTTCAATCTGCTGATTAATCTCTTCTAACTCGCTGATATCCTGAGCCGAGATGCGTTGGCTGGCCAGTTGCATGCAAAGGATTTCATTCGCCAGTCGAACCTCAATCAACTCCAGGGCATCGTCGATCGACAAAGGCGATACCATCACCCCTTTACGCGGAATAACCTGCAACAAACCTTCGTTCGATAAACGGTGGATAGCCTGATTGATTGGCGTGCGGCCCATCGACAGGTCATTCATCACCTGCGCAGTATTCAGATATTCACCCGGCTTATAGCTTAGGGTCACCAGCGCCTGCTTAAAAAGGCGATAAGCCTGCTCATTTAGTGACAATCCTGCCGCGTCATTCACCGGTCTTTCCTGAGTTTCTGTGACATCTGTCTTCACACCCAGCTCCTGCTGAAAAGATTTTTAGACATTCTACACAAAAACATGGCACGAAAATCGCTTATTTAATGATTAAAGTTATAGTGAAATTTCACTGTGTTTTTAAAAAGAATGGATAAAAGAGGATCTAAACCCATGAAACTGACCTTTACTCTGCCAGCCCATTCAGCGGCAAAACAGCTCGCTAACCCAGACGCAGCAACGCTGGAGGTTAATATCGATCAGTTAGTGATCGCCGGTTGGGCCGGGCGTGATCCTGAAGCCATCATGCACCATATCAGTGAGCTTGAGGCCTTAGGCGTGCCCCGCCCGAGTGCAGTGCCGCTTTTTTACCGCGTGGCGGCTAACCAGCTGACACAGAATAAAACCGTAGAAGTGATCGGATCTGCCAGTTCTGGTGAGGCAGAGGTATTTATTTTCACCCATCAGGGCGAATTATTTGTCTCTCTGGCCTCTGACCATACCGATCGTGAACTCGAATCCCACAGCGTGGCGCTTTCTAAGCAGCTTTGTGTCAAACCGGTGGCGACAACGGCCTGGCGTATGAGTGAGGTTGCCGAACACTGGGACCAGCTGATACTGCGCGCATGGATTAAAGAAGGGGGCGAATACCGCCTTTATCAGGAAGGGCCGCTGTCTTCTCTGCGCCAGCCTGGCGATCTGCTTAGCCGTTATTTGAATCATGGTGAAGTTCCTCCAAACGGGTTAGGGATGACCTGCGGCACCGTCGCGGCTATAGGTGGCATTCGTCCTGCAACAGAGTTTCGTATGGAACTGGTTGATGAACATCTGGGACGCAGCATCAGCCATGCCTATACAAGCCTTGAACTGCCCGTAGTTGCCTAAATCTTCGTGGGCTGCCTAACCCGATTTATATTGATACAAGGAACACCATAATGACTTCTCCTTTACCTCTAAGTTTGCAGCAGGCAATTGAACAACTGGCGCTGGGTAATGTGACTTCCCAGCAGTTGACCGAGCAAGCGCTGAAAAATATTAACGCCGCCGAGGGTGAGGGCAGCAAGACCTTTACTCAGGTTTACGAGCAATGGGCGCGCGAGCAGGCGGCTGCGTCAACAGCGCGTCGTGAAGCCAATGAGGCGCTTTCACCGATCGACGGCGTGCCGGTATCAATTAAAGACCTGTTTGATGTACAGGGCAAAATCACTACCGCAGGCTCTAACGTGTTGGCTGATGCGCCAGCTGCGGAGGAGCATGCTGAAATTGTTACCCGTTTGTTGGCTGCTGGCGCGGTGATTGTCGGTAAAACTAATATGACCGAGTTTGCCTTTTCGGGTTTAGGTATTAATCCGCATTACGATACTCCCGCAAATCCGTGGGATCGCGCAGCCCGTCGCATTCCCGGTGGTTCATCCTCTGGCGCAGCGATTTCAGTCAGCGATGCAATGAGCTTTGGTGCCATCGGCAGTGATACTGGCGGTTCGGTGCGAATTCCCGCGGCTTTCTGCGGACTGACAGGCTTTAAACCTACCGCACGCCGAATTTCTATGACAGGCGTTTTGCCACTTTCAACTTCGCTGGACTCCGTCGGGACTATTGCCCATGACGTTGCAAGCTGCGTTGCGCTTGATGCCGCTATCTCAGGCCAGCCTTTGTCACTGTCGGTGAAAAATCTAGGCGATGCTCATTTTGCAATCCCGCAAACGCTGGTGCTGGACGGGATGGATATGCAAGTTAGCGCCGCCTTTAACAATGCGATGGCAAAACTGAAACAGGCCGGGGCAAAAATTACTGAAATTCCTCTGGATGAGATTTCCGAGTTGGCCAGTATTAACGCCACCGGCGGCTTTTCTGCACTTGAATCATGGGCATGGCATAAGTCGCTGATTGCCGAGCGTGGCGACGGTTACGATCCTCGCGTTATTTCGCGTATCCGTCGCGGTGAACCGCTGGGTGAAAAAGACCGCGTGCAGCTGGTTCAACAGCGTGCCGACTGGCAGCAGCGAGTTAGCAACAAGGTGCAGCAATATGACGCGCTGTTGATGCCTACCGTTCCTTTTATTGCGCCAACTATTGCCGAACTTGCCGATGAAGAAACCTACTTCCGCGTGAACGGTGCTGCCTTGCGTAATCCTTCTATTATCAACTTCCTCGACGGCTGCGCAGTGTCATTACCATGCCAGCAATCGGGCGATGCACCTGTCGGTTTAATGGTCGCGGCATTACCGATGCAAGACGAGACTTTGATGAGCTGGGCGCTGGAAATTGAACGCTGTATAAAATCCTAACTCACTAATTTTAATAATAAATACTTTAACAACAAATCAAAAAATACGCGGCAATACACAACGACAACTCTGGATAATTACAGGAACGATAATGACTTCTTCTAAACAAGGCATGCTTTTTGTCGCCACCAACGTGGCCGCTCAGGATGAAGCGGACTTTAATCAATGGTACGACCGCGAACACGTTGAAGAACGCGTGCGTATCAGTGGATTCCTTTCCGGCACTCGTTACCAGTCCTTGCAAGGCGGACGTAAGTATCTTGGTCTGTATAAAACCGAATCGCTAGAGAGCTTTACCTCAGACGCCTATCACGCCGCTTTTACCCGCCAGACTGAATGGTCTGTGGCGAATCTGCAAAAAATGATCTCCCCAATGCGCCGCGTTTGTGCCATTAGCGCGGTAGTCGGGTTTGGCAGTGGCAGCCATTTGGCCATTATTACTCTGCCGGTCGGAACAGCCGAAAACCGTATCGCAGAGCTGGGTGAAACACTGTTTGCACACAGCGGTTTCATCAGCTCAAGCTTGCTAACGCCTGATACCGTGTTGAGCACGCCATTACCGAAAGAATCAAAAGATAATCGTCAACTTCTGCCGATGATGCTGATTGAAAGCAGCAGTGCCGAAGCTTCTCAACGACTGACTGCTCACGCCTGCCATGACCTCGATTGCCAACCGGCTGAAGTGCTGCATTACGGCCTCAGCTGGCAACTTACTGCACAGGAGCTGAAATCATGAGTCTTTCATCGACCGATAACCCAAAGACATTGTCTCCTGATGCGGCTGGCGTAGGTCAAACTGCACCAAAAACTGGGCGTCTGGCCGCGGCCAGCTCGATAGGTACGGCGCTAGAATGGTATGACTTCACCGTCTATAACATCATGGCGGCGTTAATCTTTAACCATGTTTTCTTCCCGTCATTTGACCCGCTAGTGGGCACGATTCTGGCATTCTCTACCTACGCGGTAGGCTATGTTTCACGCCCAATTGGCGGCATGCTGTTTGGTCACCTTGGCGACGTGCTGGGGCGTAAATTTGTTCTGGTCACCACTTTGGTGATCATGGGCGTAACTACCGCGCTGATGGGCCTGCTTCCCGGCTATGCAAGCTGGGGTATCTGGAGCCCATTGCTATTAGTCACCCTGCGCTTTATTCAAGGGATTGCCCTGGGTGGCGAATGGGCTGGTGCAGTGCTGTTATCCATGGAGCACGGCAAGCCAGAGCAGCGCGGCCGCAATGCCTCTTTCGCTCAGGTGGGGCCATCTTGTGGCACTTTAATCGGTACTGGTGTTATCACATTAGCTACCTTGTTTCTGTCCGCCGATGATTTCCAGCAATGGGGCTGGCGCATTCCATTCGTACTGAGCCTGGCTCTGGTGCTGTTTGGTTTGTGGCTGCGTCGTGGTGTGGGCGAAACCCCTGAGTTCCTTAAACTCGAGCAAAACAAAAATACGACTCACACCCCGATCAAAGAGGTGTTTAGCCAACACCTGCGCGCACTGTTGGTTGCCGGTGGCGCACGTATTGGCTCCGATGTGCTTTATGCGCTGGTCGTCGTTTTTACGCTGACTTATGTCACTACCGTTTTGCATTTACCTCGCCCTTTGGCGCTGACTGCAACCATGCTTGGCGCATTGGGTAACGCAGTTACCGTGCCGATGTTTGGTGCGTTGTCAGACAAATGGGGGCGTCGCCCGGTTTATATTCTCGGGGCTGCACTGGCGATCGTCTGGTCATTCGTATTCTTTATGCTACTGAACAGCGCGCATCCGGTGCTTATTTGCCTGGCGGTAATCGGTGGCTTGCAGGTACATGCGATGATGTATGGACCGCAGGCAGCCTTTGTCACTGAACAGTTTCCAACCCGAGTCCGTTATGCTGGCTCTTCACTGGCTTATACCCTTTCGGGCATCGTGGGTGGGGGATTTGCACCACTGATCATCACCTCCCTGTATAAGGAATATGGTTCTACGCTGGCCGTTTCGGGCTATGTTACTGTGACATTGCTGATTACTTTGCTGGCACTGTTTGCAGCCAAAGAAACGGCAACCAGAAAAGCGTCCAAAAAATCGCAGTAAAAAAGCCTTTTCGCTTAATCTGATACTCATCCTTTATCTGATATTCACTCTAAAAGGTGGCCTGAATGGGCCGCCTTAACTTTACGTAATTTAGTCCCCGCTAATGATGCAAAGACCTTACCATGCATCCATCAACTACTGATCATAAAAACAGCTCATTTGTCGAAGATGAGCGTTTTGTGATTCTAACGGTCGCGAATAAGAGCAAGTCGCATAAATCTTAAAGCGCTTATAAACCGCCCAAGTCACTTTTTTCCGTAATAAAAACCTGCATGATGACCGAATTCGGTCAATACCACATAAACGGTCAAAGTCGGTCATTTAGAGCCACGAGGGATTGTGACCGTTTGCTGCCAGGGCAATGACCGTTTGCAACATTAAATACAATTTAATGCCAGCCGAGTCGCATTTCTTTTAGTCAGTATTTCAGTTTCTTTCATTTTTTTATGACATCTATCACGGGATGAGTGCGGCAAAAAGACCGCTCTGCCTGCTTTGAAGCAACGCGCATTCTATAAGCTGCCGCTTGCGTATCTTATTAAACATCGGGAAGGGGAAAAAAAATGCTGCCTGTTGAACGACATCGCTTTATTACCGAAATACTTAGCCAACGTGGTCGGGTGCTGGTGCAGGAAGTCGCTGCCATGTGTCAGATTTCGATGGAAACGGCGCGCCGTGATTTGGCATTGCTGGAAAAACACGGGGTGCTGTTACGCAGCCACGGTGGGGCGGTGTTTGTTAATCGGCATGAAAGCGAAAAGAACTATGTTCCCTCACAAATCGAGCAGGGTGAATCATTTCGCGATCGCAGTAATCAGGCTGCGGACCAGAAAACACGGATTGCAAAACGCGCGCTGGCGCTGATTAATCCGGGCGACTGTTTACTGCTCGACAGCAGTTCAACCAGTTGGTTTTTGGCCCGCCAGTTGCCGGATATTCAGCTGGTTGTGTTGACCAACTCGCTGCATATCATCCAGACCCTTGCCGCCAAAGCCAACGTGAAAACTATCGGGCTGGGCGGTGAGTATTCGGCGAAATATGAAGACTTTATCGGCGTGTTGGCTGAAAAGATTTTAAAAGAGTTCGTGATTAACAAACTGTTTTTCTCCTGTCACGGCATCAGTCATGAAGGCGGAATTCGCGAAAGTAACGAGCATCATGCGCGGCTCAAACAGCAAATGGTTCTGTCCTCAGAGCAGAAGATTTTGCTGGCCGACTCCAGCAAGTTTGGCCGCCGTTCTTTCGCTCGCATCTGCCACTACCGCGAGATAGATACGCTGATCACTGATTCGCTGGAAGATGATGAATTCCGTCAGGAATTGGCCTGGAGCAACGTCAACGTTATTGAAGTCGCGCCGGTCAGGAATAAGCAAGTTAGCGTTAAGTTGCACCGGGGAAATCCCACAATATCGCAGTAGCCTTAGCTTTTGAGTGACTGATGCGTTGGCCGCCTTCGCGTATCTCAACATCCTTTGGCGATTAAAAAGACCTCTTACCTATAAGTCATAAAACAATAACAGCCGTGGTAATTCACTGACTGCGGTAAAAAACTGACATTTTATGGAGTAAAAAGCATGAAAAAAACTGTCCTTGCCTGCCTGTTTGCCGCAGCGTGCCTGTCTTTATCAGCCCATGCCGCTGACAAGATCCGCATGGGAGTGGTGGTAAAAGTTGGGGGAAATCCGTGGTTTAACGCCATGGAGGTCGGCATTAAGCAAGAAGCTGCCAAAGAGGGCATCGATGCCTGGCAGGTTGGCCCAACGGGTGCAGATCCGGCATTACAGGTTCGTGCCATAGAAGACCTGATAGCGCAGAAAGTTGACATCATCGGCGTGGTGCCCAACGACGCTAAAGTGCTTGAGCCAGTGCTTAAACGCGCTCGCGATGCCGGCATTAAAGTCATTACTCATGAGTCTCCGGATCAGAAATACGCCAACTGGGATTTTGAAATGGTGGATGCACAGCAACATGGCATCAACCATATGATTGCTATGGCGAAATGCATGAAAGAGACCGGCAGCTACGCGGTTTACGTGGGCAGCCTGACTGTGCCGGTACATAAAACCTGGGCCGATGCCGCGGTCAAATATCAGCAAGAACATTACCCGAATATGCATCAGGTTGGTGACCGCTTTGGCGTCGCTGAATCTCTGGATGACACCATCCGCACCACCAATGATTTGATGTCGAAATACCCCGATCTGAAAGGCATTTTAGCTATCGGATCACAAGGACCTATCGGTGCAGGCCGCGCGGTGCTTAATCACGGCAAGGCAGGCGATATTTGTGTCTTTGGGCCCTTCAGCCCAGGTCAGGGATCTTCGCTGGTTAAAAGCGGCGCCATTACTGGCGGCTATATCTGGAACCCAATGGTGGCGGGCGAAGTCTTCGTGCGTATCGCAGGGATGATATCCAAAGGCGACAAAATTACCGACGGCATGGATATCGAGGGAATGGGCAAAGTGAAAGTCGATGAAACGACACACACTATTGTGGGCAACCGTACCGAAAGTCTCGACAAAGAAAACCTGCCGAAACTGGTCAAAATGGGGCTGTAATTATGGCGATCTCCGAGATTATCCCGCATGACATCACCGTTATTACAGACGTGCAGCCTTTAATCGACGTCAAAGATCTTTCCGTGACGTTTGGCGGACAACGCGCGCTGAACAATATTTCTTTGCGGCTAATGCCGGGCGAGGTGCACTGTCTGGCCGGAACAAATGGCTGTGGCAAGAGCACGTTGATTAAGGTTATCTCGGGGGTCTATCAGCCAGATAACGGCTGCACCATTACATTGGGCGATAAGTCTTTTAGCCGTTTGACGCCAGATCAGGCGCGCAGCTTTGGTATCCAGGTGATCTATCAGGATCTGTCGCTGTTTCCGAACCTGACCGTGGCCGAAAATATTGCCTTTGAGCATAACCTGCACGGGCTGCTCGGCTGGTATCGACCTGGCCGCCTGCGCCAGACTGCGCAGCGCATTCTTGAAGAGCTGAATTTCACACTGGATCTTGACAATAAAGTGGCTGCGCTGCCAATTGCCCAACGTCAGCAGGTGGCGATTTGTCGTGCCTTAGTCGCCGATGCTCGTTTAGTTATTATGGATGAACCGACGGCATCGCTGACCCGCACCGAGGTCAATCAGCTACTGCGCACTGTGCATTACCTGAAACAAAAGGGCATCAGTGTGGTGTTCGTCAGCCACCGTCTGGATGAAGTGCTGGAGATTTCCGACAGCGTGACGGTTATCCGCGACGGGCAAAAAGTCGGGACTTTCCCGGCAGCCGAAGTCAGTAGCGAACGTTTGACCGAGCTGATGACCGGCCTGAAACTCAACTATTCATTAAAAGCGGCTAACCAGCATGATACACGCATCATGCTCGAACTCGATAATCTGAGCCGCGCCGGGCAGTATCACAACGTCAATCTCAAGCTTTATCAGGGTGAAGTTCTTGGCCTTTGCGGTCTGCTGGGATCGGGGCGTACCGAGCTGGCGTTAAGCCTGTTTGGCATGACGAAACCTGACAGTGGAAAAATCTATCTCGACAGCAAACCGGTGCGTTTTCGTGGCCATGAGGATGCGATTAAATCGGGTATTGGATATGTGTCGGAAGACCGCCTGACGCTGGGTCTGGTGCAGCAGCAGTCAGTGGGTGACAACACCGTGCTGGCGATTATGGATCAGCTGCGCAGCCGTTTTCATCTCATCGATGAGTATCGTAAAAACAAGATCGTCTATCAGTGGATCGAAAAGCTTGGCGTTAAAGTTGCCGATCCGAATCAGGCGATCTCCACGCTTTCCGGCGGTAATCAGCAAAAGATCGTGCTTGCTAAATGGGTGCTGACCCAGCCGAAGATCCTGATCCTCGATTCTCCTACCGTGGGCGTAGACGTTGGCGCAAAAGCCAGTATTTATCAGCTTATCCACCAGTTAGCGGCAGAAGGGATCTCTATCTTGCTGATTTCAGACGAGGTTCCTGAGGTCTATTTCAACTGTGATCGCGTGCTGCATTTTAGCGAAGGCACGGTGCTCGGCGAATATTTCCCTCGCGGGATAACTCAGCAGCAGCTTGCGGAGGCGGTCAATGCATAGTCTTAATCGGTTCAAACCTTCCACCAACGAAGGTTATCTGGCCTGGGTACTGGTGGCTTTAATCGTCATTTTTTCACTCTCGACCACGCAGTTTCTGAGCCTGCAAAACTTGCTGGATCTCAGCGAAAGCTATGCCGTGAGCGGCATCTTCGCACTTGGCCTGTTCGTAGTGCTGGTCACCGGCGGAATCGATATTTCCTTCGCCGCCGTTGCCTCGGTGGTGCAGTACATCATCGCTACGTTGGCTATCAGCTACGGCATGACTAATCCGCTCGGCAGCATTGTGCTGGCAATCGCCATCGGCACTGCGCTGGGGATGATAAACGCGGTGCTGATTTACTGCCTGCGTATCGTGTCGATCATTGTGACCATCAGTATGCAGTCATTTTTGTTCGGCATGCTGATGTGGCTGACTAAAGGCACGAGTTTATACGACCTGCCGGACTGGTTGGTCACGCCGCTGAAAGTCTTGCCATTTCACGTGGGGACGGAGCATTACCAGATTGGCCTGCCGTTGGTGGTGATGATTCTGGTCGCCGGGCTGACCTGGGTTCTGCTTAATAAAACGCACCTCGGACGCCAGTTGTTTGCTGTCGGCGGTGATCAGGAATCGGCTCGCCGTATCGGTATTCGCGTCGGCTTGCTGCACCTTTTTGCCTACGGTTATCTCGGCGCGATGGCGGCGATTGGCGGACTGGTTCAGGTTTATCGCGTTGGCGAAGTGGTGCCCAATGCCCTGGTTGGCGGCGAACTTGACGTACTCGCTGCGGCGGTGCTCGGCGGTGCCAGCCTTAACGGCGGCAAGGGAAGCGTGGTCGGAACCCTAATGGGCGTGTTCCTGATTGGCATCCTTAAAAACGGCCTCAACCTGATAGGCGTATCCAATTACTTTATGAACGTGGTCATCGGCGGCGTGATTGTGGTGGCTATCACCATTACGCATTACAAAAAACGCAAAGAAACCGACGTTGGTTTTGCCTGATCCCCCGGGAGTGCAGCTATGTTTGCCAAATCCAAAAATCTGACGATTAAACAAAAAACGGGTGGGAGCCTGCCACAGATCCCACGTTTCAAGATGGACCCAACCAATATGGGGCTGTCCCTGCTGCTGGTTCTGGTGGTCATTGGTTTTAGTATTGCCATGCCGGGGCGTTTCTTTAGCGATGCGACTTTTATGAGCGTGGCCTTTCAGTTACCTGAACTGGGGCTGCTGACGCTGGCGATGTTTATTCCGATTCTGAGCGGCGGTCTTAACCTGTGCATTATTGCCACCGCCAATTTAACCAGTTTATTAATGGCCTGGGTCTTTATGACCTATCTGCCGCCGGATGCCAGCATGCTGGTGCAGGCAGTGTGGCTGACTATCGCACTAGTCGGGGCAATGATTTTGGCGCTGGCTATTGGCATGCTGACCGGCGCGCTGGTGGCCTATATCGGTGCGCATCCGATTCTGGTGACACTGGCTACCATGACCATGGTTAATGGAATTGGCATCTATCTTTCGCGAGGTGCCGCACTTAGCGGAATGCCGGATATTGTGCGTTTTATCGGTGCCGAAACCGTGCTGGGTATTCCTGTTCCACTGATTATTTTCCTCGCCACCGCCGTGCTCATTTCGGTTTTCCTCGAGCGCACTCGCCTGGGTAAATACATTTACATGAGCGGTAGCAATATCAACGCGACTCACTTTAGCGGAGTCAACACTCACCGCGTATTAATCGCCATTTACGTGCTCTCGAGCATGCTATGCGTGATTGCCGGGCTTGTCATGATGGCGCGTTTTAACTCGGCGCGTATGGGTTACGGCGACTCGTATCTGCTGCTGACCGTGCTGGCAATTATTCTTGGCGGTACCGATCCGTTTGGCGGTTTCGGCAAGGTTAGCGGCGTGGTGCTGTCACTGATTGTGCTACAGGTCATCGCTACAGGTTTGAACCTGCTTAATGTCAGCCCGCACTTTAGCCTGGCGATGTGGGGCGCAGTGCTGATTGCGGTATTGGCAGTTAAATTCTTCCGCACCCGTTATTTACAACGGCGGGCCAGTCGTCGCAGCGCTGACAAAGCGCGAGCTGCTCAGCTTTGAATTGAATTTATATTGATATTTAACCTGAACATCGGCCTCTGGGGCCCTTAGGAAAACGCCATGGAATACCAAATTTCGCCTTCATTAATGTGCATGAGTCTGTTTGATATTAAAGAACAATTATCGGTGCTTAACCGCCGCGCCGACATGTTGCATATCGACATTATGGACGGACATTATGTGAAAAATATTACCCTGTCGCCGTTCTTTATCGAGCAGATCCGCCCACATACTCAGTTAGTGCTCGACGTGCATATGATGGTGGAAAATCCGACCGATTTTATCGAATCGATCGCCAAAGCCGGGGCAGATTTTATCTGTCCACACGCGGAAACGATCAACCGCGATGCTTTCCGCGTGATCAATATGATCCGATCCTTCGGTAAAAAGGTGGGCATCGTGCTTAACCCTGCAACGCCGGTGGAATTTATTCAGCACTATATTCACCTGTTAGACAAAATCACCATTATGACGGTGGATCCCGGCTATGCAGGACAACCGTTTATCCCTGAAATGCTCAATAAAGTCAGTCAGCTGCGCGATTTAAAACTCAAGCACGGCTACAAATATCTGATCGAAATTGATGGATCCTGCAACGAGCGCACCTATCAAGATCTACTGGGCGCGGGAGCAGAAGTATTAATCGTGGGTACTTCGGGCCTGTTTAATCTGGATAAAGATCTGGATAAGGCGTGGGACAAAATGCTCGATCAGATGCGTCTGGCACGTCAGGCAGCCTAAGGGCAGGAGAGCCGTATGCAGTATTTTCTCGGCGTAGATATTGGTGGCACCAACACGCGTTTGATGCTGATGGATGCCAACCAGAAGTTTCAGGGATATCAAAAGGTCGCAACACAGTCCTGGGCTGGAATCAGCGATCCGTTAAGCGGACTTCAACAGCTTATCAGCGGCTATTTACACCAGGCCGGGAAAACGCAGCAAACGGCCCGTATCATGCTTGGCCTGCCCGGGATCCTTGCACGCGATCGCCAGGCGGTGCTGTCGTTGCCCTTTATACCGGCATTAGATAACCAACCAGTCGCGATGCTGCTTAGCGAGCGTCTTGGGTTGTCGGTGGTGATGGATAAAGATGTTAACCACTTGATGTGGTGGGACTTAACTCGTCTTGCGCAGCTGCCAGATGTGGCTGTCGGCGTTTATCTGGGCACCGGTTTAGGGAATAGCCTGTGGCTAAATCAGGACTTTTATCACGGTGCACACGGCGCAGCAGGAGAGTTGGGGCATATTCCTCTGGCGGGCAATCCGGCACTTTGCGCCTGTGGCAAAATCGGCTGTGTCGAGACACTGACGTCAGGCAATTGGCTGGCGGGCTGGAAACGCCAACACGCCGCAGATATCGCTTTTGAAGAGGTATTCGCCCTCTATGGTGAACATCCCGATCTGCTGGAGTTTGTCAGCCGACTTGGGCGGACAATAGCCACCGAGATGAACATTCTTGATCCCCAGTATCTGATTTTGGGCGGCGGTGTATTGTCCATGACCGGATTCCCGCTATTGCGCCTGGAGCAGGAAATTCGCAGAAATCTTCGCGGCCCGCAGCCTGCTAACGGTTTGAAAATTGTGCAAAGCGGAGTGACCGATGAAACCGGCTGTCGTGGAGCCTGTCTGGCCGCCCAGAGGGATTTTAATCGTTTCGAACCTAACAATCATCAAGATGAACCCGAGAATTCCGGCATAGAAATACCCGTAAGGAGAAAGGCATGAAAAAAGGCAAAGTCTGCGTGCTTGGGTCATTTAACCTGGATATCGTGGCGGGAATGTCGCGTTTCCCTCAACCGGGCGAATCGTTGATAGCGCATAACAGTATGATGGGCGCGGGCGGTAAAGGCGCAAACCAGGCTGTGGCTGCTCTGCGTGCTGGCGCAAGAGTTCATTACATCGGCAAAGTAGGGCGTGACGATTTTGGCACTTTTGCACGTCGTCATCTTGATAGTGCTGGATTCGACGCGGTGACACTGTTCTCCACTGGAGAATTTCCTACCGGTAATGCATTAATCTATGTGGCCGGTGCTGACGCTGAAAACATGATTGCGGTGGATCCGGGTGCTAATCTGACCTTCACCCTTGATGAGATCGAGTCTTGCCGACCTGCAATTGCGGCGGCTGACATTCTTCTGACTCAGTTAGAAAACAATCTTTCGGCGATTGAAAAGGTAATCGATATCGCTAAAGAAGCAGGGACTTATATTATTCTCAACCCTGCACCGTTCCAGCCAGTTTCCGATGCGCTGCTAGGGCAGGTCGATCTGCTCACGCCCAACGCGACCGAGTGTTCATTGCTGACCGGAATTAAAGTTCACGATTTGCCCTCTGCACAACAGGCGGCACAGGTCTTGCACGATAAAGGCATTAATGCGCTGATTATTACATTGGGAACGCAAGGAGCATTGCTTTCAGTGGCCGGTCAAACTCAGCTGATCGCCGCATTCCCTGCAATTCCTAAAGATACTACCGGGGCGGGCGATGCGTTTAATGGCGCATTGGCAGCTCAGCTTTCCAGCGGTGTGGCCCTGGCAGAGGCGGCAAGTTTTGCCTCGGCGTACGCTTCTGTTTGTGTTGAAAGAGCGGGCGCAGCGGCATCAATGCCGACTTATCAGGAAGCCCTGGAGCGACAAGCCAGCGCGCAGGCTTTGGTCACTGCTTCTCATTAATTTTAAGCTCCAGTGCCTGCAATTTTTAAACCCCATTGGTCATGCTAACGGCATAAATTAATGGGGCTAAAAACGTATCACGGCAATGAAATTACTTCAGCCAGCCCTGTTCATGGGCGTGGTTGAGGTGCACCAGCAGATGTTCCCACAGCTCAGGGTTAATTTCGCTGATAAACGAATTACGCGATAAAACCTGCTCAAGACGGATATTATTTTCGACCCAGCTCTGGCCCTGATTATTGAGATTCATGACTACGGGCAACACGCGGTCAATCACTAGCGCAAAGCGTGCTTCTGGCGTTTCGCCTGCTTCGTATTCATTCCACAAGTCACGGAACTGCTGATTCAACGGGGCTGGCAGCATGCCAAACAGGCGATCGGCAGCTTCTACTTCTTTCGAATGTACGGCTTCACGAGCAGCAAGGTCGTAGACCAGCACGTCACCCGCATCAATTTCAACGATGTCATGCAGCAACGCCATGCGAATAACTTTTTGAATATCGACGTCTTTACCAGCAAAAGGCGCGAGGCTCATCGCGGCCACGGCGAAATGCCAGCTGTGCTCCGCCGAGTTTTCCTGACGCTGCGTACCTAAAACTTTGGTACGGCGTTGCACGCTTTTCAATTTATCGATTTCCATAAGAAATTGAAAAACTTCGGTCATCGGGCCGAAATTAAGTGCCGGGGAGGCTACGGACATAATTACACCTTAGTCATTAGAGACGGCTGTTTCAGAAAAATCCCTTAATCCTGCATTTTCAAATGCATGTGGATTAATACGATAAAGCTAAACACTTAAAAAATCATGCTTTAAGCAAAGTTGATGCTTAATTATCCCAGACATGCTCATTCAGCATTCAGACATATTTTGTAAAGTTGCTTAGGGGATGGTTACATCGCCATATATAATATTTAAGCTTACACGTGTACACTGGAATCGTTGTCAGCTAGAGTGCCATTGCAGTAAATTGTTTGTTTTCGATCTTCGTAATTGTTTGTTTTCTGGTCTCGAGGTTCTCAATTTATGGATAAAGTTTCACCACAGCGATATCCGTGGGCAGAAGAGATCGCCAATAGCATAAGTCATGGTGTTGGCATCGTTTTTGGTATCGTTGGCCTGGTACTTTTATTAGTTCAGGCAGTCGGCGTAAATGCCAATATCACCGCAATCACCAGTTATAGTCTTTATGGAGGCAGCATGATTCTGCTGTTCTTAGCCTCCACGCTTTATCACGCCATTCCACATGAAAGAGCCAAGTACTGGCTTAAAAAACTCGACCATTGCGCGATCTATTTACTGATCGCCGGGACATACACGCCTTTCCTGCTGGTTGGCCTGGATTCGCCACTGGCAAAAGGATTGATGATCGTCATCTGGTCGATTGCCGGGTTTGGCGTTATTTTCAAACTGGCTTTCGCACATCGTTTTGAAGTGTTGTCGCTGGTGATTTATCTCACCATGGGCTGGCTGTCATTGATTGTTATTTATCAACTGGCAGTAAAACTCTCGATGGGCGGCGTTGTTCTGCTTGCAGCCGGCGGCGTCATTTATACGCTGGGCGTGATCTTCTATGCCTCGAAGCGTTTTCGTTTTGGCCATGCAATCTGGCACGGCTTTGTATTGGGTGGCTGTTTCTGCCACTTCCTGGCAATTTACTACTATGTGTAAGCCGTCTAGATTCGGCGTAGTTAATTCAGGTTTGATTTAGCTCATTCAGTTTTAGCTAAATTAGCACTAAGTCATCTGCAATTATTCCCCAGCGTTTCTCGAAAATAGAAAGCTGGGGACATTGCGTTACCTGATAATTAACCTGAATAACCAAGTCCAAATAACCAAGTCTGACTAATCAGGTTTGAATAATCAGTTATTTCACTTCTTCTAAAGAATAGGGCAGTGGCTGAACGCGCAGTGAACTGCTGGCTTCATCACGAACGCGCAACACGCTGCTGATGTCTAAATCATTATTCAACACTGCCTGAACCCAAACTGCGCCGTCGTTTAGCTGAACAGCGGCCAATACGGTTCCTGTTCTGCGCCAGTTCTCGCCAAGCTGCAATTCTAAATCATCGCCCGCTGCTGGCACTTTGCTGGATTTACCCGCCAACCAATACAGCGCTCGTTTGTTAGCACCGCGATATTTGGCACGCGCCACCATCTCTTGACCCGCGTAGCAGCCTTTAGTGAAACTGATGCCGTCCAGAGCCTGAATATTGGTGGCCTGAGGAATAAACTGCACGCTGTTAACCGTATCGATAACAGGGAAACCGGCTTCAATATCTAGTGCCAACCACTGCTGGCTGTCATTTAACTGGGCTTGTTCGCCCAATTCTTCTGTAACCTGCTGCGCCTTTTCAGGGCTGGTGACTATCAGATAGCGCTCGGCTGGAAGTGGCAGATACAGCAATGTTGATTCGTCTTCCTGCACAACCTGATTGGTTGCATCAGGCAGTGTTGCGAAAACGCCTTTTAGCGCTGCGCTAGCCTGAAAACCCGCTACGCCGAGCAGAACAGCGTCATTGTCTGCTGCGAAAGTAATTTTGGAGAAGACGGCATACTTCTTCATCTCGGTCATCTGCTGGTCGCGCAGGTTGCGACGTTCGATAAACGCCATGCCATCGCCACGCTTGAACAAACGCATGTTGCTCCACATTTTGCCTTTGGCATCACAGTGGGCACAAAGCACGTGGCGCTCCGGGGCCAGTTTTTCAACGTCAGCAGTTACCTGACCCTGCAAATAAGTGAGCGTGTCGGCTCCGGTCATCGTGACCAGCGCCCAGTCTTCCAGCGACACAACAGTCAGCGGAAGGTGCGATGAAGATGAAGGCTTTTGCGGAGGAAACGGGTACTTGTACGTCATAATTTTTCCTAATCCTGGGCAGCTGTGCAGGGATGTGTATACAGGCATGGTAAAAGAGCTGGCCGGCTTTGAAAACACTTATTGCTACTCTTTACGGGATGCCTCGCATCGATTGCTAAGTTGTTGCGAGCGATGCTGAAACTTTTGCGGCATGTCGTCCAAATTTTGACATCCTGTGGCATTGCCCTGCCGAAAAGTTACGCCTCAAGCCGCTGGGCTGATAGAATCCTTCTTGCAATCATAAAAACCAGAATTGCTGTATTTCTACAAAAATGGATACCTGCACAATGGATATAAATAACAAATCCCGCATCCAATGGGCCTGCCGACGAGGTATGAAAGAGCTTGATATGGCCATCATGCCTTTCTTTGTCTACGAATTTGATACCCTGATTGATGAAGACAAACAGCAGTTTGCGCGGCTGCTGGAGTGTGATGACCCTGATCTGTTTAACTGGCTGATGAACTACGGTGAGCCGGACGATCTGGAGTTAAAACGTATCGTTAACCTTATTCAGACGCGAAATAAAGACCGTGGCCCTGTGGCAATGTGATCTTCGCGTGTCGTGGCGCAGTCAGCTGTTTTCGCTGGCTGTTCATGGCATGGTGATTCTGCTGATTTTATTGCTGCCGTGGCCGCCGGGTGACTGGATGATCTGGCTGGTGTTGCTCATTCTGATGGTCTCACAGGCTATCCGCAGCCAGCGCCGTATCAGTTCCAGGCATGGTGAGATAACCCTGCTCGCTCAGGACAGGCTACTGTGGCGCAAGCATGAATGGCGCATCAAGCAGCCGGTTTGGATGATCGACAGCGGTATTATGCTTTCACTAACGCGAGAGCAAAAAACGCACGGATGGCGTCGCGCATTGCGCAGTAACAAGCAAAAGCTGTGGCTAGCTTCCGACAGCATGAGTGAAGGGGAAGGGCGGCATCTGCGTCAGATTCTGCTGACCGGCAAGCGTGACTCACAGGAGTCCGAAAATCACCACCACCCGCTCTAGAGTAACTCGCGGGTGGCGGGGTTAACGCTCTGAGAAATATTTTACTTTTGCTGCGATCTAAACATTTACTGCTATCGGAACATTTACTGCTATCTAACATTTACTGTCATCAGATCAGCCTTCTGCGATTAGGTAAGGTGCTGCACTCAGAGCAGGGCATCCATTTCCAGCAGAATTTGATCGCACCACTGTTGCAAACGATCTTCGCTCATCTCGAACTGATTGACTTCATCCAGCGCCAGCCCGACAAAATGCTTACCGTCGGCACTGAGTGGTTTAGGGCTGGTAAATTCAAAGCCTTCAATCGGCCAGAAACCGATAAACTGTACGCCCAGTGGCAGCAGTCTGTCGTAGAGCATGCCCAGGGCATCCAGGAACCATTCACCATAACCGAGTTGGTCGCCCATTCCATACATGGCAATAATCTTACCGCGCAGATTCAACGTGGTGAGCTGGTCCCAGACCGCTTCCCAGTCTTCCTGAATCTCGCCGAAGTCCCAGGTTGGAATACCAAGGATAAGAATCTCGTAATCTTCCATGGCGGAAGGCGAGACATCCTTCAAATTGTGCAGATCCACCAAGTCTTCGCCCAAAATTTCACGGATTTTCTCCGCCGCCATTTCGGTGTAACAGGTGCTTGAACCGTAGAAAAGACCAATCTTCATTATTCTTGCTGCCGTGCTGAGTCAATCAATGAATGGTGTTGAGTGTACCAGATTTACGCCAAATTAAGGCATAATGCGCGGGTGTTACCCTCAACATAAGCAATACCTGGAAACAGGACCAAGGAGAAGATGTGCCTAAACCAGACGATGGCCAAATGCTGGTCGAACAGTTTCTCGATGCACTGTGGCTGGAAAGAAACCTCGCCGAAAATACTCTGGCTTCCTATCGTTTGGACCTGAAGTTACTGTTGAACTGGCTCGAAAATCATAATACCGACTGGCTTCGAGTGCAGGCCGTTGATTTGCAGTGGTTCCTCGCGGAACGCGTAGAAGGCGGTTATAAAGCCACTAGTTCGGCACGTCTGCTGAGTGCTATGCGGCGCTTTTTCCAGTATTTAAATCGTGAATCGCTGCGTGAAGACGACCCAACCGCGCTGTTGTCGTCACCTAAATTGCCGCAGCGGTTGCCAAAAGATCTCAGCGAAGCGCAGGTCGAGGCCTTGCTTGCTGCTCCAAATACGGATATTCCGCTGGAATTGCGCGACAAGTCCATGCTTGAGCTGCTTTATGCTACCGGGCTTCGCGTTTCCGAGCTGGTAGGGCTTACGCTCAGCGACATCAGTTTGCGTCAGGGCGTGGTGCGCGTGATTGGTAAAGGTGACAAAGAGCGTTTGGTGCCGCTGGGAGAAGAAGCGGTGTACTGGCTGGAAAACTATTTTGAGCACGGCAGACCGTGGTTGCTAAACGGACAGTCACTAGACATTGTTTTTCCGAGCAATCGCAGCCAAAAAATGACCCGACAGACATTCTGGCACCGAATAAAGCATTATGCTGTGTTGGCTGGCATTGACGCCGAAAAATTATCGCCACACGTATTGCGCCACGCGTTTGCTACCCATCTGCTGAACCATGGGGCAGACCTGCGAGTCGTGCAAATGCTTTTAGGCCATAGCGATTTATCCACCACGCAAATTTATACGCATGTAGCAACGGAGCGTTTAAAACAGCTGCATAAACAGCATCACCCTCGTGCCTGATCAGAGGGAAACACAGGACGTAATGATGAATAAGAATATTATGATGATGGCGCTGTTTGTGGCCGGGCTAAGCAATGTTGCCCACGCAGATGAAACCGCATTAAAGGCGACCTTCAATAAAATTGGGCTTGAAAATCCACAGGTTAACGCCTCTCCGATTAAAGGTTTGAAAGCAGTGACTACGCCACAGGGCGTGATTTATGTCAGTGAAGACGGCAAGTATGTGCTGCAAGGGCCGCTGTATGATGTCAGCGGTGAACGTCCTGTGAACCTTAGTAATCAGGCATTGGTCGCTAAACTCAACGCTTTGCAAAATGAGATGATCGTTTACAAGGCAGCCAAGGAACAGCGAGTCATCACGGTATTTACCGACATTACCTGTGGCTATTGCCACCGCCTGCATCAGCAGATGAAAGGCTATAACGATCTCGGCATTACCGTGCGTTATCTTGCTTTTCCGCGAGCAGGTTTAGGCTCGCCGACTGAAAAGCAGATGCAATCTGTCTGGAATGCGGCCGACCGCAAGAAAGCGCTGGATGAAGCCATGCGCGGTGAAGATATTTCTCCGATTGCCAAAACTGCCGACAGTAAAGTTGATATTTCAAGGCACTATGAGTTGGGCCAACAGCTTGGCGTGACCGGCACTCCGGCCGTGGTGCTGGAAGACGGAACCGTTATGCCGGGTTATCAACCGCCTGAGCAGATGGCTGCCGTGCTCGGTATAAAAGCTTAAGACATTAATAGACGCGCGGCTCTTTAGCCAACCGATCTGGTAACTATTTGGAAGGTTGATTTAGTGACAGTTAAGACCCAGCTTAGACGCCGTGAAGTAGACGATGGCGCAGATTTACCCGCCGAACTGTCGCCTTTGCTGCGCCGTCTGTACGCCATGCGCGGTGTAAAGCAGAGTCAGGAGCTTGAGCGAGGCGTGCGCGGCTTGCTTGATTATAAACAGCTTGATGGCATCGATACCGCAGTTAGCCTGTTGCAAAATGCACTGGCCGAGCGGCTACAAATCATGATTGTCGGTGACTTCGATGCCGATGGTGCGACCAGTACTGCGCTGACTGTGCTGTCATTGCGCAGCATGGGTTGTGACAGCGTGAAATATCTGGTGCCGAATCGTTTTGAAGACGGCTATGGGCTGAGTCCTGAAGTCGTTGAGCAGGCTGCGGCACGCGGAGCGCAGCTGATCCTTACGGTAGATAATGGCATTTCATCGCACGCGGGCGTTGAGCTGGCGCACGAGAAAGGCATTCAGGTGTTGATCACCGATCACCACTTACCCGGTGAAACGCTGCCCGCCGCCGAAGCGATTATCAACCCTAATCTGCACGGCTGTGAATTCCCCTCTAAGTCGCTGGCCGGAGTGGGCGTCGCGTTTTATCTGATGCTGGCATTGCGCAGCAAACTGCGTGACAGCGGCTGGTTTGAACAGCGCGGCTTGCCGATGCCGAATTTGGCAGAATGGCTTGATCTTGTCGCTTTAGGCACCGTAGCAGACGTTGTCCCTCTGGATACGAATAACCGGATTCTGGTTTATCAGGGCCTTAACCGCATTCGTGCAGGGAAATGTCGTCCGGGCGTTCGGGCATTGCTGGAAGTGGCCTCACGCGATGCACGCCAGTTAACGGCCAGTGATTTAGGCTTTGCGCTTGGCCCTCGGCTCAACGCTGCCGGCCGTCTTGACGATATGTCGATTGGCGTGGCTTTATTACTTTCAGAAGACATGGCGCAGGCCAGAGCGTTAGCCAGTGATTTAGATGCGCTGAATCTGACCCGCCGTGAAATAGAGCAGGGCATGCAGGTCGAAGCGCTGGCGCTGTGTGAAAAGCTTGAAACCAGTACCGAAAATATGCCTCTTGGGCTGGCAATGTATCATCCCGAATGGCATCAGGGCGTCGTCGGCATACTCGCCTCGCGATTAAAAGAGCGTTTTAATCGCCCGGTGATTGCTTTTGCACCAGCGGGTGAGGGCGTGCTTAAAGGTTCGGGGCGATCCATCAACGGCCTGCACATGCGCGATGCGCTGGAGCGAATCGATACGCTGAATCCTGGCCTGATGATGAAATTTGGTGGTCACGCAATGGCCGCTGGACTTTCGCTGGAAGAAGACAAGTTTGAACAGTTCCGCGACTGCTTTGCCGAGCTGGTGGGCGAATGGCTCGACCCGTCTCATCTCGAAGGCATCGTGTGGTCTGACGGTGAATTAACCGCTCAGCAATTGTCGCTGGAAACCGCAGAAATGCTGCGCGACGGTGGGCCGTGGGGGCAAGCATTTCCTGAGCCAGTGTTTGATGGTACCTTCCGTATTCTGCAACAGAAGCTGTTAAAAGAGCGGCATCTCAAGGTGATGATCGAGCCATTGGGCGGCGGGCCGTTACTTGACGGTATAGCTTTTAATATCGACCCTACTCTATGGCCTGACAGCAGCGTGCGCGAAGTTCAGCTGGCCTACAAACTCGACATTAACGAATATCGCGGTAATCGCAGCGTTCAGTTGATGATCCAACATTTGTGGCCGCGCTAAGGCATCAGAGTTTTTAGCCAGAAGCTGCCCCGTATTTTGCTGGATCAAGGGTATAAAACAGCCGCATATTCCTTTAGAATACGCGGTTCGAATGGCGCTGTGCCAGATACGACTTAACGTAAGACGCGAAAAAAATCATGTTTGAAATTAATCCAGTAAAAAACCGCATCGAAGACTTGTCCGACAGGGCCGCGGTTATTAGGGGGTATCTTTGACTATGATGCCAAGAAAGAACGCCTCGAAGAAGTAAACGCCGAGCTGGAACAGCCGGACGTATGGAACGAACCTGAACGCGCGCAGGCGCTGGGCAAAGAGCGCTCGGCGCTGGAAGCTATTGTCGATACCATCGATGAACTGACTCAGGGGCGTGAAGACGTTACCGGTTTGCTGGAACTGGCGGTTGAAGCAGAAGATGAAGACACCTTCAACGAAGCCGTAGCTGAACTCGACGTGTTGATGACCAAGCTGGAACAGCTTGAGTTCCGTCGTATGTTCTCCGGTGAATACGACAGCGCCGACTGTTATCTGGATATCCAGGCAGGTTCTGGTGGTACAGAAGCTCAGGACTGGGCCAGCATGCTGCTGCGTATGTTCCTGCGTTGGGCCGATTCTCGCGGCTTCAAAACCGAAATCATTGAAGAGTCTGATGGCGATGTTGCTGGCACCAAGTCTGCCACCGTCAAAATCATTGGCGACTATGCGTTTGGCTGGCTGCGTACCGAAACCGGCGTTCACCGCTTGGTGCGTAAAAGCCCGTTCGACTCCGGTGGTCGTCGCCATACTTCTTTCAGTTCCGTATTCGTTTATCCGGAAGTTGACGACGATATTGATATCGAAATCAACCCGGCAGATTTGCGTATCGATGTTTACCGCGCCTCTGGTGCGGGTGGTCAGCACGTAAACAAAACCGAATCTGCGGTACGTATTACCCACATGCCAACCAACATTGTGGTGCAGTGTCAGAACGACCGTTCACAGCATAAGAACAAAGATCAGGCCATGAAGCAGCTTAAAGCGAAGCTTTATGAGTTTGAGATGCAAAAGAAAAATGCTGATAAACAACAGGCCGAAGACAACAAGTCTGATATCGGTTGGGGCAGCCAGATCCGTTCATACGTTCTGGATGACTCACGTATCAAAGACCTGCGCACGGGTGTTGAAACACGCAATACACAGGCCGTATTAGATGGCGACCTGGATAAATTCATCGAAGCAAGTTTGAAAGCCGGGTTATAAGGAACCGAAATGTCTGAGCAACAACCAACTGGGCAACAGCCACAGGGCGTAGAAAACGCACAGGAACTTAACAACGAGCTGAAAGCGCGTCGTGAGAAGCTGGCCCTTTTGCGTGATAAAGGCATCGCTTTCCCGAACGATTTCCGTCGTGATAGCATTTCTGATGCACTGCACGCTGCGTACGGCGATAAAGAAAACGAAGAGCTGGAAGCGCTGAACATCGAGGTTACCGTAGGTGGCCGTATGATGACCCGCCGTATCATGGGTAAAGCGTCGTTCGTTACTTTGCAAGACGTTGGCGGCCGCATTCAGCTGTACGTTGCGCGTGACGACCTGCTTGAAGGCCAGTACAACGAAGAGTTCAAAAAGTGGGACCTGGGCGATATCCTCGGTGCTCGCGGCAAGCTGTTCAAAACCAAGACTGGCGAACTCTCTATTCACGTTACTGAACTGCGCCTGTTGACTAAAGCGCTGCGTCCGTTGCCAGACAAGTTCCACGGCCTTGCCGATCAAGAAACGCGTTACCGCCAGCGTTACCTTGATCTGATTGCTAACGACGAATCACGCAACACTTTCAAAATCCGTTCACAAGTCATGGCTGGCATCCGCAAGTTCATGGTTGAGCAGGACTTTATGGAAGTAGAAACGCCGATGATGCAAGTGATCCCAGGCGGTGCTTCTGCGCGTCCGTTTATCACTCACCACAATGCGCTAGACATTGACATGTACCTGCGTATTGCGCCAGAGCTGTACCTGAAGCGTCTGGTTGTGGGCGGCTTCGATCGCGTATTCGAGATTAACCGTAACTTCCGTAACGAAGGCGTTTCTCCGCGTCATAATCCAGAGTTCACCATGATGGAACTCTATATGGCTTACGCGGATTATCGTGACCTGATCGTGCTGACTGAATCACTGTTCCGCACCCTGACCGAAACTATTCTGGGCAGCAGCGTTGTGCAGTATGGCGAGCAGACCTTCGACTTCGGCAAGCCGTTTACCAAATTGACCATGACTGAAGCGATTCTTAAATATCGTCCTGAGACTAACGTGGCAGATTTGGCCGATATGGCTAAAGCCAGCGCTATCGCTGAATCTCTGGGTATCAAGATTGAGAAGAGCTGGGGTCTGGGCCGCATAGTTTGCGAAATCTTTGAAGAAACCGCAGAAAGCCAGCTGATTCAGCCGACCTTCATCACTGAATATCCGGCAGAGGTTTCTCCGCTGGCACGCCGTAACGACGAGAATCCAGAAGTGACCGATCGCTTCGAATTCTTCATCGGCGGACGTGAAATCGGTAACGGCTTCTCCGAGCTGAACGATGCAGAAGACCAGGCACAGCGCTTTGCCGATCAGGTTGCTGCTAAAGATGCCGGTGATGACGAAGCGATGTTCTTCGACGAAGATTACGTCACCGCGCTGGAACACGGAATGCCACCGACTGCCGGCCTCGGCATTGGTATCGACCGTATGGTGATGTTGTTCACTAACAGCCACACTATCCGCGACGTTATTCTGTTCCCGGCAATGCGCCCGCAGAAATAATCTTGCGACTCCCTCTCTGCCAAAGAGAGGGAGTATTTTTACAGAATTTTATGAATCAATATTTCTGAATCCCTTCTAAATATCTCTCTGAAATATCGCTATTTTTCCCCGGTTATTAAATTCTCTTTAAGCCTTTTACAGCCTGAACATCTTTGAAACATCAGTACTGCTAATCAAGTAATACTTATCGACCGTTTTTTATTCTTTCACCTACTTTTTACAATGAGAAACATTTATTGGCATCATTCGCCAATTACACTCATTAACATTGTGGTAAAGTTTTTACATATTCTTCCTTAATCTAAGGAAGAAATTAACAACTTATAACGCCCTTAATAGGCGTATAACCATCTACTCAACTTTCTGGTTATAA
Organism: uncultured Gammaproteobacteria bacterium; assembly: GCA_963747655.1. Lineage (GTDB taxonomy): Bacteria > Pseudomonadota > Gammaproteobacteria > Enterobacterales > Enterobacteriaceae > Rouxiella. The sequence continues at coordinate 157,580 of CAVVFS010000008.1, read as the reverse complement.
AAACACCTGCTATGTCGTCTAAAAACACTGGAAATTCCCGTAGAGACTTCCTTCTCAAAACCATTGCAATCGCACCAGCAGTGGCTTTAAATGGAACCGGTTTCATGGCAATGTCTGCGTCTGCACAGGCCAGCGATGCAAAACCGTCTGATTCGTCAGCTGCCGTTACGGCCCCTGATTATCATCCAACCAAATTTACCGCCGAAGAGTATGCCTTTTTGCAGGCTGCTGTTGCGCGTTTGATCCCCGCTGATGATCGCGGTCCAGGCGCATTGGAAGCCGGTGTTCCAGAATTTATCGATCGCCAGATGGATACGCCTTACGCCACCGGAGCCAACTGGTATATGCAGGGGCCTTTCAATCCTGAAGCCGAGCCAGATTTTGGCTATCAGTTGCCGTTAGGGCCTTTTGCTATTTATCAGTTGGGTATTGCTGACGCCAATAACTATGCGACCAGCAAGTTTGGCAAAGTATTCAAAGACCTGACTCAAGACCAGCAAGAAGAACTGCTGGGTGAATTTGAGAGCGGTAAAGCTGAGTTCAAACAGGTTCCAAGCAAGACTTTCTTCTCTTTCCTGCTGCAAAACACTCGCGAAGGCTTCTTTAGTGATCCGATCCACGGTGGTAATCACCAGATGGTCGGCTGGAAGCTAATCGGATTCCCAGGTGCCCGTGCTGACTTTATGGACTGGGTTGAACGCGGCGAACGTTATCCGTTCCCGCCGGTGTCTATCAGTGGTGAAAGAGCGTAAATATGTCTAAAACAATGAAAAAAGTAGATGCCGTCATCGTTGGTTTCGGTTGGGCAGGCTCGATCATGGCCAAAGAACTGACTGAAGCCGGTTTGAACGTGGTTGCGCTCGAACGTGGTCCAAGCCGTGACACCTATCCTGATGGCGCGTATCCGCAGGTTGTGGATGAGCTGACCTATAACATCCGTAAAAAGCTGTTCCAGGATTTGTCTAAAAGCACCGTGACTATTCGTCATAACGTTGGCCAAACCGCTACCCCTTATCGCCAGCTTAACGCGTTCCTACCTGGGACCGGTACCGGCGGTGCAGGTCTGCACTGGTCTGGCGTGCATTTCCGTGTCGATCCTATCGAACTGAACATGCGCAGCCACTATGAAGAACGATATGGTAAGAATTTTATACCGGAAGGTATGACCATTCAGGATTTCGGTGTTAATTACAACGAGCTTGAACCGTTCTTCGACCAGGCCGAGAAAGTGTTTGGTACTTCCGGTTCGCCGTGGACAATCAAAGGCCAGCAACAGCCTGGTGCGCAAGGTAAAGGCAACCCGTTTGCTCCTGACCGCTCAGATAAATTCCCGCTGCCACCGCAAAAGCGTACCTATTCTGCGCAGCTATTTGCTCAGGCCGCCGAGGCTGTGGGTTATCACCCATATGACCTGCCATCTGCCAACACTTCTGGCCCGTACACCAATACCTATGGTGCACAGATGGGGCCGTGTAACTTCTGCGGTTATTGCAGCGGTTATGCGTGTTACATGTATTCCAAGGCATCGCCAAACGTCAATATCCTGCCAGCACTGCGTCAGGAATCGAAGTTTGAGCTGCGTAATAACTCTTACGTGCTGCGCGTTAACCTGACCAGCGACAAAAAACTGGCAACCGGTGTGACTTACGTAGATGCGCTGGGCCAACAGGTTGAGCAACCCGCTGATCTGGTTATCATTTCTGCATTCCAGTTCCACAACGTGCACCTGATGCTGCTGTCTGGCATCGGCAAGCCATACGATCCTGTCACTAACGAAGGTGTCGTAGGCCGTAACTTTGCTTACCAGAACCTGACAACCATCAAAGCCTTCTTTGAGACTGACAAGTTTACCAACACCTTTATCGGTGCCGGTGGTAACGGTGTGGCGGTTGATGACTTCAACGCCGATAACTTTGACCATAGTAAATATGGCTTTGTTGGCGGCTCACCATTCTGGGTTAACCAGGCAGGTTCCAAACCAATTTCTGGTGTAGCAACGCCTCCGGGCACTCCGAACTGGGGCAGCAAGTGGAAAGCGGCAGTGGCCGATTCTTACACCCACAACGTGTCAATGGATGCCCACGGTGCGCACCAGTCTTATCGCGCGAACTACCTGGACCTCGATCCGACCTACAAAGATATCTACGGCCAACCGCTGCTGCGTATGACCTTCGACTGGCAGCCAAACGACATCAAAATGTCGCAGTTTATGCACGATAAAATGCATAAAATTGCTGTAGCGATGAACCCGAAACTGATTTCAGGTACGCCTAAAATGCCAGGTACGCACTTTGATACCACGGTTTATCAGACGACTCACATGAATGGCGGCGCCATCATGGGTGAAGATCCTAAAACCAGTGCTATCAACCGCTACCTGCAAAGCTGGGACGTGCATAACGTTTTCGTTCCAGGCGCATCGGCATTCCCACAAGGTCTGGGCTATAACCCAACCGGACTGGTTGCCGCGTTAACTTATTGGTCTGCAAAAGCAATTCGCGAGACTTATTTGAAAAACCCAGGCCCATTGGTTCAGGCATAAGGAAATCGCTATGAAAACATTACTTTCTGCCTTGTTCCTGGGTTCGATCGCCTTTGCTGCTCTGGCCGATGACAATACCGGCACAGATATGATCAAACGTGGTGAATATCTGGCGAAAGCCGGTGACTGCGTGGCTTGCCATACATCAGTAGGCGGCACACCTTTTGCCGGCGGACTGAAAATGGTAACGCCAATCGGCGCTATTTACTCAACCAACATCACGCCAGATAAAGCCACCGGTATTGGTGACTATTCGCTCGAAGATTTCGAAAACGCGGTGCGTAAAGGCGTGGCGAAGAACGGCCAGACACTGTATCCGGCGATGCCTTTCCCGGATTACTCCGTCATAAGCGATGAAGATATGCAGGCTCTTTATGCATACTTCATGCACGGCGTTCAGCCAGTGGCGCAGCAAAACCGTGATAGCGATATCCCGTGGCCGCTGTCGATGAGATGGCCGCTGGCAATCTGGCGTACCGCTTTTGCTCCGAAAGTACAGCCATTTGCCGGTAAAATGAATGAAGATCCGCAATTAGCACGTGGACGCTATCTGGTTGAAGGTCTGGGTCACTGTGGTGCTTGCCATACACCTCGCAACATCGCCATGCAGGAAAAAGCCCTGAATAATGATGATGGTAGTGACTTCCTTTCTGGTAGCGCAGCACCGATCGACGGCTATATCGCGAGCAATTTGCGCGGCGATAATGCAGATGGATTGGGACGCTGGAGTGAAAACGACCTGGTACAGTTCCTGCGCACCGGCCGTAACGATCACACTGCCGTATTTGGCGGTATGACCGACGTTGTGAAGCACAGCCTGCAATATCTCTCGCCAGAAGATGCAACAGATATCGCTAAGTACCTCAAGTCACTGGATGCAAAAGACAGCAGCGCGCCTGTTTTCACTGCCGACGACACTGAGGCGAAAGCTTTGTGGAAAGGCGATGACAGCAAACCGGGTGCTTCTGTTTACGTAGACAGCTGCGCGGCTTGTCACAAAACCGACGGTATGGGTTATAAGCGCTTCTTCCCAGAACTGAAAGGCAATCCGGTAGTGTTGGCGAAAGATCCAACTTCGCTTATCCATATCGTGTTGGTCGGTAACACCTTGCCGGGCGTAATTGGCGCACCTTCAAACATCACCATGCCTGCATTCGGCTGGCGTTTGAATAACCAGCAAGTTGCTGATGTTGTGAACTTTATCCGTACTAGCTGGGGCAATACCGCAGCAGATAAAGTTACCGCTGACGATGTTAAAAAGCTTCGTGACGACAAAAACGTCATCACGGATCCAAAACAGCTGGGCAGTCAAAACATCGAGAAGCTGACTCCGATTCAATAACGGATAATGTTGCTTGAACAAATGTAGCGCTGAGGAGTAATGCCTGGCGCTACATTTAGATAGACTAAAAGGGGATGTCAGTAATGCTGGCAACCCCTTTTGCTTTTTGAGCTAAATGCTTAAATATATTGCATTTATCTGGATGCATTCCTTGCTACCATCTTGTAACCCGTTATAATGCCAATCACACACCGAAGCGGGTGTAGTTCAATGGTAGAACGGTAGCTTCCCAAGCTGCATACGAGGGTTCGATTCCCTTCACCCGCTCCAAAAATACTTCTTAGAGCTTCCGTTTCTTTCTAGAAAAATCTACAAAATCAGTATTAAGACCCTTTTTGCCATCCTAAATAATCAGAACGTACTCCTTTATAGCTCGTCTTCAATATGTATAGAAATCTGTGTAGATTTTCAAAATACGGAGATTCCTATACACAATGATCCTCCCATTATGAAAAAGGAACACACAAGCCTTACTTTGAAATGGTCTGCAATTTTTCGCGAATACTCGATTTGGTTGAATAATCAAATTCTTCAAGATTTGGAAGACAACAATAAATCGTCTAAGGTTTAACTGCGTTTACAGTCTGAATAATCAGCTCATGGGTTGACTAACATTAAACTTTACCGGCATTCTAGTTATATAAAATCACTAAGATAGTTTAAAAGGATATTATAATGTCTGTTAATATCGATATAGGATTATTAAACCATATTGCACTTCATTTTAACTCTCCAAAGTTTAGATTAAGGAAGCAACATCAAGTTTATAATATTCAGCATTTAATTACTCCCCTAAACCATTGGTTTAAAGTCTACAGCATTGATACATCGCTACGAGTAGCCCACTTTTTAGCACAAGCCTGTTGTGAAACTTTCCAATACTCCTCCCTTTCAGAACATCCAAAGCATGGTGGGGAGGAGTATGATGCAGGAACACGCGTTGGTAATAGACTCGGAAATAAATATCCTGGTGATGGACCAAAGTACATTGGCCGAGGCATGCTTCATCTTACAGGCCGATTGAATTATCAAAAAATTGGGCATGCGATTGGCAGTGATCTAATTGATTATCCACAAACAGTTGCAACCGATTTTAATGTCGCAGTTAGATCCGCTTGTGCGTTTTGGAAGTCACGAGGGTTAAACTTTTGGGCAGATCAAGATAATTTCCATAGAATAATGATTGGGGTTAATGGCGGGATGACCGGTCAGACAGAGCGATATGCCGCTTTAATACGGGCAAAGAAATACCTGCATTTGGCATAAATTTTAGGGAGATATAGTCTCCGTAGCTAATTTATCGATCGGCGAAATTAGGCGTTGATCCCATAACCTGATCTGAAATTATATAAATACTTTCTAAGTCTACAGCACATGCATCTGGAGCCGCATAAAACTCAGCAATAACTTTGAAGCCTTTGCTTGAGGTTACCTTGTAATATTGTCTGTAAAGTGGTTCATCCATATATGCGGTTTCAATCCCTGATTTTTCAAGCTCCGTTGTCTTAATGTCAGATTTCTTAGCGTTTCTGAGCATCAGCCTTTTCTGTTCTTCTTTGCTAATTTTTTCAGAAGAGAGTAATTCGATTTTATCGGTAGCTATATCCTTTGGACCATTACCAAAAAGGGCATGGCTATAATTATGCAATCCTTTACTTTCAAAACTAACCAGTAACGCATCACTAATTCGCCCATCACTGTCCGCAGAGCAATCAGGTGCTTTATCTACAGGCTTAGCCATTGCGTAAGAGGAAAATATTGCCAATGATAAAATTGCAAACTTTTTGAACATATGCAAAACCTTCAATCTCATTAAGATATTAAGAAGAATAACAAGAAGGTTTTCTAACCGCTATAGATGAATTCTTAGAATATGTGAGCAGCATGTTATAATTTAAATAAGTAATAGTTACTCATATAAATATAGTCAATACTGTCAGGCAGACTTAAGAGCGACAAATCAGTAAGAGCATTGGTCACTTTGAGTGAAATCTGTACTACGGCTTTAGCGCCATAGCCTCTGCTATTTTTTCGCTGTTACTACCGTTTCGCCTCCAAGCGCTGTAGATATCCTTATCTGATATTTTACCAACTTTCGTCTGATGGCCAGTCTAGTTAATCCTTTGAGCGATGCCTTTACCGAGACTGTTTTGACGCTATAAAAATATTTCAAATAAAGTGATTTCTCGGCTAAAAAGTCCCCAGAAAAGTGGTGATCTTTTCCTAAGGCGTCCGACGACGTCTTTACGCCGGTTCAGTTAAAATATTACCCATGTTTTCACTTTGATTGGGCTTAAACATTGCTTTAAGACCGTCTTTAATTTTAGAAGGTGAATGTGAATGAGTATTCAGGGGGTGCTAATGCATCCAGATAATAAATCAGTTCACAGGGACTTGTTGTTTCTGTGAGTGTCAGTCATAGAGCCATTGACGAGCTTTTGCTGATTCAATAAACATTCTCAGTGATAAAGGTACCTTACTGGCATGATCAGAATTTTTATTGAAGGCTGAATTCACTTTCCAGGGGAAATATCTGTGTAAGTTAAAATGCTCGCAATCAACATTAAGCTCAATAGATAAATCCTCAACTAATGCTGCGATGTCTTCACTTTCAAAAGTTTCTTGCAGCGTTTCATCATCAGAAATGACGACCTTTTTGAACAAGCATGTCACTTCTGGAAGATGTCCTAAAATGAAGTCCCTCAGCTCATCTTCGTTGAAATTATCCATTTAATTCTGTCCTCCGATTGTGCAATGGTGTTATGTCAGTTAATTGTATGATAACTGATTATTGAGATATCTTCCGGCAAGAAGCTTTATCCAACCATTAAGAGGTATTAAAATAGTTAGGAATTATTATTAAGATAGCTGTTAAGTTGCAAGGAGTGAGGATCATTAGATGGCTGTATAACGTTGGCAAAAAATTCCGATTTTGCAGTACTGCGCAGCATAATGCTCAACACGTCACTTATTGACGTTCCATGCGTGAAAAATTTAAAGGCCCGTGGCTACATTGAGGTAACCAGTAATGCAAATGACGATATTTGCCAGACGACTCGCTAAGACAGTGCTATTTATTGGTTTATTCTGTCTTTTCGCCCGTCTAATCGATGCATCAACATTTATCAGCCTGGATGCGGCTAACAAATTTGCACGATGGGCATATGGCAATGCAAACCAGGATAATTACGATAATATCTGGTTCTTTACGGATGTTATATTGTCTCTAATTGGGGCAGTGGCGGGATATATTATAATTATTAGAGTGATCAATAAACTTCGATCATAAAAATACCTTATTAACTGCCTTATAATCACCAATACAATATGAGTAATGACACCTTCTGGCTATGAGTTCAACCGAGATATATAATATGCTGATTAAATCGTAATATGGGTGACTCATAGACTGGCATTTTTACTCAGTACTTCGTTAAATTGGCTTGCAAAGCTGTTTAATGTTTCCCTAAGTCTCCTAATGCCCAAGAATCTCCCCAACTAAGTGATCTAAATCACCCTTCTACAGTGAAATTCATCGTTTATTCATCTTTAAGGCATATCCTAGACTGCTTTTTTCAGATTTGTGCCATCCTATATGGCGTGTACCTAACATATCTGAAAATGAGGGAATCATGAAAAAGACTATTTTGGCTTTGTCCGCATTACTTCTGGCAGGTCCTGTATTCGCAGCGACAACAACTGGCTCAGCGACTGATGAAACTGTTGCTCAGGCAAATAAAGGTGCAGATACCGCGAAAGAAAAACTGCATCAGGCTCAGAATAAAGGTTCTGAGATGAAGCTGAAGTCTAAGCATGTCGCAGAAGGGAAGGCTAACTCCACTACCAGTAAAGTGAGTGAAGGCACCAAAAAGGCATGGGATAGCACTAAGCAAGGTACTGAAAAAACCTGGGACGGCACCAAAGAAGGGGCTGAAACCTTGAAAAATAAAGTCACTAACTAATCGCTTTAGTCACTGACTAATAGGCTGACTAATCAATAGTTAGGCAGCATGAAAGGGCCGGTTCTCCGGCCTTTTCTCATTGTATCGCAAGAGTTTTCCCACCGATTACTATCAATCTCATTGCTACTGCTGTCTGTCTCAGTTGCAAAGCCTTTAATGCTCGAGAGTATTATTACGCCGTTAACATTATCGCATCTCAAACATGATTACGCTTTAAATATCACTCTGCACGTAAACCAGCAGAGAAAATCCAGTGTCCAGTGGGTCATGATCATCATGGTGCAGAGGGCGCCGAGGGCTTTCAGGCTGCGGGATTGGAGTGTGCGTTGTAGCAGGCTTTTATGTACGGTTATTTTACAATCCCAATCCATTGGGTGTTTTCCATTCATCATCTTGGTTGTTATTAATCGTTATAGCTAATTAGAATAACTTAGATCCTACACGCAGGTTAACAGGGTATCTACCCTGATAAATAGACAGTATTAATTTGTGCGATTTAAATTTCACTGAGTAATAATAACTAGTTGAAATTAAATTAATCAACCTCATGATTAATATGAATAAAAAGCTTATTACCAAATCATTGAAATAATAACTTAACGTTATTTATCAATATATTTGAATGGTAAAGACAAATCTTTTCGTTATGCCATTTTGAGGTATTGAACCACACTCTAATAACTATTTTTTGTCTTTTAAAAAGGATATTTACGTGAAAACTTTTACTAAAATCGCATTGCCATTGTTAGCAGCAGCAAGCCTGTATGCTCCTTTGTCTCAGGCAGCAGCTACGCATTATGCTCTGGATACTGACCATACTTCAGTTATCGTGACTTGGGACCATTTCGGTTTCTCTCACCCAACTGCGGATATCCCAGGCACTAAAGGGACTATCGTGTTCGATAAAGATCATCCTGAGCTGTCTCGCGTAGACGTGACTCTGCCAATTTCCAAAATCGACACCCATGTTCCATTGTTGACCAAAGACTTCCTGGGCGCTGATTATTTCAACGTGTCTAAATATCCTTCAGCTGTTTTCCATAGCACCAAAGTTACCGCTACCGGCGGCAATAAATATGATGTTGAAGGTAACCTGACTATTAAAGGCATCACCAAGCCAGTCACTTTGCACGCCGTTCTGAATAAGCAAGGCGTTCAGGCAATGGTTAAGAAAGAAGCGGTTGGTTTTGACGCTACTGCAACCATCAAACGTTCTGACTTCAAAGTGGACAAATATGTTCCTTACGTTGGCGATGACGTGACTCTGACTATTTCTACCGAAGCTTACGCTAAGTAATTTCGGTAAGGGTAATTTCCTCTATTAGGGAAACTATCGATTTTTAAACGCGGCGACAGGGTTCTGTTACCGCGTTTTTATTTGCATTTTGAACATCGATATAACTTTCAAAATAGCTTTAAATTTCAAAATAGCTATGAATTTGTACATCAATATTCTGCCTGGTTAGCTGAGCAAGATCCCCTGAATTAGGGTGGTCAGATGCTCCGGCGTTTCAGCAAAAATGACCGCTCCCGCCTGCTGTAATTCACTTATTGATCCATATCCCCAAAGCGCACCAATTGAGCCAATATGATTGGCTCGCGCAGCAATGATATCGTCGCGTCTGTCGCCTATCAGCACGCTATTTTGCAGACTAAGTTGATGAGTATTTAGAAGGTGTTTCACCAACTCGGATTTATCATCCAGGCTGCCATTGGGTGGGGTGCCTTGAACTGCGGTAAATAGGTGTTCAATACCGGTATTTTTTAGAATCGTCTCGGCAAATGCCTGGCGTTTTGAGGTTGCGATATAAAGCGAAAAGCCTTTTTGGCGAAGGAAATGCAATGTCTCCACGACTTGAGGATAAAGCGTCGTTTTTAACAGGCCAGTCTCACTGTAGTGATCTCTATAAATCTTCACCGCTTCATCAATACGACTATCGCCAAGGGGCTCGAGCAGTTTGGCAAATATCTGCTTCATTGGCGGGCCAATTAGCGGCCTTAAATCTAGCTCATCAGTTACAGCATGCCCCTGTTGGCGCAGGGCGTAGAGAATACTTAACTTGATGCCCGGCACTGAATCCGCCAGTGTGCCATCCAGGTCAAAAATTATCGCCGGCTGACATTTCATATCCTGATCCCCCAATAATTTGATTTAAGGTGTTAGGTTAAGTTTTAGGATTTTATTTTTGACACATTTAATAAGCTATACGCCGTTGAATATGTCGATTAATTTCAACTGAAAGTATGGCTTTGCTCGCAAAACATTTGCAGACCAGAGAACAGAGCGGCCCGTAACGGTTAAGGGGCCTATAATTAATGCAGGAAAGTTATATAAACTCTCGAGGCATTATGAAAACAATTTTAGCTGTATGTATTTTGTCATCACTGCTGGCGGTATCGTTTGATTCTATGGCTAAATCTCCCAGCCAGCCACAGCCGGTTGAACCGCCTTTTTTATCGACTCAGTCTCATCAGCCAAACCAAATTTTACTGCCAAATCAACCGGCTCAGCCGCCTCAGCCAAGACAGCCGCCGCAGCCACGGCAACCCCAGCAGCCTCTGTTTGGGCCAACAAATTCCGGATGCATAGCGGGGAATCGAACCGTTTTTCCGTCGTGTCCATAATCAAATAAAAAGAGCGGCAATAAGCCGCTCATAAAGGATGCAATTAAGATGCTTAGTTCTCAGGCGGTGCTTTACCGTCTTCGATGAACTCTTCGTCGATCTCTTCGATATTCTCGCGATTGTCTCGACCAGACAGAATATTCCAGCAGGCAATAAACAGCGCAGCAATCAGTGGCCCGATTACAAAGCCGTTAATACCATAAATTTCCATGCCGCCCAGAGTCGCAATAAGGATCAGGTAGTCAGGCATTTTAGTATCTTTACCCACAAGCAGTGGGCGAAGGATATTATCTACCAGGCCGATAATCACCACGAAGAACACGACCAGGAATATACCTTGCCACAATTGGTTAGAGGCGAAGAAGTAGATAGTCGCCGGTACCCAAATAATGGCTGAACCTACAGCCGGGATAAGGGACAGGAAGGCCATCAACGCGCCCCATAATAGAACCCCATCAATGCCAGTTATCCAGAATGCCAACCCGCCGAGCGCACCTTGCACAATGGCAACAATAACCGTGCCTTTAACCGTGGCACGCGATACCGCAGCAAACTTCATAAACAGGTGATGTTTAACGTGCTTAGAAAGCGGCAGAGCTTCCAGGATGAGGTTTACCAGATATGCTCCTTCCTTCAATAGGAAGAATAGTAGGTAAAGCATAATGCCAAAGCCAACCACGAAGCTAAAGGTGCCCTTGCCGATAAGGAACACGCTGCCCGCGACATATTGGCTGCCTTTTAACGCAAAGCCGGAGAGCTTCTGCTGAATTCCAGCCGCATTATCGAGGTTGTATTCAGACAATTGACCCTGCGCCCAGCTTGGCAGATGCTTGATAACATCTGCAATAATGGTCGGTAGCTGCGTATTGTTATGCTGTAGCTTGCCGTAAACCATATTAAATTCAATCGCCAGAGATGAAGCAATCACGGCCAATGGCGTGAATACAATCAGGCAGATAACCACCAGCGTCAGCAATGCCGCGAGGCCGTTCTTGTCGCCCAACCAGCCACGGAATTTGGTTTTTAACGGATGGAAAATGATCGCTAAAATAGCGGCCCATAGTATGGATGAATAGTAAGGCTGTAAAACATCCAGAAATGCCCACGAAACGATGAAAAGTATCAGGATGAAAAATCCCTTAGAAATGCCGTTTAATCTCATGTGTTTCCCCTGAAACTCAATTAAGTCATCGAACTATAGAGTGAAGTTACCGCTTTGCAACTTTATGAACCTAACTTCAGCACTTCTTTTGCATAAAGCATAGCTTAAGTGGAATTATTGGGAGTAAACCTGTTACCTGTTACCTGTTACCTGTTACCTGTTGTCATAAAGTCATAAAGTCAGAAGGGGAAATTCAGGCAGATCCCAAGAGACTGGCTTTTCGGAGTTTTTGGCAGCTGGGGTCGAATCGTATTAACTGCTCAATAAAATCACTATAAATAATTAAATCTCGATTCTAATTTGATATATAAATCTTAATTATATTCTGTGAGTAATAAAATTTATTTTTCTTAGGTGTCAGTAAGGGCTTAGGTAATTATTTCCAATGAAATAGTTTATTACTTTTTATTAAACTCAATTGATTCGCCTTTAAACAGTGCAAAACAAGTCAATTAACTGCGCTAATTAAGTGCAGCTGCACGGTAATGGTATTTTTATTTATTCACCGTATATGTCAGGCTGAATATAAGTATTTAGTATACTAAATGAATATCAATGAGTTAGAGGTTTTTCACAAGGTTTTAAAGGGCGTCTTTAACAATATATTTTAAAAATACCATTAACTATCAACGCGATGATGTAAAAATTGTTCGTAAAAAGTACTGATTGACAAAAGTTAGATTGTTGACAATCATCAATCCTCAGCAGGGGAAAGAATGAACCAATAACTTATTAGAGTGAGATAGGGCTATGTTTAAAAAATTGACAGGTATTATCTTCAGTGTCTTAGTTATTTTCGTTGTGATACAACCCGCGGATGCCAGATCGTTAGATGACATTATTAAAAGTGGAACCTTAAGAGTCGGGGTATTACCTAATTCTCCCCCTCAATCTTCAATTGGCGCAACAAATCAGCTGGAAGGATTTGACGTCGACGTTGCTAATAAACTGGCGAGTGAACTGGGTGTGAAAACCGAGTTTGTAATGACCGAAATTGCACAGCGCGTTCCTTTCCTGGTCGCCGATCGTATTGATATTTCTCTCGGTGGCTTAACCAGAACCGTCGATCGAGCTAAATCAATCAGTTACACCGTGCCGCTGCACACTGAATCGATGGGTGTTTTGACTACCGATAAGGTCAATATTAAAAGCTGGAAAGACCTGAACGACTCGAAATATACCCTGGTATTGATTCGCGGCGTGTGGACCTCTGACTTTTTGAAGCAAAACCTGCCGAATGCCAAAATCCTTTATGTCGATACCATGGCTGACACTATTCGCGCACTGGCTCAGGGGCGTGCAGATGCGTTGGTCGAGAACATCGAATTCTATGTCCCTTTCACTACAAACTATCCGAACGTGCATTGGAAAGTATTACCTGAAGCGATTAATACCTCTTACGACGCCGTTGGCCTGGCGCAGGGTAATTATGCACTCCGCGACGTGCTGAATATTGCCTTGTACGACATGCACACCAGCGGTTTTGTTAATCAGACTTGGGAAAAATGGTTCAAGGCTCCGATGCTGGTTAAAGTTATTCCTAATCCGTATTTCTAATATTCAGAACCTTTAGCTCATCACGATAACGTATTCCGAGGCCGGGAGGCGAGGCTCATGCATTACACTTTTCAGTTTGGTGAGGTACTAAAACATTGGAATGAATTACTTTTAGGGGCCGGTATTACTCTAATAGTTGCCTTCATTTCATTCTGGATTGGTTGCGTCATCGGCCTGCTGGGTGCATTGGCGGAGCAGCATGCAAAACCTGCGCTCAGAAGACTGGTACGCGGATACGTTATTTTCTTTACCAATACGCCTTCGCTGATTCAGATTTTTGTTTTGTTCTACGGTTTACCGGATATCGGCATTGTTATGTCGCCGATGACGGCTGTGCTTATCGGCCTGTCGCTGAATGCCGGAGCCTATTTAACCGATATCATGCGCAGCGGCCTGGTCTCGGTCAGTAAAACCGAACTGGAGGCCGCAGCCTCTCTAAATATGTCTACCTGGCAAAGCTTTCGCTATGTCACGTTGCCCCATCTTGCGAAAACCATATATCCGCTGCTCTCGAATTTCTTTATCTGGATTTTGCTCGGCAGCTCGATAGGCGGACTGTTCGGCGTTAATGAACTGACCGGAGCAGTAATTGATATTAGCTCCACTACCTTCCGCAGCATTGAGGCCTTTACGATTGCCGCCGGGATGTATGTGATTTTGACCTTTATTGCCAGCGCGGTGTTGTATGGCGTCGGTTATTGGTGCTTCCGAGTCAGAGCGAGGTTTATTTGATGCTTACGTTATCTCAGCAATTAATGAATCTGTGCAATCAGTTCACCGTGGAGTTTATTCTCAAGGCGGCGCTGAATACCCTGAGCCTTTCGGCCATTGGTTGTTCAGTAGGTTTGCTGGTCGGTTTTTTAATTGCCTGCCTGCGCCAAACCCGACATGTCGCCTTTCTGCCGCTACGTATTATCACTATTTTACTGGTCGAGTTATTACGCCGCATCCCGTTTTTGGTCACGCTGTTCTTGATATTTTTCATATTTCAGGGGCTGGGTTTCGATCTGTCGTTCTATTTCATCGCCCTTATCGCCGTCTGCATGATTGCCAGTGCCTACATGGCTGAGATTTTTCGTACTGGATTCGAATCAGTACCTAAAACGCAGATCGAGGCGGCACAAACGCTTAATTTCAGCCATCGCCAACTGATCCAGCATGTGATCTTGCCGCAGGCGTGGAGGGTGGTTATTCCGCCGGCTTTCAGCTTTATGGTTTCCTTTATTAAAGATACGGCGCTGGCTTCACAATTAGGCGTAGTGGAGCTGACTTTCTCAGCCAAGATATTAATCAGCCGAGGTTATTCTTCCTTCCTGATATATGGGCTGATTATGCTGATCTATTTTTTGATGTCGTATCCGTTAAGCCGACTTGGGCAGCATATTGAACGCAAGCTGGCAGAGAAAACGGTGCCGGTAACATCAAGAAAATCCAGCGAGCCGCTGACTAAAACGATTTCTTCGCTAACCCCACCTTAAGGCTGGCGAGATAACGATTAAAGACAGGAGTACGACTATGTCACAGTTAGAAATTGTCGGATTAAAATGTTCTTATGGCGATCACACAGTATTAGACGGTATCAATTTAACCATCAAACCCGGAGAAATCGTCAGCCTGATTGGCGGTTCTGGCTCGGGTAAAAGCACCTTATTACGGGTGATTATGGGATTGACCAAGCCGGAAGGCGGCGCAGTGCGAGTCGAAAATATTGAAGTGGATTATGACTCGGCGCAGAGCGTGCGAGAGATTCGCGAAAAGGTCGCAATTGTTTTCCAGCAATATAATCTTTTCCAGAATATGAGCGTATTGGAAAACGTGATGGTAACGCCGGTTAAGGTGCAAAAAAGAGACGCAAGGAAAGTGCGGGAAGAGGCGACGGCACTGCTGGAAAAAGTCGGCATGCAGCACAAAGCCGAGGCTTATCCGGCCAATCTTTCGGGCGGGCAGCAGCAGCGCGTTGCTATAAGTCGCGCGTTGGCGTTAAAACCAAAGATTTTACTGCTCGACGAAGTTACGTCAGCGCTTGATCCTGAGCTTGTCGGCGAGGTGCTGAATACGGTTCGCCAGCTTTCTCTCGAGGGCATGACCATGATATTGGTCTCACATGAAATGAGTTTTGTGCGAGAGGTGTCTCATAAAGTTGCGATGATGGATCAGGGTAAAATCATTGAGTTCGGCACTCCGGATGAGATCTTTTCTGCGCCGAAACAGAAAAGAACGCAGGATTTTATGAAAAAGATTGCCTGGCATTGATCCTTTTCCAACTGATGGCAAAAAGAGATATTGCCGGTATTTAGACGGCCTTTTATCAGCCGATTGTTGATGATCATCTATTTCTACCTTGGGAAATGCAGCCATGATAAGCTGCATTTTTCGTCTAATTTCATGGATGGTTGAGTGTAATGGCAGTCAAAAAAGAACCTAACAGTCGGGCTAAACTTGTTCCCGTAAATAATATTGCCAGTTCAGACCATGCTGCCGATCAAATTAGAGCGGCGATCATTCAGGGCGTATTCAAGCCCGGCGATCGGTTAATCGAAAAGAGCCTGACTGATGAACTTAACCTCTCCCGTCATCCGGTGCGCGAGGCCCTTCGCCGTTTAAGTCAGGAAGGGCTGGTGGACGTGCGCCCTAATCGCGGAGCCGTGGTTGCCAAACTGGAGCCGGCCAATATTCTCGAAGTTTATGCTATTCGTTCTGCTCTGGGCGAACTGGCGTTGCAAGAGCTGCAAAAAAACGCACATCTTCCTTCAGACAGCGCACTGAAATCATTGGAGAAAATGGCAGCATCGGCGGTGAAGTTAGCTCGTCAGGATAACCAGCAGGCAACGATCAGCAACGATCTCGAGTTCCAGGAGTTGATCGTCACGGCCAGTGGACTTGAACGCTGTGCGCGGTATTTTTCCGAAACGACGGTCGAAGTTCAGCGTTTTAACAATCTGACCGGGATCGTTTATACCGAGCGCGAAAACGATGCGTTGTATTATGTCGTTGGGCTGCTCGATGCTATCAAAGCGCGGGATCTGGAAAAGGCGCTGGAGATTTGGAAAGACAAGTTCGCCAAAGCCGTGTCTCGTTATATTGCTCTGCTTGAGAAAGAAGATAAGAAGTCGCCCAAGGCTATTAAAGACGCGGCTCAGTAGTCGCAAACTGGCAGTAGCTGATGATGTAAATATCTTAGCCTTCCGTTGTAACTGTTTAATATAAAAAAAGAAAACGCCCAATAAGCGGGCCTGTTGGGCGTTTTTTATTGCAGCAAAAAAATCTTATAGCGCGATAGTCAGACGAGTTTGTGGTAATTCAGACGCGCCGCGATAGGCGGTTATCTCAATTTCAAACAGATATTCAGGGCCACCTAAGGGTGAGCAGGTCACACAGCTTGTTGGGTCGATTCCGCGATACTTCTCGCCAATAAACTCCATGACCCCTTTCACATCTTCCTGACGTGGAATAAATAATCTTGAACGTACCACGTCGGCGAGTGAAGAACCCACAGAGGCTAATGCGCCTTCAACATTGCGAAAAGCCTGAGCCGCCTGTGCCACGGCTGTGTCTGGCATCTCTCGTGTTTTGTAATCGCGTCCGGCAGTCAGTGACATAAATATCCAGTCACCCAACACTAATACGCGGGAATAGCTCTCTTTATCTTCCAGAATACTGCCTGATTTAACCTTAATGATTTCTTCGATCATGATTTTTTCCTGATTTTTCCCTGATAATTTTCGGATAAGATGCTGAATGACTTAACTAAAACTTTTCTGAACCAGAACTGGCCTAGATTGAAACGCCGCCGTCGATAATCACCGTTTGCCCGGTGATCATTCGTCCCGCAAAGCCGAGATAAACGATCAATTCTGCTACGTCAGCAGGCGCGCAATACCGTCTAAGCGGAGTGGCTGCGATAGTGCTTTCGCGACGTTCATCGGACCATTCGATAGCCCAAGAACTCTCGACCGAGCCGGGTGCGACAGCATTGACTCTCACTTGTGGAGCTAATGCATGGGCGAGATTTTTGGTCAGATTAATCACCGCGGCTTTTGACGCGCTGTAAGCGATGGTGCTGGCAATTGATCCGAATCCGGCAATGGACGCGGTGTTGACGATAGCGCCGCCACTGGCCGCCAGACTTGCTGCTGCGGCTTTGGAACAGCGAAAAACGCTCATCAGGTTAACGTTGAGCAAGGTCTGCCAAAGCTCTTCACTGACCGAGTCGAGATCTTTAATCGGAATCGGTTTGACCACGCCCGGCGTACCGGCGTTGTTGACCAGCAAATCCAGATGACCCAAATCTGCCACGGCTTTAGTGACCATTGCCTGCGCCTCGTCAGCTTTTGACAGGTCACCGGGGGCGGCAACGGCCAGTAATCTTTCATTGAGAAGCGCCGCTACTGCCTGCTCACCGCGCGGATCGCCGGGTAAATAATTGATGGCGACGCGAGCGCCGAAACGCGCCATCATTTGCGCTGTTTCGAAGCCAATACCGCTGGCACCGCCAGTAATCAGCGCCGTTTTACCGCTAAGGTTGAAACTCATCATTGCTATTATCCTGTTGAAATTTTGGGAAATTCATAAGATTAAGCAGCGCGTTCAGTGCGGCTTTCGCGGCGCATAAATTTACGTGTCTGTTCCTGCAGCGGATGGTCGATCACCTGCTGCGGACTGCCTATTTCGCAGACTTTTCCCTGATGCAGAAAGGCTACCCGATCGGCTGATTCACGAACAAAATTGATGTCATGGGTCACGACTATCATGGTCATACCTTCTGATTTCAGCAGCCGCATGGTTTCGAGCACTTCGCCCACTAATTCTGGGTCAAGCGCCGAGGTGACTTCATCAAACAGCATGTATTCCGGCGACATCGCCAAGGCTCTGGCAATCGCCAGGCGCTGCAACTGTCCACCTGAAAGGTGAGAGGGCATCATTTTGGATTTTTCGCCAAGCCCAACGTGTTCAAGATGTTTTTGCGCCAGGATCATCGCCTCCTTCTTGCCCATTTTCGCAACTACACGCGGAGCCAGCGCGACATTCTCGATGGCATTGAGATGTGGAAAGGCGTTGTATTGCTGAAAGACAATCCCCAGTTTGCGGCGCAGCTGGTTAACGTTGGTAGCTGAAGCGTGAACGCTCACGCCATCAACAATAATGTCGCCATGCTGAATTTTTTCGAGGCCATTAATGCACTGTAAAAGGGTCGATTTACCCGATCCACTGGCGCCAATCAAACACACCAGTTCACCTTTCTCGATGGTCAAATCAATACCGTTAAGCACGCTGATAGGGCCGAAATTCTTCTGTACGTTTTTGATTTCAATCATATCGCCACCTTTTTCTCTAAATGACGGCTATAGCGAGAGATGGGGTAGCAGATTAGGAAGTAAAACACGCCTGTTCCCATCAGTAGCAGCCAGGTTTCGTGAGTGCGAGTAATCAGCACCTGCGTTGCGTGCATAAATTCCATATAACCGACCACGCCAGCGAGAGCGCTGTCTTTAATAAGGCTGAGCAGCAGGCCTATCCAGGCAGTTAGCCCATTGCGTAGCATCAGCGGCATGGAAATATGTCGCAGCTCCTGCCAGTAATTCATTCCTAAAGAACGAGCACCGCGTTTGAACGTCTGCGGAACCGCTAGCAGGCTTGCTCTTGCTACTTCTGAAGTTACCGAGGCCATCCAGATTCCCAACGCAACGCTGCCCAGCAAGTAGGGAGAAAGGGGCATGCCAAGCAGTGAAAAGAAGCTGTTAAGCACAATCAGGGTGATTATCATCGGCACGCTGCGAAAAATATCGACCAGTGGCGCGGTGAGTATTTGCACTGTTAATGAGGAGGCGCGCGCCCAGCCCAGAGGAATACCTAATAAAGTGCCGATAATCCCCGAGGTGGCAGCCATCGCCAGCGTATTGAGCGCACCCAATAATAGATAATAAGAATCCGACCATTGGAGGGGCTGATATCCGAGAACAAATTGCATGCTTACCTCCTGTACATCAGTCTGAACGTTGCCAGGGCACCAAATTGAATGATCTTGGCGATGAGGTAATAAATTCCCGCGGTGACAATAAAGAATTCAAAGGTGCGGAAGGAGATCGACTGGGCATATTGCGTCGCGCCAGACAGTTCGCGCAGGCCGACCAGCATACCCATTGAAGTATTAAGCATTGCCCATACCGCCTGGGTAATAAACGACAGAAAGATGATTTTAAAAACCTGTGGAAAAATAACGTGGCGAAATGCCTGAAATCGATTCATTCCTAGCGATCGGGCAGTCGCCATTTGTTGCCGGGGAACCGCATTCAGACCACCGCGAAATATCTCGGCTAGATAACCGGCGTTATTAAAAGAGATAGCAACTAATACCGCCAGATAGCTTGAAATATTAATACCTATCGCACCCAAGCCGAAATATATTAAATAGACCTGAAATAAAACCGGCGTATTGCGTGAAGTTTCAACCCAACAGCTGGAAATATAATAAGCCAGACCGGTTTCTGACTGTCGCGCCACAGACATCGGCATGGCACACGCCATACCGATTAATACCGAGAGCACGGTAATCTGCAACGTAACCCAGGCACCTGACAATAATTCCGGCAATGCATTAAAAACAATTGTCCAATAGAATTGATAATCCTGCATTGGCTTTACCTGATCGTTCAGATGAGTATTAAGCGATTATTAGAAATCGACACCAGGCATATTGAGCGAAGGCACAGGGCCATCACCAAAGTATTTTTTATACAGCTCAGCGTAACGTCCGGTCACCACCTGACGCCAGACAAATACTTTTGCCCAGTTAAGGAAATCAGGATCGCCACGGCGCACCGCCAGGCCATCAAGGTCACTTAGAGGAGCCAGACCGCCATCGACAAACGTGGGGAACTGTCCGCTTTTAGCCAGCGTGTTATAAACCGCCGAAGCCTGGAGGATAGCGTCAACTTTACCCTGTTGCAGCGCCATAAAGGTTTCATTATCGCTGGCAAAACCGGTATAGGTTGTTCCAGTATTCTTCCAGCGGCCCTGTAATTCAGTATTAAATAGCTGCTCAAAGGTAGAGCCAACCACTGCGCCGAGCTTTTTACCCTTGAGCTGGTCATAGCTGGTGATACCTGTCCCTTTGCGGGTCACTACGGTAATAGTGAAGTTAACGTAGGGCTGAGTGAAGGCCACGGTCATTGCTCGTTCGGGAGTAATAGTGGTGGAGCCAACCACAATATCAACACGTTTGGAAACTAACGCAGGAATACGGTCAGACGCAGGGGTCTGTACAATAACCGGCGTGACTCCGAGAGATTTTGCCATGTCATCACAATATGCCACGTCATAGCCGTCTGGTTTATTATCCGGCGTCATATAACCCGATGGCGGTGAATCAAGCACCACGGCGCAGCGTAATTGTTTACTCTTGATGATGGAGTCCAGCGTTGACTCCGCCATGGCGGCATGCATAAAAAATAGACCGGAGAGAGCCATTAAAATTGTTGATCTCGTCTTCTTATTGACCGTAACGTTATTTTTAAACATGAAAAACCCTCGCGATGGTTAAAATTATTGTTATTAACTCCATTAGTACTGTTTAAGTCTTATTAGTATGTAAAAATAAAATAGCGATTAAATTTGTAGTCTTTTTTTTATTTTCTAGAAATATATTTAAACTTCTTAGGTGTTTATTTTAAATTCTTGCCAATATCAGCTATCGGGCCTAATTCTTTTTCAATTAATGGAATGACTTCCTTACTGAATTTATAAAGGGATTTTTGTGCTTTTTCTAAAGGCAGGCAGCCGAACTGGAAGTTACAGGTATAATTCACCGGATTAAGACGTTTAATATCGGCAATCATTTTTTCTGCTACCAGATGAGCATCTCCGACCACCATATTATTGGCAAACTCGTCGAGAGAATATTCCCCATCGAAGGCTTCATTACGAATATAGCCTTCTGGATCCAGTGGCAGTTCTGGCTTACGCAGGTGATGCGCCATGCGACCCACGTAACGCGCACGTTCGGCAGCCTCCATTGCATCGGCTTTGCTTTCGGTAACATGCACATACTGCATAATTGCCAGTGGTTTGGTCGCTGGATTTTCGCCGATAGTTTCCCACGCCTGATTCAGGCCATCGGCCATTTTATATAGCACCGGCGAACCCAAAGTACTGGCTGCCAGGAAAGGCACGGCCTGCCATTTTTTAAAGCGGCTTAACAACTTTGGATTAGAAGAGGTGACATACAGCGGCGGCAGCGGTTTTTGATAAGAAGTAATAGCGAAAGAGGTTTTAGGAATCGACAGGAATTCTCCTTTGTACTCGACCTCACCTTCAACCAGCGCCTGCTCAATGACGTCCCAATATTCGAGGAAGATCTCGACTTTTTTATCCAGCTCGACGTTGTAGCGGTCAAATTCATACTGCTGATAACCGGTTCCGAGCCCAACGACCAGGCGACCATCGGTCATGGCATCGACACAGGCAATTTCCTGCGCCAGTCGAAGCGGATGATACAGCGGCAGCACCAGTACGCCGGGCGCAAGCTTGATTTTTGAAGTCCAGTTGGCAGCATTCGCGGCCATCATCAGCGGCGATGGGCTACTGGAATAGTTGGCAAAATGGTGTTCGGCAAACCAGGCAATATCGAATCCGACCTCTTCGGCCGTTTTCACCATGGTCTGTGTATCGCGCATCACGCCTTTCACGCCTTGCGGATGATCGCGCAGGGTCATCAGACTAAATAATCCAAGTTGCATCATGTTCTCCGAGTTTAAAATCGTTAACCCACAAGGGTCTCGAGCAAAGGTGACGAGGTGGCGTAGGCACCGTTCTGGTAAATAAGCGGCGCGATGGTTTCGGTAAACTGACAATCGCTGACCTTGCCGATCACAATCTGATGAGTGGCATAGGGAACGGTCTGATCGACTTCACAAAACAGGTTGGCCTGCGCGTCTGCGAGGTAGGGAATACCGTGTTCGTTTTCTCGCCATTCGCCGGTAGAGAAACGCTCATGTGGTGCCAGCGGCGTACTAAAACGCTGAGAAATAGGAGCATGACTGTGGTTCAGCAAATTAATGCAGTATTTCTTGCCTGCCAGCAGTGGCGTCAACAGGCTGGATGAACTGTTAATGCACACCAAAATAGACACCGGATCGAAACACAGCGAAGTTACCGCCGTTGCCGTAATGCCGTAGCGCACCCCTTCATGCTGACAGGTGATGACACAGACGGTCGATGCCAGTCGCCTCATGCAGTGACGAAAATTTTCTTTAACTCTCTGTTCCACAATTAAATCCTCGCAAAACATGCAGTCGCTAACTTTGATTATCAACAAACAGTTCAGACTAAAATGGTTGATTGTCAACAATGTTAAAGGCGTGATGGAATATTTGACCAGTGCGTGAAAATTGTCAACAATCGATTATTTTATAGTCATATGAAATTGTGATGAATAAATATTATTTATTTAAATCATGTGGTTATAATTTTATTAAAAGATGACTTAATGCACTAAATCGCTGAGTAATAGCGACGAATGAGATAAGCATTGCGTTTTAAATACGTTGTGACCCGCACATAAAACCCGCATTTTCCCTATAGCATTTCGTCTTATAAACAGCCGCGTGTTTTTACAGCGGTGTGTATTACGATGAGTCATAGGGTGAGTAGAACAACGGTGAGCAGTAAAAAGAAAACATACTATTTGCATCAGCAGCAAAGAGACTTTATCCGGCAGTTATCACAGTCATGGCTTTGGCGTAGTGAATTCCCAACCTGGATATTAATTGTCGTTATTTACAGTGGCTGGTTTACTACGCTGGCATATTGGAAAACGCTGGGGTTGCTGCCTGCCACTTTGCTGATGATTTGGTTCACGACCTGGTATATGTCGCTTCAGCATGAGCTGATTCACGGCCATCCGACCCGGTCGCCGCGAATTAATCAATTATTAGGGCTGTTACCGCTCGCCGTTTGGTATCCCTTTGGTCTGTATCGCGATTCGCATCTCCAGCACCATCGCAATGAACATTTGACCTTTCCCGAAGAAGATCCGGAAAGCTATTATTTCTCTTCAGAGAGATGGCAGCGATTCCCTCTCTGGCAACGTAGGATAATCAGTATCCGAAATACATTTCCGGGACGAGTGTTAATCGGCCCGGCGATTGATATTGTGCAGACTTTTGCCAGCATGTTTGGCACATTTTTGTGGGGAGAAAGTAAAGCGATGCTAATGTGGCTGGTACACGGCACTTTGCTGATTGCCTTATTTTCCTGGATGCAGCACATAGATTTCTCAATCTCTTATTTTCTCATCGTGGTGAGTTATCCGGCGCTTAGCCTGACCAAGATCCGATCCTTTCTCGAGCATCGCGCGGCTGACGATCCGCAGGCCAGATCGGCGATTAATGAAGCTTCCTTGATCTGGCGTATACTTTTTCTTAATCTTAATTATCACTCTGTTCACCATAATCTTCCCGGCGTGCCGTGGTACGGTCTGCGCAAAATCTATTTGCAGTACCGCGAGGGGTATCTGCAACTTAATCATGGCTTTTTGATTGGCGGCTATCGGGAGTGGCTGCGGCGATTCTTGTTCCGCTCCGTTGACGTTAACGTCCATCCGGGGCATCCATCCCTGGAAAAGGTAAGCAAAAAGCATGAATAACACGGTTTCTTTACCGATGTATGCGGTCAATCAGCCCGATGTCGATGCACTGTGGTCAGGGTTACGCGAGTTGATGGCGGAAGAAGGGCTGACGGTCAAAAATACCGCGTTGTCGTGGCCTGAGGATTTAATTCAGCACTGGCAGCAGCCGCAGCTATTGTTGAGCCAAACGTGCGGATATCCCTTGGTTACGCGTTTAAAAGACGTGCAGCCGCTGGGCTGTTTTCACTACGCCGCGCCGGGCTGTGAGGGCGTAAGGTATTGCAGTTTTCTCGTCACGCGACAAAAAGACATGGGCACCACCTTGGCTGATTTCCGCCAGCGTGTCGTGGTGTGCAACAGCGAAGACTCACAGTCGGGCTTCAATGCGTTGCGTAAAGTGGTTAAACCGTTGACTGAAAATGGTCATTTCTTTCGTGAAATCATCTTTAGCGGCAGCCATCGGCAATCCTTGCAGGCGCTCCAGCAGGGTGAGGCGGATATTGCTGCCATCGACTGTGTAACCTTTGCCTTATTGAAGAAATACCAGCCGCAGGCGCTTGCCCAGTTGAAAGTCATTGGTGAAACGCCGCTGACTCCGGGGCTGCCACTGATTACCGGTTCTGAAACCTCGAAAGAACAGATTTTCGGGCTGCGAAAAGCGTTAAAAAGGTTAGTCAGCGAGCCGCGCTATCAGTCGCTTTGTCGCCCGGCGCTGATCACCGGTTTCAGCGAAGTCAGTCGGCAACATTATGACGTGATTCTTTAGCACTGGCTGAGTATCCGGCGTGACCTTGCCTGGTCTACACTGGCTGGACGCAGTGTTTTTATCTTATTTAATTCAGAGGAAGTGTCATGAGTTATCAACCACCTAAAGTCTGGACCCACAACGAACTTGGCGGCGCATGGGGCAAACTCAACCGTCCTGTGGCTGGCGCGACTCACGAAAAAACCTTGCCGGTTGGCAAACATCCGTTACAGCTTTATTCACTCGGCACGCCTAACGGCCAGAAAGTGACTATTCTGCTGGAAGAGCTGCTGGCGCTGGGCGTGACCGGGGCGGAATATGACGCGCATCTGATCCGCATCAATGAAGGCGATCAATTCTCTTCAGGATTTGTGGATGTGAATCCAAATTCGAAGATCCCGGCGCTGCTCGACGTTTCCGGTGAAGATCCGATCCGCGTATTTGAATCCGGTGCGATCCTGCTGTATCTGGCCGATAAATTTGGCTATTTCCTGCCAAAAGATCGCGCCCAGCGTACCGAAGCGCTGAACTGGCTGTTCTGGTTGCAGGGCTCTGCTCCTTACGTCGGCGGTGGTTTTGGTCATTTTTATCACTATGCGCCAGAAAAAATTGAATACGCTATCAACCGTTTCACCATGGAAGCCAAACGCCATCTGGACCTGCTCGACAAGCAGCTGGCCGAGAATCGCTTTATTGCCGGTGACGAATACACCATCGCCGATATCGCTATTTGGCCGTGGTATGGCGCGCTGGTTAAAGGCCTGCTGTATGAGGCGGCGGAGTTTATCGATGCCAAGTCTTACACTAACCTGATTCGCTGGGCCAACGAGATTGAAGCCCGACCAGCTGTGGCGCGTGGACGTATTGTCAACCGCACCTGGGGGGATAAGCAGCTGGCTGAACGCCACGATGCGTCGGATTTTAAAGCGCTTGGCCTGTAAGTCTTAGCGTAAGGCGTAGCTCGTTTATTGCGTTATTTATTTCGCTATTTATTTCGTAACTTATTTCGCTATTTATTTAGAAACATTGTTCTATAAAGTAAAGTGATGCCTCCCCAATATTTGGAGAGGCATTTTATTTTGTGGCTCGCCAGGTTCTTACCATGGAACGGTTTTCCCAAGATAATCAAGATAATGTAATCCAGGAATGCCTCTATGGGTTTCGATAGTTTTCACTAGCTTTGGAATGCTCTCGCCAATGGTCAGCCGAGCCTGAGGCCCACCCATATCGGTTTGCACCCAACCCGGCGCCATCAGCAGCAAGGTGCGAGGGTCGTCACTGTGCCGAGCCGCAAAGCTGCGCATAAACATATTCAGCGCCGCTTTACTGCCGCGATAAAGCTCATAATTACCGTTGGTATTGTTGGTCAGGCTGCCCTGACCGGACGACATAATGCCAATTACACCGCCAGGCGGAACCAAATTTTCAAACTTCTCTATCACTCGCAGCGGGCTGAGCGCGTTGGTGACCATCACGCGGATAAACTCCTCTGTCGAAACATCGGCGATAGTCTCCCCATCGGCATTTTTTACGCCAGCGTTAACGAATAGCAGATCAATCTGCCGGTCGGCAAGCCGAGAATATAACGCATCCACCTGTTCTGGCTGGGTAATATCAGCGGTCTCAACTTCCAGCTGCTGTGGCCATAAAGCTTGTAATTGCAATAGCTTATCTGTTGATAAGGCGCGCCCGGTAGCGATCACCGTTGCACCCTGTTTGAGATATTCTTCCACCATCGCGAAGCCCAGGCCACGCGAGGCACCGATAAGCAGAACGGTTTTTGGAGCAGAATCTACAGGCATAATATTTTCCTCTGAATGTTCGCTAAAGCTGCTTTGCTGCCAATTATTTGCAGCCAATAAGTGCAGCCTATTGAGCGGATAGAAAAACTTTACGCCTGTCTAAGAACAGGCGGAAGACGCAGCATTTGCATTCATAAACTGCATCAAACGCCTTCCCAGTTTCAGAGCAGGGGATTACTCTGTTTCAATCACATCGCATCTTCAATAAGCCGCAGTGTCCGAAAATCTGCTTTTCATCGTTAACGAGGCTGGCTCTATGTCCGAACCGGATCTGAATTTATTAATTGCCCTCGACCAGCTGTTGGCCGAAAGAAGCGTTGTGGCGGCGGCTCGACGTTTAGGGTTGAGCGCCTCTGCGATGAGTCGAACTTTGGGGCGTTTGCGCGAGGCGACCGGCGACCCTTTACTGGTGCGGGCGGGGCGCAATATGGTGTTGACGCCTTATGCCGAGGCGATACGCGAACGCACGCATCACGCGGTTTCTGAGGCGCGGGCCGTATTAAGCCCATCAACGACGGAGCTGGACTTATCCAGACTGGATCGCACCTTTACTCTGCGTGCCAACGACGGTTTTGTTGAGGCGTTTGGTGCAGCGCTGATTGCTGCTGCGGTAAAAGCAGCACCGCGCGTGCGGCTGCGTTTCGCCCCCAAGTCGGAAAAAAGCGCCAGGCCTTTACGTGAGGGGCTGGTGGATCTCGAAATCGGCGTTTTGGGCGAGATGGGGCCTGAAATTCGTTTGCAGGCACTGTTCAGGGACAGTTTTATCGGCGTGGTGCGTAAAGGGCATCTACTTGAAAGCATGAAAGAAATAACTGCCGAAGACTATGCCGGTTGTGATCACGTCGTCGCAACTCGCAGTGGAAAGGCTAGCGGACCCGTGGACGACGCGCTGGCAATATTGGGGCTGCAACGCAATATTGCCGCTGTGGTATCGAGCTTTCATTCCGCGCTGGCCGTAGCGCGAGGGTCTGATCTGGTCGCGCTGGTGCCAGCGTCATTCCTGACTCATCAGCCGCAAGGCACGGATACATCGGATTTTTTTTGCTTTAAGTTACCGGTAAAAACGCAAATTATTACCGTTTCGCAGATGTGGCATCCGCGCTCAGAGTCTGACCCGGCACATCGTTGGTTACGTCAGCTGGTTCGTGCAATTTTTGCTGGAAAAAATTCAACAACAGCTGCCATAGATGGTGCGCAGCCGGACTGAAACGGCGATCGGAATTGCGTAGCAGGTGGCACTGCGCCTCGGTAGCAATCGGGTGATCAATCGGCACGGCGACCAAAATGTCATGCCCGATGCGCTCGCCCGCTGCCTGCGCGGTCATAAATGAAATCCCCATGCCGGAAATACTCAGACTCATGGCGGTGGAGAACAAATTGCAGCGGTAAGCGGGTGTAAACAGGTAGCCCTGGCTCTGAAACATCGCGTTCATATGCCGTTGCAGGCCAAAAGTATCACTGAGCGAGACGAGCCGATGCTTGCTCAACTCTTCAATGGTGACGGTTTTCAGTTTAGCAATCGGGTGCTGCGGATTAACCACCGCGCAAATCGGCCCCCACGGAAAACTGTGGCGTTTCAGTTCCGGATTACCAATCGGGCCAAATGCCAGCGCCATATCGGCTTCACCCTGCACAATTGAGGCCAGCGTCTCTTGCATGTTGCCCGCAATAATCTCTACGAATACATTGGGATAAGAGGCAGCAAAGGCCTTTAATACATATTCGACAAAAGTGTCTACCAGCCCCGCGCCGACCCGAATGGTGATCGCGCCGCCTTTCATATAGCGCAGATCTTTAAGGTGCCGTTCCAGCCGCGTGCGTCGTTCACGGCTTTCAAAAAAGTCATCGGCCAATAATTTTCCGGCTTCTGTGAGCACTACGGTTCGCCCTTTACGCTCCAGCAGGGGAAGTTGCAGAGTGCGCTCCAGCAACGAGATTTGGCGGCTAATCACCGAGGCATTGATCCCCAGAATATCCGCCGCGCGCCTTATTCCGCCCTGAATCCCGACTTCATATAAATAGCTGATTTGCTTTTCGTGAAACAGTTGGCTCATTGTCGGTACTCTTCACTGTTGCTCATAGGTCAACAATATAGTCATGCAAAGGACATTTAACTAGCGGGTTAGGTTGGTGATAATCGAAATTGACCATTAAACCATCACCTATTCCAGGATGCCTTATGTTAACCGCATACGATTATCTGCAACAGAACGCCGCGCTAATCCTTGGCGACATTAAACGTCTGGTACAGGCTCAGTCTCCTTCGTTGAATAAAGAGGCCACAGACCGTTGTGGTGAAGTGTTGCAAAGTATCGTGGCCGAGCGTCTGGGTGTGGCAGCTGAGATTAATCGTCAGGATAAATTGGGCGATCACCGGTTATTTCGAGTGGGAAACGGCCCACAGGTGACCAGCATTCTCGGACACTTTGATACCGTTTGGGATATTGACGAAATTCCTATGATTGAAAAAGATGGCAAGCTTTTTGGGCCGGGCGTGCTGGATATGAAAGCGGGGCTGGTTCAGTCAATCTGGGCCGTTCGTGCATTGCAGCAAACTGGCGGATTGACGTCGCATACTATTCGATTCATATGTCCATCTGATGAAGAATTGGGAAGCCCCAGCTCTCGTCAATGGATCGAGCAGCAGGCAAAAGGCTCTTCGCGAGTGTTAGTGGCCGAGCCAGCCGTGGCAAAGACCCATGAAGCTAAAATTGCGCGTAAAGGTTCCGGGCGTTTTGAGGTGCACATTACTGGGCGCGCGGCTCATGCGGGCAATAATCCAGAAGACGGAATTAGCGCGGTGCAGGAGATGGCGCATCAGATACTTTATCTGCATAGCCTGAATGCTCCTGAATTAGGCACCACCATTAACGTTGGCGTGGCGAAAGGTGGCAGTAAACTCAACGTGGTTGCCGATGAAGCCTGGCTTGGCGTAGACCTGCGCGTGACGAATCTGGCTGAAGCGCAGCGCGTCGAGGCTGCGATAAAAGCCTGCACTCCACATTTGGAAGGGGCAAAAGTTGACGTTATCGGCGGCATGTCGCGCCCGCCGATGGAACAAACGCCGCAAAATCTGGCTCTTTTCAGGCAGGCTCAGCAGGCGGTAAAACGCCTTGGCGTTGATCTCAAAGGCAAATCAGTCGGTGGCGGCAGCGACGGAAACTTTACTTCGGCGATGGGTATTGCCACGCTGGATGGTTTGGGAGCGACCGGTGAGGGAATTCACGCTCGCCATGAGCATATTATTGTCGCCGATATTCCTCTGCGCGCGGCGCTTATTGCCGAAATTATTATCGGTGAGCACGCGTCGCAGGAATGATGAGATAACGATTAAATCGCCGTTCATGTTTGGGCGCTGTTTTGGTGCGATATATTCTAAAATAGTGCAGAGACTGTGCGATAAATAATATTATTCATCTGCTTTACCACCGCCGCCCTTATTTGCTTAAGGGTGGTATTTCTGTTGTTATTTATTTCATCATTCTGTCGTTATTTTCCACATTATTCCTCTTAAACTCTCTAATAGTCTCATTAATAGTTTATTTAGTTATTTAATAGATATTGGCACGGATCCTGCCTTATCTATTTCAAGTAAACATTGTTCAGCCAGTTAATTGATTTTGATATTACTTTAGAGAAGGGAAAAGCATGACAGACTCACGATTATCTGAAGATAAACCGGCTGAGCAGGCCGAGGAATGGAAGGTAGGCAAGGGCGCTTATATTGCACTGATTGCCGTACTGTTGATGTTCTCTGGCGCTTTTTTAAAAGTAGATGGTAAAGCGTGGCTTGGTGCTTTCGACTTTACGACTCTCGGTGGTTCGTTCGGTACCATGAAAAACCCGGCTACGGATACCTTTGTCGGAGCAGGCGGGCTTTCTGCCAAGGCCGGTTTTTTATTCGCATTATCGCTGGTGCCAACGGTGATGTTGGCATTGGGCCTGCTTGAAATTTTTACCCATTATGGCGCTATTCGCGCGGCACACAAGTTGCTGACACCACTGCTTAAACCGATTCTCGGCATTCCTGGTCATACCGGTCTGGCGCTGATTACCGACTTGCAAAGTACCGATGCGGGCGCGGCTTTAAGCAAAGAGTTATACGACAGTAAACGTATTAGCCGTAAAGATGTGGTGATTATGGGGGCCTGGCAGTATTCGGGAGCAGGTCTGATTAATAACTATTTTTCGATTGGATCGGCGATGTTTGCCTCATTAACGCTGCCAGTCATTATTCCGCTGCTAGTGATGTTTGTGATGAAATTTGTTGGCGCGGTGTTTGTGCGCTTTATGCTAAACACCGTTTATAAGAAGGATTTTGAAAATGAGTAACGTTGCCAAGGTTAATAATAACCCTTTTGATATTTTCGTTATCGGCGCCCGCAAAGGCTTTAATATTGCTATTAATAATCTGATGCCAAACGTAATTATGGCTTACGTATTGTCTGAGGTTCTTAATCTGCTGGGAGTGATGAGTTTTATCGGCCACCTTTTTGCACCATTAATGGGCTTGCTGGGGCTGCCGGGGGAAGCGGTGACTGTGCTGCTCACCGCCTGGCTCTCGTCTTCTGCTGGTACTGGCGTTGCTATCAGTCTGTTGAGTAAAGGCACGCTGGACCCGGCACAGATTACTATTTTAGCCCCGGCAATTTTCTTGATGGGCGCGCAATTGCAGTATATGGGGCGCCTGCTGGGTGTTGCTGATGTGCCGAAAAAATATTGGCCACTGCTGATGTTGACCAGCATTCTTAACTCTATTATCGCGATGATTGTTATGCGGATTATCTCCTGATCACGCATTCTAAGCATTATTAAATAGCTGAGCCTTCATCTATTTGAGCCTGATAATAAGGATTGAACTAGCCGATTACTGGCAGCGGGGTAAGGGGTTTTACCTCGCGCAATACTAGCGTGGTTTGCATCTCTTTAATGCCCGGCAGGCGTCGCACGGTAGACATGGCAAAGGTCGAAAAACTGTCGAGGTCTTCGGCGACCACCTGCAATAAAAAGTCTGCATCACCCGCTACGGCGTAGCAGGCAATTACCGGCTCGAGTGCTGCCACCTGGCGCTCGAAATGCTGCGCCTCTTCCTCGCTGTGGCTGTCAATCTTGACTCTTATAAAGGCCAAAATGCCGAGGCCGAGCTTTCTCCTGTCTAATACCGCCTGATATCCGGCAATCACGCCGCTTTCCTCCAGCTGTTTTACCCGACGCCAGCAGGGTGAAGTTGCCATGCCGACTTTCTCTGCCAACTCTTGGTTAGTGATGCGTCCGGAAAGCTGTAAATGTTTCAGAATCTTGATATCGGCCAGTGAAAACAGTCGGGTAGGCATAATGTTCCTATTATGATTATTTATTTGGTAAGGAGTACCAAATTAAACCTTTTTAGTGGATTAATAGGAAGCACTTTCCCACGCAATCTGGTTATGATTTTTCTAATTTCTAACCATCTGAAAAAGGAAACTATTTTGTCAGAAACGATGCGAATTGCAGTCATTGTGAATCCAGAACTTCCCCTTGGCCTGTTGGCGAACACCAGCAGCGCGGTGGCGATTGGGCTGGCAGCCAGGTTCCCTTCGCTCGCCGGTGAGCAGTTAGCCGACGCTGAGGGAAAAGCTATCGACGTCAGCTCTAAATTGCCGGTTCCTATTTTGCAGGCCACGGCGGAGCAGATTAATGCCATCATGCATAAGGCATTGCAGGCCACAGGAGAGGTCGCGATTGTGCCTTTTCCGGCCTTTGCCCGCGCGATGCACAGCTTTGAAGATTACCGTCAGGCATTTCCTGGGCGCAGTCTGGCTGTGGAAACGCTGGATGGTCTAGGGCTTGCAGGGCCTGAAAAGTGGGTGAAATCGCTAACCGGATCGTTAAAGCTATTAAGGTAATCGTCAATTTATGGGCAGCTTCACGGCAACTGTCTATTAATGAAAGAGGCGATTAAAGAGAGGTGAAAGAGGCTGTCAGGTAAGGGCGCAAATAACGCTGAGAAAAACAGCAATATAGTTAATAACCTAAATTAATTATATATAGATACGATCGTAAATTAATTATAAGTTTTTCGTTATGTACACTGGTATATATCGATGATAACATTATTTAACTGTTTAATTATTCCCCCGTTTATCGATGTAATTTTTATCGACGTAACTTTTATCGATATAACTTAGCAACATAACTGCAACATTTATAGCTGCGGTGGGGATCTGATTGCTTATAAAATTATAAATGCTAAATAAAAAGTTATTTACCTGCGCAGCGTCTTTTTTAATTCTGTCGGCGCAGGCCCGTGCCGACGATACTGTTGTCGTTAATGCCAATGCCCCCGGAGCAACCACACAATCAGAACCCGCTTCACCCGATAAACAGGCCACTTTAGGCAGCCTGGGTAAACGAGATATTGCCAACACGCCTTATTCTATTGAGGTAATACCCCAGTCGCTGATTAAAACTCAGCAGTTGCAGAGCGTCACCGATCTTTATCGTTATCTCCCTTCTGTGCAGGGCGACGGCGCACGTCCGCAATCGCGCGGCATGCAGGGCAGTGTGGTTCAGAATTCGATGATCGATGGCCTGAACGTTGTTTCAACAACCGACTACGCCGCCGAACAATTTTCATCTATTGAAGTACTTAACGGGCTGGCAGGCTCGTTATACGGCCCGGCCAACCCGGCAGGAATCTTCAACTTTATCTCCAAACGTCCTACCGATACTCCACAACGCAGCGTAACCATTGGCGGTGGTACCGGAACCGGTGAGCAGATTTCGACAGACCTGAGCGGACCCCTGGACAGCAGCGATCGGGTTAAATACCGTGTGAACCTGCTCGACGATGATGGCCGTGGCTATGCCAACAACAGTACGCGTCGCCGTCAGTTGGCAAGTTTTGGACTGGATTTTCAGCTGACCGACAAGCTGACCATGCAGACCAATTTCAGCTATTACCATTTTTATCAGAAAGGGTTGCCGGGCAAATTTGCGCTAGCGAAAGGCACCTCATTCCCTGCTGCGCTTAATCCGACCGATGGTCGCTATGGGCAATATTACGCCGGGGACGACGACAAGACTTATACCGGAAGCGTGCATTTCAAGTATGACTTTGACGGCAACTGGCTGGGTGAGTTCGGCTTCCTGCATCAGGTGGCGGATCGCCAATCTACGGCAGTTACTAACACGCTGACCGATAAAAAAGGCGATTATACCTCGACGGTTTCCAACGCCACGGCCAGCCGATTCGTGATCAACAGCTACATGGCTAACCTCACCGGAAGGGTTGATACTGGCTGGATAAGCCATGACCTGTCGATGGGCGTGCGCGGCTTCGTTTGGAAAAATTATAACCCGATCGCCGGAGCAACGACGACGATAGGGTCGGCCAATCTCGATAACCCGCTGCAATTCGATGAGCCTGATTATCCTGACTTTACAGACCGTTATCATTCAGCCAGCAGCACGCAGCAGTCATTACTGTTAGGCGATACTTTAACTCTTAGCCCACAGTGGAGTGTGTTACTGGCCGGCAGCGAGAGCTTCCTGACCTCTAACAATTACGCTAAAAACGGGACTCGCACCAGTAAGTCTAATGACAACGGTTTGAGTGGTTCTGCCAGCCTGATGTACAAGCCGGTAGAGAATCTGACGCTTTACACCACTTATGCCGACAGCCTGCAACAGGGCGATGTTGCGCCAAGTGGCAGCAGCAATGCCGGTGCTATTCTGTCTCCTTATCGTAGCAAGCAGATTGAAGCCGGTGCCAAGCTGGCAGTAAATGATCAGTTGCTGCTGACGGCAGACGTGTTCCAGATTCAACGCCCTTATGCCTACACCCTGACCGATGGCGACTACGGAATTGCCGGTAAACAGCGTAACCGTGGCCTTGAACTGTTGGCTGACGGTGACATTAGCTCTAATCTGCATATTTTCGGCGGCATTACCTGGCTGGATCCGATTCTGCATGACACTGGCTCAGAAAGTACCGATGGCAAACAGGTCGTTGGTCTGCCGCGCGTGACCAGCGATCTTCTGGTGGTTTATGACTTGCCACAGGTCAGCGGGCTGAGTATTAATGCCGCCGGACACTATGTGGGGCGTCGTTCCACGGATAACGCCAACTCGACCTGGGTGGGAAGCTATGCCACCTTCGACCTGGGCACGGCCTATCGCATGCAGCTGTTTGGCAAGCCGACGACCTTCCGTTTCGACGTGACTAACCTGACGAATCGCCATTACTGGACCAATATCGTTCCGGGCGGATTGAACGGTTATACCGGCAGCGGTTATGCCAGCGCTTCACTGGGTGACCCTCGTATGGCGCAACTTTCCATGCAGGTTAATTTCTAATCACGGAGAATACTACCTTGTTGATGAGCAGAAAATCCAAAGCGTTAATGACGGCGGCAGTACTATTAATAGCGCCGATACACGCTATGGCTGCGCGGCAAATTATTGACGATTCGGGTACCAAAGTGATGGTGCCCGACCACGTTAACCGCATCGCCGATGCCTGGTATGCGCATCACTCGCTGCTAATGACTCTGGGAGCCGGGGATAAAATTATCGCCACGGTTAATCATCCTCAGGATCGGCCGTGGATGTTTCTGATCCAGCCTTCGCTTAATAAGGCCTTGAGCGTGCGTGGTGTTACTTTTAACAGCGAATCACTAATTGCCGACAAAACCGACGTGGTGTTTGCATCCAGAGGCAACGGTGATATCGCTGCTTATCGGCAGGCGCAGTTGCCGACCGTTGAAGTCTCGTTCGACGATTTTTCCTCAATGAAGCAGTCATTGCTAACCACCGCCGCCGTGCTGGGGACGCCAGAGGCCGAGAAGCGCGCCGAGCTGTACAATCAATATCTTGACCAACAGATTGCCCTGATTCAGGCGAAAACCAGCAAGCTGAGCGAGGCGCAGAAACCGCGCGTATTGCACATTGAGTCTCTGCATCCGTTGAAGATTGATGGCAGCGATACGCTGATTGATACCTGGATCCGCCTTGCTGGTGGTATTAACGTTGCCAGCGGCGTGAAAGGCAATATGAAAGAGGTGTCGCCGGAGCAAGTGCTGGCGTGGAACCCGGACGTAATTATTATCGGTGCGGGCGCGGGAACGCTGGATAAATCGGACTACGGCTCACTGTTCCAGTCGGTGAAAGCCGTGCAGCAGCACAAGGTTTGGCAAAATCCCTCCGGCGTATTCCCTTGGGATCGCTATGGGACCGAGGCCGCATTGCAGATCCAGTGGGCTGCCCAGAAACTGCATCCTGAGCTGTTCCCGAATGTAAACATCGTTGTTGCGACACAGGACTTCTATCGCCGCTTCTTCAACTATCCGCTAACGGCGGATCAGGCGAAACGGATCATCAACGCATTGCCACCCGAGAAGAAATCCTGACCAAAGATCCCGTATAATGCCGCCAAAAAGGGCTTTGCAAGCCAATAAAAAGCAGGGAGCTTTTGATTATGTGGTGGATATTAGCGGGTTCATTGGCAATGCTTCGTCTTCGACGCGGTTTGGCTATTTTTCTGTTATTGATAGCCCTTATCTGGGGAATTATTGATAACGTTATCGGTTTTAGCGCCTTACTGGCGATTGTAGGGATTAGCTTAATTGCCCTGATTGCCAGAGCCGGGGAGGGAATGTGGAGTGGCTTAAAAACCAAGGCGGAAGTGTTGCTGGTTGCCGCTGCAATAGGGCTGCTGGCGCATCTTTTTCCCGGTTTTGATAATCCGCAAATTCTGGACGCAGTTAAAGCGGGTCCGCAAAGTGCACCATTCTCGATGTCTTTTAATTTCGACAAAGCCCTCATTCCGTTCGTATTGTTAGCCTTTTGGCCTACCTTGTTTAAGCAGCCCGTTGCATATCGACCTGCCATTTGGGCGTGGGCATTGCTGGTGCTGAGTATTCCGGGCCTGTTGCTGCTGGCGGTTTCTGTCGAAGGTCTGCACATTGAGCCGCATTTTCCTGACTGGCTCGGCAGTTTCATTCTGGCAAACCTGTTTTTTGTCTCGCTGGCCGAGGAAGCACTATTCCGTGGGTATCTGCAACAGCGTCTTGCAGGCTGGCTGGGGCCGGTGCTTGCATTATTCATAACCGCGCTGTTGTTTGGCCTTGCGCATATCGAGGGTGGCGTACTGCTGGTGGTGTTTGCCACGTTGGCGGGACTAATTTACGGGCTAGCCTGGATGTGGAGCGGCCGCCTTTGGGTCTCAGCCCTGTTTCACTTTGGCCTGAACCTCTTACAACTGCTGCTATTTACTTATCCTTATTACCTACATCGCTGATTGTTAGGCTATTTGTTATAATTTTCATTACAGCAATAACAGCAATAACAGCAATAACAGTTATGACTGGTTAGCGCATGGAATTACTGAATCAAGGGTGCCAGCACCAGTGCCAGGGTTCGTAAATAAATCCCCATGGATTATTCAGCGGGAATGACATCACAAATCCGAAGCGGTTAGCGTTTTCACGCAACCATTCAAAGGCCTGAGTGTCTCCAAACACGCCGCTGACCTCATCGCAATCTGGGGTGTTGATGTCGATTGCGCAGCCGGTATGGTGTTCGCTGCAACCTGGAGGAGCGAGATAAGTGAAAAACTCTTCGGGAGAAATACCCAGCTGCTGTTTGTTGTTGATAAGACCCATCTGGTACTCGACGCTGCGAAATGCCGAGACTAAATACAGTTCTATGCCGTCGATTTTGGCGTCTTTACGCATTTTCATCCACGCTGCGGCGGCGGCGGGAATTAGCTGAAATGCCTTGCCTTCGTCATTAATCTCGGCGGTAACCAGCTGTTTTTCGTCGACCTGCGGAAAAAAGGGCAATGTGCGGTGAGCAATCACTTCGCTGCTAATGCCCATTTTTCCTAGCCACTCTGCTATTTGCAACTGATGTTCTGCCGTCATCGTCAATTATTGCCCATGTGACTGATTCATGGCCTTGGCCATCGCCTTGCCCGAAGAGCGGCGCGCATTTTTATAATCGTCAGCGGCATCAACAAAGGCTTTAAGCAGTTCTCTGTCGTGCTCATGCTGCAAATACTCCGGATGCCACTGTACGCCCAGGCAGAAATAATAGTCATCACATTCAATGCCTTCAATCACGCCATCGGGTGAAACAGCATTAACGCGGCAATTTTTACCCAGAGTTTTTACTGCCTGATGATGTGAGCTATTCACTTCATAAGTGCGAGCACTGACTAACCGGCTAAGCTTGGTACCATCAAGGATCTCCACCTGATGACGAGCACGTTTCTTGCCACCGGCATTCTCGGTATCCACCGTCGTGCTGTGTTCCAGCGCCTCAGGTAAGGCATCGGGAATATGTTGGATTAGGCTTCCCCCAGTCAGCACGGCCAACAATTGTTCGCCACCGCAGATACCTAATAACGGCATATCGCGAAGCAACGCGCCTTGTACCAGTGCCTTTTCAAACTCGGTACGCGCAGGTTTTAAACGAACCTGATCGCTGGTCAGCTGCTCATTAAACAGCTCGGGAGAAACGTCGAACGCGCCTCCGGTGATGATAATTCCGTCACATAATGACAAAAATTCGTCAGACAGCTCTGCGTGATGCGGCAGCGCCAATGGCACTGCACCTAGTTCAGCCAGGCTGGCCATATAGTTTTGACGCAGCGCATACCACGGATAATCAGCGTATCCACCGGCTTCTTCGCTGTCTAAGGTCACACCGATAACGGGTTTGGAATGAGGATTAATGCTCATAGTGACTCGCTTTGCCTTTTAAAATCGCACCATTTCGACTCGGGGGGATCGCTTTGGTGCTGAGAAAATATCCAATACCTTAAGATATCAAGGGCAACTCGGAGGTCAATATTAATTCGTCTTCAATTTTAACAAAAAGCGGCAAAGCTCAGAATCACATCTTTTTCATTGCTAGACCAGATGACAGGCCACGCGTTGTCCACCCGTTTTGAGCAGCAGAATTGGCCGTTCCTGACGGCAGCGGTCGGTAACATAAGGGCAGCGCGTATGGAAACGGCAGCCTGAAGGCGGCGAGAGTGGGCTGGGCAGTTCACCGGTCAGGCTGACATTTTTCCCCCGGTCGCTAGGGTCCATGCTCGGCGCGGCGCGCAAAAGTGCCTGAGTATAAGGGTGCAACGGTGACTGGAATAAGGTTTCAGTATCACTAACTTCTACCACTTCTCCGAGGTACATCACCGCGACGCGATGCGAGATATGCCGCACTAGCCTTAAATCATGGGCGACGAACAGCACGGTCAGGCTTAGCTTTTGTTGCAGACTCAGCAGCAGATTGACGACTTGAGCCTGCACTGAAACGTCCAGCGCCGATACCAGCTCGTCGGCAATCAGCACTTTTGGCTCGACCGCCAGTGCACGGCTGATCCCAATGCGCTGCCTCTGTCCGCCCGAAAATTCGTGTGGCAGTTTATCAATCGCATCGGCCGGCAGACGCACCAGTTCCATCAGCTCGCGAATACGTGCAGGAATATCTTTTTTGGCACACATTTGATGAACAGACAGGGCTTCGGTCAGCATCTGTCCGACGGTCATACGGGGATTCAGCGAGCTGTAAGGGTCTTGGAAAATCATCTGTACCTGACGGTTAAAGCTGCGGCGCTCTTTGCCGTGCAGGGTCGCAATATCTTTGCCGTTGAAATAAATTTTACCTTCGCTGGTTTGCAGCAGGCCGACCATCGCTCGGGCAAGGGTAGATTTACCGCAACCTGACTCGCCAACCACGCCCAGCGTTTCACCGCGCATCAGCTCAAGACGCACGCCGTTTAGCGCCTGTACAAATTGGCGCGGTTTGCCCTGAATCTTGTCCATTATCGAGTGCGTGACCGGGAAATGCACCATCGCCTCTTCAACGCTAACAATCGGCAGGCCCGGTTTTATCGGCTCTTGGTTTACGTTCTGGTTCACGTGCTCGCTCATATTAAAGTCCCTCCGGCAAGGGCTGCAAAGAGGATGAAGAGGCTAAGGCGGCGTTGAGACTGGCGTGATGATGGCACGCAACCTGATGCTCATTATCAATGGCTTCAAGTGCAGGCACTTCTCGCAGGCAAACCTCCGTTTTATAGCGGCAGCGCGGGTTAAAGCTGCATCCCGGCGGCAGGTCGAGCAGGGAAGGCGGGGTCCCTTCAATCGACAACAGCGGTTTTCGCTCACCGCCGTTTTGCGGAACCGAGGCGATTAATCCTTGAGTATAAGGATGGCGAGGGTGATTAAAGATGTCTTCTACCGGCGCGGTTTCGACGATCCGTCCGGCATACATCACCGCCACGCGATCGCAAAGCTGAGCGACTACGCCGAGATCATGGGTCACAAAAATAATGCCCATGCCGAGCTGGTCGCGAAGGCTAAACAATAGCTTGAGGATCTGCTCCTGAATAGTAACGTCCAGCGCGGTAGTCGGTTCATCTGCCAGCAACAGGCGCGGATTCCCCGCCAGCGCGATGGCAATCATCACTCGTTGGCGCATACCGCCCGAAAATTGATGCGGATAATCATCGAGGCGCTTTTCCGGTGCCGGGATCCCTACCTGATTCAGCAGATCAATCGCCCGCAGGCGGCGCTGTTTGCGGTTTAAATCCGTGTGCGCGTGCAGGCTTTCTTCAATTTGACGCCATACCGTAAGCACCGGATTAAGAGCAATCATCGGCTCCTGAAAGATCATGGCTATCTCGCCACCGCGAATACTGCGCAGCTCGGCAGGTTTCATGGTCGAAATCTCGCGGCCTTGCCATTTCACCGAGCCAGAAATTTCAGTATTTGGGGGCATAAGGCGCAGCAGGGAGCGCAGAGTCACGCTTTTTCCAGAACCCGACTCGCCCACCAGACCGAGAATTTCTCCCGGTTTGAGGCTAAAACTGACGCCTTGAATCGCCCGCAAACTGCCGCGCGAGGTATGAATTTGGGTGTTGAGCAGGCTCACATCGAGCAAATTTTCTGTATGACTATTTTGTTCGCGCGTTTGGCTGGGCATAGTTTGCTCTCGTCGGTTGCTAACGGCTTAAAATTTGCGGGGCATTATCGACTGCCCGGACGCAGCCAGTCGGACAGCAGGTCGCCAAACAGGCTGAATCCCAATCCGGTCAACACAATCGCGATGCCGGGGAAAATCGTGAGCCACCAGGCGGTATCCATAAAGTTTTTACCGGAGGCAATCAGCACGCCCCATTCTGCCGTCGGTGGCTGTGCGCCCAAACCAAGATAACCGAGGCTCGAACCCAACAAGATTGCCAGCGCCATATCCGTCATCCAATACACGAGTGTGGTGGTGATAACGTTGGGTAATACGTGGCGAAAGATGATACGCAGCGGGCTGTAACCCATGACTTTGCCGGCCGCGACATATTCCAGGCGCTTCTGAATGCTGACTTCACCGGCAATCAAACGGGCATAAAATACCCAGTAAATGGTGCCGACTGCGATATACATGCTGTTCAGGCCGGGGCCGAGAATGGCAACGATGGCAATAACCAGCACCAGCAGCGGGAAAGTGACTACCGCGTCGACAATGCGCTGGAAAAGCGTTTCTGCGATCCCGCCGTAATAACCGACCAATAATCCCACTAGAGTGCCGAATACCATCGGAAACAGGGTGGTGAAAAAGGCGATTTGCAAGTCGATTCTGTAGGCATAAACCACGCGGGAAAATATATCGCGGCCAAAGTTATCCGTGCCGAAAAAGTGTTGCAGGCTTGGGCCTTTGAGGATCGCGCGATAGTCAAATTTAAGCGGATCGGCGGTGGCAACCCAGTGTGGAAAAAAGGCAGTCAGCAGGCTGAAAGCCAGGATCACACAGCCTAAAACCGATGACCAAGGCAGATGTTTGCGCCATTTTCGGGTTATCGAACGCTGGGCAATAAGCTCACTCATCTTGCTCTCCTTGGGTCAATCATCACCTGCACGATGTCGGTTATCAGGAAAATCAGCGACACCAGCACAGAAAGCACGATCACCAGCCCCTGGATCATCGGGTAATCACGGCTGAAAATGCTGTCTACCATCAAACGGGCAATCCCCGGCACAGCAAAAACCGTTTCGGTGATCACCGCGCTGCCAATGGTGGTGCCGATATTCAGGGCGAACAGGCTTAGCATGGGAATCAATGAATTACGCAACACGTGACGCATTAATATCACCCGAGTGCTCAGGCCTTTGGCGCGGGCAAAGGTGACATATTCTGCGTCGAGCACGGCAATAATCGAGTTACGCAGGCTGCCAATCAGCACCGAGGTAATGCTTACCGCCAGCGTTAATGCCGGTAAAAACAGATGATAAACGCGTTGCCCAAACGTGTCGCCATAACCGCCCACAGGAAACCAGTGCAGCTGGGCGGCAAAAATAGTCAGCAAAACCAGCCCGATATAAAAAGATGGCATCGACAATGTGACCTGCGACGCGCCGCGAATGGTGATATCGGTCGCGCTGTTTCGTTTAAGCGCCGAAATAAAGGCCAGGGGGATTGCCATGATAATTGAAAAAAATGCCGCCATTCCGGTCAGTAACAGAGTGACGGGCAAACGCTCGGCAATCACCGAAGTCACCGGCGCGTGCATGGCGTAAGAATTACCCAGATTACCGGTCGCAACCTGACGAACAAAATAGAGGAACTGCACAGGCAAAGGCTGATCCAGACCAAGTTCTTTATTGATGCGGGTAACGTCAGCATCTGTTGCGCGGTCGCCAATCATTGCACTGGCAGGATCCCCCGGCAGCAGGCGCACAATGGTAAAAGTCACCACCAAAATCACCAGCAGCGTGGGAACGATCAACAGTATGCGTTTAAGAATGTAAGAAAACTCAGTCACAGATTTCCCTCATTAAATCGTCGTACATGACGCTGTAGCCTGGCGATTCGGCATAACCTTGCGGCTTACCCGAATCGCCACTTTGCTACAGCTTCTATGGCATTGATTTAACTGTTTTTGACTATGATAGAACGATGATTCAACTATGACTGGCAGGTGTTTTTGAAAATGATTTATCAGCTGCCTGTTACTTCTTTAGCCCGTTACTTCTTCAGCCAAGTGTCGGTGAAGATATTGTTTCCCAATGGGATCTGCACAAATCCCTGCACGTCTTTTTTCAGTGCAACGGGATAGGAGCTTTCATACAGCGGAATCGTTGGGCCGGTACTGTTGTAGATGTCCTGAATTTTCTTGTACTCGTCCTTGCGCCTGGCCGGATCGGTCTCTTGCTGCGAGGCTTCAAATAGCTTGTCTAAAGCATCACTTTTCCAGCCTGAATGCAGCGCCTGAATGTTTTTCGAATACGCATAATAGGAGGTGATTTCATTCGGATCGGCAATGTCATCGGTCCACGGCCCAATACGAGTTTCAAAATCACCGCTGCGGAATCGGGCGTTCAAGGTGGCGTTATCCATCTGATTAATATTCAGTTTCACGCCAATTTGCGACCACATCTGTTGCAGCGCGGTAGCGATACTCAGGCTGTCTTCATTACCGGCAAGAATATTCATGCTGGTAGTGAAACCATTCGCGTAACCTGCCTCTTTCATTAATGCCTGCGCTTTTTCGACATCGACCGGATACAGCGGTTGGGTGCCGGAGTTA
The DNA here is from genome assembly GCA_963747655.1 of uncultured Gammaproteobacteria bacterium. GTDB lineage: Bacteria > Pseudomonadota > Gammaproteobacteria > Enterobacterales > Enterobacteriaceae > Rouxiella. Next base: position 114,655 of record CAVVFS010000008.1, on the reverse strand, counting down.
AGAGGTGTTGAAGTCGACATAAACGAAGTCATCGGTTTGCCGATCCCAAAGGTTACCAGCTGGATAATGCCGTCTTTATCCGTCGCGTAATTCAGCGCCTCACGCACCTTAGGATTAGCCAGCGGATTTGGCTTGCCGTTTATCTCTGGACGAGCATTCACGCTGCCGACTTCAACACGAGTTGATGGGAAAAGTTTCATGTTCAGCGCTGCATTGCCCTGCAACTCTTTCACCCTTGAATAAGGAATAAACTCTGCGCCGTCCAGCTCGCCTGACTGGAGTTTCAAAATACGCGTGGCGTCATCAGGAACGATTTCAAACTTGATGCTGTCGAGATAAGGCAGCGGTTTGCCATCCGCGCCTTTGGCCCAATAGTAAGGGTTGCGCACCAGCGTCATGGTGGAATTATGCTGCCATGACTTGAGGATAAATGGCCCCGAACCTACCGGATGTTCGGCGAAAGCGGTGGCTTTATCGTGATCGGTAGCTCCCGGCTCAGCCTCGAAAAGCTTTTCTGGCATGATTGCGGTATTAAACACGGTCAGCGCGCTCAGGATGGCTGGATCAGGATGGGAAAGGTGAAGCACCACTGTGTGTGGGTCACTAATACTGACGTTATCGATTGCGCTGACCAGAAATTGCCACACGCCGTTGCCTGGTTTAGCGGCGCGTTGCAGCGACCATTGCACGTCCTGGGCGGTAATCGGCGATCCGTCAGAGAATTTAGTGTTCGGACGCAGGGTAACCGTCAGGCTTTTGCCATCGGCAGACAGCTTCCACGCGGTTGCCAGCCCAGGTTTAATTCCTTTGCCGTCGTCGGTTGGCAGCAGCAGTGTGTCGTAGAGATTCGAGAGGATCCAGATGTCGGTGTTGTTTTCGTTAAGAACCGGCTCAAGGAAAGTACTGTCGGCATAGCGGCCATAAACCAGAGTTCCTCCGCGCTGTACTACTTCTGCGGCCTGAGCGGATAACGCATTCAGTGCGCCCACGGCCAATAAGGCTAACAAGGTCAATTTTGTCTTAACTTTCATTACCATGCCCCTCTGTTCATCAGAATAAAGTGCCCGTCAGGAAAGAATATTTTTGCCTTTGGAAATGCCAAGGCGAGACTTGCAAAAATGCTTTTAAAAATTGTGTTCTAGTTAACTAATACGATATTTGAAGCATTGGTCACTAATTGTCAATAATTCGTGCAAAAAAAATGCAACAAAGTCGGTGGAGTTGTTTTGTGTCGATAAATTATGCGATTTTTTAAAGGTGCATCTTGCATTGGTTTAAAAAACAGCATAATTGTATTAATAGACAAGTACAGTGACCAAGGCAGGCTATGGAATTCCACCTCGATCGTACCTCTTCGATTCCGTTGGGCGTGCAACTGCGCGGAATGATTGAATATGCCATCACTTTTGGCGCGCTCAAGCCCGGTGAACAGCTGCCGTCGGTCCGGGAAATGGCCGAGCTGCTCGGTGTTGCACCGATGACCGTGGCGCAGGTTTATCGTGAACTCAAAACGTCAGAGCTGGTGTACAGCAAACCGGGAGCCGGAACTTTTATTGCCGATGCCTCCGCACCGCTGGCGTCTTCAGGTCGGCATCTGGCCGAACTGCATCAGCATCTGGATGCCCTGATTAACTGCGGAATTTTGATGGGTTTTAATGCGACCGATCTGGGCGCGTTAGTGAGTAATCGCTTCGGTGAAAGGCAGCGTCAGTTAAAAAGAAAAACCGTATTTTTGATTGGTAATTTTATCGATGCTGCGCGCGACTATGCCAATTGCATTGCCGAAACGCTGGGGGAAATTGCCGAGGTTGAAGCCACTACTTTAACCGATCTGAAAAATGACGAGACACTGCGTCAAAGGGTGGGACAAGCCGATTTACTGCTGACTTTTGCCCATCGCCGCAGAGAAGTGAGCCAGCTAATGCCCGGCCAGCAGTTGCTGAATATTAGCTTTATTCCTTCTGAATCAACGCGTCGCTCTTTGGCCTCTCTGGAGCCATTAACGAAAACGCTGGTAGTCTCAATTTTTCCTGAATTTACGGCGTTGATGACTCGCGGCGTTGAAAGATTTGCACCACACGTCACTCTGGTTACCGTGATTCATCGCGATGACCCGCAGCTTTCTGCACTTATAAATGAGACCGATGCACTGGTTTATGCGACCGGCGCACAGGATCTCACTGCTCAGCTGCGTGAGGGACAAATTTCTTTTGAATACAGGCATGTCCCTGATGCGGGAGAAATTCAGCGGGTGGTTGTTCCGCTGCTGCAACAGGGCATTTTTCAAGCGTCCAACACCGGGGACCTTAATGAAAATCAGTGAGATGAACTGGCAACAGCTGGAGAGCTATCTTGCCACCGACGATCGTGCGATTGTGCCGCTGGGAAGTACTGAACAGCACGCGTATTTGAGCCTGTCCGTGGATTCGATTCTCGCGGAAAGGGTAGCATCTGAGGCCGCAGAGCCTTATGGTATACCTGTCTTCCCGGTTATGCCTTTTGGCATGACGCCCGCGTTTAGCGACTATCCCGGTACCATCAGTCTGAGCATGAACACTTACGTAGCACTGCTCAATGACATTCTTAACAACCTGAAACGTCAGGGATTTCGCCGCATTTTATTTGTGAACGGCCACGGCGGCAATTCACCGGCGCAGAACATTATCAGCGAATGGATGGTCAATAACCCTGGCCTGACTGTTCAACTGCACAACTGGTGGAACGCGCCAAAAACGTTGGAAAAAGTGCTGTCGACTGACTCGGTCGCTTCGCATGCTTCGTGGATGGAGAACTTCCCGTGGACGCGATTGGCAGGGGTTGTCCAGCCTGAAGAGCAGAAACCGATGCTGGACCTGGTGGCGTTACGCAAACTCGACTCAACACGGGCGCGAGCTTATATCGGAGACGGCAACTACGGCGGTTATTATCAGCGTTCGGATGAAGAGATGTTGGCAATCTGGCAAACCGCACTGGCGGAAACGCGCGAGTTAATTGATGCGCTCTAGTCAGTGGCGATGCCTGCCGCTGTTTCGACGATTTCAACTCGGAGGTAGAACTGATGTCAGTAGCCACTCTGCTTGAAGAAGATACGTATCCCGATCAGCCGCAGGCGCTATCTCCCCTGGTAATTTGGGGGGCCGGAGCCATTGGCGGTGCAATTGGGGCCTCTATTATTGAATCCGGGCGCTCGGTAATTTTTGTAGATAATGTGGCCGAACACGTTGAGGCGATTAATTTACACGGCCTGCGCATTACCGGCCCGCTGGGCGACAAAAAGGTTCAGGCTCAGGCTTATCTTCCCGAACAGCTCGAAGGTTTTTATAACTGCGTGCTGTTAGCGGTCAAATCTCATCATACTGCGGCCGCAATCCATCAGATAGCGCCGCTGCTTGCCCCTGAGGGCTATGTCGTCTCAATGCAAAATGGTCTTAACGAGCGAGTGATTGCCGATGTCATTGGCGTTGAGCGCACCGTTGGTGCATTTCTGAATTTCGGTGCTGACTTTATCGAACCGGGCATTATTCATCACGGGGGACGAGGCGCGGTGGTGATAGGCGAGCTGGACGGCATAACGCGTCCGCGCACCGAAGAGCTTTACAGTCTGCTGCTTGGCTTTGATTCTGCGGCGATCCTGACTCCTAATATCTGGGGGTTCCTGTGGGCGAAAATGATTTACGGCGCACTGCTGTTTGCTACGGCATTAACTGACGACAGTATCGCCGATGTGCTGGCAGAGCCAAAATTCAGGCCTGTGCTGACTGCGCTAGCCCGTGAAATAGCCGCCGTCGCTCACGCACAGGGCATTGTTCTGCAAGGCTTTGATGGCTTTGATCCTTCGGCATTTCTACCGGATGCCAGCGAAAAGCATACTCAACAATCGTTTGACGATATGGTGGCGCACAATCGCCGTTCGGCGAAATCCCATTCGGGAATCTGGCGTGATCTGGCCGTGCGCAAGCGCCAAACCGAGATCGACGCGCAGCTTGCACCCGCCATTGATATCGGCATTGGATTTAATCTGCCAATGCCATTAACCACGCGACTGGTTCATTTAATTCATTTGGTCGAACGCTCCGAACTGCCGCAGACCCAGGAAACGCTGGCGATGCTTGAGATTAATGACACAGGAAGCCCCTATGCAAAATCCTTTTGATTATTCGCAGCGCACAGTGTTGGTTACCGGCGCGGCACAAGGCTTTGGCCGCGCAATTTGCCTGGCTTTTGCCGAACGCGGCGCGCGGGTGATCGCCTGCGATATTCAGAAAAAACTGGTGGAAGAAACGGCGGCGCTGGTGGGCAAATGCTGTGTCGCTGCCGAAGTTGATATCAGCGATCCTCTTGCGGTCAACGCGCTGTTTGCTTCTCTTGAGGAACAAGGGCTTAGCGTGGATACGCTGGTCAATAATGCCGGTGGCGTGGTAGGGCAAACAGGCCAGCCGGTGGAGGAGGTCACTTTCGCGCAGTGGCAGGCTATTGTGGCGGTGAATCTTAATGGCGCATTTCTAATGTCGCAGGCGGTAGTGGCCGGCATGAAGCAGCGCAAATTTGGCCGCATCATTAATATTTCCAGCGGTGCAGGTTTAGGCGTAAGTCTGACAGGTATTCAGGCCTATGCCAGCGCCAAGGCCGGGCAAATTGGCCTGACCCGTCAGCTTGCTCACGAGTTGGGGCCCTGGAATATCACAGTAAATAACGTCGCGCCCGGGTTTGTTCGCAGTAATCCTTCTACCGAAAAACAGTGGGAAGCAATGGGCAAGGAAGGGCAGCAGCGCCACGTGCAAAATGTTGCGTTAAAACGCCTGGGTGCTGCAGAAGATATCGCGCATGCGGTACTCTATTTTGCCTCTGACTGGGCCAACTGGGTCACCGGACAAATCCTCTCCGTCGACGGCGGAAAATAATCCTTTTCGACTATTCCTAAATAGGTTTTTTGACACTTTTAAAACAGACACTAGACTCTGGTCAAACAGAGTCAATTGCCTGTTTTTTCCTCGCAATAACCTCTGTGATCACAAAACGTTATGATTTATATTGTAGTGTAAATTATCACTCTATGTGACTTCTCTTGTCATACTTGCTTACGTAATCTTTACGTTGCCATAAAAACAGTCTGCCAGTAAATTCTGGATAATGACCCTTTCGGTTGAACGACTTTTTTCAGCTGTTTTCTTCCCATTACTCGTGCGAACTTAAGAAATATATGCTGCCAACTGCCTCACCTCGTTCCAAAAGCCGCAAAACCTTGTGGTTCATTATTGCTGTTATCGTGCTTGCGATAGCTGCCTGGTTTTTCTTCTTCCATAAAAGTGCAACGCCACAAGGAGGAGGGGCCGCGGGTAATGAGCATCGCCAAAGAGGGATGCGCGGTGGAATGCGGGGAATGCCGGGAGCGGGTGGTCCAACGCCAGTTCAGGCTGGAGTTGCCGAGCAGGCTAACGTGCCGGTTTATCTGCGTGCTTTGGGCACCGTTATTCCGAATGCTTCTGTCACAGTAACCAGCCGCGTTGACGGCCAGTTAATGAAGGTTTATTTCACCGAAGGGCAGAAAGTTGAAGCCGGGCAGCTGTTGGCACAGATTGATCCGCGCAGCTATCAGGCCACGCTGGAGCAGTATCAGGGCGATTTGGCGCAGAATCAGGCGCTGGAAAAAAGTGCCCAGCTGACGTTGGCTCGTTATCGTACCCTTTATGCTCAAGACTCTCTGGCACGTCAGGATCTGGAAACTCAGATCGCGACCGCCGGTCAGTACAGTGGCGCGGTCAAGGCCGATCAGGCGCAAATTGACGCCGCCAAGCTGAATCTGGTTTATGCCCGTATTACTGCCCCAATTAGCGGCCATGTGGGTCTGCGGCTGGTGGACCCAGGTAATATCATTAGCAGCAGTTCGACTACTGGTATCGTTACCATCACGCAGACTCAGCCGATTGCCGTGACCTTTAGCGTGCCGCAAAGCAATCTGCAAACCATCCTCAAGGCCTTACGTAGTGGACAAACTCTGCCAACCACGGCATTCGATCAAGACGGCGATCAGGCTCTTGCACAGGGCAAGCTTGAGTATATGAGCAATGAAATCGATACCTCTACCGGCAGCGTGAAGCTTAAAGCGGTGTTCGATAACAACGACGATGCGCTTTATCCTAACCAGTTCGTTAATGCACGCTTGCAGGTGGGCACGCTGGAAAATACCACTGTTATTCCCTCCGCCGCGTTGCAGTTAAGCTCCGATGGCGATTTCGTTTACATCATCAAGGCAGACGGCAGCGTGGCCAGAACTGCGGTCAAGGCTGGTCCAGATTATGGCGATGACCAGATTGCGGTTCTGTCTGGCGTGAAGCCGGGCGATAAAGTAGTTACCACTGGTATCGACAGATTAAACGATGGCACCAAAGTTCAGGTAGTGACTCCAGCGAGTGCCGCCGCCTCTGCTGCCGGCACCGCTCAGCCCGATAAAACCGGCGTCGATAAAGCCACCACTGGCAAAGACAGCGGGACGAAATGAATCCATCACGCCTCTTTATCCAAAGGCCGGTCGCCACTATCTTGCTGATGGTGGCGGTGCTGTTGTCGGGCATTTTTGCCTACAATATGCTGTCAACCTCAGCACTGCCGCAGGTGGACTACCCGACTATTCAGGTGACCACGCTGTATCCCGGTGCCAGTCCCGACGTGATGGCCTCCGGCGTTACCGCGCCGCTTGAACGCCAGCTTGGGCAGATGTCCGGCCTGAGCCAGATGTATTCCACCAGCTCCACCGGTTCTTCTATTATTACGCTGAAATTCTCGCTCGATCTGTCGCTGGACGTGGCCGAGCAGGAAGTTCAGGCGGCCATCAACGCTGCTAACAGCCTGTTGCCGAGCGATTTGCCTAATCCGCCAACCTATAAAAAGGTTAACCCGGCCGACAGCGCGGTGATTACTCTGGCAGTAACTTCCGATTCGTTGCCGCTGACTCAGGTACAGGATTTGGTTAACACCCGCGTTGCGCTAAAACTGTCGCAGATATCGGGCGTTGGTCTGGTGACACTGGCCGGTGGGCACCAGCCTGCGGTGCGTGTACAGGTGAATCCGCGCGCTTTGGCATCGCATAATCTGACGCTGCAAGATATCAATACTCTGATCAGTAACAGTAACGTTAATGGTTCGAAAGGCGGATTCGACGGCAAGCATCATTCCATTACTATCGATGCCAACGACCAGCTGCGTACTGCCGCTGAGTACGGCAATCTGATCGTGACCTATGAAAACGGTGCCGCGCTGCGACTGAAAGATATCGCGACCCTAAGTGAAGCGCCGGAGAACGAATACCTTTCTGCGTGGGCTAATAATAAACCGGCAATCATTATCAACGTGCAGCGCCAGCCGGGTGCAAACGTGATTTCTGTGGTTGACGATATCAAGGCCCAACTGCCGAAACTCCAGGCCTCGCTGCCAGACTCCATTAAAGTCACCGTGCTTGCGGACCGTACGCAAACTATCCGTGCCTCAATCAGCGACGTGCAGTTTGAGCTGTTACTGTCGATTGCGCTGGTGGTGATGGTGACCTTCCTGTTCCTGCGCAACGTGGCAGCAACGCTTATTCCAAGCGTTGCGGTGCCGCTGTCGCTGGTCGGTACTTTTGGCGTGATGTACCTGTGTGGTTTCAGCCTGAATAACCTGTCATTGATGGCGCTGACTATTGCGACCGGCTTTGTTATCGATGACGCCATTGTGGTGGTCGAAAACATTTCCCGTCGTCTGGAAGACGGCGAAAGTCCGATGGAAGCGGCGCTGAAAGGCTCGCAGCAGATTGGCTTTACCATTATTTCACTGACCTTCTCGCTGATTGCCGTGCTTATCCCGCTACTGTTTATGGGCGACGTAGTAGGGCGTTTGTTCCGCGAGTTTGCGATTACGCTGGCGGTGTCAATCGTGGTATCGATGCTGGTATCGCTGACTCTGACGCCGATGCTTTGTGCTTATCTTCTGCGCCATATTCCAGAAGAAAAACAAAGCAAGTTTTATCGCAAAGGTGGGCAAGTCTTTGACAAGCTAATCGCCGGTTATGACCGTATGTTAACGGTGGTGCTTAATCATCAACGTCTGACTTTGCTGGTGGCTCTGGCAACGCTGGTCTTTACCGGTTTGCTGTACGTGATTGTGCCGAAAGGCTTCTTCCCGTCGCAGGATACCGGCATGATCCAGGGGATTACGATGGCCTCGCAGGACGTGTCATTTAGCGAGATGGGGCGTCGTCAGCAGGCGCTGGCACAGGCTATTCTCAAGGATAAAGACGTCGCCAGCGTGGCTTCGACCATTGGGGTTGACGGCACGAATACCAGTCTCAATAGCGGGACTTTGCAGATTAACCTGAAAGCTATTAATTCACGAGACGATCGCGCTCCGGCAATTATTGCGCGCCTTAAGCAGGAAACCGCTTCGGTGCCTGGTATTCAGCTATATATGCAGGCGTCGCAAGATTTGACAGTTGATGATCAGGTCACGCCGAGCCAATATCAATTTACACTCGACGATACTGACAGCACGAATCTGGTGACCTGGACGCCGAAGCTGCTCGACAAGCTCAGCAAAGAGCCAGAGTTCAACAGCGTGGTCAGTAACCTGCAGCAGCAGGGGCAAGTGGCTTATGTTGATCTGAATCGTGATGCGGCTTCGCGCTACGGGATAACCGCCTCTGATGTGGATACGGCCTTGTATAACGCGTTCGGCCAGCGTCTGGTCTCGACTATTTTTACTCAGTCGAACCAGTATCGCGTGGTGCTTGAGGTTGCGCCGCAGTATCAGCAGTCGCCAGCCTCACTGGGCGATATCTATCTGGCGGCCAGCAGCAGTATTAACAGTTCGACCAGCAGTAATTCCAGTGCAACGACAGGGAGCAGCTCGAGTACCAGCAGCACTGACCAGACGACCACCAACAGCAATGGTTCGACCACGACCGCTGCGGCGACGGGTATGGTCAAGCTGACCTCGATTGCGACTATTCATATGCGTACCGGCGCGCTGTTGCAGGCGCGTTTGAATCAGCTGCCCGCGGTTACGGTGTCGTTTAACCTAAATAATGGTTATTCAATCGAGCAGGCGCAGAAAGCTATCAGGCAAACGGTTCAGGACATCGGTCTGCCGGACAGTATTTCATTGCAATATCAAGGATCTGCCGCCTCATTTGAGAGTGCTACCGGAAATACTCTATGGCTGATTTTGGCCGCGCTGCTGACTATGTACGTGGTGCTGGGTATCTTGTATGAAAGCTTTATTCATCCGGTGACTATTCTTTCTACGCTGCCATCGGCGGCAGTAGGAGCGCTGCTTTCTCTGCTGTTCAGCGGCACGGAATTTAGCCTGATTGCGTTAATCGGCGTAATACTGCTGATCGGTATCGTTAAGAAGAACGCGATTATGATGATCGACTTTGCGCTCGAGGCGGAGCAGAAGCATCATATGTCGCCGCGCGATGCTATCCATCAGGCCTGCTTGCTGCGTTTTCGACCGATCTTGATGACCACCATGGCCGCGTTGATTGGCGCATTGCCGTTGATGCTGGCAAGCGGAAGCGGCGCGGAACTGCGTCAACCGCTGGGTCTGGTTATTGTCGGCGGCCTTATCTTTAGCCAGGTGCTGACGCTGTTCTCGACCCCGGTTATTTATTTAATGTTTGACCGACTGGCGACCCGCTGGCGTCCTGCTCGCCGTAAAGTACAGGAACAGGAATGAATATTTCCCGCTTCTTTATTTTCCGACCGGTAGCCACGCTGCTCCTCACCTCGGCGATTGTTCTGCTGGGGCTGTTGGGCTATAACCTGCTGGCAGTGGCTCCGCTGCCGCAGGTTGATTTCCCTACTATTATGGTCACAGCCAGCGTGCCGGGCGCGAGTCCGGAGACAATGGCTGCCACGGTAGCAACGCCGCTGGAAAGGGCGATGGGCACGATTGCCGGGGTCAGTGAAATGACCTCGTCCAGCTCGCAAGGCTCTACGCGCATCGTGTTGCAGTTTGATCTCGACCGCGATATCAACGGTGCAGCCCGCGATGTGCAGGCGGCAATTAATGCTTCGCGAGCGTTGCTGCCAAGCAGCATGCCTTCACTGCCGACCTATCGCAAAGCTAACCCCGCGGATGCGCCGATCGTCATGCTGGCGCTGACCTCATCGACGCGCAGCAACGGCGAGCTTTATGATATTGCCTCTAGCCAGTTGCAGCAGAAAATCGCACAGGTTAACGGCGTAGGGCAAGTCTCCCTTACTGGTAGTGCGTTGCCCGGTGTGCGTATCGATCTGCGTCCGCAGCTGATCACTTCTTATGGGATCTCGCTCGACACCATCCGCACTGCGATTGCCGACAGCACCACCAATCTGCCGAAAGGCGTGCTGCAAGGCGATAACCAGTCGTGGATGATTGAAGGTAATGGTCAGCAAAGTACCGCGGCCGAATATCGCAAACTGATCGTGACCTATAAAAACGGGACCGCAATCCGTCTCAGCGATATTGCTAATGTCTATGATTCGGTAGAAGACAAATACAACGTTGGCTATTACAACGGAACTCCGGCGGTAATGATTGCGGTGACGCGTCAGGCCGGTGCCAACATGCTCGACACCATCAACTCGATTAAAGCCGCGTTGCCGGTGATGGAAAAAGAGCTGCCGGGCGACGTTAAACTTAATATGGCGCTGGACCGTTCTCCGACCGTTTCCGAATCTCTGCGCGATACGGAAAAAACGCTGCTTGAAGCAACCCTGCTGGTTATCGCCGTGGTGTTTGTGTTCCTGCGCAATGGTAGAGCAGTATTAATTCCTGCTCTGGCGCTGCCTGTTTCGTTGATCGGCACTTGTTCTATCATGTATTTACTGGGCTATAGCCTTGATAACCTCTCGCTGATGGCGCTAATTATTGCCACCGGATTTGTGGTCGATGACGCCATTGTAGTGCTCGAGAATATTACCCGGCATATAGAAGAAGGGCTGAGTCCGGTGAGGGCGGCCATTCGTGGAGCTGGTGAGGTTGGCTTTACCGTGCTGGCAATGACGCTGTCGCTGATTGCGGTATTTATTCCTATCTTGTTGATGGGCAGTATTGTCGGGCGTTTGTTCCGTGAATTCGCGGTTACGCTGTCGATTTCACTGGTAATTTCGATGGTGGTTTCCCTAACGCTGACGCCGATGCTGTGCGCTCGCTTCCTGAAACGCAAAGCGCCGGTCGAAAAGCGCCAACCACGTCTTTATCGTCTTATTGAAGGCTGGCTTAATAACCTGTTAAAAGGCTATTCCAATGGGCTGAACTGGGTTATGCGCCATCAGCCGTTGACGATGGTGGTTTTACTGCTCACCGTGATACTGAATTTTTATCTTTATACCGTGGTGGAGAAGGGCTTTTTCCCGGATCAAGATACCGGCATGTTAATGGGCATGCTGCGCGCTGACCAAAATACTTCGTTCCAGTCGATTCAGCCGCAGATGATAAGTTACGCCAAGATTATTCAGCGTGACCCTGATGTCTCGGCGGTGCTGAGCTCGGCGGGTAACGGCGGATTTGGCGCGCGTAACACCGCACTGTTCTTCATCAGACTGAAAGATTTCAGCCAGCGTAAGTCTACGGCAAATCAGGTGGCTAACCGCATCATGATGGAAACCGCCAAGCTTCCCGGCTCACAGCTATTCCTGATGGCAGCACAAGATTTACGTGTCGGCGGGCGTAGTTCTAACTCTGAATATCAATACACTTTACAGGCCGACGATCTCTCGCTGCTGCGTGAGTGGGGGCCGAAAGTGAAAGCCGCATTAAGCACCTTGCCGCAGCTTACGGGTGTTGATTCGGATGCTCAGACCGGTGGTCAGGAAGTGATGCTGAACATTGACCGTGATAAAGCGACTCAGCTCGGCGTTAACGTTAAAATGATCGACGCCTTGCTGAATAACTCTTTCTCTCAGCGTCAGGTGGCAACGATTTATAAAACGCTTAACCAGTATCACGTGGTGACGTATCTGACATCGAACTTTACCAACGATCCTGCCGTCCTCAAGCAAATGTATGTGGTGACTAACCAGGGTACTCAGGTTCCGCTGTCGGCATTTACTACCTTTAGCGGCGCCAACGCGCCCCTCGCAGTGACGCATCAGGGCCAGTCGGCGACCACCACGCTTTCGTTTAACCTGGCTGACGGCATGTCGCTTGAGCAAGGTCAGGCGGCTATCAAAACCGAGATGGCAAAAATCGGCCTGCCGGATACTATTCAGGCCAGTTATGCCGGTACTGCGCAGGCATTCCAGGCACTGGCACAGCAAATGCCGTGGCTGATTGTTGCGGCACTGGCTGCGGTTTATATCGTGCTGGGCATGCTGTATGAAAGCTATATTCATCCACTGACCATTCTTTCAACGCTGCCATCGGCGGGGCTGGGAGCGCTGTTACTGATGCTGATAACCGGTACTCAGCTGACGGTCATTGCGCTCATCGGCATCCTGCTATTGATTGGTATTGTGAAGAAGAACGCCATTATGATGATCGACTTTGCACTCGATGCCGAGCGAAGGCTGGGATTAACGCCGCAGCAGGCGATCGTTCAAGCCTGTCTAATGCGCTTTAGACCAATCATGATGACCACGCTGGCGGCATTCTTCGGCGCATTGCCTCTGGCACTGGGTAAAGGTGGCGATGCCGACTTGCGAAGCCCGCTGGGGCTGGCGATTGCCGGAGGTCTGGCGATGAGCCAGATTCTGACGCTGTTTACCACGCCGGTTGTTTATTTGTATATGGACAGAAGCAGCCGCGCGACCAAGCGTTTATGGGCGCGTATTCGCCCGCATGCTACGCCATCTGGATCTGAAGGCCATTCGAAATGATTTTTAATAAAGTGAAGCCCGTGATGACATCGACTAAAGCAGGTTCTCAGGCGTTTCGTCTGGCTCCGCTGGCGCTGGTTTTAACGTTGGTAGGCTGTGCTGTTGGCCCTGATTATCATCGCCCAACGGTGGCGATGCCGACGGCCTTTAAAGAAGCTAAAGGCTGGACGGCGACTGCGCCGAAAGATAACCAGAGCAAAGGCGACTGGTGGTCTGTTTATCAGGACCCGCAGCTTTCTTCTCTGATGAGTCAGGTGCAGATTTCCAACCAGAACGTCGCGCAGTATGCCGCGCAGTATCGTCAGGCGCAGGCGCTGGTCACACAGGCTCGCGCCGAACTGTTCCCACAGGTTAATGCCACGGGTGACAGCACGCGTAGTGCGGTAGGTTCTACTGCGAGCAACAAGCAATCGGTAAGCCTGGACGCGAGCTGGGAGCTGGATATCTGGGGCAAGCTGCGCCGTACGGTGGAAGAGCAGAGGGCCAGCGCGGAGTCTAGCGCCGCGGATCTCGCCAACGCCACGCTAAGTGCCCAGTCTGAACTGGCACAGGACTATTTCCAGCTGCGAGTTATGGACGCGCAGATTGCGCTGTATCAGCAGAGCGTTGACGACTATCAGCGCTATTTGGCCATTATTCAAAACCAATATACTGGCGGCAATACTTCGCGGGCAACTCTGGCTCAGGCGCAAACTCAGCTTGAAACCACGAAAGCTTCGGCGCTGGATTTACAGTGGCAGCGCGCGCAGCTTGAACACGCCATCGCGATTCTTATCGGCAAACCTCCGGCCGAATTCAGTCTCGCACCGGAACCTATCAAGTTTACGCTGCCGTCTATTCCTGCGGGCTTGCCTTCTCAGCTGTTGCAGCGCCGCCCGGATATCTCGGCCGCCGAGCGTAATATGGCATCAGCCAACGCGGCGGTGGGAGTCGCAACGGCGGCGTATTACCCTGATTTGACCCTCAGCGCCAGCGGCGGCTTTACCGGTACGGCATTGCATAATCTTTTCTCGCTGCCTAATCGCGTCTGGTCATTAGGGCCAGAGCTCAGCCAAACGGTGCTGGATTTTGGTGCGACTCGCGGCAAAGTTGCCGAAGCAGAAGCGGCCTACGATGCTGACGTGGCTGCCTATCGCCAGTCTGTGCTGACCGCTATGGGCGAAGTGGAAGATTATCTGGTTGAGCTACACACCATCGACAGCGAGATGGTCGCCCAGCAAAACGCGGCGCAATCCGCTAAAGAGTCGGCGCGAGTGACCTTTAATCAGTATCAGGCAGGGATGATCAACTATCTCGACGTTGCGACAACGCAAAATACCAGCCTGAGTCAGCAGCAAAGCGTCCTGTCACTGCTTAGCACGCAGATGGTGACCAGCGTTAAACTGATAGCCGCGCTGGGTGGTGGCTGGAAAGCTCCGGTTGAGAAATAAGCCATTAAGAAGTGATTTCACTTTAAGTAAATAATAAGCATAAAAAAACGCCAGCATTTGCTGGCGTTTTTATTTCTGGCTTAAAGGGAGGGGAGGATTATTTGTCCCAGCCGCCGCCCAATGCTTTGAACAGAGTGATATCAGAGTTCAACTGTGCCAGCTTGACGTTGATCAACGTCTGCTGAGAAGAATACAGTGAACGCTGAGCAACCAGCACGCTCAGATAGTTGTCTACGCCGCCCTGGAAACGCTGCTGAGACAGATCAAAGTTACGCTGGTTAGCATCGGCTGCCTGTTGAACAGATTTCAGCTGATCGCCATAAGTTGCCTGACCCGCAAGACCATCAGAAACCTCTTTAAAGGCGGTCTGAATGGCTTTCTCGTAGTTGGCAATCTCGATTTTCTTCTCGGTCTTCGCAATATCCAGGTTCGCACGGTTCACGCCGCCGTCGAAGATAGGAACGCTAATCGACGGACCGAATGACCATGCACCAGTACCAGCACCGAACAGATGGTTCAGGCTGCCACTCTCGGTACCGGCAGAACCGGTCAGAGTGATGCGTGGGAAGAACGCGGCACGCGCTGCACCGATGTTAGCGTTAGCCGCTTTCAGTGTATGCTCGGCTGCGATAATGTCCGGACGACGAGTCAACAGATCAGAAGGCAGACCCGCTGGAGTTTGCGGGAAGTTCCACTTGTTGTTCAGGCTAGCATTTTGCAGCAGTGTCGCAGGGATTGGCGCACCGACCAGCAAGGTCAGAGCATCAACGTCCTGACGAACCTGACGGGTGTATTGCGCGATATCAGCCTGCGCACTACGCACGGTGGTTTCAGCCTGTGCCAAATCCTGTGAGTTGCTTACGCCCTGTTGATAGCTGCGTTGGGTCAACTGATAAGAACTGTTCTGGCTGTTAGCGGTATCGATAGCCAGTTTCAGCAAGTCGTTATCCGCTGCCAGAGTCAAATAACCTTCACCCACCTGAGCAACCAGGCTGATTTGGGTTGCACGCTGAGTTGCCGCCGTAGCCAGGTAAGTCTCGAGACCCTGATCACGCAGGCTGCGAACACGACCAAACAGGTCAAGTTCGTAGGAGCTCACGCCCACGCCAGCACTGTATTCCTGATAGGTAGCAGGACCCGTGCTTTTAGTGGTGTAAAGATCGCCCGGTACGTGCTGGTCGGTTTCACCCGCGGTTGCATCCAGCGTCGGCAGCAGGGCTGCGCGATCGATCTGGAAGGTAGCACGAGCAGTTTCGACGTTTAATGCCGCGACCCTAAGGTCGCGGTTGTTTGCCAGAGCTAAAGTAATAACCTGCTTCATGTCAGGTTGATTAAAGAATTGACTCCAGCCGATGTCTTGAGATTTACCAGCATCAACGCCTTTGCTGGTGGTCCAGTCACTCGCAACCGGCATTGCCGGTCGGTTGTACTTGGGCTCCATGGTACAGCCGGCTAAAATAGTCAATGTCAGCGCTGATAACATAGGCAGCGCAAAACGTGGTTTATTCATGGTTCGAAACCTCAGTAACTGAATGCGGCTTATCTTGTTTTTTTGACTTACGTGTAAATAGGTTAACCACAACCACGTAGAACATTGGAACAAAGAAAATCGCCAGGAATGTTGCTGTTATCATCCCACCTACTACCGCAGTACCAATCGAGTGCTGGCTACCAGAACCTGCGCCATGCGAGATGGTCAGAGGTATAACACCCAGGATAAACGCCATCGAGGTCATAATAATTGGCCTGATACGGAGTTTAGCCGCTTCTACTGCTGCATCAGTGAGAGACATTCCTTCTTTTTCATGTAGCTCTTTGGCGAATTCAACGATCAGGATGGCGTTCTTGGCTGCCAGCCCCACCGTCGTCAACAGGCCTACCTGGAAGAAGACATCGTTAGACAACCCACGAAGTAATACGGCACCGATAGTACCCAGTATACCCAATGGAACCACTAGGATGACAGAGAATGGAATAGACCAACTCTCATATAGTGCTGCCAGACACAGGAATACTACGATAATCGACAGAGTATACAGCGCTGGAGTCTGCGAACCTGCTGCCTGCTCTTCGTATGACAAACCGTGCCATGCGATTTTGAAGCCTGGCGGCAGTTTCTTGGCAATTTCAACCACCGCTTTAGTGGCATCACCCGAGCTATAACCCGCCGCTGGAGAGCCGAGGATCTCTACCGATGACACACCGTTAAAGCGCTCGAAGCGAGGAGAACCGTAGACCCATTTACCAGAACCAAACGCTGACCAAGGCACCATCTGACCAGAGCTGTTACGGAAGTACCATTTGTTCAAGTCTTCAGGCGTCACGCGCGAAGCAGAACGACCCTGCATGTAGACTCGCTTAACGCGGTCATTGAACATGAACTGGTTAATGTATGAGGAGCCCCACACTGCAGACAGGGTGGCGTTGATGTCGCTCAGGCTCAGGCCCAGGGCGCTGGCTTTTTCATCATCAATTTCCAACTGGTACTGTGGCTCATCTTCCATACCGTTCGGACGGGTTGCCATCAGACGTTTGTCTTTAGCCGCCATACCGAGGAACTGGTTACGTGCCGCCATCAGAGCAGCATGGCCCTGCGCGTTAGTATCCTGCAGGTAGAAGTCGAAACCGGTGGCGTTACCCAATTCAAGTACCGCTGGTGGTACGAAGGCAAACACCTTGGCATCTTTCATGGTCGAGAAGTGAGCCATGGCGCGTGCGGCGATGGACTGCACGCTGTTTTCCGTGCCAGGACGAGAATCCCAGTCTTTTAATGAAACGAAACCAATACCGACGTTCTGACCACGACCGGCGAAGCTGAAGCCGTTAGCGGTAAACACCGAGACCACATTGGCACTTTCATTTTTCTGGAAGTATTCACGTACGTTATCCAATACTGCCTGGGTACGTTGAGCAGAGGCGTTGGCGGGTAGCGTGGCCTGCACGAACAGAATGCCCTGGTCTTCATCAGGCAGGAAGGTGGTAGGAACACGGGTAAACATATAACCCATGGCAACCACAATCAGCAGATAAATCACCATAAACAGACGACGACGCGAAATTACGCCCGCTACGCTCGAGGTATACTTGGCCGCACCTTTGTCGAAATTACGGTTAAACCAGCCAGCAAACCCGGTCGTTTTATGCTCTTCGGAACCCTGCTTGATGATAGTGGCACACAGCGCAGGGGTAAAGATAAGCGCCATCAGCACCGACAACGCCATCGCAGAAACGATAGTTATCGAGAACTGGCGATAGATAATACCGGTAGAACCGGCGAAGAATGCCATTGGCACCAGTACCGCAGAAAGAACTAAAGCAATACCAAACAGCGCGCCCTGAATCTGCGCCATCGACTTGATGGTCGCTTCTTTCGGCGGCAGCTTTTCCTCGTGCATGATACGTTCGACGTTCTCTACCACCACGATAGCATCATCCACCAACAGGCCGATGGCGAGTACCATCCCGAACATCGTCAGGGTGTTTATCGAGAAGCCAAATGCGTTCAACAGGCCGAAGGTACCCAGCAACACCACCGGGACAACCAGGGTCGTTACCAGCGTCGCACGCAGGTTTTGGAGGAACAACAGCATCACGAAGAACACCAGGATGATCGCTTCAATCAGGGTTTTCACCACCTCATGAATCGATGCGCTAACGACTGGTGAAGTCTGATACGGATAAACAACTTTTACGCCTGCGGGTAATGAAGATTGCAGACCGGCAATCGTTGCTTTAACCGCGTTGGCCGTATCCAGTACGTTAGCACCGGTTGCCAGACGCAAGGCAATACCCGTAGCCGGACTGCCGTTATAAGCACCGGCAATAGAGTAACTTTCCGGACCCAAATCGATGTTAGCAATATCTTTCAGGCGAACCTGAGAACCGTCGCCGTTAACTTTCAGCAATACGTTCTTGAACTGCTTAACGCTGTCAAAACGCGTTTTACCGATGATGGTAGCATTAAGTTTTGAATCCTGAATCGTTGGCAGACCGCCCAGCGCACCGGAAGAGACCTGAACGTTTTGCGCTTCAATAGCGGTAGTTACGTCGCTTGGCACCAGCGAGTATTTGTACATTTTCGCCGGATCAAGCCAGATACGCATCGCGTACTCGGAACCAAATACCTGGAAGTCACCTACGCCCTTAGTACGCACGATCGGGTCTTCCATTTTGGTTACCAGCAGGTTACCCAAGTCGGAATTACTTAGCTTGCCGTCGGTAGACTCCAGGCCGACCACCAGCATAAAGTTCTGCTGATACTTGGCGACGCGAATACCCTGGTTAACTACCTCGGTAGGTAGCTGAGATTCGGCCAGCGACACCTTGTTCTGAACCTGAACCTGAGCGATGTCCGGGTCAGTACCCTGATCGAAGGTCACGATAATGGTGGCGCTACCGTCGCTGGCACTTTGCGATTCGATATAACGCAACCCATCCAGACCGTTGAGCTGCTGCTCAATAACCTGAACCACGGTGTTCTGAGTCGTCTCTGCTGATGCACCTGGGTAGGTCACTGCAACAGAGATGGCTGGAGGCGCAATGTTTGGATATTGGTTGATCGGCAATTTCATTATCGATAGCGCACCGGCTAACATAATGACAATCGCGACCACCCAGGCAAATATCGGGCGATTAATAAAGAAAGTAGACATCAGTGATCCCTTATTGCGCGGATGGGTCAGTCATAGACAGATTTGCGTTCACGGTAGGTTCAGCGGCTTTACGCTCGCTGCCGTTGACTTTAGTGCCGGGGTGAACGTTTTGTAGACCGTCAGTAATGACTTTATCGCCAGCGTTTAAACCAGAAGTGACTAACCAATTGCCAGACATCATTGGGCCGGTGGTGATATCCCGCTCTTCAACGGTGTTATTAGCGTTCACAACATAGACGTAAGGCTTGCCTTTGTT
This sequence comes from uncultured Gammaproteobacteria bacterium, assembly GCA_963747655.1. GTDB lineage: Bacteria > Pseudomonadota > Gammaproteobacteria > Enterobacterales > Enterobacteriaceae > Rouxiella. Next base: position 95,484 of record CAVVFS010000008.1, on the reverse strand, counting down.
GTTATGCATGATGGCTTCCTGAGGAGCAAGAATACCGTTTTGATCGACCGCCTGACTCAGGGTTGCGTGGACGTACATCCCTGGCAGCAAAACGTCGTCCGGGTTAGGGAACGAGGCGCGCAGCGTCACGGAGCCGGTACCTTCATCAACGGTAACTTCGGAGAATTCCAGTTTGCCCGGCAGGTTGTATTGGCTACCATCTTCCAGAGTCAGTGCCACTTTAGCCGAATTTTCACCGGCCGAGGCCAGTTTTCCGCTCGCCAGTGCGCGACGCAGATCCAGCAGGTTAGTCGATGACTCGCTGACATCAACGTAGATCGGGTTCAGCTGGGTGATGGTTGCCAGATCCGTAGTCTGACCATTAGTCACCAATGCACCTTCTGTTACAGCAGAACGGCCGATATGACCGCTGATTGGTGCATAAACCTTGGTGTATTGCAGATTAACGCGGGCAGTTTCAAGGTCAGCTGCAGCTTCGCCAGTGGAGGCGATAGCATCGTCATAAACCTGACGACTGACGGCATTGGAAGAAACCAGACCTTTGTAGCGGGTAGAAGTAGCCGCTGCGCTTTTATACGTTGCGAGAGCTTTATCATATGCGGCCTGATATGTAGCGGGGTCGATCTGATAAAGCTGTTGTCCCGCTTTGACTTCGCCACCTTCAACAAAGGTACGTTTCAAAATAACACCGCTGACTTGTGGACGAACTTCTGCAGTTTTCACAGCATCAGTACGACCTGGCAGACTTGTGGTGAGGGTAACAGGTTTTGATTGTAGGGTGACGTATTCAACAGCTGGAGCTTGGGCAGCTGCTTGCGGGGCCGAACTTGACCCATCGCAAGCGGAAAGCAGTAGCACAGTACTGACAGAAAGAACCTTCAGGCGCATAGAATTCACTCTCTTAGGGGGGTTGAGAACAATCATTCTCAATAAGTCCCCCACTATACGAGAGGCGGTGAATTCACTCTGTAAGTATTTGGTTGTGAGATATGTCTAAATGTTTCATTAATCGATGACTATAAAAATCAAATCAGCTGTCGATTTTTATGTTCAAAGCTTATTTTTAAGAATTTTAAAAATTAAAACTTTAGTAATAGTTACAGACAAAACTATTTTAACTGCATTAAACAGAAGGATATTCTGTCACTGAGAATGTGCAGGAACTTGAAAAAGTATGATCTGGATCAAAGTAAGAAATACTTTTTAACAGTGGTCTTACCCGAAATCGCTGCGGATATCTGGTAAATGCCGTTAACGTAGGAATTGAGAGCGAGCAGTTCTCACATTTGCATTGTTGCACCCGATTTATCTAAATCGGTATATCGCAACCCTAACGCCCACTGTCCGATGTGGGCTTTTTTTCGCCCAACTATTTATTTCTATTAACACTTCTTATTTCAATCCAAACTTCTTATTTCAATTCACGTTTCGAGTATTTCCACTCAAACTTCAAGTTTTCGTACAAACCTCAAGCTAAATCTTACTTTCTGTGAGCTTACCGCACTTACTGCTTAGTATAGCCCTCTTTCCAAATGTTAACAAACTGTGATCTCTTTCATAGTCCTGAGTGCTTTATCTATACAGCGATACATTGTGTGACTTTACTCAAAAGGTGAGCGTTTTTTAATCGACACTGCGGATGAGAGGTCACATGTTGAATTTAGGAAGTAAAATCCATGACTTAGGCAAGGCACTAATGACGCCAATTTCAGTGATTGCAGCCGCGGGGATCTTTCTTGGGCTGGCTTCGGCGTTACAGAACCCCAGCGTGACGGGCGATACTTTTACTCATTTGCGTGCATTACAGTTAGTTATCGGTTTTATTCGTCAGGTATCGAGCGCGCTGTTTGCCAATCTTCCGCTATTTTTTGCGGTAGCGACGGCGATGGGACTGGCCAATGCAGAAAAGGCAACCGCTGCCTTTTCCGCAGTGATCGGTTTCGTCGGCCTGCATGTCGGGATTAATTACAGTTTGCTGGCACAAAATATTACGCCAGCTACCACCACGGTCGAGCATCTTACCGCGCAGGGGATGCCCTCAAGTGCCGCGATGATTTATGCCTCGGAATTCACCCATATGTTGGGTATTTTCACTTATAACATGAGCGTGCTTGGCGGCGTATTGGTGGGACTTGTCACCATGTTCTTGCATAATCGCTTCTATACTATTGTTCTTCCTACCGCAGTGGCATTTTTTGGTGGCAGGCGATTTGTCCCGATAATTACTATTGTCGTGCTGCCGATTGTGGGGGTTTTAGTCTCACTTGTCTGGCCGACTATTGCGCTGGGTATCCAGTGGGTGGGTGAATTAATTGGCCGAACAGGCGAGATAGGAACATTTATTTATGCCACCTCTGAACGACTGCTTATTCCCACCGGGCTGCATCATATTATTAACGAGACTGTGCGTTTTACGCCGTTGGGTGGCGTAACGACGGTGAATCATCAAAGCGTGGTGGGTGCGCTGAATATCTTCAATGCCTCGCTGGCAAATCCGGGAGCGGTAAGCGACGACGTAACGCGTCAGGCTACGCGTTTCCTGGCGCAGGGGAAAATTCCGGTAATGATGTTTGGCTTGCCCGCAGCAGCGCTGGCGATGTATCACACCGCTAAACCCGAACACAAAGGCAGGGTTAAAGCCTTAATGCTGGCGGGAGGATTAGCATCGTTCACTACCGGCATTACCGAACCGCTGGAGTTCTGTTTTATCTTCATTTCCCCGGTGCTGTATATTTTGCATGCGATACTGACCGGGATTTCCTTTGTACTGATGCAATCGCTGCACGTGATGATTGGTAACGTGCAGGGGGGAGCCATTGACTGGGTGATTTTTGGCATTCTTGGCGGCAGTAAAACCCACTGGTGGTATCCGCTGATTCTGGGGATTATCTATGCTCCGATTTACTACTTCTCTTTCCGTTGGGTGATCACTCGGATGCAAATCAAGACGCCGGGTCGTGAAGATGATGCCGAAAGCGCGGACTTGCGTGGAGCGTCAAGGCCTGTTGTTGCATCTAATTCGGCCGCCGAGTCTGTAGCAAGTGAAAAGACTGCGAATATTATTAAAGGCCTGGGAGGAGAGGATAATATCGCAAGCGTTGACTGCTGTTTCACTCGCCTGAGAGTAAAAGTTATCGATATGTCACAGGTGGTTGATAAAACCCTGATGACTACCGGCGCAATGGGCGTTAAAAGAGTGACTGAAATAGATGTTCACGTAATATATGGTCCGCAGGTAGAGAAGATAGCGAATGATGTAAAAGTGAAACTTGCTAGTTAAAGGTTTTATTAATAAATTCTATTAAAAATCGCTCATATTTTGAAAATGAGTGGTTTTTGCCTTTTTATATCCTCGGCAGGAAGGTATTGTTTAGGCGCTAAAGCAATTCAACCTAAAATAGTCGAGGTGGTTATTATGCAAGTCAGATCGTTCATAAATACGTATCAAAGAATAGGCATGGAGTTTAAACCTAAATCTAATATTAACGGAAGAATCCTTCATTTAATTGAAAAGCTAAAGATTTCGAGTAAGGAAATATCTTCAAACTCTTCAAGAGATATTAAAGAACTCAATTCAGATAAAAAAATCGTCAGCTCTTTTTTGCGAAATTACGATAAGAATAGCGTGTTGGAGCGTCCGATAGGTAAATTAAATTTGGATGCAGTGTCTCGCGGGAAAATCATGTCGGGAGAACAGCTAGGTAAAGACCAGTTTAAAACTATTCGCGATGTTTATAGCAAGTTTGGGATGATAGGCAAGATTAAGCCGCCTGGTAAAAGTGCGACATCGCTTGCAGTGCTGCTGCCAACGGCATTGACGGCAAAAGCACTGACTTCACCAGCATCGCCAACATCAGCACCGTCAATACCAGAATCGCCAACACCAACGTCACCAGGATCAACGCCAACGTCACCAACACCGTCTTGGTCTTCGATATCTTCAATGTCATCAATATCATTAACGCGAACGCGGTCAATGTCGCCATCACTATCCCCCCCGCCATCACCGACGGGATCTATTCTGCATAGATACGAAAAAAGATCGATAGGAGATGATAAATTCACCTGGGTCAGAAAAGTGATGTCCCCCGAGGAGGTTAAAGCTAGCTTTGTTTTTCGCCAGCCACAGGGAGAGTATAAAATTTGGGATGGCACAGTGAATTCATCTGGAAAAACTATAACGCCTCGTATATTTGGAGAGCCGAGTCATTCTGTAAATCTGAACAATAAAAATCAGGCTGACAGAATAGAGAACTATAGGCAAGGCTCTCTTAAGATTCAGCTTGAGTCAGAAGCAAGAGAAAAAGCTGAGGCTGCACCTTGTGTTGTAGATGAAAGAAGAAAGTTGCAGTGGAATAATCAGGTAATGGTTAAATAACAAAGTTAAGGTGAAATAAACTGTGAGGTTAAAAAAATAAATTCATGGAACAAATATCTATCTAGCCAGGGAGGGCGATTTTTGAGGATATATAATAATACTACAGGGCTAAAATATACGGCCATTAGTCCCTATGAACACGCTGATATTGAAATAAAATCCCGGAGTTTGAGTCATCAAGTCACAGCAGTGAAAAATGTATCTAATAATCAAATGAGCTTGAGTAAAAACCACCGCAAACTGCTCGAACAAACACGAGCGCGCTATGAGGCGCTATACGCTGATATTGATAAAGTCATGGGTGATTTAGCGGAAAAGTTGAATAACGCATACTCGTGCCCTCCGGTAAGAAGGAGGGCAGAGGATAAGTTACCAAGAGTAGAACTATTTATTGACGACCAGGTTCGGCTGCAATGATGATTTGGTCAAATAACATTGGCCGTCATCCTGAACCTTAAAGCGCCAGCAAAGGTGGTGATACTTAGCCACGCTGTTACGGTGCGCGACGCTAAGAACTGTAGTTTCCGGCAGTTTTTCCAGCAGCAGCGAATACATACGCTGTTCGGTATCGTCGTCGAGCGCGCTGGTCGCTTCATCGAGGTACAGAATTTCTGGTTTGATCAACATTGCGCGAGCAAATGCCAACCGCTGCTGCTCACCCGGCGAGAGACGCTGGCTCCAGTTAGTGTATTGATCCAGCAAGGGTTGAAGATAACTTAAGTTACACCATTCAAGTACCTCACAAAGGCGCTCATCAGTGTATTCCAGGCTGGTTTCTTCAGGATAGGTCAGGGCTTCGCGCAGGGAACCAATCGGAATATAGCTGCGCTGCGGCAGGAACAGCTGTTTCTTGTTCTCGGCAGTATTGATTTCACCGGTGCCATAAGGCCACACGCCGGCAATCGCTCTCAGCAGCGTAGATTTACCGCAGCCTGAAGGGCCAGCTACCAATACTCGCTCACCGGCTATCAGTGAAGCAGAAACCGAAGAGAACAGAGCGTCGCCGTTTGGCAGATTCAGCGTCAGGTTATCCAATTGCAGATCACTGCCTTTGGCATTACCCAGAGAGATATTACGCGGTTGTGCATTGACCTGATCAATCGCTGCATTAAAGCCGGCAAGACGGTTAACACAGGCTTTCCAGCTTGCTAGATCATTGAATGCGTTGATGAACCAGGAAAGGGAGTCCTGTACCTGTCCGAAAGCAGAAGAGATCTGCATCAGCAGACCCATTTGGATAGCCCCAGAGAAATAGCGCGGTGCAGCAACCAAAATAGGGAAGATAATCGCAAACTGACCATAGAAAGAGCTGGCAAAGTTCAGGCGTCGGGTCACGCGCATTGAAGACCACCAGTTCGATTTGATCGCTTCAAAGTTATCGCTCAGCTGTTTCTTCTCGCTTTTTTCACCGTGATACAGTGCGATAGCGTCGCTGTTTTCACGGATACGGATCAGGCCGAAACGGAAGTTTGCCTCGAACCATTCCTGATTAAAGCTCAGTTTAACCAACGGGCGACCAATAAAGCCGACAATGACCGATCCTATCAACGCATAAAGCAGAGCAAACCACACCATATAGCCGGGGATAATAATGTGATGCGCGCCGAGCATAAAGCTGATTGGCCCACTGACAGACCACAAGATAGTGACAAACGAGAACAGTGTCACCAGGCTCGAGAGCAGGCCAAGCGACAACGACAGCGAGCCGGAAGTGAGAGCGTTGAGGTCAGAGGCAATACGCTGATCGGGGTTATCAACCTGATGTTGATGCTCGGTATAGTAGTAAGCGTGATTGTGTAGCCACTTATCCATATATTGGTTGGTCATCCAGCGACGCCAGTTCATTTCCAAACCTTGCGTCAGGTAAACCTTGTAAATGGATACGACAATAAATATCAGCGCCAGCCAGGTAAATTTAAACAGCTGTTGCTTGAAGATCGGAAAGTTTTTGTTTTGCAGCGCGTCGTAAAAAACGCGGTTCCATTCGTTAATCTGCACGCTAAGGTAGACAGAACCCAGCGAAAGAATGATGATCGCCGCCAACATGCCCCAGGCTTTCCATTTTTCTTCGGACTGCCAATAGGGCTTAATCAGCTGCCAGACTGCACGCCACCGTGCCGTTTTCCCAGGTTTTTTAGTCATAAATAGCCATATAAAATATTAATAAGTGGTGGTTCCTAATCATCCCAGAATGAGTGACAGTGTGCGAGAGGGCAATGCCCGACTTGTAAGGATGTTTTTCGTCCTTCACCGTTCTATACCTATAGCCAGAGTGAATAAGTTAGCGATACAAGGGGAGATCAATGAAATTTTGGTTGCCTGCATGCTTGTTGGCAGGCTGGTTTATGTGCTTCAACGTTTGGGCAAAAATCGATGAGCCTGATATTAAAGCCGATTGCCTGAAAATCAGCACCTATGCTTCCAGGGGAAAAGTTGCCTACCAGCAGGGCGAATACACTAAGGCGCAAAACCTGTTCCGCAGTCAGGTTGCCTGGAGCGAATTCTGCCAAATGCCTGAAAGCGCAAAGGCCACGGCTTATAACAATATTGCGTTAACTTATATTCATCAGGGCCAGTACGGCGAAGCTAAAGCCTGGCTAAGTCTGGCATCTGAGGATAAAAAGACTCAATACAATCTAAAACAAGTTGAAAATAAACTGCTTGCTAAACCCGTATCGGAACAGCCGGCCGGACTTTACTGGCAATACGCCGGTGAGGGCAGCTGGAATACGGTAGAGGTGAAACCCGAAGAAAGTCAGTATGTTATTCGTTTTGTCGGCATGTACATGGGCGATATGTCGCTGTATTACGGCCCTAATACCGGTGACTTTTCGACCATGACGGCGATTACAAACAATCGGGCGGAGTATCATTCGATTAATGATATTTACGCTGGAGGAGCTAACTGCACGGTAACAATGAACTTTTCTGCTCAGAACCTCAATCTGAAAAGCGTAGGTGATTGTGGTTTTGGCTACAATGTTCATGCTGCTGGGCAGTATATGAAAGTTGTGAATTACTAACGTCTGGCTAAAACGAGCCATGCTCCCCGAGAGCTTCGGCAAGCCGGGCGGGAAAATGCCTGGCCTGCTGATGGCAATGGGCAATAAAAGTATCGACCAGCGCCGAGGCCGGGCGGTGCAAGGGGCGAATCAAACTGACGGTAAAGGGCACGGTTTCACTAAAGCGACGAATAACGATGCGCTTGCCCTGCGCATACTCCAGCGCAGTGAGTGGGTTAACAATCGACACGCCAATACCCTGCGCCACCATGCTACACACTGAGGCAGCGCTGTGAGTTTCCATCACCATGCGACGAGATATGCCGCGTTCCACAAATAGTGCATCCAGCAACTGACGATAATTGTCGGTGGCCGACAGGCTGATAAAATTCAACTCGTTAAAATCCTGCGCGGTGATGACAGGCTTCTGTGCCAGGGGATGACCCACCGGCAAGACGCAGACTTCATTAAGCGTCAGCAGCGTTTGCCGTTCGGTACCCGCCGGAGTGTGCGAGTTTTCAGTTAGTCCCAAATCATGGCGCTGGGCCGACAGCCATTCCTCAAGCAGCGGCGATTCTTGCGGCACAATATTAAAGCTGGCTTCTGGATACTGCTGCAAAAACGGCTGACAGACTGCGGGCAGCAGCGACTGGCTAAACACCGGCAGGCAAACTATCGACAATTGCGCCTGCTCAAACTGGCGGATCCCGGCTGCGGCATTGATAATTCTATCGAGGCCATAATAGGAACGCTGCACCTCTTCGAACAGCCGTAGCCCCTGCGCGGTAGGAAAGAGTCGCCCGCGCAGTCGCTCGAAAAGCTGCAAATTCAATAGTTTTTCACAGCGAGCCAACTCGCGACTCACCGTCGGCTGTGACGTTTGCAGCAGCGTGGCAGCTTCCGTCAGATTGCCGGTGGTCATCACAGCATGAAAAATTTCTATATGGCGCAGCGACAAAGCGGGCATGAAATAGATTCCTTGATAAGGTCAAGCCATATCATAAATGAATAGACTGCCGCTAAATAGATATTTTAACCGCGAAAGTCGTCACGGCATAATGACCTCAGACTGATTAATTCCTACGTTTAGAGCAAGATGCCCAAGCGCGCCTTGCTCCCCGGAGAACACCATGCCATTTGCCCTGCAAAATAATGAAAACGCTTTGAATGCCGACAACTTGCTGAAAGTAGTTAACGATTTCGGCTGCCCGGTTTGGGCCTACGATGCTCAGATTATCGAACAGCGTATTGCCCAGCTGCGCCAGTTCGATGTTATCCGTTTCGCCCAGAAGGCCAGTTCAAATATTCACATTCTGCGTCTGATGCGCGAGCAGGGCGTTAAAGTGGACTCCGTTTCCTTAGGCGAAATTGAGCGTGCGCTGCTTGCCGGTTTTAAACCGGGATACCAGCCGGGAGAGCACAGTGAGATTGTGTTTACCGCCGATCTACTGGACCAGCCAACGCTTAATCGTGTGACCGAGCTGTCGATTCCGGTCAACGCTGGTTCTATTGATATGCTGGAACAGATTGGCCAGCAGAAGCCGGGTCATCCGGTTTGGTTGCGCGTTAATCCTGGATTTGGTCACGGCCATAGCCAGAAAACCAATACTGGCGGCGAGAACAGTAAACACGGCATCTGGTTTGGCGATCTGCCACTTGCGTTGGAAAAAATTCGCGCTTATCAGCTGAAACTGGTGGGGATCCACATGCATATCGGTTCTGGCGTTGACTACCAGCACCTTGAGCAAGTGTGCGATACCATGGTGCGTCAGGTAGTTGAACTGGGCCATGATATTGAAGCTATTTCTGCCGGCGGCGGCTTGTCTATCCCTTACCAGTTTGAAGGTGAGTCGATTGATACCGAACACTATTATGGCTTGTGGAACCGTGCGCGCGAGCAGATTGCTGCTCATCTCGGTCATCCTGTCAGCCTTGAGATTGAACCGGGGCGTTTCCTGGTTGCTGAATCAGGCGTGTTGGTAGCGCAGATTCGCGCCGCGAAATCCATGGGCAGCCGTCACTATGTGCTGGTGGACGCTGGCTTCAACGATTTGATGCGCCCTTCGATGTACGGTAGCTATCACCATATTTCTGTCTTGCCTGCCGACGGTCGCGATTTGAGCCAGCAGCCGCTGCGTGAATCGGTGATTGCCGGGCCGCTGTGTGAGTCGGGCGATGTGTTTACACAACAGGCTGGAGGAGGAGTGGAAACTCGCCATCTGCCAGAAGCACAGATTGGCGATTATCTGATGTTCCACGACACCGGGGCTTACGGGGCTTCAATGTCATCGAACTACAACAGCCGCCCGCTAATCCCGGAAGTGTTGTTCGAAAACGGTGTTGCGCGTCTTATTCGTCGTCGCCAAACGATTGAAGAGCTGTTGGCCTTAGAACTCATCTAAATTAATCAAAACATTAGAAAGCCGTGAGGTGTAACTTTATTTATTCTATTTGCATCTATCACGGCTTCTCATTTTTTTACGGCTACTAATCTACTACAGCTTAAGACGCTATTGATTGGGTACGCTGACCGAGTGGCGGCGTACCAGCGTTGGGCTAAACATATTGGTGGTTTCCGGCAGCGGTTGGCCATTGGCTAAGGCCAGTGCCAGCTGCGCTGCCTGATTCGCCATGGCAATCACCGGATAACGAATAGTGGTCAGCCTGGGACGCAGATAGCGAGAAATCAGCACGTCATCAAAGCCAACCAAAGAAATTTCTCCTGGCACGTCGATGCCATTATCACTCAATACTGACAGCGCTCCAGCGGCCATCGGATCGTTATAACAGGTGACGGCGGTGAAGTTCTTGCCGTGGCCAAGCAGCTCGGTAATAGCCTGCTCGCCGCCGACTTCGTCCGGTTCAGCAGACACAATCAGCCTTTCATCTACCGCAATGCCGTGTTCTTGCAAGGCATCAAGATAACCCTGTAGACGATCGCGGGCGTCGGAAATATCGTGATTCGAACACAAAATAGCGATGCGCTGATGCCCGGCCTGAATCAAATGGCGAGTAGCAAGCCAGGCACCGTAGCGATCGTCTAACGCCACGCAGCGCTGCTCAAAGCCAGGCAAGGTCCGATTGATAAGAACCATGCCCGGGATCTGCTGCATCAAACTGCCTAATTCGTCTGCCGGCAGCATTTTTGCATGTACCACCAGCGCCGCGCAGCGATGGCGGATCAGTTGCTCGATAGCCTGACGCTCTTTATCAATATTGTGGTAACCGTTACCAATCAGTAAAAAATTACCGGTGCTATAGGCAACTTGTTCAACGGCTTTAACCATGGCACCAAAAAAGGGATCTGAAACGTCTGAGACTATCAGGCCCAGCGTTTCTGTTGCCTGCTGTGCAAGCGCACGGGCATTGGCGTTAGGATGATACTGCAAGTGTTGCATCGCGCTCATGACGGCATCGCGCGAGCTTTCGCTGGCTTTTGGTGAGTGATTTATCACGCGTGAAACTGTTGCAACAGAAACACCCGCCAGTCTTGCGACATCCTTAATGGTAGCCATTTTAAGTATCCAGCGTATTGAGGGTAAACGTTTACATGGTTTAGTTTTGCGGAAAAAGCCAGAGTCTGCAAGGGATGTGGATCGCAACTTCTTAAGCAAACACATTGAAACAGCAGATAAACCCTGCTGAAAGAGCATATTTTAAGCCTTTCAACGCTGCAAATTTCACAAAGGACGAGTTAAGACCTTATTCGGCTATTTTATCCCGATTTGTACTTTGAGTCTGGTCAGCAAGATTGCTATTTTGTCAGCAATAACGATTGATGAGCAAATAGAGGCTTTCCCGGCAGTGGCGGGGGATGGCTCGCTTTTTATCTTTAAAACGGCACCAGCACAGAGAGAATCATGGCCATTAAACGCTATCCACAGCTTGCCCATTGGGGCGCCTACACCGCCGTAGTCGAAGATGGTCGCCTGATCCGATGTGAACCCTACGCGGCGGACGCCGATCCTTCGCCGATGCTGGCCTCGATTCCTGAACTGGTTTACTCAGATAAGCGGATCCGCAAACCCGCCGTGCGCCGTTCCTGGCTGCAAAAAAGAGAAAACAGTGATCGGACGCTGCGTGGCAAGGAAGACTTTGTCGAGGTTAGCTGGGATCTGGCGCTGGATTTAGTGGCCGAAGAAAACCGTCGTGTGCGCGATAAATACGGTGCCTCGGGGATTTTCAGCGGTTCTTACGGTTGGTCTTCTGCCGGACGCCTGCATCACGCCCGCTCTCTGGTACGCCGATTTTACTTCGCGGGCGGCGGCGGAGTTGATCAGCAAGGCAACTATAGCTGGGGTTCGGCACAGTTTTTCCTGCCTTATGTGATAGGAACCTACACTCCATTGACCGGCAGGGTAACCACCTGGCCGAGCGTCGTTGAACATTGTGATATTTTGCTGGCATTCGGCGGTCTGGCACTGAAAAACGCTCAGGTAGCTTCTGGCGGAGCGGTCGCGCATACCCTGAAACCTGCGTTGGAACAGTTGGCAAAAAAAGGCACGCCAATTATTAACATTAGTCCGATGCGCGATGACTGCCCGTCATTTGTCAATGCCGAATGGATCCCTATCCGACCCAATACCGATGTCGCGCTAATGCTGGCGGTTGCCTATGAAATTCAAAGAAAAGATGCTCAGGATTCAGCTTTTCTTGCCAGCCATTGCGTAGGGTATCCACAGTTGGCTGACTACCTGAATGGTGTTAAAGACGGTGTGGCGAAAACGCCTGAATGGGCCAGCGCGATTACGGGGATTCCCGCTGCGCGTATTGCGAAACTGGCCTGCCAGCTGATCGGCGTGCGCAGTTTTATCACCTGCGCCTATTCGGTTCAGCGTGCTCATCGCGGTGAACAGCCTTACTGGATGATGATTGCGCTGTCGGCGATGCTAGGTCAGGTTGGCCTGCCGGGTGGAGGTTTCTCATTTGGTCATGGCTCGATGAATGGCGTTGGTAATCCTCGCCTGGATACGCCAGGACCTGCGCTTAGTACCGGGCCGAACCCGTCGGGCCTGTCGATTCCCGTCGCGCGTATCAGCGATATGCTGCTTAATCCTGGAGAATCCTACGAGTTTCAGGGCGAGACGCTGACTTATCCTGATATTCACCTCATACATTGGGCTGGCGGCAATCCGTTCCATCATCATCAGCAGCTTAACCGGTTAGTTGAAGGCTGGCACAAGCCCGATACGGTGATCGTGCAGGACAATGTCTGGACTCCGGCGGCGAGCATGGCTGACATTGTGCTTCCGGCAACCACCTCGCTTGAACGCAATGATATCGGCGGTTCGTCGCGCGACCGATATGTGCTGGCAATGCATCAGGCCATCCCGCCACAGCATCAGGCGCGTAATGATTTCGATATTTTTGCCGATCTGGCCGAGCGTTTGGGCTATCGAGAAGCGTATACCCAGGGGCGGGACGAAGACGCGTGGCTGCGCCAAATCTATAAGCAGTGCGGACAGGCGCAGGAGGGCACGGACATCGAGTGGCCCGATTTTGAAACCTTCTGGGAACGCGGCTTTGTTGAATTGCCCAAGCCAGAAAAAGATTATGTATTTTTCGACTCATTCCGTAAAAGCCCGCGCGCTAATCCTCTCGGCACGCAGAGCGGCAAGATTGAGTTATTCAGCCAAAAAATCGCCGATTATCGTTATGAGGATTTTGCTCCTCATCCAGAATGGCAGCCGCCGATTGAGTGGCTGGGGTCGGAAACTGCAAAAAAATGGCCGCTGCATCTGATTTCAATCCAGCCTAAAGATCGCTTGCACAGCCAGCTTGATCAAACGCCGTTGGCGCAAAAGAATAAAACGGCCGGTAAGGAAACGCTGTTTATGCATCCGGAAGATGCCGCAGCGCGCCAGCTTAAAGACGGCGATAGAGTAAAAGTCAGCAACGAGCGGGGCAGTTGTCTGGCCGGGGTTTCTCTAAATGATGGCATTACTCGCAATGTGGTGCTGATGGCCACTGGTGCCTGGTTCAATCCGGGATTCGGCAAGAAATGGCAGGAAACGGAACAGGCCGGAAATCCTAATGTCTTGACGTTGGATATTGGGACTTCCCGTCTGACACAGGGCCCTAATGCCATGAGTTGCCTGGTAGAAGTATCGGCTGTTTGATTCTCACCGCTGGTTACACTTTGCGGATCAATGTTGCGATTGGCTGCTGGAGGTCGTGCGGTCCCAGCGGCTACATTAGCAGTCCCAGAGGTATTGATTGGTGAATCATCAACATACTTTGTGTGTTGATACCGATTGAAATTGCACCAACCTACGCGGATGCGTAGGTTTTTTTTTGCCTGCCATCCATAATTTAACTTCCTGACTACACCTAAAAGCATTTATCTCCACATCTAAAAAACTTAACTATTACATTCAACGTGGGAATTTTACAGTTGGTTGCAGTTTGCGCAGAACTCTTGCGATTAAGAAGTAGTGCATTGCAGCGGTGTTCTTTAATGTTGGTGGTCCCAGAGGTATTGATTGGTGAATCATCCAACATGTTCTGCATGTTGAAACCGATTAAAATTGCACCAACCTACGCAGATGCGTAGGTTTTTTTTTGCCTCAGATTTTTTCCTGTTTTATTCACAACTCAGCCCATTGCTGTCGTCAATTAAAGTCCCGTTATGCTAACCTCGTTAACTGCCTGTTATTATTCGGATAGGCTCAAATGATCAGGAGAACGGGATGCTCTATCGGCTGTTACACACTTTTTTTCGCACCTTATTCAAGGTGATATTCCGTATCAGCGTAACACCGGAAAATGCCCAGCTTAATTATTCCAGAATGTTGCTCACGCCCAACCACGTCTCGTTTATCGACGGAATGCTGCTGGTGCTGTTTCTGCCGATCAAGCCAGTATTCGCGGTTTACTCAAACATTACTGAAAGCTGGTATATGCGCTGGCTAAGCACCTATATTGATTTTGTGCCGCTGGATCCGACCAAACCGATGGCGATAAAGCGACTGGTGCGAGAAATTGAGAAAGGGCGGCCCGTGGTCGTGTTTCCCGAGGGGCGCATTACCGTGACCGGTTCATTGATGAAAATCTATGACGGAGCAGCCTTTGTTGCCGCGAAATCTCAGGCTACGGTGATCCCCATTCGTATCGACGGTGCCGAGTTTACGATTTTCAGCCGCCTGTATGGCAGTTTCAAGCTGCGCGCGTTCCCGAAAATCTCTATCAATATTCTGCCACCGCAGACCGTTTCGATGCCGACTGCGCCACGTGCACGTGACCGCCGCGTACTTGCCGGGCAGCAGCTGCACAGCATTATGATGGATGCCCGAATGACGACTCGCCCGCCCGAGACGCTGTATCAGGCATTTCTTTCAGCGCAGGCCCGTTATGGTCGCCGCAAACCCTGTATTGCCGACATCTCATTCAAAGAAGACACTTACCAGGGATTGCTGAAAAAATCGCTGGGCGTCAGCCGTATCCTGCAACGCTTTACCCGCGAGGGCGAGCATGTTGGCATGCTGCTGCCAAACGCCACTATCACGGCTGCGGCAATCTTTGGCGCGTCGATGCGCAACCGCATTCCTGCATTGTTGAACTACACCTCCGGGGCCAAGGGAATTAAGAGCGCGGTAAAAGCTGCGCAAATTAAAACCATTGTGACCTCCAGACAGTTTCTTGAAAAAGGTAAGCTAACCCAGCTGCCGGAGCAGGTTACCGAGGTTAAATGGGTTTATCTGGAAGATCTGCGGGATACGGTTACGAAAGAAGATAAGCTGTGGATCCTCCTCCACCTGATTTTTCCCCGTCGCGCCATGCTTTATCAGCAGCCCGACGATGCCGCTTTAGTGCTGTTTACTTCAGGTTCAGAAGGCAATCCCAAAGGCGTGGTTCACTCGCATGCCAGCCTGCTGGCCAACGTTGAGCAGATTCGTACCGTGGCCGATTTCAATCCGCGTGACCGCTTTATGTCTGCACTGCCGTTATTCCATGCCTTTGGCCTGACGGTCGGGTTATTCACTCCGCTGATGACCGGTGCGCGCGTGTTTCTTTATCCTAGCCCGCTGCATTACCGCATTGTGCCCGAGCTGGTCTATGACCAAAACTGTAACGTGCTGTTTGGCACCTCGACCTTCCTCGGCAATTACGCCCGCTTTGCGCATCCTTATGATTTTGCTCGCGTACGTTATGTTGTGGCTGGCGCAGAAAAGCTGTCCGAAAACACTAAACAAATCTGGCAAGACAAGTTCGGCCTGCGCATTCTTGAAGGCTACGGCGTAACCGAGTGTGCTCCGGTTGTCGCGATTAACGTGCCAATGTCTACTAAAATCAACACAGTAGGTAAAATTCTACCGGGTATGGAATCGCGCCTGATAAACGTGCCAGGCATCGATAAAGGCGGTCGGCTGCAACTGCGTGGGCCAAATATTATGAAAGGTTATTTGCGCGTTGAAAATCCGGGCGTTCTGGAGCTGCCGGTGGCTGAAAATGAGCAGGGAGAAGCTGAAGCAGGCTGGTATGACACCGGAGATATTGTGACACTGGATGAGCAGGGTTACTGCGCAATTCTTGGCAGGGTGAAGCGTTTTGCCAAACTGGCCGGAGAGATGATTTCGCTGGAAAGCGTTGAGCTGCTGGCGCTGCACGCCTCGCCGGAAGCCCAACACGCCGCCAGCTCGCGCAGTGACAATGCCAAGGGAGAAGCGTTGGTACTGTTTACTACTGACCCGCAGCTGGCGCGCGACCAACTCAGCAAAAGTGCTCGCGAGCTGGGTATTCCAGAACTCGCCGTGCCGCGTGAGATCCGCGTGCTTAAAGCGCTACCGCTGCTTGGAAGCGGTAAACCTGATTTTGTTACCCTGCGTGAAATGGCAGAAAAACCGGAGAGTAAAACATGATTAAGCTGATGGGGAACAAATTTCCCCTGATGTCCCGTGGCATGACCGCCGTAATTGTTGCGCAGTTTTTATCGGCCTTCGGTGATAACGCGTTGCTGTTCGCGACGCTGGCGTTGATTAAGCAGGAGCTTTATCCCGACTGGAGCCAGCCCGTGCTGCAAATGGCTTTTGTGGTCGCCTACATTATCCTTGCACCTTTCGTCGGCCAGTTTTCCGACAGCTTTGCCAAGGGCAGGGTAATGATGTTCGCCAACGCTTTGAAACTGATTGGCGCGCTGGTTATCTGCTTTGGCTTCAATCCCTTCCTCGGTTACGCGCTGGTCGGCGTAGGCGCGGCGGCCTATTCTCCGGCTAAATATGGCATTCTCGGCGAAATAACATCGGGTGATAAACTCGTTCAGGCCAACGGTCTGATGGAGTCCTCGACCATTGCGGCAATTCTGTTGGGGTCGGTAGCTGGTGGAGCTTTGGCCGACTGGCATATCACCGCCGCATTGCTCATTTGCGGGTTGGCTTATGCTGCGGCGGTTGCAGCGAATGTCTTTATTCCAAAAATTGCGGCGGCTCGTCCGGGACAATCCTGGAGTCCTCGCCGCATGTCATCGACCTTCTTCCGCGCCTGTCGACTGTTGTGGAACGATGCCGACACCCGTTTCTCTCTGGTCGGCACCAGCCTGTTCTGGGGCGCAGGCGTAACGCTGCGTTTTCTATTGGTGCTGTGGGTTCCGGTCGCGTTGGGCATTAGTGATAACACGACTCCAACCTTGCTGAATGCGATGGTCGCCGTGGGTATTGTCTTAGGTGCGGGTGCTGCTGCACGCCTGATTACCCTGAAAACGGTCAAGCGCTGTTTACCGGCGGGTATCGGCATAGGTATCGTCGTGGTGCTGTTTGCACTGCAACACAACATGCTATATGCCTATGCTTTGTTGGCGCTGATTGGCGTACTCGGGGGATTCTTCGTGGTGCCGCTCAATGCCCTGTTACAGCATTTAGGCAAAGAGTCAGTAGGAGCTGGAAATGCGATTGCGGTGCAGAATCTCGGCGAAAACACGGCGATGTTGCTAATGTTGGGGCTTTACTCACTAGTTGTGTTGGCAGGTGCGCCGGTTATTGCTATTGGTGTCGGCTTTGGTGTGGTGTTTGCGCTGGCGATTGCTGCCTTGTGGCTCTGGCAGATCAAGCAAAAGCGCGGTCGATAGCGCAACCCTCTGATAGCTATAAGAAAGACTAATGAAAATAAGAAAGGGCGCTATGTGCGCCCTTTTTGCATTTTTCAAACCGTTCAAGGTGTTGAACGATTAAGGTGCAGGAATGGTGAAACGCTTGTGGATAGCTTCCAGTTCGTTCAGCACGTCTTCGCCCAGAATCAGATCCTGACTGTCGATATTAATTTTCAGCTGTTCCAGCGTCGTTGCACCCAGCAGGGTACTGGCAACAAACGGCTGTTGACGCACAAATGCCAGCGCCATCTGCGAAGGATCCAGATTCAGCTTTTTCGCCAGACCCACGTATTCAGCAATTGCCGCTTCCGACTGAGCAGAAGAATAGCGAGTAAAGCGGCTGAAAAGCGTATTACGCGCGCCTGCCGGTTTTGCTCCGTTCAAATACTTGCCACTCAGCGTACCAAATGCCAGGCTTGAGTAGGCCAGCAGTTCAACCCCTTCATGCTGGCTGATTTCTGCTAAACCAATCTCAAAGCTGCGATTCAACAGGCTGTACGGGTTTTGAATAGAAACGATACGTGGAAGATCGTGTTTTTCTGCCAGTTGCAGATAGCGCATCACGCCCCAAGGCGTCTCGTTTGAAACACCGATATAGCGGATTTTACCTGCACGCACCTGCTCGTTAAGCGCTTCCAGCGTTTCCAGCAGAGTGATCGCCGAGTTATCTTCGCTGTAGGTATAACCCAGTTTGCCGAAGAAGTTTGTCGGACGCTGAGGCCAGTGCAGCTGATAAAGGTCTAGATAATCAGTGTTCAGGCGCTTCAGGCTGGCATCGAGTGCCGCGCGAATGTTTTTGCGATCCAGCACCTGACCCGGGCGAATCGAGGCATCATTACCACGGGATGGCCCAGCCACTTTACTGGCCAGAATGATCTTTTCGCGATTGCCACGCGCCTTAATCCAACTGCCGATATAGCTTTCTGTCAGACCTTGTGTTTCTGGGCGAGGAGGGACAGGGTACATTTCTGCCGTATCAATCAGGTTGATCCCTGCCGCTACGGCGTAATCGAGCTGCTGGTGAGCTTCTGCTTCACTGTTTTGTTCACCATAAGTCATGGTGCCCAATCCCAGTACGCTCACTTCTAAAGAACTGTGGGGTATACGGTGATATTGCATTGCCTGTCTTCCTTAGTGTCTGAGAATGTCTGGCTGGCGCTTTAGTGTGTGGTCGTTAAGCTGTGCCGTAACAACCGGTACTGCTCTCTTATAGCCAAAAAAGCGCGTATCTAAGCAGCCACGTATTATTGACTATATACAAGGGATGCCAGAGGGGGAAGTGCAAAGGGCCAAAGCGCTCGTTTTGCTACGCGTGAGGGGGAAGCGTTGACTGGGGTAGCATGCTTTTCATCAAGATGAAGGCTGACCAGAATCTCTTGTGTTAATAATTTAGGTTAATGATTTACGTTAATAGCTTAAATTAATAAATTACGTTAATGGTCTATTGTAGTAAATTATATTTTTTAATTAAATGGCCTAATTAATTATTAATGAATTATTGTTTGAATTAATAAAATCCCGCGAGTTAATTTTTGCACAGTAATTTGAAGTGGATCGCTATTTTATAAAATAATGATGAAATTTCAAACCTATGCTGTTTTTATTCATAATAACTCACTACTGTAATCACGCTGACTAACAAGCATAATCATCTTTTTACTATAAATAATATAATGATAAATAAAAAATAATGACGCTTTTTGAATGGTGATACCTAATGCCTTCACCACGGAATAATGATGTAAATGGAGTTAAAAATGCGAACCACCTCAGCACTATTTTTATTGTTTGGAACTTTATTAATGGCTGCGGGCTATGGCGCTACCTTTTTGATATCAAGCTACTTTCATTCACTGGGAGGGAGTGACATAGACACCGGTATCGCCATGAGTTTTGCACTAATCGGCACATTGATTGGTGTGCCTTTAGTCGGATGGTTTGCCGGACTGGTTGAAGCTGCGTGGCTTGCAGCAATAGCCGCTTTAACCTTAGCTGCGGGGTTTCTGGTTCTGGGGGCGTCGGGTAATAATTCAGGGCATATAATCAATTTGGCCGTATTGCTTATTGGTCTTGGGTGGGGAATGTTTTATATCAGTGGTCCAATGGCATTATCGGAACGTATTAACGATTTAAACCGGGGCAGCTGGTTTACTCGTTTCAGTGCTTTTCAAATGGCAGGCATATGTGGTGGCCCGATATTACTTACTGCAATAGTTGAGCGGGCAGGAGTGAGTCTCTATTCTGCATTTACTTGTGTAGGGCTTGCCGGCGTGCTGGCATCCTTTTTACTGATTATTTTTGGTATTAAAGAACGCCGAAATATATGCAAGCCAGCTATTCAGTCTTGGGTCAAAAAATTACCTCAAATTGGCAATAGTAGTGCAATCAGGCCAATTATTATGGTGGGATTAGGCGGATGTGTGTTTTCTGCGATAATGACTTTTCAAAGTTCTCTGGTTGAAGGCACCGATTCAAGGGCAAGCACTTTCTTTGCCGTCCACGCAGCCACGGTGGTTATTTCCAGACTCATATTTGCTGGTTACCTTTCAGAATTACCGTGCTTAAAAAAATTATCGCGTTTAAAGCTAATTAGTTCATTAATGTTGTGTTTGATATTCGGCGTTTTGTGCATGCTGGGGCTAAGTATTCATCCATCGTTCCAGATAATGTCAGCGGTGCTGACTGGACTGGGATACGGACTGATTTATCCAATCATTCAAACCTGGGCCATTAATGATTCTGATTTAGAAAACAGGCATGCAGCATTGACCTGGTTTGTTTTCTCTTATTTCATTGGAATCTTTGGTTTTCCGGCACTGGGAGGCTGGGTATTGGTGGAGGCAGGAAAGGCGTGGTTTATTGCTCTTGCGGCGGTGATAGCCAGTCTTGAACTTGCCGTCGCTGTAGTGCCTGCTACTCCTAAAACGCATTCTTCATAAATCCAAGTGCCGGCATAACGTCGCCGGTACTTAAATTTAATCGATGTTAAAACGAGTGAGCTGAGAAGGAAAGGCACTGGCTAAATCAGCGTTCCATGATCTCGGTAACCTGATTGTTATTGATTTGGCGATGATTACCTTGCTGATCTTCGTAGCTCAGTAAGCCCGTGCTCTTATCAAGTTCTGGTTTACCATTGGTCAAAATCATATTGCCGTCTTTGGTGGCCATTACATAATTACTGGAACACCCCGCAAGGACAAATGCCAGAGTTAATAGGCTAATGAGCTTTACCGCATTTTTCATTACTGATCCCCTAAAGTCGGTCCTGATAGGCCATTTTGTTTAAGGTTAGCAAAAAACGAACATCATGAGGTATTTGGAACTAAAATTTGACCTGAAAATGACTTAAATTTGACCTGAAAATTGCTTAATTAGATCTGTATAAGGCTTAAAGCTGAAAATGGCGTGCCAGTAATTCTCGCGTAAAACGTTTCTTTAAATAAAAGCCGCGTGGCAGAGTCATGATTGGCTGACCCATTTCCCCTATGGCTTCGGTTCTAGCCTTGTTATTGGCTGCTTTAGGGCGTAATTGCAAAACTTCGCCATGACGAGCAGTAATACTTTCAACTTTTCCTAAAACGATAAGATCCATTAATTCTTCCCAGTCCTGGCGCAATTGCAGGTCTTCTTCCGCCGATGGACTCCACAGCAACGGTGTGCCAATTCTGCGTACCGCGAGTGGGATTTGGCGTTCGCCTTCAACGGGTATCCATAAAACGCGCGCCAGTTTATGCCTGACGTGGCTGCTTTCCCAGGTCACACCACTGTTGCCCGTTAATGGCGCTACACAAACAAAGGTGGTTTCCAAAGGGTTTCCTGCGGCATCTATGGGAATCGTTTTAAGTTCGATGCCAATCTCGGGGAAATCCTGCTCTGGTTTACTTCCCGCACTCGCTCCTAAATACACCTCAAGCAGCATGCCGACCCAACCTTTTTCCCTTTTTAAATCGGGAGGAATCGCCACGTTAGCTTGCGCAGCCAGTTCACCCAGCGTGTAACCCGCCAGAGAGTGGGCACGATAAAGCAGGGCTTGCTCATCTTGAGGTGGCTGAAGAGCCGGTAATGGGATAGACATTAAAAAGTCTCGTTTACTTTGATTAAAAAATGAACACACGCTTGCTACGACTAGAAATTAAATTTCGACGCTGTGATTAAGCCCAATAATAGCATGATTTGTAGCAGGTTTTTTTGACCTTTATTCCCCATGGTTGAGTTAATTTTAATAGTTGATCACCTGTTGACGGGCATAATGAACAGGATCTTCCACCAGGTTATCCACAGATTTGTGGGATAACCCACAGTATTTGATAGCACTGTTTCCATTTACAGGCTTGACGAGGGGGTTTTTATGAGGTTTTGTCCCATATATAACCTGTTATGGGTAATTATCTGTGGATAAAATCAACATTGTGCGATCTTTCGCCAGTTTAGGATCTTGCCTGATTTTGCCTGAGGATAACCCCTGCACTAAAGCAGTGGATATCTTATTATTTATATGTTTTTTATGACTTTTATTTTAATTTTTTGTGAGATGTCTCGAAGGTTTCAATTAGTTTTACCTGTCTTACTCTTATGTTCTTCACACATCTATCCACAGAAAAAGTGAATAAAATTGGCGAAAAATGCCAGCGGCTGTTTATAACTTCGATGATTTTCCAAAGTTATCCCTGATTTTCCCAATTGAACTGAGTGATAACCAGTGGTTTACCGCCTAGTAGTAGTATGAAACAATCAGTCTATCTATGCATTTTAAGCTTATCGAGGTAGTCCGGTGATCGATGATGATGGCTACCGCCCGAATGTTGGTATCGTAATCTGTGACAAACAGGGGCAAGTTTTATGGGCCCGTCGGTATGGACAGCACTCATGGCAGTTTCCGCAAGGGGGGATTAACCCTGGAGAAACAGCAGAGCAAGCCATGTATCGTGAACTGTTTGAAGAAGTGGGATTGAGTAGAAAAGACGTACGAATTCTGGCTTCGACTCGCAACTGGTTACGTTATAAATTGCCAAAACGTTTGGTGCGTTGGGATACAAAGCCGGTCTGTATCGGCCAAAAGCAAAAATGGTTCCTGTTACAACTCATGTGTAATGATGCAGACATCAATATGCAACGCAGCAGTACGCCCGAATTTGATGGGTGGCGCTGGGTGAGTTTCTGGTATCCGGTTCGTCAGGTTGTTTCATTTAAACGTGACGTTTATCGCCGGGTCATGAAGGAATTTTCCACCACTGTGATGCCAATGCAGGAAGTACCGGTTAGCCGAACCCCTCCTGCTTATCGTCGTAAAAGAGGCTAAGTCACGAAGAAATGCTCACGCGGCTGCGAGAAATAGTTGAAAAGGTAGCGATGGCGTCCAGCCTGAATGATGCGCTGGATGTGTTGGTTAATGAAACCTGCATGGCGATGGACACCGAAGTGTGTTCAATTTATCTCGCTGATAATGATCGTCGTTGTTACTACCTGATGGCGACACGAGGCTTAAAAAAGCCTCGTGGGCGCACTATTGCGCTCGCATTTGACGAGGGTATTGTCGGGCTGGTAGGGCGTTTGGCAGAGCCTATTAACCTTGCCGATGCGCAAAGCCATCCAAGTTTCAAATATATCCCGCAGGTAAAAGAAGATCTTTTCCGCTCGTTTCTGGGCGTGCCAATTATTCACCGCCGTCAGTTGCTGGGCGTGTTGGTTATTCAGCAGCGCGAGCACCGCCAGTTTGATGAAAGTGAAGAGTCTTTCATGGTCACGCTGGCTACTCAGATGGCAGCCATTCTTTCGCAGGCGCAGCTTAATGTCTTATACGGACGATTCCGTCAGACACGAGTTAAGGCGCTGCCAGCCTCTCCCGGCGTTGCTATTGGCATTGGCTGGCAAGACAGTAATCAGCCTTCGCTCGATCACGTTTACATGGCTTCAACGCTTGATCCCATTCGTGAACGTGAGCGATTAACGCGTGCGCTGGAAGATGCAGGTGCAGAATTTCGCCGTTTCAGTAAACGTTTTACTGCTAGCGCGCAGAAAGAAAGCGCGGCCATTTTTGATCTCTATTCTCACCTGCTTAACGATGCCAGGCTTAAGCGCGAACTGTTTGACGAAATCGATCACGGCGCGGTGGCAGAATGGGCAGTTAAAAAGGTCGTCGAAAAGTTCGCTGCACAATTTGCCAGCCTGCAAGACACTTATCTGCGAGAGCGCGGCAGTGATTTACGTGCTTTAGGGCAACGACTGGTTTTCCACCTTGATGATAATGCTCAGGGTGACACTCAGTGGCCAGAAAACTTTATTCTGGTTGCCGATGAACTGACTGCAACGCTGTTGGCAGAGGTTCCGCAAGAACGGCTAAAAGGCGTTGTTGTCCGCGATGGTGCAGCCAATTCCCACGCCGCTATTCTAGTGCGTGCTATGGGCGTTCCCACGGTTATGGGAGCGGATATTCAGCCTTCTTTGCTAAATCAGCGGCAGCTTATTGTCGATGGTTATCGCGGTGAGCTGTTAATCGACCCTGAACCTGTTTTGGTCAACGAGTATCGCCGTTTAATCAGCGAAGAAATGGAGCTGAGTGAAAAGGCTGAAAGCGACGTTGAACAGCCCGGAAAAATGCAAAGCGGCGAGCGAATTCAGGTAATGCTCAATGCAGGCCTGAGCGCTGACCATGAAAAATTGTTCGGCGGACGAGTCGATGGCATTGGACTCTATCGCACCGAAATCCCGTTTATGCTGCAAAGCGGTTTTCCGTCGGAAGAAGAACAGGTTGCGCAGTATCAAGGCATGCTCCAGCTCTTTCCGGCCAAGCCGGTAACTTTGCGTACTCTGGACATTGGCTCTGATAAGCAGCTGCCTTACATGCCTATCAGTGAGGAAAATCCTTGCCTGGGATGGCGTGGCATCCGCATTACTCTCGACCAACCGGAAATTTTCCTGATCCAGGTCAGAGCCATGCTGCGCGCCAATGCTGCGACGGGAAATCTGGGTATTCTGCTGCCGATGATTACCAGTCTCGAAGAGATTGACGAAGCGCGTAGGCTGATTGACCGCGCAGGACGTGAGGTTGAAGAAGCCCTGGGTTATGCTCAGCCGAAACCCCGTATCGGTGTGATGATCGAAGTCCCTTCCATGATTTTCATGCTGCCTTCACTGGCCGGGCGTGTCGATTTTATCTCTGTCGGAACTAACGATCTGACTCAATATTTGTTGGCCGTGGACCGTAACAATACGCGTGTTGCCGGCCTTTATGACAGCTTACATCCGGCAATGCTGCGTGTTCTTAACCAGATAGCGCGCGACGGTGCTACCGCGGGTGTTGATGTCAGCCTGTGTGGTGAGATGGCCGGCGATCCTATGGGCGCTCTGCTGCTGGTCGGCATGGGTTATCGCAACCTCAGTATGAATGGTCGCAGCGTTGCCAGAGTCAAATACCTGCTGCGGCAAATTGATCTTGCCGATGCGCATGAGCTGGTAAATAAGGTGCTACAGGCTCAATTCACCAGCGAGGTTCGCCATATGACCTCGGCATTTATGGAGCGCAGAGGTCTTGGTGGGCTGATCCGTGGCGGTAAATAATGCTTTAGCCAGAACTTTCTGCTGACTAAAAGTCTCTTCTTATGAATGTGTTTCACCATGGAGAGACTTTTTTTTACAGATCTTTTCCCGCCCTGTTGGGCCAGACATTACTTCTCTTATGCTATGCTTTGCACCCTCTGGCCTTGAGTCGTTCATTTTGTTACCCGTGGTACTTAACGCTGTGGCAGCGTTGGCTTTGTTGAAATGCCGCCTTGCCGCATCAAAAGCTGGCCCTTTTGGGGACTCCTATAACCTCGGGTAATATCTTGATCGAATTAAACTTTTGGCCCACAACAACTTATAATTTGTGGTGATGGATGAGTAACAGCTATCTGGCGTTTCCCAAGTTTGATCCGGTCATTTTTTCTTTAGGGCCGATTTCACTTCACTGGTACGGCTTGATGTATCTGGTAGGTTTTGTTTTTGCCATGTGGCTGGCCGTTCGTCGCGCTAACAAACCTGGCAGCGGATGGAAAAAGGAAGAAGTTGAAAATCTGCTTTACGCGGGCTTCCTGGGCGTTTTCGTTGGTGGTCGCGTTGGCTACGTGCTGTTCTATAACCTGCCTTTGTTTATTGCTAACCCACTTTACCTGTTTAAAGTTTGGGATGGCGGTATGTCATTCCACGGCGGCTTGATTGGCGTTATTCTGGTTATGCTGTGGTTTGCACGCAAAACTAAACGTAATTTCTTCCAGGTTGCTGACTTTATTGCTCCTTTGATCCCATTTGGTTTGGGAGCAGGTCGTTTAGGTAACTTTATTAACGGCGAACTTTGGGGTCGCGTAACGACTGATGTGCCTTGGGCAATGTTATTCCCAGGTTCACACGATGAAGACGTCGCCATTGCGGCAGCAGATCCTAAATGGCAACCGCTGCTTAACCAATACGGCGTTCTGCCACGTCATCCTTCGCAAATTTATGAACTGTTGCTTGAAGGCGTCGTGCTGTTTATCATTCTCAACCTGTTCATCCGTAAACCGCGCCCGATGGGCAGTGTTTCTGGCCTGTTCCTGATCTGCTACGGCGCATTCCGTATTATTGTGGAACACTTCCGCCAACCGGATGCTCAGCTTGGTTTGTTCGACGGCTTCATCAGCATGGGACAGATTCTCTCCATCCCAATGATCTTCTTTGGTTTTATCATGTTCGTCTGGGCTTATCGCCGCCCGCAGAAACAATTGTCTTGAGGTAATATGAAACAGTATCTGGAATTAATGCAACGAGTGCTTGATGAAGGCACGCCTAAAGCCGATCGTACCGGTACGGGTACTTTGTCGATTTTTGGCCATCAGATGCGTTTCAATCTGCAAGAAGGTTTTCCGCTGGTCACTACCAAGCGTTGCCACCTGCGTTCCATCATTCATGAACTGCTTTGGTTCCTGAAAGGGGAAACGAATATTGCCTATCTGCGTGACAATAACGTCACCATTTGGGACGAGTGGGCCGATGAAAACGGTTCTCTTGGCCCGGTTTATGGCAAACAGTGGCGTGCATGGGGTGCTCCTGATGGCAAGCAAATCGATCAGCTTGCTAACGTGGTAAACCAGCTTAAGCAGGATCCCAACTCCAGACGTATTATTGTTTCTGCCTGGAACGTAGGCGAGCTTGATCAAATGGCTTTGGCTCCTTGTCATGCCTTCTTCCAGTTCTATGTGGCAGACGGCAAGCTGTCCTGCCAGCTTTATCAGCGCTCGTGCGACGTATTCCTCGGCCTACCGTTTAATATCGCCAGCTACGCGCTGTTAGTGCATATGATGGCGCAGCAATGTGACCTTGAGGTCGGTGACTTTGTCTGGACCGGTGGCGATACCCATCTTTACAGCAATCACATGGAACAGACGCATTTGCAACTGAGCCGTGAACCGCGTGCGCTGCCAAAATTGATCATTAAACGTAAGCCAGCCTCACTGTTTGATTATAATTTTGAAGATTTTGAAATCGAAGGTTATGACCCGCATCCGGCTATTAAAGCTCCGGTCGCTATCTAAACCTTTTAAATCGCTCGGCTATCTAGTCGGGCGATTTCCCTTGCGAATCCTGTTTTTCTCTCCCTCTTTTTTACTCTTCTTTTGCCATTTTCCCAGCCTTTTATCAGCCAGACTTCGCAGTTTGGAATAAAGGTTCCTGATTTATAGTCGACTAATGCAAACCTTAACGGTATTTTGCGAGACGTCCTGGAAACCCCTGTTTTTCTGCTGTTCAGAACTTCTCTTCTACGTAAACTCGCCGCATGAAAACCTACGATGTAACCAATCACTCATCCAGAGAGTGCGGAATGACCCTGATAGAAATCATGCTGGTACTGGGCCTGATAGCTATGTTGAGTATTTGGTCGCTACAAGGTTGGCGAGCACATCAGCAACGCGCTCAGTTAGAACAGCAGGCCCAAAGGCTACGTATTTACCTGACCGGATTACAGGCGCAATCCTACAGATATAATCAGACCCAACTGCTGTGGGTCATTGCGGGCACGCCGGGCTGTGTCGGCAGTGGCGTTAAACCTGCGGAGTGTAGTCTGGCTAACACGAAACTGTTTCAACCCGACGCGCCCGATATTTTGGTAGGGATGTTCTCAGAAAAAATTATGGGATTTTATGGCCTGCGTAATATGGCTCAGGGGGGTCATATCACATTGAGTAATGCCGCAGGCTCAGTAAGAGTCGTTCTGTCAGCACGAGGCAGGATCCGCTTGTGCGGTGAGACAGAATCTATCGCAGGAATTGCAGCATGTTGAATTCCAGAGGATTTACACTGCCTGAAGCGATGCTGGCGATGGGCATTGGTAGCATGCTGATTTTAGGAGCGATGCAGTTTTTGCCCATGCTCAGGCAGCGAACGCAGCAGTTGAGTCAGCATTATCAGTTGGATCAACTGCTGCGACAGACTGCGCATACTCTGCAAAAGGATTTCAAAAGGGCCGGATTCTGTGCCGGAAGCTGTAATGGCAAATCGCTTGTGGTTGCTCAAGCTAACGGTGAGGCGAACAATTCTTGCATCATTGTGGCTTACGACCTCAATCGAAATGGTCGGTGGGAAGCAGCAGGGCATTCAGAATCTGAGTATTTTGGTTACCGCCTGCGTGATGGCAAGCTGGAGAGTCAGCGTGGGGTAGACAATTGTAACAGTTCTGGTTGGGAGAGCATGTTTGATCCTAAAGAAGTCAATCTTGGTCAATTTGAATTATCCCTGACTCGTGCTGCTAGTGGCAGCGCATTACTGGCAATGAAAATCAAAGCTAACTGGAAGAAAAGACCCAATGTAAGCAGTGGGCTGCATACGGTGGTAAAGATCCAATGAACAAGCAAACCGTAGAGCAAACTTTTCGCCAACGCGGCAGTGCATTAATTCTGACCATTATGATGATGATGGCGCTGGGGCTGCTTGGGCTGAACACGGTTAATCAGTATCTTAATGCTGCATTGGCGTTGACTCGTAGTGACAAAAATTATTTTCAGTCATGGGAACGGGCGGTTTCATCGCTGAATTGGGGGCTGTCACAAAGCTGGAAATATCAGGCTACGTCCGAATGGCAGTGTATTGAATCACTTGCATTTAAAGAGCCGCAAAGCGCGCATTTTCTGCCTTCTGCGGGTCAGATATCATCGACTCAGAATACAACAGCAAGCCTGCGCAGCTGCGTGAAACCTGCTGATACTGAAGGGATTTATGTATTGCGAGGAGGTGGGCAATATCTGGCAACGGCTCTAAATATCTACGTTTATCAACTCGCTACCATGCAGACCGCCGCTCTCCAAGAAAGCCGATTCAAACCCTTAGTTAATGGATGGCTGGATTTTTGCCCACTTAAAGACGAGGCTAATTGCCATGAATAGTCAGAGTGTCAGGGAATATCAGGCAGGATTAAGCTTGCCTGAAACACTGTTAGCCATGCTTTTATTATCAATATCAGTGTTAGGACTGCTGCATTACTATCAGGCACTAAGTCAGGGATTTACCCGGCAGTGGCAGGTACGGCAGGCATGGAGCGAAGCGCACGATCAGCTTGAAAGTTATGCCGTTACTGGAGAAGGTAAAGCTCTGGAGAAAAAGGGTTGGCAAGTGGTGATTAGCACCGTGCAAACATCGCCTAAGTGCCAGCAAGTAACCGCTAATGTGTCTACGCCATTGAATTATCATAGCCAGCTGAGCCGACTCATTTGCCAACCTTTAGATGGTTTTTCGGACGAATAATCACTTTTCACTGCTATCAGAGCACAGTCAGCTGAGCTTTCTTTGCATTAATGCGGTCGGTCGGTAAAGTATGAATTATCCCGGTAACTGACTTGCCCGAGTTGCAGCGGATCCCCTTAATTGATGTTTCAGGGCTTCAAGGATACGGCTATGTTTACGGTGTACCACTCCAATCAGTTAGATCTGTTAAAAATGCTGACTACCAGCCTGATTGAAGGGCGTCCTCTGGATAATCCTTTTGAACAAGAGGTGATACTCGTTCAAAGCCCCGGCATGGCGCAATGGTTGCAAATGGAACTCGCTCAGTCATTTGGGATCGCCGCCAACATCGCTTTTCCGCTGCCAGCTAGCTTTATATGGGACATGTTTACCAAAGTGCTGCCGGGTATTCCAAAAGAAAGTGCGTTCAGTAAAGACGCAATGACCTGGAAGCTGATGTGGCTTTTACCGGACAAACTTGAACAACCCGAATTCGCTCCGCTGCGGCACTATCTGACTGACGATCGTGACAAAAGAAAGATTCACCAGCTCGCAGCTAGAGTTGCTGACCTATTCGACCAATATCTTGTTTACCGTCCGGAGTGGCTTAAAATCTGGCAGCAGGGCCGCTTGGTTGACGAGGATCTCGATGTTTCCCAGCAGTGGCAGGCTCCATTGTGGCGAGCACTTTGCGAATACACACAAGAGCTGCAACAGCCTGAATGGCATAGGGCTAATCTTTATGAGCGATTTATTCAAGAGCTGAACAAAACTGATATCTGTCCAGAAGGATTGCCTAAAAGGGTGTTTATTTGCGGCATCTCGGCGCTGCCACCGGTTTATTTGCAGGCTTTGCAGGCCTTGGGCAAACATATTGATATTCACCTTATGTTTACTAATCCTTGCCAATATTATTGGGGCGATATCCAGAATTATGCCTTTTTAGCACGCTTACAGAGCCGCAAGCGCCGGCATTATCTTGAGAAGAGCGAGTCAGGGCTTTTTCGCGATCCTGCCGTAGCTGAACAGTTATTTAACGAAGAGGGCGAGCAAAACCTGAGTAACCCCTTACTGGCAAGCTGGGGCAAGCTGGGGCGCGATCATATGTATCTGCTGTCGCAGGTTGATGGCATTCAGGAAGTGCACGCCTTTGTTGATGTCGGCAATGAAACGCTGCTGCATGCTATTCAACAGGATATGCTCGATCTCGAAGACCGTGCCGTTATCGGTATGACTCCCGAAACGCTTAATAGCAGTGAAACCAAACGCATATTGCAGGTTTCTGACGACTCGCTGAGTGTGCATATTTGCCATAGTCCACAGCGGGAAGTTGAGGTTTTACACGACAACCTGCTGGCAATGATGGAGCAAGACTCAAGTCTAACCCCCCGCGATATCATTGTGATGGTGGCAGACATTGATGCCTATGCTCCTTATATTCAGGCAGTATTTGGCAATGCGCCCAGGGATCGTTATTTACCTTTTGCTATTTCTGACCGAAAGGCAAGTCAGTCTCATCCGGCACTGCAAGCTTTTATCTCTTTGTTAGATTTACCGTTGAGCCGTTTTACTTCTGAACAGGTATTGGCGCTGCTGGAAGTGCCCGCTTTAGCTATTCGTTTCTCGATTGATGAAGATGGCCTTCGACTGCTGCGACAGTGGGTAGACGAGTCAGGAATTCGCTGGGGACTGGATGACGCTAACGTGCGCGAATTAGCGCTTCCGCCTACTGGGCAACATACCTGGCACTTTGGACTGACGCGTATGCTGCTAGGTTATGCCATGGACAGTCGGGCTGGGAACTGGCAGGGAGTGCTGCCTTATGATGAATCCACCGGCCTGGCGGCGGAGCTTGCCGGGCATCTTGCCGAACTACTGATGCAACTTAGTCAGTGGCGAATTCGCCTTTCGCAAGCGCGCAGTCTCGATGACTGGCTGCCTGTGTGCCATGAATTACTGGCGACCTTCTTTTCACCTGAGGGTGAAACCGAAGTCGCACTGGCTCTTATTGAACAGCAATGGCAAAAAGTACTGAACCAAGGTGTAGCCGCCCGTTATCCTGATGATGTGCCCATTTCGATTTTGCGCGATGAGCTGGCATCTCGTTTGGATCAAGAGCGCATCAGTCAGCGTTTTCTCGCTGGCCCTATCAATTTCTGTACCCTGATGCCTATGCGTTCTATTCCATTCAAAATCGTGTGCCTGCTCGGCATGAATGACGGCGTTTATCCACGAACTCTGCCGCCATTAGGGTTTGACCTGATGGCAAAACAGGTTAAGCGAGGCGACCGAAGCCGTCGCGACGACGACCGATACCTGTTCCTTGAGGCGATACTTTCGGCTCAAAATAAACTGTATATCAGTTACATTGGCCGCTCGATTCAGGACAATAGTAAACGCTATCCTTCTGTTTTAGTGAGTGAATTACTGGAATATGTCGGGCAAAGCTATTGTCTAACGGACGACCAAAAGCTGAATGCCGACGAAAGCGATAAAAGAGTTCGTGAACATCTTGAGCATTGGCATTCAAGAACGCCGTTTGATGCCAGTAATTTTGACATTGATGCCGAGGCTCCAAGCTATGCGGCTGAATGGTTGCCAGCAGCTAGTGGTCATGGAACGCCAGTCAGTGATTTCAATCAGCCATTGAGTGAATTGATCTTAAACGAGATTTCATTGGATAACCTGCTGCGTTTTTATCGGCATCCCGTCAAAGCCTTTTTCCAGATGCGCCTGAATGTCAGCTTCGTTATTGAAGAAACAGAGCTGTCGGATGAAGAGCCATTTATTGTCGATAACCTTAATCGTTACCAGCTTAATACGCAGCTGCTTAACACTTTAATAGAAGAACAGGATCCCGCTATTTTATTCAATCACATCAAAGCATCGGGCGGGTTGCCTTATGGATCTTTTGGTGAGATTTTTTGGAGTAAACAGTGTGAAGATATGTCCGAGCTTGCTGCGCAGGTACGTGAAGAACGCACCGACAGCAGCAGTATCGAGCTGGATCTGATGTTAGAAGATTGCAAAATAACCGGTTGGATGCATCAGGTGCAAGATGACGGCGTGCTGCGTTGGCGACCTGCTGCACTTCTTGCCCGCGACGGCCTTTTATTATGGATTGAGCACGTCATTTATTGTGCCAACGGAGGGATGGGAGAAAGTCGTATGTTTGGCCGCAGCGGCACCGCATTTCGTTATGGCAATCTGACTCCCGAGGTAGCGAAAGAGCATCTACAGCTTCTGGTTGACGGATACAGGCAAGGAATGCGTTCAGCGTTGAAACTCTTAACTAAAAGCGGTTGGGCATGGCTTGGTGTTTGCTTTGACAAGGTCAGCGGCACTGTCAATAGTGATCCTGAAATACAGAATAAAGGGCAAAATAAGCTGGTTCAGGTTTGGCAAGGTGATGGGCGAATACCCGGCGAGGGGCAAGACTCTTACATACAACGAGTCATGCGTCAGCTCGATTCTGAAAACATTCAGACAATAATCGCAGAAGCACAGCGCTTTCTTTTACCGGTAGTACAACATAATCTGGCATAAGGCCATTCGGCATAAAATAAATTGCAATAAAGAACGTTGATATAGAGAACGTGCAGAGGCCGAAAAGGGCAGAGAAACCAAAACTATCTGAAACCCCTGAGGTCTGAGTAAGTGAGTACGTTTTTGGTTACGGGTTCGCACCATGTCGACTCTTTAGCCTCGTTTTTTACTTTAAATTAAAGGGAGACAGGTAATGTTGAAACAGCTTACCCGTGTGAGCGGGTTACTGTTGTTGATGACGTTTTGGGCCCCCGTAGTCTGGTCCGCGACAGACTGGCAACCCATTGCAGAAACAATTCATAAAAGTCAGAACGACCCTCGCCAGTATCAGGCAATAAAATTAGCTAATGGTATGACGGTGTTGCTTGTCTCCGATAATCAAGCGTCAAAATCTTTGGCGGCGCTTGCTGTGTCGGTAGGTTCTCTTCAGGACCCAAATGGTCAGTTGGGTCTGGCGCATTTCACCGAACATATGTTGCTAATGGGTTCAAAAAAATACCCTAAACCAGAAAGCCTGTCCGAATTCTTGAAAATGCACGGCGGCAGCCATAACGGCAGTACGGCTTCTTATCGCACCGCGTTCTATCTTGAAGTTGAAAACGATGCCCTGAAAGAGGCCGCTGACCGCCTCGCCGACGCGGTAGGGGAGCCGTTACTGGATCCGAACTATGCCGATAAAGAGCGTAATGCAGTCAACGCTGAACTGACCATGGCGCGCTCACGCGATGGCATGCGCATGGGGCAAGTACGTGCTGAAACCCTTAATCCTGCGCATCCAGGATCTCGTTATGCTGGAGGCAACCTTGAAACGCTACGCGACAAGCCCGGCAATAAGCTACACGATGCGTTGGTAGACTTTTACCATCGTTATTACTCCGCAAATTTAATGGTCGGGGTAATTTACAGCAACAAGCCTTTGCCTGAACTCGCTCAGATTGCATCGGATACTTTTGGCAAAATCGCCAATCATAACGCGACCGTCCCGCCTATTACTGTACCTAGCGTTACGCCCGCTCAGCAGGGAATTATTATCCATTATGTTCCGGCAGAACCGCGTAAGCAGCTGCGCCTGGAATTTGCCATCGATAACAACAGTGCCGCTTTCAGAAGCAAAACCGATACTTATATTAGTTACTTGATTGGTAACCGAAGCACTAATACCTTGTCAGACTGGCTGCAAAAACAGGGGCTGGCAGACGGCATAAGCGCCGGGGCTGATCCGATGCTGGAACGTAATCAGGGAATATTCGCTATTTCTGTTTCCCTGACAGACAAAGGCATGGCTAATAAAGACCAGGTTATTGCCGCAATCTTCAATTATCTGTCTCTTATTCGCTCTCAGGGCGTGAAAAAAGAGTATTTTGACGAAATTGCGCATGTTATGGCGTTGGATTTCCGCTATCCGGCGGTAACGCGAGATATGGATTACGTCGAGTGGCTGGTTGATACCATGATTAGGGTTCCGGTCGATCACGTGCTGGACTCGCCTTATATTACCGACCGTTTTGATCCTCAGGCGATTGATAATCGACTAAACGACCTAACGCCAGAGAAAGCGCGTTACTGGTTTATCAGCCCTGATGAGCCGCATAATAAAATGGCGTACTTTGTTAATGCACCTTATGAAGTCGATAAAGTGCCTGCCGATGACTTTACCAAATGGCATCAAATGGCAGGGAAAATCAGTTTGTCTTTGCCAAAGTTGAACCCGTATATTCCCGAGAATCTGGATCTGGTGAATAAAAGCGATACCCAGACTCATCCACAGCTTATTGTTAATCAAACGGGTTTGCGCGTGCTTTACATGCCGAGCCATTACTTCGGCGCTGAACCCAAGGCCGATGTCACGCTGGCATTTCGCAGTCAGCAATCCCTCGATACTGCTAAAAAACTGGTGCTTTATGGCCTGAATGACTATCTGACTGGAGTCGCATTTGACCAGCTCAGCTATCAGGCATCCATTGGCGGAATTAGCTTTGCGACCATGCCTGATCATGGCCTGGAATTTAACGCCAATGGCTTCACCGATCATTTGCCAGATTTGCTCAGTGAGCTGATTGAGGATTACCCGAAGGTGGTGCCTACCCAGCAACAGCTTGATCAGGCTAAGTCCTGGTATCTCGAGCGTCTGGATTCTGCCGACAAAGGTAAAGCCTTTGATCTGGCCTTACAGCCCGTGCAGCTTATCTCGCGCATACCTTATAGCGAGCGATCTGTCCGTGAGAAACTGGTTAAAGATATCACCTTGCAGCAGGTGATTGCCTACCGTAAAAGCCTGCTTGATAAAAGTGCGCTGGAAGTTTTAGTCGACGGGAACATGACTGCGGATCAGGTCAAAAAGATGGTCAAAAACATCCAGGCCAAAGTGAAACCGCAGGGCACTCAGTGGTGGCGTGGAAATCGCATCATTGTTAACCGTCCGCAAAAGGTCAACATGCAGCGTGTGGGAACTTCAACCGATTCTGCGCTGGCTGCGGTGTATGTTCCCCTAGGCTATGACGAAGTTCGCAGCATGGGTTATAGCGCGCTATTGGGGCAGATAATACAGCCATGGTTCTACAGCCAACTGCGAACTCAGGAACAGCTGGGCTATGCGGTATTTGCTTTCCCGATGCCGGTCGGCAAACAGTGGGGGATAGGCTTCCTGCTGCAAAGTGATAGCAAGCAGCCAAAATACCTTTATGAGCGTTATCTGGCATTTTACCCTCAGGCAGAAAAACGCCTGCGCGAGATGAAAGACAGTGAGTTTAATCAGTATAAACAGGGTCTGCTGAGCGATATGCAACAACGGCCGCAAACCATGGGCGAGGAAATTGGAAGATTTTCAGAAGACTTTAGCCGTGGCAACGATCAGTTTAATACTCGCCAGAAAGTGATTGCGGTTATTCAGGGGCTAACACAACAACAGCTGGCTGACTTTTATCATCAGGCGGTCATTAAGCAGACCGGTTTCGCAATGCTTTCTCAGGTCTCAGGCAACGGTAATAAAATGCCAGAGTATGCTGCACCGGCAGGTTGGAAAACCTATCCGACGACGTCCAGTTTGCAAAAAACCTTTCCACATCAGGTTAATCAATAATGACAGAAATAATCCCGCACAAGCTCGATCCTCTGACATTGCCGCTTTATGGCGAGCGGTTAATTGAGGCTTCTGCGGGCACCGGAAAAACGTTTACTTTGGCTCTGCTGTATTTACGGCTGTTGTTAGGGTTAGGCCATGAGGCTGCTTTTGCCCGCAGGATGACGGTAGAAGAAATTCTGGTGGTGACATTTACCGAGGCCGCGACGGAAGAGCTGCGCGGGCGTATTCGTAGCAATATTCATGAGCTGCGCCTTGCCTGCATTCGCGGATCAAGCCATAACCAGATGCTCACCGAGTTAATGGCCGAAATTGGCGATTTAGCAGAAGCCGCATCGACTTTGCTGTCGGCAGAAAGACAAATGGATGAGGCCGCGATTTATACCATTCACGGCTTTTGCCAGCGAATGCTGATGCATAACGCCTTTGAGTCCGGAATACTTTTCGAACAAACGCTAATTCAAGACGAAATGCCGTTGCGTCGCCAGGCCAGCGCAGACTTCTGGCGACGATATTGTTACCCGTTGCCTCTCGACATTGCTCGAGTGGTATCAGAAGAGTGGAGCGGGCCCGAAGCCTTGTTGGCAGATTTGTCGTCTTACTTGCACGGTGAGGCACCTCAACTGCGTTTCCCGCCAGATCAGCATGAAACGCTGGAGAGTCGGCATCATCGGATTGTTGCCAGCCTGAACAACGTTAAGCAGCAATGGCTGTCGGCCGCCGGCGATATCGAAATGATTATTGCCCAGTCTGGCGTCGATAAACGCAGCTACAGCACTCGCTTTCTGCCTAACTGGCTGGTGGCCGTGGCTGCCTGGGCCTCTCAGCCGACTGAAAGCTATGCTTTACCCAAAGAGCTAGAGCGTTTTCGGCAGTCTGTTCTATTGGATAAAACCAAAAAGGGTGAGCCGCCCCAGCATGCGGTTTTTGATGCCATAGACCGGCTTTATGAAGAGTCGCTGACTATTCGTGATCTGGTGATTGCTCGCGCGCTCACTGAAATTCGCCAGTCTATTGCTGAAGAAAAACGTCAGCATGCCGAGTTGGGTTTTGATGATTTGCTAAGTCGACTCGACAATGCTTTAAGGCAACCTTCCGGAGAGCTGCTGGCACAGGCGATTCGTCAGCGTTATCCGCTGGCAATGATCGATGAATTTCAGGACACCGATCCACAGCAGTATCGCATCTTTAATCGCCTCTATGGTAAGCAGGCGGAATGCGGTTTACTGCTGATTGGTGACCCCAAACAGGCAATTTATGCGTTCCGAGGGGCAGACATTTTTACCTATATGCGCGCACGTTCTGAAGTCAGTGCCCATTACACCATGGATACCAACTGGCGTTCTTCTGTATCAATGGTTAAAAGCGTCAACCTGCTATTTTCGCGGCTACCCTCGCCGTTTCTGTTCTCGCAGATCCCGTTTGTTTCTGTACAGCCGGCTCCTAAAAATGCCACGCTCTCGTTTGAATTCCATGGAAAAACACAGCCGGGAATGCAGTGCTGGGTTCAGCCGGGGGAAGGCGTTGGCGTCAATGATTATCAGCAATTTATGGCAGCACACTGTGCGGCGCAGATTCGTGACTGGCTAACCGCGGGTCAGCAGCATGAGGCTTGGCTGGTTGATGGCGATAAACGACGTCCGGTACAGGCCTCCGATATTACGATTCTGATCCGCAGTCGCGGCGAGGCGGCACTGATTCGCGATGCGCTAAGTATGCTCAACATTCCTTCTGTTTATCTTTCTAATCGCGACAGCGTGTTTGATACGCCAGAGGCGATGGATGTGCTTTGGCTGTTGCAGGCGGTATTGACGCCTGAACACGAGAGAACCTTGCGCAGTGCAATGGCAACGGGGCTGATGGGTTTAGATGCTCTGACATTGGACGCGCTAAGTCAGGACGAAGTTGCGTGGGACAAGCTGGTTGACGAATTTGATAGCTATCGTCAGCGCTGGATGCAGCGTGGCGTATTGCCGATGCTTAAAAATCTGATTATGCATCGGCATATTGCTGAAGATCTGCTGGCTAATCCCGGTGGAGAACGCCGCCTGACTGACTTGCTGCATCTGGGCGAATTATTGCAAGAGACCGCAGCCCAACTCGACAGTGAACACGCATTAGTGCGCTGGCTTGCCCAGCAAATTGCGCAGCCTGATGCACAATCGCAAAGCCAGCAACTGCGTCTGGAAAGCGATAAGCATCTGGTCAAAGTGGTGACGATTCATAAATCCAAAGGGTTGGAATACCCGCTGGTCTGGCTGCCATTTATCAGTAATTTCCGCCTGCAGCAGCAGGGGCTATACCACGATCGTGAAAACTTCGCGGCTTTGCTGGATTTAAGTGAAGATGAGCAAACCTTGCAGCTTGCCGAGGAAGAGCGGCTGGCGGAAGATTTACGCCTGCTTTATGTCGCTGTGACCCGTTCGGTATATCACTGTAGCATCGGGATTGGGCCGCTGATTAAAGGGGCTCGTAAAAAGCAGGGAGAAACCGACTTGCATCTCAGTGCCCTCGGCTATTTGCTGCAAAACGGGCAGGCGGGAGATGCTGCTTATCTTTCTGAATGTCTTCAAGAAATTGCCGATGAAAACTTTGCCGTTTCTACTATCAATCCGGAAGAGCCTACTGTCTGGCTTCCTCCCGCAGTTGAAACTTCAGAACTCAGTGCTGCACAGCTAACCCGTACTCTTGCCGATTTTTGGCGAGTGACCAGTTATTCAGGTTTGCAGCAGCATGGCTCAGCGCTGGCTCAGGATCTTTTGCCGAAACTTGATGTTGACGCCGCCGGTGAACAGCCACAAGACAGTGAGCCGCAAATGACGCCGCACACTTTCCCACGCGGCGCTTCTCCAGGTACGTTCTTGCATAGTCTGTTTGAAGAAATTGATTTTAGCCAGCCGGTTGATCCGCAGTGGTTACTGGAAATGCTTGAGGCGCAGGGTTACGCCAGCGAGTGGCTTCCTGTGTTAGAGGAGTGGGTCGACACCGTTTTAACGACTCAACTTGATGATTCTGGTATGTCATTGAGCGAGCTGAACCCAGCCCAGCATCAATCAGAGTTACAGTTTTATCTACCTATCGACGGGCTGTTAAAGCCGCAGGATCTGAACACATTAGTGCAGCATTACGACGACCTTTCGGCGCAGTGTCCGCCGCTGAATTTCCAGCAGGTTCGTGGCATGCTTAAAGGCTTTATTGACCTGGTTTATTGCTGGCAGGGTCGTTATTACCTGCTGGACTATAAGTCTAACTGGCTGGGTGAGGACAGCAGCGCCTATACGCAGTCGGCCATGGAAA
This sequence comes from uncultured Gammaproteobacteria bacterium, assembly GCA_963747655.1. Taxonomy (GTDB): domain Bacteria; phylum Pseudomonadota; class Gammaproteobacteria; order Enterobacterales; family Enterobacteriaceae; genus Rouxiella. The sequence continues at coordinate 56,374 of CAVVFS010000008.1, read as the reverse complement.
ATGCCATGGCGCAGCACCGCTATGACTTGCAGTATCAGCTGTATACCTTAGCCCTGCATCGATATTTAGGTCACCGGCTGGCGGGCTACAGTTATCAGCAACATTTTGGCGGCGTGATTTATCTGTTTCTGCGCGGAATGGATTCTGAGCACCCGAATAACGGCATTTTCCGCCGTCGTCCCGATGAGGAATTTGTTACGTCGATGGACAGGCTGTTTAAAGGTGAGGAACTGCCGAACCTGGAACCTCTGCAACAGGAAGATGCATCATGATAGCGCTTTATGAACAGGCAACGGCGCTAGGCGCTTTGCGCGCGCTGGATGTTCAGTTTGCGCGCATGGTGGCAGGAGATAACCCGGCAATCATGTTGGCTGCCGCCTGCCTGAGTGCCGAGGCTGGGCGCGGGCACGTGTGTCTGCGTCTTAATGAATTACAGCCCGACACGCTATTTGAGGGGCGTTTCCCCGCGTTGGCAAGTGGCCTGTGGCAAGCAGCGGGATCACCCGATGAGGCCGAATGGCTGGCGCTGTTATCTCAGCATTCAGCAGTTAGCGACGGCAGTGTGGCGACCCCGCTGGTATTGCAGCAACAGCGGCTTTATTTGCAACGAATGTGGCAGGATGAAGGGCAGGTTGCTGCCTTTTTTATCAACGATTGCCCCGAGCCTTTGTTAGCTCTGAGCGAACAGGATAATGCCCTGTTGGTCGATGAGCCTCGCCTGCGCGCAGTGTTGGATAAGCTTTTTGGGCCGGCAGAAAATAATGAGATTAACTGGCAAAAAGTAGCGGCGGCAGTTGCCGTCACGCGACGTATTTCAATTATTTCGGGTGGCCCGGGTACCGGTAAAACGACCACCGTCGCTAAACTTTTGGCCGCACTGGTGCAGTTGCAATCTGACCGCCGCCTACGCATTCAGCTGGCAGCGCCCACCGGTAAGGCTGCCGCTAGATTAACTGAATCGTTGGGACAGGCCAGTCGTCAGTTAGATTTAACAGAGGAAGAGCGCTCACTGTTCCCTGATGAAGCCTCAACCCTGCATCGATTATTAGGCGCACAGCCTAACAGTCAGCGCATGCGTTATCATCAGGGCAATCCGCTGCATCTTGATGTGCTGGTGGTTGATGAAGCTTCAATGGTTGACCTGCCTATGATGGCAAGATTAATTGCTGCATTGCCCGCTCAGGCAAGGGTGATTTTTCTGGGTGACCGTGACCAGTTGGCTTCGGTTGAGGCCGGTGCCGTGCTGGGCGATATCTGTCGTTTTGCCGAGCAGGGTTATAGTCCTGCTCGTGCTGCACAGTTGCAGCGTTTGACTGGTTGTCATATCCAGAGCGTAGAGTTGGAACACCCAGCCAGCGTGCGCGATGCACTGTGTCTGCTACGTAAGAGTTACCGCTTTGATGCCAGTTCGGGCATCGGCATTTTAGCGGCGGCGGTGAACGCGGGTGACAGCCAATCGGCGCGGCGCATCTTGTCGCGAGATTTAGCCGATATCAGCAGCTTTCCTCTTAATGAGACCGACGATTTCAAAATCTTGCTCGACGCCTGCGTGGCAGGTTATCGACCTTATTTACAGGCGGTTTCGGCGAATGCAGATCCGGCAGAGATTCTTAAAGCCTTTGGCCACTTTCAGGTGCTTTGTGCGTTGCGTGAAGGCCCGTTTGGTTTGTCAGGATTAAACGAGCGCATCGAGCAGATATTACAGCGCCAGGGTTTAATCCGTCGGCCGATTGCGTTGGGTGGCCGCTGGTATGCCGGCAGGCCAGTGATGATCAGCCGTAATGACAGTGCATTGGGTTTGTTTAACGGCGATATCGGGATTGCGCTGCGTAATGAGCTGGGGGAGCTGAGGGTTTATTTCCAGCTGCCTGATGGACAAATTAAGTCAGTTCAGCCGAGCCGTTTGCCAATACATGACACGGCTTACGCCATGACGGTTCACAAATCGCAAGGTTCTGAATTCGAACATACGCTGCTGGTGCTGCCGAATCACTTCTTGCCGGTGCTAACGCGCGAGCTGGTTTATACCGCGATTACCCGAGCTAAGCGGCAATTGTCGCTGTATTCCAGCGAAAAGGTGCTAGGTTTGGCGATCCGCACACCCACTCAACGGCGCAGTGGATTAGTTGAAAGGCTAACGACAGTTTAGGTTAAAAAAAAGGCGAGGTGATATTCACCCCGCCTTTATCATCATCATCCGTTTCTAATTGTGTTGATCGTTGCCTTCGAATCTAAAATCAGAGGTCAGCAATCAGGATCTTGGAACGGCGCTGATAGTTATACATTTCTTGTTTTTGAATCGGCAACACATCGACGTCGGCAGGTTTAAAGCCGCGTTCCTGGAACCAGTGAATGCTGCGCGTAGTTAGCACGAACAGTCTGGTCAGGCCCATTTGTCGAGCATGGCTGGCGACGCGTTTCAACAGCATTTCGCCACGTGAAGAGCTGCGATAGTCAGGATGTACCGCCACACAGGCCATTTCGCCGATTTTCTCATCGAGGAAAGGATATAGCGCAGCACAGGCGATGGTCAGGTTATCGCGCTCGATAATGGTGAACTTATCAATTTCCATTTCCAGCTGTTCGCGTGAACGGCGCACCAGAATGCCTTGTTGCTCAAGCGGGCGGATCAGCTCGAGAATGCCGCCGATGTCGTTAATGGTCGCGCGACGAACCTGCTCAGAACTTTCCATCACGACCTGCGTGCCGATACCATCGCGCGAGAACAGCTCCTGAACTAGCGCACCGTCTTCCTCATAGCTAATCAGGTGACTGCGGCGCACACCACTGCGACAAGCTTTAACGGCGCCGCGCAAGAAACGTACGGTCTCTGATTGGTAATCGCCGACATCTTCAATCTTGTCGATAAAGCTCTGCGCGTCATTAGGGAACAGCTCGGAAATGATATTGCCTTCTTCGTCGCTAACACCCTGTTCGGCGCTAAAGCCGATCATTTTCTCGGCTTTGAGTTTAATTGCCAGTTGAGTCGCCACTTCTTCCGAGACCAGGTTAAAACTTTCACCAGTTACGGAGACAGCAACCGGACCCAGCAAGACGATGGCGTGATTGTCTAACTGACGATGAATGGCTTCTTCATCGATGCGACGAATACGTCCGCTGTGACAATAATCTACGCCGTCATCCACGCCCAACGGCTGTGCGATGATAAAGTTACCGCTGACAACGTTAATATGCGCGCCTTGCAGCGGCGTATTGTTCAGACTCATCGACAGGCGAGCGGTAATATCGAGCTGCAAAAGTCCGGCAGCCTGTTTCACTAACTCCAATGCGCGGGCGTCAGTAACGCGAGTATTCTTGTGGTAAGTCGGCTCATAGCCATGCTCGGACAGATTACTGTCGATTTGTGGACGAGCGCCATAGACCACAACTAGCCGAATGCCCAGACTATGTAATAGCCCGATATCATTGACTATATTTGTGAAATTCTCATGTTCAATAGCCTCACCACTGAGCATGATAACGAAAGTCTTACCCCGGTGCGCATTGATGTAGGGAACTGAGTGGCGAAATCCTTGGACCAATTCAGTGCTTCGTTCCTTCACGGCAAAACCTCTTTTGCATTTTTATTCGTAATTTTTGTATTTTTATTCTTTTAGCGCCGTGTGGCAAGTAAGAAATCTCTGTTTTTGAAATTCAATTATTTCTAACCTTCCAAAAGCTTAAAAATGCTGACAAACCTACAGGCGATAGAAAAAGCATAGTCTGTTATCGCTGGGTTGATTATTGAGGGCAGTAAAGAGCAATTGTCGATGGCGACACGCTGGCAAAGTTTAAGAGGTTGTTAAAGTGGGCGAAAGGGTAGTGCTGGGGATAAATGACAAATCGCAGGCAAAAAAAAACACCCCTTTGGGTGCTTGTTTTTAACAGCTTCTTTATAAAGACATTAGATTGGTTGCGGAGGCCGGATTTGAACCGACGACCTTCGGGTTATGAGCCCGACGAGCTACCAGGCTGCTCCACCCCGCGTCCGTCTAATGCTTGCTGTCTTCTTTCTTTACTTCTTATTACTACTTTTACTTACTGCTTCACATTGTGTTCTTCAGTCAGTTGGTTGCGGGGGCCGGATTTGAACCGACGACCTTCGGGTTATGAGCCCGACGAGCTACCAGGCTGCTCCACCCCGCGTCCGTTTACTGCTGACTTACTCTACACTATATACGCTATTAAATCACGTACTTATCGAACTCTTCAACCAATTCATTTTTACTTCGTTGAATTGGTTGCGGAGGCCGGATTTGAACCGACGACCTTCGGGTTATGAGCCCGACGAGCTACCAGGCTGCTCCACCCCGCGTCCGATGGAGGCGAACTATACTCCCCGTGAGAAATGATGCAACACCTTTTTGTATTTGATTGAGATAAAGCGTTTTATTGCTCTCTTTTTGCTCATTATGTTGCTTATTTCTGCTTTTTATCGTTAGAGCATTTTTTTGTTGGGCACAATTCCTTTCCTTTCTTCCCTTTGTTATCGTTCTCACCAAAGAATTTCCCCCTGGGCAAAGCAAGAGAGTGCATTAATGAAAGGACGTTGGACTAAATATTTGCTGAGTGGGCTGGTGGTCGCCATTTTAGCTGGCTGTTCATCACGGCCTACCGATCGGGGCCAGCAATATAAAGATGGACGACTTGATAACGCTTTCGAGTTTGTGAACCAGCCAAACGCGACCGGCAGAGCAGTCAATGCCAGGGATTATGCGGATCAGGTTATGGAAGTACAGGCCGCGTCGCCAACCTTATATAATCGTAATGACACGAATTACTCGGCTATTGAACAATGGGCTCGTGCTGGGGCAGACACTCGCACGCTGAGCCAGTACGGTATCAGCGCCTATCAGATGGAAGGCGCAGACAATTTTGGCAACGTGCAATTCACCGGCTATTACACGCCAGTGGTGCAGGCACGCTATACGCCGCAGGGCGAATTCCAATATCCGCTTTATCGGATGCCCCCAAGACCACGTAACGGCCGTTTACCAGATCGTGCAGCTATTTATAATGGCGCGCTAAGCAGCCGATACGCTGTCGCCTATACCAATTCCCTGATGGACAATTTCATGATGGAAGTGCAAGGCAGCGGATATGTGGATTACGGCGATGGTCGACCTCTCACCTTCTTCGGTTACGGCGGTAAAAACGGCCATGCCTACCGCAGCATTGGTAAAATCCTGATTGATCGCGGCGAAATTGCGCGTCAGGACATGTCGATGCAGGCTATTCGTCATTGGGCCGACACCCACAGTCCGGCAGAAGTTCTCGAACTGCTGGTCCAGAATCCTTCCTATGTGTTCTTCAGGCCTGAACCTTATACGCCGGTTCGCGGTGCTGCGGGCGTTCCATTGGTTGCTAAAGCATCGGTTGCTTCAGACCGTTCATTGATCCCCTCTGGCACGTCGTTGCTGGCTGAGGTGCCTGATCTCAACAATGAAGGCAAGTTTACCGGTAAATATCATTTGCGGCTGATGGTGGCATTGGACGTAGGTGGCGCGATTAAAGGACAACATTTCGATATGTATCAAGGGATTGGTCCGCAAGCGGCGATTCCGGCAGGATTTTATAATCACTATGGCCGCGTATGGGTGTTAAAATCTTCTCAGGCCGCGCAGCCTCTGATGACCACTTATCAACAGAGTCAGGCTGGAGGTCAACAAGGTCTGATCAGTGGCGGGTCTCAGCTGGTTCCAGCCGATGGGGCCAGAAATCCGTTTGCAGACAATTAATAGTTAATACATTAAGAGGTTACTAAACATGGCAGCAGAATACTCTGAGGCTTATCAACAACGTTTCGGCGGCACTGCTCGTTTATACGGTCAGCAGGCCCTGGCGCTGTTCTCTGCTGCGCATGTGTGTGTGATCGGGATTGGCGGCGTGGGTTCATGGGCTGCAGAAGCTCTGGCCCGCACCGGGATTGGCGCAATTACGCTGATTGATATGGATGATGTCTGTGTTACCAATACGAATCGCCAAATTCATGCGCTGCGTGAAAATGTCGGTCAATCGAAGACTGAGGTCATGGCGGAGCGTATTCTGGCAATTAATCCTGAATGCAACGTCACCTGCATCGACGATTTCATCACTCCGGATAACGTTGCGGAAATGCTGAATCGTAATTTCAGCTATGTTATCGACGCTATTGACAGCGTTCGCCCAAAAGCTGCGCTGCTTTCATACTGCCGTCGCTATAAAATCCCGGTTGTAACTACCGGTGGAGCAGGCGGGCAGATTGATCCAACCCGTATCGAAGTCGCCGATCTGGCAAAAACTATTCAAGATCCTTTAGCGGCCAAGCTGCGTGAACGTTTAAAGAACGATTTTAACGTCACCAAAAATAACAAAGGTAAGCTGGGGATTGACTGTGTTTTCTCCAGTGAGCCGCTGATGTATCCGCAGGCCGATGGCTCAGTCTGCGCGTCACGTGCTACCGCCGAGGGGCCAAAACGCATGGACTGTGAGTCAGGTTTTGGTGCTGCGACCATGGTAACGGCGAGTTTTGGTTTTGTTGCGGTGTCACACGTATTGAAGAAGATGATGGCCAAGGCGCAGCGCGAAGCGGCTAAACATGTCGCGCCACAAGCGACCGCCGCGCCTGCTGAAATTGCTCATTCCAGTCACTGAACGGACTAAAAATCTTAGGATTCAAAGGATTGCAGCGGAGCTATAACTGCAATCCTGGAATCATGTATCTATAAGCATGCGCGAGCGATTGCCTGCACGCCTTGCGAAAGTGCAGCCAACCCGCTGGCGCGGCTGCTACTTAACTGTTCGCGTAGTTGCAAAGTATCGAATAAGGCTAGTGGATCCTGGCTCAGTATTTCCTGTGGCGTCTTGCCTTCAACCGCCGTTAATAATACCGCCAGCAGTCCTTTCACAATTCGGCCTTCACTGTCGCCGTAAAAGTGTATACCGCCGTTATCTAACTGCTCATATCCTAACCACACCCGATTTTCACAGCCGGAAAGCTCAATATCGGCGGTTTTCAATGCCGGATCCAGCGGTGGCAGTGCTTTAGCAAGCTGTACCAACTGACGATAGCGCTCTTCCCACAGGTGGAAATGGGAGAACGTTTCAATCAGGGTAGACGCGGTAATGCTGTGTCCAAAAGGGTGCGGAGCTAACATGGTTTCTCTCATTCTATTGATCAGCTTAAAAAACTAGTCATCAGCTAACAAGTCGACGGCAAATTGCACGCCCGATACCAGTCGCTCGACGTCCTGCGGGGTGTTATAGGGAGCAAACGACGCGCGGAGGGTTCCACTGACTCCCAAAGCTTCGGTCAGCGGCTGAGCACAGTGTTTACCCGCGCGCAGGGCAACGCCTTTTTCGGCCAGTAAAGCGATAATATCACTGTGATGAACGCCCGCGACATCAAATGCCAGCACCGAAGAGCCAGGACTGCGGAAACTACGAAAGCCGGGGATTTGACTCAGCGCCTGTTCAGCCGTCTCAGCTAGTTGAATACTATAGGTTTCCGCCGCAACACAGTCGACAGTGTTTAACCATTCCACCGCCGCTGCCAGTCCAAGCACGCCGGCAATATTTGGCGTACCGGCCTCAAAACGTTGGGGAACCTGCTGTGGCGTGAAATCTTGCATACTGGTTTGGGTCAGCATCTTGCCGCCGCCGTGCCAGGCTGGCATCGATTCTAGCAGTGCGGTTTTGCCATAAAGCACGCCGATGCCTGTCGGGCCGTAAAGCTTATGCCCGGAAAAGGCATAGAAATCAATATCCATTGCCTGCACGTCTGTCGCGGAATGTACGATACCCTGCGCGCCATCGACCAAAATGGGTGTGCCGTTAGCATGGCAAAGGGCAATCGCTGCCGCAAGGTCAGGCTGCCCACCGGTAACATTAGACATCTGAGTCAACGCCAGTAAGCGCGTGCGTGAGTTAAGCAAAGCAGGCAGGGCAGTCACATCCGGCAGAAAATCGGCATTCAATGGCAGAGTGACTATTTTGGCCTGACACTGTTCTGCCACCATCAACCATGGGATCAAATTAGCGTGATGCTCAGCCTCACTGACTATAATTTCATCGCCCGGCTGTAAACGAGGGCGCAAATAGCTTTGTGCGACCAGATTGATCGACTCAGTCGTTCCACGGGTCCAGACGATATTTTCCGCGCAAGGAGCATTAATAAACTCGGCGACCGTTTTTCTGGCCTGCTCGAACTCCTCGGTTAAAGATTGTGCGGCTTTGTGCTGGCTGCGATGAACCGTCGCACCTGCGTTTTGATAGTAATTCACCGTGGCATCGATTACGGCCTGTGGCGTCAGAGCGGTCGCTGCACTGTCTAAATAGCAGGGAATTGGCGAATTATCTGCCCGCAATGCAGGAAAGTGGCGGCGAAAAGCGGTGAAATCAAAAGGTGTCATAGTTTAAAAACCCTGCTCTGGCGGATGTCTTTACTTAATCAGGAGTATGTCTGCTTATGCTGAAAAAGCAGTTCTATATCACCTTTAAGAATGCTTAACTGGAAATATATCAGATGCTTGTTATGCTGAATTAGGATGACTGACGAATATATGCGGTGTCTTTACCAGCTAATTCAAGCATTTTAATCTACAGGAGTTAATTATGAAGAAGATCTTCGCGGTAGTTTCAGCTGTTATACTTGCCGGTACTCTGACTGCATGTTCTAGCACCTACGTGATGCACACCAATGATGGCCGTACCATTGTCGCAGCGGGCAAACCAACTACAGATAGTGACACTGGTATGATTAGCTACACAGATGCCTATGGTAACAAACAGCAGATTAATAAGTCAGAAGTAAAAGAAATGGTTGAAGGAAAATAATGCCTTCCGGGTGCCTTTTATCGTAAGATAGGGCACCTTAACCAAAATTAGGGTAAAAAAAAGCACCGCAAGATGCGGTGCTAAAAAATCACTTTGGACAGACAGGGTAATGTACAGGAAGTGAAAATTTGTAGCACTTAAGCTACTGGTCTGGATTGCCAGACAATACAAACACAACATCACAACCACAAGCCAAAAGCATCACGGCATCCTCATACCACTCAACTTTTCGTTCCGGCTACTGGAAGTGGCGCAACTATAGGTTTTTGCCTGTACATCCTCAATGGACAATTTATAATGTCTCGGATTAAAAAAACTAATAACTAAAATTGCGCACGGGTCTTTGACTCGCGGCTTGAATGAGAAGTGTCCACTTCATGTCTAAACGTTTACCCCCACTTAATTCTTTACGCGTATTTGACGCTGCAGCACGTCATCTAAGTTTTACCAAAGCGGCCGAAGAGCTCTTCGTCACGCAGGCAGCAGTAAGCCACCAAATCAAGTCACTTGAGGACTTTTTGGGCTTAAAACTGTTTCGTCGCCGTAATCGCTCGTTATTATTAACAGAAGAAGGGCAGAGCTATTACCTCGATATTAAAGAGATTTTCTCCGCATTAAACGAGGCGACACGCAAGCTTCAGGCACGCAGCGCTAAAGGCGCATTGACTGTGAGTTTGCCGCCGAGCTTTGCTATCCAATGGCTGGTTCCACGACTCGCTGGCTTTAACTCAGCTTATCCGGGAATCGATGTCCGTATTCAGGCAGTAGACCGCGATGAAGACAAACTCTCTGACGATGTTGACGTCGCTATCTTCCATGGTCGCGGTAACTGGCCAGGGCTACGCACCGAACGTTTATATGCTGAGTATTTACTGCCAGTTTGCGCGCCTTCGTTACTGATGGGTGACAATGCGCTAAAAACACCAGAAGATTTGTCAAAGCATACGTTGCTGCACGATGCTTCGCGTCGCGACTGGCTTGCTTACACCAAACAGCTGGGATTGCAGCATATCAATGTGCAGCAAGGGCCTATTTTTAGCCACAGTGCGATGGTGGTTCAGGCTGCGGTACACGGTCAGGGCGTGGCATTAGCGAATAATGTTATGGCGCAAACCGAGATTGAAGCCGGGCGTCTGGTTTGTCCGTTTAACGAAGTTTTGATCAGTAAAAATGCTTTTTATCTGGTTTGTCATGACAGTCAGGCAGAACTGGGTAAAATAGCCGCCTTTCGTCAGTGGATCCTGGCGCGTGCTGCCAGCGAACAAGAGAAATTGCGTTTCCGCTACGATCAGCCGCAAACGTAGAGCAGAATATTTCAGCATTCGGGCATGCAGTCTGTACGCCTGAGGCAGGAAAGTTGAAGGATAATTATAAAGATGACCAGTCGTGCGATGTTAATCTTTGCCGCTATTAGCGGTTTTGTTTATGTAGCGTTCGGCGCATTCGGTGCGCATGTATTAAGTCAGACTTTAGGAACCGCCGAAATGGCGTGGATCCATACCGGCCTGGACTATCAGAGCGTTCATACTCTGGCGATACTGGGGCTAGGCGTCGCGATGCAGCAGCGCAGCAGCATCTGGTTCTACTGGAGTAGTGCCTGTCTGGCTCTTGGAACCGTATTATTTAGCGGCAGTCTTTATTGTCTGGCGCTGTCAGGACTCAGATTCTGGGTCTTCGTTACACCGATCGGCGGAACTTTTTTCCTGATTGGTTGGTTATTGATGTTAGTCGGCGCGCTGCGTCTGGGAAAAAAGGCTCAACGCCATGAATAATAAACTTGCACTCTACTGCCGTTCTGGCTTCGAGAAAGAATGCGCGGCTGAAATCACCGCCAAAGCAGCCGAAAGAGAGATTTTCGGTTTTGCCCGCGTAAAAGAAGGCAGCGGTTATGTATTGTTTGAGTGCTATCAGCAGGAAGATGCCGATCGTCTGGCGAAAGACATCCCTTTCCGCGAACTGATTTTTGCTCGTCAGATGCTGGTCGTCGGTGAGTTACTGAAAGACTTACCGCCGGAAGACCGCGTTACGCCAATCGTGGGTATGCTTCAGGGCGTGGTCACTAATGGTGGTGAGTTGCGCGTTGAAGTACCAGATACCAACGAAAGCAAAGAGCTGACCAAATTCTGCCGCAAACTTACGGTGCCATTGCGTTCTGCCATGCGTGAACAGCGCGTATTAGGTAAAAAAGAGAATGCTTCGCGTCCGGTAGTGCACGTATTCTTTATTGCTCCGGGCTGTTGCTATGTCGGTTATTCTTACAGCAACAATAACTCTCCTTTCTATATGGGGATCCCGCGTCTTAAATTCCCATCCGATGCGCCAAGCCGTTCTACGTTGAAACTCGAAGAAGCGTTTCACGTATTTATTCCTGCCGATGAGTGGGAAGAACGTCTGGCCAGCGGTATGCACGCAGTTGACCTCGGTGCTTGCCCAGGCGGCTGGACTTATCAGCTAGTGCAGCGCAGCATGATGGTTGATGCTATCGATAACGGTCCCATGGCACCTAGCCTCATGATGACCGGACAGGTAACGCACCATCGTGAGGACGGTTTTAAATACAAGCCAACTCGTACCAATATTTACTGGCTGGTGTGCGACATGGTAGAAGTTCCTGCCAAAGTGTCTGCCCTGATGGGAGACTGGCTGGTCAACGGCTGGTGTCGTGAGACAATCTTCAACCTTAAGCTGCCAATGAAAAAGCGCTATGAAGAAGTCTCGCAAATTCTTGCGCACATGAAATCGCGTCTGCAAGAAAATGACATTAACGCCGAAATCTTTGCCAAACAGCTGTACCACGATCGCGAAGAAGTCACCGTTCATGTGCGTCGTTTTTGGCCGGTTGTTCCAGGCCGTCGCGACGAGCGCTAAATCCTCTTCGTACCTGAAGCTGCAACTGTGTTGGCTACGCTTGCTCACCCCGGTCACTTACTTGTGTAAGCTCCCGGGGAATCTCAAGCTTGCCGCCTTGTTGCAACTCCAGTTACTTTGAGGATTGCATCTTCTTCGTACTTGAAGCTGCAACTGCGTTGGCTACGCTTGCTCACCCGAATTACTGACTTGTGTAAGCTCCCGGGGAATCTCAAGCTTGCCGCCTTGTTGCAACTCCAGTTACTTTGAGGATTGCATCTTCTTCGTACTTGAAGCTGCAACTGTGTTGGCGGCGCTTGTTCACCCCGGTCACTTACTTGTGTAAGCTCCCGGGGAATCTCAAGCTTGCCGCCTTGTTGCAACTCCAGTTACTTTGAGGATTGCATCCTCTTAGTACTTGAAGCTGCAACTGTGTTGGCTACGCTTGCTCACCCCGGTCACTTACTTGTGTAAGCTCCCGGGGAATCTTAAGCTTGCCGCCTTGTTGCAACTCCAGTTACTTTGAGGATTAAATTCTCTTCGTTCTTGAAGCTAGATAAAATTACGGCTCAGCCTTTGAGCCGTAAATCTTGTAAATTTCCCTTCAAAGTCACGTCTTTCTGCAGCGTAGCGACCTGGCGGCAGATGAATGCCAGTTCTTGATGTTCACGCAGTTTCTTTTGCCATTTCTCTGGAATTTCGTCCAGATGCTCATAAAGTTTTTCTAAAGTCGGGTATTGACTGAGTAGGGTCACTGCGGCTTTGGGGCCTATCCCTGCGACGCCCGGAATTTTACTGCTGCTGATCCCTGCGAGTCCCCAATAGTCTGTTAACTGGGTCGGAAGTACGCCAAAACTTGCTTGCACAAATGGCATATCCAGCCAGCGTTTCTGGAAATAGTCGCGGATTTGTACCTCGGGTGCCAGCAGCTGGCAGTAGCCTTTATCGGTTGAAACGATCGTTACCTGATGCCCAGCAGTGGCTACTTTGGCCGTTAGCGTAGCGGCAAGGTCATCGGCTTCTTGTCCTGCAGCATGCCAGCAGGCAATACCCAGGCTTTCAAAGCCACTTTTTAGCGCAGGCATTTCGGCAAACAGGTTATCTGGCATTGGCGTACGTCCCGCCTTGTAATCCGGCAGGCGCTGATGTCGCCAGCTGTCATGGCGATCGTCTTCGTCGAAAACAGCGACCACATGGCTCGGCTGAGTATGCTGGATAAGCTGGTTGACCGCATTCTGGCAAGCGACCACACAGGGTGAACCCTGCACGGCATGAATGCGTCGAATTAAATTCAGCGCGTCGATGATTAGTAAGTGAATTTTCATCCCAAGAGGGTATCAGTAAATGGGCTGGATGGCATCGGGAAGGGGGTATTTACTCGGTCTTGCAGCGTGTAATTGCGAGGCATCCCGCAATAAATATTTTCGATAACGTGGATGAAGACAGGAGGTTAAAGCCTTCCCCGTTTTTAGGCGAGGAAGGTTAAATCACTGAAAAATTAAGACTCAGGAACAGATTTCATAGCAAGGGATATAAGCGGTGCCCGGCAGTTTCATTCGGTGCTGGGCAACAAAACCTTGCAGCAGGCTATCCATTTTACTCATCAACTGCGGATCGCCGTGAAGCTTGAAGCGGCCATGTTTTTGAATCGCACGAATGCCCACTTCTTTCACATTGCCCGCCACAATACCTGAGAACGCACGGCGCAACGCGGCGGCCAGCTGTTCTGGCGGTTGATTGAGATGCAAATTGAGATTCGCCATATTTTCGTGGTTTGGCTCAAACGGCAGCTGTAAATCAGGCGCGATGCGAATCGACCAGTTAAAGCTGTAAGCATCGCCGCTGTTACGACGGTTTTCTTTCACCAGCGGCATCGCGCGCTTAAGCTGATGCGCGACTTCGGTCGGGTTGTCAATAATAATGGTGTAATGCTTCTGAGCTTCGTCGCCCAACGTTTCGCGAATAAAGGCATCGAGCACGGTAAAGTAGTCGGCGCTTTCTTTTGGACCGGTCAGAATCAGCGGTAATACCTGGTCGCTATTAGCCGGATCCATCAAAATACCCAGCAAATACAGCAGCTCTTCGGCTGTCCCCACACCGCCCGGGAAGATGATGATGCCGTGTGCAATACGCACGAAGGCTTCAAGACGCTTCTCAATATCCGGCATGATCACCAGCTCGTTGACCAGCGGATTAGGCGGCTCGGCGGCAATGATTGAAGGCTCGGTCATGCCGATAAAACGGCTGTTTTTATAACGCTGTTGCGCGTGGCCGACGGCGGCTCCTTTCATCGGTGCTTCCATCGCACCCGGACCACAACCGGTACAGATATTCAGTTCTCGCAGCCCTAACTGGACACCCACGCTGCGCGCATACTGGTATTCATTTTCGTTAATTGAATGTCCGCCCCAGCACACCACCATATTGGGATCTTCATCCAAATGCAGCGTGCGAGCGTTGCGCAGGATAGAGAACACCAGGTTGGTCAGCTGCACCGAGTCAGTCAGGTCGAGATCCTGATAACGGCCCGAAATGTTGAGCTGCGCGTTAACGAACAAGATGTCACGCAGCACGGCAAACAGGTTGGCTTGCAGTGAGCGAATAATACGTCCATCAACAAACGCCTCTTCAGGCGGGTTTACCAGTTCAAGTTTCACGCCACGTTCGCGACGTAATACGTTGATGTCAAAGCTTTCAAAGCGATCCAGCAACTCTTTGCTGCTGTCAGTCTGGCTGCCGCTGTTAAGTACAGCCAAAGAACAATTACGGAAGAGGCGATATAAGTCGCTGCTCGCAGTGCGTTTGAGCATGTCCACTTCCAACTGAGACAACAAATCCATTGAGCCAAGTGGGCTGATATGTGTAATCAAAGTTGCTCCTTATTAACGCCGCGTTAATATTGTTTTGCGTGCTTGTTATGCTTTAACAGTAAACCTGTCCATAGGCTTTTACCATTGCTTGCCAACTGACAGCTCAGTTCTTGAGCAAAATGGGGAGTTATTGCCTGACAAGCCGCGCATTAGAAGGCTCGAACAGGAAATTTGCCCGCCATGGATTGATATCCAGACCGCCGCGACGAGTATATCGTGCATAAACGGCTAACAGGCTTGGCTGGCAGAAACGCAGCAGATCGTTAAAGATTCGCTCAACACACTGCTCGTGGAATTCATTATGATTCCTGAATGACACCAGATAACGCAGCAGGGCTTCGCGATCGATTTCCGGTCCGCGATACTGAATTTGCACTGAGCCCCAATCGGGTTGATGAGTTATCAGGCAATTGGATTTCAGCAAATGGCTCACTAGCGTTTCATCCACAATTTTATCGCTGATAGCATTCTGCAAGTAATCGGTGCTGAAGGCGTAATCGGTAATTTCGATGTCCTGTGCATCGATGCAAATACCCGCCAGGCGGCCAATCGGCGAACCTTCAACTTCATTCAAAGAACGCAGGCTGACGCTGACTTTACCCTTTGCACACGCGCTGAGGTCAGTTTCTAACGTGCGTTGAACGCTTTCCCAATCATCGAATTTTGTCTGGTTAAAACTGTTGAGGTAAAGTTTAAAACTCTTGGATTCAATCAGATTGTCGCTGTCGGCATCCAGGCTTATTTCGCCCACGGCAACCTGCGGCAAACCTTTGGCATTCAGCCAGGAGAGTTCGTACATTGTCCAGATATCGGCGCCGTGAAAAGGCAATGATTCCGGATACAGGCCAAGCGGTTCACGGTTCATGCTGCGCGGCACAGCCTGAAGCAGGGTGGCATCGTACTGATCGCGGTAAGGCGTAGCTTTGCCGAGAGTCAGTTCAGAAAGAGCGGGATTATCCTGATAGGAGGACATGCTGTCACCTTGATAAGAGATTGGTACAATACAAAATAAATTGCGTATAACTATAGTTAACGCACTGCTAATAGAATTTAACGCGTAGCTAAGAGTTTAACGCACTGCTGACCCAGAAGATGAGAAAAAATATGGACCATGAAGTTTCTGATGCCCTACGGGGTTTTACTCAACGCTATGTTGACCTGTGGCAGCAGGAAACCGGCAAGGCTCCCGCCAGTGAAGGATTATTGGGGCTGGACTCTTCATGCGAGGTAAATAGAAGCGATAGTGAAGTTTTTTGGCTTCCGCAGCCTTTTTTGCCGCAGTCTGAACTAGCTAACGTTGAACGTGCGCTCGATTTGCAGCTGCGCCCCGAAGCTCATGCCTTTTACACCACTCAATTTGCCGGCGATATGCAAGCCAGCTATCTCAACTATACTTTTACATTGGTACAGGTATGGAGCGAAGAGGATTTCGTTCGTTTACAGGAGAATCTTATCGGTCATCTGCTGACGCAAAAACGTCTCAAGCTTTCACCGACTATCTTCCTGGCAACTACTGATTCTGATCTGATGCTTATCTCGCTGTGTAATTTAACCGGCGAAGTGGCTCTAGAGGAATTCGGGAGTAAAAAAAGAACGATTCTCTCGTCATCGCTCGCTGAATTCCTTACAATGCTGACCCCAAAACTTTCCTGAATGGCTAAAAGGGAAAATTGGCTCAAGTATTTGTGAGAGATCTCTTACAAACTCTGTAAGATATCTCTTATATTTCCTGCTAATAATTTCTGAGTGAATTATAATTATTTTTATAAAACATGAGCTTAACCTAAGCATGCTACCTTTATGACTCTGTAAGGATAGTGTTAGTCATACCGCTAGCCTTGTCTCAAAGTGCAAAATCGACGATTCTAAGTTTGTCGAAAGGAAGACATGAAACAGAACATCAGGATGATGGCTGATTCATCAAGAAGGGGACGACTCACGGAGAGTCAGGACTGCATCGGATTATGCAAGGAAGTTTCAGGACGAAACAAGGGACACCTCCAGGACGGAGATTGAGAACCAAACAGGAGTTTGGTGGGTCAGGAAGACTAAGGGATGAAGGTCAGGAAGACCAGGATGATACGTCAGGATGAAAGTTGGACGCTGCAAAGGATGGCTGGTTAGGATAACCATAGGACAAGTTTTCACGGATTGAGCAGGGAGCACACAGGTAGCTGGATTGCTATAAAACGAACCGGGGGTACTGTGCAAACAGTACCCCCAACTTTTTGCCTCTTTCTATCCCGTCTGTCGATTTATCCAGCTGTAACTTTATCTATTAACAACTATTTTTAGCTATCAACAACTAAATCTACCTATCAACAACCGCGCAGTTCCCCCACAATCAACCTATTGCTCCCAGGCTATCATGTTGTTTGCTTTGTGTTTTAGGCAGCAGGAACAGCGTGGCGTAGATATCCAGCAGATAAATGGCTGCCAGCAGGCTAATTGCCGCGGTAAAGGCTATCTTTGAGGCCAATAACCCGATCACCAACGGGCCGAATCCACCCACGCCTCGCCCCAGGTTAAACAACACATTTTGCGCTGTAGCGCGTACATTGACCGGATAGCTGTCTGAAATCAGGCCGCCGTAACCGCCAATCATGCCGTTAACAAACAAACCCATTAGCGCACCGGCAAAAAGCATGATTATCGGGTCAGTCAATTGTGCATAAACGATGACCATAATTACGGCACCCAACTGATAAACCAAGAAAATTTGCCAGCGAGCAAAGCGGTCTGCCAGCACGCCAAATAACCAAATCCCTATTGTCATGCCGATCACGGTGACAGCCGTCCATAGCCCGGATTTTGTCAGTGAAAAACCGAAATTTTTGGCCAGATAGCTGGGCATCCAGATCATCAGACCGTAATAACCAAAGTTTTGCACTGAGGTGAGGATTAGAATGCCGAGGCTGCATTTTGTCGTGGTGCGGTCTTTAAACAGCAGGCGCAGGCGAGTTATCAGTGATTCTTGCCGTTGGTTTGTTGATTGCTTAACAAACTCTTCCGGTTCACCCATCGTGCGACGGATAAAGAAAGAGGCGAGGGCCGGCAGAAGGCCAACCAGAAACATGCCGCGCCAGCCGATAATACCTAGTAGCAATGGGGTAAGAAACGCCGCCATCAATACTCCTAGCTGCCAGCCCATGCCGACATAGGCCGACGCTCGGTTGCGTTTTTCAACTGGCCAGGCTTCGGCAATCAGCGCCATGCCAATACCAAATTCCCCTCCCAAACCAACGCCTGCAAGTGTGCGATAGGTCAGTAAATCCCAATATCCCTGAGCTATAGCGCACAGGCCTGTGAACAGCGAAAACATCAAGATGGTGAAGGTCAGCACGCGGATACGGCCAAATCTATCGCTGATTGGCCCAAAAATTATGCCTCCGAGCACCGCGCCAATCAGCGTCCAGGTCACCAGAGCTCCGCTTTGTGATGCATTAAGATGCAGTTCACTGGCGATGGCCGGCAGCATAAATCCCAGCATCAGCAAGTCAAAACCGTCCATTGCATAGCCCGAAACAGAAGCGATCATCGCTTTAACGGGGGTCACATGTTTTTTGGTTGTTTTTATCGTGTTCGCAGGCATCTTTTAAGCCAGTTAATATGAAGTGAGACTATTTTGCCCTCAGCGTTGTTACAGTACCAGTATGAAAAACTGATAGTTGGCTGATGGAAGCTATGCTTAATGAATGAATCGGCTGCATTATGCCCTTCATGTAAAAAGTTATGCCTATGGTATGAAAAGTTATGCTCGACGTGCAGAAATTTGGGGCGCTGCATCTTCAATGCTATGCTTTGCCCCTTTCCCGCGCGCTATCTCCAACCCGCACGTGTTTAATGCAGAGAGTGATCGATGAGTACAGAAAACCAGGTCCGCAAAATATTGCAGGACATTGAGCAAGTTATGCATGAACTGTCTTTATGGCAGCAATTACCGCCGCCGCCAGAAGCGTTTGAAAGCAAAGAACCTTTTTCTATCGATACGATGTCCGCCGAGCAGTGGCTACAGTGGGTGTTGATCCCGCGCATGTACGCACTTCTTGCCGCCGAGGCGAACTTGCCGACCCGTTTTGCCATTACGGCTTACTTTGAAGAAGCGTTGCCTGACATGGAAAAGCTGCACGATGCGCTGCAACGTCTTGACGATTTACTGAACATAGAAGACTGACATGCTGGAAATTTTGTATCAGGACGAGCATCTGGTTGCGGTGAACAAGCCCGCAGGGATGTTGGTCCATCGCAGTTGGCTTGACCGGCATGAAACCGTTTTTGTGATGCAGACGCTGCGTGACCAGATAGGTCAGCACGTATTTACCGTGCATCGCCTCGATAAACCGACATCTGGCGTGTTACTGCTGGCATTGTCGAGCGAGGTAGCGCGTTTGCTGTCACAGCAGTTTGAACAACATCAAATGAACAAGGTTTATCACGCCGTCGTTCGCGGTTATGTAATGGAAGACGGTACGGTCGATTACGCGTTGACGGAAGAGCTAGACAAAATAGCCGACAAGTTTGCTGCTGCGGACAAAGCGCCTCAGCCTGCTGTCAGTCATTATCGTGTGCTGGCTAGAAAAGAAATGCCGGTGGCGATTGGCAAGTATGAAACGGCGCGCTATAGCCTCGTTGAATTGAAGCCGGAAACGGGCCGCAAACACCAGCTGCGTCGTCATATGTCTCATTTGCGTCATCCGATTATTGGCGATACCGCCCACGGTGATTTGAAGCAGAATCGCGGCATGGCGCAGCATTTTGACTGCCCGGGATTAATGTTGCACGCCAGTCACATGCAGCTTCAGCACCCGGTTACCGGAGAGCCGCTGTCGCTGACTGCGCCGTGGGATAATCGCTGGCAGCAGTTAGTTGAGCGCTTTGAATGGCTGGGCTGCGCGAGCTCGCTGGAAAGGGTTGAGTTTCCTGTGCCAGAGGGGCAGGATAGCTAACAATTTTAGAGTCAGTTTTTAAGGTCAATGAAGGGAGATGTCGGTATGGCTGAGATTGGAATTTTCGTAGGCACCGTGTACGGAAACGCGCTGCTGGTAGCGGAAGAGGCGGAAACTTTGCTCAAATCGCTGGGGCATCAGGTTAAAGTTTTTGAAGAAGGCACGATAGAAGCCTGGCAATACTATCGCCATCATTACGTATTAATCGTTACCTCAACCACCGGTCAGGCCGATCTCCCCGACAGTATTGCGCCGTTGTATGAAGAGATCCGTGACAATGTCGGTTATCAGCCTGAGTTGCGCTATGGCCTGATTGCCTTAGGTGACAGTAGCTATGATTTCTTCTGCGGTGGCGGTCATAAAATTGATGACCTGCTGCAAGAGCAGGGTGCGACTCGAATGGGTGATATGCTGGAAATCGATGCTATCGAACATCCAGAACCCGAGCTCGTGGCTCTGCCGTGGGTAACGCAGTGGGCCAAACAAATCGCTTAGCAATGGCCTTTATGCCTGTGAATTAAAGCTGAATAAAAAGCCCAATAAATAAAAAGGTCAGTGCATGAGTTAATGCCTGACCTTTTTGTTTGCTTTTCAACATCTAATGCCATTTCAACATCACACTTAGCGACCGCTGGTGAGTTTCTCCAGATCAGACTCAATCTCGGAAATTTTGTTGGCAACAACGGATTCCAGATGGCGCAGGTCGTCGAGTATTTTACGTTTGAGGTCCACTTCAACCTGCTCACGTTGGCAGATTTGATCCAGTTCGTCGATCACGTAGCGCAGATTAGGGCTTATCTCGTTAATCTCTTTATAACCCTGACCGGCATTGTCTGCGGCAATGGTTTTACGCTGGCGTGGGTATTTGAATTTTACGCTTTTAGCAAAAAATTCACCCTTGTCTTTACGGAAGTAGATCTTGAGGATGTCGTTATTCGCCTCTTGACGAAGATTATAGCGATCTACGTCGTCAGGATTTGTTATCCCCAAGCCTTTCAGGTTGTCATACATGCGGCACCTTCCTTTTATTGTTTAAACTTATTGTTTATACCCAACGCCGAAAAACCGTAAAAAAAAGCGGGTAACATTTACCCGCTTTTCAAGTTTAGTCGATAGAGCGCAATAACTCATTAAGGCCGGTTTTGCCTAATGTTTTGGCATCAACCTTTTTAACTATAACGGCACAATACAGGCTGTATTTACCATCTTTTGAAGGCAGGTTGCCGGAAACAACGACTGACCCGGCTGGAACGCGACCGTAATGAATTTCGCCGGTTTCGCGGTCATAAATTTTGGTGCTCTGACCGATGTAAACGCCCATGGAAATCACGCAGCCATCTTCGACAATAACGCCTTCAACGATTTCAGAACGCGCGCCGATAAAGCAGTTATCACCGATAATTGTCGGGTTGGCCTGCAAAGGTTCCAGTACGCCGCCGATACCAACGCCGCCTGACAGGTGTACGTTTTTGCCAATCTGGGCACAGGAACCTACGGTGGCCCAGGTATCAACCATGGTACCTTCATCAACGTAAGCGCCAATGTTTACATATGAAGGCATCAGCACCACGTTGCGGGCGATGAAAGAACCTTTGCGCACGGCCGCGGGAGGAACTACGCGGAAGCCTTCGCGTTTAAAGCGTGCTTCGTCGTAGTCGGCAAATTTCATGGGGACTTTGTCGTAGAAACGGTTTTCTGCGCCTTCCATCACTTCGTTATCATTAATACGGAAAGAGAGCAGTACGGCCTTCTTCAACCATTGATGCGTAACCCACTCGCCGTCTATCTTCTCGGCAACGCGCAGTTCGCCGCTGTCAATTTTATTGATAACCTGGTTAACCGCGTCACGCGTTGCACTGTCAACGTTAGCTGGAGTAATCTCTGCACGGCGCTCGAAGGCCTGCTCAATGACGGTTTGCAATTCCATATTCTTCTCTTTTTTCACTGGTGATGTGTAAAGTAAAAGCCAATCGTTACTTGTATCATATTTTGTCGAACGGATTGAGCACTTCGGTCAATCTTCGCTCAATTTCACGGCGCGTCTGCTTGTCTAAAGCGCGGCGATCGCTGTTGGCCAAAATAAATAAGTCTTCTACTCGCTCGCCGATGGTCGAGATCCTCGCGCCGTGCAGCGAAAGCCCCAAATCGGAAAACACTTCACCCACGCGCGCCAGCAGGCCCGGTTGGTCAAGTGCAACCAGCTCCATATAGGTTCTGCGATCGGTGTGCGTTGGCAGGAAACTCACCTCCGTCGGCACGCTGAAATTACGCAGCTTGGAAGACGGACGACGCGCTCGCGGAGGCTGATAAGCCTGTAACATCGCCTGCTCTAAGGCAAAACGGGTGGTTTCGTGGCGATCTTGCGTCAGCGGATTACCGTCTGGTTCGAGCACGATAAAGGTGTCCATCGCCATGCCATCGCGATTAGTGAAAATCTGCGCGTCATGAATGCTCAAATTGCGTCTGTCCAACTCACCGGCCACGGCGGCAAACAGGTACGGCTTGTCCGGGCTCCAGATAAAAATCTCGGTTCCCCCTCGCGTTGCCTGATGACTGACCAGCACCAGCGGTTTGGTCGAGTCGTGATCAAGCAAGTGGCGAGCATGCCAGGCAAGCTGATTTGGCGTATGGCGCAGGAAATAATCGGAACGGCAGCGGCTCCAGATATGATGCAGCGCCTCTTCGTTAATATTATCCATTCGCAGCAATGCCAGCGCCTGTAGCCGATGATGGCGCACGCGTTCACGTAAGTCCGGAGTATGTTGCGTGCCGCGACGCAGCTGTTTTTCAGTGGCGAAATACAGCTCGCGTATCAGGCTCTGCTTCCAGCTGTTCCACAGCGTTTCATTGGTGGCACAGATATCTGCTACGGTCAGGCACACCAGGTAACGCAGACGATTTTCTGTCTTCATTTCGGCAGCGAATTGCTGGATTTCGTTGGGGTCTTGAATATCACGACGCTGCGCGGTGACTGACATCAGCAGATGACAGCGAACCAGCCAGGAAACCAGCTGGCTATCATTGGAACTCAGCCCATGCAGCTCGGCAAACTCCTGAGCGTCGCGCGCGCCAAGGACTGAGTGATCGCCGCCGCGACCTTTGGCGATATCATGGAACAGCGCCGCCATCAGCAGCAGTTCTGGCTGTGGCAGGCGTGGGAAGAGATCGACGCACAGCGGATGCCGCGGACGCGTCTCCTCATCGGCGAAGCTTTCCAGCTTTTGCAGCACGCGCACGGTGTGTTCATCAACGGTATATGCGTGGAACAGGTCAAACTGCATCTGGCCGACAATCAGCCCCCACTGCGGCATGTAGGCCCACAGCACACTGTGGCGATGCATCGGTACCAGCGCGCGGGAAACCGCTCCCGGATGACGCAGAATCGCCATAAACATTTCACGCGCTTCGGGGATCATACACAGCGGCGTTTGCAAATGACGACGGGTGCGGCGCAGCAGACGCACAGTAGTCGAGTAAATACCTTTGATCTCGCGATGGCGGACCATCAGGTAAAACATGCTGATAATCGCCTGCGGTTCGCGGTCAAACAGCGTTTCGTCACGCACGTCAATCAGGTCGCCACGCAGCTGGAAATTGTGGTCCAGCGGGCGCGGTTTTTCATTGGGGCCGATGGCCAAAATCGCTTCATCAAACAGCTGTAGCAGCATCTGATTCAGTTCGCCCACGCGGCGTGTCATGCGATAGAAATCTTTCATCATCCGCTCGACCGGCTCATTCCCTTCGCCCTGATATTGCAAAAGTTGGGCAACGTTAAGCTGGCGATCAAACAGCAGGCGGTTATCGTAGCGGTTAAGAATGAGATGCAGCGCAAAACGGATACGCCACAGGAAGCTCTGGCACTCGTTGATTTCGTTACGTTCAGCCTTGGTCAGAAAGCCAAAACTGACCATTTCATCCAGTGAGGTCGCGCCAAAGTGACGACGCGCAACCCACAGCAGGGTGTGGATATCACGCAGGCCGCCGGGGCTACTTTTTATATCCGGCTCAAGGTTATAACTGGTGCCGTGATAACGCTGGTGGCGCTCGTTCTGCTCGACAATTTTTGCCCGAAAGAAGGTAGGAGATGGCCAAAAACCGTCGCTGAAAATATGTTTTTGCATATTCAGGAACAGGGCAACATCGCCGCAAATCAGTCGTGACTCAATCAGGTTAGTGGCGACGGTGAGATCGGCCAAACCTTCCAGCAAACATTCTTCTAGCGTACGCACACTGTGGCCAACTTCGAGCTTCAAGTCCCATAGCAGCGTGATCAGTTCGCCTATGCGCTGGGCCTGGTCATCTTTGAGGCGTTTTTGGCTCAGCACCAGTACGTCGATGTCTGAAAGAGGATGCAGTTCGCCGCGACCATAACCGCCCACGGCCACCATAGCGGTTTCAGGAATTTTATCGAAGCCGTAGAAAATCCACAGGCGTTGCAGCATTTGATCAATATACAGCGCGCGTGCTGCAACCAGTTCTTCGACTCTTTGCCCGCAGTTAAAGGCTTCTGCCAGCCAAAGCTGGAATTCTTCCATATGCTGTTTCAGCGACTGGCGATCCAGTTCTTCGTCTTTATAAGTGGCAGGCGAGGCCGGTTTATCGGGAAAAGCGCGAGTAATCTCGACCGGCAGGGGCAAGGCCAGATGGATAAGGTTTTTAGACAGAAACGAATCAGACATAAGTGCATAGCCCTGCATTAAAATAATAAAACGACAAGACACTATGAAGAAAAAGCCGACTATTTAGCCGGCT
Organism: uncultured Gammaproteobacteria bacterium; assembly: GCA_963747655.1. Taxonomy (GTDB): domain Bacteria; phylum Pseudomonadota; class Gammaproteobacteria; order Enterobacterales; family Enterobacteriaceae; genus Rouxiella. Next base: position 32,145 of record CAVVFS010000008.1, on the reverse strand, counting down.
TCGAGGTTGTATCAAGACTTAATTTGCCGCAGCTGTCTCGTGGATAATAATGTTCGGCAGCGTTTCATCTTTACGCAGTGTCATGATTTCACAGCCGTTCTCGGTCACCACCAAAGTGTGCTCATACTGGGCAGACAGACTGCGGTCTTGAGTTTTCACCGTCCAGCCATCTTTCATGGTGCGGATGCGGAAACCACCGACGTTCACCATCGGCTCGATAGTGAAAGCCATGCCAGGTTGCAGCACCACGCCACCGTCGTCGCCATCATAGTGTAAAACCTGTGGCTCTTCGTGGAAGCCTTCGCCAATGCCGTGTCCGCAGTAATCGCGTACCACAGAAAACTTCTCGGCTTCAACATACTGCTGGATAGCTTTACCCAGCGTACGCAGGCGAATCCCCGGTTTGACCATTTTTAGCGCCAGATACAGGCTCTCTTGCGTTACGCGGCACAGGCGCTCACCCATAATGGTTGGCTTGCCGGCAATAAACATGGTTGAGGTATCGCCATGGAAGCCGTCTTTAATCACGGTAACGTCAATATTAATGATGTCGCCGTCTTTCAAAAGACGTTCGTCGCTAGGAATCCCGTGGCAGACCACTTCATTGATCGAGATACAGACCGATTTCGGGAAGCCGTGATAACCCAGACAGGCAGGAATGGCCTGCTGATGTTGCGTGATGTGATCGTGACAAATACGATCAAGCTCGGCAGTGCTAACGCCGGGTTTTATGTGAGGCTCGATTATCTCAAGAACTTCTGCGGCGAGGCGGCCAGCAACGCGCATTTTTTCGATGTCTTGAGGTGTTTTGATTGAAATTGCCATGAAAGAATCCTGCGGGTGTCATGTTTTTGACGACCTTTACTGAAACAGCCTTTATTTATGCCTGCCGGTCGACAATAATAATAGATTGATACATGGTATCAGCCCTGTTCTGAGCTGCCAAATTATCATTCTTCTGCCGCGCTTTTGTATAAGTTTAGTTGGTTTCTAGTACGGATTTATGGTATAAAGCGCGCCGGCAATCACTATATTGTCTTTGTAGCAAGGCTCCGGCCTCTGCAGCAGAAATAGAGTGGATGAGCCAAATACTCACTCATTTGTGTACTTATTTTTTGTTTAATAAGTAATAACACACACGTATCGACACCTGCGCCGGGGTGCTCTGGGATCGCTGTCTGACGATGGCTTTTTACGGGGTCGGTTGCATGGGATACGTGGAGGCATAACCCCAAACATTTACTATAGAGGTTTTATCATGGCAACTGTTTCCATGCGCGACATGCTCAAGGCCGGTGTACACTTCGGTCACCAGACCCGTTACTGGAACCCGAAAATGAAGCCATTCATCTTCGGCGCTCGTAACAAGGTTCACATCATCAACCTTGAGAAAACTGTACCAATGTTCAACGAAGCTCTGGCTGAGTTGACCAAGATCTCTTCCCGTAAAGGTAAGATCCTGTTCGTTGGTACCAAGCGCGCAGCAAGCGAAGCGGTAAAAGACGCTGCACACAACTGCGACCAGTTCTTCGTGAACCATCGCTGGTTGGGCGGCATGCTGACTAACTGGAAAACTGTTCGTCAGTCAATCAAGCGTCTGAAAGATCTGGAAATCCAATCACAAGATGGCACTTTCGACAAGCTGACCAAAAAAGAAGCTCTGATGCGTACTCGCGAGCTTGCGAAGCTGGAAAATAGCCTGGGCGGTATCAAGGATATGGGTGGTCTTCCTGATGCACTGTTTGTTGTCGATGCTGACCACGAACACATTGCAATCAAAGAAGCTAACAACCTGGGTATCCCGGTATTCGCTATTGTTGATACCAACTCTGATCCGGATGGCGTTGACTTCGTTATCCCTGGTAACGATGACGCAATCCGTGCAGTAAATCTGTACCTGAGCGCCGTTGCTGCCACTGTTCGTGAAGGCCGTTCTCAAGACTTGGCTGTTCAGGCAGAAGAAAGCTTCGTAGAAGCTGAATAATAAGGACGGATCCGAAACTCAATAGATTTCAACGCAGATGCAGATTGAAAGATAATGAGTAGGCGGGCCTTATTAACCAGGTATTGAATATGTTGGTTAGGGGGCCTTAATTGGCCCCCTTTGCTTATCTTAAATGCGAAAAATATCTCACTGCAAAACGACTTTTTGCACTGGGATAACCGAGGAAACTACAATGGCTGATATTACCGCTGCCCTGGTAAAAGAACTGCGTGAACGTACTGGCGCTGGCATGATGGACTGTAAGAAAGCTCTGGTTGAAGCTAACGGCGACATCGAGCTGTCTATCGAAAACATGCGTAAATCTGGCGCGATCAAAGCTGCTAAGAAAGCAGGCAACGTAGCTGCTGACGGCGTGATCAAAACCAAAGTTGAAGGTAACTACGGTCTGATTCTGGAAGTTAACTGCCAGACTGACTTCGTTGCTAAAGATGCTGGTTTCCAGGCTTTCGCTGACAAAGTGCTGGACGCTGCTTTCGCTGGCAAAATCACCGACGTTGAAGTACTGAAAGCACAGTTCGAAGAAGAGCGTGTTGCTTTGGTTGCCAAGATTGGTGAAAACATCAATATTCGTCGTATCGCTGCTCTGGAAGGCGACGTTCTGGGTAGTTACCTGCACGGTGCTCGCATCGGTGTTCTGGTTTCTGCTACCGGCGCTGACGAAGAACTGGTTAAGCAAATCGCTATGCACGTTGCTGCAAGCAAGCCAGAATTCGTTAAGCCAGAAGACGTTTCTGCAGAAGTTGTAGAAAAAGAGTACCAGGTTCAGCTGGACATCGCACTGCAGTCTGGCAAGCCTAAAGAAATCGCAGAGAAAATGGTTGAAGGCCGCATGAAGAAATTCACCGGCGAAGTTTCTCTGACTGGTCAGCCTTTCGTTATCGAACCAAGCAAAACTGTTGCTCAGGTTCTGAAAGAGCACAACGCTGACGTTGTTAACTTCATCCGCTTTGAAGTGGGCGAAGGCATCCAGAAAGCTGAGACTGACTTTGCTGCAGAAGTTGCTGCAATGAGCAAACAGTCTTAATGCTGGATTGATGCAAAAAATGGAACCGCTGAAACTGGCGGTTCCGTTTTATCCAGCCTTGAAATATCCAAGGGTTTAACCCTCTAGCAGTTATGTCAGGCAGCAGTTTTAGCCTGATCACATCACAGGATTTGTGATGCAAAAAAAACGACCATCCCATTACGACACAATGCTTCTTAGGACAGACACCATGGCTACCAATGCGAAACCCGTTTATCAGCGTATCCTGCTCAAACTCAGTGGCGAAGCCCTGCAAGGCAGTGAAGGTTTTGGTATCGATGCGAGCGTTTTGGATCGCATGGCACAGGAAGTTAAAGAACTGGTTGAGCTAGGCATCCAGGTGGGTGTCGTGATTGGCGGCGGGAATCTGTTCCGCGGTGCTGGTCTTGCTCAGGCAGGAATGAACCGCGTGGTGGGCGATCACATGGGAATGCTGGCCACAGTAATGAATGGTCTGGCAATGCGTGATGCACTGCACCGTGCCTATGTGAATGCGCGCCTGATGTCGGCAATTCCGCTTAACGGCGTTTGCGACAACTACAGCTGGGCTGAAGCTATCAGTTTGCTGCGTAACAACCGTGTCGTAATTTTTGCAGCCGGTACCGGCAACCCATTCTTTACTACCGATTCTGCGGCCTGCCTGCGCGGGATTGAAATTGAAGCCGACGTGGTCTTGAAAGCCACTAAAGTTGACGGTGTGTTCTCTGCGGATCCGGTTAAACATCCGGACGCAACGATGTTCGACCACCTGACTTATACAGACGTGTTGGATAAAGAATTGAAAGTCATGGACCTTGCCGCCTTTACGCTGGCGCGTGACCATAATCTGCCGATTCGTGTTTTCAATATGAACAAACCAGGCGCACTGCGCCGCGTGGTTATGGGCGAAAACGAAGGTACGCTGATTTCTAAAGGCGAATAACCTGTTGTTGTGCCGGACAACCATTTTGAATATTCACGGACTATACTAAGACTATGGTCTGCCTAGTAATCTGTCTCTTAAGGTTCGCAACGTGATAAATGACATTAGTAACGATGCTAAAATTCGCATGGGTAAATGCGTTGAAGCATTCGAAAACAACATCAACAAAATCCGCACTGGCCGTGCACATCCGAGTATCCTCGACGGTATTCAGGTTGATTATTACGGTTCTAGAACTCCGCTGCGCCAGTTGGCTAACGTAGTGGTAGAAGATTCCCGTATGCTGGCTGTAACCGTGTTTGACCGTTCTATCAGCGCTGCTGTAGAAAAGGCAATCATGACCTCAGATTTGGGCCTGAACCCTATGTCTGCTGGCAGCACCATCCGCGTTCCATTGCCTCCGCTGACTGAAGAGCGCCGTAAAGATCTGATAAAGATCGTGCGTGGCGAAGCAGAGCAGGGCCGTGTTTCCGTGCGTAACGTGCGCCGCGATGCCAACGATAAAGTGAAGGCATTGCTGAAAGATAAAGAAATCAGTGAAGATGAAGATCGTCGTTCACAAGACGATATTCAGAAAATGACTGATGTCTTTATCAAGACAATCGACAAAGCTTTGAGTGATAAAGAAGCAGAGTTGATGGATTTCTAAGCATTACGCCGGCAGTATCCGAAGCGTCGCATAAGCGGCGCTTTATTTTTTTTAAATCGTCATTTCCCTAAATATCCCATACTTAATTGTAAGTTAAGAAATTATCAATAAAATGGGTAGCATCCCTTCGTAGTGAATCACAGTATTTGGTGCTTGAATCTGATAGACAAGCGGCCCAATGAGTAACAGACTGTGTCACCTTCGTTAATGACTTTCGCTAGACTGAGTACCTTCATGAAGCAACTGACTATTCTTGGCTCCACGGGTTCTGTTGGCACCAGCACGCTTTCTGTTGTGCGTTCCAACCCCGATGCCTTTAGCGTTCGTGCGCTGGTCGCCGGAAATAATGTTCAGGTAATGGCTGAGCAATGTCTGGAATTTTCCCCTCAATATGCCTCGATGGGCGATGAAACGTCCGCTGCTGCATTGCGTCTTGTTCTGCAAGAGCAGGGGAGTAAAACCGAAGTTCTCTCTGGCATTAATGCCGCATGTGAACTGGCCGCGCTGGATGATGTCAGTCAGGTAATGTCGGCTATTGTCGGAGCCGCAGGGCTTTTGCCAACGTTGTCTGCGGTAAAAGCCGGCAAGCGCGTTCTGCTTGCCAATAAAGAATCTCTGGTAACCTGTGGTCGCATCTTTATGGATGCCGTGCGTGAAAGCCACAGTCAGTTGCTGCCTATCGACAGTGAGCATAATGCTATTTTCCAGAGCATGCCTGAAAAAGTGCAGCAACAAATGGGTTATGCTTCGCTGGAAGAAAATGGCGTATCGCGCATTATTCTGACCGGCTCCGGTGGCCCATTCCGTGAGCTCCCGCTGACTGAGTTTGACGGCGTAACGCCTGAGCGCGCCTGTGCACACCCGAATTGGTCAATGGGGCGCAAAATCTCTGTCGATTCAGCGACCATGATGAATAAAGGGCTGGAGTATATCGAAGCGCGCTGGCTGTTTAACGCTTCTGCGGAACAGATGGAAGTTATTATTCATCCACAGTCGATGATTCACTCGATGGTGCGTTATATCGACGGCAGCGTGTTGGCGCAGCTGGGTTCACCGGATATGCGCACGCCGATCGCTCATGCCATGGCTTACCCAAAGAGAGTCGCAGCAGGCGTCGAGCCTCTGGATTTTTGTAAAATGGGGGCATTAACATTCAGCGAGCCGGATTATGTACGTTATCCGTGCCTGAAGCTGGCAATCGATGCCAGTCGCACCGGGCAAGCTGCTACCACGGCGCTGAATGCAGCCAATGAAGTCTCTGTCGCGGCTTTCCTTGCCGGGCAAATTCGCTTTACGGATATTGCTAAATTAAACCAGGAAGTATTGGAAAAACCACTGCCTGCAGAACCTGCCAGTGTGGAAGAAGTTTTAGCAATAGACCGTTCTGCCAGAGAGAGTGCATTCTTGTTATTACAGAGATTTAGTCTGTAAAATTGTTTGTCATTGATTTAGGTCGTTTGTTCGAACAACGTTGAAATGATATAGTCTGCGCCTCCTGACAACGCACATTTGTGTTTCATGGCGTTGCTTATTCATTTTTAGTACGTTGCTAGTCAGGGCAGGCCGTGCCTGATGGGGTCACGGCTTTTTTACGCGCACGCTTTATCATGCACGCGAATGCAAGGTTTCAGGTGACGTCGTTAATTCTAGTTGAAGGAAAAGAGTAGGGGTTATGTCGCTCGATAATCAACAAATGACTGATACAACTTTTCTGCTACCGCGCCATGTCGCCATCATTATGGATGGAAATGGCCGTTGGGCGAAACGCCAGGGAAAAATGCGGATCTTTGGTCATAAAGCGGGAGTTAAGTCCGTACGCAAAGCCGTAAGCTTTGCTGCAAGCCATCATCTTGATGCGCTCACGCTTTATGCCTTCAGCAGTGAGAACTGGAACCGTCCAATTCAGGAAGTTTCTGCATTGATGCAGCTTTTTATTCGTGCATTGGGCAGTGAAGTGAAAAGTTTGCATAAACACAATGTCCGCTTAAGAGTGATTGGCGATATCAGCCGCTTTAGCTCGCGTTTGCAGGACATGATCCGTCGCTCTGAAACACTGACACAAAACAACGATGGCCTGACGCTTAACATCGCGGCTAACTACGGCGGACGCTGGGATATCATTGAAGGTGTAAAGAAGCTGGCAGGTCAGGTTGAAGCTGGTACACTTCGGGCGGACCAAATCACGGAAGAAGCATTGGGTGCTTCGGTTTGTATGAGTGAGTTGGCACCTGTTGACCTGGTGATCAGAACCGGTGGGGAACATCGTATCAGTAATTTCCTGTTGTGGCAGATTGCCTATGCGGAGCTTTACTTTACTGACGTCCTCTGGCCTGATTTTGATGAAATTGTCTTTGAAGGTGCGCTGAATGCTTTTGCACAACGCGAGCGTCGCTTTGGGGGGACTACACCTAACGGCGCCGAAGTGTCCTAGGGAGAACTTTTGCTGAAGTATCGCATTATTACAGCTTTGATTTTGATTCCACTTGTCATCGCTGCACTATTTTTATTGCCGCCTGCCGGCTTTACCGTTGTGACTATTGTTGTCTGTATGCTGGCAGCATGGGAATGGGCCCAGTTTGCCGGGTATAAGTCACGAACCCAGCGTATATGGTTGGCTGTTCTTTGCGGTTTTGTGTTAACTGCTATGAGGTTGAGCCTTCCGGCGTATCAGCAGTCGGTTCATCTGCTGCAAATTAGCGGTTCGCTATGGCTGGCATTGGCCTGGTGGATCCTGGCATTTGTATTGGTCGTTTTATACCCGGTTTCTGCCGCGTTATGGCGGAACTCACGCACATTGAAGCTTTTCTTTGGTTTATTGACTATTGTGCCTTTCTTTTGGGGCATGCTGTCGCTGCGCCTTTATGGCTATGCCGAAAACCATTACAACGGTGCCTGGTGGCTGTTGTACGTGATGCTACTGGTGTGGGGCGCAGATTCCGGTGCCTACCTGTTTGGCAGACTGTTTGGCAAACACAAGCTTGCGCCAAAAGTATCACCGGGTAAAACCTGGGAAGGCATGGTTGGAGGCCTATTTACCTCAGCTCTGATATCATGGCTGTTCGGTCGTTACGTGCCATTAAATGTTGTTCCTGTAACCCTGTTGATTTGTTCTGTGATTGCCGCTCTGGCGTCTGTTCTCGGTGATTTGACCGAAAGCATGTTTAAGCGTGAAGCAGGGATTAAAGACAGTGGTAATTTAATACCTGGCCATGGCGGGATTATGGACCGTATCGACAGTTTAACTGCTGCGGTGCCGGTTTTTGCCTGTCTGATGCTGTTGGTGTATTAACCTTCTGCCAGTTGCAGTTTTTAAGGAATAGTTAGGATTATGATGAACATACTCTGGAGCCTGGCCGCCTTTATCGTTGCATTGGGGGTGCTTGTCACCGTGCACGAATTTGGTCATTTCTGGGTTGCTCGTCGCTGCGGTGTGCACGTAGAACGTTTCTCTGTTGGTTTTGGCAAGGCGCTGCTTCGCCGAACCGACAAACAGGGAACTGAATATGTGTTAGCCCTGATCCCACTGGGCGGCTATGTCAAAATGCTCGATGAGCGTGTTGAAGCGGTCGCCCCGGAACTTCTCCATAAATCCTTCAATAACAAAACGGTATGGCAACGCGCGGCTATTATCAGCGCCGGGCCTGTCGCTAACTTCATTTTCGCTGTTTTTGCCTACTGGCTGGTGTTTATCATCGGTGTACCCAGCGTGCGTCCTGTCGTGGGTGAAATCACGCCGCAGTCGGTTGCTGCACAGTCCAATATTTTGCCAGGCATGGAACTTAAGTCCGTTGCCGGTATCGAAACGCCTGATTGGGATTCAGTTCGCATGGCGCTGATTGGTGAGATTGGCGATGCAAAAACTACCGTTGGAGTGGCGCAATTTGGCTCCTCACAGGTAGTTGAAAAACAACTTGATCTCAATGCCTGGCATTTTGATCCAGAAAAGCAGGATCCTGTTGTTGCCCTGGGGATTATTCCTCGTGGGCCACAGATAGAATCCGTTCTGTCTCAGGTACAGGCAGATTCCGCCGCGCAGAAGGCAGGTTTGCAAGCGGGAGACAGGATCGTTAAAGTTGATGGTCAGGTTTTAGTAAGTTGGCAAGCTTTTGCGCTCCAGGTACGCGATAATCCCGGCAAATCGATGGCATTAGACATTGAGCGTAATGGGCAACCGTTGAACTTAACGTTGATACCAGACACTAAATCAGTGGGCAAAGGGCAGTCGATGGGTTTTGCAGGTGTAGTACCAAAAATTATCCCATTGCCTGACGAGTACAAAACGATTCGACAGTATGGGCCGTTAACGGCGTTTTATCAGGCTGGGGATAAAACCTGGCAACTGATGAAATTAACGGTCAATATGCTGGGCAAGTTAATAACCGGTGATGTGAAGCTGAATAATCTGAGTGGCCCTATTTCCATCGCACAGGGTGCCGGTTTGTCAGCTGAGTATGGATTCGTGTACTACCTGATGTTTTTGGCATTGATAAGTGTCAATCTCGGTATTATCAATCTGTTCCCATTACCGGTGTTAGATGGTGGTCACCTGCTGTTTTTATTAATAGAAAAGCTCAAGGGTGGGCCAGTTTCCGAGCGAGTTCAGGACTTCAGTTACCGCATTGGCTCTGTATTGCTGGTGTTGTTGATGGGGCTTGCACTTTTCAATGATTTCTCCCGTCTTTAAGACGGGGATTAGGTTAGGAAGACGCATAACAACGATGGCGATCAAAAAGTTGCTCATAGCGTCGCTGCTGTTTGGCAGCGCGACCGTATACGGCGCAGATGGATTCGTAGTGAAGGATATTCATTTCGAAGGCCTCCAGCGCGTTGCCGTCGGTGCGGCGTTACTCAATATGCCGGTTCGCGTAGGTGATACGGTTACCGACGATGATATCAGTAATACCATTCGAGCATTGTTTGCCACAGGCAACTTTGAGGACGTTCGCGTTCTGCGTGATGGCGATACCCTGATTGTTCAAGTCAAAGAGCGCCCAACCATCGCCAGCATCACTTTCTCCGGCAACAAAGCGGTGAAAGATGACATGCTTAAACAAAACCTCGATGCCTCTGGCGTTCGGGTTGGCGACGCGCTTGACCGCACACAAGTCTCGAATATCGAAAAGGGTCTCGAAGACTTCTACTACAGCGTCGGTAAGTACAGCGCGTCGGTAAAAGCCGTCGTGACTCCTTTGCCGCGCAACCGCGTTGACTTGAAACTGGTCTTTACCGAAGGTTTGTCTGCTCAAATCCAGCAGATCAACATTGTCGGTAACCACGCATTCAGCACCGATCAATTAGTTTCGCAGTTCCAGCTACGTGACGAAGTGCCATGGTGGAACGTTGTTGGTGATCGTAAATATCAACAGCAAAAACTGGCTGGTGACCTCGAAACCCTACGTAGCTACTACCTTGACCGCGGTTACGCGCGCTTTAACCTGGATTCAACTCAGGTTAGCCTGACTCCGGACAAAAAGGGCATTTACATCACCCTGAATATCCATGAAGGCGATCAGTATAAAGTTGCTGGCGTTCAGGTTGCGGGCAACATGCAGGGTCACTCTGCTGAAATTGAAAATCTGAGCAAAATCAGCAATGGCGAGCTTTATAGCGGCGCCAAAGTTACCAAGATTGAAAATGATATTAAAGCGTTGCTTGGCCGTTATGGATACGCGTATCCAACTGTGACCACGCAGCCTGAAATCAACGATAAAGATAAAACTGTCATTCTGCATATCAATGTTGATGCTGGTAACCGTTATTACGTTCGCCACATTCGCTTTGAAGGTAATAGCACCAGTGAAGACAGCGTGCTGCGCCGTGAAATGCGTCAGATGGAAGGCGCATGGCTGGGTAGCGATCTCGTTGATAAAGGTAAAGAACGTCTGAATCGTCTGGGCTACTTTGATTCCGTTGATGTTGATACTCAACGTGTACCAGGAAGTGCAGATCAGGTCGACGTGGTTTATAAAGTTAAAGAACGTAACACCGGTACCTTTAACTTTGGCGTAGGTTATGGCTCAGAGAGTGGCGTCAGCTTTACCGTCGGCGTTCAGCAGGATAACTGGTTAGGTACTGGTTACCAGGCTGGCATTACCGGCACCAAAAACGATTACCAAACCTATACCGAACTGACGGTTACCAACCCGTACCTGACGGTTGATGGTGTGAGCCTGGGCGGTCGACTCTTCTACAATGACTTTAAAGCAGATGACGCCGACCTCTCCGAATACACCAACAGAAGTTATGGTTTCGGCAGCACGCTGGGCTTCCCGATCAACGAGAACAACTCACTGCGTCTGGGTGGGGATTATGTTCACAATGATCTGTCGAACATGCAGCCTCAGGTGGCGATGTTCCGCTACCTTAATAGCGTGGGTAAAAATCCGTCCGTTGTTGTAGGCCAGGATAATCAGTCAGATGCGCACTTTAGCGCCGATGACTTCTTCCTGACGACCGGCTGGGGTTATAATAACCTTGACCGTGGCTTCTTCCCTACGGCGGGTACCAAAGCTAACCTGAGCGGTAAAGTAACCGTTCCAGGATCGACCAACAAGTATTACAAGGTTACATTCGACGCGACCAGCTACTTACCTCTGACCGCAAGTCACAAGTGGGTACTGATGGGGCGTGCTCGTGCCGGTTATGCTGACGGCTTCGGCGGCAAAGAAGTGCCATTCTATGACAACTTCTATGCCGGTGGTGCAAGCAGCGTCCGTGGTTTCCAGACTAATACCATTGGTCCAAAAGCGGCTTACTATGACTGTGCAGCGGGATCGACCTCTTATGCAGGTTGCCCGGTAACTAGCTCTCACGATGCAGTTGGCGGTAACGCCATGGGTCTGTTGAGCGCCGAGCTTATCGTTCCTACGCCGTTTGTTGGTGATAAATACGTTAACTCACTGCGTACTTCAGTATTCGTTGACTCGGGTACTGTATGGGATACTAACTGGCACAATACTGCAGAAACTGTTGCTGCCGGTCTTCCAGATTATAGTAAACCAGGCAATATCCGTGCTTCTTCCGGTCTGGCATTGCAATGGCAGTCTCCTCTGGGACCTCTGTCATTCTCCTATGCTGAGCCAATTAAGAAATACACGGGTGATAAGCCAGAACAGTTCCAGTTTAACATTGGTCAAACGTGGTAATCTGTTACAACAGCTGAGCATTATCAATAGAATCGCGAAGGCCTGAGGAATCTCTTCTCAGGCCTTATGCGTAAATTACTGTGCTTTCGAGCACAAATAAGTGATGGAAGGAGTTTATAGTGAAAAAGTGGTTATATGCCGCAGGCCTCGGATTAGTTATGGCTGCTTCAGCTAGCGTTCAGGCTGCTGAAAAAATTGGTGTTGTAAACATTCAAGAAGTTTTCCAGCAAATGCCTGCTCGCGAAGCTGTTGCGAAGGAGTTGCAAACTGAATTCAAAAGCCGTGCAACTGCTCTGCAAGCTCAGCAAACTGCACTACAAGCTCAAATGCAGAACCTGCAGCGTAATGCCGGCTCTATGAAGCCAGCTGACCGTGCAAAGCTTGAAAAACAAGTTATGGCTAATCGTGAAGATTTCTCTGCAAAAGCTCAGGCTTTTGACGCTGACAATCAAAAACGTCAGGCAGAAGAGCGTGACAAGATCCTGGGACGTATCCAGGACGCAGTTAAAACTGTAGCCGCTAAAGATGGCCTGGATATTGTTATCGACGCTAATGCTCTGGCTTATGCATCTAACAATGCACAAGACATCACTGACGAAGTGTTGAAACAGGTTAAATAAGCATGGCGTCAATTCGACTGGCTGATCTCGCACAGCAGTTGGATGCACAATTGCACGGTGATGGCTCTCTCGCCATCACCGGCATTGCTTCAATGCATTCCGCACACTCTGAGCAAATCACGTTTTTATCAAACAGCCGTTACCGTGAGCAGTTGGCAACCTGTAAAGCAGGTGCTGTAGTGTTGACCGAAGCGGATCTGCCCTTTTGCCAAAGTGCGGCAATTGTGGTTAAAAACCCTTACCTGACTTACGCTCGCATGGCTCAGATTCTTGATTCCACGCCAGCTCCGGCTCAGGATATAGCCCCGAGCGCTGTTATCTCTCCTGATGCAAAAATCGGCGAAAAGGTATCAGTGGGTGCGAATGCAGTCATTGAATCTGGTGTTGAATTAGGTGATGGCGTCATTATTGGCGCAGGTTGTTTCATCGGTAAAGATGCTAAAATTGGCGCCGGAACACGTATCTGGGCCAATGTTTCTATCTATCATCGGGTTGAAATTGGTCAGAAATGTCTGATTCAGTCAAATACCGTTATCGGCGCAGATGGCTTCGGATATGCGAACGATCGCGGAAATTGGGTGAAGATCCCGCAACTCGGCACTGTTATTATTGGCGATTGTGTCGAGATTGGTGCCTGTACAACTATCGACCGTGGCGCGCTCGATGATACGCAAATTGGTAACGGTGTAATCATTGATAATCAATGTCAGATTGCACACAACGTCGTGATTGGAGACAATACGGCGGTCGCAGGTGGTGTGATAATGGCTGGAAGTCTGAAAATCGGACGTTACTGTCAGATTGGCGGCGCTAGCGTAATTAATGGCCACATGGAAATTTGCGACAAGGCTGTTGTAACGGGAATGGGAATGGTCATGCGACCAATTACCGAACCTGGGGTATACTCCTCCGGTATTCCGTTACAGGCTAACAAAGTTTGGCGTAAAACCGCCGCGTTGGTTATGAACATCGATGAGATGAATAAACGCTTAAAAGCTGTAGAGCGTAAAATCGAAGAAGACTAGCTTACCAACAAACAACTACTAAAAATCAATAAGTAAGATAATGATTTAGCCTTATAATTCATTGCCTTAACGATTCTTAGTCTCTATTTGCGGCCTGCAGAATGCTCCTCTTTGAGGGTCACGCAGGCCGTGCTATTGATGATATCAGTAATTTTAGACAGGACGAGTATTTTGAGCACTCCTACTCACAACGATCACGAACATGAAGTTAGCGTAGAAGGTTTTGGTATTGGAGAAATACTTGAGCTGCTTCCGCACCGTTTTCCGTTTTTGCTGGTGGACCGCGTAATCGAGTTCACTCCGCATAAAAGACTTCGTGCGATCAAAAATGTTTCTTTTAACGAACCATGTTTCCAGGGGCATTTCCCTAGCAAACCTATCTTCCCTGGCGTTCTGATCCTTGAAGCCATGGCACAGGCTACCGGTCTGCTTGCGTTTAAAAGCGTAGGTAAACTTGAACCTGGCGAACTTTACTATTTCGCAGGTATTGATGGCGCTCGTTTTAAAAAGCCGGTTGTTCCAGGCGACACCATGGTGCTTGAAGTCGTGTTCGAGAAAACTCGTCGCGGCGTGACCTGGTTCAATGGCAGGGCATTAGTTGATGGACAGGTAGTTTGTGAAGCCCAAATGATGTGTGCCCGTAGTCAGGAGAAATAATCCGTGATTGATAAAACCGCCTTTATTCACCCTAGCTCTGTCGTTGAAGAAGGGGCTATTATTGGTGCCGGTGTTCACATCGGTCCCTTCTGCTACATCGGCTCTCAGGTCGAAATTGGCGAAGGTACCGAACTCAAATCACACGTGGTGGTTAACGGCGTGACCAAAATTGGTCGCGACAACCGCATATTCCAGTTTGTTTCTATTGGGGAGATTAATCAGGATCTCAAATATGCCGGTGAGCCAACACGCGTTGAAGTGGGCGATCGCAACAATATTCGTGAGAGCGTTACCATTCATCGTGGAACCGTTCAAGGCGGCGGGCTGACCAAAGTAGGTAGTGATAATCTGCTGATGGTCAATGCCCATATTGCTCATGACTGCGTAATTGGTAATCGCTGTATTCTTGCCAACAACGCGACTTTGGGCGGTCACGTACAGATTGATGACTTTGCCATTATTGGTGGCATGACGGCGATACATCAGTGGTGCGTCATTGGTGCCCACGTGATGGTTGGTGGATGCTCCGGCGTTGCACAGGACGTCCCTCCGTTTGTTATTGCTCAGGGTAACCACGCGACACCGTTCGGTATTAATATCGAGGGGTTAAAACGCCGTGGTTTCGACAAGCCTTCACTTCACGCTATTCGTAATGCCTACAAAGTGCTTTACCGCAGTGGCAATACGCTTGAAGACTCGCTCCCTGAGATTGCCGCCATTGCTGCCGAGTTCCCGGCGGTACAGCCATTTAGCGATTTCTTTGCCCGTTCAACGCGCGGCATTATTCGCTAATAAAGAGCCTCTATTCAGGTTCGCTGTTTAAGCTGCTCAACTGGATTTAAGAAAAAATGGAAAAGCCCGTTCTGACAATTGGCCTGGTTGCCGGTGAAACATCTGGCGATATACTAGGCGCGGGCTTGATCCGGGCTCTTAAAAGCCACTATCCTGATGCACGCTTTGTGGGGGTCGCTGGCCCCCTGATGCAGGCAGAAGGGTGTGAGGCCTGGTTCGAGATG
Organism: uncultured Gammaproteobacteria bacterium; assembly: GCA_963747655.1. GTDB lineage: Bacteria > Pseudomonadota > Gammaproteobacteria > Enterobacterales > Enterobacteriaceae > Rouxiella. The sequence goes on along the minus strand of CAVVFS010000008.1, from coordinate 17,082 downwards.
GAAGAGCTTGCAGTCATGGGCCTGGTAGAGGTGCTTGGGCGTTTACCTCGCCTGATGAAAATCGGCAAAGAACTCACCGAGCGTTTTACAGCGCTTAAGCCTGACGTTTTTGTCGGTATTGATGCACCTGATTTTAATCTTAGGCTCGAAGGCCGCCTGAAGCAGCGCGGTATTCGCACCATTCACTACGTCAGCCCGTCAGTTTGGGCCTGGCGACAAAAGCGCGTTTTCAAAATTGGCAAAGCCACCGATTTGGTGTTGGCTTTCCTGCCTTTTGAAAAAGCGTTTTATGACAGATTTAATGTCTCATGCCGCTTTATCGGCCATACGATGGCAGATTCTATTCCTCTGCATCCCGATAAACAGCTTGCACGACAAACATTGGGCATTCCCGAGGACGTACACTGTCTGGCATTGCTGCCTGGAAGTCGTCACGCTGAGGTTGAAATGCTTAGCGCTGATTTTCTAAAAACCGCGCTACAGTTGAGAAAAACCTATCCTGATTTGCACATCGTCGTGCCACTGGTTAACGCCAAACGTCGCGAACAGTTTGAGCGAATTAAAGCGGAAATCGCTCCTGACCTTCCGGCGCACCTGCTTGATGGGCAAGCCCGTGATGCGATGATCGCCAGTGATGCAGCTCTGCTGGCTTCGGGCACGGCGGCGCTGGAATGCATGCTGGCGAAATGTCCGATGGTTGTGGGTTATCGCATGAAGCCTGTAACATTCTGGATAGCCAAACGGCTGGTTAAAACGCCCTATGTTTCTCTGCCTAATCTGTTAGCGGGGCGCGAAATCGTGACTGAACTGCTGCAGGATGAATGCGTTCCCGACAAGCTCTCTGCCGCGCTGCTGCCTTTGTTGGCCGGCGGGGAGACGAGTCACCAGTTAAAAGAAACTTTCCTTACGCTCCATGAAAGCATTCGTCGCAATGCCGACGAGCAGGCAGCGCAGGCCGTGATAGAGTTGGCGAATAAATAAATGACTGAACTTTTTATCTACCCACAGGCAAACCTTATTGCCGGTGTGGACGAAGTCGGGCGTGGCCCGCTGGTCGGTGATGTGGTGACTGCGGCCGTTATCCTGGACTCTTCCAGGCCGATTGCGGGTCTGGCCGATTCCAAAAAGCTTAGCGAAAAACGCCGCGAATTTTTGTTTGAAGAAATTAAAGAAAAGGCTCTGGCCTGGTGTATCGGTCGTGCAAACCCAGCCGAAATCGACGAACTTAATATCCTGCACGCGACGATGTTAGCGATGCAAAGGGCCGTAGCCGGATTGGCGATAGTCCCTGATTTTGTGCTTATTGATGGCAACCGCTGTCCGGCGTTAGCGATGCCTTCGCAGGCAGTTGTGAAGGGTGACAGCCGTGTGGCAGAAATCAGTGCGGCGTCTATATTGGCTAAAGTGACCCGTGATCGTGAAATGGTTGAGCTGGATTTAGCGTTTCCCGAGTATGGCTTTGCTAAGCATAAAGGTTATCCAACCGCTGCGCACTTAGAGCAGCTTGCACGTTTGGGGGCAACGGCTCATCATCGACGCAGTTTCGCTCCGGTCAGACGCGCGCTGGAAAACGTCGTCGTGCCGCGTTAATCACGCGACTCTGACAGAATCGATTACCCAGTTTTTATAACTGTCACCCTCATATTTTGGTATCTGAATATGGCTGAACCTCGTTTTATTCATCTGCGTGTACACAGTGACTATTCCATGGTTGATGGATTAGCCAAAGTCGGCCCGTTGGTGAAACGAGCGGCCGCACTCGGCATGCCTGCGTTAGGTATTACTGATTTCACCAACCTATGTGGCCTGGTTAAATTTTATGGCGCTGCACACGGTGCAGGAATCAAACCGCTAATTGGCGCAGACTTTAACGTCCACAGCGATATGCTGGGCGATGAGTTAGCACAGTTAACCGTATTGGCAATGAATAATCAGGGCTATCAAAACCTGACCCTGCTGATTTCCCGTGCTTACCAGCGTGGCTATGGCGCTGCTGGGCCGATTATCGAGCGTGAATGGTTAGCCGAGCTTAACGAAGGGCTACTGCTGCTTTCTGGTGCTCGCCACGGCGATATTGGTAAGTTTCTTACCCGTTCTAACCAGCAACAAGTTGAGCAATGCGTTGAGTTTTATCAGCAATACTTCCCGAATCGCTACTATCTTGAGCTAATCCGCACCGGTCGTGCCGATGAAGAAAACTATCTTCATCAGGCAGTTGAGCTGGCCGGAGTGAGTGGTTTGCCGGTGGTTGCGACCAATGACGTGCGTTTCCTGGTTGAAGGCGATTTCGACGCGCACGAGATCCGCGTTGCTATTCATGACGGCTTCACTTTGGACGATCCTAAGCGTCCGAAAAATTATACCGCACAGCAGTTTATGCGCAGTGAAGAAGAGATGTGTGAGCTGTTTGCCGACATCCCCGAGGCCCTCCAGAACAGCGTTGAAATTGCCAAGCGCTGCAATGTGACCATCCGTCTCGGTGAATATTTCCTGCCGCAGTTCCCCACTGGCGATATGTCCACGGAAGACTTCCTGATTGCCTGCTCCAAAAAAGGGCTGGAAGAACGTTTAGAATTCCTGTTCCCAGACCCTGAAGTCAGAGCCGTGAAACGCCTGGAATATGACGAACGTCTTGATGTTGAACTCGGTGTCATCAACCAAATGGGATTCCCTGGTTACTTCCTGATAGTAATGGAGTTTATCCAGTGGTCAAAAGACAATGGCGTGCCGGTAGGCCCTGGGCGTGGTTCCGGTGCGGGATCGCTGGTGGCCTATGCGCTGAAAATTACCGATTTGGATCCGCTGGAATTCGACCTGCTATTTGAACGTTTCCTTAACCCGGAACGTGTGTCGATGCCTGACTTTGACGTCGACTTCTGCATGGAAAAACGCGATTTAGTTATCGAACATGTTGCAGAAATGTACGGGCGTGAAGCGGTATCGCAGATTATCACTTTTGGTACCATGGCGGCGAAAGCGGTTATCCGCGATGTGGGCCGTGTTCTGGGACATCCTTACGGATTTGTCGATCGAATTTCCAAGCTAGTTCCACCCGATCCGGGCATGACTCTGGAAAAAGCCTTTGCTGCCGAACCTCAGCTGCCAGAAATCTACGAGGCTGACGAAGAAGTTCGCGCCCTGATAGACATGGCTCGCAAGCTTGAAGGTGTAACGCGTAACGCCGGTAAACATGCCGGTGGTGTCGTGATTGCGCCAACGAAAATCACCGATTTTGCACCGTTATACTGCGATGCTGAAGGGAACAACCCGCTTACTCAGTTTGATAAGAACGATGTCGAATACGCTGGGCTGGTCAAATTTGACTTCCTGGGTCTGCGAACTCTGACCATTATCGACTGGGCGTTGGAGATGATTAACGCCAAGCGTGCAAAAGCAGGTCTGGAACCTCTTGATATTGCAGCCATTCCGTTAGACGATAAGAAAAGTTTCGATATGCTGCAGCGTTCGGAGACCACGGCGGTCTTCCAGCTTGAATCGCGCGGCATGAAAGATTTGATTAAACGCCTGAAGCCCGACAGCTTTGAAGATATGATAGCCCTGGTTGCGCTGTTCCGTCCGGGACCACTGCAATCGGGCATGGTTGACAACTTTATTGACCGTAAGCACGGCCGTGAAGAGCTTTCATATCCTGATATTCAGTGGCAGCACGAATCACTGAAACCTGTTCTGGAGCCGACTTATGGCATCATTCTGTATCAGGAACAGGTGATGCAGATTGCTCAGGTATTGGCGGGTTATTCACTCGGCGGCGCGGACATGCTGCGTCGTGCGATGGGTAAAAAGAATCCGGTCGAGATGGCCAAGCAGCGCGGTGGCTTTGAAGATGGCGCAAAATCACGCGGTATCGACGGCGAACTGGCGGTTAAAATCTTTGACTTGGTTGAGAAGTTCGCCGGTTACGGATTTAACAAATCGCACTCTGCGGCCTATGCGTTGGTGTCCTACCAGACATTGTGGTTGAAGGCGCACTATCCGGCAGAATTTATGGCGGCAGTAATGACCGCCGATATGGATAATACCGATAAAGTCGTGGGCCTGGTGGATGAGTGCTGGCGAATGGGGCTTAAAATCCTGCCGCCGGATATCAACAGCGGGCTTTACCATTTTCACGTCAATGACGACGGTGAAATCGTTTACGGCATCGGTGCTATCAAAGGCGTTGGTGAAGGCCCGATTGAAGCTATCATTGAAGCGCGTAACGAAGGCGGTTATTTTAAAGAGTTGTTTGACCTTTGTGCCCGCTCCGACACCAAAAAGCTTAATCGGCGAATTTTAGAAAAACTGATTATGTCCGGGGCTTTCGACCGCCTCGGGCCACATCGCGCAGCGTTGATGCATTCGCTGGGTGATGCGTTGAAAGCGGCCGATCAACATGCCAAAGCGGAAGCCATTGGCCAGGTCGATATGTTCGGAGTATTAGCAGAAGAGCCTGAACAGATTGAGAAATCTTATGCTAATGTCACTCCCTGGCAGGAACAAAAGGTATTGGATGGCGAACGTGAAACCCTGGGATTATATCTTACCGGGCATCCGATCACTCAGTACCTTAAAGAAATCGAGCGTTACGGCGGCGGCCAGCGCCTGAAAGATATGCACCCGACCGATCGGGGAAAAATGACCATCGCAGTGGGTTTGGTTGTTGCTGCGAAGGTGATGATGACCAAGCGGGGTAACCGCATTGGCATTTGTACGCTGGATGACCGATCTGGTCGTCTTGAAGTGATGTTGTTTACTGAAGCTTTAGAAAAATTTCAGCATTTGTTGGAAAAAGACCGTATCCTGATCGCGACAGGACAGGTCAGCTTTGATGACTTTAATGGCGGGCTTAAAATGATGGCCCGTGATTTAATGGACATCAGTGAAGCGCGTGAAAAATACGCTCGTGGTCTTGCTATATCGCTGACTGACAGGCAAATTGATGACCAGCTTTTGAACCGTCTGCGCGAATCGTTGGAACCTCATCGATCCGGGACGATACCGGTACACCTGTATTATCAACGGGAAAATGCTCGGGCACGGCTCCGATTTGGCGCTACCTGGCGTGTTACGCCAACCGATCGTCTACTGCTTGATTTGCGGTCTCTGGTTGGTACTGAGCAGGTTGAACTGGAATTTGACTAAAATAGGAATGCTATGAGTCTGAATTTTCTTGATTTTGAACAGCCGATTGCGGAGCTGGAAGCGAAAATTGACTCGCTGACTGCAGTCAGTCGTCAAGACGAAAAATTAGATATTAATCTGGACGAAGAAGTGGGGCGCTTGCGTGAAAAGAGCGTTGAACTGACTCGTAAAATTTTCTCAGATTTGGGTGCCTGGCAGGTTGCGCAGTTGGCTCGCCATCCGCGTCGTCCTTACACTCTTGACTACATCAAGCACATCTTTACTGATTTTGATGAACTGGCGGGTGATCGTGCTTTTGCTGACGACAAGGCTATTGTCGGTGGCATCGCTCGTTTGGGTGACCGTGCCGTGATGATTATTGGTCATCAAAAGGGACGTGAAACCAAAGAGAAGATCCGCCGTAACTTCGGTATGCCAGCACCTGAAGGCTACCGTAAAGCACTGCGTCTGATGGAAATGGCCGAGCGCTTCAAACTGCCTATCATCACCTTCATCGACACCCCGGGTGCATACCCAGGCGTGGGCGCTGAAGAACGTGGACAGTCCGAAGCTATCGCGCGTAACCTGCGTGAAATGTCCCGCCTTAACGTACCAGTTATCTGTACCGTTATCGGCGAAGGCGGTTCTGGTGGTGCACTCGCCATCGGCGTAGGCGACAAAGTTAACATGTTGCAATACAGCACTTACTCGGTAATTTCACCAGAAGGTTGTGCATCTATTCTGTGGAAAAGCGCAGATAAAGCACCGCTGGCGGCTGAAGCTATGGGTATCATTGCACCACGTCTGAAAGAGCTGAAACTGATCGACTCCGTGATCCCAGAACCTTTGGGTGGCGCGCATCGTGACGTTCCTGCAATGGCTGCCTCTCTGCGTGCTCAGCTTGAAGCTGACCTCAGCGAGCTGGATGCTCTGAATAACGAAGAGCTTCGTGATCGTCGTTATCAGCGACTAATGACTTACGGCTACTGCTAAAATATCCTTCATCCTTCGCGATGTAGGGGTATTAGATGCCTGCATCGTGAATGTCTGAGGGATCAGATTTTTTATAAAATTTTAAGGGCAGTCTTTGGACTGCCCTTTTTTATTGTCTCTGCGCGCTGGGGTCGATAACCTGTGTTGTAGAAAACCAGAAGGATTTGTCAGATGAATATTATTGCCATCATGCGCCCGGAAGGGGTCTATTACAAAGATGAGCCGATCCGCGAATTGGATGCGGCACTTGAAGGCCTGGGTTTTAAGACGATTTATCCCCGTGATCGCGCTGACTTACTGAAACTTATCGAAAGCAATGCCCGCATTTGTGGGGTTATTTTCGATTGGGATCAGCACAGCTCCGAGCTATGCGTTGATATCAACGAGCTGAATGAATACCTGCCTCTTTACGCTTTCCTCAATACCCATTCGACGATGGATGTCAGCGTGCATGAAATGCGCATGGTGTTGTATTTCTTTGAGTATGCGTTGAACGCTGCCGATGATATTGCCAGTCGTATTCGTCAATACACTAATGAATACATCGACCAGATCACTCCGCCGTTGACCAAGGCTTTATTTAACTATGTGGAAGAGGGCAAATATACCTTCTGTACACCGGGCCATATGGGCGGTACTGCATTTCTTAAAAGTCCGGTTGGCACACTATTTTATGACTTCTTTGGCGCTAAAACTCTTAAAGCCGATGTCTCTATTTCTGTTACCGAACTGGGTTCACTGCTGGATCACACCGGGCCTCATCTTGAAGCAGAAGAGTATATTGCGCGTACGTTTGGCGCCGAGCAAAGCTATATCGTGACCAACGGCACGTCGACGGCTAACAAAATTGTCGGTATGTATTCTACTCCGGCGGGAAGTACGGTATTGATTGACCGTAACTGCCATAAATCATTGGCGCATCTAATGATGATGACCAACATTATTCCTATTTATCTGCGCCCGCTGCGCAATGCCTACGGGATTTTGGGCGGTATTCCACAGCGTGAGTTCACCCGTGACAGTATCGCCGGGAAGGTAAAACAGACTAAAGATGCAAGTTGGCCGGTGCATGCGGTAATCACCAACTCCACTTATGATGGCCTGCTGTACAACACCGATTACATTAAAAACACCCTGGATGTCGCCTCCATTCATTTTGATTCTGCATGGGTACCTTATACCAATTTCCATCCAATTTATGATGGCAAAAGCGGCATGAGCGGCGAACGTATTCCTGGGAAAGTGATTTATGAAACGCAGTCAACTCACAAGTTGCTGGCCGCATTCTCACAGGCCTCAATGATCCACATTAAAGGAGATTACAACGAAAACACCTTTAATGAAGCCTACATGATGCACACTACTACCTCGCCAAACTACGGGATTGTGGCGTCGGCCGAAACCGCGGCGGCAATGCTGCGCGGCAATCCAGGGCGCAGGCTGATTAATCGCTCGGTAGAAAGGGCACTGCATTTTCGTAAGGAAATCCAGCGGTTGCGTGAAGAAACCGACGGCTGGTTCTATGATATCTGGCAGCCGGAAGTCATCGATGAAGCCGAATGCTGGCCGCTTAATCCCGATGAAAACTGGCACGGCTTTGCTAACGCCGATAGCGACCACATGTATCTCGACCCTATTAAGGTCACAATTTTGACACCGGGCATGGACGAAACGGGTAATCTGGCAGCGGAAGGGATCCCAGCCGCGCTGGTGGCCAAGTTCCTCGATGGGCGCGGCGTGGTGGTTGAGAAGACTGGGCCATATAATTTGTTATTCCTGTTCAGCATTGGTATTGATAAAACTAAATCAATGAGCCTGATGCGTGGATTAACCGACTTCAAGCGCGGCTATGATCTGAATCTGCGAGTGAAAAATATGCTGCCGGATCTCTATGCCGAAGATCCTGATTTTTATCGTCATATGCGCATTCAGGATCTGGCGCAGGGGATCCATAAGTTGATCATTCAACACGACTTGCCTTCGCTAATGCTTAAGGCGTTCGACGTGTTACCGGAAATGAAAATGACGCCGTACGAGATGTTCCAACATCAGGTTCGCGGTAATATTGAAGAATGCGAGATTGATCAACTCGTCGGGCAAGTGTCGGCCAATATGATCCTGCCTTATCCTCCTGGCGTGCCGGTGGTTATGCCGGGCGAAATGATTACGGAAGAAAGTCGGGCAGTGTTGGATTTCCTGCTGATGCTATGTTCCATCGGTGAGCATTTCCCGGGCTTTGAGACAGATATTCACGGCGCTAAACTCACAGAAGACGGGAAATATCTGGTTAAAGTGCTTAAAAAAGGAGTGCTGGATGCTTAAAATACGCCAGATTCACCATATTGCGATCATTGCCAGCGATTATGAGGTGAGTAAAAAATTCTACTGCGACCTATTAGGTTTTGAATTGCAGTCAGAAGTCTATCGTGAAGCGCGGGATTCATGGATGGCAAATCTTGCAATCGACGGCCACTATCAGATTGAATTATTTAGCTTTCCTTCGCCACCGGCCAGAACCAGTCGTCCTGAAGCCTGCGGCCTGCGTCATCTGGCATTCAGCGTTGATGACATTGCAGCCTCTGTAGCACATCTCACCGCCGCGGGCGTCGAGTGCGAGGCAGTACGTATTGACGAATATACCGGCAAGAAATTCACCTTCTTTAGCGATCCTGACGATCTTCCTTTAGAACTTTATGAAATCAATTGATCCTATTTTTGATAGCCCGTTACTGACAATGGAAAACGCTGATGCTGCTTGAACATCTGGCTCATCAGCTTGGTGACCGGCGACGTGTCTGTGTGGCATTTAGCGGCGGGCTTGACTCGACGGTGCTACTGCACGCGCTGGTGCAACTTCGGGCGACAATCCTGCCAGACTTACAGTTGCGCGCCATGCACGTCAATCATGGTTTGAGTCAGTTCGCCCAGAATTGGACCGACAGCTGCGCCTCTCATTGTCAGCGCTGGCAGGTTGATTTTTTGCCGCTGAAAGTTACCGTTGATGCCCGTGAGGGCGGCATCGAAGCCGCTGCTCGCCATGCCCGCTACAGTGCTTTGACTCGTCATTTGCTCGCAGATGAAACCCTGCTTACCGCTCAACATCTCAATGACCAATGCGAAACTTTTTTGCTGGCACTCAAGCGTGGCAGCGGACCTGCGGGATTGTCTGCGATGAGCGCCAGCAAGGAGATTGCGGGTCACCTGGTGCTCAGACCATTGCTTAATTTTGAACGACAGCAGCTAGAACAGTATGCCCATGAGCACCAGTTAGTGTGGATTGAGGACGACAGTAATAAAGATACGCGCTTTGACCGTAACTTTTTGCGCCTCGAAATATTGCCACTGCTGTACCAGCGTTGGCCACATTTTGCCGCCGCCACTGCGCGCAGTGCTAGCCTGTGTGCCGAGCAGGAATCCCTGCTGGATGAGCTGTTGCAGGAATCTCTGGAAAGTCTTATTGATTCATCCGGCAGTCTGTCGATTGAGGGTCTGCAAGGCCTGTCTTCAGCCCGGCGTTTTGCCTTGCTCCGTCGCTGGCTGGCTTTGCGCGGGGCAAAAATGCCCTCGAAAGAGCAGCTACAAAGAGTCTGGGATGAAGTGGCGCAGAGTCGTGAAGATGCCGAGCCGCAGCTGCGTCTGGGGGCTAACAGTATCCGGCGCTATCGCCAGCGGCTCTATTGGTTGGCGCCGATGCAATCGCTGAAAACGACGATTCTTCAATGGCAGGGAAAAGAGGTTCTGGATTTACCCGATGGTCTGGGAACGCTTTCTTTTACGTCAGCGCGACAAAATAATTTAGTACTGCGCAAGCCTCGCGCTAATGAAATCTTAACCGTGCGCTTTTATGCCCGCGGAGAGATTAATAAAGTCGGGCGCGATCGTTCTCGCAACATTAAAAAAATTTGGCAGGAGCTGAATGTTCCGCCGTGGGAGCGTGAGCGTATTCCACTGATTTTTTACAACCAGCAGCTAATGGCTGCGGCAGGGCTGTTTATTACCCGCGAAGCACTGACTACAGGCCCACAAGAGGAAAACTGGTCACTGTTTTGGAATCGAGAAAGTTGATAATTTAGCGCCGGGCAACCGGTTTGGGAGCAATAATGCGTTTTCTGACTCGAAGTGCGCTGGGTGTTTGCCTGGCGTGCATAAGTATTAGCTTTTCGGCAATGGCAGACGGAAATATTGCCAACGGTCAGGCTAAATCAGCCAGCTGTGCGGCCTGTCATGGCGCAACGGGCAAAGCAACAAATACTCTTTATCCGAATCTTGCTGGTCAAAGTGAAGCCTATTTGGGAGCGGCTTTGCATGCTTACAAGGATGGCGGAAGAAGCGGCGGGCAGGCGGGGATCATGCAGGCGTTTACTTCAGGGCTTTCAGATCAAGATATCAGTGATTTATCAGCTTACTATGCGAGCCAGCATTAACGGGCGGTCATTTATCCCAATAAAAACGGGCAATCCTGAGATTGCCCGCGAACACAGTTGCTGAATGCTATATTGATGCTTAATGGTTGATATTAATGGCTATTCAGCGCTAACAACCACGGTGCCAATTTTAGGGTTACTAAAGCTCTCGATCCAGTCAAGCCTGAGTTCCAACTGTTGCCCACCCGAGTCAACAATCAAATACTCCACTTTCTTTCGCATCAACAGATCTTTGGCTTTAGCCTCGACAAGCTCTCCACTGCGCATCTTTAGAGTCAGAACCAGATTGTCCTGACAGGCAAGCTCGAGATTATCGTAATCATCGCAATTGATGGGTTGGTACTCATCATTCATCGACATAATCGCTCACCAGTAAGTTAGCGGCGGCATAAGCCGCCTGTTCTCGAACGGAAGACGGAAGTTCGGCATTGGCCGCCACATCGTCTAATGCCTTTAGTACACAGCCCAACGCATCGGGTACATAACCAAGATTGCCACTGCCAATCTCGGCATATTTTTGGCGTACTAACACAGAGTATTGTTGCATAGGTCCTCCCATAGAGCTTGTTCGAAATGGCTTTTTACGCAACTTTTCGAACAAGTTCTGCAACGTTTTCCCAAAACTCGCTTTCTACATAGTTTAAAGCATTGTCTAAAGCGTTTCAGTCAGGGAAATATAAACTTCCGTTATTAATGGACTATAGCACAGAGATGAGGGTGTTATCAGCAGGGGCAGCACGCTTTATCTTATGTTGATATCAAGTACAATGTGCGTCCATTACTTTGAGGTTTCCCATGGCGTTAAAAGCAACTATCTATAAAGCCGCAGTAAATATTGCCGATATGGACCGCAATTTTTACTATGATGCTAACCTGACGCTGGCCCAGCATCCTTCAGAAACCGAGCAACGCATGATGCTGCGTTTGCTGGCATGGATCTGCCACGCTGAAGAGCGTTTGAGCTTTACCCGCGGGTTAAGTGCCGAAGATGAACCAGAAATTTGGCGTAAAAACGACCATAATGGTATTGAGCTATGGGTTGAATTAGGCCTTCCAGATGAGAAGCGTCTGAAAAAGGGCTGTAACCAGTCGCGCGAAGCTGTGCTTTACGCGTATGGTGAAAGAGCCGCCAAGGTTTGGTGGTCGCAAATTCAAAATAAAGTCAGCCAATATTCCAATCTTAGTGTGCGTTATCTCGACGATGAACTTCTGGCGCAGCTAGTTGCATTCTGTCAGCGCAATATGGTTTTACAAGCAACATTACAAGATGGCGCGATTTGGCTTTCCGATGCACAAAATAATGTGGAAATTCATTTCGAGGAATGGAAAGACGGTAACTGGAAACAGGCAGGGCAATAAGGGTGTTGATTTTAAGCGGCAGGCTGGAAATTCCCGACGGTGAAATGGAACTCACCGCTATTCGCGCGCAGGGAGCTGGGGGCCAGAACGTTAATAAAACTTCTACCGCTATTCACCTGCGTTTTGATATCAAAGCGTCAAGCCTGCCGGAATACTATCAGCAACGTTTATTGGCCTTTAAACATCATTTAATTACCGCAGAAGGTGTGGTGGTAATCAAAGCACAAGAATACCGAAGCCAGGAGCAAAATCGCGAAGCAGCGTTAGCGCGCTTATCCTCGCTCATTGATCAGGCTATGGTGGTTGAAAAGCCACGCCGTGCGACCAAACCGACGCGCGGCTCTAAAATCCGGCGTGTAGAAAGCAAAGTTCGTAAAGGCGCGACTAAAGCGTTAAGAGGAAAAATTCGCTCGTCATAACGTTTGCGGCAGAGTGAAATAGAGATTAAAACGCAGTGGGAGAAAACTGTGAAAAAAATAATGATTACTGTGGGGTTGTCGCTCAGCCTGTTATCGCTATTCGGATGTCACAACAAAACTTTTGCTCAGGAACAACCTTTCGAACCCATGCAACAGAGCTATGAAGGCGAGTTGCCGTGCGCCGATTGCGGTGGAATCGAAACCTCTTTGTTTCTGCAGCAGGACGGTACGTATATTTTAAATGAAACCTATCAGGTTAAACCTAATGGTAATCAGTCATTTGCACAGTACGGGCGTTGGGCGCGTACTGCCGATAAACTGGTTTTAACCGAGGCTGACGGCGAGAAACGTTATTTCCGTCCGGCGGGGGATAACCTTGAGATGCTGGATATGCATGGTCAACCTATCCATGCCAGTTCAAGCCGTCTGATGCAGCATTATCAACTGAAGCCGGTAGAACAGCGCATTCCGCAAACCCCGATGCCGATGAGTGGCATGGTGCGTTATGATGTTAGCAATGTGGTATTTACCGACTGTGCAACAGGAAAAGTTATTCCTATGGCGACTAGCAGCACGCTTGAAAAAGCCTACATGGATACGCCTCACAGCGCGGATCAGCTGGTATTTGTCTCAATGGACGGGCATTTCCAGGTTGAGCCAGGCGGTGACGAAGGGAAAGGGCATAAGCTTTTAGTCGCCGACAGCAATATCAGCATTGATGTCAGCAAACACTGTAAGTAACTTTCTATAACGGTGTTGGATAAGCTGCTTAAATCTTAAAATAAAATGCCCGCCGGCTGTTGAAAGCTCGGCGGGCATTTTTTATTGGCTAACCAGGGGCAAACAGTCGTCTGCCCACTATTTTTAGCGTGGGATCTGGTTTACCAGATAATCAACGATATCGTTAATCTTAATCATCTGCTTTTCACCGCTGCGGCGGTTTTTGTATTCCAGCTCTTCTGCGTCAAGATTACGCTCACCGATAACTACCTGATGTGGAACACCAATCAGTTCCATATCGGCAAACATTACGCCCGGACGCTCTTTACGATCGTCGAGAATAACGTCGATGCCCTTGGCGCGTAGGGTGTTATACAGCTCTTCGGCAGCGTCTTTCACGCGGAATGACTTGCTCATATTCATTGGCAGAATAGCAACCTGGAAAGGTGCAATCGCATCTGGCCAGATGATGCCGCGACCGTCATGGTTCTGTTCAATAGCCGCGGCAACAACGCGAGTCACACCAATGCCATAACAGCCCATAGTCACAAGCTGGTTCTTGCCATCTTCACCCTGAACGGTCGCTTTCATGGCTTCTGAATATTTAGTACCCAACTGGAAGATATGACCGACTTCGATACCGCGCTTGATAAGCAGTGTACCTTTACCGTCTGGGCTAGCATCGCCTTCAACGACATTACGAATGTCGGCAACTTCCGGCAGCGGCAGGTCGCGCTCCCAGTTAACGCCAAAGTAATGCTTACCGTCGATGTTAGCACCCACGCCAAAATCACTCATTACCGCGACAGTGCGGTCAATCACAACGGGCATTGGCAAATTGATTGGGCCAAGAGAACCTGGACCTGCATTAACCAGCTCGCGGATCTCGGCTTCTGTTGCGAAAGTTAGCGGAGCCGCAACCTGTGGCAATTTCTCTGCTTTAACTTCATTCAACTCGTGATCGCCACGAACCAGCAGGGCAATCAGCTTGTGCGCGCTGCCTTCAACGGCATGAACCATCAAGGTCTTAACAGTTTTCTCAATCGGCAACTGGAATTGCTCAACCAGCTCGGCGATAGTTTTAGCATTTGGCGTATCGATAAGACGCAGCTCTTCCGTAGCCGCACCGCGTGGCGTGGTAGGAGCCAAAGCTTCGGCTTTTTCGATATTAGCCGCGTAATCAGACTCGGTAGAGAAAATTACATCATCTTCACCACTTTCTGCCAGCACCTGGAATTCGTGCGATGCGTTGCCGCCGATAGAACCGGTATCAGCTTCTACCGCACGGAAATCCAGACCCATGCGGGTGAAGATTTTGCTGTAGGCCGCGTACATCGCGTCGTAGCCTTCCTGCAAAGATTCCTGCGTAGTATGGAAAGAGTAGGCATCTTTCATGATGAATTCGCGTGAGCGCATCACGCCAAAACGCGGGCGCACTTCATCGCGGAACTTAGTCTGGATCTGATACAGGTTCAAAGGCAGCTGTTTGTACGAGCTTATCTCGTTACGCATCAGATCGGTAATCACTTCTTCATGCGTCGGGCCCAGCACGAATGCACGGTCACCGCGATCGACGATACGTAGCAGCTCGGGGCCGTACTGTTCCCAACGTCCGCTCTCCTGCCACAGGTCGGCGGGTTGCACGACGGGCATGGAGATTTCGATTGCGCAAGCGTTGTTCATCTCTTCGCGCACGATGTTTTCGACTTTCTTCAGAACGCGCAGACCGGTTGGCAGCCAGGTATAAAGACCTGAGGCCAGTTTGCGGATCATCCCGGCGCGCAGCATCAGCTGGTGGCTGATCACTTCGGCGTCCGCTGGCGTTTCCTTCAGAGTGGAGAGCAGATATTGTGTTGTACGCATGATGTGTTGGTTCCGTTAGCACTGCAAATCGTCGGCAGACCCGAGGCCTGCCAGAACGTGAAATTATTCGAATAGTCGGTCGTCATCCGCAGCTATTACGCACCCGAGATAGCCTGCGGTGGAGTAGTTTACCAGTGACCGACGCGAGTCAAAAGAGAACCACTGAATTTTAGTGTGGGTCGAGCGAGATTACCTGATTTTGGTCGGCAATAACGCGCCATCTGACATTAAATTCCAGCAAATGGACAGCGTAATCACGTTCAAGCTCTTCGCCTTTGCGATAGGCAGGGCGAGGATCCTGGCCTAAAACCTGGGTAATGAAGCGGCGCAGATGCGGATAACGGCCAAGATTAGCAGCCAGTTGGCTCTCTGCCTGTGGGCTAAAGGTGACGGGCATATTGGCCTGTGGGGCATTCTGGGCAAATCCCGCCAACGCCTGTGGCTGACTTTCGGCAAATGGAAGGTAGGGTTTAATGTCTACCACTGGCGTGCCGTCGACCAAATCCAGACTGCCGAGCTGTAAAATCACCTCTTTACCCTGGCAGCGGATACCTTTTAACTCGACCAGTGACATGCCAAGAGGGTTAGGCCGGAAGGTTGAACGGGTGGCAAATACGCCAACGCGAGCATTGCCGCCGAGTCTTGGTGGACGGACAGTCGGGCGCCATCCGCCTTCCATCGTTTGATGAAACACAAACATTATCCAAAGATGACTAAATTCTTCCAGGCCGCGAACCGCCTCAGCCTGATTATAAGGCGGCAGCAAATGCAGCTCACCGCCGCCATCCTCCACCAGACCAGGCTGGCGTGGAACAGCAAACTTTTCTTTATAGGGAGAATGGATCCTCCCTATTTCATTAAAAATGAATTCTGTCATTTGAAGCTGACGTTCAGCGCAGAGCCCTGGCAAACGGCTTGATGATGACATCCTGCAACGTTGGTCAAGATCTGGCACTGGTGCAGCAAGACGGCATTGGCCTTCATGTTCGCTGCGTGGTTCAACATTCTGTTACGAGCATTTGACATGCTTGGTTGCGCATCGCGGGCGTAAACCTGACAAGATTCACCGGAAACTTCACCCAGGTCACGGAAAGGTGTGCCAACCAATGCGCTTGCGTCTTTATATAGCTTAATGGCCGCAGGACGAACCGGGGCTGGTTTTGGTCGAGGTTTTGATTCTTCGTACGACTGTTGGCTAAAGACAGGTTGCGTTCTGTGAGTCGCGGAACATCCAGCTAGCAAAAGGGCTAACAAACATAAGGGTAAAGCACGCATGATATGTCCTCTGCTCCATACCCTTCATCCATTAAAATGTAGAGGTAGTGGCAACGTTAATTCCCTGTTATTGCTTTAATAAAGGCTCAGAGATGACTAGGGTTGCAACCTGCTACATGTAAAATGCTACGGGGTATATATGAAAATCAAAGTATATGAAAATGAAAGAGGCGTTATTGAAGCAAGGTATTAAACAAATAACAAGGCGGGCATAAGCCCGCCTTAAGAGTATTTTATGTAAATAGAGATTTATCGTTGGATAATTCTTTTTTACCAGCCTTTAACAGCGCCGCCGTTGAAGATTTTGTTAGCGGCCTGGTCAACTTCGTCTGACTCGTAGGCTTTTACAAACTTCTGAACGTTTTCAGCATCTTTATTGTCTTCACGAGCAACAATCATGTTCACATAAGGTGAATTCTTGTCTTCTACGAAGATGCCGTCTTTCGCCGGAGTCAGGCCGATTTGGCTTGCATAGGTAGTGTTGATCACTGCAACAGTAATTTTGTTGTCATCCAGTGAACGTGGCAACTGAGGGGCTTCCAGCTCGACCAGCTTCAGATTTTTCGGGTTCTCGGTCACGTCAAGAACGGTTGGCAGCAGGCCCACGCCATCTTTCAGTTTGATTAAGCCCACTTTTTGCAGCAACAGCAATGAACGGCCCAGGTTAGTCGGGTCGTTAGGCAGTGCAATTTGGTCGCCATCTTTCAGTTCGCTGATAGATTTGATTTTCTTAGAGTAACCAGCAATTGGATATACAAAGGTATTGCCTACTGACACCAGCTTGTAACCGCGATCTTTAATCTGCTGATCCAGGTAAGGCTTGTGCTGGAAGGCGTTTACGTCGATATCGCCTTTGCTCAGTGCTTCGTTTGGCAATACGTAGTCATTGAAGGTCACCAGCTCAACAT
>CAVVFS010000007.1:0-442039 GCA_963747655.1 uncultured Gammaproteobacteria bacterium | reverse complement strand
TGTCATGCCCGGTTTTAATTTTCCAGAACGTTCCCCCTCTTCGATCATTGCCAGCGCAATACGATCCTTAATGCTGTGGTTCGGATTGAAATATTCCAGTTTGGCGAGTAGATCGACGCCTAAATTATACTTCTCGCTAAAACGGTTAAGTCTTAATAACGGGGTGTTGCCCACTAACTCGGTAATCGCATTATGAATCGTCATGTTCAACTCCAAAAGAATAATCAGGCAACGGGGACATCGGCACCCAGTAATTGAAGCGCTCTGGTACGTAATTCGACTAATCGAGGATCATCACGACGTCGAGGATAAGCTAATGGCACCTCGATGGTCTGTACCATTCGTGCTCGCCGCGGGCTAAATATCGCGACCCGGTTTGCCATCAGCAACGCCTCTTCAACATCATGCGTGACCATTAATGCGGTGAATTGCTGTTCGCGCCACAGTGAGACCAGCTCTTGCTGCATGGGAATACGCGTCAGGGAGTCGAGTTTACCCAGCGGTTCATCCAGGAGAAGCAGACGAGGACGATTAACCAACGCCCTTGCCAGCGCGGTACGCTGTGCCATACCGCCCGAAAGCTGGTGCGGCCAGGCATTGGCAAACTGACTCAGACCGACTTTTTCCAACGTGTTATCAACGTGTTTGCGTCGCTGCTCTGTCAGCTTTCCACGCGTCTGCAAACCCAGGGAGACATTGCCCCACACGCTGCGCCACGGGTAAAGAGTCGGGTCTTGAAACACCACAACGCGGCTGGGATCTGGCTGTAACAGTGGACGCCCATCTTCAAAAATATCGCCTTGAATAGGATTGTCTAGCCCGGCGACCATGCGCAACAGAGTAGATTTCCCCACAGCCGGAAGGGCCGAGCAGCGCAACAAATTCTCCCGGTTCAATTTTGAGAGAAACATTGTCGAGCACGGGCAGAGTCTTGCCTTCTAAATAAAAAGCATGACTGACCTGATTAATATTAAGCGCTAATCCCGTCGTGGTTTTACCCTTTATCGTATTACTTGTTTCACCTGCAAGCATGCCTGACCTCATCCACTATCAATCTGAAATAAAATATTCCGCTTTTTCAGATAAAGGTAAATGCTCAATAACGGCAAAGCTAATCCTAAAAATGTATAACCTTTGAATGACATTATAAATGCACTATTGTTATTTCAACCGCCCCGCTAATTTTGCCACAGTGCATCACTAACAAATACTTACAAACCCAAACGCGTAATCCTAAAAACATCGATTCTATGAACGATCTATTTATAAAAATAGATCCGACACGAGTCTATTCAATCACGCGTTTTTTCAATTAAATAATGCGGAGTTTATCATGGCAGGATTTACCGACTCTTCACGGCGTACATTTATTCACAGGGTGGGATTACTGGGCGCGGGATTAAGCCTGACCTCGGCTTTGCCTGCGTGGGCTGATAATACAGCCGCCGCGGATGGCAAGCTGACTACGGTCAAGTTGGCGTGGGGCCAGACCGCAGTCTGTCAGGCACCGATTTCCGTGGCGCTAAAACAGGGTTTCTTCAAGAAATACGGACTTAACGTGGAGCCTATCAACTTTAGCGGTTCGACCGATACGCTATTGCAGGCTATCGCGACCGGTAAGGCAGACGGCGGGATCGGCATGGCGCTGCGTTGGTTAAAACCTCTTGAACAAGGCTTTGACGTCGATTTGACCGTCGGAACCCACGGCGGCTGTATGCGTTTGCTGGTCGCCAAAAATTCTGGCATCACAAGCGTGCGTGATTTAGTTGGGAAAAGTGTTGCCGTCAGCGATCAGGCCAGCCCGCTGCGCAATTTCTTTGCCATTCAGTTAGCTAAACAGGGAATAGACCCTGATAAACAGGTGAACTGGTTGCAATATCCTGAAGGCTTATTCGGCGAAGCTTTGCAAAAAGGCGAAGTGCAGGCGATTGCCAGCGATGATCCACAAGGTTGGTTGATTAAACATCGTTATGATCTGGTCGAAATTGATAACAATATGACCGGAGAATACAAAATGATGACCTGCTGCGTGCTGGGTCTACGTGGAGGATTAGTGCGCGATAACCCGGCCGTTGCGCGTGCTATTACCCAGGCGATTGTCGATGCACAGCAATGGACCGCTGACCATCCGGCCGAAACTGCCAAGATCTTCGCACCGTTCGTCCCAGGCGATATTCCGGTCGACGACATTACTGCAATGCTTAAAGAGCACAGCCATAACCACCACTCTACCGGTGCCCAGTTACGCGGTGAAATAGCCACCTATGTCAATGAACTTAAACTGATTAATGTGATTCGCCCGGACACTAACGCGCAGCAGTTTGCCGATCACTACGTGCCAAACCTGTTACCGGCTTCGGCAAATCAAATGAATATGAAAATGGGCTAACAAGGAGTCGCTATGTCCAGTCAAACTCTCGACAGCCTGAATCCCGCGACTGCTCAGCAAAAGCAGGCGATAACCCCGGCGCTGGCGATTGCTATCGTCGCATGGTGGGCTGTGGTGGTGATAATGGTTTTCTGGCCAGATAAACCGGTTGGATTTTCACCGCCGCGTTATGTCGGCGAAACGCATCGGCTGTTTGCCATTTTTGCCGCCGCGCTAACCGTGGCTGCATTGTTGGGCAGGGTTTTACAATGGCGCGTGTTGTTCTCGCCGCTGGAACGTTCTGCACGCTGGCTGATTGCATTGGCGATATTATTCGGCATTTGGGAGATAGTGACGTCAAAACTGGCGCTGCTGCCGGCCCCGTTTTTCGAGCCGCCGCGAGCATTGGTCGAGGCTTACGCGACTGACTGGTCTCGCCTGGGCGACAGCGTGCTTAATTCGCTAAGGCTGCTGGCATTAGGCTTCTTCTTTGGCAGCCTGAGCGGATTTGTTACCGGCGTCGCGATTGGCTGGTCGCGCGGTTTAGGCTATTGGGTGCATCCGATCCTGCGTTTTTTAGGTCCGGTGCCTTCCACCGCCCTGCTACCCCTGTCGCTGTATTTCTTCCCTTCAAGCTTTTCCGCCGCGGTGTTCCTGATTGCGCTGGCAACCTGGTTCCCGGTCACCGTATTAACCTGGTCGGGCGTTTCCAGCGTCGATTCTCGTTATTACGATGTTGCGAGAACGCTCGGAGCCAGCAACCTGTTCTTGATTCTGCGCGTTGCAGTTCCGGCCTCATTGCCGCACGTCTTTGTCGGCCTGTTTATGGGACTTGGCGCGTCGTTCTCTGTGCTGGTTGCGGCTGAGATGATGGGCGTAAAATCCGGTCTCGGCTGGTATTTACAGTGGGCGCAAGGATGGGCTGCCTACTCGAATATGTACGCGGCGCTTATCGTAATGGCGTTGCTGTTTTCATCGCTCATCACCCTGCTGTTTGCCGTTCGCGATCGCGTTCTGGCATGGCAACAAAGCGCGGTGAAATGGTAAAAGGGCTCGCTGCCACGCTTTCACCAAAACGTTCTCACTGACTGTACCCGCCTTGAGCGGGTATTTTTTTGTCTGTACTATAATCAATGAGCTAAGCCTTTATTTTTATTATTTTTGCTATCTTTTTATATAAGTAGCTCAGGGGAAATATGAACTATCTTGCATGGACTGCAGCCACAGGTGGACTGTTGCTGCTGATGTCTCTTTCATTTGGCTGGATAAATCGGACTCCGATCCCAATTTTCGGCATTTATCTGCTGGTCGGCATTCTTTGTGGCCCCTGGGGATTTGACGTTTTAAATCTCGATGTTTTGGCGCATTCGACGATTGTCAGCCGAGTCACTGAAATTGCTATCGCAACCTCACTTTTTATTACCGGATTAAAAATTCGCCAGCCTTTACGAGCGAGTATCTGGAAAATCGGGTTCCGTTTAGCCGTGCCGGGGATGATATTAACCGTGCTGGGCATTATGCTTATCGCGCATTATCTGACCGGGCTGTCATGGCCGATTTCCCTGGCGTTGGCTGCTGTAATTGCGCCCACCGATCCGGTGCTTGCCAGCCTGATTGCCATCAATGATTCGCGCGATGACGACAGCCTGCGGCTTTCTCTTTCAAGTGAAGCGGGATTAAACGATGGCACGGCGTTGCCTTTGATGATGCTGGCATTGCTGTGGCACAACGCCGACGGGGCATTAACCACCGCACAGTGGCTCCACTGGTTTGCGGTAGACGTTTTGTGGGCATTAGTCGCCGGGCTGGGTATTGGCTATGGACTAGGCAGACTGATTGGGCTTATCTCCACCCATTGGCGGCACGTGCAGGGCGAAGTCGCGCCGAGTGATTTTATCGCGCTCTCGCTCATCTGCTTAAGTTTTGCGCTGGCAATATCCATTGATGCTTCAGGATTTTTGGCTGCTTTTGCCGCCGGTGTTGGCCTGCGCAGCGCTGAACTTCGAGTGCAGAAAAAAAATCCTACCGGTGAAGACGAGGAAGAAAACCTGCCCGCCGAAATGATGATTAACCCTCATACCCGTCATTCAATGGAAATAGAGCAAAGAAGCCCGCTGAAATCTGTCGGGCTGGTAATTGGCGATGCGTTGTCATTTGGGGAAACTATCGAACGGCTGTTTGCCGCCGCTATTGTCATTGTTCTGGGCGTGACGCTGGCGCAGCATTGGGACCCAACCGGGTTGATTCTGGCATTCGCGATTTTCTGTATTGTCCGACCCGTTGCTGTTTATATCTCCACCTGGGGATCGTCTTATTCGAAACAGCAGCGCCTGTTATTTGGCTGGCTGGGAATACGCGGTATCGGCAGCCTGAATTATATTGCATACGCTTATTCGCACGGGCTGCACGGCAATGAAGCCAATATGATGACTAATTTGGCGCTAACGATTATTACCGCCAGTGTCTTGATCCATGGAATAACGGTAACGCCGTTGCTGAATTTTTGGAGCAGGAAATAATAGCTGCCGCATAAGCCTCTATTATTTTGTTTTCCTGAAAAGAGATTCAACTTTCACCTCTATTATCAAAATTGACCGTGGGGCGTAGAGTCATTGAATACTCTTAACAACAGGAATGAATCATGACTCAGCAACGTACGTTAATCATCGGTGGAGCATCAGGCATTGGCTATTCACTGGCACAGCTTCTGGCATCACGCGGCGATGAGATTGTCTTAGCCGGTCGCAATGCGCAAAAACTCCAACAGGCAGCCAAACAGTTGCAGTCGGGTAATAGCCGAGCAGAAACATTAAATAAAGTTGAAACATTAACGCTGGATATTGCCAGCGAACAGGCATTGCAGGATTTAGCCAAAACATTGGGGCCGATTGACAATATCGTAGTGACGGCGGGCTCTCAGGCACCGGGCGGCTCTCTCGCATCGCTGGACTTATCGGCCGCAAAACAAGCTTTTGACACCAAGTTTTGGGGCAGTCTGGCTATTGCCCAGCATCTCGGCGGTTTGCTAAAACCCGGCGGCACGCTGACCTTTACCAGCGGTTTTCTGGCACGTCGAACATTGCCGGGGACTCTCGTTAAAAAGGCCATCAATGCCGCTCTCGAATCGGCAGTCAAAATCCTCGCTAAAGAACTTTCCCCACTGCGAGTTAACGCCGTCAGCCCAGGATTGACCGACACTGAGGCCTACTCAGCAATGGACCCTGCAGCACGCCAGCAAATGCTGGAAAGAGCAGCAGCTTCTTTACCGGCTCAACGATGGGGGCGTGCAGAAGATATCGCCAAAGGCTACCTGTTTATCATCGATAATCCGTTTGTTACCGGCTCTGTCGTCGATATTGAAGGCGGCGCGCTGGTTAACTGATTTCACGCCCTTCTTTATTACCGCCAAACTATTACCACCAAGCTATTAACGCCAAAAGGCATCCCACGGTTTAACATCCAAGGATGCCTTTTTTAGAGGCCCTGAGCTTTGGAGGTAATAGGATGAGGATTTTCGGAAGCTTGTTTTAAGAGGCAACGGCGGCTGTCGAAAATTTTTCTAAAGACCCTAACATTTGTAATTGTACAAAAGGGAATTAACCCCGCAAAGGCTGTGGCATAAGGGATGTTGCAAATCCTCCTCTTCTTTACTCCTATCTCGATTAAGTTTTTATAATTACTCACTGTTTTCATTTATCTGCTGGTGATTTTTTACCACTGTTGCCGGCATTTTAGCCAAGTATAGCCTGTGCTAAGACTCTTACCATTTGCTATAAGTACATGAAAAATATGGTTTTTTTATTTATTCTTTTATGGCAGACTAGCGTCCTCTATTAATTAATAGCCTTTCTTATCGTTTAGAGGCTTCACTGGTCTGTTTTATGAACACTTACGCAATCCTGATTTTAGCTTTTGGTATGTCTATGGACGCCTTTGCCGCCGCTATTGGCAAAGGAGCCTCATTACATCGACCGCCGCTGAAAGAAGCGCTGCGTACCGGACTGATTTTCGGCGTTATTGAAACGATTACGCCAATTATTGGTTGGGGAATTGGTCTTGCCGCCAGTAAGTTTGTCATGAGCTGGGACCACTGGGTCGCCTTCATTCTGCTGCTGATTTTGGGCCTGCGTATGATCAACGAAGCCTTTAAGAAAGAATCGGTAGAAGAGGAAGATATTCCCAGCCGCCATAGCTTCTGGCTATTAGCGACAACCGCCATTGCAACCAGCCTGGACGCGATGGCCGTGGGTGTAGGGCTGGCGTTCCTGCAAGTCAATATTCTGGTCATGGCATTAACCATTGGCGCGGCGACCACTATTAT
Source organism: uncultured Gammaproteobacteria bacterium (assembly GCA_963747655.1). Lineage (GTDB taxonomy): Bacteria > Pseudomonadota > Gammaproteobacteria > Enterobacterales > Enterobacteriaceae > Rouxiella. Next base: position 435,350 of record CAVVFS010000007.1, on the reverse strand, counting down.
GGCGACGGCTGGCATGCTGCTGGGCCGTTTTTTGGGTGGTGCTATTGGCAAATGGGCAGAAGTGCTGGGCGGCGTAGTGCTGATCGGCATTGGTTCTTCTATTTTAGTAGAGCATCTGGGTCTGTTGAAATAAGCCTCGATATAACCGCTGAATCTTTCCTGACAGGAATGCATTAATTCAAAACCGGTAATGGAATTTATCGTTTCTCATAACAATACTTTTAGACGGCATAAACCCTACAAAACTATGCCGCTCTAAAATAATAATTATGGAGATAACGATGAACAACTCTCGACCTCGCTCCTATCGGCGGAGAATGCTGATAGTGGGAATGGCCGCGTTTGGCGTGATGGCCAGCCTCGACAAACGCGTTTTAGCTACCCCTGTCAGCATTGTAAAAAGAAGTTTTACTCCGCCAGTCGGCGCATGCGACTGCCACCATCATATCTACGACCCTCGATTCCCCACCGTTCCCGGTGCAAAATTGACTCCTCCTCCCGCTACCGTCGCTGATTATCGACGACTCCAGCACCGATTCGGTACAACTCGTGACGTGATTGTGACCCCTTCGGCTTACGGAATTGACAATCGCTGCCTGCTGGATGCCTTGCAGCAAATGGGTTCTTCGGCCCGCGGTATTGCGGTGATTAACTCAACGATTACCGATATCGAGCTAGAAAAACTGCATCAGGCGGGAGTTCGCGGCATTAGAGTTTTATTTGGCCGAACCAATCCGATTCAACCCAGTGAAATTAAACCGCTGGCACAGAGGATAAAAATGCTTGGCTGGCAGATGCAGTTTTATATGCCCGCCAGTCAGCTGGCTGAAATGTCGGACATGCTGATTAAACTGCCGACCACCGTGGTTATCGATCATATGGGGCATATTCCACAGCCACAGGGGCAAAATTCAGCGGCTTACAAAACCGTGCGGCGACTGCTAGACAGTGGCAAAGGTTGGGTTAAAGTTTCAGGCGCTTATATAGATACCAGGCTGGGGCCACCCGCTTATGCCGATACCTCGGCCATCGCTAAAAGTTATATCGCCGCCGCGCCAGAACGCGTGGTGTGGGGATCAAACTGGCCCCATCCCGCCGCACAGGCCGGTGAAACGCCGATGCCGGATGATATAATTCTATTTAATCTGCTTAAAGACTGGGCACCGACTCCTCAGCTGCGAGAACAGATACTGGTCAGAAATCCTGAAGTGCTGTTTGGATTTGATGCCAGGAGTCGGCCTTCCGTGCCAGAAATTGCCTGAGAATTTGAATTGCAGAGTTGATTGAATCACCCGGCGGATTGAGTTGAATCGCAGAATAAATTACCCGGCAGCGTTCATCGCCAGAACGCTGCCTATCATAAATTCATTAGCCCGCTTTAATGTCTCGAAGTCGGGACTAACTTTGCCATACACCCGCATGCCCTCCAGCATCATAAAAATCGTTTCGGCCATTACGGAGGCTTCAATATCTGTTCTAAAAACTTTCTGCTGTTGACCCAAACGCAAGATCTCCAACAGGTTTTCTTTGATACCATTAAATTTGTAGCGCACCTTCGCTTTAACTTCTTCATCACCCGGCAATAGTTCACTGGCTGCGGCAATAGTAAAGCAGCCTCGCTCCCCGTCAGCGCCGGTAGAAAGTAATGCGCCATACTCTAGCGTTTCACGCAAGGCTGCTTCAGGAGATTTTTCACGTGCCCGGGTTCTTAAACGGACTAACCCTTGCTCCATATATTGTGAAAGTGCGGCAAAAAACACGCTTCGTTTATCAGGATAAAGCTTATAAATGCTGGCGCTAGCAAGCCCAGAGGCTTTCATTAAATCGTTTATTGAAGTGGCTTGATAACCCTTTTTCCAGAAGCAGTCTAACGCGATATTAAGAAAATCCTGTGGATCGAAGGCTCTGGGTCTACCAAGATTTTTTTGCATTTTTGACCTTAAACATCAGAAAAAAAGAGATGACTTACATTGTAGATTGATCACTCTACAAATCAATATTTTTAGGCTATTATCCAAAAACTCACTTCTGAAAATTTGAAAATATCCACGTCGAGAGGGTTTATGTACGCTGGTAATGATGTTAAATCCGCTCCTGTGCAAGCTATTCCGCTGGTTATTACATCGTTAATCACCGCGCTAGGATATGTCGTGGTTCAGTTAGATGTGACTTTAATCAATGTGGCGATCCCCACTTTTTCTCAGGCTTTCAATGCCAGTATTTCAATCCTGGAATGGATCCCAGACGCTTACGTGCTTATTTTTGCTGCCTTGCTATTGGCCGCCGGTGGATTAAGTGACAAATACGGCAGCAAAAACGTTAATCTGGCAGGCATGGCGCTGTTTTCAATTGCTTCATTGCTGTGTGCTTTTTCGACGACTTTACACATGATGATTGCCGGAAGAGTCTTGCAGGGCGTGGGCGCGGCACTGATTGTCCCCTCTTCACTCACGCTACTCACAAGTGCATGCGGAGGCAATTTATTATTACAGCGTAAGGCTATCGGCTGGTGGAGTGCTATTGGCGGCATGGTAAGCGCGAGTGGGCCATTTTTTGGAGGATTAATTCTCGAACATATTTCCTGGCATGCTCTTTTTCTGGTAAATATTCCCCTTTGCCTATTAGGAATATTTTTAACTCTATGTTTTATTCGCGAACCGACAATGCTACGAACGCGGAATATCGACCGAAAAGGTATTTCGCTACTTGCGATCGCTAGTTTCTCACTGATTTATCTTTTAATTCAGTTTGGAAAAAGTTTTTCCTTCACTCAATCATCATGGTTATTTCTGGTGATATTTGTTCTGACAGGTGTTGCGCTTATCGGACACATCAAAAACACGCCAAACGCCTTTTTACCTATCAGCTTATTAAGAAACAGGATTTTCTCCCTCAGTCTTTTATTAGGCGCAATAATGAATCTGGCTTTTTATGGCTCAATTTTCTTATTAACGGTCTACTTTCAGGTTTATCGCGGATTTTCGCCACTGATGACTGGACTAGCATTACTCACTTTTATCGTCATCGCGTTCGCTAATACTGCCAGCAGCATGATTTCTGAAAGGCTGGGAGCGCGCCTGACCATCTTTACTGGCTTACTGATCGCAACGCTAAATTATGCGTGCCTTTCCTTGCTGACTTATAGCAATGCCTCCTACCTGACCTTCGTGTGTTTTCTATTTTTAATGACCCTTGGCGGTGGAATAGCGACACCCGCCATCATCGCGTCTTGCCTGCATCAGGCTCCAACAGGTAAAACAGCAACCGCTTCTGCGGCTATTAATGCCATGCGACAAACTGGGGCTGCCATGGGGGTCGCATTACTGGGAATGCTGGTCACCGGTGCTCATTTCTCAATTAACATAGGTGCCAGTATAGGATTTGGTATCGCAGCCGTGGTTATGTTGTGTGCTGCCATATGGGTTCTGAAAGTTTTTGTGTTCAATGAATCAGCTCAGCAATAAGTTTGCAATCATCCCTGCGCCTTGCTGGCTAACAATGCTTCCAAAGCGGTATTTTCTTCAGCAAATCGTTCAATCAAAAAGTCTAGCAACGCGCGGACTCTGGGCGGCATATATCGGCTGCGCTGGTACATCGCGTGAACAGGAAGCTCCGGCGTGCGCCAGTCAGGCATTACGATACATAGCCGATCGGCGCGGAGATCCGCTTCAATATCCCAAAGTGATTTCATGGCGATGCCTTTGCCCTCCACCGCCCATTCACGCGCGATAGCGCCATCGTTAGTTTCTCTGGAAATGGCGGGCGGAACCACATAGGTTGCAGCAAGATTGCCTTTTGAGAAACGCCATTCGTTCGCTAAACCATTGGCTGAGTTAAGAACGATGCAGGGAAATCGCTCTAACTCATCGGGATGTGCAGGCACACCGTGGGCTGCGATAAAGTCTGGCGAGGCACATAAGACCCGACGATTGGGTGCCAATTTGCGCGCAACCATGGAACTGTCCGCAGGCACGTCAAATCGAATCGCCAGGTCGAGGCTATCCTGTAGCAAATTAGATATTGAGTCCGCCAGAATCAAAGCGAAGTGAACTTGCGGATAAAGCATTTCGAACTCGTCGAGCCACTTTTTCAGCACGCGTCGGCCAAAGTCTGAGGTAGCAGAAATCCTGATTTTCCCCATTACCGCACCGCGCCCAGCCTGTAATGCGGCACGGGCATCATCCAGCGCTGCCAAGGCTTGCAGGCAATGTGCGAGGTACAGGCTTCCCTCTTCGGTCAGGCGTAATTGTCGCGTGGTTCTTTCAAAAAGCCGGGTATTCAGCTCTGCTTCTAATTTAACTAAACGCGCACTGGCCGCCGCCGGAGATAATCCCAGCTTCCTTCCGGCAGCAGATAAATTGCCCAGGTTAGCGGTTTCTACAAACAGCCGAATATCCCCAAGATTGTCCACAATTTTTCCAAATGTTTTGATAATCCATCGAATGCAATCGACGACAGCATAAGCATAGGAGATTAAGCACCGCCCCGTTTTTACCCACTTAACCGCCTGATTAACATTAGCATGATCAAAGAGTCAGTGCCCGGTTCGGTCAAAATACTAGCCATGACTTCACTTTAATTAGGCTTAAATATAATTTTAAGACTATCTTTAATTTTAACAGACCCATTAATACAGATATTAAAAAGCTAGCAAAGCGCGCTAATACATTATATCTAATCAAAATCCTACTTTGCATTTATATGTAATTTGTAGATGACAAGAAGTAATAACCCATTGATTTAATCACACCACTAAATTAATGGGTTATTACTTTTTTGTATAACATGGAAATACTACTATCAAAATTTAGTAGGTTCACGCATTTTCATTTATAACTTAGAGATGCAGAAGCTATATTAACTTTAAGAAAATTAAATAGTTATCATCAATAATTCTATATTGCGACACACTGGAAACTACTTTATGGTTTTCTTTGTTTGTTTTTGACTAGATAAGGAAATCTTTTGATAACGGAATATGCCTATCACTTCCCCTTAATCAAGTTGCGACTGCCTCTATCGCAATAATAATTTTAATTTCCCTTTCGGTTGATGAAAATCATTTGTCATATTACAGTTTTATTAAAGCGCGATAAGGTAAATTTACAACTTATTAGGGGTTAAAAATGACACTTTACCAGATAAAGCCCGCCTTTCAGCGGCTCTTACGCCCTCTGATGTTCTGGCTTAACAGACATCGCGTAACGCCTAATCATGTAACCCTCGCTGCCATGGCGCTCTCTTTTATCACCGGAGCCGTGCTCATTATTTTCCCTAATCCTCGCCTGTTTTTCCTCCTGGCCATCGTATTAATCATACGCATGGCACTCAATGCGCTAGACGGTATGCTGGCGCGGGAATGTAACCAGCAATCTCGCCTCGGCGCTATTCTCAATGAAACAGGCGATGTTCTCTCGGATATCGCCCTCTACTTGCCCTTTATGCTGCTTCCTGACACCAATGTTTTACTCGTTCTGGGCATGTTGTTCTTTGCAGTGATGACCGAATATTGCGGCGTCCTGGCGCAAACCATAAACGGAGTACGCAGCTATGCAGGGCCGTTGGGTAAAAGTGACAGAGCGGTGGCATTTAGCGTTTGGGGAATCGTATTGTCAGCGTGGCCGCAGCTAGTACAGTGGAATAATGTCGTATGGGGAATAGCGAGCGTGATGCTGCTATGGACGGTGGTTAACCGCTGCCGCAGCGCTTTACGTGTCGAGGTGGTGCAATGACACTACTGGAAAAATCCCTGACGTCTCTTTTTATCGTCCTATTGGTGGCAACGACGATAAATGGAATGCTGATACTGCTTCGCCCAGGCAAAAGCTGGCGAGAATTAACCCTACGTATTCGCTCATGGTGGGTTATCATCGTACTGTTTTCACTGGCAATGTTAAGCCCGCAATGGCTGGCGCTAACCTTCTTCGCGCTGATCAGTTTTATCGCCTTAAAAGAGTTTTTAATGCTGGTGCCTTTGCGCCATTCCGATCGCCGACCGCTGATGTGGATGTTCATTGCTATTCCTATTAACTACTGGCTAATTAGCGTCAATTGGTACGGCATGTTCGTGGTATTTATTCCTCTTTATGCGTTTTTATTTTTACCGGCACGAATGGTCGCAACGGGAGACACGCAGGGATTCTTTCGAACCTCGGCACAGCTGCACTGTAGCCTGATGGCGACCGTATTTGCCTTCAGCCATGTCGCCTTTTTGCTGGTGCTGCCTTCAGAGGGTAAAAAGACCGGCGCGTTGCTGGTGTTCTTTCTGTTTAGCATTACAGAACTCAATGATATTGCGCAATATTTATGTGGAAAACTGTTTGGACGTACCAAGGTAACGCCGAAGATTAGTCCCAACAAAACGCTAGAGGGCCTTTTAGGCGGGGTTATTATTACGGCTTCGGTCGCCACTCTTGTAGGGCCGTTACTTACGTCTTTAAGCTGGCCTTTAGCACTGTTAGCCGGGATTATGATCGCGATAAGCGGATTTTTGGGCGATGTGATCATGTCGGCGATTAAACGTGATGTTGGCGTAAAAGATAGCGGCACGCTGTTACCGGGACACGGCGGTATTCTCGACAGGCTCGATTCTATTATTTTCACCGCGCCAGTCTTCTTCCATTTTATTCGCCATTTTGGTTATTAATTATGATGACACCCATTCTTCGAAGACTATTTAAGCTATTTATTGTCTGGCCAATAATATGGCTATGGCTTGGTCTTCGCGTAAGAAACCGTGAACGACTTCCAAAGAGTGGCCCTGCTATTCTGGTGGCGAATCATAATAGCCATGTGGACGGTTTTGTGCTGCTGTCTCTTTTTACGCTACGCCGCCAGGCAGAAGTGCATCCGGTTGCTGCTGCCGACTATTATCTGCGTAATAAATGGATGTCCTGGTTTGCGCTCAATATCCTTAATATTATTCCTATTCCCCGCCAGGGTGGAAAAGCGAATCCGCTGGCACAGTGTGAACAGGCATTGCGCGATGGCAAGACGCTAATATTTTTCCCAGAGGGAACACGCGGCGAGCCGGGAATACTGTCACCGCTGAAATCCGGGCTGTGGCGTTTGAATCAAACGATGCCCGAAGTACCGATTATTCCCATCTGGCTACACGGCACAGAGCAGGTAATGGCGAAAGGCAATCGTATTCCGCTGCCCTTATTTATTGACGTCAGTATTGGTAACACGCTGAACTTTAATGCCGAGAAAAAAGTATATATGGATAACCTGAAGCAGCGATTATTAATGCTTCAGAAGCAGGTTACGGGGGATTATGCCGATGAATAACTACTGCTAAGAATCTGTTTGCACTCACCGTTAGTGAAAGCAGACATCTTGGCCTGCCTGAAAATGTCGGGCTAAAGCATGCTGCCAGGTTATAAATGAGAGCTTTTAGCCGGCAAGAAGTAAAGTTCAATGTCAGCTATGAGCGAAAAGCGGACATTGCTAACAGCATTCTGTGTGAATCAACAGGGAGCAGATCAATCCGCTCCATAGACTTATGCTTGATAGATTTTAAGGGCTGACTATTACCTTTTTATCTATCAAGGGTGTGATATTTGGCATAAAGCTAACGGAGTTTTGGGTGTATCCAATAAACATTAAAGCCCGCCGTTTGGCAGGCTTGATAATATTCTTACAGAGACGAGCGACACCGTATATTAACGGTTATTTGCTCGTCGCAACTTCAGCCATTATTGGGCATCTTTATTCATTATTGGGTTTTTCTTCGCATTGGTTTTTGACGTTTTTTGTTTAGACGTGCAGCCTTTGCCCATAGAACTTTTACCCATACTGTTTTTCTTCATACAGTCATGCGACCAATTGCCCACAGTGCCTTTAGACATAGATTCAGCGGCCTGCGTTACACCTGAAATGCCCAACATTACAGTCGAGAACATCAGTACTGCCATCAGCTTTTTCATGGTATTTCCTTTTATTTTTAGAGGTTGCACAGACAAAAGTGCAGGTTATTTGGTTACTTAAGTCAATTTTCTGGTGAGATTATTGCTATCTTCTATTAAAATTATTGCTGTCATCATTTTGAGCATGACAAGTATTTAACAGAGTCTTTGCGGATAAAGCGCAGTTCCCCTATTAATACTAGTGTAATAATCGTCAGAGCACTTAAAACTAACGAATTGAGCATTAGGGTCTGCACCAATCAATCGCAGGAAATCGCCGAACGGCACTCCTCCCCATTTGCCAATAGCGCTCCAGCCCTCGGCACAAATGTGGCGTGTAACCTGGCTCACCAGTGCCATTTTATAAAGTGTAGCCAATGCATAATCCACAACAAAAGTGCTTTAATATGAATTAGTTAGTGCTTTTTATTTGCGGCTCATGCTTCGATGATAAATTAGTTTGCAGTGTTATGGTGCCTGCCTTGCCACCCACCCTGCCGATAAATGAGTATTGAGTAGATTCGTTCCTCAAGACCTCAAGCAAAGTTAAATAAAATGTCATAACTCTGGATGAGTTGCTTGTGTAGACTGGCAGTATTACCGTTTCGCTAATTCGCAGACTTGCCGATAAATGGATAAGCCCAAAAAAATTTTGATTGTTGAAGACGACCGCGATATCGCCTAATTACTAAATCTGCCGGCGGGCCGGAAATATGACCCGCTATACGCCAATCATCATCATTAGCGCGTGTTCAAGCGAAGTGCATCGAGTTCTGGGGATAGAGCTCGAGGCAGATGATTATCTGGCGTAATGATCTTCGATATTTATCGCTAGTATTATTAGTAAAGGATGAATGAAAGTGATTAGACCGATTTCTGGCAATCCTCCTCAGCAGGTAATTATTGATATTTAATGGATGATCAACACATCATGAAATAAACATCTGGCACCTTGCGAGAGTATATGATGGGATACTTTTCTTTTTATATATCTTTCAAGCTTATGAACATGCTGAGTAAGCACAGTATAAACTTGTTCTTTTGTAACTTTTCTATTCAACTCTTCATCAATGCACACACCATAATGGGCTAAGGTACCAACACCTCAAATACAATTACCTTTATCTCAGCCAAGATCATTATAATATAAATATCTTACAGCCTCTCTTGAGAGTAATTTATTGTATCCGTCTTTACTCATTGACATTGAGTCGTTTAAACCGTGCATAAAAATCACTCTATAAACGATACCTACATATAGGCCATGATATATATATCAAAAAAAGTGATGTAAAGGGAATAGCCTATTTTCTTAAACATATTGATGAATAATATCTGTACGGCTGGCGACTAGCGTGAGGCAAGTAGCCCAGTGAACACAATATTTTACAACAGCTTAACGGATAACGGGCTTTCAGCAATGCTGTTTGCTGCATAATATATTTATGATGTTAAAATAATTAAGCCATCGTAGAAGTAATTTGTGTTGATCCCAAAAATGTACATTTACCCTCATCTCCTGTTATATGGTAGCAGGTTGAAGCTTTACTGATTTTTATCATCGCTCTTTATATCTCTATATTTTCTCGCTACAACGGTGGCATACCACTTTAGGGAGAGCTTATCATTTTTTACGCCTGACATCAGTTTTATAGGTTATTTCAGTGAAGTGGAAATAGGTGAATTCTGTTATAACTCTATAGATTTTATGGTCTGAGAAGTCTATTTCTCGGAACAAGAATTATTATGCATCTTAACTTTAACACTCAGGTAAATAATCTTTCCAATGACGCATCGCGAATCTTTTACATATTAACTACAGGGGTTAAAGATGATTATTTTTTTGAAAATAAGAGCACATAAACCTGCGCGGCGTCTGGAATTGCATGAAGCCATAGCTGAACTTATGAAAGAGGTACCTATACGCCGCCTTGGCCGCGCAGGTGAAATTGCCCAGGCCGTGCTCTGGTTAAGCAGCCCGACCGCAAGCTTTATCAGTAGGGCAAAAAGTTTTATTATCACCGGAGGAATGACGCTTGGGCTGGCGCAGCATTAAATGGCATCGGTTATGCCGCCCTGCTGTTATTTCCTGTGCTGTTGTATGCCCAAATGGGATGGTTACCGGTGAGCGCCTTCGCTAACTTTATAGATATTACTTAAACCCATTTTTTGATGCTAACCAAACAGTCACCAACGCAATAAATAATAATGGTAAGGTGGTAATTGGCAACATATTCGCTCCTAAACTTAGAAATAAGCCACCGATTAATCCTCCGCCGCCAATCGAAAGATTCCATACTACAACCGTCATTGATTGTGCGATATCAATGTCAGCACCTGCTGTTCGAGCAGTTGCTGTCTGCAACAGTGTCGCAGATCCACCATAGCCTAATCCCCAGATAGCCACTGCCAGATAAACCGCAACAGTATTATCTATCCAGAAGGTTAAGCATATTGAGGCCATCAAAAATAAGACGATACTGCTGAGCATCAATTTCCTGAGATGCTTATCCACCTTACTACCAATAAAAGTTATACTTATTAATGAAGAAACACCAAAAATTAATAACACTCCACTCAGTTTACTGGTCAGGTTTGAGGGAATTACAATAGGCCCAATGTAGGTATAAAGAATATTGTGAGACAAAATAAATACAAAAAGTGTCAACAAAATTGCAGGCATTCCTGGCAATGCAAAAACGCGCCATAAAGTAAGCTTTGTTTTTGAATCTTGGCCGGGCACTTTGGGCATTTGCAACTGTATCCAAACTACCAGCAATATACCTAATATTGACATCACCTCAAATACACCTCGCCAGCCGATTAACTGCCCAAGAAAAGTACTCGCCGGTAATCCTAGAGACAATGCTAGTGGCGTACCTGCCATAGCGATAGCAATAGCTCGCCCCTGAGATGCAGGGCTTACTATACGAGCTGCGTAACCTGCAACAATACTCCATAATAAGCCCGCGATCATCCCGACTAAAAAACGAAGTACAAGCATCAAAGTATATTGATTTGTTATTGCGGTTAAAAAATTAATAACAGTAAATGCAGCGATAGAAATAATTAGCAAAAATCGCCGATCCCAAGTTCGTGTTGCAATACTTAAAGGTATGGCAGCAACAAGTGAACCTGCGGCATATGCTGTCACTAATTGCCCAGTCATAGCTTCGGAAATTTTTAAGGCGATACTTATCGGCAGAAGAAGTCCTGCCGGCAATGTTTCAGTAAGAATAACAATAAAGCATGAGGCTGCTAGCGCCAACAGAGATAAAATGGGTAACTTATCTGGTTTAGTTTCTAATCCAGACATTCTTTGGGAAACCTGTGTCATATTTTATATCACTTTTTTAGAAAATTAATATTATTTAATCCTTAGAATTTTAAATATTGTGGTATCAGTCAATATTTATTACTCTAAGCTGTCTATACAGGGTTAGATGGTCTTCAAGATGCCGGTGAATTTAAAATAAATAACTGCCCTATTGCCGATCATAAGAAAGGAGTTTCCTGGTTACTATATCGTTCAAATTTTTAATGCGTTTAGATTATGTGGTTGGCAGCCAAAAGTGAAGATTAATTTTTGAAACATTGAGTATCCTGAGAGGAAACAATGATTAAATTAAAGATAAATAGTTGTTCACTACTGTCTGAATATTATATTTCATCTGTTAATATTTTTATTGACGTATTTATTGAAGTATGACTTCTGACATAAAATTCAATATTGAAAGATTATCTTAAGATTAAAGTAATACACATCATTATAATGATTGATATTTTTTGGAGTGAAGTAAAATCAAAAATTGACTATCAAAGGTTCTACCACGCTCCGATTTTTAGCCCTATGAGTTTTCTATTCATAGGACAACCTTCTAGTCATAGGACAACCCTCTAGAAATTGTGCTTTTCTGCAGAATTAGAAGTCTTTGAGGACGTATTTATTTTTTCAAACTCACTAACTAAAAAGTCGATAAACGTTCGAATCTTTGGTGCTAAAAACTGCCTGTTCTTGTAGATAGCATAAAGCATCCTGGAATGTGGCGTATAACATTGAATAGTTTCAAGAGACTGGTCTTCTAAATCCTTTTCCACTAACCAATATGGAAGATAAGCCAGGCCAAATCCAGACCGAGTCAACTGCAAGATAAGTGAAGTGTCGTTAGTTCTTATAATCTTTGCCGCATTAATATTTTCGATATCATTAGGCTTGCGTACATCAAAATTTTCTAGATTATTAATGGCAGGCAATATGAGATTATGTGAATTAAGATCTTGAATTCTCGTTGGATATCCATAATTCAAAAAATAATGGGGGGAGCCTACCATTATAAATTCCATATCTACAATTGGTCTGGCTATCATCGTTGGCGCGGGGTTATTTGTTACTCGGAGCGCAAGATCATATTGTCCAGAAACTAAATCCAGAGTCTGGTTCTCGAGAAATAACTCTAATTTGACCTTAGGATAAGCATATTGATAATCGACCATTATGCGCGCAAAATCAGGATTGGAAAAGAATTGAGGTGCAGTGATACGAAGTGTTCCATGTGGCGTACTATTGTGTTGCCCTAACAAATTTTCGGCATCATCTAAAATATCGAGTGCTTCTTGACAACTTGAATAATAAAGCTTTCCTGTTTCTGTCAGGCTAATATTTCTACTCGTGCGATTTAATAGTCTGGTTTGCCGAATGGATTCTAAGTTGGCAATATGCTTACTTGCCATTGCTGTTGAAATACCGAGTTTTTTTGCAGCAGCGTTAAAGGATTTCAATTCAACAACTTCCCGAAAAACTTTCAAGCTTGTAAGTGTATCCATTTACATCATCTCCATATGATTAAGTACTGGTTGTTGTCCATTAGGCAAAGAAATTAATGCTGTCACTAGTCACGGTGCAAACATTAATAAATTAAGTGAAGTTTAATTTCAAAAAGTAATTAACTCAATATGCCAGAAAGCTCTTTATTTCGTTGATAATGAATATCACAAATACAATGAACTATTTATATAATAAAGTTTTTACTTAGTTCGTTTAGATATAATGATTTACGCCTTATGCCGTTCGCTTAAGAGTGTTCGGCTTTCTTTAGGCTGAAAATCTTGATGGCTATGCCAGCCCGCCCTTTTGTAAGCCCCCCTTTTCTCATGCCCATTTGTCAGCATTTGTCGTTTTATCGCAAATCAACTTCAGCCAAATCTTTCAGATATCGTGCCATTTGTATGGGAGTCCACTGGTTTATGTATAAGTTTTAGGATTTAAGTTTTCGATAAGAAAAAAGAGGTAAAAAGGCAGGGTGAAAGACTAAAGGAGAAATCAACATGAAGAAACTAACTAAAATAATCGCAGTTATTGCCCTGGCTGGCGCCTCGTTTACCACACTGGCAACCACCGCCGTAAACTCTCAACCCGCCGGGGAACAAAAATTTGGTGAGGTCAGTGCCTCCACCAATAGCGGCGATCTCAGCGCACTGCAACGCGATATTGCCCAAAAAGCTTCGGAAGAAGGAGCGCGTTCATATCGCATTGTTTCTGCCGGTGGTGAAAACCATTTATACGGCACGGCAGATATTTACAGATAACTGCCTCTATCTGTGGTGAATCATATTTATGACGCTCAGAAAGTTTTAAGCATGATCACAAGACAGTTTAAGCAACAACGAGTTATAGGACAAAATAATGAATAACTTAGCTAAAGCCTTTGCCATTATCACATTGACTACCGCCTCATTTGCTTCTTTCGCAGCTACCCGAGTCAATTCAGCACCGCAAGGCGAACATGATATGGGTACGATTAGCACGTCTATAGACGGTGCTGACCCGCAAGTTTTACACAATAAATTAGCCGCCGAAGCCGCTGAAAAAGGCGCTAACTCTTACCAAATAATTGATACTATGGGGGAAAATAACCTCTCCGGTTCTGCAGAAATGTATAAATAATTTCCTGTCGTGCCGTGTAAAACATCAGCCATGTGAAACATCAGCTGTAGAAAAATTCATAAGTCATGAATATGAAAAAGGCAGCATAGGCCTGATGCCGATCGTTTAAGAATACCTAAACTACTGTTAGGCAAAAATTAGTCAGGCAAAAGTCAGGCTCAAATATCGTTTGAGCCTGAGCATCCTTTCCTAATAACTTGTGTTTACTGCCGCTTTGAGTTCTACATACTCAATGCATTTTTCTTTTCTTAAACGTCATAACCTTACCTGTTAACTCTAAAGCCCGGCTTCCCAAACGCTCGAAACCATGATTATACTGTATACATAACCAGTATAATCATGGGGTGCCATTATGGTCTTTTTGCGAGCAACAATTTCACCAGAGAAACTCAATACTCCTCTTTTTCAGGACAGGGTACAGGCTGGCTTTCCTAGCCCAGCACAGGACTATATCGAGAAAGGTATTGATCTCAATAAGTTGTGCATTATCCATCCGGCTGCAACCTACTTTGTGATGGCAACCGGGTTATCGATGATTGATGCTGGTATTTACGAAGGTTCAATGCTGGTGGTGGATAGAAGCCTGGATGCTAAACACGGAGATATTGTGATTGCTTCGGTGGCCGGGGACTACACAGTGAAACGCCTTTGTACTCATCCTGTCATTAAACTTGAACCCATGAATCCTAATTTTCCCGCCATTGTTCCCCATGACGGTGGCGACGATCTGGAAATTTTTGGCGTCGTCACTTTCAGCATCAACGGGTTTCAATAATGTTTGCCCTTGCCGATGTTAATTGTTTCTATGCCAGTTGCGAGGCCGCGTTTCGGCCTGATCTTAAAGGTCGTCCTATTGTGGTTTTATCCAATAACGATGGCTGCGTAATCGCAAGAAATAAGGAGGCAAAAGATGCCGGTATTAAAATGGCAGCCCCCTACTTTAAAGCCCGCCGCGAATGCGAGCTGCATAATGCAGTGATTTTCAGTAGCAACTATGCGCTGTACGCCGATATGTCTCATCGCGTGATGACTATTCTTGAAGAAATGGCCCCAAGGATGGAAATGTATTCCATAGACGAAGCGTTTTTGGATCTTCAGGGAGTGAGTAACTGTAAAAATCTTGAGGAATTTGCCCGCGAGATAAGAGATAAAGTTTATAAATGGACGGGTCTCAGAATCGGTGTCGGGATTGGCCCAACCAAGACGCTGGCTAAACTGGCGAATTTTGCAGCCAAAAAGTGGACCAAAGCCGAGGGGATTATTGACTTGTCACTGCCGGCTCGCCAACGCAAGTTAATGGCACTGATTAGTGTCGAAGAAGTCTGGGGCGTTGGCCGGAAAATATCGAAAAGGCTTAACGCCATGGGCATAAAAACTGCGCTGGATCTTGCCGATGCGCCGACAGAGCTTATCCGCAAACATTTTAGTGTGGTGCTTGAACGCACGGTGCGTGAGCTGCGCGGCGAATCCTGTCTTGCTATAGAAGAGTTCACTCCCGACAAGCAGCAGATTGTCTGCTCGCGATCGTTTGGTGACCGCGTTTCTCAGTACGAACTGATGCGCGAGGCTATTTGTAGTCACGCCGTTCGCGCGGCCGAGAAACTCCGGAAAGAGCACCAATATTGCCGTCATATCTCGGCATTTATCAAAACCAGTCCCTTTACCGAGGGCGAAGCCTATTATGGTCAGGTGGCGTCTACTCGCATTGAAATTCCGACGCAAGACACGCGCGATATCATCGCCGCAGCAACGCAATGCCTGGATTCTATCTGGCAGGAAGGACATCATTTCCAAAAATGTGGCGTAATGTTGGGGGATTTTTACAGTCAGGGCATCGCCCAACTTGGCCTGTTTGACGAGCACCCGCCGCGTGCCAAAAGCGAGCAGCTAATGGCTGCGCTGGACGATATCCACCAAAAGGGCAAAGGACGGATTTGGTTCGCAGGACAAGGGATCACTAAAAGCTGGGATATGAAGCGGGAAATGCTCTCCCCCGCGTATACCACGCGTTTTAAAGATTTAATGCGGGTGAAATTGTGATGTGCTTATTTCAAGAATCAGCAGGTCACGCACATATACCATGATATCTGGACAGCATGCTCCCTCGACTTGTGTTAAGTTTTCTTATCAAGAAACTAATTTACTAGAGGAATAATCATGTATTGGGAATCAGACAGGTTACTTTACCGACCGGTGAGCCTATTAGATCTGCACGATCTTTTCAGGATATATGGCGATCCCAGAACTCATACTTTTAACCCGCGTGGCCCCTATCCAAATATTAAATACGCAAGGGAATCTCTTGAGCAAAAGCTAATCCGGAAAAAAGAACATGGATTCGATGACTGGGCAATTTCTACCAAATTAGAACCTGAAATTATTATCGGCTTTGGAGGTGTTTTTGTCAGTAGGTTCAATAACAGAGTGACCAACAATCTCGGTTATAGATTTGCACCTGATGCCTGGGGAAAAGGATTTGCCACTGAACTTTCGCGGCGAGCAATTCATTATGGATTTGAGGAAATCGGCTTAAAAGAAATAGTGGGCGTCGTGAGAGAGAACCATCCGGCTTCACGCCGTGTACTTGAAAAATCAGGAATGAAATTCCTTGAGATAGTGAGCGATCCTAATGACCCTCCCGCAAACCTTATATTTAATATCACCTATGACGAGTGGTTAGATCTTAGTCGCATTTAAAGATAGTAATTCCCGACAAAAATCCTGACACATACCGACACCGAGAATCCCGATAATAAGAATCGCGTTGAAGCCTCAATCGAGCAATATATTTTCGATAAGATTTTTATTATCAACGCCCTTTCCACACCTCCCCAATATGACTCTTTTTTCACCATTATAGTGCGCGGGATGATAGCAAGCCCTTGCAGTAGTTCTGTTTTATCCCCTCATCGCGTCAATTGCATTTAGGTTTACTTTATAAAAATCACCTTAAATTTAAGTAAGTTATACCTCAGTTAAAATTTTATTTCCAAGTGTGGCACTCTTAATGCATTTAAAAATCATAATGCCATTATGAAAATGTGCATTTTTAGGTGGCGTTACGTGAGTGAGGGTGTTCGCTAACAGAAATAACCTTGTGCTTTGTTTTAAACCATGGAGGATTACCTGTGACAAAAAGTGTGATGAACCCAGTCATTAAAATGAAAAATATGCACGTGAAGGTATTGGCAAGCTCGCTGTTGCTTTTGCTTGGCTTAACCAGCGTGGCATCGGCGGATCAACTGGCCGATGTAAAAGCCAAGGGCCAGTTGATTTGTGGAACCTTGTCCACTGCAGAACCTGTTGGATTTGTTGACCCACAAACTCGTCAGGTTGTCGGTTATGACGTCGATATCTGCCAGGGTGTTGCTGACCAGTTAGGGGTCAAAATGGTACAAAAAACGCTGTCCGTTGAAGCGCGTATTCCTGAATTAGAAGTGGGCCGAGTCGATATTCTTTCTGCAGCAATGGGTTATACCGCCGACCGGGCAAAACAAATTGATTTCTCATCGTCCCATTTCCAAACCCCACTGAAAGTTTTAGCCCCAGTAGATTCCGGCTATAAAACGCTCTCAGACCTCAATGGAAAACGCGTTGCGACCACCGCAGGCTCGGATTCCGTATATTACATTCACAAATATTTTCCGAAAATTACCGTCGTGACATTCCAGGATGCCCCTTCTGCCTTTTTAGCCTTAGAGCAACGTAAGGTCAGCGGCTATGCATCATCGCAAACCGCGGGCGTGCGTTATCTGCAAGCTGGCAAAGGTAAATTTGCCTTTATTGATCAAGCCATTGCCTGGGAGCCAAACGCTCTTGGTATAAGAAAAAATCAGCCCGCGTTTTTAGCCGCCGTGAATAATGCCCTTGCTAACATGGAGAAAAATGGTCAACTGGAAGCGATCTGGAATAAGTGGCTTGGCGATAAGACCGTTTATAAAATGAAACGTGTTTATAAACTCGAGCCTATTTCCGAGGTTGCAGCGAGTGCCAAATAATTAATTATCATTGCAACTCATTCGGGCATGACTACTGAATGGTGCAAGCTTTCAACATTAATAAAATGAATCTGCCTTTATACCCTACGCAAACTGATTCGTAATAAGCAGTTGATACACTTGCGCCCAGGAGTAAGTTTAATGATAGGTTTTAACCCGTTTTCATTACTGCACGGTCAATATTTACAGTGGATAACATCCGCAATTGAGACAACGTTGGCATTATTCTTCTTGTGTCTTATTTCAGGATTTATTTTAGCGTTAGTGCTTACGACTATGCGTATTTCGGGTATTGCTCCCCTGCGCTGGTTTGTCGCTATTTATGTTGAATACCATCGTAATGTCCCTTCATTAGTGCAATTGTTATTATGGTATTTCGGCGTATCGGCCATATTACCCGATGCGGCAGCCGACTGGGTGAATCAGCACGGCAGTGAGTTTTTATTCGCTTATATTGCTCTGACACTCAACGCGGCGGCTTTTATGTCCGAGGATTTACGCAGCGGATTACGTGCTATTTCAAACGGACAAATGGAGGCTTGCCGGGCAATCGGCCTAAGTTTTTCGCAAGCCATGCGTGATGTGATTTTACCGCAGTCCATTCGGGTTTCTATTCCTCCTTTGCTGAATCAATCTCTGGCTCTATATAAATCCACCAGCCTGGCAATGGCTATCGGCGTAACGGAACTGACCTATGTCGCCAAGCAGATTGATGATGAAACCTTCAGAACGTTTGACGCTTTCGCCTTAATATCAATAATTTACCTTGTCGGCTCGTTCCTGATTTTCAGTGCAGGATTCGCCTACAACCGCTTTGTTGTCCAGGCTGGGGGACGATGAAATGCATGACATGCTGAATATATTTCTTAACTACCATGATTTAATTCTTATTGGCAGTTATCCAACTGGCCCAATAGGAGGACTCGTTCTTACCCTGTTGATGGCGGCAGCAGGCCTGATTTGTGCGTTTCCACTGGCTATTCTTGTGGGTATGGCCCGTACCAGCAAATATAAAATTATCTATTTACCGGTGACGTTTCTGACCAGCATTATTCGCGGCCTTCCCGTGCTAATGCTAGTGTTCTGGTCTTACTTTGCGGTACCGATTATTTCGGGACATTCTATTTCAGGCACCAAGACGCTTATTGTCGCGTTGGTTATCTATGAAATGGCGTTTATGGGTGAAGTTGTCAGAGCTGGCATAATGTCTATTCCGCGCGGACAAATTGAAGCCGCCCGCACGTTGGGAATTAGTTACACTCAGACCATGTTCGAGATTATATTGCCTCAGGCGTTATTCACCATGATCCCGAGCATTTTAAATCAGTTTATTAACCTGATTAAAAACACTTCATTAGGCTATGTCATTGGCGTGGCCGAGCTAACTTATTCAGTTTATCAAATCAATACTATTGAATTAACCAAGCCGCTACAGGTATTTGGTGTGCTAGCTATCATCTACTTCATTATTTGCTTTTCATTATCTCAACTTGTCAGAAAGCTGGAAAATGTTATTCACCGTAAACGACAAATCAAGATATAGGAACTGTCATGTTAAAACTTGAAAATGTTGATAAATGGTATGGGCCTCATCAGGTGCTATCCGATATTAATGAAGAGATAGCTCAGGGCGAAGTCGTGGTAATATGCGGTCCGTCAGGATCGGGTAAATCGACATTAATACGCACGATTAATCGTCTGGAAGAAATTCAGAAAGGCCGGATTCTGATCAATGGTATCGATAGCCGTGGCGCAGATATTAATTTAAACCATTTCCGTAGCAATATTGGTTTTGTATTTCAGCAGTTTAATCTGTTCGCCAATCTTACTGTTTTACAAAACGTCACGCTGGCGCAGCGCCGGGTCAGGAAAATCCGCAAAAAGGAAGCCGACGAAGTTTCTGCCGCGTTATTAGAGAAAGTGGGCCTGGGTGCAAAATTTAATGCTTTTCCACACCAGCTTTCTGGAGGACAGCAACAGCGCGTAGCGATTGCCCGCGCGTTAGCCATGAAACCGCCAGTAATGCTTTTTGATGAGCCCACCAGCGCCCTGGATCCGGAAATGGTCGGCGAGGTTTTACAGGTAATGAAGCAGTTAAGTCAGGAAGGGATGACCATGGTGTGCGTCACCCATGAGATGGGATTTGCCCGCGAAGTTGCCGATCGCGTGATCTTTATGGATCAGGGAAAAATCATTGAGCGCGCCACTCCTGAGCAATTTTTCAAGCAACCCCAGCATCCTCGCGCACAAAAATTTGTTGCCGATATTCGTCATTAACAGGACCCAACATGATTATTCTCTCTGAAACTCTAAATCGTATTAAACCTTCTGCCAGTAATGCAGCAAGCCAGCTGGCTCGTGAATTGAAAGCTCAGGGCAAAGATGTTATCGCGTTGAGCGCGGGCGAGCCGGACTTTGATACCCCGGAACATATCAAGCTGGCGGCTTTCGAGGCCATGAAACGCGGTGAAACGAAATACCCGCCGGTTAGCGGAATTCCTGCGCTGAAAGAAGCGATAATCAACAAGTTACAGCGAGATAATCAGCTGGAGTACACGCCAAAGCAGATTATTGTCTCAAACGGTGCCAAGCAGGTTATCGCTAATGCGCTGATGGCGACGCTGAATCCGGGCGATGAAGTGCTAATTCCCGCCCCTTACTGGGTTTCTTATCCGGAAATGGTGGCTCTGGGTGGTGGCACCGCCGTGCTGCTTTCATCAAGCGCCGAGCAGGGTTTCAAACTTACCCCTGAAACGCTCGAAAAAGCCATTACCCCAAAAACGAAATGGCTGATGTTCAATTCTCCTTCGAATCCGTCAGGAGCCGTTTATAGCCATGAAGAACTGCGCGCACTGGCAGAGGTTTTGCTCCGTTACCCTCATGTCTGGGTGATGACAGATGATATTTATGAACAGCTTATCTACGACGACTGTGAATTTTTTACTCTTCCGCAGGTAGAACCGCTGTTAGCCGAGCGCACTTTGGTGATTAACGGCGTTTCCAAAGCTTACGCAATGACAGGGTGGCGCGTCGGTTATGGTGCCGGACCTGCAATGTTGATCAAAGGAATGGAAACTATTCAGGGGCAAACGACCTCTGGCGTTTCTGCAATTTCTCAATGGGCGGCGGTTGCAGCACTTAATGGACCACAGGATTTTCTTAATGACTGGCGTGCCAGTTTCGTTAAGCGCCGTGATTATGTTGTCACGGCACTCAATGATGCGCCTGGGCTGCATTGTCTCGTTCCACAGGGTGCCTTTTATGTTTATCCATCATGTGCAGGTTTGCTGAAAAAAACCACGCCTGAAGGTAAAGTTATTCTTAATGATAAAGACTTCACCGATCAGCTGTTGATCAACGAAGGTATTGCCCTGGTACACGGCAGCGCATTTGGTATTGCCCCGCACTTCCGTCTTTCTTATGCGGCTTCGTTTGCAGAATTGGAAGAGGCTTGTACCCGAATCCAGCGTTTCTGCCAAAGTTTGAAATAAGCCGAACAGGTGCAGGAATATCATGGCAAGAGAAAAACTAAGTGATATCGATCGCTCTGTAAAAGCAGTGAAACGCACGCTGTCTATTCTTGACGCTTTTATTCCCCACGCCGGTGGTATTACTCTGGGGGAATTAGAGGCCTCTACCGGGTTGTTCAAGAGTGTGATACTGCGATATATGCTCACTCTTGAGGCCGAGCGATACGTATTCAGGCGCAGTGATGGGCTTTATGAGCTGGGTTCCAGGGCGTTTCAGTTGGGGATTGCCTATGAGCGAACTTTCAACTTGCAGGAGCATGTCTTGCCGGTACTGGAAAACTTAACCGCCGAAACGCTGGAAAGCAGCACTTTTTATGTGTTGGATGGGGAAAATCGCATGTGTTTATTGCGAAAGGATTCACCGCATCACATTAAGTCGAGCGTCCCGATAGGCACCCTGCTACCGCTTGATGATACTTCTTCGGCCTGTGTGCTTCGCACTTTCGAAGCTGGGTTGCCGCCAAAATGGAACTATCAGGATGGCCTGTTTACCTCAACCGGCACCGGGCTTAATCGACACCAGCCCACAAGTCTGATGACGGCATCGATATCGGCTCCCGTTTTCAAGCATGCTGGCCAGCTTGCCGGTGCATTGAGCATCTCCGGGCCGGTGAGTCGTTTTGATCCAGAAGATCTCGCCACCAAAAAATTGCTTCTGGATGCCGCCAAAGATCTGTCGTACGTCCTGGGTTCCTGATTTGATAAAGAAAAAGCCCTGCGCACATCACGTGAGCAGGGCTTTTTAAAGCATTATTCTTTTATAATTAACCGCTGATGATTAGCGATTAATCATCTGGTCGCGTTCTGGACCCACAGAAACCATGCTGACGCGAACGCCCATCAGTTCTTCGATGCGCTCAACGTAACGCTGGGCAGCAACCGGCAGGCTTTCGAAGGTACGGCAGCCTGTAATATCTTCCTGCCAGGATTCCATCTTCTCGTAAACCGGTGCCAGAGCTGCAGTCTGTGGCCAGATTGGGTTCTCAGTGTGCTCACCCGCATAGGCGACACAGATTTTCAAGTCGGCCAGGCCAGACAGGCAGTCAATCTTGGTCAGGGCGATTTCAGTCGCGGCCTGCAATTCAACACCATTACGGGTCGCAACGGCATCAAAGTAACCCATGTCGCGTGGACGACCGGTGGTTGCACCAAACTCGTTAGCGTTTTCGCGGAAATTATCCTGCTCTTCCATCGCGGTAACCAGCGTACCGGTACCGACAGAAGAACTGAACGCTTTCGCTACTGCAATCACACGCTCAGGGCGCAGAGCAGGCAAACCACTGCCGATACCGGCGTATGCAGCAGTCACGTTAGAAGAAGTCGTCCAAGGGTATTCGCCGTAAACCAGGTCACGGCCAGCACCCAATTGGGCTTCGAACAACAGGTTAGCGTCTTGTTTCTGCAGGGCTTTCAGTGGCTCAGTCACGTTGCAGATAAATTCACGCCAAGGTGCAGTCACGTCCAGCAACCATGCAGTCATTTCAGCCGCAGTCTGGGAGAAATCAAAGCTTGGGTACAGCGCTTTCAACTGTGGCAGCTTCCAGTCAAGCATGAACTGAATACGGTCCTGCAAAACTTCAGGCTGGTTCAACCAACCGATCAGGATGCCTTTTTTCATTACGCGGTCGCCGTAAGCTGGCGCGATACCTTGACGAGTTGAGCCGTAAGCTGCATCGCCAAGACGTTGTTCTTCAAGAGTATCTTCCAGTGCGTGCAGTGGCAGGCACAGGGTTGCGCGGTCAGAGATGCACAGTTTAACATCAACGCCTGCGGCTTTAACTTCTGCGATTTCCTGAGTCAGCGCGGCTGGGCTGATAACCATGCCCGGGCCGAGGACTGCAACACAGCCTTTGTTGAAAATGCCGCTCGGTAATTGGTGTAATTTGAAGGTACCGAACTCGTTAACAACAGTGTGACCCGCGTTGTTACCGCCCTGAAAACGGATACTTGCTGCGGCATCTGCTGCCAGTAAATCTACGATGCGGCCTTTGCCTTCATCGCCCCAGTTTGCACCTACAACCACAATCGACGGCATATTCAACTCTCCTCATTGGTTAAGAAGCTATGCTACGGCGGTAGTTTAAATATGAGAAATTAATTATAATTATCATCTCAATAAGGATCCCATATGGATTTATTGAGACCTCTGCGGAATTTATCACTTTCAACGATGCAAGATTTTTAAAACGAGAAACTCAAATAGATGCTTGATATCAACTGGTTAAAGACTTTCGTTACGCTAGCGGAGTTGCAGCATTTTGGCAAAGCCGCCGCCGCACTACACATGACGCAGCCGAACGTCAGCCTGCAGATCAAGCAGCTGGAGCAAAACACGCGGGTAAAACTGATTGAACGTAACCCGTTCAGGCTGACGCAGGCGGGTTATCGACTGTTAGAAACCAGCCAACGAACGCTGATGGAGCTGCAAGTCTGCCAGGCAGATTTAAACGCCATTAACGACCAGAGCCGTGGCACGCTGACCATTGCCGCCAGCGATATCATCTCACGCCTGTTGCTTATCAAGCCGTTTCAGCTGTTTAAGAAAGAGTTTCCCGGCATCGATTTTACTCTCCTTAATACCACCTCTTCGCAGGCTTCAGAACTGGTGAAAAATGCCAAGGCCGATCTGGGATTTGTAATCGAACAGAAAGAAAGCCAACCGCTGTATTTCACCGAGCTGCAACAGATTAAATGGTGTGCGCTGGGCAATAATCTTCAGGCCTGGCAACAGCAGTGTGAAGAAACCACTCACGCCGAGCAGCCAACTCTGATCCTGTTGGGTCACGATACCAGAACTCGTGATTTGCTGGACCTGGCTTTGCCACTGCTGAATTTGCCACGTTATCGGGTCATGGAAGTTGGCAGTGTCGATGCGCAGATTGACTGGGCAGAAGCCGGGTTTGGCGTGGCGATTGTTCCCGAGTTTTCGCTGCGCACCAAGCAACACCTGACGACCAAGATAACTCCCCTGCCTGAATTCCCCGCCACGCGTCTGGGCTATATTTTGCGTCAAAATCAGATCCTCTCAAAAGCCGTGAAACAACTTATGCAGTGGGTCAATGAGGAAATCGTTCATTCGCAGCAATAATGGGCCACGTCATCTTCCGCTCTACCATGATTAGCACTAATTGAACTCTTCTTGTCAAAAAACTTACTTGCAAGTAAGTTTACTAGTAAGTAAGATTTTTATCAGAATGAGCGAACGATCACAGTTTTGCATCGCCGCTCAGCAAACATCTAATAATTATTCGAGGGTTCAAATTATGTCGTCCAAATTGCCACTATTGGCATTGGCACTCAGTGCGTTCGGAATCGGTACCACCGAGTTCGCGCCTATGGGTTTACTGCCGACTATTGCAAAGGGTGTTGATGTTTCTATTCCCACTGCCGGTTTATTGATAAGCGCCTATGCAATTGGTGTGATGGTGGGAGCGCCGCTGATGACGCTGCTGCTTGGGCGTTTTCGCCGTAAAACCTGTCTGCTGCTGCTGATGGCTATTTTTGTTGTCGGTAACCTGCTTTCTGCCGTGGCTCCGACTTACTCTATGCTGGTGCTTTCCCGACTGGTGACCAGTCTGGCACACGGCGCCTTCTTTGGATTCGGTGCCCTGGTGGCCATGAGTCTGGTCCCGCCCGAGAAGCGTGGTAGTGCGGTTTCGCTGATGTTTATGGGCCTGACCATTGCTAATATTGGCGGCGTGCCTGCCGCAACCTGGATTGGGCAGACCATCGGCTGGCGCACGACATTCGCGCTGACTGCGCTGCTGGGCGTGCTGGCAATTGTTGCCCTCGCACGCACTTTGCCTAAGGGTGAAGTGGGCAAAATGCCAGAAGTTAAGAAAGAGTTGTCTGTGCTGGTGCGTCCTGTAGTGCTGCGCTCGATGGCAACTACCGTACTGGGTGCTGGCGCGATGTTTACCCTTTATACTTACATAACGCCGATTCTGGGCCAGTTGGTTCATGCTTCCGGTGAGTTTGTTACCATAATGCTGATGCTGATTGGCGTAGGTTTTACCCTCGGCAACTTTATCAGCGGAAAGCTGGTTGACCGCTCGGTTGATGGCACGTTAATCCTGTTTTTCAGCTTGCTGACCATCTCCATGTTCGCACTGCCTTTCTCTGCGACCACTCACATTGGCGCGGCAATCTCTCTGGTACTGTGGGGCATGATGTCCTTCGGCCTGATTGGACCACTGCAAATGCGCGTGATGGATGCGGCTCATGAAGCTCCGGGTATGGCTTCATCCGTTAACATTGGCGCATTTAACCTCGGCAATGCGCTGGGTGCAGCATTGGGCGGCGGCGTGCTTAGCGCTGGCCTGAACTATGCGTGGATCCCACCAGCCGGTGCCGTATTAGCCTTAGTGGGCCTGGTTCTGGTGGTTCTATCTCGTAGCGCCAACACCGAATTAGCAGCTGAAAACGCCTAATCTTTTGCTTTATAAATCTGTCGTTAAAAACAGGATCTGTGAAAGTCGTTATGCATAACAAAACGTCTTCCCTTGCTAACCAGGCAGTGCCCGATAACGGCACTGCGCTTAGTAAAGGCGAACGCACCCACGCCAATCTTCGTCGCCACGCGGCGGCGGAGTTTGCAAGACTGGGTTATCACAACACAAAAGTCAGCGATATCGTTAAGGCGACCGGCGTCTCACAGCCGACCTTTTACTGCTATTTCGAAAGTAAAGAGATGGCCTACGATGACCTGATGACTGAGTTTCGCTCTCGCCTTGAAGCGTTAACGCTGACTTTTCTGATTGAGGGCCAGGCGCATGCCAATCAGGTTTTCGATCGTGTTGCGCTGAGTTTCCAAATGCTGCTCGACTTTCTGGCGGAAGATCCTGATCTCACTCAGATTGGCTTCTTCCAGCCGCCGGGTTGTACCGAAACCAAAGCCGGTTTAGCCCATTGGATTGGTCAGAACATTGCCAAAGAACAGCGCAACGGGATTTATCGTCAGGATATTAGCGCGGTTCAAATGGGGCAATGTTTTGTCGGTATGCTGGATCAGATGGCTCGATTGCCGGGGGATGCGCAGACGCGTAGAGAATTGAGCATCGGCTGTGCCAGACTGCTGTGTGAGGATATTCGTACCGGCTGTCAAAAATCCTGATTCTTAAGCTGCAAGCTATTTGAAACGACAGACTATTTAAAACGACAGGCTATTTGAAAATACAGTCAACTTAAGAAGCTGCAACCTCGTAAGTTGCAGCTTTATTTTTTTTATTTCAGCAGGCCTGGTTTGAGACGACCTGATTTCAAACTACTTAATTTCAGACTATTTAAATAAGTCATCCAGCCTGTCATCGTCGATGCCAGCAGGCTCAAGGTGCGCAGTCACGTCGGCACTGTTAAACAGCAGCCTGACAGCTTCTTCTGCCGCATCCCCAATATCGTGTCCGATATCCACAGAAAGCTTGCCGTCCACCTCGAGATGAAACTCGACAAACACTCGGTCGCCCCCGTTGCGCGTACGAATATCGTGCACGCCCTTCACGCCTTTCACACTCATCACCGCCGCTCTGACACGCTTACGGTCTTCAACATCCAGCTCACGGTCAAGCAACTGCTTCAGAGCATCCGCTGCCATGCTCTTGGCATTCCAGATCATATAGAAAGAAATCAGCAACGCGCCGGTGGAATCGGAACGCGTCCAGCCTAAATAGTGCTCAAGCACTAATGCCAGTAAAACGGCGACGTTAACCGCAACATCGGTAACATAATGCGCACGATCGGCGGCAATCGCGGTTGAAGCCGTGCGTTTAACCACATAGGTTTGCATCAGCACCAATCCGACCGCAGCCAGTGAACTGCCGATAATTACCCAAATACCCAGACCTAACTGAGCCAGCGGCTGTGGATCAAGCAGTCGGCCCACGGATTCGATAGCTAACCCCAGCCCGGCAGCAGCCAGCAACAACGCCTGTACAAAGGCCGCAACAGCCTCTGCCTTACCATGCCCGTAACGATGGCCTTTATCCGCAGGGCGTTCTGCATAACGAACGCCAATCAACGTCACCAGAGAGGCAAGCACGTCGACCAGGCCATCGGCAGCTGAGGTCAGTAAGGAAATGGAACCGGTTGCAGCCCAGGCCCACACTTTGACCCCAACCAGCACCAGTGCGACGACCAGTGAAACGGTTGACGCAATGCGCGTCAGGTTTTTTGACGGCGAATTGTTATTGGCAGAAGAAATCTCTGAATTTGTCACACGGCTATCCCGAAATTGAACAATTTAAAATAAAAAATGAGTGGCGCAGACAGAGCGATTGAAGAGGCAAGCCCCTGATTAATGTAGTTGAATTAGGGCTGATCTATCGTTGCAGAAGGAGGTAGTTTGCCACTTTTTGCGCTTGCCATAAACATTTTTCCCTCGGAGCGAAAATATTCCCGAGCAAATTGGCTAAAAGGTCAACGTACTGACCTAATTTTACTTGCTTTTACATCAAGATCTTCTAGGGTAAAGCGAGCTTCTTTTAAATACTTGTCAAGGCATCCTGAGTGCCGACTCTTCGATGAGCAACACAACCAGCGATCATAACAACATGACTGATAACAAAAAAGAAACCCCTCAGCACGGTAACGATGCAACGGACAGCAGCAAAGCAGCTATTAATTCCTCACAGGTTAAATCTGGCGAAGGCCATAGCAACCCAGACGATAGCACAAACAATCAAAAGCAGGACGGAGACGGCAAAGATACCGAAGACAATAAAGGTCCAGGTAAAAAGCCGTTAATCATTTTGGGCATTGTGGTCGTAATAATCGTGATCGCCGCCTTGATTTTCTGGTTCCTGAATCGCAATTTGGAAACTACCGATGATGCCTTCACAGAAGCTAACACCGTAACCGTCGCGCCAAAAGTTGCCGGTTATGTGGTTAATCTGGCTGTCAGGGACAACGAATTTGTTAAAAAAGGCCAGCTGGTTGTACAGATTGACCCGCGTGATACCACTGCCCAGCGCGATCAGGCCGTGGCTCAGCTAGGTCTTGCACAGGCTCAACTGCATCAGGCACAGGCTCAATACGATTTAGCCAAGGTGCAATATCCTGCTCAGTTGGCTCAGGCTCAGGCACAAGAAGCGCGTGCCGAAGCGACCTTGCTGAACGCGACCGCAGATTATCGTCGTCAGCACGGCGTTGACCCTCGTGCGACTTCGCAACAAAACATTGATACCGCCACTGCTCAGCTGCGCACCGCCAATGCTGAACTGGCCAATGCCAAGGCGCAGGTTCAGGTCGCGGCTCAGGTTCAGTTAAATATCCGCAATTCGGCTGCTAACGTTGAAGCGCGTCAACAACAGGTTGAACAGGCTAAAGCACAGCTGGAAACGGCTAACCTTAACCTCTCCTACACTGACGTGCGTGCACCGTTCGACGGATTTGTGACCATGCGTAACGTTCAGTTAGGAACTCTGGTACAAGCCGGTTCTTCACTGTTCTCGCTGGTTTCTCCAGATATCTGGATCACCGCCAACTTTAAAGAATCGCAGCTGGAATATATGAATCCGGGCGATAAGGTTGACGTTAAAATTGACGCCTACCCTAATATCGACCTGCACGGCCATGTTGACAGTATTCAGCAAGGTACCGGTTCTCGCTTCTCGGCCTTCCCGGCTGAAAATGCCACCGGTAACTACGTGAAAATCGTTCAGCGTGTCCCGGTTAAAATCGTGATCGACAGTGGTCTGGATCCAAACAAACCATTGCCGCTGGGACTTTCTGTTGACCCGACGGTAACTGTTAAATGAGTAATGAACGAAGCGGTTGGGTCCCCAAAAATAATCAGTGGGCGGTGGCCATCGTGGTCACCATCGCTGTATTTATGGAGATCCTCGACACCACCATTGTGAACGTGGCGCTGCCGCACATCGCGGGGTCGCTGTCTTCAAGCTACGACGAAGCCACTTGGGTACTTACCTCGTACCTGGTGGCAAACGGTATTGTCTTGCCTATCTCTGCGTTCCTCAGCCGAACGTTTGGTCGCAAGAAGTATTTCATGATTTGTATCCTGATGTTTACCGTTTGCTCCTTCCTGTGCGGGATCGCGACCGAACTGTGGCAGATGATCCTGTTCCGCCTGCTGCAAGGGTTCTTCGGCGGCGGTTTGCAGCCAGTACAGCAGTCGGTGCTTCTGGACTACTTCAAAAAAGAAGATCGCGGCAAGGCGTTTGGTCTTTCTTCAATTGCCATTATCGTCGCGCCAATCCTTGGCCCTACCCTTGGCGGTTTTATTACCGACAGCTACACCTGGCGCTGGGTTTTCCTGATTAACATTCCAATCGGTGTTATCGCGCTGATTGCGATTTATCATTTGCTGGAAGATCCACCGTGGGAACAGAAATCCAAAGATAAATTGAGCATCGATTATATCGGCATTAGCTTGATTGCTCTGGGGCTTGGCTGTTTGCAGGTCATGATGGACCGTGGCGAAGATGAAGACTGGTTCCATTCGAACTTTATTATCACCTTCACCGTGTTAGCGGCGATAGGGATTGTCAGCGCGGTATTTTGGCTGTTGTATGCCAAGAAGCCAGTAGTTGACTTGCGCTGCCTGAAAGACCGTAATTTCGCAGTATCAAGCGTGTTAATGAGCGGCATGGCGCTGATTCTTTATGCAAGCTCGATACTTATCCCTCAGCTTGCCCAGCAGCAGCTTGGCTATACCGCGACCCTTTCCGGATTGGTGATGACGCCGGGCGCGGTGGTGGTAGTGTTGAGTATTCCGCTGGTGCTGCTGATGATGCCGAAAATTCAGACTCGGTATCTGATTGCGTTTGGTTTTTCAATTATGGCCGCGTCGTTCTTGTACTCGATGACGTTAGTGCCGGGCATTGATTTCAAAACGCTGGTCATGTATCGCAGCGCGCAGTCATTGGGGCTTGGCTTCCTGTTTGTGCCGTTGACCACCATCGCCTTTATTACGCTTCCGCAGAGCCGGAACGCCGATGGGGCCGCACTGTTTACCATGTTCCGTAACGTGTTCGGGTCAATTGGCATCTCGGCAGCTACCGCGAGTGTTACTGAACGAACGCAGGCTAACAGCGCGCACATGGTGCATAACATGACTCCGCTGAACGAGCAGTTTAATTTGGCGGTGCAGAAAAGCGCGGTGGCAATACGTGATTTCACCAGTATTGTTGGCGATCCGACTTCACTGGCGACCAGTCGTATGTATCAGGAGATGGCTTCGCAGTCGAAGATCCTCGCCTACATCGATACCTTCAGCTATTGCGTCATGCTTGCCTGTATTTTGATCCCATTTTGTTTTCTGCTTTCGCCAGTCAAGAGCGAAGGCAGTGCCGGAGCCCATTAACTATGTCGGCCTACGTATCACGTTTAACTCTTTCAGTACTGGCGCTGGCATTAGCCGGATGCTCGGTCGGGCCTGATTATCAGGCACCGCAGCCTAAAACACCGGGCGCGTTTAATGACATGAATCAACCGAAGAAGAATCCGACAGACTCGGTGCCTCTCGCCTCACAGCCGAATCCGCAGTGGTGGAAGTCGTTTAACGATCCACAGCTCGATAGCCTGATTGATCGCGCAATCGCCGGGAATCTCTCCCTGCAACAGGCCGTGCTGCGTATCGTGGGTGCGCGTGAACAAGTCACGCAGGCGAAAGGTGCCTGGTTGCCAAGCGTCAATGGCAGCGCCAGCATGACTCGTCAGCAGTTAGGTGCCGAAGGTGAACTGAAATCGACCGGTTTGCAGGACAGGATTCAGGACATCAGCCCGGCTGCGGCCAGTGCGATTGATTCCGCCACTGGCCCGATCAACGTTTATCAGGGCAGTTTCGATGCCAGCTGGGAACTTGACCTGTTTGGCGGCACCCGTCGTTCAGTGGAAATGGCCAGAGCAGAGACTCAGTCCTCTATAGAAAGCCGCAATGATGCGCTGGTTTCGCTCGAGGCAGAAGTTGCCCGTGCCTACCTGCAACTTCGCGGTGCGCAAACTGTATTGGCAGCGATTCAAACACAGATTGACGTGGCGCAGCAAACCATGAGCCTGACCCAGAGCCAGTCTCAACACGGGCTTGCACCACAGACTGATGTCGAAAATGCTCGCGCCCAGTTAGGCAATTTGCGCGCACAGCTGCCGCAGTACGAGGCACAAGAGCGAGAGTCGATGAACGGTTTGGCGGTGCTTTTAGGGCAAATTCCTGGCTCGCTGGATAAAGAGCTGGTACAGCCTAAACCACTGCCGGCAATTCCGAATGTCGTCTCCGTAGGCATTCCGTCGGAGCTGGCGCGTCGTCGTCCTGACGTGCGTAAAGCCGAAGCCGATTTGCATGCCGCGACCGCCAATATTGGTGTCTCCGTGGCGCAACTGTTCCCAAGTATTTCATTGACCGGTCAGTTTGGTATGCGTAACACCGACTCTGGATATTTGACTAACTGGAGCAGCAACTTCTACTCGTTCGGGCCTTCAGTTTCCATTCCGATTTTCCAGGGTGGTCGTTTGGTGTCTAGCGTGCATGTTTCCCGTGCGCAACAGGCCAACGCCGTGCTGAACTATCGCCAGACCGTGCTCACCGCATTGCAGGATGTTGATAATTCACTGGTCGACTATCGCACCGATCAGGACCGCGTTAATGGTCTTGATGATTCGGCCAACGCGCTGCAAACCAGCTTCGAGCTTGCGACCGACGGCTATAAAAAAGGCCTGACATCGTTTATCACCGTTCTGGATACTCAGCGACAGCTTGCGCAGGCACGCCAGCAAAGCGCCGTAGCGAAAGTGCAAACCAGCACCGATTTGGTTTCACTGTATAAATCTCTCGGCGGGGGCTGGGAGCCTTATCAGGACGTGAAGCTACCGAGTTACCACGTCTTCGGACCGGCTGAAACAGTCAATAATCCGTAGAGTCAGGCAGGCCGGGGTTTATCTCCGGCCTTTTACTTTCTAACGATCCACTCAAATCTGGCTACTCTCATGAACGACATTTCAAATCCCCCTAAAGATCGCCCTGATTCGGTAGTAAGCGCCGTGGCTTATCGTGATGGCAAGGTGCTACAGCATGTGACCATCGAAGACATCAGCGAAGTGATTAAAGAGCCGGATACTTTTGTCTGGCTCGGACTGGTTCAGCCTGAAAACAACTACATGCGTGAGATCCAGAAGGAGTTTGGACTGCATGATCTGGCTATTGAAGATGCTCTGACCGCGCACCAGCGTCCAAAAATCGAGCAGTACGGTGAGTCGCTGTTTATCGTGGTAAAAACCGCGCAACTGGTGGGTGACGTGATCCAGTACGGTGAAACTCACCTGTTTGTCGGTAAAAACTTTTTAATTACCGTGCGTCACGGCGCGTCTTCGAGCTACGCGCAGGTGCGTAAACATGCGCAAGAATGCCCTAACCTGCTGGCAGAAGGCTCAGGGTATGCGCTATATGCGATTCTCGACATGATTGTCGATAATTATCTGACCATTCTGCATGAATATACCCAGCAGTTTCAGCAGATTGAAGCGCGGATGTTCATGTCTGAATTCGATCAGAACGCGGTGCATCAGGTTTATCGCCTGCGCCGCGAGTTGCTGTCTCTGCACAATGCCGCATTACCGATGGGCGATATTTGCAACCAGCTTATCCAGCATCACGAAGGTCTGGTGCCGAAAACTCTGCGTGCCTATCTGCGCGACGTGCAGGATCACGCTCATCAGGTAGTTACGACGACCGATGACATGCGTGAAATGCTGGCGAACGCCATGAATGTTAATCTGGCTTTAGTTTCAGTGCATCAAAACGAAGTAGTGCAACAGTTGGCCGGATGGGGTGCGATTCTGGCGATCCCAACAGTAATTTTCAGTCTCTATGGGATGAACTTTAAAGATATGCCGGAGCTGAACGACGCGTGGGGTTATCCGGTTACTTTAGGGATCACCATCGTTGGCTGTATCGCATTGTATATTAAGCTGAAAAAGTCAGGCTGGTTATAGCCTGCTTATTTTTAAATACAGCTTGTAAGGCATGGCTTATTAAAATAAGAAAGGGGGACGCGATGTCCCCCTTTCAGCTAAAACGAAAGCAGTATTACTCTTCCACCTGACTCTCCGCTATCGTATTTTTATCTTGCTTAGCCAGGATCATCGTCTGCGTTCTGCTTAACGATACACCCGCTACACGCAGTTTTTTGAGGATCTCGTAAAGCAGGTCACTTTTGGTTCGACTCACAACGCGCGGGCTGCTCACATAGCCGGTAACGCTCAGGACGATGCCGTCCGGGCCTAATTGACTAAAGGTAACCGACGGCGCTGGCGTATCCTGAATCGACTCATGGGCTTCATACGCCTCAAGCAGTATGTTGCGAACGGCTTCCGGGTCGATATCCAGCGGGAAAGTCAGCGCAATTGTCGCCACGCCCTGCGCATTCCCCATGGTGGCGTTACGCACGTTTTGCGAGATAAACTGCGAGTTAGGCACGATAACCGTTGAACGGTCGCCCAATTGCAGCTCGGTCGCCCTGACATTAATGCGGCGAATATCCCCTTCTACCCCGCCAATACTCACCAAATCGCCGACTTTTACCGGGCGCTCAGTCAATAGGATCAGGCCAGAGATAAAGTTCTTCACAATCTCCTGCAAGCCAAAACCGATACCTACCGAAAGCGCACTCACTATCCACGCTAGTCGGTTCCATTCAATTCCTAGCACCGAAAGCGTAACCAGGATAACCAGCACCAGACCCACGTTGGCAAACAGAGTCACCAACGAGGCGCGCATGCCGGTATCCATATTGGTTTTCGGCAAGAAATCGACATCCAGCCAGCGCTTGGCCGAACGCAGCACATAAATGCCCACGAACAGGAAAATCAGCGCGTTAACCATGTGTCCAGGAATGATATTGAGGTGCTCGAGCCCCTTACCTCCCCACAAGTCAACCAGCTTGCTGAATATTTCCAGCGGCGTAGTGGTGCCAAAGTTACCGCCGAGCAGCAGCGTAATAGCCATCAGCAGCAGGAAAGTTTTCGCGACCGCAGAAATCAACGTTGCCGCCAGAGAAAGATGGCGATCGTTGACGCTCAGTGAATGTTTGAGCAGTTTGCCGCTGGTCGTTGACGGAGAAAACAGGCTTTCACTCAGGTCAATCGCCAGATGCACCAGGATATACAGACAGGCAATAACCGTACCGATCCACAGCAGTTCATAGGTCAGAAAGCGAGCCAGAGGCACATAGCCAATCACCAGTGCGACAAAAATTGCCAGCGCCATTAAGCTCGTCGCCAGGTGCAAAAGACCTGCCAGAGTAGAACGCGCTTCAGGTTGCTCGCCTTTTGCCAGCAGTTTGCGACGCAGGCGGTTGACACGCATTGGCGCAAAACCGGCGCTGAAAGCCACCAGCATGGCTGAGAGTCCATTACCAAACAGCGTGACCGCAACGCTGGTACCGACGATATTATTAGTTTGCTCGATGACGCCAAAAATCAGGATAAAAGCCGCCAGCATTTTCGGAAAACTATCCAGCGTTTTAGCCACCGGATCGGCAATGCCCGGTAAACGCCAGGAAGGGTGCGCCAGAGACAGCAGCGAACGCCCAAGACCCACAATCAGCGCAGAGAAGATAGAAAGTTTAACCAGCAATTCGCCGGTTTCACGCACCCAGTCGCTGACATCCGGTGAGCGAGTAAAGGCCAGCGAAAACAGCTGTGCTGCCCCACCGAGAGTCATAATGGTGATCATCGCCGTGGCAAAGGCAAAGAAGCTGCGGCGCAGACGACCTACCGGCAACCATCGCGGCGTTAACCATGCCAGCGGGCCATCGAGCACTCGGCCACCAAACACGCCAAGCAACAGTGCAGCAATTAGCAACAAACCGCTGCCAATGCGCGATTCAGGCTGCCATGCCAAGTGCCAGGCATCTTTCATTTGCTGGCCAAACTCGCTGAATCGCTGCTGGTCGTCTTCTGACGGCGAGGTTAGCGCCGACCAAAACGTTGGGCCAAAAATACTGCCGGTATTCAGTGCCAGCTGGGTTTTCAGCAGATCACGACGCAGTCCGGCGATTTGAGCAGACAGATTACTGGCACTGGTTTTAATGGCTCCGGCCTGTTGAATCTGGTTATCCAGCGTAGTTTTGCTGGCATTGAAATCTTTACGCTGCTGAACCACCTGCGGCGTTTCAGGCAAGGCACCCGGCGCCGGGGCTGGGCCTAAAACATCAAGCTTGGCCTGAACCTGCCCGCGCAAAGGTTGCAGCGCGGTACCTAAGTTATCTGCATCAGTCGACAGCTTGATGGCATCATCGTTAAGTCCATCAAGAGCCTTGCTGTTTTTAACGGTAGAAACCTGTTGTTTAATGGTGTCTAAGCGCTTTTGCAATGCCGCAAGCGCCGACGGGGCATCGACCGGCTTGGCGTCAATGGTCGACTGCTCTTGATCGGTAGCATCGCCGTCAGCCGCGTTCACCAGCAGTGGGGAAAACATCAACGCCAATAACAGAGCAACAAAGAACGGCGCCCGGAAAATCTTTTGCATAAAGTGGATTACCCAAAGTGTCATGTATCGAAAACGCGTTTATTTTCAGTAAACATCCTGTGATTAACTAAATCTTAAACTGTTAACGGATGGGATGCTATGTCAGGCAACTCTTAAAAATCTAAAACGAAGAAATAGTAGCAACAGGAGATGTTAAGGCCTGTTGCACGGTTGATTTGCAGTAATTATAGGTTAATTTCTTGTATATCAAGCTATTGTGTAAAACTAGTCAAAGATCAATTGTTGCCACGGCATCGCGGGAGGCGGCTTCTCGTTCACTGCCCTTCAATTCACGCAGCTGGCCCTGACGCATCTCGAGCAGGCGATCGGCATGCTGGAAATAGTGATCGTCGTGACTGACCGCCAGCACCGTCTTGCCCATGGCCGAAAGTCGTGGCAGTAGCTGTTGATAAAACACTCGACGAAACTGCGGATCTTGATCGGCTGCCCATTCATCGAGCAGCAGAAAATCGCGGCCTTCGGCAGCCGCCAACAGTAACGCAACGCGCTTTCTCTGGCCCTGTGACAGTTGTAGATTAGCAATCTTGTTGTTTTCGATTTGCAGCTTTTCAGTCATTTTTAGCTGGTGCAGCCATTCATCGACCAGTTTTTCATCCGGTTGTTGCCCATCAGGTCCAATTAGCTGACCAAACAGGTGAAAATCGGTAAACACCGCAGAGAATAGCTGGCGATAATTTTCACCGTTGCTGGTGTCTATCGCCACGCCATCTAGCAGAATTTGCCCTGATTTTGGACTATAAAGCCCGGTCAATAACAGGGCCAGGGTAGACTTACCGCTGCCGTTACCGCCAATCAGAAACACCATTTCGCCACGTTTGATGGTCAGATTAACCGGCCCAATGCCGAACCCCTGCCCTTCATAGGAAAAACACAGGTCACGAAGTTCAAGCTGCTGCCATTGATGATTTACCACGGCTGAAGAGAAATCTTGCTTATATTCAGCTAGCTGCAATGTTTTAAGTTTACGCAGAGCCACCTGCGCACTGAGCAGCGTGGGTAATGCGCCGACGGCCTGTAACAGCGGCGTGCGCAAAAACAGCAGTGTCAGCGAGAAAGTCGCAGCGACGGCGTTGTCTGACCAGACCAGCGAATTAGCCATGTAAAACACCATGCCGATAGCGCCGAGCATCATAATATTTGACCAGTTAACCGCGCTTAAATGGAAAGTATCTGCGCCGATAACGTGTTTGCGATATTCCGTTGCATCACGCTGATAATCATCGTGATAAATATGCCGTGCGCGTTGGCGATTAAGAGCCAGCTCTTTTCGCCCCTGAATCACCGTTTCGTAATCTTTTTGCAGCCGATCTTCCGCCTCTCGTACCTGATTAAGATGGCTGTAAACGCGCGCCACCAGCTTAAAACTGACCAGGATTGTCACCACCAGCCACACCGTGGTGACGGCAAGCATTTTAGGCGATAACCAACCCAAATAAGCTGCACAGCCAAGAGTGAGAATAATGCCCTGCAA
This sequence comes from uncultured Gammaproteobacteria bacterium, assembly GCA_963747655.1. Lineage (GTDB taxonomy): Bacteria > Pseudomonadota > Gammaproteobacteria > Enterobacterales > Enterobacteriaceae > Rouxiella. The sequence goes on along the minus strand of CAVVFS010000007.1, from coordinate 398,003 downwards.
TAATTCCGGCAGGCGAACAAAAGCCAGCGTGATATTGCGAATATCGCTGCTCAGGCTGGCAAGCAGCTGCGCATTGCCAATTTTCTCAATGCGTTCGATATCGGTGTCCATAATGCGTTTAATAAACTGCCCGCGCAGTTGATAAACAAAATGGTGACCGAGCGTCGTTAATGCCAGCTGAGAACCCAGCGTCACCACCATCAGCAAAACTAAAAATCCGAGGAACTGCGGAAGTACCGCCATGGAAGCGTGGGTCGTTTCAATCAACTTAATATTGATAAAGGCAATAAGCCCAATGCCCAGCGCTGCACTCGCCAGGCTTAATATAATCACGCCCATAAACGGCCAGCGATATTGCTTAAAAACGACGCGCAAAAGCTCCATGAAGGTTTTCTCAATTTATTTCAACTGCGCGCAGTTTAATGTTCACGAAAATGAGATCAAGTCTAATTCTCACTTTCACTCCGACCCTGTTGATTAAAAAAGCTGACAGAGGCAATAACATCGTCCTAAACTTCTGTAATGAACAAAGAAAATGAACTCAGAAGAAGTAAACGCAATGCGCTGTTGCTGCTATTAGTTGCCGCAGCGCTATTTTTGATCACCCTCTTTTTACCGCAAAATATCTGGACTAATGGGGTAAAAGCCATCAGCGAAGCCGCCATGGTTGGGGCACTGGCCGACTGGTTTGCCGTTGTCGCGCTGTTTAAACGCGTGCCAATTCCCTTTGTTGCAGCGCATACCGCTATCATTCCCAGGAACAAAAACAAGATTGCCGATAATCTGGCTATTTTTGTGCAAGAGAAGTTTCTCGACCCTGGCTCTCTTGTGAGGCTTATTCGTCAGCACGATCCGGCGCAGTTTATCGGCACCTGGCTAACCTCTGAAGAAAATGCGCGGCTGTTCGGCAGTTATCTGGTCAGCATTATGCGCAATTTCCTGGACATCACCGATGACTGGCGTATTCAGCAATTGGTTAAAGATGCTCTGTATGCCGCGATTGATAAGGTTGATCTGACCAAATCCGTTGCGGCTTTGCTGGAAAGTTTGACCAAGGATGGACGCCATCAGGCATTACTGGACCAGATGATGCAAAAGCTGATCGTTTTGCTCGATCAGCCCTCGAGCCGCCAGTTTATTGCCTCGCAGATTGTTCGTTGGGTCAAACGTGAGCATCCGATTAAATCAAAAATGCTGCCTACTGAATGGTTAGGAGAAAACGGGGCGGCGATGGTGTCGAATGCCGTTAATTCGCTGCTGGATGATATTGGTAGCGATCGTGGCCATGCCTTCCGCCAGAGCTTTGATCGAGTGTTGGAAAGGTTTATTGCTCGTCTGCAAAATGACCCACAAATGGCGGCCAGAGCCGAAGAGATTAAAAGTTATCTCAAGAGTGACCCAAAACTAGGCCATTATATTGTCGAGCTGTGGGGCGATCTGCGTAATTGGATTAAGCAGGATCTGGATCGTGAAGATTCCATGTTGCACGCCCGCGTTACCGAAGCCGGTTTATGGCTGGGGAATATGCTCAGTAAAGATCCGGGATTGCGCGGTTCATTGAATCAGCAAATGGAGACGCTGGCAGAAAAGATGGCGCCCGACTTTGCCCAATTCCTGACGCGTCATATTAGTGATACGGTTAAAAGCTGGGACGAAAAAGATATGTCGCGGCAGATAGAGTTGAATATTGGTAAAGACCTACAGTTTATCCGTATCAACGGTACATTGGTTGGCGCGGGAATTGGATTAATACTTTATTTAATATCGCAGCTTCCGTTAGCGATTCCGCTACTTTGGCAGATGCTATAAAATAAGGTGAGTATTGGCCTTGTTATTAGCGATGTTAGTAATATTGTTATTAGCATTGTTAGTAACACTGCTATTAGTTTTGTTAGTAAAATTGCTGTTAGCGTTGATATTAAGGTTGGGAGTAAAAATAGCCTTTGGGCTGAAATACCAGGCCGCCCATTATTTATTAGATATCTTGGGCGGCTGACTGCCTTTATTCACCGTATTACCGTTATGACTTCCTAGGGATTGACGTAGGGATCTACCCCAGAGAATGACTTAACGGACTTATTTCACGGTTTTACTAAAGGCATCGACGGCTAAAATAGCGTTAGCCACATCTTCTGCAGACAAATTTGGGTTAAGATTTCCCAGCGTATCTCCCTGCCCGCCGGCCAATGCCCCTACTTTAACCAAATTTTCATAGCTTTCGTGGTCGAGATGCATCTCTTTCAGGGTGGTTGGCATATTAATAGAGCGATAGAAACGCACATATTTGGCAATTTCCTCGTCAGGCCGCTGTTCAAGCACCATCTGCGTTAGCGTGCCATAGGCAACCTTCTCACCGTGCGTCAGATGATGCACGTCACCCTTCACCGCAGTGAAACCGTTATGAATGGCGTGTGCACCTGCAAGACCGGCATTTTCGAAACCCAGACCCGAAAGCAGCGTATTGGCCTCAACAACTGCTTCAACAGCCGGTGTCACCAGCTTTTGCGCAACGGCGGTATAGGCACTGAAACCATAAGTGAGTAACGTTTTTTCACAGGCTTCGGCGATTGCCATACCGGCGATGGTTGGAGAGCCACCCACCATGGAGGAAGAATGAGAGCGTAGTACGGCCTGAGCTTCAACAAAAGTGGCCAGACCGTCAGCAATACCGGAAGCAAACAGACGCACCGGAGCCTCAGCACAAACTTGTGTATCAACTAACACTAAATCAGGGTTTTTATCGTAAAAGCGGTAAGTATCGAAGACGCCGTCGTCGGTATAAATCACGGAAAGTGCACTACAGGGCGCATCGGTTGAGGCGATGGTAGGCACGATAGCCACACTTTGTTTTAATTCATCGGCAATGGCCTTAGCGGTATCCAGGGTTTTACCCCCGCCGATTCCCACCACCACTTTGGTGCCCTGCTTGTGTGCTAACTCCACCAGTCGATTAATTTCATTAGTCGAGGCTTCACGGTTGAATTGCTGATAATGAAATTCAACATTGGCTTTATCCAGGGAAGACTTTACCCGTTCCCCGACAATGTCCCAGACCATATCGTCGGCAATCAATAGAGATTTACCCCCAAGCGCAGTTAAATACTCGCCGATAGTGTCGAGTACGCCACGGCCCTGAATATACTTGCGCGGAGACGAGAAGATAAATTTACTCATAATTAACACCTCACTAGTGAAAGTTTTATGAAAGGTAAATCGTTCTTGCTGAACATCTAGCCCCAAGTTTAGTCCTGTATCGTATTAAAACCATTATACTTTTTTAGATACCGCATTTTTAATCAACGATAATATTTCGTTTCCGTCAACAGGTTGTAATAGTAATGCTTTGTCCTACTGTTAAAGGATTTATTGCAGATAACATTGCATCATTATTATTAACAATAAATTTACTCTTACTGATAAGTAGTTATTTATTAATTCGTTGCAGCCTTATTATTTATTAAACTCATTATTTTTTGCTTAATTTCATCTATCAAATCTATCTATAAAAACGGTTTTACCTTATAACGTAAATCCGTAAAAATAACGTCATTAGCCCCCTAGATAGTCAGTTGCATAAGCAAGCACATTGTCCGCTATCTGTTTAATTAAATGATCCACAAGGAACTTTATGTATAACTTTCAACGCTATCATTCAAAAGAATTGGCACTGGCTTATATGAGCAGCAAAGCGCATAACTTCACACCGCAGGAATTTTTGGAACAGTTAAAGAAAACCGAGCAATCGTTTGAGAACCTGCTGAAGCTGGGTCACGATGCGAAAAAAGGTTTAATGACGAAAGCTTTTTAATTTATGCAGAAGGGTTTTGGCTAGACTGAGCCGAATTCAGTTTTGTGCTGCACACTGCTTAAGTTCAAGTTCATACGCTTCGCTTACTGGGTTGCGGCCCAGACATACCGTGGAGTTGTTTAGATTTTGAATCTAAAGGCAACTTTTAAGGTCAACTTTTTAGGGGCAACTTCTTAGGATCATTAAGCACTGAGAAGTCTTTCCGGTTCGCTTATTTCAATGGGCATATAACCGGCAGCGCCGGAACCGGGCAAGAGGTCTCCAAAGCGAGCCCTCTTGCATCTCCGCGCTTTTTTGGTGTCGTTTACATGTACAGTACCAGCCGATGAGTTTGTTTCAGTAGCATTTGTGTATGGCGTTGGTCGCGCCGCTGCGCGGTGCCTTCGCTTCGTTCGAAAGCCAAAAACGTCTTTCTCCTTCCGCTCAGCGCCGCCCCGATGCCGCCAATTTGGGCCTTTAAACAAAAAAGCGGCAACTTGCTTTTGATGCTGCGCATGGCTTAACTTCAAACTCAAATTCTCAAATTTAATTTCTTAAATTCAACTTCATGCGCTTCGCTTACTGGGTTGCGGCCCAGACACGCCGTGGAGTTGTTTAGATTTTGAATCTAAAGGCAACTTTTAAGGTCAATTTCTTTAAGGTCAATTTTTTTAAGATCAATAGACTCTGAGAAGTCTTTCAGGTTCGCTTATTTCAATGGGCATATAACCGGCAGCGCCGGAACCGGGCAAGAGGTCTCCAAGGCGAGCCCTCTTGCATCTCCGCGCCTTTTTAGTGTCGTTTACATGTACAGCACCAGCCGATGAGTTTGTTTCAGTAGCATTTGTGTATGGCGTTGGTCGCGCCGCTGCACGGTTCCTTCACTTCGTTCGAAAGCCAAAAACGTCTTTCTCCCTCCAGTCAGCGCTGCCCTGATGCCGCCAATTTGGGCCTTTAAACAAAAACCGGCAACCTGAAGTTAGGTCAAAAGATTTTTCTTCAAGCAAAAGACTTTTCTTTAAAGATGACGTTCTATGACGGCTTCTTAAATAATTAATCTTCTCACTTTCCTTAGAGTTAAAGAACGCATGCAAAAATTGAATTTAACTCCGAACAAACTTAAAAGATGTAGGTTTGAGTGATCGGTCTTTGATTGCTGTAGAGTTGCCGATTTTTCTTGTTAGCTACTATTGGCGGCCTCAGGACGACGCTGAGCGAGGGGGAGGGAGACGCTTTTGGCTCCCGACTGAGGGAAGGAAGCCCGAAGGGCCGTGGCCAACGCCACGCGCGGGGGTAACTGAAACGATCTCCTTTTTTTGCACGAATCTGGTCGCGAGGGAAAAGGGCCCGGGATTCTCAAGGGTGGCGGCCCAGGGCCACCTTTGAGGCGAGTCTGGGCCGCAGCCCAGTAAGCGAAGCGCATGAAGTTGAAGTTGAAGTTAAGCCTTGCACAGCTCAAAGCTGCCCATATGCCTACGCTGAACGAGGGAAAGGGAGACGCTTTTGGCTCCCGACTGAGTGAAGGCAGCCCGCAGGGCCGTGGCCAATGCCACGCGCGGGGGGTAACTGAAACGATCTCATTTTTTTGCACTGATCGTGTCGCGAGGGAAAAGGGCCCGGGATTCTCAAGGGTGGCGGCCCAGGGCCACCTTTGAGGCGAGTCTGGGCCGCAACCCAGTAAGCGAAGCGTATGAATTTGAACTTGAACTTGAACTTGAACTTGAACTTGAACTTGAACTTGAATTTAAGAACTTGAACTTAAAAAAGAAAATTTGAAAATAGAAAAAATCGCCCATAAGATTTCTCCCATGGCCGATTTTAACGTCTTTTAAGAACCTAAAACTTTCCAGTTTCAGCATTCCCTTTAAGAACCCGAAACTTTCGAGTTTCAGATTCCCTTTAAGAACCCGAAACTTTCGAGTTTCAAGATCCCCTTTAAGAACCGAAACTTTCCAGTTTCAAACAATAATTACATCTGACGATCGTCTATGTATTTACGTTTGTCCGGCGCCGGCGGGAAATACTGATACAGCCAGGTTTCACTCAACGCGTGATTGTGCGAACGCAGGAACATCCGCAACTCAACCGGGTCAACGGAATCGCTGGTTGGCGTCCAGTCGAACAGAATACGATATCCATCAAACGGTTGAACGTAGAGGATTTCAATGCTGCTGACCTTGCCTGAAGACACATTGATCACCGGCTCGATGCCCTTATCGGCGTAGGCTTTCAGCTCACCGCCAACAAAGTCGATAGCAAAACGACGCGCCCACGTGGTTGGGTAATGCTCACCCGGTGCCCATCCTTCCGGGAAACCGCCCATGCCAGTACGTGTAGCCAGCACCCTCGCCATCGGGCTGTGTACCGGCGGCTCATTGCTCCAATACAAACGATAGCTAAAGTCCAGCGAGTCCCCGGCTTTGATCGGTTTTTCAGGCTGCCAGAAGCACACAACGTTATCTAGCGTTTCACCCGTCGTCGGGATCTCCATCAGGTTAACCGACCCCTTGCCCCAGTCACCTTTCGGCTCGACCCACAGGCTAGGACGTTTGTTATACCAGCCAATCACATCCTGATAATCGTTAAAGTCATGATCCAACTGCAGCAGGCCAAAACCTTTTGGATTCTCATCGGCAAAAGAGTTGAATTGCAGCTTTTGCGGATTATTCAGCGGTCGGCAGATCCATTCGCCGTTTCCGCGCCACATTGCCAGACGGTCTGAGTCATGGATTTGTGGATGAATAGTGTCGCAACGGCCACGCTCATTGGTGCCGCAGCTAAACATACTGGTCATCGGAGAAATACCCAGCTGCTTAACGTCTTGACGAGCATGCAGGTGTTTGTCGATCTCCATCACCACGCGAGTCGGCTCGCAGTGGATAGTAAATTTATAAGCACCGGTTACGCTCGGGCCATCCAGCAGGGCGTAAACCACGAAAGTCGTCGAGTCTGCTTTCGGGGTTTCAAACCAGAAGGATACAAAGTCAGGGAACTCTTCCGGCTGGCTGGTAAAGGTATCTACCGCGACACCACGCGCTGACAAACCGTATTGGTAAGTATCATCAACGGCACGGAAATAGCTTGCTCCAAGGAACGATACGACATCACGCGTTGTCAGTTCAGGCGCCTTGTTAACTTTAAATCCGGCAAAACCAAGATTCGTTTTGCCTTCAAGCTGCTTGGTATCGACACCCGCATCGTGATAATTGAATAACTCAGGACGGAAGTGAATCTCACGCGCCTGGTGTTTATCTGCATCGAGGGTAAACATTTGCACTCGACGTTTGAAGCCCATTCCTACGTGGAATAGCTCGACGTCTAGCTGGCGATTTGGAATATCGTGCCAAAGCGAATGCGCTGGATCGTACTGTATGCTGTTGTAAGCCTGGGGCGTAAGGTTAGCCAAGGTTGGCGGCAAAGGCTGCGGTGCGCCGCCATAGGGCTTTTTAGCCAATGACGCAGCCATTTTTTGCAAAATGGAGTAGTCGAAAGAAGTCGCGCCGCCGTCAGCTACGCTTCCCTGTGCAGCCTCGGCCGAACCGGTGAACAGTGATGCCATAGCTGGCACACCACAATAGGCGGCAAACGCCATTGAAGCTTTAATAAATGCTCTTCGTTCCATGCCGGAAAGGTTTCCTTTGGCTTAGCAAGTGTATGAACCCGACCGCGAGCAATCTGATGTGAGTGACTCAAACATTGCAGGAAGCGTGCCGTCGGTAGTTAAAAATTACGACCATAAGGCTAACTTAAAATTCACATAACAAGTACCATAAATTGAATGCATTCAGCTAAAAAATTGCTTGCAACAGCTCGCAGCGTTCAAGCTTGTTGGCGTCTGTATGACGGGGGCTGAGCGTAAAATCGACATCAGTAAATAACGGGCTAAGGAACGGCGAAATTTCATGGCCTGTTAGATTGAATTTTAAGAGCATTCTGTTAAGCACTTTTTGCTCATTTCTCATACTACAGTTTATTTCTCTGAAATTTTCCTATCGCCCAGTGGCAAATTCACTGCCTGGCAACATGAAAATAAGTCGTTTTTCCTCTCAGCATAAATACGATAGCGTAGATTTCAGCCGATTTGGCCGCCTAATCTTAACCTTATCAGGACGTTATTTATGCATCCGCTTTTGCGACACGATCTACAGCATTTACCTGAAATATTAAAACAGGCCTGTGATACTGCATTAACACACTTAGAAGCGTTACCGACGCTTCCGGCATGCGCGTCTGTTGCCCATCAACAAATTAAACCAGGCGATGACAAACTGGTCGAGCAAGGCGTGGGAGCACAGCAGGCGGTTGCACAGTTTTGGCAAGACTACTCGGCGGGTTTCGCGGGCAGTGCAGGCCCTCGTTATTTTGCATTTGTTACCGGTGGCGCAACTCCTGCCGCCCTCGCCGCCGACTGGCTGGTCAGCACTATCGACCAAAACACCCAGTTAACTTTTGATTCCGTCGCGTCTGAAATCGAGTTAGCGACCATCAGCCAATTAAGACAGTTGCTTGGCCTGCCGGAAAACCAGTGCGGCTCGTTCGTCAGCGGAGCGACTATGGCAAACTTTGTGAGCATGGCCATCGCACGCCAGTGGCTAGGACAACAGCGAGGCGTCGACGTTGCACAGCAGGGCTTACACGCTTTGGGCCCTATCCGCGTTATCGCGGCGGCGGCGCATTCCAGCAGCGTCAAGGCGCTCAGCATGTTGGGGATAGGTCGAGATGCGCTGGTGCAGGTCGCTACACTGCCCGACAGTGAAGCTATCGACCCTGCGGCCCTGGAAGAGGCGCTGCAGGCTGCAACCGACTTACCTGTACTGGTATTAGCCAGCGCCGGTACCGTTAATACCGTGCCTTTGATAACCTGCCCGCTTTGCTGGCACTGCGCGAACGTTTTGGCTTCTGGCTGCACGTAGACGCGGCTTTTGGTGGCATTGCTGCCGCCTCCCCGCACTATGCCCCACTCCTTGAAGGCTGGCAGCAGGCAGACTCTATCACTATCGATGCTCATAAATGGCTGAATGTCCCTTATGACAGCGCCGTGCAGTTTACGCTTGAAAAGCATTTAGCCTTGCAGGTTCAAGTCTTTCAGAATCATTCAGCTTATCTCGAGGCGCCTAGCGTCAGGCCCGACAACTATCTGCATCTGACACCAGAAAACTCTCGTCGTTTCCGGGCACTGCCGGTGTGGATGGCGTTAAAAGCCTATGGCCGGAGCGGGATCACAGAGATTGTCGAACGCAATATTGAATTGGCCACGAAATTAGGCGCAAAACTGGAGCAGTCCAGCGGATTTACCCTCCTTGCCCCGGTTTTACTTAACGTCGTTTGCTTTGCTCTCGACAGCGCGGATAACACGGCAAGTGAGGTCAACAGACGAAATCAGTTCCTTAAACAGCTCGACCAAGCAGGTGTCGTGCGCTGTACACCCACGACATTGAATGGTAAGCCTGGCATACGTGCAGCTTTAGTTAACTGGATGACGGAAGAAAAAGACATCGACAGTGCTTTTGAGTCCATGGTTAATTGTCGCGCAGCCCTGTAACCACAGGCCTAGCAGCCGTGTTAGCAATTCTTAACACGGCTTAAGCCAAGCTTAAAATATGTGAATAATTTTTACTAACTAAACTTACAGATAGCCTGAAAACTAAATATTTAGGACTATCTAAATTACGTTTATTTAGTATTTAAGTTGCTATGTGTATGCAATCGTTAATGTTCAGTAACGATATAGTCCCCCTCGGTATAGTCACCCCTCTCCGAAAGTACGTAAGCCAAACTTATACAACGTCGGTTAACTGGTTTACTAAAGAAAAATACCTTTGTAATTAGTCTCATTTTAAGAGCAAAAAGGATCCACAAGGCGAGCTAATATTTCATCGCCTTATGACATGCATCCCTCTAACCTTATCAACCAATACGCAGTACATGGATGTCCGATAAGGATTCGAAACTATGCAGACAATAATCCTGGACTTATGTCGTTTTACCCGCTTAGGTTTATCCATTCGCTCGATGTTAATGGAGTTAACACCAGAGATATCGATTATCCTAATGACCTTGATGAGCTCAAAACCAGTTGCGAGCAGCAACAGCCCGATATCGTTTTTATCAACGAAACCTGTTTGGCACCGCAGTCGCAGAATTGCAACAAAATACGCAATCTGATCAGTGAACATCCACAGTGTTTGTTTGTGATTTTTATGTCCAGCACCAGGAACCACTTTGAGGAATACGTTTTTGTCCGTAAAAATGTGATTATTACCTCTAAGTCGATCAAATTACCGTCTCTTAACCAAGCTGATAAGTCATCATATCTGCCAACATAATTTGCCGGTTGGCCTCAGCCTATTCGATAACTCACCAGTAGTACTCAGTCGCAGCGAATCCAATATGTTGAAAATGTGGATGTCGGGTGAAGGGACGAATCAAATATCAGATAAATTGCGCATTAAGGTTAAAACGGTGTCGTCCTATAAGGGCAGCATCAAACGTAAAATCAAAACGCAAAATAAACATATTATTTATCACGTTGTTACGATTGAGTGATTCCTAACCGAAGGGATCTATGTTAGCTGAGTTTTTTAATCGCTCCCACCGTCAGGTATTTTCGCCAGTGGGGGCTTTCAATAATATAAATATGCTAGCGCAATAAAAACGCGATCAATGACCCTCCAGGCTCCTCAGGTCCCACCCTTGCTTTGCAATTCATCAAAGAACCAAACCCCTGCCTAGTCTTCTACGCCAACATAGCACACAGCACCTATAGCAGGCCTCAGCGGAACAACGCTGGCTTCAATCGGCGCGAACCGCCATCGGTTTTTACCGTAACCAGATCATCAACCTTCATATTATTGCATCCTGATAAGCGTTTGCAGCGTCTGCTGTTGGCATGGTTTTAGTTTATTGTGGAATAGCGGGACAGTAAGTGACGAACGAGGAATAATGTGGAATAGCGGGGAATAATGAGGAATTACAGGCAATAAAAAACCCGCCTTGGCGGGTTTTTGTAATCTACTTTACACGCTGAAAACAGCGAGTCAGTGAGATTAGATAGCGGTAACGTTAGCCGCTGACGGACCTTTAGCACCGTTCTCGATAGAGAACTGTACGTTCTGGCCTTCAGCCAGGGTCTTGAAACCTTGATCCTGGATTGCAGAGAAATGTACGAATACATCTTTGCTGCCGTCTGCAGGAGTGATGAAGCCAAAGCCTTTAGACTCGTTGAACCACTTAACTTGACCTTTCATCAAATTTGACATGCGAATTACCTTTTAAATATAAATTTTGCCACCATGGGCATGTTATAGCCGGATTTCAGTCGTTACTTATGGAGGCACTAAGAAGGAAATTCGTCAGATCAGTGTTATCAAGGATAACTCGTTAAATTTGAACAACTTTACTCAGGATGTCGTGCATAAATAGGTCTGTACCACAGGCCGAGAGCTATTTACTCATGACTGCTCATTAATAGCAACTGTTTTTAACAGCAACTGCGGACAATTACGCGCTAATTCGTCGAACTAACGAGCATTTAGCGTGATAAATCATCAGTTATGTCCCTGTTTTCCAATAATTGCTGAAAATCTTGTCATGGATAATATCAAAATAAAAAACGCTGAATGTCTTTCTCTACCGGTGGGCGGTGAGAAAAACATTCAGCGTCAGAGAGTTGCCCTGCTAAAAAAGGGCTTATTCCATCATCTCCGACACCGCATGACGCACGTAGGCGGTAATTTGCTCGAGGTCTTCGGCTTTGGCGCTGTCGCCACCGATTGAACGTACCCGGTTTTCAAGGTGTCCGATGTCCTGCTCGACCTTGTGAGCAATTTGCACCTTAACGATAGTATCAACCGATGAAATAAACGCCCTCATCACCGCTTTAAGCGCGTAAATCTCAGAGAACGAGTCATAAGCCAGCTTTTCAGCCGCGGGCTTCTGGGGCTGCTGCGGTTCACGCGGTGGCAGATTTTTCAGACTATCAACATGCTCAATAATCAGATCGATGTCTCTGATTAGTTCATCAAAATTCTTGGCCACTGGTTTTCCTTCGCCTGACGAAAGCAGAAGAATACCACTGAGACAACAAGCCGAGAAGTCGGCAAGGCGGGGAAAGGTGAAATTTAACGTTGAAGCGCCTGTCTGAACGCGTCAGACAGGCGCTTGATATCTATAAAAATGTTTAACCGCGAGGGGTTATGACTTTTTCAGAGAATCCATATCGATAACGAAACGATATTTAACGTCACTGTTCAGCATGCGAGTATAGGCTTCGTTGATTTCGTCCATCTTGATCATTTCAACGTCACAACCGATGTTGTGCTCGGCACAGAACTCCAGCATTTCCTGGGTTTCAGCAATACCGCCGATCAGTGAACCGACCAGGCTCTTACGACCCATGATCAGTTTACCGGCGTGAACCGCTGGCTCTACTGGCTCGATCAGACCCACCAAAATGTGAACACCGTCACGCTTAAGCGTGTCGAGGTACGGGTTAAGGTCGTGCTGATGAGGAACGGTGTCGAGGATGAAGTCAAAGTGACCTTTTACTTCGGCCATTTGTTTCTCATCGGTAGACAGCACCACGTGGTTAGCGCCCAGGCGACGTGCTTCCTGCTCTTTACCGGCAGAGCGGGTGAACAGCGTCACGTCTGCGCCCATGGCGTGAGCAAATTTCAGGCCCATATGACCCAAACCACCCAGACCGACGATAGCGACTTTATGGCCCGCTTTCACGCCCCAGTGCTTCAGAGGCGAGTAAGTAGTAATACCGGCACACAGCAGAGGAGCCGCCGCCTTGAAGTCCAGAGCTTCTGGCACGCTCAGAACGAACTTCTCGGACACCACGATCTGCTCGGAATAACCGCCATAAGTCATCATGTTATCATGACGGTCCGGGGTGTTATAAGTCATGGTTGCGCCTTCCAGGCAGTATTGCTCGAGGTCTGCTTCGCAGTTTTCGCAATGCTGACAAGAATCGACCATACAACCCACGCCGACAGAATCGCCGACTTTGAATTTAGTAACTTTTGAACCTACGTGGGTCACGTGACCAATGATCTCATGGCCTGGAACCAGCGGATAAACGCTCTGATGCCATTCGTTACGGGCCTGGTGAATGTCTGAGTGACAAACGCCGCAGTACTTAATGTCGATAACAACATCGGTGTCACGTGGATCACGGCGGACGAAGTTATGGGGTGCCAACGCGAGTCTCGGCGGACTGTGCGGCAAAACCTCGGACGTTAAGAGTCATCTGTTTTTCTCCTGAGGGGTCAACGAAATGTATATCGAGCAGCGATCGCCAGACCGCCACCGGGATTAAAGTATGAAGGGTAATAAAGGAATATCGTTATAACGATCCTCGCCAGTACTTGCCTAAACCTGTTTTTTTCAGGATTTATGGTTAAGCGCTGCACAACCGGCAGGCTTAACCATGGCACCAGACATTATAGGCAACTCTCGCGCGAGTCGGGATCAAATCAGCCTTGCGGCTTTCAGTTCACTTTTCAAATAAGCGTAATAAATCGGAGCAGCCACAACGCCCGGCAAACCAAATACCGTTTCGAAAATCAACATCGCCAGTAGCACTTCCCACGACTTGGCATTGATGCTGGTACCCACGATTCGCGCATTAAGGAAGTACTCAACTTTATGAATAATAATCAGATAAGCCAGTGCGAGCGCGCCGACCCATAGGGAAATCGAAAGACCGACGATGCAGATAAACACATTGGAAATCAGATTACCCACCACCGGCAACAGGCCGCAGACGAAGGTAAATACCACCAGCGTTTTCGACAGTGGCAGATGAATCCCAAACAGCGGCATTATCCCAAACAGAAACACCGCTGAAAGCACGGTATTAATCAGTGAAATCTGGAACTGGGCAAACACCACGTTGCGAAATGACTGACTGAGCAGGCGCATCCGCTCTATCAAATCGTTTTTCAACGGCGCGTGAAGCTCTTCTCTCCCGCTCCTCTGCAACGAAATTATTGCGCCGAGGATCATCCCCACCAGCATGGTCAAAAACGTATGGGCGGCGTTTTTTCCTGCGGTTTGCAGCATGACAACGTGCTCGCGCATCCATTGAATCAGTTCACGCTGCAACTCTTCCAGATTGTCAGGTAAATAATGCAGCATCACCGGAGAGAGCCGGCTTTGCGCGTCACTCAGCAACTGGCTGACCTTATTATTAAACGCCTCGGGATTACGCACGTCGTGGAGCAAGTAAGTCACAATCCCTATAACCGCCAGTATCAGTACGCTGACGACTATCGTACTGATAAGCGCTACCACCAGCCAACGAGCGCGTTCTCCACGAATAATTTTCTGAAAATACGGCGTCAGGCCATTCACCAATTCATAGACGACGAAACCTGAAATAAAACATCCCAACAAATGAAGAGGCAGAACCAATATCAGCCCCCCCATGATAATCAACAGGCTTAACCAACGGATATGATGAGGTCTCATTATTTGCATTGCGCGTCCTTACTGGGATAAAACGCGGTTTGTCCCGCACTTAACAACATCATAGCACCTAAGTTTCAACGGTATAGACAACCCGCTTTTTGACAAGGACATTTCATTCCCTATCATTACCCAGATAATGTGAACTCAAAGGCCAAACCATGACCGAACTTATTCGCGAAAAACTCTCGCTTCCTGCTGGACACACCAAACTCTTGCTGCATTCCTGCTGCGCGCCATGTTCCGGCGAAGTCATGGAGGCCATTCAGGCATCCGGTATTGAATACGCCATCTTCTTCTATAACCCTAATATTCATCCGCAGAAAGAATATCTGTTGCGTAAAGAGGAGAACATCCGCTTTGCCGAGCAGCATAACATCCCTTTTATTGATGCAGATTACGATACCGATAATTGGTTCGAACGTGCACGCGGGATGGAAAAAGAACCAGAGCGCGGCATTCGCTGCACCATGTGTTTCGACATGCGTTTTGAGCGAACTGCCCTTTATGCTTTTGAACATGGCTACACCGCAATCTCCAGTTCGCTGGGTATCTCGCGCTGGAAAGATATGAAACAGATTAACGGCTGCGGAGAACGTTCGGCTGCGCCTTATCCCGGCATGGTTTATTGGGATTACAACTGGCGTAAAAAAGGCGGGGCTGCGCGCATGGTTGAAATAAGCAAGCGTGAACACTTTTACCAGCAGGAATATTGCGGCTGTGTTTATTCATTGCGGGACACCAACCTGCATCGCAAGGCTCAGGGCCGACCGCTAATCAAACTCGGCGTTAAATATTATGGCGATGAAGACGATGAATAATCGCGAATAACACCACTTTGTCCACCCGGTTTTCCGCCGGGTTATTCCCTCCTCTTATGATCGCACACTCAATATTATTAATTCGTATGGCTTTTGAATAGTTCAAACCTTGCTTAAGTCGGCGCTGCTTGTTACTTTCCGGAATTGTCGTTTTTAAGACGTTTCTTATTAAGTGATTCAATAAGAAAAACATTCTAATAAATCAAATCGATATCAATTAAAAACGGCGCAGGCAGTTCATTCTTTTTGCAATAACATTAAAAGACAGGGGTCATAAAATGTGGGTTCTTATTGGTATTCCTATCGTGGTGATAGGCTTTGCGTTGCGGTTTAATCCGCTGTTAGTCGTGACCATTGCCGGCATCTCAACCGGGCTGGCAGGAGGAATGCACGCCGTTGATATCGTTAGTGCTTTTGGTAAAGCTTTTATAGATAACCGTTTCATGGGGCTTGTCTGGCTAACTCTGCCAGTCATCGCGATTCTGGAACGCAGCGGCCTTCGCGAACGGGCCAGACTTTTAATTTCTAATATCCATGCTGCTACCACCGGCCGCATTTTGATGCTGTACTTCTTTATTCGACAAATGACTGCGGCACTGGGCTTAACTTCACTCGGCGGCCATGCACAGATGGTGCGCCCTTTAATTGCGCCGATGGCAGAAGCGGCAGCGGTAACCAAATATGGAGAGTTGCCCAACGACGTGCGACAAAAAATTCGCGCCAATGCTGCTGCGGTTGATAACGTGGCGGTGTTTTTCGGCGAAGACATTTTTATTGCTGTGCAGTCTATTTTGCTGATTAAAGGCTTCCTCGATCAAAATGGCGTTTTTGTTGAACCGCTGCAACTTTCCGTTTGGGCGATCCCGACGGCTATTGCCGCGTTAATTATCCACTTTATTCGGCTTTGGTTACTCGACCGTTCACTTGCAAAACGTTTTGATGCTCAGCCTGGGAGCATCGGTAAATGATTACTTTAAATACTGTCTATATTATTGCTGGTATCTTGTTCGCTGCCTTCGCCATTTTTAACCTGCGCGATAACAGCAATCCAAAACGTTATGTCAATGCGCTGTTCTGGGGAATTTATGCGATAACTTTCCTGATTGGCACCGAGTTACCTCATTTTGTTACCGGCTGCATGGCAATCTTGCTGGCGATTATTGCAGGTACGGGTCAACTGGGCAAAGGCAAAACCGATGCTAATCAGCCCGAAATAGCAGCCAAACGCGAAGCTAATGCGAAACGATTTGGCAACAAGCTGTTTATTCCCGCGTTGCTTATTCCAGTGCTGACGCTGGTGGGCACATTGACCCTAAAATACACCCCGCTGGTTGAAACCAAAAACGTGACACTGATTTCGCTAGTATTAGCCACGGTTGTTGCATTTGTAGTGGCACTGCTAATGCTGCGTGATTCGCCGGTTAAAGCAATTAAAGCCGGCGGACAAATAATGGATACCGTCGGCTGGGCAGCTATTTTGCCGCAGATGCTGGCAGCATTAGGGGGATTATTTGCGCTGGCAGGCGTCGGCGGCGTAGTTGCTAATCTCGTCAAAGACGTGATCCCGATGGGCTCATCTTTAGCCATTGTTATCGCGTACACCTTCGGCATGGCGTTATTTACCATGATAATGGGTAACGGATTTGCCGCCTTCCCGGTAATGACCGCAGGCATTGGGTTACCACTAATAGTGCATCAATTAGGTGGCAATCCGGCAATTATGGGCGCTATTGGCATGCTGTCTGGTTTCTGCGGCACATTACTGACCCCTATGGCGGCCAATTTTAATATTGTTCCCGCGGCGCTGCTGGAGTTACAAGACAAACACGGAGTCATCAAAGCCCAGGCCCTGACCGGTATTTTGCTGCTGCTGGTTAATACCGCGTTTATGTATTTCTTTGTCTTCCGCTTCTAAACAGGAATATCCCGAAGATGGACAATTGATTACGAAAAATACCCTGCGAGGGACGCCAGAAATGGCGTCCATTTATTACTCTTCAAGGGGTTATTTATAAAGTCACCGTATCCAGATTATCTATAAAATAGCTGGTGTGTAGGATGGCGACAAAGGTGTTGTACAATTCAGCGTGTATGATAATGGTCAACAAATACTGGCCGCAAATTTCGAGTTTTTCCGTAATAATTTTAAATACAATTAAAGGTTCCTATGAAAAAATAAGCTATTTATTTTTATCCATTACCCTACTCACAGGATGTGCCAAACCTATACCTCTGACCGAGCAAAGCGAAGAGAATCTTTGTGCAAATGGGTTTCTTGCTTACTCAGAAGGAAATGTAGAACTTTTTACAGCTATTCGTAATGAATTGCAGTCACGGAGAAATTTAGGGAAAGTTATGCTTACACCGTAAGATTGTACATTATATGGGCAAATGGCACTAAATCGTGAATCAGATAGGCAAAGAAAATTAGCCGCATTATTGGGAGTAATGAACTACAACAATCAACAAATGCAAGTTAACCGAGCTAAAACCACTACTTGTAATAGCTATGGATCTGCAACCAATACAATTAATACGACATGCACAACATATTAAATTGGGTTGAAGTACTCCATAAAGTCTATTCGCTTGCCACTAAATACTGACTAAGACTAATCGTAGAGCCACTTATTGGCTTTTGCAGACTCCACCAGCATGTCCATAGTCAGAGGCTTATCCATGTCTTTTGGGTTAAGGCTTCTGGGAAAATAGGCAAAGAAATTAATGTCATCGATGTCCATCCCGAATTCTTCGAAAAGCTCAGTGAGCATAATATAGGCCTCTTCCTCGTCTATCTTCATGTCAATGTTCAAAGACGTAGAGCCAGTTAGGGGAGGGATTTTGAATGTACGCCAGGAACGACCGTTATAGGGTGACACAATTTCGTAAACGCGCTTCTCAACCTGGTTTACCATATCTGATCCTCTTTCCGTGCAATTTGGTTGTATTTAATAACGGTGAAATAACCAACCTCGGTGACATCTTTAGCAAGTATTAACACTCCCAAAATAGGGATAAACCGTCCAACAAATGTGCTCACTTGCGCAACCATCTTTTTTCTCATTGTCCACGGTGTATAACCGCCAACCCATGAAGGCAGCTTAATACCAAATGGAAATTTAAGGTTACCAAAAACTTTACGCGCAGCCTTGGATGCATAGGATGTGCCGGGAGTGGCTGTTTTGGGTTTGGCACGAGTGGGAAGATTATTTCGACCTGAAAGAATGGCAACGATAGCTACGAAATCTTCTATCCCTAACTGCTCGGCAAACTGTTCGCAGAATACTAAGAAAAATAACCCACCGGCCGTAAGGTTCCCATAACCTGCATAAAAGTATGTCCCATTAAGTTCTTCTGTAGTATCCATTCGCCAGGCACCAATTCCTTAACAATTAAACGATGCTATCAAAAGCTTGGATCAAGATCACGTTTGTAGAAAGCATTGTTTTTAAAAATATATTCTTGCACCAGAAATGGCGTCACGCTTTGTTTTGTATCAATTTCGGTCTGGGAATATTAGGAATTAATCATAAAGCCAGCGTCCGCCGAGAAGGTAATTGTAAGAAGTGCCGTAAAGTCCGATGTTACAAGCCCCTCAAAACATGTCACAATCGGATGGAAATCATCGACATAAATTAAATAAGGCATTGTTTTTAAATGGATAAAAATTATGTTCTTACGCCAGAGATGGCGTCCCGCTTTGCTTCGCTGGCCTTGAATCATTTAACCCGTGAATATCCCAACAAGCTGACTCACTCTCTGGCAAGCACTGCCGACATACAAGGGCCACGCGCGCTGCATCCTATTTTTTACGGCAGCTACGACTGGCATTCCTGCGTTCACGGCTACTGGCTGTTGCTGCGCCTGCTGGAACGCTATCCGCAATTGCCGGAAGCCAGCAAGATAATTGCCGTGGTTGATGAGCATTTCACTGCTGAAAAAGTAGCCGGTGAGATGCACTATCTGCAACAGAAACAACACAGCGGTTTTGAGCGTCCTTACGGCTGGGCATGGTTCCTGGCACTGGCTCAACAGCTCGATAGCATGGCATTGCCGCAGGCTAAAGGCTGGGCAAAAACGCTGGCTCCAATAACTGAATTTTTCGTTAAAAGCTTTTGCGAATTTCTGCCTAAAGCGACTTACCCGTTGCGCGTCGGCACGCATTTTAATACCGCGTTTGCTCTGTCACTGGCGCTGGCCTATGCCCGCAGCGCCTCACGTAAAGAGCTGGCCGCGATGATTGAAGAAACCGCGCTGCGTTGGCATCTGGAAGACGTAAGCTGTCAGGCGTGGGAACCGGGAGGCGATGAGTTTTTGTCACCGTCATTAATGGAAGCCGAGCTGATGCGCCGCGTGTTAGCACCGCAGGCCTTTATTACCTGGTTTGGCAGATTTTTACCCCATCTGGCACAGGGCAAGCCTGAGACATTGCTGACTCCCGCCACTGTCACCGACCGCAGCGATGGCAAAATAGCGCATCTCGATGGATTAAATCTCAGCCGCGCCTGGTGCCAACGTTCACTGGCGGCAGCCTTCCAGCCGGCGATGCGCGTATTGCGTTGCTTACCGCCGCGGCGAGCCAACATCTTGCCGACGCGCTCGACCATCTCGAGGGTGATTATGCAGGTGAGCACTGGCTGGCAACCTTTGCGCTGCTGGCATTGGAAGCCTGACTTGGATACCTCTCTGCGTAAGGTTAACGCCTTTTCGCAGGGAGTATTTTTGGCTAACGGATCACGCCTCGCTTCGCCCGGGCAAAAAAATCCTCAAAACATTGTAATAATGGGTATTGGCGCTGCCACTGAGCTATTTCTATTCCGCACTGTCTCCAGTGATTCACCGCAGTGATACATGCGCTGATAAATATCGAGAATAATTCCCTGCAAAGGGACATCTTCTATTAATGCAGCAAGCGCCTGCTGATTAATTCCTATCGGCCGACAGCGATTACCCTCTACGCAGAAGAATGGCGGGATGTCTTGCACCACGCACGACTGGGCTAAAAGCTTTGCTGCTCTGCCGAGTATGCAGAACTGATGTACAGCCGAAAGTGACCCGAGGTGAGCATAATCATCCACTTCAACGTGCCCGGCCAATAATGCGCCCAGCTCCATGTGCACAAAGCTGCCAATCAAGCAATCGTGCCCTATGTGGACCTGGTCCATAAAAACATTGTCATCGCCGATAAGCGTAACGCCCCTGCCCTGCAAGGTTCCACGATGAAAGGTCGCGTTCTGACCAATACGATTCCGATGGCCAATATCAAGGCGCGTGTCTTCCCCGGCATATTTCAGATCCTGATTAATCTCGCCAAGTGAACAATAGCTATCAATAATATTTTCGCGGCCAATGCGCGTATGGCCGTTAATGACGGCGTGGGCCAGAATGGTCGTCCCCTCGCCTATTTCTACGTGCGCCTGAATATAGCAAAAGGGACCGATGTGAACGTTTGCGCCGATAATGGCGCCGTTTTCAATAATACTGTTTCTTGCGATGACAGCAGAGGAGTGGATCAAATCACAGACCTTAGTGAAAAGCGGGCGTACACAGATAGAAATGATAGAGATAAACGCGCCCGAACCCAGCATGGTTTAATTTATTTATTTTCTTGCAACCTTTCCGTTCTGAAATTATTGCTGACAAAATTAAGGTTTTATTAAGCTTGACGGTTCACTATCCTTCGCTTCTGATTTGTCTTAGGCGATTTCGGTCCATTTTTTGTGGCACACGTTGCCAATTTGTGTTTTGTCTGGAGAATACGTTGCGCAACTTTATCCCTAAAATCAGCTACTTTTGGCTGACGTTACTGGTTACTTTGTATTTTACCTTTGTCGTTAACTTCCCGGTATTGCTGCACTTTTATAATATTCTGCATGCCCTGTCAGCGTACAAAATCGGCTTTGCCATCTCGATTCCCATCGTTTTGTTTGCCGCCCTGAACTTTGTTTTCACGCCTTTCACATTCAAACCGATTTTTAAGCCTTTCTTTATCTTTCTGCTGCTGACCAGCGGACTTGCGTCTTATTCGGAATTGACCTTCCACGTGGTGTTTGACCGTGGAATGATTGAAAACATTTTCGAGACTCAACAAAGCGAAGCTTCATCCTATTTAAATGCCTCAGTGATCACCTGGTTTGTACTGACCGGGCTTCTGCCTGCCGTGCTGCTGCTCTTGGTTCCGGTCAAATATAATCAAACAATCATCAAACGCTTTGGTGTTCGCCTGGCCTCAATGGTTGTTTCTTTGGTGATTATTGCCGGTGTTGCTAGCCAGTATTATCAGGATTACGCCTCCGTAGGCCGTAATAACCGCACACTAAACGTCGAGATCCTGCCGACTAACTATGTCTACAGCACTGTCGAGTACCTCTATCATAAGTACCTGACCAAGCCGTTGAAGTTTAAACAAGTGGGTACTGATGCCAAGCTGGTGCAAAAAGTGGGTCAAAAACCGACCCTGATGTTCCTGGTCATTGGTGAAACGGGCCGTGCTCAAAACCAGTCTTATAATGGTTATGATCGCCCAACCAACAGCTTTATGCAGAAAACGCCTAATGTCTTGTTCTTCAACCATGTGACATCATGCGGAACCGCAACGGCGGTCTCTGTGCCTTGCATGTTCTCAGATATGAAACGTGTCGATTTCGACAATGACCGTGCCCATCATGAAGACAGTTTCCTTGATATCCTGCAACGTGCGGGCGTATCCGTTTATTGGAAAGACAATGACGAAGGCTGTAAAGGCGTGTGCGATCGCGTGCCTAACATCACTATTCCAACCACTAAAGACGGCAAATTCTGCAATGGCGACACCTGCTATGACGAAGCCTTATTGAACGGTGTAGACAGTAAAATCGTCGATGACGGCAAAAACAAGCTGATTGGCTCTGCACCTGATTGGCAGTCACGGCCCGGCTTATTATCAGTCGTTATCCTGATAACTTCCGCTTCTTTATGCCGGACTGTGAACGAAGTGATATACAAAACTGTACTCATGAACAGCTGATGAACACTTACGATAACACCGTGCGTTATACCGATTACGTGTTAACTCAGGTAATTGCCAAGGCGAAGCAATACCAGGATAAATACAACGTGGCGATGATTTATCTGTCTGACCACGGTGAATCCCTGGGTGAAGATGGCCTGTATCTGCACGGCACGCCATATCGCGTAGCTCCGCCGCAGCAAACTCATGTGCCGATGATGTTCTGGCTGTCACCGCAATATACTGCCGCGCAAGGTCTGTCGTTAAGCTGCTTGCAACAAGAGGCTGCAAAAAACGATTATTCGCAGGACAACCTGTTCCACACTGTTTTGGATGCGATGGATGTTAAAACGTCGGTGATTGACCCGACGCTGGATATCTTCAAATCTTGTAAAATGGCGCAATAACCGGCCTTAATTTCTCCGGCGCTCAAGCTCTGCCACCAGGGCATTGAGCGTCGGGTCATAACTGTGTTGTTCATTGTTGTAAGTCAGATATAGCGCGGTTTTCCTGACCGCGTGCTCCCCCAGCGGCAAACGCACCAACTCTCCATTATCAAGACGCTGTTGCACAATATGCAACGGAACCCAGCCATAACCCACGCCGTGCACGATAGCTTCAATAGCCGTCTCGATAGTCGTAAAACTCCAGTTAACCGTCTGATAAGCCCTGCGCTTTTCATCCCTTTGCGAATCGCGATCTACCAGCGTAATCAACGGATAATGTTCCAACTCAGCCGTCGTCAAGTGGCCATTTTTTTGCGATAGGGGATGATCGCGAGTCGCCACAGGTACGAAAGCCACATCCAGCAACCAACGACTATTTAGCGTATTTTCAGCCGGTTGCGTGGTGATATACAAGTCGGCGGCACCTTCCTGTAATTGCCGGTCAGTCTCATTACGCAGGATCTCGGTAAGCTGCAACTGAGTTTCAGGAAACCTTTGCTGAAAAGCCTGTAATGATAAAAAAAGATTCTCTTTCGGAAACACCGCATCGACCACCAGACTAATTTGCGTTTTGGCTCCCTGCTGTAACCCGACGGCGCGCGCTTCAAGCTGAGAAAAAGCGGTAATCAGCGGCTGAGCCTGAGACAGCAATGCCCGCCCCTGCTCGGTAAGTTCAGCCTTCCTGCCGACAATCTTTAACAACGGTAAACCAAGGCGCTGTTGCAGGCTGGCCAGGGCATAACTGACCGAAGACTGACTGCGATACAGCACCTCGGCAGCCTGAGCATAGCTCCCCTCGTTCACAACAGTTTGCAGCACTATCCATTGTTCCAGCGTGGTATGTGGCAGTTCCATAGCTTAATCCATCTAATTATTAGATTGTTATCATCATATATCAGCGTTATTCAATCTAATTTGCAAGGAGTAACGTAGTGACATCGCACCAGATTACGGTGTATTCCATCCTGAGGAGATTAAGATGAGCAGTTTTGATAAATCAGATTTAAGCGGATTTGTCGGTAAACATTTGGTCTATACCTATGATAATGGCTGGAACTACGAGATTTACGTTAAAAATGCCGAGACAGTGGACTATCGCATTCATAGTGGGATTGTGGGTAATCGATGGGTAAAAAATCAGCACGCTTATATTGTTCGCGTTGCTGCGCAGGTATATAAAATTTCATGGACCGAACCGACGGGTACTGATGTCAGCCTGATAGCCAACCTTGCCGATAAAGTGTTCCATGGCACCATTTTCTTCCCGCACTGGGTGATTAATAATCCGGAAAAAACCGTTTGTTTCCAGAACGAACACATTCCGCAGATGAAAGCCTATCGCGATGCAGGCCCGGCCTATCCTACTGAGATCATTGATGAATTCGCCACCATTACTTACGTACACGATGCCGGTGCGAATAATGAAGAGGTGATCAACTGCCCGGCCAGCGAGTTGCCGAAAAACTTTCCAGATAACCTGCGCTAAAATTTTTTTAAGTCAGTGACTGCATTAAAAATCAGTTACTGCGCAATTTTTTCCAATACTCCAAATCTATTAACTGATTAACTAGAGGCCTTAAATAGATTTAAGGCCTTTTTTATGATCCCGTTTTCTAATGGTTTTCTGCTTAGCCTTTCACTGTGCCTTGATATCGGCATTGCCAATATCGCCATGATCACTTTAGCGATGCAGCGTGGATATTTACACGGGTTTTGGCTGGGGATTGGCACCTGCGTTGGCGACTTTATCTATGCGCTGCTGGCACTAGCCGGAATGGCGGTATTACTGCAATTTGCAGCCGTGCGCTGGGTGCTGTGGATTGGAGGTGGAGCCATGCTGCTGTGGTTCGCCGTTAAAATGATCATTGCCGCTGTACAGCAAGCCATTGAATTTAAAAATGATGATACGCATCAACAGCGTTCATTATTGCGCGAATTCAGTCGAGGATTATTGCTGGCGATGTCTTCCCCAACAGCTATTTTGTGGTTCGCTACCGTCGGCGGAGCCTTGATATCGCGCATGGGCCAGCACAGTATTTCGGCATCATCCCAATTTTTAGGCGGGTTCTTTATTGCAGGCGTATTTTGGACCTGCGTGCTTTGCCTGGTCGGCAGCTTTGGCGGCAAACTGCTTGGCAATCGCCTACTCAAGTATTCCTATATCGCCTCAGCAATGATTTTTAGCTACTTCGCTATTTATGTCATTGTTTCGGGATATCGTGAATTTATCGTGGCCTGAGTTGGCTCAGGGACGGCCAATTTGAGAGGAAATTTGAGAATAATAGTGTTTTGGCGTGGTACCCATAACTTTTCTGAAAGAATTAATAAAATGGCTTTGGTCGTAGAAACCTAACCTGATTGCCGCATCAAGCGGATGAACGTTGTTTCTCAAAAGATGACGCGCCTGATGCAATCGCAGCTGCATATGGTACTGAAGCGGAGGCATGCCAGTATGTTTTGTAAAACGACGCACAAAGTGATATTTACTTAAACCTGAAATGTTAGCCAAGACTTCTAGCTGAGGTTTTATCTCGAGATGTTCCCGCAAATACTCGATAACGCGTCCAAATGCCCTTTCCTCATTCCCCTCAATTAATACCGGCGAATCAATCAGTTCCCCACATAGCCTGAGCAATTCTTGCTCTTGAGTCACGCTGTCATCATCATAAGCCGACGCCGCATAACGACATATTGCATTGAATAGCAGCGGATTATCGATAACACCTTCATATAAAACCGGAGACTCATGCTGGCTCAGTAAATGCCCCTCATCCACTACCGTTTTAAGCAACGATTGAGAAAGATGCACGCTGATAAATTCAACATTTTCACTGCCAAAACAGGAGGCCTGAATGGTTCCGGGATTATAAACCGTGACCTGCCCGCCTTTAACCTGAGACACCTTTCCCGACAGCCAAATTTCTTCAACGCCTGACAGGTTGGCACTGATAACATATTCATCATGTGAATGTTTCGGAAAGCTGGCATCGCACGCTTTAACCCGTGAACACTCTATGCCGTTTCGACTAAACCATTCTGATGATTGAAGAGTCAACTTGCGTGACCTCGACATGTTAATATTTCGGGATGCTTTTTTTCATAACTTAATAAAGAAAATTAAAAAGATCATTTAAAAAGAGTTTAAAAACGCCAGGTCATTGCGAATAACTTATATTTTTGAACAACGTTGAACAGCGATTTTTGGCGCTAATAACTGTAATTAGCGCTAAAAAACTAATTTATCGTAAGACTTTAATCAGCGTCTGGTTAAATTTCGCAGGTTCTTCCATCTGTGGAGCATGGCCCAGCCCTTTGAATTCAATCAGTTTAGCGTGCGGTATTAGTTTCGCCGCCTGCTTGCCTAATACATTGTAATGCCCCAGACGCGCCTTGACCGCCGGAGAGGCGATATCGCTGCCAATAGCGGTCGTATCCGAGGTGCCAATCATCAGTGTGGTAGGAACGCGCAGATTTTTAAAGTCGTAAATCACCGGCTGAGTAAAGATCATGTCGTAGATAAGCGCAGAGTTCCACGCCACCAGCTTATGCCCCGGCCCCTGATTCAGACCCGCCAGCATGTCGACCCAGCGATCATATTCCGGCTTCCATTTGCCTACGTAATAGGTTTTTAGCTCATAATCATGAATACTTTTAGCCGAAAGTTTAAGCTCGCGGTCATACCACTGATCCACAGTGCGATAAGGTGCACCTTTTGCTTCCCAGTCTTCCAGACCAATCGGGTTAACCAGCACCAGTTTCGACACCTGCTGTGGATACATCAGCGCATAACGCGTCGCTAGCATTCCGCCGGTCGAATGTCCGACAATCACCGCTTTGTTAATTTTCAGACTCTTTAACAGCTCATTGGTGTTAGCGGCTAATTGCTGGAAAGTATACTGATAATGTTCCGGCTTGGTGGATGAGCAAAAACCAATCTGGTCAGGCGCAACCACGCGATATCCCTGCCCAAGCAACGCTTTAATGGTATCTCCCCAGGTCGCACCACAGAAATTTTTACCGTGCATTAACACCACGGTTTGACCATTTTTCCGGCCCTCTGGCTGCACATCCATATAACCCATTTGCAGAGGAGCACCCTGCGAGTTAAAGGAATAATGCTGCAAAGGATAAGGATAATCAAAGCCTTGCAACTGCGGACCATAGCTCGGCGCATCGGCTGCCATCGCAGTCCCTGAGCTAAAGACTAGCGCGAGCAGAGAAACGGAAAGGAGTTTTTTTACTGAAAAGAGCATCGGATAATCCCTGATAAATTGCCATTAACTGGCATAAAGTAGAAATAATAAGGGGTTTGATTTGATGATTGAATCAGAAACAGTAATATTTTTATCGATTGCCTGCCGATAGCCTATTTCTGACACAATAATATTGTTGGCAATCTTCACGACAGCAGCATTTACGTGAGCTACGTTTGATAAGAGAGCTGTGCAACTGGCTTAAGCTAGAGTCATTGATACTCTGCGCAAGATTTCGACCTCTCCAAATACTATCTTTTGATACTATTTTTTTGAATGTTCAATCTTTGCGAGCTAAAAGATGATCAAATGGCCGTGGAAAAATAACGAACTGAAAATCGATAAAAGCGAAGTCTGGCAACAGGCGCTGGATATCCCGCTGTTATCGGATTTAAACAGCCATGAACAGCAACGACTTATCCAGGTCGCTGGTCAACTTTTGCAGCAAAAAAGACTTATGCAGCTGCAAGACATCTCCCTCGATGAAACTATGCAAGCCAGAATTGCCCTACTTTTTGCCTTACCGGTGATGGAGTTAGGCGCAGAATGGCTCGACGGCTTTCATGAAATTCTGCTTTACCCAACCCCTTTTATTGTTGATTCCCCGTGGCAGGATGAACATGGCATTGTCCACTCTGGTAGCCAGGTGCAGTCGGGGCAGAGCTGGGATCAGGGGCCGATAGTGCTCAACTGGCTCGACGTGCAGGATTCTTTCGACAAATCCGGCTTTAATCTGGTGATACACGAGGCGGCCCACAAGCTTGATATCCGCAACGGCGGTGAAGCAACCGGGATCCCTCCCATTCCCCTGCGCGAGGTGGTGAGCTGGGAGCATGACCTGTTAGCAGCGATGGAAAATCTGCAAGATGAAATCGATATGGTCGGAGAAGCCGCCGCCAGCATGGATGCCTACGCAGCAACCGACCCGGCCGAATGCTTTGCCGTGTTATCCGAATACTTCTTTAGCGCGCCAGAACTGTTGTCACAACGTTTCCCATTAGTTTACGGCCACTTCAGTCGTTTCTATAAACAGGATCCATTAATGCGACAGGCTCGCGGCAAACTGGCTGATTGCTGATTGCTGATTGCTGATTAGTGATTGCTGATTACTGATTACTGATTACTGATTACTGATTACTGATTACTGATTACTGATTACTGATTACTGATTACTGATTACTGATTTAGAAATTATCGACGGCTTATTTTCATTCAACAAATCCCGATAAAAGCACAATATCGGCCATATTGCTCAGTAGATGAGCAGTCGAACGCAGTATTGGAATTTGCCGTTGACACACTCCCGCCCTCTGGATATGATGCGCCCCGTTCACACGATTCCTCTGTAGTTCAGTCGGTAGAACGGCGGACTGTTAATCCGTATGTCACTGGTTCGAGTCCAGTCAGAGGAGCCAAATTTAGAGAAGCCCGCACAAGGAAACTTGCGCGGGCTTTTTGCTTTTCTGATGATATGAGCTTTATCCTTTGTAAACACTCCATATTCTCATTAAAACTCTTCCGGGTACATTTTCAGTTATCCTTCCGCATCGGGAAAGATTGATGGTCTGATTTGGGGTCATTTCGGTTCGATTATTGAGTGACCGCCAAATGTCTCTTAACAACACTAAAATCCGCAGTCTCAAGCCTTCTGATAAACCTTTTAAAGTCTCCGATTGCCACGGTCTATACCTTTTAGTCAATCCAAACGGTTCACGCCTGTGGTATCTCAAATATCGTCTCAATAAAAAAGAATCTCGGCTTGGTTTAGGTGCTTATCCTCTCATCTCTCTCGCCAATGCTCGACAACAGCGTGATGATATTCGACGATTACTCGCGCAAAATACCAATCCCGCCCAACAACGACTCGCCGAAAAAAATACTCACTCTTCTGAAAAAACTTTTAAATCCGTTGCCCTGAACTGGCATGCAAATAACAAAAAATGGTCACAGAATACTGCCGACCGTCTACTTGCCAGCATGAATAATCATATCTTTCCAATTATTGGCAATTTGCCGGTAACAGAACTCAAATCCCGTCATTTTATAGAATTACTAAAAGGGATTGAGAACAAAGGCCTACTAGAAGTCGCGTCCCGAACTCGGCAGCACCTTTGTAGCATCATGCGTGATGCCCTACATCAAGAGCTGATTGAGAATAATCCTACTGACAATCTCGACGGTGTAACAGCCCCTCCGTTAAAACGCCATTACCCTGCCCTACCACTCGAACGATTGCCTGAACTTTTGACACGAATTGACGATTATCAGCAAGGGCGGGAACTTACCCGATTGGCGGTGTTATTAACTCTCCATCTGTTTATCCGTTCAAGTGAGCTGCGCTTCGCCTATTGGCCGGAAATTGATTTCAAAAATAAAATCTGGACCATCCCCGCTACTCGACAAGCTATTCCCGGTGTCCGCTTTTCAGGACGCGGTGCGAAAATGCGTACTGCGCATATCGTGCCTCTTTCTAATCAGGCCATCACTATTCTGAAACTGATAAGGGGCATTTCCGGCGATCAGGCATTAGTCTTCCCCGGCGACCACAACTCGTATAAACCGATGTGTGAAAACACCGTCAACAAAGCGCTTCGTTTAATGGGTTATGACACCAAAAGTGAGATTTGTGGTCACGGATTTCGCGCTATTGCCTGCAGCGCCCTGATGGAATCGGGCCTTTGGACTCAGGATGCGGTAGAGCGTCAGATGAGCCACCAGGAACGTAATAGTGTACGTGCGGCTTACATTCATAAAGCGGAGTATTTGGACGCACGCAAAGCGATGATGCAATGGTGGTCAGATTATCTGGATACCAATCGAGAAGAGTACACCGCGCCCTATATCTATGCTCGGCAACAAGCAGCGATAGAGGGCTAATTAATTTTTACCGACGAAAAACAGATCCTTATAACAGGGATCTGTTTAGTGTGGCGTAATCAATAGTGTGGAATTAGGGTTACTTTTTTTATAACGATGATACTGCAAAATTAGAGTCGCCAGATCTTCATCGACGGCATAAAAGTAGGCTTCCGGTACATCCAGCACTGCTGCAAAACGGCAGACCAGACCAAAATCCGGCGCACTAACTTCTCTTTCATATTGGCTAACCCGCGAACTCGCCGTCTCTTCATCCAGACCCGCTAAACAACCAAGCTCGACCTGTTTTAGTCCAACATTAACACGCGCTAATCTTAATCGTTTACCAATCACGGTTTACCTACTTCATTGATTTTAAAGGTAGATTATCACCGTTTGCTGCACCATCCTCTTAAAGAATCCCTTCTCCCAATAAATTTATAATTTATTATTGGGTATTTTAGAGACATAAATAGAGTAATACTTTACTGGGAAAACTAATCATTATATTTAATTAAACTAACAGTAATATTCGCTTAGGCGAGGATTATGTTTAGTAAGACTTAATGTGAAGTGATGAGAAGTGTCGCATTAGGATTCGCCTTTTTAAAGCGATGATATTGCAGAATCAATGTTGCAAGATCTTCATCCACGGCATAAAAATAGGCTTCTGGAACATCCAGCACGGCTGCAAACCGACAGACCAAAGCAAAATCTGGCGCACTGATTTCCCTTTCATATTGGCTCACACGAGAACTCGCGGTTTCTTCATCCACGCCAGCGAGACAGCCGAGCTCAATCTGTTTTAATCCCTTATTAACGCGAGCCAATCTTAAGCGTTTACCAATCACAGAATTTCCTACAGCTTGTCCCAATGAAGTTTAATTATCGCCCTTCTAATCCGGCTTCTCTTAAATCAATTCTTTCCTTAATAAATTTATGCTTCATTTTTGGTTGTTTTTCACACTCAATTGAAGTTAAACTTCAATGAGAGGAGTAATAGTTAACTTTTACAAGGAGTGAGTATGAACATTGCACAAAATGAAATGCGTAAGGACTGGCACTCTGCCGACATCATTGCAGCCCTTCATAAGCGCCGCATCACTTTAGCCGCCCTATCGCGCGCGGCGGGGCTCAGTTCTTCAACTCTGGCAAACGCCCTATCCCGGCCATGGCCAAAAGGTGAACTGCTGATTGCAGAAGCAATAGGCGTAGAAGCCTATGAGATATGGCCGAATAGGTATTTTGATCTTGAGGGGCGTGAGATAGTGCGGAGGATTCGTTGTAAAAAGGGGTAGATGGGTACAGTTTCAGTATAATGACAGATGAAGGGCATCAAATTTGAATTGATGTCCTTTAATAAGATGGTTATTGAAAGACTTTTTAGAACCAGTAACCACGGATGAGTTCAGCTTTCTAGGACTAAAGTTATTGCAAAGCATCAAATAGGGTTAATCGAAATTGGAATCTCCTCAAAAGAGTAAATGGGGAAATAAATAGAAATAATTAATTTGATTGTTACGACCATGTTAAGTTATAATTATTATTAATAACTGACTTGCATTTAAGGAAAAATCCTAAATAGTTTCTATGAATACTCATTTACCAAGACTTCCCATTATGTTTTAATCAATTATTCTTTAAAATTTTAACCATCTTTGGATTTTCTAAAATCTCTGTGGAAACCATTAGATTATCATCTCCAACTGATTTAATTAAAGCTTGGAGTATATCACCTGCCAACCTTATACCTTGAAATCTTGAAATCTTGAAATCTTGAAATCTTGAAATCTTGAAATCTTGAAATCTTGAAATCTTGAGTCAGTATATATATCCAAACTCCCACTCATAATCTAATTCAAAACGCTTTAAATCAGCTTTAAAGGCAGAAAAATCCGAGGCTGTTTTTTTCTTAATAGCTCCAATCGCAACCAATTTATCTTCATAATAAGCAAGACATAATATCTTGTATCTAGTCAATTATTTTTTTTAAACCTCCTTTAACTTCACTTTGAGATTTAAGCATGTTTGCAAAAGAACTCATATAATAATCTGTAATTTCTTCAGAATTAATTATCTATTTTTTTATATTCATTTACCCTCCCTCTTTTTTCAACTGATTGTCAGCAATATACTTTTACATTAAAATTTTATTATACACTTTATTTTTTTCTCTGTAGCGACACCAGCAATGCTAACGTCAAACCCTCGTTGGTGAAGATTTTCAAAAGTCTTTGAGAGATTAACCTTACTAAAAAATGGCAGATTATTTGTCAGAGTTTTTGAATCTTCTCCTAAAATTAAAAAAACAATTTCAACACCATTACTTTTGAAATTATCTAAAGAAATAGTATTTTGCAATCCTACACTTACCCGCTTTAGAACTTTTCTAGCTTCTTTTCTAAACTCTTTATCACCAAGTAAAATTTCTGCAGAAACACTTCCTTGAGCAAACAGATGACTTAAACCAGCTGAACCACCTTTCCTATGTTTCACGTGAATAAGCTGTTTTCTATCGGTCATCAAATCACAAAGTTCAATAGAACTTGTTGTTCGATTACTTTTTATTAGCTTTTTATCTAATAAATGATAACCATGCTCTTTAGCAGCTCTTTCATTATAATCACCTTCAGATTCTATTTTGATCTTTAATTCCTCTTTTTCAATCTCTTCCCAAATGTGAACTGTTGGAAAGTTTAATTTCGAAACATTTATCCTTGCTATAATAGCATCTACCCTAGAAATAAAAACGTTATCAATTTCATACCATATCCCTGAAAATAAAATATACGTTTTCCCTTCAATTTTATATTCAAAATATATGCACTTATAGATTTGATAGTCAAATATCTCTTCATGAATATCGTGTACAAAAAGCCGATCGCGTTTAATTGAATTAATTGAAACCTTTGAAACATCAATGTGATCAAAATACTCATTCTTCTCAATTGTTGGCTTTATTGCTTTTTTGGCTCTAGTGAAGCTAAAACCGTAGATTGAATCCCATTGCACAATTTCAGGAATAGTAATAAAAACATCCTTGCCATTTAAAATAAGATTATTGAGTAATTGTTTGTCTAAAAAATCCACTTCGTTCTTTTCTTTTATCTTTCTAATATTATCAACCCACAAAAACTCTTTTTTATATGAATCATTATCATAAAAACCATAGAGTAAATCAACAAGGCTTGAAATTTCAGATATGTTGATTTCTGTGCTAAACGAGTATACGAAATCACCCCCGGATATATTTTGTAAGTCTACGCCCTTTTTTGGGGAACCAGTTACCGCTCGTAAAATATCTCTTGAAACATCGATTCCAAATACGCCAATCGATGATTCTCTAGAGGCTTGTGATTTTTTTTGCACAGCTTGATCTTCTAAAGTTAACAAATCTATGCTCCGTAAACTATCATGTTTAAGAGTATTAAGAGCAGTTTTGATACCAAAATCGTGTACAAAATATTGAGTATCTATTAAAAATCGACCATAGCCAAAAGTGAAAGCAATTGTTGCCTTTGATGTCTTTATAATTAGCACTGCCGAGCTGGAGCGATTGGCAAGTTCATTAAGTTCAGAACCAACAATTTCTTCAGTAAATCCTTTCCATGTAGGATTTTTTTCTTCTGGTATTTTAACGAAAAGAATGCCTTTGAGGTCATGCCTTGTATCTAGCTCGTATGAGGTAACCCGAGTTGATTCTTTAAGAAAGTCCGACTCGTTGAAGGATGAATGTTCGTCCTTAGCCAAGAATGCATTAAAGTATAAGTGGGTCTTTTTCTCGTCCATTTAAACCAATCCTTGCAGATAAAATCTTTAACATTTTATTAAACTAATACCAAAATAAAAAAATTTCAACAACTTTCAAACACGTTGAACATCACTTTATCGGATATAATATGACTGGTGTTTTATAAAATAAACAGATTGTTACCCCTATGATTTAGTTCAGTGAATTTATGAAAAAGTGAAATCATATGAATTATCAGAGCTTAAGGGTTTATATTACATTGGCACATACCCATTAATCTAAACAATTGCGTAAGCTCCCAAATGGCTATTTAACTGAACATCTAACCTTATTGTTATTGCCTAATGATACTGGGAATAAGTGTAGCTCTCACGCTATCTTTAAATTAGTTATAAATGATTTATCTTGAAT
Organism: uncultured Gammaproteobacteria bacterium; assembly: GCA_963747655.1. Taxonomy (GTDB): domain Bacteria; phylum Pseudomonadota; class Gammaproteobacteria; order Enterobacterales; family Enterobacteriaceae; genus Rouxiella. The sequence continues at coordinate 364,217 of CAVVFS010000007.1, read as the reverse complement.
CTTGTGATTTGTTTAAAGATTATTTATTTAATCTGCAAACTGAAAAAATTTTACATCCCCCCCCAATGAATTATCTTAAAATATTTTACATATTTAAAAACTTTAAATACCCTAACACTTGTACCAGCTCGTTTTGATAGTATTTAATTCACACCAGTTAGAAAATTTTTCAAACGGTAAAGATTATAATTCTCAAAATTGATTATGCCATTACAAATAAGTAAAAGGTTACAACTATAATTTCGCTAAAATTCCGCAACTAAATTACTCACCAAACCGCTAATGCGCCCTACTTCCATTTTTATTATTTTCAAATCCCTTATAAAGGAACCGCTAAAACATTCTCGTAACAACTACATTCCTTTAAAAGGATTTAAATTTTGACAAATAATAAAACTTATTCAACCATGATGAGTGGTGAGCTTACTTGGGTGACGATTAAAGAAGCGGTTAACTTTGCTAAACATTCAAAAGATATTAACTTAACTGAGGGGGACATTTATCGCCAAGCCCTATATGGCAACATCACGCTTTCTATTTATTTCCAGTCGCCAGTAATATTAAGGAAGGTTCAAATAAGGAACTCAAAAGTCATACTTAAACAAATCGATCATTCCCTTATTGGGCGATTGTGTAATCTGGAGAAGAATTGCTTTCTGAATAAACGAAACTTATTTGTTAGTACTGGAGGACAATATATTTATCCGACTCAGAGAATCATTGATACTACATTTCGGGGGCATGAGTCCTTTCTAATCCAGCTCGCATTGGCAAATGCGCTAGAACTCCCCTTACCATCAAGAAGCAGTAACGATATAAACTATGGTGTTACCACTAGTATCGAGGGCAGTATCTTTCAAGTGTTTGAGAGAGTGTCGTGGCAAGAGAGGATAAAACAGCAAACCACCTACCTTTCCGAAGATATCGCTGACAGTATGGTTGGGCAAAACTTAGGTTTTGGAACGAACAAAGGGTATTTTCCAATTCATCATTTACCCCAAGATGCCTGCTTTGTTATCCGCAAAGCTGAACTCGAAAAACTACTCAATATATTAGTTAAGAGTGAAACCCAGCCTCCCTCGTCGACGCGCATATCCCGGCCTTTAGCTCGCCTATTTTGGCTGGCCTGCAAGAATAATGAAACTATCAGCCCTCTAATCAAACAGCCTTATAAACTTCTTTCTATTTTTGAAAAATGGGCCTTAGACGAAGGTATTAGTGATGGTTTAAGTGGCGATACTCTAAAAGCTGCGCTCAAGCGCGGAACGCCCAATTCTATATAATTTCGTAATTAAATAGTTCAATTAAACGGTATAAACCCGTATTAGGGGTTTAACAATCCGTAATACGGGTTCATTCGCTTTTATCCATGCTAGCTATGTGGTTTTTTACGTCTCCGGGCATATCCCCGATCTGTACTGGAGAAATAGATGACATCACACCAATTACTGCGTCTGAAAAATGTTGAAGAAAAAACTGGTTTAAAAAGATCCCAAATTTATCTGTATATGAAAGACGGCACCTTCCCTCCCTCAATAAAAATTGGCCCTGCTAGTGTGGCATGGCTCGAGTCTGAAATTGATACATGGATCAATCTCAAATTAGCCAATCGTTTAGCGTTGAAGGGAGAACAATCAATATGATCCCATCGCTCAATTACTCCGTATTAACCGATGCCTTGCATGCGCTAAAAGAAGGGAATACGGCAGATTGGGTGGCGAGAATGTCAGGCACCATCTTAGTGGACGATGAAGTACGTAAGGCGAAAACCGATGCAGTGCTGACAGAAAGCATCGACAGTGAGCGAACCATAAGGCAGGCCGAACGCTTCTTTATCGACAGCAACATGATCCTTAACCTGCCCGATTTTGTCAGTTTCATCTTCACGACGAAAACACTTCCTACAGCTTCACTCATTTCCCCCATTAAGGTTAATAAACGCGAGTTGAAGATTCATTCTGTATCTCCCGCTATTGCTGCCTCAGCTACAAAGGTGAAATCCGCATTGGATTTTAGCGATGAGGATAACTCCCCTATTTCTTCAATCCTGCATAGGCCAGCTAATCCGCCCGAATTGTTTTTTACTCAGGAAACAGAAAACATACCGCCAATCGATTTTCAGGAGGATGAATGCTAATCGCCGCATATAGCGAACGCAAAGCACGTAACAGCGAGAAGATAAAACGACTACTAAATTTCCTAAAGGAAGAAACTTATAGCGACTTTAAAACGCTAATGCTGCTTTTTGGCTTCAAGGACCATAAGTCACTTTATTCGCTGCTATCAAAAGTTGAGGGTATGGGATTAATACAAAAGTACGTGCTTGAATCGCTAACCACGAAGATTTCATTATGGGGAATAACCAGCGACGGGATTGCTGTGGTTCTAACGGCAGATGATACATTTTTCCCGGCGCGTTTCGAGCCCTCTAGAATAACCGGCTGGACGCTGGAACATCACCTTGATAATCAAATGGCACGAATCATCTTAGAGAGGAAAGGAGCATATGGGTGGATAAACGGTGATCGCTCGACTTTCACTAAACGCTATCAGGTCAAGCACCGCCCAGACGGTGTGATAACCCTGCCCGACGGAAAAGTCATCGCCATTGAAACTGAGCGCCGCATGAAAACAAAAGCTCGCTACCAATCGATTATTGCCAGTCACTTGCTAGCGAGAACGAGTAAACATTGGATGTATGTATTTTATGTCGTGCCGGATGTGCAGAAAAAGCGGGCTCTTCAACTGCTATTTGATAGCGTTAAATACGTTATCGTGAATAACCAGCATGTTCAGCTGGAAGAGCGGCATCGAGGGGTGTCTAGGGTTTATACAATGGCTGAGTTGCAACAGCTGGATTTAGGCTATTGCATATAGTTTATGTATCACCGAATACACCCGCCCCCCCAACAATGCAACGCCCTGTAATAACCCTCCCAGAAATAGCCTTCCAACATCAGAACAGGTAGGACTCCAGAATGAACAAAGAAACAGACCGAATTGAGACGTACTAACCGAAATGAGCGCAAAAGTGCTGGTGACATGGATGACGCATTCCGCATTCCACGACGTGTGGAGCTGATCTCCTCCCAATATCGGTGCCAGGATAAATCAGAGATCCGGGTCTTTTTGCAAGCTTCGGACAAATTCTGCCGGAGTCAGGTTATTTAACGAGGAATGTGGCCGGTACTGGTTATATTCCTGCCGCCAGTGCTCGATCTTCTCCTGAGCATCTTCCAGTGACAGGAACCAGTGCACGTTCAAACATTCATCGCGCAGGCTGCCGTTAAATGACTCAACCAGGGCGTTATCTGTGGGCTTCCCGGGCCGTGAGAAGTCCATCGTTACCCGGTTTTCATACGCCCAGCGATCCAGCGTTTTCGAGATAAATTAGCTGCCGTTGTCCGTCTGTAGCCGCTGTGGTACACGCTGCTGTGTCTGCCTGATCCGTTCCATCACCGCGACCACATCGTCACCGCGAAGTCCCTGGCCTACCTCGATCGCCACGCATTCACGACTAAAATTATCGACTACAGTCAGGGCTCGGATCCGGCGTCCGTTGAACAGATTATCAGCAACAAAGTCCATGCTCCAGCATTCATCTAACGCTGTCACTTGCGGACGTGCGTGTCTGTGCCTGGCTGTGATATGACTGAAATCAGTGTTCATTTTAAGCATGCGAGAGACCATCAGTTTTTGCCTGCGCGGAGAAATAGATTTTGCTGCGAACATACTCCCAGCATTCAGGCTTTTTTGCCCATTCCGAAATCATCCTGCCGTTCGCGGATTCAGTCAGAAGACTATTCACCCGATGGGCTAAACTGACAAGACGGTTCCCCATCGTTTCCTCAATGCCCTGTTGATTCCAGATCTCTGCCAGATTCGTTTGGTTTCCATAAAGATGTGAATAGGCGGCCACGGTATAGGCGGCGATATTCGCCTTAAATGCGGGAAAAAGTGAATTAATCAACTTATAGGCTTTTTTATAAATAATGGCCTGCGCGATGTAATTTTTAAAACTTTCAATGTTCAGTTCATCCCCATAACGCTCAGTATCCTTGTCGACCATCGTCATTAATGCGGCAAAGTTCTTCTGTCCGCCGAGGCTGACTAAATCCGGACGCTGGAGCCAGGCACAGTGATATTTTGCGAAATCGGTTTTCGTTATCCGACGTGATGGGGGAATCGCGTCTTTTAACCGTTTGATTCCAGAAGGTGTTTTACCTTCTCGTTCCAGCATAACCTTATAACTGCCGTTCGCTCGCTCGTAAAACCAACGACTGTATCCGTCCGGGCAATACACCGTGTTTGCCATTTTTTCCAGCTGTACATGTACCGGTCGATTGGCTGACAAATCGGAAATATTGACTTTATTCTGGCTATTCGAGAAGCGCGATATATCCGCAATTAACATCTCTTCTTGTGCATTATTCGTCTGTTTCAGCACAATAACTTTTGCGGGTACACGCACGTTACGCAGATTAGTTGCCGGGAATTTCTTTTTGGTGAAAAACATTGAAGCCGTCGTCTGTCCACCGTTGACGATCTGCACTCCCTGCATCCACGCAATACCTGGGCCACCTCCTGGCGCTTCGCCAAGTCTGACCTGATCGGCAACAATCACAATGCCGTTGTTATAAGCCATAAAACGCTCAGGCTGCTCGCGTAAGGTGTCGCGAATTCCCTTGTTGACTTTCCCCGTCTGGCTCAAAAATGAACGAACGTTCGCTTCCAGAATCCGGTTGCCATATTTTTCATAAATAAATCGCAGCGTCTCGCCCGGAACCACCGTCAGCGCATAATCATATTCACCCATTTCATCCGGGATCCAGACACAGGGGAGTGCGCCCCCCGCCACCTCATCAAAATTAACCTGCAGTTCGTCGCGTGGCTTACCTTCCTGCCAGTGGTTAAACAGGCGGACAATGTCCATAACCTCTAATTTGATGGTTTTACCGGCCACGTCGCGGGACTGATACCACCGGGTTTTCACCTGACCATCGGTCAGTACATAAACTCTGATTTGCTCCAGTTCCGTATAGGACTGTTCGATGGTCGTCACCAGTTGCCAGGCATCATTGGACTGATCCAGCGTGGAAGATAATTTACCGTCAACACACTTCTGCAAAAATTGAATGCAGTGGCCGGCAATCGCTTTTGTCTCAGCATCCGGGACATGACAAAGCTCGTCGCTACCGTGATAAATGCTGACAAAGAGGTCAAGTTGTTCGCCGTCTTCTGAGAAGGCATAACCGCTGAGACGCACATTGTGTCCACTGACTTTAGCCATAAAGTGACACGTCTCGGCATCGTCGAATGTCATGCCGATATCGGCCATATGACGCATAACAGTATCGGTAAAAATCAGCTCCTGAAAAGGCGACTCTACCCCAGGCTGAGCCATCTGGTCCTGATATTCCTTGCGAATCTCATTCTGCGTTTGACGTAAAAAATCAATAAGTTCCATGCGGTAATCCTGCAAAGTCTGACAAGCAATGGTTAAAATTTTGAGCCTGAGAAATAAGTGTCCGGAGTTCGAGTTGGTAGAACGCACTCACTACCGGCAACGGGACATTGGCATGCGTCAAAGAGGGAAAATCCGCTTCAATGGGGAGTGCAAACGCCTCTGTCAGCAAGAAATGACGTGTATAGAATTCAGCGTGTTCAGTGTAATATCCGACATGACAAAGCGATCCCTCAAAAAGACAAGCCGCCTGAGCGTTTCCCTCAAACCTCTGACGAAGACGGTTAATAATGTCATTCAAGGTCGCGCCGGTGGGATGCTCGCTGAAGCGCAAACCGCACAACATGAGCGAGCCAGGCCGCTGCCAGTCCAGTTGTTCAAGAGAGTGGATGGTTACGCAAAAGCCCTGCTCTGCTGTGGTGCTTTTTACCTCAATGGCACGTTCATCGAGTTCAAAATCCTGTAGGCCATGCTGTGGTCCTACCCATGCTTCGACTGCCGTTGGCGACGCAAGACCGCTCTCGATCAACCGTTCCAGACACGTCAATTCCCCGATTAATCCCACTTCTTCTTCGTGACTGAGTGGACGGGTATCGCGCTCCATAAACGTCTGCCATAAACGAATCCGACGGAGCAGGGTTTCAAACAGACGTTGTTCAGAAACATTCAGGAGCGAATGGAGAATATCCAGAATCATCGTCGTAAAGACATCCACATTCCCCGTTTGCTGGCGACGGATCATCAAACCGTTCTGCCGCCCTTCCTCTGTTCCGGTCATCTCAATGCGAAATCCTTTACAGGACGGCAGCGCCGTCGCCCCCAACGAAAGAGCATGAGGAAACACGGCAATCAGCATTTCTTCATTATCAGGCTGACGACGCCCGGCATGAAAGCTACAGCCCTGATGCGTAAAAAGCCGAATTCCGCGCCAGCCCTGGGCTCCGGGCTGTTCGTCTACCTGAAAGCGATCTAAGGCTTTCCAGGCTGCCAGTAGATCATCTTTACTCAGCCGCACCATACTCTTGCTCCCACAATACGTTGTTAACTTTGTACTCCACCGTTACCCCACTGCGACTTCCCGGAAAACTGATACCAAAAGCCACCACTGGCAAGGCCTCATCCTTATATTCCGTTGCCGACAATGCCTGTTGCGGGTCCAGTAAGTAAATGAGCAGTAGCCCTTTTTGACGCTGTGCCGGGATGTCGTTTATGCCAAATCCTTTGATCCGACGCAGTACTACGCCACCAGGAATGACGGGCTTCTCTCGCCCTTCATTACGTCCGGGATCGGCATGAAAAATACGCTGTGTTTCTTCCAGCGCGGCAAGCCAAGTCGATTCATCGCAGTCCATCCCTTCATCGCGTGGAGAAAGTAAACGGCCAATGGAATAGCGATCAGTGACTCCCTCAGACGCTTTACGCATTATAAGCGGGACGGGGAAGCCACATACAGTGTGATGACGATCGCCCCCCCCTCCTATCACCGCCACTGTCCACTGGGTGAGTTCATCAACACGATTCATCCGTGTAATGAAATTCGCCAGCAGTTTGCTGTTGGCTTTTCTGGCCTGAGCGTGGGTCTCATATTCCGTTAAGAAATCAATGATCGGCTCGGGAGAGACGTTTTGCCAGATGACTCCATTCCATTTTTCAATCTTCTCTCCGCGTCGTCTCTCAGGGATCGGCGCGCCAGAACCGATACTTCCGGTCAGACGCTGGAAGGCCGAGTAGTTACGCTTGTGGTACTCTGGCTCTCTAAACAACGAAATCGTTTCGACCACCGAGCCACTGAAAGACAGCCACAGTGAGCGCGCACTACGCATTTTTAAGGGAGATGTCACCATTAACACGGGGTGTGATTTCACTTTTAGCCCGAAATCACGCGGAGTTCCGCCGCTGGCGATCATATTGTCAAACTCTTCTCTCAGCTCTTCCGATGCATCCGCAATGTGCTCAAACCATTCAATCAGCTCATCGGTGGTATACAGCCGACATACGTCCAGATATCCCTGGCGATAGCCAAACCAGCGCCCCATCTGCATTAACGTGTCATACATGCGGGAGGCACGTAAGAAATAACTGGTGCATAATCCCTCAAGCGTTAACCCTCGAGCCAGCTTGTCTCCGCCAATCGCAATAACTTTTAAACCTGTTGCACTGTCTGAATAATCAAGCGCATCCTTCGCCGTTCCATTTATCATTCGTACCGACACGTTTTCTATCACGTTATACAGCTTGTCAACGATCTCTTGCCACGCGAAGGAGGCGTCTGGAACCTGCTGCGGCATAACGTCGCGAATCGTCTGATAAGTCGGCAAAAAGTCGGCCTGCCAGAGTGATTCAAGCTGATGTAAAAAAAGCTCATGTCCGATCTTTCGCGTCAACCGCTGTCTCAAATCCTGAATGTAGGCATTAATATGCTCATAAACGATCGATTGCACGTTATTGAAGCGGGTCACATGGACAAGCATCGAACTGTGTTTGTCTCCCTGACCGCGTAATTCTCGGACGCAGCACGCCAGCAAAAAGCTATCAATGGCGTTTTTTAACGAGTCAGGGAAATGGGTTAGCGTATCAAGCGTGGGATGGTGCGAGCTCTTATGAGAAACTGGCATCCATCCTCTTTTTCCATCATCGCTACAATGATCGCTCACCCGCCTGATCAAAGGAAGTTCACCAGTCCGGCCTTCCGCGGTTGCCCGACCAAATACCCTTGCAGGGCCGATGTAATTTGAAGGTGCGCCGAGGTTAATGATAAAGGCTGAAGGGAACAAATCCGGACCTTCATCACGCGTTTCATTGCTCTCGTGAATAAAAATATTGGCAAAGGGAGTGGCGGTATAGCCGACATATGCCTTACGGCTGAACTGCATCAACAGCTTACGAATCAGACTATTGATTGCCGTTGGCTGATGTTCAGCATCCGGTTTTCCATCGTCATCGTAAACGATTTCCCCCGTGTCAACGGAGGCGTTATCCGCTTCATCATCAATCATCAGCAGCGGTAATTCCGAAACAAAACGCTTTCCGGTGACGGGATCAACGCTAGTGGCAACATGGTTTTCAATCCAGGTATGCAGGCGCTTTAAAATAGATTTATTTTTCTTTACCACAAACAGCCAGGGGCGTTGCTCGGGGCTGATCCCCAGATTCTTAGCCACTCCGGCACTGAAGTCGCCCTTTTCAGATCGGTTGGTGACGTAATTGGGACGAATGACGGGATCGCTATCAATATCGCCCACCCCGATGATGGTCACTTTTTCTCTGAGTGGATTCGTCTCGTAGCCAAGAAATCCCTCATCAAGACGCATTTGGGTTTGCGATCGGAGGTTATTATGCAAACCAGCAAGCACAATGATTATCTTATATCCTGCATCCGCGGCTTTACAGATCAGACCGGTATAGTGGCTGGTTTTCCCCGACTGAACATGGCCGACCACCAGACCACGCCGGTCCCAACGCCCTTCCCGCCCAGGCTGCTCTAGTAATCCAAGAACACGATCCGTTGAACGGTCAAGGGTATCCAGTACTTCCCAAGGCATTGTTTTACCCAGCCATTGACGATATCGGTGCCAGTATCGCCACTCGCGTTTCGCATCAGTGGTCAACCAAGGTTGGTGCCCTTCGTTATTACTCAGAGAAGTATCTTCTCCCATCCAGATGCTATAACGGCGGATCAACTCTTCGACCAAAATCTCCCGGTTATCAAGGCAGCTCCATTCCGGTTTCATCTGACAAACCATGTCAATATGTTGACGCAGAATACCAGGGGTAATCATGCTTTTATCCTGGCCTTGCAGGAGCGTCTGCACAATCTGCATTACACTCAGTTGTGTGTCATCTAAAGGATTCAGACTCATAGCGATTTCTCGTTTTGATTGTCGGGGAGTTGTGCAATTAATTCGGGATAATTATCGAAGGGTTCCATATTTTGCAGATGCTGCTTCGCCAGCGCCGGTGACATAGCCTGCTGATCAACCAAGGTCTTGTACATGACTTTCAATACTGATAACACCTCTACGGGCGATGCTGTTTCAAAGCCTGTCCGCGGCGTCTCTTTTGACTCGGCCGTATCAAGCCAGATTTGCTGAACCGGAACGGTTTCCTCAATCAGTCTTAACATGGCCTGAATTTGTGGAGATAATTCACCAGCCTGCGAAAGGAGATTTTTGATGACAGGGTGTTGTAACGAAATCTGGTAACGAACACCTGATGACGTCTTCTGCGCCTGCCAGAGGTGAACGAGTTCCTCGCCGGGTTTGCGCTTATTCATTTTCCCGCGTTTTGCAAAAGTCCTTACCGCACGATCACGTGTAGATTGCGCCAGTTGGGTTAACCAAGGACGCAGCGAAACAGGCGGGCGCGCCATCGATTTACGAATATCAATCTTCCAGTCGATGTCGGCATCATTAGGAATATCCAGACGGATCCGCGCAAGGCGGTGGGTTTCATCTTTCGTCCAGGCCCGGGGGCTACCGAGTCCAAGCCAGTTGCCCGCCACCAGCAATCGCTCATTCCGGTATACGTAGAATCCTTGCTGAGCAGTCCAGCCTGCCGGTCCCTGAGCCTGTTGATACTCCTGCGTCGTCAGGTGATCCTGATGTGGCAGAACATGGCATTCCACTTTCACGGCAGGGGCACCTGGCGCCATTGCCGCAGGCGAATGCCAAGGCTTAGAAGGATGCCCGCTGAGAAAGGGATCCCAGGCTTTAATTTTTCGACCATTGAGGGTGAGAGTGAGTCTGGGAGAGCCCCCCTCAAGGAATCGGTGAAATACCATCCCCAAGTGTTGTTCAACGCCATCCATCAGATTGAGGAAATCTTTCTCACCGGAGCCGGGGGTGACAATTCGGTCTAAGACGTCCCACAGCACCACCGTACCGTGGGCGTCAGGTTCCACATTTGCTAGCGCCTCTTGAATTCCTGGGTCAGCACCTTCAAGCAAATACCAGCCGTCGCCCGTACTTGCGGCGAGAATGTCCAGATCCCACCGCAGGATCGTCGTTACCCCCTCTTTTTTGGAAGAGACCGTCAGGCGGCGGCATTGCGAAAAGGAGGCGGTTTTGAGTCCAAGACCGAAGCGGCCCAGATCGTGTCCTGGACGCTTTGTCAGCGGGTTTTTGACACCCAGTCGCATTGCAACATCCAGTTCAGCGGCCGACATGCCGCAGCCATTATCCCGAACCACGATATAGCTATCCGCCTCACGCCAGTGAAAGGTCAGATCGACCTTACGGGCACCGGCACTAATACTGTTGTCGATGATGTCAGCCAGTGCGGTGGCGGTGTTGTAACCGAGCCCTCGCAAAGCTTCGATCATAATTGCTGCATTCGGTGGCGCATGGCGCATGGTCATCATTCTTCTTCTTCCTGCATCTCACTCAACGCGGTTTCCCACTGCTCGACGAAGCCGCCTAATTTCGACGCCCGGCTATGATGACGGAGCTTACGGAGCGCTTTGGCTTCTATCTGACGTATCCTTTCTCGCGTGACATCAAACTGTTTACCTACCTCTTCCAACGTGAAATCTTGCGTCATGCCAATGCCAAAACGCATTTTTATGATCTGTGTTTCTCGTGGCAACAGTGTATCCAGAACCGATGAAATACGTTCTCTTAGCTCCAGAGACTGAACGGGAGCGCTAGTAAAATCCCTTCTGGTCAGAAGTGTGCCTCCATACAACGCTGCTTCGCGGTCCTTGGCGTCATCATGAAAATCGCCAATCAGCGCCGTCTGTTCTTCATATTTATCCATCCGAAGAAGCTGACGCTCTGGCAGGTCGGTCATTTCCTGCAACAGTCTGAGTGTGGGCGTTATCCCTTGGCGATGCAGCAACTTATCCCGACTGCTCTGCCAACGCCTAAATTGCTCATAGAAGTGAACGGGTAAACGGATGAGTTGCGCCTGATCGGCAATCGCACGGGTGATCTTCTGGCGGATCCACCAAGAGGCATAAGTTGAGAATTTAAATCCGCGCCTATAGTCGAATTTTTCAACGGCCTTGATCAAGCCCAGATTGCCTTCCTGGATCAGGTCCTCGACATCTAATCCTCGCCCACTGTATTTTTTCGCAATCGCGACTACCAACCGCAAATTGGCGTGGATTAACCCCTCCCAGGCCTCTCTGTAGCTACTGACATACAGACTCATTTTATGGCATTCATCAGGAATGAGCGTTCGAGCGCGCTCGACTATCAGTTGCAGGTCAGCGTACTCCGGACGGGGAATATGATTATCCTGGTACTCTTCTGCTTTTCCACTTCTCAGCAGAAAGAGCAGATCGTTAAAACTGATGGCGTCTTCGTCATCGGATGCGGAATACATCTCCTCATCCGCTTCTTCAGCGTCGTCTTCCTTTTCAGAAATTTCAGGCGCTGGCACCGGAAATCGATTCGGATGCAGCAACTGAAGATATTCTGCTTCGGGTAATTCCGCCAGGATAGTCAACAAATTGATAAGCGCCGTATCCATGCGCTGCCCGAGTCGTTCTTCCTTTGTTTTATCCACAACATCCCATTGGCGAATATCCACAAGATAACGTTCAAAGATGCCGGACTGCCACAATGCACCGAAAGCGTCAAACCAGGGCTCAAGATCTTCACTCGCCCTTAATGCCTCATAGGCCTCACTTTCTGGGAAAGCATCATCGCCATCCACAATCAGAGGTAAGTCTTTGATCAATGCCTCTACGCTGACCCCTAGTTCAGGCCACGACATACCGAAATCCTCTTCCCCTGCAAACCGGATGTCACGCACAGAGACATGACCGGCATTGAGTGCGTCAGCGAGCAACGTTGAGAGATGAGGATAATTTTGCGAAGAGTGGGAAACTGGCGTCGGCGGGTCAGGAAGCGTGAGTTCGATATCGCTCCACTCAGCAGCGTCATCTTTCGGGCGATAGCGGGATAATAATTGCTGAACCTCAGCGGAAGCGTGTCGTAATGTTAGATTATCTTCGGCGGGTTCCGATTCGACTTCAGCGTCCCACAGCATGAAATCCATTGCGGCTTCGGTTTCGGGAGGTTCTGTTTCAACATCGGCTTCGACTTCAACCTCAACTATGGCATCATCGACTGGCCCTCTTGCTGGTTGCTGCTCGGCAGGCGGATGAGATTGCCGATAACGGGCCAACAGATCACGTAGCATTTGCTCCTGCGCGAGGTCACTGGCGCAGAACCCGAGGTTGTTTTGATGTTCAACATCTACACCCGCACGCAACAACATTTCGCAAATAGCGAAATGCCCATTCTGGGCCGCAATCATCAATGGGCTATTTCCCAGAGAATCTCGTGAATCTTTCGGTAATCCACTGCTGAGATGAAACTCCACCACGGAGGAGACTCCGCTTTTTAGCGCCCGAATAAGTAAAGGGGGAATGCGATAAAACTCAGAAACAGAGCGATGCATGTTGACAGTCTTTCCTTGTAAACCACTCACGCGGAAATATAATTTTTCATATAGGAAAAAGTCGAATTTGTTACTATATAAATAACCTATCATTTTCAGTGTCAGCATTCATCTTTTTGATGTGGAATAATTATCAAGGTGCAGTATGTTGGATTTTTTACTAATACAAAGGGGTGTGTTTAGTTACACGCACTTTTTGAGATTTCCGGTTTCTCAGCCATCAGCCGATATTCTTCCGGCGTCAGGTTATTCAGGGATTCATGAGGCCGCTCGCTGTTGTATTCCCCCAGCCAGCGCTCTGTAATTTCCCGTGCTTCATTCAGCGTTCTGAACAGATAGAAATCCAGGATTTCTGTCCGGTATGTCCGGTTAAAACGTTCGATACAGGCATTCTGTGTCAGCTTACCCGGCTTAATAAATTCCAGCATAACCTCGTGTTCTTCTGTCCATTGTGCGAGTGCAAGCGACACCAGTTCTGTCCCGTTAGCCGACGAGCTCACGCTTTATCACTGGTTTTAAAGCTTTTTTTCGATGACGTCTTTCAACGCCCGACACTCCAAACTCAGATCGGCAAACATTTGCTTCAGACGACGATTCTCGTCCTCAAGGTCTTTGATTTTTTTGATATCAGCGGCTTCCATCCCGCCATATTTTGCTTTCCAGTTGTAGTAGCTGGCTTCGGAAATAGAGGCCTCTCGACAGACATCTTTGACGGTTCAGCCCTCTTCGACGGATTTCAGGACGGCTATGATCTGATGTTCGGTGAATCGGATCTTACGCATAACGATCTCCTCAGGTGACATAATCAGTATGTTGGAAGAGCTCTAAAAGTGAATGGGCTGTTTTGCAGGGATACTTACAACTTGATGGAAAGCGCATCTGGGCTGAGAAAAATCTAAACTAAATGTAATCTGACAGACACCTGTATAAATAACCGGTAACTGTCAGATCAAGTCTGAGCTAATACATAAGGGTTGGATGAGAGTCCATGCTTCATCGGGTAGGTCGTAGCGAGCCATAGTTCAATATGTTGTGGAAACAGACAGTTACTATAGCTCAGGTAATTAAGGGACACAGCCTAGCAACTAGAGCGCGGCAAGCGAACAAAATTTTTATCATGTTACGTAGGTTTATCTCAAGTCGGTTGCATTCATATGTTTTCTGGATCAGTACTATTGCAACGATACATGTTTTTGTAGTGGTCAACAAAAACTGGCCACGGCTTTAGAGTTTTTCCAGAACAATCGCTCTGATTCATTTGGCGTCAAACCACCATTATATTGATGGGGTCTAAACTGGCTGTAATATCCTGTGATGTAATTTGTTATTGCCGTGCTGGCTTGGCTAAAATTCGCGTAGCCATTATCCGGTACCCACTCTGTTTTCAGGCTTCTGAAGAACCGTTCCATTGGGCTGTTATCCCAGCAATTTCCCCGGCGACTCAGACTTTGCTTTATCTGATACCTCCACAGTAACTGCCTGAAATTCCTGCTGGTATAGTGACTGCCTTGATTCGAGTGATACAGTAAATTAGCCGGTTTTCCCCGTGCTTCCCAGGCCATCGACAGGGCTTTACCTGTCAGTGCTGAATCAGGGAAAAATGACATCGCCCAGCCAACCGGTTTACGGGAAAACAAATCGAGTACAACAGCCAGATAAGCCCAGCGTTTTCCCGTCCAGATATAAGTCACATCACCGCACCAGGCCTGATTAGGCTCGGTAACAGCAAACTAACGATCCAGATAATTAGGGATCTCAATGTGTTCCTTAGACGCCTTCTTATAACGATGGCCTGGTTGCTGACAGCTGATAATATTGAATGCTTTCATCAACTTTGTTGCCCGCCAGCGGCTCAGTTTTATACCTTTGGTGGTGACCATCGCGGCAATGCTTCGCGCTCCTGCTGAGCCGTTACTTTCGCGATAAACTTCACGCACAAGGCTCAATAATGCCACTCTCGTGGCGTCAGGCTTCCTGGGCTGCCGCCAGTATTTATAACTGCTGCGATGAACCCCAAACACGTTGCACACAACGGCAACAGGAAACCGCGCCCTGAGTTTCTCAATTAATGAGAATTGTTCAGGGAGTCTGACATCAAGAGCGCGGTAGCCTTTTTTAATATATCCCTTTCCATTTCAACGCGTTGAAGTCTTTTCTTTAGCTCGCGTATCTCAATCTGCTCAGGTGTCATGGGTGAAGCAGTGGGTGATTTTCCCCCTCGCTCTTCTTTCAGTTGTCGAACCCATTTGTCCATTGTGGATTTGCCGACGTTCATTGCCGTAGCAGCGGCGGCAACGGTGTAATGCTGATCGAGTACAAGCTGGGCAGCTTCGAGGCGAAACTCGGGGCTAAAATTGCGTCTGTTACGTCCAGTCATAATGTCACCTGTTTTTACTGTGAGGTGATGATATCACCTCTATTCAGGTGGCCAAATTCAGTGTGCCACTACATTAGTGATGTCCATGAAAGAACGTTTTTATTCGGGGTTTTCCTCTGCGGAATCCAGAAAGTAAGGAAGCTCGCACTCATCCACATAGTGATTTGCAAGGTAAGTACGACGAGCTTTTTGCTCCCATTCACTGGTAAATATACATTTCCCACCAACTTCTTCGAATCCCTTTCGGAGACCGCCGATGCCAGCAAAGAGATCAATAAATTTGAAGTCAGGGTTATCCCAATGACTAGATTTGGCTGGGAGAAGGTTTTCGCGAATCATTTTAATGGTGTTTTCAGCGAAAATTACAGATGCTGTATTAGGAGACTTTTTCCACTGGTTAATCTTTTCTCGCGGCAGCGTGATACCAATAGTATTTAAATGTATTGAAAGATTTTTTCTGATTGTAAATTTCAACCAGAAGCTTAAGAAGAGAGTTTGTTTCCAGCTTTTGTTGCTCAATGCGCAGTTGACCCACCTTACCGCCACTGCTGATGTACTCTCTGTGCTGCATAGTGCATTTACCTTTGGGATTTTTGTGCGCCATTCCATCACACAAAAATCCCCTTTAAACAATTGATGATTATGCACAAACACAGTCCCAATTCCAAAACTGAAGTGGTGAGATCCCTAACGGGTTTAGTAGTTTATTCAGGAAGAGATGGGCAAGTAAAAGTGTTAATAAGAAGCTCCAGCAACATCTTCTTGTAAATGGAATTTTTACCTTGTAAATTAATGAAAAAGGTACATCGTCCCCGGCTGTATAGACTAATTCAACTCAAGTTTTATCAGGAAAATTTAATGCCGACATTAGCCTTAGTTCTCAAGCCTGCTTGTATAAAAACCTTATCTGCTGTTGAAGCCCATCCGAGTCGCTCCAATCAACATGAATTCAATGGAGTTGCAGAACTAAAGCAAATTTTTGGCTTAACAGGCTTTAATCGACCTGCATATTTCACAGTACGAGGAACTGACATAACTACTGTTGCTGGTGTAACTTGGTACGATGCTCGGGGGGCTCACCCAACGCGTTCGGAATATCGCCTTTATTTCCAAACAAATAATGTTATGGAAAAAGCCCACGAAGGAGCAAATATCATTGTTGGTTTTGACAAAAATAGTGAGCTCCACATTGTTTTAATTCCGAATGGAGCTCCGGGGTGCACCCCAGGCATCACGGGTTGGCAACAAATATAAATTGATCAACAAGCATTGAAAATTATTATTTTCAATGTATTAGGTTATCATTGGCAATCTTTACACCTTGAAAAAATTTAAGTTTGTCTAAATCCAAATAGTCTGGACACTAGCCAAACTATTCAATTAACAAGTATTCATGGTCTGGTAATCCCCCCATTTTTAACGGCGGCGATAAGTAGAATCAGATAAGCATTGAATATGTTGCATCAGCGTGTAGCCATTCAGTGCCATATTCGGTCGCTCGCCATTGCCATCGCGTGGCATAGTGCTGCAATTCATCCAGTGAGGTAAACAGGTGTTGTCCCAGCCAGTCATAGCGCACCGTCCTATTATAACGCTCTATATAGGCATTTTGCTGCGGATTACCAGGTTGGATAAAGTTAATCTGGATACCTCTTGTATTCGCCCATGATATCAACGTATTACTGGTATATTCCGGTCCGATATCACAGCGTATTGCTATGGGTTTCCTTTTCCACTCAATAAGTTGTTCCAGCGTTCGCACAACCCGACTTGCCGGCAGAGAAAAATCGATCTCTATTGCCAGGGCTTCACGATTGAAATAATCAATAATATTCAGCAGGCGGACCGAACGGCCATCCGATAATTGATCGTGCATGAAATCCATTGATCAGCTTTCGTTACGGCTTTCGGGTACAGCAGTATGCAGTGCAACTGTCAGTACCCAATCCAAGCGAACCATACACTTTTAGATATCTAACTAAACGCGCCGTAACGTCCGAGATGCTCGCTTCCGGCACAGAACAGGCTGTCAAAGTTCTTTCGACAAAACCTCGTTTCGAACCGACTTCTTGATGCCCGTTCCAGGCTCCCTTCCTTTGCAGAGAACATCGTAGAACGATCAAAAAACCCGCTTTAAGTGACCCACAACAATTAGTGGTCATTCTGGTGGTCTTGACAGCAAGGTCTTCCTAGGATAGCCTACTTATCAGCCAGTTACTGACAAAGGCGATCCCAGTCAGAGGAGCCAAATTTAGAAAAGCCCGCACAAGGAAACTTGCGCGGGCTTTTTGCTTTTTCGGAACTGTGAAAGTCTAAGAGCAGCAAACCTTATTGCCTTAATGCCTTAATGCCTTAATGCCTTAATGCCTTAATAACAGCATCAAGCAGATCCCTGCATGCCAACCCGCCCATGCGATTCCCTGCATTATTTTGTAAAATTTATGTTTCCTCCTACCTGTTGTCAGGGTAGTCTCATGTGCCCTCACAAAATGTCGGCCGTAATGTGAGTAACCTCGACCAATACTAGTAATAAAAAATCAGTGTAAACAGGAAAAGTATGGACTCCACCCTCATTTCGACTATCCCCGGCAAGGAGACGCCTTCACTTAACCGTGCTCGTCGTGCTGCATGGGGTAGCTTCGCTGGCGCCGTTGTAGACTGGTATGACTTTCTTCTTTATGGCATCACAGCCGCTCTCGTGTTTAACCGCGAATTCTTCCCACAGATAAGCCCGGCGATGGGCACAATTGCCGCCCTGGCTACCTTTGGCGTCGGTTTTCTATTTCGACCGTTAGGTGGAGTTATTTTCGGCCATTTTGGCGACCGTCTTGGCCGCAAGCGCATGCTGATGATGACCGTCTGGATAATGGGTTTGGCAACCGCGTTAATCGGACTATTGCCAAGTTTTAGCATGATTGGATGGTGGGCTCCGGCCTTACTGGTCACACTGCGGGCAATACAAGGCTTCGCCGTTGGCGGTGAATGGGGAGGTGCAGCTGTGCTTTCCGTTGAAAGCGCGCCTGAAAAGAAAAAGACTTTCTACAGCAGTGGCGTGCAGATTGGCTATGGCGTCGGGCTTCTGCTATCTACCGGGCTGGTCTCGCTGATAAGTAAACTGACCACCAATGAACAGTTTTTGAACTGGGGCTGGCGTATTCCTTTCCTGTTCAGCACCTTATTGGTTATGGCGGCGCTGTGGGTACGCAATGGCATCGTCGAGTCTGCCGAATTTGAGCAACAGAGCCAGCATAAGCCCACGGAGCAGACTAAACGACGTCTGCCGGTAATGGAGGCATTGATTCGCCATCCCAGCGCTTTCTTAAAAATTATCGCCCTGCGACTCTGTGAGCTGCTGACGATGTATATTGTCACCACTTTCGCGCTGAGTTACTCCACCCAGAATCTAGGTTTGCCACGCGAACTGTTTCTTAATATCGGACTGTTGGTCGGCGGCCTGAGTTGCCTGACCATTCCCTGTTTTGCCTGGCTGGCTGACCGATTTGGCAGGCGACGTATTTATATTACCGGTGCGCTGGTCGGCGCGCTTAGTGCCTTCCCGTTTTTTATGGCACTACAGGCTCACTCAGTGTTCTGGATAGTTTTCTTCGCTATTATGCTGGCGAATGTTGCACACGACATGGTGGTCTGCGTGCAACAGCCGATGTTTACCGAGATGTTTGGCGCGAGTTATCGCTACAGTGGCGCAGGCGTCGGTTATCAAGTTGCCAGCGTAGTTGGCGGTGGCTTTACACCATTAATTGCTGCCTCTTTGGTCACGTTTTCCGGCGGTGACTGGCACAGTGTAGGATTATATCTGCTGGCTGGCTGCGTGCTTTCTGCCGTCACTGCCTTGATGATGAAAAAAGCACACTGATGTCGAAGATAATTGATACCTTTGTTGCGCCGCGGTGCCTTGACGAGATAGAGATTCTCTATCAGGACGATCACCTGCTGCTTATCAATAAACCCGCCGGGCTGCTCAGTCTCTCGGGGAAGAATCCGCTAAATCTGGATTCGGTGCATCATCGGCTGGTAAAAAGTTTTCCCGGCTGTACCCTGATCCATCGCCTGGATTTCGGTACTTCCGGGCTGATGGTGATTGCACGCAACAAAGCTATCAATGCTGCACTCTGCCATCAGTTCAGCCAGCGTACAGTGACAAAAGTGTATAGCGCCCTGCTCTGTGGGCATCTTGAAAATAACGAGGGAGTGATTGAGGCTGCGATTGCCAAAGACCCGGCGCTGTTCCCGCTGATGTCAATTTGCGCAATCCACGGCAAGCCTGCTCGCTCCCACTATCAGGTAGTTGAGCGCTTTTATCGCGAGCTGGAAGACGGCACATTACTGCCATTGACGCGGGTACAGCTAACTCCGGAAACCGGGCGTACTCATCAACTACGCATTCACTGCCAGCAGTTGGGCCACCCTATTTTGGGCTGTGACCTGTATGGCGGTCTGCTGCTGCCGGGTACCGAACACACTCCACGACTGAATCTGCACGCCAGTGAACTGCATTTTGTTCATCCCGTCAGCGAAGAGCGGATTAAGGCTCGCAATGTCAGCCCGTTCTAAAAAAACAAAAGCTTTTATTACCCTATGCTCCTCAAAATTAACGCCTTATGAAAAGCCCAAGAGGACCTTTCATATATAAGCATTTTGCAAAGCGTTAATTACCACATTAAATCATCAGGCACTTTGAAATCTGCATACGGATCTTCTTCGTCTTGCTCTTCCTGACTCAACGCGCTATTTAACACAATACTGTTCGCATCTCTCTGCGTAATTTTATCGGCTACGCTCGCGGGAATAATCGCGTATTCATTCTTGCCGTTGCTATCAATAACCAAACGGGCAATGGCGAGACGACCGCTAATCAGCTGGGCCTGAGTCACCTTATCCACGGCTATTTTTTTAATTAGATTATTATCTGTAAAGTTAAAATCGATATTGCCTTTTGAAATATCGATTCTGTTCATTTCAATTAACTGCTTAACCTGAGCGCTATATTCTTTAGATAACACAGCCTGTTTTTGTTGTTCGCTTAGCTGTTTATCACGCTCAATTTGCGCTTTTTTATTTTCTTCCACGGCCTCTCTTGCCTCACGAGCCTGAGCGCGTGATTTTTTAGCCGTTCTTTGAACTTTAGCCATTTTTTGGCTGGACACTAATCCGGCTTTTAGCATCTGCTCTTGCAAGGTCAATTTTGTCATCTTCGTTTCTAAATCCGCTGAATAATTTCTGCGATTATACCTGTAATTTTTGGGGCAATACCAGATTCCAGTCCCTGATTAGGATATGAGGAGAGTTCAGGGGTATGCCATAGGCCTGCATCACCTGCCTTCAGGATGAGATATAACGCACAGTGAGCAATCCATAATTAGCACGAGATGTGCTTTCGTTTTAATGAAAAATCGATTCAACTAACTGAGAATAATGTGCATTTTGGCAAAGCCATTCAGGCATTGTATAAAATTCGTTCTCGCACATCAGCTCAAATATTTCGGAATTGACGGCATGTTACTTATCCAGATTAAGGATATTTTCGTGAACCCTTTGGACTTCACCGAGTGACGATCAATTCCTCTGCTTATTTTCGACTTTTACAGAAGGTACTATGATTTTGAAATTCCATGGTCTTAAGCGAAAAGTAATATGCAGCTCACTTCTGCTGGCATTATCAACAGGCGCTGCCTGGTCTTCAGACCTGATTGTTTCAGCCAATGACGGCAAATATCAACGCGTAAACGGGCATGATACTTTCCCAGACCCAGCAGCACCGGATACCCTGACCGTTTTCGATGCCAGCCAATTTCCAATGAAACTGTTAAATACCGTGCCTGTCAGCTTCGGTATTCAGGGGCCACCTCAGGCAGTCGCGATTACTCCTGATGGCAAAACTGCCTTTGTCAGTGCTCCAACGCAATATAATCATCAAACTCATACGCTGATTACCGAGAATTACCTGCAAGTCATCGCGCTTGATCAAGGTAAACCGGAAATTACAAAACTGGCACTGCCGACAAATCCACAGGGGATCGCCGTTAGTCCTCAAGGTAATGTGGCCCTTGCCGCGGGCATTGATGGCGTGCTTTACGTGCTAAATATCGACGGCAATACCGTGACACTGTCCAATAAGATAAAGCTCAGCACTGGGCGCTTAGCGGGCATCAGTTTCACCCATGATGGAAAACATGCCTTGGTCGCATTACGCGATCAGCAAGGTATCGCCGTGGTGAATATTGATGGCGATAAAGTGTCTGACAGCCGAGTGCGCCTGAGCAGCGGCGTAGCACCTTATACCATCGATGTGACAAGTAATGGTCATTGGGCCGTTGCAAGCAATGTAGGACTGGCGGGTCTTGTGGACGATCACACGACTAAAATCGCCGACAGCGACAGCGTGAGTTTAATCGACACCTCTGTGTATCCGTTTAAAACCGTGCAATACATCACCGTTCCTTCAACACCTGAAGGTGTCGCCATTTCGCCAGATGGAAAATGGATAGCCGTGCTGGCAATGGATGGTTCAAACCTGCCAAAAGGAAGCACTGGCCAACACGCGCAGGGAACATTGACCCTGTTCGCCATCGATAAAGGCGTCGCACACCAGGTTAACGAAGTGCGGGCAGCAACGGCCGGTCAAGGTTTAGTCTTTACTAAAGACAGCAAGCACATCATTGCCCAGTTTAACGTTGAAAAGCAGCTGGTTGTTTATCGTATTGATGATAAAAAACTCATCAAGATGCCGGATACCGTTCAATTAACCGCCGGACCAGCTTCGATTCGCAGCACGCCGCGTTAATGTGCGAATGAATGTAATAATAGCCATAAGACAAGCGATTAAGCAGTAAGCAGTAAGCAGTAAGCAGTAAGCAGTAAGCAGTAAGCACATTGTGCCGCATGCTCGTTAATGAGTTTTGAAATGCTTGTAATGTCCGCTTCTGGCAAGGGGCTGTTCTCAGGAATAACCTTGTGTAGCTCTGAGTAAGAGGCGGACTGACTAAAGCAGAATGAAGCTTTATAGATACCAGAAACTTCTACTGATTAATGCATCAGTCCATCAATGACGGGTGAGTATTTAAATTATCTTTGGTGATTCAAACGCCCCATTTTTAAATCAAATAACGTTGCGTAAATAATTAACATCTTCTAGATTAACTCTTTTAATACAAGGTGTTAAATAAAGAAAATGCTTACTATTGAAACGGTTGAGGTTCATACATCAGGAGAGCCTTTTCGCATTGTTATTTCCGGCTTACCAGAGCCACTGGGTCAGACGATTGCAGAACGTAGAACATGGTTTCACCAATATGCAGATGATATTCGTCAGGCATTAATATTTGAACCTCGTGGACATGCAGACATGTACGGGGGATATCTTACCGAGGCTGTTACGCCTGATGCAGACCTTGGGATAATCTTTATCCATAATAATGGATATAGTGACCTATGTGGTCATGGGATTATTGCGCTTGCTACCGCAGCCGTTGAATTAGGTTGGGTTGAACGTAAGGCACCAGAAACACGTGTCGGCATTGATGCTCCCTGCGGTTTGATTGAAGCTTTTGTGAGCTGGGACGGCAATCAGGTTAATGGTGTACGTTTTATTAACGCACCGTCATTTATTTATCTTCGCGATGTAAAAGTCAATACGCCCACATTCGGTGACGTATTCGGAGATATTGTTTATGGTGGAGTGTTCTATTTTTATACCAGCGGTAAGTCACACGGATTACCAATACGCGAATCATCGATCGAAGCTATTAAGCAATTTGGTACCGAGGTGACATATGCTGCTAATAAAAAGTTTTCGGTTAGACATCCTGATGCCGCAGAGGCCAGTATAATTTATGGGACAGTCATTGATGGTGAGCCAAGATATTCCGGCTCATCACAAGCAAACTGCTGTATTTTTGCTGACCATGAAGTTGACCGTTCCCCTACAGGCACAGGGACAGCGGGGAGAGTCGCACAACTATTTCAACGGGGCGAACTTCAAAGAGATGAAATATTGATTAATGAGTCAATAATAGGTTCTATCTTTCGTGGAAAAGTCTTGGGTGAAACAACCGTTGGAAATTTCCAAGCCGTCATACCCGAAATATCAGGTAATGCCTACATCTATGGATTCTGTAAGTGGCTTATTGATCCGCGTGACCCGTTGAAAAACGGATTTTTGATTAAGTAGCCCAGAGAATTATATTATTGTTGAGCCAGGCTTAAAAGGAACACGATGAGCAAGTCGACCAACACTGCCCTATCGATCCGTCGTGCAGAAGAAAGTGAAGCAGGATTAGTGCAAGAAATAGTGCACGCGGCTTATTCAAAATGGATTTCGGTTATTGGCCGAGAGCCGACGCCGATGACCGTTGATTATAACAAGGCCATCCGTGAGCATGACATTGACCTCGCTATTATTTCAGAAGAGATTGCAGGCCTGATCGAAACATACCGTCGTACGGATCATATTTGGATAGAAAATATAGCCGTGCATCCCGATAAACAAGGGATTGGTATTGGCCGTGCATTGTTGGCTCACGTCGAAACAGAGGCCGCTCTCGCAAAGCTTGTAGAAATCCGCCTGCAAACTAATGAGGCGTTCGAGGCGAACATCGCACTATATAAGGCACTCGGATACAAAATTAATAAACGCGAACCTTTTAGAGGTGGCACGACGGTGTTTATGAGTAAGAAAATCATAAAGGCTAATGAGCCGCTTTGAGCAAAGGCGGAATTTCAATCAATTTATTAACCCCTTTCCGGCTAGATATTGGAGCTGTTTTATCCACACATCTGAAATATACAAATTATTAATAGTAATTCTTTTTTTAGCTGGTTAATATTAACTCGGACTAGCGAATTTAATTAATTTATAATCTGGAAGGATCCACAAGACTGTTAACCCTAATGCTATTAAGTATAAAGGTATGGTAATTGAAAAAGCGACATGTATGCCATTTATAGACAAGTTTTTATTACCTAAAAAACTGCCAAGTATTGCTACTCCCATAACACTGCCGCTTTGGCGGGCTGCATTGATTATACCAGAAATAATACCCCCCTGACCTAGCGAGGCCGATGACATACCAGCAGCAACAGTTGCAGGTGCTGTAGAAGACATGCCAAAACCAACAAGTAACATAGGAATAAGTAGTTCTGCGTATGTACTAGTAGAATTTGTAAAAAGCAGCCAAATTAGCCCAACTAATGACATAGACAGTCCAACTGTCATAGGAATACCCGGTCCAGTTCTTGCTGTTACTCTTCCACAGTAAAAGGCTGTGACGGCCATAACAACGGCTTGAGGCATAAGGGCAAAACCTGTCTTCATAGTTGAATAATCTTTTATTTGTTGAAAATACAAACTGATGATAAACAGTTGCCCATAAAAACCCAGGTTAATTATTAAGCCAACAATAGTTGAAACTGTGAATTTCCTTACACGAAAAATACCTTTTGGCAGCATTGGGTTATCTGATGAAGTCTCTATAAACACAAATCCGATTGCAGATAATATGAATAGAGCGATAGCAATGATTGCTTTTGGTGAATCCCAACCATTTGTTCCAGCTGCTATAAAAGAATAAGCTAATGCGGCAAGTGCAGTTGCTATAAAAATTTGAGCAACCGGTTTAATTTTACGCGGCGCGCTTTCTATTTCTGGAATATATTTTAGCGCCATCAATAACGCAAAAATTCCAAATGGAATGTTAAGGAAGAACGCTGATGGCCAACCAAATTTTTCAATTAATATACCTCCAATTACTGGACCCACAGCGATAGCGACTCCACCCACGTGTCCCCAAACACCAAATGCTTTGGCCCGCTCAGAGTGTTCAATAAAAATACCTTGAAGGAGTGATAACGAATTAGCAACCAAAAGAGCTGCGCCAACGCCCTGAACTGTTCATGAAAAGACTAAAAAGGATAGTGACGATGCAATACCACATAGAATTGAAGCTAAGGTGAATATCACCACTCCACTGCAAAATATCTTTTTAGGGCCGATAAAATCACCTAAAGAGCCCGCACTTAATAACACTGAAGCAAATGAGATGGTGTAAGAGGTAATTGTCCATTGGAGTCCGCTCAAATTACTTAAGGCCACGTTTACAACTGTAGCGTCAAGGCTGACCATAAAGAACCCCATTGAGACTATCGTTAATATAGTCATCCGCTTTAAATCGATCTTTCCCATTTTCCCTTCTTTTTTAATATTCAACTTTATTGTCATGAATGAAAACTTTAAATATACAAAAGATGGCTAGTATTAAAATTAAAAAGATGGGGAGTAAAAATATCCTAATATTTTAAGTATTAATACTAAACCTCTCCTTTTCCCATGCCATAACCCTACCGCGCAATCACGGACCTGAAAAACGATTTTTTGGCACCTTAGCTTGATCAAATGTTATTCGACTTCTCTCACTAACTTGTTTCTTGGTCTACCTTTGAGAAAAATACTCCCCGCTACATCGGCACTGATAGTGTTTGAAGCGAGCGCCCGCCACAACAGTTTTTCACGGGCTGCATTAGAACTTTTCATTTCAGAGGGAGCAGTCAGCCGCCAAATCGCCGCCTGGAAGCTCAACTTGGCACCACACTTTTCCTGCGCCGCGGTAACCGTGTCGAGTTATCCAGGCAGGGTTTGCGCTACGCGTCGCAGGTGCGAGAAATCCTTGGGAGGCTCGAACAGGAAAGTTTACGTCTGCTTGCACAACCTGACGATGGGGGTATTCTGGAGTTAGCTGTCATCCCTACCTTTGCAAGCCGTTGGTTGATCCCACGACTGAATCGATTTCAAAAATTGCATCCTAATATCATCCTGAACCTATCAGAAAGAACAAAACCTTTTCCGATGTCTGGCAGTGGATTCGATGCAGTTGTACATTTTAATCATCCTGCCTGGGTTGGTCATGAGGTGAGACCTTTATTCGAGGAAAATTTAATCCCGGTTTGTCGACCGGGGCTTATTGATGAGTATGCGAGCGGTGTATCCCCATTAGTACTGCTCCATAAACGTAATACTCCAAGTGCCTGGCGTGACTATGTTAATTCAATCGATCTACCTATCGTCAACGCGGTAGCAGGCCCTAGATTTGATCTTTTTTCGATGCTGATAGATGCGGCACTTGCTGGCCTGGGTGTTGCACTGGTTCCAAAGGTATAAGTGGAGTTTGAACTGGCAGCAGGATCACTTTATATGCCGTGGTCGCATTTTGAGAGGGGAAACACCTTTGTTATAGTAACGCAAAAAGATGTAACCATAGATCTTAACCGAGAAGCTCTATTGCAATGGTTGGCAGATGAAGCGCAGTTATTTTCCGCTTCTGATTCACGCCTCTGATACATTCAACCCTTCAAATCTGAGACTCATTTAGGAAATAATAAAATTCTGATTAGCTATGAATGTAGAGAAATCGAAAACTTTCTCTTGATTCAATTATTCTTTTATTTTTAACATGTCGTTGAAAATTAGAGAAAATGCCATGTATCTCTGCATACTTTATTTGGGCACTATGTAACCGGGTGATATACCTGTGCCAGAATATTGAATTCAACAAACGACGGAATAAATATCCTTGTATCGCTTCTTGGTAGATACGCCAGTAAACCCACCACATCTTAGTATTGAAATATACTGCGCTCGTAGTTCACGGCTATGATACCGAGCAGTGGGCTTCGTTACACTTCTCTACGGCTTCTATGAATAATATATGGGGCAATCGCCAGATAAATATGCATTCACGTTAAGCAACATAACAATGTAATGCTTTTTGATAATTGTTCGCTAATTTCCCGTCATAATGGTTCTTACGATATTTAGGGCCATTATATATTCTGGCAACAGCTCCCCATGACTTGCTGCGTAAAGCAGATAATAATCCAGGTTTGCTCTTCACAAAATTAATAAATGCAAAAAACTGACCGTCAATATTCCCCATGGCTTTCACAAAGCTTTCAATATCGCCAAACCCAGCTTCTTTATAGCTTTCTCCCATAATCTGGAACATTCCCCACGAAGCAGACTCCAGAGCAGCTTTTCTATCAAGTTTAATGGCTTCGTTCAAACGCTCATACTGCTTATGATAGCTCCCGTATTGTTGATATGGAGTAGTTCCAGAAATATCAGGATAACTGGAGTCGTATCTATGCTTAGTCAGAAAGCCAAAGTAATGTTTCTCAAAAAGAATAAAAGGACGACCTGGCGATAAGAATGGAGAATGCTGAGATTCAGTTAAGGCAATCGCTTTCACCACAGCTACTTCACAGTTTAAACAATGCGCTGCATTGATATAATTTTCTTCCGGAATTTTATTAGTTGCAGATGCATGAAATTTAGGAATGGGCATTACAGGATGTACAATATAATGAAGTGCGCGAAGAGTCTTACCTAAAGGCGAAATAATACCATCAGGGTGAGAGAAATATAGTTGCGTTGCTTGAAATGCTTTAATGCGCTCTATCGTTTTAGGCCCAACTATACCATCTACCACTAATTTTTTATCACATGTGCGACATTTTTTATTAAGTAATGCCTGCACAACTCTTACATCATCCTTTAGATTCCTTTGTCGTATGCCAACTGGAAAAGATAACATAATGTGGTCCATAATTCCCCCTACTTATCCCTGACGATTAGGTGCGATAATATCCAAAAAATTATAGCCATATTGCATGACGTTTTCATCATCCTCTTTAGTTAACTTATCATCGGACTCAAGAAAATCTTGCAATACATCTGGATTGTTTACACATTGATGCTGACTAACGATCTTTTTCCCTTGCCATACAACCAATCCAGTATAGATTCCCCAGTTGAGTCCACCACCTTGAAATACAACATAGCTGACATTCCCATTACTAAATCGAACATAATTTGCACCGCCACCCGCCATTGGGATTATGGAGTAACGCACAGTTTGCGATTTACTACCTGAGATAGGCAGAATCATCTCTGATTTATCTTTAGCGCCATATTGATAATGTAAACTCCCATCCGGGCTTTTACTAATTGTTACAGTTTTATGATTACCGAGTTCGCAATGAAACTCATTGGATGCTGCATGACAGGCTAATGTGGTCAGTGAGCACATCAATGCCAGAAGATATTTACGCATGATTTTCTCTGAATTATTAATCTTAAACAGCTTACATTTAATCTAGTTAAGTCTTAAAAATCAATATAATTAGGATTATTGTAAATATGAATGAGTAACGAAAGATTGAGTTATACGATTTATTAAAACTCTAATGTCTCGTTTAAAATTTTAGCTATTTATTGATAAGAGCAATCATTCCCTCCTGCCCCAACATGAGCAGGAGGGCACTACTTAACAATCTCCCTAAACACACACCATCAATCTATTCCCAATGCCTGTACAACCTTTTCGATATCGGCCCTTATCTGCTGTTGTAACAACGGTTTTTGATGTCGAGTTTTGCGCTTTAGCTCTTCTTCAAGCTTCTGCTCGAGTTGGCAAAGCTGCTCCAGGAGCCGATCCTCATCAGAAACAGGCACAAAAACATCCGGCCTGGTGGATTCAGGAAGCAAGCTAGCCGGTTGTGCATCAAGTTTCCCACTCATCAGGTCATAGACTGATTCCAGCTGGTGCCATTCCTCAAGCCGATGATTATTGACCAGCCAAAAACGATTACAGCTGTTTTCAATTAATGCCCGGTCATGACTAACCATCAGCACCGCACCGGAGAAATTACGCAGCGTTTCAGCCAGCTGTTCTTTGCCTTCCATATCAAGATGATTGGTTGGCTCATCGAGCAATAACAGTGAATATCTAGCCAGCGTCAGAGCAACAAACAGCAACCGCGATCGTTCTCCTCCGCTTAATGACGCAACCTTCTGCTGATGCCGAATATAAGGGAAACCTGCACCGATCAGCGCCATCTTCCTTTGATCTTCGGTCAGGGCCGAGAAACGCGTTAGCGCCTCGCTTAAGCTATCGTTGTCATCCAGCTGTTGCAGACTCTGGTCGTAATAGCCCACTTTCACGCGCGGATGCCAGGTAACGCCTGCTTCGTTTTGGCTAATTGAACGCCAAAGCAGGCGCAGCAGCGACGATTTACCACAGCCATTGCGCCCCATCACTGCCACGCGATCGCCACTCTTTAACTGAAGATTTTCGAGTGAAAACAGAGGCTCTTCGCCCATCGCAGGAGCGACGTCGAGAGTTGAAAATGCCAGCACTCGATCGGCATCCAGCCTTTCGCCTTGCAGGTTCAAACACCATGCATTAGTTGCGACTCGCTGTGTTTGATCCTCTTTAAGGCGATCGATCTGTTTCTCCATCTGCTTTGCCTTGCGGGCGAGACCTTCGTTATCGTAAACCTTGCCCCACAGCGCCAGACGTGTCGCACTATTTTCTACCCGGTCAATTTCACGCTGCTCGGCTTGACGGCGTTCGGCATCGGTTTTATCCCTATGCGCCAACGCTTCTCTGGCATCGCTACAGCGCAAACCAAAATAGTGCAGCGTTTTATCGCGCAAAATCCAGGTGCTGTTAGTCACGCTATCCAGCAAAACCGCATCATGCGAAACCAGAATAAAACTGCCATTCCACTGCTGGAGAAATTCGCCGAGCCACAGCAGAGTCGGCAGATCCAGATGGTTACCGGGTTCGTCGAGCAGCAGTAAATCAGGCTCCAGTATTAACGCTCGCGCCAGCATTAAACGAGTATGCTGGCCGCCGCTCAGCGTCGAGACTGGCTGTGGCCAACTGGCAACATCAAATCCCAGTGTTGTCAGCAGCCGCTCGGCCCGCCAGCTTTCGGCCAGGCGTTGGTTTACAGGTAACCGCTCCAAAATCACCTCTAACAACGGGCTGGATTTTAAAGTTTCGGGTAAATGCTGCTCGATAGTTGCCAGCATGCATTGCCCGGCGCAGTTAACGCTCCCCGATGAGGGTTGCAGGTTGCCATTGAGAATATTAAGAAAGGTACTTTTTCCGCTGCCGTTATGACCTATCAGGCCAACGCGATCGCCCTTTTTAAGGTTGAAAGAAACCTCAGTCAGCAAAGGACCGAAAGGCGTTTCATAACAGACAGATTTTGCAGAAAGTAATGTGCTCATTGCTTGTTCCAGAATTGCAGGCATTGGCATGCCCGTCGTCAATAAAAGCTGACGACAACCCGGAAAGCTGAAGTAAAATGCGGGGTTAACTCTTCATTAACGCTTTAGTATTCTTCGCTCAAGCAGGGTTATCGCAGCACGAGGCCGGAAACGCTTGAGCAAGGGTGATTACCAAAGAAATGTGAGTATTCAATCAAATCACATAACAGCATCGGGGTTCCTCCTTATTAGTCTCTGGTTGATGGGTAATTTCAGTGTATCTTTGAATCAGGCACAGTCAATACCAAGAAAGGGATAAGGTGAAAGAGATGGAAAAACAGACTATTTCGCAGGACGTAATCCGTGACCGTTTTTCTAAAGCCATGTCACGCATGTATCAGCAGGAGGTACCGCAGTATGGAACCTTGCTGCAAATCGTTAAGCAAACCAATGCCGATTACCTGAACGAGCATCCAGATACTTTCCCAAAAAAAGAACAGGATTCGGAAATTAATCGTCTCGATGTAGAACGCCATGGCGCGATCCGTTTAGGCTCGGCGGATGAGCTTGCGACCATGAAGGATCTCTTTGCGGTTATGGGAATGTTGCCTGTTGGATATTACGATTTATCGGCGGCAGGCGTTCCAGTGCACTCGACTGCCTTCCGCCCGATTAGCGAACAGGCGTTACAAATTAATCCTTTTCGGGTGTTTACCTCGCTGCTGCGTCTGGAACTGATTGATAATCCTAACTTAAGAGAAAAGGCGCGAACAATTCTTGAAGCGCGGGATATTTTTTCTCCTCGAGTACGCGAATTAATTGCTCTAAGCCAACAACAGTCCGGACTGACAAATGCTGAAAGCGATGAGTTTGTTAGCGAAGCGCTTAAAACTTTCCGTTGGCACAGTGACGCGCTGGTTAGCCTCGATACTTATAATGCTTTGCTGGAGCATCACAGGCTAATTGCCGACGTGGTGAGTTTTAAAGGTCCGCATATCAATCACCTAACGCCAAGAACGCTGGATATCGATCGGGTGCAGAAAATAATGCCAGAGTATGGCATTACGCCAAAAGAGGTTATCGAGGGGCCACCTCTGCGTCAGGTACCGATTCTATTAAGGCAAACGAGTTTTAAAGCTTTGAGCGAGCACATTACTTTCACCGATTCGGCAGAGGGTAAACACACCGCTCGTTTTGGCGAAATAGAACAACGCGGTCTGGCACTGACGCCAAAGGGTCGTGCGCTATACGACAAGCTGTTGCTGGAGGCTTCGGCATCGGATCAGTCGAAAAATAACGATCAACATCAGCTGCATTTCTCTAAAGCGTTTGCTGCATTCCCGGACGATATCGAGGCTCTTAGACAGCAGCAGCTCGGTTATTTCCGTTATGTGCTGAAACCTGATGTGAAACTCACTGAGAGTCAAAACAGTCGGGAACATCTCAATCAGTTGATTAAACAAGGGCTGGTGCAGGCAACGCCCATTATCTATGAAGACTTTTTGCCGGTCAGCGCAGCAGGTATATTTCAGTCAAATCTAGGCAGTGAAAAAGGCAATGTCAGCAGCGGGAACCCCAATCAATCCGCGTTTGAGGCCGCGCTGGGCCGTAAGGTGATTGACGAATTTAGCCTTTATGCCGAGATAGAGGCAGCTTCGTTGAATAAGCTGTTCGGCGAGATAGCACAAGGCTAAATTGTATTTAATACGTAAACGCGGAATAATGTAGCGCGATTTAAAATATCATACTTTATTTATCAATTAGTTAGCATTATAAGGCCTTACGTGACTCAACAAGTAGCGCTGATTACCGGAGCCAGCCGGGGCATTGGGCGACAGGTTGCCCATTATTTTGCCGAACAGGGCTATAGCCTGATCCTGCTGGCTCGTGACGAGAATCTGCTCAAAAATGTCGCCGCCTCGCTGCCGGTTAACGCCGGTCAGCAGGTGCGAATTGTCGCCACTGACCTGTGTGCGGCTGCGGAAGTAGAGAGCAAAGTTAATGCCGCGCTATCGGCTTTTCCGCATCTCGACGTGCTGGTTAATGCTGCCGGCATCTTTCGACCGGGCTCTAGTCAGGCCACGTTAGGCGATTTTACCGCCATGCTCAACACCAACGTGACGGCAATTCATCACCTGTGCCAACTGTGCATTCCCGCATTGGCCCACTCGCAACAGGGAAGAATTTTCAATCTTTCCTCGGTAAGCGGCATTCAGGCATTTGGCGGTATCGCCGGTTATGCCGCCAGCAAACACGCGCTGGTTGGCTACAGCCTGTCGTTGAGCCGTGAGTTGGCCTCGAAGAATATTAAAGTCACGGTTTTATGCCCAGACGTGGTCGATACCGAGATGTCGCACGGTTCTGGCCTTGCCGCGCATGAAATGATTGAAACAGCCGATATTTGCCGGGCAATTGACTTCATTATGTCGTTATCACCCGCAGCAGTGGTTGAACAACTGACTATTGGTCGGATGAGAAAATAGTGGAAATTACTTTTTATAACGAGATCGACAGCACTAACAGTGAAGCGAAACGCCTGGTTGATGCAGGCAAGGCTCCTGGATTTGCGGTTGCGGCAAGGCGACAAACCGCGGGGCGCGGCCGTTTTGATCGAGTCTGGCAGACGCCAGACGGTAATCTGGCGCTAACTTTTGCCATCCCTGCCCCACTTTCTCGCGCCGATTTGCCGACGCTGGCACTGATGACCGGTCTTGCATTGCACGACATTCTTCAACCTCTGCTGCAAAACGGCGATTCGGTCAAGATTAAGTGGCCAAACGATATGCTGGTCAACGGCCATAAAGTCTCGGGCACGCTGATTGAACTAGTGGGTAAGGTTCTCTACATTGGCATTGGCGTGAATCTGATTAGTCGCCCTGAAAACGTGCCTTATGAAACTTTTTCGCTGGGCGATAAGGTAAAAATTTCACTCGAAGAGTTAGCTCAGGCGCTGACTCAATGCTGGAATACCTATCTGCATCAATGGATTGAAAGCGGTTTCGCGCCAATGTGTGACCGTTACAATGCGCATTTATATGGCCGTGACGAAACATTGCGTATTTCTCTCGACCGCGATCGCACCGAATGGGCGTCTGGCATTTGCACCGGCGTTACCCGCGAGGGCCACATTTGCCTGCGTGACAATGATGGGAAAGTGGCAAGTTACAATGCCGGTGATATCGATATCATTCGCACACTTTAACGCCCTCACGCTTGTGGGATCACAGTCCCCGCGGCACTAAACAATGAGTAATCAGTAAATGCTGGAATTAAAACAGGTTTCGCACGCTTTTGGCGATCGTCAGGTGCTTGATAATATTAGCCTGCAACTCGATGAAAAACGCATTGGCGTGGTCGGCAGCAACGGCTGTGGAAAAAGCACTTTTGCGAGACTACTCAACGGCTTGCTTATTCCGCAACAGGGTGACGTCATCGTCGATGGCCTCAACACTCGCGACAATGGCAAAGCCGTGCGCCGCAAAGTCGGTTTCGTCTTTCAAAACCCCGATAACCAGATTGTTTTTCCTATCGTTGAAGAGGATTTAGCCTTCGGTATGAAAAACCTTGGGCTGCCGAAAGAGGTGATCCGTGAGCGAATTGACGCCACCCTAGCCCGCTATGATATGGAATCATTCCGTCAGCATCCCTCGCATTTATTAAGCGGTGGGCAAAAACAACTGATGGCGATTTCTGGTGTGCTAGTCATGCAGCCTGATTATATTGTTTTCGATGAACCCACTACCTTATTAGACCTGCGTAATAAAAAACGCATTGCTCAGGCAATTGACGAGATGGAGCAAAAAACTATCGTGGTTTCGCACGACTTAGAGTTCCTGCAACATTTCGATCGGGTTTTGGTTTTCAGCGAAGGAAAAGTGGTGATTGATAATATTCCCGCCGTGGCATTGCCAGCCTACGTCAGGATGATGTCATGACTATCAGCGAGTATCTGCCCGGTCATTCCTTTATTCACCGCACTCCGCCGGGTCTGAAAATATTAATTCTGGCGGTGCTGGGAACGCTGCTGTTTGTGTATCCCAATATGATCTTCTCCGCCTCGGCGTTAGCCGTGGTGGTAGTGCTTTATCCGCTGGCCGGAATTAACGCTAAAGTTATGCTGGCGCAGATCAAACCTATTTTCGCTATTTTAGTGCTGTTGTTTGCGGTGCAGCTGTGGATGGTTAATTGGCAGTCCGGCGTATTAGTGGTGTTGCGTTTAAGCGCTCTGATGCTGACCGCTTCATTAATTACCCTGACCACTCGAAGTTCAGACATGATTGATGCGCTGGAGAAAAGGCTGACGTGGTTATATTTCATCGGCATCAATCCCGCGAAAATTAGTCTGGCACTTTCTCTGGCACTGCGGTTTATTCCTGTGCTGGCAGCGATAACCCAGGAAGTGCGTGAGGCACAAAAAGCGCGGGGATTAAATAACAGCGTGATTGCCGTTGCCATTCCGGTTATTGTTCGGACCCTGAAAATGGCAGACAACATTGCTGCTGCATTAGAAGCACGAGCATACGATCCGCAATCGCCGTATCGGAAAAAGAAAACGGCTAAAAAAGAGACTTCTGATGTCGACTAAAGATATTGTTTATATTGCCCTGTTTGCTGCCATTACCGCCGCTATGGGGTTATTCCCGGCCTTTACTCTGCCGATTATTGCTGTGCCTATTACTGCGCAATCGATGGGGCCAATGCTGGCGGGTGCCATTGCCGGAGCCAAGCGTGGTGCATTGGCGATGGTATTATTTGATCTGCTAGTGATAGTGGGTTTACCGCTATTGGCCGGTGGTCGCGGCGGTCTGGGAATATTTATTGGCCCAAGCGGGGGTTTTATTCTTGCCTGGCCGATTGCTGCGCTGGTCATTGGCTATCTGTATGAGAAAAACATTCGCTCACTGTCGGTACTGAAAGAAGCTATTTTTATTACGCTGGGCGGAATTATCATTATCTATTCAGCGGGTATTCCCTGGCTCTCTATTTTTGCCAAAATTAGTCTGAGTCAGGCTGCGATTGGCGCTATGGGCTTTATTCCCGGCGATATTATCAAGGTTATTTTGACTATATTGATCGTCAGGCCGGTAAGAAAGGCTTATCCAACTCTGGAAAGTCGTTAATATTCGATATAGAAAAAAATAAAAGGCCACGTAATTTCTCGCGGCCTTTTTTATTTTCATTCTTACTCTTATTAAACATTAAAAGTAAAAAATAAAACTAATTATATCTCGATCAGTATCTTGCCTTTTAAATCACCGGAAATTGCCGCAGCAATCGCATCGG
The DNA here is from genome assembly GCA_963747655.1 of uncultured Gammaproteobacteria bacterium. Lineage (GTDB taxonomy): Bacteria > Pseudomonadota > Gammaproteobacteria > Enterobacterales > Enterobacteriaceae > Rouxiella. The sequence goes on along the minus strand of CAVVFS010000007.1, from coordinate 328,619 downwards.
CGATATTATCCAGACTAAAGGCGGTGGCAATGTCGGTATGCACTACGCCATCACGGATCAATTCCATGACCTGATCGATTCTTTTCTGCACTACCGGTTTTTCCTGACTGTGTATCCACTGGCGTAAATGAAAATTCATAAAGCGGATATCGGGACGAGAACGCCAGAACAATGGCGGCACCGGTTTGCCGGATAACAGGCCGTAATGAATAAACTGACCACCGGGCACGAGAACTTCGGCGAAAGTCAGTGATTCCTCACCGCCGATACAGTCAAAAACCGCATCAACTCCGCCACTGCGTTTCACTCGCTCCAGGGCCTGCGGATAAGCCGGATCGCTGGAATTCAGCACGTTTTCCAGCGTATAGCCGTCAAAAATATCAACGTTTTCAGGCTTACGAACCACAGCGATTGGCGTTAGTCCCATACGATTGGCGATACGAATAAGCATCTTGCCGATAGCCGAATTGGCGGCGTTAATCATAATTCGCTGACCGGGCCTGGCATCCAGCGCTTCGGTTAGCATCAACAGCGCGGTCATTGGATTCACATAGCTGTTGACCGCCTGACGATCGCTGACAAAGTCTGGCAGAGTAAAGCACCATTCAGGTTTGGTATCTTTAAACGTTTGCCAGTTACCCATGCTACCAATGGGCAAAACCCTTTGCCCGACCGGCAAATTGCTTTCTGCCGGTGCCTGCTCAATCACGCCAACTCCTTCAAATCCCGGAACAAAAGGCACGGAAATGCGCGAGCGATAGGCTCCGGAAATGGTGATAATATCTGAGGGATTGATGGTGGCGTACACCATTTTGACGCGCGCATCGCCCGCAGCAAGCTCCGGCAACACTAAATTCTCAAGCTGCACCACGTCCTGAATCGGGCCGAACTCTCTGACTATTGCTCTGGTGAGCGCTTTATCTTTCATGTAAAATTTTCTTCAGAGAAAAACGTGTAATGGGTGAGTATTGCAATGAGTCGTATGAATGGGTCGTATAAATGAATAACCATAATGAGATCGACTCGTTTCGAGTGTCAATGCGCGATATAGATCTTAATGGTCACGTGCATAATTCAGTATATTTAGATTACTTTGAAGATGCCGTCGTTAACCAATTACGCGCCAATGAGATGATACAATATTTCCGACCCGCGACATCGGGCGTATCCTATCATGTGAAAAAATGCGAGGCAATATTCCTCCATCCGCTGACCGTAGACGACGTGGTCATTCCGGCCGTTTATATTGAAAAGCTGGGAAATAGCAGTTTAATCTTTAACATCAAACTTGAAATTAAAGATAAAGCGGTTATCTGTGCCGAAGGGAAATTAGTTTGGGTTTGCGTCAATATTGACGATAATAAACCTCGCTCTATTCCACAAGAGACTCGCGAATTGCTGGTAAGCAAATTTACCTTTATTGAGAATGAAGCGCCGCAAGGTAAAGCCTAGTTATGCCGGTTCACGACAAAGTTTGCGATCACGCCGCGCGTAAAAGTGCAGAAATTGCCATTAATATCGCCGGTAAGACGCTGAGCTGGCAACAGCTTTGGCAGCAGACGCTGTCGATTTATGGCGAGATACTGGCAGCAGTTGGCAATACCGGGCGCAATCAGAATATTGCCTCCGGGCCGATTATTGCCGTGACATTGGGCAATGATTTGCAGTTTTCCCCTGCCTGGCTTGCGGCCACGGCGAATCAGAATATCTGTGCGGTTATTGATCCGCAGCTGCCCGTTGAGCAATTACGCGACGTGTTAAGTCGGCTCCAGCCGGATCTATTGCTGGTCAAAAGGTCACAGACTCACCTTATTGCGCTGGCCGCAGAGTTATCTCTCCGCACGCTGCTAGTTGAAAATGTTAAAACTAATTGCGCGAACCGTGTTCAAACGACTAATGATGTTCATAATGCTAGTCATGCCCACGCGGTTGTTCACGGGGTCGATGCGCCAACACCGTTTTTGATTAACTTCACCTCAGGCACCACCAGCACGCCAAAGGCCTTTATGCGCTCTCGTCATTCATGGCGCGAAAGCTTTAAAAACGGTTATCAGATTTTTAATCTAGTCGATGCTAATTCCACTCTGTTCCCCGGCCCGCTATTTCACGGCATTGGCCTCTATTGCCTTAATGAAGCATTAGACGCCGGAACAACCTTTTATTGCATGGAAAAATGGGATGCCGCCGAGGCGCTGGATATTCTCGCCCAGCATAAAGTTCAGCGTTTAGTGCTGGTTCCTACAATGCTTAGCGCATTTTCGCGCCTGCAAACTTCCGAGCCTGCGCCATTAACGCAGGTCACGCATTTGCTCTCGGCGGGAGCCAAACTGGAAATGAATCATTATCGCCACGCGCGCTCAATTTTCCCCAATGCGCGGATTCAAGAATATTACGGAGCTTCTGAACTGGGCTTTATTGCTGTCTCAACGTTGGATGATGAGAATGTTGACGATCAATTAACCACCGTCGGCCTGCCATTTCCGCAAGTCAGTTGGTCAATTCGCGACGAACATGGGCAAGCGCTGCCGCAAAATACGCCCGGTACTATTTATCTTAATAGCGAGCAAATATGTTCTGGTTATCTTTGGGGGGATGACGGTAAAGCGTTTACTACTCAGTACTTTGGCTCAAGCGTGCGAGATATCGGATATATCAATGACGCGGGATGCCTTATAGTGATTGGGCGCAGCGGCGATATGGTGGTTAGCGGCGGCAATAATATCTATCTGTCTGAGGTTGAGTCCGTGCTTAAATCGCTGCCGGGGATCGTTGAGGCGGTAGTGATTGCTGTAGAAGATGATTATCGCGGCAAAAAGCTGATTGCCTTTTTCGAAAGTGAGACTCTCGACGTAGCGGAATTACCAGCACTTTGCCTTTCCAAAATGGCTAAATATAAAGTCCCGGCTCAGTTTTATAATATTACTGACTGGCCACTGACGCCGAGCGGTAAAATCAAGCGCAGCATACTGGAGAAGAAGTTTCATCATCATGAAATCAACTGACCTCTCACTCAATTTTCAGCCTGCCGATGATTATCAGCCGGTGATTGTCGAAGCCTACCGCACGCCGATTGGTAAAGCCTACGGCATGTTCGCTACTACCCGGATGGAAGTTTTGCTCGCCCCACTGTTTGACAAAATCCTTAACAGTCATCGGGTTGACCCTTGCCAGATTGATGAGGTTATTATCGGCAATGCGACCGGCGGCGGCGGCAATATTGCCCGTTTGGCCGCGCTATATGCCGGATTACCTGAATCTGTTCCGGCCGTCACGCTCGACAGGCAATGTGGTTCAGGGTTGGAAGCGGTTATCCACGCCTGCCGAATGGTGCAGGCCGGTAGCGGGGAATGTTATCTGGCGGGCGGTGTGGAAAGTGTCAGCACTGCGCCGTGGCGAGTCGAGAAACCGCAAAGCTTAAAACAGATGCCGCGCTTCTACGCTCGTGCGCAATTCTCACCCGACGAAATTGGCGACCCGGAAATGGGTATTGCCGCCGAAAACGTGGCGCAAAAATGTGGCATCAGCCGCGAACGCCAGGATAGTTTCGCCCTGCGCAGCCAGCAGCGCACTGCCGCCGCCATGCAAAATGGCCTGTTTCTTGAAGAAATTGTTCCGCTCGAGATTTTGGGAAAAACACTGTCACAAGATGAATGCCCGCGTCCTGATGCCTCAATGGCACGACTTGAAAAGCTGCCTCCGGTATTTATGCCTGACGGCAGCGTGACGGCAGGAAACTGTTGTCCGTTAAACGACGGAGCTTCACTGTTGCTGGTAATGAGCCGCAGAAAAGCCGTGGAAATGGGTTATCGTTCGGGCCTGATGTTTGTTGATGCCTGTAGCGCAGGGGTCGATCCTAACTTTTTAGGTTTAGGCCCGGTGCCCGCGACGCAAAAATTGCTGGCGCGCCAGCCCGCTATCACATTGGATAATATTAATATTATTGAATTTAACGAGGCCTTTGCCGCGCAGGTTTTAGGCTCGCTGGACCAGCTACACGTCGATGAGTATCGGGTGAATTTGCAAGGAGGCGCGATTGCTATTGGGCATCCTTATGGCGCTTCAGGTGGAATTATGGTGACGCGAATCTTTAGTCAGCTGCTGCGCCAGCAAACCCAGGAACAGCTCGCTGAACCTAAATTTGCTATGGCGATGCTGGGAATTGCCGGCGGTCTGGGGTTAAGCGCGCTGTTTAAAACCACCACATTGTAAATGAAAGGCGTGCCTATCTTCCTTTCCAGACGGGTTCTCGTTTTTCACTAAAAGCCCGTCCGCTTTCCAAAAAATCTTCTGTACGCTGTAAATTTGCAAGCTCTTGCTGGGCATGTGCTGCAAATGTTGCAGGCTCGCCGCGCAAGCTGTGTTCAATAAGGGAATTGGCTGCCTGCACCGCCAGAGGGGCATTGCGCGTAATTTGACCGGCTAGCTCGCGAGCGACAGGCAGCAGATTTTCGCGGGCAGTAACGCGATTAATTAGCCCCAGACTCCAGGCGCGGCTTGCCTCTAAAACGCCTCCGGCCAGAACCATTTCTTTTATTATCGGCACAGGAAGTAATGCTGATAGTTGGCTGATTCCGCCACCCAGAGGGAGCAGGCTGTGGCGAGTTTCCGGCAAAGCCAGCTTAACCTGTTCGACAGCAACCAGCAGATCGCAATGCAACGCCAACTCAAGCCCGCCGCCGAAGGCATGGCCATTTAGTGCAGCAATCCAAACTTTTCGGCGCGGCATATGTTGCAGCGGATTATAGCCCCCGTGCTGATTCAGCAGGCCTTTGCCGCTATCGATAAATGCCTCTTTAAGGTCGGCACCAGCACAGAATATTTTCTCTCCCGCACCGCTGAGGATAACCACCTTGATAGCCGCCATTGCCTCGGAATAAGCCAGAACTTGCCCTATTTCGCTGACCATCTGCGCATTATAGGCATTGTGCGCCTGTGGGCGATTTAAGGTCACCAGCAGAACATCGTCTCCCAGCGGCTGGACTAAAAGAGTTTGAAATTTTTCGTCGTCAAAACCAGGGCTGGCAAGGCTCATAGATATCCTGAAAATCGTCGGGTTTTAATAAAGAAGCGATAGAATTAAGAGAAATGCGTGACTAAAGATTAATAGTATCGATCTCTTCCTTGCCCCACCAGCCGTAATTCTGCCCGGCTAACGCATCAGGACAGCCAGAAGTTCAGCGCTAGAAGAATAACCAAGGCCCATGCCCAAACTCCATAGAAAGCCTCGGCCCATTCTGCCGCCAGCTTGCGGCTCTGCTGGCGTAATCTTCGATTAATCAACGGCCGTGGGCTAAATTTCTCATTAATTGACACCAGCAACATCAGGATTGCCACGCTCCCGTTTCCAATATGCGTCGGCGTCGCGGAAAGCCCATTGACTCCCCAACTCTGCCCAGTTTTCACCAGAGCAACGACCATCAAGGTCATTAAAAGAATAGATAACACCGCCAGAGAAGAGCTAAGTGAAACCGGACGATCGTGTTTTGCCATGTTCTGACTAAGTTTCTGATTCTTGTTTTGGCTCAGTTTCAGATTCTTGTTCTGCCTAATGTGCTGCTCAAGATTCTGGTATCGATGAGTAAGCATAAAGATTTCCCCGCAATAATTGATTCTGGAATGAATAAGCTGTTCTCATCCATCTCATCTTGTAAAAGCAGCATACCTCGCTTAATTTGGGGCAATCAAAGTCATAGTTTTCAGCCATGGATGAAAATAACTCATCATGAAACACAAACGCCTGCCGCCTCTTGGTTCGCTCAAAGCCTTCGCTGCCGTGGCACATTTTAAAAGTTTTAAACGTGCTGCTGATGATATCGGCGTGACGCCAACGGCCATTAGCCACCAAATCCGCGTGCTGGAAGAATCACTGGCAACGGCAGTGTTTGTACGCAGCGCACGCGAAGTCACACTGACCGCGGCAGGCGAGCGTTTACAACAGTCAACGCAGCGTGCTTTTGCCGATCTACAAGAGGCGGTTGATGATATACATCGGGCTCTGCAGCCCGCCGCACTGACACTCACCACCACTTCAAACTTCCTCACCCACTGGCTAGTGCCGCGTCTGGCTGAGATGAAAGCCCGTATTCCCGAACTGGATCTGCGCCTGCATACCAGCGTTGAACTGGTGGATCTGGAAAAGGGATCGGTGGACGTGGCCGTTCGCTACAGCACGTCGGCGGACGAACGGTTAGAGTCTACTTTGCTATATGAAGACACATTTATTTTGGTCGCCAGCCCGTCGCTAGGTCTGCATCGCATTGAGCAACTGGCTAATATCACACTATTTCATGTTGAAAATCGGCATATTCCACAGCCTTCTCCCGACTGGCAGCATTGGCGTAGTCTGTATGGTCCAGCCTCATTAAATACCGATGCTGGCCTGCGTTTCACCGACGAAACTCATGCAATTCAGGCGGCGATTGCCGGGCAAGGTGTGGCGATTGTCAGCAACCTGCTGGCCAGAGATTTTATTCAGAAAGGCATTCTTGCCGTACCATTTAAACAGGCACTTCCCGGTGGGAAATATTATTTTGTGACCAGTAAAAACAAGGCGCAGCGCACCGATGTACAAGCGTTTAAATCGTGGATTACGCAATGCATTGTTGATGTTTGAGCAGAAATGACGCCATTACGTTAATACTGTACGGTCAAATAAAACCTGATCTGTATCTTATTCCCTGTCTGTTCACTGAGTATTATTGCCTCAGACTTCTAAAAATACAGGGACGAGCATGATTGATATTTCGACTTTCTTTGCCGGTATCATTGTTTATATTATCGGTACCGCCTCGCCCGGCCCGGCTAATTTGTCGATTGCCAATGCGGCAATGAACTATGGCAGGAAAGCAGGATTAATGCTGGCATCAGGGGTTATTTCAGGGTCGCTTTTTTGGGGATTACTAACCGGCGTGGGCGTTTCGGCTTTGCTGGCTTCTTCTGCGCATTTTATCAGCGGCATTAAAATTGTTGGCGCATGCTATCTGCTATGGCTGGGATATAAAGCCATCAAAAGAGCCCGTAGTAGCCAAACCTTATCGGCAAAAAAAATCGACGGAAAGCCGGTTAATCCGCTGGGATTTTATTTACAAGGACTGGGTATTCATCTTACTAACCCCAAAGCCGTATTGACCTGGTTTACAGTCACCAGCATTAGTTTGGGCACAACGGCTCCAAAAGGCAGCATATTCATAGTGATAGGAAGCCGTGCGGTAACAGGAATGCTCATCTTTAGCCTTTATGCCATCGTTTTTTCTGCCAGCTCCGCTGAGGCCTTTTTTAACCGCACAAGGCGCTCGTTCGATATTATTTGTGCCGGTTTTTACATCCTGATCGCGCTGGGTTTTCTTATTTCGCTGCGCTAGGTTGGCGACTTTTTATTAGTAGCATCGCGCCGGTCAGAATCTGCCAAAAAGTAATAGGATAAACTGCGGCACGCTCAATAATACCGATAGGGAATTTGCCGGAAGAGATAGCAAACATGCACACTAGCCCAAAACAACCGAGGAATAAACTGAGTCGGGCGTAAGGGCTAAATCCTGTTTTCGCGAGCATCAACCACGCTGCGCTTATTAAACAAAGATTTCCACCGCCAATCGCCATTACTGCGCCAACCTGATGCATGGTGATACCGTTGCTCGCCGAGCCACTGTGAAATAAGGCAATAAGCACGCCGCCAGCCCCGTGTAATAAGCCAGTCAGCAGAAACAGGCTGCGGCCACGGCCGGTAAATATCCCCAGCAGTAACATACAGGCGAGAGCAAATAATATCCCTTCAATGGCGAAACCGCTGTTCATTACTGCGTGCAGCGGCGAGCAGATATCACGGCCATCCGCCATCTGCCCGCACTGTGGGATCCCAAGGTCGCTGATATAGTTTTGAGTATATAAATAGGCTGGGGTATTCCAGCCCAGCGCGGTAATTTTTTCCGCCAGCAGATACTGTAGGCCGCCGAGGCTGAAGCACAGCGCGCCCGTTTTTTGCCAACCGGTAAGTTTCGACATAGGGTTCCTGTTAAGCGACTTTTTCAGCCTGAGGTGGTTCGTTTTCCAGACGCTGGCGACGGCGTAATCCTGGGAACATTTTCATCCACAGCGCGACCACCACCAATGTGCCTATGCCACCAACCGCAGCAGCAGGCACTGTGCCTAGCCACGCCGCTAACATTCCGGATTCAAACTCGCCAAGCTGGTTAGAAGTATTGATGAAAATCGAATTAACCGCACTGACGCGACCGCGCATATCGTCGGGAGTTTCAAGCTGAACCAGCGATCCGCGAATCACCATGCTGAACATGTCGCAACCGCCCAATGCCAATAGCGCCAGAATCGACAGCCACAGCGAGGTCGACAATGCAAAGATAATGGTGGCGATTCCGAAACCAGCCACGGCGGCAAACATGGTCATGCCCACATTGCGGGTCAGTGCGCGGCGACTCAGCCAGAAGCCGACCAGCAATGAGCCAACGGCAGGCGCTCCACGCAAGATACCCAATCCCCAAGGGCCGGTATGCAGAATATCATGGGCAAAAATGGGCAGTAACGCAGTCGCGCCACCCAATAATACGGCGAAAAGATCCAGTGAGATAACGCCCAGCACGTCGGGACGATGGCGAATAAAATGGATGCCGGCGAACAGGGTTTTAAAAGTTGCCGGAACACGACGCGGCGGCGCCTGCTCATAGCGCAGTCGGCTAACCATGAATACCGAGACAAAATAAAGCAGCCCGCAAATAACGTAAACCACGTCAGCGCCGGCGATATATAGCAGCCCACCCAAGGCCGGGCCGACCATTCCCGATGCTTGTCCGGCAACGCTGTTGGCCGCCATGGCTCGCGGCAAAATTTTAGGAGGAACCAACGCGGGCAGCATCGAGAGCAGCGACGGGCCTTCCATCGCTTTAGAAATAGAAATAATAAACAGCAGGCCGAGCACCACGTGCTCATTGATATGATGCGTTAGCGTGAGCGCAGCCAGGGCGAAAATAGCCACTCCTTCGACAAACTGCGAGATAACCACTACCCGGCGACGATCAAACTGATCGGCAACGTGTCCGGCGACCAGTGCAAGCGCCACGGAAGGGAAAAACTGCACTAATCCGATCAAACCGAGATCAAAGGCGCGGCCGGTTAGAGAATATATCTGCCAGCTCACCGCAATCGTCAGCATCTGGAAACCGAAAGTGGAAGAGACGCGAGCAATCCAGAAGGCGACAAAAGATCGGTGCTGTAACAGTGAATCCGTATTAACGGAAGGAGACGACATGCTAAATCCCTGAATGATAATAATTCTAATTATTAATAGTTAATTAACTATACAAAACAGTGTCACCGCGATAAAGCGATAGCTGTTAAAATTAACAATCACAAAAAATTTTGCCATTAAAAGCTAAAATAAACCTCTCGTTCAGTGAATCATAATACAAGACTCGCTTCTCAGGCCTCACCCTGCGGCACTCAATGCCGCCGCTGCTTTGCCTCTGCCCGGAATATGGCTTAAAAGCTGCCGGGTATAATCAGTCTGTGGATGGTCAAAAATTTGCTCTACCGTCGCCTGCTCAACCACCTCGCCTTTTCGCATTACCACCACGTAGTCTGAAATCTGTTTCACGACGGCAAGGTCATGAGAAATAAACAGATAAGTTAATCCCAGCTCGCGCTGCAAACGATCCAGCAGGGTCAATATTTGCGACTGCACGGCAGCATCCAGCGCCGAAACGGGTTCATCGAGCACCACCAACTCAGGGGAAATTGCCAATGCGCGAGCAATTGCCACTCGCTGGCGCTGACCGCCGGACAAAGCGACGGGACGTGCTTCTAGCAGCCTTCGCTGCAGTTCAACACTGTCCATTAGCCACTCGGCCCTCTCGCGTTGGCTCTGACGAGAACCAATCTTAAAAGCCGCCAGTGGCTCAGTAATAATCTCCAGTAGGGTCATTTTAGGATTAAGCGAGGCATAGGGATTTTGATAAACCACCTGCACCCGGCGGCGAAACGCCTGCCTCTCGGTGCGGCTCGGGGCGCTAAAATTCTTGCCGTCGAATTCAATATTGCCGCTGTCCTGGGTTTCAAGCCCTAGCAGCATGCGTACGGTAGTCGATTTACCAGAACCGGATTCGCCAACCAGACTGGTGGTTCCACCGCGGACTACCGGAAAAGTCACGTTATTAACCGCCATAAACCTTTCACGACCGCCGCTGGAAATAAAGCTTTTACTCAACTGAGTCGCACGCAGCAGCACCTCGGTTTGGGTTAACAACGGGCGACGCGGCACCTCGAAAAACGCCGGGGAAGACTGCAATAACTGACGCGTGTAGGCATGTTTGGGTTGGTTAAATAATGCCGCGGCTGGGCCGGTTTCAACCACTTTGCCGTGTTGCATCACCAGCACGCGATCGGCCCGCTCTAACGCTACTTGCAAATCATGGGTTATCAGCAACAGCGCAATGCCTTTGCTGCGCACAATCGTTTCGAGAGCATCAAGCACCTGTTTTTGCACGGTAACATCCAAAGCACTGGTCGGTTCATCGGCAATAATCAGTTGAGGATGATGGCTCATCGCCATTGCTAACAGCACCCGCTGACGCATTCCGCCGGAAAGTTGATGCGGATAACTGTGCAATATGCGTTGTGCATCGTGCAGGCCGACCTCGCTCAGCAGGGTTTCAACGCGCGCAGCAGCCTGATTTTTACTGACTCCGTGCAAGGTCAGCGCTTCCAGCATCTGTTTGCCGATAGTCTGGATCGGGTTGAGCGATTGCCCAGGATCCTGAGGAACAAAGCCAATATTCAGACCGCGCAATTGCTGCCAGCGTCGCTGACTGGCATTTTCAAGCGCTTCGCCTGCGAGTTGAATCGTGCCATTAATGCGCTGCGCCTGCTTGCCCAACAGGCCGACCAAAGCTGAGGCGGTGGTAGATTTACCTGAGCCAGAACCGCCGACAATGGCCAGCACTTCTCCCGCAGCCAGTTGCAAATCAAGAGAATCGACTGCCCGCAGCCTGTCTCCATTTTTGAGAACATAATCAATACTGAGCTGCTCCACCGACAGCAATATCGGTTGATTCTTTTGACTCATGATTCCTCCGCCTTGTCTTGAATAAATCCGGCAACCCGGTTAGTTGCCAGCACGGCAAAGACAATCATTAACCCCGGCAATGTGGTGTACCACCAGGCAGCCGCAATATAATTTCGGCCTTCAGAGACCAGCAGGCCCCATTCTGGCTGTGGCGGCGGCGCGCCGAAACCTAAGAAGCTCAGTGCCGAAACGGCCAGCAAGGCAAAACCCAGCTCAAGCGCGGCCAATGACAATACCGGAGCCAGCGCATGGGGAATAATGTGACGGCGGATAATAGTCAGATGGCCAACACCACCAGCGCGCGCGGCCTCCACGAACAGATTAATTTTGCTGCGCAGCACTTCGGCGCGTGACAGGCGGGCAAAAGTCGCAATCGATGAAAGCCCTACCGCGATGGCAATATGCAGGGTTCCAAAGCCTAAAACGGTAACAATCGCCATCGCCAGCAGTAGATTAGGGATAGCCATCAGCACATCAATAATGCGCATAAACAGGTGATCGATTCGTCCGCCGACATAGCCAGAAATCACGCCAATCGTTGCGCCAATCATTAATGCAATTGCCACTGAAAACAGCGTAGCTTTCAACGTAAGCGCGGTGCCGTAAACGGTTCGGCTAAAGATATCTCGTCCCAGATGATCGGTACCAAACCAGTGCGCCGCCGAGGGAGCCTGCAACGCGATCAGTGGATTGCCGTTTAACGGATCCTGATGAGTGAATAAACCGGGGACAATCGCCCACAGCGCCACCACCAGCAATACAGCCACGCTTAGCCATAGCGTAAAGGCAAAGCGACGACGCGAAACAAAAACGCGTTCGCCGGGCAGAATAAGGCTCATTTTTTCTCTCCCGAGGAAACGCGGCCGAGACGAGGATCAAACAGCGGATAAAGCAAGTCGACCACGAAATTGACCAGCACAAACAGAGCTGCGGCAGTCAACACCACGCCCTGTACCACCGGAATATCCTGAGTTGACACCGCGCCCTGCGCCAGTCGCCCCAATCCATCGCGTGAAAAAATAGTTTCAGTGACTACGGCACCGGCCAGTAAATGTCCGAAAATCATGCCAGCCAGCGTTAACAGTGGAATTGCCGCGTTGGGCAACACGTGCCGCCACAACAGGTGCGCCGTGCTGGCTCCTTTCAGACGTAGCGCATCAATAAACGGACGTCGCCATACTTCGGCCAGCGAACGGTTCATCACCTGCGCCAGCATAGCCGCCGTCGGCACTGCCAGGGTAATGGTGGGCAGCACTAAGGATTGCCATCCCTGATTGCCCATCGCCGGGAACCAGGCATGACTGAAAGAAAAAGCCTGCAATAACAGCAGTCCCAGCCAAAAAGTTGGCAGCGCAGCGCCTAAGGAAGGCAGCGCCAATAATGCTGATTTCAGCCTGCTAGCAGGCAGAACAGAAACACCCGCCGCTAATCCACCGCCAATAATAATCGCCACCACCAGTGCGCAAAGGGCCAGCAGCAGCGTCGGCGGCAGTGCCTGCAATACCAGATGCGTGACCGGATCGCCGCTGACAATCGAATGACCCAAATCAAAATGCAAGAGGTTCCAGAATGACCAGGCGTACTGAATATAAAACGGCTGATCGAGATGATACTGCGCCTTTAACGCGTTGACCTGCGCGATGTCCACCGTGCTCTGCCCGCCCTGATTGAGCATGATGGTCACCGGGTCCGACGGCAAAATATAAAGGATCAAAAACGTCAGCGTATAGGCCGCCCATAACACGGCAAAACTCATTAACACCCGTTTAAACAGCCAATGCCTGAACAGCGAATGAATGCGCGGACTGCGGGCGTTGATTTTGTCGATTGGGTTATCAGAAACCCAAATTTTGCCGGTCATGAGGCGCCCTCTCTATTACGATTTCGGCGAAAGCCAGGTGTCATACAGCTGGATACGCGACGAGGCATCATAGTGGAAGCCGTGCACGTTGTTTCCGGTGGCAATTACTGTCGCCAGCTCAACCAGCGGGATAGCATCGCCGTCGGCAATCAGGCCTTTCGCCGCCTCAGTCACCCACTGCTGACGTTTGGCCGGATCCAGCGTCTGACTTGACTGTTCAAGCGCGTTATCTATCTGATTAGCAGAGCGTTTATTAACGTTACGCCCGCCTGGGCCGGCATCGAAAACGGTGCGCAGTACATCGGGATCAGAACGCGTCAGGTTGTAGTAGTCACTCTCCTCGTCACCGCTCGATTCGCGAGCCATAACCTGCCCGATTGGCGCTTTATCCAGCTCCATATCAATTCCAACCTGCTTAAGCTGCTGCTGAACCAGCTCGATAAACGGCGTATCCTGCCAATAATGCAGCGTAAATTGTAAGCGCTTGCCATCTTTGACGCGCACGCCGTCTGGCCCTGTCACCCACCCATCTTTCTGCAGCAGGTTTTTTGCCGCCTGCGGATCAAATTTCAGCTCACTGCTCAAGTCCTGATACAGCGGCGTCGTTTTCGCTAATACCGAAGTCGCAGGTGACTGATAACGTGACAAAATCGGCTGTAATACAGGCCGGTTTATAGCCAGATTCAGCGCCTGACGCACGTTTTTATCGACCATTAATCCTTTCGACTGGATTGGGAACAGGCTATACACCAGCCCCGGATTGCTACGCGCAATAATCGGCAGCTTTTTAGCGAGGATCAGCGGTTCATCCTGCGGCGTAACGCCAGCATTGACGTCAATCTGTCCTGAAATCAGGCTGCCAAAACGCACGCCAGATTCGGGTACAACGCGGTATTCGACGCCGTCCAGATAGCTTTCGCCCTGATGCTGGGCCAATGACGACGGCCACTTGTAGCCCGTGCGACGCGTAATATCTATCTTCTGATTATGGATAAAGGTCTTTAATACAAACGGACCGGTGCCAATCAGATTTCCCTGACAGCGGGCATCCGTCGTAGCTTGTACGGTTTTAGTCGAGAAGAAACCGAGGCTCATCGTAGAAGTGGCCTGTAAAAACTGAGCGTTCGGCTGTGCAAAATTGATGACCACATGCTGAGCATCCGGTGTTTCAATGCTGCTCAACCCTTTGAGATAGGTTGAGGCCAACGAGGAACGCGCGCCCATCGCGATAATTGCCTGAAAGTTATCTTTAACCGATTGAGCGTTAAACGGCGTGCCGTCGCTAAAAGTGACACCGTCACGAAGAGTAAAAGTGAAGCTGCGATTGTCATCACTAACCTGCCATTGAGTCGCCAGCCACGGAACAATTCTGCCCGTTTTGGGGTCCTGATCGGTCAGCGAATCTGTTAACTGGCGGCCAATATTCAACGAGTTGTTATTGCCAGCCTGCTGTGGATCCAGACAGTTAGGATCGGTATCGATTGCCACCACCAGCGTCCCGCCTGAATGCGGGGTGTCTGCGGCGGCAGATTGATTGCCGGAAGAAGCCGCTTGAGGCTTATCACAGGCGGTCAGCGCCGAGGCAATTAGCAACGGAAAAACAAGCCGGCGCAGTTTCGCGCCGGTCATCACAGAGGTTTTGAAAATTCCTTGCACGTGCCTGTCCTTATTATTTAATCACTTGGCCGCAACGCTGGCGGTTTCATGTTTTTTACTTTTCTGTGAATAGCGATTGCTCTTGAACGGAATATCCAGTCGTTCACGCAGCGTTTTGGCCTCTGTCGACGGATGCCAGTAGCCGCGATCGGCCAGAATAGGCAGAACCAGGCGAGTGATATCATCCAGCGCTTCGGTCAATACCGGGCCACTGATGATAAAGCCGGTCGCACCGCCCTCTTCCACCCAGCGAATAAAGGTATCGGCCACCTGCTCTGGTGTGCCGAAGAACTCGCCTTTTGGCAGCGTGGTCTGGAAAGCAATCTCGCGCAAAGTCAGATTCTCTTCTTTCGCACGACGTTTAATTTGATCGGTGGTCGAGCGGAAGGTGTTTTGACCCAAATCGCCGACATCAGGGAACGGGCCATCCAGCGGATACTGCGAGAAGTCGTGGTGATCGAAGAAACGGCCCAGATAGGCCAGCGCGTCTTCCACCGATAACAGCGAAAGCAGATATTGGTATTTTTCTTCGGCTTCTTCGACAGTGCGCCCAACAATGGGGCTAATGCCCGGGAAAATCCCTACCGGATGGCGATTATTTTTAGCCACTTCCTGCTGCAATTTGGCCGCATAAGTTTGCGCCTCTTCCAGCGTGCGAGCGTTAGTGAATACGGCATCAGCCGATTTACCGGCCAGACCAATCCCGGTATCCGAAGCGCCTGCCTGGAAGATAACCGGTTGTCCCTGCGGAGAACGTTGAATATTCAACGGCCCTTCGACCGAGAAGAAACGCCCTTCATGGTTCAGCTTGTGCAATTTTGAGGCATCAAAAAACACACCACTTTCACGGTCACGCGTGAAGGCATCGTCTTCCCATGAGTCCCACAGCCCTTGCACCACGCTAATATATTCTTCGGCAATCTGATAACGCAGAGAATGCTCGGGGTGATCCTTACCAAAGTTTTTCGCAGAACCGGCCAGCGGCGAGGTCACCACGTTCCAACCGGCACGACCCTGACTGATATTGTCAACGGTAGCCAATTGACGAGCCACGGTGAAAGGATCGCTATAAGAGGTTGAAATCGTTCCCGCCAGACCAATACGTTGAGTGGCTGAAGCCAGCGCCGACAATAGCGCGATTGGCTCAAAACGGTTCAGGAAATGAGGCAGAGATTTTTCATTAATATGCAAACCATCAGCCACAAACAGGAAGTCAAAATTTGCCGCCTCGGCGCGCAGGGCCAGCTCACGGAAATAAGGGAAATTGACGCTGGCATCCGCAGGCGCTTTATGATGACGCCATGAATTCATATGACCACCTGCTCCGTGCAGCATCAGGCCCAGCTTAATACTTTTCTTTGATTGGCTCATGGTAAGCATCCTTATTAAAGAGAGGTTTTATCTGATGTTTCCATAAAACCCCAACGGTACTAAATACATAAACGTCACAATCAATGCATCAATTTAGCTAAAGAAAAAATGGCCCTTAATTGCCGTCAACTTAGTCCTGTTTAATTATTTATCTCTCCGGTTTTAACTCGAATAAGCAGGCATCTGACTTCTTTTCATTCCTTTTTATTCCCTTTCGCTCCCTTTTACTCTCTTTCATTTAGCTGCAATTTCATTTCCTCAATTTGAATAGTCATTTTTGTTCTTTTACTCGCCAACAGGTCTCGGGAATAGTTGAACACAGCTCTCAACTAATTAATTACACAGGATAAATACTCACCGTGATCAACAAAATTAAGTTAACGGCTATGGCCACATTAATAGGGTTTTCCTCATTGGCCCATGCCGCAGAAGGCGGTATTGATCTTGTTGCTAATGAACAACCGATAGATACCCCTAAAAATGCCGCCGCGGCAGCTAAAATTCCGGCCAGCTATAAATTTCTGACTCCAGGCACTCTGACGGCGGCTATTCCCGGCGATGGCGGCGTAACCCCTTTTGCCGTTTTAGCGCCAGATAATAAAACGATTATTGGCAGCGAGATTGATATTGCCCGCCTGGTAGCCGATGGATTGGGCCTAAAGCTAAAGTTAGTCCCAACGTCCTGGCCTGATTGGCCACTGGGAGTGACCTCAGGGAAATATGACGTGGCGCTGTCTAATATTTCGGTCACAAAACAACGCAAGACCAAGTTCGATTTCGCAACCTATCGCACTAACCATCTGGCATTTTATGTCGCCAACAACAGCAAAATAACCTCGCTACAAAAACCAGCAGATATTGCCGGCAAACGCATTATTGTGGCGACCGGCTCTATTCAGGAATCAGTGCTGCTCAAGTGGGATAAAATTAATCAGGCTCAGGGACTAGCACCCGTTCAGCCAATTTACCCTGCCGATGAAACTTCTGCCCTGCTGTCACTGTTATCAGGCCGGGCCGACGCCCAGTTTGGCCCTTATGCCATGGGTTCATATCAATCGAAAGTGAGCGGAAAGACCAGACTGGTCGGTTTGGTTGCTAGCGGTTGGCCAAAAATGGCAGATATTGCGGTAACACTCAGAAAAGGATCAGGCCTGGTGGACGCGGTTCAGGCATCAATTAATAGCGCCATCGCCAATGGCAGTTATCAAAAAGTCCTGAATCGCTGGGGAGAAGGTGAAGAAGCCATTAGCCATTCAGAAATTAATCCGCCTGGACTGGACGACTAAGCGCGTATTTCAATTTATCAATTTAGATAGCTGTTTTTGTTGTTTTACTCATCACCGAGGCTTGGGAATAGTTGAACATAAAGCTCAACGTATTAATTCCATAGGATAAGAACTCATCGTGATGAATAAGATAAGGTTAACCACTATCGCCACATTAATGGGTATTTCTTCACTGGCTCATGCCGCACCTGGCGGTGTTAATCTGACCGCTAATGAAATACCCGTTGATGTGGCAAAGAACGCCGCAGCCGCCGCTAAAATTCCCGCGGATTATAAATTCGTTACACCGGGCACGCTTACCGTTGCTATTCCAGGTACGGGCAGCGAGCCGCCTTTCGCTGTATTAGCCCGCGACAATAAAACTATTATTGGTAGTGAAACGGATATAGCCCGTTTAGTCGCCGATGGACTGGGGCTTAAAATAAAGTTCGTACCTACCTCGTGGGAAGATTGGCCGTTAGGGGTTTCATCGGGCCGATACGACGCCGCGCTGTTTAATATTACGGTCACCAAAGCACGTAAAACCAAATATGATTTCGCGACTTATCGCACCAATAACCCTGCATTTTTCGTCAGCACTCGCAGCAAAATAACCTCAATTACCCAACCGGCCGATATTGCGGGCAAACGGATTATTGTTGGACCAGGAACCACGCAGGAAACAATTATTCTGGCATGGGATAAGGTCAATCAGGCTCATGGACTCAAACCGGCGCAGTTGATTTATACCACCGATGAAGCCGCGGCCAGCCTGGATTTGCAATCAGGCCGCGCTGACGCCACTTTCGCGCCCTATTCTACTTCGATTTATAAAGCCAACCTGACAGGAACCACGCGGCTCGCTGGAATAGTCCCTAGCGGATGGCCGAAAACGACCAGCGGAGCCGATATTGCTATCACCCTTAAAAAAGGCACTGGATTAGTTAATGCCGTTCAGGCGTCACTCAATGCTGCTATTGCCAACGGCAGCTATCAGAAAGTCCTGAACCGCTGGGGTGAAACCAAAGATGAAGTTAAGCAGTCTGAAATAAACCCGCCGGGTCTTGGCGATTAAAAGTGCATTTTCACTTTATCAATTTGGATAGTTAATTTTGTTGTTTTACTTCGGGTTAAGCCTCGGGAATAGTGAAATCAACAGCTCAACGAGTGAAATAACGGGATAAATAATAACAATGATGCATCGCACTAAATTAACCGCCGTGGCCGCCTTGTTAAGTATTTCTTCATTAGCACACGCAGCAAATACGGGTATTGACCTGGTTGCCAATGAAACACCTATCGACACGCCAAAAAGTGCCGAAGCGGCTGCAAAAATTCCGGCCAATTTTAAATTCGTTCATCCTGGTTATTTAACCGTAGCGGTTGCGGTATTAGGCAGTGGCCCTCCTTTCGGCCTGTTTGCCCGTGACAATAAAACGGTGATCGGCAGTGAGGCGGATATTGCTCGTCTGGTAGCCGATGGTCTGGGCCTGAAAGTTAAACTGGTTCCGGCTTCCTGGGAAGACTGGCCACTGGGCGTAAGCTCGGGCAAATACGACGCCGCGGCCTACAACATTACCGTGACTAAGGATCGTAAAACCAAGTTCGATTTTGCAACCTATCGTCAAGACACGCTGGGCTTTTACGTGAAATCCACCAGCACAATTACCTCGATAAAATCTGCGCCTGATATTGCCGGTAAACGCATTATTGTGGGCTCGGGGACCAATCAGGAATCTGTGTTGCTGGCCTGGGATAAAGAAAATCAGGCTAAGGGACTCAAACCGTTCACGCCGATTTATGTCACTGATGACGCCGCCGCAACTCTTGCGCTCCAGTCAGGACGCGCCGATGCCGAGTTTGGTCCAAACGTGGCTTACGCCTATCAGGCCAAACTCAACGGCAAAATCAAGCTGGTCGGCATCGTGCCGGGCGGTTGGCCTAAAACTGCCAATATCGCCTTTACCATCAAAAAAGGTAATGGGCTGGTTGATGCGGTACAGGCATCAATTAACAGCGCAATTGCCAACGGCAGCTATCTGAAAGTCCTGGATCGCTGGGGCGAAAGCGTCGAGAAGATCGATCATTCTGAGATTAACCCGCCGGGCCTCGGCGACTGATTGCAGGAAATAACCTATGAGCCAAGATAAATTTATCCATACCACACCCGATGATCCGCTGATTGCACCGATTATTGAGGGACTGTTTGGTGAGTACAAAGCGCGTTACGGGGACTTCTTCAGCAACAATCAGGAAGTTGAGCCAATCAGTTTGTATGCCGCACCGGACGGGGTATTTATTGCATTACTGCGCGATGAACGCCCTATCGCAATAGGTGCTTATAAACGCTATGACGAGAATACGGCCGAGCTGAAACGCATCTGGACTGACTCGACTCTGCGTCAGCAAGGACTAGCGAAAAAGGTCGTCCAAGAGTTGGAGCGACTGGCGTTTGAGCAGGGTTACACTCGCGTGTTCCTGACTACCGGCTTCCGTCAGCCCGAAGCGGTTAAGCTTTATCTGTCTCAGGGTTATGACCCACAGTTTGATGTGACTCTCGACCGTGAAATATTTTCAAAACCGCCTTACGACGGCCGCTTGCGTTTCCTGAAACCATTGAGTCCAGTGGCTGCATCCGTAGAGCAAGCTGTCGATAATAGTGCGGCTGAGAGTGCGGCTGTTAATAATTTGAAGGAAAAGGCGTATGACTGATTTAAGCTCGCGCCCAACTCCCGCAGCTCCGCTTAAGCTTAAGGTAGTTCCGGCTCGTTATCCCCTGCGCCTGATTGGCGCAGTTTTTGCCATCTTTATTTTGCTGGCCATTGTGCAGTCTATTGCTACTAATCCGCGTTGGGATTGGGGCGTTTTCAGACAGTATTTCTTTGAACCGGTGATCCTTTCCGGCCTGGCAAGAACGCTGCTGCTGACTCTGTTAGGCACCTTTTTTGGGATTATTTTCGGCACCTTATTGGCGCTGGCCCGTTTATCAAAATCCTATTTACTGAATTCACTCGCATGGGGATACATTTGGTTGTTCCGCTCGCTGCCGCTGTTGCTGGTACTTATCGTCCTCTACAACTTTTCTTACCTGTATGACAACCTTTCACTCGGCATTCCATTTACCAATATTGAGTTCTTTAAACATCCTACGGTCGATCTTTTAGATCAATTTACCGTAGCCGTTTTAGGCCTTTCACTGGTGCAGTCAGCCTATACCGCTGAAATTATCCGCGGTGGCATTGTGGGCGTGGAGCAAGGGCAGCATGAAGCCGCGGCCGCGCTGGGTTTACCGTCTTATCGTCGCACCTTCCGCATCATTTTGCCTCAGGCGCTGCGAGCGATTATACCTACCGGATTTAACGAAGTGATCGGCCTCGCCAAAGGTACCGCCATCGTTTACGTGATTTCCATGCCTGAGCTGTTTTATACCGTGCAGGTTCTTTATAACCGCACCCAGCAGGTTATTCCGTTACTGATGGTTGCGACCGTGTGGTACCTGGTTATCACCACCGTGCTTTCGGTTCTGCAATATTACGTTGAGCGTTATTTTGCTCGCGGTACCACACGTCAGGTAGCCCTGACTCCTCTGCAACGCCTGCTGCAATGGCGCGCAGCCCGACCTTAAACAGGAGCGCTAATCATGTCTGAAGCTTTTGATCTCTATGTTAATCGTCCTGCGCCTGATGCGCCGCAGCAGATAAATCGCCATGCACGTCGTTCGAATAACGTTGGGCGAATTGAAATTAACAATCTCAGTAAATCTTATGGTGCATTCAAGGCACTCAATGATGTCAGTCTGACAATTGAACCCGGCACGGTTACGGTGATTTTAGGGCCATCCGGCTCAGGAAAATCGACATTACTGCGCACGATTAATCATCTTGAACGCGTTGATGAAGGTTTTATTCAGATCGACGGCGATTATGTCGGTTATCGTCGTAAAGGCGACAAGCTTTATGAACTGAAAGAGAAAGCGATTCTGAAACAGCGCATTCATTGCGGATATGTTTTCCAGAACTTTAACCTGTTTCCGCATATGACGGTGCTGGACAACATCATCGAAGCGCCGATCGTGCATGGTCTCTATAATCGTAAACAGGCGATTGAACGCGCTTACGAATTGCTCGACACCGTAGGGCTTCGCGACAAGGCAAACTCCTGGCCGCGCCATCTTTCTGGTGGACAACAGCAGCGAATCGCCATTGCCCGTGCGCTGGCGCTGAATCCAAAAGTCATGCTGTTTGACGAACCGACCTCTGCACTGGACCCTGAACTGGTGGGTGAAGTGCTTGACGTGATTAAGAAACTGGCGGACTCAGGCGTCACGCTGGTAGTCGTCACCCATGAAATTGGTTTTGCTCGCCAGGTGGCTGACAGAGTGGTGTTTATGGTTGACGGCACAGTGGTTGAGACTGGTAGCGCCTCGCAGGTGCTGGATAACCCACGTCATCAGCGTACTCGTCGTTTTCTGGAAAAAGTGCTGTAACTGCTTTCCAAAACACCTCATCAAGCTTGTTTAAAACATGATTGAGCAATACCTTCATTAAATATTGCTCAATCATGTGGTTATTACTATCCTCCCCTTTAACCTCTTCCTTTTCGCTCATCATTAAGGGCCGCATCACATGGCTTTGCTTTTGCCAATTTTAATCAGAGCACACTCTTTATGAGCCGTGCTGTCGAAGATTCTCGTGTGGCAAAAGGCATATTCCGCTCTCTGCGTATTTTTAACTATCGAGTTTGGGCAGCAGGATCACTGGTTTCCAATATTGGTACCTGGATGCAGCGCACCGCACAAGACTGGTTGGTGCTGACTCAGTTGACCCACCACAATGCCTCGGCGGTGGGAACGGTTATGGCACTCCAGTTTGGTCCACAAATGCTGTTGCTGCCGTGGACAGGTTTTGCCGCCGACCATTTTAATCAGCGCAAAATGCTGATGGTGACGCAGGCGATAATGGGCGTGCTGGCGCTGTTACTAGGGCTGCTGACTATCAGTGGTCAGGTACAACTCTGGCACGTTTATATCTTTGCCTTTGTCTTTGGCTGTGCTTCGGCATTTGATGCCCCAGTGCGGCAAACCTTTGTCGCCGAACTGGTGGGCGATGCCGATTTGTCTAACGCAGTGGCGCTTAATTCAACCTCATTTAATGCCGCACGCATGGTCGGACCGGCAATCGCAGGGTTGACCATTGCCTCAGTAGGCACGGGATGGGCGTTTCTGATTAATGGCGTCAGCTTTGTTGCGGTGCTGGTTTCGTTGTCATTATTTCGCATTGCAGATTTACAGCCTCGAGCCAGAGCGTTGCGTACCCGGGGCAGTTTTAGCGAGGGATTTCGCTATGTGTGGGCGCGTGACGATCTTAAGGCTTCGCTAGTCATGCTGTTTCTCATCGGCACCTTTGGGCTAAATTTTCCCATTTTTCTGTCGACCATGGCGGTAGGCGTATTTCATGCCGATGCTCGCGGCTACGGCATGCTTTCGTCGTTTATGGCGATTGGTACCATTGCTGGCGCACTATTAGCGGCAGGTCGAGAAAGGCCAAAATTCAGCTCATTGCTGGTCGGCTCAACGTTATTTGGCGTAGGTTGTTTGCTGGCGGCCATCGCCCCTAATTACTGGCTATTTGCCGTAACGCTGGTGATGATTGGCGTGGCCGCGCTGACTTTTATGAATACCAGCAGCAGCCTGATGCAACTTTCAACCGAACCGGCAATGCGCGGCAGAGTAATGGCGCTACGAGTCGGCGTTGCGCTCGGTGGAACCCCGATTGGAGCGCCGATTGTCGGCTGGGTGGCTGATAACTTCGGCGCGCGTTGGTCACTCGGCGTAGGCGCAGCGGCAGGCTTTTTGGCTGCGCTGGTTGGAGTCTTGGCCGTTATGAAGCAAAAAAAGAACCCGCGTCAGATTTGATTGATCGGCCTCTTTATAAATAAAAGCTGCCCCTCAATAAACGATATTAAAGCCATTTCCGAGACTGTTGCAGTTTATCTCTGACAACCAGCACGTGAAATGGCCTGATAGCCGTTAAATAAACCCACCCAAGCAGGTTATGGCAATTCACCACCGAGGTTGCGACTAGCTCATCTCCTTCAGAACCTGCACGACGTAGCAGCGACAAACGAAAGTCCAGATGTTTGTCATCTTCGCCGAAAATCATTTCATTTTCCGTATGCTGCAAAACACGGAAAAAATCGATTTTATCAACCCCCGCAGTCTCCAATCCTGAGCGTAGTTCTCCTGAAGTTTTAATACCAAAAGTCGCTGCTCCTTTGTCTCGCAGTGCCAGTAGCGCTCTAAACCAGGGAGCAGGATGCGCAAGTATAGCATCAGCTATCTTACTGATATCTCTGGTTTCGTGGGGAAGCAGCTTGATGGTAAAGGTGTCGACCAGATCGGCACGTGAATACCAGTTTGCCAGCAGACTTTCACGAGGCGGGGTAGCGGACTTAACGCGGTTTTCGCAAAACGGAAAAAGTACCATTGTAATCCCTGTTTTAACGTTGTTAACGATATGGGAAATATACTAGCACTCCTCTGTGAGAAATAAGTAGATTTAAAACAATCAAACTAAAAATAAGCAATTGAAAACTAATATATTAAAAACCTGAGAGTAAAATCGCATAAAACCCAACTCCGCTATTAAATTTAAACCTTTTTAATATTGAAGATGTGAAGTATTTTTTACTTTGCAAATAGATTATAGTCATTAAAATTTAATTGATAGCAATGGTTAATGAATGACAAATAAATTCTTCAAAAACGCTAAGCTTAACGAAATCATAAAGCAGTATATTAATAATAAGTTACGTAACTATAATGGCCTGAATTATGCTTATGCTATCACTAACAAAAAGGAGCCAGAATGCCTGACAGTAATAACGAATAAGGATGAGTGGTTTGATATCTATATTAAAAACAAATATCACCTGACAGATCCGGTCTTGATTATTGCAGCTCAACAAATCGTCCCTTTTTCATGGGATGAAAACATGCTGATAAACCACGGATTGAGGCTGCCAAAAGTCTTCGACATTGCTAAACACTATAATATAATCAGTGGTTATAGCTTCGTTATTCATGACTCGCAGAATAACTTTGCGGTGCTTTCTTTAATGATTGATGAAAACTCTGATCCTTACCTTGAAGATCTCATCGATAACCATAAAGAAAGCTTACAGATGTTATTGATTAATATTCATAACAAACTTACCTCGCTCTACAGGGAGGCAAGCCATTATTCAGAAACAGACAATAATAAGGAACAGCTATTCTCCAGGCGTGAAAATGAAGTTCTCTACTTTGCAAGCTTAGGTAAAACCTATAAAGAAATAGGCATTATTCTGGATATAAGATTACCTACAGTAAAGTTTCATTCCGGGAATGCGCTTAAGAAAATGGGTGTGAGAAATATTCGTCAGGGCATTAAAATTGCCAATGAATTAAACCTGCTCAACCCTGTAGTCTCTACTTTTAATTGACAGTGGCCATGAGTAAAAACTCTCTGTTTTAACATGACTTTTTTGCATAATATTATTGAGCAAGATGCCCTGATTTCGAGCATCGGTTGGCATGAACACTAAATAAACAAATTCTTTTTTTTCTGAAACTCCTCTCTCAACGACCTCAATATCCCAGCCCGATCGCCTCAGCACTATCATCATGGGATGGCTCACTATGGCATAAATTCCCTCATAGCCTCGCTGAATCGCAAAGTTTATCTTGGCAAGAAAAAGCATGGATGACACAGGCTCATTGGCAGCAATAAGGGATTTCTTAAGCCTGGATTTATCTATAAATAGTCGACTGGCTTCTAAAAAGTTTCCTGACGGTAACGATATTTTTTTAAAATAAGGCATAAAGGTTCCGATAATCATCGTCGGATATTGAGTCTCAATAAATCGCAAACCGCACACTAACTGGTTATTACTAATACCCACTAAATAAGTTGCATTGCTGTCATCATACTGGTCGAACTCCATATTCCCCGTGCAGTTTACTTCCCAGCAAAGCCTATCTTTAAACACTTCCTTTCTTAAAGAGAAAATTTCATTCAATTGATTTTTTGTTGATTCATTGTATTTAAAATCTTTAAAATATAGCATAATATATCTTCTATTTCGTGGTAACAGGCATGTTTGCGCAAAACAATATCTGAGTCCTATACCAACAGCCAGAAAAAACTCTCCGTATATCAATTAAAATTAGATTGATAGCCTCCTATTCATAGCATGAATATATAAACTAATGGCTTAATGAAAAATATCATAAAACGCTCACCTGTAAATTAAATATAGGCGTTTTAAACTGTTACACCTTAAATTCCTATGCCTTTAAATTCTTTAATTATGACCAAGATATTCCCTGCTCCCCTGCCCGAGAATATCTATTACGGCAATTTTTTAGCACGTCTATTCAGGAAAGACCCCCTTGAAGCTGGTTTTCTTGCGCGGCTCAGTCATCAAGGATTCAAGCGCATCGACGCAGGCCAGATAATGTGGCGTTTTCTTGTGCGCGTTAACAGCCTCAATATCACGATAGACTTCATAGATAAAAAAACGCGTCTCTATATTTTCATCCTGTAAAACATCAAAGCGTAAATTCCCTGGCTCCTGCAATGCGCCGAGGTGATTCAAATGAAATACCCGTAGAAATTCATCAACCTTATCGGCTTTAACGTTAATTTCGACCATCGTGACTTCCATCGCCCTCTCCTTATCATTTTAGTGGCACGCAATTCTTAGTAGCACGTTTCTTCATTGAGATGAATGTTGAAAGTTTAGTTGCGTAATTTTCCACGTCTGGCCGCCGATGAAGAAAATGCCAGCTACATCACAATTAAAAAACTTTCTGCGCAAATAATTGTTATAGCAGCGGATCAGCGCCCAGTATTACTTGAAGACAACCTGCGCTCACGCTAAAGAGAAAATATAATGAGCCTATTAAGAAACTCTTCTAACAACGCTTCTTATCTTATGGCGCTGGATGCTGGAACCGGCAGTATTCGAGCCGTCATATTTTCTCTCGAAGGGCGTCAGATTGCCGTCGGCCAGGCCGAATGGCAGCATAATCCGTTGACTGATGTACCGGGGTCGATGGAGTTTGACCTCGAAAAAAACTGGCTGTTGACCTGCCGCTGTATCCGCCAGGCTCTGGCCGCTGCTCATCTGCCCGCCTCAGCCATTGCCTCCGTAGCGGCCTCTTCAATGCGCGAAGGGATTGTTCTCTATAATAAAATCGGTGAACCGATCTGGGCCTGCGCCAATGTGGATTCTCGCGCCAGCCGTGAGGTCAGCGAACTTAAAGAGATCCATGACGGTGAGTTTGAGCGCGAAGCCTATCAACATTCTGGTCAGACGCTCGCACTGGGTGCCATGCCCCGTCTGCTTTGGCTTGCGCACCATCGGCCAGATATTTATCGACAGGCGGCAACACTTACGATGATCAGTGATTGGCTGGCTTACATGCTCACCGGAGAATTGGCCGTGGACCCTTCCAATGCAGGTACCACAGGCATGCTCAGCCTTGCCACGCGGCAATGGCATCCGCAATTGCTCGAGCTTGCGGGATTACGCGCCGATATTTTGTCGCCAGTACTGGAAACCGGCAGTCTATTGGGCAGCATTTCAGCCCGTAGTGCGGAACAATGCGGATTGCTGGCCGGAACACCCGTGGGAGTTGGCGGTGGCGATGTCCAGCTTGGATCACTGGGATTAGGCCTGGTTTATCCGGGGCAAACCGCAGTGCTGGGCGGCACTTTCTGGCAACAGGTGGTTAACCTGCCTGATCCTATTATCGATCCTGAAATGAATATTCGCATCAACCCACACGTCATTCCCGGAATGGCGCAGGCAGAATGCATCAGTTTCTTTACCGGATTAACTATGCGCTGGTTCCGTGATGCCTTTTGCTCAGAGGAAAAGCTGCTGGCCGAGCGGCTGGGTGTCGACACTTACAGCCTGCTTGAAGATATGGCCGCGCGGGTTCCCGTGGGATCTTGGGGCGTTACGCCGATTTTTTCCGACGCGATGCATTTTAGAAGCTGGTATCACGCCGCGCCGTCATTTATTAATTTGTCGATTGATCCACAACGGTGCAACCGGCAGACCTTATTTCGCGCGTTAGAGGAGAATGCAGCCATTGTTTCAGCCTGTAATCTCGAGCTGATTGCAGGATTCTCAGGGGTTAATGCCCCAGCTTTGGTTTTTGCCGGTGGCGGCTCCAACGGCAAACTCTGGAGTCAAATTCTGAGTGATGTGACCGGCAAACCGGTGAAAGTTCCGCGAGTTAAAGAGGCGACGGCTTTGGGTTGCGCGATTGCAGCTGGCGTAGCGGCCGGTTTTTACCCTTCTCTGGCGCAAACCGGTGAGGCACTGGTCAGTTGGGAGCGCGAATATATGCCCGATGAACAGAATCATCAGGCCTATTTAAAACAAAAAGCCAACTGGCAGGCGGTGTACGCCGATCAGCTGACTTTAGTGGACAGCGGCCTGACAACCTCGATGTGGAAAGCACCGGGCCTGTGAGCGCTGTCTATTTCAATTATTCTGTCTATTTCTATTATTAAAATTAACTTATCACAGCTATTAACTTGTCACGTCTATTTACTCATTACCGCCAGTACAGACTGCACCAGCCTTAACTGACCGCCAGCAGTGGCCTAATCTCTTCACGCTCACGGCTTTCAGCCACCAGTGCCAACAGGATTTTTTGAACTGCCTGCGCGGGTTGTGACAATGGCAAGTGATCAGAAACACACAGGGAAAGTGGCGCCTGAATCGACGGACTCGTGATGCAAGACATCCAGGCATTTGCTGGTCCGACAATCGCTCGCGCGGCTGACTCTGGCAAAATAGTTGCGCCAAGACCGCTGGCAATCGCCTGAGTTAACGTGCTGGCTGACTCGATTTCACCAATCACTTTAATCGACAATCTTCTCAACGCCATCGCATCATCCACCAGCTTGCGCAGTACATCATGGGTGCGAGGCAGGAATAAGCTCAATTTAGCCACGTCGGCCAACTCGATATATTTACCCGGATTCGGCACCGTATTTGTCGCCACCAGATAAAGATCTTCTTTAATCAGCGGCACAAAAGACAGCCCCTGAATGGCTTTATTACCATATAGCACGGCCATATCCATGCGACCATTAACTGTCTGCTCAGTCAGTTCGCTGCCAAAATTCTCATTTAAATACAATAATATGCCCGGATGTTGCTCGCGAACCGCCTGCAATAGCGGCAGTGCCAGCAGAGAGGCCGCCGTGCCCGGTGCCATTCCTACAGAAACCTGCCCGCTGAGCGCCATACCGGCACAATTCACCGCGCTGTGTGCCTGCTCACATTGGCGCAAAATAGCCTGCGCATGAGTATAAAGAATATTACCGGCTTCGGTTGGCGTAACGCCGCGCTTGGTACGAATCAGCAATTGCTGCTTTAATTCTCCTTCAAGCGTGGCTAATTGCTGGCTCAGGGCCGGTTGAGCGATATGCAAAACATCTGCAGCCTGCGTGAGACTGCCGATATCGACGATTTTCACGAAGTACTTTAAGCGTCTGAGATTCATGTCTGTCTCCATCGATCCTGGTAGCTATGAAACTGGAAAAGGCCTGCCCTTGAGTGAAGCAAAATATCTTTATCATAATTTCCGCGAATACTTTGTTCGTCGGAACATGGCAATTAACAAAGCAAGAACAAGGCCAATCAGGCAGTTATGTCAGTAATCTTCATAAAAAAATCATGTAATCGCCTATAAAATAAGAAAAAATCATTAACTATTTGTCTAGACGGTATAAATAATTAAAAAATCGGCTGTAAATTAATCGCTGGAGATGCACCAGCATAATGCAAACTTATGTGTCAATGAGAAGAGGTTGCCGGAACAGACGCTATTCCGGCGACAGGCAATGGGTGGCAGGAAATACAGAGGAAGAACTAAATTGAAGGGATCATACCGCCGTCAACGCGGATAACCGAACCAGTCATGTAAGACGCCTGACAACTGGCAAGAAACGCCGCTACCGCACCGTATTCTTCTGGTTCACCATAGCGCCCTACCGGAATAGTGGCTGCACTTTTACGGGCAACGTCGGCAACAGAAATACCTTCTCGTTCTGCTCGCGCTTGATCAAGCTGACCCAGACGCTGGGTTGAAATCCTGCCGGGTAGAATCACGTTAACAGTAATGCCTTCGCTTGCGACTTCACTCGCCAGCGTTTTTGACCACCCCACCAGCGCCATACGCAGCGTGTTAGACATGCCCAGATTCGGGATCGGCGTGACTACGCCTGACGAGGTGCTGGTAATAATGCGGCCCCAGCCCAGCTTGCGCATATCCGGCAATACCTTGTCAGTCAGTTGGATAAGCGAGCTAACCATAGTAGAAAACTGAGTTGCCCAAGTTTCTGGCGCAACACCGCTGGCTTTTGAGGGCGGCGGTCCCCCCGAGTTATTGACCAGAATACCAATAGGGCCGAGATACTGGTGAATGCCGGCCAATACGTCGTCAAATTTTTCTGGCTCGCCGAGATCCATCACAAAGGCTTTGGCCCTGCCGCCCTGTGCCTTAATCATATCGGCCGTTTCAATTAACGCCGCCTCGCTGCGACCACATACGGCAATTACTGCGCCCTCTGCGGCCAGCGACAGCGCTATGGCTCGTCCCAATCCTCCGCCTGCGCCACTCACCAACGCCACGCGGCCTGTAATTCCAAAATCCATTAAATACCTCTGTCGTTTGATTTGCTCACTTTGTTCAACACCATCTGAAACGCCGATTGCAGATGTTTACGCATCATTTCGGCAGCTTCCGCCATGCTTTCTTCAAGCACCGCATCAATGATAGCCACGTGTTCCTGGCACCATTCCCGCACGCGCTGCTTGTTGGTATAACTGCCAAATTCCAGCAAACGGCGCAGGCGATTCTGCTGCTGTATTGCCTGCAGAACAAAAATATTGCCGCTAAACTCGGCGAGCATTTCGTGGAAAGTCGCATCAGTTTCAAAGATTTGCCGACTATCAACGCCGAGAATATCAGGGTGGTTAATCAGATAGATATGCTGTAAACGCAAACGCCTGAGTGCGCTTTTATCGGCGCGAAAGCTGGGAGATACCAGCCCACCCGGTTCAATCATCAGCCGGAATCCGTAACCGTTACTCAATGCAACGTCGCTGTTAAGCGTTGGCAAAAATGACCAGCCGTGCCCTTTATTGCGGGCAATTAGGCCATCTTCGGACAGTCGCAGCAGCGTGCGGGACATTACGCCGCGATCGGCATCATAGCGCTGGGCAATTTCAATTTGGGTAAGAGAATCAGGGAGTTTCCCGGCAATACGGTCTTTTACCAGCTGCTCGTAAAGCTCCTGATCGCTGCTGGTTGGCACATCGATACTGATACGCTGTAGCTCGTCGTAGGCCTTAAGCAGAAAAAACCCTTGATTGCGACGGGCTTCAATAATCCCCAATTCGCCGAGTAATTTCAGCGCTCCTCGCACCGGAGTACGAGAAACCCCGGCTAAATCAGCCAACTGTTGCTCACGCAAATGATGGCCTGGCTCAAACTTTGCTTCACGAATAAGGTCGAGGATCTGGTTAGCCAGACGCCTCCCGCTGGCAGTCGCTGTTTGGGTCATAAAAGCAGGCACCTAAAGTATTTATTGCGATAAATAAACAATATCACAGTGTTTATAAATGGTGAAGCTTGCACAAAAAGCCCCCAAATCGTGCATTAACGCACCATAAAAGAGCCTTGACTCATAATTTTAATTGTATTTAATGACACATAAAGAGCAATCAATATTGTAAACAGTCAGAACTCATTCTGCATGTTTAAGCGCATTAACGTTTGAGTCAGTGACGGCATGATGGCCACAAGGCCCGGTTTCAGATTTCAACCCGATGCCGCGCTCGCCTGTTTTATTTTAATTAATTTCAGATCCAGCAAGGAAAAGATTGATGAAAGATATCTATGAAAGTCAGGCGCGCCTACGCGGTATTTTCAATATTACTGTGACTCC
The DNA here is from genome assembly GCA_963747655.1 of uncultured Gammaproteobacteria bacterium. GTDB lineage: Bacteria > Pseudomonadota > Gammaproteobacteria > Enterobacterales > Enterobacteriaceae > Rouxiella. Next base: position 297,374 of record CAVVFS010000007.1, on the reverse strand, counting down.
CTTCACAGCTAATGGCGATTTCGACTTTGCCGGCCTGGCTCGCAATATAGAACGCGTGATTGCTTTGGGCTACGACGGCATTCTGATTGGCGGCACCTATGGCGAATTCCCGGCCATGACAACAGATGAACGCGCCATTATGTTTCGTAAAGTCATGGACGTCGTCGGCGATCGGGTGCCAGTCATGCTGTGCAGCGCAGGTTCTGACGCCCGCGCAGTGAGTGAACTCACTCAATTAGCCGGAGAACTCGGTGGCTTGCCGATGGTCACTCCACCATTTGTATCTGAAGTCACCAACGCGCAAATCGTCAGTTTCTTCAAAAAAATGGCGCCGTTATCGCGCACGGGGATCCTGGTTTATAACGCGCCGGGCATTGGCATCACCCTGCCACCAGCAGTGCTCGAAGAGCTGGCAGATATCGAGGGCGTGGTCGGCATTAAACAAGGTGACCTGAACCCTACCGCTATTGATCAGATTGCCAACCGTCTTGGCGGCCGTCTGCGCTTATTCTGCGCCTCAGACTTAGCCTTCCTCGGCCCAATGATGTGTGGATTCGATGGTATCAGCACGACAAACAGCGGCGCGTTGCCTGAGATAGTTCTTGCGACCTATCGTGCGCTAGAAAATGGCGATGCCAACACGGCTCGAGAACTGCATCAGATTTGGTATCCGTATCGCGCGCTTGCACGTCGTCTTGGTCAGCCACAGGTGGTCAAGGCTGCAATGAATCTGCGAGGTTTCGACGGTCATCACGTGCGCTCGCCTCTGATTAACCTTGCAGGGCCAGAGATTGAAGAGGTGAAAGCTGAGCTTTTACGACTCGCTGCGGACAGCCGTTCAGGCGTTACTCTCAAATAAGGATAAAAGATGTCAGCTGAGTTTATTGCGCCAAGATTGCGACGTGTACGCCCGTCACCAACGGCTGTTATTTCCGACCGAGTCCGCGACTTGTCAGATGCAGGCATCGATGTCATCAATTTGGGCGAAGGGGAATTAGACTTTGACACGCCCGAGCATATCAAGCAGGCGGGTATCGATGCGATAGTAAAAGGTGACACAAAATACACCGCTGTTTCTGGAACCAGTGCGTTAAAAAAAGCCATACGCGACAAGTTTTTACGAGAGAATCATCTTGCTTATGATTCAACAGAAATTATTGCCGGCAGCGGTGCCAAGCAGCTGATTTTTAATGCTCTTTTGGCGACAGTTTCCAGTGGTAAAGAAGTGATTATCCCTGCGCCCTACTGGGTTTCCTATCCGGATATGGTCTCATTGGCTGACGGCGAATCACGCATTGTTCCCTGTCAGGAAGAAAATGGCTGGAAGTTACAACCTGCGGATCTCGCTGCGGCCATAACTCCAGAAACTCGCTGGCTTATCCTTAATTCTCCGAACAATCCCACCGGTGCCGTTTATAGTGCAGAAGAACTGCGAGCCTTGGCGGACGTACTGCTCAAAGCACCGCACGTGCTCATTATGGCTGACGATATTTACGAGCATATTTGCCATGCTCCGGCGCAGTTTGCCACCCTGGCGCAGATAGAACCCAAACTTAGTGACCGAATTTTGACTATTAATGGCGTATCCAAAGGTTATTCGATGACCGGATGGCGCATTGGTTATGCTGGCGGTCCGGCCTGGCTTATCTCGGCTATGCAAATTCTGCAATCCCAGAGCACCTCAAACCCTTGCTCAATCTCGCAGGCAGCAACCGTAATAGCTTTAGAACAGGACAGTGGATTCTTAAACGAATGGCGTGAAATTCTAGACGCACGTCGCCAGAAGATGATGGCCTGTATCAATAAAATCGACGGACTCAGCGCAGACCTGCCACCAGGTGCATTTTATGTTTTTGCCAACTGCTCAGGGATGCTGGGCAAGCGCACACCAGCTGGCTTAGTTATTGAAAGCGATATCGATTTTGTCGAATACCTGCTCGATGCGGCACATGTAGCCACGCTGCAAGGCTCAGCCTTTGGCGCCTCGCCGTATATTCGCATTGCCTATGCCATTGAAGATTCTCGTTTGGATGAGGCTTGTGAAAGGATGATCAAGGCCTGTGCGGCATTGAGATAAATGCATTATGCATTGGTGTTGAGGTGTTGAGGTGTTGATATTGATGCCTTTGATAATGCTGCATCGTGAAATTGCTTGAAGAACGGGCAACATGGCAGCTATTCACAGAACAATAGGAAAAGTTTGGCTCTATTCTCAACAACTTGAGCAAACTACCAGCAGTCGCACACAAATTTGCAGTTGTCCTTTGACATGCGCAGCGGCAGTCGCTATTATTCGCCCCGTTCAAACGATTCCTCTGTAGTTCAGTCGGTAGAACGGCGGACTGTTAATCCGTATGTCACTGGTTCGAGTCCAGTCAGAGGAGCCAAATTTAGAAAAGCCCGCACAAGGAAACTTGCGCGGGCTTTTTGCTTTTGTGCTGATGCCAGCCGGATGATGAAATCATATTGTTCGTTTTGATATTTAATTCTTCTCGAAAGCAACTTATAAAACTCATCTCGATGTATTTTTAGGTTTCTCACCCTCTCATTCCTATGATCCTTAAATTTAGTAAACACATAACAAGCATATGAATTATTTAGAATTTATGGACCTCATAAAAAGAAAATGATAAACCCTATAATTCACATTTTTTATAAAATAGTACCGTGGTGAGTAATAATCATGTGAAACTCAGTCAAATTAGCTGAGTTGCACATGATTAAAAATCAGACAGTAGGAACATTCCACACCTTATTGAGAAATATAGGCCAGTAATTCTCTTTGACGAATCGAACAGGATGAAGGCTATTTTTGTCCGTGTAAGCACTCACATCCAGAGATTTAACTTTGAAAACATGATCGTCCTGTGGAAAGAAGATAGAGATACCATGATCCCCATCGTACACGGTTGAGTCCTGGCTCTCTCCGCCGCCATGAGAACTATTACAGATGACCATTTTTTTAATGGATGCCATTAACTCTCCAGCCGCAGTCTGAACATTCTCATCCTTAACTGAAGCATGAACTTTTTCCACCCATTGAAACAAATCTACGTTTGGCATCTGCTCATATTCTAAACATGCTGAACGAGTTTTTTTGGCAATAATCTTGAGGTCACTATTCTGACAGAGAAGTTTAGACAAGTTGCTTACATTAATTGCAACACTGGCAGTCTGTGCCATGTCCCATGCAGATAATGTTGCATGTCCATGCCAAGTTTCTTTTGTGTGTAGCGCGTTATGGGCATCCACAATCGCTAGAGCAACATCTCGAGAGGATTGTTGTGGCGCAGCATATAATTTTTTCAAAAAATCGAAGTTCCAGCCGCTCGCTCCTTTGCCGGTCTCCTCGCTAGATATAATATATTTCGCGCAGTCTTGTAATTCTGTTGCCGTTTCCAGCATTCCCATCAGGCACGCGTCCCATCCTAATACCTCTAGCTTTTCGCCATGAAAAACGTGTTTGATGCAGTTGCTAACTTCATCATTATAAATCCATTTCTCTGCTCCATTAGCGGAGTATTTCGAGAGCGACGATCTAAATCCTTGACCATGATCAGATATCACGACCATATAGCGTTTAGCGGGATAACTTTCTTTTCCCCATTTCAGAAAATTTTCCAATGTTGCTGCAGTGCCCATATCCTGGTCCTGTCCGAGTTCCATTAGCTGACTTTTTGTTTCAGCATACTGCCCCGGAGTAATTCGGAAACGCTTTATACCGCGCCATTCCTCCTGATGATAATGGATAGGATTCATTCCCAGTCGACCTAACTGGACAATAATATTAACTTCGCTTGAGGAGGTAGAATACTTTACAACCTGTTCATATTCCTTGAGAATATCACCCTCAAGGTCATTACTGCCATTTAAATAAAGTAATACGGTCCATTCGGCATTTGTTGGCATAAATATAATCTCATTAAAAAATAGATAATTATAAGGAGTTATTTTATTTCCTGGCCATGCTGTGAGCTTATTTCAACATTTGATTTATACAAAGTGTTCACCCAATAAAATAACTGATTTGATAGAAGTAATCATACTAGTAGTCTGCATTTGCTTATACCTGACAAGTCAGATATTTAATTTTATTCAACTTGGCATTAGCCGACCTCATAGCTACAACCATGCAGGCACCCAAAAACCGATGCAATCTCTAATAAAAAGAAGAAAATGAAATAATAGCTAATACCCGCTATTATACATTTAGTGACCAGCTACATTGGCCTAATCGCTATTGATATCAACGGGATTGAATCGTCTAAATTAGTTGAGCGATAAATCAGAATGGTTGCTCGCTGCGGACCGCAGGCGAATCGGATAATTTCTGAAGCGGCCAATTCAAAAACAGTGGTTGAACCACTGACAATACAAGCGACAGGCTAGCAAGCTCTGAAATGTTATCCAAACGCCATCCATATCGCTCAATATCATTGACGAAACAACTACCGCTAAGACGCTAAATACATGCTGGCAAACACTCTGTAATGACATGAAAGCAGCACGTTCCTGAGGTTTTGGTACAAGCGTATTTACAGTAGCCGCAGCTATTGTTCGAAGCCTTCAAATGTGCGGTCATATGCGGTAAAAACAGCCAAACTGCTATTAATGTAAACATGCTTAGTGCGGTAACGACAAAGAAAGGCGCGCTCCAGATATACATTAATGAAAGCTTTAGGCCAAAAGGAACGCCAGCGATAGCCGCAACTGTAAAGGCCCCATTACGATTGCCATTGCTCGGGCACGTTGGGCGACAGGCACTTGATCTATAACAATAGCCAAAGCTATCGAGGTTACTAGCCCGGCAAAAAGTCCGGCAAGAATGCGAGCGAAAATAAAGCTTTCCATATTCCACGCCTATGCGCACAGCAATGTTGCTATTGATAAACCTAACAGGGTAATTGCGGTGACATGCTTTCGATCGAAGCGATCTATAAATTTTTCTGTAATAAGTGATGAGGTTACAGCAGCAAGCGTATAACCGCCGTCAAGGTATCCTATTCAGATTGGAGATATGCCCAATTCTCTCGCCAGGTCAGGACCTAACGACATGATCATCATAAAATCGACTGCGTTTACTAACTGAATGAGAGCTGCGAGTAATACGGCCTTTACGGTAAGTGTAAGCTTAAAACTATTCATTTATAATTCTTGTTGTTGAGCATTTTTGCTTATAAGATTTTCACTCAGAAAAGTCGCTCTTTATAAACCCCTAGCTTCAAAATTCAGGATTCAAAGACGTTTTTTTGAAACAAAGACAATTCACAATAAAACAACCTCATTTAGAATTAAACTCGCAGCCATTAAATCTAAAGGAGGTTATTTTAACTTAGTTACAGCGACTGTCAGCAGCAGAGATACACCCTTTTAATTAACCCATAACTAATTAATTCTCGAAATTTATTCAGGTATTAAGCTTTCCACTAACTGTATTTGATGGTTTCGATGAAGGCAAAATTTACTGGGAATCACATAATACGTATTTAATTCTTAAAGTAACCGCATGAACTGAAAATGTCTATTGATGAATCACAGTTTTAACTTGAAAGCCCTTAATCTTAGAAATAACTCATTATCGACTGGAGGGTATTTATGTTTACAGCTGCTATTTTTAAAACTTTTTATCACTGTAACTTAAAGAATATTTAATATTTGCCAGAAGTGAAATCCTGAAATATTTAGAATATTCAAATATGAATAATATCTGTTGCCATTATATAGCCCTATTTGATTTTATAATTTAATCATCTTCTCTTTTTAGACATAGCGTTCAACACAACTATATTGTGCATCCCGTGCGTCTGGTGCAGCTTAAATCGTTAACTTATAGTTGTTATTAACAACGAAATCATCGGAAATTTTGAATCCGTCATGGTTTCTAATAACACAGTTGAAAGAGGTGCGCTATGAAACTAATTGGTATTGAAGAACATTTTCACACCGCTGAAATTGATGCTGCATGGCGTGCCATCGGGCTAGACGCCATTGATCCGAGCGTGGCGTTTCATTCGGGTAAGCTCGAATCTCGGCTTTTCAATCTGGCAGAGGAACGTATTGCATTGATGGATGAAACCGGGCTGGATATTCAGGTTTTATCACTCACGACTCCGGCACTTCACGACCTTGGCCGAGTGAGTATTCAGCTTGCCCGTAAAACCAACGATATGTTGGCCGAAACCGTTGCGCGCTATCCCACTCGGTTTCAGGCATTCGCTACCTTGCCAATTTCGATGCCAGAAGAAGCCGCGGAGGAGCTTGAACGCTGTGTTAATACTCTCGGATTCAAAGGCACTATGTTGAGCGGCAGAGTTGGCACGCACAATCTTGATGACCCAATGTTCACACCTGTTTTTCGCTGCGCCGAGTCTTTGGGCACGCCAATATTGCTTCACCCTCGAACTCCGCCTGTGGCGGTACGCGAGGCATATTATTCGGGATTTAATCCCCAGCTAGACGCTTTTTTCGCTACTGCGGGACTTGGCTGGCACTATGATGCCGGTATCCAGTTTGTTCGGCTTGTGCTGTCTGGCATTTTTGACCGCATGCCAAATCTGCAAATTATTCTGGGGCATTGGGGTGAATTAGTGTTGTTCTATGCAGAGCGATTGGCGGGGATGGATCGTGTTTCAAAGCTGGAGCATCCGTTTTCTACTTACCTGCGCAAAAATCTCTACATCACAGCAAGTGGCATGTTTCTTCCACATTATCTGGCGCACGCCGTTGAAATTGTTGGCGAAGATCGCTTACTTTTTTCAACCGACTTTCCTTACCAATATCGCCCAGGCGGTGATGCCCGGAATTTTCTAGAAACCTGCGGACTTTCCGAAAGCGCAAAAGTGCAGTTCGCTCACGGCAATTGCCTGCGCCTTACAGGTGATAAGCTGTGATGACCAGATTGGGGCAGGTTTTTCCCACAGTCTGCATTTTACAGGCGTGATGCGATCCTTCAGGCAGTTCTACCTCAAAGCGCAGTTTGCCGCCCAAGGCCTCAATTTTACAGAATTGGAAAGCCGTCTCGTGAAGACTGAAGTAACGCTAATGATTTACAGTTAATTTACAATAAGATCACATCCATCCCATTAATAAAACTTGTCGGCAAAGAGTGGTGTATATGAGGAAAATTAAACAAGAAAATTGATTTCTTATGCCAAAAAACGAACGACAAATCACTTACTCCAAGAGTAGAATGCCCCTCTCGTGCGTTAGATCACACTTTTATCTGCTACGCTCTTTCTTTAACGCGCTTATCCTGAAAGGGAAACAGCTTGAATTCCCAACAGAATTATCGCAGAGCTTAGCCATGTGGCCCGAGTTCAGATTTCTGATCACTCATTTTTCCTGGTTTTAATTTATGCAAACTAAGATGTCTCCTCGCACATTAGGTTGGTTCAGAGTTATGAGTCTAACTCTGTCTGCGTTCATTTTTAACACTACCGAGTTTGTGCCTGTCGGCCTATTGACGGATATCGGGCAAAGCTTTTCAATGACTGCGGCACAGGCCGGGATTATGCTGACCGTTTATGCCTGGATTGTGGCGCTATTCTCCCTGCCATTGATGCTGCTGACCGGCAAAATGGAGCGTCGCAAGCTGTTAATTGGCGTCTTTGTGATGTTCATCGCCAGCCATATTCTCTCCGGCTTTGCCTGGAACTTTATGGTGCTGATGGTTTCTCGCGTCGGTATCGCCCTGTCTCACGCGATTTTCTGGTCAATTACCGCCTCGCTGGCACTGCGCGTAGCTCCTCCGGGTAAGAAAGCACAGGCGCTTAGCCTGCTGACTACCGGTACTGCTTTGGCGATGGTTTTGGGCTTGCCACTGGGCAGGGTTATCGGGCAGTTACTCGGCTGGCGTGCGACTTTCCTGATTATTGGCGGTGGCGCATTGATTACTTTGATCTTGCTGATCAAATTGTTACCTCCGCTGCCAAGTAATAACTCGGGTTCCCTGAAAAGTGTTCCGGAGCTGTTTAAGCGCCCGGCATTGGTGCTGGTTTATCTGATAACCATTATCGTTTTTGCTGCGCACTATACTGCCTACAGCTATATCGAACCTTTCCTGCAACATGTTGCGGGCTATGGCGAAAACTTTACGACTCTACTGCTGTTGCTGTTTGGACTGGCGGGTATTGTGGGCAGCTACATCTTCACGCGCCTGAATAATAGCTTCCCGTCGGGCGTGTTGATTGCGTGCCTTGCGGTGCTGATGATCTGCCTGCTGTTGCTGTTACCGTTGTCTTACAACACCACAACTCTGGTCGTGATGTCACTTTTCTGGGGTATGGCGCAGACCATGATTGGCCTGAGTCTTCAGGTCAAAGTGTTGTCGATGGCGCATGATGCAACAGACGTGGCGATGTCACTGCTCTCAGGCATCATCAATATTGCTATTGGCGGTGGCGCATTGATTGGTAGCCTGGTCAGTACTCGTTTAAATATGGCTGATGTGGGCTATGTTGGCGGTGTATTCGGCGCGCTAGCACTGGGCGTAGCGATTTATACCCTGCGTCGCTATGGCAAAAAGTTCGCTGAGTCTTCAATGAGCGAAGGCAGCGTACTGCACTAATTCAGTGTTTCATTTATAACAAGTTTCCCCCCACAGAACAATGTGGGGGAAATTAACAAATCGAATTCATTTGAGCGTTGGCGGCAGTAAGTTTTGCGCGAGTGTTGATGCCCTTCTAGCCTTATATGCGTTTGAAAAATGCAACACAGCGGGCTCTAAATTTTCCATGGTCAACAACGTTTTTTCTGTAATATCTTTAATAACACGTGGATCAAGTATCGGAATTCCCATTATATAAGCCTCCCCCACTACTCGCATTTCAATCGAAATATTCTCTCCAGTATAATTACGCGGAATTTTTCTGTACCCAGCCATTGCCATCATCTCCATATACGTAAACTCTCGTTCGCGGTCCGGAAGACTTAGAAACTTATCGGCAAAAGATACGCTCGGCGTTTGATCTTCGCGTGAAGTTGAAGTTGAAGCTGAAGTTGAAATTAAAGCTGAAGTTGAAGTTGAAGCTGAAGTTGAAGCAAAAACGGCGGGTTCCAACTGTTCCACTATCCTGTTTCTCACTGATTTCATTGAGAGGTCTAGCGGTTGTTCACCCTGCCCCACGAATTTTGGCCTCGTTTGTATTGAATAGGGACCAGGCCTTTTCCCTATACCTGGTATGTTAGGCAGTTGGGGTGAGTTATACGTTTTTGTGATAGTCGTGGTTATAGGCGTGGATGTCGATGGGGTGAGTTGGCTGCTGACCGACTGACAGGTGTTTACAGTGCTCATCAAATCATTTATTCCCTTTAGCATTGTCGATTCCTTTTTTATTATTTTTAATTAATTTATTTTGACTATCAGCCAAGTAGCATAAGTCCTCGCACAGTTTTCAAACTATAAGGTTTCAACCATTCCCGCTTTTTAGGCCATTTAATGTGAGGTCTCTCGTGAAAATTAACGTTATTGGCACCAGCGGCAGCGGTAAATCCACCTTTTCATGCGCGCTGGCGCAAAAGCTGGCGATACCTTATATAGAGCTGGATTCACTTTTCTGGAAGCCCAGCTGGAGTGGTAGCAGTGATGCCGAATTCTTTGAAAAAACAGAAAGATTTACCAGCAGCTGATAGATTCCCCATTTAGTCAGCGAGTAAAGTTTGTGAGAATTCGCTCACATCGCCAGGCCAGCGAGTTTATCGCCAATATTTCCGGCATCTCGCTGGAATGCACATCGTAAAAGTACGCTTCACAAGGCGAAAAAAAAGCCTGACACAGAGTCAGGCTTTGATGACAAAAAACAGCGGATAATTAATTATAATCCACGCCGTTTTCTGCGATATCCATCGCAAAGTAAGACAGGATGATATCGGCACCAGCACGTTTAATCGCGCCCAGTGATTCGCGAACGACTTTACGCTCGTCGATAGCTCCGGCCTGTGCTGCAAACTTGATCATCGCATATTCACCGCTGACCTGATAAGCCGCCAAAGGCAGGCGAGAAGCCGCGCGGATATCGCTGATCACGTCCAGATAAGCACCCGCCGGTTTCACCATCAGCGCATCGGCACCTTCGTGCTCATCCATCAGTGACTCACGAACCGCTTCACGGCGATTCATCGGGTTCATTTGATAATTTTTACGGTTACCCTGCAACACGCTGCCGCCTGCTTCACGGAAAGGTCCGTACAAGGAGGAGGCAAATTTGGTGGAATAAGCCATGATTGAAGTATCGATAAAACCGGCTTCGTCGAGCGCGCTACGAATTGCCTGCACCTGACCATCCATCGCGGCCGAAGGAGCAATAAAATCAGCACCGGCAGCAGCGGCAACAACCGCCTGACGACCCAGATTTTTCAAGGTTGCGTCATTGTCTACGCCGTGGTCATGCAAAACACCACAGTGACCGTGCGAAGTATATTCACAGAAGCAAGTATCTGACATGACGATCATTTCTGGCACGGTGTCTTTACAAATGCGCGCCATACGAGCGACCAGACCATTTTCGTTCCAGGTATCGCTACCGGTGGCATCCATATGATGTGAAATACCAAAGGTCATTACCGAGCGAATACCGGCTTTAGCATAGCGTTCAATTTCATAAGCCAGTTTTGACTCAGGAATACGCAGCACGCCAGGCATGGTCTCGATTACCGCATATTCGGAAGTCTCTTCTTCCACAAAAATCGGTAATACAAGATCGTTCACACTAAACTCGGTTTCCTGAAACAGAGCGCGCAAAGAATCAGACTGTCTCAGACGACGAGGGCGTAAGTTTGGATACTGATTTGACATGACTACTCCAGCAAAAGCGATATTTAACTGACTATGATATTACGAGGACAGTTGTTCTAAAAAATAAAAGCCATCAATTTATTGGCGCTACAGTCACGATGAGCACAGATAAGAATGAATATCGAAACTCAAAATCTGTAGTGTCAAATAAGAATTGGCAATATTTTATACCTATCTGGAGTAAAATCTTTATCATTCCGTAGCAACTTTTTAGCTATTAGAGCATTAGTTAGCTCAACGCTGCTCACTCATCTGCCAATGCGCAGATTGGTGACAATGTTTGAAGTGGTCGAAACTCTCTTGGTATTCATCTCTCTCGCCGTTATCCCGAATTCGCAAGGTTGCCAAATGCGCCCATTGCGCCACGGGATGCGCGACTTACTGGACAAGCGTTCATGATGGTAAATACAGGCACCGTCGTATTTTGTGCCGATATTGGTGGTTCTTTTATTAAATTTGGCCTCTCTGTTCAGCAGGGAGAAGTGACCGAGCTGGCGCGGGTGGCGACTCCAACACAGTCGTGGGAAGAGTTTGTGCTGGCCTTGCAAATCCTGCTTGCAGAACATGGGGCTGAATATCCTGAGGAGACGCCTCTTGCCATTTCCACCGCCGGACTGGTTTCGCCGCAAACCGGTGAGGTGATGGCGACTAATATTCCGGGAATTGCCGGGCATAATTTGAGCGCCGAGCTGTCACACGCCTTGAAACGCAAAGTTAACGTGGCCAACGACGCCGACTGTTTCGCACTGGCCGAAGCTCATGTCGGAGAAGGCATGGGATTACCGATTGTGGTCGGCATTATTTTAGGCACCGGCGTTGGCGGCGGCATTGTCTTTAACGGGCAGTTGGTGCGAGGTCATGGCGGTGTGACCGGCGAATGGGGTCATGGCGCAATTACCCGTACCGAGCTAATTCTCGATAATAATCTGGTCAAAGTGCCGCGTTTACTCTGTGGCTGTGGTCAAACGGGTTGTCTGGATATGCTCGGCGGTGCACGCGGAATGGAAAGATTACATCACCAACTCCACCAGCAAACCTTGACCAGCCAGGAAATTCTCAGCGGCTGGCAAGACGACAACACTCAGGCAGCGTTAACCATTGAGGCCTGGTTGCAGCTGGTCAGCGAGCCTCTGACTCTGCTGGTCAACATTATTGGCGCGACAAAAGTGGTGGTTGGCGGTGGGCTGGCTTCTGTGCCGCGGCTGATTGCAGCTCTTGATCAACGCGTCAGGGAATCTACCCTGCACTCGTATCCGCAACCTTTAATCGTACCGGGGAAATTCGTGAGTCAGGGTGGTTTAGTGGGCGCCTCAGTGCTGGGCCGTCAACGCTAATTAGTTCAAAATTTTAGCCGAAAACGCAGTAAAACGGGTCAAAATGCGTCGTCACACGGCTGGCCGACCTTGTTAAGAGCATTGATAATTCCGGCTCGCAGCTCAGCCAACGCCCTTTCCTTCTCCTCAATTTGCACCAGCTTGCGTTGCAGGCTGGCTTTCTTTTGCTCAACGGTAAATTGATCCTCAACCCACACTGCCAACACGTCTGAAATTTCTCCCAGCGTAAAACCCAGCATCTTGGCGTGCTTAATCATTTTCAAACGCTGTAAATCTACCGCTGAATAGACTTTATAATTATTACTCACATTCGGCTGAGGAATTTTCTCCAGCAATCCCTGCTTTTCGTAATAACGGACTGTATCTTTGGGTAAGCCTGCTCTTTCGCACAGTTCTCCAATTCGCATATCTTCCCCTATCGGCCACTTTTAAATGTGCTTGACCGTAGACTAGACTCCACGGTTTATCCTGTTTTTCAGCATATCTGCAAACAGGAAAATAGGCATGAATTCTTTTGATTACTCAGGTAAAACGGCGTTGATTACTGGCGCATCGTCTGGAATTGGCCTGGTGTTTGCTCGGCAGCTTGCTGCACGCGGGGTCGCGCTGATTCTGGTCGCTCGCTCAGAGAGTAAACTACAGGCTATCGCCGATGAGCTGGCCCATAAACATCGCGTAGCGACGCAGGTTATTGCACAAGATCTCAGCAGCCATCAGGCCCTTGTCAATATTTTGGAACGGCTTCGTGTTGCCAAAATTTCACCGGATATCCTCATCAACAATGCAGGATTTGCTACCTATGGCGTGTTTGACGAGCTGTTGCTGGACCGCCAACGCGAAGAAATCCAGATTAATTGCCTCGCGCCATTTGAGCTAACTCATGCGTTATTGCCCGCGATGCTTAAACGCCGTTCGGGCGTGGTGATCAACGTAGCGTCCACCGCTGCGATGCAACCAGACCCTTATATGGCGATTTATGGGGCCACTAAATCATTTTTGCTGTCGTTTTCTAATGCATTATGGGCAGAAAACCGCGCGCGTGGCGTTCGCGTGTTGGCACTTTGCCCTGGCGCGACCGACACTGCCTTTTTTGACGTGGTCAATGCCGAAGAAGCCTCGGTTGGGAAAAGGATGTCGGCGGAAAGCGTTGTCAGCCAGGCATTGCAAGCCGTTGATAAGAATCGTAACTACGTGATAACCGGCTGCAATAACTGGCTGCTGGGCCAATTACAAAGATTCGTGACTCGCCGCCGACTGCTGCTCATCGCCGAAAAAGTTCTACGGCCGAAAGCCATCAACGTTTAATTTATTTGAAAATGATGAGAATAAAAGTCTGGTAACGCAATGAAATACGCCAAATCCCCCTATGCAGGGGGAGTGAATCAGGATCATTTCAAATCATAAAAACAATCAGCATCAAGGCTAATTTCAGCGATTTTCTGCACCGGCCCGCGCATATTCACCATAAAATCGCCCGAGAAAGAGATAGCGAGCTGACCGCCGGGCATGGTGACGGTCACCTTGTCATCCACCAGCCCTAATTTGCGCATCGCGCTTGCCGCCGCACAACTACTGCTGCCTGAAGCCAGAGTATAACCCGCCCCACGCTCCCAAATTCCGATACTGATATTTGCACGGTCAATCACTTCAACGAACTGCACATTGGTGCGTTTAGGGAAAATTGCCAGAGTTTCAATCTCAGGCCCCAACTGATGCACTAACGGTAAATCCAATTTCTTAACACGAATAACGCAGTGCGGATTGCCCATAGAAACCAGGGTTGCATTCAGATCATGCCCCGCGACCACCAGCGGTTGGTCGAGCATGTGCTCGCCTTCAACGTGCGCAGGCAGCGCAGAAGGGGCAAACTTTGCCTGTCCCATATCAACAATCACCTGATGAGCACCTGCGGTCACCTCGCAACTCACCTGCCCGCCCAGAGTGTTCACCAGGAAAGGTTCATGCCCTACTCTATTGATATCAAATAGATAACGAGCATAAATGCGCAGACCATTGCCACTTTTCTCTGCTTCAGAACCATCAGGATTAATGATGCGAACGCGTGGTACCTCTTCGTCATCAATATCAATCAGTAAACCATCGGAACCAATCCCGTAATTTCTGTCACAGATCCGGCTGATCTGCTCAAGAGAGAACTGTGCAGCCACACTTTGATGGCAAACCAAATAATCGTTGCCCAAACCATGATAACGGTGAAAAAGAGACGAATTCATAATCAGCCCAGCTTTTATAAGTCATGTTGTTAATCATGGAATAAGAATACACCACGGCCATAAACAGCGGTAGAACTCAGCCCCTCTCAACAAATCCTGTCACTTTTAAACCCAGAATTTAATGGACAAAACCGATTGTTATTTCAATAAAAAAAAGTAGGGGTTATAAATAAAATTCATATCCCGATAACGATTTTATGGCTGACATTGGGCTTTTCAGCCCCTAACGTTGTTGAACAGACATAAAACTTATGTAGCACAACATATTGTTTAATAAATAAAATTATTTTTACAGTTCGTCACTCTCCGCATGGATGCATCGACAAAAAAACAATAATTTTTATCAAAAGTTTTAAACCGATCACATATTAATAAAAAAAATTGAGAGCGTACCCTATGAGTCAGAACGGTATTGTCGATGTAAAAGCCTGGATAGATTCCCGGTCAATTTCGGGCTATCAATGGCTTATTTTGGCACTGTGTTTCATCATCATCATGTTCGATGGCTACGACGCAGCCATTATGGGATTTATCGCCCCGGCTTTGATGGAAGATTGGGGCATGGGTCGCGGACAAATGGGGCCAATTCTCGGAGCAGCCATGTTTGGCGTGGCAATTGGCGCTCTGGTGGCGGGCCCTTACGCTGACCGCTTTGGCCGCAAACGTGTGCTGCTAATTTCAATCCTTTGTTTTGGCATCTTTAGCCTGCTGAGCACCTTCGCCCATACGCCAATGGAAATGGCGGGCCTGCGTTTTCTGACCGGGCTTGGCCTCGGCGCGGTGATGCCGAATACGGTTACGCTGGTGTCTGAATACATGCCAGAACGCCGCCGTAGCCTGTTGATTACCGTCATGTATAGCGGTTTTAACATTGGTTCCGGACTTGGCGGTTTTATCGCCGCTGGCCTGTTGCCCCACTTTGGCTGGAAATCTGTGCTGTTTGTCGGCGGCCTCGTGCCACTGCTGATGCTACCTGTGCTGCTGTGGGTTCTGCCTGAATCAGCGATGTATATGGTGGTGCGTAACGTTGCTCAAGATAAAATCGCCAAAGTCCTGCGCCGTGCAGGCGGTGTTTTCACAAGTGACACAAAATTTGTTCTTAAAGCGCCGGTTATTCAGAAAACAGCGAAAGTATTTCAACTGTTCACTCGCGGATACGCCAAGGGCACTCTGGTGCTGTGGTTAACCTATTTCATGGGCCTGTTTGTTATTTACCTGCTGAATGGTTGGTTGCCGACTATTATGCGCAACAGCGGTTTCTCTCTGGAGCGTGCTGCTATTGTTGCCGGTTTATTCCAACTGGGCGGGACCTTTGGCGGCCTGATGGTTGGCGGTTTGATGGATAAATTTAAAGCTCGCCGCGTTATCGCCTTTTTCTATCTGGTCGGTATGGGTTGTCTTCTGACGCAAGGGATTGGCAACTTTGGAGCTAACACCTTGGCAGTATTAGTTTTCCTGAGCGGCGTTTGTATTAACGGCGCGCAAACTGGCCTGCAGGCATTTTCTCCAGCATTTTACCCAACAGAAATGCGCGCAACTGGCGTTTGCTGGATGCACGGTATTGGCCGCACCGGCGCGATCATCAGCTCCTCAATGGGTGGAATTATGCTGGGGATATTCAGCGGGCAAAACGCCATTTTCCTGGTTCTCGCCCTTCCGGCACTGCTGGCTGGCCTGAGTATTTTGTTGCACCGCGCGGCGCATCCCGCTGAAATGATTAAAGGTATCGACCTCAAAGACATTCCGGAGCTCTCACGCACGATGAACTCTCGTTGATTATGTAACAAAGCAGTTTTATAAATTTAAAGTTTTATAGCTCAGAAATTTTATAATTCAGAAAACAGTAACAAATTCATTAGGATTAGTTCCTTTAATCCAGACAAATTGACGTATAGAGGTAGATTGTATGGCTAGAATTATCGGTGGATTGGCGGTATCACATACCCCGACAATCGGATTTGCAGTGGACCACAACAAACAGAATGAAAGCGCCTGGTCGCCGATTTTTGAAAGCTTTGCTCCAATGCAAAAATGGCTGGATGAGAAAAAGCCTGATGTACTGCTCTACGTGTTTAACGATCACGTCACTTCCTTCTTCTTCGATCACTATTCTGCCTTTACTTTAGGCATTGACGATCATTATGAAGTGGCAGATGAAGGCGGCGGCCCGCGTGATTTACCGGCGGTAAAAGGTCACGCTGCGCTGTCGCAACATATTGGTGCCAGCCTGATGGCCGACGAGTTCGACATGTCCTTCTTTATGGACAAACCGCTGGATCACGGCCTGTTCTCTCCACTTTCTGCACTGTTACCGCATACTGAAAGCGGCTGGCCAACGCAGATTGTTCCACTGCAAATTGGTGTTTTACAGTTCCCTATTCCTACCGCCCGCCGCTGTTACAAGTTGGGTAAGGCACTGCGCCGTGCCGTAGAGAGCTTCCCGGAAGATCTCACCGTGGCCATTGTTGCTACCGGAGGCGTCTCGCATCAGGTACACGGCGAGCGCTGTGGTTTTAACAATCCAGAATGGGATGAGCAGTTTGTCGACATGCTGGTTAACGATCCTGAACGTTTAACTGAAATGACAATCGCCGAATATGCCACTCTGAGCGGCATGGAAGGATCAGAAGAGATCATGTGGCTGGTGATGCGCGGCGCGCTGTCGGCCAATGTCGAGAAACTGCATCAGGCTTATTATCTGCCGTCCATGACCGGCATTGCTACGCTGGTTCTGGAGAATAAATCTCGTGAAGCTCCGGTTGATGTTCAGCAGCGCCAGCGTGATAAAATTGCCCAGCAAATGGCGGGCGTCGAGAAGCTTGAAGGGACTTATCCGTTTACTCAGGCGCGCAGTCTCAAAGCGCTGCGTATCAATCGTTTCCTGCATCGCCTGATCCAGCCCGCGTGGCGCGAGCGTTTCCTGGCAGAGCAGCAGGCGATGTTTGATGAAAATAAACTGACTGCTAATGAACAAACCATGCTGCGCAACCTCGACTGGCGCTCATTGATTCAATACGGTGTCAGCTTCTTCCTGCTGGAAAAACTGGGCGCAGTCGTCGGTGTTTCGAATCTGCATATCTACTCAGCGATGCGCGGTGAAACGCTGGAAGAGTTCCAGAAAACGCGTAACCAGCAGGTTATTTATTCTGTTGCGGGGAAAACCAAGGCATGAGTATTTTCGACCAGCCTAAAATAGACACACACCATCACGTGTTTGATCCGGTTAATTTTCCGTATATTGCGGAAACGGCTTATCGTCCGGCCGGCCATGAAATTGGCACCGTGGAATATTATCAGTCAGTCATGCAGGCGTATAACATTCGCCATTCGCTGATTGTTGGCCCGACTTCGGGCTATAACACTGACAGTCGCTGTTTGTTAGATGCGCTTGAAAAAGGCAATGGCCGTTTTAAAGGCATTGCAGTTGTGCCTTTTGACTCCAGCATTGAACGACTGGCCGAGCTGAAACAGGCTGGCGTTGTCGGCATCGCATTAAATGTAGCGATGCTCGGGGTTGAACCTTTTATCTCTTTTGATGACATGATGGGCAAACTGGCCGAGCTTGATATGTTTGCGGCCATTCAGGTACAGGACGACCAACTACTGGCCCTGCAACCGATGCTTAAACGCAGTAAAACCAAACTGCTGTTTGACCACTCAGGGCGACCTGACGTGAACGCCGGATTGCAGCAACCCGCGTTTCAGGCACTGCTGGCCCTGGCCGCGAGCGAACGATGCTGGGTTAAATTGTCAGGCCTGTCGAAGTTTAGCCATCAGCCCTTCCCTTATAGCGATGGACATGAGTATCAACTGGCTCTGCTGGAAGCTTTCGGTGCCGATCATTGCATGTGGGGGTCAGATTGGCCATTCCTGCGCGCCGAGCACCGTATGGACCTTGGCACACTGTTGATGCTGTTCAATAATTTATTCCCGGATGAAAATATTCAGAAAAAAATCATGTGGGAAACACCTAAAAAACTGTTTGGATTTAAAGATTAAGGAAAAATAATGCAGCGTAAAATTGTGGTACTAAACGGATGCAATCTGAATATGCTCGGCACCCGTGAACCAGAAACCTATGGTTACGACACACTCGCTGATATCGAGGCGCTTTGCCTACAGACCGGTAAAGAGTGCGAAGTTGAGATTGAGTTTTTCCAAACCAACTATGAAGGTGAAATGATTGAGAAAATTCAATCATGCCGTGGTAAAGCCAGTGCTCTGGTGTTAAACGCCGCTGCCTGGACTCACACATCGGTGGCAATTCGTGACGCAGTGACTGCTATCAACGTGCCATTATTTGAAGTGCATATCACCAACGTTCACAAGCGTGACGCCTTCCGCCATCACTCATTCCTTTCCGATATTTCGGTTGGCGTGATTTGCGGATTTGGTATTCAGGGTTACGAATATGCCATCAGAAAAGCAGCAAAACTGGCCTAAAGTTGGCTAAGATCAAGAAAAGGTCAATCTTAGTTCACATTAATTGAACATACCGTCTCATTGGCGTAAAGCTTGTACCAGCTCACGTAACGGCAAAGGGCTTAACTGCCCTTTGTCTTGCGCGTAGCCACCTGGACAAGATACTCAATACATCAATGAGGATAAATTGTATGTCTAATAATGGAAAAGTGGCTCTGGTAACAGGTGCCGGTCAGGGAATTGGCCGCGCCATTGCACTGCGTTTGGCTAAAGATGGCTTTGCTATCGCTGTGGTGGACTACAACGCCGAAACAGCGAAAAAAGTCGCCGAAGAGATTAATCATGCCGGTGGTCGAGCCATCGCACAATTTGCCGATGTTTCAGACCGCGATCAGGTTTTTTCCGCCGTAGAAGCCGCCAGACAGCAGTTGGGCGGATTTGACGTTATTGTCAATAATGCCGGGATTGCCCCAACAACGCTAATCGAAGATATCACTCCCGAAGTGGTTGATAAAGTCTATAATATCAACGTCAAAGGAGTTATCTGGGGTATTCAGGCCGCGGTGAAAGCCTTTAAAGACTTGGGGCACGGCGGCAAAATCATCAACGCCTGCTCACAGGCTGGCCATGTCGGTAATCCTGAATTAGCTATCTACAGCTCCAGCAAATTTGCCGTTCGCGGCCTGACACAAACCGCAGCACGTGACCTTGCTGTGCAGGGCATCACGGTGAATGCATACTGTCCTGGGATTGTTAAAACTCCGATGTGGGAAGAAATTGACCGCCAGGTTTCGGCAGCCGCCGGTAAACCTGTAGGTTATGGCACGCAGGAATTTGCCAAAAATATCACCCTTAAACGCCTTTCCGAGCCAGAAGATGTTGCTGGCTGTGTCTCTTTCCTGGCAGGCCCGGACTCCGATTATATGACCGGCCAGTCACTGCTAATAGACGGCGGCATGGTGTTTAATTAATCTTTCTAAATACCTGCCTAATTTGATTTCCTGTATGCCATTACCGGCATACAGGTTTTTGCTGTGCATAATTTAATTATTAAAGCGCAGCCTTCTATTTACCCGCTATTATTTCACGCTACTGTTTCCCATTACTATTTTCCCATGACTGTTTAGTAAGAAAAGCCGTCACCAGCTGATTAAACTCCTCAGCGCATTCTTCGGTAATAAAGTGCCCACAGTCAGGCATCATTGCATTGTCTAATTGCGGAGCAAATCTTTGCATCGTCTGAAAAGGAGCATCACCCGTGGCATGCTCGGCGCCAATAGTCAAAACCGGCATAGTGAGCAAAGATTTTGCCCGCTGTTGATTCTGACGAATTGTTTCGGGGATGGCTCGATAGTAATTAAACCCGGCATGCAGTTTGCCCGGCGCGCTATAAGCACGGATATAAACCTCTGTAGCAACGCGCTGTTTTTGCCATGACCATTTATCGAAAATATAGCCCAGATATTGTTCTTCACGTCCTGTCGTTAATACTTCTGGCAAATCGGCCAACTGGTTAAACATAAAATGCCAGAGGAAAATATTCTCGTTCGGCGCGACAAAAATCTCCGGCGCTGGAGCTAAACCCGGGATCACCGCTTCTGTTAGCACCATACTATTAACGGCTTCTGGATAATCCATTGCTAGCGCGTATCCTACCCACATGCCAATATCATGACCGACTAGCGAATAATGACTGTGGCCCAACTGCTGCATAAGTTGGTTAAGTAAAGTGGCAATATTACCTGTATCGTAACCGTTAAAAGGTGGCTCTGAATCACCCGTCCCCGGCGAATCTACGGCAATTGCGGTATAACCTGCCTCGGCAAGGCAGTGCATCAAATAGCGCCATGTATACCAGGTTTGGGGCCATCCGGGGATCAACAACACCGCGGGTCCTTGCCCCTGAGTCACATAGTGAAGGCGACGTTGCTCAATTTCGGCATAATGATGTTGTACTACTTGCTCAACTTTATTAATCCTTTCAATGGTCGCCATTTTAATTTCCTATTTACTATCAGTTCTACTATTTACCGTTAGCTCAACTATTTATCGTTAGCTCTACTATTTACCGTTAGCTCTACTATTGGTTTTATTATTAGTTGTGTCATTAATGCCCAGCAGCTTATTAATTTGCTGTGTACTGACAGGCGCGGCGGCAAAGTCATCGAATACTTTATCGGTGACATGAATAATGTGATTACGGATAAAATCTGCGCCTTCACGTGCGCCATCTTCCTTATTTTTGATACAGCATTCCCATTCCAGCGTTGCCCAGCCCTGATAATTGTTTTGGGTTAATTTTGAGAAAATACTTTTGAAATCCACCTGTCCGTCTCCGGTTGAACGAAAACGGCCTGCACGATTAATCCAGGATTGGTAACCGCCATACATGCCTTGCCGCCCTGTTGGCGTAAATTCGGCATCTTTAACGTGGAACATGCGGATAAAATCTTTATAGATATCGAGATAATCCAGATAGTTAAGCTGTTGCAGAACAAAGTGGCTTGGATCAAAAAGGATGTTACAGCGCGGATGATTGCCTGTACGTTCCAAAAACATCTCAAACGAGACTCCATCATGAAGGTCTTCACCGGGATGAATTTCATAACATAGATTGATCCCCTGCTCGTCACAGGCATTAAGCACCGGCAGCCAGCGTTTCGTCAGCTCATTAAACGCCGTTTCAATCAATCCCTCAGGCCGCTGTGGGAATGGAAAGAAATAAGGCCACGCCAAAGAGCCCGAGAAAGTCCCCATTTCAGTTAAACCTAAACGAGCAGAGGCTTTTGCGGCGGCAAAAAGTTGTTGTGCAGCCCATGCCGTTCTTTCAACAGGTTTACCGCGCAAGTTTATGGGTGCAAGATTGTCACAAAGCGGTTCATAAGCCGGATGCACTGCCATTAACTGACCAAAAACATGGGTCGTTAATTCACTGATCGTTAAATCATGCTCAGCTAAACATCCTCTAATATCATCGCAATAGCCCTGGCTTTCGGCGGCAGTATTGAGGTCAAATAGCCGCGAGTCCCAGGCAGGGATTTGCAGCGCCTTGAATCCCCTGGCTGCTGCCCAACTGGCGATATCCTTAAGATTGTTAAAGGGAGCAGTATCTTCGCTGAATTGTGCAAGGTGTAAGCTTGGGCCTTTAATAGTATTCATCGGTCATCCTATTGTTTGTCAATCGACAAACAATAGGGCTGAATTGCATTTGTGACCAGAGTTTTAACAACTCATGGCACAAACTGCTCAGGCAGACTCTAAAGTCACCTGATTTTATTATGATTTTTCATTACAATTTACCAGATAGTCGGATAATCAGTCCGGCGTACCCTAAAAAGAGAATGGATAATGGCCGGAAGACCAAGACAGTTTGATCGTGAAACAGCTCTGATCAATGCCAGGGATTTATTCTGGCGCTGTGGCTATGAAGGGACTTCATTGTCAGACTTGGTGACGGCACTAGGTATCGCTTCTGCACGAATCTATAAGGCTTTCGGATCAAAAGAGCAGTTATTTAAGGAAGCCATTCAATATTATGAACAACACGAGGGAGGATTTGCCGAGCGCGCCCTCGCCGAGCCAGATATCGAGACGGCCATACGTTCCATGTTAAACAGTGCGGTGTCACTTTATGCTCAACCCGGGCACCCTTTAGGCTGCATGGTGGTTTCTTCAACCAGCGGCATGAGTGATGAGAATAAAAGCCTGGCCGAATGGTTGGCACAACGACGTAATGCAAAAACGCAGAGTATTATTTCGCGTTTTGAGCAGGCTTACGCTGAGGGACAGCTTCGGGCAGAGACGAACCCGGTAGCTCTGGGTCATTATTTTGCTACCTTACTTCACGGGCTATCAGTGCAGGCACGTGACGGTGTGAGTCGAGAGATACTAACTGGGGTCATTTTTAATGCCCTGAGCCTGCTTAAATAATGCTTTAAAAATGAATTGATCACAGGATTCATTGATGCAAGTCAAATAAGGTACAAATAGTCATTAATAAACCCTAAATAGGGTGAAATAAATTTACTCTTAAGAGTTGTTTTTAGTGCCAACAGTATTATTTACATTATTACTTTTTTTACGTTGTTATTTTTTTCATATGATAAATGATAACAAAGAAATGTTGATTATCGAGTCTGTAGGTTAAATCCTCTTATTGCTTCTCCAATGGCGTTATAATCTTTTCAAAATTATGCCGCTCCAATGGTAAAGCCCTAACCTTTTGCCTAAAACCTCTTAATCTATGTGCATTGATAGACGATAAAATGGTCATTTCTTCCAGATATCTGATTCAACTGTTGAACCTTGAAAAGTTGAGCATAATGGGGCTACACTGCACTAGTAAATTTGTGACGGGGATCAGTTATTGCCCACTATGATGTTAGAGAGTTGGCTGATTAGGTGGCAAATGCATGTTTGCCAGGAACTTTCAGTTAATTCTTATTTATTTTTAGGGCGTGTACAGAGCGCTAGGGATTGGCGATGACCCTGACAGTACAACATAATTACATTTTATTTTTGGGAGTATCATTTTAGTGAACATAAACATGGTTAAAAATGTATTATCGCTCTTCATGATTCAGGGAGCAGGATATATTTTACCCTTACTCACTCTCCCCTACCTGGTCCGTGTTTTAGGCCCGGCCCAATACGGAGTATTAGGCTTTTCATTTGCTTTTGTACAATATTTTACCCTCATCGTCCAATATGGATTTGACCTCTCAGCTACCAACAAAATTGCTATACACAAAGACGATAAGACACTGGTAAGTCAGGTTTTTTGGGGAGTCTTGTTCTGCAAAAGCCTCTTGGTGATCCTCAGTGCACTGTTTATGTTCGCGATTGTCACGTTCGTGCCGAGCATCAAAGAATATTCAGCGGTTATCGTTGTCTCATATACCTCAGTAATTGGCGCAGCCTATCTCCCCTCTTGGCTATTTCAGGGGAAAGAAAAAATGGGCTGGATGGCAATTTCCAATATTGCTGCAAAAATAATCACCCTTCCCTTAGTATTCATTTATGTTAAATCGCCAGCTGATACCTGGATTGTGGCATTAATTACCGGCGCTGGCTTTATCGTGGGCTCCTTGTTCAGTTTTTATATGATTTATCGTGAAAAATGGATCGAATGGAGTCTGCCAAGTTATGCGCAAATTAAAGAAATGATTCACGAAGGTCGATATATTTTCTTATCGAATATTGCTGGCAGCGTTTATGTAAATAGTATTCCTGTGTTCCTTGGTTTTGCCGCAGGCCCGGTTATTGTAGGCGTCTATGTTGCCGCAGATAAAATCCGTATCGCCATTCAGGGCTTAATGGGTCCTATTACTCAGGTATTCTATCCGCGTATCAGCTCACTAATGGCAAATGATAAAGCCAAAGGGTTAAAGATGATCCGCGCCTTGCTCTATGGGCAAAATGCTATTGTCTTGCTCATTTCACTGTTGCTGATGATTTTTGCTCACGAAATTATTACCGTATTCTATGGCAACACCTATTTAGCTTCTGTCTCTGTTCTCATTATTCTTGCGCCTATGGTGTTCTTTATCAGCGTGAGTACAGTATTGGGTGTGCAGGGAATGTTGATTATTGGCATGAAGAAAGAATTCAGCCAGATACTGTGGTTTGGTGCAGTGCTCAATACTGTGGCTATCTTCCCTCTTATATGGTGGGCCGGCGCAGATGGTGCCGCTATTTCAGTATTGGTCACCGAAGCCGTTGTCGCTCTTTTGATTGTGTACAAAACCAAATCCATATGGAGACGTTCTTAAATGTCCGATGAAAAAAATAACGCCAATAGCACGCCATTGGCCGGGGTTGTGGTTTGGTTCAATCCCACAGAAAAAGAAGTCGAGAATATCAAAACCTATCTCGGCTTCTTAAATAGCCTATATGTGATTGATAACTCGGCTGGCGATAATTCAGCCTTACTGAGCACCGTGGGTTTAGGTTCGGATAAAATCGAATATCTGCCTAACCTTGATAATCTGGGTATTGCAACGGCACTGAATAAAGGGTGTCGGCGCGCAATAGAACAAGGTTATGAGTGGATAGTAACCATGGATCAGGATTCATGTTTTGATCCGGTCGAGATGACTAAGTTTATTAATTCCTTTGAAATTAAGAAGCTAGAAGATACAAGCATTGCCGTGTTCACTCCTATGACCTATAAGGAGCAGCCAGAAGGATACGCCCAGAGAGTGATAACCTCCGGCAATCTGCTGAATCTTAATGCCTACACCAAGATTGGCGGTTTCGATGATACTTTATTCATCGATGAGGTTGACCACGATCTGTGTTTCAAGATGACTAAGAATAACTTTAAAATTTACACCTTTGGCGATGTGCATATGGAGCACAAGCTTGGCAACACTAAGCTCCATCCCTACCTGTTTAACCGGAACATGTGGGTAATGCATCATGGTGCCATTCGTAAATACTACATCATCAGAAACCGCCTGCTTATCCAGGATCGTTTCCCTGAATTCACCGAAGATTATAAACGCGAGAATATGCGACTGATTTTCGGCGTCGTTTTCTTTGAAGATCAGAAACTTTTGAAGCTGCGTTATCTTTATAAAGGTTATCGCGATTACAAAAAGAATAGATTTGGCAGGATGCGCTAAGCCGACTAAATAACCAGCAGGCATATTCAATTAAAAAGTGGGTTATTGACCATAAATGGTGAATAACCCACTCTTTGGCGTATTGGTGACGTACTTAACTTATATTTGTCATTGAGACATAAAGCTATAAAATAATAGAAGTTGTCAGGTCGTCTTATATCGGCAACTACGCAATTGATAGAGCATGAAAAATACGGCGACTATGACGATAATTGCCCCGGTTCCGGCCATGCTTCTTAAACCCGCCAGTTGTAAACTCAGTCCGCCTAAAACAGACCCCAAAGCGATTCCTCCATTGAATCCTGCAATATTCAAACCCGAAGCAACCTCGGTAAATGGTGAAGTCTCTAATTCTGAGATTGCAATCACTCGTGCCTGTAACGCGGGGACAGCTGCATAAGTTATTGCACCGAGTAATCCGATAAAAATCATCATCGCCCAGGCAAAGGATTGGAATAACCCTATACCGGACAATACAATTGCCAGACTTATCAAGATAATCATGACTGCGTAATCATTGCCTTTACGATCGGTCAATTTCCCTCCCACGGTATTACCTACTGCAGCCATCACCCCATAAATTAATAATATGGCACTGCTGGTTTCACTAGTTAAACCGGTTATTTTCGAAAGAACAGGTGATATATAGGTATAAAAAGAAAATGCGCCCGCATAGGCCATTACTGTGATACTGGCTGAGGCTAATAGCTGAGGTTTAAGAATCGTTTTTAGGCTCTTGAGAGTCTCTAATTTTTTTCTCAAATCGGCATCCTCTTCCGGCATAGCCATCATTAATGCTAAGAAAGAGACTAAGCCAATGGCGGCGATTACAGCGAAAATGATTCGCCAGCCGATTATATTCCCCATATAGGTCCCGACAGGAACTCCAATTGCAAGCGCCAGTGTAAGACCACTAAAAACGATAGATATCGCAGTTCCTGATTTCTCTTTACCCACTAATTGTGTTGCTGCCGTGGAAGCCACTGCTAAAAATACGCCATGGCCCAGACCTGAGATAAAGCGCCCGGCAAGTAGGTGCGTGAAAGATTCAGATAAACTCACCATAAGATTGCCCAGTGTAAAAAAGGCCACCGCCATCAGCAGCACTTTTCTACGTGCCCATCGGCCAGTGAAAGCTGTGAGTAAAGGTGCGCCAATAAAAGCGCCTAACGCGTAAGCCATCACTGCCCTGCCCGCCTGGCTCAACGTTATTTTCAAATCATCCGAGATAGTTGATACCAACCCGATACTGACGAATTCAGTAAATCCCAAAGCAAAAGCACACAACGCAAATATCAGTATGACTGGAGGCATACGAACGTTATTCAAAATAATATTTCCTAAAAAGCTCAAGTGGATGGTCATTTTGACGAAAGCCACTTACCCTTAGAACACCCTAAAATTGACAATAATTTTCTACAAAAAGGACATAATGCCGCTTCGCAATATTGATGACTTGAAAGTGTTTATGCAGGTAGTCGAAAGTAAGAGCTTTTCTGCAGCGGCACGACAAACCAACAGCATGCCAAAAACTGTTAGTAAGCAGATTGCCCGTTTAGAAGCGGCATTGGGCATCACGCTGTTTGAAAGAAATACGCGAAATGTTCGTATCACCGATGAGGGACGTGCGATTGCAGAGCGGGCAAAGCTGGCGCTGGAAATCTTTGATGAAATTCAGGAGCTGGCAGATAACAAAAATCAGGAACTGAGTGGCATCATCCGCCTTACTGCTCCCACTCCTTTTGGTCGAAAATATCTGACATCTGCTATCCATGATTTCTGTAAGAATTATCCCAAGGTGAGCTTTGATCTTCGGCTTTCAGATGAAGTACAAGACCTGTTTAGCGGTGACTTTGATCTGGCTATTCGCATGGGGGATCTAGCAGATTCAAGGCTGGTGGCACGCAAAATCAGCGATAATAGACGAATTCTGGTTGCCTCGGCCGCCTACTTATCTGCCCATGAAAAGTCTGCCCATGAAAAGTTGGATAAGCCCGAAGATTTGGTCAATCATAATTGCCTGATCTTTGTTTATCCCGGCCTGTTGCAAAATATTTGGTCATTACGCAGAGAAAAAGAAAGTAAAGCGATTCCCATCAAAGGCAATTTAAGCAGTGACAATGGCGATGTATTACACCAATGGTGCCTGATGGGCCTGGGCATTTCATTACGGGAAACCTGGGATATTGTTGAAGAGCTGAAAACCGGACAGTTGCAGCGCGTCTTGCCGGAATGGGAGGCTATCCCGTCAAAGATCAGCATTGTGCGCCCAAAACGTGAAATAACGCCGGCACGATTACGCGTTTTTATTGATTATCTACATGCTCGATGGAAACACGCGCCCTGGGAATTAATATAACTATTCATTGGCGAAAAATATGACTCGTGATCTAATTATTGGTGGCACTGGAATGCTTTCAGCTCTTCTGGCGAGACTGGCGAGTGAAGAGCGGCATATTTCAGTTATTTCTTGCAGTAAAGACGCTTTTAAAAGTCTGTCAGCCACATTGCCACCTGATTCTGTCACCCATTTAGCCGTTGACTACAACGATTTTGCTTTGCTTGAGGCGGTGCTTAAACAGTCAACAAAAGCATACGGATTATTTGATCGCGCTATTTGCTGGGTCCATTCTCCGGCTGATTTAAACGTCTGTTTTATTGTCGCAAACTATGTTGAAACAACCTTTCTGCACATTATGGGCAGCGCTGCGCAAGATCCCTCAAAACCAGAAATAATTTGGCAATGGCAGAAAGAATTTGCACAACAGTTTCCAAATCTCGATTACAAAATTGCAGTGTTAGGCTTTTCTGTAGACAACTCGACTCCTGTTAACAGTCGATGGCTTACCCATAGCGAAATTTCTCAAGGCGTTTATCAGGCACTCAAGAATGAAAGCACACTAAATATCGTCGGAACGGTCACTCCCTGGTCGCTAAAACCTTAGGCTGTAATCTTTGATATTTATTCATCAACTACAGCCATTGGTTTCCTATTCCACCAGCGCAGAAGTCATAAGATTCAACAGGTGTTGAGCTGATTTCCCCTGTGAAGTCCGCCGCCACGCTAGCCCGACCTGAGTCGTTATTCTCTGATTAGCGATGGGTAAACAGCAAACATTGGCGACATCAATTCTCCCCAACGAGGCAGGAACCAAAGCATAGCCAAAACCTGTTGCCACCATGCTGAGTGACGATGCAATTTGCGGACATTGCTGACCCAGATTAGGCGTAAATCCGGCCTCTTCGCAGGCTGAAATCACCTCATCGTAAAGCCCTGGCGACAACTCACGGGGAAAAGTAATCAACGTTTCGTTTCGCAATTCAGTCAGTAAAACACTCGTTCCCCGGCTTAGCGGATGCATTTTCGGTAACGCTACCACCATTTCTTCATCGTCGATGATGCGCACGTTGAACTCTTTGCTGCGCTCACAGGGCAAACGGACAAATGCAAGATCGATAACTCCCTCACTCAGTGCCGTCATTAGTGCTGACATATCCTTTTCCTGCGGCTCGAGCGTGACGCCGGGATATTTGTCTCGATAACGATGTAACAGGGCAAAAACTTGCGGATTAAACGCCGAAGAGCTGGCAAAACCGATGCGCAAGAATCCGTTGACTCCCCGCGCGACGCTACGGGTACGTTCCAGCGCGGCATCCGAAAGTTTGAGAATAATTAGTGCATCTTCATATAGCACTTTTCCTGCCTCGGTCAGTTCAACTCCTCTGGTCAATCTCTTGAGTAAGGAGGTGCCAATTTCGTGCTCAAGTCGCTGTATTTGTTGACTTAGTGGGGGTTGCGAAATACCCAACTGTTCCGCTGCACGAGTGAAATTACCCGTCTCTGCAACCGCGACAAAGTAACGCAGATGACGTAGTTCCATATTAAAAACGTCTCAAAGTAAACATCTCTTCATATTGGAACTGTGAGAGGAATGGCGTCAACCTTTAGTTAATCTTCTTAATGGATTTTCTGGAGCACTCGAATGAAAGAACTAGCTGTTTCTAACGCCAACGTGCTTTACCAAACTTCACTGATGAGCGCCCTGCTCAGCGGCGTATATGAAGGGGAAACCACCATGGCGCAGCTGCGTGAGCATGGTGATTTTGGTCTCGGGACTTTTAATAAACTCGATGGAGAATTGATCGCTTTCGACGGTGATATTTTCCAGTTACGTGGTGATGGCACGGCTCGTCGTGCCAGTCCTGAGCAGCAAACGCCGTTTGCCACCATGACATTCTTCAATCCGACTAATGAATACCGCATCGATCGCCCACACACTCGTGAAGAAATTCATGCGGTCATTGACAGAGTTATTGCGAGTCAAAACGTCTTCGGCGCGCTGCGAATTAACGGTGATTTCAGTCGTGTCGATACGCGTACTGTGCCAGAACAACAGCGTCCCTATAAGCCGATGATGGAAGCCGTTAAACAACAACCCACTTTCCATATTAAGAACAGCTCAGGCGTGCTGATCGGCTTTTTAACCCCAGAATATATGCAAGGCATTAACGTCGCCGGTTATCACGAGCATTTTATCGATCAGGCGCGGCGCAGTGGCGGCCATGTGCTGGATTACCAGGTTGAGCGTGGAACCTTAACTTTTGGCACGGTAGAAAAACTGGCTATCGATTTTCCACATGATAAAGATTTTCTTAATGCCAATCTGTCTCCTGAGAACTTGCAGGAAGCAATTCGTGCCGTAGAAAGCTAATAGCGACAGATTAATGGAGCGATGAAATGAAAAATTCAGAAAGTAATAAGCCTAATAATGAATGGGTATGTGGTGCAGATTTGGTGGTTGCTCAGCTTGAGGCTCAGGGAGTCAAACACGTATTCGGCATTCCGGGCGCCAAGATTGACAGGGTATTTGATTCACTGGTTGATTCAAAAATTGAAACCGTGGTGGTGCGCCATGAAGCCAATGCCGCCTTTATGGCGGGAGCGGTCGGCAGGTTAACAGGCAAAGCCGGTGTTGCGCTAGTCACTTCAGGCCCTGGCTGTTCCAATCTGATTACCGGCGTTGCCACGGCTAATTCTGAGGGTGACCCAATGGTGGCGCTAGGCGGTGCGGTAAAACGAGCCGACCATCTAAAACAGGTGCATCAAACCATGGATACGGTTTCAATGTTCCGGCCGGTGACCAAATATTCGGCTGAGGCCACCTCCTCTTCCGCGCTGGCCGAAGTGGTTGCCAACGGTTTTCGCGCCGCAGAATTTGGTCGTCCCGGCGCGGCTTTTATCAGTCTGCCGATGGATCTGATTAACGAGCCGACGCACGGTAAGCTACTCTCCTCCTACTCGCCCACTTTAGGTAGCGCGCCACAAGGTGCAATCCTGCAAGTGGCGCGGATGCTGCAACAGGCGAAAAATCCCGTGCTGCTGCTGGGGCTGATGGCTAGCCAACCGCGTAACGCCGAAGCCATTCGTCGCCTGCTGAAAAAGAGTAATCTTCCGGTGACCAGCACCTATCAGGCGGCAGGAGTTATCACTCAGGAGGCCTTCCACCGCTTTGCCGGTCGTGTCGGTTTGTTTAATAATCAAGCTGGTGACCGCCTGTTACGCAATGCCGATCTGGTCATTACTATTGGTTACAGTCCAGTGGAATACGAGCCGGCGCAGTGGAGCAATGGCACAGCCGAGCTGGTGCATATTGATGTTACGCCAGCTGAAACCGACAGCGAATACCAGCCAGAAGTTGAACTGGTTGGCGATATTGCCGACACCATTGATTTACTTGGCTCGCAAATTTCACAACAAATTGCTCTTAGCCCGTCGGCCATCGATATTCTTGAAGAACGCCGTTTACAGCGCCAACTGTTGGACCAAAAAGGGCGCAGCCTGAATCAGTTTGCCATTCACCCGTTGCGGCTCGTTCGCGCGATGCAGGATATTGTGAACAGCGATGTCACCCTCTGTGTGGATATGGGGAGTTTCCACATCTGGATCGCCCGCTACCTTTATAGTTTCCGCGCTCGTCAGGTGCTGATTTCCAACGGACAGCAAACGATGGGCGTCGCGCTGCCCTGGGCTATCGGCGCAGCGCTGGTGGAACCGGGTCGTAAAGTGGTTTCCGTTTCGGGAGATGGCGGTTTTATGCAGTCAAGCATGGAGCTGGAAACCGCGGTGCGTTTAGGCATCAACCTGCTGCACATTATCTGGGTCGATGAAGCCTATAACATGGTGGCTATCCAGGAAGAGAAAAAGTATCAGCGCACGTCAGGTATCAAGTTTGGGCCGATTGATTTTAAAGCTTATGCAGACTCGTTTGGCGCCAAAGGCTTTGCGGTTACCTCGGCGGATTCGCTGGAAAAAACGTTGCACACGGCGATGGATGTTCAGGGACCGGCTGTAATCGCCATTCCGGTTGATTACAGCGATAACGCACTGCTCATGAGCCAGCTGAATATGAGCGAAATCTTCTAATACCCTGATAGTAATTACATTGCCTGTGATCGAATAGCCTCGATCATTGCGCTGGCGGCCGGTGACAGCAGGCTACCCGCGCGGAAAGTGATACCAATCGGGCGGCGAGTGTCGGCAAGGTCGACGTCAAGGCTGACTAACTCGCCGCTGTCTAATTCATGCTGCAACTGTTTTGCGGATACTGCCGCCAGCATATCTGAATCAAGCAGTAAGCCACGCACTATCGCCAAATCTCCGCTCTCGACGACCGGGTCCGGCGCGGGGATATTTACCGATGCAAAACTTCGTTCCAGCAGTTTTCTTGCCGGTGTTTCTGAGCGCGGCAACACCCAACGCGCTCCGCGTAAATCGTCAGGATGGATAACTTTGCCACTCAGTGGATGACCGCGCCGGGCAACAATCACCATTTTTTCGGTAAACAGTGTCTCACTGACCATATCCGCGGCGTAATCGCTGGTTCGCAGCGCCCCGACAATAAAGTCCAGCTCACCCGATCTCAGCTCTGAAGCCAGTGTCACAAAGGCACTCTCATTGGTAATAATCTTGATACCCGCGTATTGAGCAGTGACCGCCAAAATTGCCTGCGGTAACAGTCTTGCCCGGCTCAGCGGCAGCGCGCCAATCTGCACCGTGCCCACCAACACCCCTTGTCGGGCGGCGATATCGGCAGGAATATTGCGCAACTCATTGAGAGCACGACGGATATTGGGCACGATTTCCTGCCCGGCCAGGCTCGGGATCATCCCCTGCGGCGTGCGTTCGAGCAAAGAAATATCGGCCCCATTTTCCAACACCTTCAGCGCGGCAGAAACGGCCGGTTGACTGAGACCTAACAGTGTAGCCACGGTTTGCATGTGGCGAGTCTTGCAAAGCGCCACAAATATCTGCAAACGACGCACGTTGAATAAATACAGCGGTTCTGTCGGCGTCCGGGTATGAGCGTTTTTTCCCTGCAGCCGAGCCAGCATTTCCGCGGTGTCGTGCAGTTCAGCAATGGCTCTTCGCGCACGCGGCAGAATGCATTTTCCGTAATCGGTCAGGAGCATGCCATTGGCATGACGCTCAAACAGCGGCACGGATAAATACTCTTCGAGATCGCGAATCGATCGGGTGATCGCAGACTGAGTGCGGAACAATTCATCGGCGGCACGCGAGACACTACCCTGATCAACAACCTGACAAAATGCCCGGATTTGCATCAGGTTACATAACTCTATTTCGTGCTTCATCCCTTCTCCCGCTTATGTTTTTTTTGTGACTTTACTCAGCAATATAAATAAAACGCATACCTGCTGCAATCAAATGAATTACCCGTGATCCCCGGCGACTGAGAGCATAGAAATCAGACCAGGCTGTACGTCAGGTACCCTCAAATTATAAATGAATAAGGAATACGCAAATGAGCAATGCCAACAACAATGCAGCAACCCCTGCAAAAAGTGCGCTGGTTGTTAGCGCCCACTCCGCTGATTTCGTATGGCGTGCGGGCGGTGCAATCGCTCAACACACCCAGTTAGGCTATAAAGTGCATATCGTTTGTCTGTCGTTTGGCGAACGTGGTGAATCGGCCAAGCTGTGGCGCAAAGGCGAAATGACCGAAGCGAAAGTTAAGGCTTCACGCCGTGAAGAGGCGATGGCCGCCGCTGAAATTCTGGGTGCCAGCGTTGAATTCTTTGATATGGGCGATTACCCGCTGCGCGCAACTAAAGACGATCTGTTCCGTCTGGCCGATGTCTATCGCCGCATTCAGCCTCATTTCGTACTAACTCATTCTCTGAAAGATCCTTACAACTACGACCATCCAATGGCCACGAATCTGGCACAGGAAGCGCGCATTATTGCTCAGGCAGAAGGCTATAAGCCGGGCGAACCTATTGTTGCTGCTCCTCCGGTTTACTGTTTCGAACCACATCAGCCAGAGCAGTGTGAATGGAAACCCGACGTATTGCTGGATATCACTGATGTCTGGGACAAAAAATATGCCGCGATTCAATGCATGGCCGGTCAGGAACATCTGTGGGAATACTACACGCGCGTGGCTCAACAGCGCGGCGTGCAGGCAAAACGCAATGTCGGTATTACCACCAGCAAAAACATCGTTTATGGCGAAGGTTATCAGAGCATCTTCCCACGCGTAACAGGAGAGCTGGCATGAGCAATAACGAAGGCCTGATCCTCGGTAAAAAAGGCGTGGTGGTGCGCAATATTCCCCGCGCCGAGCAACAACATGTCGCGGCATTAGCCTCGTTTGGCGTCGCAACTGTGCACGAAGCGCAGGGCCGCAAAGGGCTACTTTCTCCGGATATTCGCCCTATACAGCAGGACGTGGCGATTTCAGGAAGCGCCGTCACCGTGCTAGTCGCGCCAGGCGATAACTGGATGTTCCACGTCGCGGTTGAACAGTGCAAACCGGGCGATATTTTGGTCGTCGCACCCACTTCTCCTTGCAGCGACGGCTACTTCGGCGATCTGCTGGCAACGTCTTTAAAAGCTCGCGGCGTCATTGGTTTAGTGGCCGATGTCGGTGTGCGCGACACTCGCACCCTGCGCGAGATGGGCTTTGCCGTCTGGTCTCATGCCGTTTATGCCCAAGGCACGGTCAAAGAAACGCTGGGTTCAGTGAATATTCCCGTGCTGTGCGCAGGCCAGATTGTCTATCCGGGCGATGCTATCGTTGCCGATGATGACGGTGTGGTTGTCGTTCGTCGTGATGAAGTGGCGCATGTCGTAGAAGCCAGCCGTCAACGTGAAGAGCTGGAAGAAAGCAAACGCGCGCGCATGGCTGACGGCGAGCTGGGTCTGGACATCTATAACATGCGTCCGACCCTCGAGAAAAAAGGCCTGACTTATTATACAGATGCCGCCGAGTTGGAAAACTCACTGAAACGTTGAGGAGGCTTCATGTTGCAGACCCGTATTCCTTGCGTGCTAATGCGCGGTGGAACATCCAAGGGCGCGTTCTTTCTGGCCGATGATTTACCTGCTGAGCAGGAACTTCGCGACCGCGTGCTGTTGGCAGTAATGGGTTCACCCGATCCGCGCCAGATAGACGGTGTCGGGGGTGCCGATCCGTTGACTAGTAAAGTCGCCATTATCCGCCCTTCTGCTCGCGAAGATGCCGACGTTGACTATCTTTTTGCTCAGGTCAATGTTGATAAAGCTGTCGTGGATTACGGGCAAAACTGCGGCAATATTCTGGCCGCTGTCGGCCCGTTTGCTATTGAACAAGGGCTGATTTTAGCGGCAGAAGGCCTGACTCCGGTCAGAATTTTTATGGAAAATACCGGGCAGATTGCCATTGCTCATGTTCCAACGCCTAAGAGTCAGGTGGAATATGAAGGCAGCCTGCGTATCGACGGCGTGCCAGGTACGGCGGCCGAGATAATGATTGAGTTCGCCGATATTGCCGGTTCAAGCTGTGGTTCGCTGCTGCCTACCGGTAATGTAATTGATCAATTTGACGGCATCGAAGTGACTTGCATTGACAATGGCATGCCCGTGGTTTTGCTGCGCGCTGCCGATTTAGGTCGTAGCGGCTATGAAACTCGTCAGCAGCTCGATGATGATAGCGAGTTAAAAACCAAACTCGAATCTATTCGACTGCAAGCCGGTCCGAAGATGAATCTTGGCGATGTTTCACAACGAACCGTTCCCAAAATGACCTTGGTAGCTGAAGCACGCGACGGGGGTTCTATCTCAAGCCGCACCTTTATTCCGCATCGCTGTCACGCCTCGATTGGTGTTTTGGGCGCGGTTAGCGTAGCCAGTGCCTGCCTGTTACCGGGCTCCGTTACCGAAGGTTTAGCTAACACGCCTGCCGGTGAACGCCCACGGATAAGCGTTGAGCATCCGAGCGGTGAATTCAGCGTCGAGTTGCACGTGAATAATGCGGCTTCCGGAGCTGAAAGGCTTGCTGGCTGCGGCCTGTTGCGCACTGCTCGTCTGCTGTTTGAAGGCCGTGTCGCTATTCCCGGCAGCCTTTGGGACGGAAAAAAATCAGGAAAAAATCAGGAATAGTCACCAAATAGCGGCGCTATGCTGGCACTACACAGGCACTATATTTGAACTACACAGGCACTAACTATATTTGAACTACACAGGCAATCTATTGGTAGAGAGAAACGCCGTTATGGTGCCTTTGACCTGAGAGAAATGGTCGATAAACTTTATAAAAAACTCTGTACCCTGCTCCCTCTTTCTATGGAGGGAGATGTCCTGTTCTGAAGCTTTCTCGCATATTCCCCATCCTGATTCGATATCAACCTGCCCTTTTGCTATTGGTGCTGTCACCGAATAATCCCTGTAAGGCTAAACGTGCCATAACGCATAAACAGTAAAAGCATAAACAGGGAGTGACACACTAGAAAAGGAGTGGTATCATTTTTTGATACTAAAGCTTATGCAAAAGAAACATCAGCAGACTCTCGACGCTATTTATTCCCAGCCCGTAAGCGGCACGGTTAAATGGCAGGAAATAGAATCATTATTCATTGCATTAGGTGCAGAGCTTAGAGAAAGAGAAGGTTCCCGAGTGGCGGTGCTGCTTCACGATGAAAAGTATATCTTTCATCGACCTCATCCCAGACCGACGGTTGATAAAGCCGCCGTCAAAGCCATAAAAATTTGGCTACTCCGATTAGGAATTAAATAATGAAAAATATTCTTAAAATCGAAAATCATACTGCGGTGGTAAGTTACGATCCGGAAATTGATATGTTGCGTGGAGAGTTTATCAATTTGAACGGCGGCGCAGACTTTTATGCCTATAGCCTGGATGCGCTAAAAAAAGAGGGGGCGATTTCTCTTGCTGTTTTTCTCGACGAATGCAGAAGAGACGGTATCGCGCCCTATAGATCTTATAGTGGAAAAATCAGTACCCGCCTCACCAGCGAAAATCATCAGGCACTCACCGAAGTCGCGCAGGCAACGGGCAGTTCGTTAAACGATTTGCTGAGCGAAGGGGTAGAATGGGTGATTGCCAAATATACCGGTCATGTCACTCGATGACACCTCACCGCTGCACCTGAAAGATTAACGCGCAGATCCTGCGGCAACTGGCAGCCATTGCCGGCATATGGACAGCGTTCACTAAAATAACAGCCCTGCGGCAGATTGCGATTGCTGGGTAACTCTCCCTTGCTATCCTCCTGCCCCTCATCCAGAGAACGCCCGGCCTGTGGTACAGAATCCAGCAGCAGTTTGGTATAAGGATGCTGCGGACGTGTCAGTATTTTCTCTGCTGGCCCCAATTCCACAATTTGCCCGAGATACATTACCGCCACGCGATCGCTCATATGGCGAACCACCGAAACATTGTGCGAAATCAAGACAAAGGTGAGATTACGCTGGCGTTGTAGCTCAACCAATAAGTTAAGGATTTGCGCCTGCACCGAGATATCCAGAGCCGAAGTCGGTTCATCTAACACAATAATATCTGGCTCGGAAGACAACGCGCGAGCGATAGAAATACGCTGACGCTGGCCGCCAGAAAACTCGTGCGGCAGGCGATCAAGATACTCTTTGCGGATCCCTACCTGCTCCGCCAACTCTTCGGCCAGTTTTCGCCGCTCACTGACCGGATTATGTTTCTGCACATAGACCGGCTCGGTGATAATTCGCCATACCGGCAAACGCGGATCCAGCGAGGACTGCGGATCCTGAAACACCATCTGCATCCCGGAGCCAAACCAGGATCCGTCCGATCTCGCCCGCAGCAACTGTCCACTGCTAGGCTTTTGCAGGCCCATCAATAGCTGGGCCAACGTACTTTTACCACAGCCTGATTCGCCGACGATGCCCAGCGTTTCGCCGCGCATAATGTTTAAATCCAGCCCGTTTAACGCATGAACATAGCCTTTTGGCTTGCCCAGCCAGTTATATTTCGCGGTAAAACGCACGCGAATATCCTGAAGTTCAATCAATGCATCTTGATTCATCAGAGTGGCTCCTGGCTGATAACTGATTCAATTCGTTGAGGATGCCAACAGGCGACCTGCTGCTGCGAGTGATTATCCAGCGCAGCAAGCCTGGGTGACTGAGCACACTGCGCGTCGCCATGGCTGCAACGTCCGCGAAAAGTACAGCCTGCGGGCAGTTTTGCCAGATTAGGTACTGTGCCGGGGATAGCTTTTAGCAGACTGCGCGGCTCGGCATTTTCTGGCGCGGCTTGCAAAAGTCCAATCGAATAAGGATGCGCCGGGTTCTCAATCACGTCGGCAGTATTACCGCTTTCAATAACGTGCCCGGCGTACATCACGTAAACCCGGTCACAAAGTTGGGAAACCACCGCCATATCGTGGGTGATAAACAGCACCGCCGTATTGCTGGACTTGGCCTTGCGCCGTAATAGCCTAAGTACCTGACGCTGCACGGTAACATCCAGCGCGGTGGTCGGTTCATCGGCAATAATTAGCTCCGGCTCGCAGGAAAATGCCATAGCAATCAATACACGCTGGCGCATACCGCCGGAAAGCTCGAACGGATAACGCCCCATCACCTGCTCGGCGTCGCCAATTTGCATCTCCTGCAACAGACTAATCGCTTTTTTATTCGCCGCCTGACGACTGATTTTTTGATGCAGGCAGATAACCTCACACATCTGCCGGCCAATTTTTCGCGTCGGATTCAGGGCATTCATTGGCTCCTGAAAAATCATCGCAACCCGTGCTCCGCGCAGCTGGCGCATCTGTTTGTCACTGGCATTAACCACGTCGGTACCCAGCAGGGTCAGCTCACCCGATTTGATAGTAAAGCTGTCCTGCGGTAGCAGACGCATTGACATCATTGCAGTCACCGATTTGCCAGAACCCGACTCGCCCACTACGCCAACAATCTCACCGGCATTCACTTTCAACGAGACATTATTCAGCGCGCTAACTTCGCCGCCGTACACCGGAAATACCAGCCGCAAACTGTTTATCTCCAGCACGGGCTGTTCTTTAACCTGCACAAACCCTTCAACTATGTTTAGTTCTGCCATGTTTAGTTCTGCTATGTTCAGTTCTGCCATGTTCAGCGCCCTCTGCTTTTCGGATCGAGCAAGTCACGCAGACCGTCGCCGAACAGGTTAAAACCGGTCGCGGTAATCAAAATCGCCATGCCGGGGAAGGCCGAATACCACCATTGATCGAGAATATAGTTGCGGCCGTTGGAGACCATCGCCCCCCATTCTGCCGTGGGTTGCTGCGCGCCCAGCCCGATAAAGCCCAGCGTGGCTGCCATCAAAATCGAGGTGCCGATATCCAGTGACGCCTGCACCACCAGCGGCGGCAAAACATTGCGCAGCACGTGCCAGGTGATCAAATGCCAGCGCGAAGCTCCGAAAGTGCGGGTTGCCTGCATATAGGCCTGATGACGGAGCATCAGCGTTTGCCCGCGCGCCAGTCGCACATAAAAAGGAATACGCACAATAGCGATAGCTAACATAGCGTTAAACAGGCTCGGGCCGAGCGCAGCTGCCAGCGCCATGGTCAGCACCAGTGAAGGGACCGACAGCATAATATCCATGCAACGCATGATGAGCGCATCGACCAAACCGCCCATCACGCCGGAGAAACAGCCTAGCAGCGAGCCTACGCTACCGGCGAGTATCACCACCGCTAACCCTGCGGTCACTGATTGCTGACTGCCAATTAATACCCGGCTAAACAAGTCACGCCCCACTTCGTCGGTGCCAAACCAGTGCGCCGCTGAAGGTGCCTGCAAACGTGCGGTAAGGTCGATAGCATTAGGATCGTGCGGCACCAGCCACGGTGAAAATACCATCAGAAAAACTACGATCAGCATGATCGCCAGCCCTAACACCGTGAGCGGGCTGCGGCCCAGCTGATGAGCCGTTTTACGCCACGAGGCAAAGCGCGGTTTAACCTCTGGCGGCACAATATCGGCGCGACTGCTGTCAACGCCCGGTTCAATCAATGACATTGTTTACCCCACTCTGCCAATACGCGGATCGATCCACACGTAGAGTAAATCCACCAACAGGTTAACCAGCACATAGGCGAAGGAAACCACCACCGCGAAGCCCATTACTGCCGGAAAATCAAGCGCCTGAATCGAACTGACCACATAAGCGCCCATGCCCGGCCAGGCAAATACCGTCTCGGTTAACACTGCGCCATACAGTAAATCGCCCAGCGCCAGCCCCAACACGGTGACTGACGGAATCAGCGCGTTCGGCAGCGCGTGGCATAAAATCACCCGCCAGTGCGACAGCCCGTTGGCTCGAGCAGTGCGAATGTAATCTTCGCCCATTTGTTCGAGCATCGCCGAGCGAATCTGCCGCGCCACAATCCCCATATGCACAAACGCCAGCGTCAGCGCAGGCATCAGCAGATGTTGCAGGCTGTTCCACAACGCATCGCGGTTACCGGTCAATATTGAATCAATCACATAAAAACCCGTGATATGGGTGGGCGGATCCATCCAGTCATCCAGCCTTCCACCGCCTGGCAGGAGATTAAGATGACCGTAGAACAAAATAATAACGCCCAATCCCAGCCAAAAAGCCGGGGTCGAAATGCCGACCACTGACATCATACGCACCAAGTGATCCGGCAGTTTATTGCGATAAACCGCCGAGAGAACGCCCAATGGAATACCCAGAATAATGGCCAGCAGCAGCGCGCTCAGTGCCAGCTCCAGCGTAGCCGGGAAAAATGCGCGTAAGTCTTCCAGCACGGGCCTGCCGGTGCGAATCGAAGTCCCGAGATTTCCATGCAGCAAATCCACCACGTAACGATAAAACTGCACGTAAAGCGGCTGATCCAACCCCAGCTGATGGCGCATGTTTAGCACCATTTCATTACTAGCCCGATCGCCAGCCAACAGCCTTGCCGGGTCACCGGGGATCATGTGTGAGATGATAAAAGTAATGACGCACACGCCCGCCATCACCAAAACCAGCCCCCAGCAACGCTGGCGAATAATGTT
Organism: uncultured Gammaproteobacteria bacterium; assembly: GCA_963747655.1. Taxonomy (GTDB): domain Bacteria; phylum Pseudomonadota; class Gammaproteobacteria; order Enterobacterales; family Enterobacteriaceae; genus Rouxiella. The sequence continues at coordinate 256,611 of CAVVFS010000007.1, read as the reverse complement.
CCAAAAAGTCATAACATTCCCCTGAACAGGGCACCGAAGCGATAACCCCGGTGCCATGGCAAACTTAACCTTATGCTGGTTTTTTACTCGAACTTACTGCTTGCTCATCTGCGCTACATTAAAGACCTGTTCCAGCATCGGATTGAAAACAAAGCCTTTCACGTCCTTGTTCATCGCGACCTGATAGTTTTTCTGGAACAAATAAACGTAGGCTGCCTGGTCGATAACCATTTTCTGCGCCTGCTGGTAATAGTCAGTACGCTGTTTCTGGTCAGTCACGGAGACGGCTTTTTTAAGCAAATCATCAACCTGCGGATTGGAGTAGAACGAGCGGTTGCCCGGCAAACCCTTCTTGTCCGACTCGAACCAATAATTCATAAACATGTACGGGTCGGCGAAATCCGGGCTCCAGTTACCAATCGAAATGTCGTAATCACCCTGCCCGATACGGTCACGCATGGTGGCATTCGCCAGCTTTTCGAGCTTAACTTTGACGCCCAACGTCGCCAGACTCGCCTGTACCGAAAGCGCGATCGGTTCCCAGTTCGGATCACTGTCGGAATAAAGCAAATCCAGCGTTCCCGGCTGCGGTTTCACCTTCGCTAAATCGGCTTTGGCTTTGGTCATATCGGTACTGTACTGCATAGCTGTCGGGTCATAGCCCCACATGCCGTCTGGGATCGGCCCACGCATTTGTTTTGCATTGCCGCCTAAAATACCTTTAACCATGCCCTGATAATCCACGGCGTAAGACACCGCGCGACGCAGGTCAACATTGCTCAGCGCCCCTTTGGCATTATTGAGATATAGGTAAGTCACACGCAGCGACGGATACTCGTTTACCGCGACTTTATTTTCCTGCTTCAGTGCCGCGAGCTGGTCAATTGGCAGGGAATCGGCAATATCCAAATCACCACGAGATAGCTGCAAACGACGGCTGGAGCTTTCGCCAATAATCTTCACCGTTACGCGTTTAAACGCCGGTTTTGGCCCGCTGTAATATGAGTTTGGCACCAACACCAGCTGCTGCCCTTTATCCCAACGCTCCAGTTTGTATGGGCCAGAACCGGCGGTGTGGCTCGAAAGCCAGGCTTTACCGCCATCGGCTGGATTACCTTTGGCAATCGCCGGATTAACAATCCCGGCACCGTCGTTAGCCAGTGTATAAAGGAAAGGAGCAAACGGCGTTTTAAGAGTGAAACGCACGGTCATCGGGTCAACCACCGTGACTTGCATATCTTTTGGGAAAGCTTCTGAAGGGCCTTGAGCGATTTTCATCAGGCGGTCAAACGACCATTTCACCGCGTCTGCATTCACGGCCGAGCCATCATCAAACTTGGCACCGGGTTTCAGCTTGAAGGTCCACACCAACTGATCGGGTGAGGCACTCCAACTGGCGGCCAGATCGCCCTCAACCTGCGTCGATCCTTTGCCGTCTACAGTTTTATATTCCACCAAACGCTGATAGGCGGGATAAGTGACCGTCCAGTCATTGTTATCGATCGTCACTGCCGGATCCAACGTTTGAGGATCTGCCGCCTTGCCAATCACCAGCATGCTCTTCGGCACGGCAGCCTGAGCCTGTAAAGTGATCCCCGTCAGGGCGAATACAACGGCACCTGCCAAGGCTGTTTTCTGGATTAACGCTTTATTAAATAATGACTTTGCTGCGGTCTTTCCTGTGGTAATCGACATCTGCAAACTCCTGGTATCTGTTATTAGCAATAATGAAAAAATTCGCAACGATGAAAATGCCAAGGATCAGGCAAGGTGTTTTGAAGGAAAACAGTCAAAAATATCTTCCAGTAACGGATAAGAAATAGAGTCTGGTAGCTCGAAATGCCACCACTCGGTCGGCATGCCGATAAAGCCACCCGCCGCCATTACGGCATTGAGCAGTAGGCGATTACGCTGAAACTCGGCAGGAAGATGCGGATAAAACGAGTGCGAACGCTCGGTCATTTCATCGAAACCCGCGCCCATATCCAACTCGTTACCTTGTTCATCCAGTAATGTCAGATCAACCGCCACGCCGCGGCTGTGATGGGAACCGATGCTGATATCCGCCACATAATCAGGGTTCGGTAACACGGCCCAAAACACCTTTTGCGCCTGCTTCGGGCGATAGGCATCAAAAATTTTCAGAGTAAATCCGGCAAGCCTGGCGACTTCATGGCAGCGAACCAAAGCCCTGGCCGCGTCAGGATGCAGCAGGCAGCGGTTTTCGCAGTAAACGACGTGTCCAGTAAGATTGTCGTCGGTGGCATATTTCATATCAATGACCACCTGCGGCAAAAGCTCGGCCACGTCCACTAGCGTGATATCTTTTTCTTTCATAATGTTTTTTTACTTCCCCTGTTTATAAATAGTGTTTCGCGGCAAAGTCTTTCGCCATCAGGATTCAAACTGTCCAAACTCTTTTTGCAGCAACCGATTAGTAGCCAACCGCTGTTCGACTTGATCGCCTCGCAGCTCAAGCACTGACGAGCACAGCAGGTTGAACAGGCAGCTTAACGGCGCCATCGAGTCCCAAAACTGGCCGGTATCGGTTTTAATTTGCAGCAGATCGACCGGGTAATCATGCGCCCACGGGCAGTAAATATCGGTGATTAATCCGACTCGCAGCCCTCTGTCACAGGCAGCTTTACAGTATTTCTGGGCGATCACTGAATAGGCGCGGGTATCGCTGACGATAAGGTAAGGCGAGGCAAATTCGGAGTTAAGAGACTCCACGTAAGTGCCTGACTGCCCGTCGGCGAAATAAACCTGTGGCCGCAGATACTCAAGATTGCTGTAGAAAGTATTGGCGATGCCGCGTACCGATTGAATCCCCAAGATAAACACCGCATCTGCTTCGGCCAGCCCACGGCTAATACAGGCAAAACTGTCGCTCTGGGCCAGCTGATAAACGTGTTGAATTGCCTCGAGTTCCAGCGTTAAACCCTGCTGGAATTTTTCCTGCTGCGGCTGTTTACTGCGCTGACGATAGGCGCCGAGACGGTCGGTAACGACCCAGGGATGATAAAGCGCACCGCTGCTTTGTTGACGCAGGGTCTGTTTAAAATCATCAAGATTGCGATAACCCAGGCTGCGCAAGTAGCGACCAACGGAGATTCCGCTAGTGGCGGCACTGCGAGCGATGCTATCGGCAGTTTCGAAGGGGATTTGCGCCAGATTCGCCAGCAGATAGCCCGCAATACGCTTACCGGTCGGCGTTTGCCCCGCAAAAGAGCCTTCAATTTGTGCGACCACATCAAGATTATCTGCCATATGCCCCTGTTGCTTTGTTATCAACCCAGCCGATGCTGTTAGTTGAATAACAAAGCAACAGCTGTGCCAATATCAATCACTCATAAGAAATAGGGACAAAATCATTTTAAAATCAGCAGGGATCAGAAAAAAATCAGGAATTAATCAGTTGTATTTACCCATAATGAAGGCAATGCGGGGAGATTTATAAGATTTGCCATAAATAAAATGCACATAAAATAAGCGTCACTTCACAATAGAGGTGCAAACCTCCAGACATAAACGGCCGGAGGATTGTGCAATATATAACGAGGTTTTAAAGATGGGTCAGAGGTCAGAAATTAGAGATCTCAGATCTCTAATTAGATGTTAGACGTTAGACGTCAAAAATTAAGAGTTAAAAGTTAAAAATTAAAGCTCGCTGGGTTCCAGCGCATTTTCGTTTAGCAGCGTCAAAGCCTGTTCGGCAAGACGACTAAAGTATTCTGCCGCCGGAGCAAGCAGCGCTTCATCAGGGTTAAACCCTTCGTGGTGCAAACCAAACTCACTGGCGCTGCCGATGCTAACAAAAGCACCCGGCACATTTTGCAAATAAATAGCAAAGTCTTCGCCGCCAAGATGCAAGTCTGCCGTGCGAACCTTATAACCCGTTTCTTTCGCCACTTCAGAAGCGATGCGCGCCCAGTTTTCATCGTTGATCAGCACCGGGGGGCCAGCGGTCCAGCTCACGTCGGCCGTTCCGCCACTGGCCTCAACCAGACTTTTTACTAAATGATTGACGCGCTGTATCACCTGCTCACGCACTTTTACGTCGTGAGTACGCAATGTGCCACCAAACATCACCTTTTCGGGCAAAACGTTCCAGGTTTTACCGGCGTCAATACGCGTCACGGAAAGCACGAGACTGTCGAGAGTATTAAAGCTGCGGCTGGTCAGCGCCTGTAATGCCTGGATAACCTGACTGGTCAGCACAATCGTATCGTTGCCCTGCTCAGGATGCGCCGCGTGCGCGCCTTTACCATGAATATTAATGATAAAACGATCGGCATTGGCATAGAACGCACCGCCTCGAGTGGCGAAAGTACCCACCGGTAATCCGGGTTCGTTGTGCATGCCAAAAATAGCCTGCACGCCTTCCAGCGCGCCGGCTTTAATAAACTGTTTCGCACCCGTGCAATTTTCTTCACCCGGCTGGAAAAACAAACGCACCCTGCCCGGCAACGAGTCTTCATGCGCCTTGAGCTTCAATGCAGCACCCAGAATCACTGAAGTATGAACATCGTGACCACAGGCGTGCATCACCCCGGCATTCTGCGAGGCATAACTGAGCTGAGTTTGTTCATGAATCGGCAGCGCATCGATGTCTGCACGCAAGGCAATCAGCGGTTCGCCGTGACCGATTTCAGCCACCACGCCCGTTTGAATAGGATAATCGAGGATGCGGATCCCGGCATCTTCCAGCCATTTACGGACACGCGCAGTCGTTGCCTGCTCCTGATTCGATAGCTCAGGCCAGGTATGCAAGGTCCTGCGCCAGTTAATCAGCTGCGCAGCAAAATTGTCGCTCATGCGTTTCCTCCAGACTAGGCAATAGAACGAAGCAAGGCTCTCCATTCCTTGATTGGCGATAGTGACCAAACATCGGCAAGGAGTAAAACAACAATTCTGCGCAAGGGAATGAAAAATATGGCAATAGACATAGCTGTTTTATTGCAAAGCTTATCGCAAATCGTTGGTTCACGCGCCGCCGACATCTTTGGATGATGCTTTATTTAGTTTTTATAGACGAGGATGTCATGACGGACACATTAATCGACCAGTTGGTAGCCTGGCGGCGCGAGCTGCATCAGAATCCTGAACTGTCTAATCACGAATTTGCGACCACCGAGCGCATCACCGCGTGGCTGAAACAGGCCGATATCCGCATTCTCCCTTTTGCGCTAAAAACCGGAGTCATTGCCGAGATTGGTCAGGGAGATTCGCTGATTGCCCTGCGCGCGGACATCGACGCGTTACCCATTGAAGAAGCCACCGATAAACCGTTTGCTTCCCAAAATAGCGGCGTAATGCACGCCTGTGGTCATGACGTTCACACCTCCGTGATGCTCGGCGTGGCTTACCGTTTGAAAGCATTAGAAAAAACGCTCAAAGGCCGTGTGCGAGTCTTATTCCAGCCAGCAGAAGAAACGTTTAATGGCGCTCAACAGCTGATTGATGCCGGTGCGCTGGAAGGCGTGCAGGCTATTTTCGGCATGCATAATGCCCCCGACCTGCCGTTGGGCAAATTAATCACTCGCGGTGGCGCGTTTTACGCCAATGTTGATAGATTCACTATTAATATCAATGGTAAAGGCGCGCACGCTGCTCGCCCGCATGAAGGCATTGACTCTGTGGTGATCGGTAGTCAAATCGTCACGACCCTGCAAACGCTGGCAAGTCGCACCTACAGTTCTCAAGAGTCCGTAGTGGTTAGCGTGACGCGTTTCACCGCGGGTAATACATGGAATGTGCTGCCGCAAACCGTTGAATTAGAAGGCACAGTGCGCACGCATAACGACCAGATCCGTAAAGAAATTCCCGACCGTATCCGCGCATTAATAGACGGTATCGCGGGAGGCTTTGGCGCTAAGGCAACCCTCGACTGGCAGCCCGGCCCGCCAGCGCTTATCAACACGCCAGAATGGGCAGAATTCGCACTCTCAGTCGCCAAAGAAAATGGCTACGCCACCGAGGTAGCCACGCCACAGATGGGCGGCGAAGACTTTGCGTTTTATCTGCACCACGTTCCCGGCGCGTTTGTCAGTATTGGCAGCGCCAGCAAATTTGGACTACATCACCCCCAATTTGACCCTAACGAAGACATTATCGAGCCTGCGGTGGCCTATTTCACCGATTTAGCACAGCAAGCATTGCAGAAAGTCTAATTAATGCCAGGAAGCTACAATCTTTGTTAACCTAAAACAGAGAGTAATTCTCCCGCCATGGCTGGAGCTGTGCGTGGGTATTTGCCAGGATGTTTTAGTTAATAATGAAACTTAAAGGAATCGATTATGACTGCGAACGCTACGCTACAGGCCGATCCGCTGGTTTGGGGCCACGGAAAAAACGTTTTTGAAGTGTTTCTTGAACCCACCTGCCCATTCTCGGTGCGTGCTTTCAACAAGTTCGATGCGCTGCTCGAAGAGGTGGGTGAAGACAATCTGACGCTGAAAATTCATCTGCAATCACAGCCATGGCATATGTATTCCGGGGTGATCGTCCGCTATATTCTCGCAGCGTCTACCCTGCCTGAAGGCAAAAAGGCGGCCAAAGCCGTGCTGCAAGCCGTGGCCGACCATCGTGAAGAGTTTGAGTTTAAAGATCACTGCTCAGGGCCGAATATGGACGCGACGCCTAACGACATTATTAATCGTCTGGAGCAATATAGCGGTGTTAACGCCCGTGAAGCCTTTGCCAATCCCTCTCTGCAAAACGTGATCAAGTGGCACAGCAAATATTCGCGCCAGAACGGTATCCACGTTTCTCCAACCTTTATGGTTAACGGGCTGATTCAGGCTGATATTGGTAGCGGCGATGAAATTAGCTCGTGGGCTAAACGCATTCTGGAATAAGCATTAACGAAAGAATTTTGTACAAACTCTCTTTAAAACTGGGGCATTTGCCGATTTCTTCAACACTCAGACAGCTTTATGAAGAAAGGCCTTTGACAAGCCGGGCTGCCCCCGTTAGTATTCGCCCCGTTCACACGATTCCTCTGTAGTTCAGTCGGTAGAACGGCGGACTGTTAATCCGTATGTCACTGGTTCAAGTCCAGTCAGGGGAGCCAAATTTAGAGAAGCCCGCTTAGGAAACTAAGCGGGCTTTTTGTTTTTTGGATGCCTGCTATATGTAAGGAGCAAATCCATTGTTCTTATATCGCAAGCAAAATTTTTTTAACTGCCATCAGGTAATGAATTAATATCATCTACACGGCGTTGGTTCATATTTATAAAGCAACTCGATAATACATCACTATATCCGTGTGTAATTTCTTCCGGAGCTGAAGCCGATTTACAATATGTTAATTTATATTCTATCCATAATTTTTGGCTCTTTATAAAATTGGAAATCATATTATCTTTCTGGGCTTCATCTCCTATCCACCATTTAGAATAATCGGTAGACTTCATGTTGTTCAGTTTTTTTAAGTAGACCTGATTTAATGATTGATCTGGTTTAATGATTGATCTGACTTTTGGATTAATTCATTCGAGCAATCGTAGCTCTCATCATCAGGTTTTGATGCACAGCTTTCTACCATCTTGTTTGATAATATATCACTTTTAGGCAGGTCTTTTGCTAATGAGTTGAAGCAAACAAATGGCAAAGCGCAAATAAAAGTAAAACTTAATGCAGTAACGATATGATTCTTTTTCATTTCAAGTATTTTTTCCTAATATTATCTCTTGCATCATTGCCATGGTAAGGATGCTCTTAACCACGGCAAGTAACTGTAGTTGAGTGCAGCCGCCTAAATCTTTCTATCAAGATAACTGAACGTAGTATTAACAAAGGCAGCTTTGAGCGAAAAGCGGAAGTTCGCAGCTGTTCTAACCACTGATGAAGGCATTACTTACATTGACGCGCGTTAATTAACGGGGGATCAGGTCATCAGTCGAGCATAACCACTTCCGCCATAGGACTTTTCTTATTATACTGGAGGCTCGCCACCAACTGGTGATAATTGTCAGAAATAACAAAATCTTTGGAATGTCACTAATACAATTGCTGAGAGAACGCTGAAACCATATTCCCCCGCAGTAGACGGGTGCGTCGGTAAAAGCACTCACTAAGGTTATCCTCAATGAACATTATGTATTACTCCATCGCAGGGGCTATCGCTTTTGTGGGCATTTTAGCAGCCCTAATTGTTACCGCGAAGAAATTGAAAACAGCCATGACGGATTCTTCCGATAAGGCAGCACAGCTGGCGCGTTATGCCGTCATTATTGATGCTGAAGATGAAGCGACGCGCATCGTGACTCAAGCGAAGACGGAAGCAGCCACCACCATTTCGGTAAGCGAAACAGACGCGAAGTTAATTACTGACTTAGCCAATGCGGTCTTAGAAGATGCCCGCACGGCTGCCGAAAAACTGAGTAATGAGACTCAGCAAACCGTTGTCCTGCAGCTCGCAAAAAAAGTCGAAATTGAAGAACAAATCCAAACCCTGCGCGCTTCTTACGCCAGTAAGAAAATCACGTATGACGAGCTGGAGTCCGCGCTTTCAATCTACAAAGAAGATATGGATTTTGCAGAAATGGGCTTCTATGCGCCGCATTTCGATTTCGATACCTCTGAATTGTTCCAGATATCTATCCGTAGCAATCGGCAGCAGCAGAAAGATTTGCTTCGCAACAAGACCACTTTTGGGGCCATCTATTGCACCACAGAATGGACGGTAAGTGGTTCAAAGGCTGAAGGGAATAAAATGACCACGCGAGGCATAAACATGACTGCCCGAGCCTTTAACGGTGAATGTGATGCAGCCATTGCCAACGTCACTTTTAAAAACATCAACACCATGGAATCGCGCATATACAAAGCTTTTGAAGTATTGAACAAGCTCAATGAAGTAAACCAGATCCACATTAATCATGCCTTCTTGGATCTAAAGCTGACCGAACTGCGTTTAACATATGAATACCGGGCCAAAAAGCAAGAAGAAAAAGAAGAACAACGCGAAATCCGCGTCCAGATGGCCGAGGAACGCAAAGCCCAGGCAGAGATCGACCGTGCTATTCGTGAGGCTGAAGAAGAAGAACGCCGCGCCCAGAAAGCCCTGGATAAAGCCCGGAAAGAAATGAATGAAAAGCTGGCGAAAATGACCGCCGCTCAAGCCGAAAAGTATCAGGAGAAGATAGATTCCCTGCAAGAGGCGCTGACCGAAGCCGAGTTGAAAGGACTAAAAGCCCTGAGCATGGCGCAACAGACCAAGCGGGGCCACGTTTACGTTATCTCTAACATCGGCTCTTTTGGTGAGAATGTCTTTAAAATTGGCATGACACGCCGCCTTGACCCTCAAGACCGCGTTGACGAGCTGGGTAGTGCATCGGTGCCGTTCCTATTTGATATCCATGCCATGATTCACAGTGAAGATGCACCGGCAATGGAATATGCCCTGCACCAGCATTTCGCTGAAAATCGCACTAACCTCATCAACAGACGCAAAGAATTCTTTAACGTAAGTCTGGAAGACATAAGAGCAGCAGTGTTTGATGTGGCGGGTGATGATGTGGACTTCATTGAGACGGCGACCGCACAGCATTATCATGAGACGGTGGCAATGCGGAAACAAAAGGCTGACGCTCTTGCGATGCCGATTGAAGTTGAAAAGAAACAGCCACGCTTTGCAGAAGCTATTTAATCTCCGGAACGAAAAAAACCGCCTTTTAGGCGGGTTTTTTCGTTTAGCTAGTAACGGTGAGGAAAGGCCTGTAAGCATTCTGGTAAAACAAGCCATTAATTTTTAGAATTCCTCCGGCGTACTTTTTATGGCTTTTAAAAGCTCTCCCTGAAAACACTCAGTTCAGCGAGTCAGTACTTAATAGCTAACTGTCTGGTATCTGCAATGCCTGCTTCTGGCACACAACTGCAGTTCAAATGATGCCTTTCACTTGATTGGTAATTTGGTTGTGATGCTTAGGTGTGTTGCAACCGATAGATGCAACACACTAGTTAAACCGCTCAGCGGGTGATTCACTTTCTAACTTTTTTCTCTCATTATCAATACCTTACACACCACCTCAGAACTTGCCGCGCACTTGAATGAACCTCGAAATTGGGCCTCGAGAAGTTACATATACTGTTCATCATGATTTTTGTTATCATCAATGCCACACTATTAATAACGCACTCGCATATATGCCCGATTTTGACGAACGTGTTCTGAACGGAATGAGCGTCTTTGCCGCCATCGTTGATGCCGGTAGCTTCGTGCAGGCCGGCAAGCATCTTGGTATGTCTCAACCTGGCGTGAGTCGGGCGGTCGCTCGGCTCGAAGCGAGACTGGGCATCCGCCTGTTCAATCGCACCACGCGAGTAGTCACTCTGACCGACGATGGCATGCGCTTTCACGCCGAAGTCAGACCCTTGATGGCAGCGCTGGAAGAAGCGGCCGCCAATGCGTCGGGCGGCGCTACCATTGTGCGAGGGCGGTTGAGAATCCATGTCGATCCATTTTTTTCTCGCTTGATACTTGGCCCCCTTCTTGGAAATTTCCTGGTTTCCTATCCCGAGCTTCAGCTGGAATTATTTACCAAGGACCAATTGGGCGACATGGTGGCCGAAGGCGTCGACCTTGCAATCCGGTTCGGCATCCCTCGCGATTCCAGTTTGGTGGCCCGCAAACTGCTCGAAACACGTATCCTTACCGTCGCCGCCCCCAGCTATCTGAAGCGCCATGGCCGGCCAGCGTCGCCAAAGGAAATATTGGAAGAGCAACATACCTGCATTGACTTTCGCGACTCCGCCACTGGCCGCCCGTTTCCCTGGGAATTTCACAAACCAGGCGAGCAAGTCATCATCGAGCCGCGCGCGCGGCTGACCGTTAACGACGCGGGTACCTTGCTCAGTACCTGCATCGCCGGGTACGGCATCGCGCAGATTATGGAATATGGCTGCGCCAGTCTGGTTGCCGAGGGGTTGCTGGTCGAATTGTTCAGCGACTGGCCCGACGAACGCTTTCCTCTCTACGCGTATTATCCGTCGCGGCACCAGCCTTCAGCCAAAACCCGAGCCTTCCTGGAATTCGTCATTGCGTCGACGGGCGCGCAGTCCGATCGTGCCGGTTGAAGATGACCCGTGCCTACGGCAGGATCCGATCCTTGTCGTGAAACTGCTGCATCCAGAACGGATACGGTAGTGCAGGCGCCGAGACGACGTCGAGTTGCTTGCGCAAATCTTCAGGCAGTACCAGCGTGGCGGCGGCCAGGTTATCGGCCAGCTGCGTCTGCGAACGCGCGCCGATTGTGATTGATGCAATGCCGCTGCGGCCAAGCGTCCATGCCAGTGCAACCTGGGCGGGCGTCGTGTCCAGTTGCGTGGCGGCTTGTCGTAAAGCCACAACGATGGGATCTACGCGCGCGGGGTCGATCGGCGGGAAATTGAGCTTGGCGCGCCGACCGCCATCGGATGCGCCAGCGCCCGCCGTATATTTGCCGCTCAAGTAGCCGCCAGAGAGTGGGCTCCAGACAATCAGGGCGACGCCTGCGGCGGCAGCAACAGGGACGATGTCGGCTTCAATGTCGCGGGCGGCGAGAGAATAATAGACCTGGTTGCTAACGATCCCGGCGCGTTGCGCGCGAGTGGTGATCCCGAAGACGCGTTCCATGTCGCTGCCACTGAAATTGCACGCGCCGATGTGCCGCACCTTCCCTTGCGTCACCAGGTCATCAAGCGCACGCAATGTTTCCTCGATTGGGACGAGGGCATCCCTGTCATGCAGCTGGAGCAGGTCGATGTGGTCACGGCCAAGACGCTGCAAGCTGGTCTCCACCGAGCGCATGACGTGCGAACGGCCAAGTCCGACATCGTTGGGACCCGTGCCCGTACGCAAACGCACCTTGGTCGCGACCAGCATGCGCGATTCATCCAGATTCAGGTCGGCCAGCACCTGTCCCACCAACACCTCGGATTCGCCCTGCGAATAGGCGTCCGCCGTATCGATCAGGTTCACGCCCTGCTCGACGGCAGTGGCCACCAACCGCGTCGCCGAAGCCCGGTCGACACCGGCAATCTGCCCCCAGATGCCGGTGCCGGCGCCAAATGTCATGGCGCCAAGCGACAGGCGTGAAATGCGCAGACCCGAGTGGCCCAATAAGCTGTAATCCATGATGTGTCCTTAAATGTTGTTTAAGCAACTGGAGCTAGTTGGCTGCGACCAGTTGACGGAGTACCGTTTCCAGTTCCACGTCACCTTTGGAGACGCTTGCGTCGTCTCCGGCGAACGCGATCCAGCCTTCGTTGAATCCATCGAGCATGCGCATTTGCGGTAGCGGATTGACCGAACCCTGCGACCGGAACACTGCTTCCCATTGACTGCGCGGCACCGCCTCTGCCTGCACTGGATGACCGAGTATGGCTGCAAACGTGGCGGCGATGTCATTGGGCGAAACGTTGCGCGGTCCGCTCAGCTCGACCACCCGTACACCTTGCCACGATTGCTGGAGCAGCTCTGCCGCCACCCTTCCAACATCAGCAGTTGCGACCATAGGGATCGGCCGATCAAGCGGCTGCAGAAAGCTGGAAATTAAGCCGGCACGTGCACTGGCAACATCCCAAAGTGCGTTTTCCATGAACCACCCCGGGCGCAAGAAGGCGACAGGCATCGGCATATTTTCCAGGGCTTGTTCCATCAGCGTGCGTTGCGATAGCAAGTTCAATTGCTCTGCCTGGGCGCCAATGGTCGACAGACAAACAACCCTTGCCGGGCGTGCCGCCAGGAGTGCCGCTTTGACAGCGTCGATGACGGCGACCGCCTCGGGGAAGTCAGGCGCCGGGTCGAATTCCGACGGCGGCAATATAAACACCGCGGTGCTGTCCCTGAATGTCAGTGTAAGCGCTGTGGAATCATTCATATCTGCCAGAACAACCTCGCAGCCTCGCGCGGCCCATGCTTGTCCTTTAGCAGCATCTCGCACGACGGCGCGCACCGGAAGGCCTGCCGCAAGCAATGCTGCGGCGACTGCGCTGCCGACTTTTCCGGTAATGCCAGTAATTGCATACATGATTGTTATTCCTTGTAATTTTATAAGTCGATGGTGGCACAGCTGATGACAAGCTCGCGCCGTCCTGGAGTAGTTGCATGCGGTGTTGACAGGGCCGGTGTCAGTACGACTGATGCCTCATAGCATTAATTGCCGGACCCTGGAGCGCTGCGACCGACAAAGCATAAGAGCTGAGCGGTGATAGTGAAATAGACGGTGGGTTATTACATTCATGCCGGCGGCGCATGAATATGGCGCGACGCGCGCTGGGCAGCCTTGGTCGCAACGAGGTGGAAACGCCCTGTGCTGGCACGCACGAACAGCGCGATGCCCAGCCAGTCTTCCAGACTGCGCACCCGTTGTCCGAGACCTATGCAGTTGAGAACAGCTTCACATTCCGTTTCGGGATCATCGGTAACAAATATCGGATCGGAGGGTATCCCTTCACGCCCGCCCTTAAAGGGGTCCGCTTGCAAAACGTAAAATATCCTACGCTTAGGCTATTTCTTAAGCAGCATGACAGGCAGCATTGAGCGAGGAGCAGAATTTCAGCATTTACCAGCGCTAAAAAAACACAATCAAATACGGTTGTAGAGAGTCAAATTCAAATAAAAGAGAACGGTTAAATGTTTAGGTTTCACACGAAGAAAATGTAAAAAAGATTCAGACTATTAACGTACCTGGTTTCTTATGTCCCTTGCCGGAGGGTTACCAAACATACGCGCGTATTCACGGGTAAACTGATTAAGACTTTCATATCCCACAATGGCCGCCGCCGCCGCCACGTTGCCTTGCATGAGAAATAAGAGTTTCCGCGCAGAATACAGCCTCAAATGCTTCTGATATTGAAGCGGAGTTAAGCCGGTTGCGGCTTTAAATCGCCTGTGGAATACCGAAAGACTCATATTTGCCATATCTGCAAGGTCACAAATCCGTACAGACTCTGCATAATGCGTTTTGAGCCAGTTTAATGGCCTGCGCAGCGCAGAATAGTGACCGTTAACATCGGCTGCCTGGCGAAGAATACAACCATGCGGTCCGCGCAGCAGGCGATACAAAATCTCACGCTCTACAAGAGGAGCCAGCACCGCAATATCTTCAGGTTTATTCATCAGACGCAGCAGACGCAGCCAGGCATCAAGTAAAGCCTCATTAGCGAAATTGACGGATATGCTTTCGGTCAATGGGGCATCGATTGCAGGGGGCATTGCATGGAGCAACTCGCTGAGCAGTGTGAAATCCAGCGTCAGACGCACAGCCAAATAGGGATTAGTGTCGCTTGCAAGCGTTATTTTTCCCATAGCTGGCAGATCGATGGCCGCCATAAACACCTGCCCGGCTGAATAACTAATTATCCGCTCGCCGATTTGCAGTTGTTTTTCACCTTGCAGAATTAAACTAATAAAGGGCGGATAAATTTCCGGCGGTAAAATTACAGGATTAGAGATTCGGTATAGGTCTGTCCGCGGTGTGAGTGTCTGCGTTAGCTCGCCTGCACAATGGTTCTGCACAAAATCTTTCATCAGCCTGAGTGTATTACTCATCGCATCATTCTCTAGTGGCGTCCATCAACGAAAAAAAAACACAATTAGGCAAATTTTAGACAGAATTGTGACCGCACACCCAGGTGAGTGCGATGTAACCGCTCCTGACCAGATTAATCTGGCAGTTCAGGCAGTCATTGACCACTTCGGACGAATTGATGTGTTAATTAATAATGCGGGTCAAGGGATGAACGCCGCAGTTGAGGAGATTAACATCCCTGACTTTCGGGCACTGCTTGAACTTAACCTGATTGCACCACTGACAATGATGCAGGCCGTTGTTCCATCGATGGTAAAACAAGCCGCGGGCACCATTATTAACATCAGTTCAGGTGCAACGTTGGCAACCTATCCAGGTTCGGCTGCCTACACCAGCGCCAAAGCAGGTTTGAATATGCTCTCTGCTGTTGCTCGCCTAGAACTTGCCACCGCAGGGATAACAGTGTCCACTCTACATCCTTTCATGACGGCCACTGAATTTTATCAGAAGTTGCAAACAGAGCATAATCAGGCAAAAGAGCAGGATAACAAGAGCGCCGTTGTTATGCATTCTCCTGAACGAGTCGCCCAAATGATCCTCAAGCTTATTGAAAGTGGTGAAGCACAGAGCGATTTAGTGCCTGAGGCTTATGGTGGGAGCTATCGGGAATAACGCTTTCATGACCGGTTCACTCACTCATAAGTAAAACAGCGCGGACTTAGCAAGGTCCGCTTCTGGCACAGGACTGCTGTTGCAGCCCTGAAAACCTTAGACTTCAATCGATTCAGAGATCTCTAACGCATCATCGACTTCAATGCCCAGATAACGGACTGTGCTTTCCAGTTTCTTATGGCCTAACAGAGGTTGGATCACCCGGAGATTCTTGGTTTTCTTGTAGATCAGGTCAGGTTTTGTTCTTCTCATGGAATGTGTGCTGTAAAGCGAATCTTCGAGACCAAGCTTTTCTACCCACCCATGAAAGATTCGGTTGTATTGCCGAGTTGATATGTGCTGGTTAGTTCCGACCCGAGACCGGAACAAGAAGTCTTTACTGTGCAAATTGCCAAGCTTTATCAATGCAGCAACAGCTTCTCTTGTCCCTTTGGTTATCTCAAATTGCACAGGGCTACCGGTTTTCTGTTGCAACACCGTTGCTTTGATTGAAACAGAGCAACCATATGCAACATCAGATACTTTGAGTTTAACTAGATCACAGCCTCGAAGCTTACTGTCCAAGGCCAAATTGAACAGAGCTAAATCGTGCGTTTTACCTTCCAGTTCGAGAGCCGGATTCGGATCCCCCAGATATGAGACATCTGAAGTGGTCTTTTTTGGCCGATGATACGGTCTTTATTCCACGGTGACGTGTTCCTACCCAAATCTCCTGCAATGTGTGAGATTTGAGTATGGTTGTCCCTTATGAGCGAGAAGCGGGAATGTCACTTATCCTTGAATGTCTGGCTAAAAATTCACTTAGCTTTATTACTGCATAGAGCTACATCACCCAGATGAAAACACCAATCACACCTTTAATAATGTTAGGGTGTTTCCTTCATTTTCTCGATCCCCTCCTCCCAGGTAACAATGGGGTGATAACCCAGCTCTCTCCGCGCTTTGCTTATGTTCAAGGTTAATGATTTCCCAATTAACTGAAGCATTTGTCGGGTTATCGGCGGATCTTTTTTTAAGGGTAAGAGAGGCCAGATTGTTCCCATCACACCGGACAGGAGCCATGCCATCCTAAACGAAATGGATTTGTCTGAGGCGTTGATCCCTTTCGTCGCGAGAAATGACGTAAACACGCTTTTCTGAGAACCCTGTTTTTCGTCTGCAATAAAATAGCTTTCCCCCCTTTTCCGCGATGGGCTGCCAGCATCAGGGCCTGAACAAGATTATCTACGTGACATAAAGCAATGGCCTGTACGCCACTATCAACCCACCGCCATTGTCCAGCTTTTACTGCCTCTGCCATTTGATCAAGCATTGGCATTCCTTTACCCCAAATCATTGGAGGACGGATGGCTATCGTTTCCAACCCTTCGCGCTTGCCATTTGCTTTTAGCAGTCGTCGCTCAGCTTCTGCTTTTGACGAACTATAAGGCGCAAAAGTTCGGAATTGATAGGGTAATGTTTCATCAACATCAATCATCGGAATAGGGTCACCCATAATGACAGCAGCCGCACTCACATAAACGATCTTACGGACAGATTTCGTCGCAACCGCTGCATTTATAACCGCGTCCATTCCCTCAACGTTGATGCGATTGAAAATCTCTAATTTACCCCATAGTCGGAAATGAGCAGCAGCGTGAAAAACAATCTCACATTCCTGCATGCCGTTTGTTAGAGCAACGAGATCGTTCATTTCTCCTGATACAAACTCCGCACCAGCCGCGATTACCGATTTCCTAGCTTGCTCGCTTCTTGCCAATGCTCGCACCCTCCAGCCTTGGCTGACCAACTGTTGGATTAATCGGCTGCCAACAAAGCCGGAACCTCCTGTAACAAAAGCGGTGCGAGGTACGTCTGTAAGTGTGTTCATAAATCCTCCTGTTAAGATTCGCCATAATGTTTCTTTTTTGAACAAAAAACAACAAACAAATTATGAATTATGTTCGTTAGCAATGCTGAACATATTCCATTATGCTGAAGATAAATGGGATCTGAGGACGGATAAATTGGTGAAGAAAGACATTCTGGCAAGCGGCAACAGGGGCTTAAGCACTGAAAAAATTCTGGATGTTGCCAGAGATCAAGTTCGTCGATATGGCGAATCGAAAACGAATATCGTGGACATAGCCCGTGCGCTCGGCACCTCTCACACTACGATTTATCGGTACTTTAAATCCAAGTCAGAGGTTTTTGACGCGCTGGTTGAAGCTGCAATGGAGGATGAACGTGTGCTTGCTTCTACATATTGCAACACGGGCACTCCGGCAGGTGAAAGACTTAAAGGTCTGGTGCTGGCGCTGCACAGTCGTAAAAAAGAAAGGTTTGCTGACGACCGCGAAGTCTATCTTCTTTACAAGCGAGTTGTGGAAGAACGGCCGGATATTGTTTTAGCTTATGCTGAAAACATGACGCGACTGGTTGAAAGCATACTAAACGATGGTGTTAGCGAGGGAGAATTTGATATTCCTGACACGAGAGAAGCTGCTTGCGTGGTAAGAGATGCAGTGACAGTTTTTGTCCATCCTGCACATGTGGCTATGGCTGCAACGGCAGGAATAGATCAAATTGCAGGGCTTACAAACTTGTTAATTACCTTGCTCAAAGCTTTTGAACGTAGATAAGAGACTGTTTTTTTGTGATATCCGTTGTTGGACCCAAGCAGCCCACGGCAAGGACGTAAGGCCGCTGTGAACGAGGAGTGGAGGTTCGAGATTGTCTCACATCCGATTATGACGGGAGCATATTTGTGCTCAGGATCACGATGAAGGCAATACTAAATCGGGGTATCTTAATCAACGAGGTGCAGGTAACCTGCAGTCTAATACCCGCCTTGTACGGAGTTTGTGCTTTATGAACCTCAATCTTAATCCAGGAGTAAGATAGTGGACAATTTGTCTATTAAAGGGGTTTTTGAAGTTTTCGTTAACAATTGGATTCCTGGTATCTTCACCTTCTTTTTAGGCATCTGTTATTCAAATATCGTTGAAAAAAAGAAACTCAAACAGAAGTTAAAGAACGATATTCTTGAGATCTTCATTCCAGTCTTTAACGCAGGGAACGAGATCTCATTCGAAATCGCGGAGAATGCTTGCAGGAATATGAAAGGCACCTTTCAGTCATACAAGAGAATATATCCAGGTATCTTCAACAAAGAGGCAGAGAGTGAGCTTGAAGACCTGCTAAAAGATGGCTTCCTCATAAATGGTGAAGTTAATCAGCATTACTTTGAACCAGCCAACATTGAGAACCTGATTAAAAGATTATAACTTCGTTAACCCCCGCCCTCGCTGGGTATTTGCATTATGCGTCAATAACGGCTATTTAATCTGCATCTCGTCGATCCACGCAATCTGCTATTAGATACTGCCGCTTTTTGCACCTAGCTGCCTATGGCAAAACGATGGGGCTGCTATGAGTGAAATATAAGTTAAGGTGGCTACCGGACGCATGACTGTGAGGCAGTATAACCATTCCAGCGCCGCCATGTATGGATGCTTAACCGTACTTTCCGACAAGCGGGATATCTTCAATCCGGCCTTCAATTTGAACTTCGCGTTGCGCAATGTCCGCTTCTTTACTTCCGACATTCTCGCCGTCCTCCGCTGAGGACCATAACGTAAACTCCTATCTCAAATCGTTGCTCAACTATACTAACTATTGCGGTACTAACTGTTGCAGTTGTCATTACATACGAGGCTGCGCACGGTTAACTGTATACCTCCTACCTACCTTACCCATGAGCATCAGGAGAATAAAATGCAAAAAAGTAAAATCTTGAAAGGGTTGCTAACCGTATCGACAGTGGCAGCAATATTCTGCACTGTCGGCGTGCAAGCCGAAACCCCAACGAGCAACGCGCAGAATAGCGCTACCAGCCAGACCGGATCGAGCACCAAGCTTAGCGCCGGCGACGAAAAAGCGTTGAAGGACATGGCGCAGGCCAATATCAATGAAATCGCCGCCGCCAAGATAGCGCTGAGCAAGGCCCAGAGCAGCGAAGTCAAAGCATTCGCTCAGCAGATGGTCAAAGACCACAGCGATGCATTGACCAAAGTACAAGCGGTTGCCCAGCAAAAGGGTTTGGCACTGCCGACTAAGCCGGACGCCAAACACATGGCCATGGCCGCCAAGCTTGAAAAGCTGAGCGGCGGCGCATTTGACAAGATGTATATGGAAAATGCCGGCACCAAAGACCACAAAATGGTGCTATCGAAACTGCAGAGCGACTCCAAAAAGATTAAGGATTCGGACGTGAAGGCCCTGGCAGAAGCGCACCTGCCTGTCGTTGAGCAGCACCTAAAGTCCGCTGAGCAGATATCGATGGAATCAAGCATGTCAGCAGGTAAATAGGTCTTTCGGTGAGTACACGGTCCCGCAACTTAGGCTACCCATTGTTCAAAGTTTTGCAGAAAGCCATGGCGGGATTGTGACTGGTTGACAGTGCTGACGAACGGAACAGAGACTCAGACTGGGGTGGAGAGTGACGATAACAGGTTGTCGTAATTACTGTGGGCATGCGGCGGAAGCTCTGCCCGCAAAACCGATGCTTAAAGGGCATCAAAGCACTCTGTAGATCTCAGAAATAACCTGCATCGTTGCATCTTCAATCGTTCCTTCATTACGACATAAAAACCAGCCGTGATTTGCAATTTCTCGCTCGAACGCTTTGGTACAAGCGACATGTTCTTCCAGCTTATGAATCACAGTACTGCTTAACCCACGCGATCGGGCCGCGGCCCTCGCCCATGAAATTTCAGGCGTAGTAACAACGCCAACATGCAGGTCTGGCGTTCGCACGTTTCGTTCGATATTAATCTGTAAAATCTCTGGAAATGGAACCATCCGGCGAAACGCGGCATCTGACGGGTACCATCGATCCATCAATATGATGCTATCCGGCGGCTGTTTAGTCAGCACATGCCGGGAAATCCACGCACGGCTATCAGCAAAACGTTCGCAAATCTCCCATTCCAAATCCAGGGCGGGATTTCTGGCGAGCTTGTTAACGAGGGCCATGGTTTCCCCTCTGTAGGGATCGCTTTTTTTCTCGCAAAGTCGGATCACCTTCTTGTTGTCTGCTCTGAGTACTTTCGCAATAGCCTCCAACAGAGTGGTTTTACCGGCTCCCTTAGGTCCATCCAGAGAAACAAATAGCGGACAACTCATTCTTTAAATGACGATTGATATACGATTTTTGTATAGCTTAAATCTGGCAAAAGCATCTTATTTCCTTCATTTGACATAGGTTATAGCCTGCGCACTTATGACCTGCGAAAAATTAGTTTACGTGATTCGCTTATAAAACGGAAAACATCCCACGTTAAGCCTGTTCTCAGATAAGCGTTACTCTCAAAATCCTTCCAGACACTGAACTGTCTCAAGTAAGCACATTTTGTTCAAAAATATTCTCTAATTAAAAATCCCTTTCACCAGCCTTTATCAGCGTATTGAGCATATTTAATTCAATCATTAACTTGCTCTCCCAATTGAATTTTTTAGTACTCTTGTCTGAATAACACCCTATTTCCGCATTAGTATCAACCAACTATAGCAAGAGCTATACAAGTTAGCCATTGCTATAAATGATTGAAATTTATGGTTTTTTTATTTCTCACGCTGTGGCATTATGCGCGCCTTCCAGACTAACCTACTTTTTTCTTGTTAGCTGGCCGACTCGTCATCTATATAAACACTAAAACAATAACAGATATTTTAATTACTGTTTCACTGAGACATACCCATGGCTTTTTCAATTTTTCAACTTGTCGTATCGCTGCTGATCATTGTCGTTGCAGCAGATATTTTCACTAATGCGCTTGAGCATCTTGGGCAAAAGCTGAAAATTTCTGAGGGCGTAACTGGCTCACTTTTTGCCGCTGTTGGCACTGCATTGCCTGAGACTATCGTTCCTATCATCGCTATCACGACCGGTACGCATCTTTCCACGCAGAATCAGGAAATCGGAGTGGGTGCAATTTTGGGCGCACCTCTAATGCTTTCTACCCTGTCGATTTTTATTATGGGTATAGCGGTTGTAGGTACACGTGGCTTAAAAGGAGCAATCAGGCCTGAACCTCGCGGTTTCAAACGAGATACCCGTTTCTTCCTTTTGGCTTTCATCATTGCGGCAATTACGATGTTTGTACCGCATGAAAATACGATGGTCCGTGGGCTAATTAGTGCTTCATTAATTGGCCTGTATGTCATCTACGTGATACTCACTGTTAAAGCCTCGAGTGATTTGGTCAGTAATGGGGAAGGTACTGAGGCCGGAGGTCCATTGCTTTTATCCAGAATTGGGCTGCCTGTAAATCTCGCGATTATCTTCGCTCAGGTACTTTTAGGCACAGGGATACTGGTAGGGGGAGCTTTCTGGTTTATTGATGGTGTCCAGGATGCATCTGGTTTCCTTGGAATTTCAGCGCTTTTGCTTTCCTTGATCATCATCCCCATAGCCACCGAAATGCCTGAAAAAATTAATAGCGTTATGTGGATCAGGAAAGGTAAAGACACGCTTGCTTTAGGCAATATTACGGGCGCAATGGTTTTTCAGGGAACAATATTACCCTCGCTTGGGATTATGCTGACCCCCTGGGAACCCCGTTCGGAGGTTCTGACCGGCGTAGTGATTACACTACTGGCTGCATTATGGCTTTGGTTTAACGCCAATAAAAAAGAATTGAAAATTTGGGCATTAGGCCTGAATGGTTTGTTCTACGTCATTTATCTCTGCGTTTCATTCTTTTACCAGAAGCATATTTAAACCAGACTCCCCATGATACCGAGCCAAGTACTAAGTCATGGGGAGCTTTCATCGCTTATTTTGCTGCTGAATTTAATGCTTCTGTTAATGAAGAAGCCACACCTTCTGCGGCCCCCTCATCTATATCCGAAGATGAACCCGCAACGCCTATAGCACCTACAATTACACCCTTAAGCAAGATGGGTATACCGCCTTCAATGGGGACAGCTGACGGCAAGTTTAGGTAAGAGGTTCGGCCTTTTGTAATTTCAAGCTCGATAAGCTTAGTGGCAATCCCGTAACGTGCAGCCGTTTTTGCTTTCCCGATAGAGGCATCTATCATTCCCGGCGCGACAGATTCTGGGCGTTCGGCATAGAGTAAATTACCTCCATCATCAACCACGGCGACAGAAAACTGATGTCCCTGCTCTTTATTTTTAGTGTTAAAAGACGCGAGTGATTTTTTCACTATGTCTAATGTAATAATCGGTTTTTCGGCGGCAGAGGCATAACATCCGCTAGATAAAATCGTTAAATTAAAGATTAAAACTGGTATAGAAAACGCGCGCTTCATGTTTGTTCTTTAGCTTTATTTAGCCGAGTAATTAGTGATTGTTTTTCAATAAATTAAGATTTTATTAAATGATTATATATTCAGGCCGATTCATGCTTTTTATCACCCTGCGTGAAGTCTGAGCATATTCTGCTCAGTTCACAAAAGCCGTGAAATCTACATTGCTGAAAATATATGCCAATACTGAAAAGGTGTCTCTCATTATTGAAAGCAGGTCGACACATGTCGACCCAGGGTAGGCTTAAAGAGCAGAAACTTAATGGCGCGATGAATTATTCTTAGATACCTAACCTCTCGGCTATGAGTTCCAGGAGTTCACAAATTCAGAAGGGCTGTTCTCTGCTGAATAAGATTGCGCATTCGAGGTGGCTCCTCCATCGACCGAAAGCGTGACGCCTAATACGAAGGATGATTTATCTGAACAAAGCCAGATAACCGCTTCGGCAACTTCTTCAGGCGTTCCGAGCCTATGTAATGGCTGAGGGGCTATGAGTGAATCCTGAGTGCTTTGAGGCAATGAAAGCACCATTGGCGTACCGATTGCACCGGGCGCAACTGCGTTGATGCGTATTCCCATGTTGGCGTATTCTCCTGCGGCTGTTTTGGTCAATCCCACCACAGCGTGTTTAGCTGCAACATAAGCACCTGCCAATGGAGTCCCTACCAATCCAGCTTCTGAGGCATTATTGACTATAGTGCCCCCGCCATGTTGGGTCATGTAAGCCAGCTGATATTTCATGCACAGCCATACCCCTTTTACATCCACGGCCATAATACGGTCAAAATCGCTTTCTTCAATTTCAGCTGTAAATCCAGAAGAGAGCACACCAGCATTATTAAACGCAAAATCTAAACTACCAAAAAGTTCGATAGTTTTCTGTACTAAACTCTTAACTTCAGTGGCATTAGAGACATCCACGGCAAAAAATTCAGCACGTCCGCCTGCTTGTTTTATCTCAGCAACAGCCTTTTCGCCTTGCGTTTTTGCAGCTCCAAGATCAGCAAGGACGACGGCCCCTCCCTCACGTGCAAATGCTATAGCGGCAGCTCGTCCGATACCGCTTGATGCGCCTGTTACAATTCCAGCCTTCCCACTAAAAAGTCCCATCGTTAACCCTTAGCTCATAATTTCGTTAAATAATATGCATGATTGTTACATTAAGGCGTAATAGCTCAATAATGAGGATTTTTTGTTTTCACAAAACCTGAAAATCAATCACACAAATGACCTTTTTCACACGAAAGCATAACTTAGGTCAATTGACCTATTTTGTCAATTGCATAGGATTTAGCTTACATTGCGAGAAAAATGCAATGATGAATTAAGGTTTAATCTATTGATATTACTGTATTAAATTTTAATAATGTTACGAGAGGCATGAGAAAGCTTGAGTAATGCTTAAGATTTTGGTTCCAATTAATCTTACTGATTCGGTTTTAAATGCTCCTGATACACTCTAAGGTTAAAGTAACCTTCTGTTCCCGTTGCATAATTATCAATTAAGGGCGTTGGATGATTTCCTCAATCAGCACTTCGACAACATCGACCAAAAACACACCTGAGCGAATTCTAGACGCTGCCGAAGCGCTTTTTGCAGAACGGGATTACGATACTGTCACAACGCGAGCAATTACCGAAAAAGCAGGCGTTCGCCTAAATTTACTCTCCTATCATTTTGAAACTAAAGATAAACTTTTTAAGGCGGTAGTTGATCGTCGACTAGGATTAATTATTCAGCATCGAGAAGAGGCAATTACCAAACTGAAAGCTTCGGAACATCAAATGACTGTGCGACAAATTCTCGAAGCCTTTATTCACCCCTACTTCGAATTAGCCTCGCACGGTGACCCAGGGTGGTTAAATTACGTGCAACTAATTGCATCAATGAGTCAGTCAGAACGTCATTTTGAAACGCTGGATAATTACACACAGAATACGATGAGTTTGTATCTCTCTGCTTTGCAGAAAGCTATTCCTGGCTCTTCTATCGAATCAATTAAATCCGGCCTTTATTATACTAATACGCTGATGATGTCTTCTTTTTGGGGTGTTAACCGTATCAAAGGATTAAAGGAAGGAATATTGAATGGGGAAGCATTAAAAAAAGCCTATGCCCCTCTCCTGATATTTGCTGAGGCAGGCATTATGGCACTGGTTGCCAATTAATATGCTCCTCGATGTTATTCAAGCTTTATGCGTAATGATTACATTTAATTATGAAGAGTTGCTCCAGACAGCCGTTCACCAGTGAGCAGATATTGGTCAACGCATTGGTGGAATAGTTACTGATAACGCGTTGACCACAGGGTAAATATAAGGAGCATAAAACATTATATCGTCAGCGAACGCCCTAGCATAAGCGTGTTGCACCACTGCTGTTTATATTGCCACCTGGGGTTGTCCATCCCCAAAGAAAAGGCCATTCTGACGTTATCTGCCTGGCATATCTCTCTGGCACTCTGAATATTCAGGTACATAAGAATGCTGCCAATACTTAGATCGGTATACGTTGGATCGAACCCGCCATTAATGCAGTCGAAGAAATACCATTGCTTACACTCCGCTTTAAACACTAAATCATAAGCGCATGGCGTTCCCTTCATTAACAAAACATGACCAAACACCAAATGACGCAATGCCTCAAAAACCTCTGACAAGACCTCTCTAGAATAACACTGGAGGGAATTTCCCCACCGCAGCTTAAATAGATTGCAGTAAATATCGCTAAGCTCATCATTGGAAAAGCAATCAACTGGCCGACACTCTCCCCCTGCCTGAAGAAATTTTTTGTATGTCTGACGCCGCTTCTTATGCGTGGCATTCGAAAAATCATCCTTCACAACACATATTTTCCTTTTCATTCCCTTCCAATAAATACAGTTATGGAAGTCTCCAGCATGATATAAAGAAAGCTGTTTGGTTCGAAAGGGCAAAATAATCTTTTTTACGTATTTATTGTACGGAATAATAATGTCGTCAAATACAAAAGGGTAAGCGGCACTGCCGACGCGAATATCTTTACCGGTGACATATACTGCACAAATAATTTCACCTCTCTGCTTATACACATAATAGGACGGTGATGGCCCTTTCTCACTGAGAAAATTTATAACGTCCGGGTGTGAACATACGCTCCCGCCAAACTGTGAATACGCCTCTTTATAACTGTTGAAGTCCGATAGGCACCAGCCATTCATATTGTTTTTCATAACGCCCAGATGTAATTAATAAAAGACCTGGCATATTTTATAATCAAGCCGATAAACGATTTAGTAACGAAAGGTAATCATTACTCAACAAGCATAAATGGCGGTTAAATCAGAAAGAAAAAAACGAATAAGGGAAGGACGCAACGCTCAAACAGGGGTTGGCTACTCACATCATCCATTTTGAGATTTAATTCTTCTAGCCAGCATTTCATGGAATATCTTTGTTGCCATTGAAATTGCTCTCTGGCGTGGAAGTGCGAGATCGACTTTTACCGTGCCCATTACGCTATCAGACAGTGAAACCGCGAGCAGTTTGTCTTGATCGGTTGAATCATCGACGTTTAGTTGGGGCAAAACCAGGTTTGCGTCTAGAGCCGGTCGGTTGAGGCCGAAGTCATCAGGCGATTAATCTTCCCCGTCTGGGGAGATTCGATAAAGCATTTGATAACTATGGTATAGTCCATTTATTTCGGGGCATGAAATTAATGGAGTATTACCTTTTAGTCTTGGCGAAATTTGTGCTGGGATTTTTGATCGTTATTTCACATTTGAACTTTTCTGGGAAAACTCAGCTCTCGCAAATGACACCGGTAGATTTTATTGGCAACTTTGTTCTGGGCGGGATCATCGGTGGCGTAATCTATAATGACGCCATTCCGCTTTATCAGTACATCATCGTGCTGGTGATTGGCGTGATGCTAATTTCACTGTTGAATGCCATCAGTAAGCGATTTTTTATGTTTCGCTCGTTCGCCATCGGCAATCCGATCCCTATCGTAAAAGATGGCAAATTCATCATGGAAAACATATTAAAGAGACGAAATAAGATAGACATCATCAACGTCGCCTCTCAGTTGCACACTCAGGGTATCCACTCCTTTCAGAATCTAAAATATGCGCAAATTGAGCCCGGGGGTCAAATTACGGCTATTTGCGAAGGCGCTGAGCTGCCGTCGGTCATTTTGGTTAAAGATGGACGCATTCGTCACTCTGAGCTGGAGGCTATTGGTAAAGATGAAGAATGGCTAAAACTGAAAATTGAAACTTTGAAGGTTCAAGACATTTATGAGGTGTTTCTGGCAGAGTTTTGGCGCGGGGAAATCACTTTGGTGATGGCTGATGGCAAGGTTTGCCGTTAGTACAAAGTTAAAAGTGAGAGTTGTAAAAATTGGCGTCGCAAATGAAAATGGCTGTTTTGCAAACATATTTAGTCTAATTATCAACAATTTGACCATTATATCAGCAAACAAAACATATTTCGTTTTAACCCTTTGACATGCAGGCCGACTGCCATTAATATTCGCCTCGTTCCAACGATTCCTCTGTAGTTCAGTCGGTAGAACGGCGGACTGTTAATCCGTATGTCACTGGTTCAAGTCCAGTCAGGGGAGCCAAATTTAGAAAAGCCCGCATCAGGAAACTGGCGCGGGCTTTTTGCTGTTTACAGTTAATGGCCTGATTGAGAGTCATGTTAGTCAGGTAATGAAATACCGTTATTTTTCAGCTATATTCCTTTCTTTTTCCTGCATTAGTACATACGCCTGTGCACGCAGATGTTGTTCAGTCTGTTGAATCTGTTGCTGCCTGTCCGGTGAATCCCTCTGCTGAAGATGGATGCTCCTAAGCTGTTCTTCTGCCGGTATCGTTTGACGAAAATGGGTCATCATGTTGAAGACCGCTGATTTCAGCTCACTTACCGTCATGTACTGACCTCTTTTCTCATCCAGCGCATTCAGCTTGTCGGCCAGCTGTTGTAATTTTGTCATTCCCTGATACCAACCATTCAAACTTTCTACAGGCAAAACTATGGCGTTAAGCTGCTTTTGCCAGTTCTGTACCAGCGGTTTAGCCTGATCCGGCCAAAGCACCTGAGCTTGTTGCACCAGTTGGCGGCTGTAGTTGAGAGTCCAATCCAGCGGTAACTGATTCAGGCGAGTAAGCTGGCGTTGAGTGTCTGCTATAAAGGCTTCCGGCGCGGGAGATTGCCGGCGCAACATATCCAGATTTGCGGGAGAAAGTATGGCGGGCAAAGGAGCCAACGATGCAGTAAGCTGGCTCCGTAACGGTTCCGGTTGGTGCAGATATTGCCAGCCCCACACCGCAAAACTGCCTGCGACCAGCATGGTAAATATTCCCGCAGTAAACGGTTTCCACAATTTTGCAGGAGCAGGGATCGCGCTCAACACTTCCACATTCGGCTGATATTCTGGTTGCGCCACATAAACCCATTTCACAGAGTTAAGCGGTTCTATGCTTTCTATAGCGTGATTACCCGATTGAGCATCAACAGATGTTCCAGCGCAATTGATTAACGTTGCAGGCTGAATGACAGCGCCGGGGCCAGACACGCCGTTGCTATTTTCCAGCCGAGCCGCACTGTTATGCATCAAAATGCGTAATGTATCGAGCTGGCTAAGGTGTTTGAGTTCCAGACGCTGTAACACGGTTTCAAGTCTTGTAAGCTGCTGTTCGGCAAGATAAAGCTGGCTAAGATCGCTATAGTTTAGAAAGATCGTGCGCATCATCTGCTGTAGACGCTGGCTCAAACCGCTGAGGATTTCCATCCTGGCATGTACCGGCTGAGGCCAGAGCGTACTCCACTGACGGCTTACCAGCGCCTCCAGTATCGATAGCCCTTCGTTTAGCCCGAACAGCCTGGCCAGATGCATACGGGCAAGCGTGTACCAGGCTGCAGTCTGTAGCTCTACGCCATTTTGCTCAAACAATGAGAGACAAAGTTTTTCGACATAACGCCAGTTCACATCAGGACGAGCAGCATGAGAGAGTTTAGCCAGTTCATCGCACAGGGCAGCATAGTCTGGCAACGTGCGCGGATCGCCACCGGTTTTAAGGTAACGTTCAGAGAAATGCGTCATATTGATAACTCAAGGAAGGAAAATATCACGACTCGCTAATCAATATAACGAGGCCTGAGGAGTAAGATATTGTTGCTGCTTCAAATGCCTGAGCATTACTTTGCCTTCTGGCATAAATTTCGTGCCGTAGCGCACCAAGCCTATTCCTATAAGTTCGGCATCAATGGCATAACGCAATTCGCCAGACACCTTTTGTTCGAGGAGAATGACATTAAGGGCTTGCAAGCGAGGCTCATATTTCAACAATACGCCAGCCAGAGTATCAATAAGCTTATGCACAGTTCCTGGCATCCCTTGTAGAATTTTGGTCATATCGGGCAAACCGTAATCTGGCAGATGGGATAACGTTCCGGCACGGGAATTTAATATTCGTTGAATGTTATCCAGTACAGATAATATAACCTGATCTTCTTCGTTGGTTAATTCAAGGGGTAAATCACCGATAAAATTCCCGGAGAGAATTTCATATAATGAGGGAGCGCTTCTGTCCATGATAGAATTAATTATCCTTTTAAAATAATAAAAATCATCTCTACTTTATTGAGCTTGTTAGCCATTAAATAAAACGGATCCTTGAACTATTTGCGAATAAAACGAGCCGCCTTGCTTCCATGCCATTACTCCGGGTTATAATTTCGCCGTCATTTATCATTAGCCTCGGGCAAGAAAGGGAGTTTAGGTGGTTGTGAGTGACTTCCCATGGCTATTGTCTTTATTACTCGCCGCATATATGTCCCCGCAGTGCCGTATTCTATTTTCCCCGCTTCTAGTTTCAGGTAACTGCCGCCACCTATCAGCGTGATGCGTTTCTTGCAGGAAAACAGGATGTCATCTTCTGACGTAATACTGAGCTTCTGCTCCGCAAACAGCCTTATATTGCCGTTTTGCGCCTGTGCCTCTAATGGGCCTTCACCGGATTTCAGGCTCAGCTGTCCTGTGCGGGCAAACAGCCCCAGTTTTTCGCCAATAAGCATTGTTATATCGCCCATGACTCCCACGGAAATATCGCCGCCGGCATTAATGGCAACGTTTTTGCTGGCAACCAGTTGCATATCTTCACCGCTGGTAAACGCCATCCCTTCTGGAGCCGAGAACAACAGCATTTCATTAAGCGACTTAAGCCTTTGCTCAAACATTTGGATCTGACTGTCGGTATCCGCTTTCAACGCCTGTGACTGTTCTGCCGCCATTTCAAGCTGCTGCAACTGGTGTTGCAGTTGCTCTATTTCTTTCAGCGCCGCGCCCATATCCAGCACCTTGCCTTGGGCCTTAGCCTGACTATCTGCACTGATAAACAGCCCATTTCCGGCGCGTATCGTGCCCCGCTCGTCGGTACGCAATTCCATACCGGCTCCGCGCGGCTTGCCTTGTGCATCGACCAAATGACCGATGTTTAACTGGGTTTTACCGTATTCTGTGGCGAGTTTGATATGTTCTTCACCGCGTTTGTCCTCCATCCGCAGCTTGCTGTTCGCCGGAGTTCGGAGAATATTGCGGGTATGGTTATCACGGTTTACGTGGTCCGGATGTTCACAATCATGCATCGCGTGCGAGATATAAGGCTGGTCAATATCACCGTTGGTGTAGGCAATCGCTACCTCGGTGCCGTCGATAAGCGGCGTGTGCCAGCCGAGAGTTTCACCGCTGAAAGGTTTAGCCTGACGCAACCACAAATAACCATATCCCGGCTCTGTATCTCCTCGGTCAAAATCCACTTTTACGCGATAACGCCCCTGCTCGTCCAGATGTGCATAAATGTCGTTCTTCTCCCGACTCTCAATGCGCGCAGGCAGCGTACCGTGGATTTCAGGCCGAGAAATTTCCACAGGGCGAAAGCTGTAATACTCACTGTAAGGCATGCCCCAGATGGAAACATGCAGGCGCGAATCTCGTGCTGCGCTGAAGGTCGCGAGTGTGATGATGACGCCTTCTTTTAGCGCGTTTATCACATTACCCTGCGGCTCCAGCACCTGACCCGGCGTTAGGCCCGGCGCGTTGCTAAACAGGTGAATACGGGCGGATTTATTCAGTTGGCGCTCGTTATAAATGCCGGCGTCACGATACTGCTCGCCGGTGACCGCCCTATGCCAGGTGCGTACATCCCATACCGACTCTTTCGCACCGTCGTACAGGCCGGACGGCTCGCTATAAGGAAGACGGACATCAAACTGGTAGTTGAGTTGGCTATCGGCGAAGAGGTACACATCCAGTTTCCGCACGTTGTCCATCTTCGTGCGCCAATAAATTCCTGCTTCTGACAACAGGCGCTGGATGAACTGTAAATCGGTCTCCCGCCACTGAGTAATCAGCTCGCGCTGCGGGTAAGTTTGCTCCAGACGAAATTCAAAATCAGCCCCTTCCAGCCCGTGCGAACGCAGCACCTGCTCCACGACTTCCGTCACTGACTGATTCTGGAATATGGCGCATTTTCGGGTATACGACAGCAGCGCAAGACGAGAACTTAATGTGATGGCGTAGTGCGACTGATCGGCTGACGTTGACAGTGATTTCAGGCGAGTAATGACGCCATGAACATTTTTGCCGCTGCGCATCCGCAATGACGCGGATTTCATCAGCAGTTGCTCCGGGAGAATATTGGCCTGTAACGTGGTGAATTCAATGTCCCATTTAAATGGCTCGCTCAGCGCTTCACGCCCGTGAAAACGCAGCACATCCGGCTGTAAGATGCTGTCATTAATATCCAGCGTGTAGTTAATATCCAGCATGTAGTTAACATCTAGCGCATTGAGGTTCTGCACGTCAAAAATCGCTAATCCGTTGTCCATCACATTACTCCTTTAGCGGCACAAGGCTAAGCCAGCCATCACCCAGTTCGATAGTCCGCGGCTTATCGGGGTCAAGGTCGTTACGGGCAAGCACCAGTCGCCAGTGATTATCTTTTAAATCTGGACGATTAAATAACCCGACCACCACCACAAATTTTGCGCTCTGATCCATTGGCATATTCAGCGTCACACTGCCTTTGGGCATCACTAGCAGCTCTTTTGACGCTACGACATCGTCTTTCAGCATGACATCGGCATTGCGCAACAGTGTCTGGTAATCGGCGGCTTCCGCGTTTTTGCGGTCTTTCAGCTGATATACCCGCACCATAGTTGCCAGCGGAGTCTGTGCACCGTCAGCGTTGATAGCCGTTCGTGGTAAAAAATCCAGATGCAGCGTGTTGATTTTTTTATAGAAGATGGATTTCGTCATGCTTACCGTGCCGTCCGTCACTGTCTGGGTCAGACCACAGCTTGCAAGCAGGCAGCAGGCAATGAGTGCCAGCACCCGCCATCGATTTACTCTTGTCATCAGTTGAGTTCCTTTGAGGAAATGATTACGCGAAGCGGTAATGGCCGTTTTCAGTCGTAGATCGTTCATTTGCAGACAGCGATGAAGATTGCAGGCCTTCGTAGCAGCCGAGGCTGACGGTCAGGGTTTTACAGTTATTGTGGAGTTTGCCGTCTTTTAGCCCGAGTAAGCCGGTGCGCCCTAGCTGAATGCGCCGGCTCTTGCCCAGACGAGGTTCGGGCAGTAATCGCACTGGAATGGTAAGACGCAGGCGCGCATCGCTGCGGTATCCCAGATAAACACGCATCAACACCAGCAGGTCGGTGTGAAGATGGCCGCCTGGCAACCAGCATTGCGCCTCATCAGGGTTTTCAGTTTTTAAGGTCACCAGCACTCGGCTACAGGCTTCTTTAGCCGTTTTTCCAAGCGTCGCACGCTGGGACAGTCGGACGCGGTTTTCCGAACCCAAACCGCTACGCTTTTCTATATACACTTTGACCGGGTCAGGCTCGGTAACAATTGCCCGCGTTTCTGGCGCCAGCAGGCTGACCAAAGCGCATATCCCCTCTGCGTTTCGGGTCGGCAATCGCATGGTACCCAGCAGCGCAAGAAAGCGTGAAACCGGGGTAGCCACCTGCTCAGCCGTGCCTGGAATACCGAGCCCGACCAGCCCTAATAAACACTGCGACGTAGCATCTCGGCCTCCGGCTTCAAAAGTGGCTGGGTAAGCATATTTACGCCAGATACGATAATACTGGGTGGTTATGCGATGGCTGAAAATATCCAGAAATGAGGTAACCGCCTCGTATCCTTCGCGACGCTGCGCAATATCATCGAGATACGCGGTGGGTAACGGTGAGTCCACGCCGTATAGGCCCAGAAAAGTCGTACGTACGGTCGGAGGCAAACTGGGGTGATTTTCGTCAGTCTCAACCGCTTTTAATGTGCTAACTGGAAAGCCCATTCCCGGCCACGGCCTGAACCGAACAGGGTCAGTGCCTGGTTGGCTTGTCGCTCCCAGCTTGGGTGAGTCTGGATTTTCCTGCTCGAGCAACTGGCAGAAACGGTAAAAATTGGCCCGCCAGATATCTTTGTTGAGAGTTAGCAGCAGCCGGGTACGTGCTGGCTGTGGAATTCGTTCCATCTGAGTCTTTTCCCTGTGGGTTGCAGCACCAGAGTAAGCTGATTAAATAGGTGGATGTCTGCATACAGCCCAAAGAAGCGGTGCAGCATCTCCCCGAACAGATTCACATCTCCCTCGCCCGCGAAATTATCACTGTTCAGCGTGACCTCGATCTCCACACCCCGCAGCATAAAGCCTTTCTCAAAGCGGCGAATAAGTGAATGCTTCACGCCCACAATGGCCTCCAGACGTCGGCGGTTCATCTCGTCATCGGTCCAGTCATACAGCGCCAGCGTGCCGCGCAGTACCTCAGGATTATCCATCATGCTCAAGAAGTTCGAACCCAGATGGCTCATGACTCGCCAGTGAAAACGATCGTTGGCTGGCGGATACAGCGGCAGGGTTGGTGCCGAGACATTTAGCACCTTGACGGGGACTTTACCGGCCTTGACCACTCGATCCAGCAAGGTGCTTTCCAGTGCTTTACGCGGCAACTGCCCATTGGTACCGGTGATGCGCATCGAGAGGGATTCCTGTTTCTCAGAAAGCTGGTCAAGCTCAAAAGATCCCCCGCCGAGAATAAGCCAGGTGTCATACATACCGGAGGCACCACGCTTCACGCGGGTGTGGAAATAGCGTTCTGGCGCATCGTGACGCATCATGCCGCCGCGGTGACGAAAGCTGGTAAAGGGGACGTAAAGATGTTTACCGTGTTTCACCGCGCCGTGAATATTATCCACGCTGTAGATTTCAGTGTGGCCGTCCTGCAAACGCAGCGGGCGCAGCAGATACTCATTTTCCAGCGGGGTAAGGGTCAGTGGGTCGGCTTCGAGAGTAAAAAGATTAATCACCGGCGCACAGTGCAGCCGGAAATTCTCAGTTTCAAACGGCAAATCGGATGGCCAGGCTTCAGTAAGCACAATGTCGATTTCAAACCAGTGACTTGCGAAGTTAAGCCCTACCGTCTCAAGGCCACGCAGCTCAACAAACATAAACTTCGGTCTGAAACTGAAATATTCCAGCAACAGCTGATAACCACTAAAGGCAGAATCAGCTTTCTGCCAAAGCCTATCGCTATCATCAAAACCCATGGGCTTACACCAGCCATCAAATCTGCGTCGCTCGGTACCGGCATGGCAGACATACATGGCGTGGGTGCGACAAGTTAATGCTAAATGCAGCGCCGAGCTGACCGGGCTTTCTGCGTTAAGGAAAATGGCGACTTTGTCTATCTCGGCTTTGCTCCAGTCTACTTTCTCCGCACATTCAAAGCGCAAACGAATAGCAGAACGCCCATCGGTTTCAGTGTGCAGGCGGGCATCTGCCAAATGTAACGGCTGGATCGGGACATCACGAGTAGTTCGGTACTGGCAGGCTGTTTGATTAGGCCCCACGGGGCGAGACAGGACAGAAAATCCCTCCAGCAGAGACTCACACTGGCGCAAACTATGCCAGTCAGGGGTGAATTCCACGATGGCCAGCGACGGAATAGTGCGCATGTAATGCGGCCACAGCAGGCTGACCAGCCCTTCGGTTAATTCCGGCAGGTCATCATCGAGCTTTTCACGCAGACGCCCCATCAGGAAGGCGAAACCTTCAAACAGGCGCTCGACATAAGGGTCACGTGCGCCGGGTTTATCCAGATTGAGCATTGCTGCCCGGTCAGGATGGGCACGGGCAAACTCTTTACCCGCCTCACGCAGATAGCGCATTTCTGCGTCAAAGTAGCGCAGTGTTAAATCATCCATGTACGAAATCCCTGAATGTTATATATCCAAAATAACTGACGGTTTTATTTAGCCGCAAAGCACCATGGCTCGAGCAGGATCGATGGCGATAAGGCACGCCAGCAAAGCGTCCATCTCGGGCATCAGGCGGCCTTTATCGGTTTCATTACGGCCTGCCTTCATACGCAGCAGTTTCAGGCGGCGGGCCTGCACTTCAAACAACAGAGCAGGTTCCCAGTCAGCTAGCGTGAGTCGCGGCGCGCTGGCACCCAGTTCGCCCAACAGGTGCAGCGCCATGTCGTTACGGCCATACTGCTCGGCCACCCGCGCCATCAGCAGGCGTATCAGCCAGCGCTGGCGCGGGGTATCTGAACCGGGACGATTTTGAAGCCAGGCGAGCGCGGCTTCTGGGCTTTCACTGTCCCCTTTTTCCATCGCCTCTGCCTCCAGAGCCAGCACGTCATCCGCCTGGCTATTTGACAGCGTGGTCACTTCATCGCGAAATATCAGCGCATCCTCATTTACTTTTTCGGCTATCCAGCCTTGCGTAACCTCATCGGCAAACGGGGTGCCATCGCTCCAGGCAAGCAGCTCGAGTCCTGGCAGACGCTTGAGTAAAAATCTCACATCGTGAATGACAGAATCTGACCAGATTACCCAAGGATGACCGGCATGGTTCAGGCCCTGCCAGAGATACCACTGAAGATCGAGCCAGAAATGGTTCACTCCTTCGATATACATCTGGCTGGCCTGCTCGACCAACTCGGCCCAACTTTTTTGTATATACAGTCGTTTTAGCTGCGCCCGATACTCCAGTTTTGGTGGCACCAGGCGAGTCCGGCCGTTGCTGTCCAGCAGGGGGATTTGGTCGACCGTATCCCAACGCACAGTTTTCATTAGACGATGAGACGCCAGCCAACCCTGCGGCTGTTCACTTAGCCAGTGAGAAAGGAGCTTCGTTTGATCGAGTAAATCACGTCCGGACTTCACCGCCGCCAGCGCAAGCAAATCTCCAGTAACAGAGCCACGTTCCGCTCCCTGAGCACTGCTATTTTGGGGGATAAGTGAGTCCATGCCGCCGGAGCGTGCGAGACGGTTTTCAAGCGCTGTGCAGAGTCCGGCAAAAGACGGTTTTTCATTATCAGGCCAGTCTGCGACAGCACTTGCCAGTAGATTAATGGCTCCGACAGTCAGGCCAGTATCGTCTCTGTCTACTTCCGGCCACATCGAGAGCGTATCGAGCATTTTAGTGCTGTTAAGCCATTCCAATGCCGCCTTGCGCGCATTAGGGCGCTGCGGATGACAGCGCCGACCATAGCGAGAAAGCATCGCAGCCAGCAGCAAAAGGCCCTCTGCCAACCCTTTTTCACCGTCTCGATTTAAACGGGCCTGTATGTACCAGGACACGACCCGAATATCTTTAGCGCTCTCGCAGAGACACTTTTCAGCCAATTCGCAAAGCCTTTGTGGATCAGTGCCTGAAAGTTTGTTGATTTCCTCGCGCATCAGCTGGAAATTATCGTCATACGCCGGGCAGTTCCCGGTCTCCTGCTCAGCATTGAGCGGAAGCAACCAGTTGTCCCAGAGTGGCAACGCTTCAGATGCCCGAGAGAGAAGAAGCTGCTGCGCTTCCTTATTTGCTGTGCAGGCTGATAACAATGCTTCAGGTGAACTCATTACATTTCCTCCCCGGACGCATCGACGTTAAAAATAGACTCTGGCAGCGTAAACCCTTGGAGTTTCAGCAACGAAAGTGGCCCCTCTCCCAGCTCACTACGCATGACAAATTTCAGTGGATTGCCATCCGATGCCTTCCAAATCAATTGTGTTCGACTGCTATCCAACGGCGTGATCTGCGCTTTGTCCAGTAAACGAATGAATCCCCAGTTGCCCTGATTATTGGCATAAAGTTGCATACCCGTGTTTATGCTGCGCCAACTGAGGCTGACGCCTGGATAATAGGTATGCCCCGGCCAGGCAAAGCTTTGCCAGCTTTCGGCCTGGTTGAAGTAATCTAAATTTTGCTCATCAAGGGTAAGCTGCATACGCGCAACATCCCGGGATGGTCGCGCGATCAGTTCAAAGCGAACACCAGCATCACCCTGCGCAAAAAGGATATCCGATAACTCTGCCAGTTGGTTAATCGCCATGAGAAACGTAAGGTTAACCACCATTCCCTGACTTCCAGCTGGATCAACCACCCAACGATTACCTTCTTGATGGAGGATGCCACCAAGATTAGTTTTCAAAAATGTGCTGATCCAGCCAGAATCACTGCGTAGAAACTTTGCCAGCAGGGGCAGAGAGGCATCGCTGCCAGTGGCCTTAAACGGATAGCGACCGGCAAAGGCTTTATTCCATTGATCCACTATCGTAGCCTGCCAACGAGCGTTGAGGCTCGCCGCCGCCGGACTCAGTACCTGTCGCCACGCAAGATCCAGTGGCTGCACAAATAATGACTGCCCAAAACCACCCCATTCCTGCCCAAGACTGGCGGCCAGCAGACTGCCGTAATCACGCGTATCGGTCAGGTCGATGGCTTTACCTTGAAACACGGCCTGAGCTAACATCTGCGACATTGCCTGCGGGTCCGGCGCGCTGGTAACCTGTTGAAGCTTAAGACGTAACTGCGTAACGCGAGCAAGCCATGCCTGGAAGCTCAAGTTTCCGTTACTGCCGGTGCCCTCTTTGCCTTCCATCAGTCCCGACAATGGACCAAATACCCCCTCAAGTGGACCTCTAGGCCCTTGAGCCTGTTCAATAAACTGTTTGGCATTTTTCTTTTGGCCGATCAGTTTCTTCGCGGAATCGACAATCGAATCCGCCAGTGCCTGACCTTTTTGCCCAGTTTTACCTTGCCAGGCGAGCGTGTTCATCAGCGCCACCAGCGGTGACTGGCGCACATCTCCTATTAGATTAAGCTGAGCAATCGCCTCAGAAAGCGAGCTGGCTTCCTGCCACTGAACACTGTTGAGCATATTCAGCCAGGCATTGCCAAAATCGGTGAAATATCGTTGGGTGAGACGAGCTTTAAGCGCTTTTGGAGCGACATCGTCCCCGGGTTGATACGTTTTATCCGTCAATACCCAGTCGATTTCATCGCGGCGGGTTTTCACAACCTCATCAATGGCGTCCTGCACCTGCTCTTCCCAGGCTTGGCGGGTGAACATTCCCGGCACCACCTCTTCTGTACTGAATACCGTTGAAGGGTTGGTGTCACCGGTCATATCAGCCAGTGTCAGATCAGGCCAGTTACTGGCAACGCGCTGCAGCATCCCCTGATACAGCCCGGACTCAGCGTTACGCTGCCCAATCTGCTTGAGCAAAATTTGACGCACATTGCGGATAAGTCCGGCGTCGGGGTTAATTTTCCATTCGGGATGCGTCTGAAGGTTCTGAGCAAAGAATCCTAATAATTTAGGGGCAAGATCCTGCCAGGTACCCTCCGGAACGCCCTGGCGTTTTGGCCAAAGCGTTAGCATATTTTTCGACAACCATTCAGCATCCGCTTTATCCGGTCGCGCCAGCATCAAATAGCTTTTAAGCACATCGTAGGCAGGGTGCGTACCTTGCGCCCGAGCGTCACTCGCAGGTGGCAGTTGGACAAAGGCATTCAGCTGTTGTTCTAGGCGATTTACAGTGGCATCGCGCATTAGCAGCGTGTTGTTGCGGGCATATAAAGACCAGAACGTGGCAAGCGTGTCACGATTCTGATTAAGACCAAAACGGGTGTACCACGGAGCTCCCGTCGCTTCATAGTGTTGCAATCGCGCGATGGCCTGCTGCAGCGCCCACTGATTACGCAATCGCTCAGCCAGCGGCCGTTTCGTATCAGCAGCCAGGCGGGCGGTATTTTGGGCCTGATAAATCTGTGTCCGGTTAACAGCCAGGGATAGCAGAGAACCCATACCCCACAGGGTAATCAGAACCAAAAGTGATAAACGCAGCCCCTTCAGCCAGTCGAAGGTCAGCTTTTTAGGCCGTACCGCATCACAGTCGTCGATAATCGCTTTCCATGTTGGCGTATCGAGACGGGTATGGGGTAACGCGCCTGCAAAAGAGAGCTCAGGACTGAACATTGCTCCACGTAGGCGATAGGCGGCAGAACCCTGCATTAGCCCGTTAAACAAAACGCTCAAGCTCGCTTTCAGCTCTTTCTGCAAACGAAAAGAGAGTTGCAGTAGCCAGTCATGCTGAGGGTTTCGTAATAATTGAAACATTCCAACCTGACGTAAACGCGGTACCAGCGTATCCACGGCCGCGCAGGCATCATCTGGCATCGTGCCCGGGCCGAACATGATGCCAGTAGCAATATCTTCACGCCCTTGTTGAATGCCCGCCTCTTTATCCGTTATCCATAACCAGACAGGAGCCTGCCAACCCAACAGATTATCGGCTTTCTGACGGCTTCGTACCAAGGCATCACGCTCGATATCGGTCGGCAATGTTATGGTATTCATAACCTGAACAATGCCATCAAGTGGGCGACGTGGCCTTATCTGTTTTAAAGCAGTGAAGAAAGATTTATCCGGCGGTAATCTAGCGTGTCCACCGTGGATTAAGACGCAACCTTCACTTTCCTGCCATAAGTCACGCGCAAGCCCCGGCACTGCCTTTTCAATATCATCATCGCTGCCCTGAACTAACAGAATGCGGATTTTGCGTTTCCAATAGCGGCCATAGCGTAGGTTGAGGTGCTCGGCGATTAATTCAGGCTCAAATTGCGATGTTCCTTCTTCTATAATATCCAGCATTGATAATGCTTCGTTATCCGCAAGTTGATTAGAGCGCCATTTGACATGGACACCGGCTTTACCCGCACGCTCAAAAATGCTCTCAAGAGTCCAGGCAATTCCTCCTACTGCGATAACAAGCAATGCACAGTACAGTGCTACCCCC
This sequence comes from uncultured Gammaproteobacteria bacterium, assembly GCA_963747655.1. Taxonomy (GTDB): domain Bacteria; phylum Pseudomonadota; class Gammaproteobacteria; order Enterobacterales; family Enterobacteriaceae; genus Rouxiella. The sequence continues at coordinate 216,975 of CAVVFS010000007.1, read as the reverse complement.
TCACCGTTATAGGGACCAAAGCCTGTAACCCTTGCAATTTCATTCGGCCAGAACCAAAAAAGACCCGATAGAATAAGAACCACGCAACTAATCAACAGCGCGACACAACCAATAATGGATGAGATTTTCATGGCTGATTTACACAATCCCTATGTTTTTTCTGAAGTCACGGCGCACAACTGGTGACAAGAAGAGGAGGTTTCTACGACGATGATCTGTGGCTCGGCGTCGGTAAGACATTGCCTTGCAGCCAGAATCAATGATTGCCAGGGGGCCGCAGCACCGGCATAGCCGATCACGTTGTCTAAATTGGCATTTCGTTGAACAGTTAATTTCGGCGAAAAAGCGGCACAGGCAATACTCCATGTATCCTCGCTTGATAGCTTTCCGCCGGTTACCCAGGCTCGCAATGGCGCTGTTATGTCGAGTTTTGCCCAGAGCATTGCTCTGCTAAGTGCATGATTAAGCGTGTTCTGCTTATTTATTTGTGGGCGATGAATACGAATACCATTTGAAGATATAGCATTAGAAAGACGTCGGTTACTCATCAACATGATTGTGATTGCCTCACCACTGCCCTGAGGCGGAACGTCATAAATCTGAGCACTGATAATAAGTATTGCCGTTGGAATATCATGATGCTGATCCAGCCAGTAATCGAGAATACTGACTCCAGCCAATTTACGTATTCTTTGCAAAGGCAAATCAATCTGTGAAAATAAAGTATCTGCTAATTCAGAAAGATTATCGCTGAAGTCAAATGCTATATAACATGGCATAGTGATATACAGTTGAGTAAGCATGTTTCTGGAACGACAGCTGATATCACTTATATAACGCTCAAATATTTCTTTTGAAGATCCTAAGTCTGGTAAGGCTGTATGTCTTATTGTGCTAATGCCCTCTCTATCCAGGCAATGATTAATCATTGAAGATTTATCCAGTATGACCTGCTGAGTTTCCTTATTACCAGGCTCGCCTGTTTCGAGTGAATTTATCAAATAATCATCCACTAACCAGGCAAAACGTTGTCCCTTTAATGTTTCTGATGCAATTAAGGTTGCCCGTTCTTTATTCCATGAATGGTTGCCAATGCGTTCTAGTTTATATCCAATACGGCGCAAGGCGAAAAAGCTTAACCAGCTCAGAGCTGGGAGGAAAATTGTTATAAACCAAAATTTTAAGCCCGTTCGTTCCCCTTGCCAAAACCAAAGGATAATACTTATTCCAATAATAAAAATAATTACCCCAGCCATAACCCAGCGAAAAGTGATGGGGCGTTGAATATCGAGTGCTTTATCAGGGATTGAATCGAGATTAACAGGCATAATTAACCTACCAGTGCATCCGGTAAAGAGGTAATAAGAGTGCAGCCATAACCGCATAAATGCTCATAAAATGTAAAAGAAATACCATTATCTAAATAACCAGAATCCTCCTTCCAAATAGTTGCTTAGTCGTGTGCCTTAATCAAATATGAGACCTTATCGCCAATATGCAAGAAAATGCATTAACACAAAGCCTCTTGAACACCAATTTTATTATACTATTAAGGATATTTACTTCTTAAATACTCCTTTATTGACGCAGCATCTTTATATTTAAAAGACAACTTATCACCATTGAACTCGCCATCCACACCAATCATATTTGGATCATCCATGACTTTCATGTTAGGAACTAATTTCTCACCACTAAAGGAATATCCATAAACCTCATACAAATTCCCAGAAATTTTTTCCGCGCGATGTTCCTTCCGCCAAGAAATCAATATAATCAAAGTGTTAACTTCATTTAATCTAATAAAAAAAACCGCATCAACATTGGGTATATCACCATTCATCTCATAAGAATCTATTTTTTCATCACCCCCATCACGGGTCAAATACAATCCAAGAGGGTAATCGATATCATTTTCACTTTTAATATAAATACTATAATCATCAAAACCAAATGGCCCATGTACAATATCTTCTTTTGAAAATGAATTAGTTGAAAAAAAAGCAATGCACAATAAAAATACTTTTAGCATTTACTGGTCCTTGCTTATTATAAATAAGGTGAAATAAAAAAATAAGTTACTATAGGGGGAGTGAAAAAAATTTAATTAATAATTATCTACGGCCTTCACATAGTTTTTTATAAAATAATTTAACTGAGAGACTTCCTTAAATTCACATTCATTTTCAAGAAGCTCAAAGCGCTGACTATCAACATAGTTATATAAAGAACATTTTTCTGATATTACTTTCCTTTGAGCGTTGTAAAAAAACATATCTAATGAGTATTTCGAACCATCTTCTCGAATAAGCTCTTTAATGCTGCCTTCAATTTTTTTCGTCTTATCTTGGATGCTGGAAACCATATCCGGATGTGAAATTACCGTTTCAGAGCAAAAATCACTCGCTTTAGCCATGATAAAAACAGGAAAAATCATTAAAACAAAAAATAATTTAGTCTTCATCTTTAAGATCTTTATTTAAACTATCTAATTTTAATGAAGCAGCTTTTTCTGCAACTACTCTCATCTTCGAATCATCCCATCAACCAGGGAAGAAAGGCATTAAACTTTCGATATTGCAGTACCTATAACCTTAAGCAATATTAATAACGTCTTTTTCTAATAGCGTACTAATGACTTTATTTTTTAATAATCTCACATTCACTCATGTTTCGGACCATATTGGGCAGCGGTAGACCAAACCATATTATTAATAGCCCCATGTTTATTAAAAAAAACATTGTTCCTTTGAAAACTCCTAGGCATGAGTCTCAGCTATTTTTTTCCAAACTTTATAAAATGCAGCTGTTGCTGGAGTCAATCTTATAAAATAAGCTTTAAACTTAGACTGTGTTACATACTTTTGTACAATTCCCATTTTAGATGAGAATTGAATGATTTAATCGAGCATGACGACATTGGATGCTGTAACTGATAAATGATTGATTCTTCATCTCAATCACGACCAATTGAATAATAATATATTATTTTATCACTGAATTAAAATATCTTCGGAAGAGATCCAATATACGAGATCTTTATCCGTTGCGGTTTTGTATTCTACTTTGTAATAATTACCATCGTTTGACATATCAAGTAACTCAACACTGTCTCCTTTAATGAGATATGCTTTAGCTTTTATATTTATAGTAGGATTTATAAAAAGAGTAGCTTTATCAACAGAAACCTGACCTTTTAGTGGCATTCTTTCTGCAAAATCATTGCCATCATATAATAATATCGTATCATTCTTCTTTTTATCTAAAAAAAACATCCTTTTAACTTGGCTACATCCAACACATGAATCTCTGAAAAGCAATATCCAGTCGCCACTTGAGTTTACGTGGTAAACATCATTATTCCATTGTCCTTCATCGCGCCAAGAACTTACGACTTTGTCGCCATGGTTTGAGATATTGCATAGGCTTTCTCTCAAACCAATTGTGGGTATTGGATTTATAGTCTTACCCTTAATTGCAAAGAGTACAGAGCACTTATTTATATCGTTATTTGTTGTTACTGTTAGATATTTCACGCCGCCATAATTATTTATTGATATTTTTTCATAACCCTCAGATATAACAGAATTAACACTTGATGGGATTTTATATCCATCGTAGTTTATTGGATTGTAAGATGATGCATAACTTACAGAGAATTTTGTAGAAAACATAGCCAAGATAAAAAAACTGAGCCATATACTTTTAAAAGTCAATTTAGATCCCATATTTCTTTAATTTCATTGTAATACCCCAGCCTTTCCGAAAGGCCATTATCACCTCCAATTACGGCTTTACTTATTAACTTCACATTACTCATACTATTATCAACTAATATATTTATATCTCCGTTGGCATTAAAATTTTTGAAAACCCCATCATTGCTATCATACAAAACATCGCATTACTCTTGTTTTCATTAGAAATGAAATTACTTTAACTTGGCGACATCAAAAACATGAATCTCGGAAAAGCAATATCCAGTTGCCATTTAATTTTACATGGTAAACATCATTATTCCATTGTCCGGAATCGTGCCAGGAATTGGCTCAGCCATTATAAAAAAGCACCTTCTTACTGCATTGCCTTTTTTATATAGGAAATAGGAAATAGGAAATAACACCAGTTTTTCTAAAAAATTTTGTCAATTCGCAAATCTATCTACTCTTGTGAGTGAAGGAAGTTATTTCTATTTATACAATTATTATCAGAGTATTTACCCTGCATGAATTCACAATGGGATTTCAGGTAATCTTTCCATAATGAATTTAATCCTGGAGTATTTTTATTTTTTAGTGAGCTTTGTTTCAAAAAGATTGCTTTAAGCTCTCTATTCCGCTCATTCGTTTGTTCTAACATACAAGAATTTTGATATACTTTATATTCTTCACCATCGGCTTGACTATATTTACAGATACTGTCTCTGGCTTTAATCCACAATACCTGCGTACTTTTCACACTTCCTTTTAATTCAGGAAAACTATTAATTAAACTCTTATACAAATAATTAAGCTTAGAATCTTCATCATTGAAATTATTGGCAGAACAGGATTCCAAATCACTAATATTTTGACTTAAGCAATTTTCAAATGCGTGAGTGGGAGAACTAGCCAGCATGAGTATAACAAAATACTTCATTCATTTAATCCCTCTTCAAAGAGTTTTGCTTCCCCCTATCGTCTTCAAATCAAGCCATTCAGACCTTTATTAATCCATAGTCTCTTCATGTTTCTTATCTGCATAGGGATATCATTAACATTTACTTTTAAAAATCCAATTGTATGTTTTTCATTTCTACTCTGGATTCAGGTGATGGTTTTGTCATCCATATGTTTAATTCTTTGCATAGCCTATCTTGGGTAACTGCTCGACTTGCTAAATTATAAATTTATTAACTTTAAGTTAAAAAATCAAATCAGAACACAGCATATTATTGTCAATAGCTGTATTTTTATTGTTGATATATCTAACCTTACACCATTTATCATCAGCACCTACGGATAATAAATTAATCTTGTCATCCTTGATAAGATATGACTTCTTCACATTTAAAGATAAGTCATAAAAAAAAGCCTTAGAAGTCATGACACTTACCGCAGGATATAGTAAACACTCATTCCCATTTATTTTTTTAGGGTATGCTTTATTAATCTCAATTTTTCCATTGATTATTTTTTCAGACATTACTTCAGCCTGCTGAGCGTCTTGAGCATTGTATATAACCCAGGGATTATTAGAAAATACTTTACAGCCACCATCATTAGCTATGGATAAGATTGAATAATCATCATTTAACATTGCCTTCTTATTATTATATAACTTATATAATAACTTACTCTTGCTATTGAAGACTATAATTGCCAAATATTTAACTCTCCCGTTTAGAATTAAACTAGTGTCAGGAGAATCCATGGCATTTTCAACTTGGTTAACCTTATTGTCAATATAATCCAAATAGTTTTCTTGGGTTGATATATTTAATCCACAAACACCCTCTTTAACCAACACTCCATTTCTTTTGCTTTTAATATTATAATATAAACAATTAATATTAAACTCGTTATTAACATAATTTAAAGTAGCATAAACAGTAATGTCATGTAATGACCGTCCATCAACTATAATCGCAGGGGCGCCAGAAAAAAAATCAAAAAAGTAAGAGGGGTTTCCTGTATATTTCTCCTCAAATTTTAGCACTCCTTTTTGGCTACCTTTAAATGCATAAATCTCATTTTTAGGTTTATCATATCCATACACTATCTCCTCTTTAGAAAAGGCAATTATTGAATAACTGGTTAAAATGACCACTAGCATAACCATATATTTTTTCATTGGTAGAACTCTCTAGGAACATAGGATGTATTTTCTAAAATAGATTGGAATTTTTTAGCATAAGAAGCTATGAGTGTTTTCTGGTTATTACCATTAATAACCTTCCTAGCACCGTCATAATCTATTCCACCATTGTTAATATATGATGAGATCTTTTCACCAGTAAATATGCCGCTTTCCATTCCCCAAATAATAATTGGCACCGCATGCTTGAAATCACCTGCGAGATCTGGCTGGCCTACATAGTCTACTCCAAATTTATCTTTTGCTTTCTGATAATTATTCTTCCATGTAAGCTGAACACTGCCTCTCCCTCGATATTTATATCCGTCTCCCTGCTGGGTGTTCCCATGATTTTTAGCTCTGTTTTTCCATGCTTGTTTTTCAGCAAGCACAGGATCATATTTATCAAAATAACTTACGCTTCCAATTTCTGGTTTTTCACTAAAGTATTCACCGGTTGTATAGTGATACGTCTCATATCTTACAGTAGCTAGCATATAAGAAATCTTATATAGATTTGGCTTATACTCCAAATTATTAAAATAGAATTCATTGATATTTTCTAATATCTTTCGCAAATTAATTTTTGAGTTTTGTGATAACTTTAGAGTTCCAGCAGCAAAAGAAAAATGTTCTTGTTCATATTGAGCAAGAAAAGAACTAATATTGATTAGATATAATTTGTCTTTTAGTGCCCCTAAAAACATCACCGGATGCATATGCCATACTGGTTTTCCGCCTTTAAATGCATCGACCTGGCTCATCCATTCGCAGTCATCAAGCCACTGTTTCGCGTATGCTATACGCAATTGATCATAATGTTGAAAGAACACACTCCAACGATGATGAGTGCTGCCACCAAACCATTCGCTGTCATGCTTTACGACCAAACGGGCTACAATGTCTCTGAGCCCCAGCTCAGGATGATGAAGTGCGTTATAAAGCTCCTTTCCTGAAATCTCGCCATTACCATCAGCATCTATCTTTTTAATCAGATTTTTATAAAAAGATGAAACCTGTTTTTGCTGGATGCCCCGATCCTGACCCACCTGCACTGATAACCAGTCATAGGCACTTTTAACCCAACTTTCACGCAAAGATTTTGACACATCGGGTGAAGGTTCTTCCTCCAGCAGGGTGAATCCCTGTTCTTTTAGGTCATACTGGTGCAGTTCTTTTACGTCAGCCTGAGCTATCCAGTTGTGCGGGCTAATTTCAAACCAAGTATTACCGTCCTTGTCTTCCAAAGGATGACACTTTTCTCGTGGAAGAATGACTCCTTCATCTTTTATGACAACACACGACATTGATTTAAAAGTGCTGTCCTTCCCTTCTCCTGTTTTCTGATAAAGAGACTTGCCCGGCAAAATCTGAATATATTTTCTTCCGCGAGTAACCTCAGCAGGATTATTCAGGAAATTCGACATTCGTGGATCAGTGCTGATAACTTCCACATGCGCATAATAGCAGGTGCTAACCTGGCTCTTCCCCACAGGGGCTATATCTTCACCCAGGAAACCGATAGCCTCGCCGGCCTCAATTTCAAGTAAAGCCGATGGATTAACCACCGCATCAAATACGCCGTGATTCACCGCATTCTGCATCCATGCAGGCATTTGGGCATACTGCTCGCCATCCGCCTCCATATGCTCGGGAAGAAGGGTCACCCAGAAGGCTTCACCATATTCATTACCTGCTGTATTCAGTTTTTTAGCTAAACCAAATTGCTCTTTATTCTTACCATTCAGAAATTTTTTCTCGCGAAAGATAATGACGCGATCGTCCTTTGATAAACGAAATAGATTTCCTTTATCCCGAGGAGCAATTTCTATCCCGGCTGAAGAGACACTGCCTTCATACTTGCTCGCTTCACGCATTTTTACTCTTGTTTTAGCCTTAAGGCATTTGCGTTTTGGAAAAGCAGAAAGCGGCGCAAGGCCCATATACAACGAGTAAAACTCCAGCCAGCTATTTTCTTTTTTCGGATCAGGCTTACAGATCGATTTAATTAAAACGAAGGTACTCGAATAGCGTAATGTTTTTCCGTTGTAATGCGCCGTTTTATAATCTTTGTTCAAGCGCCAGGCTACCACCTCACCTCTTGCCATACACTGCAAAGGTACTGCAGTTTCCACAGAGTCGACTCTAAGCACTGAGCCCGGTGCCGATACCTGACTGACATGAATGCCTCCATGCCAGAGTTGGTTTGTACCTGCAAGCCAGGAACCCTGTGGCTCGCGGCCGACCAGGCCCATAACTTCTTCAAGAGAAGAATATTCGCTGCCATTTTGTTTACGAACCGGGAAGCATATTTTCATTGTCGCAATCCTTAGCGTGACAAATTGCCATCTGTTGCTGGGGACAAAAGTTCAAGAGTCGTTTTGTCAAAAACGGGCCTTTCGGTATCCAATGAAGCTCCTCCCATTGGAACCAGGTAGCGCGATGCTTTAACCAGATAGTCACCTGAAGAACCATGTTCAATACCACTCTGACTCAGTTTCAGGTATGACCCGCCGCCGTTGAGTGTCAGCATTTTCGGAGTGCTGATAATAATTTCGTCCTCGCCGCTGGTAATAGTTACCTGCTGTTTGGCGAAGAGCGCCATGGTGTTGTGCTGAGCCTGAATCTCCACATCCCCCTGGTTTGCAATTAGCTTCGCGCCATCTTTGTGCACGAATAGCCCTAGAGCTTTTTCAACCGTGATGGACAAGTTTTTCATTGCGCCAATATCAAGGTGCTGGCCCGAGTTAATTATGGTGTTGCGGGTGCTGGCCAACTGAAGATGCTCACCCGAAATGAGCGCCACGCCATGTGGTGCACTGGCCAGCAACACGGCGGACTGAAGATCTTTAAGCCGATCGGTCACTACACGTAACTGAGTGCGGATATCTGATATCAACGCCCCCGCTGCTTCAGCGGCACTGTTGAGCGCCTGCATTTGGCTGTTAGCCTGATTAATTTGGTTAATGGCTGGCGTCATTTCCAGCGTTGATCCCTGGGCTTTTGCTTGCACATCTGCCGTCAGGAACAGTCCTTTGGCTGCACGCACCGCGCCAAATTCGTCAGTGCGTAATTCAAATCCTGCACCACGTTGTTCACGTTGCGCGTTGACCAGGTGGCCAAGATTGAGCTGGCTCATGCCGTATTCCGTGGCAATTTTGATGTGCTCTTCCTGACGTTTATCCTCCATGCGCAGCTTGTTGTTCGCCGGAGTGCGCCAGATGTTGCGTGTATGGTTATCGCTGGTGACGGGGTCGGGATGTTCTGAATCATGCTGGGCATAGGCGATATAGGGGCGATCAGGGTCGCCGCTGTCAAACACCACGGAGACTTCTGTGCCGTCAAGAAGCGGCGCATGCCAGCCGTAGGTATCACCAGCATAAGGTTTTGCCATGCGTAGCCACAAATAGGCATAACCTTGCTCAGTGATGTTGCGGTCGAAGTCCAGTTTTACGCGGTAGCGCCCCTTATCGTCTAGCCAGGCATAAGTATCGCCTTTTTCGGCGCTCTCTACCCGGGCAGGCAAGGAGCCAGATATCACCGGGCGATTGATAAGTGCGGGACGATAGCAGACGGTTTCACTGTATGGGATGCCTGCAAATGTGAGCGTAAAGCTGCTTTTACGTGAACCACTGCTGCTCACGGTGGTGATCACAATACCGTCTTTCACGGCAGCAGGCAGGCTGGTATTCATTTCTAATACCTGTCCGGGTGCCAGCAGCGTACTTGAGGAACGCCCGCTGACGGTATACTGAGCATTGAGAATGCGTTCATGTCGCAGACGGGCATAGTACGCACCAGTTTCTGTGCTTTCGGAATCACCTTCTGACAAGAACGGCTCGGCGTAATGATAGACTTCCCCCGTAGTGATACCTTCTTTACCACTGATACTTTGGGTGCTGTCCTCTGGTGTCAGAGCGTCTCGGTAGTTGTAGTCGCGGTTGGTAACACTGCCGCTAACGACGTTATATTCGGTGTGAATATCCCAGACGCTCTCTTCTCCGCCATCGTTCATTCCCGCCGGATTGCGTAACGGCAGAATGACACCAAACTGGTACTGCTGTTGGCTATCCTGAAAAATCGCCACATCTTGCTCAAGGCGGCTGTCCATTTCAAAGCGCCAGAAAATACCCACCTCAGCCAGCAGTCGCTGAACAAACTCAAGGTCGTTTTCACGCCACTGGGTAATAAGCTCACGGGCGGGATATTCACGCGACAGGCGAAACTCAAAGTCTGGCCCCTCCAGACCATGCTTACGCAGCACCTGTTCCACAACTTCAGTCACGGACTGATTAAGAAAAACCTCACTGCCTTTCGTGTAGGCTAACAGGGCAATACGCGGCACCAGAGTCAGCGCATACCGGGTTTCATCTTTCGAGGTGGACACACGACGAAACGCACTCACCACGCCAAAAACTGAACGCACAGGCACGACAGGTGCACCGGTAAACATTGGCGTCTGATAGGTAAACGAGGCAGGCTTGAGCAACAATACATCGCAAGCAATATCCGGGTTGATACAGGTGAGTGATACCTCATAGCGCCAGGGCTGGCTGAGTGACTCAACGGAACTAAAACGCAACACGTCCAGAAAATCAGCACAACCATGCACATCCATCCGGTAGCGTGACTGGCCCAATAGCTGTTTGACCAGACTGGCGGCTTTGTTAATCAAGGAGTCGCTCATTGCCGCACTCCTTTAATCAGTTCATCAAATGCCAGCACAATGCCTTCTTTGTCATCCCAGCTAAGCCGAAGAGTGGAGGTTTTTTGCTTAGCCGCTATATGACCTAATAACTGCTGGCTAAGCACGGGTAGGATTTGCTGATTGAGCAGGCTGTCTATATTGCGCGCGCCCGTATCCGGTAGCAGGCAGGCGGTGACCAGCGCGTCATAAAAACGCTCTTCAATGATGCAATTAAGTCCGTAATGTATGCTTAGCCGTTCAGCAACCTGAGCCAGTTTCATTTCCACAATGGAGCGCAGGGCAATGGCATTTAGCGGGCGATAAATAAGCGTTTGGAAGCGTGCCAGCAGCGCAGGCTGGAAATGATCGCGCAATATCGGACGCAGCAGCTCATGTAAATCGCTATTGGTTGCTTCCGGATATTCTTCCAGCAGCTGCATCAGAGGATCACTGCCCAGATTAGCAGTCATCAGAATGACCGTGTTACGAAAGTCAATTTCTCGGCCTTCACCGTCGCGCATAAAGCCGCGGTCAAAGACCTGATAAAACAAGCTAATTACATTTTTGTGAGCTTTCTCAACTTCATCAAGCAGTACCACGCTATACGGGCGTTTGCGCACAGCCTCAGTCAGAATGCCCCCCTGACCGTAACCAACATACCCTGGAGGCGAACCTTTAAGCTGGGAAACGGTATGAGCTTCCTGATACTCCGACATGTTGATGGTGATAAGCGATTTCTCACCGCTAAACAAGGTGTCCGCGAGCGATAGCGCGGTCTCGGTTTTACCCACTCCGCTCGGGCCAACCAGCAGGAATACACCCAACGGGCCATTCTCCGAGGTAAGCCCGGTTTTGGCAGCTCGTAGCCGCTGAGCCATCTCGATAAGGGCACTCTCTTGCCCAACAATGCGTTGGCTTAAATGACTTTCCAACTGTAGCAAGTCGGTCTGTTCATCTTTGAGCAGGCTAGTTAGTGGAACGCCGGTCCAGTCGGCAATCACGGTAGCTACAGTGCGCACATCTACATCAAGGCTCAGCAACGGTGCGCTCCCCTGCACATCAATTAGCTGTTGCTGTAATGCAGCAATCTCTTTCTGGTAGTTGATGTCTTGAAGGGTAATGTTTTGACAACCCATGTTCTGACGAACGTCCAGCAGTTGCTGAGTCAGGGCTTTTTCAGCGTGGTACTGAGTTTCAATTTGCACGAGCTGGTTGCCCAGCGCATCCGTTTGCTGCTCAATTTGTATCAGGCGATCGCCGTGGGTATGACTTCCTAGCAAGATATCTTCCAGCAACGCCTGCTGCTCCATGTCCAGCGCGGTAATTTGCGCTTTAATTCGGTTAAGCTCTTCTGGCAGGGTATCAAGGCTCATGCGCACTCTGGCAGAGGCAGTATCGAGCAGGTCAACGGCTTTGTCCGGCAATTGTCGACCGGTAATGTAGCGGCGCGACAGGCTCACGGCAGCTTTAACCGCTTCATCAGTAATGTGCACGCCGTGGTGCTGGGCATAGCGGGATTTCAGGCCACGCAGCATCAGGCAAGCTGTGTCGTCATTCGGTTCGTCGACCTTCACCATTTGGAAACGACGTTCCAGTGCGGCATCACGTTCAAAGTATTGCTTGTATTCGCTCCACGTTGTGGCTGCAATAGTGCGCAACTCACCACGGGCGAGTGCAGGTTTAAGCAGATTGGCCGCGTCTGCCCCACCGGTCTGATTACCTGCACCGATGATGGTGTGCGCTTCGTCGATAAACAATAAAACCGGCGTTGGCGACTGTTGCACCGCATCAATAATGTTTTTCAGACGCTGTTCGAACTCCCCCTTCACACCCGCGCCAGCCTGCAGCAGTCCTAAATCCAGCATGCGCAGGCTGACTGTTTTCAGGCTGTCAGGCACGTTGCCTTCGGCAATGCGTAACGCGAGGCCTTCGACTAGTGCCGTTTTACCGACGCCAGGTTCGCCGACTAAAATTGGGTTATTTTTACGGCGTCGAGAAAGTATATCCACCATCTGGCGGATCTCATTGTCGCGACCAAACACTGGGTCAATCTGTCCAGCGCGGGCTTTGGCGGTCATGTCCAGCGTGAACTTATCTAACGCAGCCTGAAGCGCCTCGCGTAAATTCTTGCCAGAAATACCGGTATCCGTTGCTGTTTCTTCACCGAGCGTGGAAGGCATTTGGCTCAGGCTTTCCTGTTGTTGCAGTTCAGGGCGCTCATCGGACTGCGCATCCAGCAGCGGTTTCAATCGGCTGATTTGAGACTCACTCAAGCTAAACAGCCACCACAGGCCGTCGCAGTGCAGCAAACGGGGCTGTGCTTGCAGTGCCTCAAGCAAGTGAGCGCTGCGAATACGCTCTGCACCATGTTGCAACGATGAAACTAACCATGCGGATTGCATTAGAACATTCAGTGAATCCGATAATATCGGCCGGGCGCACACCGAATGTGGCAAATCGTCGAGATGTGCCAGCAAACTTTGCCATAATCCGTCCATATCCCATTCGTATCGACGGGCCAGCACGGTGATGTCACCCTCGCCCAACTCCAGCAGTTTTAGCAGCCAGTGTTCGACCGTAATTTCAGCATGAGCACGGGTCTGGCATAGGGTGGCAGCAGCTTCCAACGCCTTTGCGCAGTATGGGTTAAGGTGGCGAAGTAAAATAATTGACTTGTTTTCCATGCTGTATTCCTTAATTTGGATACGCTACCGCCCTTAGCCTTTCCCATGAAGGAAACCCTGGCCCATAAGGTCGATGTCCGAATTATTTGCCGTCTGCAAAACTGCCGACATAGCTGACTAAGCAGTTTTAGAAACGGTAAAAACAGCAGACGGCGAACCGCCTGCTTGAGGTGTTACCCTAAATAATTCGTGTCGCAGGCAGACAGCAAGTTCGGAAGTCCTCGGGACCATAGGCAACTATGTGACCGGGACGAGCGTACGCATGCGGCGCGAAGTATGACGAGTAACTAGGCGGTGACACGCTCGTTCCAGGAGTCGGAATGAGTGATATTGCCGAGGTTGTAGGTCCAGGTGATTTTTTCATAACGCAACTCAATTTCTTCGAGATGGTTATGCTTCTCTTTTGAGGGGTCTTTGATGTCATGCATTTTTGGTGAAATCCTCACTAATTTCACGTTCTCAAGCTTGGTATTGAAATACTCAACTTCCTGACCTGCATCATTAATGCGATACCATTTGAACATTGCAGATGGCAGGGTTTGACCTGTAGTGACCGCTTTGTAAAGGTCCGGGCTGGAAGAATCGATTTCCTTGGTAAATCTGAACGGGGTGTGAATACGAGTACCTGTCAGCTTGCCAGTGTTGTTATCGGTCGGAATATAGACGCAGTGATCTTGTGCAATGACTTCGATACTACCTTCGCGATCTTTCACATCAACAGCACCGATAATGTCCGCGCCGCCGTCTTTTTTTAGCCATAAATAAACGGGAATTGCCATGTTGTTACTTCTCCATTTTTTGAGTTAACGCGTCACTTTCATCCGGTGACGCAGGTGTTGTGTCTGGCAGGCGGCAGGCATCTGCCTGCGGTACCAGACTTATCTCTACACGCCGATTTTGCGCACGGCCATTTGGCGTATCGTTTGATGCAATCGGACGGTTGTAGCCGTATCCCTGTACTGCAAAGCAGCTTTCCGGTACGTCTCCGGTGTAACGCATCCAGTCGCGAACCGCTTCTGCTCTTTGCAAAGACAGTGTCTGGTTAAGCTGCGCACTGCCGGTATTGTCTGTATGACCACTAACCACTATCAGCCAACCCGGTTTGACTTTGATATCTACCAAGACATTAACCAGCACCTTGTTCGAGCTCTCTTTGAGCGTTGCCTGGCCGGAATCAAACAGAGACATGCTGTCGAGGCGCACAATTTTCGCGACAGGGTTGTGTTTCGAAGACGGAGGGGAGGTATATGAATCAATAGCGTGTTGCAAAGCCAGCCACAGACGTTGCCCCGGGAAATATCCCAGGCTGTAACGCATCGGCTCTCCCTGCCGCTGCCAACTTTCAAGCAGCAGAGCATCCTGCCTCAGTGCAGCAAGTGACTGTGCTTTTGGAGCATAGTTGTCCATCGGAATTGCCGACCAACGCTGGAGATCGGTTCCCACCTGGCGGATAAGATGCCGATTGTTAAGCATAGAAAAACCTAGCGCAGCCAGGACACACAGCCACATCAGTAGGACAACCCAACGGGTACGCTCCCCTCCTTGTAACGGGGTAGCAAAAGGTGCCAGCAATGGCAGGATGACGTCAGGAAATCGGCTGGTTGGCGCGGAGTGCTCTACGGTCTGAGGAAATCGCAAACAGGTACGACGGTAGAGCCAGTTCGACCACACTGATGGCAATGCCGGGTTTGCAGTAACGAGGCGCAGCGTAACCGCAAAGGGGTGGACTGCAAGATTTAATCTATCCGTTTTTTCCAGCTCATGGAGGAGTGTCTCGCGGATAAATAAAAAGGCCTGGGCAAGCACGGGAAGCGTTATCAGGTTTTCATCCGTCTGTTGCCAGTCAATCAATGCCAGTGGCGCTTCATTGGTCGGATATACAACGGGTTCGTCACCGCGAACAATCACCCAAGGCATTTCAGGCCCGTTAAATTCACAGCTCACAACCAGCGGCAGCCTAAAACCTGTGAATTTACTCAACCGATTAAGCTGTTGGCGCAGGGTTTTCAGCGTTAAGCGCAGAGCTGATTCATCCTGATACAGGTCTGGCTGACAGACATACATCACTGAAAGTTGCCCCGTTTGAAGAGGGAACTGAGCCTGAATACTGCGGACAACCTCTGCTAACCTGTCAACTTCACCCGCTCGCAACCACCAGCCCTGTGCCGTTTTACGTAGCGGCTGTCCCTGGAACATCTCATCCAGTTTATCGCCGCAGACCAGTACTATAGGCCCCTGATTATTGAGTAATGGTAGCTCAACGGTTGAAACTCCATCGCCCGTTTGTCTATTCAGCTGTTGGCGGTTTTTCCAGACCAGTCCACTCGCGAGAAAGATAATCAGCAGTGTCGTAAGGCTTTTAAACACACTCTCTATCGGGATGAAATACCAGAGTAACCACAGTAACGTGGCAGCTCCTGCAAGGGTGTGTAAGGCAATCGGGATGATGACGGATTTACGCATTAACGTGGCTGCTCCGGTATTTGCGAGGAGAGCAGTGCCTGGAGCCACAGATGCCCACTCCACCAGAAAACGCCGGTAAAGATGATGGACAGCACCACCCAGAACCACACCGAGCGCATCAGGCTATAGCGGCGTTGCCCCGTCCGGTGGATAACCAGAGACACTCCTGCATCAGGAAGTGAGACTCGTTCAGACAGCGCATTGATCACTTCATCACGTTGCGTCTGACTCACCGCCTTCTGGCTGTACAAACCCTGGAAACCCAGTACGATAACGCGGTGATAACAGGTCAGTACTGCATTAACCGGTGCAGGCTGGTGAAGCACTTCTGCAACTCGATCCCACAACGCCTCCCCGGCATGCAGGGAGCCAAAAAAGCGCGCCTGAAGCGGTGCTTTGCGCCAGGCCACCTGGCCTTCATCAATATGAATGGCTTCATCCGCCTCTGACTTCTCAGGTTTGCGACTCATTACTGCCTCATCCAGCAGAGCACACTGGGCATAGGAGATATGTTCAATGCTGACCTGATCGTACCCAGCTTGTTTCAACGCCTCACGAACGCTATCAATCTGCTTGACGCATTTGTCGTAAAGCGCTGCTCCATTCAACGTTGTCGCTCCCTTTTTCAGCAGAGTGACGATAAGCCAGGTTTCTGCCATTAGCTGATCGATATCAATCTCTGGTTTCATGAGCGCAATACCGCGAAGAGTTCAAGCTCAAGCGTTCCCAGTAATGAAGGGACATAGAACATACAAACACCCTGCTCCTGCATCTCGCGGGCCGCAGCGCTTTCCATATCGAGTGCGAAATACTGGTTTTCCATCCGCACCGGCAAGGCGGCAGGCACGCGACTGACCGGAATAAGTGGAATACCCTTGAGAGCGGCGCTGTAGATCTCACGCACATCATCGGGTGAACCTGCCTGGCAAAGTGCCGGGAATTTTTCGGCTATCTGCCAGGCTGGAATATCTGAACGCACAGAGAGATACAGGTCGGCTTCTTCACGCAGACGAACATCATGCAACGAGGCTTTCCAGGTCTGGTCGTCAGGTCGTGACATCTCAAGTGCTATCACCCGCGACGGCAGACTCGCCTCAAGCAAACCGGTGATTAACTCAAACAGTGGCGGGAAAGCATTGGCCGGTTCAGCATGGTCATAGCCGGGAATAGCATCCAGATCGTGGTCCAGAGAAAAGGTCAACATGCTGCCCGCTAAACGTGCCAGCTCTTTCCAGACTTGCTCAGGGTGACGAGCCGGGAAACGTTCATATTCCGTCAACACCCGCGCATGAGAGTTAAGGGCATTTAACAGCCAGAACAGCGAGACATCCGCGACAGCAAAGTCAGCCAGACGCTCATTACTCTCACGGCGCATAGACATAAGGCGCTGACGACGAGAGCGAAGCTGGCGGTTAAGCAGAACCAGACGCTCACACAGCATCGGGCTCGCTCCAAACAGCGCCACAGGCGGAATAAAAGTCGGATCCTGACGCCATCCACCTTGTCCATCCCGAATTAGGCGCACCACCGGGCAGGTTTCCCATGACTCGTTGCTTTCATTTTCAAAACGGATGGAAAAATTGAACCGTGCAACGGCTATTGACTCTTCTTCAGAGCCAAAAGCATCAGCAATCGAGACCCATTCTTCACGGTAACGCAGTGGCCTGTCTGAGATCACTGCATCCGGCTTGACGTTAGCAATTCCTGACTGCATTAGCGGCAGTGCAATAAGCACAGTGATTGCATCAAGTCCTGCCAATTGAGCAGGATCCAGCTCGCGCGGTGCAGGCGGTAAATCACTGCTTTGCGTATCAATAAGGGTGCCGTCTTCCAGCCAGAGGCGCAGCTGTGAGATTTGGATCAGTCCTGAAGTCAGCAGGCGATCGTCGAATGCGACCTTTTCTACTCCCCACGGAAAGGGAGAAGCCAGTGCCAACACCCCTGCACTTCGAAAAGACTCCCATTCCGACTGCTGCTGGAATTGCTGAGGAGAAAGCAGCGCCCCCTCATTCCATAACGGACGATAAATTTTCATCCCTGCTACCGCCCTATGCTTTGGCTTTTGGCATCTGGGACACCAATGACAAGTTGACGTCCATCCCTTCAATCTGGAAGTGTGGAACCGCGTACAGTTTCACGCGGAAGAATCCCGGGTTATCTTCGATATCTTCTACAGTGACTTTTGCATCACGCAGTGGATGAGACGCCTGAAGTGAATCGCCCGGATCGGTCATTACGGTGACCAGCGTTCGCACCCAGGTATTCAACTCCAGCTCCAGCAGACGGCGATCTTTAGTCGTACCGATATTTTCACGCTGAATAAGCTTTAAATAATGGGCAATGCGTGACAGCAGGAAGACGTACGGCAGACGGGAATTAATACGGCTATTGGCCGAGGCATCGGCAGTGTCATAAAGCGCAGGTTTTTGCGTGGAATTCGCCGAGAAGAAGCAGGCGTAATCACGGTTTTTATAGTACGACAGCGGAATAAAACCAAGGTTAGCAAATTCAAACTCACGCGTTTCCGGGATCATTACCTCAGACGGGATTTTCACCTGATTACCGGTACCAAGGTCATAGAGATGAATAGGTAAATCCTGCACTGCTCCACCAGCCTGCGGACCACGAATTTGCACGCACCAGCCGTTTTTGATGAAACTTTTCACCATATTGACCGCAAAGGCAAAGGAGGCGTTGGTCCAGAGGTATTTATTGTGATCCGGGCCTTTCACCTCTTCGACATAGTTGAAGCTGCGCACAGGCACTGTGTCCGGGCCGTACGGCAGGCGGCCCAGCACACGCGGCATCACCAGACCGATATAGCGAGAGTCATCCGTCTCGCGAAAGCTTTTCCATTTAAGGTATTCGGCGCGTTCAAAATAGTTGCCAATATCTTTAATCCCGGCAACCTCTTCCATCTTGTCTTTTAGGAAGAATTTTGGCCCAGCCGAGCCGATAAACGGCATATGTGCAGCCGCAGAAACTTTGGAGATGTTACGCAGTAGCGCCACGTCCCGAGCAGAGGCATCAAACTCGTAAGCTGAAATCAGAGCAGAAATCGGCTCGCCGCCAGGGCTATCGTACTCGGCAGTGTAAGTATGCTGATATAACCCGCTTTGAGTAATCTCCGGCGCGTCCTCAAAATCTTGACGCAAATCGTCTTTCGACAAATTAAGCAACTCGATTTTGACGTTCTGACTGAAATCGGTTTTATCTATTAAAGATTTCACCCCGCGCCACAGTGACTCTACGCTCTGGAATGCTTCATGGTGCATGACCGTGTCCAGTTGTCGGCTAATTTGAAAGTCCAGCTCAGCGATATGATGGTCAATCAGAGTCTTGTCCAGCTTTTCAACTTTTGAGCCAGCTTTACTCAAACACTCCAGAAACACCTGCATACCGGCTGTCAGACGCTCGTCAGCCGTAGCATCAGACATTGCCTGATTGTCCTGCCAGATATCCAGCGCGCTCAGTTCCGATACCGTATTCAGGTTGATTTTTTCAAACAGGGAGGCATATACGCCGCTGGCTTGCGGACGCTCCAGCACAATGCTTTCACCGCCGGCAGAATTTTCATTTTTTACAGACATCAGCTTTTTCTCTTCGTTAATCCGTTAAACATCAGAGCCGTTAGGCCTGTTTCGGTGCCAAAGCAGACAGCTCTCTGCGAAGTTCAGCGCTGAGGGTTGGGTCAATCAGAATTTTTTCCAGCTCTTTGCGGAAGGTCGCGTTATCTAGCAAGTTAGCTTTCAGGTCACGCAGCAGATTGCGCATTGCCAGCATGGCTTTTAACTGAGGTATCTGGCGTGTCACCTGCTCCGGCTCGAAATCTTTCATCTGAGTAAAAGAAAGACTGACATATTCTTCACTGCCATCGCCGGCGAGCGTGTTTTCTACACAAAGATTGACGGTGGGAGAGAATTCAGACAGCACGCTGTCAAAGTTGCTTTTGTTGACGTTGACTTTCTCACGCTCCGTTACCGGACGCTGCTCGGCACCATTGCTGTAATCTCCGACTACCAGCAACTTAAGAGGGAGTTCGACCTTCTTTTGAACCCCTCCCGTGTGAACACTCAACTGGATATTTACGCGAGCCTTGGGGATTTCGGACTGATATGAGTTAGACATGACTATCCCTGTTCTATCGTTTAATAGAAGTGGTCAATGCCAGCGAGAAATGAATAAGAAAGGCTTGCCTTGCCAAAGAATCTCCCAATTTACGTCATCTAACGCAAAGCAAAATCAGGGGTCAGGAGCGAGCACATTCCATTTGCTGACGAGCATGACACGGTATTTTTAAACCCTAATCTGAAACAAAAAATTTCGGATAAGTAACTGCGAAAGAGAGTGTAAAATCGCCATCAGTGTAATTGAAAGTAATAATATGTAACAAAATATTATTAATTAAAATCTAACTAAAACAGACCAAAATGTTGATTTTTTAATACTTTTTTATAAAGACCATGAAATCCTTATGGGTTAAGGATCTACGGTAATAGATAAATTTAGCTTTAGGAGTAAGTTCGTACAAAACGCGACTAATTAGAGGGCAAATTCGGGTTTTTTATTTTATAAAAATAAGATGGCTCGTAGCAGAGCGGAGGAAAATGAGCTCGGAGATTTGGCAAGTTTCAATTTCAATACCTGCTTTCTAAAGAGATCGAATGGGGAATATTCGTGATAGGGAACCAAATTAGAACAGCCCGCACAGGGAAACTCGCGCGGGCTTTTTGCTTTTCATAGTGCCGCAGTTTCTGCCATTAATTCCGTCATTATCTTCACAAACAGCTCTCCCGGCTGAGACATGACGCTGTGCCCATCCGATACGGCAACAACCGACACCTGCAATGCAGGACTAAACGGCCGCACCACCAGCCCACTAGTATCAGACCCTTGCAAAGAAAAGCGGTCAACGATGGTCACCCCTTTGTTATATCTGACCATATTAATCGCCATGCTGTAGCGATTGGTTTCTATGGCTGCCACCTGTCGCTGGCGAAATTCAGGTACTACTTCGGCGATCATCGCTACCAGTCGCGTATCTGTAGTGATAAAAACCAGTTCACAGGGTGAGATATCTTGCCAGCACACCTGTGCCTTCTGTGCCAAAGGATGCTCCTCCGCCAACACACACACCATTTCGCCCTGACTCACCGGCAGCAGGTTTTCCCCTGTCGCATGGCCGGGCTTGACCATAAAACCGAGATCGTAGCGCCCTCTTTCCACGGCTTCTTCAATCTCGTTATTCAGCCACATATCGGCGACGACGCCATAATCCGGAAAGGTTTGGCGAAAACGCGCCACGGCCTGAGGCAAAATATTCAGCGCCAACGCCGGGGTCGCACACACTCTTAACTGCCCGACGCGATATTGGCGAATATGCTCAACGAAGCGATCAAAACGCAGCCGGTCCTGATGCACCCTCAGCGCCTCTTTATAAAGTTCGCTGGCCTCGGGCGTCGGCTGCATTTTTCCTTTATGCCTGTCGAACAGGCTAAATCCCATTTGTTGCTCGATAAGCGCCAGACTTTTGCTGACCGAAGGCTGTGACATTGCCAGCTGTTGCGCGGCCGCCGTCACTGAACCAAGCTGAACAACACTAATAAAAACCTCAAGTTGCTTAGGCGTCATTTGTTACATCCTGTATAACGATATACAAATTTTGCATTTGAGAATGCATATACTGAGAGTTATAAACTTGACAACTATATTCACTTAAGGGCATAAAATGAAATCTTACGCATCACGTTTGATGTCGGCACTCTTGCTGATACCAGGGATTTTTCTTACACAGGCCCCGGCGAAAGCCGCGGAGGATATTAATACTATTCTGCCGGATCATGTTATCCGCGTCGGTGCGGTCAACGCGCCACCGTGGTATCAAAAAGATCTACTGACTAATCAGTGGACGGGTCTGGTGCCTGACGTAGTACAGGCGATATTCAAAAATACCGATATAAAAATTGAATACGTCGACACTCAGTGGGGCACGGCTGTAGCGGGTTTACAGTCGAACCGTTTCGATATTTTAGGCGGCTTTAATAAAACGCCAGAAAGAGCAAAAGCCGCCGATTTTACACGTCCGATGGGCGCTCACCAGATGGGCATCCTGACGCTTGAGAAAGACACCACAAAGTACCAAAACTGGTCAACAATCAATAATTCGCAGATAAAGCTTGCCGCGATTGACGGCTCGGCGGCGGTCACGCTTCTGCAACCTCAACTGGATAAAGCACAGTGGATTATCGTGCCTGACAGCGACAATATGCAATTACAAATGGAAAGCGGTCGCGCCGATGCTATCGTCACCAATGATATTCAGATGTCGCAATATATCCTCAAGCGCCATCAGGGCACGATGGTTATTCCTAAGCCAGTCATAGAAGAAGCGACCAATATTGGCCTGCGTCAAAATCGTCCGCAGTTGCAGGCGTGGCTGAATGGCCGACTGGAACAGCTGGACAAAGACGGTACGCTGAAAAAAATCTGGTATAAATATACGCATCCGGCGGCACAGCCTTGATAAACGAGTCTTTACCTTTACTGAAAATAGATGCACTGAGCAAATCATTTTCGGGCAATAAAATCATTGATAATGTCTCCTTCGAGGTTCGCGCCTCGGAGGTGATTGGCATTATTGGCCGCAGCGGCGCGGGCAAATCCACCCTGCTGCGCTGCCTGAATATGCTTGAGACACCAGACAGTGGACATATTTGGCTGGCTGATGAAGAAATAGGATTTTACGGCACAGACAGAAAGCCGGTAAAACGGCAAACATTGGCCCGTCAGCGCGCTTCGATGACCATGGTGTTCCAGCACTTTAATCTGTGGCCTCATCGCAGCGTGCTGGACAACATTATTGAAGGGCCGGTGCAGGTGCTCGGCGTCTCGCGTAAAGAGGCAACGAAAAAAGCCATGCTGCTGCTTACTCGCATGGGGTTAGCGGAAAAAGCCGCCGACTTTCCCGTTCAGCTTTCCGGTGGGCAGCAACAGCGCGTGTCAATTGCCCGCGCGCTGGCGATGGAACCTCGAGTTATCCTGTTTGATGAACCGACTTCTGCACTGGACCCAGAATCCGTTGGCGAAGTGCTGGCCGTTATCTCTGAGCTGGCCGAAAGTGGCACTACCATGATGGTCGTGACGCATGAAATGCGCTTTGCCTTGCAGGTCTGTAGCCGTTTGCTGCTGATGGACAACGGCAAACTGGTTGGAGAAGCCACGCCGCAGGAAATCTGGTCTCAGGAAGAAAATTCTTCTATACGTCACTTTATGTCGCTGTCCGGTGTGACGGCAGAGGATCTACTCTGATGCCCGCTTATCACTGGGATTTCTCGATACTGTGGCAATATCGCGCCATTTTGCTTGATGGCATTTTCACCACGTTTAAAATCGTTCTGGCCTCGATGTTTTTAAGCATTGTCGGCGGTGCCATCCTCGCGCCACTGCGCGGTGCTTCCCGAGCCATTATTCGTTTGCCCACTCAGGCACTTATCGAGGTTGTGCGTTCTATCCCACCTCTGGTGCTCATTGTCTGGGCCTTCTACTGCCTGCCGATTTTGTTCGGAATCACGATGTCGGCTTATCTGACCTGCGTGCTGGCTATTGCGCTGTATGGCAGTGTGTTCTTCGCGGAAATATTTCGCTCGGGCCTCCAGTCGGTAGATCACGGGCTGATTGAAGCCGGGCTGTCAGTGGGAATGTCGCCGCTAAAAGTGCTGGTTCGCATTACGGGGCCGGTGGCGTTTTTGCGCATTCTGCCCGCGTTTGTCAGCCAGTGTGTAATGTCGATAAAAAATTCGGTATTGGCGAGTTATGTCGCAACCGGTGAGGTGCTTTACGAGGCGCAGCGCCTGAGTACGGCGACTTTCCGTCCGCTGGAAACGCTAACCTTTGTGGCGATATTTTTCGTGATAACCATCCTGCCGCTGTCACTTTTGGCAAGCTATACCGAACGCCGTATTCGCACCCGTTATTTTAAACGTTGAGTAATAATGAATATCTCCGTCACACGCCAGTTGGTTAACTTTGCCAGCAGTCTGAATGCGCAGGCTATCCCTGACGCTATTCGTCATAAAGTCAGCCTGCATTTGCTGGATGCTCTCGCCTGCGGTTGGGCGGCCAGCAGCCATCCGGTGAGTGAACCCTTTATCCGCGCGGCCCGTGTGTTTGGCGGCAACGGCAATTGCAGCGTGTTTGGGCAGTCCGGTTTTAGCCCGCTGGCGGCGGCTTTTAGCAATGCTTCCATCATTAATAATCTGGATCACGACGATGGCGTAGAAATCGACGGTAAAGGGCTTGGGCACCCTGGCGCGACGCTGGTTGCCGCAGCAATGGCGGCATTGGATCTCAGCTCTACGCCGATTAGCCAGAACCGACTGATCACTGCTCTGACCGTAGGTTTTGAGGTCAATAATCGCCTGATTCATGCTATCCAGCCCTCGGCTGAACGTTTTAATCAGGTGTATGGCGTCGCGCAGCATCAGTCGATTGGTGCAGCGTTGGTGGCAGGTCTTGTGTTGGGACTTAACGAGGAGCAACTACACAACGCGGTGGGTTTGGCCGCAGTATTAACGCCTTTGCCGAGCCTGCATCAATATAACTGGCAGCAGCGGCCACTATTATCATTAAAAGATGCCGTCGCTCCTGCGGCACAGGCTGCGATACAGGCGGTTATTATGACGCAGCACGGGCTGAGCGGCAGTCAAAATGTGCTCGACGGTGAGCAAGGATTTTGGCGGATGATAGGCTCCGATCGTTTTGCGCCACACATTCTCACCGACAATCTTGGCAGTCACTGGTACGCCGATTACGGCAGCTTTAAAATTTATCCAGCCTGTCGCTGGCTGGCCTGCGCACTGGAATGCATGGAAACCATCATGCAGGACACGGGCTGGCAGCCAGAAGACATTCGCGCTATTGAAGTCCATACCTTCCCGCGCCTGGTCGACGACATGATGGACTATCGCCCACAAACCGTGACCGATGCACAATTCAGCCTGCCATGGACGATGGCCGCGGTAGCGGGAAGACTTCCTTCGGGCGCGCAGTGGTATACCGAACAAAGCATGCAAAGTGAGGCACTGCTGGCGCTGGCCGATAAAGTCACCGCCATTATTGACTCTGAGTTTGCCGAACGCATGAATGGCCCGGCACGCCAGCCCGGAGCACGCGTGGTGGTCACGCATCATGACGGCAGCACGTCAATACAAGAACGCTACAAGCCACTCGGTAGCGCCGAACGTCCGATTGCAGAATCACAGATTATCGCCAAGGCGCGCCGAAACCTGAGCGGGCAAAATGTTGACGCAGAATCCTTAATCGCGCGCGTAATGCAACAAGACGACACGGGCTGTTTGAAGTACTTTTCTTCTGCGAATCTGACAGGAAAATAAAGCCTCTGGTTTAGCTTCGTCGCCTGTCTTAGCCCGCGCTAACAATCACCTCAATCAGGTTAGGCCTGCCGCTGGCAATAGCGGCTTCGATGGCCGGTGCGATGTCCTGCGCGCGTCGAATCTGCCGTGCCGGTAGCCCCATCGACCGTGCCAGCGCTAAATAGTCGATAGTAGGGTTAACAATATCCATGGCGATAAAAGTGTTGGTTTGCGAGGAAGAATAATGCGCCTGACTACGCATAAAGTTCTTCAGAATATTGTATTCCTGATTATTCATGACCACGTAAGTGATGGGCAGATTTTCATGGGCAGCGGTCCACATCGCCTGCGGGGAATACATCGCCGCGCCATCGCCCACCAGACACACCACGGGCTGCTTGCCTAATCCCAGAGAATATCCAACAGCCGCAGGCATTCCCCAGCCTAACGCCCCGCCGCGCATAAATGCGTAATGACCGGAATTATCGCTGGTGAGGAATTTACGCATCAGCGGCGAGACACACAGCGCCTCATCGACAATCGTCACGTCTGGGCCAATCGCCCTCACCACTTCGTGCGCGGCCACAATCGGTGCAATCACTGGCAGGCCAAATTTCTCGGCAACGGTTTTTTCCAACTGCTCACGAGCAAATTTTCGCTCATCGGATGCCCGTTCAAGAAGATCCTGATAGCGCTGCCGTTTTGCCAGAGTAGCCTGTTCCAGCAGCGGTAAAAAAGCGGTCAGCGAAGCCTTGATATCCCCCACAATCGAGAGTTTGGTGGCATAAGAACGCCCCAAATCATTGACGTCGGCCGAGAGCTGGTAAACCGCACAATTTTCGGGCACCGCTGGCCCTTCGCTATAAAGGATAGTGATCAGCGACTTGCCACCCAATGCAAAAATAGCGTCGTAGTGATTGAGGATCTCGGCAATACCCGTCGCAGTCGTCGGCATATTGCCGCGCCACAGGGCATGCGAGGTCGGATAAGGAATACGTGAAGGCCAGGAGGAGCCATAAACATGCGCGCTCAGCAGCTCGGCAACCCGAATAGTTTCCTCTGTTGCCTGGCTGGCATGGATTTCATCACCGGCAATAATCGCCAGCTTGCCCGGCGTGCATTGTGCCAGAACCTCAGCCAGCCTCGGGAGCGAACCGCCTATCGCCCGTCTGTCAATTTCCGAGCGTTCACCAATACTGACATCGGTGAGCTGATCCATAATATCCATCGGTAAGGAAAGAAACACCGGCCCGCTCGGTGCAGCATTCGCATCGTGAAAAGCACGGCGCAGTAAAACTGGCAACTGTGAGGCGTTAGAAACATCCTGAGCCCATTTCACCGCCGGAGAAGCGATGCTGGCGAGGTCGTCGTAAAGCAGAGGATCGCTAATGGAATGGCGCGTATCCTGCTGTCCGGCTGTAACCACCAGAGGAGTTTGCGACACTTTGGCATTCAGCAAATTCCCCATGCCGTGGCCTAATCCCCCCGCAGTATGCAGATTAAGAAACCCCGGCTTTCCAGAAGCCTGAGCATAGCCATCGGCCATTGCCACCGCGCTGGCCTCTTGCAGGGCGAGAACGTATTTCAACGCCGGATTACGTAACAGCGCATCCATCAGCGGCAATTCTGTCGTACCGGGATTACCAAAAATATACTCGACGCCTTCACTGTGCAGGGTTTCCAGCAACACGTCTGCCCCACGGCGGTTATTTAATGCAGATGATTTAATGACAGTCACGGTTTTTGCCCCACATTAATGGTTAACGACACTCGCTTTTAACGACGGCAGCTTTTAAGGAGCCTAATTTTTTAGTTACTCTAATTTTTAGCACTAAAAATGAATAAATCTAAAGCCACTAATTAAGGCGAAATTTAATATCCAATAAAAATAGGACGAGTCGCCATTGATTATTTATTTAAATGTGTAATCTAATTTTAGATGATGTTTTCACCCGACAGGGAATAATGCAAAAAAACCATTTCCAGGCATCTATAAAAATTCAGCAGCACGGTACCAACGTGCTCGCTATCGTGCTATATCAGTAGCCAGAGAGTCCGATATCCTTGAAAAATAGCCATTAGCGACTACACTCAACTATAGCGCACTAATATTCCGCAACTGTTATTATGCTTTACAAAGCGTTAGTTTATTGATTTAACGTTTATAAAACTTATTTTAGAACGCACTTTTAACCAGTTAAGTGAAATTAATTTTTTCATCCTGCCTTAACGCCAAACGCCTGTGTCAGTTTATGCTGCGCATGGTTAACTTTTTAAAGGCAGAAGCAGACAGGAGAATTATTTTGAGCACCGTAGTCACAGAAAATTCTACAGATTTACCGCCTCCTCCCTTTCAGGCCAGTCATCAATACGCCTTTTTTTTCGATGTTGATGGCACCCTGGCCGAAATTCAGCAAAATCCAGCGGCTGTAACCATTCCTCTAAATGTTCGTAATAATTTGCAGTCATTATCTCATGCCTGCAACGGCGCTTTGGCTTTGGTTTCAGGGCGGCCTATCGAGCAACTGGATCAACTGGCTGCTCCGTTAAAGCTGCCTCTGGCCGGTGTTCATGGAGCTGAGCGTCGTGATGCCGAGGGTAATTTGCATCGTGTGCAATTAGCAGACGAAACAGCGCAACCATTACAGCAAATGCTGGAAGAGAAAATGTCAACGCTGCCCGGCACTTTGCTTGAGTCCAAAGGCATGGCTTTTGCTCTGCATTATCGTCAGGCAATGGAGTTTCAACAGCAGGTGCAGGAACTGGCAGAGGCCGCCGTGGCGCGTTTCCCTGAGCTAACGTTACAACCGGGCAAATGCGTGATTGAAATCAAACCGCACGGAACAGATAAAGGCGCAGCCATCGAGTCGTTTATGCAACATGCCCCTTTCGCAGGAAGAATACCGGTTTTTGTCGGTGACGATCTGACAGACGAAAAAGGATTTCTCGCGGTAAATGCCGCCAAGGGTATCTCAATAAAGGTGGGTGATGGTCAGGGCCATGCTCGCTATCATCTTAGCCAGGTCGCGGATGTTTATGACTGGCTCGAACAGCTACTAATACAGTTAAAACAAATAAAACAAGATAATGCAGCCAAGGGGTCAAGTTTATGAGTCGTTTAGTCGTAGTCTCTAACCGAATTGCCATTCCGGATAATTCGAAAGCCAGCGCGGGCGGTTTAGCAGTCGGCGTTTTGGATGCATTAAAAACCACCGGTGGATTATGGTTTGGCTGGAACGGAGAGATAAGCGAAATATCCGGAGAAGAAGACGATGATGTCAGCGTAGTTGAGCACGATGGGATCACCTATGCTTCAATGCCGTTGAACCAAAACGATTACGATCTTTATTACTGCCAGTTTTCCAACGCGGTTCTGTGGCCAGCTTTCCACTATCGTATCGATTTAGTCGATTTCCAGCGTGAAGCCTGGGAGGTTTACTGTCAGGTCAATGACTTGCTGGCGCGTCGTTTAAAACCTCTGATTAAAGAGGATGATGTGTTGTGGATCCACGATTATCATCTGCTGCCTTTTGCCGCCGCGCTGCGTAAAATTGGCATTAATAATCGCATCGGTTTCTTCCTGCATATTCCTTTCCCGACGCCGGAAATCTTCAATTCACTGCCAACACATCAGGAACTGCTGAAAATGTTGTGCGAATACGACCTTCTCGGATTCCAGACCGAGGCCGATCGCATGGCCTTCGTTGAAAATCTCAGGCAGCAGGATCTGTTAGAAGAAATTGATGACAAAACCCATCGTGCCTATGGCAATACCTTTAAAACCGAGGTTTATCCGATCGGTATCGCGCCTGACAGCATAAAAGAGATGGCGGAAGGACCTTTGCCACCGAAAATGGCGGCGATGAAAAAAGATCTCGGCGATGTGCAAAATATTATTTCATGCGAACGCCTGGATTACACCAAAGGGCTACCAGAACGTTTTCTGGCCTTTGAAGCCCTGCTGGAGCATTATCCGCAGCATCGCGGCAACGTGCGCTATTCGCAGATTGCGCCAACCTCGCGCGGTGATGTCCTTGCTTATCAGGATCTTCGCCACCAGCTCGAGATGGAAGTAGGTCGCATCAACGGTAAATATGGCTCTCTCAACAGCACGCCGTTGTTCTACCTCAATCAACATTTTGACCGACGTTTATTGATGAAATTATTCCGACTCACCGACGTGGGTCTGGTAACTCCGCTGCGTGACGGCATGAACCTTGTTGCCAAAGAGTACGTAGCGGCGCAGAATCCAAAAGATCCTGGTGTGCTGGTGCTTTCTCGCTTTGCCGGTGCTGCCAACGAAATGACCGGTGCACTCATCGTCAATCCTTACGACCGTGATGAAGTGGCCGCAGCGCTAGACCAGGCACTGAATATGCCGCTGGAGGAACGCGTTTCGCGCTACAACGATATGATGGCGCTATTACGTAAAAATGATATTGCCCATTGGAGCCAAAGCTATGTGCACGATTTGCAGGCTATCCCTGTTCGTAGCAGCGGCCATGGCGCAGTTGCCGAAAAAGCGGCTTCTTAATCTGACGACTTTTTACCAAATCAGCCCCAAATCGGGGCTGTTCATAAATAGTTTCAAACAAATCACCTCCAATTTGGTGATTAGCCTCAACTGAAAGTGTCACTTTTTAGCTGCATAATGAATATGTTATAGATTTTTAGACTATTCGTGCTCTACTGAAATGTGATGAAGCGCACGCTTTTGCGGTTGATATGCAGGCAAATGTCTACACTTATTAAAGTTAAGCACGGGATGAACTCCGTAAATTTGCACGCAATGAAGAGGTTTGTAGCGTATGCACAACTCTAAATTACAGACAGTTGAAGAAGTGGATTTCGAGCTAGAACAGAATAATGAATATCAGCTTGAACCGCTTGAGTTGATTTTAGAAAAAATGATGGATGCCGAGCCAGAGCCGGAGATGATTGAAGGTCTGCCACAGTCAGATGCCCTGACCCCTGCCGACCGTTATTTAGAACTTTTTGAGAACGTGCAGACAGCGCGTATTTTCCCAGACAGTAAAACGTTTCCCGATTGCCCGCCTAAAATGGACCCGTTGGACATTTTAATCCGCTATCGGAAAATCAATAAACACCCTCAGTTTGACCTGAAAAAGTTCGTTGAGAAACACTTTTGGATGCCGAAAGATTACGGCAGCGATTATGTTTCAAATCCCGGTGACACTCTCAAAGAACATATCGATAATTTATGGCCCGTGTTGACGCGCGAGCCTGAGCATCATATTCCGTGGTCGTCGCTGCTGACTCTGCCGCAGGCTTATATTGTTCCCGGCGGTCGTTTTAGCGAGACCTATTATTGGGATTCCTACTTTTCAATGCTCGGGTTGGCCGAGAGTGGTCGTCACGATTTGCTGCGCACCATGGCGGATAACTTCGCCTGGCTAACTGAAATTTATGGTCATATTCCTAACGGTAACCGCACCTATTATCTTAGCCGTTCGCAGCCACCCGTTTTCGCATTGATGGTAGAACTGTTTGAAGAAGACGGAGTGCGTGGCGCACGTCGTTATCTGGATCATCTCAAGAAAGAATATGAATTCTGGATGGATGGCGCAGAATCGCTTGCCCCGAATCAGGCCTATCGCCATGCAGTAAGAATGCCCGATGGCACGCTGCTCAACCGCTATTGGGATGACAGGGATACGCCGCGAGACGAATCATGGCGTGAAGATGTTGAAACCGCTAAACATTCGAGTCGTCCCGCTAATGAAGTTTATCGCGACCTGCGCGCGGGTGCGGAGTCAGGCTGGGATTATTCATCACGCTGGCTGCGCGATGCCGATCGTCTGGCAAGTATTCGCACGACAAAATACATTCCGGTCGATCTCAACGCCTTCCTGTTTAAACTGGAAAGCGTGATTGCCAATATATCGGTGCTTAAAGGCGAGAAAGAAACGCAGGCGCTGTTCCGTCAGAAAGCCGAAGATCGTCGCAAGGCGATGAATAACTATCTTTGGGATGATGACGAAGGTTGCTTCCGCGATTACGACTGGCATCGTCAACAGTTTGGACTCTTTTCTGCCGCCAGCGTAGTGCCGCTGTATGTCGGCCTCGCGACGCATAATCAGGCCGATAAACTGGCAGAAGCAGTGCGTAAGCGCTTGCTGACTTCAGGCGGGATCATGGCAACCGAGTATGATACCGGCGAGCAGTGGGATAAACCCAACGGCTGGGCGCCGCTGCAATGGATGGCTATTCAGGGCTTTAAACAGTATGGCAATGATGCGCTTGGTGATGAAATTGCCCGCAGTTGGTTAAAAACCGTGAATTCGTTCTACAAGCAACACCATAAACTCATCGAAAAATACCATATTTTCGGTGAAACCTCGCAAGGCGGTGGCGGGGGTGAGTATCCGTTACAGGACGGCTTCGGCTGGACTAACGGCGTAGTGCGCCGACTGATTGGATTGTATGGCGAAAACTTTGACTAACTCATTTGACTGACTGTTTGACATAATTAATGTAGCAGAGAGGATGATTTCGCGAATAGCGGATCACCTCTTACCAGCTTAGCGCATTAACTGCCTGTCGTATTAACAGCCTGTCGTATTAACAGCCTGTAATATAGACAAATTCTAGTATTAACAGTCTTTCTTATCGCCAGCAGTATTTAGAGCTAATCAATATCTACAGTGGTTTTTTTAACATTGTAGATATTTTTATTACGCCTAAGCGAAAGTTATTATCTTCATCACGCCCTATCCCCGCAGTCAATTTTACTCCCTCAATTAACTTTTCAGTAACGCCTAATTTTCTGTAACTCATAAAGAGTAGAAAAAAAATCATTGTTAATGATAAGTTTAAATTAAGTAAATCATCTGCTTTCCAGGCTCTGATTTTTTATTAATCCTCACACTTATCATGCGTCCTGCCTGCAAAATAACCCTTAAAACCATGCCATTAATGTACATTTAGTGCTTCAAACGTCAACGAAGAGCCAACTAAGCATTTAAGGACGTTGATCAGATAAAAACCCGAAACTAGAATACAGCAATCATTCACTATCGAAATGAGAGTCATTCCGATAATGAAATTCTAGTAAAAGCGCTATCTCGTTTGCTTTAAGTTGTTGCAGCACAGAGCGCAGGGTGAAGTTATCAGACAGGAAGTGAATCTCACTATGCAAGAAATACAAGAAAATAAGCCAAAATCGCGTCCTCTCTGGCGGCGGTTGCCTAAAAAAGTCGCTAAACACTTTTTACGCTGGAATGGTCGTTTCCAGGCGCGTCACTCGCTTATCCCGACTACGCCACAGATCAATAATGATGAGTTTGATTGGGTAAAACGTCTTGAAGATGCGTGGCCTGATATTCGCGCCGAACTCGACCACTTGCTGAAACACCCAGAGGATATTCCAGCTTTCCATCAAATCTCCCCAGACCAGAAAAAGATTTCTAAGGGCGATAACTGGAAAACCTTTGGCATGTATGTGTATGGCCAGAAAATTGAGCAGAACTGCGAAATATGTCCAAAAACTACCGCAGCTATCAGCTCCATCCCGGGGATGTATACCGCGATGTTCTCGATTCTGAAACCGCATTTTCACATTGTTCCTCATAAAGGCCCGACTCGCGCTGTTGTTCGTGCACACCTGGGTCTTGTTGTTCCTAAAGAGCGTGAAAAGGTTTGGATCAGGGTTGATGACCAGATCCTGCACTGGGAAGAAGGGAAAGTTCTGCTGTTTGATGACTCGTATGAGCATGAAGTTCTGAACGATACCGACGAAATGCGTGCAGTATTGTTCCTGGACGTCGTTCGTCCAATGGATAAAGTCGGAACCTTCTTCAACAATATTCTGTTCAGCCTGATTAAGGCGAGCCCTTACGTCAGAAAGCCTATCAAGAACCTGGCTGCCTGGAAAAAAAGCAATAATTAAGCTTGCCGACGCTGAGTTATCGCGCTTGACAGGATAGGACAGAATAAACAGAAACAAAAACGCCGGAGCGCTGCATGCCCTCCGGCGTTTTTTTATGGCTCTATATTTTAAAATCAGTCATTTGAAAATTGAAGAATGCGAGCGATCCCTTTTAGAATGCAGTTTCTAAAAATTGGGTATTACTCTTTCAAATGTTTTGGCGCAGGCGGTGTACCGTGAGTATGGAAAGTTTCGATGGTTTTTAGACCCCACGCCTGCCCTTTCTTGCGTTCAGACTCTGTCCACACCACGGTTTCCCAATCTGGTGCCAGAATCAGCCGAGCACCCGAGTTTGCCAGCTCCACACGGTTGCCCGCTGGCTCCCAAACATAAAGGAAAAAGGTGCCCTGAATCGCATGCTTATGCGGCCCAGTTTCAATGTGTACACCATTTTCTAAAAAGATATCAGCCGCGCGAAGAATGTCCTCGCGAGAGTCGGTCGCATAGGTAACATGATGCAAACGCGCGTTACCTCCTCCATGCTCTTCGGTACAGGCCAAATCATAAGTTTTATTATTTATGGTAAACCAGCAACCGCCAATACGGCCATTATCCAGCTGGATCATCTCTGTCACCCTCGAACCGAGACAGGTTTCCATAAATCTTTTAAATTCACTCACGTCAGAAGCCAGCAGATTAAGGTGGTCCAAACGACGAGGAGCCGCTCCACGACTGTGGAAACGCTGCGCCAGGTTTTTAAGTGAAGGGCGTTCATTTTCTGGCGCCTGATAGCGCACGGTATCGTAGTAAATCTCAAATACGTGACCAAAAGGGTCTACAAATCGGAAGGCTCGTCCATGCCCCTGTTCGTCATCTACCCACCCTTTCA
This sequence comes from uncultured Gammaproteobacteria bacterium, assembly GCA_963747655.1. Classification (GTDB taxonomy): domain Bacteria; phylum Pseudomonadota; class Gammaproteobacteria; order Enterobacterales; family Enterobacteriaceae; genus Rouxiella. Next base: position 183,158 of record CAVVFS010000007.1, on the reverse strand, counting down.
CTTCATATCCACTGGCTTCAATTGCTGCCACGCGACGCATTAGCGCAGCTTCTGAAGAGGCGCGATAGGCGATATGCCCAACGCCCGTGGTGTGATGGCGGGTAAGTTTTAAAGTATGAAATTCGTAGTCATCCCATGCTCGCAACCACGCATGATTCTCATCCTGAGCGGAAACGGTCAGACCATAAACATTAACGAAGAAATTGAGGCTCTCTTCGAATTTGTCGGTATACATTTCGACGTGCGCAAGGTGTGCGATGTCAAAGCAGGGTTCTGGAAGTTGGTTTGCCATGATGGTCTTCCTAAATATGTAGGCGTACAGAAGTTGTCACATTATTTTATCAATAGGTTAACCGGCAATTGCCTTGCGGGTCAGCAGGCTTAACCTTATAGAGATATGATTTCCATTTATAAGGTGGCTACAACCAACCCAGTGGTTCCGATGCAAACAAGCATTTTCGAGGGAATATCCCCCATCAACTTGCCCGAAAAAATTGGCACTGAGCAAATAATATCTGTATAAAATAACAGTACTCATCAGTGACTGGGGCGCAAGAAAACATTATGCAAACGTTTATATCAACTCATGCCGGCTGTCGGGTTCGCTATAACGATCTATCGGGAGACGGAGACCCTTTAGTATTTATCCACGGATTAGGCTGTGCTTCATCTTATGAATATCCGAGGGTTATTGCCGATTCGGCTTTTGTATCCCGCCGCGTTATTTTGGTCGACTTACCCGGAAGCGGATTCAGCGAACGTCCCGATAATTACAGTTACAGGACTACATGTCAGTCAAAGGTTATTATTGAGCTGGTAAATTATTTGGGACTGGAAAAGTTCTGGTTATATGGGCATAGCATGGGAGGAAGTATTGCCATTGAAGTTGCGGCCGCCGTTGCGGGGCGAATAAAAGGCTTAATAGTTTCCGAGCCGAATTTTAATAGCGGTGGTGGAGAGTTCAGTCGGGATATTGCCGTACATTCCGAGGAGACTTTTGTTGCTAAAATATACCCTCAAATGCTGGCTTTAGAACAAAGCCCCTGGGCCGGCAGCTTGCAAAGTAATGCGCCCTGGGCCGTTTGGCGTGGTGCTCATAGCCTGGTAGAAGGTATTTCACCCAGCTGGTTAACCCTTTTCACCCAGCTTACGCCACCCAAGCTGCTTGTGTTTGGTGAGCTCTCTTTACCCGATACGGATTTTTCCAATCTTCAGCAACAGGGCGTGGCGACCGCGGTTATTCAGAATGCCGGGCATTCAATGTCGTGGGAAAACCCTGCCGCTTTGGCAAAAGTCCTCAGCGATTTTTGCGATCAAACCCGATAATTCATCTATAAATATAATAAACGTCTGCATTTAGAGGCCGGAGCAATCTGTGTTCTCCGGCTCTTTATCCATAACTCATGCCTTAATGACCTGTCTGCATTGAACTCTCAGATCATTTTGGTGCGCTGCCTTGTTTTAGTGCCCTTCACTGGTGATTTCTTTGCCAATTTTATTAGTCAGTTACGTTTTAAGAGCAGCATACCTTTTACATAATACATAATATTTTTTATGTTTTATCCAGGGTTCATCAGGTGTGCGAGAAGATTGCCATTATTGGCCTAATATGACTTTCCTTACCCTGGCATAGCCTTTGCTTATATGACATATCCATATAATTCGTGATGAGGCTATATGAAAAAATGATTAATTCTAAATCTGGACTTTCTGTTTGGCAGGTTGTAATTATCGGGATCGCCTATATGACCCCGATGACAGTCTACGACACCTTTGGAATTGTTTCCGGAGTGACGCAAGGACGCGTCCCTATGGCCTATCTGCTCGCTCTGGTCGCCGTTCTATTAACGGCATTAAGCTATGGTCGCCTGGTAAAAATATATCCCGATGCCGGTTCTGCCTATTCCTATGCCAAAAGTTCATGCGGCACACAGGTCGGATTTATTGTGGGCTGGTCATCTTTGCTCGATTATATTCTTTTGCCGATGATTAACTCCCTACTCTCGGGGATATATTTAAGGTCGCTATTCCCACAGATTCCGCCGTGGATTTTCATTGTGGCCTTTACCCTACTGGTCACCTTCATCAACTGTCGAAATATTAAGCTACTGGCTAATCTGAACGTTCTTTGTGTCGGATTACCGGTCATTTTGATGGGAGTGTTTATCTATCTGGTGATACACGGAGTCACTCAGCAATTAGGTTACAGCCACGTCTGGACTATGGCTCCTTTATTTAATGGCAATACCACGATCCTTCCACTCATCAGCGGCGCGGCTATTTTATGCTTCTCATTCCTGGGTTTTGATGCCGTCACTACCTTATCGGGTGAGACAAAAAACGCGAAAACGGCGATTCCAAAGGCAATATTTATTACAGCATTAAGCGGCGGCGTCATATTCTTCGTGGCTGCCTGGTTTACACAATTGTATTTCCCTGATAACTCCCATTTCAAAGATCCGACAGAAGCGATGCCTGAAATTGTGCTTTATATCGGCGGCTATTTCTTCCAGTCTGTTTTCCTGGTGGCGATGTTAGTAAATACCTTCGCCTCTGCTTTGGCCTCCCATGCCAGTGCGGCTCGTTTATTGAATATCATGGGCCGTGACAGAATTTTTCCTCAAGGATTCTTTGGTTATAAAGATCCAAAAACTCAAAGCCCACTGTATTGCATTCTGTTTGTTGGCGGAATTTCTATGAGTGCGGTGTTCTTTAATCTCGATACTGCGGTGTCTTTAATTAGCTTTGGTGCACTCGTTGCATTCAGCTCGGTAAACATCTCGGTATTTATGCAATTTGCCGTTGTAGAGAAACGGGTTAATTCCCCTCGCCAAATTATTGACAACGTTATCATGCCATTGCTGGGACTCATGACCGTAGGCGTGATGTGGTTCAACCTGGATAAAGATGCCATGGAGCTTGGCTTGACGTGGGCTACGCTGGGCATTGCTTATCTTGTCTACTGCAAACTGACTAATAAGGTGGTGGTACTTTCTGAGGTTTGATGCTTGAACTCGCGAGCCAATAACCGTCCTCAGCGTGTTTTCCTGACGGGCAGTGTTTAATTAATGGAATATTAAAAATGCATTCTAAAAACAAGATTAAGAAACCGCTGTTAACCACTGATGCAGTCTATACACAGAGTCAAAATGATACGATTAACGGCGACTGGAACTGGGTAAGAAATAAAAAACCGACGGAAAATCTAGACCCAGGGAATCCTGCTAATTACTACGAGTCGACACTTTCTCCATGGGAAACATTCCCTGCTTTTGAAGGAGACAAAGAGTGTGAACTGGTAGTGATTGGAGGAGGACTGTTAGGGGCTTCCGCAGCGCTTCACCTTTCAGAATCCGGTGTGGAAACGGTGTTGCTTGAAAAAGATCGTATTGGTTCTGCGGCTTCAGGCCGTAACGGTGGGCAACTCACGCCGGGGCTTGCGCGCTGGGAAGCAGAATCGATGATTGAAAATTTAAGCTTTGAAGATGCCCAAAGGCTATGGGCATTTACCTCAAGCGAGTCCATGTCATTGATTGATCAAATCACCTCTCGCTATGGCTTAGAGGTCGATCGCGGAAGAGGACACCTGACCGCCGCGATTCATCCCGGTCATTTGAACTCATTGGTGAGAGAGGCCGATGCGCGTAAGTTTCTTGGCGATGAAAGTGTCACTATTCTGGGAAATTACGAAATTAAAGATCACATCACCTCTAATATTTATCATGGCGGTGCTCTGGATATGCTGGGCGGGCAGGTCCATTCCTTAGCCCTGGTGCGTGGCATGATCTACGGTTTTGTGACTAATGGCGGCACCGTTCATGAACAAAGTGAAGTGATTCGCCTTGAAGAAACGGAAAAAGGCGTCAGGGTACATACTCCGCAAGGTACTATTCTCGCCCGCCGCGGCGTGATTATGGCGGTTCACAGCGCAACGCATAAACTGCTGGAACAAGACAACTCGACCACCATTCCTTTCTATACCTATGTCGGCACCACCAGCAGGGTCGAAGGCGGCACGCAGACTTTGTTACCCACGGACAAAGCCGTTTATGACACTCAATTTCAAATAGATTATTACCGCCCAGTCAGGAACCAGCGGCTGCTTTTCGGAGGCCAGGGCACCGGAATGCGGTGGGATAACCAAAAAACTGTCGATTATCTGACGTCGCGTTTGCGCGCTGTTTTCCCAGAGCGTGACGATCTGGAACTGGAGTTTGCCTGGAGTGGAACCACTGACCTGACGCTAAACGGGGCCACAGATTCCAGAAAATTAGGAAAATATACGCCTATCTACGCGGTACACGGATGGAGCGGGCATGGCATTGCGCAAACCATTCGTATTGGCAAAGCGATACATGATGATCTGCTCGGCGTAAACGATGATTTCACGATGTTGACTACCATAAAACATCGCTCACTGATGATAGGCCGACAACTGGCGCCGATCGCTATTCCGATTGCAAAAACTCTGATGGAGCTGAGTTCAAGGCTGTCTCCCGGCAGAATGGTGTCTTTTTAATAGACTGCGGTCAGGTTAAATGAGTTTTTGGCAATGCATAAAGGTAAGGGGTATTTCCTTTACCTTCTATTAATGCAGCCATATGAAAACCCTATAGATAATTAAACTATTAATATTAAAGACTATTTTTACTCACTCAATGGAATCTCGATATAAAAAATATACATATAACCTTTTATGTTTTATACATTACTCACTCAGTGAAATAGACTTTTCCTTTAACGATGAGAAGCGCATATGGAACAGATACCGGTCATAAAACGCGAATTAGATAACAAAAACCACAGCGGACAATTTCAACGTACTATTGGTTTAATTTCGAATATTTCATTGGGATTTACCTATCTCTCCCCATTGACCGCAGTCTATTCTCTGTTTGCGCTCGCTATTACACTTGCCGGACCGCCTGCGATTTGGTGGATCCTTATTGCAGCCTGCGGCCAACTTCTGGTTGCGCTGGTGTTCGGCGAGGTGGCTTCTCAATATCCGATTACTGGCGGGCTTTATCCGTGGGCGCGCAGGCTTTGGGGTAAAAAATATGCCTGGGTTGCCGCCTGGATTTATCTTTGGGCACTGGTCGTAACCATTACCTCAATAGCGGAATATACCTCCACATTTGTCGCAAGTTTGCTTGAGTTTGCCACCACCCCACGCAATATGATGTTTACCTCAGGTATTCTTCTGGCCGTGATGATGGTCGTTAATATGTCAGGAACTAAAAATCTGGCAAGAGTGGTACGTATCGGGTTTTGGTGTGAAATTATCAGCGTTATTGCGCTAGGTATTTATCTGCTTATATTTCACCGTTCTCAACCCTTCTCGGTGGTCTTTAATCCCATGGGCGCCCTTTCTATTAATGGAAGCTATACCGGAGCCTTTATGGCGGCTTCACTAATGGGCTTGTTTATGTTTTTCGGCTTTGAAGCCTGCGGTAACGTGGCTGAAGAAGTTAAAGATGCCAGCAAAAAAATTCCGGTCGCCATGATCCTGAGTATCGTATTTGGAGCAATATCGGCGATGATCTCGGTGCTCGGTTATTTATTATCCTCACCTGATTTAATCAATATCGTGAATGGCAAAATCCCCGATCCTATTCCAGCCATCCTCAATGATGCTCTTGGAAAAACTGGGGCGACTGTCTTTATCGTGATAGCCGTAATTGCGATGTTATCCTGTATTCTCTCTTTACAGGCCGCCCTGAGCCGACTGATTTTCTCTTTCTCACGAGATAACATGTTACCCGGCAGCGAATGGATGGCAAAAATCTCTAAAAACAACGTGCCTGATAACGCGATGATTGTTAGCTGTGTTCTTCCGGTTATTTTCTGCATCTGGGTATATTTTCAGCCTGACAATCTGGCAAGAATTACCGCCTTTGCGGTGATTGGGATCTATATTTCGTTTCAGATGGTGATTCTGGCGGCCTTGAAACAGCGACTTAAAGGCTGGAAGCCCGCGGGAGAATGGTCACTGGGTAGATGGGGAAAAATCGTTAATATTGCTGCATTACTCTACGGTATTGGGGGGATCTATCTTCTTGCCCTTCCTGCAGACAGCCCTAATTTTATTGACCGATGGACGGTATTAATTGGATTAGCCATCGTGCTGGTTTCGGGTTTGATCTATATGTTTATTACCCGACCGTTTGGTAAGTCAACCGCACCAGAAAATGATGCCATTGAATACGCCTCAAAACTTAATGCCCGGCAAGAAGTTTAAGACTAGAAGTTTAAGACTAGAGGTTTTAAGGCCAAGTTTAAGGCCAGGTTTAAGACCAGAGCTTAAAAAAAAGGTCTAATAACACCCTGCCCTTTTATTCAGGCAGGCTGGTATACGGTAAAGAGAGTGTTTTTATGAATACAGGGAATACCTTCGACCCTCAGTATTTCACCCACTCTGTATTTGGCTTTATTGGAGAAAATAATTCGTTGATCGCTATTGGTGAGAATAATAACCAATGCTGTTTTCGCACACAGCTGGAGAAGTTCGTCTTCAACCCGGCTTACCAGAAAGTCGAGTGCGGCAACGCCGATAAACTGATTATTGATATAAACCGGGCAAGCCGATGTCAGCGTATAAGAGGTATTACAAATATAGTCAACGTAAGGCCCGTGGAAATAAACTTGATCAGCATTTTTGGCGTTTTTAAACCAGTCAAAGGTGCTGAAATCCAGATGGGGCTGCGTAGCTTTATCGAGTTCAAAGTTAACTGGCTGCTGCCCAATGGGTTTTTTATACATCCATTCTAAATGCCAGTGCTCGGGTCTTTGCGGCAGATCCTCTAGATAGCAGGCAAAGCCTGCTCCTGAGCAAAATTCGTTTTCATTGAGGGCAGATTTAATATGATGCTGAATCTCTTGTTTTGATATTTGCTGGGAGTTAAAAATTTGCTGAGAGTTAAAAACGCCGTCAGGAAATTTCTCGGCATAGGCCGCGAGCGTTGCTGTGATGTTTTCAGACAATAACTTGGTCGTAATTACGGTGGAGTCATAAATATGCTGAATCTTAGAAATCAAATCATCTGACAGTTTACTTTGGCTCATAGTATCGTCCGCCGAAATTAGGTTTTTTAATTAAATCTGAGTTTGTACTCTATTAATTCATGAGTGAAGAATTCAATGAGATCGCTGGTATGTTTAGCCGCAGCATATTCATCATGGCTCTCTAATGCATTCATTAATTCATAATAGAGGTGGACACAGTGGCTATGTATTTTTTCATCAGCATATAACAACGAGATAAGCGAAGCCCATTCAGTCTGAATGACCAATTCCTGACTGGCAAGCCTGGCAGATTGCGATCCGGCTGCGAGAGAGAGTAAACAGCGCATATCCGCCTGAGTTTTCAAATCAGGTGTGGGAGCAGAAGCTAACTGACTGACAAAGCTGCGGAATTTATCCAAATCGCTCTGCGTCATTCTGCGTGAAGCCAGCTTGGCGCTGTGACTGAGAACAGCGCTGTGCATTTCACCCAGGTCAGAAAGGTAATCGGTGCTGATTGATTTTAATGGATGGAACGTCTGACTTTCTTTTTTGATATCGCCGCAAACGAAGCTGCCACCGTTTCTGCCGCGGACAGTATAGATAAGCTCTTTTGCGCGCAATGTATTAAGCGCATCGCGTACCGTAATGTGGAAACACCCATCATTCGGGCTAATTCGGCTTCATTGGGGAGCTGTTCATCGGGCTCTAGCAGCCCGGTAACAATAGCGTTAGCGAGTCGGTGAACTATCTGCTCAGTCCTGCTGGCCTGGCCGATTGGTGCAAAAATAACCGCATGGGTAATCATGGCGCTCTTTAGGCTAATAATTCGTTTCAAAAGATACAGATAACATACCTGTGCCTTTTTTTAAAGAACATAGGACGACGGCCTTTGTATCCGAGAGGGGTCATGCTCAAACCGGGATAAATAAAAGTTTGAAAATTATGATTTTTAAATATTAAGCATCATTTTCTTTATTAAAAAGGTGAGATTAAACATGCAAAAACTCAAACATTTTATTGGTGGTCAGTATGTTGAAAATAACAGTGCGGATTACTTTGATCTGGTCAGCCCCGTAACCGGGGAAGTTTATGCGGTTTCACCTAACGGTGGAGAGGCGGAAGTGGCGCTGGCTTATCGGGCTGCGGAAGAAGCTTTTAAACAATGGCGAAATACGACTCCGTCAGTGAGACAAAGAGCCTTGCTCAAGCTGGCAGATTTAATTGAAAGCAAAACGGCTCAACTGGTTGAAGTGCAAAGTAATGAGACCGGGCAACTGAAGCATTTTATCGAGAAGGAAGAGATTGCCGCCTCCTGCGATGCCATTCGTTTTTTTGCCGGCGCAGCGCGCTGTCTTGAAGGCAAAGCCAGCGGTGAATACGCAGAGGGATTCACCTCGACCATTCGCCGGGAGCCACTGGGCATTGTCGGCCAGGTAACTCCATGGAATTATCCTTTTATGATGGCAGTATGGAAAATCGCGCCTGCTCTGGCGGCAGGCAATACCGTGGTCCTAAAGCCAAGTGATACCACACCGCTGAGCACGTTGATGTTAGCCGAATTGGCGGCAGAAATTTTCCCGGCCGGGGCGTTTAACGTGGTACTGGGGCAAGCTCAGACAGGTTCACTGGTGGTGTCGAACCCTACCGCCTCTCTGGTTTCTATCACCGGTTCCGTGCGAGCGGGTTTACAGGTCGCGGCTTCAGCGGCGGCTAATCTGACGCGGGCACATCTTGAACTTGGCGGCAAAGCACCGGCCATTGTTTTTGCCGATGCGGATATAGACAAAGCGGTGGAGGTTATATCAACCGCAGGCTTCTTTAATGCCGGTCAGGACTGTACGGCGGCCACTCGCATATTAGTAGAAGAAAGTCTCTATGACAGTTTTCTGGAAAAACTGATCGCCAAAACTCGCACCATTCGATTCGGTAATCCTGACGACGAGACTGCCCTTTACGGCGCACTAAACAGCTCTAACCAGTTAAAACAGGTCAAAGGATTTATCAGCCGACTGCCGGCCCACGCTAAAATAGAGGCCGGTGGCAAAGAAGGTGCCGGGCCTGGCTTTTATTTTGAACCCACGCTGATTTCTGGCCTCATGCAGCATGACGAAGCTATCCAGCGTGAAGTGTTTGGGCCGGTGATGACAATTCAAAAATTCTCAACGGAAGAGGAAGCGCTGCGTAAAGCCAATGATGTTGAATACGGCCTTGCCGCCAGCGTCTGGACTCATAGCCACAGTCGCGCCCAACGTTTCTGTAAGCATTTAGATTTCGGCACCCTATGGGTAAATAATCACATTCCTCTTTGTGCAGAAATGCCCCATGGTGGATTCAAGAAATCAGGTTATGGCAAAGACTTGTCGGCCTATTCACTGGAAGAATATACCCGAGTTAAACATATCATGTGCGATATTACGGATTAAGAGAAAATAAATTAGGACGCTAACTTTTATTAAAAAGGAATCATGGTCAACTTTCTGTGATTTCTTTTCTATATCATCCGTAGATTTTCTCTTGCCGGGAACTGGCAAACTATCAATTCGGGTACTAATCTAATTAGATAGCCTGATCATTTCTATTCTATATAACTTTATTATCTTATTTAGACCATTATTGTTGTTGGTAGATTGTTTTTTAAACGTAATTCAATTTTGAATTAGGATTGCCCTTTAAAAGATCTATTATATTGTTTTTATTATACTTTTTAAAAAAACAATGCTTTCCCCCGCTATGCCCCCGTCTAATTTTCGACCTTTTTTAACAGCAAATGCCCTAATCTTTAATTTTATATAAATAATGCATATTTATTTATTAGCCGTAACATAACTGCCATGTTAAAAAATATCCCGCTAAGCAGAGGTAATCCATCGTTATAAAAGCAATAATAATATGCTTAATAATAATACCCTCTCACAATTAGATTGAACATCACGTTATGTTCTGAACATCCGTTGCGTATGAGTGCCGTTTTTACAACAAGGCAACGTGCGAAGCGGTTATTAAATGCGCATCCATTCCCCAGTACCTCACCTGGGAACTATTAAGGTCGCCAACACGATATTGGCACCTGGAGTTATTATGAAATATAAATTGAACAGGGTTTCAAAAACTATTATCGCCAGCCTGTTATTAGGCGGCGCATCCTTCGCAGCACATGCAGAAATCACGCTGATAAAACAAGACCCTCAGCCTGACGATCTGTTGAGCCGTCTTAACTTCAAAGTTGGCGGAAGTATCCGTCCGCAGGTTGCCAATTCCTCAGGCAAGTCTGATGCCGGTTCTTATAAACACAATGGCTATGATGCCGGTTCACGTTTCCGCTTCTCTGCCGACTATTTCCTGTTTGATGATATTCACTGGGTAAGCTATTACGAACTTGGCGTAAACTTCCCGAAAGTATTTAAATGGGATAAGCATTATGCCGACGGCGCACATGACACCACTCGTCGCCAGCTGTATACCGGCCTGAAAAGTAAAACCTATGGTCAATTAACCTTCGGCCAGCAGAACAGTATTTATTACGATGTGGTCGGTGCAAAAACCGATAACTGGAACAACGACATGAACGCGCAGGCGCCGGGTAATGGTATTAACGGCGACTACGATGGCTCTTACCGTTCGCGCAAGATGCTGAAATATAAAATTTCAGAAGGCCCGGTTGACTTATATGCCGCTGCCCTGCTCAAAGATACTAACTATTATGTCCCAAGCACCAACAATAACATCGCCTATAAGCGTAAAGGCGGCGGTTCGGTGGGTAGCAACTGGCAGATTACCAACGATTTAAGCCTGGGTACCGCCTATAACTACACCAGAGCAGAAGTCACCGATCGTCGTGGTAATGACGGCAAAAACTATAATCAAAGCATTATTGGCTCTGCGCTGAATTGGGCACCGGGTCGTTGGGACTTCTCAGTAGGCGGCGGTTATTATCATAACTTCCTGACCAACAAGAATGCTAACGCACGCAACTATTTCGCAGACAGTGCCTACGGTGTGGAATATTACGCCAGTTATATCTTCCCGATTAATTCGGCGGTGCTTAAAAGCGTCAAACCTTACGTGATGGGCGATTACCTGAAATATACCTCCGGCCGTGATTATTCACGTACCGATGACGGTATCGGTGTTCAATTCAAGCTGGCGTATAACCTCAGCGTGACCTATGAACATCAGCTGATTAACTCTTCAGATAATCTGGGTGACGTGAACAGTCTTCGTCTGACTTACGATTTCTAATCATCGTCTGATTGGCTGTTAAATAAAGAAGAAGCCTGCTGAAAAGCAGGCTTCTTTATAAGAAAGAGACAGGGTCAGGCATTCATTAAACAAGGAATTAAATAAGAAATTAAACAGGGAATTCTACAAACCGAGGCGGCTGGAAAGCAGTAACCTCAGGCAGTTCCTCCTCCCAGAGAGCAATATCAATCCAGCAACTCTGCGCACTGCATCCCTGCCCCAGCCTTGAACTGCCAATATCCTCAGTTAACACGTTAGGATTCCCGTGTTTGTCCAGTGAACCGTTAATTGAAGGATCCTGTGGATCGTACCAGGCACCGGTCGACATTTGCACCACGCCCGGGCGGATATCTTCGCTAAGATGAACGCCTGCTAAAATCGCCCCGCGATCGTTGAACACTTTAACAATGCTGCCCTCGGTAATACCACGCGCGGCCGCGTCTTGCGGGTGCAGCCACAGCGGTTCGCGATCCTGCACCTTAGTGCTGCGACTCACGCTGCCGTGATCGTACTGACTGTGCAGGCGAGTACGCGGTTGGCTGGAAAGCAGATGCAGCGGCCAACGAGCAGAGAAATCCTGCTGAGCGATTTCTTCGGCGTGATACCAGAACGGAAAGCCCGGACACTCTTCATAGCCAAAGTCTGCAACCACCTGCGAGAACAGCTCAATCTTGCCCGATGGCGTATCCAATGGTGACAACTCAGGATTATCGCGGAAAGCCTTGAGGAAAATCTGCGGCTCGTCTGGGCGCGCATATTCTAGTTTACCCTGCTCCCAGAACTCATCGAATGTCGGCAGTTCAATACCGTCAGCCTGTGCGCGCGGCATTGATCCCTCATACATATGGCGGATCCAACCTGCTGCGTCGCGCCCTTCGGTAAAACTTTCACCAAAGCCCATTCGCTCGGCCAATTCCGCAAAAATCGTATAATCGTCACGCGCTTCATTTTGCGGGGCAATGTGCTGGCGCATCGCTATCATAAAGCCGTCATTGCTCGAGCTGCCAATGTCCTCACGCTCAAGCGATGTGGTCGCCGGGAAAACGATATCGGCAAATTTCGCCTGTGACGTCCAGAATTGTTCATGCACCACTACCGTATCCGGCTGACGCCAGGCCTCAACCAAACGGTTCAAATCCTGATGATGGTGGAAGGCATTACCGCCCGCCCAATACACCACGCGGATATCAGGATACTGGCAGTCTTTGCCGTCGAACTGATATTTCCCTCCCGGATTGAGCAACATGTCAGAGAGTCGCGCCACCGGAATTTTATCGCTAATGGCGTTTTGGCCGGCAGGAAAACGCGGCCCAGAGAAAGTACGACGATCGGCACCGGCCAGATTAGTAGAGGCATAAGCAAAGCCCAGACCTCCGCCCGGCGTGCCGATTTGCCCAATCAGCGCGGCCAACGCCACGGTAGCCCAGAAAGTTTGCTCGCCCTGCCGTGCACGTTGCAACGACCAGGCGATGTTGATCATTGTGCGCTTTGCGGTCATCTTCCGCGCCAATTCACGAATGTAATCGGCCTCGATACCGGTAAGTTTTGCCGCCCACTCCGGCGTTTTCGCCACGCCGTCTTTTTGCCCCAGCAGATAACTTTTATAGGTCTCGAAACCCACGGTGTGCGAAGCCACAAACTCGCCGTTATACAGCGATTCGTCAATTAATACATAGCTTAAGGCCAGCAGTAAGGCGGTATCGGTGCCGGGTTTTAATGACAGCCACTCGGCGTTAGTTACGCCAGAGAGATCGTTTTTAACCGGGCTGACGTTAATAAAATGAGTGCCGTTTTGCTGCATCTGGCCGAGCCAGTGTTTTAGCGAGTGATCGTTGGCACCGCCGCCATTAACCTGAGAGTTACGCAGCGGTAATCCGCCAAACGCCACAAACATTTCGCAGTGATCGGCCAGCGAAGCCCAATGGGTATGCTGTTTTTGCAGCACGTCGAGATCGCCAATAATATGGGGTAACAGACGCTCGGCCGCCGCCAGACTGTAGGTGTTGGTGCTGCCAGTATAACCCCCTAACTGATTGAAAAATCGGTGCAGCTGGCTTTGGGCATGATGAAAACGCCCCGCGCTCGACCAGCCGTAGGAGCCAGCATAAAATGCCTGATTTCCATAGGTATTTTTCACCCGGCTCAGCTCATCGGCCACCAGAGCCAGCGCGGTTTCCCAGCTAACTTCAACGAAAGGTTCTTTACCACGGCCATGACGTGAATCGCGGCCATGTTGAAGGTAACCGAGACGTACGCAGGGGCGGCGAATGCGACTTGGCCCACCCACGCCGTCCACCAAAGATTGCCCAATGACGGAAGGATTGCGGTCCCATTCAACGGGATCGATACCGGTTATCGCGCCATCAGACGTTTTAACGCGGTAAGTGCCCCAGTGCATTACGGCGAGGTCATGGTTAGTTTTCATTTATTTGCGCTTCGGCTAGCTCATTATAGATATTTAAATATTATCATAGACGGCTAGACATCCACTACGCCATATGAGCCTTACCCGTTGCTCCTCGAATCAATATTTGATCCCTGGAGATTGGGTGATTTAAAAATATCAGGCGTGGCGTTTATCGACTTTCGCAACGATTCGATCGCCAATCCACTGAATACCGCAGACCATAATGATCAATACGACAATCACTTCCACCATTACCGTGGTGTCAAACCGCTGATAACCATAGCGAATAGCCAGGTCGCCCAAACCACCCGCGCCGATAGCACCGGCCATCGCCGAGGCACCGATTAACGCAATCAGCGTGACCACAAAACCCGACAAAATACCCGGCAGCGCCTCGGGAATAAGCACATCCCAAACAATGCGCAGCTTGCTGGCACCCATTGCCCGAACCGCATCAACCAGACCGCTATCGACATCACGAAGCGAAACTTCGGCCACGCGAGCAAAATACGGCGTTGCGGTGACTGACAGCGGAACCATCGCCGCCCAGATCCCCAGCGAAGTCCCAACCAGAAAACGGGTAACCGGGATCAGCGCCACCAAAAGGATAATAAACGGCAATGAACGAAAGCCGTTGATCACCACACCCAGCGAACGATTGATCCAGCGATTTTCCGACACGCCTCCTGGGCTGGTCATCACTAGAATCAAGCCCAGCGGCAGGCCCGCAATCAGTGAGACAAAGCCTGAGATCGCCGTCATCAGCAGCGTTTCTTCAATAGCATTGAGCAGTAAACTAAGCATATCAGACGACATAACCCACCAACTCCACTTCAGCCTGCTGCTGTCGCAGCCAGTTTAAAATAACCTCTTCCGCAGCAGCATTGTCTGCCGGTACTGCAAAGAAGAAACGCACCACGGCGTAATGCTGGATATGATCGACGCCGCCCTGAATCAGGCGAAATTGACCCGCCAGTTCGCTCGCCATCAGGGTAAGGATCTCACCTTTGCGATCCTGCCCTGCCTGATCCTGAGAGGCATAGTGCACGCTATAAATCGCCTCGCCTTCACGAGTCTGCGATACACGTTCGGCCAGAGCCTCCGGCAGCTGCGGCAACAGTCCACTGAGCAAGGTTCGTGTCAATGCAGCCTGTGGATGAGCAAACACTTGCCAAACCGGCCCCTGCTCAATAATTTCACCGCCATTAATCACCGCGACACGATGAGCCACCTTTTTGATCACTTCCATCTCATGAGTTATCAATAAAATGGTGATGCCGAGTTTCTGATTAAGCGACTGCAACAGGGCAAGAATAGAACGCGTAGTTTCCGGGTCCAGCGCTGAAGTCGCTTCATCGCACAGTAACAAAGCCGGATTAGCCGCCAGTGCGCGGGCAATTCCCACGCGCTGTTTCTGACCACCGGACAAGGCCGCCGGATACTGTCTGGCCTTGTCTGCCAGCCCAACCAACGCCAGCAGCTCATCTACACGCGCTTTGATTTGCGCCTTATTGAAACCGGCGATTTTCAGCGGCAGCGCAACGTTCTGCTCTACCGTCTTGGCCGACAGCAGATTAAAGTGCTGAAACACCATGCCCACGCGGCTGCGTACCGACTGTAATTCTTTCTCGCTCAGCCCGGTAATGGGATGCCCTTCAATCTCGATAATGCCGTCATCTGGCTGCTCCAGACCATTAAGGCAGCGAATCAGTGTCGATTTCCCTGCGCCACTGCGGCCAATAATGCCTAGAATCTCGCCCCGTTTAACCGTTAATGACACATCTTTGAGTGCCTGCGTTGTGCCAAAGCGACGATTTACACGGTGCAAGCGCACCACATTTTCATCTTCCGTGACTGATCCACCTTGCGCCACGTGACCCGGCGTTTTAGCGGTGGCAACTTTTACATTTTCCCCATCCGGCGAGCTGGCGGTAAAATGCGCCTCAGACTCAGAGATTACTGACATAGTTAAATTCCTTAACGGCTTTAAATTCTTTTCGTCTGCTGCATTCTTTTAACCCACTAAATGCTTGTCATCCGCAAAACACTTGCACCTGTAAAATGCTTACCAGGTGGTTGTGCCAGTGCCTTTATAAACTTTATTGAATACGGCTTTGACTGCGTCATTCTGGTAAGAAGCCACCAGCGTCTTGACCCAAGGTGCATTGACGTTGGCCTTTCTCACGGCGATAAAGTTGGTGTAAGGATTATTCTTGATAGGTTCTTGAGCAATGCGATCAGCATCGGTCAGGCCACTTTTCAGCGCCCAGTCAGTGTTTACTATCGCTGCATCGAGGTCAGGAACAGAACGTCCGATGATGCCAGAATCCAGCTCTTTGATTTTGAGATGCAGAGGATTCGAGGTGATATCCGCCGTTGTCGCGGAAATTCCTGCACCCGGCTTAAGTTTGATTAAGCCTTGATCCTGAAGAAGTACCAGGCCACGCGCCTCGTTGGAAGGATCGTTAGGCACGCCAATCACTGCGCCTTCTTTAAAATCTTTTACCGATTTAACTTTTTTGGAATACAGGCCGATTGGCCAAACAGCAGTATTACCAACGCGTACAATGTCGTAATGATTAACCTTAATTTGGTTATTCAGAAACGGCTGATGCTGGAAGGCGTTGGCATCAATCTCGTTTTCCTGCAACGCTTCATTAGGCTGATTGTAATCATTGAACACCACCGTTTTGACGGTTAAACCCTGCGTTGCCGCCTGTTTTACCACCTCGCGCCATACGTCTTCATCTTCGCCACTCATGATGCCGACTTTAATTGAAGTCTTATCAGCCGCATGGGCTATCGCTAATGGAGCCAATGTTCCGCTGGTAATAAGCACCGCGGTGGTTGCCGCCAGCAAGAAAGCGCGATTAACGTTTGTTTTGGTTTTTTTGAACAATTTGCGCATGGGTAAACCCTTTATAATATGAGAATCAAATAGTTGATTTATGCCTAAAGAGTGCCGGAAAGTTAGCCGGAATTTGGGCAGTATACTCACACGCATATAGCTTTATAATTTCCTTATATAGATATCTATATCTTTTTTGAATATATAGATTTGCACTTTTATTGGATTAGAACCGTTGATAGAGAAAGGCTGTTGTTGGAAGAGGTAAAGAGTTATTGAACGAGGAGAAATGTCGCTACAAGAGGAGAGCTATTGGAAGAAGAGTGTTTTACAGGAAACGTGCATAGCGAATATGAAGCGAGGGGGGCGTTAAACTTTTACTGGACCCGAACATTTGGCGCTAAAGAAATAGCGGCCACCTTATATTCAGGGGCCGCTTTGCCATTTAAAACGCCAGTCTTACAACGGGCGATTTATTACGGACATTTTATGGCTGGCTATTTATGGCTGGCTTTTATGGAAGAAACTTAATATCCGTCGGAGTGCCAATCTGCAGAGTTACGCCAGTCGGCGTCAACGCACCGGTATCCGCATCGCGGTGAAGCTCAACGACGTTATTTGAGTAAACATTGGCTACAAACAGATATTGCCCGGTTTTATCAAAAGCAAAGGCACGTGGTTCTATGCCACCCGCAGAGTAACGGTTGCTCAGAGTTAATTTCCCGGTATTGGCATCGGCTTTGTAAACCACGATTTCATTGGTTCTGCGGCGATTACCTACGTACAGGAATTTATTGTCTGGGCTAAACAGAATACCCGCACCACCCTTGTCGTTCGGATCGTTACTTTCAGTCAGATTGGCTAACTGAATTTCGGTCAGTTTGTCATCCTGAATAGAATAAACGTGCACCAGTGCTGACATTTCTGTGCTGGCATAGGCAAATTTACCATTGGCCGAGAAGGTCATATGACGAGGACCCTCGCCTGGCTTGAAGTGCAAGTCATTTGCCGGCACGGCGGTAAACGGTTCTTTCTGATCGGCGTGATAGGCATAGGCGTGAATGGTATCCGCGCCCAGATCGGCAACATATAGCATCTTGCCATCAGGAGTGATATTTACAGAGTGCGCATGACCGCCATCTTGTCTGCCCTTAACAACATGAGAACCGGCAAGTAAAGGAACGTGTTGAATAGCCTTGCTAAGCGAACCATTGCTATTAATTGGGAAAACGCTGAAACCGGCATGATCCGGTGCGACAGAATAATTAGCCGCCAGCAAATATTTACCATCATGGGTAATCGTTGCATTAGTTGGCTGCGCACCCAGGCTATCAACCTGATTAATAATATGCAGCTTGCCATCTTTATTCACCTTCAATGCGGTGACCGTACCTGCATCGTCTTCATTGGTGGTATAAGCAAATTGGTGATCGTGGCTATAAACAATCCATGACGGGTTAGAAATTTTCAGAACTTCTAATGGATGCAAAGTCCCGTCGGAATTTAAACGCACAGTATAGATACCCTGGCTTGGATAAACAGGTTTTTGCACGCCTTCACCTGTCGTTTGCCCTGTCCAGCTTCCTACCAGCAGCGTTTGCTCAGGAAGATGTTTTGCTAATGGGGCGATTGGAACACTTTCTGCCGCATAAGACATAGTTGCACCTAAAAATAATGAGAGGGTGGAAACTTTCAAAGTCTGAACCAATAAGGTACGACTAAATTTTCTTTTTATCATAAAAACCTCAATTAACTGGTTTATTACCGCTGCTGACCTGACACCCCTGCCTTAACAACAGCGCAATCTTTTCTGCCCAGAACGCGAATCATCACGATCTCGTCTAAAGCAGAGCTAACACCTATATAAGCTGTTAACAAATAATTTACAAGAAAACTCATTTCTACCGCTTCTAAGTGCCTTAGAAATGGTCAAAATTCTATTAAAACACTCAAAAGTCGTTCAACTGCACAAAACATTCAAAAGTTCCCAATGATGTGTAAGAGTTAGTTTGCATAATTCAATTTGTTAGATTACGTTTATCAATGTAAAAACGGCGCAATTTTTAGCCGTCGATAATATCACCATCATTCGCGCTCAATCACAGGGGTTTTTATGAAAAAGTTGTTATTAACCGCAGTATTACTGGCTACCTCATACTCCGCATTTTCGGCCGATCTTATCTCTGCTCAAGAAGCCAAACATTTCAAACTGACATCAGTGGGTAACATCTCAGTGAGTGCCACTGGCGGTGAAGTCAGCTCTCCAACCGACCTGCATGAAGCATTATCAAAGAAAGCAGATGAGAAAGGTGGCAAGTACTACGTCATCATCTCTGCCAGAGAGCATGGCAACAATTTCGAAGCCGTAGCTAAAGCCTATAAGTGATGCATAAGTTGCGATATTGTTAAATCGTCCTTGCGTACCTTTGCCTGTACAAGCATTCCTTTCTTCAATAGCACTTCTTTTTACTAGCAAGACAATCTTTACTAGCCCGAACGTTTCATTACGTGCGGGCTTTTTATTGTCTACAGAGTTCCCAATTGTAGAGTTATCAATAAGTCCCTTTGCAAAGCCTCTCCTATTGAACCAATAAGCAAAACCTTGTGGCTATCGCGTATTAACCCCACAATATGTTAATACCCGTTAACATAACCCTCCTACAATCCCTGCTGTTAATTCTCAAAACGCAAAAAAAGCGCTTTGCCTTTAGTCGTCATACTGATTTTCGTCGATATTTGCAGTGTATTTAGGGGTGGGTATGAAAGCAGTACAAAGCTTAAGAGACAATGTTGTTCACGAGTTAGTGTATTGGATAGAGGATAATCTTGAAGGCGATTTGAGCCTGGACAACATTTCTAAACGCGCCGGTTATTCTAAATGGCATCTGCAAAGAGTATTTAAAAAGTCCACGGGCACGGCTCTGGGCGAATATTGCCGCCGCCGACGTCTGTCTAAAACAGCATTATTATTGCGTCTTACCAAAAAAGATATTTACGAAATTGCGATGCAATACGGTTTTGATTCGCAGCAAACCTTCACTCGTGCTTTTCGGCAGAACTTCAAATTAACCCCCCATGCATATAGAAGAGCAGAATATTTCAACATGAATGGCTTATTACCGCCCTTTTACTATACTGAACAAAAAAGCAGCGATTTAAGCATTGTTAACATGGAAGCACTGGCATTAACGGGTCATCCCCACCTAACTCAGTGCTCGGTTGAAACGGGTGAATGCTTTTCTCATGAGTTCCGGACCAAGACAATTACTAATCGACTTTCGTCGCTGTCCGTTGCCCCTGCCAAATTTTACGGATTGGTTGATTACTCACGCTACAGCGAAGCGGACGCCCATTACAAAGTCGCCTACACGGTGGCACTGGAAAGGGATACCCACGGCGCTTTCTCGCTTGAGAGTGAAAAAATCACTGTTGAAGCCGGACGCTATGCAAAATTTACCTTCAATGGCGATGTCAGCGGGTTCAAAGACTTTGTGTCTAAAATATATTTGAAAGATTTACCAGAAAAAAACTTAATGCGACGTAAAGGGTATGACATCGAAATTCATACTCCTATTTTCGATAAAATAGATGTCGAATATTTTAGCTGCCAATACCTGGTGCCTATTGAAGAATAAATTGTGAACGATACAGGTTCTGTTATTTCATAATATAAACTTATAACTTATAGCCCCATCATATGTTTGGGGCATACTTAAAAGATAAAAAATTAGAACCTGTTGTATTCTCTATAATTTTTAACAAATGCTTTATTTTTCACCGCCAATTATCCTTTTAAGACAAATTGTTCGCACTATAATAGTGAACAATGTGGATTATTATATTTACGATTCGATCCTCGCTAAGATTGTAATTAAATATTTCTAAAATGAACTTATTCAACTGACCACTTAGGTTAAAAAACGCTCAATTTTAGCCAAAAATGCCTTTTTAGAATCATTTGCTCCCACATGCTTACATCAAGTAACAATATCTAGCTCAAAAACCACACTCAAAAAAAATTCTCCCGTGACCGTCTTCACACTTAATGCTTTCCCCTCAAACTTTGTCATGTTAAATATTTATCCGCGGTGATGGTGATACTGAATATTTCAAAAATATAAAAACATTTAATGATCGGAGACAGGGATAATGCGCAATTTGAAACGGCCAGTAATCTTGGGCGGAGTATTATTATCGGTAATCTCAGCGAGTGCACAGGCTGAAATAACTATTTTAGATAAAAATCCTCAAAGCAACACTTTCTTAGCTCCTCTTTCTCTTCAAGTTGGCGGTAGTATTCGTCCTGAATTTGAGTGGCAGAACACTGAGAATAAAACTCACGGTGCATCAAGCGGCCACGATGGCGGTACTCGTTTCCGCTTCAGCGGTGACTACGCACTGGATAGCCATACATCCATTATTGGTATGTATGAGCTCGGTGTGAACATGTATCACGTGCTGGGTATTGATTCTGGATATACCAAAGGCACTGACGAGCTGAAAAAACGTAAACTTTATTACGGTTTTAAAGACGATCGTTATGGTACTTTCACCTTCGGTAAACAGTATGGTGTTTATTACGACATCGTAGGTTCTAAAAGTGACGTATGGGACAACGATGGTCAGGCAGCCGGTGAAGGTGTAGGCCTTAATGGTGACTTCGATGGCGGCAACCGTCCATACGACACCTTTAAATACAAAAATACCTGGGGCAAGTTAACCCTCGAACTGCATTACATGCTGCCATATACGCAGACTGCAGCAACCAGCACCCTCGACTACCGTCGTGTTGGCGGACAGGGTATCGGTATTGACTATGCAATCACCCCGACATTGACATGGAGTGGTGTTTACACCGCGACTCAGGCTCGTGTTAAACAAAGCACCGATGCAAGCGCGCAGAAGATGTATCACCAGTCAACCACTGCAACTGCGTTGACATGGCAGCCGGGCAGCTGGTATTTGGTAGGTACCGCCAACTACTACGCCAACTATATTCCTAGCCATAAAGAAAATATTAACCAAGACGACTTCTTCGCCGGTAGCGGCTACGGTCTTGAAGCGTTTGCGGGTTATACCTTTACCCTGTCTCAGCCTTGGCTTAAATCTATCCAGCCATACGTGGCAGCGGATACGCTTAAGCTGAAAGGTGGCGAAGATTATGAAAACAACCACATCTACCTGGGTGCGGCTTTCGACTTCAACCATCGCCTTTCCCTGTATGTGGAACGCACTATTGCGACTTCACCAGGTGTGGATGACGAAACATACGCTTCGTTCTACTACAACTTCTAATACTTTTATCCGTATTTGAAGTGCTTAAGACGACAAGTCTTTAAGAAAAGCAGAAAAAAGAATTCAGAAACCGGTTCAGCAATGAACCGGTTTTTTATTGCCTAAAAAAGTTAATCCTCCCCCCGCCTTTATCGTCACTTTCTTCTGTTTCAAAGCGCTGCTATAACTTTCTATAGCATTAATTTG
Source organism: uncultured Gammaproteobacteria bacterium (assembly GCA_963747655.1). GTDB lineage: Bacteria > Pseudomonadota > Gammaproteobacteria > Enterobacterales > Enterobacteriaceae > Rouxiella. The sequence goes on along the minus strand of CAVVFS010000007.1, from coordinate 161,181 downwards.
TTCATGTGTTCATTTCAAACCCAGGAAAAAGATCATGACTTTGCGCTGCATTATTCTTGATGATTATCAAAATGTTGCCCTTTCCCAAGCTGACTGGTCAATACTGGCACGCGATGTGGACATCGTGGCGCTGCATAATCCTGTTGTGAGTCAGGATCGACTCGTTGAGGCATTGATCGAGGCTGATATTGTGGTGATCATGCGAGAGCGTACAGCGATCACGGCATCGTTGCTCAGCCGCCTGCCAAAACTAAAACTGCTGGTGACTTCGGGTATGCGCAATGCCAGTGTAGATTTAGCGGCGGCTAAGGCGCAGGGCGTGACGGTGTGTGGCACCGGAAGTGGCTCCGATGCACCGGTTGAACTGACCTGGGCATTAATTTTAGGTCTGGCGCGGCACCTGGCCGCAGAAAATCGTTCTATTCGCAACAGTGGCCCGTGGCAAAGTACGCTCGGCGTTGGCCTGCGAGGTAAAACATTGGGCCTGATTGGTCTTGGGAAAATTGGTCAGCGTGTGGCAGTCGTTGCTCAGGCGTTTGGCATGAAAGTGATTGCCTGGAGTCAGAATCTTACCGCCGAACGTGCCGCAGAATTTAACGTGCAGTGGGCAGACTCGAAACAGGCGCTGCTGCAAACCAGCGATTTTGTTTCGCTGCATCTGGTACTCAGCGATCGCAGTCGCGGAATTATTTCAGCCGAAGACCTGGCACAGATGAAGCCAACGGCTTTTCTGGTGAACACTTCTCGCTCTGGGCTGGTTGAACAGGATGCGTTAATAGAGGCTCTGAATCTTCGCCAGATTGCCGGTGCCGGTTTAGACGTGTTTGATCAAGAGCCCTTACCGGATAATCATCCTTATCGCCACCTGCCTAACGTTTTGGCCACGCCACATTTAGGCTATGTGACCGACGATAACTATCGCATTTACTTTAATGAAGCGATTGAAGATATTCAGGCATTTATCGCCGGTCAGCCCGTGCGCGAGCTGTAAACACGTCACAATCAGCAGGAAATTCGCCTCTTACAATTCATCAAAAATTTTTGAGCTCGATACAAATTTTATTCGCTTTTCATCACCGTTTTTGTGGGTAACTATTAATGTATAGAAAGATTGATGCATCGATAAATTAATGCATCGGCTGTTAATCGCAACCCATGAGACTTTGATGAATTCTGCATATCCTGAAAGAAAGCTGGCAACCCGTTTGGCGTCAGTCACCCCTTCCGTTACGTTGGTTATTTCTCAGCTGGCACGCCGTCTGGCCTCGGAAGGTCGCGATATCATCAATATGAGCTCGGGTGAGCTAGATTTTGATACGCCTGAGCATATTCAGGACGCCGCAGTAAGCGCAATGCAGGCGGGCCAGACGCGTTATACCGACGTCGGCGGCACCGCAGAGCTAAAAGCCGCGATCATCAGCAAGTTTAAACGAGATAACCAGCTCGATTATTCGGCCAAACAGATCATTGCCAGTACCGGCGCAAAACAAATTATCTTTAACGCCTTTCTTGCGACGCTTGATGCCGGTGATGAAGTTATTCTTAACGCGCCTTATTGGGTGTCTTATCCGGATATGATCCGCCTGACTGGCGCAGAACCGGTGGCAGTAGTTCCCGCCGCCGACGAAGGTTTCAAACTCACACCCGCCAGCCTTGCAGCCGCCCTGACGCCTAATACTCGCTGGTTATTGCTTAACTCGCCGGGAAATCCAAGCGGCGCGCTTTATTCTGCACAAGAGTTGCAGGCGCTGGCCGAGGTATTAGCAGATTTCCCGCGCGTGCTGGTGATGTCAGACGATATTTACGAACACATTGTTTATGAAGGCAAGTTTGTTTCCTTCGCTACTGCCGTGCCTGAAATGGCAAACCGCACTCTGACCATTAATGGCGTTTCCAAAACCTACGCCATGACTGGCTGGCGTCTTGGCTTTGCCGGTGGCCCCGAATGGTTAATCAGCGCGCTGGCAATGTTGCAATCGCAAAGCACTTCCTGCCCTAACGCCATCGCTCAGGCTGCGGCGATTGCTGCGCTGCAAGGGCCACAAGATTTATTGTCTGCATGGTGCGACGACTTACGTCTGCGCCGCGACAGCGCATTGGCTATTTTGCGCCAGTCGCCCGATCTCTGGGTCGAAACGCCACCTTCGGCTTTTTATCTGTTTGTTGGCTGTGAAAAGCTGCTGGGTAAAACTACGCCAGCCGGTAAAACGTTGGGCAGCGATCTGGATGTCGCCGAGTATTTTCTTGAACAAGCCGGCGTTGCCGTCGTTCCCGGCACGGCTTTTGGCATGGCTCCTTATTTCCGTCTGGCCTACAGCATTGCCAGTGAAGACGTGAATCGCGCCTGTGAACTGATGGTCAAAGCCTGTGAGGCACTGGTTTGACTGCGCTTGTTGAACCCGATTTGCCACTGGCTGCCAGACTGTTCGAGCAGCTTAGAGTGATGAGTTTTGACGGTATCGGAATTACCCGCGATACCTACGGCGATGGCGAGCAGCGGGCGCACGATTTGCTGGCTCAAACCGCACAAATGTTGGGACTCAAGGTCAGCCGTGACGCGGCGCTCAACCTTTATATGACCTTACCCGGCCGCGATATATCCGCTGCGCAGGTTATTACCGGTTCGCATCTCGACTCAGTGCCGCGAGGCGGTAATTTCGACGGCGCGGCGGGTGTTTTAGCAGGTATTGCGGTGCTGGCCGGATGGGTCAAAGCCGGTTATCAGCCTGAGGTCAGCGTAACGGTCATGGCCGTGCGCGCCGAGGAAAGTGCCTGGTTTCCGCTTTCCTATTTAGGCAGCAAAGCGGCCTTTGGATTACTGACTGCCGATTCACTTGAAGTCCGCCGTTTCGACAACTCGCTGACTTTGGCAGAACACCTGGCCGCGTTGGGTGGAGACAGCGAAAAGTTAATAGCAGGCCCGCCCGCATTATCGGCGGAAAACGTGAACAGTTTTATCGAGTTACATATAGAACAAGGACCAATTCTGGAAGATGCCGGACAACCGTTGGGGATTGTCAGCGGTATTTGCGGTAGCCTGCGTTATCGTCAGGCCAGCGTTAGCGGACAATATGCGCACTCTGGCGCCACGCCGCGTCTGCATCGTCACGATGCCGTGCTGGCAGCGGCGGAATTAGTCACCGGGCTTTATCAGGATTGGACTCGGCTTGAAGAACAAGGCCACCAGCTCACCGTCACCAGCGGTCAGTTTTCAACCGATGCTTTACAGGCCGATTTCAGCAAGGTGAGCGGAGAAGTCAATTTTTGCGTGGATTTTCGTTCGCGCAGCCTGGAAACACTGGCAATTATCGACCAGCACCTCCAGCAACGCGTGAAGGCGATTAGCGCCAAACATGGTGTAATATTTAATCTTGGACAGCAAACGCGTAGCGCACCGGGCATCATGGATGCCACTCTGGTCAACCTGCTGCAAAACGCGGCCGACCAGCTCGCTATTCCGGCAATGACGCTGCAAAGCGGAGCCGGACACGATGCCGCGCTGTTTGCTGCTCAGGGTGTCCCAAGTGCCATGCTGTTTCTGCGTAACGCCAACGGCAGTCATAATCCTGACGAAAGTATGGAGCTGGAAGACTTTGCTTTCGCCACGCGAGTGCTGGGCGAAGCATTAAAAATTCGCAGTAATCATAGCTGACTCAGGCGACGAACGATGCTTTCGCGAACATTATCAATATGCTTAGCAGCCGCGGTGCGTGCAGCTTCGGCATTGCCGCTGCGCAAGGCGGCGATAATTTCCAAATGCTCATGATGCCCGCTGATAAACCGCTCCGGCACCTGACGCAGATTAAACATGCGCGTTTTCAAACGCAGGCTTTCTATATATTGCATCAGCAGCAAATTACCGCTGTATTGGGCCAGCGCGGTGTGCAGACGACTGTCGACCTCCCAGTCCTCCGTCGGGCTTGGGCTTTCGTCGGTCATCAGTTTGCGAATACCGGCCTCAATTTCATCAAGCTCTGCCAGTGGAACTCGACCCGCGGCCAGACTGGCGGCTTCCGACTCCAGCGTGCGTCGAACGTGCAGTGTTTCCACCAGCTCGCGAATTGAAAACTCTTTGACTACGGGCGTTCGACCGCCAGTACGAATAATAAAGCCTTCATTTTCCAGTCGGTTAAGCGCATCGCGCACCGGCGTGCGTGAAATATTCAGCAACTCTGCCAGCCGCCTTTCCTGCAACACGGTATTTACCGGCAGTTCCCGGTTAATCAGCATATTCAGCAGCACTTCATAGGCTTTGCTGCTGAGATTCTGCTCGCGTTCACCAATCAAATCAGAGGTACTTTTGATGGAATCCATGGTGTTATTTCACTTAACAAGACTGATAAAAAAGCAGGCACGGGTGCCTGCCCTGCTATAACTCACGCCAGATAGCGCCCGATCAACAGGGCGCATAATCGGTCTGTGTCCCGCCATGGGTCATGACATCATTTACTGAGGTAGCGTGCGTACCGGATCTTTCGGCGCCGGATCGAAGCCCACAATTGGGGTCACGAGTTTAGCATAGGTGCCATCGGCCTTCATATCCGCCAGCGCCTTGTTTACTGCCGCGACCAGATTCGGTTTTCCTTTTTTGAAGGCAAAACCTTTCTGAATAACGCTAACGTAGTCAGGGGTTTGTGTTAATGGCAGGTGCATATCTTTAATCAGATAGGCGTTACCGATTGAGTCATTGATCACCCCGTCGATGTTGCCATTCGCCAGGTCCTGAACCGCCGACGTCACGTCGATATAGTTTTTCAGCGTCGCACCATGATCGACGGCAAGCTGGGCATAAGTAGAGGAAACTTGCGCGCCAATACGTTTGCCTTTCAAGTCTTTCGCCGATTTGATGTCAGATTTCAGAGGAATAATGATACGACCGCCTGATTCAATCCAGCCGTCAGAGAACACGATGGCTTTCTGGCGTGCCGGTGTGATGTCCATCGCGGCGCTGCTCATATCAAACTGATTGGCCTGCAAGCCGACCAGAATGGAATCCCACTTGGTGATAACCGGCGTATATTGCAGATGCAGTCGGCGTGCAACTTCTTTCATGACGCGGATTTCCAGGCCATCGAGCTGACCATTGGCGCTACGCATGCTGAAAGGCGGATCGGTGCCTTCAGTCGCTACAGAAAGTTTGCCCGGCGTCAGCAGTTCGAGCGGCCCTGTAGTATCTGCCGCGTTGGCGAAGAATGGCGCGGTCATTGCTGCGAGAACGGTGGCAATGCTTAGAAAATGCTTAATTTTCATAATGTCACTCTCAAGTATGTTAGAAAAAGAAAACCCTGGTGTGTCTTTAAAGCTTTTTCAAAACTCACATCAAACGCCGCGCTTATGCCGCGCGTTCACTGGCCAGTAACGCTAGTAATTCGGCCATTACCGTCGCACCGAGCAAAGAAGTTATTTGCCCAGGTCCGTCGTACATTGGGCTGATTTCTGTAACATCACAGCCCACCATATTGATGCCCTTTAATGCCCGCAGCAGCTGTAAAGCTTCGCGCGAGCTTGGCCCACCGGCTTCCGGCGTTTGTACGCCTGGCGCAAAGGCGGGATCGACGAAATCCATATCGAAGGTAATAAATGTTGGGCGGCCCGCCGTGCGCTTGGCGATACGCTGCGCCATCTCTTTGATACCCAAATCAAACATTTGATCGGTGGTAAATACTTCATACCCGAGATCAATAGATTGGGTGATATCAGAAGTTCTGAACAGCGAACCACGCAGGCCAACCTGAATAGAATGGGACGGGTCGACAATATTTTCTTCAACCGCACGGCGAAAAGGCGTGCCCGCGCTGTAGCGTTTGTCGGCAAAGTATTTGTCCCAGGTATCGCTGTGCGAATCGAACTGCACCAGCGCTACCGGCCCGTGAACTTTCGCCACCGCACGCAGCTCAGCCAGAGTAATAGAGTGATCGCCGCCGATACCGCACGGCACCACGCCCGCACTCGACAGGGCATAAACCGCCTGCTCGATACGCTCCAGACACTCTTCTTCATAGCCCGGCACCACGGCGGCATCACCGGCATCGGCACAGCGCAAGGTATCAAACACATTGATATCATCACGATACGGGTTAATCGGTCGCAGCATTATCGACATTGCCCTGACCGCATTCGGCCCGAAACGAGCGCCGGTACGAAACGGCGCGCCAGAGTCGGAAGGGAGGCCGATAATCGCGGCATCAAGCTGGCTGAGATCCGTCGCCATCGGCAGGCGCATAAAAGTAGGTACGCCGCAAAAGCGTGGAGTTTCCAGTGAATCAGTGGGTAAAACGCTCATGTAAAACCTCGTAATAATCAGCTAAAGCGGGCCTGACGACGTTCGAGCCAGTCAGAAAGCTCGGTAAGCAGCGTAGTCAGCACCAGATAAATCAGCGCCGCCGCGATGTAAAACTCGAACGGGCGGAAGGTTGCAGAAATGATAGTTTGCGCATACAGCGTGATATCAACCACGGTGATGGTCGACAGCAACGAGGTGTTTTTCAGCGTTGAAATCGCCTCGTTGGTCAGCGGTGGCAGCACGACGCGAAACACCTGCGGCAACACGATTCGGCGCATGATCTCGCCCTTGCTCATGCCCAATGCCGACGCCGACTCAACCTGACTGCGCGGAATCGCTTTCAGGCCAGAGCGAATAATTTCGGCTACATAAGCCCCGCTATTCAACGCCAGGGCCAGCACGCCCGCGACAAAAGGTGACAAATGAATGCCTATCTGCGGGAAGCCGAAATAGACCACAAAGACCTGAATCAGTGCCGGCGTGCCACGAATAAACCAAATATAGAAACGGCCGATGCCGCGAAACAGTTTCACCTTCGAGGTTTTGGCGCTGACCGCCATAAAACCAAATATCCAGCTCAGAACAATGGTGCAGATAGTGATAAGCAAGACGGTCCACGATGCTTCGAGAAAGCCCATGCCATAGGTGTTGATGTCATCTAACAGGTTCATGGATGAGTCTCCTGCACTCGGTCGCTTTCTTTATGTAAAATATCTTCATGCAGAATACGGCTCAGGAATTGGCGTAAACGCGGGCTTTCTGGATTATGCAGCACCTTTTTCGGCGGACCGTCTTCGGCCATTACGCCCTGGTCGAAAAACACCACGCGGGATGAAACATCGCGGGCAAAAGCAATCTCGTGAGTGACCAGCAACATGGTCATGCCTTCATCGGCCAGCGAAGCCATCAGAGAAAGCACTTCCCCCACCAGCTCGGGATCCAGCGCCGAAGTGACTTCATCAAACAGCATCAGCTGCGGTTTCATGGCCAGCGCACGGGCAATCGCCACGCGTTGCTGCTGTCCACCCGACAGTTTGGCCGGATACTGAAAACGCTTTTCGTATAATCCGACGCGGCTAAGCAGGCTTTCTGCCAGCTCAATCGCCTGTTTACGCGGCATTTTTTTGACTCGCAGCGGCGCTTCAATCACGTTTTCCAGCACCGTCATGTGCGGCCACAGGTTGTAACTTTGAAACACCATGCCAATACGGGCGCGCAACAGACGCAGCTGCTCTTCCGTTGGTTGAGCGCGTGCACCATCGCGAAAGTCGAAGGCGAATTCGTCAAAATTCATAAAACCGCTTTGCGGCATTTCCATGACGTTGAGGCAGCGCAGGAAGGTACTTTTACCGGATCCGCTAGCGCCGATAATCGATACCACTTCGCCTTTGTGAACGTCGAGTGCGACGTTTTTCAATACATGAAGGTCGCCGTAGCTTTTGTTTAATTCTTTAATAGTTAATAAAGGGGATGATGTTTCAATCATTTGGCCTCCTCCGGCACGCTTTTCGCATTGTCGTATGAGACACGCAAACCAATGTCCGCTGGCTGACGAGATGCACCGTTAATCGGCGTAATGTCCTGTGGGCACGCGGAGAGCACCACATAAATGTCCTCTTCGGCGCGCAGCGCTAACACATCGCCCGCCACTGAACGCGGAGGTACGCGGTCCAGCTCGCCAGTCTCGGCAATGGGCACGTTCATAAACAAATTTAAAGAAGCTGGCGTGAATGGCAGCGTTATTGCTTTTTCAGCCAAGGCTTCATGGAAATTATCGGTACAGCTGCGGTGATACTCGCTACAGCCAAGCTCACGATAGATAGCCGCATTGCACGGGCACAGCAACGTATCGTGACGGCCCGGCGTGGTATCGGCGATTAACGTAAACATCGGACGGCGATAAATACTGACCACCGGCATGCCCAGCTGATAAAAAAGATTGCTGTTTTTTGAACGGGTGTGCTCCATAGAGGAGTACTCAAACGGGTCAGACTGCATCACAGCCCAAGCGTCAACAACTTGATTTCCCTGGAGATTGGTAATGCTCAGCACCTGACCTTTCTGTAACGCTACAGCGGTCCCGCGCGTGGCGTCCAATACAAAGTCGGACAGAGATGAGTCGTGTTTGGCGGTCATACAATTCCTCTCGCTATACAAAATAACTGCTGCTATTTTTGTGGAATGCCAATTTGGAATTCCTTTGGTATACACAAGAAATGCAATTAAAATGCCAAGCGCACTTTATCCACTAAAAAAAGAGTGAAAAAATGAACAAATTTTGTCTGATCCCGCAGCCAATCCATGAAAATGGCTTACAGCAACTCAGGGATAACGGCATCGAACCGCTGGTTGGCGAGGCGGCATGTCAAAGCGCACCGGTGGATAAAGTCGTGGCGGCAATCTATCGCAGTGGTCAATTTTCACGCACTCGTATGGTGCAACTGCCTGCTCTGCGAGCAATCGCCGTACACGGTGTCGGCATCGACGGCATCGATTTAGACGCCGCAAGTGAATTAGGTATTGCAGTATTTAACACGCCAGGAGCCAATAATCGCTCGGTGGCAGAACACACGTTAGGGCTAATGTTCGCCTTGACCAAGCGCATCCCCGAGTCGGATCAGGCAGTACGCAGGGGAGAGTTTTCATTCCGTTTCAAAGGCGGTTTACGCGAATTGTTTGGCGCGACGCTGGGCGTCATAGGCTATGGTGCGATCGGCCAGATGACGGCACAAATGGCGCAGGCTATGGGTATGCGGGTGCAGGTTTTAACCCGTCGTAGCGCCGAAGAACTGGCTGCACTGGGATTAGAAAAGGCATCGAGCCTCGAGAGTTTGCTGACCAGCAGCGATATAGTTTCCCTGCACGCGCCTTCACTGCCTGAGACCCGGCATTTAATCGGCGCGGCGCAGTTAAGATTAATGAAGAGGTCGGCTTATCTGATCAATACCAGCCGGGGTGCGCTGGTCGATGAAGAGGCGTTAATTACGGCATTGCAAAACGGTGAAATTGCTGGAGCGGGTCTCGATGTGTTTGCCGCTGAACCTTTACCGGCTTCAAGCCCGCTGACACAGTTGCCGAACGTGGTGTTGACTCCGCATTCTGCGGCATCAGCGGAGCAGGCATTGATGCGCATGGCCAGCGCGGCAGTCACCGGCGTTATCGACATACTCAACGACCTCAGCCCGGCGGCGATGATCAATCCTCAAATCTGGGAAATGCGCCGCCGCTGATTTTTGCACTCTATAAGCCTGCCGCCAGTCTGGGCGGGCTGCTATCAGGCAATCACTTTCTCCATCGGCGCTAAAGTCAGGCCATTACTTTCCAGCAATAATCGCAGCTGACGTGCCATCTCAACCGCGCCTGGCGTATCACCGTGCACACAAATACTGTCGATGCGCGTCGGCAGTTTTTTGCCGTCTAAAGTGAGGATCGCCCTGCTTTCCAGCATTTGCATAACCCGCGTGGCGGCCTGCTGCGGATCATGGATAACCGCGCCCGGCAGTTTGCGAGACACCAGAGTGCCTGTTTCTGTATAGGCGCGATCGGCGTAGATCTCCCTAACCATCCTCAGCCCGACCTTTTCAGCCGCTTTCTCGGTTTCCATGCCCGGCATTACCACCATAATCAGCGAAGGATCAACGAGATAGATAGCGCGCGCAACGGCCATTGCCAGTTCTGGGTCTTCCGCTGCCATATTGCCCATCGCGCCATGCGTTTTCACGTGCTTCAGCGGATACCCCATGCTTTCTGCCAAAGCCTTTAATGCACCGATTTGATAAATAATCTGTCGCTGGATTTGCGCGGGCGTTTCGCCAAGGATCTGACGGCGTCCAAAACCCTGAATATCCAGAAAACTCGGATGCGCTCCTGCCCCAACGCCGTTAGCTTTAGCCGCGGTAAGGGTGTTGAACATCACATCAGGATCGCCCGCGTGAAAACCGCAGGCAATATTTGCCGAGGTGACAATGCCGAGCATCTCCTCGTCTTCGCCCATTTTCCAGGCTCCAAAACTCTCGCCCATATCGCTGTTCAGGTCGATCAACATCTTATTTCTCCCGGTGAATAAATGATTGGCACTGTTTTTGCCTACTGTTATGCGTACTCAGCGTCAGTGTTCCAGTGGATCTCATTGTGCATTACCACGAGCTAAGTCTATGCAAGACCGCTGCCAGTTATTAGCGGTGTGTTGACAGCACACCATTGGTATGCCAAAAGTATTCCACACTATGCTTAAATTAAAAGCAATGAAGCATTTTTTAATCGATACTCCTGAAAATTGCTGTGAATAGCAGGCGAAGGGGCGACGATTTTATTCCAGAGGATAAATCAGTGAGCAAACATTCTGCCCCGTGGCGGATCCTGCCGATTGCCGATCAGGCGGTTTATGTCGATTTCGGTGAAGTGATTGATGAGGCGGTAAACAGCCGAGTGACGGCTCTGGCTGCGCGTGTACGTCAGGCCGAGGTGCAAGGTGTGACCTCATTGGTGCCGACCTATCGCGCACTGACGGTGGGTTATGATTCAACGAAAACCCGGCAGACGCGGTTAATTGACACCTTGACCGAGCTACTTTCCCAACCCGATACCGGCGCTGAACGGGTAAAAGTCTGGACCATTCCGGTGAATTACGGCGCAGAACAAGGGGTTGACCTAAAATGGCTGGCGCAAACCCACGGACTGAGTAGCGAGGAGGTGATTGAGCGCCATATCGCCGCCTCATATCGCGTTTACATGATTGGTTTTATGCCGGGATTTGCCTATCTCGGCGGTCTCGATCCGCTGCTGCACACCTCGCGCCGCGAGTCCCCACGGCTGAAAGTTCCGGCGGGCAGTATCAGCATTGGCGGCATGCAAACGGCCGTTGGCTCAGTCGAAGCTCCCAGCGGCTGGCATCTGATTGGCCGCACGCCGGTACGCAGCTTTGCCCCCGAACGCGCTCAGCCGTTTTTATTCAGCGCGGGAGACCGGGTTAAATTCACTCCCATCGGCGTGGCGGAATATCAAAACCTCGCGGCAAAAGCCGACTTTTTACCTGAGTGGAGCTGGCAATAATGAACGGTTTCGAGGTGTTATCTCCCGGCTTATACACCACCTTGCAAGATGCCGGGCGCTTTGGCTTTGAAGACTATGGCGTACCGCCTTCTGGCGCGATGGATGAAATGAGTTTCGCGATTGCCAACGCGCTGGTCGGCAACGATACCGGCACTGGCGCACTGGAATTTACCCTGACCGGCGCGACTCTGCGCCTCACTGGCAACCAACCTTGCTGCTTTGCGGTCACTGGCGATATGGCGCTGACCATCGATAATATTGAGGCAGCGTCCTATCATCGCCTGATGCTACAGCCCGGCCAAACGCTACGAATTATTCGAACGCTTAGCGGTGCGCGGGGTTATCTGGCCGTCGCGGGAGGGTTTAAGGTCAAGCCGGTCATGGGCAGTGTTTCAACGCTGATGCGTGCAGGACTTGGCGGGTTCAGTGGCCGTCAGCTGCAAAAAGGCGACTGGTTACCGTTGAATTCTCTTTCTCTTCGTGAGCAAAAAAGCCATTGGCTATTGCCACAGTTGCACCCGAATTCAGCCCCAATGTTGAACGGTATTCCCGAACAACGACTGATGCCGCAGCGTGAACGGCGTCCGATCCGCGTTATTTTAGGCCCTCAGGATGATCATTTTGATCAAGCCGCAATAGGTCAATTTTTGAGTAACGCTTATCGGATTAGCGAGCAAAGTGACCGGATGGGTTACCGGCTAAGTGGCAATCCGATTAGCCATACTCGCGGCTTTAATATTGTTTCCGACGGCATCTCGCGCGGCAGCATTCAGATCCCCGGCAGCGGCGAGCCTATTATTGCCATGAACGATCGGCAAACTACCGGCGGTTATCCGAAAATTGCTACGGTGATCCGCGCCGATCTGGCTCGTCTTGGGCAGGCTAAACCCGGCGATATGATCAGTTTTGAAACGGTCAGCGTTGAAAAAGCGGAATTGCTGTGGGCGGGTCGTCAGGCACTGCTCGATACCTGGCTTATCAAGGTTCGACAAGAGGCAATTGAAGGATTAACGCGGTGACAGCTCGCTATATTTAACGGCGCTAAATGCAGACACTGAGTTAATTAAATCGAGGTCACTGGAGGCTGGCAATGTTATCTCCCCCAAAAGTGGGGGAGAACTTGGGGCGGCAAAACGTGGGACTATTTGGTTTCGCTAGCTTTAGCTTCGTTAGCTTTGATTTCGCCCATGGCTTTCAGCGTTTTCGACATCTCACGACGCTCTTTCGACAGGTCGGCGTTTTTGATGATGTAGTCATCGACGCGATCTTCGTAGTCGCTGCGCATATTGGCAATAATGCCCTGCACGTCGTCAATGCTCATTCCTGGCTTAATGTAATCGCTCAGGTTATCGAGCAGCAAAACACGTTTCTGGTTATCGCGGATTTTCTTTTCGTTATCGACAATTTCACGCTGAAGTTTGTTTTTACGACGAAAAATGCGTACAAACTCCAGAACATCCTGGAAACTTGGCTTAATAGTATTATCCATTTTTACACCTTCGATTAAGTGACAAAGATTCATTTACTCGCTGCCCGCAATAGCCGACAGACTATCAGGAATCGGAGTGCGCGACCACAACCGGCTCTTGCTTATCCATTGAAAGAGTGATCAAGTCACCTAAAGATTTAAGCTGATCGGTAACCTGAATGCTGAGCCAGACGTAGCCATAAATCTGTGCCTCGTTATTCTTGCCCCGGTTCATCGACTGCATCAGCTCCTGCAATTCCAGTGCTGATTCCGCCAGCTGATTGCTGATTTTCAGCTCATCGCCAATCGAACCGTTGCGCATAAACAGACTCAGTTTCTCAAGACAATCGAGTATCGATCGTTGCGTATGACGCAGCGTGCGGGCATTCAGTATGATGAAATGACTTTCTCGCGAGCTCCAGTAAGCATCGGCCAGCAGTTCGAGAGTACACAGCAGATTGCGGCACAGCGTTTGAGTGGCGTCGAAAACCTCTCGCGGAATATGCGATTCTTTGCTCGATGCCGTGTGCAGCGCACGCATTTTGATCATCTGTGACATCGCCTGCTTGAGCCTGAGCTGCAATCGCGGGCGTTCGAGCATATTTGGAGACAGCCAGGCACTGTGCAATTTATACAGCGACATTAAATAATCCGACATCTGCATACGCCAGTGTATAAAGGCTCGCTGCGGATAGATGCTTGAAAAAAGCAGCGCCAGCAATGAACCCACCAGCACGTCACCGCTTCGCCAGAGAGCGGTTTCCAGCTCGCCCGGACCGGCACCAATGATCACGGCAAGCGTTACGCCCAGCAACAGCCCGGCGTAAGAGCGTCGACCTAACGCAAGATAACCGCTGGCAAATACCGTCAGCCCACACCAAATCAGCATCGCTGTCAGTGAATAAAGCTCAAGCCAGAGCGCAATCATCCCCGCGATAGATCCGCCAATCGTGCCGATAATCCTTTCAGAAACACGCTGAACCACGTTTCCCCAAAAAGAGATAGGCCCCATCACCACCACCAAGGTAATAAGCGGCCACGTTGCCTCAGGAAGTTGAGTCAAGCGAACGAACATAAAGGTGAGAATAAATGCCAGCCCCATTCGCAGCCCGTGTGTCACACGATAATTGCTGTAAATGAGGTTATCTAACGAGGATATTTTCTTGTCTAAACGCACAACCGGTACCGCCTGATTCAAACCGGATAAGATAGTGCGCATATGTTATCTGACTTGCCACAGCCGATCACCTCGCTTTTGTCAAAAAAGCCGACACTTTTTAGACTAATTAGAGGTTAATACTGGTTAAAGGTTAATAATAATTAACACTCAACAAAAGCCGTGTCTTGGCATAACAGGTGACCGCTTCTGGCTGACACGATTTTCACCCTAACTTGATGGCTTGCAATCAGAATAAACATACCCTTGCTTAGCATTTCGAATCACATAGCTGCCATCAATTTTGGCAAACAATACGCCATCAATTGTCTTGGCGGTGAAAATTTGGCTGCCGTCCGGAGTGGCTGAAGCAACAAGAGCCGGGCTGGTCTCTTGCTCTTTACCTTCAGGTGATGCGCTAAAAGTGTTGCCATTATCAATGAGCTCGGCGTTTTGACTAATCAGATCAGATTTAGTGTTACCACTATCGTCCTCGGTGCTGAACGTCAGGCTACAGGTGAACGTTTGTGCTGCCGAAGCAGCCAACGGCGCAGACAATAACAGGATAGTTGTTATTAGTGATTTTTTTAACATGCTGCCCCCAAAGAAATTATTTTGCAAAGAATAGCATTCGCCAAACGTCTCGCAAAAGCCCCTTAGGGGGAGTTTTCTAAAAGTGGGTCGTTTGGAAAGATGAATTCGGTTAATCCAGGCTCTTCACCATACAAATATCGCAACTATTGTGGCCAGTATTGCCGAGAGGGCCATCAAGATGCACAAATCCGAATGCCTCATAAAGTCGGACGGCTGCACTTAATTCCGGCAATGTTTCAAGATAACAGAATTTATAGCCCTGAAGCCGCGCCCCGGCAAGCACTCGCGCTATCATACGCCGCCCTAATCCCGCGCCCTTGACGCTGGCGTTAAAATACAGCTTCTGCATTTCACAATAGCCTTCTTTTCCCCCAGCCAGAGGCGCAAAACCGATACCTCCCAATATTTTCCCCTGAGATTCTGCCACCCAATAAGCACTGCCGGGCTGGTCATAAACCTGCGCGAGTTTTTCGAGACCAGGATCGTGCAGACTCACGCCTTCAAGATGATCAATCTTGTTATCTCGAAAACTGTCGCGCACGATTTCAGCCATCGCGGCATTATCGTTAGCCTCAATCGGGCGGATTATTATCTCCATTTCTCGCTGGCGGCGAGCATTGCGCAGTGAAGCGGTCAGCCCATGAATAGACTCGGTAAATGCTTGAGTTTCTTGCTCAGAAGCCAGGCAAAGCGCCTGTGAGATAAAGTCATTTGCATTATCTTCAATATGTTGCAGGCACTGTTTGCCCTTTGCGCTCAGGCTGAAAGTGAAGGCGCGAGCATCATTTTGATCCGCTTTACGAACGATCAGTTCATCTTCTTCCATACCTTTGAGCGTGCGGCTGATGCTGGCCTTTTCCACGCACAGTATTGCAGCAAGATTTGTGACGCTAAGAGGTCGCTGATTTAATTCAATCAGAATATGGCTCTGTAAGGGGGAAAGGTCTGTTCCGCAAGACTTGCGACTCAGCATGCCGAGTTCACGCACCATCTCGCGAAGCGAAGCTCGAAAAATCTGGATATCCGCAGTGTTCATCAAAAACTCTCTTCGTTAAGAATCTATGAACAATATATCAAAACTGGTTAACAGCGTTAACTAAAATTAAAAGCACTAACAATGATTAATGCATCTACCTGAAATGCAAAAAAAAAGCCACATCGGCCTGAGCGGATGTGGCGAGAAGAGATTGGCAAGCTCCTGACTGAAACTTTCCAACTTACCCTCTATTTTGAAAAAAATAGATTGCCTAAAGGACATTATTTTTAATGTCAGAATGAAATGTGGAGGACAGAGTTTACAGATAACCCTGACCACGAATAAATCCTATCATCCTATGTTTTGGTGTGCAATGACTCTTTTATGACACAGGCCAACGCATACTAAAATACAGAAATGTGACACTGCGCACATTTTTAAAATTCCTTATCTTATCCTAAATTCCACTTTACGCATTTCGAAGATACCGAAATGTCACTTCTTTACTTTCGGACAATTATTTAAGCTCTGCCCTTCACCTGTCAGAGTATTTTCAAATGTATCATTTTATAACTAAAAATTTACATAATGTTAACGGAAGCCTATTGTGAGCGTTTTGATTCCCCCTATTAACGAAACAAGGGTCTCTGCACCACCCTCTCCCACGCCCGCGGCTCCGGCAGCACCGGCGGCTTTTGGCCTGCGGATTGCCACCGGACTTGTCGGTGTCCTGCTCGCAGTATTGGTTTCAGGTTTTAACGAAAACGTTATCAAATTTGCCATGCCAGATATTCGCGGTGCGATGGGTATTAGCTTCGATCAAGCTTCCTGGTTGTTGGCTGCCTATTCTGCGACCTCAGTCTCGGCAATGGCCTTTGCGCCCTGGTGTGCAGGCACGTTTACACTGCGCCGTTTTGCACTTACCGCCATTGGCACCTTTATGGTGTTGGGTATCCTGAGTCCATTTGCGCCTAACTACACATCAATGGTTATCCTGCGCGTTTTTCAGGGTTTCGCCGGTGGCGCCTTGCCTCCGTTATTGATGTCTGTGGCACTTAGATTCTTACCACCAGGAATCAAGCTTTACGGACTAGGCGGCTACGCGCTTACAGCAACCTTCGGGCCGAGTTTTGGCCTGCCGTTAGCTGCATGGAGCGTTGAGTATCTGGGCTGGAAATTTGCCTTCTGGCAGATTATCCCGTGGTCATTGACTGCGATGGCATTTGTCGCCTGGGGATTACCACAAGACCCGATGAAGCTGGAACGCCTGAAAAATTTCAACTGGCGCGGACTCATGCTAGGCATGCCTGCATTGATCATGGTTGTGCTGGGTCTGGAACAGGGCCAACGACTCAACTGGTTTGACGATCAGCTGATCCGTTTCCTGATTGGTGGAGGGGTACTCATGTTTGTCCTCTTTATCATCAATGAATGGTCACAGCCGCTGCCGTTCTTCAAAGTCCAGATGCTGGAAAGACGCAACCTGACCTTTGCCCTTATCGTTTTGGGTGGCGTGCTGTTTGTCCTGCTGGGCGTGATCATTATCCCTTCAAACTTCCTTGCAGAAGTTCAAGGCTATCGACCTTTGCAAACGGCTCCCGTCATGCTTTGGGTGGCTGTGCCGCAGTTGATTGCCCTGCCTCTGGTCGTTGCAGTAATGAATAACCGATTTGTCGATTGCCGTGTCGTTCTGGGAACGGGGCTGGCCCTGCTGGGTGTTGCCTGCTTTATTGGTTCTCACCTTACACAAGCCTGGGATCGCGATAATTTCTTCTTGATGCAGATGATTCAGGTCATCGCTCAGCCGATGGCGGTGATCCCTTTGTTGATGTTTGCGACCGGCGGTTTAGAACCGGCCGATGGCCCGTTTGCCTCCGCGTGGTTCAATACCGTTAAAGGCTTTGCCGCCGTGGCTGCAAGCAGCTTCCTGGAAACGGTCAACGTGCATCGCGAGCGTTTTCACTCAAACATTTTGGTCGATCAGTATGGCAATAATCCGTTGTCAAGCAACGGGATACCTCCTGCTGAAATGGCTGAGAGGCTCCATCAGCAAGCTATCGTACTCACTTCGTCAGATCTCTACCTTTATATGGGTGGCGTTGCGCTGCTGATGATCTTGCTTATCCCAGTCATGCCAACACGCATCTTCCCACCACGCGCTGTCTCTTGAATAATTGGAAATTGAAAAAATGAGTCAAAAAACGACTATAAAAAAACCTCTGTTAGCTGTTGTTATTGCAGTATTTGTTATCGTTGTGTTTATCCTCGGACGTTGGATTTTTGGAACAAATGCGGTTCAAACTACCAATGATGCTTACATTAATGCCGACTTTACTTTAGTCGCCCCAAAAATTTCCGGTTTCGTCGACCAGATCCTTGTTGAAGATAACCAACAGGTTAAAGCCGGTCAGGTACTGGCACGAATCGATTCTAAAGACTACGAAGCAGACCTTGCGGCGGCTAATGCCGCAGTAGCGATTGCTCATGCTAATGCCGACGATGCCAGCGCAGCGTTAGTGCGTCAGCAGGCGTTGATCGCTCAGGCCAAGTCTGTGGTAGACGGCGATATCTCTCAGGTTCAGTTCTCCAGACAAGAACTGGCACGTTATCAAAACCTTGCCAAACAAGGCGCCGGCACTTTGCAGAATTACCAGCTGTCTCAAAGCCGTTTGCAGACTGCCCTGGCTAAAGAAGCAGAACATCGCGCCGCGATTAAAGCCGTTACCGATCAGCTGAATGTGATTACTGCACAGCGTGAAGCGGCGATGGCTGAAGTGTTGCATGCACAAGCGATGCAACAGCGTGCAAACCTGAACCTTTCTTACACCACGCTAATCGCGCCATATGATGGCACCGTGGGTCGTCGTAGCGTGCGCGTAGGGGCGTATGTTAAACCGGGCGACCTGCTGATGGCCGTTGTACCGTTGACTCAAGCCTATATTGTTGCCAATTTCCAGGAGAGCCAGCTGACTCACGTACATTCAGGTCAGTCTGCAACCGTTTCAGTCGATACTTTCCCGGGCGTGTCTTTCCAGGGTCACGTTCAGAGTATTGCGCCTGCGACCGGCGTGACTTTTTCTGCTATCGCACCTGATAATGCGACCGGTAACTTTACCAAAGTGGTTCAGCGTATCCCGGTAAAAATCATTCTGGATCCTCAACAGCCTATGGTCAGCCAGTTGCGTGTCGGTATGTCTGTTGAAGCCAGCATTAATACCGATGGCAAGGATGAAAAGGTGAATGCACTATGAAATCCTTTTCTATTCACAAGCTTGCAATAATGGTGAGTGCAAGCAGCCTGCTAGGATTATCCGGTTGCACGGTGGGGCCTGATTTTCATGCCCCGACTCCTAATCTGCCTGCGCACTGGAATCAGCATGATGACCAGCCGAACCAGAGTAAGACCGTAGGCGGCAACGTTGACTCTCAGTGGTGGACATCTTTCGGAGACCCGCAGTTGTCGGCGTTACTGAAAGAGGCGCAAACCAATAACCTGGATCTCAAAGAAGCGGCAACTCACGTTGAGCAAAGTCTTGCGGTGAGATCTACCGTTACTGCCGATCAGTTGCCAAGCTTAGGGGCCACTGGCGACTATAGCTATGCACGCAATTCCTCACAGGGCTTGACGGATATTTCAGGCCATGACGGTAAAAGCAATTACAGCGTCTGGGATAGCGGGCTAAATGCCAGCTGGGAGCTTGATCTTTGGGGCAGAGTCAGACGCTCTGTAGAAGTTGCCAATGCTAAAGTACAGATTTCCGAGGAAGATCAGCATGCTGCGATGGTCTCAATTTTGTCGGAGACTGCGCGAGACTATATCCAGCTCAGAGGGACACAAAATACCCTCAAGATTACGTTACAGAATCTGGATATTGCACAGCACAGCCTGAGCCTGACACAGGCGCGTATGAATCAGGGCGTGGCGACTAATCTGGAAGTCTCGCAAGAATCAGCCCTGGTTGAATCAATCGAAGCGCGAGTGCCTCCGTTGCAACAGCAGGAAAGTGTGCTGATTAATGCATTAAGCTTCCTGATTGGCCGCGAGCCTGGCGCACTTAACGCCGAGCTTGGCACTATTAAGGATATTCCAGCCGGACCTGCAAACGTTCCCGTTGGTCTGCCGAGTGAGTTAGCTCAACGCCGTCCAGACATTCGCCGCGCCGAGGCTAATTTGCATGCCGCAACGGCTGGAATTGGCATTGCCAAAGCGGACTTTTATCCAAGTATTACTCTTTCGGGCGATGTCGGTTTCCAGACAATGCAGCTTTCTAATATGGGCGGCTGGGCTTCACACAGTTTTGCTTTTGGCCCCGGTATCAACCTGCCACTGTTTGAGGGTGGACGCTTAACCGGCGCGTTGAAACTGAGTGAAAGTCGCCAGCAAGAGGCTGCGATTGCTTACCAGCGCACGGTGCTGGCTGCATGGCACGAGGTTGATAACGACCTTAGTGGCTATCAGGCTGAGCAACGTCGTCACCAAAGCCTGGTCAATGCGGTTAAAGACAGTCAAAGTGCGTTAGCCAGTGCCGAGGACCAATATAAGCAAGGTTCCATCGACTTCGTTAACGTATTGACTGTGCAAAATGCCCTGCTGGAAAATCAGGCAGCGTTGACTCAAAGCACCGCGGAAGTTTCTTTAACGCTGGTCAACTTATATCAGGCATTGGGCGGCGGCTGGGAACAAGGTGCCGCAGCACCGGCCTCTTCAGTTAAAGCAGCGAATAAAGTAATACCTGCTTCTTCAACGACAGCAGCTAACAAGAACTAAGCGACACATAAAAGTAATCAGGCAGGCGCCATGCGAACTATCGCATGGCGCTATTTAAGCTAGGGCTCGAAATTTTCGAATCACACGGTTTTCGAATCACCCTATATTTGTCGTAAGAGAATAAGCATGTTTAGCAGAATATTAGTCGCCATTAATGGCACACCACAATGTCAAAAAGTGATTGAGTTAGTTACCAGCGTAGCCAATGATTCGACGCGAATACATCTAGTCTGCGCCATCTCTGAGGAATACAGCGCCCCCACTGTTGAAGCAAAAGAAGCCTGTCCAGCAGCGGAGCAAGAACAGTTGAGAGTCGAAAATATTCTGGCGCAGGCACAGGGATATTTATCGGCGCATTTCACTCACTGTATTTCAGCTATTATCAAGGGAATTCCAGAAGCGGCTATTCCTGAATATGCCCGAGAGAATCACTGTGACTTAATAGTCATGGGACATCACCATATGACCACATTCGATCGCCTTATCGGAAAATCAGTGGCTCATGTAGTATTAGAAAACGCGCCGTGCCCGGTACTTATTGAAGTCCGGTAGAAGGCTCGACATTGCGGCTATATAATTTTGAGAATCAGCTTAACGAAGACATGTTTCGTTAACTATGCCTCGTATTGGATATCGATCAACCATGAAAACAATAGATCTTAATTTGCTGGTTGCACTGCATTTTTTAATCGAAGAATGTTCCGTTGCCGGTGCTGCACATCGAATGAATATGAGTGCTCCGGCAATGAGCCGAACGCTGGCGCGTATACGTTTAGTGGTTGAAGATCCGATTCTGGTACGTTCACAGCATAGTATGATCCCGACGCCCAAGGCCTTGCAGATTCAGGAGCAGGTAAGAGGGATCGTTGAGTTAAGCCAAACCTTTTTTGCCCAGATACGCGGCTTTGACTTAAGCACCATGAGCCGGACATTCAGCATTCGTGCAAACGACCTTTTTATTGGTGCCTACGGGGTAAAGCTGGTCGAAATTATTAAACAGCATTCGCCTAATTCTGTACTGAGATTCGTCCCGGAAAGTGATATAGATAACGATCCGCTTAATGCGGGAAGCATCGATTTAGTGATCAGTTCTTCACGCAAATTCGGGGCAGACATTAAAGTACAGAATCTGTTTAGTAGCTCGTTAGTTGGGATAGCCCGCGAGGATCACCCGATTTTCGATGCGGAAATCACTCCCGAGCGTTTTGTGACTTACGATCATATCAGCGTTTCACGCCTTGGCCGTTCACAGGGTCCGATCGATGTCTCGCTGGCAGAACTGTCGCTTAAGCGTCGCGTCACTTACATTACGCCGACTTTCCATACTGCCTTGTTTGCTTTAGGTAAATCGGATCTAATACTTCCCGTAATGCCCACGGCGATGCTGGAAAATATTGAACAACTTGGCCTAAAACTGAAGCCTTTTACCCTACCGATCCCGATATCGAGTGTCATGATTGTTCAGGCCTGGCATCCAAGACTGGAATATGATGAAGCGCATCGCTGGCTACGCAGGATACTTAAAGAGCTTACCGCAAGCTGAATCCAGATTCTGGCTTTAACCTCCACCAGAATCTCAATTTATTGAAAATTTTTTCTTATGCTTATTATCATATAAGCAGGTTGAAACACTATGCTTCATGACGACTTCTATTTTGATCTATGTGCATGGATCGAAAAAAACCTGGATAAATCTCTGGGCATGACGGATATAGCCAATAAAGCCGGTTATAGTAAATGGTATTTACAGCGACTATTTAAATCTAGCATGGGGATTACTTTAGGTAAGTATATTTCTAACCGACGTATTACCCGCACTGCTATTGCAATGCGCTACAGTAATTTAAAAATAACTGACATACTTATGCTTTCCGGATTCGATTCGCAGCAGTCTTTCACGCGATCTTTTAAAAATCATTTTGGCATAACGCCGGCGGTATATAGCAAAAGCCCTTATATTAAATTTAAGGGTATCCAAAAGCTTATTGCCTTCCCGCATAACTATAAAAATGACTATTTTATTACTAATCGAAAAATACCCACCACTCATGCTAAACAGACTATCAGAACAAATATTGAAGATTTTCTGAATATTAGTGCTGGGGAAGAAAATTGGCGTAAACCGATGAACGATTTTTTGAGCGAGAAAGCGAACGTCGGAAAATTCACTATGATCGTCAATATGTTGTATGAAGAAAAGCTTAGCTTCTCTATCTTACAAGAGCTGAGTTTTCTAGCAAGCAATGATCCAAAAATCGATCAGTCCGATAAAACCATTGACTGCCTGGCATTTCCATTTAGTGGCAATCCTAATTCATTTTTACTCTTCAGAATCTACGTTTATTATAATTTAATGCCTGATATTGATGTCTTTATTACAGGGATGTCTGATTTTTTTGAAGGAGAAATTAGTCACTATGAAAATAATACCCAGATTGATGGTTGCCTATTCGTGCCTGTCCATAAGCTAATAAATAATTAATATTCTGACAAAAGCCACTGTGGCGTTATATAAAAGTTTACTGAGGTAGTTATGGTGTTAACTCCATTACAAAGAGGCATCGTTGAGTTTTGCTTCGAAAAATTCAAAAATCGTCAAGGCCGTGTGTGTTTTATTCACTGGCTTCCTGATGAATGGTCTAAGGTTGATATTCATATTGCTTTAGAAGAGATGCTCCATCAAGGAATTATCTCTCTCTCGCCTTATGGAAATAACGTAGTCGAAGATGGCTTCATACTGAATATGCCTTGATGCTCTCTGGTAAGACATTTAGTAAAAAATTAAAGATATTCTTATAACGACCTGTTTATCAGCTGGCTCTTTATAAACAGACCCGATACAAAAGATAACCACTCTTTAAGTATAGGGTCTGCGGGATTACTGAGTCAGCACAGTTACTGAATCAGAACAGTTACTGAGACAGAATAGTTACTGAGATAGTAATAGTTACTGAGTCAGCAGGGCAATACTCTGGCGAATTTCTCGCTCAATATCTGCCTCGCTCCAGTCGGCAAGTACCGAAGAGAAAGGCTCAAACGAATAGAGTCCCCGATAGCCAAATCTTTCAAGCCGTGCCACCTGCTCAATATTTTTCATCAGATCCCGCTCACTAAGCATTATACGTTCCTCATCGCTTAGCAGCGCTTTTGCCCGGCGGTCTTCAACACCCGAAACGTGTACCAGCCCGATGAGGTCAAGATCAATCTTGGCCTCAAAATTGACTTCATCTTCGACATATAAATAGTGATGAAAAGTATCCAGCACAATTTTGAACGGTACTCTGGCTTCACGGATTAACGTTTGCGCTAATACCGCAGAACGCAGCGAGCTTCCCTGAAAGCCCAGCGGCTCGACCAAACCCTGTACGCCATATTTTTCAAATAAAGGTGCCAGGGTTTGCAAAGCACTCAACGTGTCTTCTAGCGAAATGGGTGTGCCATCATTTAACGGGCAAAGCACCAGAGCCTGGGCACCAATCGCCCTCGCCTCTTTAAGTAAGCCTTCCGTTTTCTCTAACAAAGATTCACTTATCTGATTGAATGGATATACCGCATTGATGGTGGTTATCTTTTGGCGGTATTGTTCGGCCAATGCACTCACCTGCTGAGCACTGAGCGCATCGGTGACTTTTCCACTTGGCATATCGTTGCGCATCTCGACGTGGTTTATCCCACAGCGGGTTACCAGTTGGAAAAATTGCTCGATAGAAAGATTAGGGGCAATTTTACGATTAACGCAAAACCTATTTAAATCAATACCCATACTGAGACTCCTGCCTCATTTTCCGCGAGGATGTTGTATTTCGCCTGTTCGCTGCTGCCTGGGCTGCATTGAATTCTTGTGGGTTGGCAATGTCATTGAGCACTGCAAAGAAATCGGCCATTGATTCGAGAGTAATTTTAAGCAGATGGAAAAGTGCCCCAACGCCTGACCATGACAAATTTATAAAAACATTTATTTCACACTAAGTTAATAATGAAATTTTAATTTTTAGATCTGGCTCATAAAATGAATTCGTTGTCCCTGATTAAACTGTGATCTGCTTCATCCAAGCCTGAAATGGACAGTACTTTCCAGATTACAAAGCAAATACAGCGGGTCTTAATCCCAGCACCCTCTCTATAAAAGTCGATTTTCATGACTTAAAGCCAATTTTATTGCCCTAATCCTGCCTGTTTTTGCGCTGCTGAAAAAATTAACTTCCAAGATATGATCTGCCTCCCAGAACAAAACGTATTTTTTGTATTATTGTTTTATGGAATATAAGTTTCACAAAGAATCAAACTAGAAGCGATGATTCCTATCAGATGCCATACCAGGCACCTGACCGATAACGGATCATGGCCGATTTGCACATCAAAAGCTGAAAACTCATGTTTTACAGGAGAATCACTATGACGTTGAAATTAGGGGTAATTGGTACCGGAGCCATCGGTCAGGAACATATCCGCCGCTGTAGCTATGTGTTGCAAGGGGCAACCGTGGTTGCAGTTTCAGATATCAACCTCAAGGGCGCAGCAGAGGCGGTTAAACGCTTAGGTTTAGACGCTGAAGTGTTGCCCGATGGCGAACAGGTAATCAATGCCTCAAATGTCGATGCCCTGATCATTACTTCCTGGGATCCCACTCATGAAGCATTTGTTTTGGCCGCCATTGCCGCCGGAAAACCGGTATTTTGCGAGAAACCTTTAGCTGTCACCGCTGCCGGTTGCAAACGTATTGTCGATGCAGAAATCGCTCACGGCCGTCGGCTGGTGCAGGTTGGTTTTATGCGACCTTATGACCAAGGTTACCGGGCACTGAAAAAAGTGATCGACAGTGGCGAAATCGGCCAGCCATTAATGCTGCATTGCGCGCACCGCAACCCGGCAGTCGATGAGAGTTACAGCACCGATATGGCGATTACTAACACGCTAATCCACGAATTGAGCGTTTTGCGTTGGCTGCTTGATGATGACTTTGTGTCTGCTCAGGTCATTTTTCCACGTGCAACCGCTCACACCCACGCCAAATTACGCGATCCGCAGATCGTATTGCTGGAAACCGTGCAGGGTGTCCGCATTGATGTGGAAGTCTTTGTTAACTGTAAATATGGCTATGACATTCAAACCGAGGTCGTGGGTGAAAGTGGTATCGCCAGCCTGCCTGAACCGAGCAGCGTCTTGTTACGCAGCAGCGCCAAACGCTCACATAACATCCTGACTGATTGGAAAGACCGTTTCATTGATGCCTACGATACCGAGCTACAAGACTTTATTAACGGCGTCATTAAAGGCGAATTAACCGGGCCTTCTGCATGGGACGGCTATGCGGCTTCAACGGCGGCTGATGCTTGTGTTGCTGCACAAACTACCACTGGCCCGGTCAGCATTTCTTTGCCTCCGCGTCCGGCTTTTTATGAACGCTAATCACTAATTTTATTGAGATATTTTACTATTTAAGGTGCGTTTATCATGGATAAAAATAAGGTCAAACTCGGCATCGCTCCTATCGGCTGGACAAATGACGACATGCCCGATTTAGGAAAAGAAAACACATTTCAGCAAACTGTCAGTGAAATGGCGCTTGCCGGTTTTACAGGAAGCGAAGTGGGAAGCAAATACCCACGCGATCCGAAAATCCTCAAACCATTTTTAGATATACGCGGTATCCAAATCTGTAATGCCTGGTTTAGTACGTTCTTTGCAGACGGAGAAAAAGCTAAAACGATTGAAGAATTCCTCGTACATCGCGACTTTTTGCATGCGATGGGCGCAAAAGTCATCGGCTGCTCCGAGCAGTCACGCAGTACTCAAGGCACACCGCGCCCTGTACTGGAAGGTCGCCCTATTTTTAACGACAGCGAATGGCAACGGGTAGCCAATGGCTATAACGAATTAGCCGATCTCGCGGCTGAAAAAGGCATGACCGTGGGCCTGCATCACCATATGGGCACCGGTATTCAGACTGCGCAGGAAATTGACCATTTTCTTGATCTTGTAAACGATGACGTTTACCTGCTCTTCGATACTGGCCATGCCTATTATTCAGAAGGTTCGCAGGAAGCCATGTTACAAATCCTAAAAACGCATCTGCCACGTATTAATCACGTACATCTTAAAGACGTTCGAGATAGTGTGGTCAATGAAGTACGGACTCATAAACTAAGTTTTCTTGATGGCGTAAAAAAAGGGACATTTACCGTACCCGGTGATGGAATTATACAATTCAAACCGGTATTCGAATTATTAGAGAATTTTGGCTATGAGGGATGGATTGTTGTCGAGGCAGAGCAAGACCCTGCCAAAGCCAACCCCTTCGAATATGCAGTAAAAGCTCGTCGTTATATTCAGGAAGTTGCTGGAATTTAGAAAGCGAATAAATAAAACACTGGTTTTTTATTTTATTTCCGTGGGGATAACCTTTCCCCGCGGTATTAAGTCCCGCTGAGCCAGGCACCTGATTAATAGAACTTTTAGTTAATAAAGCCTTTCGTTAATAGAATTAATTGTTACCCATTTTCCTTACTGCAAGATGTCCCTACAACAGAGTTTAAACGATCATTGGAGTAGCTATGGAACATGAACAATTTATAACAACAAATACGACCTCCGGTCCGAACAGCGTCACCAAGATTGAACCCTTCGTCAAGGTTATCGCTATTATTTCAACACTTGGGGGCCTGCTATTCGGTTATGACACAGGCGTTATTTCTGGCGCATTATTGTTTATGGGCAAAGAATTACACCTGACTCCATTCACCACAGGTCTGGTTACCAGCTCATTGCTGTTTGGTGCAGCGTTTGGTGCACTGGCCGCAGGGCATCTGGCGGATACCGCAGGTCGTAAAAAAATCATTATCCTGCTAGCGATTATTTTTGCCATCGGCGCTGCGGGTACCGCGATGGCGCCTGACGTCAACTGGATGATTTTCTTCCGCCTGGTTCTCGGCTTGGCTGTAGGTGGCGCAGCAGCCACGGTGCCAGTTTATATCGCTGAAATCGCTCCGGCTAACCGACGCGGACAATTAGTGACTATGCAGGAGCTGATGATCGTCATTGGGCAAATGCTGGCGTATATCACTAATGCGACGTTTCATGAAATCTGGGGCGGTGATACCACCTGGCGCTGGATGCTGGCAATCGCGACTATACCGGCAATCTTGCTGTGGTTCGGCATGATGTTTATGCCAGACACGCCGCGCTGGTATGCCATGAAAGGTCGTTTTGCCGATGCTCGCCGTATTCTTGAACGCACGCGCGCCAAGGAAGATGTGGAATGGGAATTGACAGAAATTGAGGAAACCATTGAAGAGAACCGTCATCAGGGCAAAGGCAGACTGCGTGACTTGTCGACTCCGTGGTTAAAAAAACTGTTCTTCCTCGGGATCGGTATCGCGGTTATTCAGCAGCTGACGGGCGTTAATACCATCATGTATTACGCGCCAACGGTACTAAAAATGTCTGGCCTGAGTACCAATGCGGCGTTATTCGCCACCATTGCCAACGGCGTAATCTCTGTTTTAATGACCTTTGTCGGCCTCTGGATGCTGGGTCGTCTCGGACGACGCCCGCTGGTATTAATAGGACAGATAGGCTGCACCGTTTGTTTATTCCTGATTGGTGCAATCTGTTTAATGCCCGAGTTTCACGCTAACGGCGCTGTGAATCTTGTGCGTTGTTATATGATCCTGGCAGGAATGTTGCTGTTCCTGAGCTTCCAGCAGGGTGCGCTTTCACCGGTTACCTGGCTGCTGCTGTCAGAAATTTTCCCGACCAGAATGCGCGGTATCTGCATGGGCGGCGCGGTATTCTCACTGTGGATAGCGAACTTTGTTATCTCGATGGCGTTCCCTCTATTGCTGGCCTATTTCGGCCTCGCCGGAGCTTTCTTTATCTTTGGCGTGATCGGTATCGGTGGTGGCGTGTTTGTTGTTCGCTGTATTCCCGAAACTCGTGGCCGCAGTCTGGAGCAAATCGAGCACTATTTTTATGCCCGATATAACACCGGCGGTAAGATAAAAGCGCCATTGAGTACGTCCAAGAAATATAAAGTATAGTCTCGACATCTTCTGACCCTGCCTGGTATCAAATCAGGCAGGGCCGGTTTTTTATAATCCTCGATACCCCCTTCTAACTATTAGCCGGTTTCCCCTTTAAAATTCCAAACCCTTAATAAAAGCCATTATTGCTGGCAGCTTCCCTGTGGCAGTCACTTATAAACCTTAAGCGCGCCTATTTCTGACTCAAAGGCATATAGTTTTGACCTGACGGAGTAAACAGCAGCTCAGGACTGAGCTGGTCAATTGAGGTACAGCCTAACTGGGCCAGAGTGCAGTCTATTTCCAGCATTAGCGAAGAGATAGTCTTACTCACTAGCGCCTCTCCCCCAACTGCCACGGCATATAACATAGGTCGTCCGATTAATACGGCATTGGCACCAAGAGCCAGAGCCTTAATAATATCAGTACCCCGACGAAAACCGCTGTCGATCAGAATAGTAAACTCTTTACCGACCTGGCGACGAACGTCGGCAAGCATGAGCATCGGGCTTAGCGTGCCATCCAGCTGTCGGCCTCCGTGGTTGGATAGCACAATACCGTCTGCGCCACACTTTTTAGCCTGTAACGCGTCTTGCGCCGTCATTAACCCCTTGATATACAACGGCCCATCCCAGAGCGTGCGTATCCATTCAATGGTATCCCAATCAAGCGTCTGGTCCATCTGGCTGGCAAAATAAGTCGCCCCACCGGCACCTTTTTGATATTGCGCGGGCAAGTAAGGCAGAAGATTGCCAAATCCGGGCATACCGGCGGGGACTAACGTTCTGTAGATCCAACCTGGTTTTCGCGCGGCGTCAGCGAGCGCTCTCAATGAAAGTTTCATCGGACGGCGATAATGGCGTTTGTCACGCTCCCTGTTACCGAAATGGACAGCATCGACAGAAATAACCAGCGCGCTGCATCCAGCTTTGGCCGCTCTGGATATCAGATTGCGGGTAATTTCCTTATCTTTCAATACATAAAGCTGGAACCACCTGTCACCCTGCGCATACTTTGCAATATCCTCAACCGAGGCAGTTGAAACCGTGCTCTGTATATAACCGATTCCAGCCTGTTCGGCGGCACGAGCCAGCATAATATCGGCATTGTGGCGCAGCATGCCGTTATATCCGGTAGGGGCAATTAATAAAGGTGCCGACAGCCGACTATTGCCAAGCTCAATCGTGGTTTTTCTTTCTACGGCATTTCGCAACGCGGTCGGGGCAAACATCCAGTGGTCAAAAACGTTTTCATTTTGAAAAAGCGTTTTTTCATCTTCGGCTCCTCCATCAATATAATCAAAAGCAAAGTTTGGAAGCACGCGTTTTGCTTGCCTTCTAAGATCCGCGATATTCAGTATCATGACAGTACTCTGGCCGCCTCAATAAATCGGTTATTGTTTATTATCTCCAGCAATGGATTGCCATTACTCACCGCCATCAAAGCGGTAAGGCTGGAATATAATCTATGCATGCCTGCAAACAGAATCTTGTATATACAACACGCAAGTCAAGATATGCAATTTATGAGCCAGATTTAAAAAACCTTCAATTTTGGTAACTTCCAGCTAATCCGTTAATGTACGACGTTTTTAAAATTCCTTTTAATCTAACCTTCTACGTAAATATCAGTGAATACACGGCGAGGCTAATTAACTTCAGCTAATATTAATAGAGGGTCGACTAGTACACGAGTGTCATGACGGTTGATCGTTTTAATCAACCTGCCTGTTCAAGCACGAGGATAAACGCGATGATGCACATCAAGTCATTCTTATCTGCACAAACCAGTGATTTTGGTAATGTTCAGCACGCCACTCCTCTGACTTCCGGCCTGCTGCTATTAACACTTTCTTTTTTGCTGTGCAGCACGTCTTCTCAGGCAGATAATGGCGAAATATTTCGTTCTTTAACTCCTGAAACCGCCAATTTACATCAGTATCAATGGCATTATCGTCCCCTGGTGATATTCGCTCCTTCGGAGAAAGATGTGAATTATGTCCAGCAAATGAAAATACTGGAAGATGCAAAAGCTGAGTTAGTCGATCGCGATATTATCGTATTCAGTGATACTTCTCCGGCTTCAAAAGGGCAGCTTCGTTCTCAGCTTGAACCTAAAGGTTTTGAAGTTGTGCTGGTTGGCAAAGATGGCGGCATGAAACTGCGGGAACAACAGCCAATAAGTTCTGAGGCACTGTTATCCACTATCGACAGCATGCCGATGCGCAAAGCTCATCTGGATTAATGTGCGATAGCTTGTCTATGCAATAAAACTGCGCAGTAAAACTATGCAAAAAAATCATGCAGCGTGACTATATAAAAAGCTATATGAAAAGCTGTGTAAAAAACTATATAAAAAGCTGTGTAAAAAGCTATGTGAAAAGCTACGCAAAGAAACTATTCAAATAAACCCTGCATCTCAATATAACTGTAACTCATTACCGCTTCTAAATAAGTACCCGCTTAACTCTTTAATACTTCCCCTCAGCGCAAAAGAATATCTCTCTCCACGCAAAACAATTTCCTTACAGAGTCAGCCAGTAATGAATTACCGCAGCGCCCCTCACGTGAGTCTATGTTTTACAGCTTAGTTTATGAATAAAAGGCATTTAAATAATTAATACTTCTTTGCTAGCGTGGGATTCAATCAGGAATAGCCCATGGTCTACAGCTCAATTCTCCAAAACGAGATGCACGGTTTTAGGGCCATTTATTAGTTTTAGAGGCATTTGATATAAACCACCATCGAAACTTAGCGCGTGAAACATACCGCGACAGGCACTGGCAAACTTAGGAATTAATATGAAAGGGTTTTCTACTTTTTTAGCAATCAAAAGGCTATTACAAATTAAAGGGCTGCTGCGTATTGCAGGGCTTAGTGCGACCTTATTGAGCGTACCATTGGCGCATGCGGCAATAGGCGATGCAAAGCTGGTGCTGGGCGATCAGGCGCGCGGTTTACGCACCTTGGTTGAGGCAGCGGGCGTATTAAAAGACGCGCCTTATCAATATCAATGGGCCAACTTTCAGGGAGCAGCTCCTCTTTTTGAGGCTCAGCGAGCCAATTTGGTTGATACCTCATACGCCGGAGACTTGCCGATATTAATGGCCGCCGCCGGTGGTGTGGATTTTAAGCTGATTGAAACTAACGTAGGATTGGGTCAGTCAAACGCTATCATCGTCCCTAAAGATTCACCATTGCACACTGTGGCAGACTTGAAGGGAAAAACGGTGGTGGTGTCATCAGCGCAGGGAAGTATTTCGCAAAATCTGCTTTACGCCGCGTTAAAAGAGGCCGGTTTGCAGCGCAGCGATGTCAATATTCAGTTTGTGATGCCAACGGATGCCAGTGCGGCGTTCAACGCAGGAAAAATTGCCGCCTGGGCAGTTTTCGATCCCTATTTGGGCGTTGCGGAACAAAATGGCGCGAGAGTTTTGCGTGACGGAAAAGGACTGACCCCATCGCTAGGATTTTTAACCGCCACAGACCAATCGCTGGCGGATCCCGATAAACGTGCAGCGATTAATGACTTTGCCGCTCGGGTTGCCAAAGCGCGGCAGTGGGCGATTCAACATCCCGCAGATTACGCCAAAGCCTATGCACACCTGACGGGATTACCGCTGCCAACGGCCAAAATTATCGCCGACCGCACTTCACAAGGCGTACATCCAGTCAACGATGCCGATGTTAAAGCGTTGCAGCCCGTGGCCGATCTGTTCTATCAATTAAAAATCTTGCCTAAGCACGTGGATGTCAAAGCTCTGGTGCTGGCACCTTAGCCCAATGCATAAGCATGGTGCTTCAAAACGTAAACTTTAAAATAAGCAGGATCGAAAAGGCCCCGTATTTCGCCACAGAAACGGGGCCTCAATTTTTTGAGTACACGAGATTTTCTAAAAAACCCCATTTAATTCAATGCATTAAAAAAATAAATGGCTAAAATCGAGCTATTGATTAGACTCGGATAACCTTACTCGCTATTATCGATGATGCTGTATGCATTCGCTGTCACCTAAGCTTTAACCTTATCTTCGCCTTTCCTGGCCCATGGATTTCTGCTGCAAATCTCGCAAAACAGGAATCTCTGCAACAGCGCTGGCCCTGCCCTAAACCTGATCATGAAGATGGCTCATGCACCAATGAAATTAAATCACTTTTACTCAGTCAGTGACTCTGGCATAAAAGACACATAATTTTAGCCGCATAGACATGTAGACTTCTGGATAAAAAACCAGAACATAAAACGGTAAATCCTGAAAAATCAATAAATTAATTCAGGTTTTTTATATCAGAAATTAGGATACCCGATCAAAATGAATAAAGATTTTACATTTACTATTAAGAGCATTTGTTTCGATGAGAATTATAACCCATCCGAAAACACTCGTCTGACAACCAACTTTGCTAATTTGGCTAGAGGTGAGAAGCGCCAGGAGAATCTGCGCAACGCCTTAATGATGATTGACAATCGTTTCAATTCATTGGCCCATTCGGATAATCCGCAGGGAGATCGTTATTCTGTCGAGCTTGAAATCATTTCCGTTGAGTTGAGTATCGATATTGAAGGCAACGGCAAGACTTTCCCTGCAATTGAAATATTGAAAACAAATATTGTTGATAAAAAAACCAACGAACGCAGTGAAGGCATCGTAGGTAATAATTTCTCTTCTTACGTGCGAGATTATGACTTTAGCGTATTACTGTCAGAACATAACAAGAATAATACAGGATTTAGCACGCCAGATGACTTTGGTGACTTGCATGGAAACATCTTTAAAAGCTTCATAAACTCAGAAACTTACAGAAATAACTTCAGTAAAACACCTGTTATCTGCTTAAGCGTTTCAAGTAAAAATATTTATCGCCAGACCGGATATCAGCATCCTGTATTGGGCTTCGAATATCAGCAGAATGAATTCTCTTTGACTGACCAGTATTTCAAGAAAATGGGATTGCAGGCTCGCTACTTTATGCCTGAAAATAGCGTTGCGCCTTTGGCATTTTATTTCTCAGGTGATTTAACGAGTGATTACACTGACCTTGAGCTTATTGCTACCATCAGTACGATGGAGACTTTCCAAAGAATTTACCGACCTGAGATCTACAACGCTAATTCAACAGCAGGAAAAGAATACCAACCAAGTTTGAATAACCAGGATCATACATTAACGAAAATTGTTTATGATCGAGAAGAACGTAGCCGATTAGCTATTGAGCAGGGAAAGTTTACTGAGGAACATTTCATCAAACCATACAAAAAGATCCTTGATCAATGGTCTGCTAATTACGTTCTTTAATTAACCAAAAACTTAAGGTCATCTATTATGAAAATTTTGTTACCGACTTCTTCTGCTGGCAGTTTGCCTAAACCTTCGTGGCTAGC
Organism: uncultured Gammaproteobacteria bacterium; assembly: GCA_963747655.1. GTDB lineage: Bacteria > Pseudomonadota > Gammaproteobacteria > Enterobacterales > Enterobacteriaceae > Rouxiella. The sequence continues at coordinate 127,480 of CAVVFS010000007.1, read as the reverse complement.
ACAGCCTGAAACACTTTGGTCGCCGTGGAAACTGCAAGGTGAAGAATTAATCGAGGGCAAAAAAGATGCTCTGCTTCTGTGTCTGCAAGATCAGCTTCAGGCAGGTATTGATATTGTTGGTGATGGCGAGCAAACGCGTCAACATTTTGTCACCACGTTTATTGAACATCTTAGCGGCGTTGATTTTGAGAAACGTGAAACCGTTAGAATTCGTAATCGCTATGATGCGAGCGTACCAACAGTTGTCGGTGCAGTAAGCCGCCAGAAGCCGGTTTTCGTTGAAGATGCCAAGTTCTTGCGTCAGCAAACCAAGCAGCCGATTAAATGGGCCCTGCCAGGTCCAATGACTATGATCGATACGCTGTATGATAACCACTATAAAAGCCGCGAAAAACTGGCCTGGGAATTTGCTAAAATTCTCAATGAAGAAGCCAAAGAATTAGAAGCTGCGGGTGTCGATATTATTCAGTTTGATGAGCCTGCATTTAATGTGTTCTTTGACGAGGTGAATGATTGGGGTATTGCCGCGTTAGAAAGAGCAGCTGAAGGACTTAAATGCGAAACTGCGGTCCATATTTGCTATGGCTATGGCATTAAAGCCAATACAGACTGGAAAAAGACTTTGGGCGAAGAATGGCGTCAATACGAACAAATCTTCCCTAAACTGCAAAAGTCTATTATCGATATCGTCTCACTGGAATGTCAGAATTCTCGCGTGCCAATGGATCTCATTGAACTCATTCGAGGCAAAAAAGTCATGGTTGGGGCTATTGATGTTGCAACCAATGTCATTGAAACACCAGAGCAAGTTGCCGATACTCTGCGAAAAGTGCTTCAGTTTGTAGATGCCGACAAGCTTTACCCTAGCACCAACTGTGGCATGACTCCGTTACCTCGCCGAGTAGCAAAAGGCAAGCTGAATGCGTTAAGTTTAGGCGCGCATATTGTTCGAAAAGAACTGTCAGGTAAATAATCTCGCCAATGATTAGGTAACTTGAAGGAAATTCAGTCCGGATTGGGATAGGTGATTAATCGCCAACTATCCCAAACCACTCACCGGACTGAGCAATGCCTTTTATAGCGGCTTTGCCAAATAGCCGCTATGTCATATTCGCTACAGGCCACAGATTTTCTCTGCCGTATTTACCATTAGAATCAAAACCCTACAACTACCCTTTCCCGTCTCCTGTTCCATTTCTTCTTCTATTCCATTATGGGATGTATTAGGAGTACTATTATAAAATTATCTCTCTGTAACAGGTAACATCGGCAATGGCTCTAATCCCAAAAAACTACACGCGGCTTGAAAGTGGCTATCGTGAGAAAGCACTAAAAATTTATCCTTGGGTATGCGGACGCTGCTCGCGGGAGTTTGTTTATTCAAACCTGCGCGAATTAACGGTTCACCATATCGATCACGACCATACCAATAATCCGCCAGATGGCAGTAACTGGGAGTTGTTGTGCCTTTATTGCCATGACCACGAACACTCGAAGTATACCGAAGCTGACCAATACGGCACAAACGTGGTCGCGGGAGAGGATGCGCAAAAAGATGTTGCTGCGGCCACCTATAATCCCTTTGCTGATTTACAGGCGATGCTAAATAAAAAGAAATAATATCAGCAATGTCCGTTTTCTATACATAACAGCCTGTACTTAGACTCGGGTGATATTGTGAGCAAGGAACGGACATATTATTTATGGTCTGTTTATTAACGGGTCACTGGCTATTCTTCGCGTAGCGCCAGTGACTCAGTAATAGGAAATCATCTATTAAGCAACAACGCTTAAAATAAGATAATTTCCGAAAAAATTGGCACCATTAATTTCATGCTTTTTTTAGTGAGGTATTGGGCAAATTAATGACAGCTCATTAAGCCCTTCGTGAAGATGTTTGAAGGATTTAAATTTCATCTTGTTATCCAATACGATCTCAAAAATAGAGTCGAAGTCAGTGGGCGGCCAATATGGAACCTGTGCCGCATCTCCTCCCGTTTTCCTCACCAGCCTTTTAGCAGCAACAACCAGATTGTTACGTTCCCAGGAAATAAAGGTCAGAGGAACTTTCTTTTCTTTAAGCAATGCCGAAGTCAACTCTCGGGGCTGATCGGCAGCATAGCGTATTATAACCGGTTCAGAAACGTGCACCGCTATTGGCGTCATAGTCGCTAAAGGGCGCATCGAGCCTTGAGTTGGCGCAGCTGCATAAAGCATGTCTGGTCGTCCGTAACGAGTTAATAATACGGACGGAAGATTGAGAGAACGATTAAGCCCCTGACATGTAAGCTGCCCGCTGTTACCTTTAGGCTTTTCTCCATGACGAAAGAAAATATAAGTACTGTCAGCTTTGCTGATTGCGGGGATGATTATAAGAAGGCTGAACAATAAAAAAAGGGCTTTATTTTTTATGTGTCCAAGACTTCCAAAGGCTAAACTCATTTTCAATCTCTTAATTAATGTTTTATTTATAAAAAACTCTGTCATTACTTAATATTCGTCAGTAGCGCAGCTCAATAGGAATTAACTTAAATAAAGATAAACACAATCGTCTAAATAACTTACACTTCTACATATTACTTATTTTGACTTTTTGTGGTTAACAAAAGTTGCTCCCCTAATGGTGAACCGCTCCCATCAGTGAAGATTATGGTACCAGAAATGCGGGCTTCTGGCACTAAGCTGCCCGAGTGGGATTACAACAGCATTGAGTCAGAGGCAAGCATCATGAACCAAAAGCTTATTAAATATGCCACCTTGGTAGTAAAAAAGGGTGGGTCAGTAAGTTAGCTAAATATTCTGACTCGCACATTGTTCACAACCTTTACCAGGCCTATGTCGATGGCATTATCGCAGTTGAAAAAGAGCAGGAGTTAATTGAGCTATATGACATTATTATTCAGCATTTTTACTTCGCCAGATTCGACAATTTGACCCTTTTTCATTACCAGCACCCGATCGGCCATATAGCGCACGACGTCGAGATTATGCGAAATAAACAGATAACTCAGCCCAAATTCATGTTTCATTTCCAGCAGTAGATTGAGAATTTTTGCCTGAATCGAAACGTCCAGCGCCGACACCGCCTCATCGCAAATGACCAGTTCCGGCTGGGTAATTAGCGCACGGGCGATACCAATACGCTGCCGCTGCCCGCCAGAAAACTCATGCGCGAAGCGATCAAGGCTGTGCTGCGGCAGTCCGACGCGGTCGATCATGGTGGCAATTCGCAGTTGGCGCTGTTTTTTATCGTTAACGCCGTTCACTTTAAGCACTCTGTCGAGGATCCCGCGAACCGTCTGACGCGGGTTCAACGAGGCGAACGGGTCCTGGAAAATCATTTGTACCTTGCTACGCAGCAAGCCAAGCTGCGATTCTTTTAGGCCAACGGTGTTGATACCGTCTAAGAGAATCTGCCCGCTGTCGGGTTTAACCAAATGCAAAATAGCGCGGGAAAGCGTTGATTTTCCACAGCCGGATTCACCTACCAGCCCCAGCGTTTCCCCTTTGAATATATCGAAGCTCACCTCGCTCACCGCATTAACCCGCTCGCGGCCTTGAGTATAGGAAACGTTGATTCCTCTCGCGGCTAATATCGGCTTTGAAGCGGCGGTTTGTGTTAATGAAGGGAAACTCAGCGTCGGCGGAGTCAGTAGCGAAAACAGAGGCTCGCCCTGCTCTTTTCCGGCATGTATTTCTGTCAGCCTGCGCTGGCGATAATGCAGATTGGGCTGATAGTGCAATGAAGCCGCCAACAGTCCCTGCGTGTATTCATGCTGCGGATGGGCAAACAGTTCGGCGGCATGATTCTGCTCGAGCTTGTGCCCGCCGTGCATCACCACCACCTCATCCGCCCACTGTGAAACGAGCCCTAAATCGTGGCTGATCATCAGCACGCTCATCGACATCGATTTTCGCAGTTGGTTAATCAGCGCCATGATTTTCCCCTGCACCGTCACGTCAAGCGCGGTGGTCGGCTCGTCGGCAATCAGCAGCTTGGGTTCGCAGGCCACGGCCATAGCTATCATCACTCTTTGCCGTTGGCCGCCTGAAAGTTGATGCGGGTAATAATCAATGCGCTGCACCGGATTCGGAAGCTGCACAAGTTCAAGGAGTTCAACCGCCCTTGCCCTTGCCAGACGGCCCGATAAGCCGAGATGTTCGCGCAGGCTCTCCATAATCTGTTCGCCCACGGTATGCACAGGATTCAACGAAGTCATCGGCTCCTGAAACACCATGGCAATGTCGTTACCGCGCAGCGCTCGCAGTTGGCGCGGCGGCAATGCGAGGAGATTTTGCCCCTCGAAGGTGATTGCTCCACTAATCTGAGCATAGTCCGGCAATAGCCTGAGAATCGACAGCGCGGTGGCGGATTTACCACAGCCAGATTCACCCACCAGCGCCAGCATTTTTCCGCGCTCTAGCGTCAAATCCAGACTGTTGACTGCCCGATGCTCCCCAAAGCGCACACTCAGTCCCTTAATCGATAATAGCGGGTTCATTTAGCGCTCCCTTAACCGCGGATTAAAGGCATCGTTCAGGGCGTCGCCCAACAGATTGAGTCCAAGAATAGTGATAACCAGCGCCAGCCCTGGCTCAGCGGTCAGATACCAGGCGCTGCGTAGCATTTCCCGACCGCTGCCGATCAGGAATCCCCAACTGACGGTATTCGGGTCACCCAAGCCCAGAAAAGACAGCGCCGATTCCATTAAAATAGCCGATGCAACCATCACCGAGGAGGTGACAATAATCGCCGGCAAGGCATTGGGCAGAATTTCCTGAAATATAATACGCCACGACGAAAAGCCTTCGGTACGCGCCGCCAGAACAAACTCAGCATCACGCAGGGTACGAAATTCAGCGCGCACCAGACGCGCCACGGTCGGCCATGAAGTAATGCCAATCGATAGCGCAATGAGCGTCACCGAAGGCGTGGAGATTGCCAGTAGAATAATCACCAGCAAAAAGGCCGGCATGGTCTGGAATAACACGGTGATGCGCACCAAAATATTGTCGGTCATGCCGCCAAAATAGCCACCGATACTGCCGATGAGAATACCGATTGCCAGCCCAATTACCGTAGCGCTCACGCCAATCATCAAAGAGACTCGGGCACCGTGGAAAATGCCGGCCATCACATCGCGCCCCATCGCATCAGTGCCTAATGGATAAGCCGCATTGGCTCCCGGCCACAGCAGCGGGGTAGCAATCATATCTAGCGGGTCGCCAGGATAAATCCACGGCGCTAAGACGGCCATAAAAATGACGGCCAGCAGGATTAGCAAACCGACAACACCAGCAGGATTACGCAGCAGTTGGCGTAAAACGCTGCGCGGGCGAATCCGGATTACAGCATTAGGTTCAAAGAGAGCAGTCATATCAGCGCACCTTGATCCGTGGGTCCAGCCAGGTGTGAATCAGGTCCACTAAAAAATTAGCGGCCAGCACCAGCAGTGAGGAAAAGAAGAGAATGCCGAGCAGCACGTTAACATCGCGCGCCATGACCGCGTCGAGTGCCAAACGCCCCAATCCTGGCCATGCGAAAACCGTTTCGACCACCGCTGCGCCGCTGAGCAGTGTCGCAATATGCAGCCCCGCGACGGTGACAACCGGAATAAGCGCACAGCGCAGCACGTGACGCACGGTCACCCGCAGCGGAGAAATCCCCTTGGCCTTGGCGGTACGGACGAAATCCTGATGGGCTATTTCCAGCATCGACGCGCGGGTCAGCCGTGAATAAATGGCGATAAAGAAACTGGCCAGAGAAAACACCGGCAAAATAGCATGGCTTGCGCTGTCCTTAATAGTCCCCCACCATGAAAGCTGGGCACCAATAGTCATATTCCCACTGCTCGGCAACCATCCTAACTGCACGGAAAATAGCACCAGCAGCATTAAGCCAATCCAAAATCCGGGTAATGAATAAAGCAGCAGCGTAAATAAAGAGAGAAAACGATCGGGCCATTTACCGACAAATAAAGCCATCACTACGCCAAATAAAACCCCAAAGGTCATAGCAATAATTTGGGCACCTAACATAAGTCCTAATGTGGCGGGCAGGCGTGAAAAAATCAGTTCCGTTACCGGCGCATTAAATCGTGGAGAGAACCCTAAATTGCCGTGCAATACCTGAACAAACCAGTTTATAAACTGCTGCCATGCAGGGAGGTTAAGACCATACTGTTCACGCATTAACGCCATCGACGATGCGCTGGCACCGCCGGACTCGCCCGCCATCACGTCAACCGCGTCGCCGGGGATCAGATGCAGTATGGCAAACATAATCAGCAAAATCCCCAGCAAGGTCGGGATCACTTGCAGCAAAGTTCGCCAGACCAGCCCCAACAGCCAGTGCCGTTTTTCTAACATATTTATTTGACCGATAAAAATAAAAAAAGATTGAAAAAGACTACCAGCCTGCCAGATCGAATATTAATGCTTAATCAAGCTTTACTTATATCAATAATTAACTATTGGGCAGCTCCAGCCGGATGACATATCGTTATGCGTATTATCATCGCCGCGTTATTTCAGCAATTTCCGTTAATCAGAGATAATTCCACTTTAGCCACCTGATAACATTAAAACGCATTCGTATAGCGATTATCTCGCTTTGCAAACCCGAAAAAATCAGTAGTCAGCCTAAAGGTTATTTCCGTTAATTGAGCGTTGAATTTAATGTCATTAATTAAGGCCAGAGAATGTCTGAAGTCGATCATTCCTTTACCGGAATAAATAAAGAGAGAAATCGCCTGGCGGTGGATGTTGGTGGCACATTTACTGATGTGGTGCTTATTAACGGTAATAAGCATTTTTCCTCTAAAGTGCTGACCAGTGCCGATGCGCCAGAACGCGCAGTGCTGAGCGGTATTGAAAATGTGCTGCATGACGCGGCGCTGCAATTTGCCGATGTCGATTTACTGATCCTTGGCACGACGCTGGCAACGAATGCCTTAATCGAACGCAAAGGCGCTAAAACTGCGTTAGTGACCACTGCCGGCTTTCGCGACCTGGTAGAAATCGGTCAGGAAGACCGCTTTGCGCAATATGACGTGTTTCTTCAAAAGCCGTTACCGCTGGTTGAACGTCAATGGCGTTTTGGTATTGAAGAACGTATCGACGCGCAGGGAAAAGTCAGAATCAAACTCAACGAGCAGCAGGTACATGAGCTAGCCGACCAGTTGGAGAGGCTCGGCATTGAAAGCGTGGCCATTGGTTATCTGCAAAGCTTTGTGAATCCGCAGCATGAAAGACGCACCGCCGAAATTCTGCGCGCGCGACTGCCGCAGGTGACCTTTTCGCTGTCGAGCGACGTCTGCCCAGAAATTCGCGAGTATGAGCGGTTATCGACCGTTTGTGCCAACGCCTACGTGCAGCCTCTGGTTGCCGGATATCTTTCACGCCTGCGCCAACAACTCAGCGTTCGAGGGCTGCGCGTACCGCCGTTCCTGATGACCTCTGGCGGCGGTATCACCACGCTGGAAACCGGTATCGACGAACCGGTAAGACTGGTCGAGTCTGGACCGGCGGGCGGTGCAATACTTGCCAGCAATATTGCCACCCAACTCGGGCTCGAAAAAGTATTGTCGTTCGATATGGGCGGCACCACGGCAAAAATCTGCTTTATCGACCAGTTCCAGCCGCAAATCTCACGCAGCTTTGAATTTGGCCGCGTGCACCGGCATCAAAAAGGCTCGGGCCTGCCGATCCGCATTCCGGTTATCGATCTGGTCGAGATTGGTGCGGGCGGCGGGTCGATTGCCCGCATCGATAATCTTTCACGTTTGCAGGTTGGCCCAGACAGCGCCGGCTCCTCTCCGGGGCCGGTGAGCTACAACCTCGGCGGCGAAAATGTCACGATTACCGACGCCAATGCGCAGCTGGGTTTACTTGACCCCGAGACCTTTGCAGGCGGTAAAGTCGAGCTTAACGTACCACTAGCTGCCGTCGCGCTCAGACAACAAGTTGCCGCCCCGCTTGGCCTGAGCATCGATAACGCCGCGCTGGCGGTCACCGAAATCATTGCCGAAAACATGGCTAACGCCGCGCGCGTTCACGCCAGCGAGTCCGGCAAAGCGGTTGAAGATTACACCCTGATCGCCTTTGGAGGAGCCGCGCCACTGCATGCCGCCAGACTTGCCGCCAAGCTGGGGATCAAAAAAGTGGTGATCCCACAGGCTGCGGGTGTCGGTTCGGCACTGGGTTTCCTGTGGGCGCCGGTGGCCTATCAGGCAGTGCGCAGTTTTTATCAACGACTGGATAAGATAGACCTCGACGCGGTAAGCGATTTGCTGTCTGAGCTTAGCCAGCAGGTGCGTCAGGTGGTTGAGCAAGCCGATACTTCTGCACCGGTTAGCATCCAACGCAGCGTGTATTTACGCTATTCCGGTCAGGGCCATGAAGTGCCGATCCCCCTCGACGACGGCGAGCTGAGCGCGGAGTCTGTCCAGGCGCTGCATCAGCGTTTCACCCTGGCCTATCGCCAACTTTATGGCCGCAGTCTGGATCACGTCGTGGTCGAAGCCATTAGCTGGACCGTTACTGCCAGCACGCCGGCACCGCAGATTAATACGCCGTCGATTGCCCACCAGCCCATCCCTGGCAATAACACAAGCCTGCCGCAGCGTGAGGTGTTTTCCGCTCGTCAACAACGGCGGATACGCGTTCCGGTCTACCGCCGCGATCAGCTTTCTACTGTTTCTACTTCTACTACCACGACAACTACAGCAACGACTACCGCTACCGCAGGCCCGCTGTTGGTTGTTGAAGCTGAAACCAGCACTTGGGTAGACGAAGGCTTTTCAGCACACATTACCGCCGAAGGCCATCTCGTGTTGCAACAGATAGCCACGGAACAAGGGAAGCCATCATGAGCCAAAACGTTATTCAACATCAGGTGATCTGGAATCGCCTGATTTCAGTCGTCGAAGAACAGGCGCAGGCGCTAATCCGCACCGCTTTCGGCACCTCAACTCGTGAAGCCGGGGATCTTTCCGCCGGCGTATTTTTGCCCGATGGCCGGATGGTGGCACAGGCCGTAACCGGTACGCCAGGTCACGTCAATTCTATGGCCGATTCAGTGCTGCATTTTCTGAAAGTGTTTCCGATTGAAACTCTTAAGCCGGGCGACGTGCTGGTCACTAATGATCCCTGGAAAGGCACCGGCCACCTTTACGATATCGTAATGGTGACGCCTGTATTTTATCAGGGAAATGCCGTCGCGCTGTTTGCTTCAACCCTGCACGTGGTGGATATCGGCGGGCTAGGTCCGGGACCAGACGGGCGTCAGATTTATCATGAAGGCCTGTTTCTGCCGATCATGAAACTTGTCCACGCCGGCGAACTGGATCAAAACGTGTTATCGATCGTCAAAGCCAACGTCCGCGAACCTGAACAAGTCGAGGGGGATTTCTTCGCGCTGATAGCCTGTAATGACGTCGGCGCTCGCCGTTTGATAAGCGTGCTCGATGAATTCGCCCTGCCTGACCTGCTCGACGCCGGTGAATATATTCTTGAGCATTCAGAGCAGGCAATGCTGGCTGCGGTACAAGAATGGCCGCAAGGGAGCTGGGATGCTGAAATGTGGATAGACGGCTATGGCGAGCCGCTGCTGCTGAAAGCCAAACTCACCGTCAGCCACCGCGGTATCGATGTCGATTTCACCGGCACCTCGGGATTTGTCGCCAAGGGCATTAACGTGGTGAAAGCCTATACCGATGCTTATACCTCGTTTGGTATCCGCTGCCTGATTGGATCGGACGTGCCGAACAACTCGGGATCACTGGGTGTTATCCGCGTCTTCGCGCCGGAAGGTTCCATTCTCAACGCCCCGTATCCCGCGGCGGTCACCTCACGCCATATCATTGGCCAAATGCTGCCTGACGTCGTGTTTGGCTGCCTGCGTCAGGCTCGACCGGGTGAAGTTCCCGCTGAAGGATCCTCTTGTCTTTGGAATATTCAGCTGTCGGGCGGCCACGTGCTGCCGGGCTATGACGCGCAAAGCTTTCTGTCACAGCCGCGTTTTTCCATCACCAGCTTCTCAACCGGTGGCACCGGCGCGCGCCCGCATCTCGACGGCATGTCGACTACCTCATTCCCCAGCGGCGTGCGCAACGTGTCGCTGGAAATTCTCGAGTCGATCAGTCCTGTCGTGTTTTGGCGCAAAGAGTATCGCCCCGACTCCGGCGGTGCGGGTCAACAGCGTGGCGGTCTGGGACAGATTATTGAAGTCTCACATGGACAAGATGCCCCGATGGCGCTGGGCGCGGCATGGGATCGCATCGACTTCCCGGCACGAGGTGCAGAGGGGGGTAAATCCGGAGCGCCCGGCCGCGTTCGTCTTTCTACCGGCGAGACACTTTCCGGTAAGGGCCAGCAAATCATTCCACCGGGCGCGCATTTAATCGTTGAAACGCCGGGAGGTGGCGGTTTGGGAGCGCCGTCTGAGCGTGCGGCCAACCGCATTGAGAACGATTTAAGAAACCAGCTGGTGAGTGAAGAAGCCGCAAACCGCGACTATTCCATAAAAACTAAAGATTAATTCAGCAAAAATAAAAAAACGGAGCAACAGTCACAATGAAGCTTTCTACTTTTCGCCGCAGCCTGTGTGCCGTGGCATTATTGACCAGTCTCTCTGGGAACGCCGCGCTTGCCGACACGCTGCAACCGCAGCACGGCGGTACGCTTAATGTCGTGCTTAGCTATGAACCTCCGGCGCTGATTTCGTTAACTACCGTGGCAACCCCGGCATTGAGCGTGAGTGCGAAGGTAACCGAAGGCCTGTTAAGCTACGATTTTAATCTCAAACCTAAGCCGCAACTGGCGACAAGTTGGGAAATTAGCCCCGATGGCACACGTTACACCTTTCATCTGCGCCCGAACGTAAAATGGCAGGACGGCAAGGATTTCACCTCGGCTGACGTCGCCTATTCCATCGAACTGCTCAAAAAGGTGCATCCGCGCGGCTCAAGCACTTTCGCCAATGTCACCACGGTTGAAACGCCGGATCCGCTAACTGCGGTGATTGTGCTATCAAAGCCGGCCCCGTATCTGATTAAGGCTTTTGCCGCCGCCGAATCGCCAATTATTCCACGCCATTTGTATGAAGGCACCAACGCGCTGACCAACCCGCACAACAATGCGCCGATCGGTACCGGGCCGTATATCTTCGAAAAATGGGTGCGCGGCAGCTACATTCTTTATAAACGCAATCCGAATTATTGGGATCATTCCAAGCCGTATCTCGACCAGTTGGTGGTAAAGTTTATCCCCGATGATGCTGCACGTTCAGTCGCGTTTGAGACCGGAGAGGCCGATCTTGGCTATCGCACGCCGGTGGCATTAAACGATGTTGCTCGCCTGAAAACGCTGCCACAGCTCGGCTTTGAGACGGTGGGTAACAGCTACTCCTTTAACGTCACGTCGTTACAGTTCAACCTCGACGATCCGCATTTCAAAGACCTGCGCGTCAGGCAGGCAGTGGCCCACGCTATCAATCGCAATATTATTTTGCAGGTGGCCTATTTTGGACTGGGACAAGTCACGGCTTCACCGATCGCTCCCGGCCTGAAAGAATATAACGACCCGGCTCCGTCCCCTTACAACTTTGATATTAAAGCCGCTAATCAACTGCTGGACCAGGCCGGATATAAAAGAGGCGCTGACGGCACTCGTTTTAGCGTGACGCTGGATTACAACCCAATCGCCGCAGATATCTACAAAACGGCGGAATACATCCGCTCGGCGCTGGCACCGATTGGTATCAAAGTCACGCTGCGATCTCAGGATCTCTCGACCTTCGTGCGCCGAGTGTATACCGACCGCGATTTTTCTTTCACCGTGAACGGCCACAGTAATTTGTTTGACCCTACCGTCGGTGTGCAGCGAATTTACTGGTCGAAAAACTTCCGTAAGGGCGTGCCTTTCTCCAACGCTTCTGATTATCACAATCCCGAAGTAGACCGCCTGCTAGAAGCGGCTCAAACCGAAAACGATCCACAGAAACGCGTCGAAGAATTCCGTCAGTTCCAGCAGATCGTCGAAAAAGAGTTACCGGATATTGACCTTATTTCGCCGCAGTTTATCACCATCCATAACCGCCGCGTGCACGACGACTCGGTCACTGCCGACGGGATAGAAGGCAATCTGTCTGACGTGTGGGTCGATAAAAAGGCGCCGTAGCGTTTTAGCACGGATCGGCTTGAGTGAATCATTGAACTGGAGGAAAAATGCATCAGGCTGCTTTTCTCAATGCCGGTCCGATGGGCACTACCGGGTGGCGACATCCGGATGCCGACCCAAGTTTTCTGACCGCAAAATATTATCGCCACGTCGCCCGCCAGCTCCGAATCCAGCGAAGACGTTGGCTCATCAAAGAGCATAATCTCAGGTTCTATTGCCAGTTCACGGACAGCTTTCTTGTTAAGTCTCTTAACCTGTACTAAACCTTCCATCACATTTTGCAAGACGGTCATTTGCGGAAACAGATTAATCGCCAAAGCATTTATGTAAATTGCGAATAGCCATTAAAGGCTGGGTCATGGCGGTCTCTATCAAACGTTGTGTCAGCGTTGTGGCAAATTCGACACTCAGGCGCTGTTCTTTTGGTATGTTTTAAGTGAAAGAATCACGTGCTCCAGCCCACGCTGGACATGCTCGGTAATATCGTCGCGCATATCTTCCCAGCTATTTCCGCAGGCCAGATCCACGAAACTATCGTGCCCATCAATTTTCGCGCCTTTACGTCCGTGAATATCCTGATGCAGCGACCAGTAAAGTTGCAGTCGTCCAGAAAGAATACGCCAGGTATTCAGCAGGATCTCGTTGCCACAAAATTCAAAAGCGGTGCCGTGCAGGCTTAATTCAGCCTTAATTGCGGGCAATTTTTCCTGACGCTGAATAAGCACTTTCAACGCCTCATGCCGCTGGAGTAAAGTCGCGCGAAATAAGGCATTGCGCTGCGGCCAAACCAGTTCAAAAGCAAAAGTTTCCATTACTTTACGCATGGCATATAAATCGCGAAGACTTTGCTCAGTCAATGTCTGGACGAAATATCCGGCATAAGGTTTTGAAATTAAAAGCCCCTCCTCTACCAAGGCAGAAATCGCCTCTCGCAACGGCGCGCGGCTTACGCCAAACTCTTGCGCAACGCGCGACTCAATAAGCTTGCTGCCTGGTGGAGTTTCGCGCTCGAGAATAGCCTGACGTAAACGCTCTCCAACCTCGCTACGAAGGGTCGTGCGAATAGGAAGTGGTTCAATTTTCATGCCGGACTCCACTTATAAGGATTTGTCCCTGTCGGCTGTCGACAATCACAGGAAGGTTAAAACAGCGTTTATTGATTACCAAATATCACTTCGCACTAAGTCATAACAATAAGTAAGGACCGTTTATCTAGTGAGTTTTGGCCTATACCCTTTAATTAACTAAACACGATATTAGTCATGAGTTAATTAGAAACCGATTGAGTATTATCAAAAAAACCGCCCAATTTGTATTGAGCGGTTTGTTGCTTTAATAACGACTGATTTAAAAAGCACTGCTTTCAATAAATACTGTTTTAATAAATAACAAGTCTTGAGCTATTTTCAATAAATCCTGAAATAGATTTAGCTTAATCTCATAATAAATTTTAGCGCGTCAGGAACAGTGCTGAGGTCCAGATACGGGATTGATCCTTCTGACGAGCGCTGATAAACAAGGCGTGTTCCTTTTTATCCGCCAGCGGTAAACCCTCGAGCGCTATCGAGCCAGAAACATCACGCGGCAATGTTTCTTCAGTCACCGCTTCAATCTCGACCTGCAGCTCGGTTCCAGGAAGATTAAAGGTGATTTTGCCTTTCTCCAGCAGCGCTTTACCCGACACTTCAGTGCTGAAATTCGGTGCATATTCATGCGGTTGAGCCTGACGCACATCGCCTACTTTAATATAGCTGTTGATGTCCAGCTGCAAGCGCAAGGTAGCGTCCTGCAACGCGCCGGTCGTCACGCTAATCGTGTCACTGTCGCCATTAGTGTCAGTCCGCAGAGCAATTTTCGTGTGACTTTCCCGCCAGACGGTTTGCTCTGGGTGATCGGCGCCGCTGAGTTGGAAATGATTAATCGGCGTGCCTGAAACCTCAATGCTGCCCTGCCAGTAGGCGCCCCGATAACGATCCTTGATGCGCGCGCCACTTAAACGTACGCGGAACTGGCGAGTAGAACGGCCTTTTTCCGCGTGTAGACAGCGCTGCCAAAGCTGTTTTTCACCATCATATAAGGTGATCGATTCCCAACCTGCATCGCCCAACAGGCGATAGTGCAGCGCACCGTCAGCGCCGTAGGTGGCAACATCGCCCATTAATACATTGCTTTGCGCGGCATCGCTGTAATGCAGCGCGGCATAACTGCGCTCACCGGTAGTGGCAAAAGTATGGCGAGCGCGCAAAGCTTCGCCGACGCCTTTGCGGTTGAAACTATTAGCTAATACCCCCGTCAGCCCGCCGCGAGAACCAAATACAGCCGTGGCTGGAACACCACCGCCGCACCGCCCCTGATGCTCGTCGCTGTTGGCCGATGCGCCCAGACGGTAGCCGCGTTCCAGCGCTTCGGCGTAAACCCAATGAAATTGTCCCCACGCCGATCCGACCTCAATCAATCTTTCCAGCTCGGGGTGATGCCAGTCGAGATTACAACGACGCCCGCCAACGTGAGGGATCAGCAGATGCTTGTGCGGCTCACGTGCATAGGCGGCATAAAGCTCATCCAGCGGCCAGGCACCCGGTTTAATCGTTCCGGCTGTAAATTCGTTCCATTCAAACGAACGGACCAATCGCCCCTGATTATCGAACGGGAACTGTGGTTCGTCATCTTCAAGAAATACCACGTTGTGATCGCCACCGGCGCAGGTGTTGCCACACCATTCGGTACCGGAATAGCAGACAAAGGAATCGGCCTGATTCAGCTCATTAATCAGTTTTACTGCCTGCTTCCAGCGCGCTTCTGTGACGTTAAAGTCATTGGCGGTATAGCCAAGAATGTCCAGCCCTGCCACGTCTCTGCCATAGCTGAGATTGTACAACGTATCGTTGGTGCCGACGGTATCGTCAGAGTGTACGTGCAAATCGGCATACAGCGGGCGCAGACCGGTCGGCGTGGGTTCAACATTGATCCAACCACTGCCTTGCAGTTGCGGATGCTGTTGCAGTGAAACCTCAAGTTGCCATTCGCCTTCTGGCAGACGGATATCGCTTAAACGAGCAATCGCCCACCCCTGCTCTGCAAGAGTAAATGCCTGCGTTTTCACTTTGCCCTGTTGCGAGGTCAGCTTCAGCATTCCCGGCTGTGGCAAATTGCGGCAAGTGTTGCCCCAGATATCATCCAGTCGCACGATAGCGTCAAACGGTACGTCGGGCGCAATTAAACGCGGAGCAATCACCGACAAGTTGGTCGGCGCGCCCGGTATCACATTGAGCAGCACGTCGCCCGGCACTTCGGCAAATTTCGAGCTGCCCAATGGGTCAACAAACAGGCGGAACTGGAAATCCTTCTCGACAAAGCTCTGCACACGCGTGCCGCCACCGCCGTGACGACGATCGCCAAGACGGATAATAATCTGATCGCCGGGATTCAGATAACCATCGACAATATCGATCAGAATCGCTTTCTGGAACGGACGCTCGTGCCCTTTTTGGTCAAATCGCACTTTAAGATGCTGCACGGTTGCCGGGCTTTGACCCGGTACCAAAGGCCCCGCCTGATATTCAGCGCTAACAAAATTCGCCGCCGTGGGTTCCGAAGTCTGGAACAGCGCCCAGTCAGAATAAAACTTAAACGCTACTTTCAGCCACGCGCCATCGGCCAATCCGCTAGCGCCAACGGTATACACCAGTTGGATCTCTTCCCAGGCACCGGCGGTTACGGTGTGATGTGAGCAGCTCACGCTACCAAGAAAAGGACGCGCCTTGTTTTGTTCGTACAGGCCTTGCGGCGCGATGTAATGGCCCGCCTCGCGGATATCGAATTGGCTCACAGTTCACCTCAGTGTTTCAAATCAGGGTTCAAATTGGGTTAATCGTTTATTTAGTTTTTTTACAGCTAATAACTGATGTTTTAACGGCTTGTTTTAACCGCCTGTTTTAACGGCTAATAGCTGATGGCCTAATGACTGCGCCAGCGCTGGTAATGCTGCTGAATACGGCGAAACACCAGATTTTCCATTAGCCAGGCCACCAGCCCAATCAGGCAGATCCCCAGCAATACCTGGCTACTATTTCCTGTCTGTCCGCCGGTCGCTACCATCCAGCCAATACCTTTCGACGCGCCAAGCATTTCTGCTGCCACCAGCGCACGCCATGCCTGACTAAAACCAATGCGCAGCGCGGCGGTGATAAACGGCAAAGAGCTTGGCAAATAAATATGCAATAGCAACTGGCGATAGTTAGCGCCCAGCGTTCGCGCAGCGCGGACTTCCCCACCGCGGATCCCTAAAATGCCTTCCTGAATGGTGATGCACATTGGAAACAGCGCGGCGATAAAAATCACTACCACAATCGATGAAAAACCCAGGCCAAAAATCAGCAGCATCAGCGGCGCCCAGGCAATCGGCGGAATAGCCATAAACAGGCTGTTTAATGGGGTGATAAAATCACGAAAGCGATCGGAAAGGCCGGCACCGACGCCGATAATCAGTGCCATAACTGCGGCGGCAATAAAACCAGCAAACTCTTCCAGCAGACTGGCTCCCAATTGTGGCCAGATAGAACCGTCGCCGAACCAGCGCAGGCCCTCGTGCCAGACGTCCCAAGGCTGCGGCAGAATATAGCTCGGGTAGCGGCTAGCAACGGCAATCCATACCAATAACAGGAATGGCAGCGCGGCCCATCCCCAGTTGGGTCTGATTTTTTTCACGGCTGCAACCCTGCTTTCTGCAACCACTGGGTATCAACAACCTGATCGATATTCGGCACTTGCTCCATGTAACCTAACTTGTGTGAATCATCCATCAGCGACTTGATAAAGTTTTTATCCTGCACGGTCAGGGAAACCGACCAGTGAATACGCTTGCGCGCCTCTTTCACTAAATCCTCGGGGCTAATCACCTTGCCATCTACCGTTTTCACCGCCTGTAGCTTAAAGGCATCGGCAATAATCTTGTCGGCCTCATCCGGGTGCTGATTGATAAAATTCACCGCTTTATCATGAGCTTTAAGCAGCTTGATCACATCATCAGGGCGATTTTTAAGCGTCTCTGGCAGAGCCATTAGCACGTACCATGGATAATTGGGCTGAGCCTGATTTACGTCGAGCAACAGTTTCGAATCACCACGCAACAAGGCTTCACTGACGAAAGGTTCCCAGGTAAAGGCTGCATTGACCACGCCCTGATTCAGTGCGGCCAGCATGTTGCCCGCGGGCATATCGACAATCTGCACATCGTTGTCCGGCGTGAGTTTGGCCTGACGTTGAAGCACCAGCCCCCGCAGCAGAACATCCATACCGCTGCCTTTTTTAACCCCTGCGATGCGCTTGCCTTTAAGATCGGACAGCTGGTTGATACCGCTATTTTTACTGGTGATCAGCGCAGCCTGACCACTGTTAACCTTGGCGATAATCTGACCTTTCAGCCCACGCGAGTACCATTGAAAGACCGGTGGCGCGCCAATATAGGCGGCATCGAGCTGATGCGCCGCCAGCGCCTGAGAGATAACCGGACCGTCGCCGAAAGAAGTCAGCTCGACGTTGAGACCTTCCTGTTTATAAAACCCCTCTTTTTCGGCGATCAGCGCCGGAGCATTTGCCAGCGCGTAGACCCAGCCGATACGGATTGGCGAGCTATCCGCCGCCATAGTCTGCGAGGAAAGCAGCATCCCTGAGAGAAGCAAAGCAAAAGTAGTCTTAGCCATAAGTCTTCCGTTTAGTGGTTTACGGTTTTTGGTATCTGCTGCATCACTTCGCTGATGCGTTGCAGGAGTTCATTGCGATAGGCGAGAAACGCCGGTAATTGCCGGGTTTCGAGGTTGCTGCGAGGTCGTGGGAGGTCAATTTCCAGCTCGCTGTGGATACCGCCGGGAGCCAGATTTAAAATAATCACCCGATCGGCGAGAAACACGGCTTCTTCAATATCGTGAGTAATAAACAACGTTGTCTGGCCCAGCGCCGACCAAAGACGCAGCGTTTCTTCATTCATTTCGCTGCGGGAAATCGCATCCAGCGCGGCAAAGGGTTCATCCATCAACAGCACCTTTGGCTCCAGCGCCAACGCGCGGGCCAGTGAGACACGCTGTTGCATTCCGCCGGACATTTGATGTGGCAGCAGATCGGCGGCATGAGCCAACCCTACTCGCTCAAGGTACTCGCGCGCGACAGCACGTTGCTGCGCTTTATCCCCGCGCTGTCGCATGCGCAGTCCAAAACGCACATTTTCCAGTGCGCTAAGCCAGCTAAACAGCTGCGGCTGCTGAAAAACATAACCGAGCCGGTCATTTTCCGGACGAATAGACTCACCCTGCACCTGAACGCTGCCCGTGTGGGGTTGTGTAAATCCTGCCAGCAGATTGAGCAAAGTGCTTTTGCCACAGCCCGATGGCCCGAGCAGCACCACAAATTCGCCGTCTCTGGCATGAAAACTGAAATGGTCAAACACTGGCGCGCCGCCGGGGTAGCCAAAAGTGATATCGTTGACCGCCAGCGCGGCGGTACTTTTCATATTCATCGCTGCCACTCTATGAGAAAATTAAAGGCAATGATGTTATAATACGTATTAATACAAGATAGCTTAAGATCGCTTTTATCTAATTTAGATCTAAACGGAATACGATCAGATGAGGTTCAGAAAATGACGTTGGTGCGGGAAAATTTAACGTCTTTATACCGGCAGATTGCCGATACGCTACAGCAGGAAATCGCAGCCGGAGTTTATAATCCGAGTGGCAATCTCCCTTCAGAAGCCGCGCTGGAACAGCGTTTTTCAGTGAGTCGGGTCACGGTCAGATTAGCGTTAAAGCAATTGGCCGATAATGGATTGGTCGAGCGCAAACAGGGAAAAGGCACCTACGCTTCTGGCAAGAAAGTGGCCCACGGCATTAATGTGATGCGAAGTTTTCATCAATCATTAAAGCAGCAAGGGCTTAACGCCAGCATGGAGCTGCTTGACAAGCAAACGGTTGAAATGCCGGATTCACTGCGCGAGCTGTTTAAGCATGTGGCTAAGCTGACCTATATTACCCGTTTGCATCGGGTCGACGATGAGCCGATCGCGGTGGGTTATAGCCATTTCTCGGTATTCAACAGCGATTTGAGCTGGCAGGATATTGAGCAACAACCGACCTGGTCATTGCTGGAGAACAGCGCAGGCAAATCCATTTCGCAGTCTGATGTGCGGATAAGAATGCACTTTGCCGATAAAACTTTGGCTGCCCTGCTCAAGGTCAGCAAAGGTGCGCCATTGTTCCAGCTGGAGCGCACCTCATGGTTTAGCGACAATGCCTGCGCCGAACATTCAGTCTTCTACATTCGCCCCGACAGGTACGAATTTACCTGGAGTAATGCCTGATCAATTTTAATCCAGAGAGAGTGAGGATGATAATGCTCGTAAGGCGCTAGCTTGCTCACTGAGTGTTTTAGCTTTCGCTTCAAACGTTTCTACTGCGTCCGCTCCAGCCGCAAAACGCGCGGGGGGATTTTCAAGTTTGCTAAGCTGGATAAGTGCTGCGGCCAGCTTTTGAGGATCGCCCCCCTGCTTCCCGTCCATACCCTGCCATGCTGTTTTCGTCGCCTGGGTATCATTCGCATAATCATTGATGGATAGTTCAGCATATTGAGTTGAATCAACGGATAATAACTCTGTACGGAAAAATCCCGGCTCGACCAGCATGCTGTTAATACCGAATTTTTTAACTTCCAGTGCCAATGATTCCATCCAGCCTTCGACAGCAAATTTTGCGGCACAATAGGCACTGCAAAAAGCGATACCGCCAATGCCTGCCGTTGATGACAACGTGATAATCAGGCCTTGTTTCTGGCTTCGCATTACCGGCAATACTGCACGGGTAACATTCATTGGGCCAAAGAGGAGAGTATCTATCTGGCTATGTACCTGTTTTTGACTAAGTTCCTCAAAAAATCCGGCAAAAAAGTTACCGGCATTATTGACCAGAACATCAATCTTGCCGAATTTCTGCTTCACTACGCATACCGCCATTTCAGCATCCTCGTAGCAAGTGATATCGAGCTTCAAAATAAGCAGTGAGTCATGCTGGCCGAGCGCATTGCCCACTTTGGCCGGGTCGCGGCCGGTGGCAATGACAATGTGTCCGGCAGTCAATGCAGCCCTGGCAATATCAAGCCCTAATCCGCGACCTGCGCCGGTGATCAGCCATACTTTTTTATCAGTCATAAAGATATCTCGTAAAATTAATGAATTTGAAATTTTTAGTCAGAGAACCCTTTTAAATCAAGGGAATGACGATTGACTGCGGAAGACAGTGGCAAGTGCACTGATGCTCATTATCAACATGTGATTGAGTGAGATTGAGCGTCAGCGGCGTAAGGAACAGCGCAGCCGTTCCATTTTTCCCTTGATATCGTCTCTAATCATCATCATACGCCTTACAGGATTAAGAGATTAGATGCTTAATTTTGCATGAGCTTAGAAGGGTATTTTCTTAATAGTGTTTAGTGAAAGGAAGGCTTGTCACTTTCTATAGCGTAACGCGTCGAGTACCAGCAGGAACGCTGCAGAATGTTGTCGGCGGCTGGGATAATAAAGATGGTAGGCTGGCCTTGGAGGGCACCAGTCGGCAAGTACTTGTATCAACTGCCCATTGTCGATCAGCGTATTCACTGTATTTTCAGGTAGATAGGCAAGGCCCAGACCATCCAGGGCTGCCTGGCGCATCATATTTATCGTGCTGAAAGTGCCTCGGCCATCGATGCGAACATTGATTTCACTACCATCCTTATAGAATTCCCAGGAATAGAAGCCGCTATCTGTAGGAAGCTTTAATCGAATGCAACTATGAGAGCCAAGATCCCGAGGGGTTACAGGACGTTTTTTGCTACTAAAATAAGACGGAGAACCCACCACAGCAAAGCGGGAATCGGCCGCAAGGGGTAATGAAATCATGTCCTTATCAATCTGCTCACCCAGTCTCACACCAGCATCGTAACGTTCCGCGACAATATCCTTGAGTCCATACTCGCTCACGATCTCTATATTAATATCAGGATATTCAAAAAGCAGCGGAGCGAGTCTGGGCCAGAGAAGTGTCTCGGCAGCGTGCTCCACGGTGGTAATGCGTATCGTCCCTGCGGGTTTTTCGCGCATTTCGCCAAGTGCGACAATTTCATTTTCTATCTCGTCAAAATGTGGCCCGATGCGGTTTAACAGACGTTCCCCTGCTTCTGTTACAGAGACACTGCGCGTCGTTCGCGTGAGCAGCCGCAGACCCAATTGAGCTTCGAGTGTTCTTATCGTGTAACTCAGCGCGGATTGTGAAACACCTATTTGAGCCGCGGCTTTAGTGAAACTTTGTTCACGAGCAACCGCGATGAAGGCCTGATAGTCACTGATATTTTTGCGGCGCATTGATAAACCTCATTTGTTAATCAACGCTGACTATACCATTTTATGATTTAATTTAAGTAAGGGATTGTGGCTGCCGGAATTTGTAAAAAATGCCAGACCATCGCCCTAAAACAATGGTCTGTCGGATAAATATTATAGTAAGGTATAATAGTTAAACGATATCCGTGACATCAAAAAACTTATTCTGATGGAGATATACCATCCTCATTAAAAATAAGCTTTTGATTCTTAAAGACCATTAAAACCCACTTATCATTACCATGGGAGTCTTCCTCACGCTTAGGAGTCAATGTATATTGATAATCACCATGATCAAACTCATAACCAGCAAAATCCATCGAAGGTTTAACATTAACTACATAACCTTTAAGAGTAATTTCTTGCTTAGTTTTTCTATTAACACCACGATAAATGACATTGTTACAGGAAACATCTCCTTCCTGACACTTTTCCGTGACATATATATTAAAGCTTTTCGTTACAACAAAAGGTTCCTCTTCAGATGCTGATGCAAATAAAGAAAAAGTGGCTAATAATAATATTAAAACAATCTTCATAGCTTTATATAAACTCCGTTATGGAACACATTTAATTCACTACGCCTTCTATTCAAAAGGCCTTTCATAAAGTGGCCCTGAGAGTTTGAATAAGCAATCCATGCCTTATCAATATCCCCCACAGATTCGCCATTGATAATTTTTAAAACAGTTGAGAAATACAGACCAACATGACGTCTGCTCCTCGGGTTACCTACTCCGATATTAAATGCAAGCATTACTAATGCATCAAACTCATTCTGAGTTACATCAGAGTGCAAGTACTGATTAACTTTTTTAACGTAGAAATCTAAATCTTGTTCAAACAATTTCCTTGCAGCTGCTTCATCAAGCCCATTTTTATATTTAAGAAATTCTTCTGGACTAGTAATCAAATGACCATAACCAATAGTAGCCCCTTTTAAGTTAGTTCCATTTTGATCATAGAATGAAGTTATAATTTTTTTTGTTTGATCATTATATGGCATTCCCTGGAAAGTTTCATAGCTTCTCATTAACTTGGTGCACTGATAACTAGCTTTGAGGTATTTTGGATTGCTCCGAAAACCTCTTGGATTTATTCCTGTTGCCCCCGCTGGATGGGCGAGAGATGATAGACTTAAGGTATCTGATGTAAGTAATTCAAAAGTTTTCTTATCAGAGGATACCAAACCATCTGGGTGGTGATAAAAGTGGCGCTGATAGGCAAGTATTGCCCTAATAGTATTACCCCCACAAATACCATCAGTTCTTAAATGAGGAAACCCCTTTTTTTTAAGTAAATTTTGAACAGTGATCACATCCTGTCTTCTGTTAAGGCCACGTAAACCAACAGATCCACTAATGCGTACCATAAATTATCCATCTTTCTAAATAGTATGAAATATACCCTATAAACATAATGTTATCATGCTTATTATTTACCTTTCATCTTTTTGTTTATGAAAAAAATGACAGACCATCGCCCTAAAACAATGGTCTGTCGGATAAATATCATTCAGCTATCTATATCCCAAACAGGCTTAAGACGATACCTGATTTTCATTCGGATGGTTTTCACTCGGCCGATCAATATTGGGACGAATCTTGAACCAGATGGCATACATTGCTGGCAAGAACACCAGTGTGATGATGGTGCCCCCAAACGTTCCGCCAATCAGGGTATAAGCCAACGTTCCCCAAAATACTGAGTGTGTAAGAGGAATAAATGCCAGAATCGCGGCCATCGCGGTCAGTAATACCGGCCGTGCTCGTTGTACTGTAGCCTCGACTACCGCATGGAACGGTGCCAGACCTTCCTGCTCGTTGTGGCGAATCTGCCCCAAAAGGATCAGGGTGTTACGCATCAATATGCCCGACAACGCAATTAACCCTACCAGCGCATTAATGCCAAACGGCTGGTTGAAGAGCAGCAGCGTGGGCACAACGCCAATGAGACCCAGTGGCGCGGTAAGAAATACCATCACCATCGCCGACATCGACCTTACTTGCAGAATGATGATCAACAGCGTCATCGCAATCATGATAGGGAACAGCGGTGCCATCGCCTTGGTAGCTTTTGCTGATTCCTCAATTGACCCCGCCTGCTCGATACGGTATCCATCTGGAAGCTTATCGATTATAGGCTGTAACTGTTGCATGATGGCCGTTGAAACATCCGGCGGCTGTAGATTTTCGGCAATATCTCCTCGCACGGTAATCGTCGGGGTACGATCACGACGCCGCAGAATAGGATCTTCCATTCGCACCTCAACGTTTCCTATCTGAGACAGCGGAATGTGCTGGCCAGCAGAACCTAGCAGGGTAAAACCGGATATTTTTGCAGGATCCAGACGAATATTTCCCGCCGCGCGTCCCATAACCTGCACGGAACGAATGTCTTCACGCACCGAGGTAATAGGAATACCTGAGAGCAGGAACTGCAGCTGCTGAGCGACGGCATTCGATGTCAGCCCTACTGCCTGCAAACGATCCTGGTTAAGCGTGAAATGCAGCGTCGGCACCGGCGCGCCCCAATCGGTGTTAACGGTCCTCATCATCGAACTGTTTTGCATCACTTTTTCCACACTGTCTGCGATCTCGTGCAATTTGGTGACATCCGGCCCCATAACGCGGTAAGCCACCGGATAAGGGGAATAAGGGCCAAATACCAGTTGAGTGACGCGGACCTGCGCCTCAGGCGCTAGCCCGTCGGCCACCGCTTTACGCAGTCGAAACTTCAGCGCCTCACGCGCTTCCTGGCTGTCCGTTAGCACGACAATTTTCGCGAACGAAGGATCCGGCAGTTCTGGCGACATGGCCAGATAAAAACGCGGTGAACCTTGCCCGATGTAGGAGGTGACAATTTTTGCCTCTTTCTGCTTTTTCAACCAGTCCTCTATTTTCGCCGTTGCGGCGCTGGTTTGCTCAATTGAGGTGCCATAAGGCATCTGAATTTCTGCTAACACTTCAGGGCGGTCGGATGTCGGGAAAAACTGTTTTTTAACCTGCCCCATGCCGAGAATAGCGACAGTAAAAATGATGATAACGGCACCGGCCACTATCCATTTGCGTGCAATAACGCGGGTTAATAGCTGACGAAAGCGGTTGTAATTTCGAGTGTTGTAGATAGCCGCATGCCCGCCTTCAACCATTTTGATTTTCGGCAGCATCTTCACACCCAGATAAGGAGTAAACACCACCGCCACTATCCACGAGGCAATAAGAGCAATACCCACGATCCAAAACATGTTGCTGGTGTATTCGCCGGCAGTTGACTGCGCGAAACCATTGGGCATAAAACCGACGGCCGTTACCAAAGTACCGGAGAGCATAGGAGCGGCAGTGTGGCTCCAGGCATAGGCCGAGGCCTTGATGCGGTCATAGCCTTCTTCCATTTTTACTACCATCATTTCGATAGCAATAATGGCGTCATCCACCAGCAATCCCAGCGCGAGAATCAGCGATCCCAGCGTAATTCGGTCAAAGTTTTTACCAGAGGACTCCATCACTACAAAGACGATCGCCAGCGTTAAAGGCACAGCCGCTGCAACCACGACTCCCACGCGCCATCCCATACTAACGAAACAGACCACCATGACCACGAGCAGCGCGACAAAGAATTTGATCATGAACTCATCAACTGCCGAGCTGATGTTAACTGACTGATCGGTGACTTTCGTCAATGTCATACCCAGTGGCATGCCCTCGTTGATTTTGGCTGTTTCCTTATCCAGCGCCTTACCCAAGTCCAGACCGTTCCAGCCGTCACGCATCACAACACCTAGTAACAGCGCTGGCTCGCCCTGATTTCGCACCATAAAGGTTGCCGGATCTTCGTAGCCACGTTCAACGGTTGCCACGTCTGAAAGCTGTAACGTTCTGCCTCTTGCGATAATGGGCGTCTCGCGGATACTCTCTAATTTGTCGAAGGCGCCGTCCAGGCGGATAAAGACTTGCGGCCCGTTGGTATCAATCGAACCCGCAGGTGTGAGGACGTTCTGGTTATTGAGCGCGGAGAAAATATCCTGAGGAGAAAGCCCAAGCGTTGCCAGCCGATCGTGCGAAAAAGAGACAAAGATGCGCTCTGCCTGCTCTCCGATGATGTTGACCTTATTAACCCCAGGCACATGCAGAAGACGCTGACGAAGCTTTTCAGCATCTCGAACCAGCAGACGCTGTGGCTCACCTTTCGCCTTCAACGCAAAAAGCGCAAAGGTCACGTCGGAATATTCGTCGTTAATAACCGGACCGATCACGCCAGCGGGCAGATTTTTAGCCTCATCGCCGAGTTTCTTGCGTGCCTGATAAAACTGCTCCGGCACTTGAGAAGGCGGAGTTCCGTCCTGTAGTGACAGCATGGTAAAAGCCAGTCCGGGACGCGTGTAGGTCTCGGTGCGGTCGTACCATTTAAGCTCCTGCATACGTTTTTCAAGCGGTTCAGCGACCAGATCCTGCATTTCTTGCGCGGTGGCGCCAGGCCAGGCAGAAATAATGGTCATCTGCTTAACCGTAAACGGCGGATCTTCAGCTCGCCCCAGTTTGAGGAACGAGATAACACCGGCAACGGTAATCAGAATAATAAGGAATAGCGTGATTGAGCGCTCGCGAACGGCAAGTGCTGAAAGATTGAATTTCCCTTCACTCATGGCTGGCTCCCGGCGATGCTGGTATCGCCTTGTTCAGCCATTCGGACTGCCTCACCGTCATGCAGCAAATGCGCACCCAGTGCTACCACTTGTTCACCCGGCTTTAAGCTACCGGTCACTCTAGCAGTATTTTCCCCCAATCCAAGCACCTGAACGGGCTGCCATGACACCTTGGCGGGTTTACCTGAAATTTCCCACACACCCGGCCCTTTACCCGGATCATAAATTGCCGCCAAAGGCACCTGCATCGCCTGACGGGTTATTTTATCTTCTGCAATATGAAGCGTAACGGTGGAACCGAGCGGAGCATTCGCCATCGCCCCTTCAAGCACATATCTCGCCTCAAAGGTGCGTGTCATTGAGTCAGCTGCGTCAGAAAGGAGGCGCAATTTTGCAGGAGCTGACTGTGTGTTATTGCCGAATAACGTTGCCTGCGCCTCGCTGCCAACAGTGGGTCGCAGCGTTTCAGGTAACTGTACGATGGCCTCGCGCTGGCCGGCTCTGGCCAGGCGAATAACGGGTTGCCCGGCACTCACAACCTGACCGGGCTCGGCCAGCGTATCCACGACGACACCGTCAGTATCGGCTAACAATACCGCATAACTGAAGGCGTTTTTCGCCACATTCGCCTGCGCCTCGGCAGCAATAAGGTCTGCCTTGGCCGTATCTGCCGCGGCTTTTATCTGATCGTAAGTTGATGCAGATACTGCGCCAGCAGCGACCAGTCCGCGATAACGATTTTCATCATCGGCAGTTTGTCTGGCACGTGCTCGTGCAGCAGTGACGGCCTGTTGCTGAGCTTGTGCCTGCAGGCTCAAATCAACCGGATCAAGACGCATTAATGGCTGTCCGCGTTTAACGGTTTGGCCGGTATCAACCAGACGTTCAAGGATTTTACCCTGCACTCTGAAACCAAGGTCACTTTGAATGCGTGCGACAACAACACCAGTGAATGCCCGCGAGGCATCAGCAGCACTCAACACCTTAGCAGACCTGACCAGAGGAGGCTGATTGCGAGGATCGTTATTGCCTGAAGGATCGCCGCAGGCCACAAGCGCAAACGGCAACAGATAAACAGCTAAGGTGACAGGTTTGAGCCTGAGCATGGGTTACCCTAATAAGTTAAGAGGAAAGTAACCGCATTCTCAAACCAGTGACCAATAAAGTCAATAGTCACAAACTCACTGTGATTCACTCACGGCGACAAACTTCTCAAAATTAACGATGAAAGTAGCGCCGCGGCTGATGAGGCTATCTCAAGATTATATTGCAGCAGAACGGGGTTGATATAAGGCCGCATGACCAGATATAACGCATAAGTTGCTTCATCGAGTGGCGTTTTTCTTTCAAACTCACCGGTTTGACGCCCCTCAAGAATGATCTGCTCAATCAGCTGACGCACGCGTTCTTCATGCTTTTGTGCCGAAGGCCATCCATCACGCGCAGCCACTGCAGCAATGTCGTAAAGCTTGCGGTCATGGAAAAATAAATCGCTGCCCGCTTCAGTTAGTGCTCTGAATAAGCGCCTCAATTTTTCGGAGGCCGTGGGCGCATCTGCGATAGCAGAATTGACAATCGCCATGATCATTTCCAGGCGATTAGAGCAGATCACCTCACCAATAGCCTGCTTGGAATCGAAAAACTTATAGATATATGCTTTTGAAAAACCGATATATTTTGCCAAGTCAGAGACAGTGGTTTTTTCATATCCAAAATGCCCGAAATGCTCTGTGGCGGCTTCCACCACCTGATCTCGAACGCTATGGTCCGAGGGTCCCCGCGGGGGATTTGCGTCTATATGTTTAGTCATTTTTCCAGCTTAGCTCAATGAGCCCTGATTGACAACGAGTGACCATTTGGTAATCTAGTCACAATTCAAAATTGACTCAAGGAATATCAATGTTCCCACTACGTACGCTTGCACTGGCCGTTAGCACAGCGTTATTAGCGAGTTGCACTGTCGGGCCGGATTATCATCGCCCTGATGTGCAACTTCCATCACGCTATCTGGCTCGGCCAGCCACCCAGCAGAATAATGCATCCCGCCCCGCCAACTTTGCAGTCTGGTGGGAGAGCTTTAACGATCCTTTACTCAGCAAATTCGTTGCAGATGCTCTGGCACAAAATCTCACTCTCGCCCAGGCAGCAGCGCGGATGACACAGGCCCGTGCCGGACTCAGTGAGGCGACGGCCGCCTTGTTGCCATCGGGTAATATTAGCGGACAAGCCGCGCGTGCCGAGCAGTCGGTCGAAACCCCACTGGGTCAGGTCCTAAATTCGACCCCGAATTATAATCGTTACGGCAATGCTTATGAAACTGATCTGAACGCAAGCTGGGAAATTGATGTGTTTGGTGGGCTGCGCCGGAGTCGGCAGGCATCACTGGCTGACTATCAGGCTTCTGAAGCGGGTGTTATTGCGACCCGCCTTACCGTGGCGGCCCAAACTGCTGATATTTATATCACTATACGCGGATTACAGAGCCGGTTAGCAATTGCAAATAAACAAGTCGCCACGCAGCAGGAGCTGTTGGAGAAAGTGCATCTGCTCCAAAGTAAAGGGCTGGCTCCTGAGTATCAGGTCCGGCAGAGCGAAGGAGAATTAGCACAGGTTCAGGCAACCGTGCCGATTTTACAGACGGGGCTGGATAGCGCGATGAATGCCTTAGACGTTATGCTCGGAACAACTCCCGGAACCCATCGTGTTCAGTTAGCTTTGCCGGGCAGTATTCCTAAGGTTCCGCAGATAACTTCAACGGGCACGCCAGCCGATCTGCTTCAGCGCAGGCCCGATATTATTGTGGCAGAACGCCACCTGGCTGCCTCGAATGCACGCATCGGGGTGGCCGTGAGTGAGTATTATCCGAAGTTTTCACTCAGTGCATTGCTCGGCAGTGCCACGGCTGTTTCGAGCGGCAATCTATTTTCCAGCGGTGCTAACCAGTCGGCAGGCGTGCTGGGACTGCGCTGGCGGCTGTTCGATTTTGGTCGTATCAACGCCGAAATCGCTCAGGCGAAAGGTCAGGAAGCTGAGGCTCTCGCCACTTATCGTCTGTCAGTATTACAAGCCACTGAAGACGTTGAAAATGCGTTTTCTGCCCTGTTCAATAGCGAAATTCAGACAGCAACGCTTACCGAAGGTGAAACCGCGCTGGCTAGCGCTCGCCAATCCACTTTTATCGCCTACCAGAAAGGAACCGCCAGCCTGATTGATGTCCTGCATAACGATGAAACCCTGTTGCAAGTTTCTGATGCCAGAGCGCAGGCACAGGCAGAATCTGCACGCGCCGCCGTCGCCACGTTCAGTGCGCTAGGAGGAGGCTGGCAGCCGCCAGGATCTGCGACAATGACGCCATAAATGACAGTGAATCTTCAATAAGTAGATTAGGCCGGGTCATAGCCTTAATTCTGAGAGCCAGCATCCCAGCGAAAACGAAATTGGAAGGCCATCTTGCCCAGAGGTGATATCCTTACGCCCAAGTCGTTACCGTTTTACAAGACAATTAAATCCAGATTAAGGCCTTAACCCGCGATGCGAGACAAAAGCGTTCAGCCAACATTTTACTTCCATGACTATGAGACATTCGGTACAAATCCGGCGCTGGATCGCCCTGCGCAGTTTGCCGGCGTGCGTACTGATGCTGATTTCAACATTATTGAAGAGCCGCTGGTAATCTATTGCCGCCCCTCGGACGACTATTTGCCTCAGCCGGAAGCCGTGATGATCACCGGTATTACTCCGCAACTGGCGCTGTCGAGAGGATTGAGCGAGGCTGATTTTGCGGCGCAGATTCATGCAGCGTTTAGCGTGCCGGGTACCTGTATCGTTGGCTATAACAACATTCGTTTCGATGATGAAGTCAGTCGCAATATTTTCTATCGCAACTTCTACGATCCTTATGCCTACAGCTGGCAGAACGGCAACTCGCGCTGGGACTTGCTCGATGTCATGCGTGCCTGTTATGCCCTGCGCCCAGACGGCATCAACTGGCCTGAAAATGATGAAGGATTCCCCAGCTTCCGTCTCGAGCATTTAACCAAGGCTAACGGCGTGGAGCATGAAAACGCTCACGACGCGATGTCGGATGTTTACGCCACTATCGCAATGGCAAAATTAGTGAAACAGGCTCAGCCGCGTCTGTTTGATTATCTGCTCGAACACCGTAATAAGCATAAAATCAATGCGTTGATTGATATTCCTGCCATGACACCGCTGGTACACGTTTCTGGTATGTTTGGTGCAGCGCGCGGAAATACCAGCTGGGTTTCGCCGATAGCGTGGCATCCGGAAAACAAGAATGCGGTCATCGTCTGTGATTTAGCCGGTGATATGGCTCCGCTGCTGGAGCTGGACTCTGACCAGATGCGCGAGCGCCTCTATAGCCGCCGCGATGATTTGCAGCCCGGCCAGTCTCCGCTGCCGATTAAACTGTTGCATATCAATAAGTGTCCGGTTCTTGCGCCGGCAAAAACGCTGCTGCCTGAAAATGCTTTGCGACTCGATATTGACCGTGAACGCTGTTTGCAAAATCTTCAGCTGTTGCGCCAAAACACGCAGATACGGGAAAAAGTCGTGGCGCTGTTTGCCGAAGCGGAGCCTTTCACTCCTTCGGATGATGTTGATGCGCAGCTTTATAACGGTTTCTTTGGCGATGCGGACAGAGCCACTATGTGCATTATCCAGCAAACCGCTCCCGAAAATCTGCCCGCCCTGGATTTGAAATTCCAGGATGCTCGCCTCGAGGAACTGTTATTCCGCTTCCGTGCGCGCAATTATCCGCTCACGCTAACCGATGCCGAGCAGCGCCGCTGGATGACTCATCGTCAGGAATCGCTAAGTACAGAAAAGGTTCAGGATTACGTGTTGCAGCTTGAAGCGCTTTATAATTTATATGAAGAAGATGCGGAAAAAACTGCGCTGCTGAAAGCGTTGTTCGACTACGGTAAGAAACTGGTCGGATAAAATTATTCGCTCTGCCTTCTGTTAAATGCATAAAAAAGGACCCTTTCGGGTCCTTTTTAGCATTCGTATTCAACACGCTGCGGATTAAATAATATCTTCGCTCATCTGCGGCGGTGGCTGGCGGAAACGACGAGTAATAAAGGTCAGGTAAGACAGGCCAATAGCCGCCCACACCAGACCCAGCGTCATCGAGCTGGTTTCCAGATTCATCCAAAGCGCACCCACGGTCAACGCGCCAATCACTGGCAGAACCAGATAATGGATATGATCGCTCAGCGTGCGGTTACGTTTTTCACGAATATAGAACTGTGAAATCACCGACAGGTTCACAAAGGTGAACGCTACCAGCGCACCAAAGTTAATCAGCGCAGTTGCGGTAACCAGGTCGAAGCTGATTGCAGACAGTGCAACGACGCCAACCAGAATCACGTTAAACGCTGGAGTACGCCATTTTGGATGCACGAAACCAAAGAGTTTCTCCGGGAATACGCCATCGCGTCCCATCACGTACAACAGACGTGAAACGCCCGCGTGCGCAGCCATTCCTGAAGCCAAAACGGTCACACAAGAGAAGCAGAGGATAACAAACTGGAATACTTTGCCGCCCAAAAACAGCATGATTTCCGGCTGAGTCGCGTCTGGGTCATGAAAGCGTGACGCGTCTGGGAAATACAGCTGCAAGAAATACGACACCACAACGAAGATAATGCCACCAATCAGCGCAGTCAGGAAGATGGCCTTTGGAATGACTTTATCCGCATTCGGCGTTTCTTCAGACATTGAGCTAATGCCATCGAAGCCCAGGAATGAGAAGCAGAGTATTGTCGCACCTGTAATCATCGGCACGGTATGCGCGTTTTCAGACCAGAAAGGTTTAGCGCTCACCAGCGCAGTTGCGCCATGACCCTGATAGACGCCGTAAATCAGCAGCGCAACAATCAACCCCATGATAGCAACCTGAACCACCACCACGATGCTGTTAACGTTGGCAACTGACTTGATGCCGCGCAGGTTGAATGCGGTCATCAGACCCACCAGAGCCACGACCCAAATCCACGAAGGGAAACCGGGGAAAATAGCTTCAAGGTAAATTTTAGCCAGCAGAATGTTGATCATCGGCATAAACAGATAATCGAGCAGGGATGACCAGCCCACCATAAAGCCAATGTGCGGGCTAATGGCCTTCTGTGCATAGGTATAAGCCGAGCCAGCAGACGGGAAACGCTTAACCAGTTTTCCGTAGCTTACGGCGGTAAACAGCACGGCAACCAGAGCAAACAGATACGCCGTCGCCACATGACCATCTGTCATATTGGTCACAATGCCGAAGGTATCAAAAATAGTCATAGGCTGTAGATAGGCAAGACCCATCATCACCACCTGAACCAAAGTCAGGGTGCGGCGAAGCTTTACACGAGGTGCAGCAGCTAAAGTAGCGGTATTATTAAGCGACATGGGCGAGCCTCCCCTGACCTGCAAATTTCTGGCGTGCTACGGCCTGATTCAGCAAGGTACTGGGAAAACTTCGTTCGAGAAGACTCGATGAGTAAAATGGGGGATTAAGCTTCACGTCGCAGGTGACTGACGCAAAGGCGGCCGCTTGTGGCACGCAGCAGGAAGCAACACCGGAAGGTATTGGTACAGGTTTGAAAAATTGCCCCATCTTACTATTCCTCATAGTGGCGACCGTTATTTATTGGGGATCGCACACGAAATCTGGTTATCTATCCGGATCTGGGTCCGGCCTCTGTTGAATTAGTTTAAAAACACATGCAAAAAAAATAACCGGCGCGTTTAGGCGTCGGTTATTTTGCATGGTCATTATTTTGCACTAATTTGACGCGTGATGACAATATTTTGCGAACTAAAGTCGCAAATTTATTTATTAGACCCGGCATGAAACACGGCGCGCGATTCGCTTGATGCCGTTTCTTGGGCAATTTATGTCCCTTATTCAAGCGTTTCTCAACATCCAGTCAATCTCGGTTTCTGTCACTCGCCGTTCAAACTGCAATAATTCGTCTGATTTACAGCTGTGATAAACGTGACTAAAGCGTTCGCCGAGGTATTTTTTTAACTCGGTTTTCTGAAAAAATTCATACAGCGCGTCACTCTGACGGATTGGGAATGGAATGCCTTCCTGCTCCAGCCCGTTACCTGTAACCGGTTCTGGCAACGGCAAAATGTTGTCCAGACCAAACAGTACGCCCGCCAACACGGTCGCTACCACCAGATAAGGATTGGCATCGGCACCCGCCACGCGATATTCCACACGATGATTTTTAGCATCGCTGCACGGTACGCGAAGTGCGACGGTGCGATTATTATGGCCCCATGACGCCTGAGTCGGGACATACATTCCCGGCTGGAAACGGCGGTAAGCATTAATATTAGGCGCGAGTATCGCCATCGACGCCGGCATCATGGCAATCATTCCCGCCAGCGCCCTTTTCATCAACGCGGAGTCTTCTCCCTGCTCGTTGGCAAACAGGTTTTTGCCATTGTCGTCGAGCATGCTGACATGAATATGCATCCCGCTGCCTGCATAATCTTCGTAAGGTTTGGCCATAAAAGTCGCGTCCATCTGATGATTTTCAGCAACTAAACGAACCAGCCTTTTCAGCGCCAATGCGCTATCACAGGCGCTAAGAATATTTTCTGTGTGATGTAAATTAACTTCAAACTGACCGGGGGACGATTCCGCCACCGCGCCATCAGCCGGTAATCCCTGAAGATGCGCCAGTCGGTCAATATCGCTGAGAACGTCGGCAAAATGGTCGAGATTATCGAGAGAATAAACCTGATTCTGGATATTTCGCTCCTGCGTCCCTGGCGTGCACGGAGGCTGTAGTGCGCCATCGGCATCACGTTGCCTGTCGAGTAAATAAAACTCCAACTCTACCGCTATCACCGGGAAAAGGCCCCGCTGACGCAATGTCTGCCAGATATGGTTCAGCACATTGCGAGGTTCAACGTCAAAGGGAGTGCCATCTTCGTCAAGCATGGTGAGCAACAGTTGGCCGATATTTTCAGGGTCAGCTGCGGAAGGGGTTAATGTGCCGGGAACGGGAATACAGGTTCTGTCGGGTTCGCCCAACTCTTGCCCAAGCCCGGCTTCTTCAACCACGTTACCTAAAATATCCATGGCGAAAACGGAAGCAGGAAAGTAGCAACCTTTTTCGATTTTGCGCAGGGCTGAGAGAGGGATGCGTTTACCGCGAAAACTGCCGTTTAAATCTGTAAGGAGGACATCAATATGCTGCGTTAATGGGTGACGTTCCAGGTAATTCGTGACTTCATCCTGGAACGCGCTACTTCGCTCTTCTTCGCCGGGGATAGCGAAGCTGTCAACTTCGATGTTGCTGGTTATCAGATCAATTGCTTGCATAAATTTCCGCCGTTATCCTTTGGCTGGCGTCTACCGCATTACCCTCATGGTAAGGCGCGCCAACATTATGTTGCTCTAATCAATTGCGTTATTCCCGTAGTTACAATGCCTGTAAGCAGCTAAAAATGAGGTTAAAAGGACTGATATAAGTATAAATACACTATAAATATAGACTATCAGGAAATTTCTGAAACGTTGATTATGAAAAACCCTGACTCCTACACTTAACTCTTGCAACCGCCTGCACCAGAGGTCAGCCGTTTGAAAAAGCAGCAACAGGCTGGTAGATTGTTAAATCGAATAAAGGGTTAAATCGAGTAAATCGTTAAATCGGGTAAACTGTTAACTTAGCTTTATTTAGAAGGTTGCTGTTGCGACAAGCACTTGAAGTCACTTTTATTGAACGAACGCAGAACAATGGGAGGGCTGTCATCATTTTAATCAACTCAACGAGGCGGTAAAATGGACAATAAATCTTCCAATTCAGATTTCCTTCAATCCCAGGATCACGTCCCGTCAGATTATCGACCGATTATCGGCGTGGTGATGTGCGAAAACATTATTGACGAGAATCCCGCGCTGACGGTACATGAGAAATATCTCGATGCCATCTTTAACGCCAGCGGATTACCTCTCGCCCTGCCCCACGAATTAGCCTCCCGCGAAGGCGCCATTGACAGTATTCTCGCTCACCTTGATGGCATTTTTCTCACTGGCAGCCCGAGCAATGTCGAGCCACATTTATACGGTGAAGAAGGCATTGAGGAGCTGGCCGATCCGGGTCGCGACAAGCTCAGCATTGCGCTCATCAAGGCAACTCTAGAGAGAGGAATTCCGCTGTTTGCCGCCTGTCGAGGCATGCAAGAATTAGTCGTCGCTACGGGAGGATCGCTATACCGCAAGGTTCACGAGCAGGCAGGTTTTATGGACCACAGGGAAGACACCGCGCTGCCCCATGACAATCAGTATGATCTGGTGCATCCGGTCGAGATTCAACCGGGAGGTCTGTTGGCCGAACTATTGCCAGGTTATCAACGCTTTGAGGTTAACTCTTTGCACGGTCAGGGCGCAAAAAAGCTAAGCGACTTGCTTACCGTCGAAGCCATTGCGCCGGATAATCTGGTTGAGGCCGTCAGCGTGCGTCATCACCCATTCGCGCTCGGCGTACAGTGGCATCCGGAATGGCATAGCCTGACTGACCCGGTGTCGAAACAGCTTTTTGATGCATTTATTAGCGCCTGCCGAACCAGACACGACTTTATGCAGAACGACAAATAGCGATCAGTAAAAGGGCGGTCGATGATATTTTCGGGCGCTCTTTTTACTGCAAGTTTGTCATCTATACGACTGTTCATCACTTCAAACCTCTCTCGCCGTCATTCCTTTTCATTCCAGCTTATATCATTACGTTTGTTGCGAAAATTCCTGCCTGTGATACAAATTTCTGCTTAATTTTCGCAGTCATGGTTTCGTGCCTAAACTATTTTTTTTATCCCCTATTGATGACCAGAAGGCTGCACGCATCGTGAGTTCTTTACCACAAACCTCGTGCTTAGAGATGCGTAATATCTCCATCTCCTTTGGTGGCTTCTCAGCTCTGCATCAGGTTGATTTAACTGTGCAAGGTGGCACGGTTCATGCGCTGGTTGGCGCTAATGGCGCGGGCAAGTCTACGCTGATGGCTGTGCTTTCCGGTGCCTACTCTCATTACAGCGGCCAGATAACCATTGATGGAAAATCCGTAGCGATTTCTCAGCCACATCACGCCCGCGAGCAGGGAATTCATCTGGTTCAGCAAGAGGTTGACGTCGCGCTAATCCCGACCTTAAACGTGGCAGAAAATATCATGCTTGATAGCCTCTCGCAGCCGGGGCATCTGCTGAATTGGCCGCAGCTTTATCAGCGAGCACAGGCTCTGACCGAGAAATTGGGTCTGAATATCAACCTGCGTCAGCGTATCGAAAACTGTACGCTGGCAGAAAAGCAGCTGATTTTACTGGCGCGAGCGCTTTCACATCAGTGCCGTTTCCTGATCCTCGACGAACCGACCGCACCTCTGGATCACGCCGAGAGCGAACGTCTGTTTACATTGGTTCGCCAATTGCGCGATGACGGGATGGCGATTGTGTTTATCTCACACCGAATTAATGAGCTGCGCGATATCTGTGACCGTATGACGGTGCTGCGCGATGGCCGTCTGGTTAGCGATGACAGCATGCAGGGGCTGACCAACGAACACATCATAGAAAAGATGATTGGTCACCAGATTAATGATATTTATCCGCCTCGCCGCCCCTCGAAAAGGGGTGAAACGCTGCTAAAAATCACCGGAATGCATGATAAAGACAAGCTGCGTGATATCAGCCTGACATTGCATCGCGGCGAGATCCTGGGTATTGCCGGTCTGGCGGGTGCAGGCAAAACCGAGCTGTGCAAGGCGCTGTTTGGTGCTTCGCCCAGCCAGGTTGAATACGGCGAGCTAAACGGCAAGCCGTGGAAACCGCGTGAACCTTATCTTTCGGTCGAGCAAGGGCTGGCGCTAGTGCCAGAAGAACGACGCAAAGAGGGAATATTTATTGATGAAGATATTCCTATGAACCTGAGCGTGGTTGCCGACAACAGTTTCTCAACGCTGGGCATTTTTAATCGCAAAACGGCCTTCGACTGGGCGAAAGAAATCATAAATCGTCTGGGCATTCGCGCCTCCGGCCCGTTGCAGAAGCTGATTCGCTTGTCCGGCGGCAACCAGCAGAAGGTGGCTATCGGCAAATGGCTGCGTAGCGAGAGTCAAATTCTGATTTTTGACGAACCCACCAAAGGCGTCGATATCCGCGCCAAACAGGACGTATTCCGGCTAATCGATGGCCTGGCACAGCAGGGAAAAGGCATCATTTATGCCTCCGGCGAGTTTGCCGAATTAGTCGGCCTGTGTGACCGAGTGTTAGTACTTTGGGATGGCCGCATTGTTGCCGAGCTTGATGCCGCCAACATTGATGAGCAGACCCTTTTAGATTATTCAACCGGAGGATCCCCCGCGTGAGCAAAGAATTACCCCTGAACGCCCCACAACCGTGGCGTCATCATATTTTTGAATTTCTCTATAAATGGGGGATGTTGCTCACCGTGGTGGCGCTGATTGCGCTATTTGGCATCGCGTCTAATAACTTCCTTGAGATGTCGAATATCATCAACATTCTGCGATCGATTGCGATTGTTACGGTGATTGCTATCGGCGTTTCGCTGTCGCTGTCGGTCGGTGGCTTCGACCTGTCGGTGGGGTCAACGGCGTCACTGGCGAATGCGCTGGTGATTTCGATGTTTGTCTGGCACGGCTTTAATACGTTCGAGGCTATCGCGATTACTCTGGCGCTATGCCTGCTGGTCGGGCTGTTTAATGCCTTTTTGATTGTGGTTTTGAAAATTCCCGACATGCTCGCCACCCTTGCCAGCCTGTTTGTTATTCAGGGCGCGGCAATGACCTACAGCTTCGGCGGATCGATTACCGAAAATATGCTGATGCCAAGCGGTGATATGGCCGAAGGCACTGTGCCGCCAGTGTTTAACCTGCTGGGTCAGGTGCCGGTGATTGTCATCATCATGGTGGTGGTAACCATTGTTGTGCAACTGTTTATGTCATTGACCAAGCACGGACGACGTATGTATGCGATTGGCGGCAATCCGCTGGCGGCGCGATTAGCCGGGATCCGCACCTCGCGTTATCGGGTGCTTGCCTATCTGATGTCTTCAGTATTGGCGGGTGCAGGCGGTATTCTGCTGGCCTCGCGCATCGGTTCTTCTCAGGTTAATGCCGGAAGCGGTTATCTTATGGACGCGGTTGCGGCCGCGTATATTGGTTTCTCACTGGCTGGTTCGGGCAAGCCCAATGCATTGGGAACTCTGCTCGGCGCGGTTATCCTCGGCGTATTGCAAAACGGTTTAGTGATGCTCTCAGTGCCTTATTATTCGATGGATATTATCAAGGGATTGGTATTGGCCGTGGCGCTGGCGCTGACCTATATTCAGAAGAGATAAGACAAAAAAGATAAGTCAGAAGAAATGAGCCAGAAGAGATAAGTCAAAAGCAGCTGTTCCATTAATCCTATGGAGCAACTGCTTTAAGTTTGAGAATTTGAGAGTTTGAGAGTTTGAGAGTTTAAGAATTTGAGAGTTTGAGTTAGCCAATTCGTTAGATAGTCGGCGTGTTCACTAAACCGTCGATCAGGATCTGCGGCGTACCTTGAGAACAGCGTTCGATACGCCCTTTAACGCCGTAAACCTTCGCCAGACTGTCGGCCGTTATCACCTCTTCAGGCTTGCCGTCGGCAATCAGCTTGCCATCTTTTAGCATCAGCACGTTATCACCGTGACGCAGCGCGATATTGATATCGTGCACCACCACCACGGTAATAATATTGCGTTTACGCGTTTCACGGCGTACCAGATCCATCACGTGGAACTGATAGTTAAGGTCCAACGCGCTCAGCGGTTCATCGAGTAACAACAGCGAAGGTTGGCGAATAAGCGACTGTGCCAGCCCCACCAGTTGCTTCTGACCACCGGAAAGTTGATCAAGATAGCTCAACGCAAGATGCTCAATCCCCAGCAGTTTTAGCAGATCCATCACCTGCGCAGTCAT
Organism: uncultured Gammaproteobacteria bacterium; assembly: GCA_963747655.1. Lineage (GTDB taxonomy): Bacteria > Pseudomonadota > Gammaproteobacteria > Enterobacterales > Enterobacteriaceae > Rouxiella. The sequence goes on along the minus strand of CAVVFS010000007.1, from coordinate 88,266 downwards.
CGCCTGTGACGAATTATGGGTCTGATGAACACGGCCGCCAGAGGCGCGCTGAGCGACAATAATCGACTCCAGAACGTGTAAATGCACGCCAGCAGGCAGTGACTGCGGCAGATAAACTACCTGCTCGGCACGCTTGGCGAAAGGCATTTTCATCAGGTCGTGACCATCGAGGATCATCTCGCCCTGAGCTTTATTCAGCCCGGCCAGTGCGCGCAGTAAAGTTGATTTACCGCTACCGTTCGGGCCAAGTAATACGGTAATTTCACCACGTGGCAGTTTTGGAACCTGCAAATCACGGATAACCGCTCGCTTGGGATAGCCTGCGGTAAAGTCGCGAATCTGCAAACCCTGGGTACCACTCAGCACGTTAACCGCCTGTTTTGCCAATGTTAAACTCATACTGTCCCCCTGTGGCGCAGAATAATGCTCAGGAAGAAGGGTACGCCAACCAGAGACGTCACGATGCCCACGGGAATAATCACGCCCGGCACCAGATTTTTAGAGGCAACAGAAGCCAGTGACAATACCAATGCACCAATCAACGCGCTGGCCGGCAGATAGAAACGGTGATCTTCACCAAACAGCATGCGCGAAATATGTGGTGCAACCAGCCCGATAAAACCGATTGGTCCAACAAACGCCACCGCCAGTGCAGACAGGATACTAATGCGCAGCAGCGTGCCAAGACGCAGGCGACGCACGTCAATGCCAAAGCTGACCGCGCGGTCTTCGCCAAGGCGCAGTGCAGTGAGTTTCCAGGAGCTTTTCATCGACATCGGCAACAGAATAATAAAGGCCGCCGCCATCACCGCGAGTTTAATCCAGGTCGCGCGCGCCAGACTGCCCATAGTCCAGAAAACCAGACCCTGTAAGGTGTCTTCGGAGGCAATAAACTGCATCAACGAAACCAGCGCATTAAAGGTAAATACCAGTGCGATACCAAACAGCACCACACCAGAGCTTGCGACCTGAGTCCAGCGAGTTACGCCGTCCAGCATCAGGGCTGCGAGCAAGGCAAAAATAAAGGCGTTGGCCGAGATAAACCATTGGTCAGGAATGCCGGGAATTCCGATATTCAGCACAATCGCAAGTGCAGCGCCAAACGCAGCGGCAGAAGACACGCCGAGGGTGAACGGGCTTGCCAGCGGGTTATTCAAGATGGTTTGCATCTCGGCGCCCGCCAGACCTAAAGACATTCCGACGACCACCGCCATCAGCGCGTAAGGCATGCGGATATCCCAGACGATAACCCGTGTTCCGGGGTCTGCGGCTTGAGCGTGAAAAATAGTTTGCCATAGCGTATCCAGCGATAAACCGGCCGGACCCATCATGAAATCAAGTACCAAAGAGGCAAAAATCGCGATAATCAGCACCAGCATCAGTGAAAGACGGCGACGCAAAATGGAGTTATAACGGCCCATCACACTGCCATCAGCAACGGCTTCACTACGCTGACTCGCTGAATTTAAAAGGGGATCGGTTGTAGCACTCATGATTACACTTATTTCTCGCTTGGCATGGCGTGACTAAAAACGCCTAAGTAAGTTCTGTAACAGTAATATAAACGATAAGTATTATCAATCCAGCATACCCTGTCTTGGCCCTTGTGGATTAACCAAAAAAGGTAAATGTGGCGATTAAGGGGTAACAAAGCGTGTGCAGAAAGGGATACTTTCCCCGCTCAGAGGCGGGGAAAGTCAGCAGAAGTGATGCGAGAGTAAATTGCTGATTATTGACTCAAATTTTAAGTCACTTACTCTCGATTTCAGGGAATTCCATATCCTGAAGTTTAACGAACTTCGTGCCTTTGGTCAGCTTATAGCCGAACCAGATAACCAGGAACAGCGGGATACCAATATAAGTCGCCGCCACGCCAGTCCAGTCAATTTTAGCCGCCAGGAATGCCTGATAGTTCTGACCCAAGGTGATTATCATGCATAACACGAAGGCAAAAATCGGCCCCAGCGGGAACAGGCTGGATTTATAAGGCAGCACGTTGAGGTCACGCCCCTGCGCAACGTAGCCGCGACGGAAACGATAATGGCTGATAGCAATACCCAGCCAGGCGATAAAGCCCGTCATTCCCGAGGTGTTCAGCAGCCACATATAAACAGACTGATTACCATACATCGAGCTGAGGAAGCACAGCGCAGCAATGACCGTCGTTGCATAAAGCGCATTACGCGGCACGCCGCCTTTCGACAATTTTGCAAACATGCGCGGCGCTTTGCCTTCGCTTGCCAGGTTGTACAGCATGCGAGTCGAGGCGTACATTCCTGAGTTACCGGCAGATAAAACCGCGGTCAGGATAACTGCATTCATCACCGCCGCCGCCGACAGCAGACCGGCATTGCGGAACACAAGCGTAAACGGACTGACGCCGATATCTTTGACATCGTTACGCAGCAGGCTTGGATCGGTGTAAGGAATGATCAGGCTGATAACCAGAATCGCCAGCACGTAGAACAGCAGAATACGCCAAAATACCTGACGCACGGCGCGTGGGATATTCTTGCCCGGATCTTCTGACTCGCCTGCCGCCACGCCGATTAGTTCGGTTCCCTGGAATGAGAAACCGGCTATCATCGCCACGCCTATCATTGAGGAGAATCCTCCTGCAAACGGCGCATCGCCAATCGTCCAGTTTTGCCAGCCTGCGTGTTCACCGCCTTTCATGATGCCGAAAATCATCATCACGCCAACGGCGATAAAGACTATTACGGTCAACACTTTAATCAGCGAGAACCAGTATTCCGCTTCACCAAAACCGCGCACAGAAATGTAGTTCAGGAGGAAGATAACGCCAAGGAACAGCGCGCTCCAGATCCAGCCAGGCGTATGCGGGAACCAGTAATTCATCACCAGTTGTGATGCCACCAGCTCGACGGCGATGGTCACCGCCCAGTTATACCAATAGTTCCAGCCCAGCGCGAAGCCGAAACCTTCTTCTACATATTTTGCACCGTAAGTCGAGAAAGAGCCGGCGACTGGCATATAAGCAGCCAGTTCACCCAAGCTGGTCATCAGGAAGTAAACCATCAAACCAATTACGGCATAGGAAAGCAGTGCCCCACCCGGGCCTGCCTGAGAAACGGTTGCACCAGAAGCGACAAATAAGCCGGTTCCGATGGAGCCACCAATGGCAATCATGGTTAAGTGACGCGCTTTTAGCTCTCGGCGCAGTGTAGGTGTCGCACCCACCTGCTGATTTTTTGTATGCTTTTGAGCCATTTTTGCCCTATATCTGCTCGTCGTGAGGAATTTAAGCCGCGGATTGTAACAAAAACCGCCGAGCTGAGTAGCACGAACGAGAGGACATAAGAATGCTTCATGATCGGACGGGGATTATTAGAAGACCCAATACCATCGCCAATACCACAGCGTGGCAAATCGCCCCTGCATCATAATATGCAAGGGTTATTGTCTCAGGAAAGTTCTTTGCAGTAAGTCAGGAAACGCGAGAGCGCGTTAGAGATATGTTTTTGTCGATGATGGATAAGATAAAGTTTACGCACCAGCGGCGGCAGTGGCAGCTTGATTTCCACCAGCGAGCCGCTGAGCAGTTGCTCTGCAATCACCCGTCGTGAAAGACAGCTAATACCGATACCGTGGCGGACCGCGTGTTTTATCGCCTCGGAGTTACCCAGTTCCATCACCAGATTGAAATCACCAAGCTGCGACAACAGTTGATGGTCCAACACTTCACGCGTGCCCGACCCGCGCTCACGCAGGATCCACGGCGCTTCCGTTAACATTGCCAGCGTAACCTGTTTGCCCACCAGAGGATTATCTGGAGCGGCAAAGACGACCAGCTCATCGTCGAGCCAGGCCTGCGTGATAAGTTCCGGCATGCGGCACGGGCCTTCTATCAGCCCCAGGTCAACCCGAAAGTCGGCTACGGCATTGATAACATCGTCGGTATTGCCGACGTTAAGTTCCAGCGGCGTGTCAGGGAAATCGAGTCGATAGCCGGCTATCATCGCGGGCAACATGTAATTACCAATGGTGCTGCTGGCACCAATTTTTAGCGATCCGCTGTCGTGGCTGAACAACCGTTCGATTTCACTGGCCTGTTCAAGCAAAGCCAGCGCTTTGGGATACAACAAACGCCCGTGCTCGTTAATCACCAGGCGTTTACCCACGCGGTCAAACAGTTTCACACCCAGCTGCCCTTCTATATCAGCAAGGGCGGCACTGACTGCCGATTGTGACAAAGACAGGACAATCGAGGCCTGAGTCGTTGACCCACTTTTCAGCACCTCGGAGAAAACTTCCAGTTGACGCAATGTAATATGCATAGAGTCTCGATATCTGTTATCCGGGCCGACTGCGCTCAGATAACGTGATTGATTCATTAAAAAAAGTGCTCAGCGTCTCATCTGCGCCCCTTGGCCGAATCCGCTCCTCCCGCTATTGATTTCACTCTTTAAGTATAGCTCCATCCGCACTCGCCACAGGCGTCAGGCCAGGCTTATTCTATACCACTTTTTTCGATTGGTTATAGGATTACAATCAATTTCACATTTATATTCACGCTGGATATGCTTCTTTCCAGGCAATCCACGCGGGATAACATTATGAGCCACGTCCTACCAGACCAGCATCGGGCAACTATTACAGCAACCCTTACAGCAAATCGGACAGCAAAAAATCGTCGCAAAAGTAAGGCAACCTATTTCTTTGGACGCGTTTTACCGGGTTTAGTTCTCATCGGGATGATAACAACCCTGGTTTTGTGGTTAAGCAAATTTGAATTACTTGCCTCGCTGGGCCTGAGCGCCCTAACACTGGCGATTATTGTCGGCATGATGGTTGGCAATACGATTTATCCTCTGGTCCGCCCGAAATGTGCCGAAGGAGTGAATCTGGCGAAAAAAACGCTGCTGCGTTTAGGCATTATTCTCTATGGATTCAAGCTGACCTTTACGCAGATAACCGATGTCGGCGCGTCTGGAATAGTGATCGATTTCCTGACCCTCAGCAGCACCTTTTTACTGGCCTGCTGGTTGGGAAAACGCGTGTTTAGGCTGGATAGCGAAACCACCATGCTGATTGGTGCGGGAAGCAGCATTTGTGGCGCCGCGGCGGTCATGGCGACCGAGCCGGTATTAAAGGCTGACGCCCAGAAAGTCACCGTGGCGGTCGCAACCGTGGTGATTTTCGGCACCACCGCAATCTTCCTTTATCCATGGCTGTGGCAATTAAATCAGCATTACCACCTGTTGGAGATAACCGCGACGCGCTTTGGCATTTATACCGGCTCAACGGTGCATGAAGTCGCGCAAGTGGTTGCCGCCGGACATGGCGTTTCACCCGATGCTGAAAACGCGGCGGTGATTGCCAAGATGATCCGCGTAATGTTGCTGGCCCCGTTTCTGTTGTTACTAAGTTTCTGGAAAAGCCGCAATCAGTTGCAGACTGTAACCAGCATCCACGGCAAAAGCCTGTGGTCGAATATCACTATTCCCTGGTTCGCTTTAGGGTTTATCGCCGTAGCGGCCTTTAATAGTTTCGATTTACTGCCTGCGGCATGGGTACATTCTCTGCTCAATCTGGACACTGTTTTGTTGGCAATGGCGATGGCCGCGTTGGGATTAACCACTCATTTCAGCGCCTTGCGTCAGGCAGGAGTAAAGCCGCTGTTGTTGGCGGCAATCCTGTTTCTCTGGTTGATTGTTGGCGGTGCAGTCATTAACCAGGCGGTACAGCATTTGCTCTGAGTCACAATGTGCGCAAAGTTTACGTGAATTTTTGACATTTATTGCCTGCCCACCTGCGACTAAAGCAGCTATTATTCGGAAAAATAGAATTAATCACAGGGGGTAATATGAAATTTGTCGGGGCACATGTCAGCGCAGCAGGCGGAGTTGATCAGGCAGTCTTGCGAGCATATGAACTGGAGGCGACTGCATTTGCGCTATTCACCAAGAACCAACGGCAGTGGCGCGCAGCTCCCCTTGCAGGTGATGTTATTGAACGCTTTAAGGCGGCCTGCGAGCAATACGGGTATAGCAGTAATCAAATCCTGCCCCACGACAGCTATCTTATTAACCTCGGTCATCCGGTTGAAGAGGCTCTGGAGAAATCTCGTGAGGCGTTTATCGATGAGCTTCAACGCTGCGAGCAGCTTGGCCTCAGCCTGCTGAATTTCCACCCGGGTAGCCACCTGATGCAAATTGACGAAGACAAATGTCTGGCGAAGATTGCAGAATCGATCAATATCGCGCTGGATAAAACTCAGAGTGTGACCGCTGTAATTGAAAATACCGCCGGTCAGGGGAGTAACCTCGGTTTCCGCTTTGAACATCTGGCCGCAATCATCGACGGCGTAGAAGATAAAAGCCGCGTTGGCGTCTGCATTGATACCTGCCACGCTTTTGCCGCGGGTTATGATTTACGCACCGAAGCCACCTGTGAACACACCTTTAAAAACTTTGCCGACATCGTGGGCTTCCAATATTTGCGCGGTATGCATCTCAATGATGCGAAAAGTGAGTTCAACAGCCGTGTTGACCGCCATAATAGTCTGGGTGAAGGCAACATTGGCAAAACGGCTTTCAGCTATATTATGCGCGACCCACGTTTCGACAATATTCCGATGATCCTCGAAACCACTAATCCAGATATTTGGATCGACGAGATCGCCTGGCTGAAATCCCAGCAAAAAGCCGATCAGGACGAAGCCGCGGCTTAATATCCCGACTTCACGTCACGCAAGTTTCTATCAATGATATAATAAACGTCTGATGCTACCGCTCAGACGTTTTTGTTTTGTGTGGCAGAGTGATTAATTAGCGGGTAATACGGCGATACGGTTATTTCTGTATGTGCTCATCCATATTTTACCGTCGGCCTCAATAGCGCTGGTGCCCGCACTCATCCCCTTAAAGGTCGAAGCAGGGATCAATGTCTGGATCGCCAGAGTATTTTTATCGACCAAATTCAGCGGTTGTTTTATATCAGGGCATAGGGATGATGAGTTAATGCATTGCATGCTGCGGGTCAAAGTCGTCGCCTGCCCGCCGGAGAAGAAATGCTCCCCGTCTGGTGCCCAGCGTATATTGTCAGGCATATAATTCACCGCTTTTTTGCTAATTTGCGGGTGATTGCTCAGGTCACTGATTTTAGCAAGATATTTACCTGCCCATACCGCAACCCAAACCGTATTACCATCGCGCGCAGCCAGCAATCCATTGGGTCCAGACATCTGCTCACTTATTTTCATCAGTTTAATACCCTGCTGTGGCGACCAGCTATACAGGCCTCCCTCGGGTTTTGCTGCATTGAGTTTTTCTTCACGATGAGTGTCGGTGGGGTTCCAGAGACTGCTGATAATCAGATTGCCCTGCTGAACCCCCGCCACTGCGTCAAACCACGCATGTTTAGGTGCCAGCACGCAGCCTTTCCAGGTCAATGACGGTTTACCATCGCTTGCAGTATCAACAGTAAAAGCCTCAATCGATTCACGACCACCGTGATTAACGACATACAGCGTTTTTATCTGTGGATAATAATCGAGGCCGTGACTGTTAAATTTGCTGAAATCAGGTGCGCCAGGGCAGTGCGGAAATGTCTGAGTATCTGGCGCAACCTTGACTTTGTTCAGATTGACCCTTTCAGTGTGTTCATTATGGGAGTTGAACAGAATAAGCCCCATTGATGGGGTCTTATTAAGGGAAAGGCTACTGCCGATAATCCAGTCTTTATTTACCTGGATCAGGTCTTCGACATTATCGACGTGATTAATGATCTGCGCTTTAGCGATGTTTAGCGGCGCTGCTAAAGTGCAATGAATTAATAAAGTACACACGGCGAGAGCCACAACAGGAGCCATTCTTTTGGCCTGTAGCATAGCCATCCTCCAGAGAATTTCAGCCACAAAGTGTAAACTTAGTCGACTAAAATTCATCTGACAGGCCAAAAAATGCGAATCAAGATGACTTTCAAATAGCCTCAGCCTATGGCCTTAACTTTCTTTATTACCTCAACGTTAAAAATTACCTAAACGCTAAAAATTACCTAAAAGCTAACTTTATTACCTTAACGCTAACTTTATTACCTAAAAGCTAAAACTCGCGACTCAATATTAAACTCGCTGGCCATTATTAACTAGAGGCTGTAACCATGAATAGCGTCATAACAAACCCAGTTTAAACACTCTTCTCACCTTTCTTTTAGCTCTCCAGATAGTGGTGGTAATCGAGCTAATAGCAATAAATACAATAAAAATCCCTACCGCGGTCATTGAATTAAAGCCGAACTGTTTATACAGCAACAGGCCAGTAATACCGCCAATCACGAATGACATAATCGTCACCGAGTGAGTAATAAACTGGCTGCGCTGGGCTTTAACCTGCTTTGACGGATCGCGTCGCAACAGGGTAGCGATAACTGAGCCTAAAGATATTCCGGCATCCGTCAGCGTTCCGGTAATATGCGTTGATCGCACTCGACCATTTGAAAGCTGGGTAGAGGTGGAATTGTGTATCCCCATCAGGAAACTCAAAAATACAATGATTTCACTATTGTTTTTCATCGAGAAGAACAATGTTTCAAACAGCGAGGTAAGAATTAACATCACCCCTTCAAACAAGAGGATGATGCTAAAAATAGTGCGTATATTGTTTTTAATTCCGCTGATTGCGATCAGTCGTGAGGTGGTTGACCCAATAACGAATGCGCCAATAATTGAAGACAAAAATAAAACGTCGCTCAGGTCAGTATTAGACACTTCAGAAGAAAGGCGTGACGTATTTCCTGACATGTGTGAAGGAAAAAAGCCAAAAGCCCCCAGCGCCATCGCATTCAGAATACCGGCCGTGGTAGCCAGCACTAAAGCGAGGTTGCGGTCTTCAGTGTGCGTTCGTTGGCCCTTTCTTTTTATCAGCATTTTCAACATGATCGCCCCTCTCTTAACAACAGTTTAATAAGTATATATGGCCAATCGTAACAATTAGCGTATTTATTAAAGGTATTGTAAATATTGACCGGGGTTATCAATGCTCAGTAATTTTTTTAAATCAATAAAAAAGCGCCACCGATTGGCAGCGCTTTCAATTGATTAGCAATCTATAACATCAAATATTTATTGATGTCATTAGCTGTTAGCGACCACTTTAGCGGCTAATGCAGCGTCTGAACGCTTGAGAATTGCGTAAGACACACCTGCTAATACCGTACCGGCAAGAATAGCCACCAGATACAGCAGAACTGGAGTGATTGCGCCTGGAATAAGCAACACAAACAAGCCGCCGTGAGGTGCCATCAGTTTCGCGCCGAAAGCCATGGAAAGCGCGCCGGTTAAGGCTCCGCCCGCAATACAGCAAGGGATAACGCGCATCGGGTCACGAGCAGCGAAAGGAATTGCGCCTTCTGAGATAAAGCACAGGCCCAGCACCAGCGCCGCTTTACCGCCCTCACGTTCACCTTGTTCAAACTTGTGACGCGCCAGCAGCGTAGCCAGCCCCATTGCCAGCGGAGGAACCATACCAGCCGCCATAATCGCTGCCATCGGTGCATACACGGAGGAACTCAGCAGCGCGACGCCAAATGCGTATGCCGCCTTGTTGACCGGCCCACCCATGTCGGTACACATCATTGCACCGACGATAGCGCCCAACAGCACCGCATTTGCGGTTCCTAAAGACTGCAACCAGGCGGTGAGGCCCAGCATGATTTTAGCGACCGGCGTACCGACGACATAAATCATGATCAAGCCCGTGATCAGGCTGGCAACCAGCGGAATAATCAGTATCGGCTTCAGCGCTTCCATACTTTGCGGCAGGCGCAGTTTGTTACTGATAAATTTCGCCACATAACCGGCCAGGAAACCGGCAATGATACCGCCGATAAAACCAGCACCCGTGCTCACGGCCAACATACCCCCAATCAGACCTGGGGTCAGACCTGGGCGGTCGGCAATCGAGAAAGCAATATAACCTGCCAATACCGGAACCATCAGCGCGAACGCCGAAGCCCCACCGATTTGCATTAAAGCCGCAGCCAGCGTGCCTTTGACTTCAAAAGCCTTGATACCGAAAATAAAGGACAGCGCGATACACAAACCGCCCGCAACCACCATTGGCAGCATGTAAGACACGCCAGTCAACAGGTGACGATAAGGTCCAGTGCCGGTATCTTTTTGCTTGCCAGAAGCGCCCTGCCCCTGCTTTTTAGGCTCAAACAGCTCAGCTTCGGTCAGCGCTTTATCCAGCTCTTGCTTAGTCTTTTTCAGCGCCAAACCTGTAGAAGTGCGATACATCTGCTTGCCCGCAAACTTCTCGAGATCCACTTCAATGTCGGCGGCGACGATAACTAAATCGGCAGCAGCCACTTCTTCGGCAGTGATGGCGTTACCCGCCCCCACTGATCCACGAGTTTCAACTTTCACCCACCAGCCGCGTTTTTTGGCTTCGGTTTCAATCGCTTCCGCAGCCATAAAGGTGTGCGCAACGCCGGTAGGACAAGCCGTGACAGCCACAATGCGTTTAGGGCCAGCCGCCGCGGGAGCTGCAGCAGAAGCCGGAGCAACCGCTGCAGAAGCCGGTGACTGATAAGGTTTAGCCTCGGCAGCAGCCTGTTGTACAAAGGCGTCTGGCGCACGAACCGCGTCAGCCAGAGAACCCAAATAGACATTTTTACCGTTTAGCCCGGCTTCAGCGGGAACAGTATCACCGACAGCCAAAACAATTTCAGCCTCGGCAGCCGCGGTAATTACCTGATGGCCAGCTTTTACTGCGGCAGCGGCAAGCATGTCTCTTGCAATCTGCGCGCTCGCCAGTCCAATCTTTTTATCTACTATCAGCAGCGTCTTCATTCTTGCTCTCCTGCTGTCAATTAAAAGGTTTCAAATCAACACGTGCCATCATCGCCGCCAACTGTGGGCGATCTTTGACACCAACATTGCTTTGGCTCACCGCCAGGGCGGCAACGGCAGTGGCCAGGCGCAGCGTGTGCTCGCTTGACTCACGCATCAGCAAACCGTAAATCAGGCCGCCGACCATCGAATCTCCTGCACCCACGGTGCTGACGACTTCACAAGCGGGCGGCTTGGCAATCCATGCACCGGAGGCGTTTACCCACAGCGCACCTTCCGCGCCAAGAGAAATCACGACGTGAGCGATACCCTGATCGCGTAACGCATGGGCTGCCTCAACCACATCGCTTAAATCATTAAATTTACGTCCTGCCCAGATTTCCAGCTCGCGGCGGTTTGGTTTAACTAACCACGGAGCCGCTTTCAGACCGGCGACCAGTGCTTCGCGGCTGCTGTCGAAAATAATGCAAGGACACTGGCTGCGCAGGCGAGACATCCAGTCAGTAAACGCCTGAGGATCAACGCCTGCTGGCAAGCTGCCACACACCGCTACCATGTCAAATTGCCCCAGCCAGCTCAGGGAATCCGTCACAAAACGTTCCCAATCCTGAGGCGTGACTTCAAAACCGGAGAAGTTGAAATCGCTGACTTCGCCGTCTTTTTCCGTCAGTTTTACGTTGATGCGTGTGCGGCCTTCGACCACTTGAAAACGATTGGCGATGCCCAGGCTGCTAAACAAGTGTTGAAAACCATCCTGATTTTCTTTACCTAAAAAGCCGCCGACCGTTACATCAATACCCAGGTCTTTCAAAACCTTGGCAACGTTGATGCCTTTACCGGCAGCGTGCAGACCCGCGGTCTGAACCAGATTGACTTCGCCACGTTCGATTTCCGGGCAATACCCCACTAAATCATAAGCAGGATTTAAGGTAATAGTTGCTACGCGACGGGTCATGCTCCTTCTCCCAAGCCTTCGGCAATGGCATCGCCGATAGATTTCAGTGCGACTTCAGCATCTTCACCGCTGGCGGTGAAGCGCAGGTGGTGACCTTTTTTCACGCCCAGTGCCACGACTTTCATCAGGCTTCGGCCATTGGCAGGCTTACCGCTGCCATCCAGGTTAGTCACGGTAATTTCACTGTTGAATTTTTTAATGCAGTTAACCAGCGCGGTGCCTGGACGAGCATGCAGGCCGTGCTCGTTACGAATAACGTATTCTGCAGTGAACACTTCTTTTTGCTCTTCGACTTCGCTGGTCAATAATGCCAACACGCCGACCGCATCGGCAGTCAATAAACGTTCAGCCTTGCCCGCTCTCAGCAATTCGCCAAGATAGCTCAGCACTTCAACCGGTTTGTCATCGGCGACGGCGACAGTGACCAAGAGTGAGACTTTTTCACCTTCGTGATCGAAAGCAGTCACTGGGCGACTCACGGTCGCAGCACTCCCTAAGTTGCCGTTTATAGCATCGCTGAGCCAGATACCCTGACCGAGACTCAACGGTTTATTGCTGATAACGTCGCTGACGAAAGTGGTATCGACTGCGCCAATCTGCTGTAAACGCCCGGCGTTCAAGGCTTGCAGAGTGATTAAGTTGTCGGCGGCAACATCCACAGAGATAAGCTGGGTGTCGAAACGGAATTCAGCGGCGGTTTTTTCGCCCATCAACAGGCTGCGCAATTCTTCGGCAGAGTCGGTTTTAGCGAGTTGTTCAGCCACGCTGTCATCGCTGAGCACGTGGGTAAGTTGACGAAGCAAGGCAAGGTGTTCATCGGAGCGTGCAGCGATGCCGATCACGACGAAGGCTTTTTGACCTTCTCCCCATTCTATTCCCTGCGGAAACTGGAAAACCTGTACGCCGGTATTCAGCACCAGGTCACGCGTATCGGTTGTGCCGTGCGGGATGGCAATACCATTACCCAAATAGGTGGAGGTTTGCAGCTCGCGAGCCAGCATACCGTCTACATAACCTTCGCTCACACGACCCGCCGAGGTAAGCGCGGCGGCGACCTGACGAATTGCGTCCTGCTTATTGCCTGCGGCAGCGCCCAGGTGGATGTCTTGCTGTGACAACTCGAACATAATTCTCCTCTCCTGCTGAACGTGAATCGTTTCAGCTTTACTGAGAAAAAAGGAGCGCTATTGGATTAAATTGAATAATCGAACAACGCTGAAACGTTTCAATCAGTCTCATTCTGTGCCGCTTAATTTGCAAGCATTGCGTGTTTTGGCGTTGCATTTTTATGAAGCTACGCACATTTTTCTTTTTTGAGGTTTACGTCATTCAGTAAAGCCCAAAAAAGCTGAAGCATAGCTGACAGTTTTGTCAGAGCAGGCTGAAGTCAGCTGATGTTAAATTAACCAACACATATTTTTAGCATCTTGTGCTAAAAGTGAAAAACTCGCCCTTTATTAACGATCAAAACCCGTGTTTGTCATTTAAAACAGGCGTACTATTCGCGCGAATTTCCTCCTCTCCTACTCAATGATTCAGGTGTAAACCTAAAAAATGACCGTTTTTACCGCCACGCTGCGACGCCTGCGTCTGCCCGACATGACGTCGAGCGCGTTCCTGATTATTGCTTTTTTAACCGGTATTGCCGGAGCGCTACAGACCCCAACGCTGAGCCTGTTTTTAACTACCCAGGTTAAAGTCTCACCGTTTATGGTTGGGCTTTTTTTCACCGGCAGCGCGGTTATGGGGATTCTGGTCAGCCAGTTCTTGGGGAGTTGGTCCGATAAAAAAGGCGACCGCAAAACGCTTATCTTCGCCTGCTGCCTTCTAGGAACGTTGGGATGCGTGCTGTTTGCCTTTAACCGAAGCTATTTCATTCTTTTGCTGATCGGCGTGTTGCTTTCAAGCTTCGGCTCCACCGCTAACCCACAAATGTTTGCCCTGGCACGCGAACATGCCGATAAAACCGGCCGCGAGGCTGTAATGTTCAGCTCGATTTTGCGCGCGCAGGTATCGTTGGCGTGGGTAGTCGGGCCGCCGTTGGCTTTCGCGCTGGCATTAGGTTTTGGCTTTACCTTTATGTACTGTGCCGCGGCGGTGGCATTCTTACTGTGTGGACTCATGGTTCGCGGTTTTCTGCCTTCAATGCCCAAGGCAGTATTAACCGGCAGCGCAACGCTGCAAGCGCCACGCACTAATCGCCGCGACACGTTAATGTTGTTCATCGCCTGCTCGCTGATGTGGGCGGCAAACAGCATCTACCTGATTAATATGCCATTGTACGTTGTGCAAGAGCTGCATTTACCGTCCAAACTGGCAGGAATGCTGATGGGCAGCGCCGCCTGTCTCGAGATCCCAACCATGCTGATTGCCGGATATCTGGCAAAACAGTTGGGCAAGCGTTTATTGATGCGTTTTGCGGTGATTAGCGGCGTGATTTTCTATTCAAGCCTGCTATTTTTCACCGGTACAACAGAGCTTATCGCCATCCAGATACTGAATGCCCTGTTTATCGGTATTTTAGCGGGAATTGGCATGATGTATTTTCAGGATCTGATGCCGGGTCAGGCTGGCGCAGCCACTACGCTGTTTACCAATTCTACTCGCGCAGGCTGGATTTTAGCGGGGTCGATTGCAGGAATAGTGGCGCAGTTCGCCAATTATTACGCGGTATTTTATGCGGCGCTGGTGATGGTAGTCATTGCTGTAGGCTGTATCTGGCGGGTTAAAGAAGCTTAACAGGTGCGAAACTCAGGCCTGACCGCGCTGGAAATATTACGGCGCGGTATCGGCTTCCAGCTTAATCAGATAAGTCAGCGCCTGGTCGCGATGGGTAAAACACATCTCTCGGCTGGCCTGCAAGCTGGCACAAACTTTTGGCCGCAGCGGTGAAGTGAAAATCTTGCACATAAAGTTATCCGCCAGCTGAACGCAGCGAGTATTGGCAGGTTTACCCTGAGGCATTCCGGGAATAGGACTGGAAATTGAAGGCGCGATACAGCAGGCGCCGCAGTCTGTACGACAGTCCATCGGTAGCTCTCCTATGGGCTGCGATTTACAGGCGGATTGGGCGATAGACCCATTATCGGCAGACAATAGCAGCACGGTGCAAATCTCACCAGATAAATCGCTAAAATCCCCTTACAACGGCCATTTCATCACTCTTTTTATGCTAGCTACTTGCCTGAAATCACGCGCGCGAGTAACGTGTCGCCCATTATCCAAACTTTTTGCAAACAGGTTATTTTTATGGCACGTGCTAATGAAATTAAACGCGGCTTCGTTGTAAATTACGACGGTAAATTGCTGCTGGTTAAAGATATCGATGTTCAGAGTCCAAGCGCGCGTGGCGCAAGTACGCTGTACAAAATGCGTTTCTCTGACGTGCGTACCGGCATGAAGGTTGAAGAGCGTTTTAAGGGTGATGACATCATTGATACTGTGACCCTGACCCGCCGTAAAGTGAATTTCTCTTACGTTGACGGCGACGAATACATCTTTATGGATGACGAAGACTACACCCCTTACACCTTTAATAAATCGCAGATTGAAGAAGAACTGCTGTTTATTCCTGAGGGTGGATTAGCGGGAATGCAGGTTCTGCTGCTGGAAACTCAGCTGTTAGCGTTGGAAATGCCACAGACCGTTGAGCTGGAAATCGTTGAAACGGCTCCGGGTATCAAGGGTGCTTCTGCCAGCGCACGTAACAAACCCGCTACTCTGACCACTGGTTTAGTGATTCAGGTGCCAGAATATCTGAGCAGCGGTGACAAAATTCAGATCCATATTGCCGAACATCGCTATATGGGCCGTGCATAAGCGTTTATTCCCTTATGCTGAGAAGAGCGCTGCGGCGCTCTTTTTTTTCGCCTGCAAGTCCATAATAAAAATCAAGAAATCAAATTTAGCTACGGTCATTATAAAAATTTTGCTGGATAATCATCAAGCTGACTGTCCCTCCAGTGCTGTAAAAGTTTTTGCCTGACCTCGGTTATCAGCGTTTTTTCACCCTCGCGCGGTGGCATCAAAGTAAAACTCACCTCGGGAAGTGGCGGCAGTGTAACAGCTCCGTGCCAGGGTTTAACTCCGGCAGGTAAAGAGGACGTATTCAGGCAAGCTATCCCCAGTCCTGCTCTCAAGGCAGACTGAAGCCCGGCAACCCCCGAAGCAGAATGGGTAATAACGTAAGCAATGCCATGGTCTTCCAGCAATTGGCAGGTGAAATTCTGCAACGCGCATCCCTCCGGTAAAGCCAACAGAGGCAAAGGTCGTGATTCATCCCAGGTAAAACCTGCGGCGGCAACCCAATGCAGAGATTCGCGACAAATTGTCGTACCAATTGGCAAAGTAGACTTATTCAAAATCTGCATTGAAAGTCCAATATCATAAGGTTTTCCCTGATCTTGGGTATGAATCTGCACACTTTTCTGCACTCTGACATGCAGCCGTAAATCGGGATAACGCTCACGCAATCCCACTAGCAACGGGGGAATATCGTTAGGCCGAAAGTAGTCGGTAATGGCCAAATGCAGCTCGCCGGAAAAAGAAATCCCTCTCATCTCATCTAATGCTCGAGAACTCAGCGCCAGCAATTCTCGAGCGAAAACCAACAGACTTTCACCGGCTGGAGTAGGTATCACACCCTTTTTACTGCGTAACAGCAGCGTGATCCCAGCGAATTCCTCCAGCTTGCTGAGTTGCTCGCTCACTGCAGAAGATGAAAGGTTCAGACGTGGAGCAGCAGCCGAAATAGTGCCGATTTCCACCACGGTAATAAAAGATTGCAGGTGTTCGAGATTAAATGGCCTCATGGTTATCCCACGGTTTTACTGATGGATAATAATTGATCTTCCCGCTTTTCCGTTTTCTGAGCAACTTATATTCTCATCCCTCGCCACACTCACCTCACTCAATTTATTGGAGAAAATTATGCCGGGGATCACACTACAACTTTCAGGCCAGCAGGATAACGCCCTTGCCCAGCGCCTTGCTCTCGCACTGACAGAACTTACCTGCCGCGTTTTGGACAAACGTCCGGAACAAACAATGACAATTGTGCGTTTTGTTGCTGACGAACTTTGGTTTATCAATGGACAATCGTTGCAAGCATTGAGCCGCCGCTCTTTCAGACTCGAAGTCACGATAACCGACGAGACAGCCACGCTATCTCAAAAGGCTCAATATCAGCACGAGGCCTATGCGTTATTGGCAAAAATATTGGGCAATCTGCATCCACATTCTAATGTGCATATTATCGATTGCCGCGGGACTGCCTATGGTTATGGCGGATTGACGCAGGACTATAGGTATCAGCATAACGAATGACCAGAAAAGCCCTTTCCCGATAATCAAACCCGCATCGGGCTGGATTTTATCTTTCCGCAGGGGCATCTTATGGCAAATATTATGATAAATAGCCAAAGGGTAAACCCCTGATACGGGGGATTCTCTGCTGAGCAAGGATAAAACATGACGCAAACCAATCTAATCACCGGGTTTCTCGGCAGTGGCAAAACCACGACTATTCGCCACCTTCTTTCCCAAAAGCCGGAAAATGAAAAATGGGCGGTGTTGGTCAACGAGTTTGGCGAAGTCGGTATCGATGGCGCACTGCTGGCTGACAGTGGCGCGGTGCTAAAAGAGATCCCCGGCGGCTGTATGTGTTGTGTTAACGGATTGCCGATGCAGGTTGGCCTAAATATGCTGCTGCAAAAAGCCAAACCGGACAGGCTATTAATCGAGCCGACAGGCCTGGGCCATCCGAAGCAAATCCTGTCTCTGCTGACCTCCGATGTTTACAGCTCCTGGCTGACGCTGAATGCCACGCTTTGCCTGCTTGATGCGCGCCTGCTCAGCGATGAAAGAACGCTCAATAATGAAAACTTTCGCGATCAGCTAGCAGCGGCGGATATCGTTATCGCCAATAAAATCGAAACGTATACTGAAAATGATCAACAGAAGTTAGCAGAATGGACAGCCATGCAGGACTCGGCTTTGCGGGTCGAACGCGTATCTCAGGGGCAAATCAGCGCGAATCTGCTCAATGAGCTGCGTAGAAATACACGTCTCTTACCTGACGGTCAGCACCATCACGCCCATGCGTCTAAACAAGGGCTGGCGGCACTGAGTTTGCCAGGTCAACAACGCTGGCGACGTGCCCTTAATGAGGCGGGAGAATATTCAAGCTGTGGATGGATTTTCGATGCTGAGACTCTCTTCGACACGGCGGGAATTCTTGACTGGGCGAGGCTGGCGCCGGTTGATCGAGTCAAAGCGGTGGTACGTATAAAGGAAGGAACTTTGCGAGTTAATCGTCAAGGCAATGATTTGCATATCGAAACGCTTGGCACAGCGCCTTTAGACAGCAGAATTGAGTTAATATCCAGGGACACTTGTGACTGGAATGCCTTACAATCCGTTTTGTTGAAGAGTCGTTTAAGTTAGCAGGCTTACCGTATTTGGCAACAAAATTCATACATTCCAAATACGGGTTTTATATCTATGTTACGCCGCAATCTTCCTTTGATCCTGCTGCTTAATGTCTTGGGTATCACGCTTTTTTTGTCTTATTACCTGCCAGTAAACCACGGTTTCTGGGCACCCATCGATAAGTCAGTATTCTTTTTCTTCAATGACCGTCTGGCGACCAATGAGAATTTCCTGCATCTGGTGGCTATCACCAATAACCGCGCCTTTGATCTCTGCTCGTTGCTGGCGATGGGTCTGCTCTATTTTTCTTACTATCTTAAAGAAGACAGAGCAGGCCGCCGGAAAATGCTCATGGTTGGTATTGTCATGCTGCTGAGCGCGGTGGTGCTTAACAAGCTGGGTCACCTGCTTCCTGTGGCGCACAAGAGTCCATCGTTGAGTTTCCCACATGTTAATCGCGTCAGCGAACTCACCGGAATTCCGACTAAAGACTCCTCTGGTAACAGCTTTCCTGGCGATCACGGCATGATGCTGATGGTGTTCACCGCCTTCATGCTGCGTTATCTGGGCGCTCGCGCATTTGCCATTGCCGTGCTGATCACTATGGTATTTTCGATGCCGCGTCTTATGATCGGCGCGCACTGGTTTACCGATATCATGGTGGGATCGCTGTCGGTAATTTTAGTCGGCGGAAGCTGGTGGTTAATGACTCCGGCTAGCGACATTTTAGTGAAATGGTTAGATAAAAAAATGCCAAAGAAAAAAGCAAATTAATTAACCTTTAAGAAAAACCTTATTTCCTTAAATATAGTTTTTTAATATGGCTCGAGACATATTGTCATGTTTTCGGGCCATTTTATTTATTACGAATGTAAATAGGCGAAAACAGAAAATTGCTCGCAGACCGCATTCTGCTGCGCTTTTAAGCCAAACCAGCGCAAAACTCAATCATCGGTTTTTACATTAATAGTTACATTGCCTTACATCACTATTTCTTATTAAAAAAGCGTTAAAACATCTCGCTTTCCCTAAATCATTACGGTAATCTCGAGCCGTTGCACAGAAATGTGGCATTACTGGCTTGATTCCAATTAAAAGTGTGTTGTACCACACAATTTGCTGGCTAAGCCTTTGCCCGAGCTGAACGCGACAGGTAATCTCGCTTGGTTTTTTGGCAATTTAATAACGAACTTTCGGCTTCGTTAAGGACAGCAAGGGAAAACAACATACATGGTCAAGTCTCAACCGTTTCTGAGATATGTGCAGCGGATAATACCCGCAATTGGCGCGGCAATTCTTCTCTCCGCGTGTAGTGCAACTCATTCTTCGAACACAGAAAGCGCACAAACTGAGATGCATGCAGTTAAAGACAATGATGGTCTTTTACTTCAAGCCTCTCAGGATGAATTCGAAGCAATGGTTCGTAACGTCGATATTAAATCCAAAATCATGGATCAATATGCAGACTGGAAAGGCGTTCGTTATCGGTTAGGCGGCGACAGCAAGCGTGGTATTGATTGCTCAGCCTTCGTACAGTTAACATTCCGCGAACAATTTGGCATGGACCTACCGCGTTCTACCTATGAACAGGAAGATATCGGTAAGAAGATTCAGCGCAATAAGCTGCGTCCGGGTGACTTAGTGTTGTTCCATGCAGGATCAACCGGTCGTCATGTAGGGATTTACCTGGGTAATAATCAATTCGTTCACGCATCAACCAGCAGTGGCGTAATGATTTCAAACCTGACTGAACCTTACTGGGTGCAACATTATCGTGAAGCAAGACGTGTATTGCCAGCCGCAATGCCGAATACCAACAACGGTAACGGAAATCTGACAACTGCCATGTTGCAATAGCAGCAAAAACAGAATTCACTCTTGTTGTCCAAGCCAAGCGAATAAAAAAAGACTCTTAATCAAGGGTCTTTTTTTATTTCTGCTTTACGCCCCATTACACCCAGCCCTCAATTTATATAGACTCTCACGGCTTCGCTATCGCACTCCCCAAAATGGTTATTTAAGGGTTTTCAATCTATTATTGAGACATTGTCCCCGGCAATGCCGATTCAGGAGTTAATTTTCAGGATGTTTCCTCGCGCACTCACAGCTCTATTACTGTCGCTTATCGGATTTTTCGCCCATGCCGACACAATAGAAGACGGCTATGCCTTCGCGATTCTTGGCGATCCCAAATATCTGTATAACTTCACTAATTTTGACTATGTGAATCCGGCCGCGCCTAAAGGTGGCAGCATCACGCTGTCGGCGATAGGGACTTTCGACAACTTCAATCGTTTTGCATCACGTGGTAATGCCGCCATACGCAGCGATACCTTGTATGACAGCCTGTTCACCCCTTCTGAAGATGAAATTGGCAGCTATTATCCTCTGATTGCCGATTCAGCACGTTATGACAGCCAGTTAAGGTGGGTAGAGGTGACTATCAACCCGCGCGCCGTTTTTCACGACGGCAGCCCGATTACCGCCAATGACGTGGCTTTCACCTTTAAAAAATTTATGACTGAGGGCGTGCCGCAGTTTCGTGTGGTTTATAAAGGCGTGGTGGTTAAGGCTATCTCTCAGCTTACAGTGCGTTTTGAATTTCCGGTGCCGAATAAAGACCAAATGCTGGGATTACTCAGCCTGCCGGTGATCCCCGAGAAATTTTGGGAGCATCGTAAATTCAATGAACCGCTGTCTATTCCACCGTTGGGCAGCGGCCCGTATCGCATCTCCGATTATAAGCTGGGTCAATATGTCACCTATTCTCGCGTCCCTGACTATTGGGCCGAAAACCTGCCGGTGAATCGCGGACGCTATAATTTCGATACTATCCGCTATGACTATTATCTTGATGATAACGTTGCACTTCAGGCCTTTAAATCTGGCGCGTATGATTTTCGCAGTGAGTCATCACCAAAAAACTGGGCCACCCAGTATCAAGGCAGTGAATTCAATCGTGGTCTGATTATCAAGCAGGATGATGAAAACAAGGCGGCACAGGATACTCGTTGGTTAGCATTCAATATTCAGCGGCCAATTTTTGCCGACCGAAGAGTCCGTGAAGCGCTGACGCTAGCCTTTGATTTCGACTGGATGAACAAAGCGCTGTACTACGGGGCTTATCAACGTACCAGCAGCTATTTTCAAAATACTGAATACGCGGCGAGTAACTATCCTGATGCCGCTGAGCTGGCCTGGCTGGCTGGCCTCAAGGGAAAAATCCCCGATGAAGTCTTTAGTCAGATTTATCAGCCGCCGCATTCTGACGGCAGCGGCAACGATCGGGCCAATCTTTTAAAAGCCACTGAGTTGCTGAAAGAGGCGGGATGGACGGTGAAAAATCAGCAACTGGTGAATAATCAAACCGGCAAACCCTTCAACTTTGAGCTGCTTTTACCCAGCGGTGGAAATTCGCAGTATGTTCTGCCGTTCCAGCATAATTTGCAGCGACTGGGAATTACGATGAACATTCGCCAGGTCGATAACTCTCAGTTTGCCAACCGTTTACGCAGCCGCGACTATGACATGATCCCGAAAGTCTATTTCGCGATGCCTTATCCCGGTTCTGATCTACAGATTATGTGGAACTCGAAATATATTAATTCGACTTATAATGCTCCCGGCGTGTCTGACCCGGCTATCGATACCTTGACGAACGAGATCATGGCGCATCAGGGCCAGCCTGCCGCCCTGCTTTCTTTGGGACATGCTCTCGACAGAGTATTAACCTGGCATATGTATATGATCCCGATGTGGTATTCCAATCGCGACCGTTACGCCTATTGGGATAAATTCTCTATGCCAGATATCCGGCCGCCTTATGCAATCGACCTCGATACCTGGTGGTTTGATATGAATAAAGCAGCACGCCTCAACGCGGCAAAAAAATAGGGAGAACACCGTGACTGCCTATCTGATCCGTCGGCTTCTGTTGGTGATCCCCACTCTGCTGGCCATCATCACCATTAATTTCTTTATCGTGCAGATAGCGCCGGGCGGGCCGGTGGATCAGGCCATTGCGCAGATTGAACTAGGGCAGAGTAATGGGTTGCCGGGCAGCAATGCGGGCAGTGGTAACGGTCACGCGGTTGCCGGAGTCGGTCAGGTCGGCGATGGAAGTTATCGCGGCGCGCGCGGGCTGGACCCGGAAGTTATCGCCGAAATCACCCGCCGTTTTGGCTTTGATAAACCGCTGCATCAGCGTTATTTCGACATGCTGTGGCAATATGCGCGATTCGATTTTGGCGATAGCCTGTTTCAGGGCGCATCGGTAATGCAGCTGGTGAAGTCGAGCCTGCCGGTTTCCGCGAGTCTGGGGCTGTGGAGCACACTTATCATCTACCTGGTGTCTATCCCGCTGGGTATTCGTAAGGCGGTGAAAAACGGCAGCGCGTTCGATACCTGGAGCAGCACGGTTATCATTATTGGTTATGCCGTACCGTCGTTTTTATTCGCTATCCTGTTGATTGTATTGTTTACCGGCGGAAATTATCTGAACTGGTTTCCACTGCGCGGCTTGACCTCTGCCAATTTCGACTCGCTGCCGTGGTACGGAAAAATCACCGATTACCTGTGGCATATTACACTGCCGGTTCTGTCGACGGTGATCGGCGGATTCGCGACATTAACCATGCTGACCAAAAACTCGTTTATGGATGAAGTGCAGAAACAGTACGTGGTTACCGCACGCGCCAAAGGGCTGGACGAGAAGAAAATCCTCTATCGCCACGTATTTCGCAATGCGATGCTGTTGGTGATTGCCGGCTTCCCCGCAATCTTTATCAGCATGTTTTTTACCGGCTCGCTGCTGATTGAAGTGATGTTTTCGCTGCACGGCCTTGGCCTGCTAGGTTACAACGCCACGCTACAGCGCGATTACCCGGTAATGTTTGGCACGCTGTATATTTTTACTCTGATTGGCCTGCTGCTCAATATTCTTAGCGATATTACTTACACGCTGGTCGACCCGCGTATTGATTTCGAGGGTCGCCACTAGTGAAGCTTAAGCCGGTCAATCAAGCACGTTGGGTACGTTTTCGCCAAAATAAACGCGGATTTTGGTCGCTATGGATTTTCGCCATCCTGATGGTGCTCGCCCTGTTATCCAACGTGATTGCCAATGAAAAACCGCTGCTGGTGCGTTATCAGGATCATCTCTATCTCCCCTTCATGTTTAATTATTCGGAAACGACCTTTGGCGGCGAGCTACAAACCGCAGCCGATTACCAGGACCCGTTTGTTGTAAAACAGCTGGAGAGCCATGGTTGGGTAATTTGGGCGCCGCTGCGTCAAAGCTATAACTCGATCAATTTTTCGACCCAACAGCCGTTTCCCTCGCCACCGTCGCGCGCCAATCTGCTAGGCACCGACAGCAACGGGCATGACGTACTGGCCGAAATTCTTTACGGCCTACGCATTTCGCTGTTCTTTGGCATCATGCTCACCCTGCTTTCTTCAGTGATTGGCATAGTTGCAGGCGCGACGCAGGGATATTACGGCGGCAGAATCGACCTCTGGGGACAGCGTTTTATTGAAGTCTGGGCCGGAATGCCGACGCTGTTTCTGATCATTTTACTGTCGAGCGTGGTGCAGCCCAACTTCTGGTGGCTGCTGCTGATAACGGTGCTGTCGGGTTGGATGGTGCTGGTTGGCGTAGTGCGCGCCGAGTTTCTGCGTACCCGTAATTTCGATTATATCCGCGCGGCGCAGGCCATGGGCGTATCCGATAGAACAATTATGCTGCGACACATGCTGCCTAATGCGATGGTCGCGACCCTGACCTTTATGCCATTTATTCTTTGTGGTTCGATTACTACGCTGGCCTCGCTGGACTTTCTTGGCTTTGGCTTGCCTCTCGGTTCGCCTTCGCTTGGCGCGCTGCTGCTGGAAGGCAAAAACAATCTTCAGGCGCCCTGGCTTGGGGTAAGCGCGTTTATGGTACTGGCAGTGCTGCTGTCGTTGCTTATTTTTATCGGTGAAGCGGTGCGCGACGCTTTTGATCCCAGTCAGTCACGTTAGGATTGCCAAAATATGCCTCAATCGCCCCTGCTCAGCATTGAAAATCTGGATATCGCCTTTCAGCAAGACGGCCAGCTGTCTACCGTGGTCAGCGAGCTGTCGTTATCGATTTCTACCGGAGAAACGCTGGCATTGGTGGGGGAATCCGGTTCTGGAAAAAGCGTGACTGCGCTTTCAATTCTTCGCCTGCTGCGCTCGCAGTCGGTGGTTTATCCGCATGGCGATATTCTGTATCAAGGCAAAAGCCTGCTGCACGCGAGCGAGCCAGAACTGCGCAAGATCCGCGGCAACAGCATTGCGATGATTTTTCAAGAGCCAATGGTTTCGCTTAATCCGCTGCACACGATTGAAAAGCAGCTGGCGGAAGTCCTGGCGCTGCACCGGGGAATGCGTCGTGAGGCTGCGCGCAAAGAGATTATTCAGACGCTGGATCGCGTTGGCATCGCGCAGGCTGCCTCCAGACTAGGCGATTTTCCACATCAGCTTTCCGGTGGCGAACGCCAGCGCGTGATGATTGCCATGGCTATTCTCACTCAACCCAAGCTGCTGATTGCCGATGAACCCACCACCGCGTTAGACGTCTCGGTTCAGGCGCAAATCCTCACTCTATTGCACGAGCTTAAACAAGAGCTGGGCATGGCGATGCTGTTTATCACGCATAATCTGCGTATTGTGCGGTCTATCGCCGATAACGTGATGGTGATGAAAGAAGGTCGCAGCGTGGAATATAACTCGCGCGAGGCGCTGTTTAGTCTGCCTCAGCATGTTTACACCCAACAGCTGTTGCAGGCGGAACCTAAAGGCAGCCCACTTCCAGTAGCTACAGATAGCCCGGTATTGCTCAAGGTTGAAAACCTCGGCGTTAGCTTTCCGGTGCGCCGTGGCCTGCTGCGTCGAACGGTCAGCACCAAGCTGGCGCTGCAAGGCCTCAGTTTTACGCTACGCCGTGGAGAGAGCATAGGGCTGGTTGGCGAGTCCGGTTCGGGGAAAAGTACGGCCAGTTTAGCGCTGCTGCGGCTGTTGCGCTCACAGGGCAGCATTGAGTTTGACGGTCAGCCGTTACATTCTTTTAACCGTAAAGCGATGCTGCCGTTTCGCAGCCGTATTCAGGTGGTGTTTCAGGACCCGTATTCTGCACTGAATCCACGGCTGAACGTGATGCAGATTATTGCCGAAGGATTACAGGTACACAGGCGACTTAGCGAGCAGGAGCGCGAGCAGCAGGTTATTGCCGCCATGCAGGAAGTCGGGCTAGATCCGCAAACGCGCCATCGTTATCCGACCGAATTCTCAGGCGGTCAGCGCCAGCGCATTGCTATCGCCAGAGCGCTGATTTTACAGCCAGAACTGGTTATTCTCGATGAGCCGACGTCTTCACTGGATAAGTCTGTGCAGGCGCAGATACTGCAACTATTACACCACTTACAGCAGCGTTATGGTTTGTCGTATCTCTTTATCAGCCACGATTTGCAGGTGGTAAGAAGCCTGTGTCATCAGGTGATTGTGTTACAAAATGGCAAAGTAATTGAGCAGGGAGAGTGTGAGGAGCTGTTTACGCGACCAGAGCAGCCTTATACGCAGCAGTTGTTGGCATTGGCGGAGGGAAATGACGGTCAGCAGGACTAACCAACTGTCATTAGAAAGGATAGATAGCGGAAACAGAAACGGATTCGGCGATAGCGGTGCCGATATTTTTTAGACGACACATAGTCGCACTTTCATCATCGCGTTTCACAAACAGGCAAAGTTCGCCTTCGCATTCAACGATGTTGCTTTCTACTTGAATTTCACTCAACGAAAGATTGAGTCCCTGCAAAACCTGTCGGGCGCTCTCCCCTTCTGGGCTGAGTAATTTCAGGCCAATCAAATTGCTGTCTTCTTCGTCGGCCGGCGGTGGAATCACTTCCACTTTGATGCCCGCGAAGCCTGACAGCCAGCGATAGCTTTGTGGTAATCGATGTACCACCGAAAAATGATTACTGTTCACGGTACTCCCCAAAAGCATTCAACAAAAATTTCACAAAATTGCAACGCACGAACCAAGTTATACCTTACACTCGGTTTTAATGCTTGCAAAACAGCTAAAATAAAACTGACTTTTTACATCTCATTAACCATTTAAGTACAAAAATGGCCCACCGTGACGATTATTTAGACGATTTACTTTATAAATGCGATCCAGTTCTCAGTTCGTGTCATTTGTAACCCTTTCTCTATCATTTCTCAACCAATTTCATTCATCGCCGTTACCTTTTAAACGTTTTAATATCACAAATAATAAACAAACTGGCCAAGAGTTAATTTTTTTAACTATATTATTCAATTAATTAGCTAAGACACATTTGGTTAATAAATAATGAACCACAAGGTTCATAACATCTTGGACATTTCGGCCTTTATCGACTACCCCGTGTTGTCAATTTGTTAAGTCGATTCCAAATGAAAACAGAATGTTACTTTTTTAGCACGATTTGTTAGCGCTTTTTTGCATTCGTCACATTATCATCCACACGGTTTTTACTGGATTACCCTATCCAAGAGGCACCGAACCTCTGTAAAGAGGCCTCAGCGCCTGCGTTAACACACAAAATAATAATAATTTTAAGCCCAATATTGGCTCATTCCCCCGATCTATAGAGAATTGAGATGGACAAAAATCGTTCACTTTTTGACACAGGCACTCAGGAAAATGGTACCGGTTTCAGTCGCCGCGATATGCTTAAAGGCGTTGGTTCCGCCATGGTGGCTGCTACTTTGCTGGGTTTCCCGTTCCTCACTCAGGCAGAAACAGAAACCGCTACTGCCGCCCCAGTGATCTTCACCCAGTTTTTTATTGTTTCTCAGGCAATTACCGAGCATCAGGATCTCAGTCCTGGCATGTCTGCGCGCATCTTTAACGCTTTCTTCCACGGCAATACGCAGTTTTCTGCCCAGGTCACCAAGCTGTATTCGCTTTTACAGCCGAACATGCGTGCTAAAGACTTCCAGGCCTTGGCCAAACAAAATGGTTTGGGCGATGTGCTGACCAGTATTATTACTGGCTGGTATACCGGAACTATAAAGAATGGTACCGATACCACTTTAGTTGCCTATAAAGATGCCTTGATGTATCGACCAGTAAGCGACGGCCTGATTGTGCCGACTTACTGTGGCAATGGCCCGCTGTGGTTTACCGCCGCGCCTCCCGCCGCCCCAATGCCAGAATATATGAAAGAAGAGCGCCTGAAGGCGACGCCTGATTCAGTTAACTCGAGTAAAGCATGATGAACAAACCTACTTTTACCGCAGACGGCGATGCTTCTGCGGATGTTATTATTGTTGGTTCAGGGATTGTTGGCGGCATGATTGCCGATCAGATGGTTAGCCTGGGACATTCCGTTCTGGTACTTGAAGCCGGTTTGCGCATTCAGCGCGCACAGGCGGTTGAAAATTGGCGTAATATGCCGTTTGCCAACCGTGCAGGTTCAGACTTCCAGGGACTTTATCCGCAGTCTGAATTGGCTCCGGCACCGCTGTATTTTCCAAAAAACAACTACGTTAACCTGACCGGCCCTAGCGCAAGCAGCTTCCAGCAAGGTTACCTGCGTACCGTGGGCGGCACCACCTGGCACTGGGCCGCTTCGTGCTGGCGCCATCTGCCAAACGATTTCAAAATGAAAACGTTGTACGGCGTAGGTCGCGACTGGCCAATTTCTTATGAAGAGCTGGAACCTTACTATTGCCGTGCAGAAGAAGAGATTGGCGTGGCAGGTCCTAGCGATCCTGAGCTGCAATCCCCTTCCGAGCGCAGCAAGCCTTATCCGATGGAACAGGTTCCTTACGCCTATGGCGACACCCGTTTTGCCGAGGTTGTAAACCCGCACGGTTTTAAATCAGTGCCGATCCCACAAGGCCGCAGCACGCGCCCGTGGAATGGTCGTCCAACCTGTTGTGGTAACAACAACTGCCAGCCTATTTGCCCAATCGGCGCGATGTATAACGGTATTAGCCACGTTGAACGCGCAGAAAACAAAGGCGCTGTCGTCTTGGCTGAGTCAGTGGTTTACAAAATTGATACTGACGAAAACAACAATGTGACCGCTGTGCATTGGCTGGACAACAAAAAGCAGTCACACAAAGCGACCGGTAAAATCTTTGCTCTGGCCTGTAACGGCATCGAAACCCCGCGCCTGCTGCTGATTGCCGCCAATGAGAAAAACCCGAACGGTATCGCCAACTCTTCCGACCATGTTGGCCGTAACATGATGGACCACTCTGGTTTCCACTGTACCTTTATTGCTTCTGAACCGCTGTGGATTGGTCGTGGTCCGGCGCAGAGCAGCTGCCTGGTGGGTCCGCGTGATGGCGATTTCCGCAGCAAATACTCTGCTAACAAGATGATTGTCAACAACATTAGCCAGGTCATCCCAGCCACTAACAAGGCGCTGGAGATGGGGCTGGTCGGTGAAGAACTGGATGCCGAGATCCGTCGTCGCTCAATTTACGGCGTGGATTTATCGATAAGCCTTGAGCCACTTCCGGATCCGAACAACCGCCTGACGTTGAGCAAGACCCGTAAAGATCCACACGGTCTGCCATGCCCGGATATTCACTATGACGTCGGCGATTATGTGCGTAACGGCGCTGTTGCCGCGCACAAACAGCTGGAAGACATCGGCAAGCTGTTTATGGCCGAAGATTTCAATATCACCACCAGCCTGAATGCCAATAACCACATTATGGGCGGCACAATCATGGGTAACGATCCGAAAGACTCCGTCGTTAACGGCAATTGCCGTACTCATGACCACGCTAACCTGTGGTTGCCGGGCGGCGGCGCAATTCCGTCTTCCAGCGTGGTAAACAGCACCCTGACAATGGCAGCGCTGGCGCTGAGAGCGGCTGATGATATGGCTAAATCTTTGGCAGGTGAGGCATGAAAAAACTTCTGAGTTTAGGATTACTCGGCGCGGCACTGAGCGGTTTCGCGACAATGGCCCTGGCGCAGGACAGCCAGATTGACCTGATTGCCAAGGGTAAAATGGTAGCCACCGCTGCCGACTGCCAGGCATGTCATACCAATCCTGAGGGCGGCAAGCCTTTTGCTGGCGATTACGAAATTCACTCGCCGATGGGCACGATTTACACCACTAACATCACGCCGTCTAAACAGTTTGGTATCGGTAACTATACCTTGCAGCAGTTTACTCGTGCAGTGCGTGAAGGGGTGCGTCCGGATGGTGAAAACCTTTATCCGGCAATGCCTTACACCTCTTACAGCCATATGAGCGACGAAGATATTCAGGCGATGTATGCCTACTTCCAACTCGGCGTGAAACCGGTAGAGCAGCCAACCAAGCCGACCAACCTGCCTTTCCCATTCAATATGCGTATTGCAATGGCCGGCTGGAACATGATGTATCTCGACAGTTCCGCCTTTAAACCGGACGCCAGCAAAAGCGCAGAATGGAATCGCGGCGCGTATCTGGTTAACGGTGAAGGTCACTGCGATACCTGTCATACCCCGCGTAACCTGATGATGGGCGAAGTTACCGACAAACCACTGGGCGGTGGCATGGTTGGGCCTTGGTATGCGCCGAACATCAGCTCTGATCCGGTTAGTGGTATTGGTAACTGGACTCAGGCACAGCTGGTTGAGTACATGAAAACCGGTCATACGACTGGTAAAAACCAGGCCGCAGGTCCGATGGCTGAAGCCGTGCAGAACAGTTTGCAGTATCTGCCTGATTCAGACCTGAACGCCATCGCGTTCTACCTGAAAAATAGTACACCGGTACGTAATCCTGGCGATACCAAGGCAGCAGACAGCTTTGGTTCGAAAGGCGTTAACGTTGAAGATGGCCTGCGCGGTATGCATCCGTCTAACTCGCACAATACGATTATTGGTGGTCAGGCGTTGTTCAGCGGTTACTGTGCCAGCTGTCACCAGCCAGACGGCGGCGGCAGTAAAAATCAGGCTTACCCATCGCTGTATAATAATACCGCGACCGGTATGACCAATGCCTCTAACCTGATCTCGGCTATCTTGTATGGCGTTGACCGTACTGTAGGTAACCAGCATGTGCTGATGCCGAAGTTTGGCGAAGGTTCTTATGTGGGTCAGTTGACTGATGCGCAGATTGCCGATATCTCTAACTACGTGCTGACCAACTATGGTAATCCGTCAATTCAGGTGACTCCACACGATGTAGAAGTGCTGCGCACCGGGGGACCTGTCACCCTGCTGGCTAAACTACAGCCGTATATGGCACCGGCAATGATCATTGGCGTGATTATCGTACTGGCGCTGATTATCTGGTTATTCAGAAGACGTAAACCTGGCGCACGCTAATGCTGCATTAGCAGTTTACATTGCGTAAATACACTTCGCAGAAACATCATGTAGATACGCAATGTAAACGCGCACAGGTAATAAGTAAAAAGGAGAGTGCTGGGGGGCGCTCTCCTTTTTTATTGGTTTACTTTAGCGTAATTTTCACTAAGCCAATGATTATTAATAAGTAAAAACTTATCCGCGCCCCACGAACGGCATCGCCGTTGCCATCACGGTTAAGGTCAGAATATTAGTGCCTTCAGGCTGATTAGCCATAAACGCCACCGCCTCTCCGACTTTATCCGCTGGCATGACGGGTTCGGCTTCTAGCTCGAAGTTAGCCTGCAATCTGCCGCCCAATGCCTTGTTGCCCATATCAGTGGCCGCATTCCCTACGTCAATCTGCCCACAGGCAATATTATATTGGCGGCCATCCAGCGAGGTGCTTTTGGTCAGGCCAGTAATGGCGTGTTTGCTGGCGGTATATGCAGATGAGTACGGGCGCGGCGTGTGCGCAGAAATTGAACCATTGTTAATTATCCGCCCACCCATTGGCTTTTGCTGTTTCATTAGCCTGACTGCTGCCTGCGTGCAAAGAAAAGCGCCGTTAAGATTGGTGTTAATCACCGCAAGCCAGTCTTCATAGGGCTGATCCTCGATTGGCTGCTCCTTGACGTTGGTTCCGGCATTGTTAAACAACACGTCCAGCCGACCATAAGTCTCCTGAACCGTTGAAAATAGCGCGGCGACCGATTGCGGACTGGTGACATCCACCGTCAACGCATGAACCTGGCCCGGCCCAAACAGTGCCGCGGCTTTATTCAATTTTTCCTGATTACGGCCGGTGAGGATAACCAGAAATCCGCTGGCTACCAAGGCTTTGGCAGCGCTTAACCCGATACCGCTGCCGGCACCGGTAATTAACGCAATTTTTTTGTCAGTTGTGCTCATAATCTGCCTGTCATTGATTTAAAAGGGCCTTTTACTGATCCCAAAAGACCTTTTACTGGTTCATAAAGACAGTGGATCACACCGCCGCCATCATGCCGCCGTCGATAAACAGCAGTTGACCATTGACGAAATCCGAGGCGCGTGAAGACAGATAAACCGCACCTCCGATAAGCTCCTCCGGATTACCCCAGCGTGCAGCAGGCGTTCTTTTGCATAACCAGTCAGAGAACTCTTTGTTATCAACCAGCGCCTGAGTCATATCGGTTTTGAAATACCCCGGCGCAATACCATTCACCTGAATGTTATAACGGGCAAGCTCTACGCACATGCCGCGGGTCAGCATTTTCACTGCACCTTTCGAGGCCGCGTAAGGGGTAATGGTGTCTCGTCCCAGCTCACTTTGGATCGATCCGATATTGATAATTTTACCGCGCTCGCGTTTCACCATATAACGGGCAACCGCCTGCGAAACCAGGAATACCGACTTCTGGTTTACGGCCACAATGTCATCCCAGTCTTTCTCCGGGAATTCGGTAAACTTGTGTCGGCGCTGAATACCGGCATTGTTAACCAGCACATCGATTGGCCCGATTTCCTTTTCAATTTTATCGATAGCCTCATTCACGGCGTCACTTTTAGTGACGTCAAAGGCCACGGCGTGGGCGATAAAACCTTCAGCCCGCAGAGCCTCGGCGGCCCTGGTGGCTGATTCCTGAGTGGTGCTATTGATGATGATTTCGGCACCGTTTTCCGCCAAACCTTTAGCAAGAAGGAAGCCCAGTCCACGTGAAGAACCAGTAACCAGAATTTTTTTGTTATCCAGCGAAAATAAATTTGTCATTGCGATTTTCCTGACGTTACAAACCAATAGAGTTCGTGAGACCCACGAGCAAATGAATAAAGTGATGTTCATCAATAAAAGCGGTTTAGCGCCTAATAAACTGTGATGCAGATCACTTTATTGGGTGTTAACTAACTCTGTTACAGCAAGCGTGATCCGAGTCATTCGTTAAACATACCCTGATGCCAATTTCGCCAGTCTGGAGGGAATATCGATGGCAACAAAATGTGTCATCATCATGAAAGTAAAAGTTTTTTAGTCCCCTCTGCTGCGTTGTTATGAGGTGAGCCTTTTGGTAACATAAACCGTATCATTTTCCCGCCACTTGATGTTACGAACAGAGGCACCAGCAGGACTTTCGGATGAGAAACCAGCGCGTCACACTGCAAGATATCGCGTTACTCGCCGACGTCACTAAAATGACGGTCAGCCGGTTTCTACGCACGCCTGAAAAAGTTTCCCCCGAGACGCGTGAACGCATTACCAAGGTGATGCAGGAAGTCGGTTTCCCGCTCGAAGAAACAGAAAAGAAGAATAAAAGCAAAAAGATAGGAATTTTAGTCCCCTCTTTTAACAACCAGATTTTCTCTGAATTATTGGCCGGTATCGAGTCGGTGACCTCTGAACAGGGTTATCAAACGCTGGTCGTTAATTACGATTACAGCAAAGAGCGTGAAGAAGAACACATTATTAATTTGCTGAGTTATCGTCTGGCAGGCCTTATTCTGACGGATTCAGTGCATACGCTAAAAGCCGATAAATATCTTAACGCCGCTGAAATTCCCATTGCACAACTGATGGATCTCGATGATTCTCACGGGCGTATTGCCGTAGGTTTTGATAATTTCCAGGCCGGATTTGATATGGCGATGGCGTTAATTGCCAGTGGCAAAAAGCACGTCGTTTATTTCGGATCGATGTCTGACTCTCGCGATATGAAACGCTATGAGGGATATCGTAACGCCATGGAAAATAATAATTTAATTCCACAGCATATTACGCCAAATAAAGTTTCCTCAGTGTCTATTGGTGCCGGAATGTTAACGATGGCGCGGCAATTAAATCCTCTGGTTGATGCCGTTCTTTGCACCAATGATGATATTGCCGTCGGCGTGTTACAGGAATGCCTGCGCCTGAATATTCAGGTGCCAGAGCAAATGGCAATCTCCGGCTTCCACGGGCTGGATATTGGCCTGGCTACCACGCCTGCCCTGGCCAGTGTCATTACACCGCGCTTTGAAATTGGTCAGGTAGCGGCTGATATCATGCTGAAAAAAATCAATAAAACTCCTACAATTGAAAGAGTTGACCTGCATTATCGTATTTCCCTCGGCGGTACTATTTAATTCCTCTCTGCTAAAAATCATGCCCTATATTTCGTGGGGTAGTGATCACGTTACCAGTAACATCCTTTTTTAACATGGTCTAACGTGACTTATGTCACATACTATCTTGGTAGAAATGCTTTTATTAAGACATCGACGGATCAGGTTAATAAGACCATTATTCCAATGCCTTATTTCATGTACCAACCGAGTTCGCGTAATAATTCATTCCGTTTTGATGGAATGCTTCTGTGAATAAACGAGGTGTACCCATGGATAAAAAAATACCAAAGGCCCGCTGGCTACGCGTGATTACGCCAATATTGATTGCCTGCATTATTTCATTCATGGACCGAGTAAATATTAGCTTTGCAATGCCGGGCGGCATGGACAGCGCACTGGGCATTACCTCCTCAATGGCCGGGCTGGCTGCGGGTATTTTCTTTATTGGTTACCTGTTCTTGCAAGTTCCCGGTGGGAGCATTGCGGTCCACGGCAGCGGCAGAAAATTCATCGCCTGCTCGCTGAGTGCCTGGGCGGTTATTTCTGTTCTTACCGGACTGGTTCATAACCAGTATGAGCTGCTGTTCCTGCGCTTCGCACTGGGTGTCGCCGAGGGTGGGATGCTGCCAGTGGTGTTAACCATGGTGAGCAACTGGTTCCCGGACGCGGAACGTGGTCGTGCCAACGCCTATGTCCTGATGTTTGCACCAATTGGTGGGATGATCACCGCTCCGCTGTCAGGATACATTCTGTATGCGCTGGACTGGCGCTGGTTGTTTATCCTCGAAGGTGCGCTGTCAGTAGTAGTTATGCTGTTCTGGTGGTTTACCATTAGTGACCGTCCGGAAGAGGCTAAATGGCTGTCTGAGCGCGAACGTGAATATTTGGTCACCGAACTGACTCGCGAACGCGAAGCCTTGAAAGAGCTGGCTCCGGTTCATGATGCCCCGCTGAAAGAGGTGTTTCGCAACGCATCTATCATTAAATTAGTGGTGATTAACTTCTTCTATCAGACTGGGATTTACGGCTATACCCTGTGGCTGCCAACGATTCTTAAAACCCTGACCGGCGGCAATATGAGCAAAGTGGGTATGCTGGCGATAATCCCTTACATTGGGACTATGCTGGGTATTCTTGCTTTCTCTGTTATGTCCGATAAAACAGGTAAACGTCGCCTGTTCATCATCCTGCCATTGTTAGGGTTCGCCGGCAGCCTGGCATTATCAGTCACCTTCCGTGGCAATATTGTCGCCTCTTACTGCTTCCTGATTTGTGCCGGGTTCTTCCTGCAGGCTGCAACCAGTGGCTTCTGGACCATCCCAGGCAAGGTGACCACCCCGGAAGTTGCGGGTAGAGCACGCGGTGTCATTAACGGTTTAGGTAATTTGGGTGGTTTCTGTGGCCCCTATCTGGTGGGTGTGATAGTCAGCCTGTATGGTCAAAGCATGGCGATTTATGCGCTGGCAGGTTCACTGCTGATTGCAGCCGTTGTTACCGCGCTGTTGCCGAAAGAGTGTGATATTGCGCTGGTCCCAGGGGCCAAAGCCATTGCACTGGCGGAACACTACGCCGTAATGCGGGCCAAGTATAAACCGAATCGCGTAACAGCTTAGAAAATATCGCGATTGATTGAATGTTGTTTTAATTGATTGAACGTTGTTTTAACTAACTGATAGCTATAAAAAAAGGCCGGTATTGATTACCGGCCTTTCTCTATCTAGAACTATTCAGCCGCAGCTGAATCAGCCTGAGCCACCGCGGCCTTTGCCGGTCTGCTGGCATACAAATACAACCCAACAGAAGCAATAATGCAAAATGCCATGGAGCCAACCATCGGCCACGCGCTGCGAGCCGGGAACATCGACAACAGTGAGCCAACAACTGCACCGGTACCAAAACGAATAGTGCCAGCCAGCGATGCCGCCGTTCCCGCCATGTGCGGAAAATCGTCCATTATTACCGCCATCGCATTGGAGGTCACCATAGCGATACAGCCAACATAACCCGCCACGCCGAGCACCAACGCCCACAAACCGAGTCCGAATGCGCTAACCACCAACAGCCATAAGCCCATCGCCAGCTGAATCATCAGCCCGAGACGGAACATTTTAACGGCACCCAAACGACGCACGTTGCGGCTATTAATAAAGGTCAGCACCACGAGAAATACGACGTTCAGCGCGAAATAAAAGCCAAAATGCTGCGGAGAAACACCGTTAAGCTGGATATAAACAAAAGGTCCGGCTGAAAGGAACGAGAACATCCCCGCAAAAGAAAAACCGCTTGCCAGCATGTAACTCAACACTCGTTTGTGACGGAACAATGTCGCAAAGTTGCCCAGGCTGGTACGCATATGAAAACGTTGCCTTCGCTCTTTGGGCAGCGTTTCTTTTATAAATACCGCCACCAGTACGGATGCAATCAGTGCCGCAATCGCCATTGCCCAAAAAATGGCGTGCCAGCTAAACCACAGCATCAACGCACCGCCCAGCATCGGAGCCAACAGAGGGGCAACCGTCATCACCAGCACCACAAAAGACATCATTCGCGAGAATTCGTCTTTAGTGAACATATCGCGCATCAGAGCATTGATAACCACACTGCTTGCTGCCGCCGCCAGCCCGTGCAGGAAACGCATATTCACCAGCTGCTGCACAGATTCAGATAACGCACAGGCTCCTGCGGCGATAGCAAACACCAGCACGCCCCAGAAAATCACCGGCTTGCGTCCCAGACTGTCGGCCATCGGACCATAAAAAAGCTGGCCAATTGCAAACCCCAGCACATACGCACTCAGCGTCATTTGTACCTTGCCAGCCGGAACACCAAATTCCTGAGCTATCATTGGCATGCTTGGCAGATACATGTCGATTGCCAACGGCATCAACATCGACAACAGTCCCAAAATAAGGATTAAGCCTAAGTGGGATGTCCGGGGTTCTTGCACTTTTTACAGCTCCTGTGAGAAAAACTGGTTTTGAAACGCCCAAAGATGGGCCGTATTACCTGAATGAACATCGCTAACGTAGCAACAATCTTAAGAACGCTGAGGCATTTCGACAGAAGCAATTTCTTCCTCTGTAAGCTGGCGATATTCGCCCGGCTCCAGGTCTTCATCCATTACAATTGCGCCAATACGCTCGCGATGCAGCTCAACAACGCGGTTACCCACTGCGGCAAACATGCGTTTTACCTGATGGTAACGACCTTCGCTGATGGTTAAACGAACCACGTGCTCGCTAATCTGCTCGAGTACCGCAGGTTTGGTCAGTGAGTCTTCGTTATGCAGCTGAACACCCGCGGTAAACTGCGCGGCGGTATCTTCAGAAAGAGGAAGTTCCAGCGTCACCAGATAGGTTTTCTCGCAGTGATGCTTTGGCGAGGTGATGCGGTGCGACCATTGACCGTCGTCAGTCATCAGTACCAAACCGGTGGTATCGATATCCAGGCGGCCCGCAGCGTGCAGCTTGTAGGCCACCGGCTCCTCAAGGAAATACAAGACGGTAGGATGATCCGGGTCATCGGTTGAGCAAACGTAGCCCTGCGGTTTGTTCAACATGAAATAACGAAAACCGGTGATCTGCTCCAGTACGTTGCCGTCAAATTCAACAGACATTTCTGGGGTCAGTTTTAACGAGCCACTCTTGACCACTTCGCCGTCTACGGTAACGCGCTTTGCACGCAGTTCACGCGCAACTAATGCACGGCTTACGCCTAACTGTTGTGATAAAAACTTGTCCAATCGCATTGAATCTACTTCGCCTTTCGTGGCGAGCGGGTATTGCTCGCACTTTAATAAAAATACAACACCCCCGCCGCTGCATGACACTGCAACCACAGGATGTAATGTGCTGTTTAAGGAATTCAGAGTTAATGAATGCAGAGCGGCGCTCGATCCGCCGTTGAGAGGCGCTATTATAGCGGGCCTTGGGCCGTATTGTCGCGTCAATCCTTAAAAGTTAGCAGACTAAATTTTCACGTTGCGAGACATCGCACAGGTTCGCCTTAGGCGACAATTATTGGCATACTGCCAACCTGTTATTATCACCAGGCCAGTTTCGGGTACGTCATGCAAGCTCTTCCCTTTACACTCCGCCCCTATCAGCAAGAAGCCGTCGACGCCACATTGCAGCATTTTCGCAAACACGACGATCCCGCGGTAATCGTGCTTCCTACCGGCGCGGGAAAAAGTCTGGTAATTGCCGAGCTGGCAAGGGTTGCGCGTGGGCGAGTGTTAGTACTTGCTCACGTTAAAGAACTGGTGGCGCAGAACCATAGCAAATATCTGTCTTACGGCTTAGAGGCCGATATTTTCGCTGCCGGGCTGAATATCAAGCAGAGCCAGGGGAAAGTGGTATTTGGCAGCGTGCAGTCGGTTGCGCCTAATCTCGACAAGTTCGACAGTGCCTTTTCGCTACTGATTATCGACGAATGTCACCGTATCAGTGACGATGACAAAAGCCAGTATCAGCAAATCATTGCTCATCTTCGCACCCAGAATCCGCGTTTACGACTGCTGGGTCTGACCGCGACGCCCTATCGTCTCGGTAAAGGCTGGATTTATCAGTATCATTATCAGGGAATGGTGCGCGGCGATGAAAAAAGCCTGTTTCGCGACTGCATCTATGAGTTGCCGCTGCGTTATATGATCAAACATCAGTTTTTAGTCCCGCCGGAGCGGCTAGATATGCCGGTGGTGCAATATGATTTTAGTCGCCTGCAACCCAACAGCGGCGGGCTGTTTGCCGAGGCCGACTTAAATGACGAACTGCGGCGACAGGCACGGATCACGCCACATATTGTTAATCAAATCATTGATTTTGCTAAAGACCGTAAAGGTGTAATGATTTTCTGCTCGACGGTAGAACACGCTGGCGAAGTGTTTAAGCTGCTGCCAGACGGGCAAGCGGCGCTGGTCAGTGCCCAGACCTCGGCTCAGGATCGCGACCAGTTAATCAACGCATTTAAACAACAGCAGCTGCGTTATCTGGTGAATGTTTCAGTATTAACCACCGGTTTTGATGCCCCGCATGTTGATTTAATTGCTATTTTGCGACCGACAGAATCCGTTAGCCTTTATCAGCAGATTGTGGGGCGTGGCCTGAGACTCGCACCTGATAAAACCAGCTGCCTGATCCTTGATTACGCGGGCAATCCACACGACCTGTTTACCCCCGAAGTGGGCAGTCACAAACCCGGCAGCGACAATAAACCGGTGCAAGTCTTTTGCCCGGCCTGCGGGTTTGCCAATATTTTCTGGGGCAAAACCGCCGCCGATGGCACGGTTATTGAGCACTTTGGCCGCCGCTGCCAGGGCATACTCGAAGACGATGATGACAATCGCGAGCAGTGCGATTTTCGTTTTCGTTTCAAAAGCTGCCCGCACTGTGGTGCAGAAAATGATATCGCCGCCAGACGCTGTCACCAATGCCAGGAAATTCTGGTCGATCCCGACGACATGCTCAAGGCCGCACAAAAGCTGAAAGACGCACTGGTGTTGCGCTGCGGCGGGATGAGCCTGGAATGCGGTAAAGATGAAAAAGGTGAATGGCTGAAAATCACCTATTACGATGAAGACGGTGCCAGCGCCAGTGAACGCTATCGTCTGCAAACGCCTGCCCAGCGCACCGCTTTTTTGCATAACTTTATGCGCCCACACCAGCGTGCACCGGGC
This sequence comes from uncultured Gammaproteobacteria bacterium, assembly GCA_963747655.1. Taxonomy (GTDB): domain Bacteria; phylum Pseudomonadota; class Gammaproteobacteria; order Enterobacterales; family Enterobacteriaceae; genus Rouxiella. The sequence continues at coordinate 48,938 of CAVVFS010000007.1, read as the reverse complement.
GTTGAGCTGGTCTGGAACACCGCTGCCGATATCATCGCGCAACAGGCCCTGCTGCGACACCCGGATTTTGTGGTTGCACGAATGAAAGGCCGGTTCTGGCAGATTCGCGAGAAGATCTTCGATTATCAGGGACGTTTTCGTCGCGCCTATGAGCTTCGCGGTTAACGCTTTAAGGAATTATCAGGGATTAATCATTTGCCGTGCGGGCGATACTTCGGTAACATACCGCCCGCTTTCGCCATGTGCGGAGCGAAGATCTATCACCTGTTGCTGGGTCGCCTGTAACAGTAATTTTCTTTTAAGAGAAAAATCATGACTACTATTAATGCACAAGTTCGTACTGCGCAGGGTAAGGGTGCGAGCCGCCGCCTGCGCGCAGCAAACAAATTCCCAGCTATCGTTTACGGTGGCTCTGCTGAACCTATCTCTATCGAGTTGGACCATGACTCTGTAAAGAACCAGGAACTGAAAGCGGAATTTTACAGCGATGTAATTACTCTGGTTATCGACGGTAAAGAAACCAAAGTTAAAGTTCAGTCTGTACAGCGTCACCCGTTCAAGCCAAAACTGGCTCACATCGACTTCGTTCGCGTTTAATCGCAAACTGAGTAGATGCGCATAGGGACGCCTAAGCGAGAACAATAAAAAACGCCGCATAATGCGGCGTTTTTTATTGGCTGATAGCAAGCAAAATACTCAGCAAATTCTAGCTGTTACCGCTGCCAGAGCGACGCTGTAGCTGGTCGCGCAGGTTCGGCGGCGTGCCTTTAATGGTTAGCGTATCGGTGGCCGGATCCCAAAAAATACGTTCACCCATCAATAGCGCATCAAAGTTGATACTCAACCCGCCACCACTACCGGCAAATTTGGTTAGCTGACGCAAGGTGCTGCGATCGGCCGGAAAACTCTCTTCCAGTGCGTAACCCTGCTCAGTAGAAAACTGTTTAAAGTCTTTATCACCCAGCGGAGGCAGCTCCTGCGCCAATTCTTGCAGTTCAATCTCTTCGCCCGCCTGCAGCTGATCGTTGCAATAGGTATAAACCTGCTGACGATAATTCTGACGTTCGTTTTTATCGAGCTGCGCTTCTGCACAGTAATCGTCAACCGCCTGCAATAGCCCACGGTTTTGTGCCTTGGTATCCAGACCCTCTGCGGCACCCAGGAAATCCATAAAGAAATCAGAGACTTTACGGCCTACTCTGCCTTTCAGGAAGGTCAGATAACGCGTTGACTCAGGATTGGTTTCCCACTCGGTCAAATCGATGCGCGCCACGATATCTGCATGATTAATATCCAGATAATGAATGCTGCTGACATCAAGCTGCTCATTGACTCGCATACTGCTGCGACTGGTCAGAACCGCGACCAGCAAGTATTCAACGGCCAGAAAACGATAATGGCAGAATAAAACAACGCCACCTTCGGCAAACGGATATTTAGCCAGTTCATCGCGCAGACGACCCGTCGCAGCACGGCTAAAACCCAGGAAATCTTCATCGCCCTTACGGCAGTCGCGTAATGCCGTCGCCAACTCGCTTTCTTCGCTGAACAGGCCATAAGCCTTGCTCTTGGCACTGTAAACGCGATGCAACTCGGCCATCATCTCTTCAACCGCCGCATTCGGGGTTAAAAGGGTATCGCGCAGCACAACATCCAGCGTTTGCTCGTCGCGTTTGTTCAACTGGTGTAGAGCAATCTGCTCGATATCCAGACTCATGTCATTTCTCCTGTTCGTTTAGGGGGTTTCCCTGCGCCGCGTATTGCAACACCTAAGAGTGTTGCCTGCAAGCGTTAACCCGCCCCCTGGAAATCTCCGTTAACAAGCGCAGACACTAACCAGACGTGATTAACATTATAAAAATGCGGAAACTCAACGCGTGATAAGTTAAGATATTGGACTTTGTAAAGCTTTGAGCACATTAATCTATGCCACAATCATCTCGCTACAGTGACGAACAAGTTGAGCAACTCCTGTCTGAGTTAGCCACCGTTCTGGAAAAACACCGCGCCCCAACCGACCTCTCGTTAATGGTTTTAGGCAACATGGTGACTAACCTAATCAATACCAGCGTTGCACCAGCACAACGTAAGGTTCTGGGACGTTCGTTTGCCGATGCCCTACAGGCGTCTATAAGAGAAGATAAAGCCCATTAATTTATTACTCAGCCAAATCATTTTATGGTGACAAATAGTCAACGCTATCGCGAAAAAGTATCCCAGATGGTTAGCTGGGGGCACTGGTTCGCCCTATTCAACATTCTGCTTAGTCTTGGACTCGGTAGCCGTTACCTATTTATTTCTGACTGGCCGTCCTCCCTTGAAGGAAGGATTTACGCGCTTGTCAGTTGGCTGGGTCATTTCAGCTTTGTTGGTTTCGCCGTTTATCTGCTGACCATTTTCCCACTGACCTTTGTGGTGATGTCGCAGCGATTGCTCAGGTTCCTGTCGGCTATTCTTGCAACGAGCGGGTTAACCTTGTTGCTGGTGGATACCGAGGTGTTCACCCGCTTCCATCTGCATATTAATCCCGTGGTTTGGGAGCTGGTAGTCAATCCCGGACAGGCGGATTTAGCCCGCGACTGGCAGCTGATTTTCATCGCTGTGCCGGTGATCCTCCTGGTCGAGATGCTGTTTGGCACCTGGTCCTGGCAGAAATTGCGCAGCCTGAATCGGCATAATTTTGCCAAGCCATTAGTCGCGATTTTCATTTGCTGCTTTGTTGCTTCGCATTTGATGTATATCTGGGCCGATGCAAACTTTTATCGCCCGATTACTATGCAGCGTTCCAACTTACCGCTGTCATATCCAATGACCGCGCGTAAATTCCTTGAAAGACACGGGCTGCTTAACGCTCAGGCATATCAGCAACGCCTGATTGAACAAGGCAATCCGGCCGCAATTTCTGTGGAATATCCGCTTAATTCGATAAGTTTCCGCGATAAAGGCAGTAATCTGAACCTGCTGATGATTGTGGTGGATGGCATGAATGCCGAATCTACCGCTAAAGACATGCCTCAGCTCAAACATTTTGCCAGCGAAAATGTTAATTTCAGCCAGCATTTCAGCTCAGGCAGTCAGGCTGACACTGGCCTGTTTGGCCTGTTCTACGGTATCTCCCCAACCTATATGGAAGGGATTATTACCTCGCGCAAGCCGTCGACACTCATGACCGCTCTCGCCCAGCAAAATTACGAATTTGGCCTGTTTGCATCGGATGGTTTTAACAGCACGCTTTATCGTCAGGCGCTGCTTTCAGACTTCTCATTGCCACCGGCTACACGTCAAAATGACCAGCAGACTACTCAGCAATTTGAGCTTTGGCTGAATACGCGCAGCCCTCGCCCATGGTTCTCTTATCTGAGTTTCAATGGAACGTCAGACGTTAACGCGCCATTGCGTGACGGCAAAAAGCCTTCTGCCGCGGTGCTTAATCGCCGCTATCAGCAAGGTGCCAGAGAAGTTGACGAACAAATTGCCGAAGTGCTGAAAAGCTTACAGGCGAAAGGGATGCTGAATAATACCGTTGTGGTGATAACTGGCTCGAACGGTGTGGATCTCAACGCAGCTCAAAATCCGATGAACGAGCAGCATGTGCATGTTCCACTGGTTATCCATTGGCCGGGCACGCCAGCACAGACTGTGAATAAACTGACCGCGCACGAAGACGTAATGGTTACGCTGATGCAGCGCCTGCTGCACGTAAGCACCTCGCCGTCTGACTACTCGCAGGGTGAAGATTTGTTTGCCGCACGTCGCAGCAATAACTGGGTGACAAGCAGCAGCGATGATGCGCTGGTCATTACTACTCCGACTCAAACTATAAAACTGGATAACAACGGCAATTACCGTGCCTACGACAGCCGTGGTGAAGAGCTGAGTAACCAGAAGCCTGAGCTGGGATTACTGCTGCAAGTGTTAACCGATCAAAAACGCTTTATCGCGAATTAACTGCTTAAAAAACGTCCTAATTTCGCTGCGTCATTGAAATAAACCCGCATCCTGGCCAGATTCGCGGGTTTAATTATGCCTGTTTACATATGAAAATATGTTTATCCTCCCTCGCTAATGGCCCTATGCGCTATCTTAAAATCTGTGCAATAGCAAAATCAGCACACGTGACGGCAAAACTGCTCTTTCACTGGCTTATCCTGATTAATGACCTAGCCTGAAATACGATGAACTTAATAGAGCATGACAACCTGCCGCTCGAAATGGAGACAAGTTTTATGGCAACTGATATTGAGCAAAAAATTTATGAGCTTGTGGAAAAGCATGAGGGTCACTATCTGTTTGAAAGGCCCGTTCTCACACCTAAAACGGACTTAGACGGCGATTTGGGTTTGGATGAGGATGATGCGAATGAACTTATGCAGGCTTTTTTCGCCGAGTTTAACGTGTTAGCGGGCAAATACTCCATAAAAACCTATTATCCAGATCCCCCTCCGCTGGAGTTATCACTGGATATGTTCAAGACTCAGGAACAAGAGCCGATACCTGATTTTACGATTGGTATGCTAATTGAATCTGCAAAAACCGGACGTTGGCTATTTGATTAATGACGACAGTTACTGATTGATTTATAGAGCAACGTAGAACTGAGAAGGGACAATTGTTTACCTTGTCAGTCTTCATTGAGAGTAAGTAATGAGTAAGAGACGAACTTTCTTCTACGTTGGTTTTGCGCCTAACTGTCGCAAAAATAGACTGTAAAAGGCATAAAGCCTATACTAAAGTTCTAATTTTAAATTTCTGGGGAGAATCACTCATGACTGCCCGATCCACACGATGCGATGCAACTGATAAAGTTACTGTGATTATTCGCGGCAGAAAGTCTGGTTCTCGTAGAGTTAGCCGTAGCTCAATTGCTCAATCCGCAATGAATAATGCAAAAACGTCTTTCGAGATTGAAGGGCATCGTTATAGTGAGGCTGACTGGTCAAAAATCCTGCGCATCGCTGACCAACTCGAAGCTGTAATCTAAATTAACGCCTTGTTAAGTAAGGCTGTTAAAATTACTGGAAACCCTTCTATAGCTTTTCTGACGGCAAAGTGATAATAACGCTTCTTTTTCTTACTGTTAAGAGATGCCGTCAAATCAAACCCATATCCTCTTGTCTTAGCGACTAACTCCAGGTAAAGCCTCATCGCTCGACCATTGCCATCCTCAAAAGGATGTATTCATGCCAGTTCCTTGTGGGCATATACCAGCGCATTTAACATCCGTTCTCTGTCATCACCTACCAGCCTCAAATACCGATTGCTGAAGTCCCGGCAAAAATCCCTCATGGCTATTTCAACGCTTGAAGGATCCATCGTTGGAAATTGCCTATAACCTATAACTAACTCTATTCTCCGATACTGACCAGCCCAAGAATAGATGCCTTTAAAAAGTTCGTAATGGCTTTCTTTAAAAGCCTTCTCACCGATACTGAGTTTACCATTCGTTAAATATCGCAGGATCAAGCGTCTGGTTCTAATCGGCGCATAAATTTCTTCAATTTTATTTAACTCATCCTGATAAGCAGCATAAATTATATTGGCTGAAGCTCGATGACGATTTATTCGGTTGTTTGACACAAAGAAGAACTTGCCAGGATCATACAAGGCCCATGTCTCGGGTACTATAGAATCAGGATGGTTAGGTTGCAGACGCAGAAACCTGTTGCCTCTTACTTTCCTTACCCCTACTACAGTTGCACATACTACAGGCTGTATCTGCTTTCCAAAAACCCAGACAACTGCATCACCCATTTGAATTTCATCACGGCCAAGGTCAAAAAATGATTGCCTGTATCGCTCAAGGTGAGCGATTGAAGGGACAGGGAAATGCACTTTAGAGCCAACGATTATTTCTGCGCGGCTCTTGTTCCAATAAAAATGAGTTTTACCGTGCAAGGATGGGGTTGTTTTAATGTGAATGATTTTATCTCTGGTAATACCTTTATGACCAAAGTAATCAACACCGTCGACCGTTTTGATATGCTTTTTAATAAATCGACCCCTCCCTTGTCACTAACTTCCAGAGTTAAAAAGAATTCATTCAGTATCTTGCTTTGCAGTAGTTGTTGCTTCTTAAAGCTTGAAATATGCCTCAAACATCAGCCATAGTATCCGTCAAATAACTTTCGCTCTCGACATTTAGCTGCCCTTTTAAAGGTTCTGGGAGCGCTATCCAAGACTTACTATATTTTGCTGGCGGTTCAGATAAGGTTGAAATACTTAAACCTCAAGGATCCAAAACGGAGCTAAAGAAGATAATGATGCTGATTTACGATGTATTTGGGCGACACATAGGGGTTCAGCGTAAAGATGAACGCTGGCTGGTATTTCGTGCTGATCTAACAGAACGAAAGTTTTCCCGACTTTATGAAATTATTATTCCGGATTACCTTACAGAAGCCGAGATTGTCGGCTGGCTGGATGATATTTTTCACGAAGCAGCAACAGAAAATCACCCCGACGTGAAGCGCATTCAATAATAAATTTTTTCGAAGGGATTTACCAGATGTAAAACGATCAAGAAAATAAACAAGTGGGTGCTAAAATCAATTATTATGATTGAGATTTAGCACCCATTTTTTATTTAAATGACAGAATAGACAGGTCGAGGAGATTAAAATTCAGCTGGCTATGCAGCAGCATAATAATAAATATCGCTGCAGTACAGATTACCTGTGCCTTCACTGCTTTAGTAAGATTTAAGGTATTTTCAACCCAACCACTAGCATCAGGCTCAAGATCAATAAGGGCGTCATTCGCAGGATCACGAATGCGTTTTTCAGCAATTGAATCAAAAACAAAAATAATCACACTGAGAATAAACCACAGCTGGAAGATTCTATGCCAGTCCTGTAAATAAAACATCACAGCACCGGTTAGCATTAATCCCCATCCCGCAATGTTATAAAAGGTGTCTATCGCATCTAATCCTTTAAGGATAAGGGCCTTGTTATCTCCGTTTGATAATGTGAGGCAACGAGACAACCAAGGTGCAAATAACATTGGCCCTACGGCAACAACGGCAGCCAGTGCATGAACGACTTTAACCCAATCATAGTACATAGTTTTTTCCAGTAAAAAATTTCCAGTAAATCTATAAGTCTCAATATTTTACTGTAGAAAAAACCTATCAAGAATGTTCAAAAAACCCATCTTTAAGAATAAAACTGACAACATTTTAAGCTGGATCTGCCGCCTCTTTGTTCAAATCCTGCAAATACCGGCGCACCTTGCCTGGGCAGTTATTTGCCACCCGCCGAAACCAATGTCCGAAAGAATCCCCAGAGGCAAAACCTAACATGATGGAAAGTTGCTCATTGGTCGCACCATCTGACAACCCTTGCCAGGCTACTGCCAGCAGCATTCGATTATGCCATTCGGTGTAACGCAACCCGGTATCTTTACGGAAAAGACGGGCCAACGTTCTTTCTGTTGCCCCCACTTTTGCTCCCCATTCAGCCAGACTCAGACGCTTTGAAGGATTTGCCAACAGACTATCGGTCACTTTCTTAAGACGAAGATCTTTCGGTAACGGCAATGTGAGATTGCTGTCGGGCATTTCGTCTATTTCTTCAAACAGCAATTGCAATATATTATTACGTCTGGGTATCGGGAGAGTCGCCTTAACATTCGCCAAGCGGTCGCATAATGCGGTAATAAGATAAGAGGCATCAATCAGTTTGAGTCGGGATGTAAAAGAATCGCAGAGTTCTGGGCTAATATATATCACCGTCAGATCAACCCGGTTATAAGCCGCTCCCCAATGCAAAGTATTAGGCGGTATCCATACCGCCATACCTGACTTCATTAACCAATGCTGTTCTTCAGTATGTCCATGAAGTACGCCATGTTTAACCAAAACAAACTGGCCGAGCGGATGGCTGTGAGGTGTACTTTCCTGCTCATCAATCCCGTCCAGAAAGCGTTCAGCTACAAGCACATTATTTTCTAAAGTCATTGAGTCCCTTCAGTTAATACAAAGCTAATTCAAAGAGTAATTTTTAGGCATTAATAAGGTAAAGAATACCCCTATCAACATACAGACTCCGAGAATAGTAAAGCATATCTGATAAGCATAAACTCCGGATAAACCAAGCTGTATGTTAGCCAATAGATTTATTCCCAGCGCTGCGCCCATATTACGTAAGAACTGTACAGTTGCTGTCCAGCTCCCCAGATGTTCAGCCGGTGCCTTATTTTGAGTCAGTACTAGGGTTGTGGTCGCCGTGAATCCCATCCCCAGGCCAATCAACAATAAGGCGAAAGCGATAAGCGGTTTGCCATGATGTCCTATTCCCGGGATCATCAACACAGCTCCCAAAGTGAGTAATAACATACCGCATAAAGCGCTATTTCTATAACCTAATTTGGCAAGCTTACTGCCACATATTGCAGCTCCAATAACCCAACCCAGCGCTGCCAGCATAATCAACAGCCCAGTTGAGGCCGTTGTTTCTGTTTGATGTGCCATTGCCAACGGTAATAGGGTCACAGAAGCATATAATCCAGCACTCGAAAACAATACTAAAACAATAACGGAAAAAAGAGATCGATGTTGGAAGAATTGTAACGGTATAGGACTGGATTTCTTACGCGCTATAACACGAAAAACCAATAATATGAAAGAAATAAAAATTATCCCATAGTTATAATTCATATTAAACGCGAGTTCACCTGTGTTGCTAATCACCAGCAACACTCCGCAGGCAAATACAATCAGCAGCATCTGGGCAATAAAATCAATTTTTAATTTTCCCTTTACCCTACCAACTGCCGGAATGATAAAGAGGAACAATAGTGCCAGCAGTCCCAGCGGAATATTGAACCAAAATACGCTGCGCCATCCTAATGTTGATGAAAGTATACTTCCCAGCAAAGGCCCTAATATTGCTGAAAGTCCCCAGACTCCACTTAACATCCCCTGCATTTTTCCACGTTTCTCGGCATCAAATATCGCGGCCAGAAAAGAGTACGAGAGGACAATAATTCCACTTGCCCCCACGCCCTGTAAGGCACGAGCGAAAATGAGCCCCTGCATAGAGGATGTTTTTGCTGCCAGAGCTGATGCCGCAATGAAAATCACTACACAAACTTTTAAGGTGTTTGAAACGCCAAACCTGTCTCCACATGCCCCCGCAATGGGGGCAATTAAGGCAACGGGCAATAAGAATGCAGACATTATCCAGGGATATAAAGAAGGATGTCCAAGCTGTCCGCTGATTGACGGAAGAACGGTACTCACGATCGTACTGTCAATGGCGGCCAGAAACAGTGAGATAATGACCGCAATAACCCCTAAGGTATTTTTCTTATGGGGTATTGCCGGTGCATGTAGAATTTCTTCTTTCATAATGTTCCCGATTAATAGACGGTATGCACACGTGAAGCTTTTGAAAATTGCTGAACAATAGAGGCCGTTTCTTCATCCATATATTCATCAACATTGCGGATCATATCGCCAGACTGAACGATTTCTCTGAATCTAAGTGTCATATCAAGCTGAGTTTTTGCTGCAAGGTTTCCTTCGGTATAATCCAGATTGAATGCCGATTTAACCGTTTCGGAGGTTGCAATAGCGAGTTGAGTATTTAAAGACTCAGTTTCCTGCACCAGCTCATGCATCCTTTTTCTTTGCGCCGAACTAAAAGTAGGAATAATGTTTTCGAATATTGCATGATCGCATTGAATATGGCGTGCTTCATCCAAACCATGAAAATGCAATAATTTGGTCAGGAAACTATGCTGCATCGGATCCAGTACTTTCAGGCGGCGCTCAAACACGGTAATAATTGATTCACCTACGTAAGCCGTCGAGCATAATGCCGCAAGCTTAACGAGTGGATCGTCATTATCGCTATAGAGATCGACTCGCTGTTTGAACAGGTTATTTTCTAACTTGATATCACGCCCCGAAAGATGCCTTACATACTGATAGAAACTATTCGCATGGTTTATTTCTTCAGAAGCGAAACAGGAAAGTGCGTGATATAAACCATCCCCTGCTGTAAGAGGATTTCTATCGGCCTGTAATTCGCAAAGCGTACGCGTCATGACGGTAGCAACATGCATTTCTATTTCGGCAAGTTGGGCTAACTCTTTATATAAATAGGCAACGGCTTTATCTTCCTGCCCGCGCTCACCTACTAATGCTCTTGAAAGAAAATCCAGCTCGCGATCGGTTGCCGCCTGCTCCCACGGCATGCAATTAGGATGAAGATTATTTAGATGGGCGTGCTGATTTATTGCTTTGAAATCAATCATTGGTTAATCCATTAGTCAATGTAGGAAAGTGCGTTAAAAATTGTGCGATCTTTATCTTCGATACGGCGACGCCCATGCATGACCCGCGTATTATCAATGAGGACAATATCCCCATGCTGCCAGCCAATATCATAAGTAAACGCATCGCAGACTTTATCGACTTCACTGAGTAATACAGCTGGAATGACCTCGCCATTAGCAAAGGTGATAACGGGCTTTTCGTAATTATTGGAAGGTCCAAATATGCTGTTGGCAAAGTTCTGCGTTTCTTTGCTATTAATATTGCTTTTACGGATCGCTGGAGTATGGAACTCATAGCGAATTGAACCGTCATCATTGAGGGTTATATGGGTCCCGTCTTCGTTTAACGTGAGAGACAATAAGTCCTCTAAGGTCGTTTCTTCGATGCTGGCGGGTGCCTGAGCCTGAGAAACCAAAGCGTGGTAGGCATAAGTTTTCCATTTCTGTTCTTCAACACGTCGCGAGTAGACAATATTTTGCTGGGTAAATGCTTCCCGAGCTTCTTTACTCAGATGCTCAGAGACCTGTTTCCCATCACAAATAGTGGTTTCGGAGCCTTGATTAGGGGCTTTCTGGCAATAAAACCAGCATAAATCTGGCCAGAATGGACTATTACCATTTTCACAGTGCAACCCAATAGCGTCATAACCTGCATCCACTTTCTGCGCGGTATCACCATCAAAGCTGCGAGCGGGATCCAGGCTGATACGTCCACTGGTCTGGCGCACCAGGCGTGAGAAGTCGTCAATACTGTGTGTAAAGCCCCTGAGGATAAGGAAGCCTTTTTCTGCTAATTTCGCCAGCAGATACTCTTTAGGCAACTGCTTTACATCTCCCTCGTTTAGAGAAGTAATGATCCAACCGGTGTTACCTGTATGTGTGGTTTCGCGAATACTCATGCTGTAGTCCTCTCAAGTTTTTTAATAAAATCAGTAACGGCACTGCGGCGCGGTCGGCCGGTGACGGTGAATAACTGCTCCATAATGTCTGGATCATGAGGCAGGAAAATGGGATCGCTGATTTGCTCTATTTCATTGAGATTCTGGCGAGCAAACTTTTGGATAGCCTCACTGAATTCCGAAGCCTGGTTAAGATTGTCAATGATGAAGATGCCGCTCAGGAACTGCTGCCTGTCACCAAAGACAATGACCTGCAAAATGCCAGGGATAGTGCGGTATGAAGATTCGAGCCATTCGGGTGAAATATTTCGTCCATTGGCTGTGATGATCATGGTTTTTTTACGACCAATAATTGAGATATACCCGTCGTCATCTTGAGTGGCAATATCGCCAGTGTGTAACCAACCCTGTTGATCAATGGCGCAACTGCTTGGATCTTCATTCGAATAACCGGCGAACAATGAAGTACTTCGCAGCAATAGCTCACCATCTTCGCCAAATTTGACTTCGACGTGGGATAATGGCTTGCCAACAGTGCCAATTTTATTCTCGTTACGGGAATTCCAGGTGGCAACCGAGCTGTTTTCGCTCAGCCCATACCCCTGATAAACGGGAATATTAAACTTATCGAGTTCGAAAAGTACCTCTTCAGAAACCGGTGCTCCTCCCACAGCAAGCAATGGAACTTTTTCTCTTCCAAAAAGCTGTTCAAGCAAATCTTCTGCATGATCCATGGCGATTGCCTTGTCTGCCAGCGCCTCAACCAGTGCCGGCGTAAGGGTCAAAGCGGAAGGACTCGACTGTCGGATGACTTCCAGACGTTCAGCAGCCGTTACGCCAGGAAAACCCAGTGGCGGCATATCTTCAGGAGGCATAATGACGGCACCTCCCGAGGTAAGAGGCATATAAAGCGCGGTAACCTGTTCGATTAACAAGCTCAGAGGCACCAGATTTAGATAGCGCTGGTAATCATCATCTTCGGCACGTTCCCAAAGAGCATTGACCAGTGCATCCAAACCAAAACGACGGATTTGTACGCCTTTGGGCTGTGAGGTAGTGCCTGAGGTATGAATGACCTTGATAATTCGGTCTTGCGAGGCACGGGATGGTTTTAAAGAAACAGGATGGGTGTAATCGGAAAGATTTCCTTGCTCAATTAACTGAATATTTGCCGTAAGTTTTAAACCATTCTCTTTCCATTCAAGCAGGCGCTGGCTTCCGATAATATCGGTGAGCACAATGTCACAATCATGCAGCAGCCATGCTGTCTGATCCGCTGAAAAAGATAGTGGAACCGGGACTTCTTCAAGCTCTGCCAGCAATAGCGTGATATCAGCCAACACCCATTCAGGGGTATTGCCCATCACAACCCCAACGCGGGCATTTTTTCCAGATAATTCAAGCAAATGACCAGCAAGGTGCTGCGCTTCATATATCAACTGTTGATAGGTATAACGTGTTATTTCGCTAAAGTTTCCGTCTTTTGCACGTTCAAGCTGAATAACGGCACGAGCATCCGGATTTTTTTCAGCCTGCAAAAGAATCGAATCAAGAATATTCATGCTGCCACCTGCGCAGACGGAATACTGAGGGAGGATAACTTTTCAAACTCGGAAAAAACGACTCTGCCACAAAAATGATTGAAGAGATGGCCACATTCTTCCAATAAAATAACGCCCGTCTGCGGAGATTGATCGTAATAGGTTCCCCAAGCCACTCTTTCCGACGGAGAAAGAAGTTCTGCTGAGGCATTATTGAGGAACGAGAAAGGGATCTGATGATAATTGAACAACTTGCGCAAGCGCTGGGTTGAAGTACACAGAATTGCCTTGCTACCCATAAACCAGGCAATAATCGGCATCAGTCTGATTAAATCAGCCGCCGCCGTTGGATTGTCCGATGCAAGAGAACCTATCTCTATAATCTGCTGTGGGGTAACCGTAGATTGGGTCCGGGTTAAAATTGCCTCGCAAATCGGAGTGTCGAGATAGCGCTCAGAAAATAAATTTTTAGACAGCGATCTAAAAGAGACGCCACTACAGGCAAGTATTTGCCCTGTTTCCCGCTCGCGATTTACCACGATAAAATCAGGATCGGGTGAGATAGTGGCTTGATAATTCTTAGAATAAATATCGGATATGTATTTTCTAACTTGCTCAGTCGCCGGGTCATGGCGAGGTATAATGTCGAGCTGAGTAGAAAATAATTCTATATGCTGTTGTTTGTGTAGAAAGCTACTCATTTTATCGTCTTCTCAATTAGGGGGAGAATCTAAGTGAGATGTTAATTTATGGTTATAGATTGGAGTATGCTTCACTACGACAAAGTATCGAACAAAACGGACACATCCTGTGGCCATGAAAACTCAGATATAAAATTGTTTCTTGATGATGACCTGATAATGAAAATTTGATTAAAATGTTGTGAATCACTTACTTCAAAACAATTCTCTTTATGCTCACAAATTTTCTTAATGCTCAAAAACTCAATTTATGCTTTAAAATCAGTAGCTGCTCAGCTTTCCCTCATAATAATTAGGTTATTCATAGCATTAATTAAATCGTGATATTGATCACTATTCACAGCATTCCGATGAAGATTTAAATCCCCTGTTAAAACCCCATCACTATCTCTTTCATTTATATAATAAAGTCACTCAAAAAGATAAAACCCTCTTTTTATATCTCATAAAGAGGTACTTGCTTAGCAACCAATAAGTAGAAAATCTGTAATGTAATTTTTGTGATGTATAAAAAAGTTTTAAACATTAAGAGTTGAATAGTTTCTCAATGAAACTTTATTTCATGCATTTTTCTAATGGGTGCCTGAATACGAATATCAAAGAAATTTTTTGTGATGAACATCAAATTAATTGTCTTTCCTCATAATTATTAACATTAAAATTCAATAAGTTAAAAATTAATTAACTTATCAGGTTTTTACCTGACTACAATTCACTTAAGACTTTTCCGATCTTAAAATGCAGAACCAGGAGATTACACGGTCTTTTTGATTGTTTTTGACTATCGAATGTTTAATTTTTTCTAATGAAACCTATTTTGCAAAGTTCACTTTTTACGCTAATCTAATTTCGAAAGTGTAAGGAATCCGTTATCACTCAAACAGTTTGTTAAGTTTAATCAACGTTTCACTTGCTTATCATATAAGTAAAAATGGTGACTTGATGCCATGCTCAATAGCTCTGGGAGCAGTGAAATAAGCTAATAACTGAATGTGAGAGCCTTACGATTCCCAGCCAATGATGATTCAAGTGAGTTGATTTACTAAATTATTAACAAGTTTTAGAACGACAAAAAGAAAAAATAAAAGTCCCGTTAACAGGGACATAGATTTATACAGTCGGCATCCCGCTGGCAAAAAAAATGGCAGTTTTTCCCCCACCAGATTGAAAATTTATTTAGCTTAGAACCAGAAAGGGTTGCACCAGTTTGTCAGGGTAAATATTGATGTCAGCATTTACCTTATGCGCATCTTTAATTGCGACGTTCTGGAAATGTTAAAGGCGTCACAAAAATAACGCCTAACCCTTTAAGGTTTATGACTTTAGTCCAGGTTATTTCAACCTGAATATGCTTGAAAAACAAAAGAAAGGTTTTATTTATTGTATCCGTTGCGCAAGTAAAAGTGCCTAAGCATCGCTAACAAATACGCCTTGGTGTTATGAATAGCCGATGAATTAAATGACATTTTCTGCGATATGTTTTTTCAATAAAAATAACCGGTTATCAGCATAACGGCTTAGTAGAGCTCAATGCGGCGCCATCGCTAACTTGAATGGGGTCGATCAAGAGAGGGAGTGAATAATCAAAGTGATTGTTCGCTGTAAAAAACCGGTGTCTGTGGACGTCGGGCGTTTTTATGGATGTTAATAAACTGCGCGGGATTACGATTATATGAATAATATTTCAGTAACGCCTAAGGGTGGAACAATTGCTTCTGATTTAAGTGGCAACCAAGTCACTTTGACCGCTCCGAGTTTGGTAAAACTTCATCTCAACCAATCAGATATTAAGTCTCTAACCCGTAATGGTAA
Source organism: uncultured Gammaproteobacteria bacterium (assembly GCA_963747655.1). Taxonomy (GTDB): domain Bacteria; phylum Pseudomonadota; class Gammaproteobacteria; order Enterobacterales; family Enterobacteriaceae; genus Rouxiella. The sequence continues at coordinate 33,704 of CAVVFS010000007.1, read as the reverse complement.
TGATTTAGTCATTACTACCAAGTCGGGAGAGACTCTTGTTATTCATAATTTCTACAGCCCGAATGGCGACAGCGATCTCGTATTACAGGACGACCAGGGTGCCTTATGGTGGGTAGAAGATCCCGGCACAGACGGTGTGCATTACGTCTCAATCGCCAATACTGACGCAATATTGGGCGAAGATGGCAATCACGACGTTCTTGCAGCGGCAGTTGGAATAGGTGCAGGTGGTGCAGCACTGGCCGCATTGGCGGCACTTGCTGGCGGCGGCGGTGGTGGCGGCGGACATAATAACTCTGGCAGCAACGATAGCGGCAGTGGCAGTAATGATGGGTCTGGTAGCGGCAACAGCGGCTCCGGTAGCAATGGTTCAGGTGGCAGCGGCAGTAATGATGGATCTGGCAGCGGCAGCGGCGATAACGGTAGCGGCGGCACGGGTGATAACGGCGGCGGCACCACAACACCACCTACAGGTGGAGACGGTGGAACTACGACACCACCGAGCGCAGTTAGCGATCTGGTCATCACTGATGATGTGGGCACTAAGCAAGGTGCTATTACCAACGGCACGAGCACTGACGATAACACCCCAACATTAAGCGGAACCGCGACAGCGGGCGACACCATCAATATCTATGATGGCACGACTCTTCTGGGCACGACGACAGTCGGCAGTGACGGCACCTGGAGCTATACAACTTCAGCGTTAGCAGATGGCCAACATAGCCTGACAGTGACCGTAAGCGATTCTTCAGGCAATACCAGCACGGCGACCGATGCCGTGACTTTCACCGTAGATACCGTAGCACCAGCAGCGGCAACTGACTTGGTTGTCACTGATGATGTTGGCGGCACCCAAGGGCCACTGACCTCCGGTGGCGTAACAGATGACAACACGCCAACTCTGAGTGGCCAGGCCGAAGCCGGCACTACTATCAGTGTTTATGATGGCACCACTCTGCTGGGAACAACCACTGTCGGCAGCGACGGCACCTGGAGCTATACACCAGCGGCCTTGAGCAACGGTGAACACAGCCTGACTGTGACTGTCACCGATGCTGCTGGCAATGTCAGCCCGGCGACAACAGCCTTCGACTTGGACGTACTGGCAAATCTACCGCCAGCCACCAGCACCCTTGAAGTTAGCGATGACCAAGGCACCACGCCGGTACAATTAAGTGACGGTGCCGAAACTAACGACAACACTCCAGTGTTGAGCGGTGAAACAACGGCTGGTGCGCAAATCACCTTGTATGACGGCGACACTGTACTGGGCACGGTAACTGCGGGAACCGACGGTCAGTGGGTATTTGTGACATCAGCGCTGGATGACGGCTCTCACGCTTTCCATGCCGAGATAACAGATACGACTGGCAATGTTACTGAGTCCGCCACTATCACGATCACCATCGATACTGTCGCACCTGATGCTGCTAGCGATCTGCAGCTGACTAACGACGATGGCAGCACTCCTGTCACTGTTCCTTCAGGTGGAGCAACCAACGATACCACGCCTGTGTTGACAGGTACCGCAGAGCCGGGCAGCACTGTTACCGTTTCTGATGGCACTACCGTGCTTGGGACAACAACCGTTGGCGATGACGGCACCTGGAGTTATACCACTCCTACGCTGGGCGATGGCGATCACAGCCTGACAACCACCGTCACTGACCCCGCGGGCAACACCAGTCCGACTTCTGATCCGATCACTTTTACCGTGGATACGACTCCACCGGCAGCGGCGACTGACCTGGTCGTCACCGACAATGTAGGTGATAGCACAGGCCCATTGGCATCGGGTGCAACTACCGATGACAACACGCCAACCCTGAGCGGTCAGGCCGAAGCTGGCACCACAGTGAGTGTTTATGACGGCACAACTCTGCTGGGAACAACTACAGTCGGCAGCGACGGCACCTGGAGCTACACTCCGTCTGAATTGAGCAACGGTGATCACAGCCTGACGGTTACAGTGACCGATGCCGCGGGCAACGTTAGCCCGGCAACTACCGCATTCCCTATCACTGTCGATGCAGATTTGCCACCGGCGACCAGCTCTCTGGAGGTGACCGACGATACCGGCAGCACCCTGGTCATACTCGCAGATGGGGCCAGCACCCATGACAGCACCCCAATCCTCAGCGGCCTGGCAGGTGCCGGTGACAGCATTGTCATTTACAACGGCACCACAGAAATAGGGACTGCTACAGCAGACTCCAGCGGCCAGTGGCAGTTTGATACTACTACGCTGGCAGACGGCACCTATGCTTTCAAAGCAACGGCAACCGACGCGGCCGGGAATACAGCGAGCTCCGATACTATCACCATCACCATTGATACCGTGGCACCAGCCGCTGCGGGCGATCTGGGTCTGACTAACGACGAAGGCAGCACTGCGGTGCCTATTACCTCGGGCAGCTCTACCAATGACGACACCCCGGTGTTCAGTGGTACTGCAGAGGTTGGCAGCACGATAACTGTTTATGATGGCACGACGGTATTGGGCACCACCACCACCGGTTCGAACGGCACCTGGAGCTTCACAACTCCGACGCTGACCGATGGGGATCATAGCCTGACCGCGACCGTCACAGATGCAGCCGGTAATAGCAGTGATGCATCGACGCCAATTACTTTCACCCTGGATACTCAAGCTCCAGCGGCGGCAAGTGATGTGCAACTGAACTCAGACACTACAGGTGTTGATGTGCCGATTACCGACGGCGCAACCAATGACACCACGCCAGTGTTGACCGGTTCCGCCGAAGCAGGTAGCACAGTCACTGTTTACGACGGCACTAATGTTCTGGGCACCACAACAGCAGGTACTGACGGCACCTGGAGTTTCACCACACCAACGCTGAGTCAGGGGGATCACAGCCTGACAACCACCGTGACTGATGCAGCAGGCAATGTCAGCTCAGCAAGCACGGCGATTCCAGTAACTGTAGATAGCATCGCACCTGCCGCAGCCAGCGATTTAGTCCTAAGTGACGATCAAAGCGGCACGGCTGTGCCTATCACTGATGGTGCAACCAATGACACCACGCCGGTATTAACAGGTACCGCAGAAGCAGGCAGCACTGTGACTGTTTCCGACGGCACCACCATATTAGGCTCAGTCACTGTAGCTTCCGATGGCACATGGAGTTACAGCATTCCAACGCTGAGTGAGGGCGACCATAGTCTGACTACCACCGTGACCGATGCGGCTGGTAACGTCAGTCCGGCCTCTGATCCTATCGCGTTAACCGTGGATACCACTGCGCCAGATCCGGTCAGCAATGTGCTCCTGGAAAATAACAACGGCACTTCGCTGGTGGATATTCCAAACGGTGGCACGACCAACGACAGTACGCCGCTGCTCAGTGGTACTGCGGAAGCAGGCAGTACGATTTCTATCTACGACACTGATACCGGCACATTAATAGCCACCACGACGGCCGATGCAACGACCGGCGCATGGAACATTACCCCAACAACGGCTCTGGCAGATGGCACCTATAACATCGGTATCACGGCAACAGATGCTGCGGGCAACGCCAGTACCGAAACCACCATCAGCTTCACCGTGGACGCTACCGCGCCAGCAGCGGCGACTGACCTGGTCGTCACCGACAATGTGGGTGATACCACAGGCCCGCTGGCATCGGGTGCGACTACCGATGACAGCACGCCAACCCTGAGCGGTCAGGCCGAAGCTGGCACCACGGTGAGTGTTTATGACGGCACAACTCTGCTGGGAACAACTACAGTCGGCAGCGACGGCACCTGGAGCTATACCCCGTCTGAATTGAGCAACGGTGATCACAGCCTGACGGTTACAGTGACCGATGCTGCGGGCAACGTCAGCCCGGCGACTACCGCATTCCCTATCACTGTCGATGCAGATTTGCCACCGGCGACCAGCTCTCTGGAGGTGACCGACGATACCGGCAGCACCCTGGTAGTTCTCGCAGATGGGGCCAGCACCCATGACAACACCCCAATCCTCAGCGGCCTGGCAGGTGCCGGTGACAGCATTATCATTTACAACGGCACCACAGAAATAGGGACTGCTACGGCAGATTCCAGCGGTCAGTGGCAGTTTGACACTACCACGCTGGCAGACGGTACCTATGCTTTCAACGCAACGGCAACCGATGCGGTCGGGAATATGGCGAACTCCGGTATTATCACCATCACCATTGATACCGTGGCACCAGCCGCTGCGGATGATTTGGCGCTGAATGATGATACTGGCACGACTCCTGTCGCTATCGCCTCCGGTGGCGAAACCAGCGACGGTACTCCGGTATTCAGTGGCACAGCAGAGGTAGGCAGCACAGTTACCGTCCTGGATGGTACTACCGTTCTGGGCACCGCGACGGTGGCCGCAGACGGTACCTGGAGCCTGACCACTCCAGCATTGACTGACGGCAACCATAGCCTGACCACCACTGTCACGGATGCGGCCGGTAACACCAGTGCAGCATCAACGCCTTATACCTTCACCGTTGACACGCAAGATCCTTCAGCGGCGTCTAACCTGGTGCTGAATTCTGACGTGACGGGTGTTGACGTGCCGATCACCGACGGCGCGACCAATGACACCACGCCGGTATTAACAGGTTCTGCTGAAGCCGGTACCACCGTAACCATTTACGACGGCACTACTCTGCTCGGCACAACCACAGTAGGCACCGACGGCGAATGGAGTTTCACCACACCAGTGCTGACCGAAGGCTCTCACAGCCTGACGACTACCGTGACCGATGCAGCGGGTAATGTTAGCCCGGCAAGCACGGCTATCCCGATAGACATCGATACCACGGCACCGGTAGCGGCTACCGATATTGTACTCAGTAACGATCAAAGCGGAGTCGCAGTACCGATTACCGACGGCATTACCAATGACTCTTCACCAGTGCTGACGGGTACTGCAGAAGCAGGTACCACCGTGACCATTTACGACGGCACAACGTCGGTGGGCACAGTGATAGCAGGCTCGGATGGTACCTGGACTTACAATCTCTCGGCATTGACCGAAGGGGCTCATAGTCTGACTACCACCGTGACCGATGCGGCAGGTAATGTCAGCCCGGCTTCTACTGCTATCCCGCTAACTGTTGACGTAACTCCTCCAGCGGCTGCCGGTGATGTCACGCTCAGCAATGGCATTGGCGCAACCATTGCCGATGATGGAGCAACCAATGACACCACGCCAGTATTGACCGGTACTGCGGAACCAGGCAGCACCGTGACTATACTTGATGGCACCAATCAGTTGGGCACGGCAATAGTTGATTCAGGAGGCAGCTGGACTTTCACTACTCCAGCGCTCACTGAAGGCCCTCATAGCATTACCACCACGGTGAGTGATGCAGCAGGTAACGTCAGTACTGCTTCTACAGCGATTGACTTTACCGTAGACACCACGCCACCGGCTGTTGCTACCGATCTGCAACTCAGCAATGACGAGACAGGCACAGCAGTACCGATTACCGATGGCATCACTAACGACACCACGCCAGTATTGACGGGTACTGCCGAGCCGGGCAGCACAGTGACTGTCTCTGATAATGGCGTCGAGTTGGGTACTGCAACGGTCGCCACGGATGGAACCTGGTCATTCACTCCAGCCGATGCACTGGCAGAGGGGTCACATAGCCTGACCACTACCGTGACTGATGAGGCGGGCAATGTCAGCAATACTTCTGCGGCTGTTGCTTTCACTCTGGACACCACACCGCCAGCCGAGTTAACCAATGTCGTGCTCAACAACGACACTGGCACCACGCCAATCGCTATCACTAACGGCGATTCCACTAATGACACCACGCCAGTAATAAGTGGCACCGCAGATGCAGGCACTACGGTGACTATTTCTGACGGCACCACCGTGCTGGGTAGCGTGGTAGCAGACAGTAGCGGTAACTGGAGCTTCACTACTGATACTCTCAGCCAGGGAACTCACAGCCTGACGGCAACAGAAACCGATGCAGCGGGCAATGTCAGCACTCCGTCCACAGCCATTAACTTTATCGTGGATACTACGGCACCGTCTGCGCCTACTGGGCTGGTTATCAGCAGTGATGAAAGCGGAACGCCAGTTGCGATTACCAATGGCTTTACCAACGACACGACCCCGGAATTGAGCGGTACCGCAGAAGCCGGAAGCACTGTGTCTATCTATGACGCAGACACCGGCACACTGTTAGCTACTACCACAGCCGATGCAACCACCGGTGCATGGAACATTACTCCAACCACTGCCCTGCCTGAAGGCACCTATAATGTCGGTGTTACAGCAACAGATGCAGCGGGGAACGTGAGTTCAGAGGCGACTATCAGCTTCACTATCGATACCACTGCTCCGGCAGAAGCTACCGGCGTGGAAGTTGATAACAATCTAGGCAGCACGGAAGTACCGATTACCGATGGCAGCAGCACCAATGATGCCACACCGGTAATTAGTGGAGGTGCGGGCAGCGCTGAAGCAGGTGCAACTGTCACCGTTTATGACAACGGTACAACCGTACTAGGTACCGTCACTGTAGCGGCTGACGGCAGCTGGAGCCTCACGACTCCAACCCTGACCGACGGCGATCATAGTCTGAGCACAGTGGTTACCGATGCGGCTGGCAACAATAGCGTAGCGACTACGCCAATTGCCTTCACCGTTGATACCACGGCGCCAGCCGCGGTCAATATCGTGGCGCTCAACAATGATACCAGTGGCACAGCAGTAGCGATTGCAGCAGGCGGTATTACCAACGACAGTACGCCAGTGCTTACCGGTACGGCTGAAGCAAACAGCACCATCACTATTTCTGATGGCGATACCATAGTGGGCACAACGACTGCCGACGCAACGGGTGCCTGGAGCTACACCACATCGCTGACAGACGGCGCACACAGCCTGACGGCAACCGCTACGGATGCAGCAGGCAATACCAGCGTCGCCAGCACCGCATTTGTTGTGACTGTGGATACAATAGCGCCAACGGTGACTGATCTTGCGCTGACCAATGACTCGGGGACGACTCCGGTTGCTATACCGGATGGCTCACTGACCAACGACAACACGCCAGTTCTCAGCGGTTCGGCCGAGGCAGGCAGCACTATCACCATCACCGATGAAACGGGTTCCGCAACTCTGACAGTAGGAGCCAGCGGCACCTGGACTTACACGCCGGCCACTCCATTAACGGATGGCACGCATACGCTGAGTGTCACTGCGACCGATGCCGCGGGCAACGTTAGCGCACCTGCTACGATTAGTCTGGACGTGGACGCAACACCACCGGCAGCCGCAACGGGCCTGATCCTCAGTACCGACAACGGTACTCCGGTCGTTACCGACACAACGGGCTCATCCACCAGTGACAGCACGCCAATTCTTTCTGGCGCAGCGACCGCGGGTGACACTGTCAATATCTACAATGGGACGACCTTGCTGGGTACTACCACCGTGGGTAGCGACGGCCAGTGGACGCTTACCCTGCCGCAGTTGGCCGATAATACTTATACGCTGAGTGCACAGGTACAAGATGCTGCGGGTAACGTCAGTACCGCAACAGATATCACCGTTACTGTCGACACCGCATTGCCTGCCGAGGCAACGCTGCTGGTCTACAACAATGACGGCACCACTGAGGTACCGATCCTGAACAATGCCACTACCAACGACAATACGCCGCTGGTAAATGGTACGGCAACAGCCGGGGATCTGGTGACTATCTATGATGCTGACAACAATGTTCTCGCCACTATTGTTGCCAGCGATACCGGCACCTGGACTTATCAGGCACCAGTATTGTCTGACGGTACTCACTCGATAACGATCACTGTTACCGATGATTTGGGTAACGTCAGTCCGCGAACTGAACCTTTCACCATCACGGTAGATACCACCGCGCCAGAGCCAGTTAGCAATGTGCTGCTGCAAAATAACAATGGCACCACGCCAGAAACTATTGCGAACGGCGGCACCACTAACGACAGCACACCGTTGCTAAGTGGTACTGCGGAAGCAGGCAGTACGGTTTCTATCTACGATGCCGATACAGGCACGTTGATCGCCACAACCGCCGCTGATGCTACCACCGGCGCATGGAGCATTACCCCAACAACTGCCCTGCCAGACGGCACTTATGACATCGGTATTACGTCAACAGACGCCGCAGGCAACGCCAGTGCAGTGACCACGTTGAGCTTCACAGTAGATACGACGGCACCAGCGGCAATAGCTGCCTTCAACATCTACGACAATAATGGCTCAACACCGGTCTTGCTGGCGAATGACGCCACTACCAACGACAATACGCCACTGCTGCGTGGTACAGCGACAGCGGGTACTACCGTTGATATCTATCAGGATGGCGTATTAGTTGGCACATCAGTCGTATCAGATGCCGGAGTATGGCGTTATCAATCAGGCACGCTAACGGACTCGACTTACAACTATTCTGTCTCGGTTGTTGACTCCGCGGGTAACCAAAGTGCGCAGTCTCCAGTACAAACCGTGACTATCGATACTGTTGCACCGTCTCCAGTCAGTGACCTGGTAGTTACCGATAACGTCGGCGCCTCTCAGGGAGACTTAGCATCAGGAGACACCACTGATGACAACACGCCAACCTTCTCTGGCACAGCAGAAGCCGGCGCTACAGTTAATCTGTACGAAGGCACCGTTCTGTTGGGAACTGCGGTAGCCGATGCGACGACGGGTGCATGGACTATTACACCAGCAGCGTTGGGTAACACTACGCATGACTTCACTGTTTCAGTCACCGATGTTGCAGGTAATGTCAGCACCACAACACCGTTTGATCTGACGATTGATGCGGGCGTCGCTCCGGCCACCTCCACGCTGGAAGTCACTGATGATTCAGGGACAACCGTGGTGCAGTTGGCTGATGGAGACAGTACCAATGACAACACGCCGGTACTGAGTGGTGTATCTACAGCGGGTGACTTGATTACCATTTATGATGGTACAGGTAATGAAATCGCCACAGTAACAGTGGGAACCGATGGTCAGTGGAGCTATACGCCACCGGCTGCGTTGGCGGACGGAGCTCATGCATTCTTCGTAACCACGACGGATGCCGTGGGAGACGTTACTACCTCTGACACGATCAATATTACTATTGATACCGTGGCACCGGCTGCAGTGACTAACCTGACTGCCAGTAATGACATCACCGGCACACCGGTTGCTATCGCTAATGGTGGTTCAACCAACGACAATACTCCGTTGTTGGCGGGTACAGCCGAGGCTGGCAGCACCGTAACCATTTACGAAGGCACCACTGTTCTGGGTACCACGACAGCAGACGCGACGACCGGAGCCTGGAGCTTCGACACACCGCTTCTGCCAAATGGTACACATTCGCTGAGTGTGACAGTAACCGATGAAGCCGGGAACGTCAGTCCACGTTCTAGCTCGGTTACGCTTACTGTTGATACCATCGCACCTGCAGCGCCAACGCTGACGGTCGTCAATGATGTCACCAATACGACAGTGGCAAATGGCGGGTCAACCAACGACTCTACACCAACCCTGACCGGTACGGCCGAATCCGGCTCAACAGTCACCCTCTACAGTGGTACTACAGCCGTAGCAACAACCATTGCAACGGGCGGTACCTGGAGCTTAACGCCAACCACGGCTCTCGCTGACGGCACCTATACGGTTACCGCCAGATCGACAGACGCGGCAGGCAATGTGAGCGTGGCTTCAAGTTCGGATACTTTCACTATCGATACTGTGGCACCTGCAGCAGTGACTTTAGTGGTCAGTAACGATACCGGCATCGCACAGGTCAATATTCCAAATAACGGCAGTACTAACGACAACACTCCGGTACTGAGCGGTACAGCAGAAGCTGGCAGCAAGGTGACCGTTTCAGAAGGCACCGCGGTGTTAGGTACCGTGACTGCTGCCGCGGATGGAAGCTGGAGCTTTACCACTTCGGCACTGACAGATGGCTCACATACCTTCAGCGTCACTGCAACCGATGCAGCAGGTAACGTGAGCACGGCTGTGACGGATACCTTGACCGTCATCACCACCGGCCCATCACCAGTGACAAATCTGACCGTAACGGATAACGTCGGAACAATCACCGGTCCATTGGTTAGCGGTGCAACAACCGATGACACCACGCCAACGCTTTCAGGTACAGCGACAGCGGGCGACACGGTCACCATCTATGACGGCACTACGGTGCTTGGTACGGTCGTTGCCGGAACAACAGGCGCATGGACCTTCACCACGGCGGCACTCACCAACGGTTCTCATCCGTTGAGTGTCACCGTAACCGATGGAGCAGGCAACGTCAGTGCGGCAACCAACTTCCCTATCATTGTGGATACCGTTGCCCCTACCGCGCCTACACTGGTTGTTACCAACGATGTCACTGCTCAAGTGATAGCAAATGGCGGCTCAAGCAATGACTCCACGCCAACCTTGCGCGGGACAGCTGAAGCCAACAGCACCGTTAAAATCTATGATAACGGCACGCTGCTTGGCACAACCACAGCTTCCAGCACAGGCACCTGGACTTATACTACGTCCGTGCTTGCCGCGGGTAGCCATCCGTTCACAGTCACCGCGACTGATGCAGCGGGTAATGTCGGTGCAGCCATATCATCAACGGTCATCATTGATACCACAGCTCCGGCTGCGGTGACGTTGACGGCCAGCAACAACGATGGCAGCACGCCAGTAGCCATTGCCAATGGTGGCAGCACTAACGACAAAACCCCAGCACTGAGCGGTACGGCAGAAGCTGGCAGTACAGTAACCATTAAAGACGGCACCACGGTGCTTGGAACCACCACTGCGGCCACCAACGGAACCTGGAGCTTCACTACCGGCGCGCTGGCAGACGGAAGTCACACCTTCAGTGCGACTGCAACTGACGCGGCGGGTAACGTGAGTACGGCAACTACGCTGACGCTGACCGTTGATACCGTGGCACCTACGGCCTCAACGCTGGTGGTCACCAACGATAACGTCACACCAAACGTGACGATACCGACTGGCAGTACCACCAACGACAGTACGCCTGTTCTGAGCGGTACGGCAGAAGCCAACGCCACAGTGACTGTCTACGATGGTACTACTGTGTTGGGAACCACCACGGCCAGCAGCACTGGGGCATGGAGCTTTACGACAAGTAGCTTGAGTAACGGGACTCATCCGTTAAGTGTGAAAGTAACCGATGCGGCAGGCAATATCAGTCCGTCATCTACTGCCGTCACCGTAACGGTCGATACTGTTGCACCAACCACTCCTACACTGGTTGTTACCAACGATGTCACTGATAAAGTCATTGCAAGCGGCGGTTCAACCAATGACACCACGCCAACACTGACCGGGACCGCTGAGGCAAACAGCACGGTTAAAATCTATGACAATGGTACGCTGCTTGGCACTACCACAGCTTCCAGCACCGGTACCTGGAGTTATGTCTCCAGCGTGCTTGCTACTGGCAGCCATCCGTTAACGGTGACATCGACCGATGCGGCAGGTAACGTGAGTACAGCGGCATCCTCTACTGTCGTCATTGATACCACAGCCCCTGCTGCGGTGACCGTAACGGCCATTAACAACGATGGCAGTTCGCCGGTCACCATTGCCAACAACGGTACCACCAACGACAACACTCCAGAATTGACCGGCACAGCGGAAGCTGGCAGCACTGTGAATATTTACAACGGCACAGTGTTGCTTGGCACCACCACGGCATCCAGTACGGGAACCTGGACCTTTATCAGCTCGACACTGGCAGATGGGCTTCACACCCTGAATGTCACGGCGACTGATGCGGCAGGTAACGTTAGTCCAACGACAGCGGTCACCTTTACCATCGACACTGTTGCACCAGCGGCAATCACGAACCTCACAGTGACTGATAACGTCGGTTCAATACAGGGTACGCTAACAAATGGCGCAACCACGGATGACAAAACGCCAACGTTGGCCGGAACAGCGGAAGCCAACGCAACCATCGAGATTTACGATGGTACAACCTTGCTGGGCACCACTACTGCAAGTGGCACTGGCGCATGGAGTTACACCACAGCGGCGTTGGCAGATGGCACCCATACACTGAGCGTGAAAGCGGAAGATGCGGCAGGCAATGTTAGCCCATCCTCTTCAACATTCTCGATTACCGTGGATACGGTTGCACCAACTGCAACCACTAATCTGGCGGTAAACAGTACCGGGACCACACTAACAGGTATCGGTGAAGCGGGTGATACCGTCACGGTGAAAGATGCAAATGGTAATACCATTGGTACTGGCACTGTAGGCACTAACGGCAGCTTCTCGGTCAGCCTGACTACGGCTGAAACCACCGGGACCACGCTGTCAGTCATTCAGACTGATCTGGCGGGTAATGTATCTCCAACAGCAACGGTAACGGCTGCGATTCTCATCCAAGCCACCAACGATACGACTACGTTGAACTACACCGAAGCTGAAGGGACCATTACCAACGCTAACACCAGCGCTACGACCTCTGCATTACTCACAGTGGGGTTAGGTGGCTTGCTGGGTGCCAGCATCTTGTCGACCGGCAACTCTTACCAGTTTACCGTCGACACGGGTGAGACTCGTACCATTACGCTTCACGCTTCTCTTAGCGGCATTAGCCTGCTCGCTGACTACAATCTGTATTTGTATGAGAAAAACGCAAATGGCACCTGGTCGGTGGTATCAAGCGAGACAGTCAACAACTATCTCTCAACCGGGTTAATCAATCTGGGTACCCAGACTGGGGCCAATGTTACTTATACCGGCCTCGCAGCGGGTACCTATGCAGTGGTGCTCGGATCGCCTCTGAACGTGGCGTTGTTCCCATCAACGACCATTACCACAACCTCGGACGTTAGCGCGTTGGAAGTCACCGTAGCGGCTACGGTTACCGGCAACCTGTTGACTAACGATACCAGTTCAGTTGACGGAACAGTTCCTTCGGGAACCGCGGTAACAACGGTTTCAGGTGGCGCAGTTTCTTCCAGTGGTAACACAACGATAACCAGCAGCTACGGCACGCTGACTATCGACGCTCACGGTGACTATACCTATACGCTGAAAGCCGGTCTGGCAGTTGATACTTTGCCAACAACCGACTCCTTCACGTATTCGGTAAGGGATTCCAGCGGCACAGTGACCTCGGCTACGTTAACTATTGACCTGCATGAGGGCACAACCACTGCGTTGACAACTAACAGCCTGCTTGCAACCACCACAACGACTGATGCAGATGCTAGCGGCAGTGTCTACGGTGATTCAACGGCGACGCATAGCGGAACCTTAAGCATCACTAATGAAGAAGGCAGCACAACTACGGTAAGCAGCTCGGGTACAACCTCGATTACCGGTGATTTTGGTGTGCTGAGTGTTGCGGCTAACGGTCACTACACCTATACACTTAATACGGATGTGAATACCCAAGACATCACGCATAAAGAGGTGTTTAGTTACAGTCTGGCATCAACCGATGGCACCATTACAAGCAGTAGCTTCACCATTGATTTGCATCCGACTATTACCCCAATTACTGGGGCTGACACGCTGACCAGTAGTGCCTATGACGACACTATTACTACCGGTACCAATGCAGAAACGCTGGTTTATCACTTGCTGACTAGCGCAGACGCAACCGGTGGCAACGGCCAAGACACCTGGACGGACTTTAGTGTCTCGGCGGGTGACAAGATCGATGTCAGTAATTTGCTCATCGGCTGGAATGATTCCACAAGTAATATTAATGATTTTGTGAAAGTGGACCATACTTCAGATGGCAACACTGTGTTATCGATAGACCGTGATGGTACAGGGACGGCGTACAGTAGTACTCAACTGGTGACGTTGGAAGGCGTTAACGCTTCACTGGAGGAACTGGTACAGCAGCCGCACCAACACACCACGGTGTAAGAAAAGGTTGTTTTAGGAAGCAGGGATGCAGTATGGGCGCAAGGATGCGCCCTTCCTTCTATTATTGACTGGTGGAGTATCGATGGAGTTGATGCAATCAGGCGCAAAATATCGCCGTTTTTCTAAGCTCAGCGTCTTATATGCTGGCATCGCGTTTTTTCACAGTTCTCAACTTATGGCTGCCAGTGATTCTCTCTCCTCGGCAGGGCAAATTACTACTACGGGCCTGGCTCAACAGGAAAATCTACCTTCACTTACCGGCGCAGTTTCACCTCCCGCACTAGCAAACGTTCCCGATACCCTGACGATTAATCAGGCCGTTGAAAGAGCCGTTGAGTGGCATCCAGATATTGCACAAGCCATTGGTAAGATGTTGGAACAAACCAATCAGGTTGATGTGGCGAAAGCTAAATACTATCCACAAGTCAGTGCCGGTGTTGATAACGGCTACAGCAATACTTACACCGAAAAAGGCTACAGCCCTTCCGTTGTCCTCTCGGTTTCTCAGATGTTATACGATTTCGGCAAAGTCAGCAGTTCAGTGCGCTCGGCGCAAGCGGGGGTAGCAGAAGAACAGGCCAACGTGCTGGTCAGCATCGACACAGTCGCGCATGACACAGCCTCAGCGCTGGTTGAAGTACAGGGTTATCAGGAGCTGGTGAAGATCGCCCAAAAGCAGTTGGTGGCACTTCAAAAAATTGGCGATTTGGAGCAGCAGCGTAATACAGAAGGTGCAGATTCTCTTTCAGACGCAACGCAAACCGATTCACGTATTGAAGGTGCTCGCAGCACATTAATTCAGTATCAGGCAAACCTCGACCGTTGGCGCGCCACCCTGGCGACCTATCTGGGTTGGCCGCTGGTGAAACAGGTCAGCAATGCGTTTCCATCCAAACTCATGCTCGCCTGCCAGAATGGCAGAGCAGACGACCAGCTCAACCCTTCGGTGCTTGCCGCCTGGGCTGGAGCCAATGAAGCACGGGCAAAACTGGATAATGCCAATGCGCAGTATCTGCCAACGATTTCACTTGAACCTCAGGTTCAGCATTATTTTAATAACCATTATTCCAGCAGCGAGGAGCTGGATCGCACGCAATATTCTGTCTTTGTGAATGTCCAGATGCCGCTTTATCAAGGGGGTGCGACGACTGCAACGCGTGATGCGGCAGCCAATGCACTCAATGCGGCCAATGCGGCAGTCAATTCGGCACGTTTGAAAGCCAGGCAACAACTTAGCGAATCACAGAACGAGTCACAGAGTCTTTCTCTCAGCCTCAGTATTCAGGCAAGGCAACAGCAGTTGGCCGAGAAAACCCAGCAACTCTATCAGGATCAGTATCTACAACTCGGCACTCGCCCGTTACTGGACGTGCTGAACAACGAACAGGAACTGTTTCAGACCCAATTTACGCTTCAGCAAACTATCAGCCAGTTACGCTCACTGCAGCTCGATTGCTTATACAGCACCGGGGAATTGCGGTCCGCGTTTGCTCTGAATAATCAGCAGATTCAGAACGTGGAGATCCAGCCATGACCCAACTACAAATTTCCGACGATCCTAACGGCCATCAAGACGGTAACGAAGGTGGCAATGTGCCCTTGCATGGATGGGCAACGGCGATTATTTTGATTGCCACTCATTACCGTTTACCCTGCTCGCCGGGCATGATCTTGGCGACCAGCGAATGGCAGGTCAAACAGACGCGCGACAAGGCTTTACGCCATATGGCGCGCCAGGCCGGTTTATCGCTACAGGTTTATGAAGACAATAAATGGGAAATTACCAGTTGGCGTCTGCCGTTAGCGATTGAACTGGCCGACGGGCATGTGGGCGTTATCACCAGTTTTGATGGTAATGATAGCGTGCGTGTGCATTTCTCCGGTGATGAGCAACCCTCGCCAATTTCGCTGGAAACGCTGCTGCCGGAAATCAGTTTTGCCGCCGCGCTGCGCCCGGTGACTGCCGCTAAAGACAGTCGTGTTGATCGTTATTTGGCGACCGTTAAGCCAAACTGGCTGCGTAAACTGGTGCTGTACGATCTGCGCCCTTATAGCTACGTGATGCTGGGGTCGTTCCTGATTAACCTGTTGGCGCTGGCCGGTATTATCTTCTCGATGCAGGTCTATGACCGGGTTATCCCCGCGCAGTCTTATCCGACGTTATATGTGCTTTACACCGGGGTCATTATCTCGGTGATATTCACCTATGTTCTGCGCGTTGGACGCGATCACGTAACCGATTTACTGGGCAAGCGTGCCGATATGCGCGTGTCTGATCGGGTATTTGGTCACGCGCTTCGGCTGCGAAACAGCGCAGTGCCACGTTCAACAGGGACTTTTATCTCGCAACTTCGCGAGCTGGAAGCCGTCCGTGAAATGGTGACTTCAACCACCGTGTCAGCGATTGTTGATATGCCGTTTTTCCTGCTGTTCCTGCTGGTGATGGCAATCATTGCACCCCAGTTGGCCTGGATAGCACCGGTCGCCGTTCTGTTGATGGTACTGCCCGGCCTGTTCAGCCAGAAAAAGCTGGCTCACCTCGCGCGCCAGTCACTTAAAGAATCGACGCTGCGTAATGCCGTGCTGGTCGAGAGTGTTCAGGGGCTGGAAGACATCAAGCTGATGCAGGCAGAAGACCGTTTTCTGCAGCAATGGAACAGCTATATTCGCATTACCGCACAGTCTGGCGTTGAAATGCGCAAAGTGATGCACTCGCTGATCACCTGGGGTATTACAGTTCAAGGTCTGGTGTACGCCAGCGTGATAGTAGTGGGTGCGCCGATGGTGATTAACGGCGATATCACTACCGGTTCTATCGTCGCTGCCTCCCTGCTCTCTTCACGAATGATTGCGCCAATGGCAACACTGTGCGGCGTGCTGGCTCGCTGGCAGCAAGTCAAAGCGGCCAAAGACAGCCTTGATGCGTTGATGAATCTGCCAGTAGAAAACAGCAAGGACGAGACTCGCGTTCATTGCCCGGTGCTGTTTGGGAATTATCAGTTTACTGATGCCATGTTCCGTTACTACAGCGATTCATTGACCATCGCGCTGCGTATTAAAAGCCTGACCATTCAACCCGGTGAGCGAATTGCATTACTTGGGCGCAATGGTTCCGGTAAATCTACCCTGTTGCAGGCCATGATCGGCGGCATAGAATTGGTGAGCGGAGAAGTGCGGTTGGATAACCTGAGCCTGCCGCATATTGACCTCGCCGATGTTCGCCGTAATGTGGGTCTGCTGACGCAAAACGCCCGCCTGTTCCACGGCACGCTGCGTGAAAACTTGACCATGGGTGCCGCACACGCGACCGACGATGCTATCTTCCAGGCGTTAAACGTGACCGGCGGCGCAGATTTTATTCATCGCCTGCCGCTGGGCCTCGACCATCCGATTATGGAAGGCGGCGTTGGCCTGTCAGGTGGACAGCGCCAGTCGCTGCTGCTGGCGCGTATGTTGCTGCGTGATCCTAACATCGTGCTGCTGGATGAGCCGACTTCCACGCTTGACGATCACACGGAGAAAGAGTTTATCGAGCGTCTGGGGCTATGGCTGAATGGGCGCACTCTGATTGTGGCGACGCACCGTGCGGCAATCCTCTCGCTGGTTGATCGAATACTGGTGTTAAAAGACGGACAACTAGTGATGGACAGCCCGAAAGAGAATGCGTTGCCTTCGCCGCGCATCAACGGTAATCAGCAGGAGGCGCAATCATGATGGTGAAGCAATTGCCTGGTAAGCTGCGGCTGGTGACGCCGGCAGAAGTCGACTCTTCTGAAGATTTACTGGGTGAACTGAATTCGGAAACACACTATTCCGGAGCCGTTCGCCTGATAGTCCTCAGCAGCATTTTGCTTATTATTTCATTGATATGGGCCTGCTACGGCACGTTGGATGAAGTCTCGACCGGCACCGGTAAAGTCATTCCCAGCTCACGCGATCAGGTTGTCCAATCGCTGGAGGGCGGGATTGTTGATCAACTGCTGGTACACGAAGGCGATCAGGTCCAGGCAGGGCAAATCATCGCCAAACTTGATCCCACCCGTTCGGAATCTAACGTTGGCGAGAGTGCAGCGCGATACCGTGCTGCACTGGCTGCGGCTACCCGTCTCAATGCCGAAGTTAACGATCAACCGTTGGTTTTTCCGCCATCTTTGAGTAAATACCCTGACCTGATTGCTTCTGAAACTCGACTGTACAAAACACGTCGTGCCCAGCTTGCCGACTCCACGGCGCAGTATGATCAATCTTTGTCTCTGGCAAACAAAGAGCTGGCTATTACTGAGCGTCTGGCAAAAACGGGTGCCGCCAGTAGCGTTGAAGTCTTGCGCCTGGAACGTGATAAGTCGGATTTAGAATTAAAACGCACGGATATGCGCTCACAGTATTATGTTGACGCGCGCGAGCAATTGTCCAAAGCAAATGCCGAAGCCGACAGCACCGCGGAAGTCGTCAAAGGTCGCGAAGATACTGTTAATCGTTTGACTATTCGCGCACCGATGCGCGGCATTGTTAAAAATATTAAGGTATCGACTCTCGGCGGGGTTATCCCACCCAATGGCGAGTTAATGACTATTGTTCCGCTGGACGATCGTTTGCTGATTGAGGCGCGCCTGTCACCGCGTGATATTGCGTTTATTCATCCGGGTCAGCGGGCCGTGGTTAAAATATCCGCCTACGATTACTCCATTTACGGAGGCATGGACGGCGTGGTTGAGGGCATTTCACCGGATACGATTCAGGACGAAGTGAAACCGGAGATTTACTATTATCGCGTGTTTATCCGTACTGATCACGACTATGTCCAGAATAAAGCCGGGAAACGCTACTCGATTAGCCCAGGTATGGTGTCCACGGTGGATATCAAAACCGGTGAGAAGACAATCATGGAATACCTGATTAAACCGTTCAACCGAGCCAAAGAGGCAATGCGCGAACGTTAATAATCCTGTTTAGTTGGCAGCCGTGTCGATAAAAAGCGTTTTAAAATAGTGTGAAAGTTATCTACGCCGCCGTTTTCATTTGAAAGCGGCGGCGTTTTATTTTGTATCTAAACAGTGATCAAAAGATTCGATCACCATTTTTGGCACTCCTTGCCTTTCACCGAAGCAGTCAGATACCTTTATGGATTACGCCACAACGGTTGGGTTTCATGATGGTGAACTTGCTTACAGCCTGTTCTTCATAGCGCTACATGCCCTACTGGCACTGGTTGTCCTGATCTTCATCAACATAGGCTTGAAGAAACGGCGTCAGAAGAAATCAACCACGGTTTCCAATCAGCCCTGAAATTATGAACAACTCATTTTAACAAAACAGCCCTTCGGAGTAGCTTTTAAAGTTTTAGCTATTTGTTGCTTTAAAATTTTAGCAAATTCATTAAGCTTACATACTAAATATGCAGATTATTGCTGTATAAGCGGATTGTAGAAATATAAAAGTCAGCCATTTCCATTGTCCTTCAAGCGGGCAAATCGCTCACTTTCTGACATTGAGTTTATGCCGTAATATTTTTACTCTAATGATATTAAATATTTGCTCCATCTGTTTTGCTCCCCTCAGATTAAGACATTTCAATATTAGCAACGTCCGCTCTTGGCACAGAGTTATAAGAGTTGGATCGAGGCGCGAATCAGACTAAACATTATTGTGCAATATGACAGCATTTGCGCACAGATACTCCAGCCAGCCCAATGATTCCTAGAATTATGAAGCATCACAGTACTGGTCATAGCCATAGTAATATGTTTAAAATAAGCGCTCTGAGGGATAGATGGAGTAAACCTATGGCAGGTTTCGATTCGGCCACATTAGACGAGCCGGGAAAATTGTACAGCTTTAAGAACCCACTTCGAAATGGTGAGTGCATCGCCATCGCGCCTTCAATTAGCCTCCCATTAAATGCAAAGCCCATCATTGACGACAACTCTGGCGCATGTATAGGATATTCTTCTTTGCAGGCACCAGGGTTATGGAGAATCTACGATGTTGACGGACGATTTGTTCGTCTGGAAGAAGCCCCATTAGAAACACCTCTCATTGACCCTATCGATATTGCTTTCTTTAGTCTTGGAGCATTCCGTTTACTTCGCTCGGGTACTACAATTTTTGAATCTACCTTAGGTTCTAAAATCAATATTGCTTTAAGCGAAGGGACTTTAAATTTTTTAAGGTCGCGTTTTAAGTTTGGACTATCCCCCTCAGCCATTAAATTTACTCGAAAAACTGCCGAACGAATGGACGATCCAGGCCGGTATATACCAATTAATATTCTTGAACGTGCTGTAAGATATGGCTCAAGAGGACCCGATCCAAAAAACTTACTAGGACTATTTCTTTATAGAATCGGTATGACTCGCATTTCCAGAAAAATTATTAATGGAGTAGAAAGGTTCACAAAAACTAATTACACTTTACATGTTCTCGTTAGAGAGAAAGATTGGACAATTATGCATTTTCATATTGATAAAATAAAGTGAACCTTAGCTATGTTTGAAATAACAAATAATGAAGAAATATTCAGACTCTCTTACGTCGAAAGATTGATAGATTTAGACGAGCGTAGCCTGGATAAAATTAACTGTTGGCTTGAGATAAAAAATCCTTATATGGCTTTGCAATGTCAGTGTGAGGTTTTCGCTTTTGATCTCAAAAATTTACGCGATAGCCTTGACGTTTTTTATCAGTCACTTTCAAACTCCGCTACGCCTGCTCCCCTATCATTTACCACCTTTGTGCCAGCCTTCAGCTGTGAAATAAACGCTGTTGATGAATCACATCATATCGAGTTCAAATTTAAAGCTACTCCAAACGAGGGTGAAAGCTGGCAGCTATCTGGGGAAATGGTAATAAACCAGTCCTACTTTCCAGAATTAATAAACGGAATTGAATCAATGTTGGCTAATTAATGCGCTTAAATATTCCCATAGTGGCTTGCCTACTCCTAATGATTAATGTATTGAGTTATTAACAACGCCTGTATCAGGCACAGGGCAGCTCGTATCAGAACAGAGGGCAGCTATGAGCGAAGAGCGGAAGTTCACTTTAAAGGTTCATAAATGTCGTATATATAGTGACGGGAATGGATGTAGATAATTTCTGCTCGCAGTAGTATTTAGCGCTTCAATCAATGCAACATATAGCTTAGTCGTTTTACCTCGCACAAAGCCATGAGTGTAAACTGGCCCATATCCAGGCGCTAAACTCATGGTTTTATGATTGCCATCTAATATCTGTATTTTTGTAAAAAAACAGTTTTTATCGCAAAATAAACTTAGCTCATCGTGACCGAAAGTAATCACGTTGAAATCAGCATCAAATGGATAGTGCTGTTCTTGAAGCTCAAATAATGATTTTTTAAGTTGCGAAATTGTACGATATAGATGCATCATTTCTATAGAAACAAAAAAACTCATTTTATTTGCCATGTATCCTCCCCCGGGAGACATAATTGTAATGTCATCACTAAGGGCCGTAATCACATTGGCACCGTTACTTCGTAAGGCATTTCGTTCTTCTGGGGATAGTGTTTGCCCAGTCACACCTCTAACTCGACACTGTTCAAGGAGATGTGGCCACTCATCAAATAAGGACTTGAGCAGATGTTCATCAGAATAGATGAATTTTTTTTCTTCACTGTTATGACCGAACACTCCTAATAAATAAATGTCGTCATGATCAACCTTTGCAAAAACAGTATTGCCAGTTCTTTCAATGTAGCGCTTATGCTTTCCAGTCTTTTGAGTTGTTTCGCCAAGATGGAAATGATGTAAGCCGAAATCATTCAAAAAATCATCATTGAAGTTAGTTCTTTCCAAATGATGACTTTGATAGCCGTTAATGTTGAACCCACATTGCATTTTACTAATGAGTAAAGCAAAACCATTTCTGTTTTTTTCAGGAACAATCAAAGTGCTGTGAAAATGCACATTCCTTTTACGAGGTTCAATAAGCCTTTTATTCATGTTCAAAACTAGAGGTAAGTAGCCGTTAGTAGTTTCCTTAGGAACTTTGAAACCTGCATTAACAAGTTGCTGTTTGCAGATGTCTTCAATTGAACCATACAGACTGATGCAAATATTATTGATCATTGAATGCTCCTTTCCACCTAAAGACAACACGTACAGTTTTCACATTCTTCACTCAAAATTATCAGGTGATTTTTCAATAAAATCATTCATGGTTTTCACTCAGTGAGCCTAATTATTGTGCATGTTAATCTGGCCATTTCCAAGTCATAATTGTCCGCTCCTGGCACGGAGCGGACGTGTTAACGAAGTTGGAAGTCCGCTTTGAGCGAAAAGCGGAAGTGGACGTTTATCATTTCACTTCACTGATATTAGAGATAGAATTGATAGCCAAGCACTGTAAAATCAGGTCAATCCTAGATACTAAGTCACACTTTCAGATATCGAAAAAAAGGAGTCTCTATAAATGGGAGTTTTTGATGAGAATCACAAGAAGACACTATCTGCTTTTATGTCGCTGAAAAACAAATGCACTACTCTAGAAAAATTTAACTTTTATCGACTATATGTTTTAAATTGTAATAACTTCTCGTTTGTGTACGCAAATAGCTTTTATTCGCATATGAGAGATATATGTGACCTTTCCATTCTATTTATGATTAACGAAGAAATTTCCAATGCGACGCGAGAACGGCTATGCGGAAATTTGCTATCTGAGCTTTTAGTAGAAAATCACCTTCGTGACGTGGTGACTTTCAATGATAAAAGTATAAAAATTAGTGCTGAGGACTTTAACTATTCTTTAGTTGATATTGAAAATTTAATGAGTCAGCGTGTAAATCAGATTGTCGGGAGTCATATGCTCGATTTTAGCATATCTGCCTTTTCAGCTTTTGAAAAATGGATCAGTACTCTTTATTCCTGCTTCTCATCAGAACTTGATGAGCGGTATTATAATAGCAGGCTAGCCAAGGCAAAAAAACTCCTCGATGCTTACGCAAAGACTACAGAAGATCAATGCAAAGATAAAATTGTTGAACGTGTGCTGAAACTGCAGGGTACATACATATCTTTCCCAGATAAGCTAAATGCTATTTTGAAAATGATAGCGCCAAACAGTTATCCACGAGATCTCTCTAAAGATAAAAAAATTATAGATTTCCTCCGAATACATCGCAATACCGTTCACAATGGTGGCATACATCATGGAGAACCTATCTCGGTTGAGTATAACGATACATATTTATCAATGACGCCTGGTAAACCTCTTAATAGCAATAAATGGGTGCAGTCTATTGAGTTTACTGGGGAGCTTATTGATATATACACCAATATTGTCGCCTCAATTTCTGATTTGCCTCCGGAGGCATACTGCTCCTTCCAAGAGGATGAAACTGCACTTCTTATCCTAGAGCGAGTGGTGAATAGTTATCGCTATTCCGAAGTGACAGATAAAAATCAAGAGCTGCAATTGATTAATTTCTTGGAAGTAGAACTCAACCTAGGCAATGAAGCAGCAACTAATTTCATGGCTTATCTTCGAGAAATCATTAGCCATCTATCCCCGGAGAAAGAAGTCAATATTTTTGATTTGTTGACTAATGATCTCAGGAGGTCACCTTCACCCACTATTCCGATTTAACATGCGCAAAGGACTCAACAGAAGAAATTCGCGTATTCATGGTAACCCAGAGAAGGCTCAATCCAAATGGCTGGTTCTGGCACAAAGCAGACGCTGTACAAACATCCCCATTACGATTGATCGCGCTGAATGCTAAGTTCATAAACTACGCAGGGCACATCGTAATGCTGTTCTATTGCTTTGTAAGTCATGCCTAATCGCTGCATCACTCGCTGAGAAGGAGTATTTTCAGGATCGGCAACAGCCACTAAATACGTTGCGTCTATTTGCTCAGCGGCAAAATCAATAATTGCTTTAGCTGCTTCTGTTGCATAGCCTTTGCCATTCTGTTCTGGGACGAGTCGCCAGCCAATCTCTAAAGGTGCACCCTCAACGTTTGCCAGGTATTGTAGGCATGCTGCGCCAACGATGGCCTCAGAAGCCTTCTCTTTGATAGCCCACCATGAAAATCCGTATTTCTCCCAACGCGCCTGAACACGCCTGATACTTTCCCAGGTCTCTTCTGGTGTCTTAACAATACCCTTGCTGATATAACGCATCACGCCGGAATCATTATCCATCACCCTTAAGCCTTCGTAGTGTGAGTCATGATAGGGTTCAAGCGTTAAACGCGCAGTTTCTAAATTCATCTGATAATCCTTTTTCCGTGAAGGTGTTAACTGGATGCCACTCTCTATCAATCAACGTATCGCGCTGTTAACAATGTTCGCTCCCCGCACATAGCAACCCATGGCAACAAGCGGGGTTGCTATGTGCGCGAAGCAGACTGAATTGCATGCCAATTGCTATTAATTGCATCTCTGAACAGCACCTCAGGGTAAGGTGATTTTTAAGACAATCAATTAGTCTGAAAATCCTAAATTACGATTACTGAGGCTGGCAAGTTATGACGATTCAAACCCCACAGGAAGTCACAGAAGCTTTTTTTCATCTTATAGCTACAGCAGAAGATGTCCATGAAATAGCTGAACTAGTTAGTGAAAACGTAGACTGGCTGGTAGCTGGAAATACTCACGTAGTCCCATGGATTGGCCGCAAATACGGAAGAAAAGGTGCAGCAGAATTTTATGCACAAATACGAGCACAGATTTCATCAGAACATTTTGAAATTAAAGATATATTGATCAAAGACAAACGTGTAGTGGCTATTGGTGAGCTTGCATCACGCGTTAAAAAAACAGATAAGTTGATTGAAACCGAATTTGTACTCGATATGTGCATTGAAGATGGTCTTATTACCCGTTTTCGCATGTTTGAGGACAGCCACGCAGTTTCCGAAGCATGTCTTTAGCTTATAAATAACTGACGCCCCCAAGTCACTACATTCAAATTAGCGTACAGCGAACTAATTAATTATCGAGAGTTCGCTGAATCAATCCCCTCTTCAATACTTGCCTGATCCTTGTTTAAGGATGCTTTTCAGCTTCCGCCCACAGCAGCGATAGTTTTTTCTTATCCTCAATCCCGTTAGAACTCCCTTCCCATTACCTTAACTCAAATTATCACTTTCATTTTAGTGATCAAGATCACATTTTTAACATTAACAAAACTTATAGCAATCTTTACCTTAAATCTTATTGAATGATAATGATTGTTATTTATAATGTGATTCTCAATATCAAATAGGCTTATCACCTTATAAAACCACAATAATTTGAGGTGTATTTAGATTTAAAAACCTAAACCACTTTACTGCTCGGGTCTTTGAGGCTTGATCCTCCCCGATAAACATTAATAGCTCTGAACTCTCGATACGTCGTCAGGTGTATAGCGCTGTCATTTTTATATGGCGGCAGGGCATTTTACGTCTTAAATAAAGGAACAGGATATGGTCTTACGTTCGCAAACTCAGCCGGTATCTAGCTTGGATCTGCCCCACTGCGCTACTGATCCTCAGGGCTACATTTTTAATGATCAACAGCTTTCTGCATGGTCTCAGCAGACACAAGACGTGTTAGAGCTGATGACAAATACCGTTAAAAATGTAGAAAAGCCTTTCAGCGGCATACTTCCACACGAGCTTGCCAAAGAATTTAGCACTGTCGATCTTAACCAGCCGTTGGGCAGTAACGAAGCCGCGCTTGAGGAACTGAAAGGCCTTTATCTGCGTGATGCCGTGTGGTTTCACCATCCAAAATACGTTGCCCATCTGAACTGTCCAGTCGTGCTGCCTTCTCTGTTGGCAGAGCAAATTATGGCCGCCGTCAATAGTTCGGTGGACACCTGGGATCAAAGTGCCGGTGGCACGCTCATTGAACAAAAGGTGATTGACTGGACACTCGGCCGCATTGGTTTGCCTGCCTCTTCTGACGGCATATTTACCAGTGGCGGCACTCAGTCCAACCTGATGGCGATGTTATTGGCACGCGATAGCTGGTGTGCCGCCCATCATCCGGGGCATGTGATCAAACATCGCGGTCTGCCGCAAGATGCCTCTAAATGGCGCGTCTTTACCTCCAAACTCAGCCACTTCAGCATTCAAAAATCCATGGCAATTTTAGGGTTGGGATACGATGCTGTGATTGCGGTGGACTGCGACGAGCATTACCGCATGGACGCAAGCAAGCTGGAGCAGGAAATTCAGCGCTGCCATCATGAAGGTTTGATCCCGATTGCTATTGTTGCCACCAGTGGCACCACCGATTTCGGCAGTATCGATCCACTTCACGATATCTCTAAGCTTTGTAAGCATTACGGGCTGTGGATGCACGTCGACGCGGCCTATGGCTGTGGTCTGCTGGTCTCGGAAAATCACCGCCAGCGCCTTTCCGGCATTGAAAATGCTGACTCGGTCACCGTTGACTACCATAAATCCTTCTTCCAGACCGTGAGCTGCGGTGCCTTCTTCGTGCGTGAAAAGCACAACCTGAGCCACGTGACTCACCATGCGGATTATCTCAACCCGCTCAGCGCGCAGCAGGAAGGAACCCCTAATCTGGTCAATAAAAGTATCCAGACTACCCGCCGTTTTGATGCACTGAAAATGTGGCTGACGCTGCGTATCATGGGGCCTGCGGCGCTGGGTAATGCTTTTGACACTATTATCGATTTGACACAAACGGCTCATCAACTGCTTAAAGCGCATCCGGCGATTGAAGTCCTGCACGCGCCTGAACTGACCACGCAGATTTTCCGCTACGTTCCTCGTCCGGGAATGAACGAAGCGCTGGTTGACGATATCAACGCCAATATCCGCAAAGCGCTGTTCCGCTCAGGAAACGCGGTTATCGCCGGCACCAAAGTCAACGGTCGTCAGTATCTGAAATTCACCTTTTTGAACCCAGTCACTTCGGCGGCTGATGTTGAAGACGTAATTGCCCTGATTGTGCATTACGGCCGTGAATTTGTCCGTGACTCTGCGCTGAACGCAGCGAACCAGTGAGGACTCAGCCATGAATAACAATATTTCAGTTAATAATAACAATACCTTAGAGATGAATAACAACAGTCCAGCAAACGGTATCTACGATTTTATCGGGATTGGCATTGGTCCGTTTAATCTCGGTCTGGCCTGTCTGAGCGAGCCGGTTGAGGGTCTGAGCGGCGTATTTCTTGACCAAAATCCCGGCTTCGACTGGCACACAGGCATGATGCTGGAAAGCGCGCATCTGCAAACTCCTTTTATGGCAGACCTGGTCACGCTCGCCTGCCCGACCAGCCCTTACAGCCTGCTTAACTATATGAAGCAGAAAGGAAAATTGTACTCTTTTTACATCCGTGAAGATTTTTTCCTGATGCGCAAAGAGTACAACCAATACTGCCAGTGGGCCTGTTCTCAGCTGAGTAATTTGCGCTGGAATACTCAGGTGGAATACGTCACTTATGACGAGAATCTCCAGTGCTATCGCGTGCGAGCGGTCGATACGGTAAACGGAAAAATACAGGAATGGCTAGGTCGCCATCTGGTTCTGGGTACTGGTCCAGCAGCGTGGATGCCCGCCTGTAGCCGCCCGCATCGCGAACGAATTACTCATTCCAGCGAATATCTGGTCAACAAAGAAAAGTTGCAGCAGAAACGTTCGATTACGGTGTTAGGCAGCGGCCAGAGTGCGGCGGAGATTTATTACGATCTGCTATCGGATATTGATCGTTTTGGCTATCAGCTGAACTGGGTGACTCGCGCCCCACGCTTCTACCCGCTCGAGTATTCCAAACTGACGCTGGAAATGACCTCCCCGGAATGGGTCGATTATTTCCATAACCTGCCGCCAGCAAAACGCGACGAGCTAAATGCACGCCATAAAAATCTTTATAAAGGGATTAACAGTAGCCTAATCAACGACATCTACGACTTGATGTACGTTAAAGAGCTCGACGGCAAGTTAGACGTTAACCTCTTCACTCATTCAGAGTTAACGGATATGAAATGGCTGCCGGAAGGAGAATTCGTGCTCTCACTGCATCAGCAGGAGCAGGACTGCGCCTTCACCCGCCGCACTGAGGGATTAGTGATGGCGACAGGCTATCAGTATCGACCGCCGATGTTTATAGAAGGAATATCCGATCGTCTGCGCTGGGATGACAAAGGCCGTTATGACGTTCAGCGCAATTACAGCATTGACCACCACAATCAGGTGTTCGTTCAAAACGCTGAACTCCACACCCACGGCTTTGTGACGCCCGATTTAGGAATGGCCTGCTATCGCAACTCCGTGCTACTTCGTGAACTGACCGGTCGGGAAGTATATCCCGTAGAACGCCAGATTGCGTTCCAGACCTTCCCGTCACAGTCGGAGTGTTGATATGACCCAGTTACCTCTTTTCAGCACCGACCGTCCGGCAGGCAAATTCACGGTCAGGCCCATGCGCGCGGAAGATGCGTCGTTGATCCACAGCTGGGTGACTCGCGACTATGCCCGCTTCTGGGGTATGCAAGACGACAGCCTGGAAAAAGTGGCGAGCTTTTATCAGCAGCTGACGGCGGAAAATCCTCACGCCGCGCTGATTGGCTGCTGTAACGATCAGCCGGTGTTTCTGATGGAGTTTTATCGAGCCAGCGACGATCAGATTGGTAAATTCTATCCCGCCGAGCCTGACGATTACGGAATGCACATCCTGATTGCTCCCGCCAATAATCCGGTGAAACAATTTAGCTGGCAGGTATTCACCGTGGTGATGGACTACATGTTTAGCCAACCCGAGGTGAAGCGCGTAGTTGTCGAGCCAGACGTGCGTAATAACAAAATTCACCCGTTGAATAAACGCGCGGGTTTCCGCTACCAGCACACCATTGATATGGGACATAAAACCGCGTGGCTCGCCTTCTGCCAGCGCGAAGACTATCAACAAGCTTTAACGCAGGAATCGCTGAATATGAATAACAAGACGCCATTACTTACCGGAAACCACCTGTCTGGCGAAAATTGGGCGCAGGCCAATCGTCTGTTAATCCGTAAAGCCATTGCCGAATTTTCCCATGAAAAGATAATTACCCCGACTCAATCAGGTAACGATTTCTATTCTCTTGCCGTACCGGGAGGAGAAGCGGTTTATCACTTTAAAGCTCACCGACTGGCATTGGATCACTGGGAAATTGATACTGATTCTCTGGTCAAGCAGGAAAATGGTCATCCGCTGACGCTGGATGCTTTGCAATTTATTGTCGAATTCAACGAACAAATAGGTATTCCGCAGACGCTATTGGCGACCTATATGGAAGAAATCAGCAGCACTTTGGGCAGCAGCGTCTTCAAGTTACAAAAGAATAATCCCGACAGCCAGGCGTTGGTCAAAGCCGATTTCCAAACCGTTGAGTCTTCAATGACCGAAGGCCATCCGTGCTTTGTGGCCAACAATGGCCGTATTGGCTTCGATGCCCGCGATTATCTGGCCTATGCGCCGGAAGCCGCCACGCCAATCAACCTGGTTTGGGTCGCGGTTCATCTGCGCAACGCTCACTTCTCCAGCCTGAGTAATCTGGAGTATGAACAGTTGATGCGTGACGAGCTGGGCCAGCCTACCGTCGATGGTTTCAACGCGCAGCTGGTCGAAAAAGGTCTGCCTGTCGATGACTATATCTTTATGCCGGTTCATCCGTGGCAGTGGCAGAACAAACTGCTGACTGTATTTGCGGCCGACATCGCTAATAAAGATATTGTTTACCTTGGCACTGGTGACGATCAGTATCAGGCGCAACAGTCAATTCGTACCTTCTTCAATCGCAGTCAGCCTAAAAAGCGCTATGTAAAAACGGCTCTGTCGGTATTGAACATGGGCTTTATGCGCGGGCTGTCGCCTTATTATATGGCGACCACGCCAGCGATTAATGAATGGCTTGATGAGCTGGTTAAAAAAGACCAGTGGCTTCAGCGCTGTGATTTTCGCATTCTGCGCGAAGTTGCAGCCGTGGGTTATCACAACCGCTATTACGAAAAAGCCATCAAGGGCGATTCCGCCTATAAAAAAATGTTTGCAGCACTGTGGCGAGATAATCCGGTTGCCAATTTGCAACCTAATCAGCGCCTGATGACCATGGCCTCCTTCTTACACGTGGACCATCATCAGCAAGCTCTGTTGCCCGCACTGATTGCCGATTCTGGCCTGCCTGCGGATCAGTGGATAGCACGTTATCTGACCTGCTATCTCAGCCCGCTGCTGCACTGTTTCTATCAGCATGATTTAGTCTTTATGCCGCACGGCGAGAACCTGATCCTGCTGCTGGAAAATAACGTTCCGGTAAGCGCTTATATGAAAGATATTGGCGAAGAAATTGCGGTAATGAATCCAGAGGCGGTACTGCCTGAAAAAGTGCAACGTCTGGCGGTCGACGTGCCGGATAATCTTAAACTGCTATCAATTTTCACCGACGTTTTCGACTGTATTTTCCGCTTTATCAGCGCTATTTTGCATCAGTCAGGCACCTTGCCGGAAGATCAATTCTGGCAGGCCGTCGCAAACTGCGTAAAGGAGTATCAACAGGCGCATCCTCAATTCGCCAGCAAATTTGCACGTTATGACCTGTTCACGCCGGAGTTCACCCTCTCCTGCCTGAACCGCCTGCAACTGGCGAATAATCAGCAGATGATTAACCTGTCTGATCCGGCCGAAAACCTGAAATTTGCCGGCACCTTGGTTAACCCGATTGCCCAATGGCGATAGTGATTTTCATCTGTCCAACAAAAATTTAAATAGCTCAGCGTGGTCACTTTGGTGGCCGCGCTTTTATCATTTTATATTGGGAATAAATCTGCAATGGCCCTTTTTGTACCTGCGTCGAGCCTGACACGCCGACATTTAATTTTTCCACTGTCGCTGGTGTTGTTTGAATTCGCGACCTATATCGCACACGACATGATCCAACCCGGGATGCTGCTCGTGACCAGCGAGTTTCACGTCGGCCCTGAATGGGTTTCAACCTCGCTGACTGCTTATCTGATGGGCGGCATCATGCTGCAATGGTTATTAGGGCCTCTTTCCGACAAGCTGGGTCGCCGCCCTGTCATGCTCGCCGGGGTGACATTTTTTATGCTGACCTGTTTTGCGACCCATTGGGTGCAGAACATTGAACAGTTTGTTTTAATGCGTTTTCTACAGGGCGTCAGCCTGTGCTTTATCGGTGCGGTGGGCTATGCGGCTATTCAGGAGGCCTTTGAGGAATCGCTGAGTATTAAAATTATGTCAATTATGGCCAATGTCTCGCTATTAGCCCCGCTGGCCGGGCCATTGGCAGGAGCGGCATTTTTATCCGTCAGCGGTTGGCGCACAATGTTTTGGTTATTTGGCGCGGTAACCGCCGTGGCGCTGATTGGCTTATGGCGCTACATGCCAGAAACATCCGGGGATAAAAATGCCTCGGTCTCGGTGAAATCGCTGGCGAAAGGCTATTATGCGCTGTTGAAAGACGGACAGGTTATGCGCGGCTCGCTGGCGATTGGCATCGGTACCATCCCCTGTCTCGCGTGGGTTGCTTTGTCACCGGTTATCCTTATCCATGACGCAGGCTTAAGCAAGATGGACTATGCGTTACTTCAACTGCCGGTATTTTTGGCGATGATCGCGGGTAATCTGACACTCGGTCGCCTTTCCAGCCGCCTTTCCATTGAACAGCCGCTGAAACTGGGTGCCTGGCCTATTATTATTGGGTTAGCCATCGCCGCCATCAGCACGGCTATTAATGCACAGAGCTATTTATGGCTGACCGCCGGGTTAAGTATTTACGGCTTTGGCACCGGGCTGATTAATGCCGGGCTTTATCGCCTGACCCTGTTTTCGAGCAGCGTTGGCAAAGGCAGAGTCGCGGCAATGCTGGGAATGGTTACCATCGTGGTATTTGCACTAGGGATTGAGACGTCGAAGGCTGCTTATTTTAGCGGCGGCAACTTACGCTTTAGCCTGCTCAATCTAGCCTGTGGTTTAGTTTGGTTATGGCTGGTGCGGGCCTTTTTGCACGAAAGAAAACGCCGTAGCGAGATTATAAAAGTAGAATAAATACGCTATTAAAAGCGGTATACATTAATTGAACCTCACTTAAGGTAGCAGGCTATTAACGCAGACACTTGCCTGTTACCTTGAAATAGCCCACTTTTTGCTGGATCATTTTTTGATTCTATAAGTTTTTGATCCTTCCTTTATTGATCTCTGTTTTATTGATCAATCAGTCACAGCGGCGTTATCACGCCATTGCCGGAAAAATAGCCGTCAAGGTTAGCCAATACCAGATCGAACTGCGCCTGCGTGGCTTCGGGTGACCAACCCGCAAGATGAGGAGTTATCAGCAAATTATCTAACTCCAGCAATGCCTCTGGGCGAGCTGGCTCAGTCTCATAAACATCAATCCCGGCACCGGCAATCACTCCATTACGCAATGACTCGGCCAGCAAATGAGTTTCTACCAAACTTCCACGACCGATATTGATCAAATATCCGTTGGAACCCAGCTTTGACAAAACTTTTGCGTCAATAATATGCCGAGTTTCTGCGCCACCCGGCGCTGCACAAACCAATACATCGCACCATTCAGCTAATTCATTGAGGTTATCGAAATAAGCATAAGCAGAATCTGGTTTTGAACGGCGGTTGTGATAGCCAATTTCCATATCGAATCCTACTGCACGTTTGGCAATTTTTTCGCCAATCATTCCTAATCCAAATATGCCCATTCGTTTGCCCGAAATATTTGTCGGCTGGGGAATAGACGTGCGCCATACGCCGTCGCGGCATAATTGATCAAGCTTGCGGAAATTACGCATTGTCGCAATAACCAGGCCCATTGCGTGATCTGCGGCGCAGTTATCATTGGTGCCACGGCCATTAACTATTGTTATTCCTAAATCGCGCGCAGCGTCGAGATCAATTCCCTCATAACCGGCACCCATACAGCAAATCAATTTAAGGCCCGGCATCGATAACATTTCATCACGAGTCAAACCCAGTAAACCAATGGTCAACACGGCATTAAATCGAGAGCCATTTTCCCTAATAGAAGCTGCACGTGCCTCTGGAGTTAACGCAAAGGTTGTGCTGCAAGCCTGAGCCAAAGCCGCCTGATGTTCGTCAGTTAATGTGTTGAGAACCAGCAACTCAATCTTCGAGGTCATTTAATGCATTCCTTCGAGTGATGCGCACGCAGGCGCGATAATTTTATTAAAATAATGGCGTTATTGATCTTACTCTGCTGTGGTCCTTAATTAGCGGCCTTCAGAAAATCAATAAAAACGCGTAAGGCTGGCTGCATATGTCGTCGGCCGTGATAGTACAAATAAAACCGTCCCGGGGCCGGTAACCACTCTTTTAAAACTTCAACTAACTGCCCTTTATTGATAGCTTCTTGCGCCAGACTTTTATAAACATAAGCGATGCCATTACCTTCAATGGCCGTCTGCATAATGATATCTTCGTCGCTTAATGACAACGAGCCTTCGACACTGATACTAAAAGCCTGCATGTTGCGCTGAAACTCCCAGGCGTAACGGGCTCCTGAAGGAAATATTCGATTAATACATTCCTGCTCGAGAAGCATTTTCGGCTCTGTGGGTATTTCCCGATGATTAAAATACTCTGGCGATGCAACCACAGAAAAATATTGCTCCGGCCCAACAGCTACGGCCACCATATCTGGTGAAAGATGTTCTCCAAATCGCATCCCGGCATCAAACCCTGCATCGACAATATTCATCAAACGATCGTCGGCGACCAGCTCTAATTTAACCTGCGGATATTG
>CAVVFS010000006.1:0-99965 GCA_963747655.1 uncultured Gammaproteobacteria bacterium | reverse complement strand
CGGTATGACCCGCACGATTGGCATTGTAAAGGCGTTTCACCTTTTGCAACGCATCGTTGGACGACAGGCCCAGTGATTTATCCAGTAACAGAACGCCGTGAATATCACGACCGCGGCGACGTGGACGACTCATTAGGATCCCTCGTCATCGCCTGCTGCAGAACGACGTTCAGCATCATTTTTAACTACGTTGGTCACCAGGTTAGACATGCGCATACCTTCAACCAGGGAGTCGTCGTAGGCGAAAGTCAGCTCAGGCACAACGCGCAGGCGCATGGCTTTGCCCACCAGGGTACGAATGAATCCCTGCGCATCTTGCAGGGCCTTGATACCGTTTTTAACGCGGTCCGGATCCTGAGGCGCGGTAGTCAATACGTCGAGGAAGGTCACGAACACTTTGGCATAGGCCAGGTCGCGAGAAACCTCAACGCCGGAGACGGTCGCCATGCCCACGCGCGGGTCTTTGACTTCACGCTGCAGAATGATGGCGATTTCTTTTTGCATCTCTTGGGAGACGCGTTGGGTACGGCTGAATTCTTTAGCCATAATCTCTTACTCCAAACTTTTTACTTCAACCATGCATCAGACAAATAAGGGGGCGCAAGGCCCCCCAATGGTTCTGACTGTATACCCGATAATCCGGGTTAGATCGAAACGTTAAGCGATAGTACGTTTGATTTCGATGATTTCGAAGACTTCGATCACATCGCCAGGACGCACGTCGTTGTAGTTTTTAACGCCGATACCACATTCCATGCCGTTACGGACTTCGGCAACGTCATCCTTGAAGCGGCGCAGGGATTCCAGCTCGCCTTCATAGATAACCACGTTGTCACGCAGAACGCGGATTGGGTTGCTACGTTTGATCATACCTTCAGTAACCATACAACCTGCGATTGCACCAAATTTCGGTGACTTGAACACGTCACGAACTTCGGCCAGGCCAATGATTTGCTGTTTGTACTCTGGTGCCAACATACCGCTCATCGCCTGCTTAACTTCGTCAATCAGGTTATAGATGACGGAGTAGTAACGCAGATCCAGGCTTTCGTTTTCAACGACGCGGCGAGCAGAAGCATCGGCACGCACGTTAAAGCCGAGGATGATAGCGTTTGAAGCCGCGGCCAGCGTGGCGTCAGTTTCGGTGATACCACCTACGCCCATACCCACGATTTTGACTTTAACTTCAGCGGTCGACAGATTCTGCAACGCATCAGAGATAGCTTCGCAAGAACCCTGTACGTCAGATTTCAACACGATGTTCAGTTCAGATACTTCACCTTCGGTCATGTTCGCGAACATGTTTTCCAGTTTAGATTTCTGCTGGCGAGCCAGTTTAACTTCGCGGAACTTACCTTGACGGTACAGCGCAACTTCACGCGCTTTCTTCTCATCACGAACAACGGTAACTTCGTCACCCGCGGCCGGAACGCTGGACAAGCCCAGAACTTCGACAGGGATAGAAGGACCCGCTGAGGTGATGTCGAGACCCATTTCGTCACGCATCGCACGAACGCGGCCGTATTCGAAGCCACACAGGATGATATCACCCTTGTTCAGCGTACCTTCCTGAACCAGGACGGTAGCCACTGGGCCACGACCTTTATCAAGGAAGGATTCGATAACAACGCCGCTCGCCATACCGGTGCGCACGGCTTTCAGTTCGAGAACTTCAGCCTGCAGCAGGATAGCTTCTAGCAAATCGTCGATACCGGTACCGGCTTTAGCAGAAACGTGGATGAACGGAGATTCACCGCCCCACTCTTCTGGCATAACGTTGTACTGGGACAGCTCGGTTTTAACGCGATCGGGATCAGCATCTGGCTTATCGATTTTGTTAACTGCAACCACGATAGGCACGCCAGCTGCTTTCGCGTGCTGCACCGCTTCTACGGTCTGTGGCATCACGCCATCGTCCGCGGAAACCACCAGAACAACGATATCGGTCGCCTTGGCACCACGAGCACGCATTGAGGTAAACGCGGCGTGTCCCGGAGTATCGAGGAAGGTGATCATGCCGTTTTCGGTTTCAACATGATAAGCACCGATGTGCTGAGTAATACCGCCTGCTTCGCCAGCGGCTACTTTCGTTGAACGAATGTAGTCGAGCAAAGAGGTTTTACCGTGGTCAACGTGACCCATGATGGTAACAACCGGTGCACGGGATTCAGCAGCTGCTGAAGCGCCTGTATCACGGTCGCTCATCAGCGCTTCTTCCAGCTCGTTCTCACGACGCAGGATAACCTTGTGGCCCATCTCTTCAGCAACCAGCTGAGCTGTTTCCTGATCGATAACCTGGTTGATAGTGGCCATAGCGCCCAGCTTCATCATCGTTTTGATGACCTGAGAACCTTTAACCGCCATCTTGTTCGCCAGTTCGGCAACGGTAATGGTTTCGCCAACGACAACGTCGCGGTTAACCGCGACTACAGGCTTGTTGAAGCTCTGTTGCAGGGTGCTTGGCTTACGCTTGCCTTTACCGCCACGGCCTACGGCACGGGCTTCTTCGCGATCGGCTTTAGATTCAGACAGTTTATTGCCTTTCTTCTGCTTGGTCGCTTTGCCACCACGAGTGCGAGCACGACGCTCGCCTTCAACTTTGGCATCGTTCTCATCTTCTGCGGCACGAGCGTGCTGAGAAGTGGTCACGTGATAGTCCGCAGTTTCGGCTTCGGCTTCGCTTGGTGCAGGCGCTTCGGTCCAAACGCCAGAGTCTGCCATTTTGCGTGCTTCTTCAGCTACGCGCTTGGCGTTCTCTTCAATTTTGCGTTGGGCTTCTTGTTCCGCTTTGCGTTTAAGCTCTGCGGCTTCAGCTTCACGGCGTGCTTTTTCTGCCTGAGCTGGCTTGATTACTTCGTCGGTATGTTGATTCGTCACTTTATCTTTTTCCGCTGCGTCACGCTTAGCTTTATCAGCGGCCTCACGTTTGGCTTGCTCAGCGGCTTCACGTTTAGCTTTTTCCTGAGCGGCCGCTTGCAAGGCCTCCTCTTGTGCTACACGCTGAGCCTGTTCTTCCGCTTCACGCTTTGACTGCTCTTCCGCTTCGGCCTGGGCAAGTTCTGCCTCGGTCATATCACGTTTAACATAAGTGCGTTTCTTGCGGACTTCGATTTGCACCGATTTACTCTTCCCGCCGGTGCTCGGAACATTAAGTGTACTACGCGTTTTGCGTTGTAACGTGAGTTTGTTTGTCGCATTCGAATTTCCACCATTCAAATGCGCCAGCAAAGTTTCTTTTTCGTGCTGGGTGACAGAGTCAGCTTCCGACTTGTCTATCCCTGCGTCAGCAAATTGCTGTACCAGGCGATCGACCGGAGTTTGAATCTCCGCTGCCAGCGATTTTACGGTTACATCTGTCATGCTGTTCCTTCCTGCTACAGTTTATTACGCATTGTCGCCAAACCAACAGATATTGCGCGCGGCCATGATTAACTCACCAGCCTGTTCGTCATTAAGACCTTCAATATCTGTCAGATCGTCAACACCCTGCTCGGCAAGATCTTCCAGCGTGCAAACACCGATTGCTGCCAGTTTAAACGCCATGCTGCGTTCCAGTCCTGCAAGATTCAGCAGGTCTTCAGCAGGCTTGTTGTCACCGAGACTTTCTTCCTGTGCAAGAGCCAGGGTGGTCAGCGCTTCTTTTGCACGTTCGCGCAGCGCTTCTACCGTGTCTTCATCCAGGCCATCGATTTCTAACAGCTCTTTCACCGGCACATAGGCCAGTTCTTCGAGGGTAGAGAAACCTTCTTCAACCAGGACAGTCGCGAAGTCTTCGTCGATTGCCAAATACTTGGTAAAGGTTTCGATTGCAGCATGCGCCTCGGCCTGATGTTTGGCCTGCAGGTCGTCTGCCGTCATCACGTTAAGTTCCCACTTGTCATCGCCACGATGCTGCTTCAAAAGCTGGGAGGCTAAACGCACGTTTTGGCCATTACGGCCAATCGCCTGTGCCAGATTGCTGGCTTCAACGGCGATATCCATGGTGCACTTGTCTTCATCAACAACGATTGACGCGACATCAGCCGGCGCCATAGCGTTGATCACGAATTGCGCCGGATTGTCATCCCACAGGATGATATCGATACGTTCACCGCCCAGTTCACTGGAAACGGCCTGAACGCGCGCACCGCGCATACCGACACAAGCACCAACAGGGTCGATACGCTTATCGTTGGTTTTAACTGCAATCTTGGCGCGTGAACCCGGATCGCGGGCAGCGGCTTTGATTTCAATTAATTCTTCGCCAATTTCTGGTACTTCGATGCGGAACAATTCAACCAGCATCTCGTTACGTGAACGGCTTACAAACAGTTGCGCACCGCGAGCTTCAGGGCGGACAGCGTAAAGCACGCCGCGAATACGGTCACCTGAACGGAAATTCTCACGAGGCAGCATGTCTTCGCGCAGGATAACGGCTTCTGCATTGCTACCCAGATCCAGGGCAATGCTGTCACGGTTAACTTTTTTGACTACGCCGGTAACAATCTCACCTTCCTGCTCACGGAATGCGTCAACCACCATCGCACGCTCAGCTTCGCGCACTTTCTGTACAATAACCTGTTTAGCGGTCTGCGTGGTGATGCGGTCGAAGGTGACAGATTCGATTTGATCTTCGATATAACCACCCAGTTCAATGGATGGATCTTCGTATTGAGCAGCTTCGATGGTGATCTCGCGCGTTGGCTGAGTCACTTCACTGACGGCTACCCAGCGGCGGAAGGTATCAAAGTCACCGGTTTTACGGTCGATGGTGACGCGAACTTCGATTTCCTGCTCGTATTTCTTTTTGGTCGCTGTCGACAATGCAGTTTCCAGCGCTTCAAAAATTTTCTCGCGCGGGAGGGACTTTTCATTCGAAACTGCTTCAACAACAGCCAGAATTTCTTTATTCATCCTAGTTGCCTCATCCTAACTTTAAAAGTGGGGTACCAGGTTCGCCTTC
This sequence comes from uncultured Gammaproteobacteria bacterium, assembly GCA_963747655.1. Classification (GTDB taxonomy): domain Bacteria; phylum Pseudomonadota; class Gammaproteobacteria; order Enterobacterales; family Enterobacteriaceae; genus Rouxiella. Next base: position 95,023 of record CAVVFS010000006.1, on the reverse strand, counting down.
TGGATGTTGCTCAGTGCGAACACTTCGTCTTTCCCATCCACCGTAACCGTGATCATTTCGCCTTCGACAGCCTTGATAATTCCCTGCCATTTGCGGCGGTTCTGCATTGCCATACGCAACACTACGCTGACTTCATCACCCAGGAAACGTTGATAATGATCTGCGGTGAACATAGGGCGATCGAGGCCCGGGGAGGAAACTTCCAGGTTATAGGCGACGGTAATCGGGTCTTCTACTTCGAGTACAGCGCTAACCTGGTGGCTGACATCAGCACAATCATCAACGTTGATCCCGTCTTCACTATCAATATAGATGCGTAGTGTCGATTGGCGAGCTCGAACGAACTCAATACCTACCAGCTCGAAACCTAATGCTTCGACCGGCGCTGAAATCATCTCTGTTAATTTTTGTTCTAATGTGGACAAGTCCACCCCCAAGACATAAAAAAAGGGCCTAATAGCCCAGTGATTCTGTTGCCAAATAACAAAAAACCCCGATAAATCGGGGCTTTATGCAACTGGACCCTATTTGCCGCATGGCGGCTTCGGTGCACTTTCAAAAGGATTTTTTTCAAATGGATACTCGTAAGCACCAGGGAGATACTAGCAGTATATTTGAAAACAAATACTTGAGGAAAGTGGTTGCGGGGGCCGGATTTGAACCGACGACCTTCGGGTTATGAGCCCGACGAGCTACCAGGCTGCTCCACCCCGCGTCCGAAAACAACGTAACGCGTACATATTGTCGCGACTTGATGCCGCAAAATACTACGCTGATAACCGCAAGAATGCAAGTCATCAAAAGATTGGTACCGAGGACGGGACTTGAACCCGTAAGCCCATTCGGGCACTACCACCTCAAGGTAGCGTGTCTACCAATTCCACCACCTCGGCACTCTTTTTTTCACAGTCGCACTTACTGTCCAAGTAATTGCCACTGTTTAAAACGCTTTGCTTCTGTCTATCTATCTAATCAACTTCAACTACTGGTCAGCAACTTACTTAGGAATATCGCTGCTTGGGCCTGTTGGAGCGGCCGGTGCAGTGGTCTGCTCAGATTTAACTGGCTGACCCAGGTTTTCCCACTCGCTGCCTTTTTGGCTTTTATTGGTGCTCATGTTCCCCAGGATCAAACTAATGACGAAGAACAGCGCCGCCAGAATAGCCGTCATGCGGGTCATAAAGTTACCGGAACCGCTCGAACCGAACAACGTGCCTGATGCACCTGCTCCGAAAGAGGCTCCCATATCTGCACCTTTACCTTGTTGCAGCATAACCAGACCGACAAGGCCGATTGCTACGATAAGGAAAATCACCAGAAGAGCATCGTACATAGTTGTACCTGTATCCTTGCGGGTTCACCGCGTGCTAATTGCTTCTCACCAGCTTCTTACTATGATTAGCCGCAGGTCTTCAAGGACCTACTGAAGCGGGTGTGAATACTAACCAAACCATTATGCTCGTGCAAGGGCAATTTTCACCTTCGCGTTCAATTGCGGAAAAAAGCGACAAAAGCAGCTATTTAGCGCCTTTTCCGGCGAGAAGTTGAGCAACCGGCACTCTTGAAGATAATAAAAACATTTTGACGACATCTGGCTGCGATGTCGCTTTTAATCATAAAAAACGTTTTAAACCGCTTTAACCGCTTCGGCAATGCGATTAGCCAGGCTTTCCACTAATTCTGCGTCTTCGCCTTCCACCATCACGCGGATCAGTGGCTCGGTCCCCGATTTACGCAAAAGCACGCGACCTTTTCCTGCCAGCTGATTTTCCACTTCGGCGGTAATACGTTTCACTTCAACATCCTGCAAAGGGTCGCCTTCCCCAGAGAAGCGCACATTAACCAGAATCTGTGGCAGCAATTTCATGCCACTACACAGGTCGTGCAGGGTCATATGGTTGCGAACCATTGCAGTGAGCACTTGCAAACCTGCCACAATGCCGTCGCCGGTAGTGGTTTTGTCGAGCAGGATAACGTGACCAGAGTTTTCTGCACCAATCCGCCAGCCTTTTTCTTTCAGCTTTTCAAGCACGTAGCGGTCGCCCACTTTCGCACGGGTAAATGGAATACCCAGCTGTTTCAGTGCCAGCTCCAGTCCCATATTGCTCATCAGAGTTCCGACTACACCGCCGCGCAGTTGCCCCTGACGCAGTGCTTCACGGGCTATAATGTAGAGGATCTGGTCGCCATCAACCTTGTTACCCAGAGCGTCGACCATAATGATGCGATCGCCGTCGCCGTCAAAGGCCAGACCTAAATCGGCCTTTTCTTCAAGTACGCGCTGTTGCAGCAGAGTCACGTCCGTTGCGCCGCAGCCTTCATTGATGTTCATACCATCAGGCTCGCAGCCGATGGCAATGACTTTGGCACCTAACTCGCGCATAACGCTGGGAGCGATGTGATAAGTTGCACCATTGGCACAATCGACAACAATTTTCAGGCTGCTGAGGCTAAGCTCGGCCGGAAAAGTCCCTTTACAGAATTCGATATATCGCCCTGCAGCATCAACGATTCGGCTGGCTTTGCCCAATTCGGCTGAATCGACGCAGGTCAGCGGCTTATCCATCTCGGCTTCGATCGCTTCTTCTACATGGTCCGGCAGCTTAGTGCCATCTGTTGAAAAGAATTTAATACCATTGTCGTAAAACGGATTGTGCGATGCAGAGATAACAATGCCGGCTTCAGCGCGGAAGGTGCGGGTCAGGTAGGCAATCGCAGGAGTTGGCATAGGCCCGGTGAACGAAGCAGACAAACCTGCCGCCGCTAGCCCGGCTTCCAGCGCCGACTCCAGCATATAGCCGGAAATACGAGTATCTTTACCGATAATCACTTTCCCTGAGCTGTGGCGAGACAGGACTTTGCCCGCCGCCCAACCGAGCTTCAGTACAAAATCAGGCGTAATCGGGGTATCGCCAACCTTGCCACGAATGCCGTCTGTACCAAAGTATTTACGGTTGCTCATAATTTTTCTTTATCCCTTCTTAGCTGAAAGTGTTGCTTCGACTACCCGCATGGCCTGCACTGTTTCCTTGACGTCATGCACTCGAACAATGTGCGCGCCTTGCATGGCGGCAATTACCGCACAGGCTACACTGCCTGAGACGCGTTGTTCAGGAGAAACATGCAACAGTTGGCCAATCATCGATTTTCTCGACATGCCGACGAGCAACGGTAATCCAAAATGGTGGAACTCAGCCAGTCTAGCCAGTAATTCATAGTTATGGTTCAAATTCTTACCGAAACCGAACCCTGGGTCGAGCAACAATTTGTCTTTCGCGATACCGGCATCAATACACTGGGCAATATGCTGCACAAAATATTGATCAACTTCAGCTACTAAATCGCCATATTGCGGAGACTGCTGCATTGTTTTTGGGTCACCCTGCATATGCATCAGGCAAACTGGAAGACCGCTCGCAGCAGCTGCCTGCATAGCACCCGGTTCTTGCAGAGAACGGATATCGTTAATCAGGTGCGCACCGGCATTCACCGATTCACGGATAACCGATGCCTTAGAAGTGTCTACCGACAGCCATACGTCGAAACGCTTTGCCAGCGCCTCTACCACGGGAATCACACGCGAAAGCTCTTCATCGTCACTAACCTCGGCAGCCCCAGGACGCGTTGATTCACCACCAATATCGAGAATAGTCGCGCCTGCATCGACCATTTCCTGTGCGTGCTTGATAGCTAAATCGAGGCTGTTATGGCGACCGCCGTCAGAGAAGGAGTCCGGTGTAACGTTGAGGATCCCCATAACCTGAGGAAAGGTAAGATTCAGAGTGCTGCCGTTCGCGGTAAGCTGCATGGTGATTTTCCTGTAAATTTATTCTAATGCGTAATGCGTTTTTGCTTGCTGTGCTTTATCTGAGCAGCATAAAAAAACCCCGGTCGAGGCCGGGGTTTTATTTTAGTCAGTACAGACTGTCGAAGCAAAGCCAGACTTCAGCAGTTTACTTACCGCTGAACTGCTCGCACATCGTATTGCCTGGATTAGGCGTACGTGGCTCGTCGACTGGCGTTGGCGCTTTTGGCGTACCGTTGTTGTTGTCGTCTGAACCGGTGCTGGTTGCAGCATCCCAACCTGCTGGCGGACGAACAACATCTTTACGCGTCATCAGATCGTCGATCTGTGGGGCATCAATGGTTTCGTACGTCATCAGCGCTTTAGTCATGCTATGCAGGATATCCATGTTGGCATCCAGAATTTCACGAGCACGCTTGTAGTTGGTTTCGATTAGCGACTTAACTTCCTGGTCGATAATACGCGCGGTTTCATCAGACATGTGCTTGGCTTTCGCCACTGAACGACCCAGGAATACTTCGCCCTCTTCTTCTGCATACAGAAGCGGACCCAGTTTCTCGGAGAAGCCCCACTGAGTGACCATGTTACGGGCAATCGAGGTAGCCACTTTAATGTCGTTAGATGCACCGGTAGAAACTTTGCCTGCGCCGTAGATAATCTCTTCTGCCAAACGACCGCCGTAAAGGGTGGAGATCTGACTTTCAAGTTTTTCACGGCTTGCGCTGATTGCATCGCCTTCCGGCAGGAAGAACGTCACACCCAATGCACGACCACGAGGGATAATTGTTACTTTATGAACAGGGTCATGACCCTTGTCTTTCAGTAACCAGCCAATAATGGCGTGACCCGCTTCGTGATACGCAGTCGATTCTTTCTGCGCTTCGGTCATCACCATGGAGCGACGTTCCGCACCCATCATGATCTTGTCTTTGGCTTTTTCGAACTCAACCATCGACACAACGCGCTTGTTGCCACGTGCCGAGAACAGTGCCGCTTCGTTGACCAGGTTAGCCAGGTCAGCACCAGAGAAACCTGGAGTACCGCGAGCAATTACCGCTGCATCGATATCTGGAGACAGTGGAACGCGACGCATATGAACTTTCAGGATCTGCTCACGACCACGAACGTCTGGCAAGCCAACCACAACCTGACGGTCGAAACGGCCTGGACGCAGCAGCGCCGGGTCAAGCACGTCTGGACGGTTAGTTGCAGCAATAACGATAATGCCTTCGTTACCTTCAAAGCCATCCATCTCGACCAGCATCTGGTTCAGAGTCTGCTCGCGTTCGTCGTGACCACCGCCTAAACCGGCACCACGCTGACGACCGACCGCATCAATCTCATCGATAAAGATGATGCACGGCGCCGCTTTCTTGGCCTGTTCGAACATGTCACGCACACGAGATGCACCAACACCGACGAACATTTCAACGAAATCAGAACCTGAAATGGTAAAGAAAGGAACCTTGGCTTCACCCGCAATAGCTTTCGCCAGCAAAGTTTTACCGGTACCTGGCGGGCCTACCATCAGCACGCCTTTAGGAATTTTACCGCCCAGTTTCTGGAAACGGCTCGGTTCGCGCAGGTAATCTACCAGCTCGCTCACCTCTTCCTTGGCTTCGTCACAACCTGCAACGTCGGCAAAAGTGGTCTTGATTTGATCTTCCGTCAGCATGCGGGCTTTGCTCTTGCCAAAGGACATCGCACCTTTGCCACCGCCGCCCTGCATTTGCCGCATAAAGAAGATCCAGACCCCTATCAGCAACAGCATCGGGAACCAGGAAATAAAGATAGATGCCAGCAGGCTCGGCTCTTCAGGCGGCTCACCAACAACTTTCACATTCTTCGTCAACAGGGTATCCAACAATTTAGGATCGTTGACAGGGATATAGGTCGTGTATTTGTTACTGTCTTTCTTGGTAACGTCGATCTCACGTCCATTAATGTGTGCTTCACGAATCTGATCTTGGGTCAATTCGGACATGAAGGTAGTGTAATCTACCCTACGGCCATTAGACTCGCTGGGCCCAAAGCTCTGAAATACAGACATCAATACAACCGCGATGACTAACCAGAGAATCAGGTTCTTCGCCATGTCACTCAAGGGATTAACCTCATATTACAACTGTGTTAACAAACAGCGTTAGGGTACTACGACTTTCGCCCTGTCGCTACGATGTACACTTCTCGGGAACGAGCTCGGGAAGCGTCTGGCTTACGAATCTTAACCTTCGTAAACAGGGAGCGAATTTCCCGTAGGTATTCATCAAAACCATCTCCCTGGAACACCTTCACCAGGAAACTTCCGCCTGGTGCCAGTACATCTCGACACATATCCAGCGCTAACTCAACCAGATACATCGATTTTGGTATATCGACTGCCGGAGTACCACTCATATTCGGGGCCATATCGGACATGACCACCTGAACTTTGCTTTCTCCTACTCTATCGAGCAGGGCTTTAAGAACTAATTCATCACGAAAATCGCCCTGGAGGAAATCGACACCTACGATAGGATCCATAGGCAAGAGGTCCAAAGCAATGATACGCCCTTTATTGCCAATCTGTGTCACAACGTATTGTGACCATCCACCCGGAGCTGCACCTAAGTCAACAACGGTCATACCCGGTTTAAACAGCTTGTCGCCTTGCTGTATTTCATCAAGTTTAAACCAGGCACGGGAACGCAGCCCTTTTTTCTGTGCTGCTATCACATATTTATCGCTAAAGTGTTCCTGCAACCAGCGACTGGAACTTGCAGAACGCTTTTTATTAGACATTATTTAGTAACCATATAGTTTTAAAACTACCCTGAGTAGAGCCTTTACAACAAGCTCTTAGCGTCGTTTAGTCTATGGCTAAGTCATCCTGGTATGCCATTCGAATGCATACCGTGTTGGTGATATAGATCAGATGGCGGTAGAATGCCCCGTTTTCAATCCCAACTTAAGTAAAAAAAGACGATGAATCTTAACAATAAACAAAAACAGTACCTGAAAGGCTTGGCACATCCGTTAAAACCGGTAGTAATGCTGGGTAATAACGGCCTTACAGAAGGCGTGCTTGCCGAAATCGAACAGGCGCTGCAACATCATGAGCTCATCAAGGTGAAAATTGCAGCTGAAGAGCGCGAAACCAAGACGTTGATCGCAGACGCAATTGTGCGTGAAACCAAAGCAGTCAACGTTCAAGTCATCGGCAATATGCTGGTACTGTATCGCCCTTCTACTGAAGACCGCAAAATTATCTTACCGCGTTAAGTTTTAAGAGTTTAACGAAAAGCGCTTTAGATTTAACGAAAAGTTGCTATCTATACGTGGTTTTACAAAAGGCCCTCGCGGGCCTTTTTCATTTTAGCGCCATAAATAGCCGCTAAAAAAGAGCAGTTGCCGCGACTCAAGCCACTGCTGAACCACCATATTAAATATAATCGACTTTCAGAATTTCATACTCAACATCGCCGCCGGGGGTTTTGATGACCACCACGTCGTCGGGTTCTTTACCAATCAATCCACGGGCAATTGGCGAGTTCACAGAAATTAAGTTTTGTTTAAAGTCTGCCTCGTCGTCACCCACGATGCGGTAAGTCTGCTCTTCTTCAGTATCGAGGTTCATAACCTTCACTGTCGCCCCAAAGATAACGCGTCCGCTTACCGGCATTTTTTTGATATCAATGATCTGCGCGTTGGACAGCTTAGCTTCGATTTCCTGAATACGCCCTTCACAAAAACCCTGCTGCTCACGTGCTGCATGATATTCAGCGTTCTCTTTCAAGTCGCCATGCTCGCGTGCAGTTGCGATATCCGCAATGATTTTTGGGCGACGAACGCCTTTAAGGTGATCTAGTTCTTCACGTAATTTTTCAGCGCCACGCAATGTCATCGGAATCTGATTCATATTTTATTGCCTCTAACTTTGTCCTTTCGGTAAAACATCGTCCTGAAATAATCAGGTAGAAATCAAGCCGTTACAGCTGACTCGCTCTGGCGATAAACAAAAAAAACCTCACCCGGAGTAAACACCAGGCCAGGATGGGGTTTTCATTTTGATTGGTATTTTACCGTAGAGTTCCTTTGGGATCATCGTTTACTTTCACCCACGTTGCACCCCCGTTCGTTGCATCGTAGTATGGCACCACGTCATCCTGCAGTTATCCAGAGCCTATACTCAAAATAATGCGTTTTTTACGAATTGTCAGTGGATTAGCCTGCGCGTTTGCTCTTAATGCCAACGCAGTACAGGTAGAAAACTATACGCAGTACCTGCCAGAGGGCACCAATCTCTCCGTGCTGGTACAAAAGATTGGCTCAACGACGCCGGTAGTCGATTACCGTGGCGATCAAATGGGCTTGCCCGCCAGCACCATGAAGATATTCACCGCGTTGGCAGCCCTGCTCCAGCTTGGGCCAGACTTTCGTTTCAATACCACGCTTGAAACCAACGGTAGCATCAGCGGCGGCGTTCTTCATGGCAATCTGGTCGCGAGATTTGATGGCGATCCGACGTTTACACGTCAGGATATCCGCAATATGGTCGCCGCGTTGAAAAAACAGGGCGTTAAAGAAATTAGCGGTGATGTTGTCATCGACACCTCCGTGTTTGCCAGTCATGACAAAGCGCCGGGCTGGCCGTGGAACGATATCACCCAGTGCTTCGACGCCCCACCGGCAGCAGCAATCGTTGACCGCAACTGTTTCTCCGTTTCGCTATACAGTGCGGCGAAGCCTGATGAAAACGCGTTTATTCGCGTCGCGTCTTATTATCCGGTAGAGATGTTCAGCGATGTTCGCACGCTGGCCAAAGGCTCACCTGATGCGCAGTACTGCGAGCTGGACGTTATGCCGGGCGAGTTCAACCGCTATACGTTGACCGGTTGCCTGACCCAGCGCAGCGATCCTCTGCCATTGGCCTTCTCTATTCAGGATGGCGCAGCCTATGCCGGTGAAATTCTCAAGGCCGAGCTATTACAGGCGGATATCCAGATTGATGGCAGATTAAAACGCCAGACCCGCGTGACACCGCCGGGCACGGTGTTGGCGCAAACCCAATCGGCTCCGCTGCATGACCTGCTGCACATGATGCTGAAAAAGTCCGACAATATGATTGCCGATACGGTTTTTCGCACCATTGGTCATCAGCTGTTTGGCGTTCCTGGCACCTGGCGTGCAGGCTCAGATGCCGTGCGTCAGATTCTGCGTCAAAAAGCCGGAATCGACTTGGCCAATGATATTCAGGTCGATGGCTCTGGTTTATCGCGACACGATCTGGTCTCGCCAAAAACCATGATGCAGGCGTTGCAATATATTGCGGCGCACGACAAGGAGCTGGATTTTATCTCGATGCTGCCTTTAGCGGGTCACGATGGCACCTTACAATATCGCGGTGGTCTGCATGAGGCGGGCGTTGACGGCAAAGTTTCGGCTAAAACCGGTTCCCTGGCTGGCGTCTATAATCTGGCGGGCTTTATCACGACCGCTAGCGGACAGCGCCTGGCGTTTGTGCAATATCTTTCAGGCTATGCCGTTCCGCCAGAAGACCAGCGCACCCGCCGCGCGCCTTTAGTTCGTTTTGAAAGTCGCCTGTATCGGGATATCTATCAGAACAATTAAGTGTGCCGGTTGTCACAGGATAAGATTGCATAAACATACTGTGATGCAAAAATCGTAGTGAAAAGGCGGCTATGAAATTACTTATCGTCGAAGATGATGACTTATTGCGCCAGGGATTAACGCTGGCGCTTAACGGCGAGAACTATGCCAGCGATAGCGCGTCCACGGGCGCAGAGGCCAACGCGTTATTGCTGAGCAGCCAATACAGCCTGATTATTCTCGATTTAGGCCTGCCAGATACCGACGGTGCCGCGCTTTTGCGTCAGTGGCGTCGTCAGAACATCTCGCTGCCGGTACTGATCCTGACTGCCCGCGATGCTCTGGAGGACCGGGTTGAAGGTTTAGATGCCGGCGCTGACGATTACCTGATAAAACCTTTTGCTCTAGTTGAACTCATGGCGCGAGTGCGGGCGCTAATCCGCCGCTATCAGGGCCACAGCGATAATTTGTTGAGCTTCGGCAATCTGACATTGAATCTCTCTTCGCAGCAGGTTTATCAGCAAGAACAACTGATTGAAATCACACCAAAAGAATTTGCGATCCTTTCGCGGCTTATTATGCGTGCCGGTCAAACGGTAAACAGGGAGTTGTTGCAGCAGGATCTTTATTCGTGGCAGGACGATCTTGGCTCCAACACCCTTGAAGTCCACGTGCATAATCTGCGCCGCAAACTGGGCAAAGACTTGATTCATACCGTACGCGGAATTGGTTATCGTCTGGATTTGCCCAAATGACCAGTATGCGTCGTCGTCTGCTAGTGATGCTGGGCCTGATTTTATTTGTTACCCAACTGACCAGCGTCTTTTGGCTGTGGCATGAAAGCCAGGAGCAAATTAACCTTCTGGTCAATGACACACTTTCGGCCAAGGTGCGCAACGCTCACGTCGAAAAAGAAATTGCCGAAGCGATCGCCTCGTTAATTGCCCCTTCTTTAACTATGCTGGCAGTGACGCTGCTGCTAACCTTCTGGGCAATCAGCTGGATTATCAGGCCGCTGAAACAACTGCAAAATCGTCTGGAAACGCGTTCTGCCGATAATCTCTCGCCTCTTCCGCTCAATAGCGAAATTCAGGAAGTCGTCTCCGTTACCAATGCGCTTAACCAACTGTTGGCCAGGCTTTCACAGACCATTGCTCAGGAAAGGCTGTTTACCGCCGACGCAGCACACGAGTTGCGCACGCCTCTGGCTGGATTACGCCTGCATCTTGAATTAATGGATAAGAAAGGGATTGATGGCAGTAGCATGCTGGTTGGCCGTATCGATCAGCTTATGCACACCGTCGAACAGTTATTGATGCTGTCCCGTGCCGGGCAAAACTTTGCCGAAGGGCAATATCAGAAAATAGACTTGCTCGCTGATGTTATCGGGCCTTTGCAGACAGAGCTGGATGAACTGCTGGCGAGTCATCAGCAACGCCTGGTTATTAAGACTTCTTCTCGCTTATTTGTTGAAGGAGATGCCGTGCTGCTAAGGCTGATGCTGAGAAATCTGGTGGAGAATGCTTATCGTTATAGCCCGCGAAACAGTGAAGTGACGATAAAGCTCTCAGAACGTGACCAGGGTGTTTTGGTGCTGGTGGATGATTGTGGACCCGGCATTGACGAGAAAAAGGCAGGAGAGCTGACACAGGCCTTCAAACGTGCCGACCAGCGCTTTGGTGGCAGTGGACTCGGCCTAAACATTGTTCTACGAATCATTAATTTGCACGGTGGCCATTTGCGATTAACCAATCGAATCGATGGCAATGGGCTCAGCGCACAGTGCTGGCTTCCCATTCAGGCGTTTACCCAAAACAGTTTGAATCGTTCATCACTCGATTAAATCGCCAATGACTTGATTAAATTCACCAAGTACCGGATTAAGTGATTCAGCACTCAAATAGCAGGCATTAAAAAGGTCGCATTTAGCGACCTTTATTATCTTTTATAGCGTCCTGAACCTTGAAAGTTATCCTTCAAAGGCCACAAGCGTTATTAGCGCTCGTAAATAATTTCAACGCCTTCGTCGTCTTCATCATCCCAGTCGTCCCAGTCTTCGTCGTCATCTTCTTCGACTTCAGCCAGCTGCTCACGGTGGTAATCGTCCCACATGAACTCGACTTTTTCTGGTACAGCTTCTTCAACCGACATGTGCTTAGGATTTTCATTGATGAATTTCATCACTTCCCAGCAAAGTGCGGTAACACCTTCGCGGTTAGCGGCAGAAATCAGGAAGTAATCCCCTTCCCAGCCCATACCTTCGGCGATTTCTTTCGCACGACGCTCGGCTTCTTCCTGACCAATTACGTCGATCTTGTTAAAGACCAACCAACGCGGTTTGTTCGCCAGCTTCTCGTTGTACTGCTGCAATTCATTGATGATGATTTTGGCATTTTCAACCGGATCAGTTTCATCAATTGGAGCAATATCAACCAGGTGCAGCAGAACGCGGCAACGCTCGAGGTGTTTAAGGAAACGAATACCTAGGCCAGCACCATCGTGCGCACCTTCGATAAGTCCAGGGATGTCGGCAACCACGAAGCTTTGTTCGCTGTCCATACGCACCACGCCGAGGCTTGGAACCAGGGTGGTAAATGGATAATCAGCAACTTTAGGCTTAGCCGCAGACACAGCACGGATGAAGGTAGATTTACCCGCATTTGGCAGGCCCAGCATACCAACGTCGGCAAGCAGCATCAGCTCAAGGGAGAGATCACGCAGCTCACCTTTAGTACCCATGGTTTTCTGGCGCGGTGAACGGTTTACTGAAGATTTAAAACGGGTGTTACCCAAACCGTGCCAGCCGCCTTTGGCAACCAGCTGTTGCTGGCCGTGACGGGTCATATCGCCCAGCACTTCGCCAGTACCCTGGTCCAGAATGCGCGTCCCTACAGGGATTTTAATGGTAATGTCTTTACCGCGCTTACCGGTACAGTCACGGCTTTGGCCATTCTCGCCACGCTCGGCACGGAAAGATTTTACAAAACGGTAGTCGATTAGGGTGTTCAGGTTCTCGTCAGCGAGTAAATACACGTCGCCGCCATCTCCGCCGTCACCGCCGTCAGGGCCACCGTGGGGAATATATTTTTCGCGGCGGAAGCTGACGCAACCATTACCGCCATCGCCTGCTACGACCAGGATCGTCGCTTCATCTACAAACTTCATTTGAACTGTCTCCGTAAATCATTCACCCGGATGCTTGAATTAGCCATCAGGTCTTGTTCTGTTCCTGGTTGCACTCACAGGCCGATTGCAGACAACAGTGCCTCTACAACGCCCATGAAGCAGTAAATCAACCGGTTAGGGTCAAACACCGCAGGACAGAAGACAGGCTACTTGCCAGCGTAAAAAAATGTCTCAGGCTTCGCCAAAGGAAGCAGTGCGATAGCACATAAAGTGTACAGCAAAATGAGAATCTGCGTTGAAGTCAGTTTTCCTGACGTCCATTTTCTTGCCGGTGTTGGCCAACAGAATGTAAAAAGCCCCGCAACTAATTGCAGGGCTTACATCAATCTATCTAGACGAGAACGGTAAATTAAGCAGCTTCGATGCTGATGAATTTACGGTTGTCCTTGCCTTTAACTTCGAACTTGACTTTACCGTCAGTCAAAGCAAACAGAGTGTGGTCACGACCGCAACCCACGTTGATACCAGCGTGGAATTTGGTGCCGCGCTGACGAACGATGATGCTGCCTGCCAGTACTGATTCGCCGCCAAAGCGTTTTACGCCCAGACGTTTAGCTTCTGAATCGCGACCGTTGCGGGTGGAGCCGCCAGCCTTCTTGTGTGCCATAGTTCCGCTCTCCTAATCTTAAGCGCTAATGCCGGTGATTTTAACATCAGTGAACCACTGACGGTGGCCCTGCTGCTTACGGTAGTGCTTACGACGACGAAACTTAACGATCTTAATTTTCTCGCCACGACCGTGAGCAACAACTTCTGCCTTGATCACACCGCCAGCAATTAAAGGCAAGCCGATGTTGATTTCTTCACCGTTAGCGATCATCAGAACTTGGTCAAACTCAATTGTTTCACCAGTTGCGATGTCCAGCTTTTCCAGGCGAACAGTTTGACCTTCGCTTACTCGGTGTTGTTTACCACCACTTTGGAAAACCGCGTACATATAAAACTCCGCTTTCCGCGCACTCAACTTTGTATAGTCCAGAGGGCGCTATAAATATTCACAATAGGGCGCGAATTCTACGCAAAAAATCAGCATATGACAAGAGCACATTCACTAGAAAAGAAGAAAAAAAGCGCAGTTCATTACAACGCGTTTATCTCACTCATTTTTCAAGTACAATCACTGCTACAGATTGCATCATGTGCCAATGTGAGCCCGTTCTCATTGCGGTGAAGAGAAATACAGCCGAAAAATCACAATGAACCTAGAACAGATTACCGACCTCACCGAACAGGATATGGCTGCAGTTAATGCGGCAATTCTCGAACAGTTGAACTCTGATGTCTCGCTCATCAATCAACTAGGATATTACATCATTAGCGGTGGTGGTAAACGAATTCGCCCGATGATCGCTGTCCTTGCTGCCCGTGCTCTCGAGTACAGCGGCAACAAGCATGTGACCGTCGCCGCGCTGATAGAGTTTATCCATACGGCAACATTGTTGCATGACGATGTTGTTGATGAATCAAACATGCGTCGAGGCAAAGCGACTGCCAATGCCGCTTTTGGCAATGCGGCCAGCGTATTGGTCGGCGATTTCATCTACACCCGCGCTTTTCAAATGATGACCGACCTCGAATCGTTACCCGTACTGGCGCTGATGTCCAAAGCGGTGAACGTGATCGCCGAGGGTGAAGTGCTGCAGTTGATGAACTGTAATGATCCGAACATTACCGAAGAAATTTACATGCAGGTAATTTACAGCAAAACGGCGCGTTTGTTTGAAGCCGCTGCACAGGCTTCTGCCATGCTGGCCGGCGGTACTGACGCTCAGGTTCGCGCCTTGCAAGATTACGGACGCTATCTCGGTACCGCATTCCAGCTAATTGACGATCTACTGGACTACGACGCCGATGGTGAAACGTTGGGTAAAAATACCGGCGATGACCTTAACGAAGGCAAACCGACACTCCCTCTGCTTCATGCTATGAAACATGGTGATGAAGAGCAGTCCGTCATGATCCGCCAGGCTATCGAACAGGGCAATGGCAGACACTTGCTTGAGCCGGTATTGAAAGCCATGCATCAGTGGGGTTCTCTGGACTACACTCGTCAGCGTGCAGAAGAAGAGGCTGATAAGGCTATTGCCGCATTACAGGCGCTCCCTGAATCACCTTATCGACTGGCTCTTGAAGGTCTCGCTCATTTAGCCGTCAAGCGCGATTTTTAACAGTCGGTGGCAGCAAGGCCCCGTTTTTACGGCGGCCTTGCTCATTCGCCTGCTGCTCCAGAAAGCGTAAGCCTTTTTATCATTGCCATCATTCCTTCCCGCACAATGAAAGCGACAATGGTCTCACGCTCGATGTCATTGAGTTGTTTATAACTTTCAATCCATATAAGCAACGGATCATAATAAGAGGGACAAAGGTATTCGGCCGATTTTTCCTGAATAATTAAGGCCGGTTTCATTAACTTTGGCAAACTGTCGATGTGATATTCTACCGCCCTGCCTTGAACACCCACTCTGCGCCGTGTTTCCCATCCTTGCCGTCTGGCCCTGCCATGGAGACCTTGAGGAGTTTTAGGTAATCCATTTATTCCCACCAGATCTTTTGCTGCAAACCATTCCTTTTTCATGGCATTCCTTTAATAATTTAAATCTAAACAAAATGCTGAAAATGTCCGTGTTTTTTACTTTCAGATCTGAATCAGGAAATATACTCACTCGATATATTCAGCCTGTTTATCATTTCGGTCATGCCTTCGCGAACAATAAAGGTGATCATTTTTTTTCTTTCCTCCTCATGCAGTTGTTTATAACTTTCAATCCAAATTACCAAGGGATCCTGGTAACTGGAATAAAGATATTCGGCTGACTGTTCATTAAGCATTAACTTTGAATCAATTTTAATCGGCAGGCTATCAATATGATACTCGACTCCTCGACCCTGAACGCCGAATCTGCGCCTTCGGACCCATTTCTGCCGCCGAGCCATGCTGTGTATTCCCTGAGGGGATGAGGGAAGTCCTGTAAAACCGATCAATTCTTTGGCAGAAAGCCATTCAGGATCCATAAGAATTCTCACTTATTTATACAAAAATATAATGGATATAAATTATTGCCGATTACATCATAAAAAATTAAATTTATAACGTAGTTAGTGAACTGTTTACATTGAACGCATAAGTTATACCACTAGATAATGCCGAAGTGCATCAATAAATTAGAGCCGCTGTTTATTGATGAAAGTTTTTTATGGATAAAAATAAAATTAAAATAGTCAGTTAGCTTGCTTAAGTAAGTTTAGTTAAAGCTACAGGTTATCGATAAATATAAAAACCTGTAAATTCATCTCAATAACTTTATTTTACGATTCTTTAATAGCCTAATTTTAAGAAAAAAATCAATCCTTACAATCATTTAATAAAAATTAACTTTTCCTAAAACTCTTCGTGAAAATAAAAAAATCACTCACTTACACTCAATAATCAAGATTAAATCCTAGTCATTACAATAGATTATGCGATATTTGTCGATGAGTTAGAGGTTCGTATAAAACGGGGATCTATTAATGAAAAATTATAATATCTTTTGAGAAACAGGTTTGAACAAAGTTCATAAATTTGCTCTTATAGCATCCGAATGGATATGAGAGCTTACCCCTCAAACATATAACCCTACCTGCTGGCTCATTATATTAGGAATACCTATGCTTGTACGTAAAGAAGATTGGCACCATGCTGATATTATTGCATCGTTGCATAAACAACGCATGACACTGGCTGCATTATCTCGTTCCGCAGGATTGAGTTCCTCGACTTTAGCGAATGCACTTTCACGCCCGTGGCCAAAAGGAGAATGGATTATTGCTAATGCATTGCGAGTACATCCCGCCGAGATCTGGCCAAGTCGTTATTATGATCCTGATACCCATGAACTTATCGAAAGAAAAACGCGCTCAAGGCTGCCGGAAAATGTAGCGCTCAAAGGCGCGGTGTCTAAAATTAACAAACCAGCTTCTCGCGCTAAGATTAAAAATAATTATATTGATAATACAGAGGTTAAAGGCTGTAGATTATCAAAAACGGATTGAAATATTTTTAAGGTTATTTTTAAAATAATTTAGTGCAGGTTTTTTAAAAAATCGCGCAGGCAAACACCGCCGGATATTCTCCGGCGGGTTGTTAAATAGATTAGGCAGATTAGAACGTTAAATAAGAGATAAAGCCGTATTAGTTATTGATAAATTTTTCACCTAACTCAATATCCTGATGTAAAACGTCCAGCATCGAATTCAAGGAGTGTTGTTCAAACTCGCTTAACTGGCCAATATCTTTAAGTTCGGCAATACCATTTTTTCCCAGCAATACCGGTTGAGCAAAGAAGCGAGCATGTTCGCCGTTGCCCTCAACATAAGCACATTCAACAATATTACTTTCGCCCTGCATTGCCCTTACCAGAGAAAGCCCCAGACGTGCCGCAGCCTGCCCCATGGAAAGCGTGGCCGATCCGCCACCGGCTTTGGCTTCTACAACTTCGGTGCCGGCATTTTGAATATGCGTAGTGAGTTGCTGGACTTCACTATCTGAGAAGCTAAACCCGTCAACCTGGGAAAGCAGCGGTAGTATCGTCACTCCTGAATGCCCGCCAATAACTGACACCTCAATATCCTGAGGCGATTTACCTTTTAACTCAGCGACAAAGGTATTTGCGCGCAAGGTATCAAGCGTGGTAACGCCAAAAAGTTTATTTTTATCATAAACTCCGGCTTTCTTTAAAACCTCGGCCGCAATGGGCACGGTGGTATTTACCGGATTGGTTATTATTGCAATACAGGCTTTAGGGCAGGTTGTTGCAATTTGCTGAACCAAATTACGAACAATACCTGCATTGACATTAAATAGATCTGAGCGATCCATACCCGGTTTTCGCGCTACGCCAGCCGATATCAACACAATATCGGCCCCATGCAGAGCAGGCCTTGCATCTTCACCGCAGAATCCTTTTATTTTAACAGCTGTAGGGATATGGCTGAGATCCACCGCCACACCTGGAGTAACAGGTGCAATATCATAGAGGGAGAGTTCAGAGCCAGACGGCAATTGAGTCTTGAGTAGTAGAGCGAGTGCCTGGCCGATTCCGCCAGCGGCACCAAGGACTGCAACTTTCATCCTGTACTCCTTATTAAATGACGTTCTTTTTAAATGACGATTAAAATTCCGCGCATTCATTCACTTAATAACCTTAGTTAATGGAAGTATTAAAAACAAACAGGCTATTTATAGATTGCGAGGTCGCGCAGGAATTAAAATCACTATTAAATTTGGCATAGTAAATTAGTGCTTACTTTCATTAAGATAAAATATTCATTTAAAAAAATTTTCAAATAGCTTTAAAAGTGACATTTTTAAAATTTAAATAAATTAATTACCTGGCCGGTTAAATTATCAAATAAAATACCCAAGATATAAATTTTATTTCAATTTTTAGAGTATTGTTCATGCATAAATTTGGCATATTCATTAAATTTTTAACCTGGTTGCTAAGCCTTCCTCTCTAAAATCTAACTATTTGTTGATCAAACCCGTTATGTTTTATTGCATAAAAATGCAAATATCTGCATAATCAACGCTTCTACTATCGTGAATCTATGGGTGCAAAATGCGTAATCCTGCTAAACAGGAAGATTTAATCAAAGCTTTCAAGGCTCTCTTGAAAGAAGAGAAGTTCAGCTCTCAGGGTGAAATCGTGGTCGCACTGCAAGATGATGGCTTCGAAAACATCAATCAATCCAAAGTTTCACGCATGCTGACTAAATTTGGTGCGGTCAGAACCCGCAATGCCAAAATGGAAATGGTCTACTGCCTTCCTGCCGAGATTGGCGTTCCTACTACTACCAGCCCGCTTAAGAATCTGGTTCTGGATATTGACTATAACGATGCCGTTGTTGTCATTCGCACCAGTCCCGGAGCTGCTCAGCTGATTGCACGCCTGCTCGATTCACTCGGCAAGTCTGAAGGCATTCTCGGCACTATTGCAGGGGACGACACCATCTTCATTACTCCTGCGCGCAAGTTTACCGTCAAACAACTTTATGATGCCATCCTGAGCCTGTTCGAACAGGAATTATAAGCGCAATCGAGATCGGTAGGCGTCCTGCTTGCTGATCTATTACCTTATTGACCGATCAACTGCCTTACTAACTAATCAACTGACTTACTGACTGAGCAACTGCATTATTGGCGGCCTTGTTATCTTGCCTTCACTTCAACCGTGATACTTTCACTGATACGTGATATCCCTACGACTTATGCCAGTTCTGGCTCCACAAGCAGATTATCTCTCTTCACTTTATTCTTTAGCCCAAATAATCCTCTAAAAAATTCCGCACAGATTGTTCATTTCATATAATTTATTGATTTAAAAAATAATTATCATCAACTTGGCGGTAAAACATCCATTTTTATTCTTTTGGGTTATTAAAAAATAGTTCATAAAGCACATAAATACATAACAAACTATTAGCTAGCTATTAATTTTTGCAGTGACTGATGTATAATGAATACCATAATGTGAGACAGAGTGACTCACTAGGTTAATAGTTAACTAATTAATAGCTCACCACATCAATACTGAAATAATTGATGTAACGACATAGACGAGATTTGAATATCCATTCAAATTCCGCTGATAAAACGGATTTATCGCTGCGAAAACCGATGCATTTGTTCGCGAGAAACAGGCGACAGACTTGATGCAGTCCGAATTTTACAGTCCTGATAAATCCATAATGAAACCGTGCCAATCGTCCGCGACTGTCGTTATTCGCAACGCCGTTATTTGCCATGTCGGGAGTTGCGGGCATGTTAACCACGATGCTGTGAGTCCAGAAATTCAAGCAGTGGGGTTTGGTAATTTACCCTAATGCCACTGCTCCACCGAAGTAATGAAACCCTCGTCGTCCTGTCCGACGACACCCTTTTGCCCTCGCTTGCGAGGGCTTTTTTTGTCTGAATATCAGGGGCGGGCTATTAGCCAATCACTATTTGCTAAGCACGCGCTGAGCTTTAT
This sequence comes from uncultured Gammaproteobacteria bacterium, assembly GCA_963747655.1. Classification (GTDB taxonomy): domain Bacteria; phylum Pseudomonadota; class Gammaproteobacteria; order Enterobacterales; family Enterobacteriaceae; genus Rouxiella. The sequence continues at coordinate 75,433 of CAVVFS010000006.1, read as the reverse complement.
TCTCCAGCGCAGTCAATAGCTTACTATGGATTCCGCCAAAACCACCGTTGCTCATGACCAGAATGTGATCACCCGGTTGCGCCGTTTTGACAATCATATCCACCAGCGCATCAACGTCTGCGTGCCAATGTGTTGGCTGAATGCAGCGTTCTGCAACTTCCGAAACCTGCCATGGGATATTTTGTGGCTGCAGCAAGAACACTTCGTCGGCGCGAGCCAAAGAAGGCGCCAGCTCATTTTTGCTCATGCCCATTTTCATGGTATTTGAACGAGGCTCGAGCACGGCAATAATGCGCGCTGTACCGCCGACTTTACTGCGCAAGGCCGACAGGGTGGCAAGGATAGCAGTAGGATGATGCGCAAAGTCATCATAAACAGTGACGCCATTAGCAGTGCCGCGTAACTCGAGACGACGACGGGCGTTGATAAAGCTGCCCAGCGCTTTACAAGCATCGGCAGGCACCACGCCAACGTGACGTGCAGCAGCAATGGCCATCAACGCATTGTGCATATTGTGTTCACCCACCAGCGACCATGAAACCTCTCCGGCAACTTCTCCGTTGAGATAAACCTGAAACTTGCTGGCATCCGGCGTGGTTTTTTTGGCATTCCAGGTACAGCCATCGCCCGCGTATTCCTGCTCGCTCCAGCAGCCCATCGCCATCACCTGTTTCAACGGAGTGTCGTTGTCAGGGAGAATGATTTTACCCTGGCCCGGCACCAGTCTGACCAAATGGTGGAACTGTTTCTGAATAGCTTTCAGATCGTCGAAGATATCGGCGTGATCGAATTCGAGATTATTCAGCACCAGCGTGCGCGGGCTGTAATGCACGAATTTGGAACGTTTATCGAAGAAGGCGCAATCATATTCATCGGCTTCCAGTACCATAAACGGACTGTTTCTCAGTCGCGCAGAAACGTCGAAATTACCCGGTACACCGCCAATGACATAACCTGGTTCATAGCCACAGGCTTCAAGTATCCAGGTGACCATTCCAGAGGTTGTCGTTTTACCGTGCGTGCCGGCGACGGCAATCACCCAGCGACCCGGCAGCACGTAATCGTGCAACCACTGCGGGCCTGATACATAGGGAATACCCTGCTCTAACACGGCCTCGACGCAAGGATTGCCTCGCGTCATCGCGTTGCCGATGATGACCAGATCAGGCTTGGGATCCAACTGAGTCGGCGAGTAGCCTTGAATCAGCTCAATACCTTGATTTTCCAACAAAGTACTCATCGGCGGATAGACATTGTCGTCCGATCCCGTTACCTGATGTCCCTGAGCGCGAGCCAGCATAGCAAGGCCGCCCATAAACGTGCCGCAAATCCCAAGAATATGAATGCGCATAAATTTTCCAATATTGCTCTTTAAGTCAGTGGCTATTCTAACGCCCAGATTGATCCAGAAGAAATTGATTTGACCATGATTTGTCTATGAAGCGTCCTTATATTTGGGCTAAACTGCTTTTGCTTCTGTAAAATTTTAAATAAAAAACCTTTACCCATCCTAAGATTCAGGGATCGTATCATGAAAACGTTAGGCGAATTTATTGTTGAAAAGCAGCAAGATTTTCCACATGCCACCGGAGAGCTTACTGCTCTGCTCTCGGCAATTAAACTTGGTGCTAAGATTATTCATAGGGATATCAACAAAGCAGGTCTGGTAGACATACTGGGTACCAGCGGCGTTGAAAACATTCAGGGCGAAGTTCAGATGAAACTCGACCTGTATGCCAACGAAAAACTCAAAGCAGCAATGAAAGCACGTGGCGAAATCGCCGGTATCGCATCTGAAGAAGAAGACGAGATTGTTATCTTTGAAGGCGAACGCGCCAACAATGCGAAATACGTGATTCTGATGGACCCGCTGGACGGCTCGTCAAACATTGATGTCAACGTTTCAGTCGGCACTATTTTCTCTATCTATCGTCGTACTTCGCCATTAGGCAAACCGGTTACCGAAGCTGACTTCCTGCAACCGGGCAGTCAACAAGTCGCAGCAGGTTACGTAGTCTACGGTTCTTCAACCATGCTGGTTTACACCACTGGTGCTGGCGTTCACGCATTTACCTATGACCCTTCACTCGGCGTTTTCTGCCTGTCCCACGAGAAAGTCATGTACCCGGAAAAAGGCTACATGTACTCAATCAACGAAGGGAACTACATTAAATTCCCTAAAGGCGTGAAGAAGTACATCAAGTACTGTCAGGAGCAGGACGAAGAGTCTGGCCGCCCTTACACTTCGCGCTATATTGGCTCTCTGGCTGCGGACTTCCACCGCAATTTGCTGAAAGGCGGCATTTACATTTATCCAAGCACTGCAAGCCACCCTCAGGGCAAGCTGCGTCTGCTGTACGAATGTAATCCTATGGCCTTCCTGGCCGAGCAGGCCGGCGGTAAAGCCAGCGACGGTAAAAATCGTATCCTGGATATTGTTCCGCAAAAACTGCATGAGCGCGCGCCATTCTTCGTGGGTAATACCAACATGGTTGAAGATGCCGAACGCCTTATCAAACAGTATCCTGACGAGTAAAAATTTCAATCTGACTGTTGGCTAAATTGTTGGCTAACTCATGTCAGGCATCTAATCACGGGGTAGCGCTATGCTGCCCCGTTTTTTTTAAATAAAGTTTTAGGACAAAAGCGCCTTGGAAAAGGCGGGAATTCTTGTCCGAGTTGGCTATAATGTTTGCCACTCTATTTCTGGTTCAATTAAAGGGAAACCAACAATGAGCTTAATCAATGTACCGGCTGGTAAAGATCTGCCAGAAGATATCTATGTTGTTATCGAAATCCCGGCTAACGCCGATCCAATCAAATACGAAGTAGATAAAGATACCGGTGCACTTTTTGTTGACCGTTTCATGTCAACGGCGATGTTCTACCCGTGCAACTACGGTTATATCAACCACACCCTTTCTCTGGATGGTGACCCGGTTGACGTACTGGTTCCAACTCCATACCCGCTGCAGCCTGGTTCAGTAATCCGCTGCCGTCCGGTTGGCGTTCTGAAAATGACTGACGAATCTGGCGAAGATGCGAAAGTTGTTGCTGTTCCGCACACCAAACTGAGCAAAGAATACGATCACATCAAAGATGTGAACGACCTGCCAGAACTGCTGCGCGGCCAGATCACTCACTTCTTCGAGCAATACAAAGCGCTGGAAAAAGGCAAGTGGGTTAAGGTTGAAGGCTGGGATAACGCAGAAGCGGCTAAAGCTGAAATCGTGACCTCTTTCGAGCGTGCTGCTAAAGCAAAATAAGGCTTTTGCCTTTGCTTTAAAGAAAAAAAAACACCGCCCATCAGGCGGTGTTTTTTTTACTGGCTTTAAAATTTACTGACTAAGACGACCTTTATTTATTCTCACTTCTCTTCTTGCGTACGCTTCACCCAGTCTCCACCTTCGATAAGTTCGACACCTTCCAGCGAGCGAATATAAAGGTAAATCCAGGCACTGCCGTACGGCGTAGAGATTAGCTCTCGACGGTAATCTTTGGTGTTACTTTTCAGTTCGTCAAGCTCAGCCATAATGGATGAGTTGATACGGTAAACTTCGCAGTAGATCTTCCCTTCTCCGGGAATAGCTGCCGGATAATGCCCCAAATCATAAAGGGCATAACCGTCAAGCTCGTGGTCACCCAACCACTGAGCATTTGTCATCCAGTGACTATTACCTTGCTTGCGTCGTAAACTGCCGTAGACAATTATTCGCATGGTTAAAACTCAAACTGATAGAGCAAATCTAGTGCCTGATCAACGCCAGACACCGCTTCCAAATACAATTTTGGCATCAAACGATAGCGTAAGGTCAAGGTGGCGAGGGAGTCAAATATCCCCATGCCGTATTTAACCTGTAGTCCGGGCAGAACATACCCACTGACCACAACCTGAGAACTTTCCCCAACGCCCTCGGTATCCAATGCCAGGTTACTGACACCCAATGCCTCACCGACTTTACCCACAAGTTTGCCACTTTGTGCAACTCCCATCCCAACCAGCATGGAAGTCATGGCGCTACTGTCGGCTCCTGAGGCATCCAGACCCTGCCCACGTAACAAGTAAGAAAGAGCTTCTTCCTGCGACATCACCGGGTCAGAGAAAACCTCCAGCTTCGGCGTATCTGCATCTCCGGTCACTCGCACACCGGCTACCACGCTATTTTCGGTTGAATCCGGATTACGGATCGCCTCGATATTAAGCAGCGGCTGGTCTGGCGGGCCAGAGAATAACAGTTGGCCTTTTCTGACGATTAAATCCTGTCCATAGGCATGGAACCGACCTGATGGTATATCAATCTGGCCGTTTAATCCTAGCCCATGTTTGTCTTGAGCCACCTTAAGCGTGCCTTTGAGACTCGCTTTAAGGCCAAAGGCATCAATTCGGACATCATTCCCAATATTCACCACCAGATTCGTATTGATCGGCACAGAGGTTGTAGCTGGCTTAATCGGCTGATGCTGATCGTTTAGCATGACTTCATCAGATGATACGCCAACAGCACTCTGCGGCAGTTCCTGAACCGCAATGCGAGCCCATGGAATATCCACCTTACCGTTCAACGTGAATGCTTGCGGTGTAGCATCAAACACTAGATCGGGCGAGACATCAAGCCTAACCATCGGTGGAACCGATACCCTGACCTTTTGACCCTTCGCAGCGATACTCGCACGCCAATTATCAGGCTGACTCCAGTCAGCATTACCATTTAATGCCATCTGCCCGTGGGCCGTTTGAATCACCCCTTCCAGCAGCGAAGACATCCCGTTGAAATTGATATTCAGGTTCGCATTCGTGATGTCGAACGGCATGAATTGCGCGTCAAAATCAACGTTGGACAAGGCCAGTTTGCCAAACACCTGAGGCGCTTTGCCATTACCGCCGACGCGAAGATTAGCATTCAGAAGGCCGGTCGCTTTTTCACCGTCCATTAATGCCGGCTGCAGCAGCGTCATCGAGATGCGCGTAATGTTCACATTGCCGGAAAGAGTGCGGCGACCCAGCGGATCGTCAACCTGGAGGTTTCCATCGAGCTGGCCATTGTTGGCAATCTTGATCAGCCAATCCAGATTGGCACGCCCGTTTTTCAGTGCCGCATTCAAGTTTAAGGTGTCGAAAGCGACCGGCAGAGGATTGCCCTGCACCAGTTGCTGAACCTTCACGCCTTTGCCAACCAGAGACACGCTGGCATCGGGTAATCCACCCTGCGCTTTCCAGGCCACGTTAGCCTTGCCGCTAAATTGCCCGCTAAGTTGGGTATCATCAGTCAGGAAAGGTTTAAGCATCGCCAAATCAAAGCGATTCAGCACGATGCTGGCCTGCCCGCTGGTCCCGGCATTGATAGTCGTTGGCACACAGACATCGGCATTCGGGTTCTGCCAGCAGTGTGGCCCGACCGTCACGCGCTGCTCTTTATTGAAGTAGGTCAGCGCAATCGGGCGAGTCAGCCGCCATTGTCCCACCGGCGTATCAAACAGCGTATTGCTGATATTCCCCTTCCATTGCTGAGTTGCACGATCGAAACTGCCGCTCAGCGCCAGATGGCCGCTTACCGGCTTACCCGTCACGTTCAGAGTAAGTTGATGCTGCTTCTCATTGCCCTTGGCATCCAGCGTGATGTCACTGATATCCAGCGCATCTTGCTTAAGTTGCTGAACTTTTACCGCCAGCGAACCCTGAATCTGATTACTGGAGGTTACATCGCCTTTAATATTAACGTGGCCGACGCTCATTGCCTGCCAGCGCAGATTATTGGCGGTGAGATCGGCCAACACCTGCGGTGCTTTAAGATTGCCGCGCAGCTGGATCATCCCTTTTACCACACCACCTAGCCCCGGCAGCGCACCGTCAAGACTCGGAGCATCAACATTGGCGTCCAGCGCCCATTTGTCGCTGAGATTGCCTTTAACGTCGAGATTATTACGGCCAAGTCCCAGATGTAGCTGCGGAATATCCCACTGGCCGTCGCTGTTACCTTTAACGTTACCGCGCACCTTAACCAGGTTATTTTTCACATTGCCGTCGAGTTCGAGCACAGGCACCTGAAGCTGCCAGTTGCTTCCATTCAGACTACCGCGCATGGCAATCTTGCCCTGCAATTTGGCAGGCCACTGCGGCCATTGTTTAGCGGTATTAATGCCATTGAGCGTCAGCGCGGTGTCCCAGCTGATAGCCTTGCTCCAGTTCACCACGCCGGTCAAATCCGTATTACCCTGAAGTGCAGTCAGGCGCAGTAGCTTGAGATTAAATTGCTCAAGATTACCTTTACCGTCCAGCGCCAGCGAGGCCGGTGGAACTTGATTACCCAGGAAGTTCGAACGCAGAGACATTGCATAATCAGTCGCTTTACCGCTGAACTTAAGGTTTAAGCCTTTTATCTGATACTGCGGCGTTCCGGTGAGCGGCCACTGTAGCGCGTCACTTTGCAGGTTCATGTCGATTGGCAGGCCAACCTCTGCCAGCTCAGTCTGCAATGCCAGCTGCGCCCGGACTGGCCCAGAGAGATTAATCCCGACTTTGAGCTGTTTACGCAGCGCGCCGCCGACGGTAAGTTTGACCTTCTCGCCTTTCAGCGGATCGATATTCACCGCAGTATCAATCGTCATATTTACCGGCCAGGTGTCAGTTAACTGCGCCTGGCCGATGCCGTCTATCGAGCCTTGCGGTGAACGCACCTCGAGTTTGTCGAGCTTAACCTGCTGATTCTGCGTGCTTACTTTCAATAGCAAACGAGTGATGAGCAGATCGTTATCACCGGTGAGATGCAGATTCTCGCCGGTCAGCTGCTGCACGGTGAGATCCAGCGGCAGCTTGAAGTCCGGCAAGTTTGGCTGCAGCGGTTTGGCAAACAGCGCCTTTAAAGTATCGCCCAGCGCCGGCTCTGCTGCTGTTGACTTAGGTGCAGTTGACTCAGGTACGGCCGGTTGACCGGTAACCTTTTCTTTAACGGTCGCGACCGCTTTGTCCTGAGCAGCCTGTACCACCGGCGGCAGTGGATGCAGCGGCGTTTTAGGCAAAGCGATCAGCAGGCCTGAGATATTGGTAGGCTTTAAGGTCAGCGCTCGCTCACGCCACTCCATACCGGTTCGAAATTCCGCCAGAGAAATAGTCCGATCGTCGATAGCCACGTTGACATTATTTAAGGTCAGCAGCTTGAGAATGATCGGATACGGCGTGCTGAGATTAGTCAGCGGCGCACTGGTATCAGGCTGCTCTGGGGCAGCTGGCGACATCTCTTTGGTATTGACCACCACGTTGACATCCTGAGCACGTACGGCATTAATGCACAGTTCGGTGTGTCGAAAGCATGACAAGTCCACGGAGAGATGAAATTCTCCGGCGTTGACGTCCACGCCCGGCATTTTATACTTCACACCTTTCAGAGTCAGGCTACGCCAGCCACCGTCTACGTTTGCAATCGACAATCCCGGAACAAAACGCTGGGCGCTGTTAATCACCAGATGCAGGCCGGTTTGTGTGCCAATCAGAAATACTACTGTGCCCACCAGCAGAAAAATAATGATCAGGAATGCCAGGCAGACCTTTTTAAACAAACTCATAATTCTGGCCCCAGGCCGATGTAAAATTGCACGTTGTGCTGATTCGGATCTCCCACTGGCCTGGCGATGTCAAACTTGACCGGGCCTATCGGCGATGCCCAACGCACGCCAACGCCGGCGCCGGTTTTGATATCACTCTTCGCGATGTTATTCACCGCCTCTCCGCTGTCGATAAACATCGCTCCCCACCATTTACCGGTCACGTTGTATTGATATTCCACCGAGCCGGTGCCCATTTTCGAGGCTCCGGTGAGTTTACCGTCGCTGTCTCTGGGAGAGATACCCTCATATTTATAGCCGCGAATACTGCGATCGCCACCGGCAAAGAAACGCAGCGAAGGCGGCAGTCTTTCGAAATCGTTGGTTTGTATCCAACCAATATTGCCGCGAAATACGAATCGGTTTCTCTCGCCCAGCATACGGATCCAGACGTTTTGCGCCTGGAACATTGCAAAGTCGACATCTGAACCCCAGCCGGTATTAGAAACGCTGACAGAATAGCGCTGAGTATCACCCCAGGTTGGCATCAGACCACCGCGAGAACGGGTACGGCTAACACTCACGCCAGGATAAATAAGCATTGTGGTGTTGGTGACAGTACCCTGCGTAAAGTGATCAAGACTCCAGCGCAGATTGACCGCACGCTGCCAGCCGCTGTCACTGTCCCAGTTACGCGCCACGCTGGCGGTACTTGAGTCAGACTTGGTGTCGTTAAGATTGACGTTCTTGATGCCGCCACTGATGGTGTAATACTGCTGAATCGGATCTTTCAGCAGTGGGATCTTATAGCTGAGATCCACCGTCTGTTCGGGTTTTGACAAATTAAGCGAGGTTTCGACGCTTTGCCCACGATCGTTTAGCCACGGTTTTTTCCAGCTAGCCTGCACCCTTGGGCCGATATCACTGGCATAGCCACCGCCCAGTTCCACCACGTTTCGGGTGTGCGGCGTAACCACCGCGTTCAAAGGTAACGTCTTGGTGCTCTTCGCGGTCTTGTCATCAAAATCGGGAGAAACCACCACAGAATTAAACCAGCCAGTGGCGGCAAGACGGCGGTTAAGCTCCGCCAGCTGCGTGGAACTGTAATAATCGCCCTTATGGAAAGGCACAATATTTTGCAGATAATCCTTACGGATTTGCGATCCCTGGAAATTGACCTGGCCGAAACGGTAACGCTGGCCGCTGTCGAAGTCGATATCCCAATACGCCTGATGTTTATCTTCAATGATGCCTAACTGACTTTTACGCATATCGGCATCAAAGTAGCCTTTACGCACCGCCAGACCGGTTAGCGAGCTTTTAAAGCTGTCATAAGTGCCATGATTCAGGATCGTGCCTATGGCCGGGATTTGGTTTTTTTTCAGTGCTTCAAATTCGTTATCGTCTTTAGCCTGTCCTTCAATAGACACGCTTGTCCCGGCGATTTTCACTGGCGTACCAGGAGAAACCTTGGCAATCAGCACCGGACGACCCGGCGGCGGGGTTTGTACAAAATCAAAATCAATAGTCGGGTTATAGTAACCCAATGGTCTCAGACCCAGTTGAATGGCGTCACTGACCCGAGCGCGAAAACGCCCATTGGCAGACACCTCATCGCTTCCAATGGCGGCAAGGCGTACACGAACGTTTTTCTGCAACTCTCCACTCAACCCTTCCAACTGCAGCCGCACTTTCGCAGCAAAGGATAAAGACGGTGCCAGCAGTACACCTAACAAACAAAGTTCACGGTATCGTGGCACAAGCTCTCCTGCTATGTTTCATTATCCTGTTAAAATCTTCGTTCAAATCGCCTGAAACAGGTGATGTGCATAACGTGCTATTGTGTGCAAAGAAGTGCCCAGATACAACCAACAAACCTTATTGAATAAAATTAGTGGAGTCACTCGTGGTTCAACTTTCAGATAAAACACGTGCCATTAGCAAAGAAGAAGCACTACCGGGGCGCACTACGCCTATGCCGGTTGCTACGCTTCACGCCGTCAACGGCCATTCCATGACCCACGTTGCGGACAACATGGAAGTCGCCATTTTTGCGATGGGCTGCTTTTGGAGCGTTGAGCGCCTGTTCTGGCAGCTTAAAGGCATTTATAGCACGGCCGTAGGATATGCCGGTGGTTTTACGCCTAATCCTACCTATCGTGAAGTATGTAGCGGCCAAACCGGTCATGCCGAAGTGGTACGCGTCGTCTTTGATCCAATGATAGTCAGCTATGAGCAACTGCTGCAAACGTTCTGGGAAAATCACGATCCAGCGCAAGGTATGCGCCAGGGCGGCGACATTGGCACCCAGTATCGCTCGGCCATTTATGTACTTAGCGACGAACAGCAGCTGGCGGCGCTGTCGAGCCTGCAACGCTTTCAGGATGCAATGAAATCTGCGGGTGATTCTCGCCCGGTGACCACTGAAATCAGCGAAGCCATGCCTTTCTACTATGCAGAGGACAGTCACCAACAGTATCTTTACAAAAATCCTGAAGGATACTGTGGAATCGGCGGCATTGGCGTCTGTTTACCGCCACAGCGCTAATATTCACCATTAACCCGTGAATCTAACGCGACTTTCAGAATAAACCGGTTAGGTTAAAGGATGACGTCAGCACGGTAAAAAGTCCGACAAAAAGCAGCATAAAACGGCTAGAGATTCAGCAGTAGCGGTGATATCACTGGCACTGCTATACTATGCGAGCCGCAATCGCGGCCCGGTAAAACGTTTCTTGCTGTTATCTTGGCTTTTATCACCTGCGAGTGATTTTTCTTTTAACAATACCAAACGGATTACCTTTCCCTGTCGGCCTCTGCGCCGGTGTTAAACGGATAGATTATGTTAAACAGTATTTTACTGATTCTTTTATTAATCGCGATCAGTGCCTTTTTCTCCATCTCGGAGATATCGCTGGCTGCATCGCGCAAAATTAAACTCAAGCTCTTGGCAGATGAAGGAAATATCAACGCCGTACGTGTGCTCAAGATGCAAGAAACGCCAGGATTGTTCTTCACCGTGGTACAAATTGGCTTGAACGCCGTCGCAATTCTGGGTGGTATTGTCGGTGACGCCGCCTTCTCCCCTGCTTTTCAAACCTTTTTTCAACGATTCCTTTCTACGGAACTCGCAGATCAAGTCAGCTTTATTTGCTCCTTCGTTCTTGTCACCAGCCTGTTCATTTTGTTCGCAGACCTGACCCCGAAGCGCATCGGTATGATTTCACCCGAAACGGTTGCCGTGCGGATAGTCAACCCGATGCGTTTCTGCCTGATGATTTGCCGTCCAATGGTATGGTTCTTCAATGGCTTGGCTAACATGATTTTCCGCCTGTTCAAGCTCCCGACTGTTCGTAATGACGACATTACCTCTGACGACATTTACGCGGTGGTCGAGGCCGGAGCATTGGCCGGTGTGCTTCGCAAGCAGGAACACGAGCTGATTGAAAACGTGTTTGAGCTGGAATCCCGCACCGTTCCGTCATCAATGACCTCGCGCGAAAGTGTTATCTATTTCGATCTGCGTGAGAGTGAAGACAGCATCAAAAATAAAATCTCGACTCATCCCCACTCCAAGTTTTTGGTGTGCGATAGCCAAATCGACCAGGTTGTCGGCTATGTCGACTCCAAGGATTTGCTGAATCGCGTGCTGGGTAATCAGAGCCTGATGCTGAGCAGCGGCGTGCAAATTCGCTCGGCGCTGATTGTTCCCGATACCCTGACGCTTTCCGAAGCATTGGAAAGCTTTAAGACCGCCGGTGAAGACTTTGCCGTCATTCTTAACGAATATGCGTTAGTGGTGGGAATTATCACTCTGAACGATGTTATGACTACGCTGATGGGCGACCTTGTAGGTCAGGGCCTGGAAGAACAGATTGTGGCTCGTGACGAGAATTCGTGGCTGATTGAAGGCGGTACGCCAATCGAAGACGTGATGCGCGTTCTGCATATCGAGGACTTCCCGCAGTCAGGCAACTATGAAACTATCGGCGGCTTTATGATGTTTATGCTGCGTAAAATTCCTAAGCGCACAGACTTTGTGAAATTCTCCGGATTCAAATTTGAAGTCGTCGATATCGATAGCTATAAAATAGATCAGCTGCTGGTTACTCGAATCACCGACAAGCCTGTGGCGTCGCTGCTGCCTAAATCGGCAGAAGATTCTCTGGCCTCGTAACTGACTTACGACGTCTTTAAGAATTAAAAAGTAAGAATTAAAAAGGCCGCTTAATTAGATAGCGGCCTTTTTGCTTGCAGTATGTATTAGCTCAGAGAAAACATGAGACGCCTTGTGTCGCCTGCTATGCTTCGAGCTGGAGATGAACAACCTGCTTGTTCACCTCAGACATCACGCTGAAATGGCGTTTGTCGCGAATTTTTGGCAACAGTATCTTGCCCTGATCGAACTCAAATGCGCCGACGTCTTTGATATAGAGACGGCCTCTGAACAATGTCTTCACATACTTCGCCACAATCAGTGGATTATAACGCTGAAAGATCCTCATCTTATTTCACTTTACTCCCTTGGGTATTTCGCTGGCTCAGACCCTGCCTTTGATTACTGCTAATGACTACAGATTGTCTGACTTCTACTCTTTTACGGTGAGTAGACCTAAAAGATAGCACTCAGTTCTCATTGCATCAGACTATTTCACTGTTTTTACAAAGCCTGACGATACTGAATGTTAATTTATAAACGCTGGGCAGTTTAACCCTTCAATATGTACCGAATATTACAGCGCATAAATTTTTCACTATTTTACCCCTCGCGACTATGAGACAAAATCCAAATTTTTGCTAAGGACAGCACATTGTTGACGTTTCAACAGGACAGACCACTTAAATGCTGCCTATGATTGATTTAACTTGCACTAACAAATGACTTTCCTTACTAAAATTCTCAGGAGAATCTATGCTCGTTAAGTATTTATTAATTATAGCCTGCTTATTGGCTTCATTTATGGCGTCAGCCCACAATTTTGAAATTGGCAGCCGCGTTCCCGCAGTCGGAGTGGAAGATAAAGGCGAGCTAAATTATAACCACGCTGAATTTAGCTACAGCAACTGGAACAGCGCTAAACTGCCCGGCAAAGTTCGCATCGTCCAGCATATTGCAGGCAGGACAGCGGCCAGAGAGATGAACGAACCATTGATTGAAGCAATAAGAAAGGACAATCTGCCGCGAGATCGCTACCAAACCACCACTATCGTGAATACCGACGACGCCATTATCGGCAGTGGGCTGTTTGTGCGTAGCAGCATTGAGAGTGGCAAAAAAGAGTTTCCGTGGTCGCAGGTTATCGTCGACAGCAATGGAGCGGTTCAGAGAGCCTGGCAATTACAGAGTAAAAGCTCGGCTATCATCGTTCTGGACAAAGAAGGGGTGGTTCGCTTCGCCAAAGAAGGTGCGCTAACGCCGGAAGAAGTGCAGAAAGTGATTGATACCGTGAATCAGTTGGTGAAGGAGTAAAAGCCGGTTAGCTCACTTTTACTCCTTTATTCAGCCCGATGGCGCAAACCTCTGCATAACGCAGGCTTATGGCGCCAAACGAATTAGAATAGTGACACTCTGAATCCAGGATTAAGGAATGATTCTTTCGGAGTGTAGTCCAGCGTCTGACCATGCCAGTCAGTGACAGTGGCACCGGCAGCAACCGCCACCGCGTGACCTGCCGCAGTATCCCATACTGACGTTGGCCCGAAGCGCGGGTAAAGTTGCGCAGAACCTTCAGCCACCAGACAGAATTTCAGTGAAGAACCAATCGTCACCGTCTGATGTTCGCCGAGATTTGAGAGATAATCTTGTAACTCCTGATCGTCACTGTGAGAACGGCTAACGACTACCAGCGGAGGGTGCGCTTCACAGGCGTTGATTTCAACGCGCTGACCATTTTCCTCTTTCCAGGCTTTACCCTCGGCGGCGGCATACATCACGCCAGTTACCGGCACATACACTACGCCCAGTACCGGATGACCGTTTTCAATCAGCGCAATATTTACCGTGAACTCGCCGTTGCGTTTGAGAAACTCTTTGGTGCCATCCAGAGGATCGACTAACCAGAAACGCGTCCAGTTCTGACGAATGGCCCATGACGGCGGATCTTCCTCCGACAGAATCGGAATTGAAGGATCCAATGCCAACAGCCCTTTTTTGATAACATTATGTGCCGCGATATCCGCAGCGGTCACCGGTGAATCATCATTTTTTTGTCGCGCGTCTAGCGGCTGTTCGCCGTCGTAAACCTTCAAAATCGCGACGCCTGCGTCACGGGAGAGCTGGCAAATTTGTTCCAACATAGGTCACCTCAGCATTTAATTCATTCATTCTTAAATCCATCACTTCAGAAATTAATAACTTCAGAAATTCGGAATTCAGAAATTCATCTAATTTACTAAGCCTAGTTTTTTTTGCCGCTAATAGCCATCCTGTATTTATATTCTGTTAATGAATTAATTTAAAAGACTTTTTTGGCAATCAGAAACACAAAAAGGCGCTGAGGGCGCCTTTTCTTAAACCACACAAATTCTGTGCTTAATCTGCAATGCAAAGATTACAGAATTTCCAGCAGCTCAACTTCGAAAGTCAGCGCGCTGAATGGCGGGATTGATGCACCAGCACCACGCTCGCCGTAAGCCAGGTTGTGAGGGATATACAGCTCCCACTTAGAACCCACTGGCATCAGAGTCAGAGCTTCGATCCAGCCAGCAATAACGCCGTTAACCGGGAACTCGGCTGGCTCGCCGCGTTGAACGGAGCTGTCGAACACAGTACCGTCGATCAGTTTGCCGGTGTAATGAACGCGAACGCGATCCTGACGACCCGGGATTGGGCCTTCGCCCTGAGTGATTACCGAGAATTGCAGACCTGACTCAGTGCTGGTCACGCCTGGACGCTGTGCGTTGGTTGCCAGGAATTCCTGACCTTCAACGGCCAGCGCTTCCTGACGTTCACGACGAACGGCATCAGCACGTTCGTGAACTTCGCGCAGTGCACGGTGAACTACGTCAACTGGCACAGCAGGGGTATTCCCTTCCAGCGCATCGCGTAAACCAGCAAGAAGAGCATCAGGCTCCAGGCCTTCTAAACCAGATTCTTGCAACTGTTGACCGACCTGCAAGCCGATACCGTAACTTGCCTGCGCTTCAACGCTGTCAAATGAAGGGGTTGTCATGGAATTTCCTTTAATCATAAAAAGTCGAACACGCAGCATAACAGCGCAGGACTTTTGGGTAAAATGTTACAGCGAAAAACGCAGAGTAACCGCTATACTTAGCGTTATTAACAGACCTGATATTTACATCTGATTTCATTAGTAATTGGCGCAACAAGAGAGGTTGTCATGGGCAAATTCACGCCCAGGAGAAGGAAGGCCACCCGCATTTATCAACCGATGTTGAGATCCTGGATTTCGATAGTGCAAAGGCCTTTGCGAAAGAAAACTCCAGAGACTGAAAACGAGGTCGATCTTTCAGAGGATCCTGACGTCGAGGCGAGTGTCGTTGAACGGCCGGTTTTAAAACCAAAGGCGCCGTCTCTGCCTTATAAAATCTGGCATCTCAGTGACGATTTTCACTGGATGGAACCGCTGCCGCTTTTCCATCGTCGCTGGATAATAGTCAGTATTATCGTGGTGTTAGTCAGCCTGCTGTGGCCGTATTCGCCCAATAATACCTATGCGCCTTCGGATAGGCCAACGCCTATCCCGATGCAGGCCGATTTACGCAACGAGCAGGGACGAACGACTCAGCTCCAGCCAGACAACGCGTCTCAGCCCGCGCCCGTGACTCAGCAGCAGGGAAACTGGAGAACTTATCAGATTCAGTCAGGCCAGACACTGGCTCAGCTGTTCCGTGATAATAACTTGATGGTCAATGACGTATTCGCCATGGCCCAGGTGGAAGGTAATGATAAACCGCTGAGCAATTTGCACGCCGGTCAGCAGGTTAGGATACAGGTGAATGCTCAGGGGATCGTGACCGCCTTGCAGGTGAGTATCGATCAGAATAATACCGTGACCTTTACCCGCCAGTCTGACGGCAGCTATCAGCGCCAGCGCTAAATTCCCTTTCCCTGAAATGCAAAACGCCGGCACAAGGCCGGCGTTTTGACTGTTTACTTAAAGCGTAATATTACGCTTCAGCAACCAGAACTACAGTCAGCTTAGCAAATACGTCGCTGTGAACCTGGAAGTCCACTTCGTATTCGCCCAGATTGCGCAGAACGCCCTCTGGCAGACGAACTTCGCTCTTGGAAACTTTAACACCAGCCGCAGTAACTGCGTCTGCGATGTCACGAGTACCAATAGAGCCGAACAGTTTACCTTCGTCGCCTGCTTTAGACGCGATGGTAACAGAGCCCAGTTCGTTGATGCTGGTTGCGCGAGCTTCAGCGGCGCCCAGAACGTTAGCCAGTTTGGCTTCCAGTTCTGCACGACGTGCTTCGAAATACTCAACGTTTTTCTTGGTAGCAGGAACAGCTTTGCCCTGTGGTACCAGGAAGTTACGAGCGTAGCCCGCTTTAACGTTAACTTGATCACCCAGGCTGCCCAGGTTTGCTACTTTATCAAGCAGAATAACTTGCATTACCTTAACCTCTCAAAGTCGTTTATGGACAGTGGCCTATTACTGATGACGATCAGTATATGGCAACAAAGAAAGGTAGCGAGCGCGCTTGATACAACGAGCGAGCTGACGCTGGTATTTTGCACGAGTCCCAGTGATACGGCTCGGTACAATTTTACCACTTTCGGTAACGTAGTTTTTCAGCGTAGCGATATCTTTATAATCGATCTCTACAACGCCTTCCGCGGTGAAACGGCAGAACTTGCGACGACGGAAATAACGTGCCATTAGGCTAGTCTCCAGAATCTATCAAATCAATCTGCTCGGCATGTAACACCACTTTGTTCAGTCCATTGCGACCTTGATGGCAGCTAATGAATCCAGAAACAGTGAGTTGCGTGCCGACCGTTATACTGTGAGTTAATGCTTGTGACTGATGTCCACTAACAACCACGGGCATTCTGCACCATGCTTGTCGGTTAAATCCGGCTTCCTGTTGCTGCGAGCGGTGCTCAAGCACAAACTGGCAGTGAGGAATACCCGATGGACTGACTTTACGAATGGGGGTCTTGCACACAGTGCCAGACAACTCCAGGCGATTAGTCATCACAAAAATTACTCTTCAGAATCCCCAGCTTCGGAATCATCGTTAGCTTCGGCGAAATCTTCACGACGCTCACGGCGTTCGTCTTTCGCTTTAACCATTGGTGAAGCTTCAGTCACGGCGTGTTTAGTGCGCATAACCATGCTACGGATAACGGCGTCGTTGAAGCGGAAGTTAGTTTCCAGCTCATCGATCGCTTCCTGCGGAGCTTCAACGTTCAGCAGAACGTAGTGGGCTTTGTGCAGTTTATTGATCGGGTAAGCCAGTTGACGGCGGCCCCAGTCTTCCAGACGGTGAATCTGACCAGCAGCGTTAGTGATTACAGCACTGTAACGCTCGATCATGCCCGGAACCTGTTCGCTTTGGTCAGGGTGAACCATAAATACGATTTCGTAATGACGCATAGAATTGCTCCTTACGGATTATTCAGCCTCCTGTCAGGGTCAACCGTGGCCCATGGAAGCAAGGAACGTGTTATGTGTACGGCTGAAAAAATGACGCGCAATTATATGACTGGGAGCCAAGAAACTCAAGGACCCAGTCTGATTAATTTTTCTACGCGCGTCATTTAGCCATTTTCGTTTGATCTGTAAGCGTTTTTACTGCGGGATTAAAGATGGGTGGCAAAAAAATCGGTCGCCTGGATGGATCCTAAGACGGAAACCTTGTGTTTCGTTTCCGGCTCGCTGATATAAGTGAGGTTGGCAGCCTGATTATAAGACTCCAGCGCATGTTTCAGTTTCAGGCTTTCAATATACGGCACAACATCGTCTTTCTCGCCGTGCCAGACAAACAGTGGCTTGTTGGCAATCAGTGAGGTTTTATTGCTGATATCCAGGCTTAACAATAGCTCTGTTTGCTGTTCAAAATCTTCGCGCGACAGTCCGGTATCACTGCCGTAAGAAGGGAAAAGGTGGTCTGCCAGCGAGGCGAAATAGCCTGACCCCATTAGATTAGCCGCCACTTTTACCCACGGATAATGAACCAGCGCGGCCATCGTCGTCATGCCGCCCATCGACACGCCGCCAACGCCAAGCCGTTTTTCATCAGCCAGTCCGCGAGCCACGAAGGTTTCTTTTAGCAGGGCAAGTTCAGTGACGTTGGTTTGCAGAATACGCCAAAAATTGTTCAATAAGATGCGCTCATCCGGCTGTGCACGCGCGCCGTGCATCAAAGCATCAGGCAAAATAACCCGAAAACCGGCCTTTGCCAGCGTGTAACCAAAGTATGAATAGATTTCTTTGGAAGAAGTAAATCCGTGATAGAAAAACACCGTGGGCAATTTTTCATGATATTTCCCGGCAGGAACCGCGTGGATTATCTGAATCCCCTCGACGTCTTCCTCGTACAATTCAACCATCTTTCGCTCCTTAGATTCTCAGGCCCGGCTGGGTCAGATTGCCAATCAACGATCTACTAACGGTTTCATTTTATCCGCCAGCGAAAATGCCACCACTATCTTTTTGCTATGTTTTATAACCAGCAGACAGTTTTATAACCAATCGACAAGAGCTAAAACAATATCAACTAAAGATAGAGAATTGACACAATATGGCTCTCGCCAGACACCAGTACGCAGGTCTAGACTAGATACAGGTCTACACTATATACAGGTCTACATTACAGGCTGACTCTTGGGGAATTAAGGACATGAAACTCAATTTAGCCAATATAAAGCGTTGCCTTGGCGCACTGGTATTACTGTGTATGTTGAACGCCTGTAGCCTGCTCAAGACCACGCCTGAACCTCCCCCGCCACCGACCGCAAAAGCGCAAGAAGTCGTACGTGCACAAACTACCAGGCTGACAAAGATAGGCCATGTAACGGCCAATGTGATGGGCAGCCCGATGGATGTTGAACGGGCAATTCAGCAAAAAGCAGACCAGGCCGGCGCGCATTATTATCTGATCTTGTTGATTAGCGACACGATTATGCCGAGCCGCTGGTACTCAGAAGCCATTCTGTATAAATAAAAAATTTTGCATGACTGAGGGCGTATCGCTAAAGGTAACGGCGAACGCCTCTGCCCTGGAATTTATTGCGCGCCGATGGCCCGTTCGAGTAATTGCTGGCACAGGCGTTCGTCAATCAGCGTATCGCCGCGATCGTCAAGAGCCAGTCGACACCAGGCATCTGCCAGCGGCGGCGAGGAAAACTCCAGCATTTCTGCCCCGGCGTAGAGATTGAATAGCTGGCTGGTAATGATCCGCCCCTGCGCCTCTTCTGCCCTTTTTAATCGCTGCATAAACTGGCGCGCGGCTTTATCAAACAGTCGATTCTGCCCGCGTACCTGATGCAGCCGCTGCTGAACTTGTTCCTGCGCCATAGGGATTTTTTTCAGACTCCGCAATACATCCAGACACATTACGTTGCCCGAACCTTCCCAAATGCTGTTAACCGGCATTTCACGATACAGGCGTGGCAGCTCGCTTTCTTCGCAGTATCCAATACCGCCCAACACTTCCATGGCCTCGGCGACAAAGGGCATTCCCTGCCGACAGACTTCAAATTTAGCTGCTGGAGTCAGCAGACGAGCCATCACCTGTTGCTGCGCATCACCGCGCGCGAAGGCCAGGCGAAACAGCAGCGCGGTTTGCCCTTCCAGACGCAGCGCCATGCGGCAGAGCACCTGGCGCATTAACGGTTGATCAATCAGTGGCTTACCAAACACCTGCCGCTGAAAGGCATGATACAGCGCGACAGAAAATGCCCGGCGCATCATCGCGTGACTACCTAACGCACAGTCAAAACGCGTATGGCTGCCCATTTTCAAGATATGCCGCACGCCGTCGCCTTCCTCGCCTAGTAGCCAGCCCACGGCATCGAAAAATTCAACTTCACTGCTGGCATTCGAGCGATTGCCGAGCTTGTCTTTCAGGCGCTGAATGCGTACATGGTTGCGTTCGCCATCAGGCAGGATACGAGGCAGAAAAAAGCAGGAAAGGCCTTCTGGTGCCTGAGCCAATACTAGATGCGCATCACTTTGTGGCACAGAGAAAAACCATTTATGCCCCACCAGCCGATACGCCTTGCCTGCGCCACGCCCTTCAATGGGAGTTGCAGTGGTAGTATTACTGAGCACGTCCGATCCGCCCTGTTTTTCAGTCATGCCCATCCCAATCAGCAATCCGCGCTTTTTATCGCCGGGTAACATATGAGCGTCATAGCGGTCTGAAAGTAGCGGCGTCAGCCAGCCACGGAACTCGGAAGGAAGAGACTGTTGCAGCAAGGGAATGGCGCCGTGAGTCATGGTAATCGGGCACAGGGTTCCGGCCTCAACCTGTGCATGCAGCACGAAGCGAGCAGCGCGCGCGACGTAACTTCCTATGCGCGCATCCTCCTCCCACGACAAATTATGCACGCGATTAGCCACCAGCCCCTGCATTAACAGATGCCAGGCCGGATGAAAACGCACGTCGTCCAGCGGCTCGCCGGTAGGTTCGAAACGGAGTAAATCAGGAGGATTGGCGTTGGCTAGCCGTCCTAGCTCGAGAGATTCGGCAGAACCCAGCTGCTGGCCCAGCGAGGCGAGAACGTCGAGATCCCAGCCCGCGTGCTGCCGGCTTACGGCTTCACACAAAGCGGTGTCGGAGAGGAATAAATTACTGTTGCCAAGAGGTTTGGGCTGATTAAACACCCGGTGAGTTTCCCAGTTCATCGCCATCTCCATCTGCCAAAGCATCAGGATTAAGTATGGTAAAAACTGAATTTTTTGCCGCAGAGTGGATCACAAACAGGGAAAACACCCGCAACCGGAAAGGCTGCGGGAGAGGTCAGGCACGCGCGATTTTACGCCGCCATAATCGGGCCTAAAGCCAGATTTAGCCTTTAGCTTTCACAGAACGCTGGCGCACGGCTTCAAACAGGCAAACGCCAGTCGCGACAGACACGTTCAGGGAAGAAACGGAACCGGCCATTGGAATGCTGATCAGTTCGTCGCAGTGCTCGCGAGTCAAACGACGCATACCTTCGCCTTCTGCACCCATCACCAGCGCCATCGGGCCGGTCATTTTGCTTTCAAACAGCGTGTGATCAGCTTCGCCCGCAGTGCCTACGATCCAGACATTGTGCTCTTGCAGCACGCGCAGAGTTCGCGCCAGGTTGGTCACGTTAATCAACGGCACATTTTCCGCCGCGCCGCTGGCCACTTTTTTCGCCGTGGCATTCAGCTTGGCAGAACGGTCGCGAGGCACGATAACTGCGTGAACACCGGCCGCATCGGCGGTACGCAGGCAGGCACCGAGGTTGTGCGGGTCAGTCACGCCGTCGAGCACCAGGAAGAAAGGTGACTCCAGGCTTTCAAGCAGTGCAGGAAGATCGTTCTCCTGATACTGGCGTCCTTCTTTAACTCGGGCAATGATCCCCTGGTGAACCGCGCCTTCAGACTTGTCATCAAGCCATTGACGGCTGGCAACCTGAATCACGATGCCGCTGGCTTCCAGCTCATCAATCAGAGGTTTCAGGCGTTTGTCGTCACGGCCTTTAAGAATAAAGACTTCCAGAAAGCGCTGTGGATCGTTGTCGAGTAAGGCTTTAACGGAATGAATACCGTAAATAATTTCGCTCATGAGGCTCTTAATAGTGCTTTTTAAAAAAACATAATGCGGGCAACAGGTGCCCGCATGTGTAATGAATAGCTTTAATGCTTAACGGCGATTCTATCATTGACTGACGTTGCCATCAGTCAATAAATACGCAAATCAGGATTCAATCTGCTTTTTCTTCGCTCGCTTGGCCTTGGTCGCTGCCGCAATTTTCTGCGTTTTATCGGAAGGCTTTTTGGCTTTCTTCGGCTTGCCGTCTTTGCCTACGGCGCTGACAACCTTACCCGCTTTCGCCGCGTCAGGCTTAACTGCTGCCTTGGCGGCTGCCGCCGTGCCTGCCCTTTTGGCTTTCGCTGGTTTGGCAGGTCTGGCGCCTTTATCGCCTTCTTTACGGAACGCGCTGTCTGGCTCAAAGTTGACGTTTTTCTTCACTGAACGACGGCGACCCGAGTTGGCTGCACCGGTTGGGCGCATTGCACGCTCGCCTTTCTTGGCACGATCGCGCGCGGTTTTACCTTCGCCACGCGGTTTACGAGTGCTGGAAACCAGAGCAAAATCGATTTTACGCTCGTCCATGTGCACCGCTTCAACGCGAATTTCGACTGCATCGCCGAGACGATAAACGCTGCCCGAAGACTCGCCGACCAGACGCTGACCGATATTATCGTAGCGATAGTAGTCGTTATCGAGTGATGAAACGTGTACCAGACCGTCGATAAACAGATCGGCCAGGCGGACAAAGAAGCCAAAGCCGGTAACGCTAGAAATAATCCCGTTAAAGACTTCGCCGACGTGATCCTGCATGAAGTCACACTTCAGCCAGTCTGCCACGTTGCGCGTCGCTTCATCGGCGCGGCGTTCTGCGGTCGAACAGTGATCGCCCAGCACCACCATATCTTCGTAATCGCTATGATAGCCCCCGGTTGGCGTCCAGCGATCTTTAAGATTGCCGTGCTCTTTCGCCAGTAAATACTTGATGGCGCGATGCAGTGCCAGGTCAGGATAACGACGAATTGGCGAGGTAAAGTGGCCGTATGACGTGAGCGCCAGACCAAAGTGACCACGGTTTTCCGGATCGTAAACCGCCTGTTTCATTGAGCGCAGCAACATCGTTTGCAGCATCTCACGGTCTGGACGGTCTTTCAGCTGATCCATAATATCGGCGTAGTCTTTCGGCTCAGGCTTGAGACCGCCGCCCATAATCAGGCTCAGCTCACCCAGCACGCTTCTCAGCGCAGAAATATGGTCATCGCTTGGACGGTCATGCACGCGGAACAGCGCCGGTTCGTTATGTTTTTCAACAAAGCGCGCGGCGGCGATGTTCGCCAGAATCATGCATTCTTCAATCAGCTTGTGCGCATCGTTACGTACGGTTGCTTCAACACGCTCAATGCGACGTTCAGCGTTAAAGATAAACTTGGCTTCTTCGGTTTCGAAAGCAATACCGCCGCGTTCGGCACGCGCCTGGTCGAGCACTTTATACATCTTGTGCAGCTCTTCCAGATGCTTGACCAGCGGAGAATACTGCTCGCGCAACTCCGGATTGCCTTCGATTATCTGCCAGACTTTGGTGTAAGTCAGACGGGCATGAGAGCTCATCACCGCTTCGTAGAACTTGGAAGTAGTGAGCTTACCACTGGCAGAAATGGTCATTTCGCAGACCATACACAGGCGATCAACCTGAGGATTCAGCGAGCACAGACCGTTTGACAGAACTTCCGGCAGCATCGGAACAACCTGCGACGGGAAGTAAACGGAAGTTGCACGGCTGCGAGCCTCATCGTCAAGCGCGGTGCCAGGACGGACATAATAGCTGACGTCGGCAATCGCAACCCACAGACGCCAACCGCCACCGCGTTTTGCTTCACAGTAAACGGCATCATCGAAGTCGCGCGCATCTTCACCGTCAATGGTGACCAGAGGCAAATCGCGCAGATCGACGCGACCTTTTTTGGCCTCTTCGGGCACTTCTTCACTCAGACTGGCAACCTGTTTTTCAACCTGTGGCGGCCAGACGTGCGGGATTTCATGGGTACGCAGTGCGATATCCACCGCCATGCTGGTACCCATTTTATCGCCAAGCACTTCAACAATTTTACCAACAGCCTTGGTGCGACGAGTCGGGCGCTGGGTCAGCTCGACCACAACCATATACCCCATGCGCGCGCCATTCACACCGTCTGCCGGGATAAGAATATCGAAGCTTAAACGGCTATCGTCTGGCACCACAAATCCCGCACCCGCGTCGGTGAAATAGCGCCCGACGATTTGGCTGACTTTAGGCACGACAACGCGAACAATGCGCGCCTCGCGGCGGCCTTTACGATCGGTGCCTACCGGCTGAGCCAGCACCACGTCACCGTGGATGCACATTTTCATCTGCTCGGCAGAGAGATAAACGTCGTCTTTTTTCACGCCTTCAAGGCGCAGGAAACCGTAGCCATCGCGATGGCCAATAACGGTGCCTTTAAGCAAATCCAGGCGTTCCGGCAGCGCGTAACACTGGCGGCGAGTGAAGACCAACTGACCGTCGCGCTCCATGGCACGCAGTCGACGACGCAGCGCTTCAAGCTGCTCTTCACCAGAAAGATTCAGTTCATTACCCAGCTCTTCGCGGCTGGCAGGCGTTTCGCGCTTACCAAGGTGTTCGAGAATAAATTCACGGCTGGGGATAGGCGATTCGTATTTTTCTGCTTCTCGTTCCAGGAATGGATCTTGTGACATAGCGGTTCCTCCGTTGTCATCAGCAGTTTGTTGAAAGTCTATGTTTCAACAAGCAATAATTTGTAGAGTTGAGCATTATCGTTGACCCTCTTGGTCACCGTGCTTTGATTCAACTCATCAAGAAAGTGGTCTGTGGCGGTAGGCTAACCTGTTCACCTGTGGGTACTTTACCGCGTTTTTTTCGCATTTATGATGACAGCGTCTCTAATGCATTCATACCCGGGAATTTCGAGCTACAGGCGGGCGGCAACTGAACAATTCCCAACAGCTTACTCCAGTAAGTCATGGGGTGGGTGAAGGCAGCTAACGCATCTGCAACTTGAAAGATGATGGGTATATGCAAGATTACTCTATTGGGTAGGCTATCCGCCACAAAAAGAAACCGGGCATAGTGCCCGGTTTTTATCGGATTTGCTGCAGCAAGCCCCTGATTATGCGATTAACAGTCACGCGTCAAAGGGGTCACGCAGGATCATGGTTTCGCTTCTGTCCGGGCCGGTAGAAATAATATCCACCGGAACTTCGGTCAGCTCTTCGACACGCTTAATGTAATCGCGCGCGGCCTGCGGCAGTTTATCCAGCGATTTCACGCCAAACGTTGTTTCCGTCCAGCCTGGCATGGTTTCGTAAATTGGCTCGATACCTTCCCAATTTTCAGCCGCCAATGGCGTGGTGGTGACTTCTTTGCCGTCTGGCAGGCGATATCCCACACACAATTTCACTTCTTTCAGGCCATCAAGCACGTCAAGCTTGGTCATGCAGAAGCCAGACAGCGAGTTTATCTGCACCGCACGGCGTACGGCAACGATGTCGAGCCAGCCACAGCGACGACGACGGCCGGTCGTGGCTCCAAACTCATTTCCCTGCTTGCACAGGTATTCGCCGATATCATCGAACAGCTCTGTCGGGAACGGGCCTGCACCCACGCGCGTTGAGTAGGCTTTCACAATACCCAGCACGTAGTCGACATAGCGCGGCCCCATACCAGAACCTGTCGCCACGCCGCCCGCCGTAGTGTTAGACGAAGTAACGTAGGGATAAGTACCGTGGTCGATGTCCAGCAGCGTACCCTGTGCGCCTTCGAACATAATGAGTTTGCCCTGCTTGCGCGCGTTATCCAGCAAGTCAGACACGTCAACAACCATGGCAGTGAGGATGTCGGCGATTGCCATGACATCATCGAGAACTTTTTGATAATCAACCGCTTCCACTTTGTAGTAATTCACTAACTGGAAGTTGTGATAATCGACGATTTCTTTCAGCTTGAGGGCGAAAGCTTCTTTATTGAACAGGTCACCCACGCGCAATGCACGGCGAGCTACTTTGTCTTCGTAAGCCGGTCCGATACCGCGACCGGTGGTTCCGATAGCTTTTGCACCCCGCGCTTTCTCACGCGCCATATCCAGAGCAACATGATAAGACAGGATCAGCGGGCAAGCCTCGGAAATCAGCAGACGTTCGCGAACCGGGATGCCTCGGGCTTCGAGCTCACCCATTTCTTTCATCAACGCGTCAGGCGCCAGAACCACACCGTTACCGATGATGCTGATGACGTTTTCACGTAAAATGCCAGAAGGAATTAAATGAAGAACGGTTTTTTCACCGTTGATAACCAGAGTATGACCGGCATTGTGACCGCCCTGATAGCGCACCACATAGTTAGCCCGTTCAGTCAGCAAGTCGACAATTTTGCCTTTGCCTTCGTCACCCCATTGAGTGCCAAGTACGACGACGTTCTTACCCATCTCAATAATCACCCGATTACGTTAAAAAAAGATACTAACACCCTCAACGGTGGCTTTCAGTACTTTTAATATACGATGGGTTGAAAAATTGCCGTTTCGTGCGACAGCTCTCTGATAGCAAAAATAATGGCGAGAATGGCAGATTTATAAAAGCAAAAGGCCCACAAGGGGCCTTTTGGCAATACCATCAATTAACAGTATCAGCTTATGGTTTGGTGGTCTTGTCAGGTGATTTCATGTAGCGGAAGAAATCATCGTTAGGACTCATTACCATTACGTCGTTACCGCTAGTGAAGCTTTCTCTGTAGGCCTGAAGACTACGAATAAATCCGTAGAAGTCTGGGTCTGCACTGAACGCATCGGCAAACAGTTTTGCAGCCTGAGCATCGCCTTCACCGCGAGTAATACGCGCCTGACGCTCGGCTTCGGCCAGCGTTAGCGTGACCTGATAGTCAGCAGCAGCACGCAGTTTCTCGGCTTCTTCCTGACCCTGCGAACGGTGGCGACGCGCTACGGCTTCACGCTCTGCACGCATACGCTGGAAAATAGCATCAGACACTTCGGCCGGCAGGTTGATTTGCTTGATACGCACATCAACAACCTCGATCCCCAGAGCAGCCATGCTGTTAGGATTCGCCGCCTGTACTTTGCCATTAGTTTCCTGCTCCACGCGCTTGGCAGCAGAGGCGATGGCGTTATCGGCTTCGGTTGTCGCAGCAGCCGCTACGTCGTCATCGTCCGTGCCGGTGTTCAGTGCATCACGTACGTCCAGCGTCAAACGACCACGGGAATCGGTAACGATATCTTGAACATCCAGACGACCAATCTCAGAACGCAGGCGGTCACTAAATTTACGTTTTAGCAGCACTTCTGCCTGTGACACATCGCCACCACCGGTTGCAAGGTAGTAACGGCTGAAATCGCTGATGCGCCATTTCAGATAAGAGTCGACGATTAAATCTTTCTTCTCTTTAGTCACAAAGCGGTCGGCCTGGTTGTCCATGGTTTGCACACGAGCATCCAGCGTTTTTACTGATTCAACGAAAGGCACTTTGAAGTGCAGACCCGGCGTGTAGACTAACGGCTTGTTATCGCCGTCGCGCAGAACCTTGCCGAAACGCAGCACAATACCGCGCTGGCCTTCCTGCACCACAAACGTTGAAGCGTAAAGCCCTACCAGCACTACCACAACAACAAGTAAAATTGACTTACGCATTGGTTATTCTCTCCCTACGCGAACGGTGTCGTCACGCTGCACATCTGCACGGCGTTGATCCATGACACTGTCAGAAGAACTTGAGCTGTTGCTAGCGCTGCTATAGCTCGAACTATCATTGACAGAGCTACTGTTGTTGCTCGAGTTGTTGCTCGAAGCACTGCTATTTGCTGGCGCAGGAATCTGTCGCAACGGAGTTGGCCTGTTCGCAGAACCGTTGTTATTGGTGTTTGCCGCCGTTTTACCTTGCAGAAGTTGATCTAATGGCAGCACCATCACACTGTTGCTGTTGGTATTAATCAAGATCTTACGGGTGTGGCTCAGCACATCCTGCATGGTTTCAAAATACAGTCGCTCGCGGGTAATTTGCGGTGCGGCTTTATATTCCGGCAACAGTTCGGCAAAACGAGCTACCTCACCTTGCGCTTCCAGCACGGTTCGATCTTTATAAGCTTTGGCATCTTCTAACAAACGCTGTGCCTGACCGTTGGCGCGGGGCTGAACTTCATTAGCGTAAGCTTCAGCCTCACGAATGTACTGCTGCTCATTTTCACGGGCGGCAATGGCATCGTCAAACGCGGCCTTAACTTCTTCAGGCGGACGCGCAGTCTGGAAGTTAACGTCTTGAACAGTAATCCCCATGTTATAAGAACGAATAGTGTCTTCCAGCGCGCGTTGGGTATCGCTACGCACTGTTGTACGACCTTCGGTGAGGATTTTATCCATGGTGTATTTACCGATAACGCCCCGCAGCGCACTGTCAGTTGCCTCACTCAGGCTGTCGTCAGCGTCGACCACGTTATACAAATAAGCGCGGGGATCGGTAATACGGTACTGCACGTTCATTTCAACGCGCACTACATTTTCGTCAGAAGTTAACATAGTGCCGGAAGCAGCAAGCTCGCGAACGGACTCGACGTTAACCGCCTGAACCTGATCGATAAAGGTCGGTTTCCAGTTCAGGCCGGGTTCAACGATATGGCTGAACTTGCCGAAACGGGTTACCACACCACGCTCTGCTTCTTTGATTGTATAAAATCCGCTGGCGGCCCAGATTACCACGACGGCAACCACAGCCAGGCCAACGAACCGACCGCTCATATTCTTTTGTGGGCCAGTAGTATTGCCGTTGCCGGAACCTTTACCACCAAAACCACTGAGTTTTTTGCTGAGCTTACGGAAGATATCATCAAGATCAGGTGGGCCCTGTTCGCGCCCGCCTTTATTGTTATTTCCACCAGAATTATTTCCACCAGAGTTGCCGCTATTTTTGCTGCTTCCCCAGGGGTCGCGGTCCTGTCCGTTATTACCGGGCTGATTCCACGCCATGTTATAGCTCCATTATTCTATGATTGGTGTTCTTCAGGCTCTATATCAGTCAAGTTATCCCAGTGGTTTTTCTGCTCGAAATCTACCGGGTAGCCGTTACGGACATACTCGCCCATAGCCGGTTCTTGTTTGCAGAGGCGGCGCCAGTCAACAATGGGCATTCGTACCGTTAAACCGATACTTCCATCCTCTTCAATCCATTCTTTTTCAATCGCCTGAAGCTGGTAAAAACGGCTACGAAGGCGGCCGGCATCGGGTGGCAGACACAATTCAACTTGTGCAATTTCACCTGACAGACGCTCCGTTAATGCCTGAAATAACAACGGGATGCCTTCACCCGTCACGGCCGATAACCAGACCCTGATTGGCAAATTCTCTTCGTTGCGATCGATACGCGGAACAAAATCATCCAGCATATCTATTTTATTCATCACTAACAGCGCAGGAATGTCATCTGCTTCAATCTCTGCCAGCACCGTATTTACCGCGTCGATATTTTCTTCAACACGAATATCCGCTGCATCAATCACGTGTAATAACAGAGAAGCCTGTCGGGTTTCCTGCAACGTTGCTTTAAAAGCAGCAACTAAATCGTGGGGCAGGTGACGAATAAACCCTACGGTATCCGCCATCACGGTTTCACCTACATCAGCAACCATAATGCGTCGCAAGGTAGGGTCCAGTGTGGCAAATAACTGATCGGCCACATACACATCGGCCTCGGTAATGCGATTAAACAGCGTCGATTTTCCGGCGTTGGTATAACCCACCAGAGAAACTGTCGGAATATCGGCACGCATTCTGGAACGACGTCCCTGCTCGCGCTGTTTGGAAACGCGTTCAAGGCGACTTAAAATAAGGGTAATTCTGTCACGTAACAGACGGCGGTCGGTTTCAAGCTGGGTTTCCCCGGGACCGCGCGCACCAATCCCGCCGCCCTGGCGTTCAAGGTGAGTCCAGCCTCGTACCAGTCGGGTTGCTATATGGCGTAACTGTGCCAATTCTACTTGTAGTTTACCTTCGTGAGTACGGGCGCGCTGGGCAAAAATATCTAGAATAAGTCCGGTACGATCAACCACGCGACATTCACACAAGGCTTCAAGGTTACGTTCCTGGCCAGGTGATAATGCGTGATCAAACAGGATTACAGATGCGCCTGTTGCTTTAACGGCATCTGCGATTTCTTGGGCCTTTCCTTCACCGACAAAGTATTTTGGGTGTGGAGCCTTACGGCTACCTGTGATGACTTGTAACGCCTCGACACCTGCAGAAGAAACCAGCGATTCGAATTCGCTTAAATCTTCTGTGACTTTGTCCTGCGAGAAATAGATATGAACCAGTACGGCCTGTTCACCGGCTTCATAACGGTCAAACAAGCGTGTGACCTCTCAATTGAGAATAAGAATTCAACGAGGGGCACATAAGTGGCAAGAAACCGCTTATGAACCCCTTCGAGATTGAATAGCTGTACGCCTTACTCGGCGTCATCGCCATCCTGCGGCTGCTGTGAAGCAGTCGGTGCGCTACCGTGATGATAGTTATTGGTAGTACCACCACCTGGATTATTACTGTGATGAGAAACCGGGCGCGAAGGCACAACGGTGGAGATAGCGTGTTTGTACACCATCTGGCTTACCGTGTTTTTCAAAAGAATCACAAACTGATCGAAAGACTCAATCTGGCCTTGCAGCTTAATACCATTCACCAAGTAAATAGAAACCGGAACACGTTCGCGACGCAATGCGTTCAGGAACGGATCTTGCAAAGATTGCCCCTTAGCCATTCTATCTTTTCCTTATTTGTTTGTTGTTTGTAACTTAGAGCCTACAAGCTCGAAAATAAATCACATAAAAAAATTTGCGCGTTGAGTACTTATCAATTGTACACAATCAACCAACCTATGCACTAACAACCTGAATTACACGGTTTAAGGCTTCTTCTGGCTTTTCAGAATCAAGCCACTCGACGTCCTCCCAGCCCCGTAACCAGGTCATCTGACGTTTAGCCAGCTGCCGTGTCGCACAAATACCACGATAAACCATTTCATCGTAGTCGATTTCACCAGAAAAATATGACCACATCTGGCGATAACCAACGCAACGAACGGAAGGCATGTCCGTATGCAAATCACCTCGCGTGAATAGCGCTCTGGCTTCGGCTTCGAACCCATTGGCAACCATCTGCCGAAAACGCAGTTCAATACGATCGTGTAACAGTTGGCGACTCGTAGGTGCAATCGCAAACTGATGTACCTGGTAAGGAATAGCTTCACCCGAAATTTTAACGAGTTCCGTTAAAGTTTTACCTGAAATATAAAAAACTTCCAGTGCTCTGGACAGTCTCTGGGGATCATTCGGATGAATTCGCATTGCCGAGACGGGATCTATCTCACTTAATCTCTGATGCAGCGCTTCCCATCCTAGCTCCGCCGCTTCAGCCTCTATGCGCTCACGCACCAGAGGATCGGCTGGAGGCAGAGGCGAAAGCCCCTCGAGAAGCGCCTTGTAGTAAAGCATTGTTCCACCGACCAATAACGGAATTTTCTTACGCGCGGTAATCTCTTGCATCTCACGTAGCGCATCGGCGCGGAAATCGGCAGCCGAATAAGATTGCGCCGGGTCGAGGATGTCTATCAGGCGATGAGGCGCTTCTGCCAGCTCTTCAAGGGTCGGTTTTGCGGTACCGATATCCATTCCCTTATAGATAAGAGCAGAGTCGACGCTAATAAGTTCAACCGGAAGATGCTGGCGCAGGGCCATCGCCAGGGCAGTTTTACCCGAAGCCGTAGGACCCATAATAAAAATGGCAGGAGGAAGTGCTTTGTTTTCTGAATCAGTCATGCTTAAAAGCCGCCAAGGCCGGCTGTAAATCAACAGGTTGCAAGAGTCCAGACGGAGGAGATTTGACCAGCTGCGGGCAAAGTCGCTCAACGTCTGTCAGTAATTGTATCGCTTGTGATACCGACCAGGCTTCGTGTTCACTGCCAATGCTGCGGGCAAACCACATAGCTACCGCATCAGGAGTCACTTCCTGCAGAACCGCAATGTAGCCTAACAGGTCAGGAATCAACTTTTGTAAATTTTGTTGGCGTAATGGTAAAGGGACTGTGCGCAAGGTCCCACGCTGCTGCTCGAGCAACATTTCAATGCCAAAATGCTGTAACAGGGCCTGATGGCGGGTAAACGCCGCGCGTTCCTCTTTACTCAGGTTCAGTTTCACCGGAATAAGCAACGGTTGAGGCTTCAACCCCTCAGAAGTGGGGGTTAACTGGGCCGTTTTCAACCATCTTTCTGCAACTGGCAGCGATAACAGCACTAATTTTTGACCGCGCTCCAGCAAAGCATAGCTTGAAGCACACACGGTCATCACGCGACCAAAGCTTTGGCTATGCCCCTCAAGGGCATTTTCTGCCTTTTGCGCACCAGCCGCAGGGGCTTTCTGAGACGCAGATTGTGCATCAGCAGCCTTTTCAGCCACCTTCGGCAGTGAAGCCTGATATTGCGGAGTATCCGATGGCTGTAGCAGGCGCTGATAAAGCTCACCCTGTGGCTTAGTGTAAGGATTTCCCTCGATAAAACGCTGCGCTGGCTCGCGTAAATGGGCCGAACGCGATGTTTCAGGGAAAATAGCTTTGCCCTGAAGTGATCCGTTATTAGAAGGTGATCCACTCTTAAGAGATGATCCCTCTTTAAAAGATGAGTCGCCCTTAGAAGAGGATCCCCCCGAAGAAGATGGCACGCGCGGCAATTCAGTTTTCGCCGTCGTTGCAGAGGGATGAGCGAAATGATTGCCTCCCGCAGCCTGCCGGTTCTCTGGCTGCCAACGCGGCGCCTCTTCCGCGGGTTCGGCAGTATTAAGCACCGGCGCTCCAGCCTGCTGTAATACTGAAACCACGGCCTGATAAATAAAATCATGCACCAGACGCGATTGATGAAAACGCACCTCATGCTTGGCCGGATGCACATTGACATCGACCTGATGCGGATCGACATCGAGATATAAAACGTAGGCAGGTTGCTGATCGTCTTTAAGTTGATCCTGATAAGCCTGGCGAATCGCGTGGTTGATCAGCCGGTCTTTCATCATGCGATTATTGACGTAGCAATATTGCATCTCGGTGAGATTACGCGATCCGGCAGGATCGGCGACCCAGCCGTGGATCGCTAAATCACCGTGGCTCCACTCAACCTCGAGCGCGTGCTCGACAAAAGTCGTGCTGCAAATGCTGGCCAGCCGACGCGAGGTCTGTGCAGGGTCTTTGACTGCGCGATACTGCCGCACCAATTTGCCGTTGTGACTCAGATTGATAGCCACATCAAAACGGGCCAGCGCGATACGACGCACCACCTCGTCAATGTGAGTAAATTCGGTTTTTTCGGTACGCATAAACTTGCGGCGCGCCGGAGTATTATAAAATAAATCAAGGACTTCAACCGTCGATCCTTGCGGATGTGCAGCCGGTTTTACCGTCACCGCCATATCCCGCCCTTCGGCATAAGCCTGCCAGGCTTCATCTTGAGTAGCGGTGCGGGAAGTCAGCATAAGACGGGAAACCGAGCTGATACTGGCGAGCGCTTCTCCACGAAAACCGAGGCTTAGAATAGCTTCAAGATCGTCGAGCGAGCTGATTTTACTGGTCGCATGCCGCGCCAGCGCTAAAGCCAGCTCGTCTTTGCCAATTCCGCAGCCGTTATCGCGGATACGGATCAGCTTGGCACCACCGCGATCGATATCAATATCGATTCGTGTCGCGCCCGCATCAAGACTATTTTCGACCAGCTCTTTCACTACCGACGCGGGCCGTTCAACAACCTCACCTGCGGCTATCTGATTTGCCAGCTGCGGTGGCAGTACCCGAATCGGCATAGCCGCTCCTGTTCTCTTCAAAGATAAGAGTTGAAAGTTAACGGTTGAAAGTTAACGATTAATGTCAGGTCAGGACTGCGGAATAGTCAGCGTTTGACCCAACTGAACGTCACCGGATTTCATATGATTCGCGGTTCTGATTTCACTCATGCTCACACCATAACGTGATGCGATTGCCGACAGTGTGTCACCGCGTACCACTCTGTGCCTCGCCAACTTTTTCTTTGAAGCCTTCGCAGTGCTGGCTTTGGCGGTAGAGTTTCTTGATACCGCAGAGCTGCCCGCTGGCACTTTCAAACGCTGCCCGACCCACACGCCGTCTTTTTTAAGCTTGTTGAGATCGTGGAGCGCGCTATTGGTCGTGCCGTATTTAGCCGCGATACCGGTCAGCGTTTCGCCACGTTTTACTACATGAATCTGCGTTGCGCCACCAAGCGCCGCCGTGGTTTCAATGGGCCCAGGCTGGTTTAGCGAAGCCCTGGCCGGGGGAGACTGAGTGACCGGCGTTGCGTTGGTCAGCAACGGCCGGTTTTCGATCTTTGGGCCATTTTGTAACGGATGCGTCAGGAAATAATTGCGCAAGCCTTCATAGATGGCATGGGCAATCTTGTCCTGATACGCGCTGGTTCCCAGCAGCCGCTCTCCACTTGGATTACTGATAAAGCCCGTCTCCACCAGCAGAGAAGGAATATCCGGTGAACGCAATACGCCCAGACTGGCGTGCTCCGGTTTAGCTTTGTGTAATGAGCCTACTTTTCGTAGCTGCTGCAACACTTTAACCGCCACGTCATAGCCCACGCGCTGCGAATGACCAAACTGCAAATCAAGCACGGCCTGACTCAGATAAGGGTCAGAGGCAGTATTTGCCAGCATGTCTCCGGCACCGCCAAGCAGTTCGGACTGTTTCTCGTGCTGCTCCAGCCAGTTACCCATTTCGCTGTTGGCGCGACGGTTAGAAAGCACCCAAACCGACGCCCCACTCGCGCTGCGATTCGGAGCCGCATCGGCGTGAATCGACACCAGCAGGTTTGCTCCTTTCTGGCGGGCAATGTCCGAACGGCCCATCACCGAGATAAAATAGTCTCCGTCACGGGTCATAACTGGCTTGAACATCGGGTCATGCGACATCTCAGCCTGCAACTTGCGGGCAATAGCGATGGTGACATTTTTCTCTTTCAACCCACCCACGCCTTGCGCACCAGGGTCTTGCCCGCCGTGCCCCGCGTCGATCGCTACAATAATACGGTTATCCGAGGTTGAACCGGCAGTACGCGGCGTTAAATTAGCCGTGGGAACCGGTCCAGTGGTCGCAACGGTTGTTTGATCGCCTTCAAGTAGATTTCCACGCGGCCTCTGCGCCGGTACAGGCGTGCTGGCATTCTGCGCTCGTGAAATACCTGCCGATGTATTGCGTTGAGCAGATGCCGCACTCAGCGTAAAGAACACCTTGTATTGGTTGCCATTTTGCTCAGTCCGGGCGTTGGTTCTGACCCTTTGAGTGAGCTCAAATACCAGCCGCTGCGTTTTTGCCTCTGCGGGCGTACTGGCGCGCACCAGCTTCACCAGATTTTGTCCGCTAAAGGTAATCGGCAATCCACGCATTATGCCATCTTGCTTGATATCTATGACCACCCGCTCCGGGCTGTGCAGCGGGAAGAATGAATAATCAGGCTTACCATCAAAATCGATAGTGACGGTGGATTGTGTACTCCCGTTGGAAACATTGATGTTTTTCATCCCTGCGCCAAAAGCAGGAGCAGTGACTGTGGGTATAATCACTACCACGGCGAGCAACAGGCTCGTCACGACACTGTTCCAAAATCTGTTAACGCATTGAATCATTACAGCATTATCCTTGCTTTTGTAGCATCCGCAGTAAACGGTTACCCGCCTCTGAAACGGCCTTGATGGTTGCCAGTCTGCCTTCTGACTGATAAGCGAGCGTCAGCTCCAGGTCGGGATCGGGTAAAACTCCAGTACCTTGCTGAGGCCATTCAATCAGGCAGATCGCGTCTTCAGTAAAATAGTCGCGAATGCCCATGAACTCCAGCTCCTCGGGGTCGGCGAGACGATACAGATCAAAATGATAGACCGCCATCGGATGAAGCTGATAAGGCTCGACCAGCGTGTAAGTTGGACTCTTCACATTGCCCTTGTGCCCGCGAGCCTGCAAAAAACCGCGGCTAAAGGTAGTTTTCCCGGCGCCCAGATCGCCAAAAAGATGGATCACGGTCGCGCCAGTACAGGCAGCGGCTAAATCAGCCCCGAGTTTCAGGGTTGCGGCTTCATCTGGCAGAGATAAGTTCATTTGATTCATAGGTGATTTCTATTTCTTAAGATCAGGATTTACCGTCGGGGCAATCCACTTTAACAAGTCCGTTGCCAGCATGCCGCGCGTGCCCTGGCGTTGAGCAATGATATCTGCCGCCGCGCCGTGAACCACGGTTCCTGCGCAGGCTGCATCATAAAAAGATAATTTCTGGGCGAGCAGACCGCCAATAATGCCCGAAAGAATGTCGCCCATTCCGCCAGTGGCCATGCCAGCATTGCCGACATCGGCAAGGGCGATTTGCCCTTCCTGAGAGCCAATCAGCGTTCCCGCGCCCTTCAATACCACCACACCGCCGTAGCGCTGCACCAGGCGATGCAATGAAAGTAAGCGATCGCTTTCAATGTCTTTCACCGAACAGTCTAAAAGTCGGGCAGCCTCACCAGGATGAGGCGTCAAGACGCGATTTTGCCGTTTCTCGGGGGCTTTTGCCAGCATGTTAAGCGCATCTGCATCCCAAAGCGCAGGTTTATCGCTCTCCGAGATCATTTCAAAGGCGGACTTTCCCCAATCATTCTGACCCAGACCAGGGCCAATCACCACCGCGCTAGCCCATTCAAGCCCGGCTTTTATCGATTCTTCACTAAGTTCCTGCACCATCAATTCAGGACGAGCTGTTAATAGTGGGCCAATATGTTCTTTGTGAGTGAGTACTCGCACCATCCCCGCCCCAGTGCGTAGCGCGGATTCCGCCGCCATGCGAATGGCTCCTGCATAGCCGGTATCACCCCCGATTACCAGCAAATGCCCATGCTCGCCCTTATGAGAACAGGGCCGACGAGGGTGCAACCATTGTGACAATCGGCCGGCATCAAGTCGTTGTAATAGTGGCAAATGACCGCTGAGCCAGCTTTGCAGACCCAACGCGTCGTAGTGTAGCTCACCGACATAATCTCTGGCCTGCCCGGTCAGTAAACCAGGCTTCAGGGCAATAAAAGTGACAGTCAGCGCGGCGCGAACCACCTCCCCCGCAGCGGTGCCGGTTTCGGCCGCCAGACCAGAAGGAATATCCAGTGACAGGACCGGCGCGGAATGCTGATTAATTGCCTTGATATAACTGGCAACAGGCTCGCGCGGTGCCGATGACAACCCGCTACCGAGCAATCCATCAATAATCAGACCACAGCCTTCGGGCCACGCGCTGGCGATATCGCCAATCTCTCCACCCGCCGAAAGCCAGCCGTTTCTCGCCTGTTCTGCTTCGGCCGGAAGAGGCTTTTCAGAGCCAACAGCCAATAAAGTGACATTCAGACCAGCCAGTTTCGCCAGACGGGCGACCTCATAACCGTCGCCACCATTGTTACCGTGACCGCAAAGCACCAGCCATTCAGTGGCCTCGGGGAATGTCGTTCGGGCCAGTTGGAAGGCCGCAGCCCCAGCGCGCTGCATCAGCGTAAAAAGCGAGAGGCCTGTATCCTTTGCGGCTTCTGCCTCTGCCTTTCTTAACCAGTCCGCAGAATAGACGGAGTATGGTAAACTTGTCGGGTTCTGTTTTTCAATTTGGTTAGTCATGACGCACCTCCTCGATCTCGATCAATTAGCCCAACATATCAAGCAATGGGGCCAGTCGCTAGGCTTCCAGCAAGTCGGCATCTGCGATACTGACCTGTCCGTAGAAGAGCCTAAACTGCAAGAGTGGCTTGATAAACAATATCATGGAGAGATGGACTGGATGGCGCGTCACGGCATGTTACGCGCTCGTCCCCATGAGCTATTGCCCGGCACGCTGCGGGTAATCAGCGTGCGCATGAACTATCTGCCAGCTAAAGCCGCATTCGCTAAAACGCTGAATAATCCAATGCTTGGCTATGTCAGCCGTTACGCGTTAGGCCGCGATTACCACAAAGTATTGCGCCAGCGGCTGAAAAAGCTAGGCGATATGATCCAGACTTTCTGCAGCGAATCACAGCCGGACAAGACACTAAGTTTCAGACCCTTTGTCGATTCTGCGCCAGTTATGGAGCGCCCGCTGGCAGAAAAAGCGGGGCTTGGCTGGGTTGGTAAGCACTCACTAATACTTAACCGCGAATCGGGTTCCTGGTTCTTTCTCGGCGAATTACTGATAGACCTGCCTCTGCCGGTGGATAAACCTCAGGAAGAACAGTGTGGCCGCTGCGTGGCCTGTATCACTACCTGCCCGACCGGCGCCATTGTTGCGCCATATCAAGTCGATGCTCGTCGCTGTATCTCTTATCTGACAATTGAACTCGAGGGAGCAATCCCTGAAGAGTTCCGTCCACTGATGGGCAACCGTATCTATGGCTGTGACGATTGCCAGCTGATTTGCCCGTGGAATCGCTATTCACAATTAACCGACGAAGAAGACTTTAGCCCACGTGCGGCGCTGCATGCACCGGAATTGATTGAGCTATTCAACTGGAAAGAAGAAAAGTTTCTGCGTATTACCGAAGGATCGCCGATTCGACGCATAGGACACCTGCGCTGGTTGCGTAATATTTCGGTGGCGCTGGGGAATGCTCCTTATGACGAAAACATCGTTTTCGCACTGCAAAGCAGGAAAGGAGAAAATAGCATGCTTGATGAACATATCGAGTGGGCTATCGCGCAGCAATGGGCCAGAAGAAGTGAACATCAGATAGAAGTGCAGTCCTCACAGAAGAAACGACTGATCCGCGCTGTGGAAAAAGGCCTGCCAAGAGATGCATAAAACGGTGGGTTATTCTGTAAATGAGGATATTTCTGCGCTGTGCATAAAAATAAAAATGCTTTGCCGATCAACTGCACAAAAAAGAGCAAGAGATCGCTATAACGTTTTACCTTTATTTTTTATCTTTAAAAATCAACAGGTTATTTTTTGGCAAGTTTCACAGAACAAATAAACAGCAGTGCAAAAAATAAACTAAATCTGTGGATAAGTCTGTTCACAAAAGTAATTCAGTCTGTTTTTTTAAAAGACAAAAAAGTCACGCAAGTGGCGTGGTGACTGGGATGATGATTGAATGAAGAAAATTGGAGCGGGAAACGAGACTCGAACTCGCGACCCCGACCTTGGCAAGGTCGTGCTCTACCAACTGAGCTATTCCCGCTTAGGAGATGCAATGTGCATCGGTTGTAAATTTCATCCGGCAAACTCTCTTCGTTTGAAGAGTCATTCACTTTTCGACAAATACAACATTTGAAAAGTTTGGAGCGGGAAACGAGACTCGAACTCGCGACCCCGACCTTGGCAAGGTCGTGCTCTACCAACTGAGCTATTCCCGCGTCGCATGGTACTTTTAATTTTTACAGCTTTTATTCTTTCACTTCTAAATCTAATCGATTGAAAAACCAATCAAAAAAATTTGGAGCGGGAAACGAGACTCGAACTCGCGACCCCGACCTTGGCAAGGTCGTGCTCTACCAACTGAGCTATTCCCGCTCTGCATACTAACGAAATTCTTCATCGGTACGGGGTGCGCATTATACGAGAAATCTTTCGTCCCGCAAGCCCCCTTTCTTAAAAAAAACCGTTTTTATTCAATAAATCGTTCAAGTGCTGATTAAAAGAACAATTAGTGCAATTAATCAGCAATTCTTTGATTTCAGAACAATATAACGCGACGAAAAATATTTTAAATTCTTTTACAGCTGAATGAAATGCTCACGATAGTAGGCAAGCTCAGCGACCGATTCGCGGATATCATCCAATGCCTGATGCGTCCCTTGCTTGGTGAAACCGGCAAGAATCTCGGGTTTCCAGCGACGAGCCAGCTCTTTCAGCGTACTGACATCAAGATAGCGATAGTGGAAATAAGATTCCAGCTCAGGCATATAGTTAAACAGGAAACGACGATCCTGCCCCACGCTGTTGCCGCAGATAGGCGATTTGCCCGCAGGCACCCATTTTTTCAGGAATTCGATGGTCGCCTGCTGCGCCGCGTTCTCATCAAAAGTACTGGCTTTCACACGCTCTACCAGCCCGCTGCCAGTATGAGTGCGCACGTTCCACTCATCCATCAGCCCTAGTTGCGCGTCAGATTGATACACGGCCATCACAGGCCCTTCGGCCAAAACATTGAGATTAGCGTCGGTCACCAGCGTCGCGATTTCGATAATACGATCGCGTTTAGGGTCCAGACCGGTCATCTCCAAATCGATCCAGATTAAATTGTTCTCATTTGCAGACGGGTTGGCATCAGTTAAAGACAGGTTGGTATCAGTTAAAGGCAGGTTGTTATCAGTTACAGGCATAGTGACTCCAGTCATGAATAGTCCCACAACGGTTAATTAATACGAAATAGCTGGTATCATAGCCCTTTTGGTCGCAACGAGCGATTGAAGCCAGTCAAGTGAGGCGCAGTGACTAAGATAAAACTGTCAAAAGGGCAACAACGTCGCGTTAAAGCCAACCACGAACGTCGTCTGACCAAGACCGACAAACGTAAAGAGCTGGACGACTCCCTGCACGGTGATGCACAAGAGGGCGTAGTGATCAGCCGGTTCGGAATGCATGCCGACGTTGAAGCTACCGACGGCAGCACGCATCGCTGTAACATCCGTCGGACCATCCGTTCACTGGTTACCGGTGACCGCGTTGTATGGCGCTCGGGCGAGAACGCCGACGTCAAAGGTATAGTCGAAGCCGTGCATGAACGCACGTCTGTACTGACTCGCCCTGATTTCTATGATGGCGTTAAACCTATCGCCGCCAACATTAATCAGATTGTGATTGTCTCGGCTATTTTACCCGAGCTGTCTCTCAACATCATCGATCGCTATCTGGTAGCCTGTGAAACCGTTGAAGTCGAGCCGCTGATTGTATTGAATAAAATCGACCTGCTCGATGAAGAAAGTCGCAAGTTTGTGGCCGAGATGATGGATATCTATCGTCGCATCAACTATCGCGTTTTAGAGGTCTCAAGCTATACCGGTGAAGGTATGCCGGAGTTCATCACCGCGTTAACTGACCGTATCAGTATTTTTGCCGGTCAGTCAGGGGTCGGTAAATCCAGCCTGCTGAATGCGTTGTTGCCACCGGAAAAACAACAGATTCTGGTCAATGACGTTTCTGATAACTCAGGTTTGGGTCAGCACACCACCACAGCCGCACGCCTTTATCACTTCCAGCATGGCGGTGACGTTATCGACTCCCCTGGCGTGCGCGAATTTGGTCTATGGCACCTGGCGCCGGAGCAAATTACTCAGGGCTTCATTGAATTCAGGCCTTACCTTGGCTACTGCAAATTCCGCGACTGCAAACACGGCAGCGATCCGGGCTGTGCAATTCGTGAAGCGGTAGACAAAGGCGAAATTGCCGAAGAGCGTTTTGATAACTATCACCGCATCCTCGAAAGCATGGCCGATGTAAAAACGCGTAAAAACTTCGATAGCATCTGATAAAAATCGTCATTTTGATTAAAATCTGGCGCACGTTTTAGCTATTTATTTTCATTTTCCATAAAATCTGCCGCCAAAAGTGGCAGATATACCCCCTAATATTTTGAGTTACACAAATGCATTCCAATGCATCTGTAGCGCCAAATATGGCGGGTATATCCAAAATAGTTCGAGTTGCAGGAAGGCGGCGGCAAATGCGCACCCCCGGCGATTATTCAATTAAATGCCACGGATGAGTGAGCATAACCAACGTTTCTGCGGTTCGAAATATGCAGGATATAAATTTTAAAGAGGGTTACCTGTGCTGGATAAGCTCAAAATAAAACTTCAATACTTACTTCCTAAACAAGGACTTACCCGACTTGCTGGCTGGGGCGCAGAACGCCGTGCCGCCATGCTAACCCATTGGGTGATAAAAGCTTTTGCCAGCTATTACAAAGTCGACATGAAAGAAGCGCAGAATCCCAGCTTCACTTCCTATGCCACTTTTAACGAATTCTTCGTTCGCCCACTGCGCGCCGGTGCACGTCCGGTCGTTAGCGGTCTGGATATGCTGTGCCTGCCTGCTGACGGCGCAGTCAGCCAGTTAGGCCCGATTACCGACGGCAAACTGTTCCAGGCTAAAGGCCATTTTTACACCCTCGAAGCACTGCTGGCGGGTAACTACGTGCTGGCCGAGAAGTTTAAAGAAGGCCAATTCGCGACTATCTACCTGGCCCCGCGCGACTATCACCGCGTGCATATGCCGTGCGACGGCGTGCTGCGTGAGATGATTTACGTCCCCGGCGATCTGTTCTCGGTTAACCCACTGACCGCAGCCAATGTGCCAAACCTGTTTGCCCGCAACGAGCGTGTTATCAGCGTGTTTGATACCGAATTTGGGCCAATGGTGCAGATTCTGGTGGGCGCGACCATCGTCGGCAGCATTGAAACCGTATGGGCAGGCCAGATTACTCCGCCGCGTGAAGGCATTATTAAACGCTGGACTTATCCTGAAGCTGGCAGCGAAGGTGCTATCGCGCTGGAAAAAGGCCAGGAAATGGGACGCTTTAAACTCGGCTCAACGGTCATCAACCTGTTTGCCGCGAATCAGGTCGAATTTATGCCGCAGCTGAAAAACGGCACAGTAACACGTATGGGTGAACCGTTTGCAGAAGCAGTTCGAGACACGGTTGCAGAACCGATCGTCTCAGAACCAGAAAACGTCATTTAGTTTCTGAAAACGATTTACGTTGCCGCAAACTATTTATATTTATAAATATTGTTTAAATAAAAGCAGTTTGTTGAAAGGAATATGCCCGTGCGCCTGATCCCCACCCTGCTGGTGAGTTTGCTGTTAGCGCTGCCACTGTATGCCAGCGCTGCGCTCTCACAAGACTCGCTCCAGCAAGAGTTGAAACAAGCCGAATCCAATAAAGAAGTGGCTAATCAGGCGCAAATCGTTGAATCGCTCCAGAAGGCGATTAACTGGCTGAGCGAGGCGAATGCCTCGACCGCGCGATCCGGGCAGTATCAAACGGCAATCGATGATTTTCCTCACCTGTCGCAAAGCCTGCGTCAAGACTTGAAGACGCAGGCCGATAAACCCTTACCGGTAGACGATAGCCTTTCCAGCAACGAGCTTGACCAGCAGATATTGCAGGTCAGTAGCCAGTTGCTCGAAGAGGCGCGACAGCTGCGCCAGGAGCAGGATCGCTCTCGCGATATCAGTGATTCACTCACTCTCTTGCCGCAGCAGCAATCTGAAGCGCGCAACGCGTTGGCCGATGTCGATCAACGCCTGCAAAGCTTCAATAATAATAAAACCGCTCTCGCTCAGGCTCAGCTAAAACTGCTCCAGGCTGAATCTACTGCCCGCAAAGCTAGGGTTGACGAGCTTGAGTTGGCTCAGCTTTCTGCCAGTAATCGTCAGGAACTTTCCCGTATCCGCGCCGAACTCTACAAAACGCGCCACGATCGCCTTGATGAACAGCTGCAAACTCTGCGCAACAATCTCAACAGCCAGCGCCAGCGCGAAGCTGAAAGCGCGCTGCAAAAAACCGAGCAGTTGGCCGAGCAAAGTGGCGAACTGCCGAAATCGATTAACCAGCAGTTGCAGTCCAACCGCGAACTGTCGCTGGCGTTGAATCAGCAGGCGCAGCGCATGGACCTGATTTCGTCGCAACAGCGTCAGGCCGCGGCGCAAACCTTGCAAGTGCGTCAGGCACTGAGCACTATCCGCGAGCAGGCACAGTGGCTCGATGCCTCGCCGCTGCTAGGTGAAACCTTGCGCGCTCAGGTTTCCAGGCTGCCAGAAATGCCGAACCCTCAGCAGCTCGATGGCGAGATGGGCCAACTGCGCGTGCAGCGTTTGCACTATGAAGACTTGCTCGGTAAACAGCAGCAATATCTCCAGGGTAAGCAAGACGGTGGCCAGCCGCTGAGCGCCTCGCAGCAAAAAATTCTTGAAGCCCAGCTGAAAACGCAGGCCGACCTGCTGAATTCGCTGCTCTCTGGCTGCGACACGCAAATCCTCGAGCTGACCAAGCTGAAAGTCGCGAATACTCAGTTGGTTGATGCCCTGAAAGACATCAATGACGCCGCG
Source organism: uncultured Gammaproteobacteria bacterium (assembly GCA_963747655.1). GTDB lineage: Bacteria > Pseudomonadota > Gammaproteobacteria > Enterobacterales > Enterobacteriaceae > Rouxiella. Next base: position 32,053 of record CAVVFS010000006.1, on the reverse strand, counting down.
CACCGCTATCTTTTCTGGGTGGCAGATGTCAGCCCTGTCGGCTTTAGCTATCCGCTGCAAACCATGCACGACCTTAATCGTCTGCTGTCGCTGGATACTCTGTCGCAGCTGGGCAAAGCGTCGGTAATGATGGTGACCAGCCGCGAAACGCTGCTGCCACTGTTTGCAGCGCTGATTTTGGTAATTGTCAGCATTAGCTCTCGCCGCCATTACTACAACTTCCTTGATCGGGCCAGCAGCCGCGTGGGTAAGGTCACTCAAGATCAATTCTCCCTGACCGCACGCACCGTATTCTGGTCAATTTTAGTCGCCCTGCCTCTGCCCGTTCTGTGGGCAGCGCTTGGCTTTGGTCTGCAAAGCGCGTGGCCTTTCCCGATTGCTGTCGCGATAGGCGATGGCGTGACAGCAACGTTGCCGGTGCTTTGGCTGTTTATGATAAGCCACTATCTGGCGCATCCAAAAGGGCTGTTCATTTCACATTTCAACTGGCCACAGCGCCGTGTTTCCCTCGCATTACGCTATTACTCGCTGTCGATCTGGCTGATCGTTCCGTTGATTATGGCGCTGATTACCTTCGATAATCTCAACGATCGCGAGTTCTCCAACACCCTGGGACGCCTGTGCTTTGTTGTGCTTTGTGCTTTGTTGGGGTTGGTGACGCAGAACCTGAAACGCGCTGGCATTCCGCTGTATCTCGACAAGCAGGGCAACGGTGAAAATCTGCTGAACACCACGCTTTGGTGGATGATGCTGGGTGCGCCACTGATTGCTGCACTAGCCTCGACTCTGGGCTATCTGGCAACTTCACAGGCTTTGCTGGCGCGACTGGAAACCTCGCTGGCCATCTGGTTCCTGCTGTTAGTGATTTACCACATTATCCGTCGCTGGATGCTGATTCAGCGACGTAAAATCGCCTTCGAGCGCGCCAAGCAGCGTCGTGCAGAAATTCTCTCGCAGCGTGCCAAAGGAGAAGAGGAAACGTCGCTGGCGAACAGTAACGAGGGCGTGATTGAGATAGAAGAACCGGTGGTCGATCTCGATGCTATCAGCGCTCAATCGTTAAGGCTGGTGCGCTCATTATTGGCAATGGTGGCGCTGGTATCGTTGATTTTCCTGTGGTCGGAGATCCATTCGGCGTTCTCCTTCCTCGAAAATATTAAACTATGGGATGTCTCATCGACGACCCAGGGCGTCGAGAGTATGCAGCCGATTACCCTCGGACACGTGCTGATCGCGATTCTGGTGTTAATCATTACTACACAACTGGTGCGCAACCTGCCTGCCCTGCTCGAGCTGGCGCTGTTGCAGCATCTCGATCTCACGCCAGGTACCGGCTATGCCGCGTTGACTATCACCAAATACGCGGTGCTACTAATTGGCGGTTTGACCGGTTTCTCCATGCTGGGTATCGAATGGGGCAAGCTGCAATGGCTGGTTGCTGCTATGGGTGTAGGATTAGGCTTCGGGCTACAGGAGATTTTTGCCAACTTTATTTCCGGCCTGATGATCCTGTTTGAAAAGCCTATCCGCATTGGTGATACGGTGACTATTCGTAATCTCACGGGCAGCGTGACCAAAATAAATACTCGCGCGACCACAATTGTCGATTGGGATCGCAAAGAGATCATTGTTCCAAATAAAGCCTTCATTACTGAGCAATTTATTAACTGGTCACTGTCTGACTCTGTGACCCGCGTGGTGTTAACAGTTCCTGCACCCGCGGAAGCCAATAGTGAAGAGGTGACGCTGCTTCTCAAACAGGCAGCCCAAAAATGTTCTCTGGTACTCGAAACCCCTGCTCCCGAGGCGTATCTGGTCGATTTGCAGCAGGGTATTCAAATTTTTGAACTGCGTATGCATGCCGCAGAAATGGCGCATCGTATGCCGCTACGCCATGAAATTCATCAGTTAATACTGGCCGGATTCCGCGAACACGGTATTATTTTACCCTTCCCACCTTTCCAGGTGCGTATGGAAACCTTGCATCGCGCGCAAAACGGCGGCAATGCCTCGTTCAGCAGCGGCGGCGTTAGAAATCAGGGTGACCTCTAATAAATATCCTTGTTACCCTAGAAAAATAACCGTTTCCCTCCAGGTAATTAATCTTTTATCAAGGTAATTATCTGGAGGATTTTCTGCGAGTTAAAACAAATCCGTTTTAATATTCAATGAATCCCAGCCATCAAATATTGATACTTCATAAACGATAAACAGAATTTCCTGACTAGTACGATATATCTTCAACTCAACAACCTTGAAAATAGCCCATCACAAGATGAATAAAAATCTTTCTAGCGTTGTAATTCTTATTATAACAACGTTGAAATCAGGCTAGCTATAATTCAAGGATTTCAAATGCCAAGTACAATGCGTCTTTCAAAGCTTTCTCAGTGTATTTTATTAGCCACCTCATCACTAATCATGACTGCCAATGTTTCTGCAGCGGTTTCGGTTAAAATTGTCCCAGATCAACACTCACAAAAAAATGAAGACTTTACCCTGAGCAATAATGGCGTTAATAAAAAAGTCCATTGGGATTTGGATAAAATTAATCAAAAAGCTGCGGCAGTATTAAAGCGTGACGCCGAAAATCATAATGTCTATTTCTCTGGCCCTCCACGTAACGATAAAGACTCTCAGTCCGTTATTTGCGCAGTTGTCCGGACAGGAGAAAAACAGGCTATATGATGCTAAACCCCTGAACGCTGCCGTTCCAAACAAAAATTATATGAATGGTGCAGCTATCTGGATTGATCCGAGCGACAACGGTAATTTAAATATTTCAGCAGAAAATGGCAGCATTATTAATGGCAGTATTGTTGCCAACGGAACAGGCAATAAAAACATTGAGATTGACGACAGCATTCTGACCAACGGTAAAATTCTAATAGGTGGGCATTCTGTTAATAACGTTACACTCAAAAATGGTAGTGTAGAACCTCGCTATAATGCACTTAATGGGGCAGTTATTGGCTCCCATACTGATGCTATCGTCCTTACTAATTCCCTTGAAAACCACGTTACGCTTGACCATGAAAGTCTTAATGGTATCAAAAGACTTTCAAGTACTAAAAACTCAGACCTGTTTATTAAAAATAATAGTCATGATGTCGGAGACATTGTTATTAATCCCGGTGGTAAAGCCTCTCTTGATATTAATAACTCAAAGCATGACGGCAATATCAGTATTGCGGGTAAACAAGGTTCAACCGTTTTAATTAGCGATGGCGCGCAATCAAGCGGCAATATTACGTTCGGCGCAGGTGATAACCAGTTGATTGTGAAAAACAACGCCGCTATGTCTGGCAATGCGCGATCAGGCACTGGTTAAAACCGATGAAGTTAGAAACATGCGAGTTTCAATGAATGAGCATGGCATATTGATGGCGGATAGCCTGATTAACAGCGGCGTTACCATGACCACCAGCGACCAGCTTTTAGCACACAACGCGGTAGGTGATAATAGTATCATTATCAATGAATTATCTTTGGACACTAAAGACGGTTCTCACGATATCACTGAAATAAACGTGGCTAAAGGCGCAACGGTTACCACCAAATTTGCTAACGGCCAACAAACTGCATTTGCACGTAACGGGGCTTACAATAACAGCCTTGAGCTTGCGACCACCTCCTCAGTAGATAAAACTAAAAATGCTATCGCTCATCAGAGACTGGCGATTTTAATAACCACCTGACCAGTACTTTCTACAGCATGTACGGCGGTTGGCAGCAGGCGCTACAGGATAAAACCTGGAGCCTGTTTACCAATGCGAATTTGAGCTATGGTCGAGTAGATTATTCATCTAACAGCAATAACGTGAGCGCAAATACTTCAGGTATTAAAGAACATCTGAACAGCGGTTATAAAGGGACTGTGCTGAACGGTGAGGTTCGCTCTGGTGTGAACATAAAAACATCAGAGAATACCGTCGTCCAACCTTATGCGTTACTGGGCATGAATAAGGCAACCTCTGATCCGTATGCTAATCAGAATATCAAATTCAGCAAAAATCATAGCAGCTCATGTTATGCCGGCGTGGGTACACGTGTGACAGCGAATGTCGACGTTAAAGGAATCAAACTAATGCCTTGGGCTGATGTCAGCTTTACGCAGGTATTTGCGGATAAAACCAATATTACGGCAGCTGCAGCCACGGAAAATGGTGACTATAAGTCAACATCTGGCAAAAAGACTAAAGTGTTTGCCGCTGGCGCAGGCGTGAACGCCGCGTTAACTAATAACTTAAATCTCAATTCAGGTGTTTATACTACAGCAGGCGATGTCCGTAAAAATCTGGGTGTTCGTGTAGGTGTGAGCTACAACTTCTAAACATCATTTCTGAGCACTTTTACTAGATATTGTTTCTAAGCCCCTACAGTTTAGAACATGATTTAAAAAATGAAACAGGGCTGGCGTTTGCCGGCCCTTTGCATTTTCTGTCAAAAAAATCAGATAAAAATCAGGCAAAAAGCTTCTTCGCCGCTTGACGATGAGCCGATATCAGGGATTTCACATCCAGATCGACGATTTGCCCTTCCCGCACACGCCATTTTCCCCCGATCATCACACTGTCTGCCTTTTCTGCTCCGCAAAGCAGTAGCGCTGCAACAGGGTCATGACTGCCGCTAAACCGCAGTTCGTCCAGTTTAAACAACGCTAGATCTGCCTGTTTGCCCACGGCAAGCTGCCCGATATCATCACGGCCAATAATTTTAGCCGAACCACGCGTAGCCCAGCCCAATATTCTCTCTGGCGTGGCATATTCTGTGCCGTAGCGTAAACGCTGGAGGTACAGCGCCTGCCGGGCTTCATACATTAAATTTGACGCATCGTTGGAGGCCGAACCGTCAACACCCAGGCCAATCGGCACACCCGCAGCCTCTAAATCACGCGCAGGGCACATTCCAGACGCCAGCCGCATATTTGAGACAGGACAATGGCAAATGCCGGTGCCCGCAGCCCCAAGACGACGAATTTCCTCTTCGTTAAAATGAATACCGTGTGCCAGCCAAGTCCGACTACTTAGCCAGCCAACGCTATCAAGATAGTCCACCGTTCGCAGGCCAAAACGTTGCAGGCAAAACTGCTCTTCATCGAGTGTCTCGGCCAGATGAGTATGCAGGCGCACGTCCTCGCGCTCTGCCATTGCGGCACTTTCTCGCATGATGTCGGTGGTCACCGAAAACGGCGAACAAGGCGCGAGTGCAATCTGCATCCACGCGCCCTCTCCACGCTGATGATAACGGTCAATCAGCCGTTGACTGTCTTGCAAAATTGCCTCGGCAGATTGCACCGTATGCATCGGCGGTAATCCACCGTCGTCTTCACCCAGACTCATCGATCCACGAGTTAGCAAGGCGCGCATACCGAGCTCGCGCACCACTTCGACCTGCACATCAATCGCTTCCTCCATTCCCTGTGGGAAAAGGTAATGATGATCCGTAGTGGTGGTACAACCCGAAAGCAGTAATTCGGCCATCGCGACGCGGCTTGCCAGCGCCAGTGCTTCGGGCTGGAGCTTTGCCCATACCGGATAAAGCTGCTTTAACCAGGGAAATAGCGGTGCATTGACCACTGGCGCCCAGGCCCGTGTCAACGTTTGATAAAAATGATGATGAGTGTTGATAAGCCCCGGCAGTAACACACATTCGGAGGCGTCGATAATGCTGTCAACCGCAAGCGCAGGCTGCTGCCCGACGGACAAAAGCTCGGCAATGCGAGAACCTTCAATAACGATACCGCCATCGGCATTTTGCTCGTTGGCGGTAAACACGGCGAGAGGGTTTTTGATCCAAGTACGTTGATTTAACATAGCTGGCTCCTTTAAGTTAATAATCATAAGGTTAGCCAGCTCAGTTATTCCCTGTCTGCTGATCCAGGGGCGCAATAGCGCTGTCTGTCAGTTTGCTTTCAGCGATTTTACCGGCTCGATAACCGTTTTTGTATGCTCCACCGGCATAACAAAATTCAAAAGCATCGCCACAATTCCGCCGCTGGTCACTGCCTGACCAAAGATGTTACCGATAACCAGTGGGAACTGTTTCAGTACCTCAGGTACTGCCTCGATCCCCAGTCCTATACCCAACGAAATAGCAATAATCAGCATTTCGCGACGGCCGAGCGGTGACTGAGTCATGATACGAATGCCGGCGGCAACCACGCTGCCAAACATTACCAGCGTCGCACCGCCTAATACCGGTGCCGGGATCTGCTGAAGTACGCCGCCAATGACCGGGAAAAGCCCCAATATCGCCAGCAACACGCCGATATATAACCCCACACGGCGGCTCGCTACTCCAGTCATCTGGATGACGCCGTTGTTCTGCGCGAAGGTGGTATTCGGAAACGAAGAAAGCATCGCGGCAATAATGCAGCTCACGCCATCGGCCAGAATGCCCCCTTTCAAACGCTTGCGGAAAGTATCACCTTCGATCGGCTGCTGTGACAGCATGCAATTGGCAGTCAGGTCGCCCACGGCTTCAAGAATGCTGATAAAGGAAACCAGCGCGATAGGCAAAAAGATAGTCCAGTCGAAATGGAAGCCAAATCGGAACAGGCGCGGTAGCTCAAACCAACTGCCCGCTACCGGCTTAAAGGTTAAGTGACCGGTTAGCGCAGCAGCCACACATCCGACGGCAATACCTACCACAATGGCTGACAGGCGTAGGACGCGAATTGGAATACGGTTAAGGATAACAATAACTAACAGGGTCAACGCCCCTAGCCCGAGGTTAGCAGGTGCGCCGAAATCTGCCGCGCCATTGCCGCCGCCCCAGTCGGTGATACTGACTTTAATCAGGCTGATACCAATAAGCACGATAACGGTGCCCGTAACCAGCGGTGTAAATACGCGGCGCAGCTGGCCGATAAAACGACTGACCAACAGCGGGATAAAAGCGGCAACAAAATTAACGCCAAAGATCATCGCCATGATGTCTTCTGGTGAACCGCCACGGCTCTTGACCAGGAATCCACCGGAGAGGATCACGCCAAGGAAAGCGAAGCTGGTGCCTTGCAAGCAAATCATGCCTGCTCCAATGCCCATAATTCGGCGTGCCTGAATAAAGGTGCCGATCCCAGAAGCCAGTAACGACATGCTGATCAAATAAGGCAAATAGGCGTTCAGCCCAAGAACCGAACCGATGATTAGAGGCGGGGTAATGATCCCGACAACGCTTGCCAGCAGGTGTTGCACGGCGGTAAAGAACGCTGTCGCAGGAGCGATAGGCCCTTCCAGCCCATAGAGCAGCTCTTTTTCATTGGCATCTGACATAACAAGGTTCCACATTTAGGGAGTAATCATCTTGTTATGCATAAACTAGGCCATTTTAGAGCAAATTATCTATGTAGTGAGCAACATCCCGAATTATAAGGCGTTCGCAAGATGATTTTTTCCTGAAACTTTAAAATCAGGAAATCTTCATTTGCATACTTTTGTTTCATCAGGTGCAAACTTAACCCCTATTCGCACCGTTAATGTGCAGCACTGGCGACAAAGGGAAAGAATATGGATAAAAAAATCCTGACCATCAGGCCAGGATCGTTTGTACTCAGGTTAACAAACTCAGGCGCGAGTGACCGGAAACGCCAGAACGTCACTGATGCTCTCAGCACCCAGCGCAATCATAATCAGGCGATCCACGCCCAGCGCAACTCCTGAACACTCCGGCATACCGTGCTCGAGAGCGGCCAGCAGATTATTATCGATCGGATGCTGTGGCAGGCCTCGTGCGGCGCGTTTGCGATTATCCTGCTCAAAACGCTGACGCTGCTCACGGCCGTCGGTCAGTTCACGGAAACCGTTTGCCAGCTCCACACCTTTGTAATAAACCTCAAAACGCTCGGCAACGCGATGATCTTCAGTGCTAATCTCGGCCAGTGAAGCCTGAGTCGCCGGAAAGTGGTAGACGAAGGTGGGTTTGTCGCGCCCAATATGTGGCTCCACGCCCATCGCAAACAGCAGCTGAAGCAGCGTGTCGCGATCTTCTTCTTCATCGGCAATGTTAGAAAGATCCAATTTTGCCGCCGCTTCACGCAGCTGTGTTTTATCCGCAGACAGAGGATCGACCTCAAGATGGCGAATAAACACCTGCTGATAAGATACGGTTTCCGCCGTGTTACAGTCGAGGATCTGCTGTAGCAGGTCATCGACTTCATTCATGAGTCGATACATGTCATAACGCGGACGATACCACTCAAGCATGGTAAATTCCGGGTTATGGTAGCGCCCGGCTTCTTCATTGCGAAAACTGCGACCCATCTGATAAATAGGCCCGCTTCCCGCCGCCAGCAGGCGTTTCATGTGATATTCCGGGCTGGTCATCATGTAAAGTGTCATGCCTTCGGCAGCACCCGGCCCAACAAAGCGAGTTTCAAAAGGAAACAGATGAATGTCGGTGATCGTCGCCTGGCTCATGGTCGGTGTTTCCACCTCGAGAACGCCGCGATCGCTGAAAAAACGTCGAATTTCAGCAACAATTGCCGCACGCTTCAACAAATTGGCGATAGGTGCACTGGGTTGCCAGCTTGCTGTTTCGCTCATGATGATTTACTCCGATATCAGACAGGGGATGCAGTCTACTCGCATCGCGGCAGGCAAACAAATTTCCATCACCTGGCCCATTAACTAGTTCATTAACTACAATTAAACTTCAATACAAGAAAGGGAAGACGATGCGTATCTGGTCAACTATTGGTGTCATTGTTTCTGCTTTACTTTCAGTCGGCTGTAGCATTAAGCCGCCTGAAAATGTCAAAGTCGTGAACAATTTTGAATTAAATCGTTATCTGGGGAACTGGTATGAAGTTGCCCGCCTTGACCACGTCTTCGAGAGTGGACTGGAGCAGGTTACGGCAAATTATAGTCTGCGTGACGATGGTGGTGTGAAGGTAATCAATCGCGGATTTAATCCAGCCAAAAATAAATGGCAGCAAAGCGAAGGCAAGGGCTATTTCACCGGACCTATGTCCACGGCGGCGCTTAAAGTCTCCTTCTTTGGGCCATTCTATGGCGGCTATAACGTGATTGAACTGGATAAAGACTATCAGTATGCGCTGGTCTGCGGGCCGGATAAAAGCTATTTGTGGATACTTTCCCGCAAGCCACAGCTCGACCCTGGCGTGAAACAGCATCTGCTTGAAACCGCTGAGCATTATGGTTTTGATATCCATAAGCTGGTGTGGGTCAGTCAGTCGAAAGCCATTCAATAAACGGCTAAAGGGTGACGCTGCAATGCGGCCGTCACCCTTGCACTCTTGGCTCTTTATTCAGTATCAGGCTGCGCGTGAAATCGCATGGCCGCCGGACGATATATCCTCACCCATGCCGCGGAAAGTATTGCAGCCGCTTAACAGGCTAGACAGCAGCAGCACGGATAAAATGGCGAGAATACTTTTCTTGAACATAAAAAACCTTCCTATTAAAGAATGTGAAATCTGATGTTTTAAATATAGGTAAAATTGTGCCCAGAAGAGACTGATTGCGAGGATTTTATAAGCAATAAAAGGACTGCAAAAATTATAACAATAATAAAGTGGAACAGCATGCCAGGCAAAGGTCGCCGACTCTTTGGTCAGCTGCTCTGGAAATTCAGAAGCCCCTGCAAAACAAGGTTGCAGAGGCTCTTTATCATACGTTTTGCGAAAATTACTTAACGCGAGAAACGTATTCGCCAGAACGGGTGTCAACGCGAACAACTTCGCCGATCTGTACGAACAATGGAACCTTAACTACAGCGCCAGTGGACAGGGTAGCAGGCTTGCCGCCGGTACCCGCGGTATCACCTTTCAGACCTGGGTCAGTCTCGACGATTTCAGCTTCGATAAAGTTCGGTGGCTGAACAGCGATAGGACGACCATCCCACAGAGTTACGATACATTCTGCGTTGTCTTGCAGCCATTTAGCCGCGTCAGAAACGGTTTTCTCTTCAACACCGTGCTGCTCGAAAGTTTCAGGGTGCATGAAGTGGTAGAACTCACCGTCGTTATACAGGTAGTTCATGTTGGTATCAACAACGTCCGCACCTTCACAAGAGTCGGTAGACTTGAAGGTTTTCTCAACGCGAGAACCTGTCAGCAGGCGACGCATTTTAACGCGTGCGAAAGCCTGGCCCTTGCCCGGTTTAACAAATTCACTTGATTCGATAGCATAAGGCTCGCTCTCGAACATGATTTTAAGACCCGGACGGAAATCGTTGCTAGAATAAGTCGCCATGATGGCCCTCTTAATTTTAAACTGGTAGCTTAGCCAAAAAAATGGCACACATTGTAACCCTAAATACGCCTTTTAGAGAAGATTGGTTGTATCAACTCGGCGATGTAATTACGGACCCGGACGAACTGCTTACACTTCTGGCACTTAACGATCATGCAGAATTGCAGCAGGGCCGTGATGCCCGTCGTTTATTCCCGTTACGCGTGCCTCGCGCGTTTGTTGCACGTATGCAGCCGGGCGATCCTCAAGACCCGTTACTTTTGCAGGTACTGACTGCTCGTGAGGAATTTATCACGGCTCCAGGCTACAGCACCGATCCGCTCGATGAACAAAAAAGCGTCGTACCGGGGTTATTGCACAAGTATCGCAATCGCGCACTGCTGCTGGTCAAAGGCGGCTGCGCAGTGAACTGTCGCTACTGCTTCAGACGCCATTTTCCCTATCAGGAAAATCAGGGAAACAAAAATAACTGGTCTCAGGCGCTGGAGTATATCCGCACTCAGCCAGAACTGGATGAAATAATTTTCTCCGGTGGCGACCCGCTGATGGCCAAAGACCATGAACTTGACTGGTTGATCACTCAACTCGAGGCGATCCCGCACATAAAACGCCTGCGAATTCATACCCGTTTACCGGTGGTTATCCCTGCTCGTATCACCGAGGGGCTGTGCCAGCGGCTAAATCAATCGCGTTTACAGGTGCTAATGGTCACGCATATCAACCATGCGAATGAAATTGATGAGGCACTGCGTGACAGCATGACACGTTTGAAAAAAGCGGGTGTCACGCTGCTGAACCAGAGCGTTTTGCTGCGTGGTGTGAATGACAGTTCCGAAACACTGGCCACGTTGAGTAATGCGCTGTTTGATGCCGGGATCCTGCCCTACTATATTCACGTGCTGGACAAAGTTCAGGGCGCGGCACACTTCATGGTCGATGACGAAGAAGCGCGCGGGCTGATGAAAGGCCTGCTGAGTCGCGTATCAGGATATATGGTGCCGAAACTAACGCGCGAGATTGGCGGTGAGCCGAGTAAAACCATCCTGGATTTACACCTGACGCAGTCGTGATTTCACTCAATTTTTTCGTCGTTTAGAAAGCAAAAGGGATGCCCGTTGGCATCCCTTTTTGTTGGCGGGTAATCAATAGTTTTGGCCGCTTATGGGCACTTATAAACCTGGCCGACCATTTTGCTGTCCAGCGGTGCAAAGCTGGAGAAAATATTCTGCGTTGGGCTGCTGGCACCATAAATGGTGTTACCGCCCATGTCTGCCGCTTTGTTGCGCAGGTCATTTGCCGCACCGCGCATAGAGCTGCCGTCACCGGAAGTGCCCGACAACCAGTTGCTCTGAGCACCAGTTAGCGTTCCCAGCAGCTGGCATTGACTGCTCGGCTTGGCATCGGTGAATTTCACCTGCTGGCCGGCAGAAGTTAATTCGTGTGCTGTGCTGCAACCCGCCAGCAGCATGACTGCCGAAAAGCCAAGCAACATTTTAATCCGCATCTCTTTCCCCATTTATTATTGAGAAGTACCTAACGCCTATCAGATAACATTTCGCAATCTAAGGCATCCGTTGCCGAGTTTACCCAAAATTCAACGCATTATCTGACACGAACTTATGGCATTGCGTGCCAGTAGTTTACACGTTATTTAGTCAGGGCGATGAGACTTATCTTACTTAACGCCGCAGAATAAAGGTACAAATTTACGATTTAGCTCACATAACGCCTTTCACGAAGTTTCGCAGGAGCGATGTATCCCTGGGTTCTACCACTGAGTAAACAAACGAATGAAAGGTTGAGAAAACAGAATGCCCCCAGAGCTATCACAAAAAATTGCCATAAAAAAACCCGACCGATAAGGGCCGGGTTTCTTTAATTCCGACGACATTTAAACATCGCCGGAATTCAGCAGAAAGGCTGCCGGGGGATGATTACATCATGCCGCCCATGCCGCCCATTCCACCCATACCGCCAGCGCCACCCATGTCGACTTTGTCGTCTTTAGGCAGGTCGGTTATCATGCACTCGGTGGTGATCATCAGGCCAGCTACAGAAGATGCGTACTGCAGAGCAGAACGAGTCACTTTAGTTGGATCCAGGATACCCATCGCGATCATGTCGCCGTATTCTTCGCTGTAAGCGTTGTAGCCGTAGCTGCCTTCGCCCGCTTTCACGTTATTAGCGATAACAGAAGCTTCTTCGCCGGCGTTGATAACGATCTGACGCAGAGGAGCTTCCATTGCACGCAGTGCAACTTTGATACCCACGTTCTGGTCTTCGTTGTCGCCTTTCAGGTTAGCCAGTTTGTGAGCTACGCGGATCAGCGCAACACCACCACCAGCAACCACGCCTTCTTCTACCGCAGCACGAGTTGCGTGCAGGGCATCTTCAACGCGGGCTTTCTTCTCTTTCATTTCAACTTCAGTCGCTGCGCCAACTTTCATAACGGCAACGCCGCCTGCCAGTTTAGCCACACGCTCTTGCAGTTTTTCTTTATCGTAATCTGAGGTCGCTTCTTCGATCTGCTGACGGATCTGAGTTACGCGGCTCTGGATAGTGGTTTCGTCGCCGATACCGTCGATGATGATGGTGGTGTCTTTGTTGATAACAACACGCTTAGCCTGACCCATATCTTCCAGAGTTGCTTTTTCCAGCTCCATACCAATCTCTTCAGAGATTACGGTACCGCCAGTCAGCGTTGCGATGTCTTGCAGCATAGCTTTACGACGGTCGCCGAAGCCTGGTGCTTTAACAGCAGCAACTTTAACGATACCGCGCATGGTGTTAACTACCAGAGTTGCCAGAGCTTCACCTTCAACGTCTTCAGCAATGATCAGCAGTGGTTTACCGGCTTTAGCAACGGCTTCCAGCACTGGCAACAATTCACGGATGTTGCCGATTTTTTTGTCAGCAAGCAGGATGAACGGGCTTTCAAGTTCGATAGAACCGGTTTCTGGCTTGTTGATGAAGTAAGGAGACAGGTAACCGCGGTCGAACTGCATACCTTCAACAACGTCCAGCTCGTCGATCAGGCCAGTGCCTTCTTCAACGGTGATAACGCCTTCTTTACCTACTTTCTCCATCGCCTGAGCAATCAGTTTGCCCACGGTTTCGTCGGAGTTGGCAGAAATAGTACCAACCTGAGCGATAGCTTTAGAATCTGAACAAGGAACAGACAATGTTTTCAGTTCTTCAACAGCAGCAATAACTGCTTTGTCGATACCGCGCTTGATGTCCATTGGATTCATGCCGGCAGCCACAGCTTTCAGGCCTTCGATGATGATTGCCTGAGCCAGAACGGTCGCAGTAGTGGTACCGTCACCAGCAGCATCGTTAGCTTTGGACGCAACTTCTTTCACCATCTGAGCACCCATGTTTTCGAACTTGTCTTCCAGTTCGATTTCACGTGCTACAGATACGCCGTCTTTAGTGATGGTTGGCGCGCCAAAAGATTTGTCCAAAACTACGTTACGGCCTTTAGGACCTAAGGTAACTTTTACTGCGTTAGCAAGAATGTTTACGCCGTTCAGCATTTTTACGCGGGCGTCATTACCGAATTTTACATCTTTAGCTGACATTATAATTTCCCTTAAATTCGTTCAGTTCAGAAAAAAGTGATATGAGGCGATTAGGCTTCAACGATAGCCAGAATGTCGCTCTCAGACATGATCAACACTTCTTCATTGTCGATCTTCTCAGCTTTCACGCCGTAACCGTCGTTGAAGATGACGATGTCGCCAACTTTAACGTCGAGCGCTTTCACTTCACCGTTTTCCAGAATGCGACCATGACCGACGGCCAGAATCTCACCACGGGTTGATTTACCCGCTGCAGAGCCAGTCAGAACGATGCCGCCAGCAGATTTGGATTCAACTTCTTTACGCTTGACGATAACGCGGTCATGCAATGGACGAATTTTCATTGATAACTCTCCTGTGAGCAGGTTCATATCTAATTATTTAGGGGTTGAACGCCAGGTAGCAGATCTATCCTGACCTCGTGGTTTGATTAATGGGGGCATTCCATGGCCCTTCAAGGGCAGAAATGAAAAAATTTTGTTTTTCCTGACCCAAAGACTTAATGATCCTTGGGATCGTGCCGATCTTCATCGAAAGGGCGCACCAGACGTTCAGGACTTTCGTCCTTACGCTGAAATTCACCCTCGAAAGTATTGCCGGTTGTCGGGCCAGCTCCGCCCGGGCGATAGATTTTCAAAAACGGCAGCAGCCTCAAGGTTAACAATTTTTGCACCGGCGGCAGTAACAACAGCAGGCCGAGGATATCGGTAAAGAAGCCCGGTATCACCAGCAGAAAACCCGCCAATACCAGAGAAACGCTCTTGACCATTTCAGCCGCAGGACTTTCACCCTGCGCCATTTTCTGCTGCATCTGGAAGATAGTTTTCATGCCCTGGTTACGCACCAGCGACACGCCGAAACAGGAGGTTAACACCACCAGCAGTAGAGTCATTGCCACGCCTAATGCCGCAGCAACTTTGATAAATAAGGTTATTTCTATGTAAGCCAAAAGAAATAACACTAACAGGGGTAACCAGCGCACAGCGCTCTCCTTGTGGTAAAAAGCTCTGAAAATATCCTTTACGACATCAGTTCAGAACTCTGAAATAAGGGTCCCATAGGCTTATCCTATGAAGACTAACCCCAATGAGATGGTATCGTTAGGCGGCTTTTTCAACCTGTTGGTGAGATTTAAATTGGTCGAAGTGATGAACTGTGAGAAATTTCACAAAACAATAAACCTTTGGTCTTAAGACCGCGATACCCTGCACTTAAAGTGTGCATTTCGCGCTAACCAGCATATGATCGTACCCGCTGCCGCATCGCGTGGTGTAATATTTTATTTAGTCCAGCGTCTGTAACATAACTCTCAATTAGCCTGTAACGGTTTAGCACCAAAAAGAAGGTTCTCATGTCAAATACGATACGTATAGAGGAAGATCTGCTGGGTACACGTGAAGTCCCTGCAGATGCTTACTGGGGTATCCATACCCTGCGTGCTGTTGAAAATTTCTATATAAGTAACACTAAAATCAGCGATGTTCCCGAGTTTGTCCGAGGCATGGTGATGGTCAAGAAAGCGGCCGCATTAGCGAATAAAGAGCTGCAAACTATCCCACGCAAAATCGCCGACATCATTATTCAGGCTTGTGACGAAGTGTTAGATAAAGGGAAATGCATGGATCAATTCCCTATTGACGTTTTCCAGGGCGGTGCCGGTACTTCCGTAAACATGAACACCAATGAGGTTTTGGCAAACATCGGCCTTGAGCTGATGGGGCACCAGAAAGGCGACTATCAATTCCTCAATCCAAACGATCACCTCAATAAATGTCAGTCCACCAACGATGCCTATCCAACGGGCTTTCGTTTAGCGGTCTACACCTCACTGCTCAAGCTGATTGACGCGATTGCCCAATTGGGTGACGGTTTCGAACGTAAAGCGGTGGAGTTCGAAAAAATTCTGAAGATGGGACGTACCCAGCTGCAAGATGCGGTTCCTATGACGCTCGGCCAGGAATTCCATGCATTCAATGTGTTGCTGAAAGAAGAGACGCGTAACCTGCTGCGTACGGGTGAACTGCTGCTTGAGGTCAACCTTGGCGCGACGGCAATCGGTACCCGTTTGAACACGCCGGAAGGTTATCAGGCGCTGGCGGTGCAGAAACTGGCTGAGGTCAGCAATCTGCCGTGTATCCCAGCGGAAGACCTTATCGAAGCGACCTCTGACTGCGGCGCGTATGTCATGGTGCACAGCTCGCTGAAACGTCTGGCGGTTAAGCTGTCGAAAATTTGTAATGACCTGCGCCTGCTGTCTTCGGGTCCGCGTGCCGGTTTAAACGAGATTAACCTGCCAGAATTGCAGGCGGGTTCGTCGATTATGCCTGCCAAAGTTAATCCGGTTATCCCGGAAGTGGTCAATCAGGTGTGTTTCAAGGTGATTGGCAACGACGTATGCGTGACCATGGCAGCAGAAGCCGGTCAGTTGCAGCTTAACGTAATGGAACCGGTTATCGGCCAGGCGATGTTTGAGTCAATCCATATTCTGACCAACGCCTGCTATAACCTGTTGGAAAAGTGCATCAACGGCATTACCGCCAACAAAGAAGTCTGCGAATTCTATGTGTTCAACTCGATTGGTATCGTTACCTATTTGAACCCGTTTATCGGCCACCACAACGGCGATATTGTCGGCAAGATTTGTGCGGAAACCGGGAAAAGCGTGCGTGAAGTCGTGCTTGAGCGCGGACTGCTGACTGAAGCCGAATTGGACGACATCTTCTCGATTGAGAACCTGATGCATCCGGCTTACAAGGCGAAGCGTTACACCGACGAAAACGAGCAATAATCGTTTTTCTACACTTCATTGTGCGTAAAGATCTGAGGCACGATATTCAATTGAACGTCGTGCCTTTCTTTTATGAGTCAGTATTGAATTCAAATCAGCATTATTGTCAGCCAGCATAGAATTTAACGGCAGTGGCATCATTCTCTAACAGTTTTATCGACGCCTATCCTGTTGGTTTACCTTATTTTCTGTGTAAAAAACCTTAATGTTTTTTCCCCGAGATTCTCGTATTCCCATATGACGGGTATAATGCCGGGTTAAAAAACAGGCTATTGAAATCTCAAACGCCTTGCCGATACGCCTTGCCATTAAAGATAGAGAAACACTCCCGTGACGGATTACCGAGTATTAAAAAAGTTCTTCCCGCTTTGCTGCCTGCTGTTATGCAGTCTCCTGTTTTTGCCAGTCACCAGCCAGGCGTCGCTTTTTGGCGGCTCTGATACGCCGCATTTTGTAACAGTCGATCAGGCATTTAATTTTGATTTTGCTCAGAAAGGTTCTGATCTGAAGCTTAATTGGCAGATCCGTGACGGGTATTACCTGTATCGTCAAAAAATCGAGATTGTGGCCAATAATGCCACGCTGGCGGCCTATTTATTGCCAAAAGGGCTGCCACATCATGATGAGTTTTTCGGCGATTCAGAGATTTATAAAAACGCGCTGACCGTATTGATTCCTCTTCGTGAAGCAAAAGCTAATGCCAAGGTTCGTGTCACCTACCAAGGCTGTGCCGCGGCCGGTTTTTGTTATCCGCCAGAAACGCGTGAGATCCCGCTGACCGCGGTTGCATCCGATACAAATACTGCTGCTGATTCAAATACGGCTGCGAGAGCATCTTCGCCAGTAACGGTTCA
Source organism: uncultured Gammaproteobacteria bacterium (assembly GCA_963747655.1). GTDB lineage: Bacteria > Pseudomonadota > Gammaproteobacteria > Enterobacterales > Enterobacteriaceae > Rouxiella. The sequence continues at coordinate 14,613 of CAVVFS010000006.1, read as the reverse complement.
GGTCGCGCCACAAAGCACGCCTCTGCCATTCTCGCCGCTGTGGGCGTTAATTATTGGTATCGGCATCGCGTTTACCCCGTGCGTGCTGCCAATGTATCCGCTGATTTCGAGCATTATTTTGGGCCGCGAACGCCCGCAAAGCCTCAAACGCATCTTCCTGCTGGCAATGCTGTATGTACAGGGCATGGCGCTGACCTATACCCTGCTCGGCATGGTGGTTGCCCTGGCCGGATTGCAGTTTCAGGCTGCGTTACAAAGCCCTTGGGTGCTAATTGCGCTGTCGGTGATGTTTATTGCCCTGGCATTGTCGATGTTTGGCCTATTTACCCTGCAACTTCCCTCTTCCTTGCAGACACGTCTTGCGTTAATGAGTAATGAACAAAAGAGCGGATCGTTGATTGGCGTGTTTGTTATGGGCGCGCTGGCGGGACTGATATGTTCGCCCTGCACCACTGCGCCGCTCAGCGCTATTTTGCTGTATATCGCGCAAAGCGGAAATCCGTGGGCCGGCGCAGGGACGCTTTATCTTTATGCGCTGGGCATGGGTATTCCGCTGATTGCTGCCACGATGTTTGGAAACCGCCTGCTGCCTCGTAGCGGCCCGTGGATGCATTACGTCAAAGAAGGCTTTGGTTTTGTTATTCTCGCGCTGCCGGTGTTTCTGCTAGACAGAATATTGGGCGATGTCTGGGGACTGCGGTTGTGGAGTATTCTCGGCATCGCCTTCTTCGGCTGGGCATTGCAGTTGAGCATGAAGAGTTCGCGCGGGCTTTGCAGAATGCTGCAACTGGTGTTTCTCGCCGCTGCGCTTATTGTTAGCCGCCCGTTGCAGGATTGGGCCTTTGGCTCGCCGGTACCTTCTCAATCCCTCAGTCATGGGCTTGATTTTCAGAAGATTCAGAATGTTGGCCAACTTAATGGGGTATTGCAGCAGGCGCACGGAAAACGTGTCATGCTCGACCTTTATGCCGACTGGTGTGTCGCCTGTAAAGAGTTTAGCAAATACACGTTTACGTCGCCAGAAGTACAAAAGGCACTGGCAAATACCGTGCTATTGCAGGCTGATGTCACCAAAAACAGTCCTGAACAGGTAGCATTGCTTCAGCGCCTGCAAGTATTGGGACTGCCGACTATTTTGTTCTTTGGGCCTGACGGTAAAGAAATTCCGCAATCCAGAGTGACCGGTTTCATGAACAGCGCAGATTTCACCGCGCATTTGCACAATACTCAGCCTTAAACGACACTGGTATCTTGAGTTATTATCGCTAAACAATAAGAACGGCGATAATAGCATCACGAAATGACAATTTTCCGGCGTAATTGGCTCTGTAGAAAAATAGCCGCTCAGCCAGCTAACAGAGCCAGACTATTGATCGCGAGGGAAAAAGGAGGAAAGAGTGCTACGTGAACAGGTATTAGATCAAACCCTCAGTCATTTAGAACAACGTGGCATGGCGACTTTATCGCTAGCCTCCGTCGCCGAGCGAGTTGATGTTCCTCTCAACGAACTCACGCTTTATTGGCCCACTGCTGAAGCACTGCTCTATGACTGCTTGCGCCACCACGGTGAGCAGATAGAAGTCTGGCGTCGCCAGTTGTTGCTGGATGAAACGTTAACGGCATCGCAAAAGCTGCTGGTGCGTTATAAGGTTCTTAATGAGCAAGTCAGACAACAGCGTTATCCTGGCTGTCTGTTTATAGCAGCATGCAGTTTTTATCCAGACCGCGAATCGCCAATCCACCGGCTTGCCGAACAGCAAAAACAGGCGTCTTATCATTACACTTTATCGCTGTTGCAAGAGATGGGGTCAGACGATGCTGAAATGGTTGCCCATCAGATGGAGCTGATTCTGGAAGGCTGCCTCAGCCGCTTGCTGGTGAAACGCCAATTGCATGACGTTGAAGTTGCCCAGCGTCTGGCTGAAGACGTATTGAACATTGCTCGCTGTCGTGAACATGGTGCGCTTTCCTGAGCATTGGCTGCCTAAATAAATGCCAGAAAAGTGATTTTTGTCTGAAAAGCCAGCAATCAGTCAGCTTTTAACGGTTTTACTGCATAAATGCGTTGACGGCGCAGGGCCAATACGGTTTAATGCGCCCCGTTGCCCGGATAGCTCAGTCGGTAGAGCAGGGGATTGAAAATCCCCGTGTCCTTGGTTCGATTCCGAGTCCGGGCACCATATTCTGAAGAACCCGCCTATGGCGGGTTTTTTGCTTTCTGAGACACGGACTCTCCATCGAACGCCGTTCGATTACTCGTCTCATCCATGAGACTCGCCCTTTGGGCCAGCGCTGAAGCGCTGTTCAAATATGTTCCCGACATATTTGTCCGAGTCCGGGCACCATATTCTGAAGAACCCGCCTATGGCGGGTTTTTTGCTTTCTGCGCATTACTATTACTCGTCATTCTCTCAGTGAGATTTTGTTAATTGACGGCGATGATCAGCCGCTGCCCGGCTCACTGATTAAGCTAATGGGTTTTCTCGACAGCCACCAGCCCGATATGCTGCCTTTCCTGCTACACCCCAATGTTCGGATTAGCTATAAACGTAAAATAATTAAAGTTAAGCAACTCATCCGCCACTGGTAATCTAATCTTAATCTCATCACACAGAGCAAACAGCGCTCTCCCAACGGCGATATTGTCGGTCTGATACGTTTTTTGATTGAGGAAATTCAGCGAATAAGCGATGGTAAGGTTTCCCGATAAGTCAGGAGAGAACCTTATGGATAATACTCCGCAATCGTTGTTACCTCAGTCACTTACGCCCGGAGAAACCATTGGTTTTTTCTCTGCATCGTCGCCTGTTACCGTTACTGCGCCTAATCGTTTTGCTCGAGCGAAACAGTTTTTGCAGGGCAAGGGATTTGAGCTACAGGCAGGAAGCCTGACGCAAAAATCGGATGTCTATCGCGCAGGGACAATTCAGGAACGCGCTGAAGAGCTTAATCAGTTACTTCGCGATCCTAAAGTTCGCTGCGTGATGTCGACTATTGGCGGGATGAACAGCAACTCTCTGCTGCCATATATCGACTACGAGGCGATTAAGGCCGACCCTAAGATTATTATCGGTTATTCCGACACCACCGCGTTGCTGCTGGGCATTTACGCAAAAACCGGTCTGATTACTTTCTACGGCCCCGCGCTGGTTGCCTCTTTTGGCGAATTCCCTCCCCTTGTCGATACCACCTGGCAATGCTTCTCCGACCTGCTCATTACCCCTCCTAAGCTGCCTTACACCTATCCTTTGCCGCCATTCTGGAGCGATGAAAAGCTTAACTGGGATACTGTTGTCCCCGAACGCCCAAAAAAACTCTATGACAATGACTGCCAATTTATAGGCTCGGGAGAGGTTTCGGGGAGAGTCATAGGCGGCAATCTGAATACGATGTCGGGTATTTGGGGCAGCCCTTATATGCCTGAAATCAGACACGGCGATATCTTACTAATTGAAGATAGCCTCAAAGATCTCGCCAGCGTCGAACGGTCATTTAGCCTTCTCAAACTTAATGGCGTATTTGATCGCGTAGCCGCCGTTTTACTCGGTAAGCACGAAGGTTTTAATGATTCGGGTAGCGGACGTCGTCCTTTTGATGTTCTTAAAGAAGTCCTCGCAGGGCAGTCTCTGCCAATTGTCGATGGCTTTGACTGTTGCCACACCCACCCAATGTTAACTGTGCCTTTAGGCAGTCAAATACGGGTCGATTTTAGGCGAAAAAGGATTGAATTAATCGCTCGTTTTATAATCGACCCCATCAACTGATTGTCTTGCCAAAACATTGCGTGATCTGCCACCCAAAAGCCAAACAAAGCTGGGCAGCAAACTACAATTAACGATTGATTGACATAGTATTAACACATTCATAAGGAGAACAATGATGAGCCAATCTACCAAGCACCCTATTCCTGCGTCTATTGCAGAACGAGCCTTGATCACACCTGAGAAATATCAGCAATATTATCAACAGTCAGTTGAAGATCCTGAAGCGTTCTGGGGTGAACAGGCTAAAGTGCTCGACTGGATCAAACCGTTCACTAAAGTTAAAAACACCTCTTTTGCACCGGGCAATATTGATATCCGCTGGTTTGAAGACGGCACTCTGAATCTGGCGGCCAACTGCCTCGATCGCCATCTTGCCGATCGCGGCGATCAGGTAGCGATCATTTGGGAAGGTGACGATCCTAAATCTGAAAACAGATTAGTAACTTACAAACAATTGCATGAAGACGTATGCAAGTTTTCCAACGTCTTGAAAGATCACGGCGTCCAAAAAGGCGATGTCGTCGCCATTTATATGCCGATGGTTCCGGAGGCTGCGGTAGCAATGCTGGCCTGTGCACGCATCGGCGCAGTGCACTCGGTTATCTTTGCTGGATTCTCACCGGAAGCGGTATCTGGCCGTATTATCGACTCCAATGCCAAACTGGTTATCACTGCTGATGAAGGGTTGCGTGCCGGTCGCACCATCCCGCTTAAGCAAAATGTCGATGACGCCTTGAAAAATCCAGCCGTGGTTAGTGTGACGAATGTCATTGTTTATCAACGTACTGGCAAGAAAGGCGAATGGAAAGAGGGTCGTGACCTATGGTGGCACGAGGTCACTGCCAATGCCTCTGCCGATTGCCCGCCGACAGAAATGAACGCGGAAGATCCGCTGTTTATCCTTTATACCTCGGGTTCTACCGGCAAGCCTAAAGGCGTATTACACACCACTGGCGGATATCTGGTGTATGCCGCGCTGACCTTCAAATACACCTTTGATTACCATCCTGGCGATATTTACTGGTGTACCGCAGACGTTGGCTGGGTCACTGGTCATAGCTATCTGCTTTATGGACCACTGGCCGTTGGCGCCACCACGCTAATGTTCGAAGGCGTGCCTAACTATCCGAGCACCAACCGTATGTCTCAGGTTGTGGATAAACATAAAGTTAATATTCTTTATACCGCGCCGACTGCGATCCGTGCCCTGATGGCTGAGGGTGATAAAGCGATTGAAGGGACAAGTCGCAGCTCATTGCGCATTTTGGGTTCGGTCGGTGAGCCAATCAACCCGGAAGCCTGGGAGTGGTACTACAAAACGATTGGTAACAGCGAATGCCCTATCGTCGATACCTGGTGGCAAACCGAAACCGGCGGTTTCATGATTACCCCGTTACCGGGTGCGACTGAACTGAAAGCCGGTTCGGCGACACTGCCATTCTTCGGCGTACAGCCTGCATTGGTAGACAATGAAGGTAACCCGCAGGAAGGCGCGACAGAGGGGAATCTGGTCATCGTCGATTCCTGGCCGGGTCAGGCACGCACGCTGTTTGGCGACCACGAACGCTTCGAGCAAACCTACTTCTCGACCTTTAAAAATATGTATTTCAGCGGTGATGGCGCACGCCGTGACGAAGATGGTTATTACTGGATAACCGGCCGCGTTGATGACGTGCTGAATATTTCTGGTCACCGTCTGGGCACCGCAGAAATCGAATCCGCGCTGGTTTCACATCCAAAAATTGCAGAAGCCGCGGTGGTTGGTTTCCCTCATAGCATCAAAGGACAGGCGATTTATGCCTATGTCACATTGAATCACGGCGAAGAACCGTCTCCTGAGCTCTATACCGAAGTGCGTAACTGGGTACGCAAGGAAATAGGGCCAATCGCGACGCCGGATATTCTTCACTGGACTGATTCTTTGCCAAAAACTCGCTCAGGCAAAATCATGCGCCGTATTCTGCGCAAAATTGCCGCTGGCGATACCTCTAACTTCGGAGATACCTCTACCCTCGCCGATCCGGGCGTGGTCGATAAGCTGTTGGAAGAAAAACAATCAATGAAAACGTCGTCATAATTTTCGCCGCTACGGCGCGGTGAAATCAATCAATGCCTCATAGGAGTCGTGTAGATGAATGATCTCATTTATCAAAAGGTTGAAAGTAATCCGCGCTTTAAAGAGTTGGTGCAAAAACGCAGCCGGTTCGCCTGGCTGCTCTCCATCATCACTTTAGTGTTATACGTCGCTTTTATCTTCCTGATTGCCTTCGAGCCTCAGTGGCTGGGCACGCCGCTCTATGCGGGTGCGACCATCACGCGCGGCATTCCTGTTGGCATCGGACTCATAGTTATCTCATTTGTGCTGACCGGTATTTATGTCTTTCGTGCGAACGGTGAATTCGACCGTTTGACCGCAGATATTATCCGTGAGGTGCAGCCATGAACGCCCGCAGTTTAGGTGTTCTGGCCTGTCTGGCGCTGAGCTCAAGCGCATGGGCAGCCGAAGGAATTAACGGTGCGGTTCAGCGACAACCGCTTAATATCGAAGCTATTGTCATGTTTGTACTGTTCGTAGGTGCAACGCTTTACATCACTTATTGGGCCTCAAAACGCACTCGTTCACGTCAAGATTATTATACTGCCGGTGGGCAGATCACTGGCTTGCAAAACGGTCTGGCGATTGCAGGCGACTTTATGTCTGCTGCCTCCTTCCTGGGTATTTCTGCACTGGTTTATACCTCCGGCTATGACGGGCTGATTTATTCAATCGGCTTTCTGATTGGCTGGCCGATCATTTTGTTTTTAATCGCTGAACGACTCCGTAATCTGGGGAAATATACCTTCGCGGACGTGGCCTCTTATCGCCTTAAGCAGAAACCTATTCGTACTCTCTCGGCCTGCGGCTCTTTAGTAGTCGTAGCCTTATATCTGATCGCGCAAATGGTGGGTGCAGGTAAGCTGATTCAGCTGTTATTTGGACTAAATTATCTGGTAGCTGTCGTGCTGGTCGGCATTCTGATGGTGCTTTACGTCCTGTTTGGCGGCATGCTGGCAACGACCTGGGTACAAATCATTAAGGCGGCCTTGCTGTTGGCTGGCGCGACCTTTATGGCCGTTATGGTAATGAAAACAGTAGGCTTTAACTTTAATACTCTATTTGCCCAAGCCGTAGCGGTGCACCCGAAAGGCATTGCAATCATGAGTCCGGGAGGGTTGGTATCTGACCCAATATCGGCACTGTCACTAGGCCTCGCATTGATGTTTGGTACTGCCGGTTTACCGCATATCCTGATGCGTTTCTTCACTGTCAATGATGCTAAAGAAGCACGCAAAAGCGTTTTCTATGCCACTGGTTTTATTGGTTATTTTTACATCTTAACCTTTATCATCGGCTTCGGCGCCATCCTGTTAGTTAGCGCTAATCCAGCCTTTAAGGATGCCAGCGGCGCGCTATTAGGCGGCAATAACATGGCTGCCGTTCATCTAGCCAATGCCGTCGGTGGCAGCTTCTTCCTGGGTTTCATCTCGGCAGTTGCCTTCGCTACCATACTGGCGGTGGTTGCCGGATTAACGCTCGCGGGCGCCTCTGCGGTGTCACATGACCTCTACTCCAGCGTGATAAAAGATGGTAAAGCGACAGAGCAAGCAGAGCTTCGAGTCTCCAAATCGACAGTGGTTGTGCTGGGTATTGTGGCTATCTTGCTGGGTATTTTGTTTGAAAAACAGAATATTGCTTTCATGGTCGGCCTCGCATTCTCGATTGCTGCCAGCTGTAACTTCCCCATCATTCTGCTATCGATGTACTGGTCTAAACTGACCACGCGCGGCGCGATGATTGGTGGCTGGTTAGGGCTGATTACGGCGATCGTATTGATGATCCTTGGCCCGACAATCTGGGTACAAATTCTGGGTCATGCCAAGCCGATTTATCCGTATGAATATCCAGCATTGTTCTCAATGATCGTGGCATTTGTCGGGATTTGGTTCTTCTCGATAACCGATAAATCCCCTTCTGGACAAGAAGAAAGAAAGCTTTTCTGGCCACAGTTTGTCCGTTCTCAGACCGGTATTGGCATCTCACAGAGCAGTAAACATTAAATAATTGCCGGAAAAAGACACAAAAAAGGCCTCGATCGTCAGATCGAGGCCTTTTTACTAAATATTTGCTGATTAAAATCTGGCAGTTTATGAATAAATTCGTCACATACCCTTCGGCCGTTGCAAGCAACGTTCTAAAAGCTTCGCTTTTAGTCCTGCTCTCTTACTCGAGCAGAGAACTGTCATATATGAGACACACAAAAAAACCCCAGTCTTTCGACTGAGGTTTCTCTGTTTATTTGATGCCTGGCAGTTCCCTACTCTCGCATGGGGAGACCCCACACTACCATCGGCGCTACGGCGTTTCACTTCTGAGTTCGGCATGGGGTCAGGTGGGACCACCGCGCTACTGCCGCCAGGCAAATTCTGTTAATTTACCGAACTCTACGCTTTATTTCTGGTGCTGATACCCAGAGTCGAACTGGGGACCTCACCCTTACCAAGGGTGCGCTCTACCAACTGAGCCATATCAGCATACTAATCTACTGCAACATCTAGCCGGTTAACTCACAGCGAGATATTAATTTGATGCCTGGCAGTTCCCTACTCTCGCATGGGGAGACCCCACACTACCATCGGCGCTACGGCGTTTCACTTCTGAGTTCGGCATGGGGTCAGGTGGGACCACCGCGCTACTGCCGCCAGGCAAATTCTGTTTCATTCTAACCGCTTTCCACATCACTGCGGGCCGCCATCAGAACCAATCTTTGAACAAGCTGAATATCAAAACTTTCGTCTTTGTGTCTCTCTAAAACACCTTCGGTGTTGTAAGGTTAAGCCTCTCGGGTCATTAGTACTGGTTAGCTCAATGCATCGCTGCACTTACACACCCAGCCTATCAACGTCTTAGTCTTAAACGTCCCTTCAGGGGACTCGAAGTCCCAGGGAAGACTCATCTTGAGGCAAGTTTCGCGCTTAGATGCTTTCAGCGCTTATCTTTTCCGCATTTAGCTACCGGGCAATGCCATTGGCATGACAACCCGAACACCAGTGATGCGTCCACTCCGGTCCTCTCGTACTAGGAGCAGCCCCTCTCAATCTTCCAACGCCCACGGCAGATAGGGACCGAACTGTCTCACGACGTTCTAAACCCAGCTCGCGTACCACTTTAAACGGCGAACAGCCGTACCCTTGGGACCTACTTCAGCCCCAGGATGTGATGAGCCGACATCGAGGTGCCAAACACCGCCGTCGATATGAACTCTTGGGCGGTATCAGCCTGTTATCCCCGGAGTACCTTTTATCCGTTGAGCGATGGCCCTTCCATTCAGAACCACCGGATCACTATGACCTACTTTCGTACCTGCTCGAGCCGTCACTCTCGCAGTCAAGCTAGCTTATGCCATTGCACTAACCTCACGATGTCCGACCGTGATTAGCTAACCTTCGTGCTCCTCCGTTACTCTTTAGGAGGAGACCGCCCCAGTCAAACTACCCACCAGACACTGTCCTCACCCCAGATTATGGGGCCGAGTTAGAACATCAAACATTAAAGGGTGGTATTTCAAGGTTGGCTCCACGCAGACTGGCGTCCACGCTTCAAAGCCTCCCACCTATCCTACACATCAAGGCTCAATGTTCAGTGTCAAGCTATAGTAAAGGTTCACGGGGTCTTTCCGTCTTGCCGCGGGTACACTGCATCTTCACAGCGAGTTCAATTTCACTGAGTCTCGGGTGGAGACAGCCTGGCCATCATTACGCCATTCGTGCAGGTCGGAACTTACCCGACAAGGAATTTCGCTACCTTAGGACCGTTATAGTTACGGCCGCCGTTTACCGGGGCTTCGATCAAGAGCTTCTCCTTGCGGATAACCCCATCAATTAACCTTCCGGCACCGGGCAGGCGTCACACCGTATACGTCCACTTTCGTGTTTGCACAGTGCTGTGTTTTTATTAAACAGTTGCAGCCAGCTGGTATCTTCGACTGTCTTCGGCTCGGGAAGCAAGTTCCTCCACCTAGCGACAGCGTGCCTTCTCCCGAAGTTACGGCACCATTTTGCCTAGTTCCTTCACCCGAGTTCTCTCAAGCGCCTGAGTATTCTCTACCTGACCACCTGTGTCGGTTTGGGGTACGATTTAATGTTACCTGATGCTTAGAGGCTTTTCCTGGAAGTGCGGCATCAACTACTTCATCACCGTAGTGACTCGTCATCACGCCTCAGGGTTAAAGTGAACCGGATTTACCAGGAACACACCCCTACACGCTTAAACCGGGACAACCGTCGCCCGGCTAGCCTAGCCCTCTCCGTCCCCCCTTCGCAGTAACACCAAGTACAGGAATATTAACCTGTTTCCCATCGACTACGCTTTTCAGCCTCGCCTTAGGGGTCGACTCACCCTGCCCCGATTAACGTTGGACAGGAACCCTTGGTCTTCCGGCGTGCGGGTTTTTCACCCGCATTATCGTTACTTATGTCAGCATTCGCACTTCTGATACCTCCAGCAGCCCTCACAGACCACCTTCAACGGCTTACAGAACGCTCCCCTACCCAACAACGCCTGAGCGTCGCTGCCGCAGCTTCGGTGCATGGTTTAGCCCCGTTACATCTTCCGCGCAGGCCGACTCGACCAGTGAGCTATTACGCTTTCTTTAAATGATGGCTGCTTCTAAGCCAACATCCTGGCTGTCTGTGCCTTCCCACATCGTTTCCCACTTAACCATGACTTTGGGACCTTAGCTGGCGGTCTGGGTTGTTTCCCTCTTCACGACGGACGTTAGCACCCGCCGTGTGTCTCCCGTGATAACATTCTTCGGTATTCGGAGTTTGCATCGAGTTGGTAAGCCGGGATGGCCCCCTAGTCGAAACAGTGCTCTACCCCCGAAGATGAGTTCACGAGGCGCTACCTAAATAGCTTTCGGGGAGAACCAGCTATCTCCCGGTTTGATTGGCCTTTCACCCCCAGCCACAAGTCATCCGCTAATTTTTCAACATTAGTCGGTTCGGTCCTCCAGTTAGTGTTACCCAACCTTCAACCTGCCCATGGCTAGATCACCGGGTTTCGGGTCTATACCTTGCAACTTGACGCCCAGTTAAGACTCGGTTTCCCTACGGCTCCCCTATACGGTTAACCTTGCTACAAAATATAAGTCGCTGACCCATTATACAAAAGGTACGCAGTCACCCAACAAAGTAGGCTCCCACTGCTTGTACGTACACGGTTTCAGGTTCTATTTCACTCCCCTCGCCGGGGTTCTTTTCGCCTTTCCCTCACGGTACTGGTTCACTATCGGTCAGTCAGGAGTATTTAGCCTTGGAGGATGGTCCCCCCATATTCAGACAGGATGTCACGTGTCCCGCCCTACTCATCGAACTCACAATCTGTGCATTTTTGTGTACGGGACTATCACCCTGTACCGTGCGACCTTCCAGACGCTTCCACTAACACACAAACTGATTCAGGTTCTGGGCTGTTCCCCGTTCGCTCGCCGCTACTGGGGGAATCTCGGTTGATTTCTTTTCCTCGGGGTACTTAGATGTTTCAGTTCCCCCGGTTCGCCTCGTTAGACTATGTATTCATCTAACGATAATGTGACGTATCACATTGGGTTTCCCCATTCGGGTATCGTCGGGTATAACGGTTCATATCACCTTACCGACGCTTTTCGCAGATTAGCACGCCCTTCATCGCCTCTGACTGCCTAGGCATCCACCGTGTACGCTTAGTCGCTTAACCTCACAACCCGAAGGTGTCTTTTAGACTCGTAAAGAGTGACGCCGTTCGAAGCCGTGATTATTTGAGAGACTCTGACACAGGTGCGCATAACTCAGGACTTCTACGGAGAGTTATGTTCAGCTGTGTCGTTTCAATTTTTCAGCTTGTTCCAGATTGTTAAAGAGCAAAATACTTCGCAGCATACTGTTTCCAATATACTCTGAAGTATTTAAGGTGACCGGTATGGATATGGTGGAGCTAAGCGGGATCGAACCGCTGACCTCCTGCGTGCAAGGCAGGCGCTCTCCCAGCTGAGCTATAGCCCCATACAGTCACTAAACAGATACCTTTATATGTCCCACCCTAAAAAGAGTTTCAATTCTGACTCAGGCAAGGCGTGGCTTCGCGAAGCATAGTGTTGGCTATGCGAGGGAAGTCATAACGCAGCATGAGAAAGAATTTGGTAGGCCTGAGTGGACTTGAACCACCGACCTCACCCTTATCAGGGGTGCGCTCTAACCACCTGAGCTACAAGCCTATAAAGGTATTTCTGCTCGTTACTATTTCATCAGACAATCTGTGTGGACACTGCACAATGCGTATCTTGAGGTAAGGAGGTGATCCAACCGCAGGTTCCCCTACGGTTACCTTGTTACGACTTCACCCCAGTCATGAATCACAAAGTGGTAAGCGCCCTCCCGAAGGTTAAGCTACCTACTTCTTTTGCAACCCACTCCCATGGTGTGACGGGCGGTGTGTACAAGGCCCGGGAACGTATTCACCGTAGCATTCTGATCTACGATTACTAGCGATTCCGACTTCATGGAGTCGAGTTGCAGACTCCAATCCGGACTACGACGTACTTTATGAGGTCCGCTTGCTCTCGCGAGTTCGCTTCTCTTTGTATACGCCATTGTAGCACGTGTGTAGCCCTACTCGTAAGGGCCATGATGACTTGACGTCATCCCCACCTTCCTCCGGTTTATCACCGGCAGTCTCCTTTGAGTTCCCACCATGACGTGCTGGCAACAAAGGATAAGGGTTGCGCTCGTTGCGGGACTTAACCCAACATTTCACAACACGAGCTGACGACAGCCATGCAGCACCTGTCTCAGAGTTCCCGAAGGCACTAAGCTATCTCTAGCGAATTCTCTGGATGTCAAGAGTAGGTAAGGTTCTTCGCGTTGCATCGAATTAAACCACATGCTCCACCGCTTGTGCGGGCCCCCGTCAATTCATTTGAGTTTTAACCTTGCGGCCGTACTCCCCAGGCGGTCGACTTAACGCGTTAGCTCCGGAAGCCACGCCTCAAGGGCACAACCTCCAAGTCGACATCGTTTACAGCGTGGACTACCAGGGTATCTAATCCTGTTTGCTCCCCACGCTTTCGCACCTGAGCGTCAGTCTTTGTCCAGGGGGCCGCCTTCGCCACCGGTATTCCTCCAGATCTCTACGCATTTCACCGCTACACCTGGAATTCTACCCCCCTCTACAAGACTCTAGCTTGCCAGTTTCAAATGCAGTTCCCAAGTTAAGCTCGGGGATTTCACATCTGACTTAACAAACCGCCTGCGTGCGCTTTACGCCCAGTAATTCCGATTAACGCTTGCACCCTCCGTATTACCGCGGCTGCTGGCACGGAGTTAGCCGGTGCTTCTTCTGCGAGTAACGTCAATCGCTGTTGCTATTAACAACAACGCCTTCCTCCTCGCTGAAAGTGCTTTACAACCCTAAGGCCTTCTTCACACACGCGGCATGGCTGCATCAGGCTTGCGCCCATTGTGCAATATTCCCCACTGCTGCCTCCCGTAGGAGTCTGGACCGTGTCTCAGTTCCAGTGTGGCTGGTCATCCTCTCAGACCAGCTAGGGATCGTCGCCTAGGTGAGCCATTACCCCACCTACTAGCTAATCCCATCTGGGCACATCCGATGGCGTGAGGCCCGAAGGTCCCCCACTTTGGTCTTGCGACATCATGCGGTATTAGCTACCGTTTCCAGTAGTTATCCCCCTCCATCAGGCAGTTTCCCAGACATTACTCACCCGTCCGCCGCTCGTCACCCAGAGAGCAAGCTCTCCCGTGCTACCGCTCGACTTGCATGTGTTAGGCCTGCCGCCAGCGTTCAATCTGAGCCATGATCAAACTCTTCAATTAAAAGTTCGATTTGCTGCAACAAGTGCAGCGATGCTCAAAGTTACTTCACATCATTCATAATGAATTACTGCTTGGTCACTCTAAGACTTGATATTTTTTTGCCACCGAGGTGGCTGATATCGTCTTGTGAGTGCCCACACAGATTGTCTGATAAATTGTTAAAGAGCAGTGAGTTACGCGCTTTCGCTTGCTAACTCGAGGTGGCGTATTCTACGCTTTCCTCTTTTGATGTCAACCGTTTATTTTCGCGGTCATCATCATTTTAAAATCTTTCCGACTCGTTTACACCGCGTTGCTGCTGCGTTGTTCCCTGTCGATGGAGCGGCATTATAGGGAGTTTCTGAGGAGCCACAAGTGTTTTTTGATCTTTTAATTCTGACTGCCTGTTTTTCGCTCCTTTCGAGGAGTTCTTGTCCGATCCGCATGTTTTATCAACGATCTTCTCGCCCTAAACTAGGTATTCATTGATCCAAAGACTATATTGCGGGAAGCATTGATCTTATTAGAGGGGAGTTATGTATGTCACAAGCTTTAAGATCCTATAAAGGAACACGTCCGAAACTTGGCGAAAGAGTGATGGTTGATCCCACCAGCGTGATTATTGGCAATGTGAATCTGGCAGATGATGTTGGCGTCTGGCCATTGGTTGCCATACGCGGCGATGTAAACACGTGTGACTATTGGTTGTCGTAGCAACATTCAAGACGGGAGCGTATTGCACGTCACTCATCAGTCAGCTCATAATCCGGAAGGCTTCCCTTTGATTATCGGCGAAGACGTCACGGTTGGTCATAAAGCCATGCTCCACGGCTGCACTGTGGGCAATAGAGTATTGATCGGCATGGGATCGATTGTGCTGGATGGCGCAATTATTGAAGATGACGTGATGATTGGCGCGGGAAGCCTGGTGCCACCTGGTAAACGGCTGGAAAGTGGTTATCTA
>CAVVFS010000005.1:0-610938 GCA_963747655.1 uncultured Gammaproteobacteria bacterium | reverse complement strand
TTAACAGCAACGTCTACGCTTTCTACGAATTTAGCAGTAGCCAGCTCTTTGAGCAGGGCAACAGCTTCGTTGATGTCATACTGTTTAGTTGCATCAACTTTGTCACGGATCACGCGCATGCGCTTGGTCAGCTTAGCCATTTCTTATCCCTCTACTACCAGGCCCATGGAACGAGCGGTACCTTCGATGGAGCGAACCATTGCTTCCACGTCAGAACCAGTCATGTCCGCAGCTTTGGTTTCTGCGATTTCACGAACCTGAGCACTTGTTACTTTACCCACTTTGTCTTTGTTCGGCTTGCCGGAACCAGACTTGATACCAGCTGCTTTCTTCAGCAGAACTGCTGCTGGAGGAGTTTTGGTAACGAAGGTGAAAGAACGGTCAGAGTAAACGGTAATAACTACAGGGATCGGCAGGCCTTTCTCAAGACTTTCAGTCTTGGCGTTGAATGCCTTACAGAATTCCATGATGTTAACACCTTGCTGACCCAGTGCCGGACCAACCGGTGGACTTGGGTTAGCAGAGCCAGCTGAAACTTGCAGCTTGACGTAGGCTTGTACTTTCTTGGCCATGTTAATTTCCTCAGTTGGGTATTAGCGCCTGTTTGAAGAGGCTCCCCGTGGTTTTCGATACAAACTTAACTATAAGTTTTCAGGCACAGCGGCTATATCGTCGCCTGTCTCAGAGACCGACGTTCAACATTTTCACTGCGCATAAAAACAAAAGGCGCGAAATTATAGTTTAATTTCGCGCCTCGTACAACACCTGAAACAGGTTATTTTTCACTCATACTGCTAAGCGTAAGAACACAGCTCACAAGCATGGGTAAGAAGGAGATTAGCCCTTCTCTACCTGACCGAAGTCCAGCTCGACCGGTGTAGCACGGCCAAAGATGGAAACGGAAACTTTCAGGCGGCTTTTTTCGTAGTCCACTTCTTCGACAACGCCGTTGAAGTCTGCAAAAGGACCATCGTTGACACGAACCAGTTCGCCCGGCTCGAACAGAGTTTTCGGACGTGGTTTATCACCTACTTGCTGTAGACGATTCATGATCGCATCGACTTCTTTATCGCTAATTGGTGCCGGACGATCGGAAGTGCCACCGATAAAGCCCATCACGCGCGGAACGCTGCGGACAAGGTGCCAGCTGGCATCGTTCATGACCATCTGAACAAGCACGTAACCCGGGAAGAATTTGCGCTCGCTTTTGCGACGCTGCCCACCACGGATTTCGACAACTTCCTCAGTAGGAACCATCACTTCGCCGAACAACTCTTCCATGTCGTGCAATCTGATGTGCTCACGCAGCGATTGGGCCACGCGGCCTTCAAAGCCAGAAAACGCCTGAACGACGTACCAACGTTTTTTAGGTGCTTCAGACATGTTAGAACCTCAAGCCAGTGATGAAGGATACCAGACGGACCAGTATACCATCCAGGCCCCAAAGAATCAGTGACATTACTGCCGTAACAGCGGCCACGATCAGAGTGGTATGCAATGTTTCCTGGCGTGTAGGCCAAATAATTTTACGTACTTCAGTACGTGCTTCGCGCGCAAATGCGACAGTTGCTTTGCCTTTCAGAGTCAAAAGTGCCACTGCGCCTGCAATAGCAATGATAACTACAACTGCCAACGCACGTAACGGCAGGCTGTATGCACGGTAATAATAGTTACCGACAATAGCTACGACCAATAAGACGGCAACGACAATCCACTTTACCGCTTCCAGGCCGCGCCCGCTCCCTTGAGCCTCGGTATTCGCACTCATAAACCAACCCGTCACAATGAATCAGAACAAACAACTTTGCCTCGCATTGCGAGGCAAACCAAACCGAATGTAGGCGAGAACGTACGCTCGGTGTTTACGCTATCTCTAGAGCCTATCTCACCAATGATTATGACTGATAAATCGCTGATGAGATAGGTTCTGGCGCTATAGCGTAGAAAAAAGGGCATCGAATGATGCCCTTTTAGTGTGTGTTGCGTCAACGTAAAGTGACAAAAAACTATCAGCGATTAAGCGATAACTTTAGCAACAACACCAGCACCAACGGTACGGCCGCCTTCACGGATTGCGAAACGCAGACCGTCATCCATCGCGATTGGGTGGATCAGGGTAACAACCATGTTCACGTTGTCACCAGGCATTACCATCTCAACGCCTTCTGGCAGTTCGATGGTACCGGTCACGTCAGTTGTACGGAAGTAGAACTGTGGACGGTAGCCTTTGAAGAACGGAGTATGACGGCCGCCTTCGTCTTTGCTCAGGATATACACTTCTGAGTCAAATTTGGTGTGTGGCTTGATTGAGCCTGGTTTAGCCAGAACTTGACCACGTTCGATGTCTTCACGCTTGATACCACGCAGCAGAACACCAACGTTCTCGCCTGCACGACCTTCGTCCAGCAGTTTACGGAACATTTCAACGCCAGTACAAGTAGACTTAACAGTGTCCTTGATACCCACGATTTCAACTTCTTCGCCCACTTTAACGATACCGCGCTCTACACGACCGGTAACTACAGTACCACGGCCGGAGATGGAGAATACGTCTTCGATAGGCAGCAGGAATGGCTTGTCAATCGCGCGCTCTGGTTCTGGGATGTAAGAATCCAGGTAACCGGCCAGCTCGATGATTTTAGCTTCCCACTCAGCTTCGCCTTCCAGTGCTCTCAGCGCTGAACCACGAATAACTGGCAGGTCATCACCAGGGAAGTCATAAGCAGACAGAAGTTCACGCACTTCCATTTCTACCAGTTCCAGCAGCTCTTCATCATCAACCATGTCACATTTGTTCATGAATACGATGATGTAAGGAACGCCAACCTGACGACCCAGCAGGATGTGCTCACGAGTCTGTGGCATAGGGCCATCAGTCGCAGCAACAACCAGGATTGCGCCGTCCATCTGAGCAGCACCGGTGATCATGTTTTTAACGTAGTCGGCGTGCCCTGGGCAGTCAACGTGCGCGTAGTGACGTGATGGGGTGTCGTACTCAACGTGGGAAGTGTTGATGGTGATACCACGTGCTTTTTCTTCTGGAGCGTTATCGATCTGGTCGAAAGCGCGCGCAGAACCGCCGTAGGTTTTAGCCAGAACGGTGGTGATAGCAGCAGTCAGGGTAGTTTTACCGTGGTCAACGTGGCCGATAGTACCAACGTTGACGTGCGGTTTAGAACGTTCAAATTTTTCTTTAGACATCGATTGTCCCTCTGAGACACGGTTAGATCGGTGGTATCACCACATCAACCAAGCAATTGCTTGTTTGAATTAAGTATCAGAAGAAAATCAGTAGGGGGGAGAATTTAGAAGTGGTGCTGATAGGCAGATTCGAACTGCCGACCTCACCCTTACCAAGGGTGCGCTCTACCAACTGAGCTATATCAGCACATCTAGTTAGTTGGAGCGGGCAGTGGGAATCGAACCCACATCATCAGCTTGGAAGGCTGAGGTAATAGCCATTATACGATGCCCGCATCCTAGAACCCGGCTACCTGATTTTTCTGAAGAACATCAAGGTGGGGACAAGGCGATGAAACACTTAATTCCGCACCTTCACCTCAAGACCCTTGCTGTTTCAGTTAACTGAAAGCCTGGAGACTCAAGGTTATAAACTTTCATCTTTCACTCTGCTGGCTGGTCGATTCGGCTACTGCCGTTTCTACCTCGCAGAGGAAGATGGTGGTGGGGGAAGGATTCGAACCTTCGAAGTCGATGACGGCAGATTTACAGTCTGCTCCCTTTGGCCGCTCGGGAACCCCACCTAATTGTGTTAAGTACTTGATGGTGCCGGCTACCGGAATCGAACTGGTGACCTACTGATTACAAGTCAGTTGCTCTACCAACTGAGCTAAGCCGGCATCAAGTGCTGCGCATTCTATGGGGACTTGGCGGGTCATGCAACAAAAAAATTAAGATAATTGTTCGTTAGGTCATGTTTTATTCAAAAAGGGGCTTTTTGACCCTTTCATCGTTGTTTATTGCTTAAAGAGCAGCCAGTTGAGACGTTTTTTTAGTCACTGACAAGTCGGTTAACTTGGCCTTAGATATCAAATCTACAAAAAAAGAATCTCTTTCTTAATGAAAAAAGTTAAATCCCCTCATTTCATCTGCACCATAAAAGTGATCTAACGCACACTTTTTGCCCTTCCCCATACTTATTGGCTATTTCTACCCTTGTTAATCCACGACTTTCACCTTGGCGCGCTTATTGCTTAGCTATAAAGGACCTAACAATCGTGCCTCACAGTTGTACTGAGGTAACAAACAAGCCAGAGAGTCACCGTATTTATGAAAGTAAAGAGCAGGCATCACATACTCCCACGTCCTTCTTTGGAGAAGCGAATATGAAAATTGTCTTACTCAACGCCGCCACGCTACCCATTTACCATGATGAGCTGGCACATCTGCTAAACGATGCCAATGGCGGTCTTCTATCACATGAGGCTACTCCTGCCGCTGCTGAGACCTTTTTCCATGATTTGCGCGAGTCTATATCCAGGAATCAGCGATTGCTGTGGATTGCCCGCAGTGAATTGGGCCTGATAGGGACTGTGCAGTTAGAATTGGCCGCAAGTGATGCTGCGCAGCGCTGTGGGACGATATCGACACTCGTTGTAGACAGTTCGGCCAGACGACAGGGTGTCGCCAAGCAGCTTATGCGCGAACTGGAGAATACAGCCTTTACCCTGCGACGCGGATTATTGTCTCTTGATATACAGGCAGGAACGCCCGCGGAGGCTTTTTATAAGGCTCAAGGATACCAATGTTCGGGTAAATCTCCGGCAGAAACAGCGTCATCCTACTCTTCACGCCAACGCGGTAGAGTATATTTTAAGCAGTTGATTCCAGGCGCGACGCCCTCCCCTGAGCTAATGAATTAATCATTACGGGTGCATTAACAATTATTTAACAATGAGTTATGCACTCTTAACTCCAATTCTCACTTTCATCGGTTCTCAAAAATGTTTTAATCCCATCAAAGAATTCGATAAGTTAATAAGAAAAAGGTCTACGGCCGAAAACAAGCTGTCTATAATGGCCAGCTGGTTTACTGTCTGGAGTTGGCGTGCAGCGCCTTTCCTGACCTGCGCTAACAGGCAGACTTTAACTTATGAAAAAAAGAGACTTATCTTTGGCAACCCCATACCTACAGTTCGATAGAACTCAGTGGGCAGCCCTACGTGATTCAGTGCCATTAACGCTCAAAGAAGCGGAAATCATGAAACTGAAAGGTATCAACGAGGACCTGTCTCTTGAAGAAGTTGCGCAAATCTACCTGCCGCTTTCGCGTCTATTAAATTTCTATATCAGCTCTAATCTTCGTCGTCAGGCGGTTCTGGAACAGTTCCTGGGTACTGACGGGCAGAAAATTCCGTATGTGATTGGTATTGCTGGCAGTGTTGCCGTGGGCAAGAGTACTACTGCTCGTCTGTTGCAGGCTCTGCTTAGCCGCTGGCCAGAACATCGTACCGTTGAGCTGGTAACTACCGATGGCTTCTTATATCCGAATAAAACGCTCAATGAGCGCGGGATTATGAAGAAAAAAGGCTTTCCGCAGTCTTACGATATCCATCAGCTGGTCAAGTTCGTGTCTGAAGTTAAATCTGGTGCAAAGAATGTCAGTGCGCCGGTGTACTCGCACCTGATCTACGATGTGATTCCCGACGGCAATAAGGTGATTAACCAGCCAGATATTTTAATCCTTGAGGGATTAAATGTATTGCAAAGCGGAATGGATTATCCACACGATCCTCATCGCGTATTTGTCTCGGACTTTGTCGATTTTTCAATTTATGTCGATGCGCCAGAAGACTTATTGCAAAGCTGGTATATCAATCGTTTCCTGAAATTCCGTCAGGGCGCGTTTTCAGATCCCGATTCTTATTTCCACCATTACTCAAAATTACCAGAAGCTGAGGCAATACAAATCGCCACCGGACTCTGGAACGAGATTAATGGATTGAATCTGAAAGAAAATATTCTTCCCACTCGTGAACGCGCCAGTCTGATAATGACTAAGAGCGCCAACCATGCCGTTGAGAGTGTCAGATTGCGGAAATAATTTTCCTGGTGATTAGGCTTAAAAGTAAAGTAATTGAAAATATAAAGGGAGCCATTCAGTCTCCCTTTTATTTTATACAATATATAAGGTGATATTATTAATTTCCGCGCAGGGATATTTCACCGCCAATAAAGGTTTTAACTTCCCCATCTAACTCTAGTAATAATGCCCCTTGCTGATCTATCCCACGCTCAATACCATGTATTTCTTTATCGCCAATCAGCAGTTTAACGGGTCTGTCGATGAAGTTATCCAGGTTACGCCAGCGAGGAATAAACGATGACAATCCTTCCTGTTCAAACTTTCTCAACGCGGAACGCAATTCTTTCAAAAGCGTGACTGTCAGCTCGTTGCGATCGATATCAATACCGGCTTCTTGTAGATTTATCCATCCCTGATTAATCACGTCTGAGCCTGGTTCACGCATGCGCAGATTAATTCCCGCACCAATGACCAGATGCGCGGCATCGCCAGTTTTACCGGTCAGTTCAACTAAAATACCGGCCAGCTTGCGATCTTTGAGATAAAGATCGTTTGGCCATTTTACCCTGACATCTTCGGCACCCAAGCGCTGCATAACTTCTGCCATAACAATACCGATAACCAGACTTAGGCCCATTGCAGCCGCAGGGCCTTGATCTAACTTCCAGTACATTGACAGATAAAGATTGGAACCAAAAGGCGAGAACCAGCGGCGACCACGACGGCCTCTTCCAGCCTGCTGATACTCAGCAACACAAGCATCGCCGGAGCTAAGCTGACTAATCCGGTCTTGCAGATACTGGTTAGTAGAGTCAATAACCGGTAAAACGTCGACCTTTCCTTCGGGCAAAGCAGCCAGAATCTTATTGCTGTCGAGAAGCTGTATCGATGCCGGTAGGCTATAACCTTTGCCAGGAATGGTAAAAATATCCAGGCCCCACTCGCGCACAGTCTGAATATGTTTATTAATTGCCGCTCGGCTCATGCCCAGCTCTATTCCCAGCTGCTCGCCAGAGTGAAATTCACCGTCTGACAATATGGCAATTACCCGCAGTGGCACGGTGATATCTTTCATGACAGCGCCTCAACGGCATTGACTTCACCCAGTGCCGAGATAAAGCGAACTTCCGGCTCCAGCCAGACAGCAAATTTCTCGGCTACTTTCTCTCGCACATGCCGAGCCAACGCAACGACGTCCTGGCTCGTGGCATTACCCTGATTGATTAATACTAAAGCTTGCTGCTGGTGAACGGCCGCGCCGCCAATGTTAAATCCTTTTAGGCCCGCATTCTCGACCAACCAACCGGCGGCGAGTTTTACATTACCGTCTGCCTGTGGATAGACGGGCATATTGGGATACTCGGCAAGCAGCGCGTTAACGCGTTTTGCATCAACAATAGGATTCTTGTAGAAACTACCTGCATTACCCGTCTTTGCAGGATCAGGTAATTTACTGCGACGCATCGCGCAAACTGACTCAAATATCTGCCTTGGTGTCACGGTTGACGCTTCTAAACGGGTTAAATCACCGTAAGTCAGTTTCGGCTGCCACTGTTTCGCCAGGCGCAGGCCTACTGCAATAATGGCAAATCCTTCACGATAAGCGTGCTTGAAAATACTCTCACGATAGCCAAACAGGCAGTCGATAGCGGACAGTCGCAGCACTTCGCCGCTATCTAAATTAAGTAAATCGACGTAATTACAGAGACTTTGCAGCTCGATGCCGTAGGCACCGATGTTTTGAATAGGAGCAGAACCGACACAGCCAGGGATCAACGCCAGATTTTCCAGCCCGGCAATATTGTTATCCAAGGCATAGCAAACTAGCTGGTGCCAGTTTTCACCGGCTCCGACATGCAACAACCATTCATGGTCATTTTGCGTGATTTCGATACCTTTTAGGCGATTTACCGCCACGATCCCGGCAAAGTTCTCGAGAAAAAGGATATTGCTTCCTTCGCCTAACAGTAGCAAAGGTTGATTATTTTTTTTAGCAAGATGCCAGGCCTGGGTCAAATCCTCATTTGATGTTGCGATGATGATTTGCGCTGCCTGCGCCTCAAGAGAGAAAGTATTAAGATTTTTTAGAGATGTGTCGTGAGTCGACATAACGCGTTTTACTCTTTCGTGGCCTAATTAGCTCTAGTTTACCCGATCCTGCCGAGGGTGACGCGAATGTTTTTCAGTGCTTTTTTGATAGTCAGAAGGCTAAGCCCTCGTTTTAAAGGTTAAATTATCCTCAATTCTTACTCCCTCTACCCACTTTCGAGTGAATAGAGTCGGTTTAACCCAGCCCTAACAGCAAAAAAGCCCCTGTCTGACGACAGGGGCTTTTTTGTGCGATGTTGACCGGCTTTTGACCCGTTCTGTCGCTTTTTTTCTTAAATGATACAAAGCAAAAAACCCCAGCTTTCGCTGAGGTTTCGTACTTAATTTGATGCCTGGCAGTTTATGTGTGACTTTGTCATACACCCTTCGGGCCGCTGCAGGCAGCGTTCTCCCGCCTCCGGCAGGAGTCCTACTCTCTGACTCGAGTAGTGAACCGCCATATATGAGGTATACAAAAAAACCCCAGTCTTTCGACTGAGGTTTTTCCGTTTATTTGATGCCTGGCAGTTCCCTACTCTCGCATGGGGAGACCCCACACTACCATCGGCGCTACGGCGTTTCACTTCTGAGTTCGGCATGGGGTCAGGTGGGACCACCGCGCTACTGCCGCCAGGCAAATTCTGTTTCATTCCAACCGCTTTCCACATCACTGCGGGCCGCCATCAGAACCAATCTTTGAACAAGCTGAATATCAAAACTTTTGTCTTTGTGTCTCTCTAAAACACCTTCGGTGTTGTAAGGTTAAGCCTCTCGGGTCATTAGTACTGGTTAGCTCAATGCATCGCTGCACTTACACACCCAGCCTATCAACGTCTTAGTCTTAAACGTCCCTTCAGGGGACTCGAAGTCCCAGGGAAGACTCATCTTGAGGCAAGTTTCGCGCTTAGATGCTTTCAGCGCTTATCTTTTCCGCATTTAGCTACCGGGCAATGCCATTGGCATGACAACCCGAACACCAGTGATGCGTCCACTCCGGTCCTCTCGTACTAGGAGCAGCCCCTCTCAATCTTCCAACGCCCACGGCAGATAGGGACCGAACTGTCTCACGACGTTCTAAACCCAGCTCGCGTACCACTTTAAACGGCGAACAGCCGTACCCTTGGGACCTACTTCAGCCCCAGGATGTGATGAGCCGACATCGAGGTGCCAAACACCGCCGTCGATATGAACTCTTGGGCGGTATCAGCCTGTTATCCCCGGAGTACCTTTTATCCGTTGAGCGATGGCCCTTCCATTCAGAACCACCGGATCACTATGACCTACTTTCGTACCTGCTCGAGCCGTCACTCTCGCAGTCAAGCTAGCTTATGCCATTGCACTAACCTCACGATGTCCGACCGTGATTAGCTAACCTTCGTGCTCCTCCGTTACTCTTTAGGAGGAGACCGCCCCAGTCAAACTACCCACCAGACACTGTCCTCACCCCAGATTATGGGGCCGAGTTAGAACATCAAACATTAAAGGGTGGTATTTCAAGGTTGGCTCCACGCAGACTGGCGTCCACGCTTCAAAGCCTCCCACCTATCCTACACATCAAGGCTCAATGTTCAGTGTCAAGCTATAGTAAAGGTTCACGGGGTCTTTCCGTCTTGCCGCGGGTACACTGCATCTTCACAGCGAGTTCAATTTCACTGAGTCTCGGGTGGAGACAGCCTGGCCATCATTACGCCATTCGTGCAGGTCGGAACTTACCCGACAAGGAATTTCGCTACCTTAGGACCGTTATAGTTACGGCCGCCGTTTACCGGGGCTTCGATCAAGAGCTTCTCCTTGCGGATAACCCCATCAATTAACCTTCCGGCACCGGGCAGGCGTCACACCGTATACGTCCACTTTCGTGTTTGCACAGTGCTGTGTTTTTATTAAACAGTTGCAGCCAGCTGGTATCTTCGACTGTCTTCGGCTCGGGAAGCAAGTTCCTCCACCTAGCGACAGCGTGCCTTCTCCCGAAGTTACGGCACCATTTTGCCTAGTTCCTTCACCCGAGTTCTCTCAAGCGCCTGAGTATTCTCTACCTGACCACCTGTGTCGGTTTGGGGTACGATTTAATGTTACCTGATGCTTAGAGGCTTTTCCTGGAAGTGCGGCATCAACTACTTCATCACCGTAGTGACTCGTCATCACGCCTCAGGGTTAGTATGCAACCGGATTTACCAAGTCACACCCCCTACACGCTTAAACCGGGACAACCGTCGCCCGGCTAGCCTAGCCCTCTCCGTCCCCCCTTCGCAGTAACACCAAGTACAGGAATATTAACCTGTTTCCCATCGACTACGCTTTTCAGCCTCGCCTTAGGGGTCGACTCACCCTGCCCCGATTAACGTTGGACAGGAACCCTTGGTCTTCCGGCGTGCGGGTTTTTCACCCGCATTATCGTTACTTATGTCAGCATTCGCACTTCTGATACCTCCAGCAGCCCTCACAGACCACCTTCAACGGCTTACAGAACGCTCCCCTACCCAACAACGCCTGAGCGTCGCTGCCGCAGCTTCGGTGCATGGTTTAGCCCCGTTACATCTTCCGCGCAGGCCGACTCGACCAGTGAGCTATTACGCTTTCTTTAAATGATGGCTGCTTCTAAGCCAACATCCTGGCTGTCTGTGCCTTCCCACATCGTTTCCCACTTAACCATGACTTTGGGACCTTAGCTGGCGGTCTGGGTTGTTTCCCTCTTCACGACGGACGTTAGCACCCGCCGTGTGTCTCCCGTGATAACATTCTTCGGTATTCGGAGTTTGCATCGAGTTGGTAAGCCGGGATGGCCCCCTAGTCGAAACAGTGCTCTACCCCCGAAGATGAGTTCACGAGGCGCTACCTAAATAGCTTTCGGGGAGAACCAGCTATCTCCCGGTTTGATTGGCCTTTCACCCCCAGCCACAAGTCATCCGCTAATTTTTCAACATTAGTCGGTTCGGTCCTCCAGTTAGTGTTACCCAACCTTCAACCTGCCCATGGCTAGATCACCGGGTTTCGGGTCTATACCTTGCAACTTGACGCCCAGTTAAGACTCGGTTTCCCTACGGCTCCCCTATACGGTTAACCTTGCTACAAAATATAAGTCGCTGACCCATTATACAAAAGGTACGCAGTCACCCAACAAAGTAGGCTCCCACTGCTTGTACGTACACGGTTTCAGGTTCTATTTCACTCCCCTCGCCGGGGTTCTTTTCGCCTTTCCCTCACGGTACTGGTTCACTATCGGTCAGTCAGGAGTATTTAGCCTTGGAGGATGGTCCCCCCATATTCAGACAGGATGTCACGTGTCCCGCCCTACTCATCGAACTCACAGCCTGTGCATTTTTGTGTACGGGACTATCACCCTGTACCGTGCGACCTTCCAGACGCTTCCACTAACACACAAACTGATGCAGGTTCTGGGCTGTTCCCCGTTCGCTCGCCGCTACTGGGGGAATCTCGGTTGATTTCTTTTCCTCGGGGTACTTAGATGTTTCAGTTCCCCCGGTTCGCCTCGTTAGACTATGTATTCATCTAACGATAATGTGACGTATCACATTGGGTTTCCCCATTCGGGTATCGTCGGGTATAACGGTTCATATCACCTTACCGACGCTTTTCGCAGATTAGCACGCCCTTCATCGCCTCTGACTGCCTAGGCATCCACCGTGTACGCTTAGTCGCTTAACCTCACAACCCGAAGGTGTCTTTTAAACTCGTAAAGAGTGACGCCGTTCGAAGCCGTGATTATTTGAGAGACTCTGACACAGGTGCGCATAACTCAAGACTTCTACGGAGAGTTATGTTCAGCTGTGTCGTTTCAATTTTTCAGCTTGTTCCAGATTGTTAAAGAGCAATATCGTAAACACGACTCAACAAAGTCATCTTTACGATAGTTTCTGACCCGCGAAGGTACAGAGTGATAATGTCTTTCACACATTATCGGCGTGGCGTCCCCAAGGGGATTCGAACCCCTGTTACAGCCGTGAAAGGGCAGTGTCCTAGGCCTCTAGACGATGGGGACACGAAAATGCCGCACCAGGTGGTTAAACCCGGCGCTTCTTTCGCATCAGCGTAAGGTTTCCCCTACTGCATCAACAGGTAGCGCTTGCTCGTTACATCTATCAGACAATCTGTGTGGACACTGCACAATGCGTATCTTGAGGTAAGGAGGTGATCCAACCGCAGGTTCCCCTACGGTTACCTTGTTACGACTTCACCCCAGTCATGAATCACAAAGTGGTAAGCGCCCTCCCGAAGGTTAAGCTACCTACTTCTTTTGCAACCCACTCCCATGGTGTGACGGGCGGTGTGTACAAGGCCCGGGAACGTATTCACCGTAGCATTCTGATCTACGATTACTAGCGATTCCGACTTCATGGAGTCGAGTTGCAGACTCCAATCCGGACTACGACGTACTTTATGAGGTCCGCTTGCTCTCGCGAGTTTGCTTCTCTTTGTATACGCCATTGTAGCACGTGTGTAGCCCTACTCGTAAGGGCCATGATGACTTGACGTCATCCCCACCTTCCTCCGGTTTATCACCGGCAGTCTCCTTTGAGTTCCCACCATGACGTGCTGGCAACAAAGGATAAGGGTTGCGCTCGTTGCGGGACTTAACCCAACATTTCACAACACGAGCTGACGACAGCCATGCAGCACCTGTCTCAGAGTTCCCGAAGGCACTAAGCTATCTCTAGCGAATTCTCTGGATGTCAAGAGTAGGTAAGGTTCTTCGCGTTGCATCGAATTAAACCACATGCTCCACCGCTTGTGCGGGCCCCCGTCAATTCATTTGAGTTTTAACCTTGCGGCCGTACTCCCCAGGCGGTCGACTTAACGCGTTAGCTCCGGAAGCCACGCCTCAAGGGCACAACCTCCAAGTCGACATCGTTTACAGCGTGGACTACCAGGGTATCTAATCCTGTTTGCTCCCCACGCTTTCGCACCTGAGCGTCAGTCTTTGTCCAGGGGGCCGCCTTCGCCACCGGTATTCCTCCAGATCTCTACGCATTTCACCGCTACACCTGGAATTCTACCCCCCTCTACAAGACTCTAGCTTGCCAGTTTCAAATGCAGTTCCCAAGTTAAGCTCGGGGATTTCACATCTGACTTAACAAACCGCCTGCGTGCGCTTTACGCCCAGTAATTCCGATTAACGCTTGCACCCTCCGTATTACCGCGGCTGCTGGCACGGAGTTAGCCGGTGCTTCTTCTGCGAGTAACGTCAATCGCTGCTGCTATTAACAACAACGCCTTCCTCCTCGCTGAAAGTGCTTTACAACCCTAAGGCCTTCTTCACACACGCGGCATGGCTGCATCAGGCTTGCGCCCATTGTGCAATATTCCCCACTGCTGCCTCCCGTAGGAGTCTGGACCGTGTCTCAGTTCCAGTGTGGCTGGTCATCCTCTCAGACCAGCTAGGGATCGTCGCCTAGGTGAGCCATTACCCCACCTACTAGCTAATCCCATCTGGGCACATCCGATGGCGTGAGGCCCGAAGGTCCCCCACTTTGGTCTTGCGACATCATGCGGTATTAGCTACCGTTTCCAGTAGTTATCCCCCTCCATCAGGCAGTTTCCCAGACATTACTCACCCGTCCGCCGCTCGTCACCCAGAGAGCAAGCTCTCCCGTGCTACCGCTCGACTTGCATGTGTTAGGCCTGCCGCCAGCGTTCAATCTGAGCCATGATCAAACTCTTCAATTAAAAGTTCGATTTGCTGCAACAAGTGCAGCGATGCTCAAAGTTACTTCACATCATTCATAATGAATTACTGCTTGGTCACTCTAAGACTTGGCATTGCTGCCTTGATATTCTGTTGCCACCGAAGTGGCTGATATCGTCTTGTGAGTGCCCACACAGATTGTCTGATAAATTGTTAAAGAGCAGTGCCGCTGTTCGCAATGAATCTTATGCGGCGCGGGAGGTGCATAATACGCTTTCCCGCTGAAGAGTCAAGAGTTTTTCTTTCGAATCTTTCTTTTTCTCTTCCCAACCTGGCGACTTGGTTCTCGTTAGAGGAGTCGTTGTTCCCGGTCAGTGGAGGCGCATTATAGGGAGTTCTCAGAAGGCCGCAACCCCTTTTTCAAAAAAACTTTCTGACCGCTTATTATTTAATCAAACAGCCGATTAACTCGGCATTTTTGCTATTTATTAACCACTAATTTGTCAAAATCGATAGCAAACTGTTTTACCTGTTCCCAATCCGTGTACTCAACTTCTTTACTCGCATCGGTTTCACCGCCTGTCATTCGCATAATTAACTGAATCATGACGCGATCCAGCCAGCCATAACGCGGATAACGCAGCGCACCGGCGAACACATTGCACAATGTCGGCTTCCAGGGCGTCGCTAAAAGGAACTTGCTGGTATAGGTGTTCGTTTGTGGCGTCCGCTTTTCAGGTTTACGCGCCGTCAGATTAACGGAGAAGAAAGCCGACGGCATCGCGTTAAGCTGATTTACGTGGCGCTTAACAAACTTGTCGAGCAATGGAGAGAAATGACCATAGCGAATCGAAGCACCAATCATCACTTTACCGTAACGCGCCAAATCAATATTCGACGCATCTTGCAAATCCATTACATCGCACTCGCCTTCTTCTTTAATAGCATTACCTATATAAGAAGCGATTGCGTGGGTCTGTCCATCACGACTGGAATAAAGTACCAGGGATTTCATCTGCTCTCCTTTCTAATTAATGAGTCCATACTCTGCTTACTCTTTCCAGAAAGTAGGGGTAAACAGAACTAACAGGGTAAATACTTCCAGACGCCCGAAAAGCATGGTCACGATCAGGATCCATTTCGCGGCGTGATTCATTGACTGGAAATTATCCGCCACCACGCCCAGACCCGGCCCGAGGTTATTAAGGGTTGCCGTTACTGCCGCAAAAGCAGAAAAGTTATCTACGCCCGTCGCGACGATAGCCAGCATACTGACGATAAACACTAGCGCATAGGCAGAGAAGAAACCCCATACCGCTTCTATAATACGTTCCGGCAATGCACGATTACCCAGTTTGATGGTATAAACCGCGTTTGGGTGAACCAGACGTTTCAGCTCGCGTGACCCTTGCAGATACAGCAGCAAGATACGGATAACTTTAAGACCACCGCCGGTAGAACCCGCGCAACCGCCGATAAAAGCAGAACACAGTAACAGGATTGGCAAGAACAGCGGCCATTTAGAGATACTGTCAGTGGTATATCCGGCGGTAGTTGCCATCGAGACAACCTGGAAGAAAGCCTGATTCAGCGTTTCCAGGCCAGAAGTATAGGTATCGTGCAGCCACAGCACCGACGTACAGACCACCACCAGCGTCAGTTGAACGCTAATAAACATGCGGAATTCTGGATCACGCCAATAAACTTTAATATTGCGGCCGCTAAGCATCGCAAAGTGCAAACCGTAATTACAGCCTGAAATCAGCAGGAAGATAGCGATAATGGTATTAATGGTGCCACTGTGGAAATAGCCAATACTGGCATCATGGGTTGAAAAGCCTCCCAGCGCGATAGTCGAGAAGCTATGACTAATCGCATCGAAGCCCGACATTCCAGCTCCCCACAAAGCCAGCGCACACACGATTGTCAGTAATATATAGATAAGCCACAGCGTTTTTGCCGTCTCGGCTATGCGCGGGCGCATCTTGTTATCTTTTAACGGACCGGGCATCTCGGCGCGATAAAGCTGCATTCCGCCCACTCCAAGGATAGGCAGAATTGCCACCGCCAGCACAATGATCCCCATACCGCCGAACCATTGCAGCATCTGGCGATAAAACAGAATCGCGTGTGGCAGGCTATCGAGGCCCACCAGCGTAGTTGCCCCGGTGGTCGTCAGGCCAGAGAACGATTCAAAAAAGGCATCGGTCACACCCAGATGTGGGCGTTCGGCGAATAAAAACGGTAATGCCCCGACACTGCCCAATACGGTCCAGAACAGCACCACAATAAGGAATCCTTCGCGAGGTTTAAGCTCGCTGCGTTGTTTTCTATTGGGAGCCCAAAGTAGTAGCCCGATGGCCAGCGCAACGAAAAACGTTTCACTGAACGCGCGTCCGGCCCCGTCTTTATAAATTAAAGCCACTAATCCTGGAACAATCATGGTTCCCGAGAATAGGATGACGAGCACCCCGACAATGCGGGTTATGGCACGGAAATGCATGCTGGCGCGTTCCTCAGCAAATAAAATGCAAAAAATTAATCAAACGGGCTGCAGAACCAACGAACCTCGACTGAGGTTATAAAGTCGCTCGGCTATTTCTGTTACACCCAAGGCGGGCAGCGTGAGACGAAGGTCCACCGCTGCGCCGTACTCACTCTGAACTATGCTGCCACCGACTTGCTGCATTAACGTTTCAATCATTGAGATCTGCGCGTAATCACATTGCAGCAAGAATTCGGCCTGCGGCACCTTTTCTATAACCGGTAACTGGGCCAATGCCAGCTGTACGCCGCTACCATAAGCGCGCACCAAACCGCCGGTTCCGAGCTTTATTCCGCCATAGTAGCGAACAACTACGGCGGTTATCTCTCCTATTCCACTGCCCATCAACTGCCCGAGAATCGGTTTGCCTGCCGTACCCGCAGGTTCGCCATCGTCAGAAAAGCCCAACTGCTGCGAATCATTAGGCGCTCCGGCAACAAACGCCCAACAGTGATGCCGGGCCGCAGGATGCAGGCTTTTCACCTGCTGGATAAATGCCTTCGCCGCCTCAACTCCTGCCGTGGGTGCCAACAGGGTAATAAAACGGCTCTTCTTTATCTCTTCGCTAATCTCGACAGATTGCGCGGGGACAGGATAAGGCTGCATCAGGCCAGTTTCAGGTCGCGGGTCATATTTTCAATACGGTTGTCGTGAATAACAATATTGTCTTCGATGCGAATGCCGCCAAACGGCTTCAATGCCTCGATTTTGTCCCAGTTAAAATGCTTGCTGAACTTACCCGTGCGCCAGGACGAAAGCAGTGATTCGATAAAGTAAATACCTGGCTCGATAGTCAGCACCATTCCTGGCTGAACAATACGGGTGCAGCGCAGGTAAGGATACTGCGACGGCGCGGCGAGCTGCGTGCCATTTTCGTCCTGCTGGAATCCAGCAACATCATGCACCTGCAAGCCCAGCGGATGCCCTAAACCATGCGGCAAGAATGGACCGGTCAGATTCTGCTCGACCATCGCCTCCTCGCTCATATCCAGCAAAATATTATGCGCCTTGAGGATACGCGCGATCCGCTGATGCATCTGCACATGATAGTCGGTATAGCGCACACCCGGCTTGATAGTACCTATCAGCGCCTGCTGCTCGGCGTTAAGATCTTTAATCAGTGCTGCAAAGTCATTGTCACTTTTTGCAGAATAGGTACGGGTCAGGTCGGCCGCGTAGCCGTTATATTCCGCACCGGCATCAATCAGGAAGCTGCGCATTTCGGCAGGCGGTTGATGCTGCAAAGTCGTGTAATGCAGGACGGCGGCGTGCTCGTTCAATGCGACAATATTGCCGTAAGGCACTTCGTTTTCACGATGACCGGTGGCAGTGAGATACGCCATGCTGATATCGAATTCGCTCATGCCAGACAAGAAAGCTTCCTGCGCCGCGCGATGCCCGCTGACGGCCAGTTTCTGAGCTTCACGCATACACGCGATTTCATAACCGGTTTTATAGGCGCGATGATAATGAAGATAGTCCAGTACGGCTTGCGGATTCAGGTGGTCGGCCGAAATCCCCAGCTGCAATGCCTTGCTCTGGCAGTAACCTAAATAAGCCACGCGCGAAAGGTCGGCAGGGAGCTGACTCTTGATGTCATCGGCTTTTGCCAGCGGCAACACCTGCACATCATGAGTCCAGAAAGATTCTGGCAATAGCTCAACGCTGTGCCAGTAATCTACCGGCGAGTAAAACCACAGCTTCGGCTTATTAACGCCATCAATCCACAGCCAGCAATTTGGCACCTCGGTAACCGGCACCCAGGCCTTGAACTGTGGATTAACCTTAAATGAATAATGGGAGTCATCGAGAAAAGTGCCCAGCAGCTCACCGGAGTGAATCAGCAGAGCATCAAGTTGATTGCGTTGCAGTATTTCCAGCGCACGCGCCTGTAAAACGGCGATATGTTCTTTATAAAGTGTAGAGAGAGATTCCATCGGCCTGTCCTTTACTGGATTCATACGATTTATGCAAAACGATGCCGCATCTTATCACAGCACACCCCACCTCGTAGCCCCGCCAGCTTTGTGATCTTGTCAGCAAAAATCAGTTAGCTGATTTGCATTTTATTAACATAAAAACCAAACTGCATTCATCTGGTCATACCAGATTGCCCTCGATGATTCAGGAGAGACACATGCTCTACCAAGGCGAAACATTACATCTGCACTGGCTCGAAGACGGCATTGCCGAGCTAGTGTTTGCGGCTCCAGGCTCCGTCAATAAACTCGATACCCAGACAGTAGCAAGCCTGAGCGAAGCGATTACCGTGCTTGAACAGCAACGCGAATTAAAGGGTTTGTTGCTCAGCTCCGCCAAGTCGGCCTTTATTGTTGGCGCCGACATCAACGAGTTCCTCTCACTGTTTACCGCACCGCCTGAAAATTTGCGCGACTGGCTGGGCTTTGCCAACGGTATTTTCAAACGCCTTGAAGATTTACCCGTGCCGACCGTAGCGGCCATCAGTGGTTATGCCTTGGGCGGTGGTTGCGAATGCGTTCTCGCTACCGATTTTCGTATTGCGACACCAGACACTCGCATCGGCCTGCCTGAAATCAAGCTGGGGATCATGCCTGGCTTCGGCGGTTCAGTACGTTTGCCTCGCCTGATAGGGGCAGACAGCGCGCTGGAAATTATTGCCGCGGGCAAAGATATCAGCGGTAGCGAGGCGCTAAAAGTTGGTCTGGTCGATGCGGTCGTCAGCACAGAGAAATTACATGAATCAGCCCTTAAAACACTGCACTTGGCCATTGAAGGCAAGCT
This sequence comes from uncultured Gammaproteobacteria bacterium, assembly GCA_963747655.1. Classification (GTDB taxonomy): domain Bacteria; phylum Pseudomonadota; class Gammaproteobacteria; order Enterobacterales; family Enterobacteriaceae; genus Rouxiella. The sequence continues at coordinate 591,852 of CAVVFS010000005.1, read as the reverse complement.
GGACTGGAAAGCCGCTCGCCAGCCCAAACTGCTGCCGTTAAAACTTAGCCCTATAGAAGCGGCGATGAGTTTCAGTGTAGCAAAAGGCATGGTGCTGCAAACCGCAGGCAAACATTACCCTGCTCCATTGACCGCGGTGAAAACGATTGAAGCCGCGGCAAAATTAGGTCGCGATGAAGCGTTGATTCTGGAAACCGCAAGCTTTGTGACGCTCGCGCAGTCTCAGGAAGCCCATGCTCTGGTAGGAATTTTCCTTAACGATCAGTTTATTAAAAGCAAAGCCAAGAAACTGGCAGGCAGCAACGGCAAGCCGGAACAGGCGGCCGTGTTGGGCGCAGGGATTATGGGCGGCGGCATTGCCTATCAGTCAGCACTCAAAGGCGTGCCGGTTATTATGAAAGATATCAATGACAAGTCACTGCATCTTGGCATGAACGAAGCCGCCAAATTACTCAACAATCAGTTGGAACGCGGCAAAATTGACGGCCTGAAGATGGCACAAATCTTGTCAACCATTCAGCCAACTCTGAGCTATAGCGGCCTGGAACGCGCGCAGATAGTCGTTGAAGCAGTCGTTGAGAATCCAAAAATTAAAGCGGCAGTGCTGGCTGAAGCCGAAGCCCTGCTCGACAGCAACGCCATCCTCGCCTCCAATACCTCAACGATTCCGATCGATACGCTGGCCGCTGCGTTAAAACGCCCGGAAAACTTCTGCGGCATGCATTTCTTCAACCCGGTGCATCGAATGCCGCTGGTTGAGATTATTCGTGGTAGTAAAACGTCAGAACAAACGCTGTCACGCGTGGTGGCTTACGCTTCGGCAATGGGCAAAACGCCTATAGTCGTCAATGACTGCCCGGGATTCTTCGTTAACCGCGTGCTATTTCCATACTTTGCAGGATTTAGCCTGCTGATGCGCGATGGCGCTGACTTCACGCAAATTGATAAAGTGATGGAGAAACATTTCGGCTGGCCGATGGGTCCTGCCTATTTACTTGATGTGGTCGGTATCGATACTGCCCACCATGCACAAGCTGTAATGGCCGCAGGTTTCCCTGAACGAATGGCGAAAGATTATCGCGACGTGGTCGATATATTGTTTGAAGCCGGGCGCTATGGTCAAAAAAATCAGCGGGGTTTCTATCGTTACAGTGAAGACAGCAAGGGCAAGCCGCGCAAAGAGCAGGATCCCGAGGTGGCGACACTACTGGCAGCAAATGATATGCAGCCCACTGACTTTATTCCCGATGAGATTATTGCGCGAATGATGATCCCGATGATCAATGAAGTGGTGCGCTGCCTCGAAGAGGGAATTATTGCCAGCGCGGCCGAGGCGGATATGGCATTGGTCTACGGCCTTGGCTTCCCGCCATTCCACGGCGGCGTGTTCCGTTATCTGGATAAACTGGGCAGCGCAAAATATCTCGAAATGACCGAGCAATATTCACATTTTGGCCCAATGTACCAGGCTCCTGCTGGTCTGCGACGCAAGGCAGAAACCAATGAAAGCTATTATCCACAGGCTGAACCCATGGCTGAGATAAACACTGGCCGACAGGCATAAGGACCGAAATCATGGAAAATGTCGTTATTATTGATGCGGTTCGCACGCCGATGGGTCGATCCAAAGGGGGAGCCTTCCGTAACGTTCGCGCCGAAGATTTATCTGCTCACCTGATGCGCGCCGTGCTCACTCGCAACCCTGCGCTCGAAGCCAGAGAAATCGACGATATCTACTGGGGCTGCGTGCAACAAACGCTAGAGCAAGGTTTTAACGTAGCGCGAAACGCTGCCCTTTTGGCGGAGATCCCACATAGCGTTCCTGCGGTCACGGTTAATCGGCTGTGCGGTTCTTCCATGCAGGCATTGCACGATGCTGCCCGCACGATTATGGTCGGCGACGCCGATATCAGCCTGATTGGTGGTGTAGAACACATGGGCCACGTGCCGATGAACCACGGCGTTGATTTCCATCCAGGTTTGAGTCGTACCGTCGCAAAAGCGGCTGGCATGATGGGCCTGACCGCAGAAATGCTGGCCAAAATGCACCATATCAGCCGCGAAATGCAGGATTCGTTCGCCGCCCGCTCGCACCAGCGCGCTCATGCCGCCACGCTAGCAGGACATTTTGCCAACGAGATAGTGCCGACCTATGGCCATGACGCCGACGGCGGCCTGTTTAGCCTTAACTATGATGAAGTAATCCGCCCTGAAACCACGGTTGCCGCCCTTGCGGCTCTGCGTCCGGCGTTTGATCCGATTAACGGAACCGTCACTGCGGGCAGCTCGTCGGCCTTATCAGACGGAGCCTCGGCGATGTTAATTATGAGCCAGTCTCGCGCCGCCTCGCTGGGATTGAAGGCACGGGCAAAAATTCGTTCTATGGCCGTGGTCGGCTGTGACCCATCGATTATGGGCTATGGACCGGTGCCTGCAACTCAGTTGGCCTTGAAACGCGCAGGTCTCTCCGTTCAGGACATTGGTTTATTCGAACTGAACGAAGCCTTTGCCGCCCAGTCGCTGCCGTGCATTAAAGATCTCGGATTACTGGAGCTGATGCAGGAAAAAGTTAATCTCAATGGCGGCGCGATAGCCTTGGGGCATCCGCTGGGATGTTCTGGCGCACGCATCTCTACAACTTTGCTAAACCTGATGGAGCGTCAAGACGTACAGTTTGGCGTAGCGACAATGTGTATCGGATTAGGTCAGGGGATTGCGACAGTTTTCGAGAGGATTTAGTTTGCCGGGTTTGATGTAGAACAGGCAGGATTTAATTTAAAAAAACAAAATATTTATTTAGCACAGTGAAAACAAGAAAAGCGGGTTTTATGCCCGCTTTTCTTATGCGACCATTTTTAGATAAAGGCAAAAGCATCGCCAAACATGCGATCTTCCAGCGCACCACGTTCTGCGCAGAAGCGTTCACGGGCGACTTTAGCCATTTCAAAACGACCGGCGATATAGATATCATGCTCGCTGAGCGATTCAAAATCCTGCAAAACTGCACTCAGCACATTGCCGCTTCTGCCCTGCCAGTCATCTTCAAACTGCTCGACCACCGGGATCACTTTCAAATTCGGGTGTACCACGCTCAATGCTTCCAGCTCGCCCAAATCGTAAAGGTGCTTCAGCTCGCGGCCGCCCCAATAGATTGAAATATCGCGATCTGGATGCTCTGCCAACTCGGTAACCAGAATTGAACGAACGTAGGAGAAACCAGTACCGCCCGCGATAAGAACCAGAGGACGATCGCTGTCTTCACGCAGCCAAGCATCCCCGTGCGGCAAATCGACATTAATAGTCTGCTCTTTCAGGATGCGATCCATCACGGCCATGGCATACAGGTTCATCTCGGAGGCACCGATATGCAACTCGAGATAGTTTTTTTCTGACGGCACAGAGGCAATAGAGAACGGACGCTTGTCACGCTCGTCCATCACAACCATCAGATATTGACCGGCACGAAATGAAAAGGAGGCTTCAGGTTGCAGGCGAACCCGATATACGGTGTCGGTTATGGCCTCAACTGAGGACACTTTACAGCTCATTATTGTCATGCGTTCCCTCTGAGGGTCATCAAGCTACACAGACGGCAAACGCGGCTGGCATTAAACCTTGGCCTCGTTTACCCGTCGATAGTTATTTGTCTAGTTTCAGTAGTTATTTATCAAATTTCGACAGTTATTTACCAAGTGTAGATAGTTATTTATCAAGTTGGCTTATTTACGGTTGCCAGGCTTTTTATTGCTGAAGACATCCAGCTCATCCCAGATAGCGTCAACGCGGTCACGAACTTTCGGATCCATCACAATAGGACGTCCCCATTCGCGCTGCGTTTCGCCCGGCCATTTGTTGGTCGCGTCCATTCCCATTTTGGAACCCAGCCCAGAAACCGGTGAGGCAAAGTCCAGATAGTCGATAGGCGTGTTTTCAACCAATACGGTATCTCGCGCCGGATCCATACGGGTAGTAATCGCCCAAATCACGTCTTTCCAGTCGCGCGCGTTGATATCATCGTCGCACACAATAACAAATTTGGTGTACATAAACTGCCGCAGGAATGACCAGACGCCCATCATGACGCGCTTGGCGTGCCCGGCATACTGCTTCTTCATGGTCACTACGGCCAAACGGTATGAGCAACCTTCAGGTGGCAGATAAAAATCGACGATTTCCGGAAACTGCTTTTTAAGGATAGGCACAAATACTTCGTTTAGCGCCAGCCCAAGTACCGCAGGCTCATCCGGTGGACGACCGGTAAACGTAGAATGATAGATAGCATCTTTACGCTGGGTAATATGCGTAACGGTAAAGACCGGGAAGCTATCAATTTCATTATAGTAGCCCGTGTGGTCGCCGTAAGGACCTTCCGGTGCCATCTCACCCGGTTCAATATAACCTTCAAGCACAATTTCTGCGCTGGCCGGGACTTCGAGGTCATTGGAGATACATTTGACTACTTCGGTTTTATTGCCGCGTAACAAACCGGCAAATGCATATTCTGACAGCGTGTCAGGAACCGGCGTCACTGCACCAAGGATAGTCGCGGGATCGGCACCGAGAGCGACGGAAACCGGGAAACGTTTTCCAGGATTCTGCTGACACCATTCCTGGAAGTCCAGCGCACCGCCGCGATGAGACAACCAACGCATGATGAGCTTATTTTTGCCTAACACCTGCTGGCGATAAATCCCCAGATTCTGGCGCGGTTTGTGTGGACCACGAGTCACAGTCAAACCCCAGGTGATTAGCGGAGCGGCATCTTCAGGCCAGCAATGCATTACCGGAATACGGCCCAGATCGACGTCATCTCCCTGCCACACCTGTTCCTGGCACGGAGCCGAGCTCAGGCACTTGGTCGGCATGTTAAGCACTTGCTTAAACTTAGGCATTTTGTCGTAGAAATCGCGGAACCCGCGCGGCGGCTCAGGCTCTTTCAGAAATGCCAGCAGCTCGCCCACATCGCGCAGTGCACTCACGTCTTCCTGACCCATTCCCATTGCAACACGCTCGGGAGTGCCGAACAGGTTACACAAAACGGGCATGTTGTAGCCTTTTGGGTTTTCAAAAAGCAACGCCGGGCCACCCGCACGCAAGGTACGATCGGCAATTTCGGTCATTTCAAGATAAGGATCAACAGTCTGGGTGATGCGTTTGAGATCACCCCGCTTTTCAAGCAAAGACAGGAAGTCACGCAGGTCACGATATTTCATACGAGGCACGTCATTATAAGTTTTGTTACCGAATTTAGGGGCCAGTATAAAGCCTGTCGGGCGCCGTGGCTGCTTTTTTCAATTTTAATGAACCAAAAATCAGCGACCGGCAGAATTACTGATGCCAGTGAGGCTGGCGACTTTATTAGCAGCAGGTAAATGGAACAAGACCCGAAAGTGCTCGCGTGTCCTGATATTCCTGCGTCTCCTGCTCGTGGCGGAAAACTTTAAAACCTTCGTTTCTCGCACTGTAATAATTCAATTGATTGCCGGAAACATGCAGCAAGCTACCTTCGCGCAATGCAACGACCGACTCGCTCGGGTTAATCGCGCAGAATTCGGCAATACGTTCGTCACGAGTTTCGCCCATATGGCCGCTGATATGAGCATCAATATAGTGCGGATTAATTTGCACCGGGAACAGCCCCAGAGCTGGCAGCACCACAGAGTTACGCACCGGCATATCATTAGTGGTACGAATACTTGGCGTTGCCACGTTACAGCCCGCACTCCAGCCGATATAAGGCACTTCGCGCTCACGCACAGCACGCTGAATCGGAATAATCAGTCCCTTTTCATGCAGCATTTGATTCAGCAACCAGGTATTTCCGCCACTAACCAGAATGCATTGCGCCTGTTCAATCGCTTCGGCAGGAACGTCCGCGTGATGTATGCTGCTAACCTTGATATCTAAAGCCTGCTCCAGATCGAGGGCCCTGGAGTCATAGTCGCCGCGAATGATTGCATAGGGGATAAAAACTGCCGATGTGATATTTTTTGCCTTCAAGGTCGCCTTAATCTGCTCATGGGCATAACCTAAGAGTTGGCTGTCGCTCGAAAGCTTACCGTTACTCAGTAAGAACAACTCCATTATTTTTCTCCAAAGATTTGATTAATCTCAATGTTAGCATTACTTACCTTTAAGGAGCCGAATACACGGCTATTTATCCCTTAAAGCTTTTGTTATTCTCAGCGTGTTAGTTACGAGGAAAAACGAAAAATGGAAAACTGGTACTTACTGTATTGCAAACGAGGCCAACATATTCGTGCCCAGGAACACCTTGAACGTCAAGAAGTCCAATGTTTGGTACCGATGATCAAGTTGGAAAAAATGGTGCGTGGCCGCCGGACCATGGCAGATGAGCCTCTGTTTCCAAATTACATGTTTATCGCATTTGATCCTGAAAAAATTCATACCACCACCATCAGCGCAACCCGAGGTGTTAGCCATTTCGTCCGTTTTGGACACCAGCTCGCCAAGGTAAACGCAGAGGTAATTGAGCAGATCATCGAACAACCGCCTGTGGACGTTCGCGACCCTGAAACGCCACATGAAGGTGATCAGGTGCTGATTACGGAAGGCGTCTTTGAAGGACTCCAGGCAATCTATACTGAACCTGACGGCGAGCGTCGCTCCCACTTACTACTTAATCTGCTGAACAAACAGGTAAAACAAAGCGTCTGTAACACTGAATTTCAGAAAGTCTGATTTACCTTCCTTTATAGCCTGAATAACCGGCGAGCGTTTTCGTCGGTTGTTTTTGCCAGCCAGTTCGCATCTTCATCTTTGCCACGCCACAGCGCAACCTGCTTAACAATATGCGGCAAGAAGCTCGGCTCATTGCGACGATTTTTCGGTTTATTTTCCATATCTCTTGGCAGCAAATATGGCGCATCTGTTTCGAGTAACAGTTTCTCAACCGGAATCAACGGAAGCATTTCACGCAATTCTAACCCGCGGCGCTCGTCGCATACCCAGCCAGTAATGCCAATCGAAAGCCCCAGTGATAAGTAGTGCTCTAATTCTTGCTGACTCCCGGTAAAACAGTGCACCACCGCGCCAGATAAACGAGGGAGCCACGGTTCAAGAAGTTCGGCAAAACGAGGATAGGCATCGCGACAGTGTAGAAATACGGGTAAATCCAATTCGGTAGCCAGTCTGAGCTGGGCGGTAAAAGCGACTTCCTGATCGGCTGGCGTGGAGAAGTTGCGGTTAAAATCCAGGCCACATTCACCAATGGCAACAACATTTGAGGCAGCGGCCAATGTGCGTATTGCCTGCTCGACCTCAGAATTCCAATCACTGGCCCGATGAGGATGCACGCCCGCAGTTGACCAGCAGAAATCGGGATATTCGCCCGCAAGCGCCTGGGCATGTTGGCTCTCTTGCAGAGAAGTGCCAGTAATCAACATGCCGGTTAACCCTGCCAGCCTGGCTCGTTCAACTACTGCTGCACGGTCTTTATCAAATTGATTACTGGTTAAATTCAGGCCAATTTCAAACATAGCTTTCTCTCAAAACAGAAACCGCCCAACAGGGCGGTTTTAAAATTTAAATCTTGTCACTTACGACTCGTCGGATTCACTATCCTCAGTCTCTTCTTTTCGACGCCCTTTCCCAACATAGTAACGGGAACAGAACACGCCAATTTCAAAAAGAATGTACATCGGGATAGCTAACAGCGTTTGCGAGAATACGTCAGGTGGAGTCAACAACATCGCCACCACGAAAGCGCCGACCAGGACATAAGGTCGTTTCTTGCGTAGATCTTCAGGAGTGGTTACGCCGGTCCAGCACAGCAGAATAATCGCTATCGGCACTTCAAAAGATACCCCAAAGGCCATAAACAGCGTCATGACGAAATCGAGATATTTGTTGATGTCTGTCGCAATCTCTACGCCTGCCGGTGCCGTTTTCGCGAAGAAGGCGAAAGCCAGTGGGAACACCAGGAAGTAGGCGAAAGCCATGCCCAGATAAAACAGTGCCGAGCTAGAGAACAGTAACGGCATCATCAATCGGCGTTCATGCTTGTACAGCGCTGGCGCGACAAAACCCCAAACCTGATACAGGATGAAAGGTGCGGAGACAAATACCGACACGATAATCGTGAGTTTGATAGGCGTGAAGAACGGCGAAGCGACATCCGTTGCAATCATGCTTGAGCCATGAGGCATCACTCTAATCAGCGGAGCAGAAATCAGTTGGTAAATATCATTGGCGAAGTAAACCAGTGCTAAAAACACCACAATCACGCAAATAATAGAATTCAACAGGCGCTTACGCAGTTCTATCAGATGGCTGATAAGCGGTTGTGTATCGTCAACTGCCATGTTTAGCGTTCACCCGTTGTTTGTGAAGAAGAAGCAGGTTTAGCTACCTGTGGATTTTCGACAATTGAAGAAACTTCCGCCGGTCTGCCCGCTGGAGCAGACGCAAAATTAGTCTGTCCCACAGGTTGAGCGATGGATTCTGCCACTGGCTGAGCCATATGCTCTGCCGCCGGGATTGCAACCGGTTGAACCGAATGTTCTACCGCTGGCTTGACCGCCGGTGAAGCAGCAACGTGTTCTGCTGACGCGGGTGAAATACCTTCATCATGATGCGCCTCTGCATCCCTGAGCACAGGATTATGAATGGTATTTCCCTCGGTAGCATCGGCTATTGCTTGATCGCTAGGGCTCAGATTTTCATGAATAGAACGCTTCATGGAAGATGCCGCCTCTTTCAAATCATCAATAGACGATTTAATTTCAGGCGATAAATTCTTCAATCCGGCTTCTTCGGCTTTCTTCAGGCTATCTTGCAATTCTTGCAGTTTGAACTCTTGATTCAGCTCATTTTGCACCGATGCAGCCATCGATCGTAATGTACGGATCCAGCCCGCAACAGTTCTTACCGCAACGGGCAGACGTTCTGGTCCGAGGACAACCAAACCAATAACGAACACCAGTAATAGTTCACTAAACCCAATGTCAAACACGGCTTATACCTGCTCTTTGTTTTGACTCTTAGTTTCTTCTGCTTTCACTTCCGGCTTGGTGCCCTCTAAAGACTTGGCCGAAAAATCTGCATCAGACCCGGTTGTTTCTTCTTTGCGTGCCTTGGTCGCATCATCATCGTTCATGGCTTTTTTAAAGCCCTTGATAGATGCGCCAACATCGCTACCGAGACCACGCAGTTTCTTGGTACCAAAGAGCAGCACCACGATTACCGCTATGACCAGCCAGTGCGTAAGACTAAATGCACCCATGGTATTTACCTCAATTTAATAAGAATTAATAGTTGCCGCTAAGACGACGCATAACTTCAATTATAGGTTTTGTGGTTTACTCGGTCTTACTGGTTCGTTTCCATCCGAAAATCCAGGAGACTACCCCGGCAGCAATAAGCCAGGCGGGATAAACTTCAACTTTGCCCAGCATTAATACAGCACCACTAATCAACAGCACTGCGCCAATCGCCAGAAGGTACTGGGATTGGACTTCACGAACGGATTGGCTTTCGAGCCGCTGCGTGAGTTTTTCGATATTGTGCTGCATAAGCTGCTGCTGTTTTAGGCTGTCATAAACGAGTTCAGGAAGCTCTGGAAGTTTCTCAATCCAGAATGGCGCTCTGTCTTTAAATGCGCGCACCATCGCCGGTAAACCAATTTGGTCTTTAATCCAGCTTTCCAGGAACGGTTTAGCCGTGGTCCAGAGATCAAGCTGTGGATAAAGCTGCCTGCCAAGGCCTTCAACATAAAGCAGAGTTTTCTGCAGCAAGACTAGCTGAGGTTGAACCTGCATATTGAAACGTCTGGCAGTGTTAAACAGGTTTAATAACACGTTACCGAAGGAAATTTCTGCCAGCGGCTTTTCGAAAATCGGTTCGCATACGGTACGGATAGCAAACTCAAACTCTTCAACGTTGGTGTCACGCGGAACCCAGCCAGAGTCAACGTGAAGCTCTGCAACCTTGCGATAATCACGGTTGAAGAATGCAATAAAGTTCTCGGCCAGATAACGTTTATCCGCTTTGTTTAGCGATCCAACTATGCCGCAATCTATAGCTATGTAGCAAGGATCTTCAGGTGATTCATAGCTAACAAAAATATTGCCTGGGTGCATATCTGCATGGAAAAAGCTGTCGCGGAATACCTGGGTGAAAAACACCTGAACGCCGCGTTCGGCCAGCACTTTCATATTGGTGCCGCGTTTTTCCAGCGTTGCCACGTCTGAAATCGGGATACCGTAGATGCGCTCCATAACCAGCAAACGCTCGCGGCAGTAGTCCGAATAAACTTCAGGCACATACAGCACAGGATCGTTTTCGAAGTTTCTACGCAGTTGGATTGAGTTAGCCGCTTCACGCAACAGATTCAGTTCATCAAGCAGCGTTTTTTCGTATTCTCTAACCACTTCACGCGGACGCAAACGGCGACCATCGGGCAGTAATTTGGAAACCCAGCCCGCTAAACGCGCCATCAGGCGAGTATCGGCCTTGATGATCGGCATGATATCGGGGCGGATAACCTTGAGAACAACCTTTTTGCCATTCTCTTTCAGGACAGCGGTGTGCACCTGTGCAATTGAAGCAGAAGCCAGCGCGTTCTGATCGAAATCATCAAACCAGGTTTCAATCGGACCACCAAGAGCCAGCTCGATATGTTTTCTAGCCAACGCTCCATCAAATGGCGCAACGTGGTCTTGTAGCAAGGCAAGCTGATCGGCAACATGAGGAGGAAAGAGGTCGCGGCGGGTTGATAACATCTGGCCAAATTTGATCCAGACCGGCCCCAGTTCTTCTAGTGCCAGACGCAGACGCGTCCCTAACTGTTGGTCTTTATGGCGAAATGGGATCCAGAAGAACAGATAGCGCCCGAGTCTTAAGGGCAGCGTCAGTTTAATATTCGGGATCAGTTCATCGAGGCCATAAGTGAGAAATACCCGAATGATCAGATACAGGCGGCGCAATTCACCTGGAGTCATTAATTCCCTCCCAGTAGTTTATTCAAGCGCGCTTCCAGCGCGTTAGCCTGACGTTCGATAGCAGAAACTTCATCGCTAAACCAGGCAGCTTCAAGCGCGCCTGGGGCAAGTTTCCACTCTTCGGTCAGGGCCTGAGCAAGCTGGCCCTGATGTTTTTTCACGCCAGCTGTCAGGAAACGAAAACCGCCAGTGACGGCCTGGCTAATACCTTGCGCGGCGATATCACCAATGTAAGGGGCCAGCAGTTCCGCAGGCTCCCATTCGGACATATCAATCAGTGCAGAGAACTGCTGCACAACCTGAATATCTCCTTCGACATTTAACTCGCCGCTGCGGATAAGCGGGGCAAGCTGTTGGCGGTCACGCAGTTTTCGCAGTGTAGAAAGGCGGGTGATTACGGTGCAGTCTGCACTGCCGTCCCACTGCCCTACTACATCAATTTTTTGCTCACTGAAGATTAGCGTCAGCGGTGAACTCAGTTCCTGCAACTCGATACGCAACACTTTGCCAGCCAGACGAAGCCTTGCGGCTTTCATACTGCGATCCTTAAACAACAATTGATTAAGGGCGGTCTCAATGGCAGCAGTCAATAACGGAGTCAACAACATCGGCATTTCCATATCAGAACTTGAAACCTCGGTGCAGCGCAACAATACCGCCAGTGAGGTTGTTATAGGTCACGTTCTCAAAACCTGCATCAGACATCATCCCTTTTAGGGTTTCTTGATCCGGATGCATACGAATAGATTCTGCCAGATAGCGATAGCTTTCTGCATCCTGAGCCACCAGTTCGCCGATTCTAGGCAGAATATGGAATGAATAGGTGTCATAGGCTTTGCTCAGCGGAGCAATCAGTGGTTTGGAAAACTCCAACACCAGCAGACGACCGCCTGGCTTTAATACGCGGAACATTGAACGCAGCGCTTTCTCTTTTTCGGTCACGTTACGCAGGCCGAACGAGATGGTGATGCAGTCAAAATAGTTATCTGGGAAAGGCAGAGCTTCGGCGTTGGCCTGCACGTAGCTGACGTTACCCACAATACCGTTGTTGCGCAGCTTTTCGCGGCCCATCTTCAGCATTGAGTCATTGATATCGGCCAGAACAACTTCGCCCTGTTCGCCCACCAGACGAGAAAACTTGGCGGTTAAATCGCCGGTGCCGCCTGCAAGGTCTAAAACGCGTTGCCCACGGCGCACGCCGCTACAGTCAATGGCATAACGCTTCCAGATACGATGAATACCGAATGACATCAGGTCATTCATCAGGTCATATTTCGCGGCCACAGAGTGAAAGACTTCAGCTACCATCTCTGCTTTGTTGTTTTTGGCTACGGTACGAAATCCAAAGTGTGTAGTTTCTGGTGAATCTACATTTTCCTGCGTCTGCTTTTCCATGTTTCTGCCTGCTTATTCAGTATATCGCCTGGGGCAAAGTGTATCAGAACCCCAGGAAAAGCCCCATCACCGATGCGATTGTTGCCGCACGCGGTGTTCAAGGTGCGGAATTATTGTTCACTCTCTGAGCAAAACAAATTAAAAATGTTTTGAGGAAGCGGCCTCGGCGTCAGAAAACGGACTGGCTTCGTCGTCGGCAGGAGCCGTTTCCGTCGAAAGATGTGCCTTCTCATGAGAGTTGCTTTCATCTTCAGCATCATCCAGAGATGCCTGATACTCCGGGTCATCTTCTGCACTCGCCTGCTCGGCAAGCGCTGGACTGATTGGCCGTTTAACCTCAACACCTAACGCTCTGAAGCCCTCGACCTGGCCGATAAGATTACCACGGCCTTGAGCAAGTTTGTTCATTGCAAGGCGATAACTTGTCTGCGCTTTATCAAGACTTTGCCCCATCGATTGCATGTCATCGACAAATAATCGGAGTTTGTCATACAGGCGAGCGGCCCGGTCAGCAATGCGCTTAGCGTTCTGGCTCTGGTGTTCGTAGCGCCATAAATTGCTGATAGTACGCAGCGCCACCAGCAAGGTGGTTGGGCTGACCAGCATAATATTATGATTCAGTGCTTCGCTAATAAGTTCAGGTTCGCGGTCGATAGCAACCAGAAATGCCGGCTCGACGGGTATAAACATCAACACATAATCGAGGCTACGCAAACCCGGTAACTGTTGATAATCTTTGCGACCCAGCAGCCGAATATGACCACGCACGGAAGTAATGTGCTCGTTTAGAGCGGCCTCGCGCTCGAGATCGTCTTCACTGTTAAAGTAACGCTCGTAGGCCACCAGCGACATTTTGGCATCAACCACAACATCTTTATTTTGTGGCAGACGCACGACGACGTCTGGCTGCATGCGGCTGTTATTTTCTGTTTGTACGCTGACCTGAGTTTGATACTCATAGCCTTCGCGCAGGCCGGAGGCTTCAAGCACGCGGCTTAGCACCACCTCACCCCAATTTCCCTGCGTTTTATTATCGCCTTTTAATGCCTTGGTGAGATTTAGCGCTTCGTGAGCCATCTGGGCATTCAGCTGTTGCAGACTACGGATTTCATGGGTCAAGGTATGGCGCTCACGCGCTTCCTGGCCAAAGCTGTCTTGCACCTGGCGACGAAAGCCGTCGAGTTGCTCGCGCAGTGGCAGCAGCAGCTTATCAAGACTTTGCTTGTTTTGTTCATCGGCACGACGACCGGTTTGTTCGAAAATACGGTTCGCGAGATTTTCAAACTGGCTATTAAGACGCTGCTCGCTGTTAATTAATAGCCGCTGTTTCTCTTCGGCGGCCATTCTTGTTTCATCAAGTCGGGTGGCAACCTCACGCAGCTCGGCTTCCTGTGCGCTATTTACTTCACGCTGAGCACGCAGCTCCTGATTCAACTGCTCGCACTCGTTTTGCCAGTGTGCCAACAATTGCAGCTTCTCTGCACTGGCCGCCTGAGCGCTGTGAAGTGCGCGCAGCTCTAGCTCACTTTCGCGCTGCTGCTGTCGGGCCTGCATCAGGTCGCGCTGCAATGTTTCTTTCTCTTGCGCAAGCTGCGCACGCACCTGTTCCAGCAATTTGTAGCGAGTTTGGCTTTCGGCCTGCATTTGTTGCTGGCGCATGCTGGCAATAAGCCAACCCAGTAAAAGGCCGATCAGACCTGCACCCACCGCGTAAATGATGCTGATATCCACGGATTTCCCCTGTATGAGTCTCTTGAAGGTCAAAGTAAATGCATACTGTATGGATGTCCAGATGCTTTTAAATCGCCTGCTCATACTTTGCGAGACGTCTTCCAGAAAACAGGTCCGAACAGCTTTTTACTGCCACGCTATGCTTTAATCAAAACCACTGACTCAACCACTTAATGCCAAATGCTCCCGGTGCGAGAATGCCAAAGCCCCAGACTAATGCGGAGGTAAAGTTCGCCAGTTGAAAATAACGCTGCGGCATCTCACAAATGCCCGCAACCAGAGGAACCACGGCACGCAGAGGGCCGAAAAATCGACCGATAAAGGCTCCGGGCATGCCCCAGCGTTCAAAAAAGGCGTGTCCACGTTCCAGCATTTGCGGATGATTTTTAAACGGCCAAATGTGCGGTACGCTTTCGCGATAGTGTGAGCCAATCCAGTAAGACAACCAGTCGCCAAAGAAGGCTCCGGCAGCTGCACCGGCAAAAATCGGCCAGAATGGGATACCAATTTCACCAATCAATGCCCCAACGCCGAGCAGGATAACCGTGGCAGGTAGCAATAAAGACAGAAAAGCCAGCGACTCGCCAAAGGCCAGGAAAAAAGCAATCGGTGCGGCCCAGGCCTGGTGTTGGCGAACAAAATCTGTAACGTAATGAATAACTTCGTTGATGCTCAAAAATTGCCGCCTCTGTTTGCTGATTTAAAGTTTGCTGTTTGTTCTGCTATTAAAGTTCAAATTATCTCAACCAAAGCTTAACAGGGAGCTTATTCCAGATAACGGCCGCGCAGTTCTTCACGCATTTCTGCGGTCAAACCGTATTCTTTTTCCAGCCAGTTATCCGTATTGCCGTACTGGCTGATGATGGCATTCAGCGCGGTATCAATAAAAATTTCACGTGCAGAAAGGACATATTCAAACTTTTTCACCGCTGAAGGTGGCATGTTAGTCGACACCACGTCTAGCAACTCCTCGCGAAAAGGCGCTAATGTTCTGTCAGTTAACAGATAATCTTCTTTGACCGTCGGCAGGTCGGCGCCTAACGCTAGCAAAACTAGCGCCGAACCAACGCCTGTCCGGTCTTTACCCACGGCGCAGTGCTGCACTATTGCGCCACTGTCAGCCTGACACAGCAGCGTTACCAGTTTTTTGTAGGCATCGTTGTTAAACGGCAAACGACGATAGAGTTCCAGCATAAATTCTTGAGGATCAAACTCAGTCAGCGTTTCAACAGTCAGTTCTGCAAGAGTCGCGCTGACATCATCACCCGGTGGATTGGCAGGGACATGGTGATACTCGCAATTTGCCCACAGGATATCGGGTTGAGCTTCAACTTCTTCCTCATCGCGATAATCCAGAACATGCTTAACCGGAATGCTATTTAAAAAATGAGTGTCCTGTTCTGTCAGGTTATCTAAAGAACCGGCTCGATAAAGCAAACCCTGTTTAATTCGACGCCCATCGGCCACTGCGTTACCTCCGAGGTCACGAAAGTTAACGCCGCCCTCGAGGGGAACAAGTGAAGGATGAATTGAAATATTTGCCGACATAGGGCCTCTATTTGATGCACGAGTAAGTGCGACGAGAATACCAGATAGCCGGGCAGAGATAAAAAAGGGCCGCTCTTTTCGCGACCCAATTCAGGAAACATCAGACTTTTATCATGAAAAAATCAGATATTACTCAGCATTAAATCAGGCGACGTGCGGCTTCGACCACAATGTTAACTGCATGACTTTCAGTCTTTTTCATGGTTTCAGGATTAGGGATTTCCTGCTGGGTGCGATTAACAATAACCCCAGCGACCATTCCTGCACGCAGGCCTTGGCTGGCACACATGGTCAGCAAAGTTGCCGACTCCATTTCATAATTCATCACGCCCATTTCCTGCCAGTCTTGCATTGATTCTTTAAAACGACGAACCACGCGGCCTGAGTAAGTATCGTAGCGCTCCTGGCCGGGATAAAAGGTATCTGAAGAAGCCGTAACGCCGATATGCAGGTTCGCTCCGACAGCCTTTGAAGCCTCTACCAGCGCAGTAGTGCAGGCGAAATCAGCCACAGCCGGAAACTCCATCGGCGCGAAATGCAGGCTGGCCCCGTCCAGACGCACCGCAGCAGTCGTCACCAGCACGTCGCCAACATTAATGTGTGGCTGAATGGCGCCGGTGGTTCCAATACGCAAGAAGGTGCGGATGCCTAACTGGGCAAGTTCCTCCACCGCAATAGAGGTAGAAGGGCCGCCAATGCCGGTAGAACAGACAATGACCGATTTCCCGTCAAGTTCAGCACGCCAGGAGGTAAACTCACGATGTGAAGCCAGATGCACCGGGTTATCCATCAATCTTGCGATTTTTTCAACACGCTCAGGATCGCCAGGAACAATGGCCAGAGTCGCCCCTTGCAGGTGGCTTTTTGTCAGACCAAGATGGAAAACGTCAGACTGAGACATAAATTAACTCCTTTTTAATTCGGTCATTTTCAAGAGCATGATATCCCCTTACTCTATCGATCATTGCAGCTTAATTTTGTGATGCCACTCGCTAAGCGACACTACATTTACCATCTATTACATTAAAAATGTGATTAAAATCACAAATATTGAGGAGATTTTGCCCATTAATCAGCCTTAATCCCTACTTTTTCAAGACCATTCGGTCAAACTTTGTGCTTCTGAGCATTTTTTACATAAGGTCCACTCGGTGGACAGGCTATGGTTATTGATGCGATGACGTTATGGCTTATAGTTTAAAACCGAAGTTTTATTTCGAAAATTCGATTCACTGATCTAAAAGAAAAGTACTTACCCTTGTATGGAGACTGCAATGAAAACTGATGACTTAATAAAACTAAAACAAGCACCTGACAGTTTCTCCCCTGCCGTTATGCCTGTATCCGCTACCACCATCCACACCGATACTGAAGGCCTGCACGCGGGCGAGACCACTATTCCTTCGCAGGGAGAAAATCTGCCTGCTTACCTGGCAAGACCGGCCGAATACACAGGCAAACTGCCGATTGTGTTAGTTGTGCAGGAGATTTTTGGTGTGCATGAGCACATCCGTGACCTGTGCCGCCGACTGGCAAAAGAGGGCTATCTGGCGATCGCGCCTGAGCTCTATTTCCGTCAGGGTGATCCTTCTGACTATACCGAAGTCAGCGAATTGCTTGATAAACTGGTAAGTAAAGTGCCAGACACGCAGGTGCTTGCAGACTTGGACCATACCGCACACTGGGCGTCACAACATGGGGGCGATGCGTCCAAATTGGCCATTACCGGCTTCTGCTGGGGCGGACGTATTACCTGGCTTTATGCTGCTCATAGCCCACAGCTCAAGGCGGGCGTTGCCTGGTACGGTAAACTCGTAGGTAATAAAACCCTGAGCACGCCGACTCATCCGGTCGATGAAGCGGCAGATTTAACTGCCCCAGTGTTGGGATTATACGGCGCAAAGGACACGGGTATTCCGCTGGATTCGGTAGAAAGCATGCGTCAGGCGATTCGTGCCGCCAATGCCAATGCTGAAATCGTGGTTTATCCTGAAGCCGGCCATGCGTTTAACGCTGACTATCGCCCAAGTTATGATGCAGATGCAGCCGCAGATGGCTGGCAACGTATGCTGGCGTGGTTTGCCAAATACGGCGTGAAGTAAACATTCTGATTCTGAACTGTTTTTTTGAATATAGAGAGCCTGAGCTATAGAAAGAAACAGGGGGAACCAAAAATAGAAAGACCCTGTGGCAATTACCGCAGGGTCTTTTTTTATTTAGATCTGATCATAAATATTTGAGCAGATCACAAATAACATCTGCCCATAAATAACCAAACTGGCAAATTATGACTGATTAGGCTGCCCGTTAGAGGCGCTCAGACCACCATCAACCGGCAGGTTCACACCGGTCACAAAGCGAGCATCGTCACTGGCCAGGAAGGCAATAACCGAAGCAATCTCTTCAGGTTCTGCTCCACGTCCTAAAGGAATTCGCTCGGCAAATTTTGCCAGCAGCGCTTTATTATCCTTAATGTCGCCAGCCATATCGGTCAGCGTCAAACTTGGGCAAACCGCATTCACGCGAACGCCATCTGCGCCGTGATCCATCGCCAGCGAGCGGGTGAAGTTAGTAACGGCACCTTTGGCAGCGTTATAGAAGCTCATCCCCCAGTCCCCACCAAGGCCAGACACGGAGGAGACATTAACGATGTTACCTTTGCTCTTTTTCAACGCATCAATAAAGAAGCGTGTGGCGTAGAACACGCCGCTAACGTCGATATCAAGGATCTTCTTCCAGTCTTCGATACTGGCTTCGTTAACTTTACCCTGCACGACGACGCCAGCATTGTTGACCAAAACGTCAACGCGGCCAAACTTGTCTAACACCACTTTCGCAAGTCTTTCAACGTCTTGCGGGTTAGAAATATCGGCAACATGGATGTAGTATTTAGTCGTTTCAAGCGTGTTAGCCACCTTGGCCAATTTGACTTCAGTACGCCCGACCAGCACGACCGTGGCTCCTTCGGCCGAGAAACGCTGCGCTGTTGCTGCGCCCATACCGGAACCCGCGCCTGTCACCACAACGACTTTATCTTTAAATCGGCTCATCTTTGTCTCCTTACGCTTGTTTAATTGTTTATAGATGAATAGTGTTTATAGATGAATAGTTAATTGCTAAATCAAAAACTAAATCGAAATTTGCCTAAACGGCTTACTCCTTTCAGCCTAGTCAAAAATGTAGATTTCGGCGCAAATTGGCAAAATTAGCAGGGGATAGATCCGCCACAGGCGAGTGAGTTCGGGGGATACAGAGCAGAGATAAAGAGGTTACAAAATACTAATGGCGGCGAATATCGTCATCTTTAAATCCTCATTTAGCCATCCGGATGTTTACACATCCATAATCCACAGGTACTGTATATTCCCCAAGCGCAAATTATTCACAGTGGCAGTGAAGGACTCTCATGATCGAACTGAAACACCTGCGGACGCTGCAAGCTCTGCGTAACACAGGCTCTCTGGCGGCCGCAGCGGCACAGCTACATCAGACTCAATCGGCTTTATCGCATCAATTCAGCGATTTAGAGCAGCGTCTCGGTTTCAGGCTGTTCGTTCGTAAAAGCCAGCCGCTGCGTTTTACGCCGCAGGGTGAAATCATGCTGCAACTGGCGGAACAGGTGCTGCCGCAGATCCAACAGGCTCTACAGGCATGTCATGAGCCGCATCAGACTTCGCTGCGCATCGCGATTGAGTGTCACAGCTGTATTCAGTGGCTGACGCCCGCGTTGAATGCCTTCCATAAGACTTGGCCACAAGTACTGATGGACTTTAAATCTGGCGTGACTTTCGACCCACAACCGGCGCTTCAACAGGGAGAGTTGGACATCGTGCTGACTTCCGACATCCTGCCACGCAGCGGTTTGCACTATTCGCCAATGTTTGATTTTGAGGTTCGACTGGTGCTGGCCCCGGATCACCCGCTGGCCAACAAAGAGATGATTACGCCGGAAGACTTGAGCAGCGAAACTCTGATGATTTATCCGGTTCAGCGTCAGCGTCTGGATATCTGGCGCCACTTCCTGCAACCAGCTGGCGTTAGCCCGGTGCTGAAAAATGTCGATAACACACTGCTGCTGATTCAAATGGTGTCTGCGAACATGGGTATCGCCGCACTGCCTCACTGGGTGGTCGAGAGTTTTGAGAAGCAGGGATTAGTGGTCACCAAAACCTTGGGCGATGGTCTGTGGAGCCGCCTTTATGCTGCCGTTCGCGACGGCGAGCAGCGTCAGGCGGTCACGGAGGCGTTTATTCGCTATGCACGCCAGCATGCTTGTGATCACCTGCCATTCGTACGTGACGCCTCGCGCCCTGGAGTTTCTTCTGCGCCAAGGACGGTTTCTGTACCGCCCGAGGCCTGATAATGCGTGCTTAAATACTCACTCGACGCTGAATGGTTAACATCACCAGCGCCACCACAGAGACTGCGATAAGCGTTGTTGCCAGCAAGGTAAAGCTCAGCGTCATGCCAGATATATCAATCAGATAACCGGTCGCGACAGGGAGCAGCCCTGCCGGAATGTATGCCCCGATATTAAGCAGCGCGTTACCTTCAGCGCGGCGATCGGCAGGGACATTCAGTGAGAGCAGCGTCAGGCCGCCCAACTGCCCTAACCCCTGCGCGGCACCCGAAGCCAACGCCGCTATGAAAATAGTTTTCACGCCGCCGCCGTGCAGCGTCATCACAATACTCAGCATCGCCACAATCAGTGCCACGCCGCTAATGTAAAACACCCTTCCCAAAGGCTGTTTGCGACATAAAATCTGCGTTCCGACTCCTACCGCAAACATCATACAGGCCATGATCCCGGCAATCACTGGACTACCCGCATCCGAAAAATGACTTAGTAAAACCGGGCCTAGCGAGAGCATAAGCGAGGTTGCAGTCAGGCCCGGAGCGAAAAACATAATTCCCATTAGCAGATGAAAAATATTATTTTTGGCAATGGCTGGCAGGCGCAGAGGACGCGGAACGGCTGCGGTGATTTTCTGAGTCGACGGCAGGCGCAAGGCAATCAGTATCGCGCTGAGTTGCACCAAAAGCTCAACCGCAAACACGGTAAATACGGGATGAGGTAAAAAACGCACAATCGCGCCGCTCATAACCGGCCCCAATCCTGCACCACCAACCATGGCAATTGAAGCCACCAGCGCGGCCTGCCGTTTACGGCTTTCACCTCCCGCATCTACCACCGCGGCCATACTGGCAGTCACTGTGATTCCGACCGCAATACCGGTCAGAAAGCGTGCCGCAAACAGTGCATAAACCGATTGAGCGCTGATAAAACACAAACAGGCCAGCACGGCAGCTACCAAGCCGGGCAGGATTACTTTTTTTCGACCCAGCCGATCAGCAAGTTGCCCCGCCAGCAGCAAAGTCACTACCAACGCCAAAATATAGCAGGCAAATATGAGCGTTAATGTACCGGATGAAAAACCAAACTGCTGTTTCCAATGGATATAAAGCGGCGTTGGCGCATTTGAGAGCATAAATACGGCGATAACCAGCCAGGCAGATTGCAACAGGCGAAGCGGGGAATAGCCCGGAACGCCAAGTTTAGCCGGATTTATATGGCTTTCGGCCGGTAAAGACTGCGACATGTTTTTTTCCTGTTATTGAACGACTGAAAACATTGTTCAGCCTGCGGTATAGGATAAAGATAAAAACATAGAAGAAAAATAGGCTAAAATTCTCAACATATCGGACATAAATGTCTTAAATGAGCAGAATATTGATGAGCAAACTGAGCGGAATCGAGATATTTGTGCAAGTTGCCGAGACGCGCAGCTTTTCAGAAACAGCGAAACAGCTGGGCGTTTCCTCTTCGGCAGTCGGCAAAAGCATTGCCCGTCTGGAAGCACGTTTAGCCGTGCAGCTGTTTTATCGCAGTACGCGCAGCATCACTTTAACCACCGAAGGCGCACAATATCTCGAGCGCTGTCGCCGTATTCTGACCGAAGTTGAAAATGCTGAGCTAGAGCTGATGGAAAGCCACCGCGCACCACAGGGCCAATTAAAAATCAGCTTGCCGTTTGTCGATGTAATTGTGCTGCCGCTCATTAATGGATTTATGCAACGTTACCCGGAAATTCAATTAGATATCGACATGACCGACCATATGGTTGATATCATTGAAGAAGGCTTTGACGCGGTGATCCGCACCGGAACGCCAGTTGACTCAAGGTTAAAATCGCGCTTTTTGGGTGGCTATAAACGGGCGATTGTCGCCGCTCCAGGCTATCTGGAGCAACATGGCATACCGCAGCAGCCGTCAGATTTGGCGCAACACGCTTGCCTGTTGCACAAATATCCCAGTACCGGGCGCATTGAGCAGTGGACTGGCTCGATTGACTCCTCTGAACTTCCCGCCTCTATGGTCTGCAATACTAATCGGGTGATTATTGACGCGACGCTCAAAGGGCTGGGGATTTCCTGCCTGCCGGAATATCAGGTGCGAGACTATTTGCAACAGGACCATTTAGTGCAAATTCTTGCCGACCAGCCTGCCGCCGAAAACGGTTATTGGGCGCTGTGGCCGGTGAGTAAACACGTGACACCAAAACTTCGCGCGTTTATCGACTATCTGGTGGAGTATTTCGCCGAAAATCCGCTAAGTAACCCTCTAAATAATCCTTTAAGTAATCCTCTTAGTAAATAGATTTTGCTGGGTCAGGGCTTGTCTGAAAATTATTCGGCCAGTGCGTTAATGCAGTAAACTTAAGGCAGGAAATATCCAGCAGGAGATTTAACCATGAACGGTTTTCATCGGATCTTAATAGGTGTGGGGATAATGTTTGTCAGCGCCTCAACCCTCGCCGCCATCACGCAAACACCGATTGAAAGGCAGCAACAGCTAAACAATCCGGCGCAGCAACGCCTGCAACAGCGAATGCAAACTGATCAGCAGCTGCACCAGCGCCAGCTAGAGCAAGATCAAATGTTTAGTCAGCAGCAGGAGCAGCTGCGTTTGCGCTCGCAATCATTAAACGATCAACAGCGTTTGCAGCAAAGCCAGCTCGAGAATAATCAGCAACGGCTGCGACAGCAGTTGAATCAAACGCATTAAAATGAGATCTAAAGTAGAGCAATTATTAAGCTTATAATGGGTATTAAGTTTGATACTAAATTTAATACCAAAGGAATATTTATGCCTCTGCAACCTATCTTCGCCAACTCTGCGGTAAGCATCTCAGATTTTAAAAAATCACCGAACAGTATTCTTAAAGAAGCCGCAGGAGAACCCGTTGCTGTTCTCACTAATGGTAAGATTTCTGGATACTACGTCTCACCAGAAACCTGGGAGGCTGTTGCCAATCTTTTGGAAGATATTGAACTTGGCGAGTTAGTACGCCAACGTTTAGAAGGAAAGCGCGTGAAAGTTAATCTCAATGACTTATAGGCTTGAGTTTGAAGAAAATACATTAAAAGAATTCAAAAAATTAGGTGCAACTGTAAACGTTTTGAAGTGTATGTAGTAGCAAAAAACAGACTAAATCAAACTAAAGCCGGACATTAATATCCCCCCAGCTTTAGCTTTTAAGTGTGTTAAACCGCGAAATGAGCTAAACCGCGAAATCAGGCCCGATCAGGTCGATGCGATCGGTGCAGATGCAATCCACGCCCCAATCCAGCAGTAACCGCGCTCTTTCCGGACTGTTAACCGTATATACCAGAATGTGCAGACCGGCTTGTTTCAACGCCTGAACGCGTGCTTCGGTCAATTCTTTATGATTGATATGCAACGATACACAGCCGAGGCGAGAGGTAAGCGCCTGCCAGTTTTCGTCCCATTTATCCAGCAGCAAACCCCGCGGTAAGTCAGGCACTGCGGCCTGCGCGGCTTCGAGAGATGGCACATCAAAAGATGACAGCAAAGGTGGAACGGGCTGGCCTTTCCATAACTCGGCAGCGGCCAGCGCCACTTTTTCACCAGTTTCATAGGCCAGTCCGGTAGTGCCTTTAATCTCAATATTGGCCATCATGCCGTACTCGGCACAGCGCGCCGCGACTTCAGACAGCAACGCAAGTTTCTCTCCACTAAAACTGGCGCTGTACCAGCTTCCGGCGTCTAGCTGTACCAGCTTGTCCCAACTCAGGTCTCCCGCTATGCCCCAACCATTACTGGTGCGGTTCAGCGTGTCGTCATGCAGCAGGAAAATCTCGCCGTCCTGCGTCAGTTTGACATCAAACTCAATCATGCTGTGACCAAGGCGAGCACCGGTATCAATTGCGGCCAGGGTATTTTCCGGTGCCAGCGAACCACCGCCGCGATGAGCCACAATGCGTGGATAAGGCCAGACTGTCATTTTCACTCCAAACGTAATCCGCTTTTCGAATCAAAAAAGTGTAGCGCGTGCGCGGGTAAAACCAAACGTAAAAGCGTGCCGGTTGCCGGGCAATTTTCATGAGAAAGTCGGACAACCACTCTGCTGTCAGCCCAAATACCGTGTGCCAGATTGTCAGCACCCAGCAGCTCAAGGTTTTTCAGCTCCATCGGAATACCGCTTTGCAGATCTTCCGTGAGCTGAATATGCTCCGGGCGCACCCCTAAGGTCAACTCGCGGCTGCCCCATTCTGGTCGTGCTTTTGGCAGCGGCAACTCATAACCGCCTTCCATCACCAGAGATTTACCATCGGTAGTCAACTGGCCCGGCAACAGATTCATCGCCGGTGAGCCGATAAAACTGGCGACAAACAGACTAGCAGGACGCTGATAAACCTCAGACGGCGTACCAATTTGCTCGGCAATCCCTTTGTTCATCACAATCACTCGCTCGGCCAGAGTCATGGCTTCAACCTGATCATGAGTCACGTAAAGGCTGGTAGTGCGCAAACGGCGATGCAACTGTTGCAGCTCGAGGCGCATCTGCACGCGCAGCTTGGCATCAAGATTAGATAGCGGCTCATCGAACAGGAATACCGCCGGTTCACGGACGATAGCACGCCCCATCGCCACGCGCTGACGCTGGCCGCCAGAAAGCTCGCGCGGTTTGCGTTTCAACAAGGGTTCTAATTCCAGAATTCGCGCCGCCTCTGCCACCCGCGCCTGGATCTGCGCCTTGCCGAAACCCCGAATTTTCAGGCCATAGGACATGTTGTCATACACACTCATGTGCGGATATAGCGCGTAATTTTGAAACACCATCGCAATGCCGCGATCTTTGGGTTCAAGATCCGTAACGCGCACATCGTTGATGTAGATATCGCCGCTGGTAGTGCGTTCGAGGCCTGCCACCATACGCAGTAGCGTCGATTTTCCACAGCCCGAAGGACCCACCATAACGATAAATTCACCGTCGGCAATGTCCAAATCGATGGTTTTAATAATCTGATTTTGCCCGTCGTAGGACTTGGTCACGGCCTGAAGTTTTAAATTTGCCATAGTTATTCTTTACCTAATAGCTTATTGATCAAGAGCATCACTAACCAATGAGCATCATTGACTAAGCGAATCTTTAGCGGATTTATCATTTCTCACTGTCTACCAGACCGCGAACGAACCAGCGCTGCATCAGGAGTACCACGGCTAATGGAGGTAATAAGGTCATAATCATCGCCGCCATCACCTGGTTCCACTGTGTCGAGCCATCGCCCATGGAAATCATGCTTTTAATACCGGCCACGGCAGTGCCCATTGAAGGGCTGCTGGTGATAAGAATCGGCCACAGGTATTGGTTCCAGCCATAGATAAAGGTGATGACAAACAGTGCAGCAAGATTGGTTTTCGACAGCGGCAACACGATGTCCCAGAAAAAGCGCATCGCGCCGGCGCCGTCGATGCGTGCCGCTTCTAAAAGTTCATCAGGCAGAGTCATAAAGAATTGGCGGAACAGGAAAGTGGCAGTTGCCGAAGCCATCAGCGGCAAGGTCAGGCCGGTGTAGCTATCGAGCATATGCAGATTGGCGATCACCTGAACGGTGGGGAAAATACGCACTTCGACCGGCAGCATCAGCGTCATAAAAATCAGCCAGAAGAACAGGTTACGTAGCGGAAAACGAAAATAAACAATCGCAAAGGCCGACAGCATTGAAATCGAAATCTTGCCGACAGTAATCGCCATCGCCATGATAAAACTGTTCAAAAGCAGCGGACCAAATGCCGGGCTGCTACTTCCCGCGCCCTGCGTCCAAATAGTGCGGATATTCTCAAACAAGTGGCCGCCGGGAATAAGCGTCATCGGCACGGTGAAAACATCTTTGTTATCAAGGGTCGCGGCAACGAAGGCTACGTAGAGCGGAAATAAAACCAGCAGCACGCCAATAATCAGCACCAGGTGACAGAAAATATCGAGGCCTCTTCTGTTTTCAATCATTGGTAACGCACCTTACGCTCAACGAAGCGGAACTGAATAATTGTCAGAGCGATGACCATCACCATTAACACCACCGATTGGGCAGCAGAGCTTGAAAGGTCAAGTCCGGTAAATCCTTCACGATAAACCTTATAAATCAGCGTGGTGGTCGCCTGAACCGGGCCGCCCTGTGTCGCCGCATCGATGACTGGGAAGGTATCGAAGAAGGCATAAACCAGATTGACTACCAGCAGGAAGAAGCTGACGGGTGAAATCAGCGGTAGCACCAGATTAAAGAAGCGACGGACAGGCCCCGCGCCGTCAATGCCCGCCGCCTCAACCAGTGAACGCGGAATTGACTGTAGTGCGGCCAGGAAAAACAGGAAGTTATAGCTAACCTGTTGCCAGATTGACGCCAGCACGACTAAAAACATCGCCTGTCCACTGTTCTGCGCGTGGTTCCAGTTATAGCCCAGCGTGCCGAGAAAATGAGTGATTAATCCCAGACCTGGACTGAACAGAAACATCCACAGCACAGCGGCCACGGCGGGTGCGACGGCATAAGGCAGGATGAGTAGCGTCTGATAAATACGGCTGCCGCGGATCACGTGATCGACCATTGCGGCAAGCAGTAAAGAGATACCTAGCCCGAAAAATGCCACCATAAAGCTGAATTTCAGCGTGGTATAAAACGATGCAAGATAGTAAGGATCCTGGAACAGCTGCTGAAAATTAGTCAGGCCGGCAAACACACTTGAGATGCCAAAAGGATCCATAGTTTGCATGGAATACCACAGTGCCTGACCGGCGGGCCACAGGAAAAATATGGCCGTAATCAGTAACTGTGGCAGAACCAGCGCATAAGGCAGCCAACTACAGCCAAAACCTGGGCGATGTGAACTCATAGGAATGACTCTTCCAAACTTAGGGCTATTGCTTAACGGAGGCTTCAAAACGGCGCAGCAGCAGGTTACCGCGCTGTACCGACTCATCCAGTGCCTGTTTCGCAGTCTTCTGACCACTCCACACGCCTTCCAGCTCTTCATCGACGACAGTACGAATCTGCGGCATGTTGCCCAGACGCAAACCTTTGGTGAACGGCAACGGTGGTTTGTTCATCATCTGGCGAGTTGCTACGTCAGCACCGGGGTTCTTGTCGTAAAAACCTTGCTGTTTGGTCAGCTCATAAGCCGCCGTAGTCACCGGCAAATAACCGGTTTTTTGGTGCCATTCGGCTGCAATGGCCGGAGTTGTCAGAAATTGCAGGAATTCGGCCACGCCTTTGTAGGTCGCCTCATCCTTGCCTTTCATCACCCACAGGCTTGCACCGCCAATAATGGCATTCTGCGGCGCGTCTTTAACGTCGGCATCGTAAGGCATCATGCCAACGCCATAATTAAATTTGGCGTAATGACGGATATCCGCCAGTGAACCTGAAGACGCGGTAGTCATCGCGCAATCGCCATTGTAGAACTTGGCAGTAGACTCGTCCTGACGACCGAAATAGGTGAATTCACCTTTCTTGTTCATGTCTTCAAGGAATTGAATATGCTTGATTTGTTCTGGCTTGTTGAACTCAAGAACCGCGTCGGTACCGTCGAAACCGTTATTTTTAGTTGCTACCGGCAATCCGTGCCACGCACTAAAGTTTTCAATCTGGATCCAGCCCTGCCAACCGCTGGCATAACCGCATGTCATTCCAGCCGCTTTCAGTTTGGCCGTATCCTGCTCCAGTTCCTGCCAGGTTTTAGGTGCCTGGTCAGGGTTCAGACCCGCTTTTTTAAACGCATCTTTGTTGTAATACAGCACCGGCGTGGAGCTATTGAATGGCTGTGACAGCAGACGCCCCTGAGAATCGGAGTAGTAACCGGAAACGGTCGGCACAAACCGGGAAGCATCTTCTTTCATGCCTGCATCGGTAAACACCTGATAAACAGGAATAATAGCCTTGCTGGCCATCATCGTGGCGGTGCCTACTTCATAAACCTGCAAAATCGCTGGCGCGTTACCGGTGCGATAAGCCGCGATTCCGGCCGCCAGACTCTGGTCGTATTTACCTTTATAAACAGGGACAATTTTTATATCAGGATGGGTTTGGTTAAAACGCTCGGCCAGTGAATTAACCTCAACGCCTAACTCACCGTCCATGGAGTGCCAAAAAGGAATTTCCGTGACAGCTAAAGCATTGGCGCTGAAAGCCAGCATAAGTGCTGCACCTAAAGCCGATTTTTTTAAATTTTTAAACATACCCGTCTCCTGAATTCTGCAGGTGTTCGAATTTGAAATTGCAGATAAGTAATGGAAGTTAGAAAACTTTTTTATTCGGGAGGTAACATGACATGGCTAAATGACAGAAAAATAACTGTTTAGTGACAATAACAAGACAGCAGCATGAAATGCAGATGACGGGAAGATGGCAAAAATAAAGGCGCACTGGATTAACAGTGCGCCTTTAATCAATCGAAAATCGATTTTTAGCTAACCCTTTCAGCAAGGGTTGCCAGAATATTTCAGTATTACAGTGCGCGCTTCAGGCGAGCAACGGCTTCATGAAGCTGCTCTTCAGTCGCGGTCGCGAAGGAAATACGGAAAGTAGAATGATCCGGATTATCTGAATAGAAGAATTCGCCCGGAACAAAGACTACACCCTGCTCCAGCGTTTTCTTCATCCATTCGGTACAGTTACGTGGCTCGCGGAAACGCGCCCACAGGAACATCCCGCCTTTTGGATATTCGAAGGTCAGCACGTGGCCCAGCTCACGCTCCAGCAGTTCTGCCAGCAGTGCGCATTTCTTTTTATAGGCAGCGCGAATCGTTTTAATTTGCTGATCCAGACGGCCCAGACCCAGATAATATTCCGCAACGGTTTGCGACAGCGAGCTGGCATGCAGGTCGGCGGCTTGCTTGATGCTCGCCACTTTGTTCAGCAGCCAATGCGGCATAATTATCCAGCCAAGACGCAGGCCCGGAGCCAAAATTTTGGAGAAGGTCGAGGTGTAAACGATATTTTCTGCATGACCATAAAAGGCGTGAGAAAGCTCGTACAGTGTTGGCTGGCGCTCGTCGGTGAAACGCAGTTCACCATACGGGTCATCTTCAACAATTAAGAATTGATGTTCGGCGGCCAGTTTAACAAGCTGCTCGCGACGAGCCAGGCTCAGCGTCACACCGCTCGGGTTACCAAAGGTTGGTACCAGGTAAACGCCTTTGATCTTGCGCGTTTTCAGGACTTCGGCCAACTCGTCAACAATCATGCCGTCACGGTCAGAACCTACAGAAACCAGTTTCGCTTCTGCCAGTTCCAGCGTTTGCAGCGCGGCCAGATAAGTTGGTCGTTCAACAACGAATACATCGTCTGGGTTAACCACGGCGCGCATCACCAGATCCAGCGCCTGCTGAGAACCGGCAGTCACCACGATATCTTCTGGTGCAGCAACAATACCGCGGCCTTTGCACAGCTCGACAATACCTGAACGCAAACCGTAGCTGCCTTCAGTCAGGCCATATTGGAATGCAAGCTCAGGCTGCTCGGTGATAGCCAGCTGGGTTGCTTGCGCCAAACCTTCGAAGTCGAATAGTGCAGAGGAAGGAATACCTCCCGCCAGTGAAATAACGCCTTCCATTTGGCTTTGCTTCAGTAATTCCCGAATAGCCGAACTCTTGAGTCTTACCATGCGGGTGGCGAGTAAACCTTCTGCGTTCATGTAATGTTCCCGGTATGTACAAAAATTTATAAGAAAGTGAGCAAACTTAATCTATAGATAAAAGTTAGATAGCAAAGCGCTTGCCGTGCGGTTTAATAGATTTAACACAGATTTTTTTGGAATCAACAATCTTTGTCATTCAGCGAAAAACTTACGCCATTCCTGCACCGTTATCCGCTAAACTGTGGCCGTCCTTTTACTTTGTTATCCGTGCCTCAATATGAAATTAACCATAGAAAAACTCGGCTTACTTTCTGCTCAGGATAAAATTGATTTAGCTAAAATTTGGCCTGATCAACAGCTTTCCGATTGGCAACTTACTGATTCACTGCTTTCTAACGAACACAAAAGTGGCGGCGAACAACAGGTTATCTTTGCCGCTCGTTTTAATGACCGTTTGCTGGGCGCGGTGAAAGTGTCGATTAGCCATGGGCAAGCCGAATTAAGTGATTTATGCGTGCGCGAAGTTACTCGCCGTCGCGGCGTGGGCCTCTATCTGATTGAAGATTTGCAACAGCAGCTGCCGGATGTGAAAAGTTTCTCAATACCGAGTGTGAACGATAATCCAGTATTCGATGCCTTTATGCACGCCTGCGGATTCAAGCTGAAAGGCAGTCAGTGGCACAAAAGCAGCTCTGAACCCAATTAAAGCCGCATACCTGAATGCCACTTTCTGAGCAACATAGCCCAGTAAATTGCAGGCATAAAAAAAGCGACCTCAAGGTCGCTTTTTAACTGAATACTTTTGCTAATCGCTATGTATGTTTGAAAATCAAATATTATGTTTAAAAATCAAACAGATAACGACAAGGCAGCATTAACGCAATCAGGCTTCAATCGCCGTGCGCAGCTTTTTCATTGCATTCTTTTCAAGCTGACGAACACGTTCGGCAGAAACGCCGTACTTGTCGGCCAGTTCTTGCAGGGTCGACTTGTTGTCGTCATCTAGCCAGCGGGCACGAATAATATCCTGGCTACGCTCGTCCAGACCTTCCATCGCGAAAGTCAGTTTATCGGCGGCGTTACTTTCCCAGTTATCTTCTTCAATGCTTTCAGCAAAGTCAGAACTTTTATCCTGTAAATACAGCATTGGAGCCATAGCCTGACCATCGCGCGGTTCTTCGTCCGGCGTTGGGTCAAAGGTCATGTCCTGCGCTGCCATACGGGATTCCATTTCCAGAACATCTTTGCTGGTCACGCCAAGTTCACGCGCAACATGCTCGACTTCTTCATGGCTGAACCAACCCAGACGCTGCTTGTTTTTGCGCAGGTTAAAGAACAGCTTACGCTGAGCTTTAGTGGTTGCGACTTTCACGATACGCCAGTTACGCAGCACGTATTCGTGGATCTCTGCTTTTATCCAATGCACAGCAAAAGAAACCAGACGCACGCCAACTTCTGGATTAAAACGACGAACGGCTTTCATCAGGCCGATGTTGCCTTCCTGGATAAGGTCAGCCTGTGGCAAACCATAACCTGAATAATTACGAGCGATATGAGCGACAAAGCGTAAATGCGACAGGATCAGATGCTTGGCCGCTTCCAGATCGCCCTCGTAATGCAGCCGTTCAGCCAGTGCCCGTTCTTCCTCTGCCGTAAGCATAGGATAGGCATTGGCGGCCCGAACATAGGCTTCCAGGCTACCTTGGGGTACTAATGCTAAAGTTTGCATTTCTTTGGTCATTAAAGCCTCTCTAATGTGACGTAAGAAGGTTTTACACAACGTTGCCGTGGAATGAATACCAACGGATACAGTACAACGAAGAACCACTCACATTTGCTGCTGATTTGACCCTGAATCTCGCTCAAAGTTCATTCATCAGCGCCTTCTCGGCCCAATGACTGTATGCGAGGTAAAGGGGAATAGATTGGGAAATTGTGCTTAACGGGGAAGAAGAACTTAAGGCCCTAAATTACAAGGATCCTTTAACGCAGACAACTGATATGGGGATCTTCCCTTGCAGCACAACCCACAGCTACAAGGGAAGAGTATAACAAAAAAATCTTATTGTGGTGTAAATCGTCGTAAATGTTGCACTGTCGCGAGGTAAGCCGCGATCCAGCCGATCATTGCCGAAATCAGCAGTAACAGCAGGCTTTCGTCCCAACCCAGGCCGTGCAGATCAAAAGTCGTGCCGAACACGGATGCCACCTGCGTGACCACGGTTTCGAGGCGCCATACCAATCCTTCTGAAAGGATAAGCGACAGCAGCGCGCCGCAAAAGCCGAGCATCGCCCCGCCGTTGAGGAAAGGCCGCAGAATAAACCCGTCGGTCGCACCAATCAGCTTCATCACATTGATAGTATCGCGACGGCTGAAAATGCTCAGACGCACGCTATTACCAATCACCAGGAACACAGCAACGACCATCAGCACGCCAATCATCGCCGCAATTTGCCCCACTAGCCCGGTCAATGCCGCAAGTCGGGCAAACCAGCTATCGTCCATGCGAACCTGATCTACGCCCTGAACTGCCGCAATACGGTCGCGCAACGTGCTTAGAGTCTTGGAGTCCTCAAAATTCATTTTTGGCGTCACGATAGCCAAAGCAGGCAATGGATTCTGCTCCAGCATATCCAGCGCGCCGCCAAAACCAGACCAGTTGCGGAACTCGCTCAAGGCTTCTTCACGAGACAAATAATTGACTTTATCTACCCCAGCTTCGGCTTTGAGCTGTTTAATCACGTTCATGGCGCCGTCATCATCCAGCGATTTATCAATAAATACCGTGAGCTGCGGCGTTGGATACCACTGTTCGGCTGCCTGACTCACGTTTTTCCATACTAAATAGCAGACGCTCGGCAGAGTCAGCGAGATGGCGATAACCATAATCGTTAACAGCGTTGCCAATGGCTGACGCAGCATGTCGCGAATGGTATTGCTCCACGCATAGCGCCACTGCTCGCGGAATCCACCCTGTAGTGACTTGCTCTTCGATTCAGGCGTGCTTTTGGCCTTTCTGACCGGTTTTGGACTATTCGCCATAGTACGCGCCTCCGGCCATTCTTCCCTGACTCAGAGTCAGCGTACGATAACGACGGCTGGCAATCAGCCCCATGTCGTGGGTCGCCATTAGGACGGTAACGCCAACACGGTTAAATTCTTCAAACAAGCGCAAAATCCCCTCCGACAGGACTTCGTCCAGGTTACCCGTAGGTTCATCGGCTAGCAGTACCGCTGGCTTGTTAACCACCGCACGAGCAATACCCACGCGTTGCTGTTCACCGCCGGACAGCTGGATAGGGAAGTTTTTTGCCTTATCCAGCAAGCCGACTTTATCCAAAGCGGCCGAGACGCGACGGCGAATATCTTCACCGCTGGCACCGGCAATGATCAGCGGCATCGCGACATTGTCATAAACGGTTCTGTCTAACAGCAGATGGTGATCCTGGAAGATCATGCCTATCTGGCGTCGCAAAAACGGAACCTCGCGACTTTTAAGGCGACTAATATCATGGCCGCCAAACAGAATGTGTCCTGCACTCGGGCGTTCAATACCGCAAATCAGTTTCAGCAGCGTACTTTTACCCGCACCAGAGTGGCCGGTTAGAAACGCCATCTCTCCCTGCTGAATATGGAAATCGACGCCTTGCAGCGCCTGTCGCCCGCCTAGATAAGCTTTACTGACCTGTTCAAAGCGAATCATCCGTATTAATCCTCTCGGGCAAAAAGTGCCTCAATAAAATCGTCAGCCTTAAACGGCCTTAAATCTTCGATACCCTCACCTACGCCAATGTAG
Organism: uncultured Gammaproteobacteria bacterium; assembly: GCA_963747655.1. Taxonomy (GTDB): domain Bacteria; phylum Pseudomonadota; class Gammaproteobacteria; order Enterobacterales; family Enterobacteriaceae; genus Rouxiella. Next base: position 558,481 of record CAVVFS010000005.1, on the reverse strand, counting down.
CGGATAGGGATCTCAAACTGGTCGGCAATAGCGAAGATAACGCCGCCTTTGGCCGTGCCGTCCAGCTTGGTCAGGGTAATGCCCGTCAGGCCAACCGCCTCGTTAAACAGCTTCGCCTGGCTTACCGCGTTCTGCCCGGTGCTGGCATCCAGCGTCAGCATCACCTCGTGAGGAGCGTCTTCGTCCAGTTTTTTCATCACCCGGACAATCTTCTTAAGCTCTTCCATCAAATGGGATTTATTCTGCAAACGGCCTGCGGTATCGGCAATCAGCACGTCAACTTTACGTGACTTGGCTGCCTGAATCGCATCGAAAATCACCGAGGCAGAATCAGCACCGGTATGCTGAGCAATGACCGGAATATTGTTGCGCTGACCCCAAACCTGTAGCTGTTCAACCGCTGCTGCGCGGAAGGTATCGCCCGCGGCCAGCATGACTGACTTACCTTCGGCTTCAAACTGGCGCGCCAATTTACCGATGGTGGTGGTCTTACCGACACCGTTAACGCCAACCATCAAGATGACATACGGGGTTTTTCCACTAACATCCAGTGGCTTATCAACTTTAGCCAATATTTCAGACATTTCTTCCTTTAGTTTGCCGTACAGCGCTTCGGCATCTTTCAGCTGTTTACGGCTGGCGTGCTCGGTCAGGGAAGTAATGATTTTACGGGTTGTGTCGACGCCAACGTCTGCGATAAGCAGCTGTTCTTCCAGCTCGTCAAAGAGATCGTCGTCGATTTTCTTGCCACGGAACAGACCAACAATGCCAGAACCCAGATTTTGCTTGGTTTTAACCAGGCTGCGTTTAAGACGAGCAAAGAAGCCTTCCTTGGTAGGACGCTCCTGTTCGGTCTGCTGCTCGAGCGCAGGCAGGCTAACCAGTGGCTCTTGAGCAACAGGCAAATCCTGCACTTCTGGAACTTCGTGCTCAGCTTCTAACGCTAATTCTGGCTCTGGCTCTGGCTCTGGCTCTGGCTCTGGCTCTGGCTCTGGCTCTGGCTCTGGCTCTGGCTCTGGCTCTGGCAGAGCGTCAACCTGATGATGGTGAGTCGCAACCTGCTCGGTGACTGCAACAATTTCCTGGGCTAAGGCTTCAGAGGCCTGAGAAGTTACCGAATTAATCTCCTGTACTGACTCAGCCTCTTTTATCGGCTCAGCTTCTTTTACCGGCTCGACGTGTGCAGGCTCAGGAATAACTTCATGCAACTTATCAATAACTTCAGCTTCGGTAACTGTGGCGGTGTCCCACTCTCCAGGATGCTCTTCCTGCGCCACATGCTCTTCATGACGCGTTTCATGGTGCTGTTCAGAAGCAGCAGGCGCCTCGGCTTCGGTATGCGCTACCGGCTCAACAGGCTGCTCAATTTTTTCTGCTTCTTGCGGCTGTTCTTCTTCCTTGCGACCACGTCCAAACCAGGAAAGAAAACCGCGTTTTTTCTCTTTAGCCATTTTACAACTTCACTCCACGCCGTTAATTCCCGACGAACGGATTATTAATAGGGTAATAACCTAGCAGTCTATCACTTTCCCTGAAACGCAACACGCCTGAGTGATGAATTCACTGCTCATACAATCAACTACGCGATGAACCGTTACGGAAGTGAGGGATAAATGTTTGCCCAAACGTGCCACACCGGTAGAATAGCGCTCCAAACGGTGTTCTCAACACCCACGATGATATTTATATAAGCAGAATTTAGACTCAAAAAACTATGGCAAAAAAACCGCAAACCCCGGCTGCTGGCCAGATCCGCCTGATTGGCGGGCAATGGCGTGGACGCAAGCTGCCGGTGCCGCACAGCCCAGGGCTGCGCCCGACGACCGATCGGGTCAGAGAAACACTATTTAACTGGCTGGCTCCGGTAATTCAGGGGGCGCGTTGCCTGGACTGCTTTGCCGGCAGTGGTGCACTGGGGATTGAAGCCCTGTCGCGCTATGCGGGCAGTGCCACGTTACTCGAATTTGAAAAACCCGTCGCCCAGCAGCTCGAGCGTAATCTCGCACTGCTTAATGCACAACAAGGCAAGGTCGTTAACGTTAACACCTTGAACTGGTTGGCTAAAAATGGCACGCCGTATGATGTAATTTTCCTCGATCCACCGTTTCGTAAAGGCATTCTGCAAGACACTCTCGGCCTGCTCGATGCTAACGGCTGGTTAGCGGACGAAGCCTGGATTTACATTGAATCTGAAGTAGAGCATGGGCCAATCCCGGTGCCCGCACGCTGGCGTTTGCATCGTGAAAAAATAGCCGGACAAGTTGCCTATCGTTTATATCATCGCGACGTCACGCCTGACGCGGACGCCTCGCCACAGGAGCAGTCAGATGTTGATTAATTTTGGTCGTTTGTTGATGCTTTGCATCTGGGTTTTCTTGTTGTCGAACGTGTTTCATCCGTTCCCTAAACCAATGAGATATTTCCTCGATGTGGCGATGGTATTTATGTTCTTTATGCACGGTATTCAAGTGATGTTGCTGAAGGCCACGCAGGGTAAAGACCAGCCGAAGATTGGCGGCTGGCAGGAAGTGCGCATCTTCCTGTTCGGCGTTTTCGAGCTGTTGGCCTGGCAGAAAAAACAGCCACCTCTGCCAAAAAAATAAATTTATCTAAACGGCTTAGTGGTGATTGAACCGATTCCATCGCCAACTAATGCCACTTGGCCGTTAATCGAGACTGTATCGCGCAAACCCTGTTGCGAGGTGCATTTTGTTAGATAAAAGCTAAACCAATCTGCCTTAAATCCCCTGCTTGTCTCAATAAAGTAATTTTAAGCTCGTTTTAAGATTGTCGGCCCCCCTTCGCCTCTCCTACACTGAAAGGATGTGGCGGATCAGGAATTGCTCCGCCGTTTTGGCAGTTCTTTGCTTTCTTTGATTAAATAAGGACAAACAATGAGTTGGCCGTTTATTGCTGTAGTTCTTTCAGCCTGGCTTTATGTCGACGCTCGTTATCGGGGACCACGCTGGCAGGGTTGGCTATTTAAGCCTGTCACTTTGCTGTTATTAATGTTGCTGGCATGGTTAGCGCCGGTGATTTCTACCAATGGCTATTTGATAGAAGTGGGTCTGCTGGCAACGCTGATTGCCGACGCGCTGCTGTTGCTGCCCAAAGAGCGTCGTCTCTATGCTATCGGGGCATTTTTCCTGTCGCACCTGCTGTATACGTTAAGTTTCGCCAGTCAGATGAGCTTTGTGTTCTATTGGCCACTGCCGGTGATTTTACTGGTGATTGGCGTCATTTTGCTGGGCGTTATCTGGACTCGACTGGAAGAAATGCGCTGGGCGATCATTACCTTCGTGCTGATGACGCTGATTATGGTGTGGGTTGCCGGCGAAGATTATTTCTTCCGTGGAACCAACGCAGCCTTCGCGGCGCTGTGCGGTTCAATATTGCTGCTAATCGCCAATATCGTCTGGATGGTCAGCCATTACCGCTATAAATTCCGCGCCGCCGACGCAATCGTCGCTGCCTGCTATTTCGGTGGTCACTTCCTGATTGTAGAGTCGCTGTACTTGTAAATACTCCTGTCCCGATTGAATGATTGAAAAGGCTTTGCGCTAAAATCATTCAATCGGGGATTTGGGTTAAGTCTAATTTTTTGCTAGTGTGCCCATCAATATAGAAATTTTAACTTCTAAAATTTTGGCAGTTTTAAAGGGATTTTGTGATGAGCAATCAAATTGAACCCGGCTATTGTATAGCGAATACACCCGGTTCACTGTCCAATCAGGCAAAGATTCTGTTTGGAAATGCCGACTCAGCGAATGCGCGCTATTTCCTCCAGCTAAATGCTGACACCCCTTATGTCCTCCCAGGGCAACTTCTTATAATTGCTGATTCAAATAGTAATCAGGCGGCCCCTCTACAGCATTTACGCAAAGCAAAAGACAAGGTTAATCACTCTATGAAATTCATGAGCAGTGATCTTGCACTTTTTATGGTTAAGCATCACGACCAAATCAATACCATTATCAATTACTCCTCAAATGGCATTGATTACAGCGTCGAAGCCGGTACAAAATATTTTGAACAGATAGGTGCGATACTTAAAAAAATTGAGAGGCTTTATCAGGATGAATTTACCCGCTCAGGGAAAATCGCCAGTCAACAATTCTACTATCAGCGCGCAGCACTATTTGCTGAATTAAAATCATTGATAAACAGACCATTACTCAAGAACATTGCTCCTAAAATTCTTAACATGCTGCCTTATTCCAAACTTGCACGCGCATTGGGATTATCAACACAATCGATTGTTCATCAATGGTCATCAGCAGGAGCAGCTGGCGCTATAAGAGGCTATGCCGAACGTGTTGAAGCTTCAGCAAAAGCTGTGAAATTTCTTAAAGCGGGTGGTTACATCACTTTGGCCTTAGGCGCACTATCTACCACCAACGATGTGGTGCAGGCATGTTCACAGGGGCGTGAAAATGAATGTAGGAGTGTGGCATTGACCAGCTATGGTGGTTTTGCAGGATCTACCTATTTTGGTGCTTTGGGGGGTTCCAGTGGGGCTGCGCTTGCAAGTTCTGTCTGCGTGGCAGCTGGAGTTGCTACGGGAGGATTGGGGTTAGTAGTATGTGGCATCGGCGGTGCCGCAGCGGGTGGTGCTTTAGGGGGCTATGGAGGTAACTACATTGGGTCGGAAGCCGGTAAAATAGTGAATAATGCAGTTGGATGGATCTTGGTGGACTGAAATGACGATATATAAAATTGCAGCAACCCTTTTCGCACTCATTACTTTCTGTTTCTTTTTCATTTGTACTTTTGGCGTAATTTATTACTTTGTTGTTCGCCCCCGTTATAACGCTTTGATGAAACTTTATGCATCTAAAAACTTCAAAGAAATAACCCCAACCCAATGGTTTAGGCAGTTAGGCCTTCAAGGGGCATATGGGATGACTAAATACTTTAGAAAGCTTATGAATAACAAGAGAATTCTTGTGGGCCGAAATGAGTATCTTGATAATGCGCCTTATAGTTTTGCGCAATCTCTAGATAAAAAAGAGTACGCCTGGTTCTATCGAATGCTCTTTATTTCAAAACTTGTCGATATTTTTGCCCTGCTATCAATATTTACTTTTCTGGTGACTAAACTACTCGAGCATTAGAACGCCCATCAAGGCTATTCTGGTTTATCAGAAACATTTCTACCACTATCCAGATGGTTTGATTATTCTTGGGAAAAAAACTCTTATCTTATTAATGGGTAAGAGTTTACGTAATAAATCATCTCTGCCGCTACCTCACGGGGGCAACTGGCATTAATCCTCGAGGTGATAGGCATGATCCGATGCTACTCTCACCCAGCAGTAAATGTATTCATTTGATGATGCAATACGAAACATTGCATACAAAAACTTATGATGATCAAACCGGTCGAGACATATTTGAATATATTCATAATGGGAAAGCCTATAAAGGAGCAACCATTGGTTATGGACATTTGATAAGAACTCAAAATGAGTTTAATCAATATTTAGAGGGGATTTCTCGACAACAAGCTGAAAAACTTTTCTCAGATGATTTACAAGGCAGGGTTATGCGTGTGAGATCGTTTATTAAAGTACCCGTTACTCAGAATGAATTTGACGCCATCGTCATGCTTACCTTCAATATTGGCCCCGGCAAACCTCATAGTCCTCAGCATGTAGGGCTCTATTACTCTACTATGTTGAAAATTGTTAATGGCGAATCATCTGAAGATCTTGATCAAGCATGGATGAGATATACCCTCTCACAGGGTCACAGGATGCGTGGCCTTTTACTAAGACGTAAAAGTGAATTAAATGTCTTCCATAAAGGAATTTATATAAGATTATGAGAAATATAACCCTTGCCATATTATTTTTTATTTTTACAGCACCCGTTTTTGCAGTAAATAGCTCTAACGAACCTTTTGTGGTGACTAAAACTTATAATATCTATGTTTCAGTTAACTGTCAGGAGGGTGAAATATCTTGCGATAATGTTACTTACCATGCAGTAAATCGTAAAAATCATCAGGAAATAACCTTAAAAGGACACGTAGTTAATAAGAAACCGTCGATGGACTTTGCTCGCTATGAATTCGACAACGGTGAATATTCATACACGCTGACACCTGACTATGCAGCTAATAGCTCAAACGAAGATGCATGGGTTCTCAGCGTTTACAAGAAAAATGCTTTAGTGTTCTCTGAAGAAGGTAAAACTTCCTCAGAGTAGTCGCACCTGTCAAAACCCAACTGCAAATTCTCCCTTGACCCTGGAGTCGACTCCAGGGTGTACACTCCCGAAATCAGCGTCTAATGGCGCTATTTAGGAGGTAATATGTCAGAACATCAACATTCTTCAAGCTGTGGCGGCGGCTGCAAAGGCTCGGCCCCGCGCATGATGGCCTTTAAACAGATTAACGCGATCAAGCCTGCTGGCACGCATCCAGTGGGCTGCTGTAGCGAATCCGCACCCTTGGCCGCCTCCTCGTGCTGCACTTCTACCCCACCCAGTGGGCACTCACACTCACATAGCCATGATGCGTGCTGTAGCGGCGAAGATGAAGGCGGTGATGAGGAAAGTCCCAGCGACCTGAGTGCAATTCAGCCCGGAACCCAGCGTTTAAGCTGGTTTGTCACGGGTATGGATTGCCCAAGCTGTGCCCGCAAGATTGAGAATGCGGTCAGTGGCGTCGCTCATGTCAGTCACGCCAAAGTGCTTTTTGCTACCGAAAAACTGGTCGTCGATGCTCCACAATCATTGTCCGCTGAAAGTATTGCCGTAAAAATTACTCAGGCTGTCGAAGCCGCCGGTTTTACCCTGATAAAGCCTGAATCCACCCCTGCTGCTCCCCCTTCTCGTCTGCGCGAAAATGCCTCGTTAATTGGCCTTATCGTGCTGATGTTACTCAGTACTTTATTAAATCAGTTTACTCCTCAGTGGGGAAAAATCGCCTTTACTCTGACTACGCTGGTTGGGCTTTGGCCGGTATTACGTCAGGCGATTCGCCAGACCCGCAGCGGCACGCCGTTTGCCATTGAAACCCTGATGAGCATTGCGGCGATTGGCGCGCTGTTTATTGGTGCGACCGCCGAAGCCGCAATGGTTCTCCTACTGTTTATGGTCGGCGAGAAGCTTGAAGCCTTTGCCGCCAGTCGCGCTCGCAGTGGCGTCAAAGCCTTGATGGCGTTGATACCGGAAAGCGCGCAGAAAAAAGTCGGCGGCAAAATGCAAACCGTCGCTGTCGCCAGCCTGCGCCCTGACGATATTATTGAAGTTGCGGCAGGCAGTCGTTTACCGGTAGATGCAGTATTAATGCAGGCCGCTGCCAGCTTTGATGAAAGCGCGCTTACCGGCGAGTCCGTCCCGGTTGAGCGCCAGCCCGGCGAAAAAATCCCGGCAGGCAGTCTGTGTGTTGATGCGGTTGCGCAACTTAAGGTGTCTTCCGCGCCGGGTAAAAGCGCGATTGATCGTATTCTGCAACTCATTGAAGAAGCTGAAGAACGCCGCGCGCCAATCGAGCGATTCCTTGATACTTTCAGCCGCTATTACACTCCGGTAATCATGCTGTTGGCGCTGCTGGTGATTGTCATCCCGCCGCTGGCAATGGGTCTGCCGTGGGAAACCTGGATTTACCGCGGGCTGACGCTGTTACTGATTGGTTGCCCTTGTGCGCTGGTAATTTCAACTCCGGCGGCGATTACTTCAGGGCTGGCGGCGGCAACGCGTCAGGGTGCATTGATTAAAGGCGGTGCCGCGCTCGAACAGCTGGCTTTGGTTCAAACTATTGCATTAGATAAAACGGGCACGCTGACGGAAGGCAAGCCGGAAGTCACTGACAGCATTGCGCTGGCCGATATCACGGTGCAACAGTTGCTGGCGATTGCAGCAGCGGTGGAAGTGGGTTCACATCATCCGCTGGCAAAAGCCATTATCGAGGCAGCTGACCAGCAACCCGCTTTGACAGCCGATCGCCGCCGTGCTCTGGCTGGCGTAGGTGTTGAAGGCTGGATTAATGATAAACGTATCCTGATCGCCGCCCCTAAACATGTGCCTCAGGAAACCTTAACAGCAAGCGTTATGGCGCAAATAATCGCGCTGGAATCGGCAGGTAAAACAGTGGTAGTTGTCCTTGAAGATGGCCGCCCGCTGGGGCTAGTGGCGATGCAGGACAAGCTGCGTGATGACGCCGTCAGTGCACTGGCCAGTCTTAAACGATTGGGTATCGAAACGGTGATGCTGACTGGTGATAACCCATTGGCGGCGCAAAGCATTGCCGACAGACTGGGTATCGATTTTAAGGCAGGCCTGTTACCGGCAGATAAAGTGCAGGCAGTGACCACACTGAGTCAGCATCGAGTCACAGCAATGGTCGGCGACGGCATCAATGATGCGCCAGCGATGAAAGCGGCAAGAATCGGCATTGCTATGGGCAGCGGTACCGACGTCGCGTTGGAAACAGCAGACGCGGCGTTAACTCATAACCGCCTTAGCGGTCTGGCGGAGATGATTGAGCTTTCACGGGCAACGCGAGCCAATATCCGGCAGAACATTTCTATCGCTCTGGGTTTAAAAGGGATCTTTCTGGTAACAACGCTGATAGGGCTGACGGGTTTGTGGCTCGCGGTGCTGGCAGACTCAGGCGCAACCGCGCTGGTTACCGCCAATGCGTTACGGCTACTCAGAAAAAAATCATAAAAAAATCAGGTCAGGAAGCTGGACTGTTTAAAAGTTAAAAGCACGGGTGTCATTTTGAACCGTGCTTTTTTTATTACAAACCCTTTTTCAGCAGATAGCGATAAGGCAGCTGCTCAGTATCGGTGGCCACTAAAGTATGTTCCATAAAGCGGCAAAAGCCCGGAATATCGCGGGTCGTCGCGGGATCGTCGGCCAGAATCAGCAGGGTTTCACCGTCATTCATCTTGCGCACAGTTTTGCGCACCATCATCACCGGCTCGGGGCAACGTAAGCCAAGCGCGTCTAACTGATGGTCTGGATGGTCAAATACGTCATTCATAGTGAAGTTTCCCCTTTCTGATAAAGCCCGTTTAAGCCGCGACAGTTTACCCCGCAAATTATTCAACGCAAGCAGCAAGCGAGTGAGTCCCGATGAGCTTACATTAAGTCAATGATTCGGGTGAAAGAGTAAAGCCAACGATGTTACACCCTAAAGCCATTGGCGCTGTAACGAGGCGGCAAGCGAGTGAATCCCGGTGAGCTTACATTAAGTAAGTGATTCGGGTGAAAGAGTGAAGCCAACGATGTTACAGCGTCAATGGGGCAGGATATTGTTGCGCAAACGAGGTGGGAAAGGATAGTATGCGCGCCGCGGTAGCAAATTAGCCGCTTTTAGAACAAAATTTAGCCTGTGCAGCTATTGGTTGCTCAAGCATTTTGCACAGGCGTTATTGGGTTCCCTCACCCCAACCACTAAAAAGGTCACAATTTATGTATTCCTTTACAGCTCAACAGCGGTTTTCCGCGTTGATATGGCTTTCGCTATTCCATATCGCCATTATTACCTCCAGTAATTATCTGGTGCAGTTACCTGTCTCGATTTTTGGTTTTACCACCACCTGGGGCGCGTTTACCTTTCCGTTTATTTTCCTGGCAACTGACCTTACCGTTCGCATTTTTGGTGCACCGTTAGCCCGTCGAATTATTTTGTCGGTAATGGTTCCTGCGCTGGTGATCTCTTATTTCATCTCGGCACTATTTTATAAAGGGAGCTGGCAGGGATTCGCCTCATTGAGCAGCCTGAATGTCATGGTCGCCCGCATCGCAATCGCCAGCTTTATGGCTTACGTTTTGGGCCAGATACTTGATGTGCAAGTATTTAACCGCCTGCGTCAGCGCAATAGCTGGTGGGTTGCGCCGACAGCAGCCATGTTTCTCGGGAATATTAGTGACACACTGGCGTTCTTCTTTATTGCCTTTTATAAAAGCAGTGATGCGTTTATGGCCCAGCATTGGGTCGAAATTGCGCTGGTGGATTACAGCTTCAAATTGCTCATTTGTCTGATTTTCTTCCTGCCAATGTACGGTATGCTGCTGAATGTCTTGCTTAAGCGCCTTGCGCAATCAGCTAAAAGCGACGCCGTGCAGTTTCACGACGACACAAAAGCCGCCAATATCTGACTTGCTTTTCGCCCGCGAATAGGTTGCCATAAAGGCCGTGAAGTCAATAATCTACATCCGTCGCACGTTGGCGGATGCAGGATGCGTGAAACTAAAAGGAAGCCCTATGCACAAATTAGCCAAGTTTATGGGAGTCACCCTGCTGGTTGCCGGTTTGGCAGCCTGTGATGGCAAAACTGATGATAAAACTGCATCAGCTGACAAGGGCGCAACGCCAGCCGCAGCAGCGGCCGCAACACAGCAATTTAGCCTGCTTAACGGCAAGCTAGCCTTTGCGCTGCCGCAAGGAATGAGTGACCAAAGCGGTAAGCTGGGCACTCAGGCTAATAATATGCACGTTTATGCCGATAAAACCGGGCAAAAAGCGGTCATCGTTATTCTGGGCGATTCAACACCAGACTCTCTGGAAGTTATTGCCAATCGACTGGAACAACAGCAGCGTGAGCGTGATACCAATCTGCAAGTTGTGACCAATAAATCGATTCAGGTCAATGGTCAAACGCTGCAACAGTATGACAGCGTCATCAACTCTGCGGGTCAGAAGGCATATTCTTCTATTGTGCTGGCGAAAATTGATAATCAGCTGATGACAATGCAAATCACCCTGCCTGCAGATAACCAGCAGCAGGCGCAAACTGATGCCGAAGCGATTATCTCCACGCTGAAAGTACAGTAAGCCTCAGGACGATAACCCTTTAAAAAGGCTATAAAAAAGCCATAAAAACAAAAAGGGCCGCACGTTGCTGAACGCGTGGCCCTTCTCTTTTTATCGTGATCGAATGATTAATCTTCGCTGTTCAGATACATTTTACGCAGATAGTGCGGCACAGCGTCATCGGCGTTAGAACCGATAATCTCGGCATCAGGCATTGCGGCTTTCAGACGCGGCAATGAACCACTCATCAGACAACCTTTACCTGACATATTCAGCATTTCGAGGTCATTCATTCCGTCGCCAAAGGCAATACAGTCTTTCAGCGTATAACCCATCAGCTTGGAAACTTCTTCCAGCGCGTGCCCTTTCGACACACCACCGGCCATCACTTCCAGACAAACCGGCAGCGAGAAACTGACATTGACCCGATCGCCCCAGCGCGCGTTAATCGCCTGCTCTAGCGGAATCAGCTGCTCATGGTCGTCACAGGTAAAATACACCTTGGCAATGCCATCGGTTTCCAGCAGGCCTTGCTGATAAACCTGATACTTAAAAATCGACTCTTTAAACAGGTCTTCCTGATCGCGACGATCGCGGTTCATGTGCCAGTCGTCGTTGCGATAAACGTTGGTCAGGATATTAGGATTGTGGTGAACAATGGCGAACAGGTCTTCGGCAATGTCAGGGTCAAGGTTGTGGCTAAAAATCAGATCGCCATCGGTGTTGTGCACGCGCGCACCGTTGGAAGTTATCATAAACGCGCTAATACCCAGCGCATCGCGCATTTGCGCAACGTCGATATGATGGCGTCCGGTGGCAAAGACAAAGTGAATATCCCGCTGGGTCAAGAGCTGTAGGGTCTCTTTGGCAAATGGGCTGAGGGTGTGATCGGGTGACAGCAGCGTGCCGTCTAAATCGGATGCAACAACATGATACATAACGTTAGATTCTAACCTCTGATGGAGTTGTGCGCGGATAAGCCGCGGATTAACTTCGTCGCGCAAAAAAACGCATGATGGCGTCTAGCGCCTTTGCTCGCATATCGTCCCGCTCAAACAGGATCTCGTGGCGAGCGCCTTCGATAACCAGCGGTTTTCTCCCGACACAAGGGTGTCCGGCATCTGCCATCGCCTGACAAAAAGCAGTATGCGACTGGTTATCGACAATGTGGTCTTCGCCTGCCTGCAATAACAGCACGGGCGTGGTGATATTTTTCGCTTCTTCAATGGTTTTTGCGGCAGCCATAATACTCTCGCGCACCCAGTGATAGGTCGGTCCGCCAACTCGTAGCTCGGGATAATCGGCATAAAAACGCTGATTACGACGATAGCGCTCGCGGCTATGAGTCAAGCGATTGACCACGAAAGGCAGCGGTCGCCAGGTGCCTGTTCCCAACGCATAACTGTCGCGATAAACGGGGCGACGCTCGGTCCAGTTTAAAATATTACGCGTCAGCCAGTCCGGCATACGCATTGAAATACCCGTCATGGGCGCGCAAAGTACCGCACCGTCAAAGTTTTTAGGCTCACGAGCCAGGAACAGCGCCATGATTGTTCCCCCCATCGAGTGCGCGACGGTAAATTTTTTAGCATAGTTTCGCGGGGCAATTTCGAGCTTATAAAAAGTCGATAAATCAGTAATGTAGTCGTCAAAATTATCTACATGCCCGAGATGTGGATCGTTTAGCAATCGCCCTGAACGCCCTTGCCCACGATGGTCGACAATCATCACATCGTAACCACCGTTAAACAGGTCGTAGGCCAACTCGGGATACTTTACGTAGCTTTCGATACGCCCGGTTGAAACAAAAATGACTTTATCGTGACGGGGTGAACAGAAACGCACGTAGCGGATCGGAATATTATCAACTCCGATAAACTCTGCCTCTTCCCGACTACGCCAGAAGTCCAGTAAAGGTCCGGTAGAAAAGGCTGAAAATCCATATTCTCGCGTTAACCAGCGTTCGTTATTTGAAGTCATCGACTGTTCCAGAACAAAAATACCGCGTGGAAAAATAAGTTATTTTCAGGCCGTAGCGCATACGTTAACAATAGCGTATTGTGCCACAAAAAGACGTGTCTCAATAGATTCAAGCTGTAGGGTCAGCATTAAGGGAGAAGTGGAAATGACATTGGATTGGTGGCTAACGTATCTGCTGACAACCTCTATTTTAAGTCTTTCGCCGGGTTCAGGCGCGATAAATACCATGAGTACGGGCATTAGCCACGGATATCGCGGTGCGGTTGCGTCTATTGCCGGATTACAGCTAGGCCTGTCGATTCACATCGTTTTGGTCGGCGTTGGCCTCGGCGCGCTGGTGTCGCAATCGCTGCTGGCGTTTGAAATTCTTAAATGGTGCGGTGCCGCTTATCTTATCTGGCTGGGTATTTGCCAATGGCGTTCAGCGGGTGCGCTCGACATGAACGCGCTGGCCAGTAGCCTACCACGCCGTCGACTGTTTAAACGTTCGGTGCTGGTGAACCTGACTAACCCGAAAAGTATTGTGTTTCTCGCCGCGCTGTTCCCGCAGTTTATTATTGCGCATCAGCCGCAGCTTCCACAGTATCTGGTGCTGGGTGTGACCACGGTAATTGTCGATATTATTGTGATGATTGGCTATGCCACGCTGGCAAAACGTATCTCCAGCTGGATTAAAGCGCCGAAGCAGATGACCCTGCTCAACCGCATCTTTGGCTCGCTGTTTATGATGGTCGGATTACTGCTGGCAGCGGCGCGTAAGATTTAACTCCAGCCTTCGACATAGCGGTTAACTTATTCGTCATCATTATCAATATGATCGCGGATCATCGCCATAAATGGGCGGCCGAACTTTTCGAGTTTGCGCTGCCCAACGCCGGTAATGCCCAGCATCTCACCTGGACTGATTGGCAGCTGTTCGGCCATCTCCAGCAGTGATGTATCGTTGAATACGACATAAGGCGGAACGTTGCCTTCATCCGCCAGTGTCTTACGCAGCTTGCGCAATTTGGCAAACAGCTTGCGGTCGTAGTTGCCGCCGTAAGTCTTCTGAGTGTTTGTGCCGCGGATTTTCAGCGTTTGCAGGCGCGGCACCGCCAACTGCATCGCTATTTCGCCACGAAGCACCGGCCTGGCGGCCTCAGTAAGCTGTAAAGCCGAATGCATGGCAATATTTTGAGTAATCAAACCCAAGTGAATAAGCTGGCGCACTACGCTTATCCAGTGTTCGTTGCTTTGCTCACGACCCATACCATAAATCGGCAGCTTGTCGTGACCATATTCGCGAATACGCTGGTTATTAGCGCCCCGCAACACTTCCACTATATAGCCCAAACCAAAGCGCTGGCCGACGCGATACACGCAGGACAACGCCTTTTGCGCGTCCATCAGGCCATCGTAGCGTTTAGGCGGATCAAGGCAGATATCACAGTTGCCACAGGCTTCCTGCTTGCCTTCACCAAAGTAATTCAGTAGCACCAGTCGACGACAGGTTTGTGCTTCCGCAAAAGCGCCCATTGCATTGAGTTTATGGCGTTCGACATCCTGTTGTGGACCCGCGGGTTTTTCATCGAGGCAACGGCGCAGCCAGGCCATATCAGCGGGATCGTAAAGCAGCAGCGCTTCGGCAGGTAAACCGTCACGTCCCGCGCGCCCTGTTTCCTGGTAATAGGATTCGATATTACGTGGAATATCAAAGTGCACCACGAAGCGGACGTTGGGTTTGTTGATGCCCATCCCGAAGGCAACCGTGGCGACCACAATTTGCACGTCATCGCGCTGGAAGGCTTCCTGCACCTGCGAACGGCGATCGTTGTCCAGCCCTGCGTGATACGCCCCGACGCTAATACCCCGGCTTTGCAAACGAGCGGCGGTGTCTTCAACCTTTGCGCGGCTGCCGCAATAAATAATGCCGCTTTTGCCACGCTGGTCTTGCACAAAACGCAGCAGCTGATCGAGAGGTTTAAATTTCTCAACCAAGGTGTAGCGAATATTAGGGCGGTCAAAACTGCTGACCTGTACCAGCGGATCATTGAGTTCGAGCAGGCGGACGATGTCGTTACGCGTGGCGTCATCGGCAGTGGCGGTCAGAGCGATCACCGGCAGCTGCGGATAGCGTAATTTCAGCTGCCCTAAAGCGCGGTATTCCGGGCGGAAATCGTGGCCCCATTGAGAAATACAGTGAGCTTCATCCACCGCTAACATAGCTGGATTCCACTGCTGTAGCTGCTCGAGGAAATCGCCCATGGTTAAACGTTCAGGAGCGATATAGAGCATTTTTATGCGCCCGCTGCGGCAGCCAGCCATCACTTCAAGCTGCTGCTCGCGGGTTTGGGTCGAATTAAGGCAACCGGCTTCAACACCGGCAGCCATAAGTTGATCGACCTGATCTTTCATCAGGGAAATCAGCGGCGACACAACCAGCGTCAGGCCATCCATAACCAGTGCAGGTATCTGATAACACAGTGACTTTCCGCCACCGGTAGGCATGACCACCAGGCAATCTTTGCCGGAGATGGCTGCATTTATAATCGTCTGCTGACCTGGTCGAAATTGTTGGTAGCCGAAGGTGTCACGCAACACCTGTTCTGCCAATAATTCCTTATTTATCACTGCCGCCGTTGACACTCGTTTCCCCAAAATTTATTACACCCGAAAGCTTCTTCTTAGATAACAAAAGCATAGCCATGGGTTGTGCTAGTGACGATTAGTCGGTCACATAATATCGTTCATCATGATACCAACACCGACGCGAGTCTGCTTGTGGTTGTAGTCAATCATTGACTCACCGTAGCCGCTAAACAGTTGAGTATAGAAGCGCACGTGACGAGAAATTGGATAACTCCAGCCCAGTTCTGCGCTGCCGTAACCGGTGTTCCAGTTATAGTGGCTGGTCACGCTGATCACACTTTCACCCAAGGCGTAGCCGATTTTAAGCTGGTAATAACCCATATACTTGGTTATGTCCGGATTATCATCATTACTTTTGCTTTCTGGGATACGGTACCAAGGTTTTAGCTCAACCTGCCAGTCGCCGTGCTGCGCCATAAAACGAGCATAAACGCGGTTCCAACTGCGAGAGGTCGGGTCTGCACGCCCATTGGATTCGTGGTTAAACCCATATTCGGCCTCGCGCAGAGTCCAGCCAAACAGCTCATAATCGGTCGCCCAGGCCAGGAATAACTGCGGCTCATAGTTAGTTTCACGAAAAGGCGAGGACTCTTTGCTGTTGGAAATCTGCCACCAGGATCGCTGCGTATAAGACGCCGCCAATACCGAGTTATCCCCCGCAATACCGCGCCAGATAGGGAACGCCAGGCTCAGCTGGAACTTTAGCTCATCATGTCTGGCATTATGTGCCCAGTTATAAGACTGGATTGCCTGTTTGTTGATGTTGCTGGTGTCAGTATAAATAACATAGTTGGTATCATAAGGATAAAGTGTAAACGGGTTGTCGTGCTCCTGAAGCATATTGGCGATGATACTGCCCCGTACGCTTGGTGTGTCATGCACTTCCTGAATCGTTGCTTCATTCGCATAACTCAGTAACGGTATAGCTAACATAGCAGCGCCAGCAGCCCAAGATTTACTCATCCTCACTCACCCCAAAAGTATGTTGCCGCAGTCGGCATAATAGAAAGTTATTGATACAAAATGACAAGAAAACACGCCATTCTACACATAAATTTAAACCTATAGAGATTTTGAATGAGTAAGCTAGAAAACAACCCTTCAGAGGATTAAAATCAACATTTCCTTCACAAATAAAATGCTATCCAGATCATTCGTTATCAGGAAATTTCATGTCTGTTACGCCACTGAGTCACGATGCAGCTCGCCAGTTAATTGGTGAAATTTTTATTTATGACATGCCGTTTAATCGCGAGCTAGGGTTAGAGCTGCAACAGCTTGATACCGGTTACGCCGAGTTAAGCTTTAAAAATCAATCGAAATTAGTCGGCAATGCGGTGCAGAAAATTCTTCATGGCGGCGTCATCGCCTCAGTGCTGGACGTGGCCGCCGGGCTGGTATGCGTGAACAGTGCGCTGATTCGTTTTGATAAACCCGAGCATCCTCTATTAGAGCCAGAACTGCGCCAGCGCTTATCCAGGATGGGCACGATTGATTTGCGCGTTGACTACTTGCGCCCCGGTCGTGGTGAGCATTTTGTAGTAAAAAGCACGCTGATCCGCGCGGGAAACAAGGTATCGGTCGCACGCGTTGATTTGTTCAATGAAAGCGCTATTCACATTGCAACAGCCACGGCGACTTATCTGGTGG
The DNA here is from genome assembly GCA_963747655.1 of uncultured Gammaproteobacteria bacterium. Classification (GTDB taxonomy): domain Bacteria; phylum Pseudomonadota; class Gammaproteobacteria; order Enterobacterales; family Enterobacteriaceae; genus Rouxiella. The sequence continues at coordinate 541,452 of CAVVFS010000005.1, read as the reverse complement.
GCTAGCAACGATATTTAACAAGGAAATTGCCATGGATGCCATGCAGCATCGGCGGCAGCAGAAAAGCCTCAATACGGTGAAAATCGTCACCGTTGAGGCTATTGAGTTAAAAAGTTAACGAGCGGAAAAGTTAAGAGGTCGCAGGCGTGGCGCTGCGTGAAATAAAGCGCGCCATCGCCGGACCGGTGACGATAATCGTCAGCAACCGCAGCGTCTGCATCGCCATAATAAATGAAATATCGACGTGGCTACCTGCCGCGATAATCGCCACCGTATCCAGCCCGCCCGGACTGGTTGACAGATAAGCCGTCAGCATATCGACGTGCAGAATTTTGGTCAGCACCCACGCCATTCCCCCACACAACAGAATCAGGCCAATAATCGAGACAACCATTTGCGGCAGGGTTCGTAAAGCCAGCTTGAAGATAGGCAGTGTGAAACGTAACCCCACGCTCCAGCCAATCAGGGTATAGGCGATTGCCAGCAGCCATTCTGGAACCTGCAAAAGTACAGTACCCGTGGAATGCAGGAATGCGCCTGCAATTGCCGGGATAAGCAGCGCGCCAGAAGGAATACGCAGTTTAGGTGCCAGCCAGACGCCTGCCAGAGCCAGCGCAGGAGTCGCCAGAAAATGCCAATCCAGCGACGGAAACCATTCAATTGCCGCCGCGCCAGAGGCGTGATCGCCCAGGCTAAGCCGCGAAACAACCGCCGCCGCAGTAGCAACAAACAGCACGCGCAAGTACTGCATAAACGCCACCAGACGCACGTCAGCCCCGAAATCTCCGGCCATTGCGACCATGGCGCTGGCACCACCGGGAGAAGATCCCCATGCACCTGTCGGGCCAGGAAGATCGCTGAATTTCACCAGCAACCAGCCTGAAAGTCCGCTAGCCAACAGGGTGCAAATCAACACCGTCAGCACTAAAAACCAGTCATGCAACAGAGGAGGTAAAATGGAGGGCGAGAGCGCCTGCGCAATCATGCAGCCAATCACGCCTTGTGCAATTTTGAAAAATACCGGGGGAATACGTACCGTGGCACCTAACAGGCCCATCACGACGCCAACGATCATCGGCCCCAACAGCAGCGCGGCCGGAACGTTAAGATATTGAAAGATAAAACCTAAAATTAGCGATGCGATAACCAGACAACACCACTGGGCGGCGGGAGCCATCCTTTCCATGTACATTGTTCGAATCTTCGTTAAAGCAACAGGAGAGGTATTTTTAACATATTTAGGAGGATAACAGGTAAGAAAATCCCCGGCGAACCGGGGAGCCTGTTACTGGGCAAAGAAGCGTTACAGCCAGTTTTTTCTTTTGAAATACAGGTAAGGCGCCAGACCCGCCAACAGCATTAAGACCAGCGCAGCCGGATAACCAAACTCCAGTTTCAGCTCAGGCATAAACTGGAAGTTCATCCCATAGCTTGATGCGACCAGCGTCGGTGGCAGGAACACAACCGAAACCACCGAGAAGATTTTAATGATGCGGTTCTGCTCAATGTTGATAAAGCCCATCGCCGCCTGCATCAGGAAGTTAACCTTCTGAAATAGTGATTCATTGTGCGGCAACAGCGACTCGATATCGCGCAACACTTCACGCGCCTGCTCAAGCTGACCGCCCGGCAAACGGGCTTTACGCACCAGGAAGTTCAGCGCGCGCTGGGTATCCATCAGACACAGGCGAACCTTCCAGCCGATATCTTCCAGCTCTGCCAGCGTTGACAGTGCCTCGTCGTATTCATCGCCCTGATGCCCTTCCATGATTACACGGGAAAGCTTTTCCAGATCGCTATAGATGTTTTCTATTTCATCAGCCAGCTGTTCGATTTTAGTTTCAAACAGGTCCAGCAGCAGCTCGTAGGCATTGCCATCGGTCAGTTGCAGAGTTCTGGCACGCATGCGATACAGACGAAACGCCGGTAGCTCGCGTTCACGCAGTGTGTACAGGCGGCCATCACGGATAGTGAATGCCACGGTGCTGTTACCCGCGTGATCTTCCGCATCTTCATAATAGAAAAAGGAGTGAATATGCAGGCCGTCTTCATCTTCAAAAAAACGTGCCGACGCTTCGATATCGTCCAGCTCTGGCCGGGTTGCCAGACTTTGCCCTAATTCGCTCTGTACACGCTCGCGTTCCAGTTCGTCAGGCTCAACCAAATCGACCCACAGAGACTCAGACAGCAAGGTCCCTGATTCATCCAGTTCCAAACGGGATAAGCGGCTGTTATCTAATTTAAAAGCACTAAGCATGTGCCCGTTCTCCCTAATGGTGAAAGATGTAGGCAACGCATTGAAGCACAAGGGGAAACACGGGCGAGAGTCACCAACATGTTTCAGACCCGATTCAGGTCTGACTCACAGCGACGGGGGTGATGTCGCTGACAACCAGGTTAAGCAGGATTCAATTATCCGCTCTCCGGCCGTCAGCAATGAGGACGGCCTAGGAGTGGAACCTGCTTAACAGATTATTGAGCCAGTATCGACTGGGTGCGTCCAAGGCGAAAATCCTCATAAATAATAGTGCGCGCATGTTACGCCGATAAGAAAAAGGCTGTCAACATGCAAGGTGCTTAATTTCGCAACATTTCGGCATGATTTTCCACCAGCCATCAATACCCTGCATGCTTACTTGCGAACTGTTTTTTGACTACACTCTGTAGCAGATTAAATAACGATTCTTCTTTTTATTCTCAACATTTCAGGATCAAAAATGATTAAGCAGATCACCCGCGAAAACCTAGACCAGCTCGCGACTAAAGCGGAACAATCCCCACGCCTGCGCACCAATTTTAACCTGCATCCTGATGTTAGCGACCCGGTACAACGACTGGCCGTCACCATGGAGCCAAAGAGCTATGTGCGCATCCATCGCCATCCGCATACCTGGGAATTATTGAGCATTTTGAGCGGCCGTCTTGTTGTATTGATTTACAATTCAGAGGGAAAAATCACCGAGCGACTGGTGTTGGGTGAAGAGACTCGTTCACTGGAAATTCCGGCAGACGTTTGGCATAGCGCCATTGCACTGGACAAAGGCACCACCTTCCTGGAAATCAAACAGGGGCCTTACGTCCCAGTGCCAGAAGAAGACACCTTCGCAGGCAGCCCGGCCGAAGGCGACGATAAATCCGAAGCCACCATGGCATGGTATCTGGATGCCAAAGTGGGCGACACCGTAAAATTCTAAGTATAAAAAACGCCCAGACAAGGGCGTTATTATGTTGATGCTTTTAATTCTAACGCTCAAACAAAGGCGTTATTGTCGCAGGCAGTTTGAGTGCGGACAGCTCCACACTTAAGCGCAAGCGTCGCGGCTATGTTGAGTGCGGACAGCGCGCAGAACCCGGAGCGTACATTAGTACGTGAGGAGTGCGAGCACTGCCCAATCTCAACAGAGCAAGTAAGCTAGCTTAAACCGCCTCGAGGCGAGCGTAGGCGGCGACGAGCCACTTAATGCCTTCACCGGGAAAGGCAATTTGCAGACGACTGTGCTCGCCGCTGCCTTCCAGGTTTACGATGGTGCCTTCACCAAATTTCGGGTGACGGACGCGCTGCCCTAATGTGAAGCCGCTGCTGTTTTCGCTGAGCACTGGCGTGCCCATGCTGCGATGCTTGACCTGGCGAGTCACGCTGGCACGCAAACGTACCTCTTCGACGCAGTTTTCCGGCAGCTCGCCGACAAACCGCGAAGGTCGATGATAAACTTCTTTACCATACAGGCGACGCGTTTCCGCATAGGTTAGCGTCAGCTTTTTCATCGCTCGAGTAACGCCCACATAGGCCAGACGGCGTTCTTCCTCGAGACGGCCGCCCTCATCCAGCGACATCTGGCTCGGGAACATGCCCTCTTCCATGCCGACGATAAACACCTGCGGAAATTCCAGACCTTTGGCCGAGTGAAGTGTCATTAACTGCACGGCATCCTGATACGCATCGGCCTGCCCTTCACCGGCTTCCAGCGCCGCGTGCGAAAGAAATGCCTGTAATGGCATTAAATCCTGGTCTTCATCCTGATAGCTGAACTGGCGGGTTGCCGTTACCAGCTCCTCAAGGTTTTCTATACGTGCCTGACCTTTCTCGCCTTTTTCCTGCTCATACATGATAAACAGGCCAGAGTCTTTGATAACCCGGTCAGTCTGAACGTGCAGCGGCATATCGGCTGTTTCGTGTGCCAGCGCATCCACCAGCTCGGTAAAACGCTGTAGCGAAGATGCGGCGCGGCCGGCCAATACTTTTTCCTGCAACAGCACGCGAGTAGCCTGCCACATCGTCAACTGACGATCGCGGGCAGTCTGGCGAACTACGTCAAGGGTGCGATCGCCAATGCCACGCGTCGGAGTATTCACCACGCGCTCAAAGGCAGCATCGTCGTTGCGGTTGGCCATCAGGCGCAGATAAGCCAGCGCGTCTTTAATTTCCTGACGTTCGAAGAATCGCTGTCCGCCGTAGATGCGATAAGGCATCGCCATTTGCAGCAGCGCCTCTTCAAGCACGCGCGATTGGGCATTGCTGCGATAGAGAATCGCGCAGTCGTTTAACGCCCCGCCATTGTCTTGCCATGCCTTAATGCGATTGACCACGAAACGGGATTCATCCAGCTCGTTAAAGGCGCAATACAAGGAAATTGGCTCGCCTTCAACGCCCTCGGTCCACAGGTTTTTACCCATACGACCATTGTTATTGGCAATCAGTGAGTTAGCGGCAGTCAGAATGGTGCTGGTAGAGCGATAGTTCTGCTCGAGGCGAATGGTTTCCGCGCCGGGGAAATCCTGCAGAAAACGCTGAATATTTTCCACCTGCGCGCCGCGCCAGCCATAGATAGACTGGTCATCGTCGCCGACGATCATCACATTATTATTTTCACCGCACAGCAGGCGGATCCAGGCGTACTGAATGCTGTTGGTATCCTGGAACTCGTCCACCATCAGATTAGTAAAGCGTTCGCGGTAATGCTGCAAGATATGCGGTTTGTTCAGCCACAGCTCGTGGGCACGCAGCAACAGCTCGGCGAAGTCGACCAGGCCTGCGCGATCGCACGCTTCCTGATAGGCCTGATAAATCCGCAGCCAGGTAGCTTCAACCGGATTGCCATAGCTCTCGACGTGCTGAGGTCGCAAACCTTCGTCTTTTTTACCGTTGATGTACCACATTGCCTGACGCGGCGGCCACTGTTTGTCGTCGATGTTCAGCGCCTTGATAATGCGTTTGAGCAGACGCAGCTGGTCATCGCTGTCGAGGATCTGGAAATCCTGCGGCAGATTGGCATCAAGATGATGCGCACGCAGCAAGCGGTGCGCAAGGCCGTGGAAAGTGCCGATCCACATGCCGCCCTGACTGGTGCCAATCAGTTGTTCAATACGATGGCGCATTTCCGCCGCGGCCTTGTTGGTAAAGGTCACAGCCATAATGGAATACGGGGAACAGTTCTCTACCGACAGCAGCCAGGCGATGCGATGCACCAGAACTCGGGTTTTACCACTGCCTGCGCCCGCCAGCACTAAGAGGTTGCTGCGCTTGGCGCCTACGGCTTCGCGTTGTTTTTCATTAAGGCTGTCGAGCAGGTCAGAAACGTCCATAAGCACCGTTTGTCTGGATAGAGAATTGCATCCACAGGGTTATCGATTAAATCTCGATCACCCTGGGGAGGTTTACTGCTGTTATATACAGTATATTACCACAAAAGGCTACCTGCGGGATCACAGTAGTGTGGTGAGAGAGCCTAACGCGTTGATTTCTATGTGCGGCAACAGGCGCGCATTGCGGCTGGTCATGAGATTGCCCTGACGCAGATTAATCCAGCAGGCTTGCATGCCGCAGCGCACAGAACCGGCGACATCAGTAATCAAGTCATCGCCCACGTGAAGAATATGTGCCAGCGGGAGGTTAAGACGCTCGGCCGCCAGTTGATACATATCGTCCCACGGCTTGGCGCGACCATCTCGCCCGGCGACCAGAGTAAATTCGAAATACTTCGACAGGCCGAACAGGTCAGGATTGGCGTTACCGTTGGTTATCGCCACCAGCGGGAATTTTTTACCCAGCGCGGTCAGCGTGTCATGAGTTTCCTGCGGGACGTCTATGAGGCTGCGCCAATGAGCAAAGTTTTGCATCGTGGCTTCGGCTCCGGCGGTTGCTTCAGCCTCGTTTAACCCGCGACGCAACAGCGTATGATACAGCGCTTTGTGACGCCACGCGGTAACATCATGATAAATCTCAGCATCCTGTTCGAGCAGCTCTGCTCTTACCGCCCGCCACTCTGACGCTTCAATATCCGCCGTCGCCGGATGGTACTGGCGCAAAAACTTCATCGTTTCTGATTCGGTACGGACGATCACCGGATAGTTGTCATAGAGGGTATCGTCGAGATCAAAAGTGATCGCTTCGATCTTTTGCAAAGGGCGATAAAACTTCATCAGGGTTTTCCTCGTTTAGCGCGGGGATGCGCGGCATCGTAAACTGACGCCAAATGTTGAAAGTCGAGATGGGTATAAATTTGCGTGGTCGAGAGATTGGCGTGGCCTAATAACTCCTGAACTGCACGCAAATCGCCACTCGACTCCAGAACGTGTGTCGCAAAGGAGTGACGCAGTTTATGGGGATGAATATGGCTGTTCACGCCCTGTTTGATGCCCCACTCCGCAAAGCGCTTCTGCACGTTGCGGGTCGAAATTCGCCGACCCTGATTAGATAAAAACATCGCATCGTCTTCAGGCCCGAACAGGTCACGCAGCGTCAGCCAGTTTTCCAGCCAGGTTACCGCCGTGCGGCCAATAGGCAGTTTTCGCTCTTTGCTGCCTTTACCCATCACCCAGACTTCGCCGGAAGGTAAATCAACATGGCCGAGATTAATGCCGACCAGCTCGGATAAACGTAGACCCGCGCCGTACATTACTTCAAGCATTGCGCGATCGCGTACCGCCAGCGGGTCATTTAAGTCGATATCCAGTAGTTGCCCGACTTCATCGACATCAATATTTTTAGGCAAATGGCGCGGCGCTCGCGGCGTTGAAATGCCCTTCGCGGGATTAGCCTTGAGCACGCCCTGATGCACCTGCCAGTCGAGAAAACTGCGCAATGCAGAAAGGCGCAGCGCAAGACTGGAAGCGCCTAAACCGGCTCGTTTACTGCGGGCGGTGAGCATGCGAACTTTGGCCGCGTCGAGGTCACGCCAGTCGGTCAGGTTGATGTCGGCAGCCATACCGATAAGCGCCTGAAGTTGATGATGATAACTGCTTTGCGTTAGCGGGCTAAGCTGGCGCTCGACCCGCAGATAACGTAAAAAGGCCTCCACCGAGGGTTGCAGTGGCGAGTCGGTTTGGCTCATGCCCGCTCTATCCAGCGCGACAGCAATCCGGGTAACATTTTTGCCAGCTGGTCGAGCATTACGGTGCCCATTCCAGCCTGATAGTGTTGTGGATCGCGGCTACTGAAAATCAGCATCCCCAATTCGCCTTCTTCACCCATCAATGAAAGTGCGACCGAGCCAACCGCCTTAGCCTGCGGCAGAACCAGCAATAGCTCCGGGCCGTTAAGGCTGCCCAGGAAGTGCTGCGTATCACCAAGGCGTTGAATACGTAGAGATTCAAACGAGCTGCGCGTCAGGGCCAGATGAGTAAAATCTGAAGGCGCGCCAATACGCCAGCTTTCACTGAACAGGCGCACATTGGCCCCGGCCAGCCCAAAACCGCGACCCCAGCGTTGCAGACGATTAAGCATGTCTTGCAGGCTGGTGGCATCGGCCAGATTAGCCTGTAGCTCAATTAAACGACCAAACAGCGTTTCATTGATCGTTGCCTGTTCCATCAACAGCGTGATTTCTTCTTCGAGCTGGGCAATCTGGTTGCGTTGACGTCCAAGCTGCCATTCCACCAGCGAGATGCTGCCTTTCACCGGGTGCGGAATATGCATTTGCTCAACGCTGCGCGAATTTCTGATGAAGAAATCAGGATTCTGCAGCAGATACTGCATCACCAGCTCGTCATCGAGCTCGGCAACATTAACGCTTTCGATTTGGTCGTCAAGATTGTTCATAGGTGAATGAATCCGTCATAAACATGGGTAGCTGGCCCGGTCATAAATAGCGGATGACCCGGACCTTTCCAGCGAATATTGAGGCTACCTCCCGGCAGGTCTACCTGAACTTCTTCGGCGAGTAACCCTTGATGTATACCCACGGCTACAGCGGCGCAGGCCCCACTACCACAGGCCTGAGTCTCTCCGGCACCGCGCTCGTAAACGCGTAACTTGACGCTGGCCTGATGAACCACCTGCATAAATCCGACGTTAACGCGTTCCGGAAAACGTTCATGACTTTCGAGCAGCGGGCCAAGATGTTCTACGCCAGCAGTCAGCACGTCGTCAACCTGTAACACACAGTGCGGGTTGCCCATTGAGACCACGCCACACAGCACGGTATGTTCTTCCGCCCGTAAAATATAGGTTTTTTCAGGCTTCGGCGCGCGGAAAGGAATTTGCTGCGGCTCAAATATCGGCTCGCCCATATTAACCTCAACCAGCTCGTCTTCCGTGACCGTGAGTGTCATGCGACCGTTTTGAGTGCTGACCTGAATCTCACGTTTATTGGTTAACCCTTTGATGCGAACAAAGCGGGCAAAGCAGCGCGCCCCATTGCCGCATTGCGTCACTTCACTGCCGTCGGCATTAAAGATGCGGTAATGAAAATCCAGTTCTGGATCGTAAGGAGGCTCGACGACCAACATCTGGTCAAAGCCAACGCCTCGGTTACGATCGGAAAGTCGGCGGATCAGTTCGGGAGAGAAATAAACATTTTGAGTGACGGCGTCAACGACCATAAAGTCATTGCCCAAACCGTGCATTTTAGTGAACTGCATATCTTACTCCGCTTGACCTCTGACCAACGCCAGAAGTGATGATCCTGCTGCTTGACGATTAGTAAAGTTGCCCGGTGTTTTTAGCCGCGTCTTTATCTGGAGAAACGCCGCTTGCCTGAGTCGCATTCGAGTTAGGCAGAATCACCTCGTTGCTCTGGGCTTTGCTGGCAGGAGGGAAATACAACGGACCTTTTAGCCCACAGCCAGAAAGTGCAAACAGGGCCATTGAGGCCAGAGACCAGCGTAATGCAGTTTTCATATTCAAATTTTTCATTTTGATTGTTTTCATTTTAACCAGGATCTGCGATCCACCGTCCAAGCTCTCTATAATCGCAGTTGGATCATGAAAAGCAATAGGAATCGGTTATCTAAAATGGGGAGCAGCCGTGGCAGAGATCGGCAAATCAGTGGATTTGAAACTGTTGCGCCAGACTGGCAGGTTCCGCGCCAGCTTCTGCTGCTGCCGTATAAAGGTGCGACAGGACATTGCTGCGGAATGGGATCACCTGCGTGCGCCCATCGAGCGAGACAATCTGGTAGAACTGCGGCAAGTTGAAGTTCACAAAACTTGAACCATAGGTGAACCGATCATGCGATGACGAATAGAAACGGCTGACGTCGCGCACCAGATCTTCTTTACTGCCTTCGCAATGATGGTAAACCTCGACGCGATTCGACTCATCCAAGATATAGATATTAAAACCGGCGTCGTCATTGCTGGTTTCGAAGAAGAACTGAATGATGCCTTCGCTGGCATAGCCGTCAACCACCGACGGCAGATGTACCTGTGAAGTGTCGACTTTAACTGAAAGGCCGTGCAATTTGTTATTGGAGATGGCGCCATAAAATTCGATGGCGTTCTCGAGCTTTTGCACCGAAACGGAGAGGCGCTCGAAGAACAGTCCCCAGGTCTGGCCGGAAACTCTTACTGCTTTAAAGCGGCCCGGCTCAAGACGCTTGCTCGACAGACGCAGCTCAATACATTCGGAAACCAGCTGCTGAATACGCGTGCGAATAAGACCACGCAGATGCTGGCTATAGCAGAACACTTCTACAGATTCCGGCGGTGCCGCATCCTGATGCATTTTACCAAGAATAGTTTTCAGCGCTTCAAGCACCGCCTGCTCGCTGTTGAAATGCAGAGTACGCACTTCATTCCACGAGTTGCGATAAAGCAGGTCGATACTGCCCACCAGACACTGCTGCTGCTCGCCAAAACTGAACACGTCCAGCTTGCGGAAATCAAAATGAACTACCTGATTGCGAAACGCCGCGGTCGGATCGTGCTCGAGATTGACGATAATCGACAAGTGGCGGATTTCGCACGGGCTGTACAGCGCTTTTGGCGTCGGAGCCGGCAGGCGAATCGGGAAATTGTTCGAGATATCCGTCACCAGCTCGCGCAGTTTGGCGATATCACACATATTGCTGCTTTTAATATGCAGGCGCGTGGTTGGTGTCAGCAGGCCGTTGAAATAGGCCCAGGCCACCAGCTTGCTCAGATAGCGGTTATATTCCAGCGGCTGATGGCTGATGATCGAATCCATCGACGGCGACTGATTATACAGATACCAGCCTGTGCGATTGGCGCGGCCCGTCGGTACGTGAATAAAGGTCAGATCGCTTTCGGAAAGGTCAGGCGATATTTGCGGGTTAACCAGCGTGACTTTACCCGGCAATGCCTCAAACGCCGCATACAGTTTACGGGTTAGCACGCCGATATCCTGCGGACTGGCGCTGACACTGAGGTTATTACGACGCGCAAAGCGGATCAGGTTACGGTAGCTCTGCATCATCGCATCGAGCAGCTCATTGTGCGCTTCACGCACGCGTTCGATTTTCCAGTTGGCACGATTATCGAGGATTTCCAGACGCTCTTCTGTCCAGCCCCACTCGCTAACCAACTGAGTCAATATTTCACGACGCCAGCCGACCGACGTTCTCGTGCGCGACAGTTTTTCATGCACTTTCAGATAGAAGCAGCGACGAATCAGATCAAGACGAGTGAAGTCTTCTAACTGAGTCAGATAACGGGTTACTCGGTCAAGCATCATGCAGTAGGAATCGAGGCCAAAGCAGACAATTTCGCCCTGATGCAGCCGCTGTTTAATGTCCATCGCCAACAGCTGGGTATTCGGATATTCCCAGGAATACGCTTCAAGCAGCAACGTTTTCAGCACCGCCTTGTAAGGCGAATCAATACTTTTATACAGCTGCCACAGGCTGGCACCGAAATACTCTTCAGCAGACAGCGTGCTCAAGCCGCCGAGGTCAAGCCACTCGTTCGGCGTCAGCGCGCCCTGTGAATAGAGGGAAAGCACGTATTCGTCGTAATGCGCTTCCTCTTCGCACGGCACCATATTCCACAGAATACGTTTACCTGCGAGACGCACCGCAGTACGGTAAAATTCATCGAGCAGCAGGATATGTTGAGTGGAACCGCAGTCCTCACCGCTGAGACTGCCACTTTCATTATGGCGGAAGCGATTTTCATCAATCAGGAAGAAGCTGACTTCAACGCCCATTGACGCGGCCCATTTTTCGAGCAGCAGGCATTTTTGCTGTAGCCGATTGCGTTCTTCATTATCTAGCCAGGATTGATGACAGACCCAAATATCGAGATCTGAGCTTTTGCTCTGGCCAATCGATGAGGTGCTGCCCATGGAATAGACGCCGGTAATCGGCAGCTCGCCTTTAACCGTCGGCTCAAAGGGGCTACCCCATTTCTCGGCAATTGTCGTCAGATAGGATTGTTGGGACTCATCAGGCGTAAAGATGCAGACGCCGAAAGGCACTTTACCTTCAAGGTAGCCCGGCATCAGTGGATGATGATGATGTAACAAGATGGGCAATAGACTGTATACCTGCTGGAAAGCGGGTCCCTGAGCCACAACTGCGCGATCAACGCGGAGCTGATTAATTGCATCCAATCTTTGCTTTAATGTCTCGATGTAGAGGTACAAGACTATTCGCCTGATTTTCTTCCAGTGCCTAGAAACAACCCCGTATCCAAATACGCCATTAGTTTTAAAAACTTTAATTTGAAATATGTATTTGACGTATTATTGCTGGAAACGTGATCAATTTAACACCTTGCTGTTTGACCGTAAAGGAAGTAACGCACCACAATTACCGTTGCGTCTCTATACATTTTACTTCCTTGCCCGTCATGCCACAAATATCCCTGTTAAATCTTCACAACTCCCCTGATCGCTGACACCTTCATAGAGTCGGTGGTAGGATGGTCTGCGAAATTAAAAAACGGTAAGAAGAATGTTAGACAAAATCATCCGAATTGCCACTCGACAGAGCCCGCTGGCGCTGTGGCAGGCACAATTTGTTCAAAGCCAGCTTCAAACTTTTCACCCGGATTTACAGGTTGAATTAGTCCCGATGGTTACCAAAGGTGACATCATTTTAGACACTCCACTGGCTAAAGTCGGCGGAAAAGGCTTGTTCGTTAAAGAGCTTGAGCTAGCGCTGCTGGAAGGTCGTGCCGATATCGCCGTTCATTCAATGAAAGACGTGCCGGTAGAATTCCCTGAAGGTCTGGGCCTGGTGACGATTTGTGAGCGCGAAGACCCGCGTGACGCGTTCGTCTCAAATCATTATGACAGCCTTGATGCTCTGCCTGAAGGCAGCGTTGTCGGGACGTCGAGCCTGCGTCGCCAGTGTCAGCTGCGCCAGCAACGTCCTGATCTGCAAATACGTGACCTGCGTGGTAACGTCGGTACTCGTCTGAGCAAGCTTGATAAAGGCGATTACGACGCGATTATTCTGGCCGTCGCCGGTCTGAAACGTCTGGGTCTGGATTCGCGTATTCGTGTCGCGCTGACGCCAGAAGAGTGTTTGCCTGCCGTGGGTCAGGGCGCTGTGGGTATCGAATGTCGTCTTGATGATGTTCGCACCCGCGAGCTGTTGGCCCCGCTGGCGCATGATGCCACCACACTGCGCGTTGCCGCAGAACGTGCGATGAACATGCGTCTTGAAGGCGGTTGCCAGGTGCCTATCGGCAGCTACGCCGAGCTGGATGGCGATACTCTGTGGCTTCGTGCGCTGGTTGGCGCGCCGGATGGCAGTCAGATGGTGCGTGGCGAACGTCGTGGCCCGTCATCTGAAGCAGAAAGCATGGGCATCAGTCTGGCGGAAGAGTTATTAAACGCCGGCGCTCGTGAAATTCTGCAAGAAGTTTATCAAGGTAACGCACCGCAATGACCATTCTGGTGACCCGCCCTTCTCCCTCTGGAGAACAGCTTGTAGCCCGGCTCCGCCAGCTGGGAAGGGTCGCCTATCATTCGCCTTTAATCGAGTTTGCGCCGGGAAACGAGCTTTCACAGCTTCCCGCCATGCTAACCTCATTAAAGCCGCAGGATATGATTTTTGTCCTTTCCCAGTATGCGGTGAACTATGCCGACCGCGCGTTGCGTCAGCAGAAGCAAGATTGGCCTAATTTTGTAAGCTATTATGCTATTGGGCGAACAACCGGTTTGCTGATGCATCGCGCAAACAGCCTGCCGATTATTTATCCGCAGGACGGTGAAACCAGCGAAACGCTGCTTAATTTGCCCGCCTTGCAGTCGATCAAAGGCCGTAATGCCCTGATCTTAAGAGGAAATGGCGGACGTGAGCTGCTGGCGGACACGCTAAGGGAACGCGGTGCTAATGTAAGTTACTGCGAGTGCTATCGACGCAGCCCGATTTTTTACGAGGGCAGTGAGCAAAGTTCAAGCTGGCAACGTGCCGGGATTAATACCCTGGTCGTCACCAGCGGAGAAATGTTACAACAGTTATATACGTTAGTTCCTGATTACTATCGAACAAGTTGGCTTTTAGGCTGCACTTTGGTAGTCGTCAGCGAACGTTTGGCAACCCTTGCCCGTCATCTTGGCTGGCAAACTATTAGGGTTGCAGATAACGCAGATAATGATGCGCTGATCCGTGCATTAAAATAACCTGACTAAGGGACGTGCCCAGATGACGGAACAAAAAAATCCTTCCGCAAAGGTAGATGAAACTCGCATTGCGGTTGAGAGCCCCCAACAGCCAGAGAATGCTTCTCGTGAAACCGTACAAAAAGAAAAGCGTACGGGTCCCGTTTTGGGTGCCATCGCCATTGTGTTGGTGATTGCGCTAGGCGCGAGCATTTACTATCACCAACATCAGCAGGCCCAGGCAGAAGTTGCTGCCAACGAAGCATTGCAAGACCAGCTTGCCGCGATGAAAAACAGCCAGCTGCAGGAAAAGCAACAGTTTGAGACTTTGCTGAGCCAGCAAGATAAAGCTCTGCAAGACGCCTCTCGTCAGCAGGCGGCTTATAGCCACCAGTTGAACCAGTTGCAGGATAAAGTCGCCAGCATTTCCGGTAGTGATGCGAAAACCTGGATGCTGTCTCAGGCAGATTTCCTGGTCAAACTGGCTGGCAGAAAGCTGTGGGCCGATCAGGATGTGACCACCGCCGCTGCGTTGCTGAAAAGCGCCGACGCCAGCCTGGCCAATATGAATGACCCAAGCCTGATTGACGTACGCAAGGCAATCAACGAAGACGTTGGCAGCCTGTCGGCAGTCACGCAGGTCGATTTTGACGGCATCATCCTCAAGGTTAATCAGCTTTCTAATCAGGTCGATAACCTGCGTCTGGCGGATAACGACACTGACGACTCGCCGATGGACAGCGACGGTGGCGAACTCTCGGGTTCACTGACCGAATGGCGTCAGAATCTGAGCAAAAGCTGGCACAACTTTATGACGGACTTCATTACTATTCGCCGTCGTGATACCAGTGCAGAGCCGCTGTTAGCGCCAAATCAAGACGTTTATCTGCGCGAAAACATCCGCTCGCGTCTGCTGATTGCCGCACAGGCCGTTCCACGCCATCAGAACGAAATCTACAAACAGTCGCTGGAAACCGTATCCACCTGGGTTCGCGCCTATTTCGATACTTCCGATCCTTCGACCAAGGCGTTCCTTGCGGATATTGATTCCCTGAGCCAACAGTCTGTCTCAATGGATGTACCGGACCAGCTGAAAAGCCAGCCGATGCTGGAAAAACTGATGCAAACGCGCGTGCGTAACCTGCTTCAGCAGCCAGTTGCCGCGACGATTAATAACGCGACCACCAGCAAACAGGGGGAATAACGCATGCTACGTGTTCTCATACTGTTCCTGATCGTTATTGCCGGGATTGTTGTCGGGCCGATGCTGGCCGGACATCAGGGTTATGTGCTTATACAGACGGATAACTACAACATTGAAACCAGCGTCACCGGTCTGGTGATTATGGAAATTCTGCTGTTTGTGGTGCTATTTATAGTTGAATGGCTGCTGCGTCGCCTGTTGCGCACCAGTGCCAACACTCGCGGCTGGTTTGTAGGTCGCAAGCGTTCAAAAGCACGTAAACAAACTCAGCGCGCGATGATAAAGCTGGCCGAAGGTGACCATCGTCAGATGGAAAAACTGCTGACCAGCAATGCCGCCCATGCCGACCAGCCGATGGTTAACTATTTGCTGGCTGCCGAAGCAGCTTCGCAGCGCGGTGACGAAATTCGCACTAATCAGTATCTGGAACGGGCTGCTGAAATTGCCGATACCGACCAGTTACCTGTGGATATCACCCGCGTGCGCATTCAGCTGGCGCAGGGCGAGATCCACGCAGCACGTCACGGCGTTGACCGTCTAATTGGCCTTTCACCGCGTCATCCGGAAATCTTGCGTCTGGCAGAACAGGCGTATATGCGCACTGGAGCTTTCGCATCATTAATGGAGATTTTGCCGTCGATGGCAAAAGCAAATATCTATGATGAAGAGCAGTTGCAACGGGTTCAGGAACAGGCTTACGTCGGTATGATGAATCAGCTGATGGCCGAGGAAGGCAGTGAAGGCCTCAAGCGCTGGTGGAAAAATCAGAGCCGTAAAACGCGTCAAGAGCCGGTGCTACAGGTGGCGATGGCAGCTCACCTGATTCAATGCAACGATCATGCTCTGGCACAAGAAGTCATCCTTGAGGGTCTTAAACGTCAGTACGATGAGCGTCTGGTAGCAATGTTACCGAAGCTGCGTTCGGGTCATTCGGAGCAGACAGAGAAGTTCCTTCGTCAGTCGATTAAGCAAAACGGCGCAACTCCGCTGCTTTGCAGTACGCTGGGGCAAATCTTGCTGAAACATGGCGAATGGTTGCAGGCGAGTGAAGCGTTCCGCGAAGCGCTGAAGCAACGCCCCGACGCCTATGATTATGCCTGGCTGGCCGATGCGCTTGATAAGCTTCACAAACCTGCCGAGGCGGCCGAGATGCGCCATCATGGGTTGATGCTGACCATTAACAATACTCAGCAGTAACACTCTTTAAGCAGTAACATTCTATAGAACCGAACAAAAGGCTCGCCATTAATTGGCGGGCTTTTTTTATGCCTGCGGCCTTTCTATTGCAGCAAAAAAAAACACTTGCCGGAGGACAAGTGTCGAAAACAATCAGGTCTTAGACAACAGGGGTAGTGTCACACTCAACGTTTTGCCTGCTGGTTGATAATGCCTGTGAGTTGCTTACCCGGGTTCTGTAAGTCGCTCACGTAGCTTATCGGGCAGTTAGACAAGAGACACTGTAATTTGGCTCCGCATCATTCCCAGGCTTATGAAGCTACGCAATCATAATAGATGGAATGAGCGTCTACGAATGGGTAATTGCAGGGAGCGTGCCAGGAAGGTCTTGAAAGCCAAATAGCTGAGCAAAAAAAATTATCACGTTGATTTATAGGCATATTTAAAATTCAGCGCGGTGCGAAATTTCCAAAAACGTTTAACTATCTGTAAGGGAAGCACTTTTGACAGCAAAATCTGTCGTCGGCAAGAGACAATAACAATATCTGTCACTTTACCCTTTATATATCAAGGTGATAAATGTCTCATTCTGACGACAATAAACTGACAGGTGACTGATTTAGGTTCGCATCGGCGATTCGCAATGGATTAAATAATCATTAAATACAAAAGGTTAAACCACGGTGTCGCAAATAGAATACAGCAGGATACTAATAAAGGGAGGCTAGAGCTAAATCAGCGTGTAGTTATGGATAAAAAAAGGATATAAAAATGAATATTAAAAAGGGATGTACAAAAAGATGAACACAACGATTATGTAAATACAAAAACAAAAAGCCCCGCATTTCTGCAGGGCTCTTTATTTGAATTGGTCGGCGAGAGAGGATTCGAACCTCCGACCCACTGGTCCCAAACCAGTTGCGCTACCAAGCTGCGCTACTCGCCGATGTACTGCTTTATTCTTTACTTTTACAACCTGTGTTACGGATTACGTGGTTCAGAGCTATTAAAGTTTCGTGTGGTGCGAAGAGAGGGACTTGAACCCTCACGTCCGTAAGAACACTAACACCTGAAGCTAGCGCGTCTACCAATTCCGCCACCTTCGCACTGTCACAAACTTTACTCTTTTACTACTCACACTCACTTCACAAGGAAGAAGTGGGGTGGCTAATGGGACTCGAACCCACGACAACTGGAATCACAATCCAGGGCTCTACCAACTGAGCTATAGCCACCATCGTATCTTTACTTCACGTCCGAAACTAACACCGCAACTCTTTGCGCAAAACCAACCGAGGTCAATGGTGCGCCCGACAGGATTCGAACCTGAGACCTCTGCCTCCGGAGGGCAGCGCTCTATCCAGCTGAGCTACGGGCGCTTAGCGCCGTTGCGGGTGGGGATACTACGGCTTAACCGCCATGCTGTCTAGTGCTTTTTTTTGAAAAAGTTTCGTTTGATTACGAATTGTCCATTACGCACTAAAAGTAAGCATTTCAGGCTCCCCACCCCCACTTTTTTCATTAAAAGCCGCTTAATGACTGCGGCGATTCATCCCTAAAGCCAGGTAAATAATCGATACTGCCGCAATAAAAATGGCCCCAACCAGCAAAGAAACTCGCGTATCTGGGTTAATTGCCATGCCAACCAGCACACAAAGCAAGAAAGCCAGGGTCAAATAGTTGGTATACGGGAACATAATCGATTTAAACGGGTGATCTTTCAACGCGGCACGATGCGCATCGCGGAAACGCAGCTGACTAGTCAGCACCACAAACCACGGGATCATCCCCGGCAACACGCTCGCACTATATACATAGACGAACACCTGCTCAGGATTAGGGATCACATAATTCAGGCACGAACCAATCAGCAGGCAGATAATCGTCACCGCAATCCCGTACACCGGCACGCCGCTGGCAGAAACTTTCGACAGAAACGCGGGCAATTGACGGTTTTGCGACAGCGCATACAGCATGCGTCCACAGCTATACATGCCGCTGTTACAGCCAGACAGTGCAGCGGTTAGTACCACAAAGTTGATAATTCCGGCCGCAGCGGTAATGCCGACCTTGGCAAAGGTCAATACAAACGGGCTGCCGTGGGTGCCCATCTCATTCCATGGGAAAATGGTAATGATGACGAAAATCGCCCCGACGTAGAAAATCAGGATACGCCACAGGATATTGTTGATAGCACGCTTAAGAGTCACCTGCGGGTTTTTAGCTTCACCGGCAGTAATGCCCACGAGCTCAACGCCCTGGTATGAGGCCACAACAATACAGAGGGCGAACAGGAAGCCCTTCCAGCCACCGGCAAAGAAGCCGCCGTGAACCGTCAAGTTCGCAAAACCAATCGCATGGCCGTGATTGCCGAAACCAAAGAAGATAACCGCCAGGCCAACAACAATCATCACAATAATGGTGGTGATTTTGATTAGCGCAAACCAGAACTCCATCTCGCCGTAAAGCTTAACCGCGGCCAGATTGGCAGCAGCCACGATAGCGACCGCCGCCAGCGCAGGGATCCACTGTGGCAAATCCGGGAACCAGTACTGGGCATAGACGCCAATCGCGGTAATTTCCGAAATGCCCACCGCTATCCACATAAACCAATAGCCCCAGGCGGTCAGATAACCGAAATAAGGGCCAAGATATTTATGGGCATAAACAGCAAATGACCCCGCTACTGGCTCAAGGTGCAGCATCTCGCCCATTGAACGCATGATAAAGAAGACAAATACGCCAGCCAAAATATAAGCCAGCAAAGCAGAAGGCCCCGCCCATTTCAGCGTGCTGGTAGCCCCCATAAACAACCCAACGCCGATAGTCCCGCCCAAGGCTATCAATTCGATATGCCGGGCCTCCAACCCTCGGTGAAGCCCCTTTTTCTCTTCGCTAATTGCCATAAATCCTCTGTTTCTCAAAGTGTTGTGTTTGTTCTATTTCCGGGTTAGCCGGAATATTATTGTTATGTCCCAAAAGCAGGGCAGATAAAACGGCGGTATGGTTCCGTATTTTGCAGTCAGTTGCAAACAGGAATGAATAAAATAGCAGTATGGGTCTATTTTTCAGGATGATTGCAGCGAGATAACGACGGGTCGAAGGAGAAAAGCCCGTGCAAGAACACGAGCTGAAAATAGTTACCTGTGGCGGGTGCCGTCAGAGTCGGCGATTGTCGTTATAGTCGGCGATTGTCGTTATAGTCGGCGATTGTCGTTATAGTCGGCGATTGTCGTTATAGCCTGCGAGTACCGTTATAGCCTGCGAGTATAGTAATACAGCACAAATTTTAGCAGCTTGAGCTGGCGCGGCAGGCGACTGGGCTGGTTGATTAGGCGATAAAACCACTCAAGGCCGAGTTTCTGCCATCTCTTTGGCGCGCGCTTAACGGCACCGACAAACACGTCGTAGGTACCTCCAACGCCCATATACAGCGCGTCAGGATAAATCTTGCGGCAGTCGCGCATCAGAATCTCCTGCCGTGGCGATCCCATAGCAACGGTAATCACTTTTGCGCCGCTGGCCTTAACCTGCTCAAAAAGCGCATCTCGATTGTCTGGGGTAAAGTAACCGTTTTGACTGCCGACGATATTCACGTTCCACTGTTGGCGTAGCTTATCTTCGGTTTGTGACAACACGGCTTGCCTGCCGCCAATCAAAAATACCGGTGTCCCTAACTGCCCGGCGCGTTGCATCACCGCTTCCCACAGGTCGGCACCCGGCACGCGCTCGACTTTTGCATCGGGATATTTGCGACGAATGGAAGCCACAATGCTGACGCCGTCGGCATATTTATAATCAGCCTCTTTAATAAGATTGCGCAGCTGGGCATCTCGCTCGGTCGCCAGCACTTTCTCGGCATTGATTGCCACCAGAGTGCCCGTTTTTACCGAGTCTGCATTCAGCAAAAAGTCACAAAATTGCTCCATATTGCGAAAGCCGCACAGTTCGACGTCGCGGATGCTGTACTTTGGAATATCACCCGATATCGTGCCCAAGGCAGGACGAGGGATTGAGCTAGAATTCATTATCATCCTTTATCTTGCACAGAGGCTCTGTGATGGCGGCTTGTTGCACACTGACTAAATGCCCGGAACGCATTCTTATTAATCCGGCAGTATCAAACAGCCAATACATTAACTTGGCGGCGATAAGGCAAAGGCCAAAGACTACGGCAAAAAATATTACCCGCGAGAAGAAAGAATCCAGGCCCTCACGCGCTAAAACAATCATATTGAACACGGCTCCGAAACAAAAACTCTGCAAAATGGCAGCCTTGTAAGGGTTGGTCGCGTTTCGCGCAAGCGTATATACCCAGTCGAACCATTTGATAATCAGTCCTACCGCTACCGCGCCTAACGGGATGAATACTACACCGCCCAT
The DNA here is from genome assembly GCA_963747655.1 of uncultured Gammaproteobacteria bacterium. Classification (GTDB taxonomy): domain Bacteria; phylum Pseudomonadota; class Gammaproteobacteria; order Enterobacterales; family Enterobacteriaceae; genus Rouxiella. Next base: position 520,899 of record CAVVFS010000005.1, on the reverse strand, counting down.
GACCACCAGCGAGCCAATCAGCGTTGGGGAAATCGCCAGCCCGGAATGGTTTTCCAGCACGTCCCAGGTGAAGTAATTACCGGTATTCATCACCGCAGAAGGCCGGCCGTGCCAGAGCCAGGTTGGGATAAACACGTAAAAATCGCGGATAATCGGCATCAGTCCCTGGAAGTGGATTTTGTCGTAATTTTGCAGCAGCAGCGCCAAATTTTCCCACGGCGAGAAGGTATCGCGGGTCAAATACAAGAAAGTGTAAAACGCTTCTGGCCCGCTGACGTCAAGGTTGTAGCGTTTCAGCGCCAGCCAGAACATCCCCATCACGGCCATAATTCCGGCAATCAACAGCATCCACAGCGTGATCCAGCCACGGATAATGCCGATAAACAGGAATATCGCCAGCGCGATAATGATATTGGCGCGCGTACCGCCGACCACCACGTAGGTCAGTAAACCAAAGGCAAAGGTGGTGGCCAGAAACAGGATCCAGTTAAGGCGCGTCGGTTTAATGAAATAAACCACCAGCATCGCCGGTATAAAGAAGTAGAAGAAGCGTTTAAGCGCGACCCCGGAGACTTTGCTGGAGAAAATCTGGCTGTAAGAGGTCAGCTTAAACAGCAGGAAACCATTGTGGGCGAAGAAAATCCCCAGCGTAACGAACGCCACCAGCGCCATCAGAATCCAGGTCAGATTGGTTTCGACCCGATTCATGCTAAACACTTCCCGCCCTGGAACGGCGCGCGGTTTTCGTAATCGCGTTTTATACACCACGTAATACAGAGCATAGAAACAGGTCGCCGAGAGTATCGCCTCTAGCAGATAAGGCACCGGCACCACGTCGATATTAAACTCGAACACCAGCAAACAGGTCAGCGGAAAACCAAAATAGAAGGTCAGTAAATACAGTACGGAGAAAAATAGATTGAAGCTAAACCTGACCCGACGAAACTCCAGATAGGTCATCGACAGAATAAACAGCAGTGAGAAAGCATAGACGATACTCAAACCGCCCAACTGCGCCAATGTCATGATGAAACTCCCACGGCAATATTCAGTGCCTGCACCCAGCCGTGAATATAGTTCGGGCTAAAGAAGGCAATATTCCGGCGATCGCACTTGAGCAACTGGCGACGAGCCTCGTTTAGCGTCGCGCCATCGAGCAGGTCATCATCGAACAGCACCGGCACATTTTGCTCGGCCATATCCTGCCAGAAAGGATTTTTTCGCGAGAGTACAAAAGGCACGCCAAATTGAATCAGCAAGCAAAGCGTGCCAATCCCCTGCTGTCTCTCGAAGATAAAATAAGCCAGCGAGCAGCTTTTTAGCATGTTCAGATAGTCGGCAAAGGCCATCGACTCTGTAAGCAGCTCGACATTTTCGGCAGGGAACAGCGCCAGCGCTTCACGGCGAACCTGCTCGATATAAGTCTGATTATTGTCTGGATAACCCATTGGAATAATGACTTTTATCTCGACGCCCCACTGTTTATGCACCGCGTGCAGAGCGTCAATGTGCCGATTAGTTGGGTCGCCCGAGTTGCCTATCAGCACGCGAGGCTGCCCTTCATGAGCAGGAGTATCTGCGGGCAGTGTCAGCGACGGGTCCATGCGCGCCGGGAAATACAGCAATGAAGATGGCACGCGAGGATGCCGTTGATGATAGTGCGCCAGGTCGCCGCGAGTAGCGAAAACGTGGCCAATACGACTCTGTGCCAAACGACGCAGCAGATAAAACAGTCGATATTTCAGGCTACCAGAGTTCTCATACAGGTCTGCGCCCCAGATATGCCAAAATGCCTGTCTGGCTTTGATTTTGCCACTTAATAATGCCAGCCAGATGCCGGGATTATATTGCCCGTGGAAAAAGAAGCGGCAGTTTCTGTCGGCGCGCGCACGGGCTATCACGGCCTGCGCCAGCGCTTTTTTAGTCGCCAGTACCTCAATATTGAGCTTTTCACAACCTGGTAAAGAAGAGGGATCGCTGCAAACCACCATGAAATGCTGTGCCTGCTCGGGAGAGACGTGATTGAGCAACACGTCATTAAAGAAGCGCAGCACGGTCGAATTATGATGCGGGATATCAGATCCCAAAACGTGAATCAGCGTTGTCATACTCGCCTGCGGTAGATAACAAAAAAGGTAGAGCACAGCGCAAAATAAATAATGTAGGTAGCCATATAGGCCTGCGCGGCACCCAGTGCGCCATGCAAAGGGATCAGCCAGTGTGAAAACAGCGTCAGCAATAGAAACTGGCTGATTTCAGTCAGCAGATAAAAACGCAGCGACGCCTTGGCAATCACCAGATAACCAAAAATATAGGCACTGACTTTTAATACGTCGCCCACCAGCTGCCAGGCAAAAAGATCGCGCATCGCCATAAACTGCGGTGAGAACAGCAGCCAGATAGCAAAATCGCGCAGCAGCCAAACGGTAAAGCTGACCGCGGCCACTACCGGCATCACAAACTTGAGTGCCTTGATAATTTCATGGCTGATCTGCTGCTTGCTGTTCAGGCGAGCTAACGTTGGCAACAGATATACGCTAAACGAGGCGGTGATAAATTGCAGGTAAGCATCGGAAATACTGCTTACGCCCTGCCAAATTCCCACTGCCTGCCAGCCATCGTGCTCGGCCAGTAAGTTACGCATCATCACGTACGCTACCGGCAGAGTGACCGACGTAATCAGCGCCATAATAGTAAACTTAGCGTATTGCCGCGCCAGCTGCGGGTTCCAGCGCGGGGCTAAGAAATGGGCCGAAAAAAGTCGACGACGCCACAGCATGATGCCCGCAGGCAATGCGACCAGCGCAGGAACCAGCGCGAAGCCGACCAACGCACCGCGATAACCGCCGATGGAAAAGCAAAACCAATAGGCAAGCAGGCCAACCAGACTGCCGCCAATTACTGCCAGCGCGTTGCCTTGTGCATCGCGATATCCTTTTAAGATAGCCTGAAACAGATTGGCATAGGCGATCCCCATTTGAATAAGTGCCACCGCCCGAACCACCGACTGATAGTCGCCGTGTCCAAATAGCGCCACGCTGACAGGCTCTGCGGCCAATAGCATGACCAGCGCCAGCACGGTAGAAAATCCCAGAATCAGCGTTGATGCAGTGCCGAGCACGGCCTTGAGCTTATCGGGTTCCTGTTGAGACTCGGCGACGTATTTGGTGACGCCGTTGAAAATCCCGGCTCCTGACAACACACCCAGCACGGTGATGAGCTGGCGGAAATTCCCGGCCTGCCCGACTCCGCTGGGGCCAAAGGCGACGGCCAGTAATTTAATGACGATCAGTCCAGCGCCAATTTTTATCAGCGTCGAACCGGCGGTCCAAAAAGAAGCTTTTGCTAAAGACATATCAGGCGAAGAAGCTCCGCAAAGTCGAAATCACCGCCTGCTGCATGACGTTACTCATGTTGTAGAACAGCGGTAAACGCACCAGCTTGCTACTCTCCTCGGTGGTGTACACGTCTTCACCGCAGAAATAGCCAAACTTCCTGCCCGCAATTGAGGAGTGCAAAGGAATGTAATGGAAAACGGTGAGGATTTCGGCCTCTTTCATATATTCGATCAGGGCGTCGCGTTTCTCAGTGTCCTGGAACTTGATGTAAAACATGTGCCCATTTTGCACACAGCCCGGCGCGATGGTTGGCAGCACCAGGTCACCGCTATTTTGCAAAGGCTCAAGTGCCTTATAGTAATGATCCCACAGCGATAAACGCTTTTGGTTGATCTGTTGGGCGGCTTCAAGCTGGGCCCACAGATAGGCAGCCTGCAAATCGGCCATAAGATAGCTGGAGCCAATATCATGCCAGGTATATTTATCGACCTGGCCGCGGAAGAACTGGCTGCGATTTGTCCCTTTTTCACGAATAATCTCGGCGCGCTCCACCAGATCAGGGCTGTTAATCAGGGTCGCCCCACCTTCGCCGCCTGCGGTGTAGTTTTTAGTTTCATGAAAACTGAAACAGCCAATATGGCCGATGGTGCCCAGCGCACGGCCTTTGTAGGTTGACATCACCCCCTGCGCCGCGTCTTCAACCACAAACAAATTATGCTTTTCGGCCAGCGCCATGATGGTGTCCATTTCACAGGCCACGCCCGCGTAATGTACCGGGACAATCGCCCGTGTTTTTTCGGTGATGGCGGCTTCAATCAGCGTTTCATTAATGTTCATGGTATCTGGGCGGATATCGACAAACACGATGGTCGCGCCGCGCAGGACAAAGGCGTTGGCGGTGGAAACGAAGGTGTAGCTCGGCATGATCACTTCATCACCCGGCTGAATATTGAGCAAAATGGCGGCCATCTCTAACGAGGCCGTGCAGGATGGCGTCAGTAATACTTTGGGACTGTTGAAGTTTTTCTCGAACCACTGCTGGCAGCGACGAGTGAAACCGCCATCGCCGCAAAGTTTGCCACTGCCCATGGCAGCCTGAATATAGTCCAGCTCTGTGCCTACAATCGGCGGAGAGTTAAATGGGATCATAAAATTACCTGTACAGCCAGTAAGCTGAATGAGACAGAACGGCACCACAGGCGCGATAAAGATTCAGCGCCGCAATATTGCCGGTTTGTGTGGCAACCCTGAGCTGCCCTATTCCGTGTGCGAGGCACCAGCTTTCTGCCACTTTGATCAGTTGTTTGCCAATTCCACGCCCGGTGAACTGCGGCTGAACGGCCAATAGCCCGATACGTGCTACCTTGGGTTCGATGGCACGCAGGGTAACAAATCCCAGCAGTTGCCCGTCGTCATCATTAAGCGTCAGGCAATGAGTATCGAAGGTGCCAAGAATGGCTTTCTCTGCCCAAAGTGCATAAAAGCGACCTGAATCATGCGGTTGATACCAGGGAGCGCGAAAACGACTGAGTTGAAAAGCACTGCCGGCCAGCTGACTCACGCGAGACAAATCATGACGAGTCGCCAGCTGAAACTCTTCTGGCTTGGCTTGGGCGTCGCGCAAATCCAGGGAAAAATCGATTTCTCCCTCAACCATGCGAAAACCTAAGTGATACAGACCATCAATAGTCTCGCTCTGATCGGCAGGGACTTTAACCTGCACCAGCGGATATTGTGAAAAATCACTGCGATTTATAAGCGGAGCGGCAGAATCCAGCGTCAGTTTAGCGCTTGGCTGAGAGAAAAAATCACTTTCCCACTGCAAATACTCGAGTCGCCCGCGGATAAGATTCTCGTTCATTTTGCCTCCAAGCCTTGAAGTCACACAACGACGGACCTACGCCATTGGCCAGAGAGTTAACCATTACACCGTTCGCTTAAGTGAGGCTTAACGCCACACGCCTTTAGTATCGACCACCCAGTTTTGCATGACTTGTTGGCCAGATATCTGTTTAAACGCGGTGTGATCGACCAGCATCACCACAATGTCTGCCTGCTGCAACGCCACATCGAGCGGTTGCAACTGAGCCTTATTATTAAGCGCCGCGGGTAACTCAAGGACGTGCGGCTCGACAACCCAAGTCTCGCCCGCGTGCCAGTCGGCAATCAGCTGCGCGACATGCACCGCCGGACTTTCCCGCAGATCGTCAATATCGGGTTTAAATGCCAGTCCAAAGCAGGCAATGCGGATTTCACTGGCGCGTTTGCCGGTCGCGGTCAGGCAGTCTGCCATCGCCGCTTTAACTTTATCCACCACCCAATAAGGTTTACCGTCGTTCACCACGCGTGCGGTGTGGATCAGTCGAGCCAAATCTGGGTGTTGCGAAACAATAAACCACGGATCGACAGCAATACAGTGCCCGCCGACGCCCGGCCCGGGCTGCAAGATATTGACCCGAGGATGACGATTCGCCAGACGAATCAGCTCCCAGACGTTAATCCCCTGCGCATCGCAAATCAGTGACAGCTCGTTGGCGAAAGCGATATTCACGTCACGGAAACTGTTTTCGGTCAGCTTACACATTTCGGCGGTACGGCTATTGGTCACCACGCATTCTCCTTCAAGGAAAATACGATAAAGACTGCTGGCCCGCTGCGAACATTGCTGAGTCATGCCGCCAATGACGCGATCGTTCTTGATAAGCTCGACCATCACTTTGCCCGGCAGCACACGCTCGGGGCAGTAAGCAATATTAACGTCAGGCACATAATTAGCATTAATCGCACGGGATTCAGGCTGCGGGAATCGCAGGTCCGGGCGCAAATCTGTCAGCCATTGTGCCATTTGCTCAGTGGCACCGACCGGTGAAGTCGATTCCAGAATCACCAGATCGCCTTTTTTCAGCACCGGAGCCAGGGCGGTTACCGCTTTTTCAACATAGCTCATATCCGGCTGATGACCGTCTTTAAACGGCGTTGGCACAGCAATCAAGAAGGCGTCAGCGGGCTGCGGCGTAGTTACGGCTTGCAGATATCCCTCTTCAACCGCTTTTCTCACCCGCTCATCAAGCTCAGGCTCAACAATATGGACACCGCCACGATTAATGATATCTACCGCGCGCTGGTTGATATCGACGCCGATTACTTTTTTATGGCGCGAGGCAAAGGCCGCCGCCGTTGGCAGGCCGATATAACCCAGCCCGATAATGGAGATAGTTTCAAACGAGGTGCTGTTTTCAGGACTCGCGCTTGTTATTGTCATGATGTCACTCAAGTATTCTTTAACGCATCCAAAATTCTGCGACTGGCAAACCCGTCACCATAAGGATTGTGGGACCGTGTCATCGCCTGATAGGCCTCGTCATCGGTGAGCAGTCGAGAGACTTCGCAAACAATCCTCGCCATTTCGGTGCCAACCAGTTTAACCGTGCCTGCATCAACGGCTTCCGGTCTTTCAGTCGTATTTCGCATCACCAGCACCGGTTTACCCAGTGATGGCGCCTCTTCTTGTATCCCACCAGAATCGGTGAGGATCAGATAGGCTTTGTCCATCAGATAAACAAAAGGCAGGTAATCCTGCGGCTCGATCAGGATGACGTTATCGATACCCTGTAAAATTCGGTTTACCGGCTCGCGTACCAGCGGATTGAGATGCACGGGATAGAGAATTTGCACATCACTGTGTCGTTTGGCAATTTCGGCCAACGCGCTACAAATATGCTCAAAACCGTCGCCAAAGCTTTCGCGCCGATGGCCTGTGACCAAAATCAGCTTTTTTTCGGGGCAGATGAACGCGTAGCGACTGGCAATCTGCTCCGTCAAATCAGGAGACTGCTGCAACAGATTACGCACCCAAAGCAGCGCATCAATAACCGTGTTGCCAGTCACCGAGATGCGATGTTGATCAACCCCTTCGTGCAGCAAATTTTTTCGTGAGAGCTTGGTTGGCGCGAAATGCCATTTAGCCAGGTGCCCGGTCAGGCGTCGATTACCCTCTTCAGGCCACGGCGAGAGAAGGTCACCTGTGCGCAGTCCGGCTTCAACGTGGCCTATCGGTATCTGCTGATAAAATGCGGCCAGGCTTGCAGAAAGCGCCGTCGTCGTGTCGCCATGAACCAACACCACATCAGGCTTAAACTCCTCAAGCACCGGTTTTAAACCCAGCAAAATACGGGTGGTTATTTCGGTCAGCCCTTGACCCGGTTGCATGATATCGAGGTCGTAATCCGGCTTTATAGCGAATAGATTGAGTACCTGGTCCAGCATTTGACGATGCTGCGCCGTGACGCAGACTCTTGAATCAAAGGCATCATCCTGAGCCAAAGCATGTACCAGGGGTGCCATTTTTATTGCTTCCGGCCTGGTACCGAAAATCGTTAGTACTTTCACAGAGGCACTCTCTTTTGATAGGCGCAGTGCTTTCCTGCGGAGCGAGCGCGGCAAGGGCGCCCGATTTATCATCGCTATCTTTTGTTTTTTTAATTTTCTGACGCGACACGACGGCGAGCCAGCGCAACGCCTGCACCGATAAACCCACCGACAATTCCCCACATAACCATCAGCAATACCCTACGCGGGCTGTCACGTTTTACCGGCTCTTGTGGCGTACGCAGATAACGATAAGTCTGGAATTTGGCGTTTAATACTGGCCCCACATTAAGCGTAGCCAACATCGCTTTATTCTGATCGTAATCAATATCAAAACTCGGGCCGGAAGCCTTCAACAGCTCAAGTCTTGCTTGCAGCATTGGCGTTCCCAGCAGGAACATATCGGCATCGGCCAGGCTATCCGGCGTTGCGTCCGCTATCCCGTGATTGATATTTTGCTGTTGCGCAATTTTCAACGCCTGCTCGGTGTTGTTCAGTTCACGATTATAAATGGAGGTCGCCACTTCTTCCTGACGCTTGACCTGCGCTTTCATTGATTGCGTCCGCGCAGCCCATGCGCCCTGAATTTCATCATAGAGATGCTGTGCTGCACGGGCGCTGGCAAAATTGACATACTGACGAAGCAGTTTGTTGGCATCAGCGGCCGTTTCTGCGGTGAGCTTTACGCTGTCGTTAGGGACTTTTTTCTCGTCGCGCGGGGTAAACTGAATCGCGTTGATTAACTTGTCGAGAAGTGCCGCATCCTCCCCACTATCGCCAGTCTTGCGCTGAGTGAAATAGGGGTTCTCCAGCCAAAAATCGCGACGAGTATCATAGGCCGCCAGCTGCATTACAAACTCATTGTAAGCGTCATCTGAAATCAAGGACTGATCGCCCGCCGGGGTAAAAGTATTTTTAGCATCGAGGTTGCGCAGAAACTGTTCCTGCGAGAAGTAGGAAGCCAAATTGTTCACTGTGGGTTTATCGGTAACGGCCGTGGTGCTCCATTCCTGTTTCATCAGCAGCGAAATCAGCAGAGCCGCAATGGCAAAGCCTACGCCCAGGCCGACAATCCACAGCTTGCCTTGCCAGAGTGTTCTGCAAAGTCCGCGAATATCCAACTCGTTATCAAGGGCGAGTTCCTTCCTTGTAGACATCGGCTCTGACTTCATAATTCCCACCAAGTTTTAATTAATAAGTAATATTTTCATCCACTGCGGTTATGCTCAAAGTGCGTTCATTGCATGAGAAAATGCGTGAAAGGGAAGGCTAACGAGCAGAATGGCGGCGCAGTCTTCTTTTAACGCGTTTCATGAAACGTGCTACGCGCCATGCTCGCTTTATACAATAGCCGTAGAGCATGAAGGCGACAAAGAATAACCCCAGCATTAACCATTCGGGGAATCGCAGATGCTCGCCGATAACGCCAATCAGAGCCAAAATAGCCGCCGACAGGGTGATCAGCACAAAGGCCTGACGCGAAGAGAATCCGGCGCGCATGATGAGATGATGGATATGCTGGCGATCTGCAGAAAAAGGGCTCATGCCCTTGCGCAGGCGGCGATACATAATGGCAATCATGTCCATCAGTGGAATGGCAATCAGCCACAGCGCGGTTACCGGCGTCATTGGAGGATGATAAGTGGTACGCGAAGTCTGGGTGCATTGCAGCAAAATCCAGATCACGGTAAATCCTATCAGCGTACTGCCCGCATCGCCCATAAACACTTTATAGCGACGACCAAAAGCGCCCATATTCAAGAGGATATAAGGAATGATGGCAGCAATCATCGAGAAGCACCACAACGCCAGCGACTCGTTGCCGGCGTAGAGCATTATCACGCCCATCGATCCGAAGGTGACGCAAGAAAGCCCGCCCAACAGGCCATCGATGCCATCGACCATGTTAAAGGCGTTGATTGAGGCCCAGACGGCAAACAGGGTGACCAGATAGCCAAAGGGACCGAGCACCATTTGCCACGGGCCGATAATCCGACCAAGGTCATGCAGCACCATGTCACCGTAAAACATCATGAATACGGCAACCAGCGCCTGCACACAGGCCCGGAACTTCACACTGATATCGAATTTGTCGTCTAATGCACCGACCAGCACAAGCAGGCCGGCACAGCCGAGGTAAAGAAGTTCATGCGGAATTTGGGGGCGACCAATCCAAAATGCAAAACAGATCCCGGCATAAACCGCAATACCGCCAACCAAGGGGATCAGCCCTTGATGACGTTTACGGAAGTCTGGTTTATCAACTAATCCAATCGTTTTGGCCACTTTTCGAGCCAAAAATAAAAAGAAAAATGAAAACAAGAAAACAACAACAAGCACAGTACTCAGATTGAGTAAATTCACAGTTAAAACGTCTCTGCAATATTGGTAAAACTACACGACTGTTCGGGCAGCCTAAACTCAGTTCTGTCAGTTGCCATTATCACCTCGCGGTTTTGGTGTCATATGTCATCGTGACAATTCGGATTTATTAAAAATTTCGTGTGGCCCGAAGGATCCTTCCAAACCGCTTTTTAAAGCAATAAAATAATAAACGATGCTCGCCTCGGCTATCGGTTTTAATCCGATTTATATGCCAGCTTCTGATATCACACCACATCGTAGCGACCAAAAGCAAAAAACGCCACGTCTACACGCAGCGTTTTTAACAATATTGAAGCAAAAGCTCCAATCGTTATCGGCACAGATGAATTAAGAACGTTTCATCATGTCGAAGAACTCATCATTGGTTTTGGTCATTGCCAATTTATTAATGAGGAATTCCATCGCATCAATCTCACCCATTGGATGGATGATTTTGCGCAGGATCCACATTTTCTGCAGCTCTTCAGAAGTGGTGAGAAGCTCTTCTTTACGAGTACCTGAACGGTTGTAATCGATAGCCGGGAACACGCGCTTCTCGGCGATTTTACGCGCCAGATGCAGTTCCATGTTACCTGTACCTTTAAATTCTTCGTAGATAACTTCATCCATTTTAGAACCGGTATCGACCAGCGCGGTAGCGATGATAGTCAGGCTACCACCCTCTTCCACGTTACGCGCAGCACCGAAGAAACGCTTAGGACGGTGCAAGGCATTAGCGTCAACACCACCAGTCAGCACTTTACCTGAAGCCGGAACCACGGTGTTGTAAGCACGAGCCAGACGGGTGATGGAGTCAAGAAGGATGATAACGTCTTTCTTGTGCTCAACCAGGCGCTTGGCCTTTTCGATAACCATTTCAGCTACCTGAACGTGGCGAGATGCGGGTTCGTCGAAGGTAGAAGCAATAACTTCACCTTTTACCAGACGCTGCATCTCGGTCACTTCTTCCGGACGTTCGTCAATCAACAGAACCATCAGCACGCAGTCTGGGTGATTGTAGGCAATGCTTTGCGCGATGTTCTGCAACAGCATGGTTTTACCGGCTTTCGGCGGTGCCACAATTAGACCACGCTGACCACGACCAATTGGCGAGGCCAGGTCGAGAACGCGAGCAGTTAAATCTTCTGTAGAGCCGTTACCGCGTTCCATACGCAAACGTGAGTTGGCGTGCAGCGGGGTCAAGTTCTCGAAAAGGATTTTGTTACGGGCGTTTTCTGGTTTGTCGTAGTTAACTTCATTAACTTTCAACAGCGCAAAATAGCGCTCGCCTTCTTTTGGCGGACGGATTTTACCGGAAATTGTATCGCCAGTACGAAGGTTGAAGCGGCGAATTTGACTAGGGGAAACGTAGATATCATCTGGACCTGCGAGGTAGGAGCTGTCTCCTGAGCGAAGGAAACCAAATCCATCCTGCAAAATTTCCAGAACACCGTCACCGAAGATATCTTCTCCGCTCTTGGCGTGCTGCTTCAGTATAGAGAAAATAATGTCTTGCTTACGCATGCGGGCCTGGTTTTCCAGTCCCATATTTTCGCCGAGTGTAATCAGGTCAGAAACCGGCGTATTCTTTAATTCGGTAAGATTCATAATGGTGGGTTCTTAAACTCGGGGTGTATCTCGAAGATCTGTCGTGAATGGGGATGGCAGGGGTCGTCCATGCCAGCTTAAAATTTCTTAGGGTAGAGACTCTCAATTTGCAGCTTCTGATTACAGGTCGCGATGGTGTTGGTCACGAACTATTTCTTGAAAGAGGGCAGACTTAAATTGAAGGTGTCTCAAAGCCGATTTTTTTAAAACCGTTTGATTGTCAAAGCACATTGCCAATTCGCTTGTTTTTATAAACAAGTCATTTTCTATATAAGCAGTTTTATCAAAGCAACTTTAATAGGCAGATGTTTTCGACACAGAGTAAAACGTTAGAATCAAACTACAGGTAAGCTCAAATATGCAGTAAGCGTAAACTTAGCACGCTTCTTTGCAGGCGTCTAGCGGTCAGTGTGAAAAACACACGTTGCCCGCCAAACGCCTAATTTAGGTCATTCTGAACGATTACAGATTAGCGTTCAGGAAGTCTTTCAATTGACCTTTAGACAGTGCGCCGACTTTCGTTGCCGCCACTTCGCCGCCTTTGAACAGCAGCAAAGTAGGGATACCACGAATACCGTATTTTGGAGCGGTACCCGGGTTCTCGTCGATGTTCAATTTGGCAATAGTCAGTTTGCCTTCAAACTCGACGGCAATTTCGTCCAGGATCGGTGCAATCATCTTGCACGGACCACACCATTCTGCCCAGAAATCGACCAGCACCAGTCCATCGGCTTTCAGCACGTCTTTGTCGAAACTGTCATCAGAAAGGTGAATAATTTTATCGCTCATGTTCTACTCCAAAGGATTAACTTTACCTTGTTGATGTAGCATTAACCAACAGTAGGTTGACTGTATTTCACTACGTTTATTTCAACGGATATGCTTTCGTAAAGCAATAGTTAGCTGATATTCTACCACACTATGAGCAAAACACACTTAACTGAACAGAAGTTTTCCGACTTCGCCCTGCACCCGCTAGCGGTCGAAGCCCTTGAAAAGAAAGGGTTTCATTACTGCACGCCTATCCAGGCACTCGCATTGCCTATCACGCTCTCAGGACGTGATGTTGCAGGTCAGGCGCAAACCGGTACCGGCAAGACGCTGGCTTTTCTAGCGTCTACTTTCCATTATCTGCTTTCCAACCCCCCTGCTGAAGGTCGTCAGACTAATCAGCCGCGTGCTTTAATTATGGCACCAACGCGGGAATTGGCCGTGCAAATTCATTCAGACGCAGAAGCGTTGTCTGAATCTACCGGACTGAAACTCGGCCTGGCCTACGGTGGCGACGGCTACGACAAACAGCTTAAAGTGCTGGAAAGTGGCGTCGATATTCTGATCGGCACCACGGGTCGTTTAATCGATTATGCTAAACAGAACCATATTAATCTGGGTGCAATCCAGGTCGTGGTGCTGGATGAAGCCGATCGCATGTTCGATCTGGGCTTTATCAAAGATATCCGCTGGTTGTTCCGTCGCATGCCGCCTGCTACTCAGCGCCTGAACATGCTGTTCTCTGCCACCCTGTCTTACCGTGTGAAAGAGCTGGCGTTCGAAAACATGAACAACGCTGAATCGATTGAAATCGAACCAGAACAAAAAACAGGTCACCGTATTCAGGAAGAGCTCTTCTATCCTTCTAATGAAGAGAAGATGCGCCTGTTGCAGACATTAATAGAAGAAGAATGGCCAGATCGCTGCATTATCTTCGCCAATACCAAACACCGCTGTGAAGATGTCTGGGGCCACTTGGCTGCCGACGGACACCGCGTAGGTTTGCTGACCGGCGACGTAGCGCAGAAGAAACGCCTGCGCGTGCTGGAAGATTTCACCAAAGGTGATATCGATATTCTGGTTGCTACCGACGTAGCCGCCCGTGGTTTGCACATTCCTGCCGTTACGCACGTCTTTAACTATGACTTGCCTGACGATTGCGAAGACTATGTTCACCGTATCGGTCGTACCGGTCGTGCTGGCCTTAGCGGTCACTCAATCAGCCTGGCCTGTGAAGAATATGCTCTGAATCTGCCGGCGATCGAAACGTATACTGGCCACAGCATTCCTGTCAGCAAATATAATAGCGATGCGTTATTGACTGACCTGCCTGCGCCGAAACGCCTTGCTCGTACCCGCAATGGCAACGGCCCACGCCGTAATTCATCCTCTTCATCACGACGCGGTAGCAGTGCGCCACGTAACAACCGTAAACGTTCGGGCTGAAAATCATGCTGAGTTCCACCTCACTTTATGCAGCGATCGATCTGGGTTCCAACAGCTTTCATATGTTGGTAGTCCGTGAGGTGGCAGGCAGTATTCAAACCCTGGCTAAAATCAAGCGCAAGGTGCGCCTGGCTGCCGGGCTGGATGTAAACAGTCATCTCTCCGCTGAGGCTATGCAGCGCGGATGGCAATGCCTGAAGTTATTTTCAGAACGTCTGCAAGACATTCCCCGCGAGCAGATCCGTGTGGTGGCAACGGCAACACTACGCCTTGCCAAAAATGCCGATGAATTTTTACAGGTCGCTGAAAATATTCTCGGATGCAAGATTCAGGTAATTAGCGGCGAAGAAGAAGCGCGGCTGATTTACCACGGTGTGGCACATACTACCGGCGGCCCAGACCAACGTTTAGTTGTTGATATCGGCGGCGGCAGTACTGAGCTGGTTACCGGAACCGGCGCGCAGGCGACGACGCTGTTTAGCCTGTCAATGGGGTGTGTCACCTGGCTTGAAAAGTATTTCAACGATCGAAGCCTGACCAAAGAAAATTTTGAGAAAGCCGAGCTGGCCGCCGTCGAAATGATTACCCCAGTGGCTCCTGAGCTGCTGAGCCACGGTTGGCAAGTCTGCGTAGGTGCCTCAGGTACCGTGCAGGCGCTCCAGGAAATCATGGTGGCGCAGGGGATGGATGAACGAATCACCCTATCCAAACTGCAACAGTTGAAACAGCGCGCCATTCAATGTGGCAAGCTGGAAGAGCTGGAAATTGAAGGCCTGACGCTGGAACGTGCGCTGGTCTTTCCAAGCGGTTTATCAATTCTTATCGCTATCTTCAAAACTCTGAACATCGAATCGATGATGCTGGCCGGTGGTGCGCTGCGCGAAGGTCTGGTGTACGGCATGCTGCATCTGCCCGTGGAACAAGATATTCGTCAACGCACTTTGCATAACCTGCAACGACGCTACCTGCTTGACGTTGAGCAAGCTAACCGCGTGGCTGCACTGGCGGAAAACTTCTCACAGCAGGTTTCAAGCACCTGGCAGCTTGATGCGCGTGCGCGCGAACTGCTGACCAGCGCCTGCCTGATCCACGAAATTGGGCTCAGCGTTGATTTCAAACAGGCGCAAAATCATGCCGCTTATTTGATTCGTCATCTGGATTTGCCCGGCTTCACTCCGGCGCAGAAAAAACTGCTGGCCACGCTGCTGCAAAACCAGAGCAATAACCTGGACCTGCCGCTGCTGAATCAGCAAAATGCCCTGCCTCCACGTCAGGCAGAGCGCCTTTGTCGTATCATGCGTCTGGCGATTATTTTTGCCAGCCGTCGCCGTGACGATACACTGCCCGCAGTACGACTACGTGCCAATGACGATGAACTGAACGTGTTAGTGCCTAATGGATGGCTGGAGCTGCATCCTTTGCGTGCTGAAGAGCTGGAGCAGGAAAGTCATTGGCAGAGTTATGTCCATTGGCCGCTGTTTATTGAAGAAGCCAGCAAATGACGGCTTGAATAAACCGGCAAACGTTTTTAGCGTTTTCGGTACATTTCAAAGACGTTAACCTCTATCAGGGAGCTTTTCGGCTCCCTTTTTTATTGCTTTTTTTACCAATCCCTTTTCATCGAACTCTTTTTTTGAATTCTTCTTTATTACTTTCTGCCTGTTAGCCTTTATTCTGGCTCGCTGCCTTGGCACTCGCTAGCTGCGCGCGGATCTTCTCCAGATGACTCTGCCCTTTGACCATTCTTTCCTGTGGCGACACTATCTTGCGCTCACTTTCCCAGGCTAAATCATCCTGCGGCAGTTCCTGCAAGAACCGGCTGACTTCCGGACGTAGCATCTCGCCGTACTGCCTGCGTTCGCGGCAGTGGGTAAAAATGAGTTCTTTTTGCGCACGAGTAATGCCTACGTAGGCCAGCCGGCGTTCCTCATCGACGTTGTCTTCATCCATGCTGCTCTGATGTGGCAACAGGCCCTCTTCCATCCCCACTAAAAACACATACGGGAATTCAAGGCCCTTCGAGGCGTGCAGTGTCATCAGTTGCACCTGATCCAGCTCTTCATCGTTTTCGCCGCGTTCCATCATATCGCGCAGCGTAAAACGGGTAACAACCTGAGTCAGAGACATCGGCTCATCAAGGTCGGTGCCTTCGAGCATTTCCGTCATCCAGCTAAACAGCTGATTAACGTTTTTCATGCGCATTTCTGCCGCTTTCGGGCTGGGAGAGGTTTCAAACAGCCAGCTCTCGTAATCCATGCCGTGGATCAGGTCACGCACTGCGGCAATGGGCTCGCGCTCGGCAAGCTCAGAAATGCTGCCCATCCAGTGAGTAAAACGCTGCAAAGACTCAAGCCCGCGGCCGGTCAGCGTTTGGCCTAATCCAAAATCAGAGCTGGCCTTGAACAAGCCTTTGTTGCGCTGATTGGCCCATTCACCCAGCTTTTGTAACGTAGCCGCCCCTATCTCGCGGCGCGGCGTGTTGACGATGCGCAAGAAGGCGCTGTCATCGTCGGGATTAGTCAGCACCCGGAGATAGGCCAGCAGGTCTTTGATTTCCGGACGCGAAAAGAACGAAGTCCCGCCGGAGATACGATACGGAATGCGGTTTTGCATCAGCATCTTTTCAAACAGTCGCGACTGATGGTTGCCGCGATAGAGAATCGCATAATCGCCATGATTGGTTTTATTAATGAAGCGATGGGCAATTAACTCTCCCACCACGCGCTCGGCCTCGTGGTCTTCATTATTCGCGGTGATCACTTTTAATGGCTCACCGTAGGCCAGCTCAGAGAACAATCGTTTCTCGAACACGTGCGGGTTATTGGCAATCAAAATATTTGCCGCTTTGAGGATACGCTGCGAAGAACGGTAATTCTGCTCGAGCTTAATCACCTGCAAAGCCGGGAAATCTTCTTTCAGCAATACTAGATTCTGTGGACGAGCGCCGCGCCAGGAGTAAATCGACTGGTCATCGTCACCTACCACGGTAAAACGTGCACGGTTGCCCACCAGCAGTTTGACCATCATATATTGGCTGGTATTGGTGTCCTGATATTCATCGACCAGCAGATAACGCAGCTTGTTCTGCCAGCGTTCGCGAACTTCCTCATTGCGTTGCAGCAACAGCGTTGGCAGCAGGATCAGGTCATCAAAGTCGAGAATATTACAGGCGCGCATGTGGTCATGGTAAAGGCCATAGCACAGGGCGAAGATCTGATCGCGTTCGGATCGCGCCAGCTTTGCCGCGCCCGCTGGGTCAATAAGATCGTTTTTCCAGTTAGAGATCGTCGAGATCAACTGCTGCAACAGCGTCTTGTCATTCTCCAGCCACTTTTCGCTTAGCTCTTTTAGCAGCGCCAGCTGGTCTTGATCATCAAACAGCGAGAAATTGGATTTCATGCCCAGTGCCGCATATTCGCGCTTGATGATTTCCAGACCCAGCGTGTGGAAAGTCGAAATAAGCAGCCCGCGTGACTCTTTACGGCCCAGCGTTTGCGACACGCGCTCTTTCATCTCGCGCGCGGCCTTGTTGGTAAAGGTCACTGCGGCGATATGCCGTGGCTGATAGCCACATTCGCGAATTAAGTGAGCAATTTTATTGGTAATAACACGCGTTTTACCCGAGCCAGCACCGGCCAGGACCAGGCAGGGTCCGGTAACGAATTCGACGGCTTGTTGTTGGCTGGAATTTAATCGCATTGGGTTATTTTTGCTCACTAGATAAACAGAGGAGGAGGATTGTAGCAGAAACTTCCGCCAGAAATAGCAGTCAAAAGTGTTAGGTCCGGAGGTTAACAGGCATCGCACAGTGCAAATCTGCCGTTGCAGATGGTACATTAGGCACCTGAGCAGTTATTGATTAATTTTATATAAAGGTCACGATTATGGCGAACACCGCTTCTGCATTACACATCCTGGTGGATGACGAAAACA
The DNA here is from genome assembly GCA_963747655.1 of uncultured Gammaproteobacteria bacterium. GTDB lineage: Bacteria > Pseudomonadota > Gammaproteobacteria > Enterobacterales > Enterobacteriaceae > Rouxiella. The sequence goes on along the minus strand of CAVVFS010000005.1, from coordinate 503,071 downwards.
AAGCCAACGAACTGCTGGCTCAGCTGCAACAAGGCGCTGACTTCCAGGAACTGGCGCGCAAGCACTCTACTTGCCCTTCCAAGCGCGACGGCGGTTCACTGGGTGAATTCCGCAAGGGCGACATGGTGCCAGCCTTTGATAAAGTTGTATTCAGCGGTGAACTGCTTAAGCCACTGGGTCCAGTTAAAACCCAGTTCGGTTATCACCTGATCAAGGTTCTTTACCGCAACTAAGTTTGCCCGGCAGACTGTTGCAGTATAGAAGCCATCACCACCTGCCAAGTCGGTGGTGTAAACTGGCAAAAAAAAGCACCGCCAAGGCGGTGCTTTTCTATTTATTGATATTCTTTACGCTTGTGGAGCAGCAGGTTTAGCAATGTGAATAGCTATTAGCCAGCAACCGCGATGCGTTTCATATCAGTCATGTAGCCGCGCAGTTTGTGGCCTACCGCTTCGATAGCGTGAGCACGGATAGCTTCGTTCACGTCGCGCAGTTGAGCATTATCCACTTCGGTAGTAGCAACAGATTTACCCAAGTCACCGGCTTGCAGAGTGGTCATGAACTCTTTCAGCAACGGAACCGCCGCGTTTGCGAACAGGTAGTTACCGTATTCTGCGGTATCAGAGATAACCACGTTCATTTCATACAGACGCTTACGGGCAACAGTGTTGGCAATCAGCGGCAGCTCGTGCAGTGATTCGTAGTAAGCAGATTCTTCGATGATGCCAGAAGCCACCATGGTTTCGAACGCCAGCTCAACGCCTGCTTTAACCATCGCAATCATCAGCACGCCGTGGTCGAAGTATTCTTGCTCAGAAATCTTACTTTCAGACTGTGGTGCGTTTTCGAATGCAGTTGCGCCAGTCTCTTCACGCCAGGTCAGCAGTTTAACGTCGTCTGCAGCCCAGTCAGCCATCATGCCGCCAGAGAATTCGCCAGAGATGATGTCATCCATGTGTTTCTGGAACAACGGAGCCATGATTTCTTTCAGCTGCTCAGACAGTGCGAAAGCACGCAGTTTAGCCGGGTTAGACAGGCGATCCATCATCAGAGTGATGCCACCTTGCTTCAACGCTTCGGTGATGGTTTCCCAGCCGAATTGCAGCAGTTTTTCTGCATAAGCCGCGTCAACGCCGTCAGCAACCAGTTTGTCGAAGCACAGCAGTGAACCCGCCTGCAACATACCGCACAGGATAGTCTGCTCGCCCATCAGGTCAGATTTAACTTCTGCAACGAATGAAGATTCCAGAACGCCTGCACGATGACCACCGGTCGCCGCAGCCCAAGCCTTGGCAATCGCCATGCCTTCGCCTTTAGGGTCGTTTTCCGGGTGAACTGCGATAAGCGTTGGAACGCCAAAACCGCGTTTGTATTCTTCACGTACTTCAGTACCTGGGCATTTTGGAGCAACCATCACAACGGTGATGTCTTTACGAATTTGCTCGCCAACTTCAACGATGTTGAAGCCGTGAGAGTAACCCAGCGCTGCGCCGTCTTTCATCAGAGGCTGAACCGCTTTAACTACTGCGCTGTGCTGCTTGTCTGGAGTCAGGTTAACTACCAGATCGGCGTGCGGGATCAGTTCTTCATAAGTGCCGACTTTGAAACCGTTTTCGGTCGCTTTACGCCATGAAGCACGCTTCTCGGCAATCGCTTCTGCACGCAGGGTGTAGGAAACGTCCAGACCGGAGTCACGCATGTTCAGACCCTGGTTCAGACCCTGTGCGCCACAACCAACGATCACCACTTTTTTACCTTTTAGGAAGCTGGCTTCATCAGCGAATTCATCGCGAGCCATAAAGCGGCACTTGCCTAATTGCGCCAACTGCTGACGCAGGTTCAATGTGTTGAAATAGTTAGCCATGGTAAAACTCCGTTGCGATTGTCAGGTACTTCAGAAATTGTTAACCCTGAATGATTCAAATTGCGGGAAGGCAGCAAGTTCAGGAGTCGCCGTAAGCTTACTCAAGTAAGTGACGGGGTGAACGAGCGTAGCCAACGCATCTACAACTTGAAGCATGACGGGTTGCTGTGGAAACACTATATGTCATGCACGGCATTGCTTAAATTGATATATTAAGAAGATGATATTGCATTTTATGCAACGTCGAATAATCCACACTCACTGCCTGTTACTGTCGGAAAATATTATGGACTTACGCGATCTGAAACTGTTCCTCAACTTGGCTGAAAGCCGTCATTTCGGGCGATCGGCCAAGGCTATGCACGTCAGCCCGTCAACCCTTTCCCGACAGATACAGCGGCTGGAAGAGGAATTAGGGCAGGCGCTTTTTCAGCGTGACAACCGCACCGTGCAGCTAACTCAGGCCGGCGAGCAGTTAAAAACCTTCGCCCAGCAAACGCTGTTGCAGTATCAGCAGCTCCGTCATGCGATGGGTCAAAATGGCCCGACGCTCTCCGGTGAACTGCGTCTGTTCTGCTCGGTTACCGCAGCCTACAGCCATTTGCCGCCGATTCTTGACCGGTTCCGCGCCCAGCATCCTCTGGTTGAAATCAAGCTGACCACCGGTGATGCCGCCGATGCAGTAGAGAAAGTGCAATCGACCGAGGCCGATCTGGGTATTGCCGGCCACCCTGAAACGCTGCCTGCAAGCATAGACTTTACGCCGATTGGTGAAGTAACCATGGCGCTAATCGTTCCTTCGTTGCCTTGCGCGGTGCGAATTCAGGTCACACAGCCTAATCCTGAGTGGTCGCAAATCCCGTTTATCATTCCCGAGCATGGGCCGGCGCGAAAGCGTATCGACAGCTGGTTCCGTCAGCATAAAATCACTAACCCACTGATTTACGCCACGGTTTCAGGACATGAAGCGATTGTCTCGATGGTGGCTTTGGGCTGTGGCGTGGCGCTTATTCCTGTCGTCGTGCTGGAAAATAGCCCTGATCTGATCCGCAACCGTATTCTGGTGCACGACAATGTAACTATTGGCGCACCGCTGCCGTTGGGGGTTTGCGTGCAGCGTAAACGACTCAATGAGCCACTGATTGAGGCGTTCTGGCAGTCGCTGTTACAGGTTGAACTGAAGCTATAGGTTGTACTCAATCTATTGGTTGAACAGAACATACAGAGAGTAAATGGCGCGAAAGCGCTCTGCCGTGATCGGGATCAGGAATCAAGAGTTGGGGATCGGGGATCACCGTCCGGGATAAAGAGTCAGTGCAGGATTTTTGAATCGCTTGGTGGCAGAAGTTTCTCGGATCTGTCGAGCGATTAAAGATCAGCAGGATCTACCTGTTTCATGGTTTCAACGTGCATCAGCCAGTGATACAGCGGTTCTAGCTTTAGGAAAGCCTGTGCCAGTTCATCCACTAGCGCGAGGCTAAACAGCTTTTCAACCTGATTATCAGTCGCCATGACGGCAAAAGATTTACGGTTGTACCAGGTGGCGATTTCCGGGTCTTGTTCTTTCACCAGCGGACGCTTGTAGCTTTCTCCCGAGAGTTCAAACGGTGGCGCACAGCATGCAGCGACTTCGAGAAACTGCACCGGCTGGCGATTCAGCGTGTGGCGGAATAAATCCATGGTTTGCTTGTTGGCGCTGTAATAACCCAGACCATAGCGCAGCATATCGGGGCCAAGCTCGAAAAAATACACCGGCGCGTCTTTCCAGTCTTTGCTCGGACGCTTAAAGGTCAGCCACATACGGCTGCGATAGCGGGTTTTATCGTGAGAAAAACGCGTGTCGCGATGAATACGCGACAGCGTTTTACCAATGGCGGGACGGATTTCAAACTGCGGGTCGATAGCCAGCATCGTGCTGCTCAAGGCCTCCACCAGCGCGCGAAACGGCGTTAACAGGGTTTTCTCGTAAACGTGGCGATTTTCTTCAAACCACGCTTTATCGTTTTCGATCTGAACCTGTTGCAGAAAATTCAGCCCTTGCTGGCTGAAACCGTTAAACGCGATGCTCATAAGCCGTCCCTGTTTTAATCAACTCAATGGCTGCAATCTAGCCCTGCAAAAAGAATTTGAATGCCGGATTATCTGACTCATTGTGGCAGTCATAGCCCAGCGCAGAAAGATTCTTCTCAAATTCAGGCTCTTGGCTTGTGAGTTCAAACGCTGCAAGCACGCGACCATAGTCGGTGCCATGACTGCGATAATGAAAAAGGGAAATATTCCAGTGCGTTCCCAGCGTTTGCAGAAATTTCAACAAGGCTCCCGGAGATTCCGGGAATTCAAAGCTGTAAAGACGCTCACGCATAGGCTTGCTCGGACGACCGCCGACCATATAGCGGACGTGCAGTTTCGCCATCTCATCGTCAGATAAATCAACGACCTGATAACCCCCTTCACTCAGCAGATCAATAATCTCTTTGCGCTCGGCGTGACCACGCGTTAAACGAACGCCGACAAAAATGCAGGCATTATCGGCGTCGGCATAGCGATAATTGAATTCCGTAACCGAACGACCGCCAAGCAGCTGGCAAAAATTCAGAAAGCTGCCTTTACGCTCAGGGATGGTCACGGCCAGCAACGCTTCACGCTGCTCTCCCAGCTCGCAACGCTCTGAAATATAGCGCAAAGCGTGGAAGTTAAGATTAGCGCCTGACAATACGTGCGCCAGACGTTCGCCCTGGATATTATGCTCCTGCACATATTTTTTCAGGCCGGCCAGCGCTAAAGCACCGGAAGGCTCGGCGATAGCACGCACGTCTTCGAACAAATCTTTCACCGCAGCGCAAATAGCATCGCTGTCGACGGTAATCACATCGTCGAGATATTCACGGCACAGGCGGAAGGTTTCATTACCGATACGTTTAACCGCCACGCCCTCGGCAAACAGCCCAACGCGCGCCAGATCAACCGGTTCGCCAGCATCCAAAGCGGCACGCAAACAGGCAGAGTCTTCGGCTTCAACGCCAATCACTTTGATTTGCGGCATCAGCTGTTTGATAAGCACTGCCACGCCAGCTGCCAGACCGCCACCGCCGACCGGGACAAAAACCCGATCGAGGTGCGCATCTTGCTGCAACAGTTCCATCGCCAGCGTGCCCTGTCCGGCGATGACTGCCGGATGGTCAAACGGCGGCACAAAGGTCATGCCCTGAGACTGTGACAGCTCAATCGCCCTGGCTTTAGCTTCATCAAAATTGGCACCGTGCAGCAGTACTTCGCCGCCAAAATTACGCACGGCGTCAACTTTGATATCGGCAGTGGCAACCGGCATCACAATCAGTGCCTTTATCCCTTTTCGGGTCGCTGACAAAGCAACGCCCTGCGCGTGGTTACCCGCCGAAGCTGTAATAACACCGCGCGCAGCCTGCTCTTCAGTCAACCCGGCAATCATTGCGTAGGCACCGCGCAGCTTAAAACTGTGCACTGCCTGACGGTCTTCGCGCTTCACCAGAATCGTGTTATTCAGGCGAGTCGAGATTTTTTCCATGACCTGTAATGGGGTAACTTGCGCCACCTCATAAACGGGCGCTCTCAACACTGCGCGCAGATATTCCGCGCCACAGGGTTGGTCAGGCAAAGGTTGTGATACCGCCATGCCATTAGCCTCCTAGCTTGCTCTTATCGCGAATTGCACCTTTGTCGGCACTGGTCGCCAACAATGCATAGGCGCGCAGGGCGTAGGAAACTTCACGCACGCGATTTTTTGGAGTCCAGGCTTTATCGCCACGGGCCAATTCAACTTCACGACGCGCAGCCAGTTCGCTGTCTGCAACATCCAGCACCATGCTGCGATTTGGGATATCGATATCAATCATATCGCCCTCTTCGATCAGCGCAATCAGGCCGCCACTGCCCGCTTCCGGAGAAACGTGGCCGATAGACAAACCAGAAGTGCCGCCAGAGAAACGACCATCGGTGATAAGCGCACACTCTTTGCCCAGACCCATGGATTTCAGATAGGTGGTCGGATACAGCATTTCCTGCATGCCCGGGCCGCCTTTTGGTCCTTCGTAACGGATGACGACTACGTCACCCGCAACCACTTTCCCGCCAAGGATCCCTGCAACTGCATCATCCTGGCTTTCGAAAACTTTGGCCGGGCCACGGAAGGTCAGATTTTCAGCATCCACACCTGCCGTTTTAACGATACTGCCGTCGACGGCCATGTTGCCGTAAAGCACGGCTAAACCGCCTTCGGTGCTGAACGCGTGCTCGATTGAACGAATACAACCGTCGGCGCGATCGTCATCCAGCGTGTCCCAACGGCAATCCTGTGAGAACGCCTTGGTAGTACGGATACCGGCAGGACCAGCGCGGAACATCTTTTTGATCGCTTCGTCTTCAGTCAGCATGATGTCGTATTTTTGCAGCGTTTCAGGGAATTTCATTTCCAGAACGTTGCTAACATCACGGTTCATCAGGCCTGCGCGGTCAAGCTCGCCCAGAATACCCCACACGCCACCTGCGCGGTGCACGTCTTCCATATGATATTTCGGCGTGCTTGGAGCCACTTTACACAGGTGCGGAACCTTGCGAGACAGCGCGTCGATATCCGTCATGTTGAAATCAACTTCGCCTTCCTGCGCTGCGGCCAGCAGGTGCAGAATGGTATTGGTTGAGCCACCCATTGCGATATCCAGCGTCATGGCGTTTTCAAATGCGGCTTTGTTGGCGATGCTGCGTGGCAGAATGCTTTCGTCATCTTGCTCGTAGTAACGTTTTGCCAGGCTCACGATACGCGTACCGGCAGACAGGAACAGCTCTTTACGGTCGGCGTGAGTGGCCAGCAGTGAACCATTACCCGGCTGGGACAGGCCCAGAACTTCGGTCAGACAGTTCATTGAGTTGGCGGTAAACATGCCTGAGCAAGAACCGCAGGTCGGGCAGGCAGAACGTTCGATTTGCTCGCTGTCTGCGTCGCTGACTTTTGGGTTAGCACCCTGAATCATCGCATCGACCAGGTCGAGTTTGATGATTTTGTCAGACAGCTTGGTTTTACCGGCTTCCATTGGGCCGCCAGAAACAAAGATCACCGGAATGTTAAGGCGCAAGGCAGCCATCAGCATTCCCGGGGTGATTTTGTCGCAGTTGGAGATACACACCATGGCATCGGCGCAGTGCGCGTTCACCATGTATTCAACCGAGTCGGCGATCAGTTCGCGCGAAGGCAATGAATACAGCATGCCGCCATGACCCATGGCAATACCGTCATCTACGGCGATGGTGTTGAACTCTTTGGCAACACCGCCGGAGGCTTCAATCTGTTCAGCGACCAGTTTCCCCATGTCGCGCAAGTGCACGTGACCCGGTACGAACTGTGTAAAGGAGTTAACGACAGCGATAATCGGTTTGTTGAAATCGTCATCGGTCATTCCGGTAGCGCGCCATAATGCGCGGGCGCCGGCCATGTTGCGGCCCTGAGTCGTGGTTGCGGAACGGTACTTTGGCATGCTCTATTCACTCCAATTAATACTTTGATGTGGGTGGCTGACTTGCCCACCCACGGAATTCTTAGCCCGTCAAAAGCGGGTGATTTTTATTCTGGGTTTACTTGATCCAACCAACCGTATTTGTCTTCGGTTTCGCCGGTAAACAGGCCGAAGAATGCGCTCTGGATTTTCTTGGTAACTGGACCACGTTTGCCCTCGCCAACCTGAATGCCATCTACGCTACGAACCGGGGTGATTTCGGCTGCAGTACCAGACATAAACACTTCGTCAGCCAGATACAAGGATTCACGAGACAGAACCTGTTCGCGAACTTCGATACCCAAGTCTTTCGCCAGTTTGATGATTGCATCACGGGTGATGCCCGGCAATGCTGAAGAGGTGAATGGCGGAGTAAACAGAATACCCTCTTTCACTTCAAACAGGTTTTCGCCCGCGCCTTCGGAAACATAACCGTTAACGTCCAGAGCAATACCTTCCTGATAACCGTGACGGCGCGCTTCGCTACCCACCAACAGTGAAGAAAGATAGTTACCACCGGCTTTTGCAGCAGTTGGGATAGTGTTGGCTGCAACACGATTCCATGAAGAGACCATTGCATCGATACCGTTTTCCAGAGCTTCATCGCCCAGGTAGGCACCCCAAGGGAACGCCGCAATGATCACGTCAGTTTCATAACCGTCTGGCGGGTTAACGCCCAGGCCTACGTCACCCACGAATACCAGGGGACGAATATAAGCGCTTTTCAGGTTGTTCTTGCGCAGCACAGCGCGGCAGGCTTCCATCAGCTCTTCCACGGACTGTTTAACCGGGAAACGATAGATTTTTGCAGAGTCGTGCAGGCGCTGCATATGTTCACGATGGCGGAAAACTACTGGTCCTTTGTGCGAGTCGTAGCAACGAACGCCTTCAAATACTGAGGTGCCGTAATGCAGTGCGTGGGACATTACGCTTACCTTTGCGTCTTCCCATGGAACCATCTCGCCGTTGAACCAAATAAAATCAGCTTTCTTCGTAGACATTCTTCTGTTCCTTACTTACGCGTTGGCGCGTTTTTGTTGGTTAGGTAGTTGTGATGTTTGTTGCTGGACTTCAACACTGGCGACGTCCATAAGTTTGCTTAACTGCACTGACAGTAAATCTACCGACCGCAGACTGGCAACGGTCAATTCGATATTGATATTTTCGTTGTTGGCCATCTGGCTCATGTTCATCGCGCAGACCTGGAATCCGCGGTGACGAACCACACGCAACACGCGCTCCAGCATTTCTGGGCGGAAACGGGCCTGAATCGAGACGTTATGCTGCATCATGACATTTTCTCCAACATGGTTTCGTTGCCCGCACCCGGTGGTACCAATGGCCAGACATTCTGATTTTCGTCGATAGATACCTGGAGCAGGTAAGGACCTTTGCTATTGAAGAAAGCGTCCAGAGCATCGTTAACCTGGTCTTTACGGCTGATACGCTGGCCCGGAATATCAAACGCGCTGGCCAGCGTAATAAAATCGGGGTTATCTGAGAGGTTGGTTTCACTGTAGCGCCCATCAAAGAACAGTTCCTGCCACTGTCGAACCATCCCTAAACGCTGGTTATCCAGCAACAGGATTTTCAACGGCAGCTGCTTTCGCTTGATAGTGCCCAGTTCCTGAACATTCATCATGAATGAACCATCACCAGAAACGCAGATAACCATATCGTCAGGGCGTGCAACCTGTGCACCTACCGCAGCGGGTACGCCAAAGCCCATGGTGCCAAGACCGCTGGAGGTGATGAAATTCTCGGGACGAGAGAATGTCATATGCTGCGCAGTCCACATTTGATGCTGGCCCACGTCAGTTGTCACCACGGTGTTAGCGTCCATACGATCGGAAATTTGTTTCAGCAGCAGCGGGGCAAAAATCGCTTCACCCGGGTGGTCATAGCGCCACTCGCCTGCCGCTTTCAATGTCATGACTTCATCACGCCATGCATTGATCGACAATTGCTGTTCCAGCGCGGGCAGCATAGCGGGCAAAGAACCCTGCAACGCAACGTGCGCCTGACGCAATTTGTTTAATTCTGCCGGGTCGATATCCATATGGATAACGCTGGCGTGTGGCGCGAAGGTGTTGAGTTTACCAGTTACGCGGTCATCGAAACGCGCGCCAACGGCAATCAACAGGTCACAGGACTGAACTGCCATGTTGGCAGCCTTGGTGCCGTGCATGCCCAACATCCCCAGATAACACGGGTCGTTTGCATCAGGTGCGCCCAATCCCTTAAGTGTAGCAACACACGGAATTCCCGTAGCACGAATAAATGAGCGCAGAGCAGGAACCGCACCAGCCATGCCAACGCCACCGCCGACGTAAAGCATCGGTTTCTGCGCCTTGGCAATCATTTCATAGGCTTGGGCAAGCTCGTTAGTCGGATGAGGCATTTCTTGCTCGACCGGCATCAGATGCGGAGCTAAATCGGCAACTGCCAGCTGGATGTCTTTAGGGATATCCACCAGCACTGGGCCAGGACGACCACTGCTGGCAATCGCAAACGCTTCAGCCATGATTTCAGGCAGCGCTTCCAGCGATTCAACCAGGAAGCTGTGCTTGGTGCAGGCCAGTGAAAGACCCAACACGTCAATTTCCTGGAAAGCATCGGTGCCGATAAAGGCCGAGCCAACCTGACCGGTGATCGCAACAACAGGAACGGAGTCCATTAACGCATCGGCGAGGCCGGTAATCAGGTTTGTCGCACCTGGGCCGGAGGTGGCGATACAGACACCGACCTTGCCAGTAGAACGGGCATAACCGATTGCCGCCATTGCTGCGCCTTGCTCATGACGACACAGTAGGTGTTCCACGCCGCCATCGTAGAGTGCATCGTATACCGGCATGATCGCTCCGCCAGGATAGCCGAAGACCATATCCACCCCTTGCGAACGCAACGCTTGTACTACCCACTGTGCTCCATTCATCTTTTTTCTCCTGCCTTTTGGCTACAAGCGCAGAATATTATGCTGCTGTTCATATTTTCTACCGCCTCATTCCGCTAAAATTTAACCTGACCAAAAAAAAACCCCCGGACCTTTCGGTGCGGGGGTTCTTTTCAGGTTCAGGCTTGTTTAGTAAGCCTTTCTTCGTCCAAGTGCAGCCCCGCACGGTGGGATAATAATCACCACCACACGAATAACGACTAGGCTTAGCACAAGGACGAGAGCTTTCATTTTGGGTTTCTTAAATTCTTCTTTTCGAACGATTGCCTACAGAGTTATCACAGTTAGACGACTAAAGACAACACTTTTCTTACGTTATCATTTAAGTCGACCGTCTAAGAAATCACAAAAAACTTAGGGTTATCAGGCGTTCGGGCGAACATCTGCCCCTTTAGCATTTGATGCGGGATTTATAACCTGCCCTCGAGTGTCACGTCCGAAGAACACCAGAACCGAAATCACAATCGCAACGGTTCCGGCGACCATTGCCATCGCTAATCCATAATTGTGACCATGGCTTTCAGCAATATAAGCCTGCAAGGTTGCATTTACGGAGGCAATCAGATTACCCAGCTGATAAACAAAGCCCGGAAGCACCGCTCGGGTATTGGCTGGCACCAACTCGGTCAAGTAGGAAGGAATGACGCCCCATGCGCCCTGCACCATAAACTGCATCAGGAAAGCCCCGATCCCCAATGTCCACGAACCTCCTGCAAATGCCCACAGCGGCAGCACAGGCAGTGACAACAGCGCGGCAATAATAATCGCCTTCTTGCGGCCGATTCGTTCAGACAAAGTACCAAAGGTAACACCACCAACAATCGACGCAATGTTGTAGCAGATGGCGATAATACTGACTGTATGCGCATCAAACCCATGCTGAACCTTGAGGAATGTCGGATACAGATCCTGAGTCCCGTGGCTGAAAAAGTTGAACGCGGCCATCAACACAACCAGATAAAGACACAGTTTCCAGTGCGTTTTGAGCACCGGCAGCAGCGCGGTACTCTCATGGCGCTCGCGGGCAGCCAACCAGACCGGGGATTCCTGTACTTTGAAATAGATAAACGGCAGCAGGAAAATCGGCACTGCGCCAATCACAAACATTCCCCGCCAGCCCACTACGCTAAACAGCAAGCCGTAAACGACGCCCGCCAGCAAATAACCAAACGGATAACCCGCCTGGAAAATACCGGACATTAAACCGCGTGAACGATCAGGAATGGTTTCCATGGCCAGCGAAGACGCGACACCCCATACCCCACCCATCGCCACGCCATAAATCACGCGCAGGATAAGGAATACAGTCAATGACGGCGCGGCGGCGGTGCAGAGTTCAAAGAAGGAGAAGAACAGAATATTGACCATCAGTACCGGCTTGCGGCCATACTTTTCTGCCGCCCGGCCAAACAGCAATGCCCCAATGGGTCGAACGGCTAAAGTCAGCAAAATTGCCAGCGTGACCTCTTTAATATCAACATGATAAGAACTGGCGATATCACTCAATAAAAAGACCAGAAGGAAGAAATCAAAAGCATCCAGTGTCCAACTTAGAAAACTGGCAATGGCAACATTACGTTGTCGTGGAGTCCAACCAAACATGTGATTTACCTTTTCTAATAGGTAGGGATAGAAACGCTAAAGGGAAGATGATTTGTTTATTTTTTGTTAAATACACACGTTTAAGTAATACACGCGGTACAAATTACCAGCAAGATTAATAGCCGGGTAATTTGTATCCAAAAAAGGCTAACTGTTAGAAGGTATTTCCAGACGTTTGGAGACACGTCTCAACATTTTGAATCAGAGGTAAGTTTGCAGAGTTTTTTTTGCGGCAGGTCGCGGAGAAAAGTATTTTGCCTGTGTGGCAATAACCCACTAATTGGCATACTGAATTTTTACCCGCACCGGGAGGCTGCATGTCAATGTCGGTTATCAATACCCGAGCTTCATTGGGCGTAGTTGCTCCCCGCGTATCGATAGAAGTGCATATCAGCAACGGATTACCTGCTCTGACATTGGTCGGCTTACCGGAGACGACGGTTAAAGAGGCCCGCGACCGCGTCCGCAGTGCATTGATCAATTGCGGGTTCACTTTTCCGCCAAAGCGTATCACGGTTAATTTAGCCCCAGCGGACTTGCCGAAAGAAGGCGGCCGCTACGATTTGCCTATCGCGCTTGCAATTCTGGCAGCCTCTGAGCAGCTTGATGCCGCTAATCTTGGCCAATATGAGTTTATCGGGGAATTAGGCCTTTCTGGTGCGTTACGGGGCGTTAACGGCGCAATCCCCGCGGCCATTGCAGCACAAAAGGCAGGCCGACGATTAATTTTACCCGTGGATAATCAACAAGAAATGGCACTGCTTGAAACTGACACTGTGTGGCTGGCCGATAACCTGCTGCAAGTGTGTGCTTTTTTACAGGGCACAGGGACGCTAAGTGCAGTAGAAAGTCAGGAGGCAGAAGGTGTAGAAGACTTAAGTCCGGAGGCTTGTGTCGGTGACCTCAATGAAATCATGGGTCAGGAACAATCAAAACGCGCTCTGGAGATTGCCGCAGCCGGAGGCCATAACGTGTTGTTTCTTGGACCACCCGGCACCGGTAAAACGATGCTTGCCAGTCGATTACCGGGCATTCTTCCCCGTTAACTCAGCAGGAAGCACTGGAAACTGCCGCGATCGCCAGCCTGGTCTATTCACCCGGCCAGCCAGACGGACAAACTGGGCGACGGGCGGCTTTTACTCGCCAGCGGCCCTTCCGATCACCACATCACAGCGTTTCACTGCATGCTTTGGTCGGAGGCGGCTCAATTCCAAGACCAGGGGAGATTTCGCTGGCACACAACGGCGTGCTATTTCTCGATGAGCTACCGGAATTTGAAAGAAGGGTATTAGATGCGCTGCGACAACCCATGGAGTCCGGAGAAATTACTATTTCTCGTACTCGCGCAAAAGTGGACTTTCCGGCACGAATACAAGTGATTGCCGCCATGAATCCTAGCCCGACCGGCCATTATCAGGGGCAACACAGCCGCACGCCGCCACACCAGATACTGCGCTATCTGAGTCGATTATCAGGCCCGTTTCTTGACCGATTTGATTTATCTCTTGAAGTGCCTCTGCTTCCGCCAGGTTTGCTGAGCCAACAGCATCGACAAACCTCATCAACAACTCAGGAAAGCAGCGCACAGGTTCGAAGCCGGGTTTTGGCCGCACGGGAGCTTCAGTTAGCGCGTGCAGGCAAATTAAATGCGCATTTAAGCAGCCGTGAAGTTCAGCAATTCTGCCAATTAACTCAAGAAGATGCAGAGTTTCTGGAAAATGTGTTACAAAAGCTGGGAATGTCGGTGCGGGCATGGCATCGGATACTGAAAGTTGCGCGTACGCTAGCGGATCTCAATCAGCAGGTGACCATTGAAAAAGCGCAGATTTCTGAAGCGTTAAGCTATCGTTGTATGGATCGACTATTGTTAACGTTGCATAAAAATTTGGCATAAAAAAACGGGGACAAGCCCCGTTTTGTTAATCGTCGCTGTCGGTGTAATCTTCCACCGCGTCAGCCTGCGGTTTTCCGCCTGACAACGTATGGAATTTCTTAGGACGGCGGGTGCGGATAATATACTTATTCCACACTTTTTCAGCATCGGTTGCTGGCTCGCGAGTACCGCGGCAAACATCCAGAAACAGCTTTTCTTCTTCGGTTACCGGTTCGCGTTTTCCAAGATCCAGCTCGTTGAAAGCATAGCCGTAACGTTCCAGCAATTGCGCTTCCTTGATAGTGAAGTCGCCATGCCGGGAGAACCCGCGAGGGTAATGTTTATTGTCAAAAAAACGATTTGTCGTGGTGAAGCTTTCCGCCATCTGACACGCTCCTAATTCATTCATGGTCGTGCTGTTATGGCGCGGAGTATTAGATAGGCTTGACAATCTGTAAAACAAAACATTTAAATCTTAACGACAAAAAATTTTGGAGATGGTAGTGGACACGGAATTACTGAAAACCTTTTTGGAGGTCAGTAGAACTCGCCACTTTGGTCGGGCGGCTGAATCTCTGTATTTGACGCAGTCAGCGGTGAGCTTTCGCATACGCCAGTTGGAGACGCAACTGGGGGCAAATTTGTTTACCCGTCATAGAAATAACATCCGTTTAACGCCCGCTGGAGAGCGTCTGCTACCCTATGCAGAAAACCTGATGTCGACGTGGCAATTAGCCAAAAAAGAGGTTGTGCGCTCCTTGCAGCACACAGAATTGTCGATTGGCGCAACCGCATCGCTGTGGGAGTCTTACCTGACTCCCTGGTTACAGGCATTGTACGAGCAGCGGGAATCATTACGGCTTGAGGCCAGGGTTGCACTTCGGCAATCGCTGGTGAAGCAACTGCATGAAAGACAGCTCGATTTATTGATTACCACCGAGCCGCCGAAGATGGATGAGCTCTCAAGCCAGTTGCTGGGTAATTTTTCGTTACGTCTTTTTTGCTCGCATAAACAAGATAAAACGGCGCAGGGGGCATATATCAGGCTGGAATGGGGAGCAGACTTCCCGCAGCAGGAAAGCCGAATGCAGGCAAGCGATATGGAGCCAGTGCTGACAACCACCTCGGCGCATTTAACGCGACAGTTGCTGGAAACCACGGGTGGATGTGCCTTCCTCCCGAGTCACTGGGAGAAAGACTATCCGCATCTTTCAATTTATCCTGATGTGCCGCCCGTGATCCGACCGCTGTATGCCGTGTGGCTGCAAAACAGCGATCAGCAAACGTTGATCCGGCAACTGCTTAAAACGCCGATGGATACCCGCGCTTAACATGACATTTGATGAAATTCACGTTGTTTTAAGCTGCGGATGGCGAGCGCGGCGTGTGGTCCAGTAAGACCCCATGCCCTTTTGCAGCGCGATAAAGATAAACAACAGAATGCCCATCACGATTTTGGTCCACCATGAGCTAAGTGTGCCGTCGAAGGTGATATAGGTTTGGATTAGGCCCTGAATCATCACCCCGAACAGGCTGCCCAGCACGGTGCCTACGCCGCCACTCAGCAAGGTTCCGCCAATCACTACCGCGGCAATGGCATCAAGCTCAACGCCGCTGGCTGCAAGAGCATAGCCTGCCGAGGTGTAGAGCGAGAAAATAATGCCGGAAAGTACAGCCAGCGAGCTAGACAGCATGTAGATATAAATCATGGTACGGCGAACCGGAACGCCCATCAGCCCGGCAGAGTACGTGTTGCCGCCAATCGCATAAACGTTGTTACCAAACCGCGTTCTGTGCGCCAAAACAATGCCGACCGCCACCACGCAGAGCATCACTAAGGCTAACAGCGTGAATCGCCCTCCTCCGGGTACTTTCCAGGCATAGTTGGCCAGAGTGGCGTAAAGAGGATGGTTAATCGGTAATGATTCTTCGGAAACGATAAAGCTCATCCCGCGAATTAAAAACATCCCGGCCAGTGTGATGATAAACGCCGGAAGTTTTAAGGTATCGATGATCCAGCCCATCAATGCGCCAAACATCGCGCCCATTACCAGCACGATAGCAAAGGCATAGAACGGCGGGACGCCGTAGTCACCAATCAGCTTTGCCAGCGCCACGCCGGTAAAGGCGATGACAGATCCGACAGAAAGGTCGATACCACCGGATAAAATCACAAAAGTCATGCCGACGGCGACAATGCCGAGGAAAGCGTTATCGGTCAACAGATCGCAAATAACACGAGTCGACGCGAACCCTGGGAATTGAGTAAAGCAGTAACCGTAACCGGCAAGAAACACCAGAATAGTAATCAGCAGGGGGAGATTTCGTTTAAGCATTATTCTTTCCTCCGAAACAGTCTGCCAAGAGAAACGCGAGGCGACTGGACGATTAAAACGGCCAATACCACCACGGCTTTGAGCACCAGATTAAATTCCG
This sequence comes from uncultured Gammaproteobacteria bacterium, assembly GCA_963747655.1. Classification (GTDB taxonomy): domain Bacteria; phylum Pseudomonadota; class Gammaproteobacteria; order Enterobacterales; family Enterobacteriaceae; genus Rouxiella. The sequence goes on along the minus strand of CAVVFS010000005.1, from coordinate 486,818 downwards.
GTTGAATTCCAGAGAGCAAAATACCGGTATTCATTCCCTGAATGATTAGCGCGCCAATCAGAGACAACAACAGGTTAAATCGCCCGCCTAGTAATGAGCCGCCGCCGATAACCACGGCTAAAATAGCGTCCAGTTCGAGCCACAGGCCGGCATTGTTAGCATCGGCTCCGCGAATATCGGCAGTGACGATAACCCCTGCAACCGCGGCGCAAATCCCGCAAATAACATATACCGCAATCAGCACCAAACGCGCATTAACCCCGGCGTTATAAGATGAGCGTAAGTTGATACCCACTGACTCGATAAATAGCCCCAAAGCCGTTTTACGCGTTAATAAGCACAGCAAAAGCAACATGATGGCTGCGATAATCACCGGCATCGGCAGCGTCAATAACGCTCCGCTGCCAAACTGCGACAGCCCATTGTGCTCGAATGTGACTATCTGCCCTTGAGTAATCAATTGGGCAATACCGCGACCAGCAACCATCAGCATCAACGTCGCGACAATCGGCTGAATTTGCAGCACTGCCACCAGAAAACCGTTCCATAATCCGCAAGCTGCCCCGACGGCCACAGCCGCCAGTAAAACAGTGAACAGCGGATACCCCTGCACCGTCATCGTCGCCGCCGTTGCTCCGGCAATAGCCATCACTGCGCCTACTGAAAGGTCTATTCCGCCAGTGGCAATCACTAATGTCATACCCAGCGCAAGAATAGCGACCGGCGCACCGCGGTTGAAGATATCAATCAGGCTGCCAAACAGGCGGCCATCCTGAACGTGAATGGTGAAAAATCCGGGTGCGACCAGGCTATCAATCAACAAAATAGCCAGAAATGCCCCGACCTGCGTGGACCCTTTAGGGAATATCCAGCGAACTTTGCGCGGCCCTCCCGTCATCGGCAGACTCCTGTTGGTCATGGATATCTCCTTACTGAACCGCAATCGCAGTCATGATGGCCGGAACCGAAATCTGGTCCTGCTCAATTTGTGTAATATGGCATCTGTCACGCAGCACCACGATTCGGTCGGCATACCCTGCCAGTTCTTCCAGCTCCGAAGAGATGACCAGCAGTGCCAGACCTTCGTCGCAAAGTTTTTCAATTAGCCTGATAATTTCGGCGTGTGCACCCACGTCAATGCCTCGTGTCGGCTCGTCGAGGATCAGGAATCGAGGATTTGTTGCTAGCCAGCGTGAGAGCAGAACTTTTTGTTGATTCCCACCCGACAGATATTGGATCTCCTGCTCGGCACTTGGCGTGCGGATCCCCAACAGCTTGATAAACTTGTCGGCTATCTGATTTTGCTCTTTCATCCCAAGTGGTCGCAGCCAACCGCGCTGGGCTTGCAATGCCAGAATAATGTTTTCACGTACTGTCGCGGCACCGATAATCCCGTCGGTTTTGCGATCCTCAGGGCAATAGCCAAAACCTAGCTTGGCTGCCTTACGCGGATTATTAATCTTTGCATTCTGTCCATTAACGCGAGCGGTGCCGGTATCATGACTCTTGATACCAAAAATCAGCTGCGCTGTTTCAGTACGGCCCGATCCGAGCAGGCCAGCCAGGCCGACAATTTCTCCGCGACGGACGTTGAGGTCAAAACTCTCGACCATGCCACGTCGTCCATAGCCTTTAAAATCCACTAATGGCTCACCCGTGACGACCCGATGCTCACCGCGTTTCAGTAAGGCTTCATCAAAACTGTGCCCCAGCATCATTGGAACCAAACGAATACGCGGCAAGTCTTGAGTTGCTTCAGAGCCAACTAACTTGCCATTTCGCAACACGGTAATTCGATCGCTAATGCGGTAAACCTGATCCAAAAAATGAGTAACGAATATCATGCCCATTCCGCGATCGCGCAATTGCATCAGGATCTCGAGCAGCATACTGACTTCTCTGGCATCCAGGCTGGCGGTGGGTTCGTCGAGAATCAAGACCTGCGCCGAGAGATCAACAGCGCGGGCGATAGCAACAATTTGCTGAATAGCGATGGAATAAGTCGAAAGCGGCTGGCTGACATCGAGATTAAGACCATATCCGGAAAGCAAGGTCCGCGCCTGCTGGTCCATCTTGCGCTGATTTACTAACCCAAAACGCGTTGGCTCACGGCCAATAAACAGATTAGCCGCCACTGAAATATTCGGTAGCAGGTTAACTTCCTGATAAACCGTACCAATACCCAGTGCCTGAGCATGTGCGGTATTGATAGCTTCAATAGATTGGCCGTTAAGATGAACCGTGCCTTCTGAGCGTTTATAAACCCCGGTTAACGCCTTAATCAAAGTTGATTTACCGGCACCGTTTTCGCCGAGTAATGCGACAATTTCCCCACGATTAAGCGTGAAGTCGACTTTTTCCAGCGCTTTAACACCTGGAAACTCTACTGACAGGCCACGAACGTCAAGCAAGGTTGCTGATTGAAGATTATCCATGAACGTCTTTACCCCGACTGCATGCGCACGTCATTGCTAAATGTGCAAAATGGGATGAGGAAACCGGCTCTGGTTGATAGGTTCAGAGCCGGCGGACAGGCTTAGTAGCCCATGTCTTTCTTCATGTCATACTCTTTTTGCGCCATGTCTGGCAGAACCAGAGTCGATTGAGTCTGGATAAACTTCGGCGGCATAGTGCCGTCTTTTTTCATTTTAATCAGCGCATCGAATGCAGGACCCGCCATGTTTGGAGTCAGTTCAACTGAAGCGTTAGATTCGCCGGCAAGCATCGCTTTATAGATATCAGGTACGCCATCGATGGAAACCACCTTGATTTGAGAGCCCGGTTTCAGGCCAGCTTCTTTAATTGCCTGAATGGCGCCGATTGCCATGTCATCGTTATGCGCATACACCGCGCAGATGTTTTTACCGTTCTGTTCCGCCTTGATAAAGCTTTCCATGACTTCCTTGCCCTGGCTGCGGGTGAAGTCACCGGATTGTGAACGAATGATTTTTACATTAGGTGCCGCTTTTATCCCATCGGCAAAACCTTGCTTACGATTAAGAGCCACGCTGGCGCCGACTGTGCCCTGCAATTCCACGACATTACAAGGTTTTCCGGCGACCTCTTTCACCAACCAGTCACCTGCGACCTTGCCCTCATGTACGCTGTCCGATGCTACTGCGGCGGTATAAAGAGTGGGATCGCTTACTTCAATGGTGCGGTCTAACAGAAATACCGGGATCTTGGCTTCTTTAGCTTCAGTCAGAACCGGTGTCCAGCCGGTTGCAACAACTGGCGCAATAAAAATGGCATCGACGCCCTGAGCGATAAAGGAACGTATTGCCTTGATTTGATTCTCTTGTTTTTGTTGTGCATCGGCAATTTTCAGGGTGATCCCACGTTTTTGTGCTTCGAGTTTGGAGACTTTAGTTTCTGCAGATCGCCAACCTGATTCAGAACCGATTTGAGAAAATCCAACCACTAAAGGTGCCGCCTGCGCGGCCCCACAAAATACTGTTGCGACCGCTGCTGCCAGTAAGAGACGTTTATACATTGTTATTTCCTCACGCGTAGTCTGAGCTACTTTTTGTAGAATCTTGTAGGGTGCGGCATAGAGAAATACTAAAACCGAGTTTCCCGTGTGAATATAACTTCACCAGGCGACACTTAGTTTTAGTCCATTGCAAAAACGGCGGGTTGAGCGCGGTCACATAGATGATTAACAATCGATTCGTGCATGTATTTAGCTAAAAAATGACAACTTTTAGCCAGTGAATATAGATAAATAAGGCTTATGCTATGGGTTGTCGTTAATAAACTGGCGAGTTTAGAAGCAAATTCTGCACAGCTTATGGACATTTTTTGAGAGAAGTTTATTCAGTTAGGAAGGCTTGAGGATAAATAGAGGGTAATTTGAAGGATAGAAGCAGATCCTGGAGTATTAAATCGCCAACTTCAGGAATTTAAGGCGAAAAAAAACCCCTCGCTTTCGCGAAGGGTTCTTAATATGGCAGGGGCGGAGAGATTCGAACTCGCGACACCCGGTTTTGGAGACCGGTGCTCTACCAACTGAGCTACGCCCCTAAATCTACTTAGTATTATGCCTGCTAAATTTTAGCAGGCATAATTTAATAATTGGCGGAACGGACGGGGCTCGAACCCGCGACCCCCTGCGTGACAGGCAGGTATTCTAACCAACTGAACTACCGCTCCACCGGTTCTTTCACTCACAACAGACAATCGGTCTGTTATCAGTTTGTCTTCGTTAATATTCCTTGTCAGGGGAATTGAAGACTAATTTGATGCCTGGCAGTTCCCTACTCTCGCATGGGGAGACCCCACACTACCATCGGCGCTACGGCGTTTCACTTCTGAGTTCGGCATGGGGTCAGGTGGGACCACCGCGCTACTGCCGCCAGGCAAATTCTGTTTCATTCCAACCGCTTTCCACATCACTGCGGGCCGCCATCAGAACCAATCTTTGAACAAGCTGAATATCAAAACTTTCGTCTTGTATCTCTCTAAAACACCTTCGGTGTTGTAAGGTTAAGCCTCTCGGGTCATTAGTACTGGTTAGCTCAATGCATCGCTGCACTTACACACCCAGCCTATCAACGTCTTAGTCTTAAACGTCCCTTCAGGGGACTCGAAGTCCCAGGGAAGACTCATCTTGAGGCAAGTTTCGCGCTTAGATGCTTTCAGCGCTTATCTTTTCCGCATTTAGCTACCGGGCAATGCCATTGGCATGACAACCCGAACACCAGTGATGCGTCCACTCCGGTCCTCTCGTACTAGGAGCAGCCCCTCTCAATCTTCCAACGCCCACGGCAGATAGGGACCGAACTGTCTCACGACGTTCTAAACCCAGCTCGCGTACCACTTTAAACGGCGAACAGCCGTACCCTTGGGACCTACTTCAGCCCCAGGATGTGATGAGCCGACATCGAGGTGCCAAACACCGCCGTCGATATGAACTCTTGGGCGGTATCAGCCTGTTATCCCCGGAGTACCTTTTATCCGTTGAGCGATGGCCCTTCCATTCAGAACCACCGGATCACTATGACCTACTTTCGTACCTGCTCGAGCCGTCACTCTCGCAGTCAAGCTAGCTTATGCCATTGCACTAACCTCACGATGTCCGACCGTGATTAGCTAACCTTCGTGCTCCTCCGTTACTCTTTAGGAGGAGACCGCCCCAGTCAAACTACCCACCAGACACTGTCCTCACCCCGGATTACGGGGCCGAGTTAGAACATCAAACATTAAAGGGTGGTATTTCAAGGTTGGCTCCACGCAGACTGGCGTCCACGCTTCAAAGCCTCCCACCTATCCTACACATCAAGGCTCAATGTTCAGTGTCAAGCTATAGTAAAGGTTCACGGGGTCTTTCCGTCTTGCCGCGGGTACACTGCATCTTCACAGCGAGTTCAATTTCACTGAGTCTCGGGTGGAGACAGCCTGGCCATCATTACGCCATTCGTGCAGGTCGGAACTTACCCGACAAGGAATTTCGCTACCTTAGGACCGTTATAGTTACGGCCGCCGTTTACCGGGGCTTCGATCAAGAGCTTCTCCTTGCGGATAACCCCATCAATTAACCTTCCGGCACCGGGCAGGCGTCACACCGTATACGTCCACTTTCGTGTTTGCACAGTGCTGTGTTTTTATTAAACAGTTGCAGCCAGCTGGTATCTTCGACTGTCTTCGGCTCGGGAAGCAAGTTCCTCCACCTAGCGACAGCGTGCCTTCTCCCGAAGTTACGGCACCATTTTGCCTAGTTCCTTCACCCGAGTTCTCTCAAGCGCCTGAGTATTCTCTACCTGACCACCTGTGTCGGTTTGGGGTACGATTTAATGTTACCTGATGCTTAGAGGCTTTTCCTGGAAGTGCGGCATCAACTACTTCATCACCGTAGTGACTCGTCATCACGCCTCAGGGTTAAAGTGAACCGGATTTACCAGGAACACACCCCTACACGCTTAAACCGGGACAACCGTCGCCCGGCTAGCCTAGCCCTCTCCGTCCCCCCTTCGCAGTAACACCAAGTACAGGAATATTAACCTGTTTCCCATCGACTACGCTTTTCAGCCTCGCCTTAGGGGTCGACTCACCCTGCCCCGATTAACGTTGGACAGGAACCCTTGGTCTTCCGGCGTGCGGGTTTTTCACCCGCATTATCGTTACTTATGTCAGCATTCGCACTTCTGATACCTCCAGCAGCCCTCACAGACCACCTTCAACGGCTTACAGAACGCTCCCCTACCCAACAACGCCTGAGCGTCGCTGCCGCAGCTTCGGTGCATGGTTTAGCCCCGTTACATCTTCCGCGCAGGCCGACTCGACCAGTGAGCTATTACGCTTTCTTTAAATGATGGCTGCTTCTAAGCCAACATCCTGGCTGTCTGTGCCTTCCCACATCGTTTCCCACTTAACCATGACTTTGGGACCTTAGCTGGCGGTCTGGGTTGTTTCCCTCTTCACGACGGACGTTAGCACCCGCCGTGTGTCTCCCGTGATAACATTCTTCGGTATTCGGAGTTTGCATCGAGTTGGTAAGCCGGGATGGCCCCCTAGTCGAAACAGTGCTCTACCCCCGAAGATGAGTTCACGAGGCGCTACCTAAATAGCTTTCGGGGAGAACCAGCTATCTCCCGGTTTGATTGGCCTTTCACCCCCAGCCACAAGTCATCCGCTAATTTTTCAACATTAGTCGGTTCGGTCCTCCAGTTAGTGTTACCCAACCTTCAACCTGCCCATGGCTAGATCACCGGGTTTCGGGTCTATACCTTGCAACTTGACGCCCAGTTAAGACTCGGTTTCCCTACGGCTCCCCTATACGGTTAACCTTGCTACAAAATATAAGTCGCTGACCCATTATACAAAAGGTACGCAGTCACCCAACAAAGTAGGCTCCCACTGCTTGTACGTACACGGTTTCAGGTTCTATTTCACTCCCCTCGCCGGGGTTCTTTTCGCCTTTCCCTCACGGTACTGGTTCACTATCGGTCAGTCAGGAGTATTTAGCCTTGGAGGATGGTCCCCCCATATTCAGACAGGATGTCACGTGTCCCGCCCTACTCATCGAACTCACAGTCTGTGCATTTTTGTGTACGGGACTATCACCCTGTACCGTGCGACCTTCCAGACGCTTCCACTAACACACAAACTGATGCAGGTTCTGGGCTGTTCCCCGTTCGCTCGCCGCTACTGGGGGAATCTCGGTTGATTTCTTTTCCTCGGGGTACTTAGATGTTTCAGTTCCCCCGGTTCGCCTCGTTAGACTATGTATTCATCTAACGATAATGTGACGTATCACATTGGGTTTCCCCATTCGGGTATCGTCGGGTATAACGGTTCATATCACCTTACCGACGCTTTTCGCAGATTAGCACGCCCTTCATCGCCTCTGACTGCCTAGGCATCCACCGTGTACGCTTAGTCGCTTAACCTCACAACCCGAAGGTGTCTTTTAGACTCGTAAAGAGTGACGCATTCGAAGCCGTGATTATTTGAGAGACTCTGACACAGGTGCGCATAACTCAAGACTTCTACGGAGAGTTATGTTCAGCTGTGTCGTTTCAATTTTTCAGCTTGTTCCAGATTGTTAAAGAGCAAAATACTTCGCAGCATACTGTTTCCAATATACTCTGAAGTATTTAAGGTGACCGGTATGGATATGGTGGAGCTAAGCGGGATCGAACCGCTGACCTCCTGCGTGCAAGGCAGGCGCTCTCCCAGCTGAGCTATAGCCCCATACAGTCACTAAACAGATACCTTTATATGTCCCACCCTAAAAAGAGTTTCAATTCTGGCTCAGGCAAGGCGTGGCTTCGCGAAGCATAGTGTTGGCTATGCGAGGGAAGTCATAACGCAGCATGAGAAAGAATTTGGTAGGCCTGAGTGGACTTGAACCACCGACCTCACCCTTATCAGGGGTGCGCTCTAACCACCTGAGCTACAAGCCTATAAAGGTATTTCTGCTCGTTACTATTTCATCAGACAATCTGTGTGGACACTGCACAATGCGTATCTTGAGGTAAGGAGGTGATCCAACCGCAGGTTCCCCTACGGTTACCTTGTTACGACTTCACCCCAGTCATGAATCACAAAGTGGTAAGCGCCCTCCCGAAGGTTAAGCTACCTACTTCTTTTGCAACCCACTCCCATGGTGTGACGGGCGGTGTGTACAAGGCCCGGGAACGTATTCACCGTAGCATTCTGATCTACGATTACTAGCGATTCCGACTTCATGGAGTCGAGTTGCAGACTCCAATCCGGACTACGACGTACTTTATGAGGTCCGCTTGCTCTCGCGAGTTCGCTTCTCTTTGTATACGCCATTGTAGCACGTGTGTAGCCCTACTCGTAAGGGCCATGATGACTTGACGTCATCCCCACCTTCCTCCGGTTTATCACCGGCAGTCTCCTTTGAGTTCCCACCATGACGTGCTGGCAACAAAGGATAAGGGTTGCGCTCGTTGCGGGACTTAACCCAACATTTCACAACACGAGCTGACGACAGCCATGCAGCACCTGTCTCAGAGTTCCCGAAGGCACTAAGCTATCTCTAGCGAATTCTCTGGATGTCAAGAGTAGGTAAGGTTCTTCGCGTTGCATCGAATTAAACCACATGCTCCACCGCTTGTGCGGGCCCCCGTCAATTCATTTGAGTTTTAACCTTGCGGCCGTACTCCCCAGGCGGTCGACTTAACGCGTTAGCTCCGGAAGCCACGCCTCAAGGGCACAACCTCCAAGTCGACATCGTTTACAGCGTGGACTACCAGGGTATCTAATCCTGTTTGCTCCCCACGCTTTCGCACCTGAGCGTCAGTCTTTGTCCAGGGGGCCGCCTTCGCCACCGGTATTCCTCCAGATCTCTACGCATTTCACCGCTACACCTGGAATTCTACCCCCCTCTACAAGACTCTAGCTTGCCAGTTTCAAATGCAGTTCCCAAGTTAAGCTCGGGGATTTCACATCTGACTTAACAAACCGCCTGCGTGCGCTTTACGCCCAGTAATTCCGATTAACGCTTGCACCCTCCGTATTACCGCGGCTGCTGGCACGGAGTTAGCCGGTGCTTCTTCTGCGAGTAACGTCAATCGCTGTTGCTATTAACAACAACGCCTTCCTCCTCGCTGAAAGTGCTTTACAACCCTAAGGCCTTCTTCACACACGCGGCATGGCTGCATCAGGCTTGCGCCCATTGTGCAATATTCCCCACTGCTGCCTCCCGTAGGAGTCTGGACCGTGTCTCAGTTCCAGTGTGGCTGGTCATCCTCTCAGACCAGCTAGGGATCGTCGCCTAGGTGAGCCATTACCCCACCTACTAGCTAATCCCATCTGGGCACATCCGATGGCGTGAGGCCCGAAGGTCCCCCACTTTGGTCTTGCGACATCATGCGGTATTAGCTACCGTTTCCAGTAGTTATCCCCCTCCATCAGGCAGTTTCCCAGACATTACTCACCCGTCCGCCGCTCGTCACCCAGAGAGCAAGCTCTCCCGTGCTACCGCTCGACTTGCATGTGTTAGGCCTGCCGCCAGCGTTCAATCTGAGCCATGATCAAACTCTTCAATTAAAAGTTCGATTTGCTGAAACCAGTTCAGCGATGCTCAAAGTTACTTCACATCATTCATAATGAATTACTGCTTGGTCACTCTAAGACTTGGCATTGCTGCCTTGATATTCTGTTGCCACCGAAGTGGCTGATATCGTCTTGTGAGTGCCCACACAGATTGTCTGATAAATTGTTAAAGAGCAGTGCCGCTGTTCGCAATGAATCTTATGCGGCGCGGGAGGTGCATAATACGCTTTCCCGCTGAAGAGTCAAGAGTTTTTCTTTCGAATCTTTCTTTTTCTCTTCCCAACCTGGCGACTTGGTTCTCGTTAGAGGAGTCGTTGTTCCCGGTCAGTGGAGGCGCATTATAGGGAGTTCTCAGAAGGCCGCAACCCCTATTTTTAAAAAACTTTACTGACCGCTGAATGTTTAATCAAAAGATGTTTAAAGCGGCAATTCGTGGATACTTTTGAAGCCATATGACTGCAAAACAGGCAGCAACTCTGCGGCTTGTTCATCGAGCTTCATGCAATAAGAAAGGCTTTCTATTTCCGTTCCTGCTTTTCTTTGTGGAATTGACGTGAAATTTGTCTCAATTAACCAGTGTGCACGACGCGCGATTGCCAATCCGGAGTCAATTAAGCGAGTTCCATCAGGCAGAACCTGCGATAACTCGTCACTTAGTAGAGGAAAATGGGTGCATCCCAGCACAACCGTATCGGGTGGCTCGCGCAATTTGAGCCACGGTTGCAGGATTTTCTTTAATAGAGGAAGAGAAACCTCTTCGCCGTGCAGCTTAGCCTCAGCCAGTTCCACCAGCTCGGCCGATCCCAGCATCAGGATTTTGCAGTCGGTAGCAAAGCGGGCAATCAGGTCATGAGTATAAGGACGTTGAACGGTCGCGCGCGTTGCCAGTAATCCGACAATCCCATTACGGGTCAATTTGGCCGCTGGCTTAATAGCAGGTACCACGCCAACCACCGGGCAACTAAACTTCGCCCTTAATGCCGGCAGTGAAACAGTGCTCGCGGTATTACAGGCAATGATAATAATAGAAAGGGGATGACGGCGGGCGACTGCGCTAACAATCTCAAGTACGCGCTCGACAATAAACTCTTCCGACTTCTCCCCATAGGGAAACGCGACATTATCGAAAGCATATATATAGTGCAGGTCCGGCAATAACTGCCGAACCTCGTGATAAACCGATAACCCGCCGACGCCAGAGTCAAAAACCAGCGCCGTCGGGCGAGCCGGTACTATGGCATTATCAGAAGGTATAGCTTCCAGAGAGGAAATACTCACGTCCTGCTGTAGCGTAGCCATAAACCGTCTCGTAATCTTTATCAAAGAGGTTGGCAATTCTAGCACGAACAGTCAGATGGTCAGTAACAGGATAAGAAGCTGCAACATCCCAAAGGCTCACACCGCCAAGCTTGACGGTATTACCACTATTATAGTCCTCGTCATGACGCTCACCGAGATAATGATAAGTCAGAGCCCAGTCGATCTGTTTAATCTGCCAGTCCAGCTCGTATTTCACCTGCTGTTTGGCGCGGCGTAATAGCGCTGTATGTGTCTCGGCATCACGAGCATCAACATAGTCATAAGAGATCTGATGACTTAACGGACCAGTATCAAAGGATGCCGTCGCTTCAACCCCTTTAATAACAGCCTGGCCGATATTGTAATAACGATAAGTCGCCGGATCGCTATCAATCAGGTTACTAATCTCGTTCTTATATCCGTCAATGCGCCAGGTTACTGGTCCCGTCAGGCCCTCAAAGGCAGCATCCCACTGTTTACTTTCTTCAGGCCTAAGATTTTTATTACCGTAATACTCGCTGTAAACCTGCCCTAGATTAGGGGCTTTAAACGCCGTGCCATAAGAAGCAATAAAGCGATAACCGTCGAGGAACTCCCATGCCGCACTGCTCTGCCAGGTCGTATGCTGACCAAACTGAGAGTTATTATCGCTGCGCACGGCACCTTCAACAGTTATTGGTCCAAACAGCTGCTGCGTAGTGGCATAAACACCCGTATCGCGCTGCTCATAACCATGACTCAGATAATCAGTACCCGGCGTGGTAGTTTGCTTCTGCCAGTCAAGGCCGCCGCTGACTGTCCCGTGCCAGGCCTGTAATGTATTACCCCACTGCACATTATATTGCTGCACGTCATCAAGCGTGGCCGAGGAGTTATACATTCCATAACGCGGGTCATAGTTATAAGTTTTGGAGTGAGTGTAACTACCTATCAGCTGAGTCGCATAAATACCCTGGTTATAACGCAGACCAGTATCCCAGGTCTGGCTATAAAGCTTTTGGGTATCAATCAAAGCATCGTAAGGTGCGGTAGAACTGTAATCGCCGTCGTATTGTGTGCGGTTATCAAAACCATAGCCGCGAATAAAGCCACTGATATTGTCATTAAAATTGTGCAGCAATGAACCGTAGAGCGTTTTGCTCTTAAAGCCGTCGCGGTCTGGCTGGCGAGGGTCGCCGTAATTATCCGGCAGATTGGCTACCACGTCATAACCGCGGGTAGAAGTATAGTTACCGGCAAAAGTTCCTACCGTATTGTCGCCCAGATTCTGCTGAGTTGACGCATCATAAGACTGATAACCATTTGAGCCGATACCGGTGCTAATAGTGGTGCCCATCTTGTCGCGTGTCGTAATAATGTTAACGACGCCGCCAATAGCATCAGAACCATAAACTGCAGAAGAAGGTCCGCGGATATATTCAATTCTCTGCACCAGAGAAATGGGGATTTGGCTTAAATCGGAAGACCCGGAAATTCCGGCCTGATTTAAACGGATACCGTCTATTAAGATTAATACGTGGCTTGAATTAGTGCCGCGAATAAACATTGAGCTGGTTTGCCCTAGCCCACCATTCTGAGCAATATCCACGCCCGGCAGTCGACGCATAACATCAACCAGTGATTTGGATTGCCAGCGGTCTATTTCATCACGCGTTACAATTGTGGTAGGTGCCAATACCGTTGAAACCGGCTGAGGAAAACGATTAGCCGTCACGACGACTTCATCATCATTATTGTCTTTCTGAGGAGTGCTATCTTGCGCCCAGCCGGAAAAAGCCGTGACGGAAAGTACCGTCAGCAGCGCATGCTTTCTAATTGTCATGTAAACGCGCATCCAAAATATATAAAGGATGCCGCATAAATCATTGTCACTTTCGCGATGACAACGAATGTTGCGACGTCATTCAGGCAGGTATTCGGGCTTGGGATTTGTTATTTAATGATAAATAACACCGGGCGATAACTTCCCATCCTTATAAAGGACAGTGTTTGCATTGTTTTAGTGGATTAATAATGCGCTCGCCTTGCTTTCCCCATACCGCTGCGCGACAGCTCCGGATTCACACCGGATTCCCTTTTAACTCCAGGAAGGAGGCCTGAGATGAATCCTACGATCAACACATTTAGAAATCTAGACTGCTACCGTATGGAAACAAACTAAATACGACAAAACTGGACATCATCCTCGCATTCCCTACAATCAGCGGGCAAAACGCACCATAATCCCTAATGTTCGCCCTTTGATTAGACGTAAAACGAGAAAACAGATGACGCCTGAAAACCTGCCCATCGAACAATATGACGACCAACTGGCGGAAAAGACCGCCCGTCTCACGGCGCTGATGACGCCATTTAATGCGCCAGCGGCAGAAGTTTTCCGTTCTCCCGTCAGCCATTACCGCATGCGCGCCGAATTTCGCGTTTGGCACGATGAGGGCGACCTTTATCACATTATGTTTGATCAGCAGACCAAGGCGCGGATCCGCGTTGATCAATTCCCTGTAGCAAGCGAGCTGATTAACCGCCTGATGCCAGTATTGCTGGAAGCCGTTAAAGACCAGCCAGCCCTGCGCCATAAGCTGTTCCAGATTGATTATCTTTCAACACGCAGCGGTAAAATCATTGCTTCACTGCTTTATCATCGCAAGCTCGATGACGTCTGGCAGCAGGCCGCGACTGCTCTACGCGATAAGCTTCGTCAGGATGGCTTTGACGTACAGCTGATTGGCCGCGCGGCTAAAACCAAAATCATGCTGGATCAGGACTACATCGATGAGGTTCTGCCGGTAGCGGGTCGTGACATGATTTATCGCCAGGTTGAGAATAGCTTTACCCAGCCGAATGCCGCCATGAACATCCATATGCTTGAATGGGCGCTGGAAGTGACGGAAGGTTCAAAGGGTGATCTGCTCGAGCTGTATTGTGGTAACGGTAATTTCTCTCTGGCTTTAGCGCGTAACTTTAATCGCGTGTTGGCCACTGAAATCGCCAAGCCTTCTGTTGCCGCTGCGCAATTTAATATCGCGGCCAATAACATTGATAACGTGCAGATTATTCGCATGGCCGCGGAAGATTTTACCCAGGCAATGAATGGCGTAAGAGAATTCCGTCGTCTGGAAGGCGTGGATTTAAAAGGTTATCAGTGTGAAACCATTTTTGTCGATCCTCCGCGCAGTGGCCTGGATGACGAAACCATCAAAATGGTTCAGGGCTATCCCCGCATCCTTTATATCTCATGTAATCCTGACACACTGTGCGCCAATCTTGAGACTTTGCAGCAGACACACCGCGTTACGCGCCTGGCTCTGTTTGACCAGTTCCCGTATACCCATCATATGGAATGTGGTGTTTTATTGGAACGCATCAGCGGCTAAACAACATTAGTCACTAGAAATCAATAAATAACAAAAAGGGCAGCTCAATGGCTGCCCTTCTCAATATTTTGCTCTCTAAAACTTAAGAACCAGGACTTAAGCGCTAGAACTCAAGCAATAAAACTTAAGCGTAAAAGTTTACGCGCTAGGCTGCTGATTACGTATCTTAAGACGATATCCAATCCAGAATACCAGCACTACGCAAATTACTGACTGTAAAAAGTTAGAACCAATTTGCGGATATTCAGCGCGAACAATTGAGCTATACAGCAATAATCCCAGCACGAAACACGCGGCGGCCAGCTTTGGAACACCAAATGGCATTTCGCGTTTCTGATAACGCACGTGCAAACAGTACACTGCCAGCACTAGCGAAATAATCGGGAAAATCGAAAATGTGACTACGGAACTGAATAGGGCGTCAAATGAGCCGCTAATCGATAATCCGGCAATCAGAGCCAAGACCAGGGTGCCATTCTCCTGGCGTGGTTGTTCTGTCATCCTCTAATCCTCTTTAATTCTTTAAGACATTAACTCGCAGCTTAAAAACTGCATTCATTGAAGTCATACCTTGCCACAAATTCAATCACTTTGAATAACCTCATCGTTAACTGATGTGTCAGCGGTTCTTTCTTGCTGGCGGCGATACCAATAATAAGCCCCTTTAGAAATCATACGCAACTGGAGCACCAGCCGTTCTTCAAGCTTGCGACGCTGGGCAACATCGACATCCAGCGCCTCGGCTCCGGCGTTGAAAACAATGATAACCATTGCTTCGGCCTGCGCTTCGGTAAAGCTGCGTGGCATATGATTTTCGAGCTGCAAATAGTCAGCAAGTTCGGCAATAAAGTGCTGAATTTCGCGCGCCACGGCGGCACGGAATGCGGCCGATGTGCCTGAACGCTCACGTAGTAACAGACGGAAAGCATTGGGATTATTACCAATAAATTCCATAAAGGTGGCGACCGAGGTGCGGATAACGCTCCCGCCTTTGGCAATACGCTGCCGTGCCTGGCGCATCAACTGGCGCAGCATTAATCCACTTTCATCAACCATGGTAAGACCCAGTTCATCCACATCGCGGAAGTGCCGGTAAAAAGACGTGGGGGCGATGCCCGCTTCGCGAGAAACCTCACGCAGGCTCAAACTGGCGAAACTGCGCTCCGCACTCAGCTGGCTAAAGGCCGCCTCAATAAGCGAGCGGCGTGTACGCTCTTTTTGTTGTGCTCTTAGGCCCATTACCTTCATCCGATAGTGTCTACTTACTCATTCGCCTGAATTCATTTCACTATACCAAATTTTTCTACAACGACCGTTATACTAAGTAGAGCATAAGTTCTTCCGAATGTTGCCGCATTCCCACGAATAGATAATCGGTCAATGGGGAATTAGGTCTATGATGTTACATTCTCGTTATGATTTTGTAGAAAAATAGGTCCCTTATCCATGTCACAGAACTATCATTTTGATGCCATCATAATTGGCTCAGGCCCTGGCGGTGAAGGTGCTGCCATGGGTCTGGTTAAACAAGGCTCCAGAGTTGCGGTCATCGAACGTTATAATAACGTCGGTGGTGGCTGTACACACTGGGGGACCATTCCATCAAAAGCGCTAAGGCACGCAGTCAGCAGAATAATCGAGTTTAACCAAAACCCGCTCTATAGCGACGGTTCTCGTGCAATGAGCTCGACTTTCCCACAAATTTTACGCCATGCCGATACGGTGATTAATCAACAAACTCGCATGCGCGAGAGCTTCTATGAGCGCAACCAGTGCAAACTGTTTGCCGGTGATGCCAGCTTTGTTGATGCTAACACTATTTCGGTCACCTATGCTGACGGCTCTCAAGACTTCGTCTCGGCTGAAAATATTATTATCGCCTGTGGTTCACGGCCTTATCGCCCGGCAGGCGTTGACTTTACCCACCCACGCATTTACGACAGCGATTTAATTCTTGGCCTGGAGCATGAACCGCGCCACGTGATTATCTATGGTGCTGGCGTCATTGGCTGTGAGTACGCCTCCATTTTCCGCGGACTCAATGTAAAGGTTGACCTGATTAACACCCGCGATCGCTTGCTGGCGTTCCTCGATCAGGAAATGTCGGATGCACTCTCTTACCACTTCTGGAACAGTGGCGTTGTTATTCGCCACAATGAAGAGTTTGAGAAGATTGAAGGTCTTGATGACGGCGTCATCATGCATCTGAAATCCGGCAAGAAAATCAAAGCCGATGCTCTGCTTTACGCTAATGGACGCACAGGTAATACGGATTCTCTTAAACTGGAAAATACCGGGCTTGAATCAGATAGCCGTGGGCTGTTGAAAGTTAACAGTATGTACCAGACTGCACTGCCGCATATTTACGCGGTTGGAGACGTGGTAGGTTATCCGAGCCTGGCGTCTGCTGCCTACGACCAGGGCCGTATTGCGGCTCAGGCTATCGTCCAGGGCGAGACCCGAGTGCATCTGATTGAAAATATTCCGAGCGGTATTTACACCATCCCAGAGATTAGCTGCGTGGGTAAAACCGAACAGGAATTAACCGCGATGAAAGTACCGTATGAAGTGGGCCGCGCGCAGTTTAAACACCTCGCGCGTGCACAAATCGCCGGTATGAACGTCGGGAGTCTCAAACTGCTGTTCCACAGAGATACCAAGCAAATTCTCGGTATCCACTGTTTTGGTGAACGCGCAGCCGAGATTATTCATATCGGACAGGCCATCATGGAACAGGAAGGGGCGGGAAATACTATCGAGTATTTCGTTAATACCACCTTTAACTATCCGACGATGGCAGAAGCTTATCGCGTTGCGGCACTGAACGGCTTAAACCGCCTTTTTTAACGCTAATGCGTCCATGTAAGGTTGCATGTGTTCTTTAATGGCTTCGGCCAACTGTTCATAGCGACCGCGCAATGGGGAACCGGGGCGATACACCAGAGCAATGGTGCGCTTCGGTTCCGGCTTGTCACAAACCAGATAAGTCACACCGTCGCGGCTACGTTCACGCGGTACAGCCAATGACGGCAGCAGGGTAATTCCGCTTCCGGCAGCGACCATATTACGCAAGGTTTCAAGACTCGTGGCACGAAAATGCGTGTCTTCGTCTGCCCCTGCCTGGAAACAAAAGCCCAGCGCCTGATCGCGCAAGCAGTGTCCATCTTCCAGCATTAGTAACTTTTCACCGGAAAGATCTGCCATCGCCACTCTGTCGCGCGAGGCCCAGGCATGATCGTCGTAGATTGCCAGCTTCATCGGCTCATCAAATAGTGGAACTTCGATAAACGCTTCACTTTCTTTAACCAGGGCCAGAATCGCACAGTCGAGTTTGCCGCTGTCCAGCTGGGCCAAAAGCTGCTGGGTCTGCGCTTCATGCAGATACATTTCAAGTTTTGGGAAAGTTTTATGCAGTGAAGGAATAATCTGCGGCAGCAAGTAAGGTCCCACTGTCGGGATCAGGCCAATGTGCAGCGGACCCGACATCGCCTCGCCCTGTTGACTCGCCATCTCTTTTAAAACTTTAACTTCACGCAGTACGGTGCGCGCCTGATCGACCAGCAGTAAACCCGCCTGAGTAAACAATACCTTGCGGCTAGTTCTTTCCAGCAGCATGACGCCCAGCTCATCTTCAAGCTTACGGATTTGACCGCTCAGCGTAGGCTGGCTGACGTGGCAAGAATCGGCAGCGCGACGAAAATGCCGGAACTCAGCCAGCGCCACCAGATACTCTAAATCACGTATGTTCATAAATTCTCCGTTAACAACTCGCCAATGCGATAGTCAGTAGCGATAGATAAGATAGCAATCAACGATTATATCTATCAAGAGTAATCGTTAATAATGCCTCCCATCGAACGGTAACGCCGAAAAGTGAATTTTTATTAATCCAGACCAAGAGGTTATGCATGTTTTCAAGCCGTGAAGGAAAAACAGTTCCACAAGTTACGTTCCACACTCGTCAGGGCGATCAGTGGATTGATACCACCAGCGATGACCTGTTTAACAATAAAACTGTGATCGTGTTTTCTCTGCCAGGCGCGTTTACACCAACCTGTTCTTCTAGCCATCTGCCACGTTATAACGAGCTGGCCAGCGTATTCCGCCAGCACGGCGTAGACAGCATTCTTTGCGTGTCAGTCAACGATACCTTCGTGATGAACGCATGGAAAGCCGAGCAAAATGCCGAGAACATTACCTTCATTCCAGACGGTAATGGCGAGTTCACCAAAGGCATGGACATGCTGGTCGAAAAAGCGGACCTGGGATTTGGTCCACGCTCATGGCGTTATTCCATGCTGGTGCGCAACGGCGTGGTCGAGAAAATGTTCGTCGAGCCGAATAAGCCGGGCGATCCGTTTGAAGTGTCAGATGCCGACACCATGCTGAAGTATCTGGCGCCAGAGTATAAAGTGCAGGAATCGGTCTCGGTATTCACTAAACCAGGCTGCCCATTCTGTGCCAAAGCGAAGCAAATGCTGCAAGAACGTGGGATTCAGTACGAAGAAGTGGTACTTGGTAAAGATGCAACGACGGTGAGTCTGCGTGCGGTCAGTGGCCGTGCAACAGTTCCACAAGTGTTCATCGGTGGTCGCCACATCGGGGGAAGCGACGATCTGGAACAGTACTTTGCGGCCTGAGTTTTATCGGGGCTAATAAGCAACAGACGTCTTATTAGAAAGAAAGTAGTGTATGAACGTTCAGCGGGCCGAAAGGCCCGCTTTTTTATGCCCGCTATTCAGCCAGCACTAATCTGCAATACTACCTGCAAATAGCCCTTAAGCCAGGCGCGCTTTTGCTTCGCGGATAGCCAGCGCAACCTGCTCTGGAGCCACACCGCCCTTGGCATTACGCTTGTCGAGGCAAGATTGTAGCGCCAGAATCGGGTAAACGTCATCGGCAATAATGCTGCTGAATTTCTGCAAATCAGCCAGCGGCAAGGCTTCCAACGCTTTACCTTGACGAATAGCCTCAACCACGGCTTCGCCAACAATGTGGTGCGCTTCACGGAAAGGCACGCCTTTGGCAACTAGGTAATCGGCCAGCTCGGTAGAGTTAGCATAACCCTGCTCTGCCGCTTCTTTGCAGCGCGGGCGTTTAACCTGAATGCCATCCAGCACCAGCGCAGACATCTGCAGGCAGTCCATCCAGGTATCGAGCGCGTCGAACAACCCTTCTTTATCTTCCTGCATGTCTTTGTTATAAGCCAATGGCAGGCCTTTCAGCGTCATCATCATACCGGTCAATGCGCCTTGCACACGGCCACACTTGCCGCGGATCAGTTCAAGCGCATCCGGATTTTTCTTTTGCGGCATCAGTGAAGAGCCAGAAGTCACGCGGTCAGACAAGTCAACAAAGCCAGCTTCACCGGTGTTGAAGAAGATCAGGTCTTCTGCAAAACGCGACAGGTGAACCATGCTGATTGAGGCGTTAGACAGCAATTCAAGAATGTGGTCACGGTCGGAAACGCTGTCGAGGCTGTTGCGAGTTGCAGATGCAAAGCCCAACCATCCTGCAAGCTGTTCACGATCGATAGGATAAGCAGTCCCTGCCAACGCGCCGCTACCCAATGGGCTTACGTCGAGGCGGTTGAAGGTATCTTGCAAACGGCTCTCGTCACGAGCCAACATTTCTACATAAGCCAGGCACCAGTGAGCGAAAGTTACCGGCTGCGCGCGTTGCAAATGGGTATAACCCGGCATGACGGCGTCTTGATTAGCTTCGGCGGTTTCTACCAGTGCTTGCTGTAGCTGTTTAACCGCGAGTTGCAGTTCAACAACCTGAGTTTTACACCACAGCTTGATGTCGGTGGCGACCTGATCGTTACGGCTACGGCCAGTATGCAATTTCTTGCCAAGGTTACCGACTTTGTCGATCAGCTTCAGCTCAACCCAGCTGTGAATATCTTCAGCATCACTTTCAAGGATGGCACGAGGATTAGCACGCACCTCTTCCAGCAACACATTTAGCGCGCCTTCCAGCTGCACTTGTTCGTCTGCGGTCAGTACATTAACGGTAACCAGCGCTTTCGACCAGGCAACCGAGCCCACGATATCCTGCTCTGCCAATCGATAGTCAAACCGCAGTGAGTCATTCAGTTCTTTGAAACGCTGATCTGCTGCCTGACTAAAGCGTCCGCCCCATAATGCCATGATAATGCTCCCGACTTTACATGCTGAAGAAGTGATATTTGATGTGATGATTCAGGCGTGCGAGCTGCCTCGCACGCCTGTTGTAATCCATGAAACTGCTGCTTATTTTTTAGCGGCGTTCAGTGCACGGATACGTGAAGAGAGTGAGAACAGACGAATGAAGCCACCTGCATGGCTGTGGTCGTACACTTCATCTTCACCGAAGGTCGCAAACTCTTCAGAGTACATGCTGTTCGGAGATTTTTTCTGGATAGCGGTTGCAGTACCTTTGTAAAGCTTGATAACCACTTCACCGTTAACGTCCTGCGCCAGAGAATCGGCAGCAGCCTGAATTGACTCACGCAGTGGAGCGAACCAGCGACCGTCGTAAACAACATAGGACATTTCCTGGCCCAGCTGCTCACGCCATTTGAAGCTGTCACGGTCCAGAACCAGTTGCTCAACGCCACGCAGCGCAGCCATCATGATGGTGCCGCCCGGAGTTTCATAGCAACCGCGAGACTTGATACCGACCAGACGGTTTTCAACGATATCGATACGACCCACGCCGTGTTTCACGCCCAGCTCGTTCAGTGCTTCCAGACATTTGAACGGGCTCAGTTCTTTACCGTTAACGGCAACAACTTCGCCTTTCTCAACTTTCAAAGTCACCAGCTCGGCTTCGTTTGGCGCATCTTCAGGAGATACAGTCCACGCCCAGCAATCTTTGTTTGGCGCATTCCAAGGGCTTTCCAGCACGCCGCCTTCAGTAGAAATGTGCCATGCGTTTTCGTCACGGCTGTAGATTTTTTCCAGAGAAGCGGTGGTCTTGATATTGCGCTCTTTCAGGTAGTCCAGCAGCGCCTCACGGGAACGCAGGTCCCACTCACGCCATGGTGCAACCACTTTCAGCTGTGGAGCCAGCGCGGTATAAGTCGTTTCGAAACGAACCTGGTCGTTACCTTTACCGGTCGCGCCGTGGCAAACCGCGTCTGCACCGACTTTCAGCGCCAGTTCAACCTGTGCTTTAGCGATCAGTGGACGAGCCATTGAAGTCCCCAGCAGGTAAGTGCCTTCGTACAGCGCGCCGCTTTTCAGCACTGGATAAACGTAGTCTTTGATGAATTCTTCACGCAGATCAACCACATGACATTCTGATGCACCGGTATCCAGCGCTTTCTGCTCGATGCCTTCCAGGTCTGCCTGGTCCTGACCAATGTTGGCAACGAACGCCACCACTTCACAGTTGCCGTAGTTTTCTTTCAGCCATGGAATGATAGCTGAAGTGTCCAGACCGCCTGAGTAAGCCAGAACGATTTTGCTGATGCCTTGAGTTGCTGCCATGATAATTTCCTTAAAATATCTGATTTCGCGACGTCTTTTACGCCGCGCTTTAAATAATAAAACTCTTAAAGCCTGGTTACGCCAGGATACGGGTGCCGATGGCTTCGCCGTTGAACAAAGCCGGCAATTTTTCAGCTTCACGCCAGCTGGCAATATCTACCGGGCGACCTAAAGTTCGTGCCGCGTCGAGAGCCGCATTTACTTTTACGATCATGCCGTCGGTGATGATGCCCTGCTCAATCATCTCTTCCGCTCTTGCCGCTGTCATTTCTGGTACGCGCTGACGATTACCATCCAGAATACCGCTCACGTCGGAGAGCAGAATCAGGTCTGCGCCTAGCGTTGCAGCCAGTGCAGTCGCAGCTTGATCGGCATTGACATTCATCAGCGCGCCTTCTGCTGTAATGCCGATTGAGCTAACAATTGGCAAATAGCCTGCCGCCGTCAAGGTATTGATAAGCTTAGGAGAACCGGCCTCGGCTTTACCGACAAAGCCCAGCTCTTCGCTCAGCTGAGTCACGCTGACTGAACCCCCATCGGCCAATGACAGGCCCACGGCGCTAATATCATTTTTAACCGCCCAGGACAGCAGCGTTTTGTTGGCGCTTCCGGCCAATGCACCGGTAATAATATCAATCTGATCGGCAGGCGTAACACGCAGGCCAGACTTCTTGACGACCGGCAGATTAAGGCGATTCATCAAGTCATCAACCAGATAGCCACCGCCGTGAACGATCACCAGAGGACGCTGATATTCCTGACGATAAGCGACCAGCGCTGCGAACAAGCGATCAAGCGCTTCTTCATTATCGAGTAACACGCCGCCTAGTTTGATGATCAATGGATTCATATTCGCGCCTTGTCTCCCAGTGTATTTAAGGTTGCTACCCTGGAAGTTAATTAGTCTTTAATTTACCATTCCTGAGGAGACGAATAAACGCTCAAGGCACGGTGTCATATTCAATTAACAATCAGTTAGTCTCCTAACTCATCGTCTTAAATTTCAAACTATTAAATCAGTGACGTGGTTTCCGGGAAACCGAAACGCAGGTTCAGACATTGTACTGCCTGAGCCGAGGCGCCTTTCAGCAGGTTATCTTCTGCTGCCACGATAATCACGTGCTCACCCTGCACCGCAAATCCGATATCGCAGAACGGCAGGCCAACCACGTTTTTCAGCGCCGGCATGCCTTTTTCGTACAGGCGAACCAACGGCTTGTGGTCATAAGCACTGTGGAAAGCTTCAGCGACCTGCTCTGCACTCACGCCCGGCTTCAAACGACAGGTAACCGTTGCCAGAATACCGCGCGGGAAGCTGCCCAGATGCGGGGTGAAAATCACTGGCGTGCCAAGATGCGTCGAGATTTCCGGATGATGACGGTGATTGAACACGCCATAAGCATGCAGGCTAACTTCGCAGAAACTGGTGCCCAAGCTGGCTTTACGCCCTGCTCCACTCACGCCGCTGGTCGCATTGATTACCGGCCATTGGTCTTGATTCAGCAGCTCTTTTTCCAGCAGCGGTTTGATAGCCAGCTGTGCAGCGGTTGGATAACAGCCAGGAACGGCGATTAATTGCGCCTCTTTCAGTTTATCAGCCTGCCAATCGGCCAGCCCATAAACGGCTTTATCCAACCAGTCCTGATGCTGATGCTCAAAACCATAAAATTGGGTATAGAAAGCAGGGTCGTTAACGCGAAACGCGCCAGAAAGATCGAATACGGTGCAACCCAGTGCCAGGAACTGCGGAGCCAAATCATGGCTGACTTCATGTGCCGTTGCTAAAAAAACAACATCGACGCCTTTCGCTGCTTCCGCCACGTTTTCCAATGGCAAAACAGGCAGATCGACAATGCCTTTTAACTGCGGGTGCAAATCAGAAAGCAATTTTCCTGCATCTGCACTTTGCGCTGAAACCGTTAAACCGGTTATGTTCATATGTGGGTGACGATTCAGGTAGAGCGCAAGTTCAGCTCCAGCATAACCGGTGGCACCAACAATCAGCGTATTCAACATGGGCTCAGTTCACCTTCTTTTTTAAAAATAGAGGGCTCACTGCGTTTTTACGCCAGAAGCCCGCGAAATTCAGCACGTTCGTTGCAGTAATACTAACTCAGAAACCTATCTGTTTTTAGTGTTTCCTTACGAACCCGCTTAATGTATTTTTATTCACATTAAATGCATGAATATTTATATTACCCTAACCAAAGGCTGTCAACAGTGAAGATGAAATTACCTCCATTTATTGAGCTATACCGTGCGTTAATTGCCACGCCTTCGATCAGTGCCACCGACAGCGCACTGGATCAAAGCAATGAAACCTTAATCAACTTGCTGGCAGGCTGGTTTGCCGATTTAGGGTTTAAAGTGGAAATTCAGCCGGTACCCAATACACGTAATAAATTCAACATGCTGGCCAGCATTGGTGAAGGCGCTGGCGGCTTGCTGCTGGCGGGCCATACCGATACCGTCCCGTTCGACGATGGCCGCTGGACTCGCGATCCTTTTGTCCTGACAGAGCACGAAAACAAGCTCTACGGTCTGGGCACCGCCGATATGAAAGGCTTTTTCGCGTTTATCGTCGATGCGCTGCGTGACATTGATACCGAGAAGCTGAGCAAGCCTCTCTATATTCTCGCGACCGCCGATGAAGAAACCACTATGGCCGGCGCCAGCTATTTCGCCAAGACTTCGTCTATTCGCCCGGATTGCGCGATTATCGGCGAGCCAACCTCGTTGAAGCCGGTGCGTGCACATAAAGGTCATATTTCCAACGCTATTCGCATCACCGGTCAGTCTGGGCATTCCAGCGATCCTGCGCGCGGCATCAACGCGATTGAACTGATGCACGACTCCATTACTCACCTGATGGGCCTGCGCAATACGTTGAAAGAGCGTTACAACCACAACGGTTTTGCCATTCCTTATCCGACCATGAACTTTGGTCATATTAATGGTGGCGACGCGGCTAACCGTATCTGTGCCTGCTGCGAACTGCATATGGATATTCGCCCGCTACCGGGCCTGACGCTGTCGGATTTGGACGATTTACTCAACGAAACGCTGGAACCAGTGAGCAGCCGTTGGCCGGGCCGTATCACTATCGAAGCTCTGCATCCGCCAATCCCGGGCTATGAATGTCCTCCGGATCATCGCCTGGTGCAGGTCGTCGAGAAGCTGCTCGGTACCGAGACTGAAATTGTTAACTACTGTACCGAAGCGCCATTTATTCAAGAGCTTTGCCCAACGCTGGTGCTGGGTCCGGGTTCTATCGATCAGGCGCATCAGCCAGACGAATATATCGATACCGCGTTTATTAAACCGACTCGCGAACTCATCGCTCAGGTTGTACATCACTTCTGTCATCACTGATTTCGACATGGTGGTTAAAAACCATGATTGTTAAAATTATGTAACAAAAAAGGGGCATCGTAAGATGCCCTTTGATATTGTACAAAGCAGCTGATAAGCCAAACTAATAACCCACCGGCTGTAATTAAATTTCAGCCTGATTACACGATTCAGCTTTTTAGGAATGCGAAAATCAGGGTTTTTGAGGTAAGTTTCTACAGTACTAAAATTGGACGACTAAAATTTGCCATGAAGGCTTGATAGACAAAGGCGACCGCGCCTTACGGGTGAAAGTTATTTAGAAGACATAAAAATTCAAACAAGAAACGGGTCAGAGGTCATATGAACGAACAATATTCCGCAATGCGAAGTAATGTCAGCACGCTGGGCAAACTGCTCGGAGAGACCATCAAGGACACACTGGGAGAGCAGGTTCTTGATCGCGTAGAGAAAATCCGCAAATTGTCCAAGTCCTCACGTGCAGGTAATGAAGCCGATCGTCAGGAATTACTGACCACGCTGCAAAATTTATCTAACGACGAATTACTGCCGGTTGCCCGCGCGTTCAGTCAGTTTCTGAATCTGACCAACGTCGCCGAGCAATACCACAGTATTTCCCCGCATGGCGAAGCGGCCAGCAATCCAGAAGCACTCGCACAGCTGATTGATCGGCTTAAATCCAGGAACTTGTCGGATCAGCAATTGCGTGATGCTGTTGAAGATTTGTCAATCGAGCTGGTTCTTACCGCGCACCCTACCGAAATTGCTCGCCGTACTCTGATCCATAAACTGGTTGAAATTAACAACTGCCTGAAACAGCTCGACCATAGCGATCTCGCCGATTATGAGCGCAAGCAGGCTATGCGTCGTCTGCGACAGCTGATTGCTCAGTCATGGCACACCGATGAAATCCGCAAAATCCGTCCGACGCCAATTGATGAGGCTAAATGGGGCTTTGCGGTGGTTGAAAACAGCCTGTGGGAAGGCGTTCCGGCGTTCCTGCGCGAATTCAACGAACAGCTGGAAACCTCGCTGGATTATAAAATGCCAGTGGAAGCGGTACCGGTTCGTTTTACCTCGTGGATGGGCGGTGACCGTGACGGTAACCCGAATGTCACCGCCGCGATTACCCGCCACGTGCTACAGCTAAGCCGCTGGAAAGCCACCGACCTGTTCCTGCGTGATATTCACGTGCTGATTTCTGAACTGTCGATGACTGAAGCCACGCCAGAGCTGCGTGAGCGTGCCGGTGGCGAGGACGTGGTCGAGCCTTATCGCACCATTATGAAAGATATTCGCACTCAGCTGTTGTCGACTCAGGTTTATCTTGAAGCACGCCTGAAAGGCGAAAAACTGCCGCGCCCGAAAGATCTGCTGGTGAATAACGACCAGCTGTGGGAACCGCTGTACGCCTGCTACCAGTCACTGCAAGCCTGTAACATGGGGATTATTGCCAACGGACAGCTGCTCGATACGCTGCGACGCGTGCGCTGCTTCGGCGTACCGCTGGTGCGTATTGATATTCGTCAGGAAAGCACTCGTCATACCCAAGCGATTGCCGAAATTACTCGTTTCCTCGGTTTGGGCGATTACGAAAACTGGTCGGAAAGCGACAAACAGGCATTTCTGATCCGCGAACTGAATTCTGCGCGCCCGTTAGTGCCACGTAACTGGACGCCGAGTGCCGACACCAAAGAAGTGCTGGATACCTGCCAGGTTGCAGCAGAGGCACCGGAAGGTTCGATTGCCGCTTACGTAATTTCGATGGCGCGTACGCCGTCTGACGTGCTGGCGGTTCATTTATTGTTGAAAGAAGCGGGTTGCCCGTTCGCCATGCCGGTCGCGCCACTGTTTGAAACGCTGGATGACCTGAACAACGCCGATGATGTTATGACACAGTTGCTGAACATTGACTGGTATCGCGGCTTTATTCAGGGCAAACAGATGGTAATGATCGGCTATTCTGACTCGGCAAAAGATGCCGGCGTAATGGCAGCCTCCTGGGCACAATATCGCGCGCAAGATGCCCTGATCAAAACCTGTGAAAAAGCGGGCGTGCTGCTGACACTGTTCCACGGACGCGGCGGTTCTATCGGACGTGGTGGTGCACCTGCTCATGCAGCACTGTTATCTCAGCCTCCGGGCAGCCTGAAAGGTGGCCTGCGTGTGACCGAACAGGGCGAGATGATTCGTTTCAAATACGGTCTGCCGGAAGTAACTATTAGTAGCCTGGCGCTGTATACCGGTGCGATTCTCGAAGCCAACCTGCTGCCTCCGCCAGAGCCAAAACAGGCGTGGGTGGAAGTGATGGATCAGCTGTCAGACGTTTCTTGCGCCATGTATCGTGGTTATGTGCGCGAAAACAAAGACTTCGTGCCTTATTTCCGCTCGGCAACGCCTGAACAGGAGCTGGCCAAACTGCCACTGGGTTCCCGCCCTGCCAAGCGTAAAGCCAGCGGCGGCGTGGAAAGCCTGCGTGCTATTCCGTGGATTTTTGCCTGGACGCAAAACCGCCTGATGTTACCCGCGTGGCTGGGTGCCGGTGCGGGTCTGCAGGCGGTAGTCGATGCCGGTAAACGTGACGTGCTTGAGTCGATGTGCCGCGACTGGCCGTTCTTCTCGACGCGAATCGGCATGCTGGAAATGGTATTTGCCAAAGCCGACCTGTGGCTGGCGGAATACTATGATCAACGTCTGGTGAGTAAAGACCTGTGGCCACTGGGGCAGAAACTGCGTGAACAGCTCAGCGATGACATTAAAGTAGTGTTGGCTATCGCTAACGATGACCACCTGATGGCTGACCTGCCGTGGATAGCCGAGTCTATCGCGCTGCGTAACGTTTACACTGACCCGTTAAACGTGCTGCAAGCCGAGTTGCTGCACCGCTCACGCCAGCTAGAAGAGAAAGGCGAGCTGGATGCACGAGTCGAGCAAGCATTGATGGTCACCATTGCAGGTGTTGCCGCCGGCATGCGCAACACCGGCTAGTTATCCTTCGTCTTTCGAACGGTAGCGGCGTTAGCTTCCCTCATGCACCCCGGTCACTGACTGATGTCAGCTCCCGGGATTTATTCGGTCGCTGCCTTGCTACCCCTCGAAATCTCTTGGATAACTCATTTTTAGTTTTTAGCGCTTTAAAACCTAGCTCACAAGGCTGGGTTTTTCTTTATCTAAATCGTCACAATCTAAATCATCACAACAATTAGCGTGCAGATTTCGCGTTGTGACAAGGCGGCAACTGAGAGAATCCCTGGGAGCTGACACCAAGTCAGTGACCGGGGTGAACGAGGACAGCTAACAAAGTCACGGCACGAAAGATGCCGGTAAAAAATACTGCGCAGATTTCGCGTTGAGACAAGGCGGCAACTGAGAGAATCCCTGGGAGCTGACACTGGTCAGTGACTAGGGTGAACTAGGACAGCCAACAAAGTCACAGCGAGAAAGATGCCGGTAAAAAATACTGCGCAGATTTCGCGTTGAGACAAGGCGGCAACTGAGAGAATCCCTGGGAGCTGACACTGGTCAGTGACTAAGGTGAACGAAGACAGCCAACAAAGTCACAGCGAGAAAGATGCCGGTAAAAAGTACCGCGCAGATTTCGCGTTGAGACAAGGCGGCAACTGAGAGAATCCCTGGGAGCTGACACCAAGTCAGTGACCGGGGTGAACGAAGACAGCCAACAAAGTCACGGCACGAAAGATGCCGGTATAGGGCGTACGCCGAGAGTGTGACAGATAGCATAGGTCATTTCAGCGCGGTTCAAAGTGTAGAAATGGAAATCCTTCACCCCTTCGCGGCTGAGAATTTTTACCATGTCCATTGCTATATTGGCACCGACCATTTTACGAGTCTCGGCATCGTCATCTAGCCCTTCAAACATGCTGGTCATCCAACGCGGCACACGCACGTTGGTCATGGCGGCAAAACGTTGCAGCTGCTTGAAGTTGGATACTGGCAAGATGCCTGGCACTATCTCAACATCAATCCCTGCCGAAACGCAGCGGTCGCGAAAACGCAGATAGCTTTCTACGTCGAAGAAGAACTGCGTAATCGCGCGACTGGCACCTGCATCGACCTTACGCTTCAGGTTAATCAAATCAGCCTGTGCGCTTTTAGCTTCCGGGTGAACTTCTGGATAAGCCGCGACAGAAATATCGAAATCGCCGACGCCTTTCAGCAGGTTTACCAAATCGGTCGCATACATTTCCGGCTTGCCGCTGTTGGCTGGCAAATCACCGCGCAGAGCCACAATGTGGCGAATACCACTCTGCCAGTAATCTTCAGCAATCTGACGCAGTTCATCAGGCGTGGCATCGATACAGGTCAGATGCGGAGCCGCTTCAAGCCCAGTGCGATCTTTAATGCCTTTAATGATGCTGTGAGTGCGGTCACGCTCGCCAGAATTTGCACCGTAGGTGACTGAAACGAATTTAGGCTTAAGGATGCTAAGACGGTCGATCGATTTCCATAACGTGTCTTCCATTTCGCTGGAACGTGGCGGGAAAAATTCAAAAGATACGCTAATCTGCCCCTGTAATTCGGCCAGATTCTGGTTCAACGCTTCGCGCTGGTTGGCGTGGAAAAAGCTCATACGGTCTCTACCTTTTTCATCACTTCGTTTTAGTTGTCGATCTCACCCTAAAAGCATCTAGACGTCTAAACGTTTAGATGTAAAGTGCGATATTTTTTTCAAAGAGTCAACTCAAAGCAAGGCACTGGCGATGATTAATATTCAACCAAAATGAGAGGATTTCAAGCAGACAAAAGAGATGAAATTTCCCCCTGCGTTCAAGATGCACAGGGGGAAAAAAATTAAAGCAGTTGGGTCAAGCGGTTAAGGTCAGATTGTATCGCACCGGCTGTAACATCGCGGCCGGCACCGGGTCCACGGATCACTAACGGGTTGTCGCGATACCAGCGACTTTCAATTGCAAAAACATTGTCGCACGGCAGCAAAGAAGCCAGAGGATGATCGTCACGAACGGCCTCAACCCCAACGCGTGCCTTGCCATTAGCATCAAAACGCGCCACATAACGCAGCACCAGACCCATTTCTTTGGCCGCTTCCAGACGCTGCAACATTTGCTGATTTAGCGCCTCGCCACATTCAAAGAACTGATCTACCGAGCCATTCACACAGCCTTGTGGAACCAGCGACTCAACGCGAACCTGATTCGGCTCAATGTCATAACCGGCTTCACGCGCCAGAATAACCAGCTTGCGCATAACGTCCTGACCCGACAGGTCAACGCGCGGATCAGGCTCGGTCAGACCCTGCTGCCAGGCTAAATCCACCAGCTCGGTAAAAGGCTGGGTGCCATCGAATTGCAGGAACAGCCACGACAGCGTGCCGGAGAAAATTCCGCTGATAGCCAGAATGCTGTCACCACTTTCACGCAGATCGCGAACCGTATGGTTAAC
Organism: uncultured Gammaproteobacteria bacterium; assembly: GCA_963747655.1. Classification (GTDB taxonomy): domain Bacteria; phylum Pseudomonadota; class Gammaproteobacteria; order Enterobacterales; family Enterobacteriaceae; genus Rouxiella. The sequence continues at coordinate 456,373 of CAVVFS010000005.1, read as the reverse complement.
CGGCAAACCCGCACCCACGGTGGCATTGTAAAGCCAGTGGCTACCGGTTTTAGCAAACGCATCGCGGATTTGGCGATATTTATTGGTATCCGACGCACCAGCAACTTTGTTGGCGCTAATCACGTGGAAACCGTAGCTGGCAAAATCAAGGTACTGATCCGCCAGGTCAGCACTGGCAGTAACATCGAGCACGACCAGATCATCATAAGGGTGCTCGCGCATCCACAGGAACAGCGATTCCTCGTCGTGTTCGCGCGCTTCATCGTCGAAGAAGGCCAGAGCACGGCTAGCGTCCAGACCGTCATAGCTCAGCAGGCTGCGTTTGCTATCAACCACGCCGGCTAACACGAACTCAAATCCGCTACGGGCAGAGATGTTTTTCTGCTCGCGGGCAAACAGCTCCAGCCAGCGTGAGCCGATATTGCCTTTACCGAACAGCATCAGGCCAATACGTTTTTCAGCGCGGAACAACGTATTGTGCAGGCCGTGGACCAGATTTTCGGTCGGCCCAACACGCAACACTGCCACCAGACTAATACCGTCTTCGGCCTGCCAGACAAACTCCACCGGTTGATCTTTTAATTCCTGATAAAAACGGTGACTGTGCAGCGGGTTCTTGCAAACACCCGCACCAACCAGCGCCACCAGCGCCAGCCCTTCACGCAGAGTCAGGCAACCCGGCAAATTGGCTTCTTCCAACACCGCCAGCGCACTGCCTACCACTTCAGAGGTATAGCACAGCTGCAAGAGATTACGGTCGGCATGCACGCCGGTTGCCAGCGGTTTGACCTGAGCGCGATTCAACAGCAGCTCAACGTCTTTGTGTGCCAGCGCAAAATCATGTTCAGAAGAGATAGCCAGCTCAATCAGACAGATATCATCATGACTGGTAACTATTTTGGCACCGGTTCCCGACGCCAGAACGCGTTCGATACGGGTTGAACCCTGTTCCGGTTGATAGCTACAACGCAGCTGTAAATCGATATCGCTGCCAGAAACTGGCTGTAGCGTACGAGTATGCAACACCGGCGCGGCTAAACGAGCCAGCTCGCTCGCTTCGTCAAGACGCAGCAGCGGCAGCAGGCAGGCATCTTTCACTTTACGTGGATCCGCGCTGTAAACCCCGGCAACGTCGCTCCAGATGGTAACGCGGCTAACACCTGCCAGCGCGCCAATCTGGGTCGCGGAATAGTCACTGCCGTTACGTCCAAGCAGCACGGTTTCACCCGCCTGATTGCGCGAGATAAAGCCGGTAACCACCAGATATTGATGCGGATGCTGCGCCAAAAGCTGCTGTAACAGTGGATAAGAACGACCTTCATCGACCTGAGGCTGCGCAGCGCGTTCGGCGCGCAGGAAATCGCGGGCATCGAGCCAGGCAGAAGGAATATCCGTCTGCGCCAGCAGTGCCGACATCAAACGGGCAGACCATATTTCGCCATGCCCTACAACCTCGGCATAAATCGCATCCGTGACTTTATCGTCCAGCAATACTGCCAGACGTTCAAGGTCATGAATAAATGTCGCAATCAGCGGTTCGGCCATTTCGGCAGGCAGCAGGCTCGCAATCAAATCACTTTGATAACGGCGCAGCGTCTGCTGCACCTGATGAGCTGAAATCCTGTCCGTCTGGCTCAACTTCAGCCAGCTAATCAGTTGGTTAGTCGTACTGCCTGCGGCAGAAACTACCATGATATCGCCTGGATTACCGTATTCGGCCATGATCCCTGCCACGCGGAGATAACACTTCGCATCGGCCAGGCTGCTACCGCCAAATTTATGTAACTGACGGCTTCCTGCCGGTGCCGCAACCGCTATTGCATTCATTACTTACCTCTTCGCCGCCGACTGGAAAGCGTGTTCCAAGTCGGCAATTAAATCTTCGCTATCTTCAAGACCGACAGAAATGCGCAAAAGACTGTCGGATATTCCTGCGGCTTTACGTGCTTCCGGTGACATACCCGCGTGGGTCATGGTTGCAGTATGAGAAATCAGGCTTTCAACGCCACCCAGTGATTCGGCCAGCGTAAACAGTTTCAATTCCTTAAGGAAATGACGCAAACGCGCTTCATCACCGTTAAATTCGAAACTTACCATCGCCCCGAAACCGCTCTGTTGACGACGCGCAATTTCGTGCCCCTGATTCTCAGGCAAGGAAGGATGATACAGTTTTTTAACCAGCGATTGTTTCTGTAAATAAGCAACAATTGCCAGTGCATTTTCCTGCTGCTGTTTAACACGCACACCCACGGTACGCAGGCCACGAAGCAGCAGATAGCTGTCGAATGCCGCGCCAGTTACGCCGATGTTATTACCCCACCATGCCAACTCGGTTGCGTGCTCGGCCGTTTTAGAAATCACGGTGCCGGCAACTACGTCAGAGTGACCATTCAAGTATTTGGTACAAGAATGCACCACCAGATCGGCACCCAGTTTCAGCGGCTGCTGAAGCACAGGGCTCAGGAAGGTATTATCTACCACGGCCAAAGCGCCTGCCTGATGCGCCGCATCACAGATAGCTTTGATATCGACAACGCGCAGCAATGGGTTACTTGGCGTCTCGATCAGAACCAGTTTAGGCTTCTGCTCCAGCGCTTCACTCAGTGCTTTAGGGTCGCCCTGATCAACAAATAATACGCGATAAGCACCGCGCTTGCTCAGGCTGTCGAACAGACGATAGCTGCCGCCGTAACAGTCATGTGGCGCGACCAGCAAATCACCTGGTTTGAGAAATACGGTGCAAACCAGATGAATCGCGGACATCCCGCTGCTGGTCAGCACTGCGCCTGCACCACCTTCAAGATCCGCCAGCGCACGCTGAACCACATCACGCGTCGGATTACCGCGACGTGAATAGTCGTGAGCGCGTGGTTGGTTAAAATCTTCAAAATTATAGGTGCTTGAGAGTGTGATCGGGGGAACAACACAGCCATACTGCTGGTCAATGTTAAGTCCACTGCTAACCGCGATTGTGCCTTGCTTGAGCGTCATATTTGTTGCTCCCTGACGGGATGAATGAGGATGAGGGTGTAAAGATTAATCGTTAGTGAGATAGACGTCAATACATCTGGACATCTAAACTTCTTTGCGTATAGATTGAGCATTGCGACAATAACCGCTAAAATTATGCCGGTATGGCGTATTATGCGGACGCAGCACGCTGATTAGCACAGTAAAGCACGAACCTGTCTCCGCTGACATACTGAACAGCATTCAGGCCAGGATTTACGGACAAGGTCTATAGTGAGATCTGCGGAAATCGGGCATAATCCCCGGGTTTTCAGAATTTTGTTTCTATTTGATAATTTAAGGTGTCCCATGGCTGAGTGGAACGGCGAATATGTCAGCCCTTACGCTGAACACGGTAAGAAAAGCGAACAAGTTAAAAAAATTACGGTTTCCATTCCTCTCAAAGTATTGAAGATTTTGACAGACGAGCGTACGCGTCGCCAGGTGAACAACCTGCGCCATGCGACAAACAGTGAATTGCTGTGCGAAGCTTTTCTGCACGCCTTTACTGGCCAGCCGCTGCCAAATGATGAAGACCTGCGTAAAGAACGCAGCGATGAAATTCCGGAAGCCGCCAAAATTCTCATGCGTGAACTGGGCGTTGATCCCGATACCTGGGAATATTAAGGAAGTCTGGCGTTTTCAGGGAAGAAAGGCAGGAAAAAGAAATAGGGAAGAAAATCAGGCAATAAAAAAGGCGCCACCGGCGCCTTTTTTTGCTCTCGAGCTAAGCTTATTTGCTGCTCGGTACGCTGAAACGCTTGTTGAAGCGGTCAACGCGTCCACCGGTAGCCACTTCACGCTGCTTACCAGTGTAGAACGGGTGGCATTCGCCACAAACGTCCAGGTTCAGATCGTGACCAACAGTAGAACCGATCTTGATAACGTTACCGCATGAGCAGTTAGCAGTAACAACTTCGTATTTAGGGTGAATACCTTGTTTCATGGGAAAACCTCTGTTTAGGCCGCGTCGCTATCCAACCGTGTTACCGCCGGACACCACGCGTGGTGTTAATGATTAGGTCTCTGATACGGAATGCATCAAAGGCGGCGAATCATACAGAATATAATCTGACCACGCAATCATGTTCATGCATTCCGAGTCACCCAGTGTACACTATCTCGTCATTTTTTTATAGTCTGGACCCCAAATGCCTGTTGCTCACGTTGCTCTGCCCGTTCCATTAAGCCGTACTTTTGACTACTTGTTACCGCCCGGTATGCAGGTAATCCCCGGCTGTAGAGTCAGGGTTCCGTTTGGCAAACGCGACGCGATCGGCATTGTTACCGGCGTGAGCGACAGCAGCGATTTTCCTATCGAGAAACTTAAACCGGTGTCGGAAGTGCTCGACAACGCGAGCCTGTTCACGCCCGATTTATGGCGCGTGCTGCACTGGGCAGCCGATTATTATCACTTTCCGCTCGGGGAAGTGCTGTCTCATGCACTACCGGTGCTGTTACGTCAGGGGAAACCTGCCGAGCTTACTCCGCTATTACAGTGGTTCGCCACGGAGCAAGGCCGCGCGACACCGCTGGATACCCTGAAACGCGCGCCGAAGCAGCAACAGGCGATGGCCGCGCTGATGCAGGGGAAAATCTATCGCCACCAAATAAGCAATCTGGAATTGAACGAAGCGGCGTTACAGGCGCTACGAACCAAAGGGCTTGCTGACTTACAAACTGTTGCGCCGGTGGCACAGGACTGGCGCAAAGATTTCACGGTGGTGGGCGAGCGTTTGCGCCTTAATACCGAACAGGCTACCGCGGTCGGGGCTATCCGCAGCGAAGACCAGCAGTTCTCTGCCTGGCTTCTGGCTGGAGTCACCGGGTCAGGTAAAACAGAGGTCTATCTGAGCGTGCTGGAAAATATTCTGGCACAGGGCCGACAGGCGCTAGTGATGGTGCCAGAAATCGGCCTGACCCCGCAGACTATCGCGCGTTTTCGTGAACGCTTTAGCGCGCCAGTCGACGTGCTGCATTCTGGTTTAAACGACAGCGAACGTTTAGCGGTCTGGCTGCGTGCCAGAAATGGCGAAGCAGGCATTGTGATTGGCACTCGATCATCACTGTTCACGCCGTTTGCCCGGCTTGGCGTGATTATTATTGATGAAGAGCACGACAGCTCCTATAAGCAGCAGGAAGGTTGGCGCTATCACGCCCGCGACCTGGCAGTATTTCGCGCCCATGCAGAAAATATCCCCATTGTTATGGGTTCTGCCACCCCGGCGCTGGAAACCCTGCATAATGTGCAGCTTGGCAAATATCGCCAGTTAACGTTAACCAAGCGCGCAGGGAATGCCAAACCGGCGGTACATCATTTACTGGATATGAAAGGGCTGCCGCTCAAGGTTGGCCTGTCGCAGCCGCTGATACAACGCATGCAGCAGCATCTTAAAGCCGACAATCAGGTGATGCTGTTTCTGAATCGCCGGGGTTATGCTCCCGCGCTTCTGTGCCATGAATGTGGCTGGATAGCCGAATGCCAGCGCTGCGACCATTATTATACTTTTCATCAGAACCAGCGGCAGTTGCGCTGTCACCACTGCGACAGCCAGCGTTCCGTACCGCATCAGTGCCCACAGTGTGGATCAACTCAGCTGGTGTCGGTGGGCGTTGGTACAGAGCAGCTTGAAAACGAGCTGGCACCGCTTTTCCCTGATACGCCTATTACTCGCATTGATCGTGATACCACCAGCCGTAAAGGTTCGCTGGAACAGCATCTGGCGGAGGTGCATCGAGGCGGCGCACGTATTCTGATTGGCACACAAATGCTGGCTAAAGGACATCACTTCCCTGACGTTACCCTGGTTTCGTTACTGGATGTAGACGGCGCACTTTTCTCGGCAGATTTCCGTTCCGCCGAGCGTTTTGCCCAGCTTTATACTCAGGTATCTGGGCGTGCCGGTCGCGCAGGTAAGCAGGGAGAAGTCGTATTGCAGACTCATCATCCCGAGCATCCTTTATTGCAAGTGCTGTTACAGCAGGGTTACGACGCATTTTCCAAACAAACGCTGGCCGAGCGAAAAAGCGTATTTTTGCCGCCGTTCACCAGCCACGTTCTGTTCCGTTCCGAAGATCACGACAATAGACAATCGGCGATGTTTTTACAGCAGCTGCGGAATTTGCTGGAAGCCAGCCCGTTGAAGGACGATTCGCTTTGGGTACTCGGCCCGGTTCCTGCCCTGCAAGCCAAGCGCAGCGGGCGATTCCGCTGGCAGCTGCTGGTTCAGCATCCTTCACGTAAAGTGCTACAACACGTAATTAAAAGCTCGATGCCGTTAATTGCCAGCCTGCCACAGGCCAAGAAGGTGAAATGGACGCTGGATGTTGATCCTATTGATAATTAATTCGATAGAAAGACAGTTTTCTGGAACGCAGCTCGAAAAAAACACATAAGTCACATTTTTTATGCAATTAGGTAAATAATCCTAGTCACATTCTGTTTAGAATGTGATGAGCTACGCAATCCATTACGTAGCAAAATAGTTCGCGAATAATAAGCACGGATGCGGTCAATAAGTTATAAAAATTAACATCCATGATGTTGTATCAGATTGATGCAGATGCAAGGAGAGATGCGTTGGATCAGAATAGAGTTATCCCTACCGCTACGATGAAAGACGTGGCGGAAATGGCTGGAGTCTCGACCGCCACAGTTTCACGAGCGTTGATGAATCCAGAAAAGGTTTCAACCACGACACGCCAGCGGGTTGAACAGGCGGTAATTGCCGTCGGCTATTCGCCCCATTCTCTGTCTCGTAATCTCAAACGCAACGAATCACGCACTATTCTGGTGATCATCCCTGACATCTGCGATCCGTTTTTTGCCGACGTGATCCAGGGGATCGAACGCACAGCCGCTGAAAATGGCTATCTGGTGCTAATCGGCGACTGCGCTCAGCAAAATCAGCAAGAAAAAACCTTTATTAATCTCATTATTACCAAACAGATTGACGGTATGCTGCTGTTGGGTTCGGATTTGCCCTTTGACGCCAGTAAAGAAGAGCAACGCAATCTGCCACCGATGGTGATGGCAAATGAATTTGCGCCGGAGCTGGAATTACCTACGGTACATATCGATAACCTGACGGCGGCCTACGACGCAGTGCATTATCTTATTGGTCTTGGGCATCAGCGCATTGCCTGCATCGCAGGTCCTGAAAATATGCCGCTTTGCCAATATCGTCTGCAAGGCTATATTCAGGCAGTGCGTCGTAACGGCCAAACGGTTGAAAGTCAGTACATTACTCACGGCGATTTTAGCTATGAGTCTGGTGCTCAGGCATTGGCAACCTTGATGAGTCAGTCGAATCCGCCAACCGCGATTTTCTGTCACAATGACATCATGGCAATTGGTGCAATGTGTGAAGCAAAAAAATTAGGGCTGCGTATTCCGCAAGATTTGTCTATTGTTGGGTTCGATGACATAAAAATCAGCCAGTTTTACGATCCACCGCTCACCACGGTAGCTCAACCAAGATTCAAGATTGGCCGGGAAGCCATGTTATTATTGTTGGAACAATTGAACGGTCATATCGTTCACAGCGGTTCACGCTTGCTCGAAAGTGAACTGGTTATTCGCGGCAGCACTGCTGCGCCTAAGCGCTAGTTAACAGTCAAGTTTTCAGGATTCTGTAAAATGACGTACTTCTCTAAACATAACGACACAGCGAAACGATAGTGGCACAAAAAGACTATGTGAGCCGTGGACGCTCAGGAGCACGGCGGAAGAAAAGTACCAGCCGTAATAAAAAAAGCAGTTCCCCGATGGTTTCCAAAACCGTGGTGGCAATCGCCGTCGCCGTTCTGGTGGTCTTTGTCGGTGGTCTTTATTTTATCAGCCATAAAAAAATGGAAGAAGCAGAGATTCTGCCGACCCATGCTCCACGTCCTGGATCAGGCTTACCGCCTAAACCGGAAGAGCGCTGGCGTTACATTAAAGAGCTGGAAAATCGTCAGATGGGCGTACAAACCCCAACCGAGCCGACTTCTGGTAGCGACACCACGTCTAAAACCGCGCTGACGCCTGAGCAGAAGCAGTTGCTTGATCAGATGCAGGCCGACATGCGTCAGACACCTATGCAGCTCAACGAGGTGCCTTACAACGATCCGTCGCAGGCCACGCACGCTGCACCTATGCCAAGGCAGCAAGCTAGCCAGCCAACGTTTATGCAGCAGCCGGTAAGAGCACCAGAGGCGCAACAGCCTGCACCGGTTAAGCCAAGACCGAGGCCGGTACAGCAGCAGCCAATGATTACTCAGGCCAAACCAGAACACGAGAGACCGCAACAGCAAAGCATCGCTCAAAATGCTCCGGATAAAGAAAAGCCGAAAGAGCAGGAAAAATCTCAGCGCTTTATCGTGCAGTGCGGTTCGTTCCGCGGTAGCGATCAGGCAGAATCTGTGCGCGCCAAGCTGGCATTCGCAGGCTTTGAAAGCCGTGTTACCTCTAACGGTGGCTGGAATCGCGTGGTGATCGGCCCGTATAACAATCGTACAGGCGCAGACGGTACATTGTCTCGTTTGAAAGGCTCTGGCATCTCAAGCTGTATTCCCGTCCCTGTCGGGGGTTGAAAACCCATAATCCCCCCCAATCTATACATACAATATGGCCCGCGAAGTTATGGGTTCCTTTAAGGAGCACATAACTTCGCCGGGATCTCTTCCGTCTGCAACGAGGAACAGCTCGTGACAACAATTGTATGTGTGCGCCGTAATGGCCATGTGGTGGTGGGTGGCGATGGCCAGGCCACAATGGGTAACACCGTAATGAAAGGTAACGTCGTAAAAGTACGTACCTTCTTCAAAGATAAAGTGATCGCGGGCTTTGCCGGCGGTACAGCCGATGCCTTTACGCTGTTTGAGCTATTCGAGCGCAAACTGGAAATGCATCAGGGTCATCTAACCAAAGCCGCCGTAGAACTGGCGAAAGACTGGCGCACCGACCGCATGCTGCGTCGTCTGGAAGCCCTGCTGGTCGTAGCTGATGAAACCGACTCCCTGCTTATCAGCGGTAACGGCGACGTGATCCGCCAGGATAACGGTTTAATCGCTATTGGTTCAGGTGGCGCTTACGCCCAGGCAGCCGCTACTGCGCTGCTGGAAAACACCGATTTGAGCGCTCGTGAAATTGCCGAGAAATCGCTGAATATTGCCGGTGACATCTGTATTTATACCAACCATAACCTCAATTTCCTGGAATTGCCTAAGCAATCCCAAGCGTAAGGACTGAATATTATGTCTGAAATGACCCCACGCGAGATTGTCAGCGAATTAGACAGCTACATCATCGGTCAGGACAAAGCCAAGCGCGCAGTGGCTATCGCCTTGCGTAACCGCTGGCGTCGTATGCAGCTCGATGAAGCGCTGCGCCACGAAGTTACGCCTAAAAACATTCTGATGATCGGTCCAACCGGTGTCGGTAAAACCGAGATTGCCCGTCGCCTGGCAAAACTGGCCAATGCGCCGTTTATCAAGGTAGAAGCCACCAAGTTCACCGAAGTTGGCTACGTTGGTAAAGAAGTTGATTCTATTATTCGTGACCTGACTGATTCTGCCATTAAAATGGTGCGTCAGCAGTCAATCGAACGTAACCGCTATCGCGCCGAAGAGTTGGCGGAAGAGCGCATTCTTGACGTGCTTATCCCGCCTGCTAAAAATAACTGGGGCCAGCCGGACGAAGCACATGAGCCTTCGGCGGCGCGTCAGTCTTTCCGTAAAAAACTGCGTGAAGGCCTGCTCGACGACAAAGAAATCGAAATCAACGTCGCCGATGCACCTGCCGGCGTTGAAATTATGGCTCCTCCTGGCATGGAAGAGATGACCAACCAGCTGCAATCCATGTTCCAGAACATGGCCGGTCAGAAACAGAAAGCGCGTAAGCTAAAAATTAAAGAAGCTTACAAGCTGTTGGTTGAAGAAGAAGCGGCAAAACTGGTTAATCCAGAAGAGCTGAAAGAACAGGCGATTGAAGCCGTTGAACAGCACGGCATCGTGTTTATCGACGAGATCGACAAAATCTGTAAGCGCGGCGGCCAAAGCTCCGGCCCTGACGTTTCTCGCGAAGGCGTGCAGCGTGACCTGCTGCCATTGGTTGAAGGCTGTACCGTTTCGACCAAGCACGGCATGGTGAAAACCGACCACATTCTGTTTATCGCTTCAGGCGCATTCCAGACTTCTAATCCGTCAGACCTTATCCCAGAATTGCAGGGTCGTCTGCCGATCCGCGTTGAGTTGCAGGCACTGTCTACAGAAGATTTCGAGCGCATCCTGACTGAGCCGAGTGCGTCGTTGACTCACCAGTATCAGGCGCTGATGCAAACCGAAGGCGTGACTATTAACTTCACCACCGATGGTATCCGTCGCATTGCCGAAGCTGCGTGGCAGGTAAACGAGACTACCGAGAACATTGGTGCGCGTCGTTTGCATACCGTGCTGGAACGTCTGATGGAAGATATCTCCTATGACGCCAGCGAAAGCAACGGCGTTTCTATCAGCATTGACGCCGAATACGTGGGTAGCCACTTGGACGCGTTGGTTGCTGACGAAGACTTAAGCCGCTTTATTCTGTAATCCGCTTAATTCTTAAGTTATTTTGATACTACAGGGAGGCTTAGGTCTCCCTTTTTTATTGCCTGAAAAAGCCGTTAACAGTTTATAAAGCCACCAATCCCAACTCACAGGTGATGATTTTGCCAACAACTGTCAGAAAGGGATATACTTACCTCACACGCGAGCAACCAGAAAAAAATCCTATGAAATACGATACTTCAGAACTGTGCGACATTTATCATGAAGAAGTGAATGTCGTTGAACCCCTGTTCTCCAACTTTGGTGGACGTACTTCATTTGGCGGGCAAATAACGACAGTAAAATGCTTCGAGGATAATGGCTTGCTCTATGACTTGCTGGAAGAGAATGGCCGTGGCCGCGTTCTTCTGGTCGACGGCGGCGGCTCGGTACGACGTGCGCTGCTCGATGCAGGGCTAGCAAATCTGGCATTGCAGAACGAGTGGGAAGGCATTGTTATTTACGGTGCCGTGCGTCAGGTAGACGACCTTGAAGAGCTAGACATCGGCATTCAGGCGATGGCGGCAATCCCGGCAGGCGCGGCTAGCGAAGGCATTGGTGAAAGCGATATCCGCGTTAATTTCGGCGGCGTAACCTTCTTCTCTGGCGACCATCTTTATGCCGACAACACCGGCATCATCCTGTCCGAAGACCCGCTCGATATCGAATAACTTTCTGCTTTTATAGTAAAAAAGACAACAAAAAAGACGCCATCGAGTGCGTCTTTTTTTATTTGGATTAGCCACAGATTTCAAGGTGCAGGAAGGCGATAACTAAGCAAGTTCCCGGAAGCTTACACAGGTAAGTAACTGGGGTGAACGAAGGCAGTCAACGCATCTGCAACTTGAAAGGTGTGGGGATTTAGACTTCTTCCATTTTTCCGAGCAGTGAACGCAAACGCTCTTGCCACACGTGCTGTTCTTCTAACAGGATGTAATTCCTCGCTATATGCAGCTTAACTGACGCTTTTGCGATATGGATGGCCTCGATAGCTTAAAAACGATATCCTCAGACTTTAGATCAATCATTTCCCATAGATTGGTTAAATAACCCCCTAAGCGTACAATAATTTCCGTTACCCAAACTACCCCATAGATGACCCGATACAGTCAGGAAAGCCCCTTAGGGGCAAGTTAGGTGAGTTCTGGCGTACCGGTTAGGTGTCTAGCGTATTCTTTGTGAAATAAGGGATGATTAACTTGTCATTCTAGCCGTCACAGTAGGGCACCGATATAGTGGTAAACAATCTTTAAAGGAATGGGCAGATGAAAATACCTCGGATAATTCACCAGGTTCACACACTAGGCATGGACAAGTTCAGGCCGGACATACTGAATACCATTCAGAGAAACAAGGATATCAATCCGGGCTGGGAACATCGCTTTTATGATTACAACGGTATGGTGGCCTTTATTAAGGAACATTATGAAGCGCGATACCTGAAAGCCTTCCTGCGGATCAATCCCAATTATGGGGCCGCCCAGGCCGATTTCTTCCGATATCTGGTGATGAATAAAGTGGGTGGCGTCTATCTGGATGTCAAAAGTTATTGCATTAAACCTCTCGACGAGATTATCCGCGAAGACGATGAGTTTGTGGTGTTCGAGTGGAATGGTCATCCAGAAGGTAAATACGAAAATCACGGTGCCCATGCGGAAATTGCCAGACCCGGCGGTGAATATCAGCAGTGGAATATCATCTCGACGCCCGGAAACAAGTACATTGATGCCGTGGTGAAAGGCGTGCTGTCGAATATCGAGAATTACCATTTTTCCAGGCAGGGCGTAGGCTGGAAGGGCGTGCTTGTTACCACAGGGCCTATTGTCTATACCAATGCCATCGAATCAGTCAACGACGGAGACGGGATCAGGCTGGCAGGAAATCACGAGGCAAACGGCATCGTCTATTTGGACGAAACCATTAGGAGAGTTAAAGGAACCCACTATTCCCATCGGTTCTCCTACATAGTGGACTCGGGTTTTGGGCATAATACCCTTTCCTATATTCATGGCTCCCCTTCCCTCGTCCCCATCTTGTATCGCCGCGGCATTGCTATCAAAAGAAAAATCTTTTCTATTCTGGCTACCAAGCTGGGTCGTTAAAGCAAAAAAAACGGCCCCCTGTAACTTGTTGCTTTTATAGTAAAAAAGACAACAAAAAAGACGCCATCGAGTGCGTCTTTTTTTATTTGGATTCGCCACAGATTTAATCGTTTAAAACGACAAAATCTAATCCTCTACAGTTTTCAAGGTGCAGGAAGGCGATAACTAAGCAAGTCCCCGGAAGCTTACACAGGTAAGTAACTGGGGTGAACGAAGGCAATCAACGCATCTGCAACTTGAAAGGTGTGAGGATTTAGACTTCTTCCATTTTTCCGAGCAGTGAACGCAAACGCTCTTGCCACACGTGCTGTTCTTCTTTCAGATGGTTATTTTCGCGAACCAGTGATTCGTGATTACCATTTGCATGTTGAACCTGCTGAGCCAAGTTGTTGTTCTGCTCTTTCAGTTCTTCAATTTCCATCTGCAGCAAAGTAATAGTATCAATCGCTTGCTGAACTTTAGTTTCTAGTTTCTCAAATACTTCAAATGACATGTTTATTCCCCTTATGTTCGCAAGGCGTACATCTTTTAAGACTCGCCACATCTTCCCGACGCGGCTCGATAATTCAATTAACACCTGGCTGAAATTAACGCCGCGACTTAATTAACCCCGATTGTATGTAGGCATCCGGCCTCTGTCTAGCAACATACGGGCCTTGCTCGTAGTCTGTTGCAATTATAATTCTCGTACTATCAGGAAATACCGAAAAAAAGCACCAATCTCCCACTAAATACGATAGTTCTCTTTCTTAAAACCTCTTTGTCAGGTTCTCAAATTTGTAAAAAACACTCGTATTCGCTCATTTTTATGACATGGCACACACATTTTGATTTCGGTATTTCTCGTTTATGCTCGTTAACGATAAATTTACATCACAGTCTCATTTTGCATGAGATGTTAAAATTTATAAGACCAACTATAAAACAAAGTGACCTCAACCCTACCCTTAACAACTATCCTTTATAGGATTCGATTATGAGCCAAAATATGAGTTCTACAATCAAAGGTCAGTGCATTGCAGAGTTTCTGGGAACCGGCCTGATTATCTTTTTCGGAGCCGGTTGTGTCGCTGCACTGAAACTAGCGGGTGCTACATTTGGCCAGTGGGAAATCAGCATCATTTGGGGCCTCGGCGTCTCAATGGCGGTTTACCTGACTGCGGCCATTTCTGGCGCTCACCTCAACCCTGCAATCACTATTGCTCTGTGCCTGTTTGCCAACTTTGAAGGCCGTAAGGTTGTGCCGTACATCATCTCGCAGGTTGCCGGCGCTTTCTGTGCTGCGGCACTCGTGTACGCCCTTTATTACAACCTTTTCATCGATTTTGAGCAGACCCACAACATGGTGCGCGGCAGCGTAGCCAGTCTGGATTTGGCAGGCATCTTCTCGACGTATCCTAATCCGCACATCAGCGTCTGGCAGGCGTTTATTGTTGAAACAGTCATCACCGCCATTCTAATGGCCCTGATCCTGGCCTTGACCGATGACGGCAACGGCGTTCCACGCGGTGCTCTGGCTCCATTACTGATTGGTTTATTGATAGCCGTTATCGGTGCATCCATGGGCCCATTAACAGGATTCGCCCTGAACCCGGCGCGTGACTTTGGTCCTAAGCTTTTCGCCTATTTCGCCGGCTGGGGAAAAGTCGCCTTCACCGGAGCACGTGATATTCCTTACTTCCTGGTGCCTATTTTCGGCCCGCTGTTAGGTGCTTGCCTGGGTGCTGTTGGTTACAAGGCTTTGATTAGTAACCACCTTCCTCAGACTGTTTCCATTGCACCCGAAGAGGCTGCCACGCAGCAGACACAGCATAAGGCCTAATAGGTTGAATGTTTAACCGCCTACTTTGCAGGACATAAATCATGACAGCAGATAAATCACACGAAAAAAAATATATCGTTGCACTGGACCAGGGTACCACCAGCTCTCGTGCCGTCGTGCTCGATCACGACGCCAATATTGTTAGCGTGTCGCAACGTGAATTCACCCAGATTTACCCTAAAGCGGGCTGGGTAGAGCATGACCCAATGGAAATCTGGTCATCACAAAGCTCTGTCCTGGTTGAAGTATTAGCTAAAGCGGATATTAACTCCGACCAAATCGCCGGTATCGGTATTACTAACCAGCGTGAAACGACGATTGTCTGGGAAAAAGATACAGGCAAACCTATTTATAACGCCATCGTCTGGCAATGTCGTCGTACTGCCGAGATTTGCGAACAGTTGAAAGCAGCCGGTATGGAAGAGTATATCCGCCATAATACCGGACTGGTCGTTGACCCCTATTTCTCCGGTACCAAAGTTAAATGGATACTCGACCACGTAGAAGGCTCACGTGAGCGTGCCAAACGCGGTGAACTGCTGTTCGGCACTGTTGATACCTGGCTGGTGTGGAAAATGACCCAGGGGCGCGTTCATATTACTGACTATACCAATGCTTCGCGCACCATGATGTTCAACATCCACAGTCTGGAGTGGGACGATCGCCTGCTTGAAGCGCTGGATGTGCCGCGTGAAATGCTGCCCGAAGTGCGCCCATCTTCAGAAATCTACGGCCAGACCAACATCGGTGGTAAAGGCGGCACGCGTATTCCTATCGCCGGTATCGCCGGAGACCAACAGGCTGCACTGTACGGCCAACTATGCGTTCAGCCGGGTATGGCTAAAAACACTTATGGCACAGGGTGTTTCCTGCTGATGAACACTGGTACAGAAGCGGTCGTCTCCAAGAATGGCCTGCTGACCACTATTGCCTGTGGCCCACGCGGTGAAGTGAACTATGCGCTGGAAGGTGCAGTATTCGTGGGTGGTGCGTCAATTCAGTGGCTGCGCGATGAGCTGAAACTGATTAACGATGCCGCCGACTCCGAATATTTTGCCGGAAAAGTAAAAGATACCAACGGCGTTTATGTGGTGCCAGCCTTTACCGGCCTGGGCGCACCTTACTGGGACCCGTATGCCCGTGGTGCGATTTTCGGACTCAGCCGTGGTGCCAACAGCAATCACATTATTCGGGCAACGCTGGAATCTATTGCCTTCCAGACCCGCGACCTGATAGACGCAATGCAGGCAGACTCTGGAACTCGTTTGCAATCGCTGCGTGTAGACGGCGGTGCGGTAGCCAACAATTTCCTGATGCAGTTCCAGTCTGATATCCTCGGCACACGCGTTGAACGCCCGGAAGTCCGTGAAGTCACGGCGCTGGGTTCAGCGTTTCTGGCCGGTTTAGCGGTAGGATTCTGGAGCGACCTCGAGGAGGTTCGCAGCAAAGCAGTTATCGAAAGAGAGTTCCGCCCAGGTATCGAAACCACCGAGCGTAATTACCGTTATAAAGGCTGGCAGAAAGCCGTGGCGCGCGCACGTGCCTGGGAAGATCACGACTAATCCGGCTTTAATTTCCTGATATTTCAAGCCTTGCCAAACTCCCCACCTCGGGGAGTTTTTCTTTTCTGCTCTCCCCGCTATGGTAGACTTTTAGGCCTGAGATGAGCCTTGGCTCACCGACCTCATTTTTCTCAAAACGGATTGTTCCATGAAACGTGAATTAGCTATCGAGTTTTCCCGCGTGACTGAAGCTGCGGCACTTGCCGGTTATAAATGGCTGGGTCGTGGTGATAAAAATCTGGCCGATAATGCGGCCGTGCAGGCGATGCGCATCATGCTTAACAAGGTCGATATTGCCGGAGAAATCGTTATCGGTGAAGGTGAAATCGATGAAGCACCGATGCTGTATATCGGCGAGAAGGTGGGAACGGGTCAGGGCGATGCGGTAGATATTGCCGTAGATCCTATCGAAGGCACGCGAATGACGGCGATGGGCCAGTCAAACGCGCTGGCAGTTTTGGCCGTCGGCGATCAGGGTTCATTCCTCAACGCGCCGGATATGTACATGGAAAAATTAGTTGTGGGGCCTGGAGCAAAAGGCCACATCAACCTCGATTTACCGCTGGTCGATAACTTGCGAAATGTTGCCGCGGCGTTGAATAAACCGCTGACCGAGCTAACCGTGTCGATTCTGGCTAAACCGCGTCACGATGAAATCATTCGGGAACTTCACACGCTTGGCGTGCGCGTTTTTGCCTTCCCTGACGGCGACGTTGCGGCCACTATTTTAACCTGCATGCCAGAAAGTGAAGTCGATGTGATGTATGGCATCGGCGGCGCGCCAGAAGGCGTAATTTCTGCTGCGGTGATCCGCGCATTGGATGGCGATATGCAAGGCCGACTGCTGGCACGTCATCACGTTAAAGGCGATACGCCGGATAATCGTCGTTTAGGTGAAGACGAACTAGCGCGCTGCCAGCAGATGGGCATTGAGGTGGGTAAAGTCCTGCAACTCGGTGAGATGGCGCGCAACGATAATGTCATCTTCTCGGCGACCGGAATTACTCAGGGAGATTTGCTGGCCGGCATCAGCCGCCAAGGTAATATGGCGACCACCGAAACCCTGCTTATTCGCGGCAAATCACGCACTATTCGTCGTATTCGCTCGACGCATTATCTGGACCGCAAAGACCCGGCGCTGCACGCGTTTATCATCTAATTTGGACTTTCAGGCCGGAGACCGCGCTGGCCTGATAACATTTAATCGATAATCCTTCTGCAAAATATGGAATAAGATCAGTCGGTAATTTCAATCCTACATTACGGAGAGAGAGTCGATGGCTGAATGGGTAACGGGTAAAGTAACAAGGGTGGAGCACTGGACAGAAAGTTTGTTCAGCATCGTGATTAATGCGCCAATCAATGACTTTGCCGCCGGGCAGTACGCCAAACTCTCATTGGAAATAGACGGTGAACGCGTGACGCGCGCTTACTCCTTTGTGAATGCCCCAAGCAACAACGAGCTCGAGTTTTACCTGGTGACGGTTCCCGAGGGCAAGCTCAGCCCACTGGTGCATGAGATGCAGCCGGGTGCAGAAATCATGATCACTAAAGAGTCTCAGGGCTTTTTCGTGATTGACGAGATCCCCGAGTGCGAGAATCTGTGGATGCTGGCGACCGGCACGGCTATTGGCCCGTTCCTGTCGATTCTGCAAGAAGGCAAAGGGCTCGAGCGTTTCAAAAACATTGTGCTGGTTCATGCCGCACGATTCTCACACGATTTAAGCTATTTGCCGGTAATGCAGCAGTTGCAACAGCGTTATAATGGCAAGCTGCACATTCAAACCGTAGTCAGCCGCGAAGAAACGCCTGGCTCATTAGCCGGCCGCGTGCCTGCGCTTATCGAAGACGGCTCGCTGGAAGCCGCCGTCGGTCTAAAAATGTCCGCTGACGACAGCCACATCATGCTGTGCGGAAACCCGCAAATGGTTCGCGATACCCAACAAGTGCTCAAAGACAGCCGCGAGATGCGCAAACACCTGCGCAGAAAACCGGGTCACATGACCAGCGAGCACTACTGGTAACTCATGCAAAATAAAAGAACGCCACTATGAAAATCGCTGTCCCTCTTCGCCTGGTATCGACACTGCTACTGTTGACTCTCGGCGGCGGGATGGCTTTTGCCGACCCGCCACCCGATCATCTGGCCGCTGAAGAGGTGCCTCGGGCGCCCTATTTAATGCCGGGAGCACCGACGTTTGAACGAACGCTGGTCGATTTCCGCGAGAAGTACAACCTCGCTAATCCGACGCAGCAAATCGGCGAATTTCGCGCTATTCCCGACAAACCCGACGCTGCCATGCTGACCCGCGCTGCAAGCAAAATTAATGAAGACCTCTACGCTTCTACTGCGCTTGAGAAAGGCACGGGGAAAATCAAAAGCATGCAGATAACTTACATGCCGATTCAAGGAGCAGATGAAAAGGCCGCGCATGCTACAGCGATAAGCTATATGGCAAACCTTATTCGCCAGTTCGACCCTACACTTTCCGTCGATCAGAGCGTTGCCAAAATCAACAATCTGATTGATAAAGGCAAAGGCATGCAGTTCTATCAGCAGCAGGTTGGCGCGGTACGTTATGTAATTTCAGATAATGGCGAAAAAGGCCTGACGCTGGCCGTAGAACCCGTAAAACTGTCGCTGGCGAACTAAGCAGCTTAGCTTCATAAACTTCCCAAAGTACTTGAAGAATATCCAAAGTAGTTGGAGTTGCGGCAAGGCGGCGAGCGCTGGAGTCCCGATGAGCTGACATTAGTCAGTGATTCGGGCGAACACGCGAAGCCAACAAAGCTACGGCTTCAAATACAATGGATATTTGATGAAAAGCAAAGCCTTTATAAACGATACTCACTATACTATTGTGCAGTTTATCTGCCCTTTCGGCAGAAATTTTAATCGACACTCGCGTCCCCTTATGGAGTAAATAAAATGCGACATCCATTAGTGATGGGTAACTGGAAACTGAACGGAAGCACACATTTAGTTAACGAACTGATTGCCGCTCTGCGTACCGAGTTGAGCTCTGTTGAAGGTTGTGGCGTGGCTATTGCACCGCCTGAAGTTTACCTGTCACAGGCAAAACACGCGCTATCTGGCAGCCATATCGCACTAGGTGCCCAGAACGTTGATGTGAACCTGTCAGGCGCGTTTACCGGTGAAATTTCTGCCGACATGCTGAAAGATATTGGTGCTCAATACATTATTATCGGCCACTCAGAGCGTCGTACTTACCATAAAGAAAGTGACGAGTTTATTGCCAAAAAATTCGGCGTACTGAAAGAAGCGGGCCTGATTCCTGTGCTGTGCATCGGTGAAACTGAAGCAGAAAACGAAGCCGGTCAGACTGAAGCCGTTTGTGCCAAACAGCTAGACGCCGTGCTGTCTACTTTGGGCGCAAAAGCTTTCCAGGGCGCGGTTATTGCTTACGAACCTGTTTGGGCAATCGGCACCGGCAAATCAGCTACCCCGGCACAGGCACAGGCCGTTCACAAATTTATTCGTGACCACATCGCCAAACAAGATGCTGGCGTTGCTGAACAAGTTATCATCCAATACGGCGGTTCTGTAAACGCAGGCAACGCTGCTGAACTGTTCACTCAGGCGGATATCGACGGTGCACTGGTTGGCGGCGCTTCTCTGAAAGCCGATGCCTTCGCCGTGATCGTCAAAGCCGCGGCACAAGCGAAAGCTAAAGCCTAATCGTTGAGACGAAGATAATAACCCCCCCTCCCGAGGAGGTGGTTTAAAACTAATAATAAAAAACCCCGCAAATACGGGGTTTTTTTATGCCATTTATCAGGGAAATGCCTGTTAGCGTTGGTTAACCTGATCGTAGATACCGCCGTTAGCAAACTGCTCTTTTTGCGCAGCTGTCCAGCCACCTGCAATCTGCTGAACGGTATACAACTTGATTGCCGGGAATTGAGAAGCAAACTGCTTGGCAACGGCGGGGTCGCGAGGACGATAGTAGTTACGTGCAGCTACCGTCTGACCTTCTGGTGAGTACAGATATTTCAGATAGGCAGTAGCAACATCACGCGTTCCGCGTTTATCGACGACTTTATCTACCACTGAAACGCTTGGCTCAGCCAGAATCGATTCACTCGGGTAGATCACTTCAAACTTGCCTTTGCCCAGTTTTTGATCGGCAAGAATCGCATCGTTTTCCCATGAAATCAGCACATCGCCGATACCACGTTCCACGAAGGTATTGGTTGCACCGCGTGCACCAGAATCCTGAACCTCAACATTTTTAAACAAAGCGCGCATGAAGTCTGTCGCCTTGGCTTTGTCGTTGTTGTTGTGATGCAGCGCATAGCCCCAGGCTGCGAGATAGTTCCAACGAGCGCCGCCAGAGGTTTTCGGATTTGGGGTAATCACGGACACGCCCGGCTTGATCAAGTCATTCCAGTCATGAATTCCTTTTGGATTGCCTTTGCGCACCAGGAACACGATGGTTGAAGTGTAAGGCGCGGAGTTGTCCGGCAGACGGGTTTCCCAGTCCTTATTGATACGACCACGATTGGCGATTGCATCGACGTCAGACTGCAAAGCCAAGGTTACAACATCTGCATCGATGCCGTTAATCACAGACGTTGCCTGCGAACCTGAACCGCCGTGGGACTGACGAACAGTCACGTGGTCGCCAGTTTTAGCCAACCAGTATTTGCTGAATACCTGATTATAATCCTGGTAAAGTTCACGCGTTGGGTCATAGGAAACGTTTAAAATCTGGATATCTTTAGCCATTGCACCGGCGGTGACCAACAGTAATGCCAGCCCTACTCCCAATTTACGCATCGCGCCTCTCCCAGAGAATTTTTTAGTTGGATAGGTTCTTGTATCAGAAAGTGAAAGCCTGCCAGAGAAAAAGAAAACATTTAAAGAATTAAAAATTTCTATCTATTCCATTTGGAAATATACGAATTTTGGCGAAAAAAAAGCCTCCATAAATGAAGGCCTTAATTGTATAGCGCGAGAGTTAATACAGTTTTTTCGCGGTTTCCCACATCTCTGTCTTAAACGGACGCTTCATATTCTCGATAGCATCGATGATGTCATGATGCACCAGCTTTTCATTCTGCACACCGACGCAACGACCACCGTAGCCCTGTAACAGCAGCTCGATAGAATAAGCGCCCATGCGTGAAGCAAGGATACGGTCGAAAGCGCACGGTGCTCCGCCACGCTGGATATGGCCTAACACAGTCGCGCGAGTTTCACGCTTGGTTTCTGTTTCGATATGACGAGCCAGGTCAGCGATATCGCAGATGTGCTCGGTAATGGCAACGATGGCGTGTTTCTTACCCTTAGCGATACCGGCGTTGATCTCAACAACCAGATCATCACGGTTAAATTCAACTTCAGGAATAACGATAAATTCGCAGCCACCGGCAATCGCCGCCGACAGAGTTAAATCACCGCAGTAGCGGCCCATGACTTCAACAATAGAAATACGCTGATGAGAAGAAGAGGTATCGCGCAGGCGGTCAATAGCTTCGACTACGGTTTCTAGCGCGGTGAAATAACCGATGGTGTAATCGGTTCCGGCAACGTCGTTATCGATGGTGCCAGGCAAGCCGATACAGGGAAAACCCATTTCGGTCAGGCGCTTTGCACCCATGTAGGAACCATCGCCACCGATAACCACCAGTGCATCAATGCCGCGACTCTTCATGTTTTCAATCGCTTTAGCGCGCACCGCTTCATCGCGAAACTCTGGAAAACGCGCAGAGCCCAGGAAAGTACCGCCGCGGTTAATCACATCCGAAACGCTGTAGCGGTCGAGCTGCTTCATGCGATCTTCATAAAGTCCGAGGTAGCCGTCGTAAACGCCGAAGACTTCGAGGCCTTCGGTAAGTGCTGCGCGAACAACGCCACGTATCGCCGCATTCATGCCGGGGGCGTCGCCACCACTTGTCAGTACACCAATTTTTTTGATCATGACTACCTCTGAACTTTTAGATGCAATTTCTTAAGAATTCTTGAGCATATCGGCTAAACCGGGCTTTTCAGGCCACATTCCTGGTTCTTGGCTTGCATGCTCAAATCATATAACAAAATGCTTAAACTGAATTGATGCAGGTCACCTGCTTATGATTATTCAGTTTTGTTCGACGCAATTTACTCTTGGCTCTGATTATACAAGGGTCAGATGACAAACCTTAGATGGAAATTTAACTTATTCGATAAAGGTCGGGTTTTGCCATCAAATGAGCCGCTTGCCATAAGGATAGCATTGTTCGCCGTGACATCTGACTGATAACGCAACAAATACGTTACATTTTTTAGGGGCTTTATTTTAAGCACTTAGGCAAAAAAAAGCCCCACCTTTCGGTGGGGTAAGACAGGGATGGTGTCTATGGCAAGGAAAAAGATGCGGTGACTCTTACAACTTAGTGCATACAAATTTTACTCGGTACTGCTTACTGGCTTCTGGGTAGAAGAAGTTTGAACGTCAGAAATCTGCGCGGCGAGAACCTGCATACGCTGCTCATGCTTCTGGTTTAAAATTTGTTTCTGCTCAGGCGTAAGCAGATTAAACATCAGGTTACGAATGCGAGCCATTTCTACCTGGCGATTGACTTGCTCCTGCGCTATTTTTTCTGCCTGGGCTCTGACAGCGGCCTGATCGAAATTTTTGGCGGTCACCAACTGATGCATGGTTTCCATTTCCTGCAAATTAATTGGTGGGCCGTCTCTGCGAGCCTGATGCATTAGATCACGCATTTGCTGGCGTTGCTGTTCGGTTAAATTAATTCCGTCGAACATAGTGTTACGCCTATCCAACATATTGCCATCATGAGCTAAAGTATCTGCAGGCGTAGATTTAGCGCTTTCTGCCAACGCGACACTTGAACTAAGTGCGAGCATTGAGGCCATAATCATTGCA
The DNA here is from genome assembly GCA_963747655.1 of uncultured Gammaproteobacteria bacterium. GTDB lineage: Bacteria > Pseudomonadota > Gammaproteobacteria > Enterobacterales > Enterobacteriaceae > Rouxiella. The sequence continues at coordinate 433,416 of CAVVFS010000005.1, read as the reverse complement.
GCTACCTTACACATCACTAACTCCTATATATTTTCGCATTAAGCGAATCATTGGAAAGCAGTCTAAACCTGGAGCTGCAAACTAGCGTCAGTGCTTGTAAAACTAAGTAAAGTCATGGATTAGCGGCAATTGATGACGTATTTTGCGTCTAGAGGTAAATACAATGAATAAAATTTTGTTAGTTGATGACGATCGTGAACTGACTTCACTATTGAAAGAATTGCTCGAAATCGAAGGATTTAGCGTTGTGGTTGCCTACGATGGCGAACAGGCGCTTGAGAAGCTGGACAGCAGCATCGGACTATTGCTGCTCGACGTGATGATGCCGAAGAAAAACGGTATTGAAACCCTGAAAGAATTGCGCCAGCGCCACCAGACGCCGGTGATTATGTTAACCGCGCGCGGAAGTGAGCTGGATAAAGTGCTGGGCCTCGAGCTTGGTGCAGATGACTACTTGCCTAAGCCATTCAATGACCGCGAGCTGGTTGCGCGTATCAGGGCGATGCTGCGCCGTTCAAACTGGAGCGAACAACAGCAGGCCGGTGAAACCAACAGCTCACCGACGCTTGAGGTCGACGGTTTACAGCTTAATCCAGGTCGTCAGGAAGCCAGCTTTGGCGGCCAGCCACTTGACCTGACCGGCACCGAATTTACCTTGTTGTACCTGCTGGCGAAACATCTTGGACAGGTGGTTTCACGCGAGCATCTCAGCCAGGAAGTATTAGGAAAACGCCTGACACCGTTTGACCGCGCCATTGATATGCATATCTCCAATCTGCGCCGCAAACTGCCGGATCGTCAGGATGGACACCCATGGTTTAAAACGCTGCGTGGTCGCGGCTATCTGATGGTGTCTGCTACATGATCAACAGCCTTACAGCGCGTATTTTTGCTATTTTTTGGTTTACCCTCGCGCTGGTTCTCATGTTGGTGTTGATGGTTCCCAAGCTTGACTCTCGTCAGTTGACCCCGTTGCTCGACAGTGAGCAGCGGCAGGGCCTGATGATTGAGCAACACGTAGAAGCCGAGCTGGCAAGCGATCCGGCGAATGACCTGATGTGGTGGCGTCGGCTGTTTCGCGCTATCGACAAATGGGCTCCGCCGGGGCAGCGTTTGCTGCTGGTAACCAGTGAAGGCCGGGTGATTGGCGCGCAACGCAATGAAATGCAAATTGTGCGTAACTTTATCGGCCAGTCCGATAACTCCGATCGTCCGAAGAAAAAGAAATATGGCCGCATTGAACTGGTTGGGCCTTTTGCTGTGCGTGACGGTGAAGATAATTATCAGCTTTACCTGATTCGTCCGGCGGGCAGCGCTCAGTCAGACTTTATTAACCTGATGTTTGACCGTCCGCTGTTGCTGTTGATAGTCACCATGTTAATCAGTGCTCCGCTGCTGCTGTGGCTGGCCTGGAGTCTGGCGAAACCCGCACGTCAGCTGAAAAATGCCGCCGACGATGTGGCTCGTGGCAATCTCAGGCAGCATCCTGAACTAGAATCTGGTCCGCAAGAGTTTCTGGCGACCGGCGCCAGCTTTAACCAAATGGTCAGCGCGCTTGAACGCATGGTGACCGCGCAACAGCGGCTGATTTCCGATATCTCTCACGAGTTACGTACGCCGCTAACCCGATTACAGCTGGCAACCGCGTTATTGCGTCGCCGAAGCGGGGAAGGTAAAGAGCTACAGCGTATTGAGATGGAAGCCCAGCGTCTGGACGGCATGATCAACGATTTGCTGGTTCTGTCGCGCAGTCAACACACCAACGAACTGACTCGCGAGCTACTAAAGGCCAACGAGCTTTGGGCCGATGTGATTGATAATGCGCAGTTTGAAGCTGAACAAATGGGTAAAACCCTTGAGGTAACTGCTCCTCCGGGTCCGTGGAAACTGGTGGGTAATCCGAATGCTCTGGACAGCGCGCTGGAAAATATCGTGCGTAACGCCCTTCGCTATTCGAATCAGCATATCGCGCTGAACTTCAAGTCAGACAGCGATGGCATCACTATCATGGTGGATGATGATGGCCCGGGCGTCAGTGAAGAGGATCGCGAACAGATTTTCCGTCCGTTTTACCGCACCGATGAAGCTCGCGATCGCGAGTCTGGCGGTACCGGTTTAGGGCTGGCAATCGTTGAAACGGCAGTTCAGCAGCATCGTGGCTGGGTCAGGGCCGAGGACAGCCCGCTGGGCGGCCTGCGTTTGATTATCTGGCTACCGCTGCAACAACGGTGAAGATTCTGCTATCCTGCGTCCCTCAAGTCTTAGAGGGGCGCGGGCCGCATGCTTAACATCGTTTTATTTGAACCAGAAATCCCACCCAACACTGGCAATATTATTCGGCTTTGTGCCAATACCGGCTGCCAGTTGCACCTGATCAAACCCATGGGTTTTGCCTGGGATGACAAGCGCTTACGTCGCGCGGGTCTAGACTATCACGAATTCACCAACATCAAGCATCATGAAAATTATGACGCGTTTTTGGCGAGTGAAACCCCCGAGCGCCTTTTTGCACTGACGACCAAAGGTACGCCAGCACATAGCGGCGTGTCATATCAGGACAATGATTATCTGTTGTTTGGTCCGGAAAGCCGCGGGCTGCCTGCAACCATTCTCGATAACCTCCCGCCACAGCATAAAATCCGCATTCCGATGCAGCCAGACAGCCGCAGTATGAACCTGTCAAACGCAGTTTCTGTGGTGGTGTATGAAGCCTGGAGACAGCTGGGTTATCCCGGAGCAGTGATTAAAGAGCTGCCGAAAGACGCCTGATTGGCGCGATTAAAGGTGGTGGGTCAAGACGAAAATCATAGAAACGGCATGTGATTACATGCCGTTGAAAGCTTAAATACCGTCGCCGAACTCGAAGCCCTGAGTTCCGTTGAAGTACTGGTTCATGTCCATAGCTGGCTTTTCGCTTTCCGGACGACCAACAATCCGCGCAGGTACGCCCGCTGCGGTCACGTGTGGCGGTATTGACTGCAACACAACTGAGTTAGCGCCAATTTTTGCCCCTGCGCCTACTTCGATATTTCCCAGAATCTTGGCACCCGCCCCAATCATCACCCCTTCACGGATTTTAGGATGGCGATCGCCGACAGTTTTACCGGTACCACCTAACGTGACGGATTGCAGGATAGACACGTCATTTTCAACGACGGCAGTTTCACCAATCACGATACCGGTAGCATGGTCGAGCATGATCCCACAGCCGATGCGTGCCGCAGGATGGATATCAACGCCGAAAGTCACGGAAATCTGATTTTGAAAATAAACCGCTAGCGCCTGACGGTCCTGCCGCCACAGCCAGTTACCGATACGGTAGGCCTGGAGCGCATGAAAACCTTTCAGGTACAGCAACGGAGTTGAGTATTTATCAACTGCCGCATCACGGGAATGCACAGCAAGGATGTCGCGCGCCGCCGAGAGGGTCATTTGCTTATCGTTGCGGTAAGCTTCTTCAACGACTTCACGAATAGCGATAGCAGGCATAATCGGGCTGCCCAGCTTGTTAGCCAGGATATAGCTTAGCGCGCTGCCGAGAGTCTCATGTTTGAGTAATGTCGAATGGAAAAAGCTCGCTAGCATAGGTTCACACTCAGCCAGTGCTCTCGCTTCTGATTTTATGTTCATCCACACGAGTTCCAACTCTTCTGACGACATCTTCTTTCCTTACGGCAAATTAAATAAAGGTCTGTAACAGAGAATAGCAAGCCAACCAGCTTCAAACACTGGTGGCTTTAAATCAATGGCTTGGCAACGCCGAATTAACGACCGCTCGATTCGCCTTTACTGGTACGACCCAGCAGACTAATCGCAGCTTCACGCGCGCTTTTACCGTTGTACAACACCTGGAAAATCTGCTCGATGATCGGCATCTCAACGTTAAAACGCTGCGCCAGAGCACGAACCTCTTTGGTATTGCGATAACCTTCAACAACCTGACCAATCTTGTCCTGAGCACTCTGTACATCAAGACCTTCGCCAATCATGATTCCGAACCGACGATTACGTGATTGATTATCTGTACAGGTTAACACCAAATCGCCTAGTCCAGCCATGCCCATAAAAGTCTCTGGAGAGGCCCCCAAGGCTGAGCCCAGACGGCTCATTTCAGCCAGTCCGCGGGTAATCAGTGCGGTTCGCGCATTGGCACCAAAACCGATACCGTCAGACATGCCTGCGCCGATAGCAATCACGTTTTTGACCGCACCGCCGAGCTGAACGCCAATAAAATCAGGATTACTGTAAACACGGAAGCTTTTTCCGCAGTGCAGCAGCTGCTGCAAGTCTTCACCAAATTTCGCATCGGTCGAGGCCAGCGAGATAGCCGTTGGCAGACCTGCCGCTAATTCTTTGGCAAAAGTCGGGCCGGAAACCACGGCCAGAGGAATAGTCACCCCCAGCTCCTCACGCGCCACATCTTGCAGTAAACGACCGGTTTCGGCTTCGAGGCCTTTGGTCGCCCACACGATACGAGCATCGGCACGTAAGTAAGGTTTGATTTGGCGTAAAACGTCGCCGAAAACGTGACTCGGTACCACCACCAGCACATTGCGACTAGCGGCAATAGCGCGGGAAAGGTCGGTTTCCAGAATCAGCGTGTCGGGAAAAGTCACGCCCGGCAGAAATGCCTCATTGCAGCGAGCAGCCTGTAGTTCATTGATATGGGAAGCATTATGCCCCCAAAGCACCACAGGATGACCATTTCTGGCTAGGGTAATAGCTAAAGCGGTGCCGTACGAGCCGGCACCGATTACAGTCATTGAAGCATCGACAGTTTTCATCAGGCATCCTGATGTGGCTGAGCACCTTCGGTTTCCGCTTGCTGTTGCAGATAGTTCATGAACAGAGCGTCAAAGTTTACCGGTGCCAGATTAAGTTGCGGGAACGTGCCGCGAGAAACCAGACTAGTGATGCACTCACGCGCGTAAGGGAACAGAATATTCGGGCAGTAAGCGCCCAGGCAATGTGCCATCTGAGTACCGTCAATGCCTTCGATAGAGAAGATGCCGCCTTGTTGAACTTCACACAGGAAAGCAGTTTCATCAGCTACTGAAGCGGTAACGGTCACACGCAGGACAACTTCAAACACGCCTTCGGCCAATTGGCTAGAATTAGTGTCCAGATCCAGTTTAATCTCTGGCTCCCACTCTTTCTGGAAAACTTGTGGGGCATTTGGAGCTTCAAAAGAGATGTCTTTGGTATAGATACGTTGGATCTGGAAAGTCATCTCGGTGTTGTTCTGTTCAGACATGAAAATTGTACCCTTAAGTTATTAATAATCCTTTAAATACCCGCCTTGACGCGCAACTGCGCTCCTCTGGTTATAGCAGAGAGTCAAGACCACCACGGGCATCAAGTGCGTGTAAATCGTCGCATCCACCGATGTGTTTTCCATCGATAAATACCTGAGGCACGGTCGTGCGGCCACTGCGCTCGATCATGACTTCACGTTTTGCTGCATCACCATCAATTGCAATTTCGTCAAAGGCTGCACCCTTGCTATTCAGCAAGGCTTTAGCACGATGGCAATAAGGGCAGGTTGCTTTAGTGAAAATTTCAATCTTAGCCATATTGCACCTCGGAATCATGTAATTAGGTTGGAGTATTCTTTACTTACCGCGAGCCAGTGGCAGATTTTCGCCGCTCCAGCCTGCAATACCTTCTTTCAGGCTGTAAACACGCTCAAAACCAGCGGTTACCAGGCCTTCTGCTGCTAAACGGGAAGTCTGACCATTAGCGCAAACAACAATCACAGGCAGAGCTTTATTCTTGGCAAGATCGCCCAGGTTGTTGCTTTTAATATCTGCACTGAGCAGATTCACTGAAGTAGAAATGTGACCTTTACGAAACTCTTCGCGAGCACGAACGTCAACAACCACGGCATCTTCTTTATTGATCAGGCGTGTTGCTTCGCCGCGGGTAATCTCTTTCACTTTAGAAAAACCGGCTCGTACCGAAGTGAAGATCACCGCAATCAGCAGTGCAACCCACGCCAGGCAAAGAACCGGGTGTGCGCTAACGAATGGCATAATATCTTGCATGGGGTATAACAACTCCCGACAGTTAAGGGAAAATTCAAGGCTAACGAGTATACCCTGCGGCTTACGCAATTACAGCCCGAATGCACCGCCAATTACCATTAACTGAGGCGCATCCTGGAAAAATCAAGGGGTCTTTACCTAAAATATTTCCGGATATTGCGCTTTATTCAAATAATGTTTATCTGCTGGCAGGCACTCTGTAACCGGCTATCTTGAAAGATAGGTCGCGTATCTTTTGTTTTCGCATCATGTTGTTGATTAGTGTTACGATAAAGCCAATAGGGATCAAATTGTCTATCATCCTGGGTCGACAAGCGGAAAAAAGTTTGAGCAAATCTATCTATTTCAGTTTGATGAGAAAAGTCCTTTCCGGTTCAGCCCTGCTAGTTTGCGGCGTGCTGCTGGTTCAGCCGCGGTTCAGCCTGGCTGATGACAACAAGGATCAGCTCAAAAATATTCAGCAAAACATCGCTGAAAAGGAAAAAAGCGTTAAAGCGCAAAAGCTTCAACGCGGATCTCTGCTCGACCAGCTCCAGTCTCAGGAAAAAATCATCGCTGCCGCCAGCCGTCAGCTGCGCGCGACCCAATTGACCCTCTCAGGGTTAAATAAAGATATCGCCAGCCTGAACGCCTCAATCGATAAACTGCAAAAACAGCAAAAGACTCAGGAAGATATCCTGGCAAAACAGCTTGATGCTGCCTTCCGTTTAGGAAAACAGAGTGGATTACAGCTGATTTTGAGCGGTGAAGAAAGCCAGCGCAGTGAGCGAATCCTGGCTTATTTCAGCTATTTCAATCAGGCGCGTCAGCAAAATATCGACGCACTGAAAAAGACACGCAGCGATCTGGCCTCTCAGCGCGTCACTCTGCAATCTAAGCAGGTGCAGCAGAAATCTGCCGTAGCGCAACAGCAAACTCAACAACAGAAACTCCAGCTGGCCCGTGATGCACGCCAAAAAACGTTGACCTCGCTTGAGTCGTCTTTACATAAAGATGAAGCCAGCCTGGTCGATCTGCGCGCTAACCAAAGTCGCCTGCAAGATAAAATTGCTGCCGCCGAACGTGCTGCACAAGCGCGGGCAGAAAAAGAAGCGCAAGAAGCTGCTGCGGTTCAGGAAAAAGAAAAACAGGCTAAATCAAAAGGCTCAACCTATAAGCCAACCCAAAGCGAAGAGGCACTGGTATCACGCACCGGCGGTCTTGGCCGTCCGGCTGGGCAAGATATCTGGCCAGTTCGCGGTGCCTTACTCCATCAATATGGGGAAGAATTACAGGGAGAGTTGCACTATAAAGGTATTGTTATTGCCGCAAGCGAGGGCAGTGATGTAAGAGCCATCGCCGATGGACGCGTGCTGCTGGCAGACTGGTTGCAGGGTTATGGCTTAGTGGTTGTTATCGATCACGGTAAAGGTGATATGAGCCTGTATGGATATAACCAGAGCGCACTGGTGAATGTGGGCGAGCAGGTGAAAGCCGGCCAACCTATTGCACAAGTGGGCACCAGCGGTGGTCAAGGTCAGCCTTCTCTGTACTTCGAAATTCGTCGTCAGGGTCAGGCCGTTAACCCACAGCCGTGGTTGGGAAGATAACATTGCGATTTAAAAAGAGACGTTTAGCCACATTATGCGGTGCACTGGTTTTCACACTGAATGTTCAGGCTGCCAAACTGGCCATCCTGTTTGATGATTTTGGTTATCAGGAAAAGAACGAAAACCAGGTACTGAAGATGCCAACCAACGTGTCGGTGGCGATTTTCCCTAATGCGCCCAACTCGCATGAGATGATGGAGAAGGCCCACCAGCAGGGCCGCGAAATTCTGATTCATCTGCCAATGGAGCCTATCAGCAAGCAGCCTCTCGAAAAAAATACCCTGACGCCGGAGATGAGCAGCCAAGAGGTCAAACGCATTGTTGACCAGGCACTTGCCAGCATTCCTTACGCCGTGGGGATTAATAACCATCAGGGCAGTAAAATGACCTCGAGCCTGAGCGGCATGCAAAATGTGATTCAGGCTATGGCGCCGCATCACCTGTTTTTCCTCGACAGTATGACGATTGCCGGCACCAAATCGGTTCAGGCAGCCCAAGGCACCTCAGTTAAAGTTATTAAACGCAATGTGTTCCTGGATGACGTGCAAACCAATGCCGAGATCCGTCATCAGTTCCAGCGGGCTATTGCTATCGCTCGCCGTAACGGTTTTGCTATCGCCATTGGCCACCCACATACGGCGACGGTAGCCGCGGTCCAGCAGGAACTCGCCAACTTACCGCCAGATATTCAGTTGGTTCGTCCTGGCGATCTGCTTAACACGGCGATCACCTATAATCCGCACGCTGCGCCGCTACCGTCTGTTAAACCGAAGCCGTCTGTTAAGCCAAAACCGCCGAAGCCTGGCCATAAAGGCATTGGCACCTGCGTTACCAGGCAGAAAATACAGCCGGTTTATGCGGGAGCAATGTTCAGCGTATTGGGTGACAGCATTAAAAACTCTGCCGTGGTCACCTTTGTTGAACGCCAGTGGAGTGACTGGGGTAAGGCCCCGCAGGCTGCTTCTCCGCAGACTTTGCAAACGCCGCCGCCTATCGCTGAACCTCCAAAGCCTTGAGTCTTTGCCAGCAGCGTTAAGCACCAAAAAGGGCCAGCACACAAGCTGGCCTTTCTTTTTTCTACAACGGCATTCTTTTTTTAACGCCAACGACAATGATAACGACAACAATCAAAAGCGATAAAACCTACCAGTTCAATATCACCTTACCCGACTGGCCGGAACGCATCGCATCAAACCCCTGCTGGAAATCATCAATGGCAAAATGGTGAGTGATCAGTGGCGTTAAATCTAACCCTGACTGCACCAGCGCGGCCATCTTGTACCAGGTTTCGAACATCTCACGGCCATAAATACCTTTGATAAACAGCCCTTTGAATATGACCTGATTCCAGTCGATCGACATGTCCGCAGGTGGAATCCCCAACAAGGCAATGCGCCCGCCGTGATTCATGGCATTGAGCATGGAGCGAAAAGCCTGTGGCGCGCCGGACATCTCTAACCCGACGTCGAATCCCTCCGTCATCCCCAGCTCTGTCATTACGCTATTAAGGTTTTGCTTACTGACATTCACCGCGCGAGTAACGCCAAACTTTTTCGCCAGTTCAAGGCGATACTCATTCATGTCCGTTATGACTACATGCCGCGCACCCACGTGACGACAAATAGCCGCTGCCATAATCCCGATAGGCCCGGCACCGCACACCAGCACATCTTCACCCACCAGATCGAAAGACAGCGCGGTGTGCACAGCATTGCCTAAAGGGTCAAAAATTGCGGCCAAATCATCAGAAATATTGTCGGGGATCTTGAAAGCATTAAACGCCGGGATCACCAGATACTCCGCGAATGCCCCGGCGCGATTCACTCCCACGCCCTGCGTATTGCGGCAAAGATGGGTACGGCCGCCACGACAGTTACGGCAATGACCGCAAGTAATGTGCCCCTCGCCTGATACGCGATCGCCAATCTTGAAACCTCTAACCTCCTGCCCTATCTCTACCACTTCACCGACATATTCGTGGCCAGTTACCATCGGCATCGGGATCGTTTTTTGCGACCATTCATCCCAGTTATAGATATGTACGTCAGTTCCACAAATCGCCGTTTTGCGAATCTTAATCATGATGTCGTTGTGACCCAGTTCCGGAATGGGCACTTCGGTCATCCAGATACCCTGTTTGGGGAAAAGCTTGGCCAATGCTTTCATAATCATTCCTTAGTGATCGCACAGACTTTGTTAAGGAGTATTAAGCTAAAACGCCCAGCTCTTTACCGGTGCTGATAAAGGCCTCTATGGCCTGTTCAATATCTTCACGACTGTGTGCCGCCGACATTTGGGTACGTATGCGTGCCTGCCCTCGCGGCACTACCGGGAAGAAGAAGCCGGTAGCAAAAATACCCCTCTGCTGAAGTTTACTGGCAAACTGCTGCGCTAATTGAGCGTCGCCCAACATGACAGGGATAATGGCGTGATCGGCTCCGGCCAGTTTGAATCCGGCTTCGGACATTTTCTGACGAAACAGCGTGGCGTTGTCCCACAGCCTGCGACGAAGTTCTTCACCCTGCTCTAACAGGCTCAGCACCTCCAGCGAGGCACAAACGATTGATGGGGCCAATGAGTTGGAGAACAGATAAGGCCGCGAGCGCTGACGCAGCCATTCGACGACCTCTTTGCGCGCTGCGGTATATCCGCCAGAGGCACCGCCCATGGCTTTACCTAAAGTGCCGGTAATAATGTCAACGCGCCCCATGACTTCGCAATATTCATGGCTGCCACGCCCTTGTTCGCCAACAAATCCCACCGCGTGGGAATCATCGACCATCACCAGCGCCTGATATTCTTCGGCTAAATCGCAGATGCCGCGCAGATTGGCAATCACGCCATCCATTGAAAATACGCCGTCTGTTGCTATCAAAATATGACGCGCACCAACAGATTTTGCCTGCTCCAGACAGGCTTTAAGTTCCTGCATGTCATTGTTGGCATAGCGAAAACGCCGTGCCTTACATAGACGAACGCCGTCAATGATCGACGCATGATTTAGCGCATCGGAGATGATCGCATCTTCTTCGTTTAGCAGCGTTTCGAACAATCCGCCGTTGGCGTCAAAACAGGAGGAATAGAGAATGGCATCTTCCATGCCCAGAAACTCTGCCAGCCGTTGTTCCAGGGTTTTATGGATGTCCTGTGTGCCACAAATAAAACGCACCGAAGCCATCCCAAAACCATGCTTTTCCATGCCCTGTTTGGCAGCGGCTATCACTCGTGGATGGTTGGCAAGCCCGAGATAATTGTTGGCACAGAAATTAAGCACCTGCTTTCCGTCAGCCAAAGTGACTTGCGCCTGTTGCGCCGAAGTGAGAATGCGTTCCTGCTTGAAGAGCCCTTCCGAGCGGGCCTGAGTGAGTTGGTCTTCCAGACGCTGATAAAATAAAGCGGACATGACATTATCTCCTTAATGAGTCCATCTAACACAGAGACTACTAATAGAAAGAGGTAATAACGAGGAATCGGACAGGTAAATATCATTTTTGCAGCATATATCACGGGGATGAAAGGTCAGTTGCATTCTGATACTAATCAGATAGCTTACCCATGTAGGCGCGTGCGTGAAGTGTTATGATACGGCCAACTGAATGAGCGGGCGTGGTGCCTGTTCACTAATTAAATTTAAGGTGATTCCCATGATTATCGTCACTGGCGGTGCCGGTTTTATCGGTAGCAACATTATTAAATCGCTCAATGATATGGGATACCGCGATATTTTAGTGGTTGATAACTTGAAGGATGGTACGAAGTTTACCAATCTTGTCGACCTGGATATTGCAGACTACGCAGATAAAGAAGACTTTATTGCCAGCATCGTTGCTGGTGACGATCTGGGCGATATCGACGCCATTTTCCATCAGGGTGCGTGTTCTTCCACCACTGAGTGGGACGGCAAGTACATGATGGATAACAACTATCAGTACTCTAAAGATATTCTGCATTTTTGCCTGGATCGCAGTATTCCATTCTTGTATGCCTCTTCTGCGGCAACTTACGGCAGCCAGAACACTAGCTTCGTTGAAGAGCGCCAATACGAGCAGCCACTCAACGTTTATGGCTATTCAAAATTCCTGTTCGATCAATACGTGCGTGAAATCTTGCCGCACGCTGAATCGCAAATTTGTGGTTTCCGTTACTTCAATGTTTATGGCCCACGTGAAAATCACAAAGGCAGCATGGCGAGCGTGGCTTTCCATCTGAATAACCAGATCAAAGCAGGCGAAAATCCAAAATTGTTCGCAGGCAGCGAAGATTTCAAACGTGATTTCATTTACGTGGGCGATGTCGCCGCAGTGAATCTGTGGTTCTGGCAGCACGGTAAATCAGGGATCTTCAACTGCGGTACCGGCCGTTCCGAATCCTTCCAGGCTGTTGCCGATGCCGTGCTGGCGTTTCATAAAACCGGCGCGGTCGAAACTATCCCGTTCCCTGACCATTTAAAAGGTCGCTACCAGTCCTTTACGCAGGCGGATATGACACAGCTTCGCGGCGCAGGCTACGACAAACCGTTCAAAACTGTGGCTGAGGGCGTAGCCGAGTACATGAGCTGGCTAAATCGTTAAGTTGAAGGGAATAAATTAACGAGATGAAAACGCTGGTTATCGGCCCGTCTTGGGTTGGCGACATGATGATGTCGCAGAGTTTGTACCGCACAATCAAAGCACATAATCCCGCGGCAGAGATTGATGTGATGGCGCCCGCGTGGTGTCGTCCGCTGCTCGACAGGATGCCTGAGGTTAATCAGGCTCTGGCTATGCCGCTCGGTCACGGTGCGCTCGAATTGGGTGAACGCCGACGTTTGGGCGTTGCATTGCGCAAGGAAGCCTATCAACAGGCCTTCGTGTTGCCTAACTCTTTCAAGTCGGCGCTGGTGCCCTTTTTCGCCTCTGTTCCCAAGCGGACGGGCTGGCGCGGCGAGATGCGCTACGGATTGCTTAACGATATCCGAACGCTCGATAAATCCGCGTTTCCCCTTATGGTTCAGCGCTATGCGGCGCTGGGCTATGAAGCCTCGAAGGTAAAATCAGCCGCCGATCTTCCGCCACTCCTCTGGCCTCAGTTAGTCGTTAACGAAAACGAAATCGCTACTCTAAGTGAGACTTTTGCTGTGACGGGTGAACGCCCCCTGATCGGCTTTTGTCCGGGAGCAGAATTCGGCCCGGCCAAGCGCTGGCCACACTATCATTTTGCTGCCCTGGCCACACAGCTCATTGACGCGGGTTATCAAATTGCGCTGTTTGGCTCGGAAAAAGATCACGCGGCAGGTGAAGATATCCGTGAGACGCTGCCTGTTAATCAGCGAGATTTTTGTCTCAATATTGCCGGAAAAACCTCACTCGATCAGGCAGTAGTGTTAATAGCTGCCTGCAAGGCTATTGTTACCAATGACTCGGGACTGATGCACGTTGCAGCCGCGTTAAACAAACCTCTGGTCGCATTATATGGCCCAAGCAGCCCAGACTTTACGCCACCATTGAGCCAGCAGGCGCGTGTTATCCGCCTGATCACGGGTTATCATAAAGTTCGTAAAGGTGATGCCGACGAGGGTTACCACCAAAGCCTGATCGATATTCAACCCAACCAAGTATTCAGTGAGCTACAACAACTCCTGGCCGCTAACAAGGAGCTGGAATGCAGGTCTTAATCGTTAAAACTTCCTCTATGGGGGACGTTTTACACACACTTCCTGCGTTGACAGATGCGATGCTGGCCATTCCTGGCATCAAATTCGACTGGGTTGTTGAAGAAGGATTCGCTCAAATACCAAGCTGGCATCCGGCCGTTGATCGTGTCATTCCGGTCGCCATTCGTCGGTGGCGAAAAAACTGGTTTGGTTCAGAAACTCGCCAGCAACGCTGTGATTTTAAAAGAGTCCTGCAATCACGCGATTACGACATCATCATTGATGCGCAAGGCCTGGTTAAAAGCGCTGCTCTGGTAACTCGCGTTGCCAAAGGTGAAAAGCATGGCATGGACAGCAAAACTGCCCGCGAGCCTTTCGCATGCTGGTTCTTTGACAAGAAACATCAGGTAAGCAAACAACAGCATGCCGTAGAACGCATCCGCGAGCTGTTTGCACTGAGTTTAGGCTACGAAAAACCACAATCACAGGGTGATTACGCCATTGCCTCGAGGTTTCTTTCTGCCCAACCCGTTGAAGCTGAAGACTATCTGGTATTCCTGCATGCGACCACCCGTGCCGACAAACACTGGCCGGAAGAACACTGGCGGGAGCTGATTGGCCTGGTTGCCCCTTCAGGTTTGAAAATTAAACTGCCGTGGGGAGCCGATCATGAATACCATCGCGCAGTACGCCTGGCCGCAGGCTTCGACCACGTTGAGGTGTTGCCTAAGTTGAGTCTGGAACAGGTCGCTGGCATTCTGGCACGCGCACGCGCAGTTGTTTCAGTAGACACCGGTTTAAGCCACCTCACCGCAGCGTTGGACAGGCCGAATATTACCTTATACGGACCCACTGACCCTGGGCTAATTGGGGGTTATGGTCAAAACCAAATAGCCTTGAGAGCAGATAAAACAAGAAATATTACTACCATTTCGGCAGCAGACGTTTATTCTGCTCTGAATACGTTAAATATTTAGACAATGATTACACAGGAAAGACCTATATTTTCCTGTGTAACTTAACTGTTCAATATTAATAAAAATTCCGGTATAACTAAATCCCTCTGTGACACTAAGTCATGCCTTATTAATAATAGAATCGCAGCAGCATGAATATAGATCCAGACACTATCCCTTCAGGCCTTGTAATAAACAACCTATCTGGGTTATACCTGTTTTTTATAAGTACTTCATTTATTGCTGTTAATCGCTGAATACATCAGTCGCTCAATACACCAGTCGTTGAATACAACAGCCGTTCAATACAATCGAATACCTTATCAACGGAAAGCGAAGCCAGGGGCTGTTTCCCCGCTGCAAACTCCTCTGGGCGTAACTTAATGATGCAATGGAGATCTTCATCCTGGAACGGACCGGAAAATTTCGGATCTGCGGTTGCAAAAAGACAAACGGTTTTAGTTTTTAACGCCACGGCTAAATGCATTGGCCCCGTATCTCCTGTCACCAGCACAGCAAAATTATCAATGTGCGCCAAAAGCTGACGCAGACTGGTTTTATCTACATAGCTGAGGGTTCGTGCCTTTTCTTCCTCACTATCGCGGCACTTAAAACATCATAAGGTAATTTTTAGTGCAGCAATATTGCAAGTTGCGGGCGCTACTTTCTTATTTTCAAAGAGGTTTGAAATAAATACTTTAACCCTTTATCCCAATAAATTACTTCAGAGAAGTATTCACAGTTTTGAACCATGCTTTTATTCTTATGACTGGATACAAAAGTAATATAAGCGTGAGGGTAACGTTTCTTAATAGCGCGAATAGCCGGGGTATTGAGCATTAAGTCTCCCAGCGCTGTCGTTGAGTAAATAACAATGCTGGTATAAATACGTTTTGGATCGAAGGAGTCTTTTGGCTTCAATTGACCAAACAAAAGGTTATAGCCTTTTAAAATATTGTTAGAAAGCGAAATTTTCCAACGCTTGTTAGCCATCTCAATGATCTCTCTGCTGATAAAACTCAGCTAATATAAATTAAACAGCATTCTGGCTCGATCGACTAAAACACTGATCAAGACGGCAATAAATTTTTTTAATATTTTGTTTATTTTTTAATGCAACGCGGTCTTTGAACACAAATTCAGAAACATAATCATGGCTAAGATAGACATGATTGCAAAGATACGTTTCATAACGCGATGCAAGACAAAGAATACATCGTGAGTTTTCGATATAGATACTGCCGTGATTTTTCCTGGAGCTATCCTCCTCCGTTTCGTTTGTGGCAGGTAATTCAGATTTAGACGTAAAAATGCTCGATTGAGAACTTCATGAACAAAGATTCGACAACGATTTCGCAGATTTGTTGTCTATTCTTTGACATTTTTGATCCCCTAGCAAGAACGGTCCGGAAGAGTAGCTACATTTTCCTGGGTCCTTTAGAATCACCCTATAATAAAAGAATAGCGAATGATGATAACTCAGGCTTCAGCAACCAAAATGTCTAAACCTCCTCGGCGGATACTGGTCATCAAACTTCGTCATCATGGCGATATGTTGCTGACAACGCCGGTTATCAATACTTTGCATCAACATTACCCTGATGCTGAAATTGATATGCTGATGTATAACGAAACTCGCGACATGCTGGTTTGTCACCCGGCACTGACTCATCTTTTTACTGTTGATCGCCAGTGGAAAAAACAGGGTATTCGCGCACATATGCTGCTTGAAATAGGCATTATCCGGCAGTTAATGCAGCGCCATTATGATCTGGTCATCAATCTGGCCGATCAATGGCGCAGTGCATTAGTTGCTCGCCTTAGCGGTGCACCGGTGCGATTAGGTTTTAACTTCGCTAAACGTCGCGGTATTATTTGGCCTTTCTGCCATACTCGGCTGATTAGCATTGAAGGTCACGACAAGCTGCATACCGTTGAGCAAAATCTCGCTATTCTTGAACCACTTAACCTGACATCGATAGCCAGTCAGGTCACCATGAGCTTTTCCCTTGCTGACGAACAGGCGATTACTGCCCTATTGCACGAGCACGGGGTAAAACTGCCTTTTATTGTGGTTCAGCCGACATCACGCTGGTTTTTTAAATGCTGGACCGAAGAGAAAATGGCTGAAACTTTACTTACGCTTTCGGGGAAAGGTTTTCCGATTGTTATCACTTCAGGTCCAGATAAACGTGAGCTGGAGATGGTGGCCAAAATTCTTTCTTTATGTCCCAATATCAACGGAATTTCGTTGGCAGGAAAACTGTCTCTTCGTCAGCTTGCAGCACTGATTGACCGCGCCGCGCTATTTATTGGCGTAGACTCGGTACCGATGCACATGGCCGCCGCGTTACAAACGCCGCTGGTCGCGCTTTTTGGCCCGTCCAAACTCATCTTTTGGAAACCCTGGCAAGCCAAGGGTGAAGTCATTTGGGCCGGCGATTTTGGTCCATTACCCGAACCCGATACTATTAAAACTCATACTTCCGAACGCTACCTTGATGCTATTCCCGCTCAGGCAGTGATTGACGCGGCAGAAAGGTTACTCCCATGAAGCATTTCCGATTGGCGCTAGTGCGTCAAAAATATCGCCCAGATGGCGGCGCAGAACGCTTTGTTTCACGCGCACTTGAAGCACTCGAAAATCAAAATCTTGAACTTAATGTAATCACTCGCGAATGGCAGGGTGAAATTAAAGCCGGGTGGAAAGTGCATATTTGCGACCCGTGGAAGTTTGGGCGCATCAGCCGTGAACGCGGTTTTGCTAATGCAGCACGTAAACTGTGGCAAAAAGAAGATTTCGAACTGGTGCAAAGTCACGAACGTATTCCGGGCTGCGATCTGTATCGTGCCGGAGATGGCGTACATCGCCGCTGGCTTGAGGAACGTTCCAGAGTCTTGCCTGGCTGGAAAACTAAACAACTTTTTGCAGACCGCTACCATCGCTATGTGATGCAGGCAGAGCAGGAAATGTATGCCGCTCCTGAACTTAAAGCCGTGATTTGTAATGCCGAAATGGTGAAAAAAGAAATCATCACCGAGTTTGGCGTGCCGGCAGAGAAAATCCACGTTATCTATAATGCTATTGATAGCCAACGTTTTTTCCCGCCAAGTGAAAGTGAACGCCATGCGCTGCGCGTTAAGCATCATGTTCCGGTCGAGGCAACCTGCCTGATTTATGTTGGTTCAGGCTTCGAGCGCAAAGGGCTGGATGCTGCAATCAAAGCCATCGCCCCGACAGATCGTCATTTATTGGTGGTCGGAAGAGACAAAGACGAGAAACGTTACCACGCGTTGAGTGCCAGCCTCGGTTGTGCCAATCGCGTACATTTCTTTGGTATGCAGACCTCCACGCTGGATTTTTATCAAATGGCCGACGGACTGCTGCTGCCAACGTTGTATGACCCGTTCCCTAACGTGATACTTGAAGCCATGGCCTGTGGATTGCCGGTAATTACTACCCCAACCTGCGGCGGTTCAGAGTTTATTTCTTCAGGAAATAACGGGTTTGTCTGTGATGCTCTGGATGTGGAGGGCCTTCGCGCGGCAGTTATGGCGCTGCCCAAGCAGGCATTAGGCTCAGTTGAAGGCGAGCGGGCGCGTGAACGAATCATCGAATGTTCACCACAGCGGCTTTCATCGCAATTGGTCTCACTCTATTGGAGCCTGATAAAATAGTATGCGTATCCTGATGATTATTGACGGTTTACCGGGCGGTGGCGCTGAAAAAGTTGTTTTGACTCTGTCAGAAGGTTTAATCCATCAAGGCCATAAAGTGACTCTGCTTTCATTGCGAGATGTGTGTTCCTACGCGATCCCGGAGCAAATCGAATACAAAGTGGTTAATGATGACTGCCGCACTCCGTGGAGAAAGTTGAATGAGCTGTCTCGAAGAGCCAAACAATTAGATCAGTGCTTCAATGAGTTAGAAAATTCAGAACCGGCATTCGATTTAATTATCTCTAATCTGCATAAAACCGATCGTATCGTCAGCAAGAGCCGTATCTATTCCGATAACCGCCTGTGGTTTTGCATTCATGGCGTATTGTCGTCAACGTATCTGGGCCATAGGAAAGGGCTTAGCCGTTGGTTTAAAAAGCAAAAAATGGCTTCGGTTTATCAGAATAAGAATATTATTTCTGTCTCCGAGTTTGCCGGAAAAGATCTGCAAACCAATATGGGTGTGCGCGCCAGGCATCTTGAAGTTATCAATAATCCGTTCGATTTAGTTCACACCAGAGAATTAGCCGCGGCCGAGTGTGAATTAGCAGGCACGCCTTATCTGATTCATGTCGCGCGTTTTCACGTGCAAAAAAGACATGACCGTTTGCTTCGGGCCTATGCCAAAACTGAACTTTCTGCCCCTTTAGTTCTTTTAGGTACTGGCCCTGAAGAGAAAATTGCGGAGGTGAAAGCCCTGGCTGAAACCTTAGGCATTACTGATAGGCTGATTTTCCTGGGATTTCAGAAAAACCCTTTTCCCTACATTAAAAATGCCAAACTGTTGGTCATGAGCTCGGACAGTGAAGGCTTTGGCAATGTGCTTGCTGAAGCTTTGATTCTGAACACTCCGGTCGTGAGCACGCGCTGCCCAGGTGGCCCGGAAGAGATACTGATCGGCGAATTATCTCGTGGATTATCTGACATTAACGCCGACGCGTTAGCCGAGAGAATCCTGGATATCTATAATAATCCACCGGCTATCGACCCAACAACGCTGTCACGCTTTGAGTTGCAGATAATCTGCAAACAATATGCGGCATTGGCGAATATCAGTGCCCTTCAATAGTATCAGTGCCGATCAATAATGATGGCTTTCACTCAGCTTAAAATTTAGAATTCGGCCTTTACCCTTAGATTTTACGGATATTATGTTACAAACGCTGTATACCGTTCTTCTTTACCTCATCCAGCCACTGCTCTGGATTCGTCTCTGGATGCGTGGTCGGAAGGCACCGCTCTATCGCAAAAGATGGGCAGAGCGCTATGGATTTTGCAAAGGTAAGGTCGTGGCGGATGGCATTATGTTGCACTCCGTTTCTGTGGGTGAAACGCTGGCGGCGGTTCCGTTAGTCAGAGCGCTGCGCCATCGCTATCCTTCCCTGCCGATCACTGTCACCACCATGACACCTACAGGTTCGGAACGCGCCGTTTCTGCTTTTGGCAAAGACGTCAGCCACGTTTATCTACCTTATGATTTGCCCGGTTCTATTGAACGTTTCCTCGATCAGGTTCGCCCAAAGCTGGTGATCATCATGGAAACTGAACTGTGGCCAAACCTGATTTCCGCTCTTAATCAGCGAGATATCCCGTTGGTTATTGCCAATGCGAGGCTGTCTGCCCGTTCAGCAAAACGCTACGGAAAAATTGAGAAATTTATGCAGGGCGTGATGAAAAAAATCACCCTGATCGCCGCGCAGAATGCCGAAGATGGCGAACGTTTTATTTCCTTAGGGCTAAAACGCTCACATCTTGCGGTTACCGGTAGCCTGAAATTTGATATTTCTGTCACCCCCGAGCTTGCTGCTCGCGCACTGACTTTACGCAGCCAATGGGCCTCACGCCGCCAGGTCTGGATTGCAACCAGCACCCACGAGGGCGAAGAAGACATTTTGCTTGAAGCCCATCGTGAGTTACTGAAAAGCTTCCCGAACTTACTGCTTATCCTGGTTCCACGCCATCCAGAACGCTTCCCTGTGGCCTGTGAATTAACCAAAAAAGCGGGCTTAACCTATATTCAACGTAGTAGCGGTGAAGTGCCCTCGGCGCAAACTCAGGTCGTGATCGGTGATACGATGGGCGAGCTGATGCTGCTGTACGGGATTGCCGATATTGCTTTCGTTGGCGGTAGTCTGATTGAACGAGGCGGCCATAATCCGCTGGAAGCCGCGGCACACGCAATCCCGGTGCTGATGGGCCCACATATTTTCAACTTCAAAGACATTTGCGCCAAGCTGGCACAGGCGGATGGCCTGATCACGGTTAATGACAGTGCCTCGCTGGTTAAAGAGATTTCCACACTGCTGACCGATGAAGACTATCGTTTGTACTATGGTCGCCATGCGGTAGACGTGCTGCGTCAAAATCAGGGTGCATTGCAACGCCTGTTGCAGCTGATGGAGCCTTATCTTCCCCCACGGAGTCACTAATTAATGTCTGCCAAACTACGCCTTTCAGTGGTGCTGATTGCTAAAAACGAAGCTTCATTGCTGGAAGACTGCCTGAAATCAGTGAGTTGGGCAGATGAAATTGTCCTGTTAGATTCAGGAAGTCACGACGGCACACAGGCATTGGCTCACGATTTAGGGGCCAAGGTTTTTGAAAACACTGACTGGCAAGGTTTCGGCAAACAGCGCCAGCTCGCCCAAAGCTACGCAACCGGCGACTATATTTTGATGATCGATGCCGATGAGCGCGTCTCTCCAGAACTGCGTCAGTCCATTGAAGCCTGTTTGCAGCAGCCAGATGAAAACAAAGTTTACCGTTTAGGCCGCCGTAACCTATTTTTAGGTAATTTTATGCGCCACAGCGGTTGGTATCCCGATCGCGTCAGCCGCCTCTATAAAGCCGACAAGTTTCGCTATAACGATGATCTGGTGCATGAAGCTCTTGATACTGGCAAGGCAGAAATCGTTGATTTAAAAGGCGATCTTTTCCATCTCACTTGCCGGGATTTCTTTGCTTTCCAGCGTAAACAGATGAATTACGCCGAGGCCTGGGCTAAGCAGCGTTATCAGCAGGGCAAACGCTGTAGCTACTTTTCCATTCACAGCCATACGCTGGCAGCCTTTTTAAAAACCTGGGTGCTGCGCGCCGGTTTTCTGGATGGCAAACAAGGCCTGATTCTCGCGGGCATTAATGCGCAGTATACTTTTAACAAGTACACGGCCCTGTGGGCCTTCAGCCATCAATTGCAAAAAAGCGAGCCATTATGACGATCAAGGCTATTTATCCGGGGACTTTTGATCCGCTGACTAACGGGCATTTGGATCTAGTGACCCGCGCTTCTTTAATGTTTGATCAGGTGATTCTGGCAATTGCTGCCAGCCCGCATAAAAAAACGCTGTTTACTCTCGAAGAACGCGTTGCACTGGCTGCGGCGGCAACGTCTCACCTTGCCAATGTTGAAGTGATTGGCTTTAGTTCGTTAATGGCAAACTTTGCGAAACAGCATAACGCCAACGTGCTGGTTCGCGGGCTGCGGGCAGTGTCAGATTTTGAGTACGAAATGCAGTTGGCCAGTATGAACCGCCATCTGATGCCAACGCTGGAAAGCGTATTTCTGATGCCTTCCAAAGAATGGTCATTTATTTCATCGTCTTTGGTAAAAGAAGTGGCACGACATGGGGGAGATATCACCCCTTTCCTGCCCGATCACATCACAAAAGCCCTTCTAGAGCGAATCGCCGCCGACTAATGCTGGCAGTTTGGACAAAAGAAAGTGCTGCGCTGTGCATGTTTACTGCTCTGAATAGGCGTACCGCAAACGCGGCAAAGCTCACCCGCGCGGCCATATACTTGCAATTGCTGAGCAAAATAACCCGGTTTGCCGTCGGATTGTAAAAAGTCCCGCAATGTCGTGCCGCCCTGCTCAATTGAGCGCAGCAATACGGCCTTGATAGTCGCAACCAGCAACGCATATTCCTCAAGCGACAGCGAATTTGCCGGGCGATCGGGTGAAATACCGGCCACAAAGAGCGATTCGCTGGCATAAATATTACCTACGCCAACCACCAGCTTGTTATCCATCAGCCACGGCTTAATAGGCGATTTCTTCTTCTGCGATTTGTCGCGCAGATATTCGGCGTTAAAATCTTCACTCAGCGGCTCGGGGCCAAGGTGCGAAAGCACACTGCTGCCTTCGAGATCTTGCGTCCACAGCCAGGCACCAAAGCGACGCGGATCCGTGTAGCGCAAGACATAGCCGGTATCCATTACCAAATCTACATGGTCATGCTTGGCTGGCTCAGTTTCTTCTGCCAACACCCGCAGGCTACCAGACATTCCGAGATGAATAATTATCCAGCCTGTTTTCAGCTCCACCAGCAAATACTTGGCTCGACGCTGCACGCTGATAACCACCTGATCGCTCAGCGACATGATCTCCTGCGAAACCGGCCAGCGAAGGCGAGCGTTGCGCACCACGGCGTGCATAATCGTATGACCCACTAAATAGGGTTCGATACCCCGACGGCTGGTTTCAACCTCTGGTAGTTCTGGCATAAATTATTCCTGGGACCATAAATGTGCGATGTAGTGTAGCCAACACAGCTACAGCTTCAAGTATTAAAGTCATTGGGGTTCCAGCCAACGTAACTAGGGCTTCGAGTAGTAAAATCGTCCCCGAAGTAATTGGAGCTGTAGCAAGGCGGCAAATGAACGAGTCCCCGGGAGCTTACACAGGTAAGTGACTGGGGTGAGAGAGTGTAGCCACAAATTTGCCGGGAGCAAATTTGAACGCTGCTCGCAGCGGCCCCCAGAAGGGGTGAAGCCCAGGGATGGGCTGAATAGCACAGCTACAGCTTCAAGTACGAAGGGGATTTGTAGGCATAAAAAAACCCAGCCGGAGCTGGGTTTTTATTAATCCGCTAAAATTACTTAATTTTAGCTTCTTTGTAGATCACGTGCTGGCGGACAACTGGATCGAATTTCTTCAATTCCAATTTTTCCGGCTTAGTACGCTTGTTCTTCGTGGTGGTATAGAAGTGACCAGTACCAGCAGAAGAAACCAGCTTGATCTTCTCGCGAACACCTTTAGCCATGTTTCAGTTCCTTTCCTTAATACTTCTCACCACGGGCACGAATTTCGGCCAAGACCGTTTCGATACCCTTCTTATCAATCACACGCATACCTTTAGCAGATACACGCAGAGTTACAAAGCGCTTCTCACCTTCAACCCAAAAACGATGGGAATGCAGGTTTGGCAGAAAACGGCGTTTGGTCGCGTTCATTGCGTGGGAACGGTTGTTACCGCTCACCGGGCGCTTGCCAGTAACTTGGCAGACTCGGGACATGTGTCTATTCTCCAAAAATCAAATCAGCTCGAGCTTCGTATAGGGTATGGCCGCCTCGTCAGGCTTTGAGAGCCCATCTCAGCAAACTCCACTGAGAACCGACTCACTGTCGTCGGGTAAAAACCATAAATCATCAGGTTAACCATCAGCATGCATGATGCTTTCCGGTAATGAAACCTGCTGAGATAGGCTCTTAACGCCAAACCCAAGATTCTCAAAGGTGGCGTAGTATACGCTCTAGAGCGTAAGTGCTCAAGTCCCGAACAGCTAAAGATCCCTAAGGATCTTTAAAAAAGGCGTTTAAAGCCAACCGCGCTCGGCAAAAGAGACGGTATCGCCTCCCCCAACCACCAGGTGGTCGAGTACGCGAATATCCAGCAGCTGGCACGCTTTTACTATCTGTTCGGTTACCCTTCTGTCCGCAAAACTGGGTTCAGCTATGCCGGACGGGTGATTATGCGCCAGAATCAGCGCTGTCGCATTAACCTTCATCGCTTCGCGCACAATTTCACGCGGATGAATTTCGACGCTGCTAATACTACCAGCAAACATCTCCTCATGGCGAATAACACGGTGTTGATTGTCGAGAAAAAGTACCAAAAAGACCTCTCTCTCCCGATCTGATAGTAAATTTTGTAAAAATTGACGGGTTATGTCCGGATTTAGCAATACATTTTCACGTGCAAGCTGACTAGCATGACGCCGCTGCGACAGCTCGGTTACTGCTGAAAGCTGGGCAAACTTTGCTTCACCCATGCCTTTAAAGCTCACTATCTCTTTATAGTCTGCCGCTAATATTTCGTAAATCGAACCAAAATGAGTGACCAGGCTTCCTGCCAGCGCCATGACATTCATTCCGCGTACACCCGTGTGTAAAAAAATGGCCAGTAGCTCACAATCGGTCAAGCTTGCTGCCCCGAGGGTGATCAATTTCTCTCTCGGCCCGTGTCCACCATCCCAGACTATTTTTTGATTTTTCATCGCCGCTCCTCATGAATCAGAATTGTCGCACAGCCTGATAACACAAGGATTCCAGGAGGTTTTATCCTGCGAGACGTCTCGCAAAACGCGCAAGACGCATCGCTAATAACGAAAGCGTATAGATGTCATGAATGAGCAGTATGCTAAAATATCGCCTCTTTAGACTTTCAATTGGACAATCATGATGACGGGACTTTCCGGCAAACATATTGTGCTTGGCGTCAGCGGCGGCATTGCTGCCTACAAAGCACCTGAGCTGGTACGGCGTTTGCGTGACCGCGGCGCTGAAGTCAGAGTCGTAATGACAGAGGCTGCCAAAGCCTTTATTACGCCACTCAGTCTGCAAGCCGTTTCCGGTTATGCAGTCTCTGACTCCCTGCTAGACCCTGCAGCAGAAGCTGCAATGGGTCATATCGAGCTTGGGAAATGGGCTGACCTGGTCATTATCGCCCCCGCTACCGCCGATTTACTGGCGCGCATTAATGCCGGCATGGCGAACGACCTGCTGACGACTATCTGTTTGGCCACGGCTGCTCCGGTGGCGGTAGTCCCGGCGATGAATCAACAGATGTATCGCGCTGCAATCACTCAGGAAAACCTGCAACAACTGGCAGCGCGCGGCACCCTGATATGGGGTCCAGACGAAGGCAGTCAGGCCTGTGGCGATGTGGGTCCAGGAAGGATGCTCGATCCGCTGGTCATTGTTGGCATGGCCGTTGAGCATTTCACTCCTGAACTGGACTTGCAGCATCTCAAGATAATGATTACCGCTGGGCCAACGCGTGAAGCATTGGATCCCGTGCGTTACATCAGCAATCACAGCTCGGGTAAAATGGGCTTTGCCATTGCCGAGGCAGCAGGAAAACGCGGTGCGCAGGTGACTTTGGTCAGTGGCCCCGTTTCACTGCCAACGCCTAAAAATGTGACCAGAATAGATGTCACAAGCGCGCTGGAAATGGAAGCCGCTGTACACAATAGCATCGCTTCTCAGCAGATTTTTATCTCATGCGCGGCTGTGGCAGACTATCGCGCCAGTAGCATTGCCGACGAAAAAATTAAAAAACAAGGTGATGAAATCACTCTGAAAATGGTGAAAAACCCTGATATTGTCGCCGGGGTTGCCGCCATGAAAGAACATCGGCCGTATGTCGTAGGGTTTGCTGCTGAAACCCAGAATGTGGAAGAATACGCCCAGCAAAAACGAATCAGGAAGAATCTCGACCTGATTTGTGCAAATGATGTATCCCTTGCCGGGCATGGTTTTAATAGCGATACCAATGCTTTGCATCTTTTTTGGCAACACGGAGAACTGCGTTTACCTCTTAGCGATAAACAGCAGCTCGGCCAAGCTTTAATAAACGAGATTGTCAGCCGTTATGATGAAAAAAATAGACATTAAGATCCTTGATCCACGCATTGGTAAAGATTTTCCTTTGCCGACTTATGCTACACCGGGTTCCGCTGGGTTAGATTTGCGCGCGGTTCTGGATACTGCGGTTGAGCTGCATCCGGGTGAAACGACCCTGCTGCCAACAGGCCTCGCTATCCACATTAATGATGCCAACCTGGCGGCAGTGATTCTGCCTCGTTCGGGCCTGGGACATAAACATGGCGTAGTTTTAGGGAATCTGGTCGGTCTGATTGATTCGGATTATCAGGGCCAGTTGATGGTGTCTGTGTGGAACCGTGGTCAAACCGCTTTCACTATTGAGCCAGGCGAACGTATTGCACAGATGGTGTTTGTTCCTGTGGTTCAGGCAGAATTCAATTTAGTTGAAGACTTTACCAGCAGCGAACGTGGCGAAGGTGGCTTTGGCCATTCTGGGCGCCAGTAAGAATCTGTTCAACATCGCGGTGCAGGGCCGCAGGATATTGAACAGATCCTTATTTATATCAAGCCGATACAATAATTAATTAAAGATACCCTACTACTTTTGACAGGTTGGGCTTTGCCTATGGCTGGCCCAAAGTAAAGAGGGTTGATAAGCCGCAAAATCTCTCGATGGAAGCGGCAATTGTGCGGTTTTTTTATAGTTTTGAGCCGTTTTTTAGCAAGGGTCTATTCAGACATGGCAGAAAAAGAAAATACTAAAAGGAACCGGCGCGAGGAAATTTTGCAGGCGTTAGCGCAAATGCTCCAGTCCAGCGATGGCAGCCAGCGTATTACTACGGCAAAACTTGCCGCCAATGTCGGTGTATCTGAAGCTGCACTTTACCGTCATTTCCCCAGCAAAACCCGGATGTTTGACAGTCTTATCGAATTCATTGAAGACAGTCTAATCACCCGTATTAACCTTATCTTGCAGGATGAGAAAGACACGCTGAATAGGCTTCGTCTCATTCTGCTGTTGATATTAGGATTTGCTGAACGAAACCCGGGTCTGACTCGTATTATGACCGGTCATGCGCTGATGTTTGAACAAGACCGCTTGCAGGGGCGGATAAATCAGCTGTTTGAACGCATTGAAGTTCAGCTTCGCCAGGTTCTTCGTGAAAAGAAAATGCGTGAAGGGAGCGGATTCACAAATGACGAGACGCTGCTCGCCAGCCAATTACTGGCATTTTGCGAAGGTTTGCTGTCGCGCTTTGTGCGTTCAGAGTTCAAATACCGTCCAACGCAGGACTTTGATACCCGCTGGCCGCTGATTGCAGCACAACTGCTGTAACGGCTTACTTAAAAATTGGCGAGTCAGCAGAAAGCAAAAAAGGGCCATTGGCCCTTTTCTTTTATCTTTAACTCGCTGAAATTAAATTCCGTACTGCTGACGATAAGCACGCACTGCGGCCAGATGATCGGCCATCTCAGTCTTCTCTTCCAGATAATCAATCAGGTCAGCCAGCGTGATAATTGAAATCACTTTGCAGCCATAATCGCGTTCAACTTCCTGAATTGCAGAGATATCCGCGCGGCCACGCTCCTGGCGGTCAAGAGAGATGAGCACGCCTGCTAATGTCGCGTTATTCGCATTGATGATTTCCATCGATTCGCGAATCGCGGTGCCGGCGGTTATCACATCATCCACCAACATCACTTTACCTTGCAGTGGGCTACCGACCAACGTACCGCCTTCACCGTGATCTTTAGCTTCTTTACGGTTGAAGCAATAAGGCACGTCGCGCTCGTGCTGTTCGGCCAAGGCCACCACAGTCGTAGTCGCGATAGGAATACCCTTATAAGCCGGGCCGAACACCAGGTCAAAATCAATGCCTGAGTCAATCAGGGCTTCGGCATAGAAACGGCCGAGCAAAGCTAAGTCACGACCGGTATTAAACAGGCCTGCGTTAAAAAAGTAGGGGCTGATACGGCCTGATTTCAGGGTAAATTCGCCGAATTTCAAAACCTGCTTGTTCAGTGCAAACTCAATAAACTGGCGCTGATAGGCTTTCATGGATATTTTTCCTCGTGTTCTTTTAATCTTATTGCTGGCCCAAAGGCCATACATAAAAAAGGCGACTTAGTTAACAAGTCGCCTTAAATAATTACTCTCCCAGAACCGCTTTCTGCGCCTGGAAAATAGTCTCGATTCCCCCTCGAGCGAGGGTCAGTAAGCTCAACAGCTCTTCGTGGCTAAACGGTTCGCCTTCTGCAGTGCCCTGCACTTCAATCATGCGGCCATCTTCCATCATCACCACGTTCATATCAGTTTCGGCGGCTGAGTCTTCTACATATTCAAGGTCGCAAAGGGCTTCGCCTTTAACGATGCCAACAGACACTGCGGCAACCAGACCTTTCATTGGGTTAGCTTTCAGTTTACCGGCAGCAACCAAAGCATTTAACGCATCGGCCAGCGCAACACAAGCCCCTGAAATTGAAGCAGTACGGGTGCCACCGTCGGCCTGCAATACGTCACAGTCGAGGGTGATAGTGAACTCACCGAGCTTTTTCAGATCGACAGCTGCGCGAAGAGAACGGGCAATCAGGCGCTGGATTTCTAAAGTACGACCGCCCTGCTTGCCTTTGGCCGCTTCACGCGGGTTACGGCTGTGAGTAGAACGCGGCAACATACCGTATTCAGCAGTGATCCAACCTTGACCCTGGCCTTTCAGAAAGCGTGGAACCCCTTCTTCAACGGTCGCGGTGCATAGGACTTTGGTGTCACCAAACTCAACTAAAACAGAACCTTCAGCATGTTTTGTGTAGTTTCTGGTCAGGGTAAGTGGGCGCACTTGTTGTGCATTTCGGCCTGCTGGACGCATGGGGTTTTTCTCCGGCTCGCAAATCATAGTTGGCTGCGCATTATACGGGCTTCGTGAGGTAATGCCTATCATGACGGATGCAGCGAGGCTATAATCCTTGCATCTTTACATTAACAGGTACACAGACATGATCCGTAGTATGACCGCTTATGCCCGACGTGAAATCAAGGGTAACTGGGGCAGCGCAGCGTGGGAACTTCGCTCCGTTAACCAACGTTATCTGGAAACTTATATCCGTCTGCCAGAGCAGTTTCGCAGTCTGGAGCCGGTTATTCGTGAACGAGTTCGCGCTCGACTGACTCGTGGCAAGGTTGAATGTAATCTGCGTTTCGATCTCGATCCAAGTGCGCAAGGCACTCTGCAACTTAATGAAAAGCTTGCAAAACAGCTAGTTGAGGCCGCGCAGTGGGTCAAGATGCAAAGTGACGAGGGTGAAATTAATCCGCTCGACGTGCTGCGTTGGCCGGGCGTGATGGTTGCCGAAGAACAAGATCTCGATGCTATCAGTAATGAACTGCTCGTTGCTCTCGATGGCGCTCTGGATGACTTCATTCTGGCGCGTGAAAGCGAAGGCGAATCTCTGAAAACGCTGATTGAACAACGCCTTGACGGTGTAAGCGCTGAAGTGGTTAAAGTCCGTGCTCAAATGCCTAACGTGTTGCTTTGGCAGCGCGAGCGTCTGGTCAACAAGCTGGAAGATGCACAGGTGCAGTTAGAAAATAATCGTCTGGAGCAAGAGCTGGTACTGATGGCACAGCGCGTTGACGTCGCGGAAGAGCTAGACCGTCTGGAAGCACATGTTAAAGAAACGCATAAAATCCTGAAGAAAGAAGAAGCCGTTGGCCGTCGTCTGGATTTCATGATGCAAGAATTTAACCGCGAATCTAACACTCTGGCCTCGAAATCCATTAACTCCGATGTGACCACCTCCGCCATCGAGTTAAAAGTTCTTATCGAACAGATGCGTGAGCAGATTCAGAATATCGAGTAAGCTTTCAACAGTTATTACAAAGATGAAAAATATCACCAAGCCTGCATATTAGCGGGCTTTTTAATGCCAGTTGCTATCATAAAGTCGCATTAAAGCACATGGTTACCCTGTGCAAAAAAGGGGTGTCAAAAGGGTTTAGCCCATCACCCCCTACAATAATCTCCATGTGAGAAATTGGAGCTAGCGTTGCATCAGGCAAATAAAACGTATTTTGATGTTGGCGGAAAAGTTAGACAGACAATTGAAGAACCTGGAAAGACGATGCCATAAAATCTTCCAGTCCCTGAACAGAGTATCAAGCAGATTGAAAACGCATCTGAAAATTTGAGCAAAAAATAGCCTCAAAGGCGGAGCATTCCGCTTTAGCATCTACACAGAGGTGTATCATTGGAAGAACGCATTGGCATAGTGGCACCTACTCTATAAATAGATTCAATCGAATAAGCTTTCAAGAGTTATAACAAAAACGCAGAAAACCAGAAAGCACGCACTTTAGCGGTTTTTTTATTATCTTTGACCCGTCTTAAATAGCGTTGGCAGTAATAATCGATCGCATGAATGCACTCCTCGTCAACCTTACAGTCATTGACCGGGTTTTGATGATTCTAAGAAAATCTTGAGTATGTGGGTTGCTGGCTGGTGTTCATATTTCATCCCCCGACTCAATAAAATAGGGAGAAAAATCAGAAACAAAACAATTTTGGGTTCTGTTCAAATATTGAGATTCTTTAATAAAGCAAAAGCCAGTATCGTTACCCGCTTAATACTGATGGCTCAGGAGTATCCTGGGGTTGTATCACGTTATACAAAGCTTCTGATTTCCAGATACTGCGCAATGCCCTTTTGAAACGAGCAAAGATCCCTGTTCCTGGCGGAAGAGGTTTAATGGCATATGGCCGTGTTGATGTTCTCGGAATCCCTGACTTTTCAAAGTGTGTCGTAAAATGAAATTTATAATTTTTATCATCGCTTTCCTTACTTCAATGTTTCTCATCCCCCATCAATCTATTGCAGATTTTGTTATGCACCATATACAAATCAGTGGGGATGGGGAAGAAGGCATGGACAATTTTGAAACTGTCGTCATGATTATTTCGACTGTGATTGCCTTAATCATCGCCTTCATAATTACAAGGCTATTCCTCAGAATAAAGACATCTTCAAAAAAAATTGAATGACATATTGAATTAGCAAGATAGCCGAAACCGGTATTCCTGCTAAAGCAACGGCAAGTCAGATTTTAACAAATCGTCATGTTGAAGCCCGTAAGAAGTCTGTAGTTAATACACGTATGGTTGAGCAAAAGCATTACGCTGTGAGGTTAGCGTAGGTAGTTGTAACCGCGTATGTAAATAGTGGTAACGTGATTGACGGCGATGCGATTAGGTCTTATATCAGTCAAAAGAAGTTCGTATTTGTCTGTAGTTGACCCCTAAGGGGAATGAAATGAAAAAGTTTGCTGCGCCACTGTTTGCTTTGAGTCTGCTGTCACCAACCTTGGCGATGGCTCATCCGGGCGGACCAGGATTCAACATTTTGCCGGATGCCGCAGCGGCTGTGGTGATTGGTGGGTTAACTTATTGGGCATTGAACGGAAACTACTATCAGAAGAACGGCAATCAGTACGTTCAAGTTCAGGCACCACCGCAGGCTGAAGCAGCTCCTCAGGATGACGAGCAACCTCAAGATAGTGGTCCTCCTCCGGATTATGCGCAATCTCAGGATGATGCCCCTCCGCCTGATTATGCACAATCTCAGAATGACGCTCCACCGCCTCCGGAGGATGACCAGGAGGAATATAATTCTGCGCCACCGGACATTTCTCCGCTGGATTTCCACGGTCAACGTTTCTATGTCAGCCATGGTCATTATTATAAGCGTGACCCTTCAGGGCAGTATTTTGAAATCCCTCGTCCAAACGGGCTATAGAATATTACGAGAACAGCAGGCCTAGGCCTGCTGTTTTTCTATTTGCAGAAAACATTGGCGTTTATGCTTTATGGGATACTGGCGGTACGGATTCACGATCGCCAGCATAGTCGGGCAGTTTAACTTTATAAATCTTATAAGGTCGCTGCACCAGATCTTTACCACCCGGCCCACGGTTATAGGCGAGTCTTGCAGTCTGTGGACATGGAATATAAAGCTCGCGCTGATGGCTAATAAATAGCGCGTCCGGTCCCCAAATCCTGTCATCTTCAACTATTACTTTTAAATCCCCGTCTGGAGTCAGCATGATAACCCTCGGGCGCTGAGCCTCAGCCATATAAATATTGCCTTTGCTATCAATCGCAGTGCCCGATAAGGCTGGAGTATCGTAGACAAACTCCACCTGCTGCCCTAATGCCTGCTCCGAAAGTTTTTCATCTCGCAACGACGCTGTAGGTACACGATACATAGGGCCGGACAATGTTTGATAATATAGCCACTTACCGTCTGGGCTAAGCTCAATGGGATCTGAATTCACCACCTTCGGGCTGCCATCCTCTTTCTGTAGCACCGTTCCGGTCTCATCCATCGCCGGACGTTCAAGCTTGGCTTTTACCGAAGGGTGATTGCTCAAGCGACGCCAGGACTTGCCGCTCTCTAGATCGGTAAAAATAATGCCGCCCAGTCCTGAGTCAGTGAAATAAGCATATTTTGAATCAAGACGAAGGTCGTTAATGTTGCCGCCCTTGGGAAGAACATGTTCGTCAAAGGTGATTTTTCTCAGTAACTTCCCTGTTTTGGTATCAAATTGCAGGATCTTTTGCGCATTACGGTCGAGCTTTGGGTCACCCTGATCGACTACCCATAATGTGTCGTCATCGAAAACATGTACTGTATTGATTAAAACAAAAGCATCGTCACCGGATTGACCGGGCTGCCATTCATTCCAGCTTCCGCCAGGGAACGGTTTTAGAGTGCCGTCAGGAAGTAATTCAGCGACTGAGGGGGTTTTTTCATTAGTTGGCCAGCGAGGTAATCCAACAAAATTACGGCCGGTGCTTGTCACAGCTATAGCGTTTGAAAGCCAACGCAGGCTGGCAACCTGCTTGAGCTCAGAGCCGAGCCCCTTACTTAAGCCATAATCCGTTGCTGCAAATGCTTTCGCCAAATTAGTACCAAGTAATGCTGCTGAGCCTGTGGTAATCAAAGAAGCTTTAAAAAAATCTCTTCTATTCATAATATTTCCCATAGTTTTAAAGTTAGAATTTTTATTTCAAAACTTAACAAGCGGAAATAATTATATGCAGAAGAAGAATTTGTGTATAAAAAAAGCCCGAATTAACGGGCTTTATCGCACTAAATGGGAAAAATTATGCTTCCCAGCGTTTCAACAGTACGCAGGCGTTAACGCCACCAAAGCCGAAACCGTTGGACATGGCATAGTGAATATCATGTGGCTGCGCGGCATTACCCACGATATTCAGGCCTTCTGCTGCGGGATCTTTGTTATCCAGGTTCAGTGTTGGTGGCACGATTTGGTCACGTACGGCCAGCACGGTGAAAATAGTTTCCAGACCACCCGCCGCACCCAGCAAGTGGCCGGTTGCTGACTTAGTGGAAGTGATAGCCAGCTTGTCACCAGTGCCAAACAAGGTTTTGATGGCATTGATTTCGCCAAGATCGCCAACCGGGGTAGAGGTCGCGTGAGCATTCAGATGGTCGATCTGCTCTGGCTTAATACCGCCCTGACGCAGGGCGATTTTCATTGCACGGCCTGCGCCATTGCCATCTTCTGCACCAGAAGTCATGTGATAAGCATCGCCGCTTGTGCCGTAACCAATGATTTCAGCCAAAGGTTTCGCGCCACGTGCCAGAGCATGTTCCAACTCTTCAACAACCAGCATGCCCGCGCCTTCGCCCATAACAAAACCATCGCGCGCACTATCAAATGGACGTGACGCTTTTTCAGGATGATCTTCATGGCCGGTAGACATGGCTTTCGCCGCGGCAAAGCTGCCAAGAGTTACGGTATCGATGGTCGCTTCAGCACCGCCACAAAGGGCAATATCGGCTTCATCGTTGCGGATCAAACGAACTGCATCACCAATTGCCTGCACGCCAGCAGCACATGCAGTAACCGGAGCACCAATTGGGCCTTTAAACTGATGTTTAATGGAAACTTGACCCGCAGCCAGGTTGACCAGGAATGAAGGAATAGTAAACGGAGACAGGCGCTTAGGGCCACGGTTGTCGTTGGTTCTTACCGCATTGGTAATGGCCGGGAATCCACCAATACCAGAACCAATCACCGTGGCTGAACGTTCTTGCTGCTCGGCGGTTTCAGCTTTATATCCAGATTCTGCAAGGGCTTTATCAGCAGCGGCCATGGCAAAAATAATAAAGCGGTCCATCTTCTTCTGATCTTTAGGCAACACGTGCACATCTGGATCAAAGCCGGACTCAGGATCTTCCTCAAGCGTTAATACCTGGCCACCGATTTTCACAGTCAGGGTTTCGCTGATTTCATCAGGCAATACGCGAACACCTGATTGACCGGCAAGCAGTCGTTTCCAAATGGTTTCAATATCACAACCAAGCGGGCTGACTGCCCCCATGCCAGTAATAACTACGCGACGATGAGTCATAAATATTCCTCTGCGGATCAATCCATTAAAAGTTTAGATGTGAGTAGTACACGTTTTTATCAGTCTGGTTGTTTGACCAAACTCCGTAAAACCAAATTTGTAATTACCACAACTCGCTCTTCTAGCTGCTCAGGCGTTTTCTCCTCAAGCATGAGCGGATGTGAAAAAGGTGTCATAACGCTGGCAATCGCCATACATACCTCGTCTATTGGCGTTTCAGATTCGAACTCGCCTGATTCACGCCCCTCGACGATGACCTGTTTCAAGATACTGTACAGCTCGGCACGGTGATTATTGGCTGAGTCCCAATGATTTGCCGCCGCTACGGCAGCAATATCATGTAGCTTTCGCTCCTCGAAAAAAAGCGCCAGGCTTTTGGTCAACAGTGAGGAAAATAACTCACGTATACGGGCTGATGCAGTCTGATCGGTCTGTGCAATTTCCCGTAACGCCTCATCGATTTGCCCCAGGCAGTTAGTGCAAACTGCTTCACCAATTGCCTGTTTTGATTCAAAAAACTTGTAAACATAAGCACTGGATACACCAATAGCTTTTGCCAGATCAGCCACTGAAGTCTTGGCATAACCGTAGTGACGAAAATGATCTAGCGCAGCCCGGATTATCTGCTCTCGGCGTTCATGCAACGCAGGTCCACGCTGCGGCAAAACAACCGGGGTTTCATGTTTCATGCAGCTCTCCTGGGCATTTTAAAAGCTATACGTATAGCTTAGGTTAATAGTGACAAATATACACATTCGTCACCATTAACCACAGGTATTTTATTTAAATTGATTTAAACGGTAAAAGGCAAGGATAATTAAGAGGATTTTTATGCCATAAAATCTAATGCGGATGTTATATTAAAATCATAACAAACCCATTACACAAGGCACCATAATAGGAATTGGATTAGATTTACTAATTCGATAAGCTCGCCTTAAGAAATCTCAGTCGAGGCTATTCTTAAAGCTCTCTACCCTATAGTGAGTAATTTTCTGCGTATTTGACTGGCGAACTCTATGTTACTCACTGTTCTTTATATCATTGGTATTACTGCCGAAGCCATGACTGGCGCACTTGCTGCTGGTCGTAGAAAAATGGACGTTTTCGGCGTGATTATCATTGCCTGCGCGACCGCGATTGGCGGCGGTACTATTCGCGATATAATATTGGGCCACTATCCTTTGGCTTGGGTTAAACATCCGCAATATGTTTTGATTGTCGCTGCTGCGGCCATAGTGACTACCTGGGTGGCTCCTTTAATGAAGCATCTGCGTAAGCTGTTTCTGGTGCTCGATGCTATCGGTTTAATCGTGTTTTCAATCATCGGTACGCAAATCGCCCTCGATACCGGCCATGGTCCGCTGATTGCTTCAATATCTGCCGTGATTACCGGCGTTTTTGGTGGCGTTCTTCGCGATATGCTGTGCAATCAAATCCCGCTGGTATTTCAGAAAGAGATCTATGGTGGCATCTCCTTCGCCTCTGCCTGGATCTACATTTTCTTGCAGTATCTGTCCGTACCGCAAAATTTGGTGGTTATTGCTACATTGTTAATCGGCTTTGCTGCCCGATTATTGGCACTACGTTTTAAGCTGGGATTGCCGGTATTCAACTATCCGGACTCAGAGCACTAACCGTTTGTTCTTGCTGGCTACTAGCCTGATTAAAGGCCGGTAGCCTATGCTGAACAAGCTGTTCAACCATCGCAACAACCTCCTGATGCAAGATAAATTGCCTGATCTTTGAGGCATTTTTTACGCCAATGCCTCTTGTTGCCAGCCATTGTTCAGTGGTCATTTGTTCTAACTCATGCCAATTCCTCTTTTCACTCGCCTGCAATCCAGCGGCAGGAAACCCCAGCGCAGTCATCCATTGTCGAAAGCTTTTCTGTCTCGAAAGCTGTATTTGAGCAAACAGATTACTTGCCTGCTTTTTACCGATCCCCGCAATGGACTCCAACTGTTGTTGGGTCAAGGAAAGCCAGCTAACAAGGTCAGGCAAATGATCGGCGTCTAGCAGCTTTTTCCATGTCGCCAGTCCAAGACCTGTCATATTTAATCCTTTCGGCCCGCTGAGCCAGACCAATCGCGACAAGAATTGTTCACGGCAAAGGCCATCGGGCCTGAAACATGAGAGGGCTCCGGGTTTTGAGTCTTCATCGATTGCATTCAATGGATTTTCACCCCGCACCGCGACTCGCCACACAACCTCATCAATATGCGGGATCCCTTGACCTGCAAGGCTGACAACCACCCGATCACCAATAACAATATCTCGCTGCTTCAATCGCGCAGGGGAACCCAGGCTGACTCTGGACACCTGTTTATCATCCAGCATGATTGGATCAAGACGCAGCACCACCGAGCGTTTTCCACTTCTGCCGACCGTGGTTTCAATGCCCGTAACATCGGTCATTTTGCGCACCACTGGATATTTCCACGCCACGGCCCAATTAGCGGGTTGGTTCCGCCAAAAACGCCCTTCCGGTTCATTCTGCTGGCGAAGCACAATGCCATCAGTAGTGAAAGGAAGGGGAGTTTGAAACCAAAGGTCTCGCCATTGACTAATCTGCTCAATATTTTCAACCGGCTGGGTAAATTTCGCTGTTAAAGGAAACCCCATATCTTTTAATTGTTGGGTCCGTAACATCATTTGTGCAGGACCATCAGGCCATTCCCAGATAAAAATACCCATCTGGGGCATTGCCTTTGAGGATGAACGACGCATCATCGCCCCAGCAACTTTGGAGCGCGCATTTAATCCACCGGATAGATTCTGCTGATGACCGTTCATCATCAGGAACAGTTCTCCCTGTAAAATTACACTCGCGTTGTTATCGGGAATTTGCTGAGGGATTGCTGCAATACTCTTGGCCTTGTCGGTCCAATCCTGCCCGTATTGCCCATCTCCACGACTGAGTAATGAGATTAGTTTTCCGTGGTTATAAATGAGCGTCACCGCCACACCGTCTACCTTCGGCTGCACCCACAGGTTTACTTTGCTGTTCATCCACCTCTGAACGGCAGCAGCATTAGGCAGTTTTTTCAGTCCGGTATGAGCAACGGGATGAGCTAATCTTGCAACTCCTCGGGGTAAAACAGTGGCTTCTGCCGGCTTATTGTTGCATTGCAGCCAAAAACGGTGCTTTTCACGCAGGTTGTCGTAGGTCGTATCATCAATCAGGCTCTTTCCGTGCTGATGATATTCAACATCCCAGTTTTTCAGTTGCGCGGACAGTTCGGCTATTTCCTGCACCAGTCTCGACTCAGACCACGCCGGGCAGGTTGCCGCAGAGGCATTGCGAGCGCCCAGGGTAATAAACAATCCCAAAATCAAAGCAGTGGTTGTTAAATAGCGCATGTCGAGTCTCCTTATTGCGCTTATTCAATGCTTATAATTTTGTCTTTGCCAGTGGCATTGGCTATTCTTTCGAGGAGTCGCGGAAACTTGTTTTGCAATAAAATAATTGCCATTTTTTAATGGAATAAGCCTCGCAAAACAGCGACTCTGGCCTGCTTTATCTTGATTACTTGCGTTCAAATGTGTCTGAACGCTGCACCCTATGCGGTGAACGTGTATACTGTGCCGAAGATCACTCTTCTGTATTTTCATTTCAACCCAATCAGCTGAAACGTCAACATGGTTCAAGGCACTTTATATATTGTCTCCGCCCCCAGTGGAGCAGGTAAATCAAGTCTGATTCAGGCTTACCTAAAAACTCAACCGCTCTACGATACGCAGGTTTCGATTTCTCACACTACGCGCCAAGTCAGGCCAGGTGAGAAACACGGTGAGCATTATTATTTCGTTTCCAAAGACGAATTCTGCGAGATGATCGATAAGGATGAGTTTTTGGAACATGCGCAAGTGTTCGATAATTACTACGGCACTTCGCGCAAGGCCATTGAGCAAGTTTTAGCTTCTGGCGTTGACGTATTTTTAGATATCGACTGGCAAGGCGCGCAGCAGATCCGCCACCGTATGCCTCAGGCACGCAGTATTTTCGTGCTGCCTCCGTCGAAAGATGAACTCGATCGCCGCCTGCGTGGCCGCAATCAAGACAGTGAAGAAGTTATCGCTAAACGCATGGCTCAGGCCGTGGCAGAAATGACACACTTTGCTGAATACGACTATTTAATTGTGAATGATGATTTTGATTTGGCTTTGTCTGATCTTAAAACCATTATTCGTGCTGAACGTCTACGTCTGGGCCGTCAAAAGCTCCGTCATGACGGATTAATCACCAAACTATTGGCAGACTGAAGACACTTTCAGTATTATGCCCAGTCTTTCGTCACCCTGTGGAGTAGCACATATATATGGCACGCGTAACTGTTCAAGACGCTGTAGAAAAAATTGGTAACCGTTTTGACTTGGTGTTGGTGGCTGCTCGTCGCGCTCGCCAGCTGCAATCTGGTGGTAAAGATCCACTGGTCGCTGAAGAAAACGACAAATTCACCGTTATTGCCCTGCGTGAAATCGAAGAAGGCCTGATCACTAATCAGATCCTCGACGCACGTGATCGTCAGGAGCAAAAAGAGCAAGAAGCCACTGAAATTCAAGCGGTTACTGCTATCGCCGAAGGTCGTCGTCCAACCTAATCAGCGGGTCTATCTTGTACATCTTTGAAAGCCTGAATCAGCTGATTCAAAAATACCTGCCAGAGGACCAAATTAAGCGCCTCGTGCAGGCATACCTCGTCGCGCGGGACGCGCACGAGGGTCAGACACGCTCGAGCGGTGAGCCGTACATTACTCACCCGGTTGCCGTGGCCTGTATCTTGGCTGAAATGAGGCTCGACCACGAAACCTTGATGGCAGCGTTATTGCATGACGTCATCGAAGACACGCCAGCAACTTACCAGGACATGGAACAGTTGTTTGGTAAAAGCGTGGCCGAACTTGTTGAGGGTGTTTCGAAGCTAGACAAGCTGAAATTCCAGGACAAGAAAGAAGCTCAGGCGGAAAACTTCCGTAAAATGATCATGGCGATGGTGCAAGACATCCGCGTCATTTTGATCAAACTGGCTGACCGTACCCACAATATGCGCACGCTGGGCTCTCTTCGCCCGGATAAACGTCGTCGCATTGCCCGCGAAACGCTGGAGATTTATAGTCCACTGGCTCACAGGCTGGGTATTCATCACCTTAAAACCGAGCTTGAAGAGTTGGGTTTTGAGGCGCTTTACCCTAATCGCTATCGTGTTATCAAAGAAGTAGTGAAAGCTGCGCGTGGTAACCGTAAAGAGATGATTCAAAAAATCCTCTCCGAGATTGAGGGTCGTCTGACCGAAGCCGGCATTCAGTGTCGGGTAAGCGGGCGTGAAAAGCACCTGTACTCGATTTACCTCAAGATGCACCTGAAAGAACAGCGTTTCCATTCAATTATGGATATCTATGCTTTCCGGGTAATCGTTAAAGAACTCGATACCTGTTATCGCGTTCTCGGGCAGGCGCACAGCCTTTACAAGCCGCGTCCGGGTCGAGTCAAAGACTATATTGCCATTCCTAAAGCCAACGGCTATCAATCTCTGCATACCTCATTAATTGGTCCACACGGTGTGCCGGTTGAAGTTCAGATCCGTACTGAAGATATGGATCAGATGGCAGAAATGGGTGTGGCAGCACACTGGGCTTATAAAGAGAACGGTGAAAGCAACGGCACCACGGCGCAGATCCGCGCACAGCGCTGGTTACAGAGCCTGCTTGAGTTGCAACAAAGTGCGGGCAACTCCTTTGAATTCATCGAGAGTGTTAAATCTGACCTCTTCCCTGATGAAATCTATGTCTTTACACCGGAAGGCCGCATCGTCGAGCTGCCTGCCGGAGCAACACCTGTCGACTTCGCTTACGCGGTGCATACCGATATCGGCCACGCATGCGTAGGTGCACGCGTCGACAGACAGCCTTATCCGCTTTCTCAACCGCTAGCCAGCGGCCAGACCATCGAGATTATTACTGCTCCGGGCGCGCGTCCGAACGCAGCATGGCTTAACTTTGTGGTCAGTTCGCGAGCGCGGGCAAAAATTCGCCAGATGCTGAAAAACCTCAAACGTGACGACTCAGTTTCACTCGGCCGCCGTTTGTTGAATCACGCATTGGGTAGCGGGCGTAAACTCAGCGATCTGCCTCCTGAAAACATCCGTAAAGAGCTTGATCGCATGAAGCTCACCGAGATGGACGACTTGCTGGCCGAAATTGGTCTGGGTAATGCCATGAGTCTGGTGGTTGCTAAAAACTTGATGGGTGACCAGTCTTCAATGGCGACCTCGGGTTCGCGCAATCTGCCAATTAAAGGTGCAGATGGCGTACTGATCACTTTCGCCAAGTGTTGCCGTCCAATTCCTGGTGACCCGATTATTGCTCACGTCAGCCCGGGTAAAGGTCTGGTGGTGCACCATGAGTCGTGTCGAAACATCCGTGGCTATCAGAAAGAGCCAGAGAAGTTTATGGCCGTTGAATGGGATGACCAGGAAACTGAGCAAGAATTTATCGCCGAAATTAAAGTCGATATGTTCAACCATCAGGGTGGATTGGCTAACCTGACCGCCGCAATTAACGCCGCGCAGTCAAATATTCAAAGCCTGAGCAGCGAAGAAAAAGACGGCCGTGTATACAGCGCGTTTATTCGCCTGAGCACCCGCGACCGCGTACATCTGGCTAATATCATGCGTAAGATTCGTATCATGCCCGATGTGATTAAAGTCACACGTAACAGAAACTAGACTGATGACTCCTGAACGTTATGCGCGCATTCGCGAAATGCTGGCAGCTCGCCAACCTGATCTGACCGTTTGTATGGAACAGGTACACAAGCCGCATAACGTTTCAGCGGTTATCCGCACCGCCGATGCCGTGGGCGTTAACGAAGTCCACGCCGTGTGGCCCACCAGCAGAATGAAAACTCAAGGCTCTTTTGCTGCGGGCGCCAATAGCTGGGTGCAGGTCAAAACGCATAAAACAATTCAAGAAGCCGTGGCCAAAATGAAGGCCATGGGCATGCAGATTCTGGCGACCAACTTGTCTGAGAAGGCAGTAGATTTTCGCGCCATCGACTATACCCGCCCAACCTGTATTCTTTTGGGTCAGGAAAAAACCGGCATTACTCCCGAAGCTTTGGCTCTGGCCGACAGCGATATCATTATTCCGATGGTCGGCATGGTGCAATCTCTCAATGTCTCGGTCGCCTCGGCGCTGATTTTGTATGAAGCACAGCGTCAGCGTGAAAATGCCGGGATGTATCAGCGCGAAAACAGCCTGTTAAAAGAAAAAGAACAGCAACGTCTGCTGTTTGAAGGCGGTTATCCGGTATTGGCCAATGTCGCCAAACGTAAAAAACTGCCACGCCCGTTTATTGACGACACCGGAGCTATTGTCGCCGATGATGCTTGGTGGGCCGCAATGCAAATGACGGTTGCCAGATGAAGGGCCGCCTGCTGGATGCCGTTCCACTTACGTCCTTAACCGGCGTTGGTGCGAGTCAGGCAGAAAAGCTCGCAAAAATCGGCCTCGAAACTATTCAGGACCTGCTGCTTCATTTGCCTTTGCGTTATGAAGACCGCACCCGCCTTTACGCTATCAACGATCTGCTTCCCGCTATTTATGCCACCGTCGAAGGTGAAGTGCTGCGCACGGACATCAGTTTTGGCCGCCGCCGCATGCTCACCTGTCAGATTAGCGACGGCACAGGGCTGCTGACGCTGCGTTTTTTCAACTTTAACGCAGCAATGAAAAATAGCCTGGCACCTGGTCGTCGGGTTACTGCCTATGGTGAAATTAAACGTGGAACCATCGGCGCAGAAATTATTCATCCTGAATATCGCGTTCAGGGTGAAAACAGTGAAGTGGTGTTGCAAGAATCGCTGACGCCGGTCTATCCGACCACCGAAGGTATACGCCAGGCTACGCTGCGCAAGCTGACCGATCAGGCGTTATCGCTGCTTGATACCCAACCTATTGCCGAACTTCTGCCGCTAGAGCTCAGCCGATCGCTGATGCCGCTGTCGCAGGCGTTGCATTTACTGCATCGTCCACCGCCAGATATGCAGCTTAGCGATCTTGAAAAAGGCCAGCACCCTGCTCAGCGACGCCTGATTATGGAAGAGCTGTTGGCGCACAACCTCAGCATGTTGGCAGTTCGCGCCGGTACGCAAAGCTATAAAGCGCTGCCCTTAGTGAAAAACCATCAGCTGATGGACGCCTTTTTAGCCTCGTTGCCCTTTAGCCCGACTAATGCCCAGAATCGTGTAGTTAGTGAAATCGAGCACGATCTTGCTTTAGGTTATCCAATGATGCGTTTGGTGCAAGGTGACGTAGGCTCGGGGAAAACGCTGGTTGCCGCGCTTGCAGCACTTTGCGCCATTGCTCAGGGTAAGCAAGTAGGCCTGATGGCACCGACAGAACTTCTGGCAGAGCAGCACGCCAATAACTTCCGTCAGTGGTTTGAACCTCTTGGCATTCAGGTTGGCTGGCTAGCCGGAAAACAGAAAGGCAAAGCGCGTATTGCACAACAAGAGGCGATTGCCAGTGGGCAGGTGTCTATGGTTGTTGGCACGCACGCCATCTTCCAGGAACAGATTCAATTCTCGGCGCTGGCTCTGGTCATTATTGATGAGCAGCACCGTTTCGGCGTACATCAGCGTCTGGCACTGTGGGAAAAGGGCAAGCAGCAGGGTTTTCACCCCCACCAGTTGATCATGACTGCCACCCCAATTCCGCGCACTCTGGCGATGACTGCTTATGCCGATCTCGATACCTCGGTTATTGATGAATTGCCTCCGGGCCGAACGCCAGTCACCACGGTCGCGATTCCTGATACCCGTCGCAGCGACATTATCCAACGGGTAAAAAGTGCCTGTGCGGAAGAAAATCGTCAGGCTTATTGGGTGTGTACGCTGATTGAAGAATCAGAAATGCTCGAAGCTCAGGCTGCGGAAGCAACCTGGGAAGGGCTGAAAGTGGCCCTGCCGGAGCTAAAAATAGGTCTGGTGCATGGCCGTATGAAAGCACAGGAAAAACAGGCAGTCATGCAGGTGTTTAAGCAGGGTGAGATTCAACTGCTGGTCGCTACCACGGTTATTGAGGTTGGCGTTGACGTGCCTAATGCCAGCCTGATGATTATTGAAAACCCTGAAAGACTCGGACTCGCGCAGCTGCATCAGTTACGCGGGCGCGTAGGCCGTGGCGCTATCGCCTCTCACTGCGTACTGCTTTATAAAACTCCGCTGAGTAAAACTGCGCAAAAGCGCCTTCAGGTTTTGCGCGACAGCAACGACGGTTTTGTAATTGCTCAGCAAGATTTAGAGATCCGTGGCCCGGGCGAGCTGTTGGGCACGCGTCAAACAGGCAGCGCGGAATTCAAGGTTGCCGACCTAATGCGTGATCAGGCGATGATCCCTGAGGTGCAGCGCATTGCCCGCCACATTCAGCAGCAATATCCGGAACATGCCAAAGCCCTGATCGAGCGCTGGCTTCCTGAACGCGCCAGATATACCAACGCCTAATTTCCCCCGAACGCGGCAGCCTTGATGCCGTGATAACCCTGACTCTCCTCCTGCCCACTAATCTGCAATTATCCTTGTAAAATGCTGCTGGCAACCGATTGCTTTTGTCTCCGATATCATGAAAAATGCCCGCTTTGCGGCTAACCGGGGAAATGCCCAACGTGACTACACAACAAGCCGAGCCA
Organism: uncultured Gammaproteobacteria bacterium; assembly: GCA_963747655.1. Classification (GTDB taxonomy): domain Bacteria; phylum Pseudomonadota; class Gammaproteobacteria; order Enterobacterales; family Enterobacteriaceae; genus Rouxiella. The sequence continues at coordinate 389,747 of CAVVFS010000005.1, read as the reverse complement.
GAAGCTCAGCATCAGGCGGCAGAAACACCGCGCACCAGTGAATTAATTTATCGATTAGAAGACCGCCCGCCTTTGCCGCAAACGCTGTTTGCAGCCTGCCAGCATTTATTGGCCATGTTTGTCGCGGTGATCACACCAGCGTTGCTGATTTGTCAGGCTCTCGGGCTGCCCGCTCAGGATACTCAGCACATTATTAGCATGTCGCTGTTCGCCTCCGGCCTGGCTTCTATCCTGCAAATTAAAACCTGGGGGCCGATCGGGTCAGGCCTGCTGTCGATTCAGGGCACCAGCTTCAACTTTGTTGCGCCGTTGATTATGGGCGGCATGACGCTAAAAAATGGCGGCGCCAGTGTTCCGACCATGATGGCCGCACTGTTCGGCACCTTGATGGTCGCCTCGTGCACAGAAATTCTGCTTTCCCGCGTGTTGCATCTCGCTCGTCGCATCATCACGCCGCTGGTTTCAGGTATTGTCGTTATGATTATCGGCCTGTCGCTGATTCAGGTCGGTTTGACCTCCATCGGTGGCGGTTACTCGGCCATGAGCGACCATACTTTTGGCGCACCCAAGAACCTGATCCTTGCTGCCGTGGTGTTGGTGGTGATTATCCTGCTGAACCGCCAGCGTAATCCTTACCTGCGCGTGGCCTCTCTGGTGATCGCCATGGCCGTGGGTTATGTGGTGGCCTGGGCAATGGGCATGCTGCCTGCGGCTACTCCAACCGTAGCAACGCATCTGATTACTATTCCTACCCCGCTGTATTATGGGCTGGGCTTTGACTGGAACCTGCTTATCCCGTTAATGCTTATCTTTATGGTCACCTCGCTTGAGACTATCGGTGATATTACCGCGACCTCCGACGTGTCCGAGCAGCCAGTCAGTGGGCCAATTTACATGAAGCGCATCAAAGGTGGCGTGCTGGCTAATGGCCTGAACTCCATGCTTTCCGCCGTGTTTAACACTTTCCCGAACTCCTGCTTTGGCCAGAATAATGGCGTTATTCAGCTGACTGGCGTTGCCAGTCGTTATGTTGGATTCGTGGTGGCATTGATGCTGATTGTGCTGGGTCTGTTCCCGGCGGTTGCAGGTTTTGTACAGCATATTCCGGGGCCGGTTCTCGGCGGCGCGACTATTGTGATGTTCGGTACTATCGCGGCATCGGGCGTGCGTATCGTTTCCCGCGAGCGCCTTAATCGTCGTGCAATCATGATAATGGCGCTGTCTTTAGCCGTGGGCATGGGCGTATCGCAACAGCCGCTTATCCTGCAATTTGCGCCAGAATGGCTGAAGACGTTGCTTTCTTCCGGCATTGCCGCAGGCGGTATTACGGCTATCGTGTTAAATCTGGTCTTCCCTCGCGAGCCGTAAAATCAATTTTTACGCGTGTGTGACTACGGCGGCAGGGTTATTCCCTCCGCCGTTTTTTTTGCCTGTAACATGCTAACCTATTGAGAAAGATTGCTGATTGCGGCATAAACAATTGTACGTTTTTCCGACTTACCCAACGGATATGGATGGAGACGATGAAATTTCTCACGAGATTGCTGCTGACAATAGTGCTGTTGTTGGTTCTGGCGATAGTCATACTGTACGTTTTAGTACAAACACGTTGGGCAGCTGGTTCTATTAGCCGTTGGGTGACCAATAACAGCGAATATCGCCTGTCAGTCGAGCAAATAGACAGTTCCTGGTCAGATCCTTCGCGCGTTACGCTATCGGGCGTGAAATTTGCCGAGAAAAATAAACCTGACGTGCTCGATGCGGGTGAAGTTGATTTCGATTTAGGCTGGCATCAAATCATCGAGCCGCGATTTTTCGATCGCGTGGTGCTGGTTAACGGCACGCTGAATCTCTCTCCCGACCCGCTTAATTTGCCTTTGCAGGCGAATACCTTGCAGCTGAATAATATTGTGCTTAACGGCAATATTGAACAATGGAAAGTTGATGGCAAAAACGTCAATGCCGCCATCACGCCATGGCAGCCAACGCAAACCTCGGTGTTGGGCAATAACGCACAATTCCAGCTCAGTGCAGACAGTCTGGCGCTGGATAACATTCCGGCTGACAATGTGCTGATTGAGGGAAGAATCGATAATCAGCAACTTTCGCTGAGTAATTTTGGTGCTGACATGGCTCGCGGGCAACTCACCGGGCAGGCCAGCCGCAGCAGTGACGGTAGCTGGACTCTGGACAACGTGCATCTGAGCCATGCGCGAGTACAAAGCGCAATGCCCCTCTCTAGTTTCTGGCAGGAATTTATCAAACTGCCGAAAGTTGATATCAAACGCTTTGACCTGACTGATGCCCGTTTACAGGGTGATAACTGGGCATTTACCGATTTAAATCTGTCGGTGAGCAATGTCACTTTTGAAAAAGGGGATTGGCAAAGTCAGGCGGGCCAGCTTTCGTTGAACGCGACCGACCTGATCGACGGCAATCTGCACTTCAATGAACCGAATATTAATCTCGACCTGACGCCACAGGGCGTTGCTATCAGTCAGTTTACGACTCGCTGGGAAGGCGGGCTGTTGAGCGCCTCGGGTAATTGGGATCGCGCTAACCACAGTCTGAATCTTGATAACCTGAACATTGCCTCGCTGGAATATACGCTGCCGCAGAACTGGCGTCAGCTGTGGATCGAGGCTCTCCCGGACTGGCTTTCGGACGTGTCGGTTAGCAAGTTCACCGCCAGCCGCAATCTGATCATCGATATTTCGCCAGATTTCCCATTCCAGCTCACCGGCCTTGATGGCTCTGGTACTAGTCTTAAGCTGGCACAGAATCATCAATGGGGGATTTGGTCGGGTAATCTGAATCTGAACGCCGGTGATGCGACATTTAATAAAAATGATGTTCTACGGCCTTCTCTTGCGCTGGATGCCAGTGCCGATAAAGTGAATATCAGTAAATTAAGTGCGTTCACCAAAGAGGGATTACTTGAAGCCACTGCCAGCATCAGCCAGCAGCCGCAGCGAGATTTCACTGTGAGCCTGAATGGCCGCGCGGTGCCTGCCAACGAGTTGCAAAACTGGGGCTGGCCGACGATCCCGTTACAAGGCAATGTTAACTTGCAGTTAAATCTGCATGGGCAGATGCCGGCGAACGTTGACTTTAAACCCACGCTGAGTGGCACTCTTCACGTGACCGGCAACGAAGGAAAACAGCTCCAGCAGCAGATGACTCAGGGCGTGACCAGCAATGCTCAATGACTTGTTTGCACAATAGGGAGTTTGTGCAGTAAAGAGTTTGCTCAGTAAAGATTAAAATAGAAGTAAAAAAGAACTTGCCCGGTGAAAGCCGGGCTTTTTAGTTTATTGCCGGCTCTAAAGGCACGTCATCGGACGCTGGCAGTACAATATAAGTCCCTTCAAATATCGCACCTTCCCCCTCTTCACCCATCAGCTGCACATCAAGCTGCACGCGCGCTTTACGCCCTTTCGCCAGGCGATCCAAATCACCGCTAATCGAGCTGAGATCGGCTATTGCTCTCGGACGCCCGGTGACCGGCGAACTGTAGCGGATATGCGCATCGGCCAGCACGATGGTGCCGCCAAGATGACGCTCACGCAACAGCAGCCAAATCAGGCCCCAGCCGGTCAGCGTTGCCAGTGAAAACAAGCTGCCTGCGAATAGCGTATGGTGAGGGTTTTGATTACCGTTTTCCGGCATAGTGGTCACAAAGCGCTGGCCAGTATATTGGCTAATCCTTACGCCCATCTTCTCACTCAGCGGAATATGGTCATACCAGGCTTGCTGCAACTGCCCGCACCAGTCGGGACGATGCAAAATATCATCCAGCGTGGCGATCGGTTTAATCATTAAAAAGTGGCGGACCGGCGTGCTCTGCGGCGTGGTTATCTCACCCTGATTAATGAATCCCAGAGTAGCAAAAAACTCGACGGCGTCTTCACGTGCGCTACAAACCACACGTTTAACCCCTTCTTGACGCGCAACGGATTCAAGCGTCATCGCCACCAGCGTTCCCAGCCCCTTAGCCTGCACGTTGGGATCTACCGCCAGAAAGCGAATTGAGGCTTCGTTGTCGGCATTAATATACAGACGCCCTATGGCAACCGTTTTTCCATGCTCATCGACCACCATCTGATGATGGGCCATAGCATCATAAGCATCACGCTCCGAACCCTCAGGTTGACGCAGAGGTTTTCGCAGCATTTCCCAACGAAATTTATAGTAAGCCGCTAATTCTGCTTCGGTAACGGGAACTCTAAGGTGATACATAGATACTTTCTCTCTCAGGCAGTGCGCCGTTGCTTTAAACCTGCAACCAGAAGGTCACTGGGCCATCATTGACTAAAGCCACCTTCATATCTGCGGCAAAACGACCGGTTTCGGTATGAATGCCTTTCTCCCGGCACTGTCCATAAAAATATTGATAAAGCCTGTCTGCCTCCGCAGGCGCAGCACCCCGGGAAAAACCGGGGCGAGTTCCTTTTTGGGTATCGGCAACCAACGTAAATTGTGAAACCACCAGCAGACTGCCTCCTGCCTGGGTCACATTCAAATTCATCTTGTCGTCACTGTCGCCAAACACGCGATAAGCCGCCACTTTATCACACAGCTTTTTAGCCTTTTGCTCGTCGTCACCCTGCTCGACGCCCAGCAAAACTAATAATCCGGTGCCAATTTTCCCGCAGACTTCGCCGTCTATAGTGACGCTAGCTTCTAACACTCGTTGAATTAATGCGATCATAACGGGCTTACTTCTCCTGCGCAGCAGCTTCTTGTGCCACGGCCTTTTCTTGTTCTTTAGCGCGATACTCACCCAGTGTGATGGTGATTTCTGCCCCTAGCAATACGATACACCAGCTCACGTAAACCCATAAAAATAAAATGGGGATCACCGCCAGTACACCATAAATCAGCTGATAAGAAGGAAATAGCTGAACATAGAGGGCAAAGATTTTCTTGCCGAATTCGAACAACGCACCGGCCACCAAGGCACCAATAAGTGCATCGTGATAAGGAACGCTGACTTTAGGGACAATCGAATACAGCAGGAAGAAGGCAATCCACGAGATAAGCAGCGGCAGCGCGCGCAGCAGCCAGTCAACGACAGAATGAATCCCGTTAAGGCTCAGCCAGTTAAGCGATAAAAGATAAGAACTGATAGCGACGCTAGCTACCAGCAGGATCGGCCCAAGCGTCAGTACCATCCAGTAAACGGCAAAAGAATAGACAATTGGCCGTTTGCTATGGCTGTTCCAGATCTTGTTCAGCACGCTGTCGACCGAGGCAATCAGCAGCAGTGAGGTCACTATCAATCCACATGTCCCGACTGCCGTCATCCTGCTCGAGTTGGCAACGAACTGTTCAAGATAGTGCTGAATAATATTACCGGTCGCTGGCAGGAAATTGGCAAAGATAAAATCTTTCAGCTGGCTGCTTATGTCTGAAAATACCGGGAAAAGGGCAAACAGCGAAAACACCACGGCGATTAACGGCACCAGTGAAAGCAAAGATACATAGGCAAGATGCCCTGCCAACAAGGTTAATCCATCGTTGTCGGCGCGCTTTAAAAGCATATGACTAAAACGGGCAGCACACTTTAGTCTCGGATGGAGCCTCGGCATTATTACATCCTTTCAAACTCAGGTGATTTGGTTTCCGGTAAAATGACTCGGCAGCGTTTGGTTATCGGTGACCAAAATAGCCTGGATGCCCAGTGCGCTGGCTGCGTTAACGTTTTCAGCAACGTCATCGAAAAACACCGCTTCTTGCGCGCTGAACCCTTCTTTATCCAATACGTATTGGAAGATAGCCGAGTCAGGTTTACGCAGGCCGATTTCCTGAGACAAGTATAACGCATCGGCGTTTTGCTCGATTTCAGGATAGTGAGTTGGCCAGTGTTCAAGATGCAAATTATTGGTGTTAGACAGCACCACCACGCGATGACCCTGTTCGCGAAGGTTTTTCATTATCGCAATCGCATCAGGACGCAGACCAACAAAGATTGACTGCCAGCCGGCACTGAATTGTTCAAAGCTCAGCGCAATACCCATCTCGTTGCAAAGCGCCTGTGCAAACTGTTCATCGCTGATTTCACCACGCTCGTGCTGCTTAAAAGCGTCACCCATCGTGAATCGTTCCATTAAATGGGCCAGCGGAGTCCCGCTCAGGTTGCTCCATACGCCCAGCACACGTTTGAAATCGATATCAATTAATACGTTGCCCATATCAAATATATACAGCATTGCACGCTCCTGATTTCAAAAATGAAGCTCACTTTTATTGGCAACTGACTGGATAAATACCAGAGAGTTGGTCAATAGAGGTTAGCGGTAAATCTTGGCTCTGAACAGTGACACGAATACAAGCTTGATGCTTGTTTAATAAAATAATAGGTAAAAAAAAGGGCACCCAAAGGTGCCCTCTTAACGATAAACGTTTAACCGGGAAGAAGATTAACCTTCTTTAGGACCACGGCTAGCACGTTTACGGTCGTTCTCGGTCAGGTGACGTTTACGGATACGCACAGACAGAGGAGTAACTTCTACCAATTCGTCATCATCCAGGAACTCGATCGCTTGTTCCAGAGACATTTTGATAGCAGGTACCAGCGTGGTTGCTTCATCAGTACCTGAAGCACGCATGTTGGTCAGTTTCTTACCGGTCAGGCAGTTAACAGTCAGGTCGTTAGAACGTGAGTGAATACCGATGATCTGGCCTTCATACACTTCTGCACCGTGACCCAGGAACAGCTTGCCGCGATCTTGCAGACCGAACAGAGCAAACGCAACCGCTTTACCCTGGCCGTTAGAGATCAGCACGCCGTTCTGACGCTGGCCGATTTCGCCTGGACGAACGTCGTCGTAGTGGCTGAAAGTGGAGTACAGCAGACCAGTACCAGAAGTCATGGTCATGAATTCGGTACGGAAACCGATCAGGCCACGAGCCGGGATCAGGTAATCGAGACGAATACGACCTTTGCCGTCAGGGATCATGTCCTTAACGTCGCCTTTACGCTCACCCATGGCTTGCATGACTGAACCCTGGTGTTGCTCTTCGATATCCAAAGTTACGTTTTCGAACGGCTCTTGCATGCGGCCATCGATTTTACGGTTGATTACTTTAGGACGAGAAACGGCCAGTTCGAAACCTTCACGACGCATGTTTTCGATCAGAACCGACAGGTGAAGTTCACCACGGCCTGAAACGCGGAATGCGTCGGAGTCTTCAGTTTCTTCAACACGCAGCGCAACGTTGTGCACCAGTTCTTTGTTCAGACGGTCAAGGATTTGACGTGAAGTCACAAACTTGCCTTCTTTACCACAGAACGGAGAGGTGTTTACGTTGAAGTACATGGTAACGGTTGGTTCATCAACGCTCAGGGCTGGCAGCGCTTCGACGTTCTGTGGATCACAGATGGTGTCGGAGATGTTCAGCTCGCCCAGACCGGTGATAGCGATGATGTCGCCAGCTTCGGCAACGGTCGCTTCGATACGCTCAAGACCCATGTGGGTCAGAACTTTACCGACTTTACCGTTACGAGTTTTGCCTTCGCTATCGATGATAGTGATCTGCTGGTTAGGCTTAACGGTACCGCGCTTGATGCGGCCGATGCCGATAACGCCAACATAGTTGTTGTAGTCCAGCTGAGAAATCTGCATCTGGAATGGAGCTTCAGCTTCAACCTGTGGAGCAGATACGTGGTCAACGATTGCCTGGTACAGTGGGGTCATGTCTTCGGCCATATCGTTATGGTCGGTGCCCGCGATACCCATCAATGCAGATGCATAGATGATTGGGAAATCAAGCTGCTCATCGGTAGCATCAAGGTTTACGAACAGGTCGAATACCTGATCAACAACCCAGTCAGGACGCGCGCCAGGGCGGTCGACCTTGTTGATTACCACGATCGGCTTCAGACCATTAGCAAATGCTTTTTTGGTCACGAAACGGGTTTGCGGCATTGGGCCATCCATTGCATCCACAACCAGCAGCACCGAGTCAACCATTGACATCACACGCTCTACCTCACCGCCGAAGTCGGCGTGTCCTGGGGTATCAACGATGTTGATGCGATAGTCTTTCCAATTAATGGCGGTGTTTTTTGCGAGGATGGTAATCCCACGCTCTTTCTCCAAATCGTTGGAGTCCATTACGCGCTCGGTGGCTTCTACACGCTCTCCGAAAGTTCCGGATTGCTGCAGCAGTTTATCAACCAGGGTAGTTTTACCATGGTCAACGTGGGCAATAATGGCGATGTTACGCAAATTTTCGATCACAGCTTTGCCTCAGGCATTTAGAAATATAGAAATAGCGCGCTATTGTACACGTATTAGGCTAGGTTCTAAACAAGTTCACAAGATTCTCTTCGAAACAAGTTCTGTATGGTTACTTAACGATCCCTTTCTCGGTGCAAAACTCTCTTTGAACCAAAATGGTGCACCATTTTGGTTCACCATCGCTGTTGTATTGAACCAAAATAGTGCACAAATCCCGTTATGGTGCATACTAACTCTTGATGTAACCCGCACAGAATGGCATTCACACCTGTTTGACAAAGTTGGCACAGATTTCGCAACCAGCTATCAAGGGTGAAAAGAGACTTATCATAGAAATTAGAAAAGCTGTGTAAGCCACACGCCATTTTCAACAATGTTTGTTTATTCGTTTCGTTCCACGACGAAGACATAATGAGAAATTCGGGAGAACTAGTATGTCCGCTGAACACGTTTTTGCGATTATCAAGGAAAATGAAGTCAAATTCATCGACCTTCGCTTCACTGACACCAAGGGTAAAGAACAGCACGTTACCATTCCAGCTCACCAGGTGAGCCCGGACTTCTTCGAAGATGGTAAAATGTTCGATGGTTCTTCCATCGGCGGCTGGAAAACTATCAACGACTCAGACATGGTTCTGATGCCAGATCCAAGCACTGCGGTTCTTGACCCGTTCTTTGAAGAGTCAACCTTGATCATCCGTTGCGACATCGTTGAACCAAACACGCTGCAAGGTTATGACCGTGACCCGCGTTCAACTGCAAAACGTGCTGAAGACTTCCTGAAATCTTCAGGCATCGCGGACACCGTTCTGTTCGGACCTGAGCCAGAATTCTTCCTGTTTGATGACGTTCGCTTCGGCAGCAGCATCTCTGGTTCTCACGTTGCTATCGACGATATCGAAGGCGCGTGGAACTCCAGCACTAAATACGAAGGCGGCAACAAAGGCCACCGTCCAGCAGTTAAAGGCGGTTACTTCCCAGTTCCTCCTGTCGACTCAGCTCAGGACCTGCGTTCTACCATGTGTCTGACCATGGAAGAAATGGGTCTGGTTGTTGAAGCTCACCACCACGAAGTGGCTACCGCTGGCCAGAACGAAGTGGCAACTCGCTTCAACACCCTGACCAAAAAAGCTGACGAAATCCAAATCTACAAATACGTGGTTCACAACGTGGCTCACGCATTTGGTAAAACTGCGACCTTTATGCCAAAACCTATGTTTGGCGATAACGGTTCAGGCATGCACTGCCACATGTCCCTGTCCAAAGACGGTAACAACCTGTTCTCTGGCGACAAATACGGCGGCCTGTCTGAAACTGCGCTGTACTACATTGGTGGTATCATCAAGCACGCTAAAGCAATCAACGCGTATGCTAACCCGACTACCAACTCCTACAAGCGTCTGGTCCCAGGCTACGAAGCTCCAGTTATGCTGGCTTACTCTGCGCGTAACCGTTCTGCTTCTATCCGTATTCCACACGTATCTAGCCCTAAAGCTATGCGTATCGAAGCTCGTTTCCCTGATCCAGCGGCTAACCCATACCTGGCGTTTGCTGCACTGCTGATGGCTGGCCTGGACGGCATCATCAACAAAATCCATCCTGGCGATGCGATGGACAAAGACTTGTATCACCTGCCACCAGAAGAAGCGGCAGAGATCCCACAAGTTGCAGGTTCTCTGGAAGAAGCTCTGAACGAGCTGGATGCAGACCGCGAGTTCCTGACTCGTGGCGGCGTGTTCACCAATGACGCGATCGATGCTTACATCGCTCTGCGTGTTGAAGAGAACGACCGTATTCGCATGACTCCACACCCAGTAGAGTTCGAACTGTACTACAGCGTTTAATTAAACGTCGTAGCGCAAAGGGAGTGGATGGGTTCACTCCCTGAGCCGAGCTTTACTCTGCGCTGCCGGGCTTTTCTGGCAACGACGGCGCAGAACAAAAATATCGAGATATTTTGTTGCCGTGGAATATTTAGCCCATCTCCGGATGGGCTTTTTTCTCCACGCTACTTTCCTGTGTGACACCTCTGACCCGACTGTTTGGCGGGTAGCGGTTTAAATGCACCAATCAGGTGCGGGAGACTGCTGTATGGCAACTGGCAAGCTGCCCGATGCTGGGCAGATCCTCAATTCTCTTATCAACAGCGTTCTGCTGTTGGACGACGAATTGGCCGTGCATTACGCCAATCCGGCGGCTCAGCAATTACTCGCGCAGAGTTCACGAAAGCTTTTCGGGACACCGTTACCCGATCTGGTGGGCTACTTTTCGCTCAACATTGAACTAATGCGTGAAAGTATCGAGGCTGGGCAAGGATTTACCGACAGCGAAGTCACCCTGGTGGTGGATGGTCGCGCGCATATTATGTCGCTGACGGCACAGTCTTTGCCGGAAGGTTTTATTTTAATTGAACTCGCGCCGATGGATAACCAGCGTCGCCTGAGTCAGGAACAACTTCAGCACGCGCAACAGGTTGCCGCAAGGGATCTGATCCGCGGGTTGGCACATGAAATTAAAAATCCGCTGGGTGGTTTACGCGGTGCGGCACAGCTGCTGTCTAAAGCGCTGCCCGACCCTGCCCTGCTGGAATATACCAAGGTCATTATCGAGCAGGCCGACAGATTACGTAATCTGGTTGACCGGCTGTTAGGCCCACAGCGCCCAAGTCAGCACATTACGCAAAGCATCCATCAGGTTGCCGAGCGGGTTTGCCAACTGGTCTCGATGGAAAAGCCTGACAACGTCCAGCTGATACGCGATTACGATCCAAGCTTGCCGGAACTGGCCCATGACCCGGATCAAATAGAGCAGATACTGCTCAATATTACCCGGAATGCCTTACAGGCATTGGGAGAAGAAGGCGGCACTATTACGTTAAGAACGCGTACCGCTTTTCAGATTACCTTGCACGGTGTGCGTTATCGCCTGGTGGCTCGCATTGATATTCAGGATGACGGCCCCGGCGTGCCTGCACATCTGCAGGATACACTTTTTTACCCTATGGTCAGTGGCCGCGAGGGAGGAACAGGTCTGGGCCTGTCCATCGCGCGCAGTTTGATTGATCAGCATTCGGGTAAAGTTGAATTTAACAGTTGGCCAGGACACACCGAATTCTCGGTCTTCCTGCCTATTCGCCAGTGAGGTTCTTATGCAACGAGGGATAGTCTGGATCGTCGATGACGATAGCTCCATCCGCTGGGTACTTGAACGCGCGCTCACTGGGGCGGGTTTAAACTGCACCACGTTCGACAGCGGCAATGAAGTGCTGGAAGCCATTGCGACTCAAACCCCTGACGTTTTGTTATCAGATATTCGCATGCCCGGCATGGACGGGTTGGCGCTGTTAAAACAAATTAAACAACGTCATCCGATGTTGCCGGTGATTATCATGACCGCGCACTCGGATTTGGACGCGGCGGTCAGCGCCTATCAGCAAGGTGCGTTTGATTATTTGCCGAAACCTTTCGATATAGATGAAGCGGTTGCCCTGGTTGAGCGCGCTATCAGCCACTATCAGGAGCAGCAACAGCCGGCTCGTAGCCAACCGGCCAGTGGCCCGACAGCGGATATTATCGGCGAAGCACCGGCGATGCAGGACGTGTTTCGCATCATTGGTCGTCTGTCTCGCTCTTCGATAAGTGTGTTGATTAACGGCGAATCAGGTACCGGTAAAGAGTTGGTTGCTCACGCATTGCATCGCCACAGCCCGCGCGCCAAGGCACCGTTTATTGCATTGAACATGGCGGCGATTCCTAAAGACCTGATTGAATCAGAACTGTTCGGTCATGAGAAAGGGGCCTTTACAGGCGCTAATCAGATCCGTCAGGGACGTTTTGAGCAGGCCGATAACGGCACGCTGTTCCTGGATGAAATCGGTGATATGCCGATGGACGTTCAGACTCGTTTGCTGCGCGTATTGGCCGATGGTCAGTTTTATCGCGTGGGCGGTTATGCACCGGTGAAAGTGGACGTGCGTATTATCGCGGCGACCCACCAGAATCTGGAGCTGCGCGTGCAGGAAGGCAAATTCCGTGAGGACTTGTTCCATCGTCTTAACGTGATCCGCGTGCACCTGCCGCCTCTGCGTGAACGTCGCGAAGATATTCCGCGTCTGGCACGCTATTTCCTGCAAGTTGCTGCTAAAGAACTGGGCGTTGAAGCTAAAAATCTCCATCCGGAGACTGAAACAGCGCTGACGCGTTTACCCTGGCAGGGCAACGTTCGCCAGCTTGAGAATACCTGTCGCTGGTTAACAGTGATGGCGGCCGGACAGGAAGTTTTGATTCAGGACTTGCCTTCCGAGCTGTTTGAAAGCAGCACGCCAGAAAGTGGTGGTCAAAGTCTGCCTGACAGCTGGGCAACGTTGCTGGCTCAGTGGGCCGATCGCGCGCTGCGCTCCGGTCATCAAAACCTGCTGTCAGAAGCACAGCCTGAAATGGAACGCACGCTGCTGACTACCGCGCTGCGCCATACTCAGGGCCATAAGCAGGAAGCCGCAAGACTGCTGGGCTGGGGACGCAACACCCTTACCCGCAAGTTGAAAGAATTAGGCATGGAATAAGTTTACCCGCTTGCTGTAAAAATAGAGTCCCGGCCCTGAAAGCCGGGATTTTTTTGCCTACTACTTGCCGATAACCCATTAAAAATCTGCGTATTACTTAAATAAATTTAACTTTGTGTCACTGAAGGAAATTCTTAGCCTGCCTATAATATAGTCTTTAACTGATGCATAAAGTCACTAGTGGACTCAGCTAAGGCCAGGCAAATAATGAATCAAAAAGACAGGGAAGTTCACCAGCAAGACACTCGTGATGGAGTGCTGGAACTGTTTGATGTCAGCTATCAAGAGCTGAAAATGGCCTACTCGAATGAGCTTTATCGGCTGAGAAAAAAAACCTTTCACGACCGGCTCGGCTGGGACGTGGTTTGCAATATCGACATGGAATTTGATGAGTTTGATAATCCCGGCACCCGTTACATTCTCGGCCTATGCCAGGGGCAACTGGTTTGCAGCGTGCGTTTTACGCGTCTTGACCAGCCCAATATGATCACGCATACCTTCAATGAAAGCTTTAACACTGTTTCTCTCCCCTACGGTGGCGTTGAGTCGAGCCGGTTCTTTGTTGATAAGCAACGTGCGCGACAGCTGCTTGGCGAACGTTATCCCATCTGCCAGACCCTTTTTGTTGCCATGATTAACTGGGCACGTAAAAACAGTCTCAACGGTATTCACACCGTGGTAAGTCGACCGATGTTAACTCTCATCAAACGCTCGGGATGGCAAATAAAGACGCTCAAAGAGGCTTTGCTGATTGAGCGGGAACGGATTTATTTGCTGTATTTGCCAACAGCTGCGTGGGATCAATCGCAGATGGCATCGAGTCTTATCTCTAGCCTTAACAAGCCCTTGTCGCCGGTTATTTCCTGGCCGCTGTTGCTGCCGGTGTAATCAGTTCCAGCTCAACGCCCAGTCGGATTGCCTGACGGGCATTGCTGACGCCCAGCTTGGCAACAATATTGCCCATGTGAAACTTCACCGTGCTTACAGAAATACCCACGATGCTCACAATTTCCCCATAGGTTTTTCCCATACTGGCCCAATAAAGAACTTCATTTTCTCGTGGAGTGAAAATGGCTTTGCTGGCTTGCGGATACTGTTTTTTCTTGCCTGAGGAACTCGCGCCTGCAAGGTGATACATCTGCTCATGGATATCGATCAGCAGCATCTGCATCGCCCCATGCTCTGAGCTGAGTCTCGCCTCCAGTTCCTCTTGCTGGTTATTGGCAATGATGATCGACAATAAGGCCAGATTGTTCTTGTGATCGTGCAGCACAAAAGTGAAGCCATTAACGATGTTGTATTGTTTGGAAAGCGTGAAAATCTTGGTGAATTTGAGATCAGACATCAGGGTAATATTTTCGTCCCATGCAAAGGGAGATGTCCGCTTAAACGCGGTCAGTATTACCGGATCGGTGAGCTGAAAGTTGTTGGCACGGTAAAGATTGACCCATTCATCAGGATAGCTGGAGATAATGAGCACATCTGAAGGGTTTTTCTTACTGACCACGGTGTAGGCGTATTCAACGTTACCGAGTGAGGAGAGTTTCCTGTCGATGTGATCCCGGAGCGTTTCCGTGATGGTCTGATTTTCATTAAAGGCAGATAACATACAGGCTCCGTTGCGGTCTGACTTTCCTTGTTGGCATGAAAACCTGAACTTAAGTACAGGTACGCATCATACTTAAGTACAACTTACAAATCAGGAATTTCAACATATAATGGACCTCGTTTGGCGAACGGCAAAATTCTTGATTACTCAATCAGGTAGCCGATTTCGCTAACACCAGGGAAATACCACCTCGGTCAGACAGAACATATAAAAAGTCTCTGCTGGCCGAATTTTTTAACGTCAACTGCCCCTATATTACCCTTCAATTTTGTCTTCGCGACAGCGTTTAACCCTTAACTGTGACACCCGAATCGAATTGTTTGCCCTTGCTCACAAATCAGAAACTCCATTTGCCATTCAAAACCTGCACTTCATCCATCCATGCGTAAACTACACGGCTTTGTGCTTATATCCGTTTTAACGGAGCCCAGACCATTATATTGATTATCAGTTTATGTGTCGAAGTGTTACCGTTAAGCTATCTGGTCGTTAGTATGCTAAAACTCGACTATTTAGAGAATCAGTATCTCACCTTTAAATCGTCTCTGCTTAGTAGCTTAATTTTGATTATCGTTTCGCTGCTCACTGAGATTTTTCCTTTTACGCTGCAAAGAGTGTTTTATGACTTGGTTATTTGATCAATGGGACTTCATCGTCATCCTGCTACAAATCATCGTAATTGACCTGCTGTTGGGCGGTGATAACGCAGTGGTTATTGCGATGGCCTGCCGGAAATTGCCTCACCACCAGCGCAATAAGGCGATTATTATCGGCACCGTCGGCGCAATTCTGGCGCGTGTGGTCTTGCTGCTCATTGCCGTTAAACTGCTGGACTTGCCTTATCTGAAGCTGGTTGGAGGATTATTGCTGCTATGGATTGGCATCAAGCTCGTCGCCAATGAAGACGAAGAGAGCGATATTAAAAGTGCCTCCAGCCTGTGGAAAACGGCAATGACTATTGTCGTGGCAGACGTAGTGATGTCTCTGGATAACGTGCTGGCCGTTGCCGCCGCGGGTAAAGGTAATTATCTGCTGGTCGCTCTTGGCGTGGTGATTAGCATCCCGATTATTATTGCCGGTAGCAAACTGGTGCTGGCTATCATCAATCGTTTCCCGGTGGTGATTATGTTAGGGGGCGCATTGATTGGCTGGATTGCCGGTAGCATGTTTGTTACCGACCCCGCCGTCGCTCATCTTTCAATAATCGCAGTTAATCATCTACCGACTATTGCCGGAATTATTGGTGCGGTTCTGGTATTGGCTATCGGAATGGGCAAAAGCAAGTTAGCCGAGAAAAATGGCCACTAATTACTGGAATAAATAATGATTCTGGAAACCTAGACGTTATTTATTAAAAGACATGGGCATTAACAAACAGTAATAATAAGCATCATTAAAAGATATGGGTTCTTAAAAGAGATAGTTTATTCAAATAGACGATAGCTTTTAATAACAGGGAAACTAAACCCCAGGCGAGTAGATCCCTGGGGCTTAGTTTTTAATATTTATAAATCTCAGGTTAAAAGCTTACTTGAAACTTGCGGCCGCAGTCTGGGCAATAAGAATTTCATTCGGATTAGCGGATCCGCTAACACCTACCGCACCAATAACAGTGCCGTGATAAAGCAGCGGGTTACCGCCACCCAATGGAACCATGCCAGGAAGTGTCGCAATCGCAGGCTCTTTTCCATTGGCGCGACCCATGTATTGGTCGGTTGGAGTATGGTACAACGCACCCGCACGGGCTTTCAGCGTGGATGAATCTATACAGCCTACCGGCGCGTTATCCATGCGTTTGAATGCCAATAATTGGCCTGCCTGATCGACGATTGCAATACAAACGTTAGCATGCAGACTCTCGGCTTTTTGTGTCGCGACATTCAGCAGATTTTGCGCATCGCTATAAGTCAGAATAGTTTGTGTCTGAACGGCGGTAGCAGAAAACGCACTCAGGCTAGCGAGTGAAAATAAAGCCGCTAATGATAGTAATTTTTTCACAGTTATATCCCCGTATTGATTGATGATTCACTTTGTTTAAAGCTGAGCCATGGATAGATAACTTTACTCACCAAATAGAGGCCGACCAAATAAAGAAAGGGTCGGCCCAATATTAATTATTTATATTTTTTATTATTTCAGAACAGTAAGAGCGGCTTTAGCGGCTTCGGCATCGACGCTGCCATCAGGAGTACTTACCCCGATTGCCCCAACAACCTGACCATCTAATTTAATTGGAATACCACCGGCGAAAGGCAAGATTTTTGGGTTGCCCAAAATAAGCAGGTTACCCTTATTCACTTTATCCTGATAGGCCTCGGTAGGTTGACCGAAATACGCTGAGGTTTTTGCTTTCTCAGGTGCCAGAGCAATATTTGCTGGTGTAGAACCGTCCAGGCGATCAAAAGTAATTAATTGACCCGCAGCATCAACAACCGCCACTGCGCCGCCGATGTGGTGCGACTTAATGGTTTCTTCTGCTTTTTGCACTAATTCATTGGCTTGATCGTGGGTAATCACAGGAACGCGAGTAATACCGTCGCTAGCAGCCTGTGCTGCGAAACCTGCCAACAGGCCAGAAACCAATAATGCACAACATACTTTCTTCATAAGAAATCTCACTTTATTTAACACATGATGCGGACACGAGGATTGTGGAACCGCAGTTACAGATTTAATTCCGTACCTCAGACCGCTCTCTTCTGCAGGTTTCCGACTTTCTTATTGCCCAGCTTCAGGCTAATCAGGTGATCAATACTCCAACGGCCCGGGCCATTGATGACCAACAGAATAAATCCTGCGGCACATGAGGCATTTTTTAACCACACAATCAGATGCGGCATGGTAAAGCCCTGATAAAAAAGAAAGCCGGCGATAATAGAGAACGCCGCCATGAAGACTGAAGTAAAACGGGTCAGGAAGCCGAAAGCGATGGCAATGCTGCCGCCCACTTCGAGCAAAATAACCAGCGGCAGAAAGAAGCCCGGCACGCCATTCTGAGCCATCAGAGAGACGTTTTCCGAATATTGAAATATCTTTTCTGCGCCTGACGTAAAGAACAAACCTACTGCCAGAATACGCGCAACTACATAAGCAAGATCTAAAGATTTATTCATAATTGTTTCACCGCGGTGAATATTAATGGGATAAATCCCTTCATGTTTCAGAGGACAATATAATTAACTAAAATCTGAAACGATTCAGGATAAAAATACATCACTTAAAACCATTACTCACTAATTGGTAACATTTTCAAAACATTTGTATCACGTTAATTTTATGAAAAAAAGTGTCGCTTAGTTATAGTTGATCACTGTATTGGTTATTTGTCACGTTGCGTAATTACTCCTTTGCGAAACCTATTTCCAACAAAAATCGCAAAATAGTTAGCCTATTCTCTGGGGTAAAACCCAGAGAACATAAAGGCATTTTTTAGTAGGGTCAGGCTCGAGATATAAAAAAGTATAGGCAGAGAAAAGTGCTTTATTGATTATTTTCGACCGAATGGCTGTTTATTTTATAACTATCGCACACTCTACAGGCTAATTAATCAACAAATACCCTTTATATTACGGGGTTGAAAATAGGTTAATGGTAATTCCAAATCTTCTCGGCAATCTGCACAAACTGGCGTGCAACGGGCGATAACTCACTCCATGAATGGAACTGTAAACCAAAGGTGCGCGGCATAACTAATAACGGCATCGGGATCTCAACCAGCGGGACAGCATGCTGAATCTCTTGAAGAGCACGCCGAGAAATAAAGCCCAGCAGATTGGTTTCTACAATTACCGAATGCAGTGTCGATATTGAGTTAGCCTCGATTTGAATACGAGGAGGAGGATAACCGCCTGTCTGTAAACGCTGCTCCAGCCATTGCCGGGTAGCAACCGTTCTTGATGGCAGCAACCAATTGAATTGATCAAGCTGCTCGGAGGTCGGGTGGATACCGGCTAAGGGATGGTGCTTACTCGCGACCACTACAACAGGATCGTCAAGCAAAGGTCTTGAAATAAACTCGCTGCTTTTTTCCGGTAAAAAACCCAGAATAATATCCAGCTGCTTTTCACGCAGATTACTTTGCAGCAAATCATTCATCCCGACTTTCACATCAATACGCACGCTCGGCGCTATCTCTAATAAGCGTTTTGCCAGCTCCGGTAACATAAACTCTGCCGCCGTAGCTGCCGTGCCGAGGCGAATATAACCGGCCGTACCTTCAGCCAGTGCGCTCATATCGCGCTGAGTGATTTCCATGTCCTGCACAATTTTTTGACCGCGCTCACAAAGTAGCAACCCCGCTTCGGTCAAACGGATCCCTCTACCCACTTTTAATATGAGTCTGGTGTTATAGATTTTCTCCAGTCGCTGAATACATTTTGTAAGTGCAGGTTGAGTTATACCAAGGGTTATCGCGGCACGTCCCAGATGTCCTGTGTCCTGAATAGCCAGGAAATAGCGTAGGTATTTCAGTTCCATTCCATTCCTCATAGGAATTAATAAATAAATTTTTGGCGTTATGATTTATCTTTTAACAGTGCCAATATGACTAAAAATAGCACCGGAGTGGCTGATGACCTATAAGTTTTTAATAAGCCCTGACTGACGGAAAACTCGCCGCTTCTGGTTTGGATAACATGGCCGCAGAGCCTTCATTTCTTGACCATCCATTCCGTCAATTCAGCAATATTGTTATGACTCCGCACTTTATAAATCCTGAAATTCTCGAGAAAGGAGAGTAACGAATGACATCTCGCAGCGAATGGCCAGCAGGCTACTTTATTGGCCCACGTGACAATGTTCCGGATGCAGCCACCGTGGAAGCATTTAGCCGTTTACCTGTTCCCAATATTGGCGACACCATGGGCCGCAGCGTGGGTGCTTTAGGCTTACAGCCTTATCACGCAGATAACAAAGTAGTGCTGTGCGGACCGGCGATTACAGTTAAAGTCCGTCCAGGCGATAACTTGATGATCCATAAAGCGATTGAGATGGCTCAGCCGGGTGACGTGATTGTGGTTGACGGTTCTGGCGATGTAACTCAGGCGCTGATCGGCGGATTAATGCGTACCTCGGCATTAACCAAAAAGATTGCCGGTTTCGTGATTGATGGCGCTATTCGTGACCTTAACGAATGGGCTGAAGGCGGGATTGCCGTCTACGCCAAAGGCAATACGCTGCGTGGCCCAAGCAAAGACGGCCCTGGCCAGGTAAACATTCCTATCTCCTGCGCAGGCCTGCTTGTTAACCCGGGCGATCTTATTGTTGCTGATGTGGATGGCGTCATTGCTATCCCTTATGAAGAGCTGGAGCACCTGCTGCCTAAAGTGCAAAAACATGCTCAGCGCGAAGAGGAAATCCGCGCGCACAATGCTTCTGGTACTACTGATCCAGAGCGTTTCAACAGTCTCTTGCGCGCAAAAGGCTGTCCAGTTTAAGCAACCTGTTGAATTAAGTACTATCTTTGGGGTGGTGACACCCCAATTTGCCGCACACCTTACACTATGTGGCATTAAAGGAACGCGGCTTGGGCAATGGATGCTTCACCCCTGTCTACACGCGAACTCCCCTCAACCTCCCTGTTTTATCTTGAAAGGAGCTGGCATGAAACTCGTGGTAAAAACGTTAAGTTTGACGATTGGTCTGTTATTGGCGGCTGGAGCACAGGCAAAAGATACCTTGCCGCCAAAATTACCTACGCAACAGGATGCTCGTTTACAGCAGGTAGCGACATCGGATCACGTATGGAATGGCGTAACGGTCACTAAAGAGGGACGCATCTTCGCGTCATTTACACAGTCTGAAGGCCCGGGGCTGGAACTGGGTGAAGTGGGTGCCAACGGCAAAATCACACCTTATCCAGACAGCGAATGGAACCAGTGGAAACCTTCTGATCCTGAACATCATTTCCTGCATGTAAACGCATTACGTATTGGCCCAAATGGCAATCTCTGGGCCGTGGACTCGGGTAACACCGGGATTGGTACTGGCGCGAAATCTGTCGACGGGGCAGCCAAGCTGGTTGAAATTGATTTGGCGACCAACAAAGTCGTCAAAACTTATCTGATTAAACCGCCAATTCAGAAGCCTGCCACCTATATTGATGACGTGCGTTTCAACGGGCATTTCGCTTACATGACCGATCCGGGTGCGGTAGGTTTGGTGGTGTTAAATCTTGATACCGGTAAAGAGCGCCGCGTGTTGGATAATCAACCGTTGTCGATTGACCATGCGCCAATCTATGCCGACGGTAAAAAGCTGATCCTGCCTAATGGCAAAGAGAAGCGAGTAGGTCTGGACCAGCTGGAAGTTTCTCCAGACGGCAAATGGCTGTATTACCAGGCGATTCCTGGTCCTTTGGCGCGCATCGAAACTCGATATTTGAATGATGATTCATTGTCAGCCGACGAAATTAACAAGCACGCCAAAAAGTTTATTAACACCTGGAGCACTGGCGGTACGGCGATTGATAGTGAAGGCAATATCTATGCTTCTGATATCAACACTCGCTCGATTAAACGCATTACACCAGAAGGCAAGGTTTCTACCGTAGTTTCCGATCCGCGTCTGGTTTGGATTGATGCAATGTGGGTTGCCGATGGCGCGCTTTACATGCCTTCCGGTCAGATTAACCGTACTCCGGCAACCACCGGCGGCAAACCTTCTACGGTTCAGTATCCGGTCAAGATCTACAAGCTGCCTCTGCCAATCAAGCCTTCACCGATTGATCATCAGTAAGCTATTTTAAAAAGTACATTTGATAACAGCCGCCGATTGCGGCTGTTTTTTTGGCTCAAATCACGCGGGAAAACTGTCTCTGTCGAACCTGATGTCGCAGATAAATATCAAAGCACATGCAGATATTGCGGATCAGTAAGCGACCTTTCGGCGTAACTTTAATGTGATGACTCAACACTTCCACCAGCCCATCGCGGATAAATGGCTCAAGCAGCATTAAGTCTTCGGAAAAATATTGCCTGAAAACAATGTGATAATCGCGTTCAACTGCCGCAAAATCTAATTCAAAATGACATATCAGCGCTTTGATTACGTCGCGGCGCAGACAATCGTCACGGGTCATCGTTAAACCCCGCCACAGTGCATGGCCCTGATTCTTTACCTTGGCGTAATAGGTTTTCAGGTCCTTTTCGTTTTGCACATAGGTATCCCCGATCATGCTAATGGCCGAAACGCCAAGCCCGAGCAAATCACATTTTCCCTGCGTGGTATAACCTTGAAAGTTGCGATGCAACTCGCCGTTCTGCTGAGCGATTGCCAGCTCATCTTCAGGGCGGGCAAAATGGTCCATGCCGATAAACCGATAGCCAGCATCAGTCAATGAGCCGATGCTGGCCTGCAATATAGTGAGTTTTTCTTCGGCGCTGGGTAAGTCTGCCTGTTTGATTTTCCGCTGAGCGGGGAAAAGCTGTGGCATGTGGGCATAGTTAAATACGCTAAGCCTGTCGGGATTAAGCTGCGCCACGCGTTGCAGCGTCAGAGCAAAACTTTCTGGCGTTTGTTTTGGCAGCCCGTAAATCAGATCAATATTGGTAGAGCTAAACCCTAAATCCCTGGCCCGCTCCACCAGCGCAAAAATAAACTCTTCATCCTGTTCCCGATTAACCAGCCGCTGCACCTGTTTATCAAAATCTTGAACACCCATGCTGAGACGGTTAAATCCTTCATGGTGTAAATGATCCAGTACATCTAACTCGATTTCGCGAGGATCTATCTCAATCGACATTTCCACTTCTGGAGCAAAATCAAAATGTTCCCGTAGAAAGCTGACCAAACGGCTGATTTGCTCTTTATTCAAATAAGTTGGCGTGCCGCCGCCCCAATGCAGCTGATTAACCTGCCGGTTTTTGAATAACAGGGCGCGTTGGGCTATCTCCTGTTCCAGCATGCTCAGATACTCTTCGGCTTTGTGCGGCTGGCGAGTGATCAGTTTATTGCAGCCGCAGAAATAGCAAAGTTTGTGGCAGAAAGGGATATGCACATACAGGGAAAGTGGGCGTTCGGGGTAACGCGCGGTCGCCTCAACAAACGTTTCGTTTTGAAATCTTGGGCTAAATTCAAGCGCGGTGGGATAAGAGGTATAGCGTGGCCCAGAATAATTGTATTTCTGAATTAGTGCGGTGTCCCATTCGATAACCTGTGCCGACATGCTGACTCTCCGATGCAAGTGAAAAGCCTGCCAACACGAGCTGTCACCGGCTGTCGCTTTTGCGATGCCGGGCCGAACGTCGCAATGGAAGGGGTTGTCTGAGCGGTTGAGCCACGCTAGCTCGGCGCAGGCGTAACTTCTGTCTCGACAGGCGCTTGAGTCTACATAACAGGCAAGCGATAAAACATACGAAGAAAGAGGTTATGACCAATACAATGATATTCATCAATAAAACCTGAAAAATAGCTTAAAAGGGAGGTTAAAAAGTCGGGTTTCTGCGAGCAGTTTAAACAAATCGCTAAGTGCTGAATACTGTGGTTTGAGAGAACCGAGAGAGGGAAATCGGGGCAGAAGTGTTGGAAAATCAAAGGCAGTCAGCGTTTGCCAACTGCCTTTTTATAGCCGCAATTTTTAATGATCACGGCGCGACAAAAATCAGTTGCCGCCTTTTAGCAGGCGATACATGTTTTCGCCCTGCTCTTCGTCTTCATCATCTTCGTCGCCCAGCTCAATGCCCAGCTGTTCCATCAACACGTCGATGCGATCCAGCGTCTGATCGACATAGCTTTGATCTTCAGCGCTCAGCGTTTTGCCTTCATCAATCAAATCCAGCAAAGAATCCAGGCGTGAATCGTTTTCAAGAAGAGTTAATTCTTCTTCTGGCGTCAGAACCGGCTTGGCTTCTTTCTTCGGCTTAGGCGCTTTCTCAACTTTTGGAGCATTGTTGAAAACGGTCTCGACAATCAGAGGAACGGCTTTTTTACTGCCGATACGCGGGTCGGCTTTTTTAGCTGACGCAGACTGATTCTTCTCTGCATCAGGGTTTGCGCGTGAGCCTGGCTTGTGGCCACGACGCTTGTTATCACGCTTACGTTCGCGCGCTTCGATATCAAGCTCAACGCGACTTTTTTTCTTCGTTTTTGACGTCGCGGCTTTGGCACGCGGTGCTTTCGCTGGCTGGTTCATAGCATGTACTCTTAGGTGTGTTCATTTAGTATAGAATTGCGGCGGAATCTAGCAGAAAGCGGACAAAGAAAAAAGGCAGCAAGTGAACCTTGACACCTTTTTCTTTATCTTCATGGAAGATTTTTTGTACACTACTGTGCTTATGCGCCAATAATACTCTTATTTTGCTGCTTGCGTTCATTGAGTAATAAATCTTTACCCTAACGCGCGAAAGGCTCAATATACCGCCGCAATGAACGCGTTATGTAAAACAGACCCACATCTCGCCTATCTTACAGCTATAATCGCCAGCCAGTTACTGAAGCCCCACGGAGACACACGTTTTGACCAGCCAAACTTACAACTATCATATGACCCATTTCGTCATCAGTGCCCCTGATATCCGGCATCTACCGAGTGATGAGGGCATTGAAGTCGCATTTGCTGGTCGTTCAAACGCCGGAAAATCCAGTGCGCTCAATACTCTGACCGGGCAGAAAAGTCTGGCACGTACCAGTAAAACGCCGGGCCGTACTCAGTTAATTAACCTGTTCCAGGTAGAAGAAGGCGTTCGTCTGGTCGACTTGCCAGGTTATGGCTATGCGCAGGTTCCGGAAGAAATGAAACGCAAATGGCAGCGCGCGTTGGGTGAATACCTGCAAATGCGTAATTGCCTGAAAGGTCTGGTGGTGCTGATGGATATCCGTCATCCGCTTAAAGACCTCGATCAGCAGATGATTCAGTGGGCAGTAGACGTTGGCACGCCGGTGCTGGTGCTGCTGACCAAAGCAGACAAACTTGCTTCTGGCGCTCGTAAGGCGCAGACCACGCTGGTTCGCAATGAAGTCGAATCCTTTATGGGTGATATTCAGGTTGAAGCTTTCTCTTCCCTGAAGAAAATCGGTGTCGACAAACTGATGGCAAAACTGAATACCTGGTTTAGCGAAATTCCGCCAGAAGTGCTCGAGGATGTGCTGTCAGGCGAGTGAGATAAAGGCTCGGCGCGATAAGCGTATTTAGATGAAACGGGGTGGCTTAGGCTGCCCTTTTTGTTTCATAAGCTTTTTTATTTAATAAGATTGTTTGTTTCATAAACTTTTTGGTTTCATAAACCAGTGCAAAAAACGATCACAAACCTGCCAAAAATCCAATAAAAAACGCCCCAGACATAAATGCCTGGGGCGGCTAAAATATTCAGCCAAATCCGATTACGTGAAGTAAAAGGTCTGAAAGATAGAACATCTTACCTCTGTACCCTACAACTCAGACTTTACCTCATTTTTTTGAGATGAAAAAGTATTTTTAGTAGTTTACTTACACAAAAGTTGAGGAATATGCGATCAGGCTCATCCTTTTTTGCCCTGATGATGTTCTTTAATTACAAAATTAGCTTGTTTTATCGTCACTTAGTGAGCTTGATCCCAATTTTCGCCTACACCGACATCAACCTTAAGCGGAACGTCTAGCGTCATCGCTTCTTCCATCAGTTGACGAATCGTTTCAGTGGCCTTCTCGACGTCATCTTTATGCACTTCAAAGACCAATTCATCGTGTACCTGCATAATAATGCGCGCACGCGGTGCATCAGCCTGTTCTAACCAGCCTGCGACCTTGAGCATGGCCCGTTTAATGATATCGGCAGCCGTACCCTGCATTGGCGCATTAATCGCGGCACGCTCGGCCCCTTTACGGCGCATGCCATTGCTGGACTTGATATCCGGCAAATAGAGACGGCGACCGTCGAGCGTTTCAACATAACCCTGCTCAGAAGCCTGTTGGCGTGTGCGCTCCATATAATCGAGCACGCCCGGATAGCGCTCGAAATACAAATCCATATAACGCTGGGATTCTTTACGCGGAATGTTCAGCTGGCGAGACAACCCGAAGGCGCTCATGCCATAAATCAGCCCGAAGTTAATCGCCTTGGCGCTGCGACGCTGCTCGCCTGAGACTTTATCCAGATCGGTGCTAAACACCTCTGATGCCGTAGCACGGTGAATGTCCTGACCTTCAGAGAAGGCTTTGAGCAAGCCGGCGTCTTTCGACAAATGTGCCATGATGCGCAGTTCGATTTGCGAGTAGTCGGCCGCAACAATGCAGTAATCCTTGGGAGCAATAAACGCCTGGCGAATACGACGCCCTTCGTCATTACGCACCGGGATATTCTGCAAGTTAGGATCACTAGAAGACAGCCGCCCCGTCGCCGTTACAGCCTGATGATAAGAAGTATGCACCCTGCCATCCACCGGGCTTATCATCAGCGGAAGTTTATCGGTATAGGTCGATTTGAGCTTGGCCAGACCGCGATACTCGAGAATAACTTTTGGCAACGGGTAATCCAGTGCCAGCTCGGCCAGAACTTCTTCATTAGTTGAAGGCGCACCACCCGGCGTTTTCTTGAGGATCGGCAGCTGCTGTTTTTCATACAAAATAGCCTGCAACTGTTTGGTTGAAGACAGGTTGAACGGCTCTTCTGCCAGCTCGTGAGCCTGGGTTTCAAGCTCTTTCAGGCGAATGGTCAGCTCTTTGGAATGCGCGGCCAAAATATTCTGATCGATTAACACGCCGGTGCGTTCAATGTGCGAAAGCACGGCAACCAGCGGCATATCAATATCAGTAAATACCGTTTTCAGGCCCGGCTCTTTCTCAATCTTCGGCCACATCGCCTGATGCAGTTGCAAGGTAACGTCGGCATCTTCCGCAGCATAAGGCGCGGCCTGTTCCAGTGCTATCTGGTTAAAGGTCAGCTGATTTTTACCTTTGCCGGCAATCTCTTCAAAGGTCACCGTTTTGTGGCCCAGCAGTCTGTCGGCCATGCTGTCCATGTCATGACGCCCTGAAACGCTGTCGAGCACGTAAGATTCGACCATGGTGTCAAAGTCGATACCTTTAAGGTCGATGTCATACTTTAGCAGCACGCCGCGATCAAACTTGAGGTTCTGCCCAACCTTGGCCTTTTTTGGGTCTTCCAGCAGCGGTTTAAGCTGTTTCAAGACCTCGTTGCGATCAAGCTGAGCTGGCGAGTCGAGATAATCATGTGCGACAGGCAGGTAAGCAGCGACGCCCGGCTCGATAGCAAAGGATAAACCGATCAGATTAGCGGTCAGCGTATCCAGCCCGTCAGTTTCGGTATCAAAGGCAAAAAGTTCAGCCTTTTCGAGTAAAACCTTCCACTCATCGAACGTGTCCTGATCAAGAATAGTGGTATAACCGTCCTGTGAGAGCTGAGCGCGCTCTACAGCAGTTTGCGGACTGGTTTCAGCCTGAGACACAGCGCCTTTCTTACTGGCCGCAGGAGCCCCTTTCTTGCCGTTTAACCAGCCTCCCTGATCTACGTCTGCCAACCAGCGTTTGAACTCATAGCGCTCAAACATATTTCTCAGGTCGGCATCATCGGGTTCGCTAACGGTCAAATCAGCGCAGGTGATGTCTAGCTCAACGTCGGTTTTAATCGTCGCCAGCTTATAGGAGAGGTACGCCACTTCTTTGTTGTCAGCCAGTTTTGCGCCCATGGTTTTAGCACCACGGAAACTCAGCGTCGCAATCTTGTCGATGTCGCTATACAGGGCATCTAGCCCACCAATCCCCTGTAGCAAGGCCTGAGCAGTCTTTTCACCCACGCCAGGTACGCCCGGAATGTTATCTGAAGAGTCGCCCATCAGCGCCAGAAAATCGATGATCAGTTCCGGCGGAACGCCATATTTGCCGACCACTTCGTCAGGGCCCAGAATCGAATTATTCATGGTATTAATCAGCGTGACGGCAGGCGTCACCAGCTGCGCCATGTCTTTGTCACCGGTGCTGATTAATACTGAATGCCCTGCTTTCTCTGCCTCGAGCGCCAGCGTGCCGATCACGTCGTCAGCCTCTACGCCAGGCACGACCAGCAAAGGTAATCCCATCGATTTAACCATCTGATGCAGTGGCTCAACCTGCGCGCGCAGATCGTCAGGCATCGGCGGACGATGGGACTTATATTCGGTAAACAGTTCGTCGCGGAATGTTTTCCCTTTGGCATCAAACACCACAGCGACGTGGCTCGGCTGATATTGCAGCAGCAGGCTGCGCAACATGTTCAGCACGCCATACATCGCGCCCGTCGGTTCCCCGGCTGCGTTAGTCAGGGGTGGAAATGCGTGGTAAGCGCGGTAAAGGTAAGACGATCCGTCGACCAGGATCAGGGGGTTTTCAGCTATCTGGGCCATAACTCATCTTTATTCGTGGCATGTCATCCCCTAAGCATGCCATAGCTGAGGGTAAAGGCGAACCCAGAAAGGGAATTTGATGTTGATCCTGCGAGCTTTCCCGCAGGATCGTTCCTGTGGATAAGTTTGTGAATAGTTTTACGACAGGATCATAGATTTGAGTTGCATATAGCAGAACAGATCGATATACGATGTTTAATCATCAAGTTATAAGAGTGTTAACCGCAATCGGACTGTAATGTTAATTTAATCATCATTGTGGATATAAATAGAGAACGTACTCATTGTTTAGGATTTTTTTCATCTTTTATTCATTAACGATGATAAAAATTTAATTTAAATTAATTATAAACAAGAAAAGCAAAGAGATTAAAAAGCAGGCAATTTGGCGGGAATAATAGTAGGCATAAAAGGAAAATTGGCAGTGTCGTAAGATAAAAAAACGCCAACTGAACGCTGGCGTCTCTTTAAACAACAAACCGAGTGCTTATTTCTGAGTAGTCAGGAAATTAACCACATCAGAGAATTGTTTAACGTAGGCATCCATAGAGCTGGTATCCAGCCCGTCATTTTTGACCAGATATTTGCCGTTCACGTAAACAGAAGGTACGCCTTGAATGCCGAAATCAGCAGCGGCTTTTTCTTCTTCAACATACAGAGCTTTAACGACGAAGCTATTTTGCGCAGCATCATATTCTTGACCGCTCACGCCAGCCTGAATAAAGACGTTACGAATATCAGCTGCGGTTTTCACGGTTTGTGATTTCTGCACCGCATCAAACATCAGAGGGCTGACTTTATCTTCAACGCCCAGCGCCATGGCAACAGCCCAGGCCTGAGTCAGCTGTTTACCCAATGGTCCCAGGAAATCAACGTGATACTTCACGTATTTCACACCCTTCGGCAGGTTTTTACGCACGTTATCAGAAACATGCCAGACGCGTTCAAACTCGTAGCAGTGTGGGCAGTAGAAGGAGAAAAACTCTACAACCTGCGGTTCGTTTGCCAGCGGCTTATCTGATGTTGTGTACTGAGTACCGTCAGAAAATTGAGCAGCGGTGGCGCTAAACGCAAACACCATCCCAATCAGGGCCAACATTATCTTTCTGGCTGAAAAAAGGTTCTTCATAACTCATCCATCTCCGTTTAAATAATTATATAAAGCTAATTTCGTTTCTCAATACATTGGCATCAGCTGTAAAGGAGGTGCCCGTAATTTGTTGATTTGCTCTTTAAATGCCGCAGCCTGTCCCAACCAAAAGTCTTCGTCCTTCATCCAGGGGAAGCTATTAGGGAATGCAGGATCCTGCCAGCGGCGTGTTACCCAGGCCAAATAATAGACCATGCGCATAGCGCGCAGAGGCTCAATAAGCGCCAGTTCACGGCTGTCAAAATCCGCAAACTCACCATAAGCCTCAAGTAAAATATCTAACTGAATGAGTTGTTCAGAACGTTCGCCATGCAATAGCATCCATAAATCCTGCACCGCAGGGCCATTACGAGCATCATCTAAATCGACAAATATCGGACCGTCACGCCAGAGAATATTTCCCGGATGACAATCACCGTGTAAACGACGCGGTTGCCAATCATGGTGCCAGTATTCTTTAATAGTGGCGATTAAGTCATCCAGAGTGGAAATAAATGCGCTGCGTTGTTTGGCGGGAATTAATTCGCTATTCGCCAATACGGCTCGTGGTTCTGTAAGATATTCTAATATGTCCATGGTAGGGCGATGAGTAAATAGATTCTCACTTCCAACCTGATGGATCCTGCCAAGAAAACGACCCACCCATTCGAGTTGATCGAGATTATCTATTTCATACTGCCTGCCACCGACGCTCGGAAACAGGGTAAACATGTATCCCTGATGATGATGCAGGGTGTTTCCCATAATAGAAACAGGGGCAACAGCCGGGATTTCAGCAGTAGAAAGATCAAAGGAGAAACGATGCTCCTCTTCTATTTGTGCCGCGCTCCAGCGCTCTGGGCGATAAAACTTAACCACGTAACGCTGGCGGTTTTCATCAAGAAATTGATAAACCCGGTTTTCATAGCTATTGAGCGCGGTTAACCCTGACTCAGCAATCAAGCCAACACTTTCCAGCGCATCAAGGATAAGGTCTGGAGATAGTGCCTGAAAATTAAAAGCAGAATTGTTCATAACTTCATTCAGATTGGCCAGAAAGCAAAATAGAGAGTATGAAATAGTATCATCAATTTTTAAGCGAACGCATTAAGTTCACATAAGTTTACATCAATCGTTAATAATGTTTCGGGCACGTAAAAGCGCTGTTTTAAAATCCTCTTCGTGGTCTTTTTTAACACCGGGAATTGCGTCCGAACTGGCGATTTCTCGCATTTTTAGTTCATAAATCAATGCATCATCACTTAGATCTTCGAGTTTATCCTTAAAACCAGACGCCATAGCCCGTTGACTGAGAAATTGTAACAAGCTTAAATTGGGCTGTTTTTTCCAGCCTGAATGCAGCAATTCAATCAGTTCATTGATACGTTGTTCATTCATAATAAACCCCTAAGTTATAAAATATCCTTTACGCTAACAGGGTTATTTAATACAGAACAGAGTCACTAAGAGAAATAAGGCTTAACCTGATCCAGAACAACTTAATTTAGTGCTGATAAACGCATTGCTGCTATAAGCATCACACTAGAATAAAGCCATATAAATTAAGGGTGAATAACATGATTGCGGATGCAATAACGGGAGTGATTCTGGCGGGTGGCCGCTCATCACGAATGGGGCAAGATAAAGGGTTGGTACAGGTCGAGGACCAGCCTCTTTTCGTGCATATTGCCAGGCGATTAGCGCCGCAGGTTAGCACCATTTTAGTGAGCAGTAATCAGAACCAGCAACGGTATGCGGAACATTATCCGGTGATTGGTGACCTTATTCCCGACTTTGCAGGGCCTTTATCTGGAATGCTCGCAGCGCTGGTAGCCAGTAAAACGGACTGGATAGTCTGCGTACCCTGTGACGTGCCGGGCTTTCCTGACGATCTGGTTCAGTGCTTATGGCAAGCTAAAGAGCTGGCACCGGCCGTCTACGCTATCGACAGTGAACGTGCGCATCCTGCACTGTGTTTGCTGAACAAAAGTCTGATACCGAGCCTTAGAAAATATCTTGAACAAGGCGAGAGAAAGGTGATGCTTTTCCTTAATCAGTGCGCAGCGCGTCAGGCATTATTTGATAATGCAGAAGATTTTGCCAATCTGAATACGCCAGAAGACGTTGCCCAATGGCAAGTTTCTTTAAGGAAGACATCATGACTACGCCATTACTGGGTATTGTAGCCCATAGCGGCAGTGGGAAAACTACCCTGTTAAAACAGCTTATTCCTTATTTACGAGCCCATAATATTCGCGTCGGATTGATTAAGCACAGTCATCATTGCGTGGATGTCGATACTCCAGGAAAGGACAGTTATGAGCTTAGGAAAGCTGGAGCCGATCAGACTATGGTAGCAAGCAGTAGCCGATGGGCATTAATGACCGAAACTCCACAGGCCGAAGAGGTAGATCTGCATTATTTAGCGGGCAGATTTGATGATTCGACGCTGGATCTAATTTTGGTCGAGGGTTTCAAACATGAAAAAATCGACAAAATTGCGCTCTTTCGGCAGGCCAGCGGCAGGGAGATCGACGATATAGTAGACGATTTTGTTATCGCAATTGCATCCGATACGCCTTTGAAATGGTCTGTTCCACAGCTGGATCTAAACAATATTACCCAAATAGGTGAGTTTATTATTAACTGGCTGGGTGATCGGTCATCAGCTGAGCATTAAAATCCCGATTATCCAGATGCCTTATCTACAAAATAGCCATAAAGTAGCCATAAAAAAAGCCCCTGTCGTCAGACAGGGGCCTTCTTTTGTGCGATGTTGACCGGCTTTTGACCCGTCCTGTCGCTTTTTTTCTTAAATGATACAAAGCAAAAAACCCCAGCTTTCGCTGAGGTTTCGTACTTAATTTGATGCCTGGCAGTTCCCTACTCTCGCATGGGGAGACCCCACACTACCATCGGCGCTACGGCGTTTCACTTCTGAGTTCGGCATGGGGTCAGGTGGGACCACCGCGCTACTGCCGCCAGGCAAATTCTGTTTCATTCTAACCGCTTTCCACATCACTGCGGGCCGCCATCAGAACCAATCTTTGAACAAGCTGAATATCAAAACTTTCGTCTTTCTGTCTCTCTAAAACACCTTCGGTGTTGTAAGGTTAAGCCTCTCGGGTCATTAGTACTGGTTAGCTCAATGCATCGCTGCACTTACACACCCAGCCTATCAACGTCTTAGTCTTAAACGTCCCTTCAGGGGACTCGAAGTCCCAGGGAAGACTCATCTTGAGGCAAGTTTCGCGCTTAGATGCTTTCAGCGCTTATCTTTTCCGCATTTAGCTACCGGGCAATGCCATTGGCATGACAACCCGAACACCAGTGATGCGTCCACTCCGGTCCTCTCGTACTAGGAGCAGCCCCTCTCAATCTTCCAACGCCCACGGCAGATAGGGACCGAACTGTCTCACGACGTTCTAAACCCAGCTCGCGTACCACTTTAAACGGCGAACAGCCGTACCCTTGGGACCTACTTCAGCCCCAGGATGTGATGAGCCGACATCGAGGTGCCAAACACCGCCGTCGATATGAACTCTTGGGCGGTATCAGCCTGTTATCCCCGGAGTACCTTTTATCCGTTGAGCGATGGCCCTTCCATTCAGAACCACCGGATCACTATGACCTACTTTCGTACCTGCTCGAGCCGTCACTCTCGCAGTCAAGCTAGCTTATGCCATTGCACTAACCTCACGATGTCCGACCGTGATTAGCTAACCTTCGTGCTCCTCCGTTACTCTTTAGGAGGAGACCGCCCCAGTCAAACTACCCACCAGACACTGTCCTCACCCCAGATTATGGGGCCGAGTTAGAACATCAAACATTAAAGGGTGGTATTTCAAGGTTGGCTCCACGCAGACTGGCGTCCACGCTTCAAAGCCTCCCACCTATCCTACACATCAAGGCTCAATGTTCAGTGTCAAGCTATAGTAAAGGTTCACGGGGTCTTTCCGTCTTGCCGCGGGTACACTGCATCTTCACAGCGAGTTCAATTTCACTGAGTCTCGGGTGGAGACAGCCTGGCCATCATTACGCCATTCGTGCAGGTCGGAACTTACCCGACAAGGAATTTCGCTACCTTAGGACCGTTATAGTTACGGCCGCCGTTTACCGGGGCTTCGATCAAGAGCTTCTCCTTGCGGATAACCCCATCAATTAACCTTCCGGCACCGGGCAGGCGTCACACCGTATACGTCCACTTTCGTGTTTGCACAGTGCTGTGTTTTTATTAAACAGTTGCAGCCAGCTGGTATCTTCGACTGTCTTCGGCTCGGGAAGCAAGTTCCTCCACCTAGCGACAGCGTGCCTTCTCCCGAAGTTACGGCACCATTTTGCCTAGTTCCTTCACCCGAGTTCTCTCAAGCGCCTGAGTATTCTCTACCTGACCACCTGTGTCGGTTTGGGGTACGATTTAATGTTACCTGATGCTTAGAGGCTTTTCCTGGAAGTGCGGCATCAACTACTTCATCACCGTAGTGACTCGTCATCACGCCTCAGGGTTAATATGCAACCGGATTTACCAGGTCACACCCCCTACACGCTTAAACCGGGACAACCGTCGCCCGGCTAGCCTAGCCCTCTCCGTCCCCCCTTCGCAGTAACACCAAGTACAGGAATATTAACCTGTTTCCCATCGACTACGCTTTTCAGCCTCGCCTTAGGGGTCGACTCACCCTGCCCCGATTAACGTTGGACAGGAACCCTTGGTCTTCCGGCGTGCGGGTTTTTCACCCGCATTATCGTTACTTATGTCAGCATTCGCACTTCTGATACCTCCAGCAGCCCTCACAGACCACCTTCAACGGCTTACAGAACGCTCCCCTACCCAACAACGCCTGAGCGTCGCTGCCGCAGCTTCGGTGCATGGTTTAGCCCCGTTACATCTTCCGCGCAGGCCGACTCGACCAGTGAGCTATTACGCTTTCTTTAAATGATGGCTGCTTCTAAGCCAACATCCTGGCTGTCTGTGCCTTCCCACATCGTTTCCCACTTAACCATGACTTTGGGACCTTAGCTGGCGGTCTGGGTTGTTTCCCTCTTCACGACGGACGTTAGCACCCGCCGTGTGTCTCCCGTGATAACATTCTTCGGTATTCGGAGTTTGCATCGAGTTGGTAAGCCGGGATGGCCCCCTAGTCGAAACAGTGCTCTACCCCCGAAGATGAGTTCACGAGGCGCTACCTAAATAGCTTTCGGGGAGAACCAGCTATCTCCCGGTTTGATTGGCCTTTCACCCCCAGCCACAAGTCATCCGCTAATTTTTCAACATTAGTCGGTTCGGTCCTCCAGTTAGTGTTACCCAACCTTCAACCTGCCCATGGCTAGATCACCGGGTTTCGGGTCTATACCTTGCAACTTGACGCCCAGTTAAGACTCGGTTTCCCTACGGCTCCCCTATACGGTTAACCTTGCTACAAAATATAAGTCGCTGACCCATTATACAAAAGGTACGCAGTCACCCAACAAAGTAGGCTCCCACTGCTTGTACGTACACGGTTTCAGGTTCTATTTCACTCCCCTCGCCGGGGTTCTTTTCGCCTTTCCCTCACGGTACTGGTTCACTATCGGTCAGTCAGGAGTATTTAGCCTTGGAGGATGGTCCCCCCATATTCAGACAGGATGTCACGTGTCCCGCCCTACTCATCGAACTCACAATCTGTGCATTTTTGTGTACGGGACTATCACCCTGTACCGTGCGACCTTCCAGACGCTTCCACTAACACACAAACTGATGCAGGTTCTGGGCTGTTCCCCGTTCGCTCGCCGCTACTGGGGGAATCTCGGTTGATTTCTTTTCCTCGGGGTACTTAGATGTTTCAGTTCCCCCGGTTCGCCTCGTTAGACTATGTATTCATCTAACGATAATGTGACGTATCACATTGGGTTTCCCCATTCGGGTATCGTCGGGTATAACGGTTCATATCACCTTACCGACGCTTTTCGCAGATTAGCACGCCCTTCATCGCCTCTGACTGCCTAGGCATCCACCGTGTACGCTTAGTCGCTTAACCTCACAACCCGAAGGTGTCTTTTAGACTCGTAAAGAGTGACGCCGTTCGAAGCCGTGATTATTTGAGAGACTCTGACACAGGTGCGCATAACTCAAGACTTCTACGGAGAGTTATGTTCAGCTGTGTCGTTTCAATTTTTCAGCTTGTTCCAGATTGTTAAAGAGCAATATCGTAAACACGACTCAACAAAGTCATCTTTACGATAGTTTCTGACCCGCGAAGGTACAGAGTGATAATGTCTTTCACACATTATCGGCGTGGCGTCCCCAAGGGGATTCGAACCCCTGTTACAGCCGTGAAAGGGCAGTGTCCTAGGCCTCTAGACGATGGGGACACGAAAATGCCGCACCAGGTGGTTAAACCCGGCGCTTCTTTCGCATCAGCGTAAGGTTTCCCCTACTGCATCAACAGGTAGC
The DNA here is from genome assembly GCA_963747655.1 of uncultured Gammaproteobacteria bacterium. GTDB lineage: Bacteria > Pseudomonadota > Gammaproteobacteria > Enterobacterales > Enterobacteriaceae > Rouxiella. The sequence continues at coordinate 354,455 of CAVVFS010000005.1, read as the reverse complement.
GCTTGCTCGTTACATCTATCAGACAATCTGTGTGGACACTGCACAATGCGTATCTTGAGGTAAGGAGGTGATCCAACCGCAGGTTCCCCTACGGTTACCTTGTTACGACTTCACCCCAGTCATGAATCACAAAGTGGTAAGCGCCCTCCCGAAGGTTAAGCTACCTACTTCTTTTGCAACCCACTCCCATGGTGTGACGGGCGGTGTGTACAAGGCCCGGGAACGTATTCACCGTAGCATTCTGATCTACGATTACTAGCGATTCCGACTTCATGGAGTCGAGTTGCAGACTCCAATCCGGACTACGACGTACTTTATGAGGTCCGCTTGCTCTCGCGAGTTCGCTTCTCTTTGTATACGCCATTGTAGCACGTGTGTAGCCCTACTCGTAAGGGCCATGATGACTTGACGTCATCCCCACCTTCCTCCGGTTTATCACCGGCAGTCTCCTTTGAGTTCCCACCATGACGTGCTGGCAACAAAGGATAAGGGTTGCGCTCGTTGCGGGACTTAACCCAACATTTCACAACACGAGCTGACGACAGCCATGCAGCACCTGTCTCAGAGTTCCCGAAGGCACTAAGCTATCTCTAGCGAATTCTCTGGATGTCAAGAGTAGGTAAGGTTCTTCGCGTTGCATCGAATTAAACCACATGCTCCACCGCTTGTGCGGGCCCCCGTCAATTCATTTGAGTTTTAACCTTGCGGCCGTACTCCCCAGGCGGTCGACTTAACGCGTTAGCTCCGGAAGCCACGCCTCAAGGGCACAACCTCCAAGTCGACATCGTTTACAGCGTGGACTACCAGGGTATCTAATCCTGTTTGCTCCCCACGCTTTCGCACCTGAGCGTCAGTCTTTGTCCAGGGGGCCGCCTTCGCCACCGGTATTCCTCCAGATCTCTACGCATTTCACCGCTACACCTGGAATTCTACCCCCCTCTACAAGACTCTAGCTTGCCAGTTTCAAATGCAGTTCCCAAGTTAAGCTCGGGGATTTCACATCTGACTTAACAAACCGCCTGCGTGCGCTTTACGCCCAGTAATTCCGATTAACGCTTGCACCCTCCGTATTACCGCGGCTGCTGGCACGGAGTTAGCCGGTGCTTCTTCTGCGAGTAACGTCAATCGTTGCTGCTATTAACAACAACGCCTTCCTCCTCGCTGAAAGTGCTTTACAACCCTAAGGCCTTCTTCACACACGCGGCATGGCTGCATCAGGCTTGCGCCCATTGTGCAATATTCCCCACTGCTGCCTCCCGTAGGAGTCTGGACCGTGTCTCAGTTCCAGTGTGGCTGGTCATCCTCTCAGACCAGCTAGGGATCGTCGCCTAGGTGAGCCATTACCCCACCTACTAGCTAATCCCATCTGGGCACATCCGATGGCGTGAGGCCCGAAGGTCCCCCACTTTGGTCTTGCGACATCATGCGGTATTAGCTACCGTTTCCAGTAGTTATCCCCCTCCATCAGGCAGTTTCCCAGACATTACTCACCCGTCCGCCGCTCGTCACCCAGAGAGCAAGCTCTCCCGTGCTACCGCTCGACTTGCATGTGTTAGGCCTGCCGCCAGCGTTCAATCTGAGCCATGATCAAACTCTTCAATTAAAAGTTCGATTTGCTGAAACCAGTTCAGCGATGCTCAAAGTTACTTCACATCATTCATAATGAATTACTGCTTGGTCACTCTAAGACTTGATATTTTTTTTGCCACCGAAGTGGCTGATATCGTCTTGTGAGTGCCCACACAGATTGTCTGATAAATTGTTAAAGAGCAGTGAGTTACGCGCTTTCGCTTGCTAACTCGAGGTGGCGTATTCTACGCTTTCCTCTTTTGATGTCAACCGTTTATTTTCTCGGTCATCATCATTTTAAAATCTTTCCGACTTGTTCACACCGCGTTGCTGCTGCGTTGTTCCCTGTCGATGGAGCGGCATTATAGGGAGTTTCTGAGGAGCCGCAACCCTTTATTTAAAAAAACTTTCTAACCGTCTCTTTTTTCTACAAATAGGCCGCGAACGCACAATAAAACACCGCTTTTAGCCATAATCTCACCCTTTACTCCGCTTTTTGTGGAGTAAACTGGAATGAATAAAGAGAAGTTAACTCGCACAGGATGCAATTTATGTCGCTCAATGCCCAACAACAAGCCGCTCAACGCAACCTTTCTTACGTATTGGCAGAGAAAATTGCCCAACGCGTGCTGTCAGGGGAGTATGTAGAGGGAAGTATCTTGCCGGGCGAGATTGAATTAGGGGAAATATTTGGCGTAAGTCGAACCGCGGTGCGTGAAGCCGTTAAAACATTAACGGCAAAAGGCATGCTTTTACCCCGTCCAAGGATTGGTACGCGAGTTATGCCACAAACTAACTGGAATTTTCTGGACCAGGAACTTCTGACCTGGTGGATGACCCGTGAAAACTTTGATCAGGTCATGTCGCATTTCGTTTTACTGCGCAAGGCTCTGGAGCCACAGGCCTGTTCACTGGCTGCGGTGCAGGCAACCGCTGAGCAAAAGCAGCAACTCTCTCTATATATGTTGGAAATGCACGAGCTGCATGAAAACTTTGACCGCGAACGCTGGATAAACGTTGATACCCAATTCCATCAGCTTATCTATGAGGCCGGGAAAAATCCGTTCCTGACCTCGTTCGCTAATTTGTTCAGTTCAGTCTATCAAAGTTACTTCCGGGCAATCACTGACAATAAAGTGATTAAGCTAGAATTCCACCAGCGAATTGTCGATGCCATTCTGGCGAGCGATGCTAATGCTGCATTAGAGGCCTGCGTTATCTTACTGCGTGACCCGGTGTAAATTTCTCTTCTATATTCTCTTCTATATATAGGAGCCTATTTCTCTTCTATCTATATGGATGTGTAGATATAGGTCTTTATCTTTATATAGAGGAGAGGAGATCAGTCTTTTTTACCCACAGACCCGCGGATCACCAACTCCGGCGTTAATACCAGAACCTGCGCTTCTGCCTCTGGCTCTTTCAGGCGATGCAGCAGCGTATCTATTGCCAGCTCACCCAGAGCATCTTTAGGTTGATGGATAGTTGTTAACGGCGGCGTCATATATTGTGCCAGCTGGATATCGTCGTAGCCCATTACCGCGACGTCTTGCGGAATACGCAAACCGTGCTGATAAACTGCCTGGTATACGCCTACCGCCATCGCGTCATTTCCGGCAAATACGGCATCCGGCGGCTGCGGTAGCGCCAGAAGTTGCTGCATTGCCGCTAAGCCGCCCGCAAATTCGAAATCACCCGTAACTTCAAAATCGGCACGTGAAATAAGACCCGCATCCTTTATAGATTGCCGATAACCGTCGAGTCGCTGCTGAGAGGTTGTTTTATCTAGCGGACCAGTAATACAGGCAATACGCTGATATCCCTGAGCAATAAGATAGTCCGTTGCCATCTTGCCGCCGATAAACGCATTCTCCTGGATAATGTCATTCACGCCGGCAAAAGGCGCCCAGTCCATCATGACTACCGGCACCATTGGATAACGGCTCAGCGTTTCCTGCGAAGGACAGTGATTTTCGGTAAACATCATGATCAGCCCGTCGACGCGCTTTTGCATCAGCGTTTCAATGCTGCGATTCATCCGCTCTTCATCGCCGTCGGTATTACACAGGATCAGACTATAGCCACGTTCATAGCAGCTACGTTCTACACCTTGCACCACTTCCGAATAAAAAGGGTTACTGCTGGAAGTAATCAGCATACCAATCGTGTGAGTTTGATTGAGCTTGAGACTGCGAGCCAATGCGGAAGGCGCATAATTAAGCTGTCCGACGGCGGCGTTAACTTTTTCGCGGATAGTCTCGCTCACAAAGCGATTATTGTTAATCACGTGAGAGACAGTCGAGGTAGAAACGCCCGCCAGGCGAGCGACATCTTTCATGGTTGGCAACTAAGACTCCTGACGCGCGAGGAAATCATCAATCTCTTTGCGCCATGGAACGGATGGCTGTGCACCTGCGCGCGTTACGGCAATAGCCGCCGAAGCATGAGCAAAACGCACGGCCTGATCCATTGGCTTGCCTTCCAGCAATGCGGTGACTAACGCGCCGTTAAAAGTATCACCGGCAGCAGTGGTATCAATAGCTTTAACCCTGAAACCGGGAACATTACGACCCTCGCCATGCTGACTCAGCCAGACCCCTTTGCTGCCCAGAGTAATGATAACCGTGGCGATGCCTTTATCATGTAAAATTTTTGCCGCCTTCGCAGCATCATCGACGGTAGACACTTTCACGCCGGTCAGCTTCTCGGCTTCCGTTTCATTCGGAGTTACCATATCCACCAGCGACAGCAGTTCGTCGGGCAGTTCACAGGCTGGAGCCGGATTCAAAATAACCTGAGTTCCGTTTTCATGAGCAATACGCGCCGCGGCTATCACCGATTCTAGCGGCGACTCCAGTTGCATTAATAAAGCAGAGGCCTCAACAATCGTTTGTTGATAGCGTTGCAGATAATCTGGCGTCAGAGACTTATTCGCACCTGCATCAATACCAATGACGTTTTCACCTTCGGCATTAACGAAAATAAGCGCTACGCCCGTCGTGGTATTGTCGATCGCTTCAATGGCGTCGGTATTTATTTTGTCGTTAGCCAACTGTTTGCGGATCTGCTCGCCAATATCGTCACTTCCTACACAGGCAATAAATGAAATATCGGCACCGCTTCTCCCTGCTGCAACAGCCTGATTCGCCCCTTTGCCGCCAAAGGCAACATTGTACTGTGAGCCAATCACCGTTTCGCCAGGTTGCGGAAATTGCCCGACATTCAGGACGTGGTCAGCGTTAATGCTGCCCAAAACCACCAGCTTACCTTTATCCATTGCCTTTATTCCTGCATTTGACGCGCCACCGTATCGATGGCGCAGTATCCATTAAGGTTGGGTAACCAGATTCAGTGCAACCGGGTTAATCGCCGGAACAGTCTGACCTTTCAGCACTTTATCTGCGGTTTCCACGCCAATGATACCAATTTGATCGGGACGCTGGGCAACCGTTGCACCCAACTTTCCACTTTTAACGGCTTTCAGACCGTCTTCAGTCCCATCGAAGCCCACCACCAGCACATCAGTTTTACCTTCAGTCTGCAAGGCACGCAGCGCTCCGAGTGCCATTTCATCATTCTGGGCAAATACGGCCTGCACGTCTGGATGCGCGGTCAGCAGGTTCTGCATCACGTTAAGACCTTTGGTGCGGTCGAAATCAGCCGGTTGGCTTGCCAGCACCTTGAAATGATGAGCATCGACGGCTTCTTTAAAACCGGCACCGCGTTCACGGGCTACAGATGTCCCCGCGATCCCTTCCAGTTCAATCACTTTGGCATTATCGCCCAGTTTCTTGGCGATGTAGTCTCCGGCCATTTTACCGCCGACTTTGTTATCGGAAGCCACATGGCTGATGACATGGCCTTTTGAAGCCTGACGGTCCAGCGTTATCACCGGGATTTTAGCCTGATTGGCCATTGCCACCGCGTTGCCTACCGCGTCAGAATCCGTAGGGTTGATAAGCAAAAGCTTCGTGCCACGAACCGTTAAGTCCTGCACGTTCGCCAACTCTTTGGCTGGGTTATTTTGCGAATCCAGCACCACCAGGTTATAGCCCAGCTTGTCGGCTTCCTGCTGCGCGCCTTCTTTCATCGAAACAAAAAACGGGTTATTCAGCGTAGAGACCACCAGCGCAATGGTGTCTTTCGCCAGTACGTTAGCGCTGAAAGAGGCCGTTAACGCCGCAGCCGAAACCCATAGTGCAACTTTCTTGATAGAAATCGTCATGTTAATCATTCCTGTAGGGGAGGTTATTTATTGCTTTTGTTATCGACCAGGACTGCCAGCAAGATAACGACTGCTTTAACAATCATCTGGAAATAGGAAGACACGCCCAACAAATTCAGTCCGTTATTCAGAAAGCCGAGGATAAGCGCGCCAATCAATGTGCCGACGATCCGCCCTTTACCGCCTGACAAACTGGTGCCGCCAAGCACGACTGCTGCGATAGCATCCAGCTCATAGCCTGTACCGGCGGTTGGCTGGGCCGAGGAAAGACGGGCAACCTCAATGATCCCCGCCAGCGCAGCCAGCAAGCCACACAGCGAATAAACGATGATTTTGACTTTATCGACGCTTATCCCGGAAAGACGAGTCGCGGCCTCATTGCCGCCCAGCGCATAGATATAACGACCCAGACGGGTGTGATGCAGCATGTACCAGGCGGCGATAAACACCACTGCCATAATCCAGACCGGCGTCGGAATGCCGAGAGGACGACCGATACCAAACCAGCCAAAGGTGTCTGCCACGTCATTAAAGCCGGTACTTATGGGGCTACCATCGGTGTAAACCATGGTTACGCCGCGCAGTAACAACATCATTACCAAAGTGGCGATGAACGCCTGCACCTTACCTTTGGCAACAATCGCGCCGGTAATACCTCCAACTGCTGCCCCCAAAGCCAGGGAAGCAATCACCGCCAGAGAAGCGCTGGACTCGTGACCCACCACCGATGCCGCCACCGCACCAGTCAGCGCCAGCAGAGAACCGACGGACAGATCAATGCCTGAGGTCAGAATCACCAGCGTCATCCCAACCGCCATAATGGCGTTGACCGAAGTTTGCTGAAGAATGTTAAACAGGTTATTGACGGTGAAGAAGTTTGGGCTCATTGAAGAGACCACCGCAATCAGCACCAGCAGTGCAATCAGGGATTTCTGCTCTAACAGCCACTCTTTACTGATCCCACGTTTTTTATTGGCCGGTAAAATTTGAGAACTCATCGTTGCTTACTCCTGCTTCACGCCGTATTGCTTGCCAACAGCGGCAGCCATTAACGCTTCTTGCGTCGCCTGCTCTATAGGGAATTCAGCGCTTAAGTGGCCTTCGTGCATCACCAGAATGCGATCGCTCATGCCAATCACTTCCGGCATTTCTGAAGAAACCAAAATGATGCTCAGACCTTCGCGCTTGAATTGGTTGATTAACTGGTAGATCTCTTTTTTCGCGCCGACATCGACACCGCGCGTTGGCTCATCGAGGATAAGCACCTTCGGACGAGTCATCAGCCCGCGAGCAATCGCGACCTTTTGCTGATTACCGCCGGAGAGCAGGCCGATTGGCTGCATCATCGACGGCGTTTTAATATTGAACAGGCGGATAAAATCCCCCACCGTTTGTTGCTCTTCACCGTGCTTTAACCCGCCACCAAAACGAGAGAAATAGCGCAGCGCGGTCAATGACATGTTTTCCTTAACCGACATCCCCAACACCAGACCATCGCGTTTGCGATCTTCGGAGATATAAACGATGCCGTTGGCTAATCCATCCTGTGGCGTGCGTGGAGTAATCTCTTTGCCGTCCAAAGTGATTGATCCGCTGGTTTTTCTGCGTGCGCCATAAAGGATCTTCATCAGTTCGGTGCGTCCTGCACCCATCAATCCGGAAACGCCGAGGATCTCGCCGCCATAAAGTTTAAAACTAACGTCTTTCACTCCCGGACCTGAGACAGCGTTTACCGACAGGCGCAGTGTTCCCTTTTCGTGATTGATGCGCGGATACTGCTCTTCGAGGCGACGACCAACCATCATCTCAATCAGCGAATCTTCCTGTAGCTCACTGACCGGCCGCTCGGCGATAAACTGCCCGTCGCGAAACACCGTGACGTCATCGCAAATCTCAAAGATTTCTTTCAGACGATGCGAGATATACACCACGCCGCAGCCAGAGGCTTTTAGCTCATTGATCACGCTGAATAATGAGGCAGTTTCGGTATCGGTAAGCGCATCGGTCGGCTCGTCCATAATGATGACCTGCGACTGGAAGCTCAGTACCTTGGCAATCTCGACCATCTGCTGATCGCCAATCGATAAATCTCCCACCAGCCGATGACTGCTATAGCGTAGATTTAGCCGGGCCAGCAGTTTGTCTGCCTCGGCATACATTTTTTTCCACTGGATGCGCCCAAAACCGTTAACAAACTCACGGCCAAGGAAGATGTTCTCGGCGATGGTTAATTCTGGGATCAGGTTAAGCTCCTGATGGATAATGCCGATCCCGGCTGCCTGAGAATCCCTGGGACCGTTAAAACTGGCTTCCTTACCGAGAAAATGTACCGAGCCTGCATCTTTTTGATAGATTCCGGTCAGCACTTTCATCATGGTTGACTTGCCCGCGCCGTTTTCACCCACCAGCGCCATCACTTTTCCCGGATACACGCTCAGCGCGGCACCCGATAGCGCTTTCACGCCCGGAAAGGCTTTATCAATCCCTGAGAGTTGCAGTAAAGGTTGCATAGTGGCCTCAGAACGTCACGCCAGCACACAGGATAATGTTGGCGTAAGCCGAACACTCCCCGCTGCGAATGACGGCACGCGTAGTTTGAGTCTGTTGTTTGAAAGCCTGATGGCTGACATATTCCAACGTGATGTTATTTCCCTGCTGTTGCTCAAGCTGTTTCAACTGACCGATCAGCGTTTCATGGAGTTGGGGATTATGCTGCTTTATCTCTTCTGCAAGCACAGCGTGCTCAACCTGCATCTCATCGGTAACCACTGAAAAAACCTGTAAAAAACTCGGCACGCCGTGAGTCAGGGCGAGGTCGATACGCTGAGTCATCGCCGGTATAGGCAACCCGGCATCGGCAATTACCAGACGGTCGGTATGCCCCAGACTCGCGACCACTTTTGACACTTCGGCATTCAACAACTTGGCTTTCTTCATTATCAGCTCCAGCAGCGAAACGTTTCGCTTGCCGGTAGATTCTAGAAATTGATTGCTGCTGGCAACGATTAGAAGATGAATTTGTGATCGCCGTCGAAACGTTTCGCTGGCTTGTAAACAGAGGTTAAACACTTAAGCGGAATAAAACGTGGATACCGACGATGGCGAGAGTAGAGGCGGATAAATAATCAGAAAGGGGTGGAAGCCAGATGCAAAAACGCCGCGGACGTTAATCCACGGCGTTTAAATTATCATCACAACTTAGCTTATATCTCGACCTGTGTACCCAGCTCAATCACGCGGTTTGGCGGGATCTCAAACTGGTCAGGCGCGCGCAGGGCGTTGCGGCTCAGGGCGATAAACAGCTTGCCGCGGAAATAGAGATACCACGGGCGTTTAGTCAGGATAAGCGACTCATGCGACATAAAGAATGAGGTTTCCATCATTCGGCATGACAGGCCTTCAAGACCGCAGCGATGGAACACTTCTTCCACGTTTGGCGTCTCTTTAAAGCCGTAACTGGCCACCACGCGCCAGAACGTTGGCGACATCTGCTCGATAGTCACGCGACGAACGTTATGAACAAACGGCGCATCTTCGGTTCGCAGAGTCAGCAAGACCACACGTTCATGCAACACCTTGTTGTGCTTGAGGTTGTGCAAAAGCGCAAACGGAATAACGTTGATAGCGCGAGACATATAAACCGCAGTACCCGGCACGCGAACCGGCGGCGATTTCTCCAGCGAAGCAATCATAGCCTCGAGGGAATTTCCGTGCTCATGCATACGGCGCATAAGGCGGAAACGCTCGCTTTTCCAGGTGGTCATGACGATAAACATCATCAGTGCCAGCACCAGTGGCAACCAACCGCCGGAGAGGATTTTAGTGGCGTTCGCGGCAAACAGCGGTACGTCAATAAACAGCAGAACCACAGCCAGCACGGCGACGATAAATCCTTTCCAGTGCCAGTTTTTGTAAGCCACGGTACAGGACAGAATCGTCGTCAGCACCATTGTTCCGGTTACGGCAATACCATACGCCGCGGCCAGGTTGCTTGAATGCTGGAAGCCGAGAATAACCATCACCACGGCGAAATACAGCAACCAGTTGATCACGGGAACGTAAATCTGACCGGCTTCCATTTCGGAAGTATGGATGATGCGCATCGGCGGCAAATAACCCAGACGAACCGCCTGACGAGTTAACGAGAACACGCCCGAGATAACCGCCTGAGAAGCGATAATAGTCGCAAGCGTAGCCAGTACCAGCATCGGTATCAGCGCCCAATCCGGAGCAAGCAGGAAGAACGGGTTTTTGATGGCTTCAGGATTTTTCAGCAACAGCGCGCCCTGACCAAAATAGTTCAGGATCAGAGAAGGCAGTACGATACTAAACCACGCCACACGAATAGGCAGCTTACCAAAGTGGCCCATATCCGCATAAAGCGCCTCAACGCCGGTAATCGACAGCACAACCGCGCCAAGTGCCAGGAAGGCAAAGCCTTTGTGCTCAAGGAAGAAGTCGAAAGCCCACACCGGATTGATAGCACGCAGCACGTCAGGGTTGTGAATAATGCTATTCAGGCCCAATACCGCCAAGACGATAAACCATAACAGCATCACCGGCGCAAACAGTTTACCCACCAGCCCGGTGCCGTGCTTTTGAATAAAGAACAGCAGGGTCAGCACGAAAATGGAAAGCGGGACGATATAGGTATCAAGATTCGGCGCGGCAATTTCGAGACCTTCCATCGCGGAAAGCACCGACATCGCAGGGGTGATAACCACCTCGCCATAGAAGAAGCTGCCACCTATCAGGCCGAGTATCACCAGTATTGCCGTCGCTTTGGCCGAGGTATTTCTACCCGCCAGTGACATCAGAGTCAGTATCCCACCTTCGCCCGCGTTATCTGCGCGTAATACAAAGGACAGGTACTTGGCCGATACCACGATGACCAATAACCAGAAAATCAGAGAGAGGAAACCATAGACAACACTAGGTTCGACATTAAATCCGTAGTGACTAGAAAAGCACTCTCGCAGTGTATAAAGAGGGCTGGTACCGATGTCACCATAAACCACACCGATGGCGGCCAGGGTTATTGCTGGGAGTGACCGTTTATGTTCTGTGCTCATAATTGGTTTCTTTTATGCTTTGTCATTTGGCTGACTTGAGTATTTGGCTAAAAAATTCTTTGCCTAAAATCCGTAAGCTATGTGGGTTGGCAGTTCCTTTAAACCCACCAAAAGGCGCACAGTATGCACGAATAAATAAGATTGCCTACCCTTTAATACAAAGACAAGCAAACAATTCACTCGAACGGATCACATTTTACCTAATAGAAAAATTTTAAGAATCAACAAGCTATATCGCCGGTAAAAATCATGGTTTATTATCTGCTTGCAGTCCACTATTCCATCACGTAAGTCACTCTTTGGGGCAGTTTAAAACATATTATGGCGCAATCACCTCTTTTGGCAGAACGAATCACCCGACTGGCTAATGCGCTGGAAAACGGCCTTTATGAGCGACAGGAAGCCATACGTCTCTGCCTGCTGGCCGCGCTTTGCGGAGAAAGCGTATTTCTGCTGGGTCCTCCGGGTATCGCCAAAAGTTTAATCGCCAGACGTCTGAAATACGCTTTTCGCGATGCTCGCGCTTTTGAGTATCTGATGACCCGCTTCTCCACACCGGAAGAGGTCTTTGGCCCACTCTCTATTCAGGCATTAAAAGATCAAGGCCGTTACCAGCGACTGACTCAGGGTTATTTACCTGAGGCCGAAATCGTTTTTCTCGATGAAATCTGGAAAGCCGGGCCGGCAATCCTTAACACGCTGCTGACCGCTATTAATGAACGGCGTTTTCGCAACGGCGATAGCGAAACAACGATCCCAATGCGCCTGTTGATCAGCGCCTCTAATGAACTGCCCGAAGCCGACGGAGGTCTGGAAGCGCTGTATGACCGCATGCTTGTCCGCCTTTGGCTCGACCGCGTTCAGGACAAACAGAACTTCCGCTCCTTGCTCACCAGTCGCCATGCTGAAAACACTCACCCTGTGGCCGAAGGTTTAAGCATCAGCAATGAAGAGTACCAACAATGGCAGCATGAGATTGAGAAAGTCAATCTGACAGATCAAGGCTTCGAGCTGATTTTCCAGTTACGTCAGCGCCTTGCAGCACTGGAAACTGCGCCTTATATTTCCGATCGTCGATGGAAGAAAGCCTTGCGATTACTGCAGGCCTGCGCGTTTTTCAGCGGCCGGCAATCTGTCTCTCCCGTCGACTTGGTACTGTTAAAAGACTGCTTATGGCATGACATGAGCTCTTATCATTTGTTACAAACGCAGATAGAACAGAGCATTACAGAACAGGCTTACCAACAGCAAACCTTAAGCTTAAAAATTCAGCAACTTAACCAGCAGTGGAATCAGTATCAGCAACAGCAGAGCACGCGGTCGGCCATAAAAGTCAGTAAAAAATCAGGAATGTTTAGCCGCAAACCGCAGTATCATCTGCCAGACTCACTGTCTTCCTCAAGCCTGACACTGTTATTACAGCAGCCGCTGCATCTGCACGATATTCAGGTGACTCATGTGCTGGTGGAGCGTGAACACATGGCTGAGTGGTTAAATAAAGGCGGACAACTTAAAGGCAAGCTTAACGGTATCGGATTTGCACAGGTTATTGATGTTGAAGTCGACGATAAACTCCAGCTGGTCATTTTTGATATTAGCCGTCAGCCAAGCTATTTGACCTTGCCCGGCAGCGAACATATTACAGTGCCTGAAGAGATGAAAACCACGCTGGCAAATATCGGGGAATCGCTGACCCAACAACGCCAGCTGTTTAACCAGCATCATCCGTGCATTTTTGTGCCAAAAGAGTGGACGACAAAAATCGAAGCCAGCCTGATCCGCGTCAATGAGCAGTTGATCCAACAACAGCAGTTGTTTGGTAAAGGCTAAAGTATGTTTAGCCTCGAAACGCTGGATGTCATGCTGGCGATTAAAGAAGCCGAGCTAATCGACGAATTGATAGTCGCATTATTGGCTGCGCCGCAGTTGCAGGCTTTTTTTGAAAAATTTCCACGGCTCAGGCGCGCTCTGACCAAAGATGTGCCGGAGTGGCGATTCAGGCTCCAGCAACGAATCCACGATACGCCGGTTCCGCCTGAGCTGGCGAAAGAGTTCTACCTTTATCAGCACTGTCAGCAGAGCAGCCTCTCCGTCTTCACTAACGAGCTAGAATATACGGTCGAGCAGCTCACGCAGCTCAATTCCCCTTTTGCTACCGAAGCCCGATCGTTACGCGAAAATATGTCGACTCAGGGCTCTTCATCTATTAATGACAGTTTCCACGGTCTATTTATGCAGCGCTGGCGGCTAAATATCACCTTCCAGACCGTGACTCTTCATCATCAACTTTTAGAGCATGAACAGGAACAGTTGCAAAATGAGCTGGAGCAGCGGCTTGAGCTAAGCGGAGAACTCTCTCCTTTATTAGCTGAAAATGATGCTGCCGCGGGGCGACTGTGGGACATGAGTAAAGGAAGCCGTCAGCGGGGCGATTATCAGTCTCTGATTCGCTACGGCACTTTCCTGCAACAGCAACCCGAATTGCAGCATCTGGCCGAGCAGCTGGGTCGTAGCCAAACGGCAAAAGCTAATCCTCATGAAGAAGCCAGTCTTGAACCACATCGACTGATGGTGAGAGAGCCGGCGACGGTGCCCGAAGAGGTTAACGGCATTCATCAGAGTGACGATATTCTGCGTTTGCTGCCGACAGAACTTGCCACGATGGGTATTCCTGAACTGGAGTTAGAGTTTTATCGTCGCATGCTGGAAAAGCGTCTGATGACTTATCAGCTACAAGGCGATATCTGGCGCGAAAAAGTGGTGATGAAACCGGTGATTTATCAACAGCAGGAACCACAGCCGCGAGGGCCGTTTGTGGTCTGCGTGGATACCTCAGGTTCGATGGGAGGTTTTAACGAACAGTGTTCGAAAGCCTTTTGCCTGGCACTGCTAAGGATTGCGCTGGCAGACAATCGACGTTGCTACATTATGTTATTTGCCAGCGAAGTGATTCATTATGAGTTGACCTCCGCCAGCGGACTAGAACAGGCGATGCGCTTTCTGGGCCAGCATTTTAGAGGCGGTACCGATCTCTCTGCCTGCCTGAGTGAAACGTTGGACAAGCTCGCCACGCCGGAATGGCAAGATGCCGACGCGGTGGTAATCTCAGACTTTATTGCCCAGCGTTTACCGGATGAGGTTCAAAAACGAGTCAGGCAGCAACAGGCGCAACATCGACACCGCTTTCATGCTTTGGCCATGTCACAGTATGGTAAACCAGCGATTATGCGTATCTTCGATCATATCTGGCGTTTCGATACAGGAATGAAAAGCCGTGTACAAAGACGATGGAAACGTCACTAACGAGAGCCTAATGAATGTCTGATAATTATCAAATTGACGATCTGGATCGTGGAATTCTCAACGCGCTGATGGATAACGCCCGCGTCGCCTATGCCGAATTGGCCAAGTCTTTTAACGTCAGTCCAGGCACAATTCACGTCAGAGTCGAGAAAATGAAGCAGGCGGGGATCATCACTGGCACCCGCGTCAACGTTGACCCTAAACGCCTTGGCTATGACGTTTGCTGCTTTATCGGCATCATTCTGAAGAGTGCCAAAGACTATCCTTCAGCTCTGAGACGCCTGGAAAGCCTGGAAGAAGTGGTTGAAGCCTATTACACCACCGGGCATTACAGCATCTTTATCAAAGTGATGTGCCGATCGATTGATGCCCTGCAACAGGTACTTATCAACAAGATCCAGACCATTGACGAGATCCAGTCCACCGAAACACTAATCTCCTTACAGAACCCTATCATGCGCACGATCCAGCCCTGAGTAATAAATTTTAATACCTTATTATCCACAGGTAGATCCCAGCTCATTCACAGCGTACAATAGCCATTCTTTTTTGGGTAAGAGCCTTATGTCTGACATCACCCTGATCAGTGGCAGTACGCTTGGCAGCGCGGAATACGTTGCTGAACATGTAGAAGAGAAGCTTAAAGAAGCCGGTTTTTCCACCGAGCTTTTCCACGGTCCTGAACTTTATGAACTCCCAACCAGCGGTATTTGGCTGGTGGTTTGTTCTACTCACGGTGCTGGAGAGCTTCCTGACAATATTCAGCCTCTTCTTGAGCAAATCGACGATCAGCAACCGGATCTGTCCAATGTACGTTTTGGCGCAGTCGGTTTAGGCAGCAGTGAATACGACACTTTTTGTGGCGCGATCCGCACTTTGGATCAAAAACTGACAGCTTTAGGTGCTCAAAGAATTGGCGATCGCCTTGAGATCGACGTGACCCAACACGAAATTCCTGAAGATCCAGCCGAGGTTTGGGTACTAAATTGGATTAATTTGCTCAGATAAGTGTAAATTTTACCCGATCAGATGTGGATAACTATGCTCTAAAGCGGTGTAAAACCGGTAGTTATCCCTCTAACAACCCTTGCTCGCTTTTGGTGCTGTGCATAACTCGCCATTTAGATCCCAGCTTATACGCAATAGGATCACCGATCATTCACAGCATTCGATCCTCTATAGCATATTGATCTAAATAGACAATAATGACTTATACACAGAGGATCGCGATCCTAATAAGAGTTAGTAGTAAGAGATCTTTAAATAAAAAGATCTTCTTTTAATTAGTGACGATCCCCTGGGGCTTGTGGAAGCTCCAAACTCGCGTAGAATCCGTTTTCCCAACGCAATACGATCGTTCGTTGAACTTCGAGGTGCAGTACCATGTTTTATCCGGATCAATTTGACGTCATCATCATCGGTGGTGGCCATGCAGGCACTGAAGCGGCCATGGCTTCAGCCAGAATGGGACGTCAAACCCTGTTGTTAACCCACAATATCGACACTCTCGGACAGATGTCGTGTAACCCTGCTATCGGCGGGATCGGGAAAGGACATCTGGTAAAAGAAGTGGACGCTCTCGGTGGTTTGATGGCAACCGCGATCGACCATGCCGGTATCCAGTTTAGGATACTAAACGCGAGCAAAGGACCCGCTGTACGAGCCACTCGAGCTCAGGCAGACCGCGTACTTTACCGCCAGGCTGTGCGTACCGCGTTGGAAAACCAGCCAAATCTGATGATTTTCCAGCAGCCTGTTGAAGACTTGATCGTCGAAAACGATCGCGTTGTCGGCGCTGTGACTCAGATGGGCCTTAAATTCCGTGCCAAAGCGGTTGTTTTGACTGTGGGAACCTTCCTCGATGGCAAGATTCACATCGGTCTTGAAAACTACAGCGGTGGCCGTGCGGGAGATCCTCCTGCCATTTCACTTTCGCAACGTCTGCGCGAACTGCCTCTGCGCGTTAATCGCCTGAAGACCGGGACTCCACCGCGAATCGATGCTCGTACTATCGATTTTAGCGTGTTGGATACCCAGCATGGCGACGACGTTGCTCCAGTATTCTCATTTATGGGAAATGCTGCCCAGCATCCGCGTCAGATCCCTTGCTATATCACGCATACCAATGAAAAAACGCATGATGTGATCCGTAATAACCTGGATCGCAGCCCAATGTATGCCGGGATCATCGAAGGGATCGGGCCACGCTACTGCCCGTCGATCGAAGACAAAGTCATGCGCTTTGCCGATCGTAACGCGCATCAGATCTTCCTCGAACCGGAAGGCCTGACCAGCAACGAAGTTTATCCAAACGGTATCTCCACCAGCCTGCCATTCGATGTTCAGATGCAAATCGTTCGTTCGATGCAAGGCATGGAAAACGCGGTGATCGTGCGTCCTGGCTACGCCATAGAATACGATTTCTTTGATCCTCGCGATTTGAAACCAACGCTGGAAAGCAAATTTATTCAAGGTCTGTTCTTTGCGGGACAGATTAACGGCACTACGGGTTACGAAGAAGCTGCGGCTCAAGGCCTGCTTGCCGGACTCAATGCTGCACGCAGCGCTACCGAACAGGAAGGCTGGGCGCCACGTCGTGACCAGGCTTATCTGGGCGTATTGGTTGACGATCTGTGCACGCTGGGTACCAAAGAACCGTACCGCATGTTTACTTCTCGTGCTGAATACCGTTTGATGCTGCGCGAAGACAACGCTGATCTGCGTTTGACCGAAAAAGGCCGCGAGCTGGGTCTGGTCGACGATGCTCGCTGGGCACGTTTCAGTGAGAAGCTGGAAATGATCGAACAAGAGCGCCAACGTCTGCGTGGGATCTGGGTTAACCCTAATCACGCTCATGTTACAGAAATTAACGCTAATCTTTCTGCGCCACTGTCAAAAGAAGCCAGCGCGGAAGAGCTGCTACGTCGCCCGGAAATGACCTACGACCTGCTGACCCGCCTTGAGGCCTTTGCGCCAGCGGTGAGTGATGCACAGGCCGCAGAACAGGTTGAGATCCAGGTGAAGTACGAGGGTTATATCGCTCGTCAGCAGGAAGAAATCGAAAAACAGCAGCGCAATGAAAATACGCTGCTGCCGGAAACGCTGGATTATCGTCAGGTTAACGGCCTGTCGAATGAAGTGATCGCAAAACTTAACGATCACCGTCCAACGTCGATCGGGCAGGCAACTCGCATTTCGGGGATTACTCCGGCTGCAATATCAATACTTTTAGTCTGGCTGAAAAAACAGGGCCTGCTTCGTCGCAGTGCCTAATCAGCTTTGCTGCCGGATTTTTCTTCTTCAAAGAGCCGGCAGCAGCAGATTGTCTCAAGGATAACCCATGCAAAAGAAATTGGACTCGCTGCTTGCTGCGGCAGGAATAGCGCTACCCGATCAACAAAAACAACAGCTAATTGGCTATGTTGAGTTGCTGCATAAATGGAATAAAACTTACAACCTGACGTCGGTGCGTGACCCGATGCAGATGCTGGTTCGACATATTCTCGACAGTATCGTGGTTAACCCGCATTTGCAGGGCAGTCGTTTCATCGACGTAGGCACGGGGCCAGGCCTGCCTGGCATTCCTCTGGCGATTGTGCGCCCCGATGCGCATTTCACGCTGCTGGACAGCCTGGGCAAGCGTGTACGTTTCCTGCGTCAGGTACAGCACGAGCTGGGGCTTAAAAACGTCGAGCCGGTGCAGAGTAGGGTAGAGGAGTTTATCCCCGAACCTGCGTTTGACGGCGTAATCAGCCGCGCGTTTGCTTCGCTGCAAGACATGCTTTCCTGGTGCCATCATTTGCCAGTGAAAGGGCAGGGCCGTTTCTATGCGTTGAAGGGATTAAGCCCTGATGACGAATTAGCCACGTTGCCCGATGGCGTTAAACTACAAGAAATTATTAAGCTGCGGGTGCCTGAATTAGAAGGCGAAAGGCATCTGGTGATTTTAACAGCGAACTGAGTTTGTCTTGCATCAATAAATCGGTCATAAAGTGGATGTTTAATTAAGGTAAAAATAAGCAAGCTAACTACTTTGCTTATTTAATCGCTTTTTACTTAAGTTTTATACGCTGATATCTGCGGATTGGCCTTTTAGCTTTAATCCAATGTGAAATAATCACGTTTGAAATTGAATTTCATTTAAGTGGCCGATATTTTAAATGTAATCAAATTGTTGTTATTTGTTGTTTATTTGTGAAAAAACGACGGGGTAATTGATTTTCGCTTTTATAACGAAAATAGATATAGTTAACTTGCTGTTTTAATTCACAATTATTGATAGGTCAAAGATCAGGATTATCCCTGGCTTGCAAATAGATTGGCGCGAAAATAGCAGTTGTGTGATCTCGCGCACGCATATTTGTTGAGTGACGGAATAAGTCGACAGTCGATTAGTAGTTATTCAGGGCTATAGTTTCCTTATGAAAATAGCTCTAAAAAGGTCAAATTAAATAATTGTTCACCTTTTCGCTACTTATCCATTGAATTCGTTTGAGTGGCCCGTATAATTTGCACGTTTTTTGCTGCTTGACTCTTTAGGGGTTAGGCAGTGTTATACGGCATTCAGCATACCTCCAGTTAGGTACGAGAGAATAAACGTCATGTCTGTGTCTTACTCCTTATACGATAAGAACGGCGGGAAAGTAGCGAGAAAGCTGTTAATACTGCAGCTATTGACGTTTGTCCTTCTCAGTGCAGCATTTGGATTTAAAAGCCTGTCGTGGTCAACCTCCGCTCTTATGGGAGGTGTGTCTGCCTGGTTCCCGAATGCACTGTTTATGCTGTATGCGTGGCGCCAACAGGCGCAAACAACGGTCTCTGGACGAGTTGCCTGGTCATTTGTCATTGGGGAAGCGCTGAAAGTTGTGATTACCATAACTTTGCTGGTTATCGCGCTGGGCCTGTTCAAGGCTGCATTAGCTCCATTGGGATTGGCCTATTTATCTGTGCTAATCACGCAGATAGTAGCTCCGGCCGTAATTAATCGGTCGTAACCGTAGATAACCGTACTTAACTACTAAAGGGTAAGAGGCATCATGTCTGCATCAGGAGAAATCTCTACTCCACAAGAGTATATCGGTCACCATCTGAAACAGCTTCAGGTCGGGACGGGATTCTGGTCGATTAACATCGATTCGATGTTTTTCTCCGTGGTCCTCGGGGTACTCTTTTTGGTTATTTTCCATCGCGTCGCCAAAAGCGCCACCAGTGGTGTACCCGGTAAACTGCAAACAGCTGTAGAGCTGGTTGTTGGTTTCGTCGACGGCAGCGTGCGTGACATGTATCACGGTAAAAGCAAAGTGATCGCGCCTCTCGCACTGACTGTGTTCGTTTGGGTGTTTTTGATGAACCTGATGGATTTGCTGCCAATCGACCTGCTGCCATACATTGGCGAGCATGTGCTCGGTTTGCCAGCTCTGCGTGTTGTGCCTACCGCTGACGTAAACGTTACGTTGTCGATGGCTCTTGGCGTATTCATTTTGATTCTTTTCTATAGCATTAAGATGAAAGGCGTTGGTGGTTTCGTTAAGGAACTGACAATGCAACCCTTCAATCATCCGGTTTTCATTCCGATTAACCTGATTCTTGAGGGTGTCAGCCTGCTGTCCAAACCAGTTTCACTGGGTCTGCGACTGTTTGGCAATATGTATGCGGGTGAGTTGATTTTCATCCTTATTGCTGGCCTGCTGCCGTGGTGGTCACAGTGGATTCTAAGTGTGCCTTGGGCCATTTTCCACATCCTGATCATTACACTGCAAGCCTTTATCTTCATGGTTCTGACGATTGTCTATCTGTCGATGGCATCTGAAAAACACTGATTTTTCTTTCAACAATACTGCGTTTTAACTGAAACAAATTGGAGACTGTCATGGAAAACCTGAGTATGGATCTGCTGTACATGGCTGCCGCTGTGATGATGGGCCTGGCGGCAATCGGTGCTGCGATCGGTATCGGCATCCTGGGTGGTAAATTCTTGGAAGGCGCTGCTCGTCAGCCTGACCTGATTCCTCTGCTGCGTACACAGTTCTTTATCGTTATGGGTCTGGTCGACGCCATCCCGATGATCGCTGTTGGTCTGGGTCTGTACGTGATGTTTGCTGTTGCCTAACACAGAGTTCGCTCTGAGTTAAACGATAGACATCAACTAATTCACTTTGAAAGAGGCATTGTGCTGTGAATCTTAACGCAACAATCCTCGGCCAGGCTATCGCGTTCGTCCTGTTTGTCTGGTTCTGCATGAAGTATGTATGGCCGCCAATTATGGCTGCCATCGAAAAGCGTCAGAAAGAAATTGCTGACGGTTTATCTTCCGCAGAACAAGCCAAAAAAGAGCTGGATTTAGCGCAAGCCGATGCGACCGACCAACTGATTAAAGCCAAAGCGGAAGCCCAGGTGATCATTGAGCAAGCCAACAAGCGCAGAACTCAGATCATCGAAGAAGCTAAAACTGAAGCTGAGCAGGAACGTAACAGAATCGTGACGCAAGCGAAGGCAGAGATCGACGCAGAACGTCAACGTGCTCGTGAAGAGTTACGTAAACAAGTCGGTATTTTGGCTATTGCTGGCGCCGAGAAAATCATCGAACGTTCCGTGGATGAAGCTGCTAACAGCGACATCGTTGATAAACTGGTCGCTGAACTGTAAGGAGGGAGGGGCTGATGTCACAATTTACTACGGTAGCTCGCCCCTACGCCAAAGCAGCTTTTGACTTTGCCGTTGAGCACCAAAGCTTGGATCGCTGGCAGTCAATGCTCGCGTTCACGGCTGAAGTCACACACGATAAACAGATTGCAGAATTGCTGACTGGTGCTGTTGCACCTGAAGCGCTTTCCAAGATTTTTATCGGCGTATGTGGTGAACAACTCGACGAAGCGGGTCAGAACCTGATTAAGGTTATGGCTGACAACAAACGTTTACGCGTTCTTCCTGAAGTGCTGGAGCAGTTTATTGAACTGCGTGCAGCACTGGAGTCGACCGTTGAAGTAGAAGTCACTTCTGCCAACGTTCTGTCTGAAGAACAGCAGGCGAAAATCGCTGCTGCGATGGAAAAACGTTTGTCTCGCAAAGTTAAGCTGAATTGCAAAATTGACAAGTCTGTTCTTGCCGGGATCGTAATCCGTGCAGGTGATATGGTGATTGATGGCAGCGTTCGCAGTCGTCTTGAACGCCTGGCAGACGTCTTGCAGTCTTAAGGGGACTGGAGCATGCAACTGAATTCCACCGAAATCAGCGAACTGATCAAGCAGCGCATTGCTCAGTTCAATGTGGTGAGCGAAGCTCACAATGAAGGTACTATCGTTTCCGTCTCTGACGGGATCATCCGCGTGAACGGCCTGGCCGAAGTCATGCAAGGCGAAATGATTGCGCTGCCGGGTAACCGCTACGCTATCGCCCTGAACCTGGAGCGCGACTCTGTAGGTGCCGTAGTAATGGGCCCTTACTCTGACCTCGCCGAAGGTATGAAAGTAAAATGTACTGGTCGTATCCTGGAAGTTCCAGTTGGCCGTGGCCTGCTGGGCCGTGTGGTTAACACCCTGGGTGCACCAATTGATGGTAAAGGTCCGGTTGAAAACGACGGTTTCTCTCCTGTAGAAGCTATCGCACCGGGCGTTATCGATCGTCAATCCGTTGACGAACCTGTTCAGACTGGCTACAAGTCAGTCGATGCCATGATCCCAATCGGTCGTGGTCAGCGTGAACTGGTAATCGGTGACCGTCAAACCGGTAAAACTGCTCTGGCTATTGATGCGATCATCAACCAGCGCGATTCCGGTATCAAATGTATTTACGTCGCTATCGGTCAGAAAGCTTCCACCGTTTCCAACGTGGTTCGCAAACTGGAAGAGCACGGCGCACTGGCTAACACCATCGTTGTTGTTGCTACCGCATCTGAATCAGCTGCGCTGCAATACCTGGCACCATACTCTGGTTGCGCGATGGGTGAATACTTCCGTGACCGCGGTGAAGATGCCCTGATCGTATACGATGACCTGTCTAAACAGGCTGTTGCATACCGTCAGATCTCCCTGCTGTTGCGTCGTCCGCCAGGCCGTGAAGCTTATCCAGGTGACGTGTTCTACCTCCACTCCCGTTTGCTGGAGCGTGCATCTCGCGTTAGCGCAGATTACGTTGAAGCATTCACCAAGGGTGAAGTGAAAGGTAAAACCGGCTCTCTGACTGCACTGCCGATTATCGAGACGCAAGCTGGTGACGTTTCAGCGTTCGTTCCGACCAACGTAATTTCTATTACCGATGGTCAGATCTTCCTGGAATCAAGCCTGTTCAACTCCGGTATTCGTCCAGCGGTTAACCCGGGTATCTCCGTATCCCGTGTTGGTGGCGCTGCACAGACCAAGATCATGAAAAAACTGTCCGGTGGTATTCGTACCGCTCTGGCACAGTATCGTGAACTGGCTGCGTTCTCACAGTTTGCATCCGACTTGGATGAAGCGACCCGTAAACAGTTGAACCACGGTCAGAAAGTGACCGAGCTGCTGAAACAGAAACAGTACGCACCGATGTCAATCGTTGCACAGTCTCTGATTCTGTTTGCTGCAGAACGTGGTTTCCTGGAAGACGTCGAGCTGTCTAAAGTGGGTAGCTTCGAAGCTGCGCTGTTGGCTTACGCTGACCGCGAGCACGCTGAGCTTATGCAACAAATCAACCAAACTGGTGCGTACGACAAGGAAATCGAGGGTAAATTCCAATCTATCCTCGAGACCTTCAAAGCAACCCAGTCCTGGTAATGCTTAATCCTCCTTCCGCATTAGCGGCGGGAGGATTAGTAATGAGGAGAAGCAGAGATGGCCGGCGGAAAAGAGATACGTAGTAAGATCGGCAGCGTGCAAAACACGCAAAAGATCACTAAAGCGATGGAAATGGTCGCCGCCTCCAAAATGCGTAAAACGCAGGAACGCATGGCGGCCAGCCGTCCTTATGCAGACACCATTCGCAAAGTGATTGGTCACCTTGCGCAGGGTAATCTGGAATACAAGCACCCATACCTGGACGAGCGTAAAATCAAGCGCGTTGGGTATTTGGTCGTGTCTACCGATCGCGGTCTTTGTGGCGGCTTGAACACTAACCTGTTCAAGAAACTGCTGACAGAAGCGAAAGGCTGGGCTGAGCAGGGCGTCGAGGTTGACTTGGCTCTGATCGGTTCTAAAGCTGCATCTTTCTTCGGTTCCGTGGGTGGCAACGTTGTTGCCCAGGTTACTGGCATGGGGGATAACCCTTCTCTGTCAGAACTGATCGGTCCGGTAGCAGTGATGCTGCAAGCCTACGACGAAGGTCGTTTAGACAAGCTGTGCATTGTTAGCAATAAATTCGTCAATACCATGTCTCAGGAACCAAGAATCGTGCAGCTGCTGCCACTTCCGCCTGCGGAAGAAAACGGCGGGCTGGCGAACAAGTCCTGGGATTACCTGTATGAGCCAGACCCTAAAGCACTGCTGGATGTCCTCCTGCGTCGCTATGTAGAGTCTCAGGTTTATCAGGGCGTCGTAGAAAACCTGGCCAGCGAACAGGCCGCGCGAATGGTAGCGATGAAAGCCGCCACCGATAACGGCGGCAGCCTGATCAAAGAGCTGCAGTTGGTATACAACAAAGCTCGTCAGGCCAGCATCACTCAGGAACTCACCGAGATCGTCGGGGGAGCCTCCGCGGTTTAAGCTAGGTTTACGAATTACGTAGAGGATTCAAGATGGCTACTGGAAAGATTATCCAGGTAATCGGCGCCGTGGTGGACGTCGAGTTCCCTCAAGATGCAGTACCTAAAGTGTACACTGCTCTTGAGGTAGAAAACGGTACCTCCAAGCTGGTGCTCGAAGTTCAGCAACAGATCGGCGGTGGCGTTGTTCGCTGTATCGCAATGGGTACATCAGATGGCCTGCGTCGCGGTCTGAAAGTGAACGACCTGCAACACCCAATCGAAGTACCAGTAGGTACTGCGACTCTGGGTCGCATCATGAACGTATTGGGTGAACCAATCGACATGAAAGGTGAAATCGGCGAAGAAGAACGTCGTGGTATTCACCGTGCTGCTCCTTCTTACGAAGAGCTGGCAAACTCCCAGGAACTGCTGGAAACCGGTATCAAGGTAATGGACCTGATGTGTCCGTTCGCCAAGGGCGGTAAAGTCGGCCTGTTCGGTGGTGCTGGTGTTGGTAAAACTGTAAACATGATGGAGCTTATCCGTAACATCGCGGCTGAGCACTCAGGTTTCTCTGTGTTTGCAGGCGTGGGTGAGCGTACTCGTGAGGGTAACGACTTCTACCACGAGATGACTGACTCCAACGTTATCGACAAAGTTGCACTGGTTTACGGTCAGATGAACGAGCCACCGGGTAACCGTCTGCGCGTAGCACTGACTGGCCTGACCATGGCGGAGAAATTCCGTGATGAAGGCCGTGACGTTCTGCTGTTCATCGATAACATTTACCGTTATACCCTGGCCGGTACCGAAGTGTCTGCACTTCTGGGTCGTATGCCATCTGCGGTAGGTTATCAGCCAACGCTGGCGGAAGAGATGGGTGCTCTGCAAGAGCGTATCACCTCTACCAAAGACGGTTCAATCACCTCTGTTCAGGCCGTTTACGTTCCTGCGGATGACTTGACTGACCCATCTCCAGCAACCACTTTCGCCCACTTGGATGCGACCGTGGTACTGAGCCGTCAGATAGCCTCTCTGGGTATCTACCCAGCGGTAGATCCACTTGACTCAACCAGCCGTCAGCTTGATCCGCTGGTAGTAGGTCAAGAGCACTATGACGTGGCGCGTGGCGTGCAGTCTGTTCTGCAGCGTTACAAGGAACTGAAAGATATTATCGCAATCCTGGGTATGGACGAGCTGGCTGAAGAAGACAAGCTGGTCGTATCCCGTGCGCGTAAAATCGAACGTTTCCTGTCTCAGCCATTCTTCGTTGCTGAAGTATTTACCGGCGCTCCAGGCAAATTCGTACCGCTGAAAGATACCATTCGTGGTTTCAAAGGCATTATCGAAGGCGACTACGATCACCTGCCAGAACAAGCGTTCTACATGGTTGGTCCGATCGAAGAAGCTCTGGAAAAAGCCAAAAAACTGTAATGTTCTCCCTTAGGGGATAAAGAACGTTGCAGTATTGAGAGAGGAAGGTGACATGGCTGAAAAAGCTTACCATCTGGATGTAGTCAGCGCGGAAAAGAGAATGTATTCCGGCCTGGTGCAAAAAATCCAGGTGACGGGTAGCGAAGGTGAACTGGGTATTTTCCCTGGTCACGCCCCGCTGCTCACCGCCATCAAGCCTGGCATGGTGCGCATTGTTAAAGAACACGGCGAAGAAGAGTATATTTATCTCTCCGGAGGCATCCTTGAGGTGCAACCGAACGCAACTACCGTGTTGGCTGACACTGCAATCCGTGGAGTAGACCTCGACGAAGCACGTGCGCTTGAAGCTAAGCGTAAAGCGGAAGAACACATTAGTGGTTCTAACGGCGACGTCGACTATGCTCGGGCATCTGCTGAACTGGCTAAAGCGCTCGCGAAACTTCGCGTGATCGAATTGACCAGGAAAGCGGGTTACTGATCGGCGATTGCCCGATTAGTGACAAAAGCTCTGCCAGTTGAAAAGCGACCTTCGGGTCGCTTTTTTTTTAACTTTAAAAAAGCCTTTTTTTCAGCATCTTCTTCATTTAATTACGGCCGTTTGAATGGAATACTGTCTACTATTGACGACACTTCTGACGCGTTTCTTATTATCTCGTTTAGAGAGTGTTCAACCCTTGCCCGGTGCGGCCTGTGGGTAGTTTTTATTGAAAAATATGTAGTAATCCGACCGGCTAACGGGTTACTTTTATCATCAAACTGGATTTGTCAGGTTGCCTATGTCTAACAGCGCATTAAGTGTCGTGATCCTCGCCGCAGGCAAGGGCACACGCATGTATTCCAATATACCCAAAGTACTGCATCCGCTCGCTGGAAAAGCGATGGTTCAGCATGTTATCGATGCCGCAACCTGCGTAGGTGCCAGCAATGTACACCTGGTCTATGGCCACGGTGGCGACTTGCTTAAGGAAAGTCTGGCTGGCAGCGAGCTGAACTGGGTGTTGCAGGCTGAACAATTGGGAACCGGGCACGCAATGCAGCAGGCTGCGCTTCACTTTGCCGATGACGAAGACGTGTTGATGCTGTATGGCGACGTGCCGCTGATTTCTGTTGAGACGCTGCAAAAACTATTGGCTGCCAAGCCCGCCGGCGGAATTGGTTTGCTGACGGTTAAGCTAGATAATCCAACCGGTTATGGTCGCATTGTTCGTGAAAACGGCGAAGTCGTCGGGATAATCGAGCAGAAAGATGCCTCGGCCGAGCAGCTGAAAATCAATGAAATCAACACTGGGATCCTGGTTGCTAACGGTGCCTCATTGAAGCGTTGGCTAAGCAAGCTTTCCAACAATAATGCGCAGGGTGAATATTACATCACCGATATTATTGCCATGGCGCATGCCGAAGGTAATAAAATTGCCACGGTGCATCCGGCGCGTTTGAGCGAAGTTGAGGGCGTAAACAACCGCTTGCAGCTTTCTCGTCTCGAACGCGTTTATCAGCAAGAGCAGGCAGAACGTTTGCTGCTCGAGGGCGTAATGTTGATGGACCCAGCGCGTTTTGATTTGCGCGGTGAGCTGTCACACGGCATTGACGTCAATATTGATGTGAACGTAATTATCGAAGGCAAGGTCAAGTTGGGTAATCGCGTGACCATCGGCGCAGGCTGTGTGTTGAAAAATTGCACCATTGGCGATGACTGCGTGATAAGCCCTTACAGCATTTTCGAAGACGCGATTGTGCAGGCAGAGTGTACCGTCGGCCCGTTTGCTCGTTTGCGCCCTGGCACTGAATTGGGTCAGGCCGCGCACGTCGGCAACTTTGTCGAGATCAAGAAAGCGCGTCTCGGCGCAGGCACGAAAGCCGGGCACCTGAGTTATCTTGGCGATGCAGTAATTGGCGATAACGTGAATATTGGCGCGGGCACAATTACTTGCAACTATGATGGTATTAATAAATGGCAAACGACGATTGGCGATAACGTCTTCGTCGGTTCAGATACCCAGCTGGTGGCGCCGGTTACCGTCGGCAACGATGTGAGCATTGCGGCAGGAACCACCGTCGTTCGTGACGTTCCCGCGGGAGGATTGGTTATCAGCCGCGTAACGCAGGTACATAAGCCAGACTGGAAACATCCAGCCAAACGATAATTTCTGACGGGTGCGTGTTAGTGCACCCGTTTTATTCGACATCATTGTGTTTTGCCCTGCCTGTCACCACCTTATGGTCAGTGCAAAACATAATAATCCCCTTCTCTACAAGGCTTGGGGAACCCGCACGGCGTGGAAACATGACCGGAGCGGCTATCAATCAGGTTAAGGCATCAAAAAGGTCTGCGAACAGACCTTCTATAGGAATAAAAACGATGTGTGGAATTGTTGGCGCAGTAGCGCAACGCGATATAGCTGAGATCCTGTTGGAAGGGTTACGCCGTCTGGAATACCGCGGTTATGACTCTGCCGGTCTTGCAGTAGTAGATAACGAAGGCCACATGGGCCGTCTTCGCCGAGTAGGCAAAGTGCAGAAGCTGGCAGATGCGCTGGAACAGCACCCTCTGCACGGTGGCATCGGTATTGCTCACACCCGTTGGGCAACGCACGGCGAGCCTTCAGAAGCGAATGCTCACCCGCATGTGTCTGATTATATTGCCGTAGTACACAACGGTATCATCGAAAACTTCGAGCCGTTGCGCGTTTTGCTGATCGAGCGCGGATATCGTTTCGATTCACAGACTGATACCGAAGTTATCGCACATCTGGTGCACTGGGAGCTGCTACAGGGTGGTTCTCTGCTCGACGCCGTAAATCGTGTGATTCCACAACTGCGTGGCGCATATGGCACCGTGGTGATGGATAAACGCGATCCTTCCGTGCTGGTCGCTGCGCGTTCTGGTAGCCCATTAGTGATTGGTCTGGGCGTGGGTGAAAACTTCATCGCCTCTGATCAGCTGGCACTGCTGCCTGTGACTCGTCGTTTCATGTTCCTTGAAGAAGGTGACGTGGCAGAAATCAAACGCCGTGAAGTTAACGTGTTTGATAAAACAGGCAAACAGGTAGAACGTCCTGAAATTGAATCTCAAGTGCAGTATGACGCCGGTGATAAAGGCGCATATCGTCACTATATGCAGAAAGAGATCTACGAGCAGCCTCAGGCGATTAAAAACACCCTGGAAGGCCGTTTCAACCATGGCAAAATCGATCTTGGCGAGCTAGGTGCCGATGCCGACGCGCTGTTGGCAAAAGTGCAGCATGTGCAGATCATTGCCTGCGGGACTTCTTACCATTCAGGTATGGTGGCGCGTTACTGGTTTGAAGCCGTAGCTGGCGTGCCTTGTGACGTCGAAATTGCTTCTGAATTCCGCTATCGCAAATCTGCCGTTCGTCCTGGCAGCCTGATCATCACGCTTTCTCAGTCGGGCGAAACTGCCGATACGCTGGCTGCGCTGCGTCTGTCTAAAGAGCTGGGTTTCTTAGGTTCTCTTGCGGTATGTAACGTGGCGGGATCTTCTCTGGTGCGTGAGTCTGACCTGGCTCTGATGACCAAAGCGGGAACCGAAATTGGCGTGGCATCTACCAAGGCCTTTACCACTCAGTTGACCGTTTTACTGATGCTGGTGGCGCGTGTTGGCCGTCTGAAAGGCATGAGCGAGCAGGTTGAGCATGAAATCGTTCACGCCCTGCAAGCATTGCCTGCGCGTATCGAACAGATGCTGTCGCTGGATAAAACCATTGAAGCGTTGGCCGAAGGTTTCTCTGACAAGCATCACGCGCTGTTCCTGGGTCGCGGCGATCAGTATCCGATCGCGATGGAAGGTGCGTTGAAGCTGAAAGAAGTTTCCTATATTCATGCTGAAGCCTATGCCGCCGGTGAGCTTAAACATGGCCCATTGGCGTTGATCGACGCCGATATGCCGGTGATCGTCGTGGCTCCTAACAACGAATTGCTGGAAAAACTGAAATCCAATATCGAAGAAGTGCGTGCACGCGGCGGTCAGTTGTACGTATTCGCCGATCAGGATGCAGGTTTCACGGACACCGACGGCATGAAAGTCATTCAACTGCCACACGTTGAAGAAATCGTCGCACCGATTTTCTACACCATTCCGCTACAGTTGCTGTCATATCACGTTGCGCTTATCAAAGGCACCGACGTTGATCAGCCACGTAATCTGGCGAAATCAGTTACCGTAGAATAATCGACAAAGAGTCAGTAATAAGTCCGGTTATGCAGAAAAAGCATGCCGGACTTTTTTATTAGTCAAACTAGCCATAAGTATTATGTTAAATACAGGAAGCTTTCAGAATTTCAGAGGCAATTATTGGGATGAAAATCTCCCTTCCGCATTATGTTAAATAGGTGACAACTTCTAAGAATAAATCATCGAAATATCATCATTTATATAGCAGCATCTGTAAATGTGGCACGAGAAACTGATCCATTTAGATCATAGCCAGAGTTTGAAAAGTCGTCGTTTTATTACGCAGTCGTTTACAATATGACCGCTGTCACAAAACTGTCATATAACCTACATGTTAATGTCACCAAACTGTCCTATTTTGCTCCTGTGCCAAACACTTTACTAAGCTTCGACTTGAGTCGAATCAATAATTACCCGTTGTGATTGAAGCTGTAGCTGCATTAGCGACGTTCGTTTATCCGAAATGCTGAACTCAAATCAGATGATCGGGATTCGCTGTCTCGCTGCAACTCCAATTTCATAGGGTAGATAACCACCAGGAGTGGAATATGAAACTGATGCGTACAACCGTCGCCGGTATTGTGGCAGCGACTTTCTCTTTAACAGCAATGTCTGCATTTTCAGCAACTAATCTGACTGGCGCTGGCGGGACTTTCCCGGCTCCGGTTTATGCAAAATGGGCTGACGCTTACAACAAAGCTACCGGTGCTCAGGTTAATTATCAGGGCATCGGTTCTTCTGGCGGTATCAAACAAATTATCGCTAAAACCGTAGACTTCGGCGCAACTGATGCGCCAATGAGTGACGCTGACCTCGAGAAGAACGGTCTATTCCAGTTCCCAACCGTAATCGGTGGCGTGGTTCTGGCGGTTAATATCCCTGGAATTAAATCAGGCGAGTTGACGCTGGATGGCAAAACGCTGGGTGATATCTATCTGGGTAAAATTAAAAAGTGGAACGACGCCGAGATAACCAGGCTGAACCCAGGTGTGAATCTGCCTGATAGCAATATCGCTGTAGTGCGTCGCGCCGATGGCTCTGGGACTTCTTTCGTGTTCACCAGCTTCCTGGCTAAAGCCAATGCTGACTGGAAACAAAGTATTGGCGTGGGTACTACTGTTAACTGGCCAGTGGGTCTGGGCGGTAAAGGTAATGACGGCGTGGCTGCTTTCGTACAGCGTCTGCCTGGTTCAATCGGCTACGTTGAGTACGCTTATGCCAAGCAAAACAATCTGACTTACACCAAACTGGTTGATGCCAGCGGTAAAGCTATCGCTCCTTCAGAGCAGTCATTCAGCGCTGCGGCCAAAGGCGCAGACTGGAGCAAGACCTTTGCTCAAGACCTGACTTTCCAGAAGGGTGACAATGCATGGCCAATCTCTTCCACCACCTTTATCCTGGTTTATAAACAACAGCAAGACGCAACTAAAGGCGCTGAAGTGCTGAAGTTCTTCGACTGGGCTTATAAAAATGGTGACAAGCTGACTACCGGTCTGGATTACGCTTCTCTGCCGCCGTCTGTGATTTCGCAAATCCAGACAGCCTGGAAGGCGAATGTTAAAGATAGCAGCGGCAAGTCTGTCTACTAAGCCTTTGGCTTGGGATTCGCAGTGATATAGAGTACGAGTCTTCTGCATCATTCTCTCCCGATAACCTCTTGTCGGGAGAGAAATAAATCTGAAAAGAAGAGAGTGTTATGGCTGAAAAAACGCCGTCCATCAAAGCACCAAGCAAGAACGGTGACATTATTTTCGGCGCGCTGGTAAAACTGGCTGCGCTGATTACGCTATTGTTGCTCGGCGGGATCATCGTTTCATTATTTATTTCTTCTCTGCCAAGCATGGAGAAGTTTGGTTTTGCCTTCCTGTGGGATAAAACCTGGGACGTACCCAACGAGAAGTTTGGCGCGCTGGTTCCGATTTATGGAACGATCGTCACCTCGGTCATTGCTCTGTTAATTGCCGTCCCTGTGAGCTTTGGTATCTCCTTATTTCTGACTGAACTGGCGCCTAACTGGCTTAAACGTCCTCTGGGTATCGCTATTGAACTGCTGGCGGCTATTCCAAGTATCGTTTACGGCATGTGGGGCCTGTTTGTCTTTGCGCCGCTGTTTGCCACCTATTTCCAGACTCCGGTCGGCGATGTCCTGTCTAATGTACCGATTATTGGCGCGCTGTTTGCCGGGCCGGGCTTTGGGATCGGGATTCTGGCCGCGGGTGTGATTTTAGCGATCATGATTATCCCTTACATCTCCTCCGTGATGCGTGATGTGTTTGAACAGACGCCGGTAATGATGAAGGAATCAGCCTACGGAATCGGCTGTACCACCTGGGAAGTGATTTGGCGCATCGTTTTGCCTTTCACCAAGAACGGCGTTATTGGCGGCATTATGCTGGGTCTGGGACGCGCCTTGGGCGAAACCATGGCGGTGACCTTTATTATCGGTAACACCTACCAGCTCGACAGTGCCTCGCTGTACATGCCGGGCAACAGTATTACCTCGGCGCTGGCCAACGAATTTGCCGAAGCTGCGTCTGGTCTGCATACCTCAGCTCTGATGGAGCTGGGTCTGATCCTGTTTGTGATCACCTTTATCGTACTGGCGCTGTCGAAGCTGATGATCCTTCGCCTTGCCAAGAATGAGGGCCGTTAAGATGGCAACTCTTGAAATTCAAAGCAACGACGCGCTGCTCGAATCTCGTCGCAAGCGTCAGGCCTGGCGTAGACAGAAGAACCGAATTGCCCTGCTGTTATCGATGGCAACCATGGCTTTCGGGCTGTTCTGGCTGGTATGGATCCTGTTTACCACCATTTCCAAAGGCATCGATGGTATGTCTCTGGCGCTGTTTACCCAAAATACGCCACCGCCGAACACGGCCGGAGGGGGTTTGGCTAACGCCATTGCGGGTAGCGGTTTGATGATCCTGTGGTCGACTGTTATTGGCACCCCGCTGGGGATTCTTGCCGGCGTGTATTTGGCGGAATATGGCCGTAAAGACTGGATAGCTGAAATCATTCGTTTTATTAACGACATCCTGCTGTCGGCCCCTTCAATTGTGGTTGGGCTGTTCGTTTATAGCGTGATGGTTGCCAAAATGGGGCACTTCTCCGGCTGGGCGGGCATTGTTTCGCTGGCACTGTTGCAGGTTCCTATCGTTATCCGCACCACCGAGAACATGCTGAAACTGGTGCCAGACAGCCTGCGCGAAGCGGCTTATGCGCTGGGAACGCCAAAATGGAAAATGATTTCAGCGATTACCCTGAAGGCTTCCGTGTCGGGGATTATCACCGGCGTGCTGCTGGCTATCGCGCGTATTGCCGGTGAAACCGCGCCGCTGCTGTTTACGTCGCTCTCCAATCAGTTCTGGAGCACGGACTTAATGCAGCCTATCGCCAACCTCCCGGTCACCATATTTAAATTCGCCATGAGCCCGTTTGCCGAGTGGCAAGGGTTAGCCTGGGCGGGTGTGCTGCTGATTACGGTGTGCGTACTGCTACTGAACATCATTGCTCGTGTAATCTTCGCGAAGAAAAAGCACTGATTATAAAAATTTTTGATTAAAGAGAGATGTCTTAATGAGTCGAATGACCGATGCATCCAACAGTAAAATCCAGGTTCGCGATCTGAACTTCTTTTATGGCAAATTCCATGCGTTGAAAAACATCTCCCTGGATATCGCCAAAAACGAAGTGACAGCATTTATCGGCCCTTCGGGTTGCGGTAAATCCACGCTGCTGCGCACCTTGAACAAGATGTATCAGCTTTATCCTGATCAAAGAGCCGAAGGCGAAATTCTGCTCGATGGTGAAAATATTCTGGTTGATAAGCAGGATATCGCCCTGCTGCGCGCTAAAGTCGGCATGGTATTCCAGAAACCGACGCCGTTCCCGATGTCAATTTACGACAACATCGCTTTTGGCGTGCGCCTGTTTGAAAAGCTGTCACGCACTGACATGGACGAGCGCGTGCAGTGGGCTTTAACTAAAGCGGCGCTGTGGAATGAGTCGAAAGACAAGCTACACCAGAGTGGCTACAGCCTGTCAGGCGGCCAGCAGCAGCGTTTGTGTATCGCACGCGGCATTGCCATTCGCCCTGATGTATTGCTGCTTGATGAGCCTTGCTCGGCGCTGGACCCTATCTCTACCGGTCGTATCGAAGAGCTGATTACCGAGTTGAAATCCGATTATACGGTGGTGATCGTTACCCACAATATGCAGCAGGCGGCACGTTGTTCGGACCGTACGGCGTTTATGTATCTCGGCGAATTGATTGAATACAGCGATACCGACTCATTGTTCACCTCACCTGCTCAAAAGCAGACCGAGGACTATATTACTGGCCGCTACGGTTGATGCCTTCCAGGTAGAGAGGAAATAAAATGGACAATCTGAATCTCAATAAGCATATTTCTGCCCAGTTTAATGCCGAACTCGAACACATTCGTACTCAGGTTTTGGCGATGGGAGGCCTGGTAGAACAGCAACTTACCGATGCCATTACCGCAATGCATAATCAGGACGCGGAGCTGGCCGAGCGCGTTATCAAGGGCGATGACAAGGTCAACATGATGGAAGTGGCGATCGACGAAGCCTGTGTGCGCATCATCGCCAAGCGTCAGCCTACTGCCAGCGATCTGCGCATGGTTATGGCGATTATCAAGACCATTTCCGAGCTGGAACGTATTGGTGACGTCGCCGATAAAATTTGTCGCACCGCGCTGGAGAAATTCTCGCATCTGCATCAGCCGCTGCTGGTGAGTCTTGAGTCATTAGGCCGCCACACCGTGCAGATGCTGCATGATGTGCTGGATGCCTTTGCGCGTATGGATCTCGATGAAGCGATTCGCGTGTACCGTGAAGATAAAAAGGTCGATCAGGAATATGAGGGCATCGTGCGTCAGTTGATGACTTATATGATGGAAGACCCGCGAATGATCCCAAGCATTCTGACGGCGCTATTCTGTGCGCGTTCAATCGAACGTATCGGCGATCGTTGCCAGAATATCAGCGAAATCATTTTCTACTTCGTGAAAGGGCAAGATTTTCGTCACGTGGGAGGAGATGCGCTGGAAAAACTGCTGGTGGATAATAAAAAAACCAAAGGAAATCAGGGCGAATAATTTTTACGCTTGCTGAATATTCCAATGTAAAACGCCCGATAAGTCGATTATCGGGCGTTTTATTTTGCTTCAGGCCATGATTTTTTTCAGTTCTTAATATCAGCTATTCAGTTTTTAACATCAGCTATTTGGTTATTAATATCAAAAACCAGTGCTAAATCATCAAATAGCGCAGTGCAACCATCACTGCCAATTGGCGATAATGGGCATTCTGCGCATCGAACTCATCCGGATTTTCAAACAACGCCCCGAAGGTATATTGGTTGGCGACCTGGTGCACACAGAGACTGCTTATCAGTCGGTGCACGTCCCGCGCCTGGGCATCTTCTTTAAACAGATGGCTCTTCTTGCCCCGTTCGAGAATATCATCCAGCAACGTCAGCGCTGTCTGGTTCAGTTCGCGAATGCTGGTGGACTGGCGGATAAAGCGACCGCGTAGCATGTTCTCGGTGGAGACAATGCGAATAAATTCCGGGTGCGAAACGTGAAAATCAAAACTGGCTTCGACCAGTTTAACAATCGCTTCGGCAGGGGGATAAGCGGACAAATCCAGCTCAAGCTCATGTTTACGCAGGCAGCGATAAACATACTCCAGCACCTGCATGTAGAGCGTTTCTTTAGATTTAAAATGATAAACCACCATGCGTTTGGTGGTATCAGCATTCAAGGCGATATTTTCCATCCGTGCGCCCATTAATCCGGACTCGGCGAACTCGATCAGCGCGCTGTCAAAAATGCGCTGCTTGAGGCCTATTGGATCGTTCTTTCGCCCCGTAGTTTGGGGGCTTTGGCTAGTCAGCGTATTCTCCTTAACGGAACCAGTGTCGTCGTTAAAACAGTAACTATTACTAAATATAACCACTATCGTTAAATAGCGTTGTAAATCAAGTAAACGGACGTTATTCGGCGATATTGTAGCCATTCTCGCGCCAGATAGTGGCAAGTTGATGCATATCTGTGAAAGCGGTAACTAATGGGTGATCAATTACCGGGTTATGCGTATCGGCACAGTAATAATAAACCGGAATATTGGCCGCAATCCCTGCCTGAACACCCGCCACGGAATCCTCTACCAAAATGCATGAGGAAATCGGAACCTGCATGGCCTCGGCCGCGTGATAGAGCAGAGCCGGATCGGGTTTCCAGCGTTGCAAATCATAGCCACTGTAAAGGCGATCGCTCATAAAGGGTAACAGACCGGTGAGTCCCAGAGAATGCTGCATTTTACTGACCGGGCCGTTGGATACCACGCACATCGGCACGGTTATCGCTTCCAGCAGCTCTTTTGCGCCCTCAATCGGCTCCAGTTTTTCATCAAACAGGCGAGCCATGCGCTGGCGAAAAACAACTTCCATCTCTTCTTTGGTGAACTTCAGCCCGTGTTGGTGATTAATGATCTCGATGATTTCGTACAGCTTGACGCCCTTGTACTTTTTAAACATCTCATCATAGGAGACGGTCACGCCGAAGTGGGCGAACATCTGCACATAAGCCTCGCAGCACAGCCGCTCACTGTCGACCAACGTGCCATCACAGTCAAAGAAAACGCATTCTATCTGGGGCATATTTCATCCTTTTTCTGAAACAACCGTTTGGTTTATGGCATGACGCCAAAGGGTATCTTACAGAAAATCTGTCTCCGTTCCGAACACCTTATCTTCGCAACTGTGCGAAAAAAGAGGAGATAATAAGCAGTTAAAACCAGCAGTGGGTCTGAAAATAGGTCAAAAAAGTGTAAACATGCAATAAAAAGCAGCGGAATCATCTCAATCGGCAGGGCATTTAGGTTAGGATAGCGGCCGAATGAATTTCCCTTCTTTTGGAACTCACTAATGAGCACACCACAAAATAATACTGGCGCGGGTAAAGGGATGTTAGAGCGCTGGTTTAAACTGAGCGCCCATGGCACGACGCTGAAAACCGAGACGGTTGCGGGCTTCACGACTTTCCTGACTATGGTGTATATCGTCTTCGTTAACCCACAGATTTTGGGCGTCGCGGGGATGGATAAGCAGGCCGTATTTGTGACCACCTGTCTTATCGCCGCATTCGGCAGTATTTTGATGGGATTAATCGCCAATCTGCCGGTTGCGCTGGCTCCCGCGATGGGCCTGAACGCGTTCTTCGCCTTTGTGGTGGTGGGTGCCATGGGGATTTCATGGCAAACCGGGATGGGCGCTATTTTCTGGGGAGCAGTCGGTTTGTTCCTGCTGACCATTTTCCGCGTTCGCTACTGGATGATAGCTAATATTCCGGTCAGCCTGAGGATTGGGATCACCAGCGGTATTGGGCTGTTTATTGGCATGATGGGCCTGAAAAACGCCGGAGTTATTGTTCCGAACCCCGATACGCTGGTCTCGATTGGTCATCTGACTTCCCACACCGTGCTGCTTGGCGTGCTGGGCTTCTTCATTATTGCGATTCTGGCGGCGCGTAACATTCACGCCGCGGTGCTGATTTCCATTGTTATCACCACGCTGATTGGCTGGGCGATGGGCGACGTGCATTATGCGGGCGTGTGGTCGATGCCGCCGGATATCACCTCGGTAGTCGGTCAGGTTGATATTAAAGGCTCGCTGAATATTGGTCTGGCAGGAATTATCTTCTCGTTTATGCTGGTTAACCTGTTCGACTCTTCGGGCACGCTGATGGGTGTAACCGACAAAGCCGGGCTTGCCGACAGTGACGGCAAATTCCCGCAGATGAAGCAGGCGCTGTTTGTTGACAGCCTAAGCTCGGTTGCCGGCTCCTTTATTGGCACCTCGGCGATTAGCGCCTATATAGAAAGCTGCTCCGGCGTGGCGATTGGCGGACGTACTGGCCTGACTGCTGTCGTCACCGGGCTTTTATTCCTGCTGGTTATTTTCATCTCCCCGTTAGCGGGTATGGTGCCGAGCTATGCCGCCGCCGGTGCGCTGATTTATGTTGGCGTGCTGATGACCTCTAGCCTCTCGCGCGTGACCTGGGATGATTTAACCGAAGCCGTGCCTGCATTTGTTACCACCGTGATGATGCCGTTTAGTTTTTCTATTACCGAAGGGATTGCTCTTGGCTTTATCTCTTACGTGGTGATGAAGCTGGGAAGCGGTCGCTGGAGAGATATCAGCCCGTGCGTGTTGGTGGTTACGGTGTTGTTTGTGTTGAAGATAGTCTTTCTTGATAGCAAATAAATCGCTGGCGGATAACGCTGTTGAGCAGCAAAAAATTGATCAGTAAAAAATAGTTCTATAAAGATAATTCAGAAAAAATAGATCAATAAAAAACGGCTTCTCTTACGGGAAGCCGTTTTTTTTAGCGCTGTTCTAACGCTCTTGGTTTAGGGAGCAATTTCCCTCCAAACATATTGACCAGCAGCCCTGCGATAATCACTAAAGCACCGATAACTTGTTCAAAAGTCAGCTTTTCGCCCAGCAGTACGGCAGCACTGATAATACCGACGACCGGCACAAGCAGCGACAGTGGCGCAATCCGCCAAGTCTCGTAGCGACTCAGCAGCGAGCCCCAGATAGCGTAACTGATGATCGTGGCGATGAACGCCAGATAAATTAACGCGAGCACGGTTTGCGAATGAATATTAATCAGGCTACCGATCACTGTTGTGCTGCCCTCGAAAATCCATGCGCAGGCGAAAAACGGCAGGATAGGAACTAAGGCACTCCAGACGACCAGCGACATCACTGGCACCTTATGGTCGCGCATAATGACCTTGTTCACAATATTGCCAAATCCCCAGGAAAGGCCGGCAGCCAGCGTTAGCAGCATCGTCGAGACTGTGATGCCTGAAGAAACCTGCCCCTCCATGCCGGCAACGGCAAGTATCAGCATTCCCAATGCGGCAATAATCACGCCCGCGATATGATTCCACTTGAGTTTTTCACTCAGCAGCATCGCGCCCAGTAAAATCGTGAAGAAGGCCTGCGCCTGAAGTACCAATGAGGCTACCCCAGCAGGCATGCCAAGTTTGATGGCTAAAAACAGAAAGGCAAACTGTCCAAAGCTGATGGTCATGCCATAAGCAATAAGCCAGCGCACGGGGATATTTGGCCGTTTAACAAAAAAAATAGCGGGGAATGCGACCAGTGCAAAACGTAATCCCGCCAATACGAAAGGCGGCATCGAATCCAGTCCCAGCTTTATCACGACAAAATTAATCCCCCAGGCCAGAACTACAAACAGAGCCAAGAGCCTATCTCTGACAGACATTGCATACTCCTAGATAAAAAAGCTACGCGTTCGCAATGACCGGTGTAGAAATCTCACCGAGACACTGCTCGCCCACGATACGGAAATAGTCCTCAACATTCAGCGCGATAGACTTATCCAATTCACCTGCATTGAAATAAAGTTTGCCAACGTTGCGTAGCCTGTCATCGACGCGCAACTCAAGTTCATCGTGGAAGCTGAAAGGGGGAACTGCTCCCATCTGGCAATCGGTCAGAGCCTGTGCCACCTCTGGAGGAGCAAAGCTGGATTTCTTGCAGCCCACTAAGCGAGCAACATTTTTGAAGTTAACTTTGCTATCACCAGGAACAATCGCCAGGACATATTTAGGCGGTGCTGCCCCATTTAAAGCCTGTAAAACCATCGCTTTTGCTGCCTGTTGCAGCTCATTGCCGCGAATTTCACTGATCAAAACGGTTTGACCTTCAGCAGCATGCTCGATTAGCTCAAATGAAACATGATGGCTATTTAACAAGTCGGTAATTTTCTCGAACGTGGTCATAAAACCCTCCGATGATTAAGAACAGCGTTAGCTCCAGGCGATGGCCCGTTTGGTATTTTTATCCATCAAGCCAAAAAAGAACCCCATCGTGATACGAGTGTCGCCGGCAACGCGATCGATTTCATGATAATAGGCAGGATTGAAAATATAGACATCCCCACTTTGTGGACGATATTCACAGGATTCATATCCTTGCTTAATTTCTTCGCGATAGCCCAATTCGCCAGGCGTTTTGAAACGCTCGTCTTCGGGTTTCCATTCCTTGTTATAAATACGTAATACGCCGCCTTCATTGCACTCTTGCAGGCACACCACGCAGCTAAGCTGATGCTGGATTTCAGTGACGACAAGGCCCGTGCCCGCTGCATCACGCACGATGTTATCGTTATGCAGTGGATTAGCGACGCCATCGGCATGAAAACGTACAATTGAACTCGAGTATGGCCCATGAAGTTCATCGTTTGCCGTTTCCAGTTCGTCGAGCTGCAAAGTCTGTTTGACCCACTGATAAACATTTTTTTGCAATGAAATCAGCGAGTCAGGCAAGGCAGGGCGAATATCGCGTAATTCGGTGAAATAGTTTTCAGGCGCCGAAGTATGCTTTGCCAGATAAGGCCCGAGTGTGGTCAGCGTTCCATTCGGGTAGTGGGAAACGCTGATTCTCTCGCGGCACTTAAGCAGCGATTCAACCACCGAGGTTCTGGTCTCGGGTGTCAGGAAGTTGCGTAAAACCAGCAATGGCACGCGCGCCGTGATGACATTTTCAAGCCACGCAGCATCAATTGGCGTAGAAGGATCAATAACCTGTATCTTTTTCACTTGAGACATCGCTTATTCCTTTAAAGATATTTCATGAAGTTGGTGATTAGACATTGGATGCCAGTGAGATGCCTCTCCCAGAGCCGAAATCTGCTCTGAGGCGATATATTCTGTGCCTTGATGCTGATATTTGTGCAGAGTGAAATAGCGCGGAAAAGGCGTATCGTCGGGATGCCACTGCCAGGCCCAGGCTTTTTCAGCAGTCATGAAAAAGGCATT
This sequence comes from uncultured Gammaproteobacteria bacterium, assembly GCA_963747655.1. Lineage (GTDB taxonomy): Bacteria > Pseudomonadota > Gammaproteobacteria > Enterobacterales > Enterobacteriaceae > Rouxiella. The sequence goes on along the minus strand of CAVVFS010000005.1, from coordinate 314,127 downwards.
GCCTGCGCTGCCACCCGGAGCTAGCTTCGCCATTTTACTTTTCAGATAATGCTCGGTGATATCAGCCGGAGTGATACCTTCAACGATATATTGCAGATATTCTGCCGAATCAAAATTTGAGCTTTCCAGACCAAGATGTGGATAGATAGTCGGCAGAAAACCGTTATGCATCAAATACCAAGGGGTATCATTACTGGTTCGATTCAGAGGATGTGAGAATTCAATGCCCATATTCTTGCTTAACGTGGCATGACGGACATGAATCGCTAAAAATCGGGTATTAATTTTCGATACATCAATTTCTTGTATGGATTTTGCGAAAGAGCCGGTTCCGTGCAGAGTTCGCACCTGGTCACCCTCCAGCCACAAACAGCCCCAACCATTAGGATGCTCCTTGATTGGCCCGTCGTGTTGCGCCGATTCACCGCTGCACATGGCGCGAGCAGCTTCTATGACCTGTTCTACTGAAAAATCGCCTCGCGCGAGGATCATTCTGCACATTCTAAATCCTCATCCGTGAGTGCCACATCAATGGAAGTAATCTTATGAAATACCTCAAGAATCTCCTGCCGATGCGACGCTATGAGATGCAGCGTGCCGAGAATACCGGCATGACGAGTCAAGTCTGCATAAAGCGATGACTCGCTGGTGACATTAGGCTGCGGGAATTTAACCGGTGAGAGCAAATGCCCACGCTGGTTTTGATCAATCCAGTGTCTGGCGGCAGAGAGCTGACTGGCCTGACGAAGGTGCAGCTGCCCTATGGATCTTGGCATCTGTTGAAAATTGATGCCTTCGAAAGGCTTGCCTTGTTCAATATTGAACGCAATTTCTGCCCAGTTAAGGCCCGTCGTATCTTTAACCAGATTAACAACACCCATACCCGAGAGACGGAAACCCATTTCAAGAAAATGCGCAACGCCGTTCACAACAATGAAGTCGATATGAAAGGCGCCTTGTCGATAATTAAATGTTTCACAACAGTGATCCATCAATTGAGTGAATGTGGCCGGTAATTCCTCCGCAGACATTGCGACATGCGCCGACTCGTAAAAGCCAATATTTCCTTCATCATCGGTCGTCTTCTCGATGACTTTTTGACAACAGGTTAATGCCCATGCCTGCCCGTTAGCGACCACGCCTTGCAGCGAGAATTCTTCTCCCTGAAGCCAGGTTTCAACAATAAATCCTGAGAAGCTGCGGCCACCGTAGTTGTTTGTGACCGATAATTTCCCCAGCGCATTATCGAGATCCTCCGGCGTTTTAACTAACCAGATACCTAGCCCACCACCACCGTCTATGGGTTTAATAACACACGGATAATTAAGGGCATAACGCGCATCTTTAATGCTGAGCGTTGAGGCAAAAAAACGGAAATCCGGCTGTGCACAAGGGATTTTCGCCTTCTGAAGCGCCATACGCTGTTCGTATTTATCCAGAGGGATAAAGCCGGGATGCTCAAGAGAGCTATCAAACACCTCACGTACCCGACCGGCGCTTTGGTTATAAGCTTCAAAACCAGCCAGCACCACGCGAGGCTTCTGGAGTTGACCGGCGTTTATATAGGCCTGGACTACCTCCACAGGATTCTCGGGGTGCTTCAACCGCAGGACAAGATCGAAGGGCAGGGACAGGCATTGCGCCTGATAATCCACAAAGTCGCCCATTTCTACCAGCACGGTAAAATATCCTTGGCGTTTGGCAACGTCGCAGTAGGGATTTTGCCCGTCACGAGTTGCACCGATTTGAAGAAAGACATTTTTCATTATCTGACCTTCGTTGATTAACGCCCTGAAATTACTTCAGTTTTCACCTTGCGAGTCACACCGTTTTGGACCTGGATAACCGCCTTGTGCGGGTCAAAACGGAGAATTCGGGCCAAAGGATCTCCAGATTTGACCTCAAGCAATGAGCCGACGAGATTGTTGGTATAACATTGGCGAATCTGCGCTAAGGAAAGCCCGGAAAGCTGCTCTAAGGTCTGGCTTAAAGACGTTTTTTCCTGCAATTCACTGCTATCAAGGAGCCTATGAATAGCGTTTTCTGACAGCTGAATTTTTTCCTGTGCCAGATAAGACGAAAGGTTTTTGCCCTGCTCGGTAAACGGCGAGTAGATCATGCAGACCAGTTGCGCAGTGGTCAGATTGAAGGCGTCCATTGCAAACTGTTCTGCGCGCTGGCGCTGGGCAATAATGGCTTCATCATTCTGATAACGTTGAGCCATTTCTTCGATTAAATGCGGAGGGAAATCCTTTTGCTTCATTAATCCCAAAGCAAACTGAACATATTCTCGGATCCCTTCGGCATAGCTACGTTGCAATAGCGTTTCTGCTCGCAGACCGCGAATATGCGCCATTAGAGTTGGGTTACCGCAGTCTGACTCTGAAAAACTGAACATCAGGGGATCAAACTTGAACTTCATAAAATCATTTAACAAAGCCCAATGTGCGCCCGCCTCATAAGAGGTATCTTCATAAATATTGAAGAACAAAGGGTCTCGATCAAGTTTGTAAGTAATACGGTGTTCGGGAGTAATGCTGTCTGCGCCATAGATATTGCTGAAATACCGCTCTGCCACGCCATCCAGCGTTTCCAGAAAGCTCGAAAAACCACGGCGTTGCGTCACTTTTGGCGCGTCAAATATCCGGGAAAGATGTCGTGCCCACGCCACATAAGCTGTTTGTTCCTGGGGAGAGTCACCGGTAATAATAATATCGACACCGCCCTCATAGTGCGCTGCAAGCCCGAATGAGTTGACCATACTGAGATTACAGGCGTTGCAGAAAGTGGAGCGCGCATCGGCCTGGAAGCGATGGCCATTCATTAGTACGTCGTTACGATTTTGCAGTCGTACAGAAGTGGGCATTTTTAAATGGCGTTCGAAAGGACGAATCAGTAAGCCATCGGTAATTAAACACTCAACTAGTTCATCACCGTGAATATTTAATGCGTCATAAACACGGTCAATATTCTCCATGACACTATCATTCATTCCTGCATGACGATTGGTGCTAATTCGCAGTTGGAAGGTACTGCCTGATTCTGCTAATACTAATCCTTGAATATTGCGAACATAGGCCACCATATAACTGCTATCTTTGCCACCGCCATAGGCAAGTAATACGCGGCTCTGGCTGTCTTTATCGCCTTCGCCTAATTTCGCCATTAATCTTTTGGCACACTTTTTTGCAGATTCAATAATTGCGGGAGAAAGATATTTCTCAATATCTTTCATCATCGCTAACAGGTTATTCATCATAGTCCTTGTTCAATATTATAATTTAAAAGCCATAAAAACCGATGGCATAACTAGCACATCAAAGATGTTGTATTGATGCTGTGAGTAAACTTTTCTAATTCATTACCTTTTAGGCTTGATTGATAAACTACTATCAAAGTAATCTCATTTATACGAACAGATCAGGACGAAATGGTGTAGAACAGATGGCCAGGGAAAAGACGGTTCAGGAAAAGCAGGAAAGTCGATATCGACAGATAGCCAATCAAATGAAACAGGCCATTCAGACAGGATCTCTCCCTCCAAATTCACGCCTGCCGTCGGTGCGTATGGTTGCGACGCAGTATGGTGTCAGTCTTACTACCGCATTGAAAACCTTGAGAACGCTCGAGGATGAGCACTATGTTGTGGCAAAGCCCAAGTCTGGATTCTTTGTTGCGGCACCGCAAAATATTCAAAAGCCAAGACTGGAAATTATTGAGCAACCCCGGGAAATAGCTCCATTAGACGAGCAAACGGAATTACACATGGCGATGGTGGGCGAAAACTGCCGCGTTCGTCTGGATTTGGCTAATGGCGATAGCTCGCTATATCCTCTTAAAAAATTCAGTTTGATTATGCGCCAGATTGGCTATAGCAAATTATTCTTATTAGGGGATACGGTAAAAGGCACGGGGCATATGCCATTGAAGGCTGAGATCTCACGCCGTGCGGTACAATATGGTTGTAATATTAATCCGGATAACATTTTAATTACTAACGGATGTATTGAAGCGCTTTCACTTTCTCTTCGCGCAGTAACTCGTCCGGGTGATGTCGTTGCCGTTGAGTCACCGTGTTATTTTGTTTTGTTACAAATGCTACGTAATTTTAATTTACGTGTCATTGAGGTTGAGGCTAATAAAGAGGGATATGTTGATACAGAGAGACTTATTACTCTTTTCAAGCGCAACGCGGTTAAAGTATTTGTTACCCTTGCCAATATTAATAATCCGCTGGGTAAAAGTATTCCTAATGAGCAAAAAGCCTATATCACTCGTCAGGCCGACGAAAACAATGTGATCATTATTGAGGATGATATCTTTGGTGATGCAGCTTTTAGCGATCAAAGGCCTTTTCCGATGCGCGCCTTTAGCCCTAATGTGATTTTATGCAGCGGGTTTTCTAAAACAGTTGCGCCCGGCATTCGTATTGGCTGGGTTCACAGTAATCACTACATGCGTAAAATTACTTCACTTAAATACACTTCCAGTATGGGATCGTCTTTGCTGCCGCAGGCCGCTATCGCTGAATTACTGAGAAACGGTGGCTATGACGCTCATCTTCGAAAGTTACGCCAAGAGCTTTCGATACAGATTAGTAAAATCCGCCAGGTCGTGCTGCGCGAATTTCCTGAAGGGACCAAGGTAACAGAACCAGAAGGTGGCTACGTTTTGTGGGTGGAAATGCCTCGAAAATCTTTGAACGTCCGGGAATTGTTCATTAAAGCGCGTAGTGTCGGAGTGGGCATTGCGCCTGGCCATATTTTTGCAACTGATGACCGTTACGATCGCTGTTTTCGATTAAATGCCGGCTTTGGCTACAATCTTGAGGTCGAGCAAGCAATAATCCAGCTGGCCCAGTGGTGTCGCGAATCACTGGACCCATAACGGCTCTGTGGATTATTTCTTAAAGCGGCGAGTAAAATCTGCAAAGGCGCTGAGTTGACCGGTCAGATGGTCCAGCGTGCTTTGATCAATCACTTCTCCGAGCTGTGCATCAACCTTGCTCTGGATAACTCCGCCCATAAATTCCGGTTTGTTAAGAACCATCGCGTCCAGAAAGACTAAAATCTGTCGCAGATGATACTGACAGCGTGCGCCGCCAATCGCCCCCATTGAGCTAGTTTGAATCAGTACCGGTTTTCCCGCCAGCGGCTGCTCAGGAACGCGAGAGAGCCAGTCGATAGCATTCTTCAACCCACCCGGAACAGAATAATTATATTCCGGCGTAACGATAATCACCCCATCGGCCTCGCGGATTTGCTCGGCGATAGTTGTGATGGTGGCGGGAAAGCCGGATTCCTGTTGAACATCAGCGTCATACAGCGGAATGTCGCCAATAGAAGGTAGCGCTTCTATCGTTACGCCTTCAGGGGTTAATTTTGGCAGAGTACGGGCAACCATGGCGTTGAAAGAGCCTTTGCGTAGGCTGCCTAACAGCGTGACAAACTTTAGTGGTTGAGTAGACATTCACGACTCCTGATTAATGGGCTGGAATACTGTATTGGTCTTAAATACTAAAAGAGGGCACGAATACTATATTAGTCTTGAACACTGCAAGAGTGTTCACTTGGCCGGAGGCAAGCTGGTTAATTTCATAAAGTGTAGCGAATCAACCTGCTGTTGGGCAGAAAATGTCTGAGTACGGATGAAGCCCGTGGAAGGGGTGTAATGCCAGCAGATCAGGCGCTGAATAGCAGGGGCGTGGGCGCAAGACCAGATTTCAGACCCTTCAATATCGCTCATCACCTGCACGTTGGCAGTGATGCTCGATCGTAATCTTCCCGAGCTTGGATGCAGGCTCAAAGTATCGGAGGTGATATCACTCTGACCCGAAAGTTTATGCACGCTTTGTCGGATGCATTCCAACTGCGATGCCGATTCATCGGGATCGGTCTGCATGGAAATCCAGGTTTTTTCTACCGCCGAAAGGGCCGACTGGCGCGACTGATGAACAGGGCTGCGAGCGTGGAGGATTTCCAGGTCTAACCCTACTTTACCTTCACCGCTTAACATTACACCGATAGTGTTTCCTGCATAGGCCAGGCTAAAATCAGGTAATCCGCTGGTGGCAAAGCTCGGACGTCCGCTGGGCAGCATCACGACCTGCGGCAGGTGCGTCGTACCATAAAGATAAAACATGATTTCTGCCAATAGGGCGCGCCCGTGTATAAATCGAGTACGTTGCTTAGGGAGGAGGCTATTGGCGAAATCCAGAACGTCAGCGGGCAGGCGGTGAGTATTTGGCTCGTTATCCGTCATAACCCATCTTGCAAAGTGGCACGCCATTGTTCACTCCCTGAGTAATGGTTCGTACATGGCTTAGATTAAAGTCTGTCCATAGTACGATCTTAATGCAAATTATATAAATAACTTATCGATTAGCTTTTTATACCTAGCGGGTTAAAAGTTGAATAAGAATAACCTGTTAGTTGCCTGACTGCTTACCACTGTTTTCTAACAGAAAATTAATTTTTGTTACTCGTTAACATCAGAGGGTTTTACTAATGTTTACCAGGGAGCGACTTGAGGATAGTGGGTGGGAATATATTATCTCGAAGCTATAAGTGTTTAGTTAGTTAATGGAGTCGAAAGTAGGAAAGTAATTCTAAAAGGGATGTAGAGTCATTTTATTAGGAGTTTCTTTATATCTGCCGAGGAATAAATATATAAAAATTTGATTTAGATCAATGAAGGGTAATTCTGTCCATATTTGATGATTAATGCTGGTTTGTATTAGTGTACTTTGCTGGCGAGAATAATGCTTATCCAGGAGGGATGCTAAACATGCCTAAAATTATTAATGTAAATAACATACCAGGCTATAAGCCAGTTAAAACTATTGAGAAAGATTTCCCTAATAAAACAAGTTTGGCTAATCATGTTAATAATGTAGGAAATAATTCTAATTCATCACCAGAAAGTAACATTCTATGCACCGATCCTTTTATTGGCATAAATATGGAAAGAGTTTATTCCCCCTGCCAAAAAGAGATTCAGAAACCTTTACCCACGTTAAAAATTTTCATGGCTCTCGGGACTATTGCTTTAATAGGTGGCTCAATGGCATATGCTTCAGGAGCTCTAAGGGCGGAGGAGGCTGTCAGTTTGAAACCTGAGATGTTACCGGAGGCTGAGAACCTGCTGGGGCGGGGAAACCACGAATCGAATAAGAATCTTATAGACATGGGATATAACCGTGGGTTTTCTGGAAAGATGGAAGCTAAATATCTCTTAGCCATAAAAGTTATTGATGATTATAATAAGTCACCCAACCGGAGTAATCCTCTTCCTCCTCGCAGGGTACTTTCTACCCCAAAAGACAATAAGCGGTTAATTATAATAGATCATATAATTAAAGATGTCGCCGCATCCTTCAACAGTTTTGAAACTAATATTTCTCATGATAATAAATCTTTAGAAAAAATGACTGGCTCTCAGAGAGAGTTATTCATAAAGCGGATTAGTCTTTATAAAAAAGCTCAGCAAGAAATTGGCACACTGCAAGCCGCTATTCTTAAGATTACCTCGAATATGAACATTAGCGTTTACAAAGAGGCTAAGGCTTTAATTACCTTAATCGATAGTTTCTGCAAAAAATTTAAAGCGATGCATGAGAATGCCAGTGAAATTGTAAAAATCCCGCAGAATCTTCTAAGCCTGAGCCAATTATTAGAAATTCAGCAAGAACGTCTGGAGACGTTGTCGAGCTGATGAAATTGCACTTATTCACAAAGGTTATTAAACCATTGTGAGTAAGTGCTTACATTTCATGCAGGGCTTATTTACCGATACAGAAGCTTGAGAAGATACGGCCAAGCAGGTCATCGGAGCTGAATTCGCCCGTTATTTCGCTCAGCGATTGCTGGGAAAGACGCAGTTCTTCGGCCAGTAACTCTCCCGCCCACGCGCCCAGCAGCTGATCTTTGCCCTGTAACAGGTGTTGCGCTGCCTCTTCGAGCGCCTGCAAGTGACGGCGGCGCGCCAGGAAGCCGCCTTCCATGTTCTGATTAAAGCCCATGCTCTCTTTTAAGTGTTCACGCAGGAGGTCAATTCCTTCACCGGTGCGCGCAGACAGGCGAATAAGTGAGTGACCATTCACTTCTGTCTTACCCATTGTCTCACCTGTCACATCGGCTTTATTTCGTACAACGACGATCGGCAGAGAAGCCGGCAGGCGCGCCATAAAGTCTGGCCATATTTCGGCAGGCTCAGTGGCTTCAGTGGTGGTGCCGTCAACCATAAACAGCACAGTATCTGCCTGTTCTATTTCATTCCATGCGCGTTCGATACCAATTCGCTCCACTTCATCACTGGCATCGCGCAGACCGGCGGTATCAATAATGTGCAGCGGCATCCCGTCAATATGAATGTGTTCGCGTAATACGTCGCGCGTTGTGCCGGCAATATCGGTGACAATAGCGGCTTCACGGCCTGCTAATGCATTGAGAAGGCTAGATTTACCGGCGTTTGGACGACCAGCAATTACCACCTTCATCCCTTCACGCAGCAGACTGCCCTGACGCGCCTCGGTGCGCACGGCATCGAGGTCACCGATCACCGTATTAAGCTGCGCTTCGATTTTACCGTCAGAGAGGAAGTCGATTTCCTCATCCGGGAAGTCAATCGCTGCTTCTACATAGATTCGCAGGTTAGTAAGTGCTTCCACCAAGTGGTGAATTCGCATCGAGAAAGCACCCTGTAGCGAGTTCACGGCCGACCTTGCGGCCTGCTCGGAACTGGCATCAATCAGGTCGGCAATCGCCTCGGCCTGTGCTAAATCAAGCTTGTCGTTAAGGAACGCGCGTTCGGAGAATTCGCCGGGGCGCGCAATACGAACGTCAGGAATAGCCAGAATGCGTTTGATTAGCAGGTCGAGAATAACCGGCCCGCCATGGCCCTGTAGCTCCAGCACGTCTTCTCCGGTGAAGGAGTTAGGGCCAGGAAACCACAGCGCAATCCCTTGATCCAGCGTGCTGCCATCGGCATCACGAAAGGGTAGATAATCGGCATAGCGCGGCTTAGGGAGTTTGCCCAAAATTTCCTGCGCAATCAGACTGGCCGCATGACCAGAAATGCGCACAATACCGACGCCACCGCGGCCTGGCGGCGTCGCTTGAGCAACGATAGTGTCTGACGTATTCATAGAGTTCTCGTATTTAAACTAAAAAAGAAGGCGGTCAATTGACCGCCTTCCTGTGTGCTTCTTTCTATTATACAGCTACAGCGTCGTTAACTATTACGCTTTCTTCTTGCGGCTGTGTAAACCACGTTTTTCCAGGCCGCGATAAATAAGCTGCTGCTGGAGAATGGTTACCAGGTTGCTGACGATGTAGTAGCACACCAGGCCAGACGGGAACCACAGGAAGAATACGGTGAAGATCACCGGCATAAAGGTCATGATCTTCTGCTGCATAGGGTCAGTCACGGTAGTCGGCGACATCTTCTGGATGAAGAACATCGTGATACCCATCATAACTGGCAGAATGAAGTACGGGTCTTGTGCTGACAGGTCATGGATCCACAAGATAAACGGCGCGTGGCGCAGTTCAATGGAACCAGACAGCATGTAATACAGCGCCAGGAAGATAGGCATCTGGATTACCAATGGCAGACAACCACCCAGCGGGTTAACTTTTTCCGCCTTGTACAGTGCCATCATTTCCTGGCTCTGGCGCTGTTTGTCATCACCGATACGCTCGCGCATTGCGGCCAGCTTCGGTTGCAGCATACGCATTTTCGCCATCGACGTATATTGCGCACGGGTCAGTGGGTACATGATACCGCGCACGATAAAGGTGATGATGATAATGGAGAAGCCCCAGTTACCGATGAAGCTGTGGATAAATTTCAGCAGTTTGAACAGCGGCTGAGAAATGAACCACAACCAGCCGTAGTCAACAGTCAGGTCAAGGTGTGGCGCAATGGCCGCCATCTGATCCTGAAGTTCCGGGCCAACCCACAGGATTGAACCCACCTGTTGTTGAGCGCCTGGTTGAACGACGAACGGTGCGCCTTTAAAGCCGATAGACGAAATGCCGTTGTTGTTATCAGTGTAGAAAGTGTTGTTATCTTTCGCCGATGGGATCCACGCAGTTGCAAAGTATTGCTGCAACATGGCAACCCAACCGCCCTGCGTAGTGACGTTCAGATTTTCGCTCTTGTCGAACGCATATTTCTGATATTTGTCATCGCTGGAAGAGTAAGCCGCGCCGCGGAAAGTATGCAGAGCAAAGCTGTGATTGCCGGTATCACGATCTTTTGGCAAATCGGTAGTTTGCTTCAGCTGACCGAACAGGGTCAGATCCAACGGAGTTTTGCTGGCGTTATTCACGTTGTAAGCAACGTCAACCGCGTAAGAACCGCGTTTGATAACGAAAGTCTTGGTATAAACTGCGCCGTTCTGAGCCGTGTAGGTCATCGGGATACGCAATTCATTCTGGCCGTCTCCTAAAGTAAAGGAGTCCTGGCTCGTGGTGTAAAGAGGACGATCACCATTAGCAGGGTTGTCTGGGCCATTTTTGCCTGTCAGACCGCTTTGAGCCTGATAAACGAAATTAGGAGAGGTTTCGAGCAGCTGGAATGGAGCCGTAGATTTCAGCGCTACTGGGTATTTGGTCAACAGTGCCTTCTCGATATCGCCACCACGGGTATTGATGGTTAATGAGAGGACGTCAGTGTTAACAGTGATCAGTTTGCCCTGTCCGCTTCCAGGAACAGCCTGGTTGGCAGCATCACCGGTGGCTGTGTTCGCAGTCTGTTGCGTGGTCTGGTTGGCTGGTTGCGGAGCGTGGTCCGTTTGCCATGCCTGCCAGATCATGAAAGACACGAACAGCAGAGCGATGAGGAAAAGATTGCGTTGCGAATCCATCGTTAGTGTTCTCTGTTATTGTCGGTTTTCGGCGGTACGGGGTCATCACCACCTGGGTTTAAAGGATGGCATTTTAATACGCGCTTCAGCGTCAACCAACTGCCTTTTACCATGCCAAAACGACCAATTGCCTCAATACCGTAATGAGAGCAGGTTGGTCGAAAACGACAATGAGGCCCCAACATTGGGCTGATAACCAGTTGATACCCGCGTATCAAGGCTATCAGGATGCGGGAGCCTGTCGGCAGTGTCGACGCCATAATTTCTCCAACGCTTCCGTTAACGCACGGTTATCGAGATCGGCAACCCCCTTCTTCACCAGTACGACAAAATCCATTGACGGCAGCGCATGCTGATTTAACCGGAAACTTTCGCGGGTTAGGCGTTTAATCCGATTACGTTCATGAGCGCGTTTGACATGTTTTTTTGCGACGGTAAGACCGATGCGGGGATGCCCCAGCTCGTTCAGGCGGCCAAGGATGGTAATTTGCGGCGTGCCGGCCCGTTGTGGCTGCTGGAAGACGAAAGTGAAATGACGGGGAGTTAACAAACGTAACTCCCTGGGAAAAGCTAGCTTAACCACTAAACAGGTTAGCTTTTATTACTTAGAAGCAGACAGACGGGTACGGCCTTTCGCGCGACGGCGAGCCAGAACCTGACGACCATTCTTGGTGGCCATACGAGCACGGAAACCGTGGCTACGGTTGCGCTTCAGTACAGACGGTTGGAAAGTGCGTTTCATGGCGATTTCTACCTAAACTTAAAATTAAAACTGATCAGTAAACGCGTGGGCTTTCGGTGCAGAAGCAGCCGATGCCTTTGTCGCAACATATAAAGAAGCGGGATTGTAATAATTGTACAGTCCTGAGTCAATTTACATTGCTATAAAGCGCGCCTAAATGTTTACCAAATATTCCCGTGCTCACCGATGACCACAGGAGCACTGGTATCACACGTAGGGCTGGGGATTATACGGACTCCTGCCCAAATCGCAAGGATCGCCGCTTGATCCTTGAACATTCTTATTGTGATCTCGGTTGAAAACCTGTGAATGGCGTTCATTGAAATCTTATTTTTATGTGCAAAGCAGCAGACACCCGCCTACTATTCATAGGTTCAATCAGAGGTTCAGCCAATCTTACCCACTTATTGAACAAGGCCTGTGGATAAAAAGGATCTATTCTGTGAGGAAGGGGAGGATCTCTGCCGCGGTTTGCGTTATGATCCGCCATTCCGATCGCGATCCATCCCGGATGGCCGATTGGCTTGTAGATTTTTTAAACGAAACTTATAGCCGACAAAAAACCGTATAAATCGGTTCACACGTCGCTTTTGGTCGCTGACAGGGTGACCTAAAGACATCTCCTCAATATTTATGAAAGCCACTACGGTTAAACCCCGTGGCGTAGCTGTAAATGTCAGAGCGAGGCGTGTGTCTAAAATCATGATTTAAAAAATATCCTGATCCTTTTTCTTTTTTGGTCTTGTTCGAGTGGAGTCCGCCGTGTCACTTTCGCTTTGGCAGCAGTGTCTTGCCAGATTGCAGGATGAGTTACCTGCCACAGAATTCAGTATGTGGATACGCCCTTTGCAGGCGGAATTGAGTGACAACACTTTGGCGCTGTATGCTCCAAATCGTTTTGTCCTCGATTGGGTGCGTGACAAATACTTAAACAACATTAACGGTCTGTTGAATGATTTTTGTGGCACGGATGCGCCTTTGTTACGTTTTGAAGTTGGCAGCAAGCCAATGGTTCAACGCGTAAATGAAACCGTTGCTGCCGCCGTGAGTTCCCCGGTCGCAGCTCGAACACTCCCGCGCGCTGCGCCTTCTCGACCAAGCTGGGACAGTTCGCCTGCTCAGCCAGAGTTGTCATACCGTTCAAACGTTAATCCAAAACATACCTTCGATAATTTCGTAGAGGGTAAGTCTAACCAGTTAGCGCGTGCTGCGGCGCGTCAGGTGGCAGACAATCCAGGTGGCGCGTATAACCCGCTGTTTTTATACGGCGGAACCGGCCTGGGTAAAACTCACCTGTTACATGCTGTTGGCAATGGTATTATGGCCCGCAAGGCCAATGCCAAAGTCGTTTATATGCATTCCGAGCGTTTCGTGCAAGATATGGTGAAAGCGCTGCAAAATAACGCCATTGAAGAGTTTAAGCGTTACTATCGTTCGGTCGATGCATTGCTTATCGATGACATCCAGTTCTTTGCTAATAAAGAACGATCGCAGGAAGAGTTCTTCCATACCTTTAACGCGCTGCTTGAAGGCAATCAGCAGATCATTCTGACCTCAGACCGTTATCCGAAAGAGATTAATGGCGTTGAGGATCGACTGAAGTCGCGTTTCGGCTGGGGCTTAACCGTCGCTATCGAACCGCCAGAGCTGGAAACGCGCGTAGCTATCCTGATGAAAAAGGCCGACGAGAACGATATCCGTCTTCCTGGTGAAGTGGCCTTCTTTATTGCCAAGCGTCTGCGTTCCAACGTGCGTGAGCTTGAAGGTGCGTTGAACCGCGTTATTGCCAACGCCAATTTTACCGGTCGTGCCATTACCATCGACTTCGTGCGCGAGGCGCTGCGCGACCTGCTTGCTCTGCAAGAAAAACTGGTCACCATTGATAATATTCAGAAAACGGTCGCTGAGTATTATAAGATTAAGGTCGCAGACCTGCTCTCCAAACGGCGATCCCGTTCGGTTGCTCGCCCTCGTCAGATGGCGATGGCGCTGGCAAAAGAGCTCACCAACCACAGCCTGCCAGAAATCGGCGATGCGTTCGGTGGCCGTGACCATACCACGGTGTTACATGCCTGCCGTAAAATCGAGCAGCTGCGTGAAGAAAGTCATGACATCAAAGAAGATTTCTCTAACTTAATCAGGACACTATCCTCCTAGCGCTATGAAATTTATTGTTGAACGTGAGCATTTGCTGAAACCACTGCAACAGGTCAGTAGCCCACTGGGTGGACGACCAACACTGCCAATTCTGGGTAACCTGTTGTTGCAGGTCACAGAGGGCGCGTTGTTGCTGACTGGGACAGATCTTGAAATGGAGATGGTGGCCAAAGTTGCCCTGTCTCAACCTCATGACGTGGGCGCGACAACCGTGCCTGCGCGTAAATTCTTTGATATTTGCCGTGGTTTGCCTGAAGGCGCAGAGATAACAGTAGTTCTGGAAAGCGATCGTATGCTCGTTCGCTCTGGTCGCAGCCGTTTCTCGCTGTCGACGCTGCCAGCTGCTGATTTCCCGAATCTTGACGACTGGCAGAGTGAGGTTGAATTCACTTTGCCGCAGGCTACGTTGAAACGTCTCATCGAAGCCACGCAATTTTCCATGGCGCATCAGGATGTTCGTTATTACTTGAACGGTATGCTTTTCGAGACCGAAGGTGAAGAGCTGCGTACTGTGGCAACCGACGGACATCGTTTAGCAGTTTGCTCGATGCCGATTGGGCAGTCATTGCCTTCGCATTCTGTAATCGTCCCGCGTAAAGGCGTGATGGAGCTGGTGCGTTTGCTCGACGGTGGCGATACCCTGTTGCAGCTGCAAATTGGCAGCAATAACATTCGCGCACATGTGGGTGATTTCATTTTCACTTCGAAGCTAGTTGATGGACGCTTCCCCGATTATCGCCGCGTATTGCCGAAGAATCCCGACAAAACGCTGCAAGCGGGTTGTGATTTACTCAAGCAGGCGTTTGCCCGTGCGGCGATCCTTTCCAACGAGAAATTCCGCGGCGTGCGTCTCTACGTCAGCCAAAATCAGTTGAAAATCACGGCGAATAATCCAGAACAGGAAGAAGCAGAAGAAATCCTTGATGTTGCCTACGGCGGCACAGAAATGGAAATCGGTTTCAACGTCAGCTACGTCCTTGACGTGCTTAACGCATTGAAATGTGACGAAGTTCGTCTGCTGCTCACTGATTCAGTATCCAGCGTGCAAATCGAAGATGGGGCCAGTCAGGCCGCCGCCTACGTTGTCATGCCTATGCGACTTTGATTTTGGACGGGCTAGCTCACTTGCCATTTTAAAGTCGGGCAGTGCTCCTTTTTTATGGCTAAGTCGGTTACATACTCGTGTACGTTCCGGTTGCTGTTTGCTTGCCGTCTTAAAACTGACTGCGATACTAACGCCCTTGTCTGGTGGATAAAGATAAAAGCTTTATGGCATTAACCCGATTACTGATTAAAGATTTCCGCAATATCGAGGCGGCGGACTTGGTGCCGTCGCCCGGATTTAACTTTCTGGTAGGTCCCAACGGTAGCGGTAAAACGAGTGTGCTCGAAGCGGTATATACCCTCGGGCATGGCCGCGCTTTTCGCAGTTTGCAGGCGGGCAGGGTTATTCGTCACGATCAGCCTGAATTTGTGCTGCATGGCCGTATTGATGACGGCGGTGAGCGCGAGTTGAGTGTTGGGCTGAGCAAAACGCGTCAGGGTGATAGCAAGGTCAGAATCGACGGCAGCGATGGTCATAAAGTTTCCGAGCTGGCGCAGCTATTGCCCATGCAGCTGATCACGCCTGAAGGTTTCACACTTTTAAACGGCGGCCCAAAATTCCGCCGTGCATTTTTAGACTGGGGCTGTTTCCATCACGACCCCGGTTTTTTTATCGCCTGGAGCAATCTGCGTCGATTACTCAAGCAGCGCAACGCCGCGCTGCGTCAGGTGAGTCGCTACGCGCAAATTCGTGCCTGGGATCAAGAAATTATCCCGCTGGCCGAGCGCATCAGCGAATGGCGGGCAGAATATAGCCAGGCAATCGCTGCTGATATCAGCGCGACCTGTGCGCAATTCTTGCCTGAGTTTGCCCTGACTTTCTCGTTCCAGCGTGGCTGGGATAAAGAAAGCGACTACGGCGAACTGCTGGAACGCCAATTCGAGCGTGACAGAGCCTTGACTTACACAGCATCGGGTCCGCATAAAGCCGATTTTCGCATCCGTGCCGACGGCACGCCGGTGGAAGATATGCTTTCGCGCGGGCAGTTAAAACTATTGATGTGTGCGCTCCGATTAGCGCAGGGTGAGTTCCTCACCCGACAGAGCGGGCGGCGTTGCCTGTATCTTCTTGACGATTTTGCCTCCGAGCTGGATACCGGTAAACGCCGGTTACTGGCCGATCGCCTTATAGCCACCCAGGCCCAGGTTTTTGTCAGTGCAGTCAGCGCTGAACAAGTAACCGATATGGTGGGTGAAAAGGGCAAGATGTTCCGCGTGGAACAAGGTAAAATAGCCGTTCTATCACAGGACTAAAAATGAGCGAGAAACGTTGATGTCGAATTCTTATGACTCCTCAAGTATCAAGGTATTAAAAGGGCTGGACGCGGTGCGTAAGCGCCCCGGCATGTATATCGGCGATACCGATGACGGCACTGGTCTGCACCACATGGTATTCGAGGTTGTGGACAACGCTATCGACGAAGCCCTCGCTGGCCACTGTAAGGAGATTCTGGTTACCATTCATGCGGATAACTCTGTATCCGTACAGGATGACGGACGTGGGATCCCGACCGGTATTCATGAAGAAGAAGGTATTTCTGCCGCAGAAGTCATCATGACCGTGCTTCATGCCGGCGGTAAGTTTGATGATAACTCATACAAAGTGTCCGGTGGACTGCACGGTGTGGGTGTATCTGTGGTTAATGCCCTTTCCGAAAAGCTGGAATTGGTCATCCGTCGTGAAGGCAAAGTTCACGAACAAACCTACGTTCACGGTGTGCCTCAGAATCCGCTCAAAGTGGTTGGTGAGACAGAACAGACCGGTACTAACGTACGTTTCTGGCCGAGCTTCGCTACTTTTACCAACAATACTGAATTCGAGTACGACATTCTGGCTAAACGCCTTCGTGAACTGTCGTTCCTGAACTCCGGTGTGGCGATCCGCTTGCATGACAAGCGTGACGACAAACAGGATCACTTCCATTACGAAGGCGGTATCAAGGCTTTCGTGGAATACCTGAACAAGAATAAAAACCCGATCCATCCAAACGTCTTCTACTTCTCTACTGTGAAAGACGACATCGGCGTAGAAGTTGCGCTGCAATGGAACGACGGTTTCCAGGAAAACATTTACTGCTTTACCAACAATATTCCACAGCGCGACGGCGGTACTCACCTGGTCGGTTTCCGTACGGCGATGACCCGTACGTTGAACGCGTATATGGATAAAGAAGGCTACAGCAAGAAATCTAAAATCAGCGCCACCGGTGACGATGCCCGTGAAGGCCTGATTGCCGTAGTTTCTGTAAAAGTTCCAGATCCTAAGTTCTCGTCTCAGACTAAAGACAAGCTTGTATCATCAGAAGTGAAATCAGCGGTTGAAACCCTGATGAACGAGAAGCTGGTTGATTACCTGTTGGAAAACCCAGGCGACGCTAAAATCGTTGTCGGTAAAATTATTGATGCAGCCCGTGCGCGTGAAGCAGCGCGTAAAGCTCGTGAAATGACTCGCCGTAAAGGCGCGCTGGATTTAGCCGGTTTGCCGGGTAAATTGGCCGACTGTCAGGAACGTGACCCGGCTCGCTCTGAACTTTACCTGGTGGAAGGGGACTCCGCGGGCGGCTCTGCAAAGCAAGGCCGTAACCGCAAAAATCAGGCTATTTTGCCTTTGAAAGGTAAGATCCTGAACGTTGAGAAAGCGCGTTTTGATAAAATGCTCTCCTCTCAGGAAGTTGCCACGCTGATTACCGCGCTGGGTTGCGGCATTGGCCGTGACGAATATAACCCGGATAAATTGCGCTATCACAGCATCATCATCATGACCGATGCTGACGTCGATGGTTCACACATTCGTACTCTGCTGCTGACCTTCTTCTATCGTCAGATGCCTGAAATTGTTGAGCGTGGTCATATCTTTATTGCTCAGCCGCCTCTTTACAAGGTTAAAAAAGGCAAGCAGGAGCAGTATATTAAAGATGACGAAGCGATGGATCAGTACCAGATTTCCATCGCAATGGATGGCGCGACTCTGCACACTAACGCCAGCGCACCTGCTTTGGCCGGTGAGCCGTTAGAGAAACTGGTGGCCGAGCACTATGCGGTGCAAAAAATGATTGGCCGCATGGAGCGTCGCTACCCGCGTGCGCTGCTGAACAATCTGGTTTATCAGCCAACTCTGGCTGAAACCGACCTTGTCGATGAGGCAAAAGTTCAGCAATGGATGGAATCGCTGGTTATTCTGCTTAACGAAAAAGAAGCACACGGCAGCAGCTACAGCGCTATCGTGCGTGAAAATCGTGAGCGCCAGATCTTTGAACCGGTACTGCGTATCCGTACTCACGGTGTCGATACTGATTATGATCTCGACTTTGATTTCATTCACGGTGGCGAATATCGCAAGCTTTGTGCTCTCGGTGTGCAACTTCGCGGCCTGATCGAAGAAGATGCCTACATTGAACGCGGTGAGCGTCGTCAACCGATCGCGAGCTTTGAACAGGCTCTGGAGTGGTTGGTGAAAGAATCTCGTCGTGGCCTGTCAGTGCAGCGTTATAAAGGTCTGGGCGAAATGAACCCAGAGCAGCTGTGGGAAACCACGATGGATCCTGAACAGCGTCGTATGCTGCGCGTGACCATTAAAGATGCAATTGCTGCTGACCAACTGTTCACCACCTTAATGGGTGATGCGGTTGAGCCACGTCGTGCATTTATTGAAGAAAATGCCTTAAAAGCAGCGAATATAGATATTTAATCTTATAACTCTGCTGTTACTCTCTGTAAATCCGAAGTGGGAAACCCTTCGGATTTTTTTTCGCCAAAATTTCAGAATGTTAAAGGAATCTCGATTGTCTTCAATCGACTGAAATCGATAAGCGTATTATGTTAAATACAGAGGGAAATGTAATAACATGCCAGGAATAAAGAGTGTTCAGAAAATCCAAATACCGACCCGTTATGCAAAGGATGAGATAAAAGGCCGCGATTTTTATACTCACTCCGGAAAGTCAGACAGAATGTCGCTACAAAGTGCGAAAAACGTTTCGCATCAGCCGTCGAGCTTTAAATATCGCCCAGACGGGCAGCAAAGAAGCACTTTTTTGGCTGCAGCATTAGGCGTGGGAGCCATGGCAACCCTTTCACAGACGGAGGCGGCCACGCAAATTAAAGCCAATGTCTTAAATCCCTGCAGTAGTAACAAATCCCTGGCGACAAGTAACAATTCCGCCCTCTATCACCCGCCAATATCTTTCAATCCACTGCCTAAAAATCATAGTTATCACAATAATAAATTGCTCAGAGCCGAGGGGTTGCCTGCCAAGCCTGCTTTCTCAAACAGGCAGAATTTATCTTATCATCTGCCACAATCCTCTCTCTCTAGGCAGGCAGAAAACTTAAGTAACCTCCGAACTTTGGAAAATAATCCTCCCCTTGATAAAACCCGTCATGCGGATTATGTTAAAAAGTCACCTTTTAAAACCACCGCTAATAAGAGCATAGAACGTCATCGAACGAAAAGACAACAGATAGACCGAGATGCAAAAGCGCATAGAAATGAGGGGGATGAGCAGTATTGGTTACCCGTGAGTGACTTGCCGACTACTGATTTAATCGCGCCTATCGCCCTAACAACACCCTCAATCGATCATCAAAACTATCCCAAAAAAAACCAATGGCACAAGCCGTTGCGAGAGGTTATTTCATATCTCCAGGACTCCTCGCAAATCGCTTATCCGTCGCTTGCGACGACTAGACTTGATGCTGCAAGATTGGCTTACCGTATGACCCAAGTCGCAGTTTGGCCCGATGAAGATATTTTTCATTTTGCTAATCAGCAGCTTGACCCGGCGAATGCTAATTATTCACTCCCGATGTCTAGAGAATTAAACCGCTATGAGGCTTTGCTTTATTACGTTCAGTATCGGGCTGTTGATTGGGAGTTAAATCTGTCAGACAGCCATTTTGAGCGAGCATTTTTCGGCGCGCATGAGTTGCACCAGCAAGTTTTTAATGCTGAAACCGTGGTCAAATTTTACCTAGAGCAGTTCCATAAGTTGCAGCGCCAGCCAGCAGAACCTTTTAAAACTCGCAATGAGTTGGGCAGTCTTGAAAAATATTATGCCCAGTTCAATGATTACTTAAAGCTTCACGCGTCAGATGATGCCGCCAACATTGCAATGCAGATGGCCGTGTTCCGTGAAATCAGCCAGCTGGATTTAGAAAGGGCTTTTAAACCGCTTTTTTCGCTGAGGGTGGGGCATTACCAGCGAAAATTATTACCACATACCGCGTTCAGTATTAAGACGCCGAAATTTGGTGCATTTATCTATATCTTGCAAGGTTACTCCGGCAAATATTACGCCGCCAGCATGTGGGGCCCGATATTGATGATGGCCGACCTTGGCGATATTTTGAATGCTGAGAAAGCTGATGCTATTAATATCATTAAAAACAACGGTATAGTTTCTCCTGAATCGCTAGATGTTAAGACGCTATTCAGCGCACTTTGGCCCGAAAATCGAAATTTTAGTGCTGATAAACGCCTCGTTATTATCAAGTTTGAGCATCAAATAGTGTTAACAACATCGCAGCCGCTACTCAGAGACGCGTTTATTCATTTACAACGAAAGGCGATAAAAGAGTTTGTCGATGCCTGGCGTAAGGGCAATTTAAACAGGAGCAGTCTGGAGAAGTTGCTTTCATTTTTACCCTTTTTCGATGTCATTCAGCGCAGGGTTTACGACCCCCTATATCATCCGACAATGAAAGATTTAGCCTTCGACCTGTTTGATCTGAGCTTAACTTTACTAACCCTGGGTATTCCGCTGGTCAAACTTGGGACGGCGGGGCTAAAAACGGCGCTAATTACCATGAAAACTGCCCGTTTAGCAGGATTGACCGGATCGGCATTGCGGAATGCGGTTTTGGAGGCCATTGGCCCTATTTTAAAAAAGATGGCCAAGGTTAGCGGCAGAGAAATCGCCGGTTTTATTTTTCCGCCCTATCAGTTGCTGCGCTTGCTGAGAAAACCGGTGAAAACACGATTTCGAGAAATTGTTAAGCCGAATAAAGGCAAGGTTTTGAAACGCTGTGTTCGTGCGATCGGAGGAGCTTGTGCTGCGCGTACCGAAAGTCTTCAGGGTTTTGACATTGTCGATTGGGACAACCTGATAACCCATCTACTTACCGACACTGCCAGTTGGCGAGGAACTACCATACCTCGGGCCTATCGGCATAATTATATCAGGCAATTTACGGCATTATCTCACGAGCAAAAAGAAGCCCTTCGTGGATGGTCTTACGTACCCAAACAAAAAGAATATCGAAACTATCCACGTAAAAGGAGCTGGCCTGCAGGCAAAAGTAACATCAACTTTATGTTAAATAAGGCGCTGATTGATGGGCATCCTGGCGCGAGTATGTTAAAGACTGCTCATCATTTAAGTAGCGCACTGAGAGCATTACCCAGAATGCCCGATAGCCAGTCGCTGGTGCGAGTCGTCGATATTTTAGAAGATAACGCCAGTCTTTTCCGTGCGGGCGACGTGGTAAGTAATTATCCCGCTTTTATGTCTGCGTCATCAAAGGGAAAGCTGGCAAATATTGCGCTTTCACAAGGCTGGATGTTCGATCCCACGTGGAAAGCCAGAGCCAATGCGGCTATCGCGATTTACCATATTACGGCTGATAAAAGTAAGCCGCTGATCAACCGACTGGCTACGCAGATTGATATGGAAGGGGAATATTTATTCGACCAGCGTAGCGTTTTCAAAATTGAGGCGATCACCCGTCTTTTCATGACCAGCTCGGTGAGGAGCTTTAAGCAGGTCTATTTTATCAAGCTGGTGGAAATATCTGCTGATGGTCCGCATGTGGTAAAAAATATTTTTACCGCCAAAGATATCCTAATTTAGCTTTTTTGAGCCTCGCTTTAGGTTGCTGAAACGCGCTAGCATGGGAAAAACACCATCAACTCCGAGGGCGCTATGGCAATTGAACTAATCGCAATAGATATGGATGGCACGCTGCTTAATCCCCAGCACGATGTGACGCCAGCAGTTAAAAAAGCACTGACTGCGGCGATTAAAAAAGGGGTGCAAGTCGTATTGGCAACGGGCAGGCCTTTGATCGGCATTAAGCGATATCTCGAAGAATTGGATCTGCAAAAAGACGGCTTTTATTGCATCTCGAATAACGGCGCATTGGTGCATAACGCCAAAGATGGCAGTATCTTCGCCGAAACAACGCTAAAGTATGATGATTTAGTGTATTTCGAAGCCATGGCGCGCGAACTGGGAGTCGGCTTCCACGCGTTGTCTCATAGCGACCTTTACAGCACTAATCCGGATATCAGCCCTTACTCAGTGCATGAATCCTCGGTAACTGGTATTCCGCTGCGTTATCGCAGTGTAGAAAAAATGGATCGCTCAATAACTTTCCCTAAAGTCATGATGATCGACCATCCTGAGATTTTGGACGCGGCTATCGCCAAAATTCCGGCAGAAGCTAAACAACGCTACACCATTATGAAAAGTTCGCCGTATTATCTCGAAATCCTCGATAAATCGGTTAATAAAGGCGCCGGAGTGAAAAAGCTCGCTGAAAAACTGGGTATTCCTCGTGAAAATGTCATGACCCTGGGCGATCAGGAAAATGATATCGCGATGCTGGAGTATGCGGGGTTGGGTGTGGCTATGGGTAATGCCCTGGACAGCGTGAAAGCCGTAAGTCAGTTTGTCACCAAGCCGAATACTGAAGACGGTGTGGCATACGCGGTCGAAAAATTTGTGCTGAACGATTAAGGAAAATAGCGTGGCGGGTGAGAGGCAATTAACCTTTGGTGCACGAGGTCATCAGCTGACTAATATCAATGCATGGACGGCGGATAGCCAATGGCTAGCCTATGATGTTCGCCCAAAAGGCAGCGAATTTAGCGGTTCGACTATTGAACGCATCAATATCACCAGCGGAGAGGTAGAGATTCTTTACCGTGCAACGCTCGGCGCTCACGTCGGCGTGGTTACAGTGAGTGCCGATGCCGAGCCTCGTTATGCCTTTATTCACGGGCCTGAAAATCCCGATTCCTCCTGGAAATATGATTTTCATCATCGCCGTGGGGTAATCCTCGACCCGCTCACGTCAGCTGTACCGGTCACTTTAGACGCGTTTGATATTACCGCGCCTTATACGCCAGGCGCACTGCGCGGAGGTTCTCACGTTCACGTATTTAGCCCAGACGGCAGTCGTCTGAGTTTTACTTACAATGACCACGTAATGCATGAGTCTGATTTAGCAGAAGATTTACGCAATGTGGGGGTGGCATTGGCAGACCATCCGGTGAATTCCGCCAAAGTGCATCCCAGAGAATATGACGGCAGCCATTTTTGTGTTCTGGTGAGCAAGACAACGTCTAAGCCACAGCCCGGCAGTGACCAGATCAACCGAGCCTATGAAGAAGGCTGGGTTGGTCAGCATGGTTATTTGCAGCCTGATGGACGGCGTCAGCGTTGGGCGTTAGCTTTTATTGGCGATACGCTTTCAACAGAGGGTCATAAGCTGCCAGAAGTGTTTATCGTCGACTTGCCAGAGCAGAATCAGGATTACGCACAGGCAGGAGAGTTTCCTCTACAGGGAACGATTTCGCGTCTGCCTGCACCTCCTGCCTCTGTGGTTCAGCGTCGTTTAACTTATACCGGCCAGCGAGCTTACCCGGGCGTTGCCCTTCAGCCTCGTCATTGGCTTCGTGCATCACCTGACGGCGCAACCATCGCTTTTTTGATGAAAGACGAAGGTGGCGTGGTGCAAGTATGGGGGATATCGCCTTCAGGCGGTGAGCCGCAGCAGATTAGCTATGCGAAATCAGATATTCAGTCCGCTTTTAGCTGGCACCCAGCGGGCAAGAGCCTGGCACTTATCTGTGATAATTCAGTGATGTTGCTGGAGATTGCCAGCGGCGAGATGCGTCCTCTGACCTCGCGTAGCGAAGTTGCGCCCTGCGGTGATGCTGTGGTGTTTTCACCAGACGGTCACTGGGTGGCTTTTATGCGCGAGAAATCAGGGTTTAATCAGATATTTATTACAGCGGCCTGATCCATGGCCGCTTTGTTGCATATCAGTTGACGTTGACCACTGGAACCGTCGGCGGCACGTGATTGATATCTACACCGTGGCTCAATGCCAGGTTATGATCTTCATTGTTTTGAATATTTTGCAGGGTGCTGACATCGTGTCGAGTAAAATAGTCATAAGGTAGCAGCACGGTATCCATTACTGCCGAGAACGGTAAATCAATCGCTAAAAGCGGTGTCATTGCCCAGCTGGTATCGTTACTTCCCATCATTCTTACATCTGCTTTTGCGCCAGGATAGTATCCCTGATTACCCGCAGTATGACTCATTACGCTGGAACAACCGCTTGCCATAAAGGCGCATCCCGCTGCTACAGGCAATAATAATTTATTCATCTTTAAACTCGTCTTCTACTGTCGTATCGAGGATGTCTGGTAAACCTGTTTTCAACTTTACCAAGTGCATTTGAAATCGTAGTGTCTGAAATTGTACTTAAAATTACTGTGCGTGAGATAAATTCTGGTACGTGAAATTCTGGTCCGTAAATTGTAGTACTTATTTAGAATAATTAAGTTAACTCACGGTGATTAATAGAGTTTAATCACAATAAATGTCTGATGTTTCTGCGAGTTGCCGAATTAATTAAAAATTTTTTTAAAGGCGGCTTGAAATCTATCTTTCGACCACCATTTTTATCATATGACGCCGAAAAAGAATACGCCGTAAGGGTATTTGAGCGTTAGTTGTCTGTCCAAATGGAAGACTATTTTTTTCTCGCTGCAATATCAGGAGACTGTTTTAATGCGTAACTATGATCTATCCCCACTTTATCGTTCGGCAATTGGCTTCGATCGTTTATTTAATCTCATCGAGTCAGGCCAAAACCAGGGCGGTGGTTATCCACCCTATAATGTTGAACTTGTAAATGAAAACCATTATCGCATCGCAATCGCGGTGGCAGGTTTTGCCGAGTCCGAATTAGAGATTACTGCTCAAGATAATATTTTGCTGATTAGAGGCGCTCATATCAATCCACCGGCCGAACGTACCTATTTATATCAGGGTATTGCCGAGCGTAATTTCGAACGCAAGTTTCAATTAGCAGAACACATTCAAATTAAATCAGCAAACTTGGCTAACGGTTTACTGTATATCGATCTTGAACGCGTTATCCCGGAAGCTTCGAAACCGCGTCGTATTGAAATTATTTAATTAACCCAACGCATGGGTTAAACATCTCGCTTCACAGAAGGAGTTAATATGCGTAATCACGATCTGTCTCCGCTTCTCCGTCAATGGATTGGCTTTGATAAACTGGCCAGTACATTACAGGGCAGTGACCCGAGTTATCCGCCCTATAATATCGAGAAATCAGACGATAATCATTATCGCATCTCGCTCGCCCTTGCCGGATTTAAGCAAAGCGAACTTAATATTGAGGTTGAGGGGCCACGATTGACTGTCAGCGGCACCCCAACATTACCTGAAGAGAAAGTGGAGTATTTGCATCAGGGCCTGGTTTGCAAAGCCTTTACCCTGAGCTTTACTCTGGCAGAACATATGCAAGTTGACGCAGCCGAGTTTGTTAACGGGCTGCTGCATATCAGCCTTAACCGCGACGTGCCGACGGCCCTTCAGCCGCAGCGCATCGCAATAGGAACTGCCACTGATTAAGCTGCGCGATGTTCCTGATGCGCACGCTCAATTTCTTCAGCCAGAATCGCGACACCGCGCTCAATCTGGCTAGCTTCAGGCACGTAGTTCATGCGCATACACTGCTGTGTATGCGCCCACGGATGTTCAAGGCCGGGGAAGAAGTAATCGCCCGGCACCATCAATACACCACGCAGTTTCAGACGCTGGTAAAGCACCTCGGTCGTAATTGGCAAATCTTTGAACCATAGCCACAGGAAAATAGCGCCTTCTGGCTTGTGGATCAGGCAACGCTCTTCAGGCAAATATCGACGCAGCGTCGCAATAGTTTCCTGCACGCGCTGGTAATAAAATGGCTTAATCACCTCTTCCGACAGTCGCAGCAAATCCCCACGCGCAATCATCTCACAGGCCATGGCCGGGCCTACGCTGCCAGGCGACAGGCTGATAATGCCGTTCATGTTGCTGATCGCCTTAATGATTTTTTCATCAGCGACGACAATACCGCAACGCGAACCGGGCAGGCCAAGCTTTGACAGGCTCATGCACAGAATGATATTCGGATTCCACAATGGCGTTGCATCGGTAAACACAATCCCAGGGAATGGCACGCCATAGGCGTTATCAATGAGCAGGGGAATGTCATGCTGCTGTGCCAGCGCGTCGAGGCGGATAAGCTCCTCGTCGGTCAGTACATTACCGGTCGGATTAGTCGGGCGCGATACGCAGATCAGGCCAATATCCTTGCCGATATTCAGATGATCGAAATCAACGTGATATTTAAACTGACCTTCCGGTAACAGCTCGATATTAGGCTTGGCCGAGACGAAGAGGTCTTCATCAACGCCCGCATCCGCGTATCCCAGATACTCTGGTGCCAACGGGAACAGGACTTTGCTCAATGAACCGTCGCTGCGTCGGCCAGCAAACAGATTGAACAGGTAGAAGAACGCGCTCTGGCTGCCGTTGGTCAGTGCAATATTGTCTGCGCTCAGCTCCCAACCTTGCTCCTCACTGAGCATTTTTGCCAGCGCGTGACGTAAAACGTCTTTACCCTGCGGGCCGTCATAGTTGCACAGGGCTTCAGTGAGTTTACCCTCCGCGAGCATATCGCCCAGCAGCTCCTGGAAATACTCTTGCATCTCAGGGATCTGAGCAGGATTTCCTCCGCCAAGCATCACTGCGCCAGGAGTACGCAAACCGTCATTCATGTCGCCCATTAAGCGAGTAATGCCAGAAAAACGGGTAAATTTTTCGCCGAAAACAGAAAACGTCATAGCTTACTTTAAGTGTTATCAGAATGTGACGCCCACCTTAACGCCTGCGCCAGAGCAGTGCAATCAGAGGAAGTCATTCAACGCAAGATTCATAGGGGAGGGGCAAGCAGGCTAAAGGCGTGGTGCAGCGCCTGTCTCAGGCACTGCACCATCACCTTCAGAAAAAAATCATGAAAAAATCAGGACTTTTTCAGATCTTTTTCGTTCACACAGAACTCGTTAGTTTCGCCTGACAGGGCAGCAATCAGGTTTTCAACTGCCAGTGCATCCATATCGTAGCGAGTTTGCGCGGTAGCAGAACCGATGTGTGGCAATGTCACGACGTTTTCCAGCTTCAGCAAGCCAGAGTCTTTCGCCATTGGCTCTTTTTCGTAAACATCGAGGCCGGCAGCGTAAATAGTGCCATCTTTCAATGCTTCGATAAGTGCCTGCTCGTCGATGACCGGGCCGCGTCCTGCACTGATAAGAATGCCGGTAGATTTCATTTTGGCGAACTGATCTTTACCGATGATATGGAAGGTCTGATCGCTCAACGGAAGAATAACAACAACAAAATCAGACTCTTCCAGCAGTGTATCTAGATCGACTTTGCGTGCGTTAAAACGCTCTTCTGCTTCTTTATGCTGGCTGCGTGCGTTGTAGAGGATAGGCATATCAAAGCCGAGATTTGCACGCTGAGCGACCGCCAGACCGATGCGACCCATGCCGACAATTCCCAGCGTTTTATGGTGCACATCAAGGCCGAACCAGTCTACTGGCGCATTGCCATCCCACTCATTCGCCTTGGTACGATTGGATAATTCCACGACGCGGCGTGCGGTAGACAACACCAGAGAGAATACCAAGTCAGCCACGGTATCTGTCAGCGCTGCCGGGGCGTTGAACAACGGAATGCCGCGACGAGAAAGCTCGGCCACGTCAAAACTGTCAAAGCCCGCGGAGGCGGTAGATACGCCGCGCAGACGAGGTGCGTGTTCAATCAGCTCTTTATTGATAGGGCCGCCTGAACCGACCAACCCTTCAGCTTCTTTCAGTGCTTCGAAGACCTGAGCGCGGTTTTCAGCAGTAATTCCATTGAATTTAACCACTGAGAAATGTTGCTCAAGGCGCTTATGCAGATCGTCTGCGATTTTTTTGTAGAGAACGATAGACGGCTTCATTACTTACTCCATCAAGCTAACGATTAGGTTTAGTAAGACAAATCATTGATTAAAGTAGAGACTATTTTACTGAGCCTCAAGCGGTTCCGCAGTTTTTTCCGGTTTGACCATCAGTGTCAGAAGTACTGACGCCAATAACGACACGGCCATAAAGATGAAAGAAGCTGCTGGACCCCCGGTACTACTATTCAGACAGCCGACAAACCAGGAACCAAAAAACGAACCTAGCGCGCCGAGGCTGTTAATCAATGCCATTGCGCCACCGGAGACATTTTTCGGCAACATCTCGGGGATAATCGCGAAAAACGGTCCGTAAGGGGCATACATTGCGGCACCTGCAATCACCAGCAAACTGTAGGAAACCCAGAAATTATGCTGGCCGATGGCCCACGAGCTGAAGAAGGCAACTGCCCCGATCAGCAGTAAAGGCCAAATAAACAGCTTACGGTTTTGCATTTTGTCCGAGGCCCAGGAAACCACAATCATCGCGATAGTTGCCGCCAGATAAGGCGCGGATGAGAGCCAACCTGCCTCGACCATGCCCATGCTTTTTCCTGCACGCAGAATCGAAGGCAACCACAATACAAAGCCGTACACGCCAATGCTCCAGGTGAAATACTGGATGCAAAGCAGTATCACGTTTCGCGAACGAAAAGCCTGTCCATAGTTGGCAACGGCTTTGATATTTTTCTGCTCTCTGGCCAATGTTTCGGCCAGGTCCTTTTTCTCGTCTTTGTTTAACCAGCTGACCTCTTCGGGCTTGTCCTTCACCAGGAACCACCAGAGAATGGCCCAAATGACTGCCGGAATGCCTTCAAAGATAAACATTTCTCGCCAGCCAAACGCGTGAATCAAATAGCCAGAAAGAACTGACATCCACAACACAGTGACCGGATTTCCCAATATCAAAAAAGTATTGGCGCGCGAGCGTTCCGATTTGGTGAACCAGTTACTGATATAGACTAAAAGGGCGGGCATCACCGCCGCTTCTACAATACCTAACATAAAACGAATGATTGCCAGCAGTGGGATGCTGTTGACCATCCCGGTCAGCGAAGCAAAAGCGCCCCAGAGTACCAGGCACCAGAACACCAATTTTTTGACGCTGCGTCTTTCTGCATAAATTGTTCCGGGTATCTGAAAAAAGAAATAACCCAGGAAAAACAAAGCGCCTAACAGTGATGACATGCCTTTGGTAATGCCAAGATCGTCATTGATACCGGCGGCAGAAGCAAAGCTGAAATTGGAACGGTCAACGTATGCCAAACTATAGGAGATAAAAATGATCGGCATAATCAACCACCAACGTTTGGCGGCCAATTTAGCCTGACTCATTTTTATGCTCCTTATTATTCTTAATGCGCTGACCTCGTGCATTCAGGCTGCATTTATTCGATCTATTGCTCATCTTGCCACCTGATAATTGCTAAGCTTCCGAGGCTTCCTTACGCAGTAACTCAACATAGTGACGGGTTACGGCTGTAAGATCGTCGCCTTCTAAAGGAAACTCGATACCGCGTGGGGCATTGCGGGGCAATTTAGCTAATAGTGGCTTCCAGCTGCCGTCGCTGTCATCCAGTGCTACGGCGTGTAATTTTCCATTGCGTTCGTGAGCTGCTTTTACATGAACATAGCCGACGTGCTGACCTAACGTTTTAGCGGCTTCAAGCGCGTCTTGGCCGACCCACTGCCAGTTAGCCATATCAAAAGTCATGGTGACCGGAAGTTCCAACGCTTCTGCGGCAAAGAAAAAGGCGTTCATTGGATGTAGAATTCCGCCGTCCGGCGTTTGGTCATTCTCGACTACCAGCTCAACCGAATGCTGATTTAACAGTACTTTCAATTCAGTAAGATCAACGCCAGGGGAAAAAGCGCCCAGCGCGAGTTTCAGTTTACGAGCACCGAGGCTTGCGGCTTCGTCTAAAAATTTTGACAGGGAAGGGTTAATGCTGCTGTCGGCTGCAAACAGAGATTCTGGAACCGAATAAAAAGAATAAAGCCCGTGCTGGCGGATTTTTTCGCCTAATGCCTTAAGCTTATCGACCTCTCCCTCGACCAGTAATTCACGGCGAATCTCGACACCGTTAGCGCCTGATTCCGCAATTGGCTTGAGTAACGCTGCCTGTCCACCCAAATCTTTTACCGCCGTATAGCCGTAGGCTGCGGTTACTATTACGATGTCTGCCACATTCTCTGGTTTGCTCATGCCAATTTTCCTTATGCGCCGTTGTTTTTTTAAGCAAGGTGTTTTCGCTGTTTGAGAAACTAAATAACCCAGTAAACCTGATAGTTAAAGGTAGGCTAATTTTAGCCTCAGGCGTAGCCGTTGTTAACATTACGTTAACTGGAACCGGTACCAAGTAAAAGTTCTGTCACAGGAAAACACGATCTCGAGGGTCAATAACGAGATCAAGGTCACGATTTCAACGGATCGCTTTCAGGTTTACATCAAACGAGTTGGGTAGAACCACGAACAATAAGTTCGCCAGAAAAAGCATGTTCCTGAACAGGTTCGTCACTGCCCTGGATGCGTTTAACTAACTGGCCGAGAGCCGCGTAGCCCATGTCATACGTGGGTTGTTTAAGGGTGGTGATGCCAACGCCGGCAAGCTCTGCCCATTCCAGATCGTCAAAGCCGAGTAAGCCAATATCCTTGCCCCAGATCATGCCGATTCGACGCATAGTGCGCGCAATAACCAGGGTCAATGCGCCATTTACCGAGATAACGGCGCGGCGTTTATCTGGATAACGGGCTGCAAAATCCAGCAACAATTTTTCTAACCCGGCGCTGTCGCTCAGCAAGACTTCACCTTGTTCAGCGAATCTTTGTGGCTCTTTTTGCATCTGTTTTAGGAAAGTATGCAGGCGATCAAGACGGGTATTTATGGTGACTGGTTCGCTTAGGAACAGAATGGCTTCAAACCCCTGATCCAGCAAGTGTTGGGTCACTGCGCTGGTGGCTTCCGCATTGTTTAAACCAATGACATCACAGGAGAAATTGGCCACTTTACGGTCGATAAGCACCATAGGAAGCTGAGTTTGCTGTAGTGAGGAAATAGCCTCTTCACGCATTCCAACGGCATTGACCACGATGCCATCGACGCGATAACTGCTTAACAAATTCAGATAATGTTTTTCCTGATTGAATTCATTATTGGTGTTACACACCAGCAGTGTCAGCCCTTGCTGGCGACAGGCAGCCTCAACGCCGCGCATAACTTCAACAGAATAAGGATTGGTAATATCGGCGATGATCAAACCAATTAGGCGAGTTTCGCCACTTTTCAGGCTGCGAGCCATTTGGCTTGGCTGATAGTCCAGTAGGGCAATGGCTCTTTCAATACGCTCTTTAAGCGTATCGGAAAGCAGATGCTGTTCGCCGTTAAGATAACGCGAAACGCTGGTTTTTCCGGTTTTGGCGGCACTAGCCACGTCCCTGATAGTTGCACGAGGGGTAGATGTCTGTGCTGTATTTGCCCTGCTCACGTTGAGCCTCCTGTGAAGTTCGCCAGATAACCTGTTGCGATGATAGAGAAAAAGGTTATTCCTGCTGATAAAGGAGACTAGCACAGAGAACAGTAGCAAGGAATGAAACTTACCCTTCGTAAACGAAGGGCAAGGGGTCTTTAAGCCGTTACTGTAGCGGGCTGAGGGTAATTTCTACACGGCGGTTCTGCGCCTTGCCTTCTGCAGTGCTGTTTGATGCAATTGGGTTAGCCGGGCCTGCTCCTGTGGTGTGCACGCGATTGCCTGCAACGCCTTGTGTGATCAATGCGCTACCCACGCCATCGGCACGTTGCTGAGACAGACGCATATTCAACGCCTGGCCACCCGTGCTGTCGGTGTAACCTACTATATTAACAGCAGTTTTTGGGTACTCTTTCAGCACCATCGCCACGCCGGTCAAGGTATTCGCGCCAGCAGGTTTCAGAGTGCTGCTGCTGCTGTCAAAGGTGACGTTGTTTGGCATATTAAGCACAATATTGTCGCCATTGCGCGTTACGCTAACGCCGGTGCCTTTCATTTTGTCGCGAAGCTTGGCTTCCTGCACATCCATATAATAGCCAGCTCCGCCACCCAGAGCTGCGCCTGCTGCGGCACCAATCAGCGCACCTTTGCCGCGGTCATGTTTGGAGGAGGAAAGCATCCCGACACCAGCACCCAGCGCAGCGCCAATACCCGCGCCAATGCCTGATTTACCGGCTTCGGACTCCCCGGTGTAAGGGTTAGTCGTACAGGCTGACAGCCCCAAAGTGATGCACAGTGAGCTCGCAATAATCAGAATACGTTTGTTCATTTTTTCTTTCCTTGGAAAAATTTCTACCTGCTGCTACTGGCGAAGATGAAGTCAGTTCGCAAAGTAAATTCAGCAAGAAAACTCAATCAGCGAAAAATGGTATCGAAAGTCAGAGAACGGCTATCTGATGGCCTTTTTATTTCTGCTGTTCGCTCTTTATGCGAGAAAAATTGCCTTTAATCACTCAGATAAATCTGCATGTGTGCCGGTATAAGAGAAGTGTTTAAATATCTTTGGTTTTTTAAATTAATTTAAATAATGCAGGGTGAGTGATTGGAATATGTATATTAGTAATCTTTTGGGCTTTTAAATACAGAACGTTAAAATTGATGTTTAAGTTAATGTTATTTTAATTTCTATTAATAACACCTATTTATTAATTTAATAATATGGTCAAGGTTGTTTCATTAGGTCGGTAAATAAGTATTGACCTATTAATCGATAATATCTTTATAAGAGAAATAATTGCAGTGTTTATGTTGATTGAACAAAGTATATTGATTGCCCAACGCCATTGTTTTTTCATTAGCTTTCAAGCCGTTGCCAGCTCATTACCCAAGTCGGCAGGTTAGTTCCGGGATGATGAGTATCTGCCTTGATATTGAAACCTTCTTTGCCATAGAACGCGACCGCCCGATTATTTTCCTGATAAACCTCAAGCAATAGTCTGGAATAGGTCGCTTTAGCGGTGTTCATCAACTGTTGCGCTACGCCACGGCCGTAAAAAGCGTCACTGACGAACAGCGCACCAATAAATTGCGGATCAATAACGCTGATAAAACCACAGATTTTACCGGTCACAGGTTCGCAGGCTACCCAGGTCATTGCCTGCGGTAGAAAGGTTTCTCTGACCATAGCAGCGCTCTCATACCAATAACTTTCATCGATAAAAGGGTGCGCAGAAATCGTGCTGCGCAGCCAAAGCAGCATGAGGCTCTCGAGATCGCTGTTGTTCGATTCGCGTATTACGCAGCGTGATATTGAGGATGGCATTGGCAATTGGCCTGATGATCGTTCACCAGGCCACTGGCCTGCATAAACGCATAGCAAATAGTTGAACCGATAAACTTGAAGCCGCGTTTTTTAAGCGCTTTGGACATAGCATCGGAAATTTCATTCTTTGCCACTATTTCGCCCGGCCCTTGAGGGCTATTCATAGTCGGCTGATGGCTGACAAATTGCCAAATAAATGTTGAGAAATCTTCGCCGCTGGCTTGCATAGTTAGCCAGGCTTTGGCGTTGGTGATGATCGCCTGTATCTTGCCACGATGGCGGATTATGCCACTGTCCAACACCAACTTATCGACGTCCTGATCGGTCATTTCTGCGATTTTTTCGGGCACAAACTGATGAAAGCAGCGGCGATAGTTTTCACGTTTTTTAAGGACTGTGATCCACGACAGGCCAGCCTGCTGACCTTCGAGACACAGCATTTCAAACAGCTCACGCCCGTCTTTGACTGGCACGCCCCATTCTTTATCGTGATATTCAATATATAGCGGATCGTCCGATACCCAACTGCAACGCGTCATCTTATAACTCCAGGATTGCGGAAAATTGTCTCCGCAATCTTGGTCTCTCTGCTATTTGTGTGCAAGTGCTACCTGTTTAGGCTGCGAGACGGCTTCAGGTTTCATGCGTTTTTCAGGCTGCAACAGAGTCATGCACAGCATGCTGCAAAACGAAACGGCTGCCGTGGCGGTAAACATTGCGCCATAGCCGTGATACTGCGCCAGATAACCGCTCAACGTCGGTGCCAAAATTGACGCTATATTGGCAATCGCCAGCGTCATTCCGCTATAGGTTCCGACCGAGGCTTTCGGCGACACATCAATAACCACTGACCAGTAAACATTATTAACCAAGGCATTCAATGCATTACCCAAGGTCATCAGCAGAATGATTTCAAACGGCGAATGCGCGTAAGGGATAAGCACGAAACAGGTTGCCGTCAGTAACAGAGTCACCGCCGCAAAAACGTTGCGTGCCAGCCTGAGATTGCCCGTCTTGCGCAGCAGATTATCAGCAATTTTTCCGCCAAGCAGCACGGTAATACAGGCTCCGCTCCACGGGATCATCGCAACATACCACAGCGAATGCAGGTCATAGTGGAAAGTGTCTTGCAGGTATTTCGGACTCCAGGTGACCAGAACGAAAGTTACATAAAGGAAAGAGAAATATCCCAGCGCGTTCAGTACCAGTGTGCGATTGGTGAAAAATGCCCACCATGGCTGGCTCGGGCCGTTGTCCTGCTCTTTTACATCGCCGGTGATTTTTTTAAGCTCTGCGGCGCTGACTTTAGGATGCTGCGCGGGGGTATTGCTAAACGAACGGGCGAAGATAGCAATCGCCAACATTGAAAAGACGCCAAGCACGATAAACATAGTGCGCCAGTCGTGAGTCAGCAGTAGCAGGCCGACCGCCAGTGGAGCCGTCAGTAGCGCGCCAACCTGCGTGCTGAGCAGGCCAATGCCGAGTGAAAAGCTGCGTTCTTTACGCGGCGCCCAGTGAGCAATGGTTTTATTCATCAAGGCATAGGCTGGACCTTCCGCGAAGCCGAAAGTAATGCGCAGGACGGCAAAACCCATAATCGCCGATCCACTGAACAGCGCGACGCCTATATCGCCTGCCCAGGCGGTAGCAATTTCCAGCAACGACCACAGGCCGCCAGCCATGAGCCAAACTTTTTTGGTACCGATTCTGTCGGCCAGGAAGCCACCACACAGTGAACCAAACAGGTAGCCATAGCCAAAATAGCCCAGTACGGCTCCTAGCTGCATTTTAGTCAGGTGAAATTCGGCTGAAATATCATTAGCTGCGAAGGAAAGCGCGCCACGATCGATGTAATTGATCAGCGCAATGAAAAATACCATCGCAAAAATGCGATAGCGATAGGTACTTTGAGACGGTGTGTTTGACATAAGCGTTTCCCCTAAGCTTTCAAGTTACTAATGAGAAGCAAGCTTGATGCCAATCTGTTGTTTCATGACATTTAACGACGTATAAGCCCCAGAACGGGGCATAAATGAAACCAATGTGCCATCGGCAGGCAAACTTGCTGTGGCGATGCGCTGTAATGAAGCATTTTCAACCAAGTGATTAACCGATCTGATGCTGATTATCTTCCGTGCAGCGGGTATACTGTCTGACTCTTTAATACCCGTCATACTTCAGGTTGCCGATGTGTTGACTGCGTTTGCTTGCCCCAGTCACTTAGTTATCTAAGCTCTCGGGGATTCACGAGCTTGTCGCCCTCCTGCAACTCGAATTATTTGGGGTATACACTCACTTGTCTCGCGTGCGAAACCAACATGCAAAAGTTTGATACCAAGACCTTTCAGGGCCTGATCCTGACGCTTCAGGATTACTGGGCACAACAGGGCTGTACTATCGTGCAGCCATTGGATATGGAAGTCGGCGCGGGAACTTCCCACCCGATGACCAGCCTGCGCGCACTTGGCCCAGAGCCTTTTGCTGCCGCCTATGTTCAGCCATCTCGTCGCCCTACTGATGGCCGTTACGGTGAAAACCCTAACCGCTTGCAGCACTATTATCAGTTCCAGGTGATGATCAAACCTTCGCCAGAAAACATTCAGGAGCTGTACCTCGGCTCGCTGAAAGAGCTGGGTCTGGATCCAACCGTTCACGACATTCGTTTCGTCGAAGACAACTGGGAAAACCCGACTCTGGGTGCCTGGGGCCTTGGCTGGGAAGTCTGGCTAAACGGAATGGAAGTGACGCAGTTTACTTATTTCCAACAGGTTGGCGGCCTTGAATGCAAGCCGGTCACTGGCGAGATAACCTACGGTCTCGAGCGTCTGGCGATGTACATTCAGGGTGTAGACAGCGTTTATGATCTGACCTGGAGCGACGGCCCGCTGGGTAAAACGACCTACGGCGACGTTTTCCATCAGAACGAAGTAGAGCAATCTACCTATAACTTTGAGCACGCCGACGTCGATTTCCTGTTCCACAGTTTTGAACAGCATGAGAAAGAAGCGCAGAAGCTGCTGGCGCTCGAAAAGCCGCTGGCTCTGCCTGCCTACGAGCGTATTTTGAAAGCGGCACACTGCTTCAACCTGCTGGACGCGCGTAAAGCTATTTCTGTGACTGAACGTCAGCGCTATATTCTGCGCATCCGCACCCTGACCAAAGGGGTAGCTGAAGCCTATTACGCTTCCCGTGAGGCGCTGGGCTTCCCGATGTGCAAAAAGAACGAGAAGTGAGAAACAGTGATGACTGAAAAAACATTTCTGGTGGAAATCGGCACGGAAGAGCTGCCACCAAAGGCGCTGCGTAGCCTTGCCGAATCTTTTGCGGCTAACCTGACCGCCGAGTTGGATGCTGCCAATCTGGCACACGGTAAAGTTGAATGGTTTGCAGCCCCGCGCCGTCTGGCGGTTAAAGTCAGCAATCTGAGCGCGGCGCAGGCCGATCGGGAAGTTGAAAAACGTGGCCCTGCCATTGCTCAGGCGTTCGACGCCGAAGGCAAAGCGACCAAAGCTGCCGAAGGTTGGGCACGCGGTTGCGGAATAACCGTTGATCAAGCCGATCGTCTGGTCGGTGATAAAGGCGAATGGCTAGTTTATCGCGCGCACGTAAAAGGCGAGAGTGCTCAGGCGCTGTTGCCGGCGATGATTGCCACGTCACTGCAAAAACTGCCTATTCCAAAACTGATGCGTTGGGGCGATTCCGACGTACAGTTCGTGCGTCCGGTTCATACCGTGACTCTGCTGCTGGGCGATGAACTGATCCCAGGCACTATTCTGGGCATCGATTCTGCGCGCACGATCCGCGGCCACCGCTTTATGGGCGAGCCGGAATTCACTATCGATAACGCTGACCAGTATCCTCAGATTCTGGCCGAGCGCGGTAAAGTGATCGCCGATTACGAGCAGCGCAAAGCTACTATCAAGCAGGGCGCAGAGAAAGCGGCCGCTGAAATTGGCGGTATTGCTGACCTGAGCGACAGTCTGCTGGAAGAAGTGACTTCACTGGTTGAATGGCCGGTGGTGCTGACTGCGAAATTCGAAGAGAAATTCCTGGCAGTTCCGGCGGAAGCGCTGGTTTACACCATGAAGGGCGATCAGAAGTATTTCCCGGTATACGACGCTGCGAATAAACTGCTGCCAAACTTCATTTTTGTTGCCAACGTTGAGTCGAAAGACCCTCAACAGATCATTTCTGGTAATGAGAAGGTGGTGCGTCCTCGTCTGGCCGATGCTGAATTCTTCTTTAATACCGACCGCAAAAAACGTCTTGAAGACAATTTGCCGCGTCTGGAAACCGTGCTGTTCCAAAAACAGCTGGGTACTCTGCGCGACAAAACAGACCGTATTCAGGCTTTGACCGGTTGGATCGCCGATAAAATCGGTGCCAATGTTGAAAATGCTAAACGTGCTGGCCTGCTGTCAAAATGTGATCTGATGACCAACATGGTCTTCGAGTTCACTGATACCCAGGGCGTCATGGGCATGCACTATGCGCGTCATGATGGCGAAGCGGAAGAGGTTGCTGTTGCGTTGAACGAGCAGTACCAACCGCGCTTTGCCGGCGATCAGCTGCCTGAATCGCTAGTAGCCTGTGCATTGGCAATCGCAGACAAGATGGACACCCTGGCCGGTATCTTCGGCATTGGGCAACATCCGAAAGGTGATAAAGACCCGTTTGCGCTGCGTCGTGCTGCACTGGGCGCATTGCGTATCATCGTTGAGAAAAACCTGCCGCTGGATCTGCAAACGCTGACAGAAGAAGCTGTGCGTTTGTACGGCGACAAGCTGACCAACGAGAAAGTGGTCGATGACGTGGTTGATTTCATGCTCGGTCGTTTCCGCGCCTGGTATCAGGAAGAAGGTCACGCGGTTGACACTATTCAAGCGGTGCTGGCCCGTCGTCCGACCAAACCGGCCGATTTCGATGCTCGCGTAAAAGCGGTGACCTATTTCCGTACTCTGGATGAAGCCGCAACGCTAGCGGCCGCTAACAAGCGCGTCTCCAACATTTTGGCGAAATCTACCGAGGCCCTGTATGACCAGGTTCATGCATCGGTATTGAAAGAGCCTTCGGAAGTGAAACTGGCTACCCATCTGGTGGTGTTGCGCGACAAACTCGAGCCGCTGTTCGCTGCCGGTGAGTATCAGGAAGCATTGGTTGAACTGGCTGCTCTGCGTGAGCCGGTTGATGCTTTCTTTGACGGCGTAATGGTCATGGCCGAAGACGAAGCAGTGCGAATCAATCGCCTGACGCTGCTAAGCAAACTGCGCGAGCTGTTCTTGCAAGTGGCAGATATTTCTGTTTTGCAGTAACTGGGCCATCTAGTCACTCGGCCATCTAATAAGTTGGCAATCGAGTCACCCTATATCTGTTAAAAGAATAGTTTGCTGAAAAACCGGTTCCGGCTTCGTGCCCGGAGCCGGTTTTTTTTGCCAGTTATCCTGCTACCCTGAAATGAGATGCCCACATTTTATAATCAGGACTGTGTTATGAAAAAGTCAGGTAATCCTTCTTCTCTTGGTATGCGCACGCTGGCCGTTCACGGTGGTCAGCATCCCGATGCGCAAAGTGGGGCGATCACCACGCCTATCACCGCGACCTCATCCTTCTCCTACGATGATTTTGACAGCGGCGCTCGTCGATTTAGCGGCGAAGATCCCGGTTACATGTACAGCCGTTTTGGCAATCCCACAGTCACAGCGTTTGAAGAAAGAATGGCGGTTCTGGAAAATGCAGAATCAGCGGTAGCCTGTGCCAGCGGGATGGCGGCAGTCAGCGCGACGCTGTTTGCTCTACTGAAAACAGGTGATGAAATCATTCATATCGGCGCGCTGTATGGCGGCACGGAAGGGGTTATCCGCAATCTTTTGCCGCGCTACGGTATCAAGCCGGTATTCGTTGCCAGTCTCGATTCCCTGCAAGCTGCGTTTACTGAAAATACTAAAATGGTCTTTGTGGAAACGCCAGCCAACCCGGTGATGGGAATCGTGTCTCTGCGAGAGGTTGCTCGCCTGTCACGCGAGGCTGGAGCGGTGAGTGTGGTCGATAACACTTTTGCCACGCCTTATCTGACCCGGCCGCTGGAGCTGGGTATCGATGTGGTTCTGCATTCGGCAACCAAATATATCAGCGGTCATGGCGATGCAACCGGCGGCGTGGTGGTTGGCAGTCATGAGTTAATTAATCCCATTCGTACCCTTTGTTTGAAACAGTTTGGCGGATGCCTTAGCCCGTTCGAGGCGGCATTGATGACCCGCGGATTAAAAACACTGCCGCTGCGTGTTGAAGCCAGTTCTAATAGCGCGCAAAAAATTGCTGAGTATCTCGACCAGCATTCGGCAATTGCAGCCGTATTTTATCCGGGTTTGGAAACTCACGCCGGTTATGACGTGGCTCGCCAGCAAATGAAGCTGTTCGGCGGGATTATGGCGATTGAACTCAAAGGGGGAAAAGCCGCCGCACGGCATTTCCTCGACCATCTGCAACTGGTGACTCAGGCAGTATCGTTAGGTGACACCGATTCTCTGGCCTGTCATCCAGCAACCACCACTCACAGCGCCGTATCGGAGAAAATCCGTCTGGAAAGTGGTATTACCGATGGATTAGTCAGAATAAGCATCGGCATTGAAGACACCGAAGACTTGGTCGCCGATTTTAAACAGGCTCTGGAAGGGCTTTAGTTCTCACGTTGCGCCAGCCGTCGAATTCCCTGTGGCGGCTGGCCCGTGAGTCGAATAAAAGCTCGCCGCATTCTTTCCGGATCAATAAATCCCACCTGTCGGGCGATAGTTTCCAGCGTGCCGCGGCCTTTTTCGATGCGTTCCCGCGCGGCCTCAACTCGTAGCTGCTCAATAATTTTCGCCGGAGTTTGCCCGGTTTCACTGCGAAAAAGTCGTCCAAACTGACGCAGACTCAGGCAGGCAACATCAGCCAAATCACTCACCGACAATGGCTGAGCCAAATTTTCACGGGCATAACTTAACGCAATACGGATACGGTCTGAGGTTGGGTCTAATTCCTGAAGCACAGAAAATTGCGATTGCCCACCTGCACGCCTTTGATAAACAACCAGTTGCCGCGCAGTTTTGGCAGCGACTTCAGTGCCATGATCGGTTTCGATCATCGCCAGTGCCAGGTCAATTCCGGCGGTAATGCCTGCCGAGGTCCACAGCCTGTCCTGTTGAATGAAAATTTTGTCCTGATCGACCTTGATTGCGGGAAAGCACTGCTGCAAACGTCGCGCCTGCGACCAGTGAGTCGTGACGCGCTGATGGTCGAGAAGGCCGGTCGCGGCAAGAATAAATGCGCCCGAACACACGCTGGTTATCCGTCGGCCGAGACGATACTGATCGCGTAAAAAATTTAACAGCGGTTCACTGTCCATTGCCTCGCTGATACCGCGCCCTCCGGCGATGATCAGCGTGTCAAAATCATGATTTTCTTCGAGCTTTTGGCTCATAACCTCGACGCCTGGCGTGCTGGAAATTAATCCGCCGGTCACCGACAAGGTTTGGCACTGATACAGCGGCTTGGGTAAATCGCGCGACACGGTATCGAAAGCGGTCAGTGGCCCGGCAAAATCCAGCAAATTGAAATCGGGGAAGATAATAAAACCGAGCGTTTTCATGGCAGGCATCCGTTTCAATATGGCGTTTTTTGAGGGAAATATGACCTTTGCGCCTAATGTAATGCGAATAATCTAAGGATGCCAACTTAACCCGCAGGAGCGTCTGATGACTAATCTGATAACTAATCCGTTAACAAAGCCAATAACTGTCGTTTTTCCGCTTTATCCCGGCGTGACCCAGCTTGATTTTACCGGGCCGTGGCAGGTGCTTTCGCGATTATCCAATGTCCGACTGATTGCTGCCTCGCTGGGCGGTAAAAATATCGAATCAGAAGGGCTGCACTTTACTGAGCTGGCCGTGCTTGAAGAACTGGCTGATTGCGACGTGCTGTGTGTTCCAGGCGGTGGCGGCTGTACCGATGCCATGCAAAATGAGGAATTTATCTCGCAAATACAAAGGCTGGCAGGCAAGGCAACCTACGTGACTTCAGTGTGTACCGGCTCGCTTATCCTGGCCGCAGCAGGATTACTGCAAGGCAAGCGTTCGTCCTGCCACTGGATGTATCTCGATACTCTGGCGTGGTTTGGGGCAATCCCAGTCGCGGACCGAGTCGTGCGCGATGGCAATTTTTTCAGCGGTGGAGGCGTGACGGCAGGTATCGATTTCGCGTTAATGCTGGTGGCAGAGCTTGAGGGGGAAGATGCCGCGCAAAGAATTCAGTTGGGGCTGGAATATAATCCCGCGCCGGGTTTTAACGCCGGGCATCCTGACGTGGCTCCGGCGGAAATTGTCGAGCAGCTAACCAGCAGAATGGCGGCGTGGAGCGAGCAACGCCGCCAGACGATTCATAAAATCAGCTTACAATAAATTCTGGCCAGTCAGCCGTTGCAAGGTGTGCAGAGGCGAAGCATCAGGATTATGCATATCCTTGATCGACAGCAGGAAAGTCTGTTCGAGCATAAATTGCCCACTCATCGCAGCATGCGGTGTCTGGTCAGAGAAACAAATCCAGGTGCTGCCTGACGGGAAACGGTGCGTCGTCTGCTGACCATTTTTCTGATAATTAGCATCAGACTTCATTTTGTCGTGCATCTCTAGCATCAGATGGTCGTAATGGCTGCGCCGGGTTTTAGTGATATGCAACTTATGTTGCAACCAGCTTTTCATTGGCGAGAATGCCGCCAGCTTCGGCAAATAGCGTTCTGCCAGTTGTGGGAAAGGTTCGCCAACGCGCCAGACACGCTCTTCACCGTGAGGGTTAATATTGGTGAAAATGCGCAGAATGCGTTCGCCATAGTTCGGCCGTGAAGGAAATGCATCCACGTGCAGGCGAGTATCATCTTTGCGCCATGAACTATTATTGGTCCATTCTCTGACCGGATGTAAACGCAAGCTATTGACTGGCTTGCGTAAAACGGTTTTATATTCCGGCAAAACGGCATCGATTAATGCGCAACAGGATTGATAATAGTCTTGCAGAAGTTTTCTGACCTGAGGCTCTTTATCGGCGCTGGCAATCCCTTTGATCTGCTGGCTCTCCGCGTCAAAGCTGATATTTTTTCTTTTCGGATCAACCAGGGCAGGATCAAGCAAGCTCTGTTGCTGCGGACTGAGCGAGAACGCCAGGTGTGGGAAGAATAAAACTTTCCCCTGTTCCAGTTCATCTACTGCCGCGGATGTTGCCGTTAAATTTCCTTGCCAGTCACTGTTTGGATACCTAATAACAGTCTGTGGCTCTAATTGATTCTGTTCAGCCATTTTTTCGTAGTCGCCGCCGAGTTGTTAATGATTATCATCTAAACATAGTTAAATAACATGCATTGCACCAAAAGAGCGACAATTTACACAAAAAAATCTAATACTGACCGCTCGCACAAGTTGAGAGGTCAGTATTTAACCGTATATCTTTAATGGTAAATGTTGAACGACAAACTTCCTATTCTTCGATAATCAGCAGCGTTTGGCCTGCCTGCACCTGACCACCGGGCTGGCGAGACAGGCTTTTTACCGTGCCGCTAGCCGTAGCGGAGATAGGGATCTCCATCTTCATGGATTCAAGGATCCCCAGCGTTTGGCCTTGAGTCACTTTATCGCCCGGTTTAACCAGCCATTGCCAGACACTGCCCGCAACCTGGCTGTCTACGCCGTAACAGCCTGCCGGTATCGCCTGATCATCTTCTTCCTGAGAAGGTTGAAGGCTGCTGTCATAGGTAAATTGCCCCTCGGCTCGCCAGCGCGCCAGCTCTTGATCAAAGGCTAACTGGCGCTGTTGCCCAAACGCCTCTATCTCCTGCTGCTGCGCCGCGAGATCCTGTTGGTACTGGTCGAGACGGAATTTACCCTCCTCGACGCGCAGCGGATAATTCCCGTAGGGGAAGGCCAGTCGGATCGTTTTCAGCTCTTCGGCACTGACCGGATAAAAACGAATC
The DNA here is from genome assembly GCA_963747655.1 of uncultured Gammaproteobacteria bacterium. Taxonomy (GTDB): domain Bacteria; phylum Pseudomonadota; class Gammaproteobacteria; order Enterobacterales; family Enterobacteriaceae; genus Rouxiella. The sequence continues at coordinate 270,875 of CAVVFS010000005.1, read as the reverse complement.
TGGTCAAAGAAACGCAGCAGCCAAGGTTTAACAAAGGCCGAGGTTTGGCGATCCCGATTCCACATTTGCAGCGTGCGGCCCACAAATTGATAGCCTCCCGGACCTTCCATTCCGTAGACGCACAGATATGCGCCGCCAATGCCAACCGAGTTTTCTGCCGTCCAGGTGCGTGCCGGATTGTATTTGGTGGTCACCAGGCGATGACGTGGATCCAGCGGCGTAGCTACCGGCGCGCCAAGATAGACATCGCCCAGCCCCATAACCAGATAACGCGCATCGAAAACGGTCTCTTTTACCTGCTCGATACTGGCTAAGCCGTTAATTCTACGAATAAATTCGATATTACTTGGGCACCATGGCGCACCGGGGCGCACAGACTGGGTATATTTCTCGATAGCTTCTCGGCAGGCGTCGTCGTCCCAGCTTAACGGCAGCCAAACGGTGCGTGAAGGCACTTCTGCCTGCTGCAAATCGCCCAGTGAGGCTTCACCCTGTTGTAAATGGGCGATTAATTGGTCGCGCGAGCACAGCAGACTGTCGAAATGAATTTGCAGCGATCGAATTCCCGGTGTGAGCTCCAGCATGCCGGGTAAAGGATGATTTTCCAGCCATTGCATGAGTGCATGAGCGCGAAAACGCAGGGCGATATCCAGGATCGGATCGCCATATTCCACCAAAATAAATCGATCGCCTGCGGCGAGATAAGTCACAGAAGGCAGCGCGCCTTGCTCCGCGCGCTGCCATAGAACCGGATTTTGTAAAATTGTCGCGATCCCAGCCTGCGGCTGGGAATGCAGCGTTGAGAGTTCCGCCTCGGCTTCACGAGATAATCGGTCAGCATCTTCTAGCGAAACCGGAACAAAGCGAATTTTATCTCCCGATTTAAGCTGGCCGAGCCTCCATAAATCCGCATTAATCACAGTTGCAGGGCAGACAAAGCCGCCGAGCGATGGGCCGTCTGGGCCAAGGATCACCGGCATATCTCCGGTGAAATCGACGGTGCCAAAGGCATAGGCATTATCGTGAATGTTTGAAGGATGCATTCCCGCTTCGCCGCCGTCGCTGCGCGCCCACTCAGGTTTAGGGCCGATCAAACGAATACCCGTGCGGCTCGAGTTGTAGTGCACCTGCCAGACTGCGTCGAAAAAACGCTCAATATCTTGGTCAGTGAAAAATTTCGGCGCACCCTGCGGGCCATAAATGACCCGCAGGGTGCGCACCTCTTGCCACTCAGGCAGCAGCGATGCAGGTAGCTTTTGCTCGGCGAGCGCGGCAGGAGCCGCAAGATGCAATACATCGCCGCTGCGTAATTGACGACCAGCATGACCGCCAAATTTGCCCAGCGTAAACGTGCTGCGGCTACCAAGATATTCCGGACAATCGATGCCGCCCGCCAACAGTAAATAGCTGCGACAGCCTTCGTCTGCTATCTGCCCCAGGCTTAGAGTTTGCCCGGCGGCAACGTTGCAGATTTGCCACATTGGCAGTGGCTGATTATCAAGGCGGGCATCGATTTTTGCACCGCTGATAACAATCGCGCAGTCCTGATTAAAACGCAGCGTTGGGCCACGCAGGGTAATTTCCAGCCCGGCCGCCTGCTCATCGTTGCCGAGCAGGCGGTTACCAAGACGAAAAGATCGGCTGTCGAATGGGCCAGAAGGCGGAACGCCGACGTGCCAATAGCCGCAGCGGCCGGTGGCATCTTGAATACTGGTCAGCGTGCCGGGCGAAATTACGTCAAAGGTTGCGGGTTGATATGCCACGCTGCCGAGCGTGGCGGTGATAACCTTGCCGTCACGCACCGCAGGTTGTGAAAGCAAATGGCGCAGATAATCTAGATTCGTTTCAATGCCATACAGCGAGGTATCTCGCAGCGTCTGGCTCAGCGCATCAAGCGCCTGTTGGCGAGAATCGGCATGAACAATTACTTTGGCAAGCATCGGGTCGTAAAAAGGTGAGACTTCACTGCCGCTGTCTATCCAGCCATCAATACGCAACTCTGCATCTTCGGGGGCAGACGGAAAGCTCACGTGACTAAGCAGTCCGGCGCACGGCTGAAACTGTTTCGCCGGATCTTCGGCATAAAGCCGAACCTGCACCGCGTGTCCCCGTGGCGCTTTTACCGCAAGCGAGGAGAGCGGCGGTAAACATCCGGCCCCAAGCTGAATCATCCAATTGACGATATCGATGCCGTAAACCATCTCGGTCACGCCGTGCTCAACCTGCAAGCGAGTGTTGACCTCAAGAAAATAGAACTGCTCGCTGCTGACATCGTAAACATATTCAACCGTGCCCGCGCTGCGATAGTTCACCGCCTTGCCGAGACGAACGGCAGTCTCCGCCAGAGCTTCTCTTACCGGTTGCGGCAAATTTGGCGCAGGCGTTTCTTCAATCACCTTCTGATTACGGCGCTGGGCAGAACAGTCTCTCTCACCTAACGCAATCACGTTCCCTTCACCGTCGCCAAAGATTTGCACCTCGATATGACGAGCTGCGGCAACGAACTTCTCTAAAAATACGCCATCGTCGGCGAAATTATTGCCGGCCAGACGTTTAACTCGAGTAAAGGCTTCGGTGAGGCTTTCGGCGTCATCGCAGCGCTGCATACCAATCCCACCGCCGCCTGCGGTGCTTTTCAGCATCACTGGATAACCGATTTTTTCTGCGTTGATTAATGCCTGCATGAGGCTCTGCAACAAACCGCTGCCCGGCAGCAACGGAACCTGATTCTCTTGCGCAAGCTGGCGCGCACTGTGTTTAAGGCCAAATGCGGCCATTTGTTGTGGCGTCGGACCTAAAAATACCACGCCCTGCTGATGGCAACGCTCGACGAAACCGGCATTCTCGGAGAGGAATCCATAGCCAGGATGAATAGCCTCGGCACCGCACTGTTCGGCGATAGCGAATAATTTGTCTTGATCGAGGTAGGTTTCACGCACACTGCCGGAGCCGAGACAAAAGGCCTCATCGGCTTGGCGAACGTGCAGCGAATGCTTGTCGGCTTCGGCGTAAACCGCCACGGCGCGCACGCCCATCTGTTTTAGGGTACGGATGATGCGCACCGCAATGGCGCCGCGATTGGCTATCAAAACGCATGTAAACATGGTGGACTCTCTATGCTTCGTCGGGCAGGTCGTCCTGCTAAATTACTGTGGCGTGAGATCATGCGGGTCGTCCCGAAGCACGCGTTATTGAATCTGCTTTACCAGACGGCGACTTCAATCGGCGTTGGGTTGTAACCGTTACAAGGGTTGTTGAGCTGCGGGCAGTTGGAGATCAGCACCAAAATATTCATTTTTGCCACCAACTCGACATATTTGCCCGGCGCAGACAGCCCATCTTCAAAGGTCAATCCACCCTGTGCGGTGACGGGAACGTTCATGAAAAAGTTGATGTTATGGGCGATATCCTGCTTTTTCAGGCCGTAATGCGGATGTTCGGCAATCGCCAGCATCCAGCTGTCGCGGCAGGCGTGCATATGGCGCTTTTCCAGCGAATAACGCACGGTATTACTTTCGCTGGAACAGGCGCCGCCAAGAGTGTCGTGGCGTCCGCAGGTATCGGCAACAATTTCCAGCATCGGGCGATCGTCATTTGAACGCAACACGGTTCCGGCGGTCAGAAAAACATTTTTTTGCTCGCGCAACGTATCAGTCATGCTGTAGCGCTCGCCGATGTCATCAGCGTTGAAAAACAGCGTATCGGCGGCCTGATTGCCTTCGCTATCAATAATGCGCAGCGTTTGCCCGGCTTCGATACGATGCAGCCAATAATCCCCGGCGTTAACCTGCGCACGGTAAGCTGCATCTTCAACAAGACGTGAACTAGTCTGGATCATCGGTGTGCCTCCTGGCAGCAGGTGGTGTGATGGTAGAGGGCATTGTTGGCGCTGCCACGGCGATTTTCTTCGTGTGTCAGGCAGTGCGCCGGAAGCGAGGTATTGCCGGCCAGCATTTCGACGGTGATGGATGCACGCGGATAACTTGCGGCCGTGGTTAAAGGATGCGGGCAGGTATGCATGATAACCAGCGTATCCATGGCGAAACGCAGCGTTACGCTCGCATTGGGCTGCGGGCGTTCATCCAGCGCCAGATGGCCTTCATCATCAACGGTGACTTTTGAGAACCAGTTAACGCAGGCGGCCATATCTCGTTTGCCCAGCCCGTACTTTGCCAGCTCGACTAAAAAACTGTCGTAACCGTTCTGATGACGTTCATTGCGCGCCGTTTGATAATTAAGCTCGCCAAATCGCTGTTCGGTCAGGCGGGCATTCATCGCGCCGCATACCGTGTCATGCCAGCCAAAAGAGTCGTGCTCGATGCCGCAAAAAATGCGACCCATATCGGAATACAAACAGTGACCTTCAGTGAGCCTAAAGGTGTGCTGGCATTTTAAGGTGTCGGGTGCGTTGTACCTTTCAAGCAGGTTCTCGGGATTGTAAAAAAGCATGCCGAGATTTGCACTGCCTTCAATGTCGGTCAGGCGCAACGCCGTGCCGCTTTTGACTCGCATTGACCAGTGGGAACCGGCAGGGAGCAAGGTCTGATATAAGTTATCGCTGGATTCGTTCATCGTGTTCTCCGCTATTAATAAGGATTCAAGCCACGCGCGCGGCGGAATAAACTCGCTCGCTAATTTGCTGCTTCGTCACTGCCGAAGGGCCACTGGCCGCGTGACGGTCAAGAGGAATGTCATAGGTAATGCTGGCTCCCCAGGCATCAGGGGCTTGAGGATCGTGGCGAATTTTGTCGAATACCCACAGGCGCGAGCCGAGTGAAAACCCTTCTTTCAGGTCATGAGTTATCATAAAAATCGTCAGCTGATGTTGTTGCCACAGGCTGGTAATTAACTGATGCATATCTTTGCGGATGCCTGGGTCCAGCGCGCCAAAAGGCTCATCGAGCAGCAGAATACGAGGCTTCTTAGTTAAGGCCTGCGCTAATGCCAGACGCTGTTGCATCCCGCCGGAAAGCTGATGCGGATACTTATCCAGCGCATGTCCCAGCCCGACCTGAACCAGCATCTCGGTGGCGCGTTCGGCAATCGCCTTACGCTTGTTGCCCCAGACTCGGCCCAACCAGCGGGCCTGCACAAATTCCTCGCCCAGCATCACATTTTGCAGCGCGGTGAGATGAGGGAAAACCGAATAGCGCTGAAACACCACGCCGCGATCTTCGCCCGGTTCCTGTGGGATAGGCTTACCGTCAAGCAGCAGCTCGCCCTTGCTGGGACTTTCTGTGCCGAGCATCATCTTCAAAAATGTAGTTTTGCCACAGCCAGACGCGCCGACAATCGACACAAATTCGCCTTCTTGCACCTCGGCGTTGACCCGCTCCAGCACTACCTGATTGCCGTAGTGTTTTTCCAGATTGCGCATACTCAGTAAGCTCATAGCGTGCTCCGTTTTAAGCTCATTTAACGTAATACCACGGCCAGCAGCGGCGACTGATCACGCGCAGCAAGGCATCGAGGGCAAAGGCCAACAGGGTTATCCAGGCGACGTAAGGCAGAATCACGTCCATCGCCAGATAACGGCGCATCAGGAAAATGCGATAACCCAGACCTTCGGTGGCGGCAATCGCTTCCGAGGCAATCAGGAACAGCCAGGCTGAACCCAAAGACAGGCGCACGGCGTCGAGCAGGCGCGGCATAAGCTGCGGCAGAATAATGCGCCACAGAATTTGCCCACTGTGGGCGCTCAGGGTTTGTGCCTTGATTAGCTGTTCTTGCGGAATAGACTGCACGTGCTGTTGCAGGTCGCGGGCAATAAATGGCGTGACGCCAATGGCGATGAGCACCACTTTTGACAGCTCACCGAGTCCGAACATAATGAACAGAATGGGCAGCACCGCCAGCGGAGGGATCAGCGCGAAGAGGGTAACCAGCGGAGATATCAGTGAACGCACGGCAGGCAGCGCGCCGCAGAAAATGCCTAGCGCTAGGCCGAGAAAGGCACTGATAAAGATACCGCTGAGCAGGCGAACCAGGCTGGCATAGGTATCGGTCCACAGAAGATAGTCGCCAGTGCGAGGGTCTTGCTCGAACGCGACGCGATACAGGGCATCGCCCATCGAGCTAAAGCTTGGCAGTAACTTGTCATAAGCATTGACCGACAGACGAGCATCCGACGCCATCAGATACACCAATACCAGCAGCATCAGGGGCAGCAGCCCGAGCAAGCTGCGTGACAGGCGTTGGGGTTGGTAGTTGATCATTTTGCGCATCGAATGCCCTCTTTTTACGATCGTGGTCTTGGCGATTACAGTTTGTTGGCCGCGGCGAGTTTCACGAATTCATCGGTGAAATGCAGTTTCTGGTTAGCCGGATTGCCCCAGTTGCCCGCAGGCGTCGTGATGCCGACAGTGGTGGCATCCGGTGCGCCATTGCCCAGCAGGCCGTGTTGAAACGAGAATTCGGCGACCGACTGCATGGTGGTTTTAATTTGTGGGCCGTCGATAAAGTCCAGCGTCTGCTTTGGCGTGCTAAACAGATAAGTATCGGCAAGCTGGTCATCGAACCCTTTGAGATCGGTACCGGATTCCTGCGCCATAAAGGTACGCGCCTTCACGGCGTCTGGCCCATTGCCTTTCATGGCATTCAGGGTTTCATACCAGGCACCGGTCAGCGCTTTGCCCAACTCAGGATGCGCTTTCAGCGTTTTACTGTTTACAACCAGCAGGTCGAGGATTTCGCCGGGGATTTGCGCAGAAGAGAAGATTTCATGACTGTCAGACTGCTTTTTAGCCTGTGCCAGCAGTGGGTTCCAGGTCACAATAGATTTAACCGCCGGGGTACCAAAAGCGGCAACTAAATCGGCATCGTCGGTATTCACTACGGTGATATCTTTTTCGCTCATACCGGATTTTTCCAGCGCACGAGCCAAGAGATATTCAGATACTGAAAGTTGGACCAAATTAACCGATTGTCCTTTCAATGACTTAACGTCACCCGCGCCTTTAAGCATGATGCCGTCGTTGCCGTTGGAGTAGTCGCCGACAACCAGCGCGGTGCTGTCTACGCCGCCAGTTGCGGGAATCGTCAGGGCGTCCATGTTGGTCATGGTGCAGCCGTCAAATCCGCCAGAGGTGTACTGATTTACCGATTCTATATAGTCATTGACCTGCACGAACTGGATTTTGATGTGGTATTTATCGGCCCACTTTTTGAGGATCCCGCTTTGCTGAGCAAAGTCCCACGGCATCCATCCGGCATAGATAGACCAGGCAATTTTAAAGGTAGGTTCAGTAGCGGCCAGAACGGGCTGGCTGAGAAGGGCAGCAAAGCATAAAGCGCAGAGCAGCAGGCGTTGGCAAGCTTTAATCATGACATTTCCTCTGACGTTAACCACGGATAAAATGCAGGAGGTCGGCGGCGAGAATGGTTCTCGCTTTGGCCTCCCGGGCTTTTATCCCGCCGTGTAACCGCCAGAGAGCGGTCGGTCACTCTCGGACCAGTCATCTGCTTGCGGCAGACCGGAACCCTAGTGACCCTCTTTCAAATTGTATGGCGACACCGGTTTCCCGCTATCGCTCCTGCTTGATTAATATAGGCAAGATTCTTGCCAGATTTCATAAAATCAGTAATTAATCACAAAAAAATCAGTAATTAATGGTTAATATACAATGAATTAAATAATTGTTAACGGCTGTAACCGCACTCGAGTGGTTCATTTTTAATAAAACTTAACGGATGTTTTGCCGGCGATATTCCCCGCGCTTGTGCAACTTGCACTGCGGCAGAGCAGTTGCTTTTTTGATGTATCCTAAGCTCACGGGATGCACTATTCTATTAAGCTGGAATATCAGTACTTAATAAAAATATTGAATCAGGAGTCTGGAAATGGCTGTAGGGATCAGTAGCAGGACCTTCGCGCGCTGGCTGGCGCCTGTGGTTGCATTACTCGTGGTTTTTCAACTTACCGCCTGTGGCGATAAAGAGTCGGGTCAACGGAAAGCTTTCATCGACTATCTGCAAAATACCGTGCTGCGAAGCGGGCAGAATCTCCCTACGTTGAGCGAAGATCAGCGGCAGAAATTCGGTAATTATGCCAATGATTACACTATCATTTATAACTTCTCGCGCCAGTTGAAGCAGTCAATTAATGACGGCCTGGTTCCTGCCGTTAACACCATCGCGCAGATCCATGTTCCGCAAGATTATTTACAGCAGAAAGGGGCGTTACAGCAGGCCGCAGGCTCGCTTAATAGCGTAACGCAGCAAATTCAGACTGCCAAAGCGACTGCGGATACCGCTCAGGCTGCCCTGAAACAACCTGACGATTTGAAAGCTGTTTACAGCAAAGTTTATGCTCAAGACGTGACCCAACCAGCTAACGCGCTGCTTCCAGTCGTGCCGGCTCTGGCAGGATTTACCCAAGATATCGCCGCGGTAGGTGATTTCCTTTCGCAACAGGGAAATCAGGTCGCCTTTGCCAATAATTCGGTTCAATTACCAACTCAGCAGCAGGTTGCTCAATACAATGCGCTGATGACGGGCCTGTTGGGCAAACAGCAGGCGCTGGTAGATGCACAAAAAATCATTGCCGGTAATTTCTAGTAAATTATTGAAAGTATAGATTTTATTGAAAAGCCACGACATGTTACGTGGCTTTTTTGTCAAGAAAATCAGCAAGATTAATAAAAGTTCACAATTTAGTGGTGCCAGCCAATGGCGTAATACATTAGTTTTTATGTCATCCAACTGTTCTAAATTTGTGAAAAAATTTAAGCCGAAAATATTTTAAGGAAGTTTTTTTTATGAAACGTCACATGATGACTTTGCTGGCTGCGTTGATAGCAACGCCAGGTATTGCCGCAGCAGCAGACAACAGCAGCGCTAATTTCACCGATGCTCAACAGCAGGCGATCGGTAAAATCGCTTCTGATTACATCATCGCTCATCCGGAAGTGCTGGTGCAGGCAAGTCAGAAACTTCAGGCAGAACAGCAACAACAGCAGGCTAGTGACTCTCTGGCCGCGGTGCTGGGTAACAAAACCGCCCTGTTGCAGGACAAAGATAGCCCGTCTTACGGCCCTAAAGATGCCAAAGTGGCGTTTGTAGAATTCTTCGATTATCAGTGCATGTACTGTAGCCACATGGCACCGCTGGTTGAGCAGACAATTAAAGCTAACCCGAACGTGCGCTTTATCTTTAAAGAGTGGCCAATCTTCGGCGATCGCTGGAAAGCGTCAATTACCGCAGCAGAAACGGGTCTGTCAGTCTGGAAACAGAAAGGTGCTCAGACTTACCTGGATTACCACAATGCGATTTATGCCACCGGGCATGATGAAGGCAAGCTGACTGACTCTGACATTTCCAACGCGGTTGAGCAGGTTCATGCAGCACTGCCAAGTGATGCACACCGTCAGGAAACTCACGCCGAGCTGGAGAAAAGCGATACTCTGGCAAAAACTCTGGGCTTCCAGGGCACGCCTGGTTTCATCGTGATGCCTGTGAACGGAGCTGACGCTAATAACACTACCGTGTTGCCAGGCGCTGTTTCTGCAGAAGAACTGCAAGCCGCGATCACCAAGGCTCAGGGCAAGTAATTATTCTTTAAGCGATTTTATAGCGATCGATTTTCAAGTGATTGATCGTTAAGAGTTAACTTTTATTGTTAAGTCATGATCGGTTGAATCAAACGCAGGGCTATTAATAGCTCTGCGTTTTTTTATGTGCAATCAACGCTATTGAGTGGATTTACTGGCTGGGCCGGTGGCCATCACATCTATGCAGTTATCAATGCCTTTAGCAGCGACTGCCTTCTGCTCATCACTCAGTGACTGGTAGCGTTTTACCGAGACCTTCGCAAGGCTGTCATCAAACTTCATCTTACTAATTGAATAATCACTGTTTTCGTTGTCGATCACGGTACGGATATTTTTTGCAAAATCTGCATCATCCGCAGACGGCTTGTGCATTACGTCTATTGTGACGCAGGCTGCCGCATCGTAGTGTGGGTCATGGGCTGGCGTGCGAGTAAACCACCAGGCGACCAGGCCAATGATAATAACCACCACTAACAGTGGGAATATTTTTTTCATAACCAATGCTCATTTCGTTGGGAAAATCCAAGGGGGTCAGAATAAAGATCTCACAGCCTAAAAGCCAGCGCTTAAAAATAGGCCTCTGGAAAGATAATAGCGGCCCTTAAATTAACAATTCCGAAACTATATTAATCTTAAATTAACATTGCCGGCGGAATGACTCGAAATATTAATTTACAGCAGTTACCAATTTATTTATTTTCGTCTGAGCTAGATCTTTTCATATTATGAATTTTGCTCTTGGTAATGTAACAAGATATTCAGTAATTCAGGCTGTTGCGGCGTGGCGGCTAATTTTACAAACGTCGGGAAAAAGATATTGGGCGCCGGATAAATATCCACGATATGACAATATTCTTTCGCCTGATCCGGGACTTCAGAGGCAGGCATCATTGAAGCCGCGGCTATTCCTGATGCTATCAGTTCGCATACCATGCGCGGCTCATTGGCCGAGATAATAATATTTGGCCTGACGCCTAACCTAAGCAACTGATTGTTAATGTATTCAAAGGTGCCTTCGCCGTTGATTCTGCGTATTAAAATCAGCGGCAGTTGGCCTAATTCAGAGAGCAATACCTGCTCTTTAGGCGGGCTTGGCAGCAATTTTTTGGAGATGAGCGCCACGGCTTTAACCGGCTGCATGCTAATACATTCATAGCTGCTGGCCATGGTGGGCTGTTGAAAAAGTCCGATATCAATACGTTTCTTGTCGAGCATGTTTTCCAGCGTACTAGAGTCGGCAACAACTATTTCAATTTTAACCCCTTCAAGCTGCTGATAAAAAAGGGCAATCAGCGGGCTGAAATGGCGCTGAAACAGGTAGGAAACCCCTATCCGTAACACTTCTTTTTTATTGTTGGCGACAAAAATGGCCTCGCTGCGCGCTTCTTCAACGTTACGTAAAATGTCGCAGGCGCGCAGGTACAGCACCATACCCGCTTCCGTGGTGGTAATGCCGCTGCCGTTGCGGATTAATAGCGGAGTGCCGACTTCTTCTTCCAACTCTTGCAGGCGTTTACTCAACGGCGGCTGTGAAATATTAAGTATGCGCGAGGCTTTGCTGATAGAGCCTTGTTCAACAATGACACAGAAATAGCGTAATCGTTTTAAATCCATACAAAACCTTTATTAATATTACGGCCTATAATAAAAAGATTTAGCTTCGTAAAATAGAACGGCAAACGGGCTAAACAATGTTGACTCAGATCATTATTAATTTATTCAACATACTACTTTTTCGGTATGCCTTACCATTGTAAAACAGTATTCCCCCCCTAATTAATTTTACTACTAGGCTTAAGTCTCCGAAATAAAACCACGGTGTTTAATAAGGACGCATTTAATTAGGTCGATTGATGACTATTCTCTCAAGAAGAGGCGAGTCCATACTTTATGTATAAACGTAGATATCAATATCAGGAGAAGTCTCGTGGAAAAATCTAAAAATCAGCTATTTATCAACACAGTTTGTCTTTCTGGCTCCACTGAAGACAAGTTGCGTGCTGCTCATGCAGCCGGTTTTAATCAGGTCGAACTGTGGCGTCAGGACGTGGAAGCCGTCAATGGCGACACCGCGGGCATTAAATCGCTGCTGAAAAAATTGCCGCTGGGATTGACCGATTATCAGGTTTTGCTGGATTTTGACGGCGCACCAGACAGCATTCGCGCCGATAAAAGGCAGGAGGCCTTGCGCATGTTGGACACGGCCGTTGAATTGGGAGCCACTACCGTATTGACCCCGGCCTGCACTCACAAAGAGTGTGTCAAAGAACGCATCGAGGAAGATTTACGCTGGTTAGTGACTGAGGCGGCCCAGCGCGGATTGCGTATTGCCTACGAAGGAATGGCCTGGAGCACTTGCATCAATAATACCGCCGATGCCTGGAAAATGGTGCAGCGCGTTAATTCCCCAAACCTTGGACTAGTGATCGACGCTTTCCACATCTTTGTTCGTCATCGCACTGCCGCGGATCTTGATGGAATTCCGATGGACAAAATCTTCCTGGTTCAACTCTCCGATCTGGAAAAAGATCCTGAGCCGGGAAAGCTGGTTGACACTGCGCGCCATAGCCGTTTGCTGCCAGGAGAGGGCAAATTTCCTATTCATACCATTATCGAGCGGCTTGAAAAGGGGGGATATCAGGGGCCGATAGGGCTGGAAGTGTTTAGCGATGAGTTAAAAGCGCAGGATCCGGCGAGTGTTGCCTGCAAAGCGATGCAGGCTTTGCAGGCAGCCTGTTTTGGTAACGTTGAGCAGTTTTCAATGTAGTCGCGGACGCTTTCATCGTTAAGGAGAGGCGCAATGTCCCAATTACAAGATTCTCTTAATGTTGATTCTAAGGCCGTGCAAACGGCCCCTCAAGGCAATAAACCCGCGGCGATAAAAACCGTTCCCACTAAACGTGCGCTGGTGTTAGTCGGTATTATTTTGGTGTCGCTCAATTTGCGCGCCGCCGTGACTTCACTCAGCGCCATCTACGGCATTATCGGCCATGATATCAGTGGCTTTAATGCCAATATTATTGGTGTACTTCCGCTGCTGTCTTTTGCCGTGTTCGGATCGCTTACCGCGTTGATTTCTCGTCGTTTGGGCTATGAGGGCGCGCTGCTGTTCTCCATGCTGCTGGTTTGTGCCGGTATCGGCCTGCGAACGTTGACTGGCAGCTTTACGGTATTTGTGGCTTGCAGCGTTTTGGCACTAGCCGGGATGGGATTCGGCAACGTACTGGTTCAACCCACCATCAAGAAGTATTTTCCCGACCACGTGGGCGGTTTGACGGCGATTTATGCCGTGATGATTGCGGTTTCGGCCGGCTTGCCTTCGGCCATTGCGGTGCCAATCTCTCAGACCGACGGATGGCGTGCCAACGTGGCGCTATGGTCTTTGACGGCACTTGTCGCCGCGCTGCCGTGGGTGTTGCAGATTATTCGCACGCATCACAAGGGCAATATCGGGGAGGCAAAACAGCAGCAGAAAGCGCAGCCTGCTGAAAAACATATCGCGGTATGGAAATGGCCGGTTGCCTGGTCGATGGTGATTCTGTTTGGCGTCAGCATGATGAGCATGTATGCAATGCTTAACTGGTTGCCCACTTATCTCGTTCAGAACGGGATCAGTGCCGAAAAGGCCGGCGATATGCTGTTTATTTATAACATTATCGGAATCGCTCACTCCACTTTGGTGCCAGTCTATCTGGGGCGAATGAAAAAACCGTACATTGTGGTGGCAATGGGCGGCGTGATGCAGATTGTGGGATACATGGGCTTCCTTTATATGCCGGGTGCATCATGGGTATGGGCAGTGGTTGCAGGGCCGGGCCTGATGACGGTCCCCGCTACTTTCCAGCTGATTAATCTGCGTACTCGCAGCGTTGAAGGGGCCGCGTCGCTGTCATCTTTCACACAGGGTATTGGCTACGTTTTCGCCGCCGTCGGGCCATTTTTGTTCGGCCAACTGCACCGTTCAACCGGTGGCTGGTATGCCTCATTCTGGTTCCTGACCGTAATGGCCGTGATTATGCTGCTGGCCGGAGGCGCGGCAGTCCGCAACAAATATCTGGAAGATGCTCAAGGTTCCAGCTAACTGTTAGCCAAACTCATACTCCATAAAACATGCAACCTCGATTTTAGTCATATCAACGACTAGCCTTATATCTTAAGGAATCATTTCATTAAACGCCGGGAATTATTGAAATCAGGCGCAGCACTGATTGCGGGAAGCTTTATCCTAAAAAACGCCTCAGCCGCCATCACTGACTCCGACAGTCAGACATTTTCAGAAGTTATTGCTGCTCCAATAGAAGGAAAAAATCACATGATTAAATTATTAAAAGTGAAAGGGATATCTATAGGCGAGGGTGCGCCAAAACTGATTGTGCCGACCACGGCAACCCATGAGTCCGAGGTGCTGGACTCGGTACGAGAGTTAGCGAAGGTGAAAGATATTGATGTTGTTGAATTTCGACTCGATTATCTGGTTAACGCGTTAGATAAAACCACCGTCGCAAAAATGACCCGTCAGGTTGCCGAACTGTTGCCAGACAAGGTGCTGTTAGTGACATTCAGGACTGAGGCTGAGGGCGGTGCAACGGCAATCAGCGACGTGGATTATGGCGACCTTTATCATGAAATCCTGAAGAACGGCAAAACCGATTTACTGGATGTTGAGATGTTTCGCTGTGAAGACGTGGTGCGCAAAACTGTGGCACAGGCGCATCAGCAGGGCATTGCCATTGTGATGTCTAGCCATGATTTCCAGAAAACGCCGCCGAAGGAAGAGTTGATTCGTCGTTTGCGTCATCAGCAGGCGCTGGGAGCCGATATTCTGAAAATTGCCACCATGCCTCATGACTCGGGAGACGTGTTAAGCCTGATGAACGCGACGTGGGAAATGCACAGCCAATATGCCGAAAGGCCGCTACTGACAATGTCGATGAAGGGTATAGGCGTAGTGTCTCGATTATCGGGTGAATTAACCGGGTCAGCCTTGACCTTCGGCATGGTTGGAAAACCGTCTGCGCCCGGCCAGATTGATGCCAGCCATTTGCATCAGGTACTGGACATGATTCATCAAGCCAGTCAGCCGGTTTAAAAAGCTTATTACCCACGCCATATTTATAAGTTTTAGAAAATAGTTTGAAACTACTTAGAAAGAGTTAGAAAAACTATCTGTATTCTCTTATATGAAGGATGCTGTTTATTGTTTTTTATCAGCTAGTTATATTGGTTAAGCAGTAATTGGTCATCTCGATTTTTTAGAAAGATTTTTTCTATAAACGTTAAGTATTTTCTATTAACTTTAAGTAATAATTTTCCATTGTTTTGAATAAGAATTTTCTCGTATTTTAAAATGAAGTTTTTTATTGTTTTAAAGTGGAATTTTAAAGAAAAAAAGCCCCTTGCTCTCATTGAGAGAAGGGGATGCCAAATGGCCAACACCAGGGAATTATTTTATAGACTTTCTCTATGTTCTTTTAAAAGATATTAATGATTAGTTAAGTCTTCACTTTAATTTAAACGGTTATGCTTTCCTGTACTAAAGTATAGGTTTTATTATAAATTAAGCCAAACATTTTTATTGAATTAATAAAATTATACTTGTATTTCTGAGGTTATTTAGATCTACATTGACTTGGATCAATCTTTAGATATTATTTTTAAAATATAAGAATAATCTTTAGCAATAAATAGATGTTTTTAATGGTAATGAGTCCATCATCGTTATATCTGGTGAATTATTTATACATAATTAAATTAATCTACCCATTTATAGTGACTGTACTTAAGTATAGGTACTATAAGCAGGCTGAGCTGCAGATTAAGATAATTGGCCCCGGAATTATGAAAAATCTTTAATAAGCACCTGAAAGGTTCACTGGATTTCTCTATGACTGCCTTTTTCACTTCGTTCTTGTGACTCCCTTTTTGTAACATCCATTTTGCAACTGCTCCTCGCCTGATCACTTCTATGTAAGTTTCTTTCAATTCTTATCGTTCTGCCTGGTTTAAAAAATCATCAAAGGTGCTAATTAGTTTCCTAATCCGTGCTTTCTCACGTGACTAAAAATAAATTGTGATCATCATCACGTTTTCATGACAAATGTGGGCTGCTAAAAAGTGATTGTGATCACAATTACTTGGCCAAAATGAGCGTTTTATAAGCTTTATGCTTAAGTTACTTGGCTTTTATGTGATGAAGGTCACTTAAATATGGGGTAGATAGGGGGGTAGCCCGTGATCGCAATCACGCGCCCGGCCCTGACTACGCGCGGTGATATCGACGTGCTAAAGTTCGCCTTGCAGACAGCAATTCGACGGATCCCCCGTCTTGGGGAAAATACCGTCCTGATAACTACCACGTATAGCGCGCTCTTATTGTTAGCGCGTATCAATAGGGGTGTGTTTTATGTTTTCACCAGACGTTAAGGTTAAAGTTCAAAACTTTGGCCGTTTCCTGAGCAACATGGTAATGCCGAATATCGGGGCATTTATCGCCTGGGGTATTATTACCGCGCTGTTTATCCCGACAGGCTGGATCCCAAATGCGACTCTGGCAAAATTAGTCGCGCCAATGATTACCTATCTGTTGCCTTTATTGATCGGTTTCACCGGGGGTCGTCTGGTCGGTGGCGATCGCGGCGGCGTAGTGGGCGCTATCACTACCATGGGCGTAATCGTAGGTGCCGATATGCCAATGTTCCTCGGCGCAATGATTGCCGGACCACTGGGCGGCTGGTGTATCAAACGCTTTGACCGCTGGGTTGACGGTAAAATCAAAAGCGGTTTCGAGATGCTGGTCAACAACTTCTCTGCCGGTATTATCGGCATGCTGCTGGCCGTGCTGTCCTTCCTGGCAATCGGTCCGCTGGTTGAAGCGTTGTCCAAACTGCTGGCCGCTGGCGTGCACATCATGGTTATTCACAACCTGCTGCCGCTGGCCTCTATCTTCGTTGAACCAGCGAAAATTCTGTTCCTTAATAACGCCATCAACCACGGTATTTTCTCACCGCTGGGTATTCAGCAGGCGACTCAGGCAGGTAAATCGATCTTCTTCCTGATTGAAGCTAACCCAGGCCCGGGTATGGGCGTATTGATTGCCTATATGGTGTTTGGCCGCGGGAGTGCCAAGCAGTCTGCGGGCGGTGCAGCCATCATTCACTTCCTGGGTGGTATTCACGAAATTTATTTCCCATACGTACTGATGAACCCCCGCCTGCTGCTGGCGGTGATCCTCGGCGGTATGACCGGCGTGTTCACGCTGACAGTATTGAACGGCGGTCTGGTTTCTCCTGCATCACCGGGTTCAATCCTCGCCGTGCTGGCTATGACGCCAAAAGGGGCCTATTTCGCTAACATTTCGGCCATCGTGCTGGCGTTCCTGGTGTCATTCGTTGTTTCCTCAATTTTGCTGAAAAGCTCGAAAGTGAAAGACGAAGACGATTTGGAAGAGGCCACACGACGCGTACAGGCGATGAAAGCCCAGTCTAAAGGCGGCGCTCCTGTGGTTGCGGGTGCTGCGGGTGACTTGTCTACCGTGCGTAAAATCATCGTAGCTTGTGACGCAGGCATGGGTTCTAGTGCGATGGGTGCCGGCGTGCTGCGTAAAAAAGTACAAGACGCAGGGCTGAGCCACGTGGCGGTAACCAATACGGCTATTAATAACCTGCCGGACGATGTTGATCTGGTGATTACTCACCGTGATCTCACCGAGCGAGCGATGCGTCAGGTGCCACACGCCCAGCATATTTCACTGACCAACTTCCTCGACAGCGGCCTGTATACCGATCTGGTTTCTCGTCTGGTTGAAGTTAACAAGACTACCGAATACAAAGACAAAGTGAATACCACGCTTAGCGATAGCCTGGTTTCAGAGGCGGATAACAGCAATCTGTTCCGCATGAGTCCTGAAAATATTTTCCTCGGCCTGACTGCGACAAATAAAGAACAGGCGATTCGTTTTGCCGGTGAGCAACTGGTGAAAGGCGGATATGTGCAGCCAGAATATGTCGAAGCGATGCTGGCGCGCGAGCAGCTGACGTCAACGTATTTGGGTGAGTCAATTGCCGTACCGCACGGCACGATTGAAGCTAAAGACCGCGTGCTGAAAACCGGCATCGTGTTCTGCCAGTATCCGGCGGGAATTCGCTGGGGTGAAGACGAAGACGATTCTGCCCGTTTGGTTATCGGCATCGCTGCCCGTAATAACGAGCACATTAACGTGATCACTAAACTGACTACCGCGCTGGATGAAGACGGAGTTATCGACCGTTTGGCGAATACCCAGAGTGTCGAAGAAGTGTTGCAGATCATTCGCGGTTAAGGCGAATTCATTGATAATCTGCGGGCAGTCGAAAGTCTGAGGTTTGTGGATTATTAAAGACAGAAATTGAGAACGTCACTAACCGGGTCTGCATTATCCAACGTCTGTCGGGTAGCAGACCCGGTTGTTGATTCGAAGCCCAGAGCTTCCTGGTTCTTGTCACCGTTTTAGGGAGTCATCATGAAAGCTTTACATTTTGGTGCGGGTAATATTGGCCGTGGATTTATCGGCAAGCTGCTTGCCGACGCCGGCGTTGAATTGACCTTTGCCGATGTTCACCCTGTTTTGCTTGAAGAACTGAGTCGCCGTAAGGGCTACAACGTGAATGTGGTGGGAGAACAGGCCACCGTTGAGCCAGTGGGCAACGTCAGCATCGTCAACAGTACAGGCATTGAGGCGATTGAGCTGATTGCTCAGGTTGATCTGTTAACCACCGCCGTTGGCCCGACCGTGCTGGAAAAAATTGCCCATAACGTGGCAAAAGGTCTGGTATTGCGCCATCAGCAAGGCAATAGCAATCCGTTGAATATTATTGCCTGTGAAAACATGGTGCGCGGAACCAGCCAGTTCAAACAACACGTATTTAACGCCCTGCCAGAAGATGAAAAAGCCTGGGTTGAAGAGCACGTTGGATTTGTCGACTCCGCGGTTGACCGCATTGTTCCGCCAGCAGCTGCCGGTTCTAGCGATCCGCTGGAGGTCACCGTTGAAACTTTCAGCGAGTGGATTGTGGATCAGACTCAGTTTAAAGGCTCGCTGCCAGCGATTAAAGGCATGGAGCTGACAGACAACCTAATGGCATTCGTTGAGCGTAAGCTGTTCACGCTGAATACCGGACATGCGATTACCGCCTATCTGGGCCAGCAGGCAGGACACGCCACGATCCGCGATGCAATACTCGATCAAAAAATCCGTGAAGTCGTCAAAGGGGCGATGGAAGAAAGCGGCGCGGTGCTTATTAAACGTTACGGTTTCGATGCTGAAAAGCATGCAGCCTATATCAAGAAAATCCTTTCACGCTTTGAAAACCCGTATTTGCAAGATGACGTTGAGCGCGTTGGACGTCAGCCATTGCGTAAACTCAGTGCGGGCGATCGTTTAATCAAACCGCTGCTGGGAACCGAAGAATATGCGCTGCCGCACGCGAATTTGGTGATTGGTATTGCCGCCGCGATGCGTTATCGCAGTGAGCAGGACCCGCAGGCGCAAGAATTGGTTGAATCACTGACTACTCAGGGGCCGAAAGCCACGCTGGTTGAAGTTTCCGGTTTGCCGGCAGACAGCGAGGTGGTGGCTAAGGTCGTGATCGCCTATGAGAAAATGCACTAAAAATCAATAACTCTCTAACAATCAGTGACGTGCCATTTCTGCACGTAGTCCAACACCCGATGTAAAAATGCCCCTCGAGCGACAGCATCGCGGCCTGAGGGGCCAGATCAAGGATGACGCCGTGGGCGTTGAAAGACTCACTAAATATCGTGAATAGCGACCATGGAAAAAGCACAGGCGTTTGAAAACCGAGTATTGGAAAAGCTGAATGCGGGTAAAACCGTGCGCAGTTTTCTGATGACTGCGGTTGAGCTGCTGGCGGAAGCGCTGGATATTTTAGTGGTTCAGGTTTTTCGTAAAGATGATTACGCGGTGAAATACGCCGTTGAGCCTTTGCTTACCGGCAACGGGCCGCTGGGCGATTTGGCCGTACGATTAAAGCTTATTTATGCGCTTGGCGTTATTGGCCGTAATGAGTATGAAGATGCAGAACTGCTGATGGCGCTGCGTGAAGAGCTAAATTACGACGCCAACGAATACCGTTTTACCGACGACGAGATTCTCGGCCCTTTCGGCGAGCTGCACTGTGTCGCAATACTCCCGCCAGCCCCGACGTTTCTTAAATCGGGTGAGGCGGACGAGTCATTGATAGCCATGCAGCGCCAACGTTATCAGCAAATCGTCCGTTCGACGATGGTGCTTTCTGTCACCGGGCTCATCGCCCATATCAGCAATCAGCAGCCTTCGCGGCTCTCTCCGGTTAAACGCTAATTTATTGAGGCCAAACCTTACGTAAGCCTATCAATATCAGCAGTGAGGCTATCATTGATGAGAAATAGATTTTGGTCGCCGGGAAATCATCAACTCGTAATACCGCATTACTGGCTACGGAATTGGTGATTTCGCTGGTGAATAAATAGGCGAACAGGGAAAGGAACAGAGCGTTAATGCAAAGAGACAAGCACTGGAGAATGCTGTCCTGTTTCAAAGACAACGGCTTTACTTTATCCAGCAGGAAGTAAGTCACCATAAAGTAAATTGCATACTCCACGGCGAGAGTGATGGGCAAAATAATAAAAGCCTGTAGATCGATAATTTGGCCTCGATGATCGCCAAGATATTGGGAGACTAAAATATCCAGCGAAAAGTAGCCAAATAATGCGAATACAAAGCCGAACCCTACCAAAAAGTATGCCTTAGCCATTTTTATTCTCTAAAAAATTAATTTATCACCGGGCTTATTCTTTATTAGTCATAAAGTGATTAGCCCGACGATAAAAGGTTTTTTAAAGTACTAAAAAAGGCGGATGCACTCAATGCATAGCGACATTTTTTAACTCATCGACAATCAGCCAAAGCGCGGTAAGGGCCATCAATCCGGCCATAATGGTATTAAATAATTTGAGTTTCCATTCAACCTGCAACGCCTTGCGCAGCCTGTCGCCCATCAACGCCCAAATAAATACGCAGGGAAAGTTAAGGATGGCAAAGCCAATACAGTTAGCCAACGTGTGATGCAGCATATTGCCTTCAGGCGGAGTAAATAGAATTGCTACGTTAGTTGCCATCAGCCAGGCTTTAGGATTAACCACCTGAAACAGCGCGCCGCTTATCAGTCGCATCGGCCGATCTTCTTCCCTGTTCTGCGGGCTGGAGGAACGAAAAATCTTCCAGGATAGCCAGAGTAAATAGCTACAGCCGATAATAGCCATTGGCAGGCGGATTACCGTCATCCAGCTCAATACGGCGGCAAGCAAACATGTCAGTATCGCGCACTGTAGCGCACATCCCAGCGTAATTCCGAAAGTCATTGGCAGCGTTTTGCGCAACCCGAAGTTCACTCCGGAAGAGGCAAGCAGCAGATTATTTGGGCCCGGTGTAATAGACATCACGGTCACGTAACTTACAAAAGCAGTATCCAGCATCGGGTAATCCTCATAATAAAAGTGCGCTGCATTGACAGAGCGAATGAGTGATTAGCATAAGATGATAAACAATTAGGATACAGAACCAGATATAAGCTATTGTTATGGTTACAGTGGCTCAAAATATAAACTGTATCTATCTTAATTACGGGAACTGACACTATGGCTGAAATCCTGCCCGAAACTTTGCGTGATACCCAGACTGAGCCGGTTAGTGAAACCCGCTACAATCAGCTCGCCGATCAACTGGCAGAGGCGATTGCGCGTGGAACGCTGCTGCCCGGAAGTCGCCTGCCGTCGGTGCGACGCAACGCCGAAATTCATCAGGTCAGCATTAATACCGTGGTTGCTGCCTATCGCCGTCTTGAGGATCGCGGACTAATCGAGGCGCGGCCCCAGTCGGGATTCTACGTAAATAGCGCGGTGCCAGTGCTGGAGAGTCGCGTAGATGAACATTCGCCCGCTGCCAAACCCGCAGACGAAGTTCTGGCGCTGATTGATACCGTTTTTGCCGCGCAGACAAATCCGGCTTATACCAATATTTCGCTGGCCTGCCCGCAGACCACCGATTTTTATCCCGGCGGAAAATTGGGCCGCATTATGTCCTCTTTGCTGCGCCGTCAGCCCCAAATCATCGCGCAATACGCATTGCCGCCGGGTAATCTGCATCTTCGCCAGCAAATTGCCCGCCGGTCGATGTCTCTGGGAATGATGCTCGAACCCACCGATATTACGCTAACGCACGGTTGTATGGAGGCATTACAGCTGGCCCTGCGAGTGACCACGAAACCGGGAGACAGCGTGGGCCTGGAAACGCCAACCTATTTTTTCCTGCTGCCTTTGCTTGCTAATCTGGGTTTGAAAGCCGTTGAAATCCCTACCGATCCTCAGAACGGTTTATCTTTGGATGCGCTGGAATTAATGCTTAACGAGAAGCGTCTTAACGCCGTTATTGCAATGCCGACGGCGCAAAATCCGATGGGATTCACCATGCCTCTGGCAGCTAAAAAACGCCTTGCACGGCTGATGAACGATCATCAGGTGCCATTGATTGAAGACGGCTTATACGCCGAAATTCAGTTCGGCCCCACGCTTTCTCCGGCAGTAAAATCATTCGATAAAAATGGCTGGATCATCTTCTGCACCAGCTTTACTAAAACGCTGGCCCCGGATTTTCGCATTGGCTGGATTGCCGGTGGGCGCTTTGCCGAAAAATTGCGCCAGTTGAAGGCAGTCTCTTCCATGGCCGAATCAGCACTGTTATCAGAAACGTTGGCGGTATTTTTAGAATCAGGCGGTTTTGATCATCACCTGCGCACGTTGAGAAGGCGTTATGCAGCACAGGTTGATGAAGCCAAGGCCTTGATCATGCGTTATTTTCCACAGGGCACGCGCGCCACACAGCCACAGGGTGGATTCGTTTTTTGGGTCGATTTCCCATCGAGCGTTGATACGGTAAAACTTTTTGAACTATTGCTGGAAGAAAAAATTTGTATGACGCCCGGAACGCTATATTCGCCGAGTGGCCGCTATCGTAATGCGCTGCGACTTTCCTGCTGTTATCCGTTTAACGCGCGCTATACTGACGCACTGGCGCGGGTAGGGCGTAAAGCCTGTGAGATGAGCGGATTACCCCCCGGTATCGTTACACAGGCTGTCGAATAGGCGACTTCCTGTTACACTACAGCCTGAATTCAATTTTTCGCTATCCTGCCCCGCAATCTCGCGGCGCCTGATGGCATACGGATTATCGAAATGATCGAGAAAGAAAAAGCAGAAATTAAGCGCCTGAGCGACATGCTGGACGCGTTGAACCACAAAGATGCCACCGTTATTCAGCAAGGCGTGACCGAGCAGATTGACGAGCACATGAAAGAAAAAGAGAAACTGGCAGCGGAAATCGAACGTCTGCGCGGCGTGCGTGAAGTTAAGCTGAGCGCAGAAGCACAGAAGCTTTCCAAGCTGTTTAGCCGTGAAATTACCAAGAAAGAGCAGGCCGATATGGGCACGCTGAAGAAAGCAGTGCGTGGCATTATTGTCGTGCACCCAATGACGGCTCTGGGCCGCGAGATGGGCCTGAAAGCGGTAACGGGTTTCTCGAAAAAAGCTTTCTGATCCCCAATCAACCTGGTTTTCTAGAACGCATTTTCTAGAAACGCAGGCATAAAAAAACCGACGAAGCTGGCTCCGTCGGTTTTTTTGCAGATTTTTTTCAGGATTTACGCCATTCAGAACTTAATGCTGAGAGCATCCCGCCAATCATCCGCCAGAAATATCATTAGGCTTTAGCGAAGTTTTCTGCCGCTACGTCCCAGTTTACAACGTCCCAGAAGGCTTTGATGTAATCAGGGCGTTTGTTCTGATATTTCAGATAGTAAGCGTGTTCCCAAACGTCCAGGCCGATAACCGGAGTGCCTGATGCGCCAGAAATAGCTTCGCCTAACAGTGGGCTGTCCTGGTTAGCGGTAGAAACCACTGCCAGTTTGCCATCTTTCTTAACCAGCCAAGCCCAGCCAGAACCGAAACGGGTTGCAGCAGCTTTTTCGAAGGTTTCTTTGAAAGCGTCAACGCTGCCGAAGTCACGTTCGATAGCGGCTTTCAGGTCGCCCTGCAAGGTTGTGCCTTTTTTCAGGCCTTTCCAGAAGAAGCTGTGGTTAGCATGGCCACCGGCGTTGTTACGCAGAACCACTTTCTTGTCAGCAGGCACTTTATCAAAGTGCTTCAGCAGCTCTTCAACAGGCAGTGCAGCCAGTTCAGGCAGGCTTTCCAGTGCTGCGTTAGCGTTATTAACGTAGGTCTGGTGATGTTTGGTGTGATGGATTTCCATCGTTTCTTTATCGAAATGCGGCTCGAGTGCATCGTATGCATAAGGCAGGGATGGTAGTGAATAACTCATGTTCATCAGCTCCATTAGTGTTGGGCGGTGCAGATTAGGGTGAACACCGCGTAATCAGTCGGATCATTATAGTTAATAAATTGATATTGAAAATGATTATCTATGCTGTGCACTTTCGAGCGGTGCTCTGCAAGCCACGTAATTCGGGGCTTATAGCAAGTTTAACTATCAAAAAGGTAAATTCATCTAACAAGGTAATATCACCTTAACCGCGAAATAGCCTCAATTTAACCATGGGGTTAATGGGGCTATTTATGGACTATTCTATCAATCGCTGCGGATGAGTATAGACCGTAGCACGTCCGGGCTTGCTAAAGCCAACCAGCGTTAAATTGCAGCGCTCGGCAACGTCGACTGCCAGCGAAGTCGCTGCTGACACGGCAAACAGGATTTCAATGCCGCACATCGCTGTTTTTTGTACCATCTCATAGCTGGCACGGCTCGACACCAGCGCGGCTCCCGCAGTCCAGCCAGGTTCTCGTGCCTTGATACCCAGCATTTTATCCAGCGCGACGTGGCGTCCGACATCTTCACAACCACCGAGCAGCTGTCCCTGAGAATTTATCCAGGCCGCAGCATGGGTGCAGCCGGTCAATTGCCCGACGGGTTGAATAGATTTTAATTCTGTCAGCGCTTTGTCGAGATGGCTCATGGCAAAGGTTTGGGTAAAAGGCAGGGGAGCCAGTGGGCGGAACAGGTCATCAAGCTGCTCAATACCACACACGCCACAGCCCGTTCGCCCGGCCATTGCCCGACGCCTTTCCTTTAGCCCAGTAAAACGGCGGCTCGACAGCTCGATATTAACCTCAATACCATGACAGTTTGGTGTTATATCAATACCAAAAATATCGCGTGCTGATTCAATAATCCCTTCCGACAATGAAAAGCCCACCGCGAATGCCTCAAGATCTTTTGGCGAGGCCATCATCACCACGTGAGATATTCCGTTATAAACCAGCGCCACCGGCACTTCTTCCGCTACCCAATCCGGCTCAAACTGTTCCAGCCTATTCCGCTGCGTGACATGCCGCTGTTGCAAGCCGGGTGATTGGCTCAGGTCGATTAGGGCGGGGCTATCAGTCTTCTTCAAGGGACTTTCCGTTTTAATAAAATCAGTGATTACTCCCGATCAGGGTAGACCTAAGCCTGGTGAAATTGAATCTCAAACTGTGCTTATTGCTGGTAAAAAGTGGCCCGACTGCTAATTTTATAGAGGATGAACGGTTATTTTTTCAGCTTTTCCGGATTTGGATAAGGAGGGTTTGATGAAGTTGATTGGCAGCTATACCAGTCCTTATGTGCGCAAGATTTCGGTGATGCTGATAGAAAAGGGGATTTCGTTTGAATTCGTTAACGATCCGCCTACCGCCGAGGGCAGTAAAGTGACGGCATTTAATCCGTTGGGCAAGGTGCCCGCGCTGGTCACTGATGAAGGCGAGATCTTCTATGATTCGCCGATTATTGTGCAATTTATTGAGTTGCTCAACGTGTCTCCCACCCTGTTACCGTGGGAGCCTTTGGACGCCCTGCGGGTGAAACAGGTGGAAGCGTTGGCTGATGGAGTGACCGATGCCGCCGTGGCGCTAGTGCTGGAAAACCGTCGTGAGGCGGCGCAGCGCAATGAAGAATGGGTGATTCGCCAGCGTGGCAAGGTGCTACGAGGTTTGGATCAGCTCGAAAAATTAGCCAGTGAGCGCCAATGGCTCAACGGTGAAGGCCTCAACGTGGCCGACATCAGCGTGGCCTGTACGTTAGGTTATTTAAACTTTAGACGCATTGCTCCGGGATGGTGTGTTGAACGCCCAACCTTAATCAAACTGGTCGAGCGACTGTTTCAGCGCGAAAGTTTTGCCCGTACTTCTCCCCCTTGATACGGGTTCTCCTGCTTTTTAAACCACCGCGCCGCCCACTACAGGTCGGCGCTTGCGAATAAATACCGTGACCAGTGACAGCCACAGTAATCCGCTAATCAGATTAAATATGCTGAATAATTCGCTTCCGCCATTGAGATAGGCGATTTTTGCCAGCTCAATACCCAGCGTAAATACCAGCATGCTTATCATCCCCATCGCAGCAGAAACTGTGCCTTTGCTCATATCGCTGGAGAACAGCGTCAGGCGATACAAGCCTGCATTAGCAATCCCGATTCCGAAGGCATAAACGCTCAGACCGGTGGTCATCCATAAATAGGCATGCCCCGAAATTAACGTGGCGACAGCAGCGATAAATAAACCCGCGACCATCGGCACGGCACCTAATTTGATCAACTGTTCAACGCTGCGTTTGCCGGTGAGTTTTGCCAGCGTCAGGTTGCCAATAATCAGCGCGCCAAAGACAGGAATCTGCAACAAGCCATAGCTTAACGACGATAGCCCTTCGCCACTGATAAGGATCACCGGAGACTGGGCAATCCACGCCAGTAAAGGCAGGCTGGCAAAGCCAATGGCCAGTGAACCGTAGAGAAAAGGTCGATTTTTCAGCACGATTTTGTAATCACTCAGCAGGCTCTTGACCGAGAGTTTCTCGCCAATGCGTGATGCCGTTTCAGGCATCGCTTTATTAAGGCCCCAGAAGGCAATGCTCGCCAGTACGGCAAAAATGACAAACATCAGCTGCCATGGCGCAAACTGAACCATCGCGGCACCGGCCAAAGGGCCTAATAACGGAGCCGCCAGCGCCACGTTGGCCATCAGCGCAGTGATGCGAATGCACACCGATTCTTCAAACGATTCCTGTATCGTGGCGTAGCCGACCGCGCCGATAAAGCACAGGCTTATCCCCTGGAAGAAGCGAATTACCATAAACTGTTCTATGGTTTGAGCGAGCAAAATGGCCAGGCAACTCACCACAAAGAAGCCGACACCGGCCAGCATCACTGGGCGACGACCACGGCGGTCTGACAATGGCCCAAGCAGCCATTGCAAGAACATGCCGCCGGCAAGATAGGCGGTCATCGAGGTCGGTACCCATTCTTCGCTGGCATTAAAGTTAGCGACAACAGCCAACATACCGGGCTGGATCATATCGTTAGCGATATAAGTGGCGAACTCAAATAGCACCAGACACAAAGGAAACAACAGCGCCTGCCGACCCAACAGGGACGCAGTCTTCGGAGAGTTATGCATAATAATTTCACAAAAAAATGCTAATGAATTGATAATTAGCATGAAAATAGGGACTGTCCGGACAGGATTCGCAAGCGGATTCAGTAATTGCGAGTATTCTGCCGATAATTTGAACAAATGGCAATGCACTTTCCACACTAAAGCACATTATAAGAGTGCTTATTTAACAGGCTAGCGACTAAATAGACGATTAAGCAGCCAGAAGCAGGTGTTAACCTTTATAAATTTTAAGGATTGACCGGGAATGACCCAAAAAATAGGCTGGATTGATAACCTGCGCGCCATTGCCTGCATCATGGTGGTGATTATTCACGCCACCAGTTTTCAGCTCGTTAATTTTAGCGCTCTGGGAACTCGCTCGTGGTGGATAGCTAATCTGCTCGATTCAGCCGCACGGCCATCTGTACCGCTATTTTTTATGATCTCTGGCTTCTTGTTTTGGGGTGAGAAAAGCGCCCAGCAACGGCATTTTTTGCGCATCGGCCTGTGCCTGACCTTTTACAGTGCGGCATCGTTACTTTACATTCTGATTATGACAAAAATAGGTTTTTGGCCTTCACTGCGTCATATTCTACAAAAGCCGGTGTTTTATCACCTTTGGTTTTTCTATGCCATCGGCCTGATTTATCTGCTTTCGCCTTTTATTGAGATAAGAAAATCTCCGCCGAAGACTCTGCTAATTATCGCCGTGCTATTGGGCGTTCTGGCAAATCCACAGCTTCCTGCGCTGGAGTTACAGGGGTTTCACCTGCTGCCGTTAAACCTTTATATCAGCGGAGACGCCTTTTATTATCTGCTTTATGCGCTTTTGGGCCGTGCTTTGGGCACATTCGATGGCGGTAAAGCCTGGCATGGAGGCGTTGCGGGGCTGGTTTTTCTGCTCAGCAGTACATTAATTGCCGTCGGCACGCATCATCAGTCACTGATTAATCAGAACTTTGCCGGTACCTATTATTCCTACACCGGGCCTTTGGTATTTGTCTCGGCGTTATCACTGTTTATATTCGGCAAACACGTGCTTGCAGGCTGCAATTCGCGGTTTTTAGCACTGATTTCGCGGCATTCGCTGGCTATTTACGGTTTCCACGCGCTGATCATTATTGGGCTGCGTGGGCATCATCTCGATTTTCCACAGCATTCCTTACTGAACATCGGCTATCTGTTTATCAGTGGTCTGATTGGCGGATTACTGCTTGCCGTGCTGCTCGGCAAAGTCGACAGGCGGCGTTGGGTGAGTTGAATTATTCCTGCTGCCAGCGCAACAATGCCCGTCTGAGCTGGCGGGCTGAAGAGAATCCGGCGGCGAGTGCCGCTTTTTCCTGGCCGAAACCCTGCTGGATCCGCTGTTTGGCTACCGCGATACGCAGCTGCTCGTGATAATCGCGGACACTTATTCCGAGATATTGGCGGAACAGGCGAGTCAGATGGCGGCTGCTGATATGCGATTTTACGGCAACGTCTTCGACCTGCCAGTCGGATTCTGGATTGGACGAAATCACATTTTGCGCGCGATGTACGGCAGGATGCAGGTGATTACGATGCTGCAACCACGGCGAAAGCTGTGGATCTTCGCCACCTCGGCGGAAATAAACCACCATTTCTCGTGCGACGTCCAGCGCTGCCTGTGGGCCAAGATGCTGAGCGACCAGATAAAGCGCCAGATCGATACCCGCGGTAATGCCCGCGCTGGTCAGCACGCTGCGGTCTTCAACAAATATTCTATTATCTTTAACCAGTGCGGCAGGCACTCGCTCGCGCAGGCGCGGGATCACGTCATGATGCGAGGTACATTGATAACCATCCAACAAGCCGGCCATGCCCGCCAATAAACTGCCCGAGCAGATACAAACGAGCTGTATACGACCCTGTTCGATCGCCGTTTTTTGCGCCGCAAGCCAGTCGCGGCAAAGCATCGCGGGTTCGGTATCAAACTGAGTAGCAGACTCATTGACGCCCGGCACCATAATAATGCTGTTGTCCGGCAGTTCCCGGGGCAGCGGCTGCAGGCGACTGACCACCAGACCGGTCGTCAGCTCGACTTCATCCAGCGGGCTGATGTAATGCAGTGTGAAATGGCCGCTCAGGCGCAGAGTCTCGGCCGGCCCAGTCAGGTCCAGCGCCAGCGCACCCGGCAGAGTCACAAAAAACACATCCCGCTGCATATCACTCCCGTTTAATAGTAAGGTGTTGATTCATATAGGCGGCAATATCCGGCTTTTTTGCGGCAGAGTCTCGCCAAACGCGTTGCGCTCAAAAGCCGTCACCTGTCTTACCGCGATGTTTTAACATCCAGCCGGTTATCTAACTCGGCGAGTGCTCCGTCAACGTCGGTAATCGTGGCGAAACGATTAGCCAGCACTAACTCTGTATGCTGTTTAATCTCTTCAGTACTGAAGATTTTTCCAGATGCATGAGTCATCGGGAAAGTCAGGGTCGCCTCTGTTACGAAAGTCACCTCAAATCCCAGATCGGAAGCGACTCGGGTAGTGGTTTCGCAGCACTGTTCGGTGCGCATCCCGCTGATAATTAAATGTTTAATTTTTCGTTCGCGCAGCCAGAGATCGAGGCCCGACTCGGTAAGTGCATTATGAACGTGCTTGTGGACACTGACCTCTGGCTGATGATTCAGGAAAGACATCGGCGTGACCAGACCAGACTCCAGTGCAAAAGGCCCTTCATCGACGTGGAAAATGTCGACCAGCGGCACACCACGAGTTTGGCAGCCGTCTATCAGGCGCAATATTGCCTGCTGAAAAGCCGGTAAGTCATCCTGCTGCCAATAATCTTTTTGCTCAAACGAGCGCTGAACATCAATGATCAATAATGCACTATCAGACATTTTCGGACCTCCTCTTTTGGGTGTAAAGCTATATTGCGCGGGGTTTGTAAAAAGAAAAAGGCCAAAAACGGACACGATGTTGACAGGGGAGGACGAATAAAAAAAGCAGACAGCCGATGGCCGCCTGCTTATTGACTGGGAAGATTTAAGCCCTGAATTTAAAGCTTTAAGCCTGGAACTTTAAGCTGGAACTTCAAGCCTGGAACATAAAGCTTAGAAAACCAGCTGTACTTTCGAGGCTTTGGTTTTATCAGCGGCGAAATCCAATGCCAGAGTCAGCTCGTCTTGTGGATATTCGGCCGACAGCAGCGGCATCGGGTCAATCACCTTATTGCCTAACCACTCAACGGCGGTGACGAACTCTTCGGTGAAGCGGAAGCTGCCAACCCATTTAATCTCTTTGGCAATCAGCATCATCATCGGGAAATCAGGAATAGCGCCACCCATACCAACCTGAACCAGCGTGCCTTTGGCGCGTGTTACTTCCAGACAGCGGCGAATAGAAGAGTGGTGACCCGAGGCATCAAATGAGACATCGAAATAGCCTTTCTGCTCCAGATAAGGCGAGAAATCGCCGTTGGCAGCGTGCAGGGTTTTCGTCGCGCCCATTGCCTCAACGATTTCCAGACAGCGATCGCTCAGGTCAGTACAAACCACTTCTTTTGCGCCCTTGGCTTTAGCCGCCGCGGCAATCAGGCTGCCAATTGGACCGACGCCAGACACGAACACCGTTTTACCCTGTACATCTCCAGCCTGATTAACGGCGTGAATTGCCACCGCCAGGGGTTCTGCAAACACCATCAGCCGATCGCTAACGCTGTTATCAAAGGGAATGCACTGTTCGCTGTCGACGATTTTAAACTGGGTGAATGCGCCATTGATGTGGGGGAAATACATGGCGCTGCCGAAGAATTTCATAGTGGTGCACTGGTTTTCTTCGCCAGCCAGACAGTATTTACAGGCTTTGCAGGGTTTGCTTGGGTTAAGAGCGACTTTTTGACCCGGTTTCAACGCCGCGTTGTCAGACTGCTCAACCACGCCAACGACCTCATGCCCGAGAACCATGGCTTCACGAACTTTGAAATCACCCACCGCGCCGTGCTCGTAATAGTGCAGGTCCGAGCCGCAAATTCCGCCGCGAGTCACTTTAACCAATGTGCCTTTACCCTGATAGTCCAGATGCTGATCTACCACGGAAACGTCTTTTTTCCCGGTTACTACGCAAGATTTAGTGTCGATTTTCATGTGATTCTGCTCTTTTGTCTGGCGAATTATCTCCCCAGTAAAGAGCCTTTACGGCAAGTAAAATGTGACCGCCATCACTAAATTGCGTGTTACCAAATTCTGTTACGCATAACATGAAGGGCCTCAACATTTTGAGACCCAGATTGTATTTTAAGGATGCGGATTACTGATTTTTTACCTGAGTTTTAGCCGGCAAGCTCAATATACAGTGAGTCAGCACGCCGCCGATGACACCCCAGAATGCCGATCCTACGCCGAACAACTGAATGCCCGAAGCGGTAATCAAAAAGGTAACGATTGCCGCGTCACGCTGTTTTTCTTCGTTTAAAGCACGGTGCAGGCTACCGGAAATCGTAGCCAATAAAGCCAGCCCGGCAATGGTATGAATGAGCGGAGCGGGGAGAGCCGTAAACAGCGTACCTATTGATCCTCCCATCAACCCGGCCAGCAAGTAAAATACTCCAGCAGCGACGGCGGCGGTGTAGCGTTTCTGAGGGTCTGGATGCACGTCTTTACCCATGCAAATCGCTGCCGTGATCGCAGCAATCCCTATCGAATACACGCCAAACGGTGCCATGAGAAGTGTGACCAGCGCGATGACAGTGATCAGCGGAGAAATCGACGCTTTATACCCTGAGGCAGTTATCGTGGCGATGCCGGGAGCATTTTGAGAGGCCATGGTCACTACAAAGAACGGCACGCCAATGCCAATCAGTTTCGACCAGTTGAATTGCGGCGCGGTAAGCACCGGTGCGGCAAAGTGCAGGGCCTGCCCGTGGAAAGCAATATTTCCCTGTAATGCCGCCACCGCTAATCCAACACACAGTGAAAGAATAACCGCATAACGCGGAATATAGCGGCGTGCCAGTAGATAAACCAGGCACATGCTGCCTGCCAGCGGCAAATTACTTTGCAACGATCCAAACGCATCTAGCCCAAAGCGCAGCAAAATACCGCCAAGCATCGCCGCCGAGAGCGCCTGAGGAATATAGCGCATTACTTTGGCAAATAATCCGGTAATACCCGCAAGCAGGATCAAACCGTTGGCAAAGATAAATACGCCGATGGCCTCATTAATAGAAATACCCGGCAGGCTAGTTACCAGCAATGCCGCACCTGGTGTTGACCACGCGGTGAGGATCGGCGTGCGGTAATAAAGAGATAGCCCGATGCTGGTAATACCCATGCCGAAACCCAGCATAGTGAACCAGCTGCCAATCTGCGCCAGGTTAGCCCCTGCGGATTGATAGGCTTGAAAAACAATTGCTGCTGAACTGGTATAACCGACTAAAACGGCAACAAAACCGGCGATAATCGTTGAAAATGACCAGTCTTGCAGATTAAATCTTGAGGAGCTCATCAACTAACCTTGTATTTAATAGCAGTGCCTGAAAGCCTTAAATCGAGAGAATATGCTTTTGCTTTATAGATTAAAGGCGGTGAGATTATCACCGCGCGCTATGGGGTACAATCGTCTCAATTTTGAGCTTGGCTATTGGCTTGTAATAGGCATTAGAAAGCCCGCACTTTGAATTATGTAGCTTTATAATGGTATGTGTTATTCATGGACGATGCTCTTAAATATATTGACTTTGTATTCAATTTAAATGAATTTAAATTCATAAGTTATATCTATTGATAGGGGTTTTGAGATGAGTCAATTAGCTAAACCAGTTATTCGTCCACTCACGCCAGCTGACAGAGAGCAGTGGGAAGCACTCTGGCGTGAATATCTCGATTTTTATCAGAGCGAGTTGAGTGAAGAGGTTTATGCTCAGACTTTCAACCGATTGTCACAGCAAGACTATGCCGCGATGTTTGGCTATGTCGCTGAGATAGATGGGAAGTTGGTCGGTATCGTTAACTGTATAAACCACGATCATGGCTGGAAAATTGATCAGGTCGTCTATCTGCAAGATTTATACGTTTCACCCAATGCGAGAAAACTGGGTCTGGGACAGGCTTTGATTGAGGCCGTGTATCAATATGCCGATCAAAACAATAAGTCTGCTGTCTATTGGATGACGCAAACCTCCAATCAAACCGCGAGAAAGCTCTACGATCGCGTAGCCATTCAGACAGACTTTATAAAATATCAGCGTTAATTCGCGGTTTTAAATGGAGTGATATAACAATTGCTTAGTTCGCTGACCTGATCTTCCTGCTGGCTTATTACATAGCCCGTATTATTGAGGCTCAACGCGCTGTAGGGCACGTTATTTACCTGCTTAACCACGGACTCCTGATAGCTTTTTAAAATATTGGCTTTGGCCATTGCCTGATTAGGCTGGTCAAGGCCCGTAACCTGGATAAATGTGCTTTTGAACGTATTAGAAAAATAGGTTTTTTTGAGTTTGCTGACAATCAGCGAATGAATGTTAACTGTGACATCATTGCCGAGCAGATAAATCAGCGCCGTTTGGTAGACGAATACATCCCTGGACTTCTTCACCAGAAAACCATTTTCAATGACTTTCATCGTCGGCTCATTTGGATACATAATATCGCTCAGACATAGCGTTCCATCGCCTATCTGCATACGATTGAATTTTTCTTTGATCTCTTTAGCCGATGCGGCGAAAACCTGCGCAGTGAATAATGCAGGCAGCAGCATGGCTACAATCAGGATAAACTTCTTCATCGAGCCTCCTGGAGGTAAATTATTCAATCGACTCATAGTTTATTCAACCGACTCATAGTTATTGCTTTCAGAGTACGCTATGTTGCAGAGATCAGAACAGGGAATAGACAATATTCCGTTATCAGGAGGCAAAATGAGTGACCCCAAGTTGACGCTGTATTCCGATGCTAATTATTATAGTCCTTATGTGATGTCAGCATTCGTGGCTTTGACTGAAAAAGGCATCCCTTTTGAAATAGAAACCGTAGATTTAGCGCAGGCTGAGAATCTGCAAGAATCCTACTCTGCTATTTCAACGACGCGACGCGTGCCGACCCTTTCTAACGGCAGTTTTCAACTTTCCGAATCTTCAGCTATCGATGAATACATCGAAGAGCTGTTTCCTGCCCCGACGTTTGCCGCCATCTATCCGGAAAATCCTGAAGACCGCGCTAAAGCACGAGAAGTGCAGGCCTGGTTGCGCAGCGATTTGTTAGCCGTGCGTGCCGAGCGTTCAACTGAAATTGTTTTTGCCGGTCAGAAACGTCCTGCGCTGACCGAGGCCGGGCAAATTGCCGCCGAAAAGCTTATTGATGCCGCAATTCGTTTGCTGGGTGACAGAAGTCATCTGTTTGGTGAATGGAGTATCGCTGATACCGATTTAGCGCTGATGCTTAACCGCCTGCATCTGAACGGCGATGTATTGCCAGAAAAGCTGGTGGAATACGTCGAGCGCCAGTGGCAGCGTGATTCGGTCAAAGAGTGGTTGGCTTTATCGCAGAAGTAATCATGATTTATACCGCGTGATTGATTAATTCACGCGGTCATATCTTTAGCAGGACGCAGAACTTCTTCCTAAAATTTCAATAATAGGGCGATAAACACTGCCTTGAGCATGTTTTTGGCGTGCTTCCCAGCGGTCGTGCGCAGCCTGCAAATTTATCCAAAAGTCGGCGGTTGTTTCAAATAAGTCACCGAGCATAATGGAGTCGTCAACGCTAAGACGGCGCTTGTTATTACAAATTTCACTAACAGTTTTTCTGGAAAAATTCATCGCCAGAGCCAACTGCGCCTGAGTGATATTGAGCGGTTTAAGGAATTCCTCTACCAGAATTTCACCTACTGCCGCAGGTTCACGTAATGTGGTATCCATCGATTTATTCCTTAAATATCATGGTGTGGATCGAGATAATTATTATCGCATTCTATGCCTAATCGACAGGAGCAAGGATTTTTCTCAGCCCAGTCTTTTAGTCAAATAATAGCGCTGGTGGGTTGATTCGATGCCTTCTGGAGCGCGAATATCTTCGATGTAATCTTCTAACGTCATTTTGCATTCATAGCCGAGGCGCTCATAGAACGGGCGAGCCTGGAAGCTAAAAGTATCAACCAGTGCGTAATGGCAACCGCGTGCAATCGCTTCTTCTTCGGCCTGACGCATCAATAAAGTCCCGCAGTCTTGCCCGCGCAGTGATTCATCGATCCAGAGATACTTTATGTTTAGAAACTTACCGACGGTTTCGGCAATCAAACCGCCGGTTTTGTTGCCCTCTGCATCTTCAATAAATACTCCCAGTTCTTTGAAAGAATCTTGCGGGATAAAGCTTTTATTGTAAGCACGCAGACCATTCTTGACGGCGTCGATGTCATCATGCGTTAGTGTCGCAGTGACTCGAGGTTTTACACTCATTTTTATTCCTATGTTTTAAACATCAAAAAAATCAAAAATTAAAAGTTAAAAATTCAACGTTTACTGGTAGCTAAACGAACGGCAAAGGCGATGAATACCATGCCGGTCAGGCGATCCATTGTACGCACCACATTTGGGCGCTGTAACCAGCGTGAAAGCGGACGTGTCGCAGCAATCATGGTGGATGACCAAACGGTGCCAATCAAAACGTGGATCATCGCCAGACCAAAAGTAAAGGCGGCAACCGGATACCCTGCAGGAACAAACTGCGGCAAAAATGTGACGTAAAATACGCCCACTTTGGGATTAAGTATGTTTCCAAATAATCCCTTAATAAACCAGTTGCTGCTTTTTCTGGAGGGCTGGCTCGCATCCGGCACATTGGCCGCCATTTTACTACGCGGTTTGAAAAGCATTTGCACGCCAAGCCAGCATAAATAGGCAGCGCCGACCCATTTTAACACGTCAAATGCCAGTTCAGATGCCGTGAGCAATGCCCCTAAGCCTAGCGCAACGACCGCGCCCCAGACTATACAGCCGGTATTAATGCCCATCGCCGCCTGAAAGGCTTTTTTACTGCCTTCGCTGGCGGCGGTTCGTAATATCAGCGCGGTGTCGAGGCCGGGTGTCAGGGTTAATAAGGTGATGGCAAAGGTAAAAGAGACGAGCGAATCGGTGAGGGTCATAGTCCATTCCTTAGCGGGAAAGAAACAGAATATTAATCAGCTGAAAAGGATGCAATGGCTATATGGATAATGTTTTTTTGTGAACGCTAAAAGGCCGGTGAAATCGCTATATGGAGGATTTCACCGGCCTTTATGTCATCTTGTGGGCGTGATTTTTTTCTAATCTTTTATATTTATTTATAGAGCACAGCGCTGGCATTCATCAGATTATTACCGGTCACAGAAGTGATACGGTAAGAAGTGGCACCCGCCTCTTTGGCTTGATTCGCCAGGTCGCTTTCCAGCGCGTCAAGAGTGGTTTCGCCGCTGGCAGTGATTACGCCAATTTTATGTGCGCCTTGAGCAGGTTGAGGTACTTCCTGCATAGCGAATGTTGCAAAAGAAGCCATTGAAAGAGTCGCAGCTACTGCAAAATATTTGATGCTTTTCATGTTGTCATTCCTAATTGTTTGAGTAAGTTTGAAAGGGGTTTGCCTTTCGATGAGCAAATAGTAGGCCGATTAGGAGATAATGAAAAACGGATTGATTTGAGGATCTCTTTCAAAAATTCTGTTCAATATTTGGTCGTCTCTATTTTTATACCCGATAAGCTTTAACTCATCTTTTCAGTAATGTTTCTTACACTGCAAAATTGTATAAATCTTGTGCTTGTCGCTGATTTTGAGCGAGTTTGTTTAATTCTGCTAAAATACATCCTGAGTCACAAAAAGAAGGTCTGGCACACTGCGTAGCAGGCCGATGCGGTGGAAAGGAATTTTCCGCTTTCGTTTGGCCTGATTGGCTGAACAATTTTACGATTTTATAAACGTTTTAGGAGACATCAAAATGGGAATTTTATCCTGGATTATTTTTGGTCTGATTGCAGGTATTCTGGCTAAGTGGATCATGCCGGGTAAAGACGGTGGCGGCTTTATTATGACGGTAATCCTGGGGATTGTCGGTGCGGTTGTGGGGGGGTATATCAGTACTTTCTTTGGCCACGGTCGTGTAGACGGTTTCAACTTCGGCAGCTTTATTGTCGCAGTGATCGGTGCGCTGGTTGTACTGTTTGTCTATCGCAAGATACGTTCTTAATCGAACGAACAAGCATTTGAAAATGAAGCCGCGCAATGTCGCGGCTTTTTTGTTTCTTGCGTTAATGAACCTTTGTAATCGATAGATCTTACGACTTAAATCGCCACTAATCCCCGCACGCCCTCGGCTTCCATCTCGCTACCCGGTCCGCGTTTGATGATATTGCCGCGCGACATCACCAGATAACTGTCGGCCAGTTCTGCCGCAAAGTCATAAAACTGCTCGACCAGCAGGATTGCCATATCGCCGCGTGCCGCAAGCTGGCGGATAACCGTGCCAATCTCTTTAATCACCGACGGCTGAATACCTTCAGTCGGCTCGTCAAGGATAAGCAGGCTGGGTTTGCAAGCCAGTGCACGCCCAATCGCCAGCTGCTGTTGCTGTCCGCCAGACAAGTCGCCGCCGCGCCGATGTTTCATCTCCAGCAATATTGGAAACAGGTGATAAATTTCATCCGGCACCGTTTTTGACTGACTGCCCGAAAAGCGCGACAGCCCCATCAGCAGGTTTTCTTCTACCGTCAGACGCGGAAAAATTTCGCGACCCTGCGGGACATAAGCAATGCCAGACTGCACGCGCTGATGCGGTTTCCGACTATTAATCACCGTGCCGTTCCAATTAATCGTTCCGGATTTAGCCGGGATCAGCCCCATCAGGCATTTCAGCAGGGTCGTTTTACCCACCCCGTTGCGGCCGAGCAGGCAGGTGACCTCACCGATTTTTGCCTCGAAAGACAGCCCGCGCAAAATGTGGCTTCCGCCGTAATACTGGTTTAGCTCGTTGACTTGCAACATCATTTTCTCCCCGCGACGCGCTTTAGCGGCCCAAATAAACTTCGATAACCTGCTCGTTGGCCTGCACTTCGCGCAGCGATCCTTCGGCCAAAACCTGCCCCTGATGCAGCACAGTAACGTGATCGGCGATGGTTTCCACAAAGCCCATATCGTGTTCTACCACCATCAACGAATGCTTTCCGGCCAATGACTTGAACAGTTCAGCGGTGTATTCGGTTTCTG
This sequence comes from uncultured Gammaproteobacteria bacterium, assembly GCA_963747655.1. Taxonomy (GTDB): domain Bacteria; phylum Pseudomonadota; class Gammaproteobacteria; order Enterobacterales; family Enterobacteriaceae; genus Rouxiella. The sequence goes on along the minus strand of CAVVFS010000005.1, from coordinate 232,625 downwards.
CATCGGTCATGCCTGCGGCCGGTTCGTCGAGCAGCAAAAGATGCGGCTCTTGCACCAACAGCATGCCGATTTCCAGAAACTGTTTCTGGCCGTGCGACAACATGCCCGCCATGCGATGACGTTCGCCCTGCAAACGCAGCGTTTTCAGCATGTCGTCAATGCGATCGCTCTGCTCACTGTTCAACCTGGCGCGCAGGCAGGCCCAGACTGATTTATTTGTTTTCTGGGCAATTTCGAGGTTTTCAAACACCGTTAGCGCTTCAAATACCGTGGGTTTTTGGAACTTGCGGCCAATGCCTGACTGCGCGATACGCACTGGATCAAGGCGTGTCAGGTCGATGTTTTGGTCATAAAGTACCTGCCCGGATTTTGGCCGCGTTTTGCCGGTAATCACATCCATCAACGTGGTTTTTCCCGCGCCGTTGGGGCCGATAACGCAGCGAAGTTCACCGACGCCGATACGCATCGACAGATCAGTCAGGGCTTTAAATCCGTCAAAACTGACGTTGATTTTATCCAGCATCAGAATCGGATCGGTCTGCTCGCGGTGCTGATCCGCAGGCTGCTGTTGAGTAAAGAGATCCAATGTCATTGAATTCATTGCGTCTTCCTCTTACGCAGCAGGCCAACTACGCCCTCTGGCAGAAACAGCGTTACGACGATAAACATCCCGCCGAGAATAAATTGCCAATATTCCGGGATAGCCACGGTGAACCAGCTTTTAGCACCGTTAACGATGCCTGCGCCAAGAATGGGGCCGATTAGCGTGCCGCGCCCGCCCAATGCCACCCAAATTGCGGCTTCAATAGAGTTGGTCGGTGACATTTCGCTGGGATTAATAATGCCGACCTGAGGCACATAAAGCGCGCCTGCCAGACCACAAATCATTGCCGAAATGGTCCAGACAAACAGCTTGAAACCTTTGGGATCGTAACCGCAGAAGATCAAACGGTTTTCCGCGTCGCGTACCGCGGTCAGAACGCGGCCATATTTGCTGCGAGCCAGTGCAAAACCTAATGCCAGGCTGGCAGCCAGCACCAATACCGTTGCGATAAACAGTCCAATGCGTGTCGAGGTGGCAGTCACCTCAAAACCGAGCAGGGTGGTGAAGCCGGTAAAACCGTTGTTTCCGCCAAAGCCGGTTTCATTACGGAAAAACAGCAACATACCGGCATAGGTCAGCGCCTGGGTCATGATTGAGAAATAGACCCCTTTAATTTTGGAACGGAAAGCGAAATAGCCAAACACGAAAGCCAATGCGCCGGGCACTAAAACTATCAGGCACAATGCCCAAGCAAAATGCTGGGTTCCGGCCCAGAACCAGGGAAGTTGAGTCCACGACAGGAACGACATAAAATCCGGCAGATTATTGCCAGAAGCCTGACGTATCAAATACATACCCATAGCATAACCGCCGAGTGCGAAAAATAATCCGTGCCCAAGCGAAAGCAAACCGGCATAGCCCCACACCAGATCCAGCGCGATCGCGACGATCGCATAGCAAAGAATCTTGCCCACTAAAGTCAGGGTATAAGTTGAGATAGCCAAAGGATTAGTCTGTGGCAATAGTGCTAAAAAGGGCATTACCAGCAGCGCGATAAATACCAGCACGCCCAGGCTTATGGCTACTCGTGGCGCTTTTTGTACGCCGGTAATCGTCAATGGTTGCGTCATCAGTCAATCACCCTGCCTTTGAAGGCGAAGAGTCCCTGCGGACGTTTCTGAATAAACAGGATAATCAGCGCGAGGATCAGGATTTTGCCCAATACCGCGCCGATTTCCGGCTCGAGGAATTTGTTCAGGATTCCCAGCCCAAATGCTGCCACCACGGTGCCGGCCAACTGACCCACGCCGCCGAGCACCACCACCAGGAAGGAGTCAATGATATAACCCTGGCCTAACTCAGGGCCGACGTTACCAAGCTGCGACAACGCCACGCCGCCGAGTCCGGCAATGCCCGATCCCAGTCCAAATGCCAGCATGTCGACTTTACCGGTAGGGACGCCGCAGCACGCCGCCATCGCACGATTTTGCGTCACGGCGCGAACGTTCATGCCGAGACGCGTTTTATTGAGCAGCAACCAGGTCAGGCCCAGCACCAGCATGACGAAAATAATCACCGCGATACGGTTATACGGCAGCACCAAGTTGGGCAGCAGCTGAATTCCGCCGGACAGCCAGTTCGGATTGGCAACCTCGACGTTTTGCGCGCCAAAAATCACTCGCACGCCCTGAATCAAAATCAGGCTGATTCCCCAAGTGGCTAATAGCGTTTCCAGTGGGCGGCCATAAAGGTGGCGGATCACGGTGCGCTCAAGCAACATGCCGATACCGGCAGTGATAAAGAAGGCCACCGGCAGCGCGACGAGCGGATAAATCGCCAGCAGGCCGGGCGCGTAGTGTTGAAACAGCGACTGCACCATGTAAGTTGAATAAGAGCCGAGCATTAACATCTCGCCGTGCGCCATATTGATGACGCCAAGCAGCCCGTAGGTAATCGCCAGACCCAACGCCGCCAGCAGCAGGATCGAACCCAGTGACAGGCCGGTAAATGCCTGACCCAGCCAGTCGCCGATCATCAGGCGATGCTGTATGGCTTTGAGGCTAGTCATTGCGGCACTTCGCACCGTGGCATCGGCCTCAACTTTCGGGTCGGTCAGTGGCTGTAAATGACCCTGAGTATCCGGGTCCGACGACTGCCCGAGCAGCTCAACGGCGTGCAGGCGAATCTGGGGATCCGTTGAGCTAAGCTGCAAATTGGCCAGCGCGATACTTAACGCCTCGTGCACCACTTTGTCTTGTTCCAGCGCCAGACGTTTGGTCAGCAAGGGGAGCTGGTCGGGCTGCGCTTCACGCTGCAAAGTTTTGGCAGCCTGCAAGCGCACGGCACTGTCTTTGCTGACCAGACGATGCGCCGACAGGGCATTGCTAATCAAATTACGGATTCGGTTGTTGAGCCAAACCGGTTTGACATCGCCCTGCGGCTTGGCGGTTCCTTCCAACGGAGCCAGCGTATTGCCCTGCTGGATAAAGGCGTGGTGCGCCTCATCAATCACGACATCTTCCTGCTTTAGTGCCTCTAACAGCGGCAAACGCTCAGGCTGTGGGTCGGCGGCCCACTGTTGAAGCAGCGTCGCCTGTTCTGTGCGGTTTGCCGCAGCAAAATCGTCAGCGGGACCGGCTTTGGCCCACAGAGGCAGGCAGCAAAGCAGGAAAGTCAGGGTGCGAAAACTCAGTCCGAAGCCGAGTCGTAAACGGGGAAAGCGCAAGAGTTTCATCATAGTCATCACCGCTTTTAAAAACACGAAAACGCGATTACTGGCGATCTTTCAAGTTGCCAAGGGTTGAGACTGCCAGCCACTTTTATCGAACATAGTGGCTGGCAATGGAGCAAGAACACCTTTTCGCAACTCATAAAATGCGAGTAATTTACGGAAGCTACATTAAGTAATGAGCTAAATAACGAGTTAATTACTGAGTTGTTTTTACTGGATAATCAGGCTTCTTATCGTCGCCGGGAATGTATGGGCTCCACGGCTGGGCGCGGATAGGTTTGTCAGTCTGCCACACCACGTTAAACTGCCCATTGGACTGAATTTCGCCAATCATGACCGGTTTGTGCAGGTGATGGTTCGTGGCATCCATGGTCAGGGTATAACCGTCTGGAGCCTTGAAAGTCTGACCGGCCATGGCGGCGCGAACTTTATCAACATCCGTGGTGCCTGCTTTCTCAACCGCCTGCGCCCACATATGAATGCCGACATAGGTTGCTTCCATCGGATCGTTGGTCACGGTTGAATCGGCGTTTGGCAGATGATGAGATTTCGCGTAGGCCTTCCACTCAGCGACAAAAGCCTTGTTGGTTGGGTTATCCAGCGATTCAAAATAGTTCCAGGCCGCTAAATCGCCGACCAGCGGTTTGGTGTCTATCCCACGCAGTTCTTGCTCGCCGACCGAGAATGCCACCACCGGTACGTCAGTCGCTTTCACACCCTGATTTGCCAATTCTTTGTAGAATGGCACATTGGAGTCACCGTTAATGGTTGAAATAACGGCTGTTTTACCGCCCGCTGCAAATTTCTTAATGTTGGAAACGATGGTCTGATAATCGCTATAACCAAACGGCGTATACACTTCTTCGATGTCTTTGTCCTGCACGCCTTTGGAATGCAGATAAGCACGCAGAATTTTGTTGGTGGTGCGCGGATACACGTAGTCGGTACCCAGCAAGAAGAAGCGTTTAGCGCCGCCGCCGTCTTCACTCATCAGATATTGCACGGCCGGAATTGCCTGCTGATTTGGCGCTGCGCCGGTATAAAACACGTTTGGCGACATCTCTTCGCCTTCGTACTGCACCGGATAAAACAGCAGTCCATTCAGCTCTTCAAATACGGGCAATACAGATTTACGAGATACCGAGGTCCAGCAGCCAAATACTACGGCAACTTTGTCCTGGGTCAGAAGCTGACGGGCTTTTTCGGCGAACAGTGGCCAGTTTGAAGCCGGGTCAACCACCACCGGGACCAGTTTTTTGCCCAACACGCCGCCGTGGGCGTTGATATCATCAATGGTCATCAGCGCGACGTCTTTCAACGGCGTTTCAGAGATGGCCATGGTGCCAGAAAGTGAATGCATGATACCGACTTTGATAGTACCGGCGGCCTGAGCGGTAAATGCCAGACCCATACTGACCACGGTTGCCGAGAGAGCAAAGGCTTTGATAAAGCGACGACGTTGCATATTAATCCCCTGTTAAGTATTGGCCCGTCATCTTTCACAATGCAGATGCGTTACCTGCGCAGTCTCACACCCGTCACTTACTTTCGTAAGTCGCCGGTGACCCGCCCGCTTGCCGCTTTTCTGCACCATAAAATTTATAGGGCGTGCTGTTTTTAAAAAGCTATTACGAATCAAAACACTTTAAAAAAGTCACGATGACGGGGTATCGGCATCGTTTTCTGGTCGCGCCTGATGCAGCATATGCAGCGTAATTTTGCGCACCTCGGCTTTACTGACGGCAATGTGATCTTGTAGTTGGCGTTGTGCCTCCTGAGTTTGGCGTTGCATGATTGCAAGCAAAATGCTCGCGTGTTCGTTATAGGTCGCGTTGACGCGCGCGTCCTTGGTAAAGTCCAGCCGCCGGATAATGCGAATCTTCTCGGTCAGGTCGCGATGGATTTTTGCCATCTCGTCGTTACCTGCCGCCGCAACCAGTGCCATATGAAATTCTTCGTCAAAACGCGAAACGGTTTGCCCGTCTTCCAGTCTTGGCTCGTCTACCCAGAAACTCTTGAGTGTTAACAGCGCCTTGGGCGTAACGTTCAGCGCACAGAGACGTTTTACCGCCTCAAGTTCCAGCACGATACGCAGGTCGTAAAGCTGTTCGAAATACTCAAAATCGAACGGGCGAACCTGCCAGCCGCTGCGGAAAAACACTTCCACGTAGCCTTCGCGCTCAAGCCAGAACAGCGCCTGACGCACCGGCGTTCGGCTGACTTCCATGCGTTCCGCGATTTCGTTTTCGCTGAATCGGTCGCCCGGCAGCATGCGAAAACTAAAAATATCGTCTTTCAGCTGGAGATAAATTCGCTCTGCCAACCCTTCCGGGCGAGCCTTGCCGCGTCCGTTTCGTGCGCCGGTAAGCTGCATAAATAATCCTTGTTAAGCTTTATCAGAGGAGGAGGCGATCCCGTCCTTATCGATCCCGTCTTTATCGATCCATAGAAGCGCATCTCCCGGCCCAACAGGAAGACCCTGCTGACAGGCGATTTTCAGCACCGTGCCTGCACAAGGCGCGTTAACCGACAGCTCCATTTTCATCGCCTCAACCACAATCAGCGGCTGACCGGCCTCAACGTATTGGCCCGGTTCGACAAGAATTTTCCAGATATTGCCGTTTAAATCGGCACTTACCAGCTGTCCCGGCTGATTAGCAAGGTCTTCAATCGGCTGAGTCCCGTTAACGGCGGCTTCAACCGCGGCACTTTCCTGCGCCTGCCAATGAGCCACTTCGCTGATAAATGCGGTTTGCTGGCGCTGACGGAAATCGGCAATATCTTCGGCGTTATCCGCCAGGAACTGTGTATATTCGGCGAAATCAAACTCAGTGTGCTCGATACGCACCTGTGCGCGACCTTCACGGAAAGCGTCGCGTTGTAGATCCAGTTCAGCTTCAGTAACCGGATAGAAACGCACCTGATCGAAGAAGTGCAACAGCCAAGGTTCGCCCTGTTCAAACTGTTCGTTTTTGAGGAATTTGTTCCAGATAGGCAACGTGCGGCCGACCAGTTGATAACCGCCAGGCGAATCCATGCCGTAAATGCACATATACATCCCGCCAATACCCACGGTCCCTTCGGCGGTATAGGTGCGCGCCGGGTTATATTTGGAACTTAACAGGCGATGGCGTGGATCAACCGGCACCGCACAAGGTGCGCCGAGATACACGTCACCCAGGCCGAGGATCAGATAACTGGCGTCGAAGATGATATTTTTCACTTCTTCGCGGCTCGCTAATCCATTGGTGCGCTGAATGAAATCAACGTTGTTCGGCAACCACGGAGCCTCGGCGCGCACGGTTTGCTGATAACGCTCGACTGCGCCAAGCGTCGCGGTGTCCTCGAAGGCCATCGGCATATGAACGATACGAGTCGGTATTTTCAGTTTGCTGACGTCGGCCAGCTGTTGTTCTAGCGTCAGAAGAAGTTTGAGTAACGCCGATTGATGCAGAACGCGGCTGTCATAGCGAACCTGTAATGAACGCACGCCCGGCGAAAGTTCTTCGATGCCTTCACAACTTGCCTCACGAATCGCCTTCATTAACAGATAGATGCGCAGCCGAAGCGCCAGATCCAGCACGTTATCGCCGTACTCAATCAGCACATAACCATCACCCGCCTGACGATAAACCACGGCAGGGCGTTCATCGCTGGCGGGCAATTGCGCCAAAATAGTGGCTGAAGCCGTGCGGCCCGGCAGTAAAGATGGCGGCAACATTTCCATCGCTTCAATTGGCATTAACGAATCGATGGTGCCTTGTTGGGCCATTTCCAGCGCCTGCGCCTGTTCGAAGCTTATCGGATGAAAACGGATACGGTCGCCCGGCTTCACCTGACCTACCTTCCACAGCTCGGCCCTGGCGATGGTGACGGGGCAAACGAAACCTCCAAGGCTCGGACCGTCACGGGTCAGGATCACCGGGAAATCGCCGGTAAAGTTGATTGCGCCGATGGCGTATTCGCAGTCGTGCACGTTGGAAGGATGCAAGCCAGCTTCGCCGCCGTCGAGACGCGCCCACTGTGGTTTAGGGCCGGTCAGACGCACGCCGAGACGGTTTGAGTTGTAATGCACCTGCCATTCGGAGGCGAAGAAGGTGTCGATCGACTCTTTGGTAAAGAAGTCTGGCGCACCGTGCGGGCCGTAAAGCACGCCAATACTCCAGTCATCGCCATAGGCCGGAACGATATTCGCAGCAGCGGCCTGCGGTAAATCAACGGGGGCAGGCGTAGTGCAGGCGGCAAGTTCTGGCTGTGAGACGGTTAGCATATCGGCGACTCGCAGGGTGCGGCCTGCATGACCGCCAAACTGGCCGAGTGCGAAAGTGGATCGGCTGCCCAAATAGACCGGCACGTCGAAACCGTTGCGCACGGCGAGATAAGTCCTGCAGCCGCTGGTGGCGCGGCCCAGAGTCAATACTTGGCCGGCTTTAACGCTAATCGGCTGCCAGTAAGGTACTTTTTTACCGTTAATACCCTCGCTGCCGTCGATACTATCAAGAGTCGCCGGGCAGGCTGCGCCGGTCAGGGCAATGGTCGCATCGCAGTGAAAACGCAATGTCGGGCCTTGCAGGGTAAATTCCAGACCTGCCGCATCGAGATGATTACCGACAATGCGGTTGGCGAGCCGGAAGGCAAAATCGTCCATCGGGCCAGAAGGTGGCACGCCAATGTCCCAATAGCCGAGGCGGCCAGGATAATCCTGAATGCTGCTATAAGTACCGGGAGAAATCACCTCGACAGCCTGAGACTTAAACTCGAAGCTATCGAGCATGCGAGTCCACATTTCGCCCTGATGAAACAATGGCGTCGCAACCACCTGACGCAGATAATCAATATTGCTGGCAATGCCGTGCAAGCGCGTGGCCCCGAGTGCCTGCGACATTTTTTCCAGCGCTTTTTCGCGGTTGTCGCCGTAAACAATCAGCTTGGCTATCATCGGGTCATAAAATGCCGATACTTCGCTGCCAGTTGAAACCCAGCCGTCAACGCGCACATCTTCCGGGAAGAAAACCTCAGTCAGCACGCCGGGACTTGGCAGGAAATTTTTCAGCGGATCTTCGGCGTAGATACGCACCTCAATCGCGGCACCTTTTGGTGGCTGCTGGAGTCGCGGCCAGTCCAGTGAGTCATCAGCGGCGACGCGGAGCATACATTCGATTAGGTCCAGTCCAGTGACCATCTCGGTTACGGGATGCTCAACCTGCAAACGGGTATTCACTTCGAGGAAATAAAATTCGTCGCGCGCGGCGTCATAAATATATTCCACCGTTCCTGCGCTGCGATAATTAACTGATTCGCCGAGTTTTACCGCCGAACGATGCAAAGCTTCGCGAGTAGCCTGTGGCAGATTCGGCGCGGGCGTTTCTTCTACCACTTTCTGGTTGCGGCGCTGCAAGGAACAGTCACGTTCGCCTAAGGCGACCACATTGCCCTTGCCGTCGCCAAAAATCTGCACTTCTACGTGGCGCGCTCGATCCACAAAGCGCTCGAGAAACACGCCAGCGTCACGGAAAAATTGCTCGCCGAGGCGTTTTACGCTGTCCCACGCGGCGCGCAGGGCGGCTTCATCATCGCAACGTGTTAAACCAATGCCGCCACCGCCTGCGGTGCTTTTCAGCATGATCGGATAACCGATTTGCGCGGCGGCGGTAACCGCTTCATCAATACTGTCGAGTAATGCCGTCCCCGGCGTCATCGGTACATCAGCAATGCCCGCCAGTTCACGCGCGCGGTGCTTGAGGCCAAACTCGCGAATTTGATGCGCTGTCGGGCCAATAAACGCAATTCCGGCCGCTTCGCAGGCATCGGCAAACTCAGCGCTTTCGGATAAAAATCCGTAGCCTGGATAAATGGCCTGCGCGCCGGTTTCTTTGGCGGCGGCCAAAATCTTGTCAATCAGCAGGTAGCTTTCACTGGCTTTTTCACCGCCAAGTGCCACGGCAATGTCAGCATCGGTGACGTGTGGCGAGTTGCGGTCGGCATCGGAATACACGGCCACGCTGGTCACGCCAAGGCGTTTTAATGTACGAATGGCGCGGCAGGCAATTTCACCCCGGTTAGCAATCAGGACAGTATTGAACATGGTCGTGGCTCCTCAGGCTTTTTTCGCAGCGGTTGATTTCAGATGCTCGACATAGCTTCTCCAGCCGCCGAATGAGGTCACGTCTGTGGCGCTGGCAATCGCCCAAGGTTCACAAATAAAGCCTTTAACGCTGCGTCCATCCGCCAGTTGCAGTGTGCCAATGCCCAGCGGAGCCGGAATTTCAGCCACAAATTCGCCGAAACGCGCCAGCGGGATATCCCACAGTTCGACAATAATGCTGCTGCCGCCTTCGGCCTTCACCAGACCCGGCTTTGGCGGCTGGGTATTAGCAAGGGCATAGAGTTTGTAATCGTCGGCGGTACGGGTTTGCTCGACGCGCACCGCATTGCGGGTGGTGAGCTGGAAATTCAGCGGCATGCCAGTGAGATGTGCACCAACGACCGCGACGCGAACGTGGCTGCTGCTGACCGCGACAGGGCCGGTCATTGCATTTTGGACATCGAGTGTTTTGCCGGTTGCGCCCAACGTCAGAGACAGGCTGCGTTGCCACTGGCGTCCAAAGTTGGCGAGTGCGGCATCGTGCCAGGCTGGTGCAATCAGGGTGATGCCCGCTGGCAGGCCGTCTTCACGAATGCTGGCAGGCAACGCCAGCGCACTGAGGTCGGCCAGATTAGTGAAATTGGTATAGGTGCCAAACTGTGAGTTATACAGCACTGGCTCCTGCTCCATCTCTTGCAGAGTGCGGATGGTGGGTGAAGTTGGCACCACCAGTGCGTCGAAACCTTCCAGCGCCAGATTGATTTTGCGAGAAAGCTCGGCGCGCAGATATTCGGCTTTCCAGGCATCGGTCGCCGAGTAATTAAGCCCGTTAGCGACAATACCGCGCACCACTGGGTCCATGACTTCAGGCGTTTCTTCAAAAATTTTGCCCACTGCTACGGTGCGTTCCGCAACCCATGCGCCGTAATAAAGCTGCTCGGCCAATGCTTTGAAGGGGGTGAAATCTATTTTCACCAGACTTACGCCATTGCTGACCAGCTTATCCAGTGCCTGCTGGAAAGATTTTTCCGACTCGAGATCGCCAAAAAATTCCAGCGTATCCGGCACGGCAAAGCGAGGCTGTGAAGACATAGAGGCTGGAGCAGTATGGGGATTCGCGCGGGAATAGGCGTCTTGAGGGTCATAACCCCCGGCCAGAGTCGCGACCAGATAGGCATCGGCCACGGTTAGCGCAAAAATGGAGACGGCATCATTTAGGCGGCAGGCGGGGACTACGCCACGATTGGAGAGCCAGCCTTTGGTCGGTTTGAGGCCGACAATATTATTGAAACCAGCCGGCACGCGGCCAGAACCGGCGGTGTCGGTGCCTAGGGAGAAAGCCACTAAACCGCGAGCCAGCACGGAGGCCGAGCCGGAGCTTGATCCGCCGCTGACGTATTCTGGATTAAAGGTATTTTTTACTGCACCGTGAGGGGAGCGAGTGCCTACCAGGCCGGTGGCGAACTGATCGAGATTGGTTTTGCCAATCACAACCGCGCCTTTGGCCTTGAGATTTGCCACTACGGTGGCATCTTCCTGCGCGATATATTCGAAAGCCGGGCAAGCGGCGGTGGTCGGCCAGCCCGCAACGTCGATATTATCTTTTACCGCAAACGGCACGCCAAATAGTGGCAAAGACGCAAGGGAGCCGCCCGCCTGACTGCGCAATGATTCGAGTTTGGCAATCTGCTCTTCAAGCTGTGAGGAGGTCGCGCGATAAAGCCAGGCATTGTCACTATTGTTTAAGCTACCGAGAACGATACCCAAAGAGCTGCGCAGGCTGTCTGGTGCGCTTTGATAATGATGCTGCCAGTCACGAAGCTGAAAACCAGTATAAGGAGTCGATTGGGAGGCCATAAGTTGAATTCCATCTAGTACACAAGATTGAATTCATCTAAGCAAGCTGCGTGCCATTTTTTAATCTATTGATTTTTAAATAAATTAAAATTTTTAGCGATCAATTGCACAACTCTTTGCATCCCCATTGCAGAGCATTTGTACAAAATCAGGGCAATGAATAGGCGATTTATAAGAGTTAAAGAGGGCGGATTACCCGCGGGCCTCACGATGGACTGCATTGCTCACGGCAAATGGTTTCGTGAACAAGTCCAAAGAGCTATAGACGATCCGCGTCCTTAAGTGCCTGACGAAGAAGCCGAAGCCTATTTCGCTGCTAAATATGCTTCTTCAGTGCCTTGAAACCAGCTGCTGGGAACATTGTGTGGAGGTTGATGAAGACGTTGCAGGCTGTCATTAATAATGTGCTCGACCTGCAGCCATAGCGTGGCGTCGCCTTCTTTTAATACTGCGAGCATCAGACGTTTTTCAATAAGATAGGTTTTGGCAAAATCCGGATCGTGAGTGACAAGAGAACGCAGGTTATCAATGAGATCGGCAAGCTTGATGGTTTTCGCGGCGGGAGAAGCTTTGGCGCAGTGCTGGCGATCCAGATTCTTTTTCTCGATGCGATCGCCCTCGCAGGCCAGACTGACATTGGTTAGCATGCCGACCAGTTCGGCGACTTGCGGACCAAAATGACTGTTAATGTCATCCAGCGTGGTTGAAGTATCTTCAACGGTGTCATGCAGCCAGGCCGCAGCAAGCATCTCCTCGGTGTGCGGAACGCTGCTTACAATATCGGCCACCGCCTGTGGATGAACGATATACGGGTCATTGGTGTATTTTCGACGTTGATCGATGCTAGCATGCGCTTTACTGGCATAACGTCTGGCTTTATCAACTACGTTACTCATCGTTTTGCTCCTGTAAATACGCTTTTAATTGTTATAGCACGTCACAGATTAAAAATACCAATTGTAAATGTGCTTGCTATCATATCGCGCGCTATCTATATTGATTGCATGAAGACAAATACTGATACCGATAACACATTGCCATCGATGTTACATCTCGACCAGCAGATGTGTTTTGCGTTGTATTCCGCCAATCTGGCGTTGAATAAAGTTTATCGCAAGCTGCTGAGTGAGCTTGAACTCACTTATCCTCAGTATCTGGTCATGCTGGTACTTTGGCAGCAGGATGAACTGATGGTGTCAGACATCGGTGAGAAGCTGTTCCTGGATTCGGCAACCCTGACGCCTTTGTTAAAGCGTCTTGAAACTGCCGGCCTGTTGATTCGTCGCCGTGCACAGATTGATGAACGGCAGGTGATTATTACCCTGACCGATGCCGGGCGTGAGTTGCAGCAAAAAGCACAGGGCATTCCCGAAGCTGTTGCCTGCGCTACTGAATGTAGCGTTGAGGAAATGACCGCGCTCAAGCAGCAATTGCAGACCCTGAGAGGCCATCTGCATAAGAAAGCCTAAAAGAATTTGAATAAGTTGAGGTGCATGAATTTGCGCCTTTACTTGAAATGAAAACATAGCGCGCGATTCAATCGTGTTATTTATTTCTGGTGTAAATAATTTAGCAATGTAAATAGTGTAGTCATGCAAAAAGTTTAATGGCGTTATTTGTTTAGTGGCGCCAGTGATTAACGTAATTATCGATGGGCTTACCCATCACCAATAATCTACCTAACCGTATCAAGGAAATTATTATGTCTATCGAAAAAGTTATTTACCGTGCTCATGCTACAGCTACCGGCGGTCGTGAAGGTCGTGCTACCTCTTCAGACGGTGTTCTGGATGTGAAACTGGGCCTGCCGAAAGAGATGGGCGGCGCGGGCGGTGAAGTTTCTAACCCAGAGCAGCTGTTTGCGGCAGGCTATTCAGCGTGTTTCCTGGGTGCGCTGAAACACGTCGCCTCACTGGAAAAAGTACGCATTCCTGCGGATGCAAAAATTGAAGGCGCAGTTGGTATTGGTGAAATCCCTGGCGGTTTCGGGATTGAAGTGGCGCTGGATATCACTCTGCCGGGCATCGAACGCAGCGTAGCGGAAGACCTGGTTGAGAAAGCGCACAAAGTTTGCCCTTACTCAAACGCAACCCGTGGCAACATCGACGTGACACTGACCGTTAAATAAATCGATAAAATTGATTTTCGGATATCGGGAGGCAGAAGCCTCCCTTTTTTATTTACCGGTGACTGCATCCGTGAAATATACGTTTTAGCGCTTAAAATCACCGTTTTAGCTTTTGTTAGCATGTTTTATAAGCAGTTGACGAAATAGGACTAAAAAGGGATTGACGCCCATAACCAGCAGCAGTAAGATGCGGCCCAATTCGGCGAGTAGCGCAGCTTGGTAGCGCAACTGGTTTGGGACCAGTGGGTCGGAGGTTCGAATCCTCTCTCGCCGACCACATTTAGAAAAACCCGCAAGCTTATGGCTCGCGGGTTTTTTGCTTTCTGACGTTTCAAATTTATCCCGCCTTTAAAACCGATTCCTAAATGCATGTGCGATAAACCCAATCTTTTCATGATGTTGCGGATTGCGATGCATCTTATTTGCGTCGGGACTGATCAAAATCTTCCAAATCATTTTTAGACATCCTAACCAGAATGCCATCCGTATTTTGAGCAATATCTTCCAGCCTCTGGAGGATCTCTTCCTGAAAATCGCTTATAACAGACCAGGCATGTAGAAATGCTCGCAAAATTGCTGTGACTTTAAAAAGGATTATCAGGATGTTATTCAAAGTAGAAATGACGGTGAAATTACCTCACGACATGCCGAAAGAGGTAGCAGACGAGATTAAAGCTCGGGAGAGGAAATATGCGCAAGATTTGCAATCTTCCGGGAAATGGCGTCATATTTGGCGGATTGTGGGCAGTTATGCCAATGTAAGTATCTTTGATGTTGAGAGCAATGCTGAATTGCACGACATTCTTTCGGGTTTGCCACTGTTCCCATATATGGATATTACTGTGGATGCTTTGTGTCAGCATCCTGCTTCTATTCTCTAAAACCTATATCTTTTAATCTGTAGCAGCGTTGGCTGCGCGTGCTCACCCCAATTACTTACCTGTGTAAGCTCATGGGGACTCGTTCGCTTGCCGCCTTGCTACAGCTCAAAATTTATAGGGTTTGATGTGTTTTGAGGTAGATAAAGGCAACTGTAACAACATTGTTGCCTTATCAATGGCATTTATTTACTTGGCGAATAACTGGCTCATATCTTTGAATGCCTTGAATTCCAGTGCGTTGCCGCAAGGGTCTAGCAGGAACATGGTGGCCTGTTCACCGACCTGCCCTTTGAAGCGAATATAAGGCTCAATCACGAATTTAATTTCGAATGATTTCAGTCGTTCCGCCAAAGCTTCCCATTCATCCCAACCCAGCACGATACCAAAATGTGGCACTGGCACATCGTGGCCGTCCACTGGATTAGTGTGCGCTGATTCCTGAGTCGCGGTTTTAGCATGCTCGTGAATAACCAACTGGTGACCGTAAAAATCAAAGTCTACCCAGTGCTCACTCGAGCGGCCTTCAGATAATCCAAAAGTTTCGCCATAGAAAGCGCGGCAGGTCGCCAAATCGTAAACTGGGATTGCAAGATGGAACGGGCTTAAGGCCATGTTATTACTCCTGTTCCCCTAAGTATTTGAGGCCGCAGCATCAATTAATGAGGGAGATGTGGTGTTAGGTTGTATTCATCCATTCTTAACGATAAAATTTTTAATTAAAAACAAATATTATTGTTGTGATTGATTAATAAAACAGATGAGTGGGGCGGCAATGTTACGTGAGCTAAAAACATTTATTGCAGTAACTCAGGATGGCACCTTTGCCGCCGCCGGTCAGAGAATAGGATTAACGCAGTCGGCGGTCAGCGCACAGATTCGCGGGCTTGAAGATTATTTAGGCATGGCGCTGTTTGACCGCACTGGCCGAACTGCGGTACTTAATGCAGCCGGAAGCCGCGTATTGCCCTTGGCTGAGCAAATTCTCGAAATTTTTGCCAGTATGTCGCAGCCAGAAAACCTTAGCGATTTCCGCGGGATAATAAAGATTGGAGCGATTTCAACTTTCCAGACCGGCCTACTGCCACAAGTGCTGGTCAAACTGCACCACAGTGCCCCCGCGCTGGAAACCAAGCTGATTCCTGGCGTGTCATTTAATTTGTTAACTCAAGTGGATGCAGGGAATATCGATTTAGCAATTGTTATCAAGCCCGGATTTCCACTGGCTAAGGATTTACACAGCGAAACCTTGGCGCGTGAGCCTTTTGTGCTGATTACGCCGCCAGATACGCTCGGTGATGACTGTTTTACTCTGCTGCGGGAACAGCCGTTTATCCGCTACGATCGCACTTCTTTTGGGGGACGAATGGTGAGCCAGTTTTTACGCGCTCATCGACTGGAACCTAAGGTTGCGCTGGAAATCGATGAAATTGACGCCATTGTTAAAATGGTTGAAAGCGGATTGGGCGTGGCATTAGTGCCATTGGCAGGGCTGTGGCTGGAACGAAAAGCAAATTTACGCGTGTTATCGCTAAACGAATTTACCTTTCATCGTGAGATTATTGTCGTGATGCGCCATGCAAACAAGCAATCGCCGCTGCATATGTTGATTGGGCGATGCTTGCATGAGGTGGCTCAGCAGCCCCACATCCACGGATTACGTGAAGGTTAATCCCTTTTCAGGATGTGGATGAGGGGCTGCGGATCAACCTTCTACGGTTTCATCCACCAGTTTATGTGCCTGATTTAACGTCAGATCATGCTGCATTTGCAGCAGAAGCTTACCGGTAGTGCGTTCGCGACCGGTCGCAACCACGCCAACCAGATGATTTTTCAGGCCATAAAGCGCAACAAAATCCTGATCCTCAAGCGAGCCGATAATTTCGACCTTATCCCATTTTTGCGGATTACCTAAATGTTCGAAACGAGTTCCGAAATGCTGCGTCCAGAAGAAAGGCACGCGGTCAAAGGCTTCGCGTTCGCCAATCATATTTTTAGCCGCAGTACGACCCTGTTGCTGCGCGACGCGCCAGTGTTCAATGCGCGTTGACTTGCCGTCCAGTGGGAAACTGGCGATATCACCGACCGCGTAGATATCTTCAGCCGCCTGAAGATACTCATCAACTTGCAAGCTGCCGTCTTTGTTTAGTGGTAAATCGTGGACAAACGATGTGACGGGCTGCACGCCGGTAGCCAGCAGTACCACATCGGTTTTCACGCTGGAGCCGTCTTTAAGTTCAACCGCTTCTACGCGACGATCGCCGCTGAATCCGGTAACTTCTCCATCAATAAACTCTACGCCGTTATGCTCGTGCAAGGCGCGGAAATATTTTGCGATCTTCTCGCCAAATTGCGCTTCAAACGGTAACGGATGGGGAGCAATAACCTTGATGGCAATATCGCGTTTACGCAGCGCGGCCGCCATTTCCATTCCAATAAAACTATTACCGATAATCACCAGCTGTTTTAATTGATCAACTGCACAAAGCAGGGTTTTTTCCTGCTGCAAATTACGTAAAACGTGGATGCCGCTCAGCTCACTGCCAGGCAAGTCAGGTCGTTTAGGCGTACCGCCGGTCGCAACCAATAATTTTTTAAAGGAAACGTGCTGCTGATTAGCCAGACGCAGCTTTTTCTTTTTACGATCAAGATGAGTGACTGAGCTGACGATGCGTTGAACATTTTTCTTGCTGAAGGCGTTTTCATCAAGCAGGGAAGGAACATCTGAGACATCCATGCTGCCGTCGGGCACAAATTTACTCAACGCCGTTCGGTCGTAAGACGCCTGTTTTTCCTGATCGATAACGACAATTCTGCCGTGATAACCGCTTTCTTCAAGCGCGCTCAGAGCCGCGCTACCAGCTGCACCAGAACCCAGAATGACAATTTGATCGTTGTCATCACCGGCTTCCAGATGAGTATGTTGATCTGCCGATTCCGCATCGACCATCACTTCGCCGCCGCTAATTTTCACGGCGTACTGTTTTAATCCTTGCAACGCTGGCGGCGATTCGAGGCTGCCGTCATTAAGACTAAATACGGCCTTATGCCAAGGGCAAACCAGCTTGCCTTCACACACAGCGCCTTCGGCCAATGGTGCACCTGCATGCGGGCAATTCGCCTGATACGCCTGCACTTTGTCACCCTGGCGAACCAGCACAATTTTAGTGTCGCCTATTTCTACCTGCTTAAGCTGATTGTTCTCCAGCTCCGAAAGCTTGATTGTTTTTTTAAACGTCACGACATGCTCCTTTCTTTTGTGTGTGGTTGTTTATTCAACAAAGACCCTACAAAAAGCAGGACTGTATTAAGCCTAGCAGTCATGATGCGCTCTGCCACGTTTGTGGCGGGGATTAGGAGGATTCGGAAGTTTACGAAATGAATCACTAACTAACTTATTGATCTACAGAGCGCTTGATCTATCGAACCCTTAATTTATTAAACACTGGCCTGTTGCAGCTGCTCTTTCAATGAGTCAACAAAGCTGGATACCGCCTTGGGCAAGGTGCGGCCCGCCAGGGTATGCAATTCCATATTTAATGCGTTCATATCGCGGTCGGAAATAGGGATGGCAACCAGTTTATAAGTCTCGAGATAATGGCGTACCAGTAATTCGGTGCAAAAAATAATTCCACCGTTGAGGCTGGCGTAAGATAGCAGCGAGATCATCGACGTTGTGGTAAAAGTTGGCTCAATTAGCAGACCCTGACGACTACAGCAGGCATCGATTACGCTGCGCATCATAATTTCACGAGTCGGCATGCCCAGTGAGTATCCAGCCAGTTGGGAAAGGCGCAGGCTCTGCTTGCAAGCCAGCGGATGGGCCTGATTCATCACGGCAAAAATCGGCGCATTGCGGCGACACTGAACGTTGATATTTGGCTCCGGGGTTTGACTAAAAGTCAGGCCAATGTCTGTTTCTCCCTCCAGAAGTCGACGGGTAACTTCCTTCGCATTTACCACATCGAGATTAAAATGGATGCCGGTATAGCGCTGGCGGAACTCGACAATCGCGCGCGGTAAAAAATCAATCGAGAATCCGGGAGTGCTGGTGATTCGAACCTCACCGCGACGCATGCCCTGTAATTCTATAATTTCTTTACTGACCCGCTCCGTTTCCAACTGATTTTTAAAGGCATAGGCGGCCAGCAACTCACCCGCTGCACTTGGGATCATGCCGCGTTTACGTCGTTCAAACAGCTGGGTATTCAAACTGGCTTCGAGGCCGCTAATTTGGCGGCTTATAGCAGAACCGGCCACGTTCAGCTTAACGGCGGCTTCACTTATTGACCCGCAGCGGACAACTTCCAGAAAATAACGGATGGCCGTGTCCTGAAGAATGCGCGCGCTCATGAAAGGGTCCTTAAAGTTTGCCGTTTCGGCAATGAAGTGTTCAGAAAGTTGAACTGGAAGTATGTCTGAGCGCTGGATAGGATGCAATCAGGCCTAAAAAAGGTCAGTTATTGATAAACAAGGTCAATTAATAATAAAAAGGTCAGTTAATAAAAGGCCATTTAATAATAAATAGTGCTGCACTGCTTGGGTCGACTGTTAAATCAAAACGGGTTCTTCTTTCATCCGCACGGAGAAAATGAACATGGTAGATGCAGTTATTGGTAAGACAGCAAAGGACAATAAATTTTGGGTACTTGGCCTGCTCTATATTGCCTGGTGTATCGCGTTTATTGACCGCGCGGTGCTGAGTTTCAGTTCGCCCGTTATCGCCAGACAACTCAATTTATCGCCCACGGAAATTGGCCTGGTGTTAAGTATTTTTTATTTTGGTTTCTGGCTGATGCAAATGCCGGGAGGATGGCTGGCAGACAGATTCGGATCCAAAGTGATCGTTATGATCGGCATCGGCTGTTGGTCACTGTTTACTTTGTTCACCGGCATGGCCTGGTCACTGACTTCTCTGCTGGCTATTCGTTTGCTGTTTGGTGTCGGCGAAGGTATTTTTCCATCTGCCTCTGTAAAAGGCGTGACTGAGAATTTTAGCCTCGAAGACAAACCCAAAATGTCTTCTTTCCTGATGTCTTCTAATTATATTGGCAGCATGCTCGCCCCGTTGTTAATCGCTCCATTATTGATCCATTACGGCTGGCGTCACGTGTTTATGATGATTGGCATCCTCGGCGTTCTCTTCGTGCTGGTTTATGGTTTCACCGTTCGTCGTAAGGAAAACTCGACCCAGCCTCATCAACGGATGAACAGCGCTGACCTGCGCGAGCTGCTGAGAAAACCTTTAATGTGGAAGCTGGCCGCCGTATGGTTTGGTCTGAGCCTTATTAATAAAGGTCTTGATTCATGGATGCCGATTTACCTGATGACCGAACGCGGAATGAATCTTAAAGCGGTCGGAATTTTATTACCTATTCCTTATCTGATGGCGGGTATCGCTACGATGATGGGCGGATGGATAATGATTAAGTTCTTTGACGGTAAAGAAAAATACATGCTGATGGTGAGTGCGGCATTAACGGCCTTTTTTCTTTATTTTATGTACAGCGCGCAGTCAATTTCGGCGGTAATCGCTGCACAGGCCTGTGTTTATTTCTTTAAGTCTTTCGTCTTTGCTGTGGCGATTGCATTACCCACTAAAATTCTGGCGGAAAAAATGGTCGGCACCGGAATAGGCATTATTAATTTTGGTGGCCAGGCTGCCGGTTTTGTTGCTCCTCTGGCCATCGGTATTTTAGTACAACATTTTAGTTATTCAGCCGCGTTTCTTTTCCTGATGGGTGCCGCCATTTTCTCGGTGCTCGTTAGCGTGACTCTGAGAACGCCGACCAGTAAACAGATAAAGGCGGGACAGGCTTAATCCCGTTTGCCGATGATTTTCAATAAGGAGATGTTATGACCGAACTTTGCGACCTGTCAGCAACCGAGGCCCGCAGTCTGATTGGGCAAAAGAAGATTTCACCGGTCGAGCTGACCGAAAGTTGTATTCGTCGCATTGAGCAGGTCAATCCGGCGATTAACGCAGTGGTCGCTCATGATTTTGATGCAGCTCTGAGCGCCGCGCGCCAGCAGGAAAAGGCGGTGCTGCGCGGAGACGAGCTGGGCGCGCTGCACGGTTTGCCGCTGGGAGTGAAAGACATGATCGACGCCGCCGGTTTGCCTACCACCTGTGGCAGCCTGTCGCGCAAGAATTTCATTCCTGAAAAGGATGAGCGGTTGGTCAGAGTCCTGCGCCAGGCCGGCGCTAACATTATCGGTAAAACTAACGTGCCAGAGTGGGGCGCGGGCGGTAACTCGCGTAATCCGGTCTACGGCACCACTGGCAATCCTTTTGATAACACGAAATCGGCGGCGGGTTCGTCTGGCGGTTCGGCTGCCGGTCTGGCGAGCGGAATGTTCCCGATTGCCACCGGTTCTGATACCGGCGGTTCGCTGCGAAACCCTGCGGCATTCAATGGCGTAGTGGGTTTTCGCCCTACCTCTGGGCTTATCCCGGCAGAAAAGCGCGGAACGGCCTGGCTACAAATTTCTACACTTGGACCGATGGCGCGCACCGTGGAAGACGTGGCAACGCTGTTTACCGTGATGATGGGCGAAGACAAAAGCGACCCGTTAGCGCATACCGTTCACGGCCGTCAGATACGCAATGCCGCAGAGTTTTCGCCGATCGCTCCGCTGGATTTATCGCGCCAGCGAGTGGCGCTGACCACTGATTTCGGCTTTGCGCCTACTGAAAAAGGCGTGGCCGAGACTTTTATTGATAAAACTAACCTGTTTAGTCATATGTTCAGAAGCGCCGATTCTGCAACGCCTGACTGTAGCGGCACTGACGAAGCGTTTGAAAAAATCCGATCGTTGATGTTTTTGACCGGCACGCGCGAACTGTATCAGCGCGACCCAAGCCAGGTAGGTGAAAATGTCAGACTTAACGTGGAAGAAGGGCTTCGTTATACCGCACAGGATATCGCGCGCGGGCTGGACTTGCAGACTCAGATTTATCGTCGCTGGCAGACCTTTTTTGAAGATTACGATTTTATGCTGGCTCCGTCAGTCACTATCAGTCCACGTGCCTGGACCGAGCTTTATCCTAAAGAAATCAACGGACAGGCGACGCGCACCTATTATCATTGGCTGGCGCTGGCCTATGCGTCGACCATTGGCGGAATGCCATCGATTTCTCTGCCGGTAGGTGTCGATCAATATGGGATGCCTTTTGGTCTGCAAATTATTGGACCACGCGGCGGTGACGTCGAGCTATTACGCATGGCTTATACTTTGCAGCAGCAGCTAAAAGACGATGCAAAAACGCGCCGTCCCGTGCCGAATATTGAAGCCTTAAAAACGGCGCGGCCCATCGCCGAGATGCCTGATTTCTATCTTCCTGTCGGCAATTAGTTTTTACTTTCAATTTCTTAAGCAACTTTTCATTTTTGGAGCAACGCCATGAGCATTCCCGCTAATTTGCCTTTCTCGCCCATCCGTATTGTTGACGGCATTGCCTATTTATCCGGTGAAGTGGCATTTGAAGCCGACGGCACCTTTGCAGCCGGTGTTACTCAGCAGACCGACACTATGCTGGGGCGCGTTAAGGCTCGTCTGGAAGAGAACGGTCTGAGCCTGCAAGACGTCTTTTCATGCACCGTTTATTTGACGGACAAAGCCTATTTTTCCGAGTTTAACCAAGCCTATGCACGCTGGTTTACCGCGCCGCTGCCGGTCAGAACCACCGTCGAGTCTGGGATGATGGCCGAGGGTGCGAAAATGGAAATCACCGTTATTGCGCGCGTGCCTTCTTAATTCAGGGTTTACGGAGTCTGATGGCATGAAATTCGATGTACTGGTATTGGGCGCAGGGATGGTTGGCGTCAGTAGCGCCTTGCATTTGCAGGCAAAAGGAAAATCGGTCGCGCTATTTGACCGCCAGGAAGCCGGGCAGGAAACCTCATTTGGCAATGCGGGCATTATTCAGCGCGAGGCGGTTCGCCCTTATAGTTTCCCACGGGCGTTGTCGGTAATTGCCGGAGTGACGACTAATCGCCGTCTGGACGTGCGTTATCATGCCTCTGCGCTGCCACGCGTTGCCGGGCCGTTGCTGCGCTATTTCAACCATTCAGCGCCGACATCTTACGAAAAAATCGCCGCAGAATATGCCTCGATGATCGCGATGTCGATTGATACCCATGCCGAGCTGATTAAAGCCGCGCAGGCCGAGTCACTAGTGAAAAAGCAAGGCTGGCTAATGCTGATGCGAAGCCAGAAAAACCTCGAGGCCGCGTTTGCCGAAGCCGATCGGCTGCAACAGGATCACGGCGTTAATCATCGCAAACTGAATCAACAACAGCTGGCCGAGCTGGAGCCAGGCATTATGCAAGGACAGTTAGTCGGCGCGGTTCACTGGACTGACCCATGGACGCTGCGCAGTCCGGGCGATTTGGTGAAGGCTTATGCTGAACTGTTTACTCAGCGCGGCGGAAATAGCCTGTTTGGCGATGCGTTATCTCTGGAGAAAACCGCCGCAGGATGGCAAGTCCGTACTCACGAAGGTGAAACGGTGATGGCTGCTGAAGTGGTGGTAGCGCTTGGCCCGTGGACGACAAAACTGACTGAGCGTTTTGGCTTTACGCCGCCGATGTTCGTTAAGCGTGGCTATCATATGCATTACGCCGCCTTACCCGATCGCCAGCTTAACCATTGGGTGCTGGATGAAGAGCGTGGTTACCTGATTGCGCCAATGAAAAACGGTTTACGCTTAACAACCGGAGCTGAGCTGGCGCTGATTGATAGCCCGTCAACTCCGACACAGCTGGCAGACTGCGAGGCCATCGCCCGTGATTTGCTGCCGATCGGCTCACGCGTTGACTCACAACCGTGGAAGGGTGCGCGGCCCTGCATGCCAGACATGAAACCGGTGATTGGTGCGGTGCCGAATGTGCCAGGAATGTGGTGTGCGTTTGGTCATGGTCATCAAGGTTTCACCCTCGGACCGGCTACCGGCGAGCTATTAGCCGCGTTGATGACGGGTGAAAAACCACAGATCGACATGCAGCCGTTTAGCCCGGCCAGAAGATTTTAGACTTTACTCTCCCTTAGCTTGCCTTGCCTTTTGGCAGCTAAGGAGATTTAAACATTTTCTCAAGGCTACGCTAGGTTGAGCTCTATTGAATTGAATGAAAACTAAACGTTCATAACTGTAATCTTTCTATGCACTGCAATGGTGCAAATTACTTTTTCTAATGCCAAAAGGTTTATTCAGTGAGTGAAATAAGCCCAATTCGGGCACCTCTTTATAGGTAGCTTTCAGCATTTTAAGCTGCCAATTACCCAACTTTCAAAAATAACAGTTCATATAATCTCCATTTGTCGCGGATTTTTTAGACTTTTTACATGGCGTTATCAACTGGTTTATTCGATATAAGCAGGTTTATGTCCCGCTTTATTTTCATGTGGCTAAATATTAAGCCTGTAAATGTGAATCTTCTGTTTTTTTATGTTTGTTTGCTGTCACTCACAGTCTTTGTAAAAGCCTGAGCGGTATATTGACGACGCCGATCAGAGTTGCCAAATTGATGTGAACAGGATTGACCAGAAGATTCATCCGGTAATTATTTGCACCCTTTTTTGGTGCAATCGTTTCCTGCACAACCTCTCTGGTGGCGTTGGTCGCACGTCTGAAAATCACTTCTGCAGCTACCTGACAAACACTCTCGTCCGTAAATAAAAAATAAAGGGCGGGGTGAGCTGAAACAACAACACACATCCACATCACCATTATAGATGGAGCAAAAGCGATGAGAATTTCCTTGGGAAAATCAGGCCTGCTTAAGTTCAGCATGGGTCTGATTGCGCTGACCGTTGCAGCCAGTGTTCAGGCAAAAACATTGGTTTATTGTTCAGAAGGCTCGCCAGAAGGCTTTAACCCACAGCTTTTCACTTCGGGTACGACATACGACGCTAGCTCCGTACCTATCTATAGCCGCCTGGTTGAATTCAAAATTGGCACCACCGAAATCGTGCCAGGATTGGCCGAGAAGTGGGACGTCAGCCCAGACGGCAAAACCTATACTTTCCATCTTCGTTCCGGTGTGAAATGGCAGTCGAACAAAGACTTTAAGCCAACGCATGATTTTGACGCCGACGACGTGCTGTTCTCCTTTAACCGCCAAAAAGACGCCTCTAACCCGTACCACAAAGTATCCGGTGGCAACTACGAATACTTCGACGGTATGGGCATGGGCGATTTGATCAATAAAATCGTTAAAGTCGACGATCACACCGTTCAGTTCGTCTTGAATCACCCTGAGTCTCCATTCCTGGCCGATATGGCGATGGACTTCGCGTCTATTATGTCGTCTGAATATGCTGCCGATGAGCTGAAAGCCGGTACGCCTGAGAAAATTGACCTGAACCCAATCGGTACGGGTCCGTTCCAGATGATGGAATATCAGAAAGATTCGCGCATCCTCTACGTCCGATTCAAAGATTACTTTGGTGTGAAGCCTAAGCTGGATCGCCTGATTTTCTCTATCACGCCTGACGCCTCTATTCGTTACGCCAAATTGCAGAAAAACGAGTGCCAGGTCATGGCATTCCCGAACCCTGCCGATCTCGCGGCGATGCGCAAAGACAACTCAATTAACCTGATGTCAGAACCCGGCCTGAACATTGGTTATCTGGCGTTTAACATTGAGAAAAAACCGTTAGATAACGTGAAAGTTCGTCAGGCTTTGACTATGGCCGTGAACAAGAAAGCGATTATCGATGCTGTTTATCAGGGTGCTGGCCAGGCGGCTAAAAACCTGATCCCACCAACAATGTGGAGCTATAACAACGACGTGCAGGATTACCCTTACGATCCGGCTAAAGCTAAAGAGCTGCTGAAAGAAGCAGGCTTGCCAAACGGCTTTACGACCGACCTGTGGGCAATGCCGGTTCAGCGTCCGTATAACCCGAACGCGCGTCGCATGGCTGAGATGATCCAGGCTGACTGGGCGAAAATCGGCGTGAAAGCCAATATCGTGACCTACGAGTGGGGCGAATACCTCAAGCGTGCGAAAAACGGTGAGGATCAGACCGTGATGATGGGTTGGACCGGTGACAATGGGGATCCGGATAACTTCTTCGCAACGCTGTTCAGCTGCCAGGCCGCCAAAGAGGGTTCCAACTATTCAAGATGGTGTTATAAGCCGTTTGATGACGTGATCACTCCAGCCAGCGCTGAAACCGACCATAATAAACGTATTGCCTTGTACAAACAGGCTCAGGTGATCATGCATGACCAGGTTCCTGCGCTGATGATCGCCAACTCCACCGTTTATGAGCCAGTGCGTAAAGAAGTCATCGGCTATGTGGTTGATCCATTAGGCAAGCATCACTTCGAAAACGTCGACATTAAGTAGCAGCGGGACTGAGTGAACAGGAAGACGCAGTGCTCTCTGTTCACTCAATAAAGTCCTGGCATAGATATCATTATGGTTGTTGTTCGTTAAAGCAATGTGAGCTCACAATAAGCCCGGCGAGCCAAGGTTCTCCGGGCATTTTATACAGAGAGTACGGGATATGTTGCAGTTCATACTCCGACGTTTGGGGTTAGTTATCCCAACGTTTATCGGCATTACTTTGCTGACCTTTGCCTTCGTGCACCTCATCCCCGGCGACCCCGTGACTATTATGGCCGGCGAGCGCGGTGTGTCTCCTGAGCGCCACGCGCAGATGATGGCAGAAATGGGGCTAGACAAGCCTCTTTATCAACAATATTTCCGTTATGTAGACAACGTGCTGCACGGCGATTTAGGCACGTCGTTAAGCAGTCATACGCCGGTATGGCAAGAGTTTGTTCCGCGCTTTGAAGCGACACTGGAACTGGGGATCTGCGCGATGCTTTTCGCGGTGATTGTCGGTATCCCGGTGGGTGTTTTGGCGGCGGTAAAACGAGGATCGATTTTCGACCATACGGCGGTGGGTATATCGCTTACTGGCTATTCGATGCCAATTTTCTGGTGGGGGATCATGCTGGTGATGCTGGTCTCGGTGCACTGGAATATCACGCCCGTTGCGGGGCGAATAAGCGATACCGTGTTCCTGGATGACAGTAAGCCGCTCACCGGATTTGCGCTGATAGACACCTTTATCTGGGGCGAGCCGGGCGATTTCAAAGATGCCGTGATGCACATGATCCTGCCAGCCATTGTGTTGGGGACGATTCCGTTAGCCGTGATTGTGCGTATGACGCGCTCTTCAATGCTGGAAGTGCTGGGTGAAGACTATATTCGTACCGCGCGCGCCAAAGGTGTGAGCCGTATGCGGGTTATCGTGGTGCATGCGCTGCGTAACGCCATGCTGCCGGTGGTCACGGTGATTGGTTTGCAGGTCGGAACGCTGCTCGGCGGCGCAATTTTGACCGAAACTATTTTCTCCTGGCCTGGCGTAGGTCGTTGGCTGATTGAAGCTTTGCAGCGCCGTGATTATCCGGTCGTGCAGGGCGGCGTATTGTTGGTCGCCACGCTGATAATCCTGGTAAACCTGTTGGTAGACGTGCTGTACGGCATTGTTAACCCGCGTATTCGTCACAAGAAATAAGGGGCGCACAATGACTCAAGTTACTGAACCTGTCGCCGGTGAACTGGTTACGGGCGCTCCAACGCCTATGCCGCCAATGCGCGAGTTTTGGCATTACTTCAAGCGAAACAAAGGGGCCGTTGTCGGCCTGGTCTACATCATTATTATCATGGTGTTGGCTATTGGCGCGAACGTGCTGGCTCCGCACGGCCCGGCTGAGCAATTCCGCGATGCGTTGCTAAAACCGCCAGTATGGATGGACGGTGGCAGCTGGAAATTCCTGTTAGGCACCGACGATGTCGGGCGCGATATTCTGACTCGCCTGATGTATGGCGCCCGCCTGTCGCTGCTGGTGGGCTGTCTGGTCGTCGTCCTTTCGCTGATCCTCGGCGTGGTTTTCGGCCTGTTCGCGGGTTACTACGGCGGTGTGATTGATGCAATTATCATGCGCGTAGTCGATATCATGCTGGCTCTGCCAAGCCTGTTGCTGGCGCTGGTGCTGGTGGCTATTTTTGGCCCGTCTATCGTCAATGCTTCGCTGGCGCTAACCTTCGTAGCCCTGCCGCACTATGTTCGTTTAACGCGTGCAGCGGTGCTGGTTGAAGTTAATCGCGATTACGTCACCGCCTCTCGCGTCGCCGGTGCTGGTGCGGCGCGTCAGATGTTTGTCAATATTCTACCAAACTGCCTTGCTCCTTTAATTGTTCAGGCTTCACTGGGATTCTCCAACGCGATTCTCGACATGGCAGCTCTCGGCTTCCTCGGTATGGGCGCACAGCCGCCAACGCCTGAGTGGGGCACAATGCTTTCCGATGTATTGCAGTTTGCGCAAAGCGCCTGGTGGGTTGTGACCTTCCCCGGCGTGGTCATTCTGCTGACGGTATTAGCATTTAACCTGATGGGAGATGGCTTGCGTGATGCCCTCGACCCGAAACTCAAGCAGTAAGGGGAGAGAGATGGAAGAGACATTGATTCAAGATGCATTAATCCAAGAGGTGCCGGTCGGCAAAACGCTGCTGACCGTGGATAAGCTTTCGGTTCACTTTGGTAACGAAGGCGCGCCTTTTCGCGCTGTAGACCGTATCAGCTATAGCGTTAAGCAAGGTGAAGTGGTGGGTATCGTGGGCGAATCTGGCTCGGGTAAATCGGTTAGCTCACTGGCACTGATGGGGCTGATTGATTTTCCCGGCAAAGTGATGGCCGACAAGCTGGAATTCGGCGGCCAAAATTTGCAGGGCATCAGCGAGAAGCAGCGTCGGCAGATCGTCGGTTCAGAAGTGGCAATGATTTTCCAGGACCCGATGACCAGCCTTAACCCTTGTTACACCGTGGGTTTCCAGATTATGGAGGCTATAAAGGTGCATCAGGGCGGCAATAAAAAGACCCGTCGTCAGCGCACGATCGACTTGCTGAATCTGGTCGGTATTCCCGATCCGGCTTCGCGTCTTGATGTGTATCCACATCAGCTTTCCGGTGGGATGAGCCAGCGCGTGATGATAGCAATGGCGATCGCCTGTCGGCCAAAATTGCTGATTGCGGATGAACCAACTACGGCACTCGACGTCACCATTCAGGCGCAAATTATCGAACTGTTGCTGGAATTGCAGCAGAAAGAAAATATGGCGCTGATGCTGATTACTCACGATTTGGCGCTGGTGGCTGAGGCCGCGCATCACATTATTGTTATGTATGCCGGTCAGGTGGTTGAGACGGGGCCTGCGGCCGAGATTTTCCGCGCGCCGCGCCATCCTTATACTCAGGCGCTGCTGCGTTCTCTGCCGGAGTTTTCTACCGACAAGGCGCGCTTACAGTCACTGCCGGGCGTGGTACCCGGAAAATACGACCGTCCTAACGGCTGCCTGTTGAATCCGCGCTGCCCGTATGCCAACGATCGCTGCCGTAAAGAAGAGCCTGCTTTGCAGGGTGTGCCGGGCCGCCAGGCTAAATGTCATTATCCGCTGGATGATGCCGGGAGACCAACCTATGAGTCTTAATCATACGACCGGAAAGCAACCGCTGCTCAAGGCTATCGATCTGAAAAAACACTATGCGGTCAAGGGTGGATTGTTTAAGCCCGAGCGCACGGTAAAAGCGCTGGATGGTGTTTCCTTCGAGCTGGAGCGCGGTAAAACGCTGGCGGTAGTGGGCGAGTCAGGCTGTGGGAAATCTACGCTGGGCCGTTTGTTGACCATGATTGAAGTGCCAACCCACGGTGAGCTTTATTATCAGGGGCAAGACCTGCTCAAGCCAGACGTCACTGCTGAAAAGCTGCGCCGTCAGAAAATCCAGATAGTGTTCCAGAACCCTTACGGATCGCTGAATCCGCGTAAGAAAGTCGGGCAAATTCTGGAAGAACCGTTGCTGATAAACACTAAACTGAGCAGTGCGGAGCGCCGTGAAAAAGCACTGGCGATGATGGCAAAAGTTGGCCTGAAAACCGAGCATTACGACCGTTATCCGCATATGTTTTCCGGCGGGCAGCGTCAGCGTATCGCCATCGCACGTGGCCTGATGCTCGATCCGGATGTGGTTATCGCCGACGAACCGGTATCGGCACTGGACGTTTCTGTTCGTGCGCAGGTATTAAACCTGATGATGGATTTGCAGCAGGATCTCGGCCTGTCGTATGTGTTTATCTCGCACGATCTGTCGGTGGTTGAGCACATCGCCGATGAAGTGATGGTGATGTATCTCGGGCGCTGCGTGGAGAAAGGGTCTAAAGAGGCGGTATTCAGTAATCCGCGTCACCCTTACACTCAGGCGCTGCTATCGGCTACGCCTCGGCTGAACCCTGACGACCGCCGTGAGCGCATCAAGCTGACCGGTGAATTGCCAAGCCCGCTGAATCCGCCTGCTGGCTGCGCGTTTAATGCCCGCTGCCGTCGCGCTTTTAGCACCTGTACGCAATTCCAGCCACAGCTAAAGCAGTATGGTGACCAGCTGGTAGCCTGTTTTGCCGTCGATCAAGACGAGCAGGAAAAAACCAGCATCTAAACAGAGTACGTCACCTGCCAGTTTGTAGCTGGTGACGTACTCTTTAGTTATTTGCCGGTTTAGTCAGTCTCGCTGAGCAACCTATCTAGCACTTACTACTGAGAGCTTAGTCCCAATCCTCTGCCTGGAAGAGTCTGGCATGCAGGACCCATTTTTTCGGGTGCCTTGTCAGGGTAAATATCGTCTCTCGAAACGAAGACAGGTGTAGTCGCTACATAGCCATCACTGAATGTCGCTTCAATGAAAGCGGCGCTCCATCCCTGAGTTGGATAGGGCAAGTTGACCTTCAGAAAATCGTTTACAGGAAGTTTAACCGCAGTCTGTTGGTAGCGAATATTACAGGCAAAACGAAAGTCACGTGATTGTAGGTTATTTGCAGACCACAGCGCGAGATGAACCGGTGCTTCTGAAAACTTCAGATTTAATGTCTCCGAGTCCTTTTGTTTTTTCACTGTGACCCGGATATCAGGCAGTTTGACGTTTCCTTGAATACGATTTGTAAAGTGAACCAAAGATTCTAAAGCAAACGCTTTTACTCCGTAATGATTTGAATTTGGTATAACTCTCAGGGAACGCACACCGGGTAATTTGTCATAATAAAATTTCGTGTTGTCAGGCGTGTAAAAATCATCACCACTCGCATTGATAATATACTTGGGTATATTTAATCTTTTTTTATACTCCGAGGTGGTGTAGGAGAAAGGATCCTGTATTTGCATTAGATTATCAAATTGCGGGGTATTAATTTGGGTATCTATATTTTCATTATAATAAGGTGTAAAAGCGATTGGCCAGTTTCCACCATAGACCTTGTACATATGCGTTAAGGCTTGTCGCTGATTAAGTAGATCAATGACGAAAGGCACAATAGCATCAACACGAGGGTCAGAAATGGCGGTCATCCAGGCTGCCCATCCACGTTTAGACAGCCCGGTGACGATGAAGCTATTTATATCCCACTTTTTCAATTCCCGTTCAGCAAGTGACATTGCCTGTGAGACGGCCGCTGTCATGGGAAGTTGAAGCGGGGTTTTATTGTATTTAGCCGTATCTTTCATAAAAAGCTGCCAGCTGAGAGCTACGCTATCATCTTCCTTACGCAGTTTATGGTCATTTTCGTAGGCCAGATACTGATTAGGGATATCACTGATTGAAGTGACAATAGTACGAGTCTGACTGGCCAGTTTAACCAGTGTATCAGCCGTAAAGTCAGTAGGTTTTACTACTTCTCCCCCAGGTAATGGATGGTTAATGCCATTATTTATCACTAGCAGAGAACGTTTTAAATGGGGGTTATCAGGAATATAAAAGGTAACGTCATGCTGCCATTTGTCTATTTTTAAATACTGCCCAGATTTTGGAATTTCAAAACTAAGGCGATAGTATCGGGCAGTGACCCCTTGCAATCTCTCCTCCTTAAGAAATTCAGCATGAAGCGGGGTTTCTTTAGCTTTATTTTGATATTCAAATAGCAAGGTTTTAAAATTTATTTCTGTATTAAGCCTGGCGTCATGCAGTACCTCTTGCGCATATGAGGCCTGACTAATAAAGAGTATTGAGCATAATATTGATGGAAATATATTATTTTTAATTGCGATCATTTATAAAACCCTCTCATGTTTATTTTTTTTAATTTTATATACCCTTCGGTTTCTTTAATTTTATAATATCCGAAAGTTGGTGAGTGAGAAGAGACTCATTTTGTTTTATCTGTATTTATTTATGCTGCGTTTATCATCTCGACGAAATATAAATTCAAGGTGATATTATTTATTTAAATATAATTTATTGGCTAATTTAAATTAAGAAGAACAGTTAACATCGGCGATGTGGAGGCATGATGATGACAAGTTAGGTCTGTTGATTCGCAGGAAAATAAAGAAGGCGAATCCGCTGCCAGTGAGCCTCATAAACATTCAGATACAAAGCAGTAATTTTCTGCACGAATCAGCGGTTTGAGGAATAATTTTAAAGCTGAAGTTGCTGACTTGGGCCATCTAAGTTTATTTATTAGTCAATTGTCTGATTTTTGCACCATAAAATTTGTTTTAGGTTGCCGTGATCCCGCTAAAATTTCAACAAAAGTTATCTCCAACAAAACAATAGTTTAATTAGCTTAAACCCCCTGAAAACCCGCGCAAATACTGGCTTGACTTAACATTAATATTTATTTAATTTTTTAGCTGAATCCATTCAGTTCAACTTTTATAACAACAATGATTGCCAAACGAAACAATTTATTTCCATCCTGTCATGTCGGTGCTATTTTTTCGGCCGTCGCGAACCCGTCGACTGCTGTATATGTATGGCGATGTACCCTCGGTATTTCAGGAAGTTTCGTTGCAGCTCCTTGAAATACTTGGGGATACTTTCACTACAGGATTGCCGTAAAATGAAAAAAACAATATTTAAGAGCCTTTATTTCCAGGTGTTGACTGCGATTGCCCTCGGGGTATTGCTGGGGCACTTTTATCCAGAGCTGGGTGCGCAGATGAAGCCGCTGGGTGATGGCTTCGTCAAACTGATCAAAATGATTATTGCTCCGGTGATTTTCTGTACAGTTGTCACTGGTATTGCAGGGATGGAAAGCATGAAAGCGGTCGGCCGTACTGGCGCGATTGCTTTACTCTATTTTGAAATCGTCAGCACTATCTCCCTGATTCTTGGCCTGATTATTGTCAACGTCGTTCAGCCTGGCGCGGGAATGAATGTCGATCCTGCGGCGCTGGATGCTAAAGCAGTGGCGGTTTATGCCGAGCAGGCACAAAGCCAGGGGATCATTCCATTCCTGTTGGATATTATCCCTAACAGCGTCATTGGTGCCTTTGCCAGCGGGAATATCTTGCAGGTTCTGCTGTTTGCCATTCTATTTGGTTTTGCTCTGCATCGCTTGGGTGATAAAGGCCAGCTGATGTTTAATTTTATCGACAGCTTCTCGAAGGTGATTTTCGGTATCATCAATATGGTGATGCGCCTTGCTCCTATCGGCGCATTTGGTGCCATGGCCTTCACTATCGGTAAATACGGCGTAGGTTCACTGTTGCAGCTAGGCCAGCTCATCCTGTGTTTCTATCTGACCTGTGTGATTTTTGTTGTCGTAGTTCTGGGACTGATTGCGCGCTTCACCGGCTTCAATATCTTTAAATTTGTTAATTACATTAAAGAAGAGCTGCTGATCGTACTGGGTACTTCCTCATCTGAATCTGCGCTGCCGCGCATGCTCGATAAAATGGAAAAACTGGGCTGCAAAAAATCGGTTGTCGGGCTGGTTATCCCTACCGGTTATTCGTTTAACCTCGACGGTACGTCAATCTATCTGACGATGGCGGCGGTGTTTATCGCTCAGGCAACTAACACTCATTTGGATATCTGGCATCAGATTACGCTGCTGGTTGTATTGCTGCTGTCTTCTAAAGGCGCGGCGGGCGTAACAGGCAGTGGCTTCATCGTGCTGGCGGCAACGCTTTCTGCAGTAGGCCACTTGCCGGTTGCGGGACTTGCATTGATTCTCGGCATTGACCGCTTTATGTCTGAAGCTCGCGCACTGACTAACCTGATTGGTAATGGTGTGGCGACTATTGTGGTTGCAAAATGGTGCGACCAGCTTGATGAAAAGCAGATGAACTCTACGTTGTCTGGCAAAAATGTGTTGCCAGTCGATAAAGCAGCCTGATTTTCCCCCGCACTGACTGCAATTCGGCAAATAATGACGGCTGTTTTAGTAAAAAACGGCCCTCTTTAAACGCTAATTTCTTTTTTAATCCATCGGTTACTTGCTGTAACCGATGGATTATCTTAATAATATAATGACATTTACTCTCCATCCCGAATCTCGAATGCTGGCAGACACCCGTGGAGATCGGCCTTCTAAGGCAAATTTTTTCATTGTTGTCCGTGACATATGCGAAGTTGCGCTGTCTAACACAGTGCTAAACTCGCCTTTTTCGTTTATTGCATTCGAGCTTGCCGCCTTTGAATAGGGTAAGAGCAAGATTTGATTATTGAAAATTGGATTTACCCCCCTAGTTTGCATCGCCTCCGATGCCTATGCGCGGGTAGAGTTATTACGTAGGGGTTCACATGCAGGGCACCAGAATTTGCTTACTCCTTGGTGGGTTGTTGTTGGCTTTAGCTGGTAGCAACGTGCAGGCTGAAGCACTACAACCCGATCCGGCCTGGCAACAGGGCAAACTGGATAACGGCTTCACCTGGCAATTATTGACTACGCCGCAGCGTCCCAACGATCGCATCGAACTGAGATTAGTCGTTCGTACCGGATCGCTGGCAGAAAATCCGCAGCAGCAAGGCTTCGCGCACTTTTTACCGCGCTTGGCATTAATCCGCAGTGACGGTTTTACCACTGCTCAGCTTCAGTCTTTCTGGCAGCAGGCAATTAATAATCAACGTCCGGTGTCACCCGCTGTTACCTCGTATGATTTTACCTCTTACAATCTGAGCCTGCCGATTGGCCGCCCAGATTTGGTTAAAACAGCCTTACACTGGCTAGTGGATACCACGGGTAAAATGGTCATCACGCCGGATTCCGTTCATGCTGCCTGGCAGGCACCGCAAGACCCAATCGACGCCGTGCCCACTGATTCTGGCAACGGCTGGTGGCGTTATCGTATCAATGGATCAACGTTGACAGGCCATAGCCCTGAAGTATTGCCTGCTAAAACGGCAAAATCGGCCGATTTTGGCAAGTTCTATCACCAGTGGTACACCCCAGACGTAATGACTCTATACGTGGTGGGCAACGTTGACAGCCGTGCAATGGTCGAGCAAATAAAAAGTGCTTTTGCCTCGTTAAAAGGTAGCCGCCAAACGGCACAGACGATGCCAACGCTGTCTGATGTCACGCCTAAAGTCATGTCTGCATTCGATGCTTCTGCAATTCAGGACAGGCTTTCGCTAATGTGGAGCATGCCGTGGCAGACTATTCAGGATTCCCCGGCGTTAAACGCTTATTGGCGCAGTGATTTAGCCCGTGAGGCATTGTTCCTGCACTTGCAGCAGGCGCTGAAATCTACGCCTGAGAGTAAAGAGTCCAAAGATGGCGGCGCGATTCAACCGGCACTCGGCTTCGATTGCAATGTTCAGTATCAGCATGCGCAATGTGCCGTACGCATGGAGGCACCTCGCGAGGCTATTCAGCCTGGTCTGAAACGTCTGGCTAGCGAACTGGTTAAAGTCCGCGATAATGGCATTTCACAGGCTGAATTCGACGCGCTGGTTGCACAGCAGAAAGACCAACTGGGACAACTGTTTGCGACCTATGCCCGCACCGATACTGGCATCCTGATGAGCCAGCGCCTGCGTTCACAGCAAAATGGCGTAGTTGATATCGCCCCTGAGCAGTATCAAAAACTTCGTCAGGAATTCTTGTCGACCCTGACCCTGGCTGATTTTAATCAGGAGCTGAAACAGGAGCTGTCGCACGATCCTTCAATATTGCTGGTGCAGCCAAAAGGTGAGGCAGAGCTGAATGTGAAAGCGTTGCAAGATACCTACGATTCTATCGTGGTACCTACAGCGGCCACGCCAGCAGATGCTCCGTCAACCACTGACGCTTCGCAGGCTTCAACCTCTTCGGGTTCAAGTTCAGGCACGGGCGTCTCGGGTACAGTGCAATAAGTCATAAATTGATAGCGTAGTAGAAAGCTTTAGCCTTGATACAGAGTATATTTACTATTTATGTATCAAGGCGTTGAGCCGCCAGCAACTGCCATTTATTTAGAATTAATAGGGTGTTTGCTGGCTGTTAGCCTGTTACTGGAAAGACATGGCGCTGAGCGGAATAATGGCTCCGCGATGCTGAATCACCGTGCTGGCCGTGAGATGGCCACGCTGAGCCGACTCGACGGCATTCGCTCCCGTCAGTCTTTTGGCAAGATACCCGGCGCTAAAGGAATCCCCTGCCGCCGTGGTATCAACGACCATGCTTTTCTCGAGCCTCACCGCCGGAATTTCAAACTCCTCAGCTTCGCAATCCGAGACAATACAGCTTTCTTCTCCACGTTTAATCACCACTTCGCTCACGCCAATGGCATGGGTACGGGCAATGACTTTTTCGAAAGGCTGTTTGCCCCACAGCAAGTCTTCATCGTCGAGAGTCAGGAACGCGAGATCGGTGTAGGAGAGCATATCCATATAGGCGCGCTGTGCCTGCTCTTTGCTTTCCCAAAGACGCGGGCGATAATTATTATCAAAAATAACTTTGCCACCACGCCCTCTGCATTTATTCAGTAATACCATCAGGCGCGCACGATTGTCCTCACTGAGAATAGCCAGGCTTATTCCGCTGAGATAAAGATAATCGAAATCGGCTAATTGTTCGCACAGCAGGTCTGAGTCTGGGCCATTGAGCCAATATCTTGCTGCGGCATCATTGCGCCAATAATAGAAATTCCTTTCACCGCTCGGCTCAGTTTCAATGACATAAAGCCCCGGCAGCTTATTATCCAGACGCAGTACCAGACTCGTATCAACCCCTTCTTTTTGCCAGGCGGAAAGCATCTCGCTGCTAAAGTTGTCGGCACCTAATGCCGTGACGTAATGCACCTTGAGCTGATCGTTATTAACCTGACGAGCAATATAAACCGCAGTATTTAGGGTATCACCACCAAAGCCACGTTTTAGCGAATCACCTTTCTGCGAAAGTTCGATCATGCATTCGCCGATTACGGCAATATTTTTTATAGTCATTATGCGCGCCTGTCAGTAAATCAGAATGGGGTAAGGCCAGATGCGTTCTAGTTTCTGTGCAGGTGAAGTTGCAGTCAATATAAATAAAACATCGTTTTAGTATTTTCCAAGACGCCTCGCAGTTCATAAATCTATGGGTGGGCTTTCGCTCACACTTTTGCTCTCATAAGTGCTCCTCCATTCCGACGCTGTGCAGCACCCGATAATCTCAACTATATTTAATGAAACTTATCAAATAATTGTCTGACAGGAACGCACCTATGACACGCACAGGAAAAGCGCTTAGTTGGACGGCAGTAGTACTGGTCATTCTGGTAGTCGCTATCATTATTTTTATAGCGCTCTTTGACTGGAACCGTCTCAAGCCCATGATTAACCAAAAAGTCACTACCGAGCTTAATCGTCCGTTTGCTATTCAGGGCGACCTCGGCGTTGACTGGTCGCGTCATAAAGAAGAGGGCGGATGGCGAGCATGGGTGCCTTGGCCGCACATCCACGCCGAGGATATTGTGCTGGGTAATCCGGAAAATATTCCTGGTGATAAACCGATGGTGCATTTGCAGCGGGTTGACGCCAGCCTGGCGCCTCTGGCACTGCTAGATAAAGAAGTGCTTATTCCGCGTATCTGGCTGAAACAGCCGGATGCGTCACTTATCCGTCTTGCGGATGGTAAAAATAACTGGACCTTTAATCTCGCTAACAGCGACAACAAAGACGCTAATCCTAATCAGCCGCCTTCTGCCTGGTCGTTCAAAATGAATGACATTGTGTTCGATCGCGGACAAATCGACTTTAAGGATGCGACTCTGAAAGCCGATTTCCAAGCGGTTATCGATCCCCTGGGCAAACCGCTGCCGTATGTCGAAGTTACTGGCAAGAAAACAGACAAAGACAGTAAGGATCAGGGCAAAGTTTACACCCCAGACTATGTTTTTGGCTGGAAGGTTGACGGGAAATACAAGGGGCAAGCACTGTCAGGTAACGGCAAGATTGGCGGCATGCTGGCCTTAGAGGATCCCGATGCGCGTTTCCCACTGCAGGCCGACGTGCGTTCTGGCAACACTCGCGTGGTGGTTGCAGGGACTTTAACCGATCCGCTGAATCTTGGAGCGTTAGACCTGCGCCTGAAGTTCTCCGGGCAAACGCTGTCTGACCTCTACGGGCTTACCGGTGTCTTATTGCCGCAAACTCCACCGTATGAAACCGATGGTCATTTAATTGCACAATTGCACGACAAAAACGGTGCTAAATTCCAGTATGAAGGCTTTAACGGCGAGATTGGTAGCAGTGATATTCACGGTTCTTTGACTTATACCGCCAGCAAGCCACGGCCTAGTCTCGACGGTCAACTGACCTCTAATCAGCTGCGTTTTGCCGATCTTGCTCCACTGATCGGTGCCG
Source organism: uncultured Gammaproteobacteria bacterium (assembly GCA_963747655.1). GTDB lineage: Bacteria > Pseudomonadota > Gammaproteobacteria > Enterobacterales > Enterobacteriaceae > Rouxiella. The sequence goes on along the minus strand of CAVVFS010000005.1, from coordinate 194,786 downwards.
ATTCAAACAGTGCCAAGGCGAAACGCGGTGATACGACTCATCAGCCTGCAGACAAAGTCTTGCCGGTTGAGAAGTTTGATACCAAGAGCTGGCGCGTGATGGATGCCGATGTAAAATTCAGCGCCAAACGTATTGAACACGGCAGTTCTCTGCCTATCAGCAATCTTGATACTCACCTCAAATTAAACGACGGCGACCTGCTGCTCGACCCTCTGCGCTTTGGCGTTGCGGGCGGTAACTTGAACTCTACAGTCAGGCTTGAAGGTGATAAAACGCCAATGCAGGGGCGAGTTGATATGCATGCACGAGGATTCCAGCTAAAACAGCTGGTGCCTAACTTGCAGTCGATGAAGAAAAGCCTGGGTCAGCTTAATGGCGATGCCAAATTAACCGGAACCGGTAATTCGGTCGCTGCGCTGCTAGGAAGCAGTAACGGCGAAATGAAACTACTGGTTAATGACGGCGTGATAAGCCGTGGCCTGATGGAAATTGCCGGACTTAACGTCGGGAACTACATCGTTGCCAGGTTGTTTGGCGATGACGAGGTCGCTATCAACTGTGCAGCGGCCGACGTGAATATCAAGAATGGTCTTGCGAAGCCAAATTTGCTGGTGTTCGATACGCAAAATGCGCTGATCAACGTGACCGGTACGACCAACTTTGCCAACGAGCATCTGGATTTGTCGATTGATCCACAAAGTAAAGGAGTGCGCATACTCACGCTGCGTTCCCCGCTGTATGTGCGCGGAACCTTCAAAAGTCCTGATGCGGGTGTAAAACCGGGTCCACTTATCGTGCGCGGTGTCGCGGCGGTTGCGCTTGGAGCCATTGTGGCACCAGCAGCAGCACTGTTGGCGCTAATTTCCCCAAGTGATAGTGACTCGAACCAGTGTGGCGCAATTCTGCAAAAAATGAAGGCCGCTAAATAGGCCTTAATTTTCAAGGCGTTATTGAATCAATGGCCTATTAAATCAAGAGATTATTGAGTCAAAAGCTTTATTGGATAGGTGTTTTTGCCTGGGCTTTAATGGTCGGAACACTGTCATCTTGAGGCATCGGATCCAGGATTGCACATTTGTGGTCCTGGATTTCTTCAGTCGATGCCGTGTTTAGCTTGACCAGGTTACGCTCATTGGCGAGTAGCAAGAAATCTCCGCTTTTCAGGCTGACCATAGCCAATCCAAAGTCACCCATTTTGTCACGAGCGCCGGGTATGCCATCCGCCAGCAGGCGAAACGCGCCTTTCTCATTCAGCTCAGCCGGTGAAACCCTACGGGCAAGATACGTGTGCTGTTTCCATTTCTCCGGCAGTTCTTGCCAAGAGTAGCCAACCTGTCCTGCCTCTTCTTCAAACTGGGCTTTTGCCTCGGGCAGCAGGCAGGAAATATGGATATGCATCTGATTTTGGCTGCGGCCATATTTTGAGTTTATTGCCAGCGCGATATTGGCGTCATCTATCGGCTTGCCGTATTTATCAGACATAAAATGTCTTGCTTGCCAGGCTTGAGCAAAGAAATTTGGGGTGTTGTCTTCAAGCAGCGCCGGGCTTTCAATACCCGTAATTTTAGCCGTTGGCATCAGCAAATATTGAAGCGGGCCTTCCTCGTCTTTCAGGACTACATACCCCTGCTTTACATCAACTTGCGAGCAAGGTGCAGGTTGTCCATTCTTTTCCTGATCTGGCAGACACTTGCGGCTGACGATATGCCACAAAGCGTTAGAATGCCCAGAATCATGCCAAAAATGTTGAGCCAGAAAAAATCCAATACCCAATAAGACGATGACAAGAGGGAAAAGTAAGCGAGTTCTTAAGCGCATTTGAAACTCTTAGATAAAGCCCGCTGCCGTCGTGTCAGGAGCGGGCAAAATAATTACAGTGACTGGTAACGGGTCTCTTTCGTCAGTAGCAGAGCAATCAGCGTGAGCGTTGCCATGGACGCCAGATAAACACCGACATAAAACAGCCCATAATGGGTAGCCAGCCAGGTTGCAATATAAGGTGCCACAGAGGCCCCTAATATTGAGGACACATTATAGGAGAAAGAAGCGCCGGTATAGCGAACTTCTGTCGGGAAAAGTTCCGGAAGTAACGCACCCATTGGACCAAAGGTCAGGCCCATAACGCTAAAGCCACACAGCAGGAAGATCATGATAGACGTGATAGAACCGCTGCTTATCACTGACGGGAATGTCAGTGCAAAAAAGATCATCAACAAGGTGATACAAATCATTGTCTTACGGCGACCAAACTTGTCGGCTAACTGACCGGCAATCGGCACCATAACCCCGAAACCAATCACGCCAATCATCAGCATCAGCAGGAAATCATTACGCGCGATCCCTAGACCTGCGGGTTTTGCAGCCGTGCCGTAGCCCAATGAATACACAGTCATAATGTAAAACAATGTGTAAGTCGCGACCATGATAAAGGTTCCGAGGACAGTCGCCTTTAGATGCTTGCTGAACAGGCGGCCAATCGGCACTTTTACCTGCTTGCCCGCTTGGGCAATTTTGGCGAAGACCGGCGTTTCATGCAGCGAGACGCGAACATAAAGCCCAATTAATACCAGTACGGCAGAAAGTACGAAAGGAACGCGCCAGCCCCAGTCAATAAACTGTTGCTCAGTGAGTAGCCACGAAAGTACCAGGAACATGCCATTGGCAATGAAAAAGCCAATCGGTGCGCCTAACTGCGGGAAAGAGCCATAAAGTGCGCGTTTTTTAGGTGGAGCATTCTCGGTAGCCAGCAGTGCTGCACCGCCCCATTCGCCGCCAAGACCCAGGCCTTGACCAAAACGCGCCAACGCCAGTAGCAGTGGAGCAAATACGCCAATGCTTGAATAAGTTGGCAACAAGCCGATGACCACGGTAGAGATGCCCATGGTTAATAGTGAAGCGACCAGTGTGACTTTACGGCCAATACGGTCGCCGAAGTGACCAAATAGTGCCGAACCAATCGGGCGTGCAACGAAGGCAATAGCAAAGGTCGCCAGAGACTGAAGCGTGGCCGCAGTCGGATCGCCCTGAGGGAAGAAAATATGCGGGAAGACAATCACTGCCGCTGTCGCATAGATATAAAAGTCAAAAAACTCGATGGCGGTACCGATCAGAGAGGCTATGATAACTTTGCCGCGAGAATTCTGGCTAACGAGTTCAGCGTCGGCCTCGAGTTCGGGGGTAATGGTGGCTTGCATAAGTGTTTCTTATTAGTTTTTATGTGAATGGAATGGAGTAAAAAAATCATCTTAAGCACTGCCATAGGGAGTTTCAACCGGCTGCAAAGGCGTGAAATCGAGCTTTTTGACTGAATTGGGAGATTCCGCCAAAAACACGGCTGGTGGGTAGTCATAAGTATCTTGAATAGATAATTTTCAGAGTAACATTCTGTAAAAGAGTGAAAGAAAAGTGAGCGGGGTAGTGGGTTGTTCTGACTTTTGGCACTGGCACGGGTTCATATTAGAATAATGAACTGCTTTTTGGCTTGTTATTTAGAATTTCATGCCAGATAGCAGGCGCTGTCTGGCATGAAGGGATTGATTACGCTCTGGAAGCATTGTCAGGTTGCTTAACCGGGGGATCGTCATGGTAACGCGCAGTGGCTATCCATGCCGCGCAAAATAGCGTCAGGCGGGCGAAGAAATAGAAGAACGCCATCAGGCCAATCACTGACCCAAAAGCTGCCCCGGATGGAGAACTTGCCAGACGCGGCAACATCATGGTCATCACAAACTTGATTACTTCGAAACCAATGGCGGCAATCAGTGTTCCACGAAACAGCGCTTTTCTGCGCGGCTTATGGCGTGGCAGTATCCAGAATATCCATAGAAATAACAGATAATTAGCAGCTACTGAAATCGCTAGCGTAATGATTGTCATCACGGGCCTCAACCAGTCAATGCCGCCCAACCCTAGCGCATCGACTATCGCCTGCTGTGCAGAACCTGCAATAGATGTCAGCGAAAGCGTAATAATCAGTGCTAATACCAGCCCAACCAGCGAAATTAAATCGCGAATATAACGGGTATAAATTTTTTCCTCGTCCTTAGGATTACGTTCCCATACATCACGAGACTGCGCGCGTATTGCCTCACGCAGGTTTCCCATCCAGCTAATTCCGGAATACAGCGCAATCACCAAACCTGATAGACCCACGGCCGTTCTCTGCTGAATGGCGGTATTTACCGTGCCTTTGAGCGTATTAGCCAGATTAGGATCACTGATGCTGTTGACGATTTTGTTGATTAGCTGAGCCAGCAGGTCGGGATTAGAAGCCAGCACGAAACCGACGGCGGCAAAAGAGACCATTAGAATCGGGATAAGCGACAGAAAAGAAAAATAGGTAATAGCCGCGCCAAACTGGCTGCCCAGCCGGTCATTAAAACGATCCATAGCGCGAATAAGGTGCGCAACCCAATGCCAGGCTTGCACGTGACTCACCACGCGAGAAAAGCCCGACAGGGTATTATCCACCGTCTTGTTACCGGTTTTAATGTTGATCAGCGGTTTTTCGCTGTCGTGTGTTTTAGTTGATTCTTTAGTGGGTAATGACATTAATCCACTCATTCCTTAGCAATTTTTAGGTTCCAGAACTGAGTATAGCCTTCATCTGCCGTGATGATCTGTCAGCTCCGAAATCAGTTTTAAAAAAGGCTTATGCTATATAGGCTTGCATTATTTCACTCAGCCAATCCATAAAGATTTTTACGCGCCGCGACAGATGTCGGCGATGAGGATAAACCAGCGTGACCGGCATCGGCGGCGCGCGGAACTGCGTGAGAATGCTCACAAGCTGACCACTGGCAAGATAATTTCGGACGCCAATAAGCGGAACCTGAATGATGCCCAGTCCCGAAAGACAGGCCACGGCGTAAGTTGAAGTACTATTAACGGTAACGGCCCCGCCGCTTTTCACCGTTTTTAACTCTTTACCCTCAAGATACTCAAATTCACTCGCACGACTGCGCAACGCCTGGTCATAAATCACCATCGCGTGATGGCCGAGCTGGTCAGGGTTTTCAGGCGTGCCATAACGATGTAAATAATCTGGGCTGGCACAGTTGACCACTTGCAAATGCCCAAGCGGGCGCGCGATCAGGCCCGAGTCTTTCAAATGGCCGACGCTTATCACACAGTCGAACCCTTCTCGCACCACGTCAACGCGATGGTCGGTGCTGCTCAATTCGATTTCCAGCGCCGGATAGCGATTGAGAAACTCTGCCAAACGAGGCAGCACCAGATGTGTCGCCATTGTCAGCGGCATATCGACACGCAGCTTGCCGCTCACTGTGGTGGGGGTCGATTGAAACATCGACTCCAGCTCATCAATATTGGCTAGCAGCTCTTTGCAACGCTCGTAAAAAACCTGCCCGTCCTGCGTTAGTTGCACCCGTCGCGTTGAGCGGTGCAATAGCCGAGTCGACATGCTTGTTTCAAGCTGTTGAACCCATCGTGAAACACTGCCCTTAGGTAATCCAAGGCTTTCGGCGGCGCGGGTGAAATTATTAAGCTCGGCAACTCGGACAAAAACCTGCATTGATTGAATTTTATCCACATTTTCCCCGCGATAAACCCTGATTGTTGTCGATATCGAGACAGTGAAACTCATTTTAGACTATTTATCATTCTTACGGTCTCTAATAGGCTATATATCACCCAACTTAGTCCTTCTGGAGTTTGAAAATGAGCAAAAAAATCGCATTAGTGACCGGTGGCAGTCGTGGGTTAGGTAAAAATGCAGTATTAAAGCTGGCAGAACAAGGTATTGACGTGATTCTGACTTATAACAGTCAGCGTGAAGAGGCTGAGTCGGTGGTTGCCGAAATAGAATCCAAAGGGGCAAAGGCCGCCGCTTTACAGCTTAATGTCGCCGAAACGCACGGTTTTGATGCCTTCGTTGCACAGGTAAAATCGGTTCTGGAAAAAGTCTGGCAACGCGACAATTTCGATTTCCTGGTCAACAACGCCGGGATCGGCGTGAATGCCTCATTTGCTGAAACTACAGAAGAACAGTTTGATCTGTTGATGAATATTCACCTGAAAGCTCCTTTCTTCCTGACGCAAAAATTGCTGCCGCTGATTGCTGATGGCGGACGAATTTTGAATGTTTCTTCCGGCCTGACCCGTTTTTGTTTACCGGGCTTTGCCGCCTACTCAACAATGAAAGGGGGAATGGAAGTGCTGACCCGCTATCAGGCTAAAGAACTCGGCGCACGCGGTATTTCGGTAAATATTCTGGCACCCGGTGCAATAGAAACCGATTTTGGTGGTGGAGCGGTGCGCGACAATAAACTGATTAATCAGCATGTTGCCAAGAATACAGCTTTGGGTCGCGTCGGCCAGCCTGATGATATCGGCGGGATGATAGCGATGCTGCTAAGCGAACATAGCGGTTGGGCTAACGGCCAGCGTATTGAGGCATCCGGCGGGATGTTTTTGTAATTGTTCTTAAAACTGTTCTTATAAATGATCGCTATTTTACGTGATCCATTGTTATTAAATTTGATCTCGTAGCGATTGCCCAGAACTTTGGCCTGCGTTTTAGACGTATTTTAGTATGAATCAATATCTTTAAAACGCAGCTAAGTCATTTAGTATATTTTATGTCTGGTTGAGTCTACTTTATTTAATTAAATTGACTCTCCCTTGACTAATTTCATAAACACGATCAGCTTTATCGATTATTGCTTGCCTGTGGGTGACTATAATAATAGTTTCCACTTTTTTTCTTATGTACTCAATAACTCTGGTTTCTCTTTCAGAGTCTAGAGAGGATGTCGGTTCATCGAGTATTATAATAGATGTTTTACGGGCTAAGGCACGTCCAAGGGCTATTCTTTGTTTTTCACCACCCGAAACAATATTATTTTGGTTGCCGAGTTTATAATCCAGAATTGAACACTCATTATTCTTGTCGAGCATGTGCAGTTCTAATTTATACACAAGCCCATTCAAGACATTTCGTTCTTTTATAGTAAAGCAAACATGCAATATTTAAACTGGCTATAATCTGTTTTAATTCTATTTTTTTTATTTTACTTTTTGGTGTGCTTTTTAATAGTTTTATCAAACCTTTTATTTTATTAGTATCTGATTGTTTATGTATTTTATGTAAGGTTTTTATTGCACATATCAAAGTTGAAATTTCTTTTAATTCTGACAAATCGTCTTTGTTTAAATGCCAGCAATTTACAGAAGCACCTTCATAATTCCCAACGTCTTTCTTGTTAATTATCTCTTTATTTTTAAATTCCTGCCTTTTGAACAACCTCCTCCCGCCTAAAATGGGGTTCTTATGAGAAAGTAAAGTTGAGTTATTATTGCATAATTTAATTATTTAATTTGATTCAACTTCAGAAAAAAATATTATAAGTGTCATTTTCAATATCAAATGCTATAAGTTGTTCATCAAAAAATGTAAAGTGTAAATCATCACGAAAATTTTGAAACATGAGCACTCCGATTGAAAGATGACCCACCCAAAAAGGGTGGGTTATTTTAAGTAAAAATAGACCCAACTATTAACTTCCATGATTGCATCGCCTCCGCGCCCTTGTGTATTCTCAGTGGCGTCGATAGTTTCTACATCTAAAAAATACAACTCTTCATCATTTGTTTCTAATGGTTCCGAACTTAAATTATTCATTTTAACTTCCCTATTTATTTTGCCGATATAGCAAGTTCATTATGTTTAATCTGGAAGTTTTTTCTGTGATAGGCTTATCATTAATTTTTATCTGCGATGCGAATATTATTGTTTAAAACATATCTATTATTAATTGATTTTTTTATTAATAGCTTGCTGGCTGGTTTTTATTATTGGATGATTTAGTTGAATAATCCAAAATTTTCTAGTCTTGTTTTTGCGCGAATTCTTTGCGAAGGTGTCAACAGCGGATATTTCGTTCTTAATCTGCCTTTATCTGCTTAAAGTATATCAAGATGAATAAATACCTCACCTTCTTCTTTGACTGTCAGTCTGATTTAAAAAAGGAGTTTTGATGCTACCAGCAATTGTTCCCGTCCTTGAAACCTCGCGTTTGACTTTACTTCCTTTAACGCCAGATGATGCACCAGTTATCCAGCGCGTTTTCCCACATTGGGAGATTGTGCAATATCTGGCGGCTACCGTCCCTTGGCCGTTTCCCGATAATGGTGCCCATAATTACGTCAATAATGTCGCGCTAGCGGCTGTTGCAGGGGGAACCGGGTGGTTTTGGACCCTGCGCCGTAAAGAGGATCCCACGGAGTTGATCGGTGTTATTTGCCTGCTGGACACGCCGGACAATAATCGCGGCTTTTGGCTGCTGCCGCGCTGGCAAAAGCACGGTTTGATGGCTGAGGCGACTGTGGCGGTGACTGACTTTTGGTTTAACACCCTGAATCGTGAGGTATTGCGCTCACCCAAGGCTAGCCAGAATCACTCTTCAAAGCGGATTTCTGAGGCGAGTGGTATGCGTCTTTTACGTATTGAAAAGAAAGCCTACGTTGGCGGTGAATTTGATTCAGAACTTTGGGAAATCACTCGCGACGAGTGGAATGATCGACACGGTAAAAAATAATTAAAAAAACATCGAATAAATTATCGCCCCAGGTGTTCACTGAACATTCGCTGTCATTGACTCATTGACTCATTGACTCATTGACTCATTGACTCATTGACTCATTGACTCATTGGCTACGTTAGCTATATTCGCTTACCCCAATCGCTTACTACGGTCAGTTTTGGGGATTTGATAGCTTGCCGTGCGGTCTGAGCTGCACTGACTTTGGCTTTTCTTACTTTTCTCTGGGGCGATGTAATGAATGATATTGAAATAGCGCCTTCGCGTAAGCGTTACGATCATCTGACTATTTTGCTGCACTGGTTAATCGCCGGTTGTGTCATTTTTCTGTTTGCCAGTGCCCATATCTGGGAAGTGCTGGAGCATGGAACGCCGCTGCGAAAAGGGCTGCAATCCATTCATATCTCGGTCGGAATTATGCTGGCAATAATGATTATCTGGCGACTGATCTGGCGTATTACGCATCGTACCCGGCTTGATGTTATCGCAATGCCGCGAGTAATGTCGCTGGTATCGAAGCTGACTCATTGGGCGTTATATGGCCTGTTATTGGCTCAGGTGGCACTCGGGTTTTTATTCCGCTGGTCGCAGGGTGAACCTTTCTATTTCTTTTCGGTATTCCCGATCCCTGACTTTTTCGGAATCGATCCTGGCCTGCGGCACACTTTGGGCTCGCTGCATAACAATGTGGCCTGGGCATTAATTATTCTGGCCGGCCTTCACGCATTGGCAGCATTGTTTCACCATTATATTCTGCGAGATGGTGTATTACGGCGGATGCTATCTTCCACTGACAGCGAGGCGCCGTGAAACGTAATGGTATCCATGCGTGGTGAAGGTTTTAACTTCATGCTTATTGGTCGCGCTCCGGCGGGAAATATTTAGCAGCAGGGAAAGAAGTTGTTAACTAATATTTCCTGATATTTTATTAAGTCAGTTTAATTAATAAAACACGTTAAAAATGAATCGACTGGTTCATTATTTTTTAACGCTTATCTATTTATTTTTATGAATATGGGAATATTTTTATTGGAACATGATTTTAAATAAAAATAATAAGTAAGCTTTTTGCCTTGTAAAATTATTGTTATCAACTTGTGGGAACAATTAATCGATAATTGTGACAAATAATCATAGTTTTGTTACATTTACCTGTGCAAAACCGCAGCAAATATTGTGACTCCCATCACAAATACCCCTATGATAATTCAGCCTTTACCCTTTGTAAGGGCGCTGAACCATCAATTTTTTCAATTGGTTATACCCATTAAAAGACATTCAGGCAGGGTTTTGCTACAGGGAGTCATATGAAAGATAATAGCAATTCAGAAGAAAAATCTGAGCTCAGCGGCAAGGGGCTTTCCAGAAGAAATTTAATTTCTCGTTCAAGTTCATTAATCGCAACATTTGCTTTGGTTTCTGGCGGATTAACGGCTGTTCCTGCCTTAGCTGCCAGCACAAATAATGATAGCGCAGACGTGAACGATTTTATTCGCCTCTCTCGATTACTCACCGGACATAATAGTCTGGATGTTCAATTAGGCGGACGTCTTTACGATGCTCTTTCAAAGCAAAATGCCCAATTTCCTGATTGGGTAAAACAGCTCAGCGCCTACGTTCAGCAAAATAATATTCCTGATGTTGAAACTCTCGATGAAAAGTTAAAACAGCAGCCTCTGCATGATCCGATGATGAGCATTATAAAAGCCTGGTATAGCGGCGTTATCGAACCTGGATATCACGCGACAGTCTACGGTTACCAGCAGGCTTTAATGTATCAGATACCGCGTGATGGCATGGTTATTCCGACTTATGCCCACAATGGCCCGGATTATTGGGTCGCCAATCCGCCGCCGGTTGATCGATTACTGACTTTCTAAAGATAAATAACTCGTCACTGTGACGAGCTGTATATTGCCGCGTTGAGTCATCAGGCAACACGGTTAATTTCGAATGTCATTTTTCACGTTTGAAAGGTTTTTTTCCTATGGAAAATGCCGGGGCTTTCTACGCCCAAAATTCAGCGTGCGAATGAGTAATAAAAAAGATAATGGAGAGCAGGTCCTTGCCAAAAAAATACTCGTTTATCCGTAACAAGCCATTCAGGCGCGCCCTATATTGCGCTGGAATTGCCGCATCGGTGCTGTTTGGCGCGACTGCGGTACAAGCCGCCGAAAGTTTGCCACTGAGCGCACCCTCCGACCATCAAACCGGGGCTGATTTAATTGCTCGCGGCCAATATTTGGCGATTGCGTCAGACTGCGCCGCCTGTCATACCGATCCGGCGACTAAAAAGGTGTTTGCTGGCGGTTACGCGATTCATTCACCGATGGGGATTATCTATTCCTCTAACATCACCCCGTCGAAAGAATTTGGTATTGGTAATTATACCGAAGAGCAGTTTTCCGAGGCGGTACGCGACGGTATTCGTGCCGACGGCAGCCATCTTTATCCGGCCATGCCTTACCCGTCTTATGCAGGGCTGACCGATGCCGATATTCACGCCCTCTATGCCTACTTTATGCACGGAGTCGCGCCGGTTGAGGTTAAACCGAAGCAAACCGAGCTGAAATTCCCATTCAATATGCGTTTTTCAATGGCCGGTTGGAACCTGCTGTTCTTGCATAACAAACCGTTTACGCCGGTCGAGTCTCAGGATGCAACCTGGAATCGTGGTAAGTATCTGGTTGATAACGTTGAACACTGTAGCGAATGCCACACCCCGCGTAACTCGCTGATGGCGCTGGAAAGCGGAAAAGCACTGTACAGCGGCGCGATATTGGGCAGCTGGCATGCGCCGAATCTGACCAGCGATCCGGTAAGCGGTTTAGGCGGCTGGAGCGATCAGGATCTGGCGCAGTACCTGAAAACCGGTCATGTCGATGGTAAAGCGCAGGCCGCGGGTCCAATGGCCGAAGCGGTGACTAATAGTCTGCAATATCTGCACGATGACGATATCAAGGCAATCATCACTTATCTGCGTACTTTGCCTGCGGTTCGTGACCCGGCGCAGACTCAGGCAGCATCCGATTTTGGTACCGGTACCGACACGGATACGGCCATTCGCGGGACTCATCCAATCTCGAAATTCCTGGCGGCGGATGCTTCAGGTCAGACCCTGTATGACGCCTCATGTTCAAGCTGTCACCAGCCGGACGGTAAGGGATCGCCAGACGGTTTCTATCCTTCTCTGGTGCATAACACCACGCTCGGCGGGGATTCACCGAACAACCTGGTGTCAGCCATTTTGTTTGGTGTTCAGCGCACGGTAAATGGTAAATCAGTGCTGATGCCGGCATTTGGTCCGTATTCAGATGTGCAGTCTCTCAGCGACAAACAGGTTGCGACCTTAAGTAACTATCTGTTCAAGCAATACGGGAATCCGCAACTTTCCGTTACAGAAGAACAGGTTAAAACCATTCGTCAGGGTGGAGGACAGCCTCTCATCGCCAAAATTGCAGCACCGGCAACCATTGCTGGCGGTGTGATTGTGCTGCTGATCATCGTGCTGTTGCTGGCTCGGAGCCAACGCCGCCGCCGTTAATCCTGATGCATTGGGTTACGTACTGATTTATCGCGCTTTTAAGGCGCATACAGAATTTTTGAGGTTCAATATGTCTAATGAATTGAGTGCAGACGTCGTCGTTATCGGCGCCGGGATTTGCGGTGGTTTCGTCGCTAAAGAATTAGTTGAAGCTGGATTGTCGGTGCTGGTGCTGGAAGCTGGCCCACGCTGGGAACGCGCACAGGTTGTTGAAAACTGGCGTAATATGCCGCCGATTAACAAATCCGAATCTGATTATGCGACACCGTATCCTGCGTCGCCGTGGGCGGTTCACCCGCAGTTGCACCCGAACAACGATTATCCTGAAGTGGTGGGTCGCGATGCTTCAGCTTACCGACAGGGCGTGGTGCGCGGTGTGGGTGGTACAACGTGGCACTGGGCAGCGTCAACCTGGCGTTTCCTGCCGCACGATTTACAGCTGCATACGACCTATGGCGTAGGCCGCGACTGGGCGGTGACCTACGACGAGCTGGAAGATTATTACTATCGTGCAGAAGTGGCGATGGGCGTTAATGGCCCTAATGACACCACGCTGAAATATGTGGCACCGCGTAAGCAGCCGTTCCCGATGGAACCGATGCCTTATGGACCTGCCGACCGTCTCTTCACTGAGGTTGTCGCTAAAGCCGGTTATGAAAATACTCCGGTTCCACAGGCGCGAAATAGCCGACCTTATGATGGGCGTCCACAGTGCTGCGGCAACAATAACTGCATGCCTATCTGCCCGATTGGTGCGATGTTCAACGGTATTCATGCGATTACCAAAGCCGAACAGCTTGGTGCCAGGGTGATTACCAATGCTGTGGTTTACAGCATGGAAACTAACGCCTCTAACGAGATTGTGGCGGTCAACTTCTACGATCCGGATAAAAAATCCACTCGCGTTACCGGCAAGACTTTTGTGCTGGCGGGTAACGGTATCGAGTCGCCAAAACTGCTGCTGCTGGCGGCTAATGACCAAAATCCAAATGGCATTGCCAACAGTTCGGGTCACGTTGGGCGTAATATGATGGACCACCCAGGGATCCTCATGAGCTTCCAGGCGGCAGAGCCTATCTGGACTGGCGGAGGATCGGTGCAGATGAGTTCAATCACTAACTTCCGCGATGGCGATTTCCGTCGCGAGCATTCCGCAATCCAGATTGGGATGAACAACACCTCGCAGAACCACAAAGCCGGTGTGAAAGCGCTGCAAATGGGTCTGGTCGGTAAAAAGCTGGATGAAGAGATCCGCCGTCGTGCAGCCTGTGGCATGGATATCTACGTCAACCACGATATTCTGGCGAACCCTGATAACCGCCTGACCTTGAGCACTACCCGAAAAGATTCGCTGGGGATCCCATACCCGCATATCACTTATGATGTGGGCGATTACGTTCGTCGCGCAGAGCCAAGTTCTCGCCAGCATTTGCAGCAGATTGCTGAACTGTTTGGTGCGACCGAAATCGAATCTACCCCTTACTTCAACCCGAACAACCATATTATGGGCGGAACGATTATGGGGCATGATCCAAAGGATTCCGTGGTTGATGGCTGGATGCGAACTCACGACCACCGCAACTTGTTTATTGCTTCTGGCGGCGCGATGGCTTCAGCCGGTACCGTTAACTCGACGCTGAGCATGGTCGCGTTGTCACTGCGTGCGGTGGATGCAATCAAGAAAGATATGCTTCACGCGTAAGGGCGAGGTTCTGGCAGATTTTAAGTCGCTATCAGTAAATTATTAGCGATGAGAAATGAAGAGCTAGAAAATAAAGAGCTAGAAATAAATAGCGGTTAGCAAAATCCGGCTTTCTTAAAAAGGGAGCCGGATTTTTTATATGCCCAAGATTTTTCTTTCTTTATAAGCAGAGATGGCGGCAGCTTTCAGCCGAAAATTAGTATTTTTCACTTTAGTCTTCATGCTGAGTTGCATAGGATAAGGCATGCCTTTTCATATCATTTTACTCATACTTTTCGCCGCATTATTGCATGCCAGCTGGAATGCGCTGCTGCGCGGTGGGGCAGACAGACTTTGGTCGATGACCATTATGTGCATCGCGGTGGCGGGCGTCTGTGTGCCGGTCGGCCTTTGGGTCGGGTTACCCGCCAAAGCCAGCTGGATGTATGGATTACTTTCGGCCGTGCTGCACACCGGCTATAACCTGTTTCTGGTCAGGAGCTATAAATCCGGAGATTTAGGGCAGACTTACCCGATTGCACGAGGCTCGTCGCCCCTGCTCATCACCCTGGCAGCCTCTCTGTTTGCCGGTGAAAAAATAGGTATGAGCACGCTATTGGGCATTTTATTAGTCTCGTGCGGCATTATCTCCCTGGCTTTTAAAGGGCGCAAATTTGCCGTCCCGAGCCTGCCTTATGCTTTAGGAACCGGGTGTTTTATCGCGGCTTATAGCGTTACAGACGGCATTGGCGTGCGCCTGTCTGGTGAACCGATAGCCTACACTGTCTGGATGTGCGCTTTGTGGGGCATCTTTATGCCGCCGGTTTATATCGCACTTCGTAATGCAAAAAGCTTATTTACCGCTAGGCCCGGACTGGCCACTTCCGCTGTTGGAGGATGGGTTTCCGTGCTGGCCTATGGCATTGTTATCTATGCAATGACCAGCGCGCCAATGGGAGCAGTCTCGGCATTGCGCGAAACTAGCGTGTTGTTTGCAGCGGTAATTGGTTATTTTTTCCTTGGCGAAACACTGACAGTGCGCAAGGTGCTGGCATGCACGGTGATTGCCATCGGCACGATCATTATTGGCTGACCGCCGTGTTGTAATCTGTTGCCAGACTTTCCTTTTATTCAATCCACTTTTAAATGGAGGTTGCCATGCCAGGTAAATTATCCGCTCAGTGCCACTGTGGTGCCGTGGCTTTTAAAGTTGCGTTGATCGACGGGTTTAACTCTATCCTGCGTTGTAACTGCTCGTTTTGCCGGATGCGGGGCGCGGTGGTGACATTTGGAGAAATTGATATCACTCAGGGCAAAGACAAGCTTACCGAGTATCGTTTCAATACTCGTGAAGCCGCGCATTTCTTCTGCTCAGTGTGTGGGATTTACACCTTTCATCAGCGTCGTTCTAATCCGCAGCAGTATGGAATCAACGTCGCCTGTATTGAAGGCGTGTCACCGTTTGATTTTACAAATGTTAAGGTCGTTGATGGCGTTAATCATCCCAAAGACGGCGGTGCGGGTGGCGTGGCGGGTTACTTAATTTATGAACCCAAGGATTTATGAGCTCAAGAATTTATGAACTGAAGGCTGATGAAACTGGGGCTCTGAGTAAAGCAGCTTCAATCTTTCCCATAGACTTATTATGCTAAAGTTATGCGATATATAGGCATGTTTAGTATGAAAAAAGAGGCGGGTAAATGGAAAGTACGGTCCGTTACTTTAGTTAAAGATTCAATGATGCCTGCAATTTATTCCTTGCAGAACAAATCGTAAGTGCTTTAAGTCTCCAAATGCCGAAATCCCATAACAGTCTTTAAGGGTTTCGGTATAAAGTTTTAAACTGAATTTAAGTGTTCCAAATCTAGCAGTTTATTCATTCTGTGCGGTTTTTAACCAACTTCGTTTCTAAATCCTTTCGTCTGATCGCATTTTAATCACTTCTTTTACATTTTTAATTTCATCTTTCAATTCAACTTATTGCGGATTTTCATGCTGTTTTAGGCAGGGATTTATGCGAATACCTGGTTAATTTTTTTCCATAACTATGCCATTATCATAATATTTGAAGAATTAAATTTATTATCGCGTAAGTGACAATAATGTTATGTTAGTTACGTAGATTGGTATTTTTTGTTAAAAATAACCACTAGGTTAGTGTGAAAAACGCAGGCCGCTTTTGATACTCCCCGTATTACGAGAGGAAGCCGCCTTGGTCACAAGGAACGTTGGGTTTTTCACCTGCTTTAGCTAAAAAGTGAGAAGTTAACCATGAAAAATCGACAATCCAGTGCTCTAGGCATGGGCCTGATGGCGCTGTCTAAACATGCGGCAGCGGCGGAAAATAAAATCGTTGATGTTGTCCTGATTGGTGGCGGCATTATGAGCGCTACTTTAGGGACTTACCTTCAGGAGCTGGAGCCTGACTGGTCGATTAACATGTATGAGCGGCTGGATAGCGTGGCTGACGAAAGTTCCAATGGATGGAATAACGCAGGCACTGGTCACTCAGCGTTAGCTGAAATGAACTATACCCCGGAAAAAGCCGATGGTTCGGTGGATATTTCCAAAGCGATAGACATCAACGAAGCCTTCCAGATCTCTCGTCAATTCTGGTCTTATCAGGTAGAGAAAGGCGTTCTCGGTGAGCCTCGCTCGTTTATTACCAGCGTGCCGCACATGAGTTTCGTCTGGGGCGAAAAAAACGTTGAATTCCTGCGCAAACGTCACGCGGCGCTGCAAACCAGCACGCTTTTCCGCGGTATGGAATTCTCCGAAGATCGCGCGCAAATCGAAAAATGGATCCCACTGGTGCTCGAAGGGCGCAAAGCCGGTGAGAAAGTAGCGGCTACGCGTATTGATAGCGGAACCGACGTCAACTTTGGCGCAATCACCCATCAGCTGGTGGAATCGCTGCGCAAGACACCTAACTTCAGCCTGAATCTGGGCCAGGAAGTTAAAAATATTAAACGTAATGCCGATCAGACCTGGACTGTGACATTCGCCAGCACCAAAGGCGGTCGCGAGACTTCAGTAACGACGCGCTTTATCTTTATCGGCGCGGGCGGTGCGTCATTAACGCTGCTGCAAAAATCAGGCATTCCAGAGGCCTCTCTTTACGGCGGCTTCCCGGTAGGTGGCGAATTCCTGGTTACCGACAATCCAGAAATCGTAAAACGTCATCAGGCCAAAGTTTACGGTAAAGCCTCGGTAGGCGCGCCACCAATGTCCGTGCCGCACCTGGACACTCGCGTGCTGGATGGCAAAAAAGTGCTGCTGTTCGGGCCATTTGCGACTTTCTCCAGCAAATTCCTGAAAAATGGATCGCTTTGGGACCTGTTTGGCACTGTTAATTTGCACAATATCTTCCCGATGGTTCGCGTAGGCCTGGATAACTTTGATTTGGTTAAATACCTGATCGGCCAGGTAATGCTTACCGAAGCGCAGCGTTTGGAAGCGTTAAAAGAATACTTCCCGGATGCGAAGCAGAAAGACTGGCGTTTAGTGGTTGCCGGTCAGCGCGTGCAGATTATTGAGAAAGACGGCAAACAGGGCGGTGTACTGCGTCTGGGTACTGAAGTTGTGACCTCACAGGATGGCTCGATTGCTGCTCTGCTTGGCGCTTCTCCGGGTGCTTCAACTGCCGCGCCAATCATGCTGCAACTGATGGAAAAAGTGTTCAAAGACAAAGTGGCTACGCCGGAATGGCAGAGCAAACTGAAAACTATGATCCCATCTTACGGCCAGAAACTGAACGGCAATGTTGAGCTGGCAGAAAGTGAAATGAATCGCACCAGTCGAATTCTGCATCTGGATGTTGCACAAACAGAAAGTGCACATACAGAAAATGCAGCAGCGAAACCTGCGGCTCAGCCAGTGGTACAGGTTCAGGAAGAAGAAACCGAACAGGAAGAATTTACCTCCTGATCTGCGATTGCCGATCGGTTTTAATGGTTGGCTATCAATAGCTGACCCTTCATTCCTCAGAACTAAATAATAAAACCGGAGCTTCTTCCGGTTTTTTTATTTTTTATTTCAGAACCTCAGAACCTCAGAACCTCAGAACCTCAGAACCTCAGCACCCAGCTAAAACCCGGCGCTTATTTCTTAATACTTTCCTGATATACCAACATCAGCGTGTTTGCGGCATTAACTAATGGCGTAACGAGGCCTGCGTTTGCCGAGATAGCAACCAGATCGCCGAGGATCTGTTCTGCTTCTACTGGCAGTCCTTTGATCATATCGCGATACATCGATGTTGTTTGGGCCGAGTCTTTCTGTGTGAGTTCTGCAAGAATACCTGTGGTGACTTTTGGGCGTTCGACATAACCTCCGGCAACCACAATCGATACCACTTCATTAACAAAAGCAGTAATAAAGGCGATGCCCCCTTCGGCACGAGCTACCTGGCCGATATTGCCGCGCATCAGGCAGGCAATGCCGCCGACGCTTGCCAGGAACAGCCATTTTTCCCACATTTCGCTGATGATGTGCGCTGACAAACGAGCAGTAAAACCGGCATCTTTTAACACCGCGTCGAGCTTATTGACGCGATCGCTTTGTTCGCCGCTAACCTCGCCGTAAATCAGTTCATCCAGCGGATTCATCTGGTGAACCTGGCCCTGGTCATCCAGCGTCACGTTGACCCGGCATAAACCGCCAAGGGCGCGATCTTTTCCGAAACGTTGCTGAATAATTTCCAAATGGCGCATGCCGTTAAGCACCGGAATAATCAGTGTGTGCTCGCCAACCGCAGGCGCAAACTCTTCTAGTACGTCCTCGAGAGAAAATCCTTTTACCGACAAAATAATCGCGTCATAGGTTTCATGAAGCTCAGAAGCCAGGACTAATTTGGGCTGTATTGTGAAGCTGCCGTGGGTGCCGTGCACAGTCAGGCCAGATTTCTTCAGCGCCTCGGCACGTTTTTCTCTCACCAGAAAGGTGACATCTCTTCCCGCTTTCGCCAGCTGTGCGCCGAAGAAACCGCCTGTCGCACCGGCTCCTACCACCAAAATTTTCATACCTAATTCCTTTTATTGTCATCTCGTTAAAACATAGGGACTGAATTATTCATAAAAAGACCAGTCCCCAACATAGAGGCTAGGGTTATTCCGGTCAACTGCATAAGCTTTTTCAAAATATGTATAAACACTGAGGAAAAGGAAGGCTGGGGAAGAAAAGTGGAGCTAGTTTTAATGCATCGCACTATTACGCCAATATGCAGCACGAGCCGAAATACCCTATTGTTTATAATACGGTAACATGCTGGAAGGCGACGCTACGCGGCATCGTCTTGCTGAACGGGCGACCATGATATTGGAGCAACAAAATGATTGTAGAAATGCGTATTTACCACTGTGCAGCAGGCCGTTTACCGGCATTGCAGGAACGTTTTAGAAACACGACGCTGGAATTTTTCGACAAATACGGCATCAAGCAAATCGGTTTCTGGACCACAGTCGTTGGGCCAAGCAACCATGCGTTGACCTATATGCTGCAATGGGACAGCCTGGCCGAGCGCGAAGAGAAATGGAATGCGTTTCAGACTGATCCAGAATGGCTGGCGAAACGCGCGGCCAGCGAAGCGGTGCAGCCTATTGTGGAAAGAATTGAGAACCACTTCCTGGCACCGACCGATTATTCGGCACTGCGTTAATAGACGAATACTCCAGGCTTAATAGGCCATTGAGCAAGACGTTATAAATTGAGTAAAACGTTATAAAAAAGGCGAGTCACGACTTCCTGAACACAGGGTCATGGCTCGCCTTTTTGTTTATTTACTCAATTACTTCGCGGTTTTCGCCCCGATTTTCGAGAACAGGCCACAAAGTAGCGCCGCCACCAGTAATGACGGAATAGTCGCGCCCAGATTTGGGTAGAATTGCGCGATGAGATGATAGGTCGCAATCCCCAGGATCCACGCGGCCAATGCTCGCCAATCCAGACTGCGCTCGGCGGCTTCACGATGGCGCAGCACAAAGTAGCTCATCAGCACCACACCAAACAGCGGCGCGAATACTGAACCAATCAGCAGCAGGAAATTCTCGTAACGGTCGAGCGGAATACCCCAGGCAATCAGTGTACAGATCAGGCCAATCGCCCAGCTAAGCTTGCCGATATTCAGCGGCAACAGGGTTCCGGTAGACAGCGCGGCGGAATGGATATCGGCAAAAGTATTTTCGTGTTCGTCGATAAGAATCAGCAGCAGCGGAATACCCAGCGCCACGCCCGACAGCGCCAGCAGCAGCGCATTACTGTCCTGCGAACTGACAAACGCCAGCGTGTAGGCCGCGCCCAGCGCCATCATCCATACGCTGCCGAGGAAGAAACCACAGGCCGTGCCGAAGAAGTTTTGACGGGTGGATTTACCAAAGCGAGTGTAATCAGACACTAATGGAAGCCAGGACAGCGCCATCGACACCACGATATCGCAGGCCATCGCGAATGGCATGCTGCCGTCACCAGCTTTGTGCCATAAAGCGCCCAGAGAAGCGTGTTGTAGCAGATGGATGCTTAGCCACGTGCAGCTCGCAATCAGCAGCCAGATTCCCCAGCGGCGCAGCACGACGCGGATGAAAGCCAGCGGGCCGCAAACGGCAAGCAGGGTAGCCACGAAGCCGAAAATCCAGGTCCACAGGGTCGGATTGGCCCAGAAGCTCTGCGCGCCCCACGCCTGTTTTGCCAGCAGACTGGCGGCGTCACGCATCACGACTATCTCGAACGCGCCCCAGCCAATCAGTTGCAGAATATTGCACAGCGCGGGCAGGGCAATCCCCTTTTTACCCAAGCTTAGCGTCAGCGAAGACATTGACGACATGCCGGTTTGTCCGCCAATAACGCCGACCAGCGCCAGCAGGATCACCCCAACCAGCGTGCCGGTGAAAATCGCCAGCAGTGAACCGGCCATTCCTAATCCGGGAGCTAAAATAGCGCCGGCCTGAAGCACCATCAAACCCATTCCCAGCGAGAACCAGAGTGAGAACAAGTCACGCCAGCCTAGCACCCTTGTCTTGGCGGTGACAGGCTGTGCTGGAGTATAAATACTATTGTTTTTCATGTGGTTAATATCATCAGCAAGCAGAGCGCTTTTTATACCACACTTCACGAGACGCCGTGAGGACGAGCGCACATTTTACCCGTGCGCAGGGCTCAGACCGTTTAATAACAGCGCCACCACGTGCCTGGCCAATTGTTCGGAATCAAGATGACGATCGGTTGAAGATTTAGGCATACGTGAGGAAGCGATAGGTAAAAAAGTCAGGCCAAACAGCGAGATAAAAATCAGTTCTGGATCAAGTCCGGCATTCAGCTTGCCTTCCTTTTGCCAGCGCACCAGATTGCGTATCGACTCATCACGCTGTGCGCTGCCGTGGCGCTGGTCCATCCGCGCTTTTAACATCCCACTTTCGCTGATGATTTCACGTATCCACAGCGGGGCAAACCATTCGTGCGCGATGGAAATATCAATAAATTGCTTAGCAAGCAGGGTTAATGCCGCTACTGGCTCCTGATCAGAGTTCTGAAACAGGTTGATAAATGAAGAACGGATCGGCAAGAAACGTTCTTCAATCAATACATCCAGCAGCTGCTCGCGGGTGTTGAAATAGTAGTGCAGCATGGCTGGCGTTACGCCCGCCTCGCGCGCAATGGCAGTCAATGGTGTGTCGGCAATCCCCTGGCGGGCAAACATTGCCAATGCGGTTTCGAGCAGCAGCTGACGACGTTCCGCACCTTTTGCTACACCGGTAGGACGACCGGGGCGACGTGCTGATCTCTTTGAATTATCAGCAGATTGACCCTTTAAAGAAGAGGGTTTTTCAGTTTTTTTAATTTCCATGTCTTCATCATACCCATTGACCCAGGGTGAGCGTAGCTTTTATATTAATTACCTTGTTAATTAATTTCAAGGCCAGTTAAGTCTCTATGACAACCCCAAATATTTCGCGCAATACAGAAATTGATCAGGCAAAAACCCAGGCTCCGTCAATACGTTTGCTATTTTCGGCGTTGTTGCTGGTCATGCTGCTGGCGGCGCTGGACCAGACGATTGTTTCAACCGCGCTGCCCACTATCGTAGGTGAACTGGGCGGCCTTGAAAAGCTTTCCTGGGTGGTCACGGCGTATATGTTGTCGTCCACTGTTGTAGTGCCTTTATATGGCAAATTTGGCGATCTTTTTGGTCGCAAACGGGTGCTGCAAATATCGATTTTACTTTTTCTGATTGGCTCTGCGCTGTGTGGTTTGGCGCAAAACATGACTGAGCTTATCCTGATGCGTGCCTTGCAGGGGCTTGGCGGCGGCGGATTGATGGTGATTAGCATGGCAGCGGTTGGCGATGTTATCCCTCCAGCCGACCGTGGGCGCTATCAGGGGCTTTTCGGCGGCGTATTCGGAATATCGACGGTGATAGGCCCGCTGATTGGCGGTTTTCTGGTGCAGAATTTTTCCTGGCGCTGGATCTTCTACATTAACTTGCCATTGGGCATCTTTGCCTTGCTGGTTATCGGCGTTGTTTTTCAGCCGCATGTCGCAAAAATTCGTCGTAAAATTGACTATCTCGGCGCTATTTATCTGGCGGCCGCGCTGACCGGTATTATTCTTTTTACCAGTGAAGGCGGCACGGTGATGCCCTGGAATTCCGGCCAGCTGTGGTGCATTCTGGCCTTTGGTCTGGTCTCTCTGGCAGGCTTTATTTACGAAGAGCGGCGGGCGATTGAACCGATCATTCCTCTGGGATTATTTCGCCAGCGGACATTTGTTCTGAGCTGCCTGATTGCCTTGATTATTGGCATGTCGCTGCTGGGTTCGATGACCTTTTTACCGCTTTATTTACAGGTGGTTAAAGGATCCACGCCTTCCGAAGCCGGTATGCAGCTGCTGCCGCTGATGGGCTGCCTGTTACTGACTTCCATTGCCAGCGGTCGCATTATCAGCAAGATTGGCAAATATCGCCTGTTCCCTATCGCCGGAACCTTTTTGGCGATGATAGCGATGCTGCTGTTAGGCCTGACGCTCAACAATAATACCTCGTTATATACTCTTTATGGCTACATTGGGCTACTCGGTGCCGGGCTTGGCATGGTGATGCAGGTGCTGGTATTGGCCGCGCAAAATAGTGTCGCGCTGCCGCAAATTGGCGTTGCGACCTCAAGCGCTACGCTGTTCCGCTCCATCGGCAGTTCAATCGGTGTGGCAATATTCGGCGCTATTTTCACTCATTCATTGCAAACCCGTTTGCTGGCGACTCTCTCGCAGGACACGCCCGTGCCGCGCGCGCTGAGTGCTGAAAGTATTCATCAGTTGCCCGATGCGGTTCGCCACACTTATCTCGAGGCGTTTGGTGGCGCGATTCATAACGTTTATCAGATTGCTGCCTGCCTGATGGCGCTGGCTTTCCTGTTAGCGTTGTTTATGAAAGACAGCCCGCTAAGAAAGTCCTGATAAAAATATTCCCCCTCAAACATCGGTCAAAATGCACTAAGCTTTGTATTTTACTATGAGGGGCGTTTATGTTGTTCCGGCGTTTTGAACGATTTATCGATGTGTTTAAAGAGCCGCCGGGTGCGGAAGCACCTGATAAAGTTTGGCCTTTCTACTTTTACTATCTGCGCCAGGTGTGGCCAAGCTTTCTGGCCTTGCTGATCGTGGGCTTGATAGGTTCGTTGATTGAGGTGTCGCTGTTTAGCTATCTCTCAACGCTTATCGATCTGACCCGCAATACCCCGGCCGCCAGTTTCTTTAGCGCGCACGCCGGTGAGTTATTGTGGATGGCGATAGTGGCGCTGATCATGCGGCCCATTTTTATCGGCCTGCACGATTTGCTGATTCATCAAACCATTAGCCCCGCGATGACCAGCATGATCCGCTGGCAAAATCATAAATACGTGCTGCGCCAAAGCCTGAACTTCTTCCAGAATGATTTCGCCGGCCGTATTGCTCAGCGCATCATGCAAACCGGCAACTCATTGCGTGATTCGTCGGTGCAGGCGGTGGATGCTATCTGGCACGTGGTGATTTATGCCGTCAGCGCGCTAGTGCTGTTTGCCGAAGCTGACTGGCATCTGATGATCCCGCTTATCGCCTGGATTGTGCTTTACGCTGCGTCACTGTGGTATTTCGTGCCGCGCGTGAAAGCTCGCTCAGTGGTGTCATCGGAAGCGCGCTCAAAGCTGATGGGCACTATCGTGGATGGTTATACCAATATCACCACCCTCAAGCTGTTTGCCCATACCTCTCTCGAGCAAGAATATGCCCGTGAGGCTATTACCGAGCAGACTGAAAAAACTCAGCTGGCGAGCCGTTTGGTGACGGGCATGGATGTGACGATCACCACCCTGAATGGCCTGTTAATTGTCGGCACCACCGGTCTGGCATTGTGGCTTTGGACTCAGTCACTGATAAGCGTTGGGGCTATTGCGCTGGCGACCGGTCTGGTGATTCGTATCGTCAATATGTCGGGCTGGATCATGTGGGTGGTCAACGGTATTTTCGAGAATATTGGTATGGTGCAGGATGGCCTGCAAACTATCGCTCAGCCGATTTCCGTGACCGACCAGCCGCAGGCGCCGCGTCTTAAGGTCAATCACGGCGAGATTCGCTTCGACCATATTAATTTTAATTACGGTAAAAGCCGCAGCGTGATTAACGGCTTCGATTTGACCATTCGTCCCGGTGAGAAAATTGGTCTGATTGGGCCATCGGGTGCGGGTAAATCGACCCTGGTAAACCTGCTGCTGAGGCTTTATGACCTCGACGGTGGCCGAATTCTAATTGATGGTCAGGATATTTCGCATGTTACGCAAGACAGTTTGCGCGCACAGATTGGCATGATTACTCAAGACACCTCGCTGCTGCATCGTTCGATTCGCGATAACCTCTTGTATGGTCGCCCTCATGCCAGTGAAGAGGAGCTAAACAACGCGATTCTTCAGGCGCGCGCCGACGAATTTATTCCGCTGCTTTCTGACGCGCAGGGCCGATTGGGGCTGGATGCGCACGTCGGCGAGCGTGGGGTAAAACTCTCGGGCGGTCAGCGTCAGCGTATTGCTATCGCTCGCGTTTTACTGAAAAACGCGCCGATTCTGATTATGGACGAAGCCACCTCAGCGCTGGATTCTGAGGTTGAAGCCGCGATTCAGGAGAGTCTGGAAACGCTGATGACCCATAAAACGGTGATCGCGATTGCTCACCGCCTGTCGACTATTGCCAAGATGGATCGTCTGGTGGTGCTGGATCAGGGGAAAATTGTCGAAATTGGCAGCCACGGTGAGTTGCTGGCACAAAACGGCCTGTATGCCCGACTGTGGCAGCATCAGACCGGTGGTTTTGTGGGAATGCACTGAGCCAGCCATTAAACTCGCCATTAAATAAGAAAGTCAGGGTTGTTGCTGACGATAAGGCAGCGCGTCGCGGGCTTCGATAGCCCAGGCGCGCACGCCTTCCCGCTCCTGAATCAGATATTCTTCTACTGCGCTGCGCAGTCCCGGATGGCATAAATAGTGCCAGGAGTGAGTCAGCACCGGCTCAAATCCGCGAATCAATTTATGTTCTCCCTGCGCTCCGGCGTCAAAACGCGCCAGTCCTTTGGCGATCGCGTAATCCATGCCCTGATAGAAACAGGTCTCAAAATGCAGCCGGTCAAACTCGGCCAGACAGCCCCAGTAGCGACCATAAAAGGTATCGCCACTGACCAGGCTTAGTGCCATGGCGACCGGTTTTCCCTGCTGCTCGGCCATCACTACCTGAATCACTTCCGGCATGCGTTCGGCCAGCAGGCTGAAGAAATCACGTGTGAGATAAGGGTCACGGCCGCGAACATAGTAAGTATTGGCATAGCAGGCGTAGATAAAATCCCACTGCAATTCAGTGATCTGCGCCGCTTCTAGCCATTGAAATTCAATGCCCTGTGCCACAACCTGCTCGCGCTCTTTGCGCATCTGTTTGCGTTTGCGCGAGGTCAGGGTGTCGAGAAAATCCTGAAAATCGCGATAACCGCGATTGTGCCAGTGATACTGACAGCCCAGCCGATGCAGCCATTCTGACTCATCGCCGATCAGCTGATTATCACGTAGATCAGTAAAATTGATGTGCGCGCTGGAAAGGTCGTGCTGCTCAAGAAAAAGGGGGATTGCCTCTAATAACTGTTGCGCCGCTTCGGGTGTGCCGAGCAGCCTTCTACCCCCAACTGGGCTAAACGGCGCTGCGCCAAGCCATTTCGGATAATACGGAATGCGCGCGCGATAGCAGGCATCTGCCCAGCCATGGTCAAAAACGTATTCACCGGATGAATTGGTTTTGCGATAACCCGCAATGGCTGCCAGGGTTTTCCCCTTCTCTTGCCAAAGCAAATGCTGGCCTTTCCAGCCAGATTGTGGCCCCAGCGATCCGCTGTCTTCCAGAGATGTTAGAAAAGCATGGCGCAGGAAGGGCTGTCCGGCAGGGACCAACGCATCCCACTCATCGGCCGACAGTTCGCCGAGATGCGTGAGGGAGGTTAACGACATAATTTATCCCCGAAGAAATTCTTAGTGAAGAAGTTCTGGAATGAAGAAATGCTGCAAGAGTCTTAAAGCATCGAATTCTGGCGGGGATACGTCAACCTCTTTTTTGTTGCTGCCTGTGGTATGTCGATCTGTAGTAAATCAATCTGAAGTTTGCCGATGTCCAAACACGTTTCCCTCTAACTAACGGCGATTTACGTCAGTGAAATAGATTTCACCGGTGTAAGACGAGCTTTTTTATATAGCGGCGTAACTGTTTGGATATTGGGCATATCAACCGCGAGGATGTCAAAATCCGCTTTGGTTATACAGGCTATCGGATGATTATTATTCGCATCGACTGCTGTCGATTCACAAAATATATTTTCATCAGAACCGGTTAGAAATAATACTGGTAGAATAAATATCAATAGTCTTATTTTAAAAGGATTTTTATCCGCTAAGACTGTGTTTTTTTTAGCTTGAGTATTAATGGGTTTATTTTTATTCATTCATTAATCTTTCTCTAATTTTTAACGAGAGGGGAATTATAAACAGTGTATTTATATTTATAGGGGAGATCATCCTGACAAGTCTGGTAATTGGCACTGCAGGAGAGTTAATCGGATTTAACGGATAAATGGCGTATTTAATAAAATTTAACAGGGTGGTAATGGGGAGTCGTTATGGAGGAAAGCTATAAAGGATAGTTATTGATGAATGTTATAGAGGATCGTGATGTGAAAAAGATTTTAGCGAGGGGTATTACTGCTCAGGCGAAACCACTGCCTCACCTGAGCATAAGGCCTGATCACACAGACCTTAAAATACAGCGTTTTAGCCTTTAAGCTTGGCCGCAATTTGCGCCACGTATTGACCCTGATGGCGGGCAATGGTGAGTTCGCGAGGGTCTGGTTGACGAGAACCGTCACCGCCGGCAATGGTCGAGGCACCATAAGGGGTACCGCCGCCAACTTGAGAAATATCGAATAATTCCGGTGAGCTGTAGCCGATTGGCACGATAATCATGCCGTGATGCGCCAGCGTGGTCCAGGTTGAGGTAATGGTCATTTCCTGACCGCCGCCGGTGCCTGTAGAAGTAAATACGCTGGCAACTTTGCCGACTAATGCGCCTTTGGCCCACAGGCCGCCGGTTCTGTCGAGGAAGTTACGCATTTGCCCAGACATATTACCGAAGCGGGTTGGAGTGCCGACAATAATGGCGTCGTAATCACCCAGCTCCAACGGGTCGGCGATGGGTGCTGCCTGATCGCTCTTACCGCCAGCTGCCGCAAAGGATTCCGCATCCATCACTTCCG
Organism: uncultured Gammaproteobacteria bacterium; assembly: GCA_963747655.1. Lineage (GTDB taxonomy): Bacteria > Pseudomonadota > Gammaproteobacteria > Enterobacterales > Enterobacteriaceae > Rouxiella. Next base: position 167,202 of record CAVVFS010000005.1, on the reverse strand, counting down.
GTACACGTTTCAGCGTTACTTCAACGCCAGCCACGCTTTTTGCACCCTCTGCAACGTTCTGCGCCATGGTTTCAATGTGACCATACATTGAATGATAAAGTACTAAAACTTTAGTCATCTTTGGTTCCTCTTTTAGTAGGGGCGTCGATTTGGTATCAGTTCCCAACAACTTCGCGAAGAAATTACTCAGTAATCCCACGTTATGCTCCAACACTCTGAGTCGTTGATGAGTCAAAGATTACATCCTCACCGCAAATTGGTTATTAAACAACCGCAAACTTTTGACTTCTTTGGTCAGTTTTATTGAACGTTTGGAGTTAATGATTTAATAAAAAGAGAGTAATTAATTAATGCCTGGTTTGATTACGGCAGCTTTAGGTATTGCGTACCTTAATTCGTTAGCAGCCACCAACGGCTTTCATTCTGCGCCAGTTGGTGGCAGGCATGCAGCAGTTGTTGGAGTGTAAGGCTTGATATTGCCTCGGCGACAGGAGGCGCGTAGGCATGATGGCTCAGCCAGAGTTCTCGGGCCTGCTCGATAGGGTCGGGATTGGTAATCTTGAGACTTTTTCGTAAGTCAGCACATTTTTCGTCGAACAGCGTTTGAGGGAGATTGCGAATAATCTCTGCCATATCGCCGATAAACAGCTTCATCTCGCTAATAATTTTCTCAACGGAATGGCTGGGCGATTGCACGGCAAACAACAGTCCATATTCCCCGGCTGACGGCATAAAACGACACGTGACCACGTAGCCAATATTCTGCTCGACCCGTAAACGCTGGAAAAAACGTGGCTCGAACAGCGAAGCCAAAATTTGCCATGCTGCGTGGCAAGCCGCCGTGTGCTCAGCCAACGGGCAAAACAGCAATACCGCCGAGTCATTGCTGGTGGTCGGAAAAGTGTAGGTTGCAGCAGCGGGATGACAAGGCATCGCGGGAGGTTTAAGCGTATTTATCTCGCCGGGAAAAGCGCTTAACAGCCTGGATACGCTATCTTGCAGAGTTTCATCGCCGCCATAAAGCCCCGCCTGCCAGGGCTGACGTGGCAGGGAAGGCGACTTGCCTTTAAATGTATTTTTAACGAACGTAGTATCAGCGAATAGCTCCCCGCTCAACAGCCGTGGCAGCTGGTTGAGCAGGCAACGAATGGCGATATTCGTTTGCAGCGTCTGTTGCGCCTGCTGATAGTGCCTCTCGCCCTGTGCAATCAATGCCTCAGGCAGCGTATTCAGGCAGGTTACCCACGCATCGAGCGTGCTTAGTAATACCGGCGAGCTGCCGCTGAGTTGTAACAGCCACTGACCTTGAATATTTTCAAAGGAAATCGTTCCGCCAAGATGGGCGCAGTGCCCGATAATCACGCGCAGGCTGGCTTGCAGAATGTGCACCCAACGCAGCGCGAGTGGATGCCCCAACATTGGGCTGAGGATTAATACGCCCTCATTAAGACCCTGAGATTGATGCGGCAGATTTACCTTTTGCATCGGCAGATTTATTGAAATTACCTGCTTCTCAAGAGGGTAAAAATCCAGCTCTGGCGGCTTGGTATGGCTATCCGCTACCCATTCAAAAGGGGCGATTGGCAGCTCGAAACCTTGCACATTAATCAGCTCGGCATTAACGCTGGGTGAGATCCACAGGCGCGTCAGATTATCGATATTCAGCTGAGTTAACAGGGCGTTCCAGCTTTGCAGCAAGGCACTACTTTGCTCTGTGATATACGGAAATCCAAAGGCTTCGGCGCGCAGCTTATCGACAGGAGATAAACGGGCGAAAGCTTTGCGGGCAAGGCTGGCATAGTGGTTTATTTTTAACGAGCCGGTTTGTGACGTGCTCGTTTCAATCGAGCTAAGGTGCGATAGCGCCCGCAGCCAATTAAAAAACAACTTTTCAGTGGCTGCCGCAGAGGATTTTTCACCACTGTTAAGCATAAACTCAAAGGTGACGATCGCACCTTTTTCACTGCTGTACGGCACCAAAAGGTTCAAACTGTCGCATAATCCCCGCGAGCGTAAGCCAGCCAGTAAACTCTTTTCTGCCTCGTCGCTGAAAACCTGGCGCAGCAGGCTCAGGGACTGCCGGGAGGGATTTTTTAAAACAAAATTCTTTAGTTTAAAGCTTAAGTGCAGACGCGAATGACCGCTTTGCTTTAAGGAAAAGGCGCGATTTTGTTGCAGCTCGAGCGCGTCAACGCTCGGCGGTGGAGCATTCTCCGACTGCGGAAAAATTTTGCCATATTGCTCGGCCAATGCGGCCAGCTCTTTGAAAGACTGCGGGCCAGAAAGCCACAGCGTCAGATTATCGGCGTGAAAAAATCGTTGATGATATTCGCACAGAGCCTGCTGTAACGCCGGTAAATCTTCGCCAAAAGAGTCAAGGTTACCGACATGAAAATCGGCCAAAGCTTTAGGCGATTTCAACGCAACGGCCAGCGCGGCCTCACACAAACTGTCGGCATCGGCGCTGAGCATGCGATATTCGGCGTCGATCACCGCCGTTTCTTGCCGAATGGCGTCCAGCGAAAGCAGCGGAAAGGCCAGCATATCAGCCAGTCTGGCAAAACCTTCGTTCAGCTTGGCGGCGCTGATATCAAAAAACCAGGCAGTGGAAGTGGGCAGAGTGGTGGCATTCAGCCGCGCACCTTCGGCCTGCGCCCAGCTCATCAGGCGTTGTTCACCCTGATAATGCCGACTGCCGGCAAAAACTACGTGCTCGAACAGGTGCGCCAACCCCGGCCACTGCTGCGGTTCGTGATGACTGCCCGCCGAGAGATGAAACAGCACGGCCGATCGCGACGCCTGCGGATCGTGGCTCAGATTAACCCGCAGGCCATTAGCCAGCGTCAGCCGTTGTTGCATCATGCTACTGGCGTTTTAAAGATCAGTTGCTGGGAGTTTTTGCGGTTGCGGAACTGCAACTGATTGACCTGAATATTGGTGCAATTAGCCTGTTCGCGCGCCTCGAGAATAATGCCGTGATGCTCTGATTTAGAACATACCGGGTCAGCGTTGTCGGCATTTCCCGTTAGCATAAAGGCCTGACAGCGACAGCCGCCAAAGTCTTTTTCTTTCTCTGAGCAGGACCGGCAAGGCTCTGGCATCCAGTCAAAACCGCGATATTTGTTGAAACCAAACGAGTTATACCAGATGTCCTGCAACGAATGCTCCAGCACCGACGGGAATTTCACCGGCAACTGACGCGCGCTGTGGCAAGGCAGGGCCATGCCTTCCGGCGTTACGCTGAGGAAAATCGAGCCCCAGCCGCCCATGCAGCCTTTCGGACGCTCTTCGTAATAGTCTGGCGTTACAAATAGCAGGTTAGCCAGATTGCCTTTATCGGCCATCTTGACGCGGTATTCGGCGACCACTTCTTCGGCTTTGGCAATTTGTTCGCGAGTCGGTAACAGGCCTTCGCGGTTTAGCTGTGCCCAGCCATAGAACTGACAGGTTGCCAGTTCGACGTCGTCGGCTTCAAGCTCGATGCTTAGCTCGATTATCTTATCTATCTGGTGAATGTTATGACGATGAAGCACGAAGTTAAGCACCATCGGATAACCGTGGGCTTTCACCGCTTTCGCCATGTCCAGTTTTTGCTGGAAAGCCTTGGCAGACCCGGCAAGCGCGGCGTTTAGCGTTTCGTCACTCGCCTGGAAGCTTATCTGAATATGGTCCAGACCCGCTTCTGCAAAGGCGTCAATTTTCTTCTCGGTCAAACCAATACCCGAGGTGATGAGGTTGGTATAAAAACCGAGATCGCGTGCCGCCTTGATAAGCTCAGGCAAATCCTTGCGCACCAGCGGTTCACCGCCAGAGAAACCTATCTGTACAGCGCCCATTTCACGGGCCTGTTCAAACACCGTAATCCATTGTTCGGTGGTAAGCTCTTGTTCCTGCTTGGCAAAATCAAGCGGGTTCGAGCAGTAGGGACACTGCAACGGACAACGGTAAGTCAGCTCCGCCAGCAACCAGAGCGGCGGTTTGACTTGAGGTTTAGGCAGGTTCACGGAAAATTATCCACTTTTGTTCGTAGGCTTGGGCAAAAAACTCTTTTACGTCGTCATCAACGCCGCCCGCTTCTGGAAAGCGTTGATTCAGCCCATCAATGATTTCAGACAGCAGACGTTTACCGTCGACATTTTCTAAAATCATCGCTGCGCTTTCGTTGAGTGTTGCCATACCTTCAGGGTAAAGGATCACGTGGCTGTTCTGAGTCGGCTCCCATTGCAAACGGAAACCGCGACGGAACATTGGTACGTGACTGACATTAATTTCGATCACAGAAGTTTCCCTCTATGCCACACCGGCTGCTGCGTTACGCTATGGTAAGGCGCGCGGTTAAGCTCATAGGCCATGGTCATTGAGTCGAGCATGGTCCACAGAATATCCAGTTTAAACTGCAAAATTTCCAGCATGCGCTGCTGCTTCTCAACAGTATTACAGTACTCCAGCGCCAACGCCAACCCGTGCTCGACGTCGCGATTTGCCTGGCTCAGACGGCTGCGGAAGTAGTGATAACCCTCTGGCTGGATCCAGGTGTAATGGTTCGGCCAGCTGTCGAGGCGCGACTGGTGGATCTGCGGCGCAAACAGCTCGGTCAGCGAGCTACAGGCCGCTTCCTGCCACACGGCACGACGGGCAAAGTTAACATAGGCATCAACGGCGAAACGCACGCCGGGAAGCACCATCTCTTCAGACAGCAATACCTCACGGTCAAGACCCACAGCCTCGCCCAGCTGTAACCAGGCTTCGATACCGCCTTCGTTATCACCTTGACCATCGTGGTCAAGAATTCGCTGCACCCACTTACGGCGCGTCTGAGCGTCAGGGCAGTTGGCCATAATCGCCGCGTCTTTCATCGGGATGCTGGTCTGATAATAGAAGCGGTTTGCTACCCAACCTTGAATCTGCTCGCGCGTTGCCTGGCCGTTATGCATCGCAATATGATAAGGATGGTGAATATGGTAGTACGCACCCTTGGCGCGCAGGGCCTGTTCAAACTCTTGTGGCGTCATCAAAGCCGCCGTGGAATTAAATGAGTTCATCTACGTTACCTAAAGTTCAATGCGCATGCCGTCCCAACTCACTTCAATGCCTTGCTCGTTAAGAGCCTGCCTTTCAGCAGAGGATTCATCGAGAATTGGGTTGGTATTATTGATATGAATGAGGATCTTACGCTCGGCTGGCAGCGAAGAAAGCAGCTCCATCAGCCCTTGCTTCTCGGCCAAAGCCAGATGCCCCATATCTTTACCGGTATTGCGTCCGACGCCCGTATTCGCCAGTTCGTTATCGCGCCACAGCGTGCCGTCAATCAGCAGACAGTCAGCTTTTTTGAGCCAGCCCATCAGTGCATCATCCGGCTCACCCAGACCTGGCGCATACATGAGCGTCTTACCGGTGCGGGTATCTTCAATAAATAGCGCGATATTGTGGCCCGGCAGCGGTTTGCCGCGATACTCTGAATACGGCGGCGCGTTGCTTAATAATGGAATGGCCGTGAATTTTAGTGCCGGGCAAACGGCGGTGGAAAAGGCTTCATCCGGGTCAATCGCGTGATGAACCAGTCCGCCATTCCAATGGGAAAGCATGGTAAATACCGGAAAACCGGTGGTCAGATCCTGATGCACTTCGGGAGTACACCAGACCTGATGCGGACAGCCTTCGCGCAAATTGAGCAAGCCTGCGCTGTGATCAATCTGGCTATCCGTAAGAATAATGGAGCCAATGGCAGTACCGCGCAGCACACCGTGTTTAATCAGGTCAGGCGTGGCGGCAATTTGATGGCAAACGTCTGGCGAAGCGTTACACAGCACCCAATCAATTCCGTCATCACTGATAGCAATGGAAGATTGCGTTCGTGCGGAGGTTTTCATGGTGCCGTTGCGCACGCCCTGACAGTTGTTACAGTTGCAGTTCCACTGTGGGAAGCCACCGCCCGCAGCGGAACCAAGAACGTTAATTAGCATGTGTAGACCAGAAGTGAAAAAAGGAAAAATGCCCGCAGCGAACCACGGGCATGAGGGATTAGCGGTTAGAGATGTACAAAGTAACTTCTAAGCCCAGGCGCAGATCTACAAATTTAGGTTTGGTCCATGTGGTCATGGTTGACTCCTCGTGGTGTTGCTGGTTGAAAAATTCACCTACCGTGATTAATTTCGGCAGACGAAGTGCTCGTTGTCAAATATTGAAAATTTGGCGCCGCAGATGTTCCTCCTAAGCGAAAGTGATATCAACCACATAAACACTAGGGGAATGGCTTAAAAAAGCGCGATAAGCCGGTTTTGAGGTTAAGAACCCCAAGTTTGTTTTAATACTCTTAACCAGTTTCGACAGGCGAGTTTCTCAATAAGTTCCTTATTGTAACCGGCTTGTTTCATTGCCTGTAACAGCAATGGCAGGCCTGTAACATCGCCTAATGCTTCCGGTACGCTGATACCGTCGAAGTCTGAACCCAGCCCAACGCGGTCTTCTCCCAGCTTTTCAAGAAGATAGTCAATATGTTGAATCACGGTTTCCAGCGGTGTATCTGCATCGCGCTTGCCGTCGGCGCGCAGAAAAGCGTTGCCAAAATTAACGCCAACGAAGCCGTTACTTTCAGCAATGGCTGCCAGCTGTTTATCGGTCAAATTACGCGGCTGAGCACAGAGTGCGTGAGCGTTAGAATGTGTCGCAACTATTGGCGCATCGCTAAATCGCGCAGTCTGCCAAAAAGATTTTTCATTCATGTGCGAGACATCAATCAGGATCTTTTTAAGATTGCAGGCACGAAGCAGGCTCAAACCGGCCAAAGTCAGGCCATCGCCGCTGTCAGGAGAACCCGGAAAATTACCGGTCACTCCTACGCCAAACTGATTCGGCAGGTTCCAAAGCGGCCCGATACTGCGTAATCCTGCCTGATAAAACTCATCCAGATTACTCAGCGAAACATCAATCGCCTCTGCGCCTTCAATATGCAGCACCATCGCCAGCACGCCGTGTTCTATACAACTTTCAATCTCACTCGCGGTGCGACAAATTTTTGCCCGCCCCGCCGACTGGCTCTCAATACGCTGCAACAGACTGATTTGCTGATGAGTAATCGCCAGCGGATCGTGCGGTTGCGGCGGCGCATCAGGCTTGAGTTTCGGCATATAAGAGGCAGGGGGAATAAATACCGCGAACAGACCTCCGGCAAAACCGCCTGTTTTAATGCGAGGCAGGTCCAGGTGACCCTCTGGTTTGCCGTCTGCTTTGCCCTCTAAAAATTGAGCCACGGGATCTGGCAAGTCGTTAAGCCAGAGACGCAGCAAAAGGTCATTATGACCATCGAAAACGGGCTGAAGCGGAGCGTGCATATCAAAGGTCATGAGAATTATCAGCGTATGAAGTGGGCTAAGAGACTTTATTTAAAATCATTAAATAAATAATACTCCTTTGTGACGATTTATAGCCGATAAAAAATGCTGCTCTTCGAGTCGGGTTAATGATTTTTAAGTTTGGATAATGATCTTTGTATCTGATAAATAAATAACAAGAATATTAACCATAATTTAAATCAATATTCACAATCTCATAACTTTAATAATAAGCCATGAGTGTAAATATAATAAAAAAAGCCGGAGATAAGATCCCCGGCCTGATAATGTTCACTTTTAATGCAGAAGTTAAGGCCAAAAGTTAAGGCCAAAAGTTAAGGCTTAACGCTGCGGATGGTTCACTTCTACCGGACGCAGGTCAAACAGCAAGACTTCTGCCTGAGAACCGTCGGTGAAAGTCAGGGAAGATTCATTGCGAACCCTTGCACCATCGCCTTCGTTAAACTTGATGCCGTTGATGGTAATGCCACCGCGCGCCACGTGAATATAGGCATAGCGGTCTGCATCAAGGGCAAAAGTTTGCTGCTCGGCGCCATCGAAAAGCCCAGAATAAATCTTGATATCCTGACGAACGCGCAGCGAGTTGTTGTCACCCTTAGGTGAAACGATGAGGCGCAAATTGCCGCGTTTCTCACTTTCGTCTACGGATACCTGCTGATAACCAGGCTCGGTGCCATTTTCTGCGGGCACAATCCAGATTTGCAGGAAATGTACGCCGTCAGTTTTAGAGTTATTAAACTCACTGTGCGTCACGCCAGAGCCCGCGCTCATCAGCTGCACGTCACCCGGGACAATCACAGAGCCGGTTCCCATCGAATCTTTATGCGCTAATTCGCCTTGCAGCACGTAGGAGATGATTTCCATATTGCTGTGAGGGTGCGCGCCAAAGCCACGAGATGCCGCAACGTTGTCGTCATTGATCACCAGCAGGTCTGAAAAGCCGACCTGTTTTGGATCAAAATAGCTCGCAAAAGAGAAAGTATGACGAGAGTGAAGCCAGCCGTGGTCACCTAAGCCGCGTTGTTCAGACAGTCTTTGCTCGATCATGATGTGCTCCAGGGTTACTGAGTTAATAAGAGGGGAAAGACGTTTGCCCTTCCGATAGAAAGAGATTAAACGTAAACTGATTTGTGCACCAGATGGCCTGAATGACAAACACTGTCACTTTTTGGTTGACGATAATGGGCACTTATCAATCAGCACCCATCGGCACTAATAACCTTGAGACTCACAGCATGCAGATTGAAGATCTTCGCATTTTTATTACCGTAATAAAGGCCGGCAATTTCACGGCGGCGGCGGAACAGCTGTTGTTGTCGAAGCAGTATGTGAGTCGGCGAATGGCGGCACTCGAGGCTTCTCTCGGCGTGCGACTGTTGATTCGTAATACGCGTAAGCTGTCGGTTACAGAATCTGGGCAGGTTTTTTCACAACATGCACAGAAAATTTTGGATGATATTCAGGAAGCCGAGCAGGCGGTTTCAGAACGCCGTCTGGAGCTGCAAGGCTCGTTTCGTATCAGCATTCCGATGTCATTTGGCATGAGTTATCTTTCCCCGCTGATTGCCGAATTCTTGCGAAAACATCCCTCGGTGCAGTTTCAGGTGGAGCTGGGCGACCGCTACGTCGATATGATTGGTGAGGGTTTTGATATCGCGATCAGGATTGGTGTACTCGCGGATTCCACGCTAATTGCCCGTCGCTTAAGCGTATTAAACCGGGTGATTTGCTGTAGCCCCGATTACCTTCAGCGCGCGGGTACGCCGGTGGTTCCCGACGATCTGTTGCAGCACGCGTGCCTGCGCTATGGTCGTGAGGGGCAAAACGGCTGGGAACTGATGCAAGATGGCAAACGCAAACTGTTAGACGTGCATGGCCCTATCGTCAGTAATAATGGCGAAATATTGAAAGATGCAGCCGTAGCAGGCCTTGGATTAGTGCTATTGCCAGAATTTATTATTGAGTCGGCGCTGAAAAAAGGACTATTGGTGACGGTCCTGGAGGACTTTAATCCTGAGCCATTAACGTTGAGCGCGGTTTATCCACAGCATCGCCAGCGCAGTGAAGTTAATAAGGCATTTTTAGATTTTCTTGAGCAACGCTTAAGTTCATAAATATAAGCTTAAATCGCTCATTTTATAATCATTGGTGTTATCTCTATTTTATTGAGTATATTATAAAAAATATTATTCTATTAAGCCCGAAAGTAATCTTTCTGGTTTAATTATATTTAATTTTATAGTATTCAATTCAACATAAATAGGGATTTTATATGTTAATAGTAGAGCTATCAAAGGGAAATGATAGAGTCATTATTGAAACGAAAAAGAAAAGTATTAACCTCTTAAATTTTCCGAAAAATAATATTTCGAATAGCGAAAAGAAGATCACTTCACATAAAATATTTATTAGCTTTGAAGATGAATTACTGATGGCTAATGAATTACGGCTGGCTAATGAATGCGAGCGTATTACTCCCGGTCATGGTTTACTCCCCCCTGAGCCTGACCTCAACCTGGTTCTTACAGGCAAAGCTGCGGCAATCCTTGCTGCTGCTCAGTTGCTAAATATTTCAACTTCAATTCTCTCAACTGTCTTAACTCCCTCAACCTCAAAATATAGCGATTTTCTTAGGCAGGCCTTGGAGCACGGGCAAAAATGGGGTCGTGAAATCGACAATACTCTCAATTCGGCGATTCAAACACTCTCATTATGGCGTGCGGTAAATGCTCATCCGGACATTCAGCTTGACCCGGATGATGAAATGACGACTCTCAGCCAGCCCGGTGAACCTCCTCAAACGGTAACACTATGGAACGCCGCACAAAAATTATCATTCGTCAGCAATCGAAAAGCTTATCTTGATGTTATTAATAAAATAAAAGAAAACTATCCAAAGTTGCATGAAGTTGCCTCAAAATATATTAAGACTGCTCTCTCGAAAAATCCGAAATATCATTCGTTGAGTATCGATCCTGATAAAACTTGGTTTAACCGATTTGAATACGCTGTGGGATCAGACCAGAGTTACACCGGATGGGAGCATAATAATTATCCTAAAGAATCGACGACGTTGACTCAGATGTTGTTAAATAACTTTGGTGCGGAAGACAGGCTTAATGTTGATGAGCTGAGTGGCAACTCTGGGATATATACTCAGGGTGCTACATCTAATTATTTTGGTGCCAGTAATGAAGTGAAAATCTTGCCTAAGGACTTTCTAGACATTGTTATCAAGAGTGATTTCAGCAAAAAATTCTTAAAAGAATTAAATTCTTTTTGGCTGCTAAATAGCAGTAGCTATAGGACGATGGCTAAAGGTAAGTTTATTGGTCTTATGGCGGATAAATCGAGTAGTTTATCCGAGTTTGGTGAATATTCAGTGATGATCGCTGCGTTAGGGGATATTAGCAAGTTACCCTTTATCACTGTGGGTGAATTAGAGAAGAAAATCTCTAAAAGAAATGGAATGAAAATATCAAGCTTTTCAATCAACGGATATCACGCAACAGATATTATTTTGATTCATGGCTTCGACGGTAAGATTATTTTATATAAACCGACTGATGATGAGAGCTTTGTCGAGTTTAACAATCCCCAGGAGCTCAATAACTGGGTATTAAAACAGGTAAGAAATGACATCAACCGACAGAATTTGCTGGAACATTTTTCGTTGTACGATCGTCAGGATGGACAAACTTATTCGGGCGTTAGCACCATCCTAAATGGGCTATCTGCTGGGAAATGGGCAGAAAGTTACATCAACCATAAATCGCTTAATATTAAAGGCGATGTTTTTACCTGGCTTGCGACACAGGCGCAAGAACGTACTTTAAAAGATACTTAAACGCTGACAGTAACTAATAATGAAGTGCTTAAAGATCAGATTCTAATGAACCTTAAACCCTGATTATTACCGCAGGAATGGCAGGCTAATCCTACCTGGCGTCGGTAGCATGATTCTTTTGGGAGCCGGAGCTGCTGAAATAGGAGTTGGCGTTAATATCAATATATATGGAGATACTCAAGACAAACGTGGTCAAGGATTATCCGCTGCCATTGATGGCAGTGTTAATATTCTCTTTGGGTAATTGGAGTGGGCGAGATAGTTCCTTTTGACAGCGTACAAAATTCGCCTGCCGTAAGTTGGTTTAATCGGGTTTTAAAAAGAACAGTTTTACGAGGTAAAGGCATCGCCGGAATTATGCAATACAGCATAGAAGATGGCCGTAAGTTAACTGATTTTTTATCGAGAATGGACCAAACTTTACTTAAGGCACGAGTGGCACTGGATAACCCGCAAGGTAGAGATATTGTTGCAGCATATTTAGGCTACGAAGACCTCAAATTGGTAAAAGATGCCGATATACAGTTTGTACGCGAAAATATTGATAGTTTGATGGATGTACATGAATCGATTAGTCGCTTTAATACTTTAGGCCAGCTACGTGAAGATACCTTATTACGTTCAGCCGGAGGTGCTGGTATGGATTTTCAGCGTGAATATAAATCAGAACAAGTGATGAACAATTTTAAAGATAAAATGGGCGTCGAGGGTCGGGGGGAAGCGATATTTAAATTTCAGGAGAATAGTGAGCTTAGAAAAGAAATTCTATTAGTGAATCCAGACACTCAAGCGATGCTAATAATGGAACTGGGCGATCAGATTCCAGGTGCGAAGACGGTTAACGGAGCTTTTAAAATCCCAGATTCTGTTAAAAATTATAGAAAAAAAATGCTTAAGGAAAAACTTCTAGAGGCGGAAGATGCTAAGTATGGGCCTCGTGAAAGGGACAATACTAATGTGTATGAAACGCGTGTTCGTTAAGTGAGCTGAAACGTGAGGCTTGACTTATAGTCATGAATTCTTCAGCACCGATTGCAAGAATAGCCAGGGTATTTTTGAAGTTTTATCTATTTTAAAATCAATAAGTCATTTTAAAATCAATAAGATATTTAATAAGTTAATAGCTAGTTAATAAATAAAGAACTATTTAATTAAATGGTTCTTCACTTAGTGATGTCTTGAGTTTTTAAATGGAAATTTATTTTTTAATTTCTTCACATAAAGGGAATTACCGATGATCGGAGAAATATTTACACCCATTAAAGGTTATGATTCACTGAATAATCGTGGCGATAATAAATTGCCGAGAGATAAGTTTTTAATAAACAATATTGGCAATAATCAGAAAAAAATCTCATCCGTTAATGACTGGACAAGTTATTGCCGCAATGAAAATAAATCTCGGGGAATGATGCAACACCCCAAAATCCTGCCAGGGCAAGGGGCATTACCTCCCGAACCGCATCTCGTTCCTGCTCTCTCGGGTGCTGCAATGGCAATACAGGCAGGTGCTCAATTACTGACGTACAATATTGACATCCGTGCCTCATCGCTGAATATCAAAACCGGTCAAGCATCGGGAAGTTCCGTGATTCAAAGCTCGCTAAGTTCTGCCGCAACGTATGCACAAAACATAATGACTCATATTGACGGCACTTTTTCCTATCTTGTTAATCGCATGGCTTTCTGGGATAGCATCGAAGCAAGCCCAGCGCCGATCTTAATGGTTTTGTCTCTCCAGCCGAAAGGATCTGGCACCCTCTCGGCGGTAGAACTGGATAAAATAGCGATGATGAAAAATAAGGCCGTAGAAATCAATAATACTACTGCGCCGCCTGGCGTGGTTAAAGACAGGCGGAGATATGTTGAGACAGTTTTTCAGTTTAAAAATGAATACCCAGAATTGACTTCATCGGCTTCGGCTTATTTAAGAATGGCTATCAGGGAAAAATATGCTTTAGAGATTGATCCTGATAAAACCTATTTCAAAAGATTTAATTATGCATCAACTTCTTCTGAAACATTCACCGGCTGGGAACATACAACACCTCCAGTTGAGTCAAAATCGCTCACAGAACGTTTGCTGGAAAATTTCGGCGCTGAAGATCAAATAAACTCCGATGCACTGAGTGGCAATTCAGGGATTTATACTGATGGGGCAGGAGTTGATAAATATGGTAAAGATAATGAAGTTCGTCTATTACCCAAAGACTTTTTAAATTTAGTTTTCGAAAGCAATTTCAGCTATAAAATTCTGAAAAGGCTTGAAAATTTCTGGAGAAAAAACCGCGTAAGCTTTCGCACGATCAGTAAAGGTATATTCATTACCCTGTTAGGTCAACACTCAACTCAGTTGTCAGAGAACGGTCTGAAATTAGTGATAAGAACTGTATTGGGTGATATTTCAAGCTTACCCGATATGACGATAAACGAGTTAGAACGTGAAGTCAGGAGTCAATATAGTGGTAAAATCTCTACTTTTAACATTTACGATTATCTAGCTACGGATATTTATCTGATCCATGGCAATAATGGGGAAATTGTTTTATACCACCCGTCGGGAGCTGAGAGTTTTATTGAGTTTGAAAATACTGAGGGACTAAAAAATTGGGTGTTATTACAGGCAAAAGACCCTATTAAATGCGAAAAGCTTGCCAGCCACTTCTCTTTATCTGATCGTCAAGAAGGAAATTATTATTCTGGCATCGATTCTATTTTACGGGAGCTGGCGAAAGGTCAAGGAGAAACCAAATATATTAACCACCATCAGAAAATTTTAAAGGATGACCTTTTCACTAATATGATGCATGCATCTGAAAGTCGCACTGTTAGTGATGTACATACTCTTACTACAACCAACGGCGAAGTATTTAGAGGAAAAGTATTGATGAACCTCCGGGCTGCCGCAAATGTGGCAGGCGTAGTCACCGTTGTACTCCCAGGAATAGGCAGCCTCAGTTTGATGGGGATTGGCATTATACAAACTGGACTGGGTATTAATAACTTAGTTTATGGCGATACGGAAAAACAGAGAATGTCCGGTATTAAGGATATTATTGATGGGGGCGTCAATACGTTATTTGGGGCAATGGGAACGAATGTAAAAACACCCTCTGAGGAGTTTAGCGCTGGCGAGAGCGAAATCGATGAAAATGCAATACACGAGGCAGATGAAATACATCAGCCCGGTTCTAGTAGACCTAATACCTCTCCACAGCGCGGCACCTTCTTGAATCGTCTGTTTGGAGAGACTATCGTACATAAACGCGGATTAAGCGCCATTACAGCAGATAATCCTATAAGAGGGCGGGTGATAACGATCACTTTGCATGAAATGGAAATTGCGTTAAAGGATGCTAAAGCCGCTTTAGCTACGCCAAAAGGTGGTGAAATAGCTGCAAGATACTTAGGTTATGAGAGGGGAGCTCAATTGGCAGACGCTGATATTCTAGAGATTAATCAGAATATCGAAGCGCTTGAGGGTGCCCATGATTGGTTGGTTAATACTGATAAAAGTATTAAGACGGTGTCTATTTTCGGTCCCAGGGGAAAGATCGTAACCGCCTATTATAATCCGAAAAAGCATGTCATCACTTTGACTGACCGATTTTTTTCACTCGGGACTAATAGCCAGTTACACGTATTGTTGCATGAGGGCATGCATGCCTCAGTTAGAGAGGGCGCTAAAGCAGTGCCTGACTATTTCTATCTAAGAAGCTGGGGCGCTGCAAAGGAAACTATTCTTAATGCCCAGCGTGATGAGCAACTCCATATTTCACGTGGAAGTATTTATTTGGGCTATTTTACAGGAACAGATGGCCACCTATTAAAAAAGGAATTTATGAAAAAAATGGGTACCGATAATTTAATGGTTGCGGGTATCAGGTTTCAAGATGATGCCGCATTAAGACGTGCCATGCTGTTGAAAAACCCTGATACTCAGGCAATTATGATTATGGAATTAGCGGGGTTGCTTCCGGATACGACCAATGCAGATGGTTCAATGCGTTTACCTTGGGATCGTAATAATAATCCTCATTCCGGGAGACATGATGATCATCCTGGAGCAAAAGCATTTCTGGTAAATGATGGCGGATAAACGTCGCCCATCGGTTCAGCACCGATGGGCGTTGCGATTATCTTAATACGTAATGAACGCGATTAACGCATAGTCACGAATTCTTCAGCACCGGTCGGGTGAATAGCCACGGTATTGTCGAAGTCCTTCTTGGTCGCGCCCATTTTCAATGCGACCGCGAAGCCTTGCAGAATTTCGTCCATGCCGTATCCAATACCGTGAATACCGACGATTTTTTCTTCTTTACCCACGCAAATCAGCTTCATACGGCAAGGCTGGCGATGCTGAGTGACCGCGGTGTACATCGCGGTGAAGGAAGATTTATAAACCTTAACGTTATCTTTGCCGTATTTCTCTTCCGCTTCTGGCTCGCTCAGGCCAACAGTACCGATTGGCGGATGGCTAAAGACCACGGTCGGGATCAGGCTGTAGTCGAGATGTTCGTCAGGCTTGTTATTGAACAGACGTTCTGACAAACGACGACCCGCGGCAACCGCAACCGGCGTCAGCTCTACGGCACCGGTATTATCACCGACTGCATAGATGCCTTTTACGCTAGTGTTCTGATACTTATCAACTTCGATATAGCCTTTTTCGTTGGTCTTCACACCAGTGGCTTTCAGGTTGAAGTTGTCAGTTTCAGGCTCACGGCCAATCGCCCACACCAGGCAGTCGACTTCAAACTCTTTACCATTTTCCAGTTTCAGGGTCAGGCTGCCGTTGGCATTCTTGACCACTTCTTTTGGAATTGACTCGGTATGCAGCGCCGGGCCTTCGGTGTTCATAACTTCAACTAGCGTTTCAACGATTAATGGGTCAAAGGTGCGCAGCGGAGCGTGTTTACGCACAAACAGGTGCGTTTCAGCGCCAAGGCCGTTCATCACGCCGGCGATTTCAACCGCAATATAACCTGCACCAACGACGGCAACGCGCTGTGGCATTTCCAGCAGATCGAAGAAACCGTCTGAGTCGATACCGTATTCTGCACCAGGAATATCAGGATGGCTCGGACGACCGCCGGTAGCGATAAGAATGTGATCGGCGGTAATAGTTTCGCCATTAACTTCAACAGTATGCGCATCAACAAAACGTGCAAAGCCGTGGATCACGTCCACTTTATTTTTGCCCAACACGTTGTCGTAAGAAGTATGGATACGGTCGATATAGGCGGTACGGTTGGCAACCAGAGTTTTCCAGTTGAAGCTATTAATCTGAGTATCAAAGCCGTAGTCCGGGCCGTAATTGCGGATCGCTTCGGCAATCTGTGCCGCGTGCCACATCACTTTCTTTGGAACACAGCCGACGTTTACACAAGTCCCGCCGAGTGCTTTTGCTTCGATAATGGCACATTTTTGTCCATACATGGCCGCACGGTTGATTGATGCGATACCACCGCTGCCGCCGCCGATTGCCAGATAGTCATAATGTTGGGTCATCGAATTTTCCAATAAGTTGTAAATGATAAGAGGCGAGGGAAAGAGGTTTCCCAAATTCTGCAAAATTTAATGGAATAGAGTTTAACGCCAGAAACGGCTTTGTCGCAAAGTTTGCAGCTATGATTGTAATAGCTTAAGTAAATGAAAGCCGAAGAGAGTCTTCGGCTTGGCAGAGAATGCTTACTCTGGAACGACCCATTTCACTAGCTGATGGCCGTTGCCGTTTGGCACCAGCGCTTCGAGCAACCAAGGCAGCACGTTTTTCATTTGTTGCTCAAGCTTCCATGGCGGATTGATAACAATCATGCCTGATGCAGTCATGCCGCGCTGATCGCTGTCCGGGCGCACGCCCAGCTCGATTTGTAGAATACGACGAATGCCCGTGGCTTCTAAATCACGTAGCATACGTTTGATTTGCTGGCGCATAACCACCGGATACCAGATGGCGTAAGTGCCGGTCGCAAAACGTTTGTAGCCTTCCTGCACGCCTTTTACCACGTCCTGATAATCCGTTTTCAGCTCATAAGGCGGGTCCATCAAGATAAGACCACGGCGAGAAGGTGGAGGCAGTTGGGCTTTCAGCTGCTGATAGCCGTCACCGCGCAGCACACGAGCGCGCTCATCTTTCTGAAACTCATTGCGCAGCAGCGGGAAATCGCTTGGATGCAGTTCGGTGAGGTGCAGTTTGTCTTCTTCACGCAGCAGCTGACGGGCGATTAACGGCGAGCCAGGATAATAACGCAGGTTCTCGTTGCGGTTGAAATGATTGACCGCAGACATATAAGCCGCCAGCTCTTCAGGCTGGTCTTCACGCTGCCAGATACGCGCGATGCCTTCGAGATATTCACCGGTACGCTCGGCATGTTCGCCGCTCAGTAGATAACGGCCCGCACCCGCGTGGGTATCGAGATACAGAAACGGTTTTTCTTTTTCTTTCAGAGACTCGATGATAAGGCTCTGAACGGTATGTTTTAGAACGTCGGCATGGTTGCCTGCATGAAAACTGTGGCGGTAACTCAACATAATGTTTTTACGTTTTCCGAATAATTTATAGTGACAGTAAAATCAGTAGGTTACCGAAAGTTTATACTGTGCAAGGATGCCATGCCTTGGGTGTATTC
Organism: uncultured Gammaproteobacteria bacterium; assembly: GCA_963747655.1. GTDB lineage: Bacteria > Pseudomonadota > Gammaproteobacteria > Enterobacterales > Enterobacteriaceae > Rouxiella. The sequence continues at coordinate 149,368 of CAVVFS010000005.1, read as the reverse complement.
ACGACGATTTTCGCGTCAGGAGCGTTCACACCAGGCACATCATGAATGACAGTATAAACTGTTTAGAGCATAAAAAGTTACAGCCATTGCTCGAGTGCGGTTGCAAAGGCGCTTAAGACCGGCTGCCCTTGATTTTCACCCGCTTTGTCCTCATCTTAGTTTTAAGCCCTATTGAAGATATTAATCAATTTTTAATCTGTTGCGGCCGTGTCGAAGCCAGTACCGCCCGTTGCAGACCCTTAAGGATAAACAGGACTGCCCTATGACCCAATCTTCGCAAAACGATTCGTTAGCCAATAACCCGCTCCTGGAACAGTTCGATTTACCGCCATTTTCTGCCATTCGCCCGGAGCATATTGTCCCTGCGGTGAAAGCGGCAATTGATAAGTGTCGCGCGACCATTAATGAAGTTGTTGCGAAATCAGGCCCTTATACCTATGAAACGCTGTGCCAGCCTATTGCTGAAAGCGAAGACCGTTTCAGCCGTATCTGGTCTCCGGTGGGTCATCTTAATTCAGTAAGAAACAGCCCGGAGCTGCGCACGGCTTATGAACAATGCCTGCCGTTGTTGTCTGAGTTTGCGACCTGGGCGGGTCAAAACGAGGGGCTGTATCAGGCCTATCGTGACCTGAAAGAGGGTGAACATTTTGCCGGTCTGACTCTGGAACAAAAGAAAGCGGTCGATAACGCACTGCGTGATTTCGAGCTGTCAGGCATTGGTTTGAGTGCCGAAAAACAGAAACGTTATGGCGAAATTACTTCCCGTCTTTCTGAATTGGGTTCGACTTACAGTAACAACGTGCTCGATGCCACCATGGGCTGGAGCAAGCTCATTACCGATCAACAAGAGCTAAGTGGTTTGCCTGAGAGTGCGCTGGCTGCTGCTAAAGGTCTGGCCGAAGCCAAAGAGCAGGAAGGCTGGCTGCTGACGCTGGATGCCCCGAGCTATATCCCGGTCATTACCTATGCCGATAACGCCGAGCTACGTGAAGAAATGTATCGCGCTTACGGGACTCGCGCATCGGATCAGGGCCCGAATGCCGGTAAGTGGGACAACAGTGAAGTGATGGCGGAAGAGCTGGCGCTGCGTCACGAACTGGCTCAGCTACTGGGCTTTGACTCCTACGCCGATATGTCGCTGGCTACCAAAATGGCGGAAAACCCTCAGCAGGTTATTGGTTTCCTGAATGATTTAGCAAAACGCGCTCGCCCACAGGGTAAAGCCGAACTGGCACAGCTGCGCGCCTTTGCTAAAGAAAATTACGGCGTTGATGAAATGAACGCCTGGGACCTGCCTTACTACGCGGAAAAACAGAAACAGCATCTTTTCTCTATCAATGATGAGCAGCTGCGTCCTTATTTCCCGGAAAATCGTGCATTGTCAGGCCTGTTTGAAGTTGTTAAACGTATCTACGGCATTACTGCTCAAGAGCGTAAAGACGTGGATACCTGGCACAAAGACGTGCGTTTCTTTGACCTGTTTGATGACAAAGGTGAACTGCGCGGCAGCTTCTATCTGGACCTCTATGCCCGTGAACACAAGCGTGGCGGGGCGTGGATGAATGATTATGTTGGCAGCCTGCGTCGCACCGATGGTAAACTGCAACATCCTGTCGCTTACCTGACCTGTAACTTTACTCGTCCGGTGGGAAACAATCCGGCGCTATTTACTCATAATGAAGTCACCACGCTATTCCATGAGTTTGGCCACGGCTTGCATCACATGCTGACTAAAGTTGAAACCTCGGGCGTTGCCGGTATCAGCGGTGTGCCATGGGATGCGGTCGAGCTGCCAAGCCAGTTTATGGAAAACTGGTGCTGGGAGCCTGACGCACTGGCATTTATTTCGGGTCATTATGAAACCGGCGAGCCTCTGCCAGAAGAGATGCTTGAGAAGATGCTGGCGGCGAAAAACTATCAGGCGGCGCTGTTTATTCTGCGTCAGCTGGAGTTCGGCCTGTTCGATTTCCGTATGCATGCTGAATACAGCCCTGCCAAAGGCGCGCGTATTCTTGAAACGCTGGCCGAGATTAAAAAGCAGGTTGCCGTGGTGCCATCACCAAGCTGGGGCCGATTCCCACATGCCTTTAGTCACATCTTTGCTGGCGGTTACGCGGCGGGTTATTACAGCTATCTGTGGGCTGAAGTGCTGTCTGCGGATGCCTATTCGCGTTTCGAAGAAGAAGGTATTTTCAATCGCGAAACCGGCCAGTCGTTCCTGGATAACATTTTGACTCGCGGTGGATCCGAAGAACCTATGGAGTTGTTTAAACGCTTCCGTGGTCGTGAACCACAGCTGGATGCTATGCTTCGTCATTATGATATTAAAGAGCAAAGCCTCGAAGGATAACAAACTCCCGTGAGTGTGTTTTTAACATGTGAAGAAGGCGCCGATGCAGGCGCCTTATCTATTCTGGCCGAGCGCTGGAACCTGGTTTCCGACCCTGATGCTTTAATGGCATTGGTGCTGACGCCAGAAAGACTCGAATTGCGCAAGCGCGATGAGCCTAAGCTGGGCGCAATCTTTGTGGATTTCGTTGGCGGAACGATGGGCCATCGCCGTCGTTTTGGCGGCGGTCGCGGTGAAGCGGTCGCAAAAGCGGTAGGCATCAAGGGCAGTTATTTGCCGGACGTAGTCGATGCGACGGCAGGGCTTGGGCGCGATGCCTTTGTGCTGGCCGCATTGGGCTGTCGGGTAAGAATGATTGAACGTAATCCGGTGGTCGCAGCGTTGCTGGACGATGGTTTGGCGCGCGGTTATCGCGATGCAGAAATTGGCCCTTGGTTACAGGAAAGGATGACGCTGCTGCACGGCTCCAGCCTGACCGCGCTCAGCGAGATTTCGCCGCGTCCGCAGGTGGTATATCTTGACCCCATGTACCCTCACCGACAGAAAAGCGCGTTAGTGAAAAAGGAAATGCGGGTGTTTCAGGGGCTGGTCGGGGCGGATGAAGATGCCGACGGGCTGCTCGAGCCTGCGCGCCGTCTGGCAACCAAGCGTATTGTGGTCAAACGTCCGGATTATGCTCCGCCGATGGCTGATATTCCTGCGCAGGCGGCCGTCACCACGAAGAGTCACCGTTTTGATATCTATACCCCACTTTAAGCTTTTACTGTTTTAAGCCTTTACCTTTTAAGCCTTTACCTTTTAAGCCCTGCCGCTTTACCCAGTAACATCACCGGCTGGCCTTGTGCCAGCCATGAATCGAATACTGCCTGCTGGTGAGAGTCCAGCGGAGTATCCGACCAAATCAGGTAATGCTCCATGGCAAAAGCCGACAAATCTGGCTCGCTGATTTCACAGCGTACAATCTCTACGTTTAATCCTTCGCCCGAAAGCCTCAATGATTCCAGCCACAGTTCCAGCGGATCGTCAATTTGCATCGGCAATAGTAAAACCTGCGCCCGCGCTTTTTTGCGTGACACTCGCATCACGAAGGTTGCGTATTCCACAATAATGCTGTCCAGCATGCCTTTTTGTTGCATTAGCCGCATTTGATGGTGGGTAGACAAAAAGGTGCGGATAGGGCGAAACACGCGATTAACCAGGCAGGCCAGGGGATATTCTCGTCCAAATCGCCAGATAAGCCGCCGCAGTTTAAACAATTCCCCTTCGCCAAGGCAGTGTAAAATTTCTGCCTGGAGCCGATGCCAGCTGCTGTTTTGGCGGGTGACAGTCTCGGGTGGGAGGCTGTGGGTAAATGAAGCGCTTTGGGAGACAGGCAAACTCAGGTGATGGCTAATCTGGGCTATCGGCACGCCGGCGGTAATTTTACTGACAATGGCGTGCAAACGCGTGAGATCGCTTTCGCTATACCAGCGACTTCCTTTTTCATCATGGTACGGCTGAATCAGCCCATAGCGTTGCCACGTTTGCAGCGTGACGGGCAATACCCCGCAAAATTCGGCGGTGGTTTCGATATTGTAGTGGCGCGGCAGGGGGCGTGGTGACGAGTGCTGATTAAATGTGTGCGTTTCCATAGGCTAACAAATTCCATTTGCTCACAAAGGATTCACTAGCTATATGTTAAATTTAAAGCTTTGTATAGCGGGTTTTAAGTTTAAATAAAATTAATGAAGGTAAATTTGAGCTAAGTCAATTTATTTTGAAAGATAGCAAAAGGCTTTTAAAGATGGCAAGAGGCGGATGCTTGAAATCCACCTCTTGAACTCACGCTGCTTTTATTTAGCAGCATCTTCCGGGTCACGCAGTGGAACAATCAGCATATCAATGTGTACAGTATTAATCAGTTGGCGGGCTGAAGACATCAGCTTGCTCCAGAAGTCCTGATGATGGCCGCACAGCACTAAGTCAATATTATATTGTTTGATAGCATCCACTAATACCTGCGCCAGGTCGCCGCTGCCACTCAGCGTTTCGGCAATCGGGTAACCGGCATTGTGCGATAACTCGACCAGTGCGTGGTGAGTCTCTTCCGAGATACGTTTTTGCATATCGCCGAGATTAACGTCGATCAGGCCAGTATAAAGGTCTGAATAATTAACATCGACGTGGATGAGAGACACTTTGGCATTGTATGGTCGAGCGAGTGAGACGGCTTTCTCAACCAGCACTTTACTCTCTGGGGAAAGGTCTACCGCGATAAGAATATGTTTATAAGCCATAAGAAACTCCCTCCATAAGTCATTGAACATTTGTCTGGATTATCTGTGTGCCATCCTGACACTGTTGCATAAAGTTAAACTATTGTAATCATAACAACAGGCTAAAAACCTCGCATAGCTCAAGTATAGCGTTAAAAAGTCGATCGGAATGTCTGTATTGATGAGCTAAATGTTTTACATCATTGTGTTCATAGTGATATTCATCGAGAAAAATGATTTTTTTGTCACCCGGTTTATATTTCATTTCCTACAATCAATAATAAGTGGGAGCGTAATGTTTTTTGTCTCTTCACGCCAGTGAAACAAACCTGAGGTGGCTAGCCTGGAAAGGTTCCGGGGGGCGGGCAAATCATTGCCCTGGGTATCAAACTAAAAAGCATAAAGTGATGGCGGAAATATTCAGCTGATTTCGCTGAGTTTGGTGCCGCCTTAAGGGGGAACGATGATCAGTCCCGTTGCGCTATTTTGGGCCTTGTGTGTGGTATGTGTTGTGAATATGCTGCGTTACTACTCTTCTCTGCGTGCACTGCTGGTGGTATTACGAGGATGCGATCCGCTGCTTTATCAATACGTTGACGGCGGAGGTTTTTTTACCGTACACGGACAACCCAGCAAGCAAATACGATTGGTCAGGTATATCTATGCTCAACGCTATGTTGATCATCACGACCCTGAGTTTATTCGTCGCTGTGAACGGGTTCGCGGGCAGTTTGTTCTCACTACAGCATTATGCGGATTAATTCTTACCAGCATGCTGGCAATGCTCATCTGGTATTAATTCAGAAACGGATGCTTTTTAAGATATAAGCGACAGAAAAAAAGAAAGGCGGCGCATTATGCACCGCCTTTTATTTTATGGCCTGATCAGATTTTTAATCTTATACCAGCTTAAGCGCCAACCAGTAGAGTCCACCAGATAACAAGATAGACACGGGCAGAGTGAGTAACCACGCCAGCGCGATATTCTTGATAGTCTTGCTCTGCACGCCACCGCCATCAACAATCATGGTTCCCGCGACCGCCGATGAAAGCACGTGGGTGGTGGAAACAGGCATGCCGGTAAAGCTTGCCACGCCGATAGACACAGCCGCCGTAACCTGAGCAGATAAACCCTGCCCGTAGGTCATGCCTTTTTTACCGATTTTCTCGCCGATGGTGGTCGCAACGCGCTTCCAGCCAATCATGGTTCCCAGCGCAAGCGCCAGAGCCACGGCAACAATAATCCAGATAGGCGCATATTCAACGGTTTCCAGCAGATCGCCGTGTAAATCGTCGAGGAAATGCTTATCTGCCGAGCTGGTATCTTTCAGCTTGGCGGTCTTGGCCGCGGTATCAGAAATACACATCAGCAGACGACGCATCTGACTGCGCTGTTCCGGTGCTAAATCGCCATAGCTTTGCAGATTAGCCAGCAGCGACTGAGATCGACTGATAGCCTGCATTGCCATGCTGTCGTTGCAGTGGAACTCAACGGCAACCTGCGGATCGCTTTCAGTCGGAGCAGGAGCTGGCACCAGCGGCGTCAGCGCTACAACTTCAGGCAGCGCCTGAGGATGTTGCTGATAATACTGTTGCAGATGCGTCACGGCATCGCGCGTGCGAGTGATGTCATAACCGGTGGCATTCATATTAAGCACGAAGCCAGCGGGTGCAACGCCAATCAAAACCAGCATAATCAGGCCAATGCCTTTCTGACCATCGTTCGCGCCGTGGGAAAAACTCACCCCAATAGCGGAACTGATTAAACCAATACGCGTCCAGAAGGTCGGCTTTTTCTTGCCGTTCTTCTTCTCGCGCTCCGCTGGCGTCATGTGAAGACGTCTGCGCTTTTTACTGCCACTCCAATACCGACGGAGCAGGAAAATCATTCCTCCGGCCATAATCATTCCCACCAATGGCGAGATAATCAATGACAGGAAGATACCAATCATTTTCGGAATGTTTAGGGCATCAATTACTGAGCTATGAGTCATTAGCGCGTTGGTCAGACCTACGCCGATAATGGCCCCAATGAGCGTATGAGAGCTGGAGGCCGGAAGGCCAAAATACCAGGTTCCCAGATTCCAGATAATCGCCGCCAACAGCATGGAAAATACCATGGCGAGACCATGCGCGGACCCTACGTTCAATAGCAAATCAGTGGGTAGCAGGTGAACGATGGAGTAAGCCACGCTCAAACCGCCCAGCATGACGCCTAAGAAGTTGGATACGCCAGCCATCAAAACAGCAAGTTGTGAACGCATGGCGCGCGTATAAATCACAGTCGCTACTGCATTGGCCGTGTCGTGGAAACCGTTGATGGCTTCATAAAACAAAACAAACAGCAGTGCGAGTATCAATAACAGGCCGGTATGAAAATCTAACCCAGCGAATAAATGCAGCATAATTGTTACGCCAGTTTGTGGACATGAACGCCGCGCATTATCTGCGAGAACAGGGGGGGTGGAAAAGGAAAATATGACATTTTTTTGACTAACCTTAGGTGACAAATCAATCGCATGCAAAGAATGTATTTTAATGTTATTGATTTAAAAAGGTTTTTTCTTAAGAAACGTTTTCTTACAGGCCAAGAATAATCTTAGGTCATCTGGCTTATCGGCGCGTCACAGCTTACAATCTGGCGCGCAACGAGCCGAGTTGAACGCTTTTTGCCCATCGACAGAGATTTATTTCACCCCGTAAGCACTATTTAGAGAGGTTTTTGTGGAACAGTACGACGTTGTAGTCATTGGTGCCGGTGCGGCAGGAATGTTTTGCGCAGCACAGGCGGGCCAGGGTGGCTGCAAGGTATTGTTGCTCGACAACGGTAAAAAGCTAGGACGCAAAATCCTGATGTCCGGCGGCGGTCGTTGTAATTTCACTAACCTTTATACCGAGCCTGCGGCTTACCTGTCCGAAAATCCGCATTTCTGTAAATCTGCACTGGCGCGTTATACCCAGTGGGATTTTATCGACTTGGTCACTCGTTACGGCATTGCCTGGCACGAGAAAACGCTGGGTCAGCTTTTTTGCGATGATTCCGCTCAGCAGATAGTCACTCTTCTTGAACAAGAGTGTCAGAAAGGCAAGGTGACTTTCCGATTGCGTAGCGAAATTAGCGCCGTCGAGAAAACCGAGGCTGGCTTTATCCTGACCGTAAATGGTCAAGAAGTAAGCGCTCGCTCACTTGTGGTCGCCAGCGGTGGGCTTTCTATGCCGGGGTTGGGCGCGTCACCTTTTGGTTATCGTCTGGCCGAGCAGTTTGGCCTCAAAGTCTTACCAACGCGCGCCGGTCTGGTGCCATTTACCCTGCATAAACCGCTGCTCGAGCATTTACAGACGCTTTCTGGCGTCTCTGTGCCGTCAGTGCTGACTGCCGAAGACGGCACGGTGTTTCGCGAAAACATTCTTTTCACCCATCGTGGACTGTCAGGCCCGGCGGTTTTGCAGCTGTCGAGCTATTGGCAACCTGGCGAGTTTGTGAGCGTTAACTTACTTCCTACGCTAGATTTGGCCGACTTCCTGAATCAGCAACGTCAGGAACATCCGAATCAGAGCCTGAAAAATACCCTGTCACTGCATTTGCCAAAGCGGCTGGTGGAATGTTTGCAAACGCTGGGGCAAATTCCAGACCTGACTCTCAAGCAGCTAAACTCCGCGCAGCAGGCGGCGCTGGTGGAGCAATTGCATAACTGGCAGGTTCAGCCGAACGGCACCGAAGGTTATCGCACTGCCGAAGTGACGCTGGGCGGCGTGGATACCCGCGCACTGTCGTCGAAAACCATGGCGGCCAACGGCGTGGCGGGTTTGTACTTTATTGGCGAAGTGGTTGACGTTACCGGCAGGCTCGGGGGCTATAACTTCCAGTGGGCGTGGAGTTCGGCCTGGGCCTGTGCGCAAGACTTGATTACTCATCTTGACTAAGATTAAGCCGATATAAAAATAAAGAGTGCGCAATTAAAGGCTGGCTGGACGTGAGTCAATCACGTTAATAAAAGGGCCAGTCTCAATGCTTAATAATAATCACTCTGGCAATCAATAGTGATATTTAATAGAAAACTCGGCATTGGGAAATGCGTTTGCCCATAAATTTTAAAAACTGTTTTTTAAACTTAAAATACGTCAGCATCAAAATGGGAGGATAAGCTTTGTTTCATTAGAAACCCTTATGCTTTTAGTAAAAACAAACTCCTTTGATACACTTTTATTACAATAGTATGCAGAGTTTTAAAGTGTGGATTGGTTATTTTATGGTTAAATAATTTATTAAAAGTAAAATTATAAGAGTAAAAAGTTGCATATTTTAAGCTTATGTTTCTTGTGCGTAACATCCTTAGCCACAGTTATGTGATGACCCCCGTCTATTCGGCCCGTTATAATTCGACAAATAAATCGTCAACTATATAATTTAACTCATTATTTATAAATAAAAGCCACTAACTTATCGTGTTAAGAGTTCTTAAATATATAGAGAGAGAAAGTGTGATCTTGATCACATATTAGCATGTTTATTTAGACGGATTTAACGACTGTTATTTAGTTTTTAAAGGCCAGTCGTGACTTTTTTTTCGTAAAACTCTGAAAATATGTATTTTTTTAAAAAAAGTTAAACATATGAGTACTATAGCTATTCGCTAATTAATGTTCTAAATAATTTTTCTTTTGAGATTTTCTGCGAAATTACCCAATATCAAAAATAACCATAATAGCTAAATGTGTGATGCGGGATTTCTGACAAGTCAGATATTTTTTATTTTTTTTTAGGACTAGTATTAAATTAAGTTTTATTTTCTATAAAACTAATCAGTCAATTAAAGCTAATAACGAAATTATGATTATTTATATTACGGGTCTTTAACAATCCGTGAGGGATTAATTCATCTAATTTGATTTCGTTTGTGCGAAAATTCTTTCAATAGGATGAATTTTAATGATTAAGATCAATAAAAAGCCACCATTAGTCAAAATCGCTGTTTTGAATGCCATCATGTGCTGCATGGTGAGTCACTATGCTTTAGCCGACGATACATTCATAAATAATGATACAACTGTAAACACGGATACTAGTAATCCTACAAACCCCCAAACTTATACGGTAGAAAATGGCACACTGACCGTTGGCAACTCGGCTATCTTGAATAATTACGATATCTACCATACGGTTATTGATGGATTGAATGATTCAACAACCACTATCATAGGTGGCGCTCAAATTACCGGTGGGATCAACGCTGAAAATACCTCTCATCTTAATGTAGGGCTAACAGGTAACACGCCAGTTATTATAAATGGCACTTTGTTATTAGTAGAGAACAGCACCTCAACCTTTGATAACGTCAATTTATTTCGTACGTTACCTACTGATCCCGCTGATTATGGCTCAAGCATTGAGATCCGTGATAACGCATCAGCAACCTTTGGCCCTCGCACCACAATACAAAATTCTGAAATTGATGGCTTGACTATGCTTGATAATTCATCAGTAACGCTCAATGGCTCAACAATAAGAGGCGCTTACTCGGGCGTCGCGTTACAAGACCAGGCTTCACTAAAATCAACTGATGCCAAGATCAGCGGTACACTTAATGGTCTGCTTGTTTTAGGTGAGGCAAATGCGAATTTATCAGGTGGCACTATTACGGCCACGACAGGTGGGCCAGTAACCGGAGACCCAAGCATCGCCGGGCGGTATGGGCAATATGGCGCAGCGGTTGATATTATTTCCGTTGGAGATACGGCGACGGGCGCAAAAGTTAACATCGCTAACGCTCAACTTACCGCTAATAATGGCAGTAGCGCAGGGATATCTACTCAGGTTTATAATCAGGCAACCGCTAATACCAGTGTTTTAAATTCGCATATTTTGGCAGCGAAATACGGGGTTTTAGCTGATTTTGATAACGCAGCCTATACCAGTTTGGTAAACTTTAAGTATCCTAGTCTGCCAATTAACCCTACGGCAGGAGTATCAAATATTACGCTGTCAGGCACCGATGTTAAATCGGGGCAGGATTCAATTCACGTTAATGCCAATGCAAAAGCAGATATTACCGTGGCAAATGGCAGTACGTTTGCGAGTGGCAATAATGTCCTGCTTGGCACTGATCAAAATAGTACCACTAATCTAACCGTTGATAATAGCCAGGTCACTGGCAACATTAACAATGGGGGCGCAACAAATGTTACTTTACAAAATGCTGCAATATGGACCGGTGCTTCCAGCGATGTTACTAACCTGACACTGGGTTCTGGCACGCAATGGAATTTAACCGGTAACTCAACAGTAGCGGGAAATGTGGCTAACAGCGGGACTATCTCACTGGCTCAGGGCACGACAACAGCCGGGAATCAGTTAACGATTGGCGGAAATTACGTCGGTAACAACGCGACTCTGCTATTTAATACCGCGCTGGAGGCGGATGCCTCGAAAACGGATAAACTGGTTATTAACGGTAGCGCCTCAGGGACCACTAACGTATCGGTGACTAATGCCGGCGGGAGCGGTGCTAAAACCATTGATGGTATTCCAATTATCCAGGTTGGAGGAGCATCTGCTGCTAACGCTTTTATACAATCAGGTCGAATTGTGGCCGGTGCCTACGATTATACCCTGAAGCAGCAGGGTAATAATTGGGTGCTGAGCAGTTTGCTGACGAATCCGACTCCAACGCCGATTCCAACCCCAACTCCAACACCGATTCCAACGCCGTTTGTACGCGTAGAGCGCCCAGAAGCCGGTTCGTATATTGCCAATATCGCGACGGCAAACACCATGTTCCAGACTCGGCTCCATGAAAGGCTTGGTGAGACCCGTTATATTGACCCGATTACCGGCCAGTCAGAAGTCACCAGCCTGTGGCTGCGTCAGGTAGGTATACATAGCAACTTCAAAGACAGTTCGGGTCAATTGAAAACGCAGAGTAATACTTATGTGGCGCAACTCGGAGGAGATATTGCCCAGTGGAGCACCACTGACAAAGATCGTTGGCATCTGGGTTTGATGGCAGGCTACGGTAATAGTAAAAACACGACTGAATCTTCCATCTCTGGCAATAAATCTCGCGGTTCGCTTGATGGCTACAGCGTAGGCGCTTACGGCACGTGGTTTGCCAACGATGTTGACCACACTGGCGCGTATGTTGATACCCAGTTGCAATATGCCTGGTTTAAAAACCATGTTAACGGTGACGAATTGAGTGGTGAAAGCTATAACTCCAAAGGATTAACGGCTTCAGTTGAAAGCGGATACACCATTGCATTAGGTCAGTCGGGTCTTGCAAGCAATCCTACTCGTTACTTTATCGAACCTAATGTTCAGGCGACCTGGATGGGGGTTAAAGCGGATAAGCTGACTGAAAGCAATGGTACGGATGTCAGCAGTAAGGGTAATGGCAATATTCAAACCCGTCTTGGTGTTCGTGCCTTTATGAACGGGCACAGCTCTATTGAGACTAATAAAGACCGTTCTTTCGAACCCTACGTAGAACTTAACTGGCTGCATAATACCAAACGATTTGGCACATCTATGAACGGCGCTTCTTTGCAGCAAGCCGGTGCGGTCAATGTCGGTGAGGTTAAAGTGGGAGTTGAAGGTAAATTAGTGAAAGCGGTTCAGCTTTGGGGTAGCGTTGGTCAACAGGTTGGCGACCAGGGTTACAGTAATACTGAGGCGATGGTGGGCGTTAAATATTCGTTCTAATGATATACAGTTTTAATGTTCGAATGTTGAAATAGACTACATCTGATTACAACATTAATTAATTTTTTTGTTTATAAAAAAACCCTCCCATTACAGGAGGGTTTTTTATTGTCAGCGTCAAACCACCTCTTGAAGAGGTGGCTTTTTAGATTAGAAACTCCTTAAAGTAAAGTTGACTTGGGTTGGGCTAATATATTTCCGAGTTGTTGGGTCGGGAGCAGAATCGCTCATACTACCTGAATCATCAAAGCTAATACTAATATATGAATCCGATGTTTTTAAATCAGCATTCGTAAGCGTACCTTCCAATTGCAAGCCAGTTTTATTAAATGCTAGCTTACCCACTTTATCGGTAAGCATATAAACAGTAGTTCCTTGCGATACACTATTTTTAAGGAATTTCAGACTTGTATTTTTTGTTATGATTTCCAGCTTAACTAATGTCTTAGGTGCAAAGATTTCTGATGAGGTTGTAACATTTAAATCACTCTTACCTGAGGTGGTAATAACGAGATTTTTATTAAGGTTAGGAATAATACTAGGCAACGACACCGAGGTTTTATTCTTTGAAGCGGTTACTTTATCGGCCATAGCAACAACATTCAATGTTTTACTAGGGCTAGTGTCAGTTCCTACTGTTACCTTAATTGAAGCATCCCCAATCTTATGGCCACCCGTAATATCCGGAACTGTTTTTCCAGTTATAGAAGGTACAGTCGTGTTTAGATCATCGTTAGGTTTAGTTTGTGGACCAGTAAATTTTGTACCCGTAGATTTGGAAGTATCATCGATAGTTACTGTGCCTTCTTTACCAGGGTTAGCGGTAATGGTTGCACCTTTTAATTCATTTGGTTTCCCCTGACGAATGTCGATAGTGTTCCCATCAACACCACCATGATCAACATCGTTTGTAAGTGGTTTTATAACAGGTTTTACATCGGAAACAGTGAGTGTATAAGTCACACGATTAGTGCCCGTGGTGCGCGCTTCGGCAGTAACGGTAGCCGAGCCTGCAACTGTACCGGTATTTACAGCCTTAGTTAGTGTGACTGATTTCGCATTGGCTACAATCTCAACGGCGAAGTCTTGAGCGGCTTCCAGATTAAGCTGCACGTCTTTACCGCTCAATATTGCTGAAGCAGCATTGCCGTAATTAGCTGTGTTTGCAGAATTTAAAGCTTCTAGTGGCAATGTTGAAACAACTTCATCAACACTTTTAGTCTCAGATGTAGGGTCAAATTTCAGGTTAAAATCGCCCATAATAAAGCCGTCATCTACCGTAAAGACCCCCAATGTATTGCTCAAAGCGTCGACAACGGCAATCTGTGCATTGCCGACAATAACGGGGCTAGTCCAATTGTTTGCATCAGATGTTGCTGTAGGAAGAAGAACATCATATTGGCGCGCAAGGTGACCCTGCGGGGTATAGCAGTTTACTTTGCTTGAGCCTCCATAAATTAACCCAGCTGTTGACCAAATATAACCTGCTGCATCAATGCTCATGCGATAATGATCGAACGCAGGATTGAGAGGGTCTGCAGCCAAACCGGCAGGGCGAAATTGCGTAGGAGGTAACTGGACTTCAACATCATCTGCGGATTTGATATCTTTTTTCAGTAAGCCGCCGTCTTGCTTGCCAATAATTAAGTTATCGCCTGATATAATAATCGATCCTGCTTTATCAACTTTAATAAAGTGAGGGTTGGTAGGGGTCATGCCTGACACATTCACCGTTAGTAGCCCATTTTTATCAGGCTCTGGATTATTTCTGACCATCACCCAAAGCTGTTTATTATGACAAAAAATTTCGCAAAACTCTTTCTCCGTACTGAGAATTTTGCCATCAATTGCATAGGGGGTAATTGTAGTTAAAGGTCGTTCGCCAGTTTTTAATACATAATTAAAGCCATTAGGTACATCTATGCTGTAAATATTGTCGCTTTCTTCAACGCCATCCGCTACCCAAAGTCTATCAGACGATAGAGACGAACTACTTTTCGACTGGAATGCGACATCATAAAACTGGTATGGAGTTTCGCTAATAAGAGTGGGTTTGAAAAAGATAATATCTGCATTTACTTGGGCAGTTGAAAATGTTTTAGAAAATCGATAGATAGCACCGTTGGAAAAGTCCGCAGCCCAGATATAATCTCCATAAATACGTAAATAAGAAATGTATGTCGCGGTCATTGTACGGTGTTGACTTGGATCCCACGTTGAATTTTTATCATTGATAATGGGAAGCGTGATAGTTGATTTCAATACGGTTTTACCCGTATTGTCGACTTCATACATATAAACAAAGGCTCCCGTATCTTCTGTTGCAGTATTTGCAACCCACACAGTGTTAATATTAGCAATGGTTTCAGAGACCATGGCAGTACCTGTATGATCTGTGCTAGCTGGACTAACGGGAAGGTCGGTTTTCACCGCATCAGCGTTTTGTACTTTGATTGTTGCTTGCATATATACCTCTTAGTAAAATTTAATTAGAAACTCTGAATGAGTTGTTTAGTTTTTAGATATTAAAATCACGCGCTTATTTGTAAATTATTGATCCCCTCTTTATTAGTTATGTTGTCTCCAGGTAACAGTGCCTTATAGGTCATCTTCCCTACGGTTTTAGTAATAGGGGTTTTAAATGCAACGTGAAATGTCGGAAGACTTCCTTTCAAGTCACTTGCTATAAGCTCAGATTGCTTAGGCAAATCCGTTATCGACAAACCCTCGGTAACTGTTGCACTGACGAATGTGCAGGGTACGTTCGGCCAAACTTCTTCCGGCATATGTGCGGTGGTGATAAAAACTTTGCAGGCATGAGGTGTAATCGCCAGCTGAAAAGGCAATCTTCCCAATCCAGGAGAAAATAATTCCAAATCTTTCCAGGCTGGTAATACCATCAGCATGAAAACAACATGATGTTTGTTGCAGGTTGCGGTAACCTCAAATAATCCCGATCCTGTCCAGTCCTTAGGGACGATACTGGCAGTACCATCTTTTAATGTTTTTATCGTCGTGGGTGAGTGTAGCTTGGTGCCAGTCTTACCTCGGGTATCTTTAATGGTAAAAATAACCTTCGCGCCATTTACAGGTTTCGATTTATGAGATACCAAAACTTTCAAAGGATTAAATTGATGTTTAACCCCGAGTTGAACGAATTGGTTTTCTCCACTCACAATGACTAATTTATCAACATCTTTAGAGTTATCGGGAGAATTGATATTTAATTTATATCTTAATACATTTTGATTTGGCTCATATTTTTTTTCGCCAAGCAGCCTGGCATCAATTTCAAGATCTGAACGCAGTGGGTCAGGTAAATTCAATTCAAAGTTAACGACTCCATGCTCATCTGCGTTTTTGATACTGGAATAACTCCAATTACCATTAGCGTCCTTTACTACCTTCTGATCAATGGCTGCGGTTTTATCTATTCGGTTATTAAAAGCTAGCTCAATCTTTTTACTTATATATGGAGTATTCGTGCCGTCAAGTATTGAAACTGTAAAGCTTAAAATGCTAAGTCCTGGGAGGAGCCTTATACTTTGATCAATAGTGCTTTCATCTAATATGACCTGCTTATTCTTAACCACAGAGATTTCATTATTCATAAATTTTCCTTCCGGCGACATTATGCCGCCGGATAACAGGGTGGTTATTTAAATTTCACAGGAATCGATGCAGACCCACTTACTGACTCAACCTTAGCGAGTATTTCAAAGTCAGCTTTAGATGAGACGTTAATCAGTGGTAGTTTTGCATGCCCGGTAAGTCCATTTATATTAACCTCAATTTCAGTTTTACTGTTCTTATCAAAGGTGGCGTTATTACCAGGTGCGTTAATAGTAAATTTCGCTTTTCCTGACTTCATGGCATGACGCCCTGCGTCGAATACCTCAAGATAATAATCTGAAGCATATAATCCATCTGTACTAACATCCTCGTAAGTTACATTAATGCCAGCCTTTGGATGCCATTCAATGCTAGTGGCTATTTGGGCACTACCGACTATAACTTTCAAAATTTCATTTAGAGCAGTAGTGCTATTTGGAGTAAATACCTTTAACTCCAACTCTCCGAGTCCAGTACCAATGGTCATTTCTGGCACAACAAAATTATTATTTTTTTCTATACGGTTAATATTAACTTCACTTGAGTTATTAGGGAATGTGGCTGTAGCATCTCCCTTAGTCGTGATAGTCACTCTTAGAGGCGAAGCGGTAATATTATGATTAACTTTATCAAATGCCTGGAAGCCAAGATTGAGGGAAGTGACTTGACCCTCACTTACAGGCACATCTCCACTAACATTCCATTTAATATGATCTACTTGACTGAAGTTTACTTTCACTTCAGTTGAGGCATAGGGATATTTCTTATCCACTGAAAATATGATTTTGGCACTGCCTTGAGCGCCATCGTCAATTTTAAGCTGGGGTATAATTGAATAATCTTGGGTTCCAGGAATATGGGTTACGGGGGTCAGGAAGCCGTGTAATTCAGGTGAGTTGTCTTTAATAATGCTAAGACCTTCACCCTCGATTGTAAAATTAATATTTGGAGGGAGGCCTACAGTTACTAAAGGATTAAACTCAACTTCCAGCAGAGCCAGCTCTCCTATTGCAGCAGATTTAGTCCCCGGGGTTAACCACAGTTCAGACGGAGTAGCGGTCAAATGACCTTTAGCCGTGGAACTAATATTAACTTTTACGGTAAAGTCTTTTGCGCCTTCAGCCGTAAAGACTAATGTTCCCGTACCATCAGTATTATGAACAAATACGGTGGCCGGTTTTTCAGCAGTTGAATCTACTTTTGCATCATCTACCTTAATATTTTCATTTGAAGACTTTGCAGTAATGATGGCTGCTATAGCTCTGTTGGGGGATTTATTTTGGTATACAGAAACATCGAATGAAGACGGCCCATTTGTAAGGAAGATTTCTTCGCCGTTGGTAACATTTTCTCCAGAACGAGTTTTAACCTTAATTTCATTATCATAGGTAACGACTGCTGCTGGAGTATTAACTAAGTGAAGTGTAGGATTAAAATCTACAATAGTGCCAGCGAGGCGAACATGAAAATAAATTTCGTTATCTGAATCTCCGGCATAAATTCTATAAGGGGAAGTTACCTTGCCTTCATGATCAGTTATTGCATTGAAATTTCTTGCTTTATTATCAAATAACATGCCTGATCTATTGTTGTCTAAAATGACATCAACTTTCAGATTTGAAACTGGTTTGTTTTTTGCTGCGGCATCGACCACGGTGAAAGTAATTTTTGGAAAGTAGCCTTTTACTTCGGCTTTAATTGTCGGCACTGAGCCTATATCAGTAATAATCTTGCCATCTACTTCATAACTTAAAATTTTATAGTCGGTTTTAACTGGTTTAACATCGTCATAGGTCAGTCTAACATCACAAATAATACTGCCAACCTCGCCACCGCCAATGCCAGTATTTCCCATAAAATGTAACCAATAATCTTGATTTTCTTTAACTTTAAAACTTTCAATTGAATTCTCGGTCCATTCCGAAGGATTATCTAGAACAGGGCCCTGAGCGTAATCCGTAAAAACATGCGTTTTCCTATCACTGGGATTATCTATATTTATAATTTCTACGATATTACTGGAACTGCTATCACCTTGATCGCCCCATCTGTTTCGTGCAGAGTAAAATTTGAGCGTTACATGACCATTTTTTGTCGCCGTGAATCTCTGTGATAAGGTAGCATATTGATCTGGGTTGAGGTTTACCGAATTACCAGCCTCTGTGTAATTTGGGCGACGTTGAACATGTAACACATTGCCAAGAGCGCCATCGGGGTCGATTTCTATTACACCCATAGTGACCGGTGCAGTAGAACCGTTTATCAAATGAGATCCAATCCAGTCTACTAGCCCATACCCTGCCCCTTGATCTAAAAAATTATAATAACTTTGGTTTAGCATATAATTACTGGGATGAATTTCTGTAAAATTACCATTTGTAATTAAGTTGTGTTTTACTTTGAAAGATTCGCTCATTGTGGTTCCTTAAATGATTAGTTTTTAAATTTCGTTTTGATTAACCCTTATTCAATTTATTATTAAAGGGAATAAGTTTTATCATGCTGTCGTTTTGATCGTATTAATAACTGTTGTTATTGTGAATGAATAAAGTATTACTTTTACGCTTCAATCTGAACTGCCGCTATCATAGTGATTACCTCTCAAATAACGTAACGGAAAAAACTCACGATATTATGAGTTTTTTTCAATCACCATCATAACGTGAGGATAATGTTGGTAATTTATGAAATGGTTAGCGTTATCATAAAAATAATTCACAATAGGGTTAATTCTTTTCACACGATGTTATTTGACCTCAGTTATTAATTACCCTAGCCTTGTGCGAGTTAAATCTCGGCTTGTTGCATTACGTTATTAAAGAATAACCGTCTCGATGTTAAAGCCAGAGAAAATGACCCCCTAGTTTTATCGGAAATAACATATAGAGGCTATTAAAATGAGTGCATTAGCAGTTCCTTCTTCATTAGCAATAGGCATTTTTGTGCAGCATCATGAAAAAATCATGGCGACAGTTATCTCTGGGATGATGTCTTTTTTATTCGGCCTTTACAGCAGCAAGCTTTATATCATTAAAAATATTACTGCCTCGGTGATGTGCGCATTTATCGCCTGGTATATTTATGACGTGCTGCTGGTAACCATGTCATTGCCCCTGGAGTGGGTTAACCTTATCAGCGTGCTGATCGGTTTTATGGGCTTTGACTATACCCGTGTGGTGTTAATCAAGCTGGTTGGTAACAGGTTGAACAATAAGTTGCCCGACCAAGAAAAGATGCTTTAAGAAGCATTAATTATGAAAAATAACACTTTGGCAATTGGCATCTTTTTTGATGGCACCGGTAATAACGCCTTTAACACCGATTCAGGGCCTTCACACAGATTCTCTTCTGACTCTGAGAGCTATCGTAATAGCCATACCAATATTTACCGGCTCTTTCAGCGTTACCAAAAAGAAGGGGTTGAAACAGGAGAGAGGTATCGGCAAGCGGGGATTTATATTGAAGGCGTCGGTACCGCGAGAGGGCAACAAGATCGCACCGTTCCCGATATGTCATTTGGCACAGGTGAACAGGGTGTTGCCTCAAAGGTTGAGCAAAGTATTACGCGAATACGGCAAGTCCTTGCTGCGGCATCGTTAGAAGTGAGTTTCTCTGAGATTACGACAATAACATTCGATATCTTTGGTTTTAGCCGTGGGGCCGCCGCTGCCCGCCATCTGGCTAACTTGCTCCATCAGGACATCGGCAATAAGCTGCATACCTCACGACGATATTTAAATCATCCCTCCCTGGCACCTCTGTTGTTGAGCATCCGATTTATTGGATTATTCGATACGGTGGCCGCCATCGCGCTTCCCGCTAACGGCATGTCTACGCGCAGTAAAAATTCTGGCGAGATAATGCTTTATCTGCCAATCGGGATTGCCTCGCGAGTCTTTCACATCGCCGCCGAGCACGAGTGTCGATATAACTTTCCTTTAAGCTCGGTCAAGCCTTATTACCCGGAGCTTTTCTTGCCCGGTGTGCATTCGGATATTGGCGGCGGTTATCAGGATGATCAGCTGGAGGATCTTCTGCTCAGCCAACCTGCATACAACACGGTGACCGATTCCAGCCCAATTGAACAGACGCGCATTTACCAGCAGACGCAGCGTGAAAAAACGGCGCTTGAAAATCATGTCCTGTGGGGGCCGGTCATGCGCAGTGCCGAGATGAGTATTTGCCATTGGCAGCGCCCTGTGCCAGAAGATAAAAGATTGGGGATGATGAAACAGGTCGCTACTGCGGTCAGGGTTCGTCGTCGGGTAAAAAATACCTGGGCCTATATTTCATTGTTGGTGATGCTAGATGCCGCCAAAGATGCAGGCTGCCATTTTGATTCACACGGCATTAAGGAAAAAATACCGGCTTCACTTGATTCTATTCTTACAAAAATAATTATTCAGGGCAGGTCGCTGCGCGCGGGAAAATCCTTTTTAAAACTTAATTCACAAGAGATTGGCATTATTTCCCGAGATTATATTCATTGCTCGGCTCACTGGAATGAGGTGTTGTTGAAAGCAAAGGGTTTAATTTCAGGAAAGGGCGCATTATCTGAACGGGAAGTCCTGTCTGAACAAGGATTAATGTCTGAAAAGAGATGGGTTTCAGAACAACCGTCATGGCCGGTGAAGCCTTTTAAGATAATAAGTTTTATTAACCGGCCTGACGAAAAATGGCAGCGCGAGATAATTATTTATTAATTATTAAATAATTATTCTTCCTTTATATAGGCTTATTTATTTAACCTATTGATTTAAAGCAGTTATATATTTTTCAATTCCAGAGTGTTGTAATCAGCTTGTTAAGAACCGTACTCGTCTGATTTAAATTTTCTTAAACGTAAAGTAGACTTTAATGAATCAGAGCAGAAGAGAATCCAGCGAGTCTGACTAATCCATCTGGATTGTTTTCATTGTGAAAGCGTTTCGGTAGGCATTTAGGATATGTATCAGAGTTTTTAAGGAAAATGCCCTCACCGGGAGTTTCATTACTTTCTACATATTTTATGAAAAAGGTTTACTGAAAAAATGGCTAAATTATCTCTCGATGCAATTAAAATTATTAACATCGTGCGTGATTCAGGTTCATTTTCAACTGCTGCGGCTATCTTGCATAAAACGCCTTCTGCCATTTCATATCGTGTTTCATCACTAGAGAAAAGTCTGGGATTGAAGCTTTTTAATCGTAACGGTCCGGTAGTGACGCTGACTGAACAAGGCAAAAAAATCGCTGATGAAGGGAAATGGATACTCAGTGCTATTGAAGCGCTAGAGCACAATTTACATATTCCGTCTTATCAGGCAGAGACTTTTCATATTGCTATCAGCGAGCTGTTCCCAGCCGAATTTTTCCAGCAATTTATTAAAGACTTTTTGCATTCATATCCAAAAACAAAATTAAAAATTGAAAAGATGTCTGGCAACGATGAGTGGAACTATCTGAAAAATAACCAGGTTGATATGGTGATTTCGAATTCACATTGTCCCTCAGGCACTGATATGGATGTGCACCTGATTGGCACCTATCCGATTATCTGCTGTGCTACGCCGTCTTATTACGACAACTATAAACGCATAAAGAAGTTGGGAGACGGTAGCTCGCTGGAAGACTGTCTGGTGATTAAAAATGATAATTTCGACAACTCTTCACGTCACAATATATCCTGCCTAAAAATGAATAACCGACTGCACGTTTCCGACTTTATGACTCAGCTTTCATTAGTTAAAGCCCACTGCGGATTCGGTTTGTTTCCTGATATTGCCATCGACGGAGAACTGGCCGACGGCAGCCTGGTTAAGGTCAATATTGATGCTGACCTCGGCACCGAATATATCTGGGCGGCATGGAATCCACTAAAGCAGTCTAAGTTGCTGAACTGGTGGGGTAAAAAACTCTCAGGAAAAAACCTCGAAGCCACCGCCTGCGAAGAAACCTACAACTGGATATAACCCAAGACGGAATGTAATGGCCAGATGGCTAACGCAATGCCTGCTGCTAAAACGGTGGCAAACCGCCATTAATCATTAGCTGTTGCACTCGTTGGTCATGGGATCTTGGCCGTGCGGGCACACATTATTGCTGTTCGGGATGATTCTAAACAGAGAGTCTGCGGCTCCGGAACCACAGCCGGTAAGTAAAAGCAGACTTAACATCATGATTGCCAGTTTCATTAAATTTCCAACGCAGAAAAGGGTGAATATTAAACGGGAAGCCGATGTAAAGTATGGGAAGTCCCACGCAAAATCAGCATAGACGATATCAAGCCGGCAAATGTGTTTCTTTAATGAAGTTATGTTAGCTGATGTAGTTATGTTTAAAGATATGGTTATGTTTGAAGGTATGGTTATGTGGCCGGGGGATGTTGAGCAAAGGGTTAATACTGTATTATCAACGGTCGAGCCAGAACCCGGAAATCATCATGAGCAGCGCCAACGCGTTTCAGCCAACGAATTATCAGATAATCGCTGACAGTATTGCGACGCTACTTTTCCCGCATGCCGAGGTGATTTTGCATGACCTGAAAACCCAGCAGGTGGTGCATATCGCTAATAATCTCTCTAAACGCAAGATTGGCGACGATTCCGCGCTAGAGGAGCTACCCAGCGATCCGCAGGCATCGGGCAGCATTGGCCCTTATGAAAAACTCAACTGGGACGGGCAACGCCTGCGTTCAATCACCAGCGTATTGCGCGATTCGCAGGGGCAGGCGGTGATGGCGCTATGCATCAATCTTAACTATACGGTTTTGGAACAGGCGCGAGACGCGTTGAATCTGTTTTTCCAGGCCAGCCGAATGATGCCGCAGCCAGAAGCGCTGTTCCGCGATGACTGGCAGGAGCGTATCAATACCTTCCTGCATGCCTGGTTAAACCAACATAATCTTGGGCTGAATAGCCTCCGCCGGGAAGACAAGCGCCAACTGGTTGAGGCGCTGTATCACGAACGCGCGTTTGAAGGGCGCAGTGCCTATGATTATGTCGCGAGCGTGTTGTCGATGGGCAGGGCGACGGTTTATAAATATGTGAAAGCGCTGCGTGAAGAGGCTACGTCTTAAATGCTGAATAACTTAAAGGTTGGATAACTTAAAGGCTATACTGCTTAAAAACCGCGCAGCTTAAAAATCGGATGGCTTAAAAATCGGACAGTTTAAAGGCCCGGCAACGCCTCTAAACAAGCCTGCAAGGCATAGGCCGATATTTGCGCATCTTGCACGGCGACACCGGTTAAATCCGCCACGGTAATTTGCCGATCGTTTTCTCTGCCTTTCACTTTACCTTCCAGCAACACTCCCAGCTCCAGCAAACGCTCACTGTGAATAAGACCCAGCTTCAGGGCGTGGGAAATCTCGCCGTACTGGCTGCATTGTTTAATTGAATCAACAACTATGACATTGGCGCGCGCCACCAGTTGCGCAGACAGCTCTTGCTTGCCGCCACCGTCAGCCCCGACGGCGGTAATGTGCGTACCGGGTTGAATCCACTCATTTTGCAGCAACGCTTCACGAGACGGCGTGGTGGTTATAATCAGGTTAGCGTTGCGGGCAACCTGCTGGCAGTCCTGCGTGGTGATGACGTTAAAACCGAGAGATGTCGCAAAATCACGATAACTGTTTAAGGCTGCCAGATTTCTCCCCCAAACCGTGACGCGGCGGCAATCGATTATCGGCAACAGCTGCTCCAGTTGCATACGCGCCTGTACGCCAGTTCCCAGAATACCAATGCCGGTTACTTGCGAAGGAGCTAGCGCTTTGGCCACAATTTGCCCCGCCAGCGCGGTTCGAATGCAGGTCAGCCAGCCCTCATCCTGTAACAAAGCCAGCGGTTGCCCGGTTTGCGCTGAAATCACCAGCATCAGGCCGTCATTACTCGGCAGACCTTTGGCCGGATTATTATAAAAACCGCTGGAGATTTTTACCGTGAAAGAGTCACTGCCGGTGACCCACGCTGATTTAACGCAGCAGTCGCCGTTGGCCTGTTCAAAGATAAAATTCTGCACCGGAGGAACCTGAACCCGCCCCTGTGAATAGGCAATAAACCCTTCGGCGATGCGCTCTGCGGCAACCTTCATATCCATCGCGCCAACGATTTGCGTCTGGTGGTAAATTTTCACTGAATGGCTCCAATGAATTTTTCGAGCAGAATATTTCGCCCGCAAAGCACTACGGCAACTTTCTTGCCCTGATAATCAGCAGCCAACTTAATCGCGCCAGCCAATGCCACGCCTGCTGCCCCTTCTATCATCCAGCGTTCAAAGCGTGCGACGGCTTTCATTGCCTCACGAATTTCCTGTTCGCTGACTAATACCGTTTTAGTGACCAATTTTTGGCACAGCGGGAAAGTGATACTGCTCGGCTCGATGCCTCCGGCGGTGCCATCTGAAAGCGTATCCTCTTCATTCATCTCAATAATTTCACCCGCCTCAAGTGAACGCTGCATGGTCGGCGCATTGGCTGGCCAGCAACCAATCACTTCAATGCCAGGTTTTAAATGCGCTAATGCAGCGCCGATCCCAGAAATAAGCCCGCCGCCTCCTACCGCCACGAATACCGCGTCAATATCCGGTAGCTGTTCAACCAACTCGACACCCACCGTGCCCTGACCGGCAATAATATCAGCATCGTTATAAGGAGAGACAAATAGCGTATTTTGCAACTTTGCCTGTCTGGAAGCCTCGATTTCAACGCTGAGTGGATCGGTATCCAGCGAAATAACCTGAGCGCCATAAGATTTAATGGCGTCGAGCTTGGCCGGAGAGGCATTAGTCGTGGTGTAAACCGTGACAGTCACCCCGGCACGAGAACCGGCCAGCGCGAGAGCCTGTCCGTGATTGCCCGACGATGCGGTGATCACGCCTTTATTTCGCTGCTCTTCAGTCAGGGCTAAAATCTTGTTGCTGGCACCACGAAATTTAAACGAGCCTGTGTGCTGGAGATGCTCACATTTTAAAAAGATTTCGCAGCCGGTCTGGGCAGAAAGCGCGGCGCTGTGCGTGAGAGGCGTGACGGCAACCTGAGGGCGAACAGCCTGATGGGCATCAATAATCGCGTTAGCCAGAGTTTGCAGTGTGTCTTTTTGAAGGCTCATAAAAGGTTTCCGGGGCAGAAAAAGAGGGTAAATTTAAGCCGCTTTTACAAAAAGGCCGCGGCGACTCAGGCATGGTGAGTGCGAGTTATGGAAATTAAATCCACAGTAGACTTATTGTCTACATCTGGCAACGGTTTTTTACTGTTAATACCCGGCCTCAAGGGCGAAAGTGTAGAAAAGTCGTGAGCTGAGTCCCAATTAGCCTGATTTTATTCTCTTCAAATTAAATATTAGACTTTGTTGATGTATTATATATTTCGGATCAGGAAATCCTGCGTATTATTTATCTGATTCGAATACTACTTTGTTTTATATATTTGAACTATCTCATAACAATCCGCAATGGTAATTATCATTTTTCATTTGCTGAATTAATGAATTTACTATTACCGGTAATTGCTAAGAAACGTTCCCTCCGGGAATTATCAGTAAAAGGAGTAATTATGATATTAGAACCTAAAGGAATAAACGGTTTTCTCGCTATTGTCGAGAATGGAAATTTTGAAAAAGCCGCGAAAACGCTGGGTATTACAACCTCTGCATTATCCATAAGAGTAAGTACGCTTGAGCGTGAAATTGGTGAGAAGCTATTAATACGCAAGCGTCCTTTATTATTACCGCAACCGGTAATATCTTCTATAAACACGCCCTGAAGTTAAGGGAACTTGAAATTAGTCTGAAAGAAAGGATTAAAAAGTTAGCTAATTAATTATTTACCCTTTCAACGATAATTCTTAAAAATAGAAAGTCTATAAAAAAACGCTCTTTTTAGAGGCATCACAGGCTTTTGATGTAGTATGCGTGTTATCTAAAATCCATCCTGAGCAGGAGATGTTTCCGCTCAGGATTTTTTTGCTATCTATTTTAGTGAAGTCGTTATTTTAATAAAGTCGCTATTTAAGGAATGATTTTAAGTCAATAATGTCTTAGTTTGTCATTATTCCTCCTATTTATTAAATTAGATTTAATAACCCGCGATTTTATCTCTTATAAATACTCGTTTTAAGAATTTTAAGCGAAATTTGGTATTGTTTTAACTGAATTTATGGCAATTTTCATTTCTTCCGGAAGAAAGAAGTTATAGGTGTTACCGCATTGTTGCATTTAACGGTTGCGGAAAACGTTTGCCTGCGATGGGATTTATCAAGCGATGGTTATGGATAACCATGTCTTTTTATGATCCCTCTATGTCGTATTACATACAATTAAACAAGGTAGAGTCGTGATAAATGATCTCAACCCAAAAAAAACTAACAAGGAGTTAACATGTTTTTAGAACCTAAAAGTATTAATGGGTTTTTGGCCATCATCGATAATGGAAATTTCGATAAAGCGGCCAAGATCTTGAATATCACTACTTCTGCGCTCTCAATTCGTGTGAGTTCGCTAGAGAAAATCATGGGGAAAAAACTTCTGATCAGAACCCGCCCTTATAGCTTGACGGTGGCCGGGGAGATTTTCTATGAGTATGCCCTAAACTATAAAAAGATGGAGTCTTCTTTAAAACAGAGGCTTACTGAGTTAGCTGAGTAACCCAAAAGCAAAGTGTTACCGAACCTTCAGAACATAGAAGGTTCGGTAGCGCAGGAGGAGTTAATCGTTAATTCTAGTGGGTGTGAGATTTAGAATTGATAAACCAGACCTAATCCCAAAATATTATCGGTATTAACATCGGCAGCACGCGTAAAACTGTCTTTTTTCAGCAGGTTAATTTTGTAATCAACGTAGGTGTACATGTTTTTATTGAAGAAATAGTTCGTTCCGATTTCAATATATTTAACCAAGTTATGCTTCCCGCCTTTAAAGTCGCTATCTGTGCCACCCTCTTTGCTAACCGCATTAAGCCCTTTACCTACAGATTGCAGGTAAGCGATTGAAGGCTGTAAACCTTCTGCCGGGCCATCTACAAATAGATAATGCGCTGCTATTTCAATATTCTGTGTTTTATTAGCAAACTTATTATCTGCGTAAGGTGTCATATTGTGCGTTTCGGCAAATATCGCGGCGAGATAAAGTTTGGAGTCATCATATTTCACACCAACGTTCCAGGCATCGGCAGTGTTGCCGTTTTTATCTTGTTTCTGCATTGCGGTACGGTTAGAACGTGCAAAAGCCCCGCCTACGCTGATGTGATAGCCCAGATCATAGACTGATGAAGCGCCCCAGCCATCGCCATTATCACTAATCAGCGCGCCGTTTTTCTCGGAATTTTTTTGATTCTCGTTTTTACCCTGATATTGCAGGGCGAGACTCAAGCCATCAATGCCACCGAATGTGTTAGGGGTTCTGAACGTCGCCAGATTATTCGCACGACCGACCATAAAGTTATCTGCCGTTGAATAACTGTCGCCGCCAAATTCCGGATTAACATCGGTCCATGCCCCTACGTCATACAGCACGCCATAGTTACGACCATAGTCAAAAGAGCCATAATGGGAATATTTCAAGCCGGCAAACGCAAGGCGAGTCGCATTACCCGCGATGGTATTCTCAGGACGATGCGCCTGAATATTATATTCCCACTGACCGAAACCAGTTAATTGGTCGCTTATCTGAGTTACGCCTTTAAATCCTAAGCGGACATAGGACTTATCGCCGTGCTGAGAGGCATCGTGTGAAATATAATTTAAGCCGACGACTTTCCCGTACAGGTCCACTTTGTTTGATTCTTTATTATAAATTTCCGCTGCATTGGTCGCGCTGCTCGCGATTAATGCAGTGATAAGAATAGCCAGAGGTTTGCGCATTGACATCATTATTCCTTTATTTAAAATAGCTTAATTTATTATGTTATATCTATCCCAGAAGCAGCGTTACGGTACCGATAAAACATAATCATAAAAAACTATTTTTGAACTTATTCCTTTCTTTGTGATGTCGCTCAATAATGTCAAAGTTTATATTTAATTAGTTAAAATATATGCGCTATCTCTTTAAATAATAATAAATTAAAATGATGGTTGAGTGTTATTAATAGGCTGGTATTGATTAGTTTGCATAAATATTTAAATAAATTATGAGCGATATTGCTAATAAATATATAAGAGATTTTTAAGGAAGTGTTAAAACATTTTATTAACGTGAGAGAATTAAAGGAAATGAATTAAAAGTGGATATTAAAAGAAGAATATTAAAAATAACGTAGAAAAGTGAAAATGTTAACGTGAATGTATTAAAGGATAGAGTAACTGATTCTTTTATGGCTATATACTTAGTCGACACATCCCCTTTTTATTCGAGACTAAATTTAAATCTTTAAAAGTGTTATGTAACCTTATGATTGTTATATTTAAAAAAATGCAGCGGTGAGTCGTTGATTATACAATGCTTTACGAATAAAGTTATTCTCAGGGTTTTGTCAGTAAAATGACTGGCAAATTGTCTTAAAGCTCAATGAGATTACATACTTTAATGCCGCCTCCAGTCTCTGAAACGCAACGACCAGCCAATATCAATCTGCAAATTCTTGCGATTATGATCTTCAACTTTGCCAATTACTTAACAATAGGGCTTCCGCTGGCGGTTTTACCCGGCTATGTCCATGACGGGCTTGGATTTAGTGCTTTTTGGGCCGGCGTGGCGATCAGCGTGCAATATTTTGCCACGTTGCTAAGTCGTCCTCACGCAGGGCGTTATGCCGACCTGCTGGGGCCGAAAAAAGTGGTATTAATCGGGCTATTTGGCTGCATGCTAAGTGGCTTTTTTTATCTGTTGGCGGTATGGCAGCACGGCTCGCCCATTATTAGCCTGGCAATGCTTTGTGTCGGGCGGTTGGTATTAGGCGTCGGCCAGAGCTTTGCCGGTACCGGCTCAACACTGTGGGGCGTGGGTCGCGTCGGTTCGTTGCATATTGGAAAAGTTATTTCCTGGAGTGGCGTTGTGACCTATGGATCGATGGCCGTGGGTGCGCCCTTGGG
The DNA here is from genome assembly GCA_963747655.1 of uncultured Gammaproteobacteria bacterium. Lineage (GTDB taxonomy): Bacteria > Pseudomonadota > Gammaproteobacteria > Enterobacterales > Enterobacteriaceae > Rouxiella. Next base: position 120,449 of record CAVVFS010000005.1, on the reverse strand, counting down.
CGTGTGGATTTTTCATCTCGGCGGTTTGGCGGCTTTATCCATCTGCATTATCGCGATCGCGCTGGCAGGATTTTTACTGGCGTTGAGCAAACCGGGGGTGAAAAAGGAGGCGACGAGCGTAATCCCTTTCCATCAGGTATTTGGTAAAGTGCTGCCTTATGGGTTGGTATTAGGGCTGTCTTCCACCGGTTTTGGCGTTATCGCGACCTTCATCACTTTATTTTACGGCGCTAAAGGTTGGGGCGGCGGTGCGTTTGCTCTTACTCTATTCAGCACGGCATTTGTCGGCATGCGGCTGCTGTTTCCCAACAGTATCAATCGCTTCGGCGGACAAAGAGTGGCGCTAAGCTGCTTCTGTTTTGAGATTTTGGGACTGCTGCTGGTGTGGCAGGCTCATGACTCTTTTATGGCATTAGTGGGCGCGATGTTGACTGGCGCCGGATTCTCGCTGGTATTTCCTGCCCTGGGCGTGGTGGCGGTTAAAAGATTGCCGTCGCAGAATCAGGGCAGCGCATTGGCGGCCTACACTGCTTTTATGGATTTATCGCTTGGCATCACCGGCCCATTAGCGGGCATGTTGATGACTCACATTGGCGTGTCGTCAATTTATCTGGCTTCGGCGCTGGCAGTTTGCCTGGGCGCGGGGCTGATTTTACGACTGATGCAGAAAGAGAAAGTCTTGGCCGTCGAGTAAGTGATTTCCCTTCCTGCCGGTGCGCGGGAAGGGAGCTTAACTGTCAGGTTTTTATTCGGCCCATAAAGTGGGTTGTTATCAGTTTGCCGTCGCGCATCGCAAATCCTTCTGCCGTTCCTTCAACGATAAAACCGAATTTCTTGTATAGCGCGATGGCGGCGGGATTATCGACATACACGGTCAACTCGACGCGGCTGATACCCAGCCAGTTATCGGTTAAATCCAGAGCCGCCGCGAGTAATTGGCTCCCGATACCTTGCCCCTGAAATTCTGGATGCACTGCCATGCCGATGTTTGCCACGTGGCGGCGACGCATACTTTGTTCAACGTGCAGCGTTATCTGCCCAATCACGCGTTCGCCAAAACAGGCCACGAGCCGATATACGCCAGGTTGCTCGCTTGATGCTCGTTTTTGCCAATGCGCAGTAGCAGGATAAGGCAGCTGTAGCGTGCCACTGTAAACACTTTCCTGGCTGAATAACTGGTGCAGTTGCGCATAATCTTCTGGCTCTACGTGGCGGATCTCAATCTGGCTCATGGCAGACTCCTTGCTGTTGCCTGGTAATAACCTCTTAATTTATCTGGCTATTTTATTTAGTCAATTTATTAATTGATGAAAAAAAAAGCTTTACAAGTGCGAATGATAATGATTATTATTGTCATGCGTTCCGGGGATGGCTATTCAATATAGTCAAACGGGTCCCTGGGAAGCACGACATTGCTCACATTGCTTCCAGTATTTCTTAGCCAGCCGGGTGCTGGCTTTTTTTTTGCCTCCTGTTCAACTCCCTCTTAATGCCATCATTATAAAGAAGCCGCAAATTTGTATTCTTAATGCACGATTTTCATTCAAATTTTCTGATTAGAGGGGTTAAGTTTTTACGCTTTCTTATCGCCAGCCTTTGGCTAGACTAGAGAAAACATTGAGGAGAGTTGAATATGATTTACTTACGTAAAGCAATAGACCGCGGTCATGCCAATCATGGCTGGTTGGATAGCTGGCACACTTTCTCATTTGCCGATTATTATGATCCTAACTTTATGGGTTTCTCTGCGCTACGGGTCATTAATGAAGATACGATCGACGGCGGCCAGGGTTTCGGCACGCATCCGCATAAAGATATGGAAATTTTGACCTACGTGCTGTCAGGTACTGTTGAACATAAAGACAGCATGGGCAATAAAGAGCAGATTCAGGCCGGTGAATTTCAGATTATGAGTGCCGGAACCGGCGTTAAACATTCTGAATACAATGGCAACAGGGATCGTGCACTGCATCTTTATCAGATCTGGATTATCCCGGATACCAAAGGTCTGGAGCCGCGCTACGATCAGCGAATGTTTGATGCGCCGCAGGGCCGTCAATTGGTGTTGTCACCGGATGCGCGCGATGGTTCGTTAAAAGTGTTCCAGGACATGGAGCTTTCACGCTGGGCTTTCAAACCGGGTGAAGACGGCGATTATACGATAGCAGCGAATCGTCAGGTCTGGATTCAGGTCGTAAAAGGCAATCTGACGGTTAATGGGCAGGCAGTTACCACTAGCGATGCACTCGCCGTGTGGGAAGAAACCGCGCTGACATTACACAGCGAAACAGACAGCGAAATTCTGCTGTTTGATCTGCCACCGGTTTAAATCGATAAAGCCCCAGCTCTTTATATGCACATAAGGTATAGAGCTTATTAAAGAATGGGGCGCGATGAGTTTATTTGGCAGAACAATCTATTTAGCGCACCAATGGACGTTCGGGCGGGCCAGCTCGTAATGTTCTCAACGGTGCGCTTTGTTTAAAAATCCGTTACCTCCACAATTCATGATTTTACTTCCATTCTTGCTACCCCGCGCACGCTGTTTTTGTGCCAAATGTTACCATTTTTTGCTAAAATTGAGGCTTGTTCCACTAATCCCAGTTCATTGAAAATGAAGAAAAAAAGGCCAGTGCTTCAGGACGTTGCCGACCGTGTTGGTGTCACTAAAATGACGGTTAGCCGTTATTTGCGTAATCCTGAACAGGTTTCTCTGCTGTTGCAGGCAAAAATCGCCACTGCGCTGGATGAATTGGGCTATATCCCCAACCGTGCCCCCGATATTCTTTCCAATGCCAAAAGCCGCGCCATTGGCGTGCTGCTGCCGTCGTTAACCAATCAGGTTTTCGCTGAAGTATTGCGTGGAATTGAAAGTGTGACGGATATTCACGGCTATCAAACTATGCTGGCGCACTATGGTTATAGCGCCGCGCGTGAAGAACAGCGGCTGACTTCTCTGCTGTCTTACAACATCGACGGGCTTATTCTTTCTGAACGTAATCACTCTGCGCGAACGTTGAAGATGATTGAAGTTGCCGGTATTCCGGTGGTGGAAATGATGGACTGCGTGTCGCCCTGTGTTGATTTAGCGGTAGGGTTTAACAACTTCGAGGCCGCGCGACAGATGACTCAGCAAATCATTGCTCACGGTCACCGCCACGTGGTGTATTTTGGCGCGCGCCAGGATGAACGAACGCTAATTAAGCAGCAGGGTTATGAGCAGGCGATGCGCGAATCGGGATTACAGCCTTACAGTGTGATGACCAGCCGATCGTCGAGCTATACCGCCGGAGCCGAGCTGTTGCGACTGGCACAAAAAGATTATCCAGAAATCGACAGTATTTTCTGCACCAACGATGACCTCGCAGCGGGCGCGTATTTTGAATGTTTGCGTCAGGGGTTACATATTCCGTCGCAAATGGCGATTGCCGGTTTCCACGGTCATAACATGGGTCAGGCAATGGAACCCCGACTCGCCAGCGTATTAACGCCGCGCGAACGAATGGGGCAAATCACCGCCGAGCGTTTGCTGGCTCGGCTACGCGGTGAAGAAGTTGTGCCGAAAATGGTCGATGTCGGCTTTACTATTTCAGCGGGCGGCAGTATTTAACCGTCGCCCTTTGGCAAATGACTGTTTACAAATAGCTGCTTACAAAAGACAGCTGCAATCAACTTTATGTAAACACTCTGACGCAAAAGAAAAGACTGAGGCAAAAGAAAAGGGATCAGGCCTCAGCTTTGATCTTTGCCTTGGCGTTTTCCAGTGCCGTGACACAGCGTTTCACCACGCCATCAACCTGGTGATCGATATTGACACGAACCACGTCCGGCTCGTCGTCACCCGGTTCTTCCAATGCGGCAAACTGGCTTTTCAGCATATCTGGAGAGAAGAAATGCCCGGATCGCGCCTTCAGGCGTTGCAGAATCACCTCTTCGCTGCCTTTCAGGTACAGGAAAATCATCCCTTCGTTCCCCTTACGCAGCGCATCGCGATACCGGCGTTTTAGTGCAGAACAAACGATGACGCCTGTCTCGCTTTTATGCGTGAGGCTATAGGCAGCATCACTTAAACGCTCGAGCCACGGGGCGCGATCGTCGTCATTCAAAGGTTGCCCGCTCGCCATCTTCTGGATATTGGCGCGTGGATGAAGATCATCACCGTCAATAAATTTGGCATTGATTGCTTTGGCAATTGCTGCGCCCACGGTAGATTTACCGCTGCCTGATACACCCATCAAAATGATGCTTTGACCTGCCATAAGTTTGATCTCCGTCCCATATTTCGAATTTACCCCAGCGGGTGATTCCTAATATTAGCATGTTACCGGTATCATGATACCGGTAACAAATGGAGGTGTGACTAATATCACAAAGGAACCTGTATAAATTTTAGCGCTATCTGACGATCTGGCTCGCGCTGAATTCGCAAACTTACAAAAAAATATCACTGCGCACGAAGTTCTTACCCATTACTGTCAGGCTGTCATAAAGAGGCTATAAGTTAAGGGAAAGGAAACAGGCGGAAGGGGAAAAAGTTATGCCATTAGTCATCGTTGCAGTAGGCGTCGCGCTGCTGCTGTTGCTCATGATCCGATTCAAATTAAACGGTTTTATCGCATTAATTCTTATCGCGCTGGCAGTTGGCGTGATGCAGGGGATGCCGGTAGATAAAGTCATTACCTCAATCAAAAACGGCGTAGGCAGTACGCTTGGCAGTCTGGCAATGATCATGGGCTTTGGTGCCATGCTCGGCAAACTGCTGGCGGACTGTGGCGGTGCGCAGCGTATTGCCACCACCTTAATCGATAAGTTCGGCGTTAAATATATTCAATGGGCGCTGGTAATGACCGGTTTTATTGTCGGCTTCGCCCTGTTCTATGAAGTTGGCTTTGTGCTAATGCTGCCGCTGGTATTCTCGGTTGCTGCTTCTGCGCGTCTGCCGCTGCTTTATGTCGGTGTTCCGATGGCGGCGGCGTTGTCGGTCACGCACGGTTTCCTGCCTCCACATCCTGGCCCAACGGCAATTGCGACCATTTTCCACGCGGATATGGGCAAGACTCTGCTTTACGGCGCAATTTTGGGTGTCCCAACGGTTATTCTTGCTGGTCCGGTGTTTGCGCGTTTCCTGAAAGGGATTGATAAGCCGGTTCCACAAGGTCTGTTCAACCCGAAAACCTTTACCGAAGAAGAAATGCCTGGCTTTGGCATCAGCGTGTTCACTTCACTGGTGCCAGTTATTCTGATGGCCTTCCGCGCGATTACCGAGATGGTCGTGCCGAAAGGGCATCCGATTCTGGCCTATGCAGACTTCTTTGGTGACCCGGTGATGGCAACGCTTATCGCGGTGCTGATTGCTATCTTCACTTTTGGTCTGAATCGCGGTCGTAAGATGGATGAAGTGATGGGCACCATCTCTGACTCAATCAAAATTATTGCCATGATGCTGCTGATTATCGGCGGTGGCGGTGCCTTTAAACAGGTGCTGGTGGACAGCGGCGTTGAAAAATACATTGCGGCACTGATGGCGGGCAGCACACTATCGCCAATCTTGCTGGCCTGGACCATTGCCGCATCTTTGCGTCTGGCGCTGGGTTCTGCCACTGTTGCGGCGATTACCGCGGGTGGGATTGCCGCTCCGCTGATCGCTACAACCGGTGCCAGCCCTGAGTTAATGGTTATTGCCGTGGGTTCGGGCAGCGTGATTTTCTCACACGTTAATGACCCAGGTTTCTGGTTGTTCAAAGAGTATTTCAACCTGACCATCGGTGAAACGATGAAATCCTGGTCAGTATTGGAAACCATCATCTCAGTCTGTGGGTTGGTCGGTTGCCTGATACTTTCGCACGTGATTTGATTTTTTAGGGTTTCACAGGCTCCTGTTCTTTCTCAGACAGGAGCCTGCCTCTTTCTTTACTTCTCACCCACTCTCTCTTCTTCGCCACATCCGCTGTACAAAACCTCTAACGCAAATAAATCATCATGAAGGGTGAAAGCTTTAGCAAATTGTGGCTCAATATCGGCCAAATAATTTTCAATGCTGGATATCCCCCCAATGCCCACGCTTTTTCACTTTATATTGGCTCTCTTAGTCATCTTCTTTCTGGCGTATATTTTTAGTAATGATCGCAAAAAAATTCGCCCGCGCGTCCTGTTGCAGTTAGTCATTATTGAAGCGCTGCTGGCCTGGTTTTTCCTGCACGCCAGCAGCGGTTTAGCAGTTGTCAGCTCAGTCGCCGCTTTCTTTGAAAATCTCCTCACCTATGCCGCTCAGGGTTCAGACTTCGTATTTGGCGGAATGAGCAAGGCGGGACTGGCGTTTATCTTCCTCGGCGTGCTGTGCCCGATTATCTTTATTTCAGCGTTAATCGGTATTTTGCAGCACTTGCGCATTTTGCCGCTGCTAATCCGTATTGTCGGCACTTTGCTGTCGAAAGTTAACGGCATGGGCAAGCTTGAATCTTTCAACGCGGTGAGCACGCTTATTCTTGGTCAGTCGGAAAACTTCATCGCCTATAAAGGCGTACTGGCAGAAATTTCTCCGCGTCGCCTTTATTCAATGGCGGCGGCCGCGATGTCTACCGTGTCGCTGTCTATCGTTGGCGCGTATATGACAATGATTGAACCGAAATACGTGGTGGCTGCGCTGATTCTCAACATGTTCAGCACCTTTATTATCTTGTCGATTATTAACCCGACGCCGCTGGGTGACGAGCCAGAAATCAAGCTCGACAAGCTGCATGAAGACCAGAGCTTCTTTGAAATGCTGGGCGAATATATTCTTGCCGGTTTTAAAGTCGCGGTGATTATCATGGCGATGCTGATTGGTTTTATTGCCATTATTGCCGCGGTGAATGCACTGTTTACCGCAATTTTCGGCATCAGTTTCCAGCAGATTATGGGATACATTTTCTATCCGCTGGCGTGGCTGATTGGCATTCCAGGCCCTGATATTCTCAAGTCGGCCAGTATTATGGCGACCAAGCTGGTCACTAACGAATTTGTGGCGATGATTGATTTGAAGAAAATTGCCACCGAGCTGTCGCCGCGCGGCTTAGGCATCCTTTCTGTATTCCTGGTGTCTTTCGCCAATTTCGCGTCTATCGGTATTGTCGCGGGCGCGATTAAAGGCCTGAACGAAAATCAGGGCAACGTGGTGTCACGCTATGCTCTGAAACTGGTCTATGGCTCTACTTTGGTAAGCCTGCTTTCCGCCACTTTCGCGGGACTGGTGCTGTAATACTTTTCTATGATTCTTTTACTGTAAAACTTTTATTGTAATAGATAAGAAAACCCGGCCATTGCCGGGTTTTCTTATTTGTGGATCCACACAAGCTTATTTATTCACTCAAACTTATAGATTTACGAGAATTTATAGATCTATGAGAATTTAGAAATCCACGCACGCTGGATTATCGACCTGCATTACTGAGTCTTGCTGGAAGAGTTTTTTATAGATGTCGCGGATTTCAGTAATTTTTTGCTGCTCTTTCGGGTCAGTGCCGTGAATTAGCACTAACGCTTTGCTGTTTTCTTTAATCACCACGCCTTCACTTCTGAGCCACTGTCCTTTGGCATCAAACACCGTTAAACCTTCTTTAAAGCGCGGCGTCACGTCTTTATCTACAAATGACTGCCACTGTTTAGCGCTGACCGGCGCGGCATTATGGCGGCTCAGGCCAAAATACAGCGTAGTTTGGGTCATCAAATTACCGGTTTTACAGCTCAGCGCAGGCGTGGGAGCAGGCGCGACTTCAGTAACTTTCGGCGGGAAAGGAGCCTGTGGAGCAGGATGCGTAGCTGCACAGCCAGTTAGCGTGACTGCCACTAAAACGGCAAGCAGAGCAGGGGTCTTCATGATTAATTCCTTGTATTGAAGCTACAGTTTTATCTAAAGTTTTATCTATAATTTTAAATAAGCTCTCACGCCATCAAGGAACATTTGGGTTGAGAGCATCACCAGCACTAATCCCATTAAACGTTCCAGCGCGTCAACACCTCGATTGCCCAGCAGCTTTAAAAACACGTTCGACAGCAGCAAAATCACCATCGACAGGCCCCAGGCAATGAACAGCGCGAGTGTCAGATGACCCATCTGATTAGGATACTGATGCGAAAGCAGCATCAGCGAAGCCAGAATCGAAGGCCCGGCCACCAGTGGAATGGCCAGCGGCACTAAAAATGGCTCTTCGCCCGCCGGCAAACCGGTGCTGTTGTTGTCGTGAGAGGGGAAAATCATTTTGATAGCAATGAGAAACAGGATTATCCCGCCAGATATCGACACCGTTTCGGTGCGCAGATTCAGAAACGACAGGATCTTCTCGCCAGCATAAAGAAAGATAAGCATCAGCAGCAAGGCGATGAGCATCTCGCGGATAAGCACCACGCGACGGCGTTTCGGATCAAGATGCTTAAGCACCGACATAAAGATGGGCAGGTTACCCAGCGGATCCATAATCAAAAAAAGTAATACGGTTGCCGAGATCATTTCAGTCATATCAATACATCCCTGAGGCTAAAAACGTGGGCTATCGGATTGAATATAAGCAATGCTGCTAACAAAGCGTCTGGTATCGATTAAATTCACTTGCCACTTACTGTACATTTTGTAAGGTATACACTCGCGCGCTAATAGGGCAACAAGCCGCACTGTCACCCGTTTCAGGGGGTGATTTGTGCCAAATCGGTGCAAACGCGTAATTAATGCAGTTATCACCCTCACGGCAGGACAGTTATTATGAAAAATGTAGGTTTCGTCGGCTGGCGCGGTATGGTCGGTTCTGTGCTCATGCAACGCATGACAGAAGAGCGCGATTTTGACGCCATTCGTCCGGTATTCTTCTCCACCTCGCAGCACGGCCAGGCATCACCAGTATTTGCTGGTCATCAGGGCACGCTGCAAGACGCCTTTGATCTGGACGCACTGAGCGCGCTGGATATTATCATCACCTGTCAAGGCGGGGATTATACCAATGAAATCTATCCAAAGCTGCGTGAAAGCGGCTGGCAAGGTTATTGGATTGACGCCGCTTCTTCTTTGAGAATGAAAGACGACGCCATCATTATTCTGGACCCGGTTAACAGCGCGGTAATCCAGGAAGGCATTGATAAAGGCATCAAAACTTTCGTTGGCGGTAACTGTACCGTTAGCCTGATGCTAATGTCACTGGGCGGCCTGTTCGCTCAAGATCTGGTTGAGTGGGCATCGGTTGCTACCTATCAGGCAGCCTCTGGCGGCGGTGCGCGCCACATGCGTGAGCTGCTGACCCAAATGGGCATGCTGCATAATTCTGTTGCTCATGAATTGCAGAACCCGGCATCCGCTATTCTGGATATCGAGCGCAAAGTGACCGAATTAACACGCAGCGGCACTCTGCCGACCGACAATTTCGGCGTGCCATTAGCTGGTGGTTTGATCCCGTGGATCGACAAACAGCTGGATAACGGCCAGACCAAGGAAGAGTGGAAAGGTCAGGCTGAAACGAACAAAATTCTGCGCACCTCAAGCGTTATCCCGGTCGATGGTCTGTGCGTGCGCATTGGCGCGTTGCGTTGCCACAGTCAGGCGTTTACGTTGAAACTGAAAAAAGATGTCTCGATTCCAGAAATCGAACAAATTCTGGCAACGCACAATGACTGGGTTCGCGTGATCCCTAATGACCGCGAGCTTTCAATGCGCGAGCTGACTCCTGCTGCCGTGACCGGTACTTTGAACACTCCAGTTGGCCGTCTGCGTAAGCTGAATATGGGGCCTGAATACCTGTCAGCTTTCACCGTTGGCGACCAGTTGCTGTGGGGTGCCGCCGAGCCTCTGCGCCGTATGCTGCGTATTCTGCTGTAATCTCGTCTCTGCACGACCTCTGAGGGATACCATCTGGTATCCCTTTTTTTCGTCCATTAGCTGCGCGGCTGGTTGTTTTTTAGTCGTTTTGCAGCATCTTATCTTTCCTAAAAATTTCTTTTAATTCAGGCCTTGTTCCTGTAAAGCTTTGGCTATGCTTAATACACACTGATTAAAGTTTTGAGTATGGCATTTGTCTGGTTTTTTAAAATTTTTGAAGTCGGACAGACAGAGTTAGCGGATTCTGCGCATAGTCAGGAGAGCGGTTATTCTTCACGGGTTAAATCTGGCAAATGGGCCATTTTCAGGATGAAATCACGATGCTAAAGGAAAAAATGCTCGGGCCGACACAATGATGTTTATTGGAGTTTGTTGATTAATTGATCACAGGATGAAACACCATGCCAGTACTTCCCGATCAGCACGTTATTAACCAAATTTTTTCCGGTCGCTACTCCGATCCCTTTTCGCTGTTAGGGATGCATGAAGTTACCGCGGGTTTGGAGGTGCGTGCACTTTTACCGGACGCCGATCAGGTCTGGGTTATTGATACCGAAAAACAAAGTCGGGTTGCCGAGCTGCGACGCACTGACGATCGCGGTTTTTTCGTCGGCCTGATGCCGCGCCGCAAAAAGCCTTTCCGCTATCAGCTGGAAGTTCGCTGGGGCGATGACGTTTATACCCTTGATGATGCCTATCGTTTTGGCACGCTACTGCAAGATATTGATATCTGGCTGCTTGCTGAAGGCACTCATATCCGCCCTTACGAGAAACTCGGTGCCCATCCGATGACGCTAGACGGCGTCGAAGGGGTGAGTTTTGCCGTCTGGGCGCCTAATGCCACGCGCGTTTCCGTGGTTGGCGAATTCAATTTCTGGGACGGTCGCCGCCATCCCATGCGCCTGCGCCGTGAAAACGGCATTTGGGAACTGTTTATCCCATCCGCGCGCGAAGGACATCTCTACAAGTTTGAGCTTATCGACTGCTACGGGCAGATGAGCCTGCGCGCCGACCCTTACGCCTTTGAGGCACAAATGCGCCCGGAAACGGCGTCGCTGGTGCGAAAAATTCCTGACGTAGTTGAGTTCTCCCCGCAGCGTAAAAAAGCCAACGCATTGGATCAGCCGGTATCAGTTTATGAGGTGCATCTGGGTTCATGGCGTCGTCATGCCGATAATAATTATTGGCTTAGCTACGGCGAATTGGCAGAGCAGCTGATTCAATATGTTAAATGGATGGGCTTCACTCACATCGAGCTGATGCCGATTAACGAACATCCGTTTGACGGCAGCTGGGGCTACCAGCCGTTGGGTATGTATGCGCCAACGCGTCGCTATGGTTCGCCCGTTGAATTTAAAGCCTTTATCGATGCCGCACATGATGCCGGGCTGAACGTGATCCTCGACTGGGTGCCGGGCCATTTCCCAAGCGATTCTTACGGGCTGGCAAAATTTGACGGCACCGCGCTGTACGAATATGCCGATCCTCGCGAGGGTTATCATCAGGACTGGAACACGTTAATCTACAACTATGGCCGCCATGAAGTTCGCAACTATCTGGCAGGTAACGGTTTTTACTGGATTGAGCGTTACGGTATCGACGGACTGCGGGTTGATGCGGTGGCATCGATGATTTATCGCGATTACAGCCGTAAAGCCGGCGAGTGGATCCCTAACTTTTATGGCGGTCGCGAAAACCTCGAGGCGATTTCCTTCCTGCGTTACACCAATCAGACTATTGGCCGCGAATTGGGCGGAGCCGTCACGCTGGCGGAAGAATCTACCGATTATCCTGGCGTAACGATGCCGCCGGATGCCAACGGACTGGGCTTCCACTATAAATGGAATATGGGCTGGATGAACGACACGCTGCGCTATATGCAGCTTGATCCGGTTCACCGTAAATACCATCACAACCTGCTGACTTTCGGCGTGCTCTACGCCTACAGCGAAAACTTTATGCTGCCACTTTCACACGACGAAGTGGTACACGGTAAAGGCTCGCTGCTCGACAAAATGCCTGGGGATGCATGGCAGAAATTTGCCAATCTGCGCGCCTATTACGGCTTTATGTGGGCGCATCCCGGTAAAAAACTGCTGTTTATGGGCTGTGAATTTGCCCAGGGCCGGGAATGGAACTTTAACCAGAGTCTTGACTGGCACCTGCTGGATGACCCGAACGGCTGGCACGCTGGCGTGCAGCATCTGGTTCGCGATCTCAACCATACTTATCGTGACCAGTCGGCGCTGTACGCGCTGGACTTTAATCCGCGCGGCTTCGAATGGCTGGTGGTAGACGATCATGAAAACTCGGTATTTGCCTTTGCGCGTCGCGACGATCAGGGCAACGAGATTATTGTGATCAGCAACTTCACGCCGGTGCCGCGTTACAACTATCGGATTGGCGTGGGTCGTGCCGGGCGTTATCGAGAAATCCTTAATACCGATGCGCATTACTATCACGGCGGTAACATCGGCAATATTGGCGACGTTTATACCGATCCTTATCCCACTCATCAGCGCGATCATTCAATTTCATTGGTTATTCCTCCTCTGGCGACTATTTATCTGCGTCGGGAGGATTGCTGATGAATTCTCTTCAGCCCGGTAAACCCAAGCCTTTTGGCGCAAGTTACGACGGAAGAGGCATCAACTTTTGCCTGTTTTCTGCCGAGGCTGAAAAGATAGAACTTTGCCTGTTTGATGAGAAAGGCAATGAGCAACGCCTGCCGCTAGGTGCTCGCACAGGCAATATATGGCACGGCTATCTGCCGGGCGGCAAGGTTGGGCAACGCTACGGATATCGAGCCTACGGAGTATTTGACCCTGCCACGGGCCATCGTTTTAACGGCCACAAACTGTTGATCGACCCCAGCGCGCGCGCTTTGGAAGGCACGCTAAAAGATGATCCGCGTTTGAACGGCGGTATTGAAGTGATCGACCCGCGCGATAGCGCCGATTTAGTGCCGAAATCAGTGGTCATCTCTGAGCATTTTGACTGGCAGCACGACGTTTCTCCTGCAATTCCGTGGGGGAAAACGGTAATTTACGAGGCGCACGTTCGTGGTTTGACGCAGCTTCATCCCGAGATCCCCGAGGCGCTGCGTGGCACCTATGCTGCGCTGGGCCATCCGGTAATGCTGGCCTATTTTAAAAAACTGGGCATTACCGCGCTGGAACTGCTGCCGGTACAGCATCACGCCGATGAGCCAAGATTACAGCGGCTGGGGCTGAGTAATTACTGGGGATACAACGTGTTAGGGCCGTGTGCGCTGGAACCCGATTACGCCAGTGGTCACAACGGCGCGAGCGCGGCAGATGAATTTAAAACCGCCATCAAGGCGCTGCACCAGGCGGGGATCGAGGTGATCCTCGACGTCGTTTTTAACCACAGCGCCGAGCTGGACATCGAAGGGCCAACCGTTTCGCTGCGTGGACTGGATAATCGCGCCTGGTACTGGCTTAACGATGACGGCAGCGATAACAATCTCACCGGCTGCGGCAATGCCATGCGCCTGGTGGATGACGGCATTGTGGCCTGGACTCTCGAGAGCCTGCGCTACTGGGTGAAAAGCTTTCACATTGATGGTTTTCGTTTTGATCTGGGCACTTTATTGGGCCGAACGCCGGAATATCTCCCTGACTCGCCGCTGTTTCGGGCGATCAAGGCCGATCCGCTATTAAGCAACTGCAAGCTGATAGCCGAACCGTGGGACATTGGAGAAGGCGGTTATCAGGTCGGGAATTTTCCTTTTCCGTTCGCCGAGTGGAGCGATCGCTGGCGCGATGATATCCGCAAATTCTGGCTGCACGGCACACTGTCGTTAGGCCAGTTCGCTACCCGTTTTTCGGCCTCTGATGACTTGTTTGAACACGAGGGGCGCTTGCCTTATTCGGCTATCAACATGCTGACGGCGCACGATGGCTTCACGCTGCGTGATTTAGTGAGTTTTAACGATAAGCATAATGAGGCCAACGGCGAAAATAACCGCGACGGGCACGATAATAACTATAGTCAGAACCACGGAGAAGAAGGCCTGAACGTCAGCGAGGCGGTGGCGTATCAGCGCCATCTTAGCCAGCGAGCACTGCTGGCAACGCTGTTTTTATCTCAGGGTACGCCCATGCTGTTGGCGGGCGACGAATTCGGCAATTCGCAGCAGGGCAATAACAATGCCTATTGCCAGAATAATGCTCTCAGTTGGCTGGACTGGCAGAAAGGCGATAGCCAACTTACCGATTACGTGGCTGCGCTTATCGCGCTACGAAAGAAAATTCCCGCGCTGACGCGAGATAAATGGTGGCAGGGAACCTCTGAAGATGTGCAATGGCTCGATATTTGGGGAGAGCCGCTGACCACTCAGGGTTGGGAGCAAGGCAGGCAACAGTGTCTGCAAATTCTTTTGTCTGGCCGCTGGTTGCTGGTGGTCAATGCATCACTGAATGACGTTGAAATGACATTTCCTGAGGGGCATTGGCAGTGTGTTGCGCCTTTTGACAATGAACAGCAAAACGTCAAAAAAGGCTCGTCTTGGCGGGCGACGGCAAAAACACTCTGCGTTTTGACCCAAGGTTAGCAGGGCATCAGAAAGGGTTCAGCTATGGCTACGTTAGAATTTAATGACCGCATGATGTTGGCGAGGCAGCTGCCTCTCAAATCCGTAGCGCTGATCCTGGCCGGAGGGAGAGGATCGCGTCTGAAAGATCTCACCAATACCCGCGCCAAACCGGCAGTTCATTTTGGCGGCAAGTTTCGCATTATTGATTTCGCCCTGTCGAATTGCCTTAACTCGGGGATCCGTCGGATCGGGGTGATCACCCAGTATCAGTCACATACGCTGGTGCAGCATATTCAGCGCGGCTGGTCGTTTCTGAATGAAGAGATGAACGAGTTTGTTGACTTGCTTCCCGCCCAGCAGCGGCAGATGACCGAGAATTGGTACAAAGGTACCGCCGATGCGGTTTACCAGAATCTAGACATTATTCGTCGCTATAACGCCGAGTACGTGGTGATTCTCGCGGGGGATCATATCTACAAGATGGATTACTCGCGCATGTTGATCGATCACGTCGAGAAAGGCGGCGAATGCACCGTGGCCTGCCTGGAAGTTCCTCTGGCAGAGGCCACAGAGTTTGGTGTGATAGACATCACAGAAAATTACCAGATTAAGTCATTCCTCGAGAAACCCAAGGATCCGCCGTCAATCCCGGGCCAACCTGATAAGGCAATGGCCAGCATGGGGGTCTATATTTTTAATGCGGACTATTTGTACCGGTTGCTGGAAGAGGATATGGCGAACGAAAATTCGAGCCACGATTTTGGTAAGGATCTGATCCCTGAGATAACGCGTCAGGGCGTAGCGTGGGCGCATCCGTTCCAGCTTTCCTGCGTGACTTCGAATAACGAATTACCGCCATACTGGCGTGATGTAGGCACTATCGATGCCTATTGGCGCGCTAATCTGGACCTGGCCTCGGTCACACCGGAGCTGGATATGTATGACACCAACTGGCCAATCCGCACGCATATGGAACCGCTGCCGCCCGCCAAATTTGTACAAGATCGCTCGGGAAGTCATGGTATGACGATGAATTCTCTGGTCTCTGGTGGCTGTATTGTTTCAGGTTCGGTGGTGGTGCATTCGGTGCTTTTTCCGCGCGTGCGCATTAATTCATTTTGCAATATCGACTCAAGCATCCTATTACCTGATGTTAACGTCGGCCGCTCCTGTCGCCTTCGTCAGTGTGTAATTGATAGGGCTTGCCATATCCCCGAGGGCATGGTGATTGGAGAGAATGCAGAGGAAGACAGCAAGCGTTTTTATCGATCGGAAAGCGGGGTAGTACTGGTGACCCGCAGCATGCTGGCAAAATTATAAAGCCTGCTAGACGATCGAATTATTCACTTATTTCAGTTCGCGCCAATCCACGTATTTTGCGCGATGAAAATTCAGGAGCGAGAATGCAGGTTTTACATGTTTGTTCCGAGCTGTTTCCTCTGTTGAAAACTGGCGGTCTTGCTGACGTTGCCGGTGCTCTGCCGGCTGCGCAAATTGCCGAAGGGGATGACGTCCGTGTGTTGATTCCTGCTTTCCCCGATGTCAAAAAGGGTATTGGAGAAACTCAATTAATCGCCTCGATAGACACTTTCGCCGGCCACGTGGACCTGCGTTACGCGGTTTATCAAGGCGTTGGTATCTATTTGATCGACACGCCGTCATTGTACAACCGGCCGGGTAGTCCTTATCACGATCAGTCGTCCAATGCCTATGTCGATAACCATTTGCGTTTTGGCCTGCTGAGCTGGATTGCCTGTGAGCTGGCCTGCGGGCTAGACCCTGACTGGAAACCTGACGTGGTTCATTCCCATGACTGGCACGCGGGGTTAACCTCGGCGTACATCGTTGCGCGTGGGCGTCCGGCAAAAACGGTCTTTACCGTGCACAATCTCGCTTTCCAGGGACTGTTCTTTGCCCAGCATCTCGGTGAATTGCAGCTACCTGCCGAGTTTTTCCAGATGCGCGGACTTGAATTCTATGGCCAGATTTCTTTCCTTAAAGCCGGACTGTTTTACTCCGATCACGTGACGACGGTCAGTCCGACCTATGCGAAAGAGATAACCCAGCCCGCGTTTGGTTATGGCATGGAATCGCTGCTGCTTGAGCGGTTGAGCGAGGGCAAACTGACGGGAATTCTTAACGGCGTTGATGAGGCTATCTGGGAACCTAAAACCGACGTGCTCTTGTCGGCGCGCTATGGTGCCGATGACCTGCGCGCCAAGGCGATTAACAAGGCTTATTTACAGCGAGCAATGGGGCTGGACGTGGATGATTCGCGGCTGGTATTTGCCGTGGTTAGCCGTCTGACTAGCCAAAAGGGGCTGGATCTGGTGCTCGAAGGATTACCGGAGCTGCTGGAACAGGGCGGGCAACTGGCGGTATTGGGTGCCGGTGACGCTGTGCTGCAACAGGCATTTTTGGCCGCGGCGGCCGATCATCCCGGTCAGGTCGGCGTTCAGCTGGGTTATCACGAAGCTTTCTCACACCGCATTATCGCGGGTGCCGACGTCATTATGGTGCCAAGCCGGTTTGAACCGTGCGGATTAACGCAACTTTATGGTCTGAAATACGGAACTCTGCCGCTGGTGCGACGCACCGGAGGGCTTGCCGATACCGTTGTTGATTGTGCGCTGGAAAATCTGGCCGATGGCACAGCCAGTGGGTTTGTGTTTGAAGAAAGCACCGGGAAATCGCTGAGTAATGCTATCCGCCGTGCTTTCGTGCTGTGGAGTCGCCCAAAACATTGGCGGCACGTTCAGCATCATGCGATGGGAATTGATTTTGGTTGGAAAGTAGCTGCACAGGCTTATAAGAGCCTCTATCAACGGCTTTGAACCACAAACAAAATTGGGAATGTAACGCTATGACTTCACCGATTAACTATACTTCGCCTACCGTAAGCGTTGACGCGCTGAAACACTCCATAGCCTATAAGCTGATGTTTATTCTCGGCAAAGACCCTTCTGTAGCTAATCAACATGACTGGCTAAATGCCACCTTGTTCGCGGTTCGTGATCGCATGGTGGAGCGCTGGTTACGATCCAACCGCCATCAGCTTTCTCAGGATGTGCGGCAGGTTTATTACCTCTCGATGGAGTTTCTGATTGGCCGTACACTGTCGAATGCGCTGCTTTCGATGGGGATTTACGACGATATCAAACAGGCGCTCGATGAGATGGGCCTGGATCTGGAAGAGTTAATCGGCGAAGAAAATGACCCCGGTTTGGGTAACGGCGGTTTAGGTCGTCTGGCGGCCTGTTTCCTGGATTCTCTGGCAACCCTGGCGCTGCCGGGCCGCGGTTATGGCATCCGCTATGAATACGGCATGTTCGCGCAAAATATTGTTAACGGCGAGCAGCGAGAGTCACCGGATTACTGGCTTGAATACGGTAATCCGTGGGAGTTTCAGCGTTATAACACCCGCTATAAAGTCCGTTTTGGCGGCCGTTTACAGCACGAAGGTTCCAAAACCCGCTGGCTGGAAACCGAAGAAGTGGTCGCGGTTGCCTATGATCAGGTCATCCCCGGTTTTGATACCGATGCCACCAACACGCTGCGACTGTGGGGCGCGCAGGCCAGTAATGAGATCAATCTCGGTAAGTTTAATCAGGGTGATTACTTTGCTGCGGTAGAAGATAAAAACCATTCGGAAAACGTGTCGCGCGTGCTTTATCCCGATGACTCGACTTATTCTGGTCGCGAACTACGTTTGCGTCAGGAATACTTTTTGGTATCGGCCACGGTTCAAGACATTCTGATCCGCCATTACAACACGCACAAAACGTATGACAATCTGGCGGATAAAATTTCTATTCACCTCAATGATACCCACCCGGTTCTGTCGATCCCCGAGCTGATGCGCCTGCTGATTGACGAACACAAAGTGAGTTGGCTGTCGGCGTGGGAAACCGTGAGCCGCGTGTTCTCTTATACCAACCATACGCTGATGACCGAGGCACTGGAAACCTGGCCGGTAGACATGCTTGGCAAGATCCTGCCGCGTCACTTGCAGATCATTTTCGAAATTAACGAGCATTTCCTGAATCATGTCGAAGAGGTTTTGCCCGGCGATAACGCAATGAAAGCGCGGGTATCGATCATTGACGAGAACAATGGCCGCAAAGTGCGAATGGCGTGGCTGGCGGTGATTGCCAGTCATAAAGTTAATGGCGTTTCGGCGCTGCATTCCGACTTGATGGTGAAATCACTGTTTGCCGATTTCGCTAAAATCTATCCCGATCGTTTTTGCAATATGACTAACGGCGTGACGCCGCGTCGCTGGCTGGGGCTGGCTAACAAGCCGCTGTCGGCGCTGCTCGACGACGCGATTGGTCATACCTGGCGTACCGATCTCAGCCAGTTGGCCGAGCTGAAGCAGGACATCGATTATCCGAGCTTCTTGAAAGCGTTGCAAAAAGCCAAGTACGAGAACAAAAAGCGTCTGGCGGCTTACGTTGGCGAGAAACTTGAGGTCGTTATCGATCCGCACAGCCTTTTTGACGTGCAGATCAAGCGTATTCACGAGTATAAACGCCAGTTGCTGAACGTGCTGCACGTGATAACTCGCTACAACCGCATTATTGACGATCCCGAGGCAGATTTTGTACCGCGCACGGTAATTTTCGCCGGTAAAGCAGCATCGGCCTATTATGCGGCCAAGCAGATCATCCATTTGATCAATGACGTAGCGTCAGTGATCAACAACGATCCGCGTACTCAGCACAAGCTGAAAGTGGTATTTATTCCTAACTACAGCGTCAGTCTGGCCCAGCTTATCATTCCGGCTGCCGATCTTTCCGAGCAGATTTCACTGGCAGGAACCGAGGCATCGGGCACCAGCAACATGAAGTTTGCTCTTAATGGCGCATTGACCATTGGTACGCTGGACGGCGCCAACGTCGAGATGCTGGAGCACGTTGGCGAGGAAAATATCTTTATTTTTGGTAACACCACGCCGGAGGTTGAGGCTCTGCGTCAAAATGGCTACAACCCGCACGAGTATTACGATAACGATCCCGAGCTGCATAAAGTTCTGACGCAGATTGCTACCGGGCTGTTTAGTCCGACCGATCCGCGTCGTTATCACAACCTGTTCGACAGCCTGGTTAATTTGGGCGATCACTACCAGTTGCTGGCAGATTATCGCAGCTATGTTGATACGCAGGATAAAGTCGACGAGCTTTATCAACAGCAGGACGAGTGGTCACGCCGGGCGTTGTTGAATATTGCCAATATGGGATATTTCTCGTCGGACAGGACCATCAGCGAATA
Organism: uncultured Gammaproteobacteria bacterium; assembly: GCA_963747655.1. GTDB lineage: Bacteria > Pseudomonadota > Gammaproteobacteria > Enterobacterales > Enterobacteriaceae > Rouxiella. The sequence continues at coordinate 100,782 of CAVVFS010000005.1, read as the reverse complement.
TGCCGAGAAGATCTGGAATATCAAGCCGGTTAAGCTGTAATTTAAGTTTTACTAACATAAGATTTAATAACTTATGATGTAAAAAAACAGTCGGCGAAAAAAAACCTCTGGCAGCAATGTCAGAGGTTTTTTATTATTTGTATTAATCAGAAGACCTTTAAGATGCCAGCGACAAGCCTTTACGCTGTTGGGCATTGTCCTTTAACCATTCGGCAACGCGAGCCTGCTGCGGTTTGGTCAGCCACATACCCAACTTGGTACGACGCCATATAGCATCATCCAATTCAACAACCCACTCTTTCTCAACCAGATAACGCAGCTCGGCTTCATAGAATTCATGGCCAAAGTTTTCGCCCAGAGAATTAATGCCGTTTGCTCCAGCAAGGATAAGATCTGTTTGGCTACCGTAAGTGTGCGCATAGCGGCGTGCCAAAGATTCTGACAGCCAGCTGTAACGGCGGCGCAGGTCGTTTGCATAACTGTCGCGGTCGCCGTTGATGTGTCCACCCGGCAAGACGCCATTTTTAGTCCAGGCAGGGCCGGCATTCGGATAATATTTAGACAGTTTTTCCAGCGCGTGCTCGGCGAGCTTGCGATAGGTAGTCAGCTTGCCGCCAAAAATAGACAGCAGCGGCGCTTTGCCTTGTTCGTCGTGCACGTCCAGCGTGTAATCACGCGTTATCTTCTGCGCAGAATCTGATTCGTCATCACACAGCGGGCGCACGCCGGAATAAGTCCAAACGATATCTTTGGTGGTGAGTTGCTTTTTAAAATAACTGTTATAAATTTTCAGTAGATAGTCGATTTCTTCGTCGTCAATTTTGACGTTTTTCGGGTCGCCGTGATATTCCACGTCGGTTGTCCCGATAATAGAGAATTCATCCATCCACGGAATAACGAAGGCAATACGGTTATCTTCGTTTTGCAAAATATAAGACTGCTTTTCTGTATGCACGCGCGGCACCACAATATGACTGCCTTTAATCAGGCGGATGCCATAAGGCGATTTCAGTTTCAGGCCGTCATCAAACAGCTGTTTAACCCACGGACCTGCCGCATTGACCAGGCCTTTGGCGCGGAAGGTAAAGGTTTTACCGGTGTCAATTTCCTGCGCTTCAACCATCCACAGGCCATTTTCACGCCAGGCACGATTGACGCGAGTACGGGTGCGAATTTCACCGCCGCGCTCTTCGACTTCCTGAGCATTGAGTACCACCAGACGCGCATCGTCGACCCAACAATCGGAGTATTCGAAACCGCGAGTGATTTCAGGTTTCAGCACTGAGTTCTCGCCAAATTTTAGCCCGGTACTGCCCGGCAAACTGGTGCGTTTACCCAAATGGTCGTACATAAACAGACCGAGGCGAATCATCCATGCCGGGCGCAAATGCGGCTGATGCGGCAGGCGGAAACGCATAGGAAAGGCGATATGTGGCGCTAGCTTGAGCAGCACTTCTCGTTCAGCCAGCGCTTCGCTGACCAGACGGAATTCGTAATGCTCCAGATAGCGCAAACCGCCGTGGATCAGTTTAGTACTGGCCGAAGAGGTCGCGCAGGCCAAGTCTTGCGCTTCAAGCAGCAAAACGGAAAGCCCACGGCCAGCCGCATCCGCTGCGATACCGGCACCGTTAATACCGCCACCGATTACGATCAAGTCTTTGGTTTCCACGTCATCTTCCTCCAGATGTTCGTAATAGCTCTTTAATGTTCGTTTTCGCTCATTAGTGTAATCGATAACCAACATATACGCCAAGAGTTAACCAAATAAAAACATTCATGCGTGATGCAGGTAACATTTTTAGCCATAATTTAAGCAGGTTGCATGAAAGTGTAGATTAAAATTAACCAATTTTTTCGTTATTGCGCGTTTAGAAAGAGGATAAGAGAGTAACAAAGAGTGAAAATGAGCATGAAAATCGTTGAGGACGAACATAATCCGTTGGAGATGAGCACAGTTAAGGCTAAGGATTTGGAGAATAGCGGGAAACGGAGAGTGTTTCCCGTAGAGGAATTAGCAGAGTTCGAGCTGGACTTCGTACTTGCTAATCAGCGCCATCACGCTTTCTGGTGGTTTCTGGTCGGTAAACATGTAGTCGATTAGACTCATATTGCCCAGATTGACCATGGCGTTTCGGCCAAATTTTGAATGGTCGGTAACCAACATGACATTGCGCGAATTTTCGATAATTGCACGTTTGATCCGCGCTTCATGATAATCGAATTCGAGCAGCGAGCCGTCCATATCAATGCCGCTGATGCCAAGAATGCCGTAATCGAGACGGAACTGGGAGATGAAATCCAGCGTCGCTTCGCCCATGATACCGCCGTCGCGACTGCGAACTTCACCTCCGGCCAGCAAAATGCGGAAATCCTCTTTTGGCGTCAGCAGCGTTGCCACGTTGAGATTGTTGGTAACGATGCGCAAATCATGATGGTCAAGCAGGGCATGCGCCACCGCTTCCGGTGTAGTGCCAATATCAATAAATAGCGTCGAGCCATCAGGGATCTGACTGGCTACGCGGGCGGCAATCCTCGCTTTTTGATCTGACCACATAATCTTGCGGTCATTATACGCGGCATTAACCGAGCTGGAAGGCAGGGCAGCGCCGCCGTGGTGACGATGAATTTTATTCTGCTCGGCCAAGTCATTAAGGTCGCGACGAATAGTCTGCGGACTGACGGCAAAATGCTCGACCAGCTCTTCGGTGCTGACATAGCTTTGCTGACGAACCAGTTCTACGATGGCGTCATGTCGTTGTGTTTGTTTCACCTAAATCCCCTAAGTGCGCTTTTGGCGCGGCGTGCGCGTATCGCAAAAGGCCATGATAAGTCCCACGACCAAACCAAACACATGAGCCGCGTTAGCGATTGCGAGTCCCATCACATTAAAATAACCCAATACTAGCCAGGCAACAGAGAAAATCATGAGTCCGCGCGGTAAGGAAAGTCCCTGCTCGGGCTTCAACTCGCCGGTCAGCCAGACATAGCCCATCAACGCGTACACCACGCCCGAAAGGCCGCCAAAGAAGATGCCGCTGAAAATAGACTGCCCCCAGCCGCTGAGCAAGGCGGAGATTAACGCGATGGTAAACAGCTTGCCGCTGCCGAGACGTTTTTCGACCGGGCCGCCAAGATACCACCACCACATAAGGTTAAACAGAATGTGTAGCGCCGAAAAATGCAGGAATGCCGGTGTGAACCAGCGCCATAGCTCAATATATTGGCTGCGGTCAGCGGGCCATGCCAGCCAGCTCATCACCACCTGATCGCCGTAAATTTGTTGCAGCACGTAGACCGCGATGCAGATAAAGATAACCGCCATGGTCAACGGGCCGGCCTGACTGCGGATCCGTTGCCAGTAAGAATATTTTTCGTAGCTGAGTTTGGTCTGAGTATTACCGGTTTGCCAGCTCGCCGCCAGATAGCGCGAGTTCAGGGGATCCTTGATAAAAATGGCCAGCTCAGCTTCGACAAAATCGAGTTTTGCTTCATCATCAAGCCAGATTTGGACTTCTGGTCCATCGTGTTTCACCTGCAAAGAGATCCCAAGTGTTGCCATATGATCGACAAATGCCTGCGCGATACGTGGGTTAGACAGGCTAAAAACTCTTCTCATATTGTTCAACTGGTCCTGTAATCGTTTGATTTTAATTGCATATTTTATCTTAAAGCAGAGAGGTTTTTTTGCCTCAACCTGCTCAAAACTGATTATAACGTTAGCGACCCACGCTGTATGCCATATAAATGTCTATCAATGAGATGAAAAACTTTGAAAAGTCCCACCCGTTAATGGCGAAAGTCTTAAATTAGCGCAGCAGGCTTCCTTAATTTTAAGAAAAGTTGGATTTTAAATTCAATGGAATTAGCAGAGCTTAACAAATTCAACGAGGCGATTTAACGCTTTAAGAGGTTAAATAGAGGAAATGAAGGTTCAGGAAGATAGAAGTATTAATTTATTTTATATTAATTTTTGATGCTTATGTCTTAAAGTCTTGGGATATGGCTTGTCAATAGTGCTTTAGTGTAACTTTAAATCATTAATACATAAATTAATTAGACGTATTTGCCAGCGAAGTTAATTAATTGATATTTATCATTGAATTAATAATGCTATTTAATAGTAAATCATATTATTTGTTAGCCGGGCTTCACCTTTGCTTAAATTAATATTCTGAGATATGTTTCAATTTCGATCTATTAATGCACTATCTTATAAAGAGCATCTTCTATGAAACATATTCGTAGCCTTGATGGTGTCCGTGGAATAGCCGTGCTGATCGTTATATTTTTTCATTTGGAAATTCCAGGGTTTTCTTTGGGATGGGCAGGCGTGCCTTTGTTCTTTTGTTTATCAGGGTTTTTAATTACCAGTATTTTACTCGAGCAAAAACAGCAGCCTTTTAAAAAGTATCTGGGCGGTTTTCTTTTCAATAGATTATTAAGAATATTCCCTCTTTTCTATGCTTACTTGCTGGTTAATTACCTTTTCTTAAAAGCGACAGGGCAATCGGCTGCCGGATACGTCTGGTTTATCGTTTATCTACAGAATTTGTATATTGGCATTACGGGGACGACTCCCGGGTTTGTTATACAGACTTGGTCACTGGCCGCCGAAGAGCAGTTTTACTGGCTATGGCCGCTGGCAATCTTCTTCCTGAAAGAAAAATGGATGGCGAAGATTTTTATCGTATTAATTATTTTTTCTGCTCTTGCTCGCTCCTTTATATATCACGCATCGGGAAATAATCCCTATATGTTTAATGCCACGCTCCTGAGCTGTACCGATGCATTAATATTAGGTGCCTTGTTTGCCAAAATAAAAGACCATCCGCGTGCATCGAGTGCGGCTTTATGGATGCTAATAACAGGCTTGGTGGTTTCTGCCTATGCCATTGCAACTACAGGGCTTAATGCATTTTGGCTACCTTCTGGATGGGTTGGGAAATGCGGATATTTGCCTACAGCGATGGCGATGGTTTTCACCGCGTTAATATTTTATGTCTATAAGTGGGATGTCAATGCAGCCTCAAACCCATTATCACGAGCGATGAAAAACAGGTTTCTGGTCTATACCGGGAAAATAAGTTACGGGCTTTATATGTGGCACCTTGCCTGTTTCTTTGCTCTTTCGATAATCTTCAGGAAATTAGGCATCGGCATTCATAGCGTGATTTATTATGTCGTTGCGATGCTAGTAACCTATGTTGTTGCAACATTGTCATACTATCTCTTTGAGGTTCACTTCCTCAAATTGAAAAAACACAAAAAAGCTTCTGTTAGCCCGGCTAAAGAACTGGCTTTGTGATCGGCAAATTTATTAACGCGGCCGGTTATTTAAGATAATCAGCCGCGTTGTTCTGCTTGAAGAGAAATCAGGCTTCGACATCCTGCGGGAAAGTTTTTGACCAGGCTTCAAAGCCGCCATCCACGCTATACACTGCATCAAATCCCTGAGTTAACAGATACTGTGCGGCATTGCGGCTGCTGATGCCGTGATAGCACATCACCAAAACGGGCGTTGCTGGCGTAGTCTGCTGCATGAATGCGCTGATGCTTTCATTGCTTAAATGGAAAGCGCCGGGCGCGTGAGCCGTGTTAAAGCTCTGAATGTCGCGGATGTCTACCATCACTGCGTTACCCTCTTTCAGGCGGTTATGTGCCTGCTCAACGCTGATTGCTTCAAACTGTTCCATACTGCTTCTGGCCTCGTCATGACGGGTATCGTCAGTTAAAAATATTCGCTCCTATTGTAACCAAATTTCCAATAATGGGTTTATAAATAATAGGTGCCTCCCTTCCTTTGTTAGTCATTACTTTTCAAACTGTTCACCAAGGATAGAGATTGCCCTATGCCCAAACCAACATTTAAGCAGGACAGTTTTGTGGCGGCTCTCACCCGCCAGTGGCAAGCTTTTGGACTGACATCCTTCGAAGATATGACCCGACATCAGTGGTGGCATGCGGTGAGTGCCGCAGTGGCTGAACAATTACCGCCTCGCCCGGACAGTGGCAAAACTAAGAGCAAAGTAAAACGCCACGTGAATTATATTTCGATGGAATTCCTGGTCGGTCGTCTCACCGGTAATAATCTGATTAATTTAGGCTGGTACAGTCAGGTTGCCAAAGTGCTGGAAAAATATGCTATCAATCTGACGGATTTGCTGGAAGAAGAGATAGATCCAGCGCTGGGCAATGGCGGATTGGGGAGGCTGGCAGCCTGTTATCTCGATGCAATGGCCTCTGTTGGCCAACCTGCGATCGGTTACGGTTTAAACTATCAATACGGTCTTTTTCGCCAGACTTTTGTTGATGGCAAGCAGCACGAAGCCCCGGACGACTGGCAGCGTAATGCTTACCCGTGGTTTCGCCATAACAGCGCATTGGCGGTGGATGTAGGCATTGGCGGGAAAATTATTAAGGATGAAAACGGACAATCCTATTGGAAAGCGGATTTCACCCTGCGCGGCGAAGCCTGGGATTTGCCTGTTATAGGCTATCGAAATGGCGTGGCACAGCCGCTACGACTGTGGGAGGCAACCCACGCGCATCCATTTGATTTGGAAAAATTCAATGATGGTAAATTTCTGCTGGCCGAACAGCAGGGCATTGACGCTGCCAGGCTGACCAAAGTGCTGTATCCCAATGATAATCATGAGCAAGGCAAACGCCTGCGCCTGATGCAGCAGTATTTCCAGTGTGCCTGCTCGGTGGCTGATATTTTACGTCGTCATCACTTTCTTGGGCGAAATATCCACCAGTTACCGGATTACGAAGTTATTCAACTGAATGACACTCATCCGACGATTGGCATTCCGGAAATGCTACGCGTGCTGATTGACGAGCATCAGCTGAGCTGGGATGACGCCTGGCATATTACTAGCCGCACCTTTGCCTATACTAATCACACGTTGATGCCCGAAGCACTGGAAAGCTGGAACGAGAGTTTGGTACGCAGCCTGTTGCCGCGACATTTCGCCATTATTAAGCAAATTAACGCCAACTTTAAGAAACTGGTCGACAAAAACTGGCCGGGCGACGAAGCGATGTGGGCCAAACTTGCAGTGCATTATGACAAGCAGGTGCGAATGGCCAATCTGTGCGTGGTAGCTGGTTTTGCCGTCAACGGCGTGGCCGCGCTTCACTCCGATTTAGTAGTGAAAGACTTATTCCCCGAATATCACCAGCTGTGGCCAGAAAAATTCCACAACGTTACCAACGGCATTACGCCACGCCGCTGGCTTAAACAGTGTAATCCCGAGCTGTCGGCGCTGATTGACGAAACGCTAAAAACCACGGAATGGGTCACGAATCTAGATGCTCTGAAAGGATTAGAGGCTAGCGTTAAAGATAAAAAATTCTGTAAACGTTATCGAAAGATCAAGCACGACAACAAGCTGCGACTGACTGAATACGTTAAACAACGCCTCGGCATTACCCTCAATCCTGAAGCCATTTTTGATGTGCAGATTAAGCGGTTGCATGAGTACAAACGTCAGCATCTTAACCTGCTATATATCATCTATCTCTATCACCAGATCCGCAGCAATCCCGAGCTGGATATCGTACCGCGCGTATTTTTATTCGGGGCAAAAGCCGCGCCGGGTTATTACCTCGCCAAAAATATTATCTATGCTATCAATCAGGTCGCCGAGAAGATCAATAACGATCCGATCGTGGCCGATCGTATCAAGGTGGTGTTTATTCCTGATTATTGCGTGTCTGTTGCTGAGCTGATGATCCCGGCGGCGGACGTTTCCGAACAGATTTCCACTGCGGGTAAAGAAGCTTCGGGAACGGGGAATATGAAACTGGCTCTCAACGGGGCACTCACCGTGGGCACGCTGGACGGTGCTAATGTCGAAATCGCCGAGCAGGTCGGTGAAGAGAATATCTTTATCTTCGGTAATACCGTCGATCAGGTAAAGGCGATATTGAAGAAAGGCTATAAGCCGAAATCGTTAGTGAAAAAAGATAAGCATCTCAAGGCGATATTGGACGAGTTGGCCAGCGGTTTTTATAGTCACGGCGACAAAAAAGCCTTTGAGCCGATGCTGACCAGCCTGTTGGAAGGCGGTGACCCGTATCTGGTGCTGGCCGATTTTGCCGAGTATTGCGTGGCACAGGCGAAAGTTGACCAGCTCTATCGCGATCGCGACGAATGGACTCGACGGACGTTAATCAACACGGCGCGAGTGGGCATGTTCAGTGCTGACCGTTCCATTCGCGATTATCAGCAGCGTATTTGGCAAGCAAAACGTTAAGGAGCAGGCATGCAGGGCGATGAACTCGAACTGGCGGCAAAGCGGGCTGGGATCCTTGACAGCTTTATTAACATGGTGGACGAGGAACAAACGATTTCCGATGAAACCAGGCAGGCGTTGCTGGAGGCGATGGGGCGCGATGAACAGGAGCCAGACACCGGCCCGTTACCTTGGGTAAAAGTGTTTAGCCGTGGTGAGGCCGTGAATCTGACGCCGCGCGGAAATGGCGCGTATCAGTGGCGATTTACGCTTGAAAATGGTGATGGTTTTGAGGGCAGCGGCACCTTTGGCGAGCTGCTTGAGCTGGGCGATGACCTGAAATTGGGCTATCACCAGCTGACTTTGAGCTGGAAAAAACAAAGCTGGAGCTGTCGGGTGATTGTGGCCCCTGTTCGCTGCTACGAGCCTTACGCCTTACTCAATAATGAGAAGCTGTGGGGCGCCTGCGTGCAACTTTATACTCTGCGTTCTGAGCATAACTGGGGCGTAGGAGATTTTGGAGATTTAAAACAGCTGGTGCAGCAGCTGGGGCAACGCGGTGGAGCTTTCGTTGGGCTTAATCCGATTCACGCGCTTTATCCCGCCAATCCCTCCAGCGCCAGCCCTTACAGCCCTTCATCACGCCGTTGGTTGAATGTGACTTATATTGACGTCAATGCTGTTGAGGAATTTAACCACAGCAAAGAGGCTCAGCGCTGGTGGAAGAGTACAGCCACGCAGCAGGCATTGAAAAAAGCGCGCAGCGTTGAAAATGTCGATTACCAACAGGTGATGGACCTTAAAACTAAAGGACTGCAACTGGCGTGGCTGGAGTTTCAAAGCATCGCGGATGCCAGCCAGCGTAAGCGTGATTTCCATGATTTTGTGCAGCTCGGTGGGGAAAGTCTTCGCCAGCAGGCCGTGTTCGACGCGTTGCATGTTCACCTTCGACAAGCTGATGAGGATGCCTGGGGTTGGCCGGCGTGGCCCAAAGCCTATCGCGAACCGCACGCGCCAGAGGTCGAGGCATTTTGCACTGAATATCATCAGCAGGTAAATTTTTACTTGTGGTTACAGTGGCTTGCGAACACTCAGTTTGCCGAGTGCTATCAGGCTAGTCTCGAGTTGGATATGCCTATCGGCCTGTATCGAGATTTAGCCGTGGGCGTGGCAGAAGGCGGTGCAGAAACCTGGTGCAACCGTGCCCTTTATTGCCTCGGAGCCAGCGTGGGCGCGCCGCCCGACGTGTTGGGGCCGCAGGGGCAGAATTGGGGATTACCGCCCATGGACCCCAATGTTATGCGCGCCCGAGCCTATCAGCCCTTTATTGATCTGCTGCGCGCCAATATGAGCGACTGCGGCGCGCTGCGCATCGATCATGTTATGGGGCTGTTGCGCCTCTGGTGGATCCCAAAAGATAAAACGGCCGCGGCGGGTGCTTATGTCAGTTATCCACTGAGCGATCTCTTAGGGGTGCTGGCGCTGGAAAGCCATCGCCATAAGTGCATGGTGATCGGCGAGGATCTCGGCACGGTGCCGAAAGAGATTGTCGCCAGTCTGCGCGACAGCGGCGTTTATTCTTATAAGGTGCTGTATTTCGAGCACGACAAACAGCGCGTGTACCGTACGCCTGAAGATTATGTTGTTCAGGCAATGGCCACGGTAACCACTCATGACCTGCCGACCCTGCGCGGGTACTGGCAGGGAGATGATTTAACGCTGGGCGAAAAACTGGGAATTTATTCTAATGCATCAGTGCTCGCCGACCTGCGCCTTGATCGCGCCAAAACCCGGCAATCGTTGCTGGATGCCCTGCATCTTCACCACTGCGTACCCAAACGTTTCGGCAAAAATGCTGAAAAAATGGATATGAATCCTACGCTTAACCGTGGACTACAGCGTTATCTGGCGTTAAGTTCCAGCGCCTTGCTGGGATTGCAGCCTGAAGACTGGCTGGATATGAACACGCCGGTCAACGTGCCTGGCACCAACATGGAATATCCTAACTGGCGACGCAAGTTAACCACCACGATTGAAGAGATGTTTAGTGACGAGCATATCAATCTATTATTGAAGGATTTGGATAAGACCAGAAAGGGCGTTAAATAACAGTAGATTGCGGATAAAACATCCCCCACGTAAGAGTGGGGGATGGCGAGGCGTTTTAATAAAACAAAAGCTTTAGTAGAAGGAGTGCTCGCCGCGCTGGTGTTCAGTCAGGTCACGAACGCCCGTAAGTTCAGGGAAAGACTTCAATAGCTCTTTCTCGATGCCATCTTTCAGAGTGACATCGATCATTGAACAGCCGTTACAGCCGCCGCCAAATTGCAGAACGGCAATACCATCGTCGGTGATTTCCATCAGAGAAACACGACCGCCGTGGCTGGCAAGCTGTGGGTTAACCTGTGACTGCAACTGATATTCAACGCGTTCCATTAATGGTGCATCGTCAGACACTTTACGCATTTTAGCGTTCGGCGCTTTCAGCGTAAGCTGTGAGCCGAGCTGATCGGTCACGAAGTCAATTTCTGCTTCTTGCAGATACGGTGCGCTAAGCTCATCAACGTAAGCAGAAATCTTATCGAATTTCAGCTCAGTATCTGTGGCTTCTACGGCATCGGGTGGACAGTAAGAAACACCGCATTCGGCAGTAGGCGTACCGGGATTAATCACAAATACGCGGATCTGGGTGCCTTCTTCCTGGTTCGCCAAAAGTTTGGCAAAGTGCTCTTGGGCAGCATCGGTAATAATGATCATAGCATTGGCTCAATAGTTGACTACTCCAGTTGGTTATAATACGCCCTTTAACGGAGTTACTACAAGGTGCGGCAAATGCACCAAATCTGTAATGATGCAATATCCTCTTTATTCAGTAACTTAGCCACTTCGCTAATTGTGCTGCCGGTAGTAACTACGTCATCTATCAAGGCGATATGTTTTCCTGCCAGTTTCTGCGTACAACGAAATGCCTGCTGTAAATTGCGTTTCCTTTCCCTTTCTGAAAGCTGATGCTGCGCAGGCGTGGCGCGCAGTCTTTGCAACGCGTCAGGAAAATATTCGCAACCAAGCCAGTGAGCCAGAGGTCGCGCCAGCAGCTCGGCCTGATTGTAGCCGCGCTGGCGATAACGACTCAGATGAAGCGGGATGCTCAGCAATATTTGAGGTTTGACGACCGAGCCATCACGCCAGCGTTCCAGCCAGCGCAGCAGTAACAGCCGAGCCAGCGGCACTGCGAGTTCTGGCGCCGCTGAAAATTTGAAGCGCAGCAGCAGAGTGCTTACAGGTGGCTGATAGAGCTGAGCAAAGACTAAAGATTGCCAGCCAACAGGTTTAAGCAGGCAGCGGCCACAAGGCTGTTGCGAATGCTCGCTGGGTAATCCGCAGCGGGGGCAGCAACTCGGTATGGCCGGTAACTGGTCGAGGCAAAGGCTGCATATTCCGTGTTTCGCTAACTGCAATGGTTGCTGGCAGAGCCAACACCGGCTGGCAAGGGTAAACATTATTGGTAGACTATTCCTTTAGTAAACCTCTATGACTTTCGTGGCCATAGGCGGCAATAAACATTAACTGACAGGGACACTACAGTATGAATCGCCTCTATTGGCAGACTTTAGGTGAAGGATCGCGCGATATTGTGCTGCTTCACGGATGGGGACTGAACGCTGAGGTGTGGCGTTACATTGCCGAGCGATGGGCGCCGCATTTCCGACTTCATCTTGTGGACCTGCCGGGCTATGGCCGCAGTAGTGATTTTGGCGCGTTAACCTTGTCACAGATGACCGATGCAGTGTTGGAGCAGGCTCCTGAAAAGGCTATCTGGCTGGGTTGGTCGCTGGGTGGTCTGGTTGCCAGCCAGGCTGCGATTATCGCACCGCAGCGAGTTGAAGCACTGATTACAGTCGCCTCTTCTCCTTGTTTTGCGGCTCAAGACGATCAGTGGCCGGGAATTCGTGCGCAAGTGTTGCAGGGTTTTCAGCAGCAGCTAAGTGAGGATTTCCAGCGCACCGTTGAGCGTTTTCTGGCACTGCAAACGCTGGGCAGTGAAAGCGCGCGACAGGATGCAAAATTGCTTAAGTCGATGGTGCTGGACTTGCCAATCCCGCCGATTGCGGTGCTTAACAGTGGTCTTGAAATCCTTAATCATCAAGACTTACGCGAAGAGATGCAGCATTTGACCCTGCCATTCCTGCGTATTTACGGCGCACTCGACGGGCTGGTTCCGCGTAAGATAGTGCCGTTATTAGATGAGCTGTGGCCTCACTCGCAGTCTGTCAAAATCGAAAAAGCCTCCCACGCGCCGTTTATCTCCCATCCCGATATGTTTTCTGCCGTGGTTCTCGATTTTTTGCGCGAGCAGGATTTGATGTAAATACTTTTCTGACTGAGCGGAACGCCTTGATTTACCTAATTTTCAGCGAGTTCCGCATTTCTTTCCTTCCGGGCATCCCTTACAGCCACCGCCCGTGGAGGGAATTATTGAGTCAACAGTAAAAGAATCGGTACTTAAAGCGTTAACAGTTAAGCCGGCAGTTGCAGCTAATACAACGGAACCGCGACTGCGCGAGCAGCGAAGGCCGGTGAGGATTAATGCGTTCACCAGCAGCACTGTGGTAATAATCGTCCCGCTTTGCAGAGGATGCTGGCTTATTGTCGCGGCCTGATAGAACAGCGTAGCCAGTGAATAGGCGACGTTTAGCCCCCAAAGTATTGAGAACATCATCCAACTGCGGCTAGTTTCACGCGCGATGGCACCCATTACCGACACGCAGGGCACATAGAGCAGCACGAAAATCAGATAGCTGTAGGCAGAAACGGCGCTGCCGAATTTAGCGGTCATGACTCCCATTGCGCTGGCGGCCATTTCGCTGTGGCCTTTGCTGGCCTCGATAGGGTTGGCGAGCATGCTAAAGCTAAACGTTTCGACCAGGCTGCTCCAGGTTTCATCCACGGCGCGGCTCAATTCACTCAGCGGATTATATTGTGCGGCGTCAAACGGCTCGGCTTTCATCATGTCGGCGGTATAAAGCGTATTCAACGTGCCGACCACCACCTCTTTGGCAATCGCGCCGGTGATTAAGCCTACAGAGGCCTGCCAGTTGTCACGATGAACGCCCATCGGAGTGAGCACCGGTGTGAGAACGCGGCTAACGCTGGCCAGCGCGGAATCGTTAATGGTATCGACAGGCCTGCCGTTAAGAGAAAAGCTGTTTAGCGCGCCAATAAACACACAAGCAATGACGATGACTTTACCCGCCCTCAGAACAAAACCTTTCAGGCGCTGCCAGGTTTGCAGCAATAACGTTTTGCATTGCGGGATGTGATAGACCGGTAATTCCATAATAAACGGCGATGCCTCACCGCGCATCACGGTGTATTTCATCACCAGCCCGGTCAACACTGCGACGGTAATTCCCAGCAAATACAGCGAGAAAACAATTGTGGCGCCGTTCTGCCCGAAGAAGGCCGCAGAGAATACGGCAAAGATAGCCAATCGCGCGCCGCAAGACATAAACGGAGCCATCATCACGGTGATTAACCGTTCGCGAGGAGCATCCAGGGTACGCGCTCCCAAAATTGACGGCACGTTGCAGCCAAAACCCACAATCAGTGGCACAAAAGATTTACCCGGCAGGCCGAGTGACTGCATCAGGCGATCCATCACAAAGGCCGCTCGCGCCATATATCCGGAATCCTCGAGGAAAGAGAGAAACAGATACATCATGCCGATTTGAGGAATCAGCGGCATCACCGTGCTTATTCCGCCGCCTAAACCCTGGGCCAGAAACAGAGTCAGCCAGGTTGGAAGTTGCAGCCAGTGGCCTAACCATTGAATTCCATCGACAAATAGCGTGGCCGATCCGATTTCAAACAGCGGTTTTAGTGCACCGCCGATGTTGATCGCCAGCACAAACATTAGATACATCACCAGCAGGAAAATCGGCACGCCGAGAAAACGGTTGAGAACGAGGTTATCCAGCCATTGGGTCAGGCGATGGGGCGTACCTGAAAGCGTGTTGCTAACCTCGCCGCCAAGAAGAGTCAGAGTGTGATAACGCGCCTCGGCAATCGCCAGCGCCGAGTCGGGGATCCCACCCGCGATAAGCCGCTGATGCACTTCCTCAAAATGGCCCTGTGCTTCTCCCGCATGCGTTGCGGCGTAAATATCCCCTTCAAGCATCTGTATTGCCAGCCATTCGCGGCGCTGTTGCGTAAGGTTTTTCGGCATTGCCTCGGCAAGAGCATCTCTTTCTTGCTTCAGTTTGGCTGGGTAATCGATGCTCTGAAGCAGGGAAGGCGTTGGTGGCTGGTCAATGGCATTTAACAAGGCCTGGATGCCGTCGGTGCGCGTTGCGATCAGCGCAACTACCGGGCAGCCGAGGCGTAAAGAAAGCGCGTTGATATCTATAGTAATATTTTGCGATTTGGCGATATCCAGCATGTTGAGCACCACGATGCACGGGATACCCAGCTCCAGCAGTTGCAGCGTCAGATAGAGATTTCTTTCCAGATTGGAAGCATCGATAACGTTGATAAGCAGGTCAGCTTCACCGCCGAGAATGTAGTGGCAGGCAATCTGTTCATCCAGCGAAGTCTGGCTCGAAATGGTGGTCAGAGAATAGGTTCCGGGCAAGTCGACCAACTTAACCGTATGTTCTGTCGTGGAAAAGGTGCCTTCTTTACGCTCGACCGTGACTCCTGCCCAATTGCCCACCCGCTGGCGCGAGCCGGTCAGTTGGTTAAACAGCGTTGTTTTTCCAGAATTCGGATTGCCTATCAGCCCAATAGTTAACTTTTTCATTGGGTTACCTCTGCAATATTGGCGTTGAGGATGCATCCGCGGCGCATGGGAATGGGGATTCGTGGGTCTCATGCAGTTCGAGTCTAAGCAGCATTAAGTCTTTTTTACGCAATGCCAGGCTGGTGCGACGCAGCTCGATTTGTAGCGGGTCGCCGAGAGGAGCCACTCGCAACACGTTGAAATGGGTGCCGGGAAGCATGCCGAGTGAAAGCAGTTTCTGGCGATATGCCGGACTGATATCAGCGGTGTAACCGATGATTTTGTAGCTGCGCTGTGATTCGAGCTGCATGGAATGAGCCTTTTCAAGGCCGCATCAGAAAGAGGCCTGGTTATAAGTGAATTAATTAACTATCTGAATGTAAAGACTAATAATTCTTGTTACCGCATTTTGATAAACTTTTTTGTTGGCTAACATTTTGTTGGCTAACATTTTGGCAAAAAAATAAAGAAATAATGGTATGACAGGGGGAAGGTTTCGGTGCGTGAGTATCCTGAGCTATTAAAAGGCAGGCTTTATTGATATAGCGCAGATTTGTTGCGGTAATCTGGCGGAAATAAGGAAATTTAAGACAAAAAAATCACCGCTGGTGATTTAGCGGTGATTGAATTTAAAAATCGAGCTATCAATAAACCGGTCAGAGCCGGATTGGTGATTTAACGTTTTTTAAACGCGGCGGCAAGAGCGTCTGCCATTGCGTTATTGCCTGCATTACTGTTGCCACGACCTGAGGCTGCCGGTGAGTTGCGTTTTGGCGCTTCGCGACCTTTGTTGGCATTGGCCGACGGAGCTGCCGGACCACTGCTGCGGCGCGCTGGGCCTTCGCCCGGCTGTTCATCGAGACGCATGGTCAAGGCAATACGCTTACGCTGGAGATCGACCTCCATCACCTTAACTTTTACTATATCGCCGGTTTTAACCACCGTATGCGGATCTTCGACGAATTTGTTAGCCAGTGACGAGATATGCACCAGACCATCCTGATGCACGCCAATATCGACAAAAGCGCCAAAGTTGGTGACGTTGGTTACCGTGCCTTCCAAAATCATGCCCGGCGTCAGGTCATTCATGGTTTCTACGCCGTCGGCAAAGGTCGCAGTTTTGAATTCGGGACGCGGGTCATGGCCCGGTTTTTCAAGCTCTTTGATAATGTCGGTGACCGTCGGTACGCCGAAACGCTCGTCGGTAAACTCGCTGACTTTCAAGCCGCGCAGCGCATTGGAATCGCCCATCAGGTCTTTCAACGCCAGCTCGGTCGCGGCAAGAATACGCTGCACTACCGGATAAGTTTCTGGGTGAACCGTCGAGGCATCCAGCGGGTTATCGCCGTGATTGATGCGCAGGAAGCCCGCGCACTGCTCAAAGGCTTTTGGCCCCAGACGACTGACTTTCAGCAGCTGTTCGCGGTTGCGGAACTGGCCGTTTTCGTCGCGCCAGTTAACAATATTCTGCGCCATCATACGGGTCAGGCCCGCAACGCGCGTTAGCAGTGGCACCGAGGCGGTATTGAGGTCTACGCCGACGGCATTCACACAGTCTTCCACTACTGCATCAAGCTTTTTGGCTAACAGGCTCTGGCTGACATCATGCTGATATTGGCCTACGCCGATAGATTTCGGGTCAATCTTCACCAGCTCGGCCAGCGGATCCTGCAAACGGCGTGCAATGGAAACCGCACCGCGAATGGAAACGTCGAGGTCCGGGAATTCCAGCGCGGCCAGCTCAGAGGCTGAATAGACCGAGGCTCCCGCTTCGCTGACAATCACTTTCTGCGCTTTGACGTCCGGGAACTGCTTTTGCAGCTCGATAAAGAAACGTTCAGTTTCACGAGAGGCAGTGCCGTTGCCGATAGCAACCAGCTCAACGTTATGTTTGATGCACAGCGCGGCAACCTGCTGTGCGGCTTTGGCGGCCTGACCGGTATGTGGATAAACCGTATCGATGCCAACCAGCTTGCCGGTGTTATCAACGACGGCCACTTTAACGCCGGTTCGCAGCCCCGGATCAAGACCCATAGTCGCGCGCATGCCAGCGGGTGCGGCCATCAGCAGGTCGTGCATATTACGCGCAAAGACGTTGATCGCCTCTTCTTCGGCACGTTCGCGCACAGTACTCATCAGCTCGGTTTCGAGATGCATCAGCACCTTGATGCGCCAGGTCCAGTTAACTACCGCCCGACGCCAGACATCGGCAGGCGCGTTGTTAAGTTTCAGACCCAGATGGTCGATGATGATCTGCTCGGCATAGCTCTCACGCGGCGGCTCGTCGGACTGCGGATCGGCATTTAAAGATAGTTGCAGCACGCCTTCGTTACGCCCGCGGAACATCGCCAATGCGCGGTGTGAAGGCACCTGCGAGAACGGTTCATGGTGATCAAAATAGTCGCGGAATTTAGCGCCGTCCTGCTCTTTGCCCTCGACCATGCGTGAGGTCAGGTGAGCATTTTTCCACAGGTAATCACGGACTTTAGCCAGGAGCGCGGCGTCTTCGGCAAAGCGCTCCATCAGAATGTATCGCGCGCCATCAAGTGCGGCTTTAGTATCGGCTACACCTTTTTCGGCATCAACGTAGCCAGCAGCAGCCTGTTCAGGCTCGTGGGAAGCATCTTGCCACAGCAAGTCTGCCAGCGGTTCAAGACCGGCTTCGATAGCAATTTGCCCACGGGTGCGGCGCTTGGGTTTGAACGGCAGATATAAATCTTCCAGCTCGGTTTTGCTCAGCGTGCCGTTAATCGCTTTAGACAGCTCGTCGCTTAGCTTGCCCTGTTCATCGATGGATTTGAGGATGGTCTGACGACGATCTTCAAGCTCACGCAGATAGCCCAGACGGCTGTCCAACTGACGCAGTTGGGTATCATCCAACCCGCCGGTGACTTCCTTACGATACCGTGCAATAAACGGCACGGTATTACCTTCATCCAGTAAGCGGACCACCGAGGCAACTTGCTCCGGGCGGACCTGCAATTCTGTCGCGATAATGCGGCTCAGTTGATCATTCATAGTTGCGTATCAGTTCTATTGAGGAGGGGACAGTTATACGGTTTGAGCCAGTAAAATGCCAGCTATCTGGCCGGTGAAACGGGCGTTTTGAGACTGTTGGAAGGTCATTCGGCTTGAGGATAAGCAATCTCGTTAACATACCAGACTGCATCACCGACCGGAGTGTTCACCACTGCGCTGTCGCCAACCTCTTTTTTTAGCAGCGCGCGGGCCATCGGCGAATCAATCGAGATGTAATCTTTACGGCCAAAAATTTCGTCATAACCGACAATGCGGAAACGCAGCGTTTCGCCGTCGTCATTTTCAATCTCGACGCTGGCACCAAAAAACACCTTACCTTCCTGCTGAGGCGAATAATCAACGATACGCAGATCTTGCATGCATTTAGTGAGGTAGCGAATCCGTCGGTCGATCTCGCGCAGGCGTTTTTTATTGTACTGATAATCGGCATTTTCACTTCTGTCGCCGAGACTGGCGGCCCAAGTCACCTTTCTTGTGACCTCGGGGCGATCTTCACGCCAAAGAAAATCGAGTTCATCCTTGAGTTTCTGGTAGCCTTCTCGCGTTATCAGCTTGGTTTTCATCGGCTTCTTTGTTTTATCAGTTAAGTTGGTGCATAAGAGCCAGAATACCCCAGTGAGGAACCTCAGGGAAACCCCCGATTTTCTCGATTTTCACCCTTTCGAGGAGACTCGCAGAAAAAGTGTAAAAAGCATAAAGATATGAACAGACCCCAAAAGGGCGCACGTTTTGCTGCAAGATCGCGTGAATTAACCAAAAATTATTGATAAATTGGGCAAACCATAAGCATTGTTACAATTTCGACTAGAATATATACCATTAAAAGCTGTCGGTTAGCCGTGGCTTTTTTAACAATACCTGCCTTCGGGTATTAGCACCTTTGGGAGTAAGAAAATGCAAGAGAATCACAAGATTCTGGTAGTAGATGATGACATGCGTTTGCGCGCACTTTTAGAACGTTATCTGACTGAGCAAGGCTTCCAGGTGCGAAGCGTTGCCAATGCTGAACAAATGGATCGTTTATTAACTCGTGAATCCTTCCATTTGATGGTGCTTGACCTGATGCTGCCTGGCGAAGACGGCCTGTCTATCTGCCGCCGCCTGCGCAGTCAAAGCAACCCTATGCCGATCATCATGGTGACCGCCAAGGGTGAAGAAGTCGATCGTATCGTCGGCCTGGAAATTGGCGCCGATGACTATATTCCAAAACCGTTTAACCCGCGTGAGCTGCTGGCTCGTATCCGCGCTGTGTTGCGTCGTCAGGCCAATGAGCTGCCGGGTGCGCCTTCACAGGAAGAAGCGGTGATTTCTTTCGGTAAATTCAAGCTGAACCTCGGTACGCGTGAAATGTTCCGTGAAGACGAGCCTATGCCTTTGACCAGCGGTGAATTTGCCGTGTTGAAAGCGCTGGTAAGCCACCCACGCGAGCCGCTGTCCCGCGACAAGCTGATGAACCTGGCTCGTGGCCGTGAGTACAGTGCGATGGAACGTTCTATCGACGTACAGATTTCGCGTCTTCGCCGCATGGTTGAAGAAGATCCGGCGCATCCGCGTTATATTCAGACCGTTTGGGGTCTGGGCTACGTGTTCGTACCGGACGGCAGTAAGGCATGAGGAAAATACGCTTCTCACCGCGTAGCTCCTTTGCCCGTACTTTGCTTTTAATCGTCACCCTGCTGTTTGTCAGCCTGGTGACGACCTATCTGGTAGTGCTGAATTTCGCCATCCTGCCGAGTTTGCAGCAGTTCAATAAAGTCCTGGCCTATGAAGTGCGTATGCTGATGACCGACAAATTGCAACTTGAGGATGGCACGCTGCTGGAAGTGCCACCGGCGTTTCGCCGTGAAATATACCGAGAGCTGGGCATCTCGCTGTACACTAACTCTGCTGCGGAAGAGAGTGGCTTACGCTGGGCGCAGCACTACGAGTTTCTGAGCCAGCAAATGGCTCAGCAGCTTGGTGGGCCTACCGATGTTCGCGTCGAAGTTAACAAAAATACCCCTGTTGTCTGGCTAAAAACCTGGCTGTCGCCTGACATCTGGGTGCGCGTGCCATTGACTGAAATTCATCAGGGCGACTTCTCTCCGCTGTTCCGCTATACGCTGGCGATTATGCTGCTGGCAATTGGCGGTGCGTGGCTGTTTATCCGTATCCAGAACCGACCCTTGGTGGAACTGGAGCATGCCGCATTGCAGGTCGGAAAGGGGATTATTCCCCCGCCTTTGCGTGAATACGGTGCCTCTGAGGTGCGATCGGTAACCCGAGCATTTAACCAGATGGCGTCGGGGGTGAAGCAGCTTGCCGATGACCGAACCCTGCTGATGGCGGGTGTCAGTCATGACTTACGTACTCCGCTGACTCGTATTCGCCTTGCCACAGAAATGATGAGCATCGAAGACGCCTATCTGGCCGAATCGATCAATAAAGATATCGAAGAGAGCAACGCGATCATCGAGCAATTTATTGATTATCTGCGCACCGGGCAGGAGATGCAGACGGAAGTTTGCGACCTTAACTCGATTCTGGGTGAAGTCGTGGCGGCCGAAAGTGGCTATGAGCGTGAGATTGAAACGGATCTGGTCGACGGCGAAGTGCTGGTCAACGTGCATCCGCTGTCGATTAAGCGTGCGGCGGTGAACATGGTGGTCAATGCGACGCGTTACGGCAACGGCTGGATCAAGGTCAGCAGTGGTCAGGAGCTGAATCGCAGCTGGTTCCAGGTTGAGGATGATGGACCGGGCATAGAGCCTGACCAACTGGCTCATCTGTTCCAGCCTTTTGTGCGCGGTGACAGTGCGCGTACCATTAGCGGTACTGGATTGGGGCTGGCGATTGTGCAGCGTATTATCGATGCACATGCTGGAACGCTGGATATCGGCAAGAGTCCGCGCGGTGGTTTGCGTTTTAGAGCGTATCTGCCTCATGCAGCAAAGAATTCTGTTGTGACTCCGGTAGCACCGATTTAAAAAGTGGCTCCACCATCATGCGTGGAGCCACTTTTTATCACTATCATCAACAACATCAATAACATCAACAAAAAATCACTATAACTTCCTGCTTATCAAGGCTTTCTGTTCACGACCTCGTAAGACTTTCTACCTATTACTGCATCAAGACTTTCTGCTCATCACAAAATACTCGGCGGCTTCTTCTCGCCAGCGTGGGCTGCCCTGATTTTCCCAGGGATTAAGCAATGCGATGCCGCTGTGTGTAAAACGACTGATGTCCGACGTCGCGAGGCGAGCATGATGCTGCTGGCAAATCGCGACCTTTTGCAACTCCGTTACACTTAGCGCAGTCTCGGTATGCTGATTTTTCGTCCACAATGGCGCATAAATAAGAGCGCTTTGTGCATCGAACGGCAGCAATCTTCCGGAAAAATCCTGATTAAGCATGTCTAATAGCAGCGTGGAGATTTGCGTTTTTTGCTTACGATCGGCCAGGTTTTCAAGGCTGGCAAACAGTTCAGCAACGGTAATCGCGGTGAGAAAAAGCTGTTGCGCGTCCTGCGCGTCCAGCCATTCCAGGACAGACTTGTGCGGTTTTGGCCGCAGAATTTCCGTTATTACCGGCGTATCAAGCACGATCATCAGAGGTTTTCTCCGTCGGGAGAGGTGTCGTCGCGCGGTGGCAGAGCCAACTCAACGCCACCGCTTTGCGAGAATCGCTGTTGCAATCGACTTCCTAGACCATAGCTCGGCTGGGTGCCTTGTAGCGCCTGCCGAAGGATGATCCGGGCCTCCTCTTCCATGGAGTGCCCGTTTCTGGCCGCCGCGAGTCGCAGCAAATCTTTGACTTCGTCATCGAGACTGCGAATCGTCAGCGTTGCCATTAAAGCTTAGGTCCAGCGACTACCAGCGCAGCGCCCGCCGCGGTGTCGGTGTATTTGCTGAAGTTGTCGACAAACAGTTTAGCCAGGTCTTCGGCCTTGCCCTGCCACTGCTCGGCACTTGGATAGCTGTCGCGCGGATCAAGAATCTGCGTGTCTACTCCCGGTAGAGACTGTGGCACCGCCAGGTCGAAAATTGGCAGCCTGGTGGTCGGCTGATTGTCGATTTCACCGCTCAGGATTGAGTCGATGATCGCACGGGTGTTCTTCAGCGAAATGCGTTTACCGGTGCCGTTCCAGCCAGTATTTACCAGATAAGCTTTCGCACCAGAGGCTTTCATGCGCTTTTCCAGCACTTCGGCATACTGTGTTGGATGCAGTGTCAGGAACGCAGCGCCAAAGCAGGCAGAGAAGGTGGGAGTCGGCTCTGTAACGCCGCGCTCAGTACCGGCCAGTTTGGCGGTAAAGCCAGACAGGAAGTAATATTCGGTTTGTTTATCGGTCAGGCATGATACCGGCGGCAGCACGCCGTAAGCGTCAGCAGTCAGGAAAATAACCTTGGTGGCATGACCCGCTTTCGACACCGGCTTGACGATATTGTCGATGTGCTGGATTGGGTAAGTTACGCGAGTATTTTCAGTTTTGGAGCCATCGCTGAAATCGATAACGCCATGCTCATTGACCGCAACGTTTTCCAGCAGCGCATCGCGACGGATGGCGCCAAAAATATCTGGCTCGGCTTCTTTGCTCAAATTGATGGTTTTTGCGTAGCAGCCGCCTTCAAAGTTGAATACGCCTTCGTCGTCCCAGCCGTGTTCGTCATCGCCAATCAGCTTGCGCTTGGGATCGGTCGACAGCGTGGTTTTGCCGGTGCCTGAAAGGCCGAAGAATACCGCGACGTCACCTTTCTCGCCAACGTTGGCAGAACAGTGCATCGAAGCAATATCATTCAGTGGCAGCAGGTAGTTCATTACTGCGAACATGCCTTTTTTCATCTCGCCGCCGTACCAGGTGCCGCCAATTAGCTGCACGCCTTCGGTCAGGTTGAACGCGATGAAGTTCTCTGAGTTGAGACCCTGCTCTTTCCAGTTTGGATTGCTGCATTTCGCGCCGTTCAGCACCACAAAGTCTGGTTTGAAGTCCACCAGTTCTTCATCGGTTGGACGGATGAACATATTTTTAACGAAATGCGCCTGCCAGGCCACTTCAGTGACGAAGCGAACTTTGAGGCGAGAGTTTTCATTGGTGCCGCAAAAAGCATCAACTACGAACAGGCGTTTGCCAGAAAGCTGACGGCCAACCAGCTGCTTCAGCTCTTGCCAGGTTTCCTGACTCAACGGCTTGTTGTCGTTTTTTCCCTTGCCCTGATCAGACCACCAAACGGTATCGCGGGTGGTGTCATCACGGACAATATATTTATCTTTTGGAGAGCGACCCGTGAAGATTCCAGTATCCACATTGATAGCGCCAAGCTCGGTTAATTGACCGCGTTCGAATCCTTCCAAACCAGCAGCTTGCTCTTCCTGATACAGCACGTCATAACTCGGATTGTAAATGATTTCATTAGCTTGAGTGATCCCGTACTGAGACAACTCATGAGCTGAAAAAGGTGTGTTTGACATATCCCTGCTCCTTTATATACATCGTCTGTCTGCGCGATATTGTAGGGAGAACAATAGTCGTTTTACACGGGACACTCCAAATAATTGAAGCAACGGGGACATTTTTGGTAGATTTGAGATGTAGAGCACGGCCTGATGCAACAGGAGCAGCTATTAAACTGCCCCTTTGCTGGAGATTTGTTCGGTTTTTACTCAGTGAATACTGTCATTACTGCTGTTAGTGCCTGCGCGGATTGAAACCATGTCCATGGCGTCGAAGATGTAATGACTGCCGCAATAGTCGCAATGCATGTCAATTTTTTCATCTTCTTCAAGCATTTCCAGAATCTCTGCATCGGGCAGCGTCAGCAACGCGTCAGCACAACGCTGACGTGAGCAAGTGCACTTGAAGCAAACGTCCTGTGGTTCATACAGGGTAACTTCTTCCTGATGATACAAACGATACAGTACTTCGTTGGCTGGCAAGGTAAACAGCTCTTCCGCTTTGATGGTGGTGGTCAGTTGTGCCAGATGGCTGAACTCGTCAGCATTGGTTTCCTGAGCTGGCAGAACCTGCAACAACATACCGCCAGCCGCCGCTTTACCTTCCGACTCGCCGGTACGGATGAAGATGCGCGTAGGCAGCTGCTCGGAGCGCAGGAAGTAGTCTTCCAGACACTCAGCCAGGGTTTCACCTTCCAGACCCACGACGCCCTGATAACGCTCGCCTTCGGTTGGGGAAATCGTAATCACCATGTAGCCATTGCCCAGCATCTGCTTGAGCGTGCTCTCAGGAGCAATGTCGCCCTGCAAACGCGCAACACCGCGCATTTCTTGCAGGTTGTTACCGTTAATCACGGCCAGCTTCAACGGACCATCGCCTTGAACCTGCACGGTGATATCGCCATCAAATTTCAGCGTTGCGGTCAGCAGGCTGGTCGCAACCAGCATTTCGCCGAGCAGATTCTTCACTTCGGCTGGGTAATCATGGCCTGCTACGATTTGCTGAAAGGTTTCACTTAATGAGACCAGTTCGCCACGCACGGCGTGATGATTAAACAAATAACGGTGTAATTGATCTGTATTAGACATAGTTTGTGTTCTCTTTTTGGCGATCCTGACCCTGTGGCGCTTAACGCAGGGGACGTTAGTCTTGATCGCTATATTTAAATTTTATCAGGCTGCGCCGCTCTTTTTTGTCCGGCCGCCGATCGGGGTGTGGCATTGTCAGGGCATTCAACTTCCGCGCCTGGGAGATTTTCTCCCGATTCGCCACGCTGGTTTCTGTTTCCTGATAGAGCAACTGTGCCTGTTCGGCAGTGCGCCGCTGGTCGGTAACATCCAGCACGAGCACGGTTTTTTCGTCGTTGCCCTGACGCAATTTTATTTCAGCATTGACTTCAACCAGTTTGCTGGGCTTGCCGCGCTGGCCGTTGTAATGAACTTTACCGCCTTCGATCATCTCTCTGGCTATGGCGCGGGTTTTATAGAAACGCGCGGCCCACAGCCATTTGTCGAGTCGAATGGCGTTGTCATCCTGTTGTTGTGCTTTTCCCTTCATGATTCCTCCCGTATCGGGCAGGGACATCATCGGCGCAGGCCGCGCCAATTAACCCAGAGGCAACAGACTGCGGTAATCGCTGATTGAAGGATGGCCCTGAAATGACTTCGCTGCCATTGTTGAGTCGGGGTTTTCTATTCCAAGACAGTAGCGGATCCCGTAGGTTCTCGCTGCATCAAGAATAGGTTCGCCATCGTCCACAAATAGCGTCCTTGCCGGATCAAAACCGGTTTGCTGCTGGACGGCAGCCCAAAGGCGCTGATCTTCTTTCGGATAACCAAATGTGTGGGTGGAAAGTAATAAATCAAGGTGCTGGTCTAAACCCGTGTGCTCAATTTTCACTGCCAGACTGTGTGGATGCGCATTGGTCAGCAAAATAGTACGACGTCCGCTTTGGCGTAGTTCGGCCAAAAAAGGCGCGGTATCTTCACGCATTCGCGCACTGCTGCCAATATCCGTGGTCATCTGATAGATATCAAGACCGAGCTTTTTACTCCAATAGTCGAAGCAGTACCAGTTCATAGTGTGCTGCACGGCTAAATATTCGCGATGAATATGCTGACGCGCTTCAGCCATCGTAATTTGCTTCTTTTCGCTGAGTGCAAGCGGGACCTGCTCCAACCAGAAACGGCTGTCGAAAGCCAAATCAAGCAGCGTACCGTCCATATCCAGCAAGACGGTATCGATGTTTTTCCAGTCGAGATCCAGAGTCATTTAATTATACTCTTGTCGTTGTATAGCTGCTTTTATGTAGCTGTAGTTATGTAGCTGTAGTTACGTAGCTGTAGTTACGTAGCTAATGTTATGTAGCTAATGTTATGTAGCTAATGTTACGTAGCTATAGCTATGCAGCTAATGTTATTTAGAAATCGTTTTGTGGCTATCAGTCTAGCTTACTTGAAGGCTGGATGATCAGCGTTGGATTGAAGCAGCTGTTGTAGTAGGAAAGAATTTTTTCCATCCGCAGCTTGTCATCAAGTCGACGTTTGACGAGTAAGGCGACGTTAATCAACAGCATAGCAACCACCGCGATTAACAGTATTGTGGTGCCTAAATAACGCCACAAAGTGGAGATATCCGGCTCGCTGTGCAATGAAATATGGCGAGTTCCGTTGGCATCAATACTGATATTGGTAATCACTCCCTCCGCAGAGAACGAAGTATGCAGCAGCATTGCCGAGAGGTTTTGCAGCTGTTTCCATTGCTCCAGAGGATTATAAGAGAATAGTGGCATCATCGGATGCTTCTCCGGCACCAACTGCTTGCCTTCGTCATTGCTAATCAGGAATCCACCCGGCGGCGGGCTGTTGAGTGACTCGGCGGCATGCAGGGTTTCGCTTGAATAGAATGACGTGGTCGCTGTGTTGACCAGATCATTTAAAGATTCTGCACTCACAGGGCGCAGCAGCACATTCATGCCTTTTAGCGATCCTGA
The DNA here is from genome assembly GCA_963747655.1 of uncultured Gammaproteobacteria bacterium. Taxonomy (GTDB): domain Bacteria; phylum Pseudomonadota; class Gammaproteobacteria; order Enterobacterales; family Enterobacteriaceae; genus Rouxiella. The sequence continues at coordinate 74,299 of CAVVFS010000005.1, read as the reverse complement.
CTGGGCGCGTTTTACCAACATTCCCCAGTTATCAGCATTGCCCAGATTGACCAACGCATTTTTCAGGCGCACACAGTCTTCACTATTGCTGCACAGAGCCTCGGTTTTCAGGACAATGTCAGAGAAGTTGTCCAGCAGGATCATGCCCGATTTTTCAATGGCGGTAGCCAGCTGTGGGTTGATATTTTGCTCCGCTGCACTGTTATTCGGATGCAGCTGACTGTGCACCGTTGCCAGCAGATCGTCCGCAGCTTCAATGGTTTCGGATTCAGGGATCGGCAGGGGAGTGGCTTCATTCCAATACACCGCCGAGCAGTCAAACGGCATAAACGGTGAATTTGAATTTGTGTTCAGATGCGAAGGGACATAACACATTCCCGAGCCTTGCACTTTCAAGGTATCGCCAACGCGCAGTGGCGTTTTATCCAGCGCAGCCACGCTGTTCACCTGGGTACTCTGCGCGCCCTGAAGCCAGGCAACGCTGAGTTTTAACGGCAGGCTCAGTGGCACATAGGCCAGCATCACCAACAGTAGAAACAGCGAACAAATGGTCAGAACCAGATTCCGGCCCCAGCGTTGCAGTGGGAAGTTTTTAACTTCTTCGTGCAAAGAAAGATAACGGCCCTGTCGCACAACCTGACTATTGAGATAGACATCAATATCGGTTTTCTGGCCCAGCTCGCGGCTGATATAAGGCTGCCAGTGGGGCGGGTAAACCAGGTCGAGAACGCCGAGCGAAATATTGCTGATATCGCCCTGTTTTGATTCCCCGAAAAGTCCCCAGCGTTTTGGCATGCCGCGCAGGCAGTGAATTTCCTGGCGATTACGACCGAGCATGTCTGATGCCACACGCCAGCCGACCCATATAAGCAACAGCAGCGTGACTGCCAGCATCCACGGCAAAATACCGGCCGGGCCTATTAATGTCACAAAAACCAGCACCATCACCAGCGCTAAAGCAATGGCTTCACCAATCCCGCTGGATTGCGTCAGTTGATGTTCTTCTCTCGTTTCCTGCCGCACGCTAATCAATTCAACCTGATCGTTTTCTTCAGGACGGATGGAAGCATTCTGCGTTGGGGGAGTGATCACGGCCGAGGTGGCAGAGGCGCGGTCATAGATGTGATCCACCAGCGAATGGCCATTGAGGGAGATCACTAGCGGGATAGTTTGGGTTTTAATTAGCTCAACGTGGTTTTCCTGCGCGATATACTGTTCCCAGAATAACGGCAGATGAATTTCAGTGGTTTCAAGGAAATAGCGCCATTTATTGGGGTCATCGCTGGTGAGTCCGTATCGCGTAATGGCGCGAGTAACCGAATAAACGTTTTCGCTTTTGGCTGTCAGTACCAGCTTGTCTCGCTGCAATATAAGATTGCTGCGATGAGTCATTGAGCTTTGACTTAGCGGATCGCTCTGACGGAGATATTTCTCAACGGCATCACGCTCTTGCTGGGTAAGCTTGCGCTGATTGGGCTTTGAGAAATGCATATTAGAAGAAGCTAATCGTCGGCGTCGCAACACCCACCACAGACCTATGCCCGCGATGATAATCACTGCGCTCAATAACATCAGCGTCTCGACGACTGTACTCATCCTATCCCCGTTCAGACTCAGATGCTGTGAGTCATCTGATTGAAAAAACTACATAAAAAAATAATGATACAACAAGAATTATGAATTTAATGTTCGGCCACGCTACAAGCTACTCGAACGACTCTTTTTTATCAGGAAAAAGTTTTATTATTGTAATCAATGTACTATAAACATGAGCCGAGTAGTACTAGCCACTCCAGATGATACTCTTGTTATACCCCCGGAGGGTATCGGCATAATCCTATTTTTAAAGCCGCGCAAATTTGTTATCAACCGCTAAGGCCCTCAGGCAGAGATATAAGCTTTAATAACCAGATTAAAGCCGGTATTAAGTAAAGATTCTTGTTCAAACATTGCGGTACTGGTTAGCATTAACGCATTATAGAGAATATGTGTTAAGCAGTAAGGCTGGCTGCGGTAGGGTTGGTCGTAGCAAGGGATAATATAATTGGGGACGATATGGATAAGCACCTGCAAAAACCAAAGATCCTGAAAGTTGAAACTGTAGCCCGCTCCCGTTTGTTTACTATCGAATCTGTCGACCTGACGTTTAGCAACGGTGAGCAGCGCGTTTATGAGCGCATGCGCCCTTCTGGTCGCGAAGCGGTGATGATAGTGCCGGTAATTGGTGACGATATTCTGCTTATTCATGAATATGCAGTGGGAATCGAAAGCTATGAGCTCGGTTTTCCGAAAGGGTTAATTGATCCGGGCGAAACCGTGCTTGAGGCGGCTAATCGCGAGCTGATGGAAGAGGTGGGCTTCGGCGCAAAGCATTTTGACGTGCTGACCAAGCTGACGATGGCGCCATCCTATTTTTCTAGCCGGATGAATATTGTTATTGCCAAGGATCTTTATCCGCAGAGCCTGGTAGGGGACGAACCCGAGCCATTGCCGCAAACGCGCTGGCCGATCGCCCGCATGATGGAACTGCTGCAACAGCCAGACTTTAACGAGGCCAGAAACGTCAGTGCGCTATTTTTAGCGCATGATTTCCTGACTCGCCAGACGGTTTGATAGCCACATAATCAAAAAATCGTTAGAAGTTTGCAAGACAGAATTGAAAAAGCCGGGCTGAAATCATTTCAGCCCGGCTTTTTTATAACTCAATGCGGCGAGAACTTTGCCGCTATCGAGGTTAGAACAATTCTTTCGACTGACCGTTATCCATGATAGCCGTCCCAACGTCATGCACCGCGTGCTCGGTCGGCTGCGTGCCATCAATAAAGTACTCAGGGCGACTGTCGGCAGAACCATCGGCCAGTTTGCCAGTACGCTTGTCGATGTTTACAGTGACAACACCCGGAGGCGGGCTGAGCATTTGCACAGGCACGCCATCAAGCACGGTCTTCATGTAATCATCCCAGGCAGGCTGTGCACTCTTCGCACCGCCTTCGTAACCGAACAGCTGGTCTGGAATCTGGCCAGAGTCCGTAGTACGACCCAAATCGCGGCGGTGATCGTCAAAGCCGATATAAACCGAGGTCACAATGCCAGGGCCATAACCCGAGAACCAGGCTTCTTTCGAGTCGTTGGTTGTCCCGGTTTTACCGCCAATATCGTGACGCTTAAGGTCACGACCTGCACGCCATGCCGTACCCATCCAGCCTGGTTCGCCGAACACGTTACTATTCAACGCGTCGTGGATCAGGAATGACAGCTGGGTGCTTATCACGTGCGGAGCATATTGCTGCTGGCTGTCGCTCTGTGCCTGCGCTGGGGTAACTTGCTCTAGCTCAGGTTGTGGAACGGTCGCATTGTTAGGTTCCTGAGAAACGGCAACGTTTTCAACATTGTCATCAGACAACACGGCTGATTTCTGCGAATTACCGTAAATCACCGGAATATCACAGGTTTCACAGGCAATACGCGGCTTGGCTTCAAACACCGCTTTCCCGTTTTGATCGACAATTTTGGCGATGTAATACGGGTCTACAAGATAACCACCGTTGGTCAGCGCAGCATAACCACGCACCAGTTGCAGAGGCGTGAATGCTGCAGCGCCCAGCGCCAGTGATTCTGAATGCACGATGTTTTCAGGCGGGAAGCCGAAACGGAGCAAATAGTTTGCTGCGTAGTCGAGACCCATCGCACGCATCGCACGCACCATCACTACGTTTTTAGACTCACCCAGACCCTGACGCAGACGAATCGGGCCATCATAAGTATCCGGTGAGTTTCTCGGACGCCATTCGGTACCTGCTCCTGCATCCCAACGGGTAATTGGCGCATCGTTAAGAATGGTCGCCAGCGTCAGGCCTTTGTCCATCCCCGCGGTGTACAGGAAAGGTTTAATGTTTGAACCCACCTGACGCACCGCCTGTGTCGCGCGGTTGAACTTGCTCTGGTTGAAGTCGAAACCGCCCACCAGCGCTTCTACCGCACCCGTCACGTTGTTAAGAGATACCATGGCCGAGTTAACTTCAGGAACCTGCGCCAGCCACCAGTCGTCGCCGACTTTACGTACCCAGATCTGTTGACCCGGCTGGATAACATCACCGACTTTCTTCGGATTTGGGCCCTGACTGGTATCGGAACGGAAGGCGCGAGCCCAGGCCATTCCACTAAACGGCATGTTGATGCTGTCGCCGTTCGCCATGGTTGCCGTCGCCTGAGTATCGGCGATTTGCGTTACGACAGCCGGGAACAATGGACCATAAACAGGCAGAGTTTTCAGCGAATTAACGATTTTTTTCTGATCCCACGGCGTCTCACCCACTTTCCACAGCTGGTTCGACGGGCCACGGTAGCCGTGACGCATATCGTAGGCCAGAACGTTGTTACGCAATGCATCTTCAGCGGCGAGCTGAGTTTTGCGGGTAATCGTGGTGTACACCATGTAGCCATCGTTATAGGCGTTGTCGCCGAAACGTTTCACCATATCCTGACGCACCATCTCGGTGATGTAAGGAGCTGAGAAGGCAATTTCAGGCGCATGGTAGTTTGATACCAGCGGCTCGGCACGGGCGGCATCATACTGCTGCTGAGTGATGTATTTCTCGTCAAGCATACGATCCAGCACGGTGTTACGACGAGCCAGCGCACGGTCATGGGAGTAGAGCGGGTTAAAAGTTGACGGGGCTTTAGGCAAACCGGCAATCATCGCCATTTCGCCCAGAGTCAGCTGGTCGACATTTTTACCAAAATAAACCTGTGCCGCAGAACCCACACCATAGGCGCGATAACCCAGATAAATCTTGTTGAGATACAGCTCAAGAATTTGATCTTTGGTCATCAGCTGTTCAATGCGGATAGCCAAAAATGCTTCTTTGATTTTTCGGGTCAGTGTGCGTTCAGGACTCAGGAAGAAGTTCCTGGCTAACTGCTGGGTAATGGTACTCGCGCCCTGAGTCGCATGGCCTGTGGTCAGAGCAACCCAAGAGGCACGGAAAATACCGACGGGGTCGATGCCGTGGTGCTCGTAGAAGCGACTGTCTTCGGTTGCGATAAACGCATGAATCAGATCCGGTGGGATCTGGTTCAGTGTCAGCGGGATACGACGTTTTTCACCGTATTGGGCAATCAATTCGCCATCGGCGCTGAATACTTGCATAGGTGTCTGCAAGCGAACGTCTTTTAACGTCGCGACATCTGGCAACTGAGGTTCGATATATTTGTACAAGCCATATACCGAGGCCGTTCCCAGAAAAATGCAACACACTACAAGGATCAATAAATACTTTACGAACTTCACCTGAGAATTCCCATTTAATGACATTTGGGCAGTTTATAAACAGCCGCGCGCGCAGTACGGTAGTCGAAGGCAGACCATAAATGCAAGTCTGCCCCGTAGATATACCCACAAGTATGGAACTGGGTATGCCCTTAAAACGACAAGGAAGTGCAACATAATGCGACACTTTTCATGGCAAGTGGGCCTGGATATTCAAAACGGTTACGCCAGAGCTATCGCCGTTCAAAAACGACGTAACGGATGGCAGTTGCGCCATTGGTGGCAGCAGCCGTTACCGCAAGATGTTATGCGGCAGGGAATATTACATGAGACTGAGCAATTAATCGTCATTTTATCGCGCTGGCGGCACTGTTTGCCCGTAACAATTTCATTACGCATCGGTCTGCCGGCGCAGCGGATTATCCAGCTCCGTTTACCCACGCCGGATAGTCGATTGCAGGAGCCGCACCGCGATGCCTTTATTCGCGCGAGTGCGGCAAAACAGCTGCCCCTGGCGATAGAGTCTCTGCTGATTGATTATCGGACTGAACCCTGCGATAGCAGCCAGCTGCTCGTCACTGCCGCGCGTCAGGAGGAGGTCGCACAGTGGCAGCACTGCCTGGCGCAGGCAAGGCTGTTTCCCGACACGATTGAACTCACACCCTGCGCGCTCCAGCAAAGTGCCAGTGCTGCCGGCGTGCCCGGGGAATCTTTGCTGCTGCATCGGTTTGATAAACAGTGGCTGTGGGTGGCGCCTCACGGCTTACCTTTTCAGTTCGGCCTGCTCGATGAAGACGAGTTGCCTGAACCCCACGAGTGGCATGACACGCTTACCCGCCTTTATAGCGCCAGCAAACTGTGCAATGGCGATACCTATTACAGCAGCATGGCACAGGACGAACCGCCTGCGGGCATGCAAGGCTGGTCGCCGTTTAGTGCATTTAGCCAAATGTCGCCGCCACTGCCGGCAGAAACAGGCGCATTCGCTATCGCCGCCGGTCTGGCACTGCGCCCGGCTGACCGCTGATGCTGAGGGTTAATCTTCTCCCATGGCGTGAAAATTACCGCGATAAACGTTATCGACTTTGGCGTGGGCTGCTGCTCGCGGGCGTGACTCTCGAAATGGCGCTGATGCTGCTGTTCGGCTTGCATAGCCAGCATCAACTTCGGCTGGGCGAAAGTCGTCAGACGGAATTAATCACTCAGCATGCCGCGCTTCAATCACAGCTGGAAACGGTCAATCTGTTGAAGAGTGATTATCAACGGGCAGAGCGGCTGGCATTGCAGGGCCAGCAGCGATTTGAGCGCAGCATGCGGTATGTGCAAATTTTGCAGCATCTGTCACAGACTATTCCGCAGGGTGTCTGGGTCACGCAGCTGCATCAGAACAGCGGTGAATTTCGTCTTGATGGGGCGAGCGAAAGTTATAGCGACATTCTTGCTCTGAGTCAGGCTCTGCGCCATGAAGGCTTCTTACCAAAGATTACATTGCGTGAGGTGAAACAGCTTCCTGCCAGTGCGCTGTCTTTTTCGTTCAATGCGGCGTTGGTAACCCTGGGGAATCAGTCCTTAGAAAATCAATCTCTGAAAAATAAATAGCGAAAAGGAGACGTTATGCATAAGGAATATCGCGAATTCGTCGCGCGTTTATTGCTCAGGCCCGACTGGCAAATCGCGCTGCTGGCGGGGCTTTTGCTGCTAGTCATTGTGGCGAGTGGCTACTGGCTTACGCTGTCTGCGCTGATTCAGTCCGCCGCTGCGACGCAACTACAGGCAATGACTCTACAGGAGAAAATCTACCAACAGCAGCGCGCCCTTTTACGTCAGCGGCCTCGCGCTGAATGGCAGGCAGCGCTTGATCTCATCGAACCACCGCAAACCGCCATACTCCCTCTGCCGCAACAGCTGCTGGAGCCTCTCAATGCTGTGGGAGGCAAATTATTGCATTGGTTGCCTGCCAGTAAAACTTCCGGAACCAAGAGCTTGCCGGACGATTTACAGCAGCAGGGAACGTTTAAGCTGCAATTGCCTTATCACGGATTGGTCAAGTTACTGGAGGGAGCGATGACCCAATCGACGGTGCCGTTAGTGATTGAACAGCTTTCCCTGGCGCGAGCTAACCTGAGCAAAGTTATCGGGGGATCCACGAGTTTGCTCGATGTCACGCTACAGCTTGCGTCTTATCGTGGCAACGTGACGCCCGTGCAAAGAAAGCAGGCGCTGGCGCAGTTTGCGAGGCCAATAGTCAGAGATCCTTTTATCGTTGAAAAGCAGTTGAGTCAGGACTGTGATCCCCTTGCTGACCCACGTGGACTGCCAGAGCTGCGAGGCGTGCTAGGTGATGCTCGCAGTTACACCGGCTGGTTGCGGCTGGCGACGGGAAGCTGGCTCAGGGCTAAAACGGGCGAAACGCTGGCCGATGGGCAAGGTTATGTCGATGAGGTGAGTAACAAACAGGTTCGGGTCAGCATTGACCGCCCAGGCTGCGACGTCAGGCAGCAAACTTTCACTCTGGCAGGGCTTTGATCCTGCAAACGATGTCACGGAGGACAATATGAATACTGACTTTGCCAAGGCTTTTCGCGCGGATTTGCCGTCTTTAAGGCTGTGCCGGATTTTTTGCGGTGCACTGCTAATGCTGGGCAGCGGAGATTACGCTATTGCGGCAGACAAGGCTAAACCGGCTGCAAAAAGCCAGAAAGTGACATCGCCTCCTATCAGCCTGGAGTTTTTCGATGCGCCTGTTGGGCTGATCCTTCGCGCGCTTGCCGAACATCAGCAACTGAATCTGGTTATCGGGCAAGGCGTTGAGGGGAATCTCACCCTGCGTCTTAACGCGTTGCCGTGGCAGCAGGCGATGGACGTAGTGATGCGTATGGGCCGATTAACCAGTCAGAAGCAGGGAAATGTGCTGATGGTTTTCCCCGAGTCAGAGTTGGCAAGGCAGCGCCAGCAAAAGACTGAGCAGGCCGAACGCCAAAAACTGGCACGTCCGTTAATCAGCAGCACTCTGGCATTAAAACACGCCGATGCTACCGCAGTTGCCATTCAGCTCAACGCGCAAAAAGGCACGCTTCTTTCGCTGCGCGCGGTGGTTAGTGCCGATCAACGCACGAACCAACTGCTGATCCGCGATACCCAGCCTGAGCTAGACAACGCCAAAGTCTGGGTTAATGCGTTGGATTTCCCTATTCAGCAGGTGCAGTTGGCTGCGCATATCGTCACCATGAATCAGGACAACCTGCGCGAACTGGGCGTGAAGTGGGGACTAAACCGACCTGAGGCGAACACTAAGGCGTCACTCGGAGATGTGAATATCGGCAGTGCGGTGGATAACCCAATATTCACGGCGGGCTTTACGCTGGCGCGCATTGGTGAACGGCTGTTAAGTCTTGAGTTATCGGCATTGGAGCAGCAGGACAGAGTGCAAATTATTGCCAGCCCGCGCCTGATGACCGCCAATATGCAAACTGCCAGCATCAAACAGGGCACGGAAATTCCTTATCAGGTATCAAGCGGCACCAGCGGAGCAACATCTATCGAATTTAAGGAGGCGGTATTGGGCATGGAAGTCACGCCAAGGATTTTGCCTAACGGAGCTATCACGCTTGCGCTGCAAATCAGTCAAAATATGCCGGGACGCAAAATTAAGCAGTTAGAGGGAGAGGCTTTATCAATAGATAAGCAGGAAATTAAAACTCAGGTAACCGTTAAAGACGGAGAGACTCTGGTTCTGGGCGGCATATTTCAGCAACAAGACATAAACACGGCGAATAAAGTCCCCGGTTTAGGAGGGCTTCCGCTGATTGGTGGCCTGTTCAAACAGCAGTCAGCGCATGACCAACGTCGCGAATTAGTTATTTTTATCACTCCAACGTTAATCAACAGCCAATAGCATCCAATAGTTTAGGTATACTGTTGACTGAAATCGCGCATTTACCTTGAGCTTATGCAACTTTTTGTGCCTGGGATGGCTTCTGAGTTTGACGCTGCGGCTGATTTAGCTTACAAGGGTTACCGAATTGAGCACCGAGATTTTTATTTAATGCCAACGCGCCGATAAAAACGTATGGTTTCCCTCCTGCGGCGCGCTATGTAATTTATTCGGTTGCCAAACTACCAGGAGTGTTGAGATAATTTTCATCTGATCTCGCACTATCGCTCATGAGGTTTCAGTTTAGGTCCCGTCGCTGATTTGATTGGCGGGGCGGGTTATCATCAACGAATTGTCTTAGTAATACCGAAAAACATGGCAGAGAAACGCAATATCTTTCTGGTTGGGCCTATGGGTGCCGGCAAAAGCACTATTGGTCGACAGTTAGCTCAACAACTCAATATGGAGTTTTTTGACTCCGATCACGAAATTGAGCGACGTACCGGAGCTGATGTGGGCTGGGTATTTGATTTGGAAGGTGAGGATGGATTCCGCGATCGCGAAGAAAAAGTGATCAACGAGCTCACCGAAAAACAAGGCATCGTTCTGGCAACTGGTGGAGGTTCCGTGAAGTCTCGCGAAACCCGTAATCGCTTGTCAGCCCGCGGCGTCGTCGTATATTTAGAAACTACAATTGAAAAACAGCTGGCTCGTACACAACGTGACAAAAAACGTCCTTTGCTGCAGGTAACTTCACCGCCACGCGAAGTGCTTGAAGAACTTGCTGCAGAACGTAACCCACTGTACGAAGAGATAGCGGATGTGACTATCCGTACTGATGATCAAAGCGCCAAAGTTGTTGCTAATCAAATCATTAACATGATTGAAAGCAACTAATCGTGGCATTTCACCACTGCCTGAGGGTGTAAGTTAATAAGGTCATAGAGCACGACATGGAGAGGATTACTGTAACGTTAGGGGAGCGTAGCTATCCCATTACGATTGCCGCCGGGTTGTTTAACGATCCGGCTTCTTTTATGCCTGTAAAGGCGGGTGATCAAGTCATGCTGGTAACAAACCAGACATTGGCACCTCTCTATCTGGACAAAGTACGTTCAGTGCTCGAGCAGGCAGGCGTTCGTGTTGATCAGGTGATCCTGCCTGATGGCGAACAGTACAAATCCCTGTCTGTTCTCAATGAGGTCTTTTCTGCATTACTGGAGAAGCCTCACGGTCGTGATACCACCCTCGTGGCACTTGGTGGCGGCGTAATCGGTGATTTAACCGGTTTTGCTGCGGCCAGTTATCAACGTGGTGTGCGCTTTATTCAGGTGCCTACCACGCTGCTTTCTCAGGTCGATTCTTCCGTTGGTGGCAAAACTGCCGTCAACCATGCGTTAGGCAAAAATATGATTGGGGCGTTTTATCAACCTGCCTCGGTTGTGGTCGATCTCGACTGCCTGCGTACTCTGCCAGCCCGTGAGCTTTCGTCCGGTCTGGCCGAGGTTATCAAATACGGCATCATTCTGGATGCTGACTTCTTTGTTTGGCTCGAGAACAACATCGATGCACTGCTGGCGCTGGATTTCGACGCGCTGGCTTATTGTATTCGTCGCTGTTGCGAGCTGAAGGCCGAAGTGGTTGCCGCCGATGAACACGAGCACGGTATGCGTGCCTTGTTGAATCTGGGCCACACTTACGGCCACGCGATTGAAGCGGCCATGGGCTATGGCGTCTGGTTGCACGGTGAAGCCGTCGCAGCGGGCATCGTAATGGCTTGCTATACCGCACACCGCCTTGGGCAGTTTAGTCTGGAAGATATCTCACGCGTCAAATCTCTGCTGGTGCGCGCAGGCTTGCCTGTTAGCGGCCCACAAGAGATGACAGCAGAATCTTATCTGCCACACATGATGCGCGATAAAAAAGTGTTGGCAGGTGAACTGCGTTTGGTTCTGCCTACGGCTATCGGGCAATCTGAAGTTCGTAAAGGTGTACCTCATGACATGGTTCTGGCGTCGATTAAAGACAGCCAGTTACCTTGACATTCAGACGGGTTGGAGGATTTTAGATGGACGATTTAACACCGGAAGACGATCTCAAGCCAGACACCAGCGACCGCCGCCCACAGCGTTCGCGTAAACCTTCTTCACCGGCACCGAGACTCGCAGTTTCCCGTCAGTATTTAATGATTGGTATTGGCATTATCGTGCTGGTACTGGTTATTTTAGGCATCGGCTCTGCGCTGAAATCCCCTGCCCAAAATGGCGCGGCGGCTCCGTCCACTGCACCTAAAGATATCAATCTGTCTGGCAACAACGGGGATGCGAATTCGTCTACCTCCGTGCCGGTCACGCCAGTTGCCACGCCAAACTCTCAGACTCCGACCGCGCCGTCTGATGCCAACGCGTCTGCTTCTACTAATGCTCCGACTGCTTCTAGCGCGCCTGATGCTTCTGGCGATACTAACGCTGCTAATGCAACTAATGGTGATTCTCAACCAAAAAGCATCGGCCTGCCTCCTATTGCTTCTACGCCAACTGATGCTCAGCCTCAGCCGGCTAATGGGCAAAAAGAGCGTGTTGATTTGCCGGGTGACATCAACGATGCGCTTAGCCAGCAGCAAGGGCAGGTTAATGCCGCCGTTCAGGATGGCAGCACTGCAGCCGCCGCTCAGTCTCTGACTTCACTGCCAACCGGCCCGGCGACCGTTAACGGCAGCCTGAAAGCTCGTCCGACAGCTACTGTAGCGCCACATCCGATTCGTCGCGCGTCAGAGAAAACCACTGCGGTTGAACATCGCAGCGAGCATGCAACGCCAGCAAAAGCGCCGGTAGCCAGAATCGCCGAGCCAGTGCATAAAACACCAGCGAGAAAAGAAGAAGCGACTCATGCAGCCGCTGCTCCTGCGCACTCAGCCGTGGAATCGGGTAATGTTGCTGCGCTGAAATCTGAATCGGGTAGCCATTTTACTCTGCAACTCAGCGGTGCATCGCAGTCAAACTCTTTGAATACCTTTGCTCGTCAGCAAGGGCTTAAAAACTACACCGTCTATCAGACAGAACGCGAAGGCAAACCTTGGTTCGTGCTGGTGAGTGGTAACTATGCGTCTTCTGCCGAGGCAAAACGCGCGATAGCCAGTTTGCCTGCCGACGTACAAGCCAAAAAACCGTGGGTTAAGCCAGTACACCAGGTACAGCAAGACCTTAAAAAATGAATCTGATCTGTACGCGATGTGCTGTCTAAAACAAGGTACAATCCGCGGCTGTGAATTGTATAAGTAGCTAACTGACGGCATGAAGAAGAACCGCGCTTTTTTAAAATGGGCTGGTGGCAAATATCCGCTGGTTGATGACATCAAACGTTATCTGCCAGCGGGAGATTGTTTGATTGAGCCTTTTGTCGGTGCGGGTTCGGTGTTTCTGAACACCGATTATGACGCCTATATCTTGGCCGACATCAACAGTGATTTGATCAACCTGTATAACATCGTGAAAACGCGTCATGAGGAGTTTATCCGTGACGCTCGCGAGCTTTTTACTCCTGAATACAATCAGTCAGAACGTTTTTACCAGCTGAGAAGCGAGTTTAACGGCTGCACCGATGTCTATCGTCGTTCTCTGCTCTTTCTGTATCTGAACCGCCATTGCTACAACGGTCTTTGCCGCTACAACCTCAGTGGGGCTTTCAACGTGCCTTTTGGCCGTTACAAAAAACCTTATTTTCCTGAGGATGAACTGCATTGGTTCTCCGAAAAAGCACAGAATGCACAGTTTGTATGTGAGCATTACCAGCAAACTCTATTGAAGGCGCAAAAGGGATCGGTAGTGTATTGCGATCCGCCGTATGTGCCGCTTTCGGCTACGGCGAACTTTACGGCTTACCATACCAACAGCTTTAACCTGAATGACCAGCAAAATCTGGCCAGCCTGGCTAAGCAGCTAATATCAGAACGTCAGGTGCCGGTGCTTATTTCTAATCATGATACCGAATTGACTCGTGACTGGTATTCCTCTGCCGACTTGTATGAGGTGACGGCAAGACGAACTATCAGCAGCAATATATTGCAGCGCAGCAAGGTCATGGAGCTATTGGCGTTATTTAGCTAAAGCGACCTATGCTGACAGGATATTGGCCTGACTAAACGTAGAGAGTAGGAGAAACGGATGAAAAAATTTTTGATTGCTCCGTCCATTCTGGCGGCTGATTTTGCCCGTCTGGGTGAAGATACCGTTAAGGCATTGGAAGCGGGCGGCGACGTCGTACACTTCGATGTTATGGATAATCACTATGTACCGAATCTGACTATCGGGCCAACCGTACTCGAATCTCTGCATAAATATTTGCAAGAGAAAGGGATCAACAAGCCGATCGATGTTCACCTGATGGTGAAGCCGGTTGATAGCCTGATCCCACAGTTTGCCGAAGCTGGGGCGACCTACATTACCTTCCATCCGGAAGCCTCTCTGCACGTTGACCGCACGTTACAACTGATTAAAGAACACGGCTGCAAGGCGGGTCTGGTCTTTACGCCAGCCACGCCACTGAGCTATCTCGATTACGTGATGGATAAACTCGACGTGATCCTGCTGATGTCGGTTAACCCAGGCTTTGGCGGTCAGTCGTTTATTCCGGGCACGCTCGACAAACTGCGTCAGGTGCGTGAGCGCATTGACGCCAGCGGCTACGATATCCGTCTGGAAATCGATGGCGGCGTTAAAGTTGATAACATCGGCGAAATTGCTGCTGCAGGCGCGGATATGTTCGTCGCCGGTTCAGCCATTTTTGGTCAGCCTGACTATCGCGCGGTAATCGACAAGATGCGTGGCGAGCTGGCTAAGGTGTCTCATGACTAACATGCTTGCTCCGCTGGGCGTTGCCTTTGACCTCGACGGCACGCTGGTAGACAGCGCGCCGGGTCTGGCCGAGGCGGTAGACAAAGCGCTGGTTGACGTGGGTTTACCCGCTGCGGGCGTTGAAAGAGTCAGCACCTGGATAGGTAACGGCGCTGATATTATGGTCGAGCGCGCCGTGCGCTGGGCCGAAGGCGATCTTAGCCCTGAGTTCTGTCAGAAAGTGCGTAACAAGTTTGATAGCTATTACGCACAAACGGCAGCCGGCGGCAGCACGCTTTATCCTCAGGTCAAAGAAACGCTGCAAGCGCTTGCTGAGGCAGGTATTCCGCTCGGGTTAATTACCAATAAGCCGACACCATTTGTCGCGCCTTTGCTAGTTTCATTAGGCATTGACGGGCTATTTTCTCAGGTATTGGGCGGTGACGACGTGGTGCAGAAAAAACCCCATCCCGCGCCTCTCTATCTGATGCTGGCAAATCTGGGTCTGCGTGCCAGTGAGCTGGTGTTTGTTGGTGATTCACGCAACGATATTCAGGCGGCACAGGCTGCTGGTTGTCGCTGTGTTGGCATGACCTACGGTTATAATTACGGTGAAGCTATCGCGCTAAGTAAACCCGATCGGGTTCTTAAACGCTTTGCCGACCTTTTGCCCCTCTTCGGGCTATCCCCTTTAAAGGATCAGGAAGCATAAAAATGAGTAAACCCATCGTCTTTAGTGGCGCACAACCCTCTGGTGAATTGAGCATTGGTAACTACATGGGTGCTCTGCGTCAATGGGTTAAAATGCAGGATGATTATGACTGCATTTATTGCATCGTTGACCTGCACGCGATCACTGCACGTCAGGATCCTGCTCAATTACGCAAAGCGACGCTGGATACGCTGGCGCTATACCTTGCCTGCGGTATTGATCCCAAGAAGAGCACCATTTTCGTTCAGTCTCACGTGGCCGAGCACTCTCAGCTTAGTTGGGCGTTGAACTGCTACACCTATTTCGGTGAGCTGAGCCGCATGACGCAGTTTAAAGACAAGTCGGCGCGCTATTCTGAAAACATCAATGCCGGTTTGTTCGATTATCCGGTGCTAATGGCGGCAGACATTCTGCTGTATCAGACCAATCAGGTTCCGGTCGGCGAAGACCAGAAACAGCATCTTGAACTGAGCCGCGATATCGCAGGCCGCTTCAATGCTCTGTACGGTGACGTTTTTGCAATTCCTGAGCCATTTATTCCTAAGTCTGGTGCTCGCGTGATGTCACTGCAAGACCCGACCAAGAAAATGTCCAAGTCTGATGACAACCGCAATAACGTGATTGGCCTGCTGGAAGACACCAAATCAGTGACCAAGAAAATCAAGCGCGCAATGACTGACTCGGAAGAGCCACCGGTCATTCGTTACGATCAGGCGGCAAAACCGGGCGTTTCTAACCTGCTGGATATCCTGTCAGGCGTGAACGGCAAAACTATCGCCGAGCTGGAAGCCGAGTTTGAAGGTCAAATGTACGGCCACCTGAAAGGCGCAGTAGCCGAAGCCGTTTCAGAAATGCTAACCGGCTTGCAAGAGCGCTATCACCAGTATCGTTCCGACGAAGCTTTATTGCAGCAGATCATGCGTGAAGGGGCTGAGAAGGCCCGCAGCCGTGCTCAAGTTACTCTGAAAAAAGTGTACGAAGCCATCGGATTCGTTGCCGCTCCTTAAATCCTTCGTTCTTGACGCCGCAGCTTTGTTGGCTTCGCCTGAAAACCCGAATCACTGACCCGTGTCAGCTCATCGGGATTTCCAGGCTTGCCGCCTAGCTGCAACGCCAATTACTTTGGATTTGCTCTGAGTGATGAATTTTAAAACCACGTCATTTGCGGCGTGGTTTTTTTATGGGCTTAATTTCTGCGGATGTTACAAATTTGCGTTAAATTTCTACCCGTTGGCGTGTATCAGGCTGTATTGTTTCTATAATCATCGAGTAGCTGATACAGACGGAGAGGTAATGGTGACACAATCTATCCTGCGGGCGATTAAGAATGTACGCATGCCTTCGGCTGAAGGCCTGTGGCAGATTGATATTGATCAGGGCAAGATTCGCCAGATAACGGCTCAGCCGGAAGGCGGGATCAGTGGTGATGATGTGCTTGATGCGCAAGGCGGGCTAGCGCTGCCGCCGTTTATCGAGCCGCATATTCATCTTGATACGACTCAGACGGCCGGCGAGCCATCGTGGAACCTTTCGGGCACTTTGTTTGAAGGGATTGAACGCTGGGCTGAACGCAAGGCGCTGCTGACTCATGAAGACGTTAAACAGCGTGCGTGGATCACTCTGAAATGGCAAATTGCCAACGGTATTCAGCACGTGCGTACTCACGTCGATGTCTCTGACCCGACTCTGACCGCGCTGAAAGCCATGCTCGAGGTGAAGCAGGAAGTTGCGCCGTGGGTCGATCTGCAAATAGTCGCGTTTCCGCAGGAGGGGATTATGTCTTATCCCAACGGCGAGGCTCTGCTGGAAGAGGCGTTAAAGCTGGGTGCAGACGTGGTCGGCGCTATCCCGCATTTTGAATTTACCCGCGAATACGGCGTTGAGTCGTTGCATAAAACCTTCGAACTGGCGCAAAAATATAATCGCATGGTCGATGTGCACTGCGATGAAATTGACGACGAGCAGTCGCGTTTTGTGGAAACCGTCGCGGCGCTGGCCCATCGTGAAAATATGGGCGCACGCGTCACTGCCAGCCATACCACGGCGATGCATTCCTACAACGGCGCGTATACTTCCAGGCTGTTCCGGTTATTAAAGCTTTCAGGCATTAACTTTGTCGCTAACCCGCTGGTGAATATTCATTTGCAGGGGCGATTCGACACCTATCCGAAACGTCGCGGTATTACTCGCGTTAAAGAGATGCTGGAGGCGGGAATCAACGTCTGCTTTGGGCATGATGACGTCTTTGACCCGTGGTATCCGATGGGCACCGGCAATATGTTGCAGGTATTACAGATGGGGCTGCACGTCTGTCAGCTGATGGGCTACGAGCAAATCAACGACGGCTTGCATCTCATCACCACTTATAGCGCTAAAACAATGAATCTGCCGGAATATGGCATTAAAATTGGCCATGCTGCTAATCTGATTATTCTGCCTGCCGAAAACGGCTTTGATGCGATTCGTCGTCAGGTGCCGGTTCAATATTCGATTCGTCACGGTAAGGTTATTGCACAGACGCGGCTTGCAGAAACCGAGATTCATCTCGAGAAGAGCGAATCTATTAATTTCACACGCTGATTCAAAGGCTTGTAACCACATTGCGTAAATAACGGTAAAGGTCTGGCGCGAAACAGTGAGGGTCTTTAGAATCAATGAGTTTTGTTGCTTGCCTAATGGAGAAAGGAACCGCCATGTTTAAACGTACTTTAGTGACCTTCACTGCTTTGCTTTCCCTTACTGCGATGGCCCCGGCGGCGTTCGCGGCCAAGTCTGCGGATACCTTTGTCATGTTAACCACTTCGGCGGGTAACATTGAGCTGGAACTTGATAATGCGAAGGCACCGGTTTCTGTTAAGAATTTTGTCGATTACGTGCAGAGTGGTTTTTATAACAACACCATTTTCCATCGTGTGATCCCGGGCTTTATGGTTCAGGGCGGCGGCTTTACAGCCAACATGCAGCAGAAAACGACTAACCCGCCGATCAAAAACGAGGCGGATAACGGCTTACGTAACCTGCGCGGCACGATTTCTATGGCTCGTACCTCGGATCCAAACAGCGCGACCAGCCAGTTCTTCCTGAACGTTGCGGATAACGCCTTCCTCGACCACGGACAGACTGATTTCGGTTACGCCGTATTCGGTAAAGTGGTTAAAGGCATGGATGTCGTAGACAAGATTTCGTCGGTGAAAACAGACAACGTCGGGCCTTATCAGAACGTTCCTGCCACGCCGATCGTCATTCTTTCCGCCAAAGTTTTACCGTAATATTTCTTAAAATCTAAGAAAAAGCTGCCTGATCTCTTTTACAGGCAGCCGTCATCGGCCCAATCGCGGGCGGAAGAAAGCGCTGATGTCTATACTTAAACTCCACTGTCTTTGGTCAAGGGAGGAGCAAGTATGGCGACGAAAATGACGGACAAACAGAAAGAGCAGTTCTATCGCAAGCAGCGGAACCTGAACTTTCAGCGCAGCGCAGCGTTAGATAATCTTCAAACTGAGCATATCGATTTACCTGACAGCCAGATCCTTGAGCGAATTGACGCATTAAGGAGGCACTATGAGCGATAAGCAGGTAACCGGAACTGATCCCTATCTCTACAAGGGCATTGATGTCCTCAAAAACAAGCTCGAAATTCATGAGTCGCATCGTCTGCAACAGGCCGAATTGCAGTTTACGCCCCTGCGCGCCGCCACTCTCGAGCTTGGCCAGCCCAATATTGGTTTACCACATCTTTGCGCTATTCACGCCACGCTGTTTCAGGATCTCTTCGACTGGGCGGGAAAACTGCGCGAGGTCGATATCGTCAAAGACGATACTCCTTTCTGCCATTTCGCCTATATTGAGCGCGAGGGCAATATTCTGATGCAGGCTCTGGAAGATGAAGATTATCTTGTCGGCTTGCCCCATGAAGAGCTTACGGAAAGGCTGGCTCACTATTACTCCGAAATTAATCTTCTGCATCCTTTCCGTTATGGCAGCGGTCGGGCGCAGCGAATTTTCTTCGAGCAGTTGCTGACCCATGCGGGCTACGCGATTGACTGGAGCAAAGTGGACAATCAGCGTTGGATAGAGGCCAATAAAGCTGCAGCGTTTGGTGATGAACAGCCTCTGAGCGACGTTTTTAAGGCTATCGTCAGCGATGCTTAGCCAAAGGTGAAGTGAGTCTGGGAAAAATCTGCTGATCGTCGCCGAAAATAGGTAGAATGGCGGCGCTAAATCCCAGACTTTGCTGAGCCAGAAAACCATGCTGCTGATTATCGATAATTACGATTCTTTCACCTACAACCTTTACCAGTACTTTTGTGAATTAGGCGCAGAGGTGGTGGTGAAACGTAACGATGAACTCCAGCTTGCTGATATCACTCGGCTTTCCCCATCACATCTGGTGATTTCCCCTGGCCCTTGTACGCCTAATGAAGCAGGAATATCTCTGAGTGCCATCGCGCATTTTGCCGATACGTTGCCGATCCTTGGCGTGTGTCTTGGCCATCAGGCGATGGCGCAAAGCTTTGGTGCCGAGATAGTGCGTGCGCGTCAGGTGATGCATGGTAAAACTTCGCTGATTGAGCACACTGGCAGCGGAATATTCGCGGGCCTTAATCATCCCTTAACCGTAACGCGCTACCATTCGCTGGTGGTTAAGCCGGAAACGCTGCCCGACAGCTTTATGCTGACCGCCTGGACGGGCAGTGCCGAGTCACCGGAGATCATGGGCATTGCTCATCGGTCGTTGCCGCTGCATGGCGTGCAGTTCCATCCTGAAAGTATCCTTAGCGAGCAGGGCCATCAGCTACTGGATAATTTCCTTAAAATTTAGAGTATTAAAAATTACTTACACCAGTAAGACGATAAACGTTTGCCTGTGAGTGATTTTTTATGCATATTTTGTGAGTATATTTTCACATTCATTTCGAGTGTGCTTCCCTAAAAGCAGCGACAGCGCAAAGGAGAGTAGGGCAATGACAGAGAAAGCAGCGGTAGGTCGTGATGCATTTGATCGGGTAATTTTGCCGGTTTATTCACCAGCCAAGTTTATTCCCGTCAAAGGTAAAGGCAGTCGCGTATGGGACCAGCAAGGCGCCGAGTACATTGATTTCGCGGGTGGGATTGCAGTTACTGCGTTAGGTCATTGCCATCCTGCACTGGTCAAAGCTTTGCACGAGCAGGGTGAAACGCTGTGGCACCTCAGCAACGTGTTCACCAACGAACCCGCTCTGCGTTTGGCGCAAAAGCTGATCGATGCGACTTTTGCCGATCGCGTGTTCTTTGCCAACTCTGGTGCTGAAGCTAACGAAGCGGCCTTTAAACTGGCGCGTTACTACTCTTCTGCCAAACACAGCCCGTACAAAAGCAAGATTATTGCTTTCCATAACGGTTTCCACGGCCGCACGCTGTTTACCGTTTCTGTTGGCGGACAGCCTAAGTACTCCGACGGCTTTGGTCCAAAACCTGCCGATATCGTTCACGTGCCATTTAACGATCTCGACGCAGTTAAAGCGGTTATTGACGATCACACCTGTGCCATCGTGGTTGAACCTATCCAGGGCGAAGGCGGCGTAACGCCAGCGACTCAGGAATTCCTGCAAGGCCTTCGTGAACTGTGCGATGCAAATAAAGCCCTGCTGGTATTCGATGAAGTACAGAGCGGCATGGGCCGCAGCGGCAAGTTGTTCAGCTATATGAATTATGGCGTGACGCCAGACATTCTGACCACCGCGAAGGCGCTGGGCGGCGGCTTCCCGGTGAGCGCGATGCTCACTACTGAAGAAATCGCTTCTGTGATGGCACCGGGCAAACATGGCACCACTTACGGCGGCAACCCGCTGGCCTGCGCAGTAGCTGAAGCCGCACTCGATGTGATCAACACGCCTGAAGTGCTGGCCGGTGTTGAAGAGCGTCGTAATGTGTTTCTTGGCGCGCTGGAAGCTATCAACGCGAAATATCACGTGTTCAGCGAATTCCGCGGTCAAGGCCTGCTGATCGGTGCCGAACTGTCAGATAAATACAAAGATCGCGCCGGTGAATTCTTCAATGCGTCGTCTGAGTTTGGTTTGATGATGCTGGTTGCCGGCACCAACGTGATGCGTTTTGCCCCTTCACTGGTGATCGATTTCGACGACATCAAAGAAGGTATGGCACGCTTTGAGAAAGCGGTGCAGAAAGTCGTAGGCTAACAACACTGCGTTTGGTGTGCTGCGTACGGTTTGACTGCATGACTGCATGACTGCATGACTGCATGACTGCATGACGTATGAGTGCATGACTGCATGCGCTGCGCTTACTGGGCGCTGGCCCAGACCAGCCAGAGGGGATTCCAAGGCAAATCCCCTCTGGACACCCGTGCCTTTGCCCTCGCGACGCGATTAGTGCAAAAGAACGAGATCGTTTCATTGACCGCAGCGCGTGGCGTTGGCCACGGCCCTCCGGGCTTCCTCCCTCGGTCGTGAGCCAAAAACGTCTCCCTCCACTCGCTCAGCGTTGGCCTGATGCCGCCAATCCCACCTTACAAAGAAAACCCGGCAACTTCACGGCGGTCAACACCCGTTCCCTTTAAGAGCTTTCTTTAAGCTTTTTAGGTGCTTAGATTGGATTTTGTCATTTAATTTAGAGAGTTAAATTCAGTATGAGAGGTGTTTTAACCTTAGTTCAGGTTGCCGGTTAAAGGCTCGTTGAAGTTATTGAACCAGAAAAACTCCCGAGAGCTTATTGACCTTGATTCAAAATTTATTGACCTTGAAAACGCAATGACGTCACTCCACAAAACAGCGCTTATTCTTTCACCCTCCTCGTTAACCAGATCCCGTGATGCGGTCTTTGCCTCCAGGCAAGGGACGATATCGTGTGCATAGCAGCCAGATGTGACAGCATACGCCGCAGGTGTCGTTCCATTTCGGTAATCGGCATATCCGCATGCTGCTCCGGCGCATTAAACAGCGATTTCTCACTGCTCGGCCCATCATAAATCAGGCGCTGCTGGCAGCTTTGCAACGCGATTTCGCAGGTCTGTAGATATTCCACGGCCAGCTTCGGCGTCAGCATGTAATGCTCGCGGGCAAGAATTGTCATTGCATTGATATGGTCGACAATAAACTGGCTGTGAGTGACCCACAGACGCATATCCGTCAGGTAATCCGAGTTAAAGCCCGGTTCCTGCATTGCCTGATTAAGCGAAGTGAACAGCTGATTATGAGCCTGATTGACCTTCATGCGCGCATAGGCCAGCTCAGCGGGATCAGGATCTTCGTGCAATACCAGGCGTATAGCCTGCTGATCGGCTTCCAGCGCCTCGTGGGCGTTAGTACGCAGCATGCCGCTCTGCCACTGCGGCCATAACCAGATAGTGCCGCCAAACGCCAGCGCGCAGCCAATCAGGGTATCCAACAGTCGCGGCAGCAGGAAATGCGCACCGTTCAGCGCCAGCAATTGCAAGGTATAAACGGCGGTAACGGTGAGCCCAATCATTCCCAGCCCGTAATTCTTGCGCAGCACGGTGTAAGAAATCAGCGTAATGATCAGCATGAAAAATAGCGTGATGTCCTGTGGAATAGCCAGCTGTAAAAGCCCTGCGGCGGCAATCAGCCCAATCAAAGTGCCCAGCGCACGGTGCTGAATACGCACCCGAGTCGCGTTATAGCCATTCTGGCTCACCAGCAGCGTGGTTAATAAAATCCAGTAAGGTTTAGGCAGATTGAAGAACAGTCCAAGGCTACTGCCCAACGCCAGAATCAAGCCTAAACGCGCCGCATTGCGCAGTGCCGCCGACTTGAACGACAGATAGCTTTTTAATGCGGGCCAGAACGGCAGGCGATTTTGTGTTTGCATCAGGTCACGGCGATAAAGCGGGCGTTGGGTACGCAGCAGGCGTGCGATACGGCTGAAATGGTAATAGCAGAATTGTCCGACCGGATTATCGCGATAGCGCGAGGCAATTTTCTCCAGCGCCGCCAGCTCGTTTGCCATAGTGAAACGGTCTGAGCGTCGATGATAAAGAATGTCGTCGGCAATAACTCGCAGTCTTGCGGCTATTATCTGCGCGTTGCGGCGAATCACCGCCTCGGCATGGCTTTCCTCCACCAGTTTTTGCACTTCGGAAGGCAAATGCAGGCTGACGGTAATATGCTCCTGCAAATCCAGCGCCACCTGAAAACTGCGCAGCAGACGCTTGTGATGCTGATGATCGCCGGTGGGCAGCATATGTATTTGCTGATACATCGTGGCAATCAGGTCAATCACCTTCTGTTGCCTGTTGAGCAGCGGCGGCAGCGCGGTTTGAGGGTCGGTATGCTGGGTCAGCAGGCTATATTTCGCCTCGAAATAATCCGCAAGTTGATGATAAAGCTGGCTAAGCGTTTCACGCATGGGTTGCTCGGCAGACAGTCGAAACCAGAACCAGTTAAATAGCCCGTACCAGGCAGTGCCGACCGCGAACAGCAGCGGCGCATGCCAGATTGGCACCAGGCCCGCCATGCTCAGTGTAAAAATAGCCGCGACCAGCGCGCCGGGCAGTAATCGGGCGTGCAATGGCCCAATGGCACCGGTCACGCCAACCACCATCGTCAGGCTAAGCATGATAAGCGGCAGCGGCCAATGCCAGTTAATCAGCATCAGTTGCAGCAAAATACTGCTGATGGCAAACAGCGAACCGCCGACAATCAGGCGCTTAAAAAAGCGTTTATGTGGAGTATCAAGACCAGAAATATTGCAGCAGGCAGGAACTAACGCGAACAGCATCCCCATTCGCAGCTGACCAAACAGCATGGCGATGGCAATGGGCAAGCAGAGAACCAGCGTTTGTCTTAGCGCATAGTTAACTTCGGGATGATAAAAGATTCGCCGCCAGAGCGTCATAATAAAGCGGGATTAATAAAAACGGCGCAACAGTAGCCTGCTACACCGTTTTTAAGACGATTAACGAGTGCCGTAAACGACAATCGTTTTACCGTGTGCTGAAATCAGACTCTGATCTTCAAGCATTTTTAGAATTCGACCCACAGTCTCGCGTGAACAGCCGACTATCTGACCGATTTCCTGACGGGTAATCTTGATCTGCATACCATCTGGGTGAGTCATGGCATCCGGCTGTTTAGCCAGATTCAGCAGAGTTTGTGCAATACGACCGGTCACGTCCAGGAAGGCGAGGTTACCCACTTTCTCCGAAGTTATCTGCAGTCGGCTTGCCATCTGTGCGGACAGACGCATCAGAATGTCTGGATTAACCTGGATCAGCTGGCGGAATTTCTTGTAGGAAATTTCGGCCACTTCACAGGCAGTTTTCGCTCTTACCCAGGCACTACGTTCCTGGCCTTCTTCGAAGAGTCCCAGCTCGCCGATGAAGTCACCCTGGTTAAGGTAAGAAAGTATCATTTCTTTGCCTTCTTCATCTTTGATAAGCACGGCAACCGAGCCTTTCACGATGTAGTAAAGCGTTTCTGCTTTTTCACCCTGGTGAATCAGCGTACTTTTAGATGGATACTTATGTATATGACAATGAGACAGGAACCATTCGAGTGTAGGGTCTGTTTGTGGCTTGCCGAGAACCATTAGCTATTATCCTCTTATTATCGCTGCCCAAAATCACAGGGCTTCGAGATCCCTGTTCGGCGATTTTTTACTTCGCGCTCTTTTAGCATATGAACTGACCAGCAATGCTGCAAGCGGCAGGTGGAGTGATTTAAGCGGTAATTTGCCGTTATCACCAAGGTTATCCTGTTAACACCAAAAAAACCTAGCCGCAACTTGTTGGAAAGTTTCTTTCGGGTTTGTTGTAGCACAGGTTTGCAGACGTGTCTTGTGTTGTATCGCTTCAGCATGACGCGGATCGAGTTACGTTGCCAGTTTCAGGGGTAAAGGGTAGTCTGTTTTGAAAAATTACCACCGGAGAAATTCAAATGCATGCACGAGTAAAATGGGTCGAGGGTTTAACATTTTTGGGCGAGTCGGCTTCGGGTCACCAGATTTTGATGGACGGCAACGCGGGCGATAAAGCGCCAAGTCCGATGGAAATGTTGCTGATGTCTGCGGGCGGTTGCAGCGCCATTGACGTGGTCTCAATTTTGCAAAAAGGCCGTAACGAGGTGGTCGGTTGTGAAGTCAAATTGACTTCTGAACGCCGTGAAGAAGCGCCGCGCCTGTTTACCAAAATTAATCTGCATTTCATCGTCACGGGCAAAGACCTGACTGACAAGGTCGTTGAGCGTGCGGTCAGTCTGTCGGCGGAAAAATACTGTTCAGTTTCTCTGATGCTGGGCAAAGCCGCAACTATCACGCATAGCTTTGAAGTGATTGATTCGCAGTCCTGATTTTCAACTGACTGACCGTATGAACCGGTCGTATGAACCGATCGTATGGATTGACTGCGTGAACTGACCGCCAGATTTTAATCCTGGCCATGCCATGGAAAACGCTGGCAATGTACGCGCAGTAAATCCAGAAAACGCCGCGCCGTTAAGGTTAGCGGCGTTTTTTGTGAGTAAACCAGACAGTATTGCGCGGCGGGTAGCGTATTAATCGGCAGGCGACACAGCTTGTCTTCGAGGAAGAAAGGCGTCGCCATCGCATTCCCCACCACTGAAATATAGTCCGCATTCAGCATCATCATCAGTCCGCTAATCAGCGAGTCAGTACGAATTGGCGATTTTACGGCATGACAACCGTGCTCCTCCAGCAGTCCGGCAAGTTGCTGGTAATATCCCATGTCAGTTTCCGGCAGCAGCCAGCTTGCCTGACTTAATTCGCTTAATGACGTCGCGTGCGCCAGCGGATGCTGTTTTCGGGCAATAACACAAAACGGCGAGCTAAACAGCGGCTCGCAGACCATATCCTCTATCGGCAATCCCGGCCCCAGCGTGCCAATGGCGAAATCCAGCCGACCCTCACGTAATGCAGGCAGCAGAGCTGAAAGCTGGGTTTCCTTGATGTGCAATTTCGCCTGTGGATATTTCTCGGTAAATTCACTGGCCAGCGCCGGAAAGATAGTCAGCGCCAGCAGAGAGGAAAATCCTACCGCCACCGAGCCTTGGGAATACTGATTAATCTGCTGAATTTCATCGGCGGCGCGTTCCAGTTCTTGCAGAATAAACTGCATTCGCTGGGCAAAGGCGCGACCGGTTTCGGTGAGTGTCATGCCCTGAGTCCCGCGCACGATCAGCTGAGTATCAAGAATTTGCTCCAGTTCACGCAGCGTTCTACTGACGGCAGGCTGTGACTGATTCATCGCTCGTGCTGCGCCGCGAATGCTCCCGCTCTGTATAACCTGCTGAAAAACCTTTAGCTGTTGCAGCTTGGGTAAATATTTCATCGCGCCCCCTATCAGTAAAAAGCATCACCCGGCAAAAAATTACATCTTATGGCTAACAATGAAAACTGCTAGGTTTTTAAGCAGACAGTAAATCGCTGTTATCAAAACATAAAAATAAATCAAAGCATGAGTATTTCTCTTCTCAGGTCAGGGGTGGCTGCTGGGATATAACATTGAGGATATCAGTTATGAAAAATCGTTCGCTAATGATTTTCTTACTGTTTTTTGGTTATGTTCTGGTTTATCTCGACAAGACAGTCATCGGTTTCGCGTTATTACCTATCTCTCGCGAGTTTAATTTACCTCCACAGCAGCTGGGTTATATCACCGGCATGTTCTTTTTGGCCTATTCACTGTTCCAAATACCTGCCGGTTGGCTCAACGATCGTTTCGGTTACAAGAAAGTGCTCGCCTGCTCACTGACCTTACTCGGCGGTTTTGCGCTGTGCTTTGGTTTGCTCGGATTCGGACTGGGGCTGCTAGTCACCTTCCGATTCCTGTCGGGGATCGGCCATTCGGGTTATCCCACCTCGTGCGCCAAGTCGGTAGTCGCCAACTTTGCTCTCGAGCAGCGCACCTTTGCCCAATCGATTTTGCTGTCCTCGGCGGGATTAGCCATGACCGTGGGGCCGCTGTTGGCGGTTTACTGTCTGGCCCATTTCGGCTGGCATGCGTCTTTTTCAACCTTGGGGCTGCTGGCGTTTGTGGTGGCTGCGCTGATTCTTTTTTGGGTGCCTTCACCGCCGAAAACGACCCTGGCGATAGGGTCGCAGGCATCGGCTAACTATCTATCTTTGCTAAAGAATCCCATTGTGGTGGTGCTTTTTCTTGCCAACTTTTGCGTCAATATTCCTGCTTACGGAATGATGGCCTGGCTGCCGAAATATCTGGTGCAGCAGCGTGGATTCTCGCTGGAAGTTTCCGGGCTGATTGTCGCGATGGGTGGTTTGGGCGTCTGGATCTCTTCGCTATCAACCGGCTGGCTGGTGGGTAAATATCTGCAAGGGCGTGAGCCAAAGGTGATTCTGTATGGCTCGTTGCTCAGCGGAATCTGCATCTGGATGGTCTATGCCTCGACGTCAATGATTGCCACCTGCGCGTTCCTGTTCCTGGGCAATATTTTCCTGATGTCATCATTCGTCACCACTTTTACGCTGCCGATGAAACGTTTGCCCACCAACGTGATGGGCGGTGCCATTGGCTTGCTGAATACCGGCGGCACGCTCGGCGGCTTTGTCGCGCCGATAGTGATGGGTTATCTGATTAACCTGACTCACGGCTACCACTCGACCTTTATTTTTCTGGCGCTGGCAATGTGGATTTCCGGTCTGCTGATGCTGCCTTTGCTCGCCAAAACTCGTCTTGCTGCGCGCGATGCAGCCTAGTCAATTCCCCCATTTGAGGAAGCTAACATGAGCCATAATTTTGCTGCTTTAGTCAATGAAGTGAATGAGGATGTTCTGCGCTGGCGTCGACATATCCATGCTCATCCTGAACTGTCTTTTAAGGAAGCCGCCACGGCGGACTATATTGCCGAACAGCTGTTGGCTATTCCTGGCGTAACTTTACGTCGCCTGACGCCGAACAGTGTGATTGCCGAGCTAACAGGCGATACTCATGGGCCGATTTATGCCCTTCGTGCAGATATTGACGCGTTGCCGATTCAGGAAGAAAGCGACGAGGAATGGCGTTCTACGAATCCCGGTGTGATGCACGCCTGTGGACACGATGCCCACGCCGCCATGCTGTTGGGGGCGGTCAAAGTGTTGTCGCAGTGCCGTTCATCGTTAAAAGGCACCGTGCGATTTATCTTCCAGCACGCAGAGGAAGCCCCTCCGGGCGGCGCACAGGAACTGGTCAAACTCGGCGTGCTTGATGGCGTCAGCATGATTTTTGGACTGCACGTATTGCCGAATTACCCGACCGGCCAGATTGCGTTGAAAGAGGGCGTGTTCAGCGGCTCGAGCGATAATTTCGATATTATTCTCAAGGGGCGCGGTGGCCACGGTTCGATGCCGTATATGTGTATCGATCCGGTGACTATTGGTGCAGAAATGGTGACGGCAATGCAGCAGATTGTTTCACGTAAGCTGGACCCGCTGCATGCGCCGGTATTGACCGTTGCCGTGTTCCAGGCTGGAGAAGTGTATAACGTTATCCCTGATACGGCGCGTCTGGCGGGAACTCTGCGTACTCACAGCGCCGAGGTGCGAACCAAAGTGCCGTTGCTGGTTGAACAAACGGTGAAAGGCATTGCCCAGGCTCACGGTGCAGAGGTTAGCGTGAGCTGGACTCAGGGTTACGCCATCGGCAATAACCATCCTGAAGCTTGCGCAATTGCTCGCCGAGTCATCAAGCAGGAAAGAGGGGCTGAGTCATTTATTGAAGTCACCGCGCCAATTTACGGCAGTGAAGATTTCTCGTCATATCAGGAGAAAATTCCGGGATGCTTCGTGTTTATCGGCAGCGGTAATGAAAGCAAGGGCGCAACGTTTGGCGTGCACCATCCGCGTTTTAAACTGGATGAAGATGCTCTGACAATCGGTGTTCAGCTGCACGTTGGATTTATCCGCCACCTGCTTATGTCCGAGTAAAACGGCTGCGCTGTATTTTTGATGTTTATGCGCTGTACAGGTCGAAAAACTGTGCAGCGCAGAGAACATTATTGAATTTTCTTGCCTTCCATCAGCCGCTGCACCAGCGGCCCCATAATAAGCTCCATTGCCAGGCCCATCTTACCGCCGGGCACGACCAATGTATTGATATGCGAGATGAAAGATCCTTGCAGCATCGCCAGCAAATATGGGAAGTCAATCTGGTCCAGCCCCTGAAAATGAATCACGACAAAGCTTTCATCCAGTGACGGAATGGCCTTGGCGGCAAACGGGTTGGAAGTATCGATAGTAGGAACGCGCTGGAAGTTAATGTGTGTGCGTGAAAACTGTGGCGTGATGAAATTGATGTAGTCATCCATTGACCTGACCACGGAGTCCATGACCGCCTCGCGAGAATGGCCGCGTTCTCCGGTGTCGCGCACCAGTTTTTGTATCCATTCCAGGTTAACGATAGGCACTACGCCGACCAGCAAATCGACATGTCTGGCGACATCAACCTGATTCGTCACTACGCCGCCGTGTAAACCTTCGTAGAACAAGATGTCGGTAGGTTCGGGCAATGCCTGCCACGGCGTAAAGGTGCCGGGAACCTGATTGTAGGGCACGGCCTCGTCATAAGTATGCAAATATTTGCGCGAACGGCCGGTGCCGGTTTTGCCGTACTCAATAAAGCTGTGCTCAAGCTGCGAGAAATCATTCGCTTCCGGGCCAAAATAGCTGATGTGGCGACCTAAATCGCGGGCTTTGCGGATCGCCGCGTCCATTTCAGGGCGGGTAAAGTGGTGAAAACTGTCACCCTCAAGCTCGGCGGCGTGCAGGCCTTGTTGTTGAAATATCTTGCGAAAAGCGACGCTGGTGGTGGTAGTTCCTGCGCCGCTTGAGCCGGTCACGGCTATAACTGGATGTTTAGCTGACATGGTAATCCCTTCATCTTTCAAATTGCAGTCAACGCATCTGCACCAGGAATCTATTGGGAAAGGCTAATACGCATAATTAAGCTTATTGGTACCATATCTATGCGCTAATTTATAGGGTGTCAGTTGGGAAGTTTTTAAGCTATTTGGGCTAATGTGATGCCTAAAAGGCAACATGGCGAGGCCTTTTTGATGCTTTAATCTCATTTCTATTTCTCTACACTGCAGCAGACGCTGCCGTGTTTACTTTACGCAAGACTTTCGGAGAATTTGCTGATGATTATGCCTTCCTCTCGCTGGTGGTGGGACCTGTCTACGCTGGAATTTAGCCAGCTTGATATGGAAAACGTGGTAGTCATTTTGCCAATTGGCGCGGTTGAGCAGCACGGGCCTCATCTGCCGGTGCGGGTTGATGCGGCAATCAACGCCGGTATTGTCGCTCGCGCCGCAGAGCTTCTACCTGACAATCAGCCTGCGCTGATATTGCCCGCCTTGCCGATAGGCAAATCCGACGAGCATCTGGAATATCCGGGCACCCTGACGCTGCCATTCGACGTGTTGGCTAAAGTATGGTTTGAAGTGGCGAAAAGCGCGTGGCGTGCTGGAACACGAAAGATTATTTTCTGGAATTCCCACGGCGGTCAACCACAGCTGATGGACATTGTTTGCCGCCAGTTGCGCGTCGAGCTTGGCATGTTTGCCGTTGGCGCAACCTGGTCTCGTACCATCGACAGCAGTGATTTATACAGCAGTAACGAGCTGGAGTTTGGCATTCACGGTGGCGAAGCAGAAACCAGCGTGATGCTGTATCTGCATCCTGATTTGGTGGCGATGGACAAAGCCGAAAACTTTGTCTCGGCGGCACAAAAGTTAGCAGAACAGGGCGGGATACTTACCCCGGAAGGCGGCGTCGGTTTTGGCTGGCAGGCTCAGGACTTGCATCCTGCTGGCGTCACTGGCAATGCGGCAGAAGCCGATGCACAGAGAGGGCAGGAGCAGGTTGAACGTGCCGCTCGCGCGCTGGTTTCGTTAGTGCAGGAAGTTGCCCGTTATCCTCTGAGCGCGGTCACGCAGGCAACGCGTTTTAACGCCACGTAACCCATTTATTATTAAACGTAGCCTTAGAATTATTAAACGAGCTTGGGGATCATTAACATAAATCGCCCATTAGCCAGTCTGCGACATCATGCCTTTTACCGTTTCCGCCAGCACGCTGCCGATCGCGCTGGTTCCTCTGTCGTGCCCAATCAGCATTAATTGCTGGGTTTGCTGCGCCAGTTCTCTGACCGGAATATAAATCAGCCTGCCTGCGCGCTGATCAAACTCGATGTCAAAAGGAGTCAGGAAGGTTAATCCCTGATCGACCATCGCGGCGTGGCGCATTACCTCGATTGAATTAGTTTCAATCACCGGATGGACAGTAACCAGCGCCTTGGCGAATACGTCGTTGAGATAGGGACGGATCACCGTACTTTTATCGGCAATGATAATGGGATAGGCGATACAGTCGCTGATGCGTAGGCTGGTTTTATCTGCCAATGGATGCCCCGGAGCAACGACCGCGCCTAGCCGCCCGGCAACGCTTGAAATAATTCGCAGCGTTGGCGGCAAATCAAAATCGAATCCTAAACCGAGATCGGCTTCACCCGATTCCACCGCGGCCATAATTTCATCGCCGTTGGTCAACTGGCGCAGAATAAGCTTTACCCGAGGATTGGCGCGGCGAAACTCGCTGGCCATGCGCGGGATTAAGTTGGCTGCCAGCCCGCTCATCATTGCCACCGTCACCTCACCACGGCGTAATCCTTTCAATTCTTCAATTTTGACCTGTGCCCATTCCAGCTCTTTAAAGCTTTGCCGGACGTGGTGAATCAGCACTTCTCCCGCGGCGGTCAGCACCATCTTGCGTGGCAAACGCTGGAAAAGCGGCGTTCCCAGCTCGTCTTCAAGGGCCAGAATCTGCCGATTAATCGCCGAAGCCGAAATATGCAGGCGTGCCGCAGCCTTACGAATGGAACCGGCTCGCGCGACTTGGTCGAGATACATCAACAACCGGTGTTGCAGCATGAATGATCTCCGTAAAGGCAAATGACGTTATTTCCAGCAAGCGTTGCTAAAAAGGCATCGATGAGTACGAAAAACTGTGCTTTTAAGGTAACGAATTTCTAGGCATAACTGAAGGCCTATTCTTGGGGAGAGTAACACTTATGTCTGGTATTTCACGCCGTAAATTTGCCACAGGTTTGGCAAGCATGATGTTGATTCCATTTGCCGCACCGCTGTTTTCCCGTCGCGCTTTTGCTGCTGGAGAAACGCTGAGAATTGCTCTGATATTGCCCGGTTCTGTGGCCGATGGTGGCTGGAATCAGCTTGCCTATCAGGGTTTGCAAACGCTGAAATCCCAGGGATTCAAAGTCGCCTTCAGTGAAAGCGTGCCGCAGGCGCAAATGGATCAGGTCACCCGCGGCTACGCCGATGACGGCTATAACCTGATCATTGGCCACAGCTTCGAATACGGATCTGAATTCGAGCAGGTAGGGCCGCAGTATCCAGACACCTATTTCTTCGCCACCACCTTTAAACCTTCCGAAAAAGCGCCCGATAACACCGAGTTTATGAATCTGGCCTATATGAATGCTGCTTATGGTGCTGGTGCGCTCGCTGCACTGATTTCCGAAAAAGGTAAAGCGGTGGGCTATGTCGGTGGCGGCGATAACCCGAGTCAGAATGGCATGATGCACGCATTTATTGCCGGAGCGGAGAAAACGCGCCCGGGCATTACCGGCCTGGGAATTGTGACCGGTGACTATAACAATGCTGCCAAAGGTCGCGAGGCGGCCAGCACCATGATAGGCAACGGGGCCGACGTCATCTGGCATACCGCCGATGTTACCGGTCTCGGCGCAATTCAGGGTGCCGCAGCGGCAAAAGTCAAAGCTATCGGCTGCTATGCCGATCAGAAAAGCATTGCTCCCGAGTTTATCGCCACCAGTTTTGAAACCAATCTGCCGTGGGTTATCGAGCAGGTGGCACACAGCGTTCAGGATAAAAAATTCCTCGGCGGCCAGGAGTTTCGGCCTCCAGTTTCCAAGGGCTGGTTACCCGTTTACGGCGACACTGCTTATAACAGCAAACTGATTACCGCCGATCAGTGGGCCAAATTTCAGGACATCTGGGCCCAGCTTTCCACCGGCAAGATTAATGTTCAGTCACTGGTAAAAGCCTGAAGTTAAAACGTGATGAAGTTAAAACGTGATTAAGTTAAACGTGATGAATAAGGAGGGCAGATGATTGAGCTGAAAGGCATCACTAAAAGATTCGGTAAAGTCACCGCCAATCATCATGTTGATATGTCGATAGGCGAAGGCGAAATCGTTGCTCTGCTGGGGGAAAATGGCGCGGGTAAAAGCACCTTGATGCAAATTCTCTACGGCATGTATCAGGCCGATGAAGGCGATATTTTTGTCGATGGACAGAAGGCCAGCATTCGTCACCCGGGGGAGGCTATTGCGTTGGGCATTGGTATGGTTCATCAGGAATTTATGCTGGTGCAGCCTATGACAGTGGTCGAAAACGTGATCCTTGGCCTGAAAGAAAATCGCAGCGGCTATCTTGATTTGCACGCGGCTGCGAAACGCTTACAGCAGATTTCCGATCGCCATGGATTAGCCGTCGATCCGTGGGCGAGAGTTGAACATCTGCCGATTGGTGTTCAGCAGCGAGTGGAAATTCTTAAGCTGCTTTATCGCGATGCCAAAGTCTTGATACTGGATGAACCTACCGCCGTACTGACGCCACGTGAAAAAGACGGGCTATTTGCCACCCTGACTTCGTTGAAAGAAGAGGGCCGTTCAATCGTCATTGTTACCCATAAACTTTATGAAATCATGGCGGTGGCCGACAGTGTGTCGGTGATGCGAAGCGGCAGGATGGTCGAAAGTGTCGCGGTAAAAGAGACCTCAGAAACCGATTTAGCACGCCGCATGGTCGGGCGTGACGTTTTGCTAAGAGTCGAGAAGCCCGCGCAGCAGCCCGGCGAAGAAGTGTTAAATATCGACAATATTGCCATGCGCGATGAAGCGGGAAACCAGAAAATCTGGCGGGTGGCGCTCAAGGTCCGCGCGGGAGAAATTTTAGGGATTGCCGGAGTCGATGGCAACGGTCAGTCAGAGCTGGCAGACGCGTTGCTCAACCTACGCCCCATTGAAGCAGGCAGAATTCTGCTGGGTGGAAAAGATATTTCCGACCTCTCTCCGGCGCAGCGACGTGCAGCGGGCATGGGCTTTATTCCTGCCGACAGGCGCGGCGTTGGGTCAATTACCGGCATGTCGATTGCCGATAACGCGATTCTCGGCGCGCAGCATCAGCACACGGTCGCCGCAGGATGGTTTCTTAGCCCCAAAGCTATTGCCGAGAAAGCGAAAGCTATCGTCAAACACTTCAATGTTATTGCTCCCGACGTGGATTTTGAGGCCGGAAAGCTTTCCGGCGGTAATCTTCAAAAGCTGATTCTTGGCCGTGAAGTCATGCGTAAGCCGCGCGTTTTGGTGGTGGAACAGCCGACGCGCGGATTAGACGTTGGTGCGGTAGAGGCGGTGTGGCAGGGATTGCTCGAAGCGCGTCAACAGGGCTGCGCCATTGTGATTATCTCTGCGGAGCTGGAAGAAATAATGAATCTATCTGACAACATTGCGGTGATGTACGCGGGGCAAATTGCCGGTGTTTTAAGTGCGGCCGAGGCAACGTTAGAACAGATCGGCGATTTGATGGCAGGTGGCAAGCTGGTTCGGGAGGCATCATGAAGTCTTTGCTCGAGAAACGCCCAATCCCGGCTGACTCCTCAATGGCTTCGGCGGGCATCGCCATTGTCGCGTTAGCGCTGGCATTTATCATTGCTGGCGTGCTGTTTATTCCTTTTGGGGCGAATCCCTTTACTGCATTTATCGAGCTATTCAGTGAAGCCTTTGGATCGCTGCGCGGTTTCGGCCAGACCCTGATACAGGCAATCCCGCTGATTCTGATTGCTCAGGCAACCATTGTTATCTGGCGATCGGGCATGGGCTACATCGGTTTCGAAGGTTGCTTTACCCTTGGAGCCGCAGCCGCATCCTGGGTCGCGTTGGGCGGTACGCCACAGGGAATGTGGATCATGCTTCCAGTTTGGGCTTTCTGGCCCGTGGTACTGATCATCGCTTTTATTGCAGGCGCATTATGGGCCGGGATAGTCGGCATTATGCGCGTGCGTTTTGGCGGTAACGATGTGCTGATATCTCTGATGGCTAACTATGTGGCGGCCTTTCTGGTGCAGTATCTGGTTTCAGGCCCGATGCGCGCGACGGGCGATTTACCGCAAACTCCGCTGTTGCCGATGCAAACCTGGCTGCCATTTATTATGCACGGCTCGCGGGCGCATATGGGGTTGCTGATTGCGCTGGTTTGCTCGTTGCTGGTATGGGTATTGATCCGTAAAACGCCAGTGGGCTATGAAATGATTGTCAGCGGCATGAATGCCAAAGCAGCGCGCTACGGCGGCATTAACGTTATTCATCGTCAGATGCTGGCCGTATTTTTAGGTGGTGGAATGGCAGCGCTGGCGGGCCTTTGTATGGTTCTTGGCGTGCAACATCGGCTGATGGACGGGTTATCCGGCGGCGTGGGATTTGTCGGCGTTATCGTGGCATTGCTGGCCCGTCTTAATCCGCTGGTGGTTATCCCTACGGCTATTCTCTACGGCGGTTTACAGGTCGGGGGAAGCGCGATGCAGCGCGACAGCGGTTTGCCGACCTCGGTAATTTTCATTCTCGAGAGTCTGGTCGTGCTGCTGATTTTAGCCGGAGACATCTTGCGTTATTACCGCATTCGCTGGCCGGGGCGTACGCGTGTGCCAGTGGCAGAAGCGGCCTCGGAGATAAACTCATGAGCCTGTGGTCGCACCTTGATGCCGCATTTTTTATTACCTGGCTGGCGGCGGCGGTTCGCCTTGCAGGGCCGGTACTATTGGCTTCGCTGGGCGAAATTTATGCCGAACGGTCTGGCGTGCTCAATATTGGCCTTGAAGGCACTTTGCTGATGGGCG
Organism: uncultured Gammaproteobacteria bacterium; assembly: GCA_963747655.1. Lineage (GTDB taxonomy): Bacteria > Pseudomonadota > Gammaproteobacteria > Enterobacterales > Enterobacteriaceae > Rouxiella. The sequence continues at coordinate 38,705 of CAVVFS010000005.1, read as the reverse complement.
CGCTGTCCAGCTATCTGGTGTCAGTTTATTCTGGCTCTGCGGTGCTGGGTTTCTTTGCCGGTGGCGTTGGTGGGTTACTGGTCAGCCTGTTGTTATCCTTCTTCTATTTACGGGCGTTAGCCAGTCAGGTGGTGGTCGGCATGGTGTTTAACATTCTTGCCGGCGGTCTGGCGACCTATATCTACAGCCTGGTGATTGGTGATAACAGCTCGCCGACGGTGAATATGTTCAATTCGCTGCCTGTGCCTTTGCTGCAAAAAATCCCCTATATCGGACCTATTTTCTTCAATCAGCCATGGCCGCTTTATCTGACGCTGGGACTGGTGGTGCTTGCCCAGTGGGGCCTGTTTCATACCCGTTTTGGACTTTCGCTGCGCGCGGTTGGTGAGAACCCCAAGGCCGCGCACGCCGCAGGATTAAATGTTTCAAGGATCCGCACCTATGGGGTGATGCTTTCCTGTATCGGCGGCGGTCTGGCGGGAGGATATCTGGTGACTGCGCAGATTGGCCTATTCCGAGACAACATTGTTAGCGGGCAGGGTTTCATCGCACTGGCGATCGTTATTTTTGGCCGCTGGAGTCCGATAAAAGCGTTAGTTGCCGCCTTTATCTTTGGGGCAGCCGATGCGTTGCAGCTGTCATTACAGCTGTTTAATGACGTCTTACCCGCTCAGTTATTGCTGGCGCTACCGTATCTGTTAACCATTCTGGCCATGTCTGGAGTAATAGGAAAAACGGTACAGCCGGGCGCACTGACTCAGCCTTATCGCAAGGAATAACAGTGGCCTGCCACTGTCCGGATATTTTAGGAGATAGTTATGACCACGATTTTTCGCGCTACCGATGCTCAATCCGCGCCGGCTTTTCGTATCAGCCCAACGGACACCAACTATTTTGCCATTCTGTTCGACAAGGAACAGGACCAGATCGACCACATTTTTGTTATTGAGATTTTCAAGGTCGGAGGCGCGACGCCGCCAAATGAACACGCTCACGCACACGAATTTTTCTACGTGCTTGAGGGCGAAGGCGTGGCGCTGTGTGGCGATAAAGAGCTGCCGTTGAGTAAGGGCAAAGCGCTGCTGCTTAATCCGGGTAATGAGCACGTGATCCGCAATACCGGCACCAGCAAGCTGTATACCCTGACGGTGATGACGCCGAATGAAGGTTTTGCCGAGCTTATTCGCAGCGGAGAGCCGGTAGAGTTGGATGAAGAAGACCTGCGGGTGCTGAGTGGGGTGAATGGGAGTCTGGCAGTATGAATCAACGGTCTGAAAATCTCGTGCCTCTCGGCGCCAGTCCACGCAATGCCTGGCACGTATCGGCGCAGGAAGTGGATTTAGTGCGCGACAGCATACCGCCGCAGTTAGCCACGTTACAGGATGGGAATCGACGCATTCAGCTCGACCTGAACCGCACCGCGCTTATCGTTATTGATATGCAAAACGATTTTTGTCATCCCGAAGGCTGGCTGGGGCACATTGGCGTAGACGTGACTCCCGCCCGGGCACCTATCGCGCCGTTGCAGCGGCTGCTGCCCATAGCTCGTGAGATACAAATGCCGGTCGTGTGGCTGAACTGGGGCAATCGTCCGGACAAACTCAATCTCAGCCCGGCAGTGCTGCACGTTTACAAGCCGACCGGTACAGGCGTGGGGCTGGGCGATCCGCTGCCTGCCTCAGGCGAGCCAGTGCTGGAGTCCGGCAGTTGGGCTGCGGCCGTGGTGGATGAACTTAAGCCGCTGCCCGGTGATATTCAGGTTAATAAATACCGAATGTCGGGTTTTCAGGACACCGAACTCGACAGCATTTTGCGCAATCTTAACATCACTACGCTGCTGTTTGCCGGTGTAAATGCCGACCAGTGCGTGCTCTGCACCTTGCAGGATGCCAATTTTCACGGTTATGACTGTTTGTTGCTGGAAGACTGCTGCGCAACGACTTCACCGCAGTATTGTATGGATGCCACCCTGTATAACGTCCGCCAGTGCTTTGGTTTTGTTTCCGATTCCGCCCAGTTGGTCCATCAGCTGGCGTTCTAAATCCTGCTCCCTTAAGGAAAGCATTAATGGGCTACATTTTGGCAGACGGTTGGGTTGTCACCATGAACCCGCAGCGTGACGTACTGGAAGAAGCCAGTATTTTAATTGTCGGGGACACTATCGCCGCTATTGGCACGCGCCAAAAGCTGATGGCCCAGAATCCAGAATGCGAAGTGATCGACTGCCGCGAGGCGATTATTATTCCCGGCATGGTCAACACTCATACTCATCTGTTCCAGACGTTGTTAAAAGGGCTGGGCGATGACATGGTGCTGAAAAAATGGTTTACCTGCATGACAGGGCCGAGCGCGGTTGAATTGACGGAGGAAGATGTTTCGGCGGCGGCGATGCACGGCTGTGTGGAATCGCTGCGCTCCGGTGTGACCTCGCTGGTCGATTTTATGTATGCCCATCCGCGGCCGGGATTAACTGCCAAAGTCGTTGAGGCCTTTCAGATTACCGGCATTCGCGGCCATGTCTGCCGTGGATTTCTTACCACTGGCGCAGAGCACGGCATTCCTTCCCGGCTGATTGAAACGCCAGAACAGGCCTTGGCCGACGCAAAAAAACTGATTTATCAATACAATCGCCCGGAAAGCCGGGTCAAGGTGGGGATTGCACCGAGTATGATCTGGGCGCTGGACGAAAAAGTCCTGCGCGGTACTCGCGAACTGGCCAATGAAACCGGCGCGCTGATTACGACCCATGTTGCAGAAACAGATTTTGAAATTGCCCAGTCACAGCTGCGTTTTCAGAGCACCGATACTGAGTTCCTTAGCGAGATAGGCTTTCTTGGCTCGGACGTGCTGGCCGTGCATTGCGTTCAGTGCAGCAGCAGGGATATTCGCGCGCTAAAACACTATGACGTACGGGTGTCGCATAATCCGTGCAGCAATATGTATCTGGCTTCCGGCGTCGCGCCGATCCCCGAGATGCTGGCGGCGGGTATTACCGTAGGATTAGGGTCAGACGGGCCAGCAAGCAGCAATAATCACAGCCTGTTTCAGGCAATGAAAATGGCCGCGCTAGTGCAGAAGGGCGTACATCGTGATCCCACCATTATGACCGCCGAGAAAGTGTTGGAGATGGCGACAATTGATGGCGCTCGCGCGATTGGCCTCGAGCATCTGATTGGGTCGATTGAAGTCGGTAAAAAAGCCGATATCGTGATTGTCGGTACTGACCATCCCGCCATGACGCCGGTGCATCATCCGGTTTCTTCGCTGGTCTATTCGGCGCTGGGACATGAGGTGACAGACGTTTTCGTTGATGGCGAACCGCTGTTGCGCGAGGGTAAATTTACCCGTATCAACGAGCGCGAGGTATTGTTACGCTCAAAGCTGGCGGCCAACAGTCTGGCCGAACGCGCAGGCAGTGACCGTTTTAAACGCCGGCCGTGGCGAGCCAGCGCGTTTTAAAGTTGAAGCCTGACTCGTGTCTATTAATAAGCCTGGCTATCAATCGATAAAGCCGCGGTTAATAGTCCGGCCTTTCAATTTCTTCCTCACCGGCACGGAACTGCCCGCGCGGCATGATATTCAACGTTTCGTGCAGTTCAGACCACACTAATACCACGTCGCCGCTTTTTAACTGACGGCGCACGTCTGCAACTTTTTGCTCCAGCGTTCGTTCCTGCTCGCCGTAATCGGTGCCTTCACGCAGTACGAATGCTTCAATGACACTGTCCAGTGTTTCCGATGGCAACTCATTCCAGGGAATAATCATTTCTATTTCATTTCTCAATCTAGGGTTTGGGCGCTAAACGGAGCGCTATCCATTCGGGAATACGCTGCTCCAGCCACATTATCGGATTTAGCCAACTGCCCGTCACGAAGCCGACGTGACCCCCGTGCTCGGTCAATTGATATTCTACCTCAGCGGGCAAGTCCTGCGCGTTGGGGATCACGGCATCGGTCATAAACGGATCGTCTTTAGCATGGATGATCAGCAGCGGAATCTTAACCCTCGGCAGCATTGGCATACCGCTACAGCGTCGATAATAGTCTATCGCATTTCTAAAACCGTGCGCTTTCGAGGTGATGGCGTCGTCAAACTCGCGAATGCGGCGCATGGATTTTAACTGACCCAGCGTAACCGGCAGCGTTCCGGGATATTTTATCAGCTTGCGGCGCGCGTTGGCCTTGAGCTGGTCGAGCAAATAGCGCTGATAAAACCGCGACGAGCCTTTCTCAAGCCGATAAGCACAGGGTTCGAGCATCAGCGGTGCAGAGACAATTACCGCTGCCTGAAGACGACAGTTTTCTGCCTCCTGCCCGAGATAACATGCCAGCATATTACCGCCCAGCGAAAATCCTACCGCCGAGGTGGGCACATCGCCGTAAGTTTCTCTTAACCAGTTGAGGAAATAACGCGCATCCTCCGTTTCACCGGAATGATAGATGCGTTGCAGCCGGTTAGGTTCACCGCTACAGCCACGAAAATGCATCACCACGCCCAGCCCACCTTTATCTTTCCAGGCTTGTAGCAGGCCGTGGGCGTAAGGGCTGGTAAAACTGCCTTCAAGGCCGTGGAACAGCACCATGCGCGGCTTATGTTTTGCCTTTTCCGGGTCTTCACTCCAGGCTAAATCGATGAAATCTCCGTCAGGTAAATCCAGCCTTTGCCACACCGGATTTAGCTTTACGTGCCGTCGGACCAGTCTGGGCAACAGGGTTTGTAGATGCGGATTGCTAGCACCGCGCAGGGGATGAAAATTTTCAGCCATTTTGCGATTAAAAATCTCGTGGAGGACGCTTGTACTACCAATACCACACTGATAGCTTCACTGCTAATTACACAATAGTTAGGGGTTGGGAGCACCTGTTAAATGGAACTTAGTTTATTTCTTTCGATGCTGGGATTTTTATGGGTCGCCGCGATTACGCCGGGCCCGAATAATATGTTGTTAACGACTTCTGGGGCAAATTTTGGCTTTGCGCGCTCGCTGTGGCTAATGGTAGGGATCATGCTCGGCATGCAGAGCATCGTGTTGCTGGTGGCGTTTGGGGTCGGCGGATTAATCCTGCTGTATCCGGCGCTGCACACCATCCTTAAGGTGCTGGGCAGTTTGTATCTGCTGTGGCTTGCGTGGAAGATTGCAACTTCTGCCTATGAAACGCTGGATACTGAAGCTAAACAGGCTAAGCCGATTCGCCTGTATCAGGGTTGGTTGTTGCAGTTTCTGAATCCGAAAGCCTGGTTAATGGGCCTGGGCGCGGTAGCCAGTTTTAGCCTTGCCGGGGCGCAATATAACCATTCGGTGGCCGCTATCAGCCTTGGCGTCTTTATTGTCAATTTAGTATCCGGGATTATCTGGCTAGGTTTTGGCACCGTGATTGGCAGGCTGCTCAGCAGCCGTCGCGCGTGGTACACCTTCAATATCGCCATGGGATTGCTGACCGCAGCCTGTGTGTTGTTGATTTGGAGGTAAAAAAAGATTTGGAGGTAAAAAAGATTTGGAGGTAAATAAAGATTTGAAGATAAGGAAGATCTGGCGATAGGCGAGACTGAATAAAAGCGGATCTGATTTATCTCAAAACGGCCATCCAGTGGGGTGGCCGTTTTGCATTTAATAGCCTCAAAACCTGCAATTAAAATCCTTATATTCCTTTTGGTTATTAAAGGTGATTTTTAATTACTTTAAATGTTTTTGCCCCTCAGCTAAAAATTCCTCTCAAGTCTAAAAACATCGACTCATCACAATAATGATTTAACACTTTTGCGGAGCACTCACCCATGGCAAAACGATTCATCTTACGTAGCGCAGCGTTGCTGCTGTCAATGTCCGTTCTTAGCGCCTATGCGGTAGATGTTACCGTGGCTTATCAGACCTCGGCCGAACCGGCGAAGGTCGCGCAGGCGGAAAACACCTTTGCCAAAGAATCGGGTGCCAAAGTTGACTGGCGCAAATTTGATAGCGGATCCAGCGTGTTGCGCGCCATGGCCTCAGGTGATGTGCAAATCGGTAATATTGGCTCAAGCCCGCTGGCGGTTGCAGCAAGCCAAAAATTGCCTATCGAAGCCTTTTTACTTGCCTCTGAGTTAGGCAGCTCTGAAGCCTTCGTGGTGAAAAATACCATTAAAACGCCGCAGGATTTAATCGGCAAACGCATCGCGGTTCCGTTTATTTCCACCACCCATTACAGCCTGCTGGCCGCCCTGAAGCACTGGGGAATCGACCCAAATAAACTGACGATTATTAACCTGCAACCGCCGGCAATTGCAGCGGCCTGGGCGCGCGGTGACATCGATGGTGCTTACGTTTGGGCTCCTGCGGTTAACGATTTGGAGAAAACAGGTAGAGTGCTGACCGATTCTTCGCAGGTCGGCAAATGGGGTTCGCCGACGCTGGACGTGTGGGTAGTGCGTAAAGACTTCGCGCAGGCGCATCCTGAAGTGGTGACGGCCTTTGCTCGCTCTGCATTGTCGGCGCAGAAAGCCTATCTGCAAAACCCCGATCAGTGGCTGAAAAACACCTCTAACCTGAATACGTTGTCTAGTTTGAGCGGCGTGCCGGATGACCAAATCGCCGGGCTGGTAAAAGGCAATCGCTATCTGCCGGTCAACGAACAAGTGACTCAGCTGGCTCAACCGGTTGATAAAGCGATTAAAGATACCGCGGCCTTCTTGAAAGAGCAGGGCAAGGTTGATCAGGTCGATGCTGATTACAGCAGCTACGTGACCAACAAATTCGTCAAGGCCGTGCAGGCCAGCCCGCAATCTTAAGGAGAAAGGCATGCTTCAGGTTTCTCAACTTTCTGCCGAGTATCAGGGAAATCCGGTACTGCACGATATTTCATTGCAGATAGATGCCGGGCAATTGGTGGTGGTGCTGGGTCCATCAGGATGCGGTAAAACCACGCTGCTCAATCTGATTGCCGGATTTACCTCGCCGAGTGGCGGGTCGATTAGCCTGGACGGTTCCCCGGTTAAAGGGCCGGGAGCCGAGCGCGGAGTGGTGTTCCAAAACGAAGGGCTGCTGCCGTGGCGCGATGTGCAAAGCAACGTCGAATTTGGTCTGCAACTGGCCGGTGTCGAGAAACAGCAGCGTCGCCGTACGGCAGAGCGGATGTTAGCCAAGGTTGGCCTCACCGGTTATGAAAAGCATCATCTGTGGCAGCTTTCTGGCGGTATGCGTCAGCGAGTGGGGATTGCGCGTGCTCTGGCCGCCGACCCGCGCCTGCTGTTGCTCGATGAGCCTTTTGGCGCACTGGACGCCTTCACTCGCGAGCAAATGCAGGAGCTATTGCTGACTATCTGGCGCGATACCGGCAAGCAAATTTTCCTGATTACTCACGACATTGAAGAGGCGATTTTCCTCGCCAGCGAATTACTGCTGCTGTCGCCGGGGCCGGGGCGGGTGCTTGAACGCATCTCTTTGGACTTCGGCAAACGCTATGCTGACGGCGAATCTTGCCGCAGCATCAAGTCTTCCCCAGAATTTATCAGCCAGCGCGAATACGTGCTCAGTCAGGTATTTGAACAGCGTGGAGGCCTGCTATGAGTGCAGAACCGCTAGTTAAAACGATTTCTCGTGCTGGCACTACGGCAAAAAGCAGGTCGCTGCCGCGCAATGTCCGTATCAGTATCGCCACCCTGGCGGCGCTGCTTTTTATCTGGTGGGCGGTGACGGCGTTGAAGCTTATCCCGCCGCTGTTTCTGCCCGCGCCACAGCAGGTGTTGCATCAGTTAATCACCATTGGCAGTTCGCAGGGCTTTATGGGCGCGACGCTGTGGCAACATCTTGCGGCCAGCCTGACTCGTATCCTCATCGCGCTGTTTGCGGCAATCGTGATTGGCGTGCCGGTGGGGATTGCCATGGGGCTGAATGAAACCCTGCGCGGCATTCTGGATCCGTTAATCGAGCTTTATCGTCCAGTGCCGCCGCTGGCCTATTTGCCGCTGATGGTAATTTGGTTCGGCATTGGCGAAACGTCGAAAATCTTGCTGATTTATCTGGCAATTTTTGCGCCGATAGCGATGTCGGCTCTGGCCGGTGTGCGCAGCGCTTCCAAAGTGCGTATTCGCGCTGCACAGGCATTGGGCGCGACTCGCTGGCAGGTTTTACGCTACGTTATTCTGCCCGGCGCCTTGCCGGAGATTTTAACCGGCGTGCGAATTGGCCTGGGTGTAGGCTGGTCAACGCTGGTGGCTGCCGAGCTTATCGCCGCCACCCGAGGTTTAGGATTTATGGTTCAGTCAGCCGGTGAGTTTCTGGCAACTGATGTGGTTATCGCCGGGATTAGCGTGATTGCGCTGATCGCCTGTGCGCTCGAACTGGGTCTGCGCTACTTGCAGCGTAAATTGACCCCCTGGCACGGAGAACAACAATGAACGAACGTCTGAAAATCACCCCGCTAGGCCCGTATATTGGTGCGTTGGTGGAGGATGTGTCGCTTAACCGTCCGCTATCAGATGCACAGTTTGAGCAGCTTTATCATGCGCTGCTGAAATATCAGGTGCTGTTTACACGTAATCAGCCGATAACTCCGGTGGAGCAGAGAACGCTGGCAGCGCGCTTTGGCGATTTGCATATTCATCCGTTTTATCCCCATACGCCGGAAGCGGAGGAAATCATTATTCTCGATACCAATGACAATAATCCGCCGGACAACGATAACTGGCATACCGATGTCACCTTTATTGAAACGCCGCCGCTGGGTGCAATCCTTGCTGCTAAAAAACTGCCTGTAAGCGGAGGCGACACGCTGTGGACCAGCGGTATTGCCGCCTATGAGGCATTATCAGAACCGTTTAAGAAACTGCTGGCAGGTTTGCAGGCCGAGCATGACTTCACCAAGGGGTTCGCGGAATATAAATACCGTAAAACGCCGGAAGAGCATCAGCAGTGGTTGAAAGCGAAAGAAAAGAACCCGCCGGTGCAGCATCCGGTGTTGCGCACGCATCCGGTTTCCGGCAAGCAGGCGCTGTTTGTAAGCGAAGGGTTTACCACTCGAATTGTGGGACTGGAAGAGAAAGAAGGGGCGGCTATCCTCGATTTCCTGTTCCGTCATGTCACTAAACCGGAGTTTCAGGTGCGCTGGCGCTGGCAGGAAAATGATATCGCTATCTGGGATAATCGGATCACTCAGCATTATGCCAATGCGGATTATTTCCCACAGCGACGCATTATGCACCGGGCGACTATTCTCGGTGATAAGCCTTACTATAAAGCGTAGGGACTGGAAGGCATCGGGCATTGCCAGCATGTCGGAGATTGCCAAAATAGAGGCAGACGTAATGCATTTTTGCGATGCCTGTCCGTTTTTGACAATACCTTTCCATTTTTTAGAAAACGGTAAGAGTTAAATCGGGTCCGGCTGGGGAATATCACAGTGCCGGACCCGTTTTGTGTTTATGTATTAATTACTGAGGATTAAATTCCCACTGCGCTTAAAGTCTTACGCGTTAAATTCCTGCGCCAACTGTTCGAGCTGTTCCTGCGCGTCGAGCCAGTTCATTTCGACTTCTTCCAGCGCGCCTTTGACCTTAATCTGCTGTTGCAGACAGGCGGTCAAATCGGCCTTGCGGCTGCTGTCGTAAATGGCGGAATCTGCCAGTTTTTCTTCCACGCTGGCCAATTCGCTGCTCAGCTTTTCCATTTGCTTTTCCCAGGTCGCGATTTGCTTACGCAGCGGCTGAGTCTGGTTACGGAAATCGGCCTCGCGGCGTTTCTGGTCCTTACGCGATTGAGCGCTATTAACGCCCGCGTCTTTGTCCGGGGCATCCTGCTGGCTTTCCTGACGCTGAATATCGACCAGCCATTGCTGATAATCGTCGAGATCGCCGTCGAACTGCTCAACTTTTCCGCCATGCACCAAATACAGATCGTCGGTGGTAGAACGCAGCAAGTGGCGGTCGTGCGAAACAACAACCATTGCGCCCTCAAAGTCGATCAGCGCTTCGGTTAGCGCCTGACGCATATCAAGATCCAGGTGGTTCGTCGGTTCATCGAGCAGCAGCAGGTTAGGGCGTTGCCAGACAATCAGCGCCAGCACCAGACGGGCTTTTTCACCGCCGGAGAAACGCTCGGTTTTTTCGGTAACTTTATCGCCCTGGAAGCCAAAGCCGCCAAGATAGTCGCGCAGCTGCTGTTCAGTTTGTTTGTCGGCCAGACGAACCAGATGCTGCAACGGTGAGTCTTCGGCACGCAGAAACTCGAGCTGATGCTGGGCGAAGTATCCCAGCTTGACGCCCTTCGCCAGACCAATGTCGCCTTTCAGTGGCGGCATAGTTCCCGCTAACAGTTTGATCAGTGTGGATTTACCGGCACCGTTGCGACCCAGCAGGCCGATGCGTGAGCCCGGTACCAAATTCAGTTTAATTGAATCGAGGATCACGTTATCGTCATAGCCCGCACTGACTTTTTCCATGCGCAGCAGCGGATCGGGCAGACTTTCTGGCGACCTGAAACTAAACTGGAAAGGATTATCAACGTGAGCCGGGGCAATCAGCTCCATGCGCTCCAGCATCTTGATACGGCTCTGCGCCTGCTTGGCTTTGGTTGCCTGCGCGCGGAAACGATCGATGTAACTTTGCAGATGAGAAACTTTTTCTTGCTGATGTTCAAACAATGACTGTTGCTGAGCCAGTTTGGTTGCGCGCTGACGTTCGAACGAAGAATAGTTGCCGGTGTACTCGTTCAGCGTTTGCTGCTCAATGTGCAGAATTTTGTCGACGATGGGGTCGAGGAAATCACGGTCATGAGAAATTAACACCAGCGTGCCATCATAGCTTTTCAGCCATTTTTCCAGCCAAATCACCGCGTCTAAATCCAGGTGGTTGGTCGGTTCGTCAAGCAGCAGTAAATCAGAGCGTACAATCAGCGCCTGCGCCAGGTTGAGACGCATACGCCAGCCGCCGGAGAAGGATTTTACCGGCTGTTGCAACTGATTTTGTGTGAATCCTAAACCGCTGAGCAGGCTGGCGGCGCGGGCAGGAATAGTCCAGGCCTGAATTGCATCAAGCTTGCCGTGCAGTGTCGCGATAGCATGGCCGTCGTCGCGTTCGTTGGCGGCCTGTAATTCAGACTCAAGCTGACGAAATTCGCGGTCGCCGTCGATAACATACTCAATAGCGGGGACATCAAGGGCTGGCGTTTCCTGATTAACCCAGGCTAACGCCCAGTTTGACGGAAACTTCAGGTTGCCCGCGTCGGCGCTCATTTCGTTTTTCAACAGGGAAATCAGTGTCGATTTGCCGCAGCCGTTTTTGCCTACCAATCCTACTTTTTGGCCCGGATTGATAGTGGCAGATGCATTGTCAAGCAGGACATTGGTGCCACGCCTGATTTGTAACGATGAGAAAACTATCATAAAGCGCCGTGTAGTTGAGAGTATGTTAAGTTGATTGTCATTATTCTAAGTTAAACAAGACGTCTGAAACGTCCCATTTGCTATTTGCGGAGCATGGTAGCTGAAAAATTGCACCCTGACGACGCTTTGGAGGTATTGATGTCGCAGCCACCCAAGGTTTTGCTGCTTTACGCTCACCCGGAATCACCTGACTCAGTCGCTAATCGCATATTGCTTGACCGGGCGCGGCAGCTCGAACACGTGACTGTCCACGACCTCTATGCCAATTATCCCGATTTTTTCATCGATGTTCCTCGCGAGCAACAGCTGCTGCGTGAGCATAAGGTCATCGTCTTCCAGCATCCTTTATACACCTATAGTTGCCCGGCGTTACTCAAAGAGTGGATGGACAGAGTTCTGGCACGCGGTTTTGCCAGCGGCGCAGGCGGCACGGCGTTAAGCGGCAAGTATTGGCGTTCGGTAATAACCACCGGTGAGCCGGAAGGAGCCTTTCGTCCCGGCAGCTATAATCGCTATAAAATGAGTGAAATCCTGCGGCCTTTCGAGCTGACCGCCGGAATGTGCCACATGCACTGGATGACGCCAATTGTTATCTACTGGGCACGTCGCCAGCAGCCTGAGGTATTAGCGAGCCATGCCCAGGCTTACGGCGAATGGCTTCAGTCTCCCATGCCACACGGAGGAATTTAATCATCGATAGTTCGAGCTTGCCCACAGCGATTCTGCTGTTTCTGTTTGCCGCCGTGGTGGCGGTGCCTATTGCTCAACGTCTCGGGATTGGCGCGGTGCTGGGTTATTTGCTGGCCGGTATCGCCATTGGCCCGTGGGGTTTAGGGTTTATTAATGACGTCGACGAGATCCTGCATTTTTCCGAGTTAGGCGTGGTCTTTCTGATGTTTATCATCGGGCTGGAACTGAATCCCGGCAAGCTGTGGCAGCTGAGGCGGCAGATATTTGGCGTCGGTGCCGGTCAGGTGATCCTTACCTCGTTGATATTGGGCGGATTACTGTATTTGACACATTTCGCCTGGCAGGCGGCGGTGATTGGCGGTATCGGTTTGGCGATGTCCTCTACGGCGATGGCGTTGCAACTGATGCGCGACAAAGGGATGACGCGCAACGAAGGCGGCCAGCTAGGTTTTGCGGTGCTGCTGTTTCAGGATATCGCGGTTATCCCTGCGCTGGCGCTGATTCCCGTGTTAGCAGGCACCTCGTCGGGTGGTAACAACTGGCCGATGATCGCCATGAAAGTACTGGCGTTTGTCGGCATGCTGGTCGGCGGTCGTTATTTGCTGCGGCCTATTTTCCGCCTGATTGTTGCTTCGGGCGTGCGCGAAGTCTTTACCGCCGCGGCGCTGTTGGTGGTGTTGGGTGCAGCGCTATTTATGCAGGAGCTAGGCTTCTCTATGGCGCTGGGCACTTTTATCGCCGGGATATTACTGGCAGAAAGTGAATATCAGCACGAACTGGAAATCGCTATCGAGCCGTTTAAGGGATTATTGCTTGGACTGTTCTTTATCTCGGTCGGCATGGCGCTGAATCTGGGCATACTGTATACCCATATTTTAATGGTGCTGATAAGCGTTGTCGTGCTGGTGATGGTCAAAGGCGGGGTGCTTTATCTGCTTGCCCGACTGTTTGATCTGCGTACTTCGGTGCGATTACAGTTTGCTGCCGTGCTCAGTCAGGGCGGCGAGTTTGCCTTTGTGCTGTTCTCGGCAGCCGGACAGCTGAAAGTCATTTCTTCTGGCCAGCTGGCAGAGCTTTTGGTGGTGGTCACACTTTCGATGATGACCACGCCACTGTTGCTGAAATACGTCGACAGAATTTTGGTCCGCCGTTATAACGCTCAGGAAGAAAGCGACGAGAAACACTTTGTTGAAGACAACGAGCCTCAGGTCATCGTGGTGGGCTTTGGTCGTTTTGGTCAGGTCGTTGGACGATTATTAATGGCCAACAAAATGCGTATTACCGTGCTGGAGCGCGATATAAGTGCAGTCGGGCTGATGCGCAGCTATGGTTATCAGGTGTATTACGGCGATGCAACGCGGCTGGAACTGCTGCGTGCTGCCGGAGCGGAAAAAGCCAAATCTATCGTGATTACCTGCAATGAGCCGGAAGACACCATGGAAATTGTACGGCTCTGTCAGGAACACTTTCCGCATCTGAATATCTTGGCTCGCGCACGGGGACGCGTAGAGGCGCACGAACTATTGCAAGCGGGCGTGCAGAATTTCTCGCGTGAGACCTTTTCCAGCGCCCTGGAGTTAGGAAAGAAGGCGCTGATTACGCTCGGCATGCATCCGCACAATGCCTATCGCGCTCAGCAACATTTCCGCCGTCTTGATATGCGTATGCTGCGTGAGCTGGTGCCGCAAATACAAGGTGACGTGGCGCAGATTTCGCGTGTTAAAGAGGCGCGCCGCGAGCTGGAAGACATCTTCCAGAGCGAAATGCATAACGAGCGTCGGCAGCTTGACGGCTGGGACGATGAAGAATAGCGTTTCAACGCGTGGCTTAACGGAAGTTTCCGAATATTTTTTGTAAAGGATTTCATACGGCGAAGCAGGGAATTGCGCCTCGCGGCTGAAGTCCATGAGAGGCTGAAAATGGCTACAACCCGTAAACGTTTTATTGCCGGCGCTGTTTGCCCTGAGTGTAAGGCACTGGATACACTGATGTTATGGCAGGAAGACCAGGTCGAAGTCGTGGAGTGTGCCAAGTGTGGGCACCATAAGCGCCAGACCGATGAACAGGTCACCAAACACGTGCGGCCGGAAGAGCAGGTGATCGGAATCTTTCATCCCGAGTAGCGTTATCCCGCGCCTTTTTTTATGCTTAGGGGTACAGACGCGCGGTTTTCCGCTACAATCTTCGCCAAAATACGGTATTTGACGAAATTACAGTTTTCAAACGGTAGGAGTTATCATGAAAGTATCTAAAGACGTGGTAGTCAGCGTTGCGTATCAGGTTCGTACAGAAGACGGCGTGCTGGTTGATGAATCACCGGTAAGCGCACCACTGGACTACCTGCACGGTCACGGCTCGCTGATTTCCGGTCTGGAAAGCGCGCTGGAAGGTCATGCAGTAGGCGATCGTTTTGACGTGCATGTTGGCGCTAACGAAGCTTATGGTAACTACGACGAGAACCTGGTGCAGCGCGTTCCTAAAGACGTGTTCATGGGTGTTGACGAGTTGGAAGTTGGCATGCGTTTCCTGGCTGACACCGATCAGGGCCCAGTTCCTGTAGAAATCACTGAAGTTGACGGCGACCACGTTGTTGTTGACGGTAATCACATGCTGGCTGGTCAGAACCTGAACTTCAACGTTGAAGTTGTGGCGATTCGCGAAGCAACTGAAGAAGAACTGGCTCACGGCCACGTTCACGGTGAGCACGGTCACGACCATGACCACGATCACGGCCATGACCACGGTCAAGGCGGTTGCGGTACCGGCGGTTGTGGTTGTAGCCACTAATCGGAACAGTTTCTCGAAACAGTTTCCGGTATAAAGAAAATGAGAAAGGCGGCCCTGGTCGCCTTTTTTATCGCCTAAAGTTTATCTCAAATTATCCAATCTTAGTTTTAATTCTCGCTGGCTATAAATATTCCTGTTCGCTTATATTTTCATCTGCCTTTTATCATTGCGATTATTTTGTTAGAAAAGCAGATTCTGTAATTATTGATTTTTTCAAATTGCGGTGACAGGATGCAGGCAAGGGAATAATGCCAAACCCCAAAGTATAATATTTTCTTTTAGGGTCATAAGATTTTCATATTATAAAGGGTGATGCTCATGGAGCAAAAAGCAATTAAGGAAGCCGGAAGCGAAAAGGCGCTCGATAAGTATGACCTCGCCATACTGCGTCTTCTACAGCAGGATAGTTCGATATCCAACGTGGCGCTGTCGGGCAAAATCAATCTCAGTCCTCCGGCCAGCCTGCGCCGTGTAGAGCGTTTAAAACAGCTAGGTTATATTGATAACTATGTGGCCTTGCTTAACCCACGGGCGCTTAATGTTGGACTGGTAGTGATTATCGGTGTTGTCCTTGACCGATCCACGCCCGAGTCGTTTCATGATTTCGAAACTGCGGTAAAGAAAATCAAAGGCTGTATGGAATGTCATATGGTCAGCGGCGAGTTTGATTTTGTCATGCTAATTCGTACTGCCGATAATCAGAGCTTTAATAAACTTCATGCCGAACAGTTATTGTTTTTACCCGGCGTCAGGCAGATTCGATCCTTTATTGGTTTACGCGAAATATTCTCCACTACTCAAATACCCCTCTAATAATTATCCGCACTCGTTATTATTTAATATCACTTCCACAGCCGTTATTTCAATTAAAAGAGCAAACCTGCAATAGGCGGGTTAGTTCTTTTTCATTATGAACCTCTTTATGCGCTATAAATCGCAACTCTTTATATTTAATGGATTTTTTAAGTTGAAGGTGTGTTTCCCAAAGTTGCCTGAATTTTAGTGGTTAATTTTATTCCAGTAAATATTAAATGTTAACAACATAAAATACACTTTTTATTATTAAGTGACTTTTAATTTCAGTAATAGCAATTAAAACGAAATTTAAAATTTATTAGGCTCATGTATCGTTAAAGGGTAAACCAAACGTTGTTGTGCTCGCTAACTTGCGGCATCAATCCCTTTATCGAGAGAGGCATTATGAACCTGGAAAAATTCCCGCGTTACCCGCTGACCTTTGGTCCATCTCCAATCACGCCGATGAAACGTCTCAGCGCCGCGCTGGGAGGAAAGGTTGATATTTATGCCAAGCGAGAAGACTGCAACAGTGGGCTGGCCTTTGGTGGCAACAAAACGCGTAAACTGGAGTTTTTGATCCCCGAGGCACTCGCTCAGGGCTGCGATACTCTGGTTTCCATTGGTGGAATACAGTCAAACCAGACCCGTCAGGTTGCCGCGGTGGCTGCTCATCTGGGCATGAAATGTATTCTGGTGCAGGAAAACTGGGTTAATTACTCCGATACGGTTTATGACCGCGTTGGCAACATTGAACTGTCACGTATTATGGGCGCCGATGTACGCCTTGATGCTGCCGGTTTCGATATTGGCATTCGCGAGAGCTGGAAGCAGGCAATGGAAGAAGCCGCAGAAAATGGCGGTAAACCTTTCCCAATACCCGCCGGATGCTCCGAACACCCTTACGGCGGCCTGGGGTTTGTTAGCTTTGCCGAAGAAGTTCGCGAGCAGGAAAAAGAGTTAGGCTTCAAATTTGATTATATCGTGGTGTGTTCGGTCACTGGCAGCACACAGGCTGGCATGGTGGTCGGGTTCGCTGCAGACGGGCGTTCGCGCAACGTTATCGGCATTGACGCCTCGGCTAAACCGCAACAAACCAAGGCGCAAATCCTGCGTATCGCGCAGAACACGGCCAATCTTGTCGAGCTGGGACGAGAAATTACGGAAGAAGACGTGGTATTGGATACCCGTTACGGCGGCCCGGAATATGGTCTGCCAAGCGAAGAAACTTTGGAAGCCATTCGCCTTTGCGCCCGCACCGAAGGAGTATTGACCGATCCGGTCTATGAAGGAAAATCCATGCAAGGGATGATAGATATGATCCGCAACGGAGAATTCCCCGACGGTTCGAAAGTCCTTTACGCCCATCTTGGCGGCGCACCGGCACTGAGCGCTTATAGCTATATCTTCCGCAATGGCTAACAGGATTTCCCGTAACGACTAATCGGCAAGTCCCAGTGTCAGTAGTATCAGCGTTAGAAGAAAAGTCTTTGCGTCAGCAATATTTGCCGTCAGCACTAAAAGCACAAAAGCCACCGGCGGGGTGGCTTTTACTTTTTACAAATCTTACCGCAAACTTTGGCTATCAGTGCAGGCAGCAGTTTTTATATTTCTTACCGCTGCCGCACGGGCAAGGATCATTACGCCCGACCTTGGGTGCTGCAACGACAGGAGTTGAGGCGGGAGAGGCTGTGGCATCAGACTGCTGGTTTATCCAGTAATGATGCAACGCCAACGCCGCTGGTTTGATTTCCTCAATGCTTTTCTCAATTTCTTCATCAGACATTTGCTCGAGCACAGGGGCGTTTTCTTCACTGCCATGCAGAGCAATCGCTTTAAGAGCAGATTCAAGTTCTTTAGGCAATGCAGACCAGTCACTCAGTGACCAACCGCGCATATATCCGTAACACCATTCTTCAGCGACGGTATACTCTTGATTATCAATCTCTTGTACGCCGAATAGCGGCTCGAACTGATCGGGATACTCAATCAGACGATCAGAGATATCGTTCATATGCTGGAAAGTGAGATCCATAAAGCGTTTAAGTTCGCGTTCAGAGGACCAGCGAGGAATATGTTCCTTGCCGCCCCAAAGGGCAGTCAGCCACTCGCTCGGTTCGATCATCGTCGGACCGGAAAGGATCGCCGTCAGTAGGCCATCAAGTTCAGCGACATCTATGACTGATCGATCATTGCCATACTTTTCCAGCACCTCTTCAAGCCATTCCAGCTCTTTTTCGCTCAGTGGGCCTTCTTTCATATGCAGATCTCCGGGAAAACAGGTGTTTTAATGTTGTTATCGGCAAAAATAGTGAGTTATCGATGCAATCAATTATTTGAAGCGATCAATTAATAGTGCGGCGGAGGCGTCTCTTCCGAGGCATCGGCAATCATCGAGGGCTGCGAGGCGCGCAGTCTGTCGGTTAACAGACGCAGATGATCGTGCAGGCGGCTCATTTCCAACTGATGTGATGTCACAATCAGGTTCAACTCTTCAATGGTCACTTCTTGAAAAGCCAGCTTGCTTTCCAAAGCTTCAATCCGCTGTTCGAATGGGTTTTGTTCCATATTTTATGCCTTTAGTGCCGTTCAGTGAGGATTGTCTGTCAGCGCGACAGAATTTGGGCCATATTCTACGCATAAAAGTCGGAAAAAACTCAGAGTCAGCCGTTTTCTACCGTCTTTAGAAACTTATTGAATCAAAAAAGGTCCTATTTAGGCGCATTCGGTAAGTATAGCGATTGTCATACATTGACACGCACAGTTATATTAACCGCCGAACTTTCGTAATTGTTACTTGAGGTAAGAGCCTCAAGTCTTGGAGAAATGGATGAAATCACTGTTTAAAGTAACGCTGTTAGCTACCACGATGGCTCTTGCCCTGGGTGCAACTCAGGCTATGGCAGCAGACCCTGCAACCGCGGCCGATACCACGACAGCTGCACCGGCGGCTACCGCACCAGCGACACTGAATCCTCAGTTCAAAAATGACAACGAGCAGGCTGCCTACGCGCTGGGTGCTTCACTGGGTCGTTACATGGATAATTCCCTGAAAGAACAAGAAAAACTGGGCATCAAACTGGATAAAACCCAGCTGATCGCCGGTGTTCAGGATGCATTCGCCGATAAGAGCAAACTGTCTGACGCCGACATCGAAGCCACGCTGCAATCTTTCGAAGCTAAAGTAAAAGCTTCTGCCGAGCAGAAAATGGCAGCCGATGCTAAAGCCAACGATGAGAAAGGCGACAAGTTCCGTGCTGATTTCGCGAAACAAAAAGGCGTGAAGAAAACTTCATCAGGCCTGCTGTACCAGGTTGAGAAAGAAGGCACCGGCGCAACGCCTAAAGACAGCGATACTGTTGTAGTAAACTACGTGGGTACGCTAGCTGACGGCACCGAGTTCGATAACTCTTACAAGCGCGGCGAGCCACTGTCCTTCCGTCTTGACGGCGTTATCCCAGGCTGGACCGAAGGCCTGAAACACGTTAAGAAAGGCGGTAAAATCAAGCTGGTGATCCCACCGGCCCTGGCTTACGGCAAAGCGGGCGTCCCGGGTATCCCTGCTAACTCTACTCTGGTCTTCGAAGTAGAACTGTTGGATATCAAACCAGCCGCTGCGGCTGATGCAACTGCGCCAGCAAAATCAGAATAATTCGCTCTGATTAATGCTCGATAAAACCGTCGCTTATGTGGCGGTTTTTTTTTACCTTCAGCTTTGTGACCGCTTCCACCTCATTTTTACTGGGGTTACTCTATGATGATAACTTGACGAGCTTAACGCTCTAAGCTTAACGTCAGTGCCTTGAATAATCGTAGGGACCTTTTTTACTGTGCATTTGCTACAGTAAGTGCCTGCTGAGATTGATTTAACGGTGAGCCTTACTCCAGATGATGAGTAAGTCCCGATGTAGAGGGTGGTAGCTTCAATGTCTAATTCGCTTCTAAATGGCGAAACCGGTGATCTGGATTTGCTGGACCAACGTCCTTTTAGTGCAACTGACCATGAAATCCTGACTTCTTACGAGGCGGTGGTTGACGGGCTGGCTATGCTAATTGGTCAGCACTGTGAAATCGTTCTGCATTCTTTGGAAGATCTGAAATGCTCGGCTATTCGCATCGCCAATGGTGAACACACGGGTCGTAAGATTGGCTCGCCGATTACCGATTTGGCATTGCGAATGCTGCATGATATGACCGGTGCCGACAGTAATGTGTCTAAAGCCTATTTTACCCGGGCTAAAAGCGGCGTGCTGATGAAGTCGGTCACTATTGCCATCCGTAATCGCGATCAGCGTGTTGTAGGTTTGTTGTGTATCAACATGAACCTTGACGTGCCTTTCTCGCAGATTATGCAAACCTTTATGCCACCTGAAACTCAGGATGTGTCGCCTTCTGTTAACTTCGCCTCCTCGGTGGACGACCTGGTCGCTCAAACTCTGGAATTCACAATTGAAGAAGTGAACGCGGATCGTAATGTCACCAATAATGCCAAGAATCGTCAGGTGGTGTTAAACCTCTACGAGAAAGGGATTTTTGATATTAAAGACGCGATTAACCAGGTTGCCGACCGTCTGAATATTTCCAAACACACGGTTTATTTATATATTCGCCAGTTCAAAAGTGGCGAGCCGGTGGGGAATTAAGGTTGGCACTGCGATACAGTATTTTGGTTACCGGTGCGCCCTATGGCACTCAACAGGCAAGCGCAGCATATCAGTTTGCATTGGCTGTGCTTGCCCGTGGTCATGAATTGGTGAGCATATTTTTCTATCGCGAAGGCGTGCTTAACGGCAATCAGCTTTCTTCGCCTGCTTCCGACGAATTTGATCTGGTTCGTGCATGGCAGCAATTATCCGCCGCTCATCAGGTTGAATTAAACGTCTGTGTTGCGGCGGCGTTACGTCGTGGCGTTATAGATAACGAAGAGGCGGCTCAACGGCAGGAATTGCAGGCCGATCTACAGGCCAATCTGCAAGCCGGATTCTCGCTGACCGGATTAGGTAGCCTGGCTGAGGCCTCGCTCACTTGCGATCGTCTGGTACAATTTTAGCCATGGAAACCTGTAACGTTATGAAGCCAGAAAAGCCGGCAAGAAGCGTCGCCTTTGTATTTTCACAAAGTCCGCACGGCACCTCGGCGGGCCGCGAAGGGCTGGATGCATTACTGGCAACCTCGGCTCTGACAGAAGATATTGGCGTGTTTTTTGTATCGGATGGCATTTTGCAGCTGCTTCCGGGCCAGCAGCCAGAAAAAATTTTAGCGCGTAATTATATCGCGACCTACGGCGTTTTACCCCTGTATGACATTGAGCAATGCTATATCTGTGAAGCCTCTATTGCTGAGCGAGGACTGGCGCAATTTAACGAGTGGGTACTGGATGTTGAGCCTCTTGCCCCACAAGCATTACGCCAGAAACTCGGCAGTTATGACGTGGTTATGACCTTTTAATCGGGAACGGATCATGCTTTTTACCCTTGCTCATTCACCTCAACAATGTGATTTATCAGCGCTTATTAGATTAATAGGCGCCGATGATGCGCTATTACTGATGCAAGATGGTGTATTGGCTGCCCTTGAAAACAGCGTTGCGCAGTCCCATCTATCAGTTCTGAGCTGCCCGGTTTATGTGCTCAGTGAAGATCTACAGGCCAGAGGATTGATTGGTCAAATTTCACACAAATTGACGCCGGTCGACTATACTGGATTCGTTGATTTAACCGAGAAGCATAGCCAGCACGTCGCATGGTGATTTCGCGATATGCTGTATATTTCTTGACACTTTAGCCGGTCGGCAATAAAATTCTGCGTCCCATATTGGCATCTGCCGATTGTGGGTCGATTTATCACGTGTTTACAAAGCAGTTTACGAACCAAAATCCAGGAGCTTTTTAATGGCAACAATTAATCAGCTGGTACGCAAACCACGCTCTACGAAGGTTGCTAAAAGCAACGTTCCAGCGCTGGAAGCTTGCCCGCAGAAACGTGGCGTTTGTACCCGTGTGTACACCACCACTCCAAAAAAACCAAACTCCGCACTGCGTAAAGTATGTCGCGTACGTTTGACTAACGGTTTTGAAGTTACCTCCTACATCGGCGGTGAAGGTCATAACCTGCAGGAACACTCCGTGATCCTGATCCGTGGCGGTCGTGTAAAAGACTTGCCAGGTGTGCGTTACCACACCGTCCGCGGCGCACTGGACTGTTCAGGCGTTAAAGACCGTAAGCAATCTCGTTCTAAATACGGCGTTAAAAAGCCGAAGTCTTAATGGTTCTCCGTTAAGTAAGGCCAAACATTTTTACATTACTGTCAAAATAAACTCATTGAGTTTTGGACAATCCTGAATTAACAACGGAGTATTCCCATGCCACGTCGTCGCGTCATTGGTCAACGTAAAATCCTGCCAGATCCTAAGTTCGGGTCCGAGCTGCTGGCTAAATTTGTAAATATCCTGATGGTAGATGGTAAAAAATCTACTGCAGAAGCAATCGTCTACAACGCACTTGAGACCCTGGCTCAACGTAGCGGTAAAGACAGCCTGGAAGCTTTCGAAGTCGCTCTGGACAACGTCCGTCCGACCGTCGAAGTTAAGTCCCGCCGCGTAGGTGGTTCTACTTATCAGGTTCCAGTTGAAGTACGTCCGGTTCGTCGTAATGCCCTGGCAATGCGTTGGATCGTTGAAGCTGCTCGTAAACGCGGTGATAAATCCATGGCTCTTCGCCTGGCGAACGAACTTTCTGATGCAGCAGACAACAAAGGTACTGCTGTTAAGAAACGTGAAGACGTTCACCGTATGGCTGAAGCCAACAAGGCGTTCGCCCACTACCGCTGGTAATTACCAGTTGTAGATACCCCAAGATTTCACATTGCAGAAAGACGGCAATGGAAGTCTCCCCGGGAATTTACATCAGTAATTGACCGGGGTGAGCGAAACAGCTTACGCATCTGCGATTTGAAAGATTGCGGGTATATGCTAAACAAGCGGGCGCTGGCAACAGTTAGCCCGTTTGGATTAACTGAACTTGAACGCCCTAGTAATAGAGGAATCAAATGGCTCGTAAAACACCCATTGAGCGTTACCGTAACATTGGTATCAGTGCTCACATCGACGCCGGTAAAACGACGACTACCGAACGTGTTCTGTTCTACACCGGTGTAAACCACAAAATCGGTGAAGTTCATGACGGCGCAGCTACCATGGACTGGATGGAGCAGGAGCAGGAACGTGGTATTACCATCACGTCCGCTGCGACTACTTGTTTCTGGTCTGGTATGGCTAAGCAGTTCGAACCACACCACATCAACATCATCGACACCCCGGGACACGTTGACTTCACTATCGAAGTTGAGCGTTCTATGCGTGTTCTTGATGGTGCGGTAATGGTTTACTGTGCTGTTGGCGGCGTTCAGCCACAGTCTGAGACCGTATGGCGTCAGGCCAACAAATATAAAGTTCCACGCATCGCGTTCGTTAACAAAATGGACCGTATGGGTGCTAACTTCCTGAAAGTTGTTGACCAGATTGAAAAACGTCTGGGCGCAACTCCAGTTCCTCTGCAGCTGGCTATCGGCGCAGAAGAGAAATTCACCGGTGTTGTTGACCTGGTGAAGATGAAAGCAATCAACTGGAACGAAGCAGATCAGGGCGTGACCTTCGAATACGAAGAGATCCCGGCTGACATGCAAGAACTGGCTGAAGAATGGCGTCAGAAACTGGTTGAAGCCGCTGCTGAAGGCTCTGACGAGTTGATGGAGAAATTCTTTGGTGGCGAAGAGCTGACCGAAGAAGAGATCAAAACTTCTCTGCGTAATCGCGTTCTGAAAAACGAAGTTATCCTGGTTACCTGTGGTTCTGCGTTTAAAAACAAAGGCGTACAGGCAATGCTGGATGCTGTTGTTGAGTATCTGCCAGCACCAACCGACGTTGAATCTATCAACGGTATGTTGGACGACGGTAAAGACACTCCAGCAGTTCGCCATTCTGACGACTCTGAGCCGTTCTCTGCTCTGGCGTTCAAAATCGCAACTGACCCATTCGTGGGTAACTTGACGTTCTTCCGCGTTTACTCTGGTGTTGTTAACACTGGCGACACCGTGTTCAATCCGGTTAAGTCAAACCGCGAACGTCTGGGCCGTATCGTTCAGATGCACGCAAACAAGCGTGAAGAGATCAAAGAAGTCCGTGCAGGCGATATCGCTGCAGCAATCGGTCTGAAAGACGTGACTACTGGTGACACCCTGTGTGACCCAGACAACGTGATCATTCTTGAGCGCATGGAATTCCCTGAGCCAGTAATCTCTATCGCCGTTGAGCCGAAAACCAAAGCTGACCAAGAAAAAATGGGTCTGGCTCTGGGTCGTCTGGCTAAAGAAGACCCATCATTCCGCGTATGGACTGATGAAGAATCTAACCAGACTATCATCGCCGGTATGGGTGAGCTGCACCTGGACATCATCGTTGACCGTATGCGTCGCGAATTCAACGTTGAAGCTAACGTTGGTAAGCCGCAGGTAGCGTACCGTGAAGCAATTCGCGCTAAAGTTACCGACATTGAAGGTAAGCACGCCAAGCAGTCTGGTGGTCGTGGTCAGTACGGTCACGTTGTGATCGACATGTACCCTCTGGAGCCAGGCTCGAATCCGAAAGGCTACGAGTTTGTCAACGAAATCAAAGGCGGTGTAATTCCTGGTGAATTCATCGGTGCGATTGACAAAGGCGTTCAGGAACAGCTGAAAGCAGGTCCATTGGCGGGTTATCCAGTAGTAGATCTCGGTGTGCGTCTGCACTTCGGTTCTTACCATGACGTTGACTCCTCTGAGCTGGCGTTTAAACTGGCCGCTTCTATTGCCTTCAAAGATGGCTTTAAGAAAGCAAAACCAGTTCTGCTTGAGCCGATCATGAAGGTTGAAGTAGAAACTCCAGAAGAGAACACTGGTGATGTGATCGGTGACCTTAGCCGCCGTCGTGGTATGCTGAAAGGCCAAGAATCTAACGCTACTGGCGTTGTGATTCACGCTGAAGTTCCGCTTTCCGAAATGTTCGGTTATGCGACTCAGCTGCGTTCACTGACCAAAGGCCGTGCATCTTACTCCATGGAATTCCTGAAGTATGATGACGCGCCAAGCAACGTTGCCCAGGCTGTAATCGAAGCTCGCGGTAAATAAGCCTAGGTTTTTAACACAATGATCCCGTGCTCTCTCCTTGAGGGGAGAGCACAATAGTAAGGAATATATCCGTGTCTAAAGAAAAATTTGAACGTTCCAAACCGCACGTCAACGTTGGTACTATCGGCCACGTTGACCACGGTAAAACTACCCTGACTGCTGCTATCACCACCGTTCTGGCTAAAACCTACGGCGGTTCTGCGCGCGCTTTCGACCAGATCGATAACGCTCCAGAAGAAAAAGCACGTGGTATCACCATCAACACTTCCCACGTTGAGTACGACACCCCATCACGTCACTACGCGCACGTTGACTGCCCAGGGCACGCCGACTACGTTAAAAACATGATCACCGGTGCTGCTCAGATGGACGGCGCAATCCTGGTTGTTGCTGCGACTGATGGCCCTATGCCACAGACTCGTGAGCACATCCTGCTGGGTCGTCAGGTTGGCGTTCCTTACATCATCGTATTCATGAACAAATGTGACATGGTTGATGATGAAGAGCTGCTGGAACTGGTAGAAATGGAAGTGCGTGAACTTCTGTCTGCTTATGACTTCCCTGGTGATGACCTGCCAGTTATTCGTGGTTCAGCGCTGCGAGCACTGGAAGGCGAAGCTGAGTGGGAAGCTAAAATCATCGAGCTGGCTGGTTTCCTGGATTCTTACATCCCAGAACCAGAGCGCGCGATTGACAAGCCATTCCTGCTGCCTATCGAAGACGTATTCTCCATCTCCGGCCGTGGTACTGTAGTTACCGGTCGTGTAGAGCGCGGTATCGTTAAAGTGGGCGAAGAAGTTGAAATCGTGGGTATCAAGGACACTGTTAAGTCTACTTGTACTGGCGTTGAAATGTTCCGTAAACTGCTGGACGAAGGTCGTGCAGGCGAGAACGTTGGTGTTCTGCTGCGTGGTATCAAGCGTGAAGACATCGAACGTGGTCAAGTTCTGGCTAAACCAGGCTCAATCAAGCCACACACCAAATTTGACTCAGAAGTGTACATCCTGAGCAAAGACGAAGGCGGCCGTCATACTCCGTTCTTCAAAGGCTACCGTCCACAGTTCTACTTCCGTACAACTGACGTGACCGGTACCATCGAACTGCCAGAAGGCGTTGAGATGGTAATGCCTGGTGACAACGTGAACATGGTTGTTACCCTGATCCACCCAATCGCGATGGATGACGGTCTGCGTTTCGCAATCCGTGAAGGCGGCCGTACTGTAGGCGCTGGTGTTGTTGCTAAAGTTATCGCTTAATCGCTGATAAATTTAGGAATATAAAAGAGGGTGCTTCGGCACCCTTTTTTTACGCCTATTTTTTACTGCTGGCCTCGATATCGTTTCAATGTAAATTTTTTAGATCGTAATTGAAATGCAAAGCATTCTCATTTACAGTTGTGCGAATGGGTTAATTATTGAGTTCGCGTATGTACGTGTGTTTGTGTAATGCGGTCACTGACAAGGTGATCCGTAAAGTCATCCGGCAGCATCAGCCACAAACGATGAAAGAGCTTCGCCAGGTTTGCCCCATTGGAACCGATTGTGGTAAGTGCATCCGGCAGGCCAGGGAGATCCTGGTAGAGGAGCAAGATAACATCACCTACATTATTGAAGTCGCCTGATAAATAGTAAGGGTATTCCTTTCACTCTTTGCTAAGTGGTTCTACACTTCATAGGACCTATAGCGGAGGGCATTCCTATGAAAGGCGATACAAAAATGATTTCGCACCTCAACAAGCTGCTAGGAAATGAGCTCGTTGCCATCAATCAGTATTTTCTTCACGCAAGAATGTTCAAAAATTGGGGTTTGATGCGACTTAACGGCATTGAATACCATGAATCCATCGATGAAATGAAACATGCCGATATTTATATCGAGCGTATCCTGTTCCTTGAAGGCATCCCAAATCTGCAAGACCTCGGAAAGCTTAATATTGGTGAAGACGTTGAGGAAATGCTCAAGTCGGATCTGGTACTTGAACTCGACGGCGCCAAAGATTTACGTGAGGCCATCGCTTATGCCGATTCAATCCACGATTTTGTTAGCCGCGATATCATGATTACTATTCTGGCCGATGAGGAACATCACATCGACTGGATAGAAACCGAGGTTGATTTAATAAGCCGCGTGGGTATCCAGAACTACATTCAGACCCAGATTAAAGAAGAATCAAAAAAAGCCGAACATTAATCTCGATCTAAACCTATATCTTGATGACTATGCGAAATATACATCGAGGAGCAGCCAGGCTAGTTATTTGCTGGCTGATATAGATGGCCCCGCCGACAACGGCAAGGAAGGGACCAAACGGGATCTCTCCCTTGTTTCGATAGAAGCAGAATCGTAAAACAAATGCCACTATTCCGATGGCTGAAGCATACACTGCCACGAAAGGAAGACATTCCCACCCCAGCCAGGCACCTAATGCCGCCATCAGTTTGAAATCTCCATAACCTAATCCCTCTTTTTTAAATGCCCACTTCACAAACCAATAGATTGCCCAAAATGAAAGATAGCCTGCAATGGCGCCAATAACAGAACTGACAAGATATTGCGGCGTAAACACAGCGTGCAAGAGTAAACCTGTCCACAACATTGAAAGAGTCAGAGAATCGGGCAGCTGAAAACGCCGGATGTCGATATAACTGAGTGCCAGTAAGTAGCCGACCAAAATTAAGCAGGTTATAAGTGCATAGCCATGCTCAAGGCTGAGTTGATAAAGCTCGTTAAACATTTAATTTTCCTAATGTTCTGTAGGAAGGCTGAGGATTAGCAGGGAGAATAAGGCTTTGCGGCAGGCGAGCAATCATAAATATTGGGATCAGAGGAACAGGCTTTCGGCTTTGTAGTGCGTCTCGCAAATCAGAATGCAACAAATGACAGGGCAGGGGAGTATGTACGAAATAAACGCACTTTATTGCCGGCAGGGGTTGCTTACTTTCCTGAGTTACGTATAATGCGCGGGCTTACCTAATCTTGGTAAGCCTAATTCGATAAGAATTAGTTGTCAGACAAAGTAACCGTCTGGCAAACAATACTCCCGATATGGGGGTTATGTGAAGAACGATTACACTCTCCCATCAATCGAAATGGGACCGAGGAGTAATCATTTTACGTTTAAAATAATTGGAGCTCTGGTCTCATGCAGAACCAAAGAATCCGTATCCGCCTGAAAGCGTTTGATCATCGTTTGATTGATCAATCAACTGCGGAAATCGTTGAGACTGCGAAGCGCACTGGTGCGCAAGTTCGTGGTCCAATCCCGCTGCCGACCCGCAAAGAGCGCTTTACCATTCTGATTTCTCCGCACGTCAATAAAGATGCGCGCGATCAGTATGAAATTCGCACTCACAAGCGTCTGGTTGACATCGTTGAGCCAACCGAGAAAACCGTTGATGCTCTGATGCGTCTGGATCTGGCTGCTGGTGTAGACGTGCAGATCAGCCTGGGTTAATCAGGGTCATTGAGCGATTGAGAGGTTGAAACAATGATTGGTTTAGTCGGTAAAAAAGTGGGTATGACTCGTATCTTCACAGAAGATGGCGTTTCTATCCCTGTAACCGTTATCGAAATTGAAGCAAACCGCGTTACTCAGATCAAAGATCTGGAAAACGACGGTTACCGCGCTGTACAGGTTACTACTGGTAGCAAAAAAGCTAACCGTGTAACCAAACCAGAAGCGGGTCACTTCGCTAAAGCTGGCGTAGAAGCTGGCCGTGGTTTGTGGGAATTCCGCCTTGCAGAAGGTGAAGAGTTCACTGCAGGTCAAGACATTAGCGTTGAAATTTTCGCAGACGTTAAGAAAGTAGACGTTACTGGTACATCTAAAGGTAAAGGTTTCGCGGGTACTGTTAAACGCTGGAACTTCCGTACTCAAGATGCTACGCATGGTAACTCCTTGTCTCACCGCGTTCCGGGTTCTATCGGTCAGAACCAGACTCCGGGCAAAGTGTTCAAAGGCAAGAAAATGGCAGGCCAACTGGGTAACGAGCGTGTAACCGTTCAAAGCCTGGACGTAGTACGTGTTGACGCTGAGCGCAACCTGCTGCTGGTCAAGGGTGCTGTTCCGGGTGCTACCGGTGGCAACCTGATCGTTAAACCTGCTGTTAAGGCTTAACGTCGAGGAGATAGGAATGGAATTAGTAGTGAAAGACGCGCAGAGCGCGCTGACTGTTTCCGAAACTACCTTCGGGCGTGATTTCAATGAAGCGCTGGTACACCAGGTTGTTGTTGCGTATGCAGCAGGTGCCCGTCAAGGTACTCGCGCTCAGAAGACCCGTGCTGAAGTAACTGGTTCCGGTAAGAAACCATGGCGTCAGAAAGGTACTGGCCGTGCGCGTGCAGGTTCTGTAAAGAGCCCAATCTGGCGTTCCGGTGGTGTGACCTTTGCTGCAAAGCCACAGGACCACAGTCAAAAAGTAAATAAAAAGATGTACCGCGGCGCGCTGAAAAGCATCCTGTCCGAACTGGTACGTCAAGATCGTTTGATCGTTGTCGAGACGTTCTCTGTAGAAGCGCCTAAAACTAAGCTGCTGGCACAGAAACTGAAAGACATGGCTCTGGAAGACGTGCTGATTGTAACTGGCGAAGTCGACGAGAATCTGTTCCTGGCCGCGCGTAACCTGTACAAGGTTGACGTTCGTGATGTAGCAGGTATCGATCCAGTAAGCCTGATCGCCTTCGACAAAGTAGTTATGACTGCTGACGCAGTTAAGCAAGTTGAGGAGATGCTGGCATGATTCGTGAAGAACGTCTGCTGAAAGTGCTGCGCGCGCCGCACGTTTCTGAAAAAGCATCCGCTGCGATGGAAAAGAACAACACCATCGTACTCAAAGTTGCCCTCGACGCGACCAAAGCAGAAATCAAAGCTGCGGTTAAGAAACTGTTTGAAGTCGAAGTCGAAGACGTTAACACCTTGCTGGTTAAAGGCAAGTCTAAACGTCACGGTCAGCGTGTTGGTCGTCGTAGCGACTGGAAAAAAGCTTACGTCACCCTGAAAGAAGGCCAGAATCTGGACTTCATCAGCGGCGCAGAGTAAGTCGGAGGAGTAAGCACAATGGCAATTGTTAAATGTAAACCTACATCTCCGGGTCGTCGCCACGTTGTTAAAGTGGTTAACCCTGAGCTGCACAAGGGTAAACCTTTTGCTCCGCTGCTTGAGAAATTGAGCAAAAGCGGTGGCCGTAACAACAATGGCCGTATCACCACCCGTCATATCGGTGGTGGCCACAAGCAACATTATCGTCTGGTTGACTTCAAACGCAACAAAGACGGTGTAGCTGCAGTGGTTGAGCGTCTGGAATACGATCCGAACCGTTCCGCGAACATCGCGCTGGTTCTGTATAAAGACGGCGAACGTCGTTATATTCTGGCGCCAAAAGGCCTGAAAGTGGGTGACCAGATCCAATCTGGCGTTGATGCTGCAATCAAAGTGGGTAACACCCTGCCGATGCGCAACATCCCAGTTGGTTCAACGGTTCACAACGTAGAAATGAAACCAGGTAAAGGCGGCCAGCTGGCTCGTTCTGCTGGTGCCTACGTTCAGATCGTTGCTCGTGATGGTTCCTACGTAACTCTGCGTCTGCGCTCTGGCGAAATGCGTAAAGTTCAGATCGACTGCCGCGCTACCATGGGCGAAGTGGGTAACTCTGAACATATGCTTCGCGTTCTGGGTAAAGCAGGTGCTGCACGTTGGCGTGGTATTCGTCCTACCGTTCGCGGTACTGCGATGAACCCAGTCGATCACCCACACGGTGGTGGTGAGGGTAAAAACTTTGGTAAACACCCAGTAACACCATGGGGCGTTCAGACCAAAGGTAAGAAAACCCGTAGCAACAAGCGTACTGACAAGTTCATTGTACGTCGCCGTAGCAAAAAATAATTAGAGGATAAGCCATGCCACGTTCTCTCAAGAAAGGTCCTTTTATTGACCTGCACTTGCTGAAGAAGGTAGAGAAAGCGGTGGAAAGCGGAGACAAGAAGCCTTTGCGCACTTGGTCCCGTCGTTCAACGATCTTTCCTAACATGATCGGTTTGACCATCGCTGTCCATAATGGTCGTCAGCACGTACCAGTGTTTGTTTCCGATGAAATGGTCGGTCACAAGCTGGGTGAATTCGCGCCGACTCGTACTTATCGCGGCCATGCGGCTGATAAAAAAGCTAAAAAGCGCTAAGGTAGGAGGAAGAGATGGAAACTATAGCTAAACATCGCCACGCTCGTTCTTCTGCTCAGAAGGTTCGCCTTGTTGCAGACCTGATTCGCGGTAAGAAAGTGTCGCAAGCTCTGGAAACTCTGGCCTACACCAACAAGAAAGCTGCTGGTCTGGTTAAGAAGGTGCTGGAGTCTGCCATTGCTAACGCAGAACACAACGATGGCGCTGACATCGATGATCTGAAAGTCTCGAAGATTTTCGTAGACGAAGGCCCAAGCATGAAGCGCATTATGCCGCGTGCTAAAGGTCGTGCAGATCGCATTCTGAAGCGCACCAGCCACATTACTGTGGTTGTGTCCGATCGCTGAGACTCTGGAGACTAGCAATGGGTCAGAAAGTACATCCTAATGGTATTCGCCTAGGTATTGTCAAACCTTGGAATTCTACCTGGTACGCAAATACCAAAGAATTCGCTGACAACCTGGACAGCGACTTTAAAGTTCGTCAGTTCTTGACTAAAGAATTGGCGAAAGCTTCCGTTTCTCGCATCGTTATCGAGCGTCCAGCGAAGAGCATCCGTGTGACTATTCACACCGCTCGTCCTGGCATCGTTATCGGCAAGAAAGGTGAAGATGTCGAAAAACTGCGTAAGGTCGTAGCGGATATCGCTGGCGTTCCTGCACAGATTAACATCGCCGAAATCCGTAAGCCGGAACTCGACGCTAAATTGGTTGCTGACAGCATCACTTCACAGCTGGAACGTCGCGTTATGTTCCGTCGTGCTATGAAGCGTGCAGTTCAGAACGCAATGCGTCTTGGCGCTAAAGGTATCAAAGTTGAAGTAAGCGGCCGTCTTGGCGGTGCTGAAATCGCGCGTACCGAATGGTACCGTGAAGGTCGTGTTCCACTGCATACTCTGCGTGCGGATATCGATTACAACACATCTGAAGCGCACACCACTTATGGTGTAATCGGCGTTAAGGTATGGATCTTCAAAGGTGAGATCCTGGGTGGTATGGCTGCAGTTGAACAACCGGAACCGGCTGCTCAACCTAAAAAGCAGCAGCGTAAAGGCCGCAAGTAAGGAGAGTCGCTGATGTTACAACCAAAGCGTACAAAATTCCGTAAGGTGCACAAGGGCCGCAACCGTGGCCTTGCGCAAGGTACGGATGTGAGCTTCGGCACTTACGGTCTGAAAGCTGTTGGCCGTGGTCGCCTGACTGCTCGTCAAATTGAAGCAGCACGTCGTGCGATGACCCGTGCAGTTAAGCGTCAAGGTAAGATCTGGATCCGTGTATTCCCGGACAAACCAATCACCGAGAAGCCACTTGAAGTTCGTATGGGTAAAGGTAAGGGTAACGTGGAGTATTGGGTTGCCCTGATCCAGCCTGGTAAAGTCCTGTACGAAATGGACGGTGTGCCTGAAGAGCTGGCGCGTGAAGCATTCCAGCTTGCAGCAGCGAAACTGCCTATTAAAACCACCTTTGTAACTAAGACGGTGATGTAATGAAAGCAAAAGAGCTGCGTGAAAAAAGCGTGGAAGAGCTGAACGTTGAGCTTCTGAACCTGTTGCGTGAGCAGTTTAACCTGCGCATGCAAACGGCCAGCGGCCAGCTGCAGCAAACACACACGTTGAAGCAAGTGCGTCGTGATGTTGCACGTGTGAAGACTTTACTGAC
This sequence comes from uncultured Gammaproteobacteria bacterium, assembly GCA_963747655.1. GTDB lineage: Bacteria > Pseudomonadota > Gammaproteobacteria > Enterobacterales > Enterobacteriaceae > Rouxiella. The sequence goes on along the minus strand of CAVVFS010000005.1, from coordinate 6,083 downwards.
TGAGAAGGCGGGCGCGTAATGAGTGACAAGATCCGTACTCTGCAAGGTCGTGTGATCAGTGACAAGATGGAAAAATCTATCGTTGTTGCGATTGAGCGTTTCGTGAAGCACCCAATCTACGGTAAATTCATCAAGCGTACGACTAAGCTGCACGTACATGACGAGAACAACGAATGCGGTATCGGCGACGTCGTTGAAATTAGCGAATGCCGTCCGCTGTCTAAGACTAAGTCCTGGACACTGGTTCGCGTTGTAGGGAAAGCAATTCTGTAATAGAATCGCGCTCCTCAAAAATAAATATACGGCTCATGGAGACCTGGGCCGTTTATTTTTTCTACCCATAATGAATAAGCAGTGTTATAATGCTGCGCCCTCATTTGTGGGGATTTCTATATGGCCTATTGTTAGGTCTTATAAGTTGTAGTTGACATTAGCGGAGCACTAACATGATCCAAGAACAGACTATGCTGACCGTGGCCGACAACTCCGGTGCACGTCGCGTAATGTGTATCAAGGTTCTGGGTGGCTCGCACCGTCGCTACGCAGGCGTTGGCGATATCATCAAAATTACCATCAAGGAAGCAATTCCACGTGGTAAGGTGAAGAAAGGCGACGTGCTGAAGGCGGTAGTGGTGCGCACCAAGAAGGGTGTTCGTCGCCCGGACGGTTCTGTCATTCGCTTCGATGGTAATGCATGCGTTATTTTAAATAATAACAGCGAGCAGCCAATCGGCACGCGTATTTTTGGGCCGGTAACTCGTGAACTGCGTAATGAGAAGTTCATGAAAATTATCTCTCTGGCACCAGAAGTACTCTAAGGAGCGAACCATGGCAGCGAAAATCCGTCGTGATGACGAAGTTATCCTGCTTACCGGCAAAGATAAAGGTAAGCGTGGTAAAGTAAAAAATGTCCTGTCTTCTGGCAAGGTCATTGTTGAAGGTCTCAACCTGGTTAAGAAACATCAGAAGCCTCAACCGGCTCTGAACCAACCAGGCGGCATCGTTGAAAAAGAAGCTGCTATTCAGGTTTCTAACGTTGCAATCTTCAACACGGCAACCGGTAAGGCTGACCGTGTAGGCTTTAGATTCGAAGACGGCAAAAAAGTCCGTTTCTTCAAATCTAACAGCGTAACTATCAAGTAATTTGGAGTAGTACGATGGCGAAACTGCATGATTACTACAAAGACGATGTCGTAAAGAAACTCATGTCTGAGTTTAATTACAATTCTGTCATGCAAGTCCCTCGGGTCGAGAAGATCACCCTGAACATGGGTGTTGGTGAAGCGATCGCTGATAAGAAACTGCTGGATAACGCAGCAGCTGACTTAGCAGCTATCTCCGGTCAAAAGCCGTTCATCACCAAAGCACGCAAATCAGTTGCAGGCTTCAAAATCCGTCAGGGCTATCCGATCGGCTGTAAAGTAACCCTGCGTGGCGAACGCATGTGGGAATTCTTTGAGCGTCTGATCACTATTGCTGTACCACGTATCCGTGACTTCCGTGGCTTGTCCGCTAAGTCATTCGATGGCCGTGGTAACTACAGCATGGGCGTGCGTGAACAGATCATCTTCCCGGAAATCGACTATGACAAAGTCGATCGCGTTCGTGGTTTGGATATTACCATCACCACTACTGCGAAATCCGATGATGAAGGCCGCGCTCTGCTGGCTGCCTTTAACTTCCCGTTCCGTAAGTAAGGTAGGGTTACTAATGGCTAAGCAATCCATGAAAGCACGCGAAGTCAAGCGCGTGAAACTGGCAGACAAATTCTTCGCTAAACGCGTTGAATTGAAAGCAACTATCTCTGACGTGAACGCTTCCGACGAAGATCGTTGGGATGCCGTTCTTAAGCTGCAGACTCTGCCGCGTGATTCCAGCCCGTCTCGTCAGCGTAACCGCTGCCGTCAAACTGGTCGTCCGCACGCTTTCTTGCGGAAGTTCGGGTTGAGCCGTATTAAGGTCCGTGAAGCCGCCATGCGCGGTGAAATTCCGGGTCTTAAAAAGGCTAGCTGGTAATTGTCACCAATTGAATCACGGGAGTAATGACAGATGAGCATGCAAGATCCGATCGCGGATATGCTGACCCGTATCCGTAACGGTCAGGCCGCGAACAAAGTTGCGGTCACCATGCCTTCCTCTAAGCTGAAACTGGCAATTGCCAACGTGCTTAAAGAAGAAGGCTACATTGAAGAATTTAAAATCGAAGGCGACGCCAAACCTGAACTGGAATTAGTACTGAAGTACTTCCAGGGCAAGGCTGTGGTAGAGAGCATTCAACGAATCAGCCGTCCTGGCCTGCGCATCTACAAGAAAAAAGATGAGCTGCCAAAGGTTATGGCCGGTTTGGGTATCGCTGTTATTTCTACCTCTAAAGGTGTTATGACTGATCGTGCAGCTCGCCAGGCTGGTCTTGGTGGCGAGATTATCTGCTACGTAGCTTAATCGGGAGGAAAGCATGTCTCGTGTTGCAAAAGCACCCGTCGTCATTCCTGCCGGCGTAGAGGTAAAACTCAACGGTCAGGTTATTTCGATTAAGGGTAAAAACGGCGAGCTGTCTCGTACTATCCATGACGCCGTTGAAGTTAAACAGGAAGACAACGCTCTGACCTTCGGTCCGCGTGAAGGCTTCGCAAACGCATGGGCCCAAGCGGGTACCACTCGTGCACTGTTGAACTCAATGGTTATAGGTGTTACCGACGGCTTCACTAAAAAGCTTCAATTGGTTGGTGTTGGTTATCGTGCTGCTATCAAAGGCAACGCGGTGAGTTTGGCCCTGGGTTTCTCCCATCCGGTCGAACACCAGCTGCCGGCAGGCATTACTGCAGAATGTCCAACTCAAACTGAAATCGTGCTGAAAGGCGCTGATAAGCAGGTGATTGGTCAAGTTGCTGCAGATTTACGTGCCTACCGTCGTCCTGAGCCTTATAAAGGCAAGGGTGTCCGTTACGCCGACGAAGTCGTGCGTACCAAAGAGGCTAAGAAGAAGTAAGGTAACACTATGGATAAGAAATCTGCTCGTATCCGTCGTGCGACCCGCGCACGCCGCAAGCTCAAAGAACTGGGTGCGACACGTCTGGTGGTACATCGTACCCCGCGTCATATTTACGCACAGGTGATTGCACCTAACGGTTCTGAAGTATTAGTTGCTGCTTCTACAGTAGAAAAAACTATTACTGAGCAATTGAAGTATACCGGTAACAAAGATGCCGCAACTGCTGTAGGTAAAGCAATTGCAGAACGCGCATTGGAAAAAGGGATCACGAAAGTATCCTTTGACCGTTCCGGTTTCCAATATCATGGTCGAGTCCAGGCACTGGCAGATGCTGCCCGTGAAGCTGGCCTTCAGTTCTAAGGTAGAGGTGTAAGATGTCACACATCGAAAAACAAGCTGGCGAACTGCAGGAAAAGCTGATCGCGGTAAACCGCGTATCCAAAACCGTAAAAGGTGGCCGTATTTTCAGCTTTACCGCACTGACAGTAGTTGGTGATGGTAACGGTCGCGTTGGTTTTGGCTACGGCAAAGCACGCGAAGTTCCGGCAGCGATCCAAAAAGCGATGGAAAAAGCCCGTCGCAACATGTTGAACGTCGCGCTGAACAGCGGCACCCTGCAGCACCCTGTTAAAGGTGCTCACACGGGTTCTCGCGTGTTCATGCAGCCGGCTTCTGAAGGTACCGGTATTATCGCCGGTGGTGCAATGCGCGCCGTCCTGGAAGTCGCAGGGGTACACAACGTATTGGCTAAAGCCTATGGTTCTACTAACCCGATTAACGTGGTTCGTGCAACTATCGCAGCTTTGGAAGATATGAAGTCCCCAGAAATGGTCGCTGCCAAGCGTGGTAAGTCCGTCGAAGAAATTCTAGGGAAATAACCATGGCAAAGACTATTAAAGTAACTCAAACAAAAAGCAGCATCGGTCGTTTGCCGAAACACAAGCAAACTTTGACTGGTTTAGGTCTGCGTCGTATTGGTCACACTGTAGAACGTGAGGATACTCCTTCTGTTCGCGGCATGATCAATCTGGTTTCCTACATGGTTAAGGTTGAGGAGTAAGAGATGCGTTTAAATACTCTGTCTCCGGCTGAAGGTGCCAAGCAGGCGCCAAGGCGTGTAGGTCGTGGTATTGGTTCTGGCCTGGGTAAAACCGGCGGCCGTGGTCACAAAGGTCAGAACTCACGTTCTGGCGGTGGCGTACGTCGTGGTTTTGAAGGTGGTCAGATGCCTTTATATCGTCGTTTGCCGAAATTCGGCTTCACCTCTCGCAAAGCTATGATCACGGCAGAAGTTCGTCTGTCTGAACTGGCTCTTGTTGAAGGCGACGTAATCGACCTGAACACGCTGAAAGCCGCTAACGTAATTGGTATCCAGATCGAGTTCGCGAAAGTAATCCTTTCAGGCGAAGTTACTCGTCCGGTAACCGTACGTGGTCTGCGTGTCACCAAAGGCGCTCGTGTTGCTATCGAAGCTGCTGGCGGTAAAATAGAGGAATAAGTAGCAGATGGCTAAGCAACCGGGATTAGATTTTCAAAGTGCTAAAGGTGGACTTGGCGAGCTGAAGCGCAGACTTTTGTTTGTTATCGGTGCGCTAATTGTTTTCCGTATCGGCTCTTTTATTCCGATCCCTGGTATTGATGCCACTGTACTTGCTAAATTGCTCGAGCAGCAAAGAGGCACCATCATTGAAATGTTTAACATGTTCTCTGGTGGTGCTCTTAGCCGTGCTTCGATCTTTGCTCTGGGAATCATGCCGTATATTTCGGCATCGATTATTATCCAGCTGTTAACGGTGGTTCATCCAGCGTTGGCAGAAATAAAGAAAGAAGGGGAGGCTGGCCGTCGCAAGATTAGCCAGTACACCCGCTACGGTACGCTGGTATTGGCCGTATTCCAGTCAATCGGTATTGCTACCGGTTTACCGAATATGCCTGGTATGCAAGGTCTGGTGTTAAACCCAGGCCTTTCATTCTACTTTACTGCAGTTGTAAGTCTGGTTACCGGGACAATGTTCCTGATGTGGCTGGGTGAACAGATTACTGAACGTGGTATCGGTAACGGTATTTCGATTATAATCTTTGCTGGTATTGTAGCGGGTCTCCCGACAGCTGTTGGTCATACTATCGAACAAGCTAGACAAGGCGACCTGCACTTCCTCCTGTTGCTGTTGGTTGCAGTATTAGTGTTTGCAGTGACGTTCTTTGTTATATTCATGGAACGTGGTCAACGTCGTATCGTCGTTAACTACGCCAAGCGTCAACAAGGTCGTCGTGTTTATGCAGCACAGAGCACACACTTACCGTTGAAAGTGAATATGGCCGGTGTAATCCCTGCTATTTTTGCTTCCAGCATCATTCTGTTCCCGGCCACGATTGCATCATGGTTCGGTGGCGGAACTGGTTGGAACTGGCTGACAACAATTTCGCTGTATTTGCAGCCTGGGCAACCGCTTTATGTGTTACTCTATGCTACTGCAATCATCTTCTTCTGTTTCTTTTATACTGCGTTGGTGTTCAACCCGCGTGAGACAGCAGATAACCTGAAGAAGTCCGGTGCATTTGTACCAGGAATTCGTCCGGGAGAGCAAACGGCGAAGTATATTGATAAAGTAATGACCCGCCTGACTTTGGTTGGTGCGCTGTATATTACTTTCATCTGCCTTATCCCGGAGTTCATGCGTGACGCAATGAATGTTCCATTCTACTTTGGCGGCACATCGCTGCTCATCGTGGTTGTGGTCATCATGGACTTTATGGCTCAAGTGCAAACTCTGATGATGTCAAGTCAGTACGAGTCTGCGCTGAAGAAAGCAAACCTGAAAGGCAATAATCGCTAATCTGGTGTGTTTGCGAAGTAACGGAGAGTAAAAATGAAAGTTCGTGCTTCCGTCAAGAAATTATGTCGTAACTGCAAAATTGTTAAGCGTAACGGTGTCGTTCGCGTAATCTGCAGCGCCGAGCCGAAGCATAAACAGCGTCAAGGCTGATTATCTCGCATATTTTTCTTGCAAAGTTGGGTTGAGCTGGCTAGATTAGCCAGCCAATCTTTTGTATGTAAGCTGCATCACTATTTGAGTATCCTGAAAACGGG
>CAVVFS010000004.1:0-525186 GCA_963747655.1 uncultured Gammaproteobacteria bacterium | reverse complement strand
CTCATAACCGCTACCCATACAGCAAATCAATTTAAGGCCCGGCATCGATAACATTTCATCACGAGTCAAACCCAGTAAACCAATGGTCAACACGGCATTAAATCGAGAGCCATTTTCCCTAATAGAAGCTGCACGTGCCTCTGGAGTTAACGCAAAGGTTGTGCTGCAAGCCTGAGCCAGAAGCCGCCTGATGTTCGTCAGTTAATGTGTTGAGAACCAGCAACTCAATCTTCGAGGTCATTTAATGCATTCCTTCAGTGATGCGCACGCAGGCGCGATAATTTTATTAAAATAATGGCGTTATTAATTGTTATTCTGCTGTGGTCCTTAATTAGCGGCCTTCAGAAAATCAATAAAAACGCGTAAGGCTGGCTGCATATGTCGTCGGCCGTGATAGTACAAATAAAACCGTCCCGGGGCCGGTAACCACTCTTTTAAAACTTCAACTAACTGCCCTTTATTGATAGCTTCTTGCGCCAGACTTTTATAAACATAAGCGATGCCATTACCTTCAATGGCCGTCTGCATAATGATATCTTCGTCGCTTAATGACAACGAGCCTTCGACACTGATACTAAAAGCCTGCATGTTGCGCTGAAACTCCCAGGCATAACTGGCTCCTGAAGGAAATATTCGATTAATACATTCCTGCTCAAAAGCATTTTCGGCTCTGTGGGTATTTCGCGATGATTAAAATACTCTGGCGATGCAACCACAGAAAAATATTTGTCCGGCCCAACAGCTACGGCCACCATATCTGGTGAAAGATGTTCTCCAAATCGCATTCCGGCATCAAACCCTGCATCGACAATATTCATTAAACGATCGTCGGCGACCAGCTCTAATTTAACCTGCGGATATTGTGCACTAAAGGCCGTAATTAGCGGAGCGACAACCCGCTGAGCAGCCATGTGGGGCAGATTCAGCCTTAATGTTCCTTTCGGGATCCCCTGGATAGAAGTAACCTCACTTAAAGCATCTTGAACTTCTTCAAAAACCGGCAGCAGTCGTGACAACAGCTGTTGACCAGCCTGGGTCGGCGTCACGCTGCGCGTAGTGCGGTTTAGCAGGCGCACGCCCATTCGAGCCTCTAAATTTCTCATCCGATCAACCAAAGCCGAAGCACTGACACCGCGTTCTTCAGCCGCTTTTCTAAAATTCCGATGTCGAGCGACGGCAACAAAAGCCGCCAGTTCCCTTAAATGAGGTTGATCGTTTCATGAGCCAATCTCAGTAGTGCATACAATGAAAGCCATCTTATCAATCAGTAATAATTTTCCCATACTTAAACGCATATTTTAAAGGAGATAAAAAATGCGTTTAAGAACATTAGGTAAAAATGGTCCTGCGGTATCATCGATTGGGTTGGGATGCATGGGAATGAGTTTTGGCTACGGCGGCTATGAGGACGAAAAGTCAGTCAACACTCTCCATCAGGCCGTAGAAGAAGGCATTAACTTTTTCGACACCGCGGAGGTTTACGGGCCTTACATCAATGAAGAACTTGTAGGGCGTGCACTAAAACCTTTCCGCAACCGTGTGTTAATTGCGACCAAGTTCGGCTTCAATATTTCCGAAAAAGGCCAGGGTATTGAACGTATGGTTGGGGTAATCAGCACCCCTAAACATATCCGCCAATCTGTGGAAGGTTCATTGCAGCGTCTCGACGTTGAAGTGATTGATTTACTGTATCAGCACAGAGTCGATCCCACGGTACCTATCGAAGATGTTGTAGGAACCATGGCGGACTTGGTTAAAGAAGGAAAAGTAAAATGGCTGGGACTTTCAGAAGCCTCTGCTGACACCTTGCGCCGTGCTCACGCCATTCATCCCATCACCGCTTTGCAGACTGAATATTCTTTATGGAGCCGAGAGGTTGAAGAGTCTATTCTGCCGACCTGCCGGGAGTTGGGTATCGGTTTTGTTCCCTATAGCCCGCTGGGTCGCGGTTTTCTAAGCGGGAAGATTAATCGCACCGATCAATTGAAAAGCAGTGACTTTAGGCGCACTTTGCCACGTTTTCAGCAAAACGCCTTAGACCACAATGCTCGATTATTAACCACGCTAAGTAACATTGCCAAAGAGCATGATGCCCAACCGGCTCAAATTGCACTGGCGTGGTTACTGGCTCAGGGCGAAAATATCGTGCCTATTCCTGGTGTCAGGCAGTTAACGCATCTTAAAGAAAACGTGTTAGCGACCGAGCTCACTCTTTCTCCACAACAGATTTCTAAACTTTCGGAAACTTTTGCGAAGAAAGAGATCAGCGGAGAACGTTATACCGATCAAGAACTGAAAATGTTAAGCATCTGAATTTAATAAAGGTAGAAACCTGGCGACACCTGAGAAAAGCAGTGCTATCTATACTGGTTTATCTCATCGCGACTCACCGTCTGTCGATCGCGTTACGGCTTCCCAGGTGTCGATTTCGCGGGCAAGCGCTTTCAGCTTGTCACGCACTAAGCCGATCGCGTCGCTGCCTAACAATAAATGCGCTGGAGGAGAATCGCTTTCAATAGCCACCAGCATTGCCCGCGCGGCTTTGACAGGATCGCCAGGCTGTTTACCATTTTTTGCTTCCCGCGCCAGACGGATGGGATCAAATAATGAGTCGTAATCGGCAATTGTTCGCGGCGTTCGGACCATCGAGCGCCCTGCCCAATCGGTACGGAATGAGCCGGGTGCGACGGCTGTAACCGCAATATTAAAGGGTTTAAGCTCTTTGCCTAATACTTCTGAAATTCCTTCCAGAGCAAACTTACTGCCACAATAATAGGCAATGCCGGGCATGGTAATAAATCCGCCCATGGAGGTTATGTTGAGAATGTGTCCACGGCGACGCTGGCGCATGAAAGGAAGTACGGCTTTAATAACCGCCACCGCGCCGAAAACGTTGACGTCAAATTGGTGTTTCATTTCATCTAACGCTGACTCTTCCATCACGCCTTCATGCCCATAACCTGCGTTATTGACCAACACATCAATCGGCCCAACGGTGGCTTCAACTTCGGCAATGACTTCATCAATTGCATCAAAATTTGTCACATCAAGAATACGCGCAAAGGCCTGTGAGGAGTGGAGTGCCTCAAAATCGTTTTTTGCAGCCTCATTTCGCACGGTGCCCACAACGCGATAGCCGTCATTCAATGCCTCTTCTGCCAAAGCGCGACCAAAACCACTGCTTACGCCAGTAATAAAAATAATTTTGGAAACTGTCATAAAAACTCCCGTGAGTTAAGCGATGTATGCATACTATTCTCTCGGGTAGCTTATTTTTAGACCAGATACTCTCTTTTTATTGCCTAAAACTATGACATTATCTAAAAGCAGCTATTAACCAAAATCAGGTCATTGCTAAATCAGCAGGGGAAATCACGTGAGTGATAAAGCCATTGAACAACTTTCTTTTAAAGCAGATTCGCAAAAAATGGTCGAACAGCTTTTAATGCTGGCGCCGCAGGAAGGTTATAACCTCACGCCCTTGCCCGACGTGCGCTTTCTGCGTTCAAATCGCCCGCTCGCAAGAACTCCGGTGCTTTATGATCCGGGCATTATCATCGTCTGTCAGGGTTCTAAACGCGGCTATTTTGGTGATAAAACTTATGTTTATGATCAACAGCATTATCTCGCCGTTTCTGTACCTGTGCCATTTGTTATGGAAACAGACGCCTCGCCAGAGCAGCCATTACTCGCTATTTATTTGCATCTTGATTTTCAATTGGCAGCCGAGGTTCTGATACAAATGGAACAGCACGGGGTTGCGCAACCTACCGGCATTCCTGAAAGTATGATGTCCAGCCCAATGGATCCGGCATTAAGAATATCAGTACTTCATTTTCTGCAAGTGATGGGTAATCCGGTGGAGGCAGCAATATTAGGGCCGGGTCTGGTAAGAGAAATGTATTACCGCATTCTTTCGGGGGAGCAGGGTCACGCTATGCGCGCGGCTTTAGCGATGCAGGGGCAATTCGGAAAAATTGGCAAAGCGTTGCGTCATATTCATGCTGCCTATGCATCTCGCCTGGATCTCAACCAGCTGGCAGAAGAAGCAGGGATGAGCGTTCCCACTTTTCACAGTCATTTCAAGGCAATAACGCAGACATCACCGATGCAATACGTTAAATCAACACGTTTACATCAGGCACGTTTAATGATGGTAAGAAACGGTGTCACGGCGGCGGTAGCGAGCCAGTCGGTAGGCTATGAAAGCCCATCGCAATTTAACAGGGAATTCAAACGGTTATTTGGGTTGCCTCCCGCAGAAGAAACGCGGCGTATGCGAGAAAACTTTGCTGTTCCTCCTGCTCACTCAGCTTCAGCCTTTGTTTCTTCACACTGATCGCTTTCTATCCCAAACTTTCTTTCAAATATCAGTACATTAAAGCATTAGCACGTTACAGCAATTGAACTCCCTATTAACAGTACCGGCCTAGATTAAACGAATCCATCTACGCCCAGAAAGCACAGTAATGGCCACAATGGTAATACCCGCAGCAAGATGCATGGCAAAATCGAGGCCATGTAAATGAGTATCATGGCAAAGTGACAGCAGCATTGATGACATAAACGCGATGCCGCAGCCTGCCAGCGCCAGGCTTTTTCCTGGATAAAGAGAACGAGTGCGATAGAGTGTCGCAATCGAAATCACAATCATTGGCAAGCTGGCCGACAGCATAAACAGATAGCAATGAAGCCCTTCACCGAAGCGACCGACCCCGCCGTCATTTGCCGAAAAAGAGGTATTTAGCAGATTTACCATCAGCCAGACTGCGGCGAGCACTGCCGCCCATTTCAGTCTCAGTGGCTTGCGTCCGGCGATACTGAGATTAAAAGCGCCGCTAATTGCGATGGAACCAATCACAAAAGACAATAGTAAAGTGATGAAAGCTGGGAGAGCGCCCGGTTGTGCCCAGTCGGTAAATTTATTGTGTAATGACCAACTGGTTAATGTGCCGCAGGGCAGCACGGCAACGATCCAGGCAGCCACGCGCAAGCCGGTCGGCCACGTGCGTTTCACCGGCTGAGCCGATTTGCTGAGTTCGTTGATTAGCCGATCATGACTTCTCATGATTACCCCTACCATATTTACGAAGGCTGAGCATCGCGCGATGCAATAATGATTTCACCGCCGAAACGGACAGATTGTTTTCTTCAGCGACCTGCGCCAGGCTCTGTTCGCGCAGGTGCACGAACTCCACCATCTCACGCTGGCGCTGCGGCAAGGAGCCCAGATAACCGCTTAATTCCTGATGTTTATCCTGAGGGAAACCTTCACTTTCAGCCGCATAATTAAGTACCGCGTCTTCATCCTGAACTTCCTGACGGCGTCCATATTGGCGCAATGCATCAATAGCTCGCGCCGAGGCGATAGCGGCAACCCAGGGCAAAAGCGGACGCGCGGGATCGTAGGTGTGGCGAACACGATGAATCGTTATCAAGGTTTCCTGAATAACGTCCTCGACTAACACTTGATCGCCGATTTTTTTGCGCACGAAGACTCGAATGGCAGGAACCATCGCTGTAAGCAGTTGGTTATAGGCTTCTTTATCGCCAGCCTGCGCGCGGGCCATCATAGCTGGCCATTGCAACGCGCGGGCGTCAGTTTCCTTCATCGCCTATCCTGATAAATCTACAGCCTCGCCTGCTATGCAATTTATAGGCAAGCCGAGCTGCAAAAGTGTTTGTTATTCAATATTTTCATGATTTTGTCTCAGATTCTGCAGCATGATTCAGGGCGCTGATCACAATGCCTGGCGTCAATACTTGTGGCAGTATCACCGGTTTTCCACCATTAGCCGGATAAACCAGATAGAGCGGCAGGCCACCTTGCCCAAAATCACTCATTGCCTGTTGAATATCAGCATTGTACTTGGTCGAATCCGCGATCATAAATATAGTATTAGTTCGCGCCATAGCAGCTTTAACGGCCGGAGTTGACAGAGAAGTGCGCTCGTTCACCTGGCAGGTAATACACCACGCCGCGCTGAAATCGACAAATATTGGCTTGCCCTGACCTTTAATCGCATCAACATTCTGTGGCGACCACGCAACCGCAGCTGCAGCTTGAGAAGCCGTGTCTGTCGCTGAATCGCCTGAAGTGGTTTTCAGATTCGCCAACGGCGGCACAACCAGTAATACAAAAACGAGGGTCGCGATATGCAATGCCCAATGTCGCCTTCCCATCATACGACGCTTTTGCGCCATGCCATACAGCCAGGCGGCAAAACTAAGCAGGATACAACAAGCCAGAATAGCGGCGAGAGCGATTGAACCGCCCTGACGTTCAAGCACCCAGATAAGCCAGGCGACTGCACCCAACATCGGGAATGCCAGACCGTGTTTCAGCGTGACCATCCAGGCTCCGGGCGCGGGCAATACACGAGCCAGAACCGGGAAAAACGAAATAAGTGTAAATGGTGCAGCAAAGCCAATCGCCAGCGAAATAAAGATAACCAGGCTGACAAGCGGCGGCTGGGTAAAGGCATAACCGATCGCACTCGCCATAAACGGCGCGCTACAAGGGGTTGCGACGACAATAGCCAACGCTCCGGTCAACGCAGAGCCTGTCAGGCCACCGCTGTTACCGCCCATTCCTCCAACTTTCTGAACGGAAAGCCCTACCTCAAACAAACCAAATAGATTAAGCGCTGATGCCAGCATAACCAGAATCAGCAGAGCAATCACCAGCGGCGACTGCAATTGGAAACCCCAGCCGACTGCCGATCCACCAGAACGTGCCAGCAGTAACACACCTGCCAGAATGAACATGGTGATCACCACGCCAAACAGAAATGCCAGACCCTCGGCTTTGGCCCGGGCAGGCTTGTCGTGATGTCGAATTAAACTCAGCGCCTTGAGTGATATTACTGGGAATACGCACGGCATCAGGTTGAGTATAATCCCGCCCAAAAAGGCGGCAGCGATGGCAGTCAGCATAGAGAACCTATCTTAATCAGAGGGTTAAGCCGGATTGGCCTGACGGTATTTTTTCACGGCGTCCAGCGCTTTCTGAATATGCGCGTCTGGGTTTTTGTCGGTATAGCTCATCAGAATTTTGCCACCGGGCGCAATCACATAAGAAGTGCGATCGGAAATGGTGTTACCCTTGGCCTGCATAGTATTTTTGTATTCTGCTGCTACTTTTGCGCCTGGGTCTGCTGCGACAGTAAATTTGTTGCGGCACTCAAGCTGAGAGAATTTAGCAATTTGGTCAACGTTACCGGCTGTAACACCAATAATTGTTGCGCCCTGCTTTTCGAAATCTGCGGTGGCTTCAGCAAAATCATGAGCTTCGATAGTACAACCCGAGCTGAAGGCTACCGGAAAGAAATACAGCACAACCGGGCCTTTTTTCAACGCGTTATCAAGCGAGAAAGTTGTCGGCTTACCGGCCAGAGCGGCCTTAAGCTGGAAGTCAGGGGCTGTCTGGCCCACCTGCAATGCGGCAAACGCGGAAGTCACTGGCAGACTAAGACCAAGAACGGCTGCAATCGCCAGTGAGCTAAGGGTACTTTTCATACGCATTATCATTTCTCCATTGTGAGGCAGGCGATGTCGCCTGATGACCTTAATCCTAGTTTCGCTGGCGGCATCGTAAAAGTTGCGGTCAGGAAAAAATATTTTTTAGCGGCAACTCGAGACTAAAAAGCAGCAAAGAAAAACGTAAATGTTCCAGGATTTAATAATCAGGTCTATAGTCTATAATTGTATGATGAATCGAACTGGCCGCACCTTTTGCACAAAAAATCATAACGCGACCGTTATGATACTTGTACAAATAACTTTAGTTGTATAACTTTGTATTGGCGCATTTGAGCGTTTGATATCAAATCTTGAACAAGGATCCCTTATGCGTCAGAACGAATATTCCAAATCCAGGATGAGCGATACCCTTTTCCTGATCAATAACGTCCCTGCCCTTTCACAAGACGAAACCATGGGTCAAATCGTGGTTGAAATTTTACGAGCAGGCGCGGATCTCAATCGTAAAGAGATTTGCAAAAAATTAGTTGATCGCATTGAGCTGGCAGCAAGTGCCGAAGAGGTTAAGTATTTCGAGCGGTTAATTCTGTTAGTGCTGAAGAGCGAATTGTAATCCCTTCTACAACTCCCCCGATTTAATGGCACACGCGATAAACTGCGTGTGCCAATATGGTTCAATCTATTAATCGATTTTCATACGGCCAGGCAATGTCTGGCAACTTCCGCCCGTAGAAGCTGGCGCTGTCACTGGATATTTAGCATCTGGCGTGATGTACACTTGCGTCGTCGCTACGTATCCATCTGCAAAAGTGGCTTCAATAAATCTCGCCTGCCAGCCTGCTCCTGCATAGTTAAGAGACAGATTCACTGTGTTTCCAGCCGTCGCCGTCAGTGGCTCAGATTTATAATGAATGCCACAGTCATAACGGAAATCTCTGGAATTAGTATTGATTGCTGTCCACTGCACAACCTTGGTTGGCTTCTCGGAGAAGGTCACCAGACGCTGCTGCGGATTGGCTGCATCGGCTTTCCCAACTGTAATGGTCGGCAAGGCAACGTGATCCTGGAAACGATTAACAAAGTGAATCAAAGAATCCTGCATGAAATTCGCAATACCAACGTGATCGCTGTTCGGCGCAATACGTAATGATTTTTCGCCAGGAAGCTGATCGTAATAATATTGCGAATCATCTGCCGGGAAGAAGTCATCACCACTGGCGTTGATAATATATTTAGGAATAGCTAAACGCGCTGCTTCACTGCTGTGCAGGTACTGAAGCGGATCCTCAATTTTCATCAGCTTGTCAAACGCTGGCTTGCCAACTTCAAGGTCGAGATTGTGATCATAGTAAGGCTTAAAGGCAATCGGCCAGTTACCGCCATAGGTCTGATACATGTGTTTCATGATGTCTTTAGTGTTCAACACATCTGCAACGAATGGCACGATAGCAACCACTGAAGGATCGGTAATCCCGGCAAGCCAGGTAGCCCAGCCACGTTTAGACGCACCGGTAACAATAAACTTGTCGACATGCCACGGCTTAAGCTCCTGTTGAGCCAGTCGGATAGTCTGAGAAATTGCCGCTGTCATTGGAACGTGTAATGGCAGTTCTTGCCTCTGTTCCGGATTTTGCATAAATAATTCAAAACTACGCCCGATGCTGTCGTCCTCGACTCGCGGAGTTTTATCATTCTGGTAGATAAGGCCAACGGACGGGATGTTATCTAAAGACACAACGATTGTGTTGGTAGACTGCGCAATATCGACCATCGATTCATAGCTCATATCAATGGCGAGCAGCGCGGTGGTCCCTTTTACATTACGCGGAATGAAAATGTCTACGTTATGAGTCCATTGTTGAGGCGTAACCAGACCCGCAGGCGACCAGGATTGCGAATTTAATTTATATATGTTGACCTGGACCGGAGGCTTGGACGGATCGATATGAAAACGAGAAGGCAAAACGCCATTCAGCAAATATCGATACTCACGAGGCGCCTCTTTGTTATCTACAAAAGTGTAATCGAGGCTCTGTTGCGCCAGATGTTGGCGATAACATGATATAACTTGTGAGCCGTCAGCCTGCGGTCCCTGGCTATTGCATACAGGATCTACAGGCAGCGTTTGTGCAGATACACCCGATGACAGTAATGCTAATGAAAACAAACTTAATCGTAATACGTTCATATATAGCCCTGGGATAGAAATTGAACTTTAAAGTTGTAATAAAAATTGTTCGGTCAAACACATGCTATTTACGTATGTGAATTTACTAATAAAGACCGCGCTTTATACAAAGCCTTTTTATTTTAACGCCAATGATAATCATTGAGATTATAATCACTGCGCTAAACGGTTCCTGGTTCTTTATTAGCATTTACATTTTTCTCAAATACACTTTTTGACGCATATAGAAAAACGACATGCACAGGAACTCCCTCTGCAAATTAAATATTACTTTGCTGATTTTTGATTTACTGACTGTGTTTTTCCCTTTAAAGACATGCGCATTATTTGTTAAAAAATTACGCATTTTTATACGTTAAGAAAACTTACCACACTTAACGAGTTTTGCCCCCAATTCATGATGAATGGGAGCAGCAGATTCCGTTCCATATTAAACAGCAGATTCAGCAGGATATATAGCTAACCTTGCACACACCCCTGATAGCGCGGACAAAACTATACAAATTCAGGGTAAGTGTACAATTATTTTGATCAAAAAATTGACAGAATAAGTATTTTCACGCCAATAATTATACTTAAGGCATTGTTTTTAATAACAAAAAAATCAAGTTACGGACTTGTCTGATAAAGCAAAAAGTTTTTTAAATTTTGCTAGCACTTAACTCAAATTAGCTAGTAATAACTTATTCACTAATCACTCAAGTAAATTAGTAAGCAAAAATGCGCTAATTTCAATTTTTGTATAAGCGTTTTTAACGCTAAATTACACCTCAAATTGATGTGATCACATCAACCTTCAAATTGACATTTCATCACCTTTTAAATAGAAATAAAATTGTTACTAATTTGCCATTTATTCTTCATTTCAATGCTCAAAGCACACAAATTGCTAAAAACAAATAAACTTTAACCACCAATATCCACACAATAAACACAACATTAACATTTCATTAATTTCCCCCTCCCGATTGTTTCAATTTGAGGAATCAATGTGAATCGTAGAAAAGTGCTTAAAGGCGGAATGGTGCTGATTGCCAGTGCAACCGTTGCATCGGTATTCAGACCTGCTGGTGCTGCCGTAAAAATTTTTACCGGAGGCCAGCAATGGGCATCGCCACAGGGTCCATTACCGCAACCTGTTGATGCTAATAAATTAGTTTTTTTTACCCCGCGCGAAGCTGAGTTACTTAAGGCGGTTTATGACCGGTTAATTCCGGCAGATGAATTGTCCGTGAGTGCCTCTCAGGCAGGCTGTGTCACTTTTACTGATTATCAATTAATTGGACCATTTGGTTCGGCGCAAAATCGCTACAAACTAGGCCCACTGGTTAAAGGCACGCCGGAGCAAGGAATACAGGACATTATCACGCCAGCCGAGATATACCGTAAAGGCCTGGCGGCAATGGATGCACACTGCCAAAAAGTGACAGGGAAAGCATTTTTAGAACTAAGTGATGAAGATAAAGATAACTATTTAGAAAAAATGGAATCAGGCGCTTTCGATTACGAGGTGTTTAATGGCAATAAGCTGTTCAGTTTAATGCTGACTAACGTTAAGGAAGGCTTCCTGGCTGATCCAATGTATGGCGGAAATAAAAATATGGCAGGCTGGAAAATGATTGGCTTCCCAGGGGCTCGTTACGACTACCGAGATTATATAAATATTAAAGGTAAAAGAGTCGAATTAGAGCCTATTAGCATAATCATGAGTTGATATTTAGCTATTTTTATTTTTTTTGGGAATGTGAGCATGGAATATAAAAGACCGAAAGCAGATGTGGTTATTGTTGGACTTGGTTGGGCTGGCTCAGTCATGGCGGAAGAGTTGACCCGTGCAGGGCTTAATGTTGTTGCCATTGAGCGTGGAGCCTGGCGTGAAACCAGTGCAGATTTTCCGACAACCACGGATCCCGATGAATTAAAATATTCTGTTCGTAAAGCTATCCTCCAGCCAGCCTCCGTAGAGACTTATACTTTTCGCAATAATGCGACTCAAACAGCTTTGCCTGGCCGTGAGTGGAATAACTGGACGCTAGGCATGAACGTTGGCGGGGCCGGTACTCACTGGGCATCGGCTTCGTGGCGATTCTTGCCTTATGACCTCGCGGTTGAAAGCCATGTGATGGAACGCTATGGGAAAAAACAGCTGGTCGATGGGCTGATCGTTCAAGACTTTGGTGTAACCTACGATGAGCTGGAGCCGTATTACGATCGTTTTGAGAAAATTGCCGGAACTTCAGGAACTGCGGGAGTTATCAATGGCGTTAAACAGCCTGGTGGCAATCCTTTCGAGGGCAGCCGCAGCCAGCCTTATCCAACACCTTCTTTGGTTCGTTCTCGCTGGAATGATATTTTCGCCGACAAAACGACCCAAATGGGTTATCACCCCTTCCCTGTGCCAGCAGGTACTGTCGGTGCATCTTATAAAAATGCCCTGGATATCGAGCTTGGCCCCTGCACTTATTGCGGCTATTGCCAGCTTTACGGCTGCGGAAACTGGTCAAAATCTTCACCTAATGCCTGCGTAATGCCTGCATTGATGCAGCGTAAGAACTTCACTATGCTCACCGAATGTGAAGTATTAAGAATCGAAAAAAGTCCGGATGGAAAAACCGCATCCGGAGCGACCTTCATTGATTCTGATGGTAACTACGGATTCCAGCCGGCAGATATCGTGGTCATAACGGCTTACCAGCTGGATAACGTGCGACTGCTGATGCTGTCTAAATTCGGAAAAATGTATGACCCAAAAACCGGTGAAGGTACCTTGGGCCGCGCATTTAATTTCCAGACACTTTCCTATGCGTTTCTGAATCTTGAAAATGAATTCTTCAATCCGTTTATGAATACCGGCGCGTTAGCCACGCAGATTGATGATTTCAATGGCGATAATTTTGACCACACAGGTTTGGGCTTTATTGGCGGCGCGGGTATTCAGGCGCTTTCCAACACCGGACTTCCTATCAGCCTTTCTGATCAGATTCCGAAAGGGCATCGTCAATGGGGCTCAAGCTGGAAAAAAGACTTCCAGGAAGGTTATCAAAACTGGGCGATGGTGCAGGGACAAGGCACTAGTTACTCGCATCGCGATCAGTTCCTCGACCTTGATCCGACTTATAAAGATCGTCACGGTCAGCCGTTATTGCGCATGACTTATGACTATAATCTTAACGATCGCCGCTCCGGGGCGTACATTCGCGATCGCTGTCGCCAGATAGCCGAAGCCGTTGGGGGTAAAAACATTCAGGCGGTGAATTTTGCAGACGACCACTATTCACCTTATCGCCCATTTGACAGCTCCCACACCATGGGCGGTGCCGTAATGGGTCTGGATCCTAAAACCTCAGTACTTAACCGCTATCAGCAGCATTGGGATGCGCACAACCTGTTTGTTTCAGGTGCTTCATCTTTCCCAAACAATGGCGGCTATAACCCAACAGTCAGCATCGGTGCGCTGACTATTCGCACTGCTCGCGCGATAATTGAACGCTACGTTAAAAATCCAGGTTCACTGGTTTAAAAACTAGTGGTTTAACACTTAAAACAGGGAAAGCTGATATTTGCTTTCCCTGTTCTCTAACTTTTTCAATCTGGATTCAATCTCAATTCACCCACAACACTACTCGCCCATAACACACTATCGCTCGATATTATTGTGGTAAACGCTTATACCCATACGAATAAATAGGTGATATAAATGAATTAAAATTCATGGCCATTACAGGGTTTGATGTGATTACAGATAAAAGCAATGCACCAAAACTAATGAGATTTATGGATTATTGGCTCTGGTTTATGTGAGTGATATTGTCGTCTTAGTTGGCCTAATCTGGAATACTTATAAACTCACCTCATCTTCCTGGTTTTTAGGCGTCATTCTGTCGACTAGTATTATTGTTCCCTATGTTATTAAAAAGATCTTCCCAAAAGCAAACCTGCTTCACCTTAATATGAAGCAATTATTTTTATTTAGAATAATTATTTATGCCTCAATAATTTCTTTATCCCAAAGCCATTTTGCTGAAAGCTATTCTGGATTAACTTTATTAATCATTTTATATGGAATACTAAGCTTATCTACCCTGAGCGCCTTCGAGGCACGAAATACGCAACTTGTCATCAATAAGTCAATCGCCTCCGGTAATGCCTCAAGGCTGATGCAAACCGTAATGCAAACAGGAGCATTCGCAGGATCGCTGATAAGTGGCTTACTCTCGGCACGATACTCACTTGCCTTAACGCTATTTTTTATCAGTATCTTTGATATTACATTAAGCCTTTTGGCATTGTTTTTTTTAAATAATAGCGATATGCAAAATACAAAACTGGATGCTCATAAATTATCTACCCCTGACTCCTTACCTTTTAAAGCCTCCACCTACCAGATTCAATTATTCTTGGTTAATGGCCTCATAGGTTTACATATAGCTGCTTTCAATATTTTAACGCCAATTTTCTTTCAAAGTTTAAATCACTGGAGCAGTCAACAGTTTGGTATCGCAGCCGGGGTTTCAGGACTTGGCGCTTTCAGTGCCGCATTGTTGAAACAGGGAAAAATTTCATTTCTAATTTGCTCTGTAATACTGGTTATCAGCGATACGATTTTCTGTTTAGTTGAGATAAAACCCATTAGTTTAGCCGCCTGTTTTTTTATCGGATTTTCTTTAAACCTAATCAGAATTGGCACGCGCATCAAAATGATCGACTCAGTGCAAGACAATAATTATGCACATTCTGTCGCAGGGTATAGCTCTACCTATTTTTCTGCTTTTCAGGCTATCGGGCCTTTAGTGATGGGCTTACTTTTAACGGATAGGCTTTTCGGACCAGGTGCTTCGAGATGGCTGCTACCACTGGCGGCATTGCTGATTTTTATGGCAGTGGTGATTCAAAAAATAGTTTATCTTCGACGCCCCTCTTCCTCTGCGTAAGTGACTATCATTAATAGAAATGATAACGTCGTCGCATTGGTAATAAAGTCATATCTGTTTTTCTAATATGCCCAATTCGATACGCCCAAAGTTAATCGTAAAATGTGGAATCCTACATGTTGTCAACAATCATTTATCGCAGCCATCTCTGCGATAACGTTTCGATAGAAAGCCTGGAAGGTTTAGTCGCTGACGCCAACGCCAAAAATCAGTTATTTGGTGTTACCGGCATTCTGCTTTTCAATGGAAGCCACTTTTTCCAGTTGCTCGAAGGCCCTGAAGAAGCGATTGTCAAAATTTACAATCATATCTGTGAGGATAACAGGCATAACAATCTGGTCGAACTGATGCGTGATTATGCACCGTCGCGGCGTTTCGGTAACGTTGGGATGGAACTGTTCGATCTCAGAAAACATGATGAAGATACTGTTCTTGAGGCCGTGCTGAAAAAAGGCACCTCGAAATATAAACTCACCTACGATGACAGAGCGCTTCAGTTCCTCTGTACTTTCGTTGAGGCCAGAGAACAGGAAAACTACCTTGAGATCCCGCCAACCGACAGTTGGTCATTTATTGTCAATGAAAGTCCACAAACGGCTATCGAGTCACACCTGCCTGGCATGGAAGATTACAGTTTTGCATTCCAGCCCATTGTTGACCCGCTAACCCGCGAAATCGTCTCGATTGATGCCAAACTTCGTGGCCCAGAAAATGGCTCAGCGGAAAATTATTTTTCTCGCCTATCGCCGGAAAAGATTTATCAGGCGGATATCGACTCGAAACAGTTGGCGTTTACCCTCGCCAATAAGTTGGGGATTGGTGGAAAAACACTTTCCATAAAATTGTGGCCGATGTCATTGGTGATGGTGCCTGATGCTGTCGACCTGCTGTTGCAGCAAATCAAAGCAAACGGTCTGGTTCCTGAACAGGTCGTCGTTGCGGTCACTGAAACCGAGGTGATTACTCGTGTCGAGGAATTTGCCTCAGCTATTAGAAAGCTCAAGGCTTCGGGCATGAGCCTGGCGATTGATGATTTTGGTGCCGGATCGGCAGGTCTGCTTTTATTGACCCGATTCCAGCCAGATAAAATCATTATTGACCGCAACATTATCAGCGATGTACACAAAAATGGTCCGAAACAGGCGATCATTCAAGCCATCATCAAATGTTGTTCCTCACTTGAAATATCGGTGATCGCTGCGGGTATCGAGAAGCCAGAAGAATGGATGTGGCTTGAAGCAGCAGGTATTCTGAATTTTCAGGGTGCGCTGTTTGCCGAACCTCGACTTAACGGGATCCCTGCGGTTGCCTGGCCCGAACCAGAACTGTAAATCGCTGCTCAATTAACTCACCCCGGCTTTCTTTCAGCGGGGTAAGATATTCAACATCATTTAAGCCTCATATCGGTCGCTACATCCTCGGCATCTTACTCATACGGCAGATATGTTTTATGCCTGTCGCGATATCCCATCGTTAGCTAAAAATGCTCATTAGACCGCTTTACCAGCACACGTTGACGCATTATCGCCGCAAAGTTTATTGAGTTATTGCCCTTAGAGTTTTCGTTTTGCCCAAGGCGTACTAAGATATAAGTCAGTGTCACACTTTTATTGTGTGATTAGGTGTTCTATTTGGCGTTAAAAATTAGCCGGGAGGTACAAGTGTTTATTTCTGATGAAGCAAAGGGCAATGCTCTGATAGGCGAGGCGGCAATGAACCTTATCTTCAACAGGGAAGAAGTGACAGTCAGTACGTTGCTAAAAAAGTTGAAAACGATGGCCGAAAATGAAATCGATGAAGGAAGACTGCTGCTGATGCATGAAGTATGCCGTTGGCTGCGAGGTTTCCTTAGCCTTGGAAGTCTTTCACCTGAAAGAGCCGGCTGGCTGGACTCCGCCCTGATGGGTGATGCCGCTAACATTTCCGAAAGCGCCATTCGATTCGAGTCATTACGCGCCATAAAGGAATAACCTGAAAAGGTTTTGGCGATAAGACTGTACTGGCCGCAAACGCGGTCAGTTTTACCTCCTTATAGTGTTACAACAATTTATTACAGCAAAGTTATACAACACAGCATTACAGTAAAATACTTCTATAATTCAATACAACTATCTCTTGCAACACAGTAAGCCTTGGCTTTCTATGCACCTTCTTCCGTTTTGTCATTAATTTCTGAAACGTTCAAAATATTTTTAGCACTTTTTGCACAAAAATAAACTTTTTGGAAATTAAAATAACTGTACAAGAATGACAAAGCTGTATAACTTCTTTTTATCATAGCCGTTCATTTTTTAATCAGACCTTAGCCTAAGGATAACTTATGCGTCAGGACGAATACGGTAAACCACAGATTAGCGACGCCCAGTACTTCAACAATGTCCCTGTTCTTAAGCAGGATGAGACCATGGGTCAAATTGTTGTCGAGATACTGCGAGCAGGTAAAAACCTCAATCGCAAAGCATTATGTTCCAAATTACTGCGCCGTATCGAAATTGCCGGTAGTGCAGAGGAAGAGAAGCATTATCAGGAGCTTATTCGTTTAGTGCTTGAACGTGATGCATGAGAAGTGCTGATGTTATAAATTTTTTTTAAATTTTCAAATACAGCATCTTCTCTTAGTATCGCACACGTTTTACACTCTGACGTATTAAGCCTAAACGGACAGACTTTACCCAAAAGAGTATTATCTCTAGCGGGTACGGCCCGCGCTGATTAAACACAGGGCCTGATATCCGCCTATTCCGGCCTGCCGGACAGGCAACTGAATTCCGAGAAGCTGATATGAACAGAAACGACGACGAAAAATTAATTGATATCATGATGGGTAAAGCCGTTCTTGCCATGCTGCATGGCGGAGGCCCAGTATCTACAGCCGCGCTTATTTCACAGCTGCAATCTTTGGCAGCTGAAGAAAACAATGAGTCAAAAAAGCGTGCCTGTGAACTTGCCATTATTGAAGTGCGCAACAGTGCAACTGCAACCCGCCAACGTACGACATTCAAAGTTCGGGGCAGTGACAATGTTGGTCATATTTTTTCTTCTGAAGGGCCGTCTGACGACAAGAAGAAACATTAAGATATTTTTTTAATTCAAATACCTAACTTTAAACGGGTCATTTTGCCTGGAGAGGACGCGGCATATGCAGCAGCTGTCAGATGAAAGTGAAATTTTGGAATACTTCGCGAGTGCGGGCGACTTGTATGCAAGTGAAACCGAACTATTAGGTGCGGTGATCCGAAACATCGCTGCAGAACAAGGCGCAATCACCAAGAAGGCGATTATTCTGTATCTGATTGCCCAGATGGAATATACCAGTGCCGCAGTACCTCAAGACGTCTTGCGTAAAACCCTTGAGTTGGTTGTTAGTTTGACCCCGGACGATCCCGAAGTTTAGCTTCCGTGCGTTTCGTCTGATGAAATTTAAAGGCCGCCAATGAGGCGGTCTTTTTATTGGGATTTTAGTAACATTTTTAATTTTAGTGACATTGGGTCGAGCCCCCCGGCAATTAGTTCATTTTATCTGCAATCAGGCGCATGGCGCGCAAACAGATTATTTTTAGTGATTTATCAGAAGCCTCTTCGGCTTGCCGCTTTAGCTGGGCCGTAATTTCATGCATATGTACAGGCCTTCCGGCGTCAAGCAGCGACGACACAACGGATCCTATGACCGCGTGAATTTCGTCCGGATTAACAGCTTTATCATTACACAAAAGCCATCCTCCATTCTTATGAGCTGGATGCCTCTTTATTTTAACATTTCGATCAGGGTCGGGACAAGTTTACGGCTCGGGCAAACTAAGCAATTATTGCTGAAAGAAAGCCTTTATCACGATAAATTGCCTATAAGTCGAGCATTGTTGGCTTTGTTTTTCAGACTAAACTCAAGCTCATTCCCTATGAAACCGGCATCGTTACTCCAATCCATTATGCAAACGCCTAAAAAAAGTACTGGATATTAAACCAGTTGTTTGTATAATATTTCTACAGCTCGCAAATGACGCTATTTCTGGATTAGGGGGTAAACCTATGATGATTCCTACAAACAACCTGAATTCACTGAATCCATTGGTGATGATGAGTAGTCGCGAAATAGCTCAAATGACGGGCGTCACCCACGGTGAAGTTAAACGTTTCATTAAAAATCTGGAGACGTCTCAACGCCTTTCGCAGCCTCTCGCGGTGAGTCTTTATGAGTACGAAGGAGAAATGCGTCAGGAGTTTTGCCTCAACAAGCGTGACTCCTTACTGGCAATAGCGCGTCTTTCTCCCGGTTTTACGGCGCAGGCACTGGACAGCTGGCAAGACAGAGAGAAGTTAGTCCACCTGCCTGACTTTACTAATCCAGCGGTGGCAGCTCGTGCATGGGCTGAGCAGTTTGAACAACGTCAGGCTGCAGAACATAAACTTGCGCTTACGGCTCCAAAGGCCGAGTTTTTTGATAGCTTTATTCAAGTTCAGGAATCAATGGGCTTTCGTCAGCTTTGCAAGATGCTCAAAGTCAAAGAGCAGGATTTCCGCCAGTTTTTGCTTGAGCGTAATATTATGTATCGCGCCAACGGTGTGCTCACTGCACATCAGCATTACTTTCATGCAGGGTATTTTACGTTGCGGGCAGGCGTAGGTGAGAATCAGCATGCTTTCACTCAGGCACGTTTTACCGCCAAAGGTGTCGAGTGGATAGCTAGCCTCTGGGTAGGTCAGCTGGCCTGTGAGGCAAAAAGCGCCGCTGCCTGAAAACGGCGTCACTAGCTCCGGGGTATTAACAGAGCTAGTGACGAATCAGTACATCTATTATCGTTTTTCCAACACACTTACTTTTTTATCTATACGTTTATTGTTTGGCTCATACACTTATTGTTTGACCCATACGCTGACGCTGCCGGCGTTACAGGTGAACTCCCCTGCTCCCTCATCGTTGCAGTTTACTGCCGAATCTTGATTACCCGTGATGTCTTGCCATTGGCTGTTTGCAAAGTTATCGCCGAGAATAATCTGTTTGGCACCCTGTTCGTGGTTTGATAACACCACTACACAGCCCGGTTTTTCAGCCGTGCCGCTGCGCACGAAGGCAATGCAGTTAGGATCATCGAAGTAATCAGTCTGTATGCCCCAGGCATAATTCTGGCGAGCCGATATCAGGCTTTCTAGCTCATTAACTTTGCTTAGCTCAATCTGATGCGTATTGCCGTCATCACCGCTGTCTTCATAATTTGCGCCAAAGAGATCAGGGTAAAATACGGCAGGAACCCCCTGCTCACGCAAAAGTATCAGCGCGTAGGCTAGCGGTTTAAACCACGGCTCGACAGGGATTTCCAGTGATTGCAGCGGTTGGGTATCGTGGTTGGCAACAATGGTCACCGCATGCCATGGATCAGCTTGCACTAGTGATCCATCAAACAAAGTGCGTAAATCAAAATCTTTGCCGTTTAGCGAGGCGTGATGGAAATTCAGCAGCAAAGGCGCATCAAAAAGCATTGTTTTGCCTTCAACCTGATGAATGTACTGTTGCAGCTTGTCTGTCTCAAATGACCAGTATTCAGCCACGATATACATCGGCTGCTCCGCGGCGTCTTGAATGCTGTCAATCCACTCTTTATAGAACCAGGCCGGAATATGTTTAACCGCATCCAAACGAAAACCGGTACAGGGCACCTGTTCCATGACCCATTTGGCCCAATATTTAAGCTCTTCCCTGACGGCATTATTACGGAAATCGATATTGGCGCCCATAAGATAGTCAAAGTTACCAAACTCATCGTCAACTTCGACATTCCAGCCATCAGCGGTGTAATCGTTCACAATTTTGAAAACACCCGATTCATCAGGGTTCTCGATATGGTCAACGCCGCTAAAACAGTGAAAGTCCCATACAAATTCTGAATACTTTCCCTGCCGTCCGCCAAAAGTAAAACGAGTCCATGCCTCAGCTTCAATGATCTCGTCCTCTATCTCCTCACGGTTTTGCTCCGATACACGATTAACTTTGACCAACTCTTTTTCATCTGCCCCCATCTTATGATTGAGGACTACGTCGAGTAACACGCCAACATTATGAGAGCGCAGCGTTTCTACTGCATTGATTAACTGAGCTTTATCGCCATATTTAGTGGCAATACTGCCTTTCTGATCGAACTCTCCCAAGTCGAAAAGATCGTAGGTGTCATAACCCACAGAATATCCCCCCGACTCTCCTTTGCTGGCGGGAGGCAGCCAAACCATCGTGATACCCAGAGAGGCCAGCCATTCCGCTTTCTCAGCTACCTCAGACCAGAGTTTGCCGCCATCAGGGTAATACCAGTGAAAAAATTGCAACAGAGTCGGGTTTTCCATTTTTGCTATTCCTTTAGTGGGAGATAGGTTGGAACAGAGAAAAACATCCAGTAATTAGGATCGGGAATGCAAATAAAGCTTTAAGGAGAGTGAGCCGGTTCGCGCAGAGCACGCAAATCCGTAAGTCTTTAAGACCAGGCACATAGGCAGGATAAAAAAAAACCTCTGAAAGTGAAATTCCGTAACACTTTCAGAGGCGGCGCAATGCACCATTCGTTACGTGTAGCTTAACGCCAGTCCTTAAACTTATACAACAATCCTCTTACTGTACAACTTTAAGGGTAAAATATTTTACTGATCGGAGGAGTGTTACTGAGATTTAGCTTAGTCAACCTTACCAGTTTTAGCCAAAGCATAGGCTGCTGGTAGATCGAGTCGTTGCCAGAAAGCCTGTTCTGGCGTTGAACCAGATAGCGGATAGCCAGCCGGCAGAGCAGTTTTTAACATTAATTGACGACGCTGTTCTGCAGTAAGGTCAGGCAATGCCGTTTGCAATAACACCTCTGCTCCCTGAGGAACCACCAGCGGCGAAGATTTGCCCGCCAATTTTGGCAGATTGTAGGTCATGTTAAATTGATAAAATTGTTTCATATCCGCTGCACGATAAGGGTCGTCCTTACCTGCCGTTTTTGCACACTCGGCGAGAGAGGTTCCACACTCTTTTTCAAGCGCGGCGCGCAATTGCTCTGTCGCCTCTTTGAATAGCACCTGATAGTGCGGATCGTTGAGATAATTTGCCACATTGCGTTGGGCGACCATTCTTGAGCCAATGATATCTAATGGATAATGCACACCCAGTACGATACGCGAATATCCATAGCGTGCGCCGCGCTCTACCAGTGCGTCATAGCGCTCTGGCAGCATTTGTGCCAACAAAATGGAATCCGTAAAACCAGTATTTGTATGACCGCTTGGGAAAGAACCTTCGTCTGCGCTGTAAGGCTGGTTGTCTTTAACAATGGTTTCATCGGCGACCAGATGAATGGCATTACCCTTGATAAGGAACGGGCGAGAATAGTTGAAATGTTTTTTCGCTGCACTCGTGCTAACTTCGCTAGCTTTGATCAGTGCCGCAGCCTTGCCGATTTCACCCTTGTCATAAGCGGTCAGGAAAGCTTTGCCGAGACGAGGCCCCAATGCATCCGCCAGGAAATAAAGATAGTTTTGCCCTTCCGCGTCCGCTACGGCTTTTTGCTGGGTGCCATGGACAGCATCGCGGTTTATATCGGTCACGCTCTGCAAACTGTCTTGCAAAATCGATGCTGACAAAGTGCTAAAACTGGAAAGCAGCTCAATACCCGCCTGCTGATTAACCTTGGTTTGAAAATCATAACCACTGGCCTTTAGCCAAGCCGTGTCTGCCAGAGTAGAGGATTGCTTTGCCTTATCCAGCTGGGCACGTTGCAAGACCGCTTCGCCACCTTTGAGGCTATTGATTTCGGCCTGTAACTCTTGGGCCTGAAGCACATCATACGGCTGACTCGTTGAGGCAAAAGAAGTGCTATCAGCAATCGCCGCAGCCTGTGACAAAGAGACAGCCTGAGCCTGCTGCGCGAGCATCAGTGCAGCAGCAACCAGCGTTAAGCGAATTTTCATAACTTTCCCTTTTAATCAGAAGATTAGTCTATTTGCGCTTAACGCTAGCACTGCCAGATGACGGATTTATTGCAGAATTAATTTTTATCGACTGCTGGCCGCAACCGGAGAATGGGTTGAGGTATGCTCAATTTTAACCGGAACGCCTTCACGGGCCGATTTATAAATCGCCTCCATCAGCAGATGATCCTGCAATCCCTCCTCTCCTGGAGTATTAAATTCCTTGTTTTTTAGCACACTATCGGCGAAATGGTCTATTTCCAGCGTGAACTGACTTTTGGCTGAAAGACGAATTTCATTAACCTGCTCTCCCTCGCCGTGCCGTTGCGCGACATACAGGCGTTGACCCTGATAGGCAAAGGCATTTTCCAGCGATACCCAACCCTTCTCTAGCCGAATTTCCATGTCCTTGCATTCATGCGCTCCATAGCTGGTCACACAGTTAGCAATCACTCCAGACGGGAAACGCAGCGTAAAGGAGACTGTTTCCTCAACTTCCTGATAGCGCTGATCGCCCTCTGGATTAATTATCTGTGCATAAACCTCTACCGGCTCCTCACCTAGCATGGTACGCACTCCGTTAAGGCAATACAGACCAATATCTGGCAACGCACCACCTC
The DNA here is from genome assembly GCA_963747655.1 of uncultured Gammaproteobacteria bacterium. Taxonomy (GTDB): domain Bacteria; phylum Pseudomonadota; class Gammaproteobacteria; order Enterobacterales; family Enterobacteriaceae; genus Rouxiella. The sequence goes on along the minus strand of CAVVFS010000004.1, from coordinate 502,039 downwards.
CGGCCAGCGCAGCACTCATACGCCATTGATCTCCTGGCCCCTGAACCTGAGTATTTGTCGCGTGAATGATTCGAGGGCGACCCAACTCACCAGACTGAGTCAGTCGTGCAGCCTCAACGTTAAACAATTCGTACTGACAGCGATAGGCAATCATCAGCTTGACCCCTACCTGTTTGCAGGCCTGGATCATTTCCCGCGCCTCGGCAGAGTTGTTGGCCATCGGTTTTTCGCATAAGACGTGCTTTCCCGCCTTAGCGGCAGCTAAAACGTGATCTCGATGCCTGCCGTTTGGCGTCACAATGTAAACAGCATCAACTTCTTTGTTATCAGCCAGCCTTGCAATCTCGTCGTAGCTGTAAACAGAAGACTCTTTAATGCCATATTGTTTGGCAACGATATGCGCCTTTTCTGCATACCCTGAAACCAATGCTACCGGTCTGGCATGCAAACTTTGACGGAATGCAGGCAGAATCTGATTGAGTGTCAACCGCCCTAATCCAACCACCGCGATACCCAGGCGTTTTTCGGGAGGCAAGATGGCTGGCGGCTCAGGCTCTGGACGATCCGCTGCACCTTTCCAGTTTTCGAAGGTGACGCTTCCATTATCTACACTGCCGACATCGATAGGCCGGGGAGCAATATTCTCGGCAGCTGCGGGTAATTTCGCTCCTGTTGAGGTTCCCGGCCCTTTGTTAGAAAATCTTGTATGTGGCTTATCTGACATATTTCCTCCATGTCGTTAGCTAAACAGGTGATCTGTCATTAATTTGATTTGCATTGAATGGTTTTGCGAAAAACGACGCTTGCCAACGCCAGCACTATCGTCCACAACGCGATGATTAATAAGATATATTGCGCAGTCAGGTGATCAATCCACGCTCCGGCCAGCGCCGCCGTAAACCAGATAAACCAACGTAGCGCCAATGGCAGGCTCTGACGGAAATCTCCTCCGGCCAAAGCTCGCCCTAGCTTGACTAGCGTACCGGTAATAAAAGTGATGCCCGGCTCCTGGCCGCATACCTGATTGAGAGTGCCCATCGCTATCACCAGCAATAGCACCGAGCTATAGATATACTCAGGTTCGGTGGCAGGCCAGGCTGCAAAAATGAGCAAGGCGACAATGAGCAGCAACAGTGATGCCCGATGCTTGCCCAGTCGATTTCCCAGCCAGGCTGCAATGGTAGTGCTGGCTAAAAAGGCAATGATTAAACCTACTAGCGGGAATACTTTTTGCAGATCGCCTTTTTGTAAAAATTGCGCCAGCTTAGATGTATCCCCAGTGACATAAACACCGAGAAGATCTTTACTGTGTAAATAAAAAGCGGCATCGGTGAGACCGGCGATCGAGACTAAAAACAAGACAAATGTCTGTGTAAGTTCGCGATTATCACTGACATCGCTTTTAGCGAGTAAAGACATAAACATCCCGATTGAAATAAAGAATATCTCGAATAAAACCAAGCCCCGTATTTAGGCTTAAAATTAAGGCAGAAAGATAATAATAGGAATAAATTACCTACTCCGCCAGTCAGGTATATTTTTAAGAAAAGTTAAATTATTATAATTTCTTTTAAAATCAATCAGAAAACCAGATCCAGCAGCTCACCAGAAATATAAAGATTTATTTTATAAAATGACCGTCGACAAGCGATAAATGAGAATTAAAACCTCTAAACAATCATCAACTTCAAGCCGATTGTGACTAATTTCCTTGCAGAATAATAAGGAGGATTATTCTGAAATTTTTCAAATTTTAAACCTTGAAAAGAACAATTAATATTTAATATCTCGGCATAGACCACCTGTATAAAATGCTGGCACTTAATGAGCCTGAATGGTTTTTTTGTCGAATTTGGAAAATTATTTATTGGCGGGAATATTCACTTTACGATAAGTCACGCAGAGTTATTGTAAAGTAGAGGGGGGAATACAGAAAGATAAAGAGTGTTTGTTGAAACACGGTGTGGTGAGGATTATGCCTTCGCGGGCAACAAAGGTTCAGGCCACTCGTCGTTAAATTCTAAATTTAATAATTCATACGCCACTATCAAATTGATAAATAATACGTTATTACACACTCAAGGATTGATAAATGCTAATTAAAAGCCCTCACCTTGGTCAAGAGTGAGAGCATGATTTCGAGATGAAGTTACGGTGGGGATAATAAAGACAATGTACCATCCGCAGGATCTTTTACATCACTGAGCATTTGATGAGTTTTTTGATCAACATACACGTTGAATAATCGAGGATGAGTTTGGGGATCACCACCGCAATGGCCACCGTGCTTTTGCATGACATAGACTAAATCCATCCCCTGTTCCGCATTCGCCTGAAAGAGATAATCCGTACATGCCGGAGACGAGACAAGTTTCTCTTGCTCAACAGTTTTTCTGACCTGAGAGATAACATTGTTTTGATGATTATTTGCTGCTAATACCGGTGTAGCGGTTAAAGTAAGCAGAGTCAGAATGATGCACCTGTAAGATAATGTCGTATTCATTTTATGATGAAATTTCTCTAATCCGTTAAAATTAAAATATTCTCGCCAGAGGATATCTAATGAACGTCGTCATAATCCTGCAAGCCATTTTGTTGAATAATTTTTACAACAGTATCTGCATAACCCGTACCCGTTGCATAGCCACCCTTAGCAACCTCTTGGATAAATCTCACCGGATCATTGCGGAATGCAAATGCTGCCTTGTAATTATCATTGTTTACCAAGAACCTACCATAATCATCAGCGGCCTCTTCAAGAGTATCATATGAACGAAAAGCGTCATGAATTTGCACTAATCCCTTTCCATAATTCTCATGAGTTGCCACATTCACTGTCTTGCCCTTAGAGTGGTGACCCTTGATACCAAAATACATATTTCCCGGTGCATGGGTTCCCCAAGTTGATTCCAGCGCCCCCTGAGCAATGGTAACGGCAATAGGCACACCCCAACGAGCTTTTACATTTCTTGCTGCGGGAAGAACCCTGTTAATCCATGCTAATTTGTTTCCTTTAACATGGGTAGATGCCTGTTTTGCGAGTAAGTGAGCAGCCGCACTGTTGGGAATAATCGCATTCGCTGAATGGCCAGAAGCAGTATGAGAACCGTTATGTTGCGCAGAGGAAGGAGTAAGACTCTTTAGGGTTGGCCCCTGAAGACTTACGATAGCGTCAGCATTTTTAAAATGCAGAAACTCTTTCTGAAACTCGATAATACGTGCCTGAGTTTTAGGGCCAAAATGGCCATCCTCTTTAAGATGATCTTTATGGCTATCACCTGTCGTTCGATTGAGCAATTTCTGAACTTTTATCACATCATCCCGATAATTAGGCTGCCCAACACCGACACCCGCTTTTAAAGTCCACCGCATCGTCATCCCCTATATAATAAAATGCATTATGCCAAAGACGGAAACGTAATTAATTTCACAAAAATCAATCATTAAATCTACTCTAATTTGAATAAAAGGCTTTTTATGATAACCGCTGAAAATTTCAGATAAGGTGCTGAATGTTGGTTAGAGTAAAGTGGCTACCTGATGCTAAAAATCATCGAAAGAACTCTCTCAACCTTTCACGGCCTGTCTATAATTTCATCTCTGGGATTTATGATGCCTCAACGATGCGGCGGCTTTTGACAAATTTGTTCAACAAGTTGTCCAAAAACTTGCCTTATCTTTATTCAATTCCGTGAGTTAGTGTTATTGCCAGACAGCAAATGCATTGATTAACGAATCTACCAGTTGATAAATAAGGGAACCTCATGAGCACATTTAAAACGCAAGACGGTACCAGCATTTACTATAAAGATTGGGGCACAGGTAAACCGATTCTGTTTAGCCACGGCTGGCCGCTTGATGCTGATATGTGGGACAGTCAGCTGAATTTCCTGGCAGAACGCGGTTATCGCGCTATCGCCTTCGACCGTCGAGGTTTTGGCCGTTCGGATCAACCCTGGACTGGCTATGATTACGACACTTTCGCCTCTGACATCAATGGCTTGATTGAGCATCTTGATCTACACGATATCACACTGGTTGGCTTCTCGATGGGCGGCGGCGATGTCTCACGTTATATCGGCAATTACGGCACAGAACGGATTAGCGCATTAGTCTTGCTCGGCGCAGTTACCCCTATTTTTGGGAAAACCGCCGATCATCCTGACGGCGTTGAAGACGCTGTATTTGATGGCATCAGAGACGGGTTACGTAAAGATCGCGCGCAGTTCATCAGCGACTTTTCAACGCCATTCTATGGAGTGAATAAAGGGCAGACCCCTTCTGAAGGCGTATTAACGCAAACGTTGAATATTGCCCTTCTGGCATCCTTGAAAGGCACTATTGATTGCGTAACGGCTTTCCAGACCACTGATTTTCGAGGTGATTTAGCCAAAGTCGACGTACCAGCCCTGATTATTCATGGCACCGCTGACCAGATTGTTCCTTTTGAAATTACCGGTCAACAGTCAGCCAAAATCATTCCAAACGCTCAGCTGATAACCTATGAAAATGGCCCACACGGCTTTGCTGCAACCCATCAAGATCAGTTGAATAATGATCTGCTCGCGTTTATCAAAAAAATCTATTAATTAATCAGCTAAGGTTTTTATCAGCGATTTGCGGGTTGATTTAAAACGCAGTTAATTTGAAACGCGGTAAATTTAAAACGCGGTAAATTTGAAATAAAGAAAAAGCCCCGATACCGCAATAAAGGTATCGGGGCTTATTTTTATGACTTTTTGGTCTGAACCCAAAAGCCGTGGATTAATCCCGGGAAGTAGCCGCAAAGTGTCAGAATGATATTAATGATAAACGCCCATCCAAAACCTTTGCCGATGAGTACACCCAGCGGTGGAATAAGAATGGTAAACAGTATTCTCCAAAATCCCATGGTGCTCTCCTTTTCGTCATTGTAGCTCTACCCTATTCTGATTAAGCTTATGTAACAATAAGAGTTTTCTTGTTTAACGATTGCCTTGCAGTAAGCTGGAGATTAATATTCTTTTAGGCAATGATGCTGCCAGTGACTGACTCAAGAGGAAAGAGAGTTCATGAAACAAGATGTCTTGATGCTTATCCTGGTGATTATATTCATTGTTGTCCTGTTCGGAACAGCGGCCAGCATTGCCGTGCGGGCCAGGGGAATGAAGAAAGCTTATTGGTTGCTATGCAGTTTCCTGCTGGGGATTGGCAGTGTCTCTTTCATCTATTTCCTGGCATTTCCCGTACAGCATCAACTTCCTGACGGCACCTTGTCTGGCGAAATGCCTTCTCAGCTCGGGCTAGCAGGAACTGTCACCCAGCTTGGCGTGTATGGCGCAGTGCTCGGCTTTATGGTCATCGGCCTGTGGCGGCTGATTATGCTTTTCAGCAAACGTCACGACTCTTGATCAACAAATAGCACAGCTCTTTATCAACAAATATGACAGCTCTTGATTAAAAAGCAGCACAAGCCTTGATCCTTAAACGTCACGATGCATGACTTTATAGCAATAATCGCTTGGCCCCTTGCCTGTTTAACTGTATATTTATCCAGCCCAATAACAGTGGGTGGAATTTTCAATTCTATTGATATGGCGCCTTCTGCTTAAGGTGTCTTAAACGACAGAGAAACGATAGAGAGCGGCTATGCGGGTTGAATTGAGTTATGACAAAAGAAACGTGGCGGCTATTCCTGATGCCGGTGAAAAGATTACCGTTGAGTTAACCAAGCGGGTTCACCGGATGTTTCCAGATGCTGAAATCAAAGTAAAAGCCATGCAGGCCAACGCTCTCAGTACTCACGGTGCAAGTAAGCAGGAAAAGTCACAACTGAATCAAATGCTTGAAGAGATGTTTGATGAAGCCGACGAATGGCTGTCTCACGAGTAATCTGTTCTTATTTACTTACAAAGCGCAACTAAAATAAACATGTCACTGCGATGGCTTATTATAAGATAGCCAAAGAAGATAAAATATTTTAACGACTTTGCGAAGTAATCGATGCCAAATCCGAAGAAAAACAGCGCCCAACCTCATTTTTATTCCAAACGTTTTGCGTTGATTTGCCTGGGGATCGTCTTATGTATGGCGTTGCTGCTTGGTCGAGTCGGCTATCTGCAACTGTTAAATCGGCCAATGCTTGAACGACAGGCCGATCAGCGCTCACTGCGCACCCAAATTATCCCTGCCGATCGCGGCACAATTGTCGACAGGAACGGTCATCCGCTGGCATTAAGCGTGGCCTCTAAAGATATTATCGCCGACCCTTTCCGTATCGAGCAGCTGCACAGCGATTTAAACAGTCCAAAATGGCAGTATCTGGCCTCAGCCCTTGGCATGCCGCTTTCGCAGTTACAGCAAACTATTACCAGTGATCCTAAACGCCGCTTCGTGTTCCTTGGTCGAAAAGTAGAACAAGGTATTGCCAACGATATTGGTGAACTTCATCTTGGCGGCGTTATCCTCCAGCATGACGACAGCCGTTATTATCCAATGAGCGAAGCTGCCTCTAACCTGGTTGGCGTGGTAGGTACTGATAATGAAGGATTAACCGGTATCGAGCTGGGCTTTAACTCTTTGCTGGAAGGCAAGTCCGGCATGCGTGAGTATCGCCAGGACGGCCAGGGCAATATCATCGGTATTTTGAAAGACGTACCGCCACAGCAGCCACCGACAGTTAACCTGAGTATTGACAGCTATATTCAGTACACGGTTTATGCCGCGCTGCGTAAAGGCGTGATGCTAAACCAGGCAGACTCAGGCGCTGCGGTAATGGTGGATGTTAATACCGGTGAAATATTAGGAATGGCGTCCTACCCTTCCTTTAACCCTAACAATTATGCCGGCACAGACGCTAAAGACATGCGTAACGTGGCAATAAGCGACAGTTTTGAACCTGGTTCGACCGTTAAGCCACTGGTGGTAATGGCCGGACTGGCGCATAACATTATCAGACCGGATACGGTTCTCGACACCCGCCCTTATACGGTTAATGGCCATTTAATCCGCGACGTAGGCCATGAATCGGCACTGACTATTACTGGCGTTCTGCAAAAATCCAGTGACATCGGGGTATCACATATTGCCCTGGCCATGCCTGCACAAGTGCTAGTCGATCAGTATCGTGCATTTGGATTGGGCAAACCTACCGATCTGGGCATTGGCGGTGAAAGTGGCGGCTACTTCCCACTGCATCGCGATCGCTGGGCTGATATCGAACGCGCGACTTTTGCTTTTGGCTATGGCCTTCGCGTAACACCGCTACAAATTGCCCGCGAATATGCCACTATCGGTTCTTTTGGTATTTATCGTCCTCTTTCAATTACTAAAGTGACACCTCCGGTACTGGGTACGCGGGTAATGGACAAAAACCTCGTTCAAACCGTGGTACATATGATGGAAAGTGATGCCTTGCCTGGCGGTTCTGGATTGAGTGCCGCCGTGCCAGGTTATCGACTGGCGATAAAAACCGGTACCGCAGAGAAAATGGGTCCTAACGGTAAATATGACGGCGGTTATATCAACTACACGGCAGGCGTAGCGCCAGCAAGTAATCCGCGCGTAGCTTTAGTGGTAATGGTCAACAATCCACATTCAGGCAAACACTTCGGGGGTTCGGTTGCGGGTCCAATATTTGGTGAAATCATGGGCCAAGTGTTGAATCATATGAACATTCCGCCGGATGCTCTGGTACCTGAAACGCCTCCGACGACGGTTGTTTCCCCGAGCAAGGCTGTGAAGCTCAAAGAGAAAGGCGCTCAATAGAGCTGGGGTTCGCAAAATAAAGCCACAAGGAACAGGAGACGTTATTTTGCCCACCGGTAAACGTTTTATTTGGATGGTGATTGCAATCCTTGTTGGCATTGTGGTTCTGGACGATGTTATCGCTCGCATTATCCACTGGATACTGCTTCGTTAACCGCCGGCCCTGAGTTTGTGTATAATCAAGCTTATCGAAACTAATCACTGACAGGCTATGGCACAAGATATTCACCTTACTGTCGTTTGCGCACTCAGCAAATGGATTGAAGGCCATTTGGGAAGAGTGATCCATCTTGAGGAGTTGGCAGAATACTCTGGCTACTCGCTTTGGCATATGCAAAAACTCTTCAAAGAGTCGACAGGCATTTCACTGGGCAAATACATTCGCGAACGCCGTCTGGCAAGCGCGGTGTACCAATTGAGCAGCAGTGATTCATCGATTTTTGATATCGCGATGGATTTTGGGTTTGGCTCGCAGTCGCACTTTACCTACATGTTCCGTAAGCGTTTTAATATTACGCCTCACGAGTTCCGACAAAATCCTGATATCAAACTGGATGTTGCACCACCGCTGCATATGATCCATCAAAAATCTGCCTGATTAAAAACCTAACTCGCTAAGACCCGGATGATCGTCGGGTCTACGCCCCAGCGGCCAATGGAATTTGCGCTCAGACTCCTTGATCGGCAAATCGTTGATGCAGGCATAACGTTCGTACATTAACCCCTGATCGTTGAATGCCCAGTTTTCATTACCGAAACTGCGGAACCAGTTGCCTGAGTCGTCGTGCCATTCATAAGCGAAACGTACCGCGATACGCTCGCCATCAAAGGCCCAAAGCTCTTTGATCAGTCGATAATCCAGCTCTTTTGCCCATTTTCGCTGCAAAAAACCCACCACATTGAGCTGCCCATTAACAAACTCACTGCGGTTGCGCCAACGGGTATCGGCAGAATAAACCTGGCTGACCCTGTGCGGGTCACGGCTGTTCCAGGCATCTTCCGCCAGTCGCACTTTTTCCACAGCGCTTTCACGCGTAAAAGGTGGAAGCGGCTTTTTCACATTAGGGCTGCTGTTATCAGTCATTGTGGCCTCACTTTAAAGTTTTAAATTAAAAAAAACGCAGCCATAAGCTGCGTTTCCTCTTTCAATACCCCTGATATTGGTATCTTTAATAGTAATACTTAGAACTGATAAATCAGGCCTACAGCCACAACATCTTTGGTGTTGGTGCCAGTAGCGTCTGTGAAATCATTGCTTTTCATCAAGTTAAGCTTGTAATCGATGAAGGTAGACATGTTTTTGTTGAAGTAGTAATAGGTACCGATATCGATATATTTCTCGATATTCTGGCTACCGTAGTTAGTACCGCCGGCCACATCACTATTAATGCCTTTACCGCGTGATTGCAGGTATGCCAGTGATGGGCGCAGGCCGGTATCAAACTGATACTGTGCAACCGCTTCAAAGTTAGTCGCTTTTTTGGCGAAACCGTCAAGATCGTCAGAATCATCACCAATGCGGGTCAGGTTCTTGGTACGTGTAACCATGGCTGCCAGATAAACGTTGTTAGCGTCATATTTCAGACCCAGGCTTCCTGCTTTAGCTCGGTTTGCGCGGCCATAGTCCAGTTCATTCTGGTCAGTAGTACGGTTAGAGCTGGTGTAAGCTCCCGCTGCGCTGATGCCGTTACCCAGGTCATAAGTTGCTGACATGCCGTAGCCGTCGCCATTAGAAGCCTGAGCAGAACGCCCCGAAGACTCGCCGCCTGGATCATCATTTTTGCCCTGATATTGCAGAGCAATATTCAAGTTTTTAATCATGCCAAAGAAGTCGTTAGCACGGTAAGTAAGCAGGTCATTACCGCGTTGTTCCATAAAGTTATCAGGGGTATAAGTGTCACCACCGAACTCAGGCAGAACGTCAGTCCATGCGCCGATATCATACAATACGCCGTAGTTACGGCCGTAGTCCAGTGAACCCCAATCGCCAAATTTCAGACCCGCAAAACCGACACGAGTATAGCTGTTAGCAGTCCCTGCTTCTTCAGGAGAGTTTAGAGCAGCCTGATATTCCCACTGACCGTAACCGGTAAGCTGATCGCTAATCTTGGTTTGACCATCGAAACCAAAACGCAAATAAGATTGGTCGCCATCGACACCATCATTTTTTGAGAAATAATGTTCAGCATCAACCTTACCATTCAGATCTAATATATTTCCGTCTTTATTGTAGATTTCTGCTGCATTTGTCGCGCCTGCGAATAATAGCGCAGGGATCACGATTGAAAGAACGCGAGCTTTCATTTATCTATCCTCATTATGATGGGTGTCGAGCTATTGACAGTGGTTTATAGGTTTTACGAATGTTAACAAATTGTTTTGCTCGACAGGCAGGCCTATTCTCAGGATTTATATATATTAATCCAGAAAGAAAATGATACTGAATTAGTGATAGTGTTTCATATAGGCAAGTATATGTAACAATAATTGTATATTTGGTGATTTTTTCAGGCAGTATAAATACAAAAAACAGGGCATTTATTGCTAAAAATAAAAATTATTCTTATAAATCAATACTATAATAACCATAAAAAACGCACTAAGTGATAAATGGAAATTTTGACTATCAACTATAATCTTCCGCGCTATCATCATTATTTGTTATTTATTACTTTCATTATCCCCTGTTTTTGGACACAACAGCCGGCCTTATGGCCGGTTTTTTTTGCCTTTTGTGCGGTAGTTCACCCGGGTTATTATTAACAATTACACCTACTCTACAATTCTGCTATCTTTAAATCAGTATCCTCTCCTCAATTAACTAATTTTTTGAGTAAAGTTTTTATGACAGAATTAAGCTTACTGTCTCTCAGGTTTTAAAATATATTTTTGGCTTTCCAGTCTGACTATTTAGGAAGTCTTGCTTATAAAATCTTGCTAATAGTCACTGCTCATTGCTTAAATAAAAAATGTCGTTCTAGTTCAGCGTGGCTGGCTTAACACAATATAAGTAAGGGCATTATTGCTATTGCTTCCCCTTAATAAGATGTTTGTCTTCCCAACGTTTTTTCCCTCTTTCTATTGTCAGTTATCCAAGAAGGTCGTCGCATATTCCGTTACTATAAGACCAATCCCGCTGTAGTAAGCTATAAGGGTCGCTACACTGGCATATTTCGACTATCGAAGGTCACAAGGAATCGCATGCAACAACCGGATAAGCAAGACAACATCGCCAAGGCACAAATGCTCCTGGCAACCCGCCGTTTTTTGAAACTTGACGAGTGGCTGTTGTCACAAATGCGCGGTTGGCAAAACCAGACTGAAGCGGATAATGCTTATGGTTTAATCATGCATCCCGACACTCTGTTTTCTAAAGATGAAAGTCCACAACAGCGGCTTGAGATTTTAAGCAACTGGGCGCAGCAGTGTCCGACCAGCTATCACGTCCATTGTCTGATGGGGATGTTTTGGCACGATCACGCCTGGGTTATTCGCCGCAGCAATGGGCCAGAGCAAGAAGTTGAAGATTCTCAATGGTTGGGCGCGCAGCTATGCTGTGACTTCGCCGTGCTGTCTTTCCTTAATGCGATTACTTGCCACCCGCGTCCAACCCATGCCTTTCGTCATATGATGAATCTTGCTGGCGGATTCGGTGAACCCTACTGGCTGCGTGCGCTATTTGCCGGTCAGGCTCCAAAACCTTTGCACGAACAGTTTAATATCCAGGACAGCCCGGTCTGGCATCAGGGCGCGGCGTATCTCTATGAGCTGGGCATATCTCCGGCGACCCACTGGCCACAACAACTCCCTGCTGCGCTGCAACAGACCCGCCGCGACCAGGAAGATGCGCTGGATTACTGGCTGCGCATGGCGATGTCAGTGCGCCACAGCGACGTGGGCAGCATGGAGTCTTATTTGCTGTTCCATTCAACTTATTGGGGCGGTGGCGAAGAACAGCAGAGTCGTATTATTGAAGGCCCGCTGTGTGCGGAATTTAGCGATGATGAACGCAATCAGTTTCGTGCCAACGCCTTGCTCGATGCCCTGGCAGGAGAAATTGCCGACCGTGAATCTCCTCGCGCCGAACAGCTCCAGCAGCGACTAACTGCCCTGTTGGCGCAACCGCTGGAACCTTCAACGCGTATCGCGCTGCTCAATCTGGCCGGAACCTGCATCGCCTACTGGCAAGATGATGACAGCGCGGGATTACAGGTTTATGCCGATTTGTTTGCTGTCTCACACGATGCCATGCCCGGTAAATTCGCCGCGCTGTTTATTTCACGCGCCGTGCTGGCCAATGAGCAACAACAGGGGCTTTCAGTCCTGACATCGCTGCTTATTCGCGCAATAAATCGTGCCGATGACCCGATGCTGACTGCCTTTGCTGCAGCAGCAGTGCATTACGGACTATATGGTCTGCCTTGCGATCCTTCGTTAAGCAGCGGATTAATGGACCGCTCCTGGGCACTGATGAAGCAACAGCAGTCTATCGAGTCAGTCAGTAAAGACTTGTTAGTACTGGCTCATGACATGGCGATTAATGACGATCTCGACGCTACACATTTCCTGATGACGGAGATGGCACGTCGCGGTAGCGCCCTCCACAGCTATGAACTGTTCTTCTTTTATCGCAACGCCTGGCATCAGGACGTTCCCGAAGCTCTGCACAATGACAACAACGCGCTGGACTGTGTGCTTAGCGCGGCGCGTTCGGGCCTGCTGCCGGCGATGTTTAGCAGCGCGAATGCCCTGCGCGAAGGCCTGGGTGGCGAGGTTAATTACCTGCAAGCGATGCAGTGGTATCAGCGTGCCAGTGACGCCGGTCACCCTTCTGCGGATTACTGGCGGGCAAGTTGCGCACTCGATTTAGGATCGGATGAAGACAAACGCCAGGCTGTAGAAGTCGATTTACCGGCAATTTTGGCTCAGGTTAATCATAGCGAACGTTTTGAAGCAGCCTATACGCTGGGCATGGCTTACATGCAAGGTATTGGCACGAAAAAGAATAAATATATCGCCTGGCAGCTGATGAACTTTGTTCTGGAACTCAATCCTGAATCCGACGTGGCTCGTCATGCCTTGATGCAGCTCGAAGGTTCGCTGCGCGCGCGCATGAGCCTGTGGCAGGATAAACGTAAAGTTGATGGAGCAGATTTTACTGCGCCGTATCGCCAAAGCACTGCTCCTACTTTGCCTGATGAAGAGGCACTGTCACAGCCGGTAGATTAGGACGACAGGAAATAACACTCTTTAGGGCTATCTGTTAGAATATGCGGCCAGTTTTACCAAAAACTGGCTTTTTTTATTGAAAAATAGCCGTTTATCGACAAATATTCGTTATATCCACGAATGGATTTTCTAGAACTATAACAAAGGATTGACGACAACATGCCAGCCGAATCGACTATCGCCTCCCCCAGAGCAGAAGCCAGGCCTGGCCGAGCTCAGCAGATGTCCACGCGTGTTATCTTTCTGCTTTCTGGATTCGCCATGTCGGCCTGGGCGCCGCTGGTGCCATTCGTTAAGGCGCGGCTTGATATCAGCGATGGCACGCTTGGCTTGCTGTTGCTGTGCATTGGTGCGGGTTCGACCCTCTCAATGCCTCTCACCGGTATGCTGACCGGCAAATTCGGCTGCAAAGCGGTGATCATTCTGGCTCTGGTGCTGATCTGCATCGATCTTCCCCTGCTTACGTTGATGAATACCTCTTTCGGCATGGCGCTGGCACTATTATTGTTTGGCGTGGCAATGGGCATGGTTGACGTCGCGATGAACGTGCATGCGGTTGTGGTTGAAAAGGCCAGCGGCCGCGCGATGATGTCGGGCTTTCATGGTTTTTTCAGTATCGGCTGCATTCTCGGTGCACTGGCCGTTAGCGGCCTGCTTTCATTAAACTTTATTCCTTTGACCGCCAGCCTGGTCGTGATTGCGCTGGTGCTGATTTCGCTGTTCGCCGTGAGTAAACATCTTTGGCAGGACACCCGAAACAAGCAGGGTGACCCAATGCTGGTGCTGCCGCGAGGCTGGGTGATTTTTCTTGGGCTGCTGTGCTTCGTGATGTTTATGACCGAGGGCGCAATGCTTGACTGGAGCGCACTGTTTTTAACCACTGAGCGCGCAGTCAGTCCGCATCATGCGGGGATGGGTTATACCCTGTTTGCCCTGGCGATGACCATTGGCCGCCTTTCAGGTGATAAAGTCGTCAACTATTTTGGCCGCCGCAAAGTGCTGTTTTTTGGCAGTCTTATCTCCTGCGCCGGGCTATTGCTTTCCGTCTGCATCGATAGTCTCTATGCTGTGGCAGTGGGTTTTGTTATGGTCGGTTTTGGCGCATCAAATCTGGTACCGATTATGTTTAGCGCCGCCGGTAATCAAAAAACCATGCCAGCCAATTTGGCTATTGCCTCGGTCACTACGCTCGGCTATGCCGGGATTTTGGCCGGTCCGGCGCTGGTAGGTTTTATTGCCCAAATATTTAGTTTGTCGATTGCATTAAGTTTCGTCGCCGCGCTGATGCTGCTGGTTACCGCCAGCGCCCGCGCCGTGACGCGCTAATCAAGGAAAAGCTTCAACACCATGCCAAGTAAATATTTATCGCTGAATTCGACCAACATTACGCGATCTTTTTGGGTCTTCATTTTGCTATTGGCAATCGGCCTTGGTCTGTATGGCTATAACTATACTCATGCCTATCTGAATGACCGGCTACATACGGTGCAATATACCGCCGATCGTCTGCAAAAACGCATCGATCATTATCGTTATCTGACCTATCAGATCTACGACAATTATACCGGCCAGCCGCTGGCGCAAATTCCTCCTAATGTGCAAGAAGTTAAACTGCGTCAGGACATGTTCTTCATTAATAAGCCGCATAAAAAAACGGATGCGGTGATTTACGGCACCCACGATGCTGCCACGCTGGACTTAACGCTGAAGATTTCCAACTTCCTCGATGACCAATGGGGAGCTAAAACTCAGCCTTACACCCTTTATTACCTCAACGGGCAAGACAACAGCCTGATGATGGTCACCACGCAGCCTTTGCAGCAGCAAGATTCGCGATTAAAAGAGAACTATTTCTACGCCGGATTACAGGCTCGTCGTGCAGAAATGCTCCAGCAGGCCAATACCCTGGACGAGCGTGAAAGCTACTCCAACCTGCGCAAACCGCACAACTCAAGCGATTACTTCTTCTCGCTGCGTACGACCTTTAATAATCCGGGCAATCTGGCAACGGTGATAGCCTTTGATCTGC
This sequence comes from uncultured Gammaproteobacteria bacterium, assembly GCA_963747655.1. Classification (GTDB taxonomy): domain Bacteria; phylum Pseudomonadota; class Gammaproteobacteria; order Enterobacterales; family Enterobacteriaceae; genus Rouxiella. Next base: position 487,035 of record CAVVFS010000004.1, on the reverse strand, counting down.
CTATGAGCGACATGGTTCCGACAAGCATGGCGCGGGATAACTTCCAGCTGACCAGTAATAATGACACGGTTAATGAGGGCGATGCACCGCAGGATCCGAATGCTGGCAGCACTATTGCGCTTCACAGCTGGTCAGTTTATTTGACGGCACCGCTGAGTAACTCTCCGCTAAACCTGACTTATCGCATCCCGGTAATTGCTCTGATCGTCGATTTGATGCACAACAATTTCTGGCTGATTCTGGTAAATCTGATCCTGTTGGGCATGGCGATGGCCGGTATTTATCTCATTCGCCACAAGTTTATTCGCCCTAGCGAAAATCTGGCCCATCATCTGCACACCCAGCAGGCGCTGAATCACGAGATTATTTCCAACCTGTCTGTGGGTCTGCTGGTTTATAACTTTAGCAGCCATAGCGTGGTAGTTAGCAACAAGATTGCCGAGCAGCTTCTGCCCCATCTGAGTCTGGACAAAATTGCCAATATGGCCGAAGAACATCATGGGATGATTCAGGCGACGGTAAATAATGAAGTCTATGAAATCAGAATGGTACGCAGTCAGATAGCACCGGATACTTACCTGTTCCTGATGCACGATCAGGACAAAGAGGCGATGGTTAACAAGACGCTGCAACAGGCGCGCCGCGAGCACGAAAGAAATCTACAGGCGCGTAAACTGATGCTGCATAATCTGGGAATCGAGCTGCATCAGCCTTTAATCGAATTACACAGTCTGGTTGAGAAACTCAGCACTACAGGCAATCCAGACGAGCGTTACAAGCTTGAGCAAACGCTGCTCACTGACTCAAAAGACACGCTGACACTGGTCGATAATATCACCCTGCTCACCCGTCTCGAGACTCAGGACTGGCAACCGACCGCACAACGTTATTCCCTTGCTACGCTCACCGACGAGCTGCTGCTTGAGGCATTACCGAAAATTAACCAGAAAGGCCTGGTGCTGCTGAATCATTTCGAGATAAGCCCGTTAAATCATTATATTGGCGATGCCTCAGCGGTGAAAAAGATCCTTTCGCTGCTGCTTGACTACTCGATTGTTGCCACCTCGCTTGGCAAAGTGACGCTAACCAGCGAGCAGGATCCCGACCATCCGGATCAGCTGATTTTCCACATTACCGACACCGGCAGTGGCTTATCGAAAGAAGAGTTGAGTAATCTTAACTATCCATTCCTGAGCCAGACGCTGGTAGACCGCTTTAATCACGGCTCGGGACTGACCTTCTATCTGTGTAATCAGCTGTGCAAAAAATTGGGCGGGCAGCTGGAGATCCGCAGTAAAATTGATATCGGAACTCGTTATACAGTGCGAATCAAGCAAACTCTTGAGGCGGTAGATACCGAAGCAGAGGCCGCCGATGAAGGCTTGCTGGATGACGTTACCGTGTTGCTGGATATCACTGCGGATGAAGTGCGCGGAATTGTTACCCGAGTGATGAGTGCCTACGGCGCGATTTGCATCGTGGCCGATGAACGGCAGCCGACGCGGACATACGACGTTCTGCTGACTGATAATCCACAAAACAGTGACAGCTATACGCTGTTGCTTACCAGCGATGAACTCGGTTTTCAGAAACTGGAAAAAAGCTATATTCGCGTCAATTACAATATTGGCAGTGCTCTGATTGATGCGACCTTACTGTTGATTGAACAACAATTGCTGGAAGAGGCGGAGCAGAATGTTACCTTCGCCGATCCGAACAGCATTGAGAATTCAGCTAACAGTTATTCAGATTCCGGTACCGGCGAAGACGAAATCGACGCCTATGTAAAACAGCTGCTCGCCAGCGACTATTACCCACTTTTCGTCGATACAGTACCGGAAGATTTAGAGAAACTGTATAATGAAAATCAACGTCGTGATTTTACATCGCTTTCCCAGACCGCACATCGGCTCAAGGGAGTGTTCGCCATGCTTAACCTGACACCAGGTAAGCAGTTGTGTGAAAAATTAGAACAGCATCTCGCCGAAGGTGAAGTGTTGATGATCTCAGACAATATTAATCAGATTGATTCTTTTGTCTCCAGACTGCTGCAGCAAGGTAGCTAATCACATGAACAATATGAACGTAATTATTGCCGACGATCATCCTATCGTCTTATTCGGGATCCGTAAGTCCCTGGAACAAATTGAGTGGGTTAACGTAGTCGGTGAGTTCGAAGACTCAACCGCGCTTATCAATAATCTCAGCAAGCTTGATGCACACGTGCTGATTACCGACCTGTCTATGCCAGGCGATAAATACGGTGATGGCATTACGCTGATTAAATATATCAAGCGCCACTACCCACAGCTGTCGATTATTGTTCTGACCATGAACAACAACCCGGCTATCCTCAGCTCTGTGCTGGATCTGGATATCGAAGGGATCGTGCTAAAACAGGGCGCGCCAACTGACCTGCCGAAAGCTCTGGCCGCGTTACAGAAGGGCAAGAAGTTTACCCCTGACAGCGTTGCCAAACTGCTGGAAAAAATCAGTGCTAATGGTTACGGCGACAAGCGTCTGTCACCAAAAGAAAGTGAAGTATTGCGCCTGTTTGCGGAAGGCTTCCTGGTGACTGAGATTGCCCGCAAGCTTAACCGCAGTATCAAAACCATCAGCAGCCAGAAGAAATCAGCCATGATGAAACTGGGCGTTGAAAATGATATCGCCCTGCTCAACTATCTCTCTTCCGTCAGCTCGACGCCGGTAGACCGGGACTAATTTTCTCGGTTTATGATGCTGACTCGTTATTCAGAGTTGTTGGGTTAGGAATAAAGGGTTATTGACTTAAGAATCAAGAGTTATTGGCTTAAGAAGAAAAGAGTTAGCTTAGAAAAAAAGTAAAAAGGCACAACCTCGGTTGTGCCTTTTTTAATGTATGTAACCCGTCTTAAATAGCGTTAACCGTGCCCTGCTAAACCTTGGCAGCCGCATTGGCAGATCGTTTACGTCGCACCTGCTGACTATAGAATCCCAGCGTTTTTCGTAGCTGTTCCAGCGTGACGGGTTTAGAAAGACAGTTATCCATTCCCGCCTCCAGACAAAGCTGCTTCTGTTCGGCCAGCGCATTCGCCGTTACGCCTATCACCGGCAGAGTATAATTCAGTTCACGCAGGCGTTGGGTTAAACCATAGCCGTCGAGATTTGGCATATTCACGTCGCTGAGCACGATATCAACAGGGTGCACTTTCATGGCATCGAGTGCATCAAGCCCGTCATTGGCGGTAACCACGATATAACCCATTGAACCCAACTGATCGGCCAGTAACCGGCGATTTATTGGGTGGTCATCAACCACCAGCAGCAGAATATCGCCGTTATCCTGTGCTTCCACCACTTCTGGCAATGCCAGACTGTTTTCGCTGACCGTTTTCAGATGATAAATGCGGTTCAGCAGCAGGGTAATTTCCAGCGGAGTCGAGGTGCTGTGTACCCAATAACCTGGGCTACTCTCCTGTGGCGGACCTATATGATCAATCGAAAACTCGATTTGCGCGCAGAGCAGGCCGCGATGAATCGTCGGTTTATCGCTGATTAATACGTCCTCAGCCTGACTTTCGTCTTCCGGTTTCCAGCGCTGAACATCCGCGCCGTGATGATGCAGCAGCTGCATCAAATAGCTTTCAAGTTGGCTATTGCGGATATCGACCCACAAACGCTTGCCCTTCCAAAGCGGAGAAGCCGCAGGCGCCGGATGCGACTCACCGTAGATAGGCAAACGCACGGTAAAGGCACTGCCCAGACCTGGCTCCGAATCCACCGAAATATCGCCATCCATCAAGTTAATCAACTTTTCACAGATGGCCAGACCGAGGCCGGTTCCCTGGAAATGTCGCTGCACGCCACTGCCGACCTGGAAGAAGGGATCGAACAGTCGGGTGATCTCTTTGGTTGGGATCCCCACGCCAGTATCGCGGATCATAAATTCCAGATAATTCCCGCAGGTGCGCGCATGCAGCACAATGCAGCCAGTATCGGTAAATTTGATCGCGTTATTGAGAATGTTAGAAAGTACCTGCTGTAAACGCACCGGATCGCCGACAAAAATTTCCGGCACGTTATGCTCGATAAAGCAGTAAAGCCCAAGATGTTTTTTCACCACCAGCGGTAAATAGTTACCGGCAATATGGGTAATGACCTCACGACAGGAGAACTCTTGAGGCTCTATTTTAAGCTGCTCTGACTCGATTTTTGAGAAGTCGAGGATATCACTGATGATTTTTAACAGCAGCGCCGAAGAGTTATTCATCGCAGTGACCAGGCGATCAACGCCCTGCGGTAGCCCCTGAGTTTGCAGCAAGTCGAGGTTGCCGATAATGCCGTACAGAGGCGTGCGCAACTCGTGGCTCACCGTCGCCAGGAACATCGATTTCGACTGGCTCGCCTGCTCGGCGGCGTTGGCCATCTCCTGCAAAGACTCTTCCATTTTCACTCGCGAACTGACGTCAATCAGCACGCAGATCGCCACATCCTCGTTACGATAGCGAGAGTGCACGAAACTGAGCTGAATGTTGTTATTGTCGCGAGTAATAATATCAACGAAGCGTGTTTGCTGATCGCAGATTATCCGCGTAATACGTTGGCGGTCTTCGTGGGTCAGCATGCTGATGTAATTGTGGGCCAGCTCGTTACTCAGGATATTTACGCCATCGCTGATACGCAGAATTGAAATCCCGACCGGTGCAGAGGCCACAATTTTGTGGTTGAACTGCTCATGTTCTTCCAGACGGAAGGCGTTCTCTTCCGCGGGCAGGAACATCTTGCGCTCAAACAGCCACGCCAGCACAAACAGCACTAGCGCACAGAAAACGTTGAGCAATACCGCATCGAAGATAAGAATTCTAAAACGTTCAATCACGGTTTTAAACGGCAGTGAGTAGACCACACTCATCCCTGCTGGCGGCAGTGGTCGCTTATAAACCAGATCGTTATAGCCATTCATGTAGCCAAAAAAGCTCTGGCTGGCAGGATAATCATCGAGAAGTGAGGTAGAAGGATCACCATCAAAGAAATTCAGCTGCGGCATATTATCAGCGCCAAGCAGCGTGACGCCGGCATGAGAGGTATTTGAAGCCGTCAAATCTTCAAGACGCAGGGTCTGCTGAATCCCCATGACTGCCTCGAGCTTGTTGCCGACATAAATTGGCGTCAGTACAAACAGATTGCCCTGATCTTTACTATTACCGGATTGTACCCAGTACTGGCTTTTTTGTTTGTCCTGATTCTTGCCGCTACGGTATTTTACCAGTCTGTCATGCAGCGACTTAATCACGCTATCGCGCTGTATTGAGGGGATATTGTCGGTAACGCCGAAATCGACCAGGCAAAGGTTATCGCCGCCGATATAGAATATCCGCCGTAGCGAATAATCATCAGAAAAGTTGTCTTTCCAGTAGTGGATAGTATTGCCCAGAGAGGTCAAGGCATTGCGATTGCCGTCAGTTAATGTGGAACAGTCTGACTCGGGGAACAGCGCATGATAAGTCGGATCGACGTTTTTAGTGCTCAGTACGCCGTTAATAATATCCAGACCGCTTGATGAGTCGCTGAGATGTTTTTCAGCCATTGAGCGGACGTTACCTACAATCTCGGCAGTATTTTTTATATAAGTCTGAGCCTGATTATAGTTAAGGTTGTCCTCTTCGCGGATCTCGGATTCTTTGTTGTGGAAGATATTCAGTACATAGAAAGTCGTCAGCAATGCGCCAAGCGACCACAGCATAATAGCCAATACCCTGAACAGGTAACGGGAAATTCGTAATGTTGTTCGGAACGAAGTTAAATACTTCAAGCGGCTACCATAGCTATTACGTAAAAATAAGAAGGGCACAATATGTTGTCCATATTATGCCCTTCCTGCTCATATCTTTAAAGCCACAAATGCTTGTGCTGCCTTCCTGCGGCTTTAAATCTATCGGTATTGCACGACGTTGATTTTACTCGTCTTCTGACGGTTGCTCATCGTCTTCTGCGTCGATATCTTCAGGTGCTTCACTTTCCTGCGCGGCTTCGAGTTCACCTTCAACCGTTGCTACGCCGTCAAGCTCTTCATCTTCAACTGGTTCTGCAACGCGTTGCAAGCCAACAACGTGCTCGTCTTCAGCGGTTCGGATAAGCGTCACACCCTGGGTGTTACGGCCAACCTTGCTCACTTCGGAAACGCGCGTGCGCACCAGCGTACCGGCATCGGTGATCATCATGATCTGGTCGGCATCATCCACCTGGATAGCACCAACAACCGGTCCGTTACGTTCGCTCACCTTGATGGAGATAACGCCCTGAGTTGCACGTGATTTGGTTGGATATTCGCTGGACTCGGTACGCTTACCGAAGCCGTTCTCGGTCACGGTCAGAATTGCACCGTCGCCGCGAGGAATAATCAACGACACCACGCTGTCGGTTTCGCCCAGACGAATACCGCGAACACCGGTCGCTGTACGGCCCATTGAACGAACTGCCTGTTCAGAGAAACGTACAACTTTACCGGCCGCTGAGAACAGCATGACTTCATCTTTACCGTCGGTCAGGTCAACACCAATCAGCTCATCACCCTCGTTGAGGTTGATGGCGATGATGCCAGCGCTGCGAGGACGGCTGAAATCGGTCAGTGCAGTTTTCTTAACGGTACCGCTGGCGGTCGCCATGAAGACGTGACGCCCTTCTTCGTATTCACGAACCGGCAAGATAGCGGTAATACGCTCGTTCGGCTCCAGCGGCAACAGGTTGATAATCGGACGCCCACGGGCACCACGACTCGCTTCCGGCAGCTGGTAGACTTTCATCCAATACAGACGTCCACGGCTGGAGAACATCAGAATGGTGTCGTGCGTGTTGGCAACCAACAGGCGATCGATAAAGTCTTCTTCTTTAATACGTGCTGCCGACTTGCCCTTACCACCACGACGCTGCGCTTCATAGTCAGTCAGAGGCTGGTACTTGACGTAACCCTGATGCGACAGTGTAACCACAACGTCTTCCTGGTTGATCAGGTCTTCGATGTTGATGTCGGAAGTGTTAGCAGTAATCTCGGTACGGCGAGGATCGTTATACTGATCGCGAATGGCTTCAAGCTCTTCGCGGATAACTTCCATCAGGCGATCCGGGTTTTCGAGAATGAAGATAAGTTCTGCGATTTGAGTCAGCAGCTCTTTATATTCATCCAGCAGTTTTTCATGCTCAAGGCCGGTCAGTTTCTGCAAGCGCAGATCCAGAATCGCCTGAGCCTGCTGTTCAGTCAGGAAGTATTTACCGTCGTGAATACCAAACTGCTTTTCGAGCCACTCAGGACGCGCGGCATCATCACCCGCGCTGGCTAGCATCGCAGAGACATTACCCAGATCCCATGAACGGGCAATCAGGCCAGCTTTCGCTTCAGCAGGCGTTGGCGCAGCACGGATAAGCTCGATGATAGGGTCGATGTTTGCCAGAGCAATCGCCAACGCTTCGAGGATATGTGCACGGTCACGCGCTTTACGCAGTTCGAAAATGGTACGACGAGTCACCACTTCGCGGCGGTGGCGCACGAACGCAGACAGGATCTCTTTCAGGCCCAGAATCTTTGGCTGGCCCTGATGCAGAGCTACCATGTTGATACCAAACGAGGTTTGCAGCTGAGTGAGTGAATAAAGGTTATTCAGCACCACTTCGCCAACGGCATCACGTTTGATTTCAATCACAATGCGCATACCGTCTTTATCAGACTCGTCGCGCAGTGCACTGATACCTTCCAGACGTTTTTCTTTAACCAGCTCGGCGATCTTTTCGATCAGACGAGCTTTGTTCACCTGATAAGGGATCTCGTGAACAATAATGGTTTCGCGACCGGTTTTCGCGTCAGCTTCTACTTCGGCACGTGCACGAATGTAGATTTTACCGCGACCGGTACGATAAGCCTCTTCAATACCACGGCGACCATTGATAATGGCGGCAGTTGGGAAATCAGGGCCTGGAATGTGTTCCATCAGCCCTTCAATGCTGATGTTTTCGTCTTCGATATAAGCCAGACAGCCGTTGATAACCTCGGTCAGGTTATGTGGCGGAATGTTGGTGGCCATACCTACGGCGATACCCGATGATCCGTTAACCAACAGGTTAGGGATACGAGTAGGCATTACCGCAGGGATCTGTTCTGTGCCGTCGTAGTTTGGCACGAAATCGACGGTTTCTTTCTCAAGGTCTGCCAACAGTTCGTGGGCAATTTTTGACATGCGTATTTCGGTATAACGCATGGCAGCAGCGGAGTCGCCGTCTACCGAACCGAAGTTGCCCTGTCCGTCTACCAGCATATAGCGCAGGGAGAAAGGCTGAGCCATACGAACGATGGTGTCATAAACCGCAGTGTCACCGTGAGGGTGATATTTACCGATAACGTCACCGACCACACGGGCCGATTTCTTATAGGCTTTGTTCCAGTCATTACCCAGAACATTCATTGCGTAAAGTACGCGGCGGTGCACCGGTTTCAAACCATCGCGCACATCTGGCAGCGCACGTCCGACGATAACGGACATCGCATAATCCAAATAAGAGTTTTTAAGCTCTTCTTCGATGTTAATCGGTGTGATTTCTCTGGCAAGGTCGCTCATGGAGCTGCTATCCCTCTACTGATTATTCATGGCCGCTGCCTAGATAGGCAAAGGTGTAAAACTATACCACAAAGCTGGGATTCGTGGGAAACAACCGCACCCCGATGTGCACTATTATTCGGCCTGTTTCAATCTGTTGCGCAAGTTGCACATTTGACAAACGTCTTTTGTATGAATATTGCGCAAAAGACAAAGCACTGACTCTCGGCCACGGGAATATGTATAATCCGCTATACAAGGCATAAGGAGTTTATCAGCCCAATGACAACAACATCGAACAGCAAACAACAAAATAGCATTCCTCATCACGTTGATAACCAAAACGTGGATCAGTCTGAAATCGCCAAGTTTGAGGCCGTCGCCTCGCGCTGGTGGGATCTGGAAGGCGAGTTCAAACCGCTGCACCGTATTAATCCGCTGCGCCTGAACTATATTCTTGAGCGTTCCAACGGGCTGTTCGACAAGAATGTGCTCGACGTCGGTTGCGGCGGCGGCATTCTGAGTGAAAGCATGGCGGTTGCCGGCGCGAAAGTTACCGGTCTGGACATGGGCGCAGAGCCGCTACAGGTTGCTCGTTTGCACGCGCTGGAAAGCGGTGTCACGGTGAAGTACGTGCAGGAAACGGTAGAGGCTCACGCCGATGCCCATCCGCAGCAGTATGATGTCGTCACTTGCATGGAAATGCTGGAGCACGTTCCTGACCCTGCTTCCGTGGTTGCAGCCTGTGCACGCCTGGTGAAACCCGGTGGTCACGTGTTCTTCTCTACTATCAACCGCAATAACAAAGCCTGGCTGATGGCGGTGTTTGGCGCAGAATATGTATTGAAGATGGTTCCTAAAGGGACTCACGACATCAAGAAGTTTATCAAGCCTTCGGAACTGCTGTCGTGGATTGATCGCACACCGCTGTTTGAGCGCAATATTATCGGCCTTCATTACAACCCGATTAGCGATCATTTCAAGCTGGGACCAAACGTAGACGTTAACTATATGCTGCATACCACATCGCAGGAATCTGCTGAAAGCTAAGCATTAGTCAACCCCTCTATCGCCTCCTGGTCGCCGTAAATTTGGACTAAACCGCATTTACCCGGCCAGGAGTTAAGATAAAAGCTTAGTTTTTAGCGCGTTGGCGTAGCATCAGTGCCTACATGATTTTTTAGAATAGTTTTCTGCAGTAATATAGCCTTTTTTTCTAACGTTTAATAAAACGGCAGTCGATCACCTTTTGCAAAAATATAAGAAAATCCTATCTCAGATATTGACAGTTCTTTAAGCCCAGCAGCTACGGGCACTCTGGAGATGACCACGGATTTTCTCCCCAACTTATCCACAAAACTGGCCCTTTTCATCCCTTGCAAAAGTGTGGGTTGAACACTATCTTGTCGTCATTAAATATCAAATCCACAATATGTAGTGTTTATATCCTGAGCAGCCCACTAGGTTTGGTCAGAGCTATTTAGCTCGACGAAGCCTTTTTGCGCGTTGTTATCAGTAACTTTATAAACCTTAAAGGTATAATCCCGAATGAATCAGAGCCTACTTGTTACTAAGCGTGACGGCCGTAAAGAACGCATCGATCTTGATAAAATCCACCGAGTCATCGACTGGGCAGCGGAAGGTCTCCAAAACGTATCAGTTTCTCAAGTAGAATTGCGCTCCCACATCCAGTTTTACGATGGGATTAAAACCGCCGATATTCATGAAACCATCATTAAAGCGGCCGCTGATCTGATTTCCAAAGACGCTCCGGATTACCAATATCTGGCTGCGCGCCTGGCTATTTTCCATCTGCGTAAGAAAGCTTACGGCCAGTTCGAGCCACCCGCCTTGTTCGACCACGTCTCTAAAATGGTTGAGATGGGTAAATACGACAAACATCTGCTGGAAGACTACACTTCTGAAGAGTTCGAGCAGATGAACAGTTTTATTGACCACTGGCGTGACATGAGTTTCTCCTACGCTGCGGTTAAACAGCTCGAAGGCAAATATCTGGTGCAGAACCGCGTTAGCGGCCAAATCTACGAGAGCGCCCAGTTCCTGTACATTCTGGTGGCTGCGTGCCTGTTCTCTGGTTATCCGCGCGAGACGCGTCTTGACTACATCAAGCGCTTCTACGATGCCGTTTCCACCTTCAAAATTTCTCTGCCTACGCCAATTATGTCCGGCGTGCGCACCCCAACGCGTCAGTTCAGTTCTTGCGTATTGATTGAATGTGGCGATAGCCTGGATTCCATCAACGCGACTTCTAGTGCGATTGTTAAATACGTTTCACAGCGTGCAGGTATTGGCATCAACGCTGGTCGCATTCGTGCGCTGGGTAGCCCAATCCGCGATGGTGAAGCCTTCCATACCGGCTGTATTCCTTTCTACAAACACTTCCAGACTGCGGTTAAATCCTGCTCTCAGGGCGGCGTGCGTGGCGGTGCAGCAACGCTGTTCTACCCAATGTGGCATCTGGAAGTTGAAAGCCTGCTGGTTCTGAAAAATAACCGTGGCGTTGAAGGCAACCGCGTTCGTCATATGGACTACGGCGTGCAGATCAACAAACTGATGTATCAGCGTCTGGTTAAAGGCGGCGATATCACCTTGTTCAGCCCGTCTGACGTGCCTGGCCTGTATGATGCATTCTTTGCCGATCAGGACGAGTTCGAGCGTCTGTACACCAAATACGAGCAGGACGACAGCATCCGCAAGCAGAAAGTGAAAGCGGTTGAACTGTTCTCTCTGATGATGCAAGAGCGCGCCTCAACTGGCCGTATCTATATTCAGCACGTTGATCACTGCAACACGCATAGCCCGTTTGATCCGGCTATTGCACCGGTGCGTCAGTCGAACCTGTGTCTGGAAATCGCCCTGCCAACCAAGCCGTTGAACGATATTAACGACGAAGAAGGCGAGATTGCCCTGTGTACGCTGTCTGCCTTTAACCTTGGTGCTATCGACAGCCTTGACGATCTGGAAGAGCTGGCGACCCTGGCCGTGCGCGCACTTGATGCACTGCTCGATTATCAGGACTACCCGATTCTGGCCGCCAAACGCGGTGCCATGGGTCGTCGTACTCTCGGTATTGGCGTAATCAACTATGCTTATTATCTGGCGAAGAACGGCGTGCGTTACAGCGATGGCAGCGCCAATGGCCTGACTCACCGCGCATTCGAGGCGATTCAGTACTATCTGCTGAAAGCGTCCAACGAACTGGCACGCGAGCAAGGTGCTTGCCCGTGGTTCAAAGAAACCACCTATTCCAAGGGCATCTTGCCTATCGATACCTATAAAAAGGATCTCGATACTCTGTGCGACGAGCCGCTGCATTATGACTGGGAAACGCTGCGCGCCAGCATCCAGGAACATGGTCTGCGTAACTCCACGCTGTCTGCGCTGATGCCGTCTGAAACGTCTTCACAGATTTCAAACGCCACTAACGGGATTGAACCACCGCGCGGCCACGTCAGCATCAAGGCATCGAAAGACGGTATTTTGCGTCAGGTTGTGCCTGAGTACGAGCGCCTGAAAGAGCAGTACGAACTGCTGTGGGACATGCCTAACAATGATGGTTATCTGCATCTGGTCGGTATCATGCAGAAATTCATCGACCAGGCAATTTCGTCGAATACCAACTATGACCCATCGCGTTTTGCTAACAGCAAAGTGCCGATGAAACAGCTGCTTAAAGACTTGCTGACTGCCTACAAGTACGGCGTAAAAACGTTGTATTACCAGAACACCCGCGACGGCGCGGATGATGTTCAGGAAGATATGAAGGCTGAAGTAGACGACTGCGAAAGCGGTGCCTGCAAGATTTAATTGCTTTACCCGTTCCCGATAAACTCAGGCCGTAGACCGCTTAAACGCGCGGCTGCGGCTTGAGATTTCAGGGTTCCGGATTTTAGAGGACGTTATGGCATATACCACTTTTTCACAAACTAAAAATAACCAGCTGCTGGAACCGATGTTCTTCGGCCAGTCGGTTAACGTTGCACGTTTCGACCAGCAGAAATATGAAATTTTTGAAAAGCTGATCGAAAAGCAGCTGTCTTTCTTCTGGCGCCCGGAAGAGATTGACGTTGCCCGCGACCGTATCGATTTTCAGGGTCTGCCTGAGCATGAGAAACACATCTTCCTCAGCAACCTGAAATATCAGACGCTGCTGGACTCGATTCAAGGCCGTAGCCCTAACGTGGCTCTGCTGCCGCTGATTTCTATCCCAGAGCTTGAGACCTGGGTTGAGACTTGGGCATTCTCAGAAACCATTCACTCCCGTTCTTATACGCACATTATTCGTAATATCGTGAACGATCCGGGCCTGGTTTTTGATGATATCGTGACCAACGAAGAGATCCTCAAACGCGCGAAAGATATCTCTGGCTATTACGATTCACTGATCGAGATGACCAGCTACTATCACCTGTTGGGTGAAGGTACGCATCAGGTGAACGGCAAGACCGTAATTGTGGATTTGCACGAACTGAAGAAAAAGCTGTATATCTGCCTGATGAGCGTTAATGCGCTGGAAGCCGTGCGCTTCTATGTAAGCTTTGCCTGTTCCTTTGCTTTCGCCGAGCGCGAACTGATGGAAGGCAACGCCAAGATCATCAAAATGATCGCTCGTGATGAAGCTCTACACCTGACCGGGACTCAGCACGCGCTGAATCTGCTGCGCAGCGGCGTGGACGATCCTGAAATGGCCGAGATCGCTAAAGAGTGCGAAAAAGAGTGTTATGACCTCTTCGTGCTAGCCGCCGAGCAGGAAAAAGACTGGGCAGAATATCTGTTCCGTGACGGCTCGATGATCGGTCTGAACAAAGACATTCTTTGCCAGTACATCGAATACATCACTAACATCCGCATGCAGGCAGTCGGTCTGGACGCACCGTTCAAGACCCGCACCAACCCGATCCCATGGATCAACGCATGGTTAGTGTCTGATAACGTTCAGGTTGCACCGCAGGAAGTTGAAGTTAGCTCTTATCTGGTAGGTCAGATCGATTCAGAGATGAATGCTGACGACCTGAGCGATTTTGAGTTCTAATTGATGAGTCAGAAAACCATCACGCTGCACGACCACGGCAAAGCGCTCGTTTGCAAAGGTGAGCATAATAATTTGCTGGAAATTTTCGAGCAGAATAAGTTGGTGGTGGAATATCAGTGCCGCGAGGGTTATTGCGGCTCTTGCCGTATGCGTCTGGTTAAAGGTGAAGTGGCTTATACCCAAAAGCCGCTGGCCTTTATCCAGGACGGCGATATTTTGCCGTGCTGTTGCATGCCGGTAGGAGACATAGAGTTAGGTCTTTAGATCTCAAAATTTTTGGTCAAGGTCACGCGCTTTGCGTGCTGGGCGGGTGCCCGGGACCTGCTTTTGGGTCAAGTGCTCTTAGGTCGAAAGCACACGCTTTGCGCGCTGGGCGCTGGCCCAGACCAGCCAAAGAGGGCTTATAGCGAAGCCCTCTTTGGATTCTCCCCGCTTTGTTCTCGCGACAATAAATACACCAGTCGATGAGTTTGTTTCAGCAGCTTCTTCGCGTGGCGTAGTCCTGCGCCGCTTCGCGGTTCCCACGCTTGGTTCCGAGCCTAAAGCGTCTCGTCACACACCGCCCGGCGCAGTCCTGAATCCGCCAACCTCCTTTCTAAACAAAAACCGGCAACCTCGAGGTCAAGTCCACGCACAGTCAAAACTAAATTCCCATGTTTGTTCTTTGCTGCATAAACGACTACACACGGTATGTTTGTTCTTTGCTGCATCAATCACCGCAAATAATTTGCCTTTTCTTTGTTATATCAACCGCTGCACATCGTGTTCTATCTTTGCTGCTTTACTGCTTCAGATTCAATATTTAAGGAAAATATGCCATATCTCAGCCGTTCTCCGTCAGCCCCCTCCTTTTCAGAGTAGGCAGAACAAAGTTTTACCTGAGAATTTGATGGCGGATTCAGGACGGCGCTGAGCGAAGGCATGATCTTTTTACCTGACTTCAGGTTGCCGGTTTTTGTTTAGAAGCTGAAATTGTCGGATTCAGGGCTGCGCTGAACGGAGAGGAGAAAGACGCTTTTGGCTTTCGAGCGAAGTGAAGGAACCGCAGAGTGGCGCGACCTACGCCACACGCAGTGATAACTGGAACAAACTCATCGGCTGGTGCGAAACATGCAGGCGACACCAAAGGGCGCGGAGATGCAAGAGGGCTTACCCTGGAAACCTCTTGCCCGCTTCCGGCACTGCCGGTTATATGCCCATTAAACTCAGCGAACCGGAAAAACTTCTCCGAGTCTATTGACCCTAAGAAGTTGAACTTAAATTGCCTTTAGATTCAAAATCTAAACCAACCCTACGTCGCACAGGGCCGCTTTGCCTGAAAAATTTATACTTTTTCCAGTACATTTAACCACGGGTAATCAGCTACCACTGGCCATTCATTGAGGTAACGACGCAGCATATCCATCGCCACCATCGCCATAGTTTCCTGGCGTAATTCCTGACCATGACGACCTGCGGTATATTGAATGGTCATTCCGCTGGTACCGCCCGGCGTATGCAATGCCAGGCTTAAGCTGTCATCCACTAGATTACCTACCGCCAGCGCTAACTGCGCGCCGCTATTTTCGGCCAAAATCTGTGCTCGCGCCAGTACGGCAGACAGAGATTCATCTACGTTAGTGTCTGGCAAAAGTTCGCCGCGCGTCAGTGGAACGCTGGCATTTTGCAGCCGCCAGTTAAGTAGTCCGCCGGTAAAGCCTTCACTGATCGCCAATCGCAGATTTTGCTCGAGCAGGCGTTCTGCAAGCCGAGCCGGTAAGCTGCCAAAACCTTCAAAAATGGTGCTTTCACCCGCGACTTCGCGCACTCGCTCCCAGACAACTCGCATTGCCGCTTCCTGGCTGCGCGGTCCGGTAAGCTTAAGCTCAATAATGGGTGATGAAGAACGGTAGCCGATAGCCACACCCTGCGGCAGCGGCAGCTCGTCTAGCTCGTTGGCCAAATCGCTTTCACCGCGTCCGAAAGTGGTCAGGCGCAAACATAAAGGGGCTTCAAGCGCGGGATGACTGCGATGCAAACGTGGCACAATCTGCTGCTCAACCATCACTTTAAACTCCGAAGGCACGCCCGGAGTAAAGAATAGCTGGCAGCGGTTAAGTTTGAGGGTAAAGCCGCAGGCAGTACCAACCGGATTGTCGAGGATCTCGGCATTCGCCGGGATCTGCGCCTGTTTACGATTGACTGCCGCCATTGGTCGGCCGCGCTGGGCAAAGAATGCTTCCATGTTAGCTATCCAGCCAGCATCTTCAATCAATTCAACACCACAGGCTTTTGCGGCCGCCTCGGAAGAGAGATCGTCGCTAGTTGGCCCAAGGCCGCCATTAACGATTAGCACGTCGGCAATATGACTGCGCTCGATGAGTACCGAGACCAGCTCATCGAAGCTGTCACCCACGGTTTCACGGCTGCTCATCGGCAACCCTTGATCAAACAGATAGGTCGCCAGCCAGGCGGCATTTGAATCAACGATCTGGCCGTGCAGAACTTCTTCGCCAGTGCTAAGCATCTCAACCCTAAGCATTACCCTCTCCTTATTACATTACTTTAAAAGTTTATAGCACCACCGAGGTACATGCCGTCGGCAAGCTTCTCGTTAGGATGGTAGCCTTTGCCTTCCATTTCTTCATAACGATAGCCTACGTCAATGCTTACCAGACTAATAGGGGTAAAACGCACGCCGGCGCTGGCTTCTTTATAATTTTTGATATGGCTTGAGCTGACGTTAGGTGCATAATAACCTTCGCCAAACAGGCTGACGTAATGATTTACCGGGAATTGCAGGCCGCCACCAACCGGTAACGCGTAACCTTCTTTACCGTGGTTAGGATTGGTGTACAACAGCTTGCCACCCACGGTCGCCAGCACCGGACCCAGTCCGATATTGTAGCCCAGACCCACACCGGCTACGTCGCCGCGATGGTTACGCTGAGTCCACTCACCGCTCACTGCCAGGCCAGGCGTATCCGTTCCCAAACCTACGCCAACGCTGGTGTAATGTTCGCCAACCTGCGCATTAACGCCAATAGCATAAGCAGAAACAGTGGTCATCAGCAAAGCGGCCGCTGAACAAGCTAAAAGTGTCTTTTTCATTATTTATCCTGAATTATCATAAACTATGGGTATGTTACTCAGCGCAGTCTAAAACAATTCGCGGATAGTGTAATTAAGCCAAATGCTTAAAAATGTGTTCCCTTTCAATACAAATTTGCTTCTGGATAGTAATAATGGTTACCGCTCGCGTTGCAGAAAAACAGGTAAAAAAAGCCCCGCCACTAAGCAAACTCTATGACAGGGCTATTTTACTATCTATAAATCAATCAACTGACTGTTTTAAGCATACTTTGCTGATAGGCGCGCTGACGAGTAATCAGCGGTAAAACAATCACGGCTAATAGCCCGCAAACCGCCGAGATTGCCAACCAGATTCCCGGCATGGCCTTATTGCCGGTAACGTGGATCAGGTAACTGGAAACCGCCGGAGTAAAGCCGCCAAATATTGCTGTCGCGAGGCTATAGGCCATTGAGAAACCGGTCGCACGGACCTCTGGCGGCATCAATTCTGTCAATGCCACAACCATTGCCGAGTTGTAGCTGGCATACATAAATGACAGCCACAGCTCAACTTCAAGCAGGCGTGCAAAGCTTGGCGCACCGACCAGCCAGTTCAAGACTGGATAAGAAGTCAACAAAATCAATGCGCTGAAGGTGAGCAGCAGCGGACGGCGTCCGACCTTATCGGAGAATGCGCCCATAATCGGCAGCCAGAAAAGATTGGAAATCCCGACACACAGCGTGACGATAAAACTTTCCTGATCGGTAAGTTGCAGGACGTTTTTACCGTAGGTTGGCGTAAAGGCCGTGATCATGTAGAAGGATACCGTGGTGGTGACCACCATTAGCATGCCGACTAAAACAATCTGCCAGTTGGCGGCGACTGAACGGGCAATCTCACTCATGGAAGGATGATGTTTACGCTGCTTAAAGGCATCGGTTTCCTCCATCATGCGGCGGATCCAGAACAGGAACGGCACAATCAGGCAGCCGATGGCGAACGGAATACGCCAGCCCCAGTCGTTCATCACACTATTACCCAGCGTATAATGAAGTAGCACGCCGAGCAGCGCGGCAAATACCACGGCAACCTGCTGACTGGCCGACTGCCAGCTGACATAAAACCCTTTCTTGCCTTTTGGCGCAATCTCCGACAGATAAACTGACACGCCGCCAAGCTCCACACCGGCCGAGAAACCCTGTAACAGGCGACCAAGCAAGATCAAAATAGGAGCCGCAACGCCGATGCTGTGATACCCAGGCACGCAGGCGATAGTCAGCGTACCGATAGCCATCATCCCCAGAGTTATCAGCAAACCTTTGCGACGACCGTGATGGTCAATGTAAGCACCCAGCACCATCGCTCCCAGGGGACGCATCAGGAATCCGGCGCCAAAGGTCATCAGCGTCAACATTAAAGAAGCAAAAGGATTGGAGTCTGGGAAGAAGGTATGGGCAATGGCGTTAGCATAGTAACCAAAGACCATAAAGTCATACATTTCGAGGAAATTACCGCTGGCGACGCGGAAGATATTTTTCGCCGTACCCTGGTGATTGCCACCCGTGGCCGGGTTAACGGAAGACAGTTTGGGATTAATGGAAGACTTGGGGTTAATGGAAGACATTAAGTTAACTCCTGATTTTTATTTCCCTTCAGTTAACATGTCTTTATCCTTACTCGATGTGATGAGATTCACACTTTTCTTAGCCTGCTACCCAAATTAAAGTAACACAATATTAACAAAACTATCCAATCTCCATAAGGTGATTTAAAGCTGACAATAAAAAAACCGAGCCAGCGCAAGCCGTCTCGGTTATTACGTGCAAGTTGAGATCCTGTGAGAGAGTCTCGCGGTTAACGGCGAAGCAGCAGCCCGATAACCAGACCAACGGCAGCGCCTACACCAACACCATGCCACGGTTTGTCGTGAACATAGCTATCGGCCTGACGGGCGACTGTTTTTGCCTTGGCGCAGTATGAATCTGTAGCCGAACTAAAACGTGATTGCACGTCACTCAGCGCCTGTTCGGCTCTCTTCTTTATCTCGACGTATTTCTCATCCGCTTTGTCACCAGAAGATTTCAGCACTTCTTCCAGCGTTTCACTAAGCATTCTAAGATCGTCATCAAGACTTGTTTGCTGTGGTTCGAATTGGTTAGCCATTCTGTTCTCCTTGTGATGTTTGTTCATTAACCCTAGCCTATTTTCAGGCGCTTGCCGAAATGAATGAGGCTAAATGCGCTAACTCTTTGGCTTTTAAGAACCTTCTGAGCTGAACGTAAGGGTTATGGCAAGATTGAGACAAAAAAAACCGCACATCCGGGATGCGCGGCTTTGATATTTTTTAATAACGAGTGCTTAGCTCAACTCGTAATTCTTAACTTATAACTAAAGCAACGGCTGAGCCAGCTGAACCAGCGAGATAAGCGGCTGAGGATAAATACCCAGCGCCAGCACCAGAATCGCCGAAATCAGGACTACCACACCACCGGCAGTAAATGCCCAGTTGTTCGGCGTATCACGTACCAGTTTCTCTGGCGCATTGAGGTACAGACTCACGGTCACGCGCAGATAGTAGTAAAGGCCAATCGCACTGCCCACCACCACCGCACCGGTCAACCACCACAGATGCGCGGTCACGCCGGTTGCAATCACGTAAAACTTACCGATAAAGCCCAGCGTCATTGGAATACCGGCCAGTGACAGCATCATCACCGTCATTACCGCCGACAGGATTGGCTTATGCCAGAACAGGCCGCGATAAGAGAACAGCGACTCTGCATCCGGGCCGCTGTAAGGGCTGGACATCAGGCTAACTACGCCGAAAGCACCGAGGCTGCTGAACAGATAACCGGCCAGATAAACTCCAACGGTTTCCATCGACAGTTGATGGGTCTGCACGGCAATCAACGCCACCAGCAAATAACCCAGATGCGCGATAGACGAGTAACCCAGCAGACGCTTGATGTTGCTCTGACTGATGGCCATTATGTTACCAAACAGAATCGAGCAGAAGGCGATAATGCCCAGCACGACACGGATGGATTCACTGTTGGCAACCGGCGCGTAGAGGAACAAGCGCATGACCACCGCGAAGATAGCAATCTTGCTGGCCGTTGCCAGGAAGGTTGATACCGGCGCAGGCGCGCCCTGATAAACGTCCGGCGTCCAAAGATGGAAAGGCACCAGCGACAGCTTGAAGCCCAGCCCCACAATCATCAGGCCCAAACCAGCCAGCAACAACGGCTGATGAATCGCCGCATCGCTGAGGTTTTTGCCCAGTGCCGCGAAGCTCAGATCACCGG
The DNA here is from genome assembly GCA_963747655.1 of uncultured Gammaproteobacteria bacterium. Classification (GTDB taxonomy): domain Bacteria; phylum Pseudomonadota; class Gammaproteobacteria; order Enterobacterales; family Enterobacteriaceae; genus Rouxiella. Next base: position 467,061 of record CAVVFS010000004.1, on the reverse strand, counting down.
ATTCTGCATACAGCAGCGCCATACCAAACAGCAGGAATGACGACGCGCCGGCGGACAGCAGCATGTACTTGATACTGGCTTCCAGAGAACGTTTCTGACGATACGCGTAACCGATTAAGCCAAACAGCGGCAGCGAAAGCAGTTCGATTCCCAGGAACATTGAAGCCAGATGGTTGGCGTAGGCCAGCAAAATGCCACCCATTGCCGCGATAAGTACCAGCAGGTAGAACTCTTCGCGGTTGTCAGGATAGCCTTCGAGCCATGGGTAGGCGAAGGTGCTGGTCGCAAGACTCGCCAGCAGCACCAATCCAATGTAGAACATCGAATAGCCGTCAACCCGTATCAGCGGGGTCACATCTTGCGGCCCCACATGACCAACAAAGTACAGCGACAACAGCGCCAGGTTCAAACCGATGACGGTCAGTGTGGCATTAACAAAATGGTCGCGTCGCCACGCTATGGACAGCATCACCACGACCACCGTCAATCCGACGATCAACAGTGGTAACAGTGCGATCAGATTTTGAGGAGTAAATGTCATGGCGAATTACGGCCTTGTCGTTGAAATTGATGAAACTGATGACCCGAACCAGTGCTGAATATTACTCATCGCGGTACTTGAGGTATCAAGGATTGGCTGCGGATAAATCCCCAGCAGCACCAGCAATACCACCAGCAGCAGGATGATTGACAGCTCACGCGCCGTCATACCTTGCAGAGGTTGGTCTGACTTAGGCGCGCCGTAGTACGCACGCTGCATCATAACCAGCGAATAAACCGAGGCAAACACCAGCCCGAAGGTCGAAATCACCGTGATCACCGGCACAATCGGGAAGCTGCCGAACAGGATCATGAATTCACCCACGAAGTTACCGGTACCCGGCATACCCAGCGTCGCCACCGCGAAGAACAGTGACAGCGCAGGCAGGTATTTGATTCGTCCCCACAGACCGCCCATCAGACGCATATCACGAGTATGCAGACGCTCATAAATCTGACCACAGATAATGAACATCCCGGCAGCAGACAGGCCGTGAGCAATCATCTGAATAACCGCACCCTGGTAAGCCAGCTGGCTACCGGTGTAAATGGCAATCAGAACGAAGCCCATGTGTGACACGCTGGTGTAGGCAATCAGGCGTTTGATATCGGTTTGCGAGAACGCCATCCATGCACCGTAGAAGATGCCGATGACACCCAGCCACATTGCAATCGGGGCAAACTCGTGCGAGGCGTGCGGGAACAGCGGCAGGCTGAAACGCAGCATCCCGTAGGCCGCCGTTTTCAGCAAGATACCTGCCAGGTCAACGGAACCCGCGGTAGGTGCCTGACTGTGTGCATCTGGCAACCAGCCGTGCAGCGGAACCACCGGCATTTTTACCGCGAAAGCAATGAAGAAGCCCAGCATCAGCAGGTATTCAACAGTGTGTGACATCGGAGTATTCAGCAGCTGATCGTAGCTAAATGTCCAGACGCCGGTCGCGTTGTAATGCACAAACACCAGCCCCAGAATCGCTATCAACATCACCAGACCACTGGACTGGGTATAGATGAAGAACTTGGTCGCTGCGCTGATACGCGTTTTACCGTCAGACGCTTTATGACCCCAAAGCGCAATCAGGAAGTACATCGGCACCAACATCATTTCCCAGAAGAAGAAGAACAGGAACATGTCGATAGACAGGAACACGCCGATGACGCCGCCCAGGATCCACAGCAGATTGAGGTGGAAGAATCCCTGATACTTCTGGATTTCACGCCACGAACAGAGGATAGCCAACACGCCGAGCAGGCCGGTCAGTACTACCATCAGCAGTGAAAGACCATCTAGCCCCAGATGGAAATTAATGCCGAAGCGTGGGATCCACGGCACCGAAAATTCGGATTGCCACTGAGGAATACCTTTAGGAACTGTTAATGAATACCCTCCCTGCAACCACAGTTGCAGGGAAAGTGCCAAGGTCAACCCCATCGCGATCAGAGCTATCCAGCGCGGTACTTTGCTACCGAAGCGCTCAGTCTGCCAACACAGCAGCCCGCCAATAAAGGGGATAAAAATTAGCCAAGGTAATAGCATGGCGTATAGTTCCCTATGTTTTTACAATGTTTCAAATCGCCAGCAACAGCGCTAAAACGACGACTGCACCCAATCCCATTGACGCAACGTACCAACGCGTCTGCCCGTTTTCACTCAAAGTTAGCCCACGATTGCCCAAACGAGTGAACAATGCAGGAATATTCATCAATGAATTCAGCGGGTCACGTTGCAAGAGTTTCGCGACACCCAGATACGGTTTCACGAAAATCATGTCGTACAGCCAGTCAAAGCCCCATGCATGGAACCACCAGGTCGTGAAGAAGCGTCCCGGTGCGCTTTTCGCAATGCTGTTAACCAGCGTGCGCTTGCCGAGATACAACGCTGCCGCCAGCAATATGCCGACAATAGCCACCACGCCTGAAGTAATTTCAAGCTTCAATACCGTACCGTGAGGCAGTTCAGTGGTGCCCGGCAACACGCCTTGCAGTGGCGGAACAATCATTGCGCCAATGAAGGTAGAGAGGACCAGCAGAACCAGCAGGGGTAAGTGGTGAGTAATCCCTTTGCCAGCATGAGCTTTAATTTTCTCTTCGCCGTGGAAGACGATAAAGATCATGCGGAAGGTGTAAAGCGAGGTCATAAACGCACCCACCAGACCGGCAATCAGCAAGTCATAGTTGCCGTTTGCCAGCGCGCCAGAGAGGATTGCATCCTTACTGAAGAACCCGGCGGTGATGATTGGCAAGGCTGAAAGCGCCGCGCCGCCCACCAGGAAGCAAACATAAACCAGTGGAATAGATTTACGCAGGCCGCCCATTTTGAAGATGTTTTGCTCGTGGTGGCAGGCAAGAATCACTGAACCGGAGGACAGGAACAGCAGTGCCTTGAAGAATGCGTGGGTCATCAGGTGGAATATGGCAGCATCCCAGGCATGAACGCCCAGCGCCAGGAACATATAACCAATCTGACTCATGGTCGAGTAGGCCAGCACGCGTTTGATGTCGGTTTGCACCAGCGCGGCAAAACCAGCCAATACCAGCGTTACCGCCCCGATAATCCCTACCAGATGCAGGATTTCAGGTGCCATCAGGAACAGACCGTGAGTACGGGCAATCAGATAAACACCCGCGGTTACCATGGTTGCGGCGTGGATTAACGCAGAAACAGGCGTTGGGCCGGCCATTGCATCGGCAAGCCAGGTTTGCAACGGCAACTGAGCCGATTTACCCACTGCGCCACCAAGCAGCATCAACGTTGCCCAGGTAATCGCGGTATCGCCGACGGCCAGCTTTTGCGGTGCCAGGATCATCAGTTCACGAATATTCAGCGTGCCGAGCTGGTGATAGAGGATGAACAGCGCGAAAGCCAGGAATACGTCACCCACGCGAGTCACGATAAAGGCTTTCATCGCCGCCGCGCCGTTTTCCGGATTAGTGTAGTAGAAACCAATCAGCAGATAACTGCACAGCCCCACCCCTTCCCAACCGAGGTACATCAGCAACAGGTTGTCTGCCAGTACCAGAATCACCATGCTGGCGATAAACAGGTTGGTATAAGCGAAGAAACGTGAGTAACCCTCTTCACCGCGCATGTACCAGGAAGCGAACATGTGGATGAAGAAACCAACGCCGGTAACGACTGACAGCATCGTCATCGACAAACCGTCGAGAGACAGCGTGGCAGAAATGTTGAAATTGCCGACCTGCATCCAGTTCCAAAGAGTCTGGTTATAAACCGTCAGGCCTGCGCCCGCTCTTTGTTCCAGAAAATGAAAGCCAACCCAAATAGTCACTAACGCTGCTAGTCCAATCGACCCCACGCCAACCGTGGCTGAGGTGTTTTCTGACCAGCGTCCGCGAGAAAAGGCCAACAACAAGAAGCCAATCAGCGGAAACAAAACAGCTAAATATAATAGGTTCATCCGCGCATCTCACTGACAGTGTCGATATTCAGGGTGTGACGACGACGATAGAGTTGCAGCAGTAATGCTAAACCGATACTGGCTTCCGCTGCCGCCAGACTGATAGCCAGGATGTACATCACCTGCCCGTCTGCCTGTCCCCAATAGCTGCCGGCCACAATAAAGGCCAGTGCCGCCGCGTTGATCATCACTTCGAGGCTAATCAACATAAACAACAGGTTACGTCTTACCAGTAACCCAGTCAGTCCCAACACGAACAGGATTGCGGCCAGGATCAGGCCATGCTGTAGAGGGATCATGCTCTCTCCTCCGATTTTCTTTTTGCCATCTCTTTACCCGGCGCAGCGGAGGCATTGCCGAGCACTTCGCCCGGCTTGTGCTCACGTCCGATGTGGAAGGCCACGACCAGACCGGCGAGCAGCAGCATTGATGCCAGCTCCACCGCCAATACGTAAGGACCAAACAGTGCGATGCCTACTGCTTTCGCGTCAACCATCGTGCCTTTGATGTTCTGATCGTGCAGACCGGTAATGGAATCAATCATCACCGCCAGCAGCACCACGGCCAGAACTGAAGGGCCAATCCAGGTCGAAGGTTTTAGCCAGGCGCGTTCTTGTTCCTGAACGCCGCCAAGGTTAAGCATCATCACCACGAATACGAACAGCACCATGATGGCACCGGCGTAAACAATGATCTCCAGCGCGGCCGCAAAGTAGGCTCCCAGCGAGAAGAACACGGCGGCAATCGACAACAGTGAGATGATCAGATAAAGCAGTGCGTGGACCGGATTGGTATGCGTAATGGTTCGCAACGTCGCCAACACGGCCACCACGGCTGCAATGTAAAATGCAAATTCCATGCTTGCGGCTCCTTAGGGCATGAGACCTTTGACGTTGATCGGCTTGGCTTCGTTTTCGGCTTCGCCTTTCGCTTTGCCGTCCACTGCCATACCGGCCATCCGGTAAAAGTTATATTCCGGATACTTACCGGGTCCAGATATCAACAGATCTTCTTTTTCATACACCAGGTCCTGGCGTTTGAATTCACCCAACTCAAAGTCCGGCGTCAGCTGAATAGCCGTGGTCGGACAGGCTTCCTCGCACAGTCCGCAGAAGATGCAGCGTGAGAAGTTGATGCGGAAAAACTCCGGATACCAACGACCGTCTTTCATCTCGGCTTTCTGCAGCGAAATACAGCCTACCGGACAGGCTACCGCGCACAGGTTACAGGCTACGCAACGCTCATCACCGTCTGGATCACGCGTTAAAACAATGCGACCACGATAGCGCGGCGGCAGGTATACGGGTTCTTCCGGGTACATCAAGGTTTCACGTTTGGCGAAGGCATGTAGGCCTATCAGCCACAAACTGCGAACCTGGGTGCCGAAACCAACCACCAGTTCTTTCAATGTCATGGTTCAATCACCCCTATATTAATGATGCGCGTTGTACAGAATGACCGCAGCGGTTGCCAATAGATTAAGCAAGGTCAGCGGCAGGCAAATACGCCAGCCAAATGACATCACCTGATCGTAACGAGGACGAGGCAAAGCAGCACGGATCAAAATGAACATCACCATGAAGAACGCGGTTTTCAACGCAAACCAGATAAATGGCGGCAAGAATGGACCCTGCCAGCCCCCGAAGAACAACGTGACGATCAGCGCAGAAACGGTCACGATACCGATGTATTCACCCACGAAGAACAAACCGAATTTCATACCGGAATATTCGATGTGGTAACCATCGGCCAGTTCCTGCTCGGCTTCTGGCTGGTCAAAAGGATGACGGTGACAAACAGCAATCCCGGCAATGGCGAAGGTCAGGAACCCAAAGAATTGCGGGATGATATTCCACAGATGTTCCTGTGAACGCACGATATCTTGCAGATTGAACGACCCCGCCTGTGCGACAACGCCCATCAGCGACAGGCCGAGGAACACTTCATAGCTCAGGGTTTGGGCCGAGGCACGCATGGCACCCAACAGCGAGTATTTATTGTTACTGGACCAGCCAGCAAACAGCACAGCGTAAACCGTTAAACCCGCCATCATGAGGAAGAACAAGATACCGATATTAAGGTTAGCCGCGTACCAGGTTGGCGAAACAGGAACGATTGCAAAGGCCATTAACATCGAGCTGAAAGCAATCATCGGTGCCAGGGTGAAAATAGCTCGGTCTGTGAACCTTGGAACCCAGTCTTCTTTGAAGAACATCTTGATCATGTCGGCGGCCAGCTGCAGCGAGCCGCCCCAGCCGACACGATTAGGTCCGTATCGGTTCTGGAACAAACCCAGCAGACGGCGTTCCGCGAAGCTCATAAATGCCCCGACGGTAACCACCACCAACAGGATCACCACCGCTTTAACTACCGCAATAATGGTGTCGATAACTTCTGGTGTAAACCAACTCATCGGGTTGCCTCCCGCAGATTCTCAACCGTTGCGCCCACCAGCACCGGAGAAATTCCCGGCAAGCCCAGCGGCAGACCAACTTGTCCTTTTTCGAGCGTTTCACTCAGACGAACCGGCAACGTCAGGGTTTGACCAGCACAGGTAAATTCAACCTGCGTGCCCTGATTAACGCCAAGCGCGGCGGCATCGGCCGGGTTAACCATCACGTAAGGCTCTGGCATACGCTGCTGGATAACGTTCGAACGCTGAGACATCTCTTCACTGCCGAACAGGTGATAATAAGGAGCAACGCGCCAGTGATTTTCTACGGCGGTAAAGGCAGCCGGGATCTCGTTGAAGTAGTCGAGGCTGCCCTCGCCTGCTTCAATCAGACGGATACCCGGATCGCCATGACGCAGTTTGCCGCCCACTTCAGCCTGGAATTTGTTCCACGCCTGCGGTGAGTTCCAGCCTGGCGCCCAGGCAAACGGCACCTGTTGACGATTAGCGTAAGGGCTGTTGTTCCCTTCCATCGAGAAGGCAAACATGGTGTCTTTATCTTGTGGCTGACGCGGTTCGTGCACGCTGATATTTGCACGCATGGCAGTACGTCCACTGGAGCGAATTGGAGAACGCGCCAGTTTCTGACCACGGATGCGGAAAGATGCGTCCGGCGCGGCTTCCACAATGCCTGTAAGCTGAGGCAGTGCCTCTACGCAAGCTTCGATGACGTGATCAAGCTGAGTCCAGTCAACCTTGCGGCTGTTGATGGTGGAGTGCAGCGAGTGCAGCCAACGCCAGCTTTCCAGCATCGTAACGCTGTTGTCGTAATAAGCTGGGTCATAAACCTGGAAGAACCGTTGAGCACGGCCTTCCTGATTAACCAGCGTACCGTCGCTTTCGGCGAAGCTTGCAGCAGGCAGAATAAGAGTAGCTTTGTCCATGATGCGCGTGCGCTGATGGTCAAGAACCAGCAGATTTTGCACTTTGCTCATGGCCGAATCGATCACCGCTTCTGGAGCCTGACGGTAAAGGTCATTCTCCATCACGATAACGCTGTCTGCATCGCCGTTCTCAAGCACGCTTAGGGCTTCATCCAGACTGCCGCCGCCAATCAGTGACAAACCGATGCTGTTGGCAGAAGAGGCGACGAAGGTTATCCCCACGTCACTGCCGCGCGCTTTCAAGGCTTTCGCCACGTTAGCCGCTGCCGCGATGATTGCGTCGCTGCCTGCGTTAGTGCCGGTAATAATCAGCGGTTTTCTTGCGCCGGTTAATGCCTGCACGATCATGTCGATTTTCTTGTCGAGGCCTTCAGGTAAATCACTGACGGCTGGCGCGGTTTCGTCAATCGCGTGGGCGATGGCAAAGCCGAAGCGTGCCTGTGAGTCAACCGGAGCACGGTAGTTCCAGGCGGCGATATCATCCAGACGGGTGTTATCGACGTTAGTCACAAACAGCGGATGCTTGGCGTGCTGGCCGATAGTCTGAATTGCCGCAATCTGCCAGTCGGCAACGCGCTGAGCGGCTGCCATTGCGCGAGCTTTGCCTTTCACCGCCTGACGAACGGATAATGCAATGCGCGCACCGGTTTGCGTCAGGTCTTCACCCAGCACCAGAACGGCATCGTAAGATTCGATGTCATGCAGTGCCGGAGTCGTGACACCGCTGTTTTTAAGGACGTTAAGGATCAAGTCCAGACGATTTTGCTCTGCCGCATTGATACCGGTGTAGAAGTTTTCCGCCCCGACCAGCTCGCGCAACGCGAAGTTGCTTTCCAGGCTGGCGCGCGGTGAACCAATACCAATGGTTTTATTCGACTGACGAAGAATATCCGCAGCGCCCTGCATCGCCTGCTCGGCATTGAGCTCGATCCAGTCGTTGCCACGCTGTTGCTGTGGATGCTTTGGACGGTCTTTGGCATTGACATAACCGTAACCAAAACGACCGCGGTCGCAGAGGAAATAGCGGTTAACGGTGCCGTTATAACGGTTCTCGATACGACGCAGTTCGCCGTAGCGCTCACCCGGGCTGGTGTTACAGCCAACGCTGCACTGCTGACAAACGCTCGGCGCGAACTGCATATCCCATTTACGGTTATAGCGTTCGGAGTGAGTTTTATCGGTGAATACGCCGGTTGGACAGACTTCAACCAGGTTGCCAGAGAATTCGCTTTCCAGCGGACCGTCTTCCGGGCGACCAAAGTAGACGTTATCGTGCGCGCCGTATACGCCAAGATCGGTGCCGTCTGCGTAATCTTTGTAATAACGAACGCAGCGATAGCAGGCGATACAGCGGTTCATCTCATGGGAAATGAACGGACCGAGATCCTGATTCTGGTGGGTACGTTTGGTGAAGCGATAGCGACGCGTGGCATGGCCGGTCATCACTGTCATATCCTGCAAGTGACAGTTACCGCCCTCTTCACACACCGGACAGTCGTGGGGATGATTGGTCATCAACCATTCCACCACGCTCTCACGGAACTGCTTGGCTTCTCCGTCATCGATGGAAATAAAGGTTCCATCTGACGCAGGCGTCATACATGACATAACCAAACGGCCGCGCGTATCTTCCGCGTTTTGGTATTGCTTAACCGCACATTGGCGGCAAGCGCCGACGCTTCCCAGCGCCGGATGCCAGCAAAAATAAGGAATATCGAGGCCTAGAGAGAGGCAAGCCTGAAGTAGGTTGTCCGCTCCGTTAACATCGTATTCTTTGCCGTCTACATGAATCGTAGCCATAGTCAGCATGCTTCCACAAGGCCCGGGTTAATGGGCGTTAATCCAAAATTCTGGCCCCTTCCCTTTTCCTTCGAATTGCAGAGGTGTTGGCTGCATGACGAACGCTTTAGGGAAGGACTTTTAAAAATAATATTGAATCAGCTACCATCGCTCTTTCAGCAGGTTGTTTGGCTGTATGCCGCCAATTGCCCGCGCATTGTTGTAATGTTGCTTGGCGATGCCCGCTTCAAATTCATTTCGGAAATATTTAATTGCGCTCTGCAATGGCTCTACGGCACCCGGCGCGTGCGCGCAGAATGTTTTACCCGGGCCAAGCTGACGGCAAAGCTGCTCGAGAGTTTCGATATCTCCCGGCTGACCTTCACCACGCTCCAGCGCGCGCAGGATCTTGACGCTCCACGGCAATCCATCGCGGCACGGAGTACACCAGCCGCAGGACTCGCGCGAGAAGAATTCCTCAAGATTACGCACCAGAGAAACCATGCCGATTTCATGATCGACGGCCATCGCCAGCGCAGTACCCAAACGGCTGCCGGCTTTACCAATGCTGGCAAACTCCATCGGCAAGTCGAGGTGCTGGTCGGTCAGGAAGTCAGTACCTGCACCGCCAGGCTGCCAGGCCTTGAACTTCAGACCATCACGCATGCCGCCGGCGTATTCTTCAAGGATTTCACGCGCGGTGGTGCCAAACGGAAGCTCCCACACGCCCGGATTTTTAACCCTACCGGAGAAGCCCATCATCTTGGTGCCAGTGTCTTCACTGGTGGAAATGCCTTTGTACCAGTCGACGCCGTTCGCCAGAATAGCCGGGACGTTTGACAGCGTTTCAACGTTGTTCACACAGGTCGGCTTGCCCCACGCGCCTACTGATGCAGGGAATGGCGGCTTGGAACGCGGATTAGCGCGACGGCCTTCCAGCGAGTTAATCAGCGCCGTTTCTTCACCGCAGATGTAACGACCCGCGCCGGTATGCACGATCAGCTCGAAATCGAATCCGGTGCCGAGAATGTTTTTACCGATGAAACCAGCAGCACGAGCCTCTTCGATGGCGCGACGCAGGTTTACCGCGGCCTCGATGTATTCCCCGCGCAAGAAGATGTAGCCACGGTATGCTTTCAGCGCAAAAGCACTGATCAGCATGCCTTCCACCAGCTGATGCGGCATCTGCTCCATCAACAGGCGGTCTTTATAGGTGCCTGGCTCCATTTCATCGGCGTTACACAACAGGTAACGGATGTTCATGGATTCGTCTTTCGGCATCAGGCTCCACTTCAAACCGGTAGAGAACCCTGCACCACCGCGACCTTTCAGACCTGAATCTTTGACCAGCGCCACGATTTCGTCTTGCGACAAAGTATTGAGCGCCTTTTCAGCCCCGGCATAGCCGTTTTTGCTGCGGTATTCGTCAATCCATACCGGCTGTTGGTCTTCACGCATGCGCCAGGTCAGTGGGTGCATTTCTGGCGTGCGGATAATTTCTCTTGGCGTATATCCGTAGACATTCATGAGTAACGCTCCAGTAACTGACCGATTTCTTCAGGTTTCAGGTAGCTGTGCGTGTCTTCATCGATCATCATCGTTGGGCTTTTATCGCAGTTGCCCAAACAACAGGTCGGCAACAGAGTAAAGCGTCCATCGGGCGTCGTTTCACCCGGCTTGATGTTGAGTTTCTCTTCAATCGCAGCCTGAATGCCCTGATAACCGGTAATATGACAAACCACACTGTCGCAATAACGGATCACGTGACGCCCAACCTGCTGGCGGAAGATTTGGCTGTAAAATGTTGCCACTCCTTCCACATCGCTGGCAGGAATTGCCAAAACTTCTGCGATCGCGTAAATCGCGCCATCCGGCACCCAACCGCGCTCTTTTTGCACAATTTTCAGTGCTTCAATCGACACGGCACGGGCATCTTCGTAATGATGTTTCTCGTGCTCAATCGCTTCACGTTCAGTCGTGCTCAGCTCAAATCCGTGTTTGTTCTGCGCGGCATCAAAAGCGCCGGGCGCAGACACGTTGATATACTGAACCTCTGAGTCTTTATTAAGATCTGTCATCGTTAGCGGTCCACATCTGACATTACAAAATCGATACTGCCCAGATAGACGATTAAGTCAGACACCAGGCTGCCACGGATAACTGACGGGATTTGCTGCAAGTGCGGGAAGCTCGGCGTGCGCACGCGGGTGCGGTAGCTCATGGTGCTGGCATCGCTCGTCAGGTAGTAGCTGTTGATCCCTTTCGTTGCCTCGATCATCTGGAAGGATTCGTTGGCAGGCATGACTGGCCCCCAGGAAACCTGCAAGAAGTGAGTGATCAGGGTTTCGATATGCTGCAACGTGCGCTCTTTCGGTGGCGGCGTGGTCAGCGGATGATCGGCTTTGAACGGGCCTTCCGGCATGTGATCGACACACTGTTGCAGAATGCGCAGACTTTGACGCATCTCTTCCATTTTCAGCATCACGCGCGAATAGGAATCGCTGATACCGTCGCCGACCGGAACTTCGAAATCGAAGTTTTCATAGCCAGAATATGGACGCCATTTGCGCACATCAAACTCGATGCCGGTCGCACGCAGGCCAGCCCCGGTGGTTCCCCACGCCAGCGCATCTTCTGCGTTGTATGCCGCAACACCTTTGGAACGCGCTACCAGAATGCTGTTTTTCAGCGCCGTCTTCATGTAGGAATCAAGACGTTTTGGCATCCATTCCAGGAATTCACGCATCAGGCGTTCCCAGCCTTTCGGCAGGTCATGCGCCACGCCACCAATGCGGAACCAGGCCGGATGCATACGGAAACCGGTAATGGCTTCTACCACGTCATAAATTTTCTGACGGTCGGTAAAGGCAAAAAATACCGGAGTCATTGCCCCAACGTCCTGAATGAAAGTCGAAATGTAAAGCAGGTGACTATTAATGCGGAACAGCTCGGACAGCATCACGCGGATAGTGTTAACGCGATCGCCAACGGTAATCCCGGCCAATTTTTCAACTGCCAATACGTAAGGCATTTCGTTAACACAACCGCCGAGGTATTCAATACGGTCAGTGTAGGGAATGTAGCTGTGCCATGACTGGCGCTCGCCCATTTTCTCTGCACCGCGATGGTGATAACCGATGTCCGGAACACAGTCGACAATTTCTTCACCATCAAGCTGCATAACAATACGGAATGCACCGTGCGCTGACGGGTGGTTAGGGCCGAGGTTCAGGAACATAAAGTCTTCGTTTTCTGTTCCGCGCTTCATGCCCCAGTCTTCAGGCTTGAAGGTTAGCGCTTCCATCTCCAGATCTTCTTTCTGTTTGGTCAGTTCGAACGGGTCAAACTCGGTCGCACGCGCCGGATAATCTTTGCGCAGCGGATGCCCTTCCCAGGTCTTCGGCATCATGATGCGCGTCAGATGTGGGTGACCATCGAAAGTAATGCCGAACATTTCCCAGGTTTCACGCTCATACCAGTTGGCATTCGGGTAGACCTTGGTCAGCGTTGGCAAATGCAGATCGTTCTCTGACAGCGCCACTTTGATCATGATGTCGCTGTTGCGCTCAATCGAAAGCAGGTGATAGAAAACGGAGAAATCCGCGGCCGGTAAACCGTCACGATGGGTACGTAAGCGTTCATCAACGCCATGCAGGTCATACAGCATGACGTAAGGTTTTGGCTGTTTGCGTAAGAAGGTAATTATTTCCAGTATCTGCTCGCGCTTAACCCAGACTACCGGGATCCCGGTGCGGGTTGGCTGCACAGAAAAGGCCTCAGGCCCAAAACGGTCACGCAGCTCGCCAATAACCGGATCGTCGAGGTGATCGCGGGTCTGCCATGCTGGCTGAGCGAGGTCTTGCGTCGTCAAATCTGTCATATTTTCTCACCACACAAAATGGTCATTTATGCCCAAGGGGAAGAATCACCTGGCTTCCAACCGTCTTTTTTAGAGAGTAATTTCAACGGTTGTGCCCCTCAGGGTTGACGGACAGTGTTAAATCTCGTCAGGGGTTCGCAAGTTGGTCACGGCAATACGCTCGGCGCGTTTACGCTCTTTTTCAGACTGCATATTGGCGCGATAAACACCCTGATCGCCTACAACCCACGACAGCGGACGGCGTTCTTTACCGATGGATTCCTGCAACAGCAGCAGCGCCTGCATATATGCTTCCGGGCGCGGCGGGCAGCCTGGAATGTAAACATCTACCGGCAAGAATTTATCAACACCTTGCACAACCGAGTAAATGTCATACATGCCGCCAGAGTTGGCGCAGGCCCCCATGGAAATCACCCATTTTGGTTCAAGCATCTGGTCGTAAAGGCGCTGAATAACCGGGGCCATTTTGGTAAAGCAAGTTCCGGCAATCACCATAAAGTCGGCCTGGCGCGGCGATGCGCGGATAACTTCTGAGCCGAATCGTGCCACGTCGTGCACCGCAGTAAATGAGGTAGTCATTTCTACGTAGCAGCATGAGAGACCAAAGTTGAATGGCCAAAGCGAGTTTTTACGACCCCAGTTCACCACATCATGTAAAGCATGCTCGAGTTTCCCCATGTACACGCTGCGGTTAACTTCCTGCTCAAGAGGATCGGCTACCGTCTCTTGTTTTTGCAGGGGGTAACGGTCGTTCTCACCGTTCGGGTCTAAGCGCGTGAGCGTATAGTCCATCTTGATGCCTCACTTTATTGTTGGCGATTGCCATGCGGGTGATTGCTGGTCTTAATGACTGGGCTCGGGATTACCGGGCTAGCTTTAACAGGACCTTTTGAACGGGTCGGAGTCCAGTCAAGCGCACCGATGCGAACCAGATAAAACAGGCCGGCTAAAAGTACGAAAATGAAAATGGCGGCTTCGACAAATCCGGTCCACCCGCTTTCACGGATAGACGTTGACCATGCATACAGATACAGGGCCTCAACATCGAAAATGACGAAGAACATAGCGACCAGATAGAATTTTGCCGAGAGGCGCATATGAGTGGTGCCCACAGGGGCAATACCCGACTCGTATGGGGTCTCAGTGTTACGACCGCGAACCTTCCCTCCCAGGAAAGCTGCGCCCAGCAACATCAGGCAACACAGGCCGACTGCGATAACAAGAAAAACTGCGAGCGCCCAATTATGAGCGATGACATCTGTGGCTGTTGACATACTCTATGCTTACTCATCAAAAGTGGCGTCTTGCATTTGCTCTTGTCTGGCAATTTGCCTGCCACATCGATTCAAGGGAAGGATTAATAACCACCAGTTTTCACAGACCCTGTTCAAAAATCACCCTATTTTAGCGGTAACCTCATAGATTTAGGGGTTAAAAAAGCGATTATCCAGTGAAATACTGTGGGCTTTTTACCCTTTTCTATAACCTTTTGTCAACTTTGACAAAAGTATCTCTACGTTATTTTACATCTTTATCATTTTATTAACATATGGTGCGACAGCCTGTAGCTAAATCGTGTCAGTCAAAAAGTTAAAAAAAAGGATGGTTGTTAACGGGAGTCAATGATTTAGCTTCTACCCCTACTATTGTCGCAGGTATGTTCAGTTCTTCCACTCTGGAAACAGGGTTATTTATTGATCCACGACACGTTTTAGGCAAGATTGCTAAAAAATAAGACAATTTTTGAATAAAATTTGATTAGCCATTTCAAATAAAAATGCATTTCTTCAAAAATTTGTTGAAACCATTGAGCACAAAGTGATTAAAAAAGAAACTCATCAGCCAGAGTAACCTTTTATTCAATAGAATCTTTAGAGAGGTTTTACAGGAATTAAAACGAGGAAAATGAGAGTTTGGTGAAGAAATTCTAATGAGTTGGTTGTTTTATAATCTTTTAGTTTTCCCTACCCCAGCCCCATCGAATTTACCGACGGGCGGGGGAGGGAAAATCTACTCCCCATAATTTAAAAGGCTTCTCCATAAACAGTTTTGAGGAGCTTCCTGGTAAATAATTTAGGGGCTTGTTGATAAACAGTTTAAGGCGCTTCTTCGTACTCGTCGTCAACGTCGACACGTTGCGCATAAGTATGGTGTGAATAAGGCTCGTTACCCTGTTCCACCGCATTGAAAATGGCCATCGCCAAATCGTTGTCGCAGCTCTGGTTTTTATACAGCACGTACTGAGTATCAGGCAGACGCGGCAGGCCGTCCTGCTCGCCCAATACCCTCAACTCAGGGCTCATCATCTCGATAGGCCTGACCGTAACACCCAGACCGGCACGCACCGCAGCGCGAATTGCTGATAGCGTAGAGGCGACATAGGCGATACGCCATGGGATACCGGCCTTGTTAAGATGGTCGATAGCCATAGTACGGTAAGGACTCGGCTCATCAAGCAGCACCAACGGCACACTATCACCCGTAGGGTAAGAGAAGTCAGCAGAGCAATACCACAGCGTCGGCGACGTTCTCAGCACAATATGTGGGTGATCGGTAGTGGTCATGGTGGTGATCGCCAGATCAACCTCATCGCTCTCTAGCATTGGCAGCATAAATGGGCTACGTTTTACACGCACGTCAATGGAAAGCTTAGGATAAATTGAGGTTACCCGGCTAAGCAGATACGGCAGAATGGTGTCAGCCGTGTCATCGGAGGCACCGATAGTGACTCCCCCCTGAACGTCGCTATACATCAGTGATGTGCAGGCTTCATCATTAAAACGTAATATTTTTCGTGCATAACCTAGTAACTGAATACCGTGTTCCGTCAATAACTTATTGCGTCCATGCCTGGCGAACAGTTCTTTTCCGACAAGTTGCTCAAGGCGTTGCATTTGTTGACTCACTGCTGATTGTGTACGACATACAGCTGCTGCGGCGGCGGCAAAAGTATTTAAATCAGCGACGGCAACAAAAGTCCTTAGCAAGTCAAGATCTAGATTAAGAATTGGACGATTTGCATTTGTCATAGTTTTTCTTCACTTTTAAAATCTAATAACAAGCTACCCTGGATAGTACGGAAAATTTTCCGCAAAATGCAGAATACCGAATCTGAAAGACACTCACTCATTAGATAATGAAGAAATGAGAAATATTTCTGTCCGACAACTAATTTTTAAATGATTATCATTAGAGTATTTTTTCAAATAGTTATTAAATTCAAACAAATATAATTTTCCAGAGATCAAACATGATAAATCATTCATTAACCTGGCTGTACGGTAAGGCCACAGAAGCTCATTTCAACCGCTGTCCGGGTAGGCACAGCGCACTACTAGCAATGTGACAAATATCTAACTTCAAAAATTAATACCAACGAGATCTATTTTTTCTACTTTCTAATTGTGGCAAACGATTGGCAGAGATAAGAATAAGGCCAAGCCTTAATAAGAAAAGTCTCAGTCGCTTACTCATAATGTACAACCTGCATTAATAGATCCTATTCGGATATTTAATTATTTAGGCGCGCGTAATCATCAGATTTATTTAACTAATTACTCACGTTATTATTTCTCTGCCATCGAGTGTCTTAATACCGAGAGTCTTTTTACCGAGATTCAGTTCTCTGACTACTTTTATACACTAATAAAAATCACAAAAAACATAGCGGGCCCAGTTTAAGATAAAGCCTAGCAACATATTAAAGTGCTAGCATTGTGCTAGTTTTCAAGATAATAGCTTAATTTAATGTCTATCCTTATGAATAAATTACACTATCTTCTGTACACAGCCGAATACACTGTCAACCTATGAATACTGCCCACGAATAGACACAAATTCTGATAAAAGCAAAATAATCAGAGCTTAGTAACAACTTAGCCTTAACTATAGGTGATTCCTGTTACCTGCTGCCCGGTGAATACTCTTTTAAGCCAAAGCCTGAGTTTGCTCTTCAAAATCGGCCCCGGTGAGAGTAAATTGTCGGCTTCGCTATGTTCTAAAGCACCTCTTACCCAGGAAAGAACAAGCTTTACCGCAAAAGGTTCACACTGACTATGTCCCCCATTGAAAAATCCCGCAAACTGGATAACGTTTGCTACGACATCCGCGGCCCCGTGCTTAAAGAAGCTAAGCGGCTGGAAGAAGAAGGCAATAAAGTTCTCAAACTGAATATCGGTAATCCCGCCCCCTTCGGATTCGATGCGCCTGATGAAATTTTAGTCGACGTTATTCGTAACTTACCGACGGCACAGGGATATTGTGACTCAAAAGGCCTTTTTTCAGCGCGTAAAGCGATTATGCAGCACTATCAGGCCCGCGATATGCGTGACATGACCGTTGAAGATGTTTATATCGGCAACGGAGTTTCAGAATTAATCGTGCAATCCATGCAGGCGCTACTAAATACCGGCGACGAAATGCTGGTTCCGGCTCCTGATTACCCGCTGTGGACCGCAGCCGTGTCTCTTTCTGGCGGCAATGCCGTGCACTACCTTTGCGATGAAGGTGCAGACTGGTTCCCTGATCTTGACGATATTCGTGCAAAAATCACTCCTCGCACCCGCGGGATTGTGATAATCAACCCGAATAATCCAACTGGCGCGGTGTATAGCAAAGAACTGCTGCTTGAGATTGTCGAAATTGCGCGCGAGCACAACCTGATCATCTTCTCTGACGAGATCTACGACAAAATTCTTTATGATGAAGCTCAGCATATTTCCATTGCCTCGCTGGCACCGGATCTGCTGACGGTGACCTTTAATGGTCTGTCCAAGACTTATCGCGTTGCGGGATTCCGTCAGGGCTGGATGGTGCTGAATGGTCCCAAGAAGCACGCCAAGGGATACATTGAAGGTTTGGAAATGTTGGCGTCTATGCGTCTGTGTGCCAACGTGCCAATGCAGCACGCTATCCAGACCGCGCTGGGCGGCTACCAGAGTATTAGTGAATTCATTCAGCCAGGCGGACGTCTGTATGAACAGCGCAACGCGGCATGGGAAATGATTAATCAGATCCCTGGCGTTTCTTGCGTGAAGCCGAAAGGCGCGCTGTATATGTTCCCTAAAATTGATGCTAAACGATTTAATATCCACGATGACCAGAAAATGGTGCTGGATTTGCTGTTGCAGCAAAAAGTCCTGCTGGTACAGGGTTCAGCCTTTAACTGGCCGTATCCGGACCACGTGCGTATCGTGACTCTGCCGCGCGTTGACGAGCTTGAAATGGCCGTCGGCAAACTGGGCCGTTTCCTGGAAACCTATCGCCAATAATGCCCTGTCTTTATCTTTCAGACTTCGGCTTGAAAGATAAAGGGCATGTGCCACAATGGGACTCTGTTCATTTATCGATTTTTAGATAGAAAGAGAGTCCCATGAGCCAAAGTCATTTTTTTGCCCATCTTTCCCGCCTTAAGCTTATTGGTCGCTGGCCTCTTATGCGCAATGTGCGCACCGAGAATGTTTCGGAACACAGTCTGCAAGTTGCCTTTGTCGCCCATGCCCTGGCGCTTATCAAAAATCGCAAGTTTGACGGCCATCTCAATGCCGAGCGAGTCGCTTTGCTGGCGATGTACCACGATGCCAGTGAAGTCCTGACCGGTGATATGCCGACGCCGATTAAGTATTACAATCCACAAATTGCTCACGAATACAAAAAGATAGAACAGATCGCCCAGCAAAAGCTGATCGAAATGCTGCCTGAAGAGTTTCAGGATGATTATCGGTCGTTGATTGACGAGCACCATTTCAGCGATGACGAGAAAAAAATCGTCAAACAGGCCGATTCCCTATGCGCATATCTGAAATGTCTCGAGGAGTTGTCTGCAGGGAACACGGAATTTACGATGGCTAAATCGCGACTTGAGAAGACGCTTGCTGAAAGAAACAGCCCTGAAATGGACTACTTTATGGCGGTATTCATCCCCAGTTTTAGCCTTTCACTGGACGAGATAAGCCAAGACTCCCCACTTTAAGAAACGCCCTTTTGCTCCCCGGTCTCCTTTTGCTCCTGGAGAACTTTTTGCTCTTCGAGAGAGTGGGAGCAATGCTTGCGTCGTTTCAGCCATTAATAATGCGCGCAATCTCTACCGCGCTGAGGTGATACTGACGTGGGCAACCGTGCCAGACCGCCAACATGCGCTGATACTTCTCCCACATTTTAGTCTGTGCATTGAAGCCATGCGTTCCCGCATCGAAATCGGTGTAGCGCCCTTCACTATTTACCATAAAGCGCACATAGCTGAGGTAACGGGATTCGGTGGCGGCATCAAAGCCCAGAAACTCCAGCCGACGGGGATCGACGCCCGGAGCGTCTTTAAGATTGGAGAAGGAAACCTGCATCGCGTGGTACATTTCCATAATATCGATGAGGGTGCGGCAGGTGTCTTCGGTCAACATACCAAAGTCTTTGTCGAGCTCGCGCATTTGCAGCCCGAACCCACGTTCGACGATAGTCTGCAAACGGCGATAGCGGTCGGCGTTGCCGGGATCAATGATAGTCATCATTTGATACTGATTCGACAAGATCAATCGCTGAGCGTGGGTCATTTCCATCATCATGCACCTCAAAAAGCCAGAATGAGCAGAGCATGACACATCGCCTTGATTGGCGAAATATTAACCAGCTCATTCTTTGATTTGAACCACGATTCAGTACGAATTCTTTCTTTAGAGGTCGTCCAAGAAAGTTTTATCCAGCTGTTTGAATGCACGTTTCAGCACTTCGGCCAGCGACTGGTAAGTAGGCGCGCCTTCGATGGGAGCCAGCGCTAATCCCGATTCAACCAGCTTGTGGCGAACTTCATGGAACCACCCCAGCAACGAAGGCGGCAGAGGGGTAATTGCACGACGGCCCAACCACCATAACCCCTGCATTGGCAGGCTACAGGCAAAAATAGATGTCGCGACCGCAGGGCCAAGCTGACCACCGAGCGCGATTTGCCAGGCCAGCGTGAAGACGGCAAGGGGCGGCATTAAACGCACGCCAAAGCGCGTCGCCGTAGAAATACGGTTTTCAGGAAACACAGGAGCAAGACGCTTATCAGAAGGCCACGTCTTCATGTAATGCTGCCCGCGCTGGAAAACCTGAAACCAACCGACTGTACCCGAGGGCTTGCTCGTCATGTTGCACCTCAACATCTTGAATTTAAAAAATAGTTGTAAAACTAAAAATATATTTTATCACACACAAATATATTTTGTTTTTATCAAAACCTAACGGTATTCTAGCCCGGCCTTTAGGGCACAAAGGGATAGCGAACCCTCTTACTGTTGCAAACAATTTAAAAAATAAACAAGCTTACTTTTACAACTCGCCTTACTTCACTTTACCCTACAGATGGACATCTGGAAAACAGGGATAATCGATTGAACGAATCGGCAGTAACTTACTCAAATAAGTCACTGAGGTTGACGGCCTCTCACGGAGCTTCGAAAACACCTCTGCCAACGCGGGTAAGTCGTGCCACGAAACGATTCTGCCATGATGTTAATCATAATTACCGCTTCCATAATGCGCTACGCTTATGCGATTGTGGAAATTAATTAACCATGTGTATTGTTACTTAACGGCACCAACACATTAAATAGGTACTTTCATGTCAAGTAAGTTAGTTCTGGTTCTTAACTGTGGCAGCTCTTCACTGAAATTTGCCATCATCGACGCCACCAACGGCGAAGAACATATTTCAGGCCTGGCCGAATGCTTTCACCTTCCAGAAGCCCGTATTAAATGGAAACTGGATGGCGCCAAACATGAAGCTGCATTGGGCGCCGGTGCTGCTCACAGCGAAGCATTGAAGTACATCGTTAATACTATTTTTGCCGAAAAGCCAGAGTTATCTGCCAACCTGATTGCTATCGGTCACCGTATCGTTCACGGCGGCGAGAAGCTCACTCAGTCAGCTATCATTGATGACGCTGTTTTGCAGGGTATCAAAGATTCTATCCCATTTGCACCGCTGCACAATCCGGCTCACCTGATTGGTATCGCCGAAGCATTGAAATCATTCCCGAAACTGGCGAAAAAAAATGTCGCTGTTTTCGACACCGCGTTCCATCAGACCATGCCAGAAGAGTCTTATCTCTACGCCCTGCCGTATAAATTGTACAGCGATCACCATATTCGTCGTTACGGCGCGCACGGCACCAGCCATTTTTATGTGACACAAGAAGCAGCCAAAGTGCTCGGTAAACCGGTTGAAGAAGTTAATCTGATCACCTGCCATCTCGGCAATGGTGGCTCAGTAACTGCAATTCGCAACGGCAAAAGTGTGGATACTTCGATGGGTCTGACCCCGCTCGAAGGCCTGGTTATGGGCACCCGCAGCGGTGATATCGATCCGGCTATCGTCTTCCATCTGCACGATGCTCTGGGTATGAGCGTGGCTCAAATCAACAAAATGCTCACCAAAGAATCGGGTCTACTGGGCCTGACTGAAGTCAGCAGCGATTGTCGCTATGTTGAAGACAACTATGAAAAAGAAGCCAATGCCAAACGCGCGATGGACGTGTTCTGTCATCGTCTGGCGAAATATATCGGCGCTTACACTTCATTGATGGAAGGACGTCTTGATGCCGTAGTATTCACCGGCGGAATTGGTGAAAACTCGTCTCAGGTTCGTGAACTGACGTTAAACAAGCTTGGCCTGCTCGGCTTTGAAGTCGATAACGAACGTAATCTCGCGGCGCGATTCGGTAAAGCAGGTGAAATTACCAAAGAAGGTACTCGCAAGGCGCTGGTAATCCCAACCAACGAAGAGCTGGTTATCGCTCAGGACGCCGCGCGCCTGACTGCGTAACAAGATTATTATCCCCACTGCCAGCGTCTTCTGGCAGTGTTATTTTCACCGCAGGCGGGTTTTGCCTATCAGTTCGGTAAACCGCTGCCTGGAAATTGTTTAAGAGGTTTGCCGTGTCTCGTACAATTATGTTGGTTCCCATTGGCCAAAGTGTCGGTCTGACCAGCGTCAGTCTGGGCGTGATTCGCGCCATAGAACAGAAAGGCGTCAGCCTGAGCGTGTTTAAGCCCGTTTCCCAGCCACGTGCTGGCGGCGATGCGCCCGATCAAACCACGACGATTATTCGCGCCAACTCCAATATCACCGCGGCTGAACCGCTGAAAATGAAACACGTTCAAAGCCTGCTGAGTTCAAATCAGCAAGACGTGTTGATGGAAGAGATCGTCGCCAATTATCACGCCAATACCAAAAATGCCGAAGTGGTGTTAGTTGAAGGCCTGGTCTCGACCCGTACCCATCAATTCGCCAGCGCATTGAACTACGAAATTGCCAAGACGCTAAACGCCGAGATTGTCTTTGTTATTGGTCAGGGCAATGACACCGCAGCCCAGCTTAAAGACCGCATCGAACTGGCACGCAGCGTATTTGGTGGCAGTAAAAACAAAAATATTACCGGCGTCATTATCAACAAGGTCAATGCCCCGGTTGATGAACAGGGACGCACCCGCCCTGATCTGTCCGAAATTTTTGACGATTCGGACAAGGCGACCTTCGCTCAGGTAGACATCGAACAACTGATGGCCGCTAGCCCGATGCCGGTGCTGGGTTGCATTCCGTGGAGCTTCGAGATGATTGCCGTGCGCGCCATCGACATGGCCCAGCATCTGAATGCACGCATCATCAATGAAGGTGAAATCCATTCTCGCCGCATTAAATCCGTGACCTTCTGCGCACGCAGCATTCCGAATATGCTGTCGCTGTTCCGTCCTGGTTCGCTGCTGGTGACCTCTGCTGATCGCCCTGATGTGTTGGTCGCAGCCTGTCTGGCGGCCATGAACGGTATTGAGCTGGGCGCGCTGTTACTGACCGGCGGTTATCCGCTCGATGAACGCGTGCAGCAGCTTTGCTCTCGCGCCTTTGAAACGGGCCTGCCTGTATTTATGGTCGACAGCAACACCTGGCAGACTTCGCTGAATTTGCAAAGCTTCTCCCTCGAGGTGCCAGCAGACGACCACCAGCGCGTAGAGAAGTTACAGACCTACGTTTCTTCGCACATCAACGATGAGTGGATAAACTCGCTGAGTGCCCATTCAGAGCGTTCTCATCGCCTTTCTCCACCGGCCTTCCGTTATCAGTTAACCGAGCTTGCACGTAAAGCCGGCAAACGTATCGTGCTGCCAGAAGGCGACGAGCCGCGTACCGTCAAGGCTGCTTCTCTGTGTGCCGAGCGTGGTATCGCGGAATGCGTGCTGCTGGGTAATCCTGATGAAATCAAACGCGTCGCGGCGGCTCAGGGCATTGAGCTGGGTAAAGGGATTGAAATTGTTGATCCACTCGTCGCCCGGGAAAAGTACGTCGCGCGTCTGGTTGAATTACGAAAAAGCAAAGGGATGACCGAAGTGGTTGCCCGCGAGCAGTTGGAAGATAACGTTGTACTGGGCACGCTGATGCTGGAAAAAGGTGAAGTCGATGGCCTGGTTTCCGGCGCGGTTCACACCACCGCCAATACTATTCGCCCGCCGTTGCAGCTTATCAAGACTGCGCCGGGCAGCTCGCTGGTCTCCTCAGTATTCTTTATGCTGCTGCCGGATCAGGTGCTGGTTTATGGCGATTGTGCGATCAACCCAGATCCTACCGCTGAACAACTTTCTGAAATCGCGATTCAATCTGCTGATTCCGCAGCGGCTTTCGGCATTGAGCCGCGCGTCGCCATGATCTCTTACTCAACCGGAACTTCCGGTGCGGGTAGCGATGTTGAGAAAGTGCGTGAGGCGACTCGTCTGGCGCAGGAAAAACGCCCGGATCTGATCATTGATGGCCCACTGCAATACGATGCGGCGATCATGGCTGATGTGGCGAAATCCAAAGCGCCAAACTCGCCGGTTGCTGGCCAGGCTACGGTATTTATTTTCCCGGACTTAAATACCGGCAATACCACCTATAAAGCGGTGCAGCGTTCAGCAGATTTGGTCTCAATCGGGCCAATGTTGCAAGGCATGCGCAAGCCAGTTAATGACCTGTCACGCGGTGCGTTGGTTGATGACATCGTTTATACCGTTGCGTTAACGGCAATCCAGTCGGCGCAGGCTGACGAGGCAATTGCAGCCGCAGTAAAATAAAACCATTGTTTTCAGGCACTAAAAAGCCGGTCCACATGTGACCGGCTTTTCTTTATTCCTAAGGCGCTTTATTCTTTAACACCCTTCTGATTCAGCTTCACTATTCTTCTACACTCAGCGGCTTACCGTGATCTTTCTCATTGTTTCGGCTTAACCACAGCGACAAGGCTTTCAAAGAATCAGGCGTGAACTCGTCGCAACGTGCGGTGATCTCTTCTGGTTTCATCCAGCTGACTTCATCGACTTCCTCTTCCTGCAAGGCAAAAGGTCCATGAGACACACAGCTAAAGAGCGAACCCCAGACTCGACAGTTGTCTTGCTCGAAATAGAAAGAACCGTGTTCAGCAAACGGCACACCGGCAATTCCCAGCTCTTCTTCACCTTCGCGGCGCGCTGATTCGAGAATATTCTCGCCGGTTTGTACCACGCCACCTGCCGTCGCATCCAACCACCCAGGATAAAAATCTTTTGTTTCGGTTCGACGCTGAACCAGAATATTTCCCATGCCATCATGGACCACGATATAGCTGGCGCGATGACGGAGATTTTGAGCGCGCATTTGTTGACGGCTTGACTGGGCAATCACTTCGTTTTCTTCATTAACGATATCAACCCACTCAATGCTGCCGGTGTTTTGCTCTTGATTCGTCATCTTGTGAAACCTTCTTAATTGCGCCGAGAGATGCGCAGTGATTTTCAATGAGTGCGCTGATTCTATCTGGCAGGAGGGGATCGCTTCAATAGCAACAGATGCGTTATTGATATGTAAAACCTATGTCAAAGGTAGGGATAACCATCGGAAGAGTCTCACATAGCCTGATATGATTTGCAGCTATATTAACCTTGAAGGGGATTGGTTAATATCTGTCCCAGATAATTTGCATTAAATATTCAGGATTAATAGTAGACATTCGCATCCAGCCCCATCGGTTGACAGCACAAAACGCAGATGGACCATAAAATAATTACGCAGGAGGCAATCATGATCGATCTTTATTACGCACCAACACCCAACGGCCATAAAATCACCCTTTTCCTCGAGGAAACCGGCCTTCCCTACCGACTGCATCGAGTCGACACCAAGGCCGGTGAACAATTCCAACCCGCATTTCTCGCAATTTCCCCCAATAACAAAATTCCCGCTATCGTCGATAACCAACCGGTTGACGGCGGCGCGCCACTGAGCCTGTTCGAGTCAGGGGCTATTTTGCAATATCTGGCGGAAAAAAGCGGCAAACTGTTAAGTAAAGAGTTACGTGAAAGAAGCAGCGCCTTGCAATGGTTGTTTTGGCAAATGGCAGGATTCGGCCCAATGCTTGGCCAGAACCATCATTTTACCCATTTTGCCCCGCAGCCGGTGCCCTACGCCATCGAACGTTTTCAGCAAGAAACCAAACGCCTGTACGGCGTGTTAAACACTCAATTAGAAAAAAATGTTTATCTCTCCGGCGAACATTACAGTATTGCCGATATTGCGACTTATCCTTGGGTCGTGGCGCATGAGCGTCAACGTATTGATTTAGCTGATTATCCGGCGGTACATAACTGGTTCGAACGAATCAAAAATCGCCCGGCAACGGCAAAAGCCTACGCGCTGGCAGAAGCTAAATAATTTGCCTCGCCCCTGCTGCCGGGGGCGCTAATTACCCGCTATCTTTACCACTTCTGCTGCATCATCTCACCCTGCTTAACAATAAAATTACTTCAGGATGTGCTCTGCATCGCGTGTTATGGCGCTGACATAAACTATGCTGAGATGAGGGTACATAGAAGTATCAGCAAGTTATTAGGAGGCAGACCATGAAGATTTTAATTACCGGTGCCAGCGGACTGATTGGACGTCGTCTCACTGAAACGCTTCTGAGTCAGTCCCATGAGATTACCGTTTTAACCCGCGCGCCAGAACGAGCAGCAAAAATTCTTGGCCCAAAAGTGGAGTTCTGGCCTTCGTTAACAGACAAAACTTCATTAGACGGCTTTGATGCGGTGATAAACCTGGCCGGTGAACCTATCGCCGATAAGCGTTGGACCAAAGATCAAAAGCAAAAGCTTTGCAACAGCCGCTGGCAGCTGACCGAAAAATTGGCGCAGTTGATCAATGCCAGCCAACAGCCTCCATCTGTCTTTATTTCCGGCTCGGCGGTGGGTTATTACGGCGATCAGGGACAGGCGGTCGTGGCCGAAGATGAGCCGCCGAATAAACAGTTTACCTGGCAATTGTGCGCACGCTGGGAAGCATTGGCGTTGGCGGCGGAAAGCAGTAAAACGCGTGTTTGCCTGCTGCGTACCGGCGTAGTGCTGGCAGAAAAAGGCGGCGCGCTGGCGAAAATGGTTTTGCCGTTCCGCGCCGGGCTTGGCGGTCCGTTAGGCGAGGGTCAGCAATATATTCCGTGGATCCATATTGATGATATGGTCAACGGGATCCTTTTCCTGCTCAATCACGAAACGCTGAATGGCCCGTTCAATCTGGTCGCTCCTTATCCTGTACGAAACGATCAGTTTAGTGCTCTGATAGGCGAAATACTGCATCGCCCTGCCTTTATGCGCGTTCCGGCAAGCGTATTGAGGCTGTTAATGGGGGAATCGGCGGTGCTGGTGTTGGGCGGACAGCGAGCAATACCTCAGCGGCTGGAAGATGCCGGTTTCGAATTCAAATATAGCGAATTGAAACCGGCGCTGGAGCAGGTGCTGGAAAAATAAAACGCCCTTCGCTGTCCCTCTGCTATCTCTTATGTCTCAATGGCAGACTCTTATAGCTCAATAGCAGAGGGAACAGTCCGGGGATTTTTCTATTACTTCACCGACGCTATTACTTGGCAGACCCTATTGCTTCACCGACGTTTGATAGAAAATATGCTTTCCAAACGGATCAATTTCATAGCCCGAGACTTCTTTGCGAACAGGTTCAAAAATCGTCGAATGGGCAATCATGACGGCAGGAACCTGATCGTGCATGATCTGCTGAGCCTGCTGATAAAGCGCGATGCGTTTGTTTTGATCGGCAGTCACTCGCGCCTGGCTGATAATTTTATCAAACTCTGGATCACACCATTTTGACGAGTTAGAACCGCCCTGCGCCGCTTTACAGGTAAAAAGCGGGCCAAAGAAATTGTCTGGATCGCCCGTGGCGGTGGTCCAACCCATCAAGGCCGCCTGATCCTCACCATTGCGAATGCGCGTTTGGTACTCTGCCCATTCATAGCTGACAATATGTGCTTTAACACCAATTTTTGCCCAGTCAGCCTGGATCATCTCGGCCATGCGTCTCGCATCAGGATTGTAAGGACGCTGAACGGGCATTGCCCACAGATCGATATCAAAACCGTTCGGATAACCGGCCTCGGCCAGCAGCGCTTTGGCTTTTTCCGTCGAATAATCATAATCTTTCATGGTCTTGTCCTCACTGCTCCAGACACCTGGTGGCAGTAGACTTCTCGCCACCGTTCCACTTCCCTGGAACACCGCATCAACAATTGCCGCTTTATCCATCGCCATCGCCAGCGCCTGACGCACTTTGACATTGTTGAGCGGTTTTTTCTGGGTATTAAATGACAGGAAACCGGTATTCAGACCAGATTTACTCATCAAAGTAATGTCTTTGTTGCTGCCAAGACGTTTTAGGTCCGCCGGATTAGGGAACGGCATCACCTGGCATTCGTTTTTCTCCAGCTTAGCCATGCGGATTGAGGCGTCAGGTGTGATGCTAAAAATCAGGCGATCAATTTTCGATTTACCCTGCCAATATTGCGGGAAAGCCTTGTACAGAATTCGGGTATCTTTTTGATATTGAACCATCTCAAACGGCCCGGTACCGACAGGATCGGTATCTACTTTTCCTGGCGTTCCTGCTTTTAACATCTTATCGGCGTATTCAGAGGAAAGGATTGAAGCAAAATACCAGCCAAGATCGGCAAGGAAAGGCGCTTCCGGGCGAGAAAGATTAAAACGCACCGTGTAATCATCAACCCTGTCGATGCTGGTGATCAAGTGGCTCAAATCCAGGCTATCGAAGTCCAGATAGGTACCATTAGAGACATTATGGTACGGATTTTTTGGATCTTTCTGGCGCATGAAAGAAAAAATTACATCGTCGGCGTTAAAATCTCGCGTCGGGGTAAACAGCTTGTTGCTCTGGAATTTAACCCCTTTGCGCAGATGGAAAGTATAGGTTTTACCATCCGGGCTGATATCCCAGCTTTCGGCCAGGCTTGGAACCAGCTCTGTGGTACCGGTTTTGAAATCTACCAGTCGATTGTAAATAGGCACTGCGCTGGCATCAACATCTGTGCCAGAGGTATAAAGCTGAGGATTAAAAATATCCGGTGAGCCTTCGGAGCAGTAGACCAAAGTCTGCGCCGAAGCTCCCGCCACCATGGCCATCGCCAACAGGCCGGTGGTTAATTGTGCTATTTTGCGTTTCATGCGTTTCCCTGTTTTTATGCTGGAAGGCTAATTATTTCTTTAGTAAGCGATTCAAAAACAGACTACCATTCAGGACAAACTTAGTAATACTCTGTTATATATGAAAATCTTATAGATAAACAACTCAGAGGTTAGGATGTCGACTCAAATTGCCAGGCAGCTCACTGAACGTTTCTTCCGTTACCTTGCCGTTACCAGCCAAAGCAGCGCTCAAGCCACTGTGTTGCCAAGCACGCCGGGGCAGCAAGAATTAGCCAATCTACTCGCAGAAGAGTTGAAAACGCTGGGTCTGGAAAATATCCAGATTGATCAGCATGCCACGGTGACCGCAGTGAAGCCAGGTACTAAAAAAGGTGGCCCGCGTATTGGTTTTATCACCCATATTGATACCGTTGACGTCGGCCTTAGCCCTGATATTCACCCGCAAATACAGATATTTGACGGCAGCGACGTGTGCCTGAATGCGGATAAAGAAATCTGGCTGCGAACGGCAGAGCATCCGGAAATTCTGCCTTATCAAGGCGAAGAAATTATTTTCAGTGACGGCACCAGCGTGCTGGGCGCGGATAACAAATCTGCGGTAACGGTGGTCATGACTCTGCTGGAGAACCTGACAGCGCAGGATCAATATGGCGATATCGTGGTGGCATTTGTACCTGATGAAGAGATTGGCCTGCGCGGTGCCAAGGCATTGGATCTCAAACGTTTTGATGTCGACTTTGCCTATACCATCGACTGCTGTGAGCTGGGTGAAGTGGTTTATGAGAACTTTAATGCTGCCGCCGCAGAAATCACTTTTACCGGCGTCACTGCGCATCCGATGTCGGCAATCGGCGTACTGGTTAACCCAATTCTGATGGCTCATGACTTTATCAGCCACTTTGACCGTGATGAAACGCCAGAAAAAACGCAGGGCCGCGAAGGTTATGTCTGGTTCAATGACATTAGCGCCAGCCAACAGTCAGCCACGCTTAAAGCTTCAATCCGTGACTTTGACAGCGCCAGCTTTGCCGCCCGTAAAAGTAAAATAGAGCACGTGGCAAAAATAATTGGCGAGCAATATCCTACGGCAAAAGTATCGGTCACTATCTCTGACACTTACAGCAATATCAGCAGCGCGATCGGCGAAGATCGCCAGGCGATAGACTTGATCTTTGCTGCAATGAAAGAGATTCAGGTCGAGCCGAAAGTCACGCCAATGCGCGGCGGCACAGATGGCGCGGCGTTATCGGCAAAAGGCCTGCTGACACCCAACTACTTCACCGGCGCGCACAACTTCCATTCTAAATTTGAATTCCTGCCGGTCAGTTCATTCGTTAAATCGTATGAATTAACCAAAACTATCTGCCTGCTGGCAGCAAAAAGCTAAACTGCAGAAATCGCAAAACCTTGCCCGCTGTGATGCACGGGCAAGGTTTTCAAACTCCTCGATTACCAGATTACCTTTAAATCAAGATGCCAACTCCTCCACTTTCAAAACCTCTGGGCCAAACTGTTTCTGCGTAAACTGGATATACAGCGTAAGCACAAATCCCAGGATATACAGCGCACTATAGGCATAAACCACGCCGACCACGCCGTAGAATGGCAATAGTGCCGTGGCGATAGCTGGCGCAAAGAAATTGCTTAATCCAGCAGAGAGATTACATACTGAAATCGCGGCACCTTTGTGTTTTGGCTCCAGAGCCGGGAAAAGCGCAGTTATGGGCACGAAAGCCGCCGTTGAAGCACCTAACAGCGCTGCTCCAAATGCAGCAACCCAGAAGTTATTGCCGAAATACATTGGTAGATAGTAAAAAGAAAGGCTAAACACCGCGCAACCGATACATCCATACCAACGAATCAGCCTCAACATTCCCCACTTCTGCGACATAATCCCCCAGAACACGTTAAACACGATGGTCGAGAAGAAGAAGATTGCCCAGACTTGCAACCAGTCAGGCATGGTAAAGCCTAGCTCTCCGACAAACATTAGCGGCATGATAATTGCGAAGCCATACAACGACAGGGTATTAATAATACGGACAATACTGGCGAGAGTGATATTTCTATTAGTCACTAATAACGTTACCGCTCGTCCCATTTCACTGAGCTTTTCTTTATTATTCATATTCAACATATGGCTGGAAGTTTTAATGTTTTTCAGAGCCACCATGGAAAGTAACCCACCGGCGCACACCCATATTAACGAGAACCATAGAACATTCAGCTCACCAATTTGAGTAATAATCAGGCTCGGTAAATAGCTGCCAAGCACGCCAATACCTAATGAATAAGCCGCCCAGAACCAACCACATGCCGAGCCGACTAATTCCTCCCTGACATTGTGAACAATAACGACGATGAATGAATATAAAAATAACGGGTACGCCAACCCACGAATACCATAAAATAACAGGATGAAGTAATAATTCTTTTGCGTAAGGCCAAATACCATAAATAAGACGTGAAATACGACCCACATCAGAAAGCCAATTTTCATCGCTTTTTGCGGAGTGATTACCTCGGCTATAACACCCGAACCCCAGGCAGCCAAGGCCGCACAGAGGCCATAGACGGTAAAGGCAAAGGTTGCCTGTGCGGGAGAAAATCCGAGTTCAACGATATATTTGGAAAGAAATGCCAGCTCAAAACCGTCTCCGGTCATAAATAAAAATATCGCGATATATCCCCACGCTAAATTTTTTGGTAGCCCAAGCCAATGGTCTTTTTTAGTAATCATTTAATTCCCTTAATAATTTTATCGCTTAAATTAGAAGTAAAAACCCGTCTGCCGCGCTATCTAATCTGCGATCATCAGCCTTCAGTCAATACGATATTTCCGTTATCAACACATGAGTCACAAAAATAACCTTATTAACACTTAATTGGGACTATTACCTTAATGGTAATTTAAATAAATTTAATTATTTTAAATAATTAAACGAAATTAATTTAAGTGATGGCGATCTAAAATAACAAGCTAAGTGTTGACTAGCCTATTTTTAAAAACTAGGGTGAAACCACAGAAACGATGCGTAGATGAATTAAACAAAGAGCTGCGGCATCACCCCTCAACTATTCTTTATAGAATTGAACGTTAATTTCTTTAAAGCTAAATACCTCATTTTGAAGCTTCGCTTAAGCTGAGCTGTAGCGATCAATTTTTTAAATAATTTTATAAGGATTATAAAATGAACCACACTGTACCCTCCATGAATACCTCCCTTATTGGCAAAGTCGCTGCTATCACTGGCGCAGCTTCGGGGATCGGCCTCGCGTGTGCAAAAACGTTGTTGAGCGCGGGTGCAAAAGTTGTTCTGGTTGACAGGGAAGGCGAAAAGTTACAGAGAATCGTCGCGGAATTAGGTGAAAACGCGTTTGCATTAAAGATAGATTTAATGAAACCGGAAGAGGTCAACAATATGCTCTCCGGCATTCTCGAATTGACTGGACGCCTGGATATTTTCCACGCCAATGCGGGCGCGTATATTGGCGGCCCCGTGGAGGAAGGAGATCCCGATGTCTGGGATCGTGTACTTTACCTGAACATCAACGCTGCATTCCGCTGTGTCCGTGCCGTACTGCCACACATGATCGCACAAAAATCGGGTGACATTATCTTCACCAGCTCTGTTGCGGGGGTAGTACCGGTTATTTGGGAACCTATCTACACGGCCTCGAAATTTGCCGTTCAGGCCTTTGTTCATACCACCCGTCGTCAAGTGGCAAAGCACGGTGTCCGCGTTGGGGCCGTCCTACCGGGGCCGGTCGTTACTGCTCTGCTTGACGACTGGCCACAGGCAAAAATGGATGAAGCGCTGGCTAATGGCAGTCTGATGCAGCCCATAGAGGTGGCTGAATCCGTGCTGTTCATGGTGACCCGCTCCAGGAACGTCACTGTTCGCGATTTGGTTATACTTCCTAACAGTGTCGATCTCTGATCATCCAACATTTGGCCGCTAAGGCTGAAAGGAGCAGGTATGAATAATAATAAACCGATCCGACCTAGCCCGGTAGTCATTGGCGTTGACGTCGGTTCGGGAAGCGTCAGGGCCGGAGTGTTTGACACGTCTGGGGCAATGCTGGCCCGCGCTACGCAGCCAATAACCCTTTATAAAGGCCCTGAACATTACGTCGAGCAATCAAGCAGCGAAATATGGGACGCCGTTTGTCAAACCGTCAGGCAAGCCTTGGCTGCGTCAAAAATTTCTCCAGACCAGGTTGCCGGTATCGGTTTTGATGCCACATGCTCTCTTGTCGTAGTTGGGGAAGGCGGTGTGCCACTTGCTGTCGGGCCGTCAGAAGACTCGCAGAGAAACGTTATCGTCTGGATGGATCATCGCGCCACTGCGCAGGCCGAAATGATCAACGCTACCGGGCATCCCGTTCTTCAGTATGTCGGCGGCAAAATATCGCCTGAAATGGAGACCCCCAAGCTGCTCTGGCTTAAGGAGAACCGGCCAGACATTTACCACAACGCCTGGCAATTCTTTGACCTGGCCGATTTCCTGACCTGGAAGGCAACCGGAGACCTCGCTCGGTCGGTGTGCACCGTTACCTGTAAGTGGACTTATCTGGCCCACGAGAAACGATGGGACCCCGACTACTTTCGGCTGATTGGGCTGGAAGAGCTGGCGGATGAAGACTTCCGCCGTATCGGCGTCAGCATCGTTGAGCCGGGCGTGCCCTGCGGACAGGGGCTCACGGCAGAGGCGGCTGACCGGATGGGGCTGCCGTCAGGTACGCCAGTGGCCGCCGGTATGATTGATGCACACGCCGGTGGCATCGGTACTCTGGGCGTCGGTGGCGGTGCGGCCCGTAATCTGGCCTACGTTTTTGGCACGTCCTCCTGCACCATGACCACCACGCAAGAGCCGGCATTCATTCCGGGTGTCTGGGGGCCTTATTATTCAGCAATGGTTCCTGGCTTCTGGCTGAACGAAGGCGGACAGAGCGCCACCGGCGCTGCGATTGCCCAACTAGTCTCCTTACATCCCGCTGCACCAGAAGCCACAATCACGGCTAAAGAGGCGGGTGTCTCGCTGCCCACCTATCTCGCCCGTCTGGCCGAGAAAAAAGGGATGTCTGCCGCTGATGCGGTTCAGTTAACGCGTCATATACACGTAGTGCCTGAATTTCTGGGAAACCGATCACCACATGCGGATCCTCACGCACGAGCGATAATCGTGGGACTAGGAATGGAAAGCGATATCGATAGCCTGTTCTCATTATATATCGCTGGCCTCTGCGGGATTGGCTACGGCCTCAGGCAGATTATTAACGCGCAGGCCCGCATGGGAGTTACCGTTGATAACGTGGTACTTAGTGGTGGAGCAGGACGGCATCCGCTGGTACGCCAGCTAATAGCCGACGCCTGTGGGTATCCGGT
This sequence comes from uncultured Gammaproteobacteria bacterium, assembly GCA_963747655.1. Lineage (GTDB taxonomy): Bacteria > Pseudomonadota > Gammaproteobacteria > Enterobacterales > Enterobacteriaceae > Rouxiella. The sequence continues at coordinate 433,238 of CAVVFS010000004.1, read as the reverse complement.
AATAACGACAAAAGCCGAGGAACCGGTGATGCTGGGAGCTGCCATCCTCGGCGCAGTCGCTGGCGGACTTTCACCGTCAGTTAGCCATGCGATGGAACAATTTTGTGTTACTGATGGCCAGTATTTACCTGACGCTAGCGTCAGCGAACTGCATACCCTCCGCTATCAGGCCTTTGTCCGCCTTCAGAATGAAGCGAGGCTTATCCGCGAAACACTGCAGTAACGCAAAAATAGGCCCCGGGAAGGGCCTAATCGCGCAGATGTGGTACTAATTAAAGCGGGTTATTTTAAGGCACCGGAGAGGAATTGTTGCAAGCGAACACTCTTCGGATTACCAAACACTTCTTCCGGATTCCCCTCCTCCTCAATTTTCCCCTGGTGCAGGAAAATCACGTGGTTAGAAACGTGACGCGCAAACTCCATCTCGTGCGTGACCACCACCATGGTTTTCCCCTCTTCCGCTAGCTTTTGCATGATACGCAACACTTCACCTACCAGCTCAGGGTCCAGCGCTGAGGTCGGTTCGTCAAACAGCAACACTTCCGGCTCCATCGCCAGTGCACGAGCAATTGACACACGCTGCTGCTGACCTCCGGACAGGTTAACCGGATACTTACCGCGCGCGCGCTCATCAATACCGACTTTATCGAGATAACGAATAGCCCTGTCTTTAGCTTCCGCCTTACTCAGCCCCAGCACCTGAATCGGTGCCTCCATCACGTTTTCCAGAACGGTCATGTGGCTCCACAGATTGAAGTGCTGGAACACCATCGTCAGCTTGGTACGCAGCAACTGTAGCTGTTTTTTATCGAATACTTTTAGCTGCCCGTCTGTGTCACGCACCATGCGAATATCGACATTATTGACGCTGATCGACCCTTCACTCGGTTTTTCAAGGAAGTTAATGCAGCGTAAAAAAGTACTCTTTCCCGATCCGGAAGATCCAATAATACTGATAACGTCACCCGAGTCCGCAGACATCGAAACGCCTTTCAGCACCTCGTGTTCGCCATAACGTTTATGCAGATCGATTACGGCTAGTTTCTTTTCTGACATGATTTTTCCCGCACAGGTTTAACGCTTTCGCTGTTAATTCATTTATTTTTAGTGAGAAGACTGGGGTCTGACGTGTGCCAGCCAGCGCTTTTCCGCCAGGCGGAACAAATTAATCAACACAAACGATACGCAAAGATAAATGACCGCCGCAATGCCAAAAGCATAAAACGGCTGGTAGGTCGCGGAGTTAATATCGCGAGCTATCTTGAGCACGTCCGGCACAGTGGCAGTGAAAGCCAGCGCGGTTGAGTGCAGCATTAAAATTACTTCGTTGCTGTAAGCCGGCAAAGCGGTGCGCAGCGCAGAAGGAAGAATAATGCAGGTGTAAAGCTTAAAGCGCGAAAAACCATAGGCATTGGCTGCCTCGATTTCACCGTGAGGAACAGCACGAATGGCCCCGGCGAAAATTTCGGTAGTGTAGGCACAGGTATTCAACGTCAGCGACAGAATGGTGCAGTTAAGACCGCTGCGGAAGAAGGCATTAAGGAAATCTGTGCCACGCACGATCTCCAGGCTGTACATCCCCGAGTAGAACACCAGCAATTGCACATACAGCGGCGTGCCACGGAAAATATAGGTAAACAGCCAAATTGGCGAGCTTATCCAACGATTGCTGGATACACGCCCCACAGACAAAACCACCGCCAGCAATCCGCCCATCACCACCGAGCTTATCAACAGCCACAAAGTGATCGCCAGACCAGTAAAATGGTAGCCATCGCTGTACAGCAGAGGCATCCAGTATTGGTGCAGTATATCCATCATAGCTCAGCCCTCTTCACACCCAGCGAATAGCGGCGGTTGAGCCACAGCAGTACGCCATTGGATAACGTGGTAAATACCAGATAAATCACCCCCGCCACAATCGCGAAGTAAAACGGCTGATAAGTGCCTTTGCCGGCTAGCTGAGTGGCTTTTACCACATCATCAAGACCAAGCAGTGAAACCAGCGCCGTCGCCTTGAGGATAACCTGCCAGTTGTTGGCAATGCCCGGCAGCGCGAATCGCATCATGGCCGGGAACAAAATACGGCGAAAAATCTGCGAACCGCTGAAACCAAACGCCACCGCAGCTTCAATTTGCCCACGCGGAACGGCCATAAAGGCGCCACGGAAAGTTTCGGTGAAATAGGCTCCATAAATAAAGCCGAGGGTCATAATACCGGCACTGAGTGGATCGATATCAATCTGCTCAAACCCGATTGCCTGGGTCAGAGTGTTCAAGGCTATCTGCAAGCCATAAAAAATTAAAAGCATTAATACCAGGTCGGGAACGCCGCGAATAAGCGTGGTATAGGCACCAAAAATGCCAGAAATAAGGCGATTTTTCGACAACTTACCGCCGGCACCAATTAATCCAATGATCAACGCGAGCAGCACTGAGGAAAGTGCCAGCTCCAGCGTGACCAATGTGCCCTGGATGATTACGTGGGAATACCCATCTAACATGAAAATATCCTGCCTTAGACGGAAATCAGGCTGCGTTTCGCAGGTTTTAAAAATCTTTTTTAGTAGCGGCCTGCTGCCAGGAGCAAGCCGCTGATACGGAAACGATAACTGTTTTCCTGATACCTTTATGACGACTTAACGATCTATAACGAACTAACTTAATCTCAGACGACCTGGCTTATCCGCCGTAAACGTCGAAGTTGAAGTATTTCTTCGCCAGCTTGTCGTAAGTTCCGTCTTTGCGCATGGAATCAAACGCTTTGTTCAATGCCGCTTTCAGGTCGCCTTCGTTTTTACGCAGACCCATACCGGTACCCACGCCAAAGAACTGATCGTCTTTAACTGAAGGACCCGCGAAAGCGTAGCCTTTGCCCGCAGGCTGTTTCAGGAAACCTTCGCTGCCCGCAACTTCGTCCTGGAACGCGGCATCAAGACGGCCCGTCCCAAGGTCAGAGTAAATCAGGTCCTGGTTCTGGTAAGCCACCACGTTGACGCCTTTTGGCTGCCAGTTGGCGTTAGCATAGGCTTCCTGAGTTGACCCCTGTAACACACCAATATTTTTGCCTTTCAGCGCATCCAGAGTCGGCAGAATTTTAGACCCAACCGGCGCTATCAGACGGGCGTTTGCCGCATAAAGCTTCTCGGTAAAATCGATTTGCTGCTCACGTTTTTCAGTGATGGACAGTGAAGAAATGATGGTGTCGATTTTTTTCGCTTGCAGAGAGGGGATTAATGCATCGAAATCGCTTTCAACGTAGGTACATTTGATGTGCGCACGTTTGCACATTTCATTTGCCAAGTCGATATCGAAACCAACCAGCTTACCGCTGGAATCTTTAGACTCGAAAGGTGCATAGGTAGGATCTGTGCCGATTTTAATTGATGCTGGCACCGCAGCAAAAGCGCTGCTTGCGCTGGCCAATACTAATACCAGAGGCAGAACCTTGAACAACTTTTTCATACATTACCCTCAGCCATTAATCGTGTGTGTTGTTTGTATCGGGATGCGTTAACACCCCCTTTTATTGTTTTGTTACCGGTCTGTGTCGGTAACATTTTTTCACTACCTGGACTGCTTTAATTACAATTTTTAGACTATTAACAGTTATTTATGACTGCCGCTAAAAATATGCAGTAATTATGCAATAGTTATGCAGCAATCGTGCCGACTTTTCAGATCAGTCGCATTAGTGAACAACGAGGCCGAAATTACATCCTGTGCTGTCTGTAAAATCGTCATTGATGGGCAAGTTGCCAAAAGATTGAAACAGAAACGCACCAAAATAAAACATAAAGAGTTCAATTTTGGTGCGTCGTTATCATTCTGTGCAAATTTAGGGCAGAAAGGGTTGCAAAAACTTAATGGCTGCCCTGCCAGCGAACAAACAAGTCTTCCGGAAGTTCAATATCAAACTGATCGATAACCCGGTTAACGGTCTGATCAATGATATCCTCCACGCTGTTCGGGCGATGATAAAAGGCAGGAACGGGAGGCATGATGATGGCACCGAGTTCGGCAGCGGATGTCATCAGGCGTAAATGACCAAGATGCAGCGGCGTTTCGCGCACGCAAAGCACCAGGCGGCGGCTTTCTTTAAGCACCACGTCGGCCGCGCGAGTCAGCAATCCGTCGGTATAGCTGTTGACGATTCCCGAAAGGGTTTTAATCGAGCACGGCAATATCGCCATGCCGGCAGTTTTAAAAGAGCCTGAGGAGATGCTGGCAGCGATATCCCGGGAATCATGCACCACGTCCGCGAGCGCCTGTACATCGCGCAAATTTAAATCGGTTTCAAGGGCCAGAGTCTGTCGCGCTGCGTTGCTCATCACCAGATGGGTTTCAACGTCGGGAACTTCGCGCAGCACCTGTAAAAGACGCACGCCATAGATTGCGCCACTCGCGCCGGAGATACCGACTATCAGTCGTTTCATGAATACTGCCTCGGAAAGAACGAACTAAAATTTTAGCACGTTTGAATCGTCAGGTGACTTTGCCGTCTTGAAAAAGCCGTGGCAAGTGATAACGAAAGGGGCAGGAATATCAGAAGAGTACCGCCTGCCCTACCCTGCATTACAGGACAAGACAGGCGGTCAGAAGGTTAATTAGCCTTCGTTATGCATTTCGAGGTTTTCCGCTTCCTGCTGGCCACGCAATGCCTGAGCATCGTCGTTACGCAGGGCGTCAAGGTACTCGAGATAGTTCTGGTCAACGTCTTTGGTAACATAGATACCGTCAAATACGGAGCACTCAAACTGCTCGATATCTGGGTTCTCTTCTCTCACCGCGTCGATCAAATCGCTCAAATCCTGGAAGATAAGCGCATCTGCGCCAATCATCTGATTGATTTCGCTGACTTCACGGCCGTGGGCAATCAGCTCGTTAGCCGTCGGCATGTCGATACCGTAAACGTTCGGGAAGCGCACTTCTGGCGCAGCCGAAGCCAGGTAAACATTTTTAGCGCCTGCATCACGGGCCATCTCGACTATCTGCTGCGAGGTGGTGCCACGAACAATGGAGTCATCAATCAGCAGCACATTTTTATCACGGAACTCGGCGCGGTTGGCGTTGAGTTTACGGCGAACAGACTTAACGCGCTCCTGCTGGCCCGGCATGATAAAGGTACGGCCTACGTAACGGTTTTTCACAAAACCCTGACGATAAGGCTTATTCAGGATACGGGCGATTTCCAGGGCGATGTCGTTAGACGTCTCCGGAATTGGGATCACCGCATCAATTTCCAAGTCTTCCCATTCGCGAGCGATTTTTGCGCCCAGTTTCTGGCCCATACGGCGACGTGCGCTGTAGACCGAAATCTTGTCGATGAAAGAGTCTGGACGAGCAAAATAAACGTACTCGAACAGGCATGGATTGTACTGAGGATTCTCGGCACACATGCGAGTAAACAGTTGACCCTTTTCGGTGACATAAACAGCTTCACCCGGAGCAACGTCACGCAGGAACTCGAAGCCCAGCGTATCCAAAGCCACGCTCTCAGACGCCACCATGTACTCGCAACGACCATCTTCCAGCTCACGCTTGCCGATTACCAGCGGGCGAATACCGTGCGGGTCACGGAAAGCCAGCATGCCATGACCAATGATCATCGCTACACAGGCGTAAGCGCCGCGAATTTTGGTATTCATTGCCGCTACAGCAGCAAAAATGTTGTCAGCTTCCAGCGGATAATGCTGGAAACGGTCCAACTCGCTGGCAAGAATGTTCAGCAGTACTTCAGAATCGGAAGTCGTGTTGACGTGGCGACGTGCGCCTTCAAACAGCGTGCTTCTTAATTCATGTGCATTGGTCAGGTTACCGTTATGGGCAAGAGTGATGCCGAACGGAGAGTTGACATAAAAAGGTTGAGCCTCTGAAGCGCTGGAACTGCCAGCCGTAGGGTAACGAACGTGACCAAGGCCCATGTTGCCCTGTAAACGTTGCATATGCCGTGCTTCAAATACATCCTTCACCAGGCCATTCGCCTTACGCAGGCGGAAGTTGTTGTTGCCATCAATGGTGACGATGCCAGCGGCATCCTGCCCACGGTGTTGTAACACCGTTAACGCGTCATAAATCGACTGGTTTACCGGCATAAAACCGGCGATACCGACAATACCGCACATGTTGTCTTTTCCTCTTCAGCGCTGCCAAAGTTAAATATGCTTTGGCAAGAAACTCGACGTGCTCTGCAGGTAGTCAAAAAACCACCTGATGATATAACTAAACTGTGGGATCAACTGTGACTGCTTCCAGTCTTCACTCTGCGAAAAGCTGGTAAATGTGTCCAGGAAGAACAGCCCTGCGGAGACGATCAACACGCCGCGCAGTGCGCCAAAACAGACACCTAATACCCGGTCGGTACCTGATAATCCGGTACGCTCGACCAATGAGCTGATCACATAGTTGACAATGGCACCTACGATCAACGTCGCGATGAACAAGATACCGATTGCGATCCCGTTTCGGACAACATCGTCTCCGAAACGTGTGAAATAGACGGCGAGGTAAGGATAATAGTGGCTGGCGACAAAGAAAGCGCAACCCCAGGTTACCAATGATAAGGCTTCGCGAACAAAACCTCGAATCAGGCTGACTAAAGCAGAAAACCCGATAACCGCAATAATGACGTAATCAATCCAGACCATCACTTTATCTGTCTCTCATCCAGGATAAGACCCGCTATCTTTCTCGCAAATGCGACAACGATTTTGGGAACAACTCGCCCGGCATCCATTTCGCGGCGAATTCTAACAGAAAAAGAAAACGTTTGCGTAGGGGAAATCTGCCGGTCAGCCAAATTAATCACAACGGTGAAAAAAACATCAATCACCGCAAAAAGATAACAAAAATCGCAAAAAACTATTTAATAAAAAAAGAATTTAAAAAAATAGAAAAAGCCTCTGGCGCTTACCGTTTCTCGCGATAATCAGCGTGAGCAGGCAATAACCGCTTGTGCCCCGGTTCTGGTGATAACACCATAAACCAGGGCACAAATGGACTCTCGTCAAACTAACAGGTCATGAAACTGCGAGCTGCTTAGTGGGCCGCGTAGGAACGCACCACACCGCTTAATCCGCTGACATTTTTCAGATCGCCTAACGAAGCTTCAAGCTGTTGCTTATTCGCTTCAGGCCCGACAAACACGCGCGTAATCTGCCCTTGAACCGGCGAAGAAGGAACAGTGTAAGCGCGATAGCCCGAAAGACGCAGCTTGGCGACGATTTCATTCACCTTGTCAGCGTTTTTAAGTGCGCCGAGCTGAACAATATAAGACTGTCCGACCGGTGCCTTCTCTGGCGTTTGCGGCCTGGTTTCAGCCTCAGGCGTTTCTACAGGCTTAGGCTCAGCCTTTTTAGGCTCGGCCCTTTTTGGCTCACTCGGCTTTGTCTGCACGGGTTTCTGGCGAGACTCGGTCATCGGCGGAGGCGTCAGCGTTTTTGGCTGAGCCGAAGGCTGAGTCACAGATTTTGGAGGCGGCGTAGTCTGCTGCGCGTTACTTACGTCGTCCTCTTCGCCCTGTGCCTGAGCTGCAGCGTGCGCAGCATCAGCGGCTCCGGCGTTAACCGCACCCTCTGGCGGCTGTGCAGGCAATGACTGTGTCACTGGACTCGCGCTGCCCTGCACTTCTGTATCACCCGCTTTTGGAACCAGAGGAATCGAGGCGAATTCATCCTCATAATGCTTCTTTTTTCCATCCAGCAGCCCGGGAAGCACAATCACTCCCAATGCGACCAGAATTACGGTGCCAACCAGACGATTTTGAAACTTACTTGCCACTGGTATTCCCCGTATCTAACGCAGCCATCACATGCGCTACGGTATGAAATGATCCACAGACTATAACAATATCCTGACTTTCAGCATCCTGCATCGCCTGTTTCCATGCGCTCACCACGTTAGTGAACGAAAATGCCTCGGGAAGATGTTCTGTCAACGCAGCGACATCGGCACCGCGCGGGCCTTCAAGAGGCGCGCAGTACCAGACATCAACCTGCGGCTTAAGACAGTCCAACGTTCCGGCTATGTCTTTATCCAACAACATGCCGATAACTGCACGTACTTTTCCACCCTGACGCGGCAAATCAGAAAGTTTACCGGCCAGATAACCCGCAGCGTGCGGATTATGTGCAACATCCAGGATCAGTCGTGGCGATTCACCGACCTGCTGGAAACGACCTGGCAGTGAAGCCTGCTGCAAACCCTGGTGAATGGAATCAGCGGCGATTTTAAGCTCAGAATAATGCAGTGCAGCCAGCGCGGTCGCGGCATTAGCCAGCGGCACGTTCGGCAGCGGCAGATTTTCCAGCGATACGCCGTCAGCATCACAGCGCCAGCTCCAGCTATTACTTCCCACTTCATAGTGCCAGTCTTGCCCGACGCGATGTAATTGCGCGCCTTTTTCAGCGGCAACTTCGGCAATAGTCACTGGCATATCCAGCTCACCAACCACAGCAGGGCGTTGTCCGCGGAAGACACCCGCCTTTTCGCGGCCGATACTTTCACGATCAGGGCCTAACCAGTCAGTATGATCCAGCGCAATACTCGTGACCACGGCGACATTGGCATCAACGATATTGGTGGCATCAAGACGTCCACCCAGACCGACTTCAAGAATTACCACATCCAGCGCGGACTGTTTGAACAGTTGTAACGCCGACAAGGTACCGTATTCAAAATAAGTTAATGACACGTCGCCACGTCCAGCCTCAAGCAGGGCAAAAGACTGGCAGTGCTCGGCTTCGCTGAGTTCCTGACCCTGAATACGCACGCGCTCAGTGTAGCGCACCAGATGCGGCGAACTGTAAACGCCAACGCGATAACCGGCAGCGATCAATACGGCTTCGAGGGTGCGACAGGTGGTGCCTTTACCATTGGTTCCGGCAACAGTGAAAACCTGAGGAGCGGGATTAAGCAGGTCCAGGCGTGTCGCAACCGTTTTTATACGATCAAGACCCAGTTCAATGGCCTGAGAATGGAGATTTTCGAGATAACAAAGCCACGTGGCCAAAGGCGACGTGGCTTGAGGAATAGGAGTGTTTTGCATAAGTCCCGCCTAACTAAATCTGTTCAGATTCATGATGATTCTGAAGGACATGCATTACCGGACTTAACGACAGGCAATGCCCCTTTGTCAGTACTTTTCGCACGACGCTGGATAACAGCCCATACTTCTTATACCCATCGTACTTTACTCATTATGCTTACTTGTTGCACTTTTACTCATGCACTTTTGCAGATCAGATTCCGGGTATAACAAAGGCGGCAAAATAATTTGCCGCCTTTTTTTAAGTGCACAGGCTAAATTTTCAGCCTGTTACGCATCCTGATGGCTATCAGGCGTCGCGTCAGCAACGGTAACAACCGGCACTTCAGTGACTGTAGGCTCAGGACGACCGGTTAGCTTGGCCAACACGCTGCCCAGCTTGTTACGCAGATCGGCACGGCGAACGATCATATCAATCGCTCCTTTCTCGATCAGGAACTCACTGCGCTGGAAGCCCGGCGGCAGTTTTTCACGAACGGTCTGCTCGATAACGCGAGGACCCGCAAAGCCGATCAACGCTTTAGGCTCGGCGACGTTGATATCGCCCAGCATCGCTAGACTTGCAGAAACGCCACCCATGGTTGGGTCAGTCAGCACAGAAATATATGGCAGACCGCGCTCTTGCAATTTAGCCAATGCAGCACTGGTTTTAGCCATCTGCATCAAGGACATAAGCGCTTCTTGCATACGTGCGCCGCCGCTTGCAGAGAAACAAACCAACGGACAGTTGTCTTCGATAGCCTGCTCAACCGCACGAACAAAACGTGCGCCCACAACCGATGCCATTGAACCGCCCATGAAAGCAAATTCAAACGCAGCAACAACGATAGGCATGCTGTAAAGCGTACCTTTCATCACTACCATTGCGTCTTTTTCATTTGTCTCTTTTTGAGCTGCCAGCAGACGATCTTTATATTTTTTAGAGTCTTTAAACTTGAGAAGATCTTTCGGCTCAAGTTCACTACCCAATTCGACCTCGCTACCTTCATCCATAAATGTGAACAGGCGCATACGTGCAGACATACGCATATGGTGATCACACTTAGGACAAACCATCAGATTGCGCTCTAACTCAGCACGGTATAACACCTGACCACAGCTATCGCATTTAGTCCAGACACCCTCTGGAATGCTTGCTTTACGGGTTTGCGAGATGTTGCTTTTATTAAGAATTCGTTCAATCCAGCTCATCGATGACCTTTCTGTTTGAACCTGGCAAATGCCAGTTCGCTGTTCATGCTGTAACAAGTCCCCTGCTCTAAAATAACCGCCCCAAATTTCCCGAATTTTTAATGCGTTGACAGCCACATTAACATCTTCGGCAGGAGAGGTTGTTCGCAGGAACAGACCACAAATGTCGCTCATTAAACCATATCAGTTCAAGACTGTAGATAAAAAACTGGTCTTACCCTTTGGTTTAATGCTTTTAATTTTAATAATTCACCCTGAATGCAAGGGATCCCCTGCCTGTCAGTTTGGTCGCTCGCCTGTCTTACTTGCGCTATTGCGATGACGCAGCACTTCAATAATCGCTGGTAATACAGAGACAACGATAATAGCGACGATGACGAATTTCAAATTGTTCTGAACAAAAGGCACGTTGCCAAAAAGGTAACCTGCATAAGTCAGCAACAGTACCCAGATTAGCGCACCTATTACGTTATACAGGGCAAAGTGACGATAAGACATACGTCCCATACCGGCAACAAAAGGTGCAAATGTGCGAACAATCGGCACAAAGCGCGCAAGAATAATGGTTTTACCACCATGTTTCTCGAAGAACTTGTGAGTTTGCTCTAAATAACTACGGCGAAAAATTTTTGAATTTGGGTTTGAAAACAGCCTGGTACCGAACAAACGCCCGATCGTATAGTTAACCGCATCACCCGCTACCGCAGCCACAACCAGCAAAATTGCTATGAAGTGCACATCAAGACCATTAGACGGCAGCGCAGCGAGTGCACCCGCGACAAACAGTAACGCATCGCCTGGTAAGAAAGGCGTGACCACCAATCCGGTTTCGCAAAATATTATCAGGAACAAAATGGCATAGACCCAGACGCCATACTGCGCGACCAGTTCGGTAAGATGCACATCGATATGCAGGATAAAATCGACGAGATGGTGGATAAATTCCATGGTATTACCTCAAATGTCCTTTAATCGGCAAGAAATAGCGGCCCCAGAGTTACCTTTGGCAAAGCAAATTTTTCTGGGTAATCAACATTTACAAGATATAAACCTTCAGCCTTGGCAGTTGCCGCCGCAAGATTACGATTTTTCGCAGCCAGTAGTTCTGCCATCCAGCTTTCAGGCTGATTGCCAGCGCCTACTTCAACCAAACTGCCAACGATATTGCGCACCATATGGTGAACAAAGGCATTCGCCTTGATATCAACAACAACATAGTTTCCAAAACGGCTCACGTTCAGATGCATCATAAAACGCCATGGCGTTCTCGATTGGCATTGAACGGCGCGAAATGAGGTAAAGTCATTTTCGCCCAGCAAACATTGCCCTGCTCGCTGCATTTTTTCAACATCCAAAGGCATATGGACGTGAGTTATTCCATGGCTAAGGATGCCAGGACGATAGCGATGATTGTAAATCACGTAGCGATAACGACGTGCCGTGGCGGTAAAACGCGCATGAAAGTCTTCGGGAACGTGGCTCACCCAGCGAACTGCAATATCTTTCGGCAAATGAGTGTTAACGCCCATAGTCCAGGCAGCGTCTTTACGAATAACCGGCGTGTCGAAATGTACGACCTGCCCTGTTGCGCTTACACCGGCATCGGTACGACCTGCGCACTGCACGGTAATAGGTGCATCGGCTACGCGGCTGAGCGCCTTCTCCAGGCACTCCTGAACGCTACTGACTTCCTGCTGACGCTGCCAACCATAATATTGGCTACCGTCATACTCAATCCCTAATGCAATACGCTCAGCAATCACTGGCGGCTTTTGTTCGCAGGGTTGCTGCTCAGACATTAGTACCAATACTCCTGGATCAGTTTCTCGGCAGTCTCAACGGCCATCAGCGCGCCGCCAAAACGCACGTTGTCTGCTACCGACCAGAACTGAATTAGCTCAGGAATACCGTAATCATTGCGGATACAGCCGATGCTCAGTGAAGCATTGCCTGAAGCATCACTCACCTGAGTCGGGAAATCGTCTTCCTCGCTGAGATTGATATCATCGGCCTGTTCCAGCTCGGCACGCGCTTCTTCAGCTGACAGCGGGCGCAGACCTTCGAGATGAACCACCTGCGCGTGGCCGTAAAATACCGGCGACTGAACGCAGCTTACCGAGATTGGCAGGCCGTCGTCCTGAACCACTTTACGGACTTGATCAACCAGACGGCGTTCTTCCAACACGCTGCCTTCGCTGTCGTTAAGCAATGGCAACAGATTAAAGGCCAGCTGTTTGCTGAAAATACCTTCTTCTGCCGGAATACCGTTAAGCAGGCGCGCACTCTGCCCTGCCAAATCATCAACCGCGGCCTTGCCCAGCGCGGACACTGATAGCAGAGAGGTAACATGCAGGCGAGACAATCCACCCAGCTCGGTCAATGGCTTGATGGCGGTCAGCAATTGGCTGGTCAGACTGTCGGCTACGGCCACGATATTGCGATTGCGATAATGAGCGAGCACGTCAGGATTCACGGAAGGTACCACCAGCGGAATATCGTGTTCCATGGCGAACAGACCGCTGCTATCAATGACCAGACAGCCCTGATTAGCCGCTTCTTCAGCATATTTGGCTGAGGCATCTTTACCGGCAACAAAAAACGCCATTTGAACCTGAGACCAGTCGAAATCGGCGGCATCACGAACCAGAATGCTTTTGCCGTTATAACGAATAGTTTGTCCGGCGGTACGCTCACTCGCCAGAGGGAAAAGCTCACCAACCGGGAACTGACGTTCAGACAGCAGCTCCAGCAGCGCATCACCTACGGCACCAGTGGCGCCAAGCAGCGCAATATTCCAGCCATCAGACATGTTGGTATTCTCCAGAAATTTCAGACTACAGACTAAAAGGGGCGGGGATTAACCCGCCCTCAAAATTTATACGACAGTATAGCGAACAATAATTATGAGAAACTTAGGCCACGTCGCTATTAAAGCCGAGTTTTTTCAGCAGATCGGCGGTGTCCTGATTATCACAGTGCACCAGCAGTGAAGACCATTCGCGGCGTTCTTCATAAAACTTGCGCAGGCGATCAAATTCACCGCTTTTACCCGCCACTCTTCTCAGCGGCGTATCATCGCGGCGCACATCATACACTAAGTGCGCCAGACGCAGCAGCTTAGCTTCGGTCAGCTCACCGGCAAGGGAAACCTCGGCAAATTCCGGCGCAGGCAACAGGCTGGCTAAAGGCACCTGCTGAGGTTTGCCAATAAACTGGCTATAGGCCTCAAAGACCTGAGTCGTGCCGCGCGCTTTACCTTCGAGGCTATAACCAGCGATATGCGCGGTGCCAATCGCCACTTTATCAAGCAGTTCCAGATTCAATTCTGGCTCCGGCTCCCACACATCGAGCACAGCAGTAAGCTTCTTTTCACCGTTTAATGCAGTCAGCAAGGCAGCGTTATCAACGACTTCACCGCGACAGGCGTTAATCAAAATCGCGCCAGGTTTGAGGGCTTCGAGCATTGCCGCATCAACCAGATGGAAGGTTTTATCTGCACCAGACTGATTCAACGGGGTATGGAAAGTCAGGATATCAGCTTCTGCCACTAGCTTGTCGATAGGCCAAAAAGTTTCGCTGGTATCACGAGCCGCGCGTGGAGGATCGCAAAGCAAGGTGCGAATTCCCAGTGCAGTAAGGCGGGCATTAAGGCGAGAACCTACGTTTCCTACGCCGACAATACCAATGGTTTTATCGCGCAGTGAGAAACCGTCACGCTGGGCCAAAATCAGAAGTGAAGAGAAAACGTACTCTACTACAGCAATCGCATTACAGCCCGGAGCCGCAGAGAAACCGATTCCGGCCTGTTGCAGCCAGCTATCGTCTACGTGATCGGTACCTGCGGTTGCCGTACCGACAAACTTGACCGGCGTATCACTCAGCAAGCTTTCATTGACCTTTGTTACCGAACGCACCATCAATGCATCTGCGCCAGCCAGCGCTTCTTTAGGGATCGGACGACCGGGAACGGCCTGAACTTCACCCAATCGGCTAAACAGCTCGACCGCATAAGGCATATTTTCATCAACCAGGATTTTCACGCTTGTCTCCGCTTGCCATGCTAAAAATAGAAAAATATCGGCGGCCATTTTGCCATAGCTTTGTGGCTACATATACTCAATAGATGTGCTCAGTAGCTATTCAGAACGGAAGCGCTGTGGCGTCGTACCCGCAATTTGTACAAACATGGCGATAAAAGCCGACGACGAGCTGTAGCCAACATCCAGCGCGACTTCGCCGACGCTTTTTCCCTGCTCCAGTAGTGAAATTGCATGCAGAAAGCGCAATCTTTGCCGCCATTCGCTAAACGCCATACCCAGCTCCTCCTGACAGCGGCGCGACAGAGTGCGTTCCGAGGTATAAACCTGAGAGGCCCATTCCGCCAGCGATTGATTATTGGCCGGATCCTTTTCTAACGCAGATAACACTGGGGCCAGCAATTTGTCTTGCGAGCCAGGCAGATAAGTTCTCAAACGTGGACAAATGGCAATTTGGTCCAGCAAAACCTGGCACAAACGCATATCGGCAGGCGTTTCAGGCACTGACAGATTACGTGAATAGCAGTCTTCAGCGATGGCGTTAAACACTGCCGTCAGATTCAGCATACACGCAGTTTTCGGCAGATCTTTATCTAATCCGTTGGCAATATCGATGGCGTAAAAACGCGTCGTTTTACGGTTATAGCTGGAATGTTCCGTGCCTGCCGGCAACCAAAAAGCAAACTCCGGTGGCGCGAGATAGCGCTGACCCGAGACCTCCATGGTCAATACTCCCGATTTCACGCAAATAATCTGGCTCCAGGGATGCGAATGGGTGGCATATTCAGTGTTGGCGCTCACCGTTTCCCCTCGAAAAAGCAGAGTTTCTGGCACCTGGGTTGAAAGCGGAAAGGTGTTGGGCGTCTTTCGACCACGGCGCAATGAATTCATATTTTTCCTGGCAATCGCCCCTCTAAACTGTGCTCTTTATAAACGGGGTCGCAAGTTGTCTGATTAATGCAAAATGATGTCTGGTTATCGGTATATATAACAAATCAGACAGCACTACACTAGCGCAACTATTTACTTTGGATGGAACCTATGAATCTCCTCTTCCCTCTTTTCGCCGTTTTAATCTGGTCATTAAATGCCGTGGTCAGCAAAGCAGCGGCTGGCGCTATTGATCCTGCGGCAATTTCGCTTTACCGCTGGCTAGTGGCGCTGATTACCCTGACCCCGTTTATCCTGCCTGGCGTGTGGCGCAACCGGGCAGAGATTAAAAAATACTGGTGGAAATTCATGATCCTAGGGCTGCTGGGAATGGTGCTCTATCAGAGCCTGGCCTACTACGCCGCACATACTGTCAGCGCGCTGTTTATGGGTATTATCGCCTCGCTAATTCCGCTGCTTACCGTGTTGATAAGCCTGGTGGTGCTTTCGGTTATCCCTACCGTTGGCATTGCCGTGGGCAGTCTGGTTTCATTGGCCGGGCTGGTTTGGCTGGTCAGCTCAGGGCATCCGCAGTTGCTGTTGCAGCAAGGTATTGGGATGGGCGAGGTAATGATGTTTGCCGCGTCAGCCTCCTACGCACTTTACGGCGTGCTGACTAAACGCTGGGCGATTCCGGTCCCAAACTGGCAGTCACTTTATATCCAGATTATTTTTGGCGTTGTGATGTTAGTGCCTAATTTCCTGATGGCAAATAATGTAGAATTAACCTCACATAATATCCCTCTGGTGCTATTCGCAGGCATTCCTGCGTCAATCATTGCGCCATTCCTGTGGATTAAGGGCGTGCATTATCTTGGCGCAAATCTGGCAACCATTTTTATGAATCTGACACCGATTTTTACTGCGGTCGTCGCCGTGATTTTCCTGCATGAACAGTTACATAGTTACCACCTGATTGGCGGTGGAATTACTCTGTTTGGCGTGATTTTGGCACAAAGGCTGCGAACCCCGTTATTCGGACGCCGCCAACCTAGCGTGCTGGTTGAAAATAAGCAGGAAAATTAACAGAAAGAATCTTTGCTATAGGGGATTTCACGGTGTCGATTACTGATATTTATCTGTATGATGTCGGCCTTGTGCGTTCGACGCCGTGATTAACACTTCTATCCGCCTGCAAAATTTCATCAGCAGGCGATAAAAACCTCTTAGCAAGGACTGGTAATATGCAACCTTTGAGTGGCCGCTCACCCGATGAAAACAATCGGGAACAGCCTGATGGCCAAACAGTCCCTGCCGGAGCAGGTGAAAACCACCCTCTCACGCCCGCGCAGCGCACCACTCTGGAAAAGCTTATCGTTAAACTGATGGCATTAACCGCCATGAAGTCAGCCGAGATCTGGGCAAATTTACGCCATGATTTGGCGTTGCCTCATGACGGCGAACTCAGTGCCAGTCAATATGTTCATGCAGAATCTTTGCTGCTGACCAAACTCAACCAGGCGCAGAACAGCCATGCGACGCGCCAGTTGATGCAACAACTAACCGAACTTTTGCCGCAGGGCAATAATCGTCAGGCGGTCAGTGATTTTATTCGTCAAAACTTTGGCCATACGGTGCTGAGTCAGCTTAGCCACGAGCAGCTTGAAAAAGTGTTATTGCTGATTCAGTCACGTGAAATGACGATTCCCCAGCCGCAGCAAACTGCCGTAATGGACAGACCGCTGCTGCCTGCCGAGCACAACAGCCTGCAACAATCGGTGGCTAAACTCAGCGCAGCGACCGGCGAAGCACCGGCTAAAATATGGCACGATCTGTTTGTTATGGTTGGCGTTAAAACCGGTGATCCGATCCCTGCTAAACATTTCCAGCTGCTGACACAGTTTGCTCAGGTAAAGATAACGATTAGTCAGCAAACAACGCCAACGCTGGCCTCGCTGCTTGGCGTGCTTAAGCAACCAGCTACCGAGCTGGAGCAGCATCGCATGAAAGACTATGTCGCCACTAATTTTCACGCGACGCCAGATACTCCGCTGCTGCCGGGGCAGGTCAACAGTTTGATTACTATGCTGTTCAATCAGCGCGTTGAACGCCCGACTCGCAGCTATCGCAATGATGAGAAATCCATGCGCATCTCGCGCAGCGGATCTCGCGGTAACTCGCTCATCGCCATGCTGCCACAGTCTATGCAACCCAATGGCGGAGTATGGCTGACCGTTATCCTGCTGGTGTTTTTAGCTCTCGTTTTGTGGTTAGTGGTCTGACTTTCTATTCTATTAAAGGATATTGGTCTCGCCTTTTTGCCTGTAACAAATTGCTCTGGCGACAATATTTCTGCTTTTTTCCCGGTTAGGCTGAGTCAGAATGCAACGTCGGTATTGCTCATCATCGATATAATCCAGCGATTTAACGAATAATATAGAGCGCTATCCATTTCCTTTGGATAGCCTACGCTTAGGCTAAAATAGCTTTTGCGTAGACTATTCGCGTTTTTCGTTGCGACTCACATTCTGTAAAAATAAATAAAAATCTATGATCCAGAATTTGTATTTATCGTTTTTATCTTCATACTGCTGAGTGCAATAGCCATCGGCAACCAAAATGTCGGCCATGTTTCACAAGGATTACTAATAACAAACATCCCCTGTGAAGCGATAAAAATTAGCGTATAACCGAAAATAGCCAGCCCATAAAAACCATCTTCATGTCGCTTTTTCCATGCTCGATAACACACGTTAGCAATAACTACCAACAGTGATAATAAACCAACGATACCGCCTTTGAGCAAAGTACCAAGATAAACACTATGAGTGGTGGTTATATGTTCACCATCATAATTAGTAAAATCTAGATCTTTATCAAAGCCATACCCAAACCACGGATGATAAGACACTTCTTTGAAGGTATGCAGCCAAATACTGATTCGCAGTCCGCTTTGAGTTCCGATACTTTCAAAACGAGATAGTAATAGATGACCCATAGGGGTTAAAAAGATAAAAACAACAAAAAGAATTGCTAATACAATCATGATTAATATGTTTCGGCGGATAAAAATATGCCGACTTTGGGTGCACAAAAAGGAGACCAGCAGAGCAATTATCGGCCCTCTACTTTGAGTTGCCAACATTGTTACCAACATTATTGCTATTGGGATATAAAGAAGACGACTTCCTTTTTCTTTCAGCTGCATAGCACATATAAGAATACCAACGCCGCAATAACCGGCAAGATCGATAACATTAGTTGGCCCAGGGTATCCCGATGGTACGGTTCGTTTGGTGAGAATCTGAGAGTAATCTAAACTTATGCTCAAAATTGAAATTACTGTTATTCCAGATATTATGCAAATAAGAGTCAATTTTCGAGTTTCAGAGGTGCTGAGGAACGTGGTAAGCAGCAACAGATAGACTAATAAATATACGCCATGAGTCACGGTTGAATTGATATCTTGCGGCGTGCCCCCCCAAACATTACTCAAACCGTAGTATACGAAAAATATAATTAACGTAGTATACGCCAACCATTGACTTCGTATATTAGTCGCTATTTCCTCACGATAATCTTTATTAATCAGAGATATTAAAAATAACACAATTGATATATGTAGAAGATTATTCGTCCTCGTTGAAACACAAAAAATTGCGCTAAAAAAAAGGAATAATAGAAAAGTAATAGAGTACCCATTTCGGGCATATTTACTTGTTTTTAAAGTATTCATCGAAAGAAACCTTTTTGAAAATAATTCCCGGAACAGCGCTTTTTAATGAGAAATTAAAGGCTCTGACATGACTTTTTTGCATCACATTCGCGGCGAGTTCAAAGGATGGAGTAATTAAATCATCTACCTTATTCTCTAGAAAAGAAGGTAGTTTATCCTGTTCTGTTTCATAAAAACGTGGCTGGCTTAAACCATTCATATCCAGCCCACTGATTAGAATAGTTTCAAACCCTAACCACATTAGGATCTGCAAAGAACAATAAACAACAGTTCCTGCATCAAAAATACCGGAACGAATATCCGTACTAAAGCCAATATCTGAACGTTGAGGGTGAAATTCTAGGCCCTCAATATTATTTAAGGCTTGCTGTGCCGAGTTTTTATTGATACTTGGTTGATAAATTTTACAACAGGCATTTTCAATTAACGCCAAACTGCAGCGCAGGTTTTCTCCGTGACGATCAAGGATTTTAGCGATACCGTGCATTGTGGTGAAGAGTATTAGATCAGGTTGACTAATAATTGAACGAATTATCTCGGGTCTGCTATCGTAAAAACCCATATCTACAATTGTATAAATAGAGAATTTAATTCTATCGGAAAGATACCATGCGCCATTAACCCCCATTACAGGAATGTGTTTTGGTAGTAGGGAAAAATTAATAGATTTGGTAGAGGGGCCAGTTGCAGTGAGCAATACTTCCCCGTGCATGCTTCCTCTTATTTCGTTCAGATCAACAAGAGGAATTTTTTTTCCTTTATATTGCAAAGTACAAATTTCACCGCTGGGTGCACGCGTTATTTTCACCCATGGCCATAAATTCTCATTGTGACGAAATGTTCGTGGGCGCGTGTAGCGATAAATCTGCTTAAACAATGACCCCATGAATACAACCTCTTTTTTTGTTTCGAAACTTCATTTTGATGATTTTTATCGAACCGTCGAAATGGCTAAAAAGCGGTGTCATTCATTCCAGAAACAGTCCTTTCATGTTTGCAGCTTGTGAGCCGAAATCTGCTATTACTGCTAGGTTTTCGACGATATTTCGGCCATTATCGGATAGTCTCTGACGCTAAATCAATGCTTTAATTATACCTATTGGTTGCACAAGATTCTTACCGTACAAAAATTGTCGATCCTCAAACTGACCCCAGCTAACGAATTACAATAACATACTTTATGCACACCGCCTGAGCGCCCCGCAGGGCGATTCTGACCTCAACGCGCCCTTTTGTCCACTTTACCCCTGAAAAATCGTCCAAAAGGGCGAAGATGAATTTTAATAACGTGCATAGCTATTAATCACAGCCACAGTCCTGCGATTGCCAATTGGCCGGATAAACACCGGCCTCGGTTCCTATCGCCTGCGGATGCCCATCGCGGATCCAAAAATCGAGCCCACCAATCAGTTCTTTGACCCGAAATCCTAACTTCGCCAGCTTATACGCGCCCTGCGTCGAGCCGTTACAGCCAATACCATCGCAATAGGTGATATAAACTTTGTC
The DNA here is from genome assembly GCA_963747655.1 of uncultured Gammaproteobacteria bacterium. Classification (GTDB taxonomy): domain Bacteria; phylum Pseudomonadota; class Gammaproteobacteria; order Enterobacterales; family Enterobacteriaceae; genus Rouxiella. The sequence continues at coordinate 412,852 of CAVVFS010000004.1, read as the reverse complement.
GCGATCCAACGCCGCTGTCGTAGTTTCGTCCATCAGGCGGTGCGGGAAACTTAGTGCACCGGGAATATGCCCGGCCTGATATAGCGACTCGGCACGAGTATCAATCACCACGATATCGCTAACTTGCAGCCGAAGATCTTCAGCCACGTCCCAGGCATCGGTATAAAAACTCAATTTGGCATGCAAATACTGTTCGCTAACATTCGGTGAAGGTGGCGGAAAGGCCAGAACTCTTGACTGTGATGGCATGGTTTTCTCCCGTTTGGCAATTAGCAAAAAATGAATATCTTTGAGCAAACTACGATAAACCCTATCGAGATATCGCGTATTTTTAGCCTGAGCTGATGGTATTTAACAGCAGAAGCTAATGTTATTTTGCCGCGTTTTGGTCTTATAATTGAGACCAATTGCCCTCCAATGATAAGACCCATTTTGAGCGAAAAAAATCTTGTTATCGGCAAAAACAGGCACGGCGCACTGATTCAGATTTTTGAACGATCGGATGCATCATCGTCTTCCCTGCGCGAAAGACTTTGTGCGGCGCTCAGGCTGACTATTACACAGGGTGCGCTTGCTCCGCTTCAACGTTTGCCTTCATCGCGCCTGCTGGCGGCGGATTTGAGTATTTCTCGCATCACCGTAGAAGCGGCTTACAGCCAGATTGAAGCCGAAGGCTATATCACGCGTCAGGTCGGTAAAGGCACATTTGTCAGTGAGGGCATCACTAAACCGCTATCATCCAAAGCTTCAAACAAGGCGGTAGCGCTTCAAAAAGTCGTGAGCCATAACAACACCATTTTGCCAGCAGGAATATCCACACGCGGCGCAGCCATTATTTCCACTGGTGGATGTAAAGATCCGCAGACGCCGCTGCCCTTTGCCGCCGGTTCTCCTGAATTGCGCGCCTTCCCGCTCAAACTCTGGCGTCAGTTGACCAATAAAAACTTAAGAATTAACGGCGAAACGCTGCTGGGATATGGCGATCCTCAGGGGTATCTTCCACTGCGCGAAGCCATCGCAGGCTATTTGCAGCAATCACGGGGCGTTTCCTGTAACCCAGAACAGATCATGGTAACTACCAGCTCACAGCAATCATTACAGCTGCTGGCAACGTTGCTCATTGATAACGGCGATAAACTCTGGGTTGAGCAGCCGGGTTATCTGGGCGCGCGCAATGCTTTTACCAGTGCGGGCGCTCGGCTTCATGCTGTTCCGGTCGATGGGCATGGAATGAATCCTGATTTTAACCAACCCGCTCCACGGCTGATTTATCTTACCCCTTCTCACCAGTATCCAACGGGTGCGAGCCTCAGCCTGTCGCGTCGTTTAGCAATGCTCAAGTATGCTCATGCCAACCAGAGCTGGATCATTGAAGATGATTACGACAGCGAGCTGCATTACGACGGCCGCCCTCTTCCCGCGATGCAAGGGCTAGACAACCATCAGCGAGTTATCTATGTCGGCACTTTTTCCAAGGTGCTTTTCCCCTCTTTGCGGCTGGCTTACGTCGTCCTTCCCCCACTATTAATCGAGCCGATGACTCAGCTACGCAGCGTTTATGACGGGCACTCTTCTCTGCTGATGCAGGCGGTCACAGCCGAGTTTATCCAGCAAGGTCATTTCGCTGCTCATCTGCGTTACATGCGCCAGCTTTACCACAGCCGTCGTGATCATCTTGTTGAGCAAATACGCCTTAAGTTAGGCGATTGGGTAAAACCGCTGCCCTCTGCCGGAGGGTTGCAGCTGGCAGTGAAATTACCCGATGGGCAAGAAACTGAACTTAGCCAACAGGCGCGGCGGATGGGTGTCATCACTCCAAAGCTGTCTCCACTTTATCTTCCAGATCAAATAAGTTCTTCGGTTAATCGCGACGGCTGGCTGTTGGGATTCTCTGCGTTAACTCCGCCAGAAATTAGCGCTGCGGTTGAACGTTTAGCGCTAATGCACGAAAGCCTCTATAAAGGACGGTTTCTATAAAATCTTTAGCAACAGCCAGCCAGCTCCGCCGCTAAACGCCAAAAACGGCAATGAATAGTAATGAAAGGTTAACCAAATTTTCTTATCGCCGGACATCCTTAACGCGATGAGGTTAGCCAGTGAGCCTATTACCAGCCCAAAACCTCCTGCGTTAACCGCGTAGGCCAGCAATGCGTTGGCCGGGATATAATTCACCAACAGAATAGTCGCCGGAACGTTGCTAATAACCTGTGAAAGCCCCAGTCCGAGCAGGTAATGTGCATATTCTGGCAGTTTCGCTATGATTGCGAACGCGTGCTGCAAGGGGCCGAGGCTGACAATCAGGCGCACGTCCACAAACATCGCGATAAACACCAGAATTAATGGCCAATCGATACGCAATAAAACCTGTCGAGCCAGCAATAAAAAGCCGATAAACACCACTGCCAGACCGTAGGCAGCCAGCCCAAAATCGACACAGACAATGAAGAGTAAATAAAATACCACACAGGAAATCAGCAACGGTTTGCTGTAAGTACTGCTTTGCTGCTGCTCTTTTTTCTGCAATGTCAGTGATGGAAAGCTAATCCAGGTCACGACCAGCAAAGCCAGCATTGAAATCAGCGCTAGCGGCGTCATTTGACCAATAAAATGTATAAAAGATTGACCTGACTTGCCCCATAACAGGATATTTTGCGGGTTACCCACCGGCGTCAATAATGACCCTGCATTCACTGCCAGCGCCTCAAAAATAATCAGCCGATTCACTGGCAAAGCCGTAAGTTTCTTTAAGGTGATCGTCAGGGGCACAACAATAAACAGGGCGACGTCATTGGTCATAAAGGTCGATAACACCGCGGCTGACATTACCAGAAAAAGCGCCAGCCAGCGCTCGTTGTCCAGCGCGTTAATCATCTTGCGCCCGACGAAATCGAAATAGCCGCTGATTTCCACGCCCTTGGTAAGCATTAATAGCCCCAGCAGCGTGACAATGGTATTCCAGTCAACAAAATCGGCAAACTGCATTAACTTCGCAGGCTGAAACAGCGTTAATACGATACAAAGCAGCAAAAGAATATGTAAAAATCGGTCATGCAAAAAGGGACGAAATAGAAGGCTTAACGTCTTTGTCATAATAAAATTACCGCGCACTTGAGATCTGCTGACGTTACCTTACCACTCTGTTTTGTGCCAGAGCAGTAACCAAACTCTCCGCGATATCTCGCAGAAATAAAAAAAGGCGCAACCTGTGCGCCTTGTATAGAGTCGATTTTATAGCTATCTCGCCGACGTTATTGTTGCGGGGCTCTTTGTCCTTACCTGCAATAACCAGCGCAGTTGATCAACGAGTAAGAAGAGCAATAAGCTGATACCCATTACCGGCAGGCTGAAACCTAGCGCCGCCACTAATGCCAAAAAGCACCAGCGCATCAGGACAGGCAATGTTCGCCAGGTGTGGATAAGCGTAATTGAAGGATTTTGTGACGCTGCAATTTTTGGCCTGCGTTGCCACCATAAGAAATAACCCCAGCCAATAAGCGCGCAGGTGCCCAGCCCGAAAAAGACCAACGCTATCTGATTCCACACGCCGAATAAAACGCCCATATGCGCATCGACTCCCCAGCGAGTGAGCTTCGCCAGCAGAGGGAATTTTGCGAAGTAAACGTGGTCAACAATCCTGAAACTGTGCGGATCCACTGAAACCGCGTCAACCTGAGTGGGCCAGCTACGGTCAATTTCGCTGACAGTCCAGGCTTTGTCTGCACGATAAGCCGGGCGAATTTCGATTTTTTCGGCATTAATCCCGGCCTGACGCGCCGCCGCGACAACGCCATCGAAGGTGCTGGCGTTGACCATAGAAAGCGATTTTCCCGCGGGCACAGAGCTATCCATCTCTGGCATATCGGGCATAGCCACCTTCATTCCGCCCATTCCCGCCATAGAATCCCTATGATGTTCAGCATGTTCGTCTGCTGGCGGTAGCTGTTTCTCTTTATCCAACTGGGTATTAACAGAAGGAGTGAGCCAGTTCATATCAGCGCGTAATATACTGATATTGTTGCCCGCCCACTGCGACCAGGTTAAGCCAGTGGCAGAGAAAAATAGCAGCCCGGCCAGCAAAATTACGCCGAGCGAGATATGCCATAGCCTGCTGCGTTGCAGCCGTGCGCCTTGTCGGGTAATTTTGCGCACTGAATTGTGGGACGTGCGAGTAAAGGCCCACAAAAATAGACCACCAAGCGCAGCAACCCACAGCCAGGAAGCGGCTAACTCACTGTAATTACGTCCTATATCCCCCAGCAATAACCCTCGATGCAGGTCATCCAGCCAGGTACGAAACGGCAGTACGCCGCTGGTGCCATACACCACTAAATCGCCCTTCACGTCGAGAGTCATCGGGTCGACAAATATCGCCCGACTTTTTGAGGCCCCTAATCCCGGTTGTACGAACTGTACTCGCGTGGTTTCTCCTCGAGTTGGCGCAGGACGAATCGCATAGATTTCAGCGTTTTTACCCACTACAGAGATGGCAGACTCTATCTGCCGGGAAAGAGGCTGAACATCCCCCATTGATGAAGTAAACAGCTGATCGGCATAAATTTTATTTTCTATTTGCGGCGTCACCACATAAAGCACGCCGGTAAGAGCAGCGATAAAGATAAAAGGTCCAACAAATAAACCAATATAAAAATGTATGCGCTTAAGCAACGCCAAGGCCGCAGCCCTGGCAACGGGTTCGGCGCGATTCATCGAACGGGTTGCAGAATCACTCATAGCAATAGTCCTGAAACTTGTCAGTATAAAAATCAATAGCCTGGCAGCCGAACGAATTAAATCTCGCCGACAGCAGCTAAGGGTATGGAAAGCAGATTTTATGTGGCGTCAGTGAGAATTACGCTTTGAAAGGTAAAACCACCGAAATAAGGACAGGAGGAGCTCGAGGTTGTGAATCTTTAAATATTGGGGCTGAATCAGGACAGGAAATTACTCTCGGCGGTGAAGGTCTCGCGACGACTGCCAGCGACCAGAACACCGTTAAAGCCAGCATAACCAGTAGTGGCAAGTGCATTAGCAGCACGCAGTAACCGCAGGCGGCGCCCATCATATCACTGGCAGACAGACTTGCAGCAGCGGCAGAATGATTTGCGGCAAAGTTATTTGCGTCAGCATTATTAGCGTTAGAGTTTTTTGCGGCAAAGTTGTGTGCGGCAGGCATAGCATGATGGTCATGAGCAGGCTGTGCAGAAGAAGGTGCAGGCGACACGTCTGACATCGACATATTTGCCATATCAGCCATATTGGCTCCATCAACCTTACCGGTGCCCTCCATCATATCGGACTCACTCATACCGGCCATCATCGGCATCGGCAAACCGTGCGCCACCAGCGTTTTGGACACAATCGGAGCAATGAATAGCATCAGGATCGCAAAAATTCCCAGCCAGGCAGGAAAACGAAGACGTGAATGAGCTATCTGATTGAGTGAAACCGTCATGTATGAAAGTTATTAAACGATTGTGATGTCAGGCGGAAAAGATTGTATATGAAATGTTTATAAATTACAGCGAGAAAGGAGGTAAAAATGACACGCTCTGAGCTTTAACAATATAGAGATAAAACAAAGCCCGCAGCGAGGCGGGCTTTATAAATATTAAAACAAACGTTATGTCAGAGACAATTAACGGTCGTTTTTCAGCTTGCGCATAACCAGAGTGGCGTTGGTGCCACCAAAACCGAAGCTGTTTGACATCACAGTCGTCAATTCGCGATCGGTCTTTTCGGTAATGATATTTACGCCAGTCACGTCTTCATCGAGGTTTTCGATGTTGATGCTTGGAGCGATAAAGTTGTTCTCAGCCATCAGGATGGTGTAGATAGCTTCCTGAACGCCAGCAGCACCCAGTGAGTGACCAGTCATGGCTTTGGTTGAAGAAATTGCCGGAGTTTTTTCACCGAAGACTTCACGAACAGCACCGATTTCTTTCTTGTCGCCGATTGGCGTAGAAGTACCGTGTACGTTCAGGTAGTCGATTGGAGTATCAACGCCTTGCAGAGCCATCTTCATACAACGTACAGCACCTTCACCAGAAGGAGCTACCATGTCAGCACCGTCTGAAGTCGCACCGTAACCAATGATTTCAGCGTAGATGTGCGCGCCACGAGCCAATGCATGCTCAAGTTCTTCGACAACTACGATACCGCCGCCGCCAGCGATAACGAATCCGTCACGCTCGGTGTCATAGGTACGGGAAGCTTTTTCAGGATTACCATTGTACTTACGAGACATCGCGCCCATGGCGTCGAATTCGCAAGCCATTTCCCATGACAACTCTTCGCCACCGCCAGCAAAAACAATGTCTTGCTTGCCGAGCTGAATCATTTCGTAAGCGTTACCAATACAGTGTGCAGAGGTTGCGCAGGCCGAGCTGATTGAGTAGTTCACGCCACGGATTTTGAACGGGGTCGCCAGACAGGCAGACACGCCAGAAGCCATCGCTTTAGTTACCATGAACGGACCCACGCCTTTCAGGCCAGTCGCACGCATCGCGTCAGAACCTGCAACCTGGTTACGTGGAGAACCACCGCCAGATCCAGCAATCAGACCGGTGCGGTCGTTGGAAACCATTTCAGGAGTCAGTCCAGAATCTGCAATTGCCTGTTCCATCGAGAGGTAAGCGTAAATAGAAGCATCGCTCATGAAACGCACAATTTTGCGATCAATAAGACCGGCTGTGTCCAGTTTCACATTACCCCAGACGTTGCATTTCATCCCGGCATCTTCAAATTCTTTAGAGAAGGTTATGCCTGAGCGCCCTTTTTGCAGAGACTCAAGAACTTCTTCTTTGGTGTTACCGATGCTCGAGATAATGCCCAGGCCAGTAATCACAGCACGTTTCATTTAATACCTCTTTTACTATTAACTATTCGGGATTTCGTAAAGCACTCTAGCGTACAGTTGTACGCCGAACAAGTCCGATCAGCAATTCGTTATGTAAAGAATTGAAATTTGCGCCCAGACTAACAGGCAGTTAAACTTCGCGCACAGCCTAGAATCAAGAGAGTTTTACGTGGATCATATCTCAATCCAACCCGCCGAATTAAGCTGGAACGAACAGGGTACACCTGTTTCCCGACAGTTCGATGATATCTATTTTTCGGAAGAGGGAGGCCTGGACGAAACCCGCCACGTGTTTCTTAATGGCAATCATTTTCCACAACGTTTTAGTACTCATCCGCGTCCGGTTTTAATTATTGCCGAGACAGGGTTTGGTACTGGCTTAAACTTTCTGACGTTATGGCAAGCATTTGCAGAGTTTCAGCGCGCTAAACAATTTCAATTTTCAGCTGAATCGGGTCAACCGCTTCATAAGACAACGCTTAACCGATTACATTTCATTAGTTATGAAAAATTTCCACTTTCCGTCGATGATCTGGAAATGGCCCATCGTAAATGGCCTGAACTAGCTGTTTATGCTGAAGAACTCCGTAAACAGTGGCCTTTACCTTTCGCAGGTTGTCATCGCCTGTTACTCGATGAAGGGCGAATCACGTTAGATTTATGGTTTGGCGATGTCACTCACTTGTTGCCTGCAAGCGATGCGAGTCTTTATCAGCAGGTTGATGCCTGGTTCCTCGACGGCTTTGCACCCTCCAAAAATCCCGAGATGTGGAGCGAAACATTGTTTGCCGCGATGGCGAAATTAACGCGACCGGAAGGGACTTTCGCCACTTTCACCGCCGCAGGATTTGTGCGCCGTGGATTACAGGCAGCGGGATTTAACGTGAGTAAGGTCAAGGGTCACGGCAAGAAGCGAGAGATGTTAAGTGGCTGGCGTGAGGATGGAGAAAAAGCCCTAATTGACGCACCGTGGTATCAGCGCCCAGCCGCAGATAATCCGCAAGACATAGCGATTGTTGGCGGCGGAATTGCCAGCGCCCTGCTTTCACTCGCGCTGCTGCGTCGAGGCTATCAGGTAACGCTTTACTGCGAGGATTCGCAACCGGCTCAGGGAGCTTCTGGCAATCGCCAGGGCGCTGTTTATCCTCTGCTAAACGGCAGGCACGACGCCATTGAGCAGTTTTTTGCCCATGCATTTACCTTTGCCCGCCGTCAATACCGCCTTTTTGCCGAACAAGGGCTGACTTTCGATAGTGCATGGTGTGGCGTGGTGCAATTAGCCTATGACGAAAAAAGCCATAGCAAAATAGAGAAAATGCTGGCTGGAGAATGGCCCGTTGACCTGGCAATCGCGTTAGATGCAGAACAGCTGGAGAAAGCCGTCGGGTTATCTACCGAGTGTGGCGGCGTAGGTTATCCGCTAGGAGGATGGCTTTGCCCTGCCGAACTGACCGCACAGGCTATCGCAGAGGCTGAATCGCTAGGATTACAGGTGCATTATCAGCATCGAGTAACAGCAATTTCTGCGATAAATAAATCTGCAGCTGGTGATTCTGCCACTGAAGATACGGGCTGGAAACTGCAATTTGAAGCCCAGGCTGAGGTTGAGCATGCCACACTGGTGCTGGCAAACGGTGCAGAAATCGCAGGATTTTCGCCAACCGAAAAATTGCCGGTTTATGCGGTAAGTGGTCAGGTTTCGCACATCCCGACGACTCCGGAATTAAGTAAACTCAAACAAGTACTGTGTTATGACGGCTATCTGACGCCGGTTAACCCGGCAAATCAGCAGCATTGTATTGGTGCCAGCTATCACCGTGCGGAACAGCAGCCGGTGTATCGCGAGGAAGACCAGCAGCAGAATCGCCAGCGCCTGCTCGATTGCCTGCCGGAGGTTAAATGGCCGTATGAGGTGGATGTCAGTGGTGCACTGGCACGAAATGGCGTGCGCTGCGCTACCCGCGATCATTTGCCGATGGTCGGAAGCGTGCCAGATTATGATGCTCTGCTGGCAGCCTACGCCAATCTGCCGCAACAGATACAGCAACGACAGACTGTTTCGCCTTCGCCGGTCTGCCGCAATCTGTTTATGCTCGGCGCGCTGGGTTCGCGTGGTTTAAGCTCTGCGCCGCTGGCTGCCGAGATTCTGGCCGGGCAAATTGCCGGAGAGCCTTTGCCCGCAGAATCATCGACTCTTGCGGCATTGAATCCTAATCGGATGTGGGTCAGAAAACTTCTCAAGGGACGACCGGTAACTCATCTTGATTGAGCAGTAACACAGTAAAAGACTTAAGAATTGAGAATTGAGAATTAAAAATAAAAAATTAAGAACGTAAAAAGGGCCGCAATGGCCCTTTCTTGTCTCTGCTATCTTATTTTGCTGTCAATGCAAAGAATCAGCGTTCGGTTTACGGCAACGCTTTTTGATAGAGGTTTTCCCACATACCCAGCACCAAAACCTGATCGCGAGGAGAAAGCTCGCCAGCCTGAATCGCTTTGTCGAGACTCGATTGCACGCGGGCTTTAAGCTGCTCGGAAGTATTCTCGCCGTTGGCTTCTGCCTCTGCAACAGACACGGTTAAATGCCCCTGTAAATAACCGCTGGCAAACAGTTCATCATCGGTGGCGCTGTCAACCATGTCTTCAATTAGCGCGAAAATACGCCCTTCAAATTCAGCAATCATCCTCTTCCTCTTCTTCCTTAAACGACTCGGCGCTCAGCGGCGCGGTGTGATAAAACGCTTGTAACGCATTGATAAAGCGCGCCGGGCGTTCAGGAATGCCCTTCTCAAGCGTCCTTAGCACTTCTGCGCGAACTTTACGCTGGAAACCTAGCCTGTCAGGTTCACAATCGCCGCTCAGATTGTCACAGCTCACGTTAAAGTTAAAGCCCGCCGCCGCGCAGAACATCCATTCATAAGACTGTGGTTTGATTTCAACCTTTTCAAATTCACTTTGCGTCTGCGCATCACGGCCGTCGGGGCAATACCAGTAACCGAAATCCACCAGCTTGCGTCTTTCCGCTCCCGCCACGCACCAGTGAGAAATCTCATGCAGGGCGCTGGCGTAATAGCCGTGTGCAAAAACGATGCGGTTAAAGTCTTCCTGCTCATCTGCCGGAAGATAAATCGGTTCATCGTCGCCACGGATCAGGCGCGTGTTGTAATCTTCGCTGAAACATCGGTCAAAAATATCAATAACTTCTTGATAATGATGCTTTTCAATTAAATTTGACATAGTGACTGACTAACTCAAAATAAGACGATAAACACAAAATGCTGATTACAGCTGGCCAACGTGGTGGTCGAGCAGCGACTGGCAAATTGCTGGCAACGGTGGTGGCTCACGCTTAACCGGCACGCCGCTACCCGGTTTTGGTGGCAGGAACCAACTCTGCAACTCGGCACCACAGCCATCACCTGGAGGCGGCGGAGGCTGGTTTTCACAATTATGATCGCCAACAGGACAACGCAAACGGACGTGCATATGAGCACGATGACCAAACCACGGCCTGACCTTTTGCAACCAGTCGCGGGAGCTTCCCGCATCGGCGCAAAGCTGCTGTTTTATTGCCGGATTGACGAAGATACGCACTACGTCGCTGTCTTCAGCCGCCAGTTTGATGAGTGTTTCAATTTGCGGTTGCCACTGGCTTTTAACAATGCTTTTGCCATCAGAGCTCACCAAATCAATAGGCTGCGGTTTTAACAGCTGCTGCTCGGTCCAGCGTTTACGCGGCATTTGCAGCCAGATATCGACATCCAGCCCTGACTGGTGACTAGCGTGGCCGCTGCTAAAACGCCCACCGGCCGGCATTGCCATGTCGCCAATAAGCACGGTGCCTAGCCCTTCACGATCAGCCTCTGACGACAGGCGTTTGATAAAGGTCAGGAGATCTGGCTGGCCATAAAAACGCCTTTGATCGGTGCGCATCACCTGATAATCCGGTGAGTTCAGTGGCAAAGGTTTGGCCCCAATCTGACAACCATTGGCATAGCTGCCTATAGCCTCGGGTGCTCCGACTATTGGCTGGGTAATACGCTGCCACGGCGTCACGGCAAATGCCGGAAGCGCTGCGGCCAAAGCCAATAAACCGATTAAAACATTGTTAATTCGCATTATCTGCAAGCACCTTCAGCATCAAGCTGCGTGGAGTTAAATAGTTATTAGACTGAATGTTTAAAAAACAGTTACCAGCGTGGAACGCTTGAGTTGACGTCACCACACTGTGCGCGCTGGCGCAGCAAGTGGTCCATCAACACGATAGCCAGCATCGCTTCGGCAATCGGCACGGCACGAATACCCACGCAAGGATCATGACGACCTTTGGTAATCATCTCTACCTGCTCACCCGCGCGGTTAATGGTACGGCCCGGCACGGTAATGCTTGAGGTAGGCTTTAATGCCATATGCGCTACAATCGCTTGACCACTGCTGATCCCGCCGAGAATACCGCCTGCATGATTGCTCTCAAAACCCTGTGGCGTGATCTCGTCACGGTTTTCGCTGCCGCGTTTATTCACAACTGCAAAACCATCACCGATTTCAACGCCTTTCACCGCGTTAATGCTCATCAGCGCGTGAGCGATTTCAGCATCCAGACGGTCAAATACCGGCTCACCCAAGCCAGCTGGCACGTTTTCTGCCACGACGGTGATTTTTGCGCCAATAGAGTCGCCCGACTTTTTCAGCTCACGCATCAGCTCGTCTAACGCTTCAAGTTTAGATTCATCCGGGCAGAAGAATGGGTTGGTTTCTACCAGATTCCAGTCTTTGAGTTCACACTGAATATCACCCATCTGCGACATATAGCCACGGATCTGAACACCAAACTTTTGCGCCAGATATTTTTTAGCCACGGCACCTGCGGCAACGCGCATCGCGGTTTCACGAGCTGAAGAACGACCTCCTCCGCGATAATCCCGAGTGCCGTACTTTTGCTCATAGGTGTAATCGGCATGACCAGGACGGAATACGTCTTTGATAGCACTGTAATCCTGTGAGCGCTGGTCGGTATTTTCAATCATCAGGCCAATGCTGGTGCCGGTTGTCACGCCTTCAAACACGCCAGACAGAATTTTGACTTCATCGGCTTCGCGGCGCTGCGTGGTGTAACGCGAGGTGCCAGGACGGCGACGATCGAGATCGTGCTGTAAGTCAGCCTCAGTCAGTGGAATGCCCGGTGGGACGCCGTCAATAATACATCCCAACGCGATACCATGAGATTCACCAAAAGTAGTGACGCGGAAAAACTGCCCAATACTGTTACCTGCCATCCCGGCTCCTTAACCATCAGTTAAACTTTTAAAATCAATAGAATTCGATGAGTAGTTACTTGCGGAACATGCTGAAATGCTCGGCACAGTCAACCAGTTGCTGTTTAGTCAGCATGAATACTCCGTCACCACCGTTCTCAAATTCCAGCCAGGTAAATGGAATATCAGGATATTGATCCATCAGATGCACCATGCTGTTACCCACTTCACAAATCAGCACGCCGTTGTCAGTCAGGTAATCCGGAGCACAGGCAAGAATACGGCGAGTCAGTTTCAGACCATCGGATCCTGAAGCCAGACCCAATTCAGGCTCATGACGATATTCGTCAGGTAAATCAGCCATGTCGTCTTCATCAACGTAAGGAGGATTCGTGACAATCAGGTCATATTGCAGCGCAGGCAGGTCGCGGAACAGGTCGGAACGAATCGGTGTGACCCACTGTTCGATGCAGTGAGTGTCGATATTGCGTTCTGCTACTGCCAATGCATCGGTAGAGATATCCACCGCATCCACTTCTGTTTGCGGGAAGGCATAAGCACAGGCGATAGCGATACAGCCACTGCCGGTACACATGTCTAAAATATGGGTTGGCTGATGTTGCAAGATACCAGAGAAACGGTTGTTGATTAGCTCACCGATCGGCGAACGAGGTACCAGCACGCGCTCGTCTACGTAAAATTCCATGCCGCAGAACCAGGCTTTATTGGTTAAGTAGGCAACAGGAACACGCTCGTTAACGCGACGGATCACACGCTCAACAATACGGTGACGCTCGCTGGAGGTCAGGCGCGCGGTATGCATGTCTTCTGGAATGTCGAGCGGTAAAAAGACGCTTGGCAGCACCAGTTGTACAGCTTCGTCCCAAGGATTGTCCGTTCCGTGGCCGTAATAAACATTAGCGGCATTCAGGCGGCTGACGGTCCAGCGCAGCATATCTTGAATGGTATGCAGCTCACTAACGGCTTCGTCGACGAATATTTTGTCCAATTTTCTCTCCTGGGGTACGGCGGGCGGCCTGATGTTGCGACCATAAAATTTCCGCATAGTTTGCCACGAAGACGGCAACAAATCAGCAGCTATCCCTCTTGTTGTAAGCTCCTTCCAAAGTGATATCCAAATCATTGGATTCGTAGCAAGGCAGCAAGTGCATGAATCCTCAGTAACTTATTGAAATAATTGACTGAGATAAGCCAACGAAGCGAGCCTAGTAGATACGGTAATTACAGCTTCCACCACAAAGGGTGTACGAGTTTTTATTTAGTCTGAGAGACAGGAGCAGGTACACTACGAGAATATGTGACGAATGATGATATTGCGATGAAGAAAAAATATTCGCTTAACAAGGAAGACTTGGCCTTGTTTCGTGAGGCTGTACCGGGGATCAAGCGGTTAAAAAACGATACTATTTTGCATAAACCTGTGAAGAAACCGCAGGTTATTGCCTCTCCAAAGCGTTTGCTTCAGGAGCAGGTTGATGCCACCTATTATTTCTCTGATGAATTTCAGCCAATGCTGGATAACGAAGGGCCGGTGCGCTATGTCCGGCAAGACGTTAGCCATTTTGAATTGAAAAAACTGCGTCGCGGAGATTATTCCCCTGAGCTATTTTTAGATTTGCATGGTTTAACCCAGATTGAAGCTAAAAAAGAATTGGGGGCGTTAGTCGCCGCTTGTCGTCGTGAGCATGTTCATTGTGCCAGCGTGATGCACGGGCACGGTAAACATATTCTCAAACAGCAAACGCCGCTGTGGCTGGCGCAGCATCCTGACGTCGAAGCTTTTCATCAGGCACCGCGTGAATTCGGCGGCAATGCTGCATTGCTGGTATTAGTCGAGTTGGATGATAAAACGCAGGAATATCGCTAGTCAGAAGTTATCACTCTGCTTACTTTGACATCTGCCTGAAATATTTCATCAGCAGTATTAGATGTGCAATATTGGATTTGCACTTTTTGATCTGCACTTTTTAATTTGATCTGCAATGCAGAATGGCTCTGCAATGTAGCAAAAAAGCAAAAGGCACAGCGAGCTGTGCCTTCAAAGCGGTGAGCCTTGCTGGAATTATCCGCAGGCTTTACTGATGACCTGAGAAGGGCTGAACTGCCAGTCAAAGCTGCCCTGTCCGGTATCAGCGTTGATTTCGACGCTGGCCATTGCAGAAGTGGCAAACATTGGAGCACATCGCCCAGGGCAAAGTTCAGCGACCAGATAGCCTACCAATGGCAAATGAGACACCACCAGCACAGAGCTAACGCCTTCTTTCGCCAAGGCCTGTAGCTCTTCGGCAACCTGAGCAGCATCGCCACCCGGTGTCAGCTCTGGCAATACGTCAACCTGTTCAGGAAGCGAGATCGCCTGACGGACTTTATCCAGCGTTTGCTGCGCCCTGAGGTAAGGACTCACCAGCACGCGCTGAATTTTCACCGAACGCTTATTTAACCAAGACGCCATACATACTGTTTCGTCACATCCGCAATCGGTAAGAGGCCTTACAGAATCGCTGGCTGCATCGAGAGCAGCCTCACCGTGACGCATAATTACAACTTGCATATTGCACCGCTTTTGTTAACAAAAATAGCGCTATACAGAAACGCTTCGCGTGCTGTATTACCCTTCTGCCCACATCCTAGCAGGGCACTACACCAACACCAACATCATCAAAATGAGCGGTCTGTAACGCGGCCGGGCATTTTGCCTGAAAGTCTTCACAATTAAAACGCTGTTTTTTACACCAACTATTAAAAGATGTAAATAGCTTGTCGGTTAAACAACCAAGCTGCCGGATTGTTATCCATAATCCCGCAACTGGCAAACTATTGCTCAATACTTACTTAGAACTTACTCAGATAATTGCTCGAATCAATATCAGCTAATTGCCAAAATCAATGTCAAGAATTACCAGAATCAATGAATTAAGCCGTGATACCGATCACACTAGCGTCTTAAAGTTTATATCTTAGCCTACGACAAGACTGACCATTTTACGCTCAATTGATCAGCTATACAATTTTTGTCCGCTTGCTGCTCTAAGGACAAGCCCCTCACAAGGAGCAAAACGGTCACCGAATTGTTGTTGCAGAGCCTGTAGGCTTTTCAGAAAATGTCCAGCCCCGAGGGCATCGATATAACGCATTGGCCCGCCCAGAAATGGGGGGAAACCAATCCCAAACACGGCACCGATATCGGCATCTCGCGCGCTTTTAATCGTGCCATCATCAAGACAGCGCAGAGCTTCATTGAGCATTAGCGCAACGCAGCGATCGGCAATTTGCCTGGAAGTTTGTTTATTTTTAGGTGTGAGATTTAAAAGCCCATAAATAGAAGGGTCAGGCTGCTTATGCCGCTGTTTTCGTCCCTTCGCAGGGTAAAGGTAAAAGCCCCGACTGTTTTTGCGGCCTTTCCTGTCATCGCGGATAATAGCTTCAAGCTCTTTTGGCGCGGCAAAACGTTCCCCCATCGCGGCTTCAAGGATAGGAACAATTTTGGTGCCAACATCAATACCCACTTCGTCAAGCAACTGCAAAGGCCCCACTGGAAAACCAAAATCCACCAGCGCTTTATCGATATGCTCGATCGTTTCTCCTTCAATCAGGCAACGCGCGGCCTCATTTATATAAGGCGCTAAAATACGATTGACGTAAAATCCGGCACTGTCACCCACAACGATTGCCGTTTTGCCCTGTTTTTTGGCGAAGGCAACGGTAGTCGCTATAGTTTGCGCGCTGGTATTGGCGTGAGGGATAACTTCCACCAGAGGCATTTTATCTACCGGACTAAAATAATGCAGGCCAATTACCTGCTCAGGCCTTGCCGCTCCGCGAGCAATCTGATGAATAGGTAAAGAAGAAGTGTTTGAGGCAAAAATAGTGTGTAACGCGGCGTTTTCCTCAACCTCACGGATCATTCTTTGCTTGAGTTCGAGATCTTCAAA
Source organism: uncultured Gammaproteobacteria bacterium (assembly GCA_963747655.1). Lineage (GTDB taxonomy): Bacteria > Pseudomonadota > Gammaproteobacteria > Enterobacterales > Enterobacteriaceae > Rouxiella. Next base: position 396,788 of record CAVVFS010000004.1, on the reverse strand, counting down.
TACTGCTTCTACAACCAGATCTACCTGTTTAAATCCGCTGTAATCGACGGTTCCCGATAGCAACATCATCTGGCGTTGCAGTTCGGTGCGTTTGAGGAAACCGCGCCTGGATTTTTTCTGAAGCAGATCCCAGCTGTATTTTAATGAATGATTTATCCCCTGCTGATTAATATCCTTGATTCTGACCGGCAATCCGGCTTTGGTTGCCGTCACGCTGGCAATGCCGCCGCCCATCAATCCGCCGCCCAAAACGGCCACTTTATGAATGGTCAAAGGCTCGGCCTCGGCACCAAACTCTTTTTTTAATGCCGTTGAAGCAAAAAACAGGCTGCGCAGCGCGGCAGATTCTGGCGTCATAACCAGTTCGCCAAACGCACGAGCTTCGGCCTCATAGCCCATGCCTGTTCCCTGCCAAAATCCCGTTTGCACTACATCAATAATTTTTTCAGTAGCCGGATAATGCCCCTGCGATTTAGCACGGGTTTGCTTGCGCACGAAATAAAACAGCAGTGTTTTACCTAACGGCCCTTGCAACAGGCGATCTTTATAAGGCAAGTCTCTGGCTGCGAGACGCCCTTTCCTGACTTGTTCAATGGCCGTTTGCAGCAGAATAGATTGCGGCACGGCATCATCGACCAACCCCATACGAAGAGCCTGTTTGGCGCGCAGACTGCGGCCGGTCAGCATCATATCCAGCGCCTTCGCGGCACCAATCAGTCGTGGCAGACGTTGGGTGCCGCCCGAGCCTGGCAATAGTCCTAATTGCACTTCTGGCAGCCCTAACTGGGTTTTATCATCTAGCGAACAAATTCGGCTGTGGCAGGCCAGCGCCAACTCGAGACCGCCACCCAGACAGGCTCCATGAATAGCGGCCACGACAGGCTGCGTAAAGCTGGCGATTTTTTCCATCACCTGCTGCCCTTTTCTGGCTAAGGCTTCGGCTTCACTGGCCTGCTGACAGCGGGCAATCATGCCGATATCTGCCCCGGCAATAAATGAATCTTTTTTGCCAGAGATGAATATTAATCCCCTGAGATTAGCGTGCTGCTGCGCGATGTGAAGAATGTGGGTAATTTGCTCTGCAAACTCGGCTTTTAAGGTATTCACTTTTTCATCGGCGACATCAATCGTGATAATGCCAATATCGTCGGCGGTGAAGTACAGGCTAAAGGCCGAAGATAGCGCGTTATCGGCGAGTTCAGCCGGGGAAATCAGCGGTTTCTGAGTCATTCTGCTACCTCCAGAACCATGGCTGCGCCTAATCCGCCCGCAGCACAGGCGGTGGTTAATCCCCATTTTCCTCCACGTCGACGCAGCTCATGCAGAATTTGAGTAATCATCCGCGCGCCGGTCGCGGCAAAAGGATGTCCATAGGCGAGGGATCCTCCCAACACGTTAAATTTATCCCAGTCTATTTCGCCAATCGCGCTTTCACGGCCCAGCTTTTCACGCGCAAAAGACTCGCTGGCAAACATCTTGATATTGGCCAGCGTTTGCGCGGCAAAGGCTTCATGCATCTCAATCAAGTCCATGTCTTGTAAGGTTAATCCTGCTCTTTCCAGCGCCAGCGGTGTGGCATAAGCGGGACCTAAAAGCATGTCTTCCCAGACATCAATGGCCGCGAAAGCAAAGCTACGTAAATAGCCCAAGGGCCTCAGGCCCAGCGATTTGGCCCTGGACTCGCTCATCAGCAAAATAGCCGCCGCGCCGTCAGTCAGCGGTGTGCTGGTTGCCGCCGTCACTGTGCCGTGTTTTCTGTCAAATGCCGGACGCAGCCTGGCATATTGCTCAATGCTGGAGTCAAAGCGAATGTTGTTATCTCGCTCAAGCACCTCCCGATAAGGAGGAACGTGCGCAGCCATCACCTGTGTATCGAGCAGCCCTTCTTCCCAGGCCCTGGCCGCTAACTGATGCGAACGATGGGCCAGTTCATCCTGCTGTTGTCGCGTAATACCATGAGATTTAGCCATTTGTTCAGCGGTATCGCCCATGCGCAACCCGGTTGAATATTCCGCCACTGCGGGAGGCACCGGCAGCAGGTCACGAAATTTAAGCTTGCTGAATAGCGACAGGCGCTGAGAAAAAGTGCGGGCTTTATTGACGTCGACCAGCGTGCGCGCCAGCGATTTACTGACCCCGATGGGCAACACCGATGACGAGTCAGCCCCGCCGGCGATCCCAACGCGGATACTGCCCGCCATAATACTTTCCGCGACATTTGCCACAGCCTGAAAACTGGTCGCGCAGGCACGAGACACGCTGTAGGCATCGGTAGATACACTCATGCCGGTGCCAAGAACAATTTCACGCGCGATATTTGGCGCTTCCGGCATTTGTACGACTTGCCCAAACACCAGTTGGTCAATCTCGGCCGAGTCGATTCCACTTTTTGCCAACAGTTCGCTGACCACCATTTTGCCTAAATCCACTGCTGGAATACCGTGAAAAGCCGTCGCCTGCTTGGCAAAAGGCGTACGCAAACCTTCAATAATCGCAATGCGATCGCCCTCTCGCGTCACTAATGGAATGGCCTTATTCATCATGACTCCTGATTATATCGCTGCGTCAACAGGTCTGACCTGATGATGTAGTGTTAACTATAAAAGAGAGGTTGGCAAAGTCCAGGAGATGAAACTGAGAGCAACAGCAAATAGTGTGTTTTTTAAGTGACTCAAATCACAGGATTAATAAACGCTCAACGCACTAAGTTATTTCTTTGCCCGATAGTTCAATCGCAGTGTGAGTTTTATGAGCCTTATCTGTCATCTTTTTGTTAAGCGGATCTAATTTTTAAAATCTAATTACCAATAAGTGTGAACCAACGTTGCAATATGTGTACAGGTCAGACCTATACTTCGCTCACTGGTCTGATTAGTTGGCCCTGTCTGGCCCCACAATCTGCCGCCTACATCGTCAATAAGCCTCCCTGAGAATCAGGGTGCTCTACAAAACATAAAAATGAGGTTTTGGTCATGAACCAGAAAAACCTGTTTAAAAGATCGGCTGTGGCAGCCGCAATGGCACTGGTTTCCACCCAGGTTTATGCGGCGGGATTTCAGTTAAACGAGTTTACGGCAGCCGGGCTGGGCCGCGCATATTCTGGTGAGGGTGCCATTGCGGATTCTGCCGCCTCTGGCAGTCGTAACCCGGCAACCATGATGATGTTTGATCGCCCCGCCTTCTCGGCCGGTGCCATTTTTGTAGATCCAAACGTTAAACTGCGAGGGAATTCTCCGGTAACGGGTCAAAGCACTGACGCCAATAACATCGCGCCGACTCAGTGGATCCCAAACCTGCATTTCATCATGCCGTTAAACGAAAGCTGGGCAGTGGGCGCATCCGCCACCTCCAACTATGGTTTATCTACAGAATTTAACAAAGGGTATCCTGCCGGTCCGTTAGCGGGTAAAACCGACCTGCTCACTGAAAATCTCAATCTCAGCGCGGCCTATCGCCTTAACCAGCACTTCAGCTTCGGTCTTGGTTTTGATGCAGTCTATGCCAAAGCTAAAATCGAACGCGATGCGGGTGAATTGGTAGCTTTACAAAGCGGTGGCGCTATTCCAGCCGATACCACAGCGGCGCGATTAAACGGCAACCGCTGGGGATTTGGCTGGAACGCCGGTATCCTTTATGAACTGGATGATAACAACCGTTACGGCTTTACCTATCGTTCAAAAGTGAACGTTAACTTTAATGGTAACTATCGCAGTGACTTACCTGTTTTGGCGGGTGGCACTGGCGGCAATTCAGAACCAGGCAGCCTGCATTTAAATCTGCCCGCAGTCTGGGAGGCTTCCGGGTATAACCGCGTTGCTCCAAAATGGGCGGTTCACTACAGCCTGACTTACACCACCTGGAGCCAGTTCAAACAGTTGAAAGCCACGGGCAGTGATGGCAACACTTTATTCCAGAAAGATGAAGGCTATCACGACGTTTACCGCCTCGCGCTGGGTACCACCTATTACTACAACGATCAGTGGACATTCCGCACCGGTATTGCCTATGACGACAGCCCGGTTCCGGCCAATAACCGCACAATTTCGATTCCCGATCAGGACCGCGTCTGGATAAGCGCGGGTACCACCTATGCATTTAATAAAGATGCGTCGATCGACCTCGGTGTCTCATATATGCATGGCAAAACTGTACACATTAAAGAAAAAGTGGCCACTGGCGTACCGGATTACGAGTTTGATGCCAAAGGGACTGCGATGCTTTACGGGGTTAACTTTAACTATCTATTCTGACAGGCATTATCCAGTAAATGAAAAAAGCGCCTTTCGGCGCTTTTTTTACGGCTATTTTATAACGAGAACTTTATTTATAGCGGAGAGTTTTTCACCCCTCGCTAAATTAGTTCGCGTCGATACTGCTCAGATCGCCCTGAATCGCTGCCGCGTTCGGGTTAACCACTGGTGTCAGCTTACCGCCAGACGCCAGGAAGTCATGATGCTGGAAGTAAGCGGCACGCACGAATTCATAAGGGTCAGAAGAGTTTTTCAGCAGACCGTCTGAATCCAGAAGCTGTGCACGCGTTTCAATGCCCTGCAACGCCCATTTACCGGCCGTCATCCACCAGGTCAGGTAGCTAAGCGGTAAATAAAGATCATCAACCACGCCGCCGACGTCTTCACGCGGCGTTGCGCTGCCATAACCAGGCAGAACCACATAAGTACCGTAACCCACTCCGTAATGGCCCAACGCGCTACCGAAGCGAACAGGATCCTGTTTTGCCAACTCTGGGTTAGCTGCTGATGCCACGTCAAACAAGCCGCCAATACCAAAGATGGTATTAATAAAGAAGCGGGTGAAGTGCTTGGCACCATCGTCGATATTTCCTTCGAGGAAATCGTTCACCATCGAGGACGGCTCACTCAGGTTGTCGAAGAAATTGGTCAACCCATGGCGAGCTGGCTGTGGCAGATAATCACGCCATGCCACGGCAACAGGACGCAGAACATAAGGATCTAGCACGTTCATGTTGAAGTTGAACATTGAACGGTTAAAACCTTGCAACGGATCTGAACGGCCACCCAACTGCGGATCAACCGCTTGCGGAGCCGGTGGATGCGCTGCATCTGCTGCCGTAGGAGCAACGCCTAACGTTGCAGTTTTTGCATTAGGTGCTGTAGAAGCCGATGTCGTTGTCGTTGTTGGCGTAGAAGGCGTCACCAGCGAATGTGGTTTATCTGCGCAGCCAAACAAAAATAATGTGGCAACCGCCAGCCCAGTCAGGCGAAAGTCCATCTTGTTCTCCCTGTTGATTCTTCGGTTCCTTTATTATGGAACCTGCTTATTAATCTCAATGTTGACTTGCCCGCTGCCTGAGAAATTGGTCAATGGGCTATCGCCATACCAGTCACCTGATGCTGGCGTCGCCAAGCCAGTTTGTGAAATACGCACTCGTACTTGTAATTGGTGTAATGATGAAAGCAAGCGTTCTGGCATCATGGCGTTAGTGTCATCAACAGTGATGGACAGCGGGAAGCGGCTCAGAGGCAGTTTTTTAACTGCAACCGGCACTGGGCTACTGCCATCTGTTACTGAGATAAATACTGTACCCTGCTGTGGAAGCTGCTGCTGTGCGCGCGGCGACAATGTCACGGCGACACCCAGTTTTACCTTATCCATACCTGATTTAGCCTTGGCCTGCTCAATGCTGGCTTTAACCATTTCAGTGCGCTTGTCATCGGCTGGCATGATTTTTAACATCACCTGCCATGCCCCTATCGCTTGAGGATAGTGGCCCTGTTCATATTCATTATAAGCCAGCAAACTCAATACTTGCAGATTACCTTGATTATGTTCAAGCATGTCCCGCAACATATTGCCACCGTTGATATTATCCTGCGGATCGGTGGAGCGAGTCAGAACGTCAGCATAACCCAGTTTGATGTCCATATCATTTGGAGAAAGTGCGTAAGCGCGAGCAAAAGCCTGAGTTGCGGTGCTGGCATTATTCAAAGCCATCCCTACGCGGCCCAGCATCAGCCAATCTTTTGCGTTGTCCGGGTTATTCTGCAAATCGGTGCGCAGGCCCAAACCAAGATCTTTAATATCCATCATATTAAGCGGCTTGGCATTAGCATCTGCCACGCGGGCGCGTAAATCAGGCATTCTGTTCATAACCTGATGCCACGCACTGACCTGCCCAAAACCGCCAGCGTAAAGATAGAAGCCAAAGGTAATCGCGACCATGAGCACAACGCCCGGTGCCAGTGTCCAGCGAGGGATCGGTTTACCCTTCTTACTTGCCTGCCCCGGAATATCACTGAGCAGGTTTTCTTGCAGTTCTTGAACGAAAATAGGACGCTCAGGCGCATAAAGCACGCCCTGCTGCTCATCTTCTTCCAGCTCGTTTAAACGATGATGATAAAAAGCTTTATTCAGATCGTCGCGAGTATTGGATAAATCACTGCGATCGCCGCGAATAACAGGAACAATAAACAACGCCGTGCCAATAAGCATCAGCACAATAATGGCCAGCCAAAAAACAATCATGATTCTTTCCTGTCCTTTTCGCCGAGCAATCGCGCCAGGCGCTGCTGTTCTTGCGAAGACATCTGCTCACCCGTCTGACGGCGACGGGCGCGTAAAATAATGACCAATGCGCCCACGATAACAAACAGCGCAGGTCCCACCCACAAAATGATTGTTGAAGGAGTAACCGGCGGTTCGTAGGTCACGAAGTTGCCATAGCGCGCGACCATATAATCGATGATCTGCTTGCTGGACTGACCTTCGTTTAGCAGTTCAAGGGTCTTTTTGCGCATATCTGCCGCAATGATCGAGTCAGACGCGCCAATATTGGTGTTCTGACATTTAGGGCAACGCAGTTGCTCCGTCAGCTCACGATATTGCTGCTCCTGCTGTGGCGATTTGAACTGATAGGCATCAATCGCGGCAAACACGCTGAAGCTCAGCATCAATCCAAAGATCAGTGAAATCAGTCTCATGCGTTACCTCCGTACTTGTTGTACAGCGGGCGCACTTCTTTTTGCCACACCTGCTCGTTCATGTCACCGGCATGGCGATAGCGCACAATACCGTTACCGTCGATCAGGAAAGTTTCTGGCGCACCGTAAACGCCGAGATCCAGTCCCAGCATTCCGTCGCCGTCGTACAGGCTTATCGCATAAGGATTACCCAGCGTATTCAGCCAGTTAACCGCCTTGGTGCGATCGTCCTTATAGTTCATGCCAATTACGTGCACGCCGCGTGCCGCCAGAGTATTGAGATAATCATGCTCGGCACGGCAGGTTGGGCACCAGGTCGCCCAGACGTTCAGCAAAATAGGCTTACCGGTATGGAAAATTGACTGATCGTAATATTGCCCAGGCTGGAATAGCGATTCCAGCTTAAATACCGGCACCGGTTTGCCTACTAACGCCGACTCTAGCAGAGTCGGGTCATCGCCGTGCGCGTTACGCGTCAGTTGGAAAAGGAACGCCGCCGCCAGCGCCAAAAACAGGAACAGTGGAATATAGAGGACTTTGCGGTTCATACTTCCTCCACTGCGGCTTTGCCCTGACGTTTCAGCTTTTTAGTCATGCGATAACGTGGGTCAATAATACACAGGATTCCGCCGACAGCCATAAAGATGCCGCCCAGCCAGATCCAGCGTACAAAAGGTTTGTAATACAGTCGGATAGCCCACGAGCCGTCGTCTAATTCCTCACCCAGCGCAGCATACAGGTCGCGCGCCAGATTACCGTTGATTGCGGCTTCCGTCATCATGCTGTGCGCCACGCTGTAATAGCGTTTTTCAGCGTGCAGCATAGTCACAAATTCACCATTGCGAGTGACGTCGATATTCGCTTCACCGCCGGTATAGTTTGGCCCGGTGATGTCGGTCAAGTCACGGAATGTAAAGTGATAACCCTGGATATCCACGGTATCGCCCGCTTTCATTCGCACATCGCGCTCAACGCTGTAGTTCTGGCTAAAAGCAATGCCGATCACGGTCACAGCGACACCCAAATGCCCCAACACCATGCCCCAGTGGCTGCGAGACAGATGCGTCAGGCCACGGAAGAAGGTGTGACGATGAGTTGCGCGCTCGTGCAGTTCCATCAGCGTCAGCAGAATAACCCATACCGACATCAGCATACCGACAACGGTCATACCGACGATTTTATCCTGTAAAAGCCAAGGCAGCAGAATTGACAGCAGCAGAGTCACGACCAGCGCAATGCCCAGACGACGCCACAGTTTGCTCGGCTCGTCACGACGCCAACGCACCAACGGTCCGATACCCAGCAGCAGCGCCATCGGAGCCATCAGCCAGGTAAACATGGTATTAAAGAACGGTTCGCCGATAGAGATACTGCCGAGACCCAGTTCTTTGTGAATCAAAGGAAGCAGAGTTCCCAGCAACACCACCAGCATCGCCGCAATCAACAGCACGTTATTGCCCAGCAGGAAGCTTTCACGCGAGAACGGCTCATGACGGCTTGGCGCACGCACCGCATTGCCTTTAACCGCATACAGTAATAATGAACTACCAATAACTATGACCAGATACGCGAGGATAAACATGCCGCGCGCTGGGTCGGAAGCAAAGGAGTGAACCGATACCAAAACCCCTGAACGAACCAGGAAGGTTCCCAGCAGGCAAAGAGAGAAACAGGTTATCGACAGCAGCACGGTCCAGGCTTTGAACGTGCCGCGTTTTTCAGTCACCGCCAATGAGTGGATCAGTGCGGTACCTGCCAACCATGGCATAAACGAGGCATTTTCTACGGGATCCCAGAACCACCAACCGCCCCAGCCTAATTCGTAATACGCCCAGGCAGAACCCAGCACGATACCTACGGTCAGGAATACCCAGGCAGCCTGAGTCCATGGACGCGACCAGCGCGCCCAGGCAGTATCCAGACGACCGGCCATCAGTGAAGCAATCGCAAAGGCAAACGCCACCGAGAAGCCTACATAGCCCATATAAAGGATAGGCGGATGGAAAATCAGGCCAAGATCCTGCAACACCGGATTCAGGTCGCTACCGTCGATTGGGAAATCTGGCAGCGTGCGCAGGAACGGGTTGGAAGTCAGCAGAATAAACAGCAGGAAGCCGGTCGTGATCAGCCCCATTACTGCCAGTACGCGCGCAACGGCGTCGTTTGGCATACGGCGACTGAACAAGGCAACAGCCGTCGTCCAGCAACTCAACAACAGCACCCACAACAGCAGCGAGCCTTCGTGCGCACCCCAGGTTGCCGCCATACGATAGTACACAGGCAAATGGGTATTGGAGTTGTTTGCCACATAGGCAACGGAGAAATCATTTACCACAAAGGCGTGAACGAGAATGATAAATGCCAGCAGGATACAGCCAAACATGCCATAAGACAGCGGACGGGCCATCGCCATCATTCGCTCATCCTGACGCGAAGCGCCCCACTGTGGGTAAATGCTCAGTAATGTCGACAGACCCAAAGCCAGACAGAGCGCAAAAGTACCAATTTCAGGGATCATGACTGGCCATTTCCTTGGGCGGGAGCAACATACGCCGAGGCTGGCCCGGTATGGTTATCTTTCATTGCAGCTTCAACTTCCGGTGGAACATATTTTTCGTCATGTTTAGCAAGAACTTGCTTCGCCATGACAATATTGCCTGGCTCCATGACGCCCTGGGCTACCACGCCCTGCCCTTCACGGAACAGGTCAGGCAAAATGCCGAAATAGGTCACGGCAATTGCACCATGTGCGTCGTAAACTTTGAAATGTACTTCAAGGGTTTTGTCGTCACGTCTTACCGAACCGGGCATTACCATGCCGCCGATACGCAAACGCTCACCGACAAATGGCATCTGATGATCTGCGCCTTTGCCCTGTAAAATTTCACTTGGTGTATAAAATAAATCAATATTGGAACGCAACGCATACATCACCAATGACGTAGACAGCCCCAAACCCACCAGGACCATTAACACCAGGTACATGCGATTTTTACGACGAGGATTCACGATAACTTCTCCCGGGAGGAGTCCGGCGACCTAGCTGCTACAGTTTTAGCTGCTGCGCTGGCCTGTTTTTTAGATTGACGGATCCGCTGTTCGCGGGACTGACGGCGGCGAATATCAGCTAAAAGCTGACGTCGATACCAGACGGTATGAATAACAATGCCAATTAAAGAACTCAGTGTAACGATAACCGAAAGCCAGACATAAAACGCATAGCCGCCCATCGCGAAGAAGGCCTGCCAGGTTGGAAATGCAGCGTTCATTATCCACGCTCCTTATTGACCAGCGTTGACACCCACGGACGTGTACGTTCCTGATTGATAATCAGATTGCGTAAACGCATCAGGGTCAGGGTAATAAAGAAGAACAGATAGCCGAATACTGCCCAGAACAGCGGATAACGCATGCTCGGGTCGATAGTCTTGCCAAAGTCGCTCGAACCCTGATGAAGCGTATTCCACCATTGAACCGAGTAATGGATGATTGGAATATTTACCACGCCGACCAGCACCAGAATTCCGGCAGCACGACCCGCGGTGCGTTTGTCTTCAAAAGAGTTGTAGAGAGCAATGACGCCAAGATAGAGGAACAGCAGCACTAACTCGGAGGTGAGACGCGCGTCCCAGACCCACCAGGTGCCCCACATCGGTTTGCCCCAGGCAGAGCCAGTAACCAGCGCGATAAAAGTAAATACTGCACCTACAGGCGCCATTGCCGCCATTGCCAGTTCCGACATCTTCATTTGCCAGACCAGGCCGATAAACGCAGCTATAGCCATTGAGCTGTAAATGCCCATTGACCAGATTGCGGCGGGAACGTGGATGTACATGATCCGGTAGCTGTTGCCTTGCTGATAATCAGGTGGCGCGTAACCAAAGCCCCAGATCCAGCCAATCAGGAGGCAACCAATACCCGCGATGGCCAACCAGGGGATAAAACGGCCGCAGACGTGGTAAAGCCGCTCAGGCCTTGCGAGTTGATGTAACCATTTCCACATTATTTGTCATTGCTCACGTTAAAATTACACTATATTAAATGCCGTAAACCTTTATATGGGTCACTTTGGCGGTCAGGTCCATTGCAGGTGCCTTCCACTCTTTTAGGCATGCCCCTATTGTTCCCTATAGAGAAGTGTGATGTTAGTCAAAGGTTGCGTTTTTTCAGGTGTATTGTAACCACAAGTAAATTCATCACTGTATTTATGGTTATTAATCACCAACAGTACTTAGATGTAAATGCAAAGATGTAAATGCAAACTCGGTTAGTGAACACTCACCCTGAGGGCCGCCGAGGTTGCAAAAGGCGCCAAAGTGATACTTCCTGCCAGCATTGCGCCCAAAATCGCCAGATAACCACCAATTGGCATTCCCATCGAAGCGGCATCAATTGCACCGGTCGAGAAAATCAGCACTGGAATATAAAGCGGCAACACCAGCAGGCTCAATAATACTCCGCCCTTGCGCAGTCCAACTGTGAGAGCAACCCCGATTGCACCGATAAAACTCAGCGTTGGAGTGCCGAGCAGCAGCGTCATCGCCACCGCCTCCCAGGTTTTAAAATCCAATGACAGCAGCAAGGCCATCAGCGGAGAAATAATCAGCAGTGGTAATCCTGTCACCATCCAGTGAGCACACACTTTGCCGATAACCGTTAGTGTGAGCGGCGCGGGCAATAGCATGAGCTGCTCTAACGATCCGTCAAGATAGTCATCGCGGAACAGGCGTTCAAGAGAAAGCAGCGAAGACAGCAGCGCGGCTACCCAGACAATACCCGGAGCAATGCGCGCCAGCAGCTTAGGTTCAGGGCCAATTCCCAATGGGAAAAGCGTGATAACAATCAGGAAAAACCACAGCGGGTTAATAATCTCGGCACTTTTACGGAAAGCGATTTTCAGTTCACGGCGTAAAACTTTAATAAACATTAGGCTAACTCTGCACTGGTCAGACGAATTTTACGCACTGCGCGAGTCACGCCGGGTAAATCCTGATGAGTGGTTAACAGCACCATACCGCCGTTTTGGGCATGATGTTCAAATAATTCAATCAGCGTGGTGACGCCCTGTTTATCGATGGCAGTCAGCGGCTCGTCTAAAATCCACAACGGCGCCTGACTTAACCACAGTCGCGCCAACGCAACGCGTCGCTGCTGGCCGGCAGAAAGCTGCGCCACGACCACATCTTCATAGCCCAGCAGGCCTACGTTTTCCAGCGCATCGTAAATAGCCATTTGTGCATCTTGAGCTTTATCTGATTGATAAAAAGCCAGATTTTCGTAAGCCGTGAGCACCGATTTTATTCCCGGCTGATGGCCCAGGAACAGCAAATGCTGATGAAAAATTTCACGCTGACGGCGAGTACTTTGCCCATGCCATTGCACTTCACCCTCATCCGGCGTGGAAAGGCCGGCCAGGATCCGCATTAAGCTAGTTTTACCTGCGCCATTATGGCCTTCAATCTGGACTATCTCGCCCGGTTGGATGGTGAAACTTAAGCCGCTAAACAGGGTTCGCTCATCGCGAACACAACTGAGGTTAAGCGCTTCTAACATGGGCGAGTCTCTTATCTTTCAGGAAAAAGCATAATAACATAAGCCTTACAAACCCTGTAGGCTCTGGCTGCGCAGTTTACCGCTATCTAACTTCTAATTTACAGAAAAAATACAGCCTGTAGCACCTAATAACAAAGTGTTAATGAGTTGTTATTTTTCTAGTTTGGTTCTTAAAGCGTGTGAAAAGCCCAAAAACCTCCCTTTTCCTGTCTGTCATATCCAACATAAATATCGAGATTGTTAATAGTTCGATGTTTATAGGGATCTTAAGACAATTATGGCAATTGCCTTAAAATTGCGGTAATAATTGATAAGTAAACAAAATGTTAAAACACCAAAGGGGAAAAATCATGAAGTATTGGGTTGCTGTTTTGGGAATTGCATGGGCAAGTTTAGCGGTTGCAGCCGATGCGCCTGCTACAAAAAGTGAAATATTGATGAAAAGTGAAAAGTCCTGGGATGGCGCTGCCTATAAGAGTTATCCAACAGGTAAACCGGAACTGACCATTTTGAAAGTTTCGCTGCCGCCGCATTCTGCTTTGCCGTGGCACACTAACCCAATGCCTAATGCCAGCTACATTATCTCGGGTGAGATAACAGTGGAATCCAAGGCAACACGCAAGACGCAAAAACTAGTTGCAGGTCAGGCGGTTCCAGAAATGGTCGACTCGGCTTATCGCGCAACCACCGGAGATAAGCCAGTCGAACTGGTAGTATTTTACGCCGGAGCAAAAGGTCTGCCGCTGTCTCAAGCAGCAAAATAATTACTCAGCTCAATAACCAGTCAATAATAGTTAATGGTAAAAGTTGCATCCGCATCGGCGATTCCTGCCTGTACCGAGCTGGCAGTCGTCACATAATTCGCATAGAAATTCATAGTGGCGTTGCCAGATGAATTAACTGTGACTGCATTTGACTCTTTATTCAACGCTAATAAAGACTTGTCACTGTTTAGTAATTCTATCGCGACGTTTTTTGCCGTCGATGCGGAGTTTAGAGCTAAATAACTACTGTTTGTCTGATCGGCAATTCCTGCAAACGAAGTAGTAACCGACGCATTGTTACAATTATTTAGCGCAATAGAAAAAGAGGCTGGCGTAGTCGTCGTGCCAGCAGCGGTAAATAAGCCACTGTTCCAGGTTCCCAGATTCACCGTAATATTTTGGCTAGCCGTACTAATCGTACAGCTCCAGGTAATAATATTGACCGTGAACTTAATATTACTCGTACCGATACTATCAGCCTTGCTGGCAAAGCTTATAGAGCCTAAGCCAATCAGAGCAAACGCGGTAACGAGGGTTGCAAGCTTATTCATTAATGCGCCCTACTGAAAGTCTACGCGAAGATAACCAATAGCTGTCGCCGGACCAGAAGCAGGTTGCTTGCCCGTGACACTTACCGGCCAGGATTCAATCCCGACATTGGCACTGTAATTCCCGTCTAGTTTAAAAGGGATCACGCTGCTGGAATTATTCGGAGTAAGCTCTGTTCCTGAAGAATTAGCCAGGATAAAACCTACGTCTGGATTGTCAGATACCACAGCATTCCCGCTAACGCTGCCCGCTTCAAGACGCAAAGTCATGGTGGTTTGTGCCGCGATATCATTACAAACAATGCCTACAGTTTTGGTCAAGGTATTGGCACCTCTCGGTTTCTGCCCTGCGCCAGCCTGCGCAAACGACTGTGCACTGACATTTCCAAAATCAAACTCAACCACAGTTCCTGCGTTAATTGTGCAAGTCTGAGGGATAGTCATCGTCGCATTGAGGTTTATCTGAACGATCGGTTGTCCAAAACCAAATCCGCCGCCGCCCTGGTTAGCATACAAATAGGCAATGGGTTCGTTAACAATAAAACTGGCACCAATAAACTTTCTTTTAATTCTGAGTTTAATATTAACCCGTGAACCCGAGGCGGCGGGAGTATTAGTCGAACAGGATGCATTGCAATTATTAGAAACGTCAACGAAAGGCACGCTGTGATAAGGAGTAGCACCAGAAAACTTATTATAAATTCCAATCTGAGAGGCAACCTGAAGATAATCATTATCCGCCAGGTTAAACCAGTTAGTTCCATCGCCATCGACAGAAGCCAACGTCATCCCGCCGGACGGCTCTCCGGAATAATAGGTTGCACGATTAATACAGGCACCCGCGACACGATATCTGCCACTTGAAGACTGTGATTGCCACGGAGTCGTAGAACCTACCTGGTTATTGGTAGAGGAAAAGGACGTCGTATAGTTATAAATATACGTGCCGGTGCTCGATGTGCAGTGAACCGCGAAGGCATTATACGAAAATAGTACGCAAATCATAAAAAGGCCGCGGCGAAAAATAGTAATCATAAATTCTCTTTTAATGCACAACCGCTGTTTTTGATGGGGTTAATGCGCCGTAGTCATTAATTGACTGGAATGTAAGCTGGCTACCCGATGCATTCAGATTCGCGGCCGCCATTGGCGCAACCATCAAGCCAGAGACTTTTTTATCTGCCGAGCTGATATTAACCAGCGTCACATAATAAGGCGTTGGGTTAGTAACCTTAATCTCGCTGCCAGCATGGCTGAATGTAAGTTTGCCAGGTGCATCAATAGATTGCATCGGCAGGTTTTCCGGGCGAACAAACAGTTTGATACGTGACAAAATTGCCAGCTGAAGAATGTTTTTTCCGGCAACCTGACTTTGGTCAAGTGACGGGATAGCTTTCACATTCAGATAGAATAAAGACTCACGATCCCGTGCAAGTGCTGGGCCGGCATAGATAATACGTAGGGTATTTTCACTTTTGGCGTCTGAAACAAATAGCGGAGGTGTAACAACAAAAGTTTTATCTTTTTTGCCGCTGGCATCTTCGATCCAAGAGTTAATTAGGAATTGCTGTGACGGGCTACTGTTGGATATCGGCAACGAAGTTTGAGTCGCGTCTTGAGGATAAATAACTCGGGTCGCACCAAGAGCAATACCACCGGCAGCGAACGATTGAACGGGTAATAGTGCCAATCCGGCAAGTAACATGAGTGTTACCTTAAATTTGTTAATCATGAGATACCATCTAAATATTGAATATTAACTTTGCTGGTGTTGTAACTAAATATGTCGCTTCCATAAGACAATCTTCATCCTTTTGAATACTTTATGCTTGTAAGATTACTGGTAGTCAATCACAAAAGTTGCGTTGGCATCTGCCTGACCGGCTGTTACTGTGGCAGCAGTGGATTTATAACGTACTGTAAACGGAATAATATTATCGCCGCCTATCAGTTTGTGCGAAGCGGAATATGTTGTGCCGTCAGGGGGCAAAACCGTTGATGCGCTGTCTAACAACTGAATTCCAATACCGGTAGCAGTTCTGGAATTAGTTCCACCAGAGTTGATGGCAAACAGTGTTGAATCATCGCTGCTGGCAGTCCCGCTAAATGCGATCGTCGCGACTGTCGCAACGGTTGTGTCGCAATTAACTAATTTGATATCGAAAGGCACGTTGGTTGTTGTCTGGCCAGTGGCGGTAATAGAATCCGTTTTGTACTGGCCTAAATTAATAGTCTGATCGGCGGTGTCCGTGCTAACTGCACAGGCGGCATTAACAAATTGCCCCGTAAAATGCACGGTTCCACCGTTAACAATGGTTTTTGTGGAATCAGCGTTAGCTGCGGCAATGAAAAAGCCCAAAGTGGCAATAACTGAAAGTGCAATAGCCTTGATTTTCATTCGCATACCCTGCTGTGAATAACAAAGGTTCTGGCATAATGCATCGCTAGATTATGCAAGTATAATAGTAAAACGCTCTGGCACTCATTATTCGTCCTAACAAGCTCTCCTGATAAACCTCATTAAAGCCATTATTTATATTTTAAAACATGCTAACAACCAATAAATATCATTCTGCCTGATGGTATTTATTGATCCAAAACAAGCTTATGATTTTTAAAAATACACTTTTAAATCAGCCAGTTAATTTGCAACAAAAGATTTCACTCTGGAGTTTATTTATGAACAATAAAACAGCAACTTATGGATGATAACCAGGCTTGATATTCAGAAAGGAGTTTGAAAATAAAAATAACCACACGCGATAGTTAAGGATGGGAATAATGTTGTGTTTTATAAAAAAATAGACAATAGGTACTTAACAAAAAAAGGATTGTCGATAAAGAAAATTAAGCGATTACGACGTAATTCAATATCAGCACAACATTGTTGATAAGTTGAGCAAGCCTTAGCCGAGCTGTTTAACATGCCAGAAGATTTTATCAGCATACAGTTCATAGGCTTTACGTTGGTCTTCTATCCAGTCATGATGATTATAGGCAGTCATAACTCCAGCTAACTCATATCCAAGCATTTTCTTCGTCACGTGTGGCATTACTCCTTCTCCTGATAAATTAGTTACCAGAGAGCGCCGAAAATCATTTGTATGCCACTCGGGAATATCTATGACAGTCCTAAGCTTTTTCATATAGGCATTAGAAGACGACCTGTCTATAGCCTTGTCTAATTCCTGCCCCGGAAATAAGATGCTATTCCCTGAATTTAAAAGTCTTTCTATATAAGGCTTAATTTGTTCAAATATTGGACGTCGGATAATATTGCCCATCTTTGAGTGGATAGAGGGAGTTGTCCAAATCAGATCAGTCATATTGAACTCTTCGCAGGTGGATAATCTCAATTCCGATAGCCTTGCCCCCCAAAGCATCAGCATTTGATGAAGCACCCGATTAGACGAGAAAATTTTGTTATTTTCTAAGGCAAGCCAAACTTTAGCTAATTCAGGATAAGTGAGCACACGATCTCCGACTTTTGCCTCTAGACCGATATTTTTTACACTTAGCTTTAACAATTCACATGATGAGATTAACTGTTCATTAATACACCAGTTGACGACCGATCGTAATTGAGTCAGTAGAACACGAGCTTTCTTTCTATTTTGCACTTCTTGTTGATCAAAAAATTCAGCCCACTGGGAAAGAGGGATATTAGCCACGGGGAAATCTCGAAATTCTGTGTAGAAAGTGTTGTACACCAGAGATCGATAGAGGATTCGAGTATTCTCTTTTAATCCAATGGCATATTTTTCCCACCACTGCTCTAAACAGTCTTGTAGAGTCAGTTCTCCCCTATTGCTGGCAAAATAGGTTTTTGGGTTGATACCCTTCATGTACAATGCGCGCAACTCGCTGACAACGATGCGAGCATTTTGAATAGAAGTTAAAGGATATCGGCCAATAGTGATGCGAGTTGCCTTGCCACGCCAGCGGAATCGATATTGAAATGCTATGGTGCCAGCCGGAGTTATCCTTACGCTGAGCCCATTCCCGTCGGTTAGTTCCGCAGGACCACTATAAGCTTGGCCGTTGATGCTTCTGAGTTCAGTATCGCTTAGCGCCACAAGAAGGCTCCTGTACACAGTTTATAAAAGCATTCTGTACTCATTGTGTACACACTGGCAAGTGATCAGAGCGATTTTTGAGCTATTAAGCGTGAACGTTACCGAGATTAAGTGAAACGTAAGGCTTGTATAAACCTAAAGTTTTACGTTACGATATGCCCAAAGGCGAGCATTCTAAAACTCTGCCAATTAATGTCTCCTTAGTTAAACGGATATAACAAGCCCCTCCTAAGGGCTAGTTACAGGTTCGATTCCTGTAGGGGACACCAGCAAGACCTCTTTACCTCCTCCCTGAAGTAATAAATCCCCTTATAAATCCTGAACATAGTCGAATTACATTAAACTCGTTTATATGCCAGTAAACCCACTTTAACCTGCACTTGGGGGTACTTTTGGGGGTATCTCAAATACAGAAATTAGAATACCCCCAGCGACGTCAACCGTCGGCAAGGAGATACTGTTTACAACCCTAACTACCCATTTTACTGGGTAAATAATTTATCCAACGAATTTACCCATGCTCACTGTCAAGCCGATTTAAACGGCCCAGCGGCTGAAAATCTTATCGGCTTGTAGTATCGAAAAGCACCGAACTCAGGGTATCTGAGTGTGTCTTGAGAAATGATATTTGTTTAATAGAGGGTATTGTGCAAAACATGCTGAACATAAATGCTCCACGCATGCCTTACGCTTCTTTAATTACAATATTCTCAATGCCTTTAGAATAGGCTACGTGTGAGAATTGTCCCGTCAGGACGATAACCGATGCTAATACTGTGAGAACTAGGGATAAACGTTTGTGGCTGACTTATATATATCCAGGTTGAATTACGATAATAGAGAAAATTAAACGCATTGGGATCATTTTGAGTTCCATAATCGCTAAAGGATAGATAGGAAAGGACATCGTCTCCTGATGCTTCAATTATCGAGTTTGAGACAGAACGGCTCTCAGGATGTTGATTATGATATATACGTAACCAATTACTGCCTTTTGGTGATTTTGTCACCACAAATGCACACCCATTCATTGCCGGGGTGAAAACAAAACGATTTTTAGGATTATAACGCGGAATATCAACGTAACCAGGAAGGCCGTTACCCTGGATAAACGGACACCAATATGCACCGATGGTGTGATCATTTTTGACCATCATATTGCAAAGGCGTAGTTCATATACATTCTTGCGACCATTGACCTCGACTCTAACAAGATCAAAATTTGCTTCTTTCGTTCTGCCGGCCATCAAAATCATGCTATGGCCAACTGAATCCTCGGGGCGACCTGAATTATTAAACCATCTAATGTTATTAATGACATTTGCTCGAACGAAGTTTTCTGGTGAAGTGATAAACTGGCTATTGGCTCCATTCATCTCTCTTTTCCTCTATTTGCACAGGTAAGATTCGCGCATAGCTTAGTGAACACCACGCCTTCTGCATCACTTTATTGATAATAATCAAAGTTGAACGACACATTGCTATACTTAGCGCACTCAGCTTCTTTTTGCAAATTGAGTAGGATTGGTCACCACCCCGCATAACACTGCCATTTATTTCAAAGATCTTCCGGAATAGTCCTCCGGCTAACGAAGGAGATCGCCATGCGTAAAGCTCTCTTTAATTAATATACCCCGATGTGAATAATGCCTTTAAAAGCCATTACATTGGTGAATGTTGTCAGTATCCCTGCACAAATAAAAAGCCTCATAATTTCCATTCACTATCGCTGCCTTCATGCTGACTTTGATACTCGCTCAGGCATTCAACTCATCAATAAATAATCCCTCCGAATGCTGGTCAACCGATCCCCCCTGTGACAAAATTGCATTAATTTGATTTAAAGCACAGGGACTTCGCTTGTTTAACGCTAATGCTTCTGCCTTTTTGATGAACGAAGGCGCGCTCACCCTCCCCGAGGGCTATCAGGACCGCACCGTCAATGTCTTTACCCTGCCCGGCACGCATGCCCCTTCCCTGAATATCTCCCGCGATACCCTGCCCGACGGGGAAATACTGCCGGAGTATATCGACCGCCAGCTCGCGCTGATGGTTAAGCATCTTAAGGGCTGGAAACAGGGCGATCGTTTGGCCGCCACGCTGGGCGACAGTCTCTCACCGGGTGAAACCGTTGACGCCAGCTACCTGCGCGACGGCAAACGGGTCTACCAGAGACAGGCAGTATTTGCTTTAAATAACAGTCACATTCTGGTGTTTACCCAGACCGCCAGCGCGCCGCTTACTGAGGCAGACCACGCGCTGTTGGCCTCCCTGCTCGGCAGTTTTCATCCGCACGTTTAACAAGGAACGTTGTCATGTTTGAAGCCGCACGCGTCGGGGACGACATCGGGCACTCGCACGCCCTCGCCGGAATGATTGCCGGCACCCTCGTCGGCGGCCTGCTGGCGGCCGCAGGCGGGATTGCCGCCGGCGCGCTGATGGTGGCCGGACTGGGAGCTAGCTGTCTCGGCGTCGGCGTGCTGCTGGTCGGGGCGAGCCTGGCCGTGGGCTATCTCAGCGGCGAACTGGCCGTCAAGGCACGCGATACAGTGGCCGACGCCGGGGCCGCCAGCCTGGAAAAAGAAGGCACCCTTGTTTCCGGCTCGGCCAACGTTTTTATCAACGGCAGGCCCGCGACCATGGCAACGGCCAGCATGGTTGACTGCTCGCAGGACGGCCCGTCCATGCAGATGGCGGAAGGCTCCTCCACCGTCTTTATTAACGGGCTGCCCGCGGCGCGCGTTGGCGACCAGACCACCTGCGGCGGCAAGGTCATGTCCGGCTCCCCGAACGTCATTATTGGCGGCACGGCGGTGCAGACGCTGCCCATCACCGCCGAAGTCCCGGCCTGGTTGTACAAGGCCTCGGATTTAACCCTGTTATTTGCCGGGCTGCTCGGCGGCTGGGGCGGCGTGGCGAAAGCCGGCGCGCTGGCAAAACTGCTGGGCAAAATTCCCGGTATCAACAAGCTGGCGCGCATTGCCTGCCGCGCCGGTGTGTTAATGACCGGCGCGGCGGCGGTGGGGATTATCGCCCGCCCGATTGATATCGTCAGCGGCCAGAAGTTTTTATCCGGTGACGACGAGCTGGACTTTGTGCTGCCCTCGCGATTACCAATACGCTGGCAGCGCTGCTGGCGCAGCGGCCATCCCGGCGACGGCGTGCTGGGCCGCGGCTGGAACCTGTTCTGGGAAACCAGCCTGCAACGCTATCAGGACGGGCTGGTATGGCGCGCTCCGTCCGGAGATTACGTCAGCTTCCCGCAGGTGCCCAAGGGTCAACG
Source organism: uncultured Gammaproteobacteria bacterium (assembly GCA_963747655.1). GTDB lineage: Bacteria > Pseudomonadota > Gammaproteobacteria > Enterobacterales > Enterobacteriaceae > Rouxiella. The sequence goes on along the minus strand of CAVVFS010000004.1, from coordinate 375,605 downwards.
CACTTACTGCGAACCGGAAAAGCGCTGGCTGGAGCACCACGGCGACGACAGCTGGTCGCTGTACGATATCAGCGGCGAACGCTGGCACTTTCCGCCCATTGAGGGGGACAACCCGTCACTGCCAACACGTCTCAGCGAGCCATGCGGCAACGATATCCTGTTCCGCTGGCATGCCGACCAGACGCTGCATGACCTGACCGACAGCACCGGTCAGCGCGTGGTCTGCCGCTATGAAAACGGCCGCCTGCGGGGGGCGTGGCTGGACGACGCGATTTGCCTGGTCAGCTACGGCTACGATGACAAGGCCCGGCTGATTAGCGTAACCGGACGCGGCGGTCAGGTACGCCGCCGCTTTGGCTGGTATGACGACGGCGACGGAACGGATTTGCTTCGCAGCCATGAGGACAGCAACGGCCTGCTCAGCGAATACCGGTGGCAGGAGATTGACGGCCTGCCGCGCGTGGTGGCCTACCGCAACAGCGCGGGCGAACAGCTCGAGATTGATTACGATTTTGAAAACGGCACCCGCCGCGTCATCCGCGACGACGGCGCCGAGGCCCACTGGCTGGTCGATGACGATGAAAACGTCGCCCGCTTTACCGATTTCGACGGCCGCCAGCTAAGCTTTATTTACCGCAATAACGAGCTGTGCGACGTTATCCTGCCGGGCGGGGCGATGCGCCGCAGCCGGTGGGACTCATACGGACGCATGACGCAGGAAACCGACCCGGCCGGACGAAAAACGACCTATCACTGGTATCGCCTGACCGACCGGCTCACGCGCATCGACGCGCCTGACGGCACCTCCTCACAAAGCATTTATGACACCTGCGGTCGCCTGCTGTCAGACACCGACGCGCTGCACAATCCGACCACCTATCACTATCCTGACGACGAAGACCCCCTACCCGACCGCGTGACCGACGCCACGGGCGGGGACGTCCTGCTGGAGTGGAATTATCAGGGGCTGCTGACCCAACGCACCGACTGTTCCGGCAGCGTCACCCGCTTCGCATATGACCGGTTCGGACAACTGATTAGCAGTGAGGACGCGGAAGGCAACGTCACCCGCCGCGAATGGAACGACGCCGGTCAGCTGACCGCCCTCGTTTACCCGGACGACAGCCGCGAAACCCTGCACTGGAACGCGCGCGGGCAGCTCGGCCGCTGGCAGGATGCGCTGGAAACGGACATCCGCTGGCAGTATGACTCGCTCGGCCTGCCGCAGAGCCAGACCGACCGCCTTGGCCGCACCCGCCGCTGGCACCATGACCCGCGCGGCAACCTGCTCAGGCTGGAGAACGGCAACGGCGGCGACTACCGCTTTACTTACGACGCCGTGGGCCGTCCGCTCAGCGAAACGCGTCCGGACAACACCCTGCGCCAGATGGAATGGGACAGCCGGGGCTTTTTAACTGCACTGATGGAACAGGGCAAACCGGCCGTCGACGACGGCATTGCCCGCCGCAGCCAGCATTTCCGCTATGACAGCAGCGGCCTGCTGATGGGGCGTTCAAATCGTCACGCCGACTATCACTACGTTCGCGAGAACGGCGGCCAGCTGGAAAGCCTGACGCGCATTCCCACCGCAGAAGGCGCCGCGCTGGGCATTGAAGAAGATGAAATCCGCTTCGAACGCGACGCCGCGGGCCGCCTGCTAAATGAGTCCGGCGTCAACGGCGACGTCCAGTATGAATGGGACGTGCTGGGCAACCTCACCGGCCTGACCCTGCCCGGCGAACAGCGGCTAGCCTGGCTGCATTACGGCTCCGGCCACGTCAGCGCCATCCGCTTTAACCAGCAGCTGGTCACCGAATTGACCCGCGACCGCCTGCACCGCGAAGTCGGGCGCAGCCAGGGCCAACGCCAGCAGTCTCGCCAGTACGACAGCCTCGGGCGACGCGTCCTTCAACGCAGCGCGCTGAACGGGGACATCACCCTGCCCGAGCAGGCCATCCTCGAGCGCGCGTTCCGTTATACCGGACGCGGCGAGCTGGCGGGCGTCAGCGACACGCTGCGCGGGGAAATCCAGTACGGCTATGACGCCGAAGGCCGCCTGCTCAAACACTACGAGGCCCGGCAGGGGCACAGCAGCCACCTATTCAGCTACGACGCGGCGGATAACCTCGCCGCCAGTGACGATGCACAGCTTCCTATCACGGATAACCGCCTGCTGCACTGGCAAAACCTGTTGATGAAGTACGACCACTGGGGCAACCTGGTCAGCCGCCGCAGCGGGCTTTACGAGCAGCATTACACCTACGACGTCGAAAACCGGCTGATACAGGCCAGCGGCACCGGCCCCGAAGGCCGCTTTGAGGCGAGCTACCACTATGACGCCCTCGGCAGGCGCACGCGTAAAACGGTTATTACCCAGCGGGGAACCGCGACGACGCGTTTCCTGTGGCAGGGTTATCGCCTGTTGCAGGAGCAGCAGGAAAACGGCCGGCGAAATACCTACGTCTACGACCCGAACGAGGCCTACAGCCCGCTGGCGCGGATTGACCATCAGGCGCAAAGCCGTCAGGGCGATATTCTGTGGTTCAACACCGACCTGAACGGCGCACCGCTGGAAGTCACCGATGAGGAAGGCGCGATTCGCTGGAGCGGGCAATACGGCAGCTTCGGTGAGGTCCGCAGGCAGACCGACGGCTTCCAGCGAGCTGGACAAGACAGTGCTCTGCCTCACCAGCCGTTGCGCTATGCGGGGCAGTACGCTGACACCGAAACCGGGTTGCATTACAACCTGTTCAGATACTATGATCCACAGGTAGGACGGTTTACGGTTCAGGACCCGATTGGGCTGGCGGGTGGCTGGAACCTTTATCAGTACGCGCCAAATCCGCTGGGGTGGATTGATCCTCTGGGACTATCAAGTTGTAGTGGAGAACAAAAACTTTACCGTGGTGTAAGTGCAAAACATCCAGAAATTGAGAATGCCAAAAAGGGTATTGTTAAACCAGCGAAACCTGATGCGGACATAACTCCAGAGCAACACGCTGAGGGCGGGCTCACAGGGGAAAGCCAATATGTATCCTGGACACCAAACAAGGATCTAGCTATGCAACACGCCACGAAGGAGGGACCAGGTGGTGTTCTACTTGAAGTACCTACAGGCGCACCACCTGATGGTGCTGGATGGTCTTGGGGATGGAGTCATATTAATCAATGGAATGAAATTGAAATGCTTCAAATGGGGACACGTACAGGTGCTAAGGTAATAACACTATGAGAAATCAAGTAGATTCAATTCATTATTTAATAAAGTTATTAAATGGAAGCAATGAAAAGGAATGGATGAAGATGCTGCACGATTTATTATCTTCCCCTGATATTGAGGAAATACCTAATAATCCTGAGGTAAGTAAAGCTGGTTTCTTTTTGAATATATCAAAAATTAGATTAGATATGACCATGAAAAATAAAATATCCACATTTGGTCTTAATGATTTAATTTTTTCTTTAGAGAAATTACCTGTTGACACATTAGTAGAGCGGTATGGTTTAAAGAGCAAAAAATACTTCGGCGATTGTTTCGTCTATAACAAAAATATTATTGGCTGTGGATTTGTGATTAATGGTCACACATATTCACTCTCGTATTCCACATCTGAGCATTACGTTGACGGAATTAAGAATTCAAATAAAAGTCATGTAAATAAAAAAAGTAAAAATAAACACTTAAAAATATAGGCTATATAATAAAAGGTCCCTTTGTGTATCATGGATAAGGGACCCGAATTTACTCCCGTACCACCGAAACGTGCTTCCTGTGGCAGGGCTACCGGCTGTAACAGGAACAGCAGCAGAACGGCAAGTGTCAGACCTACATTTATAATCCAAAGAGGCCTACAGCCCGCTGGCGCGGATTGACCATCAGGCGCAAAGCCGCCAGGGCGATATTTTGTGGTTCAACACCGACCTGAACGGCGCACCGCTGGAAGTCACCGATGAGGAAGGCGCGATTCGCTGGAGCGGGCAATACGGCAGCTTCGGTGAGGTCCGCAGGCAAACCGACGGCTTCCAGCGAACGGCACCCGTCAGCGCTCTAGCCCATCAGCCGCTGCGCTATGCGGGGCAGTACGCTGACACCGAAACCGGGTTGCACTACAACCTGTTCAGGTATTATGATCCACAGGTAGGACGATTTACGGTTCAGGATCCGGTGGGGCTGACGGGGGGACTGAACCTGTATGCGTATGCGCCGAATCCGTATGGGTGGGTTGATCCACTGGGTTTGAGTGCATGTGCTTTGAAAGGTAAATATAATGAAGTTGATAAGGCTGATTTACCTGGTTGGATTAAAGATTCTTTCACAAACGGCGAATATAAAACGGTAAAAACAATGGAGGATGTAGATTTATATCGTGTGTTTGGTGGTAACGCGAAAATAGACGGATCTTTTGTCAGTACATCACCTGCGTTGAATAAAATACAAGCCAAAATTGATTCAGCACTTTTGCCAGAATGGAAAAATACACGACAGTTTGAGGCTACTATCACTGTACCTAAAGTGAACAATTCTTCAGGTCGGTAAGGTTGAACAACAAACCATGCTCTCTGGTGCAAAACTACAGGGAGGAGCTGACCAAATACTATTACCACATGGCTATCCTATAAGTTGGATAAGTGACGTTAGACTTTTATAACAGGAGTTTAATTTATGGATAAGAATGAATTTTTGTCTGAAATCGATAACGCATCTTGTCATATAGAGGCTTTAATGAAAAGTGATGGTAAGAGCGGTTTACAAGTATTTATTGATGATCTAAAAAAATTGAAGAAAAAAGTATTGAATAATGATTTAGTCAATAATCCATTAAGAGGTTTTGCTCGTCGCTATGCAGAAATGTACAACGATTATCTTAATCCGATAACAGATGTTTTAGATAAGATAGAAAAATCTGTAGATAATTATTTAGATACCAATTAAGAGTTAAATTAAAACTGGAAGCAATCCCCAAGATCCTTCCGGCGTTTTAATTTGCTGCACTATCTTTAGCTGATTTATATATCCCTACCATATCCCCTTCCCAGATAAAAGTTCTAACCTGCGTGAAGTAGCCTGCTCATAGAAAGCTTGCGGGCTTTAACATAAATGAAGACTGGAGTCCGCTGGCACGCATTGACCATCAGGAGCAAATCACACAAGGCGATATTCTGTGGCTAAGCACCGATCTGAATGGCGCGCCGCTGGAAGTCACCGATGAAGGGGGCGCTATTTGCTGGAGCGGGTAATACGGCAGCTTCGGTAAGGTAAAACGACAGTCCGACTGCTTCCAGCGAACGGCACAAGTCAGTGCTCTGGCACACCAGCCGCTGCGCTATGCCGGGCAGTATGCGGACAGTTAAACGGGACTATATTACAACCTGTTCAGATACTATGATCCGCAGGTAGGACGGTTCACGGTGCAGGATCCGATAGGGCTGGCGGGTGGCTGGAATCTTTATCAGTACGCGCCGAATCCACTGGGGTGGATTGATCCGCTTGGGTTGGCGAAGTGCGGTGTGGGGCAAGCGCGTGAGCGGCAACATGGCATGCTTAAAAATACTAATGAGGGTTATAATATTAGTCCCAAATCTTGGGATGCATATCCGGCGATTGGACGAGATGGTACGTTTGTTACTGATAAACAGGGGGTAATGAATTACTTCCCTCATGCTGCGAATGCAAAAGAAATAACAATAACAAGGGCTAGAGCAAGAGCAATTGAGAGGGATATGGGTCTTTATAAAGATTCATTATCGGGAGGATTTAAAGTTCGGAAAATTACCGGGGTTAATGGGTTAATTCAAGAAGCCCATTAGCTGGTAATGATTACTTTAAAGGCCCTGGACAGCACCTTCCAGGTGGCGCGCCTGAAATGGTTATCAACTCTCAATCAACTACTGATAACTCCATTATTAATACAATCCTAACTGTAAGTGTGGGGAAATAGTATGTTTAACAATATATTAGTTACGATTTTGGAGCCGAACAGAATTGTCGCCGAACTAAGGGGAATTGATGATGGTTCAGTATTGTTAGCTCTGGGTTTTTCTAAGAAAGGAAACGCTTATTCCATTAATTTCGATAATGAAAAAGAGCAATTATCTCTTGTCGAAAAACTTGCTGGGGCTGGTGCACTATTCTCTTACGGTCACGGCTGGGCACCCTCCGAATTAATGGAATACTTAAAAGATCAAGGGAAAATAAATTTCCCTTATAAGATTATTTTATGGCGTTCGCCGGGTCATTACGAAGTAATAGATAAATGAGATGAAACCGAAAGCGATCCCCCAGAATCCTTCTGGCCTTTTACCTTCAGCCGCCCTTCACGCCCGCATGGCGATCATCTCCTGCTTAGTCTGCTCCAGCTCCTGCTGCTGCGCTTTCAGCTGCTGCTCCATTGCCCGGAGGCGCCTCTCCTCGCGGCTGTCGGGGATCAGCAGCAGACAGCCGTCCAGCACCGCTAGGCTTACGCCGGTTCCCACGGAAAATCCCGCCTCCGCCAGCCACGTACCGGCCCCGAAGGCAGCTTTGAGGCGAGCTACCACTATGACGCCCTCGGCAGGCGCACGCGTAAAACGGTGAGCACAAGTCGGGGAACTACAACGATGCGTTTTCTGTGGCAGGGTTACCGCCTGTTGCAGGAGCAGCACTAAAACGGGAAGCGAAGTACCTACGTCTACGACCCGAACGAGGCCTACAGCCCGCTGGCGCGGATTGACCATCAGGCGCAAAGCCGCCAGGGCGATACTTTGTGGTTCAGCACCGACCTGAACGGCGCACCGCTGGAAGTCATCGATGAGGAAGGCGAGGTTCGCTGGAGCGGGCAACACGGCAGCTTCGGTGAGGTCCGCAGGCAGACCGACGGCTTCCAGCGAACGGCACCCGTCAGCGCTCTAGCCCATCAGCCGTTGCGCTATGCCGGGCAGTACGCTGACACCGGAACCGGGTTGCATTACAACCTGTTCAGATACTATGATCCGCAGGTAGGACGGTTCACGGTGCAGGATCCGATAGGGCTGGCGGGTGGCTGGAACCTTTATCGATGTGCCCCAAATCCGCTAGGGTGGTCGTCACAAATGGAGTTGTGAAAAAAATGTCACTAATGAGGTTAGAATGAAAACAATAATAGGTATTGAGAGTCAATTAGCCATTTATAAGCAACTACCTAAGATTGTAGGATTCTTTGTTGATAAGAAATTCTCCAATCAAATGCCCGTTATTAAAAATTCTGACTATTACCTTGCTTAATCTGAAGATGAAGATATGGAAAATAATTATGAGACGTGGCTAAAATACTCAATATTCAATATTCAAGGCAATAATTGAGAATAAACTAGAACACTATCCTATATCCTCCAACGAAGATCTGCTTGAAGCAGTAATCTACTATTTAGAAATGGACGATTTCTTGGACTGATATTATCTAGCGATCCAAATCATCCAATAGTTTGACTAGCCGCTTTGATCCACAATACTAGGAAAATACCGCCAACTATCTGGACACCATTCCGAAGATATGGAAGGGTTCTAATCAAAAGAGAAGAGAAAATGCACATGAATGAAGAAAAGTCGAGGATAGAATTTCTCAAAGAAAAAATGGATCAGAATAAAATTGCTTTAGAGCTGTTTGGCGGTAAAGAAGGAAGTTTTTCTTTTCTTGATTCTAATAGTTCAAAAAGTAAGCTTAATAAAGTTTATAAGATAGCTTATGATAATATTATTGAACAAGCGAGATCTGATAAGAATGACAGCTACAATAATACATTAAGCCTTTTAAAGTTAGAGCTATCAAAATTACATATTGAGAAAAATAAAAATTTATCATTTTTTGTTTTCGGTAAAAAGGCTTATGAAATTACACTACCTGTTTTTTTGTTATTAAAAAATCAAAAAGCAATTTTGAATAATTTAAGAAATGAAGAAATTTTAATCTACTCACCTTCTTTAAGATTTGGAGCGTGTGTACTGGTGGATGAACATTTCATTTCTTTTTCATCTTGGGATTTATAATAAATATAAATTTGCACATCATACTCACCTAATTAACAGAGATACATTAATGCAATTCACCAATCAAATTATGTTCATTGATTCATTAGATATAGAGGCTGTTAAACAGAATGGTTTTAGTTGGTGTGCAGTAAGTTAAACTCAAAGAATTGTTATTTGCAGTGTTTGGAATGATTTAAGTGATAATGAAAATGATATCATTTTGGACGAAGAATAGTCAGTTAAGAAAAATGGTCACAAAGCATCAAATTATCTTTATGCCGAAAATGACATTAAGTTGATTGAAGAAATGCAGCGCAGCGAAGGTACTGAGGAAGAAACTGATGATGATATTGACTGTTTTTGCAGTAGCATTTTGGACTCCCAGGCTGCAAATTATATCTTCCAGGAAGATCTTAGTACTGAAGAAATAGCAGATAAAATAATGGATTATAAACCTATTAATTTATAAAAATAAACCAGAGACAGCCCTTCTGGCTGAGTTTCTGACCGCTGATATGACTCAGAAATGTTAGCCTCTAAGGAAGTCAACTCGCTATTTTTTCAAAAAATAAGGATATTTGATCGACGTAAAGTTATAGGGTATGGTAAATAATACAAACCTTCAAAATTAAAGATGGATTTTAATTTATCAGTGGGAATAACAGAAATGAGGAATTGACATTGTTTTTTTTCAGTTTGATTTTCGTTAATTAAGGGTGCAACTGGGTCTTGGAGAAAAAAATGAATGCAGCAGAAGCTGAAAAAAAAATACACGAGCTATTAGTGTCCAAGAACTCTTTGCCAGCAAGAGTGAGGAGTAAGTCTTTATGGAATAAAGGAGAGTTTAATGAACTATTGGCGGCAATAGATTTCCTTATTAAGGAATGGGCAGACAAAGATACGGTTCCAAAATGCATAGCACTGGCGTTTGTTGATATCTATGGGTCATTTTCTTTTAAAGATGATTTTTATTCAGAGGATGAACAGGAGTTTTTAGAAGATATGGGAATATTACTGCAGGAAAAAGCCACTGATTTGTTTGCATAGCTGAATGCAGCCAATCCATAATCTTGATTTTTAGGAATTCTGGAGAACCTAACTTTACATGACTTTAATAAAAAATGGCTTTCAAGAATTCTTAAAATGACGATTTTAAATTAAAACCTTTATACTAAAAAATGACTTCCCCTTATTTATCGACACACCAGGATATTAGTGATGTCTGTTTTTTCCTCTACAAGAAAGTTCAGATTGAGTAGCTTTAATTAAAAATTTGTTACCACGCCTCATTATTTTGTTGTTATAGCCACAACCGTCCATAAATACCAAATGGACCGGCTGTGGGCAAGGTTACCTGATCTCGCATATTACGCAGAGTAACGCGCAAAGAGCCAAGCATCTGCATAGGTATTGGCCAACATCATGCGCACCTAAAAATAGATGAGTGTCTATTTGTTAGATTGCAGCTTTGGCTGGAATGGATACGCAACTATCTCGCTAGTTTTCATTTGAGTTGAAGCCTTGCTTTTAAATGCAGGCCAATAATATGATTTTGTGATAAATTTCCACAAATAAAACGGTTTGGCCTCATCTGTGATTTTAATGTTGAGGATGCTCCAACTTTCATCATGGCAATGTGATTTTTTTGCATAATCATCATCCGTAAAGCAAGCCCTTATCGCTTTCCCCGATGAAAAAGGTATATTCTTAAATGCCAATTGATATGAACCATCATCATTCATCATCATGAAGTCAGCGTATTCTGCCCCACGACCTCCCCCAGCATATCCCGTTGACCATTGTGAAACTAACGCAACCGCTAATTTTGTTTTATTCAGAGGATATAATACAGGATAAATAAACACATCATCTCTGGTTAATTCATCATCAGGGGCTTTCTCATTATTATTCTCCCTGGAAAAATCCCAGCTGCTAACTTTAGAATATCCCTTTTTTTCTTTTATTACTTTAACAAATTGGAGCGTAGGGGAGGTTAAATAGAAATTATCTTTCGAATTTTTAACTTTCCAGATAGTCGTACCTTCTTTACAGGCACTCGCTACCGCTTTGCATATAGTAATGTACTGTCCACTGTCTTTTTTCAATGCAGTCATTGCAAGCGGCTTGATTGTACTTTCAGTGATATTAGCCATCGCAGAAAAAGATACAACTGTAAGAAGTAAAACCAAAATTTTCATTTTATCTCTTAATGTAAAAAAATAAGAATAGAGGGAGTTTCTCTACAAACTAACCAATTGGGCTAATTTTAGCATAGGTATCAAATAGTTTTCTCAAACTCTTCAGGGGATCATTCAACATGGTTTTGTTTCCAAAATATCTAACCCAGCAAGACGTGTTGCCAATCAGGCAACGCGGCGTAGCCGAAAACAGCGTATTCAACGTGAGTGCAGGGTGATAGGCTCAGGATATCTAACCATCTAAATTTTTGGGAAAATCTATGGGCGTTATCAATCCTGAAGGCCTGAAAGCACGCAGCTATTACAACCACGTTAAAGTTCGTCCGGGGATGCCGGTATTTCCAACCGGTCAGGTCGCATGGGATGAAGACGGAAAGGTTGTGGGTATTGGTGACATGAAAAAACAGGTGGCGCAGGTTTATGCCAATATCGACAAACTGCTCGCCGGATTAGGCGTTGGGCGGGACACAATCGTTAAAACGATCACTTATGTCACCGATCTGGCGCTGGTTGCCGAAATCCATCCGATACGCGAGCAGTTTTTTGCAGGCCTTGAATTGCCGGGCAGCACGCTGTTTCAGATTTCAGCCTTGGCCGAAACGGAATTGATGCTGGAAATAGAAGTGATCGTCATGATGCCGTAGTAAAGCGGCATTTCTGAAACCGGCTCAAATGAGCTGTACGCTCGTTACCGTACTCAACGCCCTGCCCTTTTTTAAATACTTATACTTATTAGAGCAGCCGCGCTCAAAACCTTAGGCCTGAGCGCAGTTGTCAGATTCTCAGCTGTTAGTCGGTAGAATCTCACTCAGGTGATGGAAGCGGCGATCCATGTAAAGTAATGGCATAGCATCAACGCGCGGATGCAGAACACTTGTCACCACGCCCAGAAAAATCCCGTGGGTATGCCAGTCAACGACCTTTTCAACCCGACATTCAAAGGAAACCAGCGCCTCTGCACAAACGGGTGAACCATTGGCTGAGCTCATCCACTCGCCGTACTGAAAACGTTCGGTACGACGCGCTGAATTGCTGAAAATGTCCACTAGCGAAACGCCGTCTTTGGTCAGAACATTGACACAAAAACTCTCGGTTTCTTGAATCATCTCAAACATGGAGGCGCTGCGATTAACGCAAACCAGCAGCGTTGGCGGTTCTGCACTAACCGAGGTGACGGCGGTGGCAATCATGCCGCCCGGTTCACCGTTTCTGTTTGAGGTAATTAAGCAGACGCCTGCTGCCAGCATTCGCATGCCGTTACGATAGGCATCGGCAATGATTCTTGCCTCGTCAGCGGAGGATAAAATCGGCATCGCATTGCTTTTACTTGAGTCAGTCATGAATAAATCTCTGCCTATTGCAGCCATTCTCGGCCAGGTTGCTATTCAATTTATTACCTCCGAGTTATTACCCGCGAGACAAGCGGCCTTCAATAGGATGATGCGGGTCAACAGGACCCAGACTCGATCCTTTGCCAGGCGAAACAAGGCTGTCGCAAAATGCCTCGTCCTCGGAGGTCCATGGGCAATTCAACGCGGAAATCCCGTCCTGCCACTGCTCGAAAGTGCGGGGTCCCACCAAGGTGCTGGTGACTAACTGGTTCTGCATCACCCACATCTGGGCAAAATGAGCCGGTTTCCGCCCCGTTCTTACCGCATACGCGGCCAGTTCATTGGCAATATTGAGGGACTCCGGACGCCACTCGGCTTCCAGCATGCGCGGATCGGCGCGCCCAGCACGGCTATTGCTGTCAGGTGCAACATCGGCGCGATATTTACCGGTCAGAATGCCGCGTGCCAATGGGCTGTAGCAGACTGTTCCCGCGCCAAAGTAGGCAGCGGAAGGCAGGACTTCAACCTCGGCCTCACGATTAACGAGATTGTACAAAGGCTGCGTTGCCACCGGTCCGGCAATTCCGGCTTCACGCGCCAGCCGCGCGGTTTCGGCCAGACGCCATGCTTTGAAATTTGATACAGCAAAATAACCGATTTTCCCCTCGCGGATTAAATCAGCAAAACAGAGCACCATCTCATCCAACGGCGCGTTAAAATCGGCCTTGTGCATATAAAGGATGTCGATATAGTCGGTGCCCAAACGCGTTAACGAAGCATGAACCGCCTCGCGGATCCACTTGCGTGACATGCCTCGCTGATTAGGCCCTTCGCCCGCTGGATTGCCAACTTTGGTCGCCAGCACCCAATGATCGCGCGTATCGGCAATCGCTCGGCCAACCACGCGCTCTGATTCACCCTTGTTATAGATGTCGGCGGTATCGATAAAATTGACGCCTTTGTCATAGGCGTCAGTAATAATTTGGCGAGACGTGGCCTCATTGGTCGCTCCGCCAAACATCATGGTTCCGAGGCAAATTTCTGACACTTTAAGCCCACTGCGTCCGAGATAACGGTATTGCATGTAAAACACCTTATTTTTGCGCTCAGAGAGCAGGCGAGTAAACCTGCTCCTTGCGATAGCTGATCAGGACGAAATAACGGCCGTAGTCGCAATTTCTACCAGGAATTCCGGGCGGACCATTTCCAGCTTTACGCAAAAACGCGCAGGCAGTATGTTAGGAAAATAGCTCACATAGATTTCATTGAATTTGTGGTAATCCTCGAGATTACGCAAGAAAATCTGGTTCATTGCCACGTCATCCATGCTGCTGCCTGCGGACTCAAGCACCACTTTGATACTGTCGAGAACCCGTCGAGTCTGTACTTCGATATCCCCTTCGCCGACGAGGTTGCCGTCAATCGGATCGGTTGCCAGCATCCCCGCGACATAAACATGATTACCGGCTTTGATGCCCCAATTAAGATGATTAAGTCCGGTTGCCGTTTTGCCGATGATCCAACCTTCGGGATTGATTGCCTGATTCATAGTGCTCTCCTGTTTTTGGGCATTGCCCAATGAATTGAATGATTAACGCCCCGATCCGCGCAGGAAAGGACGGCCTAAATCGCCCGGTGCGGCACCCGCTCGCCCAAGCATGATCCAGGCAATAAGCGCAACGACAAACGGCATCGCCATTAATAAAGAAGGCGAAATATTGATGCCCAGATACTGCCCCTGGAACTGCAACGCCTCGAGCATGCCGAGCACGATGGCCACAATAAGCACTCTGGCCGGCTTCCAGCGGGCAAATATGGTGACCGCAATCGCCAGATAACCGCGCCCGGCGGTCATGTTGTCGATGAACATGCCACCCGAGGCGACGATGCATAAATACGCGCCGCCCAATCCTGCCATCAGTCCGGTAAACAACGTGGCGCTAAAGCGTAAACGCAATACGGAATGACCCGCGGCATCGGTTGCCAACGCATTTTCGCCCACGGCGCGGAGTAGCAGCCCCAAACGGGTATAACGGAACATCCACCACAGCGCGAGGGTGATCGCCACCGCAAGGTAGAGAACCGGGCTTTGTGAAAATAAGGCGCGGCCTAAAACGGGGATATCTGAAAGCCATGGCAGTTTCATCATCGACACAACGCGCATAGAACCGGCAGGCGGTGCATTATCTAGCCAGAGCTGGCGAATCAGCGAGGTAGCGCCAACCGCAAAAATATTGAAACCAATTCCCATAACGATTTGGTTCGCTCTGGCCAATACCGTGCCCATCGCCAGCACTGCGGCGGCAAGTACGCCTCCCAACATGCCAGCCAGCAAAGCCATCACCGGAGATCCGGTAAAGGCCAGACCCAGAGCGGACGCCGAGGATCCAAACAGCATCAGACCTTCAAGACCAATGGTGAATACCCCTGCGCGTTCTGAAATTGTTTCTCCCAGTGCCGCCAGCAGCACCGGCACGCAGAGTCTGAATCCCCCAGCCAGAAACAGGGCGAGTGTTAAAGCGTTGAAGTCCATATTGGCCTCCCTTTCAACATCATTACGCCGCTAAGCACCGCCAGAAACAGGATCGGTAGCCCGCTAAGCACGTCGGCCAAGGCCGCAGGAATTGAGAAAGTGCTTTGTAATGCAAGAGCGGCACTGTTGATCGCGCCGAAATATACCGAGACGATCACCGCCCCAAAAGGCTCAAGCCCGGCCAGAAATGAAACGGCAAGCCCTTCGAAACCTAGCCCCGAAGAGAAACCTTCAATGAGCCGGTATTGCACGCCGAGCACCTCAAAAGTGCCCGCCAGTCCGCCAACGGCACCGGAAAGCGCCATACTCGAAAGGATATTTTGTGCAGCAGATTGCCCCTGCATCCGTACAAAACGAGGGCTTTGACCGCTGGCACGCAGTCTCAAACCAAATGCGGTATGTTGCAGCATCACCCAGACCGCCACGGCAATGATTAAGGCCAGAAATACGCCCGCATGAAGCCGCGTTCCGGCTATCACCGTCTGGAAGATGCCATCGGGTGGCAGTTGTGCAGACATATTAAAGTTCGATCCCACAGGCCGCATCGGCCCCTGTACCAGATATTTGAGGAAGTAGATGGCGATAAAATTCATCATCAGCGTCACAATGATTTCATCGATGCCGCGCCACAGCTTCAATATCGCCGGGATCACGCCCCAGATAGCACCGCACAGTGCGCCACTGATAATCGACAGCGGTAACAAGGCATGGCCGAGATTGCCAAAGGCCAAGAATGGCAGCATTGCGCCAATCGCACCCATTTGCAGCTGCCCTTCTCCACCTAAATTGAACATCCCGCCGCGAATGGCAATTAGTGCCCCAAGTGCGACCAACAGCCTCGGAGTCATAAATACCAGCGTGTCAGACAGAGCGCGGATATTGCCAAAAGCCCCTTCAAAAGCCACGCTGATGGCAGAATGCAGTGGCACGCCCATGGCCGCAATGAGTGCCAAACCTAAAATAAGAGAGCCGACAAAAGCGCCGAGAGTCACCCACAGTGAGGTAGCACCACTCATTCTGGTCAGAAAACGGCGCAATGAAGCTCCACTTTCTGCCAAAGGTTTAATCGTGTCAGACATGTTCAACCTCTGCTGCTGGAGACTGCGCGCCCAGACCCTGAGTCATCAGCGCGCCGATTTTCTCGATAGACATGTCATTCCCTGAAACTTCGCCAGTGATCCTTCCGCCATTTATCACCACAATGCGGTCAGAGACTCTGATGAGCTCTTCAATGCTTGAGGAAATAATTAGCACCGTGGTTCCTGCATCTGCTGCTTCGGCCAGTTGCGACAACACTGCTTCCGCCGCCGCCATATCGAGACCCCGAGTTGGCTGGTAAACCGCGATGATTGAAGCCGCTTCAGCCATTGCACGAGCAACAACGATTTTTTGCTGATTGCCGCCCGAGAGAGAACGCGCTGGGGTGGTATGAGAATGGGTGCGGATATCTGAACGGTCGATCATCTCCCTGGAGCGCTCGGCAATCGCCGCGTGATCAAGCAACCCAATACGGCGGAATTCACCCAGCATAATCTTTGGATACAGCAGGTTATGCGAGACGGGTAAATCCAGCGACAGCCCTTCGTGATGGCGGTCCTGAGGCACCAGCGCCACGGTAACGTCGGGTCCAACACGCACTATCTCGCCACTGTCGGGCTTGCGCTGTCCCGCTAAAAGCTCGAAAAGCTCGGTCTGCCCGTTGCCTTCGACTCCTGCAACACCAATCACCTCCTGTTTGCGCAATACCAGATTGATATCGTGCAAACCGGGCGATCCGCTGGCTGGCCGGAGGTTGACCGAGCCTAAACGCATCTGCACTTCCCCCGCCGATCGCACCTTGCCCAGACGCGTGCCCATTACCACCGCACGCCCGACAATCATTTCAACCAGTTGATCGGCAGAGCAAGATTGCGTCAGGCCGGTGCCATTGGTTTTGCCACGCCGCAGAATGGTGTAGCGATCCGCATTGGCCAGCACTTCATCCACTTTATGCGTTACTACCGCGACCGCCGTGCCTTTAGCGGCAATGCGGCGCAGGGTGTCATAAAGCGCGTCGATTTCGGCAGGCGTCAAAATAGTCGAAGGCTCATCCAGCAGCAGCACGCGGGTGTCATTGACCAGCGCTTTGAGGATTTCGACCCGCTGTTGCAAGGCCAGAGGCAGCGTCCCGACGACTGCATGAGGGTCAAGATCGACGCCGTATTGCAAAATAAATGCCCGTACATCCGCGGTTCGCCTAAAGGCTCGCTTCCGCTCTCCCCGAGCCACCAGCGCCAGATTTTCGGCAACGGTAAAGGGGGCAACCAGTTTAAAATGCTGATGAACCATACCGATCCCATTGGCAATTGCATCGGCCGGCTGGCGATGAATGACCTGCCGACCGCCCATCAGCACCCCGCCCTCGCTGGGTTCATGTACTCCGTAAAGGATATTCATCAATGTCGATTTACCCGCGCCGTTCTCGCCCAAAAGTGCGTGGATCTCCCGTGGATAAAAAGATAAACACACTTTTTCAAGCGCGAGAAAACCGTTGGGATACCGCTTTGATACGTGATCGAGCTCGATTACCGGGTCAGACATGATGATTAGCCCTCGATCTTTATCTTGCCGGACTTGATGTCAGCGATGATCTTAAACACTTTGGCCTGCACGTCTTTATCGACGTGGGCAAAAGGCGTAGAAAGGGTCCAGCCGTCGGTGGCTAAATCCTCGGTGATAATGCGATTACCCAGCTGATGATCAGCATAATGCTTGCCGATATCAGCGTAAGACTTGTTGAAATTCATCACCGTGGAGGTCATGACTGAATTTGGAAAATCTTTCGATTGGTCAGTGTAAGAACCAATAGTTAGCACGTCGCCTTCATCCGCCGCTTGCTGAATGCCTGCATCCGCGGTATCTGACGCGGGAATGATGAAATCTGCGCCACGCGCAATGGTTCCGGTCGCAATTTCTTTAGCGCGGGCAACATCGGTAAAGGAGCCGACATAGGCAGAATCCACCTGAATTTTTGGATTCACATAAGCAGCCCCTTTTTTGATGAACTCCACCGTGCGCTCTGCGGAAGGGATCGGCTCGCCGCTAATTACCGCGATATGCCCGGCTTTGCTGGCCTCTGCCGCCAAGACTCCCAGAACGAAGCCATATTCGTCCCAGTCAACAGACCAGGCTGAATAGTTTGGAAGGTTCGAAGTCGAGCTTTCGTAGGAGTAGAGAACAAATTGAGTATTAGGGAACGAAGGCGCGACCTCTTTAATAGCCGCCGAGTATCCCGAAGAGTGAGCAATGATCAGTTTCACCCCGTCGGAAGCCAGCTGGCGCAATACGGAAGGTGCTGATTCATAAGTGGTATGTTCAAGATAGCTGGGCGCGAAACCCTCTTTGGTCGCCATCGATTTAAAAGCATTGTAGCCTGCCATGTCCCAGGATCCCTGAGTGACAGTCTGGGTAAACAGGGCGGCAACGCGCGGTTTACTGTCATCGGCATGCGCCACGGCCCCACAACTAATTGCAGCGGTAACCGCGATAGCTAACATCATTTTTATTTTCAAAGCTCGACTCCTGGCATTTTACTAAGCGGGGAAGATGATTCTGAGTAAATTTTTTTCAGAAACGGATTAATCAACTTTTCAGAGACTTTTGATAATCACGAGCGTGGGTATTTACGCCGTGGTGTTCCAGCACTTCCAACACTTCAGTACCGACAATGCGCAGGTCGTCGATGAAATCTGGCACGATAACCGTCACGCCATCGAGCTTCGCGCCTTTGATAATCGCGGCGAGCTTGTTACCTATCGTTTCCGGCGAACCGACCAGCGCGGCGCGCGTCATAGAGTTGCGCTGTTCTCCCTGCGAGACAAATCGCTGCGCCATCGTGTTCTGCTTAAAGCTCTTGTCACCGGAGTATTCGCGGGTCTGGTTATCCAGCGCGATGGTGTCAACACCTGCATCGTAAAGCGCAACGCGATCGCGCGCTTCGGCATCGGTAGCACCTGGCACGATGGTAAACAGGCCGTAGGTTTTAAAATCAGGCTTGCCCTGCTGTGCGGCCAGTTCTTTGGCACGAAGACCCGTTTTGATAAAATCGTCGTGGTCAGAACCGAGCATAAAGCTGCCAGTACAGTGCTCTATGGTGAACAGAAAACCTCGATCTGATGCGCCTGCGCAGATGATAGGCGGTCGCGACACGGGTTTAGGATTAGACATGCAATCCGTCAGCTGATAATGCTTGCCGTCATGCTCTACACGGTCTTCCGTCCACAGGCGTTTAAGCACGGTCAGCCATTCTGCGGCCAGTTCGTAGCGCTCTGCGTGGTCCAGATCCATCCAGAGACCCATCTGTCCCTGATCGGTCGGGTTGGAGCCTGAAACAATGTTGATGGCAAAACGACCTTTAGATATTTGATCAAGTACCGCGCTCATTTTGGCGACCACCGCGGGGTGAAATACCATCGTATGAACGGTGCCCCACACGCCGATGCGGCTGGTGGCTTCAGCAATCCCGGCCATGGTGGTCAGGCTTTCCAACGTGACGTCCCAATGTTTTGAAGGACCGCCGTAGCCGCGCCATTTAGCCATTGATAGTGCAAAATCGAAGCCCAACTGTTCGGCTAGAATCGCGACCTGCTTGTTGTAATCATAAGTTGCAGGAAGCTGCGGGCTGGTGGTTGAGGTAATCCATCCACCATTGCCCACTGGCAAAAATACGCCAAACTCAATATTTCGATTGTCATTGCTCATCATGATGGCTCCTGAGAACAGTTGGCTGATTTATGGATCGTGGTCAGAAAGTCAAACGCGATTTGGTTAAACAAGCTGGTTTCAGTTTCTGAAAAACTGTGTCCACCGTGTGGCACGATTTTTAGCTCGGCGTTTTGAATGGCCTCGGCCAAAAGACGGGACTGATAAGGCGGCGTGAGAATGTCATCCTGAGCGCACAGCACCAGCGTCGGGGTCTTGATCAACGCCAGAGAGGCGCTGGCATCGTGGGCCATAATCGCGTCAATGCGGCTAAGCACCACTTCACGTTTTGGGAATTTTGCAGCCGAGGCTAACAGCGTTGGAGAAAGGGTTTCGCCATTCGCACGTAAATGATCCGGTGGATACAGAAACAGAGCGCTGCCGTGCACGTATTCCTCCACCGTACTGCCGATCAACAAAGCCTTACGCATGCGAAAGCACCAGTTGAAGTGCGTATCCGATTTAGCCCAACTGGCGTAAAGGATCATGCCGGCCAGCAGTTCAGGCTCGCGTGCAGCAAGGATTTGCCCAATCGCGCCGCCGGTAGAATGGCCAATCAGCGTAGGTCGTTCGAGCTGCAACTCTTTAATCAGCGATTGCAGGTCATCCACCAGCGTTTCGACGCTGTAAGGGCCTGCGGGATGATCCGTACTGCCTGCGCCGCGCTGGTCATAGGTTACAACGGTAAAATCTTTGGCAAAAATATCGACCTGTGGCCGCCAGTAAGCCGCCGTTCCCCCCAGGCCTGAAACAAAAATCAGCGCAGGCCCAGTGCCCTGAATTTCATAGTGGGTACGTATCCCGTTTGTCATGACGCTCGGCATCTTTCTATCCTCATCGAATGCATTCCTGACCACGTCAGGGATATGAATTAAGCGATACCTTATAAATATCATGCGGTTTTATGCAGTCAGTAATACTGTCTGGCGCACACCGTGTTGCCTGTTTTAGTACACGGCCAGCGTGGGGGATGAGCAGAGATTAATTACTCAAACTCTTTGCAGATTTGTTTTAAAAACTGATGGGCGGCAAAAGACAGAGTGCGATCGCGATGCACGCAAATTTCAATTTTGGCAGCTTCCATGGCGGCATTATCAATCGGGATCGCGCACAGCAGATTCTGTTCGATTTCTTTAGTGGCGATCAGTCTCGGACCGATTGTCAGGGTTCTTCCCGCGATAGCCATCGCTTTGGTCAGCTCGAGATTATTGGTATTCACAATAGATTGCGGGGTCAAATGCAGCGTGCGCATCTCTTTATCAAAAGTCTGGCGCAGCCCAAAACTGGAAACCGGCAAGGCAATCGGACAAGCACAAATATCTTCCATAGTCAGAGACTGGCGCTGGGCAAACGGGTGTTTCGGCGAAACCAGGCACTGAATTGGTGCAGAGCAACTCTTAACCACTTCAATGCTGGGACGATTGCCGATATTAAAAACAATACCGATATCAATTTCATCCCGGCTGATGGCCTCAAGGGTGCGATCTGAAGACTCCGAATTAATTGAAAATTGGATAGCTGGATAATTTTCATTAAATTCAGTCATTATTCGCGGCAGAATTGCCTGAACCACTGCCTCAATAACCCAGATTTTGACTTCGCCTTGCCTAAGCCCTTTTAAATTTTTTATAGACTCGTGGATACGATCTAAATCACGACACATTTTAAGGGTATAGCGCTCAAGCATCATTCCTGCTGCTGTGAGCTGTATACCCGTGTTGCTTCTTTCAAGCAGCGGCGTACCTAGACTGTGTTCGAGTAATGATATCTGCCGACTTATTGCCGAAGGTGCCACATGTAGCCTGTCGGCAGCGCGACGAATCGAACCGGTCGCTGCTACCTCATTGAAGTATTTATAAGTGTTTAAATTCATCAGAACTCCCGGCAGGACGTGAAGTGCGTAGGCGATGGTATAAACGATGCAATATCGATACCAACTGCCAAACCTGTGTTGCCGATATGGTATTGCGGCTCGCCAGATGCCCGAAAAGCGCAAGGCATGGCGATGTTTCACCGTGGCTTGCCCGGCGATTTAGGTCATAAGGCCAGGTGTTCAAAAGATGCTTAGAAGATGGCTTACGCCTTGCTAATCGTTTCCATTATCTTTCTGACAGGCATACAGTTGATAGATATCGGGGTATCGGGTGATGTGAAATACATTATTCAGAGCGATGTAAAAATGAAACGCTGCCCAGGTTTATCCTGAAAGCCCTGTCTTATCCTGAAAAAGAAAAAATCTAAATATTCACAGCAATCGCAGTTAACAAGGATGAATCATGAAGGAAAGTAAAACGGATTCAGCAGAAGTCTTGCCAAAAAAAAGTAAGCTAGATCACCTGCGTTTTCATCGCAAGCATCAGAAGTTGTTACCTACTTTTGGTGAGAACTGGTTTGCGCTCAAGGCTGAAGCCTTTGCCCGATTTTTTGGCACACCGATGTTCCTGGGTGGCCAAACCCTTATTGTCATACTGTGGATTGCAGTGAATGAATTTGGCTGGGTTAAGTTTGATATCTATCCGTTTATTCTCCTCAATCTGGCATTTAGTTTACAGTCTGCTTATGCGGCTCCGCTGATCCTACTGGCGCAAACTCGTCAGGCAGAGCGCGATAAAGCCAATGCCGAGGCAGATGCCTTACATAGAGAAGAACTGGCTCACCTTAACGATCAGCGTCTTGAAACAGCGGCGATACAAAATGAGCAAATGCTACAGTTGCTGCAACAAAATACCGATTTAACGAATCTGACTAAACAGCTCACAGAGCGTGTCGAACGCCTGACCCATGAGCTGCATAAAAAGCTTATAGAAAGCAATGAGGACTGATTTAGAAACCAAGCCTCAATGATCTATTGCTAAAACTATTAATATAACTACTGATAGCCGTTGCCATAACTATGCTGTAACCGTCGCGGTAATCATTGCTGTAATGATGGACAAAACAATGGCCGCAACCAGCGTTTTTACTATGCCTTAGCGCCAGCCCATCGCCGGAGCAATGTGGGTCAGAATTGATTCAATCACGTGCACATTGTAATCAACACCCAACTGGTTAGGCACCGTTAACACCAGGGTATCGGCTTCGGCAATGGCTTCATCCTGCTTGAGCTGAGCAATCAGTCTGTTAGGCTCGGCAGCATAGCTGCGGCCGAAAATAGAGCGGTTGTTTTCTTCCAAAAAGCCGACTTTATCGCCCTCTTGTCCGCTGCGCCCGAAATAGGCACGATCGAGATCGTTAATCAGCGCAAAAATGCTACGACTTACTGAAACACGCGGCGTTCGAGTGTGGCCACTTTCTTTCCATGCCTGACGATAAGCGCGAATTTGTTTCGCCTGTTGAACATGGAATGGCTCGCCGGTTTCATCGTCTTTTAGGGTTGAACTTTGCAGGTTCATACCCTGTTTAGCTGCCCAAACCGCGGTCGCATTAGAACCCGCTCCCCACCAAATTCTCTCGCGCAAACCTTCAGAATAAGGTTCCAGGCGCAGTAAACCCGGTGGATTAGGGAACATCGGCTGAGGATTGGGTTCGGCAAAACCTTCACCTTTTAACACTTCAAGCAATGCCAGGGTGTGGCGACGTGCCATATCGGACTCGCTCTCCCCTTCTGCGGGTTGATAGCCGAAATAGCGCCAGCCGTCGATCACTTGCTCTGGTGAACCGCGACTCAGGCCCAGCTGCAAACGTCCGCCTGAAATCAGGTCAGCCACGCTGGCATCTTCCGCCATATACAACGGATTTTCATAACGCATATCGATAACGCCAGTACCGATCTCGATGCGGCTGGTTTTCGCACCAACGGCTGCAAGCAGTGGGAATGGCGAGCTCAGCTGGCGAGCAAAATGGTGTACGCGAAAATAGGCGCCATCCGCCCCAAGCTCTTCGGCGGCAACCGCCAAATCGATAGACTGCAACAGAGCATCAGCGGCAGAACGCGTGCCTGACTGTGGTGAAGGAGTCCAGTGCCCAAAAGACAGAAATCCAATCTTTTTCATAATCTATTTGTCCTGTCATTGATAATAAGGATTAGAGAATAACTATTTGATTATTAATAGTTATCACTCATTAGCTGAACTGAAATAACCTGCTGATAATCAGTTGCTGGAATTTAAGTACGGAAAAAATGCGTTGGTATCATCATATAACATTGTCTGGCGCAGAGTAGTGGCAGGACATGGCATAATTATTGAAGATTTCTGATGGTATAGTTCCAATATATTGAACGATCGCAACAAAAAGAGCGCAATTAAGCGCTCTTTTAGAAAACCGTTTAAATTAAAAACGCTGTTAACGGTTCAGTAATTCTCGCTCGATACGTTCGCGAGTCGCGACAGCCTGCTGTGGCATTTTTTCTGGATAACCAAACAGCGAGGTGGCAATAATCGACTCACCGCCGACTTTAAATTTCCGATTAGCGAAGTCCATCTGGCGCAGGCTGCTGAAAAGCGCCTCAAAGTTGACTTCCCCTTCACCTATTCCGACATGCTGGTGTACAACCGCGTCAACGCCCGGTGGATTCACAATATATCGGCAGTGTTTGGTATGGTTCATGGTATCGGCAATCAGCACGTGGGAGAGATCATCACCGACGTATTCCAACATACTGGAGACATCGCCTTTACCTTTGTCATAGAAGAAGGTGTGCGGCACGCTGTAAACGTATTTAATGTTGTCACTGCGCAATGATTTTACGATGTCAGCGGTTTCATTGTTTTCTTCGCAGAAATCCCACGGATGTGACTGAATTTCAACACGAATGCCTTCACGCTCAATAATTGGCAACAGTTCTTCCATCGACTGATACCAGCGCTCTTCGCAGATTTCTGGCTGATTTGGATCGCCAGAAAGTTCGGTATTAATGACCTCAACGCCCATATCCACAGCGATTTCAATCATCCGTTTCCAGTTACGTACCGCCGCGATACGACGATCTTCATCCGGACCTGACCAGCGATAAACGACGATAAATGAGGAGAGCTCGACGCCATAGTTTGTCAGCGCGCGCTTGTATTCATTCATCACATCCACACCGGCTTTAGGATGTTTATAGAAAGGATTGATACGCGGATGGGGTGATTGTTCAATGTATTTATAACCCCATTCAGAAACCTGGCGCACCATTTCGGTAATACTTCTGTCCCTGATTACGTCGACATCAAAAGCAATTTTCATATCCAGCTCCGATCTTATTTGCAGGATTACAGGCGATTTTTCAGATTGGCCCGCGGGCAGGCAAACCCGAAAATTTGATTAGTATTCACGTGCCTTATCAATATTTTCACGCAGCATTTGCGCCACTTTATCAACCGATTCGCTTTCGGAAACCATCGCCCCACCCACACGCCACCAGCTGAAATACTTATGGATCATGGTCTTAGGCAATACTTTTATATCGATAAGGGTAGAAACGGTCTGATGTTTAGCATCTTCTAGCGCCGCATGCAGCTGATCGAGGGTGTTTACTGAATACGTTTTGCAGCCATAGCCTTCGGCAATTTTGGCAAAGTTGACCGGTACAAAACCGCCGTCAAGTTTAGAAGTCGAATCTGCTCTGAAACGGAATTCAGTATTGAAGCTATCCATACCGTGTTCCATTTGCAGATTATTAATGCAGCCATTGGTCATGTTATCGAGAAGGATGACATTAATTTTCAAATGTTCCTGAATCGAAGTAACCAGTTCGGAATGCAGCATCATAAATGAACCATCCCCCACCAGCGCGTAAACCTCACGTTCTGGCTCGGCCATTTTCACACCCAGCGCGGCATTAACCTCGTAGCCCATGCACGAGTAACCGTATTCAACGTGATAACCATTAATACCCGTGGTTCGCCAGATGCGTTGCAGATCGCCCGGCAAGCTACCTGCCGCAGCAACGATCACGGCATCTTTATCAATTGAACTATTTAAGGTTCCCAGCACGCGACTTTGGGTTAGAAGTGATCCGGTAATCGCCTCGAATTCGGCATAAAGGCTTTTACGATCAATATGATCATTGATTTCAGGCACAAAATCTTCACCGCTGTAATCCACCTGATAAACACGTTGAGTTTCGGCGATCAACTCTTCTCGAACCTGGGAAATTTTGTGGCCCCAGGCGGCGCGGAAATCACTGCCCTGAAGTCCCTGATGCAAGGCTTCCAGCCCCAAACGGGCATCGGCAATAACCTGCACTGCATCAAGTTTGAAGGCATCAAAGCGATTGACGTTGATATTGATAAACGAGACTTCTGGATTCTGGAATATCCATTTCGATGAACTAGTGAAATCGGTATAACGCGTTCCAACACCAATAATCAGGTCAGCTTCCTTGGCAAGTTGATTGGCCGCTAGCGTTCCGGTCTCGCCAATCCCACCAAGATTAAATAGATGTTCAGAGGTTAGCGTGCCTTTTCCTGCCTGCGTTTCTGCAAACGGAATACCATAAGCTTCGGCAAACTGTTGCAACGCGACACCCGCCTGAGAATATTTCGCCCCGCCGCCACAAACGATTAACGGTTTACGTTTTCCTTTAATCAGCTTCAATGCATCGGCTAATGCGCCTGGTGTAATCGGTAAGCGGTCAATGCGATGAACGCGTTTTTGGAAGAAATACTCTGGATAATCATAAGCCTCGCCCTGCACATCCTGCGGCAAAGACAGTGTTACAGCACCGGTTTCAGCCGGATCGGTCAGCACGCGCATGGCGCTGATACAGGCAGTCATTAGCTGTTCAGGACGCACAATGCGATCCCAATATTTGCTCACAGTGCGAAAAGCATCATTGGTACTGATGCTAAGATCGTGGCTTTGTTCAATCTGCTGTAAAACCGGATCTGGCTGGCGTGAGGCGAAAACGTCGCCCGGCAACAGTAATAAAGGAATGCGGTTAGCCGTCGCTGTCGCCGCTGCGGTCAGCATATTGGCAGCACCGGGACCGACTGATGAAGTACAGGCATAGATCTGCTGGCGTAATTTCTGTTTCGCGTAGCCGGTAGCGGCGTGAGCCATTCCCTGCTCGTTACGCCCCTGATGAACAATTAGCTTGCCGCTGTCTTGTTCCAGCGCCTGACCCAGTCCAAGCACGTTACCGTGTCCAAAAATAGCAAAAATGCCGGTAACAAACTTAATCTCTTCACCGTCTACATTCACATACTGCTGGTCCAGAAAGCGGACCAAAGCCTGTGCCATGGTTAATCTGATCTTTTTCATCTTCCATTCCTTGCGGTTAACGCCGTTACCGTGGTGATGTTTTCATCAAAAATGACTTTAAAAGATTATAAAGATTTTATTACGCAGTGAAATGAAAAAACCGAACCAATTTTTCATTTTGAGACTGATATCATAAAAATAAAACAAAAATATCGTAAAAGAGGCGTACTGGAAGGGAGAGGAGAAAATGGTTTAAAATGGGTATGATCAGCTTTAATTATTGTTTAATATACAATTTAATTCATAAAACATTCATAATTCGGCTGAGCATCAAAATGAATCATAATTTTCATTTTATTAGATTTTGAAATTCATAGAGGTTATGAAATTCATGGTATTTGTGAAACCAATAGCCCTTGTGAAATCGATCGTCCTTGTGAAATAAATAGTGCCAGAGCGATGCTTGAGTCCCACTTCCCTCACATTGTTATGTGATGAAATTAACCTGCTGTCAAAGAGAAGTGGGCATGCTTAAGCTTAGTATCAACCGTGAGCCGTTTGAGGCTTACTTTTAAAACCGACAGCGAAGAGAATAATGGCTCCAGCCATTAATACCATGTCGGCAACGTTAAAGACGCCGGTATGCAAACTTCCCGCACTAACGTTCATAAAATCAACCACATAACCGCCGTATACAATGCGATCCAGCAGATTGCTGATCCCCCCGGAGAACACCATCGTTAAGGAAACAATGGTCAGGACGTTAGCACGTGTATTGAGAACGGTATAAACCAGCAGTGCCAGCAAAAAAGCCCCCAGCCCAATAATCATCAAACCATAACGGATATTTGCGGGCAGTGTTCCGCCTAATCCCAGGAAAGTGCCGGTATTGTGGGTCAGTAAAAGCTTGATGCTGCCGCCCAGGTATTCACGTACGTAATCCATCGACAGCGTATTTTTAGCTATCGATTTGGTAATTTGGTCGACACCCACGCACAGCGCGAACACGAGAGTAATAAGGCTGAGCCGTTTGCTGAATTTCATTACTTATACCGTTCAAAAAAGAGATAGCAGCAGTATAGCCACCCCCGCTGGCGGCTTCCAGCCATTAGCAGCAGGGAAAGTATGATCGGCTATCGTCCATTTATGACAAGAATGTCTGTAGAATGGCTAAAAAATAGCTATTTTGCGTCTATTTTATTGGCACTGCTCAATGCCAGAGACATCATTAGCGTTTGTGCCAGGCACATAGAGGCAATCTGCGAGCGGAATCCGTCTACCTGTGCTTCACGCACGATAAAACAAACTTCACTAAATGCCGTGAGCGGACTTACCAGGCTGTCGGTTATCGCAATCTGTTTCGCCCCCTGAGCAGCGCCCATTGCCACCAAATCAACAACTTCCTGCGCGTAAGGAGAATTACTGATTGAGATAACCACGTCCGTTGGTCGTACCATATTCAGCTGCTCATTGAACATGCCGCCAAGACCGTCAATCAGAAAAGTACGGCGTTCCAAATGACGGAAGGCATAGGTTAGATAAGCTGCGACGCTAAACGAACGGCGGAAACCAATCACGTAAATATTGTCGGCTTCATCAAGTAATTTTACCGCGTGCTCAAGATCTTCTGCTTTGATTTGCCCGCTAAGCTGCTGTAACGCCTGCTCATTGACCATGCTAAAGACTTTGAGGATCTCGGCCGGTGTTTCAGGCGCGCCGGGGTCTTCACTGGCAGTTTGTCGAGAAAGGCTGGCGCGTTCGGCATAGTTAACCGTCCCTTCCATCAAATGCTGACGAAATACCTGTTTCATCTCGTTAAAGCCATCAAAACCATAATTATTGGCAAAACGGATTAAGGTAGAGGGAGGAACGTCGGCTTTTTCTGCAATAGAGGCGATAGTTTCAAAAGGAATGGTATTGCCATTATCAAGAATATATCGGGCTACCTGCTTAAGCCTTTTGCTTAAAGAATCATAGCTGGTGCGGATCTGATCTTGCAGCTGAGCGAGTTGTGAAGGAGTAGCCATAATGATTATCAATACCTTAAGTCAAACTATCTTGGCAGCAAGGGGCTCCCTCTCTGCGCCATACTCATAACTTTCATGGGTTTATCTGAGCAACTCACCCTGTTACAAAGGCGGTAGTTTACCCTTTTCACGAGGAGACAAACAGGAGGTGCGTCAGAAATTACGAAGAATGTGCTGGTTTTATAACCAGTTATGAGTTGATATCACGCCCTATTTGCCCAGCAGCATTCTCTTCAGCGTATCATCCTTCATAAAATAATGATGGAACAGCGCGGCCAAGGTGTGCAGCCCGACTAGATAATAGCCGATTGTCGCCACCAACACGTGAGTGCTTCTTAACCCGGAGCGCCACTCGGGCCGTGGCGTGATGAAATGAGGGATCTCCCAGCCAAGCAGGAATATGCTGCGCCCGCCAAACATAACGGTGAGGAATCCTAACGTCGGTAAGGCCAGAAAAAGCAGATACAGCGCCCAATGCGTTAGCGTGGCGATGCGTGCCTGCCAAAGATGCAGAGGTGGCGTAATGGGTGGAGTATGCTGACGAGGGCGCAAAATAAGACGAATAAATACCAGCAGCCAAACGCTTAATCCAAAGTTGTAATGCAGCTGGCGGGCCAGCGAGCTGTAATCATCAGGAAAATAGTCGCGGCCCAGCATCATGCTATAAGCGAGGATGATCATCAGTAATGTCAGCCAATGCAGACTGATTTGCAGCAAGGAATAGCGATTTCTCATCAAAGATCCCCATCAACGCAATGAGTTACATGGTCCGCAAGGTTATTTAAAGATAATAGCCTCAAATTGTGCAAAATGTTGTGACGTGCTCTTTGAAGTCTCGCCCTCTCCCCACAGAGGGTTTAAAGCTGTGGTTTTAACGCTGAAAGTAAAAACCGGGCGCTAATGGCCCGGTTTCTCATCAATTACAGTGCTGATATCAGACTTCGTCGCTCAACGTTTTTGTTTCGGCATGAGCAGCATCAGGCGATGTTTGAGTACTATCAATAGTCGTTTTCTTTTGCGGGATCAGGCCATCGGCGCGGAACATGGCTTTAATTCCACGCACCGCCTGGCGAATACGATCCTGATTTTCAATCAATGCAAAACGTACGTGAGTATCGCCATAGTCACCAAAGCCCACTCCCGGAGAAACACAAACTTTGGCCTCGGACAGCAGAAGTTTGGCAAACTCCAGAGAACCTAAATGAGCGTAGGCATCAGGAATTTTTGCCCAGACGTACATTGAAGCTTTAGGATTTTCAACCATCCATCCCGCCTCGTGCAGACCGCGAACCAGCACATTGCGGCGCTGACGATACTGCTCGGCAATATCTTTAACGCACTGTTGCGGGCCTTCAAGAGCGGCAATTGCTGCCACCTGCAACGGCGTAAAGGTGCCATAGTCGTGATAACTTTTAATACGCGCCAGTGCACTCACCAGCTCTTCATTACCGACCATAAAACCAATACGCCAGCCTGCCATATTGTAACTTTTTGACAGGGTAAAGAATTCGACTGCAATGTCTTTAGCGCCCGGAACTTGCATGATGGACGGCGCTTTCCAGCCGTCATACACGATATCGGCATACGCCAGGTCGTGGATAACCATCACGTTATATTGCTTAGCCAGGGCCACGACTCGCTCGAAGAAGTCCAGCTCGACGCACTGCGCCGTAGGATTCGACGGGAAGCCAAGGATCATCATTTTTGGGCGAGGAATACTTTCTTTAATTGCGCGTTCAAGCTCGCCGAAGAAATCGACTCCTTCAACCAGCGGCACAGAACGCACCTGCGCACCGGCAATCACCGCGCCATAAATATGAATAGGATAGCTTGGGTTCGGCACCAGAACGGTATCGCCGTGATCCAACGTGGCCAGCATCAGGTGAGCCAGACCCTCTTTCGAGCCGATAGTCACAATCGCTTCGCTTTCAGGGTCAATTTCGACCTGATAACGATCGGCATACCAGCGAGAAATAGCGCGACGCAGGCGAGGAATACCGCGCGAGGTCGAATAGCCGTGGGTATCTTCACGCTGGGCTACAGTCACCAGTTTTTCGACGATATGAGGAGGCGTTGGGCCATCAGGATTCCCCATGCTGAAATCGATAATATCTTCGCCGCGACGTCGCGCAGCCATTTTCAATTCAGCGGTAATGTTGAACACATAAGGGGGAAGACGATCGATGCGTGTGAAACGACGCTTAGAACTGGATTCAGCCATGATTTCCTCGATTAACGTTAGCGCCCGGACCATCCGAGCGACGCTGGTTTATTTCCTTTGCCATTGGGGCAAGAAAACAAACCGATAAATCAACATATCGCAGCGAGGAAAAACTGTCGATAGATTAGGCAAATATTTTTCTCGCGCCCTCAGACTGGTTTGATATCGCTGCTGAGTAAGCCTAATAGCCAGTCGTTGTGCCATTCGCCGCCAATGCGGTAGCTCTCGCGTAACGTGCCTTCCAGCCGAAACCCACATCTTTCCAATAAGTTACGCGAGGCAAAGTTGCCTTCAAGCACGTTGGCCTGTAAACGATGAAATCCGCAAAATTTAAATGCAAACTTCACGACCTCATTCAGCGATTCCTGGCCATAGCCTTTGCCCTGATATTCCGGCAGCAGCATAAACCCTACTTCGGCTTGTTGATAAGGTCGCCAGTCGGGGAAAAAACCGGTCAGCCCGACAGCCTCGCCGGATGCACGTTCGCGGATCACCAGACAGAGCCAGAAATCAGAGTATTTATCCCAGTTGCCGAGCCGCTGATCGAAACGATAGCGAATCTGAGCCGGTGTTTCCCTGTCGCCGATAAATTTCATTACGCCGTCGTTTTGATACAACTTTAAAAATAGCGGCCAGTCTCCACGTTCAATCGGCTTCATTTCCAGCCGTGATGTCGTCAATACAATCATGGTAATCGGCTCATTTTATTAGATTAAAAATGCATCTTTGTTCGCTATAAATATAAGCATTTGCACCGGATTTTTAACAGCAATTTCACCTTAATCCACTTAACTCTGCTGCTTATAGCGACCGGAAGCACAATTCCCTATAATCACGCCATTCACTTTACGCGCGATGCCCTTGCATCCTACCGAGAGTTTGCTGTGCAACACATCTTCGATATGACGCTGGCGGTGTTTGACCGCGCGGCATTAATGCTGATTTGCCTGTTTTTTCTAACCCGCAGTCGTCTGTTCCGCAAACTGCTACAAAAAGAAAATGACGCGCATACGCCGCTGGAACTGGCCACAGTCACGGCGATATTTTCACTATTTGCCATTTTCGGCACGCTTTCAGGTATTAACGTTGAAGGCTCGCTGATTAACGTTCGCACGATTGCGATTGTCTCGGGCGGCATTCTGTTCGGCCCTTGGGTGGGTATTATTACCGGCCTGGTTTCAGGCACTCACCGTTATCTAATTGATATTCACGGCGCCACCTCGTTGCCTTGCCTGATCACCAGCATTATTGCCGGATTTCTTTCAGGATATATCAATCTCAAGGTCAAAAAAGAGCATCACTGGAAGATGGGTATTGCGGCAGGTATGCTGTGCGAATCCCTGACTATGCTGCTGATTTTATTGTTTACACGGCCATTCTCGTTAGGCCTTGATATCGTAGCAATCATCTCTGCCCCGCTTATTCTCGGTGCAATTTCTATCGGGCCAATTGTATTACTGGTACAAAGCGTGGCCGATGAAAAAGAGGCTATTGCTGCGCGTCAGGCACGGCTTGCGCTGGATATTGCCAACAAAACTCTGCCGTATTTTCGTAATATCAATGCCGAATCAATGGCTACAGTATGTAATATTATTCGAGAAGATATTAACGCCGATGCCGTGGCGATTACCGATACCAAAAATATCCTCGCCTATGTGGGAACGGGCGCGGATCAATATAATATCGGCCATGAGATCATCAGTGAAAATACCAAAGAGGTGATCAGCAGCGGCAGGATCACCATTAAAAACAATGATGAAATGGATCGCACACCGCAGATCCACTCCCAGATGATCATCCCGCTGTGGGAAAAAGGCGTGATAACAGGGTCACTGAAGATCTATTATTGTCACGCACACCGCATTACTTATTCCCTGAAAGTGATGGCAGTCGGGCTTTCGCAGATTATTTCAACCCAGATGGAAGTCTCTCGCGCCGAGCAGCTGCGCGAAATGGCGAATAAGGCTGAGATGCGGGCATTACAGAGCAAGATTAACCCGCATTTTCTGTTTAACGCACTTAATGCCATTTCCTCTTCAATCCGTATTAATCCAGACACCTCTCGGCAGCTGATTATTAATCTGTCGCGCTATTTACGCTACAATCTCGAGCTAAACGACGAGATGATCGATCTGCGTAAAGAACTGCATCAGGTTCAGGATTACATTGCTATTGAGCAGGCAAGGTTTGGCAGCAAACTCACGGTTATTTACGATATTGACGACGATATTTCCGTCGCCATTCCCAGCCTGTTAATTCAGCCGCTGGTGGAGAACGCCATTGTTCACGGTATTCAGCCTTGCAGCGGAAAAGGCGTGGTGGTTATTACGGTCAAACAGGCCGGAGATAAAATTAAAGTCTCGGTGAAAGATACCGGGCAAGGTATTCTGCAATCGGTTATCGAGCAGGTTGCCAAAAATGAAATGCCGGGCAATAAAATCGGCCTGCTTAATGTCCACCATCGTGTCAGCCTGCTTTATGGGCAAGGGTTACAAATCCGCCGACTCGAGCCGGGTACGGAAATCTCATTTATGATCCATCAAGGGTAAACGGTTGAAAGCAATCATTGTTGAAGATGAATTTCTTGCTCAGGAAGAGCTGGGCTACCTGATTAAGACGCACAGTAGCATTAATGTCGTCGAGAAATTTGATGACGGATTGGCAGTGCTAAAATATCTACAAAATCATCAGGTTGATACCATTTTTCTGGATATTAATATCCCTTCACTTGACGGCGTATTGCTGGCACAAAACATCAGCAAGTTTGCCCATAAGCCTTACATCATCTTTATTACCGCCTATAAAGAACACGCCGCAGAAGCCTTTGAAATTGAAGCGTTTGACTACATTCTTAAGCCTTATCACGAAGCACGTATCGTGACTATGCTGCAAAAGCTTGAGATGAATTTCAAACGCGATAAGCAGGCTAGAGGCGCCCGCAACAACAGGCAGTAACAGGGTCAGTCACAGTATTAATTTGATCAAGGATGAGCGGATAATCGTTACTGATATCAACGATATCTATTACGCCGCAGCGCAGGAAAAAGTAACCCAGGTTTATACCCGGCGCGAAGAATTTACCATGCCGATGAATATCTCGGAGCTGTGTCATCGGCTGCCGGAGGAGCATTTCTTCCGCTGCCATCGCTCTTACTGTGTCAATTTGTCGAAGATCCGCGAAATTGTGCCGTGGTTTAACAACACCTATATT
The DNA here is from genome assembly GCA_963747655.1 of uncultured Gammaproteobacteria bacterium. Taxonomy (GTDB): domain Bacteria; phylum Pseudomonadota; class Gammaproteobacteria; order Enterobacterales; family Enterobacteriaceae; genus Rouxiella. The sequence continues at coordinate 342,232 of CAVVFS010000004.1, read as the reverse complement.
CTGCGTTTAAGCGATCTTGATTTTGAAGTCCCGGTCAGTCGCAGCAAGGTTAAAGCCTTCCGCCAGTTGATGGGATTATAGAATTTAAAAGGTATAAAAAACTTCGCCTCCTCAGGAACCCGTCCTGAGGAGGCGAAGTTAAATTTCTTATAAAATATAACCCAATAAATCGAGCTTAGATAGCCAACGTAAAGCCAATCGACTGACGCAGGTAAGCACCCGCACCCAGCAATCCTGGCTGATCGTGAGTTATCAGATAAACAGGAATATCAATCAGGTAATCTTTAAAACGGCCTTTATCTTCAAACGCGGCGCGGAAACCGGAAGCTTTGAAGAATTCCAGGAAGCGTGGAACGATGCCACCCGCAATATAAACACCACCAAAAGTACCCATCGTCAACGCCAGGTTGCCACCAAAACGCCCCATAATCACGCAGAACAGGGACAAGGCACGACGACAATCAAGATCGTCTTCCAATGCCAGTTTAGTAACGTCTTTCGGCGCGTAGTCTTCTGGTTCACGTTTATCTGCCTTAACAATGGCGCGATAAAGGTTAACCAGACCCGGGCCTGACAAAATACGTTCGGCAGAAACATGGCCCATCTCAATACGCAGCTGCTCGAGGATGATGTCTTCTTCTTCGCTGTTAGGCGCGAAGTCAACGTGTCCGCCTTCACCAGGCAAACTCAACCAACGGTTCTCAACGTGGATAATATGCGCCACGCCCAGACCAGTGCCTGCGCCGTAAATCACTGCAGGTTTACCGTCCTGCGGCTTTTTACCGCCAAACTGCATCAGATCAGATTCTTTCAGCATTGGGATTGCCATCGAAACGGCAGTAAAATCATTGATGACTTCAAGATGCGCCAGACCCAGATTTTTTTTCATCTCAGCAATCGAGAATTTCCAGGTATGGTTAGTCATTGCAACCCAATCACCCACGATAGGACAGGCGATAGCTATACAGGCATCTTCAACTTCCTGATGCTGCTGCAACTCCAGATAGTGGCGAACCGCCGCTTCAAGACTGTCGTAATCCAAGCCGGAAAAAGTCTGGGCCTGAGAAATCTCACCGCTGTCGAGAGCGCAAAGCGCCAGGCGGCAATTGGTGCCTCCGACATCGCCCACCAGGGAGTACTTGGTCATTTTTATCTCCGCAAAAATTAAATTGCTCGCCCTGCTTAGGCTCGCATCGAATGATTACAATCAGCCTGTATAAGACACGCCCAATTGTGGGCTGGAAAATCTCGGCTAGCAGGACTATAAGTGCTAAGTGCTTACATATTCGTGAGGGCAAAATAGCGGTAATTGCCCTATGCTGCAACGCCGATTTAACCTATCGATGATATAAGCGGCTGCATTGCGCAAAATAAAGCGCTAAAAAATCAAAATTAGACGATCTTATATACACTGGACCGAGCAGAATAATAAGGGAATTCTTGCATGTTGCATCCTCGTGCGAAAACCATGCTGACCTTCGGGGTTCCGGCCTTGGTGATCGGAGCCGCGTCCAGCATCATTTTGGTCGCCATAATGCGTTTTGCAGACGCTATGCAAACTTTGCTATGGCTAAAAATTCCTGACGTCTTAAACATTAACACGCAATCAGCCGGTTGGGTGTTGTTTATGCTCACCTTAACGGGAGTTTCCGTTGGCGCGCTGATCCGCTACATGCCGGGACACGCCGGCCCTGACCCCGCTACCGAATCGCTTATCGGCATGCCGGTACACTTAAATGCTATTCCCGGACTGCTGCTGGCGCTGGTGATTGGTTTAGCCGGCGGCGTAAGTCTGGGTCCAGAAAATCCGATTATTGCCATTAATATTGCCGTCGCCGTGACCGCTGGCAGCCTGTTCTTTCCTCGCGTGCCAAGCACCGACTGGATTATTCTCGCTGCGGCCGGCACTCTTGGCGCACTGTTTGGTGCCCCCGTTGCCGCAGCGCTTATCTTCTCACAAACGTTAAATGGCGGAAAAGACGTTCCTCTCTGGGATCGGCTGTTTCCTCCTCTGCTCGCGGCAGGAGCGGGTGCTTACATCGGCAATCTGTTCTTCGAGCCTGACTTTACGTTAAATCTTGCACCCTATACCAGCACCAATTTTCTTGATGTTATCAGCGGTTCAATTGTGACGCTAACGGCTATCATTCTTGGCATGCTGGCTGTGTGGTGTTTTCCTCATCTGCACAAACTGTTTCATTCTATTCCTAATCCTATGATTATGCTGGGGATTGGCGGCTTCGTGCTCGGCCTGCTGGCGTTAATTGGCGGGCCAGTTACCCTGTTTGGCGGCTATGAGGAAATGAAACTGCTGGCTCTGAACAGCGAAAGTCTGTCGCTGGGGCAACTGCTTGCCATCACCCTGAGCAAACTCGCCGCACTGGTTATCGCCGCAGCCTGTGGTTTTCGTGGTGGACGGATTTTCCCTGCGGTATTTGTCGGCGTCTCGCTAGGCATTTTGCTGCATAATCACGTTGATTCCGTGCCTGCTGCAATTACCGTATCTTGCGCGGTAATGGGATTAGTGCTGGTAGTGACACGCGACGGCTGGCTGAGTCTATTTTTGGCATTGGCGGTAGTGCCGGATATGAAATTGCTGCCGGTATTATGCATCGTGATGCTGCCAGCCTGGATATTGTTGGCCGGAAAGCCGATGCTGCTGGTTATCCGGCGTGAAAAAAGTCAGGAAAAAGAATCCGACTAACGGTTTTTTTGGCGAAGAAATTATTTTGCCAAAGAAAATGCCGTCGCGGCCGCCGCATGAATAGCGGTCGTGTCGAATACTGGCACGCTGGCATCCTGGGAACCAACCAGCAGTGTGATTTCGGTACAGCCTAAAATAATGCCCTGCGCGCCCTGCTGCTCCAGCAAGTGAATAATGCGGCGATATTCCTGTCTGGAGTTATCAAGGATTTTACCAAGGCACAGCTCTTCATAAATAATCCGATGGATAATCGCCCGGTCCGCTTCATTCGGCGTTAATACTTCAATTCCCTGCGCCTCTAATCGCCCGCGATAAAACTCCTGCTCCATGGTAAAACGAGTACCCAGCAAACCGACACGCTCTATATTGTGTTGCTTAATCTCTTTACCCGTAGCATCGGCGATATGCAGCAGCGGCAGTCCGCCAATCTTTTCAATCGCATCGGCAACTTTATGCATGGTATTCGTGCAGAGAATAATAATTTCAGCACCGGCTTTCTTTAATGACTGCGCAGCTTCACCCAGAATTTGCCCTGCTTTTTCCCAGTCACCTTGCGCCTGTAGCCGTTCTATTTCATAAAAATCAACGCTATAAATGATCATCCTGGCCGAGTGTAACCCTCCGAGCGCCTGCTTGATTTGCTCGTTGATGGTGCGGTAATACGGCACGGTAGATTCCCAACTCATGCCGCCAATCAGGCCAAGGGTTTTCATATTCAGATCCTTAATACTGTCTGTTGTTTAATTTATAGAGCTTCCGAGCCAACAACTGCATTAACGGCTGCTGGTTTGCGGCTCGCGTGCCGAGCAGTGGCGGCGGGCGATTATCCGCTGGCGCAGCGCGTCGTAAATCCAGTTGTAGGAGAAGGTGTAAGGCAGAAAGAACAAGAAGAAGCCTAACTCCAGCAGGAATGCATCCAGAAAACTAATCTGCAACCATGTCGCCGCTATCGGCAAACCTAAGAAGACAAATCCGCCCTCAAAGCCTAAAGCATGCAAGGCTCGAATTCGTAAGGTGCGGACAACGCGACTCTGCGGCCAAAAATAGTCGAATATGCTGTTATAGACCACGTTCCAAACCATCGCCGTGGTGGATAACAGAATCGCCAACACACCCATTTCAAAAATAGGTTTGTTCATTACCCAGGCCGCCATAGGCGCAGAGATGAGCAATGCGAGCACTTCAAATCCTACCGCGTGAAAAATGTGCTCAGTGAGACTTTTTTTAACTTTCATTGAGGCATTTAACGATGACATTTTTACCCTACCTTGTGTCATTGAATCCATAAGAACGAATAATAATTTTTGACAGTTCCGTGTCGATGGGCAGGATTATCATCGTAATTAGAGATAGAATAAAGATAGCTAGTATCTATAAAATAGATGGTTCAGACAAAATAGACAGTAACGAAAAAAGAAGTCGCATGGATAAAATTGAAAGATGAAATCAGCCATGCCATGTATCACTCATATTCAGGAGCCGTAAATGCGTTATTCCCCTGAGGCACTGTTGGCTTTTGTAGAAACGGCGGCCAGCGGCTCCTTCTCTGCCGCGGCCAGAAAACTGAATAAAAGCCAGTCTACGATTAGCACTTCAGTCGCTAATCTCGAGATCGATCTTGGCGTTACGCTGTTTAACCGTGAGGGACGTCAGCCGCAGCTCACTCCTGAGGGGCAGCGTGTATTAATTCACGTGCAGGCGATTTTATCGGCCAGTGAACAGCTGGACCAACTCGCCGTTCGGCTTTCGTCTCAGGTTGAGCCCCGTCTGAGCTTTGTGTTGTCAGATACTTATCAGCCGACGCATTATGAAACGCTACTTGGTCGATTTGAGCAACGTTATCCGGATATTGAATTCGAATGCCTGATTGCCGAAGATCGAGACGTGATTGATTTGCTACAAACCGGTCGTGCGCATATTGGCATGCTTGAAGTGCAGGAAAATTATCCTCCAGATATCGGCTATTCACGATTGCCCGACCAGACTGAAATGGCGCTATTTGTTGCCAAAAAGCACCCATTGGCAGCGATTAGCCGGCTGCGTCGCGAGGATTTATCCACCTATCGCCAGCTTTGTTTGCAAACCTATGGACGGCAGGAAAAACCGCAGGCGCAGGGTCAAACCTGGTCGGCGCCGAGTTATTTGATGCTGCTGGAGATGGCGGAACAGGGGTTTGGATGGTCGATTCTCCCGCGCTGGCTGGTGGCGCAGTTTGGGCATCATAAACTGATTGAACTCGAGCTTCGCGGTTGGCCAAAGTTGATTTCAATTGATGCAGTGTGGTGTAAAAGCAATCAGCCTGGCCCGGCGGGAAGATGGTTTATCGATAATTTGCTCGATCCTTTACGTCTGACGGGGCAATAATTTATCACGCTAATCGTCGAGTGATTAAATAACGCTCACAAAATTGACGCGTTATTTAATCAGCTGGATAAGAGTTTTCCTTTTTTAAAAAAAATAGTGGCGGCTGTGATCGATGCAGCCGAAACTTAAAATGAAAGCGCATACACTAAAACGCTATTTCATTAATATTTCTTTTTATAAGGACCTCTATGCCTTACCAAGCTAATCCCTCTCGCTATGAAACGATGCTTTATCGCCGCTGTGGGCAAAGTGGCCTTAAACTTCCGGCAATCTCGCTAGGCCTGTGGCACAATTTTGGTGATGAAACGCGATTTGAGAACAGTCGACAACTGATTCATCACGCCTTTGATCAAGGGATCACTCATTTCGACTTAGCCAATAACTATGGGCCGCCTCCGGGTTCGGCAGAAGAGAACTTTGGGCGTATTTTACGTGAAGACTTATTGCCATGGCGCGATGAGCTAATTATCTCTTCAAAGGCCGGTTACACTATGTGGGACGGCCCTTATGGTGATTGGGGCTCAAAGAAATATCTGGTCGCCAGCCTCAATCAGAGCCTGAAAAGACTGGGACTCGACTATGTCGATATTTTCTATCATCACCGTCCTGACCCGAATACCCCGCTGGAAGAAACCATGGCTGCGCTGGACTTAATCGTCCGTCAAGGCAAGGCGCTATATATTGGTTTGTCAAACTACCCTGCCAGTCTGGCGCAGAAGGCCTTTGATATCCTTAATAAATTAGGGACGCCTTGTCTGATCCACCAGCCTAAATATTCAATGTTTGAACGTTGGGTAGAAGACGGCCTGTTAGACACTTTACAGCAAAACGGCGTGGGCTCGATTGCTTTCTCACCATTGGCCGGCGGCGTGTTGACCGATCGTTATATGGCGGGGATCCCAGAAGACTCTCGTGCAGCCAGCGGGAGTCAGTTCCTGAAGCCTGACCAGCTCACCGAAGAGAAACTAGAAAAAGTCCGTAAACTCAATGACATTGCTTTAGCGCGTGGTCAAAAGCTGTCGCAAATGGCGCTGGCCTGGGTATTGCGTGGCGATAAAGTGACATCGGTGCTGATTGGAGCAAGTAAAACCAGTCAAATCGATGATGCGGTAAAAGCGCTGGAGAATAGGCAGTTAAGCGATAAAGAAATTAGTGATATTGAAGATATCCTAATGTAACCGTTTACTAAAAATATGAAAAGTTTGTTAACAATGCTGTCAGGGACTTACTGTAAGTAAATCGTTAAACTGGGTAAAACAATCAAAACAGGATTGCGGGCAATAGATTACCCGTGATTCAGGCCTTATAACTGTCACTGTTGAAAACGTTATCTAACGAACTAATTCAGGCCCAATAATTTCACATGCAGCTAAAAGGTTAACGCCTCTGCACAATGAAACTGGCGGGAATAAGGTTGAATGGAGAAAAAAGATGAAAACATTACCCTTCAAGATTGCTCTGGGTGCTTTGATGTTCGGCCTGTTACCAGCCACTATGCCGGCACACGCTGACGGCATCAGCATCAGCGTTCCTGGTTTGAACCTCAGCATTGGTTCACGTGACCACCGTGGTTATTACTGGGATGGTTATGACTGGCGCTCCCCGTACTGGTGGCAACATCGTGGCGACTATTATGGTCACCGCAATGGCCATGGTCAGTATTGGGATGGTGGTCATTGGCGTGACAGCGGCTGGTGGAACCAGCATGGTCGCGGCGGCCCGGGTCGCGGTGGTCCAGGTCGTGGTGATTTCCATGGCGGCGGCGGTGATCATGGTGGCGGTCATGGTGGTCCTGGCGGCGGTGGTGATCATGGCGGCGGTCCTGGCGGCGGCGGTCGTCCTCCAATGGGTGGCCCTGGCGGTCAGGGTGGTCCCGGCGGTCGTCCGTAATAACCCACGCGGTTAACAGCAGAAGAGGCACTCTAGAGTGCCTCTTTTTTATTGCTTGTTCTTAATTAATTATTCAGCTGCAAATTCCGCAACCTAAATTATTTAAGCATGCCGACGACTAAATATAAATTCAGGCTAACCACCACCAATACAATCACTCGCCCTGCCCACTGCATCAGCCGGGAGTTGACCATATCCCCCATCAACTCGCGATTACCTGTAAAGGCCAGCAACGGCAGCAGCGCCAACGCAATACCAAAGCTCAGTAACACCTGACTCATAACCAATATTTTAGTGGCATCCATACCGGCGAGGATAACGATAAACGACGGAGCCATGGTGACCGCGCGTCTTACCCATAGAGGGATGTAAAATTTAACAAACCCCTGCATCACGACCTGCCCCGCCAGCGTTCCTACTACGGTAGATGAAAGCCCTGCAGCAACCAGACTCAGTCCGAAAATTGTCGCCGCCGCGTGACCCAATAAAGGAGTCAAAGTGAGATAAGCCTCTTCCAGCTCATTGATACCTTTGTGACCGCTAAAATGAAACGCTGCCGCCGCCGTTGCCATCATCGCCAGATTAACGAAACCGGCAATGGTCATCGCGACAGCGACGTCCAGCTTGGTCGATGAATAACGCTGCTCTTTAGAAATCTTACTTGAGCGCTGAGTTAACGAAGAATGCAGGTAAATCACGTGAGGCATAATAGTTGCCCCGAGAACGCCCGCGGCCAGATAAACAGAATTGGCATCCGGCAGGCTTGGCGTCAGCATCCCTTTACCCAGCTCAATCATTTTGGGCTGAGAGAAGAACAGCTCGACGATATAAGCCAGAGCAACGAATAAAAGTAACGCGCCAATCACCAGCTCTAAAGGTTTTTGCCCACGTTTTTGCAGACCGAGGATAATAAAGGTGGCAATCCCGGTAAGCACTGCGCCCTCTAATAAAGACACGCCGAGCAGCAGTTTGAAACCAATAGCCGCGCCGATAAACTCGGCTAGATCGGTAGCCATCGCGATAATTTCGGCCTGCACCCAGTAAGCCCAGACGGCCGGGCGCGGAAAACGATCGCGAATATGTTCGGCAAGATTTTTTCCGGTTGCGATACCTAATTTAGCGGACATCAGCTGAATCAGCATCGCCATTATGTTAGCCCAAACTACGACCCAAAGCAGTTGATAGCCGTAAGAAGCCCCTGCCTGAATGTTAGTAGCAAAATTTCCGGGATCTATGTAGCCGATGGCGGCGATAAAAGCTGGCCCCATCAATGACAGCTTGATCTTCCTTGAGGTACGGCTGGAGGACTCAGCTCGGCTATTCAGCATATCAGTTAACCCTTACAGTTTTTGCGCTTATAGACATAATACTTAACTGAGAATGATTATCAAGCGCATTTAAGAAGATATTGATTATTGCTCTGATAGGGATTAAGCAGCTAATGAAAAATAAGGTGCTTTTTAAGGATTAGAAGCCAAAAGAGTCAATGATAACTCGCTTTCCTAATGCAGACTTTTTAGAATACTGCGGCCTGACACCCACAATATGAAGGGTGTAATACGGCCTCTAATAAAATTAGCACAATAAATCAAATTATGGGTAATTTTCTTCGCATCTTCACAATTCGTGTTATGTCGCTGGAAATCTTGCTTTTTTTAGCCCTAATTCATATATTTGCAATTGATATCACATTTTTTATGTACGTGTTACATAAAATGACCGTCGAAATATCGCCTGCCTCTAATTTGGAGCCAAAATGTCCCGAATACTGCACTTTGTTTTAGCCTTAGCTGTTGTGGCAGTACTGGCCTTACTGGTAAGTCGTGATCGTAAGAGCATTCGTTTACGTTTCGTTGCCCAGTTGCTGGTCATTGAAGTTTTATTAGCCTATTTCTTCCTTAATTCTGAAATTGGATTAGGTTTCGTAAAAGGTTTCTCAGACTTATTTGAAGAGCTTTTAAAATTCGCAGCAGAAGGGACTGGGTTTGTATTTGGAGGCATGAACGAAAAGGGATTAGCGTTCTTCTTCCTCAATGTATTGTGCCCAATAGTGTTCATCTCGGCACTGATTGGTATCTTGCAGCATGTGCGCATTCTCCCGGTGGTCATTCGAATCATTGGTACCGTTCTCTCAAAAATCAATGGCATGGGGAAACTGGAATCCTTTAACGCCGTCAGCTCACTGATCCTCGGTCAGTCAGAAAACTTCATCGCCTATAAAGATATTTTGGGCAAAATGTCTGAGAAGCGCATGTACACCATGGCAGCCACCGCGATGTCGACAGTTTCTATGTCAATCGTGGGTGCTTACATGACCATGCTAGAGCCAAAATATGTTGTCGCGGCGCTGATTCTTAACATGTTCAGCACCTTCATCGTGCTTTCACTAATTAACCCGTATCAGGTTGAAAGTGAAGAAGATTTGCAAATGACCAATGCCCATGAAGGGCAAAGCTTCTTTGAGATGCTGGGTGAATATATCCTGGCCGGCTTCAAGGTTGCGATTATCGTTGCGGCAATGCTGATCGGCTTTATCGCGCTAATCTCCTGCCTGAATGCGATGTTCAGTGCCGTGTTTGGTATTAGCTTCCAGGGCGTGCTGGGTTATGTCTTCTATCCATTTGCCTGGGTGATGGGCGTGCCAAGCCATGAAGCGTTGCAGGTTGGCAGCATTATGGCGACTAAACTGGTTTCCAACGAATTTGTTGCGATGCTGGATTTACAGAAAGTGGCTCATGACTTGTCGCCACGCGGCGTAGGTATTCTGTCGGTGTTCCTGGTGTCCTTTGCCAACTTCTCGTCAATCGGTATCGTGGCGGGCGCAATCAAGGGACTGAACGAGCATCAGGGCAACGTAGTTTCACGATTTGGTCTGAAACTACTGTACGGCTCAACGTTGGTTAGCGTACTGTCTGCCTCTATTGCCGGACTGGTTTTGGCATAACGCATCGATAGTAGAATATTGAGCAGTAATTATTGATTATTAACGATTAGAAAGGCGCTGCGGCGCCTTTTTTTATGCGCAAAATCAGCATGATAGAAGGTTTACGGAAAGCAGAAAAGCAAAAACCCGCCGAAGCGGGTTCTTTAAATTTGGTGGAGATAAGCGGGATCGAACCGCTGACCTCTTGCATGCCATGCAAGCGCTCTCCCAGCTGAGCTATACCCCCACGGGTGTTCAAATTTACTGTCTTCTGCTTACATCCTGGGAAGATGTTAAGCGACCAACCTGCTCTGAGAAGAAGATTGGTGGAGATAAGCGGGATCGAACCGCTGACCTCTTGCATGCCATGCAAGCGCTCTCCCAGCTGAGCTATACCCCCGTTCCAGACACATTAAATCTTGTGAACGGGGCGCATAATATGAAACCCCATCAAGGCTGTCAACGGCTAAATCGCATTCTGTAATCAAGCGCTGAAAAAGACGCCAAATAGCGGTCACTACAGCGATTTTTCAATCCTCATGAACAAAAAATGCTCACTTTTTAGCCCCTGCCTTTTTAATCATCATCAGAAAAAAACTGCCACTTATCTGATCCTGCTAACGATTTCCCGCAACAACTTTATGGATTATTTAACGGTCTGTTAACGAGCATTAAATAGCATCTTGTGATCAGACAATTCTCATAATAGACTCCTATCGCACTATCAATGTCGTTTATCACTTATTAAAACAATTCATCACATTCGAGCCAACACATGTCCTTGTATTCACCTAAAGAAATCGCTTCACTCGCCGTTGCGGCTGGAGTGAGCAAAAGTCGTGCATCTGTCACTAATCTCTTGATTCTGGGCTTTCTGGCCGGTGCTTTTATTGCGATAGGCTTCTTGCTGGATCTCCACGTCGTGGGCACATTGCCAGCCTCCTGGGGATCATTTGGTGGTTTTCTGGGCGCAGCCGTGTTCCCGGTAGGCCTGATCCTCACAGTTTTAGCCGGTGGCGAACTGCTAACCGGTAATATGATGACACTGCCGATGGCCTGGTTTGCCCGTCAAATCAGCCTGTTCGCCGTGGTGCGTAACTGGTTTTGGGTGACTATCGCCAACCTGATTGGCAGCGTCGCGGTGGCTTACTTCTTCGGCCACGTATTGGGCATGACGGAAGGGGTATTCCTCGCAAAAACGGTTGCCACAGCACAGGCAAAAGTCAGCGCCGACTTTATGCACTCCTTCATTTCAGGTGTTGGCTGTAACTGGCTGGTTTGTCTGGCGGTTTGGTTAGCATTTGCCAGTAAAGAGATGGGCGGTAAAGTGATTGGCACGTGGTTCCCGGTGATGGCGTTCGTGGCTATCGGCTTCCAGCACGTGGTTGCTAACATGTTTATTATCCCTGCGGCGATTTTTGCCGGCGCTCTAAGCTGGTCACAATATTTCCCTAACTTTGTTGCAGTGTTCCTGGGTAATGCCGTGGGCGGAGCAGGTTTCGTTGGCCTGATGTACTTTATGGCCTATCGTCCAACCAAAGAAAGCGCAGAGTCGACTTCTCAGTCGCGTTAATCTTCGCCTGAGTAACAAAAAAGGCCAGTCGGATAGCTCCGCTGGCCTTTTTCTATTTCTATTTATAAAAGAAAAAGTTTTTTAAACCGCTAACTTTCAATTTATAAACAATCGATTACTGCTGAGTTTCACGCTCGGCGATATAAGCCAGGGCTTTATCAATGCGACTCAGAGTACGGCTCTGGCCAATAGCGTGGACAGTCACATCCATGCCTGGGGACATGCCCGCGCCGGTTACTGCAACGCGCAGTGGCATACCCACTTTACCCATACCGACACCCAGCTCGTCTGCTGTGCCCTGAATCGCATTGTGTACATTTTCAGGAGTCCAGTCAGTAATCGCTGCCAGATTGGCACGCACGGCTTCCAGAGGCTGACGCGCAATCGGACGCAAATGCTTCTTGGCCGCGGCTTCATCAAACTCGCTGAAATCTTCATAGAAGTAGTGGCAAGATTCGGCCATCTCTTTCAACGTTTTGCAGCGCTCGCCCAACAGTTTCACCAGAGCGGCAAGCTCAGGGCCATTACGGGTATCAATGTTTTGCTGCTCGATGTGCCATTGCAGGTGAGTTGCTACATACTCTGCTGGCAACGTATTGATATAGTGATGGTTCAGCCATTGCAGCTTTTCAGTATTGAAAGCACTGGCAGATTTGCTGACATTCTCGAGGCTAAACATTGCCTTCATTTCATCAACGCTAAAGATTTCCTGATCGCCATGTGACCAACCCAGGCGAACCAGGTAGTTCAGCAGGGCTTCTGGCAGATACCCGTCGTCGCGGTACTGCATCACGCCTACTGCGCCATGGCGTTTTGACAGTTTTTTACCGTCATCGGCCAGGATCATTGAAACGTGAGCATAAACCGGTACTGGCGCACCTAATGCTTTCAAAATGTTTATCTGACGCGGAGTGTTGTTAATATGGTCTTCACCACGAATAACGTGAGTGATTTCCATGTCCCAGTCATCAACAACCACGCAGAAGTTGTAAGTTGGCGCACCATCGGTACGGCGAATAATCAGGTCATCCATCTCGAGGTTACTGATTTCGATAGGGCCGCGGATCTGATCATCAAAAATTACTGAACCTTCCTGCGGATTGCGGAAACGCACAACACAAGGCTCATCAGCAGCGTGATGTTCGTGGCTGTCACGGCAATGACCATCGTAACGAGGCTTCTCGTTGTTCGCCATTTGCTCTTCACGCAGCGCGTCCAGACGTTCTTTGGAGCAGTAACACTTATAGGCAGTGCCGTTTTCCACCATTTCGTCGATCACTGCGTTATAGCGATCAAAACGTTTGGTCTGGAAATATGGACCTTCATCCCAATCCAGATTCAGCCAGTTCATCCCATCCATGATCGCATCAATAGCTGACTGGGTGGAACGCTCCAGATCGGTATCTTCTATACGTAACACGAACTCGCCGCCAAGATTGCGGGCATAAAGCCAAGAGTAAAGTGCAGTACGAGCGCCGCCAACGTGCAAATAGCCAGTTGGGCTGGGAGCAAAACGGGTTTTGATTTTCATCTGGAAAGCAGCCTTAACTATGTTTCAAATAGATGTCACGATTAAACGAGACTCTCATTAATCAATACCCAAAGTCATGGTTCAGATAACCATAGGTATAAAAGTGGGGATCATTCTATCACTCTGCCCCGAATCCTCAACGTGGAACCCGGTAATTAGGCAGGGTAATTGGCCTGATGACTCCTGAAACTCTGCCAACTGACCGGCCTTATGCTCATATTTAATAAAAAAATCAGCTGACCGGCGCAAGTTTTATTTTAAAAAGAGGACTGAATGACAGTAAAAGTTCGTAATCTCCAATGATCAGCAAAAGACGGTTGGCACTAAAAACGCCATTTTCAGCTCGTTGATGCATAAGAATTAGTCTGAATTGCATACTTTTTTGGCGGCTTGTCTAGTTTTACGCCGAACAGTCATTTTTGTTTTTAAAAACCGTTGACTCAATTCGAACTATCCCTATAATGCGACTCCATCACGACGGGGCGATTAGCTCAGTTGGTAGAGCATCTCCTTTACACGGAGGGGGTCGGCGGTTCGAGCCCGTCATCGCCCACCACTCTTTTAAGAGTGACCGCGTTGTGATAAGCCATCTTATGATGGGCGATTAGCTCAGTTGGTAGAGCATCTCCTTTACACGGAGGGGGTCGGCGGTTCGAGCCCGTCATCGCCCACCACTCAAACGAGTGATGGTGCAGTAAGAAGAAATGAGAAATGGGCGATTAGCTCAGTTGGTAGAGCATCTCCTTTACACGGAGGGGGTCGGCGGTTCGAGCCCGTCATCGCCCACCATTTCTCAGCAAGCTTCTTACGAAACAGTTTTCAGAAGTGGGCGATTAGCTCAGTTGGTAGAGCATCTCCTTTACACGGAGGGGGTCGGCGGTTCGAGCCCGTCATCGCCCACCACTTCTGATAACGAGAAAAGTAGTAAAGCCACTAAACAGTGGGCCGTTAGCTCAGTTGGTAGAGCAGTTGACTTTTAATCAATTGGTCGCAGGTTCGAATCCCGCACGGCCCACCACTTTAGTAAGAAAAAAGCGCCTAACGGGCGTTTTTTGCGTTTTAGCGGCAGATAAAATTATTAGCCACTCAGGCTTACATATTCCGCTGGAGAGTGTGGGTGAGAACCTGCGCACAGGTTTGAGCCGAGCAAAGCGAGACGACAACGCGCCAGCGTTGCCCGAAGGGTGAGGCCAAAGGCCGAATCAATCCCGCACGGCCCACCACTTTAGTAAGAAAAAAGCGCCTAACGGGCGTTTTTTGCGTTTTAGCGGCAGATAAAATTATTAGCCACTCAGGCTTACATATTCCGCTGGAGAGTGTGGGTGAGAACCTGCGCACAGGTTTGAGCCGAGCAAAGCGAGACGACAACGCGCCAGCGTTGCCCGAAGGGTGAGGCCAAAGGCCGAATCAATCCCGCACGGCCCACCACTTTAGTAAGAAAAAAGCGCCTAACGGGCGTTTTTTGCGTTTTAGCGCCAGATGAAATTATTCCCCTCTCAGACTCAATATATTCCGCTGGAGAGTGTGGGTGAGAACCTGCGCACAGGTTTGAGCCGAGCAAAGCGAGACGACAACGCGCCAGCGAAATTATTCCCCCTCCCTATCAAGCTAATTACGAATTGTGTAAATTATAGCCAAAACATTCCTTTACTAAACCGGTTTACTTTGATATTTAACTTCATCAGTGTTGAAAGTATCTGAATCATTGGCGATTAACAGCCTATTTTCAGGCATTACTCCCCTTTTAAAATTCCAGGGAATGGTGCCGATCCCTTAAGGAGAGCAGCATGAGCAAACGCGTATTGTTGTTAGGTGAAAGCTGGGTCAGTTCTGCGACTCACTATAAAGGGTTTGATCAGTTCGGCAGTGTTACTTTTCATCTCGGCGCAGAACCTTTGGTCAAGGCGCTGGAAAATACCGAGTTTGAACTAACCTACATGCCCGCTCATGAAGTGGTTGAAAAGCTGCCTTTTGATTTAGAAGGTCTAAAAAAATACGATGCGATAATTTTATCGGATATCGGTGCTAATTCGCTGCTATTGCCACCCGCAGTATGGATGCACAGCAAACCGATGCCCAATCGCCTAAAACTTTTACGCCAATGGACCGCAGAGGGTGGCGGCCTGATGATGATTGGCGGTTATTTCTCATTTCAGGGCATCGATGGCAAGGCGCGCTGGCGCAATACCCCAGTTGAAGAAGTCCTGCCCGTGACCTGCCTGCCTTATGACGATCGTCTCGAGATCCCGGAAGGTTTCTCAGCCAAGATTATTGCCGCAAAAGATCACCCTATTCTACAAGGCATTGGTGGCGAATGGCCCCTGTTACTGGGTGCTAATGAAGTGCTGCTAAAAAACGGCGCGGAGTTGCTGGCCACCCTTCCCGATAATGAAGGCGGTCATCCGTTACTGGTGAGCGGGACTTATGGCGCAGGCCGTTCACTGGTCTGGACCTCTGATATCGGCCCACATTGGGTGCCCAATGAATTTATTCAGTGGCCAGGCTATGACCAGCTGTGGAAAAACTGCCTGAATTGGCTCACCCGCCTGGAAGAACGATAACAGTTTTTTGGCGGCCAACACTTAGCTGTTTATACACTTAACTGGAAGATGCAGGTTTAATATACTGGAAGTTGCCATTAATACGGCGTGATAGAGCCTCAGCAACTTCCGGCAATATGTCATTATTCATAAAGTTAAGCACCCTCATTAATCAAGGATATAATAATACTTATTATCCTGCATCCTCTAACATGTGATTTCCAGGCCTTTAAAAATCGTTTTTTATTTACTCTAGGTTTATATTTCAGGATGTAAGATGATTTTGTCATCAAATCAAGAGCATCAAATTTTATCTAAATAAATTCATATAAATTAATTAAAAATCCCGACATAGCTCATTATAAATAAAACATTTAACAACTTAACCAATGTGATTAATAAATAATTAAATTGAACTAAGCGCCTATTTTAAAATACAATAATTAGCCAGTGAAACATGACTTTAATAAGGAACACACACGGCACCCTCACCTACATGAATTCATGCTGAATTTACTGGGTAATTTAAACGCTTACTGCCTTAAAAAGGATAAACTGTCACTGCATATTTCACATTCAGAAATGGCTATTTTAGTGATGGCTTAACCAGAACTCAGATTAACTACACAACGGAGTGAGGTTAAAAATACATTTAAACGAACACGGAAATTGTAAGGAAGCTGTTTTAAGGCAAAAAGTTCATCCATATGCCTTTCGCCCTGATTTTCTAGAACTGGAAACCCTGATCGTTTTTTCAAAAAATATAGATGTTCAGCAATGGGTTAGCGTTATTTCCAATCAAGATTCAAATGCAGAAATCAAAAATTAATATTCTCGGTGTTTGATAAAATTAGTTGATGATATGTCATTACTGCATTTTCATAAAACTCCCGATGTGGGAAAATGCAAACTCTTCGTTGCAGCATTTAGTTCAGTGACGAGTAAAAAAAATCCATATAAACATGACGACATTACTTATGGATCTGCAAAAGTATTCTGGCAAAGTGAAATTGAACGTTAATGCAATATGGGCGGAAGTGAAAAAGAGTTTATTGATTTTATCAACGCAGCTAAGACTGGCTTTCCAAAAGAAAGAACAAAGACTAACAATTGCATTATTAAGAAAATAAGAAAGAAATATCTGAAGCTATCAAAAGATGCTGATGTCGAGCATATTTTCAATCTTCATAAAAAAATACTCATCGTCTTAGAATCATCACCTTACGCAGAATATTATGCCCATCGTATTTATGGATTGAGAAAATCAATCAAACAGCTATCTCTACACAAGCAGGCAAGTTCACATAATAAAAATTGTGCATAAAGCCATCAATTTATTATCAAGTAAAAAAGATTAAGATCTAATAATACGCAAACATTTAGTTAATTTCTCTATGCATTATTGGCGTTAAATAGTTCAGCAATTGACGTTAATAATATAAATAAACTTCTGACTTTCACTATCACAATAGGTTATAAGGTATATTATGAAAATTGATAGCAGCCCTAAAATACCCTCTAATTCATTAGAAACAAACCCATGTATTAATAAACTTCCATCCGTATCAATTTGCAACTCTAACATTAAACATTTAACATCAAACGAGTCTGCAAAACTTACACTTGATAGCGCTCACGTGAAACTTTATGGAGATAATAATGAAACATCTGAATATCTTTTTTTAAAAAATCTACTTGCAGAGTTAGAGATAAAATCAGGGAAGAAAAATGATGATGAATACTATTTTGTGCCAGTTCCTGACCCAGAACCTCAGCCGGCTCCAGGAGGCTGAATGCTTCATTTCCTCCTGATTTCAAATCGCCTACTAATATAATACCTCTCTTTTTAATGGGCTTTACTGTAATTAAAAAGAAAATGCTTTTGACCTCATACTCAGGGGTTATTGTAAGGCCTTTCTCTTTTTATTATTAGCGAAGGAGCAATATTGATTTTATGCGTATCCCCCTTTTAAAGGCCTTGAGCAGCAGATCTTATATCAAGACGAGTACTACTGGTTTTTAAGGGGGAATTCGTTACTTAAACGCCCTACTCACGCGATTACTGTAGTGATAAATCGCACCATCCAGGTGATGTGTATCTTTTAGAAAAGACACAGGCTATTTTCCATTTCAACGGCCCTATTATCCTGTTAGTAAACGATTTTCATTTAAAGATAAAAGAGTTTATTCCAGCCGAACGCGCCCATGCAACGCCGGGTTATCACTTTCATCCTTGAGATTGACACCTGACAATTGGCGATGAAACGCCTGCTCTAAAAGCCACGCAAGTTTAAACGCCGCCTGCGGATAATCCAGTCCTTCGGGGCGCACATTCGAAATACAGTTGCGTTCCGACTCCATACGTCGAGTATGTGGCCCCCAGGTCATATAAATACCCAGACTGTCTGGTGAGGAAAGTCCCGGACGCTCGCCAATCAAAATAGCGACGGCTTTAGCCTGCATAATTTCGGCAATATCATCTCCCAGAGCCACCCTCGACTGATGCGCGAGTATTACCGGCCCCAGCTTGATATCGAGCTGCTGCAAATATGGCAATAACGCCTTAATCAGCGGCACCGCCTGACGATGGACCGCTTTAGATGACAGTCCGTCGGCCACAATCAGAACTAAATCAGCGGGGTCGACCGGCAGCGAGTGTAAAAACTCGCGGCTGTTCTGTGACAGTTTTCTCCCCAAATCCGGGCGGCACAAGTAAGTTGTGCGATCGGCCGCTGCGCTATCCACACGCAGGGTTTTCAGGCCCAGCTCGTGTAGTTCTGGCTCCAGTTCTTCACTATTAAACGGCTGATGCACCGCATCTCTCGCTTGCGCATGCGCTAAACCAAAGCGTAAAACCTCATCAGTCGGCAGACTAGCCCCTGTACGGCCCAATGCGATGCGAGCAGCGGTGAATTGGCGCAATGTCTCCCAAGGATTCAGATGTACGCTTTGCAGTGCGTTTTTATCCCCGTTTTTACTCATTAGTGACCTCCCAACTGCGGCAACTGACTCAGCAACGGATGCGAGGCGCGAGTCTCACGCAGCCTGCCGCCATGGTCAATAATTTTCATTTTCTCGAGCCATGCCGCAAATTCAGGCGCATGTTTTAGACCCAGCAGCTCGCGTATGTACAATGCGTCGTGAAAGGAGGTGCTCTGGTAATTCAGCATGATGTCATCCGCACCGGCACGCCCATGATGAAGGTTAAACCGGCCGCGCCGAGCAGGGTCAGCAGCGTGTCCATATCATCCTGGTCCGCTTCGGCATGGTTGGTGTAACAGACGTCACAGCCCATCGGCACGCCCAGCAACTTGCCGCAGAAGTGGTCTTCCAGACCGGCACGAATAATCTGTTTGCCGTCGTAGAGGTATTCCGGGCCGATGAAACCGACGACCGTATTCACCAGCAGGGGTGAAAATCGGCGAGCGACCGCGTAGGCGCGTGCCTCGCAGGTTTGCTGATCGACGCCATGATGCGCGTTGGCCGAGAGCGCAGCTGCCCTGCCCGGTTTCGAAATACATCACGTTGTCGCCCAACGTGCCGCGCTTGAGGCTGAGCGCTGCCTGCTGTGCCTCTTCAAGCAGCGCCAGATTGATGCCAAAGCTGCTGTTGGCTGCCTCGGTACCGGCAATCGACTGGAATACCAGATCCACCGGCGCGCCGCGCTCGATCAGCCGGATCGTGTTAGTCACGTGGGTCAGCACGCAGGACTGTGTCGGGATCTCGAAGCGATCAATCACGTCATCGAGCATGTAGTCAGGTTTGCCAGCAAGCGGCAGGCTGTCGGTGGCCGGATTGATGCCGATGACCGCATCGCCCGCAGCCGTATAGCAGGCCATCGAGCATGCAGGCGGCGATGCCCTGCAGGTCATCGGTCGGATGATTAGGCTGCAGGCGCACGCGCATACGTCCCGGCAGGCCAATAGTATTGCGAAAACGAGTGATCACCCGGCATTTTTTGGCGACCAGGATCAGGTCCTGATTACGCATTAATTTGCTGACCGCGGCGGCCATTTCTGGGGTAATACCTTTAGCTACTCTCGCCAGCACCGCTGAATCGGTAGCTTCACTCAGCAGCCAGTCACGAAAGTCACCGACGGTAAGATGTGATATTTCAGCAAAAGCGTTGGCGTCATGAGTATCAATTATCAGGCGCGTGACCTCATCCTGCTCATAAGGAATAAGCATCTGTTGCAGAAATACTTTCAGCGGCAATTCGGCCAGCGCCATTTTTGCCGCCATGCGTTCTTCCGCGCTGTCGGCGGCGACCTCGGCAAGATAGTCACCAGAACGCGCCGGTGAGGCCTTAGCCATTAACTCGCGTAAATCACGAAACTGATAGCTGCGGTGGCTTAATGTCGTTTGAAACATAACACTCCCTGGAAAGCCCGTTATTTGACGCTTTTCACCGAAGCCGCTTTCAGCCCGCCGAGTTGTGGGTCATGGTCGGCATCACTGCGCGCCTGATGAGTCAGCCTGAACCAGGCGTAAGCCAGTAGCATCATGACGGCAAAAATCATAAACAATAAGGTGTTGTAGTAGATCATGGCGCCAAGACAAACAATCGCCAGAACCAGCGCCAATGCCGGAGCAAAAGGATAAAACGGCGCACGAAACGGGCGAATTAGCTTGGGTTCGCTACGGCGCAGTTTAAACAACGCCGCCATTGAGATGATATACATCACAATCGCGCCAAATACCGACATGGTCACAATATTGGCAGTTAAAGGTTGCCCACCGATGACAATAAGCTTGTCCGAGAAAATAGCAGCGATCCCGACCAGACCACCGGCAATAATCCCAAGGTGTGGAGTCTGAAAACGTGCGTTTACCGTGGCCAGTTTTTTCGGCAAATAACCTGCTCGTGCCAGAGCAAAAATCTGCCGCGAATAGCCCATAATAATACCGTGGAAGGAGGCGATCAGGCCAAACAGTCCCAGCCAGACCAGCATGTGCAACCAACCGCTGTTATTGCCAACGATCAGTTTCATCGCCTGCGGTAAGGGGTCATTGATGTTAGCCAGCTTGCTCCAGTCACCCGCGCCACCGGCAAACAGCATTACGCCGAGCGCTAACACGGTTAAAGTCAAAATTCCGCCAATAAACGCCTTGGGAATGGTTGTCTGCGGATCTTTCGCCTCTTCTGCGGCCATTGATGCACCTTCGATTGCCAGAAAGAACCAGATAGCAAAAGGAATAGCAGCAAAAATGCCCGAGAATGCCGCAGGACTGAAACTGTCACTGCCAGCCCAACCGCCGTGGGTAAAATCAGCCATGCTGAATCCCGGCGCCACCACGCCCATAAAGACCAGCAGCTCGAAAATAGCTAACAGCGTGACCAACAGTTCAAAGGTCGCGGCAATGCTGACGCCGATAATATTCAGTCCCATAAAAACAATATAGGCTCCGACGGCCACCCATCTTGGGTCAATCGCCGGAAATTGCACATTGAGATAAGCCCCGATCGCCATGGCAATAGCCGGAGGCGCGAAGACAAATTCTACCAGAGTGGCAAAGCCAGCAATAAAACCACCGGTAGGCCCAAAGGCGCGATAAGCATAGGCAAAAGGGCCGCCTGCATGTGGGATTGAGGTGGTTAACTCGGTAAAGCTGAAGATAAACGCACAGTACATTGCGGCAATCACTAGCGCAGTAATCAAGAAACCTAATGTTCCGGCCTGAGCCCAGCCATAGCTCCAGCCGAAATACTCACCAGAGATTACCAGGCCGACGGCGATGCCCCATAAATGAAAACTGCCTAATGTACGTTTTAAAACTGGTGCAACTTTTGTTTTCTGCATACCCAAATCCCCTGCAAAACGATGGTACAAAACGTGACTTAAAAGGGTATTGCAAAGCCTGTACCAACTGCGCAAGGGCTTTAGCCACCTGATAAAGACTGATTTTAATCGTTAAAAGTTAATGGCTAAACCGGTGCTGCCTCATTATGGCGCACGGCCCTAACAGAGCGGTCTTAAAAGGTGCATCAGCCAATTTGTCGATAATTAAAACATCTCATTTTATTAATCGTACAACTCAGGTCTGCTAGGATAAAAACGGTTGAACATTTGGAGGATGAGATGAGCCAGCAGCAAATATTTGCCTGGATTGAACAAGATGCGCTACGTATGCGAGCACTGCGGGAAGCACAGAAACTTGGGCTTGATGATTGGTGTCTGGCTGCCGGTTTTGTGCGAAATCTGGTGTGGGATCGGCTGCATGAGCATCCACTGAACTCGCCGCTGAATGACATTGATGTGGTGTATTTCAATGCCGATAACGTAGCCCCCGCAACCGATCGCGAATATGAACGCCAGCTCGCGACACTCGCCCCGGATTTGCCGTGGTCAGTGAAAAATCAGGCCAGAATGCATCTAAAATATGGCCGTGAACCTTACACTTCCAGCAGCGATGCCATCAGCTATTGGGTAGAAATTGAAACCGCAGTTGGTGTGCGTCTCAATAAAAACAACCAGTTAGAGTTAGTCGCGCCACTCGGCATTGATAACCTGTTTACCTTTACTATCAGCACCAATCCTAAACACGGCATTCCTTCAGTATTACTGCAACGCGCGCACGACAAGCAGTGGACCCAACGTTGGCCACAACTGACCATTAGGGTTTAATGAATAAATCTCGATAAATCAGGCATTAAAGTCCAAACCAAACTTCTTGCGCTTTTCAGTAAGCACTTGCGCCTGCTCTTTTACCACCTCCCAGATTGCCAGAGCGGCGGGAGTTAATGAGCGATTTTTACGTTTAACCAGCATTAATGCCCGATTCACCTCCGGCACCAACGGGCGAATAATTAGTTTGCTACCCGAAGGCAATGGCAGCGCCAGCGCAGGAAGCACGCTGATACCAATCCCTGCTTCAACCATGGGGAACAGCGTCGCCGGATGCCCTATCTCTTGCACGACGTGAGTTTTTACAGAGAAATCGGCCAGCGCCTTGTCTATTAACTGGCGGCTGCCTGAAGAATAATCTTGCAACACCAATCGAGCATCGTGAAGCGCAGTCCAGGGCACTTCTTGCATCGCCGCAAAAGGATTATCCTGATGACACAGCAACAGGAAAGGCTCATGGAGGATAACCTCGGTATCCAGATCCGTGTTGTAGCCAGGATCAATCACAATGCCGAAATCTACCTCGGCATTTCGCACACTATTGAGCACCGATTGTTGTGATTGATCCCTGAGTAAAATTTGGATGTCAGGGAACAGATCGGCGCTGCTGGCGATGCACTGTGGCATAAGATGGGCAGATATCGTTTGGCTTGAAGCCACGCGCACACGCCCATTTTGCTCAGTGCCAAAACTACGTGTATCGAGCAATATGGCGTGAAGCTCGTCCAGCAAGGGTTCAACTCGATTAGCCAGGCGGCGCCCAGCGTCGGTCAGCGCGACTTCACGAGTGGTGCGATCGAGTAAGCGCACTCCCATCTCGCCTTCTAACTCTTTGATACTATGACTGATACCTGATTGGCTGAGGCCAATTATCTCGCCGGTACGGCTGAAACTGCCATAGCGCGCCACGGCGATAAAGACTTTGAGCTGCTTGAGTGAATAATTCATGAATCGGATTCATTAATGGATTAAATAAATCAATTTTATAATTCTACTCTAAACAGTCAAAATAGCGCTATCCCTTACATAATATCGAGACAGCTATGAAAGCCCTGCGTTTTTTACCTGATACCTTTACTCTGATGTTAGTCGCGACTGTCCTGTTAGCGACCTTTATTCCGGCACAGGGCGTTTATGTCACCGCTTTTAATGACCTGACAATTTTCGCCATCGGCCTGCTGTTCTTTATGCATGGTGCCAAACTGTCGCGCGCGGCCATTCTGGAAGGCAGCAATAACTGGCGACTGCACCTTTGGGTGATGTTCAGCACCTTTATCCTGTTCCCGATCCTTGGTTTGCTGTTCCAATGGTGGCATCCGGTCGATGTCAGCCCGCAAATTTACTCTGGTTTTCTTTATCTTTGCGTTCTTCCCGCAACTGTTCAGTCTGCTATCGCCTTCACTTCAATGGCCGGTGGTAATGTCGCAGCGGCGGTGTGCAGCGCATCGGCATCCAGCCTGCTGGGGATTTTCGTTTCACCTCTGCTGGTCAGCGTATTGATGCACGTTCAGGGTGATACCGGTAATGGTCTTGAGCAGATGTGGCACATTATTCTGCAATTGCTGGTGCCATTCCTTGCTGGCCACCTGCTGCGTCCAGTAATTGGTAAATTTGTTGATAAACATAAGAAAATAATCGGTAAAACTGACAGAACGTCGATTTTACTGGTGGTTTATACCGCATTTAGCGAGGCGGTAACGGAAGGGATCTGGCATAAAGTTGGCTTGGGAACTTTCGCGTTTATCGTAGTGGTGTGCATCATCCTGGTGGCGATTGTTATTATCTTTAATACCTATATGGCGCGCTGGATGGGCTTTTCGAAACCCGATGAAATCACAATTGTATTCTGCGGCTCGAAGAAAAGCCTGGCAAACGGCATTCCGTTGGCAAACATCCTGTTCCCAGTCAGCGCGATTGGCATGATGGTGCTGCCACTGATGATCTTCCACCAGGTTCAGTTGATGATCTGCGCCGTGCTGGCAAAACGCTATCATATGAAGCAGCTCAAGCTTGAAAACGAAAAAGTGCAGCAGGAAGAAAGTAGTGCGAAAGTGCAGGCTAAATTAAATTAACAGTTAGATTTAAAATGAAAAAGCCGATCCACTCAGTGATCGGCTTTTTTAATTAATTTAATAATGTGAATAGATAATAAAAACAATGTGTAATTCTCAGCTCTGGGTAAGTTTGTAGAGATTCTTTTTAAGCTTTGGCGTTATAGGCACACTAACAAAAGCCGTAATACCTCCAGCATCATTAATCATCTTGGCTAAAACCTTAACACGCTCAATTTTATATTGAGTATTGATACGCATAATATCTTCGAGTGTGTAACCATTGTTTATGACGGCTGGCGCGCGTGTCAATTTACGATTCGATGACATAAATATTTTGCTCCTCATAGAAGTCATTATAAATGTAGCCTATTTCTTGTTCGCATTCACGGATAATCTTCCCATAAAGCTTTGAAAGTCCTCGACGCGTTGGAATGAGTACAATGATTTTATATTTATTAAAATTTATAAAATCCAGGATACACTCCGTTAATCCTTCTTCTACAAATTGCTTTAACTCTATAAAGGTAAAGCCCATTCCCTCTATAGGCTTGTAAACATTAGTCTGAGCAAAGTTCTTAAAATCGAAAAAATTGGCAGTGAGAAATTTGTTTTCAACCACTATCGAGTCATATTGGTTATAAAATATTGGATGATATTCCTCTGAAAGTTTTACTACTTCAAATAAAAACTTGCACTGCAACCCCCTGCCTTTATCAATATTTATTAAGTAATAGATTCCTGCCAATGAATCTGGGGGGATCCAGCGCGCAAATGAAATATCCATACTTTACTTACCCTATCGATTAATAGCTTATTCATATTTTCTTTATATAAAGACTTACTCCTTGCTCAGGACAGTAATCTCATACCCTCCCGTCTTCAACCAGTTCTTAATCAAATTAAAACTCTTAAAATTCTAAAGATGAATCTTCCGAGTCAGGACTCATTTTTATGAAAGTGCTTAAAGGGTTTCAGGCGATTTTCAGCTTGTTTATTTCTTAAAACTTTAAAATGAAAAAGCCGATCCACTCAGTGATCGGCTTTTTAGAATAAATACTTTTTAATCAGCAGTAAGATTTACTCGCTGTGCGGATTATGCCCGCTGCGCCTTAGTGGAGTCAGCAAATCCTGTAATCCTTCGATTTTTATCGCCAGCGCCATTTCCATCAGCATGCCAAGTTTGCCCTCAGGGAATTCTCCCTTGCGAGCAAACCACAGCAAATATTCCTCTGGCAAGTCGATTAGTACCCTGCCCTGATATTTGCCGAACGGCATCACGGTGTTAGCGATTTCGATTAGATTCTCTTTTTCCATAAGTAGCTCCCATTACTACCCAAAGTCACTGAAGTTGTAGCAAGCTGACGCCGCTGAGGCTTCAATTACCCAAGGGATCACCTAACAGGCGGATCATTTCTTCTTCGTCGATTACCGGAATTCCCAGTTCCTGCGCCTTGGCAAGCTTAGAACCGGCGGCTTCGCCAGCAATCACCATATCGGTTTTCTTCGATACGCTGCCAGTGACTTTTGCACCCAGCGCGGTCAGTCGATCTTTTGCCTCATCGCGCGACAAAATCGACAGCGAACCCGTCAGTACCAGCACTTTACCGGCAAACGGGCTATCAATTTCTTCGGCGACAATAACCTGTGGTGCAGGCCAGCTCACGAAGTTAAGCAGATCGTCGATCACCTCTTTGTTGTGATCTTCACCCAAAAAGTTAACCACGTGTTTAGCCACTACATCACCGACGTCTTGCACCTGTTTCAACGATTCGACGTCCGCAGCCCGCAGCGCGTCAAGGGTGCGGTAATGTGCTGCCAGATTCGCCGCCGTCGCTTCGCCAACTTCGCGGATACCCAGCGCATAGAGGAAGCGTGCAAAAGTCGTTTCTCTGGATTTCTCCAAAGCAGCAGTGAGATTTTGCGCCGATTTAGGCCCCATCCTGTCTAGCCCGGTCATTATTCCAGCGCTTAAACGGAACAGGTCGGCTGGGTTCTTGACGTACTCTTTCTCCACCAACTGGTCGATAATTTTATCGCCCATGCCGTCAACGTCCAGCGCGCGACGGGAGACAAAATGCTTAAGTGCCTCTTTACGCTGTGCGCCGCAGAACAGTCCGCCGGTACAACGCGCCACGGCCTCGCCCTCAACTCGCTCAACGTCGGAATTACACACTGGACAATGAGTCGGGAACACCACTTCACGAGCGTTTTCAGGGCGTTGGTCTTCAATCACGCCAACCACTTGAGGAATAACGTCACCGGCGCGGCGAACCACCACCGTATCGCCAATCCGCAGACCCAAACGCTCAATTTCATCGGCGTTATGCAATGTCGCATTACTGACCATTACACCTGCCACCAGCACCGGCTCAAGACGCGCTACCGGCGTAATTGCTCCGGTGCGCCCGACCTGAAACTCAACATCTTTTACCTGAGTGATTTGCTCCTGCGCCGGGAATTTAAACGCCGTTGCCCAACGCGGCGCGCGCGCAACAAAGCCCAGCGTTTCCTGGGTTTCAAGCGAGTCAATTTTTATCACCACGCCGTCGATATCAAAGCCGAGCTGCGGGCGGTCTTGCTCAACCTGACGATAAAACGCCAGCACTTCACTGCTGCCCGTGCAGAGCTTGACGCGATCGCTGACCGGCAATCCCCAGTCCTTGAACTGAAGTAAACGTTGTAGATGGCTGGCTGGCAACGTGCCGCCTTCCAGCGCGCCTACGCCATAGCAGAAAAAGGTCAGAGGGCGTTTGGCCGTTATGCGCGGATCGAGCTGGCGCAGTGAACCTGCCGCGGCATTACGCGGATTGGCAAACACTTTGCCACCGGTACGTCGTGCCTCTTCGTTAAGCGCTTCAAAGCCCGGCTGCGGCATGAAAACTTCGCCGCGCACTTCGAGCCTGGCAGGGATATTGTCGCCGGTCAGACGCAGCGGGATCGCGCGAATAGTTCGCACGTTCATGGTGATATTCTCACCGGTAGTGCCGTCACCACGCGTTGCGGCCTGCACCAACTCACCGTTTTCATACAGCAGGCTGACCGCCAGTCCGTCAAGCTTTAGCTCACAGCAGAAAGTCAGCTCAGTGGAAACTTTTAGACGATCTTTAACGCGCTTGTAGAAAGCCAGGAAGCTTTCTTCATCAAATACGTTATCCAGGGAAAGCATCGGAACCTGATGACGAACTTGATCAAACGCCGAAAGAGGTGCCGCGCCGACGCGCTGAGTCGGAGAATCAGGGGTGACAAGCTCGGGATTTTCTTCTTCAAATTTGCGCAGCTCGCGCATCAGCCGGTCATATTCTGCGTCTGGCACTTCAGGAGTGTCCAAGACGTGATACTGGTATTCATGGTGGCGCAGCTGGGTGCGCAGGTCATTAATTTGTTGTTGGATTGTAGCCATAGCTCACCATCTTAAGACAAAAAACCCCCGGCAGGCGGGGGTTAGTAAGAAGTTTGGCAGATTGTAACGCATACTGCTTCGTGAACGAAGAACTAGGCGGTAGCTTCCAGTACTTCACGAATACGTGCTTTATAGGACTCAAGCTTCTGCGGCGTGATCATTCGACGCTCGTCATCCCACACGACTGCACCAACGTCGTCAGCAATACGCTGAGCAGACTGGAGCAACAGTTTGAAATTCTGATGAGCATCGCCGAAGCAAGGCACCATCATAAACAGCGTAATGCCCGGCGTTGAGAAATCGGACATATTCTCAGGGTCGAATGAGCCAGGTTTCACCATGTTAGCCAGGCTGAACAGCACAGGACCGCTGCCGGCAGGACTGACATGACGATGGAAAATGTTCATTGCACCGAACTGGAAACCGGCTTGCAGAACGCTTTGCAGCAGAACTTCACCGCCTATCATTCCACCCTGATGTGCAGCAACGTGCAGCACCAGAACTGTTTCTTTCAGTTTCTCTCTTACCGGCTCGGGCTCTGGCTCGGCAGGTGCAAAAGGCTGAGGCTCGGCGCGGGCAGCAGGTGCAGCGTCAGCATGAATTTCAGCTGGCGGCACAGGCGCATTGTGCTCACGGGCAGACTGAGCAACTGGCTCGGCCGGCGTTTCGTGATGCGGTGCATGAACCGGCTCGGCAGCAGAGTATCCGCTAAGCAAAGGATCATCATGCAGCGGCTGCTGAACCGGCGCTTGTGGAGGCACTGGTCGTGGCTGTGGCGCATGTTGAACCGGCTGCTGCTGTACAGATTGCGGTTGTGCCGGTTGATGCTGCGAGGGCTGAGGCTGCACAGGTGCCTGCGGTGCGCGCTTGGGTTCTGCGTGCATCGGGGCAAAATTTTCAGCTTCGTCATAGCTTCCCATCGACGGCTCGTCATGATGATGGGTTGCACTTACGCGCACTTGTCCCACCCCATCAACGAAATCTTCGCTCGGGGATTGCTCTCGTTCTTTTTTCACTCGTTTAGCTGGACGATCGCGAAAAAGCGAAGAGCGTTCTTTACGGCTGGTCCACAAACCGTGCAATAACAACGCTATTATGGCGATCGCACCAACAACGATTAATATCAGACGCAAGTCCTGCATCATTGCTATCTCTGTTGTTCTTTATCCATCATCCTTCGAAATATCAGATGTCGGGTTCACTCACTTACCTGAATAACTTAATGAGCCAAGTTGCCAGGAGTTCGCTCGATAGCCGCTATCTGCCTCTCGAATGCTTTTGGGTAATAATTCATTGCCAACGCGGCAAACATTTCACCTATCTAACTCTATTTGGCTGAGTTGATAAGTGCAAGTCTGGACACTGTTTTATGCTAATAAACATGATTGTTGCATTCTTTTTGCACACTTTTCATCCAACAAGCGCCTAGTCAGTGCAAAATCATATCGATATGATAGCCCAGCCTATTCAATTGAGAGAGAAAATTTCTTTTATGTCGTCATCTGAAGTCAACGGAGTACATTATTTTAGCCAGGGATGGAAGTTAATCTCTCTGCCGGGCATCCGCCGTTTTGTGGTGATCCCGCTGCTGGTGAATGTTTTGCTGATGGGCGGCGCATTTTTATGGCTGTTTGCCAAGATGGGCCATTGGATCCCCGCGTTGATGAGTCACGTTCCGACCTGGCTGCGCTGGCTGGATTACTTAATCTGGCCGATTGCCGTGATATCCGTGCTGCTGGTGTTCAGCTTCTTTTTCAGCACGATAGCCAACCTGATTGCCGCGCCGTTTAGCGGGCTGCTGGCTGAACAACTCGAGGCAAGGCTCACGGGTAAAGCCATCCCCGATGCCGGTATCTGGGGCATTATGAAAGACCTGCCGCGCATTATGAAACGTGAGATGCAAAAGCTCGGCTATTACATTCCCCGCGCGATATTATTGCTGATCCTGCATTTTATTCCCGGCGTCGGGCAAACTCTGGTTCCCGTGCTCTGGTTCTTCTTTAGTGCCTGGATGCTTTCAATTCAGTATTGCGATTACCCTTTCGATAACCACAAAGTCAGCTTTGCCGATATGCGCCGCTCGATGGGCCGTCATAAGGTCGACAACTTGCAGTTTGGTTCGCTGGTAAGCCTGTTTACCCTGGTACCGGTGCTTAATTTGTTGATATTGCCTGTGGCCGTTTGTGGTGCTACCGCGATGTGGGTCGACCGTTATCGCAACGTTCATTTATCCGATAAAAGTAATCGCTAAGCGTTTTGTACTAGAATCAAAACTTATTTCTTATTCACATATCATATACTAATTCTTTACTTCACTAGGAAAGACGTTCAAGTATGCTTTTTACGTTTTCCTCTTAATTTCATAAAATTATCCTCAAAAGAATTCGACACAAGGTAGGAAAGGCTATGAGCAAGATCTATGATGACAATTCATTAACAATCGGCCATACGCCGCTGGTTCGTCTGAATCGTATTGGCAATGGCCGCATTCTGGCTAAAGTCGAGTCACGTAACCCAAGCTTCAGTGTTAAAGACCGTATTGGCGCAAATATGATTTGGGAAGCCGAGAAAAGCGGCATTCTGACCAAAGATATCGAATTGGTTGAACCAACTAGCGGCAACACGGGTATTGCACTGGCTTATGTTGCTGCCGCACGCGGTTATAAACTGACCCTGACCATGCCTGAAACCATGAGCGTGGAGCGTCGTAAACTGCTTAAAGCTCTGGGTGCCAACCTGGTGCTGACCGAAGGCGCGAAAGGCATGAAAGGTGCTATCGCTAAAGCGGAAGAAATTCAGGCCAGCGATCCTAATCGCTATCTCATCCTGCAGCAGTTCAGCAACCCTGCCAACCCGGCAATCCACGAGAGAACCACTGGTCCTGAAATCTGGGAAGATACCGATGGTGCTGTTGACGTGTTGATCGCGGGCGTGGGCACTGGCGGTACCATCACTGGTACTGGCCGTTATCTGAAAAGCAAAAAAAGCAGCGTGCAGCTGATTGCGGTTGAGCCAACGGATTCTCCGGTAATCACTCAGACTCTGGCTGGCGAAGAAGTTAAGCCTGGCCCACACAAGATTCAGGGCATCGGCGCTGGCTTCATTCCAGGCAACCTAGATTTAGAACTGATCGACCACGTTTCACTGATAACCAACGATGAATCAATCGACTACGCGCGTCGCCTGATGGAAGAAGAAGGCATTCTTGCCGGTATCTCTTCAGGTGCTGCGGTTGCAGCAGCG
Organism: uncultured Gammaproteobacteria bacterium; assembly: GCA_963747655.1. Lineage (GTDB taxonomy): Bacteria > Pseudomonadota > Gammaproteobacteria > Enterobacterales > Enterobacteriaceae > Rouxiella. The sequence goes on along the minus strand of CAVVFS010000004.1, from coordinate 311,384 downwards.
GTTAAGCTTCAGGAAGACCCTGCATACGCTGACAAAACCATTGTAGTTATCTTGCCTTCTTCTGGTGAGCGTTACTTGAGCACCGCATTGTTTGCAGATTTGTTTACAGAAAAAGAATTGCAACAATAATTCCTTCCTCGTCTCAGGCGAACAAAAAAGCACCTATATAGGTGCTTTTTTGTGGTCTGCATCAAAGTTTAGTGCAGATCATGATTGATTTTACCTGCCAGGTTTAGTATTTAACCCATCAATTATTTCGATGCATAAAATTAATCACCGTGACAATTGCTTCAGCTGAATCGATTTACTCATTTGTTACAGCAAGGTAAATAGCGGCATAATGGAAACGAATCAGAAAAGATTTGGCATCAGATCAAAAGATTGATCACTTCATGCGAATTTTTACTTTTTCAGTTGCATCGGAGTTTAATCCTGAATGATATTCAGGCTCTAATCTCACAGGCTAAAGCGAGGTCTATACGCTAAGCTTTAGCTCCACAACACTTAAATTAAGTTGGGGAAACATCAATGTTCCAGCAAGAAGTTACTATTACTGCTCCAAATGGCCTGCACACTCGTCCTGCGGCACAATTTGTGAAAGAAGCAAAAGGTTTCACTTCAGACATTACCGTGACCTCTAATGGAAAAAGTGCCAGCGCTAAAAGCCTGTTTAAACTACAAACTTTGGGTCTGACTCAGGGTACTGTTGTTACCCTTTCCGCTGAAGGCGAAGACGAGCAAAAAGCCGTCGAACACTTGGTAAAACTGATGGCAGAGCTCGAATAAGAAGCTTGGTCAGAGGGATAGTTAACAGGACGTTTTTACTTTTCCAAACCCATAATTTATACCCTGTACGAATGTCCTGAACAGTCTCTAAAAGAGTTAACACCAGTCAACAGTAAGGTAGGGTTATGATTTCAGGCATTTTAGTATCTCCCGGTATTGCTTTCGGCAAGGCATTATTGCTGAAGGAAGATGAAATTGTCATCGACCGGAAAAAAATCGCTCCTGATAATGTCGATCAGGAAGTTGAACGTTTTCTGTCTGGCCGTGCAAAAGCCTCTGCACAGCTTGAAACGATCAAGACCAAAGCCGGTGAGACCTTCGGTGAAGAGAAAGAAGCCATCTTCGAAGGCCACATCATGTTGTTGGAAGACGAAGAGCTAGAACAAGAAATCATAGCCCTCATCAAAGATGACAAATCCACTGCTGACGCTGCTGCTTACTCCGTCATTGAAGGCCAGGCCAAGGCGCTGGAAGAGCTCGATGATGAATACCTGAAAGAGCGCGCGGCAGACGTGCGTGACATCGGTAAACGACTGCTGAGAAACATCCTCGGCATGCCAATTATTGACCTCGGCAGCATTCAGGATGAAGTTATCCTGGTCGCTACCGACCTGACCCCTTCAGAAACCGCGCAGCTGAATCTGAACAAGGTGCTGGGCTTCATCACTGATCTCGGCGGACGGACTTCGCACACCTCGATTATGGCGCGTTCTTTGGAGCTGCCAGCAATTGTTGGTACCAGCGACGTGACCAAACAGGTCAAGAATGGCGACTACCTGATCCTCGATGCGGTTAACAATAAAATCTACGTCAACCCGACGCATGAAGTTATTGAAGAGCTGAAAGCTGACCAACATCAGTACATTAGCGAAAAAGACGAATTAGCCAAGCTGAAAGACTTGCCGGCAATTACGCTGGACGGACATCAGGTTGAAGTCTGCGCTAACATCGGTACCGTGCGTGATATCGCAGGTGCCGAGCGTAACGGCGCGGAAGGTGTAGGCCTTTATCGTACCGAATTCCTGTTTATGGACCGCGAGAGCTTGCCGACAGAAGAAGAACAGTTTCATGCCTATAAAGCCGTTGCAGAAGCGATGGGCTCACAGGCGGTGATTGTTCGTACCATGGATATCGGCGGTGACAAAGAGCTGCCGTACATGAACCTGCCGAAAGAAGAAAACCCGTTCCTGGGCTGGCGCGCAATCCGCATCTGCCTGGATCGTAAAGAAATTCTGCACGATCAGCTGCGTGCAATTTTGCGTGCTTCCGCTTTCGGTAAACTGCGTATCATGTTCCCAATGGTAATTTCCGTTGAGGAAGTGCGCGAGTTGAACGGCGAGCTGGAATTACTCAAAGGTCAGCTGCGTCAAGAAAGCAAAGCCTTCGACGAGTCAATTGAAGTGGGCGTGATGGTGGAAACACCTGCGGCTGCGGTAATTGCTCATCATCTGGCAAAAGAAGTCGATTTCTTCAGTATTGGGACAAATGACCTTACCCAGTATACTCTGGCAGTAGATCGCGGTAATGAATTGATTTCTCATCTTTATAATCCGATGTCCCCGTCAGTGCTTTCGCTTATCAAGCAAGTTATTGATGCATCGCATGCCGCTGGAAAATGGACTGGCATGTGTGGAGAGCTAGCAGGTGACGAACGTGCTACACTTCTCCTATTGGGCATGGGTTTAGATGAGTTCAGCATGAGCGCAATCTCGATCCCACGCATCAAGAAAATTATTCGTAATACAAACTTCGAAGATGTGAAAGCGCTCGCAGAAGAGGCTCTGGCCCAACCTACGGCGCAAGAGTTGATGAATTTGGTGAACAAGTTCATTGAAGAAAAGACACTCTGCTAATTGCGCGTCGCTGGAAAGCTGCCCAAATTAATGCTTAGGAGAAGATCATGGGTTTGTTCGATAAATTAAAATCATTGGTTTCTGATGATAAGAAAGAAGTTGGCATAATTGAAATTGTTGCGCCGCTGTCTGGTGAAATTGTCAATATTGAAGACGTGCCTGATGTTGTTTTTGCTGAAAAGATCGTGGGTGATGGTATTGCCATCAAACCGGCTGGAAACAAAATCGTCGCGCCTGTTGATGGTACCATCGGTAAAATCTTTGAAACTAACCATGCTTTCTCAATCGAATCCGACAGCGGCATCGAGCTGTTTGTCCACTTCGGTATCGACACCGTCGAGCTGAAAGGTGAAGGTTTCAAGCGTATTGCCGAGGAAGGGCAGCGCGTTAAGAAAGGCGATTTGATTATCGAGTTTGATTTGGCCCTGCTGGAAGAGAAAGCCAAGTCGACCCTGACTCCGGTTGTTATCTCTAACATGGATGAAATTAAGGAACTGATTAAGCTTTCTGGTACCGTAGTCGTGGGCGAAACCCCGATTATTCGCATCAAAAAGTAATCTCGTTTCTAATGAAAAACGGCGCTGAATGCGCCGTTTTTTTTGTCTATTGCCTTTCAAAATCTTTCTATAACGTTTCTGAATAACAGCCTCAGGCAAGAATTTTCCAGTGCGGAACCTTGAGATCGATAACAAGGCCTCTGGGAGAGCCGTTACGCGCTTCAATTTTACCCTGATGCGCTATCATCACTTTCTTCGTAATCGCCAGCCCCAGGCCATAGCCCTTGCCAGATAGCGGCGACATCACCCGAACAAACGGATCAAAAATGCTCGATAGCTTGTCTTCTTCCACGCCCGGCCCCTGATCGGCCACTTCAACGCACAAATAATCTTCTTTCACGCCTAAAGAAACTTTCACCGTTTGACCACGAGCCGAGAAGCGCAACGCATTACGCACGACGTTATCAATCGCCCGGCGCATCAGCTCAGCATTGCCTTTCACCGTATAGTCTTCATCAGTCTCGTTGCAGTTCAGGGCGATTTCAACACCCGGCAGCTGAGCCTCATAGCGCGCGTCATTGACTACCGCCTCTACCAGCCCAAAGAGGTCGAAATACTCCTCATCTGGCATGTTGCTATGCTCGGTGCGTGAAAGCGCCAGCAGCTCGCCAATCATCTTGTCAAGACGCCCCGCCTCATGCTCGATACGTTTGAGAGAGGTTTCGACATTGATAGGATTCTGCCGTGCCAAACCAATAGCCAGCTGGAGCCTTGCCAGCGGCGATCTCAGTTCGTGAGAAACGTCATGCAGCAGTTCTTCACGCGCTTTAACCAACACCTGTAAACGCTCGGCCATCGAGTCAAAGTCGCGAGCCACCTCGGAAAGTTCGTCGTGACGCTTGCCCATAATAGCAAACAGTCGTACAGATAAATCACCCTGTGACACGCGGCCAAATGCCCTGCGCATCTGCAACATCGGACGGGTCAGGTTCCAGGCCATCATGGCACTGAAAAGCAGACCACCGATACCACCAATCCATAAGAAAGGAGGCGGCATGTTAAATACGTGATTTTCTCTTTTAGGCCGATATTCGTTCATCAGCCCCTGAACGTTATAGTGCAGACGGTAACCCTGCCCGTTAGGTGCCTGAACAAATTCGACAATTTCATCTGGCGATTTGCCCGGCTCGAGATCGTCAAGACTTTGCCCCTTAATAGGGATCATCGAGGGTTCTAAGGTGAATAATCGCCGATCGTCGTCAGGCCAGTCGGCAATCATCGCATTCAACGCGGGCAAGCCACCGGTATGCAAAGTGGACACTGCCGAAGTGATTTGCAGTTTGACAAAACGTCGCGCGATACCGTTTTCAGGCGGTTCATGATGATAATAAAGCGCAAATACTGCCCATAGCAGCTGGGTCATGATGACAAAGGTGACCCAGTAAGCCAGCAATATCTTCCCAAAAAGCCTGCCGCGCAGGCGTTTATCGGATTCTATAGCCAATGCTTCGCACCGTTTCGATGGTCATCCCTTCTCCGCCATTCAGCGAAGCCAGTTTCTGACGAATATTACTGATGTGAACGTCAATACTACGATCGTAGGCTTCACGTGGTCGGCCAAGGCCTTTATCGGACAGCTCGTCTTTGGACACCACGCGCTCCGGTGAACGCAGTAAAAGCTCGAGCAGATTGAATTCAGATGCGGTGAGGTCAAACGGCACGCCTCGCCATTCGCTGCTGCGGGTTGCCGGATTCAATGTCAAATCGCCATAGATAATGCTGGAGGAGTCAGAATGCGTATCCTGCTGCTCTTCAACGCGGCGCAGTACAGCACGCAGACGCGCTACCAGCTCGCGCGGATAACACGGTTTTGGCATATAGTCATCGGCACCCATTTCCAGGCCAATAACGCGGTCGATATTGTCGCCTTTTGCCGTCAGCATGATGATAGGTAAACGGCTGTTTTTGCGCACCTGACGCAGCACATCGATGCCGCTCATATCCGGCAGCATGATATCCAGGATCATGGCGTTGTATCCGCCAGACATTGCGCCTTCGACACCCGCCTTGCCGTTGAGAACCAGAGAAGCGTCGAAGCCCTCGGCAATCAGGTATTCGCAAAGCATGGTGCCCAGTTCAAGATCGTCATCAACCAGTAGAATTTTCATTATTTTTTTCCGCCTTACAAATTTCGCCTATTTTTACCCCTATCCGTCAACCTCGCAGCAGCATTTACTCTATTTTTACCTTTGAGCTGCCTTAATGACGAAAAGCCAGGTTATTGACCCGGTAAAATTGGCCTGTTAATCAAAGACGCCGGTGGAAAGATAGCGGTCACCGCGATCGCAGATAATTGCGACAATCACTGAACCAGGATTATTTTTCGCGATTCTCAACGCGCCCGCAACCGCTCCGCCTGAACTCACGCCACAGAAAATACCTTCCTGACGGGCTAGTAAACGCATCGTGTTTTCTGCTTCATCCTGCGCCATGTCAATGACTTCATCGACCAACTCCGGGCGGAAAATGCCTGGCAGATAGGCGGCAGGCCAGCGACGGATACCCGGAATGCTGCTGCCCTCTTGAGGCTGCAAACCAATAATGCGCACGTCTTCACGTTGCGTTTTCAAGAAACGGCTTACGCCAGTAATCGTCCCTGTAGTGCCCATGCTGGAAACAAAATGGGTAATACGCCCGGCCGTCTGCTGCCAAATTTCGGGACCGGTGGTCGTGAAATGCGCCAGAGAGTTATCAGGATTATTGAACTGATCCAGCACCTTGCCCTCACCACGGCTCTCCATTTCGCGCGCCAGATCTCGCGCTCCTTCCATGCCCTGAGCCTTGCTGACCAGCAGCAGTTCTGCGCCATAGGCCCGCATCGCCGCCTGACGCTCCATGCTCATGTTTTCGGGCATCAGCAGCTTGAGCCTGTAGCCCTTAAGTGCAGCAATCATCGCCAGTGCAATACCGGTATTGCCACTGGTAGCCTCGATAAGCGTATCGCCAGGGCGGATCTCCCCACGCTTTTCAGCCTGATCAATCATGAAAAACGCCGCACGATCCTTTACCGATCCTGCCGGATTGTTGCCTTCCAGTTTGACCCAAATTTCGCTATCAAGATCCTTTGACAGGCGTTGTAAACGCACCAGAGGCGTATTACCGATAAATTGTTCGAGCGTGCTCACTGTCGCTGCCTTATTTCAGTTGGGTATAAATACCGCACTAAAATGAATAAATGAGTATAAGACGATAAAAAGGGCGGATTACACCGCCCTTTTTTTAATCATATTAATTAATATTGAAGGATTTTAAAACTATTAGGCCGTCTTTGCGAGAGCAACGGATTGTAACTGTTGATTGCCTGCATACAGACGCGCATTAAGACCGCCAACAAAGTAACGGTCACCACGCTGAGGCGCACGGTTATCTTCAACGTTATTCAATACCACGGAAATCGGCTCGTCGTGCCAGCCCTGTGGCTGTACGGTCAGCTGCCAGAAGTGACCACGCGGGCTGACTTCCAGAACCTGTACCGGCAACGGACAACGCGTCGTACTCTGCGCGGTGATTTCCATTTCCCACGGATGCAGGAACAAATCGACCGAGCCCTGATGCAGTGGCGCAATTGCCAACGGCCAATGATGCTGACCTACGTACAGCTGAGAACCGCGGATCTCACCACCAATCCGGTTAACTTCGCCCATAAATTCAAGAACGAAACGGGTCGCCGGCTCACGCCAGATTTCAATCGGCGTGCCAACTTGTTCAATATTACCCTGACTCATAACCACCACGCGGTCGGCTACTTCCATTGCCTCTTCCTGATCGTGGGTCACAAATACGCTGGTAAATTTTATCTCTTCATGCAACTGACGCAGCCAGCGACGCAGCTCTTTACGCACCTGAGCATCCAGCGCGCCAAACGGTTCATCCAGCAGTAAAATCTGCGGCTCGACCGCCAGCGCACGCGCCAGAGCAACACGCTGCTTTTGACCACCGGAAAGCTGGGCCGGGAAACGATTCCCAAGATGGCTAAGCTGCACCATTTCCAGCAGTTTGGTGACTTTCTGTTTGATAGCGGCCGCATTTGGGCGCTCACGGCGTGGCAATACCGTTAAGCCAAAAGCGATGTTATCGAACACGGTCATATGGCGGAACAGCGCATAGTGCTGGAACACAAATCCGACCTGACGATCGCGAGCATGCAGGCGCGTCACATCTTTACCGTGGAAGCTCAGCAACCCGGAACTTTGACTTTCCAAACCGGCAATAATACGCAGCAGTGTGGTCTTGCCCGAGCCGGAAGGACCCAGCAGCGCAACCATCTGGCCAGAAGGAATATCGAGCGAGATATCATTCAGCACCTTAGTGCGACCAAAAAATTTATTGATACCGTTAATTTCAATGCTCATTGTTTCCCTCCCGCTCAAGACGGTCGTTGCTACGGGCTAAACGCCATTGCAAACCGCTTTTCAGAAATAGTGTCACTATTGCAATCAGAGTCAGCAGCGCGGCGGCGGTAAACGAGCCTGCAACGTTATAATCCTGATTCATTAATTCAACCTGTAATGGCAGCGTGTAAGTTTCCCCGCGGATCGCACCGGAAACCACCGACACTGCACCAAATTCACCGATAGCGCGCGCATTGGTCAATACCACGCCGTACAACAGCGCCCAGCGAATATTAGGCAATGTTACACGACGGAACATCTGCCAGCCTGATGCGCCCAGCAGCACCGCCGCCTCGTCTTCCTGGCTGCCCTGACTCAGCATCACCGGCACCAGTTCACGAATAACAAACGGACAGGTCACAAATATGGTGACCATCACCATACCCGGCCAGGCAAACATAAACTGAATGTTATGCGCGTCCAGCCAGCCACCCAGCGGGCCATTGCTGCCATAAAACAGCAAATAAAGTAGACCGGCAACGACCGGCGAAACGGCAAAAGGAATATCAATCAGGGTCAGTAACAGCTGACGCCCGGGGAAATTAAAGCGCGCCACCAGCCAGGCCAGCAGCGTGCCAAAAATCAGATTCACCGGCACGGTAATCAGCGCCATCAGCGCGGTCAGCCAGATAGCGTGCAGCATATCGGGGTCCGCGAGATTCTTGCCTACCGCCGCAATGCCGTCCGACAGCGCCAGCACAAAAATGGTGATCATCGGGACGACTAACAGCCCCACGCAAATCAGCGTACCGATAGCGATAAGTGACCATTTCAGCCAGTCAATGCGACGCTTTTCGACATGCTCAACCTGAGTCAGTTGCGACATTATGCACCTCCCAGACGACGGCCATAGCGGCTCTGCATGGTGTTAATAGCGAACAGCAGGATAAGCGAGGCAGCCAAAATCACCGAAGCAATAGCGCTGGCCGCAGCATAGTCAAACTGTTGCAGGCGAACAAAAATCATCAACGAGGTGACTTCCGTCTTCCAGGCAATGTTACCGGCGATAAAAATAACCGCGCCAAACTCGCCCAGACTGCGGGTAAATGACAGAGCCGTGCCAGCCAGCAGCGAAGGCAACAGTTCTGGCAACACTACGCGACGGAAACTCTGCCAGCGCGAAGCACCCAGCGTCTCGGCGGCTTCTTCGTATTCTGGCCCCAACTCTTCCAGCACCGGTTGTACGGTACGCACCACAAACGGAATACTCGTGAACGCCATCGCCACAGAAATACCCAGCCAGGTATAGGCAACTTTGATATCAAACTGCGCCAGCCAATGGCCGTAGAAACCGTTAACGGAGAACAGTCCCGCCAGCGTCAGGCCCGCGACCGCAGTCGGCAGCGCAAAAGGCAAATCCATCAGGCCGTCGAGAATCGTCTTGCCGGGGAATTCGTAGCGAGTCAGTATCCAGGCCATTAGCATGCCAAAAAAGGCGTTAAAAATACTGGCGACGGCCGCCGACAGCAGCGTCACTTTATAAGCTGCCACTACCTGAGGATCGGTCACCACGGCCCAATACTGTGCCAATGTCATGTGCGAAAGCTGAATAATCAGCGCGCTCAGAGGCAGCAATAATACCAGGCAAACAAACAGCAGGCTGCTTCCCAGACTTAGCGTGAAGCCCGGTAATACGCGTTTAGTAGACAACAACATTACTGGTGTCCCTGCGCTATCAATTTATCCAGCTCACCGCCGGTGTTGAAATGCGTTTTCATCACTTCTGGCCATCCTCCAAATTGGTCTTCTACTTTAAACAGCCTGGTCGCCGGGAACTGAGCCTTGTCCTGCGCCATCACCTTCTGGTCATAAACGCGGTAATAGAAGCTCGTAATAATCTTCTGCGCCTGCGGACTCCACAGATAGTTCAGATAGGCTTTAGCCGCCTTCTCGGTGCCATTCTTCTCGACATTCTTGTCGACCCAGGCCACCGGGAATTCCGCTAAAATATCAACCGGCGGTACGATAACTTCATATTTATCAGCACCGTACTGTTTACGAATATTATTTACTTCAGATTCAAAACTGATGAGCACATCGCCTAAACCACGATCAACAAACGTCGTGGTTGCACCGCGACCGCCGATATCAAAGACTTCAACGTTGTTGATCAGCTGCGCCATTTTTTTGCGGGTTTCGGCCTGATTATTGCCATCTTCAATATTGAACGCGCCCCAGGCACCGAGATAGGTATAACGGCCATTGCCAGAGGTTTTAGGGCTTGGGAATACCAGTTTGACGTCGCTGCGTGTCAGGTCATCCCAGGTATGAATGTTTTTCGGGTTTCCCTTACGCACCAGAAACGCCATGGTCGAATAAAATGGCGAGCTGTTGTTCGGCAAACGGCTCTGCCAGTTAGCGGGGATCAGGTCACCGCGATCGTGCAAAATTTGTACATCCGTTACCTGATTATAGGTCACAACATCGGCCTTGAGACCCTGCAAAATAGCCAGTGCCTGTTTCGAAGAACCGCCGTGAGACTGCTTTATCTCAAGCTTGTCGCCGTTATTCTGCTCTGCCCACTGTTTCTCAAACGGCGGATTTAATGCCGCAAACAGTTCGCGCGAGACGTCATAAGAGCTATTAAGCAGTTCAGTCGCAGAGGCTGAGACAACGCCGCCGGCAATCAGCAGCAAGGCAAGTGCACCCTTGAGGGTTTTATTCTTAACCGCGGTGTTCTTCATTCTCTGCCCTAATTAGAAACAGCTATAGATCTATAGTGTATTTATAACTGACTCAGGAGTAGTAAGGGTTTTATATATCATTTGGTGATTTACAAGCATCAAAAGCTATAAGCACTGCTGAATGCGAGGAAACGGGGGCGAAGTTTGAGTTTTAAAGATTTTAAAGTAAGGCGTTTTGAGGAGTGAGTTTAAGATTGCAAAGCAAACAGTGTAAGAGATGAGTTAAAGAAATGAGGCCCAGAGACGAGCCTCATCATGCAGCAGGAGTGCCAAAGATGGCGAGTAAATAGTTGATGCGTGGATTAGTTGTTTGAGGCGTGCCAGATAATCTTGCTGACTTTCCAGCTTTTCAGGGTGTCATCAGACGGCATCAACTGGTCTGGACCATCCCAGGCACCGGTGAAAATATAGCTGACGTGCTGGCTGTTCGGCGCTTTACACTCAATATTCTGCTCGTCATCGCCCTGCCCTTTCTGACAAGAATCAAAGGCTTTGGTATACAGTGAGCTAAACGGCGTGCCAATTTTGACGCCCCACTGGCTTTCAACTTTCGGATCAGACACTTCAATGCGGTCTACAAAGGCTTTAGGCTCGCCAGAAACGGTAATAACGACCTTGTCATCTTTCATTGCCTGATAGAATGTGCGCAACTTGCCATCGCTCATCGACATGCCGCTGCGTAAACGATAATCGTCGTCGAGGCCGTCCTTAACATCACTTTCGTTAAGCTGAGTGCTGGCCGAGAGTTTACCTACGCCCTGATCGGTAACTTTTAGGCTGCTGCTGAACCAGTTAAAAGGATTAAAACTGGACCAGCTTGGCGCGTGCATATTTTCCACGGTTGCACAGCCGGTTAGCAGCAAAGGCAACGCCAGTAAAAGCGGGCGTATATTCATGGTATTCACTCCTTGATAGTCATTCAATATTGTTGCTAATGGGCAGTTGGAGTGCATCTGCTGCAAAAAGTGCCGCCAAAAGTTAAAACTTATGGTTTAAATCGTGACTCACTGAAAATAAATAGTGACGAACTGAAAAGTTAGCCTCTAAACCAGTCGACGTTCTTCATCAAAACAGGCTCGCAAACGGCGGCTTAAAAGCCAATAAGCCAGTGCGCCCGCGTCCATCAGCGCCAAGGCAATATCAATTAAATTAGGTTCTTCCATCGATTGCCATAGCCCCAGCCCCTGCAAGGCAAAAGTGGCGAACATGCCCGCCAACAATAACCAATAACTCATTTGCCAAATTTTTGGCCAGAGATGTCGACGGCCGCTGAGCAGAAAAATAACGACGGGCGGAATGCCGAGAAAAATCCCGTTCCAGAAAGAGTGTTTATCAGGATAAAAAAACGACAACAAACCATTCCCTTGCTGCCTCGAAGCACCGGCCATCACAAATAATAACCAGGTACGCGCCTGTAGCACTAATATCGTCCAAAACCACAGCGGCAGACGAAGCATGCCGTGGTTGTTGTAATCGTCAGGATTCATAGCCTGGAAAAATCTTCCTCGATAGTTAAAGATTCAATAGTTAACGATGCAAAAAAGTGCATCAAAAACTCAAACTGAGCGCGCGTTAGGCCTGTAGGCCATTGACTCTTTGATTGTATCTCTGCGCGAACGGCATTTCTGCCGTAACCAACTTAAATTAAGTCATCTTAAGAAGCGGTTAAGAACACTCTGCTTTACTGTTCATCAAGGCAGCAATAACTGACCGAGTCAGTAAAATTTCTCCATTCGGGAGGCTGCCTGATATTCGCAAAAATTCAAATTAAGGATGACTATTATGATGAAGAAGATAGCTCTGGCAAGCCTGATTACGCTTTTTACCCTTCCAGCACTGGCAGAAACCAGCGGAGGATTCCAGGGTCCCGGCGCCGAACAGACTCAAAGTAAAGGCGGTTTCTCCGGTGATAAGGCGTCCTTAAGCAGTGTAAAAGACGTTAAAAACCTGAAAGACGATCAGTGGGTCACGCTGGAAGGTAACATTGATAAGCGAACTGGCGACGATAAATATATTTTCCGCGATGCCACCGGCACGCTGACTGCCGATATTGATGACAAGCGCTGGAAGGGCCAAAACGTCACGCCGAAGGATAAAGTTCGCGTCGAGGGCAAGATTGATAAAGACTGGGATTCAGAGAAAATTGATGTGAAACAGATAAATATCATTAATTAATCACAACTCGCGGATTGACTCTCCTGACCTCAGCAGGCCAGGAGAGCGCGAATCCTAGTATTCCTGATCAACAATCAGTCGTTTACCCAAACTGATACTTTCAATCACTTCATAATCCAGCTTTTCATACATGCTTATCACGGCATCGTTCTCTGCGCGGACCATTAACTGAATTTTTGGGCAACCGCGCGCAATCAGCTTTTTCTCCAGGCGATTCATCAGCGCGTTGGCAATGCCGCGTCCGCGATATTCTGGATGCACACCCAGATAATAAGCCGATCCACGATGACCGTCGTAGCCGCCCATAACTGTGCCGGCCACCACGCCACTCACTTCAGCCACTAAAAACAGCTCGGGATCGTGGTTTTGCTTGCGCTCAATATCCAGCTCGGGATCGTTCCACGGGCGCAATAAGTCGCAACGCTCCCACAGGGTCAGCACTTCTTCAAAATCTTCTTGTTTAAATACGCGAATTTCCATCACTCTTCGCCGCTGTCAATAAGTTATTAATTGATTATCGCGTGATCTGCTTGTTACGCAATATCAAAATCATCGCTTTTGCCCTTTAGACGGGATTTTTTTAACCAAATGGTCGCTATTTTCTTACTTTCACCGGCAATCCTTATGCCAGTTAGTCTGAATCTGCAAAAAATCAGGAAAATATCAGACTGGCAAAAGAGGCAAAACGCACAGTTTGTTAATAAACAGTAATAGTTCTCATGTCGATTATGCTGATTGGATACTATATAACATCGGCATTCTGCTTTTTATCAAAGGGCTGCGGACAGATGCTAAATCCACTTAATAAATTTCTTCATTTCCAACCGCTTCCTCGCTCTGCTACGCGTCGTCAGGTGTTACTCAGCGGTCTTGGCCTGGCTTTTGGTGCTTTCGGCAGTCGCTTCGCGCAGGCACAGCAGACTGAGCACGTCACCAAAGTTGCCCCTAAACCCAAGCCACCGGGTGCCAAAAAGCTGGTGATGATTGACCCCGGCCATGGCGGCATTGACTCAGGCGCGATTGGTCACGAGGGTTCAGAAGAGAAACACGTGGTGTTGGAAATCGCCAACTATGTGCGCGAGCATCTGGCCAGCCATCCAAATATTGAAGTAAAACTGACGCGTGACTCTGACCATTTCATCCCGCTTTATCAGCGCGTTGAGATTGCTCACCAGCATCAGGCCGATTTATTTGTATCAATTCATGCCGATGGTTACACCAGCCCGGAAGCCAGCGGCGCATCGGTATTTGCTCTCTCAAACCGTGGCGCCACCAGCGCAATGGCGCGCTATATGTCGCAAAAAGAGAACGACGCCGACCTGGTTGCCGGAGCAAAATACAAACAGGAAGATAATAATTACCTGCAACAGGTTCTGTTTGATCTGGTCCAGACCGACACCATCAAAAACAGCCTGACGCTGGGCCATCACGTGCTGGACAGAATTCGCCCGATTCACCATCTGCACAGCCAGCAAACCGAGCAGGCCGCGTTTGCTGTCTTAAAATCACCGTCGATTCCATCGATTCTGGTGGAGACTTCTTTCATCACCAATCATGATGAAGAGCAACTGTTGAATACCACAGCGTTTCGTCAGGAAATCGCCGGGGCTATTTCACAGGGTATCGTGAATTTCTTTGCATATTTCGACGCTCACGAACGAATTCCGCGCTGACTGTGCAAACTGGCGGGCAAATATGGCTATAATAGCCCCCTATTTGTCCGCAAGACTGCGAGTTAGCCCGTGAATCAATTACCTGATATCAACCAAGTAAAAGCCTTTCTGCTGTCACTTCAAGACCGTATTTGCCAACAGCTTGCCGCCGCCGATGGCCGCGCACAGTTCAAGCAGGACCAATGGGTCAGAGAAGAAGGCGGCGGCGGTCAGAGTCGGGTATTGACCGGCGGTGCAATTTTTGAGCAAGCCGGAGTGAATTTCTCCCACGTTTCTGGCGACACACTGCCCGCTTCTGCCACTGCACATCGCCCAGAATTGGCCGGTCGCAGCTTCCAGGCCATGGGTGTTTCCCTGGTTATTCATCCGCTTAGCCCCTATATTCCCACCAGTCACGCCAACGTGCGTTTCTTTATCGCGGAAAAACCCGGCGAAGATCCGGTGTGGTGGTTTGGCGGCGGCTTCGACCTGACACCTTACTATGGCTTTGAAGAAGACGCGCGCCACTGGCACCAGACGGCCGCTGACCTTTGCCAGCCGTTTGGTGAAGAGGTTTATCCGAAATATAAAAAGTGGTGCGACGACTATTTCTATATCAAGCATCGTAACGAGGCGCGCGGTATTGGCGGCCTGTTCTTCGATGACCTGAATTCTCCAGATTTCGGCCAGTGTTTCGCCTTTATGCAGGCGGTAGGTAACGGCTTTACCGAGGCGTATCTACCGATCGTTGAAAAACGCAAAGCGCTAAGCTGGGGCGATCGCGAGCGCGACTTCCAGCTTTACCGCCGTGGTCGTTACGTTGAATTTAATCTGGTATGGGACCGTGGCACGCTGTTCGGGCTGCAAACCGGAGGTCGTACAGAATCGATTCTCATGTCGATGCCGCCATTAGTGCGTTGGGAATACGGCTTTGAACCGGCACCAGATAGCCCTGAAGCCGCGCTGTACCGCGATTTTCTGCCAATTCGTGACTGGCTGGCGGAGAGCAAATAATGCAAATTTGGGTTGATGCCGATGCCTGTCCTAACGTGATTAAAGAGGTGCTGTTCCGCGCCGCAGAGCGCACCGGCACAATGGTCACGCTGGTTGCCAACCAGACTATCCGAACTCCACCGTCGCGCTTTTTGCGTACTTTGCGAGTGGAGGCAGGTTTTGACGTGGCAGATAACGAAATCGTTAAGCGCGTGGAGACTGGGGATTTGGTGATCACCGCCGATATCCCACTGGCGGCCGAAGTGATTGAAAAAGGCGGCATGGCGCTCAACCCTCGCGGCGAGCGCTACACCACTGAAACTATTCGCGAACGCCTGAATATGCGCGATTTTATGGACACCATGCGCGCCAGCGGTGTTCAAACTGGCGGGCCGCCAACTATGAATCAGCGCGATCGTCAGCAGTTCGCCAATGAGCTGGACAAGTGGCTAGTGCAGGCGAAAAAAGGCTAATCAGCAGCCGTCATATCCCATGACGGCAACGCCTACTGCGACATATTCAAAATAGTGCGAATATTCAACGCAGTAGTGGCAATAATATCGATAGCTCCCGTGCGCAATGCGCCGAGAATGGCCAGCGCCTTGGTGTTTTCGGCAGCGATTGCAATCACGCAGGGTATTTGTCGCAGCTCATCAATGCTCAGACCAATAACCCGCTCATTCATCACAGTATCGACATGCTGCCCCTGAGCGTTGAAAAAGTCATAGCCTGCCACGTCGCCGATAACTCCCTGATTCAGGTTAGCGTCAATGATTTCGTGTGGCGTAAACCAGCCCAGTTTCACCATGTAGCTGTTTTCATTCATATCGCCGATACCCACCAGCGCGATATCCGCCTTGCGCGCGCGGTCCAGCGTTTCATTAATTGTGCCATTGCGCATCAACGCTTCGCGTTGTGATTTCTCTTCGACATAGGCCGGGGCATACAGTGTTTCACTGATACCGCCAAACTTTTTAGCCAGACGACGGCTGATGTGGTCGGCATTAATGGAATCACCGGGACGATGCGTGCCGCCAATACCGCAGATAAACTTGCACTGCCGCTCTGGCATGCTGCCGGGATGATCGGCAATCGCCGCCACGTTACGCCCCTGCCCGACAGTGACCACAGACTGATCTTTTAGCGTCGAGCCAAGATAGTTCGCCACCAGCGCGGCCACCTGACGACGCTGCTCGTCTTCATCAAGATTATCCAGCGCAATCAACGCGCGTTTGATCGGAAAACGCTCCAGCATTTGCTGTTCAAGACGGGTACTAAACACCGGATGATAGCGCACGTTGATTTCTACGATGCCCTCTTCTTTCGCGCGCTTGAGCAGGCGTCCAACCTTGATACGCGAGATACCAAATTTTTTGGCAATCTCTTCCTGAGTTATCTCGTCCTGATAATAGGCAACGGCTATCTCGGTCAGCAGTTCGTTATCTTGAATGACAGTTTGCTTTTCCATCCGGGGCTCAATTCTCCTGGCAAATTCTGCCTTTAAATACGCTAATCAATGATTATTGCCTAGATAAAGGCATAACGACAGCATGACATAGAAAGGCAGGAAAAAGAGTTATCATCGGCAAAGGCTGGGAGAAGCGCAAACTGGGGAGTCTGCGCTATTTACGGCAACTGAATCAATTCACTACATGACGTCTATCAGCGTTTGATGGCATCGATTTTCAGCATCCGGGCAATCACAATATCCAGCTCTTTCTCTTCAAAAATCTGTTTCCAGTCTTCTTTAATGATTTTCTCACGACCATATTCCATTGCAATCATACAGGCATCAGAAAACGGGTTTGTGCTCCGAAATGCCACGGCCAGAGCGATTTGAATGTGACCGTACAGCATCGCCTTGGCAGCCGCTTCCGGCACACCGCAAGATTTCACGGTTTCATCCAGCGCTTCTTTCATAAAGGAACCGACCATACAGGCCACGGTTTCCACCAGCGTCGGTTCGAGATAAGCCAACTGCTTAACGCTTACCCAGTGAACCTGTTCCACCGGGCCATACATCACGCTCACCACTTTAGCCAGTTCGCTGCGTTCGGCGTCGCTGCCCTGCTCATAGGAGGCGGCGACGTGCTGGATGGCCGCAATTCCACCAAAGGCGTCGGCATGCTCTTCCTTAGTGTAACGCTCAAGGAATACCGACGGATGGCACGGATGCGCCACGGCGTATTTAATGTCTTCACTGTGAGCGATCAGGTTGGCATAAGCTGCCGCCGGGTCAAGGGTAAGCAGCACCGCACCTGCTTTCATTTTAGGCACGATAGCGGTTGAAACCGCACCCAGCGCGATGTCAGGAACCGCGAGGATCACCACGTCACTGTGCGGAACCACGCCGTCAGCGTCAGAAATTTCACGCCCATGAGCCTGCACTTGTTCCTGAGCGTGCGGTGAGTTTTCGCAATAAAACACCTGATAACCGCTTTTCTGGAAATTGGCAGAAATACGCATACCCATTTTGCCGCCAGCGCCTAACACAGTAATAGTCTTCAAAGTCGTGGTCATGATGTGTTCCTCATTCAATAATTGAATTTATAGAAAGTTTTTAAAAACGGCGATTAATGGCGGGACAGCAAAAATTCGAGATTATGGCGTGTCCACGCATCTTCCATTGCACAGGTGGCGGCGGCATCTTCCTGCCACGGCAACCAGTGCTCGATAATCTGATTGATACCGCGCGACTCGGGCTTCACTGCGGCTATCATTGCGTCATAATCCAGCAGGCCCTCACCCAGCGGACATCCGGCAAAGGTAAAACCGACCCAGCCGTCGCGACGTGAAAAGGCAAAGTCTTTAACGTGCAGATTCAGCACATAAGGCGCGGTGGCACTGATCACTTCTTTCGGAGTTTCCAGCGCGGCGACACAGTTGGCCGGATCAAGGCAAATGCCCAGCCATGGGGAATTAAAATGTTTCACCACCGCCAGATTGTCGGCAGTCGGTACCTGTTCGTAGGTTTCAATGCACAGCGCGACTTCATTGCGCTCGAAATCGGGCAATATTTGGGAAAGTTGCTGCTGCGCTTCGGCAATTGTCGGCCGCGAGTCAGGGCTGTTAAACATCGAGCGCAGAATTTTGGCATCCAGCGCCTGTGCCAGTTTGAGATAAAGCCCCAGATGGTCGGCTTTAAGCCCGCGAGTGCCTAGCTCAAGCACCACGCCCAGACTCTCGGCACGCTGCCTCAGCTTCTCGAGTCCGTTTACGGACAAACGCTCGACTCCCGCGTAATCACAAATCTGGAATACCTGACCGCCCAGTTCGGCGGTATTTTCCAGCATCTCGTCCAGCCCCATCGGCGAAGGCACACGGTTGGAATGACGCCAAAAAAAGGCATAGGTGCTGAGTCCAATAGCCATCATCAGTTCCTGTTGGAAGAAGAGAGTAAAAGGGTCGATGCTTCGTCGAGAATTGCTTTATAAGCAGCCGGTTGGTGGGAGAATCGCCCCAGGAACAGGCCACCAGTCCGGCTGCCTAACTGGGTCAACAGGCCCGGCCCGGCGCTGCCACCATAAATAACCCGGCGTTCGCCCCCGGCATTTTCCGACAGGCGCGCGGCTAATCCCTGACACACCTCGCCAATAAAGTCAGCCGACGCGGGTTCTTTCGCGCCAATGGCCCACTGAGGTTCATAGGCCAGAATCGCATCCCCGGTTAATGAGAGTTTTTCCGCCGGAGCCAGCGCCTGATGCGCCTGCTGTACCGCCTGCTCGATAGCCTGCTCTGCCGAGCAACGTTCGGCCTCACCGATGCAAATTACTGGAATTAATGAATTTCTTAATGCCGCAGTGGTTTTATCGGCAATTTGTTTATCTGTTTCGGAAAAATAACGACGACGCTCGGCATGACCAATTTCGACATAACCACAGCCCATCTCACGCAGCATCACGCCGCTGACTTCACCGGTATATGCACCGTTATCTTCCCAAAACATATTTTGCGCCCCGACTTTCATCGACGTGCCCTGAAAAGCCGCCAGAGTGCCTGCAATAGCCGGCAACGACGGGAAGACAAACAGTTCCACCTGCCCGTCGCGAATTGCCGGATGCTGGCGAATAATGTCGGCTATCTGACGAGACCATTCCAGCGTTTGCTGATAGCCAAAATACATTTTGAGGCTCACTCCCAGCGTCAGTTGCGGTTTCATCAAATCTGCTCCTCATGAGGTTTAACACTGCCGCTGGCCTTGGTGGTGAACAGCGGCAGCAGTGCGTTGACGATTAGTGCCAGCGAGACGGCTCCGGGATCGGGCGTTCCCATACTTTTTTCTGCCAGCGGACGCGCACGCCCCATTTTCGGGACGAGATTCGCGGTGGCTTTAGCCTGCACGTCAGCCTCCTGCGCGGCCAGTTGCCAGGCGGTGCCAAAATCGTCCCCCCGTTTAACACTGGCGCTGAGCGCATCGCTGAATGGCACCAGCACGTCGACCAGCGTTTTATCGCCGACCCTGGCTTTACCAAAGTGCATAATGCCCTCTTTGGCCTTGCGAATGCCCTCTGCAATGCTTGCCGCATCGGGGTATTTTTCATCACCAAATACCGTGCCCAAGGCATTTAGCGCCATTCCCCACAGCGCGCCCGAGGTGCCGCCCGCGCGATCAGCCCAGGCATCGGCGGCCTGTTGCAGCAAGGTTCCTGCACCGGCTCCACGCAGCTGCATTTCTGCGGCTTTTTCTGCTGCAGCCAACGCACCGCGCTCCATGCCAATCCCGTGGTCGCCGTCACCGGCAATCGCATCAAGACGGCCCAGACTGTCCGCATGCGTCACCACGGTTTGCGCCAGCTTGTTTAATACGCCGACCAGACAGTGCGCGGCCTTTTTAGATTCAGCACTGGCCGCGGGAACAGTGACCGTTTCAGCGGCCGCTATTTTTTGTGAATCCAGCGGTTCTGCCGCAGTCACTGAGCCTTTGCGAAATGCCGGAGCATCGGCTGGCGCGCGCCACAAGACTTCCAGCTCGTCATCCAGCCAGAATAGCGTGAGTGAGGCACCCGCCATGTTAAAGCTCGTCACAAATTCGCCGACTTCTGCATCGACAGCCACAATTCCGGCCTGATCCAACAGCTGGGCGATACGGCGATAAACCACAAACAGCTCTTCATATTTAACCGAGCCAAGGCCGTTGAGGATTACCCCAACGCGATGTCCCTGAGCGCTGGCAATGTCATCAGGCAGCTCGTCAAGCAGGCTTTTCACCAGGACTTCTGCCAACTCGTCGGCGGTCGGAATATCAGCCTCGCCAATACCCGGTTCGCCGTGAATGCCCATCCCTAAGGCCATGCGTCCGTGAGGAACGCTGAATAAAGGATGATCGGCACCCGGCAAGGTACAGCCGCTAAATGCCACGCCAAATGAGCGAATTCTCTGGTTGGCGAGGCGGGCAATTCGGGTAACTTCCTCCAGCGAATGGCCCTGCTCAGCGGCCACGGCAGCAGCTTTAAAGACCACTAAATCGCCTGCTACTCCGCGTCTTTTCTCGCGTTCGGCCTTGCTGGCGCTGGAAATATCGTCGGTTACCAGCACTATTTCACAGGGAATGCCTTCTGAAATCAGGCGATCGCGCGCCAATCCAAAGTGCAGCACGTCCCCGGCATAGTTGCCAAAAGTCAGCAAGACACCGCCGCCGTTATTCGCCGCGCGAGCAACAGAAAGGATCTGCTGGGCCGAAGGAGAAGCAAACAAATTGCCCATCGCCGCGCCGTGCGCCATGCCCTGCCCGACTAATCCAGCGAATGCCGGATAATGACCAGACCCACCGCCGATCACTACCGCAACGGTGCCGGGTGCGCTGCGAGTATTTCTGACCACCCCGCCTGGCACCTGCCGAACTTTGGCAGCATGCGCAGCAACGAATCCTTCGATCAGCTCATTGGCAAAGGCTGAGGGTTTATTAAATAAATAGGTCATTTCATAGCTCCTTGTGCTTATGCCGCTTTTGCAGAATGAGAGTTTTTCAGGGTGGCTTTCACCGGTTTAACCGGACGCTGATTGGCACGCAGCAGCACCATCAACAGCGCCGAGAGCAGCATGAATCCGCCGACCACCATCATCGGGACTGTGTAACTTGAAGTAGCGTCATGCAGAGCACCGGTCACGTAACCAGCTGAAAAACCAGCCACATTGCCGATAGTGTTGATTAACGCGACGGCAGCAGCGGCAGAAGCGCCAGACAAAAACTGCGTTGGCAGAGTCCAGAAATTTGGCAGCGCGGCAAAAATAGAACAGGCAGTAATGGTGATTACGGCGATAGTAGCCGCCGGAGAATCCATATACAGCGCTAGCGGAACGCTAATGCCGCCCAGCAAGGCAGGCAGCGCGATATGCCAAGTTTTGCAGCCGCGTTTGGAAGCATCACGCGACCAGAAGTACATCACCACGGCAGCAATTAGATAAGGAAATCCAGTGATCAGGCCTTTCTGCAAGACGCTGAAAGTCACGCCAAACTGCTGCTGGAATCCGCCGATAATGGTTGGCAGGAAGAAAGCGAGAGCATAGAGGCCATATACAAAGCCAAAATAAATCATGCATAGCATCCAGACTCGACCACTGGTAAACGCCGCGCGCAATCCCTGATGACCATGAATATTTTTCTTGCCGGACTCTTCTTTCTCAAGCTCGGTTTCAAGCCAGACGCGTTCTTCGGTGGTAAGCCATTTAGCATCTTTAGGTTTATCAGCCAGATAGAACCAAGCTACCAGCCCGGCAAGGATCGCCGGTATCGATACGCCAAGGAACATAACGCGCCATCCCGCCAGGCCAAACAGACCATGCTGATTAATCAGCCACGCAGCCAGAGGTGCACCAAAGACCACGGTCAAAGGCTGAGCCAGGTAAAACAGTGCCAATATTTTGCTGCGATAGCGTGCCGGAACCCAGGCACTCAGGAAGAAGATTGCGCCGGGAAAGAAGCCCGCTTCGGCAATACCCAGCAACAGGCGCAAGCCGTAAAGACCGTGAACGCTGCTCACCCAGGTAAATAGAAGGGAAACGATGCCCCACGACACCATAATACGGGCTAACCAGCGGCGTGCGCCGAAGCGATGCAGCGCCAGATTGCTGGGAACTTCCAGCAGGATATAGCCAATAAAGAAAACCCCGGATGCCAGCCCGAACTGGGCAACCTGAAGGCCCAAGTCGCTGACCATCCCGTTAGGGCCAGCAAACGAAATTGCCGTGCGATCCAGAAAGTTAATAAAGAACATCAGCGCCACAAATGGCACCAGGCGCAAACATATTTTGCGTATGGCTGATTTTTCAGCACTTCCCGGTAGGGCGGTAGAAATCGTTGTCATTTTTTACTCCTGCTGCCCGAGGGCACGCATAGCCTTAACTGAGGAGCTTCTGGTGTGCTGACTGGTGCAGCGTTCAAAAGCGCTGGATGACTTATCCGACGCTGCAAAATGGACAGTGCTGGTAGGGATTTTGCAGGCTTGAATCATGGTCTCATCCTCTGACGGGGTTCGAGTTGTTCATTAATTCATTATGTGAACATATGAACAGTAAACCATTGTTCAGATCCTGCCTACCCTCTAACAACAAAAGTGTGACACGACGCAAAAAGCTTTTTAACATGAGGTAAAATGGCGATTACCACACTTAATGTTCAAAACATTTAAATCTCTGGCGGCATTTTGAATCACTCATCACAAAACAAATGAACACAGATTGAACATATGATTAGTTTTGCGCTATCTTGCTTATTATGGTTGCGCAATGCGTAAAGGCATCGGTTGTCGCAGCGGGTAAATGAGCGTTATGTCAGACACACTCAAAGTCATAACCTATTAATCAGGCAGGAGAAATTATGTTACCTATCGCGATTGGCGCCGATGACGCGGCTATTGATTTGAAAAATATCGTGAAAGCTTTTATCCAGCAGCAAGGGTTTGAAGTAGTGGATTACAGTCAGGACGCTAACAATCCGCTGTATCCTGATATTGCTTTCACCGTGGCAACTGCAATTAAAGAAGGGAAATTTGAGCGAGGTGTATTGCTTTGCGGTACGGGAATCGGGATGAGCATTGTAGCCAACAAAGTACCGGGAATTCGTGCCGCGCAGTGTCACGATACCTATTCGGCAGAACGCGCTCGCAAGAGCAATAATGCTCAGGTTATGACACTGGGTGCGCGGGTTATTGGTCCAGAATTGGCAAAATCCATTGTTGCTGCATGGCTGGCATCTGACTTCGAAGGTGGCGGTTCAACCAGCAAAGTTGAGAAAATTGGCTATTATGAAGGATTGAAGAACGCGTAATATTTCTGCTGTTAGCGAGTCCTGTTCTTAACATAGCTCATGTTAATAAATCAGGACTCGCCAACAGGTTTTATAACCTGTTGATTTCAAAAGCCATAGCTCTGGCCCATCACAACAATAAGAAAAAGCGCATTCAATGTGTTAATAAAATGATGCAGTCTATGTACTCTAAATAAAACCTATAGATATTTTGCTGTATCGATTCTCTTAGGAGTAAGAGATGAACCAGTTAGACGCACTTAAACAGCTAACTACCGTGGTAGCGGAAAGTGGTGACATTGAATCCATTCGGCATTTTGAACCGCAGGACGCGACCACCAACCCTTCACTGATTCTCAAAGCTGCTAATATTCCTCAATACCAACCTCTCATTAAAGAAGCCCTTAACTACGCTCGTCAGCAAGGCGGAAGTAAGGAAACGCAAATTATCAATGCTTCAGACAAGCTGGCTGTGAATATTGGCCTCGAGATCCTGAAAAGCGTACCGGGCCGTATTTCTACCGAAGTGGACGCGCGTTTATCTTTCGATCGCGGAATGTGTGTCGCGAAAGCGCGTAAACTGATTGGACTGTATGCCGATCACGGCATTGATAAGTCGCGTATTCTGATCAAACTGGCTTCAACCTGGGAAGGCATCAAGGCCGCCGAGGAGCTGGAAAAAGAAGGCATTAACTGTAATCTGACGCTGCTATTCTCTTTTGCTCAGGCCCGTGCCTGTGCCGAAGCTGGCGTCTACCTGATTTCGCCATTTGTCGGCCGTATTTACGACTGGTACAAAGCCAAAGAGCCGAACGCAGCTTACGACGTGGCGAAAGATCCGGGCGTTCAGTCCGTGACCGACATTTATAAGTACTACAAAGAACATCGCTATCAGACCGTGATAATGGGAGCCAGCTTCCGTAAGGTGGATCAGATCCTGGCTCTGGCCGGGTGCGATCGTCTGACCATCTCTCCTAATCTGCTGGAAGAGTTGAAAAACAGCAACGAGCCGGTTGAACGCAAACTGGCTCCATCTACAGAAGCATTCCATCAGCCAGCGCCGTTAGCAGAAGAAGAATTCCGCTGGCAGCACAACCAAGATCCTATGGCGGTTGAGAAGCTGTCTGAAGGCATTCGTTTGTTCGCTGTCGACCAGCAAAAGCTGGAAGATATGCTGTCCGCTCAACTGTAATCAACTGGAGTAGAACATGTCCTCTCGTAAAGAGCTTGCGAACGCTATCCGCGCACTCAGCATGGATGCGGTCCAGAAAGCAAATTCTGGTCACCCAGGTGCCCCTATGGGTATGGCCGACATCGCCGAAGTCCTGTGGCGTGATTATATGAACCACAACCCGACTAACCCACATTGGGCTGATCGTGACCGCTTCGTGCTGTCAAACGGTCACGGGTCGATGCTGATTTACAGCCTGTTGCACCTCACTGGCTACGATTTGCCAATCACCGAACTGGCAAACTTCCGTCAGCTGCATTCTAAAACTCCGGGTCACCCAGAGTATGGCTACACGCCAGGCATTGAAACTACCACCGGTCCACTGGGCCAGGGTATTGCCAACGCTGTAGGTTTTGCGATTGCCGAGCGCACCCTGGCCGCGCAGTTCAACCGCGAAGGCCATGATATCGTTAACCACCACACCTACGCCTTTATGGGCGACGGTTGTATGATGGAAGGTATCTCTCACGAGGCAGCTTCTCTGGCCGGTACCATGAAACTGGGCAAACTGACCGCGTTTTATGACGACAACGGCATCTCCATCGACGGCCACGTAGAAGGCTGGTTCACCGATGACACCGCGGCACGTTTCGAAGCCTATAACTGGCACGTTATCCGTCACGTTGACGGCCACAACCCAGACGCTATCAAGGCGGCTATCGAAGAGTCCCACAAGGTAACTGACAAGCCGACCCTGATCCTCTGCAAAACTATTATCGGTTTCGGTTCTCCAAACAAAGCCGGCACTCATGAAGTACACGGTGCCGCACTGGGCGCAGACGAAGTGGCAGCAACGCGTAAAGCGATTGGCTGGAACTATCCACCGTTTGAAATCCCGCAAGATATCTATGCACAATGGGATGCCAAAGAAGCCGGTAAAGCGAAAGAAGCAGCCTGGAACGACAAGTTTGCTGCCTACGCTAAAGCTCACCCAGAGCTGGCTAAAGAGTTCGATCGTCGCGTGAACGGCGAGCTGCCGGTTAACTGGCAGGCTGAATCTCAGAAATTCATCGAAGGTTTGCAGGCTAAACCAGCAAACATTGCCAGCCGTAAAGCGTCGCAAAATACGCTGGAAGCTTTTGGTAAAATCTTGCCAGAATTCCTGGGCGGATCCGCTGACCTGGCACCGAGCAACCTGACTATGTGGTCTGGCTCGAAGTCTATCGGCGATGACCTGGCAGGTAACTATATTCACTACGGCGTGCGCGAGTTCGGCATGACCGCAATCAGCAACGGTATCGCGCTGCACGGCGGCTTCCTGCCATACACCGCAACCTTCCTGATGTTCGTTGAATATGCACGTAACGCCGTGCGTATGGCCGCGCTGATGAAAATCCGCAACGTGTTCGTTTACACTCATGACTCCATTGGTCTGGGCGAAGACGGCCCGACGCACCAGCCGGTTGAGCAGTTGGCGAGCCTGCGTGTGACGCCAAACATGAGCCTGTGGCGTCCGGCTGACCAGGTTGAGTCTGCGATCGCGTGGAAATACGCTATCGAGCGCAACGACGGCCCGACCACGCTGATTTTCTCTCGTCAGAATCTTACCCAGCAACCACGTACCGCCGAGCAACTGGCAAACGTGGCGCGCGGTGGTTACATTCTTAAAGACAGCGAAGGCACGCCAGACGTCATTTTGATTGCCACCGGTTCTGAAGTCGGGATCACCGTTGAAGCGGCTGACAAACTGGCAGCGGCGGGCACTAAAGTGCGCGTGGTTTCATTGCCATCTACAGACGCATTCGACAAGCAGGACGCGGCTTACCGTGAGTCCGTATTGCCGAAAGCCGTTACTGCGCGTGTTGCGGTTGAAGCTGGTATTGCTGACTACTGGTACAAATACGTTGGCCTGAACGGTGCAATCGTCGGTATGACCACCTTCGGTGAGTCAGCTCCGGCTGATCTGCTGTTCAAAGAGTTCGGCTTCACCGTTGATAACGTTGTTGCGAAGGCGCAGGCGCTTTTAAAATAAGGCCTGAAAAGGTAATCGTAAGCTGACGCTTTTAACGTAAAAGTGTTTGTATCAAAGCCTCACTGTGAAGTGGGGCTTTTTTTTAATTTCAAATTTGTTTTTAAATTCAACTTCAACTTCAACTTCAAATTCATACGCTTCGCTTACTGGGCGCTGGCCCAGACCAGCCAGAGGGCGCGTAAACGCGCGCCCTCTGGACTCCCGCGTTTATCCCTCTCGACCAGATTCGTGCAAAAAAAGGAGATCGTTTCAGTTACCCCCACGCGTGGCGTTGGCCACGGCCCTTCGGGCTTCCTTCACTCAGTCGGAAGCCAAAAACGTCTCCCTTCCCCTCGTTCAGCGCAGGCCTGAGGCCGCCAATAGTAGCTAACAAGAAAAACCGGCAACTCTACAGCAGTCAAAAACCGCTCACTCAAAGATGGGGCTCTTAAGTTTGTTCAGAGAGGGGCTCAATCTTTATATTCTTAATTTGGATAAAGCTATTTCAATGAATTAAGGATACTTATTATTAAATAATATCTTTCTACCCTGCATTCATAACTTCTTTTTTCTGAACCCCTAAAACTGGTATCCATAGAACATTATTTTTGATAGAAAATTTTTTGCCGGAGGGAAAGTCTTTTGACCTAACTTCAGGTTGCCGGTTTTTGTTTAGTGGGTGAAATTGGCGGCCTAAGGCCTGCGCTGAACGAAGATGAGAAAGACGCATTTGGCTTTCGAGCGAAGAGAAGGCACCGCGCAGCGGCGCGACCAACGCCACACACAAATGTTGCTGAAACAAACTCATCGGCTGGTGCCGTACATATAAACAACATAAAAGGCACGGGATTCCAAAGGGTATTTGCCTTGGAATACCCTTTGGGCGTATCTGGGCCGCAACCCAGTAAGCGAAGCGCATGCAGTTGAATTTAAGAACTTGAATTTAAGCCATGCGCAGCATTAAAAAGGCAAGTCGCCGGTTATATGCCCATTGAAATAAGCGAACCGGAAAGACGTCTCAGTGCTTATTGACCCTAAGAAGTCGTCCCTAAGAAGTCGTCCCTAAGAAGTTGACCTTAAGACGTTGACCTCAAATTGCCATTAGATTCCAAATCTAAACCAACCCCACGCCGTGCCTGGGCCGCTACCCAGTAAGCTAAGCGTATGAACTAATTTCAGAATGGTATTGTTAATATATTTTCGTCACCGACATTTAACATCCTATAAAAATCTATCAGGTCAGGCTTTAAGTATAATTGGTAACTGAAAAATTAAACAACGTCGTAAATTTAAGATATTAAATAACAAGCTGTCACCCGATACTTTAACCGTGATGCAACCAGAGAAGCAGTTCAACCACTGAAGGCATAAAATAAAAAATCTACATATATGATAAAATTCAATATCATTAGTGATAATTTATTAAATTATATTTAACATTAATAGTGTTTTGCTCTGATTTTCTTAAAGTATAGAGGTCAAAGCTAAGTCGAAATACTGTAGTGTCAGAAAATATTAATTAAAAAATTATGCATTTTTTATTGTCTAATACCTTTATTGAATAAACAAAATTGAAATTCATAGAGAGAAAAACTAATGAAATACTGTGGCTCCTAGAACATGGAGCTTGATATGAAAAATAGACATCTTTCCGCAGACTTAACCGTAAGTGCTATAGGTTATGGCGCTATGGGACTCAGTGAGTTTTATGGTGAGACTAACGATGAAAATTCCCTCAAAGTGCTTCATAAGCTTACTGATTTGGGCGTAAATTTTATTGATACCGCTAACCTGTACGGGCGTGGTCACAACGAAAGATTAATTGGGCATTTTTTAGCCAGCCTGAATAAATCAGATAGATCTTCGTTCAAATTAGCTACGAAATGTGGTATCGACCGTTCTCCTGATGAATCTTATGCTAGAACTATAAATAATAAATCAGAATATATTATCAACTGCTGCAATGATTCACTCAAGAGGCTTGGCGTAGAACGTATAGATCTTTTCTATCTGCACAGAGTTAGTGATGCCACATCAATTGAAGAAAGTATGGACTGCCTGGCTGGGCTCGTTAAACAGGGTAAAATCAATAATATAGGACTATGTGAAGTTTCGGCACAAACGCTTAAAAAAGCTCATTCTGTTTTTCCAGTAACTGCTTTACAGACAGAATACTCTTTATGGACCAGAGATATAGAAGATGAAATCCTGCCGACTGTAAAAGAACTTGGTATAGGATTGGTTCCATATTCCCCTCTGGGCCGAGGCTTTTTAACTGGTCGATATCTAAAAAACAGTGAGTTCGCCGAAGGCGATTTCCGTAAAAATAATGAACGTTTTATACAAGAAAATCTTGAACACAACGCAGGTATTTTTAATTTGGTAAAACCATTATCTGAAAAATATGGCTGCACGCAAGGGCAAATCGCTTTGGCATGGCTATTGGCGCAATATGAAAAAATCGTCCCAATACCTGGAACAAAAAATATTAATTATTTAATTGAAAACTCTACATCATCAGAAATAGTACTTTCCGCACAAGATATAACTGCCTTGAACAATCTTAATGATAATTTCATAGTGAAAGGCGCACGTTACTCCAAGGAAGGGATGAAAGGTATTAACGACTAGACAACCAAGAAAAATATAAGCTATATTTGATAATTAAACCTAAGTTCATAGAACGACTTAGGTTTTTATAATTCAATCAAACATATCCGTAGCCTACAACAAACGTTAAATCTTTAATTGTTTATTTTAATCATCCCACATTCATTTTTTATAATTTTAGTTACGTCTCTCAACTGCCATCTAATTTTTAATTTAACTTTAATCAACGGACAAAAAACTCTGATTGAATTATTTTATCGGGGAATCACACCTGATCTTTATTTAACCCTTACTTTAATTACCTGGCAATATCATTTACCCATTAATTAAAACTAATAAGCTGACCTTTTAAGAATACACACCCTGAACGATATTTTAATTTTAAATTAGAGCTACATCGCAGCTTTATTAAGGATCATAAAAATAGACATGACTATCGGTGGCCATGTCAAATATGGTGAGAATAAGCATTCTAACCCCCTCGATCATATTAATTTCAGTGATTTAATTTTATATCTTTCAATAAGTCTAGATATTATTACCAAGGTCTTGTCAGATTTAATTTTAGCAAGGATAGTCTCCTAGTTGAATGGTAATATATTTTTTCTTAACACCAATTATAACATCGCCTTGCCAGTGATCAAGTTTTCCTCTGCCTGAAATATTGGATGACTTTTGTTTTATAGGTATTTACCCCAAGATTAACCCTAAATTTTTCTATTGGTTTAAGCGATGTTGTTCTAGACTTGCGTACTGTTTCTCAGATCCTAAGCTACTATCGCTGATATTTTTCAATGCGCCACATTTTTTATAAAAAGCATTTTTATCACCCCCTAAAGTGGGAGTGTTATTCTCTATTTAATTTACTATTTATAATTCTAAGAAGTGAGTATAAGAGGGTTTTGTTGTAATAAGACAGTATCACTACATACCTGAAATACTGACTCATAGATGTTAAAAATAATTGTTTGTAGAAAAAATCAGATCATCATTTTGACCAACATTTAGATTAAAAGATTTTTCACTTAGCGGTAAATTATTTATCTACCTATTAATGAGCTACCCTGCACCGTCGCCCAAGCATAATGCTTCCACTGCAATATGTTGATCATCACGAATTAGTCTGGGGATCAATGTAAAAAGAATACTGCACTCAATGTGCCAATAGCAGGACTCTAAGCCATGGCTCCCCCATAAGGATTTACGAGCTCAATAGGAATGCCACATTTATAGACTATTGCTACGGCTTGTGTAACAAAAGCTTCATTAAGTTCGAGTTGGTCAACATCCTCTAATTTCTAACCGGCTCGAGCAAGTGCCGCTTGGCGAGCAGGATTTTGAATGCAACCAGCACTCAATACCTGCCCCATTATTACTTGATTAATTTAATCTAGTTGTATTCACGAAT
Organism: uncultured Gammaproteobacteria bacterium; assembly: GCA_963747655.1. GTDB lineage: Bacteria > Pseudomonadota > Gammaproteobacteria > Enterobacterales > Enterobacteriaceae > Rouxiella. The sequence continues at coordinate 280,848 of CAVVFS010000004.1, read as the reverse complement.
TCGCAAGCAACCCGGGAATAACAACAAGTTCATCCATGATTATGTCTTCATTAATCCAGGGAGCGAGTGACCCGTAGCTGCCATGGCAGCACGATAAGCAGTTAATCCATTCATACAAGAGGGTATACCAGCATATACAGCCATCTGGATAACGATTTCCAATAACTCGTTAGGGGTTACGCCAACATTTAACGCAGCTCTCATATGTAATTCTAATTGAGGCATTGCGTTGCCTAAACTAATAAGGGAAGCAACTGTCAGCATTTCTCTTGTTTTTAAATCCAGGCCATCACGCCCAACAACGGCGCCAAAAGCATAATCTGTAATTAACTTAGAGAGCCCGTCATCAAGTTCGCTTAGTCTGCTTGTGACCTTTTCTGCCAAACCTGGCTCTAGTAGGTCCATAATTTCACGCCCGTAACGGGTAAGCTCATTAATTTGTGTCATAGGACTTCTCCGCAATGTCTTGTCTTTCTGGATGGCGTGATGGTATGGCTGCTACTAATAAAATAGAGAGTCCAATAGCTACACCAGCTACAATATATAAGGAATGAAGAGAATATGAAGATACCATCCAAGCTCCAATAGAAGCTCCTAAACCAATTGCGAGATTGAAGAAGGAGACATATATTGAAGATGCAGGAAATGCTTGATCTGCAGCAAGACGCAATACCCAAGTCTGGAATCCTACAAAGATTCCAGATACACCAATGCCCCATGCAACAATTAAAGTTAGAACAGAAATACGAGATAATGATGAATCAATTAAGCCAGGAATGAGAAGTACAGCACTAACCAACAGTACTGATAAAGAAATCATCGCTTTTAGATGTTTATCAATTAAAAGCCCCGTTAAAAAATTACCCGCCAGACCCGCCACGCCATAGACAAGAAGTGCAACAGGAATAAAGTTGGTAGAGATTGCAGGCTGAGCATGCAACCATGGCTCAATATAAGTAAATGCAGCAAAATGAGCAGTAATGGCTAACAAGGTTGCAAAATATATTTTTAACAGCGCTGGCGTGCTTAGCACATTTTTCAGGGCAGCAAGTCCAAGGGAGCTTTGAGAGTTAATCCGAGGAACAAATATAGTAATTCCTATAAATGTTACTATGCTCAGAGACGCCATCAGCCAAAAAGCAGGGCGCCAGCCGAGATGAATGCCAATATAGTTAGATAAAGGTACACCAAAAACGCTTGCTGCAGACACACCACCAAAAACAATCGACGTTGCTACACCAAGATATTTTGGGGGCACCATGGCGACAGCAGTTGCACCAATAATTGACCAAAATGCTCCATGTGCTAAAGCACCTATAACGCGTGCAGCGACTAACATTTGATAACTGCTAGATTCTGCAGAAACAATATTTGATACAAAAAAAACAACCGTTAAAATTAATAGCAATCTTTTTTTCGCAATATTACCTAACAAGACTGATGCCAGCAGTGCACTCAGTGCACCAACCCATGCATAAAGTGATACTGTCATACCTATTGCGGACTCAGTTGTTTTAAGCCCTAAGGCAAGAGGTGTTAATAAACCAACAGGTGCCAACTCTGTTGTGACTATCGTAAATGTAGAAATAGCTAAAACAAATAACGCAACCCATGACTTTGCAGTCATAGCTGTCAGACCTTTATCTTCAGTCATAATTTTAATCCTAAATTTTGTTTATTAAATAAAACCCCAATGCCTACTATTTGCATATTCAACAAGACCGGGATTGTTGCCAACACAAATAGGATATCCAGTGGACTCTAACATCGGAATATCCGTAACATCATCACCATAGGCATAGCAATCAGCAGGATTTATTCCTTTTTCCCGACAATAAGTTAATAAGGCCGTTTTCTTGCCAACACCGATAGTTTGTGGAGCGCCCAACTCCCCCGTCAACTCACCTGTTGGTTTAACTATTAGCGGAGCACCTAAAATATCTTTTACACCAAGGAACTCTGCAATCGGATGAAGAATTGGATACATTGAGCCAGAAACAAAAACAACAGAATGTCCATTAGATTGATGCCAGTGTAAATCCTCAACCACCTTATTAATAAATAGAGAGTTAATATTAATTGATTTAAACCACCGGCTTCCTGAATCCATTAGCTCATCAAAACTTTCACCTGCAAAATTTTGATAATATTCAAGATTAAGTCTTTCTCTGGACTTTCCACTTTCAATATCTTTTTTAAAACAAGCCATATAAGACTTTAATTCTTCCTCATGATTTTTTTCTTTACACCAAAAATCATAAAAGCCAAACATACTTTTAACTTTAATAATAGTTTCATCTACATCAAAAAACGCCGCCCTGTCTTTCAACACTGAAAGTCCTCGCAATTTATAATTTTAATTAGAAGTAAAAAATCATAAAAATATCTTATCTCACCGGCGCTAACTAAAAAAACACAATCTATATTAAATTTTCGCTGAAATTCAATCTAAGAGCGCATCAACTCTTACATATAATAAGAATATTTCCTGTAATTTATCCTTCAAGGGCCATATTATCATCGTAATTCACCCTTCTGCTTTTAAGTTGAAATTCAGGAGAGTTCCCTGCAACTCCGGCATCAGCCCAGTGCGAAGGTAATATTTCTGAAATTGCCACTGAAATTTTGTCTAATGGAGCACCAGTATTTTTATGCACTGCATAGGTAATATCTTCTTGAAGCTTTTTAACCTGAGACTCATTCTTCAAAGGCCAGGTCATTACATGGATAAATGGCATAATATTTCTCTATTTAGAAGTAGAAAACTCGTCAAATGAACGGCCTTTCAGTTTTAGATGGGCGTGGACATCTCCCCCTAAACCATAAAGACCAATTGCCCCGCCATAACTTTGCCTCCCACTCATATATAAAACGACAACATTGATTATTCGATTACCTTTTTTTTCATGGGCAGGAAAAGGGTCAAATAGTTCTGCCCAAAAAGTTCCATTACCTTCAAAATCGGTAGTGAATACATTTGGAATGCCTAGCGGACCTGGACGAGTAGGTTCGTTGATGTCCAAATCTCGTTCTCGAAGACTCATAACTGTATAAACACTATTAGGAACCAGATTTGAGAAATCAAACTCAAATAAAGCCTTCCTTCCGTCTTCCGAAATTGAAATATCCAATTCACCTTTAGCTTTCATCCAATCATATAAAGTGATAGGCTTTATATGACGTTTACCATCACTCTCTCGATAATCTGCAATATATCCGTCATGCAAAGCCAAAGATGGACGGTTTTCTTTATTAGCATCAGGCCTCTGTTCTGGAGCGAAATCCATCCCATAGTTATTAAGAGGGATTGGAAGAGGCAGGGAATAAAGCACTGTTTTTTCTAATTCCTGTTGAGCCATATCTTCTATATTACGAATGATTTTATAAGGTGCTGTTTTACCAAATTCCGGGACCTCAGTGGTTGGCGCCACGAGGGCGCCCCTCCATGCAATACCGTCTATCTCTGGAACAAGGCCTATTACTACAAAATTACCTTGGTCATCCATAACCTCTGAAGGTGGATAAAGTGGGCCTTGAGTGGTTACTGTCAGTGTATATTTTTGATTATTAACTTTTTGCATCTGAAAGTCCCGATACATAATTCTCATGGTTAATAATGGCTTCAGTGGTAGCAGCTTCAGCTAACTCATTTTCTTTCAAGCTGATAACGCCTGACGGATAAACCGTATAAGAAACATTCATGGTAGCGCACAAAGTTTGCCCTTGAGTAACGCGAATCTGAGCCTCAAAGCGGCCTCGTCGACTGTTTATGTGTTTTCCAATAAACTCAAAATGTACTAATGCTGGTAAAGGGAATAAGAAGTTTGAGAAATCAATAGACATATTATTAATAACATAATATCGCTCAGAGTCTTTTTGATAAATAAACTCTTCAGTAATTGCAATAAAGGTCTGACGACAGGCCTCTACCAGCAACATACCTTGAATATGTTGACCTGTTTGATGATCAGACATAAGCTCTGATCGCTCATCAATCAAAAGTGCTAGCGCATATAGGTTTTCATTATGCTCAACATTTTCCGCTGGGCCAATCAGCATATTTTGTTCAAGTTTTTTGTGTGTGTAGTTATTTTTTTTAGTATTTACTAAAATTTCAAGTGAGTTTAAATCTATTTTATTATTATGAACTTTATTTCTCTTATGATTACTTAATACCTTTTCAGCGAAGTCATTCCTAACACCTTGCCCGACAACAATTTCATGTTGCTTATCAATTACTCTTGCTGGAATTTGGGTAAGTAATTCCAGCTCTGATATAGTCAAAACATCCTTGCCGTTTGAAAACTCATTAAACTTATCACCAACAACTATAATTTTCTTTTCCATCATATTGCTCCCTTAAATACAACATGAGCGGTAAATACGAGTATAAAGACCTTCATTGCCACCGGCAATGTAATTATCTCCAGCCTGTTGAATAATGTCCTGGTAACGTAAGTTTGTAAAAGCTTCTTTATATAACTCTTTATCAACATTAAAAGATGAAATAAACATAACTCCTGGAGCGCCGCTAATTAGCGAGTGATATGCTTCAAAACTTACAATTTTATCTTTATTATCTCGTACAACATTAAAAATTGTCTCATCTCTCCATTGACGATATTGAGAGTATTTTTCAGCTGGTACTTCGACATGGCGAAGTTGAATATAAGTGCTTTCTGGCAAAGGCTTATAGCTATCAATTGGAGATTCAACAAACTTCAAAAGCTCACGACGAATATCACCAGCAAGAATTGAAGCAAAACGGTGAAAACTGGATTCCAACTCCCCCTCAACCCAAGAAATCTCCTTAATATCATCAATAGCACGCAACTCAAGCAACTCTTCAATCCCCCTCTTCTTCACACAGATAATATTTGGTATCTTCGTTATCTTTAAGTGAAGAGATGAAAGAGGAAATATTTTTATCTTTCTTCAGTGGGAACCGAGAAACAAGTACATATTCAGATGACATAATAAAACTCCGTTTGCGTTTAAATTAAAATTAAAATTACTTTATCAATTATATTTTTCTTTAGAATTATTAATTATGTAATACAATTTCTATATCAATGCGGATTTAGTAATGCTTGATGATGATTTTACAGCGCAATTTTTCTAACGTATTTTGTTGAGATGGATGAACGGATGAAAGGATGGAACGATTAAAATGTTGAATCTTATGAACAGTAATTTACCTACTATCAAGCAATTACAGTGTTTTTTGGTTGTTTCTCAAGAACTGAATTTTAGGAAAGCAGCTGAGCGGCTCAGGATGTCGCAACCCCCTCTCACTAGACAAATTCACTGTCTGGAGGATGTGCTAAAGCAGCAGCTCTTTCACCGCAATACCCGCGAGGTACATCTGACAGAAGCTGGTCGAAATCTAACTGCGAAAGTGGAGAACATACTTCGTGAAATCAACTCACTGAAAGGAATTGCTTCAGTTGAGCAAAAAGCAGTACGTATCGGGCTAACTCGCAATTTGAATTTTGAGAACATTTCACCAGTTGATATACAGCTTCGGAGGCTGGAGGCGACAGATGATACCGATACGCCATATCTGACTTCCTCTCAGCTACTGCAATGTTTATCTAGAAATACTCTTGATATTGTTGTTACCGGAGAATTGGGTAATGGTCAGCAGAGCAATTTCGATTTTAAATGGGTATGCCAAGAGCCACTTCTGTTAGCAATGCCAGCCTCACACCCAGCAAGTATTAAGGAAAAAGTATCGCTTAAAGATGTGTCTGAACTTTCACTTTTCTGGTTCCCTCATAGCGCCAATCCGACGCTATATGAAAAATGCGAGGCATACTTTAGCTCTTTGCATACTCCTCTCAAGAGAATCAAAGAACCTGATGACTCTCTAGTTACCCTCTCCCGAATTGCCCGCGGCAAGGGTATTGCCCTTTTACCCCAGTCAATGTGTACTTTTAATCAGGAAGGATTATGCTATAGAGAATTATCAGATGATGCAGCAGAATATCTAAATATCGGTATTTATGTTGCTATTCGTAAGGATGAAAATCGTCAGTTTGTTCTGGATGCACGTGATTCATTTTTGAACTCTTCAGAGAGTATTTGAAAGCATTTCAACCCAATTTGCAGCCATGAACAAAATATTTGTAGTGGTCAATGAAAACTGGCCACCACATTTAAATTTTGTCAGACGAGAGTTGTCCCCTTGCGTTCGCTTCCCGGCTGATGTGCACAGCGTTGTATCCCTCGACTTGCCGACCGCCATCGCCTAGACGACATCAAATTTAACACCCTATAAAATAATATGAACTGCGCGCACTACCATCAAATGAATACCTACAAAAAGAATATATTGGCAGGAAGGTATTTTGGCCTAACTTCAAGTTGCCGGTTTTTGTTTAGCTGCCCAGCTTGGCGGCATCAGGGCGCGTCTGGGCCGCAACCCAGTAAGCGAAGCGCATGAAGTTGAATTTGAAGTTGAACCTAAGCCATGCGCAGCATTAAAAAGGCAAGTCCCCCGGTTATATGCTCATTGAAATAAGCGAACCGGAAAAACTTCTCAGAGTTTATTGACCCTAAGAAGTTGCCCCTAAGAAGTTGCCCCTAAGGAGTCGCCCTTAATGAGTTGACCTTAAGGTGTTGACCTTAAAAATTGCCATTAGATTCCAAATCTAAACCCACACCCTATGGTTGTTTTGTCACCCATAACACCGGCCACTGCCCACTTCGACTGTAGCCGTCGCAGCTTGGCTCAGAGGCGTAATCGGCTAGACGAAATGCCTTGCCGTCAAATATCCAACGCGTTGATACGCCACAGTCTCCTAACCCACGGCCTTTATCAAAAGTGGATAAAAATCCGGTTTTCTGGTCGAAATCGGCATTAATTAGCTCCAGCGGCTGGTCTTCGTCCGCAGATTTAAACGGCATAGTTAACACCAGATTATCGGCCTTATAAGGAGGCTGACGCGACACAATATAGCCAAGCACATAGAGGTTATATGCGCCCATATCGCAATTAACCGTCATCAACGCTTTTTCGTTGGATAGCGGGAATAAATGCACCTCTCGCTCAGCGGGATCAAGGCTACAGTCGTTGTTTTCAACATTGGTGGCATTATTTTGTGTAATCGCAGAAATTTCGCTATCAGTCAGCGGGTGCGGCTCATAGAAACGCGGCAGAAGTGACTTGGCAGGAGGCATAGGAACGCTGGAGGCGGGCTTGTTTCCCCTGCTCATCCACGCAGTTTTAGTCCCTTCCCGCGATTGTTGCTGATCGACGGCCATCAACGCTGCTTTTAAGCCGTTCAACGATATGCTGGGATGCGTCGTCTGCTGCGGATCGAGTTTGCCACCAAGTTGAATACTTTTCCCGTCACGAATAGCGTTAACAAAGTCATCGACGACCAGCCGATTGATGGTGCCAATATGTTTCTTGCTGATATCCCATTCGCGAGGATTAAAGCTCATTACTTTACCATTCAGCATTAAACGACCGGCGATTGGCACGTCTGTGCTTTGTTCATCACTGTTACGCTGATAGTCGATGCTGACACTGGCTTTTCCATCTGGGCCGCCATTGCGCGTCAATTGCAGCACTAAACCCTGGCTATCCTGTGAGCTTCTTGCCGAACAGCGATTAATATTGTCGCAACTAACCTGCCAATCGTTGTAGATTCTTTGCAGAGGATCAGCGTGCGCGTAGCCGGTTATGATAGTTGCCAGCAGCAGCAGCGGTGTGGCTATCCAATTGGGAGTCATTACATTTCAGCTCTTTTACGAAGTAATCCCTTAGATATTAACCTAAGCTGTGCAAAGACTCTGCTTGAAAAGCATCATTTTTTTACCTGCAATAGCAATGGATTGCTTGAGTGAAAACCGAACCAGCGGTGATATTGTCTCAAAATAATGAAATAGTTACATGTATCACCTCATAAACACGTTTTGTTGCGCTGTTATACGCTTAAGAACACCCTAAGCTGATATCCTGTTGCACGCAGCGTTCATATATTCAAAAGGTAAATTAGGGATGGCGAAAGGTAACAAACTCGGTTTAATGACAATTAAAACAAAAATAATCCTGTTGATACTTTCACTTATCTCTTTCTCCGTGATGGCGGATGAACCCCCTGTAGTCCTGACGGGAACAATTGGTAAATCTGCGGTGGTAATGGAGCTGGATTTAAATAAGGCAGAAGCTGTCACTGGCCGTTACTTTTATCAAAAATATCATCTCGATTTGCCTCTTAACGGCAGTCTGGAAAATGGCGAGCTGATTTTGCAAGAGGGAATGGATGACTTTAACAACACCCCTCGTCCGACATTAAGGTTACAATCAGATGGCAAAGCGGGCTGGCAGGGAACCTGGTCAAATCCTCAGGGAAAAATCATGCCGATCGACTTGACGCCGGCAAAACTTCCCGAAACTAATTCAGATACTTTCCTCAATCAGCTTGTCCATGATTCACCTTATGAATACCTTCGACTAAGCGATTTGACGCTCAAAAAAGGTAAACAACAAAGCTTTATGGGCTATCAGTTACAGTGGTGGCACGAGCCGCAGTCTAATGTTTCGCTGTTTACACTGGTGAGTGGTTATCCTCAAGCCCAGCTTAATACCATTAATCAGCATTTAAACGCCAGGCTATGGCAAGAAGTGATCGATTATCACAGCTGTATGTTAGGGGCTAGCCAGTTCGGTACCGGTGAATTCGAACAAACCGTCACCCCGGAGCTGCTTTCCAGCTCGGCAGTCAGTGTCAAAATTTCAACCAGCTACAGCTGTGGAGGCGCACATCCTGACTTCGGCGATTCTCCGCTGAATCTCAACGCTAAAACGGGTAATCCACTGTCACTGGAAGATATTTTGTGGATTGGTAAAGATAAGCCGTTCCATTATATGTACGCCGATGATCACGCCGATCAAAGCATTAACACGGTGGGATTTGATGATTATCTGAACTATCGCGAGAAGAATTTTGCCCCCTGGCTGATTTCACAGTTCAAGCAGCTTTACCCGCATGAGATGCAAAAACCCAAGGGTGATGATGATTGTGACTATAGCGACGCCGAAATTTGGTATTTTCCTTCCTGGTATCTTACCGCCAAAGGCATCCATTTTGGTCCGTCATTTGCGCGAGTAATGCGCGATTGCGAAGGGGTAAGCTGGCCAGTGCTGCCATGGTCCACCCGTGACCAGCATCTGGGTGGCGTTCCTATTGCCCTGCCCCAATAAGCCTATTCTTTATAAGCGAAATGGTTATAAACGAAATTGTTTTATAAACGAAAGTGGGTGAACGAAAATGCATGAACATAAGGACACGCATGAAAATATGTGAACGAAAGAGTGTGATTAAGCCGCGCTTTCATTCACATGCAATTTCGGTTCGATCACATACTTTTAATTTTGGTCACTCAGATTAGTCCAGTAGGCCGTGAATTTGCGCATATTGCAAAAGAATCACTGCCTTACCGTCCTTAATTTCACCATTTTTGACCATTTCCAGCGCCTGTTTGAAAGGGACTTCCAGCACGTAGATATCTTCATCATCTACGCCACCGCCTTCGTTATTGCGCTTGCTTTCATCATATTCTGCGGCAAAGAAATGGATAATCTCCGTCACGCCGCCGGGTGACATATAGAGTTCAAACAGTTTGGCAACCTCACCGACCTGATAGCCCGTTTCTTCAATGGCCTCTTTACGAATGCAGTCTTCCGGAGAATCGTCATCAAGCAGGCCGGCGCAGGTTTCAATCAGCATGCCGTTGGTATTGCCATTAAGATAGATTGGCATACGAAACTGCTGAACCAGCAGCACCGTTTGTTTCTTGCGGTTATACAGCAATATTGTTGCACCATTGCCGCGGTCATAGACTTCACGCTTGTGCTCAACTTTACTGCCATCTTTCTTTTCCAGCACGTAAGTGTAGTTACGCAGCGTGAACCAGTTATCGGACAGCAATTTATCTTTAATAATTTCGATTTTAACAGTCATAGCGCCTCACGTTAATAACAGGATCTTTCTATATAGCATGCAAAATCTACTCAGTAGTAAAAAATGTAGCATTGCAAAAATTGCGTAAGGAACACTAACTACGAATGATCCTATATTGATAAATATTATATAGGCAGTATGCTCTTAGTAATGGATGAAAGCAGTAGCTAAAAGGGAGCAATAGCATGGCAGATCAATACAGTGCCTATGATTCATTAATCAACGGTTCAGCTAGCAATAGTTCGGCAAACAATAGCTCATCAGTTAGTGGCCCATCGATAAATAATTCATCGGTTCAGAACTTATCGATTCTGAAGTACCGTGCGTTAATTGTTGATGACCATCCGCTGATGATCCGCGCTGTAAAAGAGATGCTGGGATTATCACCCCAGTTGCACGTGGTGGCTACAGCAAATGGCGGCTTAGAGGCTCTCGCGGCAGCAAGAATAAATGACTTAGACCTGATTATTCTTGATCTAAATATGCCCGAAATGTCGGGGCTTGAGACGCTAAATGCCCTGCGAGCCGAAGGATGCAAGGCTAAAATCATTATTCTCACCTTTTCTGATTCTCCTGCTGATATTGCTAACCTAATCAATGCCGGTGCAGATGCTTATCTGCTCAAAGACAGTGAACCGGAGTATCTGCTGGAACAAATTCTGCTGACAGCTCAGGGTAATAATCATCTGAGTGAGGAAATACAGAATTCGCTGGAAGCCGAAAATAACAGGGTTAACCCGCTGGAGAAGCTGACTGACCGTGAAACCTGCGTATTAAATGAGGTTGCCAAAGGCCAGTCTAATAGAGAAGTCGCTCACGAACTGTCTATTTCCGAAGAAACGGTCAAAGTCCATATCCGCAACGTATTGCGAAAACTCGACGTTCGTTCAAGAGTCGCGGCCACTGTCATGTTTCTGGAAGCCAGAAGCTGAGGCTTATTAATCAATAGCCTCGATAATTTGCTGACGATGCGTGTCTATCCACTGCGGGTCTATCGGGCCCCAGTGGTCAATTTGGTAATAGCCATCATTATTACGTACACCTTGTTGAATAAAATTCAGCTCCACGCCCATTCCCGGTAACGCTTTCAACACATCCTGTAGCGTGCGCCTCGGCCAACCGCTTAATGCCATTAGATTAGGCACATTCGGACGCTCATTATTCTCAATCAGCCAGCATAAATAGAGCCGACGGGCAAAAACTGAATTCAGCATGGTTCCACTCTCTGCTTCTCTTGGTGAACAATTAGTTTTTAATGATTGCTTATTGAACAGCTGGTTTGAAAGTTGATTCGTTAGTAATGAATTTGTAAATAGCGAATTTGTAAATAACGGATTTGTAAATAAAGAGTTTTTACGAATAAATTGTTACTTTATTAAATAACTGAGTTAGTTAAATTAAACAACCCGCTAAAGGCTTCCGTTTTCAAGCATTTTTACCTCATCTCCTTTTTTTCTCCACGATTCACCCGCCAATTAAGAGTAAAGTGCACGAGCACAGTGATAACTTCTTAACCTAATCGTGCCAATAATGAGCAATAGAGTGTTGCAAAAGGTTTCATCTCCTGAGAGATTCAGTGAGATAGAGCGAGTCTCACTTATAAGAAAGAACTCTTAATAATTTTCCTGATGTTAATCATTTCTTATAACAATCCGATCTCACGTTGTAGCACATTAAACGTAAATCCGGGAAGTTAGCGAATGATTATGAGGCTTGTAAGACATGGCTAACTTCTTTATCGATCGCCCAATTTTTGCCTGGGTATTGGCGATCATCATTTCTCTGGCCGGGGCGTTAGCAATTTACGACCTGCCGGTTGAGCAATATCCCGCGCTTGCTCCTCCTAATGTTCGCATTACCGCCCAGTATCCTGGAGCGTCGGCGACTATCGTCGAAAATACGGTTACGCAGATCATTGAGCAGAATATGACGGGCATCGATAATCTGATGTATATGTCCTCGCAGAGCAGTAATGACGGCAAGGCGCAGATTACGCTGAGTTTTATTGCGGGCACTGACCCGAATGAAGCTTTGCAACAGGTTCAGAACCAGCTGCAACAGGCGCTGAAACGCTTGCCGCAAACGGTGCAAAGTCAGGGGGTGACTGTTTCTAAAACAGGTGATACCAACCTGATGATGGTGGCTTTCGTTTCTACCGATGGCAGCATGAGCAAGCAGGATATCTCTGATTATGTCGCCTCAAATATTCAGGACCCGATAAGCCGTGTCGATGGTGTCGGAACGATTAACGCCTACGGCACGCAGTACGCAATGCGCATCTGGCTGGATCCCAACAAGCTCAATAATTACAGCCTGACGACTTCTGATGTCGTTAGCGCCATCGAAAATCAGAACAGCCAGGTCGCGGTGGGGCAGCTAGGAGGCACTCCGGCGGTGGATCAACAGGCGCTGAATGCCACAGTTAACGCCCAGTCGCAGCTGCAAACGCCGCAACAGTTCCGAGATATCACGCTGCGAGTTAACGCCGATGGATCAGATGTCACACTGGGCCAGGTTGCCACTATTGGATTAGGTGCCGAGAACTATAACTTTGACAGCCGCTATAACGGACAACCGGCGTCTGGGATGGGCGTTCAGCTGGCTTCTGGCGCAAACGAGCTGCAAACCGATACCGCCGTGCGTGCCAAAATCAAACAGCTTTCTCAGTATTTCCCCCATGGCCTGAAAACCGAAATAGCTTACGAAACCACTCCGTTCGTTAAAGCAGCCATCACCGACGTGGTAAAAACGCTGTTTGAAGCTATTGTGCTGGTGTTTTTCGTCATGTATCTGTTTTTGCAAAACTTTCGCGCGACATTAATCCCAACCATTGCCGTGCCAGTCGTTTTGCTCGGCACCTTCGTGGTATTGCACCAATTTGGCTACAGTATCAATACCTTAACGATGTTTGCGATGGTGTTGGCCATCGGGCTATTAGTCGATGATGCTATCGTGGTGGTCGAGAATGTCGAAAGGGTAATGAGTGAAGAAGGGCTAAGCCCGCGCGATGCAACGCGTAAATCAATGGGGCAAATTCAGAGCGCATTGGTGGGAATAACGATGGTTTTGTCGGCAGTATTTGTGCCAATGGCGTTTTTTGGTGGCACTACGGGCGCGATTTATCGTCAATTTTCGGTCACTATCGTCGCGGCCATGGTGTTATCCGTATTCGTGGCATTAACTCTAACTCCCGCGCTGTGTTCAACTATTCTCAAACCTGTCGCAGCTGGGCATCATCACGGAAAACGTGGCTTTTTCGGCTGGTTTAACCGCATGTTCGATAAAAATGCCCGCCGTTATGAACGTGGCGTCGGCCGGGTTTTACATCACGGCCTGCGTTATATGCTGGTGTATCTCTTACTGGTCGTCGCGCTCGGCATTATGTTCGTTAAACTACCGACCTCTTTTCTGCCGCAGGAAGATCGCGGCGTATTTACGGTACAAATTCAGTTGCCACCGGGTTCGACCATGGCACAGACCACTCAAGTTGTGTCGCGAGTAGAGCAATATTTCCTGACTCACGAGAAAAAAGACGTGCTCTCGGTTTTCTCTACTATCGGTTCCGGGCCTGGAGGTAACGGGCAAAACGTGGCGCGTATGTTCGTGCGCCTCGCCGATTGGGACGACCGTACCGCTGGCGAAAACACTTCGTTTGATATTATTGATCGCGCCACAAAAGAGTTCAGCAAAAGCCAATACAACGATGCGCGCATTATCGCCAGCAGTCCCCCGGCAATTAACGGGCTGGGCAATTCATCCGGTTTTGATATGGAACTGGAGGATCACGCGGGTCTTGGCCATGCCAAACTCATGGCCGCGCGTGATGCATTGCTGGATTTGGCGTCGAAAAGCCCGCTACTTTCTCGCGTGCGCCACAACGGACTTGATGACAGCCCGCAGTTGCAGATCGATATCGACCAGCACAAAGCACAGGCATTGGGCCTGACTATCGCCGAGATAAACAACACGCTCAGTACCGCATGGGGTTCAACTTATGTTAATGACTTTGTTGACCGCGGCCGGGTGAAGAAAGTCTATGTGCAGGCCGATGCCCCATTCCGCATGCTGCCGGACGATGTTAATCGTTGGTTTGTGCGAAATACCTCAGGGAGCATGGTGCCGTTTTCAGCCTTTAGCACCTCACATTGGGAAAGCGGTTCGCCACGCCTCGAACGCTATAACGGGGCTTCTTCATTAGAAATCGTCGGCGAAGCGGCCAACGGCGTGAGCAGCGGTGCCTCAATGGATGAAATGGAAAGATTAGTGGCGAAATTGCCTGTCGGGATGGGTCTCGAATGGACCGGAATGTCGTATCAGGAAAGGTTATCCGGTTCGCAGGCACCTGCCCTGTATGCTATTTCATTACTGGTCGTTTTCCTGTGTCTGGCGGCGCTTTATGAAAGCTGGTCGATTCCGTTCTCGGTTATGCTGGTCGTGCCCCTTGGCGTTATCGGCGCGGTGATCGCCACTTACCTTCGCGGTCTGGAAAATGATGTCTATTTTCAGGTTGGGATGCTGACCATCATCGGTCTATCAGCAAAAAATGCCATTCTGATTGTTGAATTCGCCAATGATCTTAACGTGCGTGGCAAGGCATTGCTTGAGGCAACGCTGGAGGCTTCTCGCATGCGACTACGTCCGATCCTCATGACTTCGCTGGCGTTTATTTTTGGGGTGCTGCCGATGGCCACCAGCCAGGGCGCAGGATCTGGCAGTCAACATGCCGTCGGTACCGGCGTTATTGGCGGGATGATTTCAGCCACGGTACTGGCAATATTCTTCGTGCCGCTATTCTTTATGCTGGTGCGCCGACGTTTTCCAGGCAAGCATGAAAGCCCAACGCTAATTAACGAGATTATCGAAACCAAACCTGAATCCTGAAAATAAAGGCATAGATAACAATGAATATATCGATCGCTTTATTTTTAAGGGGCGTCAATAAGCTCAGGGAATAAGGCGAGGTAATAATCTTTGGACATAAAAAAGGCGCTAATTAAATTAGCGCCTTTTGTTAATGAATAGTTGTAAGTTACGTTATCTGGTGTGGTTGCAATACAAATAAAGCGTTACAAATACCATTCTAATCAGCGGCTTATTTATTTATGGAAACTTTAAAAGCTCGCTTTTACAAGATAATGCTAGCAATAACAGATTTTCACGGGTGAAAACTGATGTCATTACAGCATCTTGCAATAAACTTTATCTTAACCGTGTGCGGTTATTAACCACGCAGCATCGATTCGATAAAGTCTTTCCAATTACCCAACTCTTGCTCGACCATAATACTCCCCTTGATTGACGGAGTGGATTATACGAGCAATATTTAAGCAGACAAACAGTTTATTCCGATAATGACATGCCGATCACGCTTATACATCCGGTAACGTTGAACTCTCATTGAGTAAAAGAAGCAGGCCTCCCTATTGCTCGCCACCTTAATTGCGGCTAATGTTTGAACAATAAGTAGTTTATTAAATACCCTATTTTTCGATAACACCCAAATCCAGCTAAAGAGGGATCGCCGCAATGACTTTCGAGATTATCAGTAATGACAACATTGGCTCGATAAACTGGCAACGTCTGGCCGATATTCTTGAGTTAAGCGGCCTCAATGCTCGCGAGCTGTCAAAACTCGAGCGCGGATTTACCCACAGTCAGTTCCGTTATCTGGGTTATCTCGATGGCGAGTTGATTGCCTGCGCCCGCGCTATCAGTGATTTCACTACGGTCTCATATCTCAGCGATGTCGCAGTGCATCCTGACTATCAGGGACGCGGGTTTGGCAGTGCGCTAATGCGCCGGGTAATGCAAGATCTCTCCCCTTTCGGCAAAGTCATTATCTATGCCGTGCCGGATAAAATAGAATTCTATAAACGCTTTAGCTTTTATCCGCTGCTAACGGCAATGACCTATGCCGAAGGTGAGACTTTGACCTTTCTAAGTCAGAAAGGCTATATCCCTTCTTCGGCATAATTTAAGATTTATTCGAAATCGGCGTTATTGGTTTCCGGCATGCGTATATAGACAATCAGCGATATCAACGAGGCAACAGCAACATACAGCCAGATATAGTTGATAAAGCCGTTGAAATGCATCCATGTAGTAATATAAGGCGCGGTTCCGCCGAATATCGCCACCGCGAGCGCATAAGGCAGCGCAATTCCGGTGGCTCTGACTTCCGGTGGAAACTGCTCTGCCATAATAGCCGCGCAATTGCAGGAATAACCAAGCAGGAAAATAATACCGACCAATTGCACAAACAGCAGGCTCCAGAAATTATTACTCAGCATCGCCAGTAGCGGATAAGAGAATAAAATGAAGCCGATAGCGAACGCGCCTAACGTTTTCTTACGCCCTATCTTATCGGATAACATGCCTGCAAAAGGTAGCAACACCATAAATACGGCAATGCTGATCGTTTGCGATAAAAAGGCATCTTTCAGCGGAATACCGGTGGTAATATTGGCGTAAGTCGGCAAATAATTCAGCCAGATATAATAGGTCAGGGTTCCCGCAATGGTAATTCCAGCCACACGCAGGGCCGCTTTGGGATGATGAACCAGCATTGCCTTCAGTGGATGCACCTGTACTGTTGCAGCTGGCTTGTGTTTAATAAATGCCTCGGTTTCATTGACCGTGACTCGCAGCCAGATTCCTATCAGACCCAACGCAGCCCCGACGATAAACGCTAGACGCCAACCCCAGCTGAGAAGCGAATCTGGTGACATAAACCAGGTGAATGTGGTGCCCATAAATGAAGCAATCAGCGTACCTCCCGCCACGGAAACCTGCTGCCATGAACCGGCAAAAGCCCGACGCCCCTTGCCTGCCGACTCCACCAGCAGCGCCGAAGAAGAACCAAACTCGCCACCGGCCGAGAAGCCCTGAACCAGCCGACAAAGTAATAAAATTGCCGTTGCCCACACGCCGATCACCGCATAGCCTGGCGTTAACGCCATCACCAGCGCAGAGCCAGACATCATACTGATACTCAGAATCAGGCCCTTTTTGCGACCAAACTTATCGGCATAGGCACCTAATATCGCCGCACCGACCGGGCGCATAATAAAACCAATTGCAAAGAAACCCAGCGTAGTCAGCAGGTTGGCAACACTATCTCCTGCCGGAAAAAACTCCTGTGAAATAAGTTTGACGAACACCGCGTACAGGCCCCAGTCAACCCATTCCACGACATTGCCAATAGCGGCGGCAAATACGACTTTCTTCTGAGGTGCAGTAAATTTATGAGGTGAATCCATTGAAGCTTCAGTTGCTACCATCCTAAAACCCTCTATTAGATGAAAAGTTTCCCCGCTGCTGACGCCTAAATTTAATGTTTTGTATTTTTATAATTATTGGCCGATCCATTTTTGAATAATTATCCAATCGGCCTTAAAGCTGTTTCTTTTTAAACCACTTACCGTCTTGTTAACTACCTGTTAGCTTTTAACTGCTTACCAACATGTTTCGCTAGCCCGGCGTGAGTGGTAAACCACACGCCCGTGTGCGCAGTAATATGCTGCATCAGCTCGTCGAGGATCACCATTCTTGAGCGATGTCCGATCACATGCGGATGCATGGTCAACTGAAATACGCCGCCCTCTTTATAAGCCTGATTAAATTCATCGATCCAAATTTCCAGCACGTCTCGCGGCTTGGTATGCGGGCGAATAGAGTTAAAACGATCCATCGTGAAATACGGGGCATCATCGCGGATCCACTCAACCGGGATCTCGACCACGCCCGTTGCAACCCCTTCTTCAATCAGCTCATAAGGTTCGTCATCGGCCATTAAAGATGAGTCATAAATCAGCCCCATTTCGCGGATGATTTGCAGCGTGTACGGCGAGTAATCCCATGACGGCGTGCGAATACCAACTGGGCGAACGCCTGAAGTTTTTTCCAGCACGTCGGCGGAGCGCAGCATTAATTCGCGCTCGGTGGCGTAATCCAGCAGCGAGTTGCGCTCATGTATCCAGCCATGAATCCCGACCTCATGCCCCGCCGCCACGTAAGTTTTACTCTCGTCAGGACGCAATAGGGCGCAGACCGCAGGCAAATAAAATGAAGCCGGTGCCGCGTATTTTTCCAGCAGATTTAGAATGCGCCCTATTCCCACACGCGCGCCGTATTCACCGGCTGCCATGCGTCCCGGCGAGGTTTCACCGTCACGCAAAGGAATCGTTTCATGATCGCTATCGAAAGAAAGCGCAACGGCAATTTTATTATTGTCCGGCCATGCAGCTTTCAACGGCTGTCCGGCGCGCACTTTATCGACATATCCACGCCATTCGCTTTCCGGCCAAGTCCAGGGTTGTGACATTTTGCGATTCCTCTCTCTGTGCGTGTGGGTGGCAAAAACATTTCGTGCTGCATTTCTGCGAACGCTGTCTCGAAGCGTTTGGGTGTCTGTTGTAAGCTTGTCCGAATCGCGATAAAAATCATCAGACAATTCTGTTTTAAATTGTCTGACAAAAAAACGCAAATTGTATTGTTGTGGAGAATTTCTGAGCATGTCAGAACAAAAAACAACCCATAGCGCCAGGGAAACAGTGGAAGACTGTATTCGTTCAGGGATAGCCATAGGAGACTTTTTACCCGGAGAGCCTTTACGCGAGCGCGAAATTTGCGAGTTAACCGGTGTCAGTCGCAGCGCGGTGCGAGAGGCTTTTCGCAGTCTGGAGGCCGAAGGTCTCATTACTACGGTGCGATATCGTGGGCCAATGGTATCGCAGCTTTCTGTGGAAGAAGTGCGTTCAATCTATGAGCTGAGAAGCATTCTTGAGAGCCATGCCGCGCGGCTGTTCACCCTGCGAGCCAGCGACGAGCAATTTGCCAGGCTGCGTCAAACGGTCGAAGATATTGGCCAGGGTCACGACACGCAGGACATGGTGCGAGTGATCTCCTCTTCTGAAAATTTTTATCATGTGCTGACGGAAGGCACTGGCAACGTGGTTATCGGTAAGACGCTGTTTTCCCTGCTTAATCGGCTGGCGCTGTTTCGCTTTTCATCCACTCGCTGGCCGGGTCGTGCAGAGAAAAGCATGGCGGAATTACAGGCGATTATTAACGCCGTTGAGCAACGCGACGCCGAAACGGCAGCACAACGCGCCATTGAACATATCCACGCTTCAGGAGAAATAGCCTTGTTGGTTATTGAGGAGCGCAACCGTGGTGCATTAGCCAGCGGGCGGTCACGACGCAAGAAAACTGCCTGACAACAGGAGGCGGCGAAGGGTAGATTCAGCTCGCGTTTTACCGCATTATGTAGCGCATCATTTTTGCGCGGTGAAAACGCTGACAAACAGCGATTTACAGCCCGTAATTGGCTTTTATTTCGCCCAATGCTTCCCAAAATCAGGCGAGTTAACACGTAGGTTATTTACGCATGGCAGAAAATTCTTCATTTACTCTTTACGGCATTAAAAATTGCGATGCCGTCAAAAAAGCCCGCCGCTGGTTGGAAGAAAACGGCGTTGAAACGCGTTTTCACGATTACCGCGTTGACGG
Source organism: uncultured Gammaproteobacteria bacterium (assembly GCA_963747655.1). Lineage (GTDB taxonomy): Bacteria > Pseudomonadota > Gammaproteobacteria > Enterobacterales > Enterobacteriaceae > Rouxiella. Next base: position 261,364 of record CAVVFS010000004.1, on the reverse strand, counting down.
CCTCAACGACTCGTTAATTCAGATGCTGGTCGATAAACAGGGTTGGGAAGCGTTGCTTAATACGCGCGGCACCACCTGGCGCAAGCTCGATGAATCGGTGCGCGCCGCCTGTGATAATGCCGAATCGGCCAAAGCGCTAATGCTTGAGCATCCTGCTGTGATTAAACGCCCGTTCCTGCTCGCCGCCAGCGGAAAATCTCTGCTCGGCTTCAAACCTGAAAGTTATGCTCAATTTGTTGCAGAGGTGAAGTAAATGATTTGTCCGGTTTTAGATCTTGCGCAACAGTTGATCCGTCGCCCTTCTCTTAGCCCAGACGACGCAGGCTGTCAGGAAATCCTGATTGCCCGTTTGCAGGCTATTGGTTTTCATATAGAAACCATGAACATTGGCGACACCCTAAATTTCTGGGCGACGCGCGGTGAAGGTACAACGCTGGCTTTTGCTGGCCATACTGACGTCGTACCGACGGGGGATCCGGCTCTGTGGATCACTCCACCGTTCGAACCGGCTCTGCGCGACGGCATGCTATTTGGCCGTGGTGCCGCCGACATGAAAGGCTCTCTGGCCTCGATGGTGGTTGCTGCAGAACGCTTTGTTGCTGCAAATCCAAATCATCAGGGACGCCTGGCGTTTTTAATCACTTCAGATGAAGAAGCCAGTGCGGTTAACGGCACGGTAAAAGTGGTTGAAGCACTAATGGCGCGCAACGAACGCATGGATTACTGCCTGGTGGGTGAGCCTTCGAGCACCACCCGCGTGGGCGATATCGTCAAAAATGGCCGTCGCGGTTCAATGACTGCGAATCTGCACATTCACGGCGTGCAGGGTCACGTGGCTTATCCACATTTGGCCGATAATCCGGTGCATCGTGCTATGCCTGCGCTGAATGAGTTAGTCGCTACCGAATGGGATCGCGGCAATGAATTCTTCCCGCCAACCAGCATGCAGATTGCTAACATCAATGCCGGAACCGGCAGCAATAACGTAATCCCCGGTGAGCTGTATGTGCAGTTCAATTTCCGTTTCAGCACCGAGCTAACCGATGCGCTTATCAAGCAGCGTGTTAAAGAGTTACTGGATAAACATCAGCTAAATTATACTCTTAACTGGGTTGTTTCTGGTCAGCCGTTCCTGACTCCGCGCGGTGCGCTGGTTGATGCAGTAATCAACGCCGTTGAGCATTACAGCGAGTTAACCCCCGACCTGCAAACTACCGGCGGCACCTCTGATGGCCGTTTCATTGCCTTAATGGGCGCGCAGGTGGTAGAGCTTGGGCCGGTTAATGCATCCATTCACAAGATCAATGAATGCGTACAGGCCGCCGATTTACAGCTGCTCAGCCGAATGTATCAACGCATTATGGATCAGTTGATCGGATGATTAACCACGCGATGCTGACTGGGCGTTCTGCGGATCACCTGGTCGAATTAGCCGCAAACCACCGCCTGCAACCCGAGGCGGTGCAAGCTTTTCAGGCATTGCAGGCCTCGGCAGCGCAGGCAGGATTCAATCTGCAACCTGCCAGCACCTTTCGTGATTTCGCCAGGCAATTGGCAATTTGGAATGGTAAATTTAACGGCGAGCGCCCCGTTTTAGACAGCAACAGTCAGCCGGTAGACATTCGTGAACTTAACGATGCTCAACGTGGCGAGCTTATCCTGCGCTGGTCTGCCTTGCCGGGTGCTAGTCGCCATCACTGGGGCAGCGATTTAGACGTTTACGATCCTTCATTGTTGCCCGAAAATAGCAAACTCCAGCTCGAACCCTGGGAATATGAATCCGGTGGTTATTTTTATCCGCTGACTCAATGGCTGAATGAAAATATGGCCTCGTTCGGCTTTTATCGACCGTTTAGCCACGATACCGGCGGCGTAGCGGTAGAACCCTGGCATCTCAGCTATCGTCCTTTGGCCGAACAATGTGAGCAATTACTCACTCCCGAGGTGCTTGAAGAGGCGTGGCAGGGACAAGATTTGGCCGGATATGACTGGATTAGCAGCCAATTGCAGAGGATTTTCCTGCAATACGTTATAATTAAAGCTGTTGCAGGTAAATAATCCCGCACCATGCAGGATAACCCGTAAGGGAGTGAAATTATGGAATGGATTAAAGATTACTGGTGGATAGTGCTGATCGTTCTGGCCGGCATACTCATCAGCGGCATTAAAGAATTATTAAGGGTCGATGTAAAAGCTTACCTGAAAGATAAGCCTGAGATCCCCCCGCACCGCGATAACAATGCAGAATGGGACGCTGACGACGACTGGCCGAAGGACAAGAAAAAGTAATATTGAGCCCGCTCCATCTTCGAGCAATGGCTAAATTTTTTATTACCTCTCTGGCGGCAGGCAATCATTCACCTGCCGCATCAATCATTATCAGGCCTGTAATCTCTCAATCGCCGCGCTAATCATTTGCGGACTAATGCTGTGCGCCACTTTCGGAGCCAGATCCAGGGTGCAAGAACAGCCCAATTCATTGAGTCTTTCTGCTCCAATCACCGCATTATTGGCAGCAATGACCGGGTCACTCTGGCCGTGAATAAAATGCACCGTGGTTTCTGGGGCAATCGCCTTTTCCGGCAGGCTGGCAAATCGACCGCTAAATGAAACGATGCGCCCAGCCAGATTATGCTCAACCTTGGTAGACTCGAGCGACATAATTGAACCCTGCGAGAAGCCAATCAGAATGGTATTCGCCGGAGTGATATCAGTTTTTTGCTGCCAGTCGCGCACCGTTTTGATGAACAACGGCATCGATTCGGCAATCCGCTGGTGACGATTTTCCTCGGTAACGCCCTGCACGGAGAACCACTGCAATCCTCGCCCTAAATCGCAGGCAAACGGACTGCCGATGGAGACGATCAGCGCGCCAGGAAAACTCTGTGTGAAATAGCGACCAATTTCTCCCATCGAAACCGGGTTATCGCCCACGCCGTGAAACAGTAAAATTAGCTGTTCGGCCCGACCCTGCGGCTGCTGAACAATAACGTGATCTGGGCTCATAATTTCACTCCTGAACTCTCTAAAAGAAGGCACCGCGCGTTGCTGCGGCTATAAATATCGTCACTATACGCGGCTGATAATTTTGGAAAATAGGGTTTTGTTGAATAACTCATACTGAATTTTTCAATGTAATTAATTCCACCTTTCCCGATGCGCCAAGTTTTGCAGCTATCTCCTGTTTCTCCTGATAAAATCCAGCGTTAAGCGCATTAACATTGGCACCGTGATGAACAACACTGAAAATCAAGAGTTTCCTGGACGATTATCATTAAACATTGGCAATAAAATCAAACTGCTGAGGCTTTCAAGAAGCATCTCGCTGAACGATTTGTCAAAGTTGTCAGGAGTGTCGAAGGCGGCGCTGTCCAAGCTGGAAACCGGACATTCAAACCCACGGATTGATACGCTCGATGCCATTGCCGTGGCATTACGCGTGCCTTTGGGCGATCTGCTGGGCGGTAACACGAAACTCTATCCGTATCTGGAAAAACACCTTCCGATGCAGGGAGAGTACTCGCAATCAATAAAGTTTCGCATTGGGCTGGGGAATATCTCGGAGATTTGGCATTTGCAGATGAAGCCCGGCGCGACCATCAGTAGCCCGGCACATACGCCGGGAACACACGAGCATTTGTTGGTTCACAGTGGCTGTTTGATTATTAAAATCGGCACCGATGAAAGTGTCACCCTGCAAGCGGGGGACTTTTACGGCTTCTCTGGCGAAAAACCTCACGCCTATTTTTGCAAGGACAGCGCCGTCAGCGCCACCGTCGTGATGTCTTATCTCTCGCAGGCTTAACGCACTTGTTAAGCATAAGAAACGCAGTTATTAAGCATAAAAGCGTAATTATCGAGAAGAATAAGAGCGGTTATTGAGCAGAATAAGCGGCGTCGTAGCTAAGACGCAGCGTGCCTTTCTTGAACTTTGCGGCTTTAAGTGAAAAGTCGCTGATCTGATTGATATTATTCACGTGCGTACCGCCACAAAGAATCGGCTCGGTATTTTCAATCAACGTAATTCGCGTTGTTCCTTCCAGCCAGGCCGTGACCGCCGCCCCATCGCGCAGTTTGGCATTAATACTTTCTTCTATTTCTTTCAATGGCAGATTGTCCACCAGCACGGCCTGCGACCCTAATGGCGAGAATTCGACACGTGATTCCCCAGGAAAGTGATGACCGGAAATCGCTTTCCATCCAAACGGCTTAAGCTCACTGTTCAGTAGATGACCGGCGGTGTGCAGGGCTGAATGATTTAAACGATCGGCAGCAGATATCTTTGCCTTTACTGGCTGATTTTCTTCAATTTTTATCAGCTGCTCTGGATACGCGACCACCTGCCCGGAAGGATGTTTGCGGATTTTTACCGGAATATCGTTTACCCAACCAATATCGGCAGGCTGGCCTCCTCCCTGCGGATGAAAAATGTTGTCCTGCAAGGCAATCCATTCACCGTGCTCGTCAGTGCCACTGGCAATGACTTGCGTCTCAATGCTGAAACAATAGGTATCTTCCATATAACGTGGGTGCTGACTCATGCAGAATTCTCCCGATCAGGTTTTTTTGTTCGGAATAAAATACATAATCGTATTAAAATGGACAACATGTTTTTAACGAATGGAGTGTAAAAAAGACAAGCTAGAGTATTAATTTAATAAAAACAATTAATTAAAAATAAATTATCATAATTTGAATAAACTCAACCACGCCTTATGTTTCCTATTCCGAACAGTGAATCATTGAGAATACTTGAAGCCACGCTCGCTACGTTCTGGGTCCAACTGTTGCAGAGCTTGCTGAGTCTCTTCACGCCAGCGCTGAAGTAACGCTTTTTTTCCACTCAGCTGAAATTGTGACACCACTTCCGAAACGGCCTGGTCTGACTGCAAGCTGGCACGAAGCGCAGGTAAAGGCAGCGCAGACTGGGCTAACAGTCGTAGCAAGGAGGCGCGACTGCTGTCGATAGAACGACTGGCAAAGGCGAAACCGGCCAGCTCGCGCCAGTCGGCGTCGTCAAGGAGTGAAATCTCAGGCTGATTATCTTGGCTAGAAATGACTGCTAAATTAGCGCGTTGCGCCGAATTGCTCCGCGTTTTATGATTAATCTCCACGGCAACTTCGGCGGGCAGCTGCTGGCTATTTCTTAAAAGTTGCTGCGCTGCCTGCCGGCAAAGCTCAAAGCCAGATTCGCTTAACGGCAGCAGCGCCATCGCCGCGAAACATCCGCTGCTGGCTTCTCTTTGCCCGCCAACGCGTACCATTTCGAAACCGCATCGCTGCCAAAACTGCCACAGTTCCGCGGTAAAACCAAAGCTTACAGAGAGAAAATCAAGGCCTTGTTGGCTGGCAATCAGTCGCTGTTCATCAACCAACGCACTGGCAACTCCCTGCCGGCGGCTGTCTGGCGCGACCGCAATACGAGTAATTCTTCGCGAACGCATGATTGCAGCTTCGGGGAATCCGCCGTGGGCAGCCAGTGACTGAGCCACCAAATTCCCCCTTGGCCGCCTTCTGCCTGCCCAAACCTGATGGGCAAGCGCAGGATCAAGCTTCCCTTCTTCCACCAGCCAAAGCGCAGCGGCTAGCTCATCGCCGCGTTTAGCTATGGCAAATGACATGCCCGGAGCGTCCAGCATACGGCGTAGATCCACAGTCGAGGTGCGATAATGCGCGCTGGTCAAAAGATGATAAAAAGCAGCAAGCAATTGCGGGTTATTTTCCCATTTCGCCGCATCGAAACTTTCAAAACTCAGCGCTATTTGAGCATTAACTGTTGGCTCAACCTCTGCTTTATTTATTGATACAGCAGAGATATTGACGGAAATTTGGGGATCGCCCGTTTGCGGATCAATGAAAAGCAAAATATTATCGAGCAGCGTCTCCAGCGGGTCATTCTGCGCCCAGCGAATAGGGTCGACCAGCCGTAAATCGTGCCATTTGGCCAGAGAAGCGCAGAACTTGAGTAAAAAACCTCGCCCTGTTCCCTCATAACCCTGCACCGTGGTCGTTAACAAAACGCGCGGGAAAAAGGCGATTAACCGGCTAAGCATCGGGGCCGGAATAGCCGCGGCCTCATCAATCAATAACCAGTCGGCAGCAATTGGCGCACCACTTTCACAATAGGCAAGCAGCGCATCGGGGGCCATAAATTGCGCGCCCAGGTGGTTCTGTTCAACAATTCGTTGAGCCGAAGCTTTCCCCGGCGCAGTCACCCAACAGGGACCGTTCCATTGCTGCACCAGCATTCCCGCCAGCGTTGATTTGCCCCGCCCGCGCGCCGCCGTTAACACAAAGATGCCTGATCTGGCCTGTAACAGCGCATCGAGAATACTCTGCTGCTGCGGCGTGGGTGCGCCCTGCGAAGCAACCCAATCACGAGAGATATTGAGTAGACGTGGATAGCAAACCTCGCCCTGACGCCAGATTATTGTCTGTGCATCTTGCTGTATTTGCTGGCAAAAGCGGGTAATAAAACGCGGCGTGGCAATCGCCTCGGGCCGTTCACTCCAGCGACGACTGTCATTGTCGGGTAACTGCGGCCAATTTATCCATGAGGGTGCGAGCAGGATAAGCCAGCTCCCCGCTCGTAATACGCCGCTAAATGCCGCCAGTGCCTCGGCGTTCAGCCCCTCTCTGGCATCAAAAACGCCGTGTAAAAATTCCTGGCCGAGCAGCTGATTAACCGTTTCTGGCACCAGCGTGTGAAATTCCTGCTGTGGCTCTGGGCTGACCCACAGCCAGTCACCCCTAAAATGGGGGATAATTTGCGCCACTTGCCGAGCACTCCAGCCTGCCTCGCCGCTTAATACCAGCAGTCGCCGCATGCCCTGACGCAGCATTTGCCTCTGGCAATCAACCAGTTGAGAAAGTAAGGATTCTGGAATCGGTAACTCAGGCTCGGCGCAATTCATCGGTTCAGCCTTTACCTATCATTAATGACAATAATCCTGCGGCAATCAACGGCCCTACCGGAACGCCTTTAAAGAAGGCAACTCCCAGCACCGTGCCGACCAGCAGCCCGGCGACTAGCTGTGGCTGGCTGCCCATTAGAGTGATCCCTCTGCCCCCTAGCCACGAAACACCTACGCCCACCAAAATAGCGACAATGGATTTCCAATGAAAAAAGGAGTGAATCAGGGCACTTGGGGTGATTTTTCCGTTGGCAATCGGCACCATTACGCCAATAGTCAGAATAACGATGCCAAGCGTCAGGCCGTATTTCTCAATCCATGGAAAGAAGTGGTTCAACGGCGTGATACGCACAGTCAGTAAAAAGAACATCGCAATGGTGACGGCAGAGTTATGGCTAAGAATACCTAAACCGGCGAAAACCAGCAGAATAAGCAGAGTTGGATCGAGAAAAGCCATAAGGTTCCCAAAGTAATTAACAGTGGCGACAATAGAGTTTTATTAATAGCTGTCAGCGCTCAGGCAGGCGATTCGCGTGAGCATTTCAGGAGCTTACACAACTAAACGGCAGAGGTGAATACGCCTGCGCTATATAGATTGATGGTTTAGGCTGTGGGAAAGATGGTTGAGGTTGCGGGAAATATAGCTGAGGCTGCGTGAAAATTGATATAAAAAAGCCTCCCCGGACGACGGCATTAAGCCGTGTTGACAATCCGGGGAGGCGTAATCGTTTGCGTTGCTAGCCTAAAAAAAGATTAGTCTAATTTTACGCCAATACGCTTGGCAACTTCTTCATAGGCTTCGATCAAACCGCCCAGGCTCTGACGATAACGGTCTTTGTCCATTTTCTCGAGAGAATTAACATCCCACAGGCGGCTGCCGTCTGGAGAGAATTCGTCACCCAGCACAACTTCACCGTTGAACAGACCAAATTCCAGCTTGAAGTCGACCAGAATCAGGCCAGCATCGCCGAAGATCTTGCTCAGCACGTCGTTGGTTTTGTAGCTCAGCTCTTTCATGCGAGCCAGGTTCTCTTCGTTAACCCAACCGAAAGTCTTGCAGTAAGATTCATTGACCATCGGGTCATGTCTGGCATCGTCTTTCAGGAACAGGTCGAATAAAGGCGGGTTCAGCACTAAACCTTCTTCTACGCCCAAACGCTTAACCAGTGAACCGGCTGCGCGGTTGCGAATAACGCATTCAACCGGAACCATCTCCAGCTTTTTCACCAGCACTTCGTTGTCAGACAACAGACGTTCCATCTGAGTTGGAATACCTGCTTCTTCCAGCTTCTGCATAATGAAGTGGTTGAATTTGTTGTTGATCATGCCTTTACGGTCGAACTGCTCAATACGTTCGCCATCCAGTGCTGACGTATCATTACGGAACTCCAAAACCAGCAGGTCTGGGTTTTCGGTGGTATAGACGGTTTTCGCCTTTCCGCGATACAACTCAGCTAACTTTTGCATCTTAACTTACTCCAGTGACTTGATTGGGGTGGTACAAAAAACGACAGGTATATCTCTATTATTCGCTATAAACACGTATTTGCCATTAATTGGCAGATGCAAAAAGGGGCCGAAGCCCCTTCGCGTATTACTTAGATACGGTACTGCTTTGATTCAGCGCGGCCTGCATCACTGCCACCATCGCGTCGTTCTGCGACTGAGTCAGGGCATGTCCTTTAGGATCAAGGAACTGCAAGCTACTGCGGTTGTTCAAATCGCCGACCTGGAGTTTATATTCCCCAGAGCTGAGATCAGGATCTTTCGCACCCAGAGCGTCGTAACCTTCGCTGCTCAGCGACGAGTACTTGGCGGTCAGCGTACCCTGCGGACGGCTGCTGTCGGTTACTTTCATGCCTGCTTTTGCCAACGCAGCTGGCAGACGTTCCCAGACATTGCCGTAAGGGGCACGAATAATCAGCACTGGCAGGCCGGTATCGTCCGCACCACTCTGCACGTCAATCTCACCGATTGGACGGCTGTCGAGGCGAGCTTGCTCTTCTTGCTGCAATTGCCCCAGACCGGCGGTGATCGAGTTCAGCATCTGAGTGGTATAACGCTGCTGTTCAGCAGACGAAGTTACAACAACACCTTTCTGCTGCAACTCAAGGGTTTTCACTGTCAAGACAGTCTGATAGCCCTGGGTCTGCACGCTAATCTGATAACGGCCCTGATACTGCGCGTCTTCATCTTTACGATGCCATTGTACTGCGTTGGTAGAAAGGGTCTGGTTTGCATCGTCACGGCTGGCAATTTTGTAGCCATTACGCTGTACGATAGTCACCACGTTTGCCCACAGGCCGCTGCTCTGCGAACCACTGAACAATACGGTTGCGGTATCAGCAGAATATTGCGCCTGCGAACCATTAACCAGAGCCAGAGGCTGCTGTGGAGGACGAATATCCAGAGCCAAACCGACTGCGCCCTTGGTAGTGCTTGGTGGAACATCATAAGTTCCGTTTTCCAGTGGCAGAATCATGCCGCTTGGAGTTTGAAGTTCTTTCAACGGTGCAGCTTTAAGATAATCGTCGTTGCCGTTTACCTGGCGCTTAAAGGACGCATCGTTAGAACACGCCGCGAGCAGCATAATAAGGGAAAGACCCACAACTTTTGCTACTGTCGACTTTTGAAAACGTGTTTTTGTTAATGAATAGGTCATCAAATATCCCTAAAAGTGTTATCCCCTTGGTACTTAACGCGTCCGCGCCAACTACTCGGGCTATAGCAAACCGGCCTTGTTTAGTGCTTCTTCCACTATTGGACGAGCAGCATCGGTCAGCGGCGTCATTGGCAGACGCACTGTATCGGTTGCTATCAATCCCATAGCCTTACAGGCCCATTTCACCGGGATTGGGTTTGCTTCTACAAACAGATGCTGATGCAACGGCATCAAGCGCTGATTTAAACGGCGCGCTTCGGCAAATTTGCCTTCCGCTGCCAGACGGCAAAGCTCAACCATTTCAACTGCCGCAATGTTGGCGGTCACTGAAATAACGCCTTTACCACCTAGTTGCATGAAGTCCAGACCGCTGAAGTCATCACCACTCAGCAGAATGAAATCTTCATCATCAACCAGCACTTGGATCTGGCTAACGCGACTTAAGTTCCCTGTTGCCTCTTTACAAGCAACAATATTTTTTATTTTTGCTAAACGCGCGATAGTCGCAGGCAGCATATCGCAGCCGGTACGAGAAGGTACGTTGTAGAGAATTTGTGGCAGCGCAGTGCTTTCAGCAATGGCTTTAAAATGCTGGTACAGGCCTTCCTGAGTCGGACGGTTGTAGTAAGGCGTTACCGTCAGACAGCCTACAACGCCGGAATTCTCAAAGCGTTGGGTTAACGCAATGGCTTCAGCGGTGGCATTGGCGCCCGTGCCGGCAATGACTGGAATACGGCCATTAGCCAGGTCCAGCGTCTGTAGAACAACGTCAGCGTGCTCATCATGGTTCAAGGTTGCAGACTCACCGGTCGTGCCTACGGAAACGATCGCCGCAGTACCACTGGACACATGATAATCAATCAGTTTTTTGAGACTCGCGCGATCGACGGCACCTTTGTCGTCCATCGGCGTAACCAGTGCAACAATACTTCCCGTAAACATTGACCTTCCCCTCCACAAACAGGTGACTCATGGTACTTTTGACACATGGGCAAAGCAAGTAAACAACGTGTCGTAAGCGTCTGCCAGACGGTTTTTTTTCTGTTTGCAGTCAATTTTGTGGACTGATCGATTTTTTGTCGCTGCGGCTTTTTCCTCCACAGCGCGTTTTTACAGTTGAAATGGTTTTTCTGTTTGCGATAGTTTTCATGTCTGCGATAGTAAGTCTTACAACAGGGCATGACAGGAAGGGCTATTTTGTCACAACCACAACAACAACATTATTTGGTTATCACCGCACTGGGTGCCGACAGGCCTGGTATCGTCAATACCATTACTCGCCAGGTGAGCAGCTGCGGTTGTAATATCGAGGACAGCCGACTTGCCATGCTGGGTGAGGAGTTTACGTTTATTATGTTCCTCTCCGGCAGTTGGAATGCCATTACGCTCATCGAGTCTACGCTGCCGCAAAAAGGTGCCGAGCTTGAATTACTGATCGTAATGAAAAGAACCAGCGCGTCAGAAAGACCGCCGATGCCCGCCACAGTCTGGGTAAAGGTAGACGTCAAGGATTCCCCGCATTTAATTGAACGATTTACCAATTTGTTCCACACACATCAAATGAATATCGCCGAACTTGCGTCTAAGACCACACCGGCCGAAGGCGCTCGCGAAGCACAACTATCGATTCAAATTACCGCACATAGCCCGGCGAACGACGATGCCGCAATTATTGAGCAAGCGTTTCATCAGCTATGTACAGAATTGAATGCACAAGGCAGTATTAACGTCATTACGACAACCCAATAGCTTTTAGCAGATAATAAACCTCAGCATTGAGAATATGATGGAGAATAAAATGAGCCCACTGAAAGCCGGAGATACTGCGCCGCAATTCAGTTTGCCGGACCAAGACGGCGAACAGATTAACCTGGCCGACTTCCAGGGACAGAAAGTCCTGGTCTATTTCTACCCTAAGGCCATGACACCAGGTTGTACCGTTCAAGCCTGTGGCCTGCGCGACAACATGGATCAGTTGAAAGAAGTTGGCGTTGAAGTTCTAGGTATCAGCACCGATAAACCAGAAAAGCTGTCTAAATTCGCTGAAAAAGAGCTGCTAAACTTCACGCTGCTATCTGATGAAGATCACGCGGTATCGCAGGCGTTTGGCGTCTGGGGTGAGAAATCGTTTATGGGCAAAACCTATGATGGTATCCACCGCATCAGCTTCCTGCTCGACGGTAACGGTAACGTTGAAAAAGTCTTTGATGACTTTAAAACCAGCAATCACCATGACATCGTGCTGGCTTACGTGACCGGAAAATAATGCTTTCCTGCCTCTTCTTCTGTATCAGGAGAAGGGGCGATTCTCTATTTTATATTGATCTTCGTTTTATCTAACTCTCCGTTGCACTCAACTCTTTATTAGATTCAACTTCTTATTAGTTTCAACACTTCACTAGATTCAACTCTTCATTAGATTCAGCACTTCATTGCATTGATCAAGCTCCATTCTATTAAGAAGCCATTAAGAAAGCTCGCCACCCTATTTATGCAAAGGTCTTATCCTTTTTTGGGGCTATTACATCCACCGGCGTTGCCTTACCTTGTTAATACAGTGTTAAGAAAACAATGTTGAAAACAATCGAGGTGAAGTATGTTAGATCGCAATAAAGCCATCACTCGTGACGTAACCGAGCATGCTCAATATTATGAATATACCAAAGCCGCAGACCCGATTGGCTCAGGCACGATCAGTCAGGTGCCGTATCATTCATTTTCTCCAGCCCTGTATGCTGACGGCAAAAGCCGAATCGTTCCTCTCGACCTCTCCGCCAAACTAGGCTGCGAATGGCCAGCGACCGGCCCGGGACTGCTGGCAAATTTTGTGCGCATCAATAAAGGGGATTCGTTAACGCTGAGTCCTCTGGCGACATCACAAATATTTTATACCATCCGCGGTAAAGGCAAGGTAAGCCAGTCTCCAGACAGTTTCGAATTTGAGAAAGGCGCATTTTTTGCCTTGCCCGGTGGCGTTGAAGCCGAATTAGAGGCGCATGAAGATACCGCTTTTTACTATATTAACGATGAGCCGCTGCTCCATTATCTGGGAGTCACTCAAACGTCGCCACGCTTCAAACCGACTCTCTACCCGGCAGCAGATGCCAACGCGGCATTAGAAAAAGCGGCCAACGAGAAAGATGCCGCCTCAAGAAGCCGTGTATCGGTGCTGCTCGGCAATGCCAATTTTCCTAAAACTCAGACGGTAACGCATGTTTTATGGGCGATGTTTGGCTTACTGCCAGCCGGCGCAATTCAAAAACCTCATCGACATCAGTCTATTGCCCTGGATTTCATCGTTGAAGCTCCAGAAGGCTGTTATACCCTGGTGGGGAAATCTTTAAATGAGAAAGGCGAGATTGAAGATCCCGTTCGCGTTGACTGGCAGTCAGGCATGGCGTTTGTCACTCCACCTGGATTTTGGCATGCCCATTTCAACGAAAGTGATAAACCGGCGCGTTTAATTCCGATACAAGATGCCGGTTTGCAAACCTGGTTACGAGCGTTGGATATTCGTTTCTCGCGTCTTTAGTATCAAACAGAAAGCTATTAATATCAAAGATAAAGCTATTGAAATTGGGCTGACTCAAATGATTGGCCGCCAGTCCTGTCGACAAGGAAGTCGATAAAAACGCGGACTTTGCTGGAAACGGTTTTCTTTTGCGGATAAACCGCCCAGACGGCTGGCGCTTTGGCCGTTTGGCTAAATAGCATCTCAGGAAGAATGCGAACCAGCTGCCCGCTATCTAAGTAATCCTCAACAAGCCATGCAGGCAGGAAAGTTATCCCGCCATGGTTTTCACAAAGCTTTAGCATCACCAATTCATCATTCAGCGCAATCGTACTCCCTGCCTGGCTAAAAGCCGCCATTTCAGACTCTTTGCCCCGTGAAACATACCAGGGTTTATCAGCCATACGACTGTGGGTGATCACAGGCAATGTCGCTAGATCCTCCAGCGTTTGCGGTACGTGAGTCATTAATGCATAACTCTTGGCCGAACAGCAGGCTATGTGCCAGTCGTCGGCCAATTTACGGGCCATTAATGAAGAATCGGCCAACACGCCAGTACGAACGGCCAGATCAAGACTGGCAGCGATCAGATCAGGTTCGTCATTAGTGACGGTCAGATATACCGATACTTGAGGATAAGCCTTTGCAAAATCAGAGAGATACGGAGCTATAAACTGAGATACAAAGGCTGAGGAAGCAGAAACCTTTAACACACCCGAAGGCACGCGATTGAGGGAGGAAGCTGCCTCACGGGCCTCTTCAAGACTGTCTATCACTTGCAGACTGTGCTGGTAGAAAACGCGGCCGCCTTCCGTCAGAGTCAGGCCTCGTGTTGTACGATTGAACAACGCAATGCCAAGATCGCTTTCCAACTCGCTAATATGCCGCGATGCTGTCGAGGTTTTAATCATCAACTCTTCAGAAACACGAGTAAATGTCCCCACTTCGGCAAGTCGGATAAAGGTCTTCAATGCATTGAAATAGTTCACTTTTAACCTAGACATCAAAGGTAAGGATTTATAAGAGGTTAGTCGTGTCACTGCCTAATATCAATAAGATAGGTAGAAAACCCGATCTGACATGCAGCATCTTCACTTGCAAAGAAATACCTGAATATCATTAAAGATTTCTGCATGGGCGAAACATGCGAACGTTTATACCTCTTATTGGTAAGGTTGATTTCATTAACATCGCTGATATGTTTCAAAATAACAAAGCTGATCATTATTTAATCAGTGATGGCAATTTTTTAACTAATAAATTGATACTTAAGTTAAATAAAAAAGATGAAATGAAAAGCCCATTGATTTAAAGTTAACGAAATCAATATAAATTGTTATTCACTCTTATGAATTGATGAGTGTCAAACTTGCAGCCTGCGGGCTTAAAAGAATTATAAAATTCAATACATAAACCCTTTTTTATTAATCATTCTTATTTATTACACACTGGAATTGTTGTATGTCATTCATTGATTCAGCAGTAATTTGTTTGCAAAAAGATGGCGTAATCCTGGTACCTACCGATACACATTATGCATTGGCGATTAATCCATTCAGTGAGTCAGCATGTCAGCGTTTAGACAACCTGAAAGGCAATAATTATCATGATCAAATGACCTTTTGTATTCCTGATACTGAGGCGCTTTGGCCTTGGGTGATATTAAGCGATTGGCAACATCTTCAGGTAAAATACCTCACCCACCAACATTGGCCGGGTTCGTTAAAACTCCTGCTTCCTAAATCAGAACTTGCTCCAAATCACTCATTTATGAGCAATAGTTCGATAGCCATGGTTTGCAACAAGAACAGTTTGTTGAATTCTATTATTAATAAGCTGGGCTACCCGCTAGCCGTTTTACCTGCGATCCAGTCTGATGCAGGAACCAGTTTAGTCAGTATGACCGCTGCACGAGATAATTTTGGCAGCCTGGTAGACATGGTAGTCCCTACCAACGATCGTAATGTCTCTGTTCGCGCAACCACGTTTGTGTCTTTGCTAGACGATCAAATCCAGATATTGCGCCAAGGAGATATTCATATTAATAAGGATACTACGACGATTTAAACTGAATCTCGCTGGATCCTTTGCAAAAGATCTTCGGCAAAGCGTTTGACGCTCGAGGAAAGCGTCTTTTCAGATTTAAACAGCATCCATGCCCGATAGGTATCCATTTTCCATTCAGGCAGGATGCGAATCAATTCCCCCTTTCTCATCGCTTCTCGCGCCATATAATCAGGTATATAGACAATGCCTGTACCTTCCACAGCAGAACTCAATAAAATTGTACTGTTATTTGCCCGAAAACGACTTCTAACTTCAATATCTATTTTTTGCTTTTCTTTTCTAAATGGTAAAGCAATAGTATGTGCCGAGCCACGAAGCAAAATATAATCATAACGCGGCAAATCTTCGGGCTTTTCAATATCAGGATATTGGCTCATATATTCTGGACTAGCATAAAGCCCCCAGCTAATATCGGTGAGAGATTTAATAAGGGGATGCTCGGGAGCATCACGACTGATCACTATTGCGATATCGTAGTCATCTTCAGAGATATTTACTTTTCTATCTGTTAAATCTAAATCAATGCTGGCGTGAATATTCTTTTTGATATAGTTGTTTACCGCAGGAACAATAAACTGACCGCCAAAAGTAAAAGGAGCAACAACGTGAAGAGTACCGATCGACTCTTCATGAAAGTTACGAATAAAATTTTCTGCATTTTTCATTTCATTGAGAACGCGATAACAGTACTGATAATAACTCAGCCCGACCTCGGTTACCTCAATAGTACGCGTAGTTCGATTAAGCAAGTTGGCTCCAAGCCGTATTTCTAACTGCGCAATCTCACGACTTACTGAAGATTTTGACAACTCTAATGACTTCGCTGCCTCTGTAAAACTTAAGGTCTCAACTATTCTGGCAAATATTGCCATCGAGACTAAGTTTGCAACATTACTCATTGAAATCCCTTTTATTTCGCATGATAGAACAGTTCTATACTTTAGCATAAAAATGCTATGCGCTTGTATATTTGAATATCTAAAAATATAGATTTTAATTCACTTTTTTCACCGTTATCGAATAGCCCGCAATTGTTTCACTAGTGAAATAATCCATAGAAACTGTATGGGATGGTTGAAGAAAAAAATACTCTGGTTAGGATGAACATATCCAAAACAAGAGGTAATACCATGAAAGTTATTTCCAATGATTTCAAAGCAGAAGAATATTTATCCAAGAAGCACGAGTTTAATAATTTTGGAGGAAATGGCGATAATGCTTCTCCAGATCTAAGCTGGGATAATGTTCCGGAGGGGACAAAGAGTTTCGCGATTACAGCGTATGATCCCGATGCACCAACGGGAAGTGGTTTTTGGCACTGGGTAGCATTTGATATTCCGGCAAATGTACGAAAGCTTGAAAGTAATAGTGGTGATATTACAACCTCTCATGCTCCTGAGAATATAATCCAGAGTAAAAATGATTTCGGTCTTTATGGCTATGGTGGTGCCTGCCCTCCAGAAGGGGCTAAAGCACATCGTTATATTTTTACTGTACATGCTTTAAATATCGAAAAATTAGGAATAGATAATGAAACTCCTAATGCAGTGGCACGCTTCCTGATCTATGCAAACAGTCTAGATCAGTCTTCCTTGACTGCCTTCTATAAACGTTAATCAGGTACGGATTATTGTGAAACGTCTTTTGCAAAAGCTGGAATTTGAAAAATACCGAAAAGCAGGCAAATATGTGCTGATGGTGATTTTTTTGCTTGCTTTAATCTGGGTATTTACCAGAAAAGTAACCAGTAAAGAGGCGTTTATTAATGCCAGCATCACTCAAATATCCTCACCTATTCCTGGAACTCTGATTTTAAATAATAAAATTTACCCTGGAAGTCAGGTTAAAAAATCACAAGTTATAGGTCAGGTTAACTGGAATCAATCAAACTCACAAATTACTCAGCTTAGAACATTGCAACTAAATACTGAATATATAATCGCTGGGCTTACACAGCAATTAATTGGTAATCAGAATGAAATATCTGCACGCCAATTGCAATTGAAGCAATATCTTCAGGAAACTAATGAACAACGCAAACTCGAGGTTGATTACAATCAAGCCCAATATCAGCAAGTCCAGTCTGAAGAAATAGCGGCCAAACAGCAGGCATTATTTGCCAGCAACCAACTCAAGCGCGCTATTTCACTGCATCAGCAAGGCTACCTCAGTCAGGCGGGATTTGAGCGCCAACGCAGCGATGCAGAGTCTCTATTAGCTGAAGCACAGGCCAGGCAAGCTGAAGGAAAACAAAAGTTGCTGGATATTCAGGCCGCTCATCTTGGGCTGCAACTGAGCGGGCCACGTACGCTTGACGGCCCCAATCAGAGCCAGCGTGATATTAAACTAGTGTTAGTCGATCTGATCCAAACCCAGAGCCAACTCATTGCTCAAAAGGACAGCGCTCAACGCAATCTGATATCGATTAATCATCAGTTGCAATTACAGCAGCATGCGGATATTCGCTCCACCCTCAATGGCGTAGTTTGGGCAATTAATACGCGCAATGGCAGCAGCATCAACAGTAATAACGACTTGATCGATGTTATTAACTGTCAGGATAGCTGGGTAGAGGCTTTCTTCGACGAATCAGATGCCGCCCAGCTCCAGCCGGGAAAAAAAGTCACCATTAGTCTCTCCCCTTCCGACAGTCATTACGGGCAGTGGAAAGGCATTATCGAGTCAGTCAGAGCAGGGACGGGTCGCGTAGACGTCGGCGGATCGGTAGTAATGCCTCCTCCTGAAATTGCACGCCGTCAATTACCCGTCAAGGTCGTCACTGCCCGTATTCGGGTGGAATGGAAATCGGCAATGCAGGGCGAAAAATTCTGTCTGGCGGGTCGAAGTGTGTCTGTATCCCTATAAATCCGTATCCCGATAAAAAAGAGAATAATTTATGTTAGCGATTACAAAAGCTATTGAAGTCCTTAAACGTGAAGGCGTGTTATTAGTGCCGACCGATACCAATTATGCATTAGCCGTCGATCCGTGGAGTCTTAAGGCCTGCGAAAAAGTCTATAACATTAAACAGCGAGATCCGAAAAAACCATTAACCCTTTTTTTAAGTCATCCTGAGGATATCTGGCGCTATGTTCAGCTCACCGACTGGCAGAAGGAAACACTCAAGCCGTTACTGAATTACTTGCCTGGCCCTTTGAACCTGGTGTTGCCAAAGTCAACTCATGCACCTAACCATCAATATATCAAGGAAGACTCAGTCTCCGTGGTCTGTAATAGGCAGCCTGTACTACAAGAGTTATTAAGTGCCTGGGGCCGACCGCTTGCATTAACCTCCGCCAATATTTCGGGAGTGGAACAGGCACAGTTAATCGATTATCAGCAGGCTGCAATCACTTTTGGCGAGCAGGTCGACTTTATCCTTCCAGGCGGAAAGCCAACACCTAACACGACTTCAAGTACCATTGTTTCTTTGCTTGGTGATCGGTTAAGCGTATTACGTCAGGGAGATGTCCGCGTTGAGGACATCGTTGTCTAAAAATGAGCACTCCAATAGCTATTTCCATAATGCTGCGCAATATCCGATTATTTATCGGCTACAGGGTGACTTCTCGCTGTTACTTCCATTTGCCGGTTTTGCTGTTCTATTTTTGGGTAATTGAAATTGGCATGTATCGCATTATTGCTTTACTAGCTATCTATGGTCTGAGCAGCACTTTCTGCTCTAACTTAAGCCGATTTCTGCTTAAGCATTTAAGCCAAAAACAGGTTGTTGCTATTGGAGAACTGGCGAAGTCGGTCGGCCTTGGCCTTATTTTATGGGGAACGCGACAGACAGAGGTCAGTCTGGCAGTGCTTATTGTGGCACAGATAATTGGCGGGGCTGGATTCAGTATCGCGTTATCTACTGACTCCAGTCTGCTTCGAAATATCACAGCCCCGGCCGAGGATGCAAAGCTTTTTATGCAAGTGCAAACTCGAACTCAAAGCCAAATGTTTATCGCCACCCTGCTCGCCGGGACAGCGGGTAGCTTGCTGTTTGATTACAACCCGCAGTGGCCTTTTTTTACCTCGTTGTTCGCCAGCACCTTATCCGTTGTCGTTGTTATGTTCATTCAAGAGCCACAGTTGCCAAGTGAACCTAACTCCATATCTGCCTCTACTCAGCTGAAAGTTCAACCCGATCAGCAATTCTGGATGGCATTTTACTCGCTATCGCGGGCGTTTACCCTGGCACCATTTATAGGCTTTATCCCGTTCTATTTCATCATGGTCAATGTTGAACCCCTGCTGTTTGGCGCAGTACTGAGCTTCTTTACTTTGTCGGCATTCGTCGCGGCAAAAATTGGCAATATTATTATTTATCGTCACGGCGTGAATGTACTCATCATTGTCACTGTGCTGTTAATGCTGGCCGCCATGTTCTTGTTTGGATTCAGCAGTGAACTGGCAAGTATTGGGATTGATTACTTTATATCTGGGCTAGTAGGTATTGGCTTGCTAGGGCTGGGGTCGGGGGCTATACGTCCCGTAACAATGGCCAATCTTGATGTCTCAAAAAACTCTGCTGCAGAGCGTATAGGTATCTTTTCGCGTATGGAGCGTGATTTCGGTCTTGCAAATGGTGCATTGCTCATGATTGGCGCATTCCTGCTGATCAAATGTGGATTTCAGCCCCTGATGGTGGCATTCAGCGTGCTCTATCTTCTAAGCATGGCCGCACTTATTGCACTTCGCCGCTACCACGGGAAACGTATTTCCGCATGTTAATTTTCTTATTTGGACCTGACATCAAGTCTTTTCTTAAGGTTGAGATACAGCAATGAAGCTCCTCATGTCTGTAGTGTGCGTTTCCCTGGCCCTCTTTGGCAGTAATCAGGTTAAGGCTGCCGGCTTAGGCAATCTCTGGCAACAAATGCAGGTGAACAGCCCTGAATTGAATGCGGCAAAAATGGGCTATGCCGCTACTCAGGAATATAGCGCTCAGGCCCGAGCCGCATTGCTACCGTCATTGAGTGCAGGGATTGGGGCTTCCATGACTAATCAGTCCCTTTCAGACCAAGGAAATCAAGAGGTTGGAAGAAATGGATACGCCGTTAACCTGCATATGCCACTGATCGATATCGCAGCCTGGCGACAGCTAGACATTGCCCATCTGCGTCAAATTGCCGCGACGGATCAGTGGTTGTCAGAACAACGGGCGCTGATGATGGAGTTAGTACATGCCTATTTCAATCTGCAAAACACCAAAGCCCAGGAAGTCGTAAGCAATCAGCATGCCGCACAGCTTCAGTTACGTCTAAAGAGCGTTACTGCGCGCTTCGAGGCAGGCGAAGTCAACGTGGTGGATGTCGATGAAGTCAGGGCTGCAAATGATATCGCGGTTTCACAGGCAATAGAGGCAAGTTCAGCATCAGAGCAGGCCGAAGATACGCTAAGGCAACTCACTGGCTCTGGAGAAACGGGAATACTCCGGCTTCCCTCTCACCTTATTTTGCCATCCGTTCGCATACACCCCCTAAGTTGGTGGCAACAACAGGCGCGGGAACATAACGATAATATTGCCGTAGCCCAGATAAACAGGGAAATCGCTGAACGTCAAATTTCCAAAGTCAAGGCAGGCTGGCTGCCTCGGGTAGATATGGTCGCAAGCTGGAACCATACCAATCATTCGGCTTCTGACTATCAGTATGCCCATGGTTTCACTGATATAGATGATGTCTCGACTACTGAGGGTGCGGGCAATTCAAGCGTTATTGGCGTACAGCTGACTATCCCGCTTTACAACGGCGGAGCCACGGCCAGCGGGGAAAGAGAGGCTGTAGCGCTAGAAGAGCAGGCAAAATATCAGACTCAGAGTGTACAAAATCAGGTCGAGATAAAGACGAAACAATTATACAACGAATTGCTTAATGGCGAGCAGAGACTGCGCGCTTTACAACAGGCGGACATATCGTCACAGAAAGCATTTGGCTCGGTTGAGCTAGGTTACTCTCTCGGCGATCGCGTTAACTCAGATGTTCTTCTGGCAGAGCAGCAACAGGATGAAGTATTGAGCGTAACTCAGGCAGAAACATTCAAATATATTATTAATTGGTTCCACTTGCTGCAATTGACAAGCCTTTTGAATGAGCCGGCATTAGCGGCCATTGATGGACATTTTACCGCGGGTGAATGGGCGCAGTCAGACACAAACTTTAGCATCATTAATCCGAAAACACTGAGTTTTGATGCCAGATATTCGCTCGCAATAACGCAGTAAATTATCAACTGTTCGTTAAATGAAACAATAAGCGGCTATTACGGATAAAACGTTGGGTACGGTTATCAACCCTATTGTTAATGGTAATATTTATCCTACTTATTCAGTTTGAAGTTTTGAGGCAAGTGAGATGGGACAGACAATTACACAAAAAATTCTTGCTCGCGCAAGTGGCAAAGAATCTGTAATTCCCGGAGAAGTTGTATGGGCCAAAGTCGATATTTTGATGTCACATGACCCTTGCACCCCAGGAATTGTCAGTGTTTTCAAAAAAGAATTTGGCGAAAAGGCACGAGTATGGGATCCCAATCGTTTGATCTTGATTCCAGATCACTTTATTTATTCAGCTGATATGCAAGCGAACCACAATGTACGCGTAATGCGTGAATTTGCAGCAGAACAGAACATTAAATATTTCTACGATGTCGGTACGCCGGAATACAAAGGGGTATGCCACATTGGATTAGCCGAGGGCGGCCATGCAAGACCTGGTGAGGTATTGCTAGGGGCAGACTCACATACTGTGACATCGGGCGCTTTTGGCACTTTCGCGATTGGCTTGGGTATTACCGATGCGGCCTACGCACTGGGCACAGGCGAAATTCCATTAAAAGTTCCGTCGACTATTCGCGTCAATTTTACCGGTGTGAAACCCGCTAGCCTGCTCGCTAAAGATATGATACTGGCACTGATGGCCGAGTTAACCGTTGATGGTGCAACTTATGAATCCATTGAATTTGGCGGTAACGCAGTAGATGAACTCTCGGTTGAAGAGCGTATGACGCTTTGTAATATGGTTGTGGAATGTGGTGCCAAGAACGGCATTATGGTCCCTAACCAGGCAACGCTTGATTATCTGGCACAGCGTACCGATATTCCTTTCAACATTGTTCATCCTGATGAGGATGCAACCTACAGCAGCATAGTTAATATAGATATAACAAATATGCAGCCAATGATTGCCCGTCCACATTCACCTGACAATGTCGTCTCCATCGAGAAAGTAAAAAATGTTGCGATATCACAAGCCTATATTGGCTCTTGCACAGGCGGAAAGTTAGAAGATTTTATTGCCGCAGCCAGAGTGATTAAAGGTAATAAGGTGAAAATTCCAACCTTTGCTGTTCCGGCAACCAAAGAGGTATTTCACAACATTATTACTACCCAGATAGACGGCGTTTCGGTGTATCAAATACTGAGCGATGCCGGGGTTAAACTGTCCTCAGAATCAGGATGTGCTGCCTGTTGTGGTGGGCCTCCGGATACTTTCGGCAGAGTGAATGACCCCATTTCGGTGATTTCAACCACCAACCGCAATTTTGTGGGTCGCATGGGACATAAACGCGCAAGCATCTATCTGGCCTCTCCGTATTCAGTAGCCGCGGCGGCTTTGAATGGCTGCATTACTCATCCTGGAGACTATTTATGACACAGGCTACATCAGGAAAAATCTGCGGTACGGTTTACGTATTGCAAGATAACGTAGATACCGATCTGATCTTGACGGCGGAATACCTGAAGATAAATCCTTCTACGCCAGAAGGCTACGCAGAATTGGCGTCACTTGCCATGTGTGGCCTACCGGAAGATGCATTGCCCTTTATCGATGAAAATACGGGTTTATCAAAGTACGACATTATTGTTGGGGGTAAAAACTTTGGGTGTGGCTCATCACGCGAACACGCAGTGGTCGCATTGGGTGCATCTGGCGTCAAAGCCGTTGTCTCTCAATCTTACGCACGAATTTTCTTTCGAAACTGTGTCGCAACGGGACAAGTATTACCGGTATCTACGGCAAGTCGCCTTTGTGAAGAGCTGCAAACCGGTGACCGAATCGAGATTGACCTATCCGATCAATCCATCAAGCTGTTGAAGAATAATCAAGTATTTAAGACTGAACCCGTGGGCGAGTTAGCCAATATCGTTTCAGCAGGGGGATTATTCTCCTACGCACGAAGCACTGGAAGAATTTAATAAATACCAATATATAGCCATCATCCGATGGCTATTAAATAAGAATAAAATTAATGAGCTAATTTGGCTCATGGAAAGCTGCGCCATTTTTTTAGATCTTGTTATTTAGACGTTAGCAAATAAATTCATTTAAGCCTTTTTGGCTTAAATACCCCCACGCCTATAAAAGGCAAATACTTTAATTAATATCTGGAGCATTAATATGATTAGTACTTACGAATTTAATACTGAGCAAAAGCAATCTTTATTCGACGTCTTGGACACTATTAAAAGCAATCCATATAAAGATTATGCTAACTTCAAACATGAAGTCACAAAGTTAGTTGATGATTATAAAGTACCTGCTTTCTTCCTGGAGGCTTGCTCTAAAATTAAAGACGAACGGCGACTACTAGGTGTAAACGCTCAACTACTACGAAATTTACCGATCGATGAAGTTATTCCTGAATTTGACCAGTTAGACCCCGTAAACGATAAATACAAAAAGAAAACAACTTTTATTGGTGAGTCCCTGCTCGAGCTTTATTCGCAACTTGTTGACTCCCCATTACTGGCTTATCGTACACGTAATAATGGGGACTTCTTCCATGACGTTTACGCTGATAAAAAATATACAAATACTCAAACTCAAAAAACCGATGGAGAGCTTTTCTTCCATAACGATCGTACAGCTCATCCGGTACGCGCAGATTTTCTAAACCTTTTGGGAATGCGTTGCAGCGAGCAGAACCTGATCTATACCGGCTATCTTGATGGTAAAGATATTCTTTCAGGCTTGTCTGAAGCTTCACAATATTGGTTGCGCAAGCCACACTTCATCACTCCTTATGATGAAGTATCACGAGATTCAAACCACGAGCAGGTTGACTCTGATAAACACGTTATTTTAGAAAATGAACATACTTTCCGTTATTACGACACTCGCACAACTTATGCATCAGACGCACCGCAGGCCGCAATAATGGCACTGCTAGAACTTAAAACTTCGATGACCAAGGCGAAAAAAGAACGCGTTGCTATTAATACCAACGACCTATTTTCATTTGCAAACCAAGATTCATTACATAACCGTGACATCGTTAAAGTCATCGATAAAAATGCAGCAGAAAAAAGATGGTTATTAAAAACATACAGTTTTAGAGATGAAGATTCATTATTTAAAAACATTGAGTACTTTGAGGATGAATTGCCTGGGTTTGTAAAAGAATCCTGATACTTTTAAAGAAAACACATAGCTAAAGAATTAAAAAATAAATTAATATAATTATTATTTCATGCCTATTAAATGGCAGGCTGCTCAACACCTGCCATTTAACTTATCTAAATTTTAAATGCTCGCAAACTTCTGCAAAAGCCAGAGAGCTTAAAGCCTCTATTCAATATTTTCATCCACCAGCTCATCAGGCCATGCGTGATATACCGCTTTCACCAGCGTTGCCAGTGGGATAGCAAAGAACACGCCCCAGAATCCCCACAGGCCGCCGAAAATTACTACCGCCAGAATGATCACCAGCGGGTGCAGATTCACCGCTTCCGAGAATAACAAAGGCACCAGCAGATTGCCGTCTAGCCCCTGCACCACCAGATAAGCAATAATCAGCGTCCAGAAATCTGCGCCAATCCCCCACTGAAACAGCGCCACCACAAATACCGGAATGGTGACCAGCATTGCGCCGATATAGGGGATTAGCACCGATAATCCCACCAGCACCGCCAGCAGCAGTGAATAACGCATTCCCAAAAACAAGAACACCAGATAAGTCGCGATGCCGACGACAACCATCTCCAGCACTTTACCGCGAATATAGTTGGTGATTTGCTGGTTCATCTCGCTCCAGACCAGTCCGGCTAATCCCCTGTCACGTGGCAACACACGACGAAGAGCGCTCAGCATCAGGTCTTTATCCTTGAGCAGGAAAAATACCATTAGCGGCACGATTACCAGATAAATCGACAGCGTCAGTATTCCCACCAGCGAGGCCAGAGAATATTTCACCACCGACTCGCCAACGCCCGAAATTCGCGAGCGCAGGTTGTCGGTCATCATATCCAGAATGCCGGCATCCACTAGCGCCGGGTATCGTTTAGGCAAAGTGGCGGCCATTGAATAGAAACGATTTAACATGCTGGGCAGATCGGCCATCAAATTTACGCCCTGTTGCCAGGTCAGAGGCGCGACCACAAACACCAGCAGCATCACAATTCCAGTAAAAATAGTCAGCACAATACACACCGATAAGGTGCGAGAGCAGCCAAAATGTTGTAATCGAACGGTGGGCCATTCCAGCAGATAGGCCAGCACAATGGCAAACAGCAGCGGCGCGAGAATGCCACTGCAAAAATAGAGGATACAAAAGCCGGCCACCAGAATTGCCAGCAGCGCGATAGCCTGTGGATCGGTAAATCGGCGACGGTACCATTGTAATAACATCTCGAGCATCAGTTTTAACTCCTAAAATCTATAACCTGTCGCTGACGCATTTGTCGCAGATAGTTCAGGCACAGTGGTTCTAATGATGTAACGCTTGATTAAAACAGGCAGCATCATTTTTCAGCGGTGCTAACCTGATTTGAACCAGCCTGTCCGCAGACCTTAACACGGCAATGCATCAGGCTGACTGTATGTCTTTGGTAAATCCGTGTCATTGTGCAAAATCGAACGCGCAAATCCCTTTGAACCCTGACTTAAAGGCAATTATGGCAATGCGGCTAAAATCAACGTTGAGCACACTAGCAACGCGCATAATGGCAACCACGCTAATAGCCTCCACCTTAAGCGTAGCCGTTCCTCTTAATGCCCGGGCCGACAGTGCCGATATGCTGCCTGATCTCGGCACCACGGCCGGTGGTACGCTGACTATCGATCAGGAACTGCAAATGGGCGACTTTTACGTACGCCAGCTGCGCGGCAGCACGCCTTTGATTAACGATCCCTTGCTTAATAATTACGTTAATCAGTTGGGAAACCGCCTGGTCGCTCACGCTTATTCGGTGCGTTTTCCTTTTCACTTTTTTATCGTCAATAACGACGAGCTTAACGCCTTTGCCTTCTTTGGCGGCAATGTGGTGATACATTCAGCGATATTTCGTTTTACCGATAACGAAAGTCAGCTCGCGTCGGTGCTGGCGCATGAAATTTCCCACGTGACTCAACGTCATCTCGCCCGCGCGATGGAGGAGCAAGCCCGTAATTCTCCTCTGACCTGGGTCGGCGTTTTAGGTTCCGTCTTGCTGCTTATGGCCAGCCCACAGGCAGGAATGGCCGGGCTTACCGGCACGCTGGCAGGCACTCAGCAGGGAATAATCAGCTTTACCCGCGCCAACGAAGAAGAGGCCGATCGCATCGGGCTACAGGTTCTGCAGCGCTCGGGATTTGATCCCCAGGCAATGCCAAACTTCCTGCAAAAACTGGCCGACCAGACCCGTTATTCCAGCAAGCCGCCGGAAATGCTGCTGACCCACCCGTTGCCCGACAGCCGTCTTTCCGATGCCCGCAACCGCGCGAATCAGATGCCGCGGGTTGTGGTGCAATCATCGCAAGATTTCTTCTTCGCCAAGGTGCGCATACTGGGCATGTACGGCACAGAAGATCATCCGCTGACTGACGATTACCTCGATCAGCTCAGCAAGGGCAATATTCGCGAGCAAAACGCGGCGAAATATGGGCGTGCCCTGCAGTTCTACGAGGCAAAAAGTTATAATCAGTCCAGAGCAATTCTCGAGGGTATGCTGGCAAAAGATCCCGGTAACGTCTGGTATCTCGATTTGTTAACCGACGTTGATATCGACCAGCAGCATGCTCCTCAGGCGATAGCTCGTTTGGAAAAAGCCCACGCTCCAGCCAGTAAAGATCCGGTACTGTTGTTAAATATGGCTAATGCTTACATTGAGGGAAAGGAGCCAGCCAAAGCCAGTCAGCTACTTTACCGCTACACTTATGCTCATCCGGACGATCCTAACGGCTGGGATTTGCTGACGCAGGCTGTGGCTCAGCAAAACCTGAGAGCACAGGAACTGGCGGCGAGAGCAGAGAGCATGGCACTGGTTGGCAAACTCGATCAGGCAATTAGCATGCTGAGCAGCGCAAGTGCGGAGTCAAAGCTGGGCAGTTTGGATCAGGCTCGCTACGACGCCCGCATCGATCAGCTTCGCCAACTGCAAAAACGTTTCCAGCGATATGAAAAAGGCTGAAGAAGCGGTAACACATTAAGGAATATAAAATGAAACACGACGTCGCGATTTATCACAATCCACGCTGTAGCAAGAGCCGTGAAACGCTGGCACTGCTGGAAGAGAAAGGCATCAAGCCTGACGTGATTCTTTATCTGGAAACGCCACCTTCGCTAGATACGCTGAAAGAATTGCAGCACAAGCTGGGCTTTTCTTCAGCCAGAGAGATGATGCGTACCAAAGAAGAAGTCTACAAAGAGAAGAATCTGGGTGATAAAAGCCTGACCGAAGAGCAGCTGTTACAGGCAATTGCCGACAGCCCGCGCCTGCTTGAACGCCCTATCGTGGTCAAAAAAGACAAGGCTCGTTTAGGTCGTCCGCCGGAACAGGTATTAGAAATCTTGTAACGCTTTAGGCTTTTTATGAAGTTACAGCACTTTCTATAACCTACTTAATTACAGATTCAGCGTTTCTTTCACAAAGGGGATGGTGAGTTTCCGCTGTGCCGTGATAGAAGCGCGATCAAGCTGATCGAGCGTCATAAACAGAGTTCGCATTTCGCGATCCAGGCGTTTCAACAGGAAGCGACCCACGTCTTCAGGCAGCTCGAAGCCGCGCAGTTTGGATCGCAACTGCAACGCTTGCAGTTTTTCTTCATCGGATAACGGCTGGAGGCGATAGATTTGCCCCCAGTCGAGGCGCGAAGCCAGATCCGGCAGGCCGAGATTCAACTGACGCGGCGGACGATCGCCAGTAATAAACAGTCGTGTACGCCCGGTTTCGAGAATGCGATTGTAGAGATGGAAAACTGCGGCTTCCCAGGCTTCATCACCCGCGATCCCTTCAATGTTGTCGATACATACCAGCGCCAGCTGCTCCATTCCGTCTAACACTTCCGGCACAAAATAGGCGCGTTTATCTAACGGAACATAGCCGACGGCTTCACCGCGCAGGGACAGTTCGGCACAGGCTGCGTGCAACAAATGGCTGCGACCGCCGCCTTCACGCGACCAGAAATAAATATAGGTGCCGTGTTCCTGCTGCAATGCAGTTTGAATAGCGGAGAGCAGCGAGGTGTTCTCCCCCGGATAAAAACTGGCGAAGGTTTCGTCATCGGGAAGATAAAGTGGCAGGGAAAGCTGTGCCGGTGTATTCAGAAGTACCTCACCAAACTGGCGTAGATCAGACCTGTCTATACAAAAAATATCAGGACAAATAATTAATCGAAGAATATTAGCATAGGATCCGCGAAGAATTGAACTTTTGGCGCATTAAGTGCGGGTTAATCAGGCGACATACCGGGCAACGCGTCGTTTGCCCGGTAAAAACGTTACCCTTTTAATGAGATCAGATCACAAGGCTGGCGGATTGCGCTCGTCCGGCACATCCACAATCTCTTCTTCGCCACGGATCATGTCGAACAGTTTAAACAACAGACTCAGGAATACGCCTACGACGGTTGCCAGCGCCATGCCTTTCAGCTCGGCAGCACCAATATGCACTTTCGCGCCGCTCACGCCGATGATAAGGATCACCGAGGTCAGGATCAGGTTCTTTGGTTTGTTGTAATCGACTTTCGATTCGATCAGCACGCGGATCCCCGAAGCGCCAATCACGCCGTAAAGCAGCAGAGAAACGCCGCCCATCACCGGAACGGGCACGGCCTGAATCGCCGCCGCCAGCTTACCGCAGCAAGAAAGCAGAATCGCCAGAATAGCCGCGCCGCCAATCACCCAGGTGCTATAAACCTTGGTAATTGCCATGACGCCAATATTTTCGCCGTAGGTGGTATTCGGCGTGGAGCCAAAGAAGCCGGAGATGACGGTAGACAGCCCGTTTGCCAGCATTGAACGATGCAGGCCGGGGTCACGCAGCAGGTCTTTTTTGACAATATTCGCAGTGACCACCAGATGCCCGACGTGCTCGGCAATAACCACCAGCGCGGCTGGCAGAATAGTCAGGATTGCCACCCATTCAAAACGCGGGGTATAGAAAGTCGGCAACGCAAACCAGTGCGCTTTTTCAATGGCAGAAACGTCGACCACGCCCATAAAGTATGCCAGCGCATAGCCGACCAGCACGCCAATCAGAATTGGGATAATCGCCAGGAAACCGCGAAACAGCACTGAGCCGAGCACGGTAACTGAGAGTGTGACCACAGAAATAGTCACTGTGGTGCTGTCAGCAGAAGTGCCATCGGCAGGTAGCAGTCCGGCCATGTTCGCCGCCACGCCCGCCAGCTCGAGGCCAATAACCGCCACAATAGCGCCCATCGCCGCCGGTGGGAACATCACGTTGATCCAGCCTATTCCAGCCTTTTTGACGATTAGCGCGACGATGCAGAACAGTACGCCGCAAGCGATAAATCCGCCCAATGCCGCCTCATAGCCCATCGGCAACAGCAGTAATACCGGAGAAATAAACGCAAAGCTCGAGCCAAGATACGCCGGAATTTTGCCTTTACAGATATAAAGGTACAACAAGGTACCAATGCCGTTAAACAGCAGCACGGTGGCTGGATTAATTTTGAACAAAATAGGCACCAGCACGGTGGCGCCAAACATGGCAAACAGGTGCTGAAAACTCAGGGGAATAGTTTGCAACAGCGGCGGGCGCTCGCTTACGCCAATAACGCGACGGGTCATGGACCGATCCTCAAAGAATATAAAAAAGCCGACTTCTCAGTCGGCTAATGCTTATTTAGTACCAAATATCTTGTCGCCCGCATCGCCCAGGCCCGGGATGATGTATCCCTTGTCATTTAATCCCTGATCAATAGAGGCGGTGTATAGCTCAACGTCCGGATGTGCCTGTTCTAGCGCGGCAAGTCCTTCAGGCGCAGCAACCAGCACTAGAACTTTAATGCTCTGGCAGCCCGCTTTCTTCAACAGGTCGATGGTCGCAATCATAGAACCGCCGGTTGCCAGCATCGGGTCAACCACCAACGCCATGCGCTCTTCTATATTAGAGGCCAGCTTCTGGAAATAAGGCACCGGTTGCAGAGTCTCTTCGTCGCGATAAACACCGACCACGCTGATACGCGCGCTTGGCACGTGCTCCAGCACGCCTTCCATCATGCCCAGACCCGCGCGCAGGATTGGCACCACGGTAATCTTCTTGCCTTTAATCTGGTCAACTTCAACCGGCCCGTTCCAACCTTCGATGGTCACCTTTTCGGTTTCCAGATCGGCGGTTGCTTCATAGGTCAGTAAGCTGCCTACCTCAGAAGCCAGTTCGCGAAAGCGTTTTGTGCTGATATCATTTTCACGCATCAGTCCCAGCTTGTGTTTTACCAGCGGGTGTTTCACTTCAACGATCTTCATTTTTATTCTCTCCTAAGGCTGCTGACCAAAAAAATCGCGTGATTATAACGCCTTTTATTTTCCACGCCAGCGCCAATAGACTGATACGGATCAAGGGATTTGTCGTTTGCAACCGGATAAGCTTTTCTCAGAGTAATTTGAGTATAGATAGAGAAACATAACGAGACCTCTCGCAAACGTTTGCCTGCACTGTTAGAATTAGGCCGCTCTATTTTCAACAACCACAAAACGCATACGTCGTGGGGATTCCGCAGTGACCGAAAAGACCTCTCTCAGCTATAAAGACGCAGGTGTGGACATCGATGCAGGTAACGCATTGGTAGACCGCATTAAAGGTGTAGTAAAACAGACTCGTCGTCCTGAAGTCATGGGCGGACTGGGTGGTTTTGGTGCCCTGTGCGCGCTGCCGCAAAAATATCGTGAACCCGTGCTGGTTTCGGGAACCGACGGCGTTGGCACCAAGCTGCGTCTGGCAATGGATTTAAAACGCCACGATACCATTGGTATCGATTTGGTCGCTATGTGTGTAAACGATCTGGTGGTACAGGGTGCAGAGCCACTGTTCTTCCTGGATTATTACGCGACAGGCAAACTGGATGTGGATACCGCAGCCAGCGTCATCACCGGTATTGCCGAAGGCTGCTTGCAGTCTGGCTGTTCACTGGTTGGTGGTGAAACCGCAGAAATGCCGGGCATGTACCACGGCGATGATTACGACGTCGCAGGTTTCTGCGTTGGCGTGGTTGAGAAATCAGAAATTATCGATGGCAGCAAAGTGCAGGACGGCGACGTTCTGGTTGCGCTGGCGTCAAGTGGCCCGCACTCAAACGGCTACTCACTGGTTCGCAAAATTCTGGAAGTCAGCAAGGCCGATCCTTTGACCACCGATCTGGCGGGCAAACCTCTGGCCGACCACCTGCTCGAACCAACCAAAATCTACGTAAAATCAATCCTTAAACTGATTGAAAACGTTGAGGTTCACGCAATTTGTCACCTGACCGGCGGCGGCTTCTGGGAAAACATTCCTCGCGTATTGCCAGACAACACTCAGGCAATTATCGATGAATCAAGCTGGAAATGGCCGGACGTGTTCGGCTGGTTGCAGCAGAACGGCAATGTCAGCAGCCACGAAATGTACCGCACGTTCAACTGCGGCGTAGGCATGTTGGTTGCACTGCCGGCAGAGTTGGCTGATGAAGCTATCGCCCTGCTCAATGATAACGGCGAGCAAGCCTGGGTTATCGGTAGCATCAAGGCTTCCGACTCCGAAGAGCGCGTTATCATTAAGTAATTGCTTTTTATCAAGTAATACTAAGGCTACAGCGTTTTACCTAAGTTATTGACGCTGTAGCAAGGCGGCTTGTTAAGTGAATCCCGATGAGTTGACACGGGTCAGTGATTCGGGTGAACGAACAAAGCCAACGCCGCTACAGCGTTAAGAACGAAGGTAAAAATGAAAAGGATTGTAGTTTTAATATCTGGTGCAGGAAGCAACCTTCAGGCGTTGATCGATTCCTGCGAGCAGGGAAGAGTCAACGCTACGCTCAGTGCCGTTTTCAGCAATAAAGCGTCGGCATACGGTCTTGAACGCGCGCAGGCAGCAGGTATTCCCGCTCATGCGCTAGATCCTAAATCTTATGCCGGTCGCGCAGCCTTTGACGCGGCACTTGCCGAAGAGATCGACGCTTACGAGCCCGATCTCATCGTGCTTGCCGGTTACATGCGTATTCTCAGCCCCGAGTTTGTTGAACGTTATGCAGGCCGTATGCTGAATATCCACCCTTCCCTGTTGCCGAAATATCCTGGGTTACATACCCATCAGAAGGCTATCGACAATCAGGATGCCGAACACGGTACCTCAGTGCATTTTGTCACTCAGGAACTTGACGGCGGGCCGGTTATTTTGCAGGCAAAAGTGCCAGTGTTTGAAGAAGATACGGCCGAAGACTTAAACGAACGAGTGCAAACTCAGGAATACAACATTTACCCGCTGGTCATTAGCTGGTTTGTTGATGGTCGCCTGGTTCTGCGTGATGGACAACCAATGCTGGACGGGAAAATCGTGCCGGCTCACGGATATGCCGCAGACTAATAGTCACTGGTTTCTTAATGCTTTCTAAAACCGGCTCAGGCCGGTTTTTTATTGTCTATTTTTAAGCAACGCTTTGCTGAAAAACTCGCGCCTGGGTCACTGCCTGTAAAAAGTCTAAAAAACGCGCTATAATCGGCAAAAATTCAGTCGATCTGGTTTTGTCGTCAGTATTGTAGGCTATTAATCCTGCCAAAGCGTTTCCCTGCCCTCGTAAAACAGTTTTCACTGAAATCAGTTGTCCCTCAGTTAAATAGAACATTAAGGAATAGCATGTTCAGCTCTAGCCGCATCAGACTCCGTCCATTGGAAAAAGACGATCTGGTGTTCGTACACCATCTCAATAATAACGCCAATGTCATGCGTTACTGGTTCGAAGAACCTTACGAAGCTTACGTAGAGCTCGAAGATCTTTACGCCAAACACATTCACGACCAAAGCGAACGCCGCTTCGTTACTGAATTTCAGGACACTCGTGTCGGCCTGGTAGAACTGGTAGAAATCAACCACATCCATCGCCGCGCAGAGTTTCAGATAATTATTGATCCCCATCATCAGGGACAAGGTTTTGCCAGCGAAGCCGCCCTTTTGGCCATGGACTATGCCTTTTCAGTGCTCAATCTCTACAAGCTGTATCTGATTGTTGATAAAGAAAACAGCAAGGCAATCCATATCTACAACAAATTAGGGTTTGAAGTAGAAGCTGAACTGAAAAACGAGTTTTTTGTTAATGGCGAATACCGCAGCGTGATCCGTATGTGCATCTTCCAGCCAGAATTCCTGGCGCGCTATAAAACCAAAACGGCTGAAAGCCCCGCGATCCAAACGCTTGGCGCAGGCGTTTTATAACTTTTTGATGTAAATCTCACAACAATCTCTAGCCTCATAGGTACCGTAGCAAGGCAGCAAGTGAATGAATTCCGATGAGCTGACAGATATCAGTGATTCAGATGAGCAGACGCAGCTAACAGCGCTACAGTGTTAAAGACATTGAGGATATTGAAATGATGGACATTCCTGTCAATCTCTCGCAATAATGCCAGTAGATACTAAACCTTCTCCCACAAGACTGCGCAGGCTAAAAAATGCGTCTTGATGGGCCGGGTTTCAGGCTAAATGAATGGAGTAAAGATGGGCCAGGAAAAACTGTATATAGACAAGGAACTGAGCTGGTTATCCTTCAATGAGCGAGTATTGCAGGAAGCGGCCGATAAAAGTAATCCACTGATTGAGCGCATGCGTTTTCTCGGTATATATTCGAACAATCTTGATGAATTCTATAAAGTTCGTTTTGCCGACTTAAAACGTCGCATTTTAATCAGCGAAGAGCAGGGTTTTATTGGCGGCATCTCGCCATCTGGTTAAAAAGATCCAGGCCAAGGTGATGCGTATCGACCAGGAGTTCGACAGCCTCTATAACGACCTGCTTTTAGAAATGGCCCGCAACCAAATTTTCCTGATCAACGAGCGTCAGGTTTCCGAAAACCAGCAAGCCTGGCTGCGTCAGTACTTCAAGCACCATCTTCGCCAATTTATTACCCCAATTCTGGTCAGTCAGGAAACCAATCTGGTTCAATTTCTGAAAGACGATTACACCTATCTGGCGGTGGAAATCATTCGGGGCGAAAAGATTGATTATGCGCTGCTGGAAATTCCTTCTGATAAAGTCCCGCGCTTTGTAAATCTTCCGCCGGAAGCGCCGCGCCGTCGCAAGCCGATGATCCTGCTTGATAACATCTTGCGCTATTGCCTTGATGATATCTTCAAGGGTTTCTTCGATTACGATTCGCTTAATGCCTATTCGATGAAAATGACCCGTGACGCCGAATATGACCTGGTCACAGAAATGGAATCCAGCCTGCTGGAGCTGATGTCATCCAGCCTTAAGCAGCGTTTAACCGCTGAGCCGGTACGCTTTGTTTATCAGCGTGATATGCCGGATGAAATGGTAGAGCTGCTGCGCGAGAAGCTAGGTATTTCTAACTATGACTCGGTGATCCCGGGCGGTCGTTACCATAATTTCAAAGACTTTATTGGCTTCCCTAACGTCGGCAAAGCCAATATGGTGAATCGTCCGCTGCCGCGCCTGCGCCATTTGTGGTTCGATAATTTCCGTAACGGCTTTGCGGCAATCCGCCAGCAAGATGTGTTGCTCTATTATCCGTACCACACCTTCGAACACGTGCTGGAACTGCTGCGACAGGCTGCTTTCGACCCTAGCGTGCTGTCGATTAAAATCAATATTTATCGCGTGGCCAAAGACTCTCGTATTATCGAATCGATGATCCACGCCGCGCACAATGGCAAGAAAGTTACCGTCGTCGTTGAACTCCAGGCGCGTTTTGATGAAGAGGCCAATATTCACTGGGCGAAACGTCTGACCGAGGCGGGCGTGCACGTTATCTTCTCCGCGCCAGGCCTGAAAATTCACGCCAAACTATTTCTTATCTCCCGACGCGAAGATGACGAAATTGTCCGCTATGCTCATATTGGGACCGGTAATTTTAATGAAAAAACCGCCCGTATCTACACCGATTATTCGTTACTGACTGCCGACTCGAGGATAACCAATGAAGTGCGTCGCGTATTCAACTTCATCGAGAACCCTTACCGGCCGGTAACCTTTGAACACCTGATGGTTTCCCCACAAAACACGCGCAGCATACTGTATTCTCTGATTGATCAGGAAATTGCCAACGCGCAGGCCGGTGAACCTGCTGGGATCACGCTTAAAATTAACAATCTGGTCGATAAAGGCCTGGTTGATCGACTTTATGCCGCCTCCAGTTTTGGTGTCAAAATTCGCTTATTAATCCGTGGGATGTGTTCACTTATTCCGAATTTGCCGGGATCAGTGAAAATATTCAGGTCACCAGCATTATTGACCGTTATCTTGAGCACGATCGCGTTTATGTTTTTGAAAATAAAGGCGATAAAAAAGTGTTCCTTTCATCCGCAGACTGGATGACCCGTAATATTGACTACCGTATTGAAGTTGCCGTCGCCCTGCTCGATCCACGCCTGAAGCAGCGCGTGCTCGATCTGTTGGCGATTCAATTTAGTGATACGGTCAAAGCAAGAATAATTGATAAAGAGCTTAGTAACCGCTATGTTCCCCGCGGAAATCGTCGCAAAGTGCGTGCTCAGGTGGCGATCTATGAATATTTAAAAGATTTTGAACTTGAAAATCAGAAACTACCTACAGAGCCCGCTTGATGATTTTGGAGCAATACACCATGCCGTTAAATAGCCCGATGAACGCCAAACCACTGGAAATTGCTGCCGTCGATCTCGGATCGAACAGCTTTCACATGGTCATTGCCCGCGTCGTAAATGGCGCACTTCAGGTATTAGGCCGACTCAAGCAACGCGTCCATCTGGCCGATGGCCTTGACAGCAATAATAATCTGAGCGAAGAAGCCATGCAGCGCGGTCTGGACTGCCTGGCGCTGTTTGCCGAACGTCTGCAAGGCTTCCCGGCGGATAACGTAACGATTGTAGGCACTCACTCACTGCGTCAGGCTGTGAACGCCGAAGAGTTCCTGCAACGCGCGGCTGAGGTTATCCCGTATCCGATTGAGATTATTTCGGGTCAGGAAGAAGCACGTCTCATCTTCATGGGCGTGGAACATACGCAGCCTGAAAAAGGTCGCAAGCTGGTGATTGATATCGGTGGCGGTTCTACCGAGTTAGTCATTGGCGAAGATTTTGAGCCACTGCTTGCCGAAAGCCGTCGTATGGGCTGTGTCAGCTTTGCTCAACAGTTTTTCAGCGGCGGTGAAATCAGCCGCAGCAACTTTAAACGCGCACGTCTGGCGGCGGCGCAAAAGCTTGAAACTCTGGCCTGGCAGTATCGTCTGCAAGGTTGGCAGTATGCGCTCGGCGCTTCCGGCACAATTAAAGCAGCTCATGAAGTGCTGGTCGAGATGGGCGAGAAAGATGGCCTGATCACGGCTGAACGTCTGGAGATGCTGTCGAATGAAGTCCTGAAGTTCAAAAACTTTAGCGCGCTGAGTTTGCCGGGCCTTTCGGAAGATCGTCAGTCAGTGTTTGTGCCGGGTCTGGCAATTCTTTGCGGCGTGTTTGACGCGCTGGCGATTAAAGAATTACGTTTGTCTGACGGGGCGCTGCGTGAAGGCGTGCTGTATGAAATGGAAGGGCGTTTTCGCCATCAGGATATCCGCAGTCGCACGGCAAAGAGCCTGGCCGACCACTATAATATTGACCGTGAACAGGCGCGTCGCGTTTTAGAGACCACCGAAGCCCTGTACACCCAGTGGTTGGCGCAAAATACCTCTCTGGCACAGCCTCAGCTTGAGTCATTGCTGAAATGGGCCTCAATGCTGCACGAAGTCGGCTTGAGCATCAACCATAGTGGCATGCATCGTCATTCGGCTTATATTTTGCAGAATTCAAACTTGCCGGGATTCACTCAGGAACAACAGACTCTGTTGTCTACGCTGGTGCGTTTTCAGCGTAAAGCTATCCGCCTGGATGATTTGCCACGACTGAACCTGTTTAAGAAAAAGCATTACCTGCCGCTTATTCAGCTGCTGCGCCTCGGTGCATTGTTGAATAACCAGCGCCAGTCTACGACCCAGCCTGAAACGCTGCGTCTGACTACAGATGACAACCATTGGACTCTGCGCTTCCCGGCAGGATTTATGGCGCAAAACAATCTGGTACAGCTCGATTTTGAACGTGAGCAAGAATACTGGGATGATGTCACTGGCTGGAAACTGATGCTGGAAGAAGAAGAGGAAGGTAACGAGGAAGAACAAGCCGCTCCCTGAAATCAGGGAGCGATGTGGTATTTTCCCAACATACTCGCAGCTAAATAACTTTATATCTTAGTGTAAGTAAATTAGCTGTGCGTTCTCATGCCCGCAGCGAACATCAGAATATGGAAGGCGCAGGCCACGACGAACAGGGCAAACACGCTGCCACCATAGATAAGTACTAACCAGGAAACTTTTTTCCAGAATGGGACACTCTTCGCAGGAACTGTGTTGTCATCCATCTGTTGAATATTAATAAGACTTTTCATTCAGTCCTCCAATCTTTAAAAGAAAGGGGCAAGGCATAAACCCTGCCCCCTACGATCACTTTAACAAGTTATCAGTGGTAACCCTGATCCGGCGTTACTTTCCCACGGAACACGTAGTAGCTCCAGAAGGTGTAAACCAGGATGATTGGGATAATAACCAGCGCCCCAACCAGAATAAAGCCCTGGCTCGCTGGCGGTGAAGCTGCCTGCCAGTAGGTAATGGACGGTGGAATGATGTTCGGCCACACGCTGATACCTAAACCGCTATAACCCAGGAACACCAGCGCCAGAGTCAGAATAAACGGCGAGTAGTGTGCATTACGGTTAACCGCTTTAATCAACCAGAACGATACCAGCAATACCAGGATAGGTACTGGCAGGAACAGATACAGGTTAGGCGTGCTGAACCAGCGATGTGCGATGTCAGCGTGAGTCATTGGCGTCCAGATACTTACAGCAGCCAACACAGCCAACAGAACATACAGCAGTGGTTTAGTCAGGTCATGCATGCGAGTTTGCAGGCTGCCTTCGGTTTTCATGGTCAACCAGGTTGCACCCAGCAGAGCATAAGCCACGATCAGGCCCAGGCCACAGAACACGGTGAACGGCGTCAGCCAGTCCATCGCGCCACCAGCGTATACGCGGTTAACAACCGGCATACCGTCGATGAAAGCACCCAAAACCACACCCTGACAGAAGGTCGCTACAACAGAACCCCAGATAAAGGATTTGTCCCAGATATGACGCTTCTCTTCACTCGCCTTGAAACGGAACTCAAAGGCTACGCCACGGAAGATCAGGCCAAACAGCATGATAGTCAGTGGCATTGCCAGCGCGTCAAGAATCACTGAGTAAGCCAGCGGGAATGCGCCATACAGGCCTGCACCACCCAGAACCAGCCAGGTTTCGTTACCATCCCAGACAGGAGCAACGGTGTTCATCATCACATCACGGTCTTCGCTCTTTTTAACAAACGGGAAGAGCAGACCAATACCCAGATCGAAACCATCCATTACGACATACATCATGATGCCGAAAATGATAATAACGAACCAGATCAACGGTAAATCGATACCCATCATTAGCTCCTGGAATCTAGTTTTTCATTTACTGCAGACAGAGGACGAGCAGGGGTACGATGTTTACCCGGGCCGCCTTCTTCATGATGTTCACCTTCGTGTGCTTCAGGACCTTTCTTGATCAGACGCATCATGTAGCCGTAGCCCACGCCGAATACTGAACAGTAGATAACAACGAAAGCAATCAAGGTGATGCTCATGTGCACAACACCGTGCGCTGAAACAGCGTCTTTGGTGCGTTGCAGACCATAAACAACCCATGGTTGACGACCTACTTCAGTCGTAATCCAACCCGCCAGCAGTGCAATCAGACCAGTAGGTCCCATGAACAGCATGAAGCGCAGGAAAGTTTTGTTGGTATAAAGTGTGCCGCGTTTACGCATGTACAGACCAACGAAACCAGACAGAATCATCAGCATACCCAGACCCGCCATGATGCGGAATGTCCAGAAGATGATGGTTGAGTCAGGACGGTCTTCAGGTGCGAAAGACTTCAGTGGTGGAATCTGGTGAGTCAGGCTGTGCGTCAAGATGATGCTTCCCAGATCAGGAATTTCAATCTTGTACTTAGTTTCTTCAGCCTTCATGTCAGGCCAACCAACCAATACCAGCGGTGAAGGTTTGTTGTCTGTGTTTTCCCAGTGGCCTTCAATCGCAGCGATTTTGGCTGGCTCATATTTCAGAGTATTCAGACCGTGCGCATCACCCACGCCTGCCTGAATTGGAGAAACGATCAGCGCCATCCACATTGCCATGGAGAACATTTTACGCGTTGCAGGCGTATCGTTTCCACGCAGCAGGTGGTAAGCAGCAGAAGAAGCAACAAAGAATGCAGATGCCAGGAATGCCGCAATACTCATGTGGAACAAGCGGTACGGGAATGATGGGTTGAAAATAACTTTCAGCCAATCAACAGGAACAATCAGACCGTTAACGATGCTGTAGCCCTGTGGCGTGTGCATGAAGCTGTTTGACGCCAGGATCCAGAAGGTAGAGAAGATTGTACCCAACGCTACCATGCAGGTAGAGAAGAAGTGCAGACCTGGTCCAACACGGTTCCAGCCGAACAGCATAACGCCCAGGAAGCCAGCTTCCAGGAAGAATGCAGTCAGTACTTCATAGGTCAACAGGGGACCTGTGATGTTACCGGCGAAGTCAGAGAATCCGCTCCAGTTAGTACCAAATTGATAGGCCATTACCAGACCAGAAACAACGCCCATACCAAAGTTTACGGCGAAGATTTTAGACCAGAAATGATAAAGATCACGGTAGGCATCTTGCTTAGTTTTCAGCCAGAGCCCTTCGAGCACGGCCAGAAAACTCGCCAAACCTATGGTGATCGCTGGGAAAATAATATGAAAAGACACAGTAAAGGCGAACTGGGCCCTTGCAAGATCCAGTGCAGTTAAGCCAAACATGGCATTACCTCAGATTGCATAGAAAGTTTCATAAGACAGACATTCAGTTTGTTCAAAAAAGCCGAAAGAGTCCTGGTGCAAAACGCACCTCATAACCCAAATGACTAAAATAAAAATAAATTGTCTTTTTTGTGGAAAACCTTTTGTGGAGATCCACTGGTACTTCACAATGTCTGTATGTATAAACGCGGGTGAACAGTTATAAAGGTGGAGCGCGGGGTTGAAACTCCAGCTGTTTAAAGAAGATAAACAGTGGAGAATCGAAATGTTCTCTGGGTATGAAAGCCCTGAAATTACCCGACAACTGAAGCATTACATTTCCCAAGTTGATTATAGCTAACTGGTCAATTAATGCGCAATATGAACAGGATAAATCTTCGTGCATCGAGACATCATTCGCCGACGCGTTCAGCTGCATTTCCATACGGCCAAGTTGTTCTGAGATTGATGACTGATGGTCTTTCATGCCCTTAGCTATCACATGATTCGCTCCAGAAACAATACTCGCCATTGAGCCCGTCGTTGCCGACGTGTTCACAGCGCCCATAGTAAAGTGTTCCAGAGATCGAGCGATCGCCGGAGCAAATAATACTATTAGGATCGCGAAGATACCCCACCACGCGGGTGAAAAACTTCGAGAAGAGTTGATCAGGATTAAAGACACGTTCAGCCTAATGCAGTAGAGACAATTTCGGTTCGCATGAATTGTACGTGTATTTTTTTAAAATGTTAAAAAACTTTCGGCCACTTTGTGCGGTTTTTTGATTTGAAATCCCGATGATGTAAATAGGATTTCATTTATTTAATATCTGTACCCTTACGGACATCAAGGTATAACATTTATTATCAACAAATTTAACATTTGATTATTATGGTTTCCAATTTGGGTTATTCCAAATAAGTAACGTGGCGTAACTTCTCAACGGTTTCCAAATTTCCGCATAGCGATTAATCGTCGCCGGAGTCATATTTGGAAATCTCTGCTTAATTAAATAATCGCTGTGTAAAAAAATATCCCTTGCTCCCCACGCACGCATCGCGACGTAGTTTGCAGTCCACGCACCGATACCCGGCATCGCCACCAGCTGCTTTATCCGCTGCTGCATGTCCTTAATGCTACTGTTCTCGATAACATTATTCTCAATAACGTTGTTCTCAATACTATAAAGAGGCAATTCATTGCGTTGCACCGCCTGCGCCAGCCCAATCAGGCAGGCTGCACGTTTGGCCTGAATGCCAATCGACCTCAGTTGCTCCACGTTAAGTCTGGCGATACGTTCCGGGGAAGGAAACAGCCGCGTGAGGTCGCCAAAAGGCGTAATAACCGGTTCACCGCACAGTTCGGCCAGCCGTGCACAAAAGGTTGCCGCCATTTTGACGCTGACCAATTGCCCCAGAATAGCGCGCACCGTGAGTTCGAAGCTGTCGATACAACCCGGCATGCGCATTCCTGCCGCCTCCTCTCCCAGCAGCCCTAATGTCTCGGCGATATGCTGCGGATTGGCATCTAAATCCAGCAAATGCCTGACCCGCTGCTTCACGCTATCGATGTGTGGCTCAAGAGATGGCGAGACTTCAAGCTCTACCGCAGGCTCATTTTCCAGCGCACGCCAGCTCAGCCAGCCGCTAATCGTTACGCCCTGCTCCGTAATCGCCAGCGTTCGGCGATAGATGCCCCCGGAGAAGGACTCAATTCCTGCGAGCGCTCTCGCACTTAAGAAACCAGACATCCACGACCAGTCATAAGGAGGTATATAAGGAAGAAGATATTTTTTCGTTTGCACCGGCGTAGTCCTTACTAAGTTATGGCTGGAAGAATAAGCTAACAATTATCTTAGGCAATAATGTCACCGTTGGCAGCGGTGCGACTATTCTGACTGAGTTAATTTGCAGCGGATCCGTTATTGGTGCCGGAAGCGTCGTAGTTAAACCTATTACCGTTAAGGGAATATATGCGGGTAATCGGGCAAAGCTTTTTCGTGAGTTGTAAATAAATTGTTTAATCAGGTTAAATATAATGAGTTATATATTTAACCCAATAGATCAAATTTATCCAAATTAATTAACAAAATAATAAAAACGCTGGTTAGTGCTTCAAAGGCAAAGAGCAGCCGAAGAATGCCCTGTACTTCCTTCTTGCCTGCTGGCGGCGAGTCCGGTAAAGTCGCCCCCCTTCTTTGGCATGGGGAACCGTGATGTTTATTGGATTTGACTACGGCACGGCAAACTGCTCCGTTGCCGTCATGCGTGATAACAACGCAGAGCTTATAGCACTTGAAAATGGTGACGCTTACTTACCCTCCATGCTTTGTGCGCCTACGCGTGAAGCAGTAAGTGAATGTCTTAATCGCCACTGGCAGGTTCCGACCGGCAGCGAAGAGAATCAGCAACTGCTGCGCCGCAGCATGAACTTCAATCGTGAAGAAGATATTCCGGTTAACAGCAACAGCGTGCTTTTTGGCTTGCAGGCGCTGTCAACCTATATGGAAGATCCGGAAGACGTGTACTTCGTGCGCTCGCCTAAGTCTTTCCTGGGTGCCAACGGCCTGAAGCCTCAACAGATAGCGCTGTTTGAAGATCTGGTCTGCGCCATGATGTTCCACATTAAGCGTCAGGCCGAATCGGTATTGCAGCAAACCATCGAGCAAACCGTTATTGGTCGCCCAATTAACTTCCAGGGCATGGGCGGCGAAGACGCTAACCGTCAGGCGCAGGGTATTCTGGAACGTGCCGCCGCGCGTGCGGGCTTCCGTGATATTGCCTTCCAGTTTGAGCCGGTTGCAGCAGGCCTGGACTTTGAAGCGACGCTGACTGAAGACAAAACCGTGCTGGTCGTCGATATCGGCGGCGGTACTACCGACTGTTCAGTACTGCTAATGGGACCAAGCTGGCGCGATAAAGCAGAACGCCAGAACAGCCTGTTAGGACACAGCGGCTGCCGCGTTGGCGGTAACGATCTCGACATCATGACGGCATTCAAACAGCTGACGCCGAACTTCGGCATGGGCAGCGAAACGCAGAAAGGGATCGCCATGCCTTCCCTGCCCTACTGGAATGCGGTAGCAACCAATGATGTTCCTGCGCAGCTCGATTTTTACAGCGTCGCCAACGGCCGTTTACTGCGCGATATGATCCGCGATGCAGCAAACCCGGATCAGGTGAAACGTCTGCTGAAAGTTCACCAGCAGCGCCTGAGCTATCGCCTGGTACGCGCGGCGGAAGAGAGCAAAATTGCGCTGTCTGAACGTCAAAGCGTGACGGCGGCACTGGAATTTATCGAAGCCGGTCTGGCGGAAGAAATTAGCCAGCAGCAGCTAAGTGAAGCCATTGCCCAGCCTCTGGAACGTATTCAGGAGCAGGTGAGTCTGGCGCTTGCCAGCAGCGAAATCACTCCCGACGTTATTTATCTGACCGGTGGTAGTGCACGATCGCCTCTGCTGCGCAGCGCATTGCAGGCACAGTTGCCCGGTATTCCGCTGGTTGGTGGTAATGATTTTGGCTCGGTAACTGCCGGCCTCGCGCGTTGGGCACAAACCCTTTACCGCTAAAAATCACAAGCTGATTCAATGCCTTACAGTGGCAGAAAAAAAGCGCCTGACTTATGTAAATCACTTCACTTCAGTGAATCAACATAGGTCGGCGCTTTTTTTATGGCTTTATCTTACTGTTTGAATTGCAGCGGATGTTAAAACAGCAAACAGCCTTACTTCCAGGCGCTAGCTTTATCCAGAGCCTCGATATCACCGTGGTCCAGCTTCAGCTTGGTCGCCAATGCCAGCTCGTCAATTTGCTTCAACGACGTTGCGCTGACGATAGGCGCGGTAATGCTTGGGCGAGCAATCAGCCAGGCAAGAGAAACCTGGGTAGGAGAAACGCGGTGTTTTTCAGCCACGCTGTCCAGTGCCTGAATGATTTTATGTCCGCGATCGTTCAGATACTTGTCGACCACGCCCTGACCGCGCTTACTCTTGTTGGCATCCTCTTTGCTGCGATATTTCCCTGAAAGGAAACCGCTCGCCAAAGAGTAATAGTTGATAACGCCCACGCTATTTTCACTCGCCACTTTCTCCAGACCAGACTCATAGTCTTTACGATCGTAGAGATTATATTCAGGCTGTAGAGTCTCGTAGCGAGCAAAACCGTGCTCTTTTGAGACTTTCAACGCTTCGGCAAAGCGAGTCGCGCTGTAGTTAGAGCCACCAATCGCACGAACTTTGCCTTCTTTAACCAAAGCATTGAAAGTTTCAAGCGTATCGGACAGCGGAGTATCTTCATCGTCTTTATGTGCTTGATAAAGGTCGATATAATCAGTTTGCAGACGCTTGAGCGAGTTTTCAACCGACTGGCGAATGTAGCTTGGTGACAGACCTTTTTGCCCATCACCCATTTCCATGCCGACTTTGGTCGCCAGAATAATTTTGTCGCGCTTGCCGCTTTTCTTGAGCCA
Organism: uncultured Gammaproteobacteria bacterium; assembly: GCA_963747655.1. Taxonomy (GTDB): domain Bacteria; phylum Pseudomonadota; class Gammaproteobacteria; order Enterobacterales; family Enterobacteriaceae; genus Rouxiella. The sequence goes on along the minus strand of CAVVFS010000004.1, from coordinate 216,443 downwards.
GTTACCGATAATAGTTTCTGACTCTCCGCCTTGATTTCCTTCAACCCAGCGCGAATAAACGTCTGCTGTATCAATGAAATTAAGCTGGTGTTCCAATAGCGCATCAAGGACGCTAAAAGAGGTTGATTGATCGATAGTCCAGCCAAACACGTTGCCGCCGAAGGTCAGCAATGGCACCTGAATACCGGAACGACCCAATTCTCTTTTACTCATCATGCTCTCCTTTTTCTGATGACTTTCTTAAATAAAGAAGTCGATTAGCCTGTGAATCGCAGTACTAACCTTAGCACTTCACGCGAATAATACTCAGTCATGGTCACTCCGATTTATTGTCACTGGATGAAAAGGACTCCTTAATTCCTTCATTTTTCATCCTGCTGTCTTCGTTAAACTGAACCACAATGCAGAGGTGATTTTTGCCCGCAAACTAAAAAATGAAAACAATCAGCTTGTTGTATTACCCATAGCCATGGAAGGCGGTTAAGCCTCTACGGAGAATGTTTCAACAAAATGGGGTCACACACTCCGTTAGCCGGCTTATGCTTTTATCTTCTGTGTATTTCCACTGGTATTCGGCCTGTGAGTAAAGGCAGAATTAACGCAGTGAGTAAAAACTCTATTAGGCACCACAAAGCGATGACTGAGGCTACCGGAACGACCCTATCTATTTCAGTACGTTGGCAGCTATGGATTGTTGCCTTCGGCTTCTTTATGCAGTCTCTTGATACCACGATTGTCAACACCGCCCTGCCCTCAATGGCGACCAGTCTGGGCGTTAACCCGCTGCATATGCACAGCGTAGTGGTAGCTTACGTGCTCACCGTCGCCGTAATGTTGCCCGCCAGTGGTTGGCTGGCAGACAAGGTTGGCGTCAAGTGGGTATTCTTCTCGGCTATCATATTGTTTACGCTGGGTTCGCTGTTTTGCGCACAGTCATCTACGTTGCAACAACTAGTGATGTCGCGCGTGCTGCAAGGCATTGGGGGTGCGATGATGGTGCCGGTCGGGCGTCTCACCGTGTTAAAAATCGTGCCACGCAGCGAATATATGGCGGCGATGACTTTCGTGACATTGCCCGGGCAAGTCGGGCCGTTAATGGGCCCGGCTCTGGGAGGCTTTCTGGTGCAATACGCCAGTTGGCACTGGATATTCCTGATTAATCTACCCGTCGGATTGGCCGGTGCTATCGCTACCTTAAGCCTGATGCCCAACTATAAAATGCAGACCCGGCGTTTTGATATCACAGGCTTTTTTATGCTGGCGATGAGTATGGCAACATTGACGCTGGCGCTGGAGGGCAATAAAGGCCTCGGCCTTTCGCCGCTGACGTTGGCACTGCTGATAATCGTTGGTGTTGCCGCGCTCTGGAGTTATTGGCTGCACGCGCGCGGCAATCACTCGGCGCTGTTTTCGTTGCGCCTGTTTCATACCCGCACCTTTTCAATCGGCCTGACCGGCAGTTTTCTGGGTCGTATCGGCAGTGGAATGTTGCCGTTTATGACACCGGTATTTTTGCAGCTGGGCATGGGATTTACTCCGTTCCACGCCGGTTTAATGATGATCCCGATGGTGCTTGGCAGCATGGGGATGAAGCGCATCGTGGTCAGACTGGTCAATAAGCTGGGCTATCGCAAAGCGTTGGTGAGCGCCACGCTGCTGCTGTCCGTCATCACCCTTTGTATGCCGCTGGTCGCTATTTATGGTGCTTACTGGATGATCCCGGTGGTTCTGTTCTTCCAGGGGATGGTCAACTCACTGCGCTTCTCGTCGATGAATACGCTGACGCTAAAAGATTTGCCACCGCGCCTTGCCAGCAGCGGTAACAGCCTGTTGTCGATGATTATGCAACTTTCAATGAGTCTGGGCGTAAGCGTGGCGGGTATCCTGATTGGCCTGTTTGCTCATCAGCAGGTCGTGCCGGGAAGTACCGCGATGCATAGTACCTTTATTTACTGTTACATCTGCATGACGCTAATTATCGCGTTCCCAGCCTGGATATTCCTGCGCGTACCGGATGAATCACAGACTAACGCACTTGCAGACCGCCGTCATAACGCGGCCGCTTCCTCTGACCCAATGAGAAAATCATGAGACCAGGCATTTCCGCTAAGCTGTTTCTTGCCATCTTTCTGACCTGTAGTCTGGTGATGGTCACCATGAACTGGGGAGTCCGCCTGAGCTTTGAGCGCGGGTTTATTGACTATATCCGCCACGGAAACGAGCAGCGGGTCGAAATGATCGCGGACTACATGCAACAGCAGTACGAGCAGCACGGCAGCTGGGATTTTGTTAAAAATAACGATAAAACCGTCGCTCAGATGTTACGCACCTTTGACCAAAACGATGAGAACAGCCAACATTTGCCGCCGCTGGGCTGGCGTACAAAATTTTGGGTGTTGGACAGCAACGATCATCGTATCGCAGGCTCTTTATCAGACATCCCCGCCGATTTGCTGGGTAGCGGCAGAAAGATGACCGTTAAAGGCACGTTTATTGGCACGGTGGTATCGACTCCTGCCGAAAGGCTGACGCGTAACGCTGACATCAATTTCGATCAACAACAGCGCCGCACCAGCTGGATTATCATGGGCTTCACCACGCTACTGGCCGCCGCCGTGACCTGGTTTTTATCTCGCGGCATGCTGGCACCTGTCAGACGGCTGGTCAGAGGAACGCATCAGTTAGCCGCCGGGGATTTCAGCAGTCGGGTCAAGGTTGGCACGCAGGATGAGCTAGGCAAACTGGCGCAAGACTTCAACCAACTGGCGATGACGCTGGAGAAAAACGAGCAGATGCGGCGGGCCTTTATGGCCGATATCTCCCACGAACTGCGCACACCTCTCGCTGTGCTGCGCGGCGAGCTGGAAGCCATACAGGATGGTGTAAGAAAAATGTCGCTGGATTCGCTGGCCTCGTTACAGTCTGAGGTAGCGATTCTGACCAAGCTGGTCGATGATTTGTACCAGCTGTCACTGTCTGATGCTGGCGCGCTGGCCTATCGTAAAGAAGACACCGACGTGGTGCATCTGATCCAGCTTGCGGAAGCCGCTTTCCGCGAACGCTTCCATGCAAAACAGTTGCAGATAATCAGCGACCTTCCTGAAAAAGCCCCTATTTTTGGCGATCCGCATCGTCTGTCGCAGCTGTTTAATAATCTGCTGGAAAATAGCCTGCGCTATACTGATTCAGGTGGAGAACTGGAGATTGTTGCCACTCGTCGTGACAAATTCCTGCAAATCTATTTCCAGGACAGCGCGCCCGGGCTCAATGAAGAACAGTTACAGCGAATTTTCGAACGCTTTTATCGCACAGAAGGGTCGCGTAATCGTGCCAGCGGCGGTTCCGGTTTGGGATTGGCTATCTGTCAGAATATTGTTGAGGCGCATGGCGGCAAGATAAGCGCTGAACATTCTCCCGGTGGCGGAGTCAGAATCACCCTGCTGCTGCCGCTTTCACTTCCTGTCGGACAAAGAATGTCATGAATGAATATGTAAATGCGGACAACCAGCCGCTAAAAATTCTGATTGTTGAAGATGAACCCAAACTTGGGCAGCTGCTGGTCGATTATTTGCAGGCTGCCGGTTATGCCACTGAATGGCTGACCAATGGCAACGACGTGATCCCACTGGTAAAGTCAAATCCTCCCACCATGATCTTGCTGGATCTGATGCTGCCGGGCAGCAGCGGTTTGACGATTTGTCGCGATATTCGTCAGTTTTCTGATATTCCAATCATGATGGTGACCGCGAAAACGGAAGAAATTGACCGATTGCTGGGGCTGGAGATTGGCGCCGATGACTATATCTGCAAGCCTTACAGCCCTCGCGAAGTGGTGGCGCGGGTTAAAACCATTTTGCGTCGTTGTTATCGCCCTAACGAACCGATGGCCGACGGCGTTGGTCTACACATTGATGAAGGCTGTTTTCAGGCACATTATCAGGGAGTGGAGCTGGATCTCACCCCGGCAGAATTTCGCCTGTTAAAAACTTTGTCGATTAAACCGGGCTATGTATTTACTCGTGAAGCCCTGCTAAACAATTTATACGACGACTACCGCGTGGTGACCGACAGAACCATCGACAGTCATATTAAAAATTTGCGCCGCAAGCTGGAGTCTATCGACGGCGATAAGGCGTTTATTCGCGCAGTGTATGGCGTCGGCTATCGCTGGGAAGCCGATCCCTGCCGGTTAACATAAGTCTGTCGGTGCGGTCACAAAATTTCTTGAAAATGCCTGATAATTCCCTTTAGCTCAGGATGAAAATCCATCACCCGCTATACTTGTGGATGGATCATTCATCACTGGAGAAACCTTTATGGCTACGGGTCACTACGATCTTAAGAAAGCGAAAAACGGACAATTTCACTTTAACCTGAAGGCAGGGAACGGAGAAATTATTCTTAGCAGCGAAATGTACGCCAGTAAGGCGTCGGCTGAGAATGGGATTACTTCGGTACAAATTAACGCCACCGATGAGGGACAGTATGAAATTAAGCCCGGAAAAGACGGACAGCACTATTTTGTGCTGAGGGCGAAAAATCATCAGGTCATCGGCGTCAGTGAAATGTACACGGCTGCAAGCGCTGTTCAAAAGGGCGTGCAGGCAGTGGTCAAAAATGGACCGAGTACGGACATTCGCGACCTGACCCATGCCGAGTCTTTAACAAGAATTTGAATAATGCTCATGACGTAATAACGTTAATGGCTTAACAATGTTCATCAGTCGATAGCGTTCATCAGTCATGACGTTCATCAGTTAACTAAGCACATCTAATTTGGCGCTGTTGGTTTTAGACAGCGCCAAAATTGATCTACATCATTCCAGTCTCAGTTAATGACTCTCTGCGCTTCTCATAGCCCACCAGCCCGTTACAATCTCGGCCTTTCACCACGGCGTTAGAGAATCGCTATGTCTATTGCAGAGTTCAAAGCAGTGTTCAGGTCAGCGTTTAAACCCGAGTTATTGTCCCCGGCAGGCACGCTAAAAAATATGCGTTACGCTTTTGCCTATGGTGCCGATGCGGTATACGCCGGTCAGCCGCGCTACAGCCTGCGAGTGCGTAATAACGAGTTCACTCACCAGAATCTGACCATTGGAATTAACGAAGCTCACGCCTTGGGCAAAAAATTCTACGTGGTCGTCAACATTGCTCCGCACAATGCCAAACTTAAAACCTTTCTGCACGATCTGCGGCCGATTATTGTAATGGGGCCAGACGCGTTGATCATGTCCGATCCTGGGCTGATTATGATGGTGCGCGAAGCTTTCCCTGACATAGATATTCATCTTTCGGTGCAGGCAAACGCGGTGAACTGGGCGACGGTCAGATTCTGGCAGCAAATGGGGCTTAGCCGGGTTATTCTCTCACGAGAGCTTTCTCTGGAGGAAATTGCCGAAATCCGTCAGCAGGTTCCTGAAATGGAATTAGAAGTTTTCGTTCACGGCGCGCTATGCATGGCCTATTCCGGGCGTTGCCTGTTATCGGGTTATATCAACAAACGGGATCCCAATCAGGGAACCTGCACCAATGCCTGTCGCTGGAAATATACAGTGCAAGAAGGGGTTGAAAACGAGCTGGGAAATATTGTGCATCAGCATCAGCCAACCGCCTTGCAGCAAGAAAATAGCGCGCCGATACTGGGCCACGGACAGCCCACCGGCAAGGTTTTTATGCTCGAGGAAACGCTAAACCCCGGTGAGCCGATGAGTGCCTTCGAAGATGAACACGGCACCTATATTATGAACTCGAAAGACCTTCGAGCCATCGAGCATATCGATAGTCTGACCAAAATGGGCGTTCATTCTTTAAAAATCGAGGGCCGTACCAAATCCTTTTATTATTGCGCTCGCACGGCGCAGGTTTATCGGCAAGCGATTGATGACGCGGTGGAGGGAAAATCTTTTGACCCAACCTTGTTAACTACGCTGGAAGGTCTGGCGCACCGCGGTTATACCGAAGGATTTTTACGCCGACACGTTCATCAGGCTCAGCAAAACTATGACTATGGTTTCTCGGTGAGTGACAGGCAGCAGTTTGCCGGAGAATTTACCGGTCAACGTGGCACGGGAAATAATCAGGGTTGGGCCGAGATAGACGTCAAAAACCGTTTCTCGGTCGGCGACAGTGTTGAAATCATGACCCCCGAGGGCAATCTGCAACTTATCATCGACAGAATACAAAATCGCAAAGGTGAGCCTATAGACGTCGCTCCGGGAAACGGACATATCGTTTATATCCAGGTGCCTGAAGGCATTACGCTGCCTTTTGCTATTCTATTAAGAAATCTGACAAATAATACGAATACGCGTAATCCAAACCCTTAATAAAAGCAATAAACGCCGTGACTATTACGGGGCTTATTGGTGTTTAATTACTGAAAACTAGAATTCGATCACATCTCGTCATGCCGTTTTTAGATACTATTTCTTCCGCAGCAAGATTGAGAATGGAAAAAAAGCGTATAAATATCAGTCACCACCTATTTGCCGGCTCAAACACCCTGAGCTGGCATTATTTTATTCAACATTTCAGTATTTCATTCAACTTTTACGAATTTCATTCAAAATCGCAATAAAATAAATAATGACCTTTCCCTGACCGTTTAGCCTAAATATTATCCGAGCTTCTATTGCCTCGCCCGACTTCCCTGAAAATTCTTATGGCTATTGATCCTGATAATCAATTATTTTAAAGCCTACGCGTGGTAAACAAGGAGGATGCAATGAAAGAAGACACTCAGGCATTGCTGATCATTAATGGAAAAGGTGCAGGCAATGAAGCACTGCGCGAAGCGATTTATAACATGCGGTCTGAAGGCGTAGGCCTGGCAGTCCGCATTACCTGGGAACACGGCGATGCGGCCAGATATGTCGCAGAAGCCATTGAGCTGGGTGTTGAAACAGTAATAGCCGGTGGCGGCGACGGCACCATTAATGAAGTTGCAACGGCATTATTTACCCATTCTTCAGCCCCGCGCCCTGCTTTAGGTATTATTCCGTTAGGCACCGCCAATGACTTTGCCACCAGCTGTGGAATTCCTCTGGCAATGGATCAAGCATTAACGCTCGCAGTACATGGCCGCGTCGCAGATATCGATTTGGCCTGCGTTAATAACGAACGCTATTTTATTAATATGGCTACGGGCGGCTTCGGCACTCGAATTACCACAGAAACACCGGAAAAGCTTAAATCCGCACTTGGCGGCGTGTCTTATTTCATTCATGGATTATTAAGAATGGATACGCTTAAAGCCGACAGCTGTGAAATCACCGGACCTGACTTTGCCTGGCAAGGCGATGCTCTGGTGATTGGAATTGGTAATGGTCGACAGGCCGGTGGCGGCCAGGAAATCTGCCCGGATGCATTAATTAATGACGGATTGCTGCAATTACGTTTACTCACCTCAGAAGAACTGTTGCCTTCTTTCTTGCGCAGCCTGCTCGATGGCGAAGAGAATAAAAATATTCTATCCACATCAACACCCTGGCTAGAGATAAATGCTCCCCATCAAATGACCTTTAATCTCGATGGCGAACCTTTGACCGGCAAACATTTCCGCATCGATGTATTACCAAATGCGCTGCAATGTCGCCTGCCGCCAAACTGTGCACTGCTGGGGTAATTATCGGCAGTCTGTTCTCACTTCTGTTGCCACTTTCCACATGATTAACACTCCCACAAAAGCGCAGATATTAAGCTTTTGTGGGAGTGTAACGATTCAAACAATATTCTCACCACCAGCGATGAAAATGATGTACAGGGCCGATGCCTTCACCGACCTCCAGTGAATCAGCCTGCTGTAGCGCTTTTTGCAAATAATCTTTGGCAGCGCTAACGGTATCTATCCAGTTGGTCTTTCTTGGTCTGATAGCTGCCAACGCAGCACTTAGCGTACAACCTGTGCCGTGAGTATTTCGGGTCGCTATTCGCGGTGCCGTAAAACGTTCGCGATAATCAGAGGTCATTAACCAATCCGGGCTTTCGCTATCACTCAAGTGCCCGCCTTTCATTAATACCGCCTCACAGCCTAATTCCAGTAGCGCTTCACCCTGGCGACACATTTCGCGTTCGTCAGTGGCCATGGCACAACCCAGCAGAGTCGCCGCTTCCGGCAGGTTTGGAGTGATTAATGAGACTTGCGGCAACAGCCATTTGCGCAGCGCCTCAACCGCATCCGGAGTCAGCAACGGATCGCCACTTTTCGCCAGCATTACGGTATCCAGCACCACATAAGCAGGGGCTTTTTCCAACATGCGGTAATAACGCAGGCGCTCGGCCACCACTTCTACTACCGCGGTATTAGCTAGCATGCCGATTTTGGCACTGTCGATTCGCACGTCGCTCAATACTGAATCGAGCTGCGCGCCGACAAAATCTGGCTCAATATTATAAACCGACTGCACGCCACGAGTATTTTGCGCCACCAACGCAGTGATAACGCTGGTGCCATAGGCCTCCAAAGCCGAGAAGGTTTTTAGGTCGGCCTGAATTCCCGCCCCACCGCTCGGGTCGGTACCCGCAATGGTTAACGCGTTGATACGCTTGTTCATAGCGAATCCTCGTTAAGATTTCCAGAAACAAGCTGCTCAGCACTCAGAGAATAAAGTTGATCAAGGAAAGCGGGTAAGAAGCTGCCTGGCCCTTTGGATTCGCGGCTGGCAATTTCTCCTGCACAAGACATCACCCGACAGGCAGCCGCGACGTTGGTAAGCCTATCGCCCGGCAAAGAAGTGAAGGCAGCAACGACGGCTGACAATGCACAGCCTGTCCCAACGACTCGAGTCATCAGCGCATCGCCACCGGAAACTGCCCAGGCATTTTCGCCATCGCAGATATAGTCGATTTCACCGGTTACCGCGATAATCGCCCCAGTTTGTCGGGCCAGGCTTTGTGCTGCCGGTAATGCGGCCAGAGAGGTATCGGCACTGTCCACTCCGCGACCAGAAGCAGCAAGGCCGCTTAATGCCATGATTTCAGAAGCATTACCGCGAATAGCCGCCGGGCTAAGTCTGATTATTTCCTGACAAAATTCTGAACGCCAGCTGAGTGCGCCGACAGCAACCGGATCAAGGACCCAAGGTTTGCCCGCGCTATTGGCGGCACGAATGGCAGATAACATAGATTCGGCGCGGGAAGCAGTCAGAGTGCCGACATTAATCAGCAAGGCGCTGGCAATCGCACTAAACTGCGCGGCTTCACGAGGGTCAATCACCATCGCCGGGGAAGCGCCCAGAGCTAAAAGCACATTAGCCGTTATCGACTGCACCACGTCATTGGTTATGCAGTGAACGAGAGGCGAGGCCTGACGAAGTTGATTTAAGGCATCCACGGCTTTTTGGCCGGGAAAGATAGCAGGTCGAGTGGTCATAAATTTCCCCACCGGCGATTAAGAAGGGGGCACCGGTGGGGATACCACGACTTCCCTACGCTGGCATTATCCAGATCAGGTAATACGGGTATTTCTCAGCCTTCACGAAGAAGGGCACCCCGAGTCTTTAATACTTAAATTGTTTAGCTATTACTTATCTATTAACTATTTACTTATCTATCAACTTTTTACTTTTATACTTTTTATTTAGAACAGTAACAGCAATGTAACAATGGCAAGTTATGCTGTAGTGGCAGTCTTGCGCTCACCCACGTAACTATAACCATGAGCTTCCATGAAATTTGCAATCGCTGCTTCGGCGCTAGAAAGGACTTGTTCAAGCGGCAGGTTAGCGTCGATATTTACTACTTCTGAGCCAGGAAACTGCAATTGCGGTACGATTGCAATTTTCTTCTCGAGTGACTCACGTCTGTGGTCAGGCTTACGCGCACAGGCGACATCAAGATCGACATTAAGCTTAATCACCAGATCAGGCTTGAGTTGGGTCATCCAGTTAAATGCTTCATGCTCACGACGTGCAGCCCATTTAACAAAACGATTGCCTGCGATGTCTATAGGAATGGTTGGACCATCAAATGCACCATCGATTTCGACTTGTGGAAAACGGTCTGACAAAATGATTTTGCCTTGTTGACGCAAAGCCAACATGCGACGGAAGCGCAGTAGACGACGTACTACAAAAGCAATAATCACCGCGGCAGCGATTGGGCGCAGTTTAGATTTTTTAGCAACTTTGATTTTATTGCGATCGATACTTTTGCCAAGAAGTTTACCCAAGAAAGGGATCTTGACAAGAACTCGCTCGACATTACCGGCTTGCTTACCGAGGTGAACCATCGCTGCTGGTCCGTATTTTTCGACACAAGTGATGAGGTGTTCACACACTGTGGATTTTCCAGAACCATCGCTGCCAATAACGGATATTAGCGGTGGAAGTTTCGAATGCATAAAAATAATCTCTCCAGAATATACTCCCAATAATATACCATTCATAAACAAGGATGTCGCTGGAGGTAGCTCTTATAGCTAACCAGAATGGGAAAAAATATTTTGAAGCATAACTGGATTAGCATAGAATAGTCCTTTTGAAAAACTAGGTTTTTGATGTGAGTCAACAGATTAGAGCCATTGCTAATCATCCCCCTGTGCGAGTGATAGCGATTACAGGTTGTGATGGTTCAGGTAAATCAACGTTAGCAGCCAGCCTGGTAAGCCAACTTTCTTCACAATATCCGACAGAATCTCTTTACCTTGGACAGTCTTCAGGTCGTATAGGTGAATGGATCAGCGAGCTGCCGATTATTGGTGCTCCCTTTGGCCGTTATTTGCTAAAGAAGTCTGAAAAAGTAAACGATCGCCCTTCAGCGCCGCCGGGTAATGTTACCGCGTTAGTGATTTACTCACTTTCTTGCTGGCGAGCTTATAAGTTCCGCAAAATGTTGAAGAAGAGCAAACAGGGACTCTTGCTGGTTACCGACAGGTATCCACAGGCTGAAGTCGCTGGTTTCCGTTTTGATGGCCCGCAGCTTCCTAAAGTCTCCGGCGGTAATGCCTGGGTTTGCGCACTGAGAAAACGTGAGCAAGAATTGTATGAATGGATGGCCTCTTATCCGCCTCTGTTATTGATTAGACTTGATATCGATGAGCAGACGGCGCATTCACGCAAACCCGATCATAAGATTGAAGCATTGCGTGACAAGATTAAGGTTATTCCCGGTCTTACTTTTAATGGCGCGAAAATCCTTGATTTAGATGGCCGTGAACCAGCAAGTAAGATCCTCGATGAATCGTTAATTGCGATTCGATCCACTCTATCGTAGTCACGAGCTCACGCTGGTGATTACCTATTAATACTTAAAGTAAATGCAAACAGATAGATTAAATACAGAAAGCGAACCGACACCCGCATATATGCCAGGGTTTGTTGCGGTAGTGGGCTGTGATGGCACCGGCAAGTCTACGCTCACTGCAGACCTGGTAAAAAATCTGCAAAAGCATTTTGTGACTGAGCGTCGTTATTTAGGAACCATCTCCGGTGAGGATGGCGATAAAATTAAACGTCTGCCTATCATTGGTGTGTGGCTCGAACGTCGCCTGGCCGCTAAATCTTCAAAAACTCAGAGCATGAGCAGCAAAGCACCCGCGCTGTATGCCGCTTTGATTATGTATGCCCTCTCATTCTGGCGTAAGGGTAATTTACACAAGGCGCAGCTTTTGGCTGAAAGCGGCGTGTTGGTGATAAGCGATCGCTATCCGCAGGACGAGATTTCAGGTTTTCACTACGATGGGCCTGGCATTGGATTAGGCCGCGTCACTGGCTGGCTAATGACTCGTTTAGCCGCTCGCGAGAACAAGCTTTATCAGGAGATGTCTCAGTTGCGACCTGAATTGATCATTCGCCTTGATATTGATGTAGAAACTGCATTTTCTCGCAAGCCTGACCATGACTATCAAGAGTTGCAGGACAAGATTGGTGTCATGATGCAGCTTACTTATAACGGCGCAAAAATTTACGATCTGGATTCAAGAGCGCCTTATAACGAGGTATTGGAAAAAGCGATGGCCGTGGTGACCTCGGTTGCTGTAGGTTCTCAGCGCAAACCACAAGCAGTGTCGGATAAACAACCCGCCTGATACTTTCACCAAAGCAATTCCATGAAAGTCATTCCATCAAAAAAGGCACTCAATCTGCATTGAGTGCCTTTTTCTCGATAATTCTTTAAAGTAAAATTGTTAACCAAATTATTATTGTCATTACGATGGCGACTAACTGTGCCGCTCCGCCTATATCTTTTGCGCGCTTAGACAAGGGGTGAATGTCCAAAGAAATTCGGTCGACCACGGTTTCAACCGCAGTATTAAGTAGCTCAACCACTAGTAAAATAAAGCAGCTGGTAATTAAAAATAAGCGTTCTAACTTGGTAACGTCTACAAAAAACGCAATAACCACAAAAACTGCGCTAATAATAAACAACTCGCGAAATGCACTTTCTGTTAACAAAGCGTCAACAAACCCATCTAAAGAGTTACTTATACTGCTTATTAATCGTTTGAACCCTTTCTTCTTTTTTTGTAATGCCATCAATATTTGCTCTTATAACAACCAAAGTTATTAATAGTTTCTCAAGTAATAAGCGATTTTGATATTATAATTTTAGTGTTCAGAAACGTTATACCTAAAACTGCCAACTAATCGCTGGTGCGCCAGCTTGGTTGATAATAACCCAAGCTGGCGCACCAAACACAACTATGAGTGCAAGGCCTTTATTTTAACTATAAAATTCAAAGGACTAGCAACTCAATAATGTGGATATCAGATTTGTTTTTCGTACAAACGATAGCGCTTATACGGAACCGCACCAATTTTCTCAAGGATAGTACGCATCCCCGTATTGGTCTCTAAAATCCAGGACATTTCTAGCGCTTCAATTTTTCTGCGCTCAAACGGATCGTGTAATGCCTCAATTAAGAGTAGCGCAATAATCGGCCCGATACGGCTGAAGTGATGTTCCTGGCGAACGCCCATCAATGGCACACGAGCAGTACGAGTTCCGCTAACCTTCAGGCGCCATAACAGTTTGGCCCAACCGAAAGGCAACAAGCTTCCCTTCAAGTCAGCAATGGCTTCATTGATATTTGGCAGGCCAACAATAAACGCCACTGGCACTGCATCGATTTCAGCGATGTAAATAAGGTCGTCCGGTACCAGATACTTTAACTGATCGCCCATCGTCGTGAATTCGTGCTCGGTAAACGGCACAAAGCCCCAGTTATTCTGCCATCCTGAGTTGAATATCTCGCGCAGAACCTGCATTTCTTCACTGAAGTTTTTGCGATTAACCTGACGAATAGTGACCTTTTTACGCACATTCGCCATCAGCTTGTTTAGTGAAGGAGTAAAATGCAAATCTGTGCGCTTCATCCAGTAAGCCAACAGATCTATACCCTGGGTATATCCCTGCTGCTCAACCATCGCACCATAATAAGGCTTACCATGAGTCATCATCGCTGATGGTGGGGTATCGAAGCCATCGATTAACAAACCACTTTCCTGGTTGATATTCAGGCTAAAAGGTCCGGAAATCTTTGTCGCACCCTTAGACTTCAACCACTCTTCTGCCGCAGCAAATAAGGCACTGAATACTTCGGGATCATCAATAGCATCAATCATTCCGAAGTGCCCAGTGTCCTGACCATAAAGTTCACGATGCAAGGTATCAATTTGCGCCGTAATACGACCCACAACCTGATCGCCTTTTTTGGCAACCCATGCCTGCCATTCAATATGATCAGTGCCTGGATTTTTCTTGGAAAGGTGCTCTGTTCGCTCAATATTCAAGGGATCAATCCAGTTAGGATCATCTTGAAAGAGGGTAGAAGGGAAAGCTATAAATTGCTTAAGCTGACGCTTATCAATGACTTTTTCGATACTGATCATAATCACCACTAAATCTCAGAATTTGCTATAAAAACATCCAATAAACCAGCCAAATTTATCTAGCCTGGGATCTATTGATGCTTAACATTTACCCCCCCATTAGGGGACAAAATAATTATTTTCTAGGGCAGCTTAGCCCAAATTAAACCCTGTTATATTTCAATCTTGTAACCATACAATCTTCTGAATAGCATAATGCCTAACCCCTACAAACGCACGTTAGGCATATTATGCTTAGCAATCCATATGCGCCGCGCTTATATAGCGGCGTCTTGCCTGCCAACCGATACTCTTTATTGCTAAAATAAGGCCGCTGACCTTACCTATAAAAGCCGGATTACCGTTTAGCACTTAATGCTTTATTGACGAAAAGAACATCAGTTCCCTTGCGTGACCTCTTGAAACCACACAATAAGAATAGAACAATCTTTAAATACGATATAGTCTTAATTATTCGTCATAACACCAACGGCAGTTTTCCTGGCTAAAAACCATGCGCAAACTGGCACGAACGTTGCGGTTAATCAGATCTACAGCGCCGATATTTAACCTCTCATGCAATGTATGGAGATATCGTTCGTGCACATTTTCACACGTTATTATGCTTATCTGAGCGCACTTGTCCCATGCATCACTGGTGGTAGAGCAATTGCATCTTCTCACGGACTTAGAGATGCGCTCAAATGAAAATATCGACAGGAAATGTCAGTATCTCGGTTTTATCCTGGGTTTAGAATAATTTGGAACATATAATGATAAATCAATCACGATTCCAGACAGATTGTTGCACAAACCCATTCTCTCACATCAAAAGTTACATGTATTATCAGGTGTTTTAAATATATGGAAGCGTTGTATATGTCCCCAACAAGCTCTACCCACGCTCTTCCCATGCGCTATGCAGATTTCCCTACTTTAGTGGAGGCATTAGATTATGCCGCCCAGGGAAGTACTGGGATGAATTTCTACGATCGTCGCAATCAACTGGTTGCTGCGCTGGAATATCGCACATTAAAAGAACGTGCGATTGCTGGGGCACGCAGACTGTTGTCACTAAACCTTAATAAAGGTGATCGTGTTGCGCTTATCGCAGAAACGAGTGTGGGTTTTGTAGAAGCTTTCTTCGCTTGCCAATATGCTGGCCTGGTCGCTGTGCCTCTCGCTATTCCGATGGGTATTGGGCAGAGCGCTTCATATATTGAAAAACTTCAGGGACTATTAAAGAGCTGTAAACCCGCTGCTATTATTAGCAGTGATGAATGGTTGCCGCTAATTAGTACCGCTCGCAGTGAAGATGCCTCGCCTATGCACATTCTGAGTAATGCAGATTTTAATGCGTTGCCAGAAAAAGAGGTTGAACTGCAAAAGCCTTCACCTGATAACATTGCTTACCTGCAATATACCTCCGGCAGTACGCGTTTCCCTCGCGGCGTAATAATTACCCAGCGTTCAGCAATGGCTAACCTGCGAGTGATTAGCCATGACGGTATTAAATTGCGCGCTGGCGATCGCTGTGTTTCCTGGTTGCCTTTCTATCATGATATGGGCCTGGTTGGCTTTGTTCTTACCCCACTGGCGACTCAGCTATCCGTCGACTATTTGCGCACTCAGGATTTCGCGATGCGTCCGATGCAATGGCTCAAGCTTATCACCAAGAATCGCGGCACAGTTTCTGTTGCGCCACCGTTTGGTTATGATATTTGCCTGCGTCGCAGCAATGAAAAAGAATTAGCAGAACTGGATCTCTCCAGCTGGCGTGTAGCTGGTGTCGGTGCCGAACCTATTCCTGCAGAATTACTGAATCAATTCAGCGAACACTTCAGTCAAGTGAAGTTCAGCAGCAAGGCCTTTATGCCATGCTATGGCCTGGCGGAGAATACGCTGGCAGTGAGCTTCTTCGATGACACAACCGGCCCGAAATCCAACGAAATCGACCGTGATATTTTAGAGTATCAAGGTAAAGCTGTTGCTCCGACTAAAAACACCCGCGCCAGGGTAACGTTTGTCAACTGTGGTAAGGCGTTGCCTGGCCATGCGCTTGAAATTCGTAGCGAAAGTGGAGCACATCTGCCAGAGCGTGAAGTCGGCCATATCTGTATTTCTGGGCCAAGCCTGATGAGCGGATACTTCCGCGATGAGGTTTCCCAGCAGCAAATTCAGACACAGGGATGGATGGACACAGGCGACTTAGGCTATTTGCTGGACGGCAATCTGTACGTAACCGGCCGTAAAAAGGATCTGATAATTATCCGTGGTCGTAATATTTGGCCACAAGATATTGAATACGTTGCAGAGTCTGAGCCGGAAATCCGCTCTGGCGATGCGATTGCCTTTGTAACGACTCAAGAGCACGACGAGGGCGCAAAGATCATCTTGCAGATCCAGTGCCGTGTTAGCTCTGAAGAGCGTCGTGAGCAAATTGTTCATTCCCTGACTTCGCGTATTCAAAGCGAGTTCAGCGTTGCCGTCGATGTTGTCCTGCTGCCGCCACACAGTATCCCGCGAACCTCTTCCGGGAAACCTGCGCGCGCCGAGGCCAAGAAGCGTTATCTGACTGAACTCCTTAATCCACAACTGAGCTTAGCAGGCTACGCACAATGACAAAAACGGTCGCCATAACAGGTGTCACCGGTTTTATTGGCAAACACATCGTTGATGATTTGCTTGCCCGCGGTTTTATCGTGCGGGCTTTAACCAGAAAACCACGCCAATCTTCAAATAACAATTTAGTCTGGGTTAATGGCTCGCTCGAAGACCAGGCCTCTCTTTGCGAGTTGGTTAAAGGCGCTGACGACGTGGTCCATTGTGCAGGTCAGGTTCGTGGTAGCACGGAACAGACCTTCACCGACTGCAATGTTACAGGTAGCCTGAAGCTGATGCAGGCGGTGGTAGAAAGCGGTACCTGCAAGCGCTTTTTGTTCATGTCATCACTTGCTGCCCGCCACCCTGAGCTTTCCTGGTATGCGAATTCAAAGCACGTTGCCGAACAGCAATTAATGGTTGCAGCATCGGCTGCGGGCATTTCTCTGGGCATTTTTCGTCCAACCGCGGTTTATGGGCCTGGCGATAAAGAGTTAAAACCCCTGTTTACCTGGCTGTTGCGCGGAGTCCTTCCTCGACTGGGAGCACCCGACGCACATCTGACATTTATTCATGTCAGCGATTTAGCGCACGCCGTCGGCCAGTGGATAGTGGGAGATAAGCCGCAAACTCGTCCTTATGAATTATGCGATGGAGTCAGCGGTGGTTATAATTGGGCGCGTATACAAGAGATAGGCGCTGCGGTGCGAAAAGGCCCTGTGCGTGTTATCAGCATTCCTTTGCCATTGCTGAAATTCTTTGCTGATATCAGCATATTTTTCAGCAAATTAGCAAAAAAGGAACCTATGCTGACCCACAGTAAAATCCGCGAATTAACCCATCAAGACTGGTCAGCAAGCAATGATGACCTGTCTGCATCTATTAATTGGTTTCCTAAAATTAGTCTGGAACGCGCGCTGCGTGAAGGGCTATTTTGATTATCTTGACTAAAGGTATGTAAGAGTTTCTATGCTAAATCGAGAAGGTTTGATGGACTATATCCTTGAATGTTTGAAGGATATGGTCGCGGGCAATGTTGAGGTAAAGCCTGACAGTGATCTCGTCAATGATCTTGGCCTAGAGTCCATAAAAGTGATGAGTCTGTTAATGCTGTTGGAAGACAAACTGGATATTTCGATTCCTATCAATATCTTGTTGCATGTCAGAACGCCTGAGCAACTGCTTAATGCCCTACTCCCACATCTGGAGAGCACCAATGGGGCTGTTTGATAAATTTTCACGCCTTGCCGGCGAGCGCGAGCAATTCCAGAACTCTGGCCTGAACCCATTTGGCACCTGCATTGACGAGATTTACTCAGCAACTCAGGGGCGCATCGGCGACAAGAAAATTGTTCTGGCAGGCACCAACAATTATTTGGGTCTGACTTTCAACAGTGAAGCTATTGCCGACGGTAAAGCTGCTTTGGATAACCAGGGCACCGGCACGACCGGCTCGCGCATGGCAAACGGTAGCTATGGCTCGCACCTTGCTTTAGAGCAGGAATTAGCGGCATTCTTTGACCGCCCTAGCGCCATCGTTTTCTCGACAGGCTATACCGCGAACCTGGGCGTTATCAGCACCGTTGCTGGCCCTGACGCTATCGTATTGATTGACGAAGATTCCCACGCAAGTATCTACGACGCCTGCGCTCTGGGTGGCGCGCAAATTATCCGTTTTCGCCACAATGATGCCAAAGATTTAGAGCGCCGAATGGTGCGTCTGGGCGAACGTGCGAAAGAAGCGATAATTATCGTTGAAGGTATCTACAGCATGCTGGGTGACGTTGCCCCGCTGGTTGAAATCGTTGATATTAAACGTCGACTTGGCGGTTATCTGCTGGTTGATGAAGCCCACTCCTTTGGAGTGATGGGCGCGACAGGCCGCGGTCTTGCTGAAGAGCTGGGCGTAGAAAAAGACGTTGACGTTATTCTCGGCACGTTTAGTAAAAGCCTGGCGTCTATTGGCGGATTTGCGGTCGGTGGTGAAGCCATGGACGTTCTGCGCTATAGCAGCCGCCCTTATATCTTTACCGCGTCACCTTCCCCATCAAGCATCGCCTCTGTGCGTTCATCTTTAAAAAGTATTGCTAAAAACCCAGGCCTGCGTGACAAGCTTTGGAGCAATGCGCGCAGACTATATAAAGGTCTCGCCGAGCTAGGCTATGAGCTAGGTCCGCGCATCAGCCCGGTCGTTCCAGTGATGATTGGTTCTAAAGAAGATGGGTTGCGTCTGTGGCGTGAGCTGATTGAAAACGGTGTTTACGTTAACCTGGTGTTACCACCGGCAGCACCTGCTGGCATTACTTTACTCCGCTGTAGCGTGAATGCCGCGCATACTGACGAAGAAATCGATACCATTATTCAGGCCTTTGCTGCGCTGAAAAAATAACACCGCTAAAAGTATTATTTATGCTGCCCGTTGTAAAAATGGGCAGCATTTCTTAGCCGCTATCAGGTATTAGTCGCTATCAGGATTTACCATCATTAAGCAGTTTGTGCAGCAGCGTAACTACCTGAACCACTTCCTTTGGTGTTAAAGCCCCATCTTTTGACCACTGAACACGCCCGTCTTTATCCAGTACAAAAACAGAAGTGTCGTCATCCATTTGCCAGGTTTTCAGGCCCAGGCCATTGTTGTCGAGGATAAATTGCGCCCAAGGATAGCGGACTTTGTTTTTTTCGATTTTACTGCGCACGATAAAGGCGGTGCCGGGAATGGCGTCGTCAGTGTTGACAATAGTGGTAGGTTGGAAGCGGTCGGTAGGTAGGTTTGCAGCCTCGATGGCTTTAATCAGCAGCGAATTTTTTTTTTAGCAGAGCTACGTCCAGCAATATACTGAACAATACGAACTTTTCCATCAAACTCTGAGCTATTCCAGCTTTTATAGCTGACATTGCCATTGTTAAGAACGACTTCACCCTGATTTGAAATCTGTAGCGGCGTAACACGTTGACCGTCAACAAGATTATTGGCTGATGCCATCATGGGTAAAAGTAAAAGTGAAGCGGTCAGTAATCCACGTAAAGTCATAATACTTCCTTTTTTTGCAGGTGTTCCGACTAGTGAGTGATCTTACGCATAAAACAGGGGAGAAAATTCTCCCCTGACAGGCTTTGAAACTTAAGCAGGATAGTGCTGGAGAAGCAGCTCTAAAGGCTGTCGAATGTTGTCATCCAACAGGGTTGGCTCTTCATAAGCTCTGCGTCCAGACATCTTGTCAGCCACCATCACGTCGTGGCGATCTCCCATCAATCCATTAATATTAGACAAGAATCGAGAGATTTTGTAGGCATTCTGGTTGCTTGGATCAATAGAGCGCAAGGTGTCATAGTACGACACTTGCTGACTAATAATTTTCCGCACGTCATGAAATTCAACCCCGGTCAGCATCGGCTTGGCGAGCAACTCACGCAGCGTGCTGACTTGCTTACGGCGATCGGCAATAAAGCCCGCGGCCGTGTCCAGTTTGGGATGACGTAAATGATAACGCACCAGCAACCACAAAGGCCAGCTCAGGTAAAAACGCAGAACCCGCTTGAAGCGCTTGATATTACTCTTGTTCCTGTTACGGAATGCATCTTGAAAATGCCCGAGCATTACCGTGGTCTGACGGAACAACGAGCTAGAAATATGCTTTTCGGTATAGAGGCGTTGAGCAAAACGTAAGTGCTTATAGCGCGCACGAATATACTTATACGCCATTCTGTCTTCTTCGGAAAAATCGCCACCCTTTGACAACTTATGCACCAGTCTTAGCAGCTCGGAACGCTTGAAACCGTCTTCCCAGAACTGCAGACACAGTGAATAGTTATCAAGGATAATTTCTTGAGTGCATTGAAAATCAACAACCTCCGGAAGGGTGGCATCTTGGTTAACGATGTCATCCTCATCAATTGCAGTAAACAACCGCTGCAACGTTTCAGGCGAAAACTTTTTCCATTTCTTACTGCAAATCATTTAGTCATCTCTGCGGGGGCGGTAAAGCCCAGTAAATAGCGGTGACGGTAAACCCATATAGTTGGTATGAAAGTCAAGAACACGTCTAAACATTGCCCTCCAAAATATCCGAAAGCTGAGCCTTGCACGCCATAAGCGTGAGACAGGCTAATCAGCAGCGCAATATATGAGGCTGAGGCAATAATCTGCGCCGTCAGGTAAGCCCGCTGCTTACCTGCCATTAACAGTAAAGCTTCTTGTGGGAAGCCCACCATCGAAACGATAATAGCGCCTAGCATAATCTGAATTAAATCATATGCTTCGAGATATTTATGTCCAAACACCAGAGAAATTAATGGCTTGCCAACGCTAATAACTGCCACTGCAACTACCACACCCACAGCACCTGACAGAAGAGCCGATCTCAGCCCAAGCAGCCACGGCCTTTTATCACGCGGATCTAAACGCATAATCTCAGGGTAGAAGCTCTTTTCCAACAGCTTGGCCGGAGCACCTGCTGCATCAAAGAAAGTCATCGCAATTTTGAACAAACCTGCCGGTGCCGGACCAAGAATAAGCCCTACTAACACGGTACTGCACGAGTTACGAGCCGCCCAGATTGAGTGCGAAATATTAGTTGACCAGACAAAGTTCCATGAACCTTCAATTCCGCGCGCTGCCTTAAACAAACTAGGTCTTAATGCGTTATGGATACCGCGGCTACGCAGTTCGCGTTTTGCAAACCACCAGAACAGCGTGCCACCAAACAGGTTGGAGATGTACCAGGTCAAAACAAAGCCAGCGAAACCAAAATTACCGAAATAGGCAATCACGCTGCCAATGGCAATCAGGAAAGGCTTAACGGCCTGCTGGATTGCAATCAAATCGAAACGGTCAAACGCCCTCAAAACTCCTGTTGGAGTGGACGATGTCATTGACGGAATCAACGTGCAGTAAAGCAGCGCAAGTTTAAAGCTTGTTGGATCCAGCCCTAAAGAGTGGGAAAGGAATGGCAGCAGTGCCATACCGCCCAAGATTGCGACAGCCCCGCTCGCAATGTCCAGGCCAAAAGAAAACGACACGACATTACGAAAGCGTTGGATATTATTGCTTTCCAATGCCGGTGTGCCAAATTGCACCACGAATTGCCATGTCTGGAACTTGATGAAGTCACTCACCGCTTTGGTATACGATTGAATAACAACCAGTACCCCAAACATTTGCGGTGTCATGCCTTTACCGGCGCAAGAAAGCGCTATCAAGCCCAATATTGCGCTTGCCACACTGCCGGAGCCTAAATAGGCGCTGTTACGTATAATGGTGCGAAAGGCACCATCTGAAAACCATTGCTTCATGTTAAAAACCAGCCATACTAGCCACTTCAGCCAGACTCGGTTATCAATAACTTAGCAGGAACAAACTCCCGCCTTCGTATATATCAGGCATGGCAAACTCAGCGTGTAAGTTTGACCGCGCTCCCGTCCATGGGTTCCCATGGAATTTAAAGCCAAAACTGGTAGTGTTCTCTTAACGACACCTGAGCTAAAATCGATTAGCCCCCATTTCAAGTGGGCGGTAGGATAAATCAAATCAGTGACAACCTAAAGGATTTTGCTGCTGTCTAGCATTATTGGACAAGCGACTAACTGAGGAAACGCTACACTATTGGGCGTCTCGCGTGACAAAACCTGCGTGATACAAAATCAGCTCTGTAAACAGCATACGTTTCCTGCCTTGAAGGGTCTGAAGTTTGCTGAATATATTGATGTTGCAGGTGCCTGCCCCAAACAGTGCCGAGTTAGATTATCCGGTCAAACAAGTCAGTTAAAATGCTTATATATCTCCTCAGGGGGTGATCATAAGTTATTTAACAGATACTCTATACCCTTAATTCGTTATGTTGGATGTTCGTAATATATGCACTTGATTGAGCGCTACATCATGGTCGAAACTCGCCGGCTAGTGATGATTATTGTGGGTTTTCTAATCTTCATTTTTGCTAGTTATTCAGCCCAACGCTATCTGACTGATGCAGCAGACGGTACATTAGCCCTGCAAGCGGTATTCTACATCGTCTTCTTCAAGGTGCTGATTGCATTAGAAATGCTGATGCCTGTTGCCCTCTATGTTTCTGTCGCCATCGCGCTGGGGCAGCTTTATCACGACTCCGAAATAACCGCCATGTCTGCCTGTGGAGCGAGTCCGGTCAGGCTATACAAGGCCATTTTGTTCCTTGCTATCCCTCTCGGCATTCTGGTTACGCTGCTGTCGATGTACGGCAGACCCTGGGCCTACTCGCAAATTTATCAGTTCAAAAATCAGTCACAATCTGAGTTAGACGTTACTCACTTGCAAGCCAACAAGTTTAACCTTAACGATAACGGCAGAATGGTTCTGGCCACCAAAATTGATCCAGATAACAACCACCTGACTGACGCGCTGATTTTTGCGCCTAACGGTATTAAAACCTATTTGTTCAGATCTCAGGCTGTCAAAGTTATCGACCCTTCACCGGCGAATCCTTCGGTGATGCTCTATACCGGCACCGCCTATCATCTGGACCATAAAGGTTCCGATGACAGCCAGCAGGTTTACAATAATTTCAATCTGCATTTCAAACCGATGGCGCAGAGTGCGGACAACAAGAGTAAGTCAGCCTCTATGGCAATGCTTGAGCGTTCTACCGATCCGGGCGATAAAGCAGAATTGCAATGGCGTGAAAGTCGTGGAGCAACAGCCATTTTAATGGCTCTGTTGGCGGTCTCTATAAGCCGCACTCGGCCACGTCAAGGCCGTTTTGCGAAGCTACTTCCTCTGGCAGTATTGTTTACGGCTATTTTCTATGGCGGGAATATCTGTCGTACTTTAGTGGCTAATAGTGCTCTGCCTACTTTCCCCGGCGTATGGTTAGTTCCTATCGTCATGTTGCTTGGTCTATTGATTCAGATCGCTCGCGAATTTTCATTACTGCAGAAATTATCTCGATGAACATCTTTAGCCGTTATTTAATACGCAACATTTTTATTGGCTTTGCTGCAGCGGCGGCATTGCTGATTCCCCTTTTTACTACCTTCGACTTTATTAATGAACTCGATGATGTCAGCTCAGGCGGATATCGCTGGACCCAGGCACTGATCGTTGTATTAATGGGCGTTCCAAGATGGTTTATCGAACTGGGGCCTTTTATTGCACTCCTTGGCGGGATAGTCGGATTAGGTCAACTCTCGAAAAGCATGGAGTTAACCGCAATACGCACTGCTGGCTTTTCAATTTTTAGCATTGCCAAGGTTGCTCTATGCGCAGGGTTAATATTAATCATTGCCTTAGCCGCTATCGACGAATGGGTTGCTTCTCCGCTGCAACAACATGCGCTGCAAATTAAAAATGCTGCTATGGCTCAGGCACCCGATAAAGATAACTCAAACAATAATAGCAACGCCATCTGGGCAAGACACGGCGATGAATTCGTGACAGTCAAAGCGCTGGATTTAGATAATCAGCCGATAGGTGTCGAGATATTCCATTACAACCCTGATCTCTCGCTACAGTCCTATATTTACGCGCAAAAAGCGACCGTGCTTAAAAATGGCATGTGGGATCTGCAAGGTGTAAATCAGAAAGTCTGGGTTAATGGTCAGGAAAAAGTCACACCGATGGACAACCTGCAATGGCAATCCATCTTTACTGATACCAGCCTGAAAGAGCTGAGCATGCCGAGTGATAGCTTCTCTATTCATCAGCTTAATCACTATATTAAGTATCTAACCAATACTGGGCAGCCGAGCACCGAGTTCAAGCTTGCTCTTTGGCAAAAGCTGGGACGACCAATACTGATACTTGCCATGATTTTGCTGACTATTCCCTTCACCTTTAGCAACCCACGCGCGCCAGGTTTAGGGAGTCGTTTAGCCGTGGGCGTTATCGTAGGGCTGCTCACTTATATTAGCTATCAAATCATCGTTAACCTCGGGTTATTATTTAACCTTAATGTCCAGTTAACGACCATTCTGCCACCGGGTTTGCTACTGATAGTCGCCCTGATACTGGTTTATAGATTTGATAAAAAACACTAGATAAATGGGTGCGGTATAGTAGCTATATCACAGTTATACCGCACTCTTTCTACGTGGCGTCCAGGTATTACTCACATCAATTCCCGACGGTTGCTGGAATATCCCCAGCTTGAAATAACTCGCCGTGGCGTACATAAACTCAAAAATCTCCGACTGCGTTTCTTCATATTCCGCCCAAAAAACGTTTGAGGTGAAACAGTAAATCTCAATCGGTAAGCCCTCTGACGTCGGACTTAATTGACGCACAATCACATACATATCGTTGCGAATGTCTTCCCGCTGTTTGAGATAATCAAGGATATAACCTCGGAACAGCCCGAGATTAGTCACGCCATGTTCGATCAGCTGCTGATCGGAATGTGTCCCCACTCGCTGCTCAAGATAGCCGGCAATATTGGTAATTTTCCCACGTTCGGCAGACTGTAAGCTTTCAACTATTTCGTTGGAGGCAAACGCAATACTCGATTGATCGATAAATATGCTGCGCTTGATTCGACGTCCACCCGACTCAAACATCGGCTGCCAGTTGGTGTAGGTCTCGGTAATAAAATTCTTGGTCGGCACTTGTGAAAGAGTATTGTCCCAGTTGCGCACGCTCACTGAATGCAAAGCAATATCGGTCACTTCGCCGCTAATATTCCCCACCGGCATATCAATCCAGTCACCTAATTGCACCACGTGAGAGGAAGAAACCTGAATATTTGCAACCAGTGAAATCAGCGTGTGCTGAAATACCAGCATCAGTACGGCGGCGACGGCTCCCAGGCTCGAAATAATAATCCCCGGCGATTTATCTGACAGTGTCGCAATCACCAGAATAGTGGCGATAGAAGAGACCACGATTTTACCAATCTGCACATAGCCTTTAATCGACCCGGCTTTCGCGCCGTGTCTTCGGGTATACGCATTGATGGTAGTATCCAGTAATTCGTTAATAAGCATCGCGATATTGAAAATAAATAACACACCGCATATCGTGCGAATCGCTTCTACCAGAGGCGCGGGCAAGCCATTAATCAGCTGCAACATAAAGTAGATAACCGCGACTGGCACAACATTGGCCAGGCGTCGGCTGATCCTTAACTCTTTGTCATGATCGGCCTGTTTATGCGAATGAAGAATAAAACGTCGGACAATGCCGCGCAGGAAAAATTTGCATACCAGTGACGAGATAAAACCGGCAATCAACATAATGAGGACAGCTACTGAAGAGAAAGCAATCTGATTTGCGTAAATCCAGTTCCAAACGCTGAGAACTTGCTGCATGTGAAATCCTGCAATTTGACCTTTGATAAGGTTGATCATGAAGGATTGTGGCTATTTTTCTGCACTAAAGATGGGATATTGAAATTAGCGGGCAGTTAATCCTGCTATTAACCAGAATTAACTGCTACTTCGAATTAACTGCCCGTATTTTTTTCCTCAGGCAGGCACTAAAGGGGGTGCCTGCCTGAAATACTGCCTGCGAATGGCGGACAGTATTAGAAAATCGAAATTGGGTATTCTACGAATACGCGAATCTCGTTACCGCCGACGTTATATGAGGATGCGTCTTTGGACACGCGCAGGATAGAGTAGCGCAGTTTGACTTTCAGGTTCTTGGCGACGCCTGATGGCACTTTATATTGGATCTGGTTAAACAGCTCGTGCTCGTGGCCATTGTTAGTTTCATCGGTTTCGATGTTATCGGCGGTCACGTAAGCCGCGTCATAGGTCACGCCATCAAGGCCAACTTTGCTCAGGTCAGCGGAGTAAGCAAACTGAATTGAACGCTCGCCTTTACCATTGAAATCTGACCAGTAGGAGTTAGATACCCAGATGGAGTTACCACCATCACCAACGCCGCCATTGTCACGATATCCGCCGTAGTTGTAACCGGTGCTGCCGGTGCTTTGCTGGTAAGCAATTTTAAAGGTATTCATGCCGGTGACATAGCTGGTTGCAAAGCTCCAGATGTCATTCTGACGGCCGGTATCCTGGCTTGCAGCATAGTTGCGGTTAAGGTGAGAGTTATAACCGTTGAAATCAAAGATTAAAGACTGTGCATGAACCAAAGGCTGAGTATAAGTCAGGCCGAGGTATTGCTTGCTCAGAGCGCCGACGTCGTTTGCTGCATAAACAGAGCCTTTCAGGCGATCGTTAAACTGGTAGCTTGCACCAGCAAAAGTCAGAGTCCGCAGGCCGCTGTTGTAGTGGTTGCTACTTTTTTGCTGCTCGGCAGTGAAATGACCCGCAGTGATATCCAGGCCGTCGATTTCCTGTGAGTCAACCATGAAACCGGTGTAGGTTTCATCCAGCAAACGGGAGCTGTCAGCACTCAGAATAGGCAGCTCAGGCGCTTGTGTGCCGTAGCTGAAAACGGTTTTAGAGATACGCATTTTGGCTCGGCCGCCAAATTTCTCCAGATCAGTTTTGGACTTACCGTCTTGATTCTGTGAGAAGAAGTCGATACCTGCGCCGCCACCCTGGCCCCAGCCGCCATCCAGACGATGCGCGTATTGACCCACCGCATCAAAGCCAAAACCTACCGGGCCCTGAGTGAAACCAGAGGTAAAGTTGAGGATTGCAGCCTGACCCCACTCATCGCGAGTCTCGGTATTTCCTCTATAATTACGATCAATGAAAGCATTACGGAACAAAAGGTCAAGATGGCTGTCTGCTATAAAGCCATCGTTATCTTGTTCTGTGCCTGCGAAGGCATAGGCAGATTGCGCACAAAGTACAGCCAAAATTGTTAATGGCAAAAGTTTTTTCACGTGTAATTTACCCTGTCTTATTAGTGTAAAAGCTTGTTGGTATAAAGTTGTGTAAAAGCCAATCTGGAAACCCCTATTTCCAGCGGCCAAGCATACCCTATTTGCATATATGACAAAATTAATTTGCGCGCTTTACAGGCATTCTCGAGTAAATAAATCCATTGGGACCATTATCCCTTTCAGCAATTTTTAGAATCAAACTGGGTAATTAATCAGCAATGGATTAATCAATGATAATAACTAATCAGAAAACCTAATTTATTTTGTTATGTAATTAGTTAACCACTTTCATCTATATTTTCATCCATATACACAAGTTTTCGAGCATCGAAATACAGTTTTTTAATTGATCGATACTAACAAATTCATCAGGTTTATGGCCCTGCTCCATACTTCCCGGACCACAGATAAGCGTAGCGACGCCGGCTGCATCAAAAAGACCGCCTTCAGTGCCAAAAGCCACGGTAGAAAATGCGTTACTGCCACACCACTGCGCGAGCCATTGCGCAAATTCAGACTGAGAATCGGTCAGTAACCCAGGATATCCGCTCAGCGGCTGGAAGCTGATATCACTACTCTGCGCCCGTTGATGCATTTTTGGCAGCAGCTGTTCCCGCGCATACTGCTGCAACTCGCTAACTACCGAATCAACCTGTGCATCAGGAAGATGGCGGATTTCAAAATCAAACTGGCAGTCCTGTGGGACGATATTCAACGCCGCACCGCCGCGAATCGTGCCTACTTGCAAGGTGCTAAAAGGTGGATCAAAACGATTGTCCTGCTGCTCGGCCAGCGTCTCGCCCAACTCAGAAAGCTTACTGACCAGTCGGGCGGCATATTCAATTGCATTCACTCCCTGAGGCGCGTACGCAGAATGGCAGGCATGGCCTTTAACCTGACAGCGCATCGCCAGTTTACCTTTATGACCATACACCGGCTTCATCTCGGTTGGCTCGCCGACAATACACATCGCAGGTTTCTGTGGTGAAGCTTTGAGATGTTCCACCAGACTGCGAACGCCGAGGCAGCCGACTTCTTCATCATAAGAAAATGCCAGATAAAGCGGCATGCGCAGAGGCTGAGCAATAAATTTTGGCACTGTCGCCAGCACACAGGCTAAAAAGCCTTTCATGTCTGCGCTACCACGTCCGTAATAGCGACCATTTTGCTCAGTCAGTGCGAAAGGCGGATGAGTCCAAAGCTGTCCATCCACCGGCACCACATCGGTATGACCTGAAAGCATCACACCGCCATCGCCTTCTGGCCCGATGCGGGCATAAAGATTGGCTTTACCGCCGCTATCATCATAAAAAAGCTGGGCATCAATATTAAAACCCAGCAGATATTGGCGAATAAAATCAATCAACTCGAGATTTGACTCGCGACTGGTGGTGTCAAATTTTAATAGCTGTTCCAGCAGCGGGCGCAGCCGATCACTCATCACCGGGCACGCCATAGCTTGGTGCATCGCGAGGATCCAAAGCCCGGGTAATATAAGCCTCCATTTGAGGTTCGTAGGCTTGCCACAGGCTGTTCAGCTCAGCGATCGGATCCTGCTCCGTCCAGTCAACGCGCAGATCGACTACCGGCCAACTGTGATCGCCAACGATCTTTATCGCGGCTGAATGCACCGGCCCAGCTTCCCCTCCGGCCGCAACCGCTGCCTCCATGGCTGCCAGCAGACAATCTGCCAATTGACCCGTCGCGGCTTCAAATGCCGCCACCATGGCATCGATAACGGCTTTGTCGGCCAGCATATTCCCAGCAGCGACACAGTTTTTGCCCTGCACCGCATGATTCAGTCCCAGCGTTTTTTCACCGCTGAATATAGCGCTTTCCCCATGAATATTGATTGCGGTAATTTGGCGATATTCACTAAATACGTTGCCTGCCAATACCTTATCCAATGCGCTGGCAGGTTTTTCGCCCTGGCTTAACTCGGCAAGAACAAGCTGACCCAGCGCGGGTAAGGTAATATTTTGGCTAGAAACGGCCCCGACGCCGGGCTGTAACCACGGGCAACGCGCGCCCACGGCAATACTTGAGGAGCTAATAGCAATGCCCAGCTGCCCGGTTTCAGGACAGCGCGCAGCGATTGAAAAGGTCATTTGCTCTCCTTCGCGTCATAGTCATCGGGGATCACCGCGATAATATCGATTTCCATCAGCCATTGTGGCTGTGCCAGCGCCGAGACCACGATGCCGGTTGAAATAGGGAAAACGCCTTTCAGCCATTTTCCGACTTCCTGATAAACCGGCTCACGATAGCGCGGGTCGATAATATAGGTGGTAGTTTTCACAATATGTGAAAGACAGCTACCAGCTTCTTCGAGCAGCTGTTTGGCATTTTTCATTGCCTGCTCGGCCTGCGCACGCGGATCGCCCAGCCCGACAAGATTGCCCTCAAAATCGGTTCCGACTTGTCCACGTAAATAAACAGTATTACCGGCGCGAACGGCCTGGCAAAGATCGTTATCCAGCGTTTGATTGGGATACGTCTCTTTAGTATTAAACATACGAATACGAGTATGTGTTGGCATCGATTTATTCCTGCTGTTAGAGAGCTTATTTCAGGGAGCGCGTGTCGGCTTCGCGGTATTCACTGTATTGGCGTTGAATGGCAATTTGGTCGGCAATAAATTTTGCATCGTGCCATACGCCCCAAATAAAGGTCGATCCACGACGAGACAGCCACGGTAGCCCAAGGAAATAAACTCCGGCTTCGCTGGAAACACCGCGCTGATGCTTAGGCTTGTTATTCTCATCGAATGCATTGACCCTGAGCCAGCTATAATCCGCAGCATAACCGGTCGCCCAGATAATAGAGGTCACCCCCGCAGCGGCTAAATCTAGCTGTAAGGTTGGAGAGGTCATGCATGAAGGATCGGCGATAAATTCACGCGCCTGCGGCTCTTCAGGTAATGTCAGGCCGTTGCGAGCAATATAGGCATCGGCAGCGTCGAGCAGGGAAAGATAATTTTCGTCACCGCGATTAATGTTATCGCTGAGATCAGACTGGAAAGTCACCACACCGTTGTCGAAATTTTGAGTCAATCCCACCAGATTAACGCCCTGATTTGCTAACTTGCGAAAATCAACGGTATGACCGCCGCGCGCACCGCTGACCGCAATGGTGACATGTTCTCTGCCCGGCTGACTGGCTGCAACGTCCCACAGGCCAAGCACGCCAAGCCACCAGCAGAAGTCGCGATTGCGATAGGCGCGCGGTGGGCGATCGTGAGGCCCGACGGATAGATAGACTTTTTTGCCCGCTCGTTGCAGTTCATCGGCAATCTGCACACCCGACGATCCTGCTCCCACCACCAGCACGCCGCCTTCCGGCAGTTGCTGCGGATTATGATAATTTGCCGAGTGAATCTGATGCAGGCTGGGATCTTTTGGCGCAATAGGTGGAATAACCGGACGCTGGAAAGGCCCGGTTGAGGCAACAACGCGCAGAGCTTCAATAACGCCTTCAGACGTTTCGACTCTGAATCCCGGACGGCCCAGGTTACGCTCAACCTTTTTAACTTCTACGCCAGTGCGAATTGGCGCATTAAATTTGTCAGCATAATCAGCAAAATACTTCGCAACCTGATCCTTTGGAACAAAGCCGTCAGCGCTGATATCTTTAAACTCCATTCCCGGAAAACGGTCGTGCCAGGCTGGCCCATTCGCCACTAAAGAGTCCCAGCGCCCGCTTATCCAGGCTTCGGCAATGCGTTTTTTTTCCAATACTAAATGCGGGATACCCAGTCGGGTCAGGTGCTCACTCATCGCCACTCCGGCCTGACCGGCTCCCACAACCAAGGTATCAATTTTTGTTATTTCATCTGTCATGTCTGTGTCCTGTAATTGGCGTGAGTGAGAAAACGTGCACACCCTTCAAGACTCAAGACTATGGAATCGACGGAGGTTGGTAAAATATTATAAATCTTGTGACTGAGCATAAAATTGTGATGCTCAACCCGAGGGAAGTCGCTTGACCTGCCAGATAAATGCCAAGGCAATTTTTTGGGAAACATAGTGCTTAATTAACAAATTTTTTTGAATCAACACTGATGTATTATTTAAATGAAGCCTTAGTAATCAACGGCACGAAGTGATGCAAGCGCTACTGGCTAATAACTTTTATATAGGCATTACTTTCTAAAAAAAGATCCATTACACACAGCTTTTATTTTATCGAAAAAGGAATGTTTCTGTGACCCCACAAGAAAATCAGCCACTGCAATCTGTCGTTGACCATAAAGGCAATGTGTTTTATACACCTGGCAGCAAATCGCAGCTTATGACACCTTTATATAAGCTTTTCATCCTGTTTTCTCAACCCGTCTTTACGTTGATCAACCATTACATCCCAGCTTTTGGCTGGCTTATCACGTTGATATTGTATACCTGGTGGTTCATCGCAGACCGCGATCTTTTAAAGAAAGAAAATGCATTCGTTCCATCAGCCTGGTGGTTTCTTTTCAATCCTGTATATATTTATAAGCGACAGAATCGAAATGGTAATTCCAGAATCTGGTTCTTATGGTTTGTTGTGAGTGGGTTACTCACCACAATTATGTTATCGGTATACATAGCAGCACAATCATCTGATACCCAATAAGAAATTATGGGCTTTTCCCGGCCGAGAATCTTATCGCGGTGGGTAATTAACAGTTATAAAGGCTGCGACATCTGCTCGCAGCCTTATTATTTATTTCCGTGATTCTTTATTTCTGTGATTCAGGCTATCGCTACCTTTTAGCAACTCTACTCTTTTGCAAAGTTGGCCTGGATACGCTGCTGCAAATAATCTGCTGCGCTAATCGCAGGGTATTTTGCCTGCGGGCCGAGGATTTCTACGTCTTTATTGGCCTGACAGAAAAATGCCAGGCTATAGCGCGCGCCCTGATATTCTCCCGGCAACGGGCTTCGCACGCGATGGAAATTTGACGGTAACTGGTCGTCGCTCCAGCGCATCAGCATGTCTCCAATATTACAGGTAATCACCTCTTCGCGCGGCTCGATGCTAGTCCACTGCTGGCTTTCATGATCCTTACCCGGGCAAACTTGCAGCCCACCCTGCCCCGGACGCTGAAACAGTAAAGTCAGACAGTCAAAATCTGTATGCGCACCGGCACGCCAAAGCCCCTGCTGCGACTGTTCACTGGCGTAGTAATGCAGCATTCGCAGCGTGCTTTGATAAGTTTGACGGCAAGGATTGTGCGCCTGCTCGAAGAATGTCTCAGGAAAACCCAGTTTCAGCGCAAAACACGACAGCAGCTTCATGCCCAACTGCCAGCACTGCGATTCAAAAGTCAGCATGGTGTTTTGAAACTCTGGCAGCTCCTGCTGGCTTGGCCACAGCCCTTCCATTAAAGGACGAGTAATCTGATAAGACTCTTTCTGATCCGGCGTTTTGGTTGAAGGACGCACCTGAGATTTGTTCTCCCACCCGGCATTACGGGCCAGCGGATACTGCGCTTTAACCTCATTGGGCAGCGAGAAAAACTGTTCGGTCATGCTGAAGGCATTGCGGATTTCGCTCAGTTCGATGCCATGATTGCTGACCTGGAAAAAGCCTATCTCGACTGCCGCCTGCCAAAGTTGATCGGCAATTTCACTTTTACGCAGCTCAAAATCGGTGAGATCGATACAGCGAACTTCACGGCTAAAAGTCTCTTCACCCATCGCGCCCATCTGCGATTCTTTTTCCAGTTCCTGCAAAGCATAACCTGCACGTTCAGTTGATTGTGTCATGAAAATTATCCTTTATATCAATAGGGTTACGCGTTTCTATCAATAAAGTTACGCACCTATATTGGTAGATTTTCGCGTTTGATGAACAGTTTTACGCGTTGGCACGCTGCTGTAATAGGCGGACTGCCGCCATGGCTTCACGGCGCATAGTCTCGAGGTCTAGCCCCGGCACGGTGTCGTCTTCGACAATGACTCGGCCATTGATCATTAATGCTTTAAGCGAAGCGCGACCGCCACAGGCTACCGGGCCAATCGCCATATCATGCAGTCCGAAATAGCGCGGATCGTCGAGGCGATAGACGGCGATATCTGCCTGCATGCCTACCTGAATCGTGCCGCTTTGTACAAGCCCAAGAATCTGTGCTCCGCCCGCGCTGCCCCAGCGCACTACGTCCTCAATGCTGGCCGCATCGCCGCCGCCTTCAAAGGTTCCGCCCGCATAACGTGGCTGCGCCTGCATACCTTTGCGCGCTCGTTGTAATAACCACGCAGCATGGGCTTCACTTTGCATATCTGCGGCTTCATTCGAGGCCGCGCCGTCAACGCCGAGCGACACCGGCACGCCCGCTTTTTCCAGCGCCAGCAGATCGGCGATACCACTTCCCAGCCGCCCATTGCTCTGTGGACAATGCGCAATACCCGTACCCGTTTTGCCCAACAGCGCAATTTCTTCCGGCAACAGCTTCACCAGATGCGCAAACCATACATCATTACCCAGCCAGTCATGCTCGGCGCAAAACTGTACCGGCGTCATGTTGAATTTGGCGCGCGCCGCATCGAGATAATCAACGGTTTCGGAAAGATGGCTGTGTAAACGAATGCCTAAACGCCGCGCCAAAGCCGCCATTTCCCTTAACTGAGACGGCGGAGCCGAATGCAACAGCGTGGTTGGCGCCATGACCACACGCCGCAGCGAAGCCGGATTTGCATCATGATAATGGCTGACCAGTCGTTCGATATCTGCCATGTAGTGCTCAAAGCTTTCCGGTCGCAGCGCCAGCGGCAGGTCTTGCTCGATAGCCCGTGACTGAGTTGCTCCACCGCGACACAGCACAATGCGCATGCCCAACGCCTCCCCTTCGTTAAAAATAATTTCAGAGGTGTCGAAAGGCATATCTGGCCAGTAGAGATAGTTGTGGTCAGCCACGGTGGCACAGCCCGAGCGCAGCAGTTCAACAAGGCCAATCCGCACCGCGAGGCGAAACGTCTGTTCGTCAAAAGCGGCGCGAAAACGGTACGGCGTAGCACTGAGCCAGGCGGTTAAACTTTGGTTCAGCCCCTGCGGTTCACCCTTGAGCAGCGATTGAAACAGGTGATGATGAGTATTAACCCAGGCCGGATACACCACACAATCGCGGGCGTCGATCAGCCGCTCATCCGCCTGTAGAGTGAGATGCCCTATCGCCTCGATAACGCCGTCGCGCACGCGAATATCCGGCCCTGAATGCCGTGCTTGATCGTTGGGTAAACCGGTGAGTATCGCGTTAGCATTTTTTATCAGCAATGACATAACCATCCCCTTAAGGTTCGACGTGCAGATTTTTCACGATCTCGGTGGTGTATGCCTGCTTCCAGTCAGTATCGGCTTTGAGCAATTTGGCGTTCACCATAAAATCACGCGTTTTCTGCCATCGCGCATCGGTCATCGTGCCCCAACCCTGCGTGGTCGCATCTCCACCGTCGATTAGATGATGCTGCTTAATCTGCGACACAGCCCAGGCCAGCAAATCGTCTTTCATCTTCGGGTTATCTTTCTTAATCAACGTATTACCGGGCGCTGGATTTTTTAAATAGCTGACCCAACCCTCCATTGAGGCTTGAACAAATTTAGCCATTGCCTGTTTGCGGCTGTCGAGCAGGTCATTGCGGGTAATCAGGATGCCGCCATAGGGCGGATAGCCGTGCTCGGAAAACAGGAAGAAATTGGATTTAACGCCCGCTTTTTTTGCCTGAAATACTTCAGAGCTGACATAGGCCTGCTGCTCAACATTGTCATCGGCAATAAAGGGCTGGATATTGAAGGTATAAGGGCGAGCCTGTGAATCGTTGAGATGGTATTGCTCTTTTAGCCATGGCCACCAGGTTGACTGACCAGAGCTGGAAACCAGAATGGTTTTGCCTTTCAGGCCATCAAGCGAGGTAACAGAAGCATGAGTCAGCAGCCCCTGTGGATCAAATTGAAACGGTGCCGCAATGGCCTTCGCGGGGAAACCGCGCTGCACAGCATCGAGCAGTTGCAGGTCGTAACCGATAATAACGTCGGCGCGTTTTGCCAGTAGCAGCTGCATACCGTTAATCTGCGGGCCACCCGATTTAATGGTGACATCCAGACCGTAACGTTTATAAATTCCGGTCGCTAATGCCTGATAATATCCTCCCTGTTCGGCCTGTGCATACCAGGACGTCAGCAGGGTAATTTTCTCATCCGCGTGCGCGGTCAGGGAAAGACTTCCCAGCAACAATAGGCCTAACGCAGTGCGCGAAAGGGGAAATCCTAAACATAATTTCATTGCTCCTCTCCTTATCGTTGCCGAAGAGAGGGCAAGCAAACGCAGCTCAGCCTCCCATCAGCGCAAATATTGAAATGCGAAATGGTTGCTGAGCAATGTCCCGCGCAGATATCTGCACTGACCGCTTCTACTCACTCTGAGTTATACAAAAACGATGCCAACTTGCGCAACTTTGCTATCAATAAGCTATTAATGGCCTATATAAAGCCTATCCATGCATTTTGTCAGTGAATAGACGCCGAAAAATTCCGCCTCACGCTGAAACCTTTGATTCAATGCGGAGCAATACGCTCCATTATGGTGCAGCAGGCCGTGAATTCAGCCCTTGCATTTGTATCTGACTAAACAACATCTCGAGCTGCTTAAGCATCATTGAAGCAGCAAGAGAAAGCTGTCGCGCCGGGGCAACACACAAGGACAGCGTGAAGGTCTTAAGTTGCGGATCAGTAAGAGGAATAAATTCTAATTCTCCCTTAATCACCTCATCCATGATATCTAGCCAGCAAAGAATTCCAATGCCAATCTGCTCTTTAATCAGGGATCGGATCATATGAATATTGTTGGAAACGGCGACTTCTTTAACCATGCCACCGTTGATATTCAACAGCGCCTCGACAGGTTCGGAAAGCATCAGTGGCGCAGAAGGGATGATAAACGGATATTCCAGGCACTGATTGAATCGCACCCCGCTTCTTCCCGCCAGCGGATGCCCTTTCGGCACCACAATCCCCAGATTGATCTCGGCAAACGCTCGTACCTGCAACTCTCTGGAAGTTTGCGGGTTAAGCATTATCCCAAAGTCGGCATCTCCAGACATAAGCGACTGTTGAATATCGATATTATTCATGGTGGTCAGGGTGAATGAGATGTTGGGATATTCGAGATGCACCTTCTTGAGCATCGACGAAAAGAACTGCCGGTTTATCGCATCTATCGTCGCAATCCGCACGTGCCCTCGACGAAGTCCGCGCAGGTCGTCGAGCTGTTCACACACCCGAGAAAAATCCTTTTTCCAGTTATTTGCTGCATGTAACAGCAATTCTCCGGCAGCGGTTAACCGCAATCCCGTGGGGTGGCGCTCAAACAAGGGCATCGCCAACTCTTTTTCGACGCGCAGTATCTGGCGATCGATAGACGATGCCGCAACATGCAGCGTTTCAGAGGCTTTGCGAAAAGATCCCTGGCGAGCAACCTCAGTGAAATACAGCAGAAACCGTGAGAATGCGAACATATTTTAAGTGCTCTCTTTTATGCAACGGGATGTGCGAATCAAAGCGATGGACGCAACGGTTTTATCACAATACCGTAGTTTCCGTACGGCGGGAACAATCGTTTCAATGTCCAAAAAACAATCACAGCAACCTATAGCGGGATAACTCTGCTCCTGACGGTGAAAACGGTAAATGATAATGAAAGATGAAAAACTAATTCCGGTCATCGTTAACAGGCTGAGTAATAACGGCTCAGGGAATATTTTATTGCAGCTTTTCGCCGAACAGGGAACACATTTACCGGCTTATTCTGCGGGTGCGCATATTGACATTTTTATTCCCGAACTCGGCCCACGCCAATATTCTTTATGCAGTGAAAGCAGCGCTGGGGAATATTATGAGGTTTGCGTAAAACTGGCGTCATTATCCTCGGGCGGCTCGCATTATATTCATCAAATACTGAAACAGGGCGACCGCTTAACTATTTCTGCACCGCGAAATCATTTTCCTCTGCCTGAGGCTAAAAAATATTTACTGTTTGCCGGTGGCATTGGTATTACCCCACTACTAGCGATGGCGGAAGAGGCTGCCAGGCAAGGTGCTGATTTTAAGCTGCATTATTACGTTTCTCACGAGCAGGAAGCCGCTTTTATCGCCCGCTGTGCCGCCTCTGCGCTGGCTAATAATGTGTTTTTTCATTACAGCAACGCAAACGATTCCCTGCGCCACAAAACACCGGCCTGTTTACACGAACAGCATGCTGATACTGCCGTCATTGCCTGCGGGCCTGACGGCTTTATTCAGCGCCTGCAAGATATTATGCAAGAGTATCACTGGCAGCCTGAGCAATTATCTTTTGAACGTTTCACTAACGCTCAGTTAAATAATCAGCCCGACTGCTCGCCATTTTATATTCAGCTCGGCTCAAGCGGTCAACGTTATCTGGTTAGCCCGGACCAGACGATTGCCGAAGTATTATTAACTGCCGGCGCCGATATTATGCTGTCGTGCGAGCAAGGTATTTGCGGATCATGTATTACCGACGTCATTGAAGGGATCCCCGATCACCGTGACTGTGTACTCACGGAAGAGGAACGCGAAGAAAATACGCAAATCACCGTTTGCTGCTCTCGCTCAAAAAGCCCGCTTTTGGTTCTGGATCTGTAATGACGATGCGAAGCCAAAAAATGGCCAACTCAGATTGCTCTTCTCCGCTCAGCGGCCTCTGTAATGTGCGACTGCCTGCGTGGACGCTGCCCGCAGACTGGCCAAGAGTCGCCGATGAGCCGGTCTGTGCCGATATTATTTTCAGCGCAGGACGCATCGCCGCGCTGACACCCAGCACGCAATTGCCGAACAGTTTGTGGGATCAACAGGGCGCGCTGGCATTGCCTGCGTTGGTGGAGCCTCATGCTCATCTGGATAAAACTTTCACCCTGACACGCAGCCGACCTGCCGCGCCGGGATTATTGGCGGCCATCGACGCACTGCACCAGGACCGTCAACACTGGACGCCACAGGATATCCATCAGCGAGCCGCCAAAGGGCTGGCATGGGCGGCGGCAAACGGCGTTACGCATTTGCGCACTCACATTGACTGGCCCGACGCGACGCCGCCCGTTGCGTGGCTGGAAATGAAAAATCTTCAACAGCAGGACATCACGCTGGAACGCGTCGCACTGGCTCCTTTGGGCCTGTTCGCCGACGCAGCAACCGCCGATGCGATAGCTCAGGCCGTGGCGCAAAGTGGTGATGGCAGCCTGCTCGGTGGGTTTATCCACTCTTCAAACTGGGATCCCGCCGCGATGAGCAATTTGCTGCACAGCGCCGGGCGTTGGCAGTTGAATCTTGATTTGCACATTGATGAGGAATTATCGCCGCTGGCGAACGGTCTGGGCTGGCTGGCCGATTACCTCAGTCATCACGACTTTCCCGGTCATATCTGCCTTAGTCACGGCTGCGCGCTGGCTTCTGGCAGCGAGCAGCAGGCCAAACAGGTGCTTTCGGTGCTGGCAAAACATCGCGTGACCCTTATCTCCCTGCCGATGACAAATCTGCTGTTACAGGACGCCACAGTTGGCCGCACGCCACGCCAGCGCGGGATCACGTTGATTAAAGAAGCACAGGCGGCAGGGGTTCCGGTACTGATTGGCTGCGATAACGTGCAAGACGCGTTTTGTCCCGCAGGCAGTTATGACCCACTAGATACGCTGACCTGCATGCTGTTTACCGCCCAGCTAGACCGCGTATTCGACCAGCATTCGCAGCTTATCTGCAATCTTTCTGCCCTGACCGACTCGCCACTGACCTATTCACCGTTAGCAGTAGGCAGCCCGGCCAGTCTGGTCATTTTTCCCGGTAGCGACAGCGTTACCTGGCCTCTTAATAGCGCGGCTCGTCGGGTAATTATCCACGGCAGGCTGACCCATCAACGGACGTGGAAGCAGGAGTTAAGTCATGAGTCTTGAAGCCGGTGCGGGCAAACCGCTCGCTAAATACGCGGCCTGGCGTCGTGCTGGGGATTACATTTTCCTCTCCGGGATTATTCCGGTGAATCCGCAAACCGCCACCATCGTCAGCGGTTTTAAGGATAT
Organism: uncultured Gammaproteobacteria bacterium; assembly: GCA_963747655.1. GTDB lineage: Bacteria > Pseudomonadota > Gammaproteobacteria > Enterobacterales > Enterobacteriaceae > Rouxiella. The sequence continues at coordinate 177,206 of CAVVFS010000004.1, read as the reverse complement.
TCCCGCCGAAGCTCGCCAGCTGCTGGGAGAAACTGGCGAGTTCTCTACCGACGCGAAACAGGGGCCTATTCTGGCGCAGAGCTGGTACGTGCTGGAAAGCATCCGCCACACCATAGAAGAAGCCGGCGGCCAAATGAGCGACGTTATCAAGCTGGTCCAGTATTTCCGCAATCTCGACCATTTCCCGTATTACAGCCGGGTACGAAAAATGTTTTATCCCGGACAACCTCCGGTCTCAACCGTGGTGCAGGTCAGCGAAATGTTGCCCAGCGCCGAGGTGCTGATTGAAGTTGAAGCCACAGCATGGCTCCCACAATCCCGCTAACCCTTTGACGATGAGGCATAACATGATTAACGGTTATATCCCTGCCGCGCGCTTTCTTCCTTTTCTGAGCTGGACGGCTATCGCTGCCATGCCAGATAAAGCCAACACCGTGATCGTGTTACCGACCGGGGCTATTGAGCAACATGGCCCGCATCTGCCGTGCTCCGTGGACAGCGTTATTTCATCGGGCGTTGCCGGACACGCCCTCGCCCACTTGCCAGCGGATATTCCGGCCTATGCCATCGCGCCCATTACCTATGGCAAGTCAGATGAACACCTGAATTTCCCCGGCACACTAACTCTGACCGGCGACACTTTGCTGCAAACCATTCTGGAAATTGCCGAATCGTTGTATCGCGCCGGTTTTCGTAAGTTACTGATGATTAACGGCCACGGCGGTCAACCCCAGGTTTTACAGATGGCCTCGCGTGAAATGCGTTTGCGTCACGGCGATATGATTATGATCCCTCACGACGTGTTTCGCGTGCCGAATGTTGAGGGTGAGTATCTTTCCGCGCAGGAGCAAAAAATGGCGATGCATGCCGGTCACAGCGAAACCGCGGTAATGCTAGCGCTGGCCCCGGAATGCGTCCACATGCAGCACGCGGTTGCCAATTATCCCCCGGAATTCCCTTGCCCAACGCTCTCAAGCGGTCGCCCTGCTGCTGCGTGGGCCTCTTACGATTTCGGCCCTAGCGGCGTGATTGGCGATCCGACTCAGGCCACTGCCGAACAGGGTCATGCCATTCTGGACTCTCTTGCTGCCAGTTGGGCACAGGCGATCACTGAAATCCATCAGATGCAATGGATGGTGCGCAGCGAACCGACGTGGGGCAAACACCACTGGAACGGTTTTGTGCAAACAACCTTTACTCCTCCTTCATCTTCTTTGACCTCTGAATAAAGGAATCTCCGTGATGAAAGCATTGCGTTTACCGACTTATACCGCGTTAACCCTGCTGTTGATCGGCGTCTCATCGATTAGTCATGCAGAAGAAAAATTTACCCTTCTAACCAACTGGTATGCGCAGGCTGAACACGGCGGTTTTTATGAAGCGCAGGCCAAAGGGCTCTATAAACAGGCCGGTCTGGATGTGACCATAAAAATGGGCGGTCCTCAGGTCAACGTGATGCAGCTGCTGGCGGCGGGCCAGGCTGACTGCACGATTGGCGATAACGGACAGGCGCTGGAAACCTGGCAATCTGGCGCGCACGCGATGACGGTCGCCACCGTTTTCCAGCATTCTCCGACCGTGTTTATCAGCCACGATAAAGTGGATAAACCGCAAGAGCTGAAAGACAAAACCTTCCTGCTGGCGACCGAGGCCTATACCTCATTCTGGCCGTGGGCCAAGAGCACGCTCGGCTATGCCAACACCAAAATTCGCCCTTACACCTTCAGCGTGCAGCCTTTCCTTGCCGACAATAATCTGGTGCAGCAAGGATATGTGACCTCCGAACCGTTCTCGGTCGAGAAAGGCGGCAAGCCGTTCTACGTCTATCCGCTTAGCGACTGGGGCTATCCTCCTTACGGTAACTCCATCATTTGTATGGAAGATACCGTTAAAAAACGTCCGGTGGCACTGGCCGCCTTTATCAAAGCCTCAATGCAGGGATGGAAAGCGTATTTGCAAGACCCGACAGCGGGCAACCAGCTAATCCAAAAAGATAATCCGCGCATGAGCCCTGAGCAGATTGCCTTTGGTATTTCGCAGATGAAGAAATATCAGCTGGTGACTGGCGGCGACGCACAGACCATGGGTATCGGCATCATTACCGTTCCGCGTCTGAAAGAGACCTGGGACATGCTGGTGAAAAATAAGCTAATTGACCCAGGCAAAGTGCCGTTTGATCAAACTTATACCGTGGATTTGGTGAAAAACGCGAAGGTTATGCCATGAAAACTGCCGCCAAACTTACTGTGATTAATGAGGAAGACCCTTTACCTGACGCCGCCATTCCGGCGATTGAGGTGCTGTCGGCGGAGAAAATTTACAGCAATGGCACCCGCGCGCTGCTGCCGGTGAATTTGACTATTAATCAGGGAGAATTCGTCACCCTGTTAGGTCCGTCGGGCTGTGGCAAAAGTACGCTGCTAAAAATGGTCGCAGGACTGGTTGAGCCGAGCGACGGCAAGCTGATGCTGTGGCGACGCGACAGCCGCGAAAAGGCGCAGATCCCGCTGTCATTCGTCTTTCAGGAAGCCACGCTAATGCCGTGGAGCAACGTGCATAAAAATGTTCGCTTGCCGCTTGATTTGGCTGGAGTACCGCGCGCAGAGGCCGATACCCGCGTCATTGAAGCTCTGGAGCTGGTGGGCCTCGGTAAATTCGCCAAGGTTCTGCCGCGCGAACTTTCGGGTGGGATGCAGATGCGCGTGTCTATCGCTCGTGGGTTAGTCACGCGTCCGAAACTGCTGCTAATGGACGAACCTTTTGGCGCGCTCGATGAAATTACCCGTAACAAACTTGACAGCGATCTGCTGCGTTTGTGGCGCGAACAGGGTTTAACTGTGGTGTTTGTCACCCACTCGATTCACGAAGCGGTGTTTCTCTCGCAGCGAGTGATCATGATGGCAGCACGACCGGGTCGCGTGGTGGAGGATATTGCCATCAACGAGCCTTTCCCTCGCGATGACGATTTCCGCGTCAGCTCAACTTTTTCACGCTACGCCAAGCAGTTACAAGACAGTCTGCTGCAAGCCAGCCAATCAGGTATGGAGTAAAGGCATGAAAAATAAAAACACGGTACCGCTGATTAATAGTCCGCGCTTTCTAAAAATCCTCTATCCAACACTGGTTGCGATAGCGATTGTTTTGCTGTGGCAGGGCTGGGTCAGCTATTTCAAGATCCCGCAGTTTCTGGTGCCTTCGCCGGTGGTGATGCTGCAAAGCTTGTGGACTAATTTCGGCTCGCTGATGATGTCACTGCTTTATACCCTGAAAATCACGCTAATCTCGTTTTTGCTGTCGATCATTATCGGCTCGCTGGTGGCTTTCGTGCTGGTGCAGAACCGTTTTGTAGAAACTGCATTGTTCCCTTATATCGTATTTTTACAGGTCACGCCGATTGTCGCGATTGCGCCGCTTATCATCATTTGGGTGAAAGACACCACGCTATCGCTAGTGGTGTGCTCAACGCTAATGGCCGTGTTCCCGATTATTTCCAATACCACTCAGGGACTGCGCAGCGTGTCGCCCGGCCTACTGAGCTATTTCCAGCTTAGCCATGCCAGCCGCCTGCAAATTTTGATCCGCCTGCGTATTCCTTCCGCTCTGCCCTACTTTTTTGGCGCGCTGCGTATTTCCAGCGGGCTGTCGCTGATTGGCGCCGTGGTCGCAGAATTTGTGGCCGGAACCGGCGGCAATAATACCGGGCTGGCCTATCAAATCTTACAAGCCGGCTATCAGCTGGATATTCCGCTGATGTTTGCCGCGCTGTTGCTGATTTCTCTGGCCGGTATCGCGCTGTTTGGGGTGATGTCGTGGATATCTCGCCGCGCGTTGAGTGCCTGGCATGAAAGTGAGGTTGTTCAGTCACATTGAAAGTCATTCAGTCACATTAAAAGTTGTGCAGTCGCCTTAATCGACCGCTCAGGCATTTTTCTTTAATACGATCAGGCAGGAAAAAAGATGGAAAGTGAACAACGTAGCCAAGCGGTCGCCCTGATACAGCAGGCGCTGCCCGATCTCGAGTGGACTTTACAGCCCGCCAAGGTCAAACGTCTTTCGCGCGATTTTCACTGGTTTAGTCCGGTATTAAAACGCCAGCTGGAAGACAAACAGGCCAATGCTGTGGTTAAGCCGAACAGTGAAGAACAGCTGCGCCAACTGGTTGCGGCTTGCGTAGAACACAAGCTGCCGCTGATTTTACGCGGCGGTGCCACCGGCAATTATGGCCAACTGGTCCCGCTGGAAGGCGGCATTTTGGTCGATATGACCGGGTTTAATCAGGTCTGTAAATTGAGCGATGGCGTGGTAATAGCTCAGGCGGGTATTCGTCTGGCAGAAATTGAGGCACAGACCCGACCAGGTGGATGGGAGCTGCGCTGCATGCCATCGACCTATCGTCTTGCCAGCCTCGGCGGCCTTTACGGCGGCGGATTTGGCGGCATCGGCTCAATAAATTATGGCCCGCTGGGCGCACCCGGCAACGTGCTTGGCGTCAAAGTCATGACCATGGAAGCCGAACCGCGCGTGCTAAACATTCCGGCTCCGCAGGCTTTACTGCTGCACCACGCCTACGGCAGTAATGGCATTGTGCTGGAAGTCGAGCTGGCACTGGCACCAACCCATCGCTGGATTGAACGACTGGACGTTTTCGATGACTTTATTGACGCGCTGGATTACGCCAACGCGCTGGCTCGTTCTCCCGGCCTGGTCAAACGCCAGATTGCGCTGTTTGCCGCGCCTATCCCGAGCTATTTCAGCCATTTAAACAGTAATTATCAGGCGAGCCAGCATGCCGTCATCAGCGCTGTGGCTCAGGAAAGCGAAACACTCAGTGATGGAATATTAAAGACATTTAACGGCCAGCCAGCAATACGCCAGACCGCGGAAGCCGCACGCGACGCTAATAGCTCATTGATGGAATATTGCTGGAATCACACCACCCTGCATGCGTTAAAAATCGACAGCACATTAACCTATTTACAGACGGCATTTGATTATTCCAAATATCGTCAACAAATTATTAACATGGCCGAACTCTTTGGTGACGAAGTTATTTCACATATTGAATTCCTGCGCGATAACGACGGCAATATCACCGCTAGCGGCTTGCAGTTAGTACGTTATTCCAGCGAGGAAAGATTGAATGAAATAATGCAGATATTTCGCGACAACGAGATAAAAATAAACAATCCGCACGTTTTTAAAATTGAGGATGGCAAGCAGGGAACCGTCAGACCAGAAGTGGTATCAGTTAAAAATGCTCTTGATCCCAATGGCTTACTCAATCCCGGTAAGCTGGGTGGCTGGGAAATACGCCACCAGCTCGAATTAGATAATGATCCGCTCTTATTGACTGAACGAGAATAATAACTATTATGCCCCCGCCCTTTGTTTAATCAGGTGGCAACCGTTTGCGTTAAGTTTGAGAAATACAAAAAAACGGCCGCTTTTGCAGCCCGCAAATGACATTACTTTTGACAGGATGAAATGAATGAAACAACAAAAATTAAGCTTCTCATTGAAGCTGGGTGCGCTATTGGTTTCACAGGCGGTATTTGTGGGACACGCAATGGCAGCTACGTCGGCGACGTCTGACTGTAGCAACGGCATTGCTGATTCACTGACGCAGATGTTCACCTGTGGAACAGTCCACGGCAGCCTGCGTGCGATGGATTACTCGACTAAAAACGCCTATTTCTCAAAAGGCTACGACCAAAATACCTTCAGCTACGGTGGCACGCTTAAATATACCACCGCCGAGTATTACGGCTTTAGCTTTGGACTAGGCGGCATTTTGCAGCGCGGTATCGACCACGATCAGGATCATCTGGTTAGTGAACTTGGTCCAAATGAAACCGGCGTCGGCGAAGCCTATATTAATTATCATTACCAGGACTTCCGTATTAGCGTGGGCGACCAACGCCTCAGCATTCCTTTCCTCGGTGATTACGACTGGCGTATTACGCCAATATTATATCGCGCCGTTGATGCTAATTATGGCGACAGCGACAACTTCCTGCATGTCACTAAAGTCACCCGTTTTAAAAACTGGGGCGATCAAGGTTTCCACAGAGACACGGCTTATACTAATGCCGATGGCACTAACGAAGGCATGAAAACTAATGGCATGTGGGCCATCGGTGGTGGACGCGCAATTAACTTCGATAATAAAAAGCTGGCCGGCCAGTTATGGTATGAAGACTATAATAATTATACCAAAATGTATTATGGCGACAGCTTCTTGTCGTGGACAGATACGCCTTACCAGCCAAAAATCGGCCTTCAGGTTATTCGTGGTTTAAGCTCAGGTAATGCGGTCGCGGGCGAAGTTAACAGCACCACTTATGGTGCACAGTTCGCGATGAACTTTACCCCATCACTGCGCTGGTCTCTGAACTGGGATCACATTGCCGCCAGCAATACTGCCTACGGCGACGGCGCTCTGGTAACCCCTTACGCGCACGATGGCTCATCCGGCCCGTATTTCGCACAGCCATTCTTCACCAGCACACAAGATTTGGGCAGCGGCAATGCTTACGGTACCGATCTGAACTGGTCAGCAACCTCCAGCATTTCAGTAGGTACACGCTACACCTTTATGGACCTGACTCCAAGCAGCGGCGCGAGCAGCACTAACCAGTCGGAATACCTGATTTATGGGACTTATAGCTTCGACGGAACCCTGAAAGGCCTGAGCGTGACCGATTTCGCCGGTGTGCAAACCACCTCGAATTCTGCTGGCAACTTTTGGCAAAACCGCATAAGTTTGGAATACGATTTTTAAATAGCCTTAAACCCCGGCGACCTATTCGCCGGGGAATCAATGCCCAAGGAGTTGCCTTTGCCTATCCGGGTCCGCCCTTATCAGGAAGCCGATCGCCCCTTTTTACGCACCGTGTATCTCGCCTCAAGAAAAGCGGCCTGGACCTGGTTAGACAGCAGTGAGTGGAAGCTTGAGGATTTCGATCGAGTCATTATTGGCGAGAAAATCATTGTCGCCGAGCAAGACGAAAAGATAGTTGGCTTTGCTTCGATTGAACTGTACGAAAACTTCCTGCATAACCTGTTTATTGCCCCAGAAGCACAGGGAAAGGGCGTTGGCAGCTATTTAATTGGCGTCGTTGAGCAGAACTTTAGCCGTACCGGTGCCTTGAAATGCTTAACGCAAAATAAACCCGCTGTGGCGTTTTATCTTAATCGCGGTTGGCAAATCATCTCCAGCGGCGAAAGCCCGTCGGGTGAATATTATTTGTTCCACTTTCCCGTTAAGAGAAAAAAATAAATAGCGGTTTCCCCCCTTAACGATAGATAACGATCCTCTCTTATTGACTGAACGGTAAAAATAACTATTATGCCCTCGCCCTTTGTTAAGCGAGGTGGCAACCGTTTGCGTCAAATTTTAGAAACACAAAAAAAATTGGCTGCTCTTGTAGCCCGCAAATGAAATTACTTTTGACAGGAAGAAATGGATGAGACAACACAAATTAAGCTTCTCATTGAAGCTAGGCGCAGCATTGATTACACAAGCCCTGTTTATGGGGCACGCATTAGCGGCAACCTCAGACTGTAGTAATGGCGTGGCTGATTCACTGACACAAATGTTCACCTGTGGAACTATCCACGGTAGCCTGCGTGCCCTTGACTACTCAACCAACAATGCCTATTTCGAAAAAGGCTATAGCCAGGATACCTTCAGCTACGGCGGCACGCTTAAATATACTTCCGCCGAATATTATGGCCTGAGCTTTGTGCTGGGCGGTATTTTACAGCGCGGTATCGACCACAATGAAAATCACCTGGTTGCTGAACTGGGGCCGAATGAAACCGGTGTGGGTGAAGCCTACATCAAATATCATTACCAGGATTTCAGCATCACCGCCGGTGACCAACGCCTGAATATTCCGTTCCTCGGCGACTACGACTGGCGTATTACGCCAATGCTGTACCGCGCCGTTGACGCAAATTACGGCGACAGCGACAACTTTATTCATGCGACAAAAGTTACCCGCTATAAATCCTGGGGCGATCAAGGTTTCCATAAAGACACCGAATATACTAATGCCGATGGCACCAACGAAGGCATGAAAACTAATGGCATGTGGGCCGTTGCAGGCGGTCGCGCCGTTAATTTCGATAATAAAAAGCTGACTGGCCAGTTGTGGTATGAAGACTACAACAACTATTCCAAAATGTATTATGCCGACAGCTACCTGTCGTGGACCAATAATGCTTATCAGCCGAAAATTGGTATCCAGGCGATTCGTGGTCTGAGCTCAGGCAGAGCAGAAGCGGGTGAGGTTAATAGCACCACCTACGGCGCGCAATTCTCAATGAACTTTACCCCGGCAGTGGCATGGTCACTGGGTTGGGATCATATTGCAGCCAATAATAATTCCTTCGGTGACGGCGCGCTGGTCACGCCATATTCGCACAACGTTGCATCGGGAACCTATTTCGCCCAGCCATATTTCACCAGTACTCAGGATCTGGGAAGCGGCAATGCTTACGGTACAGAAATAGACTGGACCGCAACGTCTAATATTTCTGTCGGCGCACGCTATACCTTTATGGACCTGACTCCGAGTACTGGCGCGAGCAGCACCAACCAGTCGGAATATCTGATTTATGGAACTTATAGCTTCGACGGTACGCTAAAAGGCCTGAGTGTCACTGAATACGCCGGTGTGCAAACCACCTCCAATTCAGCCGGTAACTTCTGGCAAAGCAACTTAGCGCTGGAATATGATTTTTAATAAATAGCCAAAATCCCGGCGACTGGTTCGCCGGGAGTTCAGCTTTCAAGGAATTAGCGGCTTATAAGAGGAGTTAAATGTCTTATAAAAGAGTTAATTGCTTTTGACTGAAAGCTAATCGCTTTAGAAAAGGAATTAATCGCTTAGAAAAGAGGATCCAGTCCTTTAGCCTCGAAGGCCTTAGCTGACGCTGCTGACTGCAAATGGCAAAGAAAAGATTCGCCCGCGTGGGGATCGACGACATCTTTAAATATGGCGGCTGAGAAATACGTGGCCTTTTGCACCGCATCAGGTAATGGACCAATTATCTTGATACCCGGAACCACTAATAGCTCACTGATTTGCTGCACTGCCAAACTGGCCTCACCTGAAATCAATTTTTCAGCCGTAAAACCGGCAGCGACCGTGCTGGCTTTACTTTTAACGGCCTCTTCAATTCCCAAAGTCTTTATCAAGCCTTGAAAATAAATCCCACTGGCTCCGCCGAGAGAATAAGCCACCGAACGCGCGTCAGTCAGTGTATTAATTAATGCATCGCGAGTGGATATATCTGGGCGCGCCTCGCCAGCTTTTACCGCAAGCCCAATTTTCGACATCACTAACTCGATACGACTGCTGGCATCAACAAATCCTTCCTCGATTAATTCATCCATCGCCTCAGCGGTAACAATTACCACGTCCGCCCGATGGCCATAACGGATATTATCCATAATGACCGACGTAGGATGCCATCGAATTTCAATACCATGCTTATGCTCTTTCCAGGCAGGCAAAACATCCGCATCGAACGGTGAACGAACCACGATGGAACAAATAACTTTTACGGAAGTGGGTTGAGTCATTGTCATTTATCTCATTATTTGTCGGGCAAACCCTTTAGTTCTTGCTCTTATAGCAGGTTCAGGAGGGGTCCATTTGAGTGTATGCCAAACTTTGTATTGTTTTTGATAATCATCCAGCAAACTTATTAGAACAAGAGTCAGGCGAGCAATTGAGCAGCAAAAAAATCCCTTAGCCAACGGTGTGCAGGGTCTCGATGACAGCGTTCGTGCCATAGCATTGCCATCTCAAAACCGGGCACTTCCAGCGGCGGTTCAAAAGTCTGCAATCCGGGATGATGGCCAATCAGCCGCGAAGGTAGCATGGCAACCAGATCCGTACTGGCTAGCACTGAGACCGCAAATAGAAAATGTGGAACCGATAACACCACTTTGCGCTTGAGCCCGCGCTCATGCAGCACCTGATCGGTAATGCCATAAAACCCACCACCGTCGCGAGAGATCATCACATGTTCAAGCTGATTGAACTCTGACAAATCAGGATTATTTTTCAATATCGGATGATCAACGCGGCACACTAACCGATAACTTTCGTCGAACAATTTCCGACGGCGCAGCTCGGCAGGCATGTCCTCACCGGTATGAAACAGTAAATCTATCTCACCCTGCTCCAGCTTCTTGCCAATCTGTGCCGGCAAAGTTTCAAATATCGCTAATCGGGAAGAAGGCGCGGCCATCCTCAGCGTTTTTAAAGCCGGGAGTAACACGGCTGACTCGCCATAGTCGGAGGCAGAAACGCGCCAGGTTTTGTCACTTGTTGCCGGATTAAACGCATTCATCGGAGACACTGCAAGCCTGAGAATCTCAATGGCCTCGCGCAACGGCTGGCGAAGCTCGTCGGCTCTGGCGGTCGGCAACATGCCTCGAGGCCCTGGCAGTAATAAAGGATCGTTAAAAATATCGCGCAGTTTCGCCAACTGAACACTGACCGACGGCTGCGAGAGATTCAAACGCTGTGCCGCCCGGGTGACATTATGCTCAGAAAGCAGCGCATCCAGCGTCAGCAGAAGATTCAGATCCATACTGGAGAAATTGCCCATGACTATACCTAGTATGTTTTAAATTCATTTCTACTATACCTCAGTCTTGCTTACTCTGCGCCTATCGCTTACCGGAGAGTTAGTTATGAATATTTTGATCGTTTATGCCCACCCTGAACCGCAATCGTTAAACGGATCGCTTAAAGACTTTGCCGTTCAGCAGCTTGAAAGTCAGGGACATGCGGTTCAGGTTTCAGACCTTTACGCCATGAACTGGAAACCGCAAATAGATGCTAGGGACAACACGTCTTATCAAGATGATCAGCCTTTCCATCCCTCTTTAGACTCCAAGAGTGCCTTTGAAAATGCGACGCAGAGCGCAGATATTGCAGCCGAGCAGGAAAAATTGCAGCAGGCCGATGCCGTTATTTTCCAATTTCCGCTGTGGTGGTTCTCAATGCCTGCGATTATGAAAGGCTGGTTTGAACGCGTATATGCCTATGGATTTGCCTACGGCGTGGGGGAACATTCCGACACCCATTGGGGCGACCGTTATGGCGAAGGCAACATGGCAGGCAAACGAGCGATGTTAGTGGTCACTACCGGCGGATGGGACTCCCACTTTAGCCCGCGCGGCATAAACGGGCCTATCGACGACATCTTGTTCCCTATCCAGCACGGCGTACTGCATTATCCCGGCTTCGACGTATTACCGCCGCTAGTGTTTTATCGCACCGGCAGAATCGATGAGCTGCGCTTCAATGAACTATGTGAAGAATATGGCCAGCGATTAGATAACCTTTTCACCACCAAACCTCTGCCCTACCGCCAGCAAAACGGCGGCGATTATCATATTCCTGCGTTAACGCTGAAAGATGAATTCGCCACAGGTGAAGAAGGATTGAGAATACATTTAAAGGAGTGAAATGCGGTGAAATTGATTCGTTTTTTTGAGTAAAGGATAACAGCGATAATAATTTTCAGATTACAATTAGCTTATTAATAAAATCAAAGTTTGTTAATTAATGAGCAGGAAGAGAATTAATAAATCTCGATCAGCAGACTGAATTTCCATACTTCAATACAAACGCCACTTGAACACTCGAATCAAGTGGCGTTTGTGCTCATGATTTAACCGCCCGAAAGGTCAGGATGAATTAACTGAATTTCTTCGATGCGCCTGTTATTCATATTAATACGGCAGCTCAACGCGATATTTCCATAACCATCAATGCCCTCAGCACCTGTGCTGGCCGTGTGGCAGTAGACGTCTCTGTATTTAAGCCACATCTGCTGGCTGCTGATAAATGATTTTTTCATATCATTACGTTGGTCGATCTTACCCATCTGCCATTTGCTATAATTAAAATTAGAGATCTCTTTCAATTTTCCATTGTAAGCGTCATTTAGCTTTTTTTCTGATTTTTCATTTTCTGAGCCAAGACACTCACTATTATTATCACCGTATTTTTGGATACAGGCATCGACCTCGGGGCTTTTGACTATACTGGTAATATTCTCAGCAGCAAAGGCTGTAAAAGTATGCGCGATAAGCAATATGCATGAACATGAGATAAGATAATTTTTAACCATTATTTAATGCCTTAATTCTGATTTTATTCCTGCGCGGATCGCCGCTTAGCATAAAGTCATTTCTTAAATATGAAATAATTTGTTCACGACTTCCATTCGATGCCATTATTTTTACCATTTCAGAGGCTGTGACATTACCCTGATAAAGAGTATCAATAAATACTTCTCTTATTTCTTCATCTACCCGATTCCAGGGTAAAGCATTTGGCACATGTCTTGACTGTCTATAATACACGCCTTTTCCATAATCAAGTTTCTCTTTATAAGCTATATAAAAGAGTTTTATCTGCTGATGGTGAGTGATCTCGCCAACCAAAGGCCCATAAACTTTAACAAATTGACCGGCCTCACGACCTTTTAAATGTGATGCCTTTGAACAAATAACAGCCTTATATTCCTCAATCCCAGCCTGCCGGAGGGTAGAATATATTTCACCCGCGCTGCGATTTCCCATGTCATAACCACGACCTAAAGTAACGCCAGATGCAAATTTTGGCGGCCATTGTAAGATTCTAGAGAAATTGGGGTAATTGCGCTGCCGGAAAGGTTCGACGGCTGTGATGTAATCAACACCTTCCGCATCAAAAGTTATTTGCCCTTCACTTACTCGCAGAGAACCTGCGGTATGTTTCGGTCGCCAATGTGAGGAAACCTCATTCAGCGCTTTAATAAACCAGCCATCGGTAGGATAAACAAGTCCAGATGGAGAGAGCGCAAGCAATCTCTGATACCAAAGGATTGCATCATTGGTTTGTGCGGTGCACTTGCCATTAACGATCACTGTGCGACCAGTGGCAAGGTAGTATCCGGCATTGTTTATCATGCTCTGTATCTTCCTGACATCTTCAGGATGATTAGTACCGCAATGACCAACGGATCCTGTTAGGGGAAAGACGCGGGGCTGACGATGTAACATAAACAATTCCTTGTAATAACCTGACTAAGCCACACATACCCAGGGCTATCTTACCTCATTGAAAAATCATACCAGTTTAACTAATGAAGAGACAGGATGTCACTTTACCGGTTGCTGTGCGCATTTGTAGTCAACGCCTTAATTTTAAAATCAGTATCCTACAAGTAGTACCGCTGAATTATGTAAGGAGGCATCGTGCGTACTCGTCCATCATCCCGGTTAATAATCATCTCACCCGAAAACCGCGTTCTGCTCTTTAATTTCTGCCATAAAAATGATGCTTTGAGCGGAAAATCATATTGGGCAACGCCCGGCGGAGGGCTTGAAGGCAACGAATCTTTTGAGCAGGCCGCCTTACGCGAATTGCGTGAAGAAACGGGGCTAATAAGAAAGTCGACAGGACCTCAAGTAGCGTCAAGAAACTTCGAAATGATGCTGCCAGATGGGGAAACCGTTCTGGCTGACGAACGTTTCTTTATAATCAATGCTGAAATATCAGATATTGACTGCTCAGGGTGGAGTGCTAATGAAAAGAAGGTCATTGATGATCATTGCTGGTGGACAGCAGAGGAACTCCAACTAACCAACGAAACGATCTTCCCCCGCGATTTGATTCTCAAAATCCTTGCCGAGAAGGGAATTTAATTAAGCTAGCTGAGATGGAAGGATGTTTTTAGGTAACTAGTACATATTAAGGAGGTGGGCTGGGTTTGAATGTTGTCCAAATAGATGCTCTCTTCTATCTCAAACTGATTGGAAGCCATCACGCAGATAAAACCGTATATTGGCTGCTTTGCACAATACTCTAGCCACGAGCAGAAACTTGAAGACGCCGAATCAGGGCTATTAATCTTAAGCCTGGGAACCAGCAACAACTAAGTTTAGATGAGTAATTATTACTTTTTAAACTATATCCTACCGTACAGATATTCTAAGATTTCATCTCTGGCAGTCAGAAAACCTTCTTGTTATTCTTCTAAATATTTTAAAGGGATTGAGGTTTTGAATATGCTTAAAAAACTCGTAATTTTGTCATTGGCTATATTTTCATCTTGCGTAACGGCGAAGACTATAGATAGAGCGCCTGATTGTTCAGCAGATAGCGATGCAAGAATTAATACTGCTTTAACTTCAAGCTTTGAAAGTAAAGGTTTAAAAAAATACATTGACTCATTTTTAGGGACTAGCCCAAAAGATAAAGCTACATACAAAGTAGAAATACTTTCTTCAGAAGAAATTAACACTCAAGAGAAGCAAAGGTTGATGCTCAGATTGGCAAAAAGAGACGGCATCAAAGATTCAGAAATAAAAAGTTCTGGGCTACAGTCGATGTATATGGGGCAGCCACTTTACAGGCAGTATTATAAAGTTACCTCAAGTAAAGGTTTTAAAGCTATTGCAGAATTTTATTCAGCAGTAGGGGTTTGTGCAGTTGATTTAGAGAATATTTACATCATCTCTGATCAAATTGATGGCTCAACGCCTGACTTTGCTGATAAATAAGTAACAATTTAGTATTACCTCACCCACTATAGTCACTACATGTGAAGGAATCTTTTAGCAAGCAGCCTTGCGCGAATTGCGTGAAGAAACGGGGCTAATAAGAAAGTCGGCAGGACCTCAAGTAGCCTCAAGAAACTTCGAAATGATGCTGCCAGATGGGGAAACTGTTCTGGCCGAAGAGCGTTTCTTTATAATCAATGCTGAAATATCGGATATTGACTGTTCAGGGTGGAGTGCTAATGAAAAGAAGGTCATTGACGATCATTACTGGTGGACAGCAGAGGAACTCCGATTAACCCACGAAACTATCTTCCCTCATGATTTGATTCTTAGAATCCTTGCCGAGACGGGGATTTAATTAAGCTAGCTGAGATGGAAGGATGTTTTTAGGTAATTAATACAGAACTGCTTGTTGCGTGGATTAAGGGCAGCTATGAGCTGTGAGTTCAACGGGTCGATGCAACGCTATCCTTAAAGAAGGGGGACGTTGTATTGCGTTGTGATTATCGGAGGGAACCGAACACGTCAAATGGCCAAGCTGCCAAGTCTCTATCTGAAGGCAATAGCTGCATAGGCTGCCAAAACTAAAATTATCATTTTGACCCTGAATTAGGTGAGAATTGGTGCATGTATTCTTACTAGTATGAATAGATATCATAACGATATGCGTAATTAAAATAGTGTTGTGTTTTATATTTAGTTGAAGTAATGTCAACTATAATTTCAATAAATTGTAACTTCTATAAATTTTTATTTTTGAGGATGCAAATGGAAAAATATCTTTTTAAAAACAGTGATCAAATTGGTAGTTTAGATGCTGAAACTGATACTTTTTTAGAAGAATGCTTTGTTGAGTCATCGATGTATGAGATTTTAAAAAAATTCACTAAAGATATTGATTTCACTAAACGAATCATAGTTGGTAGAACTGGTTCAGGCAAAACAGCACTCTTAAAAAAACTTACTCAAGATCATTCAATCAAGAAACATGCAATTATTGAAGCAGAGTCCACCGTTTTTGAACATATAAATAATAATATATTCATATCTCAGTTAATTGAGAAAAACATTGATTTAAGAGTTTTTTATAAATCATTATGGATACATGTTTTATTAGTTAAAGTTATTGAAATTACCTTTCAAAATAACATTTCCTTTTATGAAAAAATTCAGGGGTTAGTTGGCTCGAAAAAGAAAAAATATAATATAGAGTTGGCTCAAGAGTATTTAAATAAATATAGTGATAATTTCTTTAATGATAAAATAGTCTCTGAAATTACAGAGAAAATGCAAAGTGAGTTAAGTGGTACTTTAGGTGGTAGTTTTGCAAAGGTAAGTGGTAAATTAACGGATGAAGTTGCACAGAAAATTCAAACAGAAACTGCACGATATGTAAGTAGTGAGCTTTTACGCAAACAGAAAGAGCTAATTAAAATTATCACTGAAGAAACAGCAGATGAAGCTCAAAATAGAGTAATTATAAGTATAGATGATTTAGATAAGTCTTGGCTGAGTAGTAGTAATATTCGTTATGACTTCATAAATTCTTTGCTGGATGCGTTTAAAGAATTAATTGATGTTCGTTCCGTAAAAATATTGATATCGATACGAACTGATATACTTATGGGGATTTATAAAACCAATTTACGGCAAGAAGAGAAAGACCGTTCTCTAATAATCCCAATCGAATGGAAAAGGAAAGACATCTTCGATATCTTAGACAAAAGAATAACCTATCTCATAAAGCATAAGTATGCAGGAAAAACAAATGTCCTTTTTTATGATGTGTTCAATTTTAGTGTAAAAGGCCAAAGTGCCGCGAACTATATCGTAGAAAGAACAATGCTAAGGCCAAGAGATGCTATTGATTTTGTTAATTTCTGCCTCGGCCAAGGGGATGGTGTTAGCTCTCTGAATGAAGATAATGTTATTGAAGCTGAGGAGAAGTATTATAACTCTAGAAAAAATGCAATAAATAAAGAATGGTTAAGCCGTTATAAACATATAACTGACTATACCAATGCTATAGCTTTCATAAAGCAAGTGGATTTTAAAAAATCAGATATCTATTCTGATATTCAAGAAATAATGGATTTTTTGATGTCTAAATCTACGAGTGAAGATGACTTTAACGATGAAAACATAGCCACGGATTTTAATGCTCTTCTAGATGTCTGGTTTACAATTGGCCTAATTGGGATAAAAAAATCAGATAGTTTAATTATTTTCTCATCGTTTGATAAACCATCTTTAGATATTAGTGACTATAATAAGACATTTTTAATTCACCCGCTTTTTTATAGAGTTTAATTTAAATTTTTCCATAAAAGTTATTGTAACTTTGATGTTATATTATTACATTATTGCTCGTTTATTTACTATCATTTAATGATTAATCTGTATGAAAAACTGTAACGTTCTCTTTAAAGATTGGAATTGCACGACCTTCTCAATGTCGGATCTTGACACTTAACTGCCTGTTGCGGTGTACGGAGACAAAGGCAGCGGGGAGGGTAAGTTGCATTCAACCATTTTAACCTAGCGAATACCCTTACTTTCGAACACCCACCTATATTTCACCATATAGGTGGGTGTGCCAATTTTGGACATTTGGATTGCTAATTCCAAAGTATCATAGACATGCCCACTTGGTATGGTTAGCAGTTGACATGCAAAGCTAACTGATACACATCTTGTACTGTATGCATAAGATGACAATACTCCGTGAGCGTGATAATGACTTTGGATCCCTCGCGTATAACATGCACATATTGACAATTAAAAGAGACGCATGTAGGTTGAGGATTATCTATCCCCCAGTAGCTCAGATAGTTAGAGCGCCCCCATTTACTTGGAGGAGGTCGTAGGCGCAATCCCTACCTGGGTAAATGTATTTTTTTAGTACCTTTACCCAGTGGATTGTTGATATTTCTCGGCAAAGGCTGTATTTGTGCGCTGACAAATCTTTGAGTGTCGTTACCATCACAGTTCTCAAATTGATCATTTACCCATCTAATGTTATTTATTTTTTCATGAGTATCGACCTCCATTCCATATATATATCTTTTATTATTCTTTATAACACCATGAGCTTTAGCGCTATCTACATTGAAGAGACCGGCCAATTGGATTGAGCCACCAGTTAAGTGATCCAATCCAGACTCAATATGACTACTTAATGCAGTGTAATATGAACGGCTAAACTCACCAATCTCAGAACGCTTATAATTATCAATATAATGTTCACGGTAGAGTTTCCCACCAGAACCTAAGGATTCGATTAATCCTGTTTTAGTTGGCAAGGAGATTTTTCTTTTTTTCCACATTTTATCAATAGTTTCATTTTTGATCCACTCAATCAGATAAATATGAAAACAACGTTTTTTCTCCCTAGTTGCATATAAAATTTGGAAATTATTTAAAGCAAATTTAATGGGGTAGTCACCAAAACTTCGCTTAACTAATTTATATATAAGATCAAATCTGCTATCACTTGATTTGGTATGTTCAAAGACATCACATGCATCGATATATGAAGTAATTTGAGACATTATCTGTGAGCAAAACATAACATCCCCACAAAACCCAAAAATATCAGGGTATTTATTAGAAAAATATATTTTTCTACCGGAATCCCAATAAGTGGAATTACCCCAACTAAACCGACTGTCACTTGCTATATATAATGAAGCAGGTCCTCTTTGATCATAAGTAATCCAACTAATTAGCGTTGTCATAGACAATAACCCCTAACTCATTCTGGACATTCAAAAATAAATACTAAATATTACTTTTTTTATGTGATTTTATCCAGAAAATTTTCTTTAAGATTGCAGTCTTGATAATTAGCATTGTTTAGTACAGACATTAGTACTAAACGAGTGCATCAATCGAGGCCGGACGCGTTATGCCCTTTAAACCCACTAATACGCAATGTTGTCATATATCAGGATGCTAATGATAGAAATATATCATCGATTTAAAAATTAATTATCTTCCCTCTTACACAAAAAGATCTACTTGTTGCCATTGAGAAACCTTGTCGAAGATACATTATTTCGATGTCCGCTTTTGGCACACAGTAGCCAACAATAGGTAAGCCTCTCCGCAATATTAACTAGTAAAGCTAAATTCAGAGCAAACAGATTTAGCAGTTCACCGCCCGTTTAGATCTTATTATTCGCCAAAAGTTGTAGCCAGCCTGAGCTTTACAAATTATGTACACACCCCATCCACACACTAAGCCAACACACCAGGCCAACTCACTAAGTTCCCTCATCGTTAATACCGTCAGAAATACCGTCAACAATTCCTGGCTTTCAACTTTGGTTTTAGTTGCCATAAAAAAAGCCCCCTGTTTTCACAGAGGGCTTCTAATTTTGCTATCGACCTAAGTCTTTAACAATTCGTGGAATTTATTCCCACTCGATAGTCGCCGGTGGTTTACCAGAGATATCGTAAACCACACGGGAAATGCCATTAACTTCGTTGATGATGCGGTTAGAGCAACGACCAAGGAAGTCATAAGGCAGGTGCGCCCAGTGTGCGGTCATAAAGTCGATGGTTTCAACTGCGCGCAGTGAAACGACCCAATCGTATTTACGGCCATCACCCATCACGCCAACAGAACGAACTGGCAGGAATACGGTGAATGCCTGGCTGACTTTATTGTACAGGTCGGCTTTATGCAGCTCTTCGATAAAGATAGCATCGGCGCGACGCAGCAGGTCACAGTACTCTTTCTTCACTTCGCCCAGAACACGCACGCCCAAACCTGGACCTGGGAACGGGTGGCGATAAAGCATGTCGTACGGCAGGCCAAGTTCCAGACCAATTTTACGCACTTCGTCTTTGAACAGCTCTTTCAGCGGCTCAACCAGACCCAGCTTCATCTCTTTTGGCAGTCCGCCAACGTTATGGTGTGACTTAATAACGTGTGCTTTACCGGTAGCAGAAGCGGCGGATTCGATAACGTCTGGGTAGATAGTACCCTGCGCCAACCATTTGAATTCGTCACGTTTGCAGGCTTCTTCATCGAAGACTTCAACAAACACGCGACCAATGATTTTACGTTTAGCTTCTGGATCGTTTTCGCCAGCCAATGCAGACAGGAAACGGTCTTCAGCAGCGACGTGAATGATGTTCAGACCAAAACGGTCACCGAACATATCCAGAACCTGATCGGCTTCGTTCAAACGCAGCAGGCCGTTATCAACAAACACGCAGGTCAGGCGATCGCCAATAGCGCGATGAAGCAACATTGCGGTAACGGAAGAGTCCACGCCGCCAGACAGGCCGAGGATCACGTGATCGTCGCCAATCTGCACTTTCAGGCGTTCGATAGCATCTTCAATGATCTTGGCCGGAGTCCACAGCGCTTCACATTCACAAATGTCGATGATGAAGCGTTCCAGAATGCGCAGGCCCTGACGGGTGTGCGTCACTTCTGGGTGGAACTGTACGCCGTAGAAGCGTTTTTCTTCGTTGGCCATAATGGCAAACGGGCAGGTATCGGTGCTGGCTACGGTTACGAAGTCAGAAGGAATTGCGGTGACTTTATCGCCATGGCTCATCCACACGTCGAGCAGCGGCTTGTTGTCGGCACTCAGTGCGTCTTCAATGTCGCGAACCAGTGCGCTGTTAGTCTGCACTTCGACCTGTGCGTAACCAAACTCACGTTCGGTTGAACCTTCAACGTGGCCACCCAATTGCATTGCCATGGTCTGCATGCCGTAGCACACGCCAAGAACAGGTACGCCAGCTTCGAATACGTAATCCGGAGCGCGTGGGCTGTCTTGCTCGGTGGTGCTTTCCGGGCCGCCAGACAAGATGATGCCGTTCGGATTGAATTCACGGATTTGAGCTTCGGTCACATCCCAGGCCCAGAGTTCGCAATACACGCCGAGTTCACGAACGCGACGTGCTACCAGTTGAGTGTACTGGGAACCGAAATCAAGGATAAGAATGCGATGCTTATGAATATTTTCACTCATGCGGGTGATTTTCCAGAGCGGTTAAAGTTTTAAAGAAAGTAACTAAGAAACTGAATAACCCGGCCTGAACCGGGTTTAACACAGATTTAATTAACTCGATCAAGGGGCCATCGAGCTAAGGCAAGACCAGGCTGACTTAGGCGAAAAAAGCGCAGTTTACATGGGTAAATGAGCATTTTAGAGCCTGAATTCAACGCAGTATTGCCAAAGCACAGCAGTCCCGAGGATCCAATTAAGAACCCATGCGGTAATTCGGAGACTCTTTGGTGATCGTGACATCATGCACGTGGCTTTCCTGGATACCTGCACCGCTGATACGAACAAATTCAGCTTTGGTACGAAGTTCCGGGATAGTTGCACAGCCGGTCAGACCCATACAAGAGCGCAGGCCACCCATTTGCTGATGAACGATCTCTTTCAGGCGGCCTTTATAGGCAACGCGGCCTTCGATACCTTCCGGTACCAGTTTGTCTGCGGCGTTATCGCTCTGGAAGTAACGGTCAGAAGAGCCTTTGGACATAGCGCCCAGTGAACCCATGCCGCGGTATGACTTGAATGAACGACCTTGATATAGCTCGATTTCGCCTGGAGATTCTTCAGTACCTGCCAGCATTCCGCCAACCATCACGCAGCTTGCGCCAGCAGCGATAGCTTTAGCGATGTCACCAGAGAAGCGAATACCGCCATCGGCGATAACTGGAATGCCGGTGCCTTCCAGCGCTTCAACTGCGTCAGAAACCGCAGTTATCTGTGGAACGCCAACGCCGGTAACCATACGAGTGGTACAGATTGAACCAGGGCCGATACCGACTTTAACTGCGCTAACGCCAGCCTGTGCCAGTGCCAGTGCGCCTTCGCCGGTAGCTACGTTGCCGCCGATGATTTGCAGGTCTGGGTATTTGGCGCGGGTTGCGCGGATACGTCCAAGGACGCCTTCGGAATGACCGTGTGAGGAGTCGATCAGCAACACGTCAACGCCAGCAGCAACCAGTGCGTCAATGCGCTCTTCGTTACCCGCACCAGCGCCAACCGCAGCGCCTACGCGCAGGCTGCCGTTTTCGTCTTTACAGGCGTTAGGTTTACGCTCTGCTTTCTGGAAGTCTTTAACGGTGATCATACCCAGCAGATGGAACTGGCTATCAACAACCAAGGCTTTCTCAACGCGTTTTTCATGCATTTTCTGCAAAACAACTTCGCGAGATTCACCTTCTTTAACAGTAACCAGACGCTCTTTCGGGGTCATTACTGCGGTTACTGGCTGCTCCAGATCGGTCACGAAGCGAACGTCACGACCGGTGATGATACCGACCAGTTCGTTGCCTTCGGTTACAACAGGATAACCTGCAAAACCGTTGATTTCAGTGAGTTCTTTGACCTGACGCAGAGTCGTTGAAGGTGTTACGGTTTTAGGATCGGCAACAACGCCGCTTTCATGCTTCTTAACGCGGCGAACTTCTTCAGCCTGACGCTCGATAGACATGTTTTTATGGATGAAACCCATCCCGCCTTCCTGAGCCAGGGCAATTGCCAGGTTCGCTTCGGTAACGGTATCCATTGCTGCAGACAGCATAGGAATGTTCAGACGGATTTTAGCGGTCAGCTGTGTGCTGAGATCGGCCGTGTTAGGCAGAACTGTGGAGTGAGCTGGAACAAGGAGAACGTCGTCAAACGTGAGTGCTTCTTTCTTTAAACGTAACATAGGCAATATCTCACCAAGGTGGATGCGGAAAAGATAAAATATTGCAGCGAGAGTATACAGGCACTCAATCGTTTGCTCTAGCACTATTTCAAATTATTTTTAAAAAACTCTTGAATACTTCATTTTCGGCTGTAGTATCGATTGATTAAGTCTCTGTTTTCAAATTTGATCTGGGTCACATGCCGCTACCTTCTTCGCCACCCATTTTTACCGTAAGCCGCCTTAATCAGACGGTTCGCGAGTTGCTGGAAAACGAAATGGGTCAGGTTTGGCTCTCCGGTGAAATTTCCAACTTCTCTCAGCCCTCCTCCGGCCACTGGTATTTTACGCTTAAAGATGCGCGCGCTCAGGTTAAATGCGCGATGTTTCGTAACAGCAATCGCCGTACTACTTTCCGTCCACAAAATGGTCAGCAGGTTTTAGTTCGCGCCTCGATTACGCTTTATGAACCACGCGGCGATTTTCAGCTGATTGCCGAAAGTATGCAGCCTGCCGGTGATGGCCTGTTGCAGCAACAGTTTGAGCAGTTAAAACAGACGCTGTCCGCCGAGGGTTTGTTTGATAGTGAACATAAGCAGCCGCTGCCTTCCCCGGCAAAATGTGTGGGGGTGATTACCTCTGCGAGCGGTGCTGCGTTGCACGATATCTTGCAGGTATTAAAACGTCGTGACCCTTCCCTGCCGGTGGTTATTTACCCAACGGCGGTTCAGGGGGTCGATGCGCCGCTGCAAATCGTTAAAGCCATTACTCTGGCCAATCAGCGGCAGGAATGTGACGTGCTGATTGTCGGTCGCGGTGGCGGTTCGCTCGAAGATTTATGGAGTTTTAACGACGAACGTGTGGCGCGCGCCATTTTCAACAGCCGTTTGCCGATTGTCAGTGCCGTAGGCCACGAAACCGACGTCACTATTGCCGACTTTGTGGCGGATCTACGTGCGCCAACGCCTTCTGCCGCCGCCGAGCTTATCAGCCGCAATCAGCTGGAACTGTTGCGACAAATCCAGTCACAGCAGCAACGTCTCGAAATGGCAATGGACTATTATCTGGCGCAAATGACGCAGCGTTTTACGCGTCTAAATCATCGGCTACAGCAGCAGCATCCTCATCTGCGCCTGGCTCGACAGCAAACCGCGCTGTTTAAATTGCGCAGCCGAATGGACGAAGCCATGCAAAATCACCTGCGCCGCCTGCTACGTCGCGCGCAGAATATTCAGCAGCGTCTGAATCAGCATCAACCTCAGCGCCGTATCCACCAGCTGCAACAGCGGGTGCAAAAGCTGCAATATCGCCTGCAACAGTCAATGTCTGAGCAGCTCGGTGAGCATCGTCAGCGTTTTGGTACTGCCGTAACTCAATTAGAATCAGTAAGCCCTCTGGCGACGCTGGCACGCGGTTATAGCGTTACCACGACCCCTCAGGGTGCTTTGTTGAAGAAAACCACGCAAACTTCGCCTGGTGAGACGTTAAAAACGCGTCTCGAAGATGGCTGGATTGAAAGTGAGGTCAAAGCTTTGCATGTGGATGAGAAACCGGCTGCGAAAAAAACGCGCAAACGCACGGTTCAATCACCAAAAACTGAATAACACGCGAGTTAAAAGCGGTTAAATATAGGAAACTCAGCGGTAAAAATCTTTACATCAGCCAATAGCGCGATATATTTTTCGCGCCCGGTTCTATTGTTTATACTCTGCGTTAATATCCTCTTTAATAGCCCTGTCAATTAAATAAAAAATTAAAGCCCAATAAAAAATGCAATAAAAAAACACTTAATACAACTGAGATCATATTGATCACAATGAATTTTATTTATAGTAAACAAATGGATAATAAAAAGGTAATCACTCGTATTTTATAGATGAACGGCAAGATAATAATGATATATTCCCTCCAACTCCTGCACGATAAAATCCAAAATATTTTTAAATCTATATTTAAATCCACATCCATAAAATCTGTTTTATTGAAAATAATTAATTAAGGATTTAAATCATGAATAAATTAAAATTAATTTTACTCACTGCCGCTCTGGTATCAACCGCTCATCAGGCCGCAGCGAAGAGCTCTGAAAAAGCTTCCCCTTGCAACAGTGAGTATCGAAAAGGTGAAAAATAGCCCATTTCTCGATGCATCAAAACCTGGCGAATGGTCTGGGGTTCTGCAAGGCAAAGTTAAAGACAACTCCACGGGCATATCATTTTCACAGGCTCTGGTTCTTAATAAAGAAAAAGATAAAGCATCAGTAGAAAAGAAAAGTAAAAAAACCATTAGAAATCATCACTGACGGAAAAGTTTGGGGGGAACAAAAAGGCGGCCCTGGGCAAACTTATATTACCTGTGAAAAAATTGCCCCAGAAAATTGCGAGTTTACTATTAAAGAGAAAGATTAATAGTAAAGGCAAAGGTTAATATCAAAGCCAAAGATTAATATATAACTCCCTCGTAATGAGGGAGCTATTTGACAGTAAAGATAATATTACTAATAAAGATAATGCTTATATTAAATAATAACACTATCAATCATTAGTGTGGCTTTTAAGCAGGCACTTCCGCTGCTGCTGCCTCACGCGCCCAGACGCGGTGTTTCTTTAATGCTTCAATAAATTTGTCGGTCACCAGTTTGGCATCGCCATCCACCAGCACGCCTTCATCGGGTTTTGGCAACGGCAGCGCTTCATACAAGCTCAGCGCATCACCCTGTAAGCCGATGGCTTTGAGATGTTTAAATGCCTGCAAGATGAAGCTCTTGGCATTGCCGTTTTTCTTCAGCGCCTCGATGCTGTCCTTACCGGTTGGGACGATAACCCCGTCGACCAATACGGAAGGATTCCCTTCAATGGTGCCGTCAGCTTTAATCTCTTTACCTTGCAGAGTTTTGATTTTACCCAATCGCGGTGCAAAGAGTTTGGTATGAATACCCAGAGCATTGAGTTCAGTCGTGATGGTTGCTACCGAATCGCCACATACGCCGTCGGCTATCAATAGCGCGACCTGGCGAGATTTCACCGGATGTTCGCGATTGCCATACAAGCTCAGCGCATCGTCTTTGCTTAAGCCGTTAACCGCTTTAGGTAACTCGTGTGCCAGCTGTTCCTGAGTCAGCTCAATGCCGAGATTCTCCGCCACTCGAGTCGCCAGATCATGGTCAATATAGGTCAGCTGATCAACCACCCGCTCGCGTATCCACGGACGTACTACTTTTCCTAGCTCAAAACTAAAGCCGCCGACCACGTGATCCTGCTCGGTCGTAGTCTGACTTAGCCAGAAGAGCCGCGGTTGCGAGTAATAATCGGCAAATGAATCGCTGCGACGGCGGATTTTCTCACCGGTCAGCGGTTGCGGATAGGTCTCGAAACCGCCATTTTTCTTGGCTGGAGGCGTTTCTCGTGGCCAGTTATTGTTAATTGAGTTGGGTTCATAGTTGGCTGCGCCCGAGATCCCCATTCTGTGCATGCCATCACGCTGGTGATTATGGAACGGGCAAACCGGTTTGTTGATCGGGATTTCATGGAAGTTTGGCCCGCCGAGACGGCTGATCTGCGTATCCAGATAAGAGAACAGGCGACCTTGCAGCAGCGGATCATCGGAGAAATCTAGTCCCGGAACAATATTTCCCGGACAGAATGCCACCTGCTCAGTCTCGCTGAAATAGTTGTCTGGATTACGGTTTAGCACCATTTTGCCCACGATCTGCACTGGCACCAATGATTCGGGGATAAGTTTTGTCGCGTCGAGAATATCGAAGTCGAACTTGTCTTCGTCCTCTTCCGGGATAATCTGTAATCCCAGCTCAAACTCTGGGAAATCTCCTGCTTCGATAGATTCCCACAGCTCACGGCGATGGAAATCGGGATCTCTGCCGGTCAGCACCTGTGCTTCATCCCACAGCAGCGAGGCCGCGCCGCAGGTAGGTTTCCAGTGGAATCTGACGAAATGACTTTTACCTTCAGCATTGATCAGCTTATAGCTGTGAATACCGAACCCTTCCATCATACGATAACTGCGCGGGATGCCGCGATCGGACATTGCCCACATCACGTTATGCAACGTTTCAGGCTGTAGCGAAATGTAGTCCCAGAAAGTGTCGTGTGCGCTCTGACCCTGTGGAATTTCATTATGTGGCTCAGGTTTCACGGCATGGACAAAGTCAGGAAATTTAATCGCATCCTGAATAAAGAATACCGGCGTGTTGTTACCTACCAGGTCGAAATTTCCTTCCTGAGTGTAAAACTTGGTGGCAAACCCGCGAATATCCCTTACCGAGTCCGCAGAACCTCGCGAACCCTGCACCGTTGAAAAGCGCACAAACACTGGCGTATCCAGACCGGGATCTACCAGAAAACCGGCTTTAGTTAGCGCTTCGAGTGACTGATAAACCTGGAAATAACCGTGTGCTGCTGCGCCGCGCGCATGCACGACTCTTTCTGGAATGCGTTCATGGTCAAAATGGGTAATTTTTTCCCGAAGCATAAAATCTTCGAGCAACGTTGAGCCACGAACACCCGCCTTGAGCGAGTTTTGGTTATCGGAAATACGAATGCCCTGATCGGTTCTCAGCGCCTCTTCCTCAGGATTGTCACGGAAGGCATCCAGTTGCTCGAGTTTCTGGCTAGTCGCTGACGGATTTTTCTCTGAACCCGGCGCTGTTGGCTCTGCGCCTGGAGGACTGATGCTGTTTTGGGGTTTTAGCGGAGCACCTTTGGGTGCAGTATCACCGAGATGGGGTTGAGCAGATGCGGCTTTATTCTCCAAATCACCCTGATTGCTTCCTATCTTATCTTTATGGTCCGACATTAAAAACTCTCCTTAAAACACTCACAAAATAAATGGGTACTGAAAAATTATAGTCCCTATATGAGTTAGCGCTTTTTGGCAGGTCTGGCTGAGAGGAGAGTGAGGGTTAACTTATGGACATACGGGGCGTGAAGGGTCAAAAAACGGTAAAAAAAAACTGCATCTCGATGTTTCAGACCGAAGTCCAAAAATCAAAATGCAGTTTATTGATGCTCACCTAAATTTCACAAATTTTGTATTTTTTACAAACGTTGTGCTTTTAGAGAAGAATTTATTTCTTTTTCAGGTGCGACATCAGACGTTTACGTTTACGCATCTGATTAGGCGTCAGGGTATTACGCTTGCCTTCAAACGGGTTTTCACCCTCTTTGAATTGAATGCGGATCGGCGTACCCATAATTTCTAATGAACGACGGAAATAGTTCATCAGATAACGTTTGTAAGAGTCGGCCAGGTCTTTTACCTGATTACCGTGGATAACCACGATAGGTGGGTTATAGCCGCCGGCGTGAGCATATTTCAGCTTCACACGACGTCCATTAACCAGCGGCGGTTGGTGGTCGTCAGCAGCCATCTGCATAATACGAGTCAGCAGAGAAGTGCCTACACGCTTAGTTGCGCAGTTATATGCTTCGTTAACCGACTCAAACAAGTTACCTACACCGCTGCCATGCAGGGCAGAGATAAAGTGAATACGAGCAAAGTCGATAAAGCCAAGACGCATGTCCAACGCGTCTTTCACTGCATCGCGAGCTTCCTGAGACAGGCCGTCCCATTTGTTCACCACGATAACCAGTGAGCGCCCACTATTGAGGATAAAGCCTAAAAGCGAGAGATCCTGATCTGAAATCCCTTCACGTGCGTCAATTACCAACATGACGACGTTGGCATCTTCAATCGCTTGCAGAGTTTTGATTACCGAGAATTTCTCAACGGTTTCAGTCACCTTGCCGCGCTTACGCACACCCGCGGTATCGATAAGCACGTATTCACGCTCATCACGAACCATTGGGATGTAAATACTGTCGCGCGTGGTGCCAGGCATGTCATAAACCACAACACGGTCTTCACCGAGGATGCGGTTAGTCAGCGTTGACTTACCTACGTTTGGACGACCCACGATAGCCAGTTTGATAGGCAGAGTCGTCGGGTCAAAGTCGTCTTCAACGTCTTCAGGTATCGCGTCTTCGTCGCCAAGCTGCTCAGCCCAATAAGCGGCATTCGCCTCTTCTTCGGTCAGTTCAACTTCTTCCGGCTTCTCACCCACGAATGGAATAAGCACGTGTTCGATAAGCTGAGTAACGCCACGGCCGTGAGAAGCTGCGATAGCATAAACTTCGCCCAGGCCCAGTGAGTAGAAGTCAGCGGTGGCGCTGTCAGCATCAAGACCGTCGGTTTTGTTAGCAACCAGGAAGGTGGCTTTTTCACGGCTACGCAGATGCTGGGCAATGCCCTGATCGGCAGGCATCACGCCCGCGCGCGCATCGACCATAAACAGCACGATGTCTGCTTCTTCGATAGCCAGCAGTGATTGCCCCGCCATGCGAGTTTCAACGCCGTCTTCAGTACCATCGATACCACCGGTATCAACGATAATAAATTCGTTACCCTCGATCTCGGCACGACCATACTTGCGGTCACGCGTTAGCCCGGGGAAATCCGCCACCAACGCATCACGCGTCTTGGTCAAACGGTTAAATAAGGTGGATTTACCCACATTCGGGCGCCCAACTAGCGCGACGACAGGTATCATTTTTGGAGCCTCATTTTTTTACAGCCAACAAGTGTCGATTCCCGCAGGAATTAAACAACCGATCGCCATAATGCAAATCATTAAAATTCAATTTCTTACAACAGAAAAGGATAACCATTCTTGCTGTTTTTAGAATACGAAACGGCCCCTGAGCAATTCAGGAGCCGTTTAATGGCCGAACTATTATACCCTTGATGAGGATATATACCCAGAAGGATATATGTACCCAAAGTCATTGGCGCTGTAGCTGCTCCAAAGACACAGGGTAATCTACCCGAAGTAATTGACGAGGCAACTAGGCGGCAAGTGAGCGAATCCCCGGAAGCTTACATAAGTAAGTGACCGGGGTGAACGAACATAGCCAACAACGCTGCATCTAAAATTACTAAGGGTATTAGCGTTTGAAGGAGTAAACTTCACCGCCCTTGGCCTGCACCACCAGCTTGTCGCCTGCGACAATTGGCGCGCTTAGGAAGCCAGAGGAGTCTACCTTCTGCTGGGAGACGAAGCGACCATCATTGGTGTTCAACCAGTGCAGATAACCTTCGGCATCGCCGACCACGATAAAGCCATTATACAATACTGGCGCGGTCACGTTACGGTGGAGTAGTGCACTCTGAGTCCAGAGAGTCACGCCGCCTTGCGTATCGAGAGCCATTACGCGGTCATTCTGGTCAACCATATAGATGTGACCACTGTCGATGATGATGTTATTCACCGAGCCAACTTCACGTTTCCACGCGACCTGGCCTGAACGCAGGTCCATCGCAACCAGATTACCATTGTAAGCCACGGTATAAACCACGCCGTTAACGATGACTGGCGTAGTATCAACGTCGCTCAGACGGTCGATTTCAGTCGCCCCGCTCGGCTCGGAAATACGTTGCTGCCAGATCAACTGACCTTCTTTCAACAGTACTGCGCTGACGCGACCGTTGTCACCACCAACAATGGCGGCACCAAAGGCGGTAGCCGGTGCTGATTCGCCACGCAGAGAAAGCGTAGGCATATCAAGGTTAACGCTCCAGGCGACTGTACCGTCTTTCTGGTTCAGAGCCTGAAGGATGCCGTTACCGGTGTGGATTAATACCAGACCATCGCTGACGACAGGGCGTGAAATCGCTTCACCCGCTACCGTAGTTTTCCAGGCCAGTTTGCCGTCTGCGGTATTTAACGAGTAAACCACCGCTTTTTCGCTGCCAACATACAGGTTAGAGCCGTCAACAGTTACGCCACCGGAAAGGTCGGCAGAAATGTTGCTGGAGAAGAAGCCCGGATTTTCGGACAGGTCAACTTTCCATTTCTCTTTGCCACTGTTGGCATCTAATGCTTTCACGATACCAAAACGATCGGCAGCGTAAATAGTGTTGTCTTTCCAGGCCGGATGCAGGTGAGAATAGTACTGACCTACGCCGTCACCAACAGAGGTGCTCCACACTTCTGTTGGTGTAAACTGATTCTCAACCTTTGGAAGCGGAGACATTTTAACGACGTCTTCTTCGCTGTTAAACAGTGAACAGCCGCTCAGGAAGGCTACAGAGACTAATCCCACCAGGAGAGTTTTACGCAATTGCATCGGGGTTCCCCTTAGCTGGATAAATTATTCAATTTCATACGCAGCATGGTTTGCAGCGTTTGAGATGGCTTGGAATCAAGGCCTTTACTGTATGCATCCCTGGCACCTTTGGTGTCGCCCTTCGCGAGAAGAACATCACCACGTACCTCTTGTTGCATCGCCATCCAGCCGTCGCCCTTAACATTGTCGAGGGTTTTCAGCGCGTCATCCAGTTTGTTTTCCTGCAACTGAACGCGTGCCAGACGGTAGTTAACCAGTGATAATAAATTTTCGTCTTTAGAAAGCTGGCTCGCCTGGTTCAGCTGCTTTTCAGCATTGGTAAAGTCTTTGGCCTGAACGAAATGGTCAGCCAATTGCAACGCAGCAAAAACGCCGTAGCTGTTATCGTTGTTCTGGGCAAACTTCTCTAAATTGGCAACGCCATCGGCTTTATTATCCGTCAATGCGTTAGTAGCCTGCTGGAATGAGGCAGAGGCTGCGGTCAGAGCGGTATTCTCATGAGACTGCCAATAACGCCATCCACCTAAAGCTGCAATACCCAGCACAACACCTACAGCCAGGGCTTTACCATTTTCGGTAAAGAAGCGGCGTACGGCGTCAACCTGTTCATTTTCAGTGGTATAGACTTCCACGTGGTCCTTCTCCTTAACCTAACATCGAGGCCAGACGCACAGCCAATTCGCTCTGCGCCAGCGTTTCTTGCTCACCACTTTGCAGATTTTTAACCACTACCTGCTGAGCCGCGACTTCGTCTTCACCTAACACCAGGGCGATACGTGCGCCCCATTTATCAGCGCGGGCAAACTGCTTCTTAAAGTTACCGCCGCCGTAGTTAGTCATGACTTTTAGCTCTGGCAGTGAATCACGCAATTTTTCAGCCAGTTGCATTGCAGCACCCTGCGTACCTGCACCAGAAGAAATCACATAAGCATCCACCGTGGCAGGCGCTTTAAAATCTGGGTTAACCGCCTGAACCAGCAGAACCAGACGCTCAAGCCCCATCGCAAAACCGACTGCCGGAGTTGCGCGTCCGCCGAGCTGTTCAACCAGACCGTCATAACGACCGCCGGCACAAACCGTACCCTGCGCGCCCAAACTGGTGGTTACCCACTCAAACACGGTGCGGTTGTAATAGTCCAGACCGCGCACAAGACGCTGATTAACCGTATATGGGATACCTGCGAGGCTTAAAA
Source organism: uncultured Gammaproteobacteria bacterium (assembly GCA_963747655.1). Lineage (GTDB taxonomy): Bacteria > Pseudomonadota > Gammaproteobacteria > Enterobacterales > Enterobacteriaceae > Rouxiella. The sequence continues at coordinate 145,620 of CAVVFS010000004.1, read as the reverse complement.
GTTCACACAGACCCGCAAAGTGTTCGCGAGATTCTTCGTCGAGATAGTCTGCAAGCTCCGGCGCGCCATTCAGCAAAGCCTGAACCTCTGGATTTTTAGAGTCCAGAACGCGTAACGGATTAGTATACATACGACGTTTGCAGTCTTCGTCGAGCTGCTCTTTATGCTGCTCAAGGAAAGCGACCAGTGCATCGCGGTAATTGGCACGAGCTTCAAGAGAACCGATTGAGTTCAGCTCCAGTGAGACATTTTCCGCAATACCCAGCGCACGCCACCAGCGAGCAGTTAGCATGATGAGCTCGGCATCAATGTCAGGGCCGTTAAGGCCAAACACTTCGACACCCAGCTGATTGAATTGACGATAACGACCTTTCTGTGGACGCTCGTAGCGGAACATCGGGCCGATGTACCACATACGCTGTTCCTGATTGTACAGCAGACCATGCTCGATACCGGCGCGAACGCAGCCAGCAGTCCCTTCTGGACGCAGAGTCAGGCTCTCGCCGTTGCGATCCTCGAAGGTGTACATTTCTTTTTCAACCACGTCGGTGACTTCGCCGATCGCGCGTTTGAATAACGGGGTCTGCTCTACAATCGGCATACGGATTTCGCTGTAGCCGTAGGTGCCAAGGACCTGCTTGAGCGTGCCTTCAATACGTTGCCATAAAGCGGTGTCTGCAGGCAGATAATCGTTCATGCCGCGGATAGCCTGGATGTTCTTTGCCACGTCAGTTCTCTATCTTTTTTATAAAAATGAACCCGATTATAGGTGTTTTGCATCCTCTGGTTCAATGCGGATACGTCAACACTTCATATCGGGTTCAGATTAATTCAGCCCAATTGGGCAGGCGCGCCAACAATGCGGCGCGTGCTAAGGTTACTTTTCGAGATGATTGATAACGATGCGCTTACTTTGATCCATAAGAGCCGCTTTGGCACGGATCTTGGCTTCAAGCTGATCGATCATCAGCTCATTGTCGAATCTGTCTCTTTGACGAACGCCGTCTTCGTAAAAACCGCTCTTGTTATGGCCGCCGGTAACACCAATGGTTGAAACCAGCGCTTCGCCCGGCCCATTTACCACACAGCCAATGATCGAGATATCCATCGGGGTGATAATGTCTTCGAGGCGTTGTTCAAGGGCATTCACGGTACCTATCACGTCGAATTCCTGGCGTGAACAGGTTGGACAGGCGATGAAGTTGATCCCGCGCGAGCGAATGCGCAGCGACTTGAGAATATCGAAGCCAACTTTAACTTCTTCAACCGGATCTGCCGCCAGAGAGATGCGCAGCGTATCGCCGATCCCTTCAGACAGCAGCAGGCCAAGGCCGATCGCGGATTTAACCGATCCTGCGCGCAAACCACCGGCTTCTGTAATGCCGAGGTGCAGAGGCTGAACGATCTGTTTGGCCAACAGACGATAAGACTCAACGGCCAGGAAGACGTCAGAGGCTTTAACGCTGACCTTGAATTGATCAAAGTTAAGACGGTCGAGAATATCAACGTGACGCATTGCAGATTCAAACAGGGCCTCTGGCGTAGGTTCGCCATATTTTTCCTGCAAATCTTTTTCCAGCGAACCGCCGTTCACGCCGATACGAATAGGGATATTTTTATCGCGAGCGCAGTCAACGACAGAGCGGATACGCGATTCATTGCCGATATTACCTGGATTAATACGCAGGCAATCAACGCCGTATTCTGCAACTTTCAGTGCGATACGATAGTCGAAATGAATATCAGCAACCAAAGGTACGTTAACCTGCTGTTTAATCAGCTTGAAAGCTTCTGCAGCGTCCATGGTTGGAACAGAAACACGAACAATGTCTACACCCACTCGCTCAAGAGATTTGATCTGAGCTACGGTGGCTTCGACATCGGTGGTGCGGGTGTTGGTCATTGATTGCACCGCGATTGGTGCACCATCACCGACAGGCACCTTGCCGACGTAAATCCGGGTTGATTTGCGACGGGTAATGGGTGCTTGGTTATGCATTTATACTCTTCTCCATCGTTGCCTATCTGACTTCGAGCCAAAAGCTACGGCTAAGTTGCCTTAGGTAAATCACCCGAATCACTCACCGAGCCAGTGATCCGGGATATATTCACAAGTTGCACTGCTGTAGCTTCAATCACTTAGCCAGGGCTTTAGTGTAATTACTGCGCAGCTAAAGTCAGACGAGCAACACGGTTTGATTTAACAAAACGGCTTAGATCAACAGGCTTGCCTTGATATTGAATCTGAACTGCACCAGGTGCGCCAATCTTCAATTTGTAAGGGGCTTTACCTTTAACAGTCAGTGTTTCTCCCCCTTTCTTGATGCCGCTGAACAATGATTTGCCCGTAGCATCATCAATCTGCAACCAGCAGTTTGATTTAAAGGTCAGGGTCACAGCGTCTGCATCAGTGGCAGTTGGAGTGGCCTGAGCATCGCCGGTAGGCAATGTAGAAGACGGAGTCTCAGCCGGAGCTGGCTGGCTGGTTTGATCCGCAGCAGCAGGTTGCTGAGTCTGCGCCGTACCCGTGTTGGTTGCGGTACCTGGCGTAGTATTCAGCGGAATCGAATTCTGTGCCTGAGACGCTGGAGCGTTGCCAGAGGCATCGGCTGGAGCAGCAGGCTGAGCTGTGTTCTGAGTCGGAGCCGGTGAAGAATTATCACCGTTGTTCAGAGGGATAGACTGCCCCTGAGCGTTATCCTGATTCAGCTGCGCAGTAGATTGATCGGCCATGTTGCTAATCTCTTCCTGCTGCGCCTGATGGTTTTGCCACCACCATGCACCGGTCAGTCCGAGCACCACAAAAACGATAAGCCAGGTAAAGCCCATCAGCCAGCCATCACGTTTCTTGCGTGACTTGCGTAATGAGACACCTTGCATAGAAGCCACTTTAGGCACATTGATTGGCGCTTGCTTGCCAATTAACGTTGCCAATTCCTCTTCAGGAACGTGGACCAGTTTTGCGTAAGAGCGAATATAACCGCGTAGGAAGGTCGGGGCCAAATCAGCTGGCGTAGTCCCTTCTTCGATTTGTCGAATAGTCGAAAGCTTCAGGCAAAGGCGTTCCGCCACAGCCTGATGGCTGAGTCCCAACTGTTCACGAGCTTGACGCAGGCGCTCGCCCGCTGTCACTTTAGTACTTTTATCTTGAGTGGCTTCAGTATTCATTAGCTAAGAATTGCTGGTACTGTTGGGATTGTGGAAAATTCCGCGCAAGCTGCTTTCCATAACGTTGAACGCTGTCTGGATTGTCTGCTAACGCCGCGAAACGAATTTGCAACATAAGACTGTCAGCGCTCGCCGGCAGAACATGTTGATAAACATCCAGTAAAAGTTGCGCGTAGGCGCGATTACCTTCCTTGTACTGTCTGTTGGCTTCAGTGATAAGCGGTGCGCCTTTGTCAGGATCGCGTTTCAAGGCCTGACTCAACAACATTTTCGCCTCATCATTCTGATTAGCCTTCAGAAAACAGTAGCCCGCACTTTCAAGACTGTCAGCAACCGGACCGGAATCAGGCAAACTGGCAGCGGTGCTAAACTGCTGTTGTGACGATACATACTGCCCTAAACTACACAAAAACGCACCGTAATTATTTATGACAGTTCCATTTTGCGGAGCGAGCTTAAAGGCTTGCTGGTAGCGGCTTTGCGCGGCGTCTTTATTGCCGATTTTTTGCTCATACAAAGCCATTCCCAGCTGGTTGCGATAATCCAGTGGCGATGCATTCACAGCCTGTTGCAGATTGATTTTTGCGGCAGGCAAATTGCCCTGCTTCAAGTCGTCCATTCCCAACTGGAGCTGCGTCATAGGAACGCCAGAAGTTTCTTCGACCGGCGGATGCTTCGAGCTGGAACAGCCTGCCAACAGGCAAACTGCCAGACTCGCGGCGAACATTCCTTTCCACTGCATTTGCCACTGCGCTATCGCCATACTTAAATCCTTTTACCCGCTACCGATAAGAAGACAAACGCAAGCTTATAATCGCCTGATTATCAGAAGATATTAGACAGATTTCATCATGATAGCGTCATTGGCCATCTTTTTCTTCAAAGTACGCTTGGTGCGGTCAATAACTTCACCCGCCAGCTGACCACAGGCTGCATCAATGTCATCACCGCGCGTTTTACGCACAATTACGGTGAAGCCGTATTCCATCAGAACCTTGGAGAAACGGTCGATACGACTGTTGGAGCTACGTCCGTATGGCGCGCCCGGGAAGGGGTTCCATGGGATCAGGTTAATTTTGCACGGCGTATCTTTCAGCCTCTCAGCCAGCTCGTGAGCGTGTTCAGTACCGTCGTTAATGTGATCAAGCATAACGTACTCAACGGTAACACGTCCCTGATTCGCATTGGATTTACCCAAATAACGGTTCACCGAGGCCAGGAAGGTATCGATGTTATATTTACGGTTAATCGGCACGATTTCATCACGGATGGTGTCATTTGGCGCATGCAGTGAAATTGCCAGTGCGACGTCGATCATGTCACCCAGTTTATCCAGTGCAGGAACCACGCCGGAGGTAGACAATGTTACGCGACGCTTAGACAGGCCAAAACCGAAGTCATCGAGCATGATTTCCATCGCGGGAACCACGTTATTGAGGTTAAGCAATGGCTCACCCATCCCCATCATCACCACGTTGGTGATTGGACGAGTCCCGGCAATCTTCGCGGCACCAATAATTTTAGCGGCACGCCAGACCTGACCAATGATTTCTGAAACACGCAGGTTACGGTTGAAGCCCTGCTGAGCCGTTGAACAGAAAGTACATTCCAGCGCACAGCCAACCTGTGAAGACACACACAGAGTTGCGCGATCGCCATCGGGAATATAAACGGTTTCAACCTGCTGATTGCCCACCTGAATAGCCCATTTAATGGTGCCATCGGCAGAGCGTTGTTCTAAGGCAACTTCAGGCGCGCGAATTTCAGCGACGCTTGCCAGTTTATTACGCAGCGTTTTATTGATATCGGTCATTTCTTCGAAATCATCGCTGCAGTAATGATACATCCACTTCATCACCTGATCCGCACGGAACGGTTTTTCACCCATTTTAAGGAAAAACTCGCGCATTTGTTTGCGATTAAGGTCAAGAAGGTTGATTTTTGCGCTAACCGGTGCAGCAGATTTCTCAGCCAATTCGGCGATGGCTACGTTTTCTGCACGGATAACGTTAAGGGAGTCAATCTCGGTGGAGCTAAGTACGGGGATATCTAATTCGATAGTATTCGACATGCTTTATTGGCCTCGTTGTTACACGTTATGGCTCGAAGGAAGTGCGGGCTAAGTTCACCCACGAATGCTTGTTGCTCAAACCACTACATTTTATGCATTAAATAAACTGCGCCCCAAGAGCGGAACTCTTGGGGCGCAGTATTGTACAAATTTTAAGGCTGAGTGGCTACGAATGAAAGGCCGTGAATACAAATTTATTGTATCTGCGGGTGAATCCATTCTGACCAACCCATGCCTGACTTCTTATTAACGAGCGCAGATTTCGCTTTCGTCGAAGAAGTAAGCGATTTCACGCTGTGCAGATTCAACCGCGTCAGAACCGTGAACGGCGTTAGCAGTGAAGCTGTCAGCGTAATCAGCACGCAGAGTACCAGCCAGAGCGTTGTCTGGGTTGGTTGCGCCCATGATGTCACGGTTACGTTGAACGGCGTTTTCGCCTTCCAGAACCTGAACAACGACTGGACCAGAGGTCATGAACTCTACCAGACCGTCGAAGAATGGACGGCCTTTGTGCTCAGCGTAGAAGCCTTCAGCTTTTTCTTTGCTCAGACGGATCATTTTAGAAGCGATGATCTGGAAACCAGCACGTTCGAAACGAGCGGTGATACCACCGATGTCGTTGTTAGCAACGGAGTTTGGCTTGATGATAGAGAAAGTACGTTCGATAGTCATAAAAACCTCTGTATTACTTAAGGTGGGGCCGGTTAATTTTGAAAATGTTAACACTGCCGGAAAATGGCGCAGATTATAGGGGGCGAAGTAACGCTTGCCTACAGGAATAACAACATTTGATTAAAAAAATGTGTCACTGACTCACTTTCTGGCTTTAAAGCCGCATTTTCCACAAAGAATTTCATTAATCAAGGGTGATATTCAGCACGTTTGCCTGCCTCTGCCCTTCAGGCGGTGTGAAAGCCGCTCTATAGCAATCTCTCCCGCAGCGGATAGTTTACAAAACAAACAAATTGACGGTTTGTAAAATCGCCGATAAAAGAGTGATAGGTTGCAGAATTCTACAGACGCTGAGAGCCGCTGTTGGAGTGGCACACAGGGCACGGTTTGTAACGACGGTTGATAATGGCATTTTATCACGTCGGTTTATAAAGGCGTAATGCTCTAAGCATCAGCTTTTACTGCATATTTAAAGCAAACACAGAGGGAATAATGAGCACACTGCCTACGTATGGTGATGTTGTTGCGGCTGCGGGAAGAATTAAAGGCTATGCCCACAAAACACCGGTGATGCAGTCAAGTATTCTTAACCAGGAGCTAGGCGCTGAAGTATTTTTCAAGTGTGAAAACTTGCAGCGTATGGGAGCTTTTAAATTTCGTGGCGCGTTTAATGCTTTGTCCCTTTTAGACGAGTCGCAGCGCAAAAGAGGTGTGATCGCCTTTTCTTCTGGCAATCATGCTCAGGGAATCGCCCTCGCCGCCTCACTGCTCGGCATTCCTTCAACGATTGTCATGCCATTAGACGCTCCAAAGGCCAAGCGCGCAGCCACTGAAGGTTACGGCGCTAAAGTGGTCGAATACGATCGCTATACGCAGAATCGAGAGGCGATAACTCAGGAACTTGCCGACAAGTTCGGCTATACCATTGTGCCAGCTTATGACTATGCGCCAGTAATTGTTGGGCAAGGCACAGCAGCAAAAGAGCTGATTGAAGAAGTGGGCGAGCTCGATGCTTTGTTTACCCCACTCGGCGGCGGCGGTTTGCTGGCAGGCTGTGCTCTCGCCACTCGCGCCCTGTCTCCAGCATGCAAAATCTATGGTGTTGAACCAGAAGCCGGTAACGACGGGCAACAGTCTTTCCGCTCAGGCTCTATCGTCAAGATAAGCACGCCGAAAACTATTGCCGATGGCGCGCAAACCCCTTCGCTGGGGCTGATTAACTTTCCTATTATTCAACGCGATGTCACTGATATTTACACCGCGACTGACCAACAACTGATCGAGAGCATGGCTTTTTTTGCCTCACGCATGAAACTGGTCGTAGAACCTACGGGTTGCCTGGGATTGGCGGCGGTTCGAGCCAATGCCTCATCGCTGCGCGGTAAACGCATAGGAATTATTATCAGCGGCGGGAATGTCGACCTGGATAACTACAGCCGCCTGCTGGCCTCGCTGAACAGTTAGCAGAACAACACTGATGCGCTGCCCTTTTACTTTGCCAGGCAACTGATATGACTGATAAAAACAGTATTTCTGATAAATATAGTGCTTCTAACAAAGACCGTATTGTTGATAACGACACGCTTCACGGCGGAAGTATCCACCAGCGAGAAACGCCTTTCCTACTGCTTAATCGCGACAAGCTTGAGCGTAATGTCGCTCGCCTGCGCAAGCATACGGACAGTTTCGGCATTCCTTTGCGCCCGCATCTTAAAACGGTTAAATCGGTTGAGGCAGCAAGGCTGATCCTGACCAATGGCAATGGGCCAGCCACTGTGTCCACGCTAAAAGAGGCAGAAGTCTTTGCCGCGGCTGGCTGTAAAAATCTGATTTATGCCGTAGGGATAGCACCGCAAAAACTGGCCCGTGTTGTAAAGTTACTGAAAGCAGGCACGGATATTAGCGTAATTTTAGACAGCATCGAGCAGGCTCGCGTCGTCGCCGACTATTCACAGCAGGCAGGCGTTAAAATTCCTGCATTGATAGAAATCGACAGCGATGGCCATCGCAGCGGCGTTGTACCCGGTGATGCGTTGCTTATCGGGATAGGTCAAATACTGCATAACGAGGGCGCTGAACTGCGCGGTATCATCACCCACGCCGGTGAGTCTTATCATTGTAAAAGTTTGCAGGAGCATCAGGCCATGGCAGAGAAAGAACGCGCTGCCGCCGTTGCCTGTGCAGAGGCTTTACGCGAGGCGGGATTACCTAGCCCGGTCGTCAGCGTTGGCTCTACTCCAACCGCCCATTTTAGCCAGGATTTAACCGGCGTCACGGAGGTTCGTGCTGGCGTTTTCACCTTGTTTGATCTGGTTATGACCGGCGCGGGCGTCTGCCAAGTAGCTGATATTGCACTGTCAGTGGTCGCTACAGTGATTGGTCATCAGCGCCAAAAAGGCTGGATCATGGTCGATGCAGGATGGATGGCAATGTCCCGCGACCGAGGTACGGCCTCTCAGGAAGTTGACCAAGGTTATGGCATTGTTTGCAATATGGCGGGAGAACCGCTGGGTGATTTGATAGTGACCGGCGTGAATCAGGAACACGGTATTCTGTCGCTGCGCCCTGGCAGTCAACAAAAGCTCCCTGATTTGCCTTACGGCAGCCGAGTGAGAATTTTACCCAATCATGCCTGTGCAACAGTGAGCCAACACCTTGAGTTTGCAGTAGTTAAAGACGATAGCGAAACTATTGATGCGCTATGGCCAATTATTCACGGCTGGTAGATAGTAAGCCGGTAGTATGAAACAAACAGCAAAAGGCCGCACTTAAGCGGCCTCACTGTTCTTTGGATAAATGGTTCTTTCGACAAACGGTTATTTTGACAAACTGTTCTTTCGACAAAAGGTAACTGTTTGCCTGCAACAGCCTAATAAATCAGGCTTTACCCGATGAAGGGATGATATTGCGTAGCCAGCTGCCCCATTTGCGCTGATAGAAAGGTTGAGTATGGCTCACCAGATAATGGCTCAGCCCCCTCTCCTTTTCATTCACGATGCAAAAATCCACCGGATTGTCGTCGGGAGACGTTTCGCTAGCCACATTACCGGCCTCACGGATCAGCTCATCAACTTCAGCCTCGGTTCCATCAGCCTCTATCCCGATCAACAGGTTAGGCTGCGGATCGGCAGCTTTATCGTGGATCAGTGCAAGAAATGCCCGGCGAACAGGTTTTTTCTGACTGAACAAGGTGGTCAATGCATCGACCATCGCCGACGGATATTCTTCCGGCTGACCAATCAGCAGTTGGCTGTCGGCATCCAGAACCAACTCGGTTGGAGCAGCCAGTCCGCCAGTATTAAGCAACATGGTTATCTCACTCGGATACAGCTCTTTGCCATATTCCGATTTTGGATTGAGAAACAGTTCCTCACCTTGTGTCATCTCAAACAAAATCTTTGCCGGTAAAGCGACAAAAGACTGCTCATCTTCGCTTTCCCCTGCTGCTGCGCGTTCAAGCACTTCAACAGACGAGAAGACAGGAATAATTGAGCTGCCATCCTGCTTTTCCCAATGCAGCAAATTCAGTTCGCTACCGGCGTGGATCTCAGATGCACTATCCTGCTGACCGGCATCGCCCAGCACCCACACTGTTGAATCAAGCAGTGCCTGATAAAAAGCCGGGCGATAGGCGGCCTGGGTAACGGAAAGCCTGAGCAGACGCTCAAGCTCGTTTTCATCCGTTGCTGCGGCGGCTGGAATATCGTGTGGGACGCTCATCTTGTCTCAGCCCCTCAGCTTATTTGGTTTCGGCAGCGTTGGCTTTAGATAACAGCAAGTTAGCAACGGTACGCACGCCCAGACCGGTTGCGCCCGCAGACCACTGGTCAACGGCGCTTTTACGGTAGGTCGCCGAGCAGTCGATGTGCAGCCAGCCTTTTTTATAGTTCTGAACAAAATGCGACAGGAAAGCGGCGGCAGTGCTAGCACCCGCGCCGTAAGCTGGGCCGCCAATATTGTTCAATTCAGCAAAATTTGACGGCAACTGGCTGCGGTGGAACTCGGCCAGAGGCAAGCGCCAGAAAGGTTCGTGCTCTTCAGCTGCGCTGTTCAGCAGCTCAGCAGCCAGTGCATCATCGAAGCTGAACAGTGCATGATAATCACCGCCCAACGCCGTTTTAGCCGCACCGGTGAGAGTCGCTGCATCAATAAGGAGCGTTGGATTATGCTTAGAGGCGTCGATCAGGCCATCAGCCAATACCAGACGGCCTTCGGCATCAGTGTTCATCACTTCAACGGTTTTGCCATTGCGATATTCAATAATATCACCTAATTTCAATGCATTACCGCTAACCATGTTATCAGCACAGCAGAGGTACAGTTTAACGCGTTTGTTTAAACCGCCTGCCGCTGCCAGCGCCAATGCGCCTGTCAACGTTGCCGCGCCACCCATGTCAGCTTTCATTGAATCCATGGAAGCGCTAGGTTTCAGGCTATAACCGCCGGTATCGAAAGTGATGCCTTTACCCACCAGGCAAGCAAATACTGGTGCATCAGGATTGCCCGTCGGGTTGTAATCGAGAGAGAGGAAAACAGGTGGGCGATCAGAACCGCGACCCACAGTATAGAGGCCGTTATATTCTTTCTCACGTAGCTCATCGCCCTTTCTGATGCGATAGCTAATAGAATCTCCAAACTCACACAGCAGATCGACCGCGCTGCGAGCCAGTTTTTCCGGGCTAAGATCTTCTGCCGGTTTATTGATGGTGTCACGCACCCAGTCAATAATTTTCAGGCGCTGTTGCAGAGTTTCAGTATCGGCGGCAGACAGTTCCGCCCAGTCAACGCTACGGGTGCCTTTTGGACCACGGAAGCCCTGCCAGAACGCCCAGCTGTTTTCCAAATCCCAGCCTTCACCGGCCAGTTTTACTTTTTTTACACCCTGCCCGTCGATTCGACGTGCTGCGCGTGCAATGGAAGTCAGCTTGTCGTCAGCAGAAAAATGAATGGTGATGCCGGCAGAATCAGTGCTCAACAGCGCCTTCTCACCCCAACGCGCGTCGGCCGGTTGTGAAGACAGCAGGATGGACATTACATCGGTAGTGGTAGCTTTGGTCGTCATTACAACACTCCTGATTATTCTTTATCTTCAATGATTAGCGTTCGAAAGTTCACGCAGGCGGCTTATTGATTTACCGATCAGCGAAATACTGTAATCGATCTCTTCTTCCGTAGTAAAACGCCCTACCGAAAAACGAATAGAACTGTGCGCCAGCTCATCGTTGAGTCCTAACGCTTTTAGCACGTAGGAAGGCTCAAGGCTGGCTGAAGTACAGGCAGAACCGGACGACACCGCCAGATCTTTCAGGGTCATGATTAGCGATTCGCCGTCAACGTTGGCAAAACTGACGTTGAGAATATTAGGTGCCGAGCTTTCTTCAGCGCCATTAAGGAAAACGTCTTTGATCTGGCTGATCCCGGCCCACAAACGGTCGCGCAAAGTACCAAGACGCACGGCTTCTTCGGCCATCTCCAGACGGGCAAGGCGATAAGCTTCACCCATGCCTACAATCTGATGCACAGGCAAAGTACCAGAACGCATTCCACGCTCGTGCCCGCCGCCGTGGATCTGAGCATCAACCTTCACCTTTGGCTTTCGGCTGACATACAGCGCCCCGATGCCTTTTGGGCCGTAAATCTTATGCGCGGAAAACGACATCAAATCAACTTTCAACTCGTTAAGGTCAACCGGAATTTTTCCTACGCTTTGCGTTGCATCAACGTGGAACAGGATCTCGCGGCTGCGGCACATTTCGCCAATGCTGGCGATATCCTGAATGACACCAATCTCGTTATTGACGTGCATAACGGACACTAAAACCGTGTCATCGCGCAGGGCCTGTTCCAACTGCTCGAGACTCAGCAGTCCGTTGGCCTGTGGATTAAGATAAGTGACTTCGAAACCTTCACGCTCCAGCTGCTCGCAGGTGTCCAGCACCGCTTTATGCTCGGTAGTCAGCGTAATAATGTGGCGGCCTTTATGCTGATTAGCCAGCGCGGCACCTTTTATAGCCAGATTATCCGACTCGGTCGCGCCAGATGTGAAAACAATCTCTCGCGGATCGGCATTAATAAGCTCGGCAATGTTATTGCGCGCCACGTCTACGGCCTCTTCAGCCTGCCAGCCGTAGCGATGAGAACGGGAAGCCGGGTTACCGAAAGTACCGTCCAGCGTCAAACACTGCATCATCTTTTCGGCTACGCGTGGGTCAACCGGCGTAGTCGCCGAATAATCCAGATAAATCGGTAATTTCATGGCAAAAATGCTCCGTACTGCGCGTTCGCAAAGGAACGTGATTATTTATTATCGAGGCGAATTCATATTAAGGACTAGTTTAAAACGGCTTGGCTATTGGTTAAAAGGGAAATCATGCCAAACAGAGGTTTGAGAGCAGAATATGCTTATTAAGGCGGCTTGCTTATGCAGAAATTCATAAAACAAAAACCGGGCGACAAGGCTGCATTGACGTGTTGTCACTGCCCTTATACTACCCGGTTTTTATTATGCTCATTTTATTATGCAAATATTGCAGAGCAAAATGCTTTGAACTGTAAAACTGTGCTGTAAATCTGTTATAAAAGAATACTTAAGCTTTGAAAGAAAAGTGAAGCTCTCAAAGACTACGTATGCTCTAAAAGAAGAGTTAAGCGCGCAGGTTTATATTAATAGTTTCTTGCGGACGGCCATTCGGCATGCGACGCAGATCGTTATTCTGACGATCGGCCACTTCCAGCACGTCTTGGTTATTAACCAGCTCGCCGATAGAAATGTCATTCAGGAAGCCGCTGATACGCTCACTCAGGTCACGCCACAGAGTATGAGTCAGGCAGCGCTCGCCACCCTGACAGCCTTCTTTACCCTGGCAACGAGTCGCATCGACAGATTCGTCAACCGCAGTAATTACGGAACCTACAGAGATAGAGGTTGCTTCACGACCTAACAGATAACCGCCGCCTGGACCACGAACGCTGGCAACCAGCTCATGTTTGCGAAGACGGGAGAACAGCTGCTCCAGATACGAAAGAGAGATGCCCTGACGCTCAGAAATATCAGCTAAAGGCACTGGGCCTTCCTGGGAATGCAGTGCTACGTCCAACATAGCTGTAACAGCATAACGGCCTTTAGATGTCAGTCTCATAACATGTTTACCTGTTAGTGATAGTCAAAAATCAGTGTGGGAACAACATGAAAATGAGTCTGACATTCCCGACTAATTTAGTCAACTATTTAACCTAGTAATTTACTCAAGTATTACATGCGTAGTTTCCATGGGTAATCATAAATAGTTTCCATGGGTATTTATAAACAGTTTCCATGGGTATTTATAAATAGAAAGCCACACATGCAATACTTTGATAAATAACTATATTACGGAATAAAAAGGCTTATTCCTTATCACTGCCTTGCTTCTCGACGGCGCTTAAAATGCCGCGCAGAATAGCAAGTTCCTGAGATTCCGGGCGCGCGCGAGTGAATAAACGACGCAGTCTACTCATCACCTGTCCAGGATGCGCCTTGCGAATAAACCCTACTTTCAGCAAAACTTGTTCAAGGTGAACATAGAAGCGTTCGAGATCTTCAACCAGCGGATAAGGCGTCTCTTCATACTCAACCTGTGACTTTTCGGCCTCAAGCTGGCTGAGCCAGGCAACGCGAACCTCATAGGCAATAAGCTGAACCGCCATCGCCAGATTCAGCGAGCTATATTCTGGATTAGCAGGAATGCAGACGTGATAGTTGCACTTTTGCAGCTCTTCATTCGTCAGGCCCACACGTTCACGACCAAATACCAGAGCAACGGGAGAAGAAACTGAGGTTTTGGCACTAAGCTCGCCACATTCACGCGGTTCAAGCATTGGCCATGGCAAAGTGCGAGAGCGAGCACTGGTGCCAATAACTAGGCTACAACCGGCCAGCGCTTCATCAAGCGTGTCGACGATTGTTGCGTTACCAATCACGTCGCTGGCTCCTGCCGACATCGAGATCGCCTGTGAATCAGGTTTTACGAGTGGGTTGACCAGATAAAGATTGGATAATCCCATGGTTTTCATAGCGCGGGCGGTGGAGCCCATATTCCCGGTGTGAGAGGTTTCAACCAGGACAATGCGGATATTGTGTAGCATACAAACTCTGAGCGTTGCGGAAAATCGCAACAGTTTATCACAATCCTGCGCGCCGTCATGGTTTAGCAAGTCGCTTAAAAAGCAAACGGCGCAAATTCATTGGCGTTTACCATAACTATTGCTATACTGCGCGCCGTTTCCCGTTCTTTAACATCCTAGTTGGAAGATATCCATGCATCCGATGCTCACCATCGCCGTGCGCGCTGCGCGCAAGGCCGGTAACCTGATTGCCAAACATTACGAAACGCCAGACTCTGTAGAATCAACTCAGAAAGGCACAAACGACTTTGTCACTAACGTAGATCGCGATGCAGAAAGCATGATCATCGACGTTATCCGCAAATCGTACCCGAAACACACCATTATCGGCGAAGAATGTGGCGAGTTGCCAGGTGAAGAAAGCGACGTACAATGGATTATTGACCCACTGGATGGCACTACCAACTTTGTTAAACGTCTCCCTCATTTCGCAGTTTCTATCGCTGTGCGCATTAAAGGCCGCACCGAAGTCGCTGTTGTATATGACCCAATGCGTAACGAACTGTTCACAGCAACCCGCGGTCAGGGCGCACAGCTGAACGGCTATCGTCTGCGCGGCACCAACGCAAAAGACCTCGACGGCACCATTCTGGCGACCGGTTTCCCATTCAAACTGAAACAGCACGCAGCAAGCTACATGAAAGTTGTTGGCAAACTGTTCACCGAATGTGCAGATTTCCGTCGCACCGGTTCAGCCGCGCTGGACCTGGCCTACGTTGCCGCTGGTCGCGTTGACGGTTTCTTCGAGATTGGTTTGAAACCTTGGGATTTCGCCGGTGGCGAGCTGCTGGTTCGTGAATCTGGCGGCGTAGTAACTGACTTCGTTGGCGGCCACAACCATTATTCTTCTGGTAACGTTGTTGCCGGTAACCCACGCGTTGTTAAAGGTATTCTTAACGCAATGCGTGATGAGCTGCACGATGCGCTGAAGCGTTAATTCGCACAGTAAAGCTTATCTGTAGCAGCGAAGAATCTGTAGCAGAGCAAAAATTGAAGGACGCCTCGGCGTCCTTTTTTTATGTCTATTTTTTATGGCTATTAGTTACTATAAAAAAGTCACTTTAAAAAACTTACTGTGAAAAAGTCACCACTAAAATTACTGCTAAAAACTAGGCAATAAAAATAATTCAGGATTTTTTTAATTTCGTTGGGACAGACACAAAGGCAGCAGTTTTGAAAATAAGCCTCTTTTCAATCAATCGGTAAGATATTTCTCCTACAAGAATGGCAACTAGAAAGAAGCAAACTCCGAGGACAAATAACGTTAGATTGCTTAACCCGTAACGAATAACAATGATAGCAAACGCTGTGGTTGAAAACATATGGGTTAAGTAAAGAGAATATGATGAATTACCTATCTCAAGCACCACACCCGATACTTTTCGGGCGGAAAGGACATATAAAAACAAAAATATCGCAGCAATGTAGGGAACATACACCGCACTCACGCCCAAAGTATTATATTTAAATAAGATGAGCAGTACTAAAGCTGTGAATATAGCCAGCATTATCACCCTGACTACTCTCGAGCTTATCAGGTTAAGAATTCTTTCCTGATAGTGAAAAATGTACACACCAACGACAAATAAAAAATATATCTGGAATGAGAAAAATGAGGCCGCACTAGGCGATGTCATAAACTTTGACGCAATGCCTGCGATAAAGAAAAATGCCATTAGAATGTAAATACTACTCTTGCGATGTTGGCCGAGAAAAATTAAAACAGCAAAAGTGATATAAAAGAAAATCTCATACATCAGCGTCCATCCCTGCCTGAGGATAGGATCAATGACGTCACCATTGTAAGAGATATAAGGAATCAGTAAGTATGAGGCGAGTGTTTTGCTTAGGGAGTAATGTTCTGCACTATTAAAAAGATGAAGCACACCCAGAACTATTACTACAGTCGTCCAGAATATATAGAGAGGATAAATCCTTATCACTCTTTTCCAGGCAAACGTTTTTGCATTATTAATCCCTCCAGCCTTATCATTAGTGGTCAAAGACATGATATAACCGCTGATAACAAAGAAAACGCCGACTCCAACCTGCCCGATCAATTCTATGTTTTGTAAGAAAATATTGAGCATGCCGCCTGTATTTCTATAGGCTGCAAAACTTGTAACGGTATGTGCAAAAACAACAGTAAGCGCTGCAACTCCACGAAGATACTGTATATTTTCGTTTGTCTTCAATTGAATTACCTCTGATATTTTTTGGTCAGCGAAGATAACACAAGAAATGTACTTAAGGCAAATTAATGAATATGAAACGAAAACAAATTAACCGAACGTCTTTAAATTAGTTAATTAAAATTAATGCATACAAATGGGAATATCATTTGATGTGATAGTTTGCACTCGAACTAAATATAAGCTGATTGTAATAAATTAAGCAAGGCCACTTTATAACAACTATAAATCGACTAACATTAAAGAGCTGAAATTCCATCCCGCTCTTTAGTAATTAAATCATAGTAATAGCTATCGACCGAACGGCCCTAATCTCCCGCCAAAGGCTTAAATGCTGGTTTGAAACCGCAAAACACCTGCAATTATCAGAATTAGCCCACCCAATAGTGACAGCAAAGATCCATAAAGCCTGGCTACCGGCAAAGCGGCTTTATTGGCACTGAGTTTATCGCTAACTCGCGACTGTAAAAGCAGTGAAATTTTTCCTGAGTTGCGATAGCAATATTTTCAAAACAAGTCTTATTCTGGCAGGAGACTGTAATTGTTATAAAATAACATTTTAAAACGGTTCAATTGAGCTGCTCATAAAAAATAACTGTGATCTGCTCCGTAAGGCAGTGTAAAACCGCGATCGGTAGCACATTGAATCGCCGAGGATTTGCTATGCTATTGAAGAATTTTCAATATAGCGAATACAGAAGGTGATATGAGCCTGGACACCTCCCCTGTACCGGAGCTCTCCGCTCAACAACGTCGCTGCAATCTATTGTTGATGCTGTATGCGCCGTCAGCGGCGATGCAACTGGAGAATATTAGTATAATCAACGGTGTAGACTTGGCGACAACGCAAGAAGACCTTGCGCAGCTCTCTACCGAAATTCAGCGCCTCCATCGGCTGGAAATTACCGTGACTGAGAAACAGATTTACCAACTTCAGGGTAATTTACTCGATCAAAGAATTTGCCTGCTTAACGGGCTGCGTCGAGCGATACGCACCTGCCCAGATTTTGTTAACCAGCATTTCACCCCGCTTTTAGCACAGGCCCTCAGCGATACGGCCGATTTTGACAGCCAGCATTTCCATAGCCAATTTCCTCCCTTGCTTGAACGCATTTCACAGTTACTTGCTCGCGAGTTTAGCGCTCGGGATGAGCAATTTTTGCACCTTTATCTGCAATTCTGCCTGTGGCAAGACATTAGCCCAACTGCGCTCAGTTTTAACGATGTACAACGCCAATGGCTGCGTGACAAGCCAGAGTTTTCCGCCGCAGAATTGATCGTCAGTAAACTACAAACGTTTTGTGCCAGCAATATTGCCGAATGTGAAAGAGATTTTATTACCTTACTGCTTACGTTAATAAAAAATTACAGCTATGAAAGCTCCGGTACGCCGGAAGACGAAAAGCTGATGCAGCAAATTGAAGAACTGGTGGCTAATTTCCAGGATGTATCGGGCATGAAATTTAGCAGCTATGAAGGACTGATAAGCCAGCTGTTTGCTCATCTCGCTCCCGCGCTCGAACGTTGCAGGTTTGATATCGCGGTCGACAGTCAGATGCAGGATGAAGTTAACCGCATGTATCCACGGCTGATGCGCACGACTCACGACGCGTTGCGGGATTTAAAACAAACCTACGAAATCGAGTTTTCACCGGAAGAGATTGGGCTGGTTGCGGTGATTTTTGGTGCCTGGTTAATGCAGGGGAATGCCATTCAGGAGAAACAAATTTTACTGCTTACTGATAATAATCCTGCACTTGAGGAAGCCGTTGAGCATCAGATTCGCGAAGCCACTCTGATTCCGCTAAATATTAAATATCAAACTTTAGAAGATTTCCACCAGCACGGAGCGCCCAGCGGTGTCACTATGATTTTTACACCTTATGCCACACTGACGATTGATGCCGATCCGCTGATCCTTTACGCTCAATTACCGCTATCCAAAGAAGAGCGTAAGCGCATTCGCTCCCTGCTCGAAGCTCATCAAGACTAAAAATGGTCGAAAAAAAACCACGCCCAGAGACGTGGTTCTTACAGCAGGCCGCGGGCTTAAGCCGCGACAAAGTTAGAGATTATGCGTACACAGGGTAACGTGCACAGATATCCAGAACTTTTTGCTTAACACGTTCAATGGTTGCTTCGTCGTTGACGTTATCAAGCACGTCACAAATCCAGCCAGCCAATTCACGTACGTCGTCTGCTTTAAAGCCACGACGAGTCACTGCTGGAGTACCGATACGAATACCAGAAGTCACAAACGGGCTCTTAGGATCGTTTGGTACGCTGTTTTTGTTAACGGTAATATTGGCACGACCCAGTGCAGCATCAGCTTCTTTACCAGTCAGGCCTTTATCAACCAGGTCCAGCAGGAACAGGTGGTTGTGAGTCCCGCCAGAAACAACTTTGTAGCCGCGCTCAAGCACAACTTCAACCATCGCTTTGGAGTTGATAGCCACTTGCTCTTGGTAAGCTTTGAACTCAGGTTCCATTGCTTCTTTGAAAGCAATCGCTTTACCCGCGATCACGTGCATCAATGGGCCACCCTGACCACCCGGGAATACCGCGGAGTTCAGTTTTTTGTACAGATCTTCGTCGCCGCCTTTAGCCAGGATCAGGCCACCGCGTGGACCCGCCAGCGTTTTGTGCGTGGTGCTGGTAACGATGTGAGCGTGTGGAACTGGAGTCGGGTAAACGCCCGCCGCAACCAGGCCTGCAACGTGAGCCATGTCTACGAAGAACCATGCGCCGATGCTGTCTGCGATTTCACGCATTTTTGCCCAGTCAACGATGCCGGAGAAGGCAGAGAAGCCACCGATGATCATTTTTGGCTTGTATTTCTCAGCCTGACGAGCCAGGTCTTCGTAATCGATTTTGCCCGTTTCGTCGATGCCGTAAGGAACAACATTATACAGTTTGCCAGACAGGTTAACCGGAGAACCGTGAGTCAGGTGTCCGCCATGAGCCAGGTTCATACCCAGAATGGTATCGCCTGGTTGCAGCAAAGCAGTGTAAACCGCGAAATTAGCCTGTGAGCCAGAGTGTGGTTGAACGTTTGCGTAATCGGCACCGAACAATTCTTTTGCGCGGTCGATAGCCAACTGTTCAACGATGTCTACGTATTCGCAGCCGCCGTAGTAACGCTTGCCAGGATAGCCTTCGGCATATTTGTTGGTCAGCTGAGAACCCTGAGCCTGCATAACGCGCGGGCTAGTGTAGTTCTCTGACGCAATCAGCTCGATATGCTCTTCCTGACGTACGACTTCCTGCTCCATTGCATGCCACAATTCGGCATCATAATCGGCAATGTTCATTTCACGCTTTAACATCTGCATCTCCTGACTCAACAAACTTAAATAAACACCCCTGATGGGTTCTGGCGCACAGTGTAAACTGTTTCCACCCCATTGGCATAGTCTCAGGCGCAGGTTTTTAAGCAAACGATTGGCTTCCCGTGGGACAAGGCTTTGATCTGATATAGACAAAGTCATTTCTAGCGACTTTTCTTCATTCTACTGTGCGTATATTTTAACTTTGTGAGCTATTCCGCAACAGGATGTAATGCGCTGCAAATCACGGTGAGAATAGATTTAAGGGAAATTAATAACAGATGAGGCAGGGGAATGGCGAGAGCAATAGGTGCGGGCCAGAAAACTCCAGCCCGCAAAGAGCGCTTAGATAGCCTCTTCGTCCTCTTCACCGGTACGAATACGCACAACGCGAGCCACGTCGAAGACGAAGATCTTGCCGTCGCCGATTTTGCCGGTTTGTGCAGTGGTCATAATAGTTTCGACGCAGGTGTCAACGATATCATCACCGACCACGATTTCGATTTTCACTTTCGGCAGGAAATCCACCATGTATTCTGCACCGCGATACAGTTCGGTGTGGCCTTTCTGACGACCAAAGCCTTTGACTTCAGTCACTGTCATCCCGGTGATACCGACTTCAGCCAGCGCTTCACGCACGTCGTCCAGCTTGAAAGGTTTAATAATTGCGTCAATTTTTTTCATTGCAGGCCCTTATATTATTCATTTGCCAATGCTTTTTTATCCACAGCGGCAAGATTTAATTTTTAGCTTTGAGGTGCCAAGGGCACCGGCAGGCGCATAAAGTATCATATCCTCAGCCACCATAAAATCTACGCGGACTAAGGAAGTCATTTTTAAGACTCTTTAAAGTCATTGGCCTCAAGTTCATGCCTTGAAAGCAGCTTATAGAACTCGGTTCGGTTGCGCCCGGCTATTCTCGCTGCCTGCGTCACATTGCCACGTGTAATTTGCAAAAGTTTGCGTAAATAGTGCAGTTCGAAGGTATTACGTGCCTCAACAAAGGTCGGCAACGCCGTATTTTCACCTTCAAGCGCCTGTTCTATCAGCGCCTCGCTGATTACCGGCGCAGAAGTCAGGGCAACGCACTGTTCAATCACGTTAACCAACTGACGCACATTGCCAGGCCAGCTTGCCGCCATCAGGCGTTTCATGGCATCGGTCGAGAAACTGCGCACAAACGGCTTATGGCGAATGGCCACCTCACGCAGTAAATGATTGGCCAGCAGCGGGATATCTTCTGCTCGCTCATGCAGGGCGGGCAGTTTCAGATTCACTACGTTCAACCGGTAAAATAAATCTTCGCGAAACTCCCCTTTTGCCATCGCCTTGGGCAAATCACGGTGCGTCGCAGAAATAATCCGCACATTGACGTCGATATCATGATTACTGCCCAACGGACGAACCTTGCGCTCCTGCAACACACGCAGCAGTTTTACCTGCAATGACAGTGGCATATCGCCAATTTCATCGAGGAAAAGCGTGCCGCCGTCAGCAGCCTGAAACAGCCCTTCCCGACTGTTCACCGCACCAGTAAAAGAGCCCTTGGCGTGGCCGAACAGTTCTGACTCCAGAAGCTGTTCAGGCAATGCGCCACAGTTAATGGCAATAAACGCTTTTTTGCCGCGCGGGCTAATGCGATGAATCGCCTGCGCGAGCACCTCTTTACCCGTACCACTCTGGCCATTAATCAGCAAGCTGACGTCTGACTGTGCGACCATCTTTGCCTGCTCTAACAAACGCAGCATCAGCGGGCTGCGAGTCACTATCTGCTCACGCCAGCTGTCGTCTCCGGCAGGAATAGACTGGGCCAGCGCTTCATCAATGGCTTTATATAACGCGTCGCGATCAACCGGCTTGGTCAGAAATCCAAATACGCCCTGCTGAGTGGCCGCAACCGCGTCGGGAATAGAACCGTGGGCGGTCAATATAATCACCGGCATACCGGGCTGATGCTTCTGGATTTCACTAAACAGCGCCATGCCGTCCATTTCATCCATCCGCAAATCGCTAAGCACCACATCAATGCGTTCGCGCCGCAGCAGTTTCAACGCTTCTTCACCGCTGGCGGCCGTAGTTACCTGAAATCCTTCACTTGATAGGCGCATACCCAGCAGCTTTAACAGGCCAGGATCGTCATCCACCAGCAGCAGGCTGGCATTTCTCCGTGCGCTCATGCTTCTCCCGTCACTTGTCTTTTATTCATTTTATTAACTGACTTGCGTTGATTCATTGTGAAGACTGGCTGGTTTTAGCCGGTAAATAGGTATCTTTAGTCTGCGCATCGGAGCCAGAAGTTCCTTTTCCTGAGCCCGACGGAATACCCTCGCTATCTGGCAATTCGCCTTGCAGTTGCTTGCGTGATGACAGCTGTCGCTCGATGTCAGTCAGATTCTCCAGCTTGAGTTTGGTGTCGTCCAGACTTGCCTGTAAGATTTTCTGCTGATTAATCATATCGGCTAATTTGGCTTCATTCGCCGACTGCTGACGAGCATTACGGGCTTTTTCATCTTCCAATGCGAGTTGCAAAGACTGACGGTCGTGCCAAAGCTGAACCAGCGGACGTATCTCGCCAGGCATCTGCTCGCGGTAATTATCAACGTTATTGAGTAGTATTTTGCGCTGATTGAGGTCTGGTTCGGCCTCTGCGGTTAAAATGCTTTGTTTAAAGATATTAGCCCATCCTGAGAGAGGAATGAGTGCTGCCTGATAATTTGCCTGCGCGGCCGTCATGCGAGCAGAACAATCCATTGCCCTCAGCCAGTAAAGCGAATTGCTTAGCGTGGCATTATCGTCGAGCACCCACAGCGTTTCACAGGACGCGACGTTAAAGTCGATCACCTTACTGTCTGGGATAATCTCCTCAACCTGCGGATGCTCATCACTGTGATGACGCGTGCAACCGCTCAGCAAGAGCAGGACTGTCGATGTGAGCAGCAGTTTAAATCTCGTCTGCATAGTGTCTTGTCTGCATAGTGTCATCATACCCGGCTAAGTTTTTCCGGCGCTGGAGGGTAATTCAATGCGAAAACAGACATCGGCATAGTCAACATTAACCAGTGTCAGTTCACCCTCCATACGCTTGATACAGTCTTTGGCGATACTCAGCCCCAATCCACTGCCTTTTACGGCTCCTTTGCGCAGTTGGCTTCCCTGAAAGAAAGGTTCAAAAATCATGACCTGCTCGGCAGCAGGGATCGGCGTGCCACTGTTGGCAACATCAATAACGGTTCGCGAACCGTTCTGCCAGCTATGCAGCCAAATGTTACCGGATTCAGCGCCGTAGTGCACCGCATTGGAATATAGATTATCCAGCACCCGCACCAATAGAACAGATTCGGCCCAACACTGCGGCGCATCGGTTTTAATTTCAGTGTGGATAGCCTTGCTTCGCGCAGTAAGGCTGTGCGCGGTGGCTACGCTGCTCAGGATTTCAGCAAGATTAACCTGTTCTTTATCCGTCGGGACGTCGGCTAATCGGCGATTGTAATCCAGCAGTTGTTCAATCAGCGTTTGCAGATGGCGGCTACTGGTATTAAGGATAGCCACCACTTCTTGCTGATCGGCAGTTAGCGGCCCTGCAACCTCATCGCGCAGTAGTTCAGTGCCTTCACGCATGCTGGCTAGCGGGGTTTTCAATTCATGGGAAATGTGGCGCAGAAACTCATGACGCTGGGATTCAAACCACGCAAGGCGTTCGCTGAGCCAGTGAATACGTTTCGCCAGCGCGCGAATCTCACGCGGCCCGCGAAATCTGGCAACACTTCCCGGAGAGCGGCCTTCTCCCAACAGATTTATCATCCTCTCAACGTCTTTGACTGGCCCGATAATCATGCGCGTAAACAGCAGCACTAACATGGCGCTGAGCAGGAAAAGTACCAACGCTTGCCAGCCGAAGAATTTACCGCGCGCGGCGATTGCGTGCTGCAACTTCTGACCACGGGAATAAATGACTTCTCGCGTGGCCTGAACCATCTCGCCATTGGAACGGGAAAATTCCTCAAGCTGGCGCGAGGCATCGGGAACCGGGCTGTTATTGGCACATTGAAATGAGGAGAGTTGATTGAGCAAGTCATGCAGATTTTGATAATACCGCACGTCGGGCAAGATAGGCGCGTGGGCATCGAGCATTTGCGAATACTGGCGACGCTGGCTTTGATATAAGGTCGACAGCGTTGCGTCGTCAAGCACGCAATATTGACGATAGCTACGTTCCATTTCCAGCGCAATACTGGTCATCGACTCGCTGCGTCGCGCATCCACAATGGTGGTTCGATTGATTTCTGCCGCCTGTTCGCTGAGGTGTTTCAGGCTTGCATAAGCTTGATATGCCAGGACCAGCAAAGGTAATAGCACCAGCACAAAGGCCATCAGGACCAGTTGGCGCAAAGATCCCGGGAACAAACGCCGCTTTTTCAAGGCAATCATCTCGCTGTCAATCAGTCACTTGATGCTAACCGAGCCGGAGAAGGAAGAAAAGAAGAGAACTTTGAGGGCTGCCCTGTAAACACCTGTTTGGTGGGTCTACAGGGCAAAATAGGTGGTGCCTCACTCAACGTGTCGCTCGATGCTTGATAAGATTGCCGAAGCAACGATATCGGTCTAGTGAACGATAGGCACCTTTTCTATGGCGTCATTCGGATGTTATGAGCGCAAATTACGGTAGCACCGCAGTGGCATTTATAACTGATTGAATGAGCAACCGAGATAAATATAGCAGGAACTGTGCCAACTTATAAATATAAATTTTAACTCCTTATTTTTTAAAGGATTTAAAATTAAAACACTTCAGACTGACGGTTTTTAAATCAACTTATTTCGCTTTAAAATCCAGCAGTTAGTCTCCAATTAGAGACAACTAATATCCTTAAAACGAGTCCACATATTTTTCAATGAGTTACGTGTCTCTATTTGGCGACAACTAACCCTGCCTTTGTCGCCGAACAAAGACAGGTTTAGTGTTCGTCATAACCTTCGGTGCCAGGTTTTAGTGTGGTTAATTGGCAAGCCGGGCTGCTATTGTTCTTTTCATCTGTGCAATCGGTGGTGTTATCTTTCACAAAGATGTGGTCGAGAATAGCGCGCATGGTGGGTCCGGCAACAACACCATCGCCACCGCCGTTCTCAAGGATCAGCGCTACCGCTACGGTAGGATGGTCAAACGGTGCAAAAGCAGTATAGAAAATATGGTCACGCAGGCGAACCGGCGTCATTTTGGCATTGTAGGTCTGGTTTTCACGCAGGCTAAATACCTGGGATGTCCCTGATTTTGCAGCGATCTTGTAAGGCGCGGTGTGGAAAAGCTTATAACCGGTACCGTTCGGCGCATTGGCCATACCGAACATCGCATTTTTAACAATGTTCCAGTACGGCGACTTCGGATCGCCTATCTGCGAGGTGTCTGGCATCTTAAACGGCGTAATAACTTTACCGAGCTGCATTGAGTCCATCAGGTGTGGCGTCATAATTTTGCCGTTGTTAATCAGGATTGTCAGCGCCTTAACCATCTGAATCGGCGTAGCAATCCAGTAACCCTGGCCGATCCCGACTGAAACCGTATCGCCCTGATACCATTCTTTCTTATGAACCTTCATCTTCCATTCACGGCTCGGCAGGTTACCGTAATACTGCTCATCGAGATCGATACCCGATGATTTACCGTAGCCAAACTTGCTCAGCCATTCGTGGATACGATCGATACCCATTTCATAAGCGACCTGATAGAAGAAGGTATCCGCCGACTCTTCGATAGCCTTGGTCACGTTCAGATAGCCGTGACCGGTTTTCATCCAGTCGCGATAATGACGATCGGTACCCGGCAGAGTCCAGGTTGGCGCACCGAAGAAGGTCGTTTGCGGCGTGATAACCCCGGCAAACAGCGCGGACATCGCCATGTAAGGTTTGACTGTCGAGGCAGGCGGATAAAGGCCCTGCGTCACGCGGTTAATCAGCGGTAAATCCGGATTTTTAAGCAACGCGCTGTAGGCTTTGCCAGTGATCCCATTAACGAACGGGTTAGGATCATAGCTTGGGCTGGAGACCATCGCTCGCACTGAACCGTCGCGCGGGTCAACCACGACCACCGCCGCACGCTGGCCTTTGAGCAGTTGCTCGATATATTGCTGTAAACCGAGATCCAGAGTCAGCTTGATATTTTCACCGGCCTGCGGAGGAGTTTCCGTCAGCAGGCGCACCACGTGCCCGTGGTTATCCACTTCAACTTCCTGATAACCCGTGCGACCGTGCAATTCTTTTTCGTAAAATTTTTCAATACCTTGCTTGCCGATATCGTGATCGGCAGCATAGTTTTCGGCCAGACCTTCTTCCGATAACTCTTTGTCATCGCGGTCGTTAATCTTGGAAACATAGCCGACCACGTGCGCCAGTTCTGCGCCATAAGGATATCTGCGCTGCTGATAGCTGCTGATCGATACGCCGGGGAATTTGAACTGATTTACCGAAAATCGAGCCACTTCCTCATCGGTCAGCGCAAGTTTCAGAGGGATTTCGTTAAATTTACGCCCGTGATACATCGCATCTTTGAAGTCAGCCAGATCATCCGGCGTCAGATCGACTATCGGAGTTAGCGCCTTGATGGTCGCCTGTAAATCAGGCACTTTGCCAGGGATAAGCTGAATCTGATACAGCGTGATGTTTTGCGCCAGAACTACGCCATTGCGGTCCATAATCAACCCACGGCTTGGGGCGATCGGCAGCATTTTGATATCGTTCTGATTCGAGCGAGTCTGATAGAAAGAGTGCATGCCCACCTGCAGGTGGTACAGATTGAATCCAAGCACGCCAAACAGCAGTATTACCACAACAAAGGCGATAATAGCACGACGGATAAAGAGCAGGGACTCAGCCGTATGGTCGCGGATTTCTTCGTTCAATAGGGCCATTACCGGGGGATTACCTTTCTTGTCAAACGTCAGAGCTTATGCGAAAAATGCGGGGGTACAGAAAGTGCGAAAGGATAACGCTAATCGCTCAGTCCCACCATAAGAACTATGCTAAACCGAAAAGAGTAATGTTTCTATTTATGAATAAGTAAGGAAAATGCAAAGTTAAGTAGAAAAATGGAGAGATTGGGGGAGTTTTAGCCTCAAACCCCCGTTTGTTGGGCTGAGGCAAGGGCATATTATTTCGTGTCTATTTGCACACAGTC
This sequence comes from uncultured Gammaproteobacteria bacterium, assembly GCA_963747655.1. Lineage (GTDB taxonomy): Bacteria > Pseudomonadota > Gammaproteobacteria > Enterobacterales > Enterobacteriaceae > Rouxiella. Next base: position 118,860 of record CAVVFS010000004.1, on the reverse strand, counting down.
TGCGTAGATATAACCTTCTGTTTCGTTAGCAATCACAAAGCTGTTCTTAACGTGAATATACATCAGATTATTAGCTGTCCCGGCTTTCATTGGCTGATTATTCTGACCAATTATATCGGTGAGCTCCGGACTGGTAATGGTTTTCATTCCATCAGGCGAAACGGTAAAGGTATTACCTGCATCAGTCACTCTGGCATCTTTATTCAAAACCTCAGCGGAATCATCACCGTTTGGGCGCTGAATGCTATGGGTAAGAACACATTTATAGTGCGTATCTGCAAGTGCGTTATAAGAAGTTAAAGTCAGTAATACCGCAATGAAAGCGACGAGCCTGGCCATTGAAAAATCCCAACTAAGAAAAGTGAGCCACATCCTATCACTTGGCAATATTATAGAAAGTAGGCGACGAAGAAATAGTCATAAATATTCCCACTAAAACAGAAATAAAAACGGCCTGCACAATAAAGGGCAGACCGCAATAATGACGCTATACAATACAACTGCAAAATAAGTACTAAATAAATATTAAATTTGTAATAACAAACAAGGCATTAAGCGGTTTCTCATCCGCAAAAGGTTTCATATTGATATTCATTCTCGATTCATTACCCATCCCGGCAACAAGAGAAGCTGTTTGCTCGGTTTTTTTAGCAGAGAAGATTTTTGGGTAGAGCCCTTTCTGGCACAGACCTTTTTGTTAAAGAGATATGGCCAATTTTATAGCATTGACTCGCCTCAGAGCTTTTTGGCGGTAACGTTGGCCACAAGCTGAGCCGAATAAGCTGCCATCTTTGAGGATCCCATGCCACCACGCGTGCCACTTCTGCGGCTAATTTTATCGGCTCCCCTATAGCTGCGAGATTGCTATACGGTTTGATAATCTCTATTTCCCTGGTAGCAAATTTCGCCTGGCCAATATAGGGAGACAACGCAACAGAAAGCACCGGATAAACCCTGACCTCTGGCCATCCAAACGCTTTTGTTAGCGCCTCAAACCCCGGGCTTTGCAGAAAACTATTCATATGTGCCGCATCTTGCCAAAGGTAAAAAGGCGCATAGAGATTCTCGTCGCTGGCGCTTTGCTTATCATTCTGACCAGCATAGAGATAAGTTTTAAATATCAGCCCCGGATAACCATCCAGCCGATGGCCGTTTTCAGCAATACGGCGTTCAACAATTTTCATGTCGTAATCTGCCGGCAGAGTAAAACTATATTGCATCGCAAGCATGGCTCTCCCCTATTCTTTCGGAATATCAGCAATCCTGAATAACTTCCCGCTGCCAAATGACCAATCCTCGGGTTGAGTAAAGGTAATAACGACCATAACGTCCTGAGGTTTAATGCCGATGGACTGTCCAAGCAGCTCGACTAATAGCAAATACAGTGCCTGTTTCTCCTCTGCGCCGCGCGGTCTTCCCGCGGTTATTTGGAAAAGCAGGAAATCATCACTTCTTCCCTCCTCAGAACCGGATAAATAATGACGATCAAAAACTCTTTCTTCCGGGTCATAGCGGTCAAACAATTGAAAACAATCATTGGCTGGAACGTTAAAACAAGTTTCAAGCACCTGCTGTAGTGAATGAGAAATCTCACTTCGCCATGATTTAAAGCGATGTTCAGGTATTGCAATACGGGTCATAGGCATGACTTTTTCCTCTATTGAACGATATGGGCACTATCGATGCATTTAATTCTCAATGTGCTCAGTAAGAAAAAGATAGGCGTCTATGACGATTTATAAAATCAGATATAATGGCATCATTAATCCCAATAAACAGGATGATTGGCATGGCAAAGCGCCCGCTGACTTTTGATGCAGAAGCATTACGGACATTTGTGACGGGTATCGAGCTGGGGAGTTTTGTATTGGCTGCCGAACGGCTGGGTCGTTCAACCTCGGCAATTAGCGCGCAGCTTAAAAAGCTTGAGCAACAGGCGGGTACGGCTTTGGTGCAAAAGTCTGGCCGCCATCTGGCATTGACTGGTCAGGGCGAAATTTTGCTGGGATATGCGCGCAGGTTATTAACGCTGAATGATGAGGCCTGCGCGGCAATGACGGCCAGCAGCATCGGCGGTGAGATACGCCTGGGTTTGCAGGAGGATTTTGGCGAGGCTCTGCTACCAGAAATTCTCGGCCAGTTTTCACGCACCCATCCTAACGTACAGATCTCCGCGACGGTCACTCGTAATAATCCCCTGCTCAGTGCCATCAGGCAAAACGAGCTGGACCTGGCATTAAGCTGGCAAGCTGAAGAGACGACACCGTTTAGTCAATCATTGGGGCATCTGCCGCTGCGTTGGATCTGTAGCGAAGGTTTTGATCTTGCTCCCTTTTTACCAAAAAGAGTACCGCAAGGAATACAACAAGCAGCTCCCCTGCCGCTGCTGGTTTTTGATGCCCCGTGTATTATGCGCAGCACCGCAATTGCTGCATTGGACAGAGCCGGCATTGCCTGGCGCATCGCTTTTACCAGCCGCAGCCTCAGCGGAATATGGGCCGCCGCTTCAGCCGGGCTTGGAATAACATTGCGAACCGAAATGGGAATGCCTGCCGGGCTGCACATCATTAATAGGCCTGAATTACCTGAGATGGGCAATATTGGGATTGCTCTGCATCAGTCAAACAGCCATCTTTCACAAGCCACAGGTTATTTGCACCAGACTATTTGCGATGTCTTCCCGCTGGCATTTTAAGGTCGGTTTTATTTGCTCAGAAGAAGCCTCAGCCCAAGCGCGGCCATAACGCCGCCGCTGATACGGCTGATGCTTTTTTTATAACGTAAATAGACACGCTGTGGTTTAGCCGATGAAAGCACATAGGCAACAAAGGTGTACCAAAGGGAGTCAATGGTGAAACCTAATATCGGCAATACCCAATAGAAATAGTCTGGAATATCGCGAGGAGAAAGCGCCGCAAAAATGCCTGCCAGCACTAATACCGTTTTGGGATTACACAATTGGGTGATTAACCCGGTCATAAAGGCTTTATTGAAGCCGATTTTTTCTGGCTTGTCCGTTTCCCCCAGAGATAACTTCTGATTAGCGCCGCGGAAAATTTTTACCGCCATATAGAAAAGATACAGGCCGCCACAAACTTTTAAGGTGAGATAGAGCCAGGGAACAGTAACCAGCAAGGTATGCAACCCTGAGAAAGCAATCAGAACCAGAATCGCACAACCTATTCCCATACCCAGTGCAGTTGCCAGGCCGTCTCGTCGCGAAGATGAGATTGCCGTCTTTGCCACAAAGATAAAGCTCGGCCCCGGACTCATCGCTCCAACCGCTAACGCTATACAAATTGAAAACAGAGAAAGCAACTCGGCATGCATCGTAACCTCCATGATTATATTCAGAAATAACCTTCTAAACATACACGACGACAGGCAGATGAAAAACAATTTGTTTATGATTCAATCAAATTGGTCAAGCTCTCTACTAATAGTTAAAAATTAGCATTTTTAGACTACCCACTCTATTTCCAAATAAAATCATCAGGCGTAGTATTAAATTAATAAGATTAATCCTAATCAATTTTATATTTAAGGTGAAAACATGATACAGATCAAAAGTATTGATAAAACAGACCTTATAATTAACATCGCTGAAATTTATCTGATAAAAAGCAACGGTGATAAAACGGTTATTTTCGTGCGTGGGTTTGATAAACCTATTTATACGCAGCACAATATAAAAGAGATAACCAACATTTTAACTCAACATGGCGTATTGAAAGGCACAGAAGATATGGGAATATCAGTGACCAACATGACAGAGAACAGCATAAGCCTATGTCCTAATAATAACCCATCATCCCTAAGCATTTAGTTTTAAAAAATTAACATTTAACTAATAGTTTTTAACAAAAATGACACTTTAAAATAAGATTTAATATTTAGACTTTTAAATATGATTTGAATTTATTAATCATATTTTACGTCAGATTTTTCATAAGATAATTCTGCCCGTTTAAGGAACTTTATCGATGATGAGAATGTCTGATTTACACACTCATGCAGCCAAAGACTAAGTTATAAACTTGAGTTTGCCGGCACGTTGCGGCGCCTCATATAAAAATTAACAAATTTTGCTATTGCTAATAGAACTCCGAAAGAGCCATAAGCACCCCATAAACAGCGCCAGAGCCGCGAGGAGCCTGATGTACAAGACACTTTGCAACACTACGGATAACGAGAATGCAGGCACTATGTGATGAGAATTGTTGCTCTATCTGTCTCACTGAGCCTATATTGATTAGATAATATCAAATGATACTGAAAAGAATAATCCGGGCAATTCAAACTACAGAATTTGTCTGAAAATCTTTAAGCAATTAAAAACGAGGGAAAAAATGATACTAACATTAGATATGATTGTTCATGGGATAGCTACCTATGAAACACCTGAAGCCTTCTTCGAGTACGTAAAAACCGAACTCGAGGAACAAAAAGAACCTGATTCCAATAGAGAAGTCACAATGGAAAACGTGGTAAATAAAACAGCCATCGCCATAGACTTCTTCATTAAGGACCGCATTATTGATAAAGCGGTTGCCGAGACAACAAAAAGCCGCTTTGAGATTGAAAAAATCATCAATAAGATTGAAGATTATTCTTTAAATTAATAAAACTATAGTTACCAAAATCATGAATTCTAATTACTGAACGTCGTGACCTTTAAAGCTAACGGTTATCTTAAATATCAATAAAGCCAAAGGTCAAAACATATCTTACTAACTTTTAAGCATTTTTTTGATCTACATCAATGATAATACTTTTCTATAAAGACAGTACATCATTACCAGTGCAGGCAAATTATCAATCTAACTTGCCCTGAAAAAGTGAAAACTTAGAAGTTAATGCTAGAAGTTCGAAGTTCGAAACTAAAAGTTAAAAGTTCTAAGTTAAAGGTTAAAGGTTAAAAAGCTCTACCGGCACTGATTGTGCTCGTTGCTCCACTAGCTTCACCCTGGGAAGTACAGCCGCCAAGCGCAATCAGTAACAGGGCAAGCAGAGAAATTTTTGCAAAAAGACGCATTACATAGTCCATAAAAATGATTCCTTAACGCTGAGTTGTCCATTTTTGACCGACATCTTCAGCGTTAGTTTCCACTTTTACTCAACGCTTGTCATTACCACCTTTAATTTTCACTAAATGCCAACGCAAGCCCCATACCGTGACCCACCTGTACAACAACGCGATCGTTAATTTCAGCGAAATGAATCTCCCCGCGCAGTAAGCTTTGTCGAACAGCATCCAATGAATGCGAAGCAAAAGTCAGCGCTATCATTTTGGCCGTTTCGCTATCCTCAGATGGCAAAATACCAAAAACATGCTGGGCTTTTTCTGGTGAGATAAAGCGCACCTTGGCACGTCCGGCTTTCAGCGTTATTTCCTGAGAATTCACTTCATCAACAAACTCCTGATCAAGATGCTCTGCACCAAAGATTTCCACATAGACTTGCGCGGCCTGATGGATATCCCTGGCTGAAATCACAAACTCGGTAATGTGCGATACCTCATTCGGATGCCTTTGCCATTCCGCCCGCCAAACCAGTTCAGGGGTTAAATGCTGGCAAAAAAAACTTCTGCCGTCTGGAATGCGTGACGCTTTAACCGGGACAGTTTGAAAACGCGCATTCGGTTCAGTGCCATCATTCAGTTTTACAGGGCGGAAAAATGCTTTAGGTTCAGCATCCGCGAGTTGATGCTGGGATAAATGCTGGTAAACAGCATCCGCGTCCTGTGTCTTCCATACCAGCCCGTTAAGCCCTAACCGCGCCTGATAAAGATCCTTACGTAACAGCGTGCTTTGATCTTCATAGCCTAGCAGCTCTAAATAATTGTCATTAAAGACAGCTAAATGGTTGCTCGACCCTAACGAATGATGTCCGCGAGTGGTCAGATGAAAACCAAGTCGGCGAAACAGCTGCTCAGACCGATTAAGCCCCTCGGCAACATTAATAACGACATGATCAAGCTGGGGAACCAAAACGGACATAACACACTCTCTTCAATAAAATTTATTCACAATTAGATTGAAGAAGAATAGTAAGAAGGTGCATTTTCAAGAACGAAGTTTTCCGCAAAACCAATCCCTGTTTTTAGATAAACAAACTCATGGCTATGCTTTTGGCAACTCATGCTTTGCAGGCCGAAAAATTTAACTGGGCTTACGATGATGTAGATCAACCAAAGTCAGGCAATACGTGGCTTTAAAACGGGGATTTACCGCCAATCACTTACCGTAAAAGGTGTTATTTAGGCCATTCATACCCAAATTTATGCACTTCATTCCCTTACAGCGACATCTCATGCCTGAATCGATTCAAGCTCCTGATTAAGACTTATCATATCGCCAATTTAATTGAATCCGTTTCGCGCGGGAGAACCCAGTATGAGTGTTAAATCAGGCCAAAAAATCGTGGCCACACAGCAAGGCAACATTACGCCTAATCAAAATCGCACCCGCTGGTTCACCTTGATTGGCACCATCATTACGATGTTCGCACTCGGATCGGTCTACACCTGGAGTCTGTTCAACGGACAGTTATCCGCCAAACTGGGTGAGCCTATCAGCCGCGTTGCTTTCTCATTTGGTTTATTAAGCCTGGGTCTGGCCATCGCTTCTTCCGTTGCCGGTAAGTTACAAGAACGCTTCGGAGTGAAGAAAGTCACCATCGCCTCCGGCTTATTAATGGCTATCGGATTCTTTCTGACCGCTCATTCCACTAACCTGATCATGCTGTATCTCAGCGCTGGCGTGCTGGTAGGTTTGGCAGATGGCGCAGGTTATCTGATGTCACTTTCTAACTGCGTAAAATGGTTCCCCGAACGTAAAGGCGTGATTTCAGCCTGTGCAATTGGCGCATACGGTTTGGGCAGCCTGGGTTTCAAGTTTATCTGCGGTTATCTGCTAAGCATTTGTACGCTGGAACACACCTTTATTATTTGGGGGCTGATAGCCATGAGCATGGCGATTATCGGCGGCTTGATGATGACCGATGCTCCGAAACAACAGGCTAAAAAGGTTAACGACCATCTGGAGCAACCGCGTGATTTCAGCCTGGCTGAAGCGATTCGTGTTCCGCAATACTGGCTATTGGCGCTGATGTTTTTAACCGCCTGCATGAGCGGCTTGTATGTTATTGGTGTCGCTAAGGATATCGGCCAGGGACTGGTGCATCTCAGCGCGTTGAGTGCCGCCAATGCGGTTACCGTTATTGCTATCGCAAACCTGAGCGGCCGCCTGGTGCTCGGCGTGCTGTCAGATAAAATGCCGCGTATACGCGTAATTTCTTTGGCGCAGGTGGTTTCATTGGCTGGTATGAGCATTCTGCTGTTTACGCACATGAATGAAGCGACCTTCTTTGCCTCCGTGGCCTGTGTTGCTTTTAGCTTTGGCGGCACGATTACCGTTTATCCCTCACTGGTCAGTGACTTCTTCGGCCTTAACAATCTGACTAAAAATTATGGACTGCTTTACCTGGGATTCGGCGTTGGCAGCGTTTTAGGCTCACTGATTGCCTCAATTTTTGGCGGCTTCGTGGTCACTTTCAGCCTGATTACCGTGCTATTAATTATCTCACTGGCGATTTCTGCCACGATTCGCCTACCGAATAAAGAAATTGAAGAGCAAAATGCGCTCCAACATGTGTAGACCCTTGTTCTGATCCTTTCACAATGATCAACGGGAGCTATGGCTCCCGTTTTTATTGTCAGCCTCACAGCCTCTGCACAACCAGACTCCCTACTCCTCGTGGCATTTGCCTGTAGGTGAAATGGGGTTAACTCAAGATCTTCGGACACATTTAACATGACCAGCAGTAAAGTTTTACTCGCAGCGTTTATGCTTGCGGGCGCAGTATTCAGTATCCAGGCCGCAGAGATTCCTATGAGCACCAATTCGCAGCCCTGCGTTGATCATTCTTCATTCAATAATGGGGCAGATGCTCGCGATATGATGACTACGCCGGAGCGCCCTAACCCGCAGTCAACGACGCATTGCCTGACCAGTATTCAAAGCAGCAACAGTAATAAGCTGTTCGGCAACAACGAACTGTTCAAATAAAAAGCTATCCATATAGCGAGCGACGTCAATTGCGATTGATTCAAATAACAATTGATTCAAATAGCTATCGATTAAAATAAGAACCAGGTTGTTTGCCATATCCTGAATCAGCAACTTACGACTGATTCAGGGTTATCAATCCATTATTAACCCCCGCAAATACATTTCTGAACAAGCCTTTATGGCCCTTTCCTCTTTTTCCGAACAGATATTTAAACCAAATTTCATGTCATTAACGTTATCAATTCAAAGAGTTTTAAAAAGATAATTCAATAATATTCATCTTAGAATGAAACTTGGTAATTCAAGGGAAATAAGGATTATGCTACTCTGTTTACTGAATTTTTAAGCATGAAGCATGGCACGAATGATAAATACAATTTTGATTAATCTACATATTATCCCGCAGTCAGTATTTTTATCGAATAATACAGGAATTAGCCATACATTCCGCCATAGGTGATCCTAATCACGGATATTCACACTCCTCGTGAGTATCATCCCGCTACCCAAATTCTGTCTCATTGCAGTGATGCAGTTTTTAATATTGTGACTCAGTCTTCTCGGATGAGATGACTAAATTTTGTTCACCAGAGGTTTTATGAGTAATTCTCAAGTTGACGTACTTTCTACCGAAAACGCCGAAAATACAAATACATGGCGCAAAACGGACACAACATGGATGCTGGGACTGTACGGGACAGCAATTGGCGCAGGCGTGCTATTTCTGCCAATCAATGCTGGGATAGGTGGCCTTATCCCTCTGATCATCATGACTATTCTTGCATTTCCTATGACTTTTTATGCACACCGCGGTTTGACTCGCTTTGTGTTGTCTGGCAAGAGCGTCGGGAAAAATATTACTGACGTTGTAGAAGAACATTTTGGTATTACCGCAGGTAAACTTATTACCCTGCTCTATTTCTTCGCTATCTTCCCGATATTGCTGGTGTACAGCGTTGCTATTACTAATACTGTTGAAAGTTTCATCACTCATCAATTGCATATGCCCGCGCCGCCGCGTGCGATATTAGCTCTGGTATTGATTCTGGCATTAATGACGCTTGTTCACTTTGGTGAACACCTTATTGTTAAAACCATGAGCATTCTTGTTTACCCGTTTGTTGTCGTGCTAATGGCTTTGGCGCTTTACCTTATTCCACACTGGAATACCTCTATTTTTGAGCACACTTCAGCAGCAAGCGGTGATGCCAGTAATGGCATGTTGATGACTCTGTGGCTGGTTATTCCGGTTATGGTTTTCTCGTTTAACCACTCGCCAATAATCTCCTCTTTTGCAGTCGCTAAACGCAAAGAGTATGGCGATGATGCTGAACAGAAATGCTCGAAGATTCTGACCTTTAGTACTTTGATGATGGTCGTGACAGTGATGTTCTTCGTGTTCAGCTGCGTGTTGAGTCTTTCTCCAGCAGAACTGATGGAAGCCAAAAACCAGAATATTTCTATCCTGTCTTACCTCGCCAACCATTTCCAGACGCCAATCATTGCCTATATCGCGCCAGTTATTGCTTTTATCGCCATTACCAAGTCATTCCTTGGCCATTATCTGGGCGCACGCGAAGGTTTTAACGGCATTGTCACTCAGTCACTACGCAGTCGTGGCAAAAGTATTTCATTGCCGAAAATGAATCGTATCACCGCCGTATTTATGCTGATTGCGACCTGGGCTGTCTCGACGCTGAACCCGAGCATTCTGGGAATGATTGAAACACTGGGCGGCCCGATTATCGCCATGCTGCTGTTCCTGATGCCAATGTATGCAATCCGCAAAGTTCCGGCGATGAGAAAGTACAGTGGCCATATCAGCAATGTTTTCGTGGTAATGGTGGGTCTGGTCGCCATGTCTGGCATTGTTTATAGCCTGTTTGGTTAATCTATTTTTACTCACCCGTCTGATTGACTAATACCTAAAGGCTTACCCTGAAAAGTAAGCCTTTTTTATTGTGTTGCAAAATTCCGCGCTGTAAAGATCATGCTTTACACATCGATTCTAAAACTTACCAGACGATGACAAAACCATACATTGGCTTTGGTATCTTAAATCCATCGAGAGAAAGTGCTGTCTCTGTTGAAACCCTGTAAGAACTCTGTTGTGTAGAAACCCTGTAAGAACCCTGTTGTGTATAAACCCTGTAAGAACCCTGTTGTGTATAAACCCTGTAGTACCCCTGTTATTTGCCCGCCTCTGAGCGGGCTTTTTTTTGCCTGTTTTCCAAGGTTTAGGCCTGCTTGCCGGCAAAGATCCGTTGATAAAGTACTGTACCGGCAAACATTTCTGCTATTACAGTATTCTGCTGACAGTAACGGTTACATTTGCATTAGAGCCGTTGATACTTGCTTGCAGGTTGAACCCATCAACATCAAGCGTGAAGTAGGACAAGGTAGACTCAACAATGGTTACCGTTGTGGTATTCACGCAAACTATTGCTTTGGCGTACTGCGCTGGCACAGACGAGCCAATAAATACGCTGTAATACGCTGGATAGTCGTCGCTTTCAGCAGCCGGTAGGGTCGAAATTATTGCTGGTGCGCCTATATAAGCCGTGAAATGGATTTTCGACCCATAGACAGGATTATTGCCCATCACCAGCGACTCGCCGACGGTGATGCTGTCTTGAGCGAACTGCAATATTGGGTCATTGTTGTACAGGTGAGCGATATACAGGGATAAGTTAGCTTCACCGCCTGCAATACCCAACCCTCTGAGATTAACTGCGTCTACCGTATCGTAGGAATTAGGGCTTATCACCACATTGGTAAAGGCATTGTGCCCTCTCCAGCCGCCCAGGTAAGTGGGCATAATGGTGGATTTGTCGAAATCACCTGCACGGCAAGAAAGTACCATGTCAAAGTAGAGAATAGACGTAGTGGAACACAGCGCAATTGACTCGACGGTTGCTGACCAGCTGCCAACGGTTGCGGTGCTGCCCACGGTGTAATCCGAGGTTCCATCGGTTTTATCTGCGGATTCCGTCATCATCAGAACCCATTCCCCTTTCCAGTTCATCAAGGAGCTTAATGCCGTGCCGGTTACTGAACCAATGGTGACGGTATCACCAAATTCAACATCGGCAGATTCTGAAGAAGAGAGTCCTGATAAGGTTAAACAGCTTGACCACCTGCCGTTATAGTCATAGGTTCCCGCAAGAACATTGGCGTAGTTACTGTGATCTTGCAGGCTAACTGCTTGATATCGATGATTTGCGCACCATTTGACGTCGATCTCATGACACTCTGAAATTGCACTTGGGCTGGCACCTAGCAATACCCCCATGTAGCCGCTTTGCCAATTATTACCGGAAATTCGGTTCATACCACCTTGTGCAATTGCATCACGATAGTTTTTGAACATGAGGACGTAGTTTCGGGCATATCCTACGAAAATACTTGAGGTACTCAGGCTTGCTCCTGAAGTATTAAAGAAGGTTGCCTTGCCGCCCCCGTCGAATTGATCAACGCGAATATCAAAGTTTTCAGCGCCACCGGTTGGCTTGAATACCGGGGTGGCATTCCACCAGTCAGTCGGGACATCATCCCACACGGTATAATCGGCAATAACTCGGGCCAGCTCCAGTCGGAACCCTACAGCAGGAGTGCCACCAGACGGGCTTGTGAGATAAGTAGGGGCGATTTCAATAGTTGAACCGACGAGATAAACGCCGTCGCCACGGACATAACCGTTCGCCGCACTTGAGCTGACAGCGGAACTTCGAGCGGCCTGCATCGCGGCGGCAATTGCGGCGGCATCATCCGTCGAGCCGTCACCATAAGCCCCGAACATCTCAGGTGAGTAAGCACTATCTGTCAGGCGTAGCCAATACCACGAGTCATTTACATGGCAGATTGAACCACCGTCATCGCTGGCATTTCCGCTAATTGCCACAAATTCACCACCGCCCTTCGCTGGCTTAAATTGTGCAGCCCAGCCATCATAATAGGCTTCGAGCAGGATATGCTGGCCTGCATAGGAAGGAACCTCCTGTTGCAGCGCTGCATACGATGCGACATGCCCAACATATTTAAACCCATCACTTGCACCCAGGGAACTTACTGATAAATCGCTCATAGTGTTTATCTCTGCCGTTTTTTTACATGCCATAAATGCAAAAACCCCGCCGAGGCGAGGTTTTTTACGAGTAGTAGCTACGTGACTCAGTAACCACTTTTGACAGAGTAAAAGGCTAATTGCGGACCGCGTGAGGGTTTTTTAAGCGTTTTTATGAAGAGTTCTGTTTGGTAGACTTTACCCAAACTCTGAACGGCAAAAAGCCCTGCTTTAAAAGCAAGGCTTCTTGTTTTATCCCCTTTTCCGGCGCTTATCTCCGGCACTCGTTTTAAACGGCGTTAGCTCTGCAAGGGGATGAGTGGATAATACGCCTTTGGTTGATAAAGAATTAACAATTATTGCTCTGCTAATAGTAACTTTATTTATTATCACTCTAATTATCCCAAAACCGCACTTAACGCTTAAGTAATTTTTTAATCGCCAATCCAGCGGCCAGCACCGGATTAATCACCGGCAAAGAAGTAAAGGGAGCGACTAGCGCGGCAACATCCGTGGTCGCCATTCCGGTACAGGCTAAAGCAATCACTTTTGCACCGTCTTTTTCACAGGCCAGCACCGCCTCGATGATTGCCGCCTTCCCCTGTTCGGTATGAATATCGTGGGTGCTATTCACCCCTTTAGGCTGATGATAAGTGCGCAGCCTGTCATGCAAAATTTCATAAAATATCGCCGGCGCACGAGGCTCAATCCCTATCGCGCCAATGTTATAGCTGATAGTTAGCGCCTGCTCACAACAGGCTTGCCCGGCGCCAATCACGGGAATACTTAGCTGCTGGCGAAGCAACTTTACTGCTGGATCTGATGCGCAGCTGACCATTAAAATATCGTAGTTTTTTTGTAGTTCAAGACCCAGCGTCACCAGCTTCGGCACTGCCAGCGCCAGTGTTTCAGTATCGTGAATGCCGTCATACTGTTTCGGCAGGCAATAGGTGGTTATCGACAGCTCTGGATGATTAGCGGCAATCAGGTTTTGGTGGATATCCAGGAAGCTCTGGTCTTCAGAAGTTACAACGCGAATCAAGGCCACCCGCGCACGGCTCTCTTGTTGGAGTAGTTTATTTGTCATGCTGATTTCCCCGATTTAAAAAGCAAAAAAGTACGACGCTCAAGCAGCTCATTCGCCGACCAAACTCTGTACCTTTATCACACAACTTTCAGGATTACTTTAAAGTTTTGGATCCTTACGTTTTGAACAACGTTATAGGCCTCGGCTTTATTGAAGGCATCGGGCAGCATGTTGCCAGCTCTGCATCAGAAACCGTTTCGTGAGCAGTCATAGGGAAAATTTGCTGATAATAGCCGCTATTGTTGGGATAAAGTGCAGGAAAAAGACACGACTCGTTTATTATTGGCTGGAATTGGGTTAGGGTTTGCCTGTTTTAAACAGGAGGCTGAAATGAGCGAAGAAAACTTATCCCAAAGAATCGATCAACTGGAACGCGTTAACCGCGAACTGTTGGTCCAGGTATCGGCAATGCGCATTTTGTTTGGCAGCGTAGGCAATACCATGAACTCACAGTTTGAAAATAGCTTCACGACAGGTGTCAAAACCTTCGTTGATCGCGAAAAAGAAGCGCTGAACGCCAGCGAGATGGAAGAAGCGTCGAAAAAATTCCGTACTGACGTATTGAACTGCGTAGCTTCACTGTTACCAACCGTGCTGTAACAATTGTGCTGTAACAACTGTGCTGTAATAACAGTCTGGCAAGACTATCCTGCATGGTTAAAGTGCGGGATAGTCGATTTTTATCAGATAGTTAAACTACTGGGACATACAGCGATCAAAGCGCTGTTCGACCCGTTGAGCATACCAGGCAGTAGTGAGATTGCGGGTGATTTTCGGGCTATCAAGCTCAATGCCCGGCAGCATTTCTCGCGCGACATGCCGGCCAGCCGTTTTATCTGCTAAAGCAAACAGCCGTTTCCAGGTAGGCGTGTCCTCAAAATCAATTGATCCTCCCTGCTTTAAATCCCCTGAAATATCAGAGTCACTGAGATTCAGCTTTTTGCCTAGCTTGCGTACCGCCATCTCGGTTTTCCCCGGTGTATCACTGTAGCTAATCACATCACCGTCTAACGTTAATGGCACACCGGTCAAAAGATGAACCTGCTGCTGGAATGCCGCATTTCGGCTGGAATAAAAACCTGCATTATAATCTGCGAAGCGATAAAGCACTGTGCTGTAGTGCGTCGGATAACCCAACAGATGAGCAATGCCAAAATATACACCTCCACGACGGGTGAAAACTTCCTGCCGAACGGTGCCATTAATAGGATAAGGGTATCCGCGAGTTTTGCTTTCAGCGAAGGCAATGCTGACCTGCATTGGGCCGCCGGTATGAACCGGATTCAGGTTCCCAAACAGTTTTTGCCCCAGCGGCACCATGCCAATAAAGTCATCAAATATTGCGCTTAATTCTTTCTCACTCTGCACGTGATCTAGACGATAGCTGTAGGATTTTCCATTTGAGGAATTAATATCCAAAGCCGTACGCACCAGGAAAGCCGGAATATGTACCTCACCCGCACGGCGATCAATCTCTTTCCAGGCGATTTTTCCAAGCCCCGGAATCGGCGTATTGACGCTAAAGTTGGATTCCTGATCAGTTACCGCCAGAACGGCACAAATATTTTCCTTAGAGGGGTCGATATCCTGGGCATTAAAAGCGGTACTAATATCCGTTGCCCATCCCTGTTTATCAGGCACGTGAGATGGCATTAATCTAACGATATCAGTGCGAACTTGCTGCGGATTTTTACTGCTGACGGTCGTTTTATGCGAACTGCATCCCGCCAGCAGCGTCATTAAAATGACGCCAATGAGCGGGAAAGTCGCTGTCTTTCGTTTGAAAGGATGAGGTAATGCAACGTGATAAGGTGAAGCTGTAGCAATTAAGGTCATCGGATCCCTGAATAATTAAATCAATCTCTGCTTTTGATTATTCACACAATGACCTTCAACGACCAGCTTTTATCTCCTGGTATCACGAAAACGTCAGGAAAATCAGGCAGCCAATTTAGCGTAATAGCTCAGCACCTCGCAGCCGACACCAACTTGTGGGGTTGAAACCACCTGACGCTTAGCGATATTAATGACGCTAACCGTACTGTCTTTCTCATTGGCAATCAGCAGCCACTGATTATCCGGACTGAAACAACCATCCATCGGTTTATTACCTACGCTAAAGCAGGCAATTTCATTTAAATTCTCATCAAACAGAGTCGCTACAGGTTCCTGATCGCCAATGGCAATTAACAATTTTCCATCCTGACTAAAGCGAACAATCTGTGCGCCATTTTTATGGCCACGCAGAGGAATAAGCTTTTTAATATTGTGCGTTTTGCTATCAATAACAATCAGCTCAGGCTTATCGCCATTACTGAGTATTATCGAGGTACCATGAGGCGCAGCAGCAATACCATTAACGGCACCGGGCATAGGGATATTATCTATAACTTTTCCGCTGCCTTGCACTAATTGAACCACAGTTACGGTGGCATCCTCTTCATTCTCAGTGAATAACTTGTCTCCCTGCGGAGTCACACTAAGGCGGTGAGTATTGGTTGACGGCACCTTGATAGTATTGATGATTTTATCTGTAACGGGATCAATAACGACTACCGTCGCACTGTTTTCACAGCACAGATATACGTTACCATCATTGCCTAAACGCCCGGTATGCGGGGATTCCAACGGGCTTAACTCTATGAATTTACTGACTTCGCGTTTGTGAAGATCAATAACGGCAATCTGATGCTGTGGATGCGGATTATCTCCGTGGATCCCATCGCCAAATATCGGCACGTAGGCTTTATTTTGCTGAGGAATAATCAACAGCTCATGAGGATTAGGCGGGAAACCAGATAAAGTCTTTTCGACCTCTAGAGTTTTGGGATTAAGGAAAAGAACCTTCCCACCCTGTTTGTCAACGGCGATAATACCGTAATTCTGCTTATTATTTGAGGAGTTATCTGAATATGACATATTGGCTCCGAAATATTTATTATTAATAAAGTCAAAATCTATTATTAACTAAGGCTAGTCTCTTATTTCAGATATTGCGAAGCCGATCACAGTAAACAAGCTATTAATCGGAACAATCTGTCTTAAATATCCATGATTATTAAATAGTAAGCAGTTTGGATAACTTGTTTATATGCAAGGGAATTTATTGGGAAGGAAATTATCTGGAAGGGAAAAATAAGGTAAATCGCGTGACACGGTCTTTACTGCTTACCTGCCAGGAACCCTGATGTAAACCCATGATACTGCGAACGATCGATAAACCCAGTCCGCTGGCGTGCGCAGAGGTATTTCTCGAAAGATCGGCACGGTAAAAACGATCAAACAGACGATCGAGATGCAGGGGCTCGATCGTTGGCCCGAAATTAGTCACGCTGATCCTCGTCCCTTTCGGCTCCTGCTCTGCCAGTAGTAATATTTCGCTGCCCGAATCGGCATAGCGAATAGCATTTGCCAATAGATTAGCCAGGGCGCGACGCAGTAAATCAGCATCAGCCCAAACCTCTCCTTCTCCTTGTATTTTCAGCCGAATTTCGCGTTCATCGGCAGGGCCTTCGAAATATTCTCCGACTCTATCAAGTTCTTCGCCTAACGAGAGCTGGCCGCGTTCAATAGCATGATCTGCATTCTCGGCACGAGCTAAAAACAGCATATTGTCGGTCATTTTAGACAAACGCATCAGCTCTTCAAAATTGGAGCCAAGCAGTTTTTCATAATAATCGGCACTTCGTCGCTGGCTGAGCGCAACCTCGGTCTGTCCGAGTAAATTACCGATTGGCGTTCGCAGATCGTGCGCCATATCCGCGGATACCTGGCTGAGTTGGGTAAAGCTAATCTCAAGCCGGTCGAGCATTTGATTGAAGCCATCGATAAGCGCTAAAAGTTCGCGCGGTGCCTGAGTATCATCAATTCTTACGGAGAGATTACGAATACCAATTGACGCAGTTTGACCGGCCAAACGCTGCAACGGGCTTAGTCCGCGTCGGGCAATCCAATAAGAAAGCAGTGCCGTTAATATCGCGGCGGCGGCGGCGAGCAATATAATCTGCTCGCGATAAACTTCTAAAATACGCGTCCGCTCAGTCAGTAAACGGCCACTAATAATCTCGAGCTGGTGCGGTGCATCGGAGGTTTGTGCAGATGCTGCCACTGAAATAAACGGCGTGTCATCACGCGACATACTGTGCTGCACGGCGGCCAGAGTCAGGTCATCATTAGCCGGAACAGGCGGCACATCGGGTATCGGCGAATGGCCTGGATTGACCTCAATCAGAGGGGCTTGCCCAGGGAAACGTACCACCAGAAGCGCCTCGTGATTACCCAGCATGTTGGCAAAAAGCTGTGGTTTATCATGGATAAGGTTAATCACGTCTTCATCACGTAGCAGCGTGCGGATCTGCTCTACCCGAGTCAATAACGCACCGTCATCACGAATACTAATCTGCTTTTCCAGGGTGTTATAAAGCGTAAAACCCACCAATGAAATCACCACAAATGACAGCAGAGCAAATATCAGCGAAAGCCGGGTTGTGAGCGATAAATGTCGAGTAGCGCGAACACGCATATTAGAAAAAACTGGCTTCATGATTCGTCTTCGCAACGATAACCCACGCCGTGAACGGTATGGATCAGTTTGATTTCAAAGGGATCGTCTATTTTTTGGCGCAGTCGACGCACGGCAACGTCCACCACGTTAGTATCACTGTCAAAATTCATGTCCCACACCCGAGAGGCGATAACTGACCGAGAGAGCACTTGCCCTTCATGCAGCATAAATAGATGCAAAAGGTTAAATTCTTTATTGGTGAGAGTGATTCGATTCCCGTCGCGGATCACTCGACGTTTGGGAATATCAATTTGCAGGTCGGCTAGCTCGAGGATTTCTTCCTGTTTCACTTGAACGCCGCGGCGCAAGGCAACGCGGATGCGCGCCAATAGCTCGGCAAATGAGAAAGGCTTGACCAGATAATCATCGGCCCCGAGATCCAGCCCTTTGAGCTTGTCTTCCAAAGTGCCACGCGCAGTCAGAAAAAGCACTGGCGTTTTAATTTGCTTATCGAGCCTTTTCATCACTTCCCAGCCGTCCATTTCTGGCATCATGACGTCCAGCAAGATTAAGTCGTAAAGAAATTCCTGAGCAAGATGTAACCCATCAAGGCCATTGGTCGCAACATCGACAACATATCCCGCCTCGGTCAAACCGCTGCGCATATATTCGCCCGCTTTAGGCTCATCCTCAATAACCAAAATTCTCACGTGATGTCCCCTAAGCCGATGACAGCGGGCGCAAATATTACGCCCAGCCCTTAATTTTTAATCAGCAATATTATTTCAACGCGTGCTGTGCGGCCTGTTCAATAAGTGCAGCCACTTCTTTCGGATGTGACTCATAAACAGAATGGCTTGCCCCTGGAATTTCAACTTTATGGCTATGAGCACGGGCGGCATACATACGTTCAAGATTCGGGTTAATAATTTTGTCGGACTCAGCCACCATATACCAACTTGGTTTTACCTTCCATGCCGGGTCAGGAATATTGGCAGTAAACACGCTGGCATTAGTCGGCATCTGGGCGTGTGCTTCAAACTCAGCCTCTTTCAATGGTAAATCGGCAGCAAAATCGGCAGGGAAATTCTCCGGTTTGATAGTCAGATAACCGTCTGGAGATTTAACGAAAGGTCGTGCGGTATTCGGGAATTTCTTACCGTTGCTGGCCTCAGTTTCTCCGCTATCTAGAGCGTGAGCCGCGATATAAACCAGTCCTGCAACGTGAGGATCATTACCGGCCTCAGTAATAATGGCACCACCATAGCTGTGTCCGACCAGAATCGCTGGGCCATTTTGTTCATCCAGAATACGTTTGGTGGCAGTAACATCGTCCGGGAATGAAGTCAGCGGCTCTTGAACCAGCGTGACGTTATAGCCGTCTTTAGTCAGAATATCGTAAACCGGACGCCAGCCTGAACCGCCGACAAATGCACCGTGAACCAGAACAATATTTTTTACCGGTGCGGCCAGTGCCGGAGCGGCAACACCGGCTAACAACAGTGCGGTGACACAAGAAGTAACAAGACGTTTTTTAGATGAATTTTTCATGATTTTTCCTTAATGACGATTGATGTTTAGGTTGCTGCTGCACCATGGAAGCCAGTGTATGGGGCTGGCTCCCACATCGACATGACTCAATCATTACAAAAAAATGACGTCTCGATTTACACACTGCAAACTCCTGTTTCCGCCAAATATCCCCCCTTCACTTCCGCGATTAAAAATCCATGTTACCCTTAACTATTAATTTTTTTAGCGGCAAAGATATCGCTATTCATAGCTGTATCCTTAACCGTAATCCCCTGGAGATCGTTTAGTTTGATTAATATTCAACCAGGAACTCGACACAACATTCTGCTGGCTCTGTGCTGCCTGCCAGCAATTATTTTCATTATCGTGATGGGTTTTTACTTTGATAAACAGGCACAGGCAACACTCGTGGCAAGTGGCGCACTTTCGTTGTCATTTGGTGCCAATAAAACCTGGAAGGGTTCAACCTTTGTCGTGCTGCTGACTACTGCTTTTGGCATCAGCCTTGCAGCTATGTTAGGGAGTCTGGCGGGCAATATTCACCTGCTTTATTTGGCCGGTGCCGTGCTGGCAACCGCTCTGTATATCATAATTTCAGATATCAACAGCAACGTGGGCTGGATTTTTTTGCAATCCAGCACCGCTTTTCTGGTAGCGGGATTTTTCCCTGGCACGCTGGAACAGGCTGGCGATCGGGCTGTGCTAATGGGAGCAGGGAGTTTATTGCAGATTTTCTCTCTGGGGATATTCTTTCAGGGGTTGAGATTTAGCCGTCGCGAACTGAGCAATCTGAAAATGATTCGTTTTCCCGAGCAGCTTAGCCTGATGAATCAACGGCGAATTCATCTTAAATGGTCGATTATTTTTAGTGCATCGGCCATGGGATTGACGATTTTTATCGATCATACCTTTAATATTCAGCACAGCTATTGGGCTGAAATGACGCTACTTATTTGCCTGCGTAACGATTATCACGAGTCTCTACTTAGAGTTCCCGCCAGAATCA
Organism: uncultured Gammaproteobacteria bacterium; assembly: GCA_963747655.1. GTDB lineage: Bacteria > Pseudomonadota > Gammaproteobacteria > Enterobacterales > Enterobacteriaceae > Rouxiella. Next base: position 98,595 of record CAVVFS010000004.1, on the reverse strand, counting down.
TGGGCACATTTATAGGAGGATTAGTCGCGGGAGCCTTAAGCGCCTACTGGCAAGACCCGTTAATTATTGTCGCGGCCTTCTTTTTATCAGCCTTTATTTCGGTCAGCATGTCTTATTCACTGACGCCAAAAATTTATGCCATATTTACTTTTTTCATTACGATGATGGTTATCTTTATGCTTTCAGGCATTAGCGTCGTATCGGGAAATATTGCAGGGCAAAGAATGCAGGCAACATTATTAGGCGGGGTCATTGCGTTAGCGGCCGTAGTACTCACCAAGCTGGTGACTTATCAGCATATCAATCAGGCAAAACAAAGCCTGTAACTCTATCAATCAGGCAAAAAACCTGTAACTCTGTTTTCCAAAATGCAAAAACCCGCTCTAGGCGGGTTTTTTAGCTTGGGCTAACTTATCTGCTCGGGTCTATGCCGTCATCGCTATTGTAAGTCTGCCGCGCTGTTCACTAATTACAGTGCAACAACGTTTACTGCTGATGGGCCTTTAGCGCCGTTCTCGATAGAGAACTCAACTTTTTGACCTTCATCAAGAGTTTTGAAATCGCTGCTCTGAATTGCAGAGAAGTGTACGAACACGTCTTTGCTGCCATCAGCAGGAGAAATAAAACCAAAACCTTTACCAGCGTCAAACCACTTTACCAAACCAGTCATTTTAGTAGACATAATAATTTCCTTTAAATATATAGCCGCCATAAGGCGAGTGAGGTCTGTTTTTTTAGTTGTGATACTTATGGGGCACTAAAGAAGGAAATTCGCGGTGAAGAGATATCTAGTAAGGATAACGCTAATACAGTGAACTACTTTACTAAAATTGCTTTCATAAGGTCTGTACTACAAACCGAGGAGTGCATTAACGCACGCAGGGAAAATTTACGCAAGCATTATTTTATTTAACATACTTGCGTAGACTCATTAAACAATTTGCAATTATCTGACTACTACTTTGTTAAAACCGAATCTTTATCACAAAAAAAAGTTCAATTTAGCAGCACAATTTGCTTAATAATTAACATATCGTGGAGTCGAAAAATGAACATTGCACAACCTAAAATTCAAAGCAAAATCACCATTCAGGATGTTGAAGTGATGTTCGCCATGGTAGCAATCGTTGCCATCATCGTTTGGGAATTGATGTTCTGATCCGAAACGGTGCTCCTGAGGTGGATTTAAAAACCACTCGACTCCAGTACGAACGGCAGGTCAATCAGCAGATTGGCCAGCAATACCGCGAGGCTGGAGTAAATTACCATTTTCAGCATACGAACCTCGGAACAGACTGATCAGGAGGCGAAAGCTCTTCCTGCAATTAGTTTTTTAATCCCTGCATCATGAACAGCATGGCTATCATTGCGTTAAGTGCGCGACTTGCTGCACCCGCAATAATACTGCCCTTCATTATATCCTTAAAAATCAAGGCACTGATAGTAGGCAAGCCTCAGCTTACATTGCGTAAAAGAAGGTAAAATTCTGATCCGCGCCAGCCTAAAAATCCTTAACCTCTAACATCGGCGCTAGTAATAGCAAAAAGCTAAAATGTGATCAATATCACGTTTAAAAAATGAGCACTTTTTGCTCTTCTCATTACCCTGCCCCGACCTTCTCCCCTCCTCTTTACTTCATTTAACAGCTTATCGTAACGGCCATAAAGAACGGCAAACCTGCTTCAATTCCTTGCTATAACTTGCTGCTCTATCTATATAAATATTTGATTGAGCAAAATTCTTTACCGTTCGGTCAAGAATGGCTAATTTAAAAACGCCGCGACATTAATAGATAATCAGGGAAAATGATGACTGGAAGACCTAGAAAATTCGATGACGACGCCGTCATTGAAGCTGCGATGCAGGTTTTTTGGACCCAAGGATATGAAGGGACCTCCGCGCAAGATTTATGCCATTGGACCGGGCTCGGAAAAGGGAGCCTGTATAACGCCTTTGGCAGTAAACAGAAACTTTATGAGAAAGCATTGTTGCGTTATCAGAAACTGGGGCTCGCCGCTCAGCTCAGTATTCTGAACAATAATGTGCCTGTGAAAGAAAAGCTGCGCGCCTTGCTGATTTGGGGAATTGAAGACGATCTCAGTGGGCAAGAACGCCGCAGCTGCATGGCTTTGTTCGCCTCAATGGAACGCAGCAGCAAAGACACCCGCGTTGATATCATTACTCAAGCCTATGTGAAAAAGCTGGATAAAGCGCTGAACGAAGTTTTTCAATCTGGACAAAACAGTGGAGAAATCGCCTCTACAATCCCCTCTCAACGTATGGCAAGAGCCTTCCTGAGCAGCTATTACGGCTTACGTGTGCTAGGGCAATCAATGCGGGATCGCGATTTTTTGCATGATGTTATGGAAGGAATGCTGGACAGAATTTAATCCAAATTTTTCTGCGTTATTTTTTCATCGCGTTTTGTACCGATCGTTAAAATTTGATAAGGAAATTACCATGCCTCTTGTTGTCTATATTTTGGGATTCACAATATTTTCGATTACCACCTCTGAGTTTATGGTGGCGGGTATGATGTCCTCACTGACCGATGCATTAGGAATATCAGTGGCTCAGGTGGGTTTTCTAATCTCTGTTTATGCAGCCGGAATGGTTATAGGTGGGCCAATTCTGACGACTATTTTACTTAAACTGAGAGTTTCTAATAAAAACGCCCTTATTTCATTACTGGTATTTTACGCTATTGCACAATCAATCGCTGCCTCTTCAAGCGCTTACGAAGTGATGTCAATCGCCCGCATCGCCACCGGAGTCGCAGGCTCAGCATGTTTTGGCGTCACTCTGGCCATTTGTGGTGAAGTAGTCGACAGCAATTCTACGGGCAGAGCGGCTTCCATTGTCGTTAGCGGCATGATGTTAGCTACCGTGCTTGGCATTCCAATGGCGAGCATTGTTGAGCATTACCTTAACTGGCGTGCCAGTTTCTGGCTAGTCGTTCTCATGACAGCAGTATGCGCTTTCCTAATCAGCATCCTTATTAAGAAATCAAACAAAAATAATAAGGTCAGTCTTGAAAAAGAGTTGAAAGAATTTGGAAACAGGCATTTGTGGGCAGCCTATGCAACTAGTGGTTTAATTATCGGCGCTACCTTTGCTGCTTTCAGTTATTTCACGCCGATACTTACCCAGGTTTCTGGATTCTCGGCCTCCTCTATTCCGTGGATTTTTTGTGTTTACGGGATTGCTAACGTCATTGGCAATGTCATTGTGGGTCGACTGGCCGATCGCTACACCCTCTCGATAATGACAGTGGGTCTCATCATATTGGGCGTTTCATTAGCCTTGTTTGCAACACTGGTGGCCCATCAAGCACTAAGTCTGGCGCTGATTGTGATAATTGGTCTTGTCGGCATCCCCATGAATCCAGCCATGATTACCCGGGTAATGAAAACTGCCAGATATGCCGGGCCGCTGGTGAATACCGTTCATACCTCGGTGATTAATATCGGACTTGGCGCAGGCTCCTGGATTGGTGGCCTTGGGATTTCCGCCGGACATGGTCTTATTTCCCCACTTTGGTTAGGGGCTGGAATGACTATTTTAGGGCTACTCACTTTGATGCCTTATCTAAGCCGTGTAAAACTTTCAACCTCATAAACAAGCCAGGCTTCAACTGTTGTCGCCACGCCTCCTCTTGTTGCACAATGGCAAATAAATTAGTCATCATCAAGGATCTACCGTGACCAAGCTAACTCAACAACAGTGTATTATTCTCACTGGTTTTACCGGCATCCTGCATGGTGAATTCGAATGGTTCCATGCCGATCTGGAAACCAGACTGGGCCGTGAAGTGCAGACTTCTGAATTGGGTTACCCTGAATTTATGCAGCAGTGTAAGACACTGTATGAAGAAGACTTTGAAGCCCTAATGCCGGACTAAGTGTGTTGCACAATGACTGGCTGGTTTCAATTGCTGGCCAGTTTATTTTTAGCTATACAGCCTTAAATTTTCCTTTTTATTTCTGATAATTATTTAAATCCGCATTAGTTTTTTACTGAAATTAAAATTTTACTAACGATTAGGACGAGTACGGAAATCATCCCCAACAGGGAAATCCCGTTGTAACACATCCGACTTTGCTATTTAATAGCTCCAGTTTCACAATCGAAGGTTATCTTAAAACCCTTATTTGAATGATATATAAGAGGGACAATTACCTATTCCTTCGTTTATTTATTCTAAATTAATTATTTATAGTTTGCATGTAAATCATTCCCTGATGAATTACTTGATTATAAATAAATAACCTAACTATTCGGATGCTAACGTGAATACAAAATATATCGTTCCTTCTATTTTACTTAATGAGCCATTTGCGGAATTCCCGGCAGTGAACTGTAAAGGCACGCAAATGAGTATCAACAATCAACATTTTGAAGTAACCGAAAAACATAAAAGATTGGTCATTTGCCTGCTAAAAGGCGTGACCCAAAAAAATGAAATTATTAATATCGTCTGGTATGAACAGGCAGGAATGGTAAGTGATAATAACTATCACCAGTTAATTCATAAATTCCGCAATTTATTGTCAGAAAATAATCTGCCTAAAGCGATGCTACGTACCATACCTCGCCACGGTGCGATGCTTGATCTTTCTTTATTACCCGAGAAAGAAGAAAGCCACCAGTCAGAAAGCCAACAACACGTTAAAAAGACTTCTACTTTAGCGGCGCTAGGTGCTTGTTTTACCTCAGCTCTGTCTATGGTGACAAAATCACTTAATCGTTAAATTCTTATATTGAGTCCTTCACCGCATGAAGACTGTATACTTAAGATCTCGTGAATCAAAGCTCACGTTACCCAAGAGATAGTCTAATGATTAAATGGACTTTTCCGCTCAAATGGTTTCTATTTTGTTTGGGTTATTTCTCTCTGGCTTTTCTTTGTCTTGAAACAAGAGATAACGGCAGTCTTTCTTCTGCAATTTGGCTGCCTGCAGGCCTGACTTTGGGCGTACTGTGCCGTGCTCCGCTTTCTAGCTGGCCTTTGTGGCTGGCAAGCACAGTGATCCTTCATATTAGTGCCAGCGTTGTTCATCATCGCCCGCTAGATATTGCCTTGATATTCGCAATCAATGACTTGATTATTCTTTGCCTGAGCGCACACGTATGGAAAATAATCCAACAAGACGGAAACGTGACCAGCAGGTTAAACAGTACAGCAATATTTATCGCTATTGTATTGATTGCTAGTGTAATAGGCGGGATATCGACCTTCTACTCATTACGCATGACTGGCTATCCAACCGTGTTTTCTCACTTTATTAACTGGAGTATTTCCAATGCCACAGGCTGTCTGGCATTCGCTCCATTTTTTGCCATAAATTCACTGACCACTGCCGACTCACCTGACTTAACGCCTAAAAATAATCTGATACTGTTGATACTTATCCCTCTTTTAACTTTGGCGTTGTTCTTTCCCTGGAATGATGAGTTGCGTGATAACGCATTTGTAGAGCCACTAATTTATTTTCTTTTTGGCTTTGCTTTACTTTCATCGCTATTTATTTCTACCGCAAAGCTTTCATTTTTATTCTTAGCATTGGCAATTATTATCAGTATTACCACTATTTATAATCACGGAATTTTCGCTACCAAAGACTATACGGGTAATAGCGGCATCACGGCTTCTCAACTTTATCTTCTTGCAATGTTCATTTTTGCAATGCTGATACGCGCAGCAACAAACGATATATATCTTTCCAGAATAAGAAGTGAGCAACTCGTTCTGCTCAGTCGAACTTTCTCTCCTGACCAGCTATGCTATTCTTTTAGAATAAATATCACTCTGCATAAATGGGTTTGGACTGAATTAATTGACAGCATCAACAACCTCCCTATTAACTCTCTGACTACACCATCGCAAATTTTAGGCAGAATGCATCCTGATGATCGAGGCATCATCCTTCCCTGGTTTAACGGTGCCAACGAAACTTTTGGAATACCCTTTTCTCAATCCGTTCGCCTTATCATGAATGGTAATACTTTCAGTCATGTCCACATTGCCATGCTGAGCGAACATAATAGTTATGAAAACAGGTATTTGAATGGCGTATTAATCGTCCGACAAGAGATTACATCTCAGTTAACAGGGCAAATAAAATGAAAACAGTGCTGATTGCCGACGATCATCCCGTCTATTTGCTTGGGCTTAAAACGTTACTAGAGACTCAATTTGCTAACGATTACCGTCTTTGCGGCACGGCAAGTAATGTCGATGAACTACTTGCATCACTTAAAAGCTTTCTCCCTGACCTACTATTAACCGATTTCAACATGCCGGGCACGCAGCATTCCGATGGCCTGCATCTCATACAGTTTTTGCGCCGCACTTATCCGAACCTGCCGATTATTGTGATTAGCATTTTATCTAATCAGGCTATCGCCAATGTGATGCTTAAATCAGGAATAATAGCGGTCATCAACAAACAAAGTCTTAGCACCGAGCTTAATATTTGTCTTAAATCGCTAATACAGGGCCAGGACTTAGCTCGTAACAGCAAAGCTCAGTTGGCAAAAACTCTGACCGATATCGGTTATTCGCGCCAATCGCAGCTAAGTCCCAAAGAAACAGAAGTGATGCGTTTGATGAAACAGGGCCAAACCGTTAATCAAATTGCACAAATGCTGCACCGTTCCAAGCAGACTATTAGCGGGCAGAAAAAAAGCGCCATGAATAAATTGGGATTAAACACAGATGCAGATCTTTTTGAATATCTGTTGAAGATCGACCTGTGAAACTCAGGCTGGCACTGCTCTCACTGGCGCTGATGCCCTGGCTGCTGCACGCAGAGCAAAATTTGCGCGTGGCGATAGACAGCGTCAGCCCGCGCTACAGCGAAATTAATACCCAAATCCAAAATGATGATATTCAACCCGCGCTAATTTCAATGCTCAATAAACAGCTTGGCGTAAATCCGTTTCAGCTTTCCCCTAAGGCCATTCCAGAAAACGCAGTTAAAAATACGCTGCTGGATAACCACACGGTTGATGCCTTCTTTACTGAAGACGCAGCCACGAGTTTATTCTCGGGTGAAGTTGACACCCTGCCGCTGTTTCGCACCCACTGGCGAATACTTACACTGGCGGATCGCAATTCGGTAATCGAGGATGACCTCAACAAGCTGAAAGATAAACGTATTGTGGTGGTTAATGATGCCCCGATTGAGGCTTTGAAGCAGCGCTATCCCCATTTAACACTCATTTTTACCCCTTCACTGGGCGAAGCAATAACATTGCTCAAAGCCGGTGCCGCAGAGGCGGTATTTTGCCGACAAACTGCGGCTGATGTGCTGAGTGAAAACATATTTCCGGGCCAGCTGCGGGTAAATAATTTTGATACTTTGGTCACTCAAACTCGCCTGCGTTTACGTGACAACGATCCGGCCACGTTGACAGCACTCAATAACGCCATTCAACACTTGCCGCAAGAGGAGCTTACCAGGCTTTTAAGCCGCAATTTTACCGTGCTGACACTAATGAATATCGTGCCGCAGCTTAAGCAGAATCACCGTAACCTTGATACGGCAGCAGTGATTATCGGCGTACTGTCTCTCTTTTTGATCATTTTTCTGATCGGACAAATTTTTAAACGCCGCCAGATAGAGCGTCAACTGAAAGACGGAGTCAAGTTTTGGGAAACCTTACTCAACAGTCTTTCAACACCCGTTTTGGTATGTAATACCGCCGGGATAATCACTCATGTGAATCAGGCATTGAGCAAAAGTCTGCAAACCTGCCAGCTGGAGATTGTTGGCATCACGGTTGAAAAACTGAATCAGCAATTTTTCTCTTCTCCCGCGCTGGAAACCCCCGGGCTGGTACAGGCAAGTCTGAGCACGCATGCGCATTTTTTTGAGGCAAACTTTACCTTGCAGCAACAGCCGCACAGCATCACGGGTTGGATAACGCCTTATAGCAACACTGCAATGCAGCCACAGGGACTGGTTATTGGCTGGTACGACATTACTGAACGCATTTTGCTGGAGCAACAACTGGCACAGGCGCTAGGCCAGGCGCAGGCATTCAGCCATGAGAAAAGCGAGTTTCTGGCGCGAATGAGTCATGAAATTCGCTCGCCCATGAACGTCATTATGGGGGTGCTGGAGATGGAAAGTCAGCGCAATCCCTTGCCACAATCGCCGATTGCTTTGGCTTATCACGCCTCGCGCGGACTGTTGCGCATCGTAGGTGATATTCTCGATTTATCTAAAATCGAAGCTGGTGAGATGCTCCTCAAACCCACCGCAGTCGCGCTTTATGATTTATTAGAAACCAGCGTGAACAGTTATCAGACTCTTGCTGAAAAGAAAGGGCTGCGTCTGGAAAGAGATATTGAAACGTTGAATGGGCAATATTTCCTTTTAGATGAGGGTAAGACCACGCAGATCCTCAATAATTTACTCAGCAATGCGGTGAAGTACACGCTGTCCGGGAGTATTCGCCTCAACGCGAAAGTGTCCAAAACGGCCGATAAAGAAAAAAATCAGCAAATAATCATCAGTATCAGTGACACCGGTATAGGTATTGAAGCTTCGCTACTGCCCGGAATTTTTAAACCGTATCACCAATTGTCTGCCTCAACGCCTGACAGCACCGGACTTGGCCTGACTATTTGTCATCAGTTAGTCAGCCTGATGGGGGGCAATATGGAGATTGAATCACAGCATGGAAAAGGTTCCACTTTTACCATCACACTTCCTGCGAAACCGGTTTTGGTCAAGCATCCAACAATCCCGACCTTGATACCGGCCATTCCTACCCCGTCTTACCGCGTGTGGATTATCGACGATCTTGCTGCCAATTTGCTGGTTATGGAGATGCAACTTTCTGCTTTGGGGCACCACGTTACCCCTTTTGCTAACGCCATAGATGCGCTTGAACGTTTGCAGCAAGTGGACCCACCGGTTGACATTATTTTCACTGATTGTCAGATGCCACAATTGTCCGGCTATCAGTTTGCGACCCAACTGCGCTTGCTGGAATCCACAAATCGCGAGCATCGGCTGGTGATTGGCTGCACCGCCAATGCATTCTCAGATGAGGAAAGAAAATGCCTTCAGGCCGGCATGGACGGGCATTTGACCAAGCCACTTACCCAGCAGGATCTCGCGCAATGTCTGCAAAATATGCTGCAAAATCGCCAAATTGATTTCAAAGAGATTGAAGCTCTTTCTGCCGGGAATTCCGATATTATTTCTCAACTTATCAGCGAGTTGATTAAGAGCAGCGAGCAAGATTCGAGCTTAATCCAGCAAGCATGGGAAGCAGGAGAAAGCGGTGAGCTTAAAAGTCGTATTCATCGACTCAAAGGTAATTTTGCCCTGGCGCAGTTTGAGGCTGGCCAGCATCTTTGTGTAACACTTGAACAGAAATTGATTGATGCACAGCCCGGCAATAGCCTCGACTGCGATTTGCTACGCTTGCGCAGTACCACTTATCAATTCATAAGCCTGCTGAATGATTTTGCAGTGCAAAACTAAGCTACATCTCTCATTATTGATATCCATTCGCCACACATCATCTCAACAATCACCCTCTGTATAATTTTCAACCTATTCTGTTAATAGGTTGAAACCTGATGCTGTGAGAGAGAAAATAGGGAGAATTAATTATCTTTTTTCAGACCGTTTTTGACCGTATTGATGTTGACTCTATTGATGCTGACCCTATTGATGCTGACCCTGATAAACAATGTGGACCGATGAGCGATTGCCGTACCTATGAGTGAAAGTAAACCACGCCGTCCGCATGGACGTTGGACCTACTACATTCTGTACCAGGATATTCTGTGGCCATGTCCAGTCCGATGGGAATGGGAAAACGGCTACGGCGGCTGGCTGCCTTTCTATTACTCACCGACTCTGGAATTTGTGGCGGGCGATCCCCATAAGGCGACTAAAGTTTCGACTAGCCGCACGCATGCAGCCAGCCGGATAAGACAACTTGCCTGCCATTCAGAAGATGAATAATAGCCTGATTAATTCGCCCTCTCTGAGTGGCGAGGCCCTGATTTAAATCCCTTTTCTTTCGCCATAAACACCACCAGCAGGCCGGCAAATAACAGCAATAACATCGCCCAGGGAAATGAAACGGCACCTTTGTCTTCCAGTAATACGCCCCCGATAATGCCGCCAGCAGCGATGGCCAGATTCCATGCTACCACCACCATAGACTGCGCCACGTCGGTACTCTCTCCGGCAGCGTCTGCCGAGGCAGTTTGCAATAACGTTGCCGCGCCGCCAAAAGTCAGCCCCCAGATAAATATTCCGCTGTACAACACGGTAGATGAGGAGGTGAAAAAGACAAAGGCTACGTTGATTAAGGCAAATAAAAGCAAACTGGCTAATACCGTTTTTCGTAACCAGCTATCTACCAGCCATCCTGTCAGTGCTATCCCTAACAACGCGCTGACGCCAAATATCAGCAAAACGCGGTCAACCTGCGTTTCCAGCCCATAAGTGGCTAAAAACGGCACAATATAGGTATAGAGAATATTGTGGGCGGTGACCCAGGCAAAAATAACCCATAATATCGGCCGAATCCCCGGTAGCCGCCATACCTGATAAAGAGAAAGCGATTTCTGTCGCGATTCACCCGGAAAATTGGGCACGTTTAACAAGATCCAGCCAATCAGTAGCAACGTCAGCGCCGACATAATCATAAAGATGCTGCGCCACCCCACCAATGTGCCGAACCAGGTTCCGACAGGAACACCCAGCGCTAATGCTACCGGCGTGCCTATCATCGCCAGCGTCATTGCGCGCCCTTGCAACGCCGGAACCACCATTCTGCGTGCATAACCGGCTATCAATCCCCATGCTAATCCTGCTGCGGCACCCGCAAAAAAGCGTGCAACCAGTGTCAGCGTGTAGTCTTTTGAGAAAGCACTCAGCGTATTAAACAGTAAAAAACCGATTACCGAGGTTAGCAGCGCTTTGCGTCTCATCCATCCACGGGTGGCAATCGTTAAGGGAATTGCGGCCAAGAGCGACCCTAAGGCATAGGCAGTAACCCACTGCCCGGCCATTGATGACGAGACGCCCATATCCTGACTGATTTGTAGCAACAGCCCGGCGGGCAGCGTTTCCGTCATAATGGCGATAAATCCAGTCATCGCCAGCGCCAGTAAACCGGCGACAGGCAGCGTAGTTTCACCTTTCATAATACGGCATCCTTAGCATTGCCGGCATTATTGGAACTATTGGAGTTATTAGAACCAATGGAATTATTAGAACTATTGGAAACACTGGCGTAAACGGCATCGCGCAGTTCATTAACAAACGCGCCTGACATTCCCTCATACAAGGTGTTGGTCAATGCAACAACGCTAAGCTGTTGTTGAGGGTCAACAAACCAGGAATGTCCATAAGCTCCACCCCAGCGCCAGGTTCCCACTGACTCTGGCGAAGTTGCGGCAGCAGGATTGCGCAATACCGAGAATCCTAATCCAAAGCCGTAACCGGGCTGTTCCGGCAATTCAGCCCCCGAAGTCTGGTCGCGCCCCATTTCTTTAATCAACTCCGGTGAAATTAGTGAACCTCCACCTTTTCGTAAAGTTTCTAAAAAACGCAGCATATCGGGCGCGCTACCGACCATTCCTGCCCCGGCGGAAGGAAAAGCGGCAGGATTAAACGCTCGGTTCGGTGAAAAATGTATTCCCACCGCCTCTCCCTCAAACGGTGAAACGCACTCGTTTTCTGCAAGCCTGTGCGGCTCCGGCATGTCGTTAACATAAGGTGTCGCCAGCCTCTCAGGCTGTTCGGTGTAAAATCCGCTGTCATTCATGGCTAAAGGATCGGTTATCAACGTTTTCACTGCCTGGTCCAGGCGCTGCCCACAGACTTGCTCAATCACCGCACCTAAAACATCAACGGCCAGCGAATAGCACCATGCGGTTCCGGGAGTAAATAACAGCGGCACAGTAGCCAGACGACGCAGGTTTTCAGCCAACGAATGTGTCGCGTCATCCATGCCATCAGAGACTCCGGCACGCGCGTAAGCTCCCTGCTCGTCTGTTTCCAAAAAGCGATAACTCAGCCCCGAGGTATGACTCAATAACTGACGCACGGTAAGGGTCGCCCTGTCGCCGTTGGGTAATCGTGGGTGAAAATCTGCCAGCAGCGAATTTATCGGCTGATCCAACGTTAAACGCCCTTGCTGAATCAATGCCATCGCCGCGGCCGAAACGATGGGCTTAGAAACCGACGCCAGACGAAATAAGGTATCGGGAACCATGGGCCGCGCCAGCTCTCTGTCGGCTAATCCGGCAGCCTCGAGATAAACGGTTTCTCCCTGCCAGGCCACCATTACTACAGCCCCCACAAGACGTTTTTCGCTCAGCGCCCGACGAATGACCTCGTCGACAGCAGCGAAAGATGTTTCTTCAAAGCCGTGGCTTGCGGCCTGCCTGCTTTTTGATAAAAAACTGTTAGATAAACCATTGTCTGATAAACCGTTCGACATGATATTTTCCCAATAAGTAGAAAGATTGAACCAAAATAGATCCTTAGCGGTTACGGAAAAAGTGGGGTAAATTTCTCTTATCTACGGAACTTTATGTCCGTAATCGGAGAACACTCATGGATAGTCTCAGTAATCTCAATGTCTTTGTTCAGGTAGCCGAAACGGGCAGCTTTGTGGCCGCAGGGGGTACTTTGGGAGTTTCTGCCTCGGCAATTGGCAAAAGTATTTCGCGTTTGGAAAGCAGGCTTAATGTGCGTCTGTTTCATCGCAGCACCCGTAGTCTGACCTTGACCGCCGAGGGCATGCTGTTTCTTGAACGAAGCAGACGAATCCTTGCCGAATTTGAGGCCGCAGAGCAGGAACTGAGTCTGACGGCGCAGTTTCCGCAGGGAAGATTGCGCATCAGCCTGCCGATGGTGGGTTCCTTAATGCAGCCTGTATTAAGCGAATTTATGCACCACTATCCACAGATTGAATTGGAACTTAACTTCACCGACAAAATGGTCGATGTCATAGAGGAAGGTTTCGACGCGGTGATCCGCACGGGTGAGATGACAGATTCGCGGCTCAATCTGCGCAAGCTCGGTGATTACACTAAATTTGTGGTTGCCTCACCGGAATATTTGGCTCAACACGGTACTCCGCATAATCCCAGCGAACTGGCGCAACATCGCTGTTTGCATTACCGTTTTAGTCGCAGCGGGAAAATTGAACCCTGGCCGCTCACTGCTGCGCTGCCGGTTAATCTTCCGCTTTCAATGGTGTGTAATAATCTCGAGGCACAGGTTTATTTTGCTCAGCAGGGCTGCGGCATTACCTGCCTGCCAGAATTTGCGGTGCGCGATGCACTGGCCTCTGGAAAACTGCAAAAAATCCTGCACAATTATCTATCTCATAGCGCAGCATTTAACATTCTCTGGCCCTCCGGCGGCTATATGACGCCGAGGCTGCGGGTGTTTATTGATTTTCTGTGTGAGCACACTTTTGCCCGGAGTCGAACATGATCAAAGCAGGCAACAAAACGTTGCTGAGTGTGGATCACGGCAGCGAACAGCCGTTTTATCAGCAGATTTATCATCGTGTCAGAACCTTGATTGCCGAGAACGTGCTTAAACCAGAAGATCGACTGCCCTCGGCGCGTCAGCTGGCAAAAGAGTTGGGATTAGCCCGTGGGACTATCGAGTCAGCCTATTCCCTGTTGGCGGCGGAAGGCTATGTTCAGTCACGCGGTCAGGCCGGAACACGCGTCGCATCTGGCCTGCACACGCAGCCCGCGCCCCAGAAAATACCGTTGACCGCGCCAGAATCTCTGAACGGTATGCACCCGAGTGAAATCATGCCGTTACAGATGGGACTGCCTGCGCTGGATGCCTTCCCGCGAAAAATCTGGGCCCGACTCGGCGCGCGTTATCTGCGTGCAATGCAGCCGAATGATATGAAATATCCCAGCCTTTTTGGCCTGCCCGCGCTGCGTAATGCGATAGCGGCCTATTTACATATGTCGCGTGGCATTGCTTGCACCGGTGAGCAGGTGTTTATTACCTCAGGCTATCGCGGCACGCTCCAGCTGATTATCCATACACTTTTACAGCGTGATGACCGCGTGTGGGTTGAGGATCCGGGTTTCCCGCTCACCCGCGAGCTGCTGCACAATGCACAGCTGGTGCAGATTCCTGTGCCGGTTGATGGCGAAGGCATTAACGTTGAAAAAGGGATCACGCTGGAGCCGAACGCGCGCGCGGCCATTGTCACCCCTGCTCATCAAAGCCCGCTGTGCGTTACGCTCTCTTTGTCGCGTCGCCTGGCCCTGTTGGAATGGGCCACGGCTCAGCAGGCATGGATTATTGAAGACGATTATGACGGCGAATATCGCTATGTCAGCCGCCCGTTGCCGGCTCTGAAAAGTCTGGATAACACGGGAAGAGTCCTTTATTGCGGCACCTTCAGCAAGGTTCTGTTTCCGGGGATCCGCCTGGGTTATTTAGTCGTACCGGAAAAACAGGTTGCCCGTTTTGAGCAAGCTTCTCTCGGCTTTTTCGAAGGAATGGCTGAAATGACGCAATCCATCGTGAGCGACTTTATGCTTGAAGGGCACTTTTCGCGCCATATTCATCGCATGCGCAAACTGTATGCCGAACGGCGAGACATGGCAGCGACCGGCCTAGAGAAGATACTGGGTCAGCATTTGCAGATTGATCCGCAACCAGGCGGTATGCATCTGGTACTGCGGCTAAGCGGCCAACAAGATGACATGGCCGTTGCAGAAAAGATGCGAAAAAACGGGCTTTATACTCACGCCCTTTCAAGCTGGAGCAGCCACGCCGAAGGTGAGAAAGGTTTGTTGATTGGTTTTACGAATATTCAATCACAGCAGCAGGCCGAGGAAATAGGCAAACGCATCCTCGCCCTGCTGTGAAAATCAGTTTAATCCCGCTTTATCCAGTCCGTAAGCTGCATCAGCCGAACCGGGTTTAACGCGAAATCCTACACTTATCCGATTCCAGCCATTAATTGCCACAATCAGGAAACTCAGGTCAGAGATTTCCTGTTCGGAAAGATGAGTGCGCACGCGATCGTATATCTCATCCGACACGCCGTGCGGTTCTAACTTGG
This sequence comes from uncultured Gammaproteobacteria bacterium, assembly GCA_963747655.1. GTDB lineage: Bacteria > Pseudomonadota > Gammaproteobacteria > Enterobacterales > Enterobacteriaceae > Rouxiella. The sequence continues at coordinate 83,496 of CAVVFS010000004.1, read as the reverse complement.
TCAACGCCTCAGCCCACAATAATGCCGCCCGTTCACGTGGGGTGAATAAATGAGACTCATGCCAGATAGCGATGTGATGCAGGCGTAGCTCACGTTCGCCGTTGATTTTCGCCTCTTTGACGTGCATATCGAGACAAAAAGCGCAGCCGTTAATTTGAGAAACGCGGATGTCTACGAGTTGTTTAAATTCCCTGGCCAGCGGATTTTTGCCCACGGTCTGGCTGAAATCGAGATACTTTTTAGTTAAATCCGCAGAAAGATGGTAGTAGTCCACACGCTGAGTCATAACTTATCCTTTCAATAGCAATGTTGAGGGGTAGAGTTCGCGAGAAAACTCTCGTGACCCTTGATGGCAGCCATCATCGCTAAACTTGGCCCAGTCAGAAAGCGCCAAGAAATGCATTTTCAACTAGTCCATGAATCAACGTTTTTTATCCCGGTTGCAAGCTTATTCACTTGATTTGAAATAACGGTTTAATTTTTTTAATTCTGGCACAAAAAGACTTTGCATAATTCTTATTCTTTAATCATGCTTATTTAGTGAAATTCACTTTTTATAAAAGCTGGAATTATTTTGCAAAACCTCAGAGCTTCCGTGCTCAACGCTATCAAGCGTACTCCCTGGTATCCAAAACGGCATTCCTATAAGACTTTGTTCTGGCGTGAAATCACCCCGCTAGCAGTGCCCATTTTCTTCGAGAATGCCTGTGTCCTGCTGATGGGCGTGCTCAGTACCTTTCTTGTCAGTTGGTTAGGTAAAGAGGCGATGGCCGGAGTCGGTTTAGCAGACAGTTTTAATATTGTGGTGATCTCGTTCTTCGCCGCTATCGATCTTGGCACTACGGTGGTGGTCGCTTTTAGCCTCGGCAAGCTCAATCATGAGCGCGCCCGTGATGCAGCGCGCCAGTCGCTTATTATCATGACGCTGTTTGCGGTGATACTGGCGCTAATTATCGAATTCTTCGGCCAGGGCATTATTAATATGATTGCCGGCAATGCGGCGCCTGAAGTTAAATTACTGGCACTGAGTTATTTACGCGTTTCTGTGTGGAGTTATCCGGCGGCGGCATTTGCTCTGATTGGCTGTGGCGCATTGCGTGGAGCTGGCAATACTAAAATTCCGATGCTAATTAATGGCGGGATGAATATTCTCAATATTGTTATTACTACGGTGCTGATTTATGGCTGCTTTTCCTGGAAAGGTCTGGGATTTGTCGGCGCTGGACTCGGTTTGACTATTTCCCGTTATATCGGCGCGCTGGCAGTGTTATATGTGCTGGCTATCGGCTTTAACCCGGCGCTGAAGATTTCCTTAAACAGCTATTTTACTCGCATAAATACCAGCATCTTAATGGAGGTGCTGGGCATCGGCGTTCCAGCCAGTATCGAATCCGTGCTGTTTAACGGCGGCAAGCTGCTCACCCAGGTATTTGTTGCCGGAATGGGCACCAATGTGATTGCCGGTAACTTCATCGCCTTTTCTATTGCATCATTAATTAACCTGCCCGGTAACGCCCTCGGATCTTCCGCGACCATTATTGTTGGTACCAGTTTGGGCAAAGGCGAAATTGGTCAGTCAGAGTTCCAGCTGCGCCATATTTATTGGCTGTCGGCTCTGGGCATTTGCCTGCTGGCGCTGCTATCAGTGCCTCTGGCAGGATTGCTGGCTTCGTTTTATACCCGCGAAGAAGACGTGATCCACGTGGTTAAAATCCTTATCTGGCTGAATGCCGCCTTTATCCCCTTCTGGGCCGCCTCATGGGTGCTGCCTGCGGGCTTAAAAGGCGCGCGCGATGCAAGATTCACCATGTGGGTATCAATGCTGGGAATGTGGGGGTGCCGTATCGTTGCGGGATACACCATGGGCGTGGTGCTAGGGTTTGGCGTGGTCGGCGTTTGGCTGGGAATGTTCCTCGACTGGATTGTCCGTGGCGCATTCTTCTATTGGCGCATGGCCAGCGGCCGTTGGCTTTGGAAATATCCTCGGCCTGAAAAAACGCGGATGCAGGAAGAAGATCCGCTATCGTTGCAAAGCCAATGAATCACCATAATCGCCCTCCTTTTATTCGCTCAGGAGAGCGCGCGGTAATCTACGACGGAGTTTGTCGGCTGTGCAACGGCTGGGTTAACTTTCTAATAAAAAATGATAAGAAACACGCCGTGCGACTGGCCGCGGTGCAATCTGGTGCAGGGGAAACGCTGTCAAAATGGGCAGGTTTATCGCCAGAGAATATCAACACTATTGTGCTTATCGACAACGGGAAAGTTTATAAACGCTCCGAGGCGATTATTCGGGTGATGTCATTTCTGCCGTGGCCTTGGCGAGCCTTAGCCGTGCTGCGCTATTTTCCGCTGCGCCTGCGAGACGCCGGATATAATCTTATTGCCTTAAACCGCTATAAGCTGTTTGGTCGTTATGACAGTGTAAAGCATCTGCCTGGCGATCATAAAAGGCGGTTTATCATGGAAGATGAAACGGGAGATGAAGAATTTAAGGGATAAGGGGTAAAGGATAAAAAAACAAAGCCACTGATCGCTCAGTGGCCTGCAACGGCTTATTTACTAATTAATGAATGGGTTAATAGTGAATAAGTTATTAATGAATGAGTTAACTCAGAACTTATTCACCAACCAGACATGACTAAATAAGCGTTAATTGTGAAGTTTGTACTCAAGGGTGATTTCAGCTTTGAGCAACTTCGACACCGGACAACCTTCTTTCGCCTTTTTGATCAGCGTATCAAACTTGTCTGTCGAAATACCCGGGAGTTTAACCGAGCTGTCCAGCTTGATTGCCGTAATAGCAAAACCGCCATCGACTTTATCCAGTGAAACGGTGGCCTTGGTATCAATGCCTTCAGGAGTGAATCCTTCTTCCCCAAGGATTAAGGAAAGTGCCATCGAGAAACAGGCCGCGTGTGCAGCGCCAATCAACTCTTCAGGGTTAGAGCCGACTTTCCCCTCAAAACGGGTGTTAAAACCATAAGGCTGTTCTTTCAAAGCACCACTTTCTGTCGTAATGGTCCCTTTGCCTTTCTTGATATCGCCTTCCCAGTGAGCCTGTCCATACTTATGAATAGTCGCCATAATTTCCTCTAGGTCTTGTTTAACACAGCACTAAGTATAGACGCCTTTCCTCAGATCGAAAGGAAGCAGGCAGGTTTGTGAAAACTGCCCGACCCTATTGCAGCTGAAACTTTTCATCAGGCATTAGCTTAGCGGGCAGCGGTGATTCGTTATTCATTTCCAGCAGATTGATCTCGATAGCGTTACACATCGCATTCAAAGGGAGGTCATTAGGCGCAGTACCAAACGGATCTTCCAACTCCTCGGCTAACGCATCCAGCGAAATAAAAGTGTAGGAAATAAATACCGAGACCAGCGGCGTCATGTAATGCAAATCAGGCACCAGCGCGAAAGGCAGCAGTGTGCAGAACAAATAAACCGTGCGATGCACAATCAGGCTATAGGCAAAAGGGATAGGCGTATTGGAAATACGTTCGCAGCCTGCCTGAATAGCCGCCAGCTTATTAATATTCTCATCAATACTCTGAAATAGAATATCTGAAATCTCACCCGCCTGACGCTTCTCTCCCAGCCACTGCCCAATCATTAATACAATGCGATTACACGGCGAGGCGCTTTTTTCCAGCATTGAGACGTCGTGGTTCGGCAGCAGGCGGCGTAAGTCATCTCGTGTCGATGTGCCACGCAATAAATGCTTGAGAGAATAGGTGAATGCCAGCAGCAGTGCGGTGAACTCGCGCGCCAACTCCGGGCGTTCCAGAAAGATGCTTTTTACCTGACGCAGCAATGAGCGATTTACAATCAGCAGCGTTCCCCACAGTACTCGCGCCTCTGTAAAACGCGCATAGCTAACGCTATTACGAAAGCCAAGAAAAATAGCAATCGCCACGCCCAACAGGCTGAATGGGGCCAGTGTCAGCTTAACGCCAAAGTCTTCGTACCACTGAAAACAGATAATTGCCACGATGGACATGCCCAAATTGAGGCTTAATCGAAACAATATTTCGGAAAGCACGGAGCCGTGCCAGTCAAAGAGTCTTCTAAACCAATGCTGATGGGGTCTGACAATCATAAAATGGGTGATATTAAGAGGGATTAAGTTTTCGTTATAACAGATTCAATTGTGCAATATCAATCATACGTTTACCCGGCTATTTATGACATTAGGCTTCGATTTGAAATCCCCTCCTTCCATTAAAATTTCTCAATAAACTGATTCCTCCTTATTTTAAGGGCAATGTTAATGCGCCATCAAAAATACGGTTGTAGGATCCCTGCTTATTATAATTCTTTCAACAAGTTAAGGTGATCATGATGCTGTTATACAACGGTAACATTTGGGTAGGTGTAATAGTTTTAACCACGCTGTTTTGGATTACTGTAGGTTTAGCGACTTGTGCGCTAGTGAACTTTTAGCTTCCATTATAGAAATCACGACCTCGTCACAAAACTCAATCTAAAAATCATGGAATTTAAGATAAAAGTCTTAATTAACATATAACTAGATCATTAAATATAATCTTTAGTTTCTTTTATATTTTGTAGGCCTCCTCACATTAATGAAATAGTTCATTCACTAATATTCATTTGAGAATTTTTATTTCAAAAATAATTTAGTGAAACATTTCATCAATCTGACAGAAAACTTTCATCACCCAGTGAGCAAATCGGGCGTGAACGTGAAAAGGGAGGGAAAATGGCGATAACCAAGACTCACTACAATCTGGTTTACCTGATGCTCTGTTGTACCGTCGCTGCCTTCGGTGGTTTACTGATGGGATACGACAGTTCAATCATTTCAGGGGCGATTGAACCCTTAAGCAGTTATTTCCACCTGACACCGGCTGAAACGGGCTGGGCAGTGTCCTGTATTATGGTATCAAGCCTTGCAGGCTGCCTGATAGCGCCTAAAATCTGCGATCATTTTGGCAGAAAACGCTCTTTGTGCGTCACGGCACTCATTTTTGCCGCGTCAATTATCGGTACCGCTTTAGCGCATAACTTCACCGCTTTTATTCTTTTCAGACTGGTCGGCGGCTTCGCGATTGGTTTGGCTTGCGTCATATCCCCTATCTATCTGGCTGAACTTTCTCCTTCGAGATATCGGGGCAGAACCACCGCGCTTTACTCTATTTGCTGTGTCGGCGGGCAAAGCGTCGTGATGCTGACTAATTTCTTTATCAGCAAATCAATGACCTCTTCGGTGTTAGTTGAAACAGGTTGGCGCTATATCCTCTCTTCCGCGCTGGTGCCCTGCGTCGCATTGCTGGTATTTATCGCCTTTATCCCGGAATCCCCTCGCTGGAGCGTTTTCAAGGGGCGTGACAATGAGGCGCTGACCACGCTTGGAAAAATCTCTAATCCGGAGCATGCCAAGACCGTTTTCAAAGAAATTAAAGACACGATCAAGGTTGATCCCAATAATCTTAAAGGCAAATTAAGATTAAATAAGAAAACCATACCTCTGTTGATTATTGGCATTGGTCTGGCGGTAGGTAATCAACTTAGCGGCGTGAACGTCATTCAGTACTTCGGGCCGACGCTGATGAAAAATATCACCAGCGATAACAATACTGCCCTGTTTATGGCTTTTGTTCTGGCGCTGGCGCAGTTTCTTGGGGTTATTGTCGGCATGAGCGTGCTGGATAAAATTGGCCGTCGCAAGCTGCTGCTGTGGGGCGCGCTGGCCTCAACGCTTTGCCTGGCCTACTCATTTACCACATTTTACCTGCGCTTGCCGGGCATCTATTCCGTGCTGGGCCTGTTCGCCTTTATGTTCCTGTTTGGCATTACCTGGGGTCAGGTTATCTGGACGGTACTGGGCGAAATTTTCCCGATGGAAATTCGCTCCGTTTGCGTGGGTATCTCAGTGTGTTCACTGTCGTTCGCCAACTTTGGGGTCAGCACGACTTTCCCAATCATGAATAGCAATCCTTACCTGCAAGAAGTTTTCCACGGGGGCTTCCCGCTGCTGCTGTTCTCTGGTTTCTCGCTGTTGATGTTTATCTTTACCTGGCGCTTTGTCCCTGAAACCGCCAATGTCCCTCTGGAAAGAATCGGAGCTATCGCCCTGAGAAAATTCTATGGTCGCGATATCGAGGAAGATGTTGATCCCATTAACGCTAACGTTATCAATAGCCTGAGCAACAGTATCAAATAGCTTTCTTTGCTGACTTTTTACTGATTCTTTGTGGTTTTTATTATTCTTTTTTCTGGAAAGCCTGAATTCTTTTAATGAGGATTCAGGCTTTTTCGTTGGCAGACGATGGCAGTCACCTCACTAAAATGGATTTAAATTACCAAAAAAGGAAATTTCATTTCATTTTGCTTACTACGTCACAATTCCATTTTTATTGTCATATTTATCAAATAATTAAATAATTTCATATCATTTAAAAACGGCTTTAATTCGATGATCTGTGAGCTGAATCATAAAAACAATGCATTATAAAATTTCATTTTTATTGAAAATGAAATTATTAATCCTTAATATACTTTAAAGGCCAATCAGCATGGGTTGAGGATAGGATCAATGAACAACACACAAAAGAAACTGGATGTTATCTGTTTGGGACGTATTGCCGTCGATCTCTACGGTCAGCAAATTGGTGCGCGTCTTGAAGACGTGGGCACCTTTGCCAAATACCTGGGTGGATCGTCAGGCAATGTGGCTTACGGCACGGCTATTCAGGGGCTACGCTCTGGGATGCTGGCACGCGTCGGTGATGAACATATGGGCCGCTTCCTGCGCGAAGAACTCACTCGCGTCGGCGTGGATACGCAATATCTCATCACCGATAAAGATCGACTTACCGGTCTTGTGCTGTTGGGAATTAAAGATCAGGACACTTTCCCGCTGATCTTCTATCGCGATAACTGTGCTGATATGGCGCTTACCCCGGATGATATTAACGAAGACTACATCGCGTCTTCACGTGCGCTGGCCATTACCGGCACACACCTGTCTCATCCACATACCCGCCAGGCAGTGTTAACCGCGCTAAACTTTGCTAAAAAACACGGGCTGCGTCGCGCTCTGGATATCGATTATCGTCCAGTTCTGTGGGGACTGACTTCAATAGGTGACGGCGAAACACGATTCGTTTCATCCGAAAAGGTCACCAGTGAAATTCAGGAAGTGTTGCATCATTTCGATCTCATCGTCGGTACGGAAGAAGAGTTTCATATTGCCGGTGGCAGCACTGATACATTGACGGCGCTCAAGCGCGTGCGTGAATTAACTGACGCGACGCTGGTGTGTAAACGCGGCGCGCTGGGCTGTTCAGTATTCGAACAGCAGATCCCGGCTTCGTGGGATGAAATTAAACTGCAAACTGGCGTAAGAGTCGAAGTGCTGAACGTGCTCGGCGCAGGGGATGCCTTTATGTCAGGCCTGCTGCGCGGTTACCTGAATGACGAGGGTTGGGAGCAGGCTTGCCGCTATGCTAATGCCTGTGGCGCGCTGGTGGTTTCACGTCACGGCTGCGCGCCAGCCATGCCGACCAAGCTTGAATTAGATGATTATCTGTTGCGTGACAAATCTGTGCCGCAGCCTGATAAAGATGCTCGACTGAATCACCTGCATCGCGTCACCACACGTAAACAACAGTGGCCTGAGCTGTGTATTTTCGCCTTTGACCACCGTAAACAGCTAGTGGATATGGCACAGGAAGTGGGAGCAAATATTAACGAGATCCCACGTCTGAAACTGCTATTGCTTGAAGGGGCAAAGCAGGCGGCTAAAGAGGCTGGACTGCACGATAACAGCGGTATTCTTGCCGATACGACTTTTGGTCAGAATGCGCTGAACGCCATCACCGGTGAAGGCTGGTGGATTGGTCGCCCGATTGAGCTGCCTAGCTCGCGGCCGCTGCGTCTTGAGCACGGCAACATTGGCTCTCAGCTGATTGACTGGCCGCTGGAGCACGTGGTTAAGTGCCTGATTTTCTATCACCCGCAGGATAACGCGGCGTTGAAAGAAGAGCAGGAAGCGCTCGCACGGGAAGTTTATCAGGCATGCTGCAAAACGGGCCACGAGTTGCTGCTGGAAATTATTTTGCCGGCCGATAATCCGGATCAAGATGAAAAATACTACGCGCAAACCGTCGAGCGCTTCTATTCGCTGGGCATTCAGCCCGATTGGTGGAAACTCCCGGCTCAGGGCGTTGAAAGCTGGAAAGCCATTAGCCAGCTGATTGACAACAACGATCCACAGTGTCGCGGTATTTTGATACTCGGCCTTGATGCGCCGGAAGAGACGTTGAAAACTGGCTTTGCCGCCGCCGCGGATATTCCCTGGGTTAAAGGCTTTGCCGTCGGGCGTACCATTTTTGGTGAATCTTCGCGCCAATGGCTGGCAAACAAGCTTAACGATGAGCAGCTGATTAACGATGTGAAACAGCGTTATCTGACGCTGATTAATTACTGGCGCACTTACCGCCCTGCCGGTAAACATTAATCTGCCCCAGCCACGCAGACCTGACTTTTTACCGAGCCAGGTCTGCGTTTTTATGTGTTCTATGTCACATTTCCTATACTTACCTTTCAACGATTTTTTCATTCATTAACCATTACGGTAATTGCCGATGAGTACATTAATTCAGGAGCAGCATCCACGACGCCTTCTATTACGTATCAGTATTGCGATGTTTATCGCCTATCTTTCCATCGGATTACCACTCGGTATTCTGCCTCTTTATGTCCACCAGCAACTGGGTCTTGGCGACGTATTAGTCGGGGTCGCCATTGGCGCACAGTTTATTACCACCTTGTTAACGCGAAGCACTGCTGGCCGTCTGGCAGATAATCACGGCGCACGGCGCACCGCCTTTTCAGGCATGGCCTGCTGTGTTGCCTCGGGCGTTGCCACGCTGGCGGCTGCACTTATTTCTTCTGACTCAGTTTATCTGGCTTTTAGCCTGCTGATTTTAGGACGAATTTTACTGGGCATTGGCGAAAGCCTGTTGCTTACCGGCAATCTGACCTGGGGCATGGGCCTTGCCGGCGACGGTTTGGCGGGCAAAGTGATGTCATGGAACGGCATGGCAACCTACGGCGCAATGGCGGTCGGCGCACCGCTGGGGCTGGCGCTGTATCATTCTTTTGGCATGGCGACTACCGCCGGGCTAATGCTGTTGCTACCGGCCATTGCGCTACTGCTCGACAGCGGCGTTCCTCCGGTAGAAGCACACACGGGTAAACGACAGCCGCTGAGTACTATTTGGACGCGCATCTGGCGGCCGGGGCTGGGCCTTATGCTCCAGGGCATCGGATTTTCCGTGCTCAGCGTCTTTATCACCCTCTTCTTTAATCAGTTTGGCTGGTCATATGCAGGTTTTGCGTTAACCGCCTTTGGCGCTGCTTTCATTGCCGTCCGTCTGGTATTGGGTAATTTGCCTGACAAACTCGGTGGTATAAAAGCCGCGCAATATTCATTATTAGTGGAATGCGCGGGGCTATTACTGATCTGCCTGGCGGTAAACCCGTTCATGGCGCTGGCCGGGGCGGCATTAACCGGCTGCGGTTGCTCGCTAATCTTCCCCTCGCTTGGCGTCGAAGTGGTGCGACGCGTTCCTCCCGAGGCGAGAGGCACGGCGCTCGGTGGCTATTCGGCATTTCAGGATTTAGCCTACGGAGTCACCGGGCCACTCGCAGGAATCCTGTCAAGCTTTGCTGGTTATCGCAGCGTATTTCTCCTGGCAGCAGGCTGTGCGTTTATCGGCATGTTGCTGGTAAAAATCACTTTGGAACGCGCCAAGGCCTAAATAATCCGGCGCATATTTACCTTTATGCTTCACTCATTCTTTATGCGCCGACAATCTAAATATTCAAAATGAACTTTTCATACCGAAAAAATGAAATGAAAAATATTTTTTTGGTCGTAGATGTCCTCTGAAAACAGCATCAGAAGTATGCGATCCCAAGACAAGTGCGTACAAAAAATTAAACCAATTAAATCAAACCGTTAATTTTTATCGGTTTTGAATAAATAGAACCATCCCATTCTCTTACTCCCCAAAACCCTGTCAGCGATCACAGAAACATAAATTCCATTAAATTTAATTTGAAACATTTAGTTCAAAGTAATAAGGTTATTTTAGTCGGGCGGCCCTTAGAGGGTCCTGCAAACTCATCACGGTCCTGAGGTAAGGTAGAGAAGATGGAAATAATCGCGAATTTCATAAACGGCCAGCGCACCACGAGCAGCAGTAAAGAAACTTTGCCGGTAACAAATCCGGCTACCGGTCAGGTGATACGCCAGGTAACACAAAGCACAGAGCAGGAAGTGCGACAGGCTATCGAGCATGCACACAATGCGTTTCCGGCCTGGTCCAAGACTCCGCCACTGCGCCGTGCGCGTATCCTTTTCGAATTTAAGGCATTGATCGAAAAGAACCGTGACGAGCTTGCTGAGCTGATTGTCAGTGAACATGGCAAGGTATTTTCCGATGCGCTGGGTGAGCTGACCCGTGGTCTGGAAGTGGTCGAGTTTGCCTGCGGTATTCCGCAACTGTTAAAAGGTGAATTCTCGAACAATGTCGGTTCCGGCGTTGACAGCTTCTCGGTAATGCAGCCGCTGGGCGTCGTCGCGGGCATTACCCCGTTCAACTTCCCGGCAATGGTTCCAATGTGGATGTTCCCGGTGGCACTGGCCTGCGGCAACACCTTTGTCTTAAAACCGCCTGCTCCGGCGCCTTCCGCCTCCATTCGTTTAGCTGAGTTGCTAACAGAAGCAGGCTTGCCAGACGGCGTATTCAACGTGGTTCACTGCGGCAATGAAGCAGCCAGCCTGTTGACCACCGATGAGCGTATTCAGGGCGTGAGCTTCGTCGGCTCTTCTGCCGTCGCTCAGCATATTTATGCCACCGCCAGCGCCCACGGCAAACGCGTTCAGGCATTTGGTGCGGCTAAAAACCACGCCATCGTCATGCCAGATGCCGACCTTGATGCCACCGTTCAGGCTATTATGGGCGGAGCATTCGGCTCAGCCGGTGAACGCTGTATGGCACCGCCTATCGTTGTGGCAGTAGGCGATGATACCGCCGATAAACTGATTGCTAAACTGACTCCACTGGTTAATGCACTGCGCGTCGGCCCTGGTAATCTGCGCGGCAAAGATGAAAACGAAATGGGGCCGGTCATCTCTAAAGCCCATCAGACAAAAGTCCTCGGCTATATTGATCATGGTGTATCCGAAGGCGCAAAACTGGTTATCGATGGTCGTAACTACAAAGTTGACGGCCATCCTGAAGGATTCTACGTCGGCGGTACGTTGTTCGATAATGTCACTCCCGATATGAAAATCTACCGTGAAGAAATCTTCGGACCGGTGCTCGGGATCGTGCGTGAGAAAGATTTTGAATCGGCATTACGCACCGTTAATGGCCATGAATTTGGTAATGGCAGCGCGATTTTCACCACCAACGGCCACTATGCGCGAGAATTTGTGCAGAACGTGGAAGCCGGAATGGTCGGTGTCAACATTCCCGTTCCCGTGCCGGTCGCCTTCCACTCGTTCGGCGGCTGGAAACGCTCAGTCTTTGGCGCGTTAAATGTGCATGGTCCAGACGGCGTTCGTTTCTATACACGAATGAAAACCGTGACCACCCGCTGGCCAAGTGGTCAGCAAACCGTTGCCGAATTCAGCATGCCGACATTGGGTTAAATTTTTAACACAAGGAGAGGAACATGACCCGCTTGCTCAGTAAGCACGCACCGTCGCAAGACGGTCGTATCCAGCATATTACGCCAGAAAGTGCGGGCTGGAAGTATGTTGGTTTCGACGTTTACCAGCTTAAAGAAGGGCAGTCTTTGACGCTGCCTGCGGATGATAAAGAACGCTGCCTGGTTCTGGTATCGGGACGGGCAAGCGTGGTCACTCCGACGGAAACCTTTGAGCATATTGGCGAACGCATGAGCCCGTTCGAACGTATTCCGGCCTGGTCGGTTTATGTGCCGCACAATACTACGTCTGAAGTGAAAGCCGAGTCCGCGTTAGAGCTGGCCGTTTGCAGCGCACCGGGGTTTGGCGATTTGCCATCAAGACTGATCGCGCCGAAAGACGTTGGCGTCGAGCATCGCGGCAAAGGTCGAAACAAGCGGCTGGTGCACAATATTTTGCCCGATGATAAACCTGCCGACAGCCTGTTGGTGGTGGAAGTTTATACCGACGAAGGTGACAGCAGTTCGTATCCGAGCCATAAGCATGATACGCCGATTGCAGGTAAGGAAACCTATCTCGAAGAGACCTACTATCATCGTTTTGATCCGCCGCAGGGCTTTGCTTTGCATCGAGTTTATACCGATGATCGCACTCTTGACGAGTGCATGGCCCCTTACGATCGCGACGTGGTGCAGGTGCCTCGCGGCTATCATCCAGTGGCGACCATTGCCGGTTACGACAACTATTATCTGAACGTGATGGCGGGCCCTGAACGCAAATGGCAGTTTACCTGGGAGAAAGATCACGCCTGGGTCAACTCCGACGCTTATCCGCGCAACAAAGAATAATATTCGAAAAACACACCTATCGCTTTAAAGCATAAAGCAGCCTCCGGGCTGCTTTTTTAAGGTTTACATGGAGGAAAACGTCATGTCTATCCGCGCCAATTCCCCTTTCCAACTCGCCGTGTGTGCAGAAATGGTGTTTCTGGACCTGCCCTTTGTCGAACGCGTCAAACGTATCCATGAAGCCGGATTTGCGGTTGAGATTTGGGACTGGACTCAAAAAGATATCCGCGCGCTGGCAGCAACCGGCGCGCAATTTACCTCAATGACGGGATACATTAGCGGCAATCTTTTGGACGATGATCAGATTGAAAAACTGCTTGAAACTGCGGAAATATCGATTGAAATCGCCAGGCGTTTAGACTGCCCGAGCCTTAACCTGCACGGCACTGGCCTGAATGAGCAAGGATTACCGATAAAGCCAGTGGCGGAAATTACCGGCGCAATGTGGATTAAAGCCTATAAGACACTGAGCGCAATAGCAAAACTGGGTGAGCGACATCAGAAAGTATTCCTGCTCGAAAACCTCAATACGCGGGTTGATCATCCCGGCACGCCGTTTGCCAAAGTGCAGGATACCCTGACGCTTGTTTCCGCGGTTAACAGCCCGTGGCTAAAAATGAATTTGGATCTCTATCATGCGCAGATTGGTGAAGGAAATCTGATTGGGCTAATCCGCGAGTCGGCCCGATATATTGGCGAGATTCAGGTGGCCGACGTGCCGGGACGTAAAGAGCCGGGAACAGGAGAAATCAACTATTCTGCTATTTCCCGTGCCTTGTATGAAACGGGTTATCGCGGCGTTGTCGGCATGGAAGCCTGGGCGTCGGGAGATTCCCATCAGGCAATGGAGAGATTCCTCCAGGCATTTTCGTTAGAAGTATAAATAGATTACGTGCAGGCTCAGTAACGAAGGTTTTAATCAGCTCTGAGCCAAACTTTCCAAACCTTTTGCAGGTATCAAGAAACGGTGGTTTTCATCGCCAGAGATACTGCGATAGTTTGCGCCAGACACATTGAGGCGACCTGCGAACGAAAGCCGTCGAGCTGAGCCTCGCGTACCACAAAGCAAACATCGCTAAAGGCCGCAAGCGGGCTGACCTGGCTGTCGGTAATGGCTATTTGCCGGGCACCGCGACGCGCGCCGAGCTGCACTAACTCCATGGCTTCACTGGCATACGGCGAATAACTGATAGCAATCACCACATCTTTCGGGCTTACCATGCTCAACTGTTCAGAGAACATTCCCCCTAAACCGTCGATCAGAAATGCGCGACGTTCAAGATGTCGCAGGGCATAAGTCAGATAACTGGCTACGCTAAACGAACGACGCAGGCCGATGATGTAAATGTTATCCGCCTGCGACAGCATCGCTATCGCTTCGTCCAACTGTTCGGCGGTGATATGCGTTGGCAACTGCTGCAAAGCCTGCGCATTCACCATTGAAAACATATTCAATACTTCATCAGGTTTTTCCGGCGTGCTGGTGCCTTCATCTACTGACGATTTTCGAAATAAGCGTGCCCTCTCTGTATAGCTGACCGTTTCTTCCATCAAGTGTTGACGAAATACCTGTTTCATTTCATTGAAACCGCTGAAGCCAAACGCGCTGGCAAAACGGATTAATGTTGACGGCGGAACATCGGCACGCTGGGCAATAGAGGCAACCGTATCAAATGCCACGCTATTGCTATTATCAAGAATATAGCGTGCCACCTGCTTCAGACGCTTACTCAAGCTGTCGTAACGGGTGCGAATGTCTTCCTGTAAAATAGACAGTTGCGTAGTATGTGTAGACACGGGAATTCACCTTCTAAGACTTCGTAGTTAATGACTTAGCCTACCAAAATGAATAAAAAATTTCATTCATAGACTCTGGAGAGGATCCCATTTTCTGAACATTTCGACCATACAGCCAAATAAGAATTTTTTGGGTCATCCACGCCCTCGCTGAAGAGCGTGTTGGTAACAGCTTATAAACCTAAAATCATCAATATTTCACTGCTATAGTGTCTACTTTGCACAAAACGAAACAAATAAGCCATTTTTATGTATATTGAAACCCTGATATCGTGAGCCCTATCAAACTTAATGACCGATAACACATAATATGCTGCGGGACTGACGGCTTAACCCTTATCGCGACTGGCTGAAACGTTCGTTCAACCTTACGCACAAGAGATAAAAGCTTTCGAGTAATTCGCCCAGTCTCGACTCTTCGTCAAAACAGTGATCGTCCACCAGCGCTTTTAACTCATAGCCTTCATTCCCTAACCCCAGCACCGGTTGACCCGTCACCACCCAGCACAACGCCGCCTGTAACTCTTCCCACAGTTCTGCTCCCCACGAGGTGAAGGTCGAGCTGTCCATCCAGCCTAGCGCGCTCCACAGCCAAAGCCTTTCATCGATCACTGAAAAATACAGGCTAGGAATGTTGGTAAAACTGATTTCGATAGTGGAATGCGCATCAAACTGACTTTCTTCGACGGGATAACCCATATTACTCAGGGTGTTACGTAAACGTTCTGCGATGTTATAGTGCATAAGTTCTTTCCTTGGAATTAACGATTTTTCAATGAGAAATAGCGCACGAATAGCGTGTACAAACTAGAACGGTTTCGTTCTATAAACAGCTATAAATCGCTCATATTGCGGAGGAAAAATGCATCCAGAACTAACGTTGAGTTTTTCTGTTGAGATTAAGGTCGATAAACCAATAGTGGTTAACGCAACGGCGACAGGCGGAAAACGCCAGCTGATTTCAATTCTTGAAGGAAAAGTGAGCGGAAGAATTAATGGTTTGGTGCTGCCGGGCGGCATTGATAGCCAGATAATTCAGTCTGATGGAACCTGCCATCTTTCTGCACGCTATGGTTTGCAGACCGACCAAGGCACGGTTTACGTTGAGAATAATGGTATCAGGCGCATTCCGGAGCAGTGGCGGAAGCAGCTTTTTGATAACGATATGTCGTTCTTTAACCAAATCCCTCAGGAAGATATTTACTTCCGCGCGGTGCCAAAATTTGAGATATATAGCGATTCACTGCGCTGGATGACTGAGTCGATTTTTATATGTGTCGGCCAACGTACCGCCGAGGGCGTATCGCTGAAATTCTACGAACTGCTATGAATCTTGCCTGGGCATTCTGTTTGCTCTTGATGAGTTTTCCGATACAGGCGCTGCCTAAAATAATCTATTCGGGCTCCATCCAGGTGGTTTTAAAATCGAACCATCCAAGATTATTCAGATGGATCCCCTGTGCCTGTTCAGGACCTTTTAAGCGCATCCAGTGGTGGAAAAGAGGCTGTAGCCAGCCCTCACCGACAACGTTCTGTACCAGCTGCTGTGAGCTCAGTTTTTGATTGCGCCACTGCTGTAGCCACTGCTCAAACTGCACGCTGTTTCCACCAGAAAGGTTGTTTTTAAGCAACGGCATGCCTAATAACCAGGCTCCGACATTCCATTCTTCCGGCACTGCAAAGTTTACCGTGCCGAGCCAGAGATCCACCTCGGCATCTCCCGTAGCCCAGCGCTCGTAATCCAACTCGATAATTTCCAGCTCGACGCCTGCCGCAGCCATCACTCGTTGCATATCTCCTGCCAGCATTTTGTATTCAGGATGTTGCGCATGATAGGCCAGCTTTAAACCACAAGGCGTTGACGGAGCTTCCGCTTTTCCGGCATCCATGCAATGAAACCACGACGGTAATAAGCTGCCAGTAGGCACCCAAAACTGTCGAATAGGTTCAATCAATTGCTGAATCAATAAGTTAGGGTTAAGCTTCTCTCGCAGCCAGCGCCGCCGTTCAATAGATTGCCACTGCGAAGAACGGCTATCACACAGCAAGAAATACCCACCGCGTTCCAGAAACATTTCTATTGAGAGGTCGGAAGGTTTACCAGTAAAACTCACTGCATGGCCTGCAACATAATCGACGTCGCTAATACTTGAACTAAGCCAGGCTGCAGAATGCCCGGGTAATGTCTGAGATGATGAAACTGTCTCCTCTTTTTGCGGCAGCGTGGACAAATCAGGCCACATTAAAACCTCAACCTCATCAAGCAAAGCACGGAATCCAAAATAATGATCGTAAGCTTTAAGTAACAGATGCCAGTCATTATTTTCGCTAACCTGATACGGCCCAGTGCCCACAGGACGAGAAGCAAAGTCCGGGCGTGACTGATGATCGGCAGGCAAAATCAACGCGATGGGGTGAGACAATAAAAGAGGAAGTTGATTGTCTGGCTCATCCAGCTCAATAACCACGCTCAACGTTCCGCTTTGATAGATTTTAGTGATATGTGAGAACAGCGATTGGCTCTGGCAGCGCTGTAAGGAAACAACCACATCCTCACTCGTTAGCTCGTGTCCATCGTGAAACTGCACGCCCGGACGCAGAAAAAACCGCCAGCTTAAAGCACCTAACTGACGCCAATGGTGCGCCAAATCAGGCTCTGGCAATCCATTCTGTTCATTAACGCGCGTCAGACCGTTAAATATTTGCCTGACCAGATGTAATTCTGATCGCCGTAATGGCGTACCCGGATAAAGGTTAGGAATTGAACGATAATAAGGAACGCGCAGCGATTGATAATCGTCGCGAATGCTATAGCCCAGTTTGCTGCGAAGCAAAGAGGTCACCAGCTGCTTTTCTTCACCCAGCAGATTTATCGCCTCATCGTAACTGCCCTGGTCCAGCAATTTATCCGCTTTTGCTACCAGCAGCTGATGCGAGTTTCTTAAGAGGCTCAGCTGCGAGCGATGCCCTCGCCCTGCCACCGATTGCCAGTTTATCCAGCCCAGCGCCTGCATCTGAACCAAAAGGCTGCGCATATGGCGCTTGCTACAGTGCAGGTTATCCGCCAATTGCTGCAAGGTGACGCTGGCATTCTGCGAGGGAAATAACTCCAGCAGGCGCAAATATTGCTGCTCAAGACGACGACCAGTCATAAAAGAGGAACTCCAAATATTAAAACTCAGCAGTTTTTAATATCACCTTTTTAGGCCATTATTTTTGAAACTGCAACAGATGACAGCAAACTGGATGCGCTGCTCTGTGTTGCCAAACAGGACTATTTATTCTTAGGACGATTGTTATGACCAAGCATTTAAATAAAGACACCACCGTTTGCATGTCCCTGGCCGCAAGACCTAGCAACTTCGGCACGCGATTCCATAATTATCTTTATGACGCACTGGATCTTGATTATCTCTATAAGGCCTTTACTACCAAGGACTTGAAAGGAGCAATCGGCGGTGTGCGGGCACTTGGTATTCGCGGCTGTGCGGTTTCAATGCCTTTTAAAGAAGACTGCATCCCAATGCTGGATGAGTTAGACGCATCGGCTCGTGCAATCAATTCGGTCAATACTATCGTGAATACTGATGGTTATCTGAAAGCCTACAATACCGATTACATCGCCATTGCGACCCTACTCAAACAATATAACGTCCCGACTGATTATACCTTCGTGTTGCGCGGCAGTGGCGGGATGGCTAAGGCCGTAGCCTGCGCATTAAAAGATGCCGGTTTCAAAAAAGGTTTTATCGTCGCTAAAAATGAAAAAACTGGCCCTGAATTAGCCAAACTTTATGGGTTCGAATGGCGTCAGGATATGACGGATTTAAATCCCGACCTGTTAATTAACGCCACCCCTATCGGCATGAGCGGCGGCGAAGATGCCAATAAACTGTCTTTCAGTGAATCGCAGATTAATCATGCGCAGGTAATATTTGAGATTGTTGCCCTGCCTGCCGAAACGCCATTACTGAAATACGCTAAAAGCCAAAATAAAAAGGTCATTACCGGCGCTGAGGTATTTGCTATTCAGGCAGTGGAGCAATTTGTTCTTTATACCGGCGTAAGGCCAGATGATGAACTGTTCCAGCAAGCCGCTAAACATGCACGACAAGGAGCCTAAGCGCAATAATCCCAAGCCTCAGTCTTTTATATAAAAAAACTGTCGATACACGTTATCCGATAACATAAAAAATAGAAGGCGTACCCTATGAGTAATAACGTTTATAAGCATCTTATGACCGGCGTATCACATATGTTGCCTCTGGTTGTTGCAGGAGGTTTGTGTATCGCCCTTTCATTTGTATTTGGCATTCAGGCATTTAAAGAGCCTGGCACCCTGGCAGCGGCATTGATGAACATTGGCGGTAAGGCGGCCTTTGCCTTGATGGTGCCGGTGCTGGCCGGATACATTTCCTTCTCCATCGCCGACAGGCCTGGCCTCGCGCCCGGACTCGTCGGCGGCATGCTTGCCAGCCTCGGCGGTGCAGGCTTTTTGGGCGGTATCGTCGCCGGTTTTCTTGCCGGATATACAGTCAAATTTCTGGTAGAGAAAATTAAACTTCCTGCCGATATGGAAGCCCTCAAACCGATACTTATCGTGCCGTTGCTGGCCACGCTATTTACCGGCATGGTCATGATTTATGTAGTGGGAGGCCCCGTCGCCTCGGTTATGAGTGCTCTGACGACCTTCCTTGCCGGAATGACCACGGCTAATGCTGTTCTGTTGGGCATCATATTAGGTGCGATGCAGTGCTTCGACCTCGGCGGGCCGGTGAATAAAGCCGCCTACACCTTTGGCGTCGGCCTGCTTGCCTCACAAACCTATGGTCCGATGGCCGCCATTATGGCTGCGGGGATGGTGCCTGCATTGGGAATGGGTGTTGCAACCTATTTAGCGCGCAAGAAATTTAGTCAGCAAGAACGCGAAGCCGGTAAAGCTTCTTTTATTCTGGGGCTATGCTTTATTTCCGAAGGCGCTATTCCCTTCGCGGCACGAGATCCGATGCGTGTTATTCCCTCTACCATGTGTGGCGGTGCATTAGCGGGCGGACTTTCAATGTTCTTTGGTTGTACATTAATGGCGCCACACGGCGGCCTGTTTGTTCTCGCTATTCCTCACGCAGTAGGCCATGTCGGTATGTATCTGGTCTCCATTATTGCAGGCACGGTGGTGACCGGTGTGATGTATTCTGTTTTAAAACCGTCATTGGTTGAATCCAAGGATGAAATGGAAGCAGCAGAAGGGAGTTCTGTTTTTAATCAAGGAAGCTCAAGGTAAGAGAACCGTTACCTATAAATGACGGACTCGCAGGGAAGCGAGTTTATTTATGTCTAATTAAAGTCTCTCTCACAGCTATTGGATACTAAAATTCCGAACCTGGTTTATTCATCATTTCCTCGCCAATTCCCCCGATTAAAAAAATTTCCACACTGCTAATTATTAAAATTGGTTATCTATAATTCGTATAACTAGATGTATTTTATAGCTTTATACTTCGCGGATATTTTCCTCTTTTTAAATATCCAGGATGCCAATGAAAAAAAGTCTCGCGCTATTATTAACCGCGGCAAGCTTATGGAGCTGTGTTTCGTGGGCAGCCTCGGTACCTCCCGAAGTAAGAGTTGCCTACAGCGGCGGCTCGCAGGTATTAATGCTGGCGAAAGCCGATGGCTCCCTGGACAAAGCCCTCGGCACTAAGGTGAGATGGGTACAGTTCGCATCGGGCGCAGATGCGTTGACCTATTTTGCCAGTAACGCTATTGATATCGCCAACTTTGGCTCTAGCCCCGCAACAGCAGGTATCGTGCAAAAATTACCGGTGGAAATCATTGGTGTATCAGGCGTCATTGCTAGTTATGAACGCCTGATTGGCAAAAATGGCATCAACAGTATCAAAGATATTGAAGGTAAACGCGTCGGCTACCCACCGAACTCAACTTCGCAATACGCGCTTGAAGCCGCCATAAAAGTGAACAAACTTGATCGCAGCAAAATCACCCTGATAGCCCTGCGTCCGGCTGATATGGTTGCTGCCTGGAAACGCGGAGATATTGATGCCGGTTATGTTTGGGCACCGTTTGCACAACAGCTTGAAGCCTCTGGCGGTCATCAGGTGTTTGCAACCAAAGATCTGCAAAAAGATGGCTATCTGATTTATAACAACTATGTGGTACGCAAAGCGTTTGCCAGACAGTATCCACAACTGGTCACTGCGTTCCTGCGCGTCCATCAGCAAAAAGTTGACGAATTCCGTCAAAACCCAGACCAGGCGGCCGCAATTGTTGCCAAAGAAGTGGGCGCGCCGGTCACAACTGCGGCTAATACTTTGAGTGGACTGGATTATCCTTCCCTGGCTGAACAGGGAACTGCTGCCTGGTTAGGCAATGGTACTGATACCGATAATAGTGGGATCGGCAGGGCGTTGACCAAAACCGCCGACTTCCTGGCTACCACCGGCGATATTCGTAAGCGTGATATTCCTGCCAACTGGAATGCGGCGATCGACTCACAGTACATTCGCGATGCGGCGGCTCCCGCAAAATGAAAGTCAGTCAACGTATCGCCATTAGCGTGCTGTCGGTGACGGCATTCTTTGTGCTGTGGCAAATCGCGGCGACCCGTCAATGGGTCGACCCGCTTTTGCTGCCTTCACTGACCGATATTGGCATCACAACCGGAGAGCTGCTGACTGACGGATACCGGCAGGTGCCACTTTGGGAAAATATTACCGCCAGCCTGGCTCGCGCACTGAGTGGATTTTCTGTTGCTATCGTGCTGGGTATTCCGCTCGGACTGTTGATGGGAATGTCTGAAGGGCTGGCCGCTGCGTTAAATCCTTTTGTGCAATTTTTGCGACCTCTGCCGAAAATTGCGCTAATCCCCCTGGCGGTGGTGTGGCTGGGTATCGGTGAAGCTTCCAAGTTTTTTCTGATTTTTATTTCAACATTCTTAAGTATTGTGGTCGGCGCTAACGCAGCGGTTGAGCGCATTGGTCGTTCGCGTATCCGTGTGGCCCAAACTCTTGGTGCATCGCGCAGGCAGATTTTTCTGCGCGTGGTGTTACCCGATACTCTGCCAGAACTTTTTACCACGGTTCGACTGTCGATTGGCATTGGCTGGACATCGCTGATTGCCGCTGAAATGGTGGCTGCCAACTCCGGCCTCGGATGGATGGTAATCAACGCCAGCTCATATTTACGCACTGATATTGTTATGATCGGGATTTTACTGCTCGGCGGCATTGGTTATTTACTGGATTTGATTTTGCTGGGGCTGCAAACCTGGCTAGTGCCATGGGCAGGGAAAGAATAATGAGCACACATATTACACTGGATAATGTCTCGCTACGTTATGCCGCTAAACCCCAGCCGCTTACGGTGCTGGAAAATATTTCTCTACAGGTCAATAAAGGGGAATTTGTTGTTCTGCTGGGGCCTTCCGGTTGTGGTAAATCAACGATTCTTAATCTGGTAGCCGGATTCAATCGGCCCGATACCGGTAAAGTGTTGTGCGCGGGAAAAGCCGTGGACAAGCCTGGTCCCTCTCGCGGGATGATATTCCAGCAGCCTAATTTATTCCCCTGGTTATCCGTGCTGCAAAACGTCACTTTTGGCCCACGTTTGCATAAACATGATAAATCACAAACAACGGCGCACGCACTCGACTGGTTGAAACGTGTCGGTTTATCCGGTTTTGAAAATCATGCTCCCTGGCAACTCTCTGGTGGTATGAAGCAGCGAGTTGCGCTGGCTCGTGCCTGGTTACCCGAGCCGGAAGTATTATTGCTCGATGAACCTTTCGGCGCACTGGATGCGCAAACTCGGATGATGATGCAAGAGTTATTGCGTGAAGCATGGCTGGAAACGAAAACTACCCTGTTATTTGTTACCCATGACGTCGAAGAGGCGTTATTCCTTGCCGACAGGATTATTATTATGTCTTCCCGTCCAGGAAAAATAGTAGATGATATTACCCTGCCCTTTGGCCGTGAACGGGATATCGAAACCCTCGCCGAACAGGATGAGTATCGGGAAATTAAGCACCGTATTTTACATCGCGTCAGGCTGGAGGCTAAAAGAAGCATGGTCTGATTACTTATTATCATTGAGTAAAGAATACGGCAATACTTCTTCAATCGATAACTCATCACGATACATCTCTCGCATTATGGCGAGATTAAGTTGTTCAATAAATGGTGGCGAACGAGGTCTAGATATTTCAATAATTTCTGCCGCTGCTTTGGGGGATTTATCATTATTGAGCCTCATTCTTTTAACCGTTTTTCTCAAATAGTTTTCACTCACGTCTGAAATGATTGAACTGTCCTTGATGCTCAGCTGTGGATGCTCCCTCATAAGCCTTTTGGCATAAAGAGGATTTGTCTCCCGTATTATGCGTGGGGTGGCCTCTCTGGCTAACGCCCCCTGCTCAGACAGCAATCTAAACCCCGGCATATGCCGAAGCCTTCTCTCATTAATCCCCGACAAAGCTGAAAAGTCATTAAAGCCCAGGGCTGGATGATGAAGTTTAAGTCGCTTGGCATAACAAAGATCAGTTTCTCCAGGCCTGCGCGGAGTAGATGACTTCGCCATCTCGCCTAATTTCGATAGTATTTTAAACTCGGGCATATGCCGAATATGGCATTCATTGATGCCTGTCAGTCCTGTAACATCACTAATGGAGAGCTTTGGATAATTTAGCTTCAGTCGCCGGGCATATTCAGTATTGGTTTCATTTAAGATCTGCGGTGCTGCTATTTTTACAGCTTTGGCATAAGCTGTTATATTTTTAAATTCACAAAGCCGGCGTAAAGTATTTTCATTACACTCGACAATAACCGAACACTCGCCAACTGTTAGCTCAGGATATTTCAACTTTAGCCGCCTGGCATAAGAAGAACGGCTCTCACTATTCATGCGCGGGGTAGTTGTTTCGACATGTTTTAAGTAAGGGGTTAGTTTTTTAAAAGCCGAGGGAGAAATTTTTTTGAATACTTGTTTATATTGCAGTTTGGGTTCGATTAACCCCGTGAGGCGGGAGATTTCTTCAATCTTGAGTCTAGGATAAGCCACTAGAAGGCGATGAGCATAATCTGTTGCTAACTCCTCTTTTTTTTGCGGACAAGCAGCCTTAACAGCCAATACACGTCCAGTAAGATAATTAAATTCCGGCATTTTTCGCATGTTACTCAGCCATATGTCAGCCATTACTGCATAATCTTTTAAGGATAATTCGGGATGAGTCTCTTTCAAGCGCCGGGCATAGTTTGTATTATTTTCATCGATAAAGCGTGGTGATATAGACTGCGCCGCTTTTCCAGCCGGGGATAATTCATAAATCTTACTACCTTTATAAAATTCTGTTTTTTTCTGTAATTGCGCCGGCTCACTATAGGAAGAATAAGAAGTTGGCACGGCACTGCTATGTGAAACTTGGACAATAAGCCTATCTGAAAATATTTTTGAAGAAGCGATGTTCAGTCTTGAAGACGAGAGAGACTTATAGGAGGTGGCTACTGGTAGAAACGCAGATTTATTTATTGGAATATCAGTCATTACAGCGCACTCAAAAGGGAAATTGCCAAGACAATAGCAAAATTGGAGCAGAAGAAAATCTGAAAATTGATGGGCTGATATGTAGCCGTGAAAAATTGATGCTCTATTAATGCTCGGGCCACAAAATTAGCCCGAAACATTAACAATACTTATAAAGCTATTGCTTATATAACAACACTTGCAAAACAAGAATTATAAAAAAATTTATAAAAAAGTGTTCATGAAAAAAGTTTATAAAAAAATTTTATCGATAAAAAAGCCACTGAGATCCATTCCATATTGCTTCAGCACGAGTGTATTCCTGTTGCGTAGCAAAAACGAAAGAGGTAGCATTATTAACCTGTATTGATGAAGATTCGCAGCTCACTGTGATATCAATGCTATTGCTAATCAAGAAAGACAGTTTATGGCCGGCAATTAAATTTGCTGCGGGCAAAACTAATGAAAATGCAGAACTGTCGATAATATAATAGGTTTTAGCTGTCAGGCTTACAGGTGTTCCATTGACCGCAGAACCCGTGACATCGCCACCAACAATATCGAAACCATAGCTATTTTTAGCGGCAGCGGTCACTGGATTATCTGGGCTATATTGCCAGTGTTGTGAATAAATACTATTTTCACCGCTTCTTCCGCTAAAGAAAATACCATACTGAGATCCGGCATCTACATAAAAATCATAGTGTGGATTCAAACCAGATGTCCCAACGGTAGAGGTAAACGATGAATAATTTACCTAGTCTTTTGATCTTTACCTGAGTATTGAAACCTTAGCCAAGCAGAATAAATATCTCTCAATAAAACATCTCATCCCACACTGCGTGAGACAAGGTGTGAGAAATAGATGTGGTTTGGTAAATTTACATTTTTACATAATTTTCAGATTTATATAGCCTTAGAGAAAAGGGGCTATATGTATAATAGTAATTTTGGTGGTTATTAAAAGGATTAAGGATGGATATCGTTTTCCCACAAACAAATAATCAAGCTTGGTTTGCGACAATGGCTAATCTTGAGGCTAGAAAGCTCATTGAGACAGTTAATATTGTTTCTACCTATCATTTAAAAGATGGGCTAACACGTATCCATTATTTAGAAGAAATAAGAAAATTTATTACTCAACAGTTTTCTGCCATTGCTTCTGCCACCAGCGATGATGCCAAGATGGCATGCATTACAAACTTGCAAACTGAAAATGCAGATCTTTTTAAACAGCATAATATGTTGACTTCCGGCGCGGCCAGGTTGTATGCAAAAATAAACTTTATCAAAGAGCATAATAAAATTGTTGGATACGTGATTTCAGCAGCTCAGGTAATAGGAGCCGGCATTCAAATTTATGGAGGTACTTTGTTGATTGCGAGCATGACTCCATTAGGAATGCTTTTAGGTGCGACCCTTATTACAGATGGAATAAATACGGTAACCCGTGAGGTCAATCATCAAATACTCAACAGGACAAATTCCGAAGGAGTTGTTGCTGATGGCGTCATCGCGACTGCAAAATTTATGGGTTTTAGCAAAAATACCGGTTTGGCTACCTATGATGGGATCACATTAGCAGCGAATGCTTACAGCGTATTTGGTTTTTTGAGAAAGAAGGGTAGCTGGCGCCTTTTCCGCTACTTATCAACTGATTTTTATAGGACCGCTAACTCTATGAGCAAGCCAAAGCTCACGATGAAAATTGTAGGTTATGGGCTACAGGCAAAAGTCATTTTTGAGTTGATAAAAGTATCTAACGCTCAGCAGAATTAGCCTTGTTACGCATGTAAGACCATGATTTATATGCCAGTTTCGAGGGAGCGGTTAGGTATATTACTGCCAATGCAAAAATAACGGCAATACTGCAAGAAATGATATTATCTAACGAACTGATAGCAACAATGATGATTTCAAATATCAGTAAGGCAGCCGTAACATATAAAATCCCTCGAAACCTGGCCGAAAGTCCTGAGACAACAGAATCTAATGTAGACCCAAAGTTCGCATTATGATTACGAAGTTTCTTGATATCTTTTGGCGTGAAACCTGAACGTAAAAGCCGGTCTTCCGTCGTACCGCTATTCGGCGGGATGTTAAATTCAAACATAGTGCCCTCTTATTTGCATCAAACCATTATAACGACCCAGAGCCTTGAGTGCCAATCCGACTATATAAGCGCATTTTTATCAACGCCCATACTCTTCGTTTAGGCACTGCTCGTGTCGGCATCTCTCTAAACAAAAAACCCCGCCGAAGCGAGGTTTTTATACGTGAGGATCGCTCCAGACTTCTAAGGCCTTACCAAATCATCCCCGTAACCAATCCACTTGTAGGTGGTCAGTGCTTCGAGCCCCATCGGGCCACGAGCATGAAGTTTTTGGGTGCTGACAGCGACTTCTGCTCCAAGGCCAAACTGGCCGCCGTCGGTGAAGCGGGTGCTGGCATTCACGTATACCGCTGAGGAATCAACCTCATTCACAAAACGTTCTGCGCTGCTGATTGAACGGGTCAGAATCGCGTCGGAATGCTCGGTGCCGTATTGACGGATGTGCGCCACGGCAGCATCAAGGTCTGCCACCACCGTGACGTTGAGATCCAGAGACAGCCATTCGTCCTGGTAATCTTCTTCTTTTACCTCAATCACTTTAGCCGGACCGCCTTGCAAATGTGGCAACGCAGAGCTGCTGGCATGTAGTGTCACGCCCGCAAAATGCATTTTTTCACTCAGCGCAGGCAGGAATCGGCTGGCGATCGCCTCGTGCACCAGAAGCGTTTCTAGGCTATTACAGGCGCTCGGACGCTGCACTTTCGCACTTTCAATCACGGTAAGCGCTTTCTCAAAATCAACGCTTTCATCAACGAAAGTATGACAGACGCCAATACCGCCGGTAATTACCGGAATTGTGGACTGCTCACGGCACAGTTTGTGCAGCGCAGCGCCACCGCGAGGGATCAACATATCGATGTATTTATCGAGGCGCAGCATCTCGGCCACCAGCGCGCGATCCGGGCTTTGAATCGCCTGAACGGAAGCAGCAGGTAATCCGCTCTGTTCCAGCGCTTGCTGAATAACGTTTACAGTCGCCAGATTAGTATGATGCGTCTCTTTGCCACCGCGCAGGATCACGGCGTTGCCGGTTTTCAGACACAGGCTCGCGACGTCGATAGTCACGTTAGGGCGCGCTTCGTAAATCACCCCAACGACGCCTAGCGGAACACGACGACGTTGCAACTTTAAGCCGCTGTCCATTTGTGCACCGTCAATAACCTGACCAACGGGATCACTCAGTCGGCACACGTCACGCACGTCGTTGGCAATAGCGGTTAGGCGCGCCGGCGTCAGCAGCAGGCGGTCGAGCAGCGAATCTTTCATGCCACTTTCACGAGCAGCAGCCATATCAAGCTCATTGGCCTGAATAATGCTCTGGCTGTTAGCCTCGAGCATGTCGGCAATCAGCATCAGCGCAGCATTTTTCTGTGCCGTACTCAATGTAGAAAGCTGGTAAGACGCCTGTCTGGCGGCCTTGCCCATTTGCTCCAACATAATAACTCCTTAACTTACGATCATATCGTCGCGGTGAACGGCAACAGGACCGTATTCATATCCTAGGATGTCGCTGATTTGCTGGGAATGGTGTCCGGCAATCATGCGCATGGCATCACTGTTATAGCGGCTCACGCCGTGGGCCAAATCGCGACCGTTCAGGTTGCGAATGCGGATCACTTCGCCACGCGAGAAGTCACCTTTCACGTCACGAATGCCTTTTGGCAACAGCGAGCTTCCACGCTCCAGCATCGCGGCAACGGCGCCGTCATCGACGGTGATTTCACCGGCAGGCGGCGCGCCAAAGATCCAGCGTTTGCGGTTCTCGAGCGGCGTTTCAAGGGCGTGAAAACGGGTGCCCACGGAGTGACCGGCGATGACATCACCCACGACTCCCGGCAGGTTGCCCGCAGCAATAATAGTGTCGATACCGGCGCGACAGGCGATATCAGCAGCCTGCAATTTAGTCGCCATACCGCCAGTGCCTAATCCAGAAACGCTGTCACCCGCAATACCGCGCAGAGCATCGTCAATACCGGTAACTTCACGGATTAATTCAGCCTCGGGATTAGTGCGCGGATCGGCGGTAAACAGGCCCGGCTGATCGGTCAGCAGCAGCAGTTTATCGGCACCGGCCAGGATTGCAGCCAGTGCAGAAAGATTATCGTTATCGCCAACTTTAATCTCGGCGGTCGCCACGGCGTCGTTTTCATTAATCACGGGCACGATATGGTTGTCGAGCAACGCATTCATCGTGTCGCGGGCATTAAGAAATCGCTCGCGGTCTTCGAGATCTGCTCGAGTTAGCAGCATCTGCCCAATGTGGATCCCATAAATAGAGAACAGCTGTTCCCACAGTTGGATCAAACGGCTCTGCCCTACCGCCGCCAGCAGCTGCTTGGAGGCGATGGTGGCGGGGAGTTCGGGGTAGCCAAGATGTTCGCGTCCGGCCGCGATCGCGCCAGAAGTGACGATAACAATACGATGCCCTGCCGCATGTTGCTGCGCGCATTGGCGCACCAGTTCAACAATGTGGGCACGGTTAAGGCGACGTGAGCCACCAGTGAGCACGCTAGTGCCCAGTTTTACAACCAGTGTTTGGCTGCCACTCATAATCTTTCTGCCGTTTGTCTTGAATGTAAGAATCGAAAGCCCGAATCATCCCGCCACCTGTTTAACAACAGGCAGCACGCGTTATACCAGCCGGCATAACGCGCTAATAATGACATACTATCGGGTTAGAAAAAATCCTGGCGTTACGCGGGGAGCTTGATAGGTTCTCTGGGGAGATCTGCTGCAGGGACGAGCTTAAGTTCCATTCCTTCTACCATGGCGTGAAGATTTTTGTAGAATGTCTGTAAAGTAGTCTCGAGTTTCTCGACAACTTCAGCATCTTTAATCTTTTGCGCTTTCCAATGTCCCTCTTTATCGAATAATCCATATTCGTAGACATACGTAAAACGATCGCTGTCGGCCTGAAGCTCAATCCACCAGCCCCAGAACTCGCGTTTTTCTGGTGCAGGCTTCACATTGACGCAAACTGCCAGACAGTCGAAGAAGAAACGCTCATTTTCACATTTCGCTTCACGGATATAAGGTCCCAACGTGCCGAAACGTTTCATCAGCCTGCTTTTAGGATGACCACTTGGTAACGTCATGTACAATCTCCTTATTTAGGCATCCATTTGTAGCAAACTAGCGGGAATTAGCAATCACTTTCGTTAGGTAATTCTCAACTTAAGCCACTGGCAAATCTCCTTCAATGCTTTATCAAAACTGCCATAAAGCGGCACAGAGGGAATAGTGATCACTTTGCTATCAGGGCTGGAGCCCGCAATAAGACTGGATTCTTGCTTCGGACTGAAAGGATCGTTCTCCCAATAGCCGGAAAGCATCGGCACAGGCGTTCTGCGACCGAGCAATCCCTGCATTTTCAGAGAATACCTATTAAGTTCAACCCTTAACGCTTCGTTGGCGGCATAAGGCATGCCGATGCGACTTGCCAGCACGTCCATATACATATCCGGAATACGCTTTTGGCATTCGACGTCGGTCAACATCTGATGGACCACCGGCCCGATACAGGCCACGGCTTTAATCCTGCGCGGTTCGAGATAAGCCAGACGCACGGCAATGTTGGCACCAAAACGGGTGCCGAGCAGCGCAACGCGCGTTGAATTAACCCAGGGAATTTTATCCAGCTGAGTGAGAACCTGCTGATGCAAAACGCTGGTATCGGGGGTGAGTTTGCTGTGTGACGAAAAGCCCACCGAAGGCATATCGATAGTGATCATCGCGATACCTAACGGGGCAAGATAGCTTCGGAACAGTCGATGATAATCGCTTTGCAGAGTGTCGAGCCCACCGCACACCAGTACCGCCGGGAATGGCGCGTCGCTGTTATTCGGCAGGTGTACAAAACCGATAATTGGCTTACCGCCCGTCACCGGCAGGCTAAACTCTTTAAGCCCGTAGGTAGAGCCTAAAGCCGATTTCTCAAAGGCTTTATTACCGAGAATCTCAGACTGTTCAGCCAGCGTGTCGCCTTTAATATGTGGATAACCGGCAATGCTATAAAAGTTGGCGGCGCGCAGCCAATACTCGCTAGCCTTCTCGGCATCGGACTGTTCTTGCGCCTTTTGCTGCCAGTACATGGCCTGATTCGACCATTCATAAATCCAGTTGCCGTTACGATAGCCCACCACAGTATCTAGTAGCTGCTGATTGCTTCGCTCGGCGTTTGAAACGGCAATGCGCGACAATACCTCTTCTACTTCCAGCGGATTAATCCCGCGCCACAGCCACATTTGCCGATTAATCATGCGATACCAGCAAGGAGCAGAATCTCCTTCCAGCGCGGAATGAATCTCTGGTGATGCCAGGCGATTGGAACGCGCAACGAGCGTAGAAGTTTCAGGATATTTAAAGCGTGGTTTAAACAGCGTTTCAGAAAGGTTTGCGGGTGCCATAACAGTTACCGTCCTCATTGGCAGGCAGAAAGGCACGGACGTACCTTCTCCAGACTCGGATTATAACAAAATCTGCTCAGCCCGGCTCAGGACATAAATCAAAAACGCCCGCAGATGCGAGCGTTTTTTAATCACTAGTCAGTGACTGGGGTGCGCGCAGGCAGCTAACGCATCTGCATCCTGAAGGATGACGAGCATCCCCCTAGATCATTCGAGATGCAGGTAGGCGGCAACTAAATGAATCCCCAGGAGCTGACATTAGTCAGTGACTGGGGTGAGTGAGGGCAGCCAACAACCCTGCATCTTGAAGGATGACGAGGATTACTTACCGACTAAAGGTGGGACAAAGACAACACCCATATCCCAAGGCTGTTCAATCCAGGTATTCTGTGGGATATCAACCACGTAGTCATCGACTAATGGGCGACCCGCTGGCTTGGCGAAAATGGTCACGAAATGCGCTTTCGGGTACATTTCACGGATTGCCTGAGCCGTACCGCCTGTGTCTACCAAGTCATCGATCACGATAAAGCCTTCGCCGTCACCTTCAGCACGTTTAAGGACATGCATTTCGCGCTGGTTGTCGTGGTCATAGCTTGAGATGCACACGGTATCAACGTGACGAATGTTTAATTCACGAGCCAGCAACGCTGCTGGAACCAGGCCACCTCGGCTAACGGCAATGATGCCGGTCCATTGTTCTACCGGCAGCAGGCGCTTGGCCAGTGTGCGGGCGTGAATTTGTAGCATGTCCCAGGTTACAACGTACTTTTCGCTCATTTTTTGACTCTCAAAAAAGGGATATCCCAGCCTGTAAGATTAACGGCTTTTAAAAAAAATTTTTAGGGAAAATTTGTTGCGCAACATTATAGTGACTGTCGCGTCTAAAAACCAGAAGTTATCCGGTAAAGAAAGGGCAAAATTAGCAGATTATCCCTTTGGCCCACGCGCACAGTGTCAGAGAAAGTGTTATTCTGTCCCTCACTTCGTCATATCTTTTCGTCATCCAAAATCGGGAGACTTACAGTGTCTGAACTGTCTCAACTTTCACCACAACCTTTGTGGGATATCTTTGCCAAAGTTTGCTCTATTCCTCATCCTTCTTACCATGAAGAAGAGCTGGCAAATCACATTGTAGACTGGGCCGCCGAACAAGGCATCCATGCTGAACGCGATCAGGTGGGCAATATTTTGTTGCGCAAACCTGCCACTGCCGGAATGGAAAACCGCAAGCCAGTCGTGCTGCAAGCCCACCTGGATATGGTGCCGCAAAAAAATAATGATACCGTTCACGACTTCCTGAAGGATCCAATCCAACCTTATATCGACAACGGTTGGGTGAAAGCGCGCGGCACCACACTCGGTGCTGATAACGGTATCGGCCTGGCATCCGCTCTGGCTGCGTTGGTGGCTAAAGATGTCGAGCACGGTCCACTGGAAGTGCTGCTGACTATGACAGAAGAATCAGGGATGGATGGCGCATTTGGCCTGCAACCTGACTGGCTACAGGCAGAAATCCTGATTAACACTGACTCGGAAACCGAGGGTGAAATTTACATGGGTTGTGCCGGTGGTATCGACTTTATCACCACTCTGCCTTTGCAGCGCGAAGCCGTTCCGGCGGGTTTCACTTCGCTGAAACTGACTCTGAAAGGTCTGAAAGGCGGCCACTCCGGTGCTGAAATTCACCTGGGTCTGGGCAATGCCAACAAACTGCTGGCTCGATTCCTGTGTGAACATGCTGAAAAGCTCGATGTGCATCTGGTCGATTTTACCGGCGGTACATTGCGCAATGCTATCCCGCGTGAGGCTGTGGCTCACCTTGCCGTAGCTGCCGATAAAGTTGAAGCCTTCAAAGCCGCTGCAGATGAATTCCAGTCAACCATTCAGTTTGAGTTGGCTGCGGTTGAGAAGAACATCAAGCTGGTCATCGAAGCTTCTCACAGTGATGCAAAAGCGTTAAACAAAGACAGCCAGAGCCGTTTCCTGGGCCTGCTGAACGCTACGCCAAACGGCGTGATCCGCATGAGCGATGATGTTAAAGGCGTCGTTGAGACATCCCTTAACGTAGGTGTTGTGAGTTTGACCGAAGGTGAAGCAGAAATCATCTGCCTGATCCGTTCATTGATAGACAGCGGCAAAGATTATGTGGTGAGCATGCTGACTTCTGTAGGTCAGTTGGCGGGTGCGAAAACTACGCCAAAAGGCGGATACCCAGGCTGGAAGCCAGACCCAGAATCTCCTGTCATGGCGCAGGTGCGTGAAATTTATGAGGGTCTATTCAACAAAACCCCGAATATCATGGTCATCCACGCCGGTCTGGAATGTGGTCTGTTCAAAAAACCTTATCCTCAGATGGACATGGTTTCCATCGGACCAACCATCACCGGCCCTCACTCACCGGATGAACAAGTGCACATCGGCAGCGTTGACCTTTACTGGCAGCTGTTGACCGCCTTGCTAAAAGCGATTCCAGAGCGCGGCTAAAATCTTTTAAACGGCAGGCATCTTGTCTGCCGTTTAAAGTGTAGATTTCAGATGACAGCAAGGCAGTAACCGACCGATTATTCAGGAGCTTACATAAGTAAGTCACTGGAGTGAGAGAAGGCAGCTAACGAATCTGCCGTTTGAAAGATGCGGATATTACTCCCAGGGTAGTAAAAGCTGCCGCTCAATCTGCGGATCTTGCAAAGTGACATGTAATCCTACCAGCCTTACCCCACGCCCTCCGCGACGCACTTCCCACGCTTCTTGCGCCACTTTGAGTAAATCTGC
Organism: uncultured Gammaproteobacteria bacterium; assembly: GCA_963747655.1. Lineage (GTDB taxonomy): Bacteria > Pseudomonadota > Gammaproteobacteria > Enterobacterales > Enterobacteriaceae > Rouxiella. Next base: position 50,331 of record CAVVFS010000004.1, on the reverse strand, counting down.
TTTATTTAATATCGGCCAGACATGCTCTTGAGTCGTTTGCTGAAAGTCGTGAAACTTAAGTTTTACGCCCTGCCGGGCAATGTGCAGATTAGGACTTACGTGCGTCAGGCGAGTTTCTAATTCGGGGTATAGGCTATTAATTAATTCGACGCAGCTTTCCCAGTCATGGATATCTTCGGCCAGCGTTCTTTCTACTCCGACCGATTTGCGCAACCGTTCTGAAGAGATCTCGCGTTCATCAATGCCCTGACAGCGCTCCCATAATACGCGTCCAAACTTGCCAAATTTTTTCAGTAACAGTGCTAGATCATAGCGCTGAATGTCGCCGCAGGTCATCAGTCCCAGCTCTTCAAGCTTGCTGGCGGTGACTTTGCCAACGCCGGGGATTTTCACCAGCGGCAGATCTTGCAGAAAGCCGGCAACCTTGTCTGGCGTGATCACAAATTGCCCGTTAGGCTTGTTAAGATCTGAGGCGATTTTTGCTAAAAACTTGATGGGAGCAATGCCTGCCGAGGCCGTTAGATTAATTTCATCAAAAATTGCCTGACGAATTTCACTGGCTATCAGCGTGGCCGAGCCGTTGCAATGTGGGCTGTTAGTGACATCAAGATAGGCTTCGTCTAACGAAAGAGGTTCGATAAGAGACGTATAACGCGCGAAAATTTCCCGAATATGCAGTGAGGCCTCTTTATAAGCTTCGCCGCGACCGGGGATCACTTTAAGATGTGGGCAAAGCTTTAATGCCATAGCGGTAGACATCGCGCTATGTACGCCATATTTACGGGCCGGATAGTTGGCGGTGCTTATCACCCCGCGCCGGTCTTTACTGCCACCAATTGCCAGCGGGATATCACGTAAAGAAGGATCGTCGCGCATTTCTACGGCTGCGTAAAAGCAGTCCATATCAACGTGAATGATCTTGCGCATTGCCCTCTCCCTTTCCAGATAACTGTATAAGTATACAGTTTAGTTTCTTAATCTCAAGCGCGGGAAAGAGGCATTGAAAGTTTGTAAACGGGATTAATTATCCGAAGTTTTGTAAAAACCTGCGAATAAAGGCTTTTTTCAGCGGATAAAGAAATAAATTACATTCTTGACCATTGATAATTATTTAATCAGTATTAATATGGCTCCGTTCAAAGTTATTGAATATCTGTGGCAGTCCGCGGCGTAATATCAGCGGATAACAAATAATAGAGTTGTAAATAAAGCAGGATTAAGAATGGTCAGAATCGCGCTGCTACTTGCGATGCTTTTCAGTTTACCCGTTTTTACCATGAGCAGCGCTGTCGCCAGCGAACAGGCTCCGGTACAGACCGGTGTTCAACAGCAATTATTAGGTTCTCCCGTTTATATTCAGATATTTAAGCAAGAGCGCACTCTGGAACTCTATGCAAAAGTCGAAGATAAATTCCAATTGGTCGGCGCATTTCGTATTTGCGATTTCTCTGGCGGTTTAGGTAACAAACGTCGTGATGGCGATTTTAAAAGCCCGGAAGGTTTTTATAATATCGATATTCACCACCTGAAACCTGACAGCAAGTATTATCGCGCGATTAATATTGGCTTCCCCAATGAATACGATCGCGAGCAGGGTTATTCAGGTAAATATCTGATGATCCACGGTAACTGTTTGTCTATTGGCTGCTATGCCATGACCGACGCCTACATGAACGTGATCTATAACTACGTTCAGGCGGCGTTCGACAATGGTCAGCGCAATGTTGAAATCAGCATTTATCCTTTCCGAATGACTGATGCAAACATGAAGTTGAACAGAGATTCTTTCTACATCAATTTCTGGCGTCAGCTGCAACCTGGTTTTGCGTACTTCCAGAAATATCACCTGCCGCCAAGCGTTTCAGTGATCGGCGGCAATTACGTGGTTAATCCGTCGCAAACCCTTACGCCTCAGCCTTCACAGCTGGCGTTCACCACAGTGAAATAATGCATACTCGCCTGGAGCAATCTTGTTCCAGGTTTCATTGCCCGTTAGCGGCTGGGTCGCAATGACTGTCACGACATCGTTAGGTGTCGTCTGCTGCTGAAAATCAATCTCGACGTCTTGATCCAGCAAGGTCGCTTTTCCAAACGGCGCGCGCCGGGTTATCCAGTGCAGATTGGTCGAGCAATACGCCATCACAAAGTGCCCATCCGACAGCAACATATTGAATACGCCCTTCTCACGAAGCTTTTCCGCCAGCGACGCAATATAACGAAATACTGCTGGCCAACTGCTTGGCGTGCGCGGATAACGTTCAGAAAGCTTATGCAGCAGCCAGCAAAAGGCATATTCACTGTCTGTTTGCCCAACGGGACGCAATTTTCCGGTATCAAGCTGGCGATATCCGCGCAGTTGACCATTATGAGCATAAGTCCAGTTACGGCCCCACAGCTCACGAGTAAACGGATGGGTATTTTCCAGCGACACTTCACCGCGATTAGCCTGGCGAATATGCGAGATAACCGCCAAAGACTTAATCGGATATTCCTGTACTAGCCGAGCAATCGGCGAGTTAAAGCTGGGCTGTGGATCTTTAAAGGTTCGGCAGCCATTACCTTCATAAAAAGTAATGCCCCAACCGTCTTTATGTGGGCCAGTCAGCCCTCCACGTTGCACCAACCCGGTAAAACTGAAGCAAATATCGGTAGGGACATTTGCGCTCATCCCGAGCAGTTCGCACATCGCCAGTCTCCTTAACTCATTCGGCCATCTCTTTCTCGATTAATAATATCAGGATATGGATGATTTTGATGTGAATTTCCTGAACTCGATCGGCAAAACCAAAATGCGGAACACGTATTTCAACATCTGCTCCCATTGAGGCCATTTTTCCACCGTTTTTACCGGTCAGTGTCACCACTTTCATGCCTTTGGCTTTGGCGGTTTCTACCGCTTTAATCACGTTGGCAGAGTTGCCCGAGGTGGAAATGCCCAACAGAACGTCGCCTTTTTGCCCCACGGCTTCGAGATAACGCGAGAAAACGTATTCATAGCCGAAGTCATTGCTGACGCAGGAAATATGGCTGACGTCAGAAATTGCAATTGCCGGATAACCTGGGCGATCGCCACGATAGCGACCAGTCAACTCTTCGGCGAAGTGCATTGCGTCACAGTGCGAGCCGCCATTACCGCAAGACAGCACTTTACCACCGGCTTTGAAAGAGTCGGCAATCAGTTTTGCAGCCTGTTGAATTGACGCAATATTGTTTTCATCGCTGATGAATTTATTAAGAACTTCAGCAGCTTCGTTCAATTCAGCACGGATAATATCCAGGTACATGGCAACCTCGTAGAGTTTCTTAGGCAAATGTTCTGCGGTGCAGTGTAGCGGAAAGGGCAAAAAGCTAGAAGTCTTCCAGCCATCTTAGGAAGGATACTTTACGCTTTTCACTCTTCGTGCGGCGACTTTGTGACGTGAGTTGTAATTAAGGTGTAAACGCGTTGATAAAGCTTTTTGCCTGGTCTAAAACCATAGTATCAACTCAACAGGTCAGACCTCCTACAACTCAGGAGTTTTACTATGATAGTCCTCAGCATCGTTGCCTTATTAGTGCTTATTGGCGCCCTGTTTTATCATCGCGTTAGTCTGGCACTAAGTAGTATTGCCCTGGTGGTTTACACCGCAGCCATGGCCGTTATTGGCCTGTGGACATTCTGGTGGCTGCTTCCGTTGGCCATCATTTTGCTGCCATTAAATCTGCTATCTCTGCGTCGCTCTTTGTTTTCGGGCCCAGCTTTGCGCACCTTCCGTAAAGTGATGCCAAGCATGTCACGAACAGAAAAAGAGGCAATTGAAGCCGGAACCACCTGGTGGGAAGGCGATTTATTTAGCGGCGCGCCCGACTGGAACAAGCTGCACAATTATCCGCAGCAAACGCTAACCGAAGAAGAACAGCGCTTTATCGACGGCCCCGTCGAGGAAGCTTGCAGCATGGCCAATGATTTCCAGATAACTCATGAACTTGCCGACCTGCCGCCAGAACTTTGGGCTTATCTGAAAGAACACCGTTTCTTCGCGATGATCATCAAGAAAGAGTACGGAGGCCTTGAATTCTCTGCTTATGCTCAGGCCCGCGTGCTGCAAAAATTAGCCGGCGTTTCAGGGATCCTGGCGATTACCGTAGGCGTGCCAAACTCTCTCGGCCCGGGCGAATTGCTGCAACATTACGGCACTGAAGAACAGAAAAATCATTATCTGCCAAGGCTGGCAAAAGGTCAGGAGATCCCTTGCTTTGCCTTAACCAGCCCGGAAGCTGGCTCTGATGCCGGTGCTATCCCTGATTTTGGGGTAGTGTGCATGGGCGACTGGCAGGGGGAACAAGTTCTGGGTATGAAACTGACCTGGAACAAACGCTACATTACTCTTGCGCCTATCGCGACGGTGCTTGGGCTGGCCTTTAAGCTGAGAGATCCCGAGCATCTTCTGGGAGATACGGAAGAGCTGGGTATTACCTGCGCGCTTATTCCTACCGATACTCAAGGCGTTGAGATTGGTCATCGGCATTTCCCGCTGAACATTCCATTCCAAAACGGCCCAACGCGCGGTAATGCGATTTTCGTGCCTATCGATTACATTATTGGCGGCCCAAAAATGGCCGGTCAGGGCTGGCGAATGCTGGTTGAATGTCTGTCGGTTGGCCGTGGCATTACTTTGCCTTCCAACGCGACCGGCAGCCTAAAATCACTGGCGATGGCTACCGGAGCCTATGCCTATATCCGTCGTCAGTTCAAACTGCCGATTGGTAAAATGGAGGGTATTGAAGAGCCTCTGGCACGTATTGCAGGTAACGCTTACGTGATGGATGCTGCTGCAACGTTGATTACTAACGGGATTATGCTCGGTGAAAAACCCGCGGTGCTGTCTGCTATCGTTAAATATCATTGTACCCATCGCGGCCAGCGTGCGGTGATGGACGCTATGGATATTACCGGCGGTAAGGGCATCATGCTCGGTAACAGCAACTTTGTTGCCCGTTCGTATCAGGGAGCGCCCATTGCCATTACGGTTGAGGGAGCCAATATTCTGACTCGCAGCATGATCATTTTTGGTCAGGGCGCGATTCGCTGCCATCCTTATGTATTGAAAGAAATGGCGGCGGCTGAAACCAACAATCTTACCGATTTTGACCGCGCGCTGTTCGGACATATCGGACACGTTGGAACCAATAAAGTAAGAAGCCTTTGGCTAGGACTGACCCATGGCCGCACCAGCAGTGCACCGGTTAATGACGCGACTCGCCGCTACTATCAGCATATCAATCGCTTGAGTGCCAATCTGGCGCTGCTCGCAGATATTTCGATGGGCGTGCTCGGCGGCAGTCTGAAACGCCGTGAACGTATTTCGGCGCGTCTGGGAGATATTCTCAGTCAGCTTTATCTGGCAACCGCCACGCTGAAGCGCTATGACGAGGAAGGCCGGAATGAGGAGGATCTTCCGCTGGTACATTGGGGCGTGCAAGACTGTCTGAATCAGGCCGAGAACGCAATTGCCGATCTGCTACGCAATTTCCCGAACGCTTTGATTGCCGGATTGATGACCCTGGTTATCTTCCCGCTGGGTCGGGTGCATCGTGCCCCTTCTGACCTGTTAGATCACCAATTGGCGCGCATTCTTCAAGTTCCTTGTGCGACTCGCAGTCGTATTGCCCGTGGTCAGTATTTAGTCGCGAGCGAGCATAATCCGGTGGGCCAGCTCGAGGAAGCTCTGCGGGATATTATTGCCGCCGAACCGGTACACAAAAGATTGTGTGAGGCGATGGGTAAAAAATTGCCGTTCACGCGTCTTGATAAGCTGGCACAGATGGGAATGGACGCGGGCCATTTGAGTGCCGATGATGCCCGTATTTTAAGTCGCGCCGAGGAAAGTCGCCTGCGTTCAATTAACGTCGATGAGTTTGAGCCAGACCAGTTGGCGCAGCAGAAAATGCAGGAAGAAAAGCCGTCACCTAAGCACACTGAAGCGGCTTAACGGAAAATAGCCACCTTTATGGTGGCTATTAGCTTACTTGTTGGTTGTAGTAATAATCACGTTGAGAGAATTATTGGAAATATTCCAACTTCCCTTTCCGAGGCTCACTACCACAGCCGTTACAATGATGAAAATACCAATGTATTTTTTCACTGTGCGGTCCTTGCTCAGACCGCTTCACGGCACTACCACCGGAGATAAAACCGTGAAACAAGCACCAAGTCGTACTTGCATTTACGGCCGTTAGAAATCCTTTTCTTAACCCGATGCCCACTTGCTTAAGGTGGCGAAAAGGCCCATCGTCACTCTACACTAATTTGACTTAGAGATCGCTTGACAGTCGACATCAATGGGACCAGAGTGGACTTACTAAGTCGTGCTTGCATTAAGTTAGTAAAATCGCTGGAAAGGCCGCTTACCCGACCAGCACAAAAAAACCGCCATCAGGCGGTTTTTTTGTGGGCGTTACATTACGCTAGTCTCAAAGTTGAACTGAACAAAAATCAGCCTTTCTTTGGACGGATACGCATGGTCAAGCCTTTGAGGAAGTAGCGCAGAACCTGATCGCCGCACGGACGATAGTTTTTGTGGCCTTCTTTACGGAAGAACGCGCTCAGCTCACCTTCAGAAACTTTAAAATCAGCAGCCGCTAACACGCTCTGCAAATCTTCAGTTTTCAGTTCAAAAGCAACGCGGAGTTTTTTCAGCATCACGTTGTTGGTAACACGCTTTTCAACTTCCGGTGCCGGGAAGCGATCGTCTTTACCACGTTTGAAGAAAATCAGACCATTGAGGAAATTTGCCATAACTTCGTCTGGGCAAACCATATAGTCTGCTTCGTCTTCTTTTTTCAGATAACGCGACATCACCGCCGGCGTAATAATCGTGCCGGTAGACGCCAGAATCTCAATCAGCCTGCCTTCGCTCAAGTCGAGCATGTAGCGTACGCTGCGCAAGACATCGTTATTCATCATAATTCTTTATTCCCGTGTGGGTGATTGGTAACCGAGGAACTGCTTGGGGATTGCCCGCTCGCGCCTCGTAGCCGGGCATTATACAAGTCTGGGACGCAAGCGCCCCTTCTTTCTGATGAGATATTTGACGTATCGCGCAGCCTGAATGTTTGCCAAGCTGCTTTAATGCGATTAAATGACGGAAAATTAACCGTTTTGACGGATTCGAGCAATCAGCGCGTCGATATCATCAATTTGTGGTGCCGTTATAATCAACCACTGGCCCAGGCTGACGGCATGACGCTGGCAATCATGGCGCATATCATCGTCTGCTATGTTCTTCAGGTCGGCGATATTCGAGAAACCTACCGTGCGGCGAATCAGTTCACAACCACAATAGCCCACTGCATCGTGCCAGATTTGCTTAAGATAATGCTCTGCGTAGCCCGGCACCTTGAAGGCGACATCCTGAGTTTTATCACGTGCAAGTTGCAGGAAACGTTCGGAGAAGCTCAACCATAGATCACGCAAATCTTGTAAACGCTGTTCGCGCCCGTCTGCTGCCTCACGTGTGGCGACCAGCCCAGGTAATCCACAATAATTCAGTAGCAGATTACCCATTGCCGACCCGGGATCAAAACCAATCGGGCCATAGAAACCAAACTCGGCGTCGATCACTTTCAGGCGACCTTCGGCCACAAAAATTGAACCACTGTGCACATCGCCGTGCAACAAAGCCTCGGCATTGCTAAGAAAACGCTGTTTCAACGCCGCTACCGCAATGCGCAACGGAATATCGGCGCGTAGTTCATCCACGACTGGTTGCAGCGCGGCATCGTAGCGATTGCGCTCGTGTTCAATATACGGATCGGTAAAGAACAGATCTTCAGTGATCAGACAAAGCTCGGGATTCAGAAATCGCCCAACTTCTGATTTTTTATGCTCGGCATTCTGATAAAGATCTGAAGTATGAAACAGCGTTTGCGCCAGATACTCGCCTAGCTGGCTGGCAGCATGAATATAGTGTTTGCCTTTAACAAGCTCACCGCGCCAGATCTGATAATCTGAGAGATCTTCTTGCACCAGCACCGCCAACTCAGGGTCGTGATGAATCACTCTGGCAGTGTACTGAGGGCAGTAATGATGATGAACAATCAGCGTTTCTGCTTCAATTCGTGAGCGATCGATAGTCAGAGGCCAGGATTCACCCACGCAGCGCACATATGGCAGCGCCTGTTTCACAATCACGCGGCTAACGCCATGAGTGTCGAGGATCTTGAACACCAGGTTCAGGTTGCCGTCACCTATTTCCTCGGCGCTGACCAACGACTGAGGATCGTCGATACCCCCAAACTGGCGAGCATACTCTACGGCATCCGCGGCGCTAAATGTGTAATAACGTGACATCTCACCCTCTCGTAATCTTTCTTATGCAGCCCGACATATTATGCAGTTCGACTCAGGTTATCGATTCAATTTAGGCCTAAGTTATACTCATCAAAAGCATACAGCCATAAAAGCATTTAGACGTCTATACATCCGAAACTTATGTTGGCAGAATAAGCAACCAGATGCAACCGTGCTATAGGGATTTCAATCACCATGCAGACTCTTACTACCACCAGTTTACGTATCCGTAATAGTCAGCTGTGGATACTGGATCAACAGGCGCTACCGCAGCGCACTGATTGGCACGTTTGCCGCAGCGTCGAGGATTTAGTCGGGCACATTCATGCTCTGCGAGTGCGTGGCGCGCCGCTGATAGGTTTGTCGGCTAGTCTGTTGCTGGCTCAGCTTGCCGAAGGCGGTATGCCGGTGGCCGAACTACATCAGGCGCTGATTGCGCTACGTGAATCGCGCCCGACGGCGGTAAATCTGATGAACAATCTGGATCGGATGAAAATCGCGCTGGAACAGCGTTTTCACATTCCGGCCATGGTGCAGGAAGCCGAGCGACTGGTGGGTGAAGACCGCGAACTTTGCAGCCGTATCGCCAGCAACGGCGCTCAGTTAGTCACACCTAATAGCCGCCTGCTGACTCATTGCAACACGGGCGGATTAGCCACCGCAGGCACAGGTACTGCACTCGGCGTGATTCATCGCGCGCATCAGCAAGGTAATGTTTCGCAGGTTTGGGTTGATGAAACCCGTCCTTTATTACAAGGCGGTCGCCTCACTGCCTGGGAATTGGGCAAATTGGGCATCCCGTACAAGCTGATTTGTGATTCGATGGCCGCCAGCCTGATGGCTAAAAAACAGGTCGATGCCGTATGGGTCGGCGCTGACCGTATTGCCGCCAACGGCGACGTAGCGAATAAGATTGGCACCTACAGCCTGGCAGTGCTGGCGCATTATCACGGCATTCCATTTTATGTTGCCGCGCCGCATACCACCCACGATCCACACTGTCCAAACGGTGACGCTATTCCTATCGAGCAGCGAGCGGCAAAAGAAGTGACCGGTGTTGCCGGAAGTTTTGGTGATGTGCAGTGGGCGCCTGCCGATGCAGAGGTTTATAATCCCGCGTTTGATGTCACCCCAGCAGGGCTCATCAGTGGATGGATATTGGACAGCGGCATAGTGACGCCGGAGCAGGTCAGAGACGGAGTTTTCAATACAGCGTTGAAGCCTTAAAGACTCGCTGACCTTCTCCCCTAAAAATCACCGCGAGAAGGTCAGGATTACAGGGTAATTGCCCTAAATATGGAATTTTTCCTCTGAATAAAAAGTTATTCCCTTATATAAGGCTATTCTCCTAATCTCGGATAGGCATCGGCGATAGCATCACCGGTAAAATGCGCGACCCAGCCCGTTGGATTATCAAATAAACGGATCGCGGTAAACGACGGCGATCCGCCCATATCAAACCAGTGACGAGTGTGAGCAGGCACCGAAATCAGGTCGTTTTTTTCGCACAGAATCTGAAAAATCTTGCCTTGAAGATGCAGGCAAAATAATCCGGCACCCTCGACAAAGAAACGTACTTCATCTTCACCATGAGTATGTTCAGATAAAAACTTGGCACGCAGAACCTCGCGCTGTTCGTTATCCGGACGCATGCTTATCACATCCCAGCTTTGATAGCCCTTCTCGGCCACCAGCTTGTTAATTTCGTGCTGATACGCCTCGATCACCTGCTCTGGCTGCGGGTTGCTGCCCAGCTCGCGGTCAGCCTGCCAGCGCTCAAATCGAACATCAATCTTATGCAATTCGGCGGCAATTTCATCGCCATCACGGCTTTGCCAGATAGGCGCTAAAGGATCGCTATCGCTGAAAATAGTCAATGCACTCATGACAAACTCCTGGTAATTGAGATCAGTTAAGCTCTATCTGAGAGAAATTGTTAACCTGCTTATGGTCACTCGTTTCGTCTTGCTCATCGCGGATTAGCTGTATCGTGTTCCAACCGGCTTCACGCGCGGCATCCAGTTCCTGGCGAATATCAGACAAAAAGAGCAAATCTTGCGTCGGCAGCAATAGCTGGCTGGCAATGCTTTGATAAGACGTCACTTCTCGCTTGGCGCCCACGCGGGTATCGAAATAGTCGGTAAATAGCGGCAGCAGATCGCCCTCCTCGCTGTGGCCAAACAGCAGCCGTTGCGCATCGACTGAACCTGAAGAATAAACATAAAGTTTGATCCCCTGCTGCTGCCACTGTAACAACTGCGGTACGACGTCGGGATACACATGCCCGCGGAAATCGCCCTCGGTATATCCTGTGCGCCAGATAATTCCCTGCAAGGTTTTCAACGCGGGAGACTTCTCGTCTTTATCCATGTAGACGTAAAGCTGATCCACCAGATCGACAATTTCCGCCTGTGGTTGGTTAATTTCTTCGCGTAGTGCATCAAGTGCCTGTAATACTTCTAAATCTTGCCCATGCTGAGTAATAAAATCAGCGAGTCGCGCTCTGGCATAGGGGAAAAGTACCTGATGTACGAAGCGGATGTCGGTGGTGGTCCCTTCAATATCAGTCACGATGGCTCGGATCATTTAGCCTCCAACAGGCGTAATTGCAGCTCACACTGGAATAAAAACTCCAGTCCTTCCAGATGGCGACGTGCTTCTGACACTGTTTTGCCCCAGCAAGTCAGGCCATGTCCGCGGACCAGAAAACCATAGTGTAGCGGATGAGACTGCGCCCATTGTGCAATCTCTGCGGCCAGAGCAGGAATATCCTGACTATTGTCGAAAATGGGGATAACAACCGAGTCAAGATGACTGCGTTGCCCAGCCAGGGATTTCTGCATCTCATAACCCTGTAAAATCAAAACATTACTACGCTCAACGCGAGACAGTACGGTTGAATTGACTGAATGAGTATGCAGCACCGCGCCAACTTCAGGCAATAAGGCATAAATCAGCGTATGCAGCCCCGTTTCAGCCGACGGCTTTCTGCCGCTCGGCACATGATTAGTGGCAATTTCAACCCGCAGAAAATCATTTGCCGTCAACTGGCCCTTGTCTTTCCCCGATTCAGTGATCAGGCAGTATTCATTATCTTCACGCACGGACATATTGCCGCCGGTAGCCGGACACCAGCCTTTTTCGCCAATCCAGTGGCAGACAGCAAGCAGAGCATCTAAGGGATTATTTTCGGGCATTGTTATTCCTGAAAGCCGTGCGTTTAAGAGGGCGAATAGTGAGCTGTTTTGTTGTTTATGCCAATTCGCTATGAGCTAGACGATAAAAGCATTTAGACGTTTAAACATCTAAGCGTCTCGATTGCTAAATATTATCATCGTGCGGTAATATCAACCAATAGGTATCTACCATATTGGTATCGCTGAGTACTATCACGATACGACTTTTATCGCCTTGAAAGCGCCCGGAGCATAAAAAGCCATGAGTACAGCAGCACTTATTCCACAGAGCAAACTGCCCGCATTAGGCACCAACATTTTCTCGCAAATGAGTGCACTGGCACAAAAGCACAATGCTATCAATCTGTCACAGGGTTTTCCCGATTTTGACGGCCCAGAATATCTGCGCCAACAGCTGAGCGTTCACGTTGCGGCAGGCTCTAACCAATACGCGCCTATGACCGGAACGCCCGCATTGCGTAACGCTATTGTCGATAAAACCGAGCAGGCTTACGGCTATCGCCCTGATCCCGAAACCGATATCACCATTACTTCGGGTGCGACCGAAGCGCTGTATATTGCTATCACCGCGCTGGTTTGTGAGGGTGATGAAGTGATTAGCTTTGACCCAAGCTACGACTGTTACGCTCCGGCAGTGCAGCTGGCGGGCGGCGTAAGTAAGCGCATTCAGCTCCAGCCGCCGGAGTTCAAGGTTGACTGGGCGCATTTTGCTGACCAAATCACTGACCGTACCAAAGTGATTATCATCAATACGCCGCACAACCCGACGGCTACAGCCTGGACTGAAAAGGATGTGGATCAGCTTTGGCAGATTATCGCCGATCGCGATATTTTTGTGATTAGTGATGAAGTCTACGAACACATTTGCTTCGCAGAACAAGGGCACGCCAGCGTTCTGCGCCACCCTGAGCTGCGTCAACGCGCGATCACCGTTTCCTCATTTGGTAAGACTTTCCATATGACCGGCTGGCGCGTAGGTTATTGCCAGGCTCCGGCAGCTATCAGCGCAGAATTGCGTAAAATTCACCAGTTCCTGACCTTTGCGATCACCACGCCGGTACAGCTGGCGCTGGCCGATATGCTACGCGAGCACCCAGAGCACTGGCAGGAGTTGCCGGAGTTTTATCAGGCCAAACGCGATCGTCTGGCGCAGGGGCTGGCAAAAAGCCGTCTGAAAGTGCTTCCAAGCCAAGGCACTTACTTCTTGTTAGTGGATTACAGTGAAGTCTCAGATTTAGATGACGTTGCATTCTGCCAATGGTTGGTCGAACATGTGGGTGTGGCGGCAATACCGTTGTCGGTATTCTGCGACGAGCCTTTCCCACATAAACTGATCCGCCTGTGCTTCGCCAAGAAGGAAGCCACGCTGGACGCTGCTGCGGAGCGCCTGTGTCAACTTTGAAGATTTCGTTGCTGCAACAACCGTTGGTTTGGCTGGATGGTGAAGCCAATCTCAAACATTTTGACTCGCTGCTCGCGCCGCTGGTCGACCGTGATTTGATAGTGTTGCCGGAAATGTTTACCACCGGCTTTGCGATGCAGGCACCGGATCGTGCACTGCCTGAATCACGGGTCGTTGACTGGCTGCATCAGTGGGCGCGCAAGCTCAACGCCATGGTGGGCGGCAGTGTTGCTCTCGCCACGCCAAAAGGTGCAGTGAACCGTTTCCTGTTGGTTGAACCACAAGGCAAGGTACATTTTTACGATAAGCGCCATTTGTTCCGCATGGCCGGTGAGCATAATTATTATCTTGCCGGTAAGCGCCGCGAGATAGTCGAATGGCGTGGCTGGCGTATTCTGCCTCAGGTGTGTTATGACCTGCGTTTCCCGGTGTGGTCGCGCAATGGGCAAGATTACGATTTGGCGCTTTACGTCGCCAATTGGCCGGCCCGCCGCACTCATCATTGGCAGGCGCTACTCACCGCTCGTGCGATTGAAAACCAGGCTTACGTGGCTGGTTGCAACCGCATTGGCGATGACGATAATGGCCATCACTACAGTGGCGATAGCCTGATTATTAATCCACTGGGCGAAGAGCTGGCACGCGCCGAGCCGAGCGCAGCGATGACTATCGAAGCTGAGCTTTCTCTGGAAGCCTTGCAGGATTATCGTGAAGCCTTCCCGGCCTGGCGAGACGCCGACAGTTTTGTGCGTCACGAATAATACAACTGATAAAAACCTGATAATTTACTGATTGCCCATTAAAAATACGCATTTAACTATCGATGAATAGATATAAGCAGTCAGAAAGAATTTATAAGCAGTTAAGAGCAGTTAATTGAATTAACAGGCAGTTATAGATAGTTTTAGACGGTTGCTCAGGTTTATGTGGCTCGAGCAACCGACTTTTAAGGTCAAGCTATGTAAACTCATAATCCCTTCCTGATAGCTGGTGTAATTCTTGCATTAAATACCCCGTTAAAACATCTGACAGAGGGTAACTAATGACTATCACGTTTATTGCACACTCCACGCCTGAACCTGCATTTTACGGTGCGCTGGCCGCGATACTTGCTGAGTTACGAGCCTTGCCGCTATGTCACCTGCCAGTTACCTACGACAGCAAACGCTTTACTAACTCTCGCCAATATATCTCTCCACAGGGGCAACAAATTTCTAGCGGCCTGCTGTGGCTTGAGCGTTTGACCGGGCGTGATGCGGGTGCAGAATTTACCCTGGAATCCTTGATAAATCGGGCGCTTAAAGAGGATATCGTCGTTCCTTTGACCCAGCCTCTAACCTCCTGCTGTTATCAGGAGATGGTCGACAAGATAGTCGAAAACGGCATTGCTATCGAGTCGTTACAGGTCGTGAAAAATCAGGATCGTTACCAGCTGGAAGACTGCGAAAGCGGCAAAATACGCAGCAACGGCTGGGCCAGAGACCGCTTTGGCCGCTGGGTGCTCGGCTCTGTGACCCAGCCGGTTATGAGAGCCGGTAAGCATCTGCATTTGGCACTGTTGGGCGACGCCAGCGAACATCGTGACAGCTATCCCGCGATGCTGGCTGCACTCGGGGATGCAGCCGATGCACTGGCAATGAACATTCAGATCTCTTATATCCCGGCAAATCTCGCCGGAAATCCGTTAGAAAGCACGCTTCTTGGCCTCGACGGGATTATCATGCCGGGCCTTGCCGTTCAGGGATCTGAAAATACCCAAACCAGCACGGCCAGCCAGCTGACTATTGCTAAATGGGCCATTGATAACCCAATCCCTGTGCTGGGCATCAACGGCGGCATGCATATGATGGTCGCTGCGCTGGCTCAAAAAGTGTTGGGCGACGAAGCGATTGCCCTGCCCGGCCCTTCGTCGCTGGGTGCGTTGCAATCCAGACTGCCGCTGATAGATGAACCAGAGCGTCAGGGAAATTATCGGGTGATGTTTCAGACAGGAAGCAAGCTGGCAAAAATGATGGGTAATGAAACGCTGATGCGTTATAACCAGCGCTGGCGTCTTAGCCCACAGCTGCTGGACAAGCTGTCGTGTCAGGGTTTGCAGGTCAGCGGCCGCGATGAGTCTGGTCTGTCTGCCGAGTCAATAGAGCTTGAGAGCCATCCATTTTTTGTCGGCGTGCAAGGGAATCCAGAGCTGCAATCGCGCCGCGAACGTCCTCATCCTCTGCTGATGGCTTTCCTGCAACAGGTTCGCCAGAGCAGCAGAGAACGAGACATAAACCACGAAGCGCTGACTAAGAGTGTGCGGTTAAAGCATCCGTATTCTTTAATGGGTTAAACAATGCATTAAGGGTCACGGCTGCCAGGCAGGCGGCGCTTATCCCGGAATGCAGCAAGGTCTGCACCCAACCCGGAAAGTGATCGTAGAAGGTCGGCATCACTATCGGGATCATCCCAAAAGCTATCGACGTTGCGACTACCACCAGATTCATATTGTCTTTGTAATCGACTTTCGACAGCGTGCGAATCCCGCTGGCAGCAACCGATCCGAACAGTACCACGCCAGCTCCGCCCAGCACTGGTGAAGGGATAGAGGCCACAATAGTGCCCAAACCTGGCAGCAGTCCCAACGCCACTAAAATCACCCCACCTGCGGCAACCACAAAACGACTTTTCACGCCGGTTAACGCCACCAGCCCAATATTTTGTGCAAACGAGCTCTGTGGGAAGGAGTTCAAAACCGGCGACAGCGCGCTGCTCAGCATATCGGCACGCAGCCCGTTGGCAATGCGTTTTGAATCTACCGGCGAGCCGACAATCTCACCCACCGCCATTAGCCCAGCGGTAGTTTCGGTCAATAACACCATGACAATCAGCAGCATGGAAAGAATAGCGGCGATATTAAAGGTTGGCAGACCAAAAGCAAATGGCGAAGGTATTGCCAGCATCGGTCCATGACTCAGTTCAGAAAAATGTGTTTTACCCAAGAAGACGGCGATGACGGTAGAAATTACCATCGCCAGCAGCACAGAGATACGGCTAACAGACTGATTACCAAAACGATTAAGCAACAGGACCACTGCCAGTGTAAAAGCTGCCAGACCAATATTGCCGGTAGATCCCCAGTCTGCGCCATGAGAATTACCGCCCATCGCCCAGCGCACGGCCACGGGTAGCAGGGATAAACCAATTACGGTCACCACAATTCCGGTCACGATTGGCGGGAAGAAACGAATAACCTGCGCGAAATATGGCGCAATAATCAGGCCGATTAATGATGAAACGATCACAGCACCAAACACTTCGGGAAGACCTCCGCTGCCGGTAACAATAGTCACCATGGTCGCGACGCCGGCAAAAGACACGCCCTGTACCAGCGGAAGACGCGCCCCAAACCCCGGAACGCCCAGCGTTTGCAGCAGCGTTGCAAGACCGCTAACAAACAGCGCGGCAGTGATCAACATACCAATTTGCGGCGCGCCCAAACCCGCGGCGCTGCCAATAATCAGCGGTGGCGCAATAATACCGCCGTACATGGTCAGAATATGCTGCAAACCATAGACAAAGGTTTTGCCCAGCGGTAAACGGCTATCTTCGGGCGCCTCGACAGCATCCACGGGTTGGGTAACGTTATTCATTTCTGCAACTCCCGGCGATCAGCTTCCGCGATAAGTTGAATAAGAATAAGGACTAAGCAAAATTGGCAAATGGTAATGCGCCTGATCGGCATAAATAATGACGTCGATAATTGCCAGGTTATACAACGTTTCGCGACCGGTGGCGGCAAAATACTGTCCGATATCGGCATATAAACGATAATTGCCCGGCTCGACGCCTTCTGGAGTTAATGACGTTGCCCGTCCATCGTTATCGGTAGTCGCTTCATTGATTTTCAGGCTCTGCTGACCTTCGATTTTCTCCAGCCACACGCGTACTTGAGCCGCGGGTTTACCTAAAGAAGTATCCAGAATATGAGTGGTTATTTTAGTCATTAGTTAAATAACTCCTTAAAGCGCAACAGTGTGATTTGCTGTAGTTGTTCGGCGATTTCCTGCCATTCCTGCTCATTGCTGTTATGTAAACGGCGATGCAGGTGGGAGAGAATTTCTGTCGGCGTGCGCCCTTTGGCACGAATGAGAAACACGCAATTAAACCGCTGCTCGTACTGCTGGTTGCCTTCCAGCAGCGCCTGAGTTGTTTGCTGTTCTAACCCTAATGAAGCCTGTTCGCCGCGAGAAAGCACCGCCTCTTTGCTTTCACCCGCCATCCGCTCGCCGATACGCGGATGCTGAGCCAGAGCCTGGGTAAAGGCTTCTGGCTGCCAACCACTACTGGCCTGCGTAGCGAAATTCATGGCTTCATCAACAGAATTAAACGGACGCGCATGATTCACCGCATTGACCCATTGCGCAATATTGACGCATGGCTTCAGCACTGTGTGAGCCTCTTCCGCCGTCAATGTATTAAATTCCTCTAAGGTCATCTTCTGTCCCTGATTAATTGCTGATTTTTACTGATTAACTGCCGACTTTTACTGATTAAATCCTGATTTTTTACTGATTAAAGCTTAAAACGGTATCGGTATAAGCCTGAATAGCGTAAGCCACGTCTTTTGCGGTAACGGATTCATCAGGATGATGGCTGATGCCGTCTTTGCAACGCACAAATAACATGCCCACTGGCCAGCATTCGGCAATCGCGATGGCGTCGTGCCCTGCTCCGCTGGGCAACAGCATTGACTCACCCTGTAAAACTTCAACGCTTTTCGCCAAACGCTGCTGTAAGCGTGAGTCGCAAACGGTAGCCTGAATGCCGTAAAACTGTTCAGCGTTGAAAGTCAGGCCACGACGAACAGCAATCTGGTTTGCCTTATCCAAAAGCGCGTTCAACAGTTCACCGAGCGCGCCATCTTCCGGGCCACGGATATCAAGAGTCAGTTTGACCTCGCCGGGGATGACATTAACGGCACCCGGCAGGCTCTGAATATGCCCGACCGTCGCCACCAGATTATTGCCACGCGAGGTGGTCTGCGTTTCAATCGCTACCATCCACTCGGCGGCAGCTGCCAACGCGTCCTGACGATGCCCCATAGGCACCGTTCCGGCGTGCCCGGCATGCCCGATAAAACCACAGTTCAGGCGGCGCGCACCGTTAATGGCCGTAACCACGCCCAGCGGCAGGTCAGCCGATTGCAGGCAGGGGCCTTGCTCAATATGCAACTCAAGATAGGCGCAGAAGTCATTGATATCGCGCTGAGAAGCCAGAATATCGGCCGGATTCAACCCCAGGCTCAGCATTGCCTCGGCAACAGAAATACCCTGTGCATCAGTGCGTTGCAGCCAGTCCTGCGGCCAGGTACCGGTCAGGCCGCGACTGCCCAGCAGCGTAATACCAAAACGCGTGCCTTCTTCGTCGGCAAAACCCACGATTTCAACCGCCATCGGCAGGCGAATACCCTGAGTATGTAGATGAGTGACGACTTCAATGGCGGTGAGCACGCCCAATGGCCCATCATAGCGGCCAGCGTTGCGCACGCTGTCGAGATGCGACCCCAGCAGCAGCGCCGGAGCCTGCGGATCAAGGCCTTCATAGCGTCCGCAAATATTACCCACGCTGTCCTGCCAGGTGGTCATACCTACTGCGGCCATCCATTCACCGACCAGACGGTTGGCCTGAATATGCTGTGCCGAGAGGTAAACCCGGGTTAATTCGCCCGGGGTTTCACTCAGTTCGGCGAGCGTGTCGCAACGTGCCATCACTCTGAGCGCTGCCTGCTCTGCTTCTGTACTCAATGGGATGGCTGCAATCATTACTGGCCTCCTGCCAAGCTAGTGTTAGGCGCAAGGGAATAGTGATCCCACGCGGCCTGAGAACCGGCGCCGTATTTCGATGCAAAGCCCAGACGATTTAATACCGCTTCCAGCGCCACCAGCGTTTGCATCACGCAGTCTTTACGGGCGTTATAACCCATGGTACCGATGCGCCAGATTTTGCCACTCAGTGGGCCAAACGAGGTGCCGATCTCAATGCCGAAATCAAGCAGCATAGTCTGACGAACCTGTTCGCCGTGCACACCCTGTGGGATAACCACGCCGAGCACGTTATTCATGCGATGAGTTAAATCGCCAAACACTTCCAGCCCCATGCCCTGAATACCTGCCAGCAGCGCATCGCCGTGCAGCTTGTGGCGAGCGATAGTGTTATCCAGGCCTTCTTCGAGAATGACCCGAGCGCATTCGCGGGCACCAAACAGCATGCTGGTCGCTTCGGTATGGTGATTGAGGCGTTCTGGCCCCCAATAATCCATGATCATCCCGAGATCAAAATAGTTGGAGTAGATCATCTCTTCATCGCCATCCGCGTGATCGGCTGTTCGGATCCCTTCTTCGATACACTTACGACGGCGGATCTGTTCTTCAAATTTCGGGCTAATAGTTACCGGCGAGCTGCCTGACGGGCCACCAAGGCATTTTTGCAAACCAGCTGAAACGGCATCGATACCCCAGGCGTCAGTTTCCAGCACGTTGCCGGCGATCGACGCAGTAGCATCGCTGTAGAACAGCACGCCATTGCGGCGGCAAATTTCGCCCAGCTGTTCCAGCGGTTGCAACATGGTGGTGGAAGTATCGCCCTGCACGGTCAGCAACCAGCGTGGTTTCACTGATTTGATCGCATCTTCAATCTGCTGCGGGTCAAACACTTCGCCCCACGGCACTTCAATAGTGTGAACTTCAGCGCGGCAGCGGCGGGCAATCTCGCATAAAAGATGACCAAAACGTCCAAATACCGGCACCAGCACTTTGTCGCCCGGGCGAATACCCGACAGCAGCACCGCTTCGATCCCGGCACGCGAAGTTCCGTCGATCAGGAAACTCCACTGATTTTTCGTTTTGAATACCGCGCGATACAACGCCATGACTTCATTCATATAATTAGTCATCGCCGGATCGTACTGGCCGAGCAACTGGCTTGACATAGCACGCAGCACGCGAGGATCGGCGTTGATTGGGCCCGGCCCCATCAGCAGGCGGTTAGGCGGATTTATTTGACCTAATTTTGAAATATCCACGATAATTATCCTTTTAAATCAATATATTATTATCAATCCAAAATCATTCGAGATTCAGGTAGGCGGCAACTAAGTACCTCCCCAGGAGCTTACTAAAGTAAGTGACTGGAGCAGCCAACAACCCTGCATCTTGAAGGATGAGGATATTAGGCATTAGGGCTTTCGTTAAGTCCCCGTACCGATGCAATAAACTGTTTGAACTCGGGAGTCTGCGGATTAGCAAACAGCGCCCGGCTTTCGCCCTGCTCCCAGACGGTGCCCTGGTGCATAAACACGACGCGGTCACCGACTTCGCGGGCAAAGTTCATTTCGTGTGTTACCAGCACCAGCGTCATTCCTTCTGCCGCTAATTGCTCCAACACTTTTAATACTTCCCCCACCAGCTCAGGGTCGAGCGCGGAGGTAATTTCGTCACATAGCAAAACTTTTGGATTCATGGCCAGCGCACGAGCAATGGCCACGCGCTGCTGCTGCCCGCCCGAAAGATTGCCCGGATAGTAGTCCACGCGATCGGCCAGACCCACTTTGGTCAGCATCCGAATCGCCAACTCGCGGCATTCGGCGGCGCTTTTACCCAACACGCGACGCGGGGCCAGCATGACGTTTTCCAGCGCGGTCATGTGTGGGAACAGATTAAAGTTCTGGAATACCATGCCCACTGAACGGCTTATCTCACGCGCCTGCGAATCACGGCTGGTGATGGTCATGCCGCCCAGTTTAATGCTGCCATCCTGATAGGCTTCGAGGCCGTTCATGCAGCGCAACAGGGTACTTTTACCCGATCCGCTGCGGCCAATAATGCAAATGACCTCACCGCCTTCGATATCCAGATCCACGCCTTTCAGTACATGGTTCTGGCCGTAATATTTTTGAACCTGATTGATGGTGATCAGTGGCATTACTTTTTATCTCCAGACAATGTTCTTTCCAGATAATGGCTGTAAAGAGAGAGTGGATAACACATCAGGAAATAGCCACAGGCGACTAATCCAAAGACTTTAAACGGCTCGTAGGTCACATTATTTAGCATCGTTCCGGCCTTGGTCAGCTCGACAAAACCAATAATCGACGCCAGCGCGGTGCCTTTAATAACCTGCACCAGAAAACCTACGGTTGGCGCAATGGCGATACGCAGCGCCTGAGGAGCAATCACTCGCCACAGGGTTTGACCAAAGCTCAACCCCAGACAGCGGCAGGCTTCCCACTGACCTTTTGGCAACGCATCGATGCTACCGGACCAAATATCGACCAAATAGGCGCTGGAATAGAAGGTCAAGGCAAAAGCTGCTGCGGTCCACGGACTGACGTTAATCCCAAACAGGCCCAGCCCAAAGAACGCCAGAAACAGCTGCATCAGCAGCGGCGTGCCCTGAAAGACTTCAACATAAACGCGGGCGATATTGACCAGCCAGCGACGGCGAGTAAGTCGCATCAGCACCAGCGGAATCGTCACTAGCGTGCCACCAATAAAAGCCACCAGTGACAGCATTATGGTCCAGCGCGCGGCGAGCAGCAGGTTACGCAGGATGTCCCAGTCGGTAAAAGTCGCCATTAGCTGTAACTCCCAAAGAAGCGGCGTCCTGCCAGCAACAACAGCTGACGCATGGCAATCGACAAGGCCAGATAAAACAGGGTGCAGACGAAATAAGTTTCAAAACTCAGGAAGGTGCGCGACTGGATAAGGCTGGCGACAAAGGTCAACTCCTGATACGAAACCTGCGACACCACGGATGAGCCCAGCATGACGATAATGCATTGGCTGACCAGCGCAGGATAAATACGTTTCAACGACGGCGGTAAAATCACGCGGAAAAAAGTCTGGCTGCGGCTCAGGCCCAGCACGCGTCCGGCCTCCCACTGCCCTTTAGCCGTGGCCTGAATACCCGCGCGGATAATCTCGGTACTGTAAGCGCCGAGGTTAATCAGCATCGCCAGCAGCGCGGCTTCTCCGGCGGTCATTTTCAGGCCCAGACTCGGTAAACCAAAAACGATAAAGAACAGCTGCACCACGAAAGGCGTGTTGCGGATGGCTTCAACATACACTCCCCAAACGCGGCGCAGCCATACGTTATTGCCGCAACGAATTGCCGCGCCAAGGATACCGAGGGCAATGCCGCCGATAGTCGCCATGAATGTCAGCTCAATGGTGGTCCATAAACCGGCCAAAAGCTGCGGCAGATAGGGCCATAATGCTGCGAAATTAAGCTGATACGTCATGAAGAAACTCCGTTGTGCGCAACAATTTTACTCATCACCAATCAGGCACCCAGGTTAGCGGGCAGCGGAGCTTTCATCCATTTTTCAGACAAGGTGTTAAGCGTCTTGTCCTGCAATGCCTGGTCTATCAAGGCATTAACTTTGGCTTTCAGCGCGGGCTCGTCTTTGCGCATGCCGATAAAGCACGGAGAGTCTTTCAGCAGTATTTTTGATTCAGGCGCTTTCTGCGGATTTTGACGGGCAATAGCCGCGACAACCAGATTACCGGTAGCGATAAATTCTACCTGACCGGACAAATAGGCAGAAAGTGTGGTGTTGTTGTCTTCATAACGTTCGATTTTGGCGTCTTTTGGCGCAATATCGGTTAACACCAGGTCTTCAACGGCACCGCGGGTCACGCCGATTGATTTACCAGACAGCTGTTTAACATCGCTGAGTGCGTCGCCTTTGGCTCCAAATACGCCGAGGAAGAACGGAGCATAAGCCTTGCTAAAATCGATGACTTTTTCGCGCTCTGGATTTTTTCCGAGGCTGGAGATCACCAGATCTACTTTATCAGTTTGCAAATAAGGGACGCGGTTGGCGCTAGAAACCGGCACTAATTGCAACTTAAGTTTCATTTTATCGGCCAGGTAACGCGCCATATCGATATCGTAGCCTTCTGGCTGCATATCGGTGCCAATCGAGCCAAACGGTGGAAAATCTTGCGGAATAGCCACGCGTAATACGCCGCGCTGCTGAATATCCTGCAACTGATCGGCTAATACCAGCGGTGCCTGAATCATCAACATTGCTGCTCCAACCCATGCTAACAACCGTTTGTTCATCTTCATTATTTGCTATTCCCCAGACATCACAGTTTATGAAACGATAGATTCTTGTGTGATGCATTCTGCAACTAATGTGCCAGAAAATTAAAATACCGCAGGCAACGCAGCAATACTGCGTTACATCAGGTTTTACAAGGAAAAATAAGGAAGGAACTGGCTGAAACTTTCGCTCCATAGTGGAGCAAAACGGTGAGGCCTGGAAAAATATTGCGCACTATTAATGTGCAAAAGCACCAATTCAGGGCTTTATTTTGATCAAATTAGCGCTGTTCCAGCTCGTCCAGCTCGTTATAAAGATCGGTTATTTGATGAATTCTCTGACGACCTGAGGCCAGCATTTCGTGCAGCAAAGCGTTGCTTAGTAAATTAGCGAGACTCATCGCGGCAGAATAGGAGTCAAAAGCCGAAACGCTGTCCAGCGAAGCAGCAAGATGCCAGCGCGCAAGCGGAATAAGCGACTGCGCCTGTGGTTCACAAATCAGCAGCACAGGCACATTCATTTGCTGTAGCTGAGTGAGAATGGCGCGAGCGGTACGCGGGCGGCGGCGGAAAGCGATAAACACCACCACGTCTTGCGGAGTAAGATCAACCAGTTCTTCGGCGAGCGTCTGGCCCGGCTGCGGCATCAACATCACCTGATTTCGCACCTGTAACAGCTGCTGACGCAGATGCAGCGCCACTGGATAACTGTTGCGCAGCCCGAGTATTCGCACCTGTCGCGCCAGACTTAACGCGCTGATCACGGCGGTAAACTCACTGCCGTCAATCTGGTTAATCCACTGTGTCAGGTTAGCCATTTCCTGCTTGTAATGACGTGACAGCAGCGTGTTGCCCTGCACCGCGTCACGGCTGTCAGTCAGTGGCATGCCGCTCTGGCGCAGGGTTCGCACCTCGTCGCGCATGTCGCGATAGCTCGGATAGCCCAAACGTTTAAACAGTCGGCTGACGGTAGCCTTGGAAACCCCGCTAAGTCGCGCCAGCTCGGCGCTGTTGTAGCTCATCAGGTCATCAATATGATCGAAGATAAAATCGGCAACCCGCTGTTCCTGCGGCGTTAGCTCGGCGTAATAACCGCGCAGGCGTTCATCGATCTGTTTCATTTGCTGTTCCCTGTAACCATCGTTTCAGCCGAAGATAACACGCTCTGTAATGGCTTAGGCAAATTAATTTTCTGTGGTGTCACCTTTGCCATAGTTCACATTTTTTAAATTTTTATCCATAAGAGGAGGATCTGGAACACCTCTTGCTTGTCTCTAGAGAGAAACGAACACAACCCGATTTAGAAAAGGATGATGGCATGATTAACAGTAACAGCGCCCCATTAGGAATGGCGGTGACTCCTCACCACCTCGCCAGCCAGAGCGCGTTGGCGGTTTTACGTGAGGGTGGCAACGCCATCGAGGCCATGGTGGCTGCTGCCGCGACGATTGCGGTGGTTTATCCGCATATGAATGGCATCGGCGGCGATGGTTTCTGGTTAATCGTGCCGCCACAGGGTAATCCTGTCGCCATTGACGCCAGCGGAGCCGCGGGTTCACTGGCCTCGCTGGATTTTTACGCCGGTGAAAGCCACATTCCTCATCGCGGCCCTAAAGCCGCGCTGACAGTGGCGGGAACTGTTGGCGGCTGGCAGGAAGCGCTTAACGTTTCTGCCGAATTCGGCGGCGAGCAAAAACCGCTGTCGCGTTTGCTGCGCGATGCGATTCGCTATGCGGCCGACGGTTTTCCGCTGACCGCGTCACAAGAAGCAGCTACTCACAGTAAACGTCACGAGCTGGAATCGATGGCTGCTTTTACAGAAGTCTTTATGCCGCACGGACAGGTGCCGTCTTGCGGGCATCGTTTTACTCAGCCGCGCATTGCCTCCACGCTGTTAAAGCTGTGTGAGGAAGGTCTGGACAGTTTTTATCGCGGCGATTTGGCCGATAGTCTGGCTGCCGATATGCAAAAGCTTGGCATGCCGATCACCCGCGAAGATTTGGCCGCCTATCGCCCGCAGCGCCGCACGCCGTTAAAACTCAAGCACAGCAAAGGCGAAATCTACAACCTCACTCCGCCGACGCAGGGGCTGGTTTCACTGGCTATTCTTGGCCTGACGGATCGCCTGAATCTTGAAACGATGGACGAAGGCGCGACCATTCACAGCATTGTCGAAGCCACCAAGCTGGCGTTTGGCCTGCGCGACCGCTTTATTACTGACCCACGCATCATGACTCAGGACGCGCAGGCGCTGCTGGATCCGGCCTATTTAGACGCGCTTTCGACTCGCATTAATCCACATCGCGCCGCCGACTGGGGCAAAGGTAAAGGCCCGGGGGATACGGTGTGGATGGGCGTAATGGACAGCAGCGGCTTGGCCGTGTCGTTTATCCAGAGTATTTATCACGAATTCGGCAGCGGCGTAATCCTGCCTGAGAGCGGCATTATGTGGCAAAACCGTGGCGCCTCTTTCAGCCTCGATGCCGATCATCTACTGGCGTTGGCACCTGGCAAACAGCCTTTCCACACCCTGAATCCTGCTGCGGCACGATTAAATGATGGTCGCACTATGGTTTATGGCGCGATGGGCGGAGACGGTCAGCCGCAAACGCAGGCGGCGGTGTTTATTCGCCACGTGATCCAGGGCAAGCCACTGCAAGAGGCGATTAGCGGCCCGCGTTGGCTGCTCGGCCGAACGTGGGGGCAAAGTTCAGATTCATTAAAACTGGAAAACCGCTTCAGTCACGCGACGCTGGCTGGCCTGCATCAACGCGGCCATGACGTCGAGATGCTTCCCGAGTTTAGCGAAGCCGTGGGTCACGCCGGAGCGATCGTTCGCCACACCAATGGCATGTTCGAAGGAGCTTCTGACCCGCGCAGCAACGGCAGCGCAGCAGGTTTTTAACCCTGAGCGGGCCTTACGACGGCCTTAAACATAAGTTGTTTACCCGTAGCCACTGATTTATAACAGAGAGCGGTCTGCTCCTTGATATTAACGATTAAAAGGGAGTCGTTTTGCTCCCTCACCCTGCCCCTTTCCATTAACGCGAAGGGGATTGAATAAGGAGAATTTATGAAAGCGACACCTTCTGCATCACAGGCTGACTGGGCGGCATATATCAGTCAGATGGAAGCCGTGCTGGCTCTGGAATTAGATGACACACGCCGTCAGGAATTACTCACCCAGTTCAGCCGTATTGCACAAATGGCGCAGCCTTTAATGGATTTGCCGCTTGACCCACGTTTGGAAATTGCCGGGGTTTATCACGCATGAAACCTTTACATCAGGCAAGCATCAGCGATATTCAGCAATCACTAAAAAACGGCGAAATTTCGGCAACAGAAATAGCTCAACAGACGCTGGATAATATCGATAAAACACACCCGGCGATTAACGCTTATACCCACGTCACTCATGCACGCATGCTCAGTGAAGCTGCCAAGGTTGATAAACTGCGGGCCAGCGGTGCGACCTTACCGCCTCTGGCTGCGGTGCCTTATGCGGTTAAAAACCTGCTGGACGTTACCGGGCAAGTCACTCTGGCCGGCGCGAGTCTCAACAGCAGTAACCCGGTTGCCAAAGAAGATGCCTGGACCGTTTCCCGTCTCGCAGAACAGGGCGCATTGCTGTCCGGCATGCTTAATATGGACGCTTACGCCTACGGTTTTACCACCGAAAACAGTCACTATGGAGCCACCCATAACCCGCGTGATCTTACGCGTATTGCTGGGGGATCTTCTGGCGGTTCGGCAGCTGCTGTAGCCGCGGGTCTGGTGCACTTTACTCTCGGCAGCGATACTAACGGTTCTATTCGTGTGCCCTCGTCGCTCAGCGGAATTCTGGGCCTCAAGCCGACCTTTGGACGTATTTCACGTCGCGGCAGTCAGCCGTTTGTTGCCAGCCTCGACCATATTGGGCCGATGGCGCGCAGCAGCAGCGATTTGTCGCTGGTCTACGATGCATTGCAGGGACAAGATTCCGGCGACGCGTTTCAGGCTCACAAACCTACCGTCGACACCTTTTCCCAGCTTTCACGCGGTCAGCAAGGTTTGCGTACCGCGGTGCTCGGCGGCTATTTTAATACCTGGTGTGACGACAATGCCAAAGCGGCCGTGAAACGAGTGGCGCTGGCGCTGGAAGCCCAGGAAGAAGTCGAGATGCCGCAGGCTGAGCTGGCACGTTCGGCGGCGTTTATCATTACCGCCTCCGAGGGGGGAAATCAGTATTTACCGCTGTTGCGCAGCATTCCCGAACAGTTTGAACCGCTTTCACGCGAGCGTTTGCTGGCTGGCGCAATGATCCCTTCTGCCTGGTACGTGCAGGCCCAACGTTTCCGTCATCAGTTCCAGCAGCAGATCCTGCCGATGTTTGAACACTGGGATATTCTTATTGCCCCTTCAACGCCTTGTACGGCCACGGTTATTGGTCAGGAAAGTATTGAGATTAACGGTGTCTCGCTGCCAACTCGCGCCAGCATGGGCATGCTTGCTCAGCCAATTTCATTCCTGGGCTTGCCGGTCGTTTCTGTCCCATTAACCACTGCCAATGGGCTGCCAATAGGTTTACAGTTGATAGCACCGCCGTGGCGCGAAGATTTATGCCTGCGTGCGGCCTGGGCATTGGAACAACAGGGGATCGTCAGTGCCAGCGCTTCGCTGGTTGGCTGATAAAGTATTTTAAATAAGCATCGAGAAAACAATGAAAAGTGAAAATATCGATCGTCCGGCGATTCTGGCTGAGGTGAATGCGGCTTTTTATCGCTATGAACAGGCGCTGATCACTAACGACACCGTGGTATTGGATGAACTTTTTTGGCATGACCCACGCACGGTGCGTTTCGGCGCAGGTGAGAATCTTTATGGGATCGATGAGATCCGCGAATTCCGTGCCTCACGACCGGCACAGGGTTTGGATCGCGATCTGCAAAATACCGTGATCACCACCTATGGCGACGATATGGCGATTGCCAGTACCGAATTTCGTCGTGAAGGCAGTGAAAAGATTGGTCGTCAGATGCAGACCTGGATAAAAATGCCCAGCGGCTGGAAGATTGTCGCGGCCCATGTGAGCCTGATGATTTAGCAAAATCCCCGACTCGTTAAACGGCTCGGGGACTTAAAGACTTGCGGAATAAACGGTTTAGAGAATAAATGATTCGGCCTGATTTATAACCTGCTCACGCATGGGATCAGGCTTTTTCTTGCCGCAGTTTATTATGCTGCTCAAGCTCGTAATCGATAAAAGCGCCGATCATGGTTCGATAAACTTTCTCGATAATGATTTCCGGCAACCCGGCTTCGCCCGCTTTAATACTCACTTTTTCAATAACTTGCTGAACCCGGTCTGGCGCGCGAAAGGCTGCATCGTCAGTTTTAAAAGCCGCAGCGGCTTTAACACACTCACCGCGTTGGGCGATCACCTTCACGAGTTCACTGTCTATTTGGTCGATACGATTTCTAACGTCTTCAATTGAGGAAAATTCCATTCACCTGATCTCCATAACTAGTACATGAGTTCATCAGACTACAGAAAATTTATGAAAAGTCCACCGCGTGACAAGCATGCCGATAACAACAATCGAGGCCAGAATTAACGCAATAACAGCAAGAAAAACGGCTAAGGGCGCACTTTCCAGCCGCCTTTAGCCGATACAAGAAAAAAATAGCAAAGACTCATCAAATTACTTCGCAGGATGGTGCTTAACCCAGTGATCCGCGATTTCCTGACGTTTACAAACCCACACACGATCGTGTGACTCGACATAGTCCAGGAAACGCTGCAAGGCGCGAAAACGCCCTGGACGACCCAAGATGCGACAGTGCATACCAATCGACATCATTTTTGGCGAAGTTTCACCTTCGGCATACAGCACGTCAAAGCTGTCTTTCAGATAGGTATAAAACTGCTCGCCGGTGTTGAAACCCTGCGGTGAGGCGAAGCGCATGTCATTGGTTTCAAGCGTGTAAGGGATCACCAGATGCTGTCGAGTTTCGCCGGAATCGAGCTTAACCGGAGTCCAGAATGGCAGGTCATCGCCGTAATAATCGCTGTCGTACTGAAAACCTCCGTGCTCGGCCACCAGCTTGCGAGTGTTCGGGCTATCGCGGCCGGTGTACCAACCTAACGGTTTTTTCCCAAACAGATCGCCCAGAATAGCCACGGCTTTCTGCATGTGCTCAATTTCCTGCTCTTCACTCATGTCTTGATAGTGGATCCAGCGCCAGCCGTGACTTACCACGTCATAATCCGCCTGTTTGATAGCCTCGACCACTTCTGGATTCCGTGCCAGCGCCATCGCTACGCCGAATACGGTTAATGGCAGGCCACGTTTCTGAAACTCTTGATGAATACGCCAGAAACCTGCGCGTGAACCGTATTCATACAGTGAATCCATCGACATGTGGCGATCCGGAAAACTCGCAGCGCCAATAATATCGGAAAGAAACTGCTCGGAACCCGCGTCGCCGTGCAGAACGTTATTCTCGCCACCTTCTTCATAATTAAGCACAAACTGCACCGCGATACGGGCGTTATTCGGCCAATTAGCGTGAGGAGGACGGCCTGCATAGCCAATTAAATCTCGTGGATAATCGCGGGTAAAACCATAATCGATATCAGACATAATGTTCCCTGCTTGTTACTGTTATTAGGTTTTAAAATCAGCTATTCAGATCTTTAAAGCGCCCGGAGAGTGGCTTGGGCAAAGGGTAATCCAGGTCACCAAATTTGCTAGTGGTCAGTCGCAAGGCGTGCAGAGATTCAATCAGGCGCACAGCGGCACTTACGCCGTCGATAACCGGAATGCCCAGCTCGAGAGTCAGTTCCTGCGCCAGATCCGCCATGCCACCGCAGCCAAGAACAATTGCTCCGCTGCCATCATTTTGCTTGGCCTTGATACACTGTTCCCGCACCTTTTGCTGCGCCAGACCACTGCCATCGTCTAGAGAGAGTACTGGGAGATCAATGGCATGCAACGCGGCACAGTGGCGTTCAAAGCCGTACTGATGCAACAGATGACGGGCTATCACCAGCGTGCGTGGCAAAGTAGTCACCACCGAGAAACGGGTCGCCACCAGCGTGGCCATATGCATCGCGGCTTCAGCAATGCCCACCACCGGCGCACGGGCGATTTCACGCGCGGCTAATAGTCCTGGATCGCCAAAGCAGGCAATAATGTGCCCGTCAACATTCGCCTCACGCCCTGCTTTCACCTGCTGCAAAACGCCGATTGTTGCAATCGCTTCATCAAAATGGCCTTCAATTGACGGCGCGCCCTCTTGTGGGCAAACGGCAAGGATTTCAGTTCCCGGCGATGCGACCTGACGCGCGGTCGCGGCCATCACTTCGGTCATGCCGATACTGGTATTCGGATTAATTAATTGTATACACAGGGGGCGGGAAGCCGATTCAGCCATTATTGCGTTTCCTTATCATGGGTCTGCGGCATCGCAATACCGGAAAACAATTGCGTAAAGTCTGGCGTCGGACCTTCACTATTTTCAAAACGCAGACTGGCAACAATATTGTCGAAATGGTGGGCCATTTTTTCTGCGAGCGCCGACGCATCGCGCTTTTTAAGCAGCTCAAGCAAATCGTCGTGATCGTGGCAGCGACAGCCCTGCTGCCACGGTGCGCCCCAGGCAGCGATCGCCAGAGAGGATCGCAAAGTGAGCTGAGAAACTATCTCCGTCAGCACTTTGTTGCCTGAAATAGCCTGCAACTGAACGTGGAAAGCGGCCGAAAGACGGATCGCTGCGGTACCATCGCGACTGTCATGCGCTTTCTTTTCTTCACTGACAATCTTCTTCATTGCCGTCAAATGTGGAGACTGGCAGTGCGCGACAACCTCAGTCATATTGGCGCACTCTACTATTTTGCGCGTGGCAAATACGCTGCGAGATTCTTGTGCATCCGGAACGGTAACGTGCGCACCACGTTTGGGCAAAAGTGTCACTAATTGCACTGCAGCAAGGCGCTGTAATACTCGGCGGATCCCGGTACGACTCACGGAAAACGCTTCCGCTAGCGCTTCTTCAGGCAATTTATTACCCGGTAAGAGCTTATGTTCAACGATAGATTTTACCAACGCGTTGTAAATGTGGTCGTCCTTATCCTCAGTAAAGTAAGCCGTATTCAGGCCATTCCAGCTGGTCATCGTCACTACTCCGTATACCGAACATATAACTTATCGTATACATGAAAATCTTTTTTTGTATACAAAAAATGAGATTTGGCCTAATTCCTGCAACGAACATTTGAATGGTTAATTTTTTGGATTGCCGGACACCGGCCTCCCTTCTTCCAAATGTTGTTTATGACAGGAGCACGATTTATGCCAAACAAGGGAAACACCTCTGTGGCAGCCCCGGAATTAAGTGCTGGCATCATCAAGCCGCACTATAGCCCAAGGCTATGCAACGACGATCTGGCACCGACGCGTGAGCAGAATTGGAGCTGGTACAACATATTTTCTTTCTGGATGTCAGACGTGCACAGCATGGGGGGATACGTGGTTGCCGCGAGCTTCTTCACCCTCGGACTCGCGAGTTGGCAGGTCCTGATTTGCCTGCTGTGTGGCATTTGCATCGTGCAGCTGTGTGCCAATCTGGTCGCCAAACCGAGTCAGCAAGCGGGCGTGCCTTACGCCGTTATCTGCCGTCAGGCGTTTGGCGTGTTTGGTGCCAATATCCCGGCGGTTATTCGTGGGCTGATTGCCTTTGCCTGGTACGGCATTCAAACCTATCTGGCCGCCAGTGCATTGATGCTGGTGCTGCTGAAATTCTTCCCGGCGCTTAATCCTTTGACACAACCGCATTGGCTAGGGCTTTCTGCGCTAGGCTGGATTTGCTTTGGCATAATGTGGGCACTGCAAGCCATGGTGTTCTGGCATGGCATGAGCGCTATCAAACGCTTTATCGACGTTGCCGGTCCGGCGGTTTACGTGGTGATGCTGATGTTGGCCGGATGGATTGTGTACAAAACCGGTTTGGGTAATATTTCATTTACCCTGGCCAGCAAGTCATTGAGCATTGGACAGCAAACGTGGGAAATGATCACCGCGACCGCGCTGGTAGTCTCTTATTTCTCCGGCCCGCTGCTGAACTTTGGTGACTTCTCGCGTTACGCTAAAAATATGGGCGAAATCCGTCGCGGCAACCGCTGGGGCCTGCCGTTTAACTTCCTGCTGTTCTCAATCGTTACCGTGGTGATTGTCTCCGGCACTCAGTCGCTGTTTGGCACCATGATCACCGACCCGATTGTCACCGTGAGTCGCATAGGTAACAGCGTCGCCGTTGCGCTTGGCCTGCTGACCATGATTATCGCCACTATCGGCATTAATATTGTCGCCAACTTCGTGTCACCGGCGTTTGACTTCTCCAACTGTTCGCCGCAGAAAATCAGCTTCCGTACAGGTGGCATGATTGCCGCCATTGGCTCCGTGCTGCTGACCCCGTGGAATTTGTTCCAGTCACCTGAGCTTATTCACTATACGCTGGATGTGCTGGGTGCCTTTATCGGGCCGCTTTTTGGGATTTTGCTGGCGGATTACTATCTGATCAAACGCGGTCATATGGATATTGATGCCCTGTTCAACGCGACACCGGCGGGTCGTTACTGGTATCGCAACGGCTTTAACCCGAAGGCCATTGGTTCACTGATCCCGGCGGTATTGATTGGGCTAGTAATTAGCTTTACTCCAAGCCTGCATGAGGTTGCCAACTTTAGCTGGTTTATCGGCGCGTTTCTGTCAGGCGGATTCTATCGTTTTATTGCACGTCACGACCGCGCAGCAAGCACCTCGCTGAGCTATGTTAAAGCCGAGATGGGTAAAGAGTAAGGCGGGAATTAAAATTAGAATGAGCTAAAAGCAGCGAAGCCCTGAGTCATTGCTGACTCAGGGCTTCTGAATGTGGCGGAACGGACGGGGCTCGAACCCGCGACCCCCTGCGTGACAGGCAGGTATTCTAACCAACTGAACTACCGCTCCGCATTTTTACTGCTTACTGCTGCTCCATGTCACTGGAACGAGGCGAATATTACGGTTGGCTGCGGCCTGCGTCAATGCTTTTTCTGACAAAAGAAATCATTCGCCTAGAATTTCAGCATCACGCTGATTTTAACGCCAAAATCCCGTCATTTTATTCCGTTGCCGGTGGCGCAGGTCGCCATAAGCAGCTGCCGCCCTTTTTCATCACCAGATCCAGCCGTGATTCATGCTCGGCTAATTCTTCATCGCTGGCTAACAACACTTTTAAACCAGAAGCAGGACGCAAAATAGGCTGAATATCCAGGCCATCGACGCCGGTATTCTGCTCGCCTTCGTGGGAAAACTTCATCAGAGTCTGCCCACCGGTCATCATCAGATAGACTTCGGCGAGGATTTCGGAGTCAAGCAATGCGCCGTGCAGCGTTCGCTTGCTGTTGTCTATCAGATAACGGTCACTGAGCGCGTCAAGGTTATTGCGTTTGCCGGGGAACAGCTTACGCGCCATAAACAGGCTGTCAGTGATTTTGCAGAAGTTCTCGGTTTTTGGGATATCGCGCCCCAGCATACCGAATTCATAATCCATAAAGCCGATGTCAAAGTTGGCATTATGAATGACCAGCTCACCGCCGCGAATATACTCCAGAAACTCATCGGCGATGTCGGCAAAAGTCGGTTTATCCGCGAGAAACTCGTCGCTAATACCGTGGATATTAAACGCTTCAGGGTCGATAAGCCTGTCTGGCTTCAGGTATACGTGGAAATTGCGACCCGTCAAACGCCGGTTGATCACCTCAACAGCGCCGATTTCGATGATGCGGTGCCCTTCATAGTGGACACCCAGCTTGTTCATACCGGTGGTTTCGGTATCGAGAACAATCTGTCTTGTAGGGGTAGTTAGCATATTGCAGTGCTCATAGCGCTCGTTTATGTCAGACTTGGCTTTTACATTCTGATGGAAGAGTCTACCAGAGATGCGCAAACAGGTAGAAATTTTCACCGACGGATCTTGCCTCGGCAATCCGGGACCCGGTGGTTATGGCGCAATATTGCGCTACAAAGAGCATGAAAAACCGTTTAGTGCCGGTTACAGGCTGACGACGAATAACCGTATGGAGCTCATGGCGGCGATTGTCTCGCTAGAGGCATTAACTACGCCGTGCGACGTCACGCTGAGTACTGACAGCCAGTATGTGCGCCAGGGCATTACGATGTGGATCCACAACTGGAAGAAACGCGGCTGGAAAACAGCAGATAAAAAACCGGTTAAAAACGTCGATTTGTGGAAACGCCTCGATGCCGCTATTCAGACCCATACTCTGAACTGGCTGTGGGTCAAAGGTCACGCTGGGCATCCCGAGAATGAACGCTGTGACGAGCTAGCGCGGGACGCAGCGGGTAATCCAACATTAGAAGATGTTGGCTACCAGCCCGAGAAGTAATCCTGACTTTCTGCACACGCGGCCGCTTTAGCGTGTGCAGCTTCGCAATGTCACAAAAGTTTTTATCTACGCCCCAGAGCAAATTGCTGTGACATTCAGCTAATCATCATGCTCTTCTCGATAACTCTTGTTATAACTCTTGTTCGCTCCAACCGGCTGCGCAATTGACTGGCGACGCGCGGGCGCTTTTTTGGCGGTAGGGAGCAATGGCAAGGTACGTTTTCTCGCGACAATCACGGTCATACAGCCTAATGCCGGGAGATGTGCGCTAAGTAAGCGCCCACCTTGCCGATACCACGGCAGCACTTGAAAGCGAGACTTGAACATCACCTCATAATTAAGCAGGCTCAGCCAGTCGATTAGCCGTGTCTGAGTAAACATGCGGCTGTTAAACGGCTGCTGCTTGCGAAAAAACGGCAGGCATTTGCCTATTCCTAACAGGCTAAAGGGCGCAAAGCCGCTCAACACTAGCCAGCCATCGTCAATTAATACTCGATCGACTTCACGCAGAATACGATGCGGATCAGTGGCATAATTCAACGTGTGACACAGCAGGCAGGCGTCTACCGACTTTTGCTCAAACGGTAAATAGTAGGGATCGCCCTGCACATGCAGATTTTTGCCTTCAGGTGCAACATTAACCTGATGCGAGATAGGACAGTCCTCGGTGTTGATTTCTGCACTTAAATTACCAATTTTAAGCAAATGAAAGCCATACAACTTGCTCCAACAGGGTTGCAGTTGTTGTTCAAGCGCGGCACGGTAGTAATCACCACGGGGAATGTCATCCCAGGATGAAGGCACCACCAGCTTTTTATGAATGTGGGCTGACTTCATGTTTTGTATTCAACTTTCAGGCAATTGCTTAAAGGAGTATGTCATGAATCTTATCAGTATTTCGGCGTTACAGGACAATTACATTTGGTTGCTGGATGACCAAAAAGGCCATTGTGTGATCGTTGATCCAGGCGAAGCGGCACCGGTACTTGAAGCATTGGCCGAGCGAAATCTGACTCCTACCGCCATCATGTTGACCCATCATCACGGCGACCATGTAGACGGGGTTAGTGCAATAGTTAAGCAATATCCTGCGCTAAAAGTATACGGCCCCGCTGAAACTTCGAGCAAGGGAGCTAAGATAATTCTTAAAAGTGGCGATCGGGTGGAAATCGGAGGGGTAAACTGGGCAATTTTTGCTACGCCCGGGCACACTTTAGGTCACATTTCATACTATAGCGCACCTTATCTTTTTTGCGGTGATACCCTCTTTTCGGGCGGATGCGGAAGATTGTTCGAAGGGACGCCAGAGCAAATGTACCAATCGTTTCAACGCTTAGCTGAACTTCCTGACGATACGCTTGTCTGTTGCGCGCATGAATATACAGTCTCAAATCTTAAGTTTGCACGCTCAATTCTGCCAGACGATTCTGATATTTCAGCACATGAACAAACTGTGCTCTCTAAGCGTAAAAATGGACAATCATCCCTGCCTACAACCCTAGGTTTAGAACGTAGAATCAACGTATTCTTACGATGCCATGACGCTGATTTACAAAACAATTTAAACGTTAACAGAAGCATTACATCAGACTGGCAGGTTTTTGCCCTTTTGAGGCAGCTCAAAGATAGCTTCTGAACCTTTTAGTTGTCTTTTTTGACGAGGCAAAGTAGTATTGCTCGTCTTTTAAGCAACTATGACACACACATGAAGGCTAAAGCGATAATCTTCGCCTCTATGTTGCTAGTGGGTTGCCAGGCGTCCGGACATGACGTCAAGGTACCAGAACAGCATGCACAGAGTTTGTCTTCGGCAAGTCAAAGTGAAGCAGGAGAGTACGCAGACGATGGGCAATCGACATCGGCGCTTTTGGGTAATAGTGACTCCAATGCGCAAAAGAATCTGTGGAACTTCATTGGCGACGGGCTGAAGATGAAGGTTCCGGATAACCCCCGGATCCGTGAGCAAAGAATAAAATACTTAAAAAATAAGAGCTATCTCCACGATGTAACATTACGGGCAGAGCCGTACATGTACTGGATTACCGGGCAGATTAAGAAACGTAATATGCCAATGGAACTAGTACTGCTACCCATAGTGGAGAGCGCTTTTGACCCAAGTGCAACTTCAGCAGCTAACGCCGCTGGGTTATGGCAAATTGTGCCAAGCACGGGTCGCAACTATGGTTTGAAACAAAACCAGTGGTATGACGGTCGCCGCGATGTTGTGGCATCGACAACTGCTGCGCTTGATATGATGCAAAGCCTGAACAAGATGTTCGGCGGTGACTGGTTACTGACCGTCGCAGCCTACAACAGCGGTGAAGGTCGCGTGATGCAAGCGATAAAACAGAATAAGGCGAAAGGTCGTCCAACTGATTTCTGGGCATTGGCGCTTCCTCGTGAGACGTCGATTTACGTACCGAAGATGTTGGCACTGAGCGATATTCTTAAGCATAGTCAAAAATACGGTGTTCGCTTACCGAAACCTGACGAAGATCGTGCATTAGCGCGTGTTGAAGTCGGGCAACAGATGCAGTTAACTCAGGCGGCTGAGATGGCGGGCATGTCACTGACTAAGCTGAAATCGTTTAATACCGGTTACAAACGTAATGTCACGGCCCCTAACGGCCCTCATTACATTGTGTTGCCAATCGCGCATGCAGACCAGTTAAAAGACTCTCTGGCTGATGGAGACATCAGTGCGGTGCAGGAAACTAAACTGGCGAGCAACAGCACGTCTGGTGCAGCTTCTTATAAGGTCCGCTTCGGCGATAGCCTGACAGGAATTGCATCCAAACTGAATGTGAAGTCCAGTGATTTACAGCGTTGGAACAATTTACGCTCGGCGAGCGTGTTAAAAGTTGGGCAAACCCTGCAAGTGGCAGACAGCGGCGTGAATAGCAGCGACAGTGGCAGTATTACTTATCAGGTACGCAAAGGTGACTCGTTGTCGAGCATTGCCCGGCGTAACGGCGTGAACATCAAAGATGTGATGCGCTGGAACTCTGGATTAGACAACCTTCAACCAGGTGAGAAGCTGACGCTTTATGTTAGCGGCAAGCAGAGTCCTGACAGCTGATATCACTGTTAATGACCAGTTATGACTGTTATTAAAAAAAGCACCCTCGGGTGCTTTTTTATTACCCAAACTCAACCACTTTTCACCTACTAACTCGCTTCTGGAAATACCTTTTATCTCATCAAATTGGCTAAAAAATAATTTCACACCATCCTAAAAATCGCTCAGGAAATAATAGATAATTTTGCGGTCTTGCTAGTGAGAAATACACCCTTCCCATTTTAAATAATATCCACTACTGAAAAATCTAATCCCTAATAAAATATGCCTCACACCTCCACACTTCATGCAGAATATTATTTTTCAGAAAGCACAACTTATGGTCCATATGCTCTTTATCAGCCCCACATCTGTGATTAGAGTCACAAAAATGTGACATTAGTTAACTGAGATGCTATATCTTATAGGGAGTGAGGAGCAGACCCGACCAGACAAAACTGCCATGGAGAGGGGATAAACGGCATTACCGGCCTATATTTCTCACTTATTTTCATCTTGATTGGCCACCTATTTTTCCCCTCAAATTTTTCGCAAGGATTTAATTCAACCACAGATATAAAATTAGAAAACAGGGTACTTATGACGCAGATTAATCAAGAAAAAATTGAAACACTCTCGGAGACGCAGAGGACCGAAAATAACGCTCCTCCCACGGTTGAAAATAGTGAGAACAACAATTTTCTTAGCGCTGATGCGTTTCTCCTTACCGCCACAGGCATCGCTGCCATTGCTGGCTTTCTATATGGGTACGACACCGGGATTATTTCAGGCGCACTGCTACAAATAACTCATGACTTCTCTCTTTCAAGCCACGCGCAAGAAATGGTTACCAGCGCAATTCTGGTCGGCGCGGTTATCGGGGCACTCTGCTGCGGTAAACTTTCCAGCGTTATCGGCCGTCGCTATACGGTTATGACTGTGGCAGGCATCTTTGCCGTCGGAGTTATCGGTTCAGGACTTTCTCCATCCGCCTTCTGGCTGGCGATGGCACGTATCGTTTTAGGGTTTGCCGTCGGAGGAGCTTCACAGATTGTTCCAGTCTATATTGCTGAACTGGCACCACCGGCAAAACGTGGTCGACTAGTGACCTTTTTCAATATTTCTATCGGTATAGGCATTCTGACCGCAGGCCTGGTCGGTGCATTCATGCAAGACATCTGGACCTGGCGCACCATGTTCTCGGTTGCCGCTATTCCGGCCTTGATCCTGCTATTCGGGATGCTGCCTATGCCTGAAAGCCCTCGTTGGTTAGTGGGTCAAAAACGAACTAAAGAGGCGCGTATTGCGCTAAATATGGTGCGTGAGACTGACCGTGAGGTTCGCCATGAACTGCGAAATATTCAAAAAGTGCATGATAAAGTCGAGCATAAAAGTGTCGCGAGCTGGAAAGACTTGAAACAACCGTGGATGCGCCCTGCCCTCTTTGCTGGCCTCGGCGTCGCAGCCTTTACCCAGCTTTCGGGTATCGAAATGATGATTTACTACACCCCAACCTTCCTGACCGATGCAGGTTTTAGCCGAACTGCGGCACTGCATTCTGCTCTGGGCGTGGCGGTGATTTATCTGGTATTAACCTTCATCGGTAAGCTGATAGTTGACCACGTTGGTCGCCGTACATTAACCCTATGGATGATGCCCGGCGCCATTATCAGCCTGTTCCTGCTGGGTCTGGTATTTATGCTCGATAGCCATGGTCAGCAGTACGGTTGGCTGATTGTGACCTGCCTGTTCGCATTTATGGTATTTAATTCAGGCGGTATACAGGTGATCGGTTGGTTATTAGGCTCAGAGGTTTATCCAATGGGGATTAGGGAGAAAGCGACCAGTCTGCATGCCGCAACGCTGTGGGGTTCAAACCTGCTGCTGACCGCTACTGCGCTTTCGTTGGTCAACGTTCTGGGGATTGGCGGCGCGATGTGGTTCTACGCCCTGCTTAACCTGCTTGGTTTCCTGTTTGTTTTCTTCATGGTACCGGAAACCAAAGGGCGTTCGCTGGAAGAGATAGAGACGTCACTAAAAGAAGGTCGCTTCTATCCTCGTCAACAGAATAAAAAGCCCAAAGTGATGAAACCGATTGATAGGATCGCCAAAGAACAGTTAGCCAGCAAATAAAGTTGTAGCGATTAATCTCATGAATGCCCCGCTAGAGCCATGGCTCCACGGGGCATTTTATAGGTCAATTCCAGATGGCGGATTTTGAGCCAGAAACTCTACTAATAGCGGATTGTGATCAGAGGCACGAGTTTCAAGCACCTGTGCATTAGTAACGCTTAACCCGCGATAAAAGATAAAGTCTAACGGACGGCCAAAGGCGGTTCGACGCAGGTCAGAAGGGAAGCGAACTTCCTGCAAATTGACACTGTTAGCGAATCCAAACAGCGCATTAATTCGCTGACGGCTCCAGGCATTAAAGTCCCCCGCCATCACTACAGGGCCTTTATGATTGGCAATTTGCTCGCCAATGGGGTCCAGTTGCTTGCTGTAAACATCCACGCCGATACTGAAATTAACCGCATGAATATTGACTACCATCAACAGCCTACCATCTATTAATGGATAAACCGTGACCAGAGCAGACTTTGCAAGGCGCAATAGAGGTTCACGCTCTCTAAGAGGACAGCAATAAACGGGATGCGCGGCAGCGAGTGTCATCACTCCCGATGGATGTTGGGGCAAGTCAAAAGCCGGGACCTGATCGGCAGCGAGATAATGCGAGGTAGCAAAGCGGATAAGCTCTGGGGTAGTTTGCGCTTCTTGCAACAGTACCAATTGCGCATCCTTACCAAAACTCTGCAAAACTGAAAGCCAGTCCGCACGCTGTTGTTTAAAGATATTCCAAACCATTATCCGCAAGACGTTCGAATTGGGCAGTGCGGCTCCCGGCGGCAGATCCGGTCCCAGATGTGCCAGCACACCAGGGAATATTTGCTCGACCGGTTGACCTGCAACATACCTCATTGCATATGTTTTTTTCGGCACGCTGTTAACCCATTCTACCCAGCATCTTAAGGAAGCAGACGCTGGCGATATCAATATCGTGAATCTGCTGTGCGGAAAATTTCCCTTCAGCGGTATTTCTCAGTATACGCCGCCGTTGAGTAAGACCCAATTTGTTTACATTGGTATACATCTTATAGACCAAAAAACCGATTTATCCGACTCAAAATCAGGTCATTATGCCCGGCACTGATTAATTCTCAGACATTTATCAGGTTTTACCGGGAAATTAGTAGGCAAGCTGCACATGTGATTAAATGATGATAATAACCATAGTTGTTAACTACTTTTGCTGGAGAAGCAATAATGAAAGCAAGCTCTGAAGAGTTGCTGGCCTTTGTGACCGTAGTCGAAAGCGGTAGTTTTAGCCGTGCAGCAGAGCAGCTTGGGCAGGATAATTCTGTGATCAGCCGGACGATTAAGCGGCTGGAGCAGAAACTGGATATCCAGCTCTTGAATCGCACTACGCGACAAATCAGCCTGACCCATGAAGGAGATCGCTACTTTAGCCGAGTACAGAAAATTTTGCAGGAAATGGCAGCGGCCGAAAACGATTTACTTGAGAATCGTCATTTTCCTCAAGGTTTATTACGGGTTGATGCTTCAACGCCCGTAGTTTTACACATACTTTCCCCTCTTGTTACCGAATTTTCAGAGCGGTATCCCAAAATAATGCTTTCTCTATTTTCGTCTGAGAGCAATATCAATCTGATTGATCAGAAGGTCGATGTTGCCTTGCGAATCGGCGAGTTAGATGACTCCAGCCTGCGCGCTCGTAAATTGATGTTGAGTTACCGCAGTGTTTTAGCCTCTCCGGATTACCTGCAAAAATGGGGCTTGCCGAAAAGCGTCGATGACTTAGCTAACCATCGCTGTATAGGTTTCAATGAAGTTATCGCATTAAATAAATGGCCATTGCTTTGCTCTGATGGCCAGCAATTAACCATTACTCCATTTATTAGCGCAGGTAGCGGTGAAACGCTGCGCCAGCTTTGCCTGGCAGGTAACGGCATTGCCTGTTTGTCGGATTTTATGATCCAGCAAGATCTTGATAGTGGGCGTCTGGTCGAGCTATTAGTGCCTGATGTGATGCGCATTGCTATGCCGATTCATGCGGTTTACTACAGTGATCAGGCTGTGAGTGCACGTATCCGCTGCTTTATCGATTTCCTCAGTGAGAAACTGAGTTAAAAAGTCAGTAAGTTGAACATGCCTATTGGAAACTTTAAAAAAAGTCACAGGAATGATCTTTTAGGTTATTTTTTCTGCGATTTCGCGCAATTCACTAAGTATAAAATCTGAAAATAGAGGAGTTAACCTGAATTTACAGGGAATTAAAATGCAAAAAACCCTGAATCTTTCGATTCAGGGTTATGCAATTAGTGGCGGAACGGACGGGGCTCGAACCCGCGACCCCCTGCGTGACAGGC
Organism: uncultured Gammaproteobacteria bacterium; assembly: GCA_963747655.1. GTDB lineage: Bacteria > Pseudomonadota > Gammaproteobacteria > Enterobacterales > Enterobacteriaceae > Rouxiella. The sequence continues at coordinate 8,377 of CAVVFS010000004.1, read as the reverse complement.
AGGTATTCTAACCAACTGAACTACCGCTCCACCGGTTCTTTCACTCACAACAGACAATCGGTCTGTTATCAGTTTGTCTTCGTTAATATTCCTTGTCAGGGGAATTGAAGACTAATTTGATGCCTGGCAGTTTATGTATGACTTTGTCATACACCCTTCGGGCCGTTGCAAACAACGTTCTAAAAGCTTTGCTTTTAGTCCTACTCTCTGACTCGAGCAGGCAACTGCCTTACTACTACACAGTACACTTTCTAAATTGATGCCTGGCAGTTCCCTACTCTCGCATGGGGAGACCCCACACTACCATCGGCGCTACGGCGTTTCACTTCTGAGTTCGGCATGGGGTCAGGTGGGACCACCGCGCTACTGCCGCCAGGCAAATTCTGTTTCATTCCAACCGCTTTCCACATCACTGCGGGCCGCCATCAGAACCAATCTTTGAACAAGCTGAATATCAAAACTTTCGTCTTTGTGTCTCTCTAAAACACCTTCGGTGTTGTAAGGTTAAGCCTCTCGGGTCATTAGTACTGGTTAGCTCAATGCATCGCTGCACTTACACACCCAGCCTATCAACGTCTTAGTCTTAAACGTCCCTTCAGGGAGCTCGAAGCTCCAGGGAAGACTCATCTTGAGGCAAGTTTCGCGCTTAGATGCTTTCAGCGCTTATCTTTTCCGCATTTAGCTACCGGGCAATGCCATTGGCATGACAACCCGAACACCAGTGATGCGTCCACTCCGGTCCTCTCGTACTAGGAGCAGCCCCTCTCAATCTTCCAACGCCCACGGCAGATAGGGACCGAACTGTCTCACGACGTTCTAAACCCAGCTCGCGTACCACTTTAAACGGCGAACAGCCGTACCCTTGGGACCTACTTCAGCCCCAGGATGTGATGAGCCGACATCGAGGTGCCAAACACCGCCGTCGATATGAACTCTTGGGCGGTATCAGCCTGTTATCCCCGGAGTACCTTTTATCCGTTGAGCGATGGCCCTTCCATTCAGAACCACCGGATCACTATGACCTACTTTCGTACCTGCTCGAGCCGTCACTCTCGCAGTCAAGCTAGCTTATGCCATTGCACTAACCTCACGATGTCCGACCGTGATTAGCTAACCTTCGTGCTCCTCCGTTACTCTTTAGGAGGAGACCGCCCCAGTCAAACTACCCACCAGACACTGTCCTCACCCCAGATTATGGGGCCGAGTTAGAACATCAAACATTAAAGGGTGGTATTTCAAGGTTGGCTCCACGCAGACTGGCGTCCACGCTTCAAAGCCTCCCACCTATCCTACACATCAAGGCTCAATGTTCAGTGTCAAGCTATAGTAAAGGTTCACGGGGTCTTTCCGTCTTGCCGCGGGTACACTGCATCTTCACAGCGAGTTCAATTTCACTGAGTCTCGGGTGGAGACAGCCTGGCCATCATTACGCCATTCGTGCAGGTCGGAACTTACCCGACAAGGAATTTCGCTACCTTAGGACCGTTATAGTTACGGCCGCCGTTTACCGGGGCTTCGATCAAGAGCTTCTCCTTGCGGATAACCCCATCAATTAACCTTCCGGCACCGGGCAGGCGTCACACCGTATACGTCCACTTTCGTGTTTGCACAGTGCTGTGTTTTTATTAAACAGTTGCAGCCAGCTGGTATCTTCGACTGTCTTCGGCTCGGGAAGCAAGTTCCTCCACCTAGCGACAGCGTGCCTTCTCCCGAAGTTACGGCACCATTTTGCCTAGTTCCTTCACCCGAGTTCTCTCAAGCGCCTGAGTATTCTCTACCTGACCACCTGTGTCGGTTTGGGGTACGATTTAATGTTACCTGATGCTTAGAGGCTTTTCCTGGAAGTGCGGCATCAACTACTTCATCACCGTAGTGACTCGTCATCACGCCTCAGGGTTAAAGTGAACCGGATTTACCAGGAACACACCCCTACACGCTTAAACCGGGACAACCGTCGCCCGGCTAGCCTAGCCCTCTCCGTCCCCCCTTCGCAGTAACACCAAGTACAGGAATATTAACCTGTTTCCCATCGACTACGCTTTTCAGCCTCGCCTTAGGGGTCGACTCACCCTGCCCCGATTAACGTTGGACAGGAACCCTTGGTCTTCCGGCGTGCGGGTTTTTCACCCGCATTATCGTTACTTATGTCAGCATTCGCACTTCTGATACCTCCAGCAGCCCTCACAGACCACCTTCAACGGCTTACAGAACGCTCCCCTACCCAACAACGCCTGAGCGTCGCTGCCGCAGCTTCGGTGCATGGTTTAGCCCCGTTACATCTTCCGCGCAGGCCGACTCGACCAGTGAGCTATTACGCTTTCTTTAAATGATGGCTGCTTCTAAGCCAACATCCTGGCTGTCTGTGCCTTCCCACATCGTTTCCCACTTAACCATGACTTTGGGACCTTAGCTGGCGGTCTGGGTTGTTTCCCTCTTCACGACGGACGTTAGCACCCGCCGTGTGTCTCCCGTGATAACATTCTTCGGTATTCGGAGTTTGCATCGAGTTGGTAAGCCGGGATGGCCCCCTAGTCGAAACAGTGCTCTACCCCCGAAGATGAGTTCACGAGGCGCTACCTAAATAGCTTTCGGGGAGAACCAGCTATCTCCCGGTTTGATTGGCCTTTCACCCCCAGCCACAAGTCATCCGCTAATTTTTCAACATTAGTCGGTTCGGTCCTCCAGTTAGTGTTACCCAACCTTCAACCTGCCCATGGCTAGATCACCGGGTTTCGGGTCTATACCTTGCAACTTGACGCCCAGTTAAGACTCGGTTTCCCTACGGCTCCCCTATACGGTTAACCTTGCTACAAAATATAAGTCGCTGACCCATTATACAAAAGGTACGCAGTCACCCAACAAAGTAGGCTCCCACTGCTTGTACGTACACGGTTTCAGGTTCTATTTCACTCCCCTCGCCGGGGTTCTTTTCGCCTTTCCCTCACGGTACTGGTTCACTATCGGTCAGTCAGGAGTATTTAGCCTTGGAGGATGGTCCCCCCATATTCAGACAGGATGTCACGTGTCCCGCCCTACTCATCGAACTCACAGTCTGTGCATTTTTGTGTACGGGACTATCACCCTGTACCGTGCGACCTTCCAGACGCTTCCACTAACACACAAACTGATGCAGGTTCTGGGCTGTTCCCCGTTCGCTCGCCGCTACTGGGGGAATCTCGGTTGATTTCTTTTCCTCGGGGTACTTAGATGTTTCAGTTCCCCCGGTTCGCCTCGTTAGACTATGTATTCATCTAACGATAATGTGACGTATCACATTGGGTTTCCCCATTCGGGTATCGTCGGGTATAACGGTTCATATCACCTTACCGACGCTTTTCGCAGATTAGCACGCCCTTCATCGCCTCTGACTGCCTAGGCATCCACCGTGTACGCTTAGTCGCTTAACCTCACAACCCGAAGGTGTCTTTTAGACTCGTAAAGAGTGACGCATTCGAAGCCGTGATTATTTGAGAGACTCTGACACAGGTGCGCATAACTCAAGACTTCTACGGAGAGTTATGTTCAGCTGTGTCGTTTCAATTTTTCAGCTTGTTCCAGATTGTTAAAGAGCAAAATACTTCGCAGCATACTGTTTCCAATATACTCTGAAGTATTTAAGGTGACCGGTATGGATATGGTGGAGCTAAGCGGGATCGAACCGCTGACCTCCTGCGTGCAAGGCAGGCGCTCTCCCAGCTGAGCTATAGCCCCATACAGTCACTAAACAGATACCTTTATATGTCCCACCCTAAAAAGAGTTTCAATTCTGGCTCAGGCAAGGCGTGGCTTCGCGAAGCATAGTGTTGGCTATGCGAGGGAAGTCATAACGCAGCATGAGAAAGAATTTGGTAGGCCTGAGTGGACTTGAACCACCGACCTCACCCTTATCAGGGGTGCGCTCTAACCACCTGAGCTACAAGCCTATAAAGGTATTTCTGCTCGTTACTATTTCATCAGACAATCTGTGTGGACACTGCACAATGCGTATCTTGAGGTAAGGAGGTGATCCAACCGCAGGTTCCCCTACGGTTACCTTGTTACGACTTCACCCCAGTCATGAATCACAAAGTGGTAAGCGCCCTCCCGAAGGTTAAGCTACCTACTTCTTTTGCAACCCACTCCCATGGTGTGACGGGCGGTGTGTACAAGGCCCGGGAACGTATTCACCGTAGCATTCTGATCTACGATTACTAGCGATTCCGACTTCATGGAGTCGAGTTGCAGACTCCAATCCGGACTACGACGTACTTTATGAGGTCCGCTTGCTCTCGCGAGTTCGCTTCTCTTTGTATACGCCATTGTAGCACGTGTGTAGCCCTACTCGTAAGGGCCATGATGACTTGACGTCATCCCCACCTTCCTCCGGTTTATCACCGGCAGTCTCCTTTGAGTTCCCACCATGACGTGCTGGCAACAAAGGATAAGGGTTGCGCTCGTTGCGGGACTTAACCCAACATTTCACAACACGAGCTGACGACAGCCATGCAGCACCTGTCTCAGAGTTCCCGAAGGCACTAAGCTATCTCTAGCGAATTCTCTGGATGTCAAGAGTAGGTAAGGTTCTTCGCGTTGCATCGAATTAAACCACATGCTCCACCGCTTGTGCGGGCCCCCGTCAATTCATTTGAGTTTTAACCTTGCGGCCGTACTCCCCAGGCGGTCGACTTAACGCGTTAGCTCCGGAAGCCACGCCTCAAGGGCACAACCTCCAAGTCGACATCGTTTACAGCGTGGACTACCAGGGTATCTAATCCTGTTTGCTCCCCACGCTTTCGCACCTGAGCGTCAGTCTTTGTCCAGGGGGCCGCCTTCGCCACCGGTATTCCTCCAGATCTCTACGCATTTCACCGCTACACCTGGAATTCTACCCCCCTCTACAAGACTCTAGCTTGCCAGTTTCAAATGCAGTTCCCAAGTTAAGCTCGGGGATTTCACATCTGACTTAACAAACCGCCTGCGTGCGCTTTACGCCCAGTAATTCCGATTAACGCTTGCACCCTCCGTATTACCGCGGCTGCTGGCACGGAGTTAGCCGGTGCTTCTTCTGCGAGTAACGTCAATCGCTGTTGCTATTAACAACAACGCCTTCCTCCTCGCTGAAAGTGCTTTACAACCCTAAGGCCTTCTTCACACACGCGGCATGGCTGCATCAGGCTTGCGCCCATTGTGCAATATTCCCCACTGCTGCCTCCCGTAGGAGTCTGGACCGTGTCTCAGTTCCAGTGTGGCTGGTCATCCTCTCAGACCAGCTAGGGATCGTCGCCTAGGTGAGCCATTACCCCACCTACTAGCTAATCCCATCTGGGCACATCCGATGGCGTGAGGCCCGAAGGTCCCCCACTTTGGTCTTGCGACATCATGCGGTATTAGCTACCGTTTCCAGTAGTTATCCCCCTCCATCAGGCAGTTTCCCAGACATTACTCACCCGTCCGCCGCTCGTCACCCAGAGAGCAAGCTCTCCCGTGCTACCGCTCGACTTGCATGTGTTAGGCCTGCCGCCAGCGTTCAATCTGAGCCATGATCAAACTCTTCAATTAAAAGTTCGATTTGCTGAAACCAGTTCAGCGATGCTCAAAGTTACTTCACATCATTCATAATGAATTACTGCTTGGTCACTCTAAGACTTGATATTTTTTTGCCACCGAGGTGGCTGATATCGTCTTGTGAGTGCCCACACAGATTGTCTGATAAATTGTTAAAGAGCAGTGAGTTACGCGCTTTCGCTTGCTAACTCGAGGTGGCGTATTCTACGCTTTCCTCTTTTGATGTCAACCGTTTATTTTCGCGGTCATCATCATTTTAAAATCTTTCCGACTTGTTCACACCGCGTTGCTGCTGCGTTGTTCCCTGTCGATGGAGCGGCATTATAGGGAGCTGAACGGGAATGGCAAGCGAATAAATACAGTTTTAATTCGTTTGCCTATTTTTCATTCGGATCGTCTTATTTTAAGCCATTTTTAATAAAGGCAGGTAGTTTTGCAAGACTATCAAGAACCGCATCCGCCAAGGCTTCACCCTCATTTGTGACCGGTTTCCCGCTTCTGACGAGAATTTTAGTTCCCACGCCTGCATTAATAGCTGCCTGCATATCCTCTAGTTTGTCACCTACCATATAAGAAGCAGCCATATCGATATTCAGCTCTTCTTTAGCAGTAAGGAACATTCCTGGTTGTGGCTTACGGCAATCGCAAATCTGCTTATACTCTTCTATTAATGCATCAGGATGATGAGGACAGAAATAGATACCATCTAAATCGACTCCGCGATCCGCCAGCGACCAGTCCATCCATTCTGTAAGAGTAAAGAATTGGTCTTCGGTAAACTTGCCGCGTGCGATACCGGACTGGTTAGTGACCAACACCAGAGCGAAACCCATTTCTTTAAGTTTAATGCAGGCTTCAATAGTGCCTTCGATAAACTCGAAGTCATCAATTTCATGAACATAGCCGTGATCGACATTAATAGTGCCGTCGCGGTCTAGAAATATTGCTGGAACAGTTTGTGCCACGTATTAGCTCCTGATGGCTGATTGATACCTTATTATCGCATGTTTTCGGCGGCGGTGAGAATGCTATCTGGTTGACTTAGACGTCTAGACGCCTTAGCATCCCCGCCATGTTCTGGGATTAGTTCCAGAGGGTTACTTTTTATACGTCACGGCCGTTGAAGCCAACATAAGAAAATCATGATTAAACTTTCCAACATTACTAAAGTGTTCAAGCAGGGTCAGCGCAACATTAATGCGCTGTCTAACGTGAGCCTTCACGTTCCTGCCGGACAAATCTATGGCGTTATTGGTGCGTCCGGTACGGGTAAAAGTACGCTGATTCGCTGCGTTAACCTGCTCGAGCGCCCAACAGAAGGTAAAGTCCTGGTCGATGGTCAAGACCTGACCGCCTTTTCCGAAAAAGAGCTGACGCGCGCGCGCCGCCAAATAGGCATGATCTTCCAGCATTTTAACCTGCTGTCTTCACGTACTGTGTACGGTAACGTCGCACTGCCGCTGGAGCTGGATAACCTTTCTTCTAAGCAGATTAAAGAACGCGTTAGCGAACTGCTAAAACTGGTGGGTCTGGAAGACAAACACGACTCTTATCCTGCCAATCTGTCAGGTGGACAAAAGCAGCGTGTAGCGATTGCCCGCGCTTTGGCCAGCAATCCTAAAGTTCTGTTGTGTGATGAAGCCACCAGCGCTCTGGACCCGGCAACAACGCGTTCTATTCTCGAGCTATTAAAAGATATCAACCGCCGTCTGGGTCTGACCATTCTTCTGATCACTCATGAAATGGACGTAGTAAAGCGTATTTGCGATCAGGTTGCGGTAATAAGCAATGGTCAGCTGATTGAGCAAGACAAAGTCAGCGAGATGTTCTCGCATCCGAAAACGCCGCTGGCACAGCAGTTTATTCAGTCAACGCTGCATCTGGATATTCCCGATGATTATGCGCTGCGCATGAAGCCGGAACAGTTCACAGGTAGCGTACCTTTATTACGTCTTGAATTTACGGGTCAATCGGTTGATGCCCCACTGCTCTCGCAGGCGGTTCGTCAATTCAATATCAACAACAATATTATCAGCGCGCAGATGGATTATGCCGGTGGCGTTAAGTTCGGCATTATGCTGACCGAAATGCACGGCAGCGTTGAAGACACACAGGCAGCGATTCAATTCCTGCATCAGAATCAAGTTAAAGTAGAGGTACTCGGCTATGTCTGAGGGAATGATTGGCTTAATGGGCCAGGGTATTTGGCAAACGGTCATTATGACCCTGACCTCCGGATTCTTTGGATTTGTGCTCGGCCTGCCGTTTGGCGTGCTCCTGTATGTCAGCCGTCCGGGTCAGATTGCCGAGAACAAGAAGCTGTACCGCGTGCTATCCGCGCTGGTAAACATCTTCCGTTCTATTCCTTTTATTATCCTGCTGGTTTGGATGATTCCATTTACCCGCGTGCTGGTCGGCACGTCCATCGGTTTGCAGGCGGCTATCGTGCCATTGACCGTAGGTGCTGCGCCGTTTATCGCTCGTATGGTTGAGAATGCTTTACTGGAGATCCCAAGTGGTCTGGTTGAAGCTGCGCGCGCTATGGGCGCAACGCCGTTGCAAATCATCCGAAAAGTTCTGCTTCCAGAAGCACTTCCGGGTCTAGTCAACGCAGCTACTATCACCCTTATTACCCTGGTAGGTTATTCGGCCATGGGCGGTGCAGTAGGCGCTGGCGGTCTTGGGCAGATTGGCTACCAGTATGGTTATATTGGTTACGACGCCACAGTAATGAATACTGTATTAGTATTATTGGTTGTACTGGTGTATCTGATTCGCTTTGAGGCGATCGCATCGTTAAAGCAGTGACCCATAAATAAAGCTGTTGATACCT
>CAVVFS010000003.1:0-1220595 GCA_963747655.1 uncultured Gammaproteobacteria bacterium | reverse complement strand
CGAGGAAATAGTGATTAATGGCGGAAGTGGCGCATGTCGGTGAACAGCATTGCGATGCCATGTTCGTTGGCCGCAGCAATCACTTCATTATCACGCATTGAGCCACCCGGTTGAATAACACAGGTGATGCCAACCGCTGCCGCTGCATCGATACCGTCGCGGAACGGGAAGAAAGCGTCAGATGCCATGACAGAGCCTGCGACTTCCAGCCCTTCGTCGGCGGCTTTGATACCGGCGATTTTAGCAGAGTAAACGCGGCTCATCTGGCCAGCGCCGATGCCGATAGTCATTTTATCGCGTGCATAAACGATGGCGTTAGATTTAACGAACTTGGCCACTTTCCAGCAGAACAGGGCATCAGTCAGCTCTTGTTCAGTCGGCTGGCGGGTGGTAACAACGCGCAGGTCGTCAGCGGTAACCATTCCCAAATCGCGATCCTGAACCAGCAGGCCGCCGTTCACACGTTTGAAGTCCAGAGCCGTTTGTCTGTCTTGCCATTCGCCGCAGGTCAATACGCGAACGTTTTGCTTGGTGGCGGTCAGTGCCAATGCTTCTTCAGTGACGGAAGGGGCGATGATCACTTCAACGAACTGGCGGCTGATAATGGCTTTAGCAGTGGTTGCATCCAGTTCGCGGTTGAAAGCGATGATGCCACCGAAAGCAGAAGTCGGGTCAGTCTTGTAAGCACGTTCGTAGGCTTCGAGAATGTTGCCACCTACGGCAACGCCGCAAGGGTTCGCATGCTTGACGATAACACAGGCGGGTTCAGCAAATTCTTTTACACATTCCAGTGCCGCATCGGTATCGGCAATGTTGTTATAGGAAAGCGCTTTGCCCTGCAACTGCTGAGAAGTCGCAACTGAAGCCTCAGAAACATTCTCTTCTATATAGAAGGCAGCTTGCTGGTGGCTGTTTTCGCCGTAGCGCATATCCTGCTTCTTGATATAGCTCAGGTTCAGGGTACGTGGGAAGTGACCCGATGCGGATTCAGTATCGCCGTGATACGCCGGAACCATGGTGCCGAAGTAGTTGGCAATCATGCCGTCATAGGCTGCGGTATGTTCGAAGGCTTTAATAGCCAGATTGAAGCGAGTAGCCAGCAGCAGAGAACCGTCGTTGGCATCCATCTCTTCAATAATAGAAGTGTAGTCGCTGCTCTTGACGACAATAGCAACGTCGTTGTGGTTCTTGGCCGCCGAGCGAACCATGGTTGGGCCGCCAATATCAATATTCTCTACCGCGTCTTCCAGTGAACAGTCTGGACGAGAAACGGTAGCTGCGAAAGGATAAAGGTTCACAACGACCATATCGATAGGCGCGATGCTGTGCTGGCCCATGATCTCGTCATCTTTACCGCGACGACCCAGGATGCCACCGTGCACTTTCGGGTGCAGAGTTTTAACGCGTCCATCCATCATTTCCGGGAAGCCGGTGTAGTCAGAGACTTCTGTCACTGGCAAACCCGCGTCGGCAAGCAGGCGGGCAGTGCCACCAGTGGAAAGCAAATCCACTCCACGTTGTGAGAGGGCTTGGGCGAATTCTACGATACCGGCTTTGTCAGAAACACTGAGCAGTGCGCGGCGGATTGGACGACGTTGTTGCATGGTGGTTTTATCCCTTGGCTTTGGAGTCGCAATAGAGAGCGTTACGTGAATTCAATTCTCGTTTCTTTCTATATATAGAAGACTATATAGAAGAAAGACGCCGGATTGGATTCAGATAAGGTTCCACAGATGTGGTAAACATCATTATTGCAGATAGTGTCGATATATTCAGACGCGCGATATTGTAGCGAAAACGATTGCGCGATGCGCGTCAATTTTGAGTTTCAATACGCATTGTGGATAACTTTGTGTGTAAATCGGTATAAACCCCGCTTTTGCTGTGGATTGCAGCAAACAGAATTTTTTATTGAAATTAGGGGTTGCGGCTCCTCAGAAACTCCCTATAATGCCGCTCCATCGACAGGGAACAACGCAGCAGCAACGCGGTGTGAACGAGTCGGAAAGATTTTAAAATGATGATGACCGCGAAAATAAACGGTTGACATCAAAAGAGGAAAGCGTAGAATACGCCACCTCGAGTTAGCAAGCGAAAGCGCGTAACTCACTGCTCTTTAACAATTTATCAGACAATCTGTGTGGGCACTCACAAGACGATATCAGCCACCTCGGTGGCAAAAAAATATCAAGTCTTAGAGTGACCAAGCAGTAATTCATTATGAATGATGTGAAGTAACTTTGAGCATCGCTGCACTTGTTGCAGCAAATCGAACTTTTAATTGAAGAGTTTGATCATGGCTCAGATTGAACGCTGGCGGCAGGCCTAACACATGCAAGTCGAGCGGTAGCACGGGAGAGCTTGCTCTCTGGGTGACGAGCGGCGGACGGGTGAGTAATGTCTGGGAAACTGCCTGATGGAGGGGGATAACTACTGGAAACGGTAGCTAATACCGCATGATGTCGCAAGACCAAAGTGGGGGACCTTCGGGCCTCACGCCATCGGATGTGCCCAGATGGGATTAGCTAGTAGGTGGGGTAATGGCTCACCTAGGCGACGATCCCTAGCTGGTCTGAGAGGATGACCAGCCACACTGGAACTGAGACACGGTCCAGACTCCTACGGGAGGCAGCAGTGGGGAATATTGCACAATGGGCGCAAGCCTGATGCAGCCATGCCGCGTGTGTGAAGAAGGCCTTAGGGTTGTAAAGCACTTTCAGCGAGGAGGAAGGCGTTGTTGTTAATAGCAGCAACGATTGACGTTACTCGCAGAAGAAGCACCGGCTAACTCCGTGCCAGCAGCCGCGGTAATACGGAGGGTGCAAGCGTTAATCGGAATTACTGGGCGTAAAGCGCACGCAGGCGGTTTGTTAAGTCAGATGTGAAATCCCCGAGCTTAACTTGGGAACTGCATTTGAAACTGGCAAGCTAGAGTCTTGTAGAGGGGGGTAGAATTCCAGGTGTAGCGGTGAAATGCGTAGAGATCTGGAGGAATACCGGTGGCGAAGGCGGCCCCCTGGACAAAGACTGACGCTCAGGTGCGAAAGCGTGGGGAGCAAACAGGATTAGATACCCTGGTAGTCCACGCTGTAAACGATGTCGACTTGGAGGTTGTGCCCTTGAGGCGTGGCTTCCGGAGCTAACGCGTTAAGTCGACCGCCTGGGGAGTACGGCCGCAAGGTTAAAACTCAAATGAATTGACGGGGGCCCGCACAAGCGGTGGAGCATGTGGTTTAATTCGATGCAACGCGAAGAACCTTACCTACTCTTGACATCCAGAGAATTCGCTAGAGATAGCTTAGTGCCTTCGGGAACTCTGAGACAGGTGCTGCATGGCTGTCGTCAGCTCGTGTTGTGAAATGTTGGGTTAAGTCCCGCAACGAGCGCAACCCTTATCCTTTGTTGCCAGCACGTCATGGTGGGAACTCAAAGGAGACTGCCGGTGATAAACCGGAGGAAGGTGGGGATGACGTCAAGTCATCATGGCCCTTACGAGTAGGGCTACACACGTGCTACAATGGCGTATACAAAGAGAAGCGAACTCGCGAGAGCAAGCGGACCTCATAAAGTACGTCGTAGTCCGGATTGGAGTCTGCAACTCGACTCCATGAAGTCGGAATCGCTAGTAATCGTAGATCAGAATGCTACGGTGAATACGTTCCCGGGCCTTGTACACACCGCCCGTCACACCATGGGAGTGGGTTGCAAAAGAAGTAGGTAGCTTAACCTTCGGGAGGGCGCTTACCACTTTGTGATTCATGACTGGGGTGAAGTCGTAACAAGGTAACCGTAGGGGAACCTGCGGTTGGATCACCTCCTTACCTCAAGATACGCATTGTGCAGTGTCCACACAGATTGTCTGATAGATGTAACGAGCAAGCGCTACCTGTTGATGCAGTAGGGGAAACCTTACGCTGATGCGAAAGAAGCGCCGGGTTTAACCACCTGGTGCGGCATTTTCGTGTCCCCATCGTCTAGAGGCCTAGGACACTGCCCTTTCACGGCTGTAACAGGGGTTCGAATCCCCTTGGGGACGCCACGCCGATAATGTGTGAAAGACATTATCACTCTGTACCTTCGCGGGTCAGAAACTATCGTAAAGATGACTTTGTTGAGTCGTGTTTACGATATTGCTCTTTAACAATCTGGAACAAGCTGAAAAATTGAAACGACACAGCTGAACATAACTCTCCGTAGAAGTCTTGAGTTATGCGCACCTGTGTCAGAGTCTCTCAAATAATCACGGCTTCGAATGCGTCACTCTTTACGAGTTTAAAAGACACCTTCGGGTTGTGAGGTTAAGCGACTAAGCGTACACGGTGGATGCCTAGGCAGTCAGAGGCGATGAAGGGCGTGCTAATCTGCGAAAAGCGTCGGTAAGGTGATATGAACCGTTATACCCGACGATACCCGAATGGGGAAACCCAATGTGATACGTCACATTATCGTTAGATGAATACATAGTCTAACGAGGCGAACCGGGGGAACTGAAACATCTAAGTACCCCGAGGAAAAGAAATCAACCGAGATTCCCCCAGTAGCGGCGAGCGAACGGGGAACAGCCCAGAACCTGCATCAGTTTGTGTGTTAGTGGAAGCGTCTGGAAGGTCGCACGGTACAGGGTGATAGTCCCGTACACAAAAATGCACAGATTGTGAGTTCGATGAGTAGGGCGGGACACGTGACATCCTGTCTGAATATGGGGGGACCATCCTCCAAGGCTAAATACTCCTGACTGACCGATAGTGAACCAGTACCGTGAGGGAAAGGCGAAAAGAACCCCGGCGAGGGGAGTGAAATAGAACCTGAAACCGTGTACGTACAAGCAGTGGGAGCCTACTTTGTTGGGTGACTGCGTACCTTTTGTATAATGGGTCAGCGACTTATATTTTGTAGCAAGGTTAACCGTATAGGGGAGCCGTAGGGAAACCGAGTCTTAACTGGGCGTCAAGTTGCAAGGTATAGACCCGAAACCCGGTGATCTAGCCATGGGCAGGTTGAAGGTTGGGTAACACTAACTGGAGGACCGAACCGACTAATGTTGAAAAATTAGCGGATGACTTGTGGCTGGGGGTGAAAGGCCAATCAAACCGGGAGATAGCTGGTTCTCCCCGAAAGCTATTTAGGTAGCGCCTCGTGAACTCATCTTCGGGGGTAGAGCACTGTTTCGACTAGGGGGCCATCCCGGCTTACCAACTCGATGCAAACTCCGAATACCGAAGAATGTTATCACGGGAGACACACGGCGGGTGCTAACGTCCGTCGTGAAGAGGGAAACAACCCAGACCGCCAGCTAAGGTCCCAAAGTCATGGTTAAGTGGGAAACGATGTGGGAAGGCACAGACAGCCAGGATGTTGGCTTAGAAGCAGCCATCATTTAAAGAAAGCGTAATAGCTCACTGGTCGAGTCGGCCTGCGCGGAAGATGTAACGGGGCTAAACCATGCACCGAAGCTGCGGCAGCGACGCTCAGGCGTTGTTGGGTAGGGGAGCGTTCTGTAAGCCGTTGAAGGTGGTCTGTGAGGGCTGCTGGAGGTATCAGAAGTGCGAATGCTGACATAAGTAACGATAATGCGGGTGAAAAACCCGCACGCCGGAAGACCAAGGGTTCCTGTCCAACGTTAATCGGGGCAGGGTGAGTCGACCCCTAAGGCGAGGCTGAAAAGCGTAGTCGATGGGAAACAGGTTAATATTCCTGTACTTGGTGTTACTGCGAAGGGGGGACGGAGAGGGCTAGGCTAGCCGGGCGACGGTTGTCCCGGTTTAAGCGTGTAGGGGTGTGTTCCTGGTAAATCCGGTTCACTTTAACCCTGAGGCGTGATGACGAGTCACTACGGTGATGAAGTAGTTGATGCCGCACTTCCAGGAAAAGCCTCTAAGCATCAGGTAACATTAAATCGTACCCCAAACCGACACAGGTGGTCAGGTAGAGAATACTCAGGCGCTTGAGAGAACTCGGGTGAAGGAACTAGGCAAAATGGTGCCGTAACTTCGGGAGAAGGCACGCTGTCGCTAGGTGGAGGAACTTGCTTCCCGAGCCGAAGACAGTCGAAGATACCAGCTGGCTGCAACTGTTTAATAAAAACACAGCACTGTGCAAACACGAAAGTGGACGTATACGGTGTGACGCCTGCCCGGTGCCGGAAGGTTAATTGATGGGGTTATCCGCAAGGAGAAGCTCTTGATCGAAGCCCCGGTAAACGGCGGCCGTAACTATAACGGTCCTAAGGTAGCGAAATTCCTTGTCGGGTAAGTTCCGACCTGCACGAATGGCGTAATGATGGCCAGGCTGTCTCCACCCGAGACTCAGTGAAATTGAACTCGCTGTGAAGATGCAGTGTACCCGCGGCAAGACGGAAAGACCCCGTGAACCTTTACTATAGCTTGACACTGAACATTGAGCCTTGATGTGTAGGATAGGTGGGAGGCTTTGAAGCGTGGACGCCAGTCTGCGTGGAGCCAACCTTGAAATACCACCCTTTAATGTTTGATGTTCTAACTCGGCCCCGTAATCCGGGGTGAGGACAGTGTCTGGTGGGTAGTTTGACTGGGGCGGTCTCCTCCTAAAGAGTAACGGAGGAGCACGAAGGTTAGCTAATCACGGTCGGACATCGTGAGGTTAGTGCAATGGCATAAGCTAGCTTGACTGCGAGAGTGACGGCTCGAGCAGGTACGAAAGTAGGTCATAGTGATCCGGTGGTTCTGAATGGAAGGGCCATCGCTCAACGGATAAAAGGTACTCCGGGGATAACAGGCTGATACCGCCCAAGAGTTCATATCGACGGCGGTGTTTGGCACCTCGATGTCGGCTCATCACATCCTGGGGCTGAAGTAGGTCCCAAGGGTACGGCTGTTCGCCGTTTAAAGTGGTACGCGAGCTGGGTTTAGAACGTCGTGAGACAGTTCGGTCCCTATCTGCCGTGGGCGTTGGAAGATTGAGAGGGGCTGCTCCTAGTACGAGAGGACCGGAGTGGACGCATCACTGGTGTTCGGGTTGTCATGCCAATGGCATTGCCCGGTAGCTAAATGCGGAAAAGATAAGCGCTGAAAGCATCTAAGCGCGAAACTTGCCTCAAGATGAGTCTTCCCTGGGACTTCGAGTCCCCTGAAGGGACGTTTAAGACTAAGACGTTGATAGGCTGGGTGTGTAAGTGCAGCGATGCATTGAGCTAACCAGTACTAATGACCCGAGAGGCTTAACCTTACAACACCGAAGGTGTTTTAGAGAGATACAAGACGAAAGTTTTGATATTCAGCTTGTTCAAAGATTGGTTCTGATGGCGGCCCGCAGTGATGTGGAAAGCGGTTAGAATGAAACAGAATTTGCCTGGCGGCAGTAGCGCGGTGGTCCCACCTGACCCCATGCCGAACTCAGAAGTGAAACGCCGTAGCGCCGATGGTAGTGTGGGGTCTCCCCATGCGAGAGTAGGGAACTGCCAGGCATCAAATTAAGTACGAAACCTCAGCGAAAGCTGAGGTTTTTTGCTTTGTATCATTTAAGAAAAAAAGCGACAGGACGGGTCAAAAGCCGGTCAAGATCGCACAAAAGAAGGCCCCTGTCTGACGACAGGGGCTTTTTTGCTTTTGGGCGTGGGTTAAAAGGGCAATCCGCCGGCTCTATTCACTCGAAAGCTGGGAAAGAGTGTATATATTGCGGCCTGTTTCATTAAAAATGAGCTAAAAATAGGCCATAATATGACTACTTTTTAAACGTTTTAGGGCCTGTCATCCTCGATTTAACCACCACAAAGCCAGCCAATTTTTCATTTTTTAATAGCAAAAAAGACAATTTCTAATCCCATAAATAACCTATTGTTATGAAAATAAGTCATTAAGCTGAATAATTTTCACCTTGAACATGCAAGCTCGACAACATGCTAAAAACACGTTATCTTCGGGCATCTAGATGTCTAAACGTATAAGCGGATGTAGTGAGGAAGTTGTTATGCCGATTCGGGTCCCAGATGAGTTACCAGCCGTGAACTTTTTGCGCAATGAAAACGTCTTTGTGATGACGTCTTCACGTGCAAAAACTCAAGAAATTCGTCCACTTAAGGTGCTGATACTCAATTTGATGCCGAAGAAGATCGAGACGGAGAATCAGTTCCTGCGTCTACTTTCTAATTCCCCTTTGCAGATAGACGTTCAGCTATTGCGTATCGACAGCCGTGAATCGAAGAACACGCCTGCCGAGCATCTGAACAACTTTTACTGTGATTTCGAAGATATCCAGCATGATAATTATGATGGACTGATTGTAACTGGCGCACCGCTAGGTCTGGTCGACTTCTGTGATGTTGCCTATTGGCCGCAGATTGAACGTATCGTGCATTGGGCAAAAGAGCACGTTACCTCGACTCTGTTTGTGTGTTGGGCGGTACAGGCTGCGTTAAATGTGCTTTATGGTATGCCTAAGATGACCCGTGAGACCAAGCTCTCCGGCGTATATTCACACCAGACATTGCAACCGCTGGCTCTATTGACCCGTGGCTTTGACGAATCATTCCTGGCGCCTCATTCACGCTATGCTGATTTCCCTGCCGAAGAGCTGCGTAAATACAGTGATCTGGATATTCTGGCGGAATCAGAAGATGCCGGTGCCTACCTGTTTGCTACAAAAGACAAACGTATGGCTTTTGTCACTGGTCATCCAGAATATGATGCCGGAACTCTGGCAGGGGAATATCTGCGTGATATGGCTGCCGGCCTATCGCCTGATATGCCAAACAACTATTTCCCTAAAGACAATCCTGAGCTTGCTCCTAAAGCGAGCTGGCGCAGCCACGGGCATCTGTTGTTTACCAACTGGCTCAACTACTACGTGTACCAGATCACCCCATTCGATCTGCGTCATATGAATCCTACGTTGGAATGAACTCTCGTTTGAGCTGATCCTTTAGGCTCCCTCTAATCTTTAAAGCGGCCATTAATTTGGCCGTTTTGTTTATCACCCTCCTATAAACTCTCCCTCCACAATGCAATGTGATGATTTTTTGCTGTAACGAATCAGTGGAAATGAATCCTGTTTTTAATAAAAAAATTATTCCTATAACTCAATGTATAAAAACGTGTTTATTTTTATTTCAAATAAAAATGGAAATCGTTTTTGATTTTATCATTTTATTGATTATTATTTACTCTACTGGCTAATAAATGACCTATCAGATCGTGATGCTTAAAACGATTCCTGAGATGTTGGGTAGTACGGCCAAGATCGCTATATCGCACTTGGATATCCATAGTCAGACTTCCTTGATAAGTCAGGAGAATGTTGATGCCACAGCAGATAACTCGCAATCCACTCGACTTTACATGCCAGTTTTCAGAGAAGACCTCCAGCGTTTTAACTGAACCGGCAATAGACTTTTTATCCGATTTGGTCAGCCAATTCACCCATAAACGCAATCAGCTACTCGCACAGAGAAAAGCGACTCAGGCCAATATCGATCAAGGCGCGTTACCTGATTTTATTTCGGAAACAGCTTCCATTCGTGAATCAGACTGGGAGATCCAAAATATTCCTGACGACCTTCGCGACCGAAGAGTAGAAATAACCGGTCCAGTTGAACGTAAAATGGTGATTAATGCACTGAATGCCAATGTAAAAGTCTTTATGGCTGACTTTGAAGATTCACTGGCACCCGACTGGAAAAAAGTCATAGAAGGTCAGGTAAACCTGCGCGATGCCGTGCGCGGAACCATCAGTTACACCAACGAAGCAGGGAAGATTTATCAACTTAAACCCGATCCTGCGGTATTAGTCTGCCGGGTTAGAGGAATGCATTTATCTGAAAAACACGTTCTGTGGCAGGGAGAACCTATCCCCGGCGGACTGTTCGATTTTGCCCTGTATTTCTTCCATAACTATCAGGCGTTGCTGGCTAAGGGCAGTGGTCCCTATTTTTATCTGCCGAAAATACAGTCCTTTAAAGAAGCACAGTGGTGGAGTGAAGTGTTCTGTTTTACGGAAGACAATTTTGGGCTGCCACGTGGGACTATCAAAGCTACGGTGCTAATCGAAACCTTGCCGGCCGTGTTCCAGATGCACGAAATCCTTTACTCCCTGCGTGAGCATATTGTGGGTCTTAACTGTGGGCGTTGGGATTATATTTTCAGCTATATCAAAACGTTGAAAAATTATCCTGACCGCGTTCTGCCAGATCGACAGACAGTCACCATGGACCAATCGTTCCTGAGTGCCTATTCCCGCCTATTAATAAAAACTTGTCATCGACGGGGTGCCTTTGCGATGGGCGGCATGGCGGCCTTTATTCCGAGTAAAGATCCGCAGCGTAATGAATGGGTGCTCAATAAAGTGATAAAAGACAAAGAGCTGGAGGCCAATAACGGCCATGACGGTACCTGGATAGCGCATCCCGGACTTGCGGATACGGCGATGGCTGTATTTAACAAAATATTGGGCGAACGGGCAAATCAGCTGGAGGTGAACCGCGAGCAAGACAGTCCAATTTTTGCCGAGGAGCTGCTTACGCCTTGCTTAGGGCCGCGAACTGAAGAAGGCATGCGCGCCAATATCCGCGTTGCTGTGCAATACATCGAGGCATGGATCTCTGGTAACGGCTGCGTCCCTATCTATGGGCTGATGGAAGATGCCGCTACCGCTGAAATCTCGCGGACTTCTATCTGGCAATGGATCCACCACGGCAAATCGCTCGACGACGGCCGGCCGGTGACCAAGGTGCTGTTCCACCAGATGCTGGCAGAAGAAATGCAGGTGATTCAGCAAGAACTAGGTGAGCAACGTTATAGCACCGGGCGTTTTCAGGAGGCTGCGGCGCTGATGGAAAAAATCACCACTCAGGATGAATTAATCGACTTCCTCACTCTGCCGGGCTACGCGCTGCTGGCTTGATTTTGTCCCCTACAAAACCGGAGTCACCATGATGAAACTTACCCGTACCCAACAAATACAGCAACTTGAAGAAAGTTGGACCCACTCACGCTGGGAAGGCATCACCCGGCCTTACAGCGCAGCAGAAGTTATCAGCCTGCGTGGTTCAATTAACCCTGAATGCACACTGGCCCAGCAGGGCGCGAGCCGTTTGTGGAGTTTGCTGCATGGTGCTTCACGCAAAGGCTATGTCAATTGTTTAGGTGCATTGACCGGCGGACAGGCGCTGCAACAGGCTAAGGCAGGAATTGAGGCTATTTATCTTTCCGGCTGGCAGGTTGCAGCCGACGCGAATACGGCATCAAGTATGTATCCCGATCAATCGCTTTATCCTGTGAACTCTGTGCCTGAAGTGGTTGCACGTATCAATAATACCTTCCGTCGCGCTGACCAGATCCAGTGGGCCAATAACATTGAATGCGGGCAGACAGGTTACACCGACTATTTCCTTCCGATTGTGGCAGATGCAGAAGCCGGTTTTGGGGGCGTGCTCAATGCTTTTGAATTGATGAAAGCCATGATTGAAGCTGGTGCAGCCGCGGTGCATTTTGAAGATCAGCTGGCGGCGGTGAAGAAGTGTGGTCATATGGGCGGAAAAGTCCTGGTTCCAACCCAAGAGGCGGTGCAAAAACTTATTTCCGCCCGTTTGGCTGCTGACGTGCTGGGCGTGCCGACCTTACTGGTAGCACGAACCGATGCCGATGCGGCGGACTTGATCACCTCTGATTGCGACCCTTATGACAGCCCATTTATCACCGGCGAACGCACTCATGAAGGTTTCTTCCGTACCGATGCCGGTATTGAGCAGGCGATTTCGCGAGGACTGGCCTATGCCCCTTACGCCGATATTGTCTGGTGTGAAACCTCGACGCCTGATTTGGCACTGGCCCAGAAATTTGCTCAAGCTATTCATAAACGCTTCCCGGGAAAACTGCTGGCCTATAATTGCTCTCCTTCCTTTAACTGGAAGAAAAATCTCGACGATCAGACGATTGCTACTTTCCAGGACCAGCTTGCCGCGATGGGCTACCAATACCAGTTTATTACTCTGGCGGGCATTCACAGCATGTGGTTCAACATGTTCGACCTGGCACACGCCTATGCTCAGGGAGAGGGCATGAAGCATTATGTCGAGAAGGTGCAGCAGCCCGAGTTTGATGCTGTTTCAAGGGGTTACACCTTTGCCTCACACCAGCAGGAAGTGGGCACAGGTTATTTCGATAAAGTGACCACCATTATTCAGGGCGGACATTCCTCGGTAACCGCGTTGACTGGCTCGACAGAAGAGCAACAGTTCTCCTGAATTCAGGACGGCCTGTGACTTTTGCAGGCCTTTTTTATCCCATAGCTGAATCAAGGGAGCTGAGCGATGAAGACCGAGCTGCTGATTGCCCAAACTATTTTGCAAGGTTTCGATGCACAGTATGGTCGCTTTTTGGAAGTCACTTCCGGTGCACAGCAGCGTTTTGAACAGGCTGATTGGTTAGCCGTTCAGCAGGCAATGAAACAGCGTATCCATCTCTATGATCACCACGTTGGGCTTGTCGTGAGCCAGCTCAAATGTATTACCGTCCCCTATTTTTATGATTCAACATTTACTGCTCGCGTTAAACGATGTTATAGCGAGTTGCTGCCGGACTATCCGCGAGGGGAAATCGCAGAAAGTTTTTTTAACTCGGTTTATTGCCGAATCTTCAAACATCGTGAATTAACCGACGATCGGCTGTTTATTTTCAGCGAACAGCATCCCGAAAGGGCAAAACGTCTCAATCGGCCATTAGCCCGGGTTATTTGTCCCGGCGATGACCTGTTGAATATGCTTCATAAATTATTATCAGAGCTTCCGTTACGCCTGCCATGGGAAGATATTCATAGAGATGTCCACGCCATCGCCGATGCGTTAGTAGAAAGCTTTACTGACGATGGATTAGCAAAGCTTGAGTTTGAAATTGCGACCGAGCTTTTTTATCGCAATAAAGCCGCGTGGTTGGTTGGCAAAGCTCGTCTATTGGGTAAGGTTCATCCCTTTTTATTGCCGATTCATCAGAATTCACAAGGGCAGTTATTCGTTGATACCTGCCTGACTCAGCACGACGATGCCAGTATTGTCTTCGGCTTTGCTCGCTCCTATTTTATGGTTTATGCCCCCTATCCAGGTGCGCTGGTAGAGTGGCTGCGAGAAATTCTACCGTCTAAAACCACTGCCGAGCTCTATAGTGCTATCGGTTGTCAAAAGCATGCCAAAACAGAAATTTACCGCGAGCATCTGCATTATATGGCCTCGAGCACTGAGCCGTTCATCATTGCTCCAGGTGCGAAAGGCATGGTGATGCTGGTATTTACCCTGCCCGGAAACGATAAGGTATTTAAGGTGATTAAGGACCGTTTTGCACCACCAAAACAGGTCACTGCTCAACGAGTTCGAGACTGCTATCAGTTAGTTAAGGAACATGACCGAGTAGGGCGAATGGCCGACACTCAGGAGTTCGAACATTTCATATTGCCTAAAAATCGTATTAGCCCGGATCTGATGGCAGAGCTACTGCGTGAGGTCGGCAGCAAGATTCAAGACCTTGGCGAAAACTTTGCCCTGAGCCATTTATATATTGAGCGTCGAATGACGCCGCTAAATCTTTATCTCCAGCAAGCAACCCCACAACAGCTGCATGAAGTCATTGAAGAATATGGCAACGCGATTAAGCAGCTCGCAGCAGCCAATATTTTTCCGGGCGATATGCTGTTTAAAAACTTTGGTGTCACGCGCCATGGTCGCGTAGTGTTCTACGATTACGACGAAATTTGCTACATGACCGAGATTAATTTTCGTGATTTACCCAAGGCGCTATATCCAGAGGATGAACTGGCTAATGGACCTTGGTACAGCGTTGCCGACAATGACGTCTTTCCTGAGGAATTTCGCTATTTTCTTTGTAGCGACAAACGGTTACGTCCCTATTTCGAGGCTCTTCACGGTGACCTGTTTTGCCCCGATTATTGGCGCAGGCTACAACAACGTATTCAAGCTGGCCATATAGAAGATGTGTTTGCCTATCGTCATAAACAGCGGTTTGTTAATCGTAATCAGCAGCCGCAAACTTTGCCCCAGATGCCACCGCTAGCTATCAACCATTAATTTTTGCAGCAATTATTTTACGGTAGTTATAGTTAATGTTTACGGCGGTTAATGTTTGCCGCCGCCGTAGGCCTGCGTTATCTCTTTCGCCGCGTGGATCACTAAAGCTCCCAACTCAGTGACACGATCATCAGTGATTCTTGATACCGGCCCAGAAATAGAAATCGCTGCATAGGCATCATTGTGCTCGTCATAAATACAGGTAGCGACGCAGCGTAATCCCAGCGCATGTTCTTCATCATCAAAGGCATAGCCACGTTTGCGGGTATCGGCTAGCTCCTGCTTGAGTTTCGCCGGCGAGCTTCGCGTCATCGGCGTATAGCTGTGTAAGCCAATTTTATGCAGCATCTTGACTAGCCTGTCTTCCGCAAGCGTCGATAGAAATGCTTTACCTGCTCCAGAGGCGTGCATGGGGAGCTTGCCACCAATCGGCGCCGACATACGCATCAGGGCATTACACTGCACTTGATCGATAATGATCGCCTGATAATCACTGTGATCCAGTACAGCCAAATTGACAGTTTCGCCAGATTCTTCCATTAATCGTCGTAATATCGGATGGACCATCGCCAGCAGGTTGCGACTTTGCAAAAAACTGCTGCCAATGACAAAAGCGTGAGAGCCAATCGTCCAAAGCCCCAAATCGCCGACCTGACGCACAAAACCCTGTTGTTGCATGGTCGTCAGCAAACGGTGAGTCGTTGAATTGGGCAATCCAGCCTGCTGTGCCAGGTCAGTCAGCGCTACGCTTCCCTGAGCTTCAGCAATGTATTCAAGCAGTTTCAAGCCTCGGGTGAGTGATTGAACCTGACCGGTGGCAGTGCCGACACTCGCCGCCGAGCTTTTCACTTTTTTTGCACGTTTTCCTGTCGGGGCAGAAGAGGTCACCATCATGCTTTCCCTTGTCAGCGTCGCCTAAGATACCGGCATTAAAATATTATTTTGGAATTGATTTTCGTTTTTACAGTATGGATCGCAAACAACTTTTGCGCTCGTCCGATCTGTTGCAAGCACTCTGGAAGAAGGCTCGAAGAATTGATGAAAAAAGCCTCTCTTTGTCGCTAATCCTGCGCACAGCAAGGTATGCTAGGATTATTGTCGAATTTTAGAACACAAAAAATGTATAAAATGACCGCAAAGACGGGTCAAATTGTGATGATAGAAGCAGACTGCAAGCGATGGGTGGAGAGGTGAAAGTGACAAACCGAGTCGATGCACTACATGAAGAGCTGGCAAAGCGGATCTTAGTTTTGGATGGCGGCATGGGAACCATGATCCAAAGTTATCGTCTGGAAGAAGAAGACTACCGCGGCGAACGTTTTGCTGATTGGGAAAGCGATCTCAAAGGCAATAATGACCTCCTGGTGCTGACTAAGCCAGAAGTGATCACGGCCATTCACAACGGCTATCTTGAGGCCGGTGCCGATATTCTTGAAACCAACACTTTTAACGCCACGCCTATCGCCATGGCCGACTATCATATGCAGTTGCTGTCGGCCGAAATAAACTATGAAGCCGCCTGTCTGGCTCGTATTTGCGCCGATGAATGGACGGCTCGCACTCCTGAGAAACCGCGCTATGTCGCTGGAGTATTGGGCCCTACCAACCGTACTGCCTCGATCTCGCCAGACGTCAACGATCCTTCCTTTCGCAATGTTTCTTTCGATCAGCTGGTAGAAGCTTACCGTGAATCGACTCGAGCATTAATTGAGGGTGGCGTAGATCTGATTATGGTGGAAACGATCTTCGACACCTTAAACGCCAAAGCCGCGACCTTTGCCGTTGAAACGGTATTTGAAGAAATGGGCGTGCTACTGCCGGTGATGATTTCAGGCACTATTACTGATGCCTCCGGGCGAACGCTGTCCGGCCAGACTACCGAAGCATTTTATAACTCGCTGCGCCATGTCAAACCGCTGACCTTTGGCCTGAACTGTGCGCTTGGCCCAGACGAATTGCGCCAATACGTGGCCGAGTTATCGCGCATCGCCGAATGTTATGTCACTGCGCACCCGAACGCCGGTTTACCCAATGCCTTTGGTGAATACGACCTTGAAGCCAAAGAAATGGCCGAGCATATTGGCGAATGGGCACGTTCCGGCTTTCTTAATATTGTCGGTGGCTGCTGTGGTACCACGCCAGCTCACATTGCCGCTATGGTAAAAGTGCTTGAGGGCGTTGCTCCACGAAAGCTTCCAGAAATTCCCGTGGCTTGCCGATTGGCCGGTCTTGAACCTTTGACAATCGACTCCTCAACGCTGTTCGTTAACGTCGGCGAGCGTACCAACGTGACCGGTTCGGCGCGCTTCAAGAAGCTGATAAAAGAAGAAAAATATCTTGATGCATTGGCGGTTGCACGTCAGCAGGTTGAAAGCGGCGCACAAATAATCGATATCAACATGGATGAAGGCATGCTTGATGCCGAAGCCGCTATGGTGAAATTCCTCAATCTGATTGCCGGTGAACCAGATATCGCCCGCGTGCCTATCATGATTGACTCCTCAAAATGGGACGTCATCGAAAAAGGCCTCAAGTGCATTCAGGGCAAAGGTATTGTTAACTCGATTTCCATGAAGGAAGGAGAAGAGGCTTTCCTAAATCATGCGCGCAAAGTCCGTCGCTACGGAGCCGCCATGGTGGTAATGGCCTTTGACGAAGCCGGGCAGGCGGATACCCGAGCTCGTAAAATTGAAATCTGTCGCCGTGCCTACAAACTGTTGACCGAAGAGGTGAGGTTCCCACCGGAAGATATCATTTTTGACCCAAATATTTTCGCCGTAGCGACGGGTATTGAAGAGCACAACAACTATGCCGTCGACTTTATTGAGGCCTGTGCCGATATTAAAGCCGAGCTGCCACACGCGCTGATTTCTGGCGGCGTTTCCAACGTTTCTTTCTCTTTTCGCGGTAACGATCCTGTTCGTGAAGCTATTCACGCCGTCTTTCTGTATCACGCTATTCGCAATGGCATGGACATGGGGATCGTTAACGCCGGTCAGTTGGCGATTTATGATGATTTAAGCCCTGAACTTCGGGAAGCTGTCGAAGATGTGATCCTTAATCGACGTGAAGACAGTACCGAATGCCTGCTTGAAGTCGCCGAGAAATATCGCGGCAGTAAAGACGATGGTGAGGCGAATAAACAGCAGGCCGAATGGCGTGGCTGGGAAGTAAAAAAGCGTCTTGAGTACTCGCTGGTTAAAGGTATTACCGAATTTATTGAGCTGGATACCGAAGAGGCGCGTCAGCTCTCTGCAAGACCTATCGAGGTGATCGAAGGGCCATTAATGGACGGTATGAACGTCGTTGGCGATCTGTTTGGTGAAGGGAAAATGTTCTTGCCGCAGGTGGTTAAGTCTGCCCGTGTCATGAAGCAGGCGGTCGCTTATCTCGAGCCGTACATTGAGGCCAGTAAAGAGAAGGGTAAGACCAATGGTAAAATCCTGCTGGCCACGGTAAAAGGCGACGTGCATGACATCGGCAAAAATATTGTCGGCGTTGTGCTGCAATGCAATAACTATGAAATTATCGATTTGGGAGTCATGGTTCCGACCGATAAAATTCTCAAAACTGCCATTGAGGAAAACGTCGATATTATTGGCCTTTCGGGCCTGATTACGCCGTCATTGGATGAAATGGTTAATGTTGCCAAAGAGATGCAGCGGCGTGGCTTCACCATTCCATTACTGATTGGCGGCGCGACTACTTCTAAAGCCCATACTGCGGTTAAAATCGAGCAGAACTATAAAGGTTCAACGACTTACGTACAGAACGCCTCTCGTTCTGTTGGTGTGGTATCGGCGCTATTGTCAGATGAACAGCGCGATGCGTTTATCGAGAAAACGCGCAAAGAGTACGACACGGTTCGTATTCAGCACGCGCGTAAAAAGCCGCGTACTCCACCGGTAAGCCTGGAAATTGCCCGTGCCAATGCCAATCAATTTGACTGGGAAAATTACACACCGCCGATCGCGAAATGTTTAGGTATTCAGCAGGTTGAGGCCACTATTGAAACGCTGCGCAAGTATATCGACTGGACGCCATTCTTTATGACCTGGTCGCTGGCGGGAAAATATCCGCGCATTCTTGAAGATGAAATCGTCGGTGAAGAGGCCAGGCGCCTGTTTATAGATGCTAATGATTTGCTGGATAAGCTTGCTCGTGAAAAATCGCTTAATCCGCGTGGGGTATTTGGTCTATTCCCGGCTAACCGGTTAGGCGACGACATCGAGATTTATCGTGATGAAAGTCGCGATGACGTGCTGGTGGTTAGCCATCATCTGCGTCAGCAAACTGAGAAAACCGATTTCGCTAACTACTGTCTGGCCGATTTTGTCGCCCCTAAATCCAGTGGCAAAGCGGATTACATGGGAGCCTTTGCCGTTACGGGCGGTCTGGAAGAGGATGCTCTGGCTGAGGCCTATGACAAGCAACACGATGATTATAATAAAATCATGATCAAAGCGTTGGCCGACCGTTTGGCTGAGGGATTTGCCGAATATTTGCATGAACAGGTGCGTAAGGTTCATTGGGGCTTCTCTGTTGATGAAAACCTTAGTAATGAAGAACTTATTCGCGAGAACTATCAGGGGGTCCGACCTGCGCCGGGCTATCCGGCCTGCCCTGAGCATACCGAAAAAGGTCAAATCTGGAAGCTGCTGGATGTCGAAACTCACACTGGCATGCAACTCACAGAGTCTTTTGCAATGTGGCCTGGTGCTGCCGTTTCTGGCTGGTATTTCAGTCATCCGGAAAGCAAATACTTTGCCGTCGCGCAAATTCAGCGCGATCAGGTAGAAGACTATGCAGCGCGTAAAGGCATGCCTGTCGCTGAGGTTGAGCGCTGGTTGGCACCTAATCTTGGCTATGACGCTGATTAATGAACACTTATTTATAAGTTAAAAGGGAACCGAAACCTGATATAGGGGTTAAGTTCACTTTTAGCCGACTTCGACATCAATCTGTAAAGCATCATACCGCCAATACTCAACATCACAGTCAATGATGCGATCCTGCTGATCGCGATTGATTCTGGTGATCACCAGAGCAGGGCTTCCGGGTGTAACTTTCAACGCATTTGAAGCCTGTTCGGGTAAGCGCGTTGGCACCATGTCAAAACGTACACGGCCATATTTAATGCCATAGTGCGATAAATACAGATCAGTTAATGATCGGCTTAGATCGTCATGAATAATATTAGGGAAGAACTGCGGATTAAGGTAATGCTCAACGTACAGCACGGCTCGCCCATCGATATAGCGACGTCGCCGGATGCAATACATGTCGCTTTGCGGCGGTAGATTCAATTTTTGGCACAGACTGTCGCTGCCTGTAATCTGGCGAGCATCGATAAGTTCGGTTTTGGCAATACGCCCTTGTTCTTTGGCCATTGCATGGAAATGACTTCGCTGGAGCGGATTATATAAAATTCGTGGCGGGGAAATAAACCAGCCACGCCGCACTTCTCGATAGATAAGCCCTTGCGCCTCGAGCTGGCCGAGCGCTTCACGTAGGGTAATGCGGGTCGTAGAAAACTGCTCGCTTAACGTCCTTTCCGATGGCAGGCGCCCCTCGGCTGAATATAGACCGGCAGCTATCTTTTCACTCAACGTCTGGCAGATAGTTGCAACGGTGGTCTGCAATTCACTCATCAGTATTCAGCCTCATTTCAGTGCATTTTTGCACCACAATGACCATTAAAGGTTGAAAATTTGTGCACTGGTTAACAGCTCTTCGCTTAAGAATGCTGCTTTATCGCGCTGTCATATAATTATCACAAAGGATCGTTAGATTGGCTTGGTTCTTGCTGGACTAGACCAGTATTCACACACACTATCATCTGGAGCATCAGTTATGAAACAGTTGTTCGCTTCTGTGTTAACCACCGCGCTCGTTATGACAACGACTACCGCGTTTGCTGCCGAGTCTCTGGACAGTCTTGAAAAAGCTGCAAAAGCAGAAGGCACCGTGAACAGCGTTGGCATGCCTGACTCTTGGGCAAACTGGAAAGAGACCTGGGGTGATTTGAATACCAAGTTTGGTATCAAGCACAGCGATACTGACATGAGCTCGGCGCAGGAGATTGCTAAATTCCTGGCAGAAAAGAACAATGCCAGCGCTGATATTGGTGATGTGGGTGCGGCATTTGGTCCCATTGCGGTAAAAGATGGTGTAACACTGCCTTATAAACCAAGCACCTGGGATCAGGTTCCTGCATGGGCTAAAGACAAAGACGGTAACTGGGTTCTGGCCTATACCGGAACCATCGCTTTTATCATTGATAAATCACAGGTTAAAGACGAGCCGCATAGCTGGGCCGACCTGATGAAAAGTAAATATAAAGTTACTATCGGCGACGTGAGTACCGCGGCTCAGGCTGCTAACGGCGTGCTGGCCGCAACCTATGCCATGGGCGGTAACGAGAAAAATCTTCAACCGGGCCTGGATTACTTTGCCAAACTGGCGAAAGCAGGGCGTTTGAGCCTCACAGACCCCGTTATTGCCTCGTTGGAAAAAGGCGAAGTGCAGGTTGGTGTAGTCTGGGACTTCAACGGTCTTAACTATCGCGACCAGATTGATAAAACACGCTTCGACGTGGTTATACCCACTGATGGCAGCATCACCTCAGGTTATTCCACCATCATCAACAAATACGGCAAGCATCCAAATGCAGCAAAATGGGCGCGTGAATATATCTTCTCCGACGCCGGTCAAATAAACCTTGCCCGTGGTTACGCGCGTCCGATTCGTGCAGAGCATTTGACCCTGCCAGCCGATGTCCAAGCCAAACTTTTACCAAATAGCGAATATGCCAATGCGCATCCAATCGCCGACCCAGAAGCGTGGAACAAGAGTGCGAAAATGCTACCTCGCTTGTGGCAAGAGGATGTCATGATCAACCTTCAACAATAAATCCTCGTCATCTTTCGCGTCTCAGGCACGTTGGCTGCGCAGGCTCACCCCGGTCACTTACTTGTGTAAGCTTCCGGGGATTACGCCCGCTTGCCGCCTTCCTGAGGCACGAAATTTTAGATAAATGATTTTTCCTCTTAGAAAACGTGTTTTGAGTCATTAGAAATCTTTCGGGTAATAGCTTTATCGAGAGAAGAAATGAATCGTTGTTGTCTCGATGAAAATGAAAGGCTCTCCCCAACTTATAGATATCATTAACTTTTTATCAGGGTCATGCGTAATGAAGAGCATTCTGGTGGTGTTGGATGGCCTGAATTATCAGGTTGCCCGCGAAGCAATGGGATATTTACAGGCACAGTGCGCAGCAGGGCGTGGGCGTTTGTATCAGCTGGAATGCGAGCTGCCTTCGCTGTCACGCCCGCTGTATGAATGCATTCTTACCGGCGTAACGCCTGTGCTTAGCGGCATTGTGCATAACCACGTTGATCGTCTTTCAAACGGGCGCAGTATTTTCCATTATGCCCGCGACGCCGGTTTAACCACGGCAGCGGCGGCCTATCACTGGGTCAGTGAGCTATATAACCGCACGCCGTTTGCTCCTGCTCGCGATCGCCACACAGATGATAAAAGCCTGCCAATTCAACACGCTCATTTCTATTACGACGACACATATCCTGATTCACACCTGTTTGATGACGCCGAAAGTCTGCGTTTGAAACATGATCCGGACTTTTTACTGATTCATCCAATGAATATCGATGATGCAGGCCATAAGTTCGGCCTCGATTCAATGCAGTATCGCAACAAGGCTCGCGTTGCCGACGGTATTTTGTCGCACTATCTCGGCACCTGGCTGGACGCGGGTTATCAGGTGATTGTTACCGCCGATCACGGCATGAACAACGACCGCAGCCATGGCGGCATTCTGCCCGAAGAACGGCAGGTACCGATGTTTGTGTTCGGCAGCGCATTCAGCTTTAAACAGGTCGCGCCGCTGCAAACCGAACTCTGCGGCACTGTCTGTCAGCTGCTTAATGTCAGCCATGACAAACCATACTGCGCGGATTTACTGGCCTGATTAGGGTTAAATTGATGGAGAATAACCAATGAAAGCCAAATGGCTCGCTCTGCTTTTTGTGCTGCCTTTCGCAGTATTCTTCATCGCTTTTCAGCTGGCACCGCTGGTATGGGTTGCCGTCAGCAGCTTTTACAGTGAGACTTATGAAGCCTGGGGATTTGGTAACTACAGCGATATTCTGACCTCGCCATTCTATTTACAGGCGATGAAGTTTTCGCTGGATATCTCAGTCTGGTCCAGTATTTATGGCCTGTTGATTGCTTTGGTTGGTAGTTACTCACTTCGCCAGTTAGGCCCGACCAGGCTGCATGATTTCGTGATGTCTTTTACCAATATGACCAGCAACTTTGCTGGTGTCCCTTTGGCTTTTGCCTTTGTCATCCTGCTTGGCCTCAACGGAACGTTAACGCTGATACTGAGAAAATACGGCCTGATGAGCAGCTTTAATCTGTACTCCAGAGACGGGCTGATTGTGCTGTACACCTACTTCCAAATTCCATTGGGCGTGCTGCTGTTATATCCGGCTTTTGACGGATTGCGCGAAGACTGGAAAGAATCGGCGGCGCTTCTCGGCGCGGGAAAATGGCGTTTCTGGCGTTATATTGGCTTGCCCGTATTGGCACCGGCGTTAATGGGCACCTTTGTCATCTTGCTGGCTAATGCCCTCGGCGCTTACGCCACGGTCTACGCGCTAACCACCGGCAACTTTAACGTCGTTCCTGTTCGTATTGCCGCTTTGGTTTCGGGCGATATCTCACTCGATCCGAATATGGGCAGCGCACTGGCAATTCTATTAGTGCTGTTGATGGCGGTCATCACGCTGGTGCATCAGTGGCTGTTACGCAGGAGTTATCTCAATGTTCGCTAAAACTAATGTCTTTATTAAGGATAATTCTTTCATTAAGCCTCAATTTTTGACGATTATGGACCTGGGGGCGAATCATGTCGCGTGCTGAAAGCCTCTATCATCGCCTGATTGTCTGGGTGCTGTTCATTTTATTGCTGTTACCGCTGGCGGCTACGCTGATTTATGCGCTGGTGGAAGATTGGGGAGCGACCATTCTGCCAAGCGGATTCACTATGAAATGGCTGATTGAGCTATGGAGCGATCCGCGTTTTCTGGTCGCGCTGGGACATTCGCTGATGATTTGTCTGGGCACATTAGTGTTCTCGCTGGTACTGATCCTGCCACTTATGTTTGTGATTGCTTACTACTTCCCAAGGCTAGATGCGCTGATGAATGTGTTAATCCTGCTGCCATTTGCCGTTCCTCCAGTGGTGTCCTCGGTAGGGCTGATGCAGCTCTATTCATCGCCGCCGTTTGAGTTGACCGGCACGCCGTGGATTTTAATTGGCTGTTATTTCACTATCGCACTGCCGTTTGTCTATCGGGCAATTTCCAATAATATTCAGGCAATCAATATGCGTGACTTGATGGATGCTGCTCATCTACTCGGTGCCAGCACCTGGAAAGCCGCGCTGTGGGTTATCCTGCCGAATCTGCGCAAAGGGGCCACGATCGCCGTGTTGCTTTCCTTCTCATTCTTAATCGGTGAATTTGTCTTTGCGAATCTGTTGGTTGGCAGCCGCTACGAAACGTTGCAGATCTATCTCTATAATATGCGCAATGGCAGCGGCCATTTTACCAGCGCATTGGTTATCTCGTATTTCGTGGTCGTCCTGGTATTTACCTGGGTGGCTAACGCGATGAATAAAGGGAAGCGCTAATTATGTCTTATTTGCAAGTGACTCAACTCAACAAGCATTACGGCCCGACGCAGATTTTTAATAATATTGATTTCAGCGCTAAAGAAGGGGAGTTCGTGACTTTGCTTGGCCCAAGCGGCTGTGGGAAATCTACCTTACTGCGCTGTTTGGCGGGACTGACTTCGGTGGATAGCGGGCAAATTTTGCTTCAGGGTCAGGACATTGTTCCTCTGACACCGCAAAAGCGCGGGATTGGCATGGTATTCCAGAGCTATGCGCTGTTTCCCAATATGACTGTGGAAGGCAATGTCGCTTTTGGTTTGAAGATGCAGCGGATTTCAGCCAGTGAAACGCAGCGTCGCGTGGCAGAAGTGTTAGCGCTGGTAGAACTGAACGAATTTGCCCGTCGTTATCCGCATCAGCTTTCTGGTGGTCAATGTCAGCGTGTGGCGCTGGCCCGTTCGCTGGTTACCCAACCGCGTTTGCTGCTGCTTGATGAGCCGTTATCAGCACTCGATGCCCGTATTCGCAAGCACCTGCGTGAGCAAATCCGCCGTATTCAGCGCGAAATGAACCTGACTGCTATCTTCGTAACGCACGATCAGGAAGAGGCGCTGACTATGTCGGATCGTATCGTTTTGATGAATAAAGGACAAATCGTACAGAATGGCGATGCCGAAACATTGTATACTGCACCCGTCAACGCTTTCGCTGCCGGCTTTATTGGCAGTTACAATCTGCTGACCGCCGAACAGGCTCATGTCTTGACTGGGCAAAGTTTCTCTTCCCAGGTCGCAATTCGGCCTGAGTCGATCGCGCTTTGTGCGCCAAATCAGGGAATTCCCGCCCGAATCTTGAATCACAGCCTGCTAGGTAACGTCGTTCGTTATCGTGTTATGGCTCACAACGTTGAATTATCTGTAGATGTTTTAAACCGCTCTGTGGCGTCTCTCTATGCAGAGGGTACAGATATTGGTCTACAGTTAGATCTTGATACCTTACGGGAAGTTGCATGAATCTGGCGCTATTTGATCTTGATGAAACCCTGATTAATGGCGACTGCTCAAGCCTATGGTCGGCTTTTATGGTTGAACAGGGCTGGGTTGCCGATCCTGACTTTTTCCTGCAACAGGACGCTGAGATGATGCGCCTGTATGCCGTCGGCCAA
The DNA here is from genome assembly GCA_963747655.1 of uncultured Gammaproteobacteria bacterium. GTDB lineage: Bacteria > Pseudomonadota > Gammaproteobacteria > Enterobacterales > Enterobacteriaceae > Rouxiella. The sequence goes on along the minus strand of CAVVFS010000003.1, from coordinate 1,195,686 downwards.
ATGGACATGACGGAATACATGAATTGGACGCTGACTCCGCTTAAAGGCCGCAGTGAGGCCGATGTTGCTGTAATGGTTGAGAAATTTGTTCATGAAGTGATTGCTGGGCGAGTTTATGACGATGCGCGGCAGTGTCTGAGTCAGCACCATGCTCAAGGCCATAGAACGATTGTGATTTCCGCATCCGGTGAACATTTGGTTGCCCCGATTGCGAGATACCTTGGCATTGGCGAAACGCTGGCTATCGGCGTCGAGACTTGCAACGGTCTTTTTACTGGTTTTACCCAAGGCGTTCTGACCTTTCGTGAAGGAAAGGTGACGCGGCTGATGGCCCTGCTCGATCAGGACGATACACAGCTTGCCAACGCCAGTTTTTATTCGGACTCGCACAACGATTTGCCGCTGCTTACCAAGGTCGGCAAACCTTGCGCCGTTAATCCGGATGCCATCCTGCTCCAACACGCCAGGCAGGCAGGATGGCCTATACATGCCTGGCGGTAAAGGAGTTCTTGTTTAGTGTTAACTCTTCTTCATTTGCTTTCTGCTATTTCATTGCTCGTATGGGGTACGCATATTGTGCGTACTGGCATCATGCGCGTTTTTGGTGCCAATTTGCGCCGCGTCCTCAGTAGTAGTGTTGAAAAAAAGCCTCTGGCATTTGTTTCAGGTATTGGCGTAACCGCGCTGGTACAGAGTAGTAATGCCACCGCACTGTTAGTCACCTCCTTTGTGGCGCAAGGGCTGGTCGCGCTTCCTCCTGCGCTGGTGATTATTCTCGGTGCCGATGTGGGTACCGCGCTGATGGCGCGTATCCTGACCTTCGATCTGTCCTGGCTTTCTCCGTTATTGATTTTCGTCGGCGTTTCCTTTTTCTTGAGCCGTAAACAGGCTCGTGCCGGGCAGGTGGGCCGTATCGGTATTGGTTTGGGGCTGATTTTGCTCGCACTGGAGCTGATTGTGGCTGCCGCGACGCCAATTACCCACGCTTCTGGAATAAAAGTCCTGTTCTCATCGTTGACCGGCGATACCATTCTTGATGCCCTGACGGGCGCAGTTTTTGCCATTATCAGTTACTCCAGCCTGGCCGCGGTACTGCTAACCGCCACACTTGCTGCAACCGGAGTTATCTCGCTTAAAGTCTCACTGTGTCTGGTGATTGGCGCTAACTTGGGTAGTGGCATTCTGGCGATGATCAATGCCAGTAAACAAAATGCCGCCGGGCGTCGAGTGGCGCTAGGCAGCCTGCTGTTCAAGCTGATCGGCTGTGTGCTCGTGCTGCCATTTATCGGGCTGCTGACTGACTTGTTGGTAAAAATAGGTATCCCTGACGAAGAGCTGGTTATCTATTTCCACGTGTTCTACAACCTGATCCGCTGCGTTGCTTTAGTCCCGACCGCCGGAATAATGGCTAAAATTTGCGAGTTATGTATTGTTGATGCGCCAGAGGATGATCCGCGTTTGCGCCCTCGTCATCTGGATGTCAGCGCGATTGATACCCCTTCGCTGGCGCTGGCCAACGCGGCGCGTGAAACCCTGCGTATGGGCGACGTGGTTGAACATATGCTGATCCTCCAGCATGAAGTCATGCACGGAAAAATTGCTCAGGACCGCGAAGTTCGTCGCCTTGATGATGATGTTGACGTGTTATATACCGCAATCAAGCTGTATCTGGCGCAGATCCACAAAGAAGATTTGGGCGAAGACGATTCCCGTCGTTGGGCTGAAATCATCGAGATGGCGCTTAACCTTGAACAGGCTGGCGATATTGTCGAGCGCATGACAGGGGATATTGCCGCCAAGTCTCATGCTGCGCGTCGTGCTTTTTCTGCCGACGGACTGTCTGAGTTAGACAATCTGCATCAGAAACTGGTGGATAATCTGCGTCTTAGCCTGTCGGTTTTCCTGTCCAGCGATTTAACCAGTGCAAAACGTTTACGCCGTTCCAAGCATCGCTTCCGCCTGCTTGACCGCCGATACGCGCATGCTCATGTCGATAGACTGCATCAGCATAACGTTCAAAGCATTGAAACCAGCTCGCTGCATCTTGGCTTGTTAGGTGATATGAAACGTCTCAACTCGTTGTTCTGCGCGGTAGCGTATAACGTGCTGGATAAAGACGAGCAGGATGATGAACGCGAAGACTTGGACGACGTACCGGACATGGCGAAATAAGCAATTTCCGGCATTGTTATTCTTGAAATAAAAAAGGTCACGACATGCTCGTGACCTTTTTTATTTATTCAAACAGTTCGCTGTGAGTCCCTAAATTAATAAAGGTCAGCAGGTTCTGTTTTTCATCAATGCGATAAATAAGCAGGAAGTCACCCCCAATATGACACTCCTTTGCATTGTCCCAACCGCCTCCAATCAGATAATGATCAAGATATTCTGCGGCTAATGTTGAGCCAATGAAAAGGAGCTTCATGACCTTAGTCATGTCATTCATATTTCGCCGGAGTCGTAATGATGTTCTGCGTTCAACTCTATTTGACGCGCTTCTGCCAAAGCTTGTTGGGTAGAAGCTGACGGGCGCTGCTTGACTTCAAAAGGCAGGCCCTTGGCTTGTACAACTTGTTCTAAAAAAATACGGATTGCGCTACTTACAGTTAAACCGCATTCATTTAGTACATGCATTGCTTCATTTTTTAAATCTTCTGAAATTCTAGTCTTGATACTGGTTTGCATAATGGCGACCTCTTATTGTGGGTACATTGTACCCACAGATTATAATTTGAGCAATGCAGGATGAGTGTAAAATTCCAACAAAAAAAGGTCACGATATGCTCGTGACCTTTTGCACTTTATCTAAAACCAGCTTATTTCTTGGCGATTTCAGCGTCTTTTTTTACCGGACGACCCGACCAGTATCCCGCCAGCAGTGAGCCGGAAAGGTTGTGCCATACCGAGAAGATTGCGCCAGGCAGGGCGGCTAACGGGGAGAAATATAGTTTTCCCAGTGTCGCAGCCAGTCCTGAGTTTTGCATCCCGACTTCCAGCGCAATCGTGCGGCAGGTTGTTTCATCGAAACCAAACAATTTCCCTCCCCAGTAGCCGCTCAGCAGGCCAATGGCGTTATGCAAGATAACTGCCGCCACTACGACTAATCCTACTGAACCAATCAGTCCCTGGCTCGCGGCGATAACCGCACTGATGATGGCCAGAATACAGACCATGGAAAAAATTGGCAGATACGGTTCGATGCGTTTGACCGCGCTGGTGAACAGGTGATGCACAATCAGGCCAGCCAGGATAGGGACGACCACGATTTGCAGGATGCTGAGCAGCATGCCTTCGACGTCAACCTTGATATGCGTATCGACATACAGGCGCGTTAGCAAAGGGGTCGCGAATACGCCCACTAAGGTTGAGACAGAGGAAATGGTCACGGAGAGCGCCACGTCACCTTTTGCCAGATAAATCATTACATTAGAGGCAGTTCCGCTTGCCACGCTGCCTACAAGAATCATCCCGGCAGCCAAATCGTCAGGCATGTGGAACAGTTTTGCCAATAGCCAGGCGGCCAGTGGCATCACCAGATAATGCAGGAATGTTGCAGCAGCGACCGGCGCAGGGCGGGAAAGCACGCGTTTGAAATCACCAAACTCAAGCGTTACACCCATAGCAAACATAATCAGCATTAGCAGGGTGCTAACGTGCGGGCCGATAGCGGTAAAAGTCGTCGGTGTATAGTAGGCGGCGACCGCCAGTAAGACGGCCCATAATGGAAACAGGCGTGTGATTTTAGCTAACATGCAGGGAAACCCTCTGTATTTTATCGTTTTATTATGAATGTTGTGTTTTTTTGGTTAAAAAAAACCGGGTCTCTCGACCCGGCTTATTCACACTACTCGCTGGAATCGGAAATCGATTAATCCTGCTCGAATAGGTTGTGGTGTAGCTTCTGCACGACCTGGTTGGCATCATCGCCCGGAACCAGGAAGCACAGATTGTAGCTGCTGGCGCCGTAACAAATCATGCGGATGTTAAACGGATCCAGCACGCCAAAGACTTCTTTACCAACGCCGCAAGCCTGTGACAGCTTGTTGCCGATAATAGCGATTAATGCCAGATTTTCTTCAACCTCAACGCGGCAGAGTGAGGAAAGCTCTGTCAGCAGCGAGGTAGTCAGCAGGCTAGCACCTGAAGACGTTGAACCCGTAGTATCCAGCGTCAACGCAACACTCACTTCCGAGGTCGTGATCAAGTCCACGGAAACATTATGGCGCGCCAAAATGTTAAACAGTTCTGCAAGGAAACCGTGTGAATGCAGCATGCTCAGGCTGGTCAAGGTCAGCAGCGTTTGCTTGCGACGCAACGCCAGCGCACGGAACAGCGGTGGATTCTCAGTGGTATCACACACCAGCGTGCCGCCAGCAGAAGGATCTTTGCTCGAACCGACGAATACCGGAATGCCGCGACGAACCGCAGGCAGCAGCGTAGCAGGATGCAGGACTTTAGCCCCGAAGGTCGCCATTTCGGCGGCTTCTTCAAACGCGATGCGATCAATGCGTTTTGCACCCGGAACCAGACGCGGGTCAGTGGTGTAAATGCCCGGCACGTCGGTCCAGATATCAACGCGAGATGCGTGCAGCGCTTCACCCAGCAGAGCAGCGGTATAATCGCTGCCGCCACGACCCAGAGTAGTCGTGCGGCCTTTCGGCTCGGCACCAATAAAGCCCTGAGTAATGATCAGTGCTTCATGCAGCCGCGGTAAAAGTTGCTGCGTTGTTAGCTCAAGCAGCGCTTGCGTATCTGGCTCGGCTCGGCCAAAACGGTCATTGGTGCGCATAATTTTACGCACGTCGAACCATTCTGCAGAAACATTACGCTGACGCAAAATTTCAACAAACAGCAAAGTAGACATCATCTCGCCGTGGCTGACCAATTCGTCGGTCAATGCCGTCGAGTTAGCCAGGCTCGCCGCTTCGGACAGCATGCTGATATTTTCAAGCATGCGTTCGATTTCTTCACGGATCACCGAAGGTTGATCCAGGCTATCAATAATGGCGTTTTGAATGCGGCGAATTTCGTCCAGCAGGAATGCGCGACGCTCGCTGTCTACACCTTCTGCCAGTGCAACCAACAGGTTAGTTACTCCCGCAGAAGCGGAAAGTACCACGACGCGGACGTCTGGATTAGAGAGCACCACATCGGCGCTGCGGTTCATGGCTTCGAAGTCCGCCACGCTGGTGCCACCAAATTTGGCGATGACCGTGTTGCTCAGTGGCGACAAGTCTGCGTTGCGGGGTGCTGCTTGATTCATTTGAAACCTCGTGTCAGGGTCGCCCTTCTTAAGACGGCCTTTTTAATTGCATATTCCTTGGCACAAGGGTAGAGCGGGAAACGGGAGCAGGCGTAGAAATGCTACGGTACACCCAGAAGCGCCCCACCATGCCAATAGCTCTATGAGCTATAGCGGTGACAACCCAGGGGATTCAGCCCCTGTAGTCGATCTTTTCCCAACCGTTGGGTGTCTGACCTCGGCGTCGCACCCCATAATGTACCTTCGTAGGATACGGTTCCTCCGATACATTGCCTGGGCGACGCGCCTCTTCTGGCCTATACGCGCGGACGCGTACAAGTTAGGCGCTTAGAAATAACGGGTTCTGTGCCTTCTGTCAACGATCAGAAGCCATCTGACTCACATTTTGACGGATTGTCATCTAATATTCACTGCGGTATTTGATTATCAGGCGTAAATGCCAACTGTTATTGCCTATCGTAAGAAACGCAAGAAATGCATCTCATCTATTAAAATACCAGATACAATCAAGGCAGTTGCGCTAAAAAATAGTCAAGATGTCACCTTACATTCTCAGCCTAAGAGCATTGCTATGAAAAATATCAATCCAACTAAAACCGCTGCCTGGCAATCCCTGCAGCAGCATTTCGATAAAGTTAAAGATGTAACGATTAGTCAACTGTTTGCTGAAGATAGCGACCGTTTCTCCAAGTTTTCTGCCACCTTTGATGATCAAATTTTGGTGGATTTCTCCAAAAACCGCATCACGCAAGAAACCCTGGACAAACTGCAGGCGCTGGCCAAAGAAACCGATCTGCAATCGGCTATCAAGTCGATGTTCTCGGGTGAAAAAATCAACCGCACCGAAGATCGTGCCGTGCTGCATGTTGCATTGCGTAATCGCAGCAATACGCCAATTGTCGTTGATGGCAAAGACGTGATGCCGGAAGTGAACGCGGTACTGGCAAAAATTAAAAGCTTTACCGAGCGCGTAATCGGTGGAAGCTGGAAAGGCTATACCGGTAAGCCAATCACTGATGTCGTAAACATTGGTATCGGTGGTTCTGACCTGGGCCCATTCATGGTGACCGAGGCGCTGCGTCCTTATAAAAACCACCTGAATATGCATTTCGTTTCCAACGTTGACGGCACCCACATCGCCGAAACGCTGAAACCGCTGGATCCTGAAACCACGATGTTCCTGGTGGCGTCCAAAACTTTCACCACTCAGGAAACCATGACCAACGCCCACAGCGCGCGCGACTGGTTCCTGGAAACTGCCGGTGATAACAAACACGTTGCCAAACACTTTGCGGCGCTGTCTACCAACGGTAAAGCCGTTTCCGAGTTTGGAATCGATACCGACAACATGTTCGAGTTCTGGGACTGGGTCGGCGGTCGTTATTCATTATGGTCCGCTATCGGCCTGTCGATTGCTTTATCAGTAGGTTTCGAAAACTTCGAACAACTGCTGAGCGGCGCGCACGCGATGGACAAACACTTCGCAGAAACGCCGGCCGAGAAAAACCTGCCGGTTATTCTGGCGCTGATCGGTATCTGGTATAACGATTTCTACGGCACCGAAACCGAAGCTATTCTGCCATACGACCAGTATCTGCACCGTTTTGCGGCATATTTCCAACAGGGAAATATGGAGTCTAACGGTAAATACGTTGACCGTAACGGCAGCCCGGTGTCTTATGAAACCGGTCCAATCATCTGGGGCGAGCCTGGCACCAACGGTCAGCACGCGTTTTATCAGCTGATTCACCAGGGTACCAAAATCGTTCCTGCGGACTTTATTGCTCCGGCAATTAGCCACAATCCGTTAAGCGATCATCACGCCAAACTGCTGTCTAATTTCTTTGCACAAACTGAAGCACTGGCATTCGGCAAGTCGCTGGAAGTGGTAGAAGAAGAATTTGCAGAGCAGGGCAAAAAGCCTGAAGACGTTAAACACGTGGCTCCTTTCAAAGTATTTGAAGGTAACCGCCCTACCAACTCCATCCTGCTGCGTGAAATCACACCTTACAGCCTGGGTGCGTTGATTGCGCTTTATGAACATAAAATCTTCACTCAGGGCGCTATCCTGAATATCTACACCTTCGACCAATGGGGCGTAGAATTAGGCAAACAGCTGGCGAGCCGTATCCTGCCTGAACTTGAGAGCGGCGAGAAAGTTAGCGAACACGACAGTTCTACCAACGGTTTGATCAACCGCTTCAAAAACTGGCGTGACTAGCCGTATTTATCGTGACAGGCAGTGTTTTAAAGAAAGAAATTGATCGATAAAGAGATCGAGCCATAAACAAGTAAAGCAACTACTGTTTATGGCTTCAGAGGGCTAACAAGCTGTTTGTTGGCCCTTTTCTTAATGAAAGAATCCAAAACAAAAAATAGTATAACCCTCCTGGAACATCCGTCTTTATCGACTCTGCCCCTGTGGTATTCTTCTGCCATTCAATATCAAAAGTGGGACGTACATCACATGGCAGGATCACACAAATCAACGATGGTTGCAGTTATCATGCAGCGAATCTTAAACGTTTTTTTATTGGGGCTGGCAGCTATTCTTACGCTGTTTCTTGGCCGGGAAACTTACCATCTGGCGCTGGTGCTTTTCGTTAATAACGACGAATCCTCCTCCTATATGCTGATTGAAGGCATCGTCATTTATTTCCTGTATTTTGAGTTTATTGCCTTGATTGTTAAGTACTTTTCTTCGGGTTATCACTTCCCGCTGCGCTATTTTATCTACATCGCGATTACGGCCATTATCCGCTTTATTATCGTGGACCATAAAAGCCCGGTAGATACCCTGTTCTACGCTGTGGCTATTTTGGTGCTGGTCATTACCCTTTACCTGGCTAATGGCGAACGCCTGAAACGCGAATAAATGTTCTCCCCGGCGGGATTACCGCCGGGGCAATCTGCGCTAGAATACCCCCCTGAATTCCTTTATCTGGTAGAGTCCTCTACCCACTCGGAGTGTCGATGTCTGAGTCAATTATTCCTTTTCCTGATGCTATTCATTGGTTTGAATATTCATCGGACGTCCCTCCCGAGGTTGTAGACTGGCTGCTGGAAATGGGTTCCATGACTCGTCGTTTTGAGCAGCACTGTACTTACGTCAGCGTAACGCCGCAGCGCGAAGGGTTTATCAGCCGCGCGGAACTTACTGAGGAAGAGGCCGATCAGCTTCCCCTCAGCGAACGTTATTGGCTGCGCGAAGTGGTGCTATTTGGTGACGAAGTTCCCTGGTTACTGGGCAGGACGGTTATCCCGATTGAAACGCTGACCGGGCCAGATGAGGCGCTGGTAGATCTCGGCACCTTACCGCTTGGCCGCTATTTATTCAGCGGGAATCATCTAAGCCGTGACTATATTCATCTCGGGCAGCAGGCCAATCACTGGGCCAGGCGTTCGCGTCTGCGGCTTTCCGGTAAACCGCTGCTGCTGACTGAAATCTTTTTAACCGCTTCGCCGGTTTATCATTCAACCAATAAAGCCGGAGCGGGCAAGGCGTAATAATCACATCTCAAGGGAGAACACTACGTTGATGGGGACTGCAAAGCAGGGACAATGGCGCGATTACTGCCGTTTGATGAGAATAGATAAGCCGATTGGCTCACTGTTATTAATGTGGCCGACGCTGTGGGCTTTGTGGCTGGCCAGTGGCGGTATGCCGCCGATTAAGCTGCTGATTGTATTTGTACTCGGCGTTTTCTTTATGCGTGCCGCGGGTTGCGTCATTAATGACTACGCCGACAGAAAAGTGGACGGCCATGTTAAACGTACTGCAGGACGTCCTCTGGCAAGTGGGGCGATAAGCAGTGGACAGGCCAAGAAACTGTTCGGCGCGCTAGTGCTGGCTTCATTCTGCCTGGTACTGCTGCTGAACGGTAAAACCATACTGCTGTCGGTGGTGGGATTAGCGCTGGCGTGGGTCTACCCATTTGTGAAGCGCGTGAGCAATTTGCCGCAGGTCGTGCTTGGAGCGGCATTCGGCTGGGCAATCCCGATGGCCTTTATGGCAGTAAGCGAATCGCTGCCGATGAGCTGCTGGTTGTTGTTTATCGCTAATCTTTGCTGGACCGTTGCCTACGATACCCAGTATGCGATGGTAGACAGAGACGACGACCTGAAGATTGGCGTGAAATCTACCGCGATTCTGTTTGGCCGTAACGACAATCTGATCATCGGGATTCTACAGTTAGCAACCATTGTGTTGATGATGCTCGTAGGGCACTTGAACCATCTCGGCTCATGGTTTCACTGGTCGCTGCTGATAGCTGGCTGCCTGTTTGTTTACCAGCAAAAAATGACCTCCAATCGCGATCGCGATCAGTGTTTCCAGGCATTCCGCAATAATAACTATGTCGGCATGGTGATATTTATCGGCATCTTGCTCAGCTTATAACAGGCACTTCATAGGTTTTTATTTTTTAGTTTGAGCAAAGAAAAACCCCGGTAAACGTTAAGCTTGCCGGGGTTTTTTATTTTCAGGACACTGCACGCCATTAGCAATCAGCGATGAGTATCTAACAATTAATGCTCAGTATCCCGAACGTCTATCTTGTCTTCTGCCAGCGGTTCAACGGCTAACGGCAACTCAGAAGGCATGCCCGCGCTTTCAATCGTCAGACGAATATCTGGCGTAATCAGGTCGCGAAGAATGGTATAGATTTCACGCGTATGTTCCGGAATCGCATCACCGACATCATTGATATAGCCTTCATCGCGCAATGTTCCCACCAGGGTGGTAAATACGGCTTTATCAAAGAATTCTGGTGCATTGATGCCGTGCAATACGGATAAACGCTGCGCCATAATCCGGCTCTCTTTCTCCAGCGCACCGCGACTAATGCTCGGATTGTTGCTCAACAGAGAGAGTGTGATCGCGTAGCGTTGCAGCGTTTCGCGCACGCCCGCCGCGAGCAGCTGTAACGGACGGCTGCGCAGTGGATTCAGCGTCAGTTCATCTCCGTTAATCAGAATCAGTTCCTGACGCGCCAGCTCGGCACTCAACACTTCAAGCACGGCAGAAAGCTTTTCTTTGCCGTAGTGCATAAACAGCTCGGCTTTCATCATCGGATAAATCAGTTCTATCTGACGCAGCAGCTCGGCCTTGCTGACCTTATTGTGGTAAAGCACGATGCTGGCAATCAACGAAGGCATCACTAACATGTGATGAATATTGTTGCGGTAATAGGTCATCAACACCGCCTGTTCGCGCGGCAGGATGATAATATCGCCAATATTGTCCTTCTCGACCTGGAACTTGTTCATGTTCAGGGCGTGATCCAGCAACTGATCGGCAGTCAGCGTAGGCACTGTCGAATCAGCGGTATAAGGCACATTGCGCAGCAGTTGCAGATAACAATCGAGCTGTTCAATTAGCTGCTCACGAGTGAGTGAGCGCTGACGTGAGGCCAGCAACGCGGTTGAGCAAAGGTTCATGGCGTTGGCGGCTGCCGAATTGTTGATGCGAACCATTATGGTGTCAGCGATATTCTGTACCGTTGGCGTCAGCCAGCTTGGACGATGCGCTTCGATAGGGTCAATCGATTCACGCCACTGCGGAACATTTTTATTCAGATAAGGCGTCAGGTGCAGCGGTTCGCCGAAATTCACGTAACCCTGACCCAGATTGCGTAACTTACGCAAGCCGTTGATCATCTGGAAGAAACTTTCTTTTTCCTTCGTCGCACCGCGTAGCTCTTTGGCGTAGGTGCCAACTTCCATCACGTGCTCGTAACCGATATAAATCGGCACCAGAGTAATAGGGCGTGAGCCGCCACGCAGCATGGCCTGAATAGTCATGGCGAGGGTGCCGGTTTTCGGCTCCAGCAGTCGGCCAGTACGTGAACGTCCGCCTTCCACGAAGTATTCAACCGAGTAACCACGGCTAAAAAGTTCACCCAGATATTCGCGGAATACCGTGGAATAAAGTTTATTGCCTTTAAAGGTACGACGAATAAAGAATGCACCGAGACGGCGGAAAATAGGTCCGGCCGGCCAGAAATTCAGGTTGATACCCGCCGCGATGTGCGGAGGAACCAGTCCTTGATGATAAAGCACGTAAGACAGCAGCAGGTAGTCCATATGGCTGCGGTGGCAGGGCACATAAACGATTTCCTGGCCATCTTGTGCCAGTTTGCGCACACGTTCGGCATTATTGACGTTGATGCCTTTATACAGGCGGTTCCACGTCCAGCCTAATACGCGATCGGAAAGGCGAACCACTTCATATTTGAAGTCAGCGGCAATCTCTTCCATCAGGGCGATGGCATTTTGTTGCGCCTTGTCGTGAGAGATTTTCTTGGAGCGCGCTTCGTCTTCTACTGCTTTTTCAATAGCTTTCGAGGCGAGTAGCTTCTTAAATAACTCTTGTCGAGCAGGCAGACGAGGCCCGACAGCCGCCAGTCGCTGACGGGAAAAATGCATGCGCGCGACGCGAGCCAGTTTCAGCGCGATATTTTTATCCGTGCCGTGCTGAGTCGCCATATCGCGCAGCGACACTGTATTTGAGAAACGCACGAAGCTGTCACGCCCTAGCCACCACACCGCAAAAAACTTCTGCACGCCGTTGAGAATGCGCAGGTGAGGAGTATCTTGACCCTCACGGCCCGGAGCGCGGCCAAACATCACGGAGACCGGCAGCATCTGAATATCCAGATTTGGATTATTACGATGCAATTCCAGATACTCACCGATAAGCCTCACCGATTTGCGCTTTGGTTTATAATAGGAAAAGACGCGAGGTCCTTCGCTAATAAACACGTGGCTTTGCAGCTGAACGCCGTCAATTTCCAATGGAATGAGAGGGTCAGGCAGATTCTGCGCCAGACATTCAGCCCGCAAAGTGAGCAAGTCAGCCTTAGAGTTATAAGGCAAAACATACAGAATTGGACGAGTTGGATCTAAACGCAACTCCGTGACCGGATCTGTAGGAATGACCTTGCTTCTGACCAGCAGTGAAAGCGGTATATTGAGCAAGGTGTAATAAAGTCTACGCCATCCTGACATAAAAAACGTAAAGCCTCTTGTTAGCAAGTCGCCGCAAGGATACCAGAAAGCTGGTATGAGATCTGTGGTGATAGAACAACGAAATCAGGCTAAAATGCCCAGAAACAAACCAAAGAAGCAAATTATAATGCCAAATCAGGCCACTGGATTCACTCGTATATATAAGGCAGCGGGCTATTCTTTAAAAGGATTAAAAGCGGCATGGAAGCATGAGGCCGCGTTTCGAGAGGAATCTCTCGTTATTATCCCTGCTATCTTACTGTCATTTTACCTGGATGTGAGCAGCATCGAGCGCATTTTAATGGATGGATCGCTGGTTCTGGTGATCCTTGTCGAATTATTGAACAGTGCGGTCGAGGCGGCTATCGATCGTATTGGTCCCGATATCCACGAACTTTCCGGTCGGGCGAAAGATATGGGCTCGGCGGCGGTGTTTATTGCCATCGGTTTTGCCATCTTTACCTGGGCATTAATCCTGCTGCCGCGTTGGTTCTAATTTTTAAGCATTTCAATGTCGTTTTTTGTTCATTCTTTGGTTTTCATTACTGCGTTACCTGTATATACTCACAGCTGGACTGTATAAACAACCAGGGGGCGGAATGAAAGCACTAACGGCCAGACAACAAGAGGTCTATGACCTTATTCGCGATCATATCTCCACCACCGGTATGCCGCCAACCCGTGCAGAGATTGCTACTCGTCTGGGATTTCGCTCACCTAACGCAGCAGAAGAGCATTTAAAAGCTCTGGCGCGTAAAGGCGTGATTGAGATCGTTTCAGGTGCTTCACGCGGTATTCGGTTATTGATGGAAGAAGAGGAAGGGCTGCCGCTGATTGGTCGCGTGGCTGCGGGTGAACCTCTGCTTGCAACTCAGCATATCGAAGCCCATTACCAGGTTGATCCTGCAATGTTTAAACCTAACGCCGATTTCCTGCTGCGAGTCAGCGGCATGTCGATGCGTGACATTGGTATCCTTGACGGTGATCTGCTGGCGGTTCATAAAACGCAGGAAGCCCGCAATGGTCAGGTTGTGGTTGCGCGCATTGATGATGAAGTTACCGTTAAGCGCCTTAAAAAGCAGGGTAACATCGTACAATTGTTGCCAGAAAACAGTGACTTTGAACCTATTGTCGTCGATCTTCGTCAACAAAGCTTTAGCATCGAAGGACTGGCCGTCGGCGTAATCCGCAACGGTGAATGGTCTTAAGTTTCCGTGAAATAGCTGAGTCATATAGTAACTTGATAGCTAAACCAAATTGGCTAACTAGACAGTTAAGTCACCATAGTTAAATCAGTATAGTTAAACCATATAGCTCAACTATTTTGCCTATCGCCCCTTTACTGGGGCGATATTGTTTATGAAGGACTCCATGCGCGCCTTTTTCTCCTTTGCTGCACTAAAAAAAACCTTTCTTAGCCCAGCCGACAAAGCACTCTGGCTCATCGCTTTACCGATGATCTTCTCCAATATCACCGTGCCTTTACTTGGGCTGGTGGATACGGCGGTGATTGGTCATCTCGACAGCCCCAATTATCTCGGTGGCGTGGCAGTCGGAGCGATGGTGACCAGTTTCCTGTTTATGTTATTGCTGTTCTTACGCATGAGCACTACAGGCTTAACGGCTCAGGCACTGGGAGCAAAAGACAATTTGCTGCTGGCGCGCGCCTTCGTTCAACCTTTCTTGTTGGCGCTGATTGCCGGCACGCTAATTTTCCTGTTCCGCCATCCTTTAATTTCATTGGCTTTGAATATTGTTGGCGGCAATGAGGCGGTATTGCAGCAGGCAAAAATATGTTTGTCTATCCGCTGGTATAGCGCACCAGCTTCGTTGGCTAATCTGGTCATACTCGGCTGGCTACTGGGCATTCAGTATGTACGCGCGCCCGTCATCATGCTGATCGCCGGTAATCTGCTAAACGTAATCCTCGATCTATGGCTGGTGATGGGTTTGGGATGGAACGTAAAGGGCGCTGCTGTAGCGACAGCCTGTTCAGAATATGCCACGCTGGCGCTGGGGTTGTGGCTGGTTTCAATGGTGATGAAAAGGCGCGGTATCGGCTGGGCCTTGCTGAAACAGGCGTGGCGAGGCAACTTCCGTCAGTTGATTGCATTAAACCGTGACATCATGCTGCGTTCCTTGCTCTTACAGCTCTGTTTTGCCTCTCTTACTATCATCGGCGCGCGCCTTGGCAGCGAAACTGTTGCAGTTAATGCGGTGCTAATGAACCTGCTGACCTTCACCGCTTTTGCCCTGGACGGTTTTGCCTATGCGGTAGAAGCTCACTCAGGCGAGGCCTTCGGCGCTCGAGACAAGAGTAGATTACTGCATGTCTGGCATGCGGCGTGCCGACAGGCAGGGATAGTCGCATTAGCCTTTGCTCTTATTTATGCACTGGCGGGCGAACAAATAGTTAATTTGCTGACTTCACTGCCGGAACTGCGCGCGCTAGCCGATCGCTATCTCGGCTGGCAGGTTGTTTTGCCACTGCTTGGAGTCTGGTGTTATCTGCTAGACGGCATGTTTATCGGCGCTACTCGAGGCCGGGAAATGCGCAACAGCATGGCGGTGGCGGCATTAGGTTATGGGCTGTCACTGTTTACTTTGCCACTGTTGGGCAATCACGCACTTTGGCTTGGCCTTGCGGTATTTTTGGCACTGCGCGGGCTGGCATTAGGCTGGATCTGGCGGCGACACTGGCAACAGGATACCTGGTTTTAAATGCTTTAGATTAATCCTAGTTATTGGCTTTATCTCTAAAAACCCCTGCGGAGTCGAAATCATCGACTACAATTAATCATGTTGATAAGCATTTATCAAATACAGAAAAACCTAAGCTAAACAGGAGAGTTTATTATGAATAAGGACCAGGCAGACGGTAACTGGAAGCAATTTAAAGGTAAAGTGAAAGAAAAATGGGGTAAGTTGACCGACGATGACCTGACAGTAGTTGAAGGTAAACGCGATCAGCTTGTCGGGAAGATTCAGGAAAGATACGGATATCAGAAAGATCAGGCTGAAAAGGAACTTAAGTCCTGGGAATCAGACAATAAATACCACTGGTAATTGCTGATTTTCGCCTCGAATCTGCATCCTGAGCTTTAAAGCTGCTCCTACCCAAGACGCTTTTCAGGATGCAGGGTACATGGACGTACCCAACCAACTATCTCATGCCTTTTCTATAATCCTTCAATTAATATCCCCAACAAACTTATCGCTTCAATAAGCTGATTAACTTCCTTTGCAATTAATCCGATTCGCTAAAACGCAGATATCCAGCAATTAATGCGCCGCTTTTTGTATCGGTGGGATGCGTTGTGCCATTCATTACGGGAACTTTGGCGAAATCGAAGGGGGAAACACCTTCCAGACAGGCAACGTTAATGCCGTACTGTGTGGGATTGGATCGGCGTTGATGATGGGTATAAATTCCACAAACCGAGCAAAAGAAGTGTTTCGCAGCTTTAGTATTAAAGCGATATTCAGTGATTTTATCTTCACCGCTGATAAACGTGATATCGCCCAATTGTGCAGAAACTGCCACCGCACCGCGCATTCGGCACAAAGAGCAGTTGCAGCGTCTGATAGTGTTAAAACCATCGGTAAGTTTAACGCGAAATTTTACCGCGCCGCAGTGACAACTGGCATTAAATAGCTTGTCCATAAAAATCCCTCTAAAAGCTGACACTATATAGAGTAGAGTCTTTAACGTTTTTTCACCGTAATGCTGTGATCGTGCCCGCAATGGTCATGACTTTCACATGATTCAACAACTGCGCATTCCGCACAAAGACCGTGTGCTTCAACCACTGAATGACGCAGGGCAAATCCTGAGTCTTTAGCCAGCTTGGCTAAGCGTTCTTCAATGCCATCGGTAGTTTTTTCAGTCACTAAACCGCAGCGATCGCAGATAAACAGGGCTGAGGTGTGACTTGGTTCTTCAAAATGATGACAAACCACATAACTGTTGGCTGACTCAACGCGATGGATAAAGCCTTGCTCAAGCAAGAAATCCAACGCGCGATAAACGGTTGGCGGCTTTGCCTGAGGTTCAGTTTTACGCAGAAGGTCGAGTAAGTCATAAGCACTGATGGCGCCCGGTTGTTCAGTCATCAGACGCAATACTTCAAGCCGCTGCGGGGTAAGCCGAACGCTACGCTGCTGGCATAAATGCTCAGCATTGGTGAGGAGAGTTTCCGTAGTGGTTGAATTCATCGCGACGTCTCTGCATAAATAGAATAGCGATTTTATCATGTTTCTATGTAATCGCCGAGAGCGGCGCCGCAGTTAGTTATGCCGACATCCCTCGTAACGCCCGGCCATGTTAACGCTGAGCTATGTTATAATGCGACATACTTCAGCTAATTCCGATAACCACGTACACCATGATATTCGTGTACAGCATGGCGTACGGAGAAAGCGTTAATTAGCCTAAATAGATAAAAATGCTCGAAAATAAACTCGATTCTTTAGCTGCAAATACCGGCGATCAGGCAGGTAAATCCTCTACATATTCAGCTCAGCGCTTTTCTATCGCGCCAATGCTGGACTGGACCGATCGCCACTGCCGTCACTTCCATCGTCTAATGAGCCGCGACGCGCTGCTTTATACCGAAATGGTCACTACAGGCGCTATTATTCACGGCAAAGGTGATTATCTGGCGTTTGGAGATCAGGAACATCCGGTTTCGTTACAGCTGGGCGGCAGTAATCCGCAAGATTTGGCGACCTGTGCCAGGCTTGCCGAGCAGCGCGGCTATGATGAAATCAACCTTAACGTCGGTTGTCCTTCCGATCGCGTGCAAAACGGGATGTTTGGTGCCTGTCTGATGGGGCAAGCGACGCTGGTTGCCGACTGCATTAAAGCCATGCGCGATGTGGTTTCGATTCCTGTGACGGTGAAAACTCGCATCGGTATTGACGATCAAGACAGCTACGAGTTTCTTTGTGACTTCGTGCAGCAGGTTTCAGAGCGCGGTGAATGTGACACCTTTATCATTCATGCTCGCAAAGCGTGGCTGTCAGGTTTGAGTCCAAAAGAAAACCGTGAAGTTCCACCTCTTGATTATCCACGTGTTTATCAGCTAAAACGTGATTTTCCACATCTGACAATGGCGATTAACGGCGGTATCAAGTCGCTGGAAGAAGCTAAACAGCATCTGCAATATATGGATGGCGTGATGATTGGCCGCGAAGCCTATCAAAATCCGTCTATGCTGCTTAACGTTGACCGCGAACTGTTTGGCAATCAATCTCCGGCGCTTAGCGGCCCTGAGGTGATTCGCGCGCTGTATCCTTATATTGAAAATGAGTTGTCCAAAGGTACCTATTTAGGGCATATCACCCGCCATATTCTTGGAATTTTCCAGGGAATACCGGGCGCGCGTCAGTGGCGTCGGCATCTGAGTGAAAATGCTCATAAGCCGGGCGCGGGCGTTGATGTGGTAGAACAGGCATTGGCAATGGTCACTCGTCCGCAAATGGCGACCAGCGAAGTCTAATCGAATTCACCATAAGTTAGTCTTCCTGACTAATTCATTTAACCCGCTAATCAGGGCGGGTTAAATAAAATCATCAATATCAATGTATTAAAAACCTCTTCTCTCTGGCACGTTTCTTGATATATCCCTCTACAACGTTTTAAAAATTTTTATTCAGCGCAGAATATTTGCCTGAGGCTGGCAGACTCCAGCTTGATAGTTGTTTGAGGAGTGATGACATGTTGGAAGTACTCTTTGTGCTCGGCTTTTTCTTTATGCTGTTGCTAACCGGAATTTCATTGCTGGGGATGATTGCTGCATTGGTGGTGGCGTTTGCCGTCATGATGCTGGGCGGTTTCCTGGCAATTGTTATAAAAATGTTGCCTTGGTTGATTCTGGCAGTCGCTGCCGTGTGGATTTATCGCGCTATCAAACAACCTGACAAGCTGCGTTATAAACGCAGACGCTTTCCCCGGATTTAATTTTTAGATTGATTATAAAATAAACCATATAATTATCATGGTGATAAAAAAGCAGACTTCAAAAAGTGAGATGTAATTTTGTCATCATAACTTTTACTTATGTGGACTCGATCACAGGTTGAATCATAAAATGCTTTAACAGTGAATTAATCATATTTTTTAACATAGGTCGCTGCTAGGATATTGCTATCGTCAATGACGAAAATATTCATCCGATCTGGTGAGGCAAAAAATAGTGGCTTAAGCGACATCGTCCCCAGATTTACCTTGCAGTAACCTACAGTCAGTACCCGTTCCGAACTCATATGATTGACGCAGGAACAGCATCAGAGGGCTCCCTAATCGGAGCCCTCTTTGCATCTGTCGACAGAAACCGTTACTTGCCCGGAATCAGTAGGCTTGAACCGCTAGTGGCGCGGCTCTCCAGCGTTTCATGGGCTTTACGTGCTTGAGACAGAGGGAATTTCTGCTGCTCTTTGACATCAACCTTGATAGCACCGCTGGAAATAAGCGAGAAAAGTTCTTTACTGGCCGCGGCCAACTCTTCCTGATTGGTGACATAGTTGTTCAGCGAAGGGCGGGTGACAAACAGCGAGCCTTTCTGGTTTAAAATTCCCAAATCGACGCCGGTAACCGGGCCTGAGGCGTTACCAAAGCTTATCAGCAAGCCATGACGTTTAAGGCTATCCAACGAGGCTGTCCAGGTGCTTTTACCCACCGAGTCATATACCACGGCAACTTTCTCTCCGCCGGTCAATTCTTTAACTCGTGCAGCAATGTCTTCGGTTTGATAGTTAATGGTTTCCCATGCCCCTGCGGCTTTCGCCAGAGCTGCCTTTTCGTCGGATCCGACAGTACCAATCAGTTTAACGCCTAGCGCTTTAGCCCATTGGCTGGCAATCAGGCCAACCCCACCGGCTGCGGCGTGGAACAAAATAATATCGCCCGCTTTGACCTTATGAGTCTGGCGGAATAAATACTGCACCGTCAGGCCCTTGAGGAAAGAGGCTGCCGCCTGTTCAAAGCTGATGCTGTCAGGCAGTACGGCGACTCTGAATCCAGGAACGTTATGGATTTCGCTGTAGGAACCCAGCGCTGACTGGGCGTAAACTACGCGATCGCCGACCTTAATATGTTTTACATCTGCGCCGACTTTAGTGACGACACCGGAGGCTTCAGTCCCTAAACCGGACGGCAACGAGGCGGTCGGATACAGGCCACTGCGGACATAGGTATCGATATAGTTGATGCCGATAGCCTTGTTCTCGACCTGCACTTCGTCTGCTGCTGGGTCTTTAGGTTCAAAATCCACATACTCTAAAACTTCTGGTCCGCCTGTGGCGCTAAATTGAATACGCTTAGCCATTATTTTTCCTCGCAATAGGGTCTGATTTTTACCCTACGCTAATTGAATGAGCCGATCCAGTCAGGGTGTGCTGCTACTAAGACCGTTTGGAAATGAGGCATCACAACCGATTATAATTGGGTATACTGACGCGTTATTAGCGTTCGCTCTGACCCTCAGGCTGCGTCGTCACGCCAGTTATTTATAGTAGGAAAGTATTGACCAATGGCCGGAAACAACAAACCAACCAACAAACCGAACGAACCCCGCGATCGTCAGATGGAAGGGCTAAAGCTTCCGCCACATTCATTAGAAGCCGAGCAGTCCGTGCTGGGCGGCTTAATGCTGGATAACGAGCGTTGGGATAACGTTGCCGAGCGAGTGGTCAGCAATGATTTCTTCAGTCGCCCGCATCGCCTGATTTTTACCGAGATGCAGCGCCTGCTTGAGATGAGCAAGCCTATCGACCTGATTACTTTGTCTGAATCCCTGGAGCAGAAAGGGGATCTGGATTCGGTCGGGGGGTTCGCTTATCTCGCTGAATTATCAAAAAATACGCCAAGTGCCGCTAATATTGGTGCCTATGCCGATATCGTCCGCGAACGTGCAGTCGTGCGTGAAATGATCTCGGTCGCCAATGAGATTGCCGATGCTGGTTACGACCCACAAGGGCGTAGTAGTGAAGATTTGCTGGATCTCGCTGAATCCCGCGTTTTCCAGATTGCCGAAAGCCGGGCCAATAAAGATGAAGGCCCAAAGAGCGTCGACCGTATTCTTGAAAGTACCGTGGCACGTATCGAAGAGTTGTTCCAGCGTCCGCACGATGGCGTAACCGGTGTGTCGACGGGCTATAGCGATCTGGACAAGAAAACCGCCGGTTTGCAGAAATCCGACCTGATTATCGTCGCTGCCCGTCCATCGATGGGTAAAACGACTTTTGCTATGAACCTGTGCGAAAACGCCGCGATGATGCAGGAAAAACCGGTGCTGATTTTCAGCCTCGAGATGCCAGGCGATCAGCTGATGATGCGTATGCTGGCCTCGCTGTCGCGCGTTGACCAGACTAAAATCCGTACCGGCCAGCTTGACGATGAAGACTGGGCGCGTATTTCCAGCACCATGGGTATTCTGCTCGAAAAGCGCAATATGTATATCGATGATTCGTCGGGCCTGACGCCTACGGAAGTTCGCTCCCGTGCGCGACGCATTTTCCGTGAGCACGGCGGTCTGAGCATGATCATGATCGACTATTTACAGTTGATGCGCGTGCCTTCACTTTCAGACAACCGTACTCTGGAAATCGCCGAAATTTCTCGCTCACTCAAGGCATTGGCCAAAGAGCTGCAAGTTCCGGTGGTGGCACTGTCGCAGCTGAACCGAAGCCTTGAGCAGCGCGCCGATAAACGCCCGGTCAACTCCGACTTGCGTGAATCTGGCTCCATCGAGCAGGATGCCGACTTGATCATGTTTATCTATCGCGATGAGGTTTATCACGATAACAGTGAAGAAAAAGGTATCGCGCAAATTATCCTCGGTAAACAGCGTAATGGCCCGATCGGCACGGTTCGTCTGACCTTTAATGGGCAGTGGTCGCGGTTTGATAACTATGGTGGCCCGCAATACGACGAGGACTAGTTCTTTTTCTAGGCTGGTTTACTTACCATCTTGAACGCATGCCTCTGCTCGGGTCAGTCACATACTTTGTGTACGCTTATTTTCCTGTGCGAGTCCTGCGTCCAACCTGCCTGCGACACTCACGCTCCTTGAGAATCAGCTATTAAAATCTTTAAATCTCAATCTTTGCTCAGAAGGATAAGCAATGAAGGCGGCTACGGCTGTAATTGATCGTCGCGCTCTGCGTCATAACCTGCAACGCATTCGTAATTTAGCGCCGCAGAGTAGGGTCGTAGCGGTCGTAAAGGCGAATGCTTATGGGCATGGCTTGCTTGAAACTGCTCAGAGCTTGCAGGATGCTGATTATTATGGCGTTGCACGGCTCGGCGAGGCTTTGGCGCTACGAACAGGCGGCATGCTTAAGCCAATTTTATTGCTGGAAGGTTTTTTTGACGCCGACGATTTACCGCTTCTGGTTAAGCATGGCATTGAGACGGCGGTTCATAGTATTGAGCAGCTTGAGGCGCTCGAGAATGCACAGCTGGATGCCCCGCTTAAAGTCTGGTTGAAAATCGATACCGGTATGCATCGATTAGGGATTGCTCCCGAGAATACGGAGTCCTTCCTTCAGCGCCTGTCCAAATGCGCCAATGTCATTCAGCCGGTGAATATGATGAGTCACTTCAGCCGTGCCGATGAGCCTGAAAGTGATTACACCATAAAGCAAATGCAAAGTTTCAAGGCAGCTACTCAGGGCAAGCCGGGCCTTAAATCGATAGCCGCATCGGGAGGAATTCTGCTGTGGTCAGAGTCATATCTGGATTTAGTTCGTCCCGGCATTATCCTTTACGGAGTTTCACCTTTAGCCTCTGCCGAGGCCAGCAGCTTTGGTCTTCTGCCTGCTATGACTCTGACCTCAAGCCTTATTGCCGTGCGTGAACATCGTGCGGGCGAGCCTGTAGGTTATGGCGGCATCTGGACCAGCAGCCGTGATACCCGACTCGGCGTAGTAGCCATCGGATACGGTGACGGTTATCCGCGCAGCGCACCCAACGGCACGCCGGTATGGGTCAATGGTCGCGAAGTTCCGATTGTCGGGCGGGTATCGATGGACATGATTTCCGTTGATTTAGGCCCTGAAGCACAGGATAAAGTCGGAGATGAAGCCATTCTTTGGGGCGCGGTGCTGCCTGTTGAACGCATTGCGGCTTTCACTAAAGTAAGCGCCTACGAACTGATCACCACGTTGACATCACGCGTTGCCAGAGTCTTTCTCGACAACTAAATAGGTAGCTTAGCAGGCGACTTAATAGCTGACTTATTGGGTTGCTGAATAATCGACACGAACAGCCAACACAATCTTTTAACGGCGCGCCAGGATTTTCGGGCAATATTATTTTCAGGCAATATTGAGCCGCGCCTTTTTCCAGCTTACTCCGCGCTTAGGCCGATTTTGCCAGCCATTGGGCAACAATCTTCTGATAACTCCCGTTCGCTTTGCTCAAATGCAGCCACTGATCAATATACATTTTCCAGCTAATATCGTCTTTCGGCAGCAGATAGGCCTTCTCGCCATACAGTAGCGGCTTTTTAGGATTCACGGCACACAGCTTTGGATAATGCCTCTGCTGGAACAGGGCTTCCGAGGCATCGGTAATCATCACGTCGGCCTTTTTATCGACCAACATCTGGAAGATGGCCTGATTATCGTGAGACAGCGTTAAATGTGCGTTTGGGAGATAGGCGTGCGCAAAGGCTTCATTAGTGCCGCCTGCGGGTTCAATCAAACGAATTTCCGGCTTATTCAATTGCTGTAAAGTTTGATATTTTCTAACATCTGCACAGCGAACAAACGGAATTTTTCCGTCCTGATCCAATACATTAGCGAACCATGCTCGCTGCTGGCGTTGCAAGGTAACGGAGATCCCACCCATCGCAATATCACAGCGATTTGATGTCATATCTTCCATCATCGTTTTCCAGGTCGTTGGCACCCATTTAACTTTTACGCCAAGACTGGCGGCCAGAGACTCAGCCATTGCAATATCGATGCCCTCATAGTGGCCATCAGGGCGCAAATAAGTGTAGGGCTTGTAGTCGCCAGTGGTACAAACATTCAGCGATCCTTTCTCAATAACTCTCTCCAGATGAGACGAGGTGCCTTCTGCCTGAGCCGTGATGGATGCGGCCATCAGCAGGCCGAAAGTGAGGAGGATTTTTTTCATTAGATTTCCTTGCCGGGGGCTTTATTGAACTCATATTCATCAATCAGGCACTGTTATTGCAAGGAAAATAGTGATTAGGAACGAAAAAGAGACCGTCAGTATATAAAGCAACGGTTTGGCTAATTAAAAACTGATAGTGTATTAAGCAATAAAATATATAAGCAGGTAAGCAACCATGTATAGCATTGATGATTACGACTTAAAAATCCTCACCTTACTGCAAGCCAACGGGCGATTGACCAATCAAGAACTCAGCGAAATTGTTGGGCTTTCCGCCTCGCAATGTTCACGCAGGAGAATAAGCCTCGAACAGCAGCAGATGATTATGGGCTACCATGCTCGTTTAGCACCTGAAGCATTAGGATTAGGAATGATTGGTCTGATAGAAATTAGGCTTATCAATCATTTACCGGAAAATGTGAGTGACTTTCACCTGATGCTCGAGCAGGTTGACGCTGTGATTGACGCCTATAAAACAACGGGTGATGCGGACTATCTTTTAAAAGTTGCCGTCGGTGATTTGGCCGGATTAAGCAATTTAATCAGCCACATACTTTCAGTGCATAAGAGTGTCGCGCATATTAAAACCTCTGTGGTGCTCAACCGCATCAAGGAAAATGGCTTATTAACCTCACCGGTTTAATACTCTGTTAGAACGTCATTGATAAATTAAAAGATACTGATCCAAGTTGGTGCATTTTCACTAACTTGGTGCATTAAATCGTTAGTTAATGCATGAAAATATCTATTTTGACTAGTTGATTGCGTGAGATGACTGTTTTTTTAATTAAATGCGGTTGAGTTGTGCAAAAACGATTGCCTTATTAAGCTCTGTCGTTAATTATCTATGAAAATTCATTGCCCCAGCAGGCAAACATAGCCTGCGAGGTATTTTCATATTTAAAAATTTACAGGCGACAGCATTTTAATGGATAACACCGACAACATTACACAGCCGCAAGTTGGGCACACCTGGCTCGAAGACATCCTCGCTATTCTGATGGGAACCTTGCTGGTGTCATTCGGCATCATGATGCTGCGCCAGTCGGGCGCATTGACGGGCAGCACAGCCGGTCTGGCATTCTTGATCCATTACCTGACCCATTTTTCGTTCGGCGAGGTGTTTTTCACCATCAACCTTCCATTCTACTGGCTGGCGATTCGCCGCATGGGCTGGGCATTTACCCTCAAAACTTTCAGTTCTGTGGCATTAGTTTCGATTTTCACCAGCCTGCATCCGCTGTTCATTCACATTGACCATCTCGAACCTTTCTATGCCGTGTTGTTTGGCAACGTCATTATGGGCATGGGCTTTATTGTGTTGTTCCGCCATAAGGCAAGCCTCGGCGGCATGAACATCTTGTCTTTGTTTTTGCAGGATAAATACGGTATTCGCGCCGGTAAACTGCAAATGGGCGTCGATTTCGTGATTGTGCTGGCATCGCTGTTTGTGGTTAGCGTTCCGATGCTGATCGCCTCGATCATGGGTGCGTTTGTGCTTAATCTGATTATTGCCATGAACCATCGTCCTGGTCGCTATATGGTCTAAGGCAGATTCCGGAATTTGCCTCGCAACAACGCAACATAAAAGTGATTTTTTTGAGCAATATTTGTTAGTCTTGTAAATAACAAAAAAACAGTTAATCGTCGCTGCTTTGACACAATAGATCCCCGCAGAATGGGCGTTCTGGCGCTTGTCCAAGAAGAGAAATCCAAGGAGAAATACCGTGTTCCAACATGTTGATGCTTATGCCGGTGACCCAATTCTGTCGCTGATGGAAAGCTTCAAGAACGACCCGAGAGAGAAGAAGGTAAACCTGAGCATCGGTCTGTATTACGACGATAACGGGATTATCCCACAGCTTGGCGCAGTGGAAGCCGCTGAAAATCAACAGAATGCCTTGCCTCAGACGGCATCAGTATATCTGCCGATGGAAGGTTTGACGGCTTATCGCAGCAGCATTCAAAGCCTGCTGTTTGGTGACGATCACTCTGCGTTACAGCAGCAGCGCATTGCTACCATTCAGACTGTAGGCGGTTCTGGTGCGCTGAAAGTGGGTGCTGACTTCCTTAAGCATTACTTCCCGAACTCGGAAGTCTGGGTCAGTGATCCTACCTGGGACAACCACGTTGCAATCTTCGCCGGTGCAGGTTTCAAAGTTCACACCTATCCATATTTCGATGGTGAAAACCTGGGCGTAAACTTTGCGGGTATGCTTGAGAAATTGCAGACTCTGCCAGCGCAAAGCATCGTGTTGCTGCATCCATGTTGCCATAACCCAACCGGTTCTGACTTGAGTCAGTCCCAGTGGGATCAGGTGATTGAACTAGTTAAACAGCGTGAGCTGATCCCGTTCCTCGACATCGCCTATCAGGGCTTTGGCGTAGGCATGGAGCAAGACGCATATGCCATCCGCGCGATAGCGGCTGCCGGTGTCAACATGCTGGTAAGTAACTCATTCTCCAAGATTTTCTCATTGTACGGTGAGCGCGTTGGTGGACTGTCTGTGGTTTGCGAAAACAGCGAAGCTGCGGGCCGCGTGCTGGGACAGTTGAAAGCAACGGTTCGCCGTAACTACTCTAGCCCGCCAAACTTCGGCGCTAAAGTCGTTGCTACCGTATTGGGTAATGCCGAGCTGAAAGCCCAGTGGCTGGCTGAAGTTGAGACCATGCGCACGCGTATCATCGAAATGCGCCAGACTCTGGTTAACAGCCTGAAGAAAGCACTGCCGGGCCGTAATTTCGATCATTTGCTGCAACAACGCGGTATGTTCGGTTATACCGGTTTTAGCGCGGCTCAGGTTGACAGACTGCGTGAAGAGTTTGGCGTGTATCTGATTGCCAGCGGCCGCGTTTGTATTGCTGGTTTGAATCACCACAATGTCGAACAGGTTGCTGCGGCGTTTGCTGCGGTAGCGGGTGAGTAACTAGCCAGTTATTAATAAGTCATAGATAACAGGCTATTGTGGGCACTCATCACTTTCATTGTTAAATATGAGCCAAAAAGTCGGCGTGATTGCGCCGACTTTCTTTTATTTATGACTAAATTACGTATACCTAATAAAGTGCCTGCTTTCGAAGAAATATCACCTTTCGCATAACGTCTACTATTCTATCCGGCCAAATCACTGGTACAGAGAATCAGTCCTGAATTTTCACCACGACTCGCCCGCGAATTTCACCTCTCATCAATTGATGGGCAGCGCCTATAGTTTGTTCCAAAGTGATTTCTTTGCTGATTGATTCCAGCAGTGCGGAGTCAACCAATTCTGCCAGCCTTGCCCAGGCAACCTGACGTTCTTCCGCTGAGCGAGTGACGCTGTTAATGCCTGCAAGTGTGATATTGCGCAAAATAAAGGGGGCGACGCTGGCGGGGAAATCCAGACCCTGCGCCATACCGCAAGCTGCGACAGTGCCGCTTTCTTTGATGCTGGCGCAAACATTCGCCAGCGTGTGGCTGCCCACCGAATCAATAGCTGCCGCCCAGCGTTCTTTTTGCAACGGTTTGCCAGGCTCACTTAGCGTGTTGCGATCGACGATTTCGCTGGCTCCAAGCTGGGACAAATATTCCGCCTCCTCTGGTCTGCCGGTCGATGCTGCGACCTGATAACCGAGTCGTGCGAGCAGGGCGATAGCAAAACTGCCGACGCCGCCGTTAGCGCCGGTTACCAGCACAACGCCTTTTTCCGGTGTCAGGCCATTTTTTTCCAGCGCGATAATCGCCAGCATGGCGGTATAACCGGCGGTGCCAATAATCATGCTATCTTTCAAGCTGATAGCCGCAGGAACTGGTGTGAGGTATTGCGCGTCTACGCTGACTTTTTGCGCCAGCCCTCCCCAGAACTTTTCGCCAAATCCCCAGCCATTAAGCAATACGCGATTCCCGGCAGCAAATTTGGGATTGCTGCTTTTCGAGACAATGCCTGAGAAATCAATGCCAGGGATCATTGGGAAGCTGCGCACAATCGGGCCATTGCCAGTAATCGCCAACCCATCTTTAAAGTTCAACGTGGAATAGTGCACATCGACAATAACTTCGCCGGCGGGCAGTTGGCCCTCATCAACGTCTTTTAGCGTGGCCTGGTAATGATCGTTTGATCCCTCAACTGTTTTTTCTATCAGGATAGCTTTAAACATTTTGAACTCCAGAATGAATGCTGACGTCGGGCTGACGAGGCAGTCCGGCAAGAAAATAGGCGATGAAATTATTTAAAGGATCGGCATTGCCATCGAGCCTGGCGCGCATAACCGCACCTTCCCAACCTGTCCAGAAATAGGCTGCCAGTGCAGCGCAATTAGCCTGTGTAGCGAGAGTTCCCTGCTGCCTGGCAAGCTCGAGGCATTCCGCAATACGCTGCTCCCAGTCGTGCAAAATCCCGATAATCTGCCCGCGATAATTAACAGGCAGATTAGAAATTTCCTGCCCAAGATTGCCTATCAGACACCCACGGCGGAATTGGTATTTAGCCATGCCTTGCGCGGCATCGGTGACAAAAGACTGAAGTCTTTCCAGCGGAGGAATGCTTTGATTCAGTAAGCATTTATCAAGCTTATGGGCAAAAAAGCGGGCATAGTTTTCGATAATCGCCTGACCAAAGGCCTCTTTACTGTCGAAATAGTAATAGAAAGAGCCTTTTGGAACGCCTGCCTGTCGCAGGATCCCGTCAATACCGGCGGCAGTAAAACCCTGTTCGGTGAGTACAGCTGTACCGATGCGGATCAGGGCATCGCGAGTATCAATATTTTCTCGCCCGGCTTTTGGCGGACGACCACGGCGGGTTTTTTGAGTTTCAATGGTCATTGGATAAATATAGACCGATCGTCTTGTTAAATCAAAAGGCTCAAAAAGAACTTATACTTTCATTGTTTCTAATCAAAAAAGGAGAGCACGATGTGGTTTCAAAAAGAGATCAAACTTAAGCAACGAACCCGTGGTTTTCATTTGATCACCGATGAAATTCTGCAACAAGTGCCTGAAATCCGTAAGCTATCGATTGGCTTGTGTCACGTGTTTATCCAACACACATCAGCCGGACTGACCATCAATGAAAATGCCGATCCCACGGTGCGGCAGGACTTTGAGGGATTTTTCAATCGTACAGTGAAAGAGAATGAACCCTGGTATCAGCATGATTATGAAGGCAGCGACGACATGCCCGCGCACCTCAAAAGTAGCCTGCTAGGCTGTAGCGTGAATATTCCAGTCAGCAACGGGCGGCTTAATCTCGGCACCTGGCAGGGAATTTATCTTTGCGAGCACCGCAATCACGGGGGTTCGCGAACGATTATCATCACTCTCAACGGTGAATAAATCTGCCTTCGTCCTCTGCCTTCGCCATAGGCACGGTAGCGGCGTTAGCTGCTCGCGCTCACCCGAATCACTGACTAGTGTCAGCTCATCGGGACTCTCTTGCTTGCTGCCTTGCTACCGCACCTTTGGCTTTGGCAGCTGTATTTGATGCATTTGAACTACCTTGAACTGCATTTGAACAACTTTGAACTGCATTTAAAGTTGCGCTGAATCTGTTAACTGGGTTGCAGTTGTACGTTTTTCATCCGGATATACTGCCTTTTCGATTCTCTGTGGAAGGTGTGATTAAGATGAATAATACTCAGTTGCTCGATTATTGCCTGTCGAAGCCCGGCGCTCATCAGAGTACGGAAAACCAGTGGCAGGCTAGCCAGATTAAGGTTGCGGGTGTGATGTTTGCGATGCTGCGTGAAATTAAAGGGCATCCTGCGATTGCATTGAAAACGGGGCATAAGGTGGCGGAAAGTCTGCGTCATCAGCATCCTGAAATTATCCCCTGCGAATGCCTTAACAAAGCGCACTGGAACAGCGTGCTGCTTGATGGGAATCTACCTGACTCGCAGTTTTATGCGCTAATCGATAGTTCTTATCAGCTAGTCTTATCGAACTTGCCTGAAGAAAAACGCCACGAAATTGCCAGCTAACGATGATGCTCCTCTCAGGCCCAAACGCCTGTAGTTAGTGTTGCAGGTGAGAACTCTATATCGCTCCCTTGCCATGGCAGCAGCCCCGGAAATCGCCACGCGGAAGTAATATGCAGGCACCAAAAACGCTCAGCGCCTTCGAGTTTGTGCTGAGCATCGCCATGCCAGATAATTTCTGTATGCCCCTGTAAATGCAGAACGTCTCCAGTGACGAAATCCAGAAACAGCAGTGCGGCACGAGGTTCTGCCAGCATATTGCCCAGTGTGTTCATATAGCGATTACCACTGAAATCTGGCACCCACAGCGTATCGCCAATGATTTTCACAAAGCCAGGATTACCCCCTCGATGAGAAATATCTACCCCGCCAGTCGGTGAATCACCATGGGCGTGGGTAGCGACAAAAAAAGTGTCAGCCGATGCGATCATTTCACGAGCTTTATTATCTAATTCACCAAGATGGGCAATCGCGCCAGAATCGCTCGTTCGTTGAGAAATTTTGCGTCGCTGAATATATTTAGGGCAGTTACCAAAGCTCTGCTGAACCGCGATTTCAAGGCGATTTTTATCCATCCGGCTGATCACGCCATTGACCCGATTTCGACGCCGATTGGTAAAATCCAGCCCTAATGCACCCACATTTTTTCCGGGTTGCAAGGCCGTTAACGCAGGGCAATCTGCTCGTCTTGGAGCATTAATCCGCAGATGAGAATTATCTACCGTGCTGATAAAACCGGGTGGCCCACTAAGCACGGTCGCTACAGGCCAGCCCTGGCTATCAAGGGTTGCGATAAAAAATGATGGCAACCCAGCGAAGAAATCGCGATGTTGTTGCGGCATGGTTGGGTAAATTCCTGCAGAGCCGATCAAAAAACCAGCCAGCGTTTGCGCGCGTTTCTCATCCGGGTGGAAGATTTCCATCGTATCACCTCGTTATTTACTTTAAAGATGCAGGCTCGGGTAAAGGCAGAGGCGGAGTTGCGATAAAGCCGGGTAGCTTCTCAATCCGCAACAACCATTTTCTGATAGCTGGAAACGCCTCAAGTGAAATTCCGCCTTCAGGAGCAAGGGCAACGTAGCTATAACAGGCAAGATCGGCCACTGTAGGCTGTTCCGTGACCAGAAACTGGCGATCTGTAAGGTGCTGCTCGAGCTGAGGCAAAAACTTTTTGGCAACCTTCAGGGCAACGGAATAATCTTCCGCTGTACCAAACTGGGCAATAAGACGCGCCGACGCTGGCCCGTAACGGACCTCGCCAGCCGCCTTGCACAGCC
This sequence comes from uncultured Gammaproteobacteria bacterium, assembly GCA_963747655.1. Taxonomy (GTDB): domain Bacteria; phylum Pseudomonadota; class Gammaproteobacteria; order Enterobacterales; family Enterobacteriaceae; genus Rouxiella. The sequence continues at coordinate 1,165,040 of CAVVFS010000003.1, read as the reverse complement.
ACTGTTGGGTATGTGCTGCCATTACTGCATTTTCTGGAAGCCAATGACTGCCCGGCGCGTAGGTTTTTACCAGATAAACTAAAATCGCGTTGCTGTCGGCAATCACCGTTTCATTGTCTACCAGCACCGGAATTTGCCCCCACGGATTCAGCTTCCTGAATACCTCGCTTGCACGCAGTTCTGCTCCGGCCTCAATAAATTCATATTCCAATTCCAGCATTCTTAGCAGCAATGTAACGCGATGAACGTGCCCAGAAAGCGGGGTACCGTAAAGTTTTAATGTCGTCATCAGATCTCTCCTTAAATTGTTTAACCAGATTACTCTTGCAATGGATGAAAGAAATCCCGGATTATTGAAATTGATAATTTCATTAAATGGAATAATTCATGGATCGTCTCGATGAACTCACTATTTTTCTGGAAGTGTTAAACCACGGGAGCTTGTCGGGTGCTGCTCGAAAACTCAGGCGTTCGGCCCCGGCAGTAACGCGAGCAATTGCCTCGCTGGAGCAACGTTTTGGCGCACGGCTGGTAGAACGCACTACTCGACGTTTAGCCCCTACAGAGGCCGGGGTTCGGCTTGCTGAGCGCGCTGCGAAAGTATTGGCCAGTTATAACGAAGCAGTTCAAGACACCGCCGAGACTCAGCTCAAAGGTTTGCTACGCGTTACAGCGCCTGTGCTGTTTGGCCGCAGACACATCGCGCCGTTGGTGATTCAATTTCAGGATTTGCATCCCGAGATTCAGATTGAACTGTTGCTCAGCGACAGAAATCTCGATCTGATCGAGCAGGGGATTGATGTCGCAGTGCGAATAGGCCATCTTGAGGATTCCTCAAAAGTCGCGCGGCGGCTGGGGCAAGTTAATGTCGTGATGGTAGCCAGCCCTGACTATCTGGCGGGATATCCTGTTTTGCGGCATCCTTCGGAACTCAATGCACACCAGACGGTGCTGAGCAGCAGCGATACTTTTAACGAATGGCGATTTGGTTTGCATGAAGAAGGGCCACGTGTTCGCCTTACGCCTCATTTAGTGTTCAACGATGTTGAAACGCGCCTGCTTGCCGTCAAATCAGCAAAGGGAATTGCCAGATTTTTATCGTATCAGGTGGCTGATGAGCTTCATGATGGGACCTTGCTAAGAATATTACCCGAGTTCGAGCCCTTACCGCTGCCAGTACAGCTGGTGGTGCAAAATATCCAACGTATGCCGATGAAAGTTAGAGCATTTTGGGACTTTTCTTTGAAAAGACTTAGCCAGTTGCCACAGATCCACGAATAAAAAAGCGAGTCCGTAGACTCGCTTCTTCATTTTATTGACTGCTTTTATTTACATATCTGACTGATAAATCAGGCCGATTTTTTATGCTTTAGCGTATGGCGCTCGAGCAAAGGTTTCAGGAAGCGGGCAGTATGCGATTCTTTGCATTCTGCGACAGTTTCAGGCGTGCCTGAGACCAGGATCTGTCCGCCACCGTGGCCGCCTTCAGGGCCTAAATCGACAATCCAATCAGCGGTCTTAATCACATCAAGATTGTGTTCAATCACAACGATAGTATTGCCCTGGTCGCGCAACTGATGCAGAACCTCAAGCAGCTGCTGAATATCAGCGAAGTGCAAACCAGTCGTCGGCTCATCGAGAATATACAGCGTTTGACCAGTACCACGTTTCGACAGCTCGCGAGCCAGTTTTACCCTCTGGGCTTCACCGCCGGAAAGTGTCGTTGCAGACTGTCCTAAACGAATATATGACAGGCCGACGTCAATCAGCGTTTGCAGCTTGCGCGCCAGTGCCGGGACAGCATCAAAGAAATCACGCGCTTCTTCGATAGTCATATCCAGCGTCTCGTGAATGCTTTTGCCTTTGTACTTAATCTCAAGCGTTTCACGGTTATAGCGTTTACCTTTGCACTGGTCGCAAGGTACATAGATGTCAGGCAAGAAATGCATCTCGACCTTGATCACGCCATCACCCTGACAGGCTTCGCAACGACCGCCTTTAACGTTAAAGCTGAATCGCCCTGGGGTATAACCACGGGAGCGTGATTCAGGCACACCGGCAAACAGTTCGCGCACCGGCGTAAAGATGCCAGTATAAGTTGCCGGGTTAGAACGCGGAGTACGGCCAATCGGGCTTTGGTCGATATCGATCACTTTATCGAAATGTTCCAGGCCCTGAATGTCGCGATAAGGTGCGGCTTCGGCAATCGTCGCGCCGTTAAGCTGGCGCTGTGCCAGCGGGAATAGCGTGTCGTTAATCAGCGTCGATTTACCCGAACCGGATACCCCGGTGATGCAGGTAAACAGGCCAACTGGCAGAGTCAGGGTCACATCTTTAAGGTTGTTGCCCGTCGCGCCAATCAGTTTTAACACTTTGGTCGCATCAGCCGGAACGCGTTTTTCCGGCACAGAGATTTCACGTTTGCCGCTGAGATACTGCCCGGTGAGGGATTTCTCAGTCGCCATAATGTCTTCCGCCGTACCTTCGGCAACTACTTCGCCGCCGTGGACTCCAGCACCAGGCCCGATATCGATAATATGGTCAGCCGCGCGGATTGCATCCTCGTCATGCTCGACCACTATCACGGTATTTCCCAAATCACGCAGGTGGATCAATGTCTCAAGCAGACGTTCATTGTCACGCTGATGCAGGCCGATAGACGGTTCATCCAGCACGTACATTACGCCTACAAGACCCGCGCCAATCTGGCTTGCCAGTCGAATACGCTGTGCTTCACCGCCGGACAGCGTTTCCGCCGAACGTGACAGAGACAGATAATTCAAACCGACATTGACCAAAAATCTCAGGCGATCGCCGATTTCTTTCAGGATTTTCTCGGCAATCTGTTTGCGCTGGCCGGTGAGATTCATGCTCAGGAAAAATTCCATGGCATGACCAATGCTGTAATCGGAGATTTCCGGCAGCGTGGTTTCCTCAACGAACACGTTACGCGCTTCTTCACGCAGGCGCGTGCCCTTACAGGAGGCGCAAGGACGATTGCTGATGTATTTCGCCAACTCTTCACGCACCGCGCTGGATTCCGTCTCTTTATAACGGCGTTCCATATTATGCAGCACGCCTTCAAAAGGATGGCGACGCACCGAGGTATCACCACGGTCATTAATGTATTTAAATTCAATGGTCTGCTTGCCGGAACCGTGCAGAATAGCCTGCACTACGTCCTCGCTCAGCTCATTGAAAGCAGACTCGACGTCGAATTTATAATGCTCGCCCAAAGAACGCAGCATTTGAAAGTAATAGAAGTTACGACGATCCCAGCCGCGAATCGCACCACCGGCCAACGACAGCTCCGGATTTTGAATAACGCGTTCTGGATCAAAGAACTGCTGTACGCCTAAACCGTCACAGGTTGGACAGGCACCCGCCGGATTGTTAAACGAGAACATGCGCGGTTCAAGCTCACGCATGCTGTAGCCGCAAACCGGGCAGGCAAAGTTGGCCGAGAACAGCATCTCAGGCACGCTGGCGTCGTCCATGTCGGCAACAATGGCGGTACCACCCGAAAGATCCAGAGCGGTTTCGAATGATTCAGCCAGACGCTGCGACAGATCCTCACGCACTTTAAAGCGATCGACGACCACCTCAATGCTATGTTTTTTCTGCAATTCCAGTTTCGGCGGATCCGAAAGATCGCAAACTTCGCCATCGATACGCGCACGGATATAACCCTGCGCGGCCAGATTTTCCAGCGTTTTGGTGTGTTCACCTTTGCGATCTTTGACGATCGGCGCCAGCAGCATCAGGCGTTGGCCTTCCGGCTGTGCCAGCACGTTATCGACCATCTGGCTTACAGTTTGCGCCGCCAGAGGAACACCGTGATCCGGGCAGCGCGGCTCACCCACGCGGGCGAACAGCAGGCGCAGATAGTCATGGATCTCGGTAATTGTACCAACCGTTGATCGCGGGTTGTGCGATGTTGATTTTTGCTCGATAGAAATCGCCGGTGACAACCCTTCAATATGGTCGACATCCGGTTTTTCCATCAAGGATAAAAATTGGCGTGCGTAGGCTGACAATGACTCGACGTAACGGCGCTGGCCCTCGGCATATAGCGTGTCAAAAGCGAGTGAGGACTTGCCAGAGCCGGATAATCCGGTGACAACAATCAGTTTGTCGCGCGGAATAATCAGGTTGATATTCTTGAGATTATGGGTACGTGCGCCCCGAACTTCGATCTTATCCATTCATCATTCCCGGAATAACTTGAAAGCTCACCGTGCCGGCGACTGTCCGTGATGCGCGTGTGGAATTGCATACCCGTTAACCGATGGATTCGGGTATATCCGCCCCAGACACTGCATCTGAATCAGAAAATTGGGCACAGAAAGTACGAAACGAGTAAGTATGACACAAATTAACCTGAATGAATATCCAGTATAGGACTGCAAAACTGTCGACTCTGTAAACATTTCTGGAATCTACATTCAGAGTATTATATGCAATCCGCCCATGCTAAAATTCATGGTTTATACTGTACAAAATTAACTCATCAGGAGAGTCGACATGGCCAGCAGAGGCGTAAACAAAGTGATTCTGGTTGGGAATCTGGGTCAGGATCCCGAAGTCCGCTACATGCCTAACGGCGGTGCTGTTGCCAATATCACCCTGGCAACTTCTGAAAGCTGGCGCGACAAGGCGACCGGCGAGCAGAAAGAGAAAACTGAATGGCACCGCGTTGTGCTGTTCGGCAAGCTGGCAGAAGTAGCGGGTGAATACCTGCGCAAAGGCTCTCAGGTTTATATTGAAGGCGCATTGCAAACGCGTAAATGGACTGATCAGGCCGGTGTTGAGAAATACACTACCGAAATCGTGGTTAACGTAGGTGGCACCATGCAGATGTTGGGCGGCCGTGCAACCGGCGGTGCTCCAGCAGGCGGCGGTCAGGCTTCTGGCGGCCAGCAAGGCGGTTGGGGTCAGCCTCAGCAGCCACAGGGCGGCAATCAGTTCAGCGGCGGTCAGCAATCACGCCCGGCTGCGCAGAACAATGCTCCTGCACAAAGCAACGAACCACCAATGGATTTCGACGACGACATTCCTTTCTAAGAATAGCCGTTTTAAGAATAGCTTTCTAAGAATAGTCGCTCTGGCAAATAGCCATTGTAAGTTAACCTTAGGTTGTTTCTTAAGCGTTAATCTCAAAGCCCCAATGATTTGGGGCTTTTTGCTTTTTTACTGATGCATTTGTCTGTAATGCTTTTCATAATGCTTTAAAAGGCAAAAACGCCTCGCCGATAATAAATTATTGCCTATTTTCTATCCCCACTTAATTCCCTGAAATATTGCAATCTCGAAGACGTCTGCACTTATTCGGTGCTGCTTATCGCTACTGCTAACTATATCTATAAATATTATCCCAATAATTAAGCGTAAGGATCTGTTTTTATTTCTCCTTATGCACCACAGCTGTGCAACCTCTCGATAAAAAAATTAATAACAAATTTTTATTGTGCTTAGGCATATTTTTGTTCGTTTCTCAGCAAGCCTCGTTGTTGCAGTATGAATATTGAATCAACGCGTTCAGGCCCTATAACAATGATGCATAAGTGTTGATTTAGGGATATGGCCCACCTGCTGCGACATTATGCTGAGACAACATCATGAATAAACAAGAAAATGAAAATGCTTCAACCTTAGAATTAAGTACTATTCAACCTATCTCATTGTCAGAAAGACACGGCAAGCCTAGCGATCTTTTTACAATCTGGTTCGGCTCAAACATCATGTTGCTTACAGTGGTCACTGGCGCGCTGGCGGTGAGTGTTTTTCATCTCTCATTCTTATGGGCTGTGATTGCTGTATTAGTAGGTAATTTGGTTGGAGGGCTATTTATGGCTCTTCACTCCGCGCAGGGGCCGCAATTAGGCGTGCCACAGATGGTGCAAACTCGCGGACAGTTCGGCTCATACGGTTCAGTTCTGGTCGTTGCTCTGGTTGTTCTGATGTATATCGGCTTTATGGCTTCCAACCTAGTGTTGGGTGGTCAATCTTTACATGCCGTCTACGCGCCTCTGTCGTCTAATAGTGGCATCGTAATCGTCGCGGTATTAAGCCTAATTGCCACCGCTTTGGGTTATAATCTCATTCATGCTTATACCCGAATAATGACATGGGTTTCAGGCCTTATTCTTGCCATTGCTTTTGTGTGGATCGTTTTTGTTCACGGATTGCCGTCGGATTTCCTCAGCCGTAACGGCTTTAATATGGTTGGTTTCCTGGGATCTGTTTCAATTGCCGCATTGTGGCAGCTGGCCTATGCGCCTTATGTCTCTGACTATTCTAGATATATGCCTCATGATATCAATGATAAAAGCGTATTCTATAATAGCTATTTTGGCTGTGTATTAGGTTCATTCTTCCCGATGATCCTGGGTATTCTGGTGGCAACCTGTTTTGGCGATGGTGATGTTATTAAAGGGATTGTGTCATTAACGGGTCATTTTGCGCCGGTAGTGATTATTGCTTTTGCCGTGGGAATTGCCGCAACCAATGCCATGAATCTTTATTGTGGTGTTTTATGTACGTTAACGTTGGGACAGACTTTTATTCCAAAATGGTCACCTGTCGCGCGTGCCAGAATAATTACAGCGGTGCTAACGGTAATTATTGAAATTGCATTATCAATTTATGGACAGGATAATTTCCTGGTCAATTACACCAACTTTATTCTTATTCTTCTCTACGTATTGGTTCCATGGACCGCCATTAATTTGGTCGACTATTACCTGGTTGCTCACGGAAATTACGACGTTGCCTCATTTTTCCGCCGCGATGGAGGTATCTATGGCTATTTCAACAGCAAAGCCATTTTCAGCTATTTAATTGGCATTCTGATAGAAGTGCCTTTCATGTCTACCGAGCTCTACACCGGACCTGCGGCCAAAGCGCTAGGTGGCGCAGATATTTCTTGGGTCGTCGGGCTTATCGTAGTCTCGCCGATTTACTACTTCCTGAGTAAATCTCAGCCCGTCAGACAGGTTTCAGCTTAACCTCTGGAGAAGATGATGAAAGATATGAAGATATTCGATTATATCGTCGTGGGTGGAGGTTCTGCCGGTTCAGTAGTTGCTGCGAGACTTTCTGCGGACGCAGACGTAACGGTTTGTCTGATTGAAGCAGGGTCAAACGATAATACTCCAAGAATTCAGACACCTGCTGGAACTATCACGCTTTATAAGAGCAAAAAATTTAGCTGGAACTATCAATCATTGCCGCAAAAAAGGCTCGGTGGGAGAGAGATTCATATCCCTCGTGGCAAGGCGCTTGGTGGCTCATCATCGATGAACAGCATGATTTATATTCGTGGGCTGCCGTCAGATTATGACCGCTGGGAAGAGGCCGGCTGTCAAGGATGGGGATGGAACGAGGTACTGCCCTGGTTTAAGTTTTCAGAAGGTAATCGGCTGGGGCAAGACGCTCAGTTTCATGGCATGAAAGGCGAGTTATTAGTGGATAAGCCGAAAGATCCTAATCCGATTTCTGGCAGATTTCTAAGCGCTGGCGATCGATATGGCCTGCCTATCAACCAAGATTTTAATGGCCCGACGATGAAAGGCGTGGGCATTTATAACGTGACGCAAAAAGAAGGGCGTCGCCTCTCTAGCTATCGGGCTTTTCTGCATCCGCACCTTAATCGATCCAACCTGACCCTGCTGACCGGTTGTGAAGTGCAAAATTTGAAAATGGCGGGGACTTCCGTGCGTGGGCTGCTGATTCGCCACGCTGAGAGTGACGAAGTATCCGAGCTTATTGCTGCGCGTGAGGTCATCCTTTGCGCGGGCTCAATCGCCACGCCTCATATTTTGATGAAGTCTGGAATAGGCGATCGCGACGAATTACAAAAGGCAGGCATTGACGTGATTTCGCATCTGCCGGGAGTCGGTAAAAACCTTCAGGATCATCTTGATGGACTGATTACCGTGCGTTCAAAAAGCCCGCTGTCGCTAGGTTTTTCGGTCGGTGCCTGGAAGCCTCTGGTGACTTCGCCTTTCAAATTTATCTTCCGTAAAAAAGGCTGGCTGACCACTAATTACGTTGAGGCAGGCGGTTTTGCTAACACGCCATTTAGCCCTGAACTGCCCGACGTGCAATTTCACTTCGTGCCAGGCTATCGCAGTCATCGTGGGCGATTATTTGAATGGGGCCATGGTTATGCCGTACATACCTGCGTTCTCAGGCCAAAATCTATCGGCTGTTTAAGCATTAACTCTCGTCGAGAGATTGAAATTGATTTCAACTTTCTTGCCGATCCGCAGGATGCGAAGGTGTTGATTGAAGGCATCAAGATTGCCCGAAATATCCTGGCACAGCCGGAGTTTGATGATATTCGTGGCGTTGAGATGTTGCCCGGTTCTGGTGTGCAAACGGATGAACAGTTACTCAAATACGTGACTGACTACTGCGCTACGGTTTTCCATCCTGTAGGGACCTGCAAAATGGGCACTGACGCGATGAGCGTGGTCGATCCCACCACGTTGAAAGTCTACGGTATTAAAAATCTGCGCATTGCTGATGCGTCAATTATGCCGATTTTGATCAGCGGTAACACCAATGCCTCTTCAATAATGATTGGGGAACGTGCTGCACATATGATGATCACTGACCGCACCGCGGCTAAACAATTAAAGGAAACTGTCGATGCCTGATCAGAATTTCTGGAAAACAAAAGCCAGAGAGCAAAAATTTATCAGCCATTCCATTATTGATGGCAATGCCTACAGGGCGCAAGCAGGCTCCACGTTTGACGTCATTAATCCAGCCACCAATCAGGTTTTGGCGGCGGTGACGGCTTGCGACGAGCATGACGTCAATTTGGCTGTCACTTCAGCTCGTAAGGCTTTTAATTCAGGTGTTTGGGCGGGCCTTGCTCCTGCGGAACGTAAAAAAATCTTGCTCCGACTGTCTCAGCTCATTCTCGAAAACGGTGACGAACTTGCGTTGCTAGACAGCCTGAGTATGGGAAAACCCGTCAATGACGCCATACATATTGATGTTCCCGGTGCCGCACACACGCTAGCCTGGTATGCCGAAAGTATTGATAAACTGTATGGCGAGGTTGCTCCAACGCCCGCGAATACGCTTGTCACTGTCACGCGTGAGCCGGTTGGCATTATCGGCGCGATTGTTCCGTGGAATTTCCCGCTGGATATTGCAGTGTGGAAGATTGCTCCCGCGCTGGCATCAGGCAACAGTGTGGTGTTAAAGCCATCAGAAAACTCACCATTCTCGGCGCTGCGACTCGGCGAGCTGGCTCTTGAGGCAGGACTTCCGGCAGGCGTGTTAAACGTGGTTACCGGAATAGGTGCGCAGGCCGGAACAGCCCTGGGCAAACATGATGATGTTGACGTCATCACTTTTACTGGCTCAACCGCGATCGGCAAAGCCTTTATGCAATATTCCGCCCATTCAAACCTTAAACAAGTCTGGCTCGAATGCGGCGGTAAAAGTGCCAATATAATTTTTTCGGGCTGTCAGGACCTGCAACTGGCTGCCGAAAAGGCAGCATTTGGAATTTGCTTCAACCAGGGAGAAGTTTGCTCCGCCAATTCTCGCCTGTTGGTCGAAAGAAGCATTTATGCCGATTTTATTGAAATTCTGAAGTCTAAAGTCGCTGAGTGGGAACCTGCAGATCCCCTTTCCGCTGCCTCTAAAATGGGGCCGATGGTCAGCGCTAAACATAAGCATAAGGTGATGCAATATATTGCGCAGGCTAAAGAGCAGGGAGCGCAGGTATTACTTGGAGGCAGTGAAATCAGTATCGAAGGAAACAGCAACTATGTACAACCCACGCTGTTATCCATTGAAAATGAAGACCTGTCCATCTGGAAAGAAGAAGTGTTTGGTCCGGTACTGGCGATTCGTGTTTTTGATAACGAAGATGAAGCAATTGCGTTAGCCAATGATCATATTTATGCACTGGCTGCTTCAGTGTGGACCGACGATCTCAATCAGGCACATCGAGTTGCAAGGCAGCTTAATGCCGGCACAGTTTCCGTAAATACCGTCGATGCTTTGGATGTCACCGTGCCGTTTGGGGGCAATAAGCAGTCTGGTTTTGGCAGAGACCTTTCGCTGCACGCCTTTGAGAAATTCACCCAATTGAAAACCACGTGGATACAATTACGCTAACCGTTTTCATGTTTATCAAAATGCCTATTAACCCGCTTTTAGCGGGTTTTTTTAATCTCGATAAGCACGGTCTCTGTAGATATTTATCCTGAAAACGTCTAAAAAGGTAAATTATTAAAATTGATGATGTGACAAAGGAAACTGGTTTGCAAAAGATAATATTAAGCTTGATATGTTTATCATCACTTTCTGTATTTCAAGCCTCGGCTAATGATTATCGGTGTGAACTCAGCAACCATAAGACGGTAACCATTGAGAAGAATGCTACAGGACAGCTTCTTTATCGTTATGGTACGGCGAGCAAAACCGAGTTAACACTTCCAGGCCAATCTAAAGATGAATCTGTCAGTTATGCCAGTCTCCCAATTGCTGCTGGAAGCGCGGATTATTTACGTTTCACTCGTGGCGATTATAGCTATGTGATTTTTGATGGTACCGGTCAAAACTGGGGTCCCTATACCGGACTTGTAGTATGGCAAGGGAAGAAAATTATTAGTCAGCATGAATGCCAGAATAGCCCTGATGAATTAATGTCATTTATTTCACCAAACACTCCGGTTATTCAAGATGATCAAAGTCAACAATATGGATATAGCTTTATTGCAAAGCTATCTCATGGTAATTGATTGATAATAAAATGAAGCACGTTCGCTGTAGATATTTACTGTCGATTTGTATAGAAAGAATACACAGTGAAGAAGGATGATGTTGCAAAGGGATGAGTATATGAATCAGGCGATTAATGAATTTGATTTTCAAAGGTTGATGGATAAAAAAGCCATTGAAAATCAGTTTATTTTAGATAAAGAACAGCGCCACGTTATCTCCCGTCTCGATGCACTGGTGCAAACTTGTATTACGCCGAAGAAAAGCTTGTTCAAAAAAGCCCTGCCTGCGGGTGGCGGCGTTTATATTTGGGGAAAGGTTGGGCGTGGGAAAAGCTTTATCGTTGACAGTTTTTTTGACGCAGCGCCGTTTAAGAAAAAACGTCGAGTCCATTTTCATGACTTCCTGCGCGACCTGCATCGCGGTATGAATCACTCGCCAAGCCAGGATAACAGTATTGAAGCGGTACTCAGAACTCAACTGGGAGACTGCCAACTGTTGTGCTTTGATGAACTGCATCTGCATGATATTGGGGATGCGATGCTGCTGAGAAGTCTGCTTGAGCTTATCGTTAAACGCGGCATTATTATGGTTGCGACCTCCAATTATCCTCCTGATCAATTATTAGCTAATCCGCTTTACCATGCTCGCTTCGAGCCATCTATCAAGATTATTAAACAGTATATGGAAGTAGTCGCGCTGGAGGGAACTCTGGATTATCGCAGTCTGGGGAATAATCGCCTTACGCCGTTTTGCGAAGGGGTTTATTTATTTCCCGGCACACTGGCCCAGCGCAGCAAGTATCAATTGCCAGAACCGTTTGCGAATAAACCCGTTATTACCGTAGGCCACCGCCATTTTAATTTGCTTTCTCCTGCTGGAGAATTTCTGCATTTTTCATTCGATGATTTGTGCGTGGGGCCAACGGCAGTCATTGATTATCTGGCTTTGTGTGCACAATATCGCTGCTGGATTATTGAGGATGTGCCTGCGCTGGCGGGCGTTTCTCCGGCTACGCAACAACGATTTATCAATGTCATTGATGTGCTTTACGATCAAAGCTGTAAGCTGTTTTTAATTAGCGCTTTCGGCCTTGAGCAGATGACTCAGGACGCGGAACAGGAAGATATTCAGCGCACCCGCAGCCGTTTGCAGCAGCTGAAACATGAATAGTTAACGTCAAATTAACCCCTGAATAGTCTCTGATGATAAAGAGTCTCCCGCAGTAGAGTTTCTGACAGTAAAATTACTCCATAGTATTGCGCAATCAGATCTCAAACTTCGCGCCTTTGACCACGATTTCGTTAAACTGCAAATGATGCATAAATTCTCTAAGTATCAGCAGGGTAGCGGCGAAGTCGTTGCCATCGGGAATACCTTCAAAACTGGCAGGACGGCCATTAATCACCAGCGCCAGACGATCAAAAGTTCGTTCTACAGCATCGAGAGAAAGATTCATCTGCTCATTTTCGGCTACCCCAGCGAGGCGAGCAATTGCGCGGATATCATTGTCTTCGCTGTATAATTTCGCACCTGGCAAGATGTCGTGGCGCAGACGGAACACTTCATCTTCAACCATCATAATCGCATTTTCCATCTCGTCTGGCGTGGGCGGCTGGTGGCGGAAATATCCCAGCGAGGTGAGCTGTGAACCTAATGTAAGTAACTGTAGATCCCCGTCGATAAGAACCTGCGTTTCTTCACTGCCAATATGTAAATAGACCGATGAAGTGGTCGAAACCATTGCTCTCTTTCCTCGTAAAAAATGCCCCGTAAAAAAACTGCCTCGAAAAGCGTTGTGATGCGAAAAGTTGTAGTGCGAGAAATAATGTTCGCCAATAGGCCAGCCTGCGTATAAATATCTCAGTTAAGAAAGATTAAGCAATCTGGCGAGATACGCCAATATATCGCTGGCCTATTTTTCATTGCTCCAAACTAATTAGCTTAAGGCTGGCTTGGTTTTCAGTCTTTCAGTGAGCCAGCGAGGGCGGTAAAACATCACCAGATTGCCAGACAAGATAAGTATCAGGCCAACTATCGCGTTGATATGCCATTGATAACCTTCGTAGAATGTAGAAACTGTCAGCGCGACCAACGGGAACAACAGTGTGCTATAGGCTGCCTGACTAGCGCCGATACGCGCGACCAGAGTGAAATAAAAACCAAACGCCACGACTGATCCAAATACTGCCAGATAGACTAACGATCCGGTATAACTGGCGGTCCATTGCACTGCAAAAGAAGCACCTTGAGCCAAACTCAACAATAGCATCACGGCTGCACCGTAGCTCATGGCGTAAGCGTTTGTGCTGAGCATATCCAGGCCGTGCTTCTTGTGTCGGGTGCTGATCATATTGCCCAACGAGAATCCGTAAGTACCGAGCATGCTGAGGCCAATACCTTTGAGCAAGTCAGGAGCAATATGGGTGGCGCTGAGATCGTGCCAGAAAAGCATGACAATCCCAACCAGTCCCAAAATAGTCGCCGGGATAAGCGTTGGAGACATTTTCTGACGGAAAAAAAGCATGCCGTTGAAGGCATTAAATAATACCGCCATCGAGAAGATAACTGATTCCAGACCGCTGCTGATATACGCCGCCGCATGATAAAAACAGTAAAAATTAAAGGCGAAAACACAGCAACCTTGAGCGATACAGAAGAGATGATCTTTAATCGCTATTTTGTGCAATCGACGAGTGATGAGCAAAACCACCATTAATATCGCCGCGGCCAGTAGAAATCGGTAAAAAATAGACACAGTGACCGCTACTACGCCCTGTTGCAGATAGATAGCAAACCAAGTGGTGCCCCAAATCAAAATTACGGAAATATATAGAAGCGCATTCATAGAGTTATCCAGCTTTAAGGGAAAGAATTTTCCTTAATTGTCCCTCCAGACCTGTGCTGCGGCCTTCCTGTGCTTGCGACAAGTTGCATATTCTTGCGGTTTTTTTTCTATAAAATGTCGCCAATGCTCGCGTCAGACCTGCGCAAAACAGTAAACTAACGCCATTCATTAACCAGGAGTTTGATTCATGGCAAAGTACTATCAGTCGTTCGAGACGCTGAAAAAACATCACGCCGTATTACACGATACGGTGCATCTTGGCTCTGATATGCAACTGGCTGCCTGGTCGAATAAAAATGATTGCGTCACCCAGGAAGAACCTGATCACCACACCTTGAGCTTATATATTGCCGACGGCTACGAGTGTTACCATAAAACGCGTTCCGGATGGCATAACGGCGGCGGGCCTGATCGTTTCTGCCTGATGCCTAAACACAATGTTTCAAGCTGGGACGTGCGAGGCGAGCTGTCTTTTGTGCATTTATATTTTACCGATGAACACCTGCGGCAGATAGTCGAACAAACATGGGATAGAAGCCCGGCAAGTATTCGGGTAGATGAGCATGTTTTCAGCGAAGATGAGCAAATCACTCAGCTTTATCGCCACTTTTTGTTGAGCTGTCAATGGCAGGAAAATAGCAATCAGCTTATGCTCAGCACCGCCACCAATTTGCTCGTCACTCATCTTGCTCGCAGCTACACTCATCTGCAATGGGCGCTGCCAACCGTGCGCGGTGGTTTGTCGCCTGCGGTATTAAATCGAGTCAAAGAGTATATTCACGGCCATCTCAGTTCATCTTTACAACTCTTTGAACTGGCTAATATTGCCGGGCTTAGTGAATATCATTTTGCGCGGATGTTTAAACAGTCAATGGGCGTTGCGCCGCATCAATATGTGATGAATGCTCGCTTAATTCGTGCCGAAAGTCTGCTGCGTAATACTCAGCTGGATATCACCACTATTGCCCTGGACTGTGGATTTAGTTCGCCAAGTCATTTCAGTAATCGATATAAATCATTACGTGGTGTTGCTCCTTCAGCCCTTCGCCATAATTCATTGATTTAACTTTTAATTTACTAATAAAAGTCCAAAATTATTTCTCCGTCATCCCATTACCCTCATTTCAGTGATAGGTTAATTCTGTCTGATAACAAAGGGTGATAACTCATATGCCGCATTCTGCGCCGAAAATAGAAACCTCCAGATTAATCTTGCGGGGACATATCCTTGAGGATTTTAATCTCATCGCTGCTTTGTGGGCTGATCCCAAAATGGTGCGTTTTTTGGCGGAGTGCCGTCTACCCGAGAGGCGAGCTGGAGCCGACTTTTACGCTATGTCGGCCATTGGCAGTTAATGGGATTTGGCTATTGGGTCATTATCGAAAAAGAATCAGAGCAATTTGTAGGCGAAATTGGTTTTGCAGATTTTCAGCGTGATATGCAGCCTTCGATGGATAACAAGGCTGAAATGGGCTGGGTATTAAGCCCCGATTTTCACGGCAAAGGCTATGCAAGCGAAGCAGCTAAGGCCGTATTAGCGTGGGCTGATGCCAATATCTCGCGACAGGTTTGCTGCATCATTTCCCCTGAGAATACGCCGTCAATTCGCCTGGCTGAAAAAAACGATTTTATTGTTCAGGCAGAAACTTCATATCAGGGCGCCAAAGTTAATCTGTTTAGCCGACCTATAGCCCTAGGATAATCAGTAGCCATTGCTGATGGAGAATACCGCTTATGTTGAAAATATTAGGAAAAACGACATCGATTAACGTACGAAAAGTTCTTTGGACCTGCCATGAGCTTGGAATAGATTATAGCCATGAAGAATACGGCGGGGATTTTAAGCCAACGACGACGGATGAATTCAAGGTGCTGAATCCCAACTCGCTGGTGCCAGTCATTATTGATGACGAATATGTGCTGTGGGAATCCAATACCATTTGCCGCTATCTTGCCGCCAAAGAGGGGCGTGAAGATTTATTACCCGCCTCACCGCGTGGAAGAGCCAAAGTTGAGCAATGGATGGACTGGCAGCTGGGCGACCTTAACAACGCGTGGCGCTACGCCTTTATGTCGCTTGCCCGTCTCAGCTCTTTGCACAACGACCCCGATTTGCTCGCCAGCAGTGTCAGCGAGTGGAACCGCTTAATGGAAATTGTGGAACTACAGTTGCAACAGAGTGGCGACTACATTCTTGGGGACCATTTTACTCTGGCCGATGTGGTCATTGGTATGTCGGTGAATCGCTGGGTCATGACGCCAATGACTCGTCCAACACTTTCAGCCGTATTTTCTTACTATGAACGCCTGAATCAGCGCGAGGGATATCAACTGTTTGGCCGCAATGGCAACGTTTGATTTTTCGTAGGCTGCCCCCGCCAGGAAATGTGGTAGGGGCAGTAATTAATTATTTGAAATCAACCATCATTAATTCAGGTATAGAATATCCGCGCGTAGAATTAACACATTTATCAATATACTGAGTAAATGGCATTGGGCGAGGCATGCCTAAATCTAATAAGCGCTGGTTATCAAATTTCACATTAAGTTGTGCAAAGCCGCCATACAATTTAATAGCACGAAGAATAATCTTGTCATTGCACGGGCCGAGAACGTCTTTAAATTGCTTACGAATCCCCGTGAATTCCTGATAACTTATTGTCTCGTACTCTTCAATAATTGCCGGGGCATTATTCGCCTTGGCAATATATTCATCAATGGCATAGAACGGCGTGCACAATTCTTCGCCAGAAGAAATATGATAAAAATCGTGTTTAATATCTTCGTTCAGGCAGAGATTAACCAGTGCCATTGCGCAATAATCCACCGGAATAATATCAACTTTATCCTGAATCTGGCATGTGAACTTTTTAAGCTTAACCGCCATCAGGAATACCCAGAAAATACTGCTCGACGGAGCGCAACCAAACTGAGTGTGACCCACAACAATAGAAGGACGCGCGACGACAAACGGCAGCTCCGGGCACAGTTCACGGACGCGATTTTCAAGCTCGCGCTTGGATGCCGTATACAGAACCAGATCTTCATTATGCGTATTGTCAGGCATGTTTTCATAGAAAACGCTGTCTTTATCAGGCATTGAAGCCATCGCAGTGCCGACGTGTACAAAGCGTTTTAAGCTTTTTACTTTTGCCATCCGTTGAGCAAAAGCTAAAGAGCCGTCAACGTTCACACGCCACAGCGCCGGGTTATTTCCGAAGGAGGCGATTGCTGCGCAGTTGATAACATACGAAACTTCATCAATTCGCGGGTCTTGAGCAAAATCTTCAGTTTCACCCAAGTCACCAATTAAAATATTTTCTTCATTTATTATAGAAAGCTGAGAAGCTGTTAATCCAAATTTTTCTAAGTTATTTCTTATTCTTAATAAACCAGCGGCAGGGTTTTCTGCGCGAACCAAGAGTAATAAATTAAATGGATTATCTTCATACTGGCGTAATAAATTTTCTACAACAGCACCACCAACAAAGCCGGAGGCGCCTGTAATGAGAATACTTTGCATTTTTAAAATCTCAACGGGGGGACACTGAGAGCACATTAACACTAACTGGCTAAACCGTTCATATATTAATATCTATAAAAAATAAACGAAGCTTAAACCAAAGCTGAAAATTTTCAGATATCTTCATAATTCTTAATTTTACATTAATAAATATTTATATTTATTTTTTGTTACTTCCAGATTAATCCTTATTAATAATTTTATACGTTATCTTTTTCACTCAAATTTACGAAAAAAACCCTCTTTATAATCAAAAAGTCGGAATGCATGCTCTTGACGTCATCCCAACCGGCCAGACTATTCTGCTGTTTAAAAATTGCGGTAAAGATCTCGGCATGGGGCGTATGCAGTGAGTTATGACTACGATAAACTGAGGACAACAGGCTATCCTGAAGGGTAGCAACAGTGCAGGATTAAAGGAATTTTGTGCGGGGAGATTCCCTCGCGCGCATAAATAAGGTACAAGGCTGCATGAAAATCCCAAATAGAATCCAACCTCTGGTGGATGACGGCCTGATCGATGATGTGGTCCGTCGACTGAAAAGTGGCAAAGAGGCCGACGTGTACACCGTTTTATGCGGTGAGGAAATCCGCTGCGCCAAGGTTTATAAAGAAGCCACGCAGCGCAGTTTCAAACAGGCCGTTCAGTACCAGGAAGGGCGTAAAGTTCGCAACAGCCGCAGTGCGCGTGCAATGCAAAAGGGTTCTAAGTTCGGCCGTAAGCAGCAAGAAGAGACCTGGCAAACCGCTGAAGTTGATGCGCTGTTTCGTCTTGCAAACGCGGGTGTGCGCGTTCCTCAGCCCTATATCTGCCTTGACGGCGTGTTGCTGATGGAGCTTATCACCGACGGTGAAGGCTTGGTGGCACCGCGTTTAAGTGACGTTATTTTTACCGAACAGGAAGCGCTGGAAGGTCATGACATCATGATCCGTAATATCGTGCGCATGCTGTGTGCCGGTATCGTGCACGGCGACCTTTCAGAATTTAACGTACTGCTCGATGCGAAAGGGCCGGTGATTATCGACTTGCCGCAGGCGGTAGATGCCTCTGCCAACAACCATGCAGAATCCATGTTTGAGCGTGACGTGAACAACATGACTGAGTTTTACAGTCAATTTGCTCCAGAGCTGCTGAAAACTCGCTATGCCAAAGAGATTTGGGCGTTATATGAAGAAGGTAAATTGACGCCACAAAGCGTGTTGACCGGGCAGTTTGCCGAAGACACTCATACCGCAGATGTTGATTCACTGCTGGATGAAATTACCGCTGCTGAAGACGAATACTACGACCGCCAGCGCGCTCTGAAAGAAAGAGACTAGACGCTTTAAGAAAGAGAGCAGGCATTTTCTTTCTTCCCGTCCTCCCGAAGCCCTATTTCTTGCACCGCTGTCGATCATAGAAAATCTGACAGCGGGTTAGCCTCTTCATTTGTGACCAAAAACTTCTTCGCTATTTGCGCCCTTCAACCAGCATACGCACTGCCAGACCGCTAAGAACCGTGGCCATTAACCAGCGCTGTATCAAAGTCCATAGCGGTCGTCCTGCCAGAAACACAGCAATATAACCCGCAGAAAGGGCAATCAATGCATTAACGCAGAAGCTGACCATGATTTGCGCACTGCCTAGCACCAACGATTGCAACAGTACGTGACCTTGTGCAGGCACAATAAATTGCGGCAACAGGGAGAGATAAAGCACCGCAGCTTTTGGATTTAACAGGTTGGTGAATAGCCCCATAGTAAAGAGTTTACGCGGACTGTCTTTGGCTAATTCACGCACCTGAAACGGTGAGCGACCGCCGGGGCGAATCGCCTGCCAGGCCATATACAGCAAATAGAGCGCGCCACAAATGCGCAGAGTGTCATAGGCGAAAGGCACGGCCATCAATAGCGCAGTAATGCCGAGCGCAGAAAACACCATATAAAATACAAATCCCAATACCACGCCACCCAGCGAAATAAGCCCTGCTTTTGGCCCCTGACAGATAGATCGCGAGATGAGATAAATCATATTTGGGCCGGGAGTCATCACTAATCCCAGGGCAATAAGCATGAAGGTCAGCAGGTGTGCAGCATCAGGCATAGCATTCTCCAGTCAGTTTTTTAGAAAATTAATCGCTTTAGATATAGAGCCTTTGCTCAGCTTTTGGCAAGCGCGTGTCATGCTTTGTTCATGATTTTCGGGTCAAACTGTCATAAATGCGTGCAATGTTACTTTCCAGAAAGGCAAAGATTGTTAACCGGAGAGGCCATGTACAGGGAAACTCGAAAACTGATTGCTCTGCAAAATCCGGCCGTGCTGGTAGTGGCGCATC
The DNA here is from genome assembly GCA_963747655.1 of uncultured Gammaproteobacteria bacterium. Taxonomy (GTDB): domain Bacteria; phylum Pseudomonadota; class Gammaproteobacteria; order Enterobacterales; family Enterobacteriaceae; genus Rouxiella. The sequence goes on along the minus strand of CAVVFS010000003.1, from coordinate 1,145,601 downwards.
GCGGCGTATGGACACGCGCACCTGAAAACTCCCTTTCCGCGTTAGACGAAGCGATCAGTTCTGGCGCCGATATTATTGAAATAGATACCCAGACGACAGCCGATCACCAGCTTGTTGTGATGCATGACGCCTGGCTGGACAGAACCTGCGACCATCAGGGCGCGGTCATGCAGATGCCATTCTCCGAGGTACGCCGAGCTCGCCTGCGGGGCAGCGATGGTCGCGCGGGAATGGTCATCACCGACGAACGTGTGCCACTGCTGGAAGAGCTGCTCGAAGAGGCGCGCGGACGCATTGTCGTTAATATCGATATTAAATTTGAACGCGATCGCCAACGGGTGATGGACCTTATCCTAGATATGAATATGGCCGATGGCGTGTTGTTGAAAAGTAAAATCAATCTTGCGGAACAAACCTTCCCACTGGATATGACCGACAGTCAACGACGTATTCCCTTTATGCCCGTAGTGAAGATCAAATCTGGAAGCTTTGCCGAAGATTTACGAAAAATTAGAGACTTTGGCGCGCAAATGATAGAGCTTAGCTTCACCGATTTGGCCGATGTAGCGGCGGCAAGAGAAGAGTTGCAGCGTTTAGGGGTCCGCCTGTGGGTGAATACGCTAGATGTCGCACACCCGCTTGATTACTGTGATAGCCGTGCTTATCCGCATCCTGGTGAAGTCTGGGGCGCGCTCATTGATGCAGGTTTTGGCGCAATTCAAACTGACCGAGTCACTCAGTTGCGTCGTTGGTTAAAGGATAAAGGACGTTAAAATGAAAACTGAAATTTCCGAACGCTTGCAGATAGCCAGCAAAATTGCTGCTCAGGCCGCCGAGCTGGCACTGAGCTTTTTTAACCGCCGTAGCGAAATTGATGTAAGCAGCAAAAGGACTCAGGATTTTGTTTCGGAAGCGGACGTGGCTGTTGAGGCATTTATTCGTGAACAGTTGCACGAATATTTTCCTGGCGATCCTATTATTGGCGAAGAGATGGGCGGTCAGCTTAGTGAGAATGCTTGCTGGGTGATTGACCCCATTGATGGCACTTCCAACTTCCTGCGCGGTTCTCCGTTGTGGGGCGTTTCGCTGGGATTAGTGGAGCAGCATCGTCCGGTGATTGGCGTAGTTGTGCTGCCAGTGCTCAATGAACTATTTGCGGCCGAAAGTGGCAAAGGGATTTTCCTCAACGGTAAACCGTTCACCCGTGATAATCGTTTTGCTGATGTTCAGATACTGTCTCTGGGCGACAGTGCCGACGATCAACTGGGTGAGGCGTCTGCGTTTTATCGCGGGCTTCGCGAGGCTGCCTGGTCAGTGCATTGCTACCACTGCACCACTGTCGGCATGGTATTTGCCGCCAAAGGAGTCATTGACGGGCACCTGCAACGTCGCACCACGCTTTGGGACATCGCCGGGGGCGCCGTGCTGTGTCAGGAAGCCGGGCTCGAAACAGTGGTAAATTTTGGTAGCGAAGGGATCCGTCATTTGTCTGTCGCTACCGGAACGCCAGCGCTGATGGCTGCGGTTAAGCCACTGTGGCCGGATTTGGCCCCGCGTTAAGCAAAATAAAACCATGCAGTTTCTATCAGGCCGTCTTTGACTGCAAAAACGGCCATGCTTTCAACAGGAAGATCGCCAAGCCCGTGGATCCTCTCTAAATCGAATACTTTATTTCCCAACACCGTTCGTGAAACTAGTTCAGCTTTAAGTTTAGGATTATTAAATCTATTAGCGGAATAAAACTCGCTAAGCTGCTGTTTACCCACTAATGAAGGTTCTGATGAAGGCATTCGGTAAGCGGTAAAGGATTCGCTAAAGCAGGAAATAAAGGTTTTCAGGTCGTGTTGATTGTATGCATAAAACTGTTTTTCAATCACGGCAGTCACATTATCTGACTGTTTAACTTCGTTCATCATCAATCCTTATTGAATTTAAATTCTTTATTTATGAATTTTTATTGAATTTGATGGGTTTTTACTCCGTTGTCAATCTCACTATACGATTACTCTGGATTAATCAGCAGTGAAGGTAAATCGTCTATAGTTAACAATTAATTATAAAATGACTCTGGAGTGGAATGCATGATTATCCTACATCACTTGAACAACTCGCGTTCCCAGCGAATTTTGTGGATGCTTGAAGAGCTACAGCTGCCTTACACCATTGAACGCTACCAGCGTGATGCCAAAACCATGATGGCGCCTGATTCGCTCAAAAAGATTCACCCGCTGGGTAAATCGCCGGTATTGCAGGACGGTGACCTGATTATTGCCGAATCAGGGGCGATCATCGAGTATTTGCAGGAAACTTACGATCCGCAGAATATGCTAAAACCTACGGATGCCGCCGAGCGTTTACAGTATCGCTACTGGCTGCACTATGCCGAAGGATCGCTGATGCCACTGTTGGTGATGAAGCTGATTTTTGGACGTTTAGGTAAACCGCCGATGCCGTGGCTGATCCGCCCGATCGCGGGTGCGATAGGTAAAGGCGTGCAGCAGAATTATCTCGATAAACAGCTCGCCACCCATGCCACTTATCTGGAAGATCACCTCAGTAAGAACGCCTGGTTTGCTGGTGAAGAATTCAGCGCGGCCGACATTCAGATGAGTTTCCCGATTGAAGCTTTTGAAACGCGAGGCCCAATGGAAAAATGTCCGCATCTCCAACGTTGGTTGAATACCATTAAAGCCAGACCGGCTTATCAGCAGGCTTTGAAGCAGGGCGGCCCTTACCAGATCGGCAGTTGATCGTCTCGCCAATGATCCTCTTAACGGGGATCTACAAACATCGATCCTCTGATTTCTCGATCCGTTTTATGAAGTTGAAAAGCTTTTAAACGCTGCCATTTTGCAATTTTTTAGCTTAAATGCCTTTTAAGTGAACGAAAACCTAAAAAACATCACCAAACGCAGTTGAAACAGGAGCATTAAAGGCTGGATAATCGTTTGCTTGGTCGTATCTACGATTTATACAACCGCCGTACGCGCTGTGAGTTAACCGTTTGCCCCGACTTTATGTTGATTATTCGACGACGCCTGATGTCGTTGAATGACTTTATATGAATAACCACATATGAATAACGACATACATCCTTTAGTCGGGTAGGGAAGCGAACGACAAGAAAAGATTTCATAATGACCACGCAGGCATTTCAGTAGCACATTCAGAGGACTCCATCATGTCTCAACAACAGTCTCAAGCGGGCGGCAGCGTGACGCCTAAAGGATCGCTTGATGCTTTCTTTTCGATAAGCGCGCGCGGCAGTAATGTCCGCCAGGAGCTTATCGCAGGCCTCACCACTTTTTTGGCTATGGTTTACTCGGTTATCGTCGTCCCTTCAATGTTAGGCAAAGCCGGTTTTTCTCCTGCTGCTATTTTCGTGGCTACCTGCCTGGTCGCCGGATTTGGTTCGCTGCTGATGGGGCTTTGGGCAAATCTGCCATTAGCGATTGGCTGTGCGATTTCCCTGACCGCTTTTACCGCCTTCAGCCTGGTGATTGGCCAGCACATTAGCGTACCGGTGGCGCTAGGTGCAGTGTTCTTGATGGGCGTGCTGTTTAGCATTATCTCGATTACCGGCATTCGTTCGTGGATTTTGCGCAATTTGCCCACTGGCGTTGCGCACGGCACCGGGATAGGAATAGGTCTTTTCTTGCTGCTGGTGGCCGCGAATGGTGTGGGTCTGGTGATTAAAAATCCACTAGATGGCCTGCCGGTAACTCTGGGTGCCTTCACCTCTTTCCCAGTCGTGATGACGCTGCTGGGGCTGGCAGTAATCTTTGGTCTGGAAAAACTTCGCGTCCCGGGCGGGATCCTGCTGGTGATCATCGCGATTTCAATCATTGGTCTGATTTTTGATCCAGCAGTGAAGTATCACGGCCTGTTTGCCATGCCTTCTCTCACAGACGCCGGCGGCCATTCGCTGTTTGGTAATCTTGATATTATGGGCGCGCTGAAAGCCGCCGTATTGCCTAGCGTATTGGCGCTGGTGATGACTGCGGTATTTGATGCGACTGGCACCATCCGCGCCGTAGCCGGTCAGGCCGATCTGTTAGATAAAGACGGGCAGATTATCAACGCGGGCAGAGCGCTGACCGCCGATTCAATGAGCAGCATTTTCGCCGGTTTAGTCGGCGCGTCTCCTGCTGCGGTGTATATCGAATCTGCGGCGGGCACAGCAGCCGGCGGTAAAACGGGTTTAACTGCGACAGTGGTTGGCGTCTTATTCTTACTGATGCTGTTCTTGTCGCCGTTGTCTTATTTGGTTCCGGCTTATGCTACCGCACCTGCGCTGATGTACGTCGGCCTGTTGATGCTGAGCAACGTCACCAAGCTGGATTTCAACGATTTTGTTGATGCGATGTCTGGCCTGCTGTGCGCCGTGTTTATCGTCCTGACCTGTAATATTGTCACCGGCATCATGTTGGGCTTTAGTTCTCTGGTTGTCGGGCGTATTTGCTCAGGAGAGTGGCGAAAACTGAATCTGGGAACCGTGATTATCGCCGTTGCGCTGGTGGTGTTTTACGCCGGAGGCTGGGCGCTTTAATAATATAAGCTGTCATGTTTGGGAGCGATAGGCACCAGGTCAATCGCTCCCAAAATGAGATGAAGCTATCTTATGAGCCTTAAATCAGCGATTGTTAACCAGCAATAACTGTCCATGAAAACCATAAATAGCTCTCTACCAAAACCATAAATAACTTTCCTACTAAAAACCAAAAAATTCCCTTCTTTTAGCCTGAAATAACTCTCTTCTAAAATCTAGATGCTCAATTTTAGAGAGTGATTATCCCATTTATGACTATTAAATTATTTATGAGTTTACAAAATACACATAAATAAATTGTCTAATACGTTTTTTATCCAGTTATTTAATATCTAATAGCTGATGATTAGGCAGAGTGTTCAAAAGTCTACTTTATTGATTTAATGTGATATTTAATATAAGTATAAAGTTAATAGAGACAACCGGAAAAAGATTTCCTTTCGGGATGATAATGTCTATTAATCATTAAGCAAGGTGATTAACTGAGCCTAGGGGGAAAACTGATTATGTTTGATGTTAACTGGGGTTTATTTCTTGTTGCCAGCCTTTCTATTAATGCGATTCCAGGCGCTGACGTTATCTATGTTACCGGAAAGTATAATAGTGGAGGATGGCGAGCTGCTGCTGTTTCCGCTGCTGGCTTGGCTTTGGGGTACTATTTTTATGTATTCATAACCTGGGTGGGCCTGACCGCTTTACTTGTCTCTGAACCTTCACTATTTTCAGTCATTCATATTGCGGGTGCTTTGTATCTGATCTGGATGGGCTACAATATTTTAAAATCGTCACCCGTTAAAACACTTAATGCTGCAACCTCTGATTTTTCGAAGGATAATAATAAAAAATCAGGATTCTCCGGTGGGGTAATTATCAGTGTATTAAACCCTAAGGTCGGCCTTTTTTTCGTGTCCTTTTTTCCGCAGTTTATTCATTCAAGTCACACAGGCTATCTGATACTGATCCTGGGAAGCATATTCTGCCTTGGAGCGACATTATTCAACTTTCTTTACTGCTTTATTCTTACCCAGGTAAACAGGCTGGCACCCGCAAAATCTCACTTAATCCTAGGCGTGATACCCGGAGTGATCCTGATATTACTTGGCGTCTTTATGATTGCAGAAGTAGCGATTAAGGCTCACGTATTCTAAGAGCTATATTTTCTGTAAGACAGGTATGGCAGATATTACTTTAAAACGATTTTAATACGAATTAAGCTTTTAATTTCCCCTGCGAGGCAAGGGAAAAGGAGATAAAGATCAGATTATTTTTTAGGATGCGTTTTAAAATAATCCTTCATCATTTTATCCATGTATTCTTGGTTGGCAGCAATGCCAAAGCTATTGTAAAAATCTATTCTTTGTGAATATTGGGTTGCCATGCATTCGAGGGATTTTTCGTTATAATCAGGGCTATCTTTATCAAATACTAACCCTTTTGCTTCACAGTCATACTGTAGCGAAGATTCCCATAATTCCTTACCATGTTTAGCCTGACGAGCAAGCAGAGGGCCATTGCTATTACTTATATCTTTCAAGCTCTTGATCATGGTTGAATAAGCGTTTTCATATGCTGCTTTTTCTTTGTCACTTAACGTTTGAAGACATATTTCAGGACCTTGGCTTGCATAACATGTAGAGACAGCGCTACTGGTTTTTTGACTTTCATTTGTTGCATCAGCCCCGTAACTATATACGGATAAAAGCATAATGCCCAGTGGGAAGTATTTTATGTATTTCATTTAAAAGGTCTTTTAAAAGAGGTTAATCCTGTTTTTTCAGGGCGATTTTTAAGCGAATTAGGCTTTTAAATTCGCTTGCATGGCAAGGGAAATTGAATGAAGATTATTTTTTAGGGTGTGTTTTATTATAATCTTGTAAAATCTTATCCAAGTATTTTTGTTGAGCTGCGATGCCAAAGCCGTTATAAAAATCGACGCGATGTGCATACTGAGTGGCCAGGCAATTTGAAAAATTGTCGCTATATGCAGAACTACCATCGTCATATAATAATCCTCTGGCCTCGCAGTCATGCTGTAACGTTGACTCCCATGAGATTTTACCTTGTTTGAGCTCTTGAGCGAGACGTTCCTGGTTAGCATTGCCGAGATCAATCAAGCTCTTAACTAGCGAAGAATAGGCGGATTTATATTTAGCCTCCTCCTTATCGCTGACTTGTGCCAGACAATCAACAGGTTCTGAATAATGGTAACAAGCAGAGATGCTGGCACTTGCCTCACTGATTTCACTTGGGGCATCTGCTCCATAACTGTATATAGATAAAAGCATAATACCCAGTGGAAAATATTTTAGATGTTTCATTTAGTCGGTCTTTTTAAGGAGATTAGTCCTGTTTCTTCTGGACAATTTCTCAAGGAATTAGTTTTTAACTTCCCCAGCAGGGCAAGGGAGATTAGATGAAGATTATTTTTCAGGGTGTGTTTTATTATATTCTTTCAAAAGATTTTTCATATCCTCTGCATTAGCGCTGATGCCAAAGCCGTTATAGAAATCGACGCGGCGTGCATACTGTACTGCCTCACAGGCTGCTACATTGCCATCATAAGCTTCGCTTCCATCGTCATATATTAACCCCCTAGCTCTGCAATCTCGCTGTAGGGATGACTCCCATAGAGGCTTACTGTGTTTCAGCTCCAAAGCTAACTTAGAGCCATTACTATTTCCAATATCAACTAAACTTTTAATAAGTGAAGAGTAAGCGGTTTTATAGCTTGCCTCTTCTTTATCACTTATTTTTCCCAAGCAATAATTTGGAACTGAGTTATTGTAGCAAGCTGAAATAGCAGCAATGGCTTTACTTGCTTCATTATCAGTGTCAGATCCATAAACAGTATCTGCTCCATAGCTGCAAACAGATAAAAGCATAATACCCAGCGTGAAATATTTTAGATTTTTCATTTTTTCGGTCTTTTTTAAAGAGATTAGTTCTGTTTCTTCTGGAGAATTTCTCAGAAAATTAGTTTTTAACTTCCCCCTGCGGAGCAGGGGAGATTGGATGAGGATTATTTCTTAGGGTGTGTTTTAAGATAATCTTCTTTGAGCTTATCCAAAGCCTTTTGTTGAGCTGCGATGCCAAAGCCGTTATAAAAATCGACGCGATGTGCATACTGTGTGGCCAGGCATGTTGAGACATTATCGCTATACATAGGGCTGCCATCGTCAAATAGCAATCCTCTAGCCTCGCAGTCATGCTGTAATGTTGACTCCCATGAGATTTTGCCTTTTTTTAGCTCTTGGGCCATGTGATTCTCATTGCCATTACCAAGATCAACTAAGCTTTTAACTAGCGAAGAATAGGCCGCTTTATAGTTTCCCTCTTCTTTTTCGCTGACTTGTGCCAGACAATTAACGGGTTCTGAATATTTTAAACAAGCAGAGATGCTGGCGTTTGCCACACTGATTTCACTCGCGGTATCTGCTCCATAACTATATATAGATAAAAGCATAATACTTAGCGGGAAATATTTTAGAGGTTTCATTTAGTCGGTCTTTTTTAAAGAGATCAGCCCTGTTTATTCTGGACAATTTCTCACAAAATTAGTTTTTAAATTCCCCTGCGACGCAGGGGAAACCGGGATGGATTATTGGCTAGAAGGATTTTTTTTAAACTTCTTCAAAGTTCTATTAATAGCGTCTTGTTCACTATTAATAGTAAATCCGTTATAAAAATCAACGCGTCTTGCATATTGTATGGCCAAACAGTTTACAACATTGTCAGAATAGGCAGGGCTGCCATCGTCATACTCTAGCCCTCTTGCCTCACAATCGTTTTGCAACGCCGATTCCCACAACTTTTTGCCCCGTGTCGCTTTGCTGGCTAAGCGAGGTCCATTATCGTTACCAATATTAACCAAGCCTTTAAAGAATAGAGAATAAGCGGTTTCATAATGCGCTTTTTCTTTATCGCTTAAGTTACTTAAGCAAAGACTTGAACCTGTATTTTGGTAGCAAGCTGAAATAGCAGCAATGGCTTTACTTGCTTCATTATCAGTATCAGAGCCGTAAACGGTATCTGCTCCATAGCTGCAAACAGATAAAAGCATAATACCCAGTGGGAAATATTTTAGAGGTTTCATTTAGTCGGTCTTTTTTAAAGAGATCAGCCCTGTTTATTCTGGACAATTTCTCACAAAATTAGTTTTTAATTTCCCCTGCGAGGCAGGGGAAACAGGGATAGATTATTGGCTAGAAGGATTTTTTTTATACTTCTTCAAAATTTTATCGATAGCTGCTTTATCACTATTAATAGTAAAGCCGTTATAAAAATCAACGCGTTTGGCATATTGTATGGCAAAACAAGTTGCAACATTGTCAGAATAGAGAGGACTACCATCGTCATGTTCCAAACCCCTTGCTTCACAATCGTGTTGTAACGCCGATTCCCACAGCTTTTTGCCCTGTGTCGCTTCGCTGGCTAAGCGAGGCCCATTATCGTTGCCAATATTAACCAAGCCTTTAAAGAATACCGAATAGGCGGTATCATAACGCGCTTTTTCTTTGTCACTTAATTTACTAAAGCAAAGACTTGATCCTGGATTTTGGTAGCAAGCTGAAATAGCTGAAATAGCCTTGCTAGCTTCAGTATCAGTATCAGAGCCATAAATAGTATCAGCCCCATAGCTGCACACCGAAAAAAGCATAATGCCTAATGAGAAAATTTTTAAATATTTCATTGAATGATTCCGTTTTTTAAAAAGTTAATCCGGTGTCTGTTTTTTTCATAAGAAAGAAGTATAGTGGTTCTGATTAAATCAATAATGGCGTTAACATTGTTTTGCTCAAATATTGGAACTTGCCAATAGACAAATCCACCCTGAAAACGCATATCAATCATAATCGTTGAAATTCTCGGATTAAGGCTATCCCAAGCACAGCCGTCTTTAGACTTGTATTTATTATAAATCCTTTTAGTATCATTATAATAAAAAGGATATATAATATTAAACAAGTTTATCTGTTGAGTACGTGTGATAACTCCACAGATTTCCTTATTTTTATGGACGAAATGCAATGCAGATGAACCAATCAAGTGACTACCACCCGACATAATATGTGCAATATCAGCATCTATATTAGCCTGCCTAAGGTTAGCAAAAATCTCACTCTTTGAACGCTTTTTCATATCGTAGCCACGGCCAATGGTTACCCCTGAGTCTTCGCCGGGCCAGCAGAGTACCCGACTGAAATAAGGGCTGTGAGGATTATCTGTACCCTCTGCATTAAAAATGAACTGCCCTCTGGGAACCGTTAGCCCGCCAGACATATCGATGGGTTGAGGAGTTCCAGCGCTGGTTTTGTGTAGTCCATCGACGTGTGTGGCAGCACGGGTTAACAAGTGTCTTTCAGTGATACCGTGGACAGATATTAATCCATCGGGTGAAACCATAAAGGTCTTTTGGAAGCTTTTAATAGCCTCAATGGTGTTTCTGCCAACGATGCCATCGACGGCTAATAAAGGAGATCCGTATTTTTTAAATAACCTTGTATGATAATAACGTCTGTTCTGTTATTTACTCCACCAAGTCCTACGCTGTGCTGAATAGACAAGAGCTACTCCTCAATAAAATATCTTATTAGATTAATTATTAGGCTGTAATTTTTGGCACATAGAGTAATAGGTTATAAACAATCGGTGCTCTTATTATTTGGTAATGAATTGTTAATTATTTGCTACAAAGGAAGTGTCCGTAGTGATAGGAGGATTGTTCAAAGCGAAAAGGCATCATGAAGTCTGCGGAGAACTATTTTACGATACTTACCAGCAGAGTTGTCTGTTAGGATTTTAATTTGTACATAAATTAACCTACCTATCAGGTCATGAGGAAGAGGTCTACTGTTCCCGCCGCATTCATAATCCAACAAAATTTGTTAACAACATTTACAATTCATTTTAAGACCTCTGTGATTTTTCTCCGCTGTGAAAATGTTTTACTATCAAATTGTCGTGCAGGTTCAGCCTGTGTCCAGCTTTAAGCATTAACTAATAACAAGAGTCTAAGGAAAGCATGGAAATATTTTTTACCATTCTGATTTTGATTCTGGTGGTGTCGCTCTCCGGTGTCGTTACCAGGATGTTGCCGTTCCAGGTTCCACTTCCTCTTATGCAAATTCTCGTGGGAGCTTTACTCGCCTGGCCTAACTTTGGCCTGCATGTCGATTTTGATCCCGATTTGTTCCTGGTGCTGTTTATCCCGCCGCTGCTGTTTGCCGATGGCTGGAAAACCCCAATGCGCGAATTTTTGCACAAGGGACGTGAGATCCTCGGCTTAGCACTGGCGCTGGTGCTGGTTACCGTGGTTGGGGTCGGTTATCTGATTTATATGATGGTGCCGAATATTCCGCTGGTCGCCGCTTTCGCGCTGGCTGCGGTATTGTCACCCACCGATGCCGTGGCGCTTTCAGGCATTGTCGGCAAAGGCCGTATTCCCAAATCGATTATGGGGATCCTCGAAGGTGAGGCCTTGATGAACGATGCGTCAGGCCTGGTCGCGCTGAAATTTGCTATCGCAGTCGCGATGGGCACCATGGTGTTTACCGTGCCGGGCGCCACGCTCGAATTCCTCAAGGTGGCTATTGGCGGCCTGCTGGCGGGTGTTGCAGTAACGTGGTTATACAGTAAATCGTTGCGCATCATGAGCCGCTGGAGCGGGGATGACCCGGCAACGCAAATCGTTTTGCTGCTGCTGTTGCCCTTCGCCTCGTATCTGATTGCCGAACATATTGGCGTCTCGGGCATTTTGGCCGCCGTGGCCGCCGGGATGACTATCAGCCAGTCGGGGATTATCCGTAACGCCCCTCTGGCGATGCGTTTGCGTGCAAACAGCGTTTGGGCGATGCTGGAATTTGTCTTTAACGGCATGGTGTTTATCATGCTGGGCCTGCAACTGCCAAGCATTCTGGAAAGCTCGTTGGATCAGGCCACTCATGACCCGAGCATCGTGACCTGGCACCTGTTTGCCGACGTTGGCATTATCTATTTTGCCTTGCTGCTGTTGCGTTTTGTCTGGCTGTGGCTGATGAAAAACTTCAGTAATCGCCTGCTCAAGAAGCGCCCGTTGATGTTTGGTAGTTTCTCTACGCGTGAACTGTGGGTGGCTTCGTTTGCCGGCGTGCGCGGGGCAATAACTCTGGCCGGTGTGCTATCAATTCCGCTGTTTTTGGCCGACGGGGCAGCATTCCCTTCGCGTTATCAGCTGGTGTTTCTGGCCGCGGGCGTGATCCTGTTCTCGCTGATTGCTGGCGTGGTGGCACTGCCGTTCTTGCTCCGTGGTGTGGTCGTAGACAAGTCTGCTTACCGTGAAGAAGAACGCATGGCACGCTCGGTGTCGGCTGAGGTCGCGATTGAGAGTCTGCACAAAATGGAAGAGCGTCTTGCGGCCGACTCAGAAGAAAATATCGATGAGCAGACGCTGAAGGAAATCAGCTCGCGAGTGGTAGGGAATTTGCGTCGTCGCACCGTGGGTAAAGACGATATTGAGCAAGCCCTGATGCTTGAAAACCTCGAGCGACGTTTCCGTCTGACTGCGCTGCGGGCCGAGCGTGGTGAGCTTTATCATCTTCGCGCGACGCAACGTATCAGCAATGAAACGCTGCAAAAGCTGCTCCACGATCTCGATTTACTGGAAGCCTTGCTCGTCGAGAAAGAGGTGTAGTCGTCGTTCAATATAGTGACTTATTAAATATAATGACTGACTAAATATCGTCACTCGTTAAATCAAAATGCCCGCCGGTTTATGCCCGTGGGCATTTTTTATGCCTAATCTTTTTCGGATAACAATGGTGCCGTGCTGTGAGGCCAAAATTCGCGGCTGCGTGCAATCCACGCCTGAGCGCCCTGAGAAAGATAGCTGCCTTGCCGCCAGATTAAACCCAACTGCCATAACAGGGTCGGCGCTAAAGGGAGCCACAGCAAGCGAGTACTATCCAGTCGCTGGCAAATTGGCTCGGGGAGGATGGCAATCCCCATTCCTGCCTCAACCATTGCAGCAAGAAAGTCCCATTGACCGCTGCGGGCTGCAATTTTTGGCGTGAATCCGTGTTTGCTAAAAGCGTCCAGAAGCTGACGATAAAGGGCAAAGTCTTCGTTATAAATAAGGATGCTTTCGTCTGCCAACTCTGTCATGGCAACTGTGCTGCGGTTAAGCCAGTAAGAGGTTCGCGGCACCACCACATAAAGCGGGTGGCTGAATAACAGCTGTGAGGTAATTGGCAAAGCGGGATCGATGGGCAGGGCGGTTAGCGCCAGATCCAACTCGCCGGAGAGCACAGCCTGTTGCACGGTCAGTCCGCCAAACTCTGAAATAATTAGTTCAATGCCCGGATAATGCTGGCGAAACTCACCAATCAGCGGGGCCATTTGCGTGCCGACCATCGGCGGGACCCCAAGTCGCAACAGGCCTCGTTTTACGTCGTTAATATCTTCCAGCTCGGCTTCTAACTGGCGAAATTCTTCAAGAATATTCAATCCACGCTGATACAAAGCCTGACCGCTGTCAGTCAAACGCAGGCGACGCCCTTCGCGTATGAGCAAGGTGCACTCCAGTTCCTCCTCGAGATTACGCAGCATTTTGCTGATCGTCGGCTGAGTCACAAACAGTTTCTCCGCCGCGCGAGTAAAACTCTGCTGGCGTACGACTTCAACAAAATAGCGCAGGGTGCGAACGTCCATAAAGCTCCAGTGACAGAACATTCCAATTTGGAATCATTTGGATAATTTTAATTCATTTCTTAACCTATTTCTCCAGGCCGTATACTGCAAGCTCTTAATTCTTCGTCCTTTGAGGTCATCCCCGATGATGTTGGCGTTGCGCGTGAAAGCGCCGTCGTTGCTTAACCGCTTTCAGGTACCGATTCAGGTAGTGCTTTATGCATTGCTGTTTATGGTGGCGGACCGTTTGGTTAACCTGCTGCACCTTCCGCTGCCTGCAAATATTGTCGGTATGTTGATGCTTTTACTGCTGATTGCGTTTCGGGTATTGCCGATAAGCTGGGTTAAGGCGGGATCAGGATGGCTGCTGACAGAGATGTTGCTATTTTTTGTGCCGGCTGTTGTCGCCGTTGTTAACTATGCCCAATTGCTGATGATTGAAGGCTGGAAGATTTTTCTGGTGATTGGCGTGAGCACCATTCTGACGCTGAGCGCCACGGCCTTAGTGGTCGACAAAGTCTATAAACTGGAATTGCGCCTGGCCGAAAGAAAAAATGCACAGGCGATGCAGAAGGCTGAACATGATTGATTTAGTGCTCAGTATTCTTTGCTTCGCAGTCACTGTTGGCGTGTATTACACCAATAAAAGGCTTTATCGCTGGCGGCGAAATTTGCTGTTTATGCCATTGGTGTTTACGCCGATCGTATTGGTGCTGCTGCTGGTGTTTACCCGGGTTTCTTATAAAGATTATATCGGCGAGACGCATTGGCTGCTGTGGTTGCTGGGGCCTTCTACTATCGCCTTCGCCGTGCCGGTTTATGAAAATATGGCGATTATAAAACGTCATTGGCTTTCCCTTACCGCGGGCGTGGTGACGGCGATTACCGTTGCGGTATTTAGTTCGGTGTGGCTGGCGCGAATATTGACCTTGCCGGAAGAAATCCAGCGTAGTCTGGCGGTGCGTTCGATTACTACCCCGTTTGCGCTAGCGGCGGCCAGGCAAGAGGGCGGTCAGCCGGATCTGGTGGCACTTTTTGTGGTGATCACCGGCGTATTTGGCATGGCGGTCGGCGACCTGCTGTTTTTGCGTCTTTCAGTGCGCAGCGCATTGGCAAAAGGGGCCGGACTGGGCGCGGCGTCTCACGGTGCCGGAACGGCGAAAGCCTACCAGATGGGCGCGCAAGAGGGCGTAGTCTCGAGCCTGGTAATGATGTTGGCTGGCGTGATGACCGTACTGATTGCGCCACTGATTGGGCGTTTTTTCTGGTAATTTCGTGGGTTAAAAACCGGCGGCAACTGTGTTTGCCGCCGGGTTCATGATTAGCGCATTAATCAGTGAATAATCTGAGCCAGAAACTCGCGCGTTCTAGCCGATTTCGGATTAGCAAAGAACTCTTCCGGCGGTGCCTGCTCAACTATCTCCCCGCGGTCCATAAAGATAACCCGGTCTGCCACCGTGCGTGCAAATCCCATTTCGTGTGTCACGCACAGCATGGTCATGCCTTCATCGGCCAGGCCAATCATGGTATCCAGCACTTCTTTCACCATCTCTGGGTCCAGCGCAGAGGTTGGCTCATCAAACAGCATGATTTTGGGTTTCATACACAGCGAACGGGCAATCGCCACGCGCTGCTGCTGTCCGCCTGAAAGCTGGCCCGGAAACTTGTGCGCATGTTCGGCGATACGCACCCGTTGCAGGTATTTCATTGCCAGTTCTTCCGCCTCTTTCTTCGGCATTTTTCTTACCCAGCACGGAGCCAAAGTACAGTTCTGCAATACCGTTAAATGCGGAAACAGGTTGAAGTGCTGAAACACCATGCCGACTTCTGTTCTTATTCGCTCAATGTTGCGCAAATCATCATTCAGCTCTGTTCCATCCACCACAATTCGCCCCTGCTGGTGCTCTTCGAGGTGATTGATGCAGCGAATTGTGGTCGATTTACCGGAACCGGAAGGCCCGCAGAGGACAATTCGCTCGCCCGATGTGACATTCAGGTTGATGCCTTTCAACACGTGGAACTGCCCGTACCACTTGTTAACGTCTTCCAGCGTGATCATCATTTTTTTAGTTTCAATGACGTTATGTTCGGTCATGGTATACCTCAGTGTGCGGAGTGCCCGGTGTGAAAGCGTCTTTCCAAATGTTGGCTATAACGCGACATGCTAAAACAGAAAATCCAGTAAACAGCGGCGGCAAAGACGTAGCCTTCGGTCGACATACCTAGCCATTCCGGTGCTACGGTTGCCTGCTGAACGCTGCTGAAAAAATCCATCAGCCCGATGATGATTACCAGGCTGGTATCTTTAAACAGCGCGATGATGGTGTTGACCAATCCCGGTATGACCATCTTCAGTGCCTGCGGCAAAATCACCAGCATCTGGGTTCTCCAGTAGCCTAAAGCCAGCGACTGGGCGGCCTCGGTTTGGCCTTTTGGCAGTGCCTGTAAACCGCCACGAACCACTTCAGCAACGTATGCCGACTGGAACAGCACCACGCCGACCAGCGCACGAACCAGCTTGTCGATGCTGGTGCCTTCGCTCATAAACAGCGGCAGCATGACCGAGGACATAAACAGCACGGTAATCAGCGGTACGCCGCGCCAAAACTCGATAAAGATCACCGCCAGAATCCGTACAATAGGCAATGAGGATCGCCGCGCCAGTGCCAGTAATATCCCAATCGGAAGCGCGCCCGCGATACCTACGGCGGCGATAACCAGAGTCAGGGTCAGTCCACCCCATTGATACGTTTCTATTCTGCTTAGGCCAAAAAAGCCGCCATAAAGCATCAACCAGGTGAATATCGGGAAGGCGACTGCCCAGCCTGCGATATACATGCCACGGCGCGGCATCGCCGACAGAAACATTGGCACGATGGATAACAGGCCGACGATTAACGTGGTATTGATGCGCCAGCGTTGATCAATGGGGTAAAGCCCATACATAAACTGGCCAAAACGCGCATGAATAAACACCCAGCACGCGCCTGCTTTGGTACAGTCCGCGCGAGTGGTGCCGACCCAGTTGGCCTGAAAAATAACCCAGTTCAGCAGCGGCGGGATGAGTTCCCACAGCAGCCAAAAGAAGAACAGGGTCAGCAGACTGTTAAACCAGCTGGAGAACAGATTTTTGCGCGCCCACTGCACGGCGTTGCTCACTGGCGTGCCGGGCTTGGTGCCTCGGATAGATTGCGGGAGAGTCGTCATAATCAGCTGTTTCCCTTAACGCTCAACCAGCGCGATGCGTCGGTTATAAATGTTCATCAAGAACGAAATCACCAGACTGATAATCAGATAAACCGACATCGTAATGGCAATGGTTTCAATGGCCTGACCGGTCTGATTCAGCACTGTACCTGCAAACAGCGATACCATATCTGGATAACCAATGGCCGCAGCCAGTGAGGAGTTTTTGACAATATTGAGATACTGGCTGGTCAAAGGCGGAATAATCACTCGCATCGCCTGCGGCAAAATAACCTGACGCAGCGTGACCGGATTAGGCAGGCCCAGCGAGCGAGCCGCCTCGTGTTGCCCGTGAGAAACCGACTGAATACCTGAGCGAATAACTTCAGCAATAAAAGTCGAGGTATACACCGACAGCGCCAGCGTTAGCGCGCCTAGCTCGGGGATCAATACCACTCCGCCACCGAAGTTAAAGCCTTTGAGTCTTGGAATATCCCAATGCAGCGCCGGCCCAAAAATTAGCTGCGCCAGCACCGGGAACACCACCAGCATGGCGATACACCACGGCCAGATGCGCCACACCAGCCCGGTATGAACCTGACGAAAATAGTTATAACGTTTGAGAAAGAGGATCCCGCCAACTGCCAGCAGCAGCGCAACGGCTGTCGCCCAGAATCCTGCCGCCATTTCCGGCGATGGCATGTACAAGCCACGGTTGCTGACGAAAACGGTATTGAATGCATTCAGGCTCTGTCGTGGCCCCGGCAAGTTGCGCAACACGGCAAAATACCAGAAGAAAATCTGCAACAGTGGCGGAATGTTACGGAACGTCTCAATGTAGACCGTGCACAGTTTGCGAATAAGCCAGTTATCGGAGAGTCTCCCTAACCCAACGATAAACCCGAGAATAGAGGCAAAGACGATACACAGCGCCGATACCAGCAGGGTATTTAGCAAACCGATAAAGAAGACGCGCCCGTAGGTATCGCCTTCGTCATAGCTAATCAGGTGTTGGACGATGCCAAAACCGGCACCGCGATTTAAAAATTCAAATCCCGAGGTGATCCCTCGCGTTGTTAGATTGGTAATCGTGTTGTGTAACAGGTAGCCCAAAAAGGCCACCAGCAACACCACCGCGAGAATTTGGTACAGCCAGGCGCGCACTGCGGGGTTACGCAGTGAAAACGCGACTTTTTCGGATGGGCGTTGCGACATAAGAGCCAGCCTCAGTATGCGGTCATTCGAGTGTTACAAGGTCTTGGTGGAAGCAGCACGTCAGGGATGAGCTGACGTGCTGACATCCGGCAGGAATTAACGAACCGGTGGTGCGTACTGGATACCGCCTTTATTCCACAGCGCATTCTGGCCACGAGCAATCTTCAGTGGGCTGCCCATGCCAACATTACGATCAAAACTTTCGCCGTAGTTACCTACCTGTTCAACGATTTTAACCACAAAGTCGTTAGGCAATTTAAGGTCTGCGCCGTAGGTGCCCGTTTTACCCAACAGGTTGCCCATGTCTGGTGTAGTTGGATTAGCGGCCATGGCATCAACATTTTTCGACGTCACGCCCATTTCTTCGGCATTCAGCATGGCGAACAGTGACCAGCGCACAATTTCCAGCCAGTCTTCGTCACCGCGACGCACTACAGGGCCTAAAGGTTCTTTAGAGATAACTTCTGGCAGTACGACATAATCATCCGGTTTGCCGAGAGACTGGCGCAGTGCATAAAGCTGAGACTGGTCAGAAGACAGCGTATCGCAGCGGCCGGATTCCAGCGCTTTTGCGCTATCGCTTGAGCGGTCAAAGGTGACTGGGGTGAAGGTCATTTTATTGGCTTTAAAATAGTCGGCCACGTTCAGCTCGGTGTCTGTACCGGCCTGCAAACAGACCGTTGCGCCATCCAACTCCTTCGCACTCTTAAGGTCAGCTTTCTTGTGGGTCAGGAATCCGATGCCGTCGTAATAGTTTACGCCAGCGAAAATCATGCCCATGCCGCCATCGCGGGAGGACGTCCAGGTCGTGTTACGCGACAGAATATCCACTTCGCCTGACTGCAATGCGGTAAAACGTTCTTTCGCCGTTAGTGGGGTGTATTTCACTTTGGTCGCGTCGCCAAACAGGGCCGCGGCCACGGCACGACAGACGTCAACGTCTAATCCCGTAATATTTCCCTTGTCGTCCTTAGAGGAGAAACCCGGTAATCCATCGCTGATACCGCATTTAATAAAGCCGTTTTTCTTAATTGCATCCAGAGTCGTTCCAGCGTGAGCTTGTCCAGCCAGGGTGACGAAACTTGCGGCGGCGATCAGCGTTGAGAGCAGTATTTTTTTCATAAATCGTCCTGTGAGGCGAGAGCGAACGTTATTATTTTATGAGTGCCAGAGCACCCTGTCTGTTTATGGGGCAAAGCCCTCTGCTCAGATTTGTACGAGCAAAACGGCTAAAGCAAAGGGAGTGCCAACATTGAAAATGCTTATCAATCAAGTTCCGGAGGGTGATTGACCAGTAACATTGATTGGCATTGGAAGATTTATTGACCTTATTTGGGGCGCTGTAAACGTGTTTGCTGCAAAATAGTGCGCCAGATTGCAAATTTAAAGGGAGTTTGAGGCAGGATGGGCGATTTTAATAACATTAGGTAATATTTGGACGATAACTGAATTATTTGGTAGGCATATTTAATATTTATAGAATCACTAAGAGACGTTATGAAGAAAATAGGCCCATTTTGCGTTTTAGAAATAAAAAACCCGACACGCTGGTCGGGGTTTTTATATTGTTTTCTCTGCAAATGGCCTCTTAATTAACCACTAAAGAGATAAATTAATAGAGCATTAAATTAATACAGTGAAGGCGCGCCTTCGGGGCGTGTCTTGAAACGGCGATGCAGCCAAAGATATTGCTCAGGCGCACGCATGATTTCTTTCTCAACAACCCGATTCATATACGCCGCTGCGGCTAACTCGTCATCGATAGGATAACCGGTAAGGGCCGGCTGGATCACCAGATCATATCCTGCACCTTTTTCTTTGCGAATTAGAACCACGGAGACCAACGCGGGTTTTGCCAGACGCGCCAGCATAAAGGTTCCGCTGGTGGTTGCTGCCTTTTCGACGGCAAATAATGGGGCAAATACGCTGCCGCGAGGGCCGTAATCTTGATCAGGTGCAAACCAGACCGCTTCGCCACGTTTGAGCGCGTGAACCATGCCGCGCAGGTCTTTGCGGTCAAGCATCGCTTTATTTGAGCGCAAACGACCCCAGGTCTGCACGAATTCCATCGCTTTGTTATTGTGCGGGCGGTACATCGCCATCATCGGCTGGCAAAGGCCCATCGCGCGGCCACCTAATTCAAGCGACATAAAGTGAACGCCAATCACCAGCACGCCTTGATTGTTTTGCTGAGCTGCCTTGAGATTGTCGAGGCCGTTAACGCTAAACCAGCGTCTAACGCGAGCATCTGACCAAAACCATGCCATGCCGGTTTCCAGCAGACCCATGCCAAGAGACTCAAAATTTTTAACTATTTTTTGTTCAATCTCGTCGCTGGGCATATCGGGAAAGCACAGCTCGAAATTACGGCGAGTAATAGAAACGCGGCGTTTGAGAAAACGCATAGAAGTTCGGCCAAGCCAGACACCCAGACGATACAAGACCGGATACGGCATTTGGACCAGCAAAAACAGGACGCCCAGGCCAAACCAGGTCAGCCAGTAACGAGGACGTAAAAAGGACTTTTTAAATTGTTGGGTTGGAGCAGTCATGTAATTTCAATCATCAATATGAGTGAATTTAGGTAACGCTTAGAGAGAAGCTCAATCGCGATACGTATTTGGGTTGTAATTATTCGGACGACTCATTTTGCTATAAGTTGCGCGAATAGCATGACTTCTCGAATATTTACGTCAAAAGGCGGGATCGCTTGGCTAAAAAGCTTGAGGATGGCGATTGGCGGGGCGAATTCGACTCTCTAAATAGAGTATACCACGTTCATCTCAGCGCCATGATTAGGTAATTATGCGGAGTCGTGCAAATTTCGCGCAATGATTATGTCTGGTTGTAAACGGGCATAAGTCAGCAGACGGGGCGAAAATTAATCTGTAAAAACAATGTGGCTGTAAAAGATCTTTCTATCAGGTAATGAATTTATCTTTTAACAGTAAATTAATCGTAAGGGATGATTTTTTAGGATATTTCAGGATGTTTGTTCTTCATGCTGTCGTTGATATTCTTGCTGTAGATGTTGCAACAACAAAAAAATAACTCAAAGGATAAACCCATGAAGAAGACAACTTTAGCCCTTATTTTCACCGTGCTGGCCAGCAATGCCGTATTAGCGACAGCTCACGCCGAAGGCCCTGAGCATAGCCCAATGCCGCCGCGCCATCCGGTTGTGCATCACCCGATTGTCCATCATCCAGTGCATCGCCCTGTGCACCAAGTGTATCACCGCCCGGCTCCAGTTCGTCATGAACCCGTGCGTCACGAGCCAATCAACCGCGGTTAATTCTCTAATTTAATTAGAAATAAAAGGCATTTCCAGGTGAGATGCCTTTTTTATTTCAGGCATCCCTCATCCCAGCGATGGCATTATTATAGATTCTGATGGCATTTTAACAGGCGAAAACAGGCGAGATTGAGCGTTTTAAACAAAGCAAAAAGGCGCCATATCTTTCGATAAGGGCGCCTTTTTTCAAACAATTAACTGATTAGTATCAGTTCATGCCGTATTTTTTCAATTTCTTACGCAGAGTACCGCGGTTGATACCCATCATCAGGGCTGCACGAGTCTGGTTGCCACGGGTGTACTGCATCACCATGTCCAGCAGTGGCTGTTCAACTTCAGCCAATACCAGTTCATACAGGTCATTGACGTCTTGACCGTTCAGTTGAGCAAA
Source organism: uncultured Gammaproteobacteria bacterium (assembly GCA_963747655.1). Taxonomy (GTDB): domain Bacteria; phylum Pseudomonadota; class Gammaproteobacteria; order Enterobacterales; family Enterobacteriaceae; genus Rouxiella. The sequence goes on along the minus strand of CAVVFS010000003.1, from coordinate 1,124,301 downwards.
ATAGCCCTTAAGTGCTTGTTTTACCGAGTCACGCAGGGGTTTTTGGGTTACCTGATCCTGAGAATTAACGGTAGAAACGGTCAGTACATCAGAATTCACGCGTTGTTCGAACATAGTTCTGTCAGCTCTTTTTTGTTACGCAAGATTTTCGAAATATGCTTCCAACGCCTCCAGCTGTTCGCTGGCATCCTCTATGGCGTTGAAGGAGCGCCGAAACTGGTCATTCGGGGCATGTTCCTGTAAATACCAGGAGACGTGCTTACGGGCGATACGGAATCCCTTGCCTTGACCATAAAAGTCGTGCAGTTCCCGTACGTGCCCTATCATCAAGCGCTGTACTTCCCCAAGTGGTGGCGGCGGTAACAGCTCCCCTGTGTCCAGATAATGCTGGATTTCCCGGAAGATCCAGGGTCTCCCCTGAGCGGCACGGCCTATCATTAGAGCATCAGCCCCAGTGTAGTCGAGCACCGCCCTGGCTTTATGCGGGTCAGTTATGTCGCCATTCGCGATAATCGGAATGGAAACACTCTGCTTAACTGTCCGAATACTGTTGTACTCTGCCTCTCCATTGAAGAGGCAAGCACGGGTTCGGCCATGAATCGTCAGGGCCTGAATACCACAGTCTTCAGCCAATTGGGCAATTTGTACACAATTACGGTTTTCCGGATCCCAACCAGTACGAATTTTCAACGTGACTGGCACATCCACTGCGTTAACCACTGACCTGAGGATTTGTTCGACCAAATCCGGATACTGTAGCAACGCAGAGCCTGCCAGTTTGCGGTTCACTTTCTTGGCTGGGCAACCCATATTGATGTCAATGATTTGAGCACCTGCCTCCACGTTAATACGGGCGGCGGCGGCCATATCTTCAGGGTCACAACCGGCAATCTGCACGGCGCGTATCCCTGACTCATCACTATGTACCATACGCAAACGCGACTTATCCGTACGCCAAACCTCTGGATTAGAGGACAGCATTTCGGATACTGCCATTCCAGCACCCATTGAATGACATAAGGCACGAAACGGTCGGTCTGTAATACCGGCCATTGGGGCGGCAATCAGGCAATTAGCTAGCTGGTGGTGTCCAATGCGCATTTAGGAAAGACCATACTTGAAGTCCGCAAGGGCGCGTATATTACGCATTTTTTACAGGATATGAAAGGCCAAACTTTAACCAATTGGCGATGAAAAAGCCTCTTTACATCAAGATTACATAGTTAAAAAATATTTTATTCAGGATAAACATGAGGTTATCTCATGATGCTCAATTTGTGCGCTTCAATAATTTACTTACTTATCGCTGATTAAAGGCTATATAACAGCGGAATCTAAGGTGAAAATTGCCCTTTAAAGTAGCAATAACCGGACCCTTTCTTGATTAACTGCACATTTTTGTTAAAAAACAACCAGTTTTTTATCAATATTGTTAACAACCGGATGTGTGAAAATGGGGCGATGGGAGAGGAATAGGGACGAGAAAGAACAGGGGGAAAAGGTTCCCCCTGATTTAAAACGGGAAATTAGGCTTTTTTGATACCGGTGATGCGGCACCATTCTTCTTGTTCAGCTACCGAGTCCAGCGTAAAAGTATCCTGATAAGCTTCGGCCACACCTGCTGCCTGGCTCGCCAGAACGCCGGACAAGCCAAGATGACCGCCTGCAACCGGCAGCACGCTGATAAGCGGTGCCAGCTCGCGCAGAGGGCCGGCAAGGATGTTAGCCACGACCACATCGGCAGAAAGGTTGTCAGGCTGATCCTGAGGCAGATACAGCGACAAACGCTCTGAGACGCCGTTACGTTGCGCATTATCGCGGCTTGCCTGAATAGCCTGTGGATCGATATCAATACCGATTGCCTGGGCAGCACCGAGCTTCAGCGCGGCGATAGCTAAAATGCCGGAACCACAGCCAAAATCGATAACCGTTTTGCCTTCTAGGTCCAGCCCGTCGAGCCATTGCAGGCACATCGCGGTCGTCGGATGCGTGCCGGTACCAAACGCCAGACCAGGATCCAGCATCACGTTAACAGCCGTCGGATCCGGCACGTCGCGCCAGCTTGGACAAATCCACAGACGTTCGCCAAAACGCATCGGGTGGAAGTTATCCATCCATTCGCGTTCCCAGTCTTTGTCTTCCAGCTGTTCGATTTTATGGGCGAAGCCTTTACCCAAAAGCGGTTCATTTTCCAGAATCGCCACCACCATTTCCATATCGGTTTCTGCATCATACAGGCCGACAGCGTCAGTATCGCCCCAGAGCAGAGTCTCGCCCGGTAACGGTTCAAACACTGGATTATCATGGGTATCCAGGAAGGTCACAGAGACTGCGCCGCTTTCGATCAGTGCATCGCTCAGCGTTTCTGCATCCTGAGCGTTGGTATTAATTTTCAGTTGAATCCAAGGCATAGCCATTCTCTTCTAACAATTTGTTTTGTCTGATTTCGCCCAGTCTATTGCCGATAAAAAATGCCAACAGGCTGAGCAGCAATGACGGAACAATCGGATGTAAACCTGCAATGTGCAGGTCGATAGTGGCCAACAGGGTATAACAAACCGCGCCAGTGATCATTGAAGACAATGCACCAAATGCATTGGCACGCTCCCAGTAAAGCCCCAGTACCAGCGGCCACAGGAACACCGCTTCAAGGCCGCCAAAGGCCAGCAGGTTAAGCCAGATAATCATCTGTGGCGGATGCCAGGCAGCAAAGACCACCAGTAAGCCAATCACCAGCGTCGCAAGGCTCGAGAAGCGTTTCAGCAGGCGCTCGTTGCGTAACTGAGCCGGTCGAACACCCAGATAAAGGTCTTTAACGATGGTAGCCGAAGACTGTAACAGCTGCGCGTTTATGGTCGACATTATGGCGGCCATCGGCGCGGCGAGGAAGATCCCGGCAGCGAAAGGTGGCAGCACGGTTATCATCAACGTCGGGATCACCTGATCGGGGATCTTGAGATCAGGCAGGATCGCGCGGCCAAGCGCACCGGCCAGATGCATACCAAACATCAGCACGCCAACCACTAACGTGCCGAGCACGATACCGCGATGCACCGCCTTGCTGTCACGATAGGAAATACAGCGTACGGCAGTGTGCGGTAGGCCAATAACGCCAAAGCACACCAGCACCCAGAAAGAGGCCATAAACGGCAGCGAAAGGACGTTATCTGCACCTTTGACCGACACCAGTTTAGGATCGATATGTTGCAGTTTATCCACCGCGCTGTGCAGCCCACCGGCACTGTGGATAACCGCGACCAGCAGCAATACGGTGCCAAGCAGCATGACTAGCCCTTGCATCGCATCATTGAGCACGCTGGCACGAAATCCGCCAAACGAGGTGTAGAGCGCGATACTGACGCCAAAAATCAGCAGGCCGGTATCGTAAGGAATGCCTGCGACCGTTTCCAGAAGCCGCGCACCGCCAACAAACTGCACCGTCATTGCACCCAGAAAAGCAACCAGCAGACTCAGGCTGGCGAACCAAACCAGCAGGCGACTTTTATAGCGCGCGTAGAGCATATCGTTGAGCGTCACCGCATTGTAGCGGCGGGCCAGAATCGCGAATTTCTTACCTAATACGCCTAAAGATAGCCACATTGCCGGCAGCTGGATCATCGCCAGCAATACCCAGCCAAGGCCGTATTTATAAGCCGCACCAGGGCCGCCAATAAACGAGCTGGCGCTGATGTAGGTCGCGGTGAGTGTCATGGCGAGCACGAAACCGCCCATTGAGCGATTGCCGATAAAATATTCGGTGAGAAAATTACCTTGCTGACGGCGAGTATAGGCAAATACCGACAGGCCAAACACCAGCAATAAATAGGCAACCAGCGGCAGCAGAACTTCAGTCCGCATGATCATCCTCCAGCGAGATATCACGATAAATAACGCGCACCATCAACCAGCTCAGCAAGATAAAAATCAGCGGAACAAGCAGGCACGACATTTCAAACCAGTGGGGAAGGCCGGTGATGCCCTGAGCATCATTCGGCAAATAGGCAGCCAGTGACCAGGCAACCAGATAGGCAAGGGTCAAGCCGAAAGCCCAACGCGCCTCTTTATTTGCCTGTAAGAAGCGTTTATCGACATGCATTGACCTGCACTCCTCAGAAACGAAAAAAGGCCGGATTATCCGGCCTTGTTACCTAAAACCCTTGCTGCATTGCTACAAGGTCAAAGGTTTCAGGTAGTTATTTTTGCAGAATGTTTAGTCCTGCAATCCGAGTTTCTTCTCGAGATAGTGGATGTTGGTGCCACCGTTCTGGAAGTTCTCGTCGTTCATGATGCGCAGTTGCAGATCAACGTTGGTTTTGATGCCATCGATAATCAGCTCGGCCAGTGCATTCTTCATACGGGAAATCGCAACATCGCGGTTTTCACCGTAAGTGATCAGTTTACCGATCATGGAGTCATAGTACGGAGGCACAGTGTAGCCAGCGTAGATATGAGATTCCCAACGCACGCCGAAACCACCTGGAGCATGGAAACGAGTGATTTTGCCTGGGCTTGGCAGGAAAGTATTCGGGTCTTCGGCATTGATACGACACTCAACAGCGTGGCCCTGAATACGCACTTCGTCCTGCTTGATTGACAAAGGTTGGCCAGCGGCGATGCGCAGCTGCTCTTTGATCAAGTCAACGCCGGTGATCATCTCGGTAACCGGATGCTCAACCTGAATACGGGTGTTCATTTCGATGAAATAGAACTCGCCGTTTTCATACAGGAATTCGAAAGTACCTGCGCCACGGTAGCCGATGTCTACACAGGCTTTAGAACAACGTTCGCCGATGTAGCGACGCATTTCGGTAGTGATACCTGGTGCTGGTGCTTCTTCGACAACTTTCTGGTGACGACGCTGCATTGAACAGTCACGTTCAGCCAGATAGATAGCGTTGCCCTGGCCGTCAGCCAATACCTGAATTTCGATATGGCGTGGGTTTTCCAGGTATTTTTCCATGTAAACCATGTCGTTGTTGAAAGCCGCTTTGGCTTCAGCACGCGTCATGTTGATGGATTGTTCCAGATCTTTCTCTGCACGAACAACGCGCATACCGCGACCGCCGCCGCCGCCAGACGCTTTGATGATGACCGGATAACCGATGCGCTTACCGAAAGCACGGTTTTTTTCCATATCATCGCCCAGCGGGCCGTCGGAGCCAGGAACGCAAGGTACGCCAGCTTTTTTCATCGCGCTGATTGCAGAAACTTTGTCACCCATCAGGCGAATGGTTTCAGCTCTCGGGCCGATGAAGATAAAGCCTGAACGCTCAACTTGTTCAGCGAAATCGGCATTCTCGGACAAGAAGCCATATCCAGGGTGGATAGCCACTGCGCCAGTGATTTCAGCAGCAGAGATGATCGCCGGGATATTCAAATAGCTTTTGACTGAAGGTGCAGGACCGATACAGACGGTTTCGTCTGCCAGCAGCACGTGTTTCAGGTCGCGGTCGGCAGTAGAGTGCACGGCAACGGTTTTGATGCCTAATTCTTTACAGGCACGCAAAATACGCAGGGCAATCTCGCCGCGGTTAGCGATTACAATTTTATCCATGGTACGCCTCGTTATTCGATGACGACCAGCGGCTCGTCGAACTCAACCGGTTGGCCGCTTTCAATCAGAATGGCCTTAACCACGCCAGATTTGTCAGCTTCGATCTGGTTCATCATTTTCATTGCTTCAACGATGCACAGGGTGTCGCCTGCGTTAACCTTTTGACCGACTTCCACGAATGCTTTGGCATCCGGGCTTGGCGTACGGTAGAAAGTACCTACCATTGGTGAACGAACGATGTGACCACTGATAGCAGCAGGTGCAGCTGCTTCAACCGGTGCCGCAGGAGCAGCAGCGGCAGCCAAAGGCTGTTGTGGAGCTGGCATAGCATAAGCCTGCTGCATCAATGGGTAAGCTTGTTGTGGAGCTGCGCGGCTGATGCGTACTGATTCTTCACCTTCAGAAATTTCCAGTTCAGAAATGCCTGATTCTTCAACCAGTTCGATCAGTTTTTTGATTTTACGAATATCCATGGGTGTGATTCCGTACTCTATGCAAAGTAATTAGTTGGATTTTGACAAGCGGTTAACCGCTGCCTGTAAAGCAAAATGGTAGCCATCTGCACCAAGTCCGCAGATAACGCCCACCGCGATATCGGAAAGATATGAATGGTGTCTGAAAGCTTCGCGGGCATGTACGTTTGACAGATGGATCTCGATAAACGGGATCTGCACGGCCAGTAATGCGTCACGAAGCGCCACGCTGGTATGGGTAAAGGCTGCGGGATTGATCAAGATAAAATCAGTGTTTCCCCGGGCCTGATGGATCCTGTCAATCAGGAGGTGCTCTGCGTTAGATTGCAGATGGCTTAGCGCAACGTTCGCTGCTAAAGCCTGCTGTTCCAAACCTTTAACAATATCGTTTAGCGTGGTACTACCGTAGGTTTCAGGCTCACGCGTTCCCAGTAAATTCAGGTTGGGACCGTTTAGAAGCAAAATGTCAAACTTATGTGCCATTATGAGCCTATCTCCTGCGATTAGTACGAGGTCGAAGAAAATACCTTGCTAACATCAATTTGTCACCTATTTCTGAACAAATCAACCCAGACTTTTCTTAGGAAAGGCTGCATTATATTCATATCGAGGGAAATCGCAGCCAAATACTGGTCTTATCAGCGAAGATTATCAACCCTCAGTTTGAAACTGAGGGTTACAGAAGAAGAGGTTTAGCGGGGAAATTCGGGAGTCTGACAGGGATTACCGAAACCACTGGCGGAATTTCTTGTAGCGAAGTGCCAGCAAGATCGCAGCAATTAGCGCATAAATGAACGGTTGTGGTGAAAATGTCTTAACTGACCATAAATAGTGAATCGGAGCCAAAATCGCCACCAGATAAATACCATTATGCAGCGTCTGCCATTTTCTACCCAACTTACGCTGTGACCAAAGAGTAGAGGTTGCGGCTAATACCAGCAAAATTATCCAACTAATAATGCCTAAGGTCAGGTAAGGACGAGAAATAAGTTCGCTGCCTAGCAGACCAAGATTACTTATCCCCAGCTCGAGGAAGGAATAACTCAGCAGATGCAGCGTCGCCCAGGCAAAGCACCACAGGCCAACCAGACGGCGAACGCGAATCAACAGAGGCTGTTTGCCGTAGCGAATAACCGGCGTTATTAGCAGCGTCGCCAGCAGCAATTTTAGCGTCATTCTGCCGGTAAAATGCTGGATATCTTTTGCCGGATCGGCACTAAACCATCCCTGATTAACAGAAAGGAATATCCACAATAGTGGCAAAAAGGCCGCTAAATGGATGATGACCTTAAGCCAGAAAATCTGTTTCAACGACAGGCGCGGTATCTTCATTAATAATTCGCTCGCAAATCTAGTCCTCGGTATAAATGCCCAACTTCTTTCTCATAGCCGTTGAACAATAGTGTCGGCTGGCGTTTCACGTCAAGAATGCCGCCAGAACCGATAAATCGCTCTGTCGCCTGTGACCAGCGAGGATGATCCACGTGCGGATTCACATTGGCATAGAAGCCGTATTCGTTGGATGCAATCTGATTCCAGGTCGTTGGCGGCTGATCTTTCACCAGACGAATGTGTACGATGGACTTGATGCCTTTAAAGCCGTATTTCCACGGAATGGTCAGGCGGATAGGAGCACCATTTTGCGGCGGCATGGTTTTGCCATAAACCCCCACTGATAGCAGCGCCAGCGGATTCATTGCCTCGTCGAGACGCAACCCTTCGACATACGGATAATTAAGGCCGCCGCCGATAAAGCGGTCTTTTTGCCCCGGCATATGTTCAGGATCATATAAAGTAGTGAAAGCAACGTAGCGCGCATCACTGGTCGGCTCGACCATGTTAAGCAGCGCAGAGAGCGGAAAGCCTATCCACGGCACGACCATTGACCAGGCTTCAACGCAGCGCATGCGATAAATACGTTGCTCCAGCGGGAAACGTTTGAGGATGTCGTCCATATCCAGCGTCATGGGTTTTGCAACTTCACCATCAATCGTCACTTTCCACGGCGATGTCGGCAGTTGCCCGGCATTGGCTGCTGGATCGGCCTTATCCAGACCGAATTCATAATAGTTGTTATAGCCAGTAACTTTATCTTCCGGCGTCAGCGCTAAATTGGCCTGATAGGCAGCAGGTTTAGAAAAATTCAAAGGTTTGCCCGGCGGCGCTTTAGGGCGATCGTTACCTTTGAACCACGACAAAATATCGGCCTGCGCAGTGGAAGGCAGTGCCAGCGAGGCCGCGCTGAGGCCTAATGCCTGGAGTACTTTGCGGCGATCATAAAACAGGCTCTCTGGGGTAACGTCTGCTTCGGTTAATACTTTTTTATGGCTCATGACATGCTCCGGGAGAATGACCCTCGGTCTTAAAACGGCTCCGGGTGTTTAAAATCAGAATGTGTGAAGTGAATTTTATAAATTATTAAGTAGAGCATGACTGTAAATCCCCTGTTTTGCGAGAGCACACGGGGAAAATACGAAATTTCTCAGGTCGGAATTTCACGACATGAATGCTCAATTTGCTGCTGATATCACCAATACATAAGAAATCTGAATTAATTGAATAGCCGCTGACTGTGCTATTTATATAGGCTGATCTCGACGCAGGACAAATAGCTGCATCATTACTGAAATAACACACATAAACTGAGTAAGGCACAGGGATGCGATTTACTACCAGATTATATGCGATGATCTCAATGCTGGTCGCGCTCACCGTTTTTCTAATGCTGGTGGGGGTGACGTTCAGCTTCGTTTATTTGAACAAACAAAGTTCCGAACAGCATCTGCGGGCGCTGTCGACCACCGTTGACCAGAGTTTGATTGCGAATCCGCCGTCATCATTGCAAAGCTGGCTTCCGCTGGTGATGAACCAGCTGGATATTCGTAGCCTGGAAATCATTGCCAACCACGGGTTGGTTTACAGTCACGATACTAAAACCACCAACGGCAACGTTTGGGATAACCACGTTCCCGACTTTGTTACCCAACATTTCTCATTGCTTCAGCATCCTGACTTAATCCTGAAAGTGGTCTATCTCGATCCCGTCAGCAGCTACGCCCGTTCAATGCGCACCACGCTGTACATCAGCCTGGCAATATTGCTGATTATCGCCGCGACGCTGATAAGTTTTCGCTGGTTACGCCTGCAAACTCAAGGGGTTGAACGACTGGAAGACCGGTCTGCGCGGATCCTGCGCGGTGAGCGCGATAATTTGCCGCTGGGGGATGTTACCGAGTGGCCGCTGAATTCCAGTGCCGCCATCGATAAATTGCTGGTCGATCTCGGTGAGGCGCGTGAGCAGCGAAGCCGCGTTGATACTTTGATCCGCGCTTTTGCCCAGCAGGATGCAAAAACTGGATTAAGTAATCGGCTGTTTTTTGATAATCAGCTGACTACCGAGCTTGAGGAAGAGGGGGCTTACGGCATTCTGATGCTTATTCGCCTGCCAGATTTCGATACCCTGCGCGACACACACGGGCAGACGCCGGTGAAAGATCTGATGTCCTCTATCGTCAATCTACTTTCGACTTTTGTAATGCGCTATTCGTCGGCTCTGCTGGCGCGTTATTACCATAGTGATTTTGCCGTTTTGCTGCCGCACAGCACTTTGAAGGAGGCTGAAGTCATGGCCGCGCAGCTGGTAAATGCCGTGGGCGCATTACCTTCAACCTCGATCATTGACCGCGATGCGCTTCTATATATAGGTATCAGTTCCTATCGCTTTGGCCAGACGCTGGAGGAGGTGATGGATTATGCCGAGCAGGCAACGCGTCACGCGGCTTTCCAGGGTAGTAATAGCTGGTCGGTTTATGACAGTAACGTGCCGGAAAAAGGGCGTGGCAGTGTTCGATGGCGCACGTTGCTGGAAGACACGCTTGCGCGCGGCGGTCCACGGCTCTATCAAAAACCGGCATTGAACAAGACGGGTGTACTGGATCACCGCGAAGTGCAGCGTCGAATCTTTGACGGCACGCGAGAATTGCTGGCTGCCGAGTTCATTCCACTCGTTACTCAATTTGGTATGTCACAAAGTTTTGATCGGCGAATGATTAGTCAGATTATTCCTTTACTGGCCCAATGGCCGGACGAGACGCTGGCATTTCACCTCACGGTTGATTCATTATTGCAGCGCTCTTTTGTGCGCTGGTTACGTGATGTACTGCTGCAATGTGAAAAAATGCAGAGAAATCGAATTCTTATTGAACTTGCTGAGGCTGATCTTTGTCAACATACCGACCGTCTCCGCCCCGCGCTGCGATTATTGCAGGGATTAGGGTGCAGGCTTGCCGTTTCGCAAGCCGGACTGACGGTAGTGAGCACCTCTTATCTCAAATCTTTTCAGGTTGAAAGAGTCAAACTTCACCCTGGATTAGTCCGTGATATCGATAAGCGGGTTGAAAATCAGCTGTTTGTGAAGAGTTTAGTTAGCGCATGCAAAGGCACGCAGGCCAAGGTTTACGCCTCTGGTGTTCGCACTATTGACGAATGGCTTGCCCTGGTAGAAACAGGGATCCACGGCGGTCAGGGTGATTTTTTTGCTACGCCACAGGTCATTGGCCCGGTCAGTAAAAAATATTCACACAACCACGGGGTTTAAACTGATCCCAACGGGAAAATTTAACGTAGAATGGCGCACCCCTGCCATTTACACAGAGGGGCAGCCTGTATCAGCGCGTTAAATAATCCCTTTGCGCTGCGTAATTTCAGGTAAAGTGTAAGAATTCATGTGCGATGTTTGTGACTTGACGGGTGCCTGATTGAGTTAAGCTGAGTCTGTGATTCAGGTTTCCGCCGCAGTGTATTAAATCACCACGTTAAGTGACGAACGTCGCTGACAATTTTCACCGAAGCAGAATGTTTTTGCGCCTTGTCGCTGCTTCGTGTGGTTGGTAAAGTAGGCGGATTTTATTTTCCGCCCCCAGCTAGCAGGATTATCCTTTCGTTATGTTTAAGAAATTTCGCGGCATGTTTTCCAACGACTTGTCCATCGACCTGGGTACTGCCAATACCCTCATTTATGTAAAAGGACAAGGCATCGTGCTGAATGAGCCATCAGTTGTGGCTATTCGTCAGGATCGTGCTGGTTCACCTAAAAGCGTTGCGGCCGTAGGTCACGATGCTAAACAGATGCTTGGTCGTACTCCAGGCAACATTGCAGCTATTCGCCCAATGAAAGACGGCGTTATTGCCGACTTCTTTGTTACCGAAAAAATGCTTCAGCACTTCATTAAACAGGTTCACAGCAACAGCTTTATGCGCCCAAGCCCGCGCGTATTGGTGTGTGTGCCAGTTGGCGCGACTCAGGTTGAGCGTCGTGCAATTCGTGAATCTGCACAAGGTGCAGGCGCGCGTGAAGTCTTCCTGATTGAAGAACCTATGGCTGCGGCTATCGGTGCTGGCCTGCCAGTTTCTGAAGCTACCGGTTCAATGGTGGTGGATATCGGTGGTGGTACGACCGAAGTGGCCGTTATCTCCCTGAATGGCGTGGTTTATTCTTCTTCTGTACGTATCGGTGGTGACCGCTTTGATGAAGCCATCATTAATTACGTGCGTCGTAACTATGGTTCACTGATTGGTGAAGCGACTGCCGAGCGCATCAAGCACGGTATCGGTTCTGCTTATCCGGGTGACGAAGTTCGCGAAATCGAAGTGCGCGGCCGTAACCTGGCTGAAGGTGTTCCGCGTGGTTTCACCTTGAATTCAAACGAAATTCTGGAAGCACTGCAAGAGCCATTGACTGGCATCGTTAGCGCAGTGATGGTTGCTCTGGAACAGTGTCCTCCAGAACTGGCCTCTGATATCTCTGAGCGCGGCATGGTATTGACCGGCGGTGGCGCACTGTTGCGTAACCTCGATCGCCTGCTGATGGAAGAAACCGGTATTCCGGTCGTCGTAGCAGAAGATCCACTGACCTGCGTTGCACGCGGCGGTGGTAAAGCGCTGGAAATGATCGACATGCACGGTGGCGACCTGTTTAGTGAAGAATAAGTTCACTACACAATAAGTCACTGACTAATCAGTGCATGCCCGGGTATTTGAAGCTGCAGCGGATGACATCATCCCCGTGCAGCTTCAGGTGCTATGGGGATAGTGAAAACTAACCTGCCGTGGAAAGGGTCGCTCCCTTTATAACCTGCTACCATTCCTGTTAGGGTAATGTTTCGCTCAGATCGGCTAAATTTTCTTCTGCCGAGGAACTCGCATATTTTATGAAGCCTATTTTTAGCAGAGGTCCGTCTCTGCAGTTGCGACTTTTTTTGGCTATTCTCACGGCCATCGTCCTGATTTTTGCCGACAGTAAAGTAGGTACGTTCGTTTCGATTCGCACCTATATGGATACTGCCGTCAGTCCTTTCTATTTCTTGTCCAACGCGCCAAGAGAATTTCTCGACAACGTCTCTCAGACCTTCGCTTCTCGCCAACAGCTTGAGCTTGAAAACCGTGCTCTGCGCCAGGAATTGTTGCTGAAAAACAGCGATCTTCTGCTATTGGGGCAATTCAAGCAGGAAAATGCCCGTTTGCGTGAGCTGCTGGGATCACCACTGCGTCAGGATGAGCATAAGATGGTGGCGCAGGTTCTGTCGACCAGCAACGATCCTTACAGCGATCAGGTCGTGATTGATAAAGGCAGCAACCGCGGAGTTTACGTCGGTCAGCCTGTTATTAGCGATAAAGGCGTTGTCGGCCAGGTTATTGCTGTTGCCGCTGCGACCAGCCGCGTGCTGCTGATTTGCGATGCGTCACATGCTATCCCGATTCAGGTTCTGCGTAATGACATTCGCGTTATCGCTGCCGGTAGCGGCTGTGCTGACGATCTCCAGCTTGAACATTTGCCAGCCAACACTGATATTCGCGTCGGCGATGTGCTGGTGACTTCAGGTCTGGGTGGACGTTTCCCTGAAGGTTATCCGGTTGCCGTCGTATCTTCAGTTAAAGTCGATAACCAGCGTGCTTACACTGTGATTCAGGCGCGTCCAACCGCCGGTTTGCAGCGTTTGCGTTATCTGCTGCTGCTGTGGGGCGCTGATCAAAACGGTGATAAACCGATGTCACCGGAAGACGTTCATCGCATTGCCACTGAACGCCTGATGCAAATGATGCCGCAGGTTCTGCCACCGCCGAACGAGATGGGCCCACCAGCACCGGTGCCTGCTCCGGCAACCGGCACGGTTACGGCTTCTACTGCAACTTCGGGCGGCAGACAATGAACGGCTACCGCAGTCACGGACGCTGGATAATTTGGCTATCCTTTGTGGTAGCCATGATGTTGCAGGTTATGCCGTGGCCGGAGCAAATTTATATGTTCCGCCCGTCCTGGCTGATGCTGCTCCTGATTTACTGGGTGATGGCGTTACCGCATCGCGTTAATGTCGGCACCGGTTTTCTGGTCGGCTTTTTTATGGATCTGGTTTTAGGCTCAACGCTGGGCGTGCGAGCGCTGGCGTTGGCAATTGCCGCTTATTTGGTCGCCTTTAAGTTTCAGCTGTTTCGGAACATGGCACTCTGGCAGCAGGCGATTATCGTGATGCTGCTATCGATGGCCGTAAACGTGATTGTTTTCTGGGCCGAATTCCTGGTCGTTAATGTAACTTTCCGACCGCAGATTTTATGGAGCAGCGTCGTCGACGGCGTGCTCTGGCCTTGGCTGTTCTTGCTGATGCGAAAAATCCGCCGTCAATTTGCCGTACAATAAGGGCATGATGACTTTACTTTATCTTGCATCGGGATCGCCGCGCCGTCGTGAGTTACTGACGATGCTGGAGTTGCCCTTTGAACGTCTGACTACTGACGTGGCCGAACAACGTCAGCCGGATGAAGCTCCCGAGGACTATGTTCAACGTTTAGCGCTGGATAAAGCTCGTGCAGGCGTCGTTGTTGCTCCTCAGGACTTGCCCGTTTTAGGCGCAGACACTATTGTGGTACTTGATGGACGTGTTTTGGAAAAACCCGCCGATATTCAGCAAGCTGCTGAAATGCTGGCAGCGCTTTCGGGACGTCAACATCAGGTGATGACCGCCATTGCCTTCGCTGACTCTGAACGCCATCTTACTGCCATGGTTGTGACTGATGTCACCTTCCGAACGCTGACATCGGAGGATATTCAGCACTATATTTCCAGCGGCGAGCCAATGGATAAAGCGGGGGCATACGGTATTCAAGGAAAGGGCGGATGTTTCGTCCGTGAGATTCGCGGCAGTTACTATGCGGTAGTTGGACTTCCCCTGGTTGAAACTCAGGAACTGTACAGTAATTTTGTTGCACTACGCGTTCTTAGGAGAAAGCATGACGGCTGAATTACTGGTCAATGTCACCCCATCGGAAACTCGGGTGGCCTATATCGACGGTGGCATTCTGCAAGAGATCCACGTAGAACGTGAAGCAAAACGGGGCATTGCAGGCAATATTTACAAAGGTCGCGTAAGCCGTGTCTTGCCCGGTATGCAGGCGGCTTTTGTTGATATCGGCCTCGAAAAAGCAGCTTTCCTCCACGCCTCCGACATCATGCCGCACACTGAATGCGTAGCCCGTGATGAACAAAAAAAATTTAACGTGCGCGATATCGTCGAGCTGGTGCATCAGGGCCAGGATCTGATGGTCCAGGTGGTGAAAGATCCCTTGGGCACCAAAGGCGCGCGTCTTACTACCGATATTACCCTGCCTTCACGTTATCTGGTGTTTATGCCAGGGGCTTCGCACGTGGGTGTTTCCCAGCGCATTGCCAGCGAAGCTGAGCGTGATCGTTTAAAAAGAATCGTTTCTGCCCACTGCGACGAGCAGGGTGGTTATATTATTCGTACCGCCGCCGAAGGGGTTCGCGAAGAAGAGTTGGCACAGGATGCTGCCTATCTGAAACGTCTGTGGACCAAAGTGATGGAGCGGAAACGTCGCAATATCACTAAGTGTAAACTTTACGGCGAGCTTGCATTAGCCCATCGTGTATTGCGTGATTTTACCGGCCAGGAGCTGAATCGTATTCGCATCGATTCACGTCTGACCTATGAGCTGTTGGTTGAATTCACTAGCGAATATATGCCTGAACTCACCGACAAGCTCGAGCATTACAGCGGCAAGCAGCCAATTTTTGACCTCTACGATGTCGAAAATGAAATTCAGCGTGCGCTGGAACGCAAAGTCGAGCTCAAGTCGGGCGGATATCTGATTATTGATCAGACCGAAGCCATGACCACTATTGATATCAACACCGGTGCGTTCGTTGGCCATCGCAATCTTGAAGAAACTATCTTCAATACCAACACAGAAGCGACGCAGGCCATTGCGCGCCAGCTTCGACTGCGTAATCTCGGCGGCATTATCATCATCGATTTTATCGACATGTCCAATGAGGATCATCGCCGCCGCGTGTTGCATTCCCTTGAGCAGGCACTGTCGAAAGATCGCGTTAAAACCGGGATCCACGGTTTCTCCGCGCTGGGCCTGGTCGAGATGACCCGTAAAAGAACTCGTGAAAGCGTGGAACATGTGCTGTGCAGCGACTGTCCAACTTGCCATGGGCGCGGCACGGTTAAAACCGTTGAAACGGTTTGCTACGAGATCCTGCGTGAAATCGTTCGCGTACATCATGCCTATGACGCGGACAGATTCCTGGTTTACGCCTCGGTCGCGGTGGGTGATGCCCTGAAAGGCGAAGAGTCCCACGCCCTTGCCGAAGTTGAAATTTTCGTTGGCAAGCAGGTTAAAGTTCAGATTGAACCCTTATATAGCCAGGAACAATTTGACGTCGTCATGATGTGATTATAAGAATTAACGGATTAATTTAGGCCTTTTTTTCACGTAGGATCAGCGAGCGTCGTCGATTTTAGCGCTAATTTAAATAATAAGGAGATTGAGTTTGAGGCGACTGCCCGGGATACTGCTAACCAGCATCGCAACGATAGTTGTTATCGTCGCGTTGGCGATCAGTGGTCTACGTCTGGCGCTGCCTCAGCTCGATCGCTTTAAACAGCCTATTGTCGATAAAATTCAGGCAATGACCGGCGTGCCGATTAGCCTTGAACAGGTTAAAGGCAGTTGGAAAACCTTAGGCCCGACGCTCGAACTCCGAGACTTGGCCATCACCCTGCCGGCCTCAAGCTCTAAGGTGCAACGAATAACGATGTCGCTGGATGTCTGGCAATCACTGCTTCATCTCCGCTGGCAGTTCCGCGATTTAACCTTTTATAACCTGCAACTCGATTTCAATTCGACTCTTGGCGGCGGTGGCAATAAGCATACCAGCCCGGTGGGTGCGGATCGTATCAGCGAAGTTTTCCTTAAGCAGGTTGACCATTTTGACCTGCGCGACAGTCACATCAGTTTTAAAACGCCTTCCGGCCCGCGGGCAGAATTCGATATCAAGCAGATGACCTGGCTTAACTCGAAGAATCGTCATCGTGCGGAAGGGCAGCTCGGTTTGTCGAGTTTTAACGGACAGCACGGAGTTGTACAGGTTCGGATGGACCTGAACGATAACGACGGTCTGCTGAACGACGGTAAAATTTATCTTCAGGCCGATAATATCGATATGAAGCCGTGGTTTAGCCGCTGGTTGCGCAGTAATACCGGTCTTGATAGTGCTAATTTCAGCCTGGGCGCGTGGCTGACCCTGCGTGATGGCCAGGTTTATGCTGGTGATGTTCTCGTTAAAGATGGCGAGGCCGTTTGGCACACCGACAGCAAGCCCCATCGTCTGGATGTTAATAATCTGACTCTGCACGCGAATCGTCAGGGTGATGGTTGGCAGGTAGGAACGCCGCAGCTTAATCTGAAAACTGACGGGCAAGTCTGGCCGCAGGGGGCATTAACCGCGCTTTATCTGCCGCAGGATAATGTTACCGACAATAGCCAGTTCCTCGGCCCAGATCATCAGGAACAGTTGCGCCTGCGTGGCAGCAATATTCAGCTTGAAAGGATCGGGCCGATAATCCCGACTATCTCCTTTTTAACTCCGGCATTGCTTGAACGCTGGAAAGACCTCAAGCCGACCGGCATGATTGACAAGCTGGCGCTGGATATCCCGTTAAAGCAGCCTGAACAAACGCGTTTTGACCTCAAATGGCACGATGTTAGCTGGACGGGCTGGCAACTGCTGCCGGGCGTTAATAATTTTAGCGGCACATTAAGTGGTAGCGTGCCACGCGGCAGAATGACGATTGGCCTGCAAAACAGCGTGCTGCCGTTCGGAAAAACATTCCACGCGCCGCTCGAAGTCAGCCAGGCTAGCGGAACATTTGACTGGAGCAATAACGAGCAAGGTTGGTCGCTTTGGTCACAAGATGTTGATGTTAAAGCCAAAGGCCTGTGGGCCACCGGCGGTTTCAGCTACGACCAGCCGAGCAAGGGACAGCCATGGATGAAAATATTGTCCGGCGTGCGCGTTTATGACGCAGGGCAGGCCTGGCGTTATTTCCCTGAAACGCTGATGAGCAAAGAGCTGGTTGATTACCTCACCTCGGCCATTCAGGCGGGGCAGGTTGATAACGCCACGGTAAGTTTTAACGGCAATCCACATGATTTCCCGTTTAAACATAATGAAGGGCAGTTTGAAGTCTGGGTACCGCTGCGCCACTCGACCTTTAAATTCCAGCCGGATTGGCCAGCGCTGACTAATCTGGATATCGATCTCGACTTCCTCGATAACGGACTGTTTATGTCGGCGGCGCACGCGCAGCTCGGTAACGTGGAAGGTACTCATGTTGTCGCCAACATCCCCGATTATGAAAAACAAAAACTGCTGATCGATGCCGATGTCAGTGGACAGGGCAGCGACGTTGGCAGCTATTTCCTGCAAACGCCACTGGCCAGTTCCCTCGGTTCGGCACTGAAACAGCTACAGATTGGCGGCAATGTCAGTGGGCGCTTACATCTTGATATCCCATTGAATGGTCAAAAGGTTCGTGCGACCGGTGGCGTTAATCTTAATAATAACAGCCTGTATGTCTCACCTATCGGCAGTAAAATTAATAATCTGACCGGCCAGTTCAGCTTTGACAACGGCAATCTTAACAGTAATTCAATGACGGCCCGCTGGTTTGGCCAGCCGCTGAATGTTAGCTTTAAAACCTTTGATCAGCCTGACAATTTTGAGATTAATGTTGGATTAGGCGGTAACTGGCAGCCAGCAAAACTGCCGGGATTACCTAAGGCTATCGCGGCGAAGATAGACGGCAGCGCCAGTTGGAAAAGTACGGTCGATATTTTGTTGCCCCATAAAGGTTCGCCAACCTATAAAGTCACGGCTGACGCGGACTTAAGAAATGTGAGCAGTCACTTACCTAGCCCACTGGATAAAGTCCCGGGCAAGTCTTTACCGCTCAATGTTAACGTTCAAGGTGATATGCACGGCTTTAATTTAAGCGGCGTGCTGGCAGGTAAAGATCGCTTTAACAGCCGATGGCTACTGGACAAACAGCTAACTCTGGATCGTGCATCATGGGCGATTAACACCAAAAAAACGCCTGCGTTGCCTGCTACAAGCAGCCTGACGTTGAATTTACCGGCGCTGGACGGCGAAAACTGGCTGGGGCTGCTGTCACCAGATAAAGCTACGCAAAGTCAGAATAGTAAAACGGTTGGTTTTGGCTTCCCGCACCAGATTACTGTGACCACGCCTCGCCTGACGCTGGCAGGACAGGGCTGGAATGATTTGATGCTCTCTTCGAATCAGGATGACAAAGGAGTGCATATTAATGTGAAGGGTCAAGAGATTGACGGCACATTGGATATGAACACTCGTGGCCCATGGCTGGCGAATCTGCGCTATCTTTACTTTAATCCTCAATGGGCAAGCAGCAATAGCGATGGGCAGAATCCTTTTGGTAGCCATATTTCCTTTACCAACTGGCCAGCGTTAAATATTCGCTGCGAGGCCTGCTGGTTTATGGGGCAGAGCCTGCGCACAGTCAATGCCGACCTTACCCCAGAAGGTAATCAGCTATCATTGCGCAACGGATTAATTGATACCGGCGAAGGGCGTCTTGATATTCAGGGTGAATGGAAGCAGGATGCGCAAAACCAGGACAGTACAGCATTAAGAGGGACGCTGAGCGGCAAGAATATCGACTACTTTAACTCTTTCCTAGGTGTAGCGACCCCGTTGAAAGACGCGCCTTTCAAGATTGATTATGATTTGCACTGGAAAGATGCGCCGTGGAAACCCGATGCGAAAACGCTGAATGGCACGCTGAAAACCAATCTTGGCAAAGGCCAGATAGTCAATATGGGTGGCGGCAGAGCGGGGCAGATACTGCGTTTTGTAAGCTTCGACGCACTGTTGCGCAAGTTGCAGCTTGATTTCCGCGATACCTTTGGTAAAGGCTTCTATTTTGATTCCATTAAATCAGATGCCTGGATTAAAGATGGCGTGCTGCATACTAACGACCTGTTGGTTGACGGACTGGCGGCAGATATTGCCATTAATGGCAACGTGAATCTGGTCAGTCAGCGTCTTGATTTAGAAGCGGTTATTGCCCCTGAAATTTCAGCCACTGTGGGCGTTGCGACCGCATTTGCTATTAACCCGATTATTGGTGCTGCCGTATTTGCCGCGAGTCAGGCATTAGGTCCGCTGTGGAATAAAATATCGATTATCCGCTACCAGATTGACGGAACTATTGAGCAGCCGACCGTTCATGAAATCCTGCGCCAGTCGAAGGCGGATAAAAAAGCGCTTAAGGTCCCAGCACCTTAAGCCCGTCCTCACAGTGTTGAGCAGCAACATACTGTGTTAGGCTGTACATTGACTTTACATGACCAAAGAGAGTGAAGAAATTATGAGTCTGGCCCTAGTCAGTGAGCGTTTACTAACCGCTAATAATCTGAGTCAACAAGACCTGTTTACGGTATTAGGCCAGTTGGCTGAGCGCCGTCTCGATTATGCCGATCTCTTTTTCCAATCCAGCTTTCATGAAGCCTGGGTCATTGAAGACAGCATTATCAAAGACGGTTCGTACAACATTGATCAGGGCGTTGGCGTCCGCGCAATCAGCGGTGAGAAAACCGGTTTTGCCTACGCCGATCAGATTACCCTCAATGCACTGAACCAAAGTGCTCAGGCTGCGCGAAGCATTGTGCGCGAGCAGGGTAATGGCAAAAGTCACACCCTTGGAGCTATTCAGCACTCTGCACTTTATTCGCTGGCCGATCCGCTGCAAAGCCTGCCGCGTGAAGAGAAAATTGCCCTGCTGCACCGCGTCGATAAAATCGCGCGTGCGGCCGACAAGCGCGTTGTTGAAGTTTCCGCCAGCATTACGGGCGTGTACGAAAGCATTTTAGTTGCTGCAACAGACGGCACTCTGGCAACAGATATTCGCCCGCTGGTGCGACTTTCTGTCAGCGTGCTGGTTGAGCAAGACGGTCGTCGTGAGCGTGGATCCAGCGGTGGCGGTGCTCGCTGTGGTTATGAGTATTTCCTCGAAACGGTTGATGGTGAAGTTCGAGCCGAAGCTTTTGCGCGTGAAGCTGTGCGTATGGCATTGGTTAATCTAAGCGCCGTTGCTGCTCCTGCTGGCGCGATGCCGGTTGTATTGGGCGCAGGCTGGCCGGGCGTATTACTGCATGAAGCAGTGGGCCACGGCCTGGAAGGCGATTTCAACCGTCGCGGCACCTCAGTATTTAGCGGCCAAATGGGCAAACTGGTTGCCTCCGAGCTATGTACCGTAGTGGATGACGGCACGATGTACGGCCTGCGCGGTTCAATCTCGGTAGACGATGAAGGTGTGCCAAGTCAGTACAACGTGCTTATCGAGAACGGCGTTCTGAAAGGTTACATGCAGGATAAGCTAAATGCGCGTTTGATGGGCGTAGCTCCGACCGGCAATGGTCGCCGCGAATCTTATGCGCATCTGCCGATGCCGCGCATGACCAATACTTATCTGCTGGGAGGGCAATCAACGCCTGAAGATATCATCAGCAGCGTTGATTATGGCCTGTATGCACCAAACTTTGGTGGCGGTCAGGTTGATATCACCTCCGGCAAGTTTGTGTTCTCGACTTCAGAAGCCTATCTGATTGAGAAAGGACGCATCACTAAGGCCGTGAAGGGCGCAACCCTGATTGGTTCTGGTATTGAAGCGATGCAGCAGATTTCCATGGTCGGCAACGATCTGGCGCTGGATAAAGGCGTGGGCGTTTGCGGTAAAGAAGGTCAAAGCGTTCCGGTCGGCGTGGGTCAACCAACGTTGAAACTCGATTCGCTCACCGTTGGCGGCACGGCCTAAAATAAACTTTGTCCCTGGCGCTGCAACTTTGTTCGCTACGTTCGCAAACCCCAGTCACTTACCTGTGTAAGCTGCTGGGGATTTGCTCTCTTTGCTGTCGCATTGCAACACCACGGCCTCGTTTATTAACCTTTATGTAGTTCAGTAAAATCCTTTTTAGTGGAAAGGTTCTTATTTCCCTCCCGGTTCTCTTTTGCGATGTTTGCGGTAAATCTTACTCACTTCCTTGAAATACTCCGTCAGGTAGTTAATGCACACTTGCACCTTTAACGGCAGCTTGTCTTTTTCCGTATGCAATGCATAAACCGGACGCGGTTCTGACTGATAATTGCCGAACAGAATTTCGACCTGCCCTGAGTTAATCTCATCAATAATCCACATCAAAGGAACATAGGCGATACCGACGCCAGATTTTAGCCAGCGAATAATAGTCTGCGGATCGTTAGAGACAAAACGGCCCTCTGGCCTAATGCGAATCGGCTGTCCCTCTGGCGACACGAGGTCAAATTCACTGTCAGGGCGAATGCTGTATTCCAGCCACGAAAAATTCACCATATCTCTTGGGGCATCAGGCTTGCCGTGCTCAATCAAATAACTTTTCGCCGCGCAGACCACCATTGGCATTGAACCCAGGTGTTTTGAGAACAGGCTCGAGTCTTGTAATTTACCCACGCGGATGACCATATCCAGACCGTCGGAAATTAAATCCGGCGCTGGAATGCCGGTGACCAGATTCACCGTTAGCCCAGGATATTCTTTGAGCATTTTCGACGTCATCGCAGCAAGGACATTTTGTGCCATTGTGGATGAGCTACCAATGCGTAATGAACCGGTTGGTGTATTGTTAAAAGCATATAATTGCTCGTGAACTTCATGCACGTTGTGCAGCATTTTGTGGCAGCCCTGATAGTAGATCTTTCCCGCCTCAGTTAAGCCCAAACTGCGAGTGCTTCTATTTAATAGTTTGATTTGTAATTCATTTTCAAGCTTTGAAATGCTTTGGCTAATGGCGGAAACGCTCATTTGTAGACGAGGCGCTGCGGCAGTATAGGAGCCGCTTTCAACCACCCGAGCAAATATTGACATGCGTTTTAATCGATCCATTGTTAAGCCCAGCTTAAAAGTGATTGTGATTGCAGAATGTTGATGTCTTGATAATAAGCAGGCTAATATACTCGTCCAGATAAAAGCCTCAAGTTCGGATGCAGTTAAATCAAGTATCTTACCTCCGCCGACTTTTCTGGCAATCCAACATTTACTCCACTGCGCATCCTTTAGGGATTATTCTCTTGAAGTGCGCTGGTATTGTTGAAAATTTTGAATTAAAAGCGCGCGGTAATGTTAAAATCAATAAATAATATGAGGGCTACTGTGCGTCACTACCTTTGTGGTAAGAGTCTAAGGAAATATCCATGAGTTTGCTTCCGGTAATGGTGATTTTCGGATTGTCTTTCCCCCCGGTGTTCTTTGAAATACTTTTGACGCTATTAGTTTTCTTCATTCTGCGTCGGATTTTGACACCAACCGGGATCTATGATTTTGTCTGGCATCCGGCTTTATTTAATACGGCGTTGTATTGCTGTCTCTTCTATATCATATCCTCCATTTTTGTCTGAGGCTGTCGTGAAAAACTTATCAATAAAAATAATACGTTACGCTATAACGTTTATCATTGTGGTCCTGGCTGCCATCGCAATTTTCCGTGCCTGGATCTTCTATACTGAATCACCTTGGACGCGTGATGCTAAATTTACCGCAGACGTCGTATCTATTGCTCCTGACGTTGCCGGTCTGGTGACTTCCGTTCCAGTTGAAGATAACCAACTGGTGAAGAAAGGCCAGGTGCTGTTCACCATTGACCAGCCACGTTATCAGGTGGCATTGGCGCAAGATAACGCCGATGTTGCTTATTATCAGGCATTGGCTGACGAGAAAAAACGCGAAGCAACTCGCCGTGTGAAACTCGGTACTCAGGCAATGTCTATCGAAGCCATTCAACAGGCAACCAACGATCTGCAAACCACACTGCAACAGCTGGCAAAAGCTCGCGCAACTGCGGCTGGCGGAGCGCTTGACCTGCAACGTACCGTGGTTGTGGCTCCGTCCGACGGCTGGGTGACTAACCTTACCGTTCACCCAGGCGACTTTGTTACTCGTGGGCAAACCACTATCGCGCTGGTTAAAGAACACACCTTCTATATTCTGGCGTACATGGAAGAGACCAAGCTGGCTCGCGTTAAACTTGGCGATCACGTCGAGATTACCCCGCTCGGCAGCAATAAAGTTCTGCACGGTACGGTTAACAGCGTGGCCGCAGCGGTTACGGATAGCAGCAGTTCAGACTCGAGCGACGGTCTTGCGAGCATCGACAGCAACCTCGAGTGGGTTCGTCTGGCGCAGCGCGTTCCGGTTAAAATTACTCTGAACGATATGGATGAATTACATCCGTACCCGGCGGGCACCACGGCAACTGTCGTCATAGCGGGTGAGCACGCTCGTGCCGAGAACGGCTCATGGTTTACCAATTTCCTGCATCGTCTGCGCGAGTTTGGTTAAGAGAAAACAAAAATGATTAGCCCATCTCTGTTGCGCATGCGATTTGCCTTCAAGCTGACTTTTGCAATCCTGGGCGCGCTGGTGTTTGGGTTTTATCTAAATTTAGAAACTCCACGATGGTCGGCGATGACTGCCGCCATCGTAGCCGCCGGACCTGCCATGGCAGCCGGTGGCGAGCCTTTTGCCGGGGCTATTCGCCAACGCGGTTTCCTTCGTGTTATCGGGACTTTCATTGGCTGTATTGCCGCCATTACCATCGTGATGACCTTCGCTCGCGCACCGGCTCTGATGCTGCTGGTATGCTGTTTGTGGGCCGGTTTTTGTACCTGGTGGTCATCGGTTGTGCGTGTTGAAAACTCCTACGCTCTCGGCCTGGCCGGTTATACCGCGCTAATTATTGTGGTGCTCGCCTCTTCGAATCTGGCGCAGACGCCACAGTTTGCGGTTGAGCGCTGTAGTGAAATAGTCGTAGGTATTTGTGCCGCCATCGTCGCCGATCTGCTGTTTTCTCCTCGTTCTATCAAGAAAGATATCGATCGCGCTGTCGACCAGTTGATGATTGACCAATTCAAACTGCTCAAACTTAGCGTGAATCAGGCTGAAAAAGACGATATCGACAATGCGTGGAATACTCTGGTGAAGAGCGCCACTGCCATTAATGGCATGCGCGGCAGCCTGATGATGGAATCTTCGCGCTGGCAGCGTGTAAATCGCCGTCTTAAGGCATTTCACAGCCTGTCACTGAGCATGATCACTCAGGCGTGCGAAACGTTCATTATCATGCAGACTACGCCAGAGCTGGTGCCCGCTGAAATTATTTTGTTGGTGAATGAACCCGTCGAAAATCAGGATGACGTGCGTAAGATCCTGAAACGCTTGCGCAAGATTGGCAATTCCCTTCCTACCGAGAGCATCGCGCTGCCGCTTTATGCGTGGATTGGGTCTGCCAGCCGTGCATTATTAATGGTCAAAGGCATTCACACTAATAGCAGTATCAGCAGCACTGAAAAAAATGTGCTGAACAGTGAGGTAGTGGTCAAAGCGCCGTCTGCGGAAATGCACCACGCGTTGATTAATGGACTGCGCACCTTTGTGGCCAGTGCGGCTGGCTGCCTGCTATGGCTGTGGACCGGTTGGACGGCAGGCTCGGGCGCGGTAGTCATTATTGCGGTTGTTACCTCGCTGGCGATGCGCACGCCGAATCCTCGAATGATGGCAATGGACTTCCTGGTCGGCATGATGGCCGCCATCCCTCTTGCCGGATTTATCTATTCCGTGGTCATGCCAGCGACACAGCAAAGCCTATTCTTACTGGTGCTGTCATTAGGGATTTTCATATTTATCTGTGGCATAGAAGTGCAAAAGCGCCGATTGGGGACATTGGGCCTGCTGGTAGGCAGCATCAACGTATTGGTGCTCAGCAACCCGATGAAATTCAATATCTCGACCTTTTTGGACAGCTCGAGTGGTCAGGCGATAGGCTGTGCTATTGCGTTACTGGTGCTGTTGCTTATCCGCGATAAATCGCGTGATAAAACCGGACGCACGCTGCTCAATCGCTTCGTGAGCAGTGCGGTTTCTGCGTTGACTACGAAAGCTTATCGCCGCCGTGAAAACCATCTGCCTGCGCTTTATCACCAGCTAAATCAGCTATTGGTACTGTTCCCGAACGATATGGGCAAATATCGCCTGGCGTTGCAGTTGATTATCGCCCATCAGCGCTTAAAGATTGCAGAAGTTCCGGTTAACGAAGACCTGTCGGCATTCCATAAAAGGATCCGTAATACCGCTGATAGCGTGGTCTCTGCGCAATCAGAAAATAAACGCGAGTTCTATTATCAGCGTTTACTGAGCGAGATGAGCGAGTATCAACAAAAACTGGTGGAGTATGACGCGCCCTTAAAAGTCACTGAGCCGGTTAAACGTTTATACGAGCTGATGAACAACTATCAGCGTGCGTTCTTAGAGTAATCGCTAAACGGCGGGCAATAAAAAGGCTGACCCCATTAATTATGGTGTCAGCCTTTTCTTTTCTTAACTTTTACTACAATCCATTACTGCTTATCTTTGACTTCAGACCATTACTGATAGGCTGACTTCGTCTTCACCGCAGTAACTTCATCTTCTGGTTCATCTTCATCCTGTGGGATAACCAGTTTTTCATGGCCCGATGCAACGCCCCAGTAGTAGCAAATCAGCGTCATGACAATCAACAGCACCATATCGGTAGGGCTGGAAATCGCGTTGATACCGCCATAGGTGCCCAGGTAAGACAGTGCCAGAACCAGCACGTAGTACACCAGCAGCCAGAGTGAACTCTTAACGTCGCGCCCGAAGTTCTCATCCTTTTTAGCGAACAGCACATAAGCTAACCAGGAAAGCAACAGAATCGGGATAAGCAAGATGTTAACTGACCAGCCACTCCAGTAAATCAGCAGGCTACTGGCGATAAATGCCAATGGGCTGAGCAGGCCGAAGATTGGCAGTTTGAATGGACGCTTCAGACCAGGCAAACGCGCACGCAGCACGCCAGCGTTGATAGGACCCGGCAGATAGGTAAACACTGTCGCCGACGTTACCGCACCAATCAGACCACCCCAAACCTGGAACTCGGAAGGCAGAGTCCAGGCAATCGCCAGAACCAGCGACAACCAGAGCGCACCGCGAGGCACACCAGACTTAGGATCCACTTTGGCAAAGATATTGAACAGATGTCCATTCTTCGCCCAGGCAAACAGCACGCGAGAAGCGCCAGCCAGGTAGATGTTACCGGTACCGGCAGGTGAAATTACCGCATCGATAAGGATCAGGTTAATCAGCCAGGTAATGCCAAGGCTACGTGCGAGATCGGCATAAGGAGACTGGAAGATAGCTTTCAGACCCACCCAACCGTGCGCATTCAGCAGGTCGGTCGGTACCGCGCCCATGAAAGCAAATTGCAGCAGGATGTAGACCGCAAAGCTGATAGCAATGGCCAAAATGATGGCGATCGGAATATTACGCTGTGGATTTTTTGCCTCGCTGGCAAAGTCTACCGCCTGACGGAATCCGAGGTAGGCGAATACGATGCCTGCGCCGGTCAGAGAGGAGAATACGCCGTGTGCACCGCCCGGATTGGTGCCCGGAACCTGGAGGTTGGCGCTGTGGTAGTAACCAAACAGCGTAATAATAACCATCACCGGGACAATAAATTTAAAGGTGGTGATGATGGTATTGATGCGGCCAAAGAATTTGACGCTCCAATAGTTGAGGAGGAAGAAACCGACCAGCAACAGAATTTGCATCACGAAGCCGATAGTTGTCGGGCTGCCGTCTGTCTGCCCCAGCGCAGGCCACCAATACATGGCGTACTGACGCACGGCTTCAACTTCAACCCCAGCGGTAGAAGTGTAGGCCAGCAGTGAACTGACGCCGATAACAAATCCCACTACGTTGCCGTGAGTGTATTGCGGATACCTTACAAAGCCGCCAGCGCGAGGAATAGCCGCAGCCAGTTCAGCAAATACCAAACCAATCAGCAATACCATTACTGCGCCAAGCAACCACGCCCAACCTGTTAAACCTCCCGCATACCCAGAACTCGTTAATGCTGCGTAAAGCCACCCTGAGCCAATCATTGAACCCACACCCAACAGGGTAAGATCCACCAGGCCTAATTTTTTTTTCAATGTCCCCTGAGTCATAGCCGTCCTCTTTAGGGTCTAAAAATTTGATGAATCACAGAAACCATCTCTGTTAACGTTTTAAGGAAACATCAATCTTCCATTTCTGATGCATGCAACGTATGAGCAGGAAACGTGCCAGACTTACAAAGGTCGATAAAATTGTACTAATAGCCTGCATATAAAGATTTTTCGCATTATTTGTGTGCTATTTGTTGGACGACCTGCACTGAATTGGTGCGTTAACACTCAAAACGGGCAGAGGAAGATATAGTAGGAACGGATGAAAAAGCAGCATTTAAGACTGGGGTTAAGCTTTCTGAAAAGCACAGT
Source organism: uncultured Gammaproteobacteria bacterium (assembly GCA_963747655.1). Lineage (GTDB taxonomy): Bacteria > Pseudomonadota > Gammaproteobacteria > Enterobacterales > Enterobacteriaceae > Rouxiella. Next base: position 1,096,508 of record CAVVFS010000003.1, on the reverse strand, counting down.
GCGCTGAACAGATACGGCTACGGGGAGGGTTTTAATGACTATACTTAACCATTAATTATCTTGGTTTTGCGGCCAGAACCTCCCGGCCATCGTCAAGGAGAAACAGTCATCATGTCTGCACAACACAACAAACTTTCCGAGCATAAACTGTTTAAAACTGGCTATTTTGTCGCGGGTGAGTGGAAAACTCTGGGCGAGACTTTTGACGTCGATAACCCGGCGACCGGTGAAATTGTCGCTAAAGTGGCGCACGCCGGAAAAGCAGAAACCGAAGAGGCGATAAAGGCGGCCAGCAACGCTTTCCCTGCATGGCGTAAAAAAACCGGCAAACAGCGTGCCGAGATTTTGCATCGCTGGTACGAATTGATGCTGGAGAACAAACAGTTCCTCGGCGAACTTATGGTTGCAGAGCAGGGCAAGCCGCTGAAGGAAGCGCTGGGTGAAGTTGAATATGCCGCCAGCTTCCTGCAATGGTTTGGTGAAGAGGCAAAGCGCGCTAATGGAGAAATCATTCCGCCGGTCAAAGCAGGCTCGCGTATTTTGGCGACGCGTGAACCGATTGGCGTCGTGGCGGCAATTACGCCATGGAATTTCCCTCTTGCAATGCTGACCCGCAAACTTGGCCCCGCACTGGCGGCAGGCTGTACCGGACTCATTAAACCCGCCAATAATACTCCGCTGTCGGCTTTTGCTCTGCTGGAACTGGCAAAGCAGGCAGGCGTGCCTGACGGTGTGCTTAATGGCGTAGCCGGTGATACTTCTGCAATTAGTGACGCGATTATGGCCAGCAGCGCGGTGCGAAAAATTTCGTTTACCGGTTCCACTGCGGTAGGTAAAACCTTGGTGCGTAACAGCGCCGATACCATGAAAAAAGTGTCGATGGAACTGGGCGGGAACGCGCCATATATTGTTTTCGATGACGCCGATATTGATGCTGCGCTAGAAGGCGTTCTGGCCTGTAAATTCCGCAACTCCGGCCAGGTCTGCGTATCGATTAACCGTATTTATGTACAAGATGGCATCTACGACACCTTTGTTAATCGTCTGGCGGCTGAGGTCGGCAATCTCAAGGTCGGTAACGGCATGGAAGAGGGCGTCATCGTCGGCCCATTAATTAATATTAAAGGTCTTGAAAAGGTCGAAGAACACGTTAAAGATGCTCTGGAACACGGCGGTAAACTGCTGGTGGGCGGCGAGCGGCACAAGCTCGGGGGAAATTTCTTCCAGCCAACGGTTATCGCGCAGGCCAATGACCAGATGAAAGTGGCTTCTGAAGAAACGTTTGGTCCACTGGCTGCCTGTTTCCGTTTCAAAACCGAAGAAGAAGCGATCGCGCGTGCAAATAATACCGAGTTTGGGCTGGCTGCTTATTTCTATACCCAGAATCTGCAACGTGTATTCCGCGTCGCAGAGGCAATTGAAAGCGGCATGATTGGTATTAATGAATGTGCTCTCTCGACGGAAGTTGCGCCGTTTGGTGGCGTGAAAGAGTCGGGGCTGGGCCGCGAAGGCTCAGTACTGGGGCTGGAAGAGTATTTACAGGTTAAAACCCTGCATCTGGGGAATCTGTAAACGAAAATTGATCAGTTTATAAAGTAGGTGACAATGAAAGCAGTAAATACGTGGGGTCGGGCTCAATGGCTGTTGGCAGGACTATTGGTGATATTCTGCGGCAATGCGATAGCCAGCATGAGTTTTTTCCATCCTGCGCAAGGAAATATTGCATCACTGACGGCGGAAAATACCGTAGTGAGCTATTTGAAGCAGAATCACCATCTGCCAGATTATTTTGTCACCAAGAAATATGCTCGAGAGTCAGGATGGAATCCTCGTTCTGGGGATCTTTGCCAGGTATTACCGGGCAAGGCGATAGGCGGAGATCGCTTTTCTAACCGCGAGCATCAGCTGCCTTCTATGCCTGGCAGAGTCTGGCGTGAAGCAGATATTAATTATCACTGCGGAAGACGTGGTGCGGATCGTGTGTTGTTCGCCAATGATGGCCTGATTTATATTAGCCGCGATCACTATAAGAATGTCGTGCGGGTGGAGTAAATCTAATGAAAAAAGTGGTCTTCGATTTTAATCATATCCCCGACCTGGCAGCTTTCTATGCCGATTTTGCTCAACAGTTTGGCGTCGGAGAACATTTCGGTGCCAACCTCGATGCCCTATGGGATGAAGTCACAGGCGGCATAACATTGCCAGTCGAAATCGATTTCACCAACCTCAGCGCTGCCCGAAAACGCAAATTCGGCTCGCTGGTGCTGTTGTTCGAAGAGGCGGAGGAGGAGTTGGACGGGGCTTTCACTTTTAATCTGTTTCCCCTGCGTAATTGAAGCTGTAGCTGTGCTATTCAGCCCATCCCTGGGCTTCACCCCTCCGGGGCCGCTGCAGGCAGCGTTCAAATCTGCTCCCGGCAGATTTGTGGCTACATTCGCGCACCCCGGTCACTTACTAGTGTAAGCTCCCGATGAGCTCACACAGGTCAGTGATTCGGGTGAGAGCGCGCGGCCAACACAGCTACAACTCCAATTACTTTGGGAAGATTGCAGTATTAAAGTTGTGGCTGGGTGAGGATGGTTCGCGTACCTGAATGTTGAAGTCTGATTTTTCAGAAACTAAAAAACCATTCTTTAACCATTCAGTTATTCAATGGAATAACCCAGTAATTGACGCTGTAGCAAGGCGGCAAGCAAACGAATCCCGATGAGCTGACACAGGTCAGTGATTCGGGTGAGTGAGCGCGGCCAACACAGCTACAGCTTCAAGAACGCAGGTTAGTCTCGCGCTTCGGCAAGCTCGCGCAAGTATTGGAAAATCTGGCGGTAAGCCTTCGGTGGCTTGTTTGCAGCTTTCTCTTTTTGCGCGTTACGCACCAAAGCACGCAGCTGCTGGCGATCGGCGGCAGGATAGAGATCCAAAACGGTGGGGATCACATCGTCGCCTTCTTCTACCAGACGGTCACGCAGAACTTCAAGCTTGTGGAACAGCGACACCTGTTGGTTGTGGCGGTTTTTTAGCTTGTCTAATGCGGTCTGAATTGGCTCGATATCGCGGGAACGCAGCATTTTACCGATCAGCTGAAGCTGGCGGCGGCGGCCTTCTTTCTTGATTTTCTGAGCTAAATCAATGGCTGCACGTAGGTCTTCATCGAGTGGCAGCTTGTCGAGCGAGTTTTTACCCAGCTCAACCATTTCTGCACCGAGATCTTTCAGTGCTTCGGCATCACGTTTAATTTCACTTTTGCTGACCCAGATGATCTCTTCATCTTCTTCGTTGTTCTCTTCAGGAACATCGTCGAGCCAGTCTTCTATTTTCTTAGTCATTATGGATCCTTAAAATTCTTGGCCGCATTATCGCACGGTTGGCAACAAAAGACCCAGTCGGAATGCGAAATTGTATTAAGTCTCTGTTAGACTCTGAAGAATCTGAAAGTAATTAACTCTAACTTTTTACTTAACACCTTATTCAAAAAGAAGGGCGGGCTGATGAACGTAACCACTCAAGTGGCAGAGCAACGTAAAACGCTGGAACAGGCCGTAGCGCAGGCTCTGGAGTTAGCGAAAGCCGGTTCTGACGGTGCGGAAGTGTCGGTTAGCAAGACTACCGGCATTGGGATTAGCACTCGTTTCGGCGAAGTTGAAAACGTTGAATTCAATAGTGACGGCGCGCTGGGTATTACTGTTTACTATCAGCAGCGTAAAGGCAGCGCTTCCTCTACCGATCTGAGTCCTGATGCTATCGCACGTACCGTGCAGGCGGCGTTGGATATCGCGCGTTACACCTCACCGGATCCTTTTGCTGGTGTCGCCGAAGAGCAGATGCTGGCCTTCGAAGCGCCTGATCTTGACCTCTTCCATCCGACCGAGCTTGACGCCGATCGTGGTATCGAACTGGCGGCACGTGCCGAACAGGCGGCCTTGTCAGCAGACAAACGTATCACCAATACAGAAGGCGGCAGCTTTAATAGTCATTACGGCATTCGCGTTTTCGGCAACAGCTACGGCATGCTCCAGAGCTACTGCTCGACGCGCCATTCGCTTTCGGCGTCAGTCATTGCCGAGGCCGCTGGGGATATGGAACGCGATTACGCTTACACCATTGCCCGTTCTATTAACGACCTTAAAAGTCCTGAGTGGGTTGGTGGCGAATGTGCACGTCGCACGCTATCGCGCCTGAGTCCGCGCAAACTGCCAACCATGAAAGCGCCGGTGATGTTTGCGGCGGAAGTGGCAACTGGCTTGTTCGGCCATCTGGTCGGCGCTATTAGCGGTGGCAGTATTTATCGCAAATCATCATTCCTGCTCGACAGTCTGGGCAAGCAAGTCTTGCCAGAGTGGATAACGATTGAAGAGCATCCGCATCTGCTGCAAGGGCTGGCTTCAACACCGTTCGACAGTGAAGGGGTTCGCACTCAGCGCCGTGACATCGTTAAAGATGGCATTCTGCAAACCTGGTTGATGACCTCGTATTCGGCGCGCAAGCTGGGCCTGCAAACTACTGGTCATGCGGGCGGCATTCATAACTGGCGTATTGCCGGTCAGGGTGACGACTTCAAGGCAATGCTGCGCAAGCTGGATAAAGGCCTGCTGGTTACCGAACTGATGGGTCAGGCCGTTAGCGGGATTACGGGCGACTACTCGCGCGGTGCTGCTGGTTTCTGGGTTGAAAATGGCGAGATTCAGTATCCGGTGAGTGAAATCACCATCGCCGGTAACCTGAAAGATATGCTGCGTAATATGGTCAGCATCGGCAGTGATATCGAAACCCGTAGCAATATTCAGTGCGGTTCTATCATTCTGCCAGAGATGAAAATCGCCGGCGAATAGCGGTTATCCCCTTTAAAATTTTTATCCCTTCTAAACAGCGGCGGGCCTCCGTCGCTGCTTTCTTGCCTGCATGACATCACATTCCGATCATTCTTTACAAAAAACTGATGCCACTTTCCAGCTGTTACATCTATGTTAATAATAGTCACACAAACAATGTCGTTATATCCGTGGCCTTTGAAACCATAGCAGTATTAGGCTGGCCTTACTCGAATCCCTGACTTTATGTGAGCATATCGGGGTTTGCAGGAGGGGTGTCTTGCTATGACTTTAATGCCTGAGGATGACCTATAAAAATATTAATGGAAGGTGAACATGCGTAAACATGTGATTGCGATTGCGGCGCTGGCCCTGTTAGGTTGGAGTGTTCAGACGCTGGCGGCGGATTTAGAAGATGATATGGACACGATCAACGATAACTACACCAAGGTTTTGAAAACCGATAACAAAGCCGATTTTGTTGCTGGTCTTTCAAAAATGAAGGCCGCAGCAGAAGATGCTAAACAATCCAAACCGCCTAAACTGGATTCGAAAGCCGATAACAGCCCGGAAATTCAGGATTATCACAAAGGGCTGGATAACCTGATAAGCCATATCGACAAAGCTTCTGAGCTGGCTAATGCTGGCAAGATGGCCGATGCGAAGAAAGAGGCTGAGGGTCTTAAAGCTATTCGCAACGAAAACCATAAGAAATTCAAATAAATCAGCGATCTGATCTCCTCCTCCGTTATTGAATTGTTCTTCTGAAGCTGGAAGTCATTTTAAAGATGGAAGAGGAGGTTAACCCCACCTTTGCTATCTATCCCAAACCCAGTCATTTCTACTGCCAAACTCAATTAAATCAGTTCACCTGCGCCAGCCATTTTATTTTTGAGAAATGGATCTGCTTGATGCCTGCTATTTCCAGTTTGAACTGGAAAAAAACCGGCTACACACCTCTTCTTCCTGAGCGTAGGGTAATAACAGATGAAAATTATTCTATCACCTCATTTTCGAGCACGTATTTTGTCAGTAAATAGGGTGTCGCATCTGTAAAAGGGGCAGAGCAGATTGTTATGAACAATGCACTTGAATTAAAAGATGCGCCAGAAAGAACCGATAAATTATTAGAAGAAATTCAACGAATGTTGAAAGCTGAAAATATATTTACTAATGATGTTCAGCAGCAGATGCTAGCGTCTCACGTAAAAGCCATGGTGTTACGCTCAATTACTGGCGAGCCTTTACCAGAGGTTGAAAAAGAATTGTTCGATGAAATTTCACCAGAATCAATGGAAATGGCCGAACAGGTGATTAATTGGCTAGGGAATTTACCGATTGAGGAAGCTTATTTACTCTCGGTACATTTTGAAGTGGCGAAAAGCAATAATCACTGAGAATCTTTATTTTCACCTTACTCATTAATAAACAACTTATCTGGAGATTTAAATTATGGGACAAGTCATCGTAGTCATTGGCGATCGTTTAGGTAAAGGCCAGAAAGTTGCTGCCGGTGTAGAAGCTGCGGGCGGAAAAGCTATTGTTATTCCTGGTGTTGCTGCCGATATGAAATTGGGTGACGTGATGAATGCGGAAGGAGCCAGCTTTGGTATCTCTTTCTGCGGCAGCGGCGGTGCGGGTGCTATTACGGCACAGAATAAATATAAATATAAAGCAAAACACGGCATGCGCTCTGTTGATGAGGGCGTTACAGCAATTAATGAAGGCTGTACTGTTTTAGGTTTTGGTTTTATGGATAAAGAAGAGCTGGGCCAAAAATTAGTTGAAACCTACGTTAAAAAAATCGGCCAGCCGTAATGAAGGAGCATTTAACTACCACGGTAAGAGTTGAGGGAAAAGGCGAAACCAGGGCGGCGGCTTTTTCTTCTGCGTTAAGTCAGGTTCAGCGCACCGTGCTTAAATCCACGGAAAATATTTTGCTGCGTATTGAACCACAAGACGTCAAGGTCATTAGTGCAGAAGAGACAGTTATACACGAAAAGTTTTTATTCTTTTTTCTGCCAAGAGAAAAGAGAACTTTTCACGTGGTGTTAGATATTACCGTCAATATGACGGCCATTAATACCGAGCAGGTCATATTCACCAAGAAATAAAGACTCAATGCAATAAATGCTTCTTCTTGCAGATTGCGGGCATTTCCGAGCGAGTCAATATAATCACAAGGATAACCTGATGTTTCTAATTATCTTATTTAAGTCGCTGATTATCGGTGGACTGGTGGGGGTTGGCGTAGGTGCGGGTGCCGCACGTATGTTCCACGCGCCTAACGTTCAGGGAATGGGGGCTTTTCGTACTCTTGGTGAGCTCAATTCCTGTGAGGGCGATCCCGCTTCACATTTCTCTTTTGGTCTGGGTTTCTTCTTTAATGCCTGGGCATCTTCCGTGGCGGCTGGATCTTTCACTCAGGATGTCGACCACCGAATTATCCCTAACTGGGCTGCCGCCGTGTTGATGATGAAAAATCGCAACGTCGCTGAAACTCTGCACGATCCGCGCAAGATGGCGATCGCGGGTGGCATCATCGGCATGATTGTTGTGGCCTTCCTGAATACCACCGCTTCGGCAGTGCCACCCGCATTGCAGGTTACCGCCATTAAAGTCCTGGTTCCCGCTGCCAACCTGTTAGTTAACATGGTGATGCCAGTAGTTTTCTGGCTCGCGGCTATCGACGCTGGCCGTCGTTCCGGTTTCTGGGGCACTATTTTTGGCGGTTTGGCGCAGATGATCATGGGCAATGCAGTACCGGGTCTGGTGCTGGGGATCCTTATCGGCAAAGGCGTAGAAGAGGGCGGCTGGAACCACGTCACGAAAGTGATGATGGGCGCGATTATTGCGTTATTTGTGCTCAGCGGCTTCTTCCGCGGCTTCGACGTCAAACTTTTGCAGTCCTTCATGCTCAACGTGCCGACCTGGCTGAACGGCATTCACAATTCACTCAGCGGCAAATAAGGGGTTGATGAAAATGGAAGAACAAGCCAAAAGCGGTTTCTGGTATGCCGAATGGTCTTTCCCGATCTTTGTCGGGCTACTTTCTGCCGGAGTGTTTGCCGGAACACACATGTATTACCTCTACGGCATCGGCGCATTTAATGAAGTGGCCTATGTCTCAATGCTGCGTTCAGGCATGGACACTGGCGTTTATGGTGCCGTGGCGGCCTTTGGAGCCAGCTTTCTGTTTGCTCGCATCATTGAAGGTTCGCTGGTCGGTATTCTGGATATTGGCGGTGCTATTCAGACCGGTATTGGCCTCGGTGTTCCGGCGTTATTGCTTGGTTCAGGGATCCTTTTCCCGGTAACCAATTTCGCTGCCTCGCTGGTAACGGGTTTGATCCTCGGGCTGGCAGTCGGCTACATCATTATTCTGGCACGTAAATTTACTGTTAATCAGGGGAGTTCGACTTACGGGGCTGACGTGATGATGGGCGCAGGCAATACCACCGGTCGTTTTCTCGGGCCGTTGATTATCCTGTCAGCCATCTCGGCGTCGATTCCGATCGGCCTGGGGTCATTACTGGGCGCGCTGGTGTTTTATCTGTGGAAAAAACCGCTGACAGGCGGCGCGATCCTCGGGGCGATGATCCTGGGTGCTATCTTCCCGATTTCACTGTAATGACTGAAAGATGCACAGGCGATAAGGAGAAATGCCGTATGTACGATGTGATCATTAGACAGGCCAAAAGCACCGACGGCAGCCTGATTGATATTGCGATCCTCGACGGTAAGCTGGCGGCGATCGGCAAAATTGGTGCAGATGTCACGGCCAAAAAAATGCTTAATCTTGAGGGAAAATATTGGGTTAGCGCAGGTTGGATAGACTCTCACGTGCACTGCTATTCAAAATCGCCGATTTATCACGACGAGCCGGACTTGATTGGTATCGCCAGTGGCGTGACCACCGTAATTGATGCTGGAAGCACGGGCGCTAACGATGTCGATGATTTCTACCGCATCACGCGTGAGGTTAAAACCAATGTTTATGCGTTTCTGAATATCGCCAGAACGGGCATCGTTACGCAAAACGAACTGGCGGATATGTCGCAGATAGACAAGGTGGGTGTTCGTCAGGCCATTGCTAAAAATCCGGATTTTATTATTGGCCTGAAAGCGCGGATGAGCAGCAGTGTCGTGGGTAAAAATGGGATTCAACCGTTGGTGCGCGCCAAAGAAATCCAGAAGGAAAACAATAGCCTGCCGTTGATGATACATATTGGCAATAACCCACCAGATTTGGATGAAATCGCCGATTTTCTGGAGTCGGGCGACATCATTACCCACTGTTTTAACGGAAAACCTAACCGCATTCTGACTCCGGAAGGCCAACTGCGGGATGCGATTAAACGCGCGCTGGAACGGGGCGTGCTGCTCGATGTCGGACACGGCTCGGCCAGCTTTAGTTTTGCTGTTGCTCAAGCGGCTATCAGGCAGGGCATTATTCCCTACACCATCAGCTCAGATATTTACTGCCGCAACCGTATCAACGGCCCGGTACATAGCCTGGCTGTGGTGATGTCTAAATTTTTTAGCGTGGGTCTTACGCTGCCGCAGGTTATCGACTGTGTCACTCGCCATGCTGCCAAAGCCCTGCGCCTGCCGAATAAAGGCCGTCTCGAGGTGGGATGCGATGCCGATCTCACACTGTTTGACGTTGAGCACGCGCCTCAGGTGTTTGTCGATTCACAAGGTCAGTCGGTCGAGGGTGAGCGCATTCTGTTGCCCCTGGCGGTTATCGTCGCTGGTGAGCCGCTATTAACGGATCAAGGGAAGTCAAAAAATGTCTTCAATTTATGAAAAGTACGATTTAAAACAGGTTATTAACGCTTCTGGCCGAATGACTATTCTTGGTGTGTCGACTCCGCGAGAAGACGTGGCCGAAGTGGTTAACTATGGTCTGAATCATTTCTTTGAAATGAAAGATCTGGTGAATAAGACCGGCACGTATATCGCTAAATTGTTGAACGTTGAAAGCGCGGTAGTGGTTTCCTGCGCCTCTGCGGGTATTGCGCAATCAGTGGCGGCAATAATTATTAAAGATGATGCCTGGCTACTGGAAAATTTACACGCTGCGCCGCTGAGTGTGCCAAACGAAATCGTCTTGCCGAAAGGGCACAACGTCAACTATGGTGCGCCGGTTGCAACCATGGTAACCCTGGGCGGCGGCAAGGTTGTCGAAGCAGGCTATGCCAACGAGTGTTTCCCCGCGCAGTTGGCAGCAGCCATCACTCCACGCACTGCTGCCATCCTTTATATCAAATCACATCACTCGGTACAGAAAAGCATCCTTTCAGTGGAGGAGGCGGCCCAAGTGGCTCGTGAACATAATATCCCACTCATCGTCGATGCCGCGGCGGAAGAGGATTTAACCTGCTATTACGAGATGGGCGCAGATTTGGTTATTTACAGTGGTGCGAAAGCCCTGGAAGGCCCAAGCAGCGGGTTGGTTCTCGGTAAAAAGCAGTTTGTAGAGTGGGTAAAACTGCAATCGGGTGGTATTGGCCGCGCAATGAAAGTCGGTAAAGAAGGCATTCTTGGGCTGACACAGGCAATCGAAAGCTATATCAGCCAGCCAAAAACCAGCGGTCAAGAGATGGTCGATAAAATGACGCCGTTCATTGAAAGCCTTAACAATCTGAAGGGAGTTTCCGCGAAAGTGGTATGGGACAGCGCCGGGCGTGATATCGCACGTACTGAAATTACCTTTGATGAGACGCTCCTGGGCTGGAAAACCAAGGCCATCGTTGATGCGATGAAAACCGGTGATATTGCGATTTATTTCCGGGGTTATCGTGCCAATGAGGGCAAAATCGACGTAGATGTACGCAGTGTTACGCCCTCGCAGCTGGTTAAGATTGTTGAATGTTTCAAAGCCCTGTTTAGCGGAGAGAAAGCATGAAGCTAACACCCAATTTTTATCGCGATCGCGTATGTCTTAACGTTCTTGCGGGGTCGAAAGATAACGCTCGCGACATCTATCTGGCGGCGGAAGGTCACGTATTAGTTGGCGTGCTGTCCAAAAATTATGCTGACGTGGCAAGCGCCGTGGCCGATATGAAAGAGTACGCCGGGCTGATTGATAATGCGCTTTCTGTCGGGCTGGGCGCAGGAGATCCGCGCCAGTCAATGATGGTCAGTCAAATATCAAGTCAGGTACAGCCGCAGCACGTAAACCAGGTGTTTACCGGTGTAGGAACTAGCCGCGCGCTACTGGGGCAGAACGAGAGTGTGGTCAATGGCCTGATTTCTCCAACGGGTAAAACAGGATGGGTAAAAATCTCCACCGGCCCGTTGAGCTCGGCCGCCAGCGACGGCATTGTGCCTATAGACACGGCTATCGCGCTATTAAAAGATATGGGCGGCAGTTCGGTAAAGTATTTCCCAATGGGCGGATTAAAAACCCGTGAAGAGTTTGCCTGTGTGGCCCGTGCCTGCGCAGAGCAGGATTTCTGGCTGGAGCCAACCGGCGGCATCGATTTAGAAAATTTTGAAGCGATTATGGAAATTGCCCTCGAAGCCGGAGTCAGCAAAATCATTCCACATATCTATAGCTCGATTATCGACAGTGCCAGCGGTAATACTCGCCCTGAAGATGTCAGAACGCTGCTGGCGATTGTAAAAAGACTTTTAGCCTAATTGGGTTTTTAAGGCGTTATTCTTTCTATTAAAAAGCATAAGAGGAACTATGAGAAACTGGTTAAATATTTCAGTTCTAACCTCAGCACTGCTGGCAGCCTCTGCCGCACCGCTGTATGCAGCAGAGAAAACAATGACTCCCGAGACCGCCCATTATGCTTACGTCGGAACTTATAATCCGAATGGTGAAGGCGTTTATCGCTTTATCGTTGATACTCAATCCGGGGCGCTTCGCGACAAGGTGTTAGTCAGCCAACTGCCGAATCAGTCACAGCTGGTCGTTGGGCATCTGGGTAAAACCCTGTATGTCGGCAGCGAAGTCGACAACTATAACGGCGGCAAGCACGGTTCTATCGCCGCCTATCATATCAATCCTGAAGACGGCAGCCTGAGCCTGATAAACCAGGTCGATTCACAGGGCGCGGGGCCGGTATATCTTTCACTCACTCCCTCCGGTGATCACTTGCTGGTAGCAAACTATATCAGTGGCATCGTTGCTACCTTTCCCATTGATAGTTCTGGAAAATTAAGTGAAGCCAGTTCGGTGCATCAGGACAGCGGCCCTGCCGGTGCAGGAAAACCTGCCGCAGCGGTTGAAGGCAGCTTTGCCATCAGCGATCACAATGGCCCGCACGCCCACATGATTGCCGCCGATCCCAGCGGAAAATTTGTTTTCTCGACCGATCTTGGACTGGATCGGATCTATCAATGGAAATTCAATGCTGCCGATGGTCAACTGGTAGCAAACGATCCCCCATTTATTAATGCCTCTTCTGCGGGAGCTGGTCCGCGCCACTTCGTTTTCCATCCCAATGGCGATGTGGTGTTTCTGATCAATGAGGAAGCCTCAGTACTGACCAGCTATCATTTCGACAAGAAAAAAGGCTCTCTCACTCAGCTACATAGTCTTTCAACACTGCCGCCCAACTTCAAAGGCACTAACTTTGCCGCCGGGATTGTGCTCAGTAAAGACGGCAGGCATTTATATGTCGCCAATCGACTGCATAACAGCATCGCGCAGATTAATGTAAGCGGTAACGGTGAAATGCATTGGGCAGGGGAATTCTGGACGCGAGGCGATTATCCGCGCACGCTGACATTATCTCCTGACGGCAAATATGTTTATGCCATGAATCAGCGCAGCGATAACATCACTCGATTCAAAGTTGAGAGCGGTAGCGGAAAATTAATTTTTGTCGACGATTATACTGCGCTTGGCAGCCCATCGCAGATGGTCATGGTGCCTTGATAACAGAAGGTTTATGGTGAGATTTCCCTATCAACGATTAGCCGTATTGTTTGACGCACTGCAGACTGAAATGCTGCCTCAGGAAGAGTTGGCGAAACGTCTGGCAGTTTCAACGCGCACGGTGCGTGCCGATGTCACGGCCCTGAACGAAATCATGCAGCAGTATGGCGCGAGCTTTGTGCATAATCGCGGAAGTGGCTATCAGCTTAAAGTTGATGATGCCGCGCTGTTTTCCCAGCTGCAAGAACCTGTCAGGCCTGCTAACCCGACACCACGCAGTGCAGCCGAACGGGTTAACCGCCTGCTAATCCGCTTTCTCAGCTCTGCCTTTTCATTAAAACTGGAAGACTTGGCCGATGAATGGTTTGTTAGTCGGGGAACTCTGCAAAATGATATGCCCGAAGTCCGCGAACATCTTGCTCGCTACCATCTGAATATCGAAACCAAACCGCGCTATGGAATGAAGCTATTTGGTTCCGAACTGGCGATTCGAGCCTGTCTCACCGATCTACTGTTCCAGCTTAACAGCGATGACCAAATCAGCCCGTTTCTAAAGGCTGAAAGTCTTGAGCCAGAGGCGCTACAGCCGCTGACCGATTTTATGCACCAGCTATTAACGCAGTCATCGATTCAACTCACCGATGAAGGCGAAAAGTATCTAATCCTTTACTGCGCGGTCGCGGTTAAACGTATTGCCGGAGGCTATCCACTGACTGATTTCGACGCAGAAGAGCAAGAGCCGGGCGTGAAAAGTATTTCGGTCAAGCTGGCTGCCGAACTGAAAAGAATAGTGGGTAAAGAAATTCCTGCCGCTGAAGAAGCTTATTTACGGGTTAATATCGCCGCCAGAAGGGTACAGAGCATATTGCCGACCGATATTAATGCTGATGATGAAGAATCCCTGGTCGATTATATTCTGTCGTATATCAATGCGCATTATAACTATGATTTACAAGGTGATAAGCAGCTTCGCTCTGACTTGCTGACCCACATAAAGGCGATGATTACCCGGGTTAAGTACCAGATTAATATTCCCAATCCATTGCTGAATAATATCAAACAACATTATCCGATGGCCTATGACGTCACGCTTGCTGCGGTCTCAAGTTGGGGGAAATATACGCCATATAGCCTTAGCGAAAATGAAATCGGCTTTTTAGTGCTGCATATCGGCGTGGGGCTTGAACGACATTATAATATTGGCTATCAGCGTCATCCGCAGGCGCTGCTGGTGTGCGATACCGGTAATTCGACTATTCGAATGATCCAGGCACAGATTAATCGAAAATTCCCACAAATCGTCATCACTCGGGTTATTTCTCTGCGAGATTATGAAAAGATACAGCATATCGACGAAGATTTTATTATTGCCAATGCTCGTGTTGCAGAGCGCAATAAACCAATCGTTGTGCTTTCTCCTTTCCCCACCGAATTTCAGATGGAGCAGCTAGGGAAACTGGTGCTGGTGGATCGCACGCGGCCGTATATGCTGGAAAAATTCTTCGACCAGCACCACTTTATGCGTCTTGAAGAGCCAATGACTCAGGCGCAGCTATTTCGCAAGATATGCACCCAGCTTGAGGAAGAAGGCTATGTTGATGAAGAATTTCACCCTTCGGTCGTTGAGCGCGAGGAGATAGTTTCGACCATGCTTGGGGAAGGTATTGCGCTGCCGCACTCATTGGGGCTGCTGGCAAAGAAAACCGTGGTTATTACCGTGCTTTCGCCCGAGGGCATAAAGTGGGGTGATGGAGAGATGGCGCACGTCATTTTTCTGCTGGCGATCAGTAAAGCTGATTATGAAGAAGCAATGGCGATTTACGATCTGTTTGTCACCTTTGTACGCGAAAGATCGATGAGCCGGTTGCTTACCAGCGAGAACTTCGACAGCTTCAAGGCAATGGCAATTGATTGTTTAAGCAGGATATAAATGCGAGATAAAGCGTGTCAAACACAGCTGTCTGACACTGAGAGAAAAGATTGTGCGTTGAGGTCCGTAGAGTTTCCAGACCATATCAGAAAGGCGTAATCTCAGTCTTCATCAAATCCGGAATTAATCAGGTTTATTACCGCCGCCAGCGCTTCGGCCTCATCGGGGCCGGTCGCTTCTATTTCGATTTCCTGGCCTTTGGGTGAGTCCAGCATTAGCAGAGCGATTACGCTGCTGGCCTCGGCTTCTATACCCGCGTCATTGCGCAGCATGACTTCCGATTCAAAACTTTGCACCAATTCAAACAGCTTCATGGCCGGTCGCGCGTGCATTCCTAGCCTGTTTTTTATCTCAACTTTCTGTTTTATCGACATAACATTTACCGTTATAAAGAGAAACCGTCACGATTTACGTTTTTCCAGCGTACGATGTCGGGACTGCACGTTCTTCCCACGAGAGCGAAAATAGTCGGCGAGTTGCTCAGCCACGTAAACTGACCGATGCTTACCGCCCGTACAACCGATTGCTACAGTCAGATAACTACGATTATTGGTTTCCAGCATCGGTAACCACTGTTCGAGATAGCTGCGTGTTTGATAAATGAAATTATGAACTTCGGTGTGACGATCCAGGAAGGCTGCGACGGGTTTATCCAGTCCAGTCATCGGGCGAAGCTTGGGATCCCAGTGTGGATTCGGCAGAAAGCGCACGTCGAACACGTAATCTGCATCGATAGGAATGCCGTGCTTGAAACCAAAGGATTCAAACACCATCGTCAATTCGCGCTCGCGTTTGCCTAGCAGGCGAGCGCGCAGCATTTCAGCTAATTCATGAACCGACATCTCAGAGGTGTCGATAATCAGGTCAGCACTCGAGCGCAGTGGCTCAAGCAGTTCGGCTTCTTGATCGATGGCGCTTTCAAGAGAAAGATTCTTGCTGGAAAGAGGGTGCAAACGCCGGGTATCGCTATAGCGACGGATCAGCGTATTGCGATCGGCATCCAAAAACAGCAGCTGTGGCGTAAAGCTCTCTGGAAGCTGAGTCATAGCATGTTCGTAAACTTCAGGCGTCTCTGGCATATTGCGCACGTCAATACTGACTGCGGCTGAAGTATGACGTTCGGCCAACTCTCGGGCGAGTTGAGGCAGCAGCACGACTGGCAAATTATCAACGCAATAAAAGCCCATATCTTCTAGCGCACGAAGAGCAACGGACTTTCCAGAACCAGAACGGCCGCTGACAATCATCAGCACCATGTGAATACTCCCTCGTTAACCCAATCTTGAATACTTCGCGATTTACTCGTCTTCGGTAATGATCTGGAATAGTTCTTCGTCACTTTGCGCACCGCGCAGGCGTCGACATACTGCTTTATCAGCCAGTTTTTTAGCGACCAACGACAGGGTGTGTAAATGGGTTTTACATTGGTCTGCTGGAACCAGCAACGCAAAAAGCAGATCAACCGGCTGATTGTCTACCGCATCAAAAGCGATAGGCTGTTCAAGCTGGATGAATACGCCTACGGCTCGCAGCGTGTCCTCTTCAAGTTTTCCATGAGGGATTGCAATCCCAGCACCTATACCGGTACTGCCCATACGTTCACGGGTCAGAATGGCATCGAAAATCACCTGTGACGGAATGTTCAGCTGTTTGGCTGCCAATTCACTAATGATTTCCAGTGCGCGTTTTTTACTGGCGCAGTGAACATTGCTTTTAGTGCATTCGGCATTTAATACCGAGGTCAGCTGCAGTGCTGTATCGTTGATCATCTCATTTTCACTTAGACTCATCCCAATGATTTATCGGCTCGCTCTTTGTCCTCTTTAAGTTAAGAAGATAAATAGCGAACCGATATAAGTTAAGGATTAGTGCTGTTTCAGTTTGTCTTTATGCTTATTAAGCTGTCTGGCCAGTTTATCAACCAGGCCATCGATAGCGGCATACATATCCTGATGTTCCGAGGTCGCATGCAACTCACCCCCGTTCACGTGCAACGTAGCTTCTGCTACTTTTTGCACTCGCTCAACGCTTAATATTACGTAAACCTGGTTAATTCGGTCAAAATACTGCTCAAGTTTTGAAAACTTAGTGTTCACAAATTCTCGAATAGGGTCAGTAATATCTACGTGATGTCCGGTAATGTTGAGTTGCATGATGTCTTCCTTCTCTGTTGAGGTCAAACCAACTGTTTGCGCTGGTTTGATGGCGGGATTGACAAAGACTCTCGGTATTTCGCTACAGTGCGTCGTGCCACCATAATGCCTTGATCCGATAGCATAGTGGCTAACTTGCTGTCGCTCAGAGGTTTGACGGGATTTTCCGCCGCGATTAATTTTCTTACCAGCGCGCGAATAGCCGTGGAGGATGCTTCACCGCCGCTATCCGTACTAACGTGACTGGAGAAGAAATATTTAAGCTCGAAAATGCCTCGCGGACTATGCAGAAACTTTTGCGTTGTCACACGGGAGATTGTCGATTCGTGCATATCCACGGCGCTGGCGATATCTGCCAACACCATGGGTTTCATAAACTCTTCACCGAGATCAAAGAATGCCTGCTGCTGCTCAACAATACAACGTGTCACTTTCAATAACGTGTCATTGCGACTTTCAAGACTTTTAATCAACCACTTGGCTTCTTGAAGATTACTGCGAATAAATTGCCCGTCGCTATCATTACGCACTGAATTGCCCATTGCAGCATATTGCTGATTGATCTTCAGGCGCGGAATGCTGTCTGAGTTTAATTCCACCGTCCAGACTTTACCGACTTTGCGCACCAATACGTCTGGGATCACATACTCTGATTCACCGGTATTGATCGATTGTCCTGGTCGAGGATCCAGAGACTGGATCAGCTGCATCGCCCCTTTCAGTGTATCCTCTTTTAAGCGCGTTGAACGCATCAGAGCACGAAAATCGTGATTCGCCAGCAGATCAAGATGCTCAGTGACGATGAGGCGTGCTTCGGTCAAAAATACAGTTTCTGGGACATATTGCGACAGTTGGATTAACAGGCAATCGCGCAGATCTTTTGCCGCCACGCCGACGGGATCAAAACGCTGTACGCGTTTGAGCACCGCTTCGACTTCGTCCATGCTGACTTCATCGTCGCCGATACTCTCGAGAATATCGTCCAGGGAAATGGTCAGATAACCCGTGTCATCAACAGCATCGACGATGGAGGTGGCAATGGCGCGATCGGTATCAGTGAAAGGCGTTAGCTCAACCTGCCACATCAGATAATCTTGCAGGGTTTGGGTCGTTTCACCCTGATAAACCGGCAATTCATCATCGCTGTAATCATTACCTGTGCCTGAAGGCGTGCCTGCGGTATAGATTTCATCCCAGGTGGCATCAAGCGGAAGCTCCTCGGGCATGTCTTTCTGCTCAAGGGCTTCGCGGGTATCGAGCGCTTCGTTTTCCGTGGTTTCTATCGAATCTATTTCTTCATGCAGATCGGATTGTTCCAACAGCGGGTTGCTTTCCAGCGCCAATTGTATTTCTTGCTGGAGTTCAAGCGTGGACAACTGCAACAGGCGAATTGCCTGCTGTAGCTGTGGAGTCATTGCCAATTGTTGGCTGAGCCTGAGTTGCAAACCTTGCTTCATATCTTGGATTTTTTCCGTTTTTAAAAATTCGCGGATAACTTACAGATGATTAAAGACGGAACGCCTCGCCCAGATATACGCGTTTAACTTGCTCATCTTCAAGGATTTCTGCAGGTGTTCCGTGAGCGATAAGATGCCCCTGGCTAACGATATAAGCACGCTCACACACGTCGAGGGTTTCACGCACGTTGTGGTCGGTAATCAACACACCCAGTCCGCTGTCACGCAGATGTTCGATGATTTTTTTGATATCTATAACGGAAATCGGGTCAACACCGGCGAATGGCTCATCCAGCAGGATGAATTTCGGGTTAGCAGCCAGTGCGCGTGCGATTTCTACACGACGGCGTTCACCACCAGACAATGACTGTCCGAGGCTATCTCGTAGATGAGAAATATGGAATTCTTCCATCAGCTCATTGGCACGGGCGTTGCGTTGCTCTTTATTCAGATCGTCACGGATCTGGAGCACGGCCATCAGGTTATTGAACACGCTCAGACGACGGAAAATCGAGGCTTCCTGTGGCAGGTAGCCAATCCCGCGACGCGCACGAGTATGCAGCGGAAGCAGGCTGATATCTTCGTCATCAATCACAATCCGCCCTGCATCGCGTTGAACGATACCGACCACCATATAAAATGTGGTCGTTTTACCTGCGCCGTTTGGCCCCAGCAAGCCGACAATTTCTCCCGACTTGACTGACAGACTCACGTCTTCAACAACTTTGCGGCCTTTATAGGCTTTAGCCAGGTTTTCTGCGATTAATGTTGCCATAAGTTAGTATTTACTCTTTTTCGGTGCTGCAGTTGGAGTCTTTTGCTGTAGCTGAGAAGGGATGAGCACGGTAGTAACACGGCTGCCCTTGTCGCTAAATGCCTGCATCTGCTGCTGCTGTATCAGGTAAGTAATGCGATCGCCCGTAACGTTGCTGTCCAGCTGTTTAAGGAAAGCCTGTCCAGTCAGCGTAACCAGATCTTTATCAACTTCATAGCGGACTTTCAGGGAATGCCCTTCAACCGGCTTACCGTTGTCCTGCATCTGGTAGAAGGTCACTGGATTACCGAAACCTTCAACGACTTCTTTACCTGACTGCCCGCCAGGACGCACGATAGTCGCGCGATCGGCATGAACCAGGATAGTTCCCTGTTTAACAACAACGTTACCGGTCAGGGTCACGGTGTTAGTGTTGATATCCAAAGCCTGATTATCAGAGGTGACAGTCATTGGCTGCTGGGTATCGGTTTTCAATGCCAGCGCCGGAATGCTTACCGCTAACAGCGAAGTGGTGATCAACAGGTTACGGATTTGGTTTTTTGCTTGGAATTTCATAATTTGTATTTACCTTCTCGATCAACTGTGCGGTTTTGTTCCTCAAATTTCCACGCATTCTCATGCCGTTAGAGGTAAAACCAGTACCGTAAATATAGACTTCGTCATCTGACGCTACGTCCTGGGTGTCCAGGTTAACCTGGGCAGTATCTGTTTTTATTCTTTGTAGCTGTGACGTTGTTGGCGTCAGACTATCAATTTGCACGTGACCATAAAGATACAACATTTTGTCGTTGGTCAGTTTTGCGCGATCGGAACGGATGGTCCAGGTCGCTACACTTGTGTCAGGGTCGTATGTCGTGACCACCGGATTAGTAAACCACGAGACCAGGTCAGTTGCGTAATATTTGACCTGATCAGACACCAGCTTGTAATTCAGTTTGCCTGTAGGGTCATAGACTATAGTGACGCTGTGCTGGCTCTGATAAGTAGGATCCTGATTATCTATCGGGACTTCAGCCTGTTTCTCGGTTGTATCCGATAATGTCCAGCCAATCAGTACCAGCGCCAGCAGCCCCAGCAGCAGGGTTATCCAAAGTTTTGCTTTACTCATATTGACAGCCCTTTGGCGTCCTCCAGCTTGCCCTGCGCCAGCAAAATCAAATCGCACAGTTCACGAACCGCACCGCGTCCACCGGCAATGCGTGTAATGTAATCAGCTTTAGGTAACAGAATCGGGTGGGCATCGTTAACAGCAACGGAGAGACCGACTTTCTCCATAACCGGCCAATCGATTAAGTCATCACCAATATAGGCAACCTGCTCAGGTTGCAGCGACAGTGTATCTAACAGTTCGCGGAAGGCCAAAAGCTTATCAGACTGTCCCTGATAAAGATGGCGTATGCCCAACGTTTTAGCACGATCTTCCAATAATTTAGCCTTGCGCCCAGTAATGATTGCCACTTCAATGTCTGAAGTCAGCAGGCAACGGATCCCGTAGCCATCGCGCACGTTGAAGCTTTTCAGTTCTTCGCCATTATTTCCCATGAAAATCAGGCCGTCAGACATTACACCGTCTACGTCGCAAATCAGCAAGCGGACAGCTTTAGCTCGCTCCAGCACTTCTGCGCTAACGGGACCATAACAGGTATCCACATTGGCTGCGCTATTACTCATTCGGGCAGTTCCTTACGTTACAGGCCAGGTTCAAACTTTCTAAATCAAACAACGCCAGCACGCAGCATGTCATGCATATGTACCACGCCCAACAGGCGGTCGCCGTCGGCTACCATGACGCAGGTTATGTTCTTCTCCTGCATCAGATTCAAGGCGTCCACCGCCAATAAGCCAGGACGCACGCGTATCCCGCCCGGGGTCATGACGTCAGTAATTTTTGCATCATTGACATTAACGCCCATATCAAAAATGCGGCGTAAATCACCATCGGTGAATATGCCTTCGATTTTCATCAAATCGTCGGTGATAACTGTCATACCAAGATTTTTGCGAGTGATTTCTAGCAGAGCATCTCGCAGTGATGCATCGCGGCTGACCTGAGGTATCTCGCTGCCGGCGTGCATGATATCGCTGACGCGCAAAAGAAGCTTGCGGCCAAGTGCGCCACCAGGATGCGACAATGCAAAATCTTCTGTGGTAAAGCCACGAGCTTCAAGCAGTGCAACGGCCAAAGCATCGCCCATCACCATTGTTGCCGTGGTGCTGGTGGTCGGAGCGAGGCCCAGCGGACAGGCTTCTTGTGGCACTTTGACACAAACATGAACGTCGGCCGCTTTACCCATCGAACTTTCCGGATTGGCAGTCAGGCAAATCAGGCGAATATCCAGACGTTTCAATACTGGAATGAGCGCCAGAATTTCGTGAGACTCCCCCGAATTGGAGATGAGAATAACGATATCCTGCGTCGAGACCATGCCGAGATCGCCGTGGCTGGCTTCACCAGGGTGCACAAAGAAGGCGGGTGTACCGGTGCTTGCGAAGGTTGCTGCCATCTTGCGACCGACATGTCCGGATTTACCCATGCCCATTACGATAATTTTTCCTCTACACTGAAACATCATCTCGCAGGCGCGGGTAAAATCATCATTAATGTATTGGTCGAGCTGCTCCAGCCCTTCTCGTTCAGTTAACAGAACCTGTTTACCGACCTGGACAAAGTTAAATTTTTCGTTATCAATTATTGTCATTGTCAATTCCTGTGACTTTGCCCAAGCGGTACGTTAATGAAGCAAATTCTATCAGATCTAAAAGTCAACGCCGTCGGGCATGCTGCCTGGTATAAAGAAAAGCATGGCCAGATAAGCAACAAAACCGCACAACAACAGCGCGCCTGCCAGATGGCCAATACGGTGTTTGCGCATCAGGCACAATCCACTGAGTACGATGCTGACAACCAGCATCACCCAATAATCCCGATGGAAGGCGTCGGGATTAAAATGGCCCGGTGCGACCAGAGCGGGCAGGCCAAGCACCAGGCACATGTTAAAGATATTTGCGCCGATGATATTGCCCAAAGCGATATCGTCTTCACCTTTTATCGCCCCGGCAATAAAGGTCGCAAGCTCTGGCAGACTGGTGCCGATAGCCACGACCGTCAAGCCTATAATCAACTCACTGACGCCAAAATAGCGTGCAATGACCGAAGCATTGTCCACGATCATGTTTGACGCCAACGGCATAATAATAAAACCCAGTGCCAACCACAAAAATGCTACTGTGTTGCTGCCGTCCTGAGGTAACTCCGCCATTTGTTCGCTAGTTAGCGTGTCCTGGCCAATCTTTTGCGAGATCCTGGCAATTTTTACCATTAACACCAGGAAAACCGCCGCTGCAAAAATTAGCAGTACGCCGTCCCATCGACTAAGCTCACCGTCGCTCAGCACGAAACCACAAAGCACAGTGACCACTAACATTAGCGGCAGTTCGCGTCGCAGGATATCAGAACGAACGGAAAGTGGATGAATTAGCGCTGCACCGCCCAAAATCAGAAGAATATTAGTGATATTTGAGCCGATAACATTGCCAACTGCCAAATCCATTTGACCATTTATCGCTGCGGTGGTTGAAACAACCAGTTCAGGGAGGGAAATTCCCATACCCACCACAGTCATGCCAATAATAAGAGGAGGGATACCGATTGAGGCTGCCAGAACTGAAGCTCCGTACACCAGACGATCGGCGGCATACACTAACAGAAACAAGCCGACAATCATTAGTACACTAGCGAGAAGCATGAAAAATCCTTTATTGGGTATAATGCAATGTTCGTAAGTCTGGCAAGGAACCAAAATAAGTTTGATCAATCTGGTTTAGGCAAAAGGCCCGAACACGATTGAATAGGGTTCCATAATAGCGATTACCTTGGCTTCTGACTTTCTGTTTTAACACTTTTAATGCTTCCAGATGTCAATCTAGCGGCAAGTCATGATTTTGACCGTCTGGAGCTTAAAAGTAAATCAATGGCAACTTTGGTAACGCATTCGCGGTAAGTTTTTGTAAAATGTCGGGTGTTGGCTTATTGGTTTAGGCCAAATATAAAGATCGGGTTCTACCCTTAATGGGGAAACATCTAGCGTTCGCCCAAAGGAAGAGACAAATGAGTCAGAGCGAAGCGAATCTGGTGGTGGTTAAAGGCATGAGTTTCATGCGCGGCGATCGTCCCATTTTCGAAGAGATAAACATGACCGTACCGAAAGGTAAGGTGACCGCAATCATGGGGCCTTCGGGGATCGGTAAAACAACCCTGCTCCGATTGATCGGCGGACAACTTACGCCAGACAGCGGGGAAATCTGGTTTGATGGCGAAAACATTCCTACGCTGTCTCGCAGTAAGTTATACGAGTCCCGTAAAAAAATGAGCATGTTGTTCCAGTCAGGTGCGCTGTTTACAGACCTGACAGTGTTCGAGAACGTGGCTTTTCCATTACGTGAGCACAGCAAACTTCCTGAAGAGTTGCTGCGAACCACCGTGCTGATGAAGCTTGAGGCCGTTGGGCTTCGTGGTGCGTCCGAGCTTATGCCTGCCGAACTTTCTGGCGGTATGGCGCGTCGTGTGGCGTTGGCTCGTTCAATTGCCCTTGATCCTGAACTTATCATGTTCGACGAACCTTTTGTCGGTCAGGATCCGATCACCATGGGCGTGCTGGTTAAGCTTATCGATGAACTTAACGATGCTCTGGGCGTCACCTGTATCGTAGTTTCGCACGATGTGCCTGAAGTCCTCAGCATCGCTGACTATGCTTATATTGTTGCTGCTCAGCATGTTATCGCTGAAGGGACTACCGAGGAATTGCATAATAATCCAGATCCTCGCGTTCGCCAGTTTCTTGACGGTATCGCCGATGGACCGGTGCCTTTCCGTTTCCCTGCCGGTGATTATAAAACCGAGCTGCTTGGATGATGGAGTTGTAAATCAATGTTAATTAGGGCGTTAGCGTCACTTGGTCGCAGCGGTTTAGCCACCTGTTCGTCATTCGGACGTGCGGGGCAGTTGCTGTTCCGCGCGTTGGTTGGACGGCCACAGTTTGCCAAACAATGGCCATTATTAGTTAAACAGTTATACAGCGTTGGAGTATTGTCTCTGCTCATTATCGTAGTATCGGGCCTGTTTATTGGCATGGTACTGGGTTTGCAGGGTTACATTGTGTTGACCACTTACAGCGCTGAAGCCAGTCTGGGCATGATGGTTGCACTGTCTTTGCTGCGCGAGCTTGGCCCGGTAGTTACCGCGCTCTTGTTCGCTGGCCGCGCGGGTTCTGCACTGACTGCCGAAATTGGTCTGATGAAAGCAACCGAGCAGATTTCCAGCCTTGAAATGATGGCAATCGATCCGCTACGCCGTGTAGTTGCACCACGCTTTTGGGCCGGTTTGATCTGTATGCCTTTACTGACCGCCATTTTCGTTGCGGTAGGTATCTGGGGCGGATCGCTGGTCGGCGTTGACTGGAAAGGTATCGACAGCGGCTTCTTCTGGTCAGCGATGCAAAATGCGGTAGAGTGGCGCCGTGATTTGCTCAACTGCCTGATTAAAAGCGTTGTTTTTGCTATTACCGTGACCTGGATTGCGCTTTTCAATGGTTATGATGCTATCCCGACTTCTGAAGGGATTAGCCGGGCGACGACCCGTACCGTAGTGCACGCGTCATTAGCGGTCCTGGGATTAGATTTTGTGCTGACAGCACTGATGTTTGGGAATTGAGCCATGCAAAACAAAAAGAGTGAAATCTGGGTTGGGGCATTTATGCTGGTTGCATTATTTGCCGTATTGTTCATTTGTCTGAAAGTAGCGAATATTCAATCTATTGGCTCTGATCCGACTTATCGTATTTATGCTGATTTTGATAATATCGGCGGATTGAAAGTGGATTCACCGGTCAAGATTGGCGGCGTAGTCATTGGACGTATCAAGAAGATTACGCTGGATAAAAATCTTTCTCCACGCGTTGCAATGGATATCGACGATAAATACAACCAGATCCCTGATAGCAGTTCTCTGGCTGTGCGCACATCAGGCCTACTGGGTGAACAGTTCCTGGCGCTGAATGTGGGCTTCCAGGATCCAGATATGGGCACCACTATTCTTAAAAATGGCGGCACCATTCAGGACACGAAATCGGCTTTGGTTCTGGAAGACTTGATCGGCCAGTTCCTTTACAAAAGCGGCAATGGCAATAACAGCGCCGCTAAATCGGGTGATTCTGCAGCCACGCCGGACAGTGCCGCACCAGAAAATGCGCCTGCTCCATCTGCACCTGCAGCTAAAGGTAATTAAGAGGAATTTCTATGTTTAAACGTTTAATGGTGGTTGCTTTACTGATGATCGCACCCCTGGCTGCCAATGCGGCTGCTGCGGTGGACAAAACTAATCCTTACAGCGAAATGAATGCCGCCGCCAACGCGACCTTTACCGCCCTGAAGGCTGATCAGCCGCAGATTCAAAAGGATCCAAACTATTTGCGTACCGTAGTGCGTGAACAGCTACTGCCTTATGTACAGGTGAAATATGCGGGTGCGCTGGTATTGGGCCGCTACTACAATACGGCGACCGACGCTCAACGTCAGGCTTACTTCACTGCGTTCAGCCAATACCTGGAGCAGGCTTATGGCCAGGCGCTGGCAATGTACACTAACCAGTCTTACCAGGTAGAACCGGCACAGACTATTGCATCAGGCACCGATATTGTTGCAATCCGTGTGACCATTACCGATGCAGGTGGCCGTCCTCCTATTCGTCTTGATTTCCAATGGCGTAAAAACAGCCGTACTGGCGATTGGCAGGCTTATGACATGATCGCCGAAGGCGTTAGCATGATCAGCACCAAGCAAAACGAGTGGGCAGACATCCTGCGTCAGAAAGGCATTGATGGCCTGACTGCGCGTCTGCAAACTGCTGCAGCGACGCCAATCACCCTGCAGAAAAACAATAAATGAGTAACGCACTGCACTTTGAATCATTGCAGCAATGCCTGATCCTTAGTGGCTGCCTGGACCGTGAAACACTGCTCCCTATTTGGGATCAGCGCGAAAGTCTTCTTAAAGGCATAACCTGCGTTGACGTTGCTCAGCTTGAGCGCGTTGACTCCTCAGGTCTGGCGTTACTGGTGCACCTGCGTGATTTAGCGGGCAAGCACGGCGTTGAGTTGAAGATTTCTGGTATTACCGATCGTTTGCGTACATTGATCGAGTTATACAATTTGCAGGAAATAATTCCTCTCGAATCGGAGAGTTAGCCATTTCCTTGCAGAAGATTATCTGCAATAAATCGCTATTCAAAACAGGGCCCCTGTCTGAAACTCTCATGCAGGGGCTTTTTGATGGTTTAAGAGTTGGCCGGATCCCTATAATATGTTCGGTTATTACTTCCCATACGATTAAAGATTAAACGGGTTTTATGGAAACTACAGAAATTCAAAACGTGCTGATGGCCGCCCTGGCTCTCGACGAAGCACACGTAACCGGCGACGGCAGTCATTTTCAGGCGATCGTGGTTAGCGCAATGTTTGACGGCATGAGTCGTGTTAAAAAGCAGCAGACAGTTTATGCTCCGCTGATGGAATACATTGCTGATAACCGCATCCATGCTCTCTCTATCAAGGCTTATACCCCGGAAGAGTGGAAGCGCGATCGCAAGCTCAACGGTTTTTAAGGATGACGGGCACGCGTTGCTGCCGGCCATTTTGTTATACCTAAAGAATTTTGATAACAGATAAGAGAGCAATAATGGATAAGTTTCGTGTACAGGGCGGAACCCGCCTGAGTGGAGAAGTCACGATTTCGGGTGCGAAAAACGCCGCACTGCCTATTTTGTTCGCCGCATTGCTCGCTGAAGAACCGGTAGAACTGCAGAATGTCCCGCTTTTGAAAGACATCGATACCACCATCAAACTTCTGAATCAGCTGGGTACTAAAATCGAGCGTAATGGTTCTGTATGGGTTGATGCGAGCGGTGTTAATGAGTTTCGTGCGCCATACGACCTGGTGAAAACCATGCGTGCCTCTATTTGGGCGCTGGGTCCTCTGGTTGCTCGCTTTGGTCATGGTGAAGTTTCCCTGCCAGGCGGCTGTGCCATCGGTGCACGTCCGGTCGATTTACACATTACCGGCCTTGAACAGCTTGGTGCGAAAATCGTGCTGGAAGAAGGCTATGTTAAAGCGACCGTTGATGGACGCCTTAAAGGTGCTCATATCGTGATGGATAAAGTCAGCGTGGGCGCGACGATTACTATCATGACGGCGGCAACGCTGGCTGAAGGCACGACTGTGATTGAAAATGCAGCGCGTGAGCCAGAAATTGCTGACA
Source organism: uncultured Gammaproteobacteria bacterium (assembly GCA_963747655.1). Taxonomy (GTDB): domain Bacteria; phylum Pseudomonadota; class Gammaproteobacteria; order Enterobacterales; family Enterobacteriaceae; genus Rouxiella. The sequence goes on along the minus strand of CAVVFS010000003.1, from coordinate 1,069,177 downwards.
CCGCGGTATTCCTCAACGCGATTGGCGCTAAAATTACTGGCGCAGGCACCGATAAAATCACCATCGAAGGCGTTGCTCGCCTCGGCGGCGGCGTTCACCGTATCGTGCCAGACCGTATCGAAACCGGCACCTTCCTGGTCGCCGCAGCGATTTCAGGCGGTAAAGTTGTTTGCCGTGAAACTCGTCCAGATACTCTGGATGCGGTATTGTCCAAGCTGCGTGAAGCGGGTGCTGATATCGAAACGGGCGAAGACTGGATTAGCCTGGATATGCACGGTAAACGCGCTAAAGCCGTTACCCTGCGTACCGCGCCACATCCAGGTTTCCCGACCGATATGCAAGCTCAGTTCAGCCTGCTTAATCTGGTGGCAGAAGGGACGGGTGTTATCACCGAGACCATCTTCGAAAACCGCTTTATGCACGTGCCTGAGCTTATCCGTATGGGCGCACATGCTGAAATCGAAAGTCACACTCTGATTTGCCACGGCGTTGAAAAACTGTCGGGCGCACAGGTGATGGCAACCGACCTGCGTGCTTCGGCCAGCCTGGTTCTGGCAGGTTGTATTGCAGAAGGCGTGACTATCGTTGATCGCATTTATCACATCGACCGTGGTTACGAGCGTATTGAAGATAAACTGCGTCTGCTGGGTGCCAAGATTGAACGTGTGAGTGGCGCAGAATAACGCGCAACGCTCCTCTTTAACGCAATGAGTTAACGCTAGCCGTTAAAGATAAAAAAAGCCGACAGGGGAAACCTTGCCGGCTTTTTTAATGGTCTTTGCCTGAGAAAATATCGTGGCTTAGTGCCCTCTATTTAATGCTCTCGGGGCACTGTTGGTCCTCTCAGGCTTGGTGCTCTCAGGCTTAGTGTTCAGGGTACTCCTGCACAGTGACCTGTAGCGTAATCTGTTTGCCATTGCGGTTGATAACCACCGGGATAACCGAGCCTGGACGGACTTCTGCAACCTGGTCCATGGTTTCAATCACAGATATAGCAGGGCGATTGTTAACGCTGACAATAACGTCTTCCACCTGCATACCGGCATTAGCCGCTGGGCCGTTCGGTGTAACTTCGCTCACCACAATGCCTTGCAGATGATCGACGCTGACGGCTGGGCCATGCAGAGGAGAGGCTTCGCGGCCTGTAATACCAATATAGCCACGAATAACCCGACCATCGCGGATAAGCTTGCCCATAACCTTGGTCGCCAACGCAGTAGGAATCGCAAAGCCGATGCCCTCTGGCGTCGGACCATCTTTATTCTGGTCAAACGACAAAGTATTGATTCCGACCAGCTCACCCAGTGAATTCACCAGCGCACCGCCGGAGTTACCCTGGTTAATCGCCGCATCGGTTTGTAAGAAGTTCTGGCGTCCGGAAGGGCTGAGGCCAATACGACCGGTGGCGCTGATAATGCCCTGAGTCACGGTCTGCCCAATATTAAATGGATTACCAATGGCCATGACGATGTCGCCAACGCGAGGTACACGCTTGGCGTTAATTGGGATCACCGGCAGATTTGTGGCATTAATTTTAAGCACCGCCAAATCAGTCAGGCTGTCCGAGCCAATCAGCAAGGCGTCAAAAACACGTCCATCCTGTAAGGCGACAATGATTTGATCGGCATTATTAATGACGTGCTTGTTAGTCAGGATGTACCCATTGTCATTCATGATAACGCCTGAACCCAGGGTACGGATCTGCAACTCGTTTTGCGAAGAATCGCCCATATTACGGTTGTAAACGTTCACAACCGCAGGCGCAGCAAGGCGAACTCCTTCGTTATAACTTGCAGGTTCTTCACTGCGATGGCTGAAATCATGCTCAAAAATCGGTTCGACGATGGTTTTGCGCAGCCTGGGTATGACGGCCAGCAAAATGGCGGCAACGATTAGGCCGATAAGCGCGGATCGCAATAGCTTAACAAACATGAGGTTTTCGGGGTCGTGAGAAAATGTCTAGGAAGAATAGCATGACTTTATTGAGCGTAGCAGACACTACGCCCAATTTATGTTACGGCATCAACAAATAAATACTCTGTCCTTTACGCATAATGCTGAGGGCAATCAAGTCTGGTTTGCTTTCCAGCACTTTACGGAAGGCATCAAGATTGTTGAGAGCTTCCCGGTTCACGGCCACAATAACGTCGCCCGCCTGGAATCCAACCTGATCCGCCGCCGAGCCTTTCACCACGTCGGTAACCAGCACGCCTTTGCCATCTTTAGTGTCAACGTTGCTTAGCGTTGCACCGGTTAGCGCCGGATTAATGGTGTCCAGCGAGACAGCAACTTCAGGGCTGGCGCCTAGCGTGACGTTGACATCCATCGCCTTGCCGCCGCGTAGAATACCCAGTTTCACGACCACGCCCGGCCCGAGTGAGCCGACTTTGGCACGCAATTCAGCAAAGCTGCTCAGCGTCTGGCCATCGAGAGACACCACGACATCTCCAGATTTAATACCGGCTTTGGCTGCTCCAGAATCTGGCAGAACCTGATTAACAAAAGCGCCACGCTGGTTGTCGAGCTTAAAGGCTTTAGCCAAGTCTGGGGTCATCTCGCTGCCCAGAATACCCAGCAGGCCGCGTTTTACTTTGCCAGACTCAATCAGCTGCTTACTGAGATTTCTCGCCATATTAATCGGGATAGCAAAGCCGATCCCCATACTGCCGCCCTGAGAGGACAGGATGGCGGTATTAATGCCAATCAGTTCGCCGTTGAGATTAAGCAGGGCGCCGCCTGAGTTGCCGCGGTTAATAGAGGCGTCAGTCTGGATAAAGTTTTCCAGCCCTTCCAGATTTAGGCCGCTGCGACCCAGTGCGGAAATAATGCCCGAGGTCACCGTTTGCCCCAAACCGAATGGGTTACCGACCGCCACCGCAAAATCGCCGACGCGCAGTTTATCGGAATCGGCCATTGGAATTTGGGTCAGATTTTTAGCATCTTTCAGCTGAATGATGGCGATGTCGGACTGATCGTCTTTGCCGATCACCTTAGCGCTGTATTCACGACCATCATTAATTTCTACGGTAATTTTATCGGCGTTGCTGACAACGTGGTTGTTGGTCAGCACGTAGCCTTTGGCGGCATCGATGATAACGCCCGATCCCAGAGCTTCAAATGCCTGACCGGCCTGTGGCTGGCCTGAACCCTGTGGACCAAAAAAGAATTTAAATTGAGGAGGAACGGGTGAAGACTGAGGCCCCTGAGGTGCCTGTGCACCTGCTGGCAGAGTCCCTGTTACGTGCACGCTGACCACGCCCGGCAACACTTTTTGCAGCATCGGAGCCAGGCTGGGTAAAGCTTGTCCTGCTACAGCAACGGGCAGGGCGGCATTAGCTATCTGAAAAGAAGAGAGGCTTAATCCAAGGCTGATAGCCAGCGCACTGAGTAGAAATGATTTTTTCATTGGATCACACTCCGGGAATGACTACAGATGGCGTGCCAAAATAGCCAGTGACGGATGCCACTGGCTCGATGCTGTTTATTTGCGAACAGGGCGTTCGCCAGTGCGCAACAGGCCAGAAGCACCGTCGGAGTAATCGCGAGGCATTTCAACCGGTGCCTGATCGTTATCGGCTTCAGAGCCAGTCAAACGATAGTTGAACGGGTTGTCCTGCAAAGGTTGATCCGGTAACAGGTTATTAGAGCTTTTCGCCATGTGCTGATACAGCTGACGGTAATCTGTCGCCATAGTATCGAGTAACTCGGCGCTGCGGGCAAAGTGCCCAACCAGCTCCTGACGGTACTCTTCCAGCTCGGCTTTACTCTTGTCTATCTCGTTCTGCATCACTTGCTGATCGCGTAATTTACGATTGCCAAAGCGCATCGCTACCGCCCCGATGACGATACCGACCACTAATCCAATGAGCGCGTACTCCCAGGTCATAATAACTCCTATTATTGACAACATTGTCCTGTAGGGCTTTTTGGCGTAACTTTCTTACCAATCTTTTTAAACAAAACTTTTACATGGCAAGCTTTACGTCAAACAGATAACCACTATAACCGTTAACCTTGGGTTAGTGGAATCCTGTGGTAACTTTCACAGCGCTCTGGCGTCTCGTCTGATCCGCCAAGTGCGGTAAAAGAGCCGAAATTGCGGAAAAATCTGCGTTAAACGTCATGAAAACATCGCCATGAATAACTGAAAATATTTTCTCAGGGACGTTCATTATCATGCAATTAAAAACACCTTTAGCCTCTTATCAGACTGCACTTGATGCCGGAGAGTTCCAACCGGATGCAGTTCAAAAGCAAGCGGTGACCCGTCTTGATGCTATTTATCAGGAATTGGTAGCAAAAAAACCAGCAGAATTGCCCGAAAGCGGTGGCTGGTTAGGCAAGCTTTTTAAAAAGAATTCAGGCAAAACGTCCATTCGCCCGGTGCAGGGACTCTATATGTGGGGCGGCGTAGGGCGTGGCAAAACCTGGTTGATGGATATGTTTTTCCATAGCTTGCCGGGCGATCGCAAAATGCGTCTGCACTTCCACCGCTTTATGCTGCGGGTGCACGAAGAGCTGACCGAGCTGCAAGGCCATTCCGATCCGCTGGAGCTTATCGCCGATCGTTTCAAGCAAGAAACCGATGTCCTGTGTTTCGATGAATTTTTTGTATCCGATATCACCGATGCCATGCTGCTGGCGACACTGTTGCAGGCGTTGTTTGCCCGCGGCATTACGTTAGTCGCGACTTCGAATATTCCGCCGGACAATCTTTATCGTAACGGATTGCAGCGCGCGCGTTTCTTGCCCGCCATCGCGCTTATCAATCAATACTGTGACGTGATGAACGTCGATGCGGGCATTGATTATCGTTTACGCACGCTAACGCAGGCCAATCTGTGGCTGACGCCGGAGTCTGGACAGACCCTGAATGACCTCAGCGCGCCGATGCAGCAAATGTTTGGCAAGCTGGCGGGGAAATCCGGTGAGCCGAAAGAGCTGCAGGTAAATCATCGTCCGCTCAAGGCGATTGCTGCCGCCGACGGCGTGCTGGCCGTAGATTTCCATACCTTATGTGAAGAGGCGCGTAGCCAACTCGACTACATCGCGCTATCAAAACTTTATCACAGCGTGTTGCTACACAATGTGCCGGTGATGAATGCCGATCAGGAAAATGCCGCACGCCGTTTCCTGGCACTGGTGGATGAATTCTACGAGCGCCACGTCAAGCTGGTTGTCTCGGCTGAAGTGCCGATGTTTGAAATTTATCGCGGTGATCGGCTGAAGTTTGAATACCAGCGCTGTCTGTCGCGTTTGCAGGAAATGCAAAGTGAAGAGTATCTCGCCCGTGAGCATCTGCCTTGAGTTTGGCTAACTTTGTGGCTGGCGAAATAATGCGCAATAAGTGTTCATCTTCGCTACAATGGGCAAAGCAAAAAACTTCACTTTTTTCCAAAAAAGGGTTCGATTTTTGTTGGGGACTTCTCTATAATCTTGCGACCCCACGTTACAACAAAGTTTTTTTCCCGAAACTTTATAGTGCCGGCAATGGCTATTCGAAGGGGTAGGTTTGCTGGACTGATGGTCGTGTGAACCTCCAATACTTATTTTGTAAACTGTGTTTGAAAAAATGTAGTTTATAAAACATATAGGCGTTTGGGTGTTCGCCAACGTGTAACTTAAATTGGGTAAGCTTTTAATGAAAACTTTTACAGCTAAACCGGAAACAGTACAGCGTGACTGGTTCGTAGTTGACGCAAGCGGCAAGACCTTAGGTCGCCTGGCCACTGAACTGGCTCGCCGTCTGCGTGGCAAGCATAAAGCGGAATACACTCCGCACGTTGATACTGGTGATTACATCATCGTTCTGAACGCAGAAAAAGTTGCTGTAACCGGCAACAAGCGTAACGACAAGATTTATTACCATCACACCGGCCACATCGGTGGTATCAAACAAGCGACCTTTGAAGAGATGATTGCTCGCCGTCCTGAGCGTGTGATTGAGCTCGCGGTTAAAGGCATGCTGCCGAAGGGTCCGTTGGGTCGTGCAATGTACCGTAAACTTAAAGTTTACGCGGGCAATGAGCACACTCATGCGGCACAGCAACCGCAAGTTCTTGACATTTAATCGGGATTATAGGCAATGGCTGAAAATCAATACTACGGCACTGGTCGCCGCAAAAGCTCCGCAGCTCGCGTTTTCATCAAACCGGGTAGCGGTAACATCGTAATCAACCAGCGTAGCCTGGAACAGTACTTTGGTCGTGAAACTGCCCGCATGGTAGTTCGTCAACCTCTGGAACTGGTCGACATGGTTACCAAATTTGACCTGTACATCACTGTTAAAGGTGGTGGTATTTCTGGTCAAGCTGGTGCTATCCGTCACGGTATCACCCGTGCACTGATGGAATATGACGAAACTCTGCGTGGCGAACTGCGTAAAGCAGGCTTCGTTACTCGCGATGCTCGTCAGGTTGAACGTAAGAAAGTCGGTCTGCGTAAAGCACGTCGTCGTCCTCAGTTCTCCAAGCGTTAATTTGCCTCCTGCTTCGGCAGAGGGTTGGAATTTCGGTTCCATCCAGGCATTACGCTACAAAAACCCGGTCTTGTGCCGGGTTTTTTTTCGTCTGCACACTTCAATTTCATTATTTAAAACGTCTAAAAAGGCCGTCAAAACCGCGGTTTCTCGCTGTTAATTCTTAACTCAAACACATTTCCATACGAAATCGTATCCGACATCCCCACAGAACGAGCAAAATCTGGTAAACTATCACACACTTTTGCGCCTGTTCGCCGAGCCGTGAACCTTGCTGCACTTGCCGGCTGTGTTTCCCCGCTTTGGCTTATCTACGAAACTGTGGGTTACAACAGGTGAGATGTGCCCGAACTACGATGGGCACGATTATTCAGGATAGCAGCCTGATAGTGGCTATTCGCAGTATAATTCTAGATAAACTTGGAGGTTTTCATGGCTGTCGCTGCCAACAAACGTTCGGTGATGACGCTGTTTTCTGGCCCGACCGACATTTTTAGCCATCAAGTACGTATCGTACTGGCGGAAAAAGGTGTGAGTGTCGAGATAGAGCAGGTAGAGATGGATCACCTGCCACAGGACCTTATTGACCTCAACCCGTACCGCACTGTGCCTACGTTGGTCGATCGTGAGCTGACCCTTTTCGAATCCCGCATCATCATGGAATACCTTGATGAGCGTTTCCCGCACCCACCGCTGATGCCGGTTTATCCGGTTGCACGTGGTGAGAGCCGTCTGATGATGCACCGCATTGAAAACGACTGGTATTCTCTGCTGCGTCAAATCGAGCAGGGTTCTGCTATCGAAGCCGATGCTGCGCGCAAGCAATTGCGTGAAGAGCTGCTGGCTATCGCGCCAATCTTCTCTTACATGCCTTACTTCAAAAGCGAAGAATTTAGCCTGGTCGATTGCTACCTGGCTCCGCTGCTGTGGCGCTTGCCTGAATTGGGCATTGAGCTGTCTGGTGCCGGTTCTAAAGAGCTTAAAGGCTATATGACTCGCGTATTCGAACGTGATGCATTCCTGGCGTCTTTGACTGAGCCAGAGCGTGAAATGCGCCTGAACGGTGCCCGAGGTTAAGTTATGGAGATGACAGAGATGTCTCCTCGCCGTCCCTTCCTGCTGCGCGCGTTTTATGATTGGTTGCTCGACAACCAGCTGACGCCGCATCTGGTGGTCGACGTCACCCAGCCGGGTGTGAACGTGCCAATGGAATTTGCTCGTGATGGGCAAATCGTTCTCAATATTGCTCCGCGTGCGGTTGGCAGTCTTGAGCTTGGCAACGCCGATGTTCGTTTTAACGCACGTTTTGGTGGCGTTCCGCGTGAGGTCTTCGTGCCTATCGCTGCGGTATTGGCTATCTACGCTCGTGAGAACGGTGCAGGCACAATGTTTGAACCTGAGCCGGGCCTTGATGGCGAAGGCGAGTTTGAACATTTAGAAGAGCAAAACATTGAGCCGACTATGTCAGTAATTGATGGCGATTTGCCTGATAACGCTGAAGACGGTGATGATGAGCCACCTACGCCGCCTCGCGGTGGGCGTCCATCGCTGCGTGTCGTTAAATAATAACTGCACGCGATGTGATGAGTTCAGAGCATAAAAAAAGAGACCGCATTGCGGTCTCTTTCTATTTCTACTGCCTGGAAGTTTAGTTTCTACAGACTGAAAGTCTTAGACTTCAAGGAAGCACATAATGCCGTCAGCGGCTTTACGACCTTCTGCAATTGCCGTGACCACCAGATCTGAACCGCGAACCGCATCGCCACCGGCGAAGATTTTCGGGTTGCTGGTCTGGAATGCGTTATCGCTGCTTTCTGGTGCTACGATACGGCCCTGGTTATCCAGTGCAACATCGTGAGCGGCCAGCCATTCCATTTTATGCGGACGGAATCCAAACGCCATAACTACGGCATCGGCATCCATCACGTGCTCGGAACCGGCAACGATTTCTGCACGACGACGGCCTTGAGCATCGGGTGCGCCCAGTTCGGTACGCGCCATTCTGACACCGGCCACGCGACCTGAATCGTTCAGAACAATGCTCAGCGGTTGCAGGTTGAATTTAAATTCAACGCCTTCTTCGCGTGCATTCTTCACTTCACGACGTGAACCCGGCATGTTTTCTTCGTCACGACGATACGCACAGGTCACTTCGGTCGCGCCCTGACGAATCGAGGTACGCACGCAGTCCATCGCGGTATCACCCCCGCCGAGAACCACAACGCGCTTGTGCTCCATGCTGATGTAAGGCTCGTCTGCCTGAGCTTCGAAGTTCATCAACTGCTTGGTGTTGGCAATCAGGAACGGCAGGGCATCGAATACGCCCGGCGCATCTTCATTTTCCAAACCACCGCGCATGGACTGATAAGTCCCCACGCCAAGGAATACGGCGTCATATTCTTCCAGCAGTGCGTCCATGGTCACGTCTTTACCGACTTCGGTATTGAGTTTGAACTCGATACCCATCTCGGTGAAGATTTCGCGACGCGTGGTCATCACGGATTTTTCCAGCTTGAACGATGGAATACCGAAGGTCAGCAAACCGCCGATTTCTGGATGGCGATCGTAGACCACCGCCTTCACACCGTTACGGGTCAGCACGTCGGCACAGGCCAAACCTGCCGGCCCTGCGCCGATAATCGCCACGCGCTTTCCGGTAGGATGCACGTGAGACATATCAGGACGCCAGCCCATTTCGATCGCTTTATCATTGATATAACGCTCGATATTACCGATGGTCACTGCACCAAACTCGTCGTTCAGCGTACAAGAACCTTCACACAGGCGATCCTGCGGGCAAACGCGCCCGCAGACTTCTGGCAGACTGTTAGTCTGGTGTGCAAGGTCTGCCGCTTCCATGATACGACCCTCATTGGCCAGTTTCAGCCAGTTAGGGATGTAGTTATGGACCGGACATTTCCATTCGCAATAAGGGTTACCACAAGACAGACAGCGGTCCGCCTGTGATGCAGCCTGCGTTGCCGAGAACGGCTCGTAAATTTCGACAAACTCAATTTTACGGATCTTAAGCGGTTTCTTTGGCGGATCAACGCGCTGTAAGTCGACAAATTGATAAACGTTTTGACTCATCTTAACCTCTTACTGCGCTTGTACCCGCAGCTCAGCTGCGGAACGACTACGGTGACCCAACAATGCTTTAACATCACTGGACTTTGGTTTTACCAGGGCAAATTTAGGCGCCCATTCAGGCCAGTTCGCCAAAATCTCTTCACCACGGGTCGACGCGGTCAGCTGAACGTGTTCGGTAATCAAACCACGCAGGTGCTCTTCATGGATAGCCAGATCGTCAACCTCGAGCACTTCGACCAACTCAGGGTTAACGCGCTTACGGAACTCGCCGTCTTCGTCGAGAACATAAGCGAAACCACCGGTCATGCCTGCGCCGAAGTTAACGCCGGTACGACCCAATACGCAGACGATCCCGCCGGTCATGTATTCACAACCGTTATCGCCGATACCTTCAACCACGGTAATCGCGCCAGAGTTACGTACTGCGAAACGCTCGCCCGCACGGCCTGCTGCAAACATCTTGCCGCCGGTTGCGCCGTACAGACAGGTGTTGCCGACAATGCTGGCTTCGTGGCTACGGAACGCCGAGCCGATTGGAGGACGGATAGCGATGCGGCCACCGGCCATGCCTTTACCGACGTAGTCATTCGCGTCGCCAGTCAGCATCAAGTCAACGCCACCTGCGTTCCATACGCCGAAGCTCTGGCCAGCAGTGCCGTTAAAGTTGATGCGCACTGGATCCGCTGACATCCCCTGATCGCCGTGTTTCTCGGCAATAGCACCTGACAGCAGCGCGCCTACAGAACGGTCGGTGTTACGAATATCAAAGTAGAACGCCTTGCTCTGCTTGGCTTCAATGTGCGGCGCAGCCTGTTCCAGAATGTCTTTGTTCAACTGGCCTTTATCGAAGGCCGGGTTGCTCTCGGTGCAGTAAACCGCTTTGCCCGGATGCGGGGTAGCAGTGACCAGCAGAGGAGACAGGTCCAGTTTGTTCTGTTTCGCGGTAAAGCCGTCCAGCTCAACCAGCAGATCAGTACGGCCAATCAGGTCAATCAGCTGACTCACGCCCAGCTCAGCCATGATCTCGCGAGTTTCCTGAGTAATGAACTTGAAGTAGTTCACTACGCGCTCAGGCAAGCCGTGATAATGGTTGCGACGCAGTTTTTCGTCCTGAGTTGCTACACCGGTTGCGCAGTTGTTCAGGTGGCAAATACGCAGGTATTTACAACCCAGCGCCACCATTGGGCCAGTACCAAAGCCGAAGCTTTCAGCGCCGAGGATAGCCGCTTTAATAATGTCTGCACCCGTTTTCAAGCCGCCATCAACTTGCAGACGGATCTTGTGACGCAGGCCGTTGGCAACCAGTGCCTGTTGAGTCTCAACCAGACCCAGCTCCCAAGGGCTACCGGCATATTTTACTGACGTCAGCGGGCTTGCGCCTGTACCGCCGTCGTAGCCAGAAATTGTGATCAGGTCAGCATAAGCTTTTGCCACACCGGTCGCGATGGTACCCACACCCGGCTCGGAAACCAGCTTGACGGAAATCATCGCTTTCGGGTTTACCTGTTTCAGGTCGAAAATCAGCTGCGCCAGGTCCTCGATAGAATAAATATCGTGGTGTGGCGGAGGTGAAATCAGGGTCACGCCAGGGACGGAATAACGCAGCTTGGCGATATAAGGAGTCACCTTGTCACCCGGCAGCTGACCGCCTTCGCCCGGTTTTGCACCCTGAGCCACTTTGATCTGAATAACGTCGGCATTGACCAAATAAGCCGGAGTTACACCGAAGCGACCAGAAGCAACCTGTTTGATGCGTGAAACTTTATTGGTGCCGTAACGCGCTGGATCTTCACCGCCTTCACCGGAATTGGAACGACCGCCGATGCTGTTCATTGCCTCAGCCAGTGATTCGTGAGCTTCCGGGCTCAGAGCGCCGATAGACATTGCCGCCGAGTCGAAACGGGTAAACAGGCCTTCAGCCGGTTCAACCTGATCCACCGGGATTGGCTCGCCTTTCGGTGTGATTTTCAGCATGTCACGCAGCATGGAAGCCGGGCGTTCGTTAACCAGCTTGGCATACTTTTTATAGTCGTCGTAATCACCGCTGTTGACTGCCGTTTGCAGAGTCTGCACCACGTCAGGGTTGTAAGCGTGATATTCGCCGTCATGCATATATTTCAGCAAACCGCCGTTGTCCAGCGTCTTGCGTTTCAGCCAGGCGCGTTTGGACAAGTTTTGCAGATCCATCTGGAAATCGCTGTAGCTTGCGCCACCAATGCGGCTAACCACGCCAGGGAAACAGGCAGTGCTGAGGTCTTTGTGCAGACCGACGGCTTCAAACAGGCGTGCGCAACGATAAGACGCGATCGTCGAGATGCCCATTTTGGACATGATCTTGTACAGACCTTTATTGATGCCGTTACGATAGTTCAGCATCACTTCACGGTAATTTTTGTCGATGACGTTCGCGTCGACCATTTTAGCCAGCGTTTCATAGGCTAAATAAGGATAAACGGCAGTCGCACCGAAGCCGAGCAACACGGCAAAGTGGTGTGGGTCGCGGGCACTGGCGGTTTCAACAATAATGTTGGCGTCGCAGCGCAGGCTCTTCTCAACCAGGCGATATTGCAGCGCGCCCACGGCCATTGGTGCTGGCAGCGGCAGGCGATTTGTCGCGATGTTACGGTCAGACAGCACCAGCAATACCGCGCCTTCACGCACTTTACGTTCGCCTTCGTCACACAGCTGCTTAACAAACTGTTCCATATCCATTTCGGCTGGATCGTAAGTCAGGTCAAGCGTCTCGGCGCGATAATATTTGCTGTCCAGAGTCGTTAGCTGCGTGAAGTCTGAATAAAGCAGGATCGGCGATTTAAAGCTCAGACGATGCGCCTGACCTTCAGCTTCGCAGAACACGTTCATTTCGCGGCCAATGCTGGTCGCCAGTGACATCACGTGCGCTTCACGCAGTGGGTCGATTGGCGGGTTGGTAACCTGCGCAAACTGCTGACGGAAATAGTCATAAATGATGCGCGGACGGCTGGACAACACGGCAAATGGCGTATCGTCGCCCATTGAACCCACAGCTTCCTGACCGTTCTCACCCAGCACGCGCAGGATTGAATCCAGCTCTTCGCTGCTGTAGGCAAACTGCTTCTGATAGGTTTCAAGCAGCGTGTCATCAAGCTCACGTTTACCCACCTGATCGTCAGGCAAGTCTTCGAACGGCACCAAACGCTGAACGTTCTTTTCCATCCACTGTTTATAAGGATGACGACCTTTCAGATCGTTGTCCGTTTCAGCAGAGTGGTGGATCTTGCCGCTGCGGGTGTCGATAACCATCAATTCGCCAGGACCAACGCGGCCTTTTTCGACCACTTCGTCCGGCTGGTAATCCCAGATACCCACTTCAGAGGCGCAAGTGATCAGTTTATCTTTGGTTATCACGTAGCGCGCAGGGCGCAGGCCATTTCGGTCAAGGTTACATGCAGCATAACGACCGTCGGACATTACGATGCCCGCCGGGCCATCCCACGGCTCCATGTGCATGGAGTTGAAGTCGAAGAAGGCACGCAGATCCTGGTCCATATCCGGGTTCTGCTGCCAGGCTGGCGGAACCAGCAAACGCATGGCGCGCAGCAGGTCCATACCACCGGCCAGGAACAGCTCCAGCATGTTGTCTAATGAACTGGAGTCAGAGCCGGTTTCATTAACAAACGGAGAAGCATCCTGCAGATCGGGGATCAGCGGAGTTTTGAATTTATAAGCACGAGCGCGCGCCCACTGACGGTTACCCGTAATGGTGTTGATTTCACCGTTGTGCGCTAAATAGCGGAACGGCTGAGCCAGCGGCCAGCGTGGAACGGTGTTGGTAGAGAAGCGCTGATGGAACAGGCAAATGGCCGATTCCAGACGCAGGTCTGCCAGGTCGAGATAAAAGCGCGGCAAGTCTATCGGCATGCACAGGCCTTTATAGATATTCACCGCGTTGGAGAAGCTACAGACGTAAAACTCTTTGTCTGGATTTTCGCTCTCGCTAATACGTTTTTCAATGCGGCGGCGTGCCATATAAAGGCGACGCTCCATATCACGCGGACGCCAACCGGCAGGCGCATTGATAAAGATCTGTTCGATGCGCGGCATAGAAGACAGGGCGATAGAGCCGAGAACGTCAGGGTTCGTCGGGACATCACGCCAGCCAACAACCGACAGCGTTTCATTCAGAATTTCTTCTTCGATGATACGGCGGCTTTCGGCAGCACGCTCCTCATCATTGTTGAGGAAGATCATGCCAACCGCATAGTTCTTCGCCAGACGCCAGTTGCGCTCTTCGGCGATCATACGGAAGAAACGATCTGGTTTTTGCAATGACAGACCGCAACCGTCGCCAGTCTTTCCGTCAGAAAGAATTGCGCCACGGTGTTGCATACGTGCCAGTCCGTGGATAGCCGTACGAACGACTTTATGGCTTGGTTCGCCTTCAATATGGGCGATCAGGCCAAAACCACAGTTATCCTTCTCATGGGATGCATCATATAACATAACGGAACCTCCCCAGGCTCTGCGAGACTCTCACACCTACTGCGAGGAAGCGTAATAACGGTTGATTCAGCATTTAACGCACTCTTATGGTGCGGTTTAGGCTGACATCCTCCGTCAGTAGCCCCTCGTGACGGTTCTCACAAGTGGAATATGACTTGTTTTAATGAGGGAGTCTTCAATTACTGCATAAATATGACGAGTTGTTTGCTCATCGATTTTTAACTGATAAAGAGTGCTTCCAGCGGACTTCCAACTTAGCGAGAAAGCGTTGGTAGGTCAAATATCGGTTGGCTCACTGCCAAAAGAGCCATTTTTCAATTTAAATATATGAAATTAATGGAAAAAATGGTTTTTTAGTAGCCATATTAACAGTGTGGAAGAGGGTATGAACTGTGAGCTGTCTCACTGTCACAGAAGGCGCATATCTGTTCACAATGCTGGGGCAGGATAGTTTGCCAGCGTTTTATTCTGCTAAATACCCCTTGGATGTGCTTTATTGCTGTTTTTAATCATATGGTAATAATGTACTAATTAGAGCCAGATAATAAGAATTATTCATGGCATCAGGAATGACTTTATTTGCAGTAATACTGAATAGTTATTCTTTCAATTTAGGGTGGCAGTGACGACGCGGTAATAAAGAAAAGATAAAAGCCTTTATGGGCTTAGCCTTGGGAAAATCAGGCGGGGCGCTAGTTATAAGCTTCGAGCCGATAATAGTCAATAAACACCATTTTGAATCATTGCACCATTGCTGGTTCATCCGCGGTGCAGAGAAATCTTTTACGACGTTAAATGTCTCTCCAGAAATAATCTCTGCGTCATTTTTCACCCTATTTGCGTTATCATTTGCCTCTACTTTATTCCAATCGCGTTGGGGTATTGACGATTTTTTCTCAAGGAAAGGCTATGAAGCAAATCAGATTACTCGCTCAGTACTACGTTGACCTGATGGTCAAACTCGGGCTGGTCCGTTTTTCGCTGTTGCTGGCCTCGGCGTTGGTAGTACTGGCGATGATTGTGCAGATGGCCGTGACCATGCTGTTGCGCGGTCAGGTAGAAAGTATAGACGTCGTGCGTTCGATATTTTTCGGATTGATTATTACCCCGTGGGCGGTTTATTTCCTGTCGGTCGTCGTGGAGCAGCTGGAAGAGTCTCGCCAGCGCCTGACACGCCTGGTTGATAAACTCGAAGAGATGCGTCATCGGGATTTAACGCTTAATGAACAGCTTACGGAAAATATTAATCAGCTGAATCAGGAAATTGCTGACCGTATCAAGGCCGAAGAGGCACGCCTCGCAGTGGTCGATAAGCTCAAGCTGGAAATGCATCACCGCGAGCAGGCACAAATCGAACTCAGTCAGCAGTCGGCGCTGTTACGCTCATTCCTCGATGCTTCCCCCGATTTAGTCTATTACCGTAACGAAGATAAAGAGTTTTCTGGCTGTAACCGAGCCATGGAATTGCTGACCGGATTAAGCGAAACACAGCTGATAGGTTTAACTCCCAACGACGTTTACTCTCCTGATATTGCCGAAAAAGTCATTGAAACCGACGAAAAAGTCTTCCGCCATAACGTGGCTTTGACCTACGAACAGTGGCTGGTTTATCCCGACGGGCGCAAAGCCTGCTTCGAATTACGCAAGGTGCCATTCTACGATCGCATCGGCAAACGTCATGGCTTGATGGGCTTTGGGCGCGATATTACTGAGCGTAAGCGCTATCAGGATGCCTTAGAGAACGCCAGCAGGGAAAAGACGACATTTATCTCAACGATCAGCCACGAGCTTCGTACGCCTCTTAATGGCATTGTTGGACTTAGCCGTATCCTGTTGGATACCGAACTCGACGATGAACAACACAATTATCTGAAAACTATCCACGTCAGCGCCATTACGCTGGGTAATATTTTCAATGACATCATTGAAATGGATAAACTCGAGCGTCGCAAAGTCCAACTCGACAATAATCCGGTCAACTTTACCGATCTCCTCTCTGAACTGGAAAACCTCACTGGCCTGCTGGTGCAGCCGAAAGGGCTGAAATTCGTGATGCAGCCAGATATCCCACTGCCGCATACCCTACTCACCGACGGCACGCGCCTGCGCCAGATACTGTGGAATTTGATTGGCAATGCGGTGAAATTTACCCACCAGGGCGAGATCGTGGTGCGCGTTCATCATGAGGATAACGACCAGCTGTGCTTTGAGGTGCAAGACTCGGGAATGGGGATCCCTAAGGACGAGCAGGACAAAATTTTTGCCATGTATTATCAGGTTAAAGACCAGAACGGTGGTAAACCGGCAACCGGTACCGGTATCGGGCTGGCGGTGTCAAAACGACTGGCGCAAAGCATGGGTGGCGATATTGTTGTCAGTAGTGAACCCGGCCAAGGCTCCTGTTTTACTTTGACGGTCAACGCACCTTCGCTGGACCTGCCTGAAAAAGAGATTGATGCAGACGATCTCCTGCCACTGCCTGCGCTGAATATTTTGTTGGTTGAAGATATCGAACTTAACGTCATTGTGGCGCGTTCAGTACTCGAGAAGCTGGGTAGCAGCGTCGAGGTTGCCATGACCGGCAATGAAGCATTGGAAATGTTCGATCCGCACGAGTTTGATTTAGTGCTGCTGGATATTCAACTGCCTGATATGACGGGCCTTGATGTGGCAAGAATATTGCGCGAGAAATACGCGGGTCAGTCGCTGCCGCCGCTGGTGGCATTGACGGCCAACGTATTGAAAGACAAGAGGGAATATCTCGAAGCGGGCATAGATGATGTGCTAAGTAAGCCACTTTCAGTTCCGGCGCTGACTGCAATGATTCAGCAGTTCTGGGATCACCAGCCAGAGCATGAGCCTTCTGCCTCTGAGGATAAACCCGTGAAGAGCAACGAGGAGCTGCTCGATGTTGGCATGCTTGAACAATATATCGAGCTGGTCGGGCCTGGATTGATTCATCAAAGCCTTGAAATGTTTGAGCAAATGATGCCGGGCTATCTTGAGGTGCTGGATTCAAATATGACCGCGCGGGATCAGGCAGGAATAGCCGACGAGGGGCATAAAATTAAAGGTGCTGCGGGCTCTGTGGGACTCAAACATTTACAACAGCTAGCGCAACAAATTCAAACGCCTTCGCTGCCAGCGTGGTGGGATAACGTTCAGGATTGGATTGACGAGTTAAAGCTGGAATGGCGCAACGACGTGAAAACATTGCGTGAGTGGACTGCAAAAGCCGAAAAAAAATAACCCCAGCCTAAGCCGGGGTGCGCGAATACTGCGCCAACACCAGGGAAATTGTTAACCCGCGTATTGTTGTACTTAGGGTATTAATCGCAGGCCTTGGTTAATCAGATGTATAAGTGTAATACAACTTTAGAGACTCAACATAACAAATATCAGTCAACGTGTTACGAGAATCATTAAAAACTGTGATGTAGATTAATCTTTGTCAGTGTAAAAGTTCAAGCGTTAATCACAGTAAATTTGAGATATGGCAAGCGCAGCCTGTGCAGGTGGCAGGAAGTGTGGGCTATTCTGAAGAAGGTTTGCTGATGCTCAGGGCCATATATCTTGTATAAACGCTGAAAAAATGTGCTTTTATAGCATAATATATGGCCCGGCGGTTATCCCAACTCACTGTAATAAATGACTTATTTAAAGAGATGCTGCTTTGAATGCCTTATGGGGAGTTTTATCGGGTTTTACAAGAAAATGTGAGAGGAATTCACTTCCCTAAGATAAAAGGGACCGGTTCCTTTTAGATGTCATTTATCCCGTAAAGTGCCAGATTTTTGCTTGTCGGGTAGAAGATATGTGGTTTGCATCATCTTTAAAGGATAAATAATCGTACAGTTTTATTTGCTAATTCATAAGAAAATCTGATCAATTGGATTTGAGTTATTTTCAACTGTACTAGTTGCAGTGGTAATAATTTCAATTGGGTATAGTTGGGTAGGAAGAATGACACAAAATTTGGAACTCATTGATGCAATGGGTGCAGATGCCGTATGTTGTGCCGTAATTAATTCTTTTTTTTCTGATGATGGATGCCTTGTTTGATTGTCTGAATTTTAATCAAACAGCCTCTGGAGTGATGTTGATATGGGTATTGATAAGTTCATCAGAAGTGTCAGGGATTGTATCGAATGCGCAAGTCATTAAAAAAGACCCCATTCTCCAGGCCATTTTTGTGGCTAAAAAGAGCTATTATTTCCTTGCTTGGTATCTGGTTAGCCGGGATTGTACTTTTTTCGTTTTTACCCGTGCCTTTCTCAGCCGTAATGGTTGAAAGACAGGTTTCTGCCTGGTTAAGTGGCGATTTTGGTTATGTGGCACACTCGGATTGGGTATCCATGAATGATATTTCTTCACCGATGGCGTTAGCGGTGATGGCGGGTGAGGATCAGAAATTCCCAGAGCATTGGGGATTCGATGTCGGTGCGATTCAATCTGCCCTTTCCAACAATGAAAAAGAAGACACTACTATCCGTGGCGCTTCCACCATTTCGCAGCAAACCGCCAAAAATCTCTTTCTGTGGGATGGACGCAGTTATTTTCGCAAAGGATTAGAAGCCGGGCTGACCGTCGGAATAGAAACCGTTTGGACAAAACGTCGTATTCTTACTGTTTATCTGAATATTGTAGAATTTGGTGACGGCATTTTTGGAGTCGAAGAGGCTGCTCAGCATTTCTTCCATAAACCAGCCAGTCGTTTAACGGCCTCCCAGGCTGCATTATTGGCTGCAGTATTGCCTAATCCGCACGTGTTTAAAGTCAATGCACCTTCGCCCTATGTGTTAAGACGCCAGGAGTGGATCTTAAGACAGATGAGTCAACTGGGTGGCGATGAGTTCCTTACTGAACACAAACTGCATTGATGAGAGATATTTCAGGAAAATTCTTAAGCAGGGGTTAACTCTGACTTCAACCACGATTTCATCTTTTTCCTTTTAAGAGGTGAGAATTATAAAGAACGTATGAAAATAGCGGCATCTTGACGCGTAGTCCTTCTCAAAAGAGCAATAAATTTTTTTGATAAAAGACAGTGCATTAGTTATTTTTGCCATCGTAATGCTAAAAATTATCCCTTTTCATATGCAGCGCCCAATGCACTTAAGACAGATAACTCGAAATACAAGTTCTTGTGGGTTAAACTCCATATTTCAAGATATTCAACGTACATTCATTAAGACAACCCCTAATATTTGTTCAAAATTTGCACATTTACAGGAGGGCTTTCTCTACTGCTTTTTGAAATACGGACCATTCAGGTATGAATAGTACCCTGACTGTGGCAATTTGGATGGTTGGCGCGGGATGTTCTGAGCACCTTTTGTTAAAAAAAACTCACTTTTTAGTGAAGTCCTTTCATGCAGTTGCTATAAGTTAATCAGTAGATTGGTAGCTGTTGAGCCAAGGGCGGTAGCGTGGGTTTGTTGTTGATAAAGATTATTGGGTTTTGATTGGCACTCTATAAACATCAATAGAGACATAATCATAAACTTAGCCTCATTCTTTCATGAGCCATGCTAACTAATTTTTTATATTTCTTGTGCTAAGAAGCCTAACTCAACTCACTGTTTTTACTATAGTAATAGTGATTTTCGCACTTTGCTGAATAAACATAAATTTGTGTGTTAACAGATTTACATTTGTCGAATTATTAATAAAATTGACAACTAACCTCCACTAAATGATTGCACCGTGCGAAACAAATCCACTTTATTTATGACTTATGTAAGAAAGTGTTTAATGGGCATTGTGCATAGCCGATAGTTATTGGTTCCCTGTTTATACTGATGAAGGTTTGACTATTTTCTTCTTATTCAATCTCTGCTGCTCTCAGCGTTTTTAGCTTTCGGCACTAAAGCTACGTGTGGCAAGTTTTATAATACAATTGAGACTGCTAAGAAAAAATTTAGTTAAATCAACAGGAAGTTTAGTGGTTTAAGTCAAAATAACGGCAGTGGCGGTAGCTATTGCTGAAAATGCAGATTGTCTGTGCGGGTGTTGGGACATGGGTTGGTCAGCAGGCGGGTGAAATGGCCATATCTACCGTCAGCAAGTACAGCCTTTGATTGGAAGGACGTAAAGGGTAACAATTTATTGGAGTGCGGACGTCAGGATAACCTGTTCTGGTGATAAGCAAGTGCCATAGTCAATGTTATTCGATAGCTCCGGAAGCTTGTGGCAAAACATCATTATTTACCTATTGGCTGCATTAAAAAGAGACCCTGGATCAGTGTTATCAGAACCAGGAATCTTTTAACTTTGTATATCAGTTCATTAATCAAGCTCTGCCAGAGCTGGGCAGTTAAACTGGGGCGTTAATTTTTAGGAACCTATCGCATGTCTTCTGCTATTCCCAAAAAACCAGAAATCTCGGACTCAGACCAAATTGATCTGGGCCGGCTATTTGGTGAGTTACTTGATTACCGGAAATTAATTTTCACTATTACCGGCATCTTTATAATATTGTCTGTTGTTTATGCCACTTTTGCGACCCCAGTTTACGAGGCCGATGCCTTGGTACAGGTGGAGCAAAAAGAGGGCAATGCGCTCATTAACAGCCTGAGCCAGATGTTGCCAGGAGGTGAGCCAACAGCAGGGCCTGAAATCTATTTGCTGCAGTCCAGAATGATTTTAGGTAAAACGGTCGATGATTTAGATCTGCAAGCGAATATCACGCAGAACTATTTCCCAATCTTTGGCCGTGGCTGGGCACGTTTAAAAGGTGAAAAACCCGGTGTTTTGACTATCAACAGACTTTATCTGGAAAGTGTTGATGGTAATACGCCAGTCCTGACTTTAACCGTCGAGGACAAGGGTAACTATAAGCTCACAGGTAAAGGCATCAACCTGCAAGGAAGCGTTGGTCAGCTGCTTGAGAGCAAGGGGCTTTCACTTAATGTTAATAAGATGGAGGCGCCTGTAGGGACTAGTTTTACCGTAAGATACCTTACCCGATTAGACGCAATTAATATTCTGGCAGGTGCCTTTAAACCTGCTGAACAAGGTAAAGATACTACAGGTATTCTGAATCTGACTCTTACAGGGACAGATCCTGATCAAGTTGAATTAATCCTGAATAGCATCACTGAAAACTATTTAGCGCAAAATATTTCTCGTGAAGCGGCTCAAGATGCTAAAAGCCTGCAATTCCTTAATCAGCAACTGCCTAAGGTACGTAGCGATTTAGATAACGCAGAGAATAAGCTTAACGCCTATCGCCGACAAATTGACTCCGTTGATATCTCGCTTGAGGCTAGATCAGCATTAGAGCAAATTGTTAATGTGGACAATCAGCTTAATCAGCTGACTTTCCGTGAAGCAGAAATTTCCCAGCTTTATACAAAAACTCACCCAACTTATAAAGCTCTGCTTGAGCAGCGTAAAACGTTAGAAGATGAAAAAGCGGCCTTAACTCACCGTATTTCAGGCATGCCAGCCTCACAGCAACAGGTATTAAGCCTGAGCCGTGATGTGGATTCTGGTCACGCTATCTATATGCAATTGTTGAATCGTCAACAAGAGCTGAGCATCGCCAAATCTAGTGCTATTGGTAATGTGCGTATTATTGATGATGCGGTAACCCAACCTGGCCCGGTAAAACCTAAAAAAGTTTTAGTCGTTCTGGTTGGATTTATACTGGGCTTGGTGTTATCAGTCGGTATTGTGTTACTGAAAGTCTTTATGCGTCGTGGTATTGAATCACCTGAGCAACTGGAAGAGTTGGGTATCAATGTTTATGCCAGCATTCCTTATTCCGACTGGTTAGGTAATCATACTAAACAGCAACAGGGTAGAATGAAGTTCTCCAGGCAGAAACTTGGAAAAACACACTTCCTGGCATTTGAGAATCCAGCTGACTTAGCAATTGAGTCTATTCGTGGCCTGCGTACAAGCTTGCACTTTGCCATGATGGAAGCCAAAAACAATGTATTGATGATATCGGGTGCAAGTCCTAAAGCAGGTAAAACCTTTATTAGTACTAACCTGGCGGCTATATTAGCTGCTGGCGAACAGCGCGTGCTTTTAATCGATGCTGATATGCGCAAAGGCTATGTGCACAAGATGTTTAATACCGATATCGAAAATGGACTCTCGGATATCCTTTCTGGGAAAACGACCATTCAGAATGGGATAAAAAAGGTATCTGGAAGCAATCTTGACTTTATCTCTCGTGGACAGATACCTCCTAACCCTGTTGAGCTGTTAATGCATGCTCGCTTTGAACAGCTTATAGAATGGGCATCTCAAAATTACGATATTGTTTTGGTTGATACCGCGCCTGTGTTAGCAGTAACTGATGCTGCTGTTATTGGCCGCTATGCAGGAACCTCGTTGTTAGTAGCACGTTTCGAAAGCAATACTGTCAAAGAGATGGAATACAGTATTAGACGTTTTGCTTTGAGCGGTGTTGAAATTAAGGGATTAATTTTGAATGGTATTGTGAGAAAAGCCAGCAGCTACTATGGTTATGGTTACTCAGGTTATTCTTATTCTTACTCTGATAAAGATTAAAGTTAATTGATTCTACTAATTAGGCCCAATCATTATTGGGCCTAAAATTTTTCTACTGAAATCAATGCGCTAATTTAAGATTTATCACAAAGTAATAATTATCTTATAAGCTTATAATAGCTAAATAATACTAGTGGCTATAAGTGAGCTGGTTCACTGGATAAATTAAAACTTAAGTTTGAGAGTGATCATGAAAGTTATAAACCTATTGGGTCCTGATTTTGGGAATGCTTGCGAGAGACTGAAATTTAAAGTTGCTGAGTCATATGAGCCTGATCTGGTTATTGGTATAGCTACTGGCGGTGCGGTTGTTGTTGATAATATGAAGTACGGTAACGAGAAAAAGATAGTTATTATTAAGAGACAACGTCCATTTACAAAAGTAAAAAAGAAAGTAAAGCTTGAAGTATGGTTGCCATACTTACCTCAATGGCTTAATAATATAATTAGAAGATTGGAACTTAATTTTAACGAATACTGCTTTAATAAAAAAGATAGAAAAATAAACGAAAAAAAAAGCGAGTTGTTAATTTTAAAAGGAAGTATAGAGGATTTCTCTGAGGCCAAGAAAATACTTATGGTTGATGATTCTGTTGATAGTGGTGCAACATTAACCGAATGCATTGATTTTATTCGCCCATTTATAAAAGCTGATGCGGAAATTAGAACAGCATCTCTTAACGTAACTTTTAAAAATCCAGTTATACCACCTACCTATACACTGTATCCACAGGCGATAATTCGATATCCTTGGGCAAGTGATGTTAGAGGCAATAATGAAAAAAATAGTATATGACCTGGATGGGACGCTGATCCCATTTAATACCTTTAAAGGGTGGATCATTATCTCTATTATTGCCCCTTTAATTTCTTTAAAACTGAAGGAGTTTATTAAAATTCTTTTTTTAGTTTTATCGAGGGCGACTAAAAAAACAGACCGACTAACCTTTAAAGAAAAGCTTCTGATTCAACAAGACCAAAGCCCATTCTGGATAAAAGTTGGAAGCAACTATGCTGTCTTTTTAGCAAAGTATTACGTCAGAAAAAACTTACTAAATGATATACAAAAAAACGATACTGTTTGCCTTGCAACAGCAGCACCAGATATTTATGCCAATCATTTTGCTGAAAAAATTGGTGGTATCAGTATTGTTTTAAGTACCTATATCTCTGCTAATAAAAAGATGGTTGAGATTTTTGGTGAGAAAAAGAAAGACTGCGTGTTGGATAAATTAGGCACTGTTCCTGATGTCTTTTATACGGATCATTATGATGATGCTCCTCTAGCCAGGGTAAGCAAGAAAACATATTTCACTTACCCACCTCAGCAATCTTTAAATAAAATAAAGCTAGATCCTCTTTTAGTTAACTATGAAATAGTCAACTAAAATAATCTGTCGCCAAATATTATAATCAGCAGGGCTGGGTTTACGTTAGGGAACAAATCACGTACGCCCAGCCTCTCTGTATTTCCTTCCAAATATATAGCACTGATTATTTATCTCACCTCATAGCTTCTGAAATGTCTTTCTTGAATGTTATATCGCCATATAAAGTCGGTTTTAAACAGAGAGGCATAGCGCAAAATCATATGTTTATACCCATCTACCTCAATGCGTGAATATTATGAACATAAAAGTAAATAAGAATATTTTTCTAAAGTTGACGGTTTTATTAATATTCCTTCGAAATCCATTAGTATTGGTTAGTGTAGTCGCTTACTTAGTAACGAGTAAAAAAGCGCTTATCAGTTTTCTTGCTCGCATACTCCCATTTCTGATATTCATGTCAGTGGTGGTTTTATATTCCTTTACCATGGGTAATGATCTTGATCAGATTGTTGGAGAAAGTAGGGATATAATACTATCACTAACAGTGGCCATCTTTTTAATTTCTGCCAGCAAAGATTCGATTAATAATAGAGTTTGTTACAACACAGTAAAAGTATTTTTTATCATTGTAGCGCTTGCGAAAATTTTGCTGTTACTCTTCTCTATTGCAACAGGGCAAAACCTGGGTGTCCTCATTGAGTCGATTTCTAAGATCTGGGATTTGCAGATGATGACACTCGGCGTTGACAACTCAGCATTAGGGCGAATTCAAATACCTATTGACTCAGTTGTTCCATATTTTCTTTATTTTTATACTAAGGAAGTTTTTGAGAGCAAAAAAAGCAAAATGGGGCTTGTCTTTTTTGCCATGATTTGTTTTTCAATGTTACTTACATATTCGAGACTTATGTGGGCTCAGTCAATAATATTTATTGGGGTGTCTATAGTTGTCGAAATGAAACTGCAAGCTAAATTAAAACTGTTCTTCAGCTTTTTTGTCATTGGCTTGGTAGTTGTTTATTTAACCCCATTAGGGGACTCAATAAGCAATGTTGTTAGTTCCCGATTTGGTAGTGGAAGTCAAAATCTTAATGATGCCTCAGATATTGTCCGAATTATGCAAAATCAGGCGTTATGGACTTCCGTTCAACAAACCCCCTTGTTCGGACACGGGATCGGTTATTATATACCAAATGCTTTACGTTCTGGTGGCAGCACCAAATATCTTTATGAGTCTCAAACGCTGTCCATGGTAATGACCCTTGGTTATATTGGTGCAACTGCTTATGTTCTTCTGATTGTCACGATTCTAATCCTTTTTGAGAATAAAAATACTCTCCCATTAGGGTGTCTATTTTTCCTTTTCTTCTGGGCGCTAAGTGGCAGCTACAACCCGTACTTGTTTGGTGCATCCGGCGGACTGATAATTTATTTTTGTTCTCAATTCAAAAAAATAAACCAAATAGTTATGGAATCTTCCACCACGAATGTGGATGGCAGTGCAAGATAGCGTAATAATCAAATGATAGGGTAATCACTGCAAGATAGCGTAATAAGTAATTACGCTATCACTGTGTATTCACTCGTACCAAAATTAAGCTTTGATTCAAAATCTCAGATATATTATAAAAAAATCAAACACTCTGGGGTTTTCTAAAGAATAACAAAGGAATAATGAAAACTAGGCCTAACTTATGAAAGAAAAGAAATTATTGATAGTCATCGTTACTTATAACAGCGAAAAGCATCTTCAGTGGAATATTGATGGGCTTGCAGGAAGTTTAAGTATTGATTTGTGTATCGTAGATTCGGGTTCAAAAGATACAACCTATATTGATGAGTTAAAGTGCCCCGAAAATATTTCTTTGAAAGTCATTAAAGAAAAAAATGTAGGTTTTGTTAAGGGAAACAATCTTGCATTAGGTGATTTGCATCTTTATGACTATGTTCTTTATCTTAATCCAGATGCAAAGATTGAAGAGAGAGATTTAGTTAAGTTGCTAGATGTTGCAGATTTACCTGTCAACGCCAACTACGGTGCATTTACTGTTCCCTTGATTCGATATGATATTAATACTAAAGCCTCTCTGGATTTATACGATTCTGTAGGGCTGGGCTGTAACTCTATAGGACGCTGGTATGATATTGGCTCCAACGAGCCTGTGAAGCATGATAATAAACTTACAGGTATAACTAGCATAGAAGGCATCTGTGGTGCATTTATGTTAGTCAGAGGCCAGGTGCTTCTCAATGCTCCGGATAGTAATGGTAAGCCAGGTTTTGAAAGTAGTTTTTATATGTATAAAGAAGATATTGAGCTTTCCTGCCGTATTGTTAAAAAAGGATTTAAGCTTGGTCTTTACCATGATGTGACGGCGTACCATTGCCGAGGATGGAAAGGCAGCCGAAAAAATATAGCCTATTGGGCTAAATATCAGTCGGCCAAGAATGATATTTTTGTAGCACTTCGGTTTAAGAAAAGAGCACTCCCATTTAGCATCGCTAAATACTTTATGGTTTGTATCTTCGAACGAGATAAATAATCGAGCGATTAATACAGCGTGCAACTTACTAATTTCACAGTAAAAGTAATTATTCTGTAAAATGATTAAGTTGCACGGTCAGGAAAAGTATTATGTTTAACAAAAATCATACTTTATCTTCCTGCAATGCTCATCAGCGGTAACCATTCCATTGAACTGTGTTACTGATGTTATACAGGCTCATTCAGTCGCTTCACCTTAATGAGCCTGTTTAGTACTTTTAGGTTTTAGGCTTTAACATAATCTTATTGAGTTAAAACCAATGTTCATTTCTTCATTTGATATTTGTCTAATATAAATATCAAATCCTTTAGCGTTGATTTCTACGAATTTAGTCGAAATATTAGTAATCTCTAACCCATCTACGCCTGCAGTTATCATCCCTATTCCCGAAACCCCGCTCAAGTTAGATGTAATTGACACTAACCAACTCTTTCTCAAGACTGCATTTCCAGGGCTAAATGTCGTTACATAAGTTTCCACGCCTTTTTTCAATGGAAATTGAGAAACACGAGAGCCTTTAAATACCCCATCACCGCCCATTACCAAATCTCTATTAATTCCAAATTCATTCTTTTCGACTGTCGCAAAAGGAACTTGATCACTCAACTGAGTCGCAAAGAACTCCATTCTTTGTTGGGTTCCAGAAACACCTAAGCCACGATAAGCCATATTGGATGCGTTCTGCGTTGCACTTGGCCCCCAGATATCATTTGTAAATAAATTATGGCCATATATTCCCCCGACATAATCAGCGCCTACTCTGCATTTAGAAAAGTCACCGCTCCTGTTGCTAATAACAATATCTGAATAAATTGCCGTTTTAGTACTTGCCAGAGTTATTGCAATGATTTTTGCGCTGAAGTTTTTATGAGTAACTCTGTCCCCGACCGAAAATTGAGATGACGCATTTGTTTTATCTGATGGCTCAGCGACTGTAACCTGCCATACATTATTATTACCTTGCATAATACTTGATAATGCTGCTGCCGACAGGGCGCCGTTAGAGATAGTGTCTCCAAATTCTACGCTATAGGGATCATGTGAAGGATCGACGTCTAAAGTTAATACCGCTGCCCATTTCCCATTAAAGTCATATGTACCTCCCACAATATTGGCATATTGGGATCTGTCTACTAATGAGATGCCCCCATATCTGTGGTTAGCACACCATGATATGTGAATATTATGGCATTCAGAATTACCATAACCACCGCCGCTGCCACCAATAAGCACTCCCAGATACCCATCCTGCCAGTTATTGCCTCTTATCACATTCATGGTTGACTGAAATTTCGGGTCTTTATAGTTTTTAAATCCGATAATGTGTCCGCGCATAAAATCACATGTAACGGTACTTGTACTTAATCCATTACCTTGTACTTTAAAGAAAGTCGCGCGATCGTTGCCATAAAACTCTCGAATATGGATATGAAAATTCTCAACAGATCCCGGACCTGCCGGAAAGAATGCCCCTTGTGCATTCCACCAGTCTCGAGGGAGCGACGGGAATTGATCGCCGACGATGACAACATTTAATTCAAGTTTAAAGCCGCGGCGAACAATATTTTTACCAAAGCCTTGCACGCCTGATTCGCACGGAATCCCTTTTTCTATGAGATAAATACCATCCCCACGAACGGAATTTATTCCGGTTTCTCTTGCATGGATCATTGCTTTAATAATGGCATCTGAGTCATCGGTTTTACCATTGCCAATGGCTCCAAACATTTCTGGGCTAATATACATAATTGCATTTTGTATATTCCCACCCTGCTGAAGGTTAATAATCGACGCACCACGCGGGCCTTTTATTTCCTGGAGAAAATCTTCATTTATTTTTTTTTGCTGCGGATTTTCAAGTTGTGAAGAAGCATTGTTATTATTGGAAGGTAAAGGTCTATTTTTTAATTCCGCAGCTGATACAGAGGCAATTGCACTGCCGCCAAAAAATGATAGTAAATATTTTATAAGGTTCCTGCGTTCCATATTCTATTACCTCTTTTATCAATGCTTATAAGATGTTTCTTATCTTCGGTGACATATTCACTTTACGTAATGAATGTTACCGTATCGACATCTTGAACAAGATTCAAGTTAGAATTATGTGAACAATAATATCTGACGTGATGCATCCCTACATCTATGATTTATTTTGATATCGATTCTGATAGAGATCATTAGATAAGCTAAATGATTTAGGGCAATCATTTTTTAAGGGGATATTTGCAGAGAAGATTTGTAAGGTAAAAAAAAGCCACCTCATAAAGAGATGGCTGTTTAGTTTAAGGCTTTATCATTATTTAACGTATGTGAATGCCGTTGTTACGTGGCTAACACCGCTGACGCTGGCTGCAATTTTGGCGGCTGCCTGGCCTTCTTCCTGCGTTACCAGACCTAACAAGAACACTTCACCGTTCTCAGTAGTGACCTTCACATTGGAAGATTTAACCTGATCGCTGGTTAACAATTGTGAGCGAACCTTGGTCGTTATCCAGGTATCAGCAGATGCTGTGCCCAGGCTTACCGGTGCGCCGAGACGAATTTCGTTATAAACATCCGTTGCGCCATCAACTTTCATAGTGATTTGCTTGGCGTTATCTGCCATATCGACCGTTGGTGCTTCACCGGTCAGCAATACTTTGCCGGAATAGGCGGTGGCGATAATACGCGCTTTCTTTTTCAAATCTTGATTGGCGTTGATTGCGCTGGAAACACGAGCCTCTAATGTGGTGTCATCAACCTGTGTGCCCACGGTACGCGGGTCGGTTCCCGTTTTAGTTGCTACGCCTGCCACTCCGACTACCGCGGCGGCAACACAGCCTTGTAACAATAGGGCGCTAAGCACTACAGCAAAGAGGTAACTTGCCTTCATTGGATCTCCTTAATCGTCCTGGTGTGGAAATAGCGTGTTATCTATCAAGTCACAGAGGCAATTAACGGTAAGCATATGCATTTCCTGAATACGTGCGCTTCGATGAGAAGGAATGCGGATCTCAACGTCATGCGTACCCAGTAATCCTGCCAGCTCACCGCCGTCATAGCCGGTAAGAGCAACAATGGTCATATCCCGTGTCACTGCTGCTTCTACGGCTTTGACAATATCACGACTGTTTCCGCGAGTCGAAATCGCTAAAAGTACGTCGCCAGCCTGGCCTAATGCCCTGACTTGCTTGGCATAAATTTCTTCGTGCAGGCGATCGTTGGCAATAGCAGTCAACACAACGTTGTCTGCTGATAGTGAGATTGCAGGAAGGCTCGGACGTTCAGTCTCAAAGCGATTTATCAGACAAGCGGCAAAATGCTGGGCGTTTGCTGCCGAGGTTCCGTTCCCGCAGCAAAGGATCTTGTTGCCGTTTAGCAGCGATTGGACCAGCGTCATTGCTGCTCTTGAGATAGCATCTGGCAGAGCTTCTGCTGCTGCTATCTGAGTTTGGATACTTTCGGTAAAGCAGGCTTTGATTCTTTCCAGCACGTTATTTTCTCGTCAGTCAAATGTGTTGGCACGCCGGACAATCGCCGGTGCGTGTCCATCAATCTTGGTACTATCCTTGCGCATTGAATGCATCTGGCAACCATTCAATCTGGCTTCCAGTGATGGCTAAAACATCAAAACGGCAAGATGATGTGTCAAAGCTTGCATGGTGTTGCGCAAGCCAGAAGGCCGCAGCACGCAACAAGCGCCGCTGTTTAGGGTATGTCACACTGGCCGCTGCACAGCCAAAGTTGGCGTTGCGACGAAATTTAACTTCGACAAAGACCCAGGTTTGCTTATCAAGCATGATGAGGTCCAACTCACCGGCGCGGCAGAATACGTTTGCCGCAACAAAGGTGAGGCCCGCCTGTTCGAGATAACGCCTCGCGAGAGCCTCATAGTCAGCACCAATCTGGCGGTGAGTCGGTTTGTCGATATTCATTGTACGTCCTTGTGCCGAATACCCTTAGCGTTAATGTCGCAGCGGCATTGAACGCCCGTCTGCGACAGTAGAATTCAGGGTATTGATTCAAAGAGTATTATGATACCGGAACTAAGGTTCCCTGATGATATTGTAACCAAGGTAGCTGGCGATGTATCACACAATTACTGTTTGCTGACAGATTGCCGGTAGTGCCAGAAAGCTGGAAGCCTGACAATTGGCGGATTTGCGCAAAATGATTCGCCAGATTATAGGCATCGATACCCATCGCGTAGAGTCGCACCAGAGAATAATCATTATTAAACTTGGTGGTGGCTTGCTGCATCAGCGCCGGGTTAGAACCTGCCAGCAACGGAATATCGCTGAACTGCATTCCTTCCATTTCCAGACGGTAATCTGGACCTGCACCTGCCTGATAACTGCGCGAGCTGGCATAGAGTGACGGTTTTACGCGACTATTGATAGACAAATCAAGCATTGGCTTTATCAGAGTCAGCTGATCCTGCGAGGCCACGATATAAATAGCATCGATGCTGCCCGAAGAAGCCGTTGAGCCTGTGTTGTCCTGTGTATCGCCTGGCGGTGAAGGAATAGTAATACCGCCGATAGTCACGCCGCCTGGCTGTGCCGGAGTGGCATTCGCCAATGTGATTGGCGTACCGCTAAGATGCAACCCCCCACCACGGCTGACTTGCTGCTTCAGATCCGCATAAGAACCAATCGTCTGTTTCAACACGGTTTGGCCGCCTTGCTTTTGCCATTCATCAGCAAAGGCCTGCGCGATACGATCGCCGAAATCACCCTGTGGCACCATGATAAGCGGCGTTTGTTTGTGTTGGCTAAAGATATGACGAGCGGCATCGCGCGCTTCATCTTCAGGAGACAGTGCGAAATAGCAGATGTTCGGGCTATTGGTTTCGTTCTCTGGCTGATTAAGCGCGAGCACGTTTAACGCAGTCTGTGCTGATGTCAGGGACGTTACCTGATCTTTCAACAACGGGCCGACAACCAGCGTTGCGCCATCCTGTTTGGCCTGAGCGAGCAGGGCAGGCAACGGTTGGCTATTGGTGTCGTAAACTTTCACCGTAGCAGAAGGCATTGATGGCGTTGAAGCCTGTGCAACAGGTGCCGCAACGGCTTGAGCAGGAACAGCAGGTGTTGCGGTCGGTGTGCCTTGTGCTGCACTCACAGCCGGTGCAGAAGTGCTGACAGCCGCGTTAGGGTCAGCCGGTGTGGTCGCTGGCGCCGTAACGGCCTCTGGAGCAGTTACCGGTTGAGTTGGAGCCGTCACAGGCTGAGCAGTTTGTACAGGTTGAGCCGGAGCTGTCGGGTTCGCCTGGCCATTTACCGCCGCGTTGAAGCCCTGCTCGATAGCATTGCCATAAACCTGCGCAGGGCCGCTTAACGGCAGCAGCAGCGCAATAGTTTCTGTTGAACCCGGCTTGAAGTTAATGACGTTGTTCAACGCTGTCGGCAAGGTTTTTGCTGCCGGATTATAAGGATAGCGCTTCTGCCAGTCCTGAATACCAGCTTTCAACAGGTTAGGATCCTGTTTGTTGGTTTGCCACAGATTAAGCAGATCAAGCCAGCCTTGAAGCACGTTTTCATTGGCATTAATCACAATACCGTTGATGTCCTGCGCCGAAAGCTGGGTCAATGCCAGCCAGGTCGCATCAATGTTGTCCTGATGCGCTTTGCCCTGCAGTAGTGGTTCCTGTGCAATATAGGCGCGAAGCAGCGGCAGGCTTGTATGGCCTTGGCTTGCAGCGATCAGCGCCGTGTAATAACGGCTTTTCTGATCGGTAGAAAGGTTATCGACATCGAGTTTATTCAGCGCAACGCTGGCAGACTGATTATTTTTTTGCGCAACCAATAACTCGGCGTTAAGCAGTTGCTGCTCCGTCTGCTGGGTATTATTCAGGCCTTGCTGAGGCAACTGGTTGAATTGGGTAGCGGCTTCAGGAACGCGGTTTTCACGTAACAGGGCACGAATCGCAAGTAATTGCCAGTTAGCCTTGTTATCATCACTACTCTGCTGCACCTGCTGCAAATAGTAGTCGGCGCTGCCAGTCCCAGCATCCTGTATGCTTGGCGGCGGAGTCTGTGGAGCCTGGCTCGAACAGCTGGCAAGTAACATCGCCACAATAATTGCAGGGATCAAACGCCCCGTGCGGGTACGAAAAGTTGTTGAGGAAGGCATGCTGTTTCCAGTGATGTTTTTTTCAAGATGCTCAATATTAAATCGGCAATCCGGATGAAACAATGAATCAACACGATCAAGCAGATATTTCTGCATCAACGCTGTACGTGGTACCGACTCCAATCGGCAATTTGGGAGACATCACACAGCGTGCTTTAGCCGTGTTGAGCCGTGTGGATTTGATTGCCGCCGAGGATACTCGTCATACAGGACTGCTGCTTCAGCACTTCGCAATCAGCGCTAAAATGTATCCTTTACACGACCATAACGAGCAACAGAAAGCCGATCATTTATTGGCAAAACTCAAGGATGGTCAAAGCATTGCGTTAGTTTCCGATGCTGGAACGCCGCTGATAAACGACCCTGGTTATCATCTGGTTCGTCGCTGCCGTGAAGCCGGTATTCGCGTGGTGCCATTGCCGGGAGCCTGTGCCGCAATTGCTGCCCTGAGCGCTGCCGGTTTGCCGTCGGATCGTTTTTGTTACGAGGGTTTTCTGCCGGCTAAAACTAAATCAAGAAAAGACACTCTTCAGGCTCTGATTGAAGAAACGCGCACCATGATTTTTTATGAATCGACTCACCGTTTGCTGGAAAGTCTTCAGGACATGGTCACCGTATGGGGGCCTCAGCGTTATGTGGTGCTGGCGCGCGAGATAACCAAAACCTGGGAGTCAATTCATGGTGCGCCAGTGGGTGAGCTGCTGGCCTGGGTGCTTGAAGACGAAGTTCGCAAGCGCGGCGAGATGGTATTAATTGTCGAAGGCCATACTCCTGATAGCGAAGCGCTTCCGGCCGAGGCTCTGCGCACGCTGGCGCTGCTGCAAAAAGAGTTGCCGCTGAAAAAGGCCGCTGCATTGGCTGCTGAAATCCACGGCGTGAAGAAAAATCAGCTTTATCGTTATGCGCTCGACCAGCAGGGCGAGGAAGTGACAGAAGGCGACGAAGAAGAGTAAGGATTAAGCGATAGGTTGGCTTATCGTCACATCTGCCCTATACATCGGCGCGCGAACCCCCTATAATCCGCGCCGGAGTTGACCAGACAGTCGCCGCTTCATTGCCGTCCCTTTCGGGGGAGACAGATGAAGGGGAGGAAAGTCCGGGCTCCATAGGGCAGGGTGCCAGGTAACGCCTGGGAGGCGCAAGCCTACGACTAGTGCAACAGAGAGCAAACCGCCGATGGCCCGCGCAAGTGGGATCAGGTAAGGGTGAAAGGGTGCGGTAAGAGCGCACCGCGCGGCTGGCAACAGTCCGTGGCACGGTAAACTCCACCCGGAGCAAGGCCAAATAGGGGTTCACATGGTACGGCCCGTACTGAACCCGGGTAGGCTGCTTGAGCCAGTGAGCGATTGCTGGCCTAGATGAATGACTGTCCACGACAGAACCCGGCTTAACGGTCAACTCCACTCATCGAATAAGACCCCGCGTCATAAAGGATACTAATCCTGCATGGCGCGGGGTTTTGCTTTTCTAAAGCCAAAGAAAGATGAATGACCGTCCCCGACCCTCTCTATGAAAGGAAGGCGGCTTAACGGTCAACTCCACTCATCGAATAAGACCCCGCGTCATAAAGGATACTAATCCCGCATGGCGCGGCTTTGCTTCTTATTAGGCTTAATTTAAACCGGTAAGTCGATCAACAGTGCCTGTAATGCGGTGCGTGCGGTGATGGTCAGCATAGGTTCCTGAAGGATAAATGCGCCGTCGCCGCAGACAAGATTCTGCTCGGCATGAGTGTCGCCGCCCTGGACATCGATTTGCCCATGGATTGATTGCAAATAAGCGCGCGAACCATTGATCTTAAACTCCAGCTTTTCGCCTTCCTCAAGACTAATGTGATGGATCCACACCTGCTGACGGAGTTGCAGACTGTCGTTTTCACCATTTGGTGAAGCCAATAGAAAATGACGTTGCTCTTTGAGCGCAATTTTCTGAATCAACGGATTTTCTTGTTCCGGGCAAGCATCCAGCCACAACTGCATGCGGGTCAGCGGTTTATTCTGGCTCGGGTTATGTTCGCTGTAGCTGACATTCGGCTGGGTCGAGAGCAGGGCGGCTTCACCTGCGCTCACCAACACGCTATGACCTTCACTGTCGCGATACTCGGCATCACCCTGTAATACCAGGTTCAGCACATCGACGCGTGGATAGGTACGTGGCTGGAAACTGGCACCGGGAGCCAGCACTTCCTGATTCAATACTCGCAGCGAGGCATAGCCCATCAGCGTCGGGTCAAAATAATGTCCAAAGGAAAATGTGTAACGTGCCTGAAGCCAACCAAAGTCGGCTTTCCCGCACTCTTGCGCTGTTCTGCTCTTAATCATGGCCGTTGGCTCAGTTAAAAAAATAGATAGATAAATGGTAAGCGTCTGGACGCGTGATTGTTAGCCAGTTAATCTGGTCGCTATATTCAAATTTACTGACAGAGAAAAATAATGGCCAAGGACCGAGCGTTAACTCTTGAAGCACTGAGAGTTATGGATGCAATCGATCGCCGTGGAAGCTTTGCTGCTGCTGCAGATGAACTCGGGCGCGTCCCTTCTGCGTTGAGTTATACCATGCAAAAGCTCGAAGAAGAGTTGGATGTGGTGCTATTTGATCGTTCCGGGCATCGCACTAAATTCACTAACGTTGGCCGAATGCTGCTTGAGCGCGGACGCGTATTGCTGGAAGCCGCCGATAAACTGACCGTTGACGCCGAAGCACTGGCCCGCGGCTGGGAAACACATATTACTATTGTCTGCGAGGCTCTGGCCCCGGCTGCGCAACTTTTTCCGCTGATTGAAAAGCTGGCTTTGAAGGCCAATACTCAGGTCTCGTTGATCACTGAAGTGCTGGCGGGCGCGTGGGAAAGGCTGGAAAATGGCCGTGCGGATATCGTTATCGCGCCAGATATGCATTTCCGCTCGTCTTCTGAAATCAACAGCCGCAAGCTTTATAAAATCATGAGCGTTTACGTCGCTGCACCGGATCATCCGATTCATCTTGAAGCCGAGCCACTTTCAGAAGTAAGTCGGGTGAAGTATCGAGGCATTGCCGTCGCAGATACTGCCCGCGAGCGCCCGGTACTCACCGTGCAATTATTAGACAAGCAGCAGCGTTTAACCGTCAGCAGCTTGCCGGAAAAACGTCTCGCGCTGTTGGCCGGTCTGGGCGTGGCGACCATGCCTTATCCGATGGTAGAAAAGGATATCGCCGAAGGTCGTTTGCGGGTCGTGAGTGCTGAATACAATCGTGAAGCCGATATCATCATGGCCTGGCGTCGCGACAGTATGGGCGAAGCCAAGGCCTGGTTCTTGCGAGAAATCCCTAAGCTGCTGGCAACGCGTTAATCTTCTTGCGAGCCAAATCGAATATCCCGACCATGATCGGCATCCAGGTCTTGCGCCGGTCCGGTCGAGATGATGCCGTAAGGATTAATGGTGGCATGGCTGCGATAGTAATGATTGCGGATATGCGCCAGATCGACGGTTTCAGCAATGCCCGGCAGCTGATAGATATCTCGCAGGAAGCCGTAAAGATTTGGGTAGTCGCTGATGCGGTAACGATCGCATTTAAAATGCGTGACATACACTGGATCAAAACGAATCAGCGTAGTCCACAGTCGCAAATCCGCCTCTGTTAACCGATTACCAGTGAGATAGCGCTGCTTGTCCAGAATGGCTTCCGCTTTTTCTAGTGCAGAGAAAACCCCTTCTACTGATTCGTCATACGCTTGCTGAGTGGTGGCAAATCCGGCTTTATACACGCCGTTGTTAATTTGCGGATAGATCCACTCATTCAACTCATCAATTTTTGCCCGTAAAGAGTCGGGATAATAATCTCCTGCCCGTGCGCCCACTGCATCAAAAGCACTGTTGAAGATGCGCATAATGTCAGCCGATTCGTTGCTGACAATCGTTTGCTGCTGCTTGTCCCAGAGAATCGGCACGGTTACGCGGCCGGTATAATCATTTTGGGCACGCAGATAGATCTCAAAGGCATAGTTCAGATGATAGAGCGTGTCGCCAGTGGCGGCAGGGAAATCTGTGGCGAAGGTCCAGCCATTTTCCAGCATTAAAGGATGCACGACAGAAACTGTGATTAGCTTCTCCAGCCCTTTAAGCGTGCGCATCACCAAAGTTCGGTGCGCCCACGGGCAGGCGAGAGAAACGTAGAGATGGTAGCGGTCTTTCTCGGCAGTGAAGCCGGCTTTACCGTGCGGTCCGGCTTGCCCATCTGGAGTTATCCAGTTTCGAAACTGCGATGTCGAACGTTTAAAATGTCCGCCGGTAGACTTTGTGTCATACCAGATATCTTGCCATTTTCCTTCGACCAGCTGCCCCATGGTGGCTCTCCTGTTTGTACCCGTGCATTTATTGCTATGGCGGGTTTTAAGACCTTGAAATATAGAATTAAAAAGGGCGAGGTGAGTCATCACATCGCCCTAAATATTGTTTGTCGATGATTCACTGACTCAAGTATAGCGTGTCATCTGCTTTACCCGAGCGTGCCTGGCAATAGCTTACCAGTTCTTTTTCAGTAAACGGTCGAGGCTAAAAGCGCCTGGGCCAGAAGCAAACAGTACCAGATAGCCGCCAGCGATAGTCAGGTTTTTCATAAACATCATCTGGTTAACTGGCACAGAGAAGTCCACGTGGAACAGCAGCGCGGTCAGGATAG
The DNA here is from genome assembly GCA_963747655.1 of uncultured Gammaproteobacteria bacterium. GTDB lineage: Bacteria > Pseudomonadota > Gammaproteobacteria > Enterobacterales > Enterobacteriaceae > Rouxiella. The sequence goes on along the minus strand of CAVVFS010000003.1, from coordinate 1,031,951 downwards.
TAAAGAACGCGGTGATAATCGCCGTGGTGCGAGTCAGGAAACCGAACATAATCGCCAGACCGCCGCCGAATTCCAGCAGAATAGTCAGTGGCAGGAAGAAGCTTGGCACCCCGGCAGAAGCCATATAAGCCGCAGTGGCAGAGTAAGCATGCATTTTGCCCCAGCCAGCAACAATAAACAGGATTGGCATCAGGATACGAGCGATCAGCAGGGCGGTATTTTGTACTTTGTTCATGGTTCGAGACTCCGATTAATAAGGGCCAAAAAATTTGGCTTAAACTTGGCATTCGTTTGAAAAGGCACGAGCGGTTTATATCCGTTTCGTGGCCCGTTCGGTTGATGCGGCTGATAATAAGGAGAAAAATCGGAGTTTGTAAGCAAGTAAAACTGTCATTAACTATCAAAAAAATTGAATGATAATTAAGTTTGAAGGGTTTTTAGTGCAAGGATTAGGGGTAACTAATTAATTACTATAAGAAATAGTTCAGAGCAGTGAGTTATTAGCTAACTGCTCTAAGAGTTTGCATGCAGGAGAGTTTTGGTGCGCCAGGATTTAAAATGCGGGGAGGGCAATGTTTTAGCTTTTGATCAAAGTTTTAGCTTTTGATCAAAGTTTTGCGAAACAGTCGAACCGTTCCCCAAATGCTCAACGCTCTCTTAGACCAGCGAATTAACCGACTTGGATGTCGAATGCTGTAAATAGCGGCCGCGCTTGAGGCAATAACCAGATATTTTCGAGCATCGACAACTTTAAGCCATACCTGATCGAGTTTGGTCGTCGAGACGAGCCATTCATCTGCTGCGATCGCAAGATCGGCGCGTTCACGCTCGATCTTGCGAATTAGCCTGGCTTTTTCTATCTGCGGTGCCGGCTTGCTCATTCCAGCTCTTCCTTCTCTAGTAATGCGCGATCAATCTTGAGCTGCCTGCGGGAAGCACTCAGCAAGGTTGAACTACGTGCTTTACCGATTGTCCAGGCACCTAAAATAAACGCCAGCAACAGTACAACTGCCGTGGTGATTGCCATCGCCATCAACCGATGGGCCGGATCGATGGCGATAAACAGCACCACCAGCAAGCCCATTACGCCGAAGGCGGTAAGTATCAGGGTAATACACGCCATCAATAACAACTGGAAGAGGTTTGCTTTCTCTTCTTCCAGTTCGACGACGACCAGGCGCAGACGTGTTTCTATCATCCCGACCATTATGGTCACGATACGTTGCGCGCTGTCGAGAATGCCTCTTCCCGGACCCTGTGGAGTCGTTCTTGGAGTTTCTGCCATAGGATTAGCGGCGGGCTATCAAGACGCCGATAACCAGGCCAACTGCGGCACCAATGCCTATGCCTGTCCATGGTTTATCATGCACATAGTCGTCAGCTTTGCCGGCAATCTCTTTGGTTTGGCTGGCAATTTTTTCGCCCGTATCGCCCAGACGTGAACGGGTATCTTTCAGTAAGCCTTCTGCTTTACTACGCAGTTTATCGAGCTCGGCTTTTGGCTTATCCGTAGAGGTCTGAAGGACTTCTTCCAGAGTATCTGCCAATGATTTCAGTTCAGCACGCAGATTATCGGATGTTGAGTTACTAGCCATAATTCGTCACTCCATAACTTTATGATAAGAATATTAAACATAGCGGATTTTAATGACAGTGCAAATGCGAATTCTCTGGTATTGCGTATAAGCACGATTCCGCTGGCTTAAGCCCAATTTTCTCTTAATGAGTTGAGACTTCGTTCAGCTCATGCAGGGCTTCATCGAGCTTCTTCTGCTGTTTGGCTATCTTGTTTTTATCGCCGGTTGCCTGCACTTTTTTAAGTTCTCTCGTGCGTTCGTTGACCTTTTCCTGTTTCTCAGCAATTTTCTGCTGTTGTTCTTTTTGCAGACTGGGCTGAGAGCAGTTGGTCTGGCTTTGAGTTAGCGCTTTCTGTAACCCGGCAATTTGGTCTTTGTTATTGTGCTGGTGGGCGACTTCAAGCTGCTGCTTAATTGCTTGCTGCTTAGTGGCACAGGTTTCAGGGGGATTGGCTGCATAGGCGGAAGAGGTTAGCGCCAGAACCGGTAACATCAACAGTGTAGCTAATGAAGTTTTCATTTTTCTCTATCCTATTTTATCGATTCGGCAACGAAATGCCTTGTCCATGTCTGACAGATCCATGCTGCCACTAAGGCAGATGAATACATTGCTACATACCCAATAACGGTTTATTAAACAGCAACTGTCAAAAAATTGAGAGTCGCTAGTTGTTAACTAAATACTAGGTGTTAACTAAATAACTGGGCGTTAAAGAGATGATTGTTAAATAACTATAGTGAGGGAAGGGAGGAATGCTATTAAGTTAGCGCTGAATATGAACTTTGGTCGCATTAACCAATTTTGGACGGGTCACGTGACATTTTGCTGGCCCACTCATGCGCTGACTCTGAGGCGCAGGGTTGAATGTTATAGCCACCAGGAAGCAGGGTTTTCAGAGTTTCCTGTGCCAGATGCTGTTGTCGAGGTAAATGCAATTTAACCACCAGGCTGTCTTTGGATGGTGTAATACTTTCAATTTGTATCCCTTTCTGACTAAGCCCTTGATAAAGATAAAAACCGTCGGGCAAATCTTCTCCAGGCTGCAACGGGCTAATCTTAAAGGCTTCAACACTGTCAGGCATTTTAGGTAATGCGATAACACCCACTGTGGTAAACATCAGCAGGAACAAAAATGTGACAGGCCAAAGGATATAGCCCTTTGAAAAGGTTAGCTTAAGCATGTTGCATATCCAGCCAGAAAGTAAGATTTCATGCGTTTTTCCCTTTGGCAACTCGGTCAGCCTTTTTCTTTTTCCACAATAAAATCAAGGAGCCAAGCAGGCCTGCAACCAGAAGGAACACTGGCAACACCATCAAACAAAGCATGAGTTGATCTTCATATTTTCTGAACAGCGGCGTTTTACCAATGAAATAGCCCAGACTAGTCAGGATAACTATCCATAAGAATCCGCTAATCCAATTGAAAAACTGGAATCGCGCATTGCTCAGCCCTGATATTCCCGCAATAGTGGGTAATAGCGTTCTGACAAATGCCAAAAAACGCCCGACCAGCAGCGCCGACAGGCCATGGCGGTGAAAAAGCTGATGCGCGCGTTCATGGTATTGAACCGGTAAATGCCCCAGCCAACCTTGTACCACGCGCGTATTTCCAAGCCATTTGCCCTGAATATAGCTGAGCCAGCAGCCCAGACTGGCGGCGGTAGTCAGCAGCACGATTATCAGCGGGAAACTCATTGCACCTTTCGCGACCAGCACACCGACCAGAATCAACAGGCTGTCACCCGGTAAAAAAGCGGCAGGAAGCAGGCCATTTTCCAGGAAAATAATCACGAACAGCACGATATACAAAGTCCAAATCAGCGAAGGATTGGCCAGTGTTTCGTAATCCTGCTGCCAGAGGGCATGCATAAGTGAGCTGATAATTTCCATGTGTCCTAAGAAACTCCATAGATTTCATTTGGTAAGCGAAAAATCTGCGGAGAAAGTCACTCGACGCCAAACGCTTACCGATATTGTGAGTTTTCTGTTGTGCATCATGCACAAGGCCTGCAATTTAAGGATGTTGCTTATGCAAAGAGGCCGTAAGAAAACTGGTCTAACTGTAACAAAGTATCAATCTCCGAAATAGCCCATTCTTGCTTTTAGTAGGGTTAGATTTGATTTTACGGGCACTTTTTACACTGGCTGACATTACTGAGTGGCGTTTCACAGCGTGTAGGTTCGGATAATAAAGAGAGGCGGTTAGCAGCCAGGCTTTTTTAGGAAAAAATGGCTGAGGTATGCTGATTGATTAGGTTGAAAAGCAGGGTGAGGTTGTAAGAAATATTGTTCTAAATGTTAAAAATAGGTAACATCACGCCGCATTTTGTTAATCAAATTGCCACCGCTTTCTGCCAGATGTTCCCGGGATTGGTACTCAAACAGAAGGTCATTTATGGGTATCACGGGGATGTTTCAGCATGACGTATTACTGGTTTGCACAATGTGTTGGTTTACTTGCATTTTGTGTCGGCATCACCATGTTTTTCAATCGCAGCGATCGCCGTTTTAAGCAACAGCTTTCGGCTTACAGTGCGATTATTGGTATTCATTTTCTGTTGATGGGCGCAAATGCGGCGGGTAATACTGCGCTGCTTAATGCTGTGAGAACACAGCTGGCTTTACGCACTCGAAGCTCGTGGGTGATGCTGGTGTTTATTGCCCTGACGCTGATTCTTGGGCTAGGCAAAGCCAAACATCTGATGGAGATTTTGCCGGTGATTGGCACGGTAGCCAGCACTTGGGCGCTGTTTCGCACTCACGGCATGAAAACGCGCTGCATTATGTGGTGTTCAACCTGTGGTTGGGTGGCGCACAACATTTGGCTGGGATCGATAGGCGGCACGCTCATCGAAGGAAGTTTCCTGATGGTTAACGGCTTTAGCATTATTCGTTTTTATCGTTTGCAGCGCAGAGGGATCGATCCATTTATAGTGGAAACCTCACGGGATCAAAAAGAAACTCAAATCGGACAGAAAGACGCGCAGGTGGAAACAATTTAAGAAAACGGCCTTGTTTGTTAACTCATAAATGAATAATCAATCAATGAGTCATCAAGGCCGTGTCAGTTATTCTTTTCGAGTTTATTCGAAACTTCAAAAAGTTAATCGAGTTTTAGCTGTGGCAACTGGGCAAAAATACTCAGCAGCCCTTCACCCCAGCCTTTGCGGATCATCTGGAAATAAGGATGATCCTCGGTAATGCGATGCTGTTGATCTTTGCTAAAACTGTCTTTTGGATAGATCATCACGTCGAGCGGTAACCCAACCGACAGGTTGCTGCGCAAGGTTGAATCCATCGAAATCAACGCACACTGCATCGCCTGATCCAGCCCGGTATCAAAAGTCAGGACCCGATCGATAATCGGTTTGCCGTACTTGCTTTCACCTATCTGAAAATACGGCGTGTCGTGTGTCGCCTCAATAAAATTGCCTTGCGGATAAACATGGAACAGGCGCATGCCTTCCCCCAATATTTGTCCGCCTAAAAGCAGGTTACAGCTGAAATCAGTCATGCTGCCCTGATTCGCGCCGCTGTCACGAGCAATCACCTCTCTCACCGTTTCGCCTAACAGGCTTGCCGCGTCGTACATTGACTCCACGTTAAGCATATTTGGACGATCCGGGTCCAGGCAACGTCGGTGCAACAGGCTGAGAATGCTCTGTGTGGTCGCCAAATTTCCGGCACTCTGAATCACCAGCATACGTTCATCACTTTGATGAAAAACATGCAATTTACGGAAGGTGGAAATATGGTCCACTCCTGCATTGGTTCGTGAGTCCGAAACAAACACCAGGCCAGAGGACAATCGCATGGCCACACAGTAAGTCATACCAGTTACCTATCTAATTCAACGTAAGTTATTGAGGGATATCGAGCATTTGTACTGCCGCGACAGTGTGCATATCTTCGCATCCTCCCCCTAGCCGGATGCCGCGCACCGGGCAGGCATCAAGATAATCTATACCGATAGCCAGTTTCAAATGTTGATTGGGCTGGCAAGTATTATTGGTCACGTCAAAGCTCTGCCAGCGGTCGTCTATCCACGCTTCTGCCCAGGCGTGAGTCGCCACATGTTCGCTGTCTTCGCTATACAAATAGCCGCTGACGTAGCGTGCCGGAATATTCAGGCTGCGGCAGCAGGCGAGGAACACGTGAGTGTGATCTTGACAAACTCCCTGCTCAGCGCCAAATGCCTGCGCCGCGCTGTCTTTTACCGTGGTTGTTCCCGGGCTATAAGGCATTTTCAGCAGCAGCTCACCCATGAGTTTGCACAGACTTTCGTGCTGCGAATGAGGTCGATAATAGCGTGAGGCAAAATCGCGGATTGCTGCATCGGCGTGGGTTAGCGGGCTGGTGCGCAAGAAAACCAGCGGCGATAGAATGCCGAAATTGTCATCCTCAACGTTATCTTCAATCTCGACCACGCCGTTGGCTTCAATGGTGATCGCCTGATGCGGTTGGTCGAGAGTCAGAACGTGCAGCACATTGCCGTAGGCGTCGATGGTGCGCGTGGCATATTCCGGCAGGCTGAGCTCCCAGGTGAGGATCTTCTGGTGACTTGAGTTCTGCGGGGTCAGACGCAAATACTGGGTACTGCGTTTGACCTGTTGCGCATAGGTATAATGCGTCTTATGGCTGACATTAAGCTTCATTGAGCCTCCAGATAAGTTTGATGAACGCTGTCTGCAATTGCGCTGGTTTGGCTGAGGAAGTCATTGAGCCAGGCACTCAGGCCGATTTCCTGAATTTCCGCCAGCGTTGAGAAGCGCAGCTGGGCATGCAAAGTATGGGCGCGACGGCGCGGCAGATTGCCCGCGGTTCCGCCGATCAATTCAAGCTGCTCTGTGATTACCTCGACACAGGCCAGCAGCGAGCGCGGCAATTCACGGCGCAGGATCAGCAGATCGGCGATGGTTTCCCGGCTGATTTGCTGTTTATACAAGGTGTGGAAGGCTTCGCGGGCGCTCACCGCGCGCAGCAGTGTATCCATGCGGTAATACTCGCGAACCGGATCTTCATCAGCATCGAGCAGCTGGTTTTTGGCTTCCAACAGTCGGGCGGTGCTGTCTGCGCGCTCAAGCATGGTGCCGAGGCGGATAAAATACAGCGCGTCACTGCGCAGCAAAGTGCCAAACATCGCGCCGCGGAACAGGTGAGAACGCTCTTTTACCCAGTCAAAGAAACTGTCTGCGCCGGAGGAACCTACCCCTTGGCGACGGATGATTTTCATCTCGATCCAGGAAGCATTGATGCTCTCCCAGACTTCTGACGACAGGCTGCCGCGCACTGCGTGGGCATTATTCCAGGCCATCTGCATGCAGCTATAAATGCTGCTGTGGTTTGTGCTGTCGAGGGCAAAGAAATTCAGCAGGTTGTTCATGGTGACCTGTTGATAAGTTTCATTAAACAACGACTGTGTGCCGGTCAGCAGCAAAGGCACCAGCAGGTCGTGATTACTGTCGCGAATCGACATCAGCGACAGCTTGTTGGTCACGTCCATCAGACGGGCAATATTCTCTGCTCGCTCCAGATAGCGCGCCATCCAATAGAGTTCACTGGCTGTTCTGCTTAGCATGCGTCATCCTCCAAAACCCAGGTGTCTTTGGTGCCGCCACCCTGAGACGAATTGACGACCAGCGAGCCTTGCGCCAGCGCCACGCGGGTTAATCCGCCGGGGACTAAACGTATTTCTGCGCCGGTGAGGGCAAAGGGACGCAAATCGATATGGCGCGGTGCCAGGCCTTCTTCTACAAAGGTCGGGCAGGTAGAAAGCGCCAGCGTATCTTGCGCAATATAGTTTTCTGGACGCGCACGCAGCAGTTCGCGAAAATGAGCGATTTCAGCCTGAGTCGCTTTTGGCCCAATCAGCATGCCGTAGCCACCCGCGCCGTGAACCTCTTTAACCACCATTTTTTCCAGATTCGCCAGCACGTAGGAGAGATCTTTCTCTTTGCGGCACTGCCAGGTTGGCACGTTATTGAGGATCGGATCTTCCGCCAGATAGAAACGGATCATCTCCGGCACGTAAGGATAAATCGACTTATCGTCGGCGACGCCGGTGCCAATCGCATTAGCCAGCACCACGTTGCCGGTGCGATAAACCGAAAGCAGACCGGGCACGCCAAGCATCGAGTCGGCGCGGAACGCCAACGGGTCAAGGAAGGCATCGTCGAGACGGCGATAAATCACATCCACTTTGCACGGTCCGGCGGTGGTACGCATAAATACCGCGCCTTCTTTAACAAATAGATCGACGCTTTCGACTAACTCAACGCCCATTTGCTGGGCCAGGAAGCTGTGTTCGAAATAGGCACTATTAAAGCGACCCGGAGTCAGCACCACCACGGTCGGATCGTTAACCGGCGTACTTTCACGCAGAGTTTGCAGCAGATGGGAAGGGTAACGGGAAACCGGCGCAATGCGTTGTTCGCTAAACAGTTCAGGGTAAAGCCGCATCATCATTTTGCGGTTTTCCATCATGTAGGATACGCCAGAAGGAGTGCGTAGATTATCCTCCAGCACGTAATATTCGCCATCGCCGCCGCGCACCATGTCGGTTCCGGCAATATGAGCATAAGTATCGCGATGTAAATCAACACCCTGCATACAAGGTTGATACTGTTCGTTCGCTAATACCTGTTGGGCGGGAATAATTCCTGCCTTGAGGATTTTCTGGTCGTGATAAATATCATGAAGAAAATAGTTAAGTGCCTGTACTCGTTGGCGAATACCGCGGTCGAGCATTTGCCACTCTTTGGCCGGAATAATACGCGGCACGCTGTCAAACGGGATCAGACGTTCTGCGCCGTCATCATCTCCGTAAACGTTAAAGGTAATCCCCACCCGGTGAAACAACAGCGCAGCTTCCTCTTTTTTGCGCTGTACGGCCTGTTGATCGGCCTGCATTAGCCATTGCCAGTAGGCATCGTAATGACTGCGATGTTGCCCTTCAGCCATTAACATCTCATCAAAAAAGGGTGAATCGGAAAGGTCAATATTGATCATCATCACCTCACTGACATAACAGGCTAGGGTTGTTACAGCTTTACGTTTTATTTTTGGCCTTTAAACATTGTCTTGGCATAAAGCTACACGCATAAACTGTGCCAGCGTGCACAAACGGAGAAATAACGCTGGAAATGCAGGGGGGTCGCGCTTTTACGGTGCGCGGCATGGCATTGGGTCGGTAAAAATGAGCAAAAAAAGTGCGTCAGAATCAATTATGGTCGCTGGTGAGGCAATCACAAGCAGGTGGGGAATTTGGTTGGGAGCGGCAATAAAAAAGGCCAGCGCGAAGGCTGACCTGTTTTGTTAGAAAAGCAGGATCGGAAAAGTAGCTTAGCGACGAATGGCGATAGCTTCGATTTCGATTTTCACGTCTTTTGGCAGACGCGCCACTTCTACACATGAACGAGCCGGGAATGGCGCGCTATGCTCAGTGAAGAACGCTTCATAAGTCGCGTTAACAGTCGCAAAGTCATTCAGGTCTTTAACAAACACTGTGGTTTTCACGATGTCTGCAACTTTGAGGCCAGCGGCTTCAACGATGGCCTGCACGTTTTCCAATGACTGACGCGCCTGAGCAGCGATGTCTTCAGCAACATTGCCGGTTTTAGGATCAACAGGGATCTGACCGGAAGTGATGATCATGCTGCCAAGATCGACGCCCTGAACATAGGGACCGATAGCCGCTGGTGCGTGTTCGGTACTGATTTCGCGAGACATACTCGTTCCTCGTTAGATTAAAAAAGCCATGCTGCAATAAAAAATGTTTTCACAGTATAAGGAGCGGGGCGCAAGAAAGCATCCCCCAATCTCCGGCTATTCTTTCTATTCAGCCTGACAATTCTTTCGGGCTATTCGTTGTTCAATACAACCTGATGCTCGAACTCTTTCTCACAGTATTTACACTGCAAGTGCACGTCATTTTGACGATTCTTGACCGCAAAACTTGAGGTGACTGGCTCAAAGCGGCTAATACAGTTGCCGTTCGGGCAGCGCAGCACGCCTTCGATACGGTCCGGCAGGCTAGGTTGCAGCTTTTTCACCACCACGTAATCATCAATGCGATTGACCGTGGCGTGCGGCGCGTAAACCGCCAGCTGATTAACCTGTGATTCGGTGAGGAAGGTGTTTTCAATTTTGATAATGTCTTTACGACCCAGCTCGTTAGACGGCAGGTTCAGGCCAATAGTGATGCGCTGATCGGTCTGCGTCAGTTTGAACAGCGAAAGCAGCTTAAAGCCAATCTGAGCGGGGATGTGGTCAATCACCGTGCCACATTTAATGGCTTCTACCTGGAGTTTGTTATCTTGCGTCATGATGCGCTCCTTATTCTGCGGTGTCTGCGTTTAAAACCAGTGCCAGCAAGGCCTGGCGTGCGTAAATCCCGTTACCGGCCTGCTGGAAATAATAGGCATGCGGCGTGCTGTCGACGTCGGTAGTTATCTCGTCAACGCGCGGCAGCGGGTGCAATACCTTCAGATGTGGCTGGGCATTTTCCAGGTCAGCGGCGCGCAGAATGAACTGTGCTTTGACGTTGGCGTATTCCGACGGGTCCAGACGCTCTTTCTGCACGCGAGTCATGTAGAGAATATCCAGCTCAGGTACAACCTCGTCGATGCTCTCATGCAGACTGTATTCGATGCCTTTCTCTTTCAGCAGATTGAGGATGTACTCCGGCATTGCCAGCGCATCGGGAGCAATAAAGTAGAAGCGATTGCCGGTAAATTTCGCCAGCGCCTGCGCCAGACTGTGCACCGTGCGGCCATATTTCAGGTCACCCACCATGGCGATTTTGAGATTGTCGAGGCGACCCTGAGTTTCCTGAATGGTGAACAGGTCGAGCAACGTCTGCGTCGGATGCTGGTTAGCACCGTCACCGGCATTGAGGATAGGAACGCCGCCGGAAAATTCTGTCGCCAGACGCGCCGCGCCTTCCTGTGGGTGACGCATGACAATCGCATCGACATAAGTACTGATAACCGAGGTCGTGTCCGCTAATGTCTCGCCTTTCTTGCCCGCCGAGGTGTTGCTGCCATCGGCAAAGCCCACTACCGATGCACCCAGGCGATGAATGGCAGACTCGAACGACAGGCGAGTACGGGTTGAGGCTTCAAAAAAGCAACTGGCGATCACTTTATGTTTCAACAGCTCAGGCTGCGGATTAGCTTTCAGGCTGGCAGCGGTTTTCAGAACCAGCTCAAGCTCTTCACGACTGAGATCGTTGATTGAAATAATGTGTTTTTTATACAGCGGATTGGCCATTGTCGCTCTCCTCTACGATGACAGACAAAAAAAAGCCCCTCAATGAGGGGCTTTCAGCGATCGGTGGGTGATTTTCAAACCCATATTTAAAACCATTGGGAGAGACAACGGCTGAACGCCGCCTACTGGCACAGGGTTCGGTGAAGCATCGAAGCGCGGTGTGTTGTCGTTTTTCATGTCAGTCTCCCGGCAAATTGTGGCGCATTATACGCGCACGAATCCTGCCTGCAAGAGGGTAACTTCACCTTTTTGCTTTTCGGGAACGGCCTGTCAAAAAACGATTGGCGTCGGACCGTTTCAGGGAGATATATATCTTTTTCCGCCAGCGACGCAGCCTGCCTAATCGTTCCGGCGCCTTCAGTTTGTGTTCTATCCACACCACCTGCCAGGGTTGCAGGCGCATCTGCCCGGTAAACTGCTCGCCGCTTATCAAATCTTTACCCTCAATTGCCAGCTTAAAAAGCTGTGACTGACTGCTGATGTTGAAGATGCAGGTAATACGGTTTTCGGATTTCGGTTCATAACGCTCGAGAGCAAACAGTTTGTTGCCAAGTTCGAGGATCTTTTGTCCGGCCTGGGGTGAAAAGGCGGGATGCGTGCGGCGGATCTCGATCAGCGTCTTCAGGCCATTAAATACGGAGGATCGCAGCGATCCTTTGGTTTCGAGCTCTTTTTCAACATCCGCGAGTTTAAGCTTTTTGCGGTTAATACGACGGCTAAGGCCAGACTGATGCATGCCTTCGAGATCGTTTTCACTGCCCAACAGACTGTGAATATAAATCGCCGGAACGCCCATAAATGAAAGCAACAGTGATTGTGCCGCGAGGAATTTACGTGTTTTAAGCTCGATACTGTCATCGATTTCGGTGATGGCACTCAGGTAATTAATATTCAGCTCATAGGGAGAATGTGTGCCGTCGCCGTTGTCTTTGTAAGAAACACGGCCTTCTTTACGCTGCGTTTCCTGAGCCAGATACTTGCGCTCATCATCATCGAGAAACGTCTCGGTAGGACGCAGGCCGATGCCGTCGTGGCTGGAAAGGAAATTGAAATAGGTGGTTTTTGGATAGTGCGCTTCGGCGTTCAAGCCCTGCGCCCAGTGAGTCAACGTGGTGGTATCTTCGCGCAGGAAGGCATGCAGCGTCAGCGGCGGCAGCGCAAACTGATACACCATGTGCGCTTCATCGCCTTCGCCAAAATAGCTGATATTTTCATGATGCGGCACGTTGGTTTCAGTAATGATGCGCGTTCCGGGGATCACTTCATCAAGAATGGTGCGCCACAGTTTGATGATGTTGTGCGCCTGTGGACGGTGAATACAGGTGGTGCCCATTTCTTTCCAGATGTAGCCAATCGCATCCAGACGAATCGACTGACCGCCGCTGGCTGCGTACTGCAAGATAACGTCGATGCTTTCCAGCAATACCTGCGGATTCTTGAAATTAATATCGATTTGGTCTTCGCTGAAAGTGGTCCATAGATACAACTCTTTGCCGTCGGACTTAATAAACGGCGTCAATAACGGCGAGGCTCTGGGACGCACCACGCGGCTGTAATCCAGTTCAGGATTAGACTCGATAAAATAGTCGCGATAGTAAGGGTCATCGTTGATATAGCCTTTGACCCACTCGCTGGAACGTGAAATATGATTAATCACGCAGTCGAACATCATGTTGAAATTGGCAGAAAGGTGGTGAATGTCGCTCCAGCCGCCAAGATTTTCATCGATGCGCCGATAGTCGATAACGCTAAATCCGTCGTCAGAACTATAAGGGTACATCGGTAAGATATGAATATCGCTGATTGCGTCTTTTAGATGCTTGCTGGCAAAGTTGTTAAGTGTGGCAAGAGGAGAGCTGTCGGGTTGGGAAATGGTGTCGCCGTAAGTGATCAGATAGATGTTTGTGCCGTCCACCCACTGCGCCGAGCGATGCGCACCGTAATTCCATTTCTCTCCCAGGTGCAGAATTTTTTTAATCAGATCGCCAATGTGTTCTTTGGGATAAACCCTGCTCAGCAAACTTTCCAGACGAAGCACGAACTCGGGATTCACGGCACCCATAACAGTTTCCCTTATCTATTCACATGGTGAAAGATTAGACGAAAAAAGGGCATGCCGGGACGTCAGGGCGGGTAATAGGTGCAAGAATTCGGGGCGATGGCGCAAGAAGAATGCAGCCCACCAAGGCTGGCAGGCTGTATTGATCAATTAGTGCTTACAGATTACCGAGGGTGGCAACCATAACCGCTTTAATGGTGTGCATGCGGTTTTCTGCCTGATCAAACACTACGCTGTGTGCTGATTCAAACACTTCGTTCGACACTTCCATGCCGCCCGGTAAATTATATTCATCGGCCATCTGACGGCCCAGAGTCGTTTGGTCATCATGGAAAGCTGGCAGGCAGTGCAGGAATTTAACCTCTGGATTGCCGGTTTTGGCGATCATATCCATATTCACCTGATAAGCACGCAGCAGGTTAATACGCTCTTTCCACACTTCTTTAGGCTCGCCCATCGACACCCAAACGTCGGTATAGAGGAAATCAGCGCCCTTCACACCGGCATCGATATCTTCAGTCAGAGTGATAGAACCGCCATTTTCTTGTGCCAGATGCTGGCAACTGGCGACCAAATCGGCATCTGGCCAGCAGGCAGAAGGCGCGACCAGGCGCAGGTCCAGCCCACACAGCGCAGCGGCTTCAAGCAGAGAATTACCCATGTTATTGCGCGCATCGCCCAAATAAGCGAGTGACATTTGCGACAATTCTTTGCCCGGCAGATGCTCTTGCATGGTCAGCAGATCAGCTAAAAGCTGAGTCGGGTGGAACTCGTTAGTCAGCCCGTTCCAAACCGGAACGCCGGCATTTTCAGCCAGTACTTCAACAATATCCTGACCAAAACCGCGATATTGAATGCCGTCATACATTCTGCCCAGCACGCGGGCGGTATCTTTTATCGATTCTTTATGACCGATCTGACTACCGCTTGGGCCGAGGTAGGTGACTTGTGCTCCCTGATCGTAAGCGGCAACTTCGAAAGAGCATCGTGTACGTGTTGAGTCTTTTTCGAAGATGAGCGCAATGTTCTTGCCTTGCAGGTAACGCTTTTCGCTACCATTTTTCTTGGCAGTTTTTAAATCAGCCGACAGCTTCAACAGCGTGGCGATTTCCGACGGGGTAAAATCCAGCAGCCTAAGAAAATGGCGTTTGCTTAACAGACTCATGTGCCTATCTCCGAAATAGTTCCAATGAATTAAAATTCAATTTATATGTATGAATATGCAATTACAACCCCAAATTAAAAACTTTATCGTTTATGTTGGAGGCAAGCCGTCTGCTGTGTGAAAATAGCGTCTAAACGTCATATTGATTGAGGACTGAGGCATGGCAAACCGTGAATTGCTAGACGAACAACGTAATGAGACCCGCTTAATCATCGAAGAGCTGTTGGAAGATGGCAGCGATCCTGACGCGCTTTACACTATTGAGCATCATTTCTCCTCCGAGAAATTCGAAGTTTTAGAGCGAGCAGCGGTAGAAGCCTTCAAACTGGGCTATGAAGTAACTGACGCCGAAGAGCTGGAAATTGAAGATGGCTCTGTGGTGATGTGCTGCGACGTGATTAGCGAAGTTGCACTGAACGCTGAACTCATTGATACGCAGGTTGAGCAGCTGGTGGCACTGGCTGAAGCGAACGGCGTTAACTACGACGGTTGGGGCACATATTTTGAAGACCCGAACGGCGAAGAAGGCGACGAAGATGAATTCGACGATGAAGATGAAGAAGAAGACGAGCACGCAGCCCCTAAGAATGTGATCGATAAGGATGATGACGGCAAACGTCATTAATCACATTAAATCTGCTGCGTGTTGGTAGCACTATGCAAAAAAGCCGACTTAGTCGGCTTTTTTATTGCACTTTTTAATGCGCCTTTTATTACCTCAGCACATAAGCATCGGGTTATAAGTGTTTTAGCATTGTGACTTCGCAGTCGACATGACCTGTGCTGCCCATCGCGCCATCGATATGTTCGAAGCCGAGATGTTCATAAAGCGCAATGGCCTGAGTCAGGCTGGCGGTGGTCTCGAGATAACAGCGTTTGAAGCCCTGATCTTTGGCGTGGCGCATTGCCTGCATCGCCAGGCGTTTAGCCAAACCCTTTCCGCGCAGGCTGGACATAAAATACATCTTCTGCAATTCGCAGATATCATCGCTTGCACCGGCCAATGGTGAAACGCCACCGCCTCCTGCAATCTCTCCGTTTAGCTCAACCACCCAATAGGCGCTACGCGGCTGGCTATACATTTCGCACAATGTATCGAGATTAGGGTCGGCCACGGTATAGCCTTTATCAGCGGTCAAACCAAATTCTGCGGATACAGTGCGGATCACCCGCGCTATCCCCGCGTTGTCATCACAGGTGATACGGCGGACTACCACATTTTGTTCGGCTAGATTAATCACGGCTGTAGTCATAATTACTCTTATACCCATCGCTCTTGAAGCCACAGCTGTGCTATTCAACCCACTGGGCCTCATCCCATCGGGGACGCGAAGCAGTTAGCTATTTTTTATTCGTATTTAATACCGCGTGCCAGCGTTTTTTGCAATTCTAAAAAAAACGGCAGAGCTTTCACTCCACCGTTTTTTAAGCATTGCTCAATCAGCATTGATTACAGAGCAGCGATGGTAACCTGCTGTTCCTGAATCTTAGCCTTGGCTTCGGCACAGGCTTGCAGTCTTTCGCGTTCTTTAGCGACAACCGCTTCTGGAGCACGCGCCACAAAGCCTTCGTTAGACAGCTTGGCTTCGATACGCTCAACTTCGGCATCCAGCTTGGCAATCTCTTTGGTCAAACGCTCAAGCTCGGCTTCTTTGTCAACCAGACCCGCCATTGGGATCAGCAGCTCTGCGCCTTCAACCAGCTTGGTTACAGAAACCGGGCCTTTATCGCCAGCAGGCAATACAGTGATCGATTCCAGACGGGCCAGCGATTTGATGAAGCTCAGGTTCTGCTCCACGCGACGCTGTGCATCAGCGTTTGCGCCACGCAGCAGCAGCTCGAGTGGTTTACCCGGAGCAATATTCATCTCAGCGCGCACGTTACGGATAGCAACGATCGCCTGCTTGATCCACTCCAGATCGACCAGCGCGCTCTCGTCGGCTTTATCCGCTGAATACTCTGGGAAAGGCTGCAACATGATGGTATCAGCAGTAATGCCTTTCAGCGGTTTCACGCTCTGCCAGATGGTTTCAGTGATGAAAGGAATGATCGGATGCGCCAGGCGCAGCAAGCCTTCCAGCACTTCAACCAGCGTATGACGAGTGCCGCGAAGTTGCGCTTCGGTGCCACTGTTCATGACCGGCTTGGCCAATTCAAGATACCAGTCACAGAACTGGTTCCAGGTGAATTCGTACAGAATACTGGCTGCCAAATCGAAACGATAGCTGTCCAGTGCTTCGCGGTACGCTTTCACGGTGCGGTTGTATTCAGCCAGGATCCAGCGGTCAGCCAGAGACAGTTGCAGCTCGCCGCCGTTCAGACCACAGTCTTGATCTTCTGTGTTCATTAATACAAAGCGGCTAGCGTTCCACAGCTTGTTACAGAAGTTACGGTAACCTTCAAGACGCTTCATGTCCCAGTTGATGTCGCGACCGGTCGAGGCCAGCGCCGCCAGGGTAAAGCGCAGGGCATCGGTGCCGTGCGGTTCGATACCGTTCGGGAACTGCTTCTCGGTGCGCTTGCGAATTTTTTCCGCCAGCTGCGGCTGCATCATATTACCGGTACGTTTTTCCAGCAAATCTTCCAGCGAGATACCATCGATCATATCCAGAGGATCGATAACGTTACCCTTTGACTTAGACATTTTCTGCCCTTCGTCATCGCGGATCAGACCGGTCATGTAAACGGTATTGAACGGAACCTGCGGTTTACCGTTTTCATCTTTCACGAAATGCATGGTCATCATGATCATGCGTGCGATCCAGAAGAAGATAATGTCAAAGCCGCTGACTACCACGCTAGAAGGGTGGAAGGCTTTCAGGTCTGGCGTTTCATTCGGCCAGCCCAGAGTCGAGAAGGTCCATAAGCCTGAAGAGAACCAGGTATCCAGCACGTCTTCGTCCTGGCTCAGCGTCACGTCTGCACTCAGGTTATTTTCGCGACGCACTTCTTCTTCGTCACGACCAACGTAAACTTTGCCTTCTGAATCGTACCAGGCCGGAATGCGATGACCCCACCACAGCTGACGAGAAATACACCAGTCCTGAATGTCGCGCATCCAGCTGAAATACATGTTTTCGTACTGTTTTGGAACGAAGTTGATCTCGCCTTGCTCAACCGCTTCAACCGCAACTTTTGCCAGCGGAGCCGTGCGCACGTACCACTGGTCAGTCAGCATTGGCTCGATAACCACGCCGCCACGATCGCCATAAGGGATGGTCAGATCGTGAGGTTTGATTTCTTCCAGCAGGCCGAGTTCTTCAAACGCAGCGACGATAGCTTTACGCGCGGCAAAGCGCTCAAGGCCACGGAACTGTTCTGGAATTTCGTTGCTGCACGCGTCGCTTTCTTCGCCTTTAGTGTCGAACACTTCAGCGGTCTGGCGAATATCGCCATCGAAAGTCAGGATGTTGATCATCGGCAGGCCGTGACGTTTACCAACTTCATAGTCGTTAAAGTCATGGGCTGGCGTGATTTTCACACAACCGGTGCCTTTTTCCATATCGGCGTGTTCGTCGCCAAGGATTGGAATGCGGCGACCGACTAATGGCAGAATAACTTCTTTACCGATCAGATCTTTATAACGCGGATCTTCTGGATTAACCGCTACGCCCGCATCGCCAAGCTCGGTTTCTGGACGAGTCGTCGCGACCACCAGATAATCTTTGCCATCAGCCGTTTTTACACCATCGGCCAGCGGATAACGCAGGTGCCAGATTGAACCTTTGGATTCACGGTTTTCAACTTCAAGGTCAGAAATCGCGGTACGCAGTTTCGGATCCCAGTTCACCAGGCGCTTGCCACGGTAAATCAGGTCTTCTTTATATAGACGTACAAACACTTCACGAACGGCGTTTGACAGGCCTTCGTCCATGGTAAAGCGTTCACGTTCCCAATCTACGGAGTCGCCCAGACGGCGCATCTGACGTGTGATCGTGCCGCCAGATTCTGATTTCCATTCCCAAATTTTGTCGATAAAGGCTTCACGACCGTAATCTTTACGAGTCTTGCCTTCTTCAGCAGCAATTTTGCGCTCTACGACCATCTGAGTGGCAATACCGGCATGGTCCGTTCCCGCCTGCCACAGAGTATTTTTACCCTGCATGCGCTGATAGCGGATCATGGCGTCCATGATGGTTTGCTGGAAAGCATGACCCATGTGCAAGCTACCGGTAACGTTCGGCGGCGGGATCATGATGCAGAAGCTTTCCTTACTGGTATCACCGTTCGGCTTGAAATAGCCTTGTTCTTCCCAGTGCTCGTAAAGCGGTTGCTCGATATCTTGCGGGTTATATGTCTTATCCATTTCGCTTCGTTAGTCTGTAGTCGTTGTATTGACGTCTGGCGGTGTCGCCGTGGTCAAATTAAAGCCGACGCTGCGATAGGCTTTGTAGCGTTCGCGCGCCAACTGCTTTAAAGAATCTTCGTAAGGAACGAAGTCTACCACTTCATGGAAAGCGGTGGCAAAATCTGCGAATTGCCCAAGCAGGCTGATCAGCAAGTCTCGCGGCGCATTTCCACGTTTTCCGGGCCAGCATAGCTCGACGGGCGCCCCAAATTTCGGGCCTTCTCCCGCCAGATTGTGCGGCACAAACTGGTCGGCATCACGTTTCCACAGCGCTTCATCAAGACGTTCGGCCTGCTTTTGGTCTTCACAGGCTATCAGCACGCGTTGACCCGCGCGGTAACGCTGGGCAGCAATCTGGCAGGCCAGTGTTTCGTGGCCGCTCAGCTCGCCGTCCACGTCAGGTGAGTTAAGTAGAAAAAATGTAGCCTGTTTCATGAGTATCTTCCTGACGCCATTCCCCGGCAATTCAATGCGCAGGGAAGGCGTTTACCACAATTGGCGATTAATCGTCGCCGTTGAGACCGGCACGGTTCAACAGGAATTGTGACAGTAATGAAACGGGACGACCCGTCGCACCTTTGTTTTTCCCTGAACGCCAGGCAGTACCGGCGATGTCCAGATGTGCCCAGTTATATTTCTCGGCAAAGTGTGACAGGAATACGCCCGCAGTGATAGCACCGCCCGGACGACCACCGATGTTTGCCATATCAGCAAAGTTCGACTGCAACTGCTCGTCGTACTCGTCGCCCATTGGCAAACGCCATGCGCGGTCACCAGCCTGCTCGGAGGCAGTGATAAGCTCGTGCGCCAGCGGGTTGTGGTTCGACAGCAAGCCAGTAATGTGATGACCCAGGGCAATCACGCAGGCGCCTGTCAGCGTCGCGACGTCGATTACCAACTCAGGATCGAAGCGTTCAACGTAGGTCAACGCGTCACACAGTACCAGACGGCCTTCTGCATCGGTATTCAGCACTTCAACGGTTTTACCCGACATGGTGGTCAGAATATCGCCCGGACGGAACGCGCGGCTGCCCGGCATATTCTCACAGCCAGCCAGAACGCCCACCACGTTGAGTGGCAATTTAAGCTCGGCGACAACACGCATCACGCCGTAAACGGTCGCGGCACCACACATGTCGTACTTCATCTCGTCCATATCAGCCGCTGGCTTGATGGAGATACCGCCGGAGTCGAAGGTCAGGCCTTTACCCACTAACACGATTGGCTTGGCGTCTGCGTTAGGATTGCCTTTATATTCCATGACCGACATCAGCGATTCGTTTTGTGAACCCTGACCCACGGCCAGATAAGCATTCATCCCCAGCTCTTTCATCTGCTGCTCGCCGATAACGCGAGTGGTGATATTGCTGCTGAACGCATCGGCAAGCTGGCGAGCCTGTGAAGCTAGGTAAGCCGCATTACAGATGTTTGGTGGCATATTGCCGAGGTCTTTCGCGGCTTTCACCCCGTAAGAGATCGCCAGACCGTGCGCAATGGCGCGATCGCCGCTGTTCAACTCGCGACGCGTTGGTACGTTAAACACCATTTTACGCAGCGGGCGGCGCGGCTCGACTTTGTTGGTTTTCAACTGATCGAAGGTATAAAGCGACTCTTTTGAGGTCTCGACGGCCTGACGCACTTTCCAGTAAGTGTTACGTCCCTTGACGTGAAGCTCGGTGAGGAAGCAAACGGCTTCCATAGAACCGGTTTCATTCAGGGCGTTGATTGTTTTCTGGATAACTTGCTTATATTGGCGCTCGTCTAGCTCGCGTTCTTTACCGCAGCCAACCAGTAGAATACGCTCAGACAGAATGTTTGGAACATGGTGCAGAAACAGCGTCTGTCCCACTTTTCCTTCTAGTTCACCGCGGCGGAGCAAGGCGCTGATATACCCATTGCTGATTTTATCGAGCTGTTCAGCCATTGGGGACAGGCGGCGAGGTTCGAATACGCCGACAACAATACAGGCACTGCGCTGTTTTTCCGGGCTACCGCTTTTTACACTGAACTCCATGCACTCTCCTGAATCTTAAAGACAAAGGCCGGGGGTACGGATAGAATGAGGCTTCCGTTACGCTCGCCTGCCATTGATGTAATGACCTGTGTTAACCTATATGGCATAGAAATTTTATTTTTGGCGGCTATAAGCTTCTTCCTATAGGTCACCTCAATTTCCGGTGTTGTAATACTATTTTAGCTGTGAAGGTTGCCATATGATGAGAAAAAATGACGGATTAGCGATGAAATTATCGATTTTCCTGCAAAAAGACAAGTTTTCACAGGCGTATTCAGCGTGATCATCATTAGATATCTGGTTAGGGAAACCTTCAAGAGCCAATTTGCGATCCTGTTTATTTTGCTGCTCATCTTCTTCTGTCAGAAGCTGGTCAGGATACTGGGTGCGGCAGTAGATGGCGAGATCCCGACAAATTTAGTCATTCAGCTGCTTGGTTTAGGCATACCTGACATGGCTCAGCTCATTCTACCACTGAGCCTTTTCCTGGGTCTGCTCATGACCTTGGGTAAACTATATACTGACAGTGAAATCACCGTTATGCACGCCTGTGGCCTTGGAAAACGGTCACTAATCGTTGCTGCCTTGTCTCTGGCGGTGTTTACCTCTATTTTCGCGGGTATTAACGCATTCTGGGTTGGGCCGTGGTCATCAAAACATGAAGACCAGGTTATGGCCGACGCTAAAGCAAACCCTGGCATGGCAGCAATGGTAGCAGGGCAATTTACCCCTTCGCAGGATGGCCGTTCGGTACTGTTTGTGGGCAACGTGCGCGGCAAAGAATTTCATAACATCTTTCTGGCGCAGTTAAGACCAAACGGCAATCAGCGCCCTTCGGTGGTCGTCGCCGAGAAAGGCCATGTTGCTCAGCGTCCAGATGGTTCACAAATCGTAACTCTTGATACGGGAATTCGCTATGAAGGTACGGCGCTGCTCCGTGACTTCCGCGTTACTCATTTCAATGATTATCAGGCAGTTATTGGTCACCGAACCGTGGAGCTTGATGCCAGCGATGCCGAACAAATGAGCATGACATCCCTGTGGCATTCCAATGCACTGGAAGCGAAAGCGGAGCTGAACTGGCGATTAACGCTGGTCGTATCGGTATTTGTCATGGCGCTAATGGTTGTTCCGCTTTCGGTCGTGAATCCACGTCAAGGGCGCGTAGTGAGTATGCTTCCTGCCATCTTCCTTTATCTGATTTTCTTCCTGTTGCAGAGCTCTTTGCGGTCGAACGCTGAGAAAGGCAAACTCGATCCTGCGGTCTGGATGTGGGTAACCAACCTGTTTTATTTTGTTCTAGCCGTAGTCCTTAACTTGTGGGACACCGTGCCGGCTCGCAGAATACGCGCACGTTTAAGAGGAGCGGCCTGATGTTTGGTGTATTAGACCGTTATATCGGACGAACTATTTTCAACACCATCATGATGACACTCTTCATGCTGGTTTCCCTGTCCGGAATTATCAAGTTCGTCGATCAGTTGCGTAAAGTCGGGCAGGGCAGTTATTCCGCCCTGGATGCCGGCATTTTTACCATTCTCAGCGTACCTACAGATATTGAAGTATTTTTCCCGATGGCTGCGCTGCTGGGTGCCTTGCTGGGCTTGGGAGCTCTGGCAACGCGCAGTGAGCTGGTGGTTATGCAGGCTTCCGGCTATACCCGTATGCAGGTTGCGACTTCGGTGATGAAAACCGCTATTCCGTTGGTATTACTGACCATGGCGATTGGCGAGTGGGTATCTCCTGCCGGCGACCAGATGGCGCGTAATTATCGCGCGCAGCAATTATTTGGTGGTTCACTGGTTTCGACTCAAAACGGTCTCTGGGCGAAAGACGGTCACGACTTTATCTTTATTGAGCACGTGGTCGGTGATAACCAGATTAACGGCGTTAACATCTATCATTTTGATAATGCTAATAATCTGCTGTCGGTTCGCTATGCCAGTTCAGCACGTTATGAAAATGGTAGCTGGCAGCTTTCTCAGGTTGACGAATCCGTGCTGGGTAGCCCAACCAGAATCACCGGTTCACAGACTCTGAACGGCGAATGGAAGACTAACCTGACGCCTGATAAGCTCGGCGTAGTGGCCTTAGACCCTGATTCACTGTCGATAAGCGGTCTGTATAACTATGTTAAGTACCTCAAGCAGACGGGTCAGGAAGCTAGCCGCTATCAACTGAATATGTGGCGCAAAATCTTTGCTCCGCTTTCGGTGGCGGTGATGATGCTCATGGCGCTGTCGTTTATCTTCGGGCCGTTGCGCAGTGTGCCAATGGGGGTTCGCGTGTTAACCGGGATCTGCTTCGGATTCTTGTTCTACGTGCTTGACCAAATCTTCGGCCCGCTCAGTCTGGTATATAACATTCCGCCATTCCTGGGAGCCGTTCTGCCAAGCGGCCTGTTCCTGATAATCAGTATCTATTTACTGCTAAAACGAAGTTAAATAGCCTGGTTCTGATTGGTAGTAATAAAAAGCTAAATAGCCTGATTGATAGCGATAAAAAAAGCAGCTCACCGGAGCTGCTTTTTTGCTTTCTAATGTCTGATTAATGACGGTTAATCTCGTCGTTTCGCACCAGATCGGCCACCAAGTCGTTGACGCCATCGCTCATATTTTTAAATTTGGTCAGCTCTGAGCGCGTCACCACGATAAATACGGCAACGCCACGCTGCGGCACCATCGCCATATAAGTGATAAAGCCACCTCCGCCGCCGGTTTTCTGAATGATGCGCGGCCACTGTGGCGTAGGCGCCATGGTAATCCAGGCCATACCTAACTCATAGGCAGGGCCGGGAACATCCATGCCTTTCCACACGGCGAGATCGGTACGACGGAAATACATCTTCTGCGCCAGAGCCGCGGTAGGACTCTGCATACCGTTGGATAATGGCATAAATTGTTCCATCCAACGGCCCATATCTGCCGGCGTAGTATAGACGCCGCCGCTACCGGTTGCCGCCGTGGTATTTATGCAAGGGCTTGGATGCATGCCTTCCATCAAACGTGAACACTGGGCTGGCGTTGGAGTATAAGTGGTATCCACCATGCCGTTCGGCTGGGTAATTAACTCGCGGAACAGCTGGGTATAAGGTTTATGAGCTGCATCAGATAACGCATCTGAAAGCAGATCAAAGCCCAGATTCG
Source organism: uncultured Gammaproteobacteria bacterium (assembly GCA_963747655.1). GTDB lineage: Bacteria > Pseudomonadota > Gammaproteobacteria > Enterobacterales > Enterobacteriaceae > Rouxiella. The sequence continues at coordinate 1,008,371 of CAVVFS010000003.1, read as the reverse complement.
AGTAAGACGCCTCTGAACCAGGCGGCACTTTCAATTTGGCAGTTTGCAGCCAGTTCCAGCGCTCGGCACGAGTCGGCCAGGTAAATACCGGACGATGAGGCGCGCCTCCGGGCTGTTCACGTGGCAGACCCGCGGTGTGTGTCGCCAGATTCAGCAGAGTGATTGGCATGGTCGGACTGTAGTAAGGAACGAATGCACCAGCCGGAGCATATTTGCGCAGAGGATCGCTAAACTTCACTTTCCCCTGTTCCTCCATTTTGACCAATAACTCGTCTGTCATTAACTTGCTCAGAGAGGCAATACGGATCAGTGAGTTTTCACGCGGACGAATACCCGAACCCGCCTTGGTTTCACCAAAGCTGCGAAAAACATGCTGATGATTATCGACGACCACCAGAGCCATGCCCATGGCGCCAGTTCCAAAGAAAATATGTTCTGCGTGGTCATCGACCACCTGGGAAGTCAGACGTTGGGTCTGAGCCTGACTTAGCATTGGCATGCTGGCAAAGGCCATAGCTAACAACGAGAGGGTGAATTTTTTCAACGAACGCGTATCCATTCTGAAACGGTGAGAGGGAAGAATGAATTTATCTTAATGTTATACGCGCATAACCGCATGAGGAAATCGCTGCATGTATGAAAAATTTACAGAAAATGTGGACCCTGAAGTTATTACTAACTGGCTCTTTATTAGGACCATGAAAAAGCCGTTTTTTTAATTAAAATTGCCGTTAAAGATATAAATCACCGCAATAAGTTACATTATTTAACGCCTGGAATTACTTATCAAACGGTCAGTATTTACTCAAGATTGATTGCTCCTTCAATGATAACTTTTTCCTCCACCCCGGGTGTGTTAAATACTCCACCAGAACTTAATTACAAAAATTATTTATAGCTAAAAATTTGTTGGAGACAGGGTAATGGGAAATTTAAAGACGTCGATTATTAGCGGCGTTATTTTATCGGTGCTTTCTGCCAGCGCTCAGGCTGAAATCACCATTCTTGATAAAGACAAACAAAGCGATTCCCTGCTTGCTCCCCTGAGCCTGCAGGTCGGTGGCAGTATCCGCCCAGAGTGGATTTTCCAGAATACCGAGAACAAGACCCACGGCGATTCAAGCGGTCACGACGGCGGCACCCGTTTCCGCTTCACCGGCAACTATACGCTGACTGACCATACTTCGGTCATCGCCTATTACGAGCTGGGTGTGAATACCTACCACCTGCTCGGTATTAAATCTGGTTATGACCAGGGAACTAACCTTTTAGCCAAGCGCCAGCTGTACTACGGCTTCCAGGACGATCGCTACGGCAAGCTGACCTTTGGTCAACAGTATGGCGTGTACTATTCCATTGTCGGTATCAAAAGCGACCAGTGGGATAACGATGCCCACGCGGCGGCGGAAGGCGTTGGCGTTTCCGCCAACTACGATGGTACTTACGCGGCGAGAAAAAGCATCCAGTATGAGAACACCTGGGGGCCAATCAGATTAGTGGCCAACTACCTGCTTCCCGACACCGAACTCAACCTGGGAAATAATCTGCACTATCGCCGCAACGGCGGCGGCGGCGCGGGTATCGATTACACCCTCACCAAGACACTGACCTGGAGTACTGCTTACAGCTATAACCGAGCTAAAATCATCAACAGCAGCCCTTACGATGATAAACAGTATCACCAGAAGATTGCAGGCACCGCGATGACCTGGCTACCGGGTAACTGGTATCTGGTCACTACCGCCAACTATTACGATCATTTCGTCCCTAGCCATCACAACGAGATCAATGAAGATAACTACTTCGCCGGTAGCGGCTACGGCGTAGAAGCCTTTGCTGGCTATACCTTTACGCTTAATAAACCGCTGTTGAAAAGCATCCAGCCTTACGTCGCGGCTGATTCACTCAAGCTCGAGGGTAATGAGCACTACAGCCAGCATAACCAATATTTAGGTGCCTACGCCGTCTTCGGCCACGGTTTCTCCGTTTATCTTGAACGCACACTGGCCCACGGCCCAGATGAGACCGACTCGACCTGGATGACCTTCTACTACGATTTCTAATCGTAAGTGCGGGCATTTTTGTCGAAATATCAAACGGTCAGTCGTTTTATGCCGGTTTTTTCAGCACTTAGCTTCAGATTGCGTTGATAAGTATTGCGCGAGTGTTCTCAAAAGGTATAATGCACCCGTTTTCCGCATACTACTTGCAGTGCCGAAGTGGCGAAATCGGTAGACGCAGTTGATTCAAAATCAACCGCCGCAAGGCGTGCCGGTTCGATTCCGGCCTTCGGCACCAAATAGTCAGTATGAAAATCAAGTCACCTGCGGGTGGCTTTTTTTTGCCTAAAATCCAGTCCGGGCACATCCGTTGCAATCCGGATATTGCTGGGGGCATCCTCACTTCGATAGAAAATGTGCCCCAAATGAAGCTCAGCGCCCGCCAGGTCGAAACTGCAAAACCTAAAGAAAAAAACTATAAAATGGCCGACGGTGGTGGTTTATATCTTGAGGTGTCCACCAAGGGATCTAAATACTGGCGCATGAAGTATCGGCGTCCTGCTGACAAAAAAGAGGATCGCCTTGCCTTAGGCGTTTGGCCTACAATTATCCTTGCTCAGGCGCGCGCTAAACGTGATGAAGCCAAAAAGCTGTTAGTGCAGGGGGTAGATCCAAAAGCCGAACATAAAGAAGCACAGGCCGAAAATGCAGGGGCGTGTACGTTTGAAACTATCGCCCGCGAATGGCACGCTAGCAACAAGCGTTGGAGTGATGATCATCGCGCAAGGGTGCTCCGTTATCTGGAACTCTATATTTTCACCGAAATTGGTTCGGCAGATATTCGCAAGCTCAAAACGAGCCAACTACTAGCACCAATTAAAGATGTTGATGCCAGTGGCAGACATGACGTCGCTCACCGACTCCAGCAGCGTGTGACGGCAGTGATGCGTTATGCGGTTCAAAACGACTACATCGATACAAATCCGGCTGTTGACATGGCCGCTGCGCTTTCAACAACAAAATCCCGCCACTATACTGCTTTGCCTTTCAGCCTATTCCCAGAGTTTCTGGAATGCCTCGCTGCGTATCGTGGACGAATGATGACTCGCATTGCTGTTGAGCTTTCATTACTGACCTTTGTCCGTTCCAGTGAACTGCGCTTTGCGCGATGGGATGGGCTTGATTTTAATAAAGTCTGCTGGCATATCCCGGCGAAGCGTGAGGAAATTGAAGGTGTACGTTATTCACATCGCGGTATGAAGATGAAAGAAGAACATATCGTCCCGTTAAGTTGTCAGGCACTAGCAATGATTGAAAAGCTAAGACAAATTAGCGGAAATTAGCAGCGCCTGTTTCCTGGTGATCACGATCCCAAAAAAGTAATGAGCGAGAACACAGTTAACAGTGCATTACGGGCAATGGGGTATGATACTAAAACTGAGGTTTGTGGGCATGGTTTTAGAACTATGGCTCGTGGCGCGCTCGGGGAGTCTGGACTATGGAGTGATGGTGCGATTGAACGGCAAATGAGCCATTCAGAACGTAACAATGTGCGCGCTGCTTACATCCACACATCCGAGCATTTAGATGAACGCAAACTGATGATACAGTGGTGGGCGGATTATCTTCACGCCAATTTGCATGAGTACATAAGGCCGTATGATTTCGCCCAGAAAAAAAATTAAAATATATATTATTTTTAGTTTATATTTCATGTTCTTATAAAAATAGTTTTTTCGAGGAAAATTATATGATTGAAGTTTTAGGAATGAAACCCCGAAACTATTATGTGGGCGATATGATAGAAGGGCAGCTGGAAAAAATTAAGGGTGTTGACGGAGTCTATTACAGAGGATTCCCTGTCATATCTTTAACTGATGGAGGTGTAACCTTAGATGGCATCCTCTGTTCGAACAAACATGGATTGATTGTCTTTCACTTCACTGAGGAAAAATTAATAAGTGAGGATTTCATCGATACAATTGATGAAATTCATATGAAGTTTATTTCAAGGCTATCAGAAGTAAAAGCATTAACTAAAAATAGAATACTGAATGTCCCTCTAAACAGTATCGTGTTTTGTCCCAATTGCAATAATCTCAATGAGATTGATTGTGAGGATGGTTTATTAGTCTCAAATGACATTAATGAAATAGTTGCAACAATCAATGAATTAAACTGGAACGACGGATCTTTATTAAAAGTTTTACTTTCAAATGTTCAGTCTCTTTCAAAATTGCAGCCTAGGAAGAAAAGGCTATATGTAAAAAAAGAAGATTCGAAAGGGAATGTGCTCAAAAAACTTGAAAATTCTCTTGCTACTCTTGACTCAAGTCAGACAACTGCTGTTTTAGTTAATGTTGATGGTGTCCAGAGAATTCGAGGCCTTGCAGGCTCAGGGAAAACCATTGTACTGGCTAGAAAAGTCGCTCACATACATTCACAGCATCCTGAATGGAAAATTGCAGTAACATTCAATAGCAGATCTCTAAAAGAGCAGTTGAAAAATTTAATAATTTCTTTCTCTGGTGAAGATGGTGTCAATTGGGACAATGTTGACATCATTCATGCTTGGGGAGGGACTAAAATTAAAGGGTTGTATTATAATGCATGTTTGTTACACAATATTCCATATTTTGATTTTTCGTCAGCGCAATCAATTGTTGAGGAAAATGAGACACCTTTCCAAGCAGCTTGTAAGAATTTTTTAGAAGCTAAAAAAGAGGATGTCCCTTTATATGACTTTATACTAATCGATGAAGCCCAAGATTTCTCCGTAGAATTTTTAAGAATATGCTATAGCCTTCTTAAAGAGGAAAAAAGGTTGGTTTATGCTTATGATGAGTTACAGAATTTAGGAGATCAATCAATGCCTTCCCCAGAACAAATATGGGGAAAGAAGGAGGATGGAACTCCATTGGTTTCATTTACCAGTGAAGATCAGGATATTACTTTAGATATTTGCTATAGAAACCCTGGCCCTACTCTTACTACAGCCCATGCATTAGGATTTGGGATTTATCATTCTCCAATGATACAAATGTTTGACTTTGAAGGTCTCTGGACTGAAATTGGATATCAGAGATTAGATGGTGAGTTGGTTGAAGGTAAAGAGGTCATATTAGCTAGATCTGAGAAATCTAGCCCATCCTTATTGAGTGCTCATAATTCAATAGATGAAATGATTCAGTTTAACAAATTCCATACTAAAGTTGATCAAGCAAATTGGATTGCCAAAGAGATTGTAAAAAATATAAATGAGGAGGAGATATTACCTAGCGATATTGTCGTCATACATCCTGATACATTGCGCATGAGAAGAGAGGTTGGGTATCTTAGAGATGTACTCTTTAATCATGGTATTAATAATTCAATTGCAGGTATAACTAGTTCTCCTGATGAATTTTTCTCAGATAATTCGGTTACTTTTACTTCAATCTTCAGGGCTAAGGGTAATGAGGCGGCTATGGTGTACATTATGGATGCTGATTACTGTAATTTAGATTATCAGTTATCTAAAAAAAGAAATATTCTATTTACTGCAATGACTAGGACAAAGGCTTGGCTTAGGGTTTGTGGAATAGGTCAATATTTTGATGGCCTTGTGGAAGAATATGAAAAAGTTAAAAGCAAACAGTTTACTCTAGACTTCCGTTATCCTATAGCTGCAGAACGTGAAAAAATGAAAGTCGTCAATAGGGACATGACTTCACAGGATAGAAAAAGAGTAAATGCCGCAAAACTAAATGCGCAAAACTTAAGTAATTTGTTAGATGGCCAAGTAAAAATTGAAGATATTCCTGAGGATTTAAGGATTGCTCTAATCAAAAAGTTGACGGGCGGTTAACGTATGAATGCCAATGAAGTATGCACATCGATTACGAATATTACATCTTATTTAATTAGGATGGGTATTAGTGATAGTCAGAATTATCCTCGTGTTGTTGAAGATCATGAATGTAGATATGTTAATTACTCAGGTTTTTCTGATATATCTAGAACTCTAAGGAATATCGAATATTCAGAGGTATATAAATTTTTAGATGAATCCAAACAGTTTAATTTCAAGTTAATTGATGGCGCTTTAATTCATCTTTTGTACACTTTCGATAAAAGAGATGCATTCATTAAGCAGCGATTATGTTACTTTCCAGCTCCCAATTATGAATCATTCCAGAATGATCCCCAACTTTATCTCGATGAAAGCAACATGTATGCTGATATAGTGAGTAAATCCATATTGCCCGTTCCCATTAGAGTTGACTATGCACCTAGTGATGCGAAAGATATTGTACACCCTGCCTCGCATATGACTTTAGGGCAGTACAAAAACTGCAGAATTCCCATTAACTCACCATTATGTCCAGTGACATTTATAAAGTTTGTGCTTAGCTCTTTTTATAGTACCGCTTTTTTTGAATTCGACTTTAATTTAAAGCATTTTATTTATCCCCCTACGATTAAACCGCTCGAAAAAAACATGCTTCATCTTTCGATTGAATGAATTTTATTATTAATTATATCTAGTATGATTTTTTAAATATTTTCAAGATGTCAAGGTTTTAAAGTTTTTTGCCTGTCTTTTGATTTTAGGTATAAGGAGTTACTTAATAACCATTGTCGCCAGTTTTTCATTTGGCTTACGATTACAACCCGATGTGCGCGCTCGTACCCCCGCCACGCCTGCCCGCTTTATGGAGTGGTTTTCATGCGGCATAGTCATGCACTGCCAGTTAAAGGCAGGCCAGCCAGAGAAAGGGCATAAAAATTCCGGCGCGGTGGTTATGTAAGTATCCCACCAAAACGGCCCATTCACTTTTAGAGATCTTCCTGCACTCTTTTGTGACTTAAACAAAATTATTGCGATCCTGTTCTCATCGTGGACAATGCTTAACCGTGTACTGTACTTAATATCAACGAAATCAATTAATTTCATAAGTTATAGGACTGGTGATGGACAGGAATACCAAAGGATTCACGTCATATTGGCGTAATTCCTTAGCAGATGCAGAATCTGGGAAAGGGACTTTTGAGCTTAAAGATGTCGAGAAATTTTTCCAATGGGTAGATATCAGCACGGGAAGGCTGGACGAAGAAAGCGTTCGCACGTTTTTTAAGGATGAAAGTAACGCTGTTAAAACCGTCGAGCTATTGTTACGGCCCAAAGCATGGATCCGCCAGCGAAAGCATGGGAAAGAGCGGACGGCAGGTGCGCCAGGTATCGTGACTCCGCTGGTCACTCCCGCTGTCCTTAATCGCGAAGGTTTTTTGTTCCCCACTGCGCCAACTACTCTCCCCCGTGACTTACTCGAACCGCTCCCCAAAGGCACCTTCTCAATTGGTGAGATGGAGCAGTATGACAAATACAAAACCACTCATGATTCCATCACTTTTGGCCCCGGTAATGAGGATGAGCAGCGTGAGGAAACAGAAGAACAACGAGCGGAACGACATGCTCGTTATCAGCAGTTATGGCAAAAGTACCTTAAGGATACAGACGAACTTTTAAAAAATGTGGCCGGGAAGTGGTTCGAATCGCCTGAGCAATATGAACTAGCTGGATATGGCTACATCATTAAAGCCAACCAGCCCGGCGGGGCCAGCATCCATATTCTGCCTATGTATGATCACCTGCTGATGTCTAAAAAAGAGGTTCCGTTGCTGACGCGCTTTGCCTCAACGGAAATGCTCCCTGTTGAGCCGCTCCTTGCCAGCAATGCCATGTTCAGTGAGCGTCTGGGATATTCTGGAGATGAATTCCCTCTGGCTGAAGCACAGCGCGATGCCCTGAGCCATTATCTGACCCAGAAGCCGGGTGATATCCTTGCCGTTAACGGCCCGCCCGGAACTGGAAAAACCACTTTAGTTCTTTCTATTATTGCTACCGAATGGACAAAAGCGGCTCTCAATAAAGCCGAACCGCCGGTGGTGATTGCTACCTCAACGAACAATCAGGCTGTGACCAACATTATTGAAGCGTTCGGGAAAGATTTTGCCACTGGCACTGGTGCAATGGCCGGACGCTGGCTGCCTGAGCTAAAAAGCTATGGCGCCTATTTCCCATCTTCTGGCCGTAAGGCCGAGGCCGCAAATAAATACCAAACGGATGCTTTTTTCAACTATGTTGAATCTGCCGAGTACCTTGAAGATGCGGAGGTCTTCTATCTTGAAAAGGCAAAAGCAGCGTTTCCATCGATGGAATGTAGTTCCCCTGAACACGTTGTGGATCTTCTTCATCAACGTTTAACCAAGCAGTCAGAGAAGCTTAAACAAATTGAGCCAGCATGGGACAATCTGAACCATATCCGTCAGCAGCGGTTCGCTATCAGTGAAGATCTTGACCAGTATATTCAAGACCGAAAAAACCAGCTGCTCGACAAAACGAATGCATTAGCGCTTCTGACCCAAGGCAAAAAGCAGTGGCAGCAATACCGCGTCAGTGAGTTGATAGTATATTCGCTATTTTCCTGGATCCCTGCCGTTCGCACTAAGCGCCACTATCAGATAAACCTCTTCCTGGACACTACATTTGGAACAAAAATGGCTCTGTTCCAGGGCACTATTCCGGAAGGCATCGATACGTATATCGACGGCCTTATCGCTGAGGTGCAAAAAGAGCACGGCGAGTACCAGCAGCAAATCAGTCTTGCTCAGGACGTTGCCCGACGCGAAAACGAGGCTGGCCAATATTGGCACAGTCTGACCCAGTCGCTGGGATATTCGGGCGAAGAGGAGCTGAGTCTGGCCGGAGCCGATGAGCTGGCTGATACTCAGATTCGTTTCCCGGCATTTCTTTTGGCGACCCATTACTGGGAAGGCCGCTGGTTGATGGATATGGCCGCCATTGGCAATCTTAAAGATGAAAAAGGTCGCAATGGGGCAAAAATCGTTAAAGCCCGTTGGCAGCGCAGAATGAAGCTCACCCCCTGTGTCGTGATGACTTGTTATATGCTTCCTAGCCACATGCTCATCAGGGAACATGCTGGTGGGAAGAAATTTGATGATGGCTATTTATACAACTTCGCCGATTTGCTGATCGTCGATGAAGCGGGGCAGGTACTTCCTGAGGTGGCAGCGGCCTCTTTTGCGCTGGCGAAGAAAGCGTTGGTGATTGGCGATACTGAGCAAATAGCGCCTATCTGGAGCAGTTTACCCAGCATTGATATGGGCAATATGGTGGAAGAAAATATCCTTCCCGGTGGCACACAGGAAGAGCTGCTGGATACTTATACGCGAGTGTCTGATTCTGGTAAAAGCGCGGCATCGGGCAGTGTCATGAAAGTTGCCCAGTTCAACTCTCGTTATCAATACGATCCGGATCTGGTTCGCGGGATGTACCTGTACGAGCATCGTCGCTGCTTCGATAATATCATCGGCTACTGTAATGCGCTCTGCTACCAGGGAAAGTTACAACCGAAACGGGGCAGTGAAAAAGACACGCTGCTTCCGGCGATGGGGTATTTGCATATTGATGGTCTGGGTCAGCAGGCAAATGGCGGAAGTCGTTACAACAGCTTTGAGGCTGAAACGATAGCAGCCTGGCTGGCAGCGCAGAAAGAGCAAATAGAGCGTCATTACGGCAAACCGCTGCATGAAGTGGTAGGAGTCGTTACGCCATTTTCAGCGCAGGTCAACGCCATTAAAGCGGCTTTAGGTAAGCTCGACATTAACTGTGGCGGTGGTAAAGATTCTTTGACCGTCGGAACGGTGCATTCTTTGCAAGGAGCTGAACGATCGATCGTGATCTTTTCCCCTGTCTATTCCAAGCATGAGGATGGCGGGTTTATCGATAGCAAAAGCAGCATGCTAAACGTTGCGGTTTCGCGTGCCAGGGACAGCTTTTTAGTCTTCGGTGATATGGACTTGTTTGAGATCCAGCCATCATCTTCGCCGAGAGGATTACTGGCAAAATATCTTTTCGCCATTGAATCCAATGCTTTACAGTTTGAGTATAAACAGCGCAAGGATTTAAGTTCAGCACAAACGCAGATCTCCACCTTGCACGGCGTGGACCAGCATGATGAGTTTCTAAACCTGAGTTTCGGCACTATACGCAAAAGTATTACCATCGTTTCGCCATGGTTAACCTGGCAAAAACTGGAACAAACGGGCTTTTTAACGTCGATGATCCAGGCGCGCGCTCGCGGCATTGATATCACCGTGGTGACCGACAAGACTTATAATACCGAACACGCCAATTACGAAAAGCGCCAAGAAAAACAGCAGCGTCTTCATGCCGCGTTGGAAAAGCTGAACGAGATAGGTATTACGACGAAGCTGGTCAATCGCGTTCACAGTAAAATTGTGATCGGGGATGAAGGGCTGCTTTGCGTCGGATCATTCAACTGGTTCAGCGCCTCGCGAGAAGAAAAACATCAACGGTACGATACGTCGATGGTCTATCGTGGTGAAAGCTTAAAAGGTGAAATCAACACCATTTATAGCAGCCTGGAAAGGCGCCAGTTTTAAGATAGTGGATCTGCATTGAGGAGGATTCGTCCTCCTTTTCTCATCATTCATCTCGTTTCCAAAGATTTCTAACCACACCACTTCAGCTTGCTCAGCTTATTGATTCTGCTAACTATGCAAAAAAAAGACTTCCAATGACTTTAGCTCTCAGGCACATAACGTTTGAAGGTTTAGGCATAACGGGTTTTTCAGCCTGCTACACTTGTTCATATTCGAGTAAAAAAAGAGGCAAAGAATAAAGATGGCTAGCCAAAAAGCGGTCAACGGCGGATTACCCGCGCCAACGCGCACATTGCTGTTGAGCGGTAACGACGTTGAGAAAAAACGCGACGAGATTTTAAGTTATTTTAATAAGACCTGGGAACTGTATGAGAGCCTGTTCGAATGCCTGGCAGACGAGCGCGCTTACTTCACCAAGGCGATTTCCCTGCGACATCCATTGATTTTCTATTTCGGCCACACCGCGACTTTTTATATCAATAAACTGATGGCGGCGGGTCTCATCGATGAACGTATCGATTCTCATATCGAAGCGATGCTGGCGATTGGTGTTGATGAGATGAGCTGGGACGATTTGGATACCAGTCATTACGAGTGGCCGTCTGTTTCTGAGCTGCGTGATTATCGCGGCAAGGTGTATCGCCGAGTCGTTGAGCTGATTGAAACAATGCCGATCACGCTGCCATTGGACTGGGAAAGCCCTGCGTGGATTATCATGATGGGCATTGAGCACGAGCGAATTCATCTTGAGACTTCGAGCGTGCTGATGCGTCAGTTGCCAGTCGAGTGGTTGCAGCAGCAGCCTCATTGGCCAGCCTGTCACAAAGCGCGGACCGATCGCACGGCTGCTCCCGAAAACTCATTAGTGTCATTGCCAGAAACCACGGTAACTCTTGGTAAAACCGACGACACTTATGGCTGGGATAACGAATACGGCAGCAGTGAAAGTAAGGTCAGCGCGTTCAAAGCCAGTAAGATGCTGGTCAGCAATGCCGAATTCTTTGAGTTTGTGCAGGCTAGTGGTTATCAGAATCCGCAGTGGTGGGACGATGAAGGTCAGGGTTGGCTTTCATTCTCTAAAGCTGAGATGCCGACATTCTGGGTGGGTTCTGCGGCCGAGCCTGCTAACCTGAAGCTGCGCCTGCTGACGGAAGAAGTCGCGATGCCGTGGGACTGGCCAGCCGAAGTCAATCAACTGGAAGCCGCGGCGTTTTGTCGTTGGAAAGCGGATGATACGGGCAAATCCATTCAGTTGCCGACCGAAGCCGAGTGGTACGTGTTAAGGCAGCAGGTTGAAGGCGATCAGACTGATTGGCAGCAGGCGCCTGGAAATATCAATCTTGCCTGGTGGGCATCAAGCTGTCCGGTAGACCGATTCGCTCAGGGTGATTTCTTCGATATTGTCGGTAATGTCTGGCAGTGGACTACAACGCCTATTAGCGGCTTTGAAGGCTTCAAAATTCATCCACTTTATGACGATTTCTCAACGCCGACCTTTGATGGCAAGCATGCGATTATTAAAGGAGGCAGCTGGATCTCTACGGGTAACGAAGCGCTTAAATCTGCTCGTTACGCATTCCGTCGCCATTTCTTCCAGCACGCGGGCTTCCGTTATGTAGTCTCCACTCATCAGGAGAAAGTAACCATTAATCCTTACGAAACAGATACATTGGTTTCGCAGTACCTCGACTTCCAGTACGGGCCAAGTTATTTCAACGTGCCAAACTATGCCCGAGCGTTGGTCGATATTGCTGAGCAAATTGTAGAGAAACGCGGTTCTGCGCTGGATATCGGCTGTGCAACCGGACGCGCCAGTTTCGAGCTGGCACGCACTTTCGATAATGTTACGGGTATGGATTACTCTGCACGATTTATCGATGTGGCGCTGTCACTGGTTCGCGGGGAAGAGCGACGTTACCTGATGCCGGAAGAGGGCACTCTTGTGCAATATTGCCAGGCGAGCCTCTCCGATATTGGTATTTCGCCTGAGCAAGCCGAGCGCGTGCAGTTTGTGCAGGGCGATGCCTGTAATCTTAAGCCGCAGTATCAGGCTTACGATCTGGTATTGGCGTCTAATCTCATAGACCGCCTGCGTGACCCTAAACGCTTTATTCAGGACATCACCACGCGAATTGTCAGTGGCGGTATCCTGATGCTCTCCTCTCCTTATACCTGGCTTGAAGAATTCACGCCAATGGAGAACTGGATCGGTGGCGTGCGTGAAAATGGCGAAGCGTTAACCACTTATCAGGCATTGCAGCGTTTATTGGCAGCTGATTTTGTTGAAGTACAGGCTCCTGTTGATGTTCCGTTTGTTATCCGTGAAACGGCCAGAAAGCATCAGCACACAGTGGCCCAACTAACAGTTTGGCGTAAACGTTAAGACTAAGCTGGCTCAATATTCTTGAGCCAGCCTTTCATCATCAGATTTTCCTCACCGTTCCCTCAGTACTTTCAGATTTATTTTCTACTATTATTGGCTCGCAACAGTGGGATGCACCGGCGTCATTCTTTTTCTGTAAGGCGGTATAAAATGATAGTTATCTGATTTTTTCCTGAGGAAATATTTTTAGAATATTAACACCTCTTTGACTTATGATTTTTTTATTATATTTAAGTGATTATTTTATGATTTTAATCTGAATGTAATATGATTTTTTAAATTATAAAATCTATCCGGGAAAAATAAATAGAATGCTTATTATTATCTGATTAAACCCTGAGAATGTGATCGGCTTCCATGGCCCAACTGACAGGGATATGATATGTTTCAAATCAATTTATTATTCAGAGTGATAAATTAAATGAAGCCTGGGTTCAGGTGTTTTTTATTAGTAAAGGCAACTTAAGAATAAACTCTCCTCGACACAAACTGGATTAAGGATTTTTTATGGAAAGTAATAAAGTGCCCTTGCGAGAGGGGATTTATTATAATGCGGCATTTTCGTGCCTGGAGAGCAATGTTGGTGATATTCACCTCACGCCTAATGAAAAAAAGATACTTGAAATCATATTGGATAATCGTGGGCGCAAAGAGACTATTATTGATGAGATTTGGCATCAGCAAGGCATTGTTGTCAGCGAGTCGAGTTATCATCAATTAGTGAAAATGTTACGCCGAAAGTTTGTTGCTGCGGGTTTAAATTCGTCTTGTCTAAAAACTATTTCAAGGTACGGGATTGTTTTTATTAATGAGCCGATTACTCCATCAATATCTTTGATCGGAGAGACGCAGTGCCCTTGCCTTCCTGATGCGTTCAGGGAGTTGCTACCTGATAGAACCGTAGAGGAAATAAACCAGCATTCAGGTGTTTTGGGCTTTCTTTGGCCTCGGTTACCTGTCTCTTCTACTCTATATTTACCTATTTTCGCTGTTATTTTTATATTGCTGTCTATTGTTACGCTTTTATCAAACTCATCATCGTCAGGCTACTTTCAGAGGGTTAGAGTGCTTAATCATGTTATCTATCATGCAGCTCCCACGGCACAGATATCAGAAGTATTATGGCAACGAATCGAACAACATGTTTTGCCCATGACGCGTGAAGTTTATGTTGCGTCTAACGGTCCAAAAATGTGGGTAGCCTACTGTGAAAAGAGCATCTATAAGGATAATGTGCCTTGCGCTTACGAACATTTTTCAGTGTATTAATGGCCGCGGTGGTAATGAGTCTGGCAGGATACTTTATTGGCGCCAGGCTGTTGAATAGCCCATTACCCAATGCACCTTGCAGCATAGAAATAAGCAATGGGGATTTTATCAACGACCAATATCAAAAATATCGTTTCAACGGTGCAATGACTCTGTGGTTAAAATCTAAGATGATTACAATATTTGGTATTTATGAAACCAATGGCAGCAAGAAGCAGTTAAACCGCAGCATGCTGCTAGACAGTATTCAGTCACAGTCCAACGTGTTGACTGCAAATGTAAAGTCTACTCATGTTGGCCCCGGTGATCAAATGCGAGAGGTGGGAAACTTCTTTGCTGCAAAAGATCAGTCTCTAGTCTTTCATTTTCAAAAAATTAAACGTGGAGAGTATTTGGTGATGATAAACAATAACTGGGTATTTCTTTGCAAAGAACATTAGCACTTCATTTTTGGCGAAAAAAGTAGGGTGATTCTCCGTAAAATTTAAGGAAAGCGCGGCGCATGCCTTTTACGCTTGAAAAACCACACAGACGAGCAATTTTTTCCAGTGAAAATTTTCTCTGAATGACATGATTACGAGCAACCTCAGCACGAATTTGGGTAATGGCTTTTGCAGGAGAACTGCCCGTTTCTCTTTTGAAAAGCCGGCTAAATTGTCTGGCACTCAGGTTAGCTAATTCGGCTAGTTGGGTGATAGTCACCGTGCTATTTAGGTTTTGCCTGATAAAACGTACTGATACATTTATTCTTTCACTGTTACTGTGGCAGGAAAAATTCTTTAATACGGCAAGCTGACTATTATTTTCATATTTATTAAATAACTGCTCGACGATATTCATCAATTTCATCGCCTCAGCCGCTCCTGACTCTTCTTCAATAAGAGTTAATATCAAATCAACGCCCGCCCAGTGTCCACTGGCTGCCCAGACATGGTTATTGAATATCAAGACAGACTCTTTTTTTAAATCGATACTCGGTAAAGCTTTACTAAAGGTTGAAAGCTGATAAAGCTTCGCAGGTTGTTCCATTGAAGTCAGGCAGGAAAGAGGAGATATGAGTTCTTTGATAGTTTCCGGGTCAATGCCTAAGTATTTGACCTCGTGGCTACAGTCATTTTGTAGATTAGGAAGAGCAGTATTGCTCCATGATAGACAAAAATTCTCAGGGTTTTCCATGATAAACAGGCTATTGAGGGTAATCAGCTTCTTGTCGGTAGCGACTCTGCACTCAACGGGAAGTTGGCAGGCGCTATAAACAGTTCCGCCCTCTGATGACATTAACACAAGCTGATAGCGCTTTTTCTTCATCCTTATTGAATTTGCTAAATCAATAGCGGCAGATAACCGTGAAAGAGTTAGCATATTAAATCCATTAGAAATAAAACAGCCTATTTTTTTCATTTTGGGCACTCTGATAATCTCAAATCATCTAGTATGAGTGATTTGTTTAATTAAATTTTATATTCACTTTTTGTTATTTAATGAAAAGTTATTAAATAAGTGATTGTTGTTATTTATGTGATAATAATGTGGATTAAGTCGTTTCGTCAATATTAGAGGTCCCACCTGTTTGCTATATTTATTTATCCCATTGTGGCTTGGTTTATTAATGTGCTCAGCGTCACGCAATAATATATCAATATCAGCAATAATAAGTTTTCAATGATAACGCAAACATATGTTTAAATTTTTCACTATGCTTTGAGAATCTTTTACTTTAATGACTTACAACAAATCAATAAAACGAATCATTATGACAATTTGACATCATTTTTTTATCACCATAACAAGGAGCTCATCCGGTATGTCTAATTTTTTTATGAACGACCGCAAGTCGCTGATTAATGACGTGATTGAAGGGGCGATCCTGACTTCGCCTTTCAAAAATCTGGCTAAATTGGATGTAGATTCAGCGATTCGTGTGGTGGTCAGAAGCGATTGGGATAAAAGCAAGGTCGCACTGATTTCTGGCGGCGGATCCGGGCACGAACCGGCTCACGTCGGATTTATAGGTAAAGGAATGCTGACTGCTGCCGTATGCGGCGATGTGTTTGCCTCCCCGAGCGTCGATGCGGTATTGAATGCAATTGTTGCTGTAGCAGGTGATGCTGGCTGTTTGCTGATAGTAAAAAACTATACCGGTGACCGCCTTAACTTTGGCCTGGCGGCAGAAAAAGCCAAGCACCTGGGTTACAAAGTAGATTTGGTGATGGTGTCAGACGACATTGCCTTACCCGACAATAAACAACCTCGTGGCATCGCGGGTACCGCACTGGTGCACAAGGTTGCGGGATACGCAGCAGAACAAGGCAAATCGCTGGAGGAAGTCACAAAAATTGCCCAGCACGCCATTGATGCAACCTCCAGTATTGGCGTTGCGATGCACGGCTGTAATCTGCCGGGTGGTGACGATGATGATGATGAAGAAAGCGATCGTATCGCCGCCGGTCACGTTGAGCTGGGTCTTGGCATTCACGGTGAACCGGGTGTGTCAGTGCTAAAAACGCATAACACGCAGAAAATTGTGCAGACTCTGGTTGAATCTCTGCAAAAAGAGCTGACGAAGAGCCAAAAGGTTGCAGTGCTGATTAATAATCTGGGTGGGGTCTCGCCGCTGGAGATGAATCAAATCACTAAAGAGTTGGTCCATTCTGATTTAAAGTCTGCAATTCAATATCTTATCGGTCCTTCTGCCTTGGTGAGTGCGCTGGATATGAAAGGTTTTTCACTTTCGACCATCGTATTGAATAAAGAAATTGAAGAAGCCTTGCTGGCTGATGTTGAGGCTGCGGGCTGGCATCCTCTGGTCAAACTCGAAAAACTCCCGCTGCAGAAAGCAGAAAAAATCAGCCAGAAAGTGAAGATCAAGGCTTCAAGTAATGCGGCCGTCGGCAAGATTGTTAAAGTCATCACCGAAACGCTAATTTCGCTGGAAAGCGAATTGAACAAGCTTGATGCCAAAGTTGGAGATGGCGATACAGGCTCGACGTTTGCTTCGGGTGCCAAAGATATTCTCGAGCTTAATGAAGGCAATAAGCTGCCACAGGACGATCTTGCGTCATTGTTTGCCGTAGTCGGCGATCGATTAGCGACGGTTATGGGCGGTTCGAGTGGGGTATTAATGTCGATATTCTTTACTGCGGCCGGGCAAAAAGTCAGTGAGAAAGGCCAGCTTGCCGAATCTTTGCTGTTTGGCCTTGAGCGCATGAAACACTATGGCGGAGCCGATTTAGGCGATCGCACGTTGATCGATGCTCTGCAACCGGCGCTGGAAGCTCTGAATAGTAAAGCAGACGATTTACAAGGTGCGGCTAAGGCAGCGGCGAAAGGTGCCAAAGATACAGCCAGTATGCAGAAAGCCAATGCGGGCCGGTCTTCCTATCTGAACAGTGACAGCCTGAAAGGAGTGAAAGATCCCGGCGCGGTTGCGGTCGAAAAAGTGTTTGAAGCTTTATCAGAGCAACATAAATAACGGCAAATCGAGAGAGCCTCAATCAAAATGATTGGGGCTTTTTTATAAATAAGTGCGGAATGAGAAAAGTTGCTATATGCTACTAGTTATCATTATCAATTGGTGAGGGATAGCATCATGATAGCAGCGATAGTAGCAGCGTGCGGATTGTGGGGAGTCAGTGGGGTTTTCGCAAAGCGTTTGTCCAGCGGATGGGGCGTATTGTTGCCGTGTGCGCTGCTGCCTATTCTGGCATTGGCAAACATATCACTCGAACAACTCAAAGATCTGGTGATTATCGCGATGCTAGCGACGCTGATTATGCTGTTCCACAGTAAATTGAGACATTACCTTTTGCTGCCGTCATTTGTGGCGCTGGCAGGAGGATTAGCCGCGATTTCAGTAAACTTTAATTTGATGTAAACCGAGATAATTGCGGATGGTTTATCTGGAAATTAACTGAATATGAATCAGGGATTATATTGAATCTTAAGGATATTTTGCAGAATTGGGCGTGTTTTTAGAGAGAGGAACTAGAGAAATCTATAAAGAGAAACGAGTATCTTGAAGGTATTCTGAAGAGTCATCTGGTGCGAAGAGAGGGACTTGAACCCTCACGTCCGTAAGAACACTAACACCTGAAGCTAGCGCGTCTACCAATTCCGCCACCTTCGCACAAATGATTACTTACTTGCGGTAGTTCTACTTCTTTTGGCATCAGCTATACAATCACAGTGGTGCGAAGAGAGGGACTTGAACCCTCACGTCCGTAAGAACACTAACACCTGAAGCTAGCGCGTCTACCAATTCCGCCACCTTCGCAACGTTCTGCGTTGTACTGATTTACTGCCTATGGTTGTTTGGTGCGAAGAGAGGGACTTGAACCCTCACGTCCGTAAGAACACTAACACCTGAAGCTAGCGCGTCTACCAATTCCGCCACCTTCGCAAACCGTTTCTTAACGTATAAAACATCGTCTATACGACTAAGCAACCACGGGGCCGAATTCTAGAGATTTTCACGAGGGCGTCAATAGTTATTTCATCGAAAGACGATGATTGCTGTAAAAAAATGCACTTTTAGCCAGAATCGTGCGTTATCTCGCCGGTGCAATGCCTTGTTGTTGGTTTTATAGACGTTTTTAGATTGCTTTATCGAGTATTTATAATCGTGCAAACAGTTCGATTAACCAGTCGAGCAACACCCGAACGCGCGGTGCAAGAAAACGTCCCGGAGGATACATAATGTACAGCGGCATCGGCGGCGGAGAGTGTTCGGTCAGGACTTCGACCAACTCCCCGCGAGCAAGAAAGGGAGCCACAACCCGGCGCGAAGTCTGAATTAGCCCAAATCCCGCTTTAGCAGCAGCAATATAAGCATCGGCACCGCTTACGGTAAGCGTGTAGTCCATCGTTACCCGCTGAGTTTTTTTATTGCTCACAAACTCTAAATGCGATTCCGGTCGCTGATGAGCAAAGAAATAGGCGACGGCCTGATGCTGTTTTAAATCCGCGAGTGTTTTGGGCATACCAAAACGTTGCAGATAATCTTTTGAGGCACAGGTCGTTTGTTCCAGCATGGCTATCGGCCGCGACTGCAAGTTTTCATTTTCGGTCGGCCACGCGCGGATCACACAGTCCACGCCCTGATGCAGCATATCTACCGCATTATCATTGGCGCTCACTGTGAGGTGGAGCTTTGGATATCGTGCGGTAAATTCCTGTAACGCGGGCAGCACAATTTCTCGCGCCGTTGAATGCGGCATATCGATGCGCACGTGACCTTCCGGCTGAGCCTGGTGATGAGCAAACAGGTTATGAGCTTCATCAAAAGCCGACAGCAATTGCAGGCAGCGCTGATAATACTGCTCGCCTTCCTCGGTAATTTTTACCTGCCGCGTGGTGCGTAGAAAAAGCCGTACTCCCAGCCTTTGCTCAAGATTTTTTAAGGTCGTGCTTACCGTCGCACGGGGTAATTCCAAATCTTCCGCTGCACGAGTAAAGCTGCCCAATTCTGTAATTCGGATAAAAATCCGCATCGCCTGAATCTGATCCACGCTGTGCCTTATTGTTTGCGATTTCTGAACAGTGTTGCACAAATTAGTAGATTTATCTTTTTGCCGTAAACAACCAAACTGATTTCCATCGGCAGCAAATTTTTTCATAGAAAGTACAGTTTTCCATCCAAAGCACTTTGAGGGAATAAACATGCAACAACGTCAATTAGGCAAAAATGGTCCAATGGTGTCTGCGCTGGGTTTGGGCTGCATGGGGATGAGCGAATTTTATACCCATAATATGGATGAAAAAGAGTCCCTGGCCACGCTGGATCGTGCGCTTGAGCTGGGCGTTACTATGCTCGATACCGCAGACATGTATGGTCCCTATACCAATGAAGAACTGCTGGGCAAGGCATTGCAGGGGCGTCGCAATCAGGTGTTTCTAGCGACTAAATTTGGAATTGTCCGCGACCCGACCAATCCTCATGCCAGAGGCACTAACGGTCATCCAGACTATATTCGCAAGTCTGTCGAAGGTAGCCTGAAACGCCTGCAAACCGATGTGATTGACCTCTATTACCAGCATCGTGCCGATCCCACTGTGCCAGTTGAGGACAGCGTGGGAGCGTTGGCTGATTTGGTGCGTGAGGGAAAAATCCGTTATATCGGCTTGAGTGAAGTCAGTGCCGCTACGCTTGAAAGGGCGCACAAGGTGCATCCGATTACAGCATTACAGACGGAATATTCACTGTGGAGCCGTGAGGTCGAAACGAACATTCTGCCAGCCTGTCAACGTCTGGGAATTGCCTTCGTGCCTTACAGCCCGCTAGGACGCGGTTTTTTGACTGGGACGATACGTACTCCCGATGATTTTGCCGACAATGATTTCCGCAAACAGAATCCGCGTTTTCAGGGAGAGAATTTTACCAGGAATTTGAGATTGGCAGACAAAGTGGCCGAACTCGCCAGCGAAAAAGGCGTGAAACCCTCTCAACTGGCGTTGGCATGGGTATTGGCACAGGGTGAAAATATCGTGCCAATTCCGGGAACAAAGCGTCGCACATATCTGGAAGAAAACATCGCCGCGCTTGATGTCATTCTGAGTGAAGCCGAACTCGCGGCGATCGAAGCTGCTTTCCCATTACATTCCGCCTCAGGCGATCGCTACAGGCCGGAAGTTATGCAACTACTTAATAGTTAACCTTTAATAGTTAACAGCTAACGTTTAACAGTCAATGTTCAGCAGCTAATGATGCCGGATTAACGCTTTTTCTTTTTATCATCGCGCGGTGGACGGCCACGGGTGGCTTCGTACACTTTGAAACGGCCATTCTGTGCCAGAACTTCATGGTTGCCGAAGGTGGCGTCCAACAGTGCTGCGTAAGGCAAGAAGGCGTTAGCCACGATGCGCAGTTTACCGCCAATATTCAGGTGGTTGACTGCGCCGCGGATCAACTGCTCTGAGGCATGCAGGCTAGTTTGCAGGCCTTCGTGGAACGGCGGGTTCGAAATAATCATATCGAAGCGACCTTTAATGTCGGAATAAACATTACTGGCGATCACTTCACCGGTCAGGCCGTTGGCTTCAAGCGTAGCGCGGCTGGCAGCCAGTGCGGCGGCACCCACGTCACTGAGAGTCACTTTCATTTTCGGCGAATAGGTTGCCAAAACAGAGGCCAGCACGCCGGAACCGCTGGCGATATCCAGCACTTTTCCTTTAATCGGTTCTTCGAAGCTGTTGATAAGCAACAGACTTCCGCTGTCCAGACCTTCACGGCTGAACACGCCCGGCAGCGTTTTGATTGTCACTTCTTCAACCATATAAGTCTGCCACCAGTCTTCGGCGTCAAACTCAGGCTGTTTCTCAAGACGGCCATGATAGAGACCACAACGACGCGCGCTGTCGATTTTATCAAGTTGGCAGAACTCGGAGAGGATCTCTTCCGCGCTGCGCACGCCGCTGCGGTTTTCACCCACCACGAATACGTCAATGCCGATGGGCAAAGTGGAAAGCAGGTTAAACAGCTGGAATTTGGCTTCCTGTTTGCTCTTCGGCCAGTAATAAATCAGCAGATCGCTGGCCGCGATAAACTCGGCATCTGCTACCAGACCAAACTGGACGTCGTCTTTCAACGAAGCACTGAGCATCTGCCAGTGGTGATATTGATTGGTATGGACCCGCACGTCTTCGGCATCGAAATCGGCTGGCAGGTCATCTTGTAAATCACCGGCGAACAGTACGCGGCGGCCGGTAAAATCATCGCTGTGGCGCAGTATTACTTCACTGGCCGGGGTTAATGCTGACATCAGATTAAGGCTCCTCAGGAATATGGGCGGCATTATAGAGGTTTATTGGCGCAGGTTCGATGTGTTTGCTAGCATAGCGCGCTATAAGAGTCGCCAACGGGCAGGAAAAAACATGGCATCAAGACGAGACTGGCTATTACAGCAACTGGGAATAACCCAGTGGACGCTGCGTCGCCCCACTGTTTTACAAGGCGAAGTTGCTGTCAGTCTGCCGGATCAAACAAAGTTGTTAATTGTTGCCGATGTACTGCCGCTGGAAGGGCATTTATTGATAAAAGACGTGATCCGCAGCCTCAACCTGCACGATTCGCAGGTTTATTGCCTGCAAACGGAACAGGTCGCAATGCTGCCCGAAGACACGCACTGTAATACCTGGCGACTGGGCATTAGTGAACCGTTAGCGGTTGCCGGTGCACAGTTATTCAGCCCGGCACTGGCCGAGCTTTCTCAAGATGCTGGAGCCAAACGCGCGCTCTGGCAGCAGATTTGTGAAAATGAACAACATTTCTATCCTGACCCCCGCTGATCTGACGCGTGCCTTTGAGATTGAGCAGGCCAGCCATGCTTTTCCCTGGAGTGAAAAAACGTTGGCCACCAATCAGGGCGAACGTTATCTCAATCTTAAGCTAGAACAGCAGGGCAAGATGGTTGGTTTTGCGATTGTGCAGACCGTGCTTGATGAGGCCACGCTGTTTAATATTGCCATCGATCCGGCTCATCAGCGGCAGGGATTGGGGCGTATTCTGCTCGAAGAAATTCTGTCTCAGCTTGAAGCGCGTGACGTGTTTACGCTGTGGCTTGAGGTTCGCGCTTCCAATCGTGGTGCGATTTCTCTGTATGAGAGCTTGGGATTCAACGAAGTGTCTATTCGCCGTAACTACTATCCAGCGGCCTCTGGGCGGGAAGATGCCATTATCATGGCGTTGCCAATCGGCTAAAAAAACGGGCATTGCGCCCGCTTTTTAGTGTCTATCTATCCAAATTTCAACTATTCAAATTACAGTGTCTGTCTGTCTGTCTATTCTATTATTCGTGACCGTGCGTTCTATGTTTGGTCACAAAACCAAGCAGCAGACACATCACAAATACCACCAGATACAACCCATTAGCCGTCGCCAACGCTGCATGTGCGCCGCTTTTTGCCACAATTGGCCCCGTTACCACGAAGGTCAACATGGTGCCGACAGTGCCGCAGGTCAGGATAAAGTTAACCAGTTTTGGTGAAGAAACCTTGGTCTGCAACGAACCTAAAGTAATGATTGTGGTGTAGATAGCGCTGGAAACAAATCCCAGAGCCAGAATAATGTGGGTCAGATGTGACTGGTTAGTCGTTGAAATAAACAGGTACATCGCTACTGTGGCCAGCAGAGTCAGGAGAGTCACGATGCGCTGCAAATCGAAGAAACGCAGCACGATGCTGAATACCCACATGCCAATCATATAAGACAGCCAGAAATCACTGACCAACTTACCTGCCTGATTAATATTGAGATTAAACGTTTTAGTGACGTATTCAGGCAACCACTGGATAAAGCCTAACTGGCCCAATATGTAACACAGTGCAGCAATCGACAGTAAAAGCACGCCGATCCCCCATTTTTCTTTTGCTACCGGCTGATTGGTCGCTTCTGCTTTCTTGCCCAGTACCGGGAAATCGGCCATCAGGGTCAGGACGAAAATTGCCAGATACAGGACGCCGATGCAGGCGTAAACCCAGTACCAGCCAATGCTGCGTGCCAGCAACATTCCGGCGATTATCGGAAAAATCATCCCCGCCATACTAAAGAATGAGTCGGTAAACAGCAGTCGAGAGCCGCGCTGACGGCCTTCATAGATATTGGTGATTAAAAAGGTGCCGATCGACATAGTGATGCCGCTGACGACTCCGAGTACAAACATGCACAGTGAGAACACGCTGATACTTTTGCTCAACATCAGGCCAGCAACGGCCAGCACCATTAACAAAAATCCAAAAATCAGCTGACGCTTCAATGGGATAAGTTCCATCAGCCAGGCATTCAGGAATATTGCAATCAAAATACCGGCGTTAAGAAAGGTGAAGGTATTGCTCATGCTGGAAACTGGCAGGCCGAAATAGTCGGCGATGTTGCCCATTACCATGCCGGTGACAATGACTAATGCGCCAGTGAGTCCATACGAGAAAAAGCTAATCCAGGTGAGTAGCGATCGATTACTTTTAGTCATTAAGATACATCCTTGTGATGTATAAGAGGTTAAAACATGCAAAAGAGTTAAATATCATCGTTCAACACCGCTTTTGTGCAGCTTGAAACTATTGTTGGCCGATTATCCAGAAAGGTGCGGACCAGTTATGTGATAAGACAGGTATTTTTAATGCAAGACAAAAACTTATGCAAAAAATATATGTGATGTCGATCACATCACGATGCAATCAGCCTGCATAAGGAATGGATCTTGCCTGTTTTTAAATGCAATCAACGCCAGGTTTTACGGTTCGTATGCCGCGAAAATAAAAGCATTGATTGTCTATCCCAGCCAAATCATAGAAAATAGCCTGCTATAACTTTTATTACCGCTTTGCCTGATGCCGTTCTGGCTTAAAATCAATACCGATGCAGGGCGGACAACCGCAGAAACGTGGAAAAACATGTCTCCAAGTGAATACGCCCTCGAAGTCGCCAAACGTCGCACCTTCGCCATTATCTCGCACCCCGATGCGGGTAAAACGACCATCACTGAAAAAGTGCTGTTATTCGGAAACGCCATTCAGACCGCGGGTACGGTAAAGGGCCGTGGCTCTAACAACCACGCAAAATCCGACTGGATGGAAATGGAAAAACAGCGTGGTATCTCGATTACCACCTCAGTGATGCAGTTCCCTTATCACAATGCGCTGGTCAACCTGCTGGATACGCCGGGACACGAAGACTTCTCTGAAGATACTTATCGTACCCTGACCGCCGTTGACTGCTGTCTGATGGTAATCGATGCCGCAAAAGGCGTTGAGGATCGTACCCGTAAGCTGATGGAAGTTACTCGTCTGCGTGATACGCCGATCCTGACTTTCATGAACAAGCTTGACCGTGATATTCGTGATCCGATGGAAGTCATGGACGAAGTTGAGCGCGAGCTGAAAATCGCCTGTTCACCGATTACCTGGCCAATCGGCTGCGGCAAACTGTTCAAAGGGGTTTACCACCTTTATAAAGATGAAACCTATCTTTATCAGACCGGTAAAGGCCACACTATTCAGGAAGTGCGCATTGTTAAAGGTCTGGATAACCCGGATCTCGACGCGGCCATCGGTGAAGAGCTGGCGGCGCAACTGCGTGACGAGCTGGATCTGGTGCAGGGCGCATCTCACGAATTTGATCATGATGCCTTCCTCAGCGGTGATTTGACCCCGGTATTCTTTGGTACCGCGTTGGGTAACTTTGGCGTTGATCATATGCTCGACGGTTTGGTGGAATGGGCGCCAGCGCCTCAGCCACGTAACACTGACGTGCGTGAAGTGGTTGCTGCCGATGAGAAATTTACCGGCTTCGTATTTAAAATTCAGGCCAACATGGACCCGAAACACCGCGACCGCGTCGCATTTATGCGCGTCGTTTCTGGTAAATACGAAAAGGGCATGAAGTTACGCCAGGTGCGTACGGGCAAAGACGTGGTAATTTCCGATGCGCTGACCTTTATGGCTGGTGATCGTTCCCACGTGGAAGAAGCTTTCCCAGGCGATATCATTGGCTTGCACAACCACGGCACCATCCAGATTGGCGACACCTTTACTCAGGGTGAGAACATGAAGTTCACGGGTATTCCGAACTTCGCCCCTGAGTTGTTCCGTCGCATTCGCCTGCGTGACCCGTTGAAGCAGAAACAGTTGCTCAAAGGCCTGGTTCAGCTGTCGGAAGAGGGCGCTGTTCAGGTGTTCCGTCCGTTGATCAACAATGACCTGATTGTTGGCGCAGTCGGCGTGCTGCAGTTTGAAGTGGTGGTTGCGCGTCTGAAAAGTGAATATAACGTTGAAGCGATTTATGAATCGGTTAACGTTTCAACTGCGCGTTGGGTTGAATGCTCTGATGTGAAGAAATTCGAAGACTTTAAACGTAAGTGTGAAGTTAACCTGGCGCTGGACGGGGGTGATAATCTCACTTACGTTGCTCCATCCATGGTTAACCTTAACCTGACCAAAGAGCGTTATCCTGAAGTCGATTTCCGTAAAACACGCGAGCATTAATTTGTTTTCTGTGTCTGTTCAACGACACAAGTTGACAACGAAAGACGGCCATTGCGCCGTCTTTTTTTACGTCTGTCGTTTGAAAATTAATTTCATCATGAAACTACATTGTGCAATTTAAGCGCTTTTTGGCTTATTAATAGCCTAATATGCTCAGACTTATCTGTATTACAGGTAAATAACCCATTCTTACTACAGTTTTGCTCATCGTAAGCTATATTTAATAAACGCACGACAAAAGGCAGTTTTAAACGCTGGTCTTTTGATACCAAGTAGATATTTGTGCTGATTTATTTGTGAATTACAGCTTAGTTATCACAGTGATGTGATCACGGTATGAGTATTTAGTCGTCACGACCATGTGATGGAAAGAGCTCAAAAATTATGAGCTGACAAACTGTTAAGGAAGAAATCGATGAAAAAGTCTAATTTTGCATACTCAATGATGGCCGTTGTTCTGGGTACCGCCCTGATGAGCGGTAGTGCTCTTGCTGCCACAACTGATGGTTCAATGAGCTCTGCGGGTGCAAAAATCGATAGCTCCATGGCGAAAGTTAATGGCTACATGGGCGATAGCGCCACCACAGCGAAAGTTAAAAGTGCGCTGATTGATGATAAATCTATCACCAGCACCGACATTTCAGTAAAAACTAATAAAGGCGTCGTGACGTTGAGCGGTTTCGTCGGCTCTCAGGCCGAAGGTGAACAGGCCATCGCGGTAGCCACCAAGGTTGAAGGTGTTAAATCCGTTAGCGACAAGCTGCACACTAAAGACAGCAAAACGCAGTCTGTAGGCAGCTATGCCGGTGATACCGCAACCACTACCTCAATCAAAGCCAAACTGTTGGCCGATGACATTGTGCCTTCACGAATGGTGAAAGTTGAAACCACCGACGGCGTAGTACAGCTTACCGGTACGGTGAAAGATCAGGCTCAGTCTGACCGCGCAGAAAGCGTTGCCAAGACTGTTAGCGGCGTTAAAAGCGTCAAAAACGATCTGAAAGTTCAGCCTTAATACTGTGACGGCGTTGCCCATCAACTGGGTGGGCAGCTCCCTAAGTTATCAGTTGTCAGGTGAAGAGTTATCAGTAGTCAGGTAAAGAGTTTTTAGCAGTTTGGTAAAGAGTTATTAGTAGCCTGATGAACAGTTTTCAGCTGTTTGATGAAGAAAACTTTAAGTACCACAAGTCACAAAAATAGAATTCCGACGGATTATTTACGTGAAAAATCACTGAGTTTCCGTCCATTTTTTAAATTTCGAGCTATCTTTAAAACTGTACTTCAAATAAATGTAGCTACAGTTATTAACCGTTATTCCTGACGCATTTTATCAATGAATGACGTACGAATATTTTAATATAGGGTAAGGAGAAGCTTATGTTTCGTTGGGGTATTATATTTCTGGTCATCGCGTTAATCGCGGCAGCATTAGGCTTCGGTGGACTGGCAGGTACAGCGGCCTGGGCTGCTAAAGTGGTCTTCGTAGTCGGTATCATTCTATTCCTGGTCAGCCTGTTTACCGGCCGTAAGCGCTTATAGCGTTTATTCAGTTCCAGATGCTGATATTGCTTAAAAGATAAAACTATTTATCTGAGATATCCCGGAGATTAATAAAGAATATTGTCGTAAAAGGCGCAGGGAAGTAATGGACGAGCCTGACTTTATTTTTTAGCCCTGACAATGAATGTCGGAGCAGAGTGTTAACAGGAAGTAACGATTTAATCTTCGGGATTTTGCAAGAACATTACCGATCGGGAAAAGACGGAGTATGCTCATCATAGAATCATTATTGTTGAGGAGACTCTGTTGGGATATAGAATTCCGGTCACCCTGGGGAACATTGAACCCCTGGCTTACAAGCCCTATCTGCCCGGCAAAATCGCACTGGTTTGTGAGGGAGGCGGACAACGGGGTATTTTTACCGCAGGTGTGCTCGACGAATTTCAACGAGCAGGCTTCAATCCATTCGATTTATTGATCGGCACGTCTGCCGGTGCACAAAACCTTTCTGCTTACGTCTGTGGTCAGGCTGGCTATGCCCGCCGGGTTATCACGCGTTACACCACCAGTCCCCAATTTTTTAATCCCCTGCGCTTTGTGCGTGGCGGGCATCTTATTGATCTAGACTGGTATATTGATGCCATCTCTGAAAGCATGCCGTTAGCGATTGATTCAGCAGAAAAACTGCTGATCGACGGTCGTGAGTTTCTGATGTGTGCCTGCCGCAGTGATGATTACACCCCAAACTATTTTTCGCCAACGCGTGAAAGCTGGCTGCCGGTGATTAAAGCTTCCAGTGCGATCCCCGGTTTTTATCGTATGGGCGTTGATCTCGACGGTATTAGCTATCAGGACGGGGGAATAAGCGATGCGATCCCGGTTGAAGAAGCTTATCGCCGAGGTGCTGACACCATTGTTGTTATCCGTACTGTGCCTTCCGCGATGTTTTATACGCCGCAGTGGATGAAACGTATGGAGCAGTGGTTAAGCGAAAGCAGCCTGCAACAGTTGGTGCATATGGTGCAGCATCACGAGCAAAGCTATTACCGTATCCAGCAATTTATCGAGAATCCGCCAGGGGATTTGCGTATTTTCGAGATTTTCCCACCTAAACCGCTGGCGAGTCATGCCCTGGGCAGTCGTTTACCGGCGTTGAATCAGGATTATCATTTAGGCCGTCGCTGTGCGCGCTATTTCCTGTCGATAGCTTCGCATTGGCTATTGCCGCGTGAAAAAGACCAGCCGATGCCAATTATGACGCCGCGTATTATCAGAAGGCCAGGCGTGGTTGTACCGCCTGTCGAGTCACCAGAAATCGAGTTGCCGCTGAGTGCCGCCGCTAATCATGCTGACCTGAATGAGGTCGAGCTAATTCCGGTTGACCAGATTTTGCCAGACCAGATTGCGTTGAGTGATATCAATCTCGATAATACCGTGCGCCCTGCCATGAGTGCCTTCAAGGACGATGTCGCGCGCGTGGTTGTGGGGCCGGTTGATAGTTCTGTAAGTGTAGAACCCCTGCTCAAGGTGGACTCGCTGGTGATATCCAGGGAAATAGAAGGAGAAGGGGACAAGTTGTGAAGCCGTTTTTTGTGGATACTCACTGCCATTTTGATTTTCCCCCGTTTAGCGGTAATGAATCATACAGCCTGCAACTCGCCGCAGAGGCAGGCGTTAATCAGCTAATTGTGCCAGCCGTTGAAGCCGAAAGGTTTGAAAGGATAATGGCGCTGGCCGATGCGCATTCTCAGGTTTTTGCTGCGCTGGGCCTACACCCGATCTGCATTCATCGTCATAATGAAGCGTCGTTAGAAAGCCTTGCCGGGCATCTTGCTTCGCGTAACGATCGGCTGGTGGCGATTGGGGAAACCGGGCTGGATTTGTATATGGAAAATCCCGATTTCGAGAAACAGCAGTATCTGCTAAAAGAGCAATTTAAGCTGGCAAAACAGTATAATTTACCGCTAATTCTGCATTCACGACGCACGCACGACAAGCTTGCTGGCATGTTGCGTAAAGCGACTTTACCCGCGACGGGCGTGGTGCATGGTTTTGCTGGTAGTCTTTCTCAGGCCGAAGCCTTTGTGCGTCTGGGTTTTGCTATTGGCGTGGGTGGAACCATTACTTATGAAAGAGCGCAGAAAACGCGGCAGGTGATGGCGAAGTTGCCTCTTTCCTCCTTGTTGCTGGAAACCGATGCGCCGGATATGCCATTGCAAGGTTTTCAGGGCCAGCCTAACCGGCCTGAGCGCGCGGCGCGAGTGTTCGACACGTTGTGCGAGTTAAGAGTTGAATCTCCTGAAGAAATCGCCGAAGCCCTGCTAAGTAATACGCGGCGGGTATTTAACCTGCCAGAGTAAATGTTATTTTTATAACATTTTTTGTCTGAATTAACCTCCATTCTGCTGCAAGTGTTTTTATCATCTCCCTGTGAGTAAAGTCTCACTCATGGCTTTAAATGTTATTTAAATAACATTGAGTGTTGAGTTACTATCCTCTCTATACAAGAGTTATTTCCTTAATCTACGGTTGTCATGATTGAGGTATACACTTTTACTCACTGCCTAGGACTGGGCATATAGCCTCTAAACGTGATTTAGATCTCATTTTTTTGAGTAACGTTGCAATCGATTTTCATTTTGTGTGAAATACTGCACACCATAAATGATAAAAATCTGTTCAAATAATCGCAACAGATGGGTGATTGTCTCTGTCTTCTCGCCAAAATGAGGAGTGTTTCTGGCGCGTTCGGCCAAGACATTTTCGACTGTATGCACAGCGCTGACGGCCTGTCAGAACTGAAAATTTTGGAGAGTTTTATGACTGATTTAACCGCAGCGGCTCAACGTGCGCTGAACCTGATGGATTTAACCACCCTGAATGACGATGATACCGATGCCAAAGTGATTGCCCTGTGTGAGCTGGCTAAAAGCCCGGCTGGCAACACCGCCGCTATCTGTATTTATCCCCGCTTTATTCCTGTTGCTCGTAAGACACTGAAAAACCAAGGCACACCGGATATTCGCATTGCTACAGTGACCAACTTCCCTCACGGCAACGATGATATCGAGATTGCGGTAGCCGAAACTCGTGCCGCTATTGCCTACGGTGCAGACGAAGTTGACGTCGTATTTCCGTACCGCGCGCTGATTGCCGGTAATGAGAAAGTTGGATTTGAGCTGGTTAAACAGTGCGCCGAAGCCTGTCACTCTGCCAATATCCTGCTGAAAGTGATTATTGAAACCGGTGAGTTGAAGCAGGAATCGTTGATCCGCAAAGCCTCCGAGTTGGCGATTAGCGCAGGCGCAGATTTTATCAAGACCTCGACCGGCAAAGTGCCAGAAAACGCTACTTTGCATAGTGCCGAGCTAATGCTGCAAGTTATCAAAGATATGAATGTCGCACAGTCGGTGGGCTTCAAGCCTGCGGGTGGCGTTAAAACGGCAGAAGATGCTGCGCAATATCTGGCTTTGGCCGATAACATTCTTGGTCGCGAATGGGCTGATGCTCGCCATTTCCGCTTTGGTGCCTCAAGTCTGCTGGCAAGCTTGCTGACCACGTTGGGCCATCAGGGCCAGAAGTCTGGAAGCGGTTACTAATACAGTTATTCGGGGCGGCGATGCTGGCCCCGAAGAGCCTGTAGACTGGTAATTTCCTCTTGGTATGTAAATTAGGATAAGAACGTGGCAGCTGTGCAAAAAACCTTTCTGGCGCAGGAAATAATTCGGAAGAAACGTGACGGACAACCGCTGAGTGAAGAAGAAATTCGCTTCTTTATTAACGGCGTGCGTGACAGTAAAGTCTCTGAAGGACAAATTGCTGCCTTAGCAATGACCATTTATTTCAATGACATGAATACCGACGAACGCGTGGCGCTGACCATGGCAATGCGTGATTCAGGCACGGTGTTGAACTGGAAGCATCTGGCGTTGAACGGGCCAATTGTCGATAAACATTCGACCGGCGGCGTGGGTGACGTGACTTCACTGATGCTAGGCCCGATGGTAGCCGCGTGCGGGGGTTATGTCCCAATGATCTCAGGTCGTGGGCTGGGACATACCGGCGGCACGCTCGATAAACTCGAAAGTATTCCGGGGTTTGATATTTTCCCCGATGACGATCGTTTTAGAAAAATTATTCAAGATGTCGGTGTTGCAATTATTGGCCAGACTAATTCGCTGGCACCGGCGGACAAACGTTTCTACGCCACGCGCGATATCACCGCTACGGTCGATTCTATTCCGCTCATTACCGCCTCTATTCTGGCGAAGAAATTAGCCGAAGGATTAGACGCTCTGGTGATGGACGTCAAAGTAGGCTCTGGCGCATTTATGTCAACCTATGAGCTGTCTCAGGATTTGGCGCAGGCAATTGTTGATGTTGCCAATGGTGCAGGTTGCAAGACGACGGCATTGCTGACCGATATGAATCAGGTGCTGGCTTCCAGCGCGGGTAATGCAGTTGAAGTGCGTGAGGCCGTGCGCTTCCTGACCGGCGAATATCGTAATCCGCGTCTGTTTGAAGTGACGATGGCACTCTGCGCCGAGATGCTGCTATCTTCCGGACTGGCGCAGGACGACGCCGATGCACGCCGCAAATTGCAGGCGGTGCTGGATAACGGTCGCGCAGCAGAAATCTTTGGTCGCATGATTGCGGCACAAAAAGGCCCAATAGACTTTATCGAAAATTACGACCGCTATTTGCCTCAGGCAACTTTGAGCCAAATGGTATATGCCGAGAGAACCGGAATTGTCAGTGCCATGGACACCCGAGCTCTGGGGCTTAGTGTGGTGGCCTTGGGCGGTGGACGTCGCCGTGCCACTGACGCCATTGATTATAGCGTTGGGTTAACGCAAATGGCGCGTATCGGTCAGCGAATTGATACTCAGCAGCCGCTGGCCATGATCCATGCCAACAGCGAAGAGGCGTGGCAACAGGCCGCCGAAGCGGTGCGTTCAGCGGTGGTCCTTAGCGACGTAGCCCCTGAAAATCAGCCAGTAGTTTATCGCCGTATTAGCTAGTGCGATTGACCCGGTTAACCCATTCATCAAGGCGGTGCTTCAGGGCCGCTTGCAACGCGTAGTAATGCGCAGGAGAGCAAAATGAAACGTACATTTATCATGATGTTGGACTCATTTGGAATTGGCGCCAGTGAAGATGCCGAACGCTTTGGTGACGTAGGTTCCGACACGCTGGGCCACATCGCTACGGCTTGCGCCCGTGGTGAAGCAGACGTTGGCCGTAAAGGTCCATTGCATCTGCCAAATCTGACGGCGCTGGGTCTGGCAAAAGCCGCTGAAGCCTCAACCGGACATTTCCCCGATGGCATGGACCCTGATGCCAAAATTATCGGCGCTTACGCCTATGCCAGCGAGCTGTCTTCCGGTAAAGACACGCCGTCAGGCCATTGGGAAATCGCTGGCGTACCTGTGCTGTTCGACTGGGGATATTTCCCTGAAGTTAAAAATAGTTTCCCGCAGGAGCTGCTCGACAAGCTGGTAGAGCGCGCTGATTTGCCGGGCTATCTCGGCAACTGTCACTCTTCCGGTACCGTGGTGCTCGACCAACTGGGCGAAGAACATATGAAAACCGGCAAGCCGATTTTCTATACCTCTGCCGACTCGGTGTTCCAGATTGCCTGCCACGAAGAGACGTTTGGTCTTGAGCGTCTTTATGCGCTGTGTGAAATCGCTCGTGAAGAGCTGACTGAAGGCGGCTATAACATTGGCCGCGTGATTGCGCGCCCGTTTATCGGCGATAAACCCGAAAACTTTGAACGTACCGGTAATCGCCACGATTTAGCGGTAGAGCCTCCAGCGCCGACTATCCTTAAAAAACTGGTCGACGAAAAGGGCGGTGAAGTGGTGTCAGTTGGCAAAATTGCTGATATCTATGCGCACGTCGGAATTACAAAAAAAATCAAAGCTACCGGCCTCGATGCATTGTTTGACGCCACCGTTCAGGAAATGAAGCTGGCAGGTGATAAAACTATCGTCTTCACCAACTTTGTCGATTTTGACTCCTCTTATGGTCATCGCCGTGATGTTGCCGGTTACGCCGCAGCGCTTGAACTGTTTGACCGCCGTCTGCCAGAACTGCTGGAGTGGGTGAAAGATGAAGATATTATTATTTTCACCGCTGACCACGGCTGTGACCCAACCTGGCGCGGTACCGATCACACACGTGAACACATTCCGGTGCTAATTTATGGTCCAAAAGTGAAGCCGGGCTTCCTGGGCTATCGCGATACCTTTGCGGATATCGGACAAACTGTCGCCAGTTACTTTGACCTGTCGCCAATGGAATATGGAAAATCCATGCTTTAAGACGAATTTTTTGAGAAGATTCGATTTAATTATTCAGATCAATACCCAAAAGATTTTGGATTGCAGAAAAGTGGTGAATTGTTGAGCCTTCGGGAGCTGATTTTACTCAGTCAATGAAAGGAACTAACGTAGCCAACGCATTTGCAATTTAAAAAATTAAGGGCCAATAACAAAAGGAATGTTCACTATGGCAACGCCACACATTGATGCAGAGATGGGCGATTTCGCAGACGTAGTCCTGATGCCAGGCGATCCGCTGCGCGCAAAACACATTGCAGAAACGTTCCTGGAAGATGTTAAGCAGGTGAACGACGTGCGCGGCATGCTCGGTTTTACTGGCACTTACAAAGGCCGCAAAATTTCTGTAATGGGCCATGGTATGGGGATCCCATCCTGCTCTATTTATGCGAAAGAGCTGATCACCGAGTTCGGCGTTAAGAAAATCATTCGTGTGGGTTCATGCGGTGCTGTGCGTGCCGATGTTAAACTGCGCGACGTGGTTATCGGTATGGGTGCCAGCACCGACTCCAAAGTTAACCGCATGCGTTTTAAAGATCACGATTACGCGGCAATTGCTGACTATGACATGGTGCGTCACGCGGCTGATGCAGCGGCGGCAAAAGGCATTAAGGCACGCGTGGGCAACCTGTTCTCAGCTGACCTTTTCTATTCGCCAGACCCGCAAATGTTCGACGTAATGGAAAAATATGGCATTCTGGGCGTTGAAATGGAAGCCGCAGGCATCTACGGCGTGGCCGCAGAATTTGGTGCTAAAGCGCTGGCTATCTGTACCGTATCGGATCATATCCGCAGCGGTGAGCAGACCACTGCTGCCGAGCGCCAGACAACTTTCAACGACATGATCGAAATTGCACTGGAATCCGTCCTGCTGGGCGACAAAGCTTAAGCTATTTCTCTAACGATTATGAAAAAACGGAGGCTATCAGGCCTCCGTTTTTATTGATAATGCTTTGTTTTTCTATTCAAAAACCCTCTTGGTTCTATTCACATCTGCACTCGTTAATTAATAAAAGCTATTATTTTTAATGGAATAGCGCTATACCTTTACTAATTATTCTATTCACCGTTCTATTCACGAGTGACACGCGATGACAAGTCTTGAGGACTTACTTAGACAAGGAACAGCCAGCGCGGTGGAGCTCACTGCTGTGTTAAAAATCAGTCAACCTACCCTCTCGCGTAGAATCAAAGATGCTGGCACTGTCCTGAAAATTGGCAAAGGCAAAACGACTCGCTATGCCTTGTTAAGAACTGTGGGAGGTTTGAGGCGTTTTCCCATCTACCGTATTAACGAACTGGGGCAGGCATCTCATATTTCAACGCTATATCCGATATGGCCGGGGGATGCGTGCGCTGTAGAAAGCATCGAAGGAA
The DNA here is from genome assembly GCA_963747655.1 of uncultured Gammaproteobacteria bacterium. Classification (GTDB taxonomy): domain Bacteria; phylum Pseudomonadota; class Gammaproteobacteria; order Enterobacterales; family Enterobacteriaceae; genus Rouxiella. Next base: position 973,053 of record CAVVFS010000003.1, on the reverse strand, counting down.
GCTGGCAGTGCTACGACGGTATGCCGTGGTATCTAAGCGATATGCGACCACAGGGTTTTTTGGGGCGTGTATGGGGGCGTGAAATTGCTGAAAAACTCGAGCTGCCGGGGGATATTCGGCTGTGGACTGAAAAACATACGCTGTTGGCGTTATCTGAGTGGGGTGATGCAGCGGTAGGTTCCCTGCTGATTGGTGAGGCGGCTTATCGTCATCTTTTTGAGAAAGAGCCTGATTTTCGCGTTTCCTTGCGAGATAAAACGGAAACTTACCAACACCTTGGTGCATTGAGCCTGGCAGGAGAGCAAGTAGGTTCTTCGGCGGGAGGTGAGCAGCCTAAATTTGGTTGTCTGACCGAGCATGAAGACACCGGTTATTCCCATGTTTTAGTTAAGTTTTCTCTGGGTTTCGCTAACGATAATGCCGAGCGTTGGGCTGATCTATTACAGGCAGAGGCGCTGGCGCTGCAGACGTTATCCCGGCAAAATATTCCGGCGGCTTCGGCTCAGGTCTTATTTGGGGATTATGGCGAAGTCTTTCTTGAAGTTGAGCGTTTCGACCGCATCGGTATGTATGGGCGAGTTGGCATGATTTCCCTTGAGGCCGTTGCGGCAGAATTTTCAGGAAGCGGCTCGACTCATTGGATTGATTCTGCCGGCGCATTGTTACGCCAGAATATAATTGATCAGACCTGTTTTAATCGCATTTGCCTGCTTTATGCTTTTGGAAAATTGATCGCCAATACGGATATGCACGCGGGCAATCTGTCCTTTTTAAATCCTGAGCAATTTCCTCTACAGCTGACGCCTGTTTACGACATGCTGCCCATGGCCTTTGCGCCGGGAAGCAGCGGCAATATGCGCCAAAGCATCCCTGAAATTACGTTGGATACTCGGCTGAGTAAAGCCTGCTGGCTGCAAGCTCACGAGTGGGCAATCAGTTTCTGGGAGAGCGTAATAGAGAGCCAGACAGTGAGTGAGTCTTTCCGCCAACTGGCCAGCGAGATGCTGGCACAGGTGGCTGGACTAACGTCCGAGATAAACCGTTTCGCCTGATTATTTATCTTTATCTTTATCTTTATCGTCGCCGTCTTCTGCTGGCTCAATGCTGCGTTGCAGGTTGCGATGCGCAGCCTGTACGGCTTCCAGCTCCGCCTCTTCTTCTGGGGTTAACGCCGGTTTTTCTTCGACTCTCTCTTCGGCGATGGCAATAACCAGCGGTTCATTATTGTGTGCCGGTAAATCATCGTCTTCATCCCGCTCTTTGAGGCGAGTACTGGCTGTCAGCAGGAACGGCGACTGCTCCCAACGACTGCGTCGTCCTTGCAGCAGGCTTCGTGCAAGAATAATACCGATAGCCAGTGACAGCAGCATCATCAGGCGGAGCAGGTTGGTCGTGTTATCGACCTGCTTGGCTTCGGTTGCCAGCACGTGGGTGTCCAATGTCATGCGCAGGAAGCCGCTCGGACCGTCTTTATCGCCAATCGGCTGCACTATCTGATGGTTGAAATAGCTGCCCGCACGATTGCCGTCCAGCGCCAGCCTGTCACGAACCGGTACAGTCTCACCTGAATGGGCTATCAACGAACCATCAAGTTGATAAACGCTGGCATCTAGTATGCGACTCTGATCGGTAAGTTGATTTAAAATAGTAGTAATCTGTGCGATGTCCGCGCCATCATTCTGGCTGTCCATTAACGGTGCCAACGAGAATGCCACCTGGCGAGCAAGCGTCTGAGTCAGCTGTTCAACCTGTTGAGATCGCGCTAATTGGTGACCTAGGCTAAAATAGGACGCACCTTGCATCAATAAAACTAATAAAGCTAGGCAAATCAGCACGATAACTGTGCGGTGTCTGCGAAGTTTCAGTTTGGCCTCTGCCATTCTGTTTCCTTAAGGTATTCGACGAGTTTAATGTTGCCAGAAGCGTTAGCGATAGGGTAGCTTGATGCGTCGTTTTATCGCGACCCCTCTGCTTTTCGACAGAGTATTTGCTCTTACAGGAGAAATCATGCCAAACCGTCTGACCTATTGCGATCTTCCTTCCGAGATCCATCAATGGCCGGGACTTCCACTTTCACTCAGCGGTGACGAAGTCATGCCGCTCGATTACCGGGCCGGACATACTGGTTGGCTCCTGTACAGTAGAAAGCTCGACAAACTCAGTATCAGTCGCTTCCAGAGCCAGCTTGGCCGTGCTCTGGTGGTGGTTAGCGCCTGGATGGTCGAAGACTATCAGGTTGTGCGCCTTGCGGGTCCATTGACTCCAGATGTCTTTGAGCTAGCCGAACAGTTCGAGTTCGACATCTCCCCACTGCGCATTGTTCCGCATATGCGTACGCCAGGCCTGCTGGTAATGGACATGGATTCTACTGCAATCGAGATTGAATGCATCGATGAAATTGCCAAGCTGGCGGGTGTGGGTGAGCAGGTGGCAGAAGTCACTGAGCGTGCGATGCGCGGCGAGCTGGATTTTGCAGCCAGTTTGCGCCAGCGTGTCGGTACTTTAAAAGATGCCGACGCCAATATTCTGCTCAAGGTACGCGAAACGCTGCCGTTGATGCCGGGCCTGCGCCAGATGGTTGCGCGCCTGCAAGAGCTGGGCTGGCACGTGGCTATCGCTTCTGGCGGCTTCACCTACTATGCCAATTATCTGCGCGATGAGCTGGAGCTGGTTGCAGCCGTTGCCAATGAGCTAGAAATCTTCGACGGCAAGCTTACCGGTCAGGTGCTTGGACCAATCGTCGATGCACAATTTAAAGCCGATACCCTGCTGGCATTAGCTGAAAAACTCGGCGTTCCTGTGGAACAAACCGTGGCTATTGGCGACGGGGCCAACGATCTGAAAATGATGTCGGTCGCCGGATTAGGTATCGCTTTCCATGCCAAGCCGAAAGTCTATGAACAGGCCGAGGTCTGCATTCGTCATGCGGATTTAATTGGCCTGCTTTGTATACTGAGCGGCAGTGTAGCGTAATGTTTTAACGGAGCGTACGCGTTCCAAACGAGGTAAGTTGTGGCAAAAGCAGCAAAACGAGCGTTCGTATGTAATGAATGCGGCGCAGATTATCCGCGCTGGCAGGGGCAATGCAGTGCCTGTCAGGCCTGGAACTCCATTACCGAAGTCCGTTTGGCTGCTTCTCCAACCGTGGCTCGCAACGAACGTCTCACTGGCTATGCAGGTGATGCAGGCGTGAGCCGCGTGCAGAAGCTGTCGGAAATTAGCCTCGACGAGACGCCGCGTTTTAGTACCGGCTTCAAAGAGTTTGACCGCGTGCTGGGCGGCGGCGTGGTGCCGGGAAGTGCAATCCTTATCGGCGGTAATCCCGGTGCAGGTAAAAGTACGCTGTTGTTGCAGATCCTCTGCAAACTTGGCGAAAGCATGAAAACGCTTTACGTTACCGGCGAGGAGTCACTCCAGCAGGTCGCGATGCGTGCGCACCGTCTTGGCCTGCCGAGCGCCAATATGAACATGCTGTCAGAAACTAGCATTGAGCAGATTTGCCTGATTGCCGATCAAGAGCAGCCGAAGTTGATGGTCATTGACTCGATCCAGGTAATGCACATGGCGGATATCCAGTCATCACCGGGCACGGTTGCACAGGTGCGTGAAAGCGCAGCCTATCTGACTCGTTATGCCAAAACGCGCGGCGTGGCGATCGTGATGGTCGGCCACGTGACGAAAGACGGCTCTCTGGCGGGTCCGAAAGTGCTGGAGCACTGCATCGACTGTTCAGTATTGCTCGATGGCGATGCTGATTCTCGTTTTAGAACCATCCGCAGCCATAAAAACCGTTTTGGCGCAGTCAATGAACTGGGCGTTTTCGCCATGACCGAGCAGGGCTTGCGCGAGGTCAATAATCCTTCAGCTATTTTCCTGAGCCGCGGTGATGAAATTACCTCGGGTAGTTCGGTGATGGTGCTGTGGGAAGGAACGCGGCCGCTGCTGGTCGAGATTCAGGCATTGGTCGATCATTCGATGATGGGCAACCCGCGTCGCGTGGCAGTAGGGCTTGAGCAGAATCGACTGGCCATTTTACTGGCCGTGCTGCATCGTCATGGCGGCTTGCAGATGGCGGATCAGGATGTGTTCGTCAACGTGGTGGGTGGCGTGAAAGTTACCGAAACCAGTGCCGACCTGGCTCTGTTGCTGTCACTGGTCTCGAGCCTGCGCGACAGGCCATTGCCACAGGATCTGGTAGTGTTTGGCGAAGTCGGCCTTTCTGGTGAGATTCGACCGGTTCCGAGCGGGCAGGAGCGTATTAGCGAGGCTGCCAAGCACGGCTTCAAGCGTGCCATTGTGCCGCACGCCAATGTGCCGAAAAAGCTGCCTGAAGGCATGAAAGTCTATGGCGTTAAAAAGCTGGCAGATGCTCTGGCTATCCTCGAGGATCTCTAATTAATACAAGGACCCGTTATGCCACAGTTTGATTATCTTAAGGCAGCGATTAAGCAACAGGGACGCACGCTGCAACAGGTGGCAGAAGCCAGCGGCATGACTAAGGGTTACCTGAGCCAGCTGTTGAATGACAAGATTAAAAGCCCCAGCGCGCAAAAGCTGGAGGCATTGCATCGTTTCCTGGATCTGGAATTCCCGGGTCGTGAAAAGAAAATTGGCGTGTTATTCGGCAAGTTTTATCCGCTGCACACCGGTCATATCTATCTGATTCAGCGGGCCTGTAGTCAAGTCGATGAGCTGCACATTATTCTTGGCTATGATGAACCCCGCGATCGCGAACTGTTTGAAAACAGCTCGATGTCGCAACAGCCTACCTTAAGCGATCGCCTGCGCTGGCTGCTGCAAACCTTTAAATATCAGAAAAATATACGTATTCATGCTTTTAACGAAGAGGGCATGGAACCTTATCCGCACGGCTGGGACGTGTGGAGCAAAGGGATCACCGCCTTTATGCAGCAGAAAGGCATTCACCCTAATACTATTTACACCAGCGAAGAGAACGATGCGCCGCGCTATCGCGAACATCTCGGCATTGATACGGTGCTGATTGATCCCAAGCGATCATTTATGAAAATCAGTGGTTCGAAGATCCGTCGCGATCCGTTCCGCTATTGGGATTATATCCCGACCGAGGTGAAGCCGTTCTTCGTGCGCACGGTGGCGGTGCTGGGCGGTGAATCCAGTGGTAAATCCACGCTGGTCAACAAGCTCGCAAATATCTTTAACACCACCAGCGCCTGGGAGTATGGGCGGGATTACATCTTCTCACAGCTGGGTGGCGACGAGATGGCGCTACAGTATTCCGACTATGACAAAATCGCTCTGGGTCAGGCTCAATATATTGATTTTGCAGTAAAATATGCGAATAAAGTGGCGTTTATCGATACTGACTTTTTGACCACTCAGGCCTTTTGCAAGAAATATGAGGGGCGTGAGCATCCTTTTGTGCAGGCTTTGATTGATGAATACCGTTTTGATCTGGTGATTTTGCTGGAGAACAATACGCCATGGGTTGCCGACGGGCTGCGCAGTCTGGGCAGTTCTCTGGACCGCAGCGAGTTTCAAACCATGCTTGTCGAGATGATGGATAAGAATAATATTACCTATACCCACGTGACCTCGTCTGACTATGACCAGCGTTTTCTCGATTGTGTAGAACTGGTGCAGAACATGTTGGGCGATGAAGGTACGACCATCGGTTCCTGACAGTTATTTCCAAAAAATAAAGAAACGGCGTTACTGCACTCAGCAGCAACGCCGTTTTATTTTTAGCTCAGCCTAAACCGCGTTTTAGCCAGCGGACTCAGGCAAACTTTGTGTCAGAGGCTTAGAAAGTCACTACCACTTTGCCCTGCATGTGTCCGTCGAGCACTTTGTCATGCGCGGCCTGAATGCTCTCGACGGTCAGGCCATCAATTGTTTCAGTCAGTGTGGTTGATACCTTGCCTGCGTCAACCAGCTCTGCAACCTGTTGTAAAATATGGCCTTGCTCGCCAATGTCCGGCGTTTTGTACATGCTGCGAGTAAACATGAATTCCCAGTGCAGCGAGGCGCTTTTCAGTTTCAGCTGGTTTTGATCCAGCGGTTTGGTGTTCTCAACGATGGTGCAAATCTTGCCAAACGGCGCAATCAGCTTGCCGATCGCGTCCCAGTGGCCGTCGGTATCATTCAGGCAGAAAATATAATCCACCTGCTTGATGCCCTGTTTTTCCAGCTCGCCGACCAAATCTTTATAGTTCACGGTCAGGCTGGCACCGCGTTCTTTACACCACTTAGCAGACTCAGGGCGTGAAGCAGTGGCAATCACTTTGACTTTGCTACGCTGTGCGGCAAATGGAATCGCCAGAGAACCTACGCCACCGGCACCGCCGATAATCAGCAGGGTTTTTTCTTCGCCGGCTTCCTGAATTCTCAGCTGTTCGAACAAGCCTTCCCAGGCGGTGAGGGCGGTTAAAGGCATTGCAGCGGCTTCGGCCCAGTTCAGGGAGCGCGGTTTTTTCGCCACAATGCGTGAATCAATTACCTGCTCGCTGGCGTTGCTGCCTGGGCGAGTGATGTCACCGGCATACCAGACTTCGTCGCCAGCGCTGAATCCGCTAACCTTGGCACCCGCTGATTTCACAATACCGCTGGCATCCCAACCCAGCACTTTTGGCTGGTCGAGGCCATTTTTAATCGCACCCTGATGCACCTTGGTATCCACCGGATTTATCGACACGGCTTTTACTTCAACCAGCAAATCATATTCACCGACTTCCGGCTGTGGCAGTTCGATGGCGATAAATTGTTTCAGGTTTTTTGGATCTACGGCAATGGCTTTAATACTCATAGCATCACTCCAATAATGTTCAGATGTTTTCTTTACTGACTTCAGTGTAGTCGCCTGCCACCAAGCTGATAAGATGGACAATGATTAACAAAGTGTTCGGCTGAGGTGAACAATCGTGTTTAAACAACTGCAAGATATGGCGCTGTTTGCGCTGGTGGCGGAAACCGGCAGCTTTACCTCTGCCGCTAAACGCGCAAGTTTGCCCAAGTCCAGCGTGAGTCAGCGAATCAGCCAGCTTGAACAAGTGTTGGGGATTCGCCTGTTGAATCGCACTACGCGGCAGCTGAATCTGACCTTTGCCGGTGAACGCTATCTGGTGCATTGCCAGGAGCTGTTGCAGGCCAGCGAACGCGCTGAGCAGGCGATCCAGCGGCTTAAAGATAATCCCAGCGGAAGGCTGCGTATCACTAGTCCTGCGGGATTAGGCGCAACGCTGCTGGCACGCATGAATGCCGAGTTTTCAAAACGCTATCCTGATGTTTCGCTAGAAGTGTCAGTCTCGGACCAACTGATTGATCTGGTTCAGGAAGGTTTCGACGTGGCGCTGAGAAGCGGTAAGCCGCAGGACTCATCGCTGATTGGTCGCTCGCTCGGAGAAGGGCCGCGATACTTGCTTGCTTCACCGCAATATCTGGCCGCGCATCCGCCATTGACCTCACCCCAGCAGTTGGAAACTCACCGCTGCATCGGGCATCAGGCTTGGAAAGAGTGGGTGCTGCGTAAGGGGGATCATTACCATCGCTGGGTGCTGCCGCCCGCGCATCATACCGATAATTTACTCTATGCCCGTGAGTGTGCAATTGCGGGTGCCGGAATAACCTTGCTACCCGCGTTTATGAGTCACGAGGAAGTCCGGCAAGGTTTGCTGGTGCAGGTGCTGCCAGAATGGGAGGCGGAAAGTAACTCGCTGTATCTGGTTTATCCGAGCCGCAAGCTTAATTCGCCTGCACTGGCGTGCTTTATCGATTTTATGCTCAACGAATATGCCTTTGCCGAACACTATATTGCCGCGCTATAGGCATTAAAAAACCCGGGCTGACTGCGCCCGGGCTTGCTTGACCACCCAACAAGATTACTTGGTGATCTTTTTGTATTTGATGCGACGTGGCTCCAGCGCTTCTGCACCCAGAGTACGTTTTTTGTATTCTTCGTATTCGGTAAAGTTACCTTCGAAGAATTCAACTTTGCCTTCATCCTGATAATCGAGGATGTGGGTCGCAATACGGTCGAGGAACCAACGGTCATGGGAAATAACCATTGCGCAACCCGGGAACTCCAGCAGGGCGTTTTCCAGCGCGCGCAGGGTTTCGATATCCAGGTCGTTGGTTGGTTCATCGAGCAGCAACATGTTACCGCCAACCTGCAGCAGTTTCGCCAGATGCAGACGACCACGCTCACCGCCAGACAGCTCGCCAACGCGTTTGCCCTGATCAACACCCTTGAAGTTAAAGCGACCGACATAGGCGCGGCTTGGCATTTCAGTCGTGCCGATGCGCATAATGTCTTGACCGCCAGAGACTTCTTCCCACACGGTTTTGCTGTTATCCATCGAGTCACGGAACTGATCAACAGATGCCAGCACAACGGTTTCACCCAGCTCGATGTTGCCGCCGTTTGGCTGCTCCTGACCTGACATCATGCGGAACAGGGTAGATTTACCCGCACCGTTCGGACCGATGATGCCGACAATCGCACCTTTCGGCACGGAGAAAGACAGGTCGTCAATCAGAACGCGGTCACCGTAAGACTTGCTCAGGTTAGTGACTTCAACCACTTTATCGCCCAGGCGTGGACCCGGTGGAATAAACAGTTCGTTGGTTTCGTTACGTTTCTGGTATTCGGTATTGTTCAGCTCTTCGAAGCGAGACAGACGCGCCTTGCCTTTAGACTGCTGACCTTTAGCTCCTTTACGAACCCACTCCAGCTCTTTCTCGATCGATTTACGACGAGCGGCTTCAGAAGAGGCTTCCTGTGCCAGACGTTCGTCTTTCTGCTCAAGCCATGAAGAGTAGTTGCCTTCCCATGGAATACCTTCACCACGGTCAAGCTCGAGGATCCAGCCGGCAACGTTATCGAGGAAGTAACGGTCATGGGTAATCGCCACAACGGTACCTTCGAAGTCGTGCAGGAAACGTTCCAGCCACGCCACGGATTCAGCATCCAGGTGGTTGGTTGGTTCGTCGAGCAGCAGCATTTCCGGCTTTTCGAGCAGCAGGCGGCACAGAGCCACGCGACGACGCTCACCACCGGAAAGGGTAGCGATTTTAGCATCCCACTCTGGCAGGCGCAGTGCATCGGCAGCACGTTCCAGCTGCGCGTTCAGGTTATGTCCGTCGTGCGCCTGAATCACTTCTTCCAGCTTGCCTTGCTCTGCGGCCAGCTTGTCGAAATCAGCGTCTGGGTCGGCGTAGAGTGCATAGACTTCGTCAAGGCGCTTCAACGCACCCACGACTTCAGCCACGGCTTCTTCTACAGATTCGCGTACGGTGTGTTCCAGGTTCAGCTGAGGTTCCTGCGGCAAATAGCCGATTCTCAGGCCAGGCTGTGGGCGTGCTTCCCCTTCGATATCAGTATCGATGCCAGCCATGATGCGCAGCAGGGTAGATTTACCTGAACCGTTCAGACCGAGAACGCCGATTTTGGCACCCGGGAAGAAACTCAGGGAGATATTCTTCAGAATATGACGCTTTGGCGGGACGACCTTACCAAGGCGATGCATGCTGTATACGTATTGAGCCACGTTGTTTTGAGCCTCTTGCTTGCAGGCCGGTTGCTGTGAACAGGTCAGGTTGACGCTGAGCGCACTCCGGCAGATTAATTTCAATCCCGCCTGAATACGGCGAGACTGATAGATGTTCCGACTGCGAAGTTTAGCCTGTTTCAGCCCAACACTCACCCCCCTACGCCAAATAGATCTGCCCGGCCAAAAATGCAAAACCTAACTGAAATCTTCAAACTGTGTAAAGTTTAGGGCGTTGAGTTGGCATTCCTTCATTTCTGTCGATGAATAGATTAGCGTATGCACTGTCTATGTCAGAACAGCTATATCAGAATAGTTAGATCAGAACAGTCGATAAGCATCACATTCAGCGAGGATAAGGTAAGTATGGTCAAGGCGGACAAGTGGCGATTACTGACGATGGGGCTGTTATTGGTATCAGCCGTGAGCGCGGCTCATGCCGATTCACTTGATGCCCAGCGTCAACGGTATATGCAGATCAAACAGGCATGGGATGCCAATCAGCTGGACGTTGTCAGTCAGCTGATGCCGACTCTGACTGACTATCCTTTATATCCTTATCTCGAGTATCGCCAGCTGACGCAAAATATCGCGCTGGATACTCCACAGCAGATTACTGCCTTTGTGCAAGCTAATCCGACGCTGCCTCCTGCGCGCTCGCTGCCTGCCCGTTTTGTCAATGAGCTGGCGAATCGCCAGGACTGGCAAGGGTTGCTGGCCTTTAGTCCGCAGGCTCCGAGGCCGATTGCCGCCCGTTGTAACTACTATTTTGCTAAATGGTCTACTGGCCAGCAGCAGGTGGCGCTCGACGCGGCTAAAAATATCTGGCTGACCGGCACTTCTCTGCCATCGGCCTGCGATAATCTGGTGAATGTGTGGCAGCTAGGTGGGAACCAGACTGCACTCATCACGCTGCAACGTATCGGGCTGGCAATGAAGGCGGGCAACAGCAATCTGGTTAATTACCTGGCCAAACAGCTGCCACCGGATTACCAGACCATGAGCGATGCATTGATCAAACTGCAAAATGATCCGAGCACGGTTGAAAGCTTTGCCAGCAGCGTAGGGCCAACCGATTTTACTCGTGAAGCGGTGAGCATTGCCTTTACCCGCATGGCGCGTGACAACGTAGAAGCTGCCCGTTCGATGTTGCCGACGCTGGTCCAGTTGCAAAAAATGGACGCCAGCGATCGTCTGGCCATGGAAGAAACGATTGCCTGGTATTATATGGGCAGCGATGCAACGTCCGAGCAGGCTGCGTGGCGCGATAATGTGATCCTTTCTAGCCACTCGACTCCGCTGGTGGAGCGCCGTATTCGAATGACGCTGGCCGCTGGTGATCGTCAGGATTTGGCTCGTTGGCTGGCTCGACTGCCTGCCGATGCATTACAGCAGGATGAATGGCAATACTGGGAGGCCTCTCTGCTGATTGATCAGGGTAAACGCGCTCAGGGGCAAAGTATGCTGCGAACTCTGATGCAGGGTCGCGGATTCTATCCGATGGCGGCGGCACAGAAGCTCGGCGTGCCTTATCCGATGGTTATCCTGGTCGCAACCAAGCCGGATGACAGCAGCCTCGACAATTCTCCCGAGATTGCCCGTGTCCGCGAGCTGATGTACTGGAATATGGACAATCTGGCGCGCACTGAATGGACCTATCTGGTACAAAGCCGCAGTAAACCACAGCAGGAAGCGTTGGCCCGATATGCCTATGAAAAAGGTTGGCCGGAGCTGAGCGTGCAGGCCACGATCGCCGGTAAGCTGTGGGATTACTTACAGGAGCGTTTCCCGCTGGCATGGTCACCAGAATTCCGTCAGGCCACGCTAAATAAAGGGATAACCCAGAGCTATGCGATGGCGATTGCCCGTCAGGAAAGCGCCTGGAATCCGATGGCTCGTTCGCCGGTGGGTGCTTCAGGTTTGATGCAATTAATGCCTGCTACGGCAGAGCACACGGTTGAGATGAATGGCATCCCTGGCTACAGCAACAGCAGTCAGCTGCTTGATCCACAAACGAATATTACGATTGGCACCGGCTATCTTGAATACGTTTATCAGATGTTTGGTCGTAACCGTATTCTGTCGAGCGCGGCCTATAATGCGGGACCTTCAAGGGTTAATACCTGGTTGGGCAACACGCAGGGAAAGGTTGATGCCGTGGCCTTTATCGAAAGTATCCCGTTTTCCGAAACTCGCCGATATGTTAAAAATGTGTTAGCATATGATGCATTCTATCGTTACTTTTTACATCAGCCAGCCAAAATCTTAACCGATGCTGAGTGGCAGAGGCGTTACTGATTTTTTAGCTGATATGATATGCTGTTGTACTAGTTAAATAGTATGGCAGCGTATCCATGGCACAAAATTCGGTAAATGACCCGGCTCTTTCCCAACAAGGCAATGAGGACTGGCAATGTTTTATGACATTGCTACAGCAATCTTTTGCTGAAAATTTGCACTATTCTTTGCTGCAACTGTTTCTGACGCCCGACGAACGCACGGCGCTGGGAACGCGATTGCGCATAATTGAAGAGTTGATGAAGGGCGAAATGAGCCAGCGTGAGCTGAAGAATCAGTTAGGCGCAGGCATTGCGACTATTACTCGCGGTTCTAATGGTCTGAAAACCGCGTCACCTGAGCTGAAAGCCTGGATGACAGCCCGGTTGCTGGAAGCAGCGGACGACGACAAAAAAAGCGTCTAAATTATCCGCTATTGGCTAGGGCATCTAAGTAGTTATGACGTCTTTCTTTATAGCTAAGACGTCTAAATAGTTAGTGTGTCTGTGATCGCGTTTGATAAATCGCATTATGAAAGGGCGCCAGGGCCAAAACCAGCGCCTGATGATAAACGCTAGTACGCGTCAGTTTACCCGCGGTGAAGATGCCAATTGCACCGCCTTTGCGTTTAACTTCGGCAATTCCAGAAAGTTTTTCCATTTCGTCGCCCAATTCACTCCCCTGATTTATCTGCTGTAATATAATTTCAGGCAACATAAGGCTGGCAGAGCGAGATTCGCCGCGTTGGTGCATGTTTTCAATCACCATCCACGCAAAGGTCATGTTGTCTTCGATACCGGCTTCGATACCTACCCAGAAGTCAGCCTCAGGGCGAATCTGGCGGGCGCTGATAACACGATGCCTTGCGCCGGTGCGGGTTTCGATATTGCCAATCGGCTGTTCGGGAACGCCGCTGTCGACGTCTACGCCTTCAACGTGGAAGGTGTCGGCACCGAAGATGTCCTCAAAAGCCATGGCAATTGCGTTAATTTTTGCTGGGTTAGTCGTAGCAGCGATAACGTGATACATAGATTTCATTGTCCTTAGCTTATTTCACGCAGTATAACGGAAAAAACTTATGTTACAGGTATATCTCGTCCGTCATGGCGAAACTGAATGGAATGCCGCACGTAGAATTCAAGGTCAGTCTGATAGTCCATTAACAGAAAAAGGCATCTTCCAGGCAAAGCAAGTCGCTGAAAAGGTGCGTAATGAGGGTATCACACATGTGATATCAAGCGATCTGGGGCGCACAAAACGTACAGCACAAATTATTGCCGATGCCTGTGGCTGTGAAATCGTTATTGAACCGCGACTGCGTGAGCTGCACATGGGCGTGCTGGAGTCGCGCGAGCTGGATAATTTGTCGCCAAAGGAAGAGGCCTGGCGTAAACAGATGGTCGATGGCACGCCGGAAGGGCGTATTCCCAGCGGTGAAACCATGAGCGAGCTTGCGGCGCGTATGCACGGTGCGCTTAATAGCTGCCTGGATCTGCCGCCTGGCAGCAAACCGCTGCTGGTGAGTCATGGTATTGCGCTGGGTTGTCTTATCAGTACATTGCTGGGACTGCCGGCTCACGCCGAGCGTCGTTTACGCCTGCGTAACTGCTCGTTGTCTCGTGTTGATTATCAGCAAAGTGCGTGGTTGGCTACGGGATGGATTGTTGAAACGGCGGGGGATATTTCACACCTCGATCAGCCTGCATTAGACGAGCTTCAGCGATAAATTAGCGGCGCGGGTGTTTGAGCGTTTAGCAATGTGGGGATGATGCTAAACAGGCGCAGGCAGGTTTGAATTCCTGTCGCGTCTGTTTAGACATTAGCGACGAATTGGGATCAGATAATCGCAATCCAGCTCTTTAGGCGGCTCGGTACCCATGGTTTTACGCGTAGGGTGGAAACGCTCGATATCCTGACCTTTGCGGCGCGTCAGTTTCAACATCGGTAAACAAGTCGTGTAAAGCGTCAGGATAAACTCCTGCAGGCCTTCTGGCGTACCTTTAAAGCGGAACAGTGCAAATTCCCCTTCAGTAAGTACAATTTCTTTGCCTTCTGGCATGTTTTCAGTCAGATAGCTTGGTTCAATAGCAGTGGTATACAACACTTCTTGCTCGTCATCTTTATCTTGGCTAGGTCTTGAATGATGCAGACCATAAAGCAGTGGCGGTAACTGCGTGGTTTCACCAATATACTGACGCCAGAAATGATCGCGCATTTCATTACGGTAAGTTGTTATTTGCTCCAGCGTGCAAGAGTAGCTTTGGGTAACGCCGATTAGATGCTTCTCTGGCAGTGATAAAAATTCTGGCTGCGGCAGAATAAAAGCACCAAGACGGATAGGTGGACAAATCCCGAAGGAGTGCCAGTCTTCAGAACGGCGATAGAGCGCAGGCGTTTGTGCAAATTGTTTTTTGAAAGCCCGGGTGAAAGTCTGCTGAGAGTCAAAACGGTATTGCAGAGCAATATCAAGAATTGGCCGACTGGTCAGACGCAGTGCTACTGCAGCCTTGGAAAGTCTGCGAGCCCGGATGTAAGCACCAATAGCATTATTCGTGACATCCTTGAACATACGCTGCAAGTGCCATTTGGAATAGCCTGCTTTTGCTGCAACGTTGTCGAGTGATAACGGCTGGTCCAGATGTGTTTCTAACCAGCTGAGAAGATCACGAATGATTCCTGCTTGATCCATAGATCATCCTCGTTGAACTTATATAGGCGCATAGTGTTGTTAACGAGCTAATGATAGCAATTTTTTAACAGTAAAACTCGCAGATATTTTTTAGCATACCGTGCGATTTTTAACAAAAGGTGGCGCAATGTTTTTCAATTTTGTGATCTTGCGCGGGTTGTCTTGATGGTACGATGGGTCAATTAATCAATAAAAGGATTTGAGGTAACTCAATGAAAAAATATCTAATTTTAGCTCTTGGCGTGTTATCAATCTGCTCGACTGCCGCACAGGCAGAACAGATCGGTTCAGTGGATACGGTGTTCAAGCTGTTTGGCCCGGATCATAAAATTGTCGTTGAAGCATTCGATGATCCGGATGTTAAAAATGTAACCTGTTATATCAGCCGCGCTAAAACCGGTGGTATTAAGGGTGGACTCGGATTGGCGGAAGACACTTCGGATGCTGCGATTTCCTGCCAGCAGATTGGGCCGATCACAGTATCTGATGATATTAAGAAGAGTGGCGACAGTGGGACGGTGGTGTTCAAGCAACGAACTTCGCTTATCTTCAAGACGCTTCAAGTCGTGCGTTTTTACGATCCAAAACGCAACGCACTCGTTTATATGAGCTATTCAGATAAAGTGGTTAATGGCTCGCCGAAGAATGCGATCAGTGCCGTGCCGATTATTCCATGGGGTAATCGCTAACGTCAGGGCGTTTTCAGTCAAAGACGACTTTTTTTCAATGAATGATTAGTTCAATGACTATTTAGTTCAATGAATAGGTAGCCCAATAAATAAATAGCTAAGGCCAGCTCTCGCTGGCCTTTTGACTAGTTACAGACCGGTTGGCAACCCGTTTGTTAACGATGCAATGTTCTCATTGCTAAACTTGTCCCAGACGAAACGGGGCAGGTCTTAATCTTCCAGGTCGCCGCAGAAGCGATAACCTTCACCGTGAATGGTGGCGATGATCTCTGGGGTATCTGGAGTCGCTTCGAAATGCTTACGGATACGACGAATAGTCACGTCCACAGTACGGTCATGAGGTTTAAGCTCGCGGCCGGTCATTTTCTTCAGCAAATCGCCACGAGTCTGGATCTTGCCCGGGTTTTCGCAGAAGTGCAGCATTGCGCGGAATTCACTGCGCGGCAGCTTATATTGTTCACCCGCCGGGCTAACCAGAGAGCGGCTGTTGATGTCCAGCTCCCAGCCGTTAAAGCGATAGCTTTCAACCAGACGACGTTCTTCACCTACCGGGCTGAGATTCATGGTGCGAGACAATAGGTTGCGCGCACGAATAGTCAGCTCATGTGGGTTGAACGGCTTGGTTAGATAATCATCTGCGCCATATTGCAGGCCAACGATTTTATCCACTTCATTGTCACGGCCGGTCAGGAACATCAGCGCAACGTTATTTTTCTCGCGCACTTCTTTCGCGAGCAGCAGGCCATTTTTGCCTGGCAGGTTAATGTCCATCAACACCAGGTTGATATCGTTCTCGGACATAATGTGATGCATTTCGGCACCGTCACTGGCTTCAAAGACCGTATAGCCTTCTGCCTGAAAAATACTTTTTAAAGTATTACGTGTTACTAATTCGTCTTCGACGATAAGAATTTGGGGGGTCTGCATTTTTGCTACCTAAGATTGCCAACAAATAGAAAATAGGAGTACAGAAGTCTTTGATATACAGATGAATTCGACAGTCTCTTGTCCGGTTTCACTCGTCATATGACTAAAGTACGTAAACGCGTTCTTGGTACACTTTCCATCAACGGCAACAACATCGCCAGCTCACTTTGGGTACCACTTCCTGCAGTCCCTTTGGTACCTTGAGCGGCGCATATCCTAACCCTATTAACAGCAATATAACAGCGAGTACCGAAACTGACACTCAACAAAACTACGCTTTGTTGACATATATCAATTCCAATTGTAGCACGGTAACAGAAAGGTGAAAAATACTTAAAATCCGGCATCGCACACTTACATTTTGCTGTTTATTAAAAATTATTTGATAATTAAATAACCTTAAGTTTCATAAAAATTAACAAGTGGTCTGATTGCTTCTATCAGCATGATTTATAATTATATTTAATAAAATGACTGCAATTTCAGACTATTCAGCTGACGTAAAACATGGCGAAAGCATTCTCTCTTACCTGTGCGCAGACATATTCGAAGACTGTTAAACGGATGTGAATTATAATTGTGCCCATCTCGATTGTCTGTTGCCTTAAATAAAACGAAACGGCGACCTACTGATCTTCTTTAATCTTCATTTTTCAGAGGTAGCTCATGCAACTTCATATTATTCTCGTCTCACCGGCACGGCCTGAAAATGTGGGCGCCGCGGCGCGAGCAATGAAAACCATGGGCTTCGCCTCTCTGCGTATTGTTGAAAGCCAGGCCCATTTACAGCCCGAGGCTGGATGGGTTGCGCACGGCTCGGGAGAAATCCTGCAAAATGCTCAGCATTTCAATAGCCTTGAAGAAGCGCTGGCCGATATTGATTTTACCGTTGCCACCACCGCACGCAGTCGCGCACGCTTTCATTATTACTGCACGCCGCAGGAGCTTGAAGCCCAGCTTACCGAGCGCAAGAGCTGGGTAAATAATGTCGCGCTAGTGTTTGGTCGTGAAGATTCAGGACTGACTAATGAAGAGCTGGAACTGGCCGACCTGCTGACCGGCGTGCCGATGGTGGCTGATTATCCGTCATTGAATCTGGGGCAGGCGGTGATGGTGTTCTGCTACCAGCTGTCTTCGCTCAACCAGCTGGCGCAGAAACATGCGCTACAGGCTGAACCCGGTCAACTGGATGCGTTACGTGCTCGAGTGTCACGTTTGCTGGTTAATCTTGATGCTCAGGATGACCAGAAACTGGGTGACTGGTTGCAGCAACGGCTCGGGGTTCTCGAACAAAGAGACGCCGCAATGTTGCATACTTTGCTGCACGATATCGAAAAAAAATTAGCCCACTGAGGTCGGCGGTATAACAGCGCTCGCTAAGTGGTTTATCTATCCTTTGTGCTAAATTATGGTTTAATTATCTAAAAATAGCATGATCGAGTGGTGGTATTCCCTGCTCGGTTGTTCGCCGTTTTTAGCGCAAAAATTAGAAAAAAATTGACTTACGGCCCCTTATGCTTTAGCTAATAGGGTAGACAGAGTAAAAACTAACAAGACAAACACAAAAAACAAATGCGACACATCAGCCTGAACACAACAATTATTACCACCACCATTACCATCGGTACTGGGGCGGGCTGACGCGTACAGGAAAAACAGAAAAAAGCCCGCACCTAACCAGTGCGGGCTTTTTTTTCGGCTAATTTCTCTCATTATGAGAGTAGGAGAAACCAGAAATGCGAGTGTTGAAATTTGGCGGGACTTCAGTAGCAAATGCCGAACGCTTCCTGCGGGTTGCGGAAATCATGGAGAGCAATGCAAGTCAGGGACAGGTCGCTACGGTATTGTCAGCCCCTGCTAAAATTACCAATCATCTGGTCGCGATGATCGAAAAAACCGTTGCCGGGCAGGATATTCTGCCGATCATGAGCGATGCAGAACGCATTTTTGCCGACTTGATTAACGGACTGGCCGAGGCATTGCCAGGCTTTGACTTGCCAGCGGTCAAAAGATTCGTCGAGCAGGAATTCGGCCAGCTCAAGCAACTGCTGCACGGTATCGGCCTTTTGGGTCAATGTCCTGACAGCGTTAACGCCAGCATTATCTGCCGTGGCGAAAAGCTGTCGATTGCTATTATGGAAGCGGTATTCAAAGCCAAAGGCTATGGCGTGAGCGTGATAAATCCGGTCGAGAAGCTGTTGGCCGTGGGTCATTACCTTGAATCTACCGTCGATATTAACGAATCCACCGCGCGTATCGCTGCCAGCAATATCCCGGCTACTGACATCGTGCTGATGGCCGGTTTCACCGCAGGCAATGATAAAGGCGAGCTGGTGGTGCTGGGCCGCAACGGTTCCGACTATTCGGCTGCGGTATTGGCAGCCTGCCTGCGCGCAGACTGTTGCGAAATTTGGACCGACGTTGACGGGGTTTACACCTGCGATCCACGTACCGTGCCAGACGCTCGCCTGTTGAAATCAATGTCCTATCAGGAAGCGATGGAGCTGTCCTATTTCGGCGCTAAAGTGCTGCACCCGCGCACTATTACTCCAATCGCACAGTTCCAAATCCCGTGTCTTATCAAAAATACCTCTAATCCGCAGGCGCCAGGCACCTTGATCGGCAGCCATAGCGCGGGCAGCGAATTTGAAGACAAAAATACCCCGGTTAAAGGCATTACCAACCTGAATAACATGGCGATGATCAATGTTTCCGGTCCGGGGATGAAAGGCATGATCGGCATGGCTGCTCGCGTGTTTGCCGTGATGTCGCGCTCGGGAATTTCTGTGGTGTTGATAACTCAGTCTTCTTCCGAATACAGCATCAGCTTCTGCGTGCCGCAGGGTGAGCTGGTTCGCGCTCGTAAAGCGCTGGAAGATGAATTCTATCTGGAATTGAAAGACGGCCTGCTTGAGCCGCTGGACGTGACCGAAAAACTGGCCGTCATCTCGGTAGTTGGCGACGGCATGCGCACTCTGCGCGGCATTTCGGCTAAATTCTTCTCGGCACTGGCACGCGCCAACATCAATATCGTGGCTATCGCCCAGGGATCTTCTGAACGATCGATATCCGTAGTGGTCAATAATGAGGATGCCACTATGGGCGTGCGTGTAAGCCATCAGATGCTGTTTAATACCGATCAGGTCATCGAAGTGTTCCTGATTGGTGTCGGCGGTGTCGGTGGCGCGCTGATTGAACAGATTCGCCGTCAGCAGGTTTGGCTCAAAGCCAAGCACATCGATTTGCGCGTTTGTGGTATCGCCAACTCCCGCGCGATGCTGACCAACGTGCACGGTATTGCGCTGGAAAACTGGCGTGACGAGCTGGGCGCGGCGCAAGAGCCATTCAATATTGGCCGACTGATCCGCCTGGTTAAAGAATACCATTTGCTGAATCCGGTCGTGGTTGATTGTACTTCCAGTGAAGCGATTGCCAACCAATATGCCGATTTGCTGACCGACGGTTTCCACGTGGTAACGCCAAACAAGCGGGCGAATACCTCGTCGATGAATTATTACTACCAGCTGCGCAAAGCTGCGGCCAGTTCGCGTCGCAAATTCTTGTACGACACTAACGTCGGTGCCGGTTTGCCGGTGATTGAAAACCTGCAAAACCTACTGAATGCCGGCGATGAGATGGTGCGTTTTAGCGGGATCCTGTCCGGATCGCTGTCGCAGATATTTGGTCAGCTGGATGAGGGCGTTTCACTGTCTGAGGCCACATTGGCTGCGCGCGCCAGCGGCTTTACCGAGCCGGATCCGCGTGACGATTTGTCGGGAATGGACGTCGCGCGTAAATTACTGATCCTCGCCCGTGAAGCCGGTTACAAACTTGAACTGTCTGACATTGAAGTGGAGTCGGTTCTGCCGGTATCCTTTGATGCCAGCGGTGACATAAACAACTTCCTGGCGCGTCTGCCGGAGCTTGATGCCGAGTTCAAACAGCGCGTTGCCAATGCGACGGCAGAAGGCAAAGTATTGCGTTACGTCGGTGCCATCGATGAAGGTCAATGTAAGGTCAAGATCCTTGCTGTCGATAGCAACGATCCACTGTATAAAGTAAAAAATGGCGAGAATGCGCTGGCCTTCTACAGCCGTTATTATCAACCGATTCCTTTAGTATTGCGCGGCTACGGTGCGGGTAACGATGTTACTGCCGCTGGCGTCTTCGCCGATCTTTTGCGAACGCTGTCATGGAAGTTAGGAGTTTAATATGGTTAAGGTATATGCACCGGCATCAATTGGTAATGTTAGCGTCGGTTTTGATGTGCTGGGTGCGGCGGTTTCTCCGGTAGATGGTTCACTGCTGGGCGACTGCGTGACCGTTGAAGCGGCCTCGACCTTCAGTCTGACCAACGGAGGGCGCTTCGTTTCCAAGCTTCCGGACAAGATGGAAGACAACATTGTTTACCAGTGCTGGCAGCGTTACTGTCAGGAAATCGGCAAAGAGCTGCCGGTCGCGATGACGCTGGAAAAGAACATGCCGATTGGTTCAGGGCTGGGTTCCAGCGCGTGTTCCGTGGTTGCCGGTTTGATGGCAATGAACGAATTCAACAACAATCAGCTTGATGACACCAAAATGCTTGAGCTGATGGGCGAGCTGGAAGGGCGTATTTCCGGCAGCGTGCATTATGACAACGTGGCACCGTGCTATCTGGGCGGCCTCCAGTTGATGCTGGAAGAGCTGGGCATTATTTCTCAGGACGTGCCGTGCTTCGATGACTGGCTGTGGGTCATGGCGTATCCGGGCATTAAAGTGTCTACGGCAGAAGCGCGTGCGATTTTGCCAGCGCAGTATCGCCGTCAGGACTGTATCAGCCATGGCCGCTATCTCTCGGGCTTTATCCATGCCTGCCATACGCAACAGCCTGAGTTAGCGGTCAAATTAATGAAAGACGTTATTGCCGAACCTTACCGCACCCGTTTACTGCCGGGCTTTGCCGAAGCACGAACCGCTGCGCAAGAAATTGGCGCGCTGGCCTGCGGGATTTCAGGATCGGGTCCGACGTTGTTTGCAATTTGCAATGACAGCGACACGGCGCAACGCATGGCTGAATGGTTGCAGAAGAACTATCTGCAAAATGACGAAGGTTTTGTTCATATTTGTCGCCTGGATACCGCAGGCGCGAGACTATTGGGATAATCAATGAAACTGTACAACCTGAAGGATCACAACGAGCAGGTCAGCTTTGCACAAGCAGTGAAGCAAGGTCTGGGCAAGCAACAAGGACTGTTTTTCCCGCTGGATCTGCCTGAGTTTGAGCTGACCGAGATCGATCGCCTGCTTGAGCTGGATTTCGTGACTCGCAGCAGCCGTATTCTTTCCGCTTTTATCGGCGATGAAATCCCTGAAGAGCAGCTGTACCAGCGTGTCAAAAATGCCTTTGCTTTCCCGGCGCCTGTCGCGAAAGTTGAAGATGACGTTGCCTGCCTGGAACTGTTCCACGGCCCTACGCTTGCGTTTAAAGACTTCGGCGGCCGCTTTATGGCGCAGATTCTGACCGAAGTTTCTGGCGATCAGCCGGTGACTATCTTGACTGCGACCTCTGGTGATACCGGTGCTGCGGTGGCTCACGCCTTCCACGGCCTGAAAAATGTGCGCGTTGTTATCCTCTATCCGCGTGGCAAAATCAGTCCGCTGCAGGAAAAACTGTTCTGTACTCTGGGTGACAACATTCACACCGTGGCAATCGACGGCGATTTCGATGCCTGTCAGGCGCTGGTCAAGCAGGCGTTTGATGATGAAGAGCTGAAAGTGGCTCTGCATCTTAACTCTGCTAACTCGATCAACATCAGCCGTTTGCTGGCGCAAATTTGTTACTACTTCGAAGCCGTGGCTCAGCTGCCACAGGAAGCGCGTAACCAGCTGGTGGTTTCTGTGCCAAGCGGTAATTTTGGTGACCTGACTGCAGGCCTGCTGGCCAAGGCTCTGGGCCTGCCAGTGAAGCGTTTTATCGCGGCAACTAACGCTAACGACACGGTGCCTCGTTTCCTCAGTAACGGTGAGTGGACGCCAAACAAGACTGTTGCAACGCTGTCGAACGCCATGGACGTCAGCCAGCCAAACAACTGGCCGCGCGTTGAAGAGCTGTATCGTCGCAAGATCTGGCAGTTGAAAGATCTGGGCTATGCTGCGGTTTCTGACGAGACGACTGAAGACACCATGCGCGAGCTGGCGGATATCGGCTACATCTCTGAGCCACATGCGGCAATTGCTTACCGTGCGCTGCGCGATCAGCTTAAAGAAGGGGAATACGGCATGTTTATCGGTACTGCGCATCCGGCGAAGTTTAAGGAAAGCGTTGACGCAATCCTGGGCCAAAGCCTGCCACTGCCGAAAGAGCTAGCCGACCGCGCGGACTTGCCGCTGCTGTCACATAACTTATCGGCCGATTTCAGCGAAATGCGTAAATTCCTGATGGCGTTGCCAGAGTAAGTTGTTTAAACAAAGACTAGTTGTTTGAAATAACAATCAGCTGTTTAAATCAGAATATAAGGCCATCAATCGATGGCCTTTTTTAATGAGGCTGAATTTAAAATCAGAGGAAGTTTTTGATAAGACTGAATTTATAATGAAACGGAATTATTTCTGCTCGGCGCGCGTAAATACCAGCTCGTTGCCCACGGAACGAGTTGCATCATACTGGTAACCTTCCAGCGAGAATTCTTGGAGCTGTTTGCGCTGGGTCAGACGTTCCTTGATGATAAAACGGCTCATTAATCCGCGCGCTTTTTTGGCATAAAAACTGATCACCTTGTACTTGCCGTTTTTCTCGTCGAGGAATACCGGCTTAATGATTTCACCTTCGAGCTTAGCTGGTTTAACCGCCTTAAAGTACTCATCGGATGCCAGATTAACCAGAATGTTATCCCCTTGTTCTTTAAGGACTGTATTCAGTTTCTCCGTCAATAAATCGCCCCAGAACGCGTACAGATTCGTTCCCTGTGGATTGTTCAGACGGATGCCCATTTCCAGACGATAAGGCTGCATGAGATCCAGCGGGCGCAGCAGGCCGTAGAGGCCAGAGAGCATGCGCAAATGCTGCTGGGCAAAATCAAAATCCTTTTCACTGAAATCTTCTGCCTGTAAACCCGTATAAACATCGCCTTTAAATGCCAGAATGGCCTGACGAGCATTTTTTGGCGAGAAGTCTGGCTGCCAGTCGTTAAAACGCTCGGCATTGAGATGAGCAAGCTTATCGCTAATCCCCATCAGGCTGGAGATTTCTGCTGGCGTCAATTTCTTAGCAATATCAATTAACTGGCTGGATTTATCGAGCAGGTCCGGCTGCGTGTAGCGTTTAGTGGCAAGCTCACTTTCATAATCAAGTGTTTTGGCTGGAGAAATAATAGTCAGCATAATGGCATCCGGTTAGTCTGCGCGGTGATTCAGCAGAAATGAATTAATTTTTTTAGACTGTTTTAACGACAATGCTATTTTAAGAGCAGGCCTGTTTTAACGATAAAAAATTTAACAAAAGAGTTTATGCATAAAGTTTAACAAAAAAGCGGCAGCGAAGAAAAAATCATAGCAATAGCCGCTGCCTTTGAGTGACTTAAGTGTGAGCTTTAATGGGCTTAACGCCGTTGAGACGTGCTGCCCGTTTGAGATCCAACAGGCCAGACACCCGGCTGTAATTGCCCTTTAAGCTCAGGAAAATTTTCCGGGTTAAACACCGGCACTCGGCCCATAAGCCTTTGGCGTTCATAGTCTTTAACCACCTTCAGGGCCAGACCTGAAAGCAGCAGCAAAGCCGTCAGGTTAATGATGGTGATAAGCGCCAGAGAAATGCTGGCAGTCTGCATCAATAGCGGGGTGTTAATCAGGCATCCGGCGATAAGAAAGGCCACCATCGCGGGGCGTAAAATATAAACCGCTCCCGTTTTGCCACGCAGTAAAAATATTAGATTATTTTCGGCATACATGTAGTTGGCAATCATGGTCGTAAAGGCGAAAAGCAGCATAAATAGCGCCAGAATCTGCGGCCCGATGGCACCGACGCTCGCCGTTATCGCCTGTGAAAGCAGCTCGAGGCCGCTGATACGGTCGGTCGGCCCATCAAGTAAACCGGACGAAAGAATAATCATTGCCGTGGCACTACACACCACAAAGGAGTCGATTAGTACGCCCAGCATCTGAGAAAAACCTAGTTCTCCAGGATGACGTGATGCTGCCAGCGCGCTGATGTGCGGAGTTGAACCGGCACCTGCCTCGTTGGAAAATAGCCCCTGCTGGATCCCCTGAGTCATTGCTAACGTCACGCCATAGCCCACGACTCCGCCCGCAAATTCCTGTAGGCCGAAGGCGCTTTTAAAAATTAGAAGGAATACGGCGGGTAACTGGTGAAGATTATCGACCATAATCCACAGCGCCAGCATCAGATAGCCCGCACTCATCAATGGTGCCAGCCAAACTGAAATTTTAACCAGAGCTTTCAGGCCGCCAAGCAGGGAGATAGCAAAAATCAGCACTAGTGCAAAACCCATATACAAGGGGTTGAGATGGAAGGCACTTGAAACGGTATGAATGGCGGCTTTGGCCTGTAACGCATTGAATACTAGCCCAATGCTTAGAATGGCCAGAATGGCAAAAAGCACGCCCATCCAGCGCATACCGAGGCCACGGCTCATATATTCTGCCGGCCCGCCGCGAAACTGTTGCCGTTGGTCGGTGGTTTTAAATATTTGCCCCAGCGTGTTTTCAACCAGCGCCATTGGCAAGCTGAGCAGGGTAATAATCCACATCCAGAAGATAGCTCCTGGGCCGCCAGCTATTAACGCCATCGCCACGCCAATCAGACTGCCGACGCCAATTCTTCCCGATAAACTGATTGCCAGCGCCTGCAAGGAGGAAATTCCTCTGGGATCGGTTTCAGAAGAATTTTTAAGGCTGGAAAACATCTCGGGCCAGCGTCGGAACTGAATAAATCGAGTCCTCAGAGTGAGATACAGGCCATAGCCCAGCAGGAAGTAGATCAGGATCGACTCCCACAAAATATCGTCCAAAAAGTTAAGCAAGCTGGCCATTTAATCCCTTATTCCATAATAAAATCATGGCTAATCCTTCAGTTGATTCCGGTTTCGTCATCTGCCCATTATGCAAAAATGCGATTTACGCACTTAAAGTTTTGAGAGCCATATCTGCCTTGCGGATGTCTAGTTGCATGTTATCATCATGTGAAGGCAAGGCATGAAAATGCCTCAACGATAAACTCTAAACGATGAGATATGCCACAATGACCGATAAACTTACTTCTCTACGCGAATTGACCAAGGTAGTTGCAGATACTGGTGATATCGCGGCAATCAAGTTGTATCAGCCTCAGGATGCAACCACAAACCCTTCTCTGATCCTTAACGCGGCCTCAATCCCTGAGTATCGTAAACTGATCGACGAAGCTATTGCATGGGCGCGTGACCAAAGCAGCGATCGCGATCAGCAAATCGCTGATGCAGCAGACAAGCTGGCTGTAAACATCGGTCTTGAAATCCTGAAACTGGTTCCAGGCCGTATTTCTACAGAAGTTGATGCTCGTTTGTCTTATGACACCGAAGCTAGCATTGCCAAAGCTCATCGTTTTATCAAGCTCTACAACGACCATGGTATCAGCAACGATCGTATCCTGATTAAACTGGCTTCTACCTGGCAGGGCATTCGTGCTGCCGAAGTGCTGGAAAAAGAAGGCATCAACTGTAACTTGACTCTGCTGTTCTCCTTCGCTCAGGCGCGTGCTTGTGCTGAAGCCGGCGCTTACCTGATTTCTCCGTTTGTTGGCCGTATTCTTGACTGGTACAAAGCTAACGGCGACAAGAAAGAGTTCGCACCGCACGAAGATCCAGGCGTTGTATCTGTTACCGAAATCTACGAATACTACAAACAGCACGGCTATGAAACCGTTGTTATGGGCGCAAGCTTCCGTAACACTGACGAAATCGTTGAGCTGGCTGGTTGTGACCGTCTGACCATCGGGCCTGCACTGCTGAAAGAGTTGAAAGAAACCGAAGGCACTCTGGAGCGTAAACTGTCTTATACCGGTGAAGTTAAAGCGCGTCCGGCTCCGCTGACTGAAGCTCAGTTCTACTGGGAGCACAACCAGGATCCAATGGCTATCGACAAGCTGGCCGATGGTATCCGCAAGTTTGCTGTAGACCAGGGTAAACTGGAGAAAATGATTGCCGACCTGCTGTAATCGCTGGTTCGCATGATTTGATCTCCATGACGACGTACTGTCAATGACGATCTGCTCGCAATGAAAGGTGGCTTAGGCCGCCTTTTTTTATGCCCTTATTTTGGCGATGCACATTTTGTAAACTGCGGATAGTCGAAAAAAACCATTCCCTCTCTGGTTCCATTGCAGGTTCCCGATATACTTGGATTTTACTGTGGCTGCACGGTGATTACACTATGCTGCATTTTTCACAGCTGTCTGGAGGAGTGAAATGGATAAATTACGAATTGGTCTGGTGTCGGTTTCCGATCGCGCGTCGAGCGGGGTGTATCAGGATAAAGGCATTCCAGCGCTTGAAGAGTGGCTACAGCAAGCATTAATCACCCCTTTCGTTGTTGAGAAGCGTTTAATTCCGGATGAGCAGCCGCTGATTGAACAGGCGCTTTGCGAGCTGGTGGATGAAGCTGGGTGTCATCTGGTGCTAACCACCGGCGGCACTGGGCCAGCGCGTCGAGATGTGACTCCTGATGCTACCATGGCAGTCGCCGATCGTATTATGCCGGGGTTTGGCGAACAGATGCGCCAGATTAGCCTGCATTTTGTGCCGACGGCGATTCTTTCTCGCCAGGTGGGGGTGATTCGCAAGCAGGCATTGATCCTTAATTTACCGGGCCAGCCAAAATCGATTAAAGAAACGCTGGAAGGTTTAAAGGATGAGCAGGGTAAAGTTATAGTGTCAGGAATTTTTGCCAGTGTACCTTATTGTATACAGCTGCTTGATGGTCCTTATATTGAAACAGAGGCTCAGTTGGTAGCAGCTTTTCGCCCTAAGAGCGCAATACGCGATACAAAAAACCAAAATTAGCGTATTTCTGCGATAAGATCCAAGTGCTGTGGTGTGAAAATTAATTGCCGAGTACAGTAATGTTTACTTTACAAAGTGCGGCAATTTTTTTACCACAACATGGTGCTTCAGGTATCTTATGCAACACGATAATAATCGTCGGCTTAACCGGCAGGACTACAAGACTCTTTCCCTCGCTGCTCTGGGCGGCGCTCTGGAATTCTACGATTTCATCATCTTTGTCTTTTTTGCAGCGACCATTGGTGATCTGTTTTTCCCTGCCTCGATGCCAGACTGGCTGCGTCAGGTGCAGACTTTCGGTATTTTCGCTGCCGGTTATCTTGCCCGCCCGCTCGGCGGCATTGTGATGGCGCACTTTGGTGATGTTGTCGGCCGTAAACGCATGTTCAGCTTGAGTATTCTGCTGATGGCCTTGCCCACTCTGGCGATTGGTATGTTGCCGACCTATTCCTCTGTCGGCATTGCAGCCCCTTTGTTATTGCTGTTGATGCGTCTGTTGCAGGGTGCGGCAATCGGCGGTGAAGTGCCCGGAGCCTGGGTATTTGTTGCCGAACACGTGCCGCGTAAACGCATTGGTTTTGCCTGTGGCACTCTGACTGCCGGCCTGACGGTGGGGATTCTGCTCGGTTCTCTGGTGGCGACATTAATTAATACGCTGTTGCCCGCATCAACTATTGTTCACGGCGGCTGGCGTATTCCATTCTTTATCGGCGGAGTCTTTGGCCTGATTGCGCTGTATTTGCGTCGCTGGTTACAGGAAACGCCAATTTTCATCGAGATGAAATCGCATAAGGTGTTATCTGAAGGTTTGCCTATCAAATCAGTGATCCGCAATCATAAGAAAGAGATTGTCGTTTCCATGCTGATGACGTGGCTGCTTTCAGCCTGCATCGTGGTAGTGATTCTGATGACTCCAACTTACCTGCATAAACAGCTGGGTATTCCGATGGCGTTAACCTTGCAAGCCAATAGCATGGCAACCATTGCGCTATTATTAGGCTGTATCTGCGCGGGCTGGGCGGTGGATCGTTTTGGTTCGAGCAAAACCTTTATTATCGGCAGCGTATTTTTTGGCGTCTGTAGCTGGATGTTTTACCACACGGTAGCTGTCGACAGCAGCTGGTTAAAACCTCTTTATACGCTGACAGGTTTTAGCATCGGCGTGGTCGGCGCTGTGCCTTTTGTCATGGTGCGCGCATTCCCGGCCGAGCTGCGTTTTACCGGGATCTCTTTCTCTTATAATTTGTCTTACGCTATTTTTGGTGGCCTGACGCCGATATTTGTCACGACCATGGCGCGCATCACTCCGCTGGCCCCTTGCTACTATGTTATCGCGTTGGCGATGATTGGGCTTGGATTAGGTCTGTACCTCAATCGCGACCTTAATAACGAGTCAAAGATCGAAACTCGGCTGTCCGAGTCTCTCTCCAGCGGACAATAATCAACAGATCTGCCTAAAATTGATCCCAAAGGGCAATAAACACAAAATTTTTTTTGTTGTTGCCCTTGATGCTGCTCCACATGACCCCATCTTATTCTCAACCGCAGTTGTTACCGTTGCTGACAAGCAATATCGGACAGTTGAAATGAGAAAAACCGTCCGCATATAGAGTAACAACCTCAACGAATAATGAATTTTAGTGGAGACGTTTTAGATGGGTAGAATTATTGGGATCGACCTCGGTACCACCAACTCTTGTGTAGCGATCATGGATGGCAACAAAGCACGTGTGCTTGAAAATGCCGAAGGGGATCGTACTACACCTTCAATTATTGCTTACGCTCAGGATGGTGAAATCCTGGTAGGTCAGCCAGCTAAGCGTCAGGCAGTCACTAACCCGCAGAATACGCTGTTTGCTATCAAGCGTCTGATCGGTCGTCGTTTCCAGGACGAAGAAGTTCAGCGCGATAAAGGCATCATGCCTTATAGCATCGTTGGCGCTGACAACGGTGACGCATGGATCGACGTTAAAGGCCAAAAAATCGCGCCTCCGCAGATCTCTGCTGAAGTGTTGAAAAAAATGAAGAAAACTGCTGAAGATTACCTGGGTGAGCCAGTAACTGAAGCCGTTATCACCGTTCCTGCATACTTCAACGATGCTCAGCGTCAGGCAACTAAAGACGCCGGCCGTATCGCAGGTCTGGAAGTAAAACGTATCATCAACGAACCAACCGCAGCGGCACTGGCTTACGGCCTGGATCGCGAAGTTGGCAACCGCACTATCGCGGTATATGACCTGGGTGGTGGTACTTTCGATATCTCTATCATCGAAATCGATGAAGTTGATGGCGAAAAAACCTTCGAAGTTCTGTCTACCAACGGTGACACTCACCTCGGTGGTGAAGACTTCGACAGCCGTCTGATCAACTACTTAGTTGAAGAATTCAAGAAAGAGCAGGGTATGGATCTGCGTAACGATCCTCTGGCAATGCAACGTCTGAAAGAAGCGGCAGAGAAGGCTAAAATCGAGCTGTCTTCTGCACAACAGACCGACGTTAACCTGCCATACATCACTGCTGACGGCAGCGGCCCGAAACACATGAACATCAAAGTAACCCGTGCAAAACTGGAATCTCTGGTTGAAGACCTGGTTGCCCGTTCTATCGAGCCTCTGAAAGTTGCACTGAAAGACGCAGGCCTGTCTGTTTCCGATATCCAGGACGTTATCCTGGTCGGTGGTCAGACTCGTATGCCAATGGTTCAGAAGAAAGTTTCTGACTTCTTCGGTAAAGAACCACGTAAAGACGTTAACCCGGATGAAGCAGTGGCAATCGGTGCTGCGGTTCAGGGCGGCGTGTTGTCTGGTGATGTTAAAGATGTTCTGTTGCTTGACGTAACTCCACTGTCCCTGGGTATCGAAACCATGGGCGGCGTGATGACTGCGCTTATCACCAAGAACACCACCATCCCAACCAAGCATAGCCAGGTGTTCTCTACCGCTGAAGACAATCAGTCTGCGGTAACCATCCACGTGGTGCAGGGTGAGCGTAAGCGTTCAAGCGATAACAAATCTCTGGGTCAGTTCAACCTGGACGGTATTCAGGCAGCACCACGCGGTATGGCACAGATCGAAGTTACTTTCGACCTCGACGCCGATGGTATCCTACACGTGTCTGCTAAAGACAAAAATACCGGCCGTGAGCAGAAGATTACCATCAAGGCATCTTCTGGTCTGAGCGAAGAAGAAATCCAGAAAATGGTTAACGACGCGGAAGCAAACGCCGAGTCAGACCGTAAGTTTGAAGAGCTGGTTCAGACCCGCAACCAGGCTGACCACTTGATCCACAGCACGCACAAGGAACTGACTGAAGCGGGCGACAAACTGCCAGCTGAAGACAAAACTGCAATCGAAGAAGCTCTGAAAGCGCTGGAAGCTGCTGCTAAAGGCGAAGACAAAGCTGACATCGAAGCCAAAACTCAGGCTCTGGTTCAGGTTTCTGGCAAGCTGATGGAAATGGCACAGCAACAGGCTCAGGCTGAAGGCGGCGATGCAAGCGCGCAGAAAGATGACGACGTTGTTGACGCTGAATTCGAAGAAGTTAAAGACAAAAAATAATTGCCCTTGAGGCAAAGTCATCGATAAGTCCCGAAAGCATTCGAGACACAGGTAGGTGGCAAGTGAACTCACTTCATGAGCTTACATGGTAAGTGAATGGAGTGAGCCAGCGTAGCTAACACCCCTGTGTTTCGAAGAATAAGGGGGATATTGATAACCAGCACGGGCGTCGAGGTAACTCAGCGCCCGTGCACGCATGTTGAGGGTAGTAAAAGCATGGCGAAGCAAGACTACTATGAGATTTTGGGTGTCTCCAAAACAGCGGACGAGCGCGAAATCAAAAAGGCTTATAAGCGCCTGGCGATGAAACATCACCCTGACCGTAATCAGGGCGATAAAGAATCCGAAAGCAAATTTAAAGAAATCAAAGAAGCTTATGAAATTCTGACCGACGCGCAGAAGCGTGCAGCTTACGATCAATACGGTCACGCAGCCTTTGAACAAGGCGGCATGGGTGGCGGTGGTGGTGGTTACGGCGGCGGTGGCGGTGCAGACTTCAGCGACATCTTTGGTGACGTCTTTGGCGATATCTTTGGTGGCGGCCGTCGTCAACGTGCGAGCCGGGGTTCAGACTTGCGCTATAACATGGACCTGACTCTTGAAGAGGCGGTTCGTGGCGTAACCAAAGAAATTCGTATTCCTGCGCTGGAAGAGTGTGACGTTTGCCACGGCAGCGGCGCAAAAGCAGGCAGCAAGCCGGTGACCTGTTCAACCTGTCACGGTCAGGGCCAGGTGCAAATGCGCCAGGGCTTCTTCACCGTGCAGCAGGCCTGTCCGACCTGTCAGGGTCGCGGCAGTGTTATCAAAGACCCGTGCAACAAGTGTCACGGCCATGGTCGTGTAGAGCGCGCCAAGACGCTGTCGGTGAAAATCCCGGCCGGCGTTGACACTGGCGACCGTATTCGTCTTGAAGGCGAAGGTGAAGCAGGCGAGCAGGGTGCACCAGCGGGCGATCTGTACGTTCAGGTTCAGGTCAAGGCGCATAAGATTTTCGAGCGCGAAGGCAACAACCTGTACTGTGAAGTTCCGATCAACTTTGCGATGGCAGCACTGGGTGGCGAGATTGAAGTGCCAACCCTTGATGGTCGTGTGAAGCTGAAGATCCCATCCGAAACGCAAACGGGCAAACTGTTCCGTATGCGCGGTCGCGGTGTGAAATCCGTTCGCGGTGGCGCACAGGGCGATTTGCTGTGCCGTGTCGTGGTCGAAACTCCGGTCAGCCTGAACGAGAAGCAAAAACAGCTGCTTCGCGATCTGGAAGAGAGCTTTGGCGGTGCTTCGGGCGAGAAAAATAGCCCGCGTTCCAAGAGCTTCCTGGACGGCGTGAAAAAGTTCTTTGATGATCTGACTCGCTAAGTTCGGCAGTCTTTGAAGACATAGCCCGCAAGCTATTTTTTGCAGACTTTTGTTTGCAACTTATTGTTTACAGGCTTTTGTTTGTAAGACATAGCTCGCAAGAAACAATGAAATCCCTGGCTAAAAAGTCGGGGATTTTTATTTGTATCCCATTATCAGTATCGGGCGAGATAAACGCCTTTTTCCTGCCCTCACATCTGAGTACACTTTCGCATTGATGCCGTGCATTATTTCCACGGCCCGCTTTTAAAGGAGTGCAGAAGAGTGACCAACCTGATTCGTCAGTTCTTGCGTATGGAAGCGTCGGGCGGAATTGTCCTGATAGTGGCAGCTGTCGTGGCCCTTATCATGGCGAATACCTCGCTCAGTGATATTTATCTCGATTTTCTCAACTCACCGGTGGCCTTT
This sequence comes from uncultured Gammaproteobacteria bacterium, assembly GCA_963747655.1. Classification (GTDB taxonomy): domain Bacteria; phylum Pseudomonadota; class Gammaproteobacteria; order Enterobacterales; family Enterobacteriaceae; genus Rouxiella. The sequence continues at coordinate 940,593 of CAVVFS010000003.1, read as the reverse complement.
AGCATCGGCAATGTTGGATTGAACAAGCCTTTACTGCTGTGGATTAACGATGGCCTGATGGCAATCTTTTTCCTGATGGTCGGATTAGAAGTTAAGCGCGAATTACTCGAGGGCGCGTTGTCCAGCCGTGAGCAGGCTCTGTTTCCTGCGATTGCCGCGCTCGGCGGTATGCTGGCTCCGATACTGATTTATCTGTCCTTTAACGGTGGTGACGAGATAGCTCGGCAGGGTTGGGCTATTCCGGCTGCCACCGATATTGCGTTTGCGCTTGGGGCGATGGCCTTATTAGGGTCGCGAGTACCAACCAGCCTGAAAGTCTTTTTACTGGCGCTGGCTATTATCGACGACCTTGGCGCGATCATTATTATTGCTGTGTTTTTCAGTCACGATGCCTCGGTAACGGCTCTGATACTGTCGGCACTGTCGATTCTGGCTCTGGCATGGCTCAACTGGCGCGGCGTCACTAAACTGACGCCTTATGTGGTGTTGGGCATTTTCCTGTGGGTATGTATTTTACAGTCAGGAATTCACGCCACATTGGCGGGAGTGATCCTGGGCTTCCTTATCCCGTTGAAAACCGAGGGTAAATCGCCTGCACGGCGCATAGAGCACGGAATTCACCCTTGGGTGTCCTGGCTTATCCTGCCGCTGTTCGCCTTCGCCAATGCCGGTGTTTCACTACAAGGCGTGACAGGAGAGGGCGTGTTGTCGCTTCTGCCAATGGGAATCGCAGCGGGATTACTGTTTGGCAAGCCGATTGGCATTATGCTGTTTTGCTGGGTATCGATGAAATTAAAGATCACGCGTTTGCCACCGGGCATCAGCTTTAAGCAGATTGCGGCGGTTTCGGTGCTGTGTGGTATTGGATTCACCATGTCGATCTTTTTGGCATCTCTGGCGTTTGGCGATGCGGATGCGTCGATGATGATTTATGCCAAGATAGGAATTTTGCTGGGATCGGTGTTGTCTGCGGTACTGGGATATTTACTGCTGAGTCAGGCGTTGCCTAAAAAGGTGCACTAAAAAATCACGGTGTACCGAAATTTTTTTATGTATTGAAATGCCGTTGTGTACTGAAATGTCGTTGTTTACTGATAAACAGATATAAAAAAACCGGCTCGCGCCGGTTTTTTTATCAAGCTCTCAACTTACTGTAATAATTACAGTGCGTTGATTTGCGCAGTCAGGCTTGACTTATGACGCGCAGCTTTGTTCTTGTGGATCAAACCTTTACAAGCTTGACGGTCCACAATTGGTTGCATTGCGTTGAATGCATTTTGTGCAGCTTCTTTGTCACCAGCTGCAATAGCCGCGTGTACCTTTTTGATAAAGGTACGCATCATTGAACGACGGCTAGCGTTATGCTGACGACGTTTTTCTGATTGTACGGCGCGTTTCTTAGCTGATTTGATGTTAGCCAAGGTCCAACTCCCAAATATTTTTCTATTGAGGACAATTCGAAGGCCGAGGAATATGCCTTTTCGGACTTCTTTTGTCAACGGATTTGTGCAAATAAGCGCCGTTTCTACGCTCGAACTTCATCCGAACTACAAGCGACGCTTGTTACGTTGTGATGGCGCAGGATTTTAACAGCTTCCTGCCGCAGAATACAGCCCACAGCAATAAAATTCGCTCGAGAAGTGATTATTCTTCCAACAAAGATTGTTAATGCTGAGTTTTTTTGAGAAAACAGAAAGGATTGGCGAAAACGGGGTTTCGGTGAAGCCTCACTGTTTTACATCGCCGAGTATAGAGATAATCTTCGGCTAAGTCGCCCTGATACCAAAAAAACTAGGATATCGATGAGAGAATCCTGCGATCCCACGAATCGCTGGTTAACCTTATGGGCTGTACAAGGTATAATCCGCCGATTTCCTCTGTTTTGAGCCAGCTATGGATTTGAGCCTGTTATGGAGCTAATTCGCGGGATACACAATATTCAGGCACGTCACCACGGGTGCGTCCTCACTATTGGTAATTTTGACGGTGTACACCGTGGCCATCAGGCCTTGATCGAACAGTTAAAGCTGGAAGGTCGCCGCCTGGGTTTGCCGGTCATGGTTATGATTTTCGAACCTCAGCCTCTTGAGCTTTTTGCTGGAGAAAAGGCCCCGGCGCGCTTGACTAATCTGCGTGACAAGGCCAAATATCTCGCCGAGTGCGGGATAGACTATCTATTAGTGGTTAAATTCGATCCGCGCTTCGCTGCCAACAGTGCTCAGGCATTTGTCGCAGAGTTGCTGGTTGAAAAACTGGGCGTCAAATTCCTGACCGTCGGCGATGATTTCCGCTTCGGTGCAGCCCGCCTCGGCGATTTTACGCTGTTGCTGAGCGCAGGTATGGAATACGGTTTTGATATCGTCAGCACCCAGACCTTCCGCGAGGGCGGTCATCGGATTAGCAGCACCAAGATCCGCGATGCGCTGCGCGACGACGACCTGTCACTGGCAGAAAATCTGCTTGGCCATCCGTTCTGTATTTCCGGAAGGGTCGTGCACGGCGACAAACTGGGTCGCACAATTGGTTTTCCAACCGCTAATGTGCCGCTCAAGCGTTTGGTCAGCCCGGTTAAAGGCGTCTACGCGGTAGAAGTTTTAGGGTTGGACCATGATCCTCTGCCTGGCGTCGCCAATATTGGCACCCGACCAACGGTTAATGGTGTGCGCAAGCAGTTGGAAGTTCACCTGCTCGACACCACATTAGATTTATATGGGCGCCACATTGACGTGGTGCTCCGCGCGAAATTGCGTGATGAACAACGTTTTTCATCGCTCGATGCGTTAAAGCAACAGATTGCCAACGACGAGCACACAGCCCGCGAATTTTTTGGGCTGAAACATTCTTGAGCTAAAAATTAGCGCAATACCCATTTGCATTAGTAGCCCGGCTTCTAGCCGAAAAACGGAACCGAGAATCTTATGAGTGACTTTAAGAATACCCTGAACTTGCCGGAAACAGGGTTCCCGATGCGCGGCGATTTAGCCAAGCGTGAACCTGCCATGCTGGATAACTGGTATCAGCAGGATCTGTACGGGATTATCCGCGCTGCCAAAAAGGGCAAAAAATCCTTTATTCTGCACGACGGCCCTCCGTATGCGAACGGCAGCATTCATATTGGTCACTCGGTTAACAAGATTCTCAAAGACATTATCGTTAAGTCTAAAGGGATGGCTGGCTATGACTCGCCTTACGTTCCTGGTTGGGACTGCCACGGTCTGCCTATCGAGCTGAAAGTTGAGCAACTAATCGGTAAGCCGGGTGAGAAAGTGACTCCGGCCGAGTTCCGTGCTGCCTGTCGTACTTATGCTGCAGAACAGATCGAAGGTCAGAAAGCCGACTTTATCCGTCTGGGCGTGTTGGGCGACTGGGATCACCCGTATCGCACCATGGATTTCAAAACTGAAGCCAACATCATCCGTGCCTTGGGTAAAATCATTGGTAACGGACACCTGCTCAAAGGCGCCAAGCCCGTGCACTGGTGTACCGATTGTGGTTCTTCACTGGCCGAAGCCGAAGTCGAATATTACGACAAAACTTCTCCAGCGATCGACGTTGCGTTCAACGCCGTTGATCCTGTTGATGTCGCCGCGAAATTTGGCGCGACAGCTTTCGAAGGCCCGGTTTCTCTGGTTATCTGGACCACGACCCCGTGGACCATGCCCGCTAACCGCGCTATCTCTCTAAACGCTGAATTCTCTTATCAGCTGGTGCAGGTTGAAGGCCGTTGCCTGATCCTGGGCACCGATCTGGTTGCCAGCGTAATGAAGCGTATCGGCGTGACCGAGTGGACCGTGCTGGGCGAATGTAAAGGCGCCGAGCTTGAGCTGCTGCGTTTCCATCATCCGTTCCTGGCGTTTGACGTGCCCGCTATCCTTGGCGATCATGTTACGCTCGATGCTGGTACCGGTGCTGTTCATACCGCACCTGGTCACGGCCCTGACGACTATGTGATTGGTCAGAAATACGGTCTGGAAGTGGCAAACCCGGTTGGCCCGAACGGCTGCTATCTGCCAGGAACCTTCCCGGCGCTGGACGGCAAATTTGTGTTCAAGGCTAACGACATCATCGTCGAAATCTTGCGTGAACACGATGCGCTGGTGCATTTCGAGAAGTTTACCCACAGCTACCCGTGCTGCTGGCGTCACAAAACGCCGATCATCTTCCGCGCCACGCCACAGTGGTTCGTGAGCATGGATCAAAAAGGCCTGCGTGCGCAGTCGCTGAAAGAAATTAAAGGCGTGCAGTGGATCCCGGAATGGGGTCAGGCGCGTATCGAAAACATGGTAGCGAACCGTCCTGACTGGTGTATCTCCCGTCAGCGTACCTGGGGCGTGCCAATGTCTCTGTTCGTTCACAAAGACACCGAAGAGCTTCATCCACGTAGCCTGGAGCTGATGGAAGAAGTGGCAAAACGCGTTGAAGCCGATGGCATTCAGGCGTGGTGGGATCTCAACCCAGAAGAAATTTTGGGTGCAGAAGCTGCCGATTACGTCAAAGTACCTGACACCTTGGACGTGTGGTTCGACTCCGGCTCAACTAGCTTCTCCGTGGTTGACGCGCGCCCTGAGTTCGGCGGCCACGAGCCAGACATGTATCTGGAAGGTTCCGACCAACACCGTGGCTGGTTCATGTCATCACTGATGATTTCCACCGCGATGAAAGGCCGTGCTCCTTACAAGCAGGTTCTGACTCACGGCTTTACCGTTGATGGCAACGGCCGCAAGATGTCTAAATCTATCGGCAACACCGTCAGTCCTCAAGACGTGATGAACAAGCTCGGTGCTGACATTCTGCGTCTGTGGGTTGCTTCAACCGATTACACCGGTGAAATCGCGGTATCAGACGAGATCTTAAAACGTGCTGCCGACTCTTACCGTCGTATCCGTAACACCGCGCGCTTCCTGCTGGCGAACCTTAATGGTTTCGATCCGGCGCAGCACATGGTGAAACCGGAAGAGATGGTGGTTCTGGATCGCTGGGCCGTAGGTCGTGCAAAAGCTGCACAGGAAGAGATTGTTGCTGCTTACGATCGCTATGATTTCCACGGTGTGGTTCAGCGTCTGATGCAGTTCTGCTCGATCGAAATGGGTTCATTCTATCTGGACATCATTAAAGATCGTCAGTACACCGCGAAAAGCGATAGCGTTGCTCGCCGCAGCTGCCAGACCGCGCTTTACTATATTTCTGAAGCACTGGTTCGCTGGATGGCACCAATCATGTCCTTTACCGCTGACGAAATCTGGGGCTTCCTGCCGGGCGCACGCGAGAAGTTTGTGTTCACCGAAGAATGGTACGACGGCCTGTTTGGTCTGGAAGAAAACCAGCCAATGAACGACGATTTCTGGGCTGAGCTGCTGAAAGTTCGTGGCGAAGTGAACAAGGTGCTGGAGCAGGCACGTGCAGACAAACGTCTGGGCGGATCGCTGGAAGCTTCCGTAACTCTCTATGCTGACGATGCACTGGCGGCCAAACTCAACAGTCTGGGCAACGAACTGCGCTTTGTCCTGCTGACTTCTGGCGCTAAAGTCGCACCATTGTCTGCGGCAGACGATGCGGCAATTGCCAGCGAGCTGGTGAAAGGCCTGAAAATCGGTCTGGAAAAAGCGGAAGGCGATAAGTGCCCTCGCTGCTGGCATTTCACTACCGATGTCGGTCATGACGCGGCGCATCCAGAAGTGTGCGGACGCTGTGCTACCAATATCGCGGGTGATGGCGAAGAGCGCGAATTTGCATAATGGCTAAATCGATTTGTTCTACAGGACTCCGCTGGCTTTGGCTGGCGGTTGTTGTGCTGGTACTGGATCTTGGCAGCAAGTTGTTGGTGATGAATCATTTCCAACTTGGCGAATCAATGCCGCTGATCCCGTTTTTTAATCTGACCTATGCACATAATCCAGGGGCGGCGTTTAGCTTCCTGGCAGATAAAAGCGGATGGCAGCGCTGGTTCTTTGCTGCTATCGCGCTGGTTATCGTCGTCGCTTTGCTGGTCATTATGTATCGCAGCGATGGCAAGCAGCAGAAGCTGAATAACATTGCATTTGCGATGATTATTGGCGGCGCGCTGGGTAACTTTTTTGATCGCATGGTGCACGGGTTTGTCATCGACTTCATTGATTTTTATGTGAAAGATTGGCATTACCCAATATTCAACCTGGCCGACAGCTTTATCTGTGTTGGCGCAGTGTTAGTTGTTCTGGAAGGCTTCTTGTCTTCCCCTAAAACGACAAAAAGTAAAGGATAGAGCATGACCGAGCAGGTGATAAACGACAGCGCGGTACTGGTTCATTTCACGTTGAAGCTGGAAGACGGCTCCACGGCGGAATCAACACTCAGTCACGGCAAGCCCGCTCTGTTCCGACTGGGAGATGGCAGCCTGTCAGATGCGCTGGAAAACGAACTGCTGGGTCTGCGGGTTGGCGACAAGAAAGCCTTCACGCTGTCCCCTGAGTCGGCTTTTGGAACCAACAGCCCGGATTTGGTTCAGTTCTTCCCGCTGCGTGATTTTATGGAGACGGGCATCCCGGATGTCGGTACCATCATGCTATTCACCACCCGAGATGGTAGCGAAATGCCTGGCGTGGTTCGAGAAGTGACAGAAGGTTCGGTCACCGTGGATTTCAATCATCCATTAGCCGGTCAACATATTGATTTTGATATTGAAGTTCTAAAGATAAACCCTGAGATGGAGGCGTCTGATGCAAGTCCTGCTGGCTAATCCGCGTGGTTTTTGTGCCGGTGTTGACCGTGCCATTACCATCGTTGAACGCGCCCTCGAGCTTTACGGTGCGCCGATTTATGTGCGTCATGAAGTGGTGCATAACCGCTATGTCGTAGATAGCCTGCGTCAGCGCGGGGCGGTGTTTATCGAACAAATTAGCGAAGTGCCTGACGGTTCTATTCTGATTTTCTCCGCACATGGGGTTTCTCAGGCGGTAAGAACGGAAGCAAAATCACGTGATCTGACAGTCTTTGATGCGACTTGTCCGCTAGTGACCAAGGTTCATATGGAAGTTGCGCGCGCCAGTCGTAAAGGCACCGAGGCTATCTTGATTGGTCACGCGGGTCATCCGGAAGTGGAAGGCACCATGGGGCAGTACAATAATCCCAAGGGTGGCATGTATCTGGTCGAGTCGCCGGCTGACGTGTTCAAACTGGAAGTCAAAGACCCTGATAACCTGTGCTTTATGACGCAAACCACGCTGTCGGTCGATGACACTTCCGAGGTGATTGACGCCTTGCGTGAGCGTTTCCCGAAAATCGTGGGTCCGCGCAAAGACGACATCTGTTACGCCACCACTAACCGTCAGGAAGCCGTGCGTAATCTGTCTGATGAGGCTGATGTCGTACTGGTTGTCGGCTCTAAAAACTCGTCGAACTCTAATCGTCTGGCCGAACTGGCACAACGCGTGGGTAAACCTTCTTATCTGATTGATTCTGCGGAAGATATCAAAGAAGAATGGGTTAAGGGCGCGATAAGCGTTGGCGTTACGGCAGGGGCATCTGCACCAGATATTTTGGTTCAGGAAGTGATCGAACGCCTGAGAACTCTAGGCTGTCTGGACGTGGTCAACATGGAAGGACGCGAAGAGAATATCGTGTTTGAAGTGCCGAAAGAGCTGCGTATCGATATTAAAGCGGTAAGCTAATACTCCGTAGTTCCCCCACTTTATGGTGGGGGAACTTATCAAGTCACAGCTCGTCAGATTAAAGCGTAAACCAGTACTGTTCTTTGCCGCGCGCTGCGGTCTTCACCTGTAATAACGCCCCTTCGATTTCTCCCGGATTTTCCAGACCCGTTCTCGCCGAAGTGATAAACAGCTGGCTCATATCTTCACCGCCAAAGGTGCAGGAGCTGGGTTGAGTCACCGGTAATTTCAGCGTATCGAGCGTGATAAGCTCTCCCTGATTAATTTGCTGGCGCAGTAGGCAGTGATTGCCCCAGCAGGCAGTAAGCAGAATACCGTCTTGCGTCAACGTGGAGCCGTCAGGCGTTTTATCACCGGAAGAGAAGCAGGACAGTTTTAATGGATTGATTTTGCGAGCGTTGCCGGAATAAAAACGTTTCTTCATGCTGTCGGCAAACCATACTTTGCCCTCAAACCATGCCAGCGTATTGGTCGTGCCGACGTTATCCATCATTTGTAACGGGGCTTCATCACCCGTTTCAAAGCGATACCAGCCGCCAATGGTCTGCTCTTCTTGCACATCCATGCTGCCAAACCAGAGTGATCCGTCCGGGGCAATAGCCGCTTCATTCGGCCGAGTTCCCTCTGCTCCCGGATAGTGACACAGCGAAGTCATCTCTTGGGTTGAATAGTCGTAAAGCGCGATGCCGTTTTGGGTGACCAGCAGGAAAGTGTCCTGTTTTTCTGTTAACAATGCGGCACTGGTTAATGAGGGAAGTTCACGCTTTTCAACCGTTTGTGTCGAGGGCCAGTAGCGCAAAAGGCGATGATTGAGAATATCGACCCAAAGCAAAGATTGGGTACGCTGGCACCAGACGGGGGTTTCGCCTAATTCGGCTCGATAGTCACTCACGACGGCAACTTCGGACCTTAGAAATGCGGGCATGAAGATTTCTCCGACAAAAAATAAAAGACTGACCTTGATGAGTTTAGTCGCGTAAAGCCTTATGTGGAAAGATAAACCCGCAAGATCCGTCGATGCAGACATAAAAAAAGCCTGCTGAGATATTCAGCAGGCTCAATATGGCTCGACTCTCTCTGGCTCTGACTAAACAGCAGGCCGTCGATTAGGTGAGTCGTATCTGTTAGAAATTATAGTAGAGACGAACCAGGTTCAGGTCGCCAATATTGTCGGTAGAGTTGGTTATCACGTGTTCGAAGTCAACCTGGAAGCCGTAATCCAGTTTCACAGCCACGCCCAGACCGTTATCGGTACGCTGGTAGTTACGTCCGCTCACATACTTCAAATGGTCGCCCATGAAGTAAGGTTGGATACTCTTAACGGCAAACTGGTTAACAGGAATGTTATAACCTGCATAGTATTCAACACCATACGCGTTGCCTGCGAAATAATCTTGATAGTCGTTCAGTTTGGTCGTCAAGAAGTTGTGGTACCAACCGCCGCCGGCAGAGAAGGTCCAGCGATCTGGCGTCCATGACAGTGCGGTACCCAAAATGCTCTGATGGTAATCTTTAGAATCGCCGTTAACTGCGCGATTTTTAACTTCTGCGCTGGTGTAGTTGTATGCACTGCCCCAGGTCAATGTGTCGTTGATGTGCCAGTTAGCACCGACAGAGCCGCCGCCTTTACGTTGGTAGCCAATGTTGTGACTTTCCAGCAAATCAGTGTCGCGCAACAGAGCTGCGGCATAAAGGTCAACTGGGCCTGCAACATATTTATATTTCAGCATCTTACGTGAACGATAAGATCCATCGTAGTCGCCGTTAATACCGTTGCCCGGAGCCTGGGCCAACATGTCGTCATCCCAGATATCGGTTTTCGCACCGACTACATCATAGTAAACGCTGTTTTGCTGACCGAAGGTCAAAGTACCGTAAGTTTTGCTCTTGAAGCCGGTATACAATTGGCGACGGGTAGTATCATGCGCGCCTTGTGCATAGTGGTCATCCCACTTCAACACGGCTGGAATGTTGACGCCGAGTTCGTAGTAACCGACCCAGTGAACGTCATCAAACAGGTAATAGTCGGCAGAGAAACGGAAACGTGAGCCACCGTCATAGCCATTATTTTTATAAGAGCCTTTGTCCGAGTTGCCCATGGTGTTGACCACCTGTGGACGAATGCTTCCGCCGACTTTGAAATCCAGACGGCTCAGAAGATCGTAAGGCTGTGGATCTTGTTTAATCAGTTCAATCTCTGCCTGTGCTGCGAACGATGCGCCACCTAAAATCAGGCCGGCAACAATGGTTTGTGAAACCCTATTCATTTTAAATTTCATAAAAACTCCAGGTGCCATTACTGGGCTGGCAACCTAATTTTCCCCGGTTGTGCGCGAGGGAGATTAACGAGCATTTAATAGCTGTCATGCAATCCGCCAAATTTAAGAAATGGTCTTAATTGCACGATTAGCTGATGATTAAAAAATAAATCACTAAATCAACGAGTTATCGAACCCATTGTTCGGCTTATTTAGTTTTTGCCTTTACAATATTGGTGCGACGTAGAGTTAGCTGGCTATTTAGTAGCATATCGATTATTCAAAATCCAATAACGAAATATGAATTTTTTATATCAACGCACATAAATTGACGCAAATGAGCACATTTTGACGTGCATAAAACTGCGCCTGTAAGGTTATGCAGAACAATGCATGATTATTCATTGAGGCGTTTTGGGGTAGGGCGACATAAAAATGCTGATTTATCTTGTCGTTGAGGGGAAAACTCCGACATTATCGCTATCAGAGCGAAATACATTTTACTGATGCAAGCGAGCCTATTACATAATTTTCTAATTATGAGGCAATTTCACTAGCCGGGATGGGATGGGGTGGTTAACCTGATTCTGTTTTACGGCAGCATACATTAATAAAGAGAGAAATTATGAGCAAAGCTGATATCCGCATGGCGATTGCCGGTTCCGGTGGGCGCATGGGTCGCCAGCTAATTCAGGCCGTACAGCAGGCTGAAGGCGTGGTACTAGGCGCGGCACTGGAGCGCAAAGGTTCTTCATTAGTTGGCACAGATGCCGGCGAATTGGCAGGTGTTGGCGTGATTAACGTGACGGTGAGCGACAGCCTGGAAGCAGTAAAGGATGATTTCGATATCCTGATCGACTTTACTCGCCCTGAAGGCACGCTGGATCACCTGAGTTTCTGCGTTGAGCACGGCAAAGGCATTATTATCGGCACCACCGGTTTTGATGACGCCGGCAAGGCAGCCATTAAGCAAGCAGCAAACGAGATCCCTGTTGTTTTCGCCGCTAACTTTAGCATCGGCGTTAACGTGGTGCTTAAACTGCTCGAGAAAGCCGCCAAAGTCATGGGCGACTACACCGATATTGAAATCGTTGAAGCCCACCATCGTCACAAAGTCGATGCGCCATCAGGCACAGCATTGGCAATGGGTGAGGCAATTGCGGGAGCATTGGGCCGCGATTTAAAAGACTGCGCAGTGTATGCCCGTGAAGGCCATACCGGTGAACGCGACCCAATGAGTATCGGTTTCGCCACCATCCGCGCAGGCGACATTGTGGGTGAGCATACTGCAATGTTTGCTGATATTGGCGAGCGTGTAGAGATTACCCACAAGGCTTCCAGCCGTATGACCTTCGCAAATGGTGCGGTTCGTGCCGGAAAGTGGGTCTCATCTAAGAAAAATGGTCTTTTTGATATGCGAGACGTGCTTGGTCTCGATGATTTATAAGATTTTCTAACAGCCGTGATGTGGTTGTTTTCGTCATAATGTTTTGATAAAAGGGCAGTTAATTGATTGCCCTTTTCTTTTTTTCATTAAATATCGACTTGAGCTGTAATTTATATCCTAATGCTCTTTTATAAGTGTTTTACAAAGTAATTTTACCGTATTGGTTAATTATCAATCACCGCATTTCTTGCCAATCTGCTAAACTGCATCAAAAATTGAGTATTGCAGATAAACCCCTTCGCAAACGTTTACTATGCTTACTTATCCTGTCCTTTTGTCGCTATTCGCCCCCTATTTCCTTGAGTGGAGCGAAAAACAGTAAAATAATGGTGCTTTTGGTGGACAAATCCAGCGCCCATCATTAGAATGCGCCCAATTTGCCAAAAATTAGCTTTTAGGGTAGAAAAATTCCCACTCTGAGTGCAATTTTTGCATTGATTAGGTCACGTGATCTGAATTAATATGCAAATATAATGATTGATTATTCTTGGAGGATGCTTTGATAAAGTCAGCGCTATTGGTTCTGGAAGACGGAACCCAATTCCACGGTCGGGCCATCGGGGCAGAGGGAACGGCAGTAGGGGAAGTGGTCTTCAATACGTCGATGACCGGTTATCAAGAAATCCTCACTGATCCTTCCTATTCCCGCCAGATCGTTACTCTTACTTATCCTCATATCGGCAATGTCGGCACTAACGCCGCTGATGAAGAATCCTCCGCAGTACACGCCCAAGGCCTGGTTATTCGCGATCTTCCTCTGATTGCCAGCAACTACCGTAATGAAGAAACCCTTTCTGATTATCTCAAGCGCCACAATATTGTGGGCATTGCAGACATCGACACGCGTAAGCTGACTCGTTTGCTGAGTGAGAAGGGCGCGCAGAACGGTTGTATCATTGCTGGCGATGCTTTAGATGCCGCACTGGCACTGGAAAAAGCGCAAGCTTTCCCGGGCCTGAAAGGGATGGATCTGGCGAAAGAAGTCTCCACGCAAGAGTCATATAGCTGGCAGCAGGGCAGCTGGACTCTTGAAGGCGATTTGCCGGAAGCGAAGAAAGCTGAGGATTTATCTTTCCACGTTGTCGCTTATGACTACGGTGTGAAACGCAATATTTTGCGCATGTTGGTTGACCGCGGTTGTCGCCTGACGGTTGTTCCGGCGCAAACGCCTGCAGAAGATGTGCTGAAACTTAATCCAGACGGCATTTTCCTGTCCAACGGACCGGGCGACCCAGAGCCGTGTGATTACGCCATCGAGGCTATCAAGACTTTCCTGACCACCGAAATTCCGGTGTTCGGTATCTGCCTGGGCCATCAGCTGCTGGCATTGGCAAGCGGTGCCAAGACTTCAAAAATGAAGTTTGGTCACCACGGCGGCAACCATCCGGTTAAAAATATTGATAACAATACCGTGATGATCACCGCGCAGAACCACGGTTTTGCGGTTGAAGAAGCTAGCCTGCCAGCAACGCTGCGCACCACGCACAAATCACTGTTCGACGGTACATTGCAAGGTTTGCATCGCACTGACAAACCTGCGTTCAGCTTCCAGGGACACCCTGAAGCGAGCCCGGGCCCACACGATGCAGCACCTTTGTTCGATCACTTTATCGAACTCATCGAAGCTTACCGTAACAGCGGCAAATAATTAACAGGAGCAGATAATGCCAAAACGTACAGACATAAAAAGCATTCTGATTCTGGGCGCGGGTCCGATTGTTATCGGGCAGGCCTGTGAGTTTGACTACTCAGGTGCTCAGGCGTGTAAAGCGCTGCGCGAAGAAGGTTACCGCGTTATTCTGGTGAACTCTAACCCAGCCACCATCATGACCGACCCAGACATGGCCGATGCGACTTACATTGAGCCGATCCACTGGGAAGTTGTGCGTAAGATCATCGAAAAAGAGCGTCCGGATGCTGTTCTGCCTACTATGGGCGGCCAGACTGCGCTGAACTGTGCGCTGGAACTTGAGCGTCAGGGCGTGCTGGCTGAGTTTGGTGTTACCATGATTGGTGCCACCGCCGACGCTATCGACAAGGCAGAAGACCGTCGTCGCTTTGATATTGCGATGAAGAAAATCGGTTTAGGTACTGCGCGTTCAGGTATCGCCCATAATATGGAAGAAGCGCTGGCGATTGCAGCCGACGTTGGCTTCCCATGTATTATCCGTCCTTCCTTTACTATGGGCGGCACGGGTGGCGGTATTGCCTACAACCACGAAGAGTTCGAAGAAATTTGTACTCGTGGTCTTGACCTGTCGCCAACCAAAGAGCTGCTGATTGACGAGTCGCTGATCGGCTGGAAAGAGTATGAGATGGAAGTGGTTCGTGACAAGAACGACAACTGTATCATCGTCTGCTCGATTGAAAACTTCGATGCAATGGGTATCCACACCGGTGACTCCATCACCGTGGCGCCTGCTCAGACTCTGACCGACAAAGAATACCAAATCATGCGTAACGCCTCTCTGGCGGTACTGCGTGAAATCGGCGTAGAAACCGGCGGTTCAAACGTACAGTTCTCCGTTAACCCGAAAGACGGCCGTCTGATCGTTATCGAAATGAACCCGCGCGTGTCCCGTTCTTCTGCTCTGGCCTCTAAAGCAACCGGCTTCCCGATTGCTAAAGTTGCAGCCAAACTGGCAGTGGGTTACACGCTGGATGAGCTGATGAACGACATTACCGGTGGTAAAACTCCGGCATCGTTCGAGCCTTCCATCGACTACGTTGTGACTAAAATTCCTCGTTTCAACTTCGAGAAATTTGCCGGTGCCAACGACCGTCTGACCACTCAGATGAAATCTGTAGGCGAAGTGATGGCGATTGGCCGCACCTTCCAGGAATCAATGCAAAAAGCATTGCGCGGTCTGGAGGTGGGTGCGAGCGGTTTTGACCCTAAAGTTAGCCTCGACGATCCTGAGGCTCTGACCCATATCCGTCGTGAACTGAAAGACGCTGGCTCAGATCGTATCTGGTACATTGCCGATGCATTCCGCGCGGGCATGTCTCTGGACGCTATCTTTAGCCTGACCAACATCGACCGCTGGTTCCTGGTGCAGATCGAAGAGCTGGTTCAGCTGGAAGCACAGGTAGCACAGGGCGGCATTAACGCGCTGAACTATGATTTCCTGCGCGTTCTCAAGCGTAAAGGCTTTGCTGACTTGCGTCTGGCTAAACTGGCCGGCGTGTCTGAAAGTGAAATGCGCAAGCTGCGTCACAAGCTGAACCTGCATCCGGTTTATAAGCGTGTTGATACCTGTGCGGCGGAATTCTCTACCGATACCGCGTACATGTATTCCACTTATGAAGAAGAGTGTGAGTCGAATCCAACCAACTGTAAACCAAAAATTATGGTGCTGGGCGGTGGTCCAAACCGTATTGGTCAGGGGATCGAATTCGACTACTGTTGCGTTCATGCCTCACTGGCACTGCGCGAAGACGGCTTCGAAACCATCATGGTTAACTGTAACCCTGAAACGGTTTCTACCGATTATGACACCTCAGATCGCTTGTACTTCGAGTCTGTCACACTGGAAGACGTGCTGGAAATCGTGCGCATCGAGCAGCCAAAAGGCGTAATCGTGCAATACGGTGGTCAGACTCCGTTGAAACTGGCCCGTGAACTTGAAGCCTGTGGCGTGCCGATTATCGGTACCAGCCCTGATGCTATCGACCGTGCAGAAGACCGTGAACGTTTCCAGCAGGCAGTTATTCGTCTGGGCTTGAAACAACCGGCCAACGCCACTGTGGCAACCATTGAGCAGGCCGTTGAAAAAGCGGCAGGTATCGGTTATCCGCTGGTTGTTCGTCCATCTTATGTTCTGGGTGGTCGTGCGATGGAAATCGTTTATGACGAAATCGACATGCGTCGTTACTTCCAGAATGCAGTCAGCGTTTCCAACGATGCGCCAGTGTTGCTCGACCGTTTCCTTGATGATGCGGTTGAAGTTGACGTCGACGTCATTTGCGACGGCGAGCGCGTGCTGATTGGCGGCATCATGGAGCACATCGAGCAGGCAGGCGTTCACTCCGGTGACTCAGCGTGTTCATTGCCAGCGTATACCCTGAGCAAAGAAATTCAGGACGTGATGCGTCAACAGGCAGAAAAACTGGCCTTTGAGCTGTCAGTTCGCGGTCTGATGAACGTGCAGTTTGCGGTTAAAGACAACGAAGTTTACCTGATTGAAGTTAACCCACGCGCTGCGCGTACTGTACCGTTTGTTTCCAAGGCAACCGGCGTACCGTTGGCAAAAGTGGCTGCACGCGTCATGGCGGGTCAAACTCTGGCTGAGCAGGGCATTACCGAAGAAGTTATTCCGCCTTACTACTCTGTTAAAGAAGTGGTACTGCCGTTTAACAAATTCCCGGGCGTGGACCCAATTCTCGGCCCAGAAATGCGCTCTACCGGTGAAGTGATGGGCGTGGGTCGTACCTTCGCTGAAGCCTTCGCCAAAGCACAGTTGGGTAGTCTGTCTACGGTTAAGAAAACCGGACGTGCGCTGCTGTCTGTTCGTGACGGTGATAAAGCTCGCGTAGTGACTTTGGCTGGCAAGCTGCTGGAACACGGTTACGAGATTGATGCGACTCAGGGCACTGCTGAGGTGCTTACCGCCGCGGGGATTACCGTGCGTCAGGTTAACAAGGTGCATGAAGGCCGTCCGCACATTCAAGACCGTATCAAAAACGGCGAATATGCGTACATTGTTAACACCACCGCAGGTCGTCAGGCGATTGAAGACTCTAAGCTTATCCGCCGCAGTGCGCTGCAATATAAAGTGCATTACGACACCACCATGAACGGCGGTTATGCGACCACCATGGCGCTGTCTTCCGACCCGACTGAGCAGGTTATTTCAGTCCAGGAAATGCATGCAAAAATTACAGGCTAATCAACGCGGTTAGTTTGAAAATGCGATAGAATAAAATATTAAGGGCGCGGCATTATGCTACGCCCTTTTTTTTCGATTTTTTCTTTTTAATTAAAATATCAAAAATCAAAAGCACGCTTATTTTTCCTCTGGCACAAATTTGCGTATGCTGTTCAAAATACGCTTATATATGGACGTTTTATGATCCTCATTATCTATGCTCATCCGTATCCCCGGCATTCCCATGCCAATCAGCGTCTGCTTCAGGAGATTAAAGATCTTCCAGAAGTAAAAATTAGATCTCTCTACGACCTTTATCCAGATTTCACCATTGATATTAAAGCCGAACAACACGCGGTAGAAGAAGCCGATCTGGTGATTTTCCAGCATCCGCTGCAATGGTATGGCCTGCCTCCGCTGCTTAAACTGTGGCTCGACAAGGTGCTGGAACACGGCTGGGCCTATGGTCATGGTGGTGACGCGTTAAACGGCAAAGGCTGCATGTGGGCAGTGACCACTGGAGGCAACGAGCACCATTTTCAGCTGGGCCATTACCCAGACTTTGCTGCGCTGGGCCAGCCGCTAGAAGCAACAGCGCTTTATTGCGGCATGAAATGGCAACCGTATTTTGCTCTGCATAACACTTTTGTCTGCGATGAGGTGGCAATCAAAGCCGCGGCAGAAAATTATCGCCAGCGCCTGATTGACTGGCAGAGCGCGCATCCAGCACCTGTCGCTGTGCAGCCACAGGTTTTGCAAGGGGAAACGAATGGATAATCACAGCATGATGATTGAGGGGCTTATCTATCTGGGATCAGCCGCGCTGTTTGTGCCCATTGCCGTGCGTTTTGGGCTGGGTTCAGTGTTGGGTTACTTAATCGCAGGTTGCATTATCGGCCCGTGGGGCTTGAAGTTAGTCTCCGACGCCGAATCGATACTGACCTTTGCTGAAATTGGCGTCGTGCTGATGCTGTTTATCATCGGCCTTGAGCTTGACCCAAAAAGGCTGTGGACACTGCGAGCATCGGTCTTTGGCGGCGGTAGTATTCAAATGGTCGGCTGTGGGCTGGTGCTGAGTGCATTTTGCGCCGCGTTAGGGCTCGACTGGAAAATTGCTATTCTGATCGGCCTGACTCTGGCGCTGTCCTCGACAGCCATTGCTATGCAGGCGATGAGCGAGCGAAGTCTCACGCCGACGCCTATTGGCCGCAGCTCTTTTGCCGTGCTGCTGTTCCAGGATATCGCTGCGATCCCGCTGGTGGCGATGATCCCGCTGCTGGCAAGCACCGGGGAATCAGCGACGATGCTGTCGTTTGGTATTTCGGCAGCGAAGGTCGTAGGAGCACTGGCGGTTGTTATTATTCTGGGGCGATATGTTGCTCGTCCGGTACTGCACTTTGTTGCCCGTTCTAACATGCGTGAAGTGTTCAGCGCCGTCGCGTTATTCCTGGTATTCGGCTTTGGGCTGTTGCTAGAAATGGCCGGTCTGTCGATGGCTATGGGCGCGTTCCTGGCAGGTGTTATGCTCGCCAGTTCCGAATATCGCCACGCGTTGGAAAGTGATATTCAGCCTTTCAAAGGCCTGCTGCTCGGCCTTTTCTTTATCGGCGTTGGGATGTCTATCGACTTTGGTACGCTGATACATCATCCGCTGCTCATTGTCGGGTTACTGGCAGGTTTTATGGCTTTAAAGGCCGCGCTGCTGTGGATTATCGCGCCGATGCTGAGTGTACCAAAGCGTCAGCGTGGCATGTTTGCTATTTTGCTTGGGCAAGGCAGTGAATTTGCCTTCGTTATTTTTAGTGCGGCGCAGCTTGCTGGCGTGCTTCCAGACGAATGGGCAAAAGCATTGACGCTGGCCGTGGCGCTGTCTATGGCCGTAACGCCGGTATTGCTGGTGATTGCCAGCCGGCTGGAGCGCAATGCGCCGAAGGACGATCGCCCACAGGATATTATCGATGACGAGCATGCCAGCGTGATTATCGCCGGTTTTGGTCGCTTCGGACAAATCGCCGGTCGTCTGCTGTTGGCAAATAACGTACATACGGTGGTTTTGGACAATGACCCGGATCATATCGAGACCCTGCGTAAATTTGGCACTAAAGTATTTTACGGTGACGCAACGCGCGTAGATCTGCTTGAATCTGCCGGAGCTGCGCAGGCCAAAGTGTTGATCAACGCGATTGACGACGTTGAGGCCAACCTTGAATTGACTCGTCTGGCAAAAGAGAATTTCCCGAATCTAAAAATCATTGCCCGTGCTCGCGACGTTGATCATTGGTACCAGTTGCGTCAGCTTGGCGTTGAAGCGCCGGAGCGTGAACTGTTTGAAGGTTCGCTGCGTGCGGGGCGTGAAACGTTAGAGTTGCTGGGACTCGATCCTTACGAAGCCCGTGAAAAAGCCGAGCAGTTTAAATTCTTTAACCTCAAGATGCTCGAGGCGACGCTGGCAAACTACGAGGATACAGAGTTCCGGCTTGCGGGACTGGCACGTGCTCGCGATATGCTGACTGCGGCGATTGAGCAAGACCAGCAACGTTTGGGGGAGCAGCAACAAAGTTGGCGTGGCAGCATTGACGGCAAAGCGCCAGAGCATGAAGTCATCGAGGCGAAAGAGATGTAGTTTTGGGCTGAGTGTTTATAAAGAAGAAGTGCTGAAAGAAGCATTAAAAGAGCCCTAAAACAGAAAAAGCGCATTCACTGAATGCGCTTTTTCTATTGATTATTTAGAGGCTAAGACCTGATCATTTAACAATTAAGACCCGGTCATTTAAGACTATGACCGTTTCACGACTAACTAGCTGAGTGCAACTTTAATACCCAGTGCAATCAAGACGCCGCCGAGCAGTTTATCAATTATTTTTTGCGCCTTTGCCAGTCCGCGACGTACCGGCCCGCTCTGAATCAGCACGACTAACAGTGGCCACCAGATAACGGAAAGTCCGACGATAATCGAGGCGTACCACAGCTTGTCGCCGAGGCTTGAGTTAATCTGCAATACCTGCGTAAACATTGCCAGGAAGAACAGCGTGGCTTTTGGATTCAGAAGGTTACAAAGATAACCCTGAACAAACGCTTTACCGAGTTTTATCTGCTGCTGGTCGAGATTGTCCAGATTCATCTTGCTGTTGGTACGCGAGAACAGCGCCTGAATTCCTACCCAAATCAGATAGGCTGCGCCAACGTATTTCAGCAAATCAAACAACCAAGGTGTTTTAGTGATAACCACGGCCAACCCAGCCACGCAGTAAGACATATGAGTTATCACGCCACAAACCACGCCGAGCGAGGTCATCAGTGCAGCAGGGCGTGGATAACGCGCGGCATTCTTGATCACCAGAAAGAAATCAGGGCCAGGGGAGATCATCCCCAACGCTGCGATGGTCGCGACAAATAAAGAGGTTTCGAGCATTAAAATGACCGTTATCAAGAAGCGAGAAAATTATGGCGGCATCATACGCCAATCGCCGATTTTTAACAGTGGGCAGAGAAGAGTCATCGATCTTATTTGTATACTTTCTGACCCAAAGCGTATTGAACAGTTTACATGCACAGCCTTCTTTGCCTCTATGCTAGCAGGATGAGCTAGTAAAATTTTCTGAGCTGACCCTTTACACTCCCTTTCTGTATGGAGGTCAGTGTATTGTGCTGTCTAAATCGAGGTGTGCTAAGAGCTCTCTTATATCTTTAGCAAGGTACATTCTCCCTATCGACGGGCGATTAGCCTTTCCGTATAGTGTGGCTCTTTTCTGCCCCGACATAGAATTTGTTCCCAGTCTGCTGTATGTCGTCTGCCGGCGGAATCACGAATCTGTTCTTATTAGCACTTCACCAAAGGTTTCACGATGATTATCAGCCTGATCGCTGCAATAGCAGCGGATCGCGTTATCGGTATGGAAAACGCCATGCCCTGGCATTTACCGGGTGATCTGGCTTGGTTCAAGCGTAACACGCTGAACAAACCAGTTATTATGGGGCGCAAGACTTTCGAGTCGATTGGTCGGCCATTGCCTGGTCGTTTAAACATCATTATCAGCAGCCAGCCGGGAACACACGAAGGGGTAACCTGGGTGACTTCCGTTGATGATGCGCTGGTGGCAGCGGGTGATGCAGAAGAAGTGATGATCATGGGTGGCGGCAGAGTGTATACCCAGTTCCTTAAGCGCGCTAATCGCCTGTATCTAACCCATATTGATGCTGAAGTTGAAGGGGATACGCATTTCCCTGACTACGAGCCAGACGAATGGGAAAGCGTATTCAGCGAATTCCATGACGCTGACGAGGCGAATACTCACGGCTATTGTTTTGAAATTCTGGATCGTCGCGGCGAGTAATTTTGCCCACAGGCCGTTGTTATCCAGTTAAGCAGTAAACAAGAAAGGCACCTAATCGGTGCCTTTTGCTTATCAGCTTGTTCTTGAGAACTGAGACTTAAGATCTGAGGCCTGATAAGAAGTTAGTCTGATTTGTCTTTCCGGCGATTAGAAGGCTGAGTGAAATAGGTTTTATCTTCCCAGCGCAACAGCGTCATTTCACCGCCCCAGCAGCAGCCGGTATCCAGCGCGTAAATCTCTTCAGGCGTGCCTTTGCCTTCAAGCGATGCCCAATGGCCGAAGATAATGCTGTAGCCTTCTTCAATAACCTGACTTGGCAGATTAAACCACGGTTTAAGCGGACGTGGAGCATCTTCCGGCGCGTCTTTGCAGATCATGTCAAGTTCGCCATTCGGGAAGCAATAACGCATACGGGTCAGTGCGTTGGTGCTAAAACGAAGACGAGACAGGCCAGTAAGTTCTTCAGACCAGTTGTTCGGCATATCACCGTACATCGCGTCCAGGAATAGTGGATAACTGTCGCTGCTGAGAATGGCTTCAACCTCGCGGGCGCAAATTTTTGCCGTCTCGATATTCCACTGCGGAGTGAGTCCGGCATGCCCCATGACAAGCTTCAATTCTTCATCCACTTGCAGCATCGGTTGACGACGTAGCCAATTGATCAGCTCATCGGCATCGTCTGCTTCAAGCAGCGGCGTTAGCTTGTCTTTAGGTTTATTCGGCGTGATGCCCGCAAAGATAGCCAGCAAGTGAAGGTCATGATTGCCTAATACCATACGCACGGAATCGCCCAGGCTACTGACATAGCGCAGAACTCCCAGAGAATCAGGGCCACGAGACACCAGATCGCCAGTCAGCCAGAGAGTGTCTTGCTGTGGGTTAAAATCTACTTGCTTAAGGACAGCTTTAAGTTCATCCAGGCAGCCGTGAATATCACCCACTAAATATGTCGACATTTTACCTTCTTACTTGAAACTCAATTAATCAGCGTGGGGAGTGCAAGACGAAATACGGGGATATCGACGTGGAAGGGCTCGCCATTCTGGTCGACCATTTCATAATGGCCTTCCATGGTGCCCATCGGCGTTTCAAGAATAGCGCCGCTGGTATAATGAAATTCACCACCGGGAGTAATCAGAGGTTGTTCCCCAATGACGCCTTCTCCCTGAACCTCGGTCTTATGGCCGTTACTGTTGGTTATCAGCCAGTAACGGCGCAAAAGTTGTACGTTGAAGCGCCCGAGATTGCGGATAGTAATGGTATAAGCGAAAACATAACGCTGTTCTTCCGGTATCGACTGAGACTCAATGTAGATACTTTGTACCTGAATACTGACTCGCGGCGCATCAAGCATAGTGTGACTCCTGCTGAGGTTTACTGTTCGTTGTTTTTGCGTACTGAAAGCCAGTTGGCTAATTTACAGTACTGCTCAACGGAAATATTCTCGGCACGCATCGACAAATCCAGACCCAGCTCCGTCATCTGCTCAGGAGTAAATAAATGCCCCAGGCTGTTACGGATAGTTTTACGACGCTGGTTGAATGCATCGGTAGTCAGGCGCGCCAGAATACGAATGTCTGAAACAGGATAAGGAATTTCTGCATGCGGCGTCAAACGCACAACCGCCGAGTCGACTTTTGGTGCCGGAGTAAAGGACTCTGGCGGCACTTCCAGTACAGGGATGACGTTGCAGTAATACTGAGCCATCACGCTCAAACGCCCGTAAGCCTTACTATTTGGGCCGGCAACCAAACGGTTCACCACCTCTTTCTGCAACATGAAATGCATGTCGCTGATAGCATTGGTGTAGGTGAAAAGGTGGAACATCAGCGGCGTAGAGATGTTATATGGCAGGTTACCAAATACGCGCAGCGGCTGACCCAGCTCTTCAGACAGTTCGCCAAAGTTAACGGTCATCGCATCGGCCTGAATGATCCGCAGCTTGTTGCCCAGCTTAGGGTTAACCTCAAGACGGGCTGCCAAATCACGGTCAAGCTCGATAACAGTCATGCTGTCCAGACGTGCCGCGACCGGCTCGGTTAAAGCAGCCAGACCGGGGCCGATTTCAACAACGGCTTGGCCGGGCAGGGGATGGATCGCGGAAACGATGCTGTCGATGACAAACTGATCTTTTAAGAAGTTTTGTCCAAAACGTTTACGGGCAAAGTGGCCTTGGTGGACTCGATTATTCATTGCTATGTTTTTTCACTACTGTTGTTGTCAGTGCTGACATTGGTCGTCATTGCGGACAAATTGATGTCATTACTGACAGACGCCATATTAATGGCAAGATTTAATGCGGTAATAAAGCTGCCCACGTCGGCTTTGCCGGTAGCAGCGAGATCCAGCGCGGTGCCGTGATCGACCGAGGTGCGGATAAACGGCAAACCAAGGGTGATATTCACTGCCCGACCAAATCCCTGATATTTTAACACCGGAAGGCCCTGATCGTGATACATGGCCAATACGGCATCTGCGTGTTGCAGATATTTCGGCTGGAAAAGTGTATCAGCCGGTAGCGGACCAATCAGATTAATGCCTTTCTCACGCAGCGAATTAAGCGCTGGCGTGATGGTGTCGATTTCTTCACGGCCCATATGCCCGCCTTCTCCTGCATGAGGATTCAGGCCGCAGACATAAATCTGTGGAGACGCGATACCAAATTTGGTTTTGAGATCGTTATCAAGAATAGTGATCACTTCATGCAAGCTTTGCTGAGTGATGGCATCTGATACGTCCTTCAATGGCAAATGGGTCGTCGCCAGCGCAACACGAAGCTCTTCGGTTGCCAGCATCATCACCACTCGCTCGCAGAGGCTACGATCGGCAAAGAATTCGGTATGGCCGATAAACGGGATACCTGCATCATTAATGATACTTTTCTGAACCGGGCCGGTAATCAACGCAGCGAACTCGCCGTTTAGTGCGCCATCACAGGCACGAGCCAAGGTTTCAACCACGTACGGCCCGTTAGCAACGTTGAGCTGACCGGCGATGACCGGCTCAGCCAGCGGAACAGGAAGAACGGTTAGCGTGCCCGCAGACTGAGGTTTAGCAAAACCTGGGCGATAATCCAGTAAACGAATTGGCAGACCTAATGCCTTTGCCCGGGAAAGCAGCAAAGACGGGCAGGCACAAACCACAAGCTCAACGGGCCAGTCCCGTTGAGCCAGTGCAAGAACCAGGTCAGGCCCAACCCCGGCAGGTTCGCCGGGGGTAATGACCACTGATTGAGTCACGTGGGAATTATTGTCCATTATCATCCAGAATTTTAACGTACGACTGTGCACGTTGTTCCTGCATCCAGGACTGGGCTTCTTCTGCAAATTTACGGTTAAACAGCAGACGATAAGCTTTGTCTTTCATGGCAGCATTAGTTCCGTCAACCTGACGGGTATCAATCAGTTGAATCAGGTGCCAGCCGTATGAAGAATGGACTGGTGCACTGATTTCACCTTTTTTCAGCTTCAGCAACGCATCACGGAATGCCGGATCGTACATGTCAGGTGAAGCCCAACCCAGGTCACCACCATTAACGGCAGAGCCAGGATCCTGCGACAGCTGTTTGGCTTCATCGGCAAAGTTTGCACGACCGCTTCTGATGGCCGCTGCTACTTGCTCAAGTTTAGCCTGCGCCTGTGCGTCTGTCATAACCACGGAAGTTTTGAGCAGAATATGGCGAGCGTGAACTTCGGTCACAGAAACTTTCTGATCGGTCTGACGCATGTCGTTCACTTTCAGGATATGGAAACCAACGCCTGAACGGATAGGGCCGACAATCTGGCCTTTCTTGGCATTAGCCAGCGCCTGCGCGAACAGTGAAGGCAAGCCCTGAAGTTTGCCCCAACCCATGTTTCCGCCGTCAAGGGCATGCGGATCGGCTGAATAGGTCATTGCCGTTTTAGCAAAATCAGCACCGTGATTCAGATCGCTAACCAATTTCTTCGCCAGCATCTCGGTTTGATCAACCTGATCCTGAGTAGGATTCTGCGGTAAAGGCAGCAGGATGTTACTCAGGTTATATTCGGCTTCATTGTCAGTTTGAGCAGCCATCTGTTTTGCCAGAGCATCCACTTCCTGAGGCAAAATTGTGACGCGGCGACGAACTTCACCGTTACGCACTTCAGAAATCAAAATTTCTTTGCGGATCTGGGTACGGTAAGTATTGAAGTCCAGGCCTTCATAAGCCAGACGGCTACGTAACTGATCAACGGTCATATTGTTCTGCTGAGCAATACCGGCGATCGCTTTGGTAACGTCATCGTCAGTCAGCGTAATGCCCATCTTGGTGGCCATTTGCAGCTGAATGTTATCCATAATCAGACGATCGAGGATCTGACGACGCAGCGTTGCATCGTCAGGAAGCTGCTGTTTAGATTCTTTAGCCTGCTCCTTGACGGACTGCAACATATCGTTGACTTCGCTTTGCAGAACCACCCCGTTATCAACTATGGCGGCAACTTTATCAACCTCTTGCGGTGCTGCGAACGCGGTGTTAGCACAAAGCACCACGCCGAGGAGAAGTGTTCTCCAGTTCTTCATACTTTTTCCATTTATTTTTTCCGCAAATGCGGTTTCAAGTTTCAAGTTTACTGAATTCAACATGCCGTTGAGCATCAGAACGCGCGCTGATAAGGCAGTATGCCTGTTGTCAACATTTGAGCCGTACCCAAGCTTTGATTAGAACTCAGGCCACGAAGTTCAATGTTGAATCCAATACTTTTGTCATACTGGCTTTTTGAACTGGTATAATCCCAGCTAGTGATTTTGCGTTCGTAACCAAAGTTGACTGCCCAGCAACAGGTGCTGTACTGAACGCCCAACAGCTGATCGGCGGCCTGTTTGGCTCGAGTATCATAGTAATACGCCCCAACCACAGCCCAGCGATCGGCAATTGGCCAACTAGCAATAACCCCAGCCTGTGAAATACCCTGGTTATAACCTGGGTCGGTCAGGTTAGGCAGTGTAGCCTGGATATATTGTGCGCTAGCATAACGGTAGCTCAGCTGAATCATTCTATCTGCGTCTGAACGGTATTCCAGCACTGCATCACCCAATGCTACAGCATTGAGACGTGAGTCATACTGAATGCCACCGCGAACTGCCCAGGCATTATTAATTTTGTAGTAGGTATCACCGGCCCAGACTAAGCTACCGGATTTGCTACTGTCATCTACATAGTCATTATCACCCGTACGTGGCGGGGTGAAGTAGTAAATCTGACCGGCAGAGATATTAAAGCGCTCGACCATGTTCTGGTCATAGATACGCGTGGTGACACCGGATGCTACCTGATTAGCAGAAGCGATGCGGTCAAGACCACTGTAGCTCTGATCGCGGAACAAACCGGTATAGTCGTTCTGCAACAGCGTTGAGTCATATTCCTGAATATGATCCTGATTTTTATAAGGAATATACAGGTATTGCAAACGCGGTTCTAAAGTCTGCGTGTAGTCAGAATTCCAGTCCATGGTGCGATCAAACACCATTTTAGCGTCACTTTTGAATTCTGGCAGTACGCGGTTAACCGAGCTTTTCAGCGGTGTATCAGGGTTATCCCGGTAATAGTGCCCGGAAATATCCTGATCGTAATGGGTGGCCATTACCTTGACTTCGTTATCCCAGCTTCCCCAACGGTTGCTCAGCGGCAAGTTAAGCTGTGGGGCAATATGCCAGCGTGTTGCTTTAGGCTGCTCAGGGTTAACGTTGGTAAATCTAACGACCTGACCATAGGTATGGAAGGTAAATGGACCCAGATCGTCTTTGTAGTAATTTAAATCTAACTGCGGGAGTGCACGATAATCGCTGGTGGTAGAGACTTTATCGAAAACCTGGAACTCTTTGGTTGAAAGAGTCGCATCCCAGTTTGTATCGGCATAGCCTACGCTGAATTTTTGCGTAGCGTATCCGTCAGTCGTTGAACCGTATTGAGAATTGAAGTCGTTGAAATAATAAGGATCGCTGACCTTGGTATAGTTAGCACTGAACCGCCAGTGTTGATCGTATACGCCACTGTGGTTCCAGTAGAACATCCAACGCTTGGTTCTGTCTAAATTTGGGTGATTCTCGTCATCAGCCCCTTGATCGTGTTGCAGGAAATCCAGCTCCATGACGCCAGAACCGGCAACAGTCAAATAACGGAATTCGTTCTGCAATTGCAGACCACGTTTACTCATGTAGTGTGGAGTAATGGTGGCATCGTAATTAGGCGCGATGTTCCAATAGAAAGGCAGCGCAAAATCAAAGCCGTTGGTATTGCTGTATTTAAATGCCGGGATCAGGAAACCGGTACGACGAGTGTTGCCGAGCGGTAGCTGCATATAAGGGCTATAGAACACCGGGACTGGGCCAATGTGAAAACGTGCATTCCAGATTTTGGCCAACTGCTCCTGACGGTCTTCGACGATAGTACTGCCGACAACGCTCCAGCTATTATCGCCGGGCAGACAGGAAGTAAAGGTCCCGTTTTTCAAAATGGTATAGCGGTTATTATCGCGCTGCTGCATTTCATCAGCAGTACCGCGACCCTGACGGCCCACCATTTGATAATTACCCTTCTGCATGTCCGTATCTTTGGTATTCAGGTTAGAGAAGGCTTTAGGGCCTTTCAGTTTAATCTGATTATCAAAATACAGCACATCGCCCGTTGCGGTCGCGGTTCTAAGCGGTGTCGCATTATTAGGGTAATTAACCTGATTAATCTGAACCTTGTCAGCGGCTAACGAGCTGTTACCCTGTTCAACATTAACTTTGCCGGTATAGACAGCATCGTTATTCAAGGTGCCTTGGGCATGATCTGCCTGGATTTTCACTGGAAGCTGATTAGTATTCCCTGTGACTAAAGGTCGGTCAAAGGTAGGCACGCCAAGCATGCACTGTTCAGCGAGATCGGCCAGTGCGCCCTGGCTATAAAGTGCTGTCCAAATCATTGTGGCCAGCAGGGTGGGGAAGCTTTTTTTCATACGTAAAATGTGTGTTCCGTCATCAGAGGCGTCATTCCGGCAAACGGTCAGAGACTATCTTACTCATCATCGTTGCGCTAGTGATAAATCCACAGGGTTACGCTGTAGCCGTTAGGCACAACGGTAAATGCCGGTTATGATAAAGCAAATCTTACGCGACGGCATTGTGAATTGAGGAGTATATGCAGTATTGGGGAAAGCTGCTCGGACTTATATTGGGCTTGATGTCCGGTATTGGCTTCTGGGGTATCGTATTGGGGCTGTTGGTCGGACACATGATAGACAAGGCGCGCAGTGTAAAGCGCAGTGGTTTCTTCTCCGATCAGCAGACAAGACAAACTGTTTTTTTCCGCACCACCTTTGAGGTGATGGGGCATTTAACCAAATCAAAAGGACGAGTAACAGAGGCCGATATTCAGATAGCCAGCCTGTTTATGGACCGCATGCAGTTGCACGGCACTCAACGAGAGTCGGCGCAGGAGGCTTTTCGCACGGGTAAAGGCGGAAATTATCCGCTGCGTGAAAAAATGCGTGATATGCGTAGCGTATGCTTTGGACGCTTTGATCTGATTCGTACTTTTCTCGAAATTCAGATTCAGGCAGCCTTTGCCGATGGCTCTCTGCATCCAAACGAGCGCCAGGTGCTGTATGTCATCGCCGAAGAGTTGGGTATCTCACGCCAACAGTTCGATCAGTTCCTGAGCATGATGGAAGGCGGACAACAGTTTGGGGGGCATCAGCAGGGGCAACACTCATATGGCGGTTATCAGCGGAGCTCTCAGGGGCCAACGCTGGCTGATGCCTGCAAAGTTCTGGGCGTGCAGCCTGGCGACGATGCGACCACCATTAAACGTGCCTATCGCAAGTTGATGAGTGAGCATCATCCAGACAAGTTGGTGGCTAAAGGCTTGCCGCCACAAATGATGGAAATGGCCAAGCAAAAAGCGCAGTCGATTCAGTCAGCTTATGATTTGATCAAGCGTGAGAAAGGTTTTAAATAGTTTTCAGCCCGATTTTCTCGTTGATAACTTTTAGCTAAAACTTTCTATTTGCTTTATAAAAAAGAAAACGCCGCGAGTTTATCCCGCGGCGTTTTTTTAACTGCATATTTTTCAGAGACTTTTTGACAGATTAAAAGTCCGACAGCGCGAAAGGACTAAAAATCCGGATCGCAGCTGAAAGTCATTGGCTCATCGGTAATCGGATGATAAATCGACAGTTCTTGCGCATGCAGCTGTAAACGCGGTGCCATCGCCAGGGCTTCTGGATGGGCATAAAACTTGTCGCCCAGAATCGGATGTCCCAGTGCGAGCAAATGAACGCGTAACTGATGAGAGCGACCTGTAATCGGACGCAGCTTCACCCGAGTTGTCCCGTCCGCATCCCAGGAAAGCACCTCATATTGGGTCAGCGCTTTCTTACCGGTTTCATGGCAGACCTTTTGCTTAGGACGATTAGGGTAATCGCAGATCAGCGGCAAATCGATAATGCCATAATCTTCAGCCATATGGCCCCAAACCCGCGCAATATAAGCCTTCTTGGTTTCACGCTCGCGAAACTGACGCTTCAGCTCGCGCTCGGCTTCCTTGGTCAACGCGATGGCAATAACGCCGCTAGTTGACAAGTCCAGTCGATGCACTGATTCGGCAATCGGGAAATCGCGTTGGACTCGGGTCATCAGGCTATCCTGATGTTCGGCAGCCTTACCCGGAACTGACAACAGACCGCTAGGCTTGTTCACCACCATCAGATGTTCGTCCTGGAACAGCACCCGCAACCAGGGATCGGTTGGCGGATGATAGTTTTCAAGCGGCAGAATGTTAGACGGCGGTGGCGTTATCATTGATGGCTCACCACAACCAGACGAATGGCATCGAGACGCCAGCTCGCATCGTTAAGACTGTTCAGCACCTGTTGGCGATTAGACTCAATCGACTCAAGCTCGTCGTCACGAATGTTCGGATTCACTTCTTTCAGTGCTTTCAGGCGTTCAAACTCCAGGCTTAACTGTTGGTCAGCTTCAACCTTGGCGGCTTCAATCAGCGCCTGAGCTTCTACAGCGATCAGCGGTTCGGCCTGTTGCAGCATGGCATGCACGTCTTGCTGCACGGCATTAACCAGCTTGCTGGAGTTATGGCGATTAATAGCATTCAGCTGGCGGTTAAAGCTTTCAAACTCAACCTGCGCCGCAAGATTGGTGCCTTTACGGTCCATCAGCATACGCACCGGCGTTGGCGGCAGGAAGCGAGTCAGTTGCAGATGTTTAGGCGCCTGACATTCGACCACGTAAAGCAGCTCGGCCAGCAGTGTGCCCACCGGCAACGCTTTATTTTTCAATATAGACACCGCACAACTTCCTGTATCGCCAGACAGGATCAGGTCCAGACCGTTGCGGATGATCGGGTGTTCCCAGCTGATAAACTGTGCGTCTTCACGTGACAGCGCCTGTTCACGGTCGAAAGTCACGGTGCAACCATCCTGTGGCAGACCCGGGAAATCCGGTACTAGCATGTGATCAGAAGGAGTCAGGATAATCAGGTTATCGCTGCGGTCTTCCTGATTGATACCCACGATATCAAACAAATTCAGCGCAAAGTTGACCAGATTAACGTCATCATCCTGCTCGGCAATGGCCTCGGCTAATGCCTGAGCCGGTTCACCGCCGTTGGAATGCATTTCCAGCAGACGATCGCGTCCCTGTTCCAGTTGTTGTTTCAGCGCATCATGTTCTTCACGACAGGCGAGGATAAACTCGTCCAGACCTTCCTGCTCCGCTGGAGTCGCCAGGAAGCCGATCAGCTGCTGGTAGCTACCATCGTAAATAGTACGACCGGTCGGACAAGTGTGTTCAAAGGCATCTAACCCTTCGTGGAACCAGCGCAGCAGGATAGCCTGAGCAGTTTGTTCCAGATAAGGCACCATGATTTCGATGTCGTTTTGCTGGCCGATACGGTCCAGACGGCCAATACGCTGCTCAAGCAGGTCCGGGTTAAACGGCAGGTCGAACATCACCATATTGCTGGCGAACTGGAAATTACGGCCTTCTGAACCAATTTCAGAACACAGCAGAACCTGTGCACCGTCTTCTTCCGACGCAAAATAGGCGGCGGCGCGGTCACGTTCGATAATCGACAGACCTTCATGGAACACAGCGGCACGAATCGCTTCACGCTCGCGCAGTACCTGCTCCAGCTGTAGCGCCGTTGCAGCCTTGGCGCAAATCACCAGCACTTTTTTATCGCGATTGGCAGTCAGATAACCGAGCAACCATTCAACGCGCGGATCGAAGTTCCACCAGGTTGCGTTATCGCCTTCAAATTCTTGATAAATTTGTTCTGGATACAGCATGTCTAAGGCGCGGGCTTCCTGGGTCTTTTTGCTACCCATGATGCCGGAAACTTTAATTGCCGTCTGATACTGGGTCGGCAATGGCAGCTTGATAGCTTGCAGATGACGCTCAGGGAAACCTTTAACACCGTTACGCGTATTACGGAACAACACGCGGCTGGTGCCATGGCGGTCCATCAGCATTGCGACCAGCTTTTTCGCAGCATCTTCGTCGCCTTTATTGGCAGCGGTCAGCAAAGTATCTACATCGGCGTTGCCTACGCTTTCACCCAGCAGCGTTAATGCTTCCGAAGTCAGTGGCTGTTTGTTAAGTAACAGAGTAACGGCATCAGCAACCGGCTGATATTGCTGCTGTTCTTCAATAAATTCTTCGTAATCGTGGAAACGATCCGGATCCAGCAGGCGCAGACGTGCAAAGTGACTTTCCTGTCCGAGCTGTTCAGGAGTTGCCGTCAGTAACAGCACGCTTGGAATTGTCTGGGCAAGCTGCTCGATAACCATGTATTCACGGCTTGGCGCATCTTCGCTCCACACCAGATGATGGGCTTCATCCACAACCAGCATGTCCCATTCAGCATCGTTTAGCTCTTCAAGGCGCTGTTTATTACGACGCACAAAGTCCAGAGAACAGATAACCAGTTGCTCGGACTCAAACGGGTTGGTCGCGTCATGACGTGATTCGGCGTAACGATCGTCATCAAACAGCGAGAAGCGCAGGTTGAAACGGCGCAGCATTTCGACCAACCACTGATGTTGCAGGGTTTCAGGCACCACGATAAGCACGCGTTCGGCACGGCCAGACAGCAGCTGCTGGTGGATTATCATCCCGGCTTCAATGGTTTTACCCAGACCTACTTCATCGGCCAGCAAGACACGCGGCGCATGGCGTTGACCCACTTCATAGGCGATGTGCAACTGGTGCGGGATCAGGCTAGCACGCATTCCGCGCAGGCCGCCAAATTCAAGACGGAACTGTTCGCGCTGATATTTGCGTGCACGGAAACGCAGAGCAAAGCGGTCCATACGGTCAATTTGACCAGCAAACAGGCGATCCTGAGGTTTGCTGAAGGTCAATTTGCTATCGAGCAACACTTCACGCATGGCCACACCTTCTTCCTCGGTGTCCAGACGCGTTCCCACATAAGTGAGCAGACCTTTGTCCTCAACGACTTCTTCAACTTTCAGCTGCCATCCCTCATGACAACTGATGGTATCGCCCGGGTTAAACATCACGCGGGTGATTGGGGAATCACTTCTGGCATACAGGCGGTTTTCACCAGTAGCGGGGAAAAGCAGGGTGACCATGCGCGTATCTACCGCGACCACAGTACCTAAACCTAATTCGCTTTCCGTGTCGCTTATCCAGCGTTGACCAAGTGTAAAGGGCATATTGTCTCTCTGTGCTTTGTGTCTGACTTTTGGGCTGTAGTGCCCTTTTAACTGATAGTTATCAAACTTTATGTAATAGCTTTTCTTTCCCCGCCGATTAAGGCGTGGAGTCTTTAATTTTTTGAGGTTAGATAAGAAATGGGAAAGGGCGCTATGTTAATTGAAGGTAGGCCTTTCGTCACCTGTCATTGCGCCTTATGGTTAAAACAATCCCATTTGACCCGTTATTAGTGTAGCAAAATCGTCATGCAAGAAAGGAAGAATGCCATCCGCCACGGGTTCGAGCTGTTTTTCGATGTAATGATCGTAGTCGATGGGGGATTGTCGATTTTCCAGCGGTTCTGGCCCGGCAGTCGTCATTACATAGCTTATCCATCCTCCGTTTTGGTACTGCACGGGTCTGCCGTGGGAGACGTTGTACTCATCGGCCAGTCGGGCTGCGCGCACGTGTGGCGGCACATTGCGCTCATATTCTGTTAACCGACGACGTAGCCGCTTGCGGTATACGAGCTGATCGTCAAACTCACCGTTCAGCGTGCTGGCAACATACTCGCGAATATAATCCTGATAAGGCAACTGATGAAAAATACGTTCATAAAGCGCCTGCTGGAAAGTTTGCGCGAGCCTGGTCCAGTCGGTGCGCACCGTTTCCAGCCCTTTATAAACGATATGTTCACCCTTGGCATCTTTCACCAGTCCAGCATAACGTTTTTTACTGCCTTGCTCAGAGCCGCGAATAGTCGGCATTAAAAAGCGCTGATAGTGCGTTTCAAACTCTAACTCCAGCGCGCTCTCAAGATTCAGTTCCTGCTTGAGATGCGTTTTCCACCATTGATTCACTTTGGTCGCCAGCCGCTTGCCTATCTCGTCGGCTTCTTCTGCTGCATGGGCGCGATTAAGCCAGACAAAAGTCGAGTCAGTGTCTCCATAAATAACCTGATAGCCTTCCTCTTCAATCAGCTTGCGCGTTTGCTGCATGATGGCGTGGCCGCGCAGCGTTATCGATGAAGCCAGACGTGAATCAAAAAAGCGGCAGCTACTGGTGCCTAACACTCCGTAAAGCGCGTTCATAATGATCTTCAGAGCCTGTGACAGTGGCTGATTTTTCTGCTGCTTCGCAACCTCACGGCCTTGCCAGATTTGGCGCACAATCTCGGGCAGGCAGTGCTGGGTCCGTGAAAAATACGCCTCGCGAAAGCCTGGGACTGAATGGGCATCATCTGGTTTGTCTAGCCCGGTAATCAGGCCAACGGGGTCTATCAAAAAGGTGCGAATAATCGACGGATACAGGCTTTTATAATCCAGCACCAGCACTGAATCGTACAAACCTGGGCGTGAGTCCATGACGAATCCACCGGGACTATTTTCTTCTGGCCGCTCACCCATATTCGGCGCCACAAAACCGATACGGTGCATGCGCGGCAAATAAAGGTGCGTAAATGCCGCCACCGATCCCCCGCTGCGATCGGCTGCTAAACCTGTGACCGAAGCGCGTTCCAGCAGAAACGACAGCAGTTCGGTTTTAGCAAAGATGCGTGTGACCAGCTCGCAATCTTTGAGGTTGTAGCGCGCTAAAGCCGGTTTGTCCTGGCGGAAGCGTTGCTCAATTTCTGCCAGACGCTGGTAGGGGTTGTCAATCGATTTGCCCTCGCCGAGCAAAGTTTGCGAGACGTATTCCAGACTAAAAGATGGGAAGTTCCAGGTGGCAGATTTTAGTGCTTCAATGCCGTCGATAATCAGTCTTCCAGCAGCCTGAGCAAAAAAGTGACCCTGTTTAAAGCCGTGTTCTCGCCATTCAAGCACACTACCGTCGCGACCAAAGCGTAGTGGAATCTTATAACGATCCGCGTGTTTCTGCAGAACGCGCAGGTCAAACTGCACAACGCTCCAGCCAATAATGGCATCGGGATCATTGCGTTGTAGCCAATCGTTGAGCTTTTGCAGCAGCTTTGGACGGCTGTCGACATATTCAAGATTAAAATCGCCGTGACTGCCGGGCGTGCCATTGGCAGGCCCAAGCATATAGACGTCGCGCTGGCCACAGCCCTCAAGGCCGATGCAATATAGCTCACCATTGCCGCTGGTTTCGATATCCAGCGAACACAGTTTGAGATCAGGGCGATAGCTTTCTGCGGGTTTCATTTTGGTATTCAGCAGAATACCTTCGGGGCCAGGTGTGCCGGTAAACCATACTGAGGCTGTAATGTAGCGTTCCATTAGAAAGCGTTCTGGCGGGCGAATGTCGGCCTCATACAGAGTCAGGCCACTGTCTTTAAGCATTTTTTCTATGCGCATGAGCTGGCGATGGCCGTTACAATAAAGTCCAACCACCGGGCGCAGCCGAAAATCCTTCAGCGGCAGCGGGCGCAGACTGTAGCCTTTTTCCCCAAGCAGCAACTGTTGCGCTTTCTCCTGTTGTTCTACGGGAAGAAAAGCCACCGACTCTTGTGGGGAGAGTCGTACTTTTTGCGGGCCTTGCTCGGTTGCCAGCCAGAAATCGACCTCCGTTCCTTGCGGGGTATCTCGCCAATGCCGGGTCAGAACAAAACCCTGACGCGGCCGAGTCGGCTGGCCGTCAGTTTGGGAGTTAGGTCGCGCAGTAACGTGGTTGATAATGGCCTCGGTCTCTGTTGATTGCGGTTATTGATTAATTGCTTGATTAAAATGCTCTATGGAAGTGCTAAATTGTTTGAACTAGTTGCTAAAAAATTGCTCTGCCTTAGGGCGATATAGAGTAAATATAGCATGGTTATTTATACAGTTCTCACCGTTGGGGAAGTCAATTTTCCCATTAGTGACCTAAGCTACGGATTAAATACACATACAATTACTGGGTTGACTCGCCTTTACCATTTACCGACAATTCAACCTCTTTAATTTTCGCTTAATTTGTGGTGATTACACTGATGTGGTGATTATACGATGGGCAAAAAACCTTAAAATCAGTCTTTCAAGGTTTAAACTCAGACTGGTCACGCTGAAAGTCATTGGTCTGTTGTGCTTCGACAGTTTTCAACCTTATAAGAAATAAAAGGTTTGCTGTACCGTACGCGTGATGCGTACCTTAACTCTGGAATTTTATGGAAGCCTATCTACAACATTTAGTCGCTCAGTCAGTGGGTTTCGCACTTATCATTGTCGCTGTAGTGGCATTTTTCGAGTCGATGGCGTTAGTGGGATTATTGTTACCCGGCACCGTTATGATGGCGACGTTGGGTACGCTGATTGGCAGTGGTCAGGTAGGTCTTTACGAAGCGTGGTTAGCGGCAGGACTCGGCTGTTTCTTCGGAGACTGGACGTCTTATTTTATTGGACGCGCCTTCAAGGAGCCGCTACATAATTGGTCTTTTCTGAAACGTTATCAGTCGATAGTTGATAAAACGGGTAATGCTCTAGACAACCACAGTTTTGCTACCGTGATCCTGGGGCGCTTCATTGGACCAACCCGGCCTTTGGTTCCCATGCTCGCAGGAATGCTAAATCTGCCGCCGATTAAATTCGCTCCGCCGAACATAACCGGTTGTATTACCTGGCCGCCAGTATACTTTTTGCCGGGAATTTTAGCCGGTGTGGCTATCGATATTCCGCACAGCAGTGACAGCTCGGCGTTTAAATGGGCGTTGTTTATCACACTCGTACTGATTTGGCTGACTGCGTGGCTTCTGTGGCGCTGGGCAAGATACGCCAAAGTTAAACCAGATGCGGTTTCGTCATGGTTGCCTTTGGCTCGTCTGCGTTGGGTTGGTTTACTGAGTCTGGCTGCGACAGTAGTTAGTGTATATATGTTGAACAAGCAGCCTTTACTACCGATTTACGCGCACCTGCTCTATAAAGTCATCACTCGATAGTTATATTACCTATCCCCAGAATTCCTGCTTCTGGGGCACTGCCTTCAATAAGCGCCTGAGTTGGCCCGTCGTAGTAGACGCGGCCATCTACCACCAGCAGCGTTCTCTCGGCAATGCGTGCCGCATCATCAATATTGTGTGAAACCATCAGCAGCGTGAGTTGCTGCTGCTGGCATATATTGTCGAGCAAGGCCAGCATCTCGCTGCGCAGTGCCGGATCCAATGCAGAGAAAGGCTCGTCTAACAGTAAAATAGGTTGGCTGCGTAACAGGCAGCGAGCCAATGCCACGCGCTGGCGTTGCCCGCCGGAAAGCTGCGAGGGCAGGCGATCAAGGCATTCTTCCAGTCCAACCTGTTGAGCTAACAGGGTTAATTTTTGCTTCTGCACGGCCTTAAGCTTCAGCCCTGGATGCAACCCAAGTCCCATGTTTTGGCGTACTGTCAAATGAGAAAACAGATTGTTTTCCTGAAACAGCATCGACACTGGGCGTTTGGCCGGCGGTGTGCGTGTATGATCCTGATGATTAAGCGTTATAGTGCCTAAACTCGGCGATAGAAAACCGGCAATCAGGCTTAGCAAAGTACTTTTCCCCGCACCGCTCGGGCCGAGAATTGCCACGCGTTCACCCGCGTTAATATTGAGGTCAAATCGCATCGGTAGATGTTCATACAGATAGGTTACTTTATTCAGAGTCAGCATGGCGGCCTGGCAATCTTTCGATGAGAGTAAAAAGCAGGAAACACAGTATCAACAATAGCATAGCCGTGACTGCGCCTTGCTGGCTGCGGTACGAGCCCATCTGCTGATAAAGATAGAAAGGCAGCGTGCGGAAATTTTCATTGCCGAAAAGTGCAATAACGCCAAAGTCTCCAAGCGAAAGTACACAGGCAAATGCCAGCGCCTGCGTCATTGGGCGTTTAAGTGCGCGCAGTTCAATCCATCGCAGCCTGTTCCAGCCCTTGATATCCAGTGACATGCATAGCAGAGAGTAGCGTTCGGCCACGTCACGCATTGGATTTTCGAGCACTTTCAAGGCATAAGGAATCGCCATCAAAGCGTTGGTCAGAACGACTAGCGCCCACGGTGACTGCGGCAAGCCACCAGTATCGCTGAGCAGTAAAAAGAAGCCGGTAGCCAGCACGATGCCTGGCATTGCCAAAATCAGCATTCCTGAAAGCTCCAGACTCTGACCCCAGTTATTTCGATGGCGAAGGCGAAGTTCCCGACTGCTCCACAGTAACATCATGGCCAGCAGCAGGCACAACAGGCCGCTACCAACAGCCAGACGGATTGACATCCATAGCGCCTGCCACAGCGCATCCTGATGCAGCACGGTTAGCAGAGACTGATTCAATCCGCCGAGAATAACCGCCACCAGCGGCGGCAAGATTAGCAGTAAAGCGAGAATTATCAGTATGCTATCGCCTAAACGGCGCAACAGTGAGTCTGCCGGGTCGCGCCAGCGCTGTGCGTGAGTATGTCCAACCGGCAGAGCCTGACTAAGTTTTTGACTTAGCAACACCAGACCCAGGCAGCAGAATAACTGGATAAGGGCTAATATCGCGGCTCGCCCCAGGTCATAGTCGTAGCTTAAAGCTTGATAGATAGCCAACTCGATAGTGGTAGCTTTTGGCCCGCCGCCC
Organism: uncultured Gammaproteobacteria bacterium; assembly: GCA_963747655.1. Lineage (GTDB taxonomy): Bacteria > Pseudomonadota > Gammaproteobacteria > Enterobacterales > Enterobacteriaceae > Rouxiella. Next base: position 902,849 of record CAVVFS010000003.1, on the reverse strand, counting down.
AGAGACAGCACGGTCGCGAAGCTGGCAAAACACAGCATAAAAATCAGTGCAGCAGCGGGAAGAATTTGGCGTCTTAGCGCTGGCCATTCAACAAATTTAAACTTTTGCCAGCCGTTCATGCCGAGTTGAGCGGCAAGCTGGCGCTGTTCAATGGCAATATTTTCAAGGGATTGCAGCAGTAACCGAGTCGCAAGCGGCATGTTGAAGAACACGTGAGCCAGCAAGATGCCCTGTAGGCCGTAGGGCGAGAAGCGGTAGTGTAATCCTAATGCGGTACACAGTTGGGCTATCCATCCTTCACGACCATACACGCTGAGGATCCCAAATACCGCGACCAGCACTGGCAGCACCAAGGTCATGGCACACAGTCTGAGAAGCCATTGCCTGCCGGGAAAATGCCGGCGATACAGGCTGCGGGCCAGTAAAATAGCGGGCAGCACGGAACACAGTGCCGAAAGCAGCGCCTGCCAGAAAGTAAATCGAATGACGTGCCATAGATAGCTATCCTGCCAGACCGATTTTAGCTCGAGTGCCGGGGCATGGCGCAGCAGGGAGCCAAGCGCCAAAAAGGCCACCAGCAGGATAACGAATGCGGCTATGGCACCGGGCCATAGCCAGATGGGGATTATTGGCTGACGGCGTTCTGCCATGCCTGAACCCATTGACTGCGATTTTCAGCGACGGTTTTGGCGCTGTATTGAAGTGAAATACTCGGCACCGTAAGCGCACTGTAGCCTGCTGGCAGAGGCATTTTCACCACCGGATACATCCAGTTGCCAGTAGGAATGGCATTCTGGAAACCTGGGCTGGTAACAAATTTCATAAACTGGGCAGCCAGTGCCGGATGCTTGCTATTGGCGAGCTGGCCGGCAACCTCTACCTGCATATAGTGACCTTCGGTGAAGTTGGCCGCAGCATAGTTATCTTTTTTCTCTTCGATAATATGATACGCCGGAGAGGTGGTATAGCTCAGAACCAAATCGCTTTCACCTTTCAGGAACAGGCCGTAAGCTTCGCTCCAGCCTTTAGTCACTGTCACCGTTTTCTTCGCCAGCTTTTGCCAGGCTTCTGGCGCTTTGTCGCCGTAAACTTTCTGCATCCAAAGCAACAGGCCTAAGCCCGGCGTGCTGGTACGCGGATCTTCATAGATAATTTTCCACGGCTGTGGACTATCGACCAGCTCTTTCAGGCTCTTAGGCGGATTTTTGAGTTTGTCTTTGTTGTAGACGAACGCAAAGTAGCCATAGTCATAAGGGACAAAATTGGGGTCTTTCCAACCGCCGGGAATTGCAAGACTGGAAGTGTCTACGGCAGGTTTGGCGAACAGCCCAGTTTGCTCGGCGGCCTGCAGAAGGTTGTTATCAAGGCCGACTACGACATCTGCAGGGCTGTTTTTCCCTTCCATTCTCAAGCGGTTAAGCAGTGAGACGCCGTCTTCCAGAGGAACATATTTCAGCGTGCATCCGCAGTTGGCTTCAAAGGCTTTTTTGATAGCCGGGCCAGGGCCCCAATCGGCAGAGAAGGAGTCGTAGGTGTAGACGGTAAGAACAGGCTTGGCGGCCAGCGCGGGTGCAGCAACCAGCATCAGGCAGGGCAGTAATTTTTTAAACACTTTGCACTCCAACTTTTACCTAAAGAGAAAAAAGGGCGTGGCAAAGGACTTTGAGTCAGCATAATGCACTCTCAAATCCCTTCGCCGGTATTAACCGGATCAGGTTCGACGGGTTTTTCTCAGCCTCTTACCCACTTGCCTGCGCAAAATTGGTGGTTCAGCACCCCGTTGAGAACGCCGCTATTGTAGAGATTATGTGACAGTGTTGAAAGAAGGTTTGTGTATTTGGGCATGTGTAATAACCAAAATAGCCGTCACAGTCGCCGCCTCAAAACTGAATTATCAAGGGATTAGTGACGGTAAAGCTTCTTAGCCATTTGAATGAGTTACTGGTTTTTTTGTTTTAGCTATCTACGCTTAAAATTGAATATGTTTTCTCGCCACACAGTTTTGCTGTTTTCAGGGATGGTTTATGTCTGCTCGCCGTTTATCACTTATTTTTGCCACTTTCTTGCTAGTGTCCTTTCTGAGCGGGATTGCCGGAGCGCTTCAGTCGCCGACACTCAGCCTGTTTCTCACTAACGAAGTCAAGGCTAGGCCGCTATGGGTCGGATTGTTCTATACCGTCAACGCGCTGGCTGGGATTGTGATCAGTTTCCTGCTGGCCAATTATTCCGATAAAAAAGGTGACCGTCGCAAGTTACTGTTTGGCTGCACCTTATTGGCGATTGGCAATAGCCTGATTTTCGCCTTTAGCCGCGATTATCTGGTGTTGATAAGCATAGGCGTTTTGCTTGCCGCGATAGGTAATGCTTCCATGCCGCAGCTGTTTGCACTGGCACGCGAATATGCCGATCGTTCTGCCCGCGAAGTGGTGATGTTCAGCTCGATGATGCGAGCCACGCTCTCACTGGCTTGGGTGCTTGGGCCGCCAATTTCTTTTATGCTGGCGCTAAATTATGGCTTCACCCTGATGTATCTCTGCGCCGCGGCAGTGTTTGCCTTTGGGGCGCTAATGGTCTGGTTCTTCCTGCCTTCGGTCGAGAGAATTGAGCAACCGGTCGATAACATAGTTGTGCACGTTAGCGCCTGGAAAAACAAAGACGTGCGCATCCTGTTTATTGCTTCACTACTGATGTGGACCTGCAACATCATGTACATCATTGATATGCCTTTGTATATCACTTCCGATATGCATCTTCCAGAAGGGTTGGCCGGGTTATTGATGGGCGCAGCGGCCGGGCTGGAAATTCCTGTGATGTTGATTGCCGGTTATCTGGTTAAACGTATCGGCAAGAAACGCTTGATGCTGTGTGCGACCCTTTTTGGCGTGCTGTTTTATCTGGGGATCATTCTGTTTCATTTCAAAGCCGCGCTGATGATGCTGCAACTGTTTAACGCGATTTTTATCGGCATTATTGCGGGTATCGGCATGCTGTATTTTCAGGATCTGATCCCGGGCCGTGCCGGTTCGGCAACTACGTTATTCACCAACAGTATTTCAACAGGTGCGATTCTTGCGGGGGTCTTGCAGGGGACTATCGTTGAAAAATTCGGTCACTATCAAGTGTATTGGGCGGCGTTAGGGCTGTCTTTAATCGCGTTATTGCTAATGACGCGGGTTAAAAATGTTTAACCCGCCAGGCGGCGGGTCAGGATTCAATAACTCAAGCATGCAATAAAGAAATTAACGCATAAATGCAGGCTGAGTCTTCTCGTAAGCCGAGATGCTGTCCGCATGTTGCAAAGTCAGACCGATGCTATCAAGCCCGTTCATCATGCAATAACGGCGGAAGCTGTCCATTTCAAACGGATAGCTTTTGCCTCCCGCGCGAACGATCTGATTTTCCAAATCGACCTCGAAATGAACGCCAACCTCTTCCTTCGCAAGCGTAAACAGCTCGTCGATTTGCTCTTCGCTGAGCGTAACCGGCAACAGCTGGTTATTGAGGGAGTTATTATAGAAAATATCGGCAAAGCTAGGCGCAATCACGGCATGGAAACCGTAATCAGTTAGTGCCCACGGTGCATGTTCACGCGATGAACCGCTGCCAAAATTTTCCCGTGCCAATAATATGCTGGCACCCTGATATTCAGGTTTATTCAGAATAAAATCAGGATTAGGCGTATAGCCTTGGCCTTCCAGATAGCGCCAGTCATAGAACAGGAACTGGCCGAAACCCACGCGCGTCACCATCTGCAGGAACTGCTTCGGCACAATTGCGTCGGTATCGACGTTGGCGATGTCTATTGGCAGCACCAGCCCGCTATGGGTAATAAATTTTGCCACGAGCGTCTCCTTAATTCAGTTCGCGGATATCGGCAAAGTGGCCGGTTACCGCCGCTGCGGCAGCCATCGCCGGGCTGACCAGATGGGTACGACCGCCACGGCCCTGACGGCCTTCGAAATTGCGGTTACTGGTGGATGCACAGCGCTCACCAGGATTGAGGCGATCGTTGTTCATCGCCAGACACATTGAGCAGCCAGGCAAACGCCATTCAAAACCAGCATCGATAAAGATTTTATCCAGACCTTCCTCTTCTGCCTGAGCCTTAACCGGCCCTGAACCTGGAACAACAATGGCCTGAACGCCAGCAGCCACTTTACGGCCTTTGGCAATCGCCGCCGCCGCGCGCAAGTCTTCAATACGTGAATTGGTACATGAACCGATAAATACCTTATCGATTGCGACGTCGGTCAGTTTGATTCCGGGTTGCAGGTTCATGTAAGCCAAGGCTTTTTCAGCCGATGCGCGTTCAACCGGATCGCTGAAAGAGGCCGGATAAGGAATAGTCTGGTTTACGCCCATTACCTGACCGGGATTGGTTCCCCAGGTCACCTGCGGTGCAATATCGGCCACATTCAGGGTCACTACCTGATCAAACACCGCGTCGGCATCAGATTTCATGGTTTCCCAATAGGCAACGGCCTCATCCCAATCCTGACCTTTAGGCGCAAACTGGCGGCCTTTAAGATAGGCGTAGGTGGTGGCATCGGGAGCCACCAGACCGGCTTTTGCACCCAGTTCGATAGACATATTGCACAGAGTCATGCGACCCTCCATGCTCAGCGCTTCTACCGCAGGACCGCAATATTCAACCACGTGACCCGTTCCGCCGGCAGTACCCGTTTTGCCGATCACCGCCAGAATAATGTCTTTTGCGGTGATGCCGACCGGAGCGTCGCCAACAATCTCGATCTTCATGGTTTTTGCCCGACCCTGTTTCAAGGTCTGCGTGGCCAGCACGTGTTCAACTTCTGAGGTGCCGATACCAAACGCCAGCGTGCCAAAGGCACCGTGGGTCGAGGTATGAGAATCACCGCAAACCAGCGTCATACCTGGCAGCGTTAAACCCTGCTCAGGCCCCATAACGTGCACGATGCCCTGGAATGGGTGATTAAGATCGTATAATTCAATGCCAAATTCCGCGCAGTTCTTAATGAGTTCCTGCATTTGAATGCGCGCCATTTCACCGCTGGCATTGATATCTTTAGTCTGCGTTGAAACGTTATGATCCATTGTGCCAAAGGTTTTACCCGGTTGGCGCACGCCACGATTCATCGCTCGCAGGCCATCAAATGCCTGTGGGGTGGTTACTTCATGAATCAGATGACGGTCGATATAAAGCAGCGGTGTTTCGTTTTCAGCTTCGTACACCACGTGCGAATCGAATAATTTTTGATATAACGTTTTGGCCATTACGCCCCCTCGGCAACAACACGCGCAATAATGTCGCCCATTTCGTTGGTACCCACTGCGTGGCCACCATTAGCCAGATCGCCGGTACGATGACCTTGCTCCAGCACCTTGTTAACCGCCTGTTCAATCGAGATAGCCGCTTCTTCAGCACCCAGGCTGTAACGCAACAGCAGAGCCAGAGACAGGATTTGCGCGATTGGGTTAGCGATGTCTTTACCCGCGATATCCGGAGCTGAACCGCCAGCAGGTTCAAACAGGCCAAAAGCTTCTTCGTTCAGGCTAGCTGAAGGCAGCATGCCCATGGAGCCGGTAATGATCGCGCATTCGTCAGACAGAATGTCGCCAAACAGGTTGGAGCACAGCATGATGTCGAACTGTGACGGATCTTTAATCAACTGCATGGTCGCGTTATCGATGTACATGTGCGCCAGCGTGACGTCCGGGTAATCTTTAGCGACTTCGCTGACGACTTCGCGCCACAAAATAGAGGACTGCAGCACGTTGGCTTTATCAATCGAGGTCACTTTATTACGACGTTTGCGAGCAGACTCAAACGCAATGCGAGCAATACGCTCAATCTCGTAACGGTGATAAACCTCGGTGTCATAGGCTTTCTCTTGCTGACCCTGGCCTTCACGACCTTTTGGCTGGCCGAAGTAGATACCGCCAGTTAATTCACGCACGCACAGAATGTCGAAACCGCGTGCGGCGATATCGCTACGCAGCGGGCAAAACTCTTCAAGACCTTCGTAAAGACGGGCAGGACGCAGGTTGCTGAACAGTTTGAAATGCTTACGCAAAGGCAGCAATGCACCGCGTTCCGGCTGAGAGTCTGCCGGTAAGTTTTCCCATTTCGGGCCGCCGACAGAGCCGAATAAAATCGCATCGGCCTGCTCACAGCCTGCAACTGTTGCCGCTGGCAGAGGAGTATTGTGCTTGTCGATGGCCGCGCCACCGACGTCGTATTCGCTGGTGGTGATTTTCAAACCAAAACGCTGACGTACTGCTTCCAGCACTTTATATGCCTGAGCCATAACTTCAGGGCCAATTCCGTCGCCGGGCAATACAGCAATATGATGGGTCTTGCTCATGTTCACACCGTTTCCTGATTATTTTGTTTGCTATTTTGTGTAGTACGAATATTTTGCAGGCGTTGCTTCTCTTTTTCTACCTGTTTGCTGCGCCAAATGCAGTTCAGCACATGCACCATCGCTTTAGCGGAGGATTCGACAATATCAGTCGCTAATCCAACTCCGTGAAAACGACGTCCCTGACAGGAGACAACAACGTCCACCTGACCCAGTGCGTCACGGCCGTGGCCTTTTGCGGTCAGCTGATATTTAATTAATTCAATGTCATAACCGGTAATGCGGTTGATAGCCTCATAGACAGCATCAACAGGGCCGTTACCGACAGCAGCTTCAGTTCTTATCTCTTCGCCGCAGGCCAAATTCACTGAGGCAGTGGCATTAATGTTGCAACCTGACTGCACGCTGAAGTTGTCCAGACGATAAAACTCGTGCTCTTCTTGCTGATTGTTAATGAACACCAGCGCTTCCAAATCGTAATCGAAAACCTGCCCTTTTTTATCCGCCAGTTTCAGAAAAGCGGTGTACAGGTGATCCATATTATAGTCGGATTCTTTGTAGCCCATTTCTTCCATACGATGCTTCACGGCGGCACGGCCAGAGCGAGAAGTCAGGTTCAACTGTACCTGATTCAGGCCAATCGATTCCGGGGTCATAATCTCATAGTTTTCACGATTTTTCAGAACGCCGTCCTGATGAATACCTGATGAGTGAGCGAAAGCATTAGAGCCGACAATTGCCTTGTTGCCCGGGATCGGCATGTTAGTAATTTGACTGATAATCTGGCTGGTGCGATAGATTTCTTTGTGATTAATGTTGGTGTGCACCTGCATGTAATCGGCGCGAGTTCTAATCGCCATAATCACTTCTTCCAGCGCGGTATTTCCGGCGCGTTCACCCAGACCGTTGATCGTTCCTTCAACCTGACGGGCTCCGGCTTGGATCGCGGCAATCGAATTGCCTACTGCCATACCCAGATCGTCGTGGCAGTGTACTGAAATCACTGCTTTATCAATGTTTGGCACGCGTTCATACAAATTAGTAATGATTCCACTGAACTGATGTGGCGTGGTGTAACCCACAGTATCAGGAATATTAATAGTGGTCGCACCGGCCTTGATAGCAGCTTCAACGACGCGGCACAGATTGTCCAGTGGAGTGCGTCCTGCATCTTCGCAAGAGAATTCAACGTCATTGGTATAGTTACGTGCGCGCTTAACGGAGTGCACGGCCATTTCCAGCACCTGATCAAATGAGCGTTTCAGCTTCGATTCGATGTGCAGCGTAGAAGTTGCCAGGAACACGTGAATACGGAAGGCTTCAGCTACGCGCAGCGCTTCGGCGGCTACGTCAATATCATTGTCAACACAGCGCGCCAGAGCACAAACGCGGCTGTTTTTAATTTGGCGGGCAATTGTCTGTACGGATTCAAAATCACCCGGAGAAGAAACAGGGAAGCCGACTTCCATGACGTCTACGCCCATTCTTTCCAGAGCAATAGCAATTTGCAGCTTGTCTTTAACACTCAGACTCGCCTGCAATGCCTGTTCACCATCACGCAGCGTAGTATCGAAAATAATGACTTGTTCGCTCATGTTTATGTTCCTTGTCGAATTTACTTTCGCGCTTTGCGGATAAAAAAAAACCCGCGCATTTGCGCGGGTTTGCTATCTGTGGAAGCTGAAATTAGTTTTGAATTTCACCCACTGGCATACCGCGCAATGATTCTGCGTTAAGTAGTAGGCCAAGTAGACGGGTGAATTTAAACATTTGTATTTCAACTTCTCTAATAAGTGGAGGCGTTGTGCCTGTGCTTTAAATTGATACGTGAATGTGAAGTTGATGTCAACTCTTGAATGATTTTGAGGATAAAAGGGAATCGAAAAAGTGAGACTTCAGTCTGGTATAAAACTCTGTAAATAGGCTTATAAGTAGTGAATTGAGTTACTCAGACCTTCTTCATGTTTTTCTCATAAGAACCAGGAGAAATTATCAGTTTTTTATCATGAATCGGTGGAACCTAACACTCATTATCATAAATTACTCAGATAGAAGCTTAACCTTTTGGGGTAGCTTATTTCTTTGTGGGGTCATTATCTCGGGGGGGATGATGATTAACAGCAAACTAATAGCAGTGTTTATTCAAATGGATTTAATTTTCTATCGTGGGAGGCGTAATGACTGACATTATTTTAGATAAATCGCAAAGTAAAAGAATTCCTGACCATAAAATACAAGCCAGCCATGAGGATAACCATTTACGCCGTGCAGATTTAAATTTACTCACCGTATTTGATGCCGTTATGCAGTTGCAAAATATTACTCGTGCGGCACGCATGCTGGGAATGTCACAACCTGCGGTCAGTAACGCCGTTTCCCGATTGAAGAGTATGTTTAGCGATGAGCTGTTTGTTCGTTCGGGTCGAGGCATAGAACCTACCGCACGTGCGCATCAGCTTTATGGGCCAATCCGCCAGGCGCTGCAACTGGTTACCAATGAATTACCTGGGCTGTGCTTTGACCCCCAAACCAGCCGCAGACAGTTTGCTATTACCATTAGCAGCCCGCTGGATCTGCTGCTCGCGCCAAAAATTTTGGGCATGCTTAAGCAGCATTCGCGCAGTGTAACCCTGAATATTGAATCTCTGATCAACGAAAATCTCGAACACCAGCTGCGCTATCAGGAACTGGAGTTTGTGATTGATTACCGCAGTATCGAGCGTGCCGACTATTATAACCAACGGTTGTTTGAAGATGAGTTAGTGCTTATTTCCTCTAATAACCATCCCCGAATACAGCAGCAGACTAGCCAATCCTATTATTTCAAAGAGAGACATGCCGTTGTTAAACTTAGTGACTCCTCTTCATTTAGCTTTCCTTATTATAATAATTCTGAAACTCAAAAACGGGTGTGTTATCAAGGCGCGAGCCTGATAAGTGTCATGGAAATTGTGTCGCAGACAGAGTTGATTGCCATCGTGCCTAAATGGCTTGCATTGCAAAGTGCAGAAAGATTAAATTTGAAAATCGACCGTTTACCATGGATTAATAACAAGATAACCAGTTATTTATCATGGCACGAGTCTGCCAGCAAAGACAAAGGGCACCTATGGATGAAGGAGTTGTTAACGCAGTATGTAAGCCTGTCATAAGGCCAGTTTTGTAGTTTTTTACACTGGAAAAATGGTTTTGTTATTTTATTTTATCAAACGGCCATTGGCAGCTTTATCGTCTCGCTCTTTCTTTTTAAAAACGAAGGGGTGAGTAGGTGAATTATCGTGATGGAATCCGGTATCTTTCAAAAAAACAATAAAAGTCGCGAGTTTTTAACCTTATAGCGTGATGTCGATCACTTTTTGAGATATAAAAATTATGCCCGCACCGGTCATAATTTAATTCTGTAATTACCATCTCCTGCATTATATCCCCGACTCTTAGCACTCATTGTATGGTTTATTATGCCATTAAAGTATTGAAAGACAGCTGCTCAAAATAGACTCGTTTTTTAAAGGGTCTTTTGCTGTTTGCCTGACCTAAATTCTGACGTTAAGGTACTCAGAGCTTTGTTGCATAACAAACAAGAAATGCATAACAAATAAGAAATGCAGAACAAGACAGAATAGTACAGAAGGGTGATAAGCCCTCATAAAACCGGGATTAGGGAAAGTTTTCCGAAATCCATTAGAAACGAGTCGTCACAAAGTACAAGCCTGGAGGCAAAACCATGGAGATGTTGTCAGGAGCCGAGATGGTCGTCCGGTCGTTAATCGATCAGGGCGTAAAACATGTATTCGGTTATCCCGGCGGAGCGGTGTTGGATATCTATGATGCCCTGCACACAGTCGGCGGGATTGATCATGTGCTAGTCAGACATGAGCAGGGCGCAGTGCACATGGCCGATGGCTATGCGCGTGCGACAGGAGAAGTCGGCGTGGTGCTGGTCACTTCAGGGCCTGGCGCAACCAATGCGATTACCGGCATTGCGACTGCCTATATGGACTCCATCCCCATGGTCGTGCTTTCTGGTCAGGTTCACAGTTCTCTGATTGGCTATGACGCCTTTCAGGAGTGTGACATGGTCGGGATCTCCCGTCCTATCGTGAAACACAGCTTCCTGGTTAAACGTGCGGAAGACATTCCCACTGTTCTAAAAAAAGCGTTTTATCTGGCATCAACGGGACGACCAGGTCCGGTGGTCATCGATCTGCCGAAAGACGTGGTTAACCCTCAGATAAAGTTGCCTTATGCTTACCCTGAGCAGGTTTCCCTGCGTTCTTATAATCCAACGGTGCAAGGCCATCGTGGGCAGATTAAACGTGCTCTGCAAACGCTGATAGCAGCGAAAAAGCCGGTACTTTATGTCGGCGGCGGCGCGGTGAATTCTGAATGTAGTGCAGAGTTGATCAAGCTGGCAGAAAAACTGAATCTGCCGGTAACTTCAACGCTGATGGGGCTGGGCGCATTCCCTGGTACTCACCGTCAGAGCGTGGGCATGCTCGGCATGCACGGTACCTACGAAGCCAACATGACCATGCATAATGCCGATTTAATCTTCGGCGTCGGCGTTCGTTTTGACGACCGTACCACCAATAATCTCGAAAAATACTGTCCAAACGCGACCATCATGCACATCGATATCGACCCGACTTCGATCTCGAAAACGGTAAATGCCGACATCCCAATCGTGGGTGATGCGAAGCAAACGCTGGAGCAAATGCTCGAGCTGCTGGAAAGTGCCGAAGAGAAGCAGGCGTTTGATTCCCTGCGTGACTGGTGGCAGAGCATCGAGCAATGGCGTGCGAAAAATTGCCTGGGCTATGACAAAAACACCGGCACTATCAAACCTCAGGCAGTGATCGAAACATTGCATCGTTTGACCAAGGGCGAGGCTTACGTGACCTCAGACGTTGGCCAGCACCAAATGTTTGCGGCTTTGTATTACCAGTTTGATAAACCGCGTCGTTGGATAAACTCCGGCGGTCTGGGCACGATGGGCTTTGGTTTGCCGGCGGCGCTGGGGGTTAAACTTGCCCTGCCAGATGAAACCGTGGTTTGCGTGACCGGTGACGGCAGCATTCAGATGAATATTCAGGAGCTGTCTACCGCGCTGCAATATGATTTGCCGGTCGTTATCGTCAATCTGAATAATGGCTATCTCGGCATGGTTAAGCAGTGGCAGGACATGATTTATTCTGGTCGCCATTCACAGTCTTACATGCAGTCATTGCCTGATTTCGTCAAACTGGCTGAAGCTTACGGCCACGTCGGGATTGCGATTCGCCATCCTGATGAACTCGAAAGCAAGCTGGCCGAAGCGCTGGCGCAAAAAAATCGTCTGGTATTTGTTGATATCAGCATAGATGAAACCGAGCACGTTTATCCAATGTTGATCCGTGGCGGTGGAATGGACGAAATGTGGTTAAGCAAAACGGAGAGGACATAATCATGCGCCGGATTTTATCAGTACTGTTAGAAAATGAATCAGGCGCACTGTCTCGTGTAGTCGGCCTGTTCTCTCAGCGCGGTTATAACATTGAAAGCCTGACTGTCGCTCCAACTGACGATCCCACTCTGTCGCGCATGACCATTCAAACGGTGGGCGATGACAAGGTGCTGGAGCAGATTGAGAAACAGCTGCATAAGCTGGTTGACGTATTGCGTGTTAGCGAGCTGGTTCAGGGCGCGCACGTCGAGCGCGAAGTTATGCTGGTTAAATTACAGGCCTCAGGTTATGGCCGTGAAGAAATCAAACGATCTGCCGAAATTTTCCGTGGGCAAATTGTTGATGTGACTGCTACGCTTTACACGGTTCAGCTTGTGGGTACCAGCGACAAGCTTGACGCGTTCCTCAACACGGTGCGTGACGTGGCCGAGATTGTTGAAGTCGCGCGTTCGGGCGTGGTCGGTGTGTCACGCGGTGACAAGGTAATGCGTTAAATTTGTCACTTGGGATAGTTAAAATCCCTTTCACCACTGAAAAGCTCAACTCAGGTTGGGCTTTTTTATTTTTACTATTCCGTGCGCGTTGCCTGACTTTTCACTATTAGTCTAAGGGGTTATGGTAAAACACCTTGCCGAGTAGGGGCTTATCGGGTTAGATATTCGATGTATTTACTTTGAATAAGGGGTCCTTGGTGAAACTGGATGAAATCGCGAGGTTAGCGGGTGTTTCGCGCACAACTGCCAGTTATGTCATTAACGGCAAGGCGAAGCAGTATCGTGTCAGCGATAAGACAGTCGAGAAAGTCATGGCTGTCGTGAAGGAACATAACTACCACCCAAATGCCGTTGCGGCAGGACTTCGCGCAGGCAGAACCCGATCTATCGGGCTGGTTATCCCTGATTTGGAAAACACCAGCTATACCAGAATCGCCAATTTTCTCGAGCGTCAGGCGCGCCAACGTGGTTATCAACTGCTTATCGCCTGCTCGGAAGATCAACCAGACAATGAGATGCGTTGTATTGAACATCTCTTGCAGCGTCAGGTTGATGCCATCATTATCTCTACTTCGTTGCCGCCAGAGCATCCTTTTTATCAGCGCTGGGCGAAAGATGATTTCCCAATCATTGCGCTTGATCGTGCCCTTGATCCTGAGAACTTCATCAGCGTTGTCGGTGCCGATCAGGAAGATGCGTTTATGCTGGCCGATGAACTGCGTAAATTCCCTGCCGAAAATGTGCTTTATCTTGGCGCATTGCCTGAGCTTTCAGTCAGCTTCCTGCGCGAATCAGGTTTCCGCCAGGCGTGGGAAGGCGACTCTCGCCAGCCAGAGTATCTGTATGCCAATGCTTACGATCGTGACTCTGCTGCCCTGGTTTTTGCCGAATGGCTGAAAACTCACGAGATGCCAAAAGCGTTATACACGACCTCGTTCCCGCTGTTGCAGGGCGTGATGGACGTGACTTTGAAAGAGCAGGGCCGGTTACCGCCTGATCTCGCGATTGCTACCTTTGGCGATAACGAGCTGCTGGATTTCCTCGAATGCCCGGTTTTGGCCGTCGCGCAGAGGCATCGTGATGTTGCTGAACGCGTGCTTGAGCTGGTACTTGCCTGCCTTGACGAGCCAAGAAAACCTAAAGCCGGACTCACGCGGATACGCCGTAACTTGTTCCGTCGCGGCAGCCTAAGCCGTAAATAATTTTTCGGGTTCAGATAATGCGTATCCGTATATCTGAACTCGCCTCTTCCTGTTCTTTTCTCTTCTGCGCTTAACTTTACAAAACAATACTTTTCGTATGGCTGAAATTGCGTCAAAGGGATTTCGTAAATTCTTAAAAGCCACTCGCCATTGAGATTAAGAGCAATCTCACACAAATTATTATTTGAAAATGTTTTCCGTCATAGAAATGGAATAATCAATTTCAAAAATACGTTAATACTCCGCACTATTCTGCTGTAGAATTCCCGGCTTAATTTGGCCTGGCAATTTAGCTATACCTTTTCAGGCGGTGAGAGCCGCGCTACAAAGGGCTGGCGAGCGGTATGAAAGATTTTTAACGGTGCAGTCAATATCGGGGATTATTAAGTCTTAAGCAAAGTCCGTAGTTTTAAGAAATGAGAGATCGATAGCAGAAGAATATAAATAGATAAATAATGTTCAAATTGATTTCTTTTTGAGCGTTATTATTATTTAAATGAATTTTCCTCAACTAATCATGACGTTATTTTTTAATCCTCTTGGTTAACTCCTCAGTTCACCGGTTTTTGCTCAACTTATTGCCTGTAAATAATCAGAAACCTTAGTCTCACTGGCTTGACAAGGTTTTAAATCCCTCCGTAAACTCCTTCAAGTGGGAATTTGTGGTGTAAAGTGGTGAAAAGGGTCATTGAGGGGTAGCTCGAGTATGTTCCGTGGGGCAACGATGGTTAACCTCGACAGCAAAGGGCGGCTTGCCGTACCCACCCGATATCGGGATTTGCTGAGCGAAGAGTCGCAAGGTCAGATGGTTTGTACCATCGATCTCCATCACCCATGCCTGCTGCTTTACACTCTGCCTGAGTGGGAAATTATCGAAGAAAAATTGTCCCGTCTGTCGAGCATGAATCCGGTTGAACGTCGTATACAGCGTTTATTACTTGGGCATGCCAGTGAATGTCAGATGGATAACGCCGGGCGTCTGCTTATTGCAACCACGTTGCGACAGCATGCCGGGCTGGCCAAAGAAGTGATGCTGGTTGGGCAATTCAACAAGTTTGAATTGTGGGATGAACAGACCTGGTATCAACAAGTTAAGGAAGACATTGACGCTGAACAATCGTCTCGCGAACCGCTTTCCGAGAGATTACAGGACTTGTCATTATAAGCATGCTTGAAAATTACAAACATACATCCGTGTTATTGGATGAAGCCGTAAACGGGCTGAACATTCGCCCTGACGGCATTTACATCGATGGAACCTTTGGTCGCGGCGGACATTCGCGACTCATTTTGTCACAGCTGGGGCCGGAAGGGCGTTTGCTGGCAATCGATCGCGATCCACAGGCAATTGAAGCTGCCAAAGCGATTGAAGATCCTCGTTTTTCCATTGTGCATGGCCCGTTTTCTGACCTTGCGCAATACGTTCACGAACGCGAGCTGGCAGGTAAGATCGACGGCGTATTGTTAGATCTCGGCGTATCTTCGCCGCAGTTGGACGATCCCGAGCGCGGTTTCTCGTTTATGCGTGACGGACCTCTGGACATGCGCATGGATCCAAGCCGCGGTTATTCAGCCGCTGAATGGTTGATGAAGGCCGAGGCCGAAGACATTGCCTGGGTATTAAAGACTTTCGGCGAAGAACGTTTTGCCAAGCGTATTGCCCGCGCCATTGTCGATCGCAACCGCGAACAGCCAATGACGCGTACTAAGGAGCTGGCCGACCTGATTGCCAATGCCTCACCGTTTCGTGAGAAGCACAAGCATCCGGCAACGCGTAGCTTCCAGGCGATCCGTATTTATATCAACAGTGAACTCGAAGAGATCGAGCGGGCGCTGGACGGGGCACATGAAGTCCTGGCTCCGGATGGTCGTTTGTCAGTGATCAGTTTCCATTCGCTGGAAGACCGAATTGTTAAAAGGTTCATACGCCAGCATAGTCGTGGACCGCAGGTGCCAGCGGGCATTCCGATGACCGAAGCGCAATTGCAGAGTCTCGGTGGGCGCATGCTAAAATCCCTGGGCAAGATGATGCCTTCGGAAGCTGAAGTAGCAGAAAATCCAAGAGCACGTAGTTCAGTACTGCGTTTTGCCGCGAGGACCGCGTAATGATAGGCAACGAACGTCATGGTTTAGTGGGAGTTATTTTTGGCGACATTATGCGCCACGGAAAAATTCCTATGATCCTGCTGATTTCCTGTTTAGTCAGCGCCATGGCAGTCGTTACCATCTCGCACAAAACGCGTTTGCTTACAGCCCAGCGAGAACAGCTGGTGTTAGAGAAAGATGCGCTGGATATTGAATGGCGCAACCTGATCCTTGAAGAGAACGCCCTCGGCGATCATAGCCGGGTAGAACGTATCGCAACCGAAAAACTGCAAATGCAACACGTTGACCCTTCACAGGAAACGATCGTAGTGCAGCAATAAAAAAATTCGGAACTCAGGCTTAAGGCAATTTGCTCATGGAGATGATAAGCGACAGATGAAAGCGACCCGTGCCGCAAGGTTCAAGCGTCAGGAAGATAAAGCCAGCTTTGTAAGCTGGCGTTTTGCGTTGCTGTGCGGCGGCATTCTTCTGGCGTTTGCTGGTCTGTTGTCTCGCGTCGCTTATCTGCAAGTGATCAATCCAGGCAAACTGGTGAAAGAGGGCGATATGCGCTCTCTTCGCGTTCAAACCATTCCAACCTCACGTGGCATGATCAGTGACCGCTCCGGCCGACCTCTGGCGGTGAGCGTTCCTGTTAATGCGATTTGGGCTGACCCGAAAGAAGTCAATGAACACGGCGGCATTACTGCCGATAGTCGCTGGAAAGCGCTAGCCGATGCCCTGAATACTCCAGTCGATCAACTGACTTCTCGCGTGAATGCTAACCCGAGCGGCCGTTTTGTCTATCTGGCGCGTCAGGTGAATCCGGCGATTGGCGATTATATCAACAAGCTTAAACTGCCAGGCATTTTCCTGCGCCAGGAATCGCGCCGTTACTATCCTGCCGGTGAGGTGACTGCGCACGTTATTGGTGTGACCAATATTGACGGTCAGGGGATTGAGGGCGTCGAGAAAAGCTTTGACCGCTGGCTGACCGGACAACCGGGCGAGCGTACGGTTCGTAAAGATCGTCACGGTCGCGTGATTGAAGATATCTCCTCGGTAGACAGTCAGGCCGCGCACAACCTTATTCTCAGCATCGATGAACGTTTGCAGGCACTGGTTTATCGCGAGCTGAACAATGCGGTTGCTTTCAATAAAGCTGAATCAGGTACGGCAGTATTGGTGGATGTGCAGACCGGCGAAGTGCTGGCGATGGCCAATAGCCCGTCCTACAACCCGAACAATATGGCGGATACGTCAAAAGACGCTATGCGTAATCGCGCAATCACCGACATCTTTGAGCCGGGTTCAACGGTGAAACCGATGGTGGTGATGACGGCGCTCAAGCAAGGCGTCGTCAAGGAAAATAGCGTCTTAAATACGCAGCCCTACCGTATTAATGGTCACGAAATCAAAGACGTGGCTAGATATCCGGAACTTTCCGTTACCGGTATCCTCCAGAAGTCGAGTAACGTCGGGGTTTCAAGACTGGCGTTAGCGATGCCGTCCTCACAGCTGGTAGACACTTACTCGCGCTTTGGACTGGGTAAACCCACCAATTTGGGACTGGTTGGGGAAAGTAGTGGCTTATTTCCAAGAAAACAACGGTGGTCTGACATAGAGAGGGCCACCTTCTCTTTCGGCTACGGGCTAATGGTTACTCCTCTCCAGCTAGCGCGAGTCTATGCAACGATTGGCAGTCTGGGCATTGCTCGCCCGCTGTCGATTACCAAAGTCGATCCGCCGGTCTCTGGCGAACGCATATTTCCTGAACCTCTGGTACGCACCGTGGTCCGTATGATGGAAAGCGTTGCCCTGCCTGGTGGCGGTGGCGTCAAGGCGGCGATTAAGGGTTACAGGATTGCCATCAAAACGGGGACTGCCAAGAAAGTCGGCCCGGACGGCAAATACGTGAATAAATACATTGCTTACACGGCAGGCGTCGCGCCAGCCAGTAATCCGCGATTTGCGCTAGTGGTCGTTATTAACGATCCCCAGGGCGGTAAATACTACGGCGGTGCGGTTTCTGCACCGGTATTCGGCGCCATTATGGGCGGTGTACTGCGCACGATGAATATCGAGCCGGATGCCTTACCGACGGACGTAGGCAATGACATTGTCAATAATCAAAAAGAGGCTCCAGGTGACAGATCGTAATTTACGCGACCTCCTGGCTCCGTGGGTGAATGATGCCCCGCAAACGGAGCTTAAAGACATGACTCTCGACAGTCGCACTGCGGCTGCCGGCGATCTGTTTGTCGCGATTTCAGGCCATACCAGCGATGGCCGTCACTATATTCCTCAGGCTATTGCGCAGGGTGTCAGCGCGGTAGTGGCAGAAGCACAAGGGCAGGCCGAACACGGTTCTGTCAGCGTGCAGCACGGCGTGCCCGTGGTTTATCTGCAAAATCTTAATCTGTTGCTGTCGGAGATTGCCGGTCGTTTTTACCAGCAACCGGGCGCAGCGCTGCGTCTGGTCGGCGTGACCGGCACCAATGGCAAAACCACCACCACTCAACTGTTGGCGCAGTGGTCACAGATGCTGGGCGAAACCAGCGCGGTGATGGGAACGGTTGGCAACGGTTTACTGAATCACGTGGTTCCGGCGGAAAACACCACCGGATCGGCAGTGCAAGTGCAACAAATTCTGCATGATTTAGTTCAGCAGGGCGCGACTTTTGCCGCGATGGAAGTCTCCTCGCACGGCCTGGTTCAGCATCGTGTTGCGGCGCTGCCGTTTGCCGCGGCGGCTTTCACTAACCTGAGCCGCGATCACCTCGATTACCACGGTGATATGCAAAATTATGAAGATGCTAAATGGCAACTGTTCTCAACGCACAATAGCGAACAGAAAATTATTAATGCTGACGACAGCGTCGGGCAGCGCTGGCTGGCGAAACTGCCAGACGCCGTCGCGGTCAGCATGGAAAACAAGCTGCCAGCGGATTGGAAAGGCCGTTGGTTATCAGCCGGTAACGTCAGCTATCACGATAAAGGCGCTCGCGTCGAGCTGGACTCTAGCTGGGGCAAAGGCACGCTTGAAAGCCGTCTAATGGGCGCGTTTAACGTCAGCAACTTGCTGGTCGCGCTCGGTACACTGCTGTCGCTGGGTTATTCCTTCGATGAGCTGCTGCAAACCGCGCCACAGTTGCAGCCCGTTTGTGGCCGTATGGAAGTGTTCCATGCGTCGGGTCGCCCTACCGTGGTGGTTGATTATGCCCACACTCCAGACGCGCTTGAAAAAGCGTTGGCGGCGGCGCGTCTGCACTGTACCGGTCAACTCTGGTGCGTATTTGGCTGCGGCGGCGATCGCGACAAGGGCAAACGTCCATTGATGGGCGGTATCGCTGAACAATATGCCGATCGCGTAGTAGTAACCGACGATAATCCGCGCAGTGAAGATCCTCACGCCATCATCACCGATATTCTTTCCGGCTTGCTGGATGCTGGCCGCGCGCTGGCAATCCCTGGCAGAGCTGAAGCGGTCACCAGTGCCATCATGCAGGCGACAGAAAACGACGTCGTGCTGATCGCAGGTAAAGGCCATGAAGATTACCAATTAGTCGGCAATCAACGATTCGATTATTCGGATCGCGTGACTGCCGCTCGCTTACTGGGGGTAGTCGCATGATCGCGGTTTCCTTGAAAAAACTTGTAGAAGTCCTGAGCGCAGAGCTTGTTGGTGCCGATATCCAAATTGATACGGTCACCACCGACACGCGTCAAATCACCTCAGGCTGTTTGTTTATCGCCCTGAAAGGCGAAAATTTCGATGCACACGATTTTGCAGCCGATGCAATTAAAAGCGGTGCTGCTGCGTTTATCGTCAGCAAACGTCTGGCGGCTGATGTTCCACAGCTGGTGGTGGCCGATACGCGCATCGCGCTGGGTAAACTCGGTTCCTGGGTGCGCCAGCAAGTGCCTGCTCGTGTTATTGCGCTGACGGGTTCATCCGGTAAAACCTCTGTGAAAGAGATGACGGCGGCGATTCTGCGTCAGTGCGGCAACGTGCTCTACACCGCGGGCAACTTCAATAATGATATTGGTGTGCCGTTAACACTGCTGCGACTGACCCCGGAATACGATTTCGCGGTGGTGGAGCTAGGTGCAAACCATCAGGGTGAAATTGCTTACACCACCTACCTGACTCGTCCACAAACCGCGCTGGTGAATAACCTGTCTGCGGCACATCTTGAAGGTTTTGGATCACTGGCTGGCGTTGCGAAAGCCAAGGGTGAAATCTTCGAAGGACTGCCGGCGGATGGCATCGCAATCATCAATGCCGACAACAACGACTGGACGCATTGGCAGTCGCGTATCGGCAATAAAACCGTTTGGCGCTTCTCTCCAGAAGCCGCCGAAGGCGTTGATTTCTATGCCAGCAACGTGCAGGTCGGGGCAGCAAAAACCACCTTTACGCTGCATTCTCCTGCCGGAAAAATTGACGTAAGTCTGCCATTGCCGGGTCGTCACAATGTGGCGAATGCGCTGGCAGCGGCTGCTTTAGCACAGTCGGTTGATGCCACGCTCGAGGCAATTCGCGCAGGTCTGGCATCGCTACAGGCGGTGAAAGGTCGTTTGTATCCGATTGCTCTCGATGAAGGCAAAATTTTGCTCGATGACAGCTATAACGCCAACGTGGGGTCAATGACCGCCGCAGCGCAGACTCTGGCAGATATGCCGGGTTATCGAGTCATGGCGCTGGGGGATATGGCCGAATTAGGCGATGAAAGCGAAGCCTGCCACCGTGAAGTCGGTGAGGCTATTCGTCTTGCCGGTATCGATAAAGTATTAACCGTAGGTCACTTTAGTCGTGCGATTAGCGATGCCAGTGGCTGCGGAGAACATCTTCAGGATAAAGCGGCTGTAACAGCCCGTTTAGCCAGCTTGTTATCTGAACACGCGGTAATCACCGTTTTAATTAAAGGTTCACGTAGTGCCGCGATGGAGCAGGTAGTACGGGCGTTACAGGAGAATGCAACATGTTAGTTTGGCTGGCCGAGTATTTGGTCAAATATTATTCCGGCTTTAACGTCTTTTCGTACCTGACGTTTCGCGCCATTGTCAGCCTGCTGACGGCTCTGTTCATCTCCCTGTGGATGGGGCCTCGTTTGATTACCTATTTGCAAAAATTGCAGATAGGCCAGGTCGTGCGTCACGACGGCCCAGAGTCACATTTTAGTAAGCGCGGAACACCAACCATGGGCGGCGTGCTGATCCTGTTCTCGATCACGGTATCGGTGCTGATGTGGGCTTATCCGTCAGATCCATACGTCTGGTGCGTGCTGTTTGTGCTGGTGGGTTACGGCGTGGTGGGCTTTGTTGATGATTACCGCAAAGTCGTGCGTAAAGATACCAAAGGCCTGATCGCTCGCTGGAAATACTTCTGGCAGTCAGTGATTGCACTCGTCGTGTCATTCACGATGTATGCCATCGGCAAAGATACTCCAGCCACTGAGCTGGTGGTGCCGTTCTTTAAAGACATCATGCCGCAGTTAGGCCTGCTGTATGTCTTGCTGAGCTACTTTGTGATTGTGGGAACCAGCAACGCGGTGAACCTCACCGATGGTCTGGACGGCCTGGCGATTATGCCAACGGTGTTCGTGGCGGCAGGCTTTGCGCTCGTCGCGTGGGCAACCGGTAACATGAATTTCGCGAATTATCTGCACATTCCTTATCTGCGTCATGCGGGGGAACTGGTTATTGTCTGTACGGCAATTGTCGGTGCAGGGCTTGGATTCCTGTGGTTCAACACCTATCCGGCCCAAGTATTTATGGGCGACGTGGGTTCGCTGGCGCTGGGTGGCGCGCTGGGCACCATCGCCGTGCTGCTGCGTCAGGAGTTCTTGTTGCTGATTATGGGCGGCGTGTTCGTGGTTGAAACGCTGTCGGTTATTTTGCAGGTAGGGTCCTTTAAGCTGCGTGGTCAACGTATTTTCCGTATGGCCCCAATTCATCACCACTATGAGCTTAAAGGCTGGCCGGAACCTCGCGTCATTGTGCGTTTCTGGATTATTTCGCTGATGCTGGTGCTGATTGGCCTGGCGACGCTGAAGGTGCGCTAATGATGACTGACTATCAGGGTAAAAAAGTTGTCATTATCGGGTTGGGGCTGACAGGCCTCTCCTGTGTTGATTTCTTTGTATCACGGGGCGTAACGCCTCGTGTTATCGATACCCGTATCAGTCCACCCGGACTCGACAAGCTGTCGGCAAATATCGAGCGTCATTTAGGGTCACTGAATGAAGACTGGCTGCTTGCTGCGGATTTGATTGTGGCAAGCCCGGGAATGGCATTAGCGACGCCTGCTCTAAGCGCGGCCGCGGCTGCGGGCGTGGAAATTGTCGGGGACATCGAGCTGTTTTGCCGCGAAGTAACTGTACCGATTGTGGCAATCACCGGTTCCAATGGTAAAAGCACTGTTACCAGTCTGGTCGGTGAAATGGGCAAGGCGGCAGGCTGGCAGGTTGGCGTGGGCGGCAATATCGGCTTGCCGGTGTTAAGCATGCTCGGCCATGACTATCAGCTGTTTGTGCTCGAGCTGTCGAGCTTCCAGCTAGAAACAACCCACAGCCTGCGCGCGGCGGCGGCGACCATTTTGAACGTAACTGAAGATCATATGGATCGCTATCCGTTCGGCATGCAGCAGTATCGTGCAGCCAAACTGAAAGTGTATGAAAACGCCAAACTGTGTGTGGTAAACGCTGATGACGCGTTGACCATGCCTATTCGCGGGGCCGATAAACGCTGCGTGAGCTTTGGTGCTGACGTCGGTGATTATCACCTGACGCGCCAGCAGAGTGAAATTTGGCTGCGAGTACGTGGTGAGAAAATTTTCAACACTGCTGAAATGCCGCTTACGGGTCGTCATAACTACACCAACGCGCTGGCAGCGCTGGCACTGGCCGATGCAGTGGGTATTCCACGCGCATCAAGCCTGAAGGCGCTGACTCACTTTACGGGCTTGGCGCATCGTTTTCAGATTGCGCAAGTGCATAACGGCGTGCGTTGGATTAACGATTCAAAGGCCACTAACGTCGGCAGTACCGAGGCGGCGTTAAACGGCTTGCAGGTTGAAGGCACGCTGCATTTGCTGCTCGGTGGTGATGGAAAGTCTGCGGATTTCACCCCGCTGCTGCCTTATCTGCTCGGCGACAAGATTCGACTTTACTGTTTTGGTCGCGATAGAGAAGAGTTGGCTGATTTGCGCCCTGAAATCTCTTCGCTGTTCGAAACCATGGAGCAGGCGATGCGTGATATCGCTGGCAAAGTGAAATCGGGCGATATGGTGTTATTGTCCCCTGCCTGCGCCAGCCTGGATCAGTTCAAAAACTTTGAACAGCGCGGCGACGTATTTACCGCTCTGGCTAAGGAGCTTGGCTGATGCGCATTAGAATGCCGGGATTAGGTTTGCTCAAAGGCTTGGGAAGCAAGACCAATGAGTGGGTGATGGGCGCAAAAGAAAACGACAGCCTGACGCTGGTTCTCTATGACCGCACCCTGCTGTGGATGACTTTAGGGCTGGCGATTGTCGGCTTTGTGATGGTGACTTCGGCCTCGATGCCTATCGGTCAACGACTGGCTAACGATCCGTTTATGTTTGCCAAGCGCGACGCTATTTATCTGGTGCTGTCCTTTATTCTGGGGCTTATCACCCTGCGTGTTCCGATGATGGTATGGCAGAAATACAGCAACGTGCTGCTGTTTCTCTCGATCATCATGCTGGTGGTGGTACTCGGTGTGGGTAGCTCGATCAACGGTGCATCGCGCTGGATTGCCTTTGGCCCGCTGCGTATTCAGCCTGCCGAGTTCTCTAAGTTGTCGCTGTTTTGTTATCTGGCCAGCTATCTGGTGCGTAAGGTCGATGAAGTACGAAGCAACTTCTGGGGCTTCTGTAAACCGATGGGCGTGATGGTCATTTTGGCCGTGTTGCTGCTGTTACAGCCGGACTTGGGTACGGTAATCGTACTGTTTGTGACTACGCTGGCGATGCTGTTTTTGGCGGGCGCAAAACTGTGGCAGTTCCTGGCGATTATCGGCTCGGGCGGCTTTGCAGTTTCTCTGCTGGTTGTGACTGAACCGTATCGTATGCGACGCGTCACTTCGTTCTGGAACCCGTGGGCGGATCCGTTCGGCAGCGGCTACCAGTTAACGCAATCATTGATGGCATTTGGTCGCGGCGAGTTTTGGGGGCAAGGCCTTGGAAACTCGGTACAAAAACTTGAATATCTGCCGGAAGCGCATACCGACTTTATCTTCTCGATTCTCGGTGAGGAGCTCGGCTATTTCGGTGTGGTTTTAGTACTGTTAATGGTATTCTTCGTCGCTTTTCGTGCTATGTCCATTGGCCGTCGCGCGCTTGAGATTGACCAGCGTTTTTCCGGCTTCCTGGCCTGCTCGATTGGCGTATGGGTCAGCTTCCAGGCACTGGTAAACGTTGGCGCCGCCGCGGGGATGTTACCGACCAAAGGTCTGACATTGCCGTTGATAAGCTACGGCGGCTCAAGTTTGCTGATTATGTCGACGGCGCTCACGATGTTGCTGCGTATAGATTTTGAAACGCGTCTGGCGAAAGCGCAGGCGTTTGTAAGGAGTGCCCGATGAGTGGCAAGACCAAGCGTTTAATGGTGATGGCAGGCGGTACCGGTGGCCACGTGTTTCCTGGACTGGCAGTCGCCCATCATTTAATAGCGCAAGGCTGGGAAGTTCGCTGGTTAGGCACTGCCGACCGCATGGAAGCTGACCTGGTACCGAAGCACGGAATTGAAATAGATTTCATTAAAATTGCCGGATTGCGTGGGAAAGGTCTGAAAGCGCAACTCACAGCCCCGATTCGCATATATCATGCGTGGCGTCAGGCGAAAGCCATCATGCGTCGCTTCAAGCCTGATGTGGTTTTGGGGATGGGCGGATACGTTTCAGGTCCCGGCGGTTTAGCGGCCTGGTCATGTGGTATCCCAGTCGTTTTACACGAACAAAACGGGATTGCTGGCCTGACCAACCGCTGGCTGTCACGTATCGCCAAAACAGTATTGCAGGCGTTTCCCGGCGCGTTTCCTAACGCAGCGGTTGTTGGTAACCCGGTACGTACCGATGTGTTGGCGTTGCCATTGCCCGATGAACGTTTTGCCGGTCGTGAAGGCCAAATCAGAATTTTAGTGGTGGGTGGTAGCCAGGGCGCGCGAGTGTTGAATCAGGCGATGCCAAAAATTGCCGCCGTTCTGGGCGATCGCGTCACTATCTGGCATCAGGTAGGTAAAGGTGCGCTGGAATCGGTTAATCAGGCATATCAAGAGGCCGGTCAAACGCAGCATAAAGTGACCGAGTTTATTGATGACATGGCGCAAGCCTATGCCTGGGCTGATGTCGTGGTGTGTCGTTCGGGCGCGTTAACCGTCAGCGAAATCGCCGCCGCAGGTTTACCGGCCATTTTTGTGCCATTCCAGCACAAGGATCGCCAGCAATATTGGAATGCGTTGCCGCTTGAAAAAGCCGGTGCCGCAAAGATTATCGAACAGAAAGATTTTAACGCCGGTGCTGTTGCAGACATTCTGGCCGGTTGGGATCGCGAAAGCCTGTTGCAAATGGCGCGTAATGCTCGCGCAGCGGCCATCCCGGATGCGACTGAACGCGTCGCCGCAGAAGTGATAGCGGCAAGCCAGAAGTAACAGTATCGAAATGATTTAAGCACTGAAGGTGGGCAACCGCCGTCAGTCCGAATAGATGAAGAGAAAACAAACGTGAATACACAACAATTGGCGAAACTGCGTACCTTCGTGCCCGAGATGCATCGCGTCCGGCACATACACTTTGTTGGCATCGGTGGTGCCGGCATGGGTGGTATCGCCGAAGTGTTGGCTAATGAAGGCTACCAGATTAGCGGATCCGACCTGGCTCCTAATCCTGTAACGCAGCAATTGTCCGCCTTAGGGGCAACGATTTACTTTAATCACCGTCCCGAAAACGTGCTGGACGCCAGCGTTGTCGTGGTCTCAACCGCAATTTCCGCTGATAACCCAGAGCTTATCGCAGCGCGAGAAGCGCGTATTCCGGTTATTCGCCGCGCCGAGATGCTGGCAGAGTTGATGCGTTTTCGCCACGGCATTGCGGTTGCGGGCACGCACGGTAAAACGACTACCACCGCGATGGTGACCAGTATTTACGCCGAGGCCGGACTGGATCCGACCTTCGTTAATGGTGGACTGGTAAAAGCAGCAGGTACGCACGCACGTCTGGGATCAAGCCGATTCCTGATTGCCGAAGCGGATGAAAGCGATGCGTCTTTCCTGCATTTACAGCCGATGGTGGCGATCGTTACCAACATCGAAGCGGATCATATGGACACCTACCAGGGTGACTTTGAGATCCTTAAGCAGACATTTATTAACTTCCTGCACAATTTGCCGTTTTATGGCCGTGCAGTGATGTGTATCGATGATCCGGTTATTCGTGAGCTGCTGCCGCGCGTAGGCCGCCATGTCACGACTTACGGTTTCAGCGAAGATGCTGATGTATATATCGAAGACTATCGTCAGAAAGGTTCTCAAGGGCACTTTACCGTGCGCCGTCAGGACAAGACTCCGATGGACGTGATGCTAAACGCGCCGGGTCGTCACAACGCATTGAACGCCGCGGCTGCCATTGCTGTCGCCACAGATGAAGATATTAGTGATGACGCAATCCTGACCGCGCTGGCAGGTTTCCAGGGGACCGGGCGTCGTTTTGACTTCCTGGGCGATTTCCCGCTGGAAAATGTTAATGGCAAAAGCGGCAGTGCAATGCTGGTCGACGACTATGGTCATCATCCGACCGAAGTGGACGCCACTATCAAGGCAGCACGCGCCGGTTGGGAAGACAGACGTCTGGTGATGGTGTTCCAGCCGCATCGTTACACGCGTACTCGTGATTTATATGAAGATTTTGCCAACGTATTGTCGCAGGTTGACCTGCTGGTGATGCTCGACGTTTACCCGGCCGGTGAAGCACCAATTCCGGGGGCAGACAGCCGTTCTCTGTGCCGTACGATTCGCGCGCGCGGTAAGCTGGACCCGATTCTGGTTTCTGATATTGACGCGGTGCCGGGCATTCTGGCTCCCATCCTCGACGCTAATGACCTGATTCTGGTTCAGGGCGCGGGAAATATCGGCAAGGTCGCTCGCAAGCTGGCCGAGCAAAAGTTGCAAGCGGCCAAAAAGGGAGACGAGCACTATGTCTAAGCCGATCACTGTGTCTACACAAGAAAGTGTTGCTAATTCAAACACAACGCAGAAAGTTGCCGTCCTGTTTGGCGGCACTTCCGCCGAGCGCGAAGTCTCGTTGCAGTCTGGCGCTGCGGTGCTGGCTGGTCTGCGTGAGTCTGGTATTGATGCCCATGCGGTCGATACCAAAACCTTTGCCGTGACCGGTCTGAAAGACGAGGGATTCAGCAAGGTGTTTATCGCTCTGCACGGTCGCGGTGGAGAAGACGGCACGCTACAAGGCGTCCTTGAACATCTCGACCTGCCTTACACCGGCAGCGGCGTAATGGCTTCTGCGCTGACCATGGATAAATTCCGCACCAAGCTGGTGTGGCAAGCGCTGGGTCTTCCCGTTTCAGCTTTTGTAGCATTAAACAAAAAAGATTTAGGCGCATTTAATTCCAGCGGAGTAGGGCAGGGCGCTTTGGGTGACAAGATTGCCGCGCTGGGTTTGCCGCTAATCGTCAAGCCAAGCCGCGAAGGCTCTAGCGTTGGTATGAGCAAGGTCAACGTGGCGGAAGAATTACTGCCTGCGCTGGAAGAGGCATTTCGTCACGACGACAATCTGCTGATCGAGCAATGGTTGAGTGGCCCTGAATATACCGTCGCAATCGTGGGTGACCAGGTGATGCCGTCTATTCGCATCCAGCCAGCGGGCATCTTCTATGACTATCAGGCGAAATATATTTCAGACGAGACGCAATATTTTTGCCCAAGCGGTCTCGACGCCGAGCAAGAACAGCAGCTAGCCGAATTGGCTTTGCAGGCTTACCAGGCGCTGGATTGCAGCGGTTGGGGGCGTGTTGATGTCATGCAGGACAGCGAAGGCAACTTCAATTTGCTTGAAGTTAATACATCACCGGGCATGACCAGCCACAGTTTGGTGCCAATGGCGGCCAAACAGGCGGGACTGAGTTTCCCGCAGCTGGTAGCACGCATTCTGGAGCTCGCCGACTGATATGTCTCAAGCTGCCCTAAATGCACGAGAGCGTGCAACGAAGGCTGATAGCCAAAGCCAAACCCAAGGCCGTCGCAGCAACGGTGGCCAGTTAGCGGGAATGTTCTTCCTGCTGCTGGTGCTGGCGACCATCGGCTGGAGTGCCTGGGCGGTGCTGAGCTGGATGGACGACGCGAAGCGTCTTCCGCTGTCTGAGCTGGTTGTGACTGGCGATCGCCATTACACCACTAATGACGATATTCGACAGGCCATATTGTCGCTGGGCGAGCCCGGCACTTTTATGACTCAGGATGTAAATATCATTCAACAGCAGATTGAACGTTTGCCGTGGATAAAACAGGTCAGCGTGCGCAAGCAGTGGCCAAACGAATTGAAGATACATCTGGTGGAATACGTGCCCGTGGCGCACTGGAATGATTTGAACATGATCGATGCAGATGGCAAATCGTTCAGCATTCCACCAGACCGCGTAGCCAAACAGAAGATGCCGATGCTTTATGGTCCAGAAGGCAGCGAGCAAGATGTATTGCAGGGCTATCAAGCCATGAGCCAACAGTTGGCGGCTGCATCTTCCGTTGGGAAGTTTGTGGTGAAGTCAGCGTCGATGACGGCGCGTCATTCCTGGCAGATTACGCTGGATGACGACACCCGTATTGATTTGGGCCGTGACGATCGCACCGGGCGTTTGCAGCGTTTTATCGAGCTTTATCCTCGCTTTCAACAGCAGGCAAACGCCGATAATAAACGCATCAGTTATGTTGATTTACGTTATGAAAGCGGTGCCGCAGTAGGTTGGGCTCCAGCGTTTATCGACCCGGCTGGCGCCGATGGGCAGAAAGGCGGCCAGCAAAACAACAGAAATCAGAATCAGGCACAGGCTAAACAACAATGATCAAGTCGACGGACAGAAAACTGGTAGTTGGGCTGGAGATCGGTACGGCAAAAGTTGCTGCACTGGTAGGGGAAGTTCTGCCCGATGGCA
This sequence comes from uncultured Gammaproteobacteria bacterium, assembly GCA_963747655.1. GTDB lineage: Bacteria > Pseudomonadota > Gammaproteobacteria > Enterobacterales > Enterobacteriaceae > Rouxiella. The sequence continues at coordinate 874,104 of CAVVFS010000003.1, read as the reverse complement.
TGGTCAACATTATCGGTGTGGGAAGCTGCCCGTCCAGAGGCATGGACAAGGGCGGAGTTAATGACCTCGAATCAGTCGTGAAATGCGTACAACGCGCGATTGATCAGGCCGAATTGATGGCAGATTGCCAAATTTCCTCTGTTTACCTTGCTTTGTCTGGCAAACATATCAGTTGTCAGAATGAAATAGGGATGGTTCCTATTTCGGAAGAGGAAGTAACGCAGGAAGATGTTGAGAACGTGGTGCATACCGCTAAATCGGTACGCGTGCGTGATGAGCACCGTGTGTTGCACGTAATTCCTCAGGAATACGCCATCGATTATCAGGAAGGCATCAAGAATCCTGTCGGACTTTCAGGCGTGCGTATGCAGGCTAAAGTTCACCTGATTACCTGCCATAACGATATGGCAAAGAACATCGTTAAAGCGGTAGAACGCTGTGGTCTGAAGGTTGACCAGCTGATTTTCGCCGGTTTGGCTGCAAGTTATGCTGTATTGACTGAAGACGAACGTGAGCTAGGCGTTTGTGTGGTAGATATCGGCGGCGGTACTATGGATATAGCCGTTTATACTGGCGGCGCACTGCGTCATACTAAGGTTATCCCGTATGCGGGTAACGTAGTCACCAGTGATATCGCTTACGCCTTCGGTACTCCACCGACCGACGCTGAAGCGATTAAAGTGCGTCATGGTTGCGCACTGGGTTCAATTGTCGGCAAAGACGAAAATGTCGAAGTGCCAAGCGTGGGTGGACGACCGCCTCGCAGTCTGCAGCGTCAAACGCTGGCAGAAGTGATTGAACCGCGTTACACGGAATTGTTGAATCTGGTTAATGACGAGATTCTGCAATTGCAGGAACAGTTACGCCAACAGGGCGTAAAACACCATCTGGCTGCCGGTATCGTATTAACCGGTGGTGCAGCACAAATCGATGGTCTGGCAGCTTGTGCACAACGGGTATTCCATACTCAGGTACGAATTGGTCAACCCTTGAACATTACCGGGCTGACAGACTATGCGCAGGAACCTTACTACTCAACGGCTGTAGGGCTACTGCATTACGGAAAAGAGTCTCACCTGAGTGGTGAGGCTGAAGTAGAAAAACGCGCCTCAGTGGGCAATTGGTTTAAAAGAATCAATAGTTGGCTGAGAAAAGAGTTTTAATGTTTAAACAACGGGATCATAGTGAAGTGTATTGGTGATCCCGAAGCGACAGGCACAAAACGGAGAGAAACTATGTTTGAACCTATGGAACTGACCAACGATGCGGTGATTAAAGTCATCGGCGTCGGCGGTGGCGGTGGTAATGCCGTCGAGCACATGGTGCGCGAGCGCATCGAAGGCGTTGAATTCTTTGCTGTTAATACCGATGCTCAGGCATTGCGTAAGACGGCTGTCGGCCAGACTATCCAGATTGGTAGCGGTATTACCAAAGGTCTGGGTGCGGGTGCAAACCCGGAAGTGGGCCGCAATTCTGCTGAAGAAGACCGTGAAGCCCTGCGAGTTGCACTCGAAGGCGCCGATATGGTGTTCATCGCAGCAGGTATGGGCGGCGGTACCGGTACAGGTGCTGCGCCAGTTGTTGCCGAAGTGGCAAAAGATTTAGGTATTTTGACCGTGGCCGTCGTGACCAAGCCTTTCAACTTTGAAGGCAAGAAACGTATGGCATTCGCGGAGCAGGGTATCGCCGAGCTGTCTAAACACGTTGACTCACTGATTACCATCCCGAACGATAAGCTGCTTAAAGTTCTGGGTCGCGGTATTTCCCTGCTTGACGCTTTCGGTGCGGCTAACGACGTGCTTAAAGGCGCAGTACAGGGCATCGCCGAGCTGATTACTCGTCCAGGCCTGATGAACGTCGACTTTGCTGACGTGCGCACCGTTATGTCCGAAATGGGCTACGCGATGATGGGTTCTGGTGTGGCATGCGGTGAAGACCGTGCTGAAGAAGCTGCCGAAATGGCAATTTCTAGCCCACTGCTGGAAGATATCGACCTCTCTGGCGCGCGCGGCGTGCTGGTCAACATTACTGCTGGCTTCGACCTGCGTCTGGACGAGTTTGAAACCGTGGGTAACACTATCCGTGCTTTCGCCTCTGATAACGCCACCGTGGTTATCGGTACTTCCCTTGATCCAGAAATGAACGACGAATTGCGTGTCACTGTTGTTGCGACCGGTATTGGCATGGACAAACGTCCTGAAATCACTCTGGTGACCAACAAACCTGCCAGCCAGCCAGTGATGGATCACCGTTACCAGCAGCACGGCATGTCGCCGCTGCCGCAGGAAAACAAACCGGCTGCTAAAGTGGTTAACGATCCAAGCCCGCAATCAAACAAAGAGCCAGACTATCTGGATATCCCGGCGTTCCTGCGCAAGCAGGCGGACTAAGCTCTCGAAGATAAGTCCGAATTTTGGGTTCTCCGCTCTTTGTGCTATGCTGTCCCGCCGATCTTAAGGTAATCTTAGGTCGGTTGGATGGATAACATTGCGAGATAAAAACGATGATCAAACAACGTACATTAAAACGTATCGTTCAGGCGACGGGTGTCGGTTTACATACCGGTAAGAAAGTCACCCTGACCTTGCGACCTGCACCGGCTAACACCGGGGTCATCTATCGTCGCACTGACTTGAATCCACCGGTTGATTTTCCGGCAGATGCAAAATCCGTGCGTGATACCATGCTCTGTACTTGCCTGGTCAATGAGCATGACGTGCGTATTTCTACGGTCGAACACCTTAATGCGGCACTTGCAGGTCTGGGCATCGATAATATTATTATCGAAGTCGACGCACCTGAAATTCCGATTATGGACGGCAGCGCCGCGCCTTTCGTCTATCTGTTGATGGACGCTGGCATTGAACTTCTGAACAGCGCGAAGAAATTCCTGCGCATCAAAGAAACCGTGCGTGTTGAAGATGGCGATAAATGGGCTGAAATGAGACCTTACAATGGTTTCCATTTAGACTGGACTATCGACTTCAACCACCCGGCTATTGAAGGCGACACCAAGCGTTTTCAGTTAGAGTTCTCGGCCGAGTCTTTTGTTCGCCAGATTAGCAGAGCCCGAACCTTCGGATTTGTACGTGATATCGAGTATTTGCAGTCACGTGGATTGTGCCTGGGTGGCAGCTTTGATTGTGCGATTGTAGTAGATGATTACCGCGTGCTTAATGAAGACGGTCTGCGTTTCGAAGATGAATTCGTTCGTCACAAAATGCTCGACGGTATCGGTGACTTGTTCATGTGTGGCCATAACATTATTGGTGCAGTTAGCTCCTTTAAGTCAGGCCATGCGCTGAACAACAAGTTACTGCTCGCGGTATTGGCGAAGCAGGAAGCCTGGGAATATGTAACCTTCCAGGATGAAGCTGAAGTGCCGATGGCATTTAAAGCACCATCTACCGTATTCGCTTAATCGGTATCGATATTACTTGTTACGACTGGTTGACTTGGCACCCTCTCCGGCCATTTCAGCCAGTCGTTCTAATGCCTTTCTGAGTTTCTCTGGGCTACGGCTCGCTAACTGTCGTAATTCTTCTGCGCTTTGTTGACTGAGTTGCCTTACTGGCGGCAAAGGCCCTTTTGAGATCCCCGTTTTTTCATATTCCCTGGCGGCAATTTCATTTTTCTGTGAAATGTTTTCCATTTTCGCCATCAGCGATGGATTAATCCTGATGTCGATTGATGACAATGATGGTAGTATTTGCGCTCGAAGTGCGGAGAGAAGCGCCGGTTGCTCATAACGTAACCGCATCATCCAACTGGCATTTGCTATCTCCAGCACCAATACACCCTGGCGATAATTACCTACCCGGCACCACTGTTGCATCTGGGTTGGTAGCAGACTTTTAACAGCGCGATTGAGCTTGAGTAATGCGGCCGCACGCTGTTGAACTACGCGCAGAGGGCTTTGCCCGGCAGCGGTAGCGTCATCGAACAGGATATCTAATAATTGTGGGCGGCTGTTACGCATTGACGAGCTCCGGCGGATTGTAAAACTTGTGATTGGTATTCTAAATCGTTGGCGACAATTTGGCAGAAGGTATTTTTGGCCGCATCTCCTGTTGGGGATGGTCGCGGCTAGCCTTGGCGTGTCGACGAATCTTTCACAAACAGAGCTGGCCAGTGTAACCAATACCTCTTCAAGTCTAAACCGTTTAAATATCGGCACCCGTGGCCTGACCAATCTTGCATGGCTACAGGGCAATCGCCGCGCATTGATAGGTGTCGACTATTGGCAACAGCATGCGCTACGCACGGTCATTCGTCACCTTTCTTTTGCACTCGCACCACAGGTTGTTACTTATAACGTTGTCGCGCACACTGCCGTTTCAGCCGATGCTGAACCGCTACACGTGCAGCAACTCGCCTTGCTGGTCAAGCTAAACTCGCTGCTGACCCACGAGGCCAAACCGCCCGTTATTATCCGTGATACCCAGCAAACGCTGCTCACGACTTCCAATCAGTATCAGCCTGGACTGTGGATCGCACAGGTTCTGGGAACTCGCGCCGGGCCTGTTTAAATCCCCTCATCTTTCAAGCTGTAGATGCGTTGGCTGTCTTCGCTCACCTCTGTCACTTACTTGTGTAAGCTGCTGAGGACTTAGTCAGTTGGCCGTTTTTATACAACTCGAAATCTATTGGTTTTTTTCTTTTCTGATGTGGTTATTGTCTTATTTATTGCGTCAGTAAGCATGGCACAAGCCTGTTAACTGCGCTGGCAAGACCCAAAGTATCAACATAAATAGTAGCCGCCGAGAGTGGCTCAAAGAGAAATCAAGAATTATGTTCAGCAAAATTTTAACCAAAGTATTTGGTAGCCGTAACGATCGTACGCTGCGCCGTATGCGCAAAGTTGTTGACCAGGTAAACCGCCTGGAGCCTGAAATCAAGGCACTGAGCAACGAGCAGCTTCGTGCAAAAACCGACGAATTCCGCGCGCGTCTGGCTAAAGGTGAAGAACTTGAATCGCTGATCCCTGAAGCCTTTGCCGTGGTTCGCGAATCGAGTGATCGCGTGTTCGGCATGCGTCACTTCGACGTGCAGTTGCTGGGTGGTATGGTTCTGAACGAACGCTGCATCGCAGAAATGCGCACCGGTGAAGGTAAAACACTGACTGCAACGCTGCCAGCTTACCTGAATGCCCTGAGCGGCAAAGGCGTTCACGTCGTTACCGTCAATGACTATCTGGCACAGCGTGACGCCGAAAATAACCGTCCGCTGTTTGAATTCCTCGGCCTGACCGTGGGGATTAACCTGCCAAACATGCCAGCACCGGCCAAGCGTGAAGCCTATGCCGCTGACATCACTTACGGCACCAACAACGAATACGGCTTTGACTACCTGCGTGACAACATGGCGTTCAGCATTGAAGAACGCGTTCAGCGCCAACTGCACTATGCATTGGTGGATGAGGTTGACTCAATCCTTATCGATGAAGCGCGTACTCCGTTGATCATCTCTGGCCCGGCTGAAGACAGCTCAGAGATGTATATTCGCGTTAACAAGCTGATCCCTAAACTGATCCGTCAGGAAAAAGAAGATTCCGACACCTTCCAGGGTGAAGGCCATTTCTCTGTAGACGAGAAAGCGCGTCAGGTTCACCTGACCGAACGCGGTCTGATTCTGATTGAAGAGATGCTGGCAGAAGCGGGCATCATGGAAGAGGGCGAATCGCTCTATTCCCCAACCAACATCATGCTGATGCACCACGTGACTGCGGCACTGCGCGCCCACGTGCTGTTCACTCGCGACGTTGATTACATCGTTAAAGATGGTGAAGTTATCATCGTTGATGAACACACCGGTCGTACCATGCAGGGTCGTCGCTGGTCCGATGGTCTGCATCAGGCGGTTGAAGCCAAAGAAAACGTTGATATTCAAAACGAAAACCAGACGCTAGCCTCCATTACCTTCCAGAACTATTTCCGCCTGTATGAAAAACTGGCCGGTATGACGGGTACTGCGGATACGGAAGCGTTTGAATTCAGCACTATCTATAAACTCGATACCATTGTGGTGCCAACCAACCGCCCAATGCAGCGTAAAGATTTGCCGGATCTGGTCTACATGACCGAGATGGAAAAAATCGGCGCAATTATCGAAGATATTAAAGAGCGTAGCGCTAACGGTCAGCCTATTCTGGTAGGTACTGCCTCCATCGAAAAATCGGAAGTGGTTTCCAATGAACTGACCAAAGCTGGCATCGCGCACAGCGTACTGAACGCCAAGTTCCACGCCAAAGAAGCAGATATCGTTGCACAGGCTGGTCAGCCGAGCCGCGTAACTATCGCAACCAACATGGCGGGTCGTGGTACTGACATCGTGCTGGGTGGTAGCTGGCAGGTTGAGATCGAAAATCTGGGTGAAAGTGTGACTCCAGAACAAATCGCCAGCATTAAAGAAGCCTGGAGCATCCGCCATGAAGCGGTTCTGGCCTCTGGTGGTTTGCACATTATTGGTACCGAGCGCCACGAATCTCGTCGTATCGATAACCAGCTGCGCGGCCGTGCCGGTCGTCAGGGTGATGCCGGTTCATCCCGCTTCTACCTGTCGATGGAAGACCAGTTGATGCGTATCTTTGCATCCGATCGCGTTGCTAACATGATGCGTAAACTGGGTATGAAACCGGGCGAAGCTATCGAGCACCCATGGGTGACCAAGGCGATTGCCAACGCACAGCGCAAAGTTGAAAGCCGTAACTACGATATCCGTAAACAGCTGCTTGAATATGATGACGTCGCCAACGATCAGCGCCGCGCGATTTACACCCAGCGTAACGAACTGCTGGACGTAACCGACGTGAGCGAAACTATCGCCAGCATTCGTGAAGACGTGTTCAAAAGCACCATTGACAGCTGCATTCCACCACAGTCTCTGGAAGAAATGTGGGATATTGAAGGCTTGCAAGAGCGTCTGAAAAACGATTTCGAGCTGGATATGCCAATCAAAGAATGGTTGGATAAAGAACCTGAGCTGCATGAAGAAACTCTGCGTGAGCGTATTCTGCAACTGGCTAAAGACTCTTACGCCAATAAAGAAGAAATTGTCGGCCTCGACATGATGCGCAACTTCGAGAAAGGCGTGATGTTGCAGACTCTGGACTCGCTGTGGAAAGAGCATCTGGCGGCTATGGACTACCTGCGTCAGGGTATCCATCTGCGTGGTTACGCGCAGAAAGATCCTAAGCAAGAGTACAAGCGTGAATCTTTTGCTATGTTTGCGGCCATGCTTGAATCATTGAAATATGAAGTGGTTAGCGTGCTGAGCAAAGTTCAGGTGCGTATGCCTGAAGAAGTTGAAGCTATGGAAGAGCAGCGTCGTGAAGAAGCCGAGCGTCTGGCACAGCAGCAACAGCTGAGCCATGTTGCTTCCCTTGAGGAAGAGCTGTCACCAACGGCAGGTAGCCCGGCAGCTGCTGCCGATCGTAAAGTGGGCCGCAACGATCTGTGCCCATGTGGTTCAGGCAAGAAATACAAACAGTGCCACGGGCGTCTGCAGAACTAATTGCTCCTCAGGGCATTAAAATTGCTTTTTAGGGCGATAAAAAATATTTCAGGGCGGCTAATCACCGCCCTTATTTTTGAGGTGTAAACAGTGACTGTGAAACAACGCAATATCTCGGTCGGGATCATTCGCAACACGCAGAAAGAAATATTTCTTACGCTGCGTGATCCTTCATCGCACATGGCCGGATTCTGGGAATTTCCTGGCGGCAAAATCGAGAGCGGTGAAACGCCTGAGCAAGCCCTTATCCGCGAATTGCAGGAAGAAGTCGGCATTGACGCCCGCGAACCAGTGCTTATCCGAACTCTTACGCACACCTTCCCTGACCGTATCGTTAATCTGCACTTCTTCATCGTAGAACAATGGAGCGGCGAGCCGTATGGCAAAGAAGGGCAGCCAAAACGTTGGGTCGCGCAGAGCGAGCTCAAGGAAACTGATTTCCCACCAGCCAACGCCGAAGTAGTGATAGCGCTGCAAAAAGGCGAGATTTAAACCGAATAAAAGTTAACTCAATTCTTGTTTTAACGAGTTAACTTTTAAGGGAAATGTTCTTGTCTTAACAATAATTAATGGCGATAAGAATGGGGATACATTTATATAAAGTTATGAAAAAAATTTTTCAGATAGCTATGTTATCGGGTGTTTTTCTAGCTTCAATCAATGTGAGCGCCGAAACAAAAGCTGCGACTCCCTCTATTATTACCAAGACATTCGATATCTATATCCATGAAAATTGTAGTGAAGGCGAGTTGTCCTGTCAGGACGTAACCTATCATTCGGTGAACAGGAAAACAGGGCAGGGAATAACCTTAAAAGGCTCTGTTATTAATGTAAAACCCTCGATGGATTTTGCTGGATATGAGTTTGATAATGGAGGCTATCAATATGTTTTACTTGACAAAAATACCCTCAACGCAAACGGTGAAGATGAATGGAACATTTCTGTTTATCATAAAGGTAAAACCCTCTTTACAGAGGATGGCATAGCACCTAACTAATTTTAGAAACCTCGCGCTGCGACAACCTACTCATCTCAAATGTGATATTTATTTAACGCGTCGCGGATGCAAAAAAGGGCCTTACGGCCCTTTTTTATTTGATATCGTCTTCGCTCCACTCGTCGAGATCGTTTATCTCGCCTTTGCTCGGGATGCGTTTCTCTTCATCGGCCCATTCGCCCAGGTCGATCAACTGGCAGCGCTTGCAACAGAATGGGCGGTAAGGGCTTTGCTCGCCCCAGATGACTTTTTTGCCACAGGTCGGGCAGTTTACTTCAATAACGTCGTTACTCATTACCAACTCCTAACAGCAGGCAAGTTCAAAATTCAGTCTGGCCGGAACCTGACCCTTTTCACTATCCAAAGGCAGGAATCGGATAGCATAACGAGTCTTGTGGCCTGAAACCTGCGGATAGAGCTTATCTTCCAGCGAAAGTCGCAGACGCAGTAAATCCGCATCCTCAGCATTATCCTGGAAGAAACCATTGAGGCTGGTTTGATTTTGGAAAGACTCCGACTGACGGATCAGATCCAGAATGCTGGTTAGAGAGCGATTTAGCGGGATCAGCGTTTCCAGCCAAGCCTGCACATTAGCATCACGATGCTCCTGCGGCAGATGCAGCCAGATATGCAGCGTAGGAATATCGAAACTGCAACAGCCGCCGGGAATACTCAGACGCTGTTTCACCAGACTGATTAGACGGTCTTCTTTCAGTGCCTGACCTATTCTCGGTGCGCTCATTAATAATGCCGCTGTCTCTTTAAGCCCCGCGCGTAATTCCTGGATAACAGACATCTCAACGCCCGGCACATCGGCCCACAGCAGTAATTTTTGCTGCTGGCGTTCTAACTCTTTGAGCAATTCAGTGCGTACTTCTCCGCGCTCTAACACGTCCAGCAAATCGGAAGCGGTGCGGAAAAAAGTCAGGGCAGCACCCATGGCACTAATCTGAGGATTAGCGTGTAACTGCTGTAAAAGAAACTCGATGCGCAACCAGGTACGCATTTTTTCATTTAAAGGATGTTCAAAGAGAACGGTAGAAGCCACATCACTCATTCTTGTCAATATCCTGTCGGGTCGCTGAAGCCGCTAATTCCAGATAACGGCTATGTAATGAAGCAACACGCGGTTCGATCGTCTCGGGACCACCGTTGTTATCAATAATGTCGTCCGCGCAGGCCAGCCTTTGTTGGCGTGAGGCCTGCGCGGCGATAATGCTTTCTGCCTGCTGACGATTGACGCCATCACGGCTAACTGTTCTTGCGAGCTGAACGTCTTCGCTGACATCAACCACAACTACGCGATTTGCTCGCCCTTGTAATCCATTTTCTATTAATAAAGGAACTACCCAAAGCACATACGGCGTTGAGGCTTCCTGGATCAGACGCTGTGTTTCGGTCTGTATTATAGGGTGGAGTAGTTGGTTAACCCATTGTTTATCATCTGAATTACTGAAAATTATTTCACGCAGACGTGGGCGGTTGAGGGAGCCATCTGGTTGAATAATTTGTTTACCGAATCGTTCTGCTAAAGCATTCAAGGCCGGAGTTGCAGGTTCGACAACCTGACGGGCAATGACATCGGCATCCACCAATGTAACGCCAAGACGTGCAAATGCGTTGGCGACGGTGGTTTTGCCACTGCCTATCCCGCCGGTAAGTGCCACAATATAGCTCATGCTTTAGCTCGAATGCTTTTATTCACAAAGTGCGATAGCTTAAATGATAAAGGTATCATCAGTAAGTGCAAGCCAACCTTATCTATCCTGCCTTATTGTTAAAACAGCGTTCAATCTCGACTTTTGTATACCGCGTAAAGTTAACGTGCAAACTGTGAGAAAGCTTCGAAACCAGCCCTTGCCGTCTGGTTATTCCCGAGTATGATTAAATCACTGGAAAAGGTGCAAACTGTTTTTTGCTTGCTTGATGATTCGCATCACACGCTTTTTAGCCCCAACCAGGATAATCCCATGCGTATTGAAGAAGATTTAAAGTTAGGTTTTAAAGACGTCCTCATTCGCCCCAAGCGCTCGACCCTCAAGAGCCGTTCAGAAGTCGAACTCAGCAGAACCTTCACATTCAAACACTCGGGCCAAAGCTGGTCGGGGACGCCAATCATTGCTGCCAATATGGATACTGTGGGTACCTTTAGTATGGCAGAAGCACTGGCATCCTTTGGTTTATTGACCGCCGTTCATAAGCATTACAGCGTAGAACAGTGGCAGGCATTTATCACCCTCAGCAGCGAATCTGTGTTGCAACACGTGATGGTGTCAACGGGGACCTCGCAGGCCGATTTCATTAAATTACAAAGCATTCTTACACTCTCCCCACTGCTAAAATTTATCTGTCTTGACGTCGCCAACGGCTATTCAGAACACTTTGTCGAGTTTTTACAACGCGTGCGTGACGCCTTCCCGGATAAAGTGATTTGTGCCGGAAATGTCGTAACCGGTGAAATGGTAGAAGAGTTAATTTTATCGGGAGCCGATATCGTCAAAGTCGGTATCGGGCCAGGTTCGGTCTGCACAACTCGAGTTAAAACCGGCGTGGGATACCCTCAACTGTCAGCAGTTATCGAATGTGCTGATGCAGCGCACGGCCTCGGCGGACAAATAGTCAGTGACGGCGGCTGCTCGGTGCCTGGCGACGTCGCTAAAGCTTTTGGCGGCGGTGCGGATTTCGTCATGCTGGGCGGTATGCTGGCAGCACATGATGAGTGTGAAGGCAGCATTATCGAAGAAAATGACCAAAAATTTATGCTGTTCTATGGCATGAGTTCCGAGTCCGCGATGCAGCGTCACGTGGGAGGCGTTGCTCAGTATCGCGCTGCCGAAGGTAAAACGGTCAAATTGCCACTGCGCGGCCCGGTTGAACATACCGTTCGTGACATTTTAGGCGGCTTGCGTTCAGCCTGTACCTACGTGGGCGCAGAAAGACTGAAAGAGTTAACCAAGCGGACGACTTTTATTCGCGTTGCCGAGCAGGAAAACCGGCTTTTTGGCCAATAACCTTGAGTTAAATTGCGAGTAAACTCTACCTTTCTCTAAGACTTACTGCGTAAACGGTGAGGGGGCTCAAGTCATCGCAGCCCCCAGATTGAAGATTGGCAGATACATTGCAATCACGAGTCCACCGACGATGACTCCCATAAACAGCATCATCAGTGGCTCTATTTTCTGCGCCATGTTGTCTGCCAGCTCATTTGCCTGTTCAGCGTGCCAATGTGCCAGTTTCTCCAGTAAGGTATCTAACGCGCCAGACTCTTCACCAATGCGCACCAATTGGCGGCAAAGTGCCGGAAATAACACTGATTCTTGCAACGCTTTATGTAGCGCTATCCCCTGTGACAACCGCTGTGTTAGCTGCCCGACAGCGCGCCGATAATGAAGATTACCAATGGTCGCTTCTGCTGCCTCGAGTCCCGCGCTGAGGGTCATTCCGGCATGCTGAGTCAGTACTAGCGTCTGGAAAAGCTGACACAGGCAGCCGTCGGCGATGAGTTTTTTCAGCAAAGGAAGCTTGAGTAAACAGCCCTGTTCTCGCCAGCGCCACTTTTCCTGTGGATGCAAATAACGCAGATACAGGCTGACATTCAAAGCGATGAATAGCGAAATAACAGGTCCGTAGCGTACTAATCCCCTGGAAGCAGAAATCAACAGTTGGGTAAACCACGGCAGCTCTGCATCAAATGAGTCATAAATTTTGGCAAACTCAGGCAGTACCAGCGTCAGCATCAGCAAAGTAATCGCCGAGGCAATCACCATAACAATCAACGGATAACGCAGTGCTTTCTTGACTCTCTTTTGCAGCAACATGACCTGTTCTTGCTGAGTGGCAAGCTGCGCACAACAGTTATCCAACTGACCCGTTAACTCGCCAATCGAGATAATCTGCCCGTAGATTGGTGGGAAGACCTGCGGATAGGTTTTTATGATTGCTGAAAGCGGCTGCCCTTCACTGACTTTTTTCACCAGACTCCCGAGCACGCAGCGCCAACCGGGTAACGGATGATCGCTGGCGAGAAGCTCGAGACTCAATGTCAGGGGCAGGCCGGTTTGCAGCAGCGTTGCCAACTGGCGGACAAAAGCAATGCGCTCTTTGTTTTGCCAGTAACCCTTTCCCATCTTAAGTGATTTTTTAAGAACGATCGGTTGGAGCCCGCTTTGTACCAGCTGCTCGAGCACTTCCCGTGAATGCGGTAACAGGCTTTCACCGCAGTGCAATTTCCCTGAGTCATCTACGGCCTGCCAGGTATAGAGGAACAGATCAGACTGGCTCACTCGAGTCTTCCTCGCCGATCACCCGATACAGTTCGCTCAGTGAGGTAATGCCTTGTTTAACTAATGATATTCCCGATGCGTAAAGTGTGAGTTGGCTTTGTGAGGCGGCGATATCTTTTAGAGTCTGTGAGTCTGCACCGCTAACCAGCGCCTGCTGCAGTTGTGGGCTATTCTCCAGCATTTCATAAATACCTACTCGCCCATAGTAACCGCAGAAACAGTGTTCACATCCCGAGGCCTGCCACACCTGAACGGACTGGGGTTTGCTATAGGATTGAGACTTAACCATCGCCTGTTGAGGTATTTTGCAGTGAGGGCAAAGTTTGCGTACCAACCTTTGGGCGATGACCAGCCGCAAACAAGAGGCGACCTGATAGCCTTCGATACCCATCTGCGACAGTCTGACCAGAGTTTCTGTTGTTGAGTTAGTATGCAGCGTCGAAAGCACCAGATGCCCAGTTTGCGAGGCTTTAACCGCAATTTCTGCGGTCTCTGCATCGCGTATTTCACCAATCATAATAACGTCAGGATCCTGACGCAGCAGGGCTCGCAGCACTTTGGCAAAGCTCAGTGACGTCTTGCTATTGACCTGTGTTTGATTAATGCCGCGAACTGGAATTTCTACCGGATCCTCTACACTGCAAATATTGCGCCCCACCGTGTTGAGATGTCGCAGGCCAGTATACAGCGTGACAGTTTTCCCGCTGCCAGTAGGGCCGGTAACCAACACCAGTCCCTGAGGTTTATCGAGCGCCGAGAGAAACTGTTGCTGCTCTGCATGCGAAAACCCAAGCTGCTCCATCGACAACTCTTGCTGTGTTCGGTCGAGAATACGCAAGACGATCTTTTCACCACAGAGCACCGGCAACGACGCGATTCGCATTGAGTAGCGCTGCTTTTCGCAAGCTACGGCGATTTGTCCATCCTGTGGCAAACGGTGTTCGGCGACGTTGAGCTGCCCCATTATTTTGAGCCGTGCAAGCAGGCTGGCGGTAAGAGAATAATCGGGCGCGGGCATCTCCTGTAAAACCCCATCGATACGCAGTCGAACCCGCAGCTGGTTTTCAAATGGCTCAAAGTGAACATCCGAGGCTCGCCTTTGAATAGCCAGTTTCAGGGTTTGATTCAGAAACTGCACCACCGGAACTTTACTGCTTTCATCAAGATTATGATCCTCATTATGTTGAACCTCGTCTTGCGATTCTCCCGAGTCATAATCAGCCTGATTCAACGCGCGCTCAATTTGCGTTTGCGGCCAGTATTCCAGCTTAACTTTCAATGCACAGGTAAAGCGCAGCGCGGCCAGCAGGGCGTTAGCATCTGTGCTCTGCTGGTGGCAGGCAACCTGCAATTTATCATCATCAATGCTGACTAATACTGCACCATAGTGCTGACACTGCTGCTCTAACTGGTGTTTAAGTGCAGCAGTCGTGGCATTCACTAGCGAGTACCCTTGTCATTGAAATGAAAGATTTGTTCGCAAGAGCTGACTAACCCGTTATTGCCAGCATGAGTGCACTGGCGCGTCCAGTCTATGCTGCCATCCTCGGTATTAATGACAGGTTCCATCACTACGCTCAGTCCGCTTAATGCCTGCTGTCCAGTGAGCGTGATAATCCCGGCTTTAACCGTTACCGCGCTGACATAGCGTGAAGCCTTGCTCGCCGGAATATTGGAAACGCCATTATCACAAGTGTTTAGTGAGCCGAGATCGATACTGCAAAGTTCGCTGGCCGTTTTATACGGCACCATAGTTTGCAGCATATCGGTCAGTGCTGCCTTTTGCGTATAGGACTGATAAGCCGGAATGCCGATGCCGCTGAGAATACCGATGATGCCTATCACCACCATCAATTCAATCAATGAAAAGCCCTGCTGACGAGGCGGCAATGGCTGCAAATCTTTAGGGAGTAAACTAATTTTTGGGTATAAAGCAATGTTAGGGCATAAAGCAACATTCACGGATGATAGGGCGAATGGTAGTGTTGAGAGTTGCATAAGGTTTTCCTTTTCCTGAGGTCATTAATGCTGATGCCAAACGAGGGCTTAACTTAGCGACCACGTAAAGCCTGCGCTACCGCCAAAAAGAAGGCTTGCGAGGCGTCGCGGGAAAAGAAAATGCAATAACAGAGGGTTGGGAAAAATTAGCGAGATGGCTCGCAATTTCTGTTCTAAATGAAAAAACCTAGAGACAAAAAACCCCGAGTATAGGATTTTATCATCCTCACTCCGGGTTCAGTTCAGGCAACAGAAAAGCGGCTTCTTGTTGATAAGAAAATAGTTATGCGGAAATGCTTAGCGGAAACGCATCGACAGATCTAAAGCGCGGACGTGCTTGGTCAAAGCGCCTACCGAGATAAAATCGACGCCGGTTTCGGCAAACTCGCGCAGAGTAAAGTCAGTTACATTGCCCGAAATCTCAAGTAGAGCGCGGCCTGCGGTCAGTGTTACAGCTTCGCGCATTGTATCTAGAGTAAAGTTGTCGAGCATGATGATATCAGCTCCGGCATCCAGCGCCGCGGTTAGCTCGGTGATGCTTTCAACTTCAACTTCGACTGGCACATCGGCATGAATCTGCTGAGCGCGCGCCACGGCGTCTTTAATCGAGCCACAGGCAATAATATGGTTTTCTTTAATCAGGAAAGCATCGGCTAACCCTAAACGATGATTACTGCCGCCGCCGCACAATACGGCATATTTCAGTGCAGTCCGCAGTCCGGGCAAGGTTTTACGCGTATCCAGCAGACGAGTTTTGGTACCTTCCAGTAGTTTCACATACTGATTGACCGAACTGGCGACGCCGGACAGAGTCTGCACAAAGTTCAAAGCCGTTCTCTCGCCGGTAAGCAGCAAACGGGCAGGGCCGCTAATGTCAAACAGCGGCTGATTCCCGATGAGCGGATCGCCGTCTTTCACTCGCCAGGTAATCTTGACCTTGTCTCCACCGAGCTGTGCAAAAACTTCGTCAACCCAACCTTTACCACAGAAAATACCGGCCTCACGGGTGATTACCGTAGCCTGAGCCTGAATATCCGCAGGCAGCAGCTGCGCAGTTAAATCACGATTTGCATCCACTTCGCCGCCGAGATCTTCCTCAAGCGCTTGCTTAACAATCAGCGGGATATCGTTATGAATACGGTCGAGTAAAGCGGCGCGGCGACTTTCCATGCTGTAGCTGCGAGATGGCATACAAAACTCCGAAATGGCAAAGGTGATGAATTAAAACATGCTACCCTTTTACCCTTCATACTTGAAGCCGTTTACCCTTCATACTTAAAGCTGCAGATGCGTTGGCTGCGCGCGCTCAACCCGGTCACTTACTTGTGTAAGCTCCCAGGCACTCACGAGCTTGCCGCCTTCCTGCAACTTCAATTATTTTGGGTAAATTTGAGGCTTTTGTAATATAACTCGATAATTAATATAACTAATTAAAAGTGAGGAGGGAGCTTGAATGGAATTAAATAATGGCTGGATCGCCGAGGCGCGTCAGGTGATTTCTCCGCATTTCGATCTTCGTCCTGAAGATGAAATTCCTTCTCTGTTGATTATTCATAACATTAGCCTGCCGCCTGGTAAATTTGGTGGGCCTTATATTGATCAACTGTTTACCGGCACGCTAGATCCCAGCGAAGATCCGTTTTTCGAGCAGATTTATCAGCTGCGTGTTGCGGCGCACTGTTTGATTCGTCGCGATGGTGAAGTTGTGCAATACGTGCCTTTTGACAAACGTGCCTGGCACGCCGGAGTGTCCAGCTGGCAAGGCCGCGAGCGCTGCAACGACTTTTCTATCGGCATCGAGATGGAAGGAACTGACTTTGAGCCATTTACGGATGCGCAATATCAGAGTTTACTTCAAGTTACTGATTTGATACTAAGACACTACCCTATCGATTTGCAGCACATTACAGGACATAGTGATATTGCGCCGGGTCGAAAGACTGATCCAGGCCCGCACTTTGACTGGCAGCGCTATCTCAATACACTGAAATAGCCCGCGTTGAGTAACAGACTAAAAGAGAGCTTTCGTTCATGACGTTAATTACTTTGTTACTGGTTTTAGCCTGGGAGCGCCTGTTTAAACTGGGCGAGCATTGGCAGCTGGATCATCATTTGAAGGTGATTTATCGCCGCGGTCGTGCCACTTCGCTAACCAAAACGCTGGCTATTATCATCATCTGCATGGCTGTGGTTTGGGGAGTCCTGCGACTGGTACATGGCACATTCTTTGGCATTCCTTCGCTGGTGCTGTGGGTACTGATTTGCCTGTTATGCATTGGCGCGGGTCTAAAACGTAAGCATTATCGGGCCTATTTGAAATCTGCGCGTCAGGGCGATAGTAATGCATGTTCCGAGATGGCTGAGGAACTGGCAATAATTCATGGCTTACCGGTGGACTGTGCCGAAGGCCTGCGTTTGCGTGAGCTGCAAAACGCGCTGATTTGGATTAACTTTCGCTATTATCTCGCGCCGCTGTTTTGGTTTGTGGTGTGTGGGCCTTACGGGCCAATTTCGCTGGCGGGTTATGCTGCATTGCGCGGTTATCAATCCTGGCTTGCTCGTAACACCACGACGCTGAAACGCAGCCAGTCTGGTGTCGATAACTTGCTGCACGTTCTTGACTGGATCCCGGTCAGACTGGCGGGCGTCGCTTATGCCCTGATTGGTCACGGAGAAAAAGCATTACCTGCCTGGTTTGCTTCGTTGGGAGATTTGCGCACGCGGCAGTATGATGTATTGACTCGACTGGCGCAGTTTTCACTGGCGCGCGATCCGCACCTTGATCCGGTACAGACCCCGCGCTCAGCAGTAACTATGGCGCGCAAGGTCACCATCATCATTCTTATCGTGGTGGCATTGCTGACTATTTATGGCACGTTGATTTAACCACTTATTGATTATCTGCCGGTGGTTCACCGAACACCGGCATCCCTTCATCATCCCAGTCAATGGTCTTTAATCGCGTGTGGCGGTTAGGGTCATATAGCGGATCACCCTGAATCTCAGTGTAATTTCTCGCATGATATACCAGTACGTCCTCACCTTTTTCATTCTGCGTAAAACTGTTATGCCCCGGACCAAACTGGTGATTATCAGCCTGAGTTTTAAATACCGGCGTCTGTGATTTATGCCATTGGCTCGGGTCGGTGATATCGCTTTCAAGGTCGGCCCACAGCAAGCCAATACAGTAATTTTCGTCAGTGGCGCTGGCGGAATAGGTGATGAAAATCTTGTCATAACCTTCAATAACTGCGGGGCCTTCGTTGACTTTAAATCCAATGGTTTCCCACGGCAGTTCGGGTTTGCTGAGCATCACAGGCGCAGATTTTAGAGTCCACGGATTACTCATTTCGGCCAGATAAAGGTTTGAATTTCCTTCTATTGCCGGATCTTTCTGTGCCCACAGATAGTAGCTTTTACCTGCATGGCTAAAGTGTGTCGCATCCAATGAGAAGCTATCAACAGGCGTGGCGACTCGGCCTTTCTCCTGCCATTTACCACTCAGCGGATCGGCATCGGAACATTCGAGCACGAACATTCGATGTTGAAACAGGCCGTTGACGATTTTTTCAGACGGTGCGGCAGCAAAGTAGATGTACCAATTACCGTTAATATAATGCAGCTCAGGCGCCCAAATCAGCGCGCTCATTGGGCCGCCGCTGTGCTTACGCCAGATAATGCGTGGTCGGGATTCGGCAAGACCTTCAAGGGTGGCTGAACGGCGAATTTCGATTCTGTCATACTCAGGAACCGAGGCGATAAAGTAGTAATGGCCGTCGGTATGACGCCAGATATGCGGATCGGCGCGTTGGGTGATAAACGGATTAGGATAAACACTCTTACTCATGCTTGGGTTCCTTGCTCACAAAGACCGGTAAATCGGCTTCACCCTGTTTAGCTTCAGGATAGGTGTTTAGATCATGAAAGTTGCGGCGGCGGATCTCCAAATCGGCCTGAATGGTTTTCATCAATTCACGGTCAACTTTCAACAGCTTGACGACTCCGGCAGTAATCAGATAACCCAGACCCGGAATCACGGTGAATAAAAGCACAATACCGTTAAGCGCCGGTGCAGTCTGTGATGTGGCACCCCCTTGATAGCCATAAAACGACAGTAAAAATCCTACCATCGCCCCAGCAACCGCTAATCCACATTTCAGAAAGAACAAATTGCCGGAGAAACTGATGCCGGTACTGCGTTTGCCAGTTTTCCATTCACCGTAATCATCTACATCTGCCATTAATGACCAATGCAGTGGGGAAGGAATTTGATGCAGGACATTAAGAACAAAATAAGCCACCAGAATCAGGGCAGTAAGGTGCGGATTCAGGAAGTAGAAGCCGCAGGAAAACAGCGTGAGGATAATATTAGTCCAGAAAAAGACTTTCAGTTTGCAGAAACGATCGGTCAGCGGTTTGGCTAACGCACTGCCGATCATCATGCCAATAACGCCAAGGCTGATAAACAGGCTCGCGAATGATGCTGATTTTTCCATCACCCAGGTCACGTAATACATAGTGGCGGCCATTCGGATAAAACCGGGGCTGACATTACAGAAAGTCAGCAGCAGAATGCGCACCCACTGGTCGTTTTTCCACACGTCTTTGAGACTGCTTTTCAGAGAACGTTTAACCGGTACGGCCGGATGAATTCGCTCCCTGACCGAGCTAAAGCAAAATAGAAACATCGCCAGCGCAATGAGTGCCATCACCGCAATCGACATTTGATATCCACGTGCCTTGTCCGCTCCTCCAAACCATTGCGCCATCGGCAGCAGGGAAGAGGAGAGGATTAGCGTTGCGATACCGACCATAAAGAAGCGGTAAGACTGGCAGGAAACGCGTTCCTGGGGATCGGCTGTTATCACGCCGCCTAACGAGCAGTAGGGAATATTGATGGCGGTGTAGGTCAGTGACATCAGGAAATAGGTTACAAAGGCATAGATAACTTTGCTGTGGTAGCTCCAGTCTGGAGTTGAAAACATTAAAACGCTAAATAGCGCAAACGGCAGAGAAACCCACAGCAGATAGGGACGAAATCGCCCCCAGCGAGTGCTTGTGCGATCGGCGACGGCTCCCATAATCGGGTCGCTAACGGCATCGATAACCCTGACAGATAACAGCATGACGCCGACCAGCGCGGGAGCCAGTCCGAAGACGTCGGTGTAAAAATAGCTCAAGAATAAGGTAATAGTGCCCCAAATCATATTGCAGCCCGCATCGCCCATGCCATAGGCTACTTTTTCTTTAAATGACAGCGCGCCTTGTCTCATTGATTCTCTCCAGAAGGGACTAATAATTCATGTATGAAGTATTAACCTCGCTTATAGATTCGAGTCAGGAGATAAAGGTTATAGAGATGGACGAATTGGTCACGTAAATGAAATTGTGAACCTGCCAGCAATTTCATTTCCAGCCAGAAGGAATAAAAAAACCCGACAGCAAGGTCGGGTTTGTTATTGATAAATCTCTTATTTACCGAGGGCGATACTGATCGGGGTTTTTCCCTTTTAGCATGTAGCTAATAGCAAGCACAATCAGCCACGCCGGGATCAGGATTACTGAAATCTGAATGCCCGGCGTTAAACACATAATCACCACTATACCAGCCATAAATAGCAGGCAAATATAGTTGCCTAGCGGATATAGCAGCGCTTTAAACTTTGTCTGAACGCCTTCACGGGTTTTAGCCTGCCGGAATTTCAGGTGCGCCATGCTAATCATCGCCCAGTTGATCATTAAGGTTGAAACCACCAGCGACATCAGGATTTCAAAGGCTTTACCGGGGATCAAATAGTTAATTACCACGCACAGCGCCGTTACCAGCGCAGAGAGGCCAATAGCCATATAAGGCACGCCGCGGCGGTCAACTTTCATTAACGATTTCGGGGCGTTACCTTGCTTAGCCAGGCCAAACAGCATGCGGCTATTACTGTAAACGCTGCTGTTATATACCGATAGCGCGGCAATCAGCACCACCACGTTGAGCAATGTTGCCACCAATTTGCTATCCAGCGCGTTGAAAATAAGCACGAAGGGACTGCCACCTTCAATCACTTTACCCCACGGATACAGCGACAGCAGAATAGCCAGTGAGCCGATATAAAAGATCAGAATACGATAAATAACCTGATTGGTGGCTTTAGGAATGCTCTTCTCTGGGTCATCGGCTTCGGCGGCAGTAATCCCAACCAGCTCAAGACCGCCGAACGAGAACATGATCACGGCCATCGACATGACCAGCCCTTTAACGCCGTTAGGGAAGAATCCGCCCTGCGCCCAAAGGTTAGTCACTGTCGCCTCAGGGCCGCCGTGGCCACTCGCCAGCAGCCAGGCACCAAAGACTATCATTGCGACAATCGCTACGACTTTTACCAGTGAAAGCCAGAACTCCATTTCACCGTAAACTTTAACGTTGGTCAGGTTAATGGCGTTGATCAATACAAAGAACACCAGCGCAGACACCCAGGTTGGGATCTCCGGCCACCAGTATTGCACGTAGATTCCGACCGCTGTCAGCTCTGCCATCGCCGCCAAAACGTACAATGCCCAGTAGTTCCAGCCGGAGGCGAAGCCTGCAAAGCCTCCCCAATATTTATAGGCAAAATGGCTAAATGAACCCGCAACAGGCTCTTCTACTACCATTTCGCCTAACTGGCGCATAATCAAAAAGGCGATTACGCCGCCAATTGCATAGCCGAGCAGCACAGACGGCCCCGCCATTTTAATCGTTTGGGCGATCCCCAGAAAAAGTCCGGTGCCGATTGCGCCACCTAAAGCAATCAGCTGTATGTGGCGATTTTTCAGCCCACGATGCAGCCCACTGCCATCTTGCCTGTCTTGCATTTCCCGATCCTCTGTCATTAGGGAAAAGTTAAAAATCGGCCTAAAACATTGTCTGTAAGCCGAAAATTACATTCTACGTATCTTATTATTTACGGCTGCAATGCAACTAAAAATCAGCATGAACTACCGTTCGGCAAAGAATAGTGTTATGCGAAAAAGTTTGCACCTGGTTTATTGAATAGGCGTGTGAAAAACGAGCGTACTGAATAAAAAACTGTCTGGATGGTTAAAATGTGATCCAGAGCACGTTAAAAAGGGGAAATGCTAAATATTTGTTAAATCGTGCGGGAATAAGAGGGTTTAAGGTAGCCTCGATATGGACACTGGCTGAATACTTTGTTACTTTACGGCGACGTTTTTGAAATTGGTATTACCAATTTACTCTAGCTCTTCACGAGACCTATAAGGCAGATAAACGTTCCTATGGCCTACAGTAAAATTAGACAGCCGAAGTTATCTGATGCAATCGAGAAACAGCTTGAATCTCTGATCCTTGAAGGGACGTTGCGCCCCGGTGAGAAGCTATTGCCAGAACGTGAACTGGCAAAACAGTTCGAAGTTTCAAGACCTTCGCTGCGAGAAGCCATTCAGCGTCTTGAGGCCAAAGGTCTCCTGCTTCGCCGTCAGGGCGGCGGTACATTCGTTCAAAGCAACCTCTGGCAAAGCTTTAGCGATCCTCTTACAGAACTACTTTCTGACCATCCTGAATCACAATTTGACCTGCTCGAAACTCGACACGCTCTGGAAGGCATTGCCGCATATTATGCCGCATTGCGCGGAACGGAAGAGGACTTGCGGCGTATTCGTGACTGCCACGTGGTGATTCAGACGGCTCAGGACAGCGGCGATCTTGATGCCGAAGCCGATGCGGTTATGCAGTACCAAGTGGCTGTAACAGAAGCCACGCATAATATGGTGCTACTACATCTGGTCCGTTGCATGGGCCCGATGTTGGAAAAAAACGTCCGCCAAAATTTTGAATTGCTTTACTCGCGCCGCGAAATGTTGCCGCTGGTAAGCAACCACCGCGCTGGGATCTTTGCGGCGATTGTGGCACGCGAGCCAGAAAAGGCGCGCGAAGCTTCACACCGTCACCTGGCGTTTATTGAGGAAGTTTTGCTGGATATGAGCAGGGAGCACAGTCGTCGTGACCGTTCACTTCGTCGACTCCAGCAACGTAATGAAGAAAATTAAACTCTGGGTAATCCTGGCTGTGTGCAGACCCATGACCCGTTTTGAAGGGTTTTTGAGAATAATTTGGAAGCTTAATGCTCTCCCAGGGGAGCAGAAAATAAACTGATGGGCCTGTCTTCGTGCGTTTTTATGCCAAGAATGCAGGAAGACAGGCTCCAGATAAACCTACGTATTAGAGACAGATAAGGAAAAGCACCATGTCAGAACGTGTAAATAATGACGTGGATCCGATCGAAACTCGCGACTGGCTACAAGCGATCGAATCGGTCATCCGTGAAGAAGGTGTTGAGCGTGCACAGTTCCTGATCGATCAGGTTTTGAGCGAAGCACGTAAAGGCGGCGTGAGCGTTGCAGCTGGTGCTGCAAGCCGTAACTATGTCAATACCATCGCTGTTGAAGACGAACCTGAGTATCCGGGTAACCTGGAGCTGGAACGCAACATTCGTACGGCAATCCGCTGGAACGCGATCATGACCGTTCTGCGTGCGTCTAAAAAAGACCTGGATCTGGGTGGCCATATGTCATCATTCCAGTCTTCTGCCGCTATTTATGAAGTATGTTTCAACCACTTCTTCCGTGCACGCAACGAGCAAGACGGCGGCGATCTGGTTTACTTCCAGGGCCACATCTCTCCAGGCGTATACGCGCGTGCTTTCCTTGAAGGCCGCCTGACCGAAGACCAAATGAACAATTTCCGTCAGGAAGTTCACGGTAAAGGTCTTTCTTCTTATCCGCACCCTAAACTGATGCCTGAATTCTGGCAGTTCCCGACCGTTTCAATGGGTCTGGGTCCAATCGGTGCTATCTATCAGGCTAAGTTCCTGAAATATCTGGATCACCGTGGTCTGAAAGATACTACCAGCCAGCGCGTTTATGCGTTCCTGGGTGACGGTGAGATGGATGAGCCAGAATCTAAAGGTGCGATCACCATCGCGACCCGTGAGAAGCTGGACAACCTGTGCTTTATCATCAACTGTAACTTGCAGCGCCTTGATGGCCCGGTTACTGGTAATGGTAAAATCATCAACGAACTGGAAGGCATCTTTGCAGGCGCCGGCTGGAACGTGATCAAAGTGATTTGGGGCGATCGTTGGGATGAACTGCTGCGTAAAGATACCAGCGGCAAGCTTATCCAACTGATGAACGAAACCGTTGACGGCGACTATCAGACCTTTAAATCACGCGATGGTAAATACGTTCGCGAGCACTTCTTCGGTAAGTATCCAGAAACTGCTGCGTTGGTGAAAGACATGACCGACGACCAGATCTGGGCCCTGAACCGTGGGGGGCACGATCCTAAGAAAGTCTTTGCTGCACTGAACAAGGCGCAGAACACCAAAGGCCAGCCGACCGTAATCCTTGCGCATACCATTAAAGGTTATGGCATGGGTGAAACCGCTGAAGGCAAGAACATCGCTCACCAGGTCAAGAAAATGAACATGGATGGCGTGCGCTATATCCGTGATCGTTTCAGCGTGCCAATCAGCGATGAAAATATCGAAAAACTGCCTTACATCACTCTGGAAAAAGACTCGGCAGAGTACAAATATCTGCACGAACGTCGTCAGGCGCTGAAAGGTTACCTGCCAACGCGTCTGCCAAGCTTTACCCAGAAGCTGGAAATGCCGAAACTGGAAGACTTCTCTCAGCTGCTGGAAGAGCAGAAGAAAGAGATTTCTACCACCATCGCCTTCGTCCGTGCTCTGAACGTGATGCTGAAAAACGAATCTATTAAAGATCGTCTGGTACCGATTATCGCCGATGAAGCGCGTACTTTCGGTATGGAAGGTCTGTTCCGTCAGATTGGTATTTACAGCCCGAACGGCCAGCAATATACCCCGCAGGACCGTGAGCAGGTTGCTTACTATAAAGAAGACGAGAAAGGTCAGATTCTGCAGGAAGGTATCAACGAACTGGGTGCCGCCTCTTCCTGGCTGGCAGCGGCAACGTCGTACAGCACCAACGACCTGCCAATGATCCCGTTCTATATCTACTATTCCATGTTTGGTTTCCAGCGTATCGGTGACCTGTGCTGGGCAGCGGGCGACCAACAGGCGCGCGGCTTCCTGGTCGGCGGTACCTCAGGTCGTACAACACTGAACGGTGAAGGTCTGCAACACGAAGATGGCCACAGCCACATTCAGTCACTGACTATCCCTAACTGTATTTCTTACGATCCGGCGTATGCCTACGAAGTGGCAGTCATCATGCACGATGGCCTGGTTCGTATGTACGGCGACGCGCAAGAAAACATTTACTACTACATCACCACGCTGAACGAAAACTACCACATGCCAGCGATGCCGGAAGGCTCGGAAGAAGGTATTCGTAAAGGTATCTACAAGCTGGAAACCCTCGAAGGTAGCAAAGGTAAAGTACAGCTGCTGGGCTCCGGCTCAATCCTGCGTCACGTTCGTGATGCTGCGCAGATCCTTGCCAAAGACTACGGCGTAGGTTCTGACGTTTACAGCGTAACCTCGTTCACCGAGTTGGCGCGTGATGGTCAGGACTGTGAGCGTTGGAACATGCTGCACCCGGCTGAAAAACCACGCGTTCCTTACGTGGCTCAGATAATGAACGATGCACCGGCTGTAGCGTCAACCGATTACATGAAGCTGTTTGCTGAGCAGATCCGTAACTTCATTCCTGCCAGCGATTTCCGCGTACTGGGCACCGACGGTTACGGCCGTTCTGACAGCCGCGAAAACCTGCGTCACCACTTCGAGATCGATGCATCTTACGTGGTCGTTGCAGCACTGGGCGAATTGGCCAAACGTGGCGAGATCGATGTGAAAGTTGTGGCTGATGCCATCACTAAATTCGGCATCGATGCTGACAAAGTTAACCCGCGTCTGGCGTAAGAGGTAAAGACAGATGGCTATTGAAATTAATGTACCGGACATTGGTGCCGATGCAGTAGAAGTCACCGAAGTGCTGGTGAAAGTGGGCGATACCGTTTCCGCCGAGCAGTCCCTGATCGTTGTTGAAGGTGACAAGGCGTCAATGGAAGTCCCGTCGCCACAGGCTGGCGTAGTAAAAGAAATTAAAGTTGCGGTCGGCGATACTGTCGAGACCGGCAAACTGATCTTCGTGTTTGATTCTGCTGACGGCGCTGCGGCACCGGCTAAAGCGGAAGAAAAACCGGCTGCCAAAGAAGAAGCCAAAGCAGAACAGAAACCTGCTGCCGCGGCTTCCAGCGAAAGCAAAGAAGTTAACGTACCAGACATCGGCGGCGACGAAGTAGAAGTCACCGAGATCCTGGTTAAAGTTGGCGACACCGTTTCCGCTGAGCAGTCTCTGATTAACGTTGAAGGCGATAAGGCTTCAATGGAAGTTCCGGCTCCGTTCGCGGGTACCGTGAAAGAAATCAAAGTTGCTGTTGGCGATAAAGTCAGCACCGGCTCGCTGATTTTCGTGTTTGAAGTTGCAGGCTCCGGCGCTGCGGCTCCAGCAGCTAAAGAAGAAGCGAAAGCGGAAGAGAAACCTGCTGCGGCACCTGCGGCCAGTGGTAGCAAAGAAGTCAACGTACCTGATATCGGCGGCGACGAAGTTGAAGTCACTGAAATCATGGTTAAAGTGGGCGACAAAGTTACCGCTGAACAATCTTTGATAACCGTTGAAGGCGATAAGGCCTCGATGGAAGTTCCGGCACCATTCGCAGGGACTGTTAAAGAGATCAAAGTTGCTGCGGGCGACAAAGTTAGCACCGGCTCGCTGATTTTTGTATTTGAAGTTGAAGGCGCTGCGCCTGCTGCTGCACCAGCCAAGAAAGAAGAAGCGGCTGCTCCTGCAAAACAGGAACAGAAAGCAGCGACTCCGGCCCCTGCTGCGGCTGCAGAAAGCAAAGGCGAGTTCTCAGAGAACGATGCTTACGTGCACGCCACGCCGGTTATCCGTCGTCTGGCTCGCGAATTTGGCGTAAACCTGTCGAAAGTGAAAGGCACCGGTCGTAAAGGCCGTATCCTGCGCGAAGACGTTCAGGCTTATGTGAAAGATGCAGTCAAGCGTGCTGAAACTGCGCCTGCTGCCGCTGCGGGCGGTGGTCTGCCAGGCATGCTGCCATGGCCGAAAGTGGACTACAGCAAGTTTGGTGAAATCGAAGAAGTTGAACTGGGCCGTATCCAGAAAATTTCTGGTGCTAACCTGAGCCGTAACTGGGTAATGATCCCGCACGTTACACAGTTTGACGAAGCCGATATCACTGAAGTTGAAGAGTTCCGTAAACAGCAGAACGTTGAAGCCGAGAAGAAAAAACTCGACGTGAAAATCACGCCGCTGGTCTTCATCATGAAAGCCGTTGCCAAGGCGCTGGAAGAGTTCCCACGCTTCAACAGCTCCATTTCTGCCGATGCGCAGAAGCTGACGCTGAAAAAATACATCAATATCGGTGTGGCAGTGGATACGCCTAACGGTCTGGTGGTTCCTGTGTTCCGCGACGTCAACAAGAAAGGCATTGTTGAGCTGTCCCGTGAACTGTCAGTTATCTCCAAGAAAGCCCGTGACGGTAAACTGACCGCGTCTGATATGCAGGGCGGCTGTTTCACTATCTCCAGCCTCGGCGGTATCGGCGGCACGGCGTTTACGCCTATCGTCAATGCGCCGGAAGTGGCGATTCTGGGCGTTTCAAAATCGTCCATCAAGCCAGTCTGGAATGGTAAAGAGTTTGAACCACGTCTGATGTTGCCGCTGTCTCTGTCCTTCGATCACCGCGTTATTGACGGTGCTGCCGGGGCTCGCTTCGCTGCATACATTGGTACAATAATGTCAGATATTCGTCGTCTGGTTATGTAATTGTTATAAGGCCGACCCATTGTCGGCCTTGTTTTTGACACGGATCTTGCTGTCCTGTAAGGATATCAAGGTTGTTGAGACTCAGGTCACCGAACTAGGTTTGCAGATTTTTAACAATTCTGTAAACTTCTCGCGGTGTATGCGTCCCGGTGGATGAAGGGCGTTGCGTACTGCATTCAGGATTTATGAGTGCGCTTCAAAAGACGTCTGACCCGCCGGACAAACAATTAAGAGGTCATGATGAGTACAGAAATTAAAACTCAGGTCGTGGTACTTGGGGCTGGTCCTGCAGGCTATTCTGCCGCTTTCCGTTGCGCTGATTTAGGTCTTGAAACTATTCTGGTTGAGCGTTACTCCACTCTAGGTGGTGTTTGTCTTAACGTAGGTTGTATCCCTTCTAAAGCTTTGCTGCACGTGGCAAAAGTGATTTCCGAAGCTAAAGCTCTGGAAGCACACGGTATTGTTTTTGGTCAGCCAAAAACTGATATCGATAAAGTTCGCCTGTGGAAAGAGAAAGTCATTGGTCAGCTAACCGGTGGTCTGGCTGGCATGGCGAAAGGCCGTAAAGTTAAAGTCGTTAACGGTCTGGGCAAATTTACCGGTGCAAACACCCTGGTTGTAGAAGGTGAGAATGGTCCAACGACTATCACTTTCGATAACGCAATTATTGCTGCGGGTTCTCGTCCAATTACTCTGCCATTCATTCCTCATGATGACCCGCGCGTTTGGGATTCTACCGATGCGCTAGAGCTGAAAACTGTCCCAGAGCGTCTGCTGGTGATGGGCGGCGGGATTATCGGTCTGGAAATGGGTACTGTGTATCACGCGCTGGGTTCACAAATCGACGTCGTCGAAATGTTTGACCAGGTGATCCCGGCTGCCGATAAAGACGTGGTTAAAGTCTTTACCAAGAAAATCAGCAAGCAGTTTAATCTGATGCTGGAAACCAAAGTCACTAACGTCGAAGCGAAAGAAGACGGTATTTACGTGACTATGGAAGGCAAAAAGGCTCCTGCTGAACCACAGCGTTATGACGCGGTGCTGGTGGCTATTGGTCGTTTACCAAACGGTAAACTGCTGGAAGCTGGCGCAGCGGGCGTTGAAGTTGACGACCGTGGTTTCATCCACGTCGATAAACAAATGCGCACTAACATTCCTCACATCTACGCTATCGGCGATATCGTGGGTCAGCCAATGCTGGCTCATAAAGGTGTGCATGAAGGCCACGTTGCTGCAGAAGTTATCTCTGGCAAAAAACACTATTTCGATCCGAAGGTTATCCCTTCAATCGCCTACACCGAGCCAGAAGTTGCCTGGGTGGGCCTGACCGAGAAAGAAGCCAAAGAGAAAGGCATCAGCTATGAAACCGCAACCTTCCCTTGGGCGGCTTCTGGTCGTGCGATTGCTTCCGATTGCGCAGACGGTATTACCAAACTGATCTTCGACAAAGAATCCAACCGTATCATCGGTGGTGCCATTGTCGGGACTAACGGCGGCGAACTGCTGGGTGAAATTGGTCTGGCTATCGAGATGGGCTGTGATGCAGAGGATTTGGCACTGACCATTCACGCACACCCAACGTTGCACGAGTCTGTGGGTCTGGCTGCCGAGCTGTTTGAAGGTAGCATCACCGACCTGCCAAATCCAAAAGCCAAGAAAAAGTAATTTCGGCTTAAAGGTTTTAAACGGCTCCTGAGAAGGGGCCGTTTTTATTTGTATGCCCGATGACCGGTCGCTAAACCAGCGAAGCAATCCAGGCTGAATAGTACAGAAGTACTGTTTTTTTATACAGTTATTTTAAGTTGTTTTTTTGAGCAATGTGAGGCATGGTTCATTTGCTCTGTGGCACTTGTATCAATGTAGTAACTTACTGATATTAGCTATTTCATTCAGCTGCGCTAACAGTTGTCTGAAAGCAAATAAACCGTCGTTGAGGCGGTTTTTTGTATCTACGGCCCCATTTGCCAGTTCATTAAAGGAAAAGGCAGACGATCACACTTCTGCTCATCGATTCAGCTAATATTTTATGTTGCTTTTTTGTGAACGAATTAACAAGCGTATCAAACCCTGATATGCTGCCAGTGCGCAACCGGGGACTGTCGTCGCTAAGCGTTCAGGATGTTTCGCTTTGCCTCACATAAGACAACTCCGCCGTTATCCGACTATCGACCACATTTAACCCCATTTCCAGGGTGCTGTAACCCACCGGGGTTTACGGCTGATTGATGTCGGAACCAGGACTGCCTGGACATAATAAATGACAATGAGAGCGAGGAGAGAGTCGTGCTAGAAGAATACCGTAAGCACGTAGCCGAGCGTGCTGCACAGGGCATTGTCCCTAAGCCGCTCGATGCTTCACAAATGGCCGCATTGGTTGAATCCCTTAAGAACCCGTCTGAAGGTGAAGAAGAAACTCTGCTGGATCTGCTGATTAACCGCGTACCGCCGGGTGTTGACGAAGCCGCCTATGTCAAAGCCGGATTCCTGGCAGCCGTTGCCAAAGGCGAAACGACTTCTCCACTGGTCACCCCTGAAAAAGCCATTGAACTGCTGGGCACCATGCAAGGTGGCTACAACATTCATCCGCTGATTGAAGCGCTGGAAAATGAAAAGCTGGCACCGATTGCCGCTAAAGCGCTGTCTCATACTCTGCTGATGTTCGACAACTTCTATGATGTCGAAGAGAAAGCCAAAGCGGGCAACAGTCACGCTAAAAAAATTCTACAGTCATGGGCTGATGCCGAATGGTATCTCGCACGTCCAAAACCGGCTGAAAAAATTACCGTCACCGTGTTTAAAGTGACTGGTGAGACTAACACCGACGATCTGTCACCTGCACCTGATGCCTGGTCACGCCCGGATATCCCTCTACACGCGCTGGCGATGCTGAAAATCGAACGTGAAGGTATCGTTCCTGACGAGCCGGGGACTATTGGTCCAATCAGACAAATTGAAGAGCTTAACAAGAAAGGTTTCCCGTTGGCCTACGTTGGCGACGTGGTAGGTACCGGTTCTTCGCGTAAATCAGCGACCAACTCCGTGCTGTGGTACATGGGAGATGATATCCCTTACGTGCCAAACAAGCGCGGCGGTGGCGTGGTGCTTGGTAGCAAAATTGCGCCAATCTTCTTTAACACTATGGAAGATGCGGGCGCTTTGCCTATCGAGGTTGACGTTTCTAACCTGAATATGGGTGATGTGATCGACATCTATCCATACAAAGGTGAAGTTCGTCATCACGAAACTGACGAAGTTATCGCGACTTTCGAATTAAAAACCGACGTGCTGCTCGACGAAGTGCGCGCAGGCGGCCGTATTCCGCTGATTATTGGCCGTGGCTTGACCACTAAAGCCCGCGATGCATTGAAGCTGCCAACCAGCGAAGTGTTCCGCGTTGCTAAAGCTGTTGCCAGCAGCACCAAAGGTTTCTCTTTGGCGCAGAAAATGGTCGGTCGCGCTTGCGGCGTTGCAGGTATTCGCCCTAACGAATATTGCGAGCCGAAAATGACCTCCGTAGGTTCTCAGGACACCACCGGCCCGATGACCCGTGATGAGCTGAAAGACCTGGCCTGTCTGGGCTTCTCTGCTGATCTGGTGATGCAGTCATTCTGTCATACCGCTGCTTATCCTAAGCCGGTTGACGTGACAACTCACCATACGCTGCCTGATTTCATCATGAACCGTGGCGGTGTTTCACTGCGTCCGGGCGATGGTATCATCCACTCATGGCTGAACCGTATGCTGTTACCAGATACCGTTGGTACCGGTGGTGACTCTCACACCCGTTTCCCAATCGGTATTTCGTTCCCGGCAGGTTCTGGTCTAGTGGCGTTTGCTGCTGCGACCGGCGTGATGCCGCTGGATATGCCAGAGTCTGTGCTGGTGCGTTTCAAGGGTAAAATGCAGCCGGGGATCACTTTACGTGACCTGGTTCATGCAATTCCTTACTACGCGATTCAGGAAGGCCATCTGACCGTTGAGAAGAAAGGGAAGAAAAACCTGTTCTCAGGTCGTATTCTGGAAATCGAAGGTCTGCCAGAGCTGAAAGTCGAGCAGGCGTTTGAGCTGGCTGATGCCTCGGCAGAACGTTCTGCGGCGGGCTGTACCATCAAGCTTGATCAGGCTCCGATTAAAGAATATTTGAACTCCAACATCGTGCTGTTGAAATGGATGATCTCTGAAGGTTACGGCGATCGTCGTACCATCGAGCGTCGTATCACCGGGATGGAAGAGTGGCTGGCGAACCCGACTCTGCTTGAAGCTGACGCGGACGCCGAGTATGCAGCGGTCATTGAAATTGATCTGAACGAGATCAAAGAGCCGATTCTGTGTGCGCCAAACGATCCTGATGACGCCCGTCTGCTGTCAAGCGTAGCCAACAGCAAAATCGATGAAGTGTTTATCGGTTCTTGCATGACCAACATTGGTCACTTCCGCGCTGCGGGTAAACTGCTTGATAGCCATAAAGGCGCGTTGCCAACCCGCTTGTGGGTTGCGCCACCGACCAAAATGGATGCTGCACAGCTGACTGAAGAAGGCTATTACAGCGTCTTCGGCAAAAGTGGTGCTCGTGTAGAGATCCCGGGTTGTTCATTGTGTATGGGTAACCAGGCGCGAGTAGCCGATGGCGCAACCGTGGTTTCTACCTCGACACGTAACTTCCCGAACCGTCTCGGTAACGGCGCTAACGTTTATCTTGCTTCGGCGGAGCTGGCAGCGATTGCTTCTCTGCTGGGACGTTTGCCAACGCCAGAAGAGTACCTGAGCTACATGGCAGAAGTTGATAAGACGGCGGTAGACACTTACCGTTATCTGAACTTCGACAAGCTAAGTGAATATACCGATAAAGCTGACACTGTGATCTTCCAAACAGCAGTTTAAATCGCTATATTGCGCGACAGAACATAAGGAGGCTTCGGCCTCCTTTTTTATTGGGTTGTTCTCAACAATTTTCTGTTTCTATAATTGAAGTAGTCTTAATGCCAATCGGGAGATAAGACCATGGATTATGATTTCCTGCGTGATATCACCGGGCAAGTGAAGGCCCGTTTTTCAATGGGTCACGAAGTGATCGGCCACTGGCTGAATGAAGAAATCAACGGTGATTTAGCCGTGCTCGACAAGATAGAAGCCGCCGCCGCCGAGTTGAAAGGCAGTGAACGGACCTGGCAGCTGGAAGGCCATGAATATACGCTGTGGCTGGATGGCGAAGAGGTGATGGTCAGGGCAAATCAGCTGGATCTGGAAAGCGACGGCATGGAAGAAGGCATGAACTATTACGATGAAGAAAGCCTGTCATTCTGCGGCATAGAAGATTTTCTGCTGGTGCTCGAAAAGTACCGCGCATTTATCATCACCTATCGTTAAATCACTCCCTGTTTTCGTCAAAAAAGGCCGCTGCATCAATAAGATGTACGGCCTTCTTGTTTAAATGCCAGGAATATTACGGCCGTAGTAAATTTCCTGCATCTCTTTATAAAGCAGATGGGTAATCTCTTTCCGCTCTTCATTGCTCAGCTCGTCAGGTCTGGCATTAAACAGATAATGCCTGAGATCAAAGTCTTTCAGCATCATTTTGGTATGGAAGATATTCTCCTGATACACGTTCACGTCCAGCATGTGATACAGCGATTTCATATCCTTAGACATAAAGTTCTGAATCGAATTAATGGGATGATCGATGTAATGTTTTATACCATTGATATCACGCGTGAAACCACGAACGCGATAATCAATAGTGACAATGTCCGATTCCAGCTGATGAATTAAATAATTCAATGCTTTAAGCGGTGAAATTACCCCACAGGTCGATACTTCAATATCTGCACGGAAAGTGCACAGCCCGCCTACCGGATGACTTTCCGGATAGGTGTGAATGCAGATGTGACTCTTATCGAGATGGGCCACGACGGCGTTAGACAGTGGGCCAGGGTGCTCAGCGGTATCGATATCTTTAGGGTCGATGGGCTCTTCACTGACCAGAATCGTCACGCTGGCGCCCTGAGGTTCATAATCCTGGCGCGCAATATTAAGAATGTTGGCACCAATGATCGAGCAGGTCTCAGTGAGGATCTCGGTCAGACGATTCGCATTGTATTCCTTGTCAATGTAATCGATATAGCCAGCGCGGTCGTTTGCGGTATTGGCGTAACAAATATCGTAAATACAAAAACTCAGGCTCTTGGTCAGATTATTGAAGCCGTGCAGTTTCAGCTTTTGCAATTTGGATCACCCCCTTATGGATGGAGTTTCAGCGACTGGCTGACAGGGCGTTCAGTAAATATTGTGGCAGAGCAAAACTGCCAAGATGGACACCCGGATTGTAGTAACGGCTGATTATTCCCGCGGCGACAAAGCGCGACTGTAGCGTTTCAATGCTCAGCTGACGATATTGCGGATGGTGGGTCGCCCAGGCAAAAGTCATGATGCCGCCGTAATATGTGGGAATTGCTGCCTGATAAAAGCTGACATCGGCGAAATAGTGGCTCAGTTTCTGATGGCTATTGACCGCTTCATCCTGTTGCAGGAAGCAAACGCCGTTCTGCGCCACAAAAATGCCGCCTGGATTCAAACAGCGTTCGCAGCCTGCATAGAATTGCGAAGTGAACAGGCTTTCACCGGGGCCGATAGGGTCGGTGCAGTCGGAAATGATGACATCAAAGGTTTCATGGGTTTGATTAACGAAGTTAACGCCGTCATCAATAACCAGATTAAAACGGGCATCATCATAAGAGCCGGCGCTGTGATTGGGTAAATACTGACGGCAAAATTCCACCACGCCAGCATCGATCTCCACCATCGTAATCTGTTCAACGCCTTGATGACGGCAAACCTCGCGTAGCATTCCGCCGTCACCGCCGCCAATAATCAGCACCTTTTTCGCGTTGCCGTGAGCCAGCAGCGGAACGTGAGTCATCATCTCGTGATAAATAAACTCATCACGCTCGGTCGTTTGCACCACGCCGTCGAGCGCCATCACGCGACCTAAAGCGGCATTCTCGAAAATGACCAGATCCTGATGCTCGGTTTTATCGCGGTACAGTTCTTTTTCAACAGTGAAATATTGGCCAAAGCTGTCATGCAGCGTCTCATACCAAATTTCCTTTCTGGATACCTTTTGAGACATATTCTTACCCTTCTCCTGAGTACTCACCGCCATAAAATTGGCGAAATAAGGGGCTAATTTGAACGTGACTGACACAGCCAAACAAAATCATGCTTGTCAGCGGGATATTACAGAAGGGGATCTTCAGAGGATATTCTAGCTCACCCCCGCAGAAAGAGGGGTGAGGCGGAGCAATTAGTTGCTGTACGTTAGTAAACCCAGCGAATTTTTGGCCAGAGACTGGCATTTTAAGGTTTTCGGGACGTCAATACCGCTGAGATCACGGTAGCTATCTTCGCCTAACGACTGCATATCAAAAGTGCCGTAATTGGTCAAATCCCAGTGATTTTGCTCGGCGAAAAAGATAATCGCCCGTTTAATTTGGGTATTTGGCAGTTGGTCATAGCCACAATTATTTTTCAGATAAACAAAAACCGCAGTCAAATCAGCAAGATCTTCGGCCTCAGGCTCATTAAGCGCCTGGCTGGCAGAAGAGAATCCGAGTAAGGTCAGCAATAGCAGACTCAGGGTGGTTTTTTTCATGCTCTGCCTTGTTTTTGCGGGTGAATGGGTCTTTGCCACTAAAGTAAATCTGGCGAGTAAATGTGCTTTAAGCACAGAGAAAATATTCAGCATAGTAATGATTAGGCCCGTAAATTATCAAAATGACGTTACCATATTTGCCACAGCGCACATAAATTTCTTTTACATCAGATTTTTTCATATCTTATACCGGCTTGACCTTAACCCTGGGGAAAGGTTTAGTCTTAACAGCTAGGCTTTCCCTATGACATAAACTCATCTGATATCAATTCCTCTGACATCAATAAGGACCGACCATGTATCGTCGCGATTTTATCAAGCTGGCCGCATTATTCGGTGGCGTCGCAACTCTTCCTGCATGGAGTCGCCAGGCTTTTGCTGCCAGTCGGCCCGCGCTGCCTGTTCCCAAAATCTTGCAGCCTGATGTCAGAGGAACTTACCACCTCAAAATGCAACAGGGTCAGAGCCAGTTTTTGCCGGGTGTTAACACTACAACCTGGGGCGTTAACGGCAATCTGCTGGGGCCGGTGCTGAGATTACGCCGAGGCAAACCGATTAGTGTTATCGTTGAAAATACCTTACCGGAAGCGAGTACGGTGCATTGGCACGGGCTAGAAATCCCCGGTAATGTTGACGGCGGCCCACAGGCGATGATTGCGCCCGGAGCTCGTCGTGAGGTGCAATTTACTGTAGACCAACCCGCGGCAACTTGCTGGTTCCACCCTCATCCGCATCAAAAAAGTGGTTATCAGGTCGCAATGGGATTAGCAGGATTAGTGGTTATTGATGATGAAGACGGCGATAAGCTAAAGATACCCTCGCGCTGGGGCGTAGACGACATTCCGCTGATTTTGCAGGATAAACGGCTCAATCAGGCGGGTCAGATTGATTATCAACTCGATGTTATGACTGCCGCGGTGGGCTGGTTTGGACAACATATGCTGACCAATGGGGTGATTTATCCTCAACACGGCGTATCTCGTGGCTGGTTGCGACTGCGTTTGCTTAATGCCTGTAATGCTCGCTCATTGACCCTGGCAACCAGCGATCATCGTCCACTGTATGTCATTGCCAGCGATGGCGGCTTCCTGCCCGAACCGGTGAAGGTTAGTGAATTGCCGATATTAATGGGTGAACGTTTCGAAGTCATGGTCGACTGTTCTGATGGCAAGGCCTTTGATTTGCTAACGCTGCCGGTTAAGCAAATGGGAATGACGCTGGCTCCGTTCGACCAGCCGCTACCTGTATTAAAAATCCAGCCCATCATGACCCAGTCGGGCACCTCTTTGCCAGACTCGCTGATTGCTTTGCCGCCGTTGCCTTCCCAGCAGGGAATTCCGACTCGTTGGCTGCAACTGATGATGGACCCACAGCTTGACCAGCAGGGGATGCAGGCTCTAATGCAGCGTTACGGGCACGGCGCGATGGCGGGTATGAGCATGGATCACGGCAGTCATGGCAGTAATAGCAGTGATAGCAAAATGGCGTCAATGCCGGGGATGTCGGCGGGAAGTCATCAGGGTATGAACATGTCGGGTATGGAGACGGCGCAGCAGGCCGCACATTTTGACTTGATGACTGCGAATAAAATTAATGGCAAAGCCTACGATATGTATCATCCGGCGTTTGCGGTCAGGCAAGGCCAATACGAGAAATGGACCATCTCGGGTGAGGGCGACATGATGCTGCATCCTTTCCATATCCACGGCACTCAGTTCCGAATCCTTTCAGAAAATGGGCAACCGGTAGCGCAGCATCGTCAGGGCTGGAAAGATACCGTGCGAGTTGAAGGAGGGCGCAGCGAGGTGCTGGTACGTTTTGATCATCTCGCCGATAAGCAGCATGCCTATATGGCGCACTGTCATCTCCTCGAGCACGAAGATACGGGCATGATGACTAGCTTCACCGTCGCTTAACTGCCTGGCCTTAACTCACAAGATCCGGCCAGGGAATTGGAGTTCTTGTTGCGCAACATTATTTGATATACTCACGCTGCGACAAAGACTGTCATTCAATTATAAGGGTGGCAGGACTCATTTTATTTTTAGGTAGCCAGGCTTGATATGAAACACACTGTAGACGTAATGATTTCCGAACAGGAAGTAAAAACCCGTATTGCCGAGTTGGGCCGTGAGATAACCGAGCACTATCGCGACAGCGGCAGTGAAATGGTTCTGGTCGGGCTGTTACGTGGATCGTTTATGTTTATGGCCGACCTGTGCCGTGCTATCGATGTTCCGCATGAAGTCGATTTTATGACTGCCTCGAGCTACGGCAATGGCATGTCCACCACGCGTGACGTGAAGATCCTGAAAGACCTGGATGAAGACATTCGCGGCAAAGATGTGTTAATCGTCGAAGATATTATTGATTCCGGCAACACATTGAGCAAAGTGCGCGAGCTGTTCCAACTGCGCGGCCCAAAATCTCTGGCTATTTGTACGCTGCTCGATAAACCTTCACGCCGTGAAGTAGACGTGGCCGTCGAGTATGTCGGATTCAGTATCCCAGACGAGTTCGTGGTCGGTTACGGTATCGACTATGCTCAGCGCTATCGCCATCTGCCCTATGTCGGCAAGGTCACGATGCTCGAAGAGTAAGCTTTCGCTACCAGATTTAGCCACTTCTGACCCGGGCGGTGCTCAAATTTTAGTCAGCGCACATCCTGAAACGTAAAACGCCCCGAACTATTGTATAGTCCGGGGCGTTATTATTACTGCGCGCGAGCGGATTAATCAGTCGTTATTTCGACTGCTCAATCAATGAAGCTACGCCACGATGATAGCGCTGCTCTAGCTCTTCGCGACTGGTCGAGGCCATATTCAGGTCACGCAACAGTCCGTCCTGAAGTCCATAGACCCAGCCGTGGATAGTGATTTTTTGACCACGTTGCCAGGCGCTGCGCATCACGGTGGAGTGGCCCAGGTTATAAACCTGTTCCGCCACGTTCAGCTCACAGAGTTTGTTCAGACGTTCATCTGGCTCAAGTTCGCTAAGCGCATGCCCGTGTTTGAAATAAATATCACGGATGTGCAGCAGCCAGTTGTCGATTAATCCCAATTCAGGGTTTTCAATCGCCGCCTTCACGCCGCCGCAGCCGTGGTGGCCACAGATAATTACGTGTTCAACTTCTAGCACGTCGATGGCGTATTGCACAACGGACAGGCAGTTAAGGTCAGTGTGGATAACCAGATTGGCTACGTTGCGGTGAACGAAAAGTTCGCCGGGTTCAAGGCCGGTCAAACGTTCTGCGGGAACGCGGCTGTCGGAACAACCAATCCACAGAAAACGCGGTTTTTGAGCAAGAGAGAGGCGTTCGAAAAAGCCAGGATCTTCCTCTTCCATTATTTTTGACCAGACTGCGTTGTTACTAATCAGGGTTTCAATATCTTTCATGAAAGTTAATAGCCTGTAAGAAAGCGTCTACGTTGGAGTAATATAGGTCAACTCTGAGGAAAATCACAAGGGTTCTGCTTAACCTATACGATTCTAGAGAAAACAATACATTGATAAACAAGGCAAGACTTCACTTATGACATACGCTTTAGAACTGGAGAAGTTAACCAAAACCTACGCAGGCGGTGTACAGGCTTTACGCGGGATTGATTTGCGTGTTGAAGCTGGCGATTTCTATGCACTGCTCGGTCCTAACGGGGCCGGAAAATCCACCACGATAGGCATTATCAGCTCACTGGTAAACAAGTCTGCCGGAAAGGTTCGGGTTTTTGGTTACGACATCGACACGGATATTGTTAACGCGAAACGCCAGCTCGGGCTGGTCCCTCAAGAATTTAACTTCAACCCTTTCGAAACCGTGATGCAGGTAGTGGTCAATCAGGCCGGTTACTACGGCGTGAAGCGTTCCGATGCCCTTTCACGCGCGGAAAAATACCTGACCCAGCTCGACTTGTGGGGCAAGCGCAACGAGCGTTCACGCATGCTGTCAGGCGGAATGAAACGCCGATTGATGATAGCCCGCGCGCTGATGCACGAGCCGAAACTGTTGATCCTCGATGAGCCAACCGCGGGTGTTGATATCGAGCTGCGTCGCTCGATGTGGGGCTTCCTGAAAGAGCTAAACGTGCAGGGCACCACCATTATTCTCACCACCCATTATCTCGAAGAAGCCGAGATGCTGTGCCGTAATATTGGCATTATTCAGGGCGGTGAGTTGGTGGAAAACACCTCGATGAAGTCGCTGCTGTCGAAGCTGAAATCTGAAACTTTCGTACTGGATCTTGCGCCGAAAAGCGCTATTCCAAAGCTTGAGGGTTATCACAATACTCTGCTCGACACCTCAACGCTGGAAGTAGAAGTGATGCGTGAACAGGGCCTTAATTCACTGTTTAGCCAACTGAGTAAGCAGGGCGTGCAGGTTTTGAGCATGCGCAATAAAGCCAACCGTTTAGAAGAGCTGTTTGTCACCCTGGTAAATGGCAGTGAGGGTAAAAAATAATGTCGCAACTTTATTGGGTGGCACTAAAAAGTATCTGGATGAAAGAGATCAACCGCTTTGGCCGCATCTGGGTGCAAACCCTGGTCCCGCCGGTGATCACTATGTCTTTGTATTTTGTGATTTTCGGTAATCTAATCGGTTCACGTATCGGCAATATGCACGGTTTTACTTACATGCAGTTTATCGTGCCGGGCCTTATCATGATGTCGGTGATCACCAACTCGTATGCCAACGTCGCCTCGTCGTTTTTCAGTGCCAAATTCCAGCGCAACATTGAAGAGCTGCTGGTTGCACCGGTTCCGACTCACGTGGTGATCGCCGGTTACGTTGGCGGTGGCGTGGCGCGCGGTATCTGCGTGGGGATTCTGGTCACCATTATCTCGCTGTTCTTTGTGCATCTGACCATTAACTCCTGGTGGGTTATTGCGCTAACGCTGTTGCTGACCTCGATTCTGTTCTCGCTCGGCGGTTTGCTGAACGCCGTATTTGCGACTTCTTTTGATGATATCAGCCTGATCCCGACCTTCGTGCTGACTCCGCTGACCTATCTCGGCGGCGTGTTCTACTCGTTAACCCTCTTGCCACCGATTTGGCAGGCGATATCTAAGCTGAACCCGATCGTCTATATGATCAGCGGTTTCCGTTACGGTTTCCTGGGGATTTCCGACGTGCCATTGGCGTTTACTATGGCGGTGCTTGTGGCGTTTATTGTGGCGTTCTATCTGCTTGCCTGGTATCTGATTGAACGCGGCCGCGGGCTGAGAAGCTAAAAGCGAGACATTCCAAGACTCTGGATCTGATGTCAGCCAGAGTGTTTAAGTGCCCGCACTGCTTTGAACTGAACCCCCGAATGAGGATGAAAAAATTCAAATTCGGGGGTTCAGTTTATCTGAGCAGAGGAAGGGGAATCACGCCCCGGTCAGTAATCCTTCTTCAACATCACTGCTAATGGCCTGCAATAACTGTCGCGTGTAAGGATGCTGTGGATGCTGCCAAATCTGCTGATGACTTCCTTGCTCCACCGATTGCCCCTGATACATCACCATCACCCGATCGGCGATATAGCGCACCACGGCCAAATCATGTGAGATAAACAGCAAGGACAGCTGCCGCTCCTGTTTTAAATCCACCAGCAGATTCAAAATCTGTGCCTGTACTGACACATCCAGCGCCGACACGGGTTCATCACAAATAATCAGCT
The DNA here is from genome assembly GCA_963747655.1 of uncultured Gammaproteobacteria bacterium. Classification (GTDB taxonomy): domain Bacteria; phylum Pseudomonadota; class Gammaproteobacteria; order Enterobacterales; family Enterobacteriaceae; genus Rouxiella. Next base: position 833,177 of record CAVVFS010000003.1, on the reverse strand, counting down.
GTGGATCAACGATAAGTGCTCGGGCAATACCAATGCGCTGGCGCTGACCGCCAGAAAACTCGTGCGGATAGCGTTCGATGGCATTGGCAGGCAAACCGACCTGATCCAAAATCTTCAGCACCGCTTTGTGGTGAGAAGCTCGCTCGCCGAGACGATGCACTCGCAGCGGCGTTTTGAGAATTTCGCCGACGGTGTGCCTAGGATTAAGCGACGCATAAGGATCCTGAAACACCATCTGCACCCGGCGTCTCAGTGGGGCAAGCTGCGACGAAGAGTGACGAGTAATGTCCTCGCCGTCGAAGAGAATTTGCCCTTTCTGCGCAGAGAGCAGGCGCAGGATAAGCTTCGACAGCGTTGATTTTCCGCAGCCTGATTCCCCCACCAGCCCCAGCGTTTCTCCCGGCATAATCTCCAGCGAAACGTCATTAACCGAGGGCACCTGCGCACTCGCTGAAGGATAGTGAAAACTGACATTTTTCAGTTCCAGCAATGGGTTATCTGCGCAATGGAACGGGCGAATCTCACTAACCGGTGGGATGTAAAGCGTCGGCGGTGCATCCGCATGGTGAACAATTTCGGTCAGTCGGCTGGAGCGATAATGAGGCGTGTTGCTACCGTGCAGCGAGGCCGCTAAAAGCCCCTGACTGTAAGCGTGTTGCGGATTCTGAAACAGCGCTGTTTTGCTGGCTTCCTCGACTTTTTCGCCCTGATACATGACCGCTACGCGATCGGCACGCTGTTCCACCAGGCCGAGATCGTGGGTGATAAACAGCACGCCCATGCCCAATTCCTGACGCAGTTTGTCTAGCAGCGAGAGGATCTGCATTTGCACCGTGACGTCCAGCGCGGTCGTTGGCTCATCGGCAATCAGCAGTTTTGGTTCGCAGGCCACCGCCATGGCAATCATCACTCGCTGACGCTGGCCACCAGAAAGATGGTGCGCATAATCATCCACTCGCTGGTTTGCATGAGGGATATTAACCAGTTGCAGCAGTTCGATAGCGCGTGTTCGAGCCGCCGCCGCCGACAAACCCAGATGCAGGCGCAGCGTTTCGATAATCTGCTGGCCGATGGTTAGCACCGGATTCAGCGAGGTCATAGGCTCCTGAAAGATCATCGCGATATCTTTGCCGCGCCGTTGACGAATCGCGCTATCAGACAGCGACAAAAGGTTGCTGCCCTGATAGAGGATCTCACCAGAAAGCCGCGCGTTATCGGGTGCCAGGCGCATGGTCGAAAGGGCAGTTATCGATTTTCCACAGCCGGATTCCCCAACCAAAGCCATAAACTCGCCAGCGCGTACAGAGAGATTAAGATGGCGAACCACGGAACGATCGCCAAACTGCACGCTGAAATCTTTATATTCGAGAAGTGAAGCCATCAGTCAATTCTCCTTGCGGCGTGGATTAAGCAGGTCATTGAGTGCATCGCCCAGCAGATTCAGAGCCAGAATAGTGACTGCCAGCGCCGCGCCGGGGATCACCGCCAGATACCAGGCGTTCTGTAACGACTGACGCCCGTCGCCAATCATGCTGCCCCAGCTAATTCGGTTAGGGTCGCTGAAACCTAAGAAAGCCAGTGAAGATTCGGTGAGGATTGAAGAGGCCATTAGCACGGAAACGGTCACGACAAGTGAGGGCAAAACATTAGGCAGCAGCTCGCGGAAGATGATCCGCAGATGGCTATAGCCCAGACTCTGCGCCGCCAGCACAAAATCCAGTGACCTCAACTGGCGATACTCGGCACGCACCAGACGCGCAATCATCGGCCATGAGGCCAGTCCGATGGCAAAAGAAATATAGGTGACAGTCGGCTGCCCAATCACTACCAGCACAACGACCAGCAGAAACGATGGGAAAGTCTGGAACAGTTCGGCCAAACGAGTGACGGCCTTATCAAGCCAGCCGCCGAAATAACCCGCGCTGGCTCCGGCAATAACGCCAATTAACAAGCTGACTAACACGGCACTAAAGCCAATCTGCAATGACACCTGCGCGCCGTGGAAAATGCCGGAAGCGACATCGCGGCCCAGCGAGTCGGTGCCTAGCGGATACGCAGGATCGTCACCCGGCCATAAAAAGGGTTGCGCGACCATGTCCAGTGGATCGCCCGGAAACAGCCACGAGGCCGTCGCGGCCATCAGAAAAATAATTAACAGCAATACGCTGCCAACCACCGCCTCCAGCGAACGCCAGAAACGCCGCCATGTTGAGCGACCGGCCGGTTTCAGCATGATGCCGCTTACGTTTAATGGGTCAGCCGTTTTCATTTTTTGCCCTCAATCCGCGGGTCAAGCCAGCTTTGCAGCACGTCAACCACGATGTTGACGATGACCACCAAAAACGCTGACAGCAGCAGCACGCCAAGCACTACATTGAAATCACGCGCGACAATCGCCTCCATCGCCAGACTGCCTAAACCCGGCCAGTTGAACACGGTTTCGATGACCGCCGCACCGCCCAGCAGGTTGCCGAAATACATCCCGGCGACCGTGGTGACGGGCATCAAGGCACAGCGCAATACGTGACGCACTGCGATGCTGCGCGGATGCAGGCCTTTCGCGTGAGCCGTGCGGACAAAATCCTGAGTGGCAATTTCCAGCATCGCGCTACGCGTCAGTCGGGCATAAATTGCAATGAAATAGCTGCTCAATGCCAATACCGGAAGCACCGCGTGGCGCAGAGTATCGGCCAGCGCCGCCCAACCAGTGAGATTCGCGCCGATAGTTTGGCTGCCACCGCTAGGCAACCAGCCGAGATGCACCGAGAACAGTAGCAGGATAACCAGTCCCATCCAGAAGCCGGGCAGGGAATACAGCAGCAGGTTAAATACGGTTAACAGACGGTCCGGCCATTTATTGGCCCAGACAGCCATGATAACCCCGAAGCTTATCCCCACAATCAGCGCTACAACCTGCGCCAGCAGCATAAGCAGCAGCGTATTGGGCAGGCGTGACAGGATTAACGAGCTCACGTCAGTGCCGTATCGCGGGGAATAGCCCAGATTGAAGTGCGCCAGATGCGTGAGGTAGTTGTAGAACTGAAACAACACCGGTTTATCCAGGCCGTACTCCGAGCGTAACCAGGCCATGTTTTCCGCCGTGGCACTGCCGGACTGGCTTGCCATCACGTCAACCGCGTCGCCGGGTAACAGCTGCAAAAACAGAAACACCACCAGCACGATCCCAAGCGCGGCCGGTATTGCCTGCAACAGCGCCCGGCCTAACGCGGAAAAAATGCGGCTTAAAGATTCCATTGTTGTCCACCGTCCCAATATGAAGGACGCAGCGCCGCATAGAAACTTTTCACCAGCGTTACCGTGTCGTAAACCGGCAGATTAAAACGTGCCTGCAACAGCGCGCTGAAAGGCGCAAGATTGGTGCATTCCAGCACTAATGCACCGGTATTCGGAAACTTTTTCAGGGCATTTTCCGCGGTAGTCAGCACCTCATCGGCCAGCGTTTGCCAGCTTACCGAGCTATCGCCGTCACGAATTGAGCGCACAAACTCCGAATGCGCAGGCATGCCCGCAACGGCGGCGTCGGCCGGGATGCCAACGCGCGTCAAATATTCGGCTTTCAACGTGCTCGCATCGTAGGTCAAAATCAGTGGCTGCTTATTGGCCGGGAGCAACTGACGCACCGTGACGTATTGCAACAGGCTGCTCGTCACTACCGGCACCGGCGACCACGCTGCCAGTTCCTGCTGATACCACGACAGGTAACCACAACTGGTGGTCAGCCCATCGACACCCTCGTTAATCAGCTCCTGCGCGGCGCGTTTGAACGGCTCCAGCAAATCATGTTCTCCCAGGTGGCCCATCCGCTGCGGAATAGCTTCCTCGACCACTTTGTAGCGCACCGGAAAGGGCCAGGTGTGCGGATTGCCGATATCGCCCTGATAGCGACGAAAATGCGTTTTTACCATCAAAATTCCGAGAGTGGCTGGCTTGCTGCCGACCTTATTCTGGCTCATCAAATTCTGCTCCACGATTGCGGGTTAAGGTTTTGGATCGACCCAAACCGTTGAAAGATTGCCTTCGATACCGTCAGCGGTTGGCGAGCTGTCATGAACTCGTTTGTTGGCGATGGTAATAAACTGTGGCGACGCTAATGGGATATCAGGCACGTCGTGCTGCACGGTGTCCTGGAATTGCTTAAAGTCGGCGATACGTTTCTGGGCATCATTTTCCGTTTGCGCGGCTTCCAGCACTTTATCGACCTGCGGATTGATATAGTGGGAAATGTTGGTCCACGGCACGCCCGGACGATAATTTTTAGACCAGTAAAGGCGCTGCACGCCCGCGGTTGGATCATACAGATTGGCGTATTGGTCGATGGAGAACTGGAAATCACGATGGGTAAACACGCGTTCGGCATAAGTTGAAATATCCTGAGAACGCAGCGTGACTGCGATACCAATTCTGCTCAGCGCCGAGCGGACAAATTCGGCATTGCGTTGGAAGGTATCGTCAAAGGTGTTGTAGTCCAGCGTCACACGCAGGCGAACACCGTCGCTGCCTTTTTTGTATCCTGCTTCATCGAGCAGCTTGTTTGCGGCGGCCAGATCATACTGATACGGCGATGGCGTGGCGCTATGGAAGGCTTTCAGGCCCGGTGCAATAGGCGATTCGGTTGGCGTTGCATAGCCGAAATACACGACTTTTAGCAAAGCTGCACGATTAATGGCGTGAGCAATGGCCTGACGCACGCGAATATCTTTAAACACCTTATCGTCAAGGTTGAAATAGATCGACGCCACGCTGTAGTTGTAGTTATAACCTTGATAACCAAAAACCAGATCGGGCTTTTTCTGCAAGGTTTTCAACTCGCTGAGCGCAACCGGAGTACGATAACCCAAATCCGCCTGACCGGTTTGCAGATCCAGCGAGCGCACGACTGGATCGGTTGAAAACTTGACGATCAGTTGGTCGACGTAAGGCTTCGGCTGGTCCCAATAATTCGGATTACGTTTGTAAATGATATAGCTGCCGCGTACCCATTTCTCAAAGATATAAGGCCCGGTTCCGATAGGATGATTATTATTTTCATTTTTCAGCGGATCGGTGTTGGCATAAATATGTTCCGGCACAATCGGCGTTTCACCGGCCGCAAACGCGCGGATCAGATAAGGTGCTGGATTACTGAGTTTAAACACCGCAGTGAGGGGATCTGGCGTCGCGATCGATTCGACGTTGGCAAAGGTCGCCTTGGCGCGTGGATGCGTTTTTTTCAGCAAATTAATAGAAAAGGCGACATCTGCCGAGGTGAAGGGCTTGCCGTCAGTCCATTTCACGCCTTTACGCAGATGAAAAGTGTATTGCAAACCGTCGGGGCTGATTTCCCAGGAAGTTGCCAGCTGCGGCAAGGGATTCAGGTTGTAATCATAGGTCAGCAGGCCTTCTGTTACCTTGGCACTTACCGCAATAACCGGCTGCGCTACCGTGGCTATTGCCACCAATGCAGAGGGTTCGCTGGGTAAGATAAGGGTTAAAGTGCCTCCCCGATGTGGTGTGACGGTTTCTGCCTGCGCCGCACCAATAATGACTGCAATCCCTAGAAAAAATAAAGATAAACCACGACTTAATTGTCGAAATAACTTCATGCCAATAGCCCTTTCTTGTAATAGAAAATATGGATATTTTTAAAGCGATTTAAAAGCTATCAAATCTCTATTTTCCAGACTATGAACTTAAAAGTGTTTAAAAAGCAGAAAAATGGCAAAGCAGGAAAGGGGGATACCAAAGAGTAAGGAATCAGCTTTAGGAGCAAAAAAACAGGAGCCTCAGCTCCCGTTTCCTTTAGTGACTAGCAGATAATGGCGATCAGGCAACCTGAACCGGCACCGCTTTAGCCGTGCGCTTTAATTGGTTGCTACCTTCAAAATAGGCCACGTTTGGCTTATGCTGACGGGCTTCGGCATCTGACATTTGCACGTAGGAGCAAATGATCAGCAGGTCATCAACGCTGGCGCAGTGAGCAGCAGCACCGTTTACTGAAATAATCCGCGAACCGCGTTCGGCCGCAATAGCATAGGTAGAGAAACGCTTACCGTTGGTCACGTTATAAATATCGATAGCTTCGTATTCCAGGATCCCCGAAGCATCAAGGAAATCCTGATCGATAGCGCAAGAACCTTCATAGTGTAAATCAGCATGTGTCACGTGGACGCGATGTAATTTACCCTGCAGCATTGTACGTACCATACCTCTCCCTCTTCCTCATTTGAGCCACAGCGTTGTTGGCTGCTCTCACTCACCCGTATCACTGACTTGAGTCAGCTCAACGGGATTCTTTCATTTGCCGCCTAGCTGTGACTTAAATGAGTTCGAAAATGAATGCGTTATTTAAACGGTTAAATCAACTTCCTGATTGTCAATCAGGCGGGCTTTGCCCAGCCACGCGGCCATCAGGATGACTGCCGAGGTGCTGTCGACTGACAAGTCTTGCAAGGTTTTTGCATCACGGATAAACAGCTCATCCGGTGTGAAACCCGCGGCACGCAGCTGTTCGGCGCAATCTACCAGCAGATCTTCGACATGTCGTTCACCCTGTGTCAGTCGGGTTGCTAGCTGGTTCATGATTTTTGCCAACTGAGGTGCGATTTTACGCTCTTCGCTGGTCAGATAGCCATTGCGTGAGCTAAGCGCCAGACCATCTTTGGCACGCACGGTTGGTACGCCGATAATCTCAAGATCGTAGCCCATATCTTCTACCATTGCGCGGATCAGCGCCAGCTGTTGATAGTCTTTTTGACCAAAACAGGCGACGTCTGGCTGCACCAGATTGAACAATTTGCTGACGATAGTGGAGACACCACGGAAATGCCCCGGTCGGCTGGCACCTTCAAGAATGGTCGACAGCCCTGGCACGTCAACCTGAGTCTGTGCAGCCAGTCCTTTCGGGTAAACTTCGGTGGGAACGGGCGCAAATACCAGATCAACGCCGCGCTTGTTCAGCTTCTCGCAGTCTTCCTGCAAGGTACGCGGATAACGATCGAGGTCGTCAGCTCGTTCAAACTGCATCGGATTCACAAAGATGCTGACGACGACAATATCGCCTCGCGCCCTGGCTTCATCAACCAGCGTCATGTGACCCTGATGTAAATTGCCCATCGTCGGTACTAGCGCAATGCGCTTATTGTTCTGCTTGAATAGGCGAATCTCATGACGCAGCAGCGGGATAGTTTCAATGATTAACACAATAATGCCTCTATCTGGATTGCCAGCTGTTTACTGAAAACTGTGTTCAAGACCTGGGTACGCGCCTTCCTCAACCTCTTTGACGTACAAGCGCACGGCATCACGAATGTCACCGGCTTCGGCCAGAAAGTCTTTGGCAAATTTAGGAATATGTCCGCCGGTAATACCGAACGCGTCGTGCATCACCAGAATCTGGCCATCGGTAGCATTGCCAGCGCCGATACCAATCACTGGAATGGTCAGCTCTTCGGTCACACGGCGAGCCAGTTCGACCGGTACGCATTCAAGCACCAGCAGTTGCATGCCGGCTTTTTCCAGCGCCAGAGCATCTTGCAGCAGCTGATTAGCCGCGACTTCACCGCGACCCTGAACCTTGTAACCGCCGAAGATATTTACTGACTGAGGCGTCAAGCCTAAATGTCCGCACACTGGCACGGCACGTTCGGTCAGCATCGCCACCGTTTCGCACAGCCAGCTTCCTCCCTCGAGTTTGACCATATTGGCTCCGGCGCGCATCAGCTGAGCGGCGCTGTCGAAGGTTTGCTCCGGCGTGGCATAAGTCATAAAGGGCAGATCAGAAAGCAGCAACGCCTTTGGCGCACCGCGACGAACGCAGCGAGTGTGGTAAGCAATATCTTCAAGCGTAACCGGAAGCGTAGAATCCTGCCCCTGCACCACCATCCCCAGTGAGTCGCCTATCAGCATCACTGGAATACCGTTCTCGGCAAAGAGTTGGGCAAAACTGGCATCGTAGGCGGTAATGGTCGCAAATTTATGTTTTTCCTGCTTCCATTGGCGCAGTTGACTCATGGTTGTAGCTTTCATCGTAATTTCTCAACTTTAAACTTCGAAATAACCCGGCAACTATTCTACTGGAACGCCACTCGATCACGTAGTCCGTTTCTGGCTGTTTAAGGGAGTTGAGAGATGCCGCACAACTTAAGAACCACTTAATACGACTCGATTATACTGATTCAAAGAGACATTCAGCGCGGTAATCAAATTCAAGGGCAGGCTATGCGGATTTTATTGATTGAAGACGACAAGATGATTGGCGACGGTATCAAAGTAGGTCTTACGCGCCTGGGATTTACACTCGACTGGTTCAATGATGGAATCACCGGCAAGACGGCTCTTAACAGCGCGCCTTATGATGCGGTGATCCTCGACCTGAGTTTACCGGGACTTGATGGCATGGAGCTGCTGCGCCAGTGGCGTCAGGAAGGGCGCGATACCCCAGTGCTGGTGCTCACTGCCCGCGATGCGCTGGAGCAGCGGGTCAGTGGTTTGCAGGCTGGAGCCGATGACTATCTCTGCAAACCCTTTGCATTGGTGGAAGTCGCAGCCAGGTTAGAGGCATTGATCCGCAGGCGTCATGGTCAGGTTACGCCCAAAATTAACCACGGTGATATCGAGTTCGATCCGGCCGCTCGCAGTGTCAGCCTCAACGGTTATCCAGTGGTGTTAACCTCGCGTGAAGTCTCCTTGATGGAGCTATTTTTGCGCAATAAAAACCGCGTGCTGCAACGTCAATTGATAGAGGAAAAACTCTACAGCTGGGATCAAGAGGTCAGCAGCAACGCCGTTGAGGTGCATATTCATCATCTGCGTCGCAAGTTGGGCAGCGGATTTATCCGTACCGTTCACGGCGTCGGCTATGTATTGGGCGATGAAAAGCTGTGAAGAATTTTTCCCTGATGAGTCATTTTGTGATGAGAAAAATGCGGCCTGCCTTTGGCCGATTGCGCCAGTGGTTTGACAGCCTCAGCCTTCGTGCTCGTTTGATCCTGCTGTTTGCCGCGCTGGCCCTGATTACCTGGACCATTGCCAGCAGCGTGGCGTGGCAGCAAACTCGCCACAAGATCAATGAAGTCTTCGACACGCAGCAAATGTTGTTTGCCAAAAGGCTGACGACCGCCGGGCTTGGCGATCAGCTGCTCGACAGAAAAAATCCTTTGCTGCCGGACAACAAACGTTTGCTGGATAAACGCCATCGCGGCCATACCGATGCTGATGCGCTGACCTTTGCCATTTTTGATCCCCAAGGGCATATGTTGCTTAACGACGGCGAGCGTGGCAAAGGGATCATTTTTAATCGCAATGCCCACGGCTTTATTGATGCCGAACTCAGGGATGACGATGACAGCTGGCGTATGCTCTGGCTGACTTCGCCTGATGGACGTTACCGCATTGCTGTCGGGCAAGAGTATGACTATCGCAGTGATATGGCGTGGGACATGGTTTCGGGTCAGCTGTGGCCGTGGCTTGCATCGCTGCCCTTATTGATGGTCGCGATGGTAGTGATGCTGAGCGTTGAATTGCGTCCACTGCGCCGGGTTGCCAATGATTTACAGCACCGCGCGGCAGACGAATTGCAGCCTATTTCAGTGCACAAAGTTCCCGGCGAGGTGTTGCCTCTGGTGCAGTCATTGAATGCGTTGTTTGCCCGCACGCAGGAAATGCTGGTGCGTGAACGTCGTTTTACCTCTGACGCGGCTCACGAGCTGCGAAGCCCCCTGGCGGCGTTACGAGTACAGACAGAGGTCGTTCAACTGGTGGGAGATGATGCCGAGGTGCGGCAACGGGCGGTTGGAAATCTGACGACCAGCATCGACCGTGCAACGCGTCTGGTGGATCAGCTGCTGACCCTTTCGCGCCTGGAATCTTTTACCGCGCTGGATGAACTGTCGCCGATTGACTGGAGCGAACTGGCGACTCAGGCGCTTATCGAGCAGGATGCCTCCGCGCATCGTCGTGGCGTTGAACTGGTGCTGGACAAGAAAGGGAAACCGGCGTCGATTCGTGGCGAACCCCTGCTTTTATCGCTGTTGCTGCGCAACCTGCTGGATAACGCGATCCGCTACTCGCCCGCGGGGAGTCAGGTTTATTTAACGCTAAATCAATGGGGTATCAGTATTAAAAACAGTGGGCCGGGTTTCAGCGAGGAGCATTTGCAGCGGCTTGGAGAGCGTTTTTATCGTCCTCCGGGTCAGGAGCAAACCGGCAGCGGATTGGGAGTCTCGATTGTTATGCGAATCGCCCAGTTGCACGGTATTCGCGTTATCTTTAGTAATAAGGACATCGGTACCGCCGAAGCTGGAGTAGAGGTCAAACTTAGTTTCTGAAGGTTCTGCTAGGATTAAGCTTACCGTTTATACAGATTGATTTAGCGGCGGCTTGAATTTAATTAGCTTATCTTCACTCAGGGAATGATATTTATATGGTTACACGACGTGACTTGCTGACCTATACCTCTTTCTCACTGGCTCTGGCGGCCATCGGTATTACGCCAGAGGCCTTTGCCGCACAAAAATTAACCTTTTCCGCCGCCGAGCCGTTTACTTATGACGGACTCATTCAACAAGCAAAAAAACTCGCTCAAAGCGCCTATATTCCTCCACACGCCGTTGATGCAAAAGCGTTGGCTAACATCAATTATGACGTCTATCGAAAAATCATTTATAAGCCTGACTACGCGCTGTTTTCAAAGGGCAAAGCCAGATTTCCAGTCACCTTTTTCAGCGTCAGCGGTTTGCACAACACCACGGTAAAAATGTCTGTGGTCGAGAACAATAATGCCCGTGAGATAGTCCAGAACATCAGCTATTTTAGCTTTCCGGATAATAAAGGCGGCGTACTGCCCGAGATTAAAGGAGAAGTATTTACCGGTTTCAGAGTTTTAGACAGCCAGCAGGTGCTTAAGAACAATTCAGAAAAAGACTGGGTGTCCTTTCTTGGCGCATCGTATTTTCGTGCGGTGGGAGAACTGGATCAGTTCGGCCTCTCGGCGCGCGGCATTGCGATTAATACCGTGCAGGGCAACACGCCTGAGGAGTTTCCAAATTTCACTCATTTTTGGTTCGAAACTCCTGTTGCTGACAGCGATCAAATAACCGTTTATGCGTTACTCGATGGGCTAAGTCTCTGTGGCGCTTATCGTTTTGTTTTGCAGCGCACCAAAGGCGTCGTCATGGATGTTGACTGCTCGCTGTTTTTGCGACGCGACGTTGGCCGTTTTGGGATAGCGCCAGGGACTTCGATGTACTGGTTTTCCAAGATTGCAAAAGGATCGGCTTCGGACTGGCGGCCTGAAGTGCATGACTCCGACGGACTGGCTCTATGGACCGGTAACGGGGAACATATCTGGCGACCGCTCAATAATCCCTTACAGGTGATGGTTTCCAGCTTTGCAGACAATAATCCGCGCGGTTTTGGGCTGCTTCAGAAAGAACGCGATTTTGCGAGTTATCTGGGAGCGGTAGGTTACGAACGGCGTCCTGATCTTTGGGTCGAACCTAAAGGGCAATGGGGCGAAGGTGCCGTACAGCTGGTGGAGATCCCGACCGACGATGAGATCTTCGATAACATTATTGCGATGTGGGTGCCGAAACAGCCTGCACTGGCAGGCAGCGAATATCAATTCAGTTATCGTCTGCATTGGCTGGCGGATCAGCCTTATCCCTCACCGCTGGCACGCTGTGGCGCGACACGATTAGGTCGGGGCGGTAATCCCGGTGCTTATCCCACGTCAGGCGTTCGCAAGTTTGTAGTGGAATTTAGCGGCGGGCCGTTAAGCCACTTGCCTGCTGACGCAAAAATTGAGGCTGTACTTTCGGCATCACGCGGCACTTTTGATGGAATCAAAGTCGAGAGATCGCCGGGAGACAAAAACGTTTGGCGCGCGTTCTTTAATCTACACAGTGAAGGCAAAGAACCGGTCGAGCTGAGGCTGTATCTCAAGCAGGGAGATGAAGCACTTTCAGAAACCTGGCTTTATCAATACCTGCCGTTTGAGTCCTCGGCACGACCCATGCAAGGGATTTAGTATTGGGTATGTTTACCAGCGCGTCAGGCCGTTGACTGGCACGTGCTTAAGCAATGCTTGCAAGGTTTCGCCGTCGGGGAAGACTAAATCTGGAACGATTTCAGCCAGCGGATACAGCATAAACTCGCGGTTTTTCATGTCGTAGTGCGGCACGGTCAGGCGATCAGTGCCAATAATTTCATCGCCGTACAGCAGCATGTCGAGATCCAGCGTGCGCGGCCCCCAACGTTCGGCTTTACGCACGCGGCCCTGATTCAGCTCGATAGACTGCGTGCCGTCGAGCAACTCATGTGCAGGAAGCAGAGTGTCCAATGCCACTACGGCATTGAGGAAATCGGGTTGATCCTGTGGGCCAAGCGGTTTGCTGCGATAAAACGAAGAAGTTTGTACCAGGCGGGTGCGAGGTAAATGCGCCAGCGCTTCCAGCGCACAGTTTACCTGATCTAAAGGCTTGGCAAGATTACTGCCAAGCGCAATATAGACACGAATCATTGACCGCTGCCCGAGCGAGGTACGCGTTTGCGAGGGCGGCGAGTACGATTACGGCGCGGTGGTGCATCATCGCCCAGCGTTCCCAGCATGTTTTTCTGCGAGGCTGGCGTCGCTTCCTGGAACTCGCTCCACCATTGGGTCAGACTTTGCAGTTCGCGATGTTGTTCAACGTCGGCGCGCAATGCCAGCAGATCAAACGCGGCACGGAACTTAGGATGCTCCATCAGTTTGTGCGCACGCTTGCCCTGGCGGCGAGACAGGCGCAGCTGCAATGCCCAGATATCGCGAACCAGCGTGGTGATGCGTTTCGGGATAGCCAGCGAGCGGCACTGTTCATCCAGCACGTCATTCATCGCCAGAGAGAAGGCATCGTAATAGGTCAGTCCGCCTTCCTGTGCCAGTTTCTGCGCATGTTCAATCACCGGATACCACAGCATGGCTGCGAACAGGAATGCCGGATTGACGCGCATATCGTTGTGCAAGCGGTGGTCGGTATTTTTCAATACCTGATCCAGAATGCGTTCCATCGGGCTGTCGCCGCGCTCGGTAAACTGGCGAGCAATCAACGGGAACAGCGGCTGGAACAGCTGATATTCACGCAGCAGCTGAGCCGTTCTAAAACCATAACCTGCTTGCAATAGTTTCAACGACTCTTCAAACAGGCGCGCCGGCGGGATCTCTTGCAACAGCGTGGCCAGTTGTGGGATCGGCTCGGCAGTTTCTGGGCTGATGGTCATATCCAGCTTGGCAGCAAAACGCACGGCACGCAGCATACGCACCGGATCTTCGCGGTAACGAGTTTCCGGATCACCGATTAAACGGATCACGCCGTCCTGCAAGTCTTTCAGACCGCCGGTGTAGTCACGCAGCGTAAAGTCGGAAATCCCGTAGTACATGCTGTTGATGGTAAAGTCGCGACGCTGGGCATCTTCTTCAATCGAACCAAAGATATTGTCACGCAGCAGCATGCCATTTTGGGCCTGCTGAGAAAGGTTTTTATCGTCGGATTCCTGAACCTGTTCGTGATGACCACGGAAAGTCGCCACTTCGATAATTTCGGGACCAAACATCACGTGAGCCAGACGGAAACGACGGCCAACCAGACGGCAGTTGCGGAACAGTTTACGAACCTGTTCAGGCGTAGCGTTGGTTGTAATATCGAAATCTTTAGGTTTTTTGTGCAGCAGCAAATCGCGCACGCCGCCGCCGACCAGGTAAGCTTCGTATCCTGATTTATTCAGGCGATACAGCACCTTCAGCGCGTTGTCGCTGATGTCCCGACGCGAAATATCGTGGCCGTCGCGAGGAATGACGGTCATGTTGCCAGGCTTTGCTTCACCCGACTTGGTTTCACTCGACTTAGCTTCGCTCGGCCTATTCACAGGTTTTTGCTGTGCTTGTTGCGCGCGCGGCGATTGGCGCTGCGGGCTGCGTCTTTCACGCTGTTCAGGCGCTTTAGCCTTCACGTGTTCAACTTCAGGAGAAGTGACGGGATCGCGGTGGCCTTTATCATCGTGGACCGGAGTCTCTTCACGGATGACTTTATCTTCACGAACTAGCACCTTACGGCAAAAATTGGCTACTCGGGTAAAAATGGTACACCTCGATAGTGTCGGATAAAAATGGCGCAACTTGAAAACAGCGGCTAATCATAGCTTACACGGGCTACTTTGAGAATGCCGAATCCCATTCCTATTGAGGAATCGACACAGATCGTGAAACTTTTTTCAACGACCAATGCGTCACTGCCCAGCGTAATAATAAAGGTAAAGTTAAATCCTGCCAGCATTCTGGTAAAGATTGTCCTAAAAATAGCAGGGTTTGCACGATAATCGGCCGTGGATCGCCAGCGGGCAAAGCAGGGGCATGATTCTGCTTGGATAATTTGTCACCCTTGGCATTTACTGCCAGCGGCAAATGGACATAACCCGGTTCTGGCAGTCCTAAATGACGATACAGCGAAAGCTGGCGAACTGTCGGGGCAATAAGGTCTGCGCCGCGCACAATGTGATTCACGCCCTGAAAATGGTCATCAATCACCACTGCCAGATTATAAGCAAACAGCCCGTCACGGCGGCGAATAATAAAGTCTTCTTCGGCAAGGCCCGCGTCGGCAGTAAATTTGCCTTGCAGCTCGTCGTCGAAACTGTGAACCGGCAGAGTCTGCACCAGTCGGATTGCGGCATTCTCTGGGCCATGACCGGCGGCGCGACAGTGGCCGTCATAAGTACCGCCAAGCTGAGAAACGCGCTGGCGAGTACAGGTGCAATAATAGCTTTTGCCCTGTTGATGCAGCCAGTCTAGCGTTTCACGATAGGCCTCGTGCCGTTTCGATTGCCAAATGACCTCACCGTCCCACTCCAGCCCGTATTGTTCTAGCGTGGTCAAAATGCTTTTCGCACTGCCGGGAACTTCGCGCGGCGGATCAATATCGTCGATACGCACGTGCCATTGACCACCCAAAGAACGGGCGTGCAGATAGCTACCGAGCGCGGCAATCAATGAACCAAAATGAAGATCGCCTGAAGGCGAGGGGGCGAAACGACCAATATAGGGAATTGTCGACATAGCGAGGGATCTTATCGGGAAGAGGGCGGTGGGCACCATTGACCATAAAGAATAATCAAAAAGAATGCCACACCGCATAATGTTCTCTGTTCATGAAGCCTCTTTTTGGAGACTTCAATGAATTGAACATATTTCTCGCGTATTAACCAGCCATCTGCTTTTCGCGGATTTCTGCCAGTGTTTTACAGTCGATGCACAAATCAGCCGTTGGACGAGCTTCAAGACGACGGATGCCGATCTCTACGCCACAGGATTCACAATAACCGAAATCCTCGTCTTCAGCTTTTTTCAACGTTTTCTCGATCTTTTTGATCAATTTACGTTCGCGGTCACGGTTGCGCAGTTCCAGGCTAAACTCTTCTTCCTGAGTGGCACGGTCTGCCGGATCAGGGAAATTCGCTGCTTCTTCCTGCATGTGCGTAACGGTACGATCGACTTCATCCCTGAGCTGATTGCGCCATGCTTCAAGAATTTTTTTGAAGTGGGTCAGCTGATCGCGATTCATGTACTCTTCGCCTGGCTTCTCTTGATACGGCTCCACCCCAGCGATGGCGAGAATGCTCAGGGACGAGGTTTTACGGGTTTGCCCTTCTTGCATGATGCTTCTCCTACATACATAACGCACTATCGATCCCCAACGGGGGGAAAAAATCAGGCCGCTATAAATACCAGAAGGTGGCGAGGTTGGCAATTATTCATCACAGGCTATTGACAAGCGTGTGAGGGAAAGCGTATTCGCGCCCAACGATATCAGGCTGCTGACAACTTCAATTCGGGTAGCTCACTAGCGAATTAATTCATCATTTTCATCGACTAGCAACAACCAACGGTAACCGCTCTGTCAGTTGTATTCCCTGAGCAGAGAGTTCGGCTCCATAACACATCACTTCCACACCGTGTTGCTGCGCCAGCGTTAATAATTGCGCGTAGCGGGGATCAATATGGTGTGCCGCAGCGACAGTTTCAATGCCTGAATGTAATACAGCGAAAAAAAGTACCGTTCGCTGGCCTTGTTCAGCCATCGCCTGCAATTCACGCAAATGCTTCTGACCACGCACTGTGACAGCATCAGGAAAGTAACCGCGTCCTTCTTGCAACAGCGTGACAGATTTCACTTCAATATAGCAGTTAGGTTGTTGGTCTGCCTGTAATAACAAGTCTATACGGCTATTTTCAGAGCCATAGCGCACTTCTGTGCTGAGTTTACTGTAACCGGATAATTCGGGTATACGCTGTTGCTCGATGGCTTCACGCACCAGTTGGTTGGCGCGCAAGGTGTTGACGCAGATCCAGTCGCCAACCTGTGTTTGGCAAAGCTCCCAGCTGTGGGCGTATTTTCTTTTTGGATTATCCGAGGTGGAATACCAGACGGTGTCACCGGGTGTCGCACAGCCAGTCATTGCACCGGTATTGGCACAGTGCAGGGTTAATTCGCGGCCGTCTGGCGTAACAACGTCGGCAAGAAAACGTTTGTAACGTTTGAGAAGGGTTGCCGGTTGAAGCGGCGGAAAAAATTGCATCAAATCGGTTCTCTGATTATTCGGCGGATGGCGCGACCAGTGCCCAGCTTTGCAGGCATTGATAGCGGGTGCGTCCCCGATGAACGCGGGACTCGTAAAGGGAAAACTCGGTGGAATCCAACTGCCATTGTGGCGTTGAGGCAGGCAGGGCAACCGGACGTGTCGCACCGCGCAACAGCGAAACATGCGGGTGAAACGGCAGTGTTGACTGATAGCAGCCGTTGCGAGCGGCGTGTGACCGCAGTAAAGACGCGAGTTGCAGCAGCGGCAGCGGCGCGCGGCGTGTTCCCAGCCAAACTACGCCGGGACGTGGCCAGTGACCGAGATCGTCAAGCTTTAGGCTAAACGCAGGTGACTGAATTCGAGAGGCTATCTCGCGCAGCGCCGTTTCTTTTTGTTGGCTGACCTCACCAAGAAATGCCAGCGTCAGGTGCAGATTTGCTGCAACAACCGGGCGACCGGCGTCAGCTTCAAAATGGTCTGCGCGCCACTGGATAACGTTTTTCTGCAATTTAGGCGGCAGAGCGAGGGCAAAAAACAGGCGACGCGATTCAGACATGGTTTTTCCTTGAGCTTAACGGCGCAGCAGGTGAGCAGATACCTGCGGCGAGGCTAGATGCTACAATTCATCCCGCCCGACGACAATTTTTTCTATTACAATGCCGGGCCTGAAAGTGATTATTGCAATGTGAAATCTTCTGGAGAAGCTGTGTCCTTAATGCCCGTCGGTGTTGTACTCAACGAAATTATTGCTGCGCTGCAAGATGCCCCGCAGGTATTACTCCATGCACCGACCGGCGCGGGTAAATCAACCTGGTTGCCTTTGCAAATCCTTGCTGCGGACATTTTCCCCGGAAAAATTTTGCTGCTCGAACCCCGCAGGCTGGCGGCAAAAAGCGTGGCTTACCGTTTGGCGCAACAGCTTAATGAGCAGCCCGGCAAGACTATCGGCTATCGCATGCGTGCCGAATCAAAGACCAGCGCCGAGACCCGACTTGAAGTGGTAACAGAAGGGATTTTAACGCGCATGGTGCAGCAGGATCCCGAGCTTGGCGATTATTCGCTGGTGATCCTCGATGAATTCCACGAGCGCAGTTTGCAGGCTGATTTGGCGCTGGCACTGTTGCTCGATGTGCAACAGGGGCTGCGAGAAGATTTGCGGTTGCTTATCATGTCCGCAACGCTGGATAACGCGCGCCTTTCCCCGTTGTTACCCGCTGCGCCGGTAATTATTTCCGCAGGCCGCAGCTTTCCCGTCCAGCGTGATTACCTGCCGCTGGCAAGCCACGAGCGGTTAGATGAAGGCGTGGCGCGGACTGTCAGTCGCCTGATGGCGGAAAATAGCGGCTCGATGCTGCTGTTTCTGCCTGGCGTGGCGGAAATTACCCGCACGCAGAATTTACTGACCGGTCGGCTCAGTGATGATGTCGATCTCTGTCCGCTGTACGGTGCACTTTCTCTTGAGCAGCAGCAAAAAGCCATTCAGGCCTCGCCAGCCGGTCGTCGTAAAGTGGTGCTGGCGACCAATATTGCCGAAACCAGCCTGACCATCGAAGGCATTCGTCTGGTGGTGGACAGCGGTCTGGAACGCAGCGCGCAGTTTGACCCGCGCAGTGGTCTGACACGTCTGGTCACACAGCGAATCAGTCAGGCGGCGATGACCCAGCGGGCAGGGCGAGCAGGGCGTCTCGAGCCAGGGCAATGCTGGCATCTGTTCAGCAAAGAGCAGGGCGAGCGCGCAGCGGCGCAGAGTGAAGCCGAGATTTTGCACAGCGATTTAAGCGGTTTATGGCTGGAACTGCTGCAATGGGGATGCCAGAATGCCTCGCAGCTGACCTGGCTGGATGCGCCGCCGCCGATCGCTCTGCGCGTGGCACAGCAGCTTTTGGCTTCGCTTGGTGCGGTTGATGGCCAGGGCAAGCTGAATACGCTGGGGCGCAGAATGGCCTCGCTGGGCTGCGATCCTCGTCTGGCGGCAATGCTGGTGCAGGCAGAAACTCAGAGTAGCGATGCGCTGGCGACCGCAGCATTACTGGCTGCAATGATTGAAGAACCGCCGCGCGCAGGGCAGCCGGATATCGATTACTGGCTGAGCCGTCCGCAGCCGCACTGGCAGCGTCGCGCGCGCCAACTTAGCCTGCGATTGTCGCGTTCTGCCGGCGTGGTTGATGTCTCGCTCGCGCCTTGGCTGCTGGCCGAGGCGTTTAGCGATCGTATCGCCGAAAGACGCGGTCTGGATGGCCGCTATTTACTGGCTAACGGCCTTGGCGCGTCACTGTCACAGGATGACGCACTGAGCCGCGCCGCGTGGCTGGTGGCTCCGCAGCTGTTGCAGGGCAATAACAGCCCAGACGCCCGTATTCTGCTGGCAATAACTCTGGATGCCACTCAACTTGCCGTTCGACTGCCCAAGGTAGTGAAGGAGCAAACCGCCGTTGAATGGGACGAAGAAAAAGGTACGCTGCGTGCGTGGCGGCGCTGGCAGGTTGGGCGGCTGGTTTTGAAAGCACAGCCGCAGACTAAACCCGCCGATGAGGATTTACAGCAGGCGCTTATTGAATGGATCCGCACGCAGGGATTAGCGGCGCTTACCTGGTCACCGCAGGCGGAACAGCTCAGGATTCGCCTGACCTGCGCGGCTAAATGGCTGCCCGAAGGCCATTGGCCCGATGTTGATGACCAAAGCCTGCTCGACAGCCTCGAGCAATGGTTATTGCCCTCCCTAAATGGTGTGAGAAGCCTGCGTGCGCTGCAACAGGTTGACTTGTTTGACGGCCTGTTGCGGCTGTTGAAATGGGATCAGCGCCAGAGTCTTGACGCTAATTTACCCACCCATTACACCGTTCCGACTGGCAGTCGGCTGGCAATCCGCTATCATAGCGACCAGCCGCCGGCACTCTCGGTGCGTTTGCAGGAGATGTTTGGCGAGCAGCGTAGCCCGATGTTGGCCGCAGGACGAGTTCCGGTTGTACTCGAATTACTGTCTCCCGCGCACCGCCCGCTACAGATAACCAGCGATCTGGCCGCCTTCTGGCAAGGTTCCTATCGCGAGGTTCAAAAAGAGATGAAAGGTCGCTATCCGAAACACCCGTGGCCGGACAATCCCGCTGAGGCATTGCCAACTAAACGCACGAAAAAATTTTCGTAGTTTGCTCCTCGGCGTTATTGGGTAGGTAGCAAGGCAGCAAGTCCCGATGAGCTTATACATGTCAGTGATTCGGATGAGTGGAAGCCGCTAACGCAGCAACAGATTCAGAAACGTAAAGATTTTCAGACCTTTCTTCTGGACGAGGCGAAAGGTGAGGCACAGAGTAAGCGCCAGTTTTTATACAGCCCTTATTTTAGCTTTTCATTTTTATAACCGCAGTAAATAGCATCCGGCATTTTTTGATAAGTCGGGTCTGATGGAGATTAAGTATGTCTGGCGATGATCGCGAGCCGATTGGCCGAAAAGGCAAACCGTCACCCCCTAAGCCCAAACCGGGGCGTCCTGCACGTCGCAATCGCGATGATGAAGACGTCTTACAGGGCGATGATGAGCATAATGATGATGTTAGAAGCAATGCAGCACCGCAGGAGTCGCGAATGACCCGTAAGACCGCCGCCTCAGGGAAGACAGGCAAGGCAAAAAACAGCAAAAAGCCGGGTAAAAAACGTCCATGGCTGGGGCTGTTAATTAAATTATTCATTATTTTTGTGGTGTTAATGGCCGCCTATGGCGTGTATCTCGACTCCGAGATCCGCAGCCGCATTGATGGCAAGGTCTGGCAATTGCCTGCTGCCGTTTATGGTCGCATGGTCACGCTGGAGCCTGGCTCGCCGTATACCGAAAAAGAGATGATTAACCTGCTCAACGGGACTCAATACCGTCAGGTCACCAGCATTTCGCGTCCGGGTGAGTACAGCGTCAAGGGTGGAAATATTGATTTGCTGCGCCGCCCGTTTGACTTCCCGGATGGTAAAGAAGGCCAGATCAACGCTCGACTGATTTTCAAAGGCAACGAGCTGACTGAAATCAAAAACATGGATAACAATCACGACTTCGGGATCTTCCGTCTCGATCCGCGTTTGATAACCATGTTGCAGTCATCAGACGGTCAGCAACGTCTGTTTGTGCCGCGTTCTGGTTTCCCAGATCAACTGGTGCAAACTCTGATAGCAACAGAAGACCGTCATTTCTACGAGCATGACGGGATTAGCCCGTACTCTATTGGTCGTGCTTTCCTGGCGAATATTACTGCGGGACATGCAGTGCAGGGCGGCAGTACGCTGACTCAGCAGCTGGTTAAAAACCTGTTCCTGACCAATCAGCGCACCTTTACCCGTAAAGCGCGTGAAGCCTATATGGCGATACTGATGGATGCCAGCTACAGCAAAGATCGCATCCTCGAGCTTTATCTGAACGAAGTGTATCTCGGCCAGAGTGGTTCCGATCAGATCCGCGGCTTCCCGCTGGCGAGCCTGTATTACTTCGGTCGTCCGGTTGATGAGCTGAGCCTCGATCAGGAAGCGCTTCTGGTTGGCATGGTTAAAGGTGCTTCACTTTATAACCCGTGGCGTAATCCTAGGCTGGCGCTGGAGCGTCGTAATGTGGTTCTGCGTTTGTTGCAGGAACAGGGGATTATCACTAACGACACCTATAACATGCTCAGCGCGCGTCCTCTTGGCGTGCAGCCGAAAGGCGGGGTAATTTCTCCTCAGCCTGCATTTATGCAAATGGTTCGTCAGGAGCTGCAGGACAAACTGGGCGACAAGATAGCCTCAATGTCGGGCGTGAAGATCTTCACCACGCTGGATCCTATAGCGCAGGACGGAGCCGAGAAAGCGGTAGAAGAAGGCATTCCTTTACTGCGTAAGCGCAGCGGATTTAACGATATTGAAACCGCGATGGTGATCGTCGACCGTTATACCGGCGAAGTTCGCGCTATGGTCGGCGGTGCAGAAACCCAGTTTGCCGGCTTTAACCGCGCCATGCAGGCACGACGTCAGGTAGGTTCTCTGGCTAAGCCAGCAACTTATCTAACTGCGCTGAGTAATCCGAACGTTTATCGTCTGAATACTGTGTTGGCTGACCAACCGCTGACTATCAAGCTGTCGAACGGCCAGACCTGGTCGCCGCACAACGATGATAATCAGTTCCGTGGTCAGGTATTGCTGGTTGACGCACTGGCGCGTTCGATGAACGTTCCAACGGTTAATCTGGGAATGGCAGTAGGTCTGGATAATATCACCAAGACACTGATCAACCTGGGTATTCCGAAAGAGTCACTGAGTCAGACGCCATCAATGCTGCTGGGTGCGATTGCCCTGACGCCGATGGAAGTCGCGCAGGAATACCAGACTATTGCCAGCGGCGGCAACAAGGCTCAGCTTTCTGCGGTTCGCTCGGTCATTGCTCAAGATGGCACGGTGCTGTATCAGAGCTATCCGCAGGCTGAACGCGTTGTGCCGTCGGAAGCGGCTTATCTGACAATGTACGCGATGCAACAGGTCGTTGCTGAAGGGACCTCGCGCGCGCTGGCGGTGAAATATCCGAAGCTGCATCTGGCTGCGAAAACCGGTACCTCCAACGAATTACGTGACAGCTGGTTCGCCGGGATCGACGGTAACCAGGTCGCCGTGACTTGGGTTGGGCGCGACAATAACCAGCCTTCGAAACTTTGGGGATCGACCGGTGCATTGCAGTTGTACAGCCGTTATCTGAGTAATATCACGCCAATGCCGTTGGACTTGCAGGTGCCAGACGACGTCAGCATGATGAATATCGACGACAGCGGAAACTTCATCTGTAACGGCGGCGGCGGTGTAATGACCGGCGGTGGGTTACGCAGCATTCCTGTCTGGACTGATAATGCCCAGCAGCTTTGCCAGGCTTCACAGGCAGCGGCGGCTGCACAGCAGCAACAACAACAGCAGATGCAACAGCAACAGCAGATGCAGGGTCAACCGCAGCAGCAGCCCCAGCAGCAAGACCAGCAAAAAGACAGTAACGGCGTTGCAGGATGGATAAAAAACATCTTCGGCTAAAAATAGCGCCGACATTGTTATTTCCTGCGATGTTCTGAAAATTAGTGGTCACACACATAAAGCGCGATGCAAATCGCGCTTTTTTTTTGCCTCAGCTCAGCCCTTTATTTATCTACCTTTAAGCAGTTTATTGACCACAAAGCTAGCATGGATAAGGTTATTTGCCGTACTTGCCTATAAAAGTAAAGGGTCTTGCAGTTTCCTTATCGTTCCGCATAAAATGCACTGGTTATAATAATAATAATCGTTTTCATTCTTATTCAAAATTCTCCAGAGATTAACCAATGGCTCAAATGCGTACTGCATCTGTGAAAAACGGCTCAACTAAAATCAATCTTATAAATTTGAAGGCTTTTATTCCTGGGAAACTCGCGTTAACCGTGGCCGCAGCGATGGCTGGTATGGCTTTTCAGGCCTCTGCGGCAACGACAAACACTGATACGTCAAAAAGCGACACGATTACCGTTGTGGGCGACGGTGCTGCCAATGTCGAGCAGGAATCTGCCTGGGGCCCTGCGCCGACGATCGTGGCTAAACAAAGCGCCAGTGGAACTAAAACTGATACGCCTATTGTGAAAACGCCTCAATCTATCTCGGTGGTCACCCGCCAGGAGATGGATATGCGCCAGCCAAAAACGGTAAAAGAAGCGCTGAACTATACTCCGGGCGTATTTGCCAATCGCGGCAGTTCTGACACTATTGATGCAGTAGAAATTCGCGGCTTTACCTCGGTTAACACTAATCAGTATTTGGACGGCATCAAGCTGCAAGGGGATAACTACTCCGAAGTCTCGGTGGACCCTTACATGCTTGAGCGCGTGGAGCTGCTGCGTGGGCCGGCTTCCGTGTTATACGGCAAGAGCAATCCTGGCGGCGTGATCACGATGGTCAGCAAGCGCCCAACCACTGAACCGCTGCATGAAATCCAGTTCAAAATGGGCAGCAATAACCTCTATCAGACAGGTTTCGACTTTAGCGATGCTATCGACGATGCGGGTGTTTACTCTTATCGCCTGACCGGCGTCGCGCGCAGTCAGAATACCCAGCAGCAGATGTCAAAAGAGAAGCGTTACTCTATTGCGCCTTCTTTTACCTGGCGTCCTGACGATAAAACTAACTTTACTTTCCTGAGCAGCTTCCAGAACGATCCCGATCTCGGATTCTATGGCTGGCTGCCGCGTCAGGGAACCGTGGTGCCGTATTACGACGCAGACGGTAATGCGCACAAGCTGTCGACCAAATTCAATGATGGCGAAGCGGTAAACAAGATGTCGCGTAATCAAAAAATGATCGGCTACAGCTTTGATCATGAGTTTAACGACACCTGGACTGTGCGTCAGAACCTGCGCTACACCAAGCTGGCAACGGAATATATTGGTTTTTATGGCAACGGCTATACCGCGCCGGCAACGCTTAATCGCGCCTATGTGCAGTCCAATGAAAATCTAAATAACTTTGATGTTGATACTCAGGCGCAGGCCAAATTCGCCACGGGTGCGGTTGAACACACACTGCTGATGGGAGTCGATTACATGCGTATGCGTAATGACATCGATTCAGACTACGGCACGGCGTCAAACCTCAACCTGCTGGATCCACACTATGGCAATGATCAGCCTGATCTTTACTATGCCTATAATATTTTGGATCGTCAGGAGCAAACCGGCTTTTATGCGCAGGATCAGGCTGAATGGAACCACTGGATCCTGACTGCCGGGGGTCGCTATGACATTGCAAAAACCTCAACTCTGACTCGCAGTAGCAATAAGACGGCTTCTTTGACTGACCACAAATTCACCTGGCGTGGTGGTTTGAACTACCTGTTCGATAACGGTATTTCACCTTATGTCAGTTACAGTGAGTCGTTTGAACCGAATTCAGGCGCATCGGCAGGGGCACAACCTTTCAAACCTTCAGTCGGCAAGCAGTATGAAGCCGGGCTGAAATATATCCCCAACGATCGCCCAATCAGCATCACTGCTGCCGTTTATCAGCTGACCAAAGATAATAATCTGACTGTTGATCCCGCGAATAAAGCGTTTAGCATTCAGTCTGGCGTGATCCGCTCAAGAGGGCTGGAGCTGGAAGCTAAAGCCGCAGTAAATGCCAATATCGACCTTATCGCTTCATATACCTTTACCGATGCTAAATATACCCACGACACGAATTATAAGGGCCAGCGTCCGGTAGAAGTGCCACGTAATATGGCCTCTCTGTGGGCGGATTATACCTTCCATGAAACGGCGCTAAGTGGCCTGACTCTGGGGTCTGGCGTGCGTTACGTCGGCTCTACCTCGAGCTTCTACACCACAGGTGATAACAACAATAAACCGTTTAACGTCGCGGGTTATGCCCTGGTGGATGCAACAGTAAAATACGATCTGGAGCGTTTTGGCATGCCTGGCTCTTCCGTCGGCATTAACGTAAATAACCTGCTGAATCGTCAATACGTTGCCAGCTGTTATCGTGACTATGCCTGTTACTGGGGCACCGATCGTCAGATTCAGGCAACGGCGACTTTCCGCTTCTGACAGCTTATATTTGGTAGAAATATCCGGGTGCATCCAAAGTGCACCCGTTTAACTTAACGATAGGCCACTATGAAAACTGCCAATCTGGAACAGCAAACGGAGCTTGCCGACAGTGTATATCGTCTGGATCAGGTCAGCTTCTCCGTGCCGGGGCGCACTCTTTTAGCGCCATTGTCGATGACGTTTCCACAGGGCAGAGTGTGTGGATTGATAGGGCATAACGGCTCCGGTAAATCTACGCTGCTTAAAATGCTCGGCCGCCATCAGCCGGCTACCTCGGGTCGCGTTTTACTCAATGAACGTCCGCTCGAACAGTGGGAAAGCAAATCCTTTGCCCGTCAGGTGGCCTATCTTCCACAGCAGCTTCCCGCAGCCGAAGGCATGACGGTGCATGAGCTGGTCGCCATTGGTCGCTATCCGTGGCACGGCGCACTGGGGCGTTTTCGTCTGCATGACCGCGAAAAAGTCGAAGAGGCTATCGAGCTAGTAGGTCTGAAGCCCTTTTCCCGGCGTCTGGTCGATAGCCTTTCCGGCGGTGAACGTCAGCGAGCCTGGCTGGCAATGATGGTTGCGCAGGACAGCCGCTGTCTACTGCTCGATGAGCCAACTTCTGCTCTGGATATTGCTCATCAGGTTGAGGTATTGGCGCTTATCCAGCGACTCAGTCATCAAAAAGGCCTGACCGTGATTGCCGTGTTGCACGACATTAATATGGCGGCCCGTTATTGTGATCGGCTGGTGGCGCTGCGCGGGGGCGAAATGATTGCCGAGGGAACGCCAGAAGAGATGATGCAGGGCGAGGTGCTGGAAAAAGTCTACGGCATTCCGATGGGCGTTTTGCCGCATCCAGCCGGTGGTGCGCCGATAAGCTTCGTCTATTGAATTCGCTGCCTGTATGCAGCCTTGATGCACCTCCAGTTGATGCACCTCAAGTTAATGTATGGATTGGTTTGCGATGAATGATTTAAGCAATTTAACTCGCCGTCGGCTGTTGCAGATGATGGCGTTGACTCCGTTAGCGGCCGCTTTGCCTGCCTTTAGCATTAACCGCACTGATTTAAGTCGGATTATTGCCCTCGAATGGCTTCCTGTCGAACTGCTGATCGCGCTGGGCGTTATGCCGATGGCGATGGCCGATATTCCTAACTATAACCTGTGGGTCAAAGAGCCGAAGCTTGCGCCCTCGGTTATTGAGATTGGTCAACGCACGGCGCCAAATCTGGAACTCATGCAGCAACTTGCTCCGTCGCTTATTGTTACTTCAGAAGGCTATGGTCCGAATGCCAGCCAGTTAGCGCCGATTGGCCCGGTTCTGGCCGTGAAAGCCAACGATGGCAGCGGGCATCCGTTGCAGCAGGCTATTCGTTCATTGAACAAATTGGCCGATTATTTAGGATTGCAATCACGTGCCGGGCAGCATTTGCAAACCTATCAGCTAGTGCTGGCACAGACTCGCGAGCAGGTTAAATCGGCCACCGACCAGCCCGTTTTGCTGTTTTCCTTTCTGGATAAACGCCACGTACTGGTTTTTGGCGAAGGCAGTTTGCTGCAAGAAGTGATGAGCGATGTCGGGCTGACCAATGCCTGGAACGGGCAGAGAAATTATTGGGGCAGTGAGACTGTTGGTATCGAACGGCTAGCATCAATCAAAAACGCCCGTGCGCTGTGCTTTGATCACGGCAGTGCAGACATTATTGCCGACGTGTCGAAAACCCCACTGTGGCAGGCGATGCCTTTTGTGCGTGAAAAACAGCTTAGCGTCGTCCCCGCAGTCTGGTTCTATGGCGCTACTCTTTGTGCCATGCGTTTTTGCCATATTTTATCGGCAGCCCTCGGAAAACCATTATGAATCGCCGCAATCTCAGCCTGACACTCACCCTGTTAATCACCATTGCGGTAGTCTGTGTGCTGCTCAGCGTTTATAACCTGCATAATCAGCTGCCTTTTGCGCTCTGGCAGCAGGCTCTATGGCAACCGAATATCGATGATGTCCGACAAATGCTGTTCCATTACAGCCTGTTGCCACGCATCACGGTGGCGTTACTGGCAGGGGCCGGGCTTGGGCTGGCTGGGCTGCTTTTCCAGCAGGTGCTGCGTAATCCGTTAGCCGAACCTTCAACGCTGGGCGTTTCAGCAGGGGCACAGCTTGGCTTGACCATTGCGACCCTGTGGAGCCTGCCGGGCGGTGAAATTACCCAGCAATTTGCTGCGATGGCAGGCGCGATAGTTGTCGGTTTACTGGTTTTTGGCGTCGCGTGGGGCAAAAGAATGTCGCCGGTTACGCTAATCCTCGCTGGCCTGGTGCTGGGTCTTTACTGTGGCGCGGTGAGCAGCCTGCTTGGGCTGTTTAACTATCAGCAGTTACAAAGCATCTATCTGTGGAATACCGGTTCGCTCAATCAGCAAGACTGGAGCACGACCACGTTTCTGTTGCCCAAAGTCATGCTTGTCTGGCTGTTGGCTTTCCTGATGCAACGCCCAATGACCTTGCTCGGGCTGGACGACGGCATTGCCAGGAATCTGGGGCTTGGCCTTTCAGTCGCGCGTTTTGCTGTGTTAGGGCTGGCAATATTTCTCAGTGCCCAGCTAGTTAACGCGGTCGGAATTATTGGATTTATTGGCCTGTTCGCTCCGCTGCTGGCAAGAGTTTTGGGTGCAAGGCGTCTGATTTCCCGATTGATTCTCGCTCCGTTGATTGGCGCACTGCTGCTGTGGCTAACCGATCAAGGCGTGCTGTGGCTGAGCGGTACCTGGACTGAAATCTCTACCGGCGCAGCGACCGCGTTAGTTGGCGCGCCTATTTTACTGTGGCTGCTGCCGCGTTTACGTCATAGCGCCGTGCCGCCGCCAATGAATCAGGGCGATCATACGCCTAAAGAACGCCATCATCTGGTTCGCTGGATGAGTCTGGCAGGCGTTTTGCTGCTGGCGGGGCTGGCGGTCGCGCTGTGCCTGGGTCGCAATGTTCACGGCTGGCAATGGTCAATGGGGCATCCGCTGGATCTCCTGCTACCGTGGCGGATGCCGCGAGTGTTTGCCGCCCTGGCCGCTGGAGTGATGCTGGCGTCTTCCGGGGTCATTATTCAAAAGCTTACCGGTAATCCGATGGCCAGTCCTGAGGTATTAGGGATAAGCTCCGGGGCGACTTTTGGCGTAGTGCTGATGCTGTTTTTGGTGCCCGGCGATGCTTTCGCCTGGCTGTTACCTGCGGGTAGTTTGGGCGCGGCCGCGACCTTAGGCATTATTCTGCTGGTTTCTGGTTTACGCCAATTCTCGGCGGAGCGCATGCTGCTGACTGGCATCGCCCTGAGTACTGCGTTTAATACGGTGTTGCTCCTGCTGATGGCGAGTGGCGATCCGCGTATGGGAGATTTACTGTCGTGGATTTCCGGCTCGACCTATTCGGTAACGGCCGCGCAGGCATGGCGCACAGGTATTATCGCGATTGCCCTACTGCTGATAGTGCCGTTCTGTCGTCGCTGGATTACTATTTTGCCGCTCGGCGGCGTAACTGGTCGCTCTGTGGGGCTTGCGCTCACGCCAACGCGAATCACGCTACTTGCACTTTCGGCAGTGATGACCGCCATCGCAACGCTAACTATCGGACCCTTAAGTTTTATCGGATTGATGGCCCCGCACATGGCGAGAATGCTGGGTTTCCGCCGCGCGATGGCACAGTGGATGGTGGCGAGTGTAATCGGGGGATTACTGATGATATTGGCCGACTGGTGTGGGCGAATGATTATCTTCCCTAATCAGATCCCGGCAGGCCTGCTAGCGACCTTTATTGGCGCACCTTACTTCATCTATCTATTGCGTAAACAGGCGTCATAAATCAGGCATTACTCAACGCGTAATAATGAAACTATTAGTCAATTGTCAGAAAACTTTCACAATTACGCGTTGATTGACTGCCGGCTTATTCTAAAAAATCGGCTGTCGCGTGGCTACATCATTTAAATTTCCATTGCTGATTCGGCGCACCGCGCTTGGTTAAAACGGCTACGGCTTCGTTGCTACCCGTTTTATAGGCAATAGTCAGGACGGTATACCAGTCGCCGCTGACATAAATAAAGCCGTCTTCGTATCGCCACTGCTTCACTCCATCACGACCTGAACCAAACATCTTTAACCCTACTGCAGGAGTGGTAACGTCTTTAAGCGGATAGATATATTCTTCTGGAGCATTTGCGGGATACATTTTTAAGAATAGCTCGTAGTCCTTTTTAGTTTGCTCACTGAATTCTCTGAAATGGTACTCTTGCTCTTCAGCCGACGCATCGCGTATGCGAAGGAATTCGTATCGGTATCTTTTAATCCTTTCTTGTGTTTCAAAAACTTCTATCAAGTCTGTTTCGGGATCTAAAAATTCATTAACCGAAGGTTGGACTTTTTGAGGGGAATAAGATTGTCCTTGATCGGGTTGCAGGACCCATCTTGAGCGAATGTCTTCAATTAAATTATATAGATAGTTCTTAGGGTTGCCCCAACTGTCTTTTGAGCTGTCGAACCACCAAAGCTCGATATCCTCTCCCTGTGGTTCAGATCGAATTCCGAATATACGGTCATTGGTGTGTGAATAGGCAATAGAGCCTTTTTCACCGGTTAAACGATCGTAAGCATCCTGGCTGCCATAGGATTGGCCGCCGTAAAAACTGGCCAAACAGTGGCCGGTATCTTTATTGATCAGTCGGAAATTACCTTCCGGAAATCCATTCGCCATAATATTTCCCCTTCTCTTTATTGATAAGAAAAAATTAAGTATCAAAATAAATGTAGCCAATAATTTGGCTTAGAGTAAATTTTTTTAGGAAGATATCTGGTGCTGAAGGGTTGGAGGTTGATAAAAATCACAAAAAAACAGGGCCAGAAAGAGCGATTGCCCCGTCTGGCCCCAATAGATAAGTATTAAATAATATTAAAGTTTGGCGAAGCTGCGGCGCGCGGCGTCAATAGTATGCTGGATATCTTCAGGGGTATGAGCCAGGGACATAAAACCAGCTTCAAAGGCTGAAGGAGCCAGATAAACGCCTTCTTCCAGCATCAGATGGAAGAACTTCTTGAAGCGCTCGACGTTGCTCTTCATCACATCGTCATAGCTGGTAATAGTTGGCAGGTCAGAGAAGAACAGGCCAAACATGCCACCGACGTGATTAACCACGAATGGGATATTTTGTTCAGTGGCGGCGGCTTTCAGGCCTTCTGCCAGCTGAGTCGTCAGTTCGGTCAGCTTCTGATGCACGCCCGGTTCAGCAACCTGAGTCAGACAGGCAATGCCCGCCGCCATAGCGATTGGGTTGCCTGAAAGCGTACCGGCCTGATAAACCGGGCCAGTTGGAGCCAGAGCATTCATTACTTCACGACGGCCGCCAAACGCGCCCACTGGCATTCCGCCGCCGATGATTTTGCCCAGACAGGTCAAGTCAGGTTTCACATCGTAATAATCCTGAGCACCGCCGAGCGCAACGCGGAAACCGGTCATCACTTCGTCGATTATCAGCAGCGCGCCAAACTCGTCGCACAGTACGCGCAGGCCTGGCAGGAATTCTGGCAGTGGCGGCACGCAGTTCATGTTGCCGGCAACTGGCTCCACGATGATACAGGCCACGTCTTCTGGATACTGTTCGAACACGGCGCGCACGGAATCGAGATCGTTATAGGTGCAGGTCAACGTGTGTTTAGCAAAATCGGCTGGAACGCCCGGAGAGTTTGGCTGGCCGAGGGTCAGCGCGCCAGAACCGGCTTTTACCAGCAGGCAGTCTGCGTGGCCGTGATAACAGCCTTCAAACTTGATTATTTTGTCACGGTGAGTAAAGCCACGCGCCAGACGAATAGCACTCATGGTCGCTTCGGTGCCGGAGTTAACCATGCGCACCATGTCCATGCTTGGCACCAGTTGGGTGACGAGTTCGGCCATGGTGATTTCTTGCTCGGTTGGCGCACCAAAGCTCAGGCCGCGCTCGGCGGCTTCAATCACTGCGTTGCGGATCTTGGCATTATTGTGG
Source organism: uncultured Gammaproteobacteria bacterium (assembly GCA_963747655.1). GTDB lineage: Bacteria > Pseudomonadota > Gammaproteobacteria > Enterobacterales > Enterobacteriaceae > Rouxiella. The sequence continues at coordinate 802,009 of CAVVFS010000003.1, read as the reverse complement.
CCAAGCACCATCGGTCCCCATGAACCGACATAGTCGATATAGGATTTACCGTCGGCATCATATAACAGCGCACCGTCGGCGCGTTCAATGAATAGTGGGGCACCGCCAACGCCGTTGAACGCGCGAACCGGTGAGTTAACGCCACCGGGGATCAGCGTTTGCGCTTGGGTGAATAGACTTTCTGACTTACTCATTGATCGGCTCCTGGTTTTTTTTCGTGCTGAGCGCATAAGCTCGCACTAAGAAAAATAGTATGGTGGCACAGTAGTCATCGTGGACCACCTGACAATTGGCCCTATTCTAGAGAACATAGCGTCGTTAGGAAATGTTTCGCGGCCATGGAAAGGTTAAGAAATATATAATGCATTCTGAATATGCGATTTTTATGATTAACTCTGTAGTCTGATTTTTATTCTTCTCTATAAAAAAGAACATCATGAACGAATCTATCGAAGCCCGTCCAGAATCGTCAGGACTTCCTGTGCGCAGAAATCCCAGCGCAGTTTTGCGGCAATTTTTGCGCCGCGATAAAACGCCAGCCGCAATTTTGATCGTTGCCGCATTGGTAGGAACATTAGCAGGCTTTCTCGGCGTTGCTTTTGAAAAAGCCGTCGATTGGGTGCAAGAGGTCAGACTCTCGGGGCTAGATACTGTCAGCGGACACTTCTGGCTGCTGTGGCCACTGACCTTTATTGTTTCGGCGCTGCTGGCGATGGTGGGTTATTTTCTGGTGCGCAAATTTGCTCCCGAAGCCAGCGGTTCAGGTATTCCCGAAATCGAAGGCGCGCTCGAAGAACTGCGGCCGGTGCGCTGGTGGCGAGTTATTCCGGTGAAGTTTATCGGCGGCATGGGCACCTTGGGCGCGGGCATGGTGCTGGGAAGAGAAGGGCCAACGGTACAGATGGGTGCAAACCTTGGCAAAATGCTGGCGGATATTTTGCGTATGCGCAGCGCCGAGGCTCGTCACACGCTCCTGGCAACCGGTGCCGCCGCCGGGCTTTCTGCGGCGTTTAATGCTCCGCTGGCCGGGATCCTGTTTATCATCGAAGAGATGCGTTTGCAGTTTCGTTATAGCCTGATTTCCGTTAAAGCGGTGTTTATCGGCGTGATTATGTCGAGCATTGTTTATCGCATATTTAATGGCGAAAAGGCGGTCATCGACGTCGGCGTGCTGGCTAATGTTTCCCTCAACACCTTCTGGCTTTATCTGGTGTTAGGCATGGTGTTTGGTATTGTCGGCGTCTGCTTCAATGCCCTGATTTTTCGCACTCAAGACATGTTTGCGCGAATTCATGGCGGCAATCTGCAAAAAATCTTGCTCATTGGTGGCTTGCTCGGTGGCCTTTGTGGCCTGCTGGGATTGATCAAACCCGAGGCGGCAGGTGGCGGCTTTTCGCTAATTCCACTGGCGGCGATGGGCAAGTATTCCCTTGGCGCGCTGCTGTTTATCTTTATTACTCGCGTTATCACCACGCTGCTGTGTTTCTCTTCCGGCGCGCCCGGCGGTATCTTTGCCCCGATGCTCGCGCTGGGAACGCTACTCGGCACCGCGTTTGGTATGGCGGCGGCGGCGATGTTTCCGCAATACGGTATTCAACCCGGCACGTTTGCTATCGCCGGGATGGGCGCGCTGTTTGCCGCGACGGTTCGCGCACCGTTGACCGGAATAGTGCTGGTGCTGGAGATGACGGAGAATTATCAGCTGATTTTACCGATGATTATCACCTGTCTCGGCGCCACGCTGCTGGCCCAGTTTCTAGGGGGACAGCCCTTGTATTCTGCTCTGCTAACCCGCACGTTACAGAAGCAGGAACGCGAGCAGGCCGCATTGTTGACGCGTCAGGTGTCTGCCGCTGACAGCACGGTTACGCAAAAATAAGCCTTAATTTTGCGGGACGCGATGACCAAAACGGCCCATACTTGTATCTATGATGCAGGTATAAGATAATCAGTTCATTATTCAGACAGTCAATCCGGCGGCCTGAACAGAATTCGGATTGGGAGCAAACATTATGAGTGAACCTATTTTAAGCGAGCCAACCCTGGACGAGCAGGTCGCGCTGCCATTGCAGTTTACTGAAGCTGCTGCTCGTAAAGTTAAGAATTTGGTAGCAGATGAGGAAAATCCTGATCTGAAACTCCGCGTCTATATCACCGGCGGCGGTTGCAGCGGATTTCAATACGGCTTCACCTTTGACGACAAGATAAACGACGGCGACATGACCATCGAGAAATCTGGCGTTGCATTGGTCGTTGACCCAATGAGCTTGCAGTATCTGGTAGGTGGTTCAGTTGACTATACCGAAGGGCTGGAAGGTTCACGCTTCGTGGTCACTAACCCGAACGCAAAAACTACCTGCGGTTGCGGATCTTCTTTCAGCATCTAATGCTTGTGGTTGGCAGTTGAAAGTCAGTTTGTAAAAGCTTACTTGTGAAATTTTAAAGAAAAGGCCCTGTGTATTTGCGCGGGGCCTTTTTTATGCGTGATTATATGCATGATAAATAGGGATTTAATGCCGGAGCGCATCAATCTCGTCGCAGAGTTGCTTGGCGGCCAGCATCACGCGAGGACCCGCGCGATTAAACCAGTCAGCGTTGACCGCTAATATCGGGACATTGAGCTGCCCCTGCCAAAAGGTGCTGATATCTGCCTGTTGCTGGTTAGTTCCGGGGAAAATAATTGCCTGCGGCTGTCGGCTCAACACTTGTTCACGGCTCACTTGCGGCCACGGCGCCGGGCTATTGGCAAAGATATTTTCGGCACCGCAAAGACTGGCAATCTGGCTTTGCAAAGTTTTACCGGAAGAGGTAAACAGCGGCTGAGTAGAGAACTGAATAAATACTGGCAAGGTCGTTTTCTTGGGGCGACTGGCGCGAAGTTCGCTGAGCTGTTGCCGGATTTGTTGCGCCGCATCATGGCCAATTTTAGGCGATGCGCTGTAATCTGCCAGACTGTCCAGAGCATCGGCAACCTGATCGACACTTTCGGGATCCAGATAAATAATCGGGATACCCAAAGAGGCTAGCTGATCCAGAGGGCGCTGCGGATTTCCGCCACGCCACGCCAGCAGCAGATCGGGTTTTAACGCCAGAATACGCTCGACGTTAATCCCTTGCCAGTTGGCAACCTGCTCAAGCTTTGCCGCCTGCGCAGGATAGTAAGAATACGCACTTACTGCCACCAGCTTATCGCCAAGACCGGCGGCATAGGCCAGCTCGGTCAGATTTGGCGCCAGGCTAATTACCCGTTCTGCAATTCGGGCCTGCGCCATCAGAGGCAGACAAAGGGCAATTAACAGCAGCAGTTTGCGCAAGATAATCGGCCCTTTTAAGCGAGGTGCTTCACGCGACAATTAATGCAGCGGGTTAGCAGCCAGTGATTTCAGCATCGCATCCACCATCAGCGTTGACTGTTCGGCGGCCACGACCAGGAACTCTTCAAAGCTTAGGTGAGATTCAGTGTCTGCCACGTCGGAAATCGCGCGCACCACTACAAACGGGGTGCCGAAAAGATAGCAAACGTGACCCACGGCGGCAGCTTCCATTTCTACGGCTGCGACGGTTGGGAAAGTATTGCGAATGCGCGCCAGCGGTTCAGCGCCGTTGATAAAGGCATCACCACTGCAAATCAGGCCGCGCACGGCATTCAGGTTCAGCCCGGTGATGCAGCTTTCTGCCAGTTTAATCAGTTTCGCGTCGGCAACGAAAGCGGGCGGGCAAGAGGCCATCTGACCCGGCTCATAGCCAAATGCGGTGACGTCGGCGTCGTGATAACGCACTTCTTCCGAAACCACGATATCACCCACTTTCAGGGTTTTGGCCAGGCCACCGGCAGAACCAGTGTTAATGACAACGTCAGGCTTGCAGTGCTCCAGCAGCAGGGTCGTGCCCATCGCCGCCGAGACTTTACCGATGCCGGATTTCAGCAACGCGACGTCAACGCCGTGCAGTTGGCCGGTATAGATTTCGCAGCCAGCACGTTGAATGGTTTGACGATTTTCGATTTTGTCGCGCAGCAGGGTAACTTCTTGCTCCATGGCGCCGATAATGCCTACTTTCATAATGAATACTCGCAGCTGATAAATTTTTTCCCTTCATCAATTCGATGCAGGGCATGTTGGACACGGCCTCGATCAATGCGGCATAGTCTATCATGGCTAAAGGTAAGAAATAATGCGTTTGCTGCCAGCCACCTGGACGCAGCCGCAATGGATGAAGTGACTAATAAGGTAGGGGACTATGTCTGGGATCGATTTTAAAACGAAATTCAACTTCCAACGTCCCTTTAGTCCACCGCAAGTAGCTGCCGATGACTATGACATTATTCGCCAGTTTGAAAGCGATCGTGGAAGGATCATCAATTCCGCCGCCATTCGTCGTTTACAGCAGAAAACGCAGGTCTTTCCGCTGGAGAAAAACGCCGCCGTTCGCAGTCGTCTGACGCATTCTATGGAGGTGCAACAGGTGGGGCGGCATATTGCCAAAGAGGTGCTGCATCGCCTGCGCAAAAACGGTGAGCTGGAGACGCTGGGCCTGAGTGAATCCACCGAAGCTTTTGAAAGTGTGGTGGAAATGGCCTGCCTGATGCATGACATCGGCAATCCCCCGTTTGGTCATTTTGGGGAATCGGCAATCAATAACTGGTTCGCCAAACGCATGGACATTGCCAGCCTGAAAAGTGGCAGCACGGCGTTTGAAAGCTGTAGTCTGGATTTCCTGCGCCTCGATACGCACAACGACGTTTTGGATAATCTGCGTAAAAAGGTTCGCTACGATTTGTGTCAATTCGATGGTAATGCGCAGGCTATTCGCCTGGTCTTTACCCTGCTAAAACTCAATCTGACCTATACTCAGACCGCCTGCATTCTGAAATACACCCGTCCCGCTTATTGGTCAGAGGCATTGCCTGAAGCTTTTGATTATCTGATGAAAAAGCCGGGATTTTACCTGGCCGAGGAGCCGTTTATTCAGCAGATGCGCAATGAGCTGCAACTGGGTGAGTTCAATCGTTTTCCTCTGACTTACATCATGGAGGCGGCGGATGATATTTCTTACTGCATCGCCGATCTCGAAGATGCAGTAGAAAAAGATATTTTTACCGTCGAACAGCTTTATAAGCATCTAAAAGAACAGTGGGGCGAGATAAAGTCACACGACTTGTTTGAAAATGTGGTCGAGACTGCCTATCAAAAAATGGATCGCGCCAAAACGTTTCGTAATCCGGTCGACTATTTCTTTATGGAATTGCGAGTGCAAACCGTTAAGCAACTCGTGCCACACGCGGCTAAACGATTTATAAGTAATTTATCGTCAATATATTCAGGAACCTTCAATCAGGCCCTGCTTGAAGACGATAGCCAGCCTAACCGACTGTTGGAAATATATAAAAGCGTGGCGCGTAAGCATGTTTTCAACCACTATGAGGTGGAGGAATTAGAGCTACAGGGTTATCGCGTCATTAGCGGATTACTGGATATTTATAGCCCGCTACTGGATATGCCACTGGCTGAATTTACCCATTTGGTCGAGCAAGACGATCATCGCGGCTATCTTATTGAAACCAGACTGTTTCATAAGCTCTCTTCCAAGCATCAACTAGCATACAGTGAAGCGATAGCTAAATTGAAGAATTGCCCGGAGGATGAAAAGCGAGTTAGCGAATATTATTACCGTGCGCGAATGATCCAGGATTATATCAGCGGCATGACAGACCTGTATGCTTATGACGAATATCGCCGACTGATGGCTGCCGAATAATCGAGCAATAAATAGCCAGATTTAACGTAAATTATTCACCAAGACACTGATAAAAAGGTGGGCTTTTGTAAATACTGACAATACTTTTTTACTATTGTCAGTTCGACTGAGATGAACTTAGCGTTATTAATTAAATCTCAGTTATGACTACCTGGCAAGGTGGCAAAAATTGTCGCCACCACAAAATTAAAGAGATTTCTTCTGATGAAAAAAACTACTCTATTCTTGAGCGCTCTGGCGTTAAGTGTTGGGATGGCTGTCGCGCCTGTTTCATCGGCATTGGCTGCAGAGACTGCTTCTTCAAGTACCACTCAAGTGCCAAGCCTGGCGCCGATGCTGGAAAAAGTCATGCCTTCGGTGGTGAGTATCAATATCGACGGTAGCGCACCGGTTAAAACACCTCGCATGGGTCAGCAGTTCCAGCAGTTCTTTGGTGAAAACTCACCGCTTTGCCAGGATGGTTCACCCTTCCAGAATTCTCCAGTTTGCCAGCAGCAGGGCGGACAAGGGCAGGATCAGGGCGATGACGGCGACGATGACAGCCAACAGGATACGCCAGCCAAACAGGCTTTCCAGGCTCTTGGCTCCGGTGTCATTATTGATGCCGCTAAAGGCTATGTCGTCACCAATAATCACGTGGTCGACAATGCGAACAAGATTACCGTACAGCTGAATGACGGACGTCGTTTCACCGCGAAAGTGATCGGCAAAGATCCACAGTCTGATATCGCGGTTATCCAGCTTATCGACGCGAAAAACCTGACTGCGATTAAATTTGCCGACTCCGAACAGCTGCGCGTGGGTGACTACACCGTGGCGATCGGTAACCCTTATGGTCTTGGCGAAACTGCCACCTCGGGTATCGTTTCAGCCCTGGGACGTAGTGGTTTGAACATTGAAAACTACGAAAACTTTATTCAGACCGATGCCGCGATCAACCGGGGTAACTCTGGTGGCGCGTTGGTGAACCTTAACGGTGAACTGATCGGCATGAACACTGCAATTCTGGCGCCAGACGGTGGCAATATCGGCATTGGTTTTGCTATCCCGAGCAACATGGTGCAAAACCTGGCTAAACAGATGATCGAATATGGTCAGGTTAAGCGCGGCGAGTTGGGTATCATGGGTACCGAGCTGAACTCTGAGCTGGCGAAAGCGATGAAAGTGAACGCAGAGCGCGGCGCCTTTATCAGCCAGGTTCTGCCGAAGTCCGCTGCTGAAAAGGCCGGTCTGAAAGCGGGTGACGTGATTGTCAGCATGAACGGACGACCAATCAGCAGCTTTGCTTCCTTCCGTGCAGACGTCGGCACCATGGCGATTGGTACTAAAATCACCGTGGGTGTGCTGCGCGACGGAAAACCGTTGAGCTTTGACGTCACCTTGCAGCAGAGCACTCAGCCATCGCAGACGGCTTCCGCTACGGTTTATGCCGGTATCGAAGGCGCTGAACTGAGTAACAGCACGGCTAGCGCGCAGAAAGGCGTTCAGGTGGATAGCGTTAAACCAGGCACAGCGGCCGATCGCGTGGGTCTGAAAAAAGGCGATATTATTCATGGTGTTAACCAGCAGCCTGTTAATGATCTTGGTGACCTGCGTAAAATCCTCGACACTAAACCGGGCGTACTGGCGCTGGATATTCAGCGTGGTGATTCGCAGATTTACCTGTTAGCCCAGTAATGGCTTTCTAATCTTTACCCGATCATTGGTTATCAAGCTATTGATTATCAAGACATTGAACATCAAAACATCGGGCATCAAAGGCAGACTTCGGTCTGCCTTTTGTTTTTTCTATTCCCCCGTTAATCTGCCCCTGTCGCAATAGCACGCTATTATCATAGTTTGGCGCGGTAAGGGTTCGGTGCGTTAAATTCTGGTAGTACGGATTTCTCTGCCGTGCAGATTGTTTCATAAAAGTAGGTTGTTTCTGAGAGTGGGTAGCTTATGAAAATAGTAATCGCACCAGATTCATTTAAAGAAAGCCTGTCTGCGCTGGACGTGGCAAAGGCGATTGAAAGCGGCTTTCGCGAAATTTTTCCTGATGCCGAGTATGTAAAACTCCCTGTTGCCGACGGCGGAGAGGGCACCGTTGAGGCGATGGTCGCTGCCACCGGAGGGCGTGTCGTTAACGTTAAAGTGACTGGCCCACTCGGAGAACCGATCGACGCATTCTTCGGACTTTCCGGTGATGAGACAATTGCCTTCATCGAAATGGCGGCGGCCAGCGGGCTGGAAAGTGTGCCACAGTCGCAGCGTAATCCTCTTAAAACAACCTCTTATGGCACCGGTGAGCTGATTAAAAATGCTCTCGATCACGGCGTGGAGCATTGCATCATCGGCATTGGTGGGAGTGCAACCAATGACGGAGGTGCCGGAATGGTGCAAGCGCTTGGTGCTAAGTTATTGACTCAGCAAGGTAAACAAATTGGATACGGCGGCGGAGAGTTGCAAAAGCTGGCAAAAATCGATGTTAGCGAATTGGATCAGCGCATAAAAAAATGTCGTTTTGAAGTCGCCTGTGACGTGACGAATCCCTTAACCGGTGAGCGAGGTGCAACGGCGATTTTTGGCCCGCAAAAAGGGGCCACGCCGGAGATGATTAAGCAGCTCGATGGCTACTTAAGCCATTATGCCGAGATTATTAAAAGAGATTTAGGTATCGAGGTTGATGATGTTCCCGGTGCCGGAGCTGCTGGAGGCATGGGCGCGGCGCTGTATGGTTTTTGCAATGCCGAACTGCGGCAGGGAATCGAAATTGTTACCGAGGCGCTGGGGTTAGACGCGCTGGTGAAAGATGCCACGCTGGTGATAACCGGCGAGGGGCGTATTGATAGCCAAAGCATCAATGGTAAGGTGCCGATTGGCGTCGCGAGAGTGGCTAAACGCCATAATAAGCCAGTGATTGCCATTGGCGGTAGTCTGACCAAAGATGTCGACGTGGTGTTTGATCACGGATTAGATGCCGTGTTTAGCGTCCTTTATAGTGTCTGTACGCTGGACGAAGCATTAGAAAATGCGGCGGATAATCTGCAAAAATCGGCGCGCAATATTGCCGCTACCGTTCGTTTAGCACAAAAACTGCGCTCTTAGCACAAAAATGGTAATAGGCTATCTGACAAGGTGTTATTGCCTTTAAATCGCAGTCATGAAAGGAAGATATCGGTTTTTGAGAACATCCCCATGCTGCCTTGTTAAAGCGGTTTATTCCTGTGGGTTTTTAGGCTAGTTTTGAGGTCACTTTGTTAAAGAGAACTCATCATGTCAGAGACTTTTTTCGCCAGCCAACCGGCTAATTCCCATACTAAAGGACTTGGCCTGCTGGCCGACGATGCCCTAATCGGTGATATCGCCAGTCAGGGCTGGAATATATTGCAGGAGCAGGTCAGCTTGCCGGTTGCGGTTCTTTCAGAAGAGAAAATTGAGCACAATCTGGCATGGATGCAGGAGTTTATCGACCGCTACAAGGTTAAACTCGCCCCGCACGGCAAAACTACCATGAGCCCGGAACTGTTCCAGATGCAGCTCGACGCCGGAGCCTGGGGCATTACGCTCGCCACCGCGCCGCAGGTTGATGCCGCCTTTGCTCATGGCGTGCGTAAGTTCCTGATGGCTAATCAGTTAGTGGGCAAAGGGAATATGGCGATTATCGCCAACCTGATGCGTAAAGACGCTGAATTTGAGTTTGTTTGTATCGTCGATTCAGCAGATAACGTGGATGCGCTGGGGGAATATTTTGCGCAGCAAGGCCTTACGTTGCGGCTGTTGCTGGAATATGGCGTTGCTGGTGGCAGAACCGGTATTCGCACCACGGAGCAAGAAAATGCTGTGCTTGAAGCCGTAGGTCGCTGGGAACAGTCTCTTTCGCTGGTCGGAGTTGAGATTTACGAAGGGGTATTAAATGAAGAAGAGCCGATCCGTGCCTTCCTACAGCACGTGCTGGGCAGGACTCAAGCTTTAGCTGAAGCAGGGCACTTTAAAGAAAGCGCGGTTATCCTCTCGGGCGCAGGCTCGGCCTGGTATGACGTTGTCGCCGAAGAATTCAGCCAAGGTGGCAGGCATCTTGATGCGGCAGAGCGCTATCAGCTTGACGTGGTGCTGCGCCCGGGCTGCTATCTGACCCATGATGTTGGCGCTTATCGCCATGCAGCCGATCGTATCAAACAGAGCAATCCGGTTGCGCGTGAGATGAACTTTAGCCTGTTGCCAGCCTTGCAGGTGTGGGCTTATGTACAATCATTGCCAGAACCGGGGCGCGCAATCATCGGGCTGGGCAAGCGCGATACTTCCTCAGATGCAGGGTTCCCGGTCGCCAGCAGCCATTATCGCCCGCAGAGTGGCAAGAATCAGGCTTATGCCGCCGTCGTGCCAGCTCCGCAAGACTGGAAAATCTTTGCAATGATGGACCAGCACGCGTTTATGTCTATTCCGCACAATGCCGATATCAAGATCGGAGACATGCTGGCATTTGATATCTCGCACCCCTGTCTGACTTTCGACAAGTGGCGTCAACTGTTACTAATCAACGAGCAGTATGATGTCACCAACTGTGTTACCACCTGGTTCTAAATGCCCGGCATCTTTCGAGTGGCAGATGCGTTGGTTTCCCTTGCTCACCCCAGTCATTAACTTGAGTAAGCTCCTGGGGACTCGTTCTGCAAGTGTGCTGCGGCTTCGCGGGTGACATTGTCGATTTCGTCGAGTAGCTCGAGCCATTCGGGTTCGAGTTCTTCGGCAGAAACTTTTTTACGCAGTTGCTGTTCGAGGTAGAAACACAGCTGTTTTAAACGCGGAACGCCGCTATAGCTGCAACTTCCGTGCAGTTTGTGGATCAATTCCACGGTGTCGTTAACTTTTTCACCCTGAATGATCGCGTTAACGTGTCGACTCACTTCGGGCAGAAAATCGAGCAGCATTTGCAGCAAATCGTTGGCCAGATCTTCCTTGTTGGCTGACTGCTTTAGCGCAAGTGACCAATCCAGCGTTTTAGGTATATGATTCTCAAGAGCCTGCTCTTGCAACGGCTCCGCTGAATGTGTGGCTGAAGTCTGCGAAGAACAGTCCTGCGACGAATGGTAGCGATTGAGCACCACTTTCAGCATTTCTTCGTCGATAGGCTTCGATAGATAATCTTCCATGCCAGCTCTAATAAACTGTTCCCTTTCACCACTGAGCGAGTGCGCAGTCACGGCGACAATCGGCGTATTTTTGTGATGTGGCAGTAGGTGAATAAGTTCGCTGGTGCGGATACCGTCGATATTTGGCATTTGGATATCCATTAAAATCACGTCCATATCGACATTTTTCGCCAGTTCAATTGCCTCCTCGCCGCTGTTACACAGCAAGGTTGTTTCTACTAATTCTTCCAGCAGGGCGCCAATCAGTTTCAAATTGGCCGGATTATCATCTACCGCCATCACGGTCATTGGCAGTTGGTGACTGCGTGAACCGCCACCCTCAATAAAGATGTTTGAGTCTTCCAGCAGGTGAGGCATCAGTCGGACGCTGGAAATCGGCTTATTGAGGCAGGCATAAACGCCTTTTTCTTTAAGCTGCTCGGCAGAAATCTGGAATTGACTCGGCAACGCCAGAATCAATCGGTCGCATTGGCTGAGCAATTGCTGCAAACGCTCTTCATAGTCTTGCAGGTGCTGATTGAGCCGGATAGGTATCCCATAAACGATAAAATCATAGTGCTCTTCGGGTAGCAGGGGCTGACTGGTTCTATGGATAACCTCCACCGGCGTGCTGGCAAGCATCTCTTTCACAGCTTTGGTCGCGGTGGGATTAGCCTCAATATAAGCGAGCTTTTTACCATACAGGTGTGCCATGGATGGCGAGCGTTGGTTATGGCTTGTGTTCAGCTCAAGCGTGACGTGGAACCAGAAGGTCGAGCCACGGTTTAACTGGCTGTAGAAACTGATATCGCCGCCCATTTCCTTGACCAGCCGTTGGGTTATCACCAGACCCAGACCGGTTCCGCCGTGACGTCGAGTAATGCTGGCATCTGCCTGACGAAAAGCCTGGAACAGCTGTGCCTGCTGACGCTCGGAAATTCCAATGCCTGTATCATGAATTTGTACTTCAAGCTCGACTTGCGGATCGTTTTGCGAGCGTAATTCCACATTGATATCAATGTTGCCATTTTCAGTGAACTTAATGGCATTTCCCAGTAAGTTAGTCACCACCTGCTGCAAGCGTGTCGGATCGCCCAGCACAAATTCCGGCACGTTGTTATTCACGTTGATGGTCAGCTCAAGCCCTTTGTCGTGAGCGCTGTGGGCCAGCAAAATCACGACTTCATCGAGCATTTCGCGCAACGAGAACGGAATATGCTCAAGCACCAGTTTGCCTGCCTCCAGCTTGGAGAAATCAAGGACATCATTAATGATGGTCAGCAGGTTATTAGCCGAACGCTCGATAGTTTGCAGATAGTCGGTTTGAGTCGGGGAAAGCTGAGTTTTCAGAGTCTGTCGGGTGAATCCAATCACGCCATTGAGCGGGGTTCGCAGCTCGTGCGACATATTGGCCAGAAACTCTGATTTAATACGTGCGGCTTCCTGTGCGCGCTTTTTGGCGAGATCCAGCTCCACGTTCTGGATTTCCATCTGCTCAAGCGTTTCGCGCAGGTCAGAGGTGGCCTGGTCAATATTATGCTGCACTTCTTCATGGTAGGCGGTGAGCGACATCGCCATCGAGTTGATGCCATTTTTTAAGGTGCTCAATTCGCCGAACATATCGCCCTCAACCCGGCTGTCTAGCTGCCCACGGCGAATGCGGTCAACCGTATTCACCATATTACGGATGGGGCCGGTAACATCGCGCATCAGGCGATAGGCAAACAGGGCAGCAATAGCCAAGCCCAATAGCAGCAGTAAAGTAGAGATAAATGCCTCTTGATACTGTTGCAGGCGAACCGAGGAGAGGTCCAGTTCAATGGAGATATAACCCAGATTCCGCGCCAGAGACTCTCGGAAAGTGGTTTCATCGGCAGTAGTGTGATTTTCTGCCAAAATAGGCGTTCGCAGAATCAGAGAATCCCCGGATCGCAGCTGGGTAATCCCTATTGGCATGTGATCGCCCGTTTTAATCTGCATCAGCTCGATATCATGCTGGGGGTTTGACGAGGCGAACAGCTGGTTATTGCCGTCGTAGACACTAATCGCGCGCACAATGTCGGAATGGGTGCGATGCAGGCGATCGATTAATTGAGTTATGGGCTCTCGTTCACGAAATGTCATTCCGTACTCACTGGCTACCGCTAACGGCTCTATAATACTGGCACCCGAATCGATAAGCTGATTCTGTAACTCGTTATAACGGTGCACCACAAAGAAGGTGCTCAGCATCAAACCGATGATTAAGGTCGGCGCCAGGATTAAAATCAACATCCTTGCCCGCAGGCTATATTTGGTCATGAGGTTCCAATGTGGGAGAATTGGTAGCAGACGTCGAGTAACCGTAAATAAAGTTGTCGTTCAGCAGCATTGCCAGTTACGAAATGTATAGACTACATCAACTAGTGTGCCAACGACATTCGCCTGATTCTACTCTTGCGACATAGGCGTTACGACCCGGTAAATGTTGGCCGTTACAACAATGAACATAAACCTGGCGTGAAGTTTGCTTCAGGTCTACTTTAAATTTGCTTTGTGTTTGCTTTCGTCGGACGACAGCCGGGCAGATTGTCAGGATAGAAGAAGTTGCTAAAATAGATACCCACGTAGCGGAAGTAATCGCCTAAGTACGATGGGTATACCAGAAACGTAGGGAGTGGTTATGGTTGCGGTACGAAGTGCACATTTGAATACGGCTGGCGAATTTGCGCTTGACGAGTGGATCACGACTTTAGGCATCTCCAGCCAGGAATCATGTGAGCGTTTAGCCGCAACGTGGCGCTACTGCGAACAACAAACTCAGGGGCATCCTGACGCCTCACTGCTGCTTTGGCGCGGCCTGGAAATGGTCGAAATCCTTTCCACGCTGAGTATGGACAACGACAGTATGCGGGCGGCTCTGCTTTTCCCGCTGGTTGATGAAAGCGTCATCGACGAAGACACGCTGACCAAAGCCTTTGGGAAAGAAATCACTTATCTGGTGCATGGCGTGCGCGATATGGACGCGATTCGCCAGTTAAAAGCCACGCAAAATGACTCGATGGGTTCGGAGCAGGTCGACAATGTTCGCCGCATGTTGCTGGCGATGGTCGAAGACTTCCGCTGCGTGGTCCTTAAGCTTGCCGAACGTATTGCTCACCTCCGCGAAGTTAAAGACGCGCCGGAAGAAGAGCGCGTGCTGGCGGCAAAAGAATGTACCAATATTTATGCGCCACTGGCTAACCGTCTGGGTATTGGGCAGCTGAAATGGGAGCTGGAAGATTTTTGCTTCCGTTATCTGCACCCGGATGAATACAAGCGTATCGCTAAATTGCTGCACGAGCGCCGCATTGACCGTGCTCAATATATTGATGACTTCGTGTCTACCGTGCGTAATGCCATGGCGGAAGAGGGAATCAAGGTTGACGTTTACGGGCGACCAAAACATATCTACAGCATCTGGCGCAAGATGCAGAAAAAATCCCTTTCCTTTGACGAGCTGTTTGACGTGCGCGCCGTTCGCGTGGTGGTTGAACGCTTGCAGGATTGCTATGCTGCACTCGGCATCGTGCATACTCATTTTCGTCATTTGCCCGACGAATTTGACGATTATGTAGCTAACCCAAAGCCTAACGGTTATCAGTCGATTCATACCGTAGTCCTTGGCCCGCGCGGTAAAACGCTGGAAGTGCAGATTCGCACCCGTCAGATGCACGAAGACGCCGAGCTTGGTGTCGCAGCACATTGGAAATACAAAGAGGGCACAACTGCCGTGGCCGGTGGTCGCAGCGGCGGCTACGAAGGGCGCATCGCGTGGCTGCGCAAGCTTATTGCCTGGCAGGAAGAGATGGCCGACTCGGGCGAAATGCTCGACGAGGTTCGCAGTCAGGTATTCGACGACCGCGTCTATGTGTTTACCCCAAAAGGCGACGTAGTAGATTTGCCAACCGGCTCCACGCCGTTGGACTTCGCCTACCATATCCACAGCGACGTGGGTCACCGCTGCATCGGCGCCAAAATTGGTGGCCGCATTGTGCCGTTTACCTATCAGCTGCAAATGGGCGACCAAATTGAGGTCATCACCCAGAAGCATCCGAATCCAAGCCGCGACTGGCTGAACCCGAGTCTAGGTTATATCACCACCAGCCGTGGTCGTTCGAAGATCCAAAACTGGTTCCGCAAGCAAGATCGTGACAAGAACATCATTGCCGGTAAGCAAATCCTTGACGATGAGCTTGAACGTCTTGATATTTCGCATAAAGATGCCGAAAAACTGCTGCTGCCTCGTTACAACTTCAATTCGCTCGACGAACTGTTAGCGGCGATTGGCAACGGCGATATTCGTCTTAATCAGATGGCGAATTATCTCCAGTCTCAGTTGAAAAAACCGAGTCTTGAAGAGCTTGATGAAGTGGCGCTGCGCCAGCTGACGCAAAAAACCACGCGTGCTCCGGTGCGTGGCAATACCAAAGAGAATGGCCGCGTGGTGGTCGAAGGTGTGGGCAATCTGATGCACCACATCGCTCGCTGCTGCCAGCCGATTCCGGGTGACGAGATCATTGGTTTTATCACTCAGGGTCGCGGAATTTCCATTCACCGTGCCGATTGCGATCAGCTTGAAGACCTCCGTTCTCATGCGCCGGAACGTATTGTTGATGCCGTCTGGGGCGAGAGTTATTCAAGCGGATACTCGCTGGTATTACGTGTGGTCGCCAACGACAGAAGTGGCCTGCTGCGGGATATCACCACTATTCTTGCTAACGAAAAAGTTAACGTGCTTGGCGTTGCCAGCCGCAGTGATACCAAAAATATGCTGGCAACCATTGATATGGATATCGAGATCTACAATCCGCAGGTCTTGAGCCGGGTTATCGCCAAGCTGAATCAATTACCTGATGTGATAGAGGCCAAGCGTCTTCACGGCAGCTAATCCTCGTCTCTCTTGACGCTACAGCGGCGTTCGCTTGCTTGCTGTAGCGTCAATGAATTAGAGCATTGATTTTATAAATTTACGGAAAGCCCTATGACTTCTTCAGTTCCTCTGCAACGCCTTCTCTCTATCATGAAAACTTTGCGCGATCCAAATGCCGGTTGTCCGTGGGACAAGGCGCAAAGTTTCGCCACCATCGCGCCTTACACGCTGGAAGAAACCTATGAAGTGCTGGACGCTATCCAGCGTGAGGATTTCGCCGATCTGCGCGACGAGTTGGGTGACTTGCTATTCCAGATTGTTTTCTATGCACAAATGGGCAGCGAGCAGGGACTGTTTAATTTCGACGATATTTGTACCGCCATTTCTGACAAGCTGGAGCGCCGCCATCCGCATATTTTCAATGCTGATGAAAATACTATTAGCAAAGACAAAGCACAGGTTTTACTGGATTGGGAAAAGGGCAAAATCCAGGAGCGGGCAGACAAAGCGCTCTATTCGGCACTCGATGATATTCCCTCGGCGCTGCCTGCCCTGATGAAAGCGCATAAAATCCAGAAGCGCTGTGCTAATGTCGGTTTTGACTGGGACACGCTTGGGCCGGTGCTCGACAAGGTCTATGAAGAGATTGACGAAGTCATGTTTGAAGCAAAACAGGCGGTTGTCGATCAGGAAAAGCTGGGTGAGGAAATCGGTGACTTGCTCTTTGCTACCGTTAATCTTTCACGGCATCTTGGACATAAGGCCGAGAGCGCACTTCAGGCCGCCAACATCAAATTTGAGCGTCGTTTTCGTCAGGTTGAACAGATTATTCGCGACGGGGGTTTAAGCATGGAAAACGCCAGTCTCGAACAAATGGAAGAGGCATGGCAGCAGGTCAAGCTGCTGGAAAAATCATCAGTAAAGTAATTTAAATTTACTGTGATCGATATCAAAGTCCCTTAATCAGCCGCTGATATTATATCTCCGGCTGATGAGTTTGCTGCGAAACATAAAAATTTAATAAATTGAATTATATAGCATTTTTTTAAGTCATAGCGGCCGATTTTAATGAAGTATCCATATTAATTTATTGTATTAAAAGGATTTTTTGGTATTGAGGTCTTACGAATTCGCGAGAGGGGCAACCAGCAGGCTCACAGGTGAAGAGAGTAAAACGATCGTTTGTGAGGTACGTAAGGTTCGGGTATACTATTTTCCCGTCTTGGTTCTTCCATCGTCTTTAAACCTAACCTCTCAGGTTCAGCATGACAACTAACTATATTTTTGTGACCGGCGGGGTTGTATCCTCTCTGGGTAAAGGCATTGCCGCAGCCTCTCTGGCGGCTATTCTCGAAGCCCGTGGTTTGAACGTTACCATCATGAAACTCGATCCGTATATCAACGTGGATCCAGGCACCATGAGCCCGACCCAGCACGGTGAAGTCTTCGTAACAGAAGATGGCGCTGAAACAGATCTCGATCTGGGTCACTACGAACGTTTCATTCGCACTAAAATGACCCGCCGTAACAACTTTACTACCGGTCGTATTTACTCCGACGTCCTGCGCAAAGAGCGCCGTGGCGATTATCTCGGCGCGACCATTCAGGTTATTCCACACATCACTAACGCCATCAAAGAACGCATCATTGAAGGCGGCGAAGGTCATGACGTGGTTCTGGTTGAAATCGGCGGTACCGTCGGTGACATCGAGTCCCTGCCATTCCTCGAAGCGATCCGCCAGATGGCGGTTGACGTTGGCCGTGAGCACACGCTGTACATGCACCTGACTCTGGTGCCTTACATGGCAGCTGCCGGTGAAGTCAAAACCAAACCTACTCAGCACTCCGTTAAAGAACTGCTGTCTATCGGTATTCAGCCAGACGTGCTTATCTGCCGTTCAGACCGTCCAGTTCCAGCCAACGAACGTGCAAAAATTGCATTGTTCTGTAACGTGCCCGAGAAAGCGGTTATCTCTCTAAAAGATGTTGATTCAATTTATAAAATTCCAGCGCTATTGAAATCACAGGGCCTGGACGATTATATTTGTAAACGATTCAGCTTGAGCTGCAAAGAAGCCGATCTGGCAGAATGGGAACAGGTTATCTATGAAGAAGCCAACCCGGGCGGCGAAGTAAACATTGGTATGGTCGGCAAATACACCGAACTGCCAGATGCTTACAAATCGGTTATCGAAGCCTTGAAACACGCGGGCCTGAAAAATCGCCTGACCGTGAACATCAAGCTGATCGATTCGCAGGATGTAGAAACCCGCGGCGTAGAAGTGCTGAAAGATTTGGATGCTATCCTGATCCCTGGCGGCTTCGGTTATCGCGGTGTAGAAGGCAAGTTGATGACTGCGCGTTATGCACGTGAACACAACATTCCTTATCTGGGCATTTGCCTGGGTATGCAGGTTGCGCTGATTGAGTTTGCCCGTAACGTAGTGGGTATGGAAAACGCGAACTCGACAGAATTTGTGCCAGACTGTAAGTTCCCTGTCGTGGCACTGATTACCGAATGGCGCGATGAAAACGGCAACGTCGAAGTGCGTTCCGAAGAGAGTGATTTAGGCGGCACTATGCGCGTAGGTGGTCAGCAATGTCACCTGAAAGAGGGCAGCCTGGTCCGTCAGATGTACGGCGAACCAACGATAGTTGAACGTCATCGTCACCGTTATGAAGTAAACAACATGCTGCTCAAACCACTTGAAGAAGCAGGTTTACGCATTGCGGGTCGCTCTGGCGATAAGCAACTGGTGGAAATTATCGAGCTACCTGATCATCCGTGGTATGTAGCTTGCCAGTTCCACCCGGAATTTACGTCAACGCCGCGTGATGGTCATCCGTTGTTTGCAGGCTTTGTGAAGGCAGCCGGTGAGTATCAGAAGCGTCAGGTAAAATAAAATATAGGACCCACGATACGCCGCGGGAGTGCGGTGTATCGTGGAGTCTGAAGCTTTAGTTAACTTGTACTGAGGAAATCCTAATGTCCAAAATCGTTAAAGTGCTCGGTCGTGAAATCATCGACTCTCGTGGTAACCCTACTGTAGAAGCTGAAGTTCATTTGGAAGGTGGTTTCGTAGGTCTGGCTGCTGCGCCTTCAGGTGCATCAACGGGTTCTCGTGAAGCTCTGGAATTGCGTGACGGTGATAAATCTCGTTTTCTGGGTAAAGGCGTAACTAAAGCGGTTGGCGCGGTTAATGGTCCTATCGCTCAGGCTCTGCAAGGAAAAGACGCTAAAGATCAGGCGAATATCGACAAGATAATGATCGAGCTTGATGGTACCGAAAACAAATCCAAATTCGGCGCTAACGCGATTCTGGCTGTTTCTCTGGCTGCTGCTAAAGCTGCTGCTGCTTCTAAAGGTCTGCCACTGTACGCACACATTGCGGAACTGAACGGCACTCCTGGCAAATATTCTATGCCATTGCCTATGATGAACATCATCAACGGTGGTGAGCACGCCGACAATAACGTCGACATTCAGGAATTCATGATCCAGCCTGTTGGCGCGAAAACTCTGAAAGAAGCCGTGCGTATCGGTTCTGAAGTTTTCCATAACCTGGCCAAAGTTCTGAAATCCAAAGGCCTGAACACTGCTGTAGGTGACGAAGGTGGCTACGCGCCGAACCTGAGCTCTAACGCCGAAGCACTGGCTGTAATCGCTGAAGCGGTTAAAGCAGCAGGCTACGAGCTGGGCAAAGACATCACTCTGGCGATGGACTGTGCAGCTTCTGAATTCTACAAAGACGGTAAATACGTTCTGGCTGGCGAAGGCGGCAAAGCCTACACCTCTGAAGAATTCACTCACTTCCTGGAAGACCTGACCAAGCAATATCCAATCGTTTCTATCGAAGACGGTCTGGACGAATCTGACTGGGATGGTTTCGCTTATCAGACTAAAGTTCTGGGCGACAAAATTCAGCTGGTGGGCGACGACCTGTTCGTGACCAACACCAAGATCCTGAAAGAAGGGATCGATAAAGGCATCGCTAACTCCATCCTGATCAAATTCAACCAGATCGGTTCTCTGACCGAAACTCTGGCTGCAATCAAGATGGCTAAAGATGCTGGCTACACTGCAATCATCTCTCACCGTTCAGGCGAGACCGAAGATGCAACCATCGCTGACCTGGCGGTAGGTACTGCTGCTGGCCAGATCAAAACCGGTTCTATGAGCCGTTCTGACCGCGTAGCTAAATACAACCAGCTGATTCGTATCGAAGAAGCGCTGGGTGATTCAGCTCCGTTCCACGGTTTGAAAGAAGTTAAAGGTCAGTAATTTCTGAACCTGGCTTCACAAAACCCGCTTCGGCGGGTTTTTTAATTGGTGCGGCAAAAGATGTCTGCGATAATAACAATTGGTTCCTTTAATTCTGAGATACACATGCAGTACCCGATTAACGAAATGTTTGAAACCCTGCAAGGGGAAGGCTTTTTTACCGGCGTGCCGGCTATTTTTATTCGTTTGCAAGGCTGCCCGGTTGGATGCAGCTGGTGCGATACGAAACACACCTGGGAAAAATTCGCCGATCGTGAAGTCGATATGCAGCTTATCCTGGTTAAAACCGAAGAAACCGACGCGTGGGGCAATGCCACCGCCGAGCAGCTTCATCAGGTCATTCAGAATCAGGGATGGACGGCGAAACACGTGGTCATCACCGGCGGCGAGCCGTGCATCTATGATTTGCAGCCGTTGACGGATTTATTGGAAGAAAGAGGCTACAGCTGCCAGATTGAAACCAGCGGCACGCATGAAGTGCGCTGTTCAGCTAAAACCTGGGTGACTGTTTCACCAAAAGTTAATATGCGTGGCGGCTACGACATTCTGCCGCAGGCGTTGCAGCGCGCGGACGAAATCAAGCATCCGGTTGCCCGTCAGCGTGATGTCGATGCATTAGAAGAGTTACTGGCAACACTGACTGACGACAAGGCGCGAATCATCGCCCTGCAGCCAATAAGTCAGAAAGAAGAAGCCACTAAACTGTGTATTTCGACGTGCATCGCGAAGAACTGGCGGTTGTCCATGCAGACCCATAAGTATCTCAACATCGCCTAATCTTCTTCGCCTTTGTCGCTGTAACTTTGTTGGCTGCGTTCACTTACCCGAATCACTGACTATGTGTCAGCTCGTCGGGATGCGTTCTCTTGCCGCCGCGTTACAGCACCAATGGCTTGAAGATTGATCTTCTTCGCTCATATCGCTGTAACTTTGTTGGCTGCGTTCACTTACCCGAATCACTGACCTGTGTCAGCTCGTCGGGATGCGTTCTCTTGTTAAGGCAATTTTGAAGATTCGAGCAGAAAGGATTACAGCACCAATAGCGTGAAGATTGGTGCTGTTTTGGGCTTACAGATATTTTGTTAGCTTGAGGATCTTTCCGGGCAGGCAGTTAGCCGCGATAAACGCAGCCGGCGGTGCAGGTTTCTTTGATGCGTACCGCGCTCAGGAGTGGGAGCTGGGGTTTCATCTTGTTCCAGATCCATTCGGCGAGCACTTCGCTGGTTGGATTCTCAAGGCCCGGGATATCATTGAGATAATAATGATCCAGACTATCCAGCGTAGGCGCGAACGCAGCCTTTAGCTCGGCGAAATCCATCACCCAGCCGGTATGCGCATCAACTTCGCCGGTAATTTCCAGACGCACGGCAAATGAGTGCCCATGCAAACGGCCACACTTGTGCCCTGCGGGAACGTGAGGCAGGTGATGAGCGGCTTCGAACATAAAATCTTTAAATAATGTAGTGGTCATGACACTGTCTCGTTGACTGCAAAAAACGCGGCATATTAACGGAAAGCGGCCCGTTACGCCATGAGTTATCTGCTCTGTGAATATACAGTTATTACATTTTGGTGTATTTACTCCTGATGACCCGATGACTTACATTGGGAGCGTTGGAACTAACCTATTGAGATAGTGAATGATTAAAGCGCTGCGTTTGGCCGTTTTGTTGCTGATTTTTTCCGCAACAGCTGAGGCCGATAATTCATCGACCACGAACACCTTGCCTGCTGCGACTGATGCTGCGGTGGCAAAAACCAGTGCGCCTGTGGCTCCGACTTCTGTCGCGCCGGCTTCTTCAACGCCAGCGCAGTCCGCTGCTCCGGCAACCCCTTCTTCTTCAACAAAAGCGGTAACATCAGCGGTTTCGCCAACAGCTGCTTCTTCTACTTCTACTTCTACTACTACTGCTGCTACTGCGGCAGCAAACAAGGCTGCGCCAGCTAACCCTGCTTCACCGAAGGCCAGTTCGGCTAAAACGGTGGCGCCTAAAATGCCTGCGAAGCCTGCCGGGATCGTCTTGAAACCTTTGGCCGATGGCACGGGAAGTTTTTACTTTCCAATCGGAGGCAATAAAAAGCCGCTTGAGGTCTTTATCTATCAACCCGCGGGGACTGACGCTACCACGCCCGTCATTATGGCGATGACTGGTATTGATCGTAATGCCTCTGCTTTTCGTAATGACTGGATCAAAGTCGCCGATCAGTACCATTTCCGCATTGTGGTGCCGCGCTTTACCGATCAGGATTTCCCAGGCCTCTACGGTTATCCGTTAGGGAATATTCAGGATCCGAAAACGCATCGCCGATTGCCGAAATCTCAGTGGGCTTTCACGCTGGTGAATGACATCTTCACTGCGATGCATCAGCAGGGTATCACCACGCAGTCGCAATATTATCTGTTTGGCAGCAGCGCGGGCTGTCAGTTTGTGCATCGCATGCTGACGTTGCTCCCTCAGCCACAGGTTAAGGCGGCTATCTGTGCGGCGGCTGGTTGGTGGACGCTTCCCGATACCGATCAACGCTGGCCATACGGTTTGCGGGCTTCGCCGGTAAGAGTGGATCAGACTCAGCTGGCCGCCTATTTTGCCAAACCGATTCTGATTGCCGTTGGCAACAGTGATGACGATCCCGAGAATCGTTCACTCACTCATTCCAAAGGCGCGATGGCTCAGGGCACCAATCGTCTTGAGCGTGCAGAGAATTTCTTTACGACTTCTCAGCAGCAGGCGGAGCAAAATTACATGCCGTTTAACTGGCACTTTGTCGCATTGCCGGACATTGGCCACAGCGACAGTAAAATGGCAATTTACGCCGCCGGTCAGTTCTCCCGCTTCGAGCAGCAGCACGAATTTAACCCGTAACTGTGGGTTAGTATCATCACAAGCCTGTGAAGATAAAGAAATTTTCAGCCCCGCAAATGCGGGGTTTTCTCATTTATAGGCCAGCTTTTAACTGCGCAGAATAACCCTGATTTTTTTATTAGTTATTTCAGTAGCCTATAAACGCTGCTTTACCACTTTTATCGATTGATTCTATCTGAAAAAACACTTAGTCATTATGGTTATTTAATATTCCCATCCCTTATTTAATTGTTATGATCCTGCTGGTTAACCTACAAGCTATGCAACTCATAACCATATAACGGCCCATTGATACTGGCTTAAGCAATAAGGGAATTCGTACCGCGATGACGACTCAGGCACCTCCTACTTCTTTGCTCCCCCTGAACCCGGAGCAAATGGCACGGCTGCAATCGGCGATTGGTGATTACTCGCCGACCCAATTAGCCTGGCTTTCAGGTTATTTTTGGGGATTGACCAACCAGCAGCCGGGCGCGGTAGCAGCGCCTGCACCCGTTGCGGCGGCAGCGTCGATTACGTTGATTTCTGCTTCACAGACTGGCAATGCGCGCCGTCTGGCTGAACAACTGCGCGATGCGCTGGTTGCAGCTAAACTTAATGTGAATCTGGTTAATGCCGGTGACTACAAGTTCAAGCAGATTGGGCAGGAAAAACTGCTGGTGGTCGTGGCCTCCACTCAGGGTGAGGGCGAGCCTGCTGAAGAGGCGGTTGCGCTGCACAAGTTCCTGATGTCTAAAAAAGCCCCGAATATGGCCGATAGCGCGTTTGCGGTGTTTGGTCTGGGCGATACTTCTTATGAATTTTTCTGTCAGGCGGGTAAAGATTTTGATACCCGTCTGGGCGAGCTGGGCGCAGAGCGTTTACTGGATCGCGTTGATGCCGACGTAGAGTATCAAGAGCAGGCTGCCGACTGGGTTAAGCGCGTCGTTGAAGTGCTAAAGAAACGTGCTCCTGCTGAATCAACGGCTGCCCTGGCGGCATCGGTTGCTGGTAACGTTAATCTGGTCGATAGCAGCCCATACACTAAAGAAGAGCCGCTGACCGCGCTGCTGTCAGTGAACCAGAAGATTACAGGTCGCGATTCTGACAAAGACGTGCGTCACATCGAGATTGACTTAGGTGACTCTGGCCTGCGTTATCAGCCGGGCGATGCGCTGGGCGTATGGTTTGAAAACGATCCTCTTCTGGTCAAAGAATTGGTCGAGCTGCTGTGGTTAAAAGGTGATGAGCCGGTTGAGTTAAACGGTAAAACGCTGTCGTTGAACGACGCGCTTCAGCATCACATTGAGCTGACGCAGAACACCACGGTGATTGTCGATAAATACGCTGCCGTGTGTCGCGATACCGATTTACTGGCCTTGCTGACTGACAAGAGCGCGCTGCAACATTACGCGCACAATACGCCGTTTGTCGATATGGTTCGCCGCGTGCCAACAGAGTTGCAGCCACAACAGCTGGTTGACCTGCTGCGCCCGTTGACTCCGCGCCTGTATTCTATCGCGTCGTCACAGGCTGAAAACGAAAGCGAAGTGCACATTACCGTTGGCGTGGTTCGTTATGATATTGACGGACGTGCTCGCAGCGGCGGTGCATCTGGCTATCTGGCCGACCGACTGGAAGAAGATGGCGAAGTTCGCGTGTTCATTGAGCACAATGATAACTTCCGCCTGCCAGCCGATTCAGAAGCGCCGGTTATCATGATTGGCCCTGGCACGGGCATTGCGCCGTTCCGCGCCTTTATGCAGCAGCGTGACAACGACGGAGCAGGTGGCAAGAACTGGCTGTTCTTTGGTAATCCTCACTTTACTGACGATTTCCTCTATCAGGTTGAATGGCAGCGTTACGTTAAAGACGGTTTACTGACTAATGTTGACCTGGCCTGGTCTCGCGATCAGTCCGAGAAAGTTTACGTGCAGGACAAGCTGCGTGCCAAAGGTGCCGAAGTGTGGCAGTGGCTACAGGAAGGCGCACACATTTATGTCTGCGGTGACGCAAACCGTATGGCAAAAGACGTAGAACAGACACTGCTTGAGCTGATTGCCGAGCACGGTTCGATGAGCCTTGAAGCCGCCGATGAATTCTTGAGTGACCTGCGCTTCGAGCGTCGTTACCAGCGAGATGTCTACTAATGAGCAACGAAATTATGAACGAAAAGCATCCTGGACCTTTGGTTGTTGAAGGCAAGTTAACTGACGCAGAACGTCTAAAAAAAGAAAGTAACTTCCTGCGCGGCACCATTACCGAAGACTTGACTGACGGCCTGACCGGCGGTTTTAACGGTGACAACTTCCTGCTGATCCGTTTTCACGGCATGTACCAGCAGGACGATCGCGATATTCGTGCCGAGCGCGCCGAGCAGAAACTCGAACCGCGCCACGCGATGATGCTGCGCTGTCGCCTGCCGGGTGGTGTGATGACGCCTGAGCAATGGCTGGGTATCGACAAGTTTGCCGAAGACAGCACTATCTATGGCAGCATTCGTATCACCAACCGTCAGACGTTCCAGTTCCATGGCATTCTGAAGCAAAACGTTAAACCGGTGCATCAGCTGTTGAACAAGCTGGGCCTAGACGCGCTGGCGACCGCCAATGACGTAAACCGTAACGTGCTTTGTACGTCTAACCCGGTGGAGTCTGAGCTGCATTACGAAGCGTGGCAGTGGGCGAAGAAAATCTCCGAGCACCTGTTGCCGCGCACTCGCGCCTATGCAGAAGTCTGGCTGGATCAAGAAAAAGTCGAGACAACCGACGAAGAACCGATTCTGGGTTCAACCTATCTGCCGCGTAAATTCAAGACGACGGTCGTTATCCCGCCGCAGAACGATGTTGACCTGCACGCCAATGACCTGAACTTCGTGGCTATCGCCGAGAACGGCAAGCTGATTGGCTTTAACGTGCTGGTTGGCGGCGGATTGTCTATCGCTCACGGCGACAAGACCACTTACGCACGCACCGCCAGTGAGCTGGGCTTTATTCCATTGGATAAAACTCTGGCCGTGGCAGAAGCCGTCGTTACCACGCAGCGCGACTGGGGCAATCGTACCAATCGTAAGAATGCGAAAACTAAATATACCCTCGAGCGCGTCGGCGTTGACACCTTCAAGGCGGAAGTCGAGAAGCGTGCGGGCATTACCTTTTCAGACGTTCGTCCTTACGAATTTACCGGACGCGGCGACCGTATTGGCTGGGTAAAAGGTATCGATAACCAGTGGCACCTGACGCTGTTCATCGAAAACGGGCGTATTCTGGATTATCCGGGTCGTCCGCTGAAAACCGGTCTGGCCGAGATTGCGCGCATTCACAAGGGCGATTTCCGTCTTACGGCTAACCAGAATCTGATTATTGCTGGCGTGAGCGAAAAAGATAAAGACGCGATTGAAACGCTGGCACGCAACCACGGCTTAATCGACGACAGCGTGACCGAGCAGCGTAAAAACTCGATGGCCTGCGTGTCTTACCCGACCTGTCCGCTGGCAATGGCCGAAGCCGAGCGCTTCTTGCCTGAGTTCGTAACAAACGTGGAAGGCATCATGCATCAGCACGGCGTTGGCAAGGAACATATTGTTCTGCGCGTGACCGGCTGTCCTAACGGCTGTGGTCGAGCGCTGCTGGCCGAAATTGGGCTGGTGGGTAAAGCGATGAATCGTTATAACCTGCATCTGGGTGGTAACCGCGAGGGTACGCGCATTCCGCGTATGTACCGCGAAAATATCAGCGATGTCGAGATTCTGGCCATTATCGATGAGCTGGTGGGGCGCTGGGCTAAAGAGCGCACTGCTGAGGAAGGCTTCGGTGATTATGTCATTCGCGCCGGTATTATCAAGCCGGTGCTTGATCCGGCACGCGATTTTTACGACTGACAGGAGGCGATATGACAGTACTCTCCCTTACAGAACTAAATGAACTGCCTAAGTCTGGGCAGTCTTTGGCCCTGGCCGAGATTAACGGCCAGCTGGAAAAACTCTCAGCGGAAGAGCGTGTTAGCTGGGCGTTGGAAAATCTGCCGGGCGAGTTTACCTTATCGTCCAGCTTTGGTATTCAGGCTGCGGTGTGCCTGCACCTGGTCACCCGCCAGAAGCCGGATATCCCGGTTATTCTCACCGATACCGGTTATCTGTTTCCTGAAACTTATCAGTTTATTGATACGTTGACCGAGCAGCTGAACCTGAACCTGCAAGTGTTTCGCGCCGAGCAGTCTGCCGCCTGGCAGGAAGCGCGTTACGGCAAACTGTGGGAGCAGGGCGTCGAGGGCATCGAAAAGTACAATCTGATCAACAAGGTTGAGCCGATGAACCGCGCCGTAGAAACATTGGGTGTGCAGACTTGGTTTGCCGGTCTGCGTCGTGAACAGTCAGGCAGCCGCGCACATCTGCCGGTGCTGGCGGTGCAGCGTGGGGTATTCAAGATCCTGCCGATTATTGACTGGGACAATCGCCAGATTTTCCAATACCTGAAACAGCACGGTTTGAGCTATCACCCGCTGTGGGATCAGGGCTATCTGTCGGTTGGCGATACGCACACCACTAAAAAGTGGGAAGAGGGCATGAAGGAAGAAGAAACGCGCTTCTTCGGCCTGAAACGCGAGTGTGGATTGCACGAATAGCCATTGCAGTAACTGTTTTACGAGTAAAAAAATCCCTTCTACTCGATTTAGCGGAAGGGATTTTACTCGTTAAGCATTGCCCCTCGTCGGGGTAGCTAATTCTTTAAGTAAAGGCAGCAGAATTTTTACGCTGTCTTTTTCACGTCTGGCGATCCGCCCGGGAAGGACGCGATCGAGATATTGCAGATTGTCGATTTGCCCCTGATAGCGGCTGGTGCCCTCGGGGAAATATTTGCTGACGCGGCGTTGTTGCTCACCTTCTTTTTTACCCAACGCCCAATCGCTGGCAGAAACCAGTAATAAAGGAATATGGGCGTTATCGAGGGCCTGCATCCCTTCACAGCAGCTGGTGCCGGTCGGGCTGGTTGCAGCGGCAATGCCCATTCGACGGGCAATATTTAATGCTTTGTCGCGTGAGAGTTTGACCACTGCCAATGAAGTATTCAGGCCGCTGTTGAAATACAGACGATCGCCGACGGTAAGCGAATTGATATTGATCACCAGCAAGGTGCGTTTTCTTTCTTGCGGGCTGAGGTTGGCAAGATAGTCTTGCGCTCCTTGCTCTCCGCTTTCCTGAGCGCTTAGCGCCACAAAGCGCAGACTGTAATGAGTCGGGATTTTGCTCATCCGTTCGGCGAGTTCGAGCATGGCGCCAACGCCGGATGCATTGTCATCGACGCCTTGCAAAGTCAGGCCGCCGAGATTGTGGTCGCTGTCTGCATCACTTTGCGGCAGATAAGTATCGAAATGCGCCATGACAACAATCTGTTGCGGCACTTTGCCCGAATGGTCGGCGATGACTGAGGTGGCATGAATGGTGTGCCAGTTCTGGCGGCCATCCTGACTGCTATAAAGGTAGCGGGCATCAAAAGCGTGCAGCTGACTGTGGTAGCCCATTTTGCTCAGACTTTGATTAAGGTAATTCGCGGCAATAATTTCTGCCGGGCTTCCGGCCATGCGTCCGGGAAAATAGGTCGCGATATGTCGCGTCTGCTGGTCAGCGATTTGGCCGACAGGTAAATTTTTTAAGGGCTGGCCCACGGCACCTGCTGCAAACAGGCCGCTCAGCGTCAAAAGCAAGGCTGAACGCTTTACGTGGCGGAGAAAGAGCATACTAAAAATCCTTATCATGCGTCCCTGGAAAGTTTGGGCGTTAGTATGCAATTCAGCGGGTAAATTAACAATTTACCGTTTTCTCAAAACGAGCTTTTTCGGGGCTATATTCCATTCTGGAACTAATCATTCCATTTCGTCATTTCATATGGATCACGGCCAAGCCGTATAGTCATATTATAGATTAACTTATGCTAAAAGGTTGCTGTGGACTATCTCCCTATATTTGCCGACCTTAAACAACGTCCGGTACTGGTTGTTGGCGGCGGAGAAGTGGCTGCACGGAAAATAGATCTTCTTCTGCGCGCAGGTGCGGAAGTAAGAGTTGTTGCAAAATCGCTTTCCTCTGAAGTTGAACATTTACACCAGCAGTCGGCCATTCAGTGGCTGGCAGAGTCTTTTATTGCCGATCAACTGGACGATGTCTTTCTGGTGATTGCGGCAACGGACGACCCTGAACTTAATGCCGAGGTGTATGAGCAGGCGAATCTGCGTCGGGTGCTGGCCAACGTTGTTGACGACCAGCCCAAGTGTTCATTCATTTTCCCGTCAATCGTCGATCGTTCGCCGATTGTGGTCGCTATTTCTTCCAGCGGGCAAGCGCCAGTGCTGGCAAGAATGCTGCGTGAAAAACTGGAAACGCTGCTGCCTGCCAGCCTGGGCAAGATGGCAGAAATCGCCGGTAACTGGCGTGGACGCGTTAAACAGCGTTTTAGCATGATGTCCGCGCGTCGTCGTTTCTGGGAACAGGCGTTTGACGGCAACTTTGCTTCTTTGACCGCTGGGGGGCAGTTCAAAGAGGCAGAGTTGGCGTTACAAGAATTAATCGACGCGCCAGATGATGCTACCCATCAGGGAATGGTGACGCTGGTTGGTGCCGGCCCTGGCGATCCCGGCTTGCTGACGCTGCGTGGGTTGCAAGTTATGCAGCAGGCTGATGTCGTGCTGTATGACTTCCTGGTCAGCCCGGAAGTACTGGATCTGGTTCGCCGTGACGCCGAGAAAATCTGTGTGGGTAAACGCGCCGGTAATCATCTGGTGATGCAAGAAGAGACTAACCGTCTGTTAGTCGAATTTGCACAGCAGGGCAAAAAAGTGGTCAGGCTGAAAGGCGGTGACCCGTTTATCTTTGGTCGCGGTGGTGAAGAGCTGGAAGTTGTCGCGGCCGCAGGCATTCCTTTCCAGGTTGTGCCTGGCATTACCGCCGCAGCGGGCGCAACGGCCTATGCCGGTATTCCTCTGACTCATCGTGAACGCGCGCAGAGCGTGATGTTTATCACTGGCCAAATCCGTACTGACGGCAATGGCCTGCAATGGTCTGAACTCGCGAGAGGGCAGCAGACGCTGGCGATTTACATGGGCGCGATGAAAGCCTCTGATATCAGTCATAACCTGATAGCTCACGGGCGCTCCGCCGACACGCCGGTTGCCGTGATTGGCCGTGGCACGCGCCCGGATCAACAAGTGCTGACTGGAACATTGCAAAATTTAGAACATTTAGCCCAACAGGCGCCTTCACCGGCCCTGCTGGTGATCGGTGAAGTCGTAGAACTTCATCACCAACTCGCCTGGTTTGGGCATCATCCAGAGACTGCCGGTGCACAGCGCCCGTCGGTCGTGAATTTGGCTTAAGGATCTGATATGGACGAAAAACGACTTACCCATTTACGACAGCTGGAGGCGGAAAGCATCCATATCATCCGCGAAGTCGCGGCTGAATTCGCGAATCCGGTAATGATGTATTCCATCGGTAAAGACTCATCGGTGATGCTGCATCTGGCGCGTAAGGCATTCTTCCCGGGCACGCTGCCATTCCCACTGTTGCACGTCGATACCGGCTGGAAATTCAAGGAAATGTACGAATTCCGCGATCGCACCGCCAAAAATTACGGTTTTGAGCTGCTGGTGCACAAGAATCCGGAAGGCGTTGCGATGGGCATCAACCCATTTGTTCACGGCAGTGCCAAGCACACCGATATCATGAAAACCGAGGGTCTGAAGCAGGCGCTGAACAAATACGGTTTTGATGCGGCCTTTGGTGGCGCACGTCGTGACGAAGAAAAATCGCGTGCTAAAGAGCGTATTTACTCGTTCCGTGACCGTTTCCATCGCTGGGATCCGAAAAATCAGCGTCCTGAGCTGTGGCATAACTACAACGGCCAGATTAACAAGGGTGAAAGCATCCGCGTATTCCCGCTGTCTAACTGGACCGAGCTGGATATCTGGCAGTATATCTATCTGGAAAATATCGAGATTGTTCCACTGTATCTGGCCGCGCCGCGCCCGGTGCTGGAGCGTGACGGTATGCTGCTGATGATCGATGACGAACGTATCGACTTGCAGCCGGGTGAACAAATTGAAGAGAAAATGGTTCGTTTCCGTACCCTGGGATGCTGGCCGCTGACCGGCGCGGTGGAGTCCGAAGCGAAAACGCTGCCGGAAATCATCGAGGAAATGCTGGTTTCAACCACCAGCGAGCGTCAGGGGCGTGCCATCGACCGCGATCAGGCGGGTTCGATGGAGCTTAAAAAGCGTCAAGGGTATTTCTAAGGAGCACGGACTATGAATAACGCAATTGCACAACAAATCGCTGAGCAGGGTGGCGTTGAAGCTTACCTGCACTCACAACAGCACAAAAGTCTGCTGCGCTTCCTGACCTGCGGCAGCGTTGATGACGGCAAAAGTACGCTGATTGGCCGCCTGCTGCACGACACGCGCCAAATTTATGAAGATCAGCTGTCTTCTCTGCACAACGACAGCAAGCGCCACGGGACACAGGGCGAAAAAATTGACCTCGCGCTGTTGGTCGATGGTTTGCAGGCTGAACGCGAGCAGGGCATCACTATTGACGTGGCCTATCGCTATTTCTCGACTGAAAAACGTAAATTTATTATTGCCGATACTCCAGGGCACGAGCAGTACACGCGTAATATGGCAACCGGCGCTTCAACCTGCGATCTGGCTATTTTGCTGATCGATGCGCGTAAAGGCGTACTGGATCAGACCCGCCGTCACAGCTTTATCGCGACGCTGCTGGGTATTCGTCACCTGGTCGTGGCGGTTAATAAAATGGATTTGGTGGATTTCAGCGAAGAAGTGTACGAGAAGTTCAAGCAGGATTACCTGGACTTCGCTCAACAGCTGCCAACGGATCTGGATATCAAATTCGTGCCGCTGTCAGCGCTGGAAGGCGATAACGTTGCCTCTCAGAGCGAGAAAATGCCTTGGTACACTGGCCCAACGCTGCTGGACGTGCTGGAAACCGTAAACGTTATTAACATCCGCGAGCAGCAGCCAATGCGCTTCCCGGTGCAATATGTGAACCGTCCAAACCTCGATTTTCGCGGTTATGCCGGTACGCTGGCTTCCGGTTCTGTGCGCGTAGGTCAGAAAATCAAGGTATTACCGTCTGGCGTTGAGTCTACCGTGGCACGCATCGTGACTTTCGACGGTGATTTGCAGGAAGCCTGGGCCGGTGAAGCGATTACGCTGGTGCTGGATACTGAGGTTGATATCAGCCGTGGTGACACACTCGTTGATGCTAATGAAACGGTGAAGCCGGTTCATCGCGCCAAGGTTGACGTAGTATGGATGGCAGAACAGCCGCTGAGCGTGGGTCAAAGCTACGACATTAAAGTCGGCGGTAAAAAAGCTCGCGCCCGTGTGGAAAATATCGAGTATCAGGTAGAAATCAACTCGCTGACCCAGCGCGTGGTTGAAAGCCTGCCGCTGAATGGGATTGGCCTGGTCGAGCTGGCGTTTGATGAGCCGCTGGTGCTGGACAATTATCAGCAAAATGCGGTGACTGGCGGGCTGATCTTTATCGATCGCCTGACCAACGTGACCGTCGGTGCTGGTCTGGTGCGTGAAGTCATCGAGCAGGTTTATCAAGACAAAGACGCCTTTAGCGCCTTTGAAATAGAGCTTAACGCACTGGTTCGCCGCCACTTCCCACACTGGGGCGCTCGCGACCTGTTGGGTGGTAAATAAAATGGCCCTGCAGGACGAAAATATCGTCTGGCATCCGCACGCGATAACGCGTGCGGATCGCGAAAAGCAGCATGGGCATCAGGGCGCGGTGCTGTGGTTTACCGGGCTGTCCGGCTCGGGTAAATCTACCGTTGCCGGTGCGCTGGAACAGGCTTTATTTAGTCTGGGCGTCAGTACCTACCTGCTTGATGGTGACAATGTAAGACACGGATTATGTCGTGATCTGGGCTTTTCAGATGACGATCGCCGTGAAAATATTCGCCGCGTGGGCGAGGTTGCCAGGCTGATGGTTGATGCCGGTCAAGTCGTGCTTACTGCCTTTATTTCACCGCATCGTGCTGAGCGTGAAATGGTGCGTGACTTATTGGATAACGGGCAGTTTATTGAAGTCTTTGTTGATACACCGATCGAGATTTGCGAGGCTCGCGATCCCAAAGGGTTATACAAGAAAGCCCGTGCCGGAGAGTTGAAGAACTTCACCGGTATTGACTCGGTTTACGAAGCGCCCTTGCAGGCCGATGTGCACCTTGATGGTGAACAATTAGTAACACATTTAGTCCCGCAATTATTAGATGTGCTGCGTCGTAGGGGTATTATCAATTCCTGAATGTTGCCGACAAAAACGCCAGAGAGCGTGTCGGTCTACAGTAAATTAATAGGGGATTGTGCGATGCAAACGTTAAGTCAGTTTTTTCATGACATGACCGGTAAAAAACCTGAAGCAGAAGATAAGGAAGAACCGTCCTATTCTATGCTGGGCGGTTGCACCGGTTTTGTCTGTTTCTGGCTGGCATTGGCATTCCCTTTCTTTATCTACGGCTCGAATACGCTGTTTTTTCTGCTTTATACCTGGCCGTTTTTTCTGACCTTAATCCCCGTCTCGGTGCTTATCGGCATCGCATTCAGTTCATTGTTTCGTGGCAGCCTGTTGAAAACATTGCCATTGACGGGATTAGCCGTATTTTGTGTATTCTGGATGGTATTTTCTTTTCTCAGCGGCTGGTCACTTCCTCCACTGGCTTTATGATCTGCTGACTTTTAATCCAATTTTTTGTCGTTTTTCCCCGCACTGATGTAAACCATTGTGTCTTTCTCGCGCTTATTCTTAACTTAACTCCTAATCTGCAGGTCATTTTCCCCTTCACTGTGGAGTCAGAGTGAAAGTTGTGGGATGATTGAGCGGCTTTTTCAGGGGGCGGAATGGGCAAATTAACGCTGCTATTATTGATTATACTTGGCTGGCTACAGTATTCGCTGTGGTTGGGTAAGAACGGTATTCACGATTACGTGCATGTTAATGATGATGTTGAAGTGCAACAAGGCAGCAACGTCAAACTTAAATCACGCAATGACCAACTCTTCGCAGAGATAGACGACCTTAATGGTGGTCAGGAGGCGATTGAGGAACGCGCACGCAACGAGCTAGGCATGATTAAGCCTGGTGAGAGTTTCTATCGCCTGGTGCCAGACCAAAATAAGCACAATCAGGCTTCCAACATCACGCAAGTAAGAATCAACAATAATCCATGAGTCACAACGCCGTCTCCTCGGCCGATATCGTCGCGGTGTTACCCGCCGCCGGTATTGGCAGCCGCATGCAAAGCGAACTTCCTAAACAATATCTGACTATCGAGGGCAAGACTCTGCTTGAGCACGCGATTAATGCGTTGCTGCAAAGCCCTCGCGTGCAGAAAGTCATTGTTGCTATCAGTCCTCAGGACACTTTTTTCGCACAGTTGCCGATTGCCAATGACCCGCGAGTCAAAGTGGTAACGGGCGGTGCTCAGCGTGCCGATTCAGTCATGGCGGGCCTGCAACATGCCGGTGACGCCGAATGGGTGCTGGTACACGATGCCGCGCGCCCGTGTTTGCATATCGATGATTTGAATCGACTGCTGGCGATTAGTGAAAACAGTAAAGTCGGCGGTATTCTGGCTGCGCCGGTGCGTGACACCATGAAGCGCGGAGAGCCTGGCATCGACAAGATTGCTCATACCGTCGACAGACAAGATCTGTGGCATGCACTGACGCCGCAATTTTTCCCGTTGGATCTGCTTAAAACCTGTATGACCCGCGCGCTTGAAGAAGGCGCAACGGTTACCGATGAAGCCTCGGCGCTGGAACACTGTGGTTATCATCCACAGTTGGTAGCAGGAAGATCCGATAATATTAAAGTTACCCGTCCAGAAGATCTGGCACTGGCAGCATTCTATTTAACTCAGTTGCACCAAGAGGAGAGCGCATAATGCGTATCGGTCACGGTTTTGATGTTCATGCATTTGGAGGCGAAGGCCCTCTGGTGATCGGCGGTGTGCGTATCCCTTTTGATCGGGGATTACTGGCACACTCAGACGGCGATGTTGCACTGCACGCAGCAACTGACGCCCTGCTTGGCGCTGCTGCGTTGGGCGATATCGGCAAATTGTTCCCAGACACCGATCCGGCCTATAAAGGCGCTGACAGCCGCGAACTGCTGCGTGAAGCCTACCGCCAGATCAAGGCCAAAGGTTATCGCCTCGGCAACATCGACATTACTATTATTGCTCAGGCTCCGAAAATGCTGCCGCATATTCCACAGATGCGCGTGTTTATCGCCGAAGACCTCGGTTGTCATATGGACGACGTGAATGTGAAAGCGACCACCACCGAGAAACTCGGTTTTACCGGTCGTGGCGAAGGCATTGCCTGCGAAGCCGTTGCTTTGCTTATCAAGGAATAAAACCGTGGATATGAATAATCTGACCTGGCTGCACGGCAAGCCGCTTTCTAACGGTACGCTCAAAGCCAATGCAGAGGATTTCATCGTTGAAGAAGACCTCGGTTTTGAGCCGGATGGCGAAGGCGAGCATCTGCTGGTTCGCATCCGTAAAACCGGCTGTAATACCCAGTTTGTTGCCGAACAACTGGCGCGTTTCTGTGGCGTGCATCCGCGTTCTGTGAGCTATGCAGGGCTGAAGGATCGCCATGCGGTGACTGAACAGTGGTTCTGTGTGCATTTGCCGGGAAAAGAAACTCCGGATCTTGGCCAGCTCCAGCTTGAAGGCTGCGAGGTGGTGCGTTTTGCCCGTCATCTGAAAAAAATGCGCATTGGCACGCTGAAAGGCAACGCTTTTACGCTGGTGCTGCGTAATCTGACCGCACTGGCAGACGTGCAGCAGCGACTGGAAAAAATCGCCGAGCAGGGCGTGCCGAACTATTTTGGCGTACAGCGCTTCGGGCGCGGCGGCAATAATCTGGTGATGGCAACTCGCTGGGCTAATGATGAAATCCGCGTGAAAGAGCGGCCAAAGCGCAGTTTTTATCTCTCCGCCAGCCGCAGCGCGATGTTTAATATTATTGCCAGCGAGCGTCTTGCCAAAGGGTTGATGAGTGAAGCGATGCTTGGCGATGCGTTACAGCTGAGTGGTCGTGGCAGCTGGTTCGTTGCTAAAGAAGAAGAGCTGGAGTCGGTACAGTCGCGCGTTGCCAGCGGTGAGTTGCTTATTACCGCACCGCTGCCGGGCGATGGATCACTCGGGTCACAGCAAGATGCTGAAATTTTTGAGCTAAGCTGCATAGAAGACCAGACGGCATTGTTGTCTCTGCTTAAACGTGAACGTGTTGAGCCTGCGCGTCGGGCTATTATGCTTCATCCGCGTGATCTGGCATGGAAAGCTCTGGATGACGCTACGCTCGAACTTAAGTTCTGGCTTCCGGCGGGGAGTTTTGCCACCAGTCTGGTCAGAGAACTGATGGGACAAGATGCGGGCGAAGCCGACATCAGCGAATAAGATCTGAAGTGGAGAATAGCGCATGACATCCCTGATACGGATATTACTGAGTAATGATGATGGCGTTACCGCTCCTGGGATCCAGACATTAGCCTCGGCACTGAGAGAATTTGCCGAGGTTAAGCTTGTTGCGCCGGACAGAAATCGCAGCGGCGCTTCCAATGCGTTAACGCTGGATTCACCTCTACGCATTCAAAATCATGCCAATGGCGACACGGCCGTGATCAACGGTACGCCGACAGATTGCGTTTATCTGGGCGTAAATTCACTGATGTGTCCGCGTCCTGACATCGTGGTTTCCGGTATCAACGCCGGGCCAAATCTGGGTGATGACGTTATTTATTCCGGCACGGTTGCTGCGGCGATGGAAGGGCGTCATTTGGGATATCCGGCGGTTGCCGTTTCTCTGGACGGGCACAAGCATTATGACACCGCTGCGGCTGTCACCTGCCGTATTGTGAAAATGCTTGCCTCCGAACCTCTGCATACTGGCCGTATTCTGAACATTAATGTCCCGGATCTGCCGTTGGATCAAATTAAAGGCTTTCGCGTCACACGCTGCGGTAGCCGTCATCCCGCAGAACAGGTATTTTGTCAGCAAGACCCGCGTGGTCATGATATGTACTGGATAGGTCCGCCCGGCGAAAAGTTTGATATTGCGCCGGATACGGACTTTGCCGCCGTGGCGCAGGGGTATGTATCAATAACTCCTTTGCACGTCGACCTGACGGCCTATGCGGCACAAGATACCGTCAGAACATGGTTAGCCAAAGCCGAGGTGAACGGGAATGGTGATTAAGCCGATGTATAATCTGCTGGAACAGCTGCGAAAACAGGGCATCTCTGATGAGAATCTGCTGCACGCGATGGAAACCGTGCCGCGCGAGCGTTTTGTCGATGAAGCCTTTCAGCATAAAGCTTATGAAAATACCGCGCTGCCTATTGGCCTCGGACAAACTATCTCTCAGCCTTACACCGTTGCCCGTATGACTGAACTGCTGCGTTTAACGCCGCAGTCACGCGTATTGGAGATTGGAACCGGTTCGGGTTATCAAACGGCTATTTTGGCTCATCTGGTCGAGCACGTTTATTCCGTAGAACGCATAAAGGGTCTGCAATGGCAGGCAAAACGCCGACTGAAACAGCTGGATCTGCATAATATTTCTACCCGCCACGGCGACGGTTGGGAAGGGTGGC
Source organism: uncultured Gammaproteobacteria bacterium (assembly GCA_963747655.1). Classification (GTDB taxonomy): domain Bacteria; phylum Pseudomonadota; class Gammaproteobacteria; order Enterobacterales; family Enterobacteriaceae; genus Rouxiella. The sequence continues at coordinate 764,432 of CAVVFS010000003.1, read as the reverse complement.
CATCGCGCGGCCCTTTTGATGCCATTATCGTTACTGCGGCCCCTCCTGAAATTCCTCAAGATCTGATGACCCAGCTGGCCGAAGGCGGGATCATGGTTTTACCCGTGGGTGAGCAAAATCAGACTTTGCAACGTATCCAGAGACGTACAAACGACTTTACAATCGAAACGATTGAAGCCGTGCGTTTTGTTCCTTTAGTTAAAGGCGAGCTTGCCTGAGGGCTGTTTTTCGCGCTGTTTGGCACTAAGCCCTTAAAATTTAAATACAACTCACTTATGGTGCAAAAGTTGCGTTGTTGATAGCATTCGCTACAGTTTTTTACTGCCACAGTTTTTTTAACTATCGCCAGCGGGCTGACTCTTCTTCAGCCAGCATGTTAATGGCAGGCTCTTCGTTGTTTAATGGTTCTAAATGGAGCCACGCAGCGTCTGGCCTAAGCCGCGATAGATTCAATATTGCCGTCATGGGGGAGTTATGAGCACGGGAAGCCCAATTAAAACCTTAAGCCGCATTGCGGTATGTACATTTGTGGGTGCCTGGCTCGCGGGATGCTCCAATAATGCTCCGTCAACGGCCCCAATTAGCAGCGTAAATGGTGGCGGAGGCATGCTGCGTAGCAGTTCAGAGGGTCAGATTACTCCGAATTCTGCCGTAAATGCGCCGATGATCAACTCGCAGGGACACATCGTTTATAACCGCAGTTATAACAGTATTCCTAAGGGAACCTATACCGGTAAAACATATCGGGTAAAACGCGGCGATACCCTTTTCTATATTGCCTGGATAACCGGGAATGACTTCCGTGATCTCGCGGCTCGCAACAATATTCCAGCTCCTTACGGCCTCGAAGTCGGCCAACGGATTCAAATTAATAATGTTTCTTCCGAAGCGAGCTCTGGCAGCGGTATGGTAGCGCCAGCCGATGCGACTCAAGGCGGCATCCCTAAACCACCATCGGGTGGAATGATGCAAGGGACAGTGGTTGCATCTCAACCAACTACCACGTATTCTGAATCTTCAAGTAAACAGAATGTAGGGCACATGTTGCCTACAGCAGGCGTTGTTGCTACAACCACTGCACCTGTTACCGCACCGACTACTCCTGTCGAAAGTACTAATGATAATGGCGGTCCAGTCTCCTCGTGGAGATGGCCGACTGACGGGAAAATTATCGATAACTTCTCTGCTGCCGAAGGCGGAAACAAAGGTATCGATATTGCCGGTTCACGTGGACAACCTGTGTTAGCAACCGCCAGTGGGCGTGTGGTTTATGCCGGTAATGCTCTTCGTGGTTACGGTAATCTAATCATCATCAAACACAATGATGATTACTTGAGCGCCTATGCACACAATGATTCAATGCTGGTCCGGGAACAACAAGAAGTGCAGGCGGGTCAAAAAATAGCGACGATGGGTAGCACCGGAACCAGCTCAGTAAGATTACATTTTGAAATTCGTTACAAGGGGAAATCCGTAAACCCGCTGCGTTATCTTTCGCAGCGATAAGCCGGGCAGAGTCTCCGATTCTGTCCTTGGGACCACGGGTAGGAGCAGCTTATGAGTCAGAATACGCTGAAAGTTAACGAGTTACACGATGATGTAGATTTCGACGAGAACAGCGCTGAAGCCTTTGACGAAGAGAAAGCAACCGTCGAGGAGTCTGTTGAGATTGACGCTTCTGAAGCAGAAGAAGAGTTACTCTCGCAGGCTGTAAGCCAAAGAGTGCTGGATGCAACTCAACTGTACCTTGGTGAAATCGGTTACTCTCCTCTGCTAACCGCAGAAGAGGAAGTTTATTTTGCACGACGTGCGCTGCGAGGGGATGTTCCATCTCGTCGCCGTATGATCGAAAGTAACCTTCGTTTGGTGGTTAAAATTGCGCGCCGCTACAGCAATCGCGGCCTCGCACTGCTGGATTTGATTGAAGAGGGTAACCTCGGCCTGATCCGTGCAGTAGAGAAATTTGACCCTGAACGTGGTTTTAGATTCTCCACGTACGCAACCTGGTGGATCCGCCAGACGATTGAACGGGCGATCATGAATCAAACCCGTACTATTCGTTTGCCAATCCACATTGTTAAAGAATTGAACGTTTACCTGCGTACTGCACGTGAATTGGCACATAAGCTTGACCATGAGCCAAGTGCTGAAGAAATTGCAGAGCAGCTCGACAAGCCGGTCCATGACGTCAGCCGTATGCTGCGCCTGAATGAGCGTATTACTTCAGTAGATACCCCATTGGGGGGTGACTCAGAGAAAGCGCTGCTAGATATTCTGGCGGATGAGAAAGAGAACGGTCCGGAAGATACAACGCAAGACGATGATATGAAACACAGTATCGTTAAGTGGTTGTATGAGCTGAATGCCAAGCAGCGTGAAGTCCTGGCGCGTCGTTTCGGCCTGTTGGGCTATGAAGCGGCAACCCTTGAGGATGTTGGTCGAGAAATCGGTCTTACGCGTGAACGTGTTCGTCAAATACAGGTAGAAGGATTGCGTCGCCTGCGAGAAATTTTGCAGGGCCAAGGTCTGAGCATCGAAGCACTGTTCCGTGAATAATTCGTTTTATAACGACAGGTTTTATAACGAATAGTTTTACGATCAAGTAGCTTCTTGCATAGTGAGTTTCGTGAATGACGAGTTTAAGACAGAGCCAGTTTTGCGACGTTCGAATTGAGTCGCTGGTTTAACGAAACACATAGCTAAGCAGCACAAAAAAGGTGGGCAATCTGATTGCCCACCTTTTTTATTGCCAAATTTTCGCTTAGAGTCTGGTCTTACCTTAAATCATGGTCTTAAGTTAAATCATAGTCTTAAGGCGATAAATCCATTCCAGAGCCTGTCTTGGAGACAGCGAATCGGCGTCTAAAGCTTCCAGCGCTTCAACCGCCGGAGAAACTTCCTCGCTCAGCAGCGGCAACTGTGGCCCGTCTACTTTACTGGCCGCTGCGTTGTTCGAGAGCGTTTCCAGTTCTTTAAGCTTTTGTCTGGCGCGTTTAATCACTTCACGCGGCACACCCGCTAATGCCGCTACCGCCAGACCATAACTCTTGCTGGCCGCGCCTTCCTGCACGCTGTGCATAAAAGCAATGGTGTCGCCGTGCTCGATGGCATCGAGATGGATATTAACCGTGCCTTCCATTTTTTCTGGCAGCGTGGTCAGCTCGAAATAGTGGGTAGCAAACAGCGTCATTGCCTTAATACGGCTCGCCAGATTTTCTGCGCAGGCCCAGGCCAATGACAGTCCATCATAAGTTGACGTGCCGCGGCCAATCTCATCCATTAGCACCAGACTATTTTCTGTCGCGTTATGCAGGATATTGGCAGTTTCGGTCATTTCCACCATAAAAGTCGAGCGACCAGAGGCCAAATCGTCCGCTGCGCCTACACGCGTAAAGATGCGATCGATAGGGCCGAGAGTTGCCTGTTCTGCCGGAACGAAGCTGCCGATGTACGCCATCAGCGCAATCAACGCGGCCTGACGCATATAGGTACTTTTACCGCCCATATTTGGGCCGGTGATAATCAGCATTCTACGCTGCGGAGACATCTGCAACGGGTTAGAGATAAACGGTTCGCTCAGCACTTGCTCAACAACAGGATGGCGACCGCCGACAATATTAATCCCCGGCTTTTCACTCAGCGTTGGGCAGCAATAGTTCAGGGTATAGGCGCGTTCAGCCAAATTGTTCAGCACGTCGATTTCTGCCAGCGCGGCTGCACTTTGTTGCAACGCAGAAAGGTGTGGCATTAGCAGGTCGAACAGCTCTTCATACAGCGCCTTCTCCAGCGATAGCGCCTTGCCTTTCGAAGTCAGAACTTTGTCTTCATACTCTTTCAGCTCTGGAATGATATAACGCTCGGCGTTTTTCAACGTCTGGCGGCGTACATAGTGGATAGGAGCGAGATGGCTCTGACCCCGGCTGATTTGGATGTAATAACCGTGAACGCCGTTAAATCCGACTTTCAGGGTATCCAGGCCTAGCTTCTCACGCTCGCGAATTTCCAGACGATCCAGATAATCGGTGGCACCGTCTGCCAGTGCACGCCATTCATCCAGCTCGGCGTTATACCCAGGGGCAATCACGCCGCCGTCACGCACCAGTACGGGAGGAGCTTCAATAATTGCGTGTTCAAGCAGGGCAATCAGCTCGTCGAATTCACCGGCTTGCTCTACTAAAGATTGAATGTGCGGCACATCAATAGGCTGTAACAGCGAACGGATTTCCGGCAGCTGTTGCAGCGCGTGGCGCATACGGGCGAGATCTCGCGGGCGAGCACTGCGCAGTGCCAGACGAGCCAGAATTCGCTCCAGATCGCCAACCTGACGCAAAACAGATTGCAGTTCGGCGGTTAAATCTTGCAAGCCGCCGACCGCCTGCTGGCGATTGTTCAATACTTTAAAATCGCGAGTCGGCATGTGGATCCAGCGCTTGAGCATGCGACTGCCCATTGGTGTCACGCTTTGATCGAGAATTGCCGCCAGCGTATTTTCAACGCCACCGGAAAGATTCTGGGTCAGCTCGAGGTTACGGCGCGTCGCGGCATCCATAATAATACCGTCTTGCTGGCGCTCCATGGTGACACCACGAATATGCGGCAACGAAGTGCGCTGAGTATCTTTAACGTATTGCAGCAGACAGCCTGCCGCGCGCAGAGCTTGAGTGGCCTGCTCGACGCCAAAGCCGCTGAGGTCGCGAGTGCCAAATTGCAGATTCAGCTGCTGACGTGCTGTTTCGAGCTCGAATTCCCATATTGGCCTGCGACGTAAACCCCGGCGTTTGTCGATAAGAGACATCGACTCGAAGCTTTCTGGATACAACAATTCGGCCGGATTCGTACGCTGAATTTCGGCAGCCATGGTTTCAAGATCGCCAGGCTGGGCAACGCGAAAACGGCCGGAGCTGATGTCCAGCGTAGCATAACCAAAACCGCGGCCGTCCTGCCAGATGGCAGCGAGGAGATTGTCCTGACGTTCGCTGAGCAAGGCTTCATCGCTAACAGTACCGGGAGTCACAATGCGCACAACCTGGCGCTCGACCGGACCTTTACTCAATGACGGATCGCCAATTTGTTCGCAAATTGCTATAGATTCGCCAAGGTGCACCAGCTTGGCAAGATAGCCTTCAACCGCATGGTAAGGCACTCCGGCCATCGGGATAGGTTCACCGGCGGAGGCGCCACGCTTGGTCAGCGAGATGTCCAGCAGCTGTGAGGCTTTGCGGGCATCGTCGTAGAACAACTCATAAAAGTCACCCATCCGATAGAACATCAGGATTTCAGGATTCTGTGCCTTAAGACGCAGATACTGCTGCATCATCGGGGTGTGGGCATCTAAATTATCGCTATTACTCATGCGCTTAGTTTCTTAGTTGTTTAATTTTAACGTTTTTGTGATTTGAACTATGAACGACAGCGCTGTGAAAAGTTCGCAAAATCATTCTCGAAGAAACATCACAAAAATCGATTTATGGCGTGAATTCATAGAGCTAACATCAAGTTTAGCTCTGGAATTTTTGTGCCGCTATAGTAGCCCAAGCACGGCAAAACTGACACCCGTAAACTGGAATGCGTCTCGAAGAAACATCATAAAATCGAACCTCCCTTATGCGTGATCTCGCGGGGTATTTTTAAATCTCATAAAAAGCTAAACTCCTCTCAGATAAATACAGACAAATATTGTGGTCTTTGATTTTCAGTATTTTCATTTTTTATAATTATTATTAAGAGGTTAGCGTGCAATCATTACCCCCTTGTCCAAAGTGCAACTCTGAATTTACCTGGCAGGATGGCGAGCAGTTTAACTGCCCAGAATGTGGACATGAGTGGTCAGCATTGGCTAACACCGCCGTTGAGGATCAAGACTTGGTGGTCAAAGATGCCAACGGAAACCTGCTTGCCGACGGCGACTCGGTGACTGTTATTAAAGATCTCAAAGTCAAAGGCAGTTCGACCCCATTGAAGATCGGTACTAAGGTGAAAAGTATTCGCCTGGTTGAAGGCGATCATAACATCGACTGTAAAATTGACGGTTTTGGTCCTATGAAGCTGAAATCCGAATTCGTTAAGAAAAACTAACACTCTCGATAACATCATCTTCTTGCGATGAGCAGGTTATGGTCGCTGACTTTAACGTTTATGTTTGCGCCACAGCAGGCTCTTTGCAGGCGGAGTATTACTGCAACTATTTGCTTTAAATCCTATAAACTTGCTTAAAATCCTCTAAACATTCCTTTTGTTCGCAGCAAACAATGCATTAACATGATGATCCACTTTTACTGTATCGCCAATCGGATGTCTGATGCGTTATCTGGCTACCCTTCTTCCTATAGTTGTTCTGCTCTCAGCCTGTAGCAGCACGCCTAAAAATACTGCCGCACAGCAAGGCGCGCCAAGCGGCGGCTTTTTGATCTCGCCTCCGCAGAATGGTTTATTGTCTGGCGGCGATTTTAACGATAATCCCGCCGCCAACGCTTTCATCGACAAGATGGTGCGCGAACACGGGTTCGACCGCCAGCAGTTGCAACAGACTCTCGGCCAGGCGAAACGGTTGGACTGGGTATTGCGTTTGATGGATCGTCAGGCGCCTATCGGGCCACCGCCTACCGGGCCTTACGGTGCGTGGATCCACTATCGCAACAAGTTTATTACTCCGGGTAATGTGCAGAACGGCGTTGCATTCTGGGATCAGTATCAAGACGCATTACAGCGTGCTTATCAGCAATATGGCGTGCCGCCAGAGATAATCGTCGGGATTATTGGCGTTGAAACTCGTTGGGGCAGAGTGATGGGCAAGACGCGGATCCTCGATGCATTAGCGACGCTGGCGTTTGACTATCCTCGTCGCGGTGACTATTTTGCCGGCGAGTTGGAAACTTTCCTGCTGATGTCCCGTTCTGAAAATGAGGATCCCCTATTGTTGCGTGGATCTTTCGCTGGTGCGATGGGCTACGGGCAGTTTATGCCGTCAGCGTTTAAACAGTTCGCGGTTGATTTTGATGGTGATGGGCATGTCAATCTGTGGGATCCGATTGATGCGATCGGAAGCGTAGCCAATTACTTCAAGTCCAACGGCTGGATGACGGGTCAGCCCGTTGCTGTTGAGGCGAGCGGGCAGGCTCCTGGTTTAGAAAATGGCTATCAGACTAAGTATTCCGTGGCTACGCTGTCTTCGGCTGGCCTGACGCCATTAGCCTCGTTGGGCGGTTACCAACAAGCGAGCTTGCTGCGTTTGGACATGGGTAACAGCTATCAATACTGGTACGGTTTGCCGAACTTCTACGCCATTACGCGCTACAACCACAGCACGCAGTATGCGATGGCAGTCTGGCAGTTGGGTCTGGCAGTTAAACAGGCTCGCGGCGGGCTTTAAAGTGGGATCGATAACTTGATTCTCTAGTCTGATCGTATAACTTGGTCCGATCACTGTTATAAAAAATGGCGGCCCTGTGATGGCCGCCGTTTTTATTCCTCTTTCTTCTTTTACTCTTCCTTTATACAAGCCAGCGTTTTTAATATTTCGGCCGAGTTCGCAACGGCACCAAATACGCCGCCCTGCATTTTAATCATCGCCAAAGCCGCTAAATGATTCTCCGGATCGGTCGCCGCGCAGCAATCCGCTACCAGCAAACATTCAAACCCGCGATCGTTAGCCTCGCGCATCGTGGTATGAACGCAGACGTCGGTAGTGATGCCGGTCAGCAGCAGGTTAGTTATCCCTTGAGTGTGCAGTATCAGCTCTAAATCGGTCGCATAAAACGAGCCTTTGCCGGGTTTATCGATAATCACTTCACCCGCGTGTGGCGCAAGCTCAGGAATGATTTCCCAGCCCGGTTCTCCACGAACCAAAATTTTTCCACACGGGCCTTCATCGCCAATTCCTGCACCAATCTGCCTCGAACGCCAGCGCTTGTTGGCGGGTAAATCTGCCAGATCGGGACGATGCCCTTCGCGGGTATGAATAATGGTGTAACCGGCACTGCGCATGACGCCCAGCAAATCACTAATCGGCGCTATTGGCGCGCGGGTGAGCGAAATGTCATAACCCATGGTATCGACATAACCGCCGACACCGCAAAAATCGGTTTGCATATCAATGATAACCAGCGCGGTATTTTCTGGATTCAACTGACCATTGTACGGCCAGTGATAAGGCGCGGCTTTTATATAGCGTTCGTTCATGGCCTTTATCCTTATGCAGTCACCAGCTTTTTAGCACCTATTGACTGAACTATTGAGTAAGCCACGCCGCCGACAATCATGCCGATCAATGCTTCACCGAAGTCTGGGAACCACAGGTGAGCAATCGAGGCACACACTGTACCGATAGCCCAGGATAAAAATGCACTACCGCGATAATGGCTTTCGGCACGTGCACTATTAATATGACCAAGGAACAGCAAGTCAACGATCATCACCGCGCCAATCGGTGGCACGGCAACGCCCAGCAGGCTCAGCCAGTTCAGGAAATAGCTCCACACGCCAATCACCGCCAGTACGCCGCCAATTGCGCCGAGAATCAGTGTCCACACGCGCATTTTACTGTTCAGCAAATGGCTATACCCGACCGCGCCATTATAAAGACAGTGGGTGCAGACGGATCCGAGATTGATAAACACAAACAGCAGCGCCAGAACATTGAGCAGCGCATTGTGGCCGACCAGCAAATGAAGGAAATCACCCCCGTTTTGTGCCGGATTAATGCCTGCGCCCGCCGAGACAATCACCACGCCAGAGAGCAGTGAGATGACATTGGCGACCGGGAAGGCAGAAAATGTCGCGGCTACGGCGGATTTTCCATTCTGCGACCAGCGGGTGAAATCGGCAGTCATCGTGCCTGAGTCGGCAAAACCGGCAATCACCATAGTCATGGCAATCCCCATCGTAATACCGCCAGCGGTACCTTTATATTGCGTGACCTGACTCAAATCCGTGTGCTGTGAGACAAAATACAGAGCCGCAATACCGAGGATCACAAACATCGGCGCGGCTATCATGCCGATAATCGACAAAGCGCGCACGCCGAGGAAAGTCACGCCAGTGTAAAGCACCGTGGCGAGCACAATCACCCACGAGGTGTTCCAGCCAAAAGTGGCATTCACGATGGTGCCGGTAAGCCCTGTCTGGAAGGCATACCAGCCGATGACCACGGTAGAAAGAAACGCAGAGGTGATTATGTACCCACGGCTGCCAAAGGTCTTGCGTGCCTGCATCGCGAAGTTAAGACCGGTTTTCCCTGCCAGATAACTCAGAGTGCCGACATAGGCAAATAGCACCAGATTTCCGAGCAGGATGGCGATAATCGCGCGCCAGAATCCGAGGTTATAAGCCATGATCCCGCCGAAAACCGCGTTGGTCAGGATCATCGGGAAACCAAACCATACCGCTGAAACTGAACGGGTCGAGTGACGATGCGAAAGTGGGACAGCTTCATTTTCAAATTCTTGTTCTAGCTCAATGGCCTTATCCTGCCGAGTAACATTTTTGCTCATGGTATTGTTCCTGAAAAGTGTAGCAACAAGGAGAAACGGGATTTTTAATGGCTTAGGATCGGCGGTAATCGGTGATTCCATCCGCAGACCTTTTCAAACGCTGCACTGGCGCGTAACACCTGCTCGTCACCAAGATGACGGCCTATAATTTGTAGCCCCACCGGCAACCCCTGTGAGGTGAATCCCGCGGGGATCGAGGCAGCAGGTTGACCCGTCAGGTTGATCGGGAAAACAAAGGCTAGCCATTCGGCTGGCGTGACCTCGCGGCCCTCAATCATGGCAGGGCTTTCGATATTGACAGGGAACGGCGGGGTAGCGAGGGTCGGCGTCAGTAGCAAATCGTAGCGCTGCATAAAGCGCCACATCTTGTTGACCACCGCTTTGCGCTGCATATTGGCATCGGTAAACATTTCAGCGGTCCAATCGGTGTTGAGCATTGCTACCAGATGCGGCGACATGCGATCGCCGAAGGTTGCCATAAGCTTGCGCATGCCGGAGAGATCCGTTTCCTGAGCGACCAGTGCGGCAAAGGTTTCTTTCGGATCGTCAAAACCGGGATGCGCCTGCTCAACGATGCATCCCAGATCACGTTCAAAAACTTTTACTGCTTTACCGACGATTTCTCGCACTTCGGGATCGACCGCGGCGTATCCCCAGTCTGGGCTATAGGCGATGCGCAGTCCTTTGAGGCTTCCTTTTAACGACCCCATCCAGTCAATGTCGCTGGTGGGGATCGAATGCCTGTCGCGAGAGTCAGGCCCGGCAATCACCGAGAGCATCAGCGCGGCATCGGCGACGCTGCGGGTCATTGGGCCGATGTGCTCCAGCGATTCCCAGCTGGAAATGCCGGGATAACGCTCGTCGCGGCAGCCGGGATAGAGAGGCACGCGGCCCATCGAGGCTTTCATGCCAAATATGCCACTGTGTGCGGCAGGAATACGCACCGAACCTCCGCCGTCACTGCCTAATGCCAGCGGGCACATACGTGCTGCGAGTGCGGCAGCCGATCCCGCGCTGGAACCTCCCGGTGTCAGGTCGGGATTCCACGGATTGCGTGTGGTAGGAAACACGGGATTATGCCCAGTTCCGCTGTAACCAAATTCTGGTGCATTCGTTTTGCCGAGAATAACCGCTCCGGCGGCTTTGAGGCGTTCTACGGTGATATCGTCTTCATCAGGAATGAAATTTTCATAAATCCACGAGCCGGAAACCGTTTTGATTCCTTTAGTGCTGATCAGATCTTTAATCGCGACGGGAACGCCTGCGAGCGGCCCCATATTTTCACCGCGCATAATGCGTTTCTCGATGTCTTTGGCCTGGGCCAGCGCGCTCTCGGTTGTTGGCGTGCAAAAGGCATGAAGTTGGGGTTCAAGCTGCTCCATTCTGGCAATCGAAGCTGATACTACTTCCACCGGAGACAGGCTCTTGTCTCGAATATGTGCCGCAAGCGTGACGGCATCTAGCTGAAGAATGTCCTGCATCGCCAAATTCACCTCCATAACCTTTCAAGTCTAATTTCGTATATTGCTAGCAATGCACGTTTCAGGCCAAAAAGTCAGGCGGTGAATAAATAACCTAAAGAATTTTCTAACATCTTGTATACAGCAAGGTATTCCAGCTATCGGCATAGATTGTATTCGCGACAGCAAAAACAGGATGCGGAAGTACAAACAGCGTTCTCACCGCCAGAGTGCATCGACACATAAAATGGGTGCATTAATGGATTAAAGCTTGAAATAGCCGGATTTTGGCCCCATTTGAGAGAAGGTTTGGAAGAATATTGCTAGCGTTTGCACACGAGTTCCAAAACCTGGACGTTATCCCGCAGTTTAGGGTTTTGAGCCTATCGACTCGGCCCTGAAGTGCTAACATTGCTTAAGTTGCCTCTTTTCCTGCAGGACAGACGATGACTGAAAATGATTTGCATCAGCTAAGTGCCGACGTGGGCGCGGCCTTGAAATCCAGAGGCCTGTGGCTAACCTGTGCCGAATCTTGCACCGGAGGCTGGGTCGCTAAAGCTATCACCGATATTGCTGGAAGCTCGGCTTGGTTTGATCGCGGTTTTGTCACTTATAGCAATATTGCGAAACGCGAAATGCTCGACGTGTCTGAATCGACACTGAAAGAACATGGCGCAGTGAGTGAAGAGGTCGTTCGCGAAATGGCCCGAGGGGCGCGTTATGCGGCTGGAGCGGATTTATCCGTATCGATTAGCGGAATTGCTGGTCCGGACGGCGGCACAAAAGATAAACCCGTCGGCACCGTATGGTTCGGATTTGCCGATGAAAATGGGCGAATTTATGCCTGCAAGAAGAATTTTTCTGGCGATCGCAATGCAGTGCGTTTGCAAGCCGCTGTTTTTTCACTACAAACTTTGCTTGACGAGTTTTTGAAAAAATAGGCTTGATACTGTATGAGCATACAGTATAATTACTGCCAATTACCTGCATCTGTACTTGCATCCGACAACAACATTCAGTGACAACGGTGTGTGGCTTCACACAACTCGTCACGCGAAGGAGTGAAAATGGCTATTGATGAGAACAAGCAAAAGGCGTTAGCTGCGGCACTGGGCCAGATTGAAAAGCAATTCGGTAAAGGCTCCATCATGCGTCTTGGCGAAGATCGCTCCATGGATGTTGAAACGATCTCCACCGGCTCTCTGTCTCTGGATATCGCACTGGGCGCAGGTGGCTTGCCAATGGGCCGTATCGTCGAGATTTATGGTCCAGAGTCTTCAGGTAAAACAACACTGACCTTGCAGGTTATTGCTGCCGCACAGCGCGAAGGTAAAACCTGTGCATTTATCGATGCCGAGCACGCGCTTGACCCAATCTATGCCAAAAAGCTGGGTGTAGACATTGATAACCTGCTGTGTTCTCAGCCGGATACCGGTGAGCAGGCTCTGGAAATCTGTGATGCCTTGACTCGTTCCGGCGCGGTTGACGTTATCATCGTTGACTCCGTGGCTGCACTGACACCGAAAGCAGAAATCGAAGGCGAAATTGGTGACTCTCACATGGGCCTCGCGGCACGTATGATGAGCCAGGCGATGCGTAAGCTGGCCGGTAACCTGAAAAACGCCAACACTCTGCTTATCTTCATCAACCAGATTCGTATGAAAATTGGTGTGATGTTCGGTAACCCTGAAACCACAACGGGTGGTAACGCGCTGAAGTTCTACGCCTCTGTTCGTCTTGATATTCGTCGTATCGGCGCTATCAAAGATGGTGACGTGGTAGTAGGGAGCGAAACTCGCGTTAAAGTCGTTAAGAATAAAATTGCTGCGCCATTCAAGCAGGCCGAGTTCCAAATCATGTACGGTGAAGGTATCAACATCAACGGCGAGTTGGTTGACCTTGGCGTTAAGCACAAGCTGATTGAGAAAGCCGGTGCATGGTATAGCTACAACGGTGAAAAAATCGGGCAGGGCAAATCTAATGCCAGCAACTTCCTGAAAGAAAACCCGAAAATTGCTTCCGAGATCGACAAAAAACTCAGAGATATGTTGCTGAGCGGTACCGGTGAACTGAGCGCGGCAGCTACGGCTGAAAGCCTGGATGACAATGCTGAAACTAGCGAAGAGTTTTAATACTCTCTGCTGAACCTGCCAGAGAATCCGGCAGGTTCAAAGCTAAAGGCTATCGCCTTCCAAAAAACAGCCTGCAAAACGGGCTGTTTTTTTGCTTTATAAGGAATCAGGCATGACGCAAGATACCGACAATCATCAACAATCCTCCTCGTTGTTCTCAACAACTCAGGATGACCAGGCGAAAAAACTTAATAACCTGATTGCCCGCGCGATGCGGTTGTTAGGCCAGCGTGACCATGGCGAAGCTGAGCTGCGCCGTAAACTTTTGACCCCTCCACAACCCTTTTCCCGACCTTCCTCTTATAAAGCACGACAAAATCCTGATTCTCGTCGCCAGGCAGTACCGAAAGAAGTCGAAGAAATTGACCCGGATCAGGTCGAAGAGGTTATCGCCTACTGTTATCAGCATAGCTGGCTTGATGATGCCAAATTTGCCGGGCGCTATATTTCAGGTCGCAGCAACCGTGGTTTAGGCGCACAGCGTATTCGTTCCGAGTTGACGCAAAAGGGTGTTGATAAAGAAGTCATAGCCCAGGCGCTGGAAGAGTGTGAGGTTGACTGGTGCAGCAAAGCCTATGAGCTGGCTACCCATAAATTTGGCCAACCATTGCCGACCGACTGGAAAGAAAAATCAAAAGTATTACGCTATTTACTCTATCGTGGGTTTTTTCAGGAAGAAATTCAGTCAATTTATCGCGATTTTGAGGATTGAATGCATACGGGATTTTACTTCCCAGCGAAGAAATTTTATCTTATCCCCACTTTTTGTTCGTGAGCGACAAAGTCAGCTGGACGTTATCGCGCCAATCTTGCTCACGGGCCGACCTTTTTAGCCTTATTCCGGGACATTTATGAGCAAGAGCACCGCTGAGATCCGTCAAGCGTTTCTCGATTTCTTCCATAGTAAGGGACACACTGTTGTCGACAGCAGCTCGCTGATCCCTACTAATGATCCGACATTGATGTTTACCAATGCCGGTATGAACCAATTCAAAGACGTTTTTCTGGGTCTGGATAACCGCGATTACAATCGCGCGACCACGTCACAGCGCTGCGTACGTGCTGGCGGCAAGCATAACGACTTAGAAAACGTCGGTTACACCGCGCGTCATCACACCTTCTTTGAAATGCTGGGTAACTTTAGCTTCGGCGATTATTTTAAAGAAGATGCCATCAAGTTTGCCTGGGAACTGTTGACCGGCGAGCATTGGTTTAACTTGCCTAAAGAAAAACTGTGGGTAACCGTCTACGCTAGCGATGACGAAGCTTTCGACATCTGGGAAAAGCAGATCGGTGTACCGAAAGAACGCATTATTCGCATCGGTGACAATAAAGGTGCCCAATACGCGTCAGATAACTTCTGGCAGATGGGTGACACCGGTCCTTGTGGCCCATGCTCCGAGATTTTCTACGATCACGGCGACCATATCTGGGGCGGCCCTCCAGGTAGTGCAGAAGAAGACGGTGACCGTTATATCGAGATCTGGAACCTGGTATTCATGCAGTTCAACCGCCAGGCTGACGGCACCATGCTGCCACTGCCTAAGCCATCAGTTGATACTGGTATGGGGCTGGAACGTATTACCGCCGTGCTGCAACACGTTAATTCCAACTACGATATCGACTTGTTCCAGAAGCTGATCGCTGCTGTTGCACAGGTTACGGGTGCTACTGACCTGAACAATAAGTCGCTGCGCGTTATTGCCGACCATATTCGTTCTTGCGCATTCCTGATTTCCGACGGTGTGATCCCTTCCAATGAAGGTCGTGGCTATGTGCTGCGTCGTATCATTCGTCGTGCCGTTCGTCATGGCAACATGCTGGGCGCTAAAGAAACCTTCTTCTATAAGCTGGTTGCGCCTCTGATTGACGTCATGGGTTCTGCCGGTATCGAGCTGGCCAAGCAGCAGTCTACCGTTGAACAGTTGCTGAAAACTGAAGAAGAACAGTTTGCTCGTACTCTGGAGCGCGGCTTAGCGCTGCTGGACGAAGAACTGGCTGCGCTGAAAGGCGACACTCTGCCGGGTGATATCGTCTTCCGTCTTTACGACACCTTTGGTTTCCCGGTTGACCTGACCGCTGACGTTTGCCGTGAGCGCAATCTTAAGGTTGACGAAGAAGGCTTCGAGAAGGCGATGGAAGTCCAGCGTAACCGTGCGCGAGAGTCCAGCGGTTTCAGCGCAGACTACAACAGCATGGTGCGCGTAGAGGGCGTCACGCAGTTCTCCGGCTACGAGCACGTACAGCGTCAGTCTAAAGTCGTCGCTCTGTTTGTTAATGGTCAACCGGTTGAAGAGATTCAGTCTGGAGACAACGCCATTGTAGTGCTTGACGATACGCCGTTTTATGGCGAATCCGGTGGTCAGGTTGGCGATAAGGGCGTATTGAAAACTGCTGCAGGCGAATTTGCAGTCAGCGACACGCAAAAATACGGCAAGGCAATTGGTCATCAGGGCGCACTGAATGCCGGCAAGCTGGCAATTGGCGACAGCGTTGAAGCAGATGTTGATTCTGCACGCCGTGACCGCATTCGTCTGAACCACTCGGCAACTCACCTGTTGCATGCAGCACTGCGTCAGATTCTGGGCAAACACGTTGCACAGAAGGGTTCATTGGTTAACGACAACTACCTGCGTTTCGACTTCTCGCATTTCGAAGCGATGAAGCCAGAAGAGATTCGCCAGGTAGAAGATTTGGTAAATGCGCAAATCCGTCGTAACCTGCCTATCGAGACCAATATCATGGCGCTCGATGATGCGAAAGATAAGGGCGCGATGGCGCTGTTCGGCGAGAAGTACGAAGACCACGTTCGCGTGCTGTCGATGGGTGACTTCTCTACTGAGTTGTGTGGCGGTATTCACGCCAGCCGTACTGGTGATATCGGTCTGTTCCGTATTCAGAGCGAATCAGGCACCGCAGCTGGCGTTCGTCGTATCGAAGCGATTACGGGTGAGAATGCGATTAATGCATTGCACCAGCAGAGTGATTTGCTTCAGGACGTTGCGCATCTCGTTAAAGGCGATGTAAACAGCGTCACCGACAAGATCCGCTCCCTGCTTGAGCGCTCTCGCGTGCTGGAAAAAGAACTTCAGCAAGTGAAAGATCAGCAGGCTGCGCAGGAAAGTGCTTCACTCTCGGGTCAAACCGTAGAAATTAAAGGCGTCAAACTGCTGGTTAAACAGCTTGATGGCGTTGAACCAAAAATGTTGCGTACCATGGTCGATGACCTTAAGAATCAGCTTGGCTCTGCCATTATTGTGTTGGCTACTGCCGCTGAAGGTAAAGTAAGTTTAATCGTGGGCGTGACGAAAGACCTGACCGATCGTGTTAAAGCCGGTGAATTAATCGGTACGATTGCGTCCCAGGTTGGCGGGAAAGGCGGCGGTCGTCCTGATATGGCTCAGGCGGGCGGTACCGATGTACAGGCTTTGCCAGCGGCGCTTAGCGGTGTCGAAGCCTGGGTATCTGACAAACTGTAGTCATATAATCAGTAACAGTGAAAACGCCATAATCTATTGTCTGTTATGGTGTTTTCAGTCGTTATGACCGGTTAACTCTTACTATTTAAGTCACGACTTCGCTGATTTCGGCTAAACTGAGATCACTCACAGCTAATGTATAAGGCTGACATACATTTTATGTGGGGGTCATGGCTTACGTTTCTTCAACATATGATAGATAATGTTTAAGAGACTGAGAGACCCGACTCTTTTAATTTTTCAAGGAGCAAAGAATGCTTATTCTGACTCGCCGAGTTGGTGAAACCCTCATGATTGGCGATGAGGTTACGGTTACCGTGTTAGGTGTGAAAGGTAATCAGGTACGTATTGGTGTGAATGCGCCAAAAGAGGTCTCTGTTCACCGTGAAGAGATCTATCAGCGTATTCAGGCTGAAAAATCTCAACAGACGAGTTTCTAATTTATCAGGCGTCTCGTCTTTGGCGAGGCGCTGATGAATATCCAGCACAGTTTTTAGTGTTTTCTCCCCGTTTTGCCTCCAATCCTCCAAAAGTTTTTTCGCGTGTGACATTCTCCCTGCCAGTCTTTTTACTGATTAAACATTGGTTTTTGCCCTTTATAGCCATTATTTTGCCGGTAAACTGCGCAGGTTGATTGCGAATCGTCCAAACAGATGATTGTTGTAAAAAAAGGGTTTGACTTATAAGTACGGGAAAGTAATATGTGCGCCACGCAGTGCCGATGAGCTTAAACAAAGTTAGTCAGCACAATTCGAAAGAAGCGTATGGTGAGGTGGCCGAGAGGCTGAAGGCGCTCCCCTGCTAAGGGAGTATGCGGTCAAAAGCTGCATCCGGGGTTCGAATCCCCGCCTCACCGCCATTTAAGATGCACCCATAGCTCAGCTGGATAGAGTACTCGGCTACGAACCGAGCGGTCGGAAGTTCGAATCTTCCTGGGTGCACCATTCTTTCTGTGATGTATATTGATTTGCAATCAAGTGAGCATCAGGGCCGAATTTGGTAGAATGTGAAAGTGGTTGAAGTAAATCTGCTGTAAAGAACTGCAATAAAGAAGTGATATGCACCCATAGCTCAGCTGGATAGAGTACTCGGCTACGAACCGAGCGGTCGGAAGTTCGAATCTTCCTGGGTGCACCATTTAACGACTTGCTGCCATCGAAGGAAACCTGGAATGGTAATGCAGTGTTAAGTGGAAGCACAAAGGATGATAACGTTGCTTTAGCAACGGCCTGAAAAGGTAAGGCTTAAGCCGAATAATCTTCCTGGGTGCACCATTTTCCTCTCTGCTTTTTCTGCGCATCAATCAATAGTAAAATAGTTTCAAAATGCACCCATAGCTCAGCTGGATAGAGTACTCGGCTACGAACCGAGCGGTCGGAAGTTCGAATCTTCCTGGGTGCACCATATTCTAAAAGTTTACAGACAAAGAAAATTCTAAATTTGTAGGCTAGCATCATATTGATGCACTAAGGACGATAACGTTGCTTCAGCAACGGCCCGCAGGGCGAGACTTCAGTCGAGTCATCTTCCTGGGTGCACCATATTCCAAGAGTTTACAGACAAAGAAAATTCTAAATTTGTAGGCTCAGAAAAACCCGCTTCGGCGGGTTTTTTGCTTTCTGCGATCCGCACAATTCTCCTTTCCCGATCTCTCTCGCAAATCAACTATTCCCTGTGTGCTGTCTGCCCTGACAAAAAGCGACAATCTAACTTCTTTACGATAAAGTAGTTTCCCCCAGATTGTTAAGAGCAGGCGGTGGTTATGGATTACAAGCTGTACGAGGGCTACGATGGATTGATCTTTGATATGGACGGTACCATATTGGACACAGAGCCGACGCACCGTAAAGCCTGGCACCAGGTTCTGTCCAAATACAATTTGCAGTATGACCTGGCTGCAATGGTTGCTCTTAACGGCTCGCCGACCTGGCGAATTGCAAAATCTATCATCGATAGCAATAACGCCGAGCTAGATCCCCATCACCTGGCTACCGAGAAGACGACAGCGGTACAGGAGATGTTACTTGATACAGTTAAGCCATTGCCGCTCATTGAGGTGGTGAAGGCGTTCCACGGTCGCCGTCCTATGGCGGTTGGTACCGGCAGCGAACACTGGATGGCAGAGGCGTTGCTTCGCCATTTAGGGTTGCTTGAGTACTTTGACGCGGTTGTTGGGGCTAATGACGTAGAAAATCATAAGCCTGCACCCGACACCTTCCTGCGTTGCGCTGAGCTTATTGGCGTGCCGCCAGACAAGTGTGTGGTATTTGAAGATGCCGATTTCGGTATAGAAGCTGCCAAACGGGCAAATATGGCCTATGTTGATGTTCGCACCCTGTAGATTCAGCGTGTTATCGACAGTTGGCAATTTGTTATGCGTTTTGGCAAGTTGACTACGCATGCTCCGGATCCTCAGCCCTTTATCTTTAATAATAAGAAGATAAAGGCAGATCCAGAGTGAGGTTAGATTGGTATCGGTTATCTATGATGGTCACATCTATGCAGATTCAGAAAACTTATGCGTTAACATTTTTTCATAGCGGGAGGTCAATTTGATCCCGGATGTATCAAAGGCGCTTTCCTGGCTGGAAGCCCACCCTCATTCCCTTAAAGGGATTGGTCGGGGTATTGAGCGTGAAACACTGCGCGTAAACCCTAATGGCGCACTGGCAACCACGGGTCATCCTGAACCTTTGGGTTCGGCATTGACGCATAACTTGATAACAACCGATTTTGCCGAGGCACTCTTAGAGTTTATAACCCCGGTTGATGACAGTGTTGAGCATTCGCTACAGATTTTGCGCGATATTCATCGCCACGTCGCCAAAAACCTGGGTGATGAAAGAATGTGGCCATTCAGCATGCCTTGTTTTATCGATTCGGCCACCGACATAGAACTGGCTCAGTACGGTACTTCAAACATTGGCAAGCTGAAAACCCTTTATCGTCAAGGGCTTAAAAGCCGTTATGGTGCAGTAATGCAGACCATTTCAGGTATCCACTATAACTTCTCATTGCCTCTTGAGTTCTGGCAGGAGCGTCTGGGCATCAAAGATGCCGAGAGTGGTAAAGAAGCGATCTCCGCGGCTTATTTAAATGTGATCCGTAACTATTATCGTTTTGGCTGGGTGATCCCTTATTTATTTGGTGCTTCACCGGCAATTTGCTCTTCGTTCCTGAAGGGGCGTAAAACGAATCTGCCGTTTGAATATACTGAAAACGGCCTGTGTTATCTGCCTTATGCGACTTCTCTGCGCCTGAGCGATTTGGGATACACCAGTAAATCACAAAGCAATTTAGGTATTACCTTTAACGATCTTGAAACTTATATTAAGGGCGTTAAACGAGCAACCCGTACTCCCTGGGATGAATATGCGGCAATAGGGCTGAAAAAAGACGGTGAATATCTGCAACTGAACACCAATGTGTTACAGATTGAGAACGAGCTTTATGCTCCTATCCGCCCTAAACGCGTCACCAGGTCGGGCGAAACGCCTTCAGATGCATTGCTACGTAGTGGAATACAGTATGTCGAGGTCCGTTCACTCGATATCAATCCATTTACTCCAATTGGTATTGATGCCTCGCAGGCACGTTTCCTCGACCTATTTTTGATATGGTGTGCATTAGCCGATGCGCCAGAAATGAATAGCGAAGAGATTCTCTGCACGCGCCAAAACTGGAATCGCGTAATTCTGGAAGGTCGCAAGCCGGGCCAGACAATTGGTATTGGCTGTGATGATGTCAGAGAGCCGTTAGATAAAGTTGGTAAATCCCTATTTGCCGATTTGCGCCGTGTGGCCGAGGTTTTGGATTCGCAAAATGGCAACAGTGAGTACCAGGACGTCTGTCAGGAACTCGTTGCGGCTTTCGATGATCCTGAATTGACCTATTCGGCACGCATTTTAAAAGCGATGAAATCTGAATCGAATCTTGGAGTGAAGCTGGCTGATAAATACCGCCAGATGCTGCTTGAAGAGCCGTTAGAAGTTCTGACCGAACAGCAGTTTGCTGATGAGCACGATGAGTCCTGGGAGCGTCAGCGCAACCTGGAAGCAAATGATAAGCTAAGCTTTGAAGAGTATCTGGCCGCTCTCGCCGCGAAGTAGGGCAGGGAGCCAGAAAAGAAAATGGCCACAATCAATGTGGCCAAAACAAACATCTCTGTTTACAGGGATGATGATAACAAATGCGCGTCTTTCATATATTCAGACTCGCGTTATGGGAAAAAGTTTCCTGAGTTCGATAAAAAAATAATTTTTTTTAGGAGAGGTGACGATTATGCCACTGTTGGATAGCTTTACCGTAGACCATACCCGAATGGCTGCCCCTGCCGTTCGCGTTGCTAAAACCATGAAAACCCCTAATGGGGACACCATTACTGTGTTCGATCTGCGCTTTTGCCGCCCGAACATTGAAGTGATGACTGAGCGCGGTACTCATACCCTTGAGCATCTGTTTGCTGGTTTCATGCGCAACCACCTGAATGGTAACGGCGTTGAGATTATCGATATTTCTCCAATGGGTTGCCGTACCGGTTTCTACATGAGCCTTATCGGTGTGCCAGACGAGAAGCTGGTTGCCAGTTCCTGGAAAGCCGCGATGGCTGATATTCTGAAAGTTAAAGATCAGAATCAGATCCCTGAGCTGAACATCTATCAATGCGGTACTTGTGATATGCACTCATTGAAAGAAGCTCAGGAAATCGCTCAGCACATCGTTGACAGCGAAATTGGCGTTAACCACAACGACGAGCTGGCTCTGCCACCAGAAAAACTGACCGAGCTGCACATTTAGTTGAGTGTCAGGCTCAGTTGCTCGTTAGCGAATAAGTTAGCGGCATAAAAAAAGACGCGATAGTGATTATCGCGTCTTTTTTATTGGCCAGTTTTTGAAAAAACATTGAGTCTTAAAAAACGTTAAGCCATATAAAACGATTAGTGGTGGTCTGTGTGGCTACGCAACGTTTTCAACGGCCTGACTTTGATCTGCTTAATCATATTGTCCTGGACGTCCAGGATCTCAATCTCGTAGCTTTCAATACGCAGGTTGACACCAATCTTGGGAATATCCTCCAGCACTTCCAGCAGCATACCATTAATGGTACGTGGGCCTTCTGTCGGCAGGTTCCAGTTAAAGGCCTTGTTTAGCTCACGCACGTTGGCGCTGCCTTCAATCAGCACGGTACCATCGCTCTGCGGCGTGACTTCTTCGGCAAGCGTAGGGGACATCGAGGTGGTAAAGTCACCAACGATTTCCTCAAGAATATCTTCAACGGTCACCAGCCCCTGAATATCGCCGTATTCATCGACCACAATGCCGACTTTCTTTTTATTACGCTGAAATTTCACCAGCTGAATGTTCAGCGGCGTGCCTTCCGGAATATAGTAAATCTCATCCGCTGCACGCAAAAGATTCTCTTTATTAAATTCACGCTTTTCAGTCATCAGGCGATAGGCTTCGCGCAGGCGCAGCATACCGATGGTGTCATCCAGAGACCCTCGATAAAGCACGATGCGGCCGTGCGGTGAGTGAGTCAGCTGGCGAATAATAGATTTCCAGTCATCATTGATATCAATGCCGACAATTTCATTTCGCGGCACCATGATGTCGTCAACTGAGACCTTTTCGAGATCCAGTACTGACAGCAGCATGTCCTGATTGCGACGAGAAATCTGCGAGCGTGACTCATTCACGATGGTGCGCAGCTCATCTTTGCTGACAGCATCGCTGATACCGACATTGGTTTTGATACCAAACATACGCATCAGAATCTTGGATAAGCTGTTAAGCAACCATACCAGTGGCATCATGAGAGTTTGCAGAGGACGTAGCAACACGCTGCTCGGGAACGCCACGCGCTCCGGGTGAAGCGCTGCATATGTCTTTGGCAACACTTCAGCAAACAGCAGGACGACGAAGGTCAGTACGCCAGTGGCAATCGCCACACCGGCATCGCCATAAAGACGCATGCCGACGATAGTGGCGAGCGCGGAGGCTAAAATGTTTACCAGGTTATTACCAATCAGCACCAGGCTTATCAGTTGATCGGGACGCTTAAGCAGCTTCTCCACGCGACGTGCGCCGCGATTGCCCTGCTTGGCGAGATGGCGCAAACGATAGCGGTTGAGGGTCATCATTCCGGTTTCGGAAGCCGAAAAATAGCCGGAAACTACCACCATGATAACCAGGATGATAATGAGGGTAGTTGTAGAGACGTGCTCCAACGGGTAATTCCTTATTGATTAAAAAATACAGCATTAATGAATGACGGTATCAACCTTTGCGCGCGGTAGATACCGATTCTTGAAACTAATGAGCGGTGAATTCCTGGATAAGACGGCTGCCAAAATAGGCTAGCGTCAACAAGATAGCTCCCGCCATGCTAAACCACACGACGCGGCGACCGCGCCAGCCTTCGTGATAATGTCCCCACAGTAAAACGATATAAACCAGCCAGGCCATAATGGACAGCACGGCTTTGTCGATGTTCTCGCGGCTGAACAGGTTTTCCATGTACAGCAAGCCGGTGCACAGCGTCAGAGTCAACAGAATGACTCCGCCTTGGGTGATGTGAAACAGCTTGCGCTCAATGCTCATCAACGGTGGCATATCGGCAGAGAAAGACAGTTTTTTGTTTTTCAGCTGATAATCAAGCCACGCCAGTTGCAACGCATAAAGGGCGGCAATAATAAGCGTCGCATAGGAAAATAGCGCCAGGCCAATGTGTACCAGCAACCCCTTGCTTGCCTCAAGATGGGTAATAAATTCACCCGGTAAAAAGGCGACCAGAGCCAGATTGATTAATGCAAAGCAATAAACAATGGGTAAAATAAACCATCCACGGCTGCGTGAAGCGGCGATGGTCATTACCGTACAAATGATCAGGCTGACTATTGAGCCAATGTTAACCAGACTCAAATTTTGCCCGGTACTGACGTCAAATACCCGTTGCTCTAAGGTAATCGCGTGACAAACCAGGGCAACAGCAGCCGAAAGTAACGCAATCCGCCGATAGGTACCATTCTTGCGGATCAGGCTGGGAATGATCAGAGAAAGGCTTAACAAATAGGCGATCATGGCGACAAGAGCTAAAGCTGGCATAAGTGTCATTTGCGTTGAAAAATGAATGAGAAAGCCAGTATAGCGTCACCCGCGTCGTGCTCCAACAACTCTCCTGATTTTACCTTTATATATCGGGCAGAGATTGTGCGGACTTCTCGTGTTATAATCCCGCAATTGTGTCGCAAAGGCGGCCTGTCATTACGTTGAGCAAGAGACGATGTTTGATAATTTAACCGATCGATTGTCGCGCACACTGCGCAATATCAGCGGCCGTGGGCGGCTGACCGAAGAAAATGTTAAAGAAACCCTGCGTGAAGTTCGCATGGCATTGCTGGAGGCTGACGTTGCTCTGCCAGTAGTGCGTGAGTTCATTAACCGTGTGAAAGAGGCGGCCGTTGGCACAGAAGTCAACAAAAGCCTGACACCGGGGCAGGAGTTTATAAAGATCGTCCAGAAAGAGCTGGAAACAGCAATGGGCGAAGCGAATTCCGAGCTTAACCTTGCAGCACAACCGCCAGCTGTAGTCCTGATGGCCGGTTTGCAGGGTGCAGGTAAAACGACCAGCGTTGCAAAGCTTGCTAAGTTCCTGAAAGAAAAGCGTAAGAAAAAAGTTCTGGTTGTCTCTGCCGACGTCTATCGTCCAGCGGCTATCAAACAATTGGAAACGCTGGCCGAGCAGGTAGGGGTTGATTTCTTCGCCTCTGATGTGAGCCAGAAGCCTATCGATATCGTTAACGCGGCTTTGCAACACGCCAAGCTGAAATTCTTTGACGTGCTGCTGGTGGATACCGCCGGTCGTTTGCACGTTGACGAAGCGATGATGGACGAAATCAAACAGGTTCACGCGGCCATCAAGCCGGTTGAAACGCTGTTTGTTGTCGATGCCATGACGGGGCAGGATGCGGCGAATACGGCTAAAGCCTTCAACGAAGCGCTGCCGCTGACCGGTGTTATTCTGACTAAAGTTGACGGTGATGCGCGCGGTGGTGCGGCCCTGTCTATTCGTCATATCACTGGCAAACCCATCAAATTCCTGGGTATGGGTGAAAAAATCGAAGCCCTCGAGCCTTTCCATCCAGATCGCGTGGCTTCACGTATTCTGGGGATGGGCGACGTGCTCTCCCTTATCGAAGATATCGAAAGTAAGGTAGACCGTGCGCAGGCCGAGAAGCTGGCCAACAAGATGAAGAAAGGCGACGGTTTCGACCTGACCGACTTCCTCGACCAGCTCAAGCAAATGCGTAACATGGGCGGCATGGCGAGCATGATGAGCAAGCTGCCGGGCGTGGGTCAATTGCCTGATAACGTCAAATCGCAAATGGACGACAAAGTGCTGGTGCGCATGGAGGCAATCATCAATTCGATGACTATCAAAGAGCGCGCCAAGCCAGAAATCATTAAAGGTTCCCGCAAGCGCCGTATCGCGCTGGGTGCTGGTATGCAGGTGCAAGACGTCAACCGACTGCTCAAGCAGTTTGATGATATGCAGCGCATGATGAAGAAAATGAAGAACGGCGGCATGGCTAAAATGCTGCGTGGCATGAAAGGTATGATGCCACCCGGTTTCCCTGGCCGATAAGACGCTGTTCAACATGATAATAAGTACCGCGAATTAGCTGCTGGCCAAAAGTAGTTTGAGGTTATCGACGCTTTCGATTGCTTTTTGCGCCAAAATGAGTAAAATTTTCGGGCTTTTTATATAGCAACCAGACCCCGTTCCCCGATGGGGTCTGGTTGTTTTATTCACTAAAGAGGATGTTATGGTAACAATTCGTTTGGCACGTGGCGGCGCAAAAAAGCGTCCGTTCTATCAAGTAGTAGTGACCGACAGCCGCAACGCTCGTGATGGTCGCTTCATCGAGCGCGTAGGCTTCTTCAACCCATTGGCTTCTGGCCAGGCTGAAGCACTGCGTCTGGACCTGGATCGTATTGCTCATTGGCAAGATCTGGGTGCAACCGTTTCTGATCGCGTAGCTTCGCTGATCAAAGACGCTAAGAAAGCAGCTTAATCCGTCGCGGTGGTGACAATGAGCAAGCAACTCAATCCAGTGACGCCTGAAGAACCGATAGTTCTCGGTAAAATGGGCTCAACTTACGGTATTCGCGGTTGGCTCAGAGTGTTTTCATCCACCGAAGACGCTGAAAGCATTTTCGAATACCAGCCGTGGTTTATCCAGCAGGCAGGTAAGTGGCAAGCTGTAGAGCTGGAAAGCTGGAAGCGCCACAATCAGGACCTGATCATCAAAGTCAAAGGCGTTGAAGATCGGGATGCGGCTAATCTGCTGACTAATCGCGAGATTGTTGTAGATTCAAGCCAGCTGCCAGACCTCGGCGATGGTGATTACTACTGGAAAGACCTTTTCGGTTGCCAGGTAGTAGCCTCCAACGGTTACGAATTGGGTAAAGTCATCGATATGATGGAAACCGGTTCGAACGACGTTATGGTAGTGAAAGCAAACCTGAAAGATGCATTTGG
Source organism: uncultured Gammaproteobacteria bacterium (assembly GCA_963747655.1). Classification (GTDB taxonomy): domain Bacteria; phylum Pseudomonadota; class Gammaproteobacteria; order Enterobacterales; family Enterobacteriaceae; genus Rouxiella. Next base: position 738,332 of record CAVVFS010000003.1, on the reverse strand, counting down.
CATCAAGGAACGGTTGATTCCGTTCCTCGATGGGCAGGTTATCAAGAAAGTCGATCTCACTACTCGAGTAATCGAAGTAGATTGGGATCCTGGTTTTTGACCTCTGTAATGTCTATTTGTATAGATATCCGAGGGATGAGTGGAACACCGTTATGAGGATTAGGCTATGTGGATTGGTATAGTTAGCCTTTTCCCCGAGATGTTTCGCGCAATCACCGATTACGGAGTGACTGGCCGGGCAGTTAAGAATGGCCTGCTGAGCGTAGAGTGCTGGAGTCCTCGTGACTTCGCCTACGATCGGCATCGTACCGTGGACGAACGCCCTTACGGCGGCGGCCCGGGAATGCTGATGATGGTGCAACCTTTACGGGAAGCGATTCATACAGCTAAAGCAGCGGCAGGCGAAGGCGTGAAAGTGATTTATCTTTCACCTCAAGGGCGCAAACTTGACCAACAAGGCGTTTGCGAACTGGCGGCTTACCAGAAAATTGTTCTGGTTTGTGGTCGCTATGAAGGGATCGATGAGCGCGTAATTAAAACCGAAATTGATGAAGAATGGTCAATCGGCGATTACGTACTTAGCGGTGGTGAGTTACCAGCTATGACGTTGATTGATTCAGTGTCCCGTTTTATACCGGGCGTTCTGGGTCATCATGCTTCGGCAGAAGAAGATTCTTTCGCCGATGGATTACTGGATTGTCCCCATTATACCCGCCCTGAAGTGTTGGAAGGCATGGAAGTACCGCCGGTTTTACTGTCGGGAAACCATGCAGAAATACGTCGCTGGCGTTTGAAGCAGTCGTTGGGTCGTACCTGGCTTAGAAGACCTGAACTTCTGGAAAACCTAGCTCTGACTGACGAGCAACAGGTGTTACTGAAAGAGTTCCAACGGGAACATCGGATCAGCTAACAAAACTAATAAGAGAATATTTGAGCCTGGCTCAGGATTCTCTCGATTATCAGTTTACCTAGGGTAAGAGATATATTATGAGCAATATCATTAAGCAAATCGAACAAGAGCAGCTGAAGCAAGACGTACCTTCATTCCGTCCGGGTGACTCGGTCGAAGTGAAAGTATGGGTTGTTGAAGGAAGCAAGAAGCGTCTGCAGGCATTCGAGGGCGTGGTTATCGCTATCCGTAACCGCGGTCTGCACTCTGCATTCACTGTTCGTAAAATTTCTAACGGCGAAGGTGTTGAGCGTGTATTCCAGACTCACTCACCTGTAATTGACAGCATCACTGTTAAACGTCGTGGTGAAGTTCGTCAAGCGAAACTGTACTACCTGCGTGAGCGTACCGGTAAATCAGCGCGTATCAAAGAGCGTCTTAACCGCGTTAACGCACGATAACATTCTCAAGTGTTATATAAACGGCCCGCTCAGCGGGCCGTTTTTTTTTGCCTGAATTCTGACAGGTAACGCATAAAACAACCTTAAGTGTAATTATAAGTTTACATATAAGTAATGTTAAGAGGCGCATTTAATCAGTGATTCAGTGGTTTTTTAAGGTTAACTGGCTGTTAATCCGCATTTAAATGATGTTTTTTGGTAGCTGTAAACTTATTGGCGCGTTGAATGGTGATTGGTAATTTAAAGTTTACACCTACAGTTTGAAAAGTTTACAGCCTGTGTTATCTTTGACCGCAGTGCTGCATAACAGCAAAAAAATTCAAATTTCTTGTGGATAGCCATCATGCAAAAAGACGCCCTGAACAATGTGCACATTAGTGCAGAAGAAATTCTTATCACGCCGGAAGAGCTCAAAAACAAGTTTCCTTTAAGCGTTGAAAACCAGGAGAGTATCGAGCAGTCACGTCAAACTATCGCCGATATCATTCACGGTCGTGATCCACGCCTGCTGATTGTTTGTGGCCCTTGTTCTGTTCACGATCTTGATGCCGCAATAGATTACGCACGTCACCTGAAAACCTTGTCCGAAGAACTCAGCGATCGCCTGTACATTGTAATGCGCGTTTACTTTGAAAAACCTCGTACGACCGTGGGCTGGAAAGGGATGATCAACGATCCGCACATGGATGGCACTTTTGACGTCGAGGGCGGTCTGCACATCGCGCGTAATCTTTTGCTGCAACTGGTCAGCATGGGTCTGCCAATCGCGACCGAAGCGCTGGACCCTAACAGCCCGCAATACCTTGGCGACTTGTTCAGCTGGTCTGCCATTGGCGCGCGTACAACCGAATCACAAACTCACCGCGAAATGGCTTCTGGGCTGTCGATGCCGGTAGGCTTTAAAAATGGTACCGACGGTAGCCTGGGCACCGCTATTAACGCCATGCGCGCCGCCGCGATGCCGCACCGTTTTGTTGGCATTAATCAGGCCGGTCAGGTTTGTTTGCTGCAAACTCAGGGAAATCCAGACGGTCACGTGATCCTGCGTGGTGGAAAAACGCCAAACTACAGTGCAGAAGACGTGCAAGACTGCGAAAAACAGATGCAGGATGCGGGACTCCGTCCTTCCTTGATGATAGATTGCAGCCATGGCAATTCAAACAAAGACTATCGCCGCCAGCCGCTGGTTGCCGAATCGGCTATCAGCCAGATTAAAGCGGGTAATCGTTCAATTACCGGATTGATGCTGGAGAGCCATCTTAACGAGGGCAATCAATCTTCAGAGCAACCGCGAGCGGAAATGCGTTACGGCGTATCCGTGACCGATGCCTGCATTAACTGGGAAACCACGCAAACCCTGCTGCGTAAAATGCATCAGGAGCTGGGCGACTCGCTGGCAGCACGAATTTCAGGAGAATAAACGTTTTATGGTGGCCGAACTTAATGCATTACGTGACCAGATAGATGAAGTTGATAAGGGATTATTAGATCTCTTAGCCAAGCGTTTACATCTGGTTGCCGAAGTCGGTGAAGTAAAAAGTCGCTACGGCTTGCCGATTTATGTGCCCGAGCGTGAGGCGGCAATGCTGGCTTCACGTCGTCAGGAAGCGGTTAATCTTGGCGTTCCGGCCGACCTGATTGAAGACGTTTTGCGCCGTGTGATGCGCGAATCTTATTCCAGTGAAAATGATAAAGGCTTTAAAACGCTGCACCCGTCGCTGCGCCCGGTAGTGATCATTGGCGGTAAAGGGCAAATGGGGCGTTTGTTGACCCGTATGCTCGAGCTTTCTGGTTATCAGGTTAAAAGCCTGGAGCAGGAAGACTGGCCACAGGCAGAAACCTTGCTTGCCGATGCAGGCATGGTTGTGGTGAGCGTGCCGATTCATTTAACAGAAGAAGTGATCGCGCGACTGCCGAAACTGCCGGATGACTGTATTCTGGTTGACGTGGCTTCTATCAAGAACAAACCGTTGCAGGCGATGTTGGCCGCGCACGAAGGTCCAGTTCTGGGTCTGCACCCGATGTTTGGCCCTGATGTCACCAGCCTGGCTAAACAGGTAGTTGTTTATTGTGATGGCCGTGATCCAGAGGCTTATCAGTGGCTGCTCGAGCAGTTACAGGTATGGGGCGCGCGACTGCATAAAATCAGCGCCGTCGAGCACGATCAAAACATGGCATTCGTGCAGGCATTACGTCACTTTGCGACTTTTGCTTATGGCCTGCATTTGTCGGAAGAAAACGTTGAGATTGAACAACTGCTCGCGCTGTCTTCGCCAATTTATCGTCTTGAACTGGCGATGGTAGGGCGACTGTTTGCCCAGGATCCACAGCTTTATGCAGATATCATCATGTCATCTGAGAACAATATCTCGTTGATTAAACGCTACTATCAGCGATTTGGTGATGCGCTGGCATTGTTGGAAACGGGCGACAAGCAGGCGTTTATCGAGAAATTCCGCCAGGTTGAACACTGGTTTGGCGATTATGCACCGCGTTTTCTTAAAGAGAGTGGTTCACTGCTTCGCCAGGCGAACGATATTCGTCGTTAATTTGCCCATAATTTGCATGTAACTCTTTGTCAGTCAAAGAGAATAAAAGTAAAAATAAAAGGCCAGGCGATTAAACGTCTGGCCTTTTTGCTTGCAGTAATTGAGGAATTATTCTGGATTAACCGCGACCACGTTTTCACCCGGATAACAGCCCAGAACTTTGAGCGAACGCGTAATTGGGCTCAGGTTGCGCAGTGCACTTTGCATGGCTTCTGATCGCAAATTTCCCTGCACATCGACATAAAACATCTCTTCCCACGGATTACCGTAGATTGGGCGCGACTCAAGCTTGGTCATGATGATCCCTTGCTCGCGGAATACCATCAGCGCATCAACCAGCGCACCAGACTGTTGACCGGTTGCCATAATCAGCGTGGTTTTTGCCGGAACCTGCTCGGTCACTTCGATAGCCTTTCTTGCCAGCACGATAAAGCGCGTAATGTTCTGCTTCTGGTTAGCCAGATTATGCTCAAGCACTTGCAGGCCATACAAAGCACCACCGGCTTCACTGCCCAGAGCCGCAACATGTGGAGATTTAGAAGCCGCGACTTTTTCCATTGCTGCTGCAGTACTTTCACAGTATTCAATTTTCCAATGTGGGAAACGATTGATGAACTGGCTGCACTGCTGGAAAGGCTGAGGATGGCTATAAACAGTTTCGATTTTCGACAGGTCAGTCTCACCCGTGACCAGCACGCAGTGATCGATAACATTGGTTAACTCGCCGACAATAGACAAACTGGTGTGTTGTAGCAGGTCATAGACATCGGTAATAGAACCCGAACTGGTATTCTCGATAGGCAATACGGCATATTCCGCCTGACCCGTTTCGACCTGAGTAAAGATGTCCTGAAATTTCAGGCAGCCACATTCAATAAATTGGTCGAAGTGACGGGCAGCATATTGGCGAGCGGCCAAATGAGAGTAAGAACCTTTAGGGCCAAGAAACGCAATGCGGGCTGAGCTGGAAGACGTGTTATTCAAATGCTGTTGCAACAGTGCCTGCTGAGTCAGTACCGAGTCTTCAATAATCAGCTGAAAAATGCGGGTGATGTAATGACCATCAAGGCTGTGCTGTTTGCCTTCTATAATCAGGCGGTTAAGCAGTTCACGCTCGCGCTCGATATCACGGATAGGGCGGTGGGTGTGCATTTTTGCCTGGGCGACTTCGACTGCCAGTTCACGTCTTTCTGCCAGCAAGGCCAGCAGTTTAACGTCCAGTGCGCTAATGCGCTCACGCAGATCCAGTAACGGGTTTTCACTCATCGGTTAGGCCTTTTTAATTGTCTGTTCTGAAGGCGTATGGCACTTCAGGAATATTCTAAGCTAAAAAAACAGGTATAAAAAAAGCCTCCCTTTGGGAGGCTTTCTGTTCGTCTTCGCATTCTTTCTTATACGACGAAACGCCTCCCAATCAGGGGAAGGTAAAAAAGAATGCGAAGAAAAACGGTTTGCTGGTCATCTGCTGATTGCGTCTCGAGTAAGTTGTAGGCCTTTAAGTTACCCTCTGGCTTTAAATGCTGTCAATAAAATTTAAAAAAAACGCGCTCATGTGAGCGCGTTGGTTTTATTGCTGGGCCGTAACCCATTCGAGCGTGGAGCGGCTATTCCTCCTCTATCGGCAGCAGGCTGATGTCTTTGACACAGCTTTCTGCTCTACGTGCCTCGCCTTTATGCTGAACCTTGTTCAGTTGGCGCTCGAGTTTCGCAATCAGCTCATTCACCGCGGCGTACATGTCGTTGTGTGAAGCGCTGGCAACCAGAGGGCCATTGGCAGTGCCAATTGTCGCATCGGCGACGAATCCCTGAGGTTCTTTAGAAAGAACGATGTGTGGATTAATTAACTGAGTCTGCCACTTTTCCAGTTTTGTTAGACGGTCTTCGACGTGTTCCCGAATCGCTGTAGTGATGTCCATTTGTTTGCTGGTAATGTTTACGATCATATTAACTTCCCTCTTGGTCTTTCCGTCTGGGTAGAACCAGCATACCGTCATTAGCAGTAAAATGTGTGATCTAAGTCACATTTTTTTGTCACTTTTCGTCAAGGAAGAATAAATTGAGGTTTGAGCTAATTATCGGAGGATTGGGGGTTGAACGTAACAATAGAATGCCGCACTATCAAAGAGATAAATGCAAAAAAAAACGGCAGCCGTAGCCACCGTTTTAAACAAACAGAGAGCAAACTTATCAGGCAGGGTTCTGCGCGATAACTTTAGCCACCTTGTCTGCTTCATTATTCAATTGCAGTTGTCTGTAAGCATTTTCCATCAGCGGCAGCGCATCATGCGTTGCTTTAGTATCCGGATAATCCTTCATCATTTGCTCAACACGATTAACAACGGCGACGTAAGCCTCGCGTTTAGTGTAGTATTGCACCACTGACAATTCATATTTAGACAAACGGTCTTTCAGATACACCAGACGCTTGGTGGCATCAGGCGTATATTGACTGTTTGGATATGAATGGACCAGCTGGCTAAAATCGCGGAACGCAGCGATTGCATGCTGCGGGTCACGGTCTGAGCGATCAACGCCAAAGAATCCTTGCAGTGCATTTTCATCCAACGCCATATCGGTCAGGCCACGCATATACATGACGTAGTCGATGTTTGGATGAGTTGGATTCAAACGCATGAAGCGATCGATTGATGCTTGTGCAAGCGGCAAATCTGGCGACTTGTAATAGGCATAAATCAGATCCAGCTGCACTTGCTGTGAGTACGGCCCAAACGGATAGCGGTTATCCAACGCTTCCAGTTGCGCAATCGCACCTTTGAAGTTACCGTCCTGCAGTTTCTGCTGGGCAGTCGCGTAAAGGACGTTTGGCGGGTTATCGGGGACCGCTTCTTTGGTACTGGAGCAACCTACCAGCGCCAGACTCAACGTGGCTGCTGCCACCAGATATTTCACACGCGTCATGACGTTTTGATTATCCTCAGGTGTTATTCTGGGAGACTGTCCGTTAAGCTCCCGACAAAGACCAGCTACAATAGCACATTATTTTAAACGGCATCGCCGTGAAAACCCAAGGTTACCCAAGAGCACCATATGGCACAACAAGTAGAACTCACGGCGACGGTTGCCGAAACACAACTCGGTCAACGGTTAGATCAGGCTTTGGCCGAATTGTTCCCTGATTATTCAAGATCTCGTATAAAAGATTGGATTCTTGAAGAAAGGGTCACAGTTAATGGCAAAACTGTCTCGAAACCAAAAGAAAAAGTGTTGGGTGGCGAGATTATCGCAATCAATGCACAAATTGAAGAGGAAGCTCGTTGGCTGCCTCAGGACATTGCGCTTGATATCGTTTACGAAGACAGCGATATTTTAGTCATCAACAAGCCGCGCGATCTGGTTGTTCATCCCGGTGCCGGTAATCCAGATGGTACCGTGCTTAATGCTCTGCTGCACTATTATCCTGAGATAATTGACGTTCCTCGTTGCGGTATCGTTCATCGTCTGGACAAAGATACTACCGGCCTGATGGTCGTGGCGAAAACTGTGCCAGCGCAAACCCACTTAGTTGATGCGTTGCAACGTCGCGAAATCACCCGTGAGTATGAAGCCGTAGCTATCGGTAAAATGACGGCAGGCGGAACGGTAAATCAGCCTATCTCTCGCCACAGCACCAAGCGCACGCACATGGCGGTTCACCCGATGGGCAAGCCGGCAACGACGCATTATCGTATTATGGAGCACTTCCGCGCGCACACTCGTCTGCGTTTGCGGCTGGAAACCGGTCGTACTCACCAGATTCGCGTGCACATGGCGCACATTGATCACCCACTGGTTGGCGATCAGCTGTACGGTGGTCGTCCTCGTCCGCCAAAAGGCGCGTCTGAAAGCTTTATCCAGCAGCTGCGTACTTTTGACCGCCAGGCCTTGCATGCAACCATGTTGCGCCTGTTCCACCCGGTTACCGGCATCCAGATGGAATGGCACGCGCCGTTACCACAGGATATGGTTGATCTGATCAACGCGCTGAAAGCCGATACCGAAGAGTTCAAGGACCAGATGCATTGGTAATGCCTGCATTAATCCTTCCTCAGTGGCCGCAGCCTGATTCGGTGCGGTCCTGTTCAACGACGCGGCAGGGCGGTGTCAGTTTGCCGCCTTACGCGTCATTGAATCTCGGTTCTCACGTTTCTGACTCCCCCGAACATGTCGCGACTAATCGCCAACGACTGATTGAGCTTGCCGGATTGCCCTGCGCGCCCCATTGGCTCGAACAGGTGCATGGAACCGACGTGGCTCGCCTGACTCGTGCAACTCCTCGTCAAGCAATTCGTGCCGATGCAGCTTATACCAATGAGCCTGGCGTAGTTTGTGCTGCAATGAGCGCAGATTGTCTGCCAGTGTTGTTTTGCAGCACGGCAGGAGATGAAGTTGCGGCGGCGCATGCCGGATGGCGCGGGCTTAACGCGGGAGTGCTGGAAAATACGCTGGCTGCGTTTCACGCTAAACCACAGGACATTATGGCTTGGTTTGGCCCGGCGATTGGTCCGCAGCAGTTTGAAGTAGGCGGCGAAGTTAGAGAGGCTTTTATCGCCTCTGACCCTCTTGCAGCCTCTGCCTTCACGCCTTTCGGTGAAAAATATCTTGCCGATATCTATCATTTGGCCCGCCTGAGACTCCAGGCTGCCGGTGTCTCGCAAATTTTCGGCGGCGACTGCTGCACGGTGAGCGACGCCTCTCAATTTTTCTCTTACCGCCGCGATGGAATAACCGGACGGCTGGCAAGTTTGATTTGGCTGAGATAACCTATTAAATCAAGACGATCCAAATACGCATAACGTTGTACTCATAATATACTGACAAAATAACCTTGAAATCGTGAGGGATGACCTCATTTAATCTCCAGTAGCAATTTTGTTCAGTCTAGGAGGTGTTATGCGTCTGGATCGTCTTACCAGCAAATTCCAGCTTGCCCTCGCCGATGCCCAGTCTCTCGCACTTGGGCGCGACAACCAATTCATTGATCCTGTCCACCTGATGAGCGCTTTGCTCACGCAGGAAGGGGGAACCGTTCGTCCTTTATTGACCTCTGCGGGCATTGACGCTCAACGAGTTCGCACGGACGTCGATCAGGCATTGGGGCGTTTACCGCAAGTTGAAGGAACCGGTGGTGATGTTCAACCATCAAGTGAACTGGTTCGAGTTTTAAATCTATGTGACAAATTATCGCAGCAGCGAGCGGATAAATTTATCTCGTCCGAGCTTTTCCTGCTGGCGGTTTTAAAAGATCGTGGCGTATTGACTGACCTGTTGAAGGCCAGCGGCGCAACCGTTGAAAAATTAGAGGCGGCTATCGACCAAATGCGTGGTGGTGACAAAGTGGATGACCAGGGAGCCGAGGATTCACGTCAGGCTTTAAAAAAATACACTATTGATCTGACCGAGCGTGCCGAGCAAGGCAAGCTGGACCCGGTTATTGGCCGTGATGAAGAAATTCGTCGCACCATTCAGGTTCTGCAACGTCGTACCAAAAATAACCCGGTATTAATTGGTGAGCCGGGTGTAGGTAAAACCGCAATTGCCGAAGGCCTTGCGCAGCGCATCATTAATGGTGAAGTTCCGGAAGGATTAAAAAACAAGCGTGTTCTGTCTCTGGACATGGGCGCGCTGGTGGCGGGTGCCAAATACCGCGGTGAGTTTGAAGAGCGTCTTAAAGGCGTGCTTAACGACCTCGCCAAGCAGGAAGGTAACGTCATTCTATTTATAGATGAGCTGCATACCATGGTTGGCGCGGGTAAAGCCGATGGTGCGATGGATGCCGGTAACATGCTCAAGCCTGCTCTGGCTCGCGGTGAACTGCACTGTGTCGGCGCAACTACGCTGAATGAGTATCGTCAGTTTATCGAGAAAGACGCAGCGTTAGAGCGTCGTTTCCAGAAAGTGTATGTGGCTGAGCCTTCTGTTGAAGATACCATCGCCATTTTGCGTGGACTTAAAGAGCGTTACGAGCTGCATCACCACGTGCAAATTACCGATCCGGCTATCGTCGCGGCAGCAACTTTGTCTCATCGCTATATTTCCGATCGCCAGTTACCGGATAAAGCCATTGACCTTATAGATGAAGCGGCTTCCAGTATTCGCATGCAGATGGATTCCAAACCGGAATCTCTGGATCGCCTGGACCGTCGTATCATTCAGTTGAAGCTTGAACAGCAGGCATTAAAGAAAGAGTCTGATGACGCCAGTATCAAGCGTCTTGAAATGCTGAATACTGAGCTTGAGCAGAAAGAACGTGAATATTCCGGGCTTGATGAAGAGTGGAAAGCCGAGAAAGCATCTCTGACCGGCACGCAGAATATTAAAACTGAACTTGAGCAGGCGAAAATCACGCTTGAACAGGCGCGCCGTGTGGGTGACCTCGGACGCATGTCTGAGCTGCAATACGGCAAGATACCAGAGCTGGAAAAACAGCTCGCGGCAGCCACGCAGGCTGAAGGCAAAACTATGAAGCTGCTGCGCAATCGCGTAACAGATGTAGAAATTGCCGATGTGCTGGCGCGCTGGACGGGTATCCCAGTGGCAAGAATGCTGGAAAGCGAGCGTGAAAAACTGCTGCGTATGGAAGATGATCTGCATCAGCGGGTCATTGGTCAGAACGAAGCGGTTGAGGCGGTTTCCAATGCTATCCGTCGTAGTCGCGCCGGACTGTCTGATCCGAATCGCCCAATAGGCTCCTTCTTATTCTTAGGGCCGACCGGGGTAGGTAAAACCGAGCTCTGTAAAGCGCTGGCGACATTCCTGTTTAACAGTGATGACGCGATGGTGCGTATAGATATGTCGGAGTTTATGGAGAAACACTCGGTTTCACGGCTGGTGGGTGCACCTCCGGGATATGTGGGTTACGAGGAAGGGGGATATCTGACCGAAGCGGTTCGTCGTCGTCCTTATTCTGTCATTCTGCTGGATGAAGTAGAGAAAGCGCATCCTGATGTGTTTAACATTCTGCTCCAGGTTCTGGATGATGGGCGTTTGACTGACGGCCAGGGTCGCACGGTCGATTTCCGCAATACTGTCGTGATCATGACATCAAACCTGGGGTCGGATGTTATTCAGCAGCATTTCGGGGAAGCAACCTATACACAAATGAAAGATGCGGTAATGGAAGTCGTCACTCAGAACTTCCGCCCTGAATTCATTAACCGTATAGATGAGGTTGTGGTCTTCCATCCACTGGCACACGCGCATATTAAACATATCGCGGAAATCCAGTTGCAGCGTTTATACAAGCGTCTGGAAGAACGAGGTTACAGCGCGCATCTCAGTGACGCGGCTCTGGAACTGTTAGGCAACACAGGATTTGACCCGGTATATGGTGCGCGTCCACTTAAACGTGCCATTCAGCAGGAAATAGAGAACCCGCTGGCTCAGCAAATCCTCTCTGGCAAGCTGATTCCGGGAAAACCGATCACTATAGATGTAGAGAATGACCATATAGTGGCTAAACAGTAACTCTTAATAAGCGGCATTCAGACCTTATTACCGAGTCTTAGTCATGATAAAAAGGGGCCAAATCATAATTTGGTCCCTTTTTTGTTGCTTTATTATCCGAAATAGAGCGATTCGTTGAATTAATGAGCGTTCAGTAATTTATTTTAAATAAACACTTGCGGCTCCTCAGAAACTCCCTATAATGCCGCTCCATCGACAGGGAACAACGCAGCAGCAACGCGGTGTGAACAAGTCGAAAAGATTTTAAAATGATGATGACCGCGAAAATAAACGGTTGACATCAAAAGAGGAAAGCGTAGAATACGCCACCTCGAGTTAGCAAGCGAAAGCGCGTAACTCACTGCTCTTTAACAATTTATCAGACAATCTGTGTGGGCACTCACAAGACGATATCAGCCACCTCGGTGGCAAAAAAATATCAAGTCTTAGAGTGACCAAGCAGTAATTCATTATGAATGATGTGAAGTAACTTTGAGCATCGCTGCACTTGTTGCAGCAAATCGAACTTTTAATTGAAGAGTTTGATCATGGCTCAGATTGAACGCTGGCGGCAGGCCTAACACATGCAAGTCGAGCGGTAGCACGGGAGAGCTTGCTCTCTGGGTGACGAGCGGCGGACGGGTGAGTAATGTCTGGGAAACTGCCTGATGGAGGGGGATAACTACTGGAAACGGTAGCTAATACCGCATGATGTCGCAAGACCAAAGTGGGGGACCTTCGGGCCTCACGCCATCGGATGTGCCCAGATGGGATTAGCTAGTAGGTGGGGTAATGGCTCACCTAGGCGACGATCCCTAGCTGGTCTGAGAGGATGACCAGCCACACTGGAACTGAGACACGGTCCAGACTCCTACGGGAGGCAGCAGTGGGGAATATTGCACAATGGGCGCAAGCCTGATGCAGCCATGCCGCGTGTGTGAAGAAGGCCTTAGGGTTGTAAAGCACTTTCAGCGAGGAGGAAGGCGTTGCAGTTAATAGCTGCAACGATTGACGTTACTCGCAGAAGAAGCACCGGCTAACTCCGTGCCAGCAGCCGCGGTAATACGGAGGGTGCAAGCGTTAATCGGAATTACTGGGCGTAAAGCGCACGCAGGCGGTTTGTTAAGTCAGATGTGAAATCCCCGAGCTTAACTTGGGAACTGCATTTGAAACTGGCAAGCTAGAGTCTTGTAGAGGGGGGTAGAATTCCAGGTGTAGCGGTGAAATGCGTAGAGATCTGGAGGAATACCGGTGGCGAAGGCGGCCCCCTGGACAAAGACTGACGCTCAGGTGCGAAAGCGTGGGGAGCAAACAGGATTAGATACCCTGGTAGTCCACGCTGTAAACGATGTCGACTTGGAGGTTGTGCCCTTGAGGCGTGGCTTCCGGAGCTAACGCGTTAAGTCGACCGCCTGGGGAGTACGGCCGCAAGGTTAAAACTCAAATGAATTGACGGGGGCCCGCACAAGCGGTGGAGCATGTGGTTTAATTCGATGCAACGCGAAGAACCTTACCTACTCTTGACATCCAGAGAATTCGCTAGAGATAGCTTAGTGCCTTCGGGAACTCTGAGACAGGTGCTGCATGGCTGTCGTCAGCTCGTGTTGTGAAATGTTGGGTTAAGTCCCGCAACGAGCGCAACCCTTATCCTTTGTTGCCAGCACGTCATGGTGGGAACTCAAAGGAGACTGCCGGTGATAAACCGGAGGAAGGTGGGGATGACGTCAAGTCATCATGGCCCTTACGAGTAGGGCTACACACGTGCTACAATGGCGTATACAAAGAGAAGCAAACTCGCGAGAGCAAGCGGACCTCATAAAGTACGTCGTAGTCCGGATTGGAGTCTGCAACTCGACTCCATGAAGTCGGAATCGCTAGTAATCGTAGATCAGAATGCTACGGTGAATACGTTCCCGGGCCTTGTACACACCGCCCGTCACACCATGGGAGTGGGTTGCAAAAGAAGTAGGTAGCTTAACCTTCGGGAGGGCGCTTACCACTTTGTGATTCATGACTGGGGTGAAGTCGTAACAAGGTAACCGTAGGGGAACCTGCGGTTGGATCACCTCCTTACCTCAAGATACGCATTGTGCAGTGTCCACACAGATTGTCTGATAGATGTAACGAGCAAGCGCTACCTGTTGATGCAGTAGGGGAAACCTTACGCTGATGCGAAAGAAGCGCCGGGTTTAACCACCTGGTGCGGCATTTTCGTGTCCCCATCGTCTAGAGGCCTAGGACACTGCCCTTTCACGGCTGTAACAGGGGTTCGAATCCCCTTGGGGACGCCACGCCGATAATGTGTGAAAGACATTATCACTCTGCACCTTCGCGGGTCAGAAACTATCGTAAAGATGACTTTGTTGAGTCGTGTTTACGATATTGCTCTTTAACAATCTGGAACAAGCTGAAAAATTGAAACGACACAGCTGAACATAACTCTCCGTAGAAGTCTTGAGTTATGCGCACCTGTGTCAGAGTCTCTCAAATAATCACGGCTTCGAACGGCGTCACTCTTTACGAGTTTAAAAGACACCTTCGGGTTGTGAGGTTAAGCGACTAAGCGTACACGGTGGATGCCTAGGCAGTCAGAGGCGATGAAGGGCGTGCTAATCTGCGAAAAGCGTCGGTAAGGTGATATGAACCGTTATACCCGACGATACCCGAATGGGGAAACCCAATGTGATACGTCACATTATCGTTAGATGAATACATAGTCTAACGAGGCGAACCGGGGGAACTGAAACATCTAAGTACCCCGAGGAAAAGAAATCAACCGAGATTCCCCCAGTAGCGGCGAGCGAACGGGGAACAGCCCAGAACCTGCATCAGTTTGTGTGTTAGTGGAAGCGTCTGGAAGGTCGCACGGTACAGGGTGATAGTCCCGTACACAAAAATGCACAGGCTGTGAGTTCGATGAGTAGGGCGGGACACGTGACATCCTGTCTGAATATGGGGGGACCATCCTCCAAGGCTAAATACTCCTGACTGACCGATAGTGAACCAGTACCGTGAGGGAAAGGCGAAAAGAACCCCGGCGAGGGGAGTGAAATAGAACCTGAAACCGTGTACGTACAAGCAGTGGGAGCCTACTTTGTTGGGTGACTGCGTACCTTTTGTATAATGGGTCAGCGACTTATATTTTGTAGCAAGGTTAACCGTATAGGGGAGCCGTAGGGAAACCGAGTCTTAACTGGGCGTCAAGTTGCAAGGTATAGACCCGAAACCCGGTGATCTAGCCATGGGCAGGTTGAAGGTTGGGTAACACTAACTGGAGGACCGAACCGACTAATGTTGAAAAATTAGCGGATGACTTGTGGCTGGGGGTGAAAGGCCAATCAAACCGGGAGATAGCTGGTTCTCCCCGAAAGCTATTTAGGTAGCGCCTCGTGAACTCATCTTCGGGGGTAGAGCACTGTTTCGACTAGGGGGCCATCCCGGCTTACCAACTCGATGCAAACTCCGAATACCGAAGAATGTTATCACGGGAGACACACGGCGGGTGCTAACGTCCGTCGTGAAGAGGGAAACAACCCAGACCGCCAGCTAAGGTCCCAAAGTCATGGTTAAGTGGGAAACGATGTGGGAAGGCACAGACAGCCAGGATGTTGGCTTAGAAGCAGCCATCATTTAAAGAAAGCGTAATAGCTCACTGGTCGAGTCGGCCTGCGCGGAAGATGTAACGGGGCTAAACCATGCACCGAAGCTGCGGCAGCGACGCTCAGGCGTTGTTGGGTAGGGGAGCGTTCTGTAAGCCGTTGAAGGTGGCCTGTGAGGGCTGCTGGAGGTATCAGAAGTGCGAATGCTGACATAAGTAACGATAATGCGGGTGAAAAACCCGCACGCCGGAAGACCAAGGGTTCCTGTCCAACGTTAATCGGGGCAGGGTGAGTCGACCCCTAAGGCGAGGCTGAAAAGCGTAGTCGATGGGAAACAGGTTAATATTCCTGTACTTGGTGTTACTGCGAAGGGGGGACGGAGAGGGCTAGGCTAGCCGGGCGACGGTTGTCCCGGTTTAAGCGTGTAGGGGGTGTGACTTGGTAAATCCGGTTGCATACTAACCCTGAGGCGTGATGACGAGTCACTACGGTGATGAAGTAGTTGATGCCGCACTTCCAGGAAAAGCCTCTAAGCATCAGGTAACATTAAATCGTACCCCAAACCGACACAGGTGGTCAGGTAGAGAATACTCAGGCGCTTGAGAGAACTCGGGTGAAGGAACTAGGCAAAATGGTGCCGTAACTTCGGGAGAAGGCACGCTGTCGCTAGGTGGAGGAACTTGCTTCCCGAGCCGAAGACAGTCGAAGATACCAGCTGGCTGCAACTGTTTAATAAAAACACAGCACTGTGCAAACACGAAAGTGGACGTATACGGTGTGACGCCTGCCCGGTGCCGGAAGGTTAATTGATGGGGTTATCCGCAAGGAGAAGCTCTTGATCGAAGCCCCGGTAAACGGCGGCCGTAACTATAACGGTCCTAAGGTAGCGAAATTCCTTGTCGGGTAAGTTCCGACCTGCACGAATGGCGTAATGATGGCCAGGCTGTCTCCACCCGAGACTCAGTGAAATTGAACTCGCTGTGAAGATGCAGTGTACCCGCGGCAAGACGGAAAGACCCCGTGAACCTTTACTATAGCTTGACACTGAACATTGAGCCTTGATGTGTAGGATAGGTGGGAGGCTTTGAAGCGTGGACGCCAGTCTGCGTGGAGCCAACCTTGAAATACCACCCTTTAATGTTTGATGTTCTAACTCGGCCCCATAATCTGGGGTGAGGACAGTGTCTGGTGGGTAGTTTGACTGGGGCGGTCTCCTCCTAAAGAGTAACGGAGGAGCACGAAGGTTAGCTAATCACGGTCGGACATCGTGAGGTTAGTGCAATGGCATAAGCTAGCTTGACTGCGAGAGTGACGGCTCGAGCAGGTACGAAAGTAGGTCATAGTGATCCGGTGGTTCTGAATGGAAGGGCCATCGCTCAACGGATAAAAGGTACTCCGGGGATAACAGGCTGATACCGCCCAAGAGTTCATATCGACGGCGGTGTTTGGCACCTCGATGTCGGCTCATCACATCCTGGGGCTGAAGTAGGTCCCAAGGGTACGGCTGTTCGCCGTTTAAAGTGGTACGCGAGCTGGGTTTAGAACGTCGTGAGACAGTTCGGTCCCTATCTGCCGTGGGCGTTGGAAGATTGAGAGGGGCTGCTCCTAGTACGAGAGGACCGGAGTGGACGCATCACTGGTGTTCGGGTTGTCATGCCAATGGCATTGCCCGGTAGCTAAATGCGGAAAAGATAAGCGCTGAAAGCATCTAAGCGCGAAACTTGCCTCAAGATGAGTCTTCCCTGGAGCTTCGAGCTCCCTGAAGGGACGTTTAAGACTAAGACGTTGATAGGCTGGGTGTGTAAGTGCAGCGATGCATTGAGCTAACCAGTACTAATGACCCGAGAGGCTTAACCTTACAACACCGAAGGTGTTTTAGAGAGACACAAAGACTTAAGTTTTGATATTCAGCTTGTTCAAAGATTGGTTCTGATGGCGGCCCGCATTGATGTGGAAAGCGGTTGGAATGAAACAGAATTTGCCTGGCGGCAGTAGCGCGGTGGTCCCACCTGACCCCATGCCGAACTCAGAAGTGAAACGCCGTAGCGCCGATGGTAGTGTGGGGTCTCCCCATGCGAGAGTAGGGAACTGCCAGGCATCAAATTAAGTACGAAACCTCAGCGAAAGCTGGGGTTTTTTGCTTTGTATCATTTAAGAAAAAAAGCGACAGGACGGGTCAAAAGCCGGTCAACATCGCACAAAAGAAGGCCCCTGTCTGACGACAGGGGCTTTTTTGCTTATAATTCACGCCAAAGTCGCTGATAAAGTGAACATTCAATAAGATAAATACGCAAAAATTCTCGCCTTTACCCCCTATTTCCTGCTTAACTACATAGTCATATTGCATAAAAAATCATATAAGAAAGTCCTTTAAGCTTTTGGACTATATAAGCAGGAGATAATAATAATGACCGAAATTACACGTTCAACATCGCAGGGGAAGGCAGATGAGGATAAAAAAAGCCGAATTTTTGCCATCGTCGGAGCCTCATCTGGCAACCTGGTAGAGTGGTTCGACTTTTACGTCTACTCATTTTGTTCAATCTACTTTGCCTCTTCCTTCTTTCCGAACGGGAATAGCACCACACAGCTGTTGCAAACTGCTGGCGTATTTGCTGCCGGCTTCTTTATGCGTCCGATTGGTGGCTGGTTATTTGGCTATATCGCCGATAAACATGGTCGCAAAAGCTCAATGCTTATCTCGGTATGCATGATGTGCGCCGGATCGCTGGTGATTGCTTGCCTGCCAACTTATCAGGCGATCGGTGCATGGGCGCCTGCATTACTGCTGTTTGCACGCCTGTTCCAGGGATTGTCTGTTGGTGGTGAATACGGCACTAGCGCAACCTATATGAGCGAGGTCGCCGTTAAAGGACGTCGCGGTTTTTACGCCTCATTCCAGTATGTCACGTTGATTGGTGGGCAGTTGTTGGCGCTTGTCGTCTTGGTTGGCCTGCAACAACTCCTCTCCGGCGATGAGCTAAGAGCCTGGGGATGGCGTATTCCTTTTGCCCTCGGTGCCGTACTAGCCGCCGTTGCGCTGCTGTTACGCCGTACGCTTAATGAAACTTCAGACGAGAAAACGCGCGCGCATAAAGATGCAGGAAGCCTGGCGGGACTGTGGAAACACAAGAAAGCCTTCCTGATGGTGCTGGGCTTTACTGCCGGCGGTTCGCTAAGCTTTTATACCTTCACCACATATATGCAAAAATACCTGGTTAATACAGCAGGGATGAATGCTAAAACTGCCAGTGGATTAATGACTCTGGCGCTATTTGTCTTTATGTTATTGCAGCCGATAGTTGGGGCATTGTCCGATAAAATTGGCCGTCGAAACTCGATGCTAATATTTTCTGGCTTCGCAACTTTACTGACTATCCCTATTCTCTATACTTTGCAGAGCGTGACTAATCCTTATTTAGCTTTCGCACTGATCGTTATTGCACTGGCGATTGTGACTTTCTACACCTCTATTAGTGGCTTATTAAAGGCGGAGATGTTCCCTGCCGAAGTACGCGCATTAGGAGTAGGTCTATCATATGCTGTAGCGAATGCAGTATTTGGTGGATCAGCCGAGTTTGTTGCATTGAGCTTTAAAGCATGGCACATCGAAGACGTATTTTTCT
This sequence comes from uncultured Gammaproteobacteria bacterium, assembly GCA_963747655.1. GTDB lineage: Bacteria > Pseudomonadota > Gammaproteobacteria > Enterobacterales > Enterobacteriaceae > Rouxiella. The sequence goes on along the minus strand of CAVVFS010000003.1, from coordinate 719,765 downwards.
GGTATGTTTCCGGAATGAGTCTGATAGCCTTTATTGTCTCAATACGCTTGAATAATAAGGGAAAAGAGATTCAGCTTTAGCATGGTGCATTTTTAAAGATAAAGAAAAGGCCTCTGCGGAGGCCTTTTACTATTATACGATGTAGTTACTAGATAATGCAGTTATCAAATAATAAAGAAATTATAGAATTCGGCTAATTAAGCGATCAATACGGATACGTCGTAGTCGGCGAATAAGCTTACGGACCTTGACCGGATAATTAGGGATACTTTCCAGTTCCATATAATGCGACACAATCTCAGTGTGCTCGCGAATATTATCCAATTCTTTCTGGCGCTGAAGATGCATCTCTTTATTAGGATCGTGGATAAGAATTGCATTCTCCAGATCAAGACGCCAGGCGCGTGGATTAAGGTTATTACCCGTAATAAGCTGCCAGCGATCGTCTACCCATATCCCTTTAAGATGGTAACTGTTGTCGCCGTCTTTCCACAGGCGAACAATAAGCTGGCCGCTGTCGATAAAGCGTTGCAAACGACTCAGGAAGCGGCGCAGGTTTATTTCATACAGATAGGGTAATGCGCCGATAATTTTGAAAGGCTGATCCTGCGGGATATAAAAATCGTTGGCGGTCTTATCACCAACAATAATTTCCACCTGTTTACCGCGACGCAGCAGACCCATAATGTTACGCGCCAACAACGCTGGCATATTAAAGTACGGAGTACACAGCGTCAGCTTCTCATCGGTGCTGGCCATCAGGTGGAAAATAGTCTGATTCAGATTGTTTTGCTTACCCAGACCAACCATCGGCGTAACGGCTAATTCGTTCTCGGTAGCCGCATCTTTAAAATGATAATGGCAATGACGCAGGCCCTGACGGAACTGTCGGGTCTCGTTTTTGATCTCCGGACTTTTCGGGCGATCTTCACGATCCAGTCGCTGCACTGCACTGGCGCTAAGCAGTGACTTATTGATGTAATCAACCATGCTATCGGCCAACTGCGGATTAGTCAGCAGTTGATAGCGGTCAAAACGATATTTTTCATGACGATGCAGATAAACATCATTCATGCTCGCGCCACTGTAGATAACGCAGTCATCAACAATATTGCCTTTGAGATGCAGTACACCCAACGCTTCACGAGTATTGACCGGCACGCCATAAACAGGCACTAAAACGCCCGGATTTTCCTGCGCCATACGACAATACCAGTCGGCATTAGTGTTGGTCGCCGCTGCACCAATTCGCCCGCGCTGAGCACGATGCCAGTCGACCAGAATACAAACTTCCAGCTCAGGGCGCAGGCGTTTTGCCTCATAGACTGCGGATAACACATCTCGCCCGCCGTCATCGTTCTCCAGATACAGAGCAACCAGATAAATCCGCTGGGTGGCGTTGGCGATGACCTCAAGCAGCGTCGTACGGAATTCTGTGGCGCTGTACAATGTCTGAACAGCATCTACCGATTGGGGGAGTTTTGGCAGTTGAGCAAGATGTTGTTGATGTTTGTTTCGCTTAAATTTGGACAACATCACAGTGCGCTTCTTCTCTCTAAATGAATGGCAATTGCGGTGCAAAATCGACAAAACTGACCGCACAATCGGTCGATAATACCATTAGTCGCCACTGATGTGCGCAAGTTTTGCCTGCTATGCCATCTTAAATCTGTAGTGGAAGGGAAAGACTAACAATCCCTTCAGACAATTGGACGTCTACTTCGAAGCCCAGTTTCCTTGCCAGTGCCAGCATACCGCGATTGTTTGGCATGGTAATTCCAGACAAACGTTGAATGCCGTGTTCAGTCGTGTAGGCAATCATTTTTGACAATAGTCTACCGCCGAGGCCTAACTCTTTAAGGTCAGAACGGACCAACACTGAGAATTCGGCATCGACGTTGTCCGGGTCAGAAATTGCACGGGTGACGCCAATAATCTCGATTTCATGAGTCTGACCGCGTACCGCTACGAATGCCATCTCGCGGTCATAGTCGATTTGCGTCATGTTGGCTAAATCTTCGTGGGTAAACTCATTGATTTCGCTGAAATAACGGTAATAAAGATCTTCTTTGGTGACTTTCTGGATAAACGCTTTCAGCAACGGCTCATCTTCCGGAAGGATAGGGCGGAACAGGCAAGTCGAACCATCTTTAAGCTCGATTCTTTCTTCAAGACGTTGTGGATAAGGTCGAATTGCCAGACGCGACTGTTGGCGGTCAGTATCCGGGCTAAGTTGCAGAGCCACGTCGAGCAGAGTCAGCTCATTGCCTGATGCCAGCAGCGGATGAATAGTGAGCTCAGTTATTTGCGGGCAGTCGATAATCAGATTTGAGACCTGCACCAAAAGTCGGCTAAGGGCGGGAATATCCAGCGGGCGCAGCGCATTCCGTTCGCGGATCTTGCCGCTTTTCAAACCCTGTTGAACCAAATAGCTTGCCAGTGCCATGTTTAGCGGTGGGAGAGCGACAACAGCATGCTGTTCCGGACGCCATTCTATCCCGCCTTCACCCAGCATGATCAGCGGGCCAAAGACTGCATCGTACTGTACGACTATCCTCAGCTCTTGTGCACCGGGCCTGTTAGCCATAGTCTGCACTAACAAACCATTGATACGCGCCTGCGGAAATGCCTGTTTTGCCCGATCAAATATCGCATCGGCGGCCTGGCTGACTTCATCAGGGGTGCGCAAATACAGCATGACACCCTGAACTTCTGAATTATGGTCAATATCCGGCGAGCGCAGCTTTAATGCCACCGGATAACCGACGCGACTGGCAATGTCGACCGCCTCTTGGCTGTCGCTGGCAATCCAGGTCGGCAACACGGACATGCCATAGTCTTTGAAGATTGTCCGGACTTCGTGAGTATCTAGTCGGGTCGTGCCTTCGCGCAATGCGCTATCGATTAATTTATGCGCGCCGTCAGTATTTTTATTGAGGTCCAGAGGCAAAGAAGGGGTTTCTTTTAGCTGCTTCTGATTGCGGCGATATTCAACCATGTGCATAAACGCTGTCACTGCGCCTTCTGGCGTTCGGTAGGTTGGCAGCCCGGCCTCGGTAAATAACTTGCGCGCCTCGATGGAAGAAAACTCGCCACACCAGTTAGTTAGCAACGTAACTCGCTTACCGCGTGGGTGCTGATTAATCGTCTCAATCGCTTTTTCAGCAGTAATGGTGCCAGGAGACGCGGCACTTGGAGCGTGGATTACTAACAGGGCATCATAATCCTGGGAATCCAGAAGCGTAGTAAGTACTAACTGATAAAGTGCAGGACTGGCGTCATCGCGCAAATCCAGCGGATTACCTACTGCAATATTGTCCGGCAATAAAGCGCGCAGCGAGTGGATAGTTTCATCGCTTAGCGTTGCCAGGTTGCCGTGATGACTCAACAACTGATCTAGCGCCATTGCTGCCGGTGCTGCACCGTTGCTGAGTATAAGCAAGCGCTCACCTCGCAGTGGACGCATATGACTCAAGGTTTCCACTGCTGAGAATAGCTCGTGAGTATCCTGCACGCGGAGCAGGCCCGCACGCTGAATGGCGGCATCATAGGCAGCATCAAGGCTCAGCGGACTGTTCAACAGCTGTTGTGCCTGAGCACTGCGTCCGCTTTTTATCACCAGAATCGGTTTATTACGCGATGCGCTGCGCGAAGCCGAAAGAAAACGCCGTGCATCACTGACGTGCTCGAGATAGAGCAAAATAGCGCTGGTTTTGCTGTCACGGGCGAGGAAATCCAGCAGGTCGTCCACGTCGATATCCAGACTATCGCCGAGGGAAATAAAGTAGGAGAAGCCGACCGAGCGCTGCTGCGCCCAGTCCAGAATAGTATTCGCCACCGCCGCCGACTGAGAAATAAATGCCAGCTTACCGGGTAAAACAGGCACCGGCGAGAAGCTCGCATTCAGCCCTAGCCAGGGTGCCAGAATGCCCAGGCTATTAGGGCCAAGCAAGCGCATAGAATAACGCTGGGCGGTACTTTTCAGCTCGGCAAACTGTTGCTGATGGGAAGAAAGCACAATAACCGTTTTACAGCCACGCTCGCCCAGTTGCTCCAGTAAAGGCAGATTTCTGTCGGCGCGGGTGCAAATCACCGCTAAATCGGGTGTCATCGGCAGGCTGGCGACATCAGGATAGGCCATTACGCCACATACTGCCTGCCAGGCTGGCGTCACTGGCAGTACTGGCCCCTTGAAGCCTCCTGCCAGCAAGTTACGCATCATCAGATACCCCGCGCGTCCGGGTTTATCTGATGCGCCGAGTACTGCAATCGATTTTGGTCGTAATAAAGCTTCTAACCCGCGCTGACTCATCCTGCCTCCTGTTAAAGATATAACTGGATTCTAGAGACTTTCTTCGACGTTTGCTGTGAGTTGGTGCACCGGATGATGAGGTTTTCCGGCTAAATACTTTGTACGAAACAGCTCAAATAACGCCGACATACTCTCTGAAGCCTGAATATCGCCTGATTTTTCCAGTAAAGCGGCCGCGACTTCGACCGTACAGTGCTGATCGGCACGGGGGGATTCCCGCAATACATAACTTGATTTAGCGCTGACATCGAGCGAAAACACCGGTAATCCGTCCAGATAGGGACTTTTGCGGAACATTTTGCGTGCTTCGTTCCAGGTGCCATCGAGCATGATAAATAGTGGCGGCTTGCTGTCTGGCGGCAGCTCGGTAAAGACTTGGCGCGGAGCTTGTGCAAAAGAAGCAGGGAAGACCACGTAAGGCTGACGCGTTGGGTCAGCAATGGCCGCTAACAGCGCGGGATCAGTCTCGGTACGCGACCACATAAAGGCCTGGGTATCAGGAAGAATATCGGCAATCAGACGCCCGGTATTACTCGGTTTTAATGGCTCGGTGTCGAACATCACCAGGCAAAAACGACTTTTCGCCTGCTCGGGTGCGATGGTGCCACACAGGCAGTTGCGTTTAGGCAGCAAACAGGACTGACAGCGGATCACACGGGAACCACGGGCCAGATAAGGGCGAGTTGATTTTGCGAGGCGCTGTTCGCGCAATCGCAGTACGGCATTGTCCGGCATTGAAAATCCTGCGGCGGTAAATCGGACTATTGTAATCCGATGTGCGCATAACCGGTAGTGTCTGGCGTCTTTGAAGATGAAAATGCGAGGCGTCGCGGAGAGTGAGGATAAAAAGGCGGCCCCTGCAGACAATGCTGGGGCCGAGCACGTCGTTATGCGTTACAATGATTCATTGAGCCATTGGTTAAACGGCGCTTTAGGCATCGCTCCGCTCAATTGATCAACCATTTTACCCTGGTTGAACACCATGATGGTCGGAATGCTGCGAATACGGAAACGTGCGCCAAGTTCAGGCTCGGCTTCGGTATTAATTTTGATAAAGCGCACTTTACCCGCGCGTTCACCCGCAACATCTTCAAAGATAGGTGCGAAGTTAACGCATGGACCACACCATGGGGCCCAGAAATCAATGACTACCGGCAGATCGTCTTGCAGGTATTTGTCCAGCGTTGCCGCTGTGGCATGAACGACCTTACCCTCAAACAGTGGGTGACCGCAACGGCCACACTTGGCATCTTCGCCAACGCGGTCTTCGGGCAGGCGATTTGTTGCCTGGCATGATGAGCAAATCGTATTAATAGTCATAGTTAAGCCTCTGTCATTGAGACCGTATCCCGTCACCAGAAACCAGCGCTGGTGGCTAAGATACGAAGATATTCTGATAATTATGCGGTTTGCCTGCAATGTGAACAATGCGATTTACCCAATGAATACGATAGTTTTAAGCTTTTGGTCCAAAGCAGGTGGCTTACCACTCAGACATCAGGTAATCTTCGCGCCCAGCGCGTAGGTGGAGAAAAAAATGAACGATTCATTCAGTGGCAAGAACGGCAAAGTCAAAGTGATGTACGTCCGCAGTGACGACGACGGCGATAACCGAAATAAAGATCAACGTCCTTCAAACAATAAAGGACGTCCAGGTGATAAAGCTCGCCCGGGTTCCCGTCCCTTTGAAGGTCGCAACAACGAACGTCGCGGCAGTGACTCACGTGGTCCTGATGCACGTCGCGGTGACTCACGTCCGAGTCGCCCAGCAAGTCGACCAGGCCGTGATACTGAAGGCTCAGGTTCATCTTCACCGTGGGAAAACTCCTCACCGTGGAAAACCGTTTCTCGTGCACCTGACGATGAGTCAGTGCCGGATCACGGTGGCATTAGCGGCAAAAGCTTTATCGATCCTGAGCAGCTGCGTCGTCAGCGCCAGGAAGAAACCCGAGTCTATGGCGAAAATGCCTGTCAGGCACTGTTTGCAAGCCGTCCGGATTCAATCGTCCGCGCCTGGTTTGTGCAGTCAGTCACGCCACGCTTCCGCGAAGCTCTGCGTTGGATGGCAGCCAACCGCAAAGCGTATCACGTGGTTGAAGACGACGAACTGGCAAAAGCATCAGGCACCGAGCACCACGGTGGCGTGTGTTTCCTGATCAAAAAACGTCAGGGTCTGGATGCAGAGACTTATTTGCAGACTGCACCGGCTAAAGACTGTGTTCTGGCGCTGGAAAACGTCGGTAACCCGCACAACCTCGGCGGTATCATGCGTACCTGTGCGCACTTTGGTATCAACGGAATGCTGGTACAGGATCCGGCTCAGCTGGAATCCGGTGCCGCAGTGCGTACCGCTGAAGGCGGCGCAGAACACGTTAAAGCGATCATCGCCGATAACTTTATCGATGTCTTGGCTAGCTTCCGTAAAGCCGGTTACACCATCGTAACCACTTCCAGCCACAAAGGTACTGCACTCGGCAAAGCCGAACTGCCTGCCAAAATGGTGTTGGTATTAGGTGAAGAAAGTGATGGCCTGTCTGATAGCGCATGGCAGCAGGGCGACCTGAACCTTTCTATCGGCGGAACCGGTAAGGTTGAAAGCCTGAACGTTTCCGTTGCGACCGGCATCTTGCTGGGCGAATGGTGGCGTCAGAATCAGGGCTGAGTTTTAACTCCCTGATCTGAATGGCAACACGCTGCTCGAGCAGTAGGTTGCTAGCAGGTAATGAGCAATAAATAGAATGGACGCCCTGTGCGTCCATTTTTGTTTTCTGCCATGAGCTATTCTTGTTCTATGGCACTGACTGGGAATTTTAGGCCAAGCTGTTGGCGATATTCGCCCGGTGTTATTCCTGCAAAACGTTTAAACGCCCGACCTAAAGTAATCGCCGAGTCATAGCCAACGCGGTCTGCAATGTTAGTAAGCGTTAACTGGGGATGGCGCAAAAAACAGCGCGTTCGATACATTCGCCATTGTGTCAGGTAATCTCCCGGTGTTTCGCCGGTTACTGCCTTAAAGTGAACGGCAAAAGACGATCGCGACATTCCCGCCTCAGCTGCCAACATTTGCAGACTCCATGGTTGAGCAATGTCTTGATGCATACGTTTAACCACGCCGCTGAGCCTGGCATCTGCCAGTGCCGCAATCCAGCCACGTTGTGTTTGCTCACGCAGACAGTGCGCTCTGATAGCTTGTACAAACAGCACATCGGCCAGTCGGCTAATGACAATGCGCGATCCCAGGTTTTGCTCAACCGTTTCAATTGCCAGCAGTTTCAGCGTTGCCTCGAGCAGCGGTGAGCGTGTCTCATCAGCCGGAATAGTGATTGCAGAGGGCAATAATGACAGCAACGGTTCTGCTCCGGCACTGTCAAAAGTAAAGTAGCCACAGAGAATATCGGCGGCCTCGCCTTCACCGCCAAAACTGAGATTCTTGCCCTGACAGTCGGCAAATATATCTTCACACCACCGCGTCGGGCTGGTGGGGCTATCGGCCAGAGAAAACAGAATATTGGGCTGGACCAGAAAACCCTCACCCTGACGCAGTTCAATAGGCTGATCCTGACCTTCAACTATCAGCCAGCCATGGCCAGAGACAATAAAACCGAAACGAATAGAGGCGCTTTTAACAAAGCTAATGCCCCACGGCGCAAAGGGTAGCAGGCGAGAATACAGCGCAGATTGCAGGCGCATGGCGGCAAATACGTCGTCGAGAGGATCCATAGCAGGCCCAATAATGTGGACGATAAGTCAGTAAAAGTACGCTTTGAGTCATTTTACGTCCAGATGAAAATCTCTAAGGTAGAGAGACATCCACATCAAAATGAAAGGGAATTGTTATGCAAAGCTATCGTTTTGAACATTTTGAAAGTCTCGCAGGGCTGAAACGGGTTGAAGAAGAAAAACCGCTGCCGGGGCGTAATCAGGTATTAATCAGGGTTCGGGCCTGTAGTCTTAACTATCGTGACCTGGCGATTTTCCACGGTACCGGCACGATAGCACGTAAGGAAGGCGTTATTCCGTTATCAGACGGCGTTGGCGAAGTGGTCGAAATTGGCGACGCGGTGAAGCTGTTTAACATTGGCGATCGCGTGGCGGGCAGCTTTTTCCCCTACTGGATAGGTGGCGCAAGAGATGCCGATTCCAATCGAGGTGCCTATGGTGCTCAGACCGATGGCTGGTTAACTCAATATAAAGTGGTTGATGAAGAGACGCTGGTGTCGATTCCTGATTATCTGAGCTGGGAGCAGGCTGCGACCTTGCCGTGCGCGGCTGTTACGGCGTGGAACAGCCTGCAACAGCTTCGTCCGTTAAAGTCAGGTGAAACGGTGCTGACACAGGGAACCGGCGGTGTCGCGCTGTTTGCAGTGCAGTTTGCCAAACTGATGGGAGCGCGAGTGATTGCGCTGACTTCGACTGATGAAAAGGCTCAGCTGCTGACTTCGTTGGGTGCCGATCATGTCATTAATTATCGTCAACACCCTGAATGGTCTGGCAAAGTGCGTGAATTAACTCATGGTCAGGGCGTAGCACGGGTTGTAGAAATAGGTGGTCCGGGCACGCTGACTCAGTCATTGCTTTCGACAGCACCGGGCGGCGAAATCGCTTTGCTGGGATTCGTTGCACAAGGCAGTCCATCGGTTGATTTTATGACGCTGTTTAGAAGTGGTGTAACCGTCAGACCTTTCAGCGTCGGTAGTCGAGAAGACTTTATCGCCATGAATCGTGCGCTGACCCTAAGCCAGCTTCAACCCGTGGTGGATAAGGTATTTAGCTTTGAAGAGTCGCTAGAAGCCTGGCGCTATTTCGACGATCGTCAGCAGACCGGCAAGGTTGTTATCTCGCTGAGCTGAACGTCATCAACGAGGAGTTATAAGCTGATAGTCATTAGTTGAAAGCCATAAACAAGCAGCGGACACGTGATGCGCCCGCTGCTATTTTCTCTTTTTTGACTGTAAATCAGTGCTTCTGGCTGAGGATCAGTGCGCGCCGCCGCCGCCATCTCCGGCCGTAAACGGGGCTCGCGCAAACCATACAAGAACCAGCAAAATCAGAAAAACGCCTCCTGCCGCCCAGAAAATCTCATTAGCGGAAATAATCAGCCCCTGATTGGTCACCTCTCGGGCAATCCATCCTGAAGCCTGCTGGTGGCTCATTCCCAAACCTTGCAGTTGAGAGTACATCTGCCGCGTTGCGGGATCGAAAGGCGTAATGCTTTCAGTAAGATGCGTATGGTGCAATGATTCACGGTTACTCCACATGGTGGTCGTAATTGATGTACCAATTGAACCTGCTAACGTTCGGGTAAAGTTAGACAGGCTCGATGCCGCCGCCATTCTGGAGGGAGGTAATCCTGATAAGATGATAGTTATCAGTGGCATAAAGAAGCAACCCACCGCGAATCCTTGAATAAACTGTGGCAACGCCGAGGCGGCAAAGTCCATTCCCGGTTCAAACGTATAGGCGCGCCAGTAGAAACACACCGCATACATAATGAAGCTGAATGTGACCAGCCAGCGCATATCCAGCTTGTGAGCAAAGCGCCCGATGATCGGCGACATCAATACCGGCAGTATCCCGACCGGTGCCGACGCCAGACCCGCCCAGGTTGCCGTGTAGCCAAATACCTCCTGCAATAGCTGCGGCAACAGTACAATAGAGCCGAAGTAGAGCATGTAGGCAAGGCTGATACACAGCGTGCCGATGGTAAAGTTTCGTGATTTAAATAACGCGAGATCGACTATCGGATTTTCATCCGTCAGTTCCCAAACGATGAGGAATGACAGCGCAACCACGGCGACAATGGTTAGGGTCACTATCTCCGGCGAGTTGAACCAGTCCAGCTCCTTGCCGCGGTCAAGCATCACCTGCAAACAACCAATCCCCAGCACCAGTAACACTAGCCCCACGCTATCGATTGGCCGAATTTGTGTCTCGGTTTCACGGCCTTTCAGCGTTCTCAACGTCAGCAACACCACCGCAATACCTATCGGAATGTTGATAAAGAAGATCCAGCCCCAGTGGTAGTTGTCACTGATATAGCCACCGAGGATCGGCCCGCAGATTGGCGCGACGATCACCGTCATTGACCACAGCGCCAGCGCGGTACTTCGCTTGGCGGGGGGATAATTATTGAGCAGCAGACTCTGCGACAGCGGGATTAATGGACCAGCCACCAACCCTTGGATTACGCGAAAGAAGATGAGCATTTCCAGACTGTTGGAAATACCGCACAGCCACGAGGCGAGGGCAAACAGCCCGGTCGCCCAGAGGAACAGCCTGACTTCGCCAAGACGTTTTGCCAGCCAGCCGGTGATCGGGATCGAAATCGCATTCGCCACCCCGAATGAGGTAATCACCCAGGTACCCTGCGAGTTAGACGCCCCGAGGTTACCGGCGATCGTCGGGATCGCCACGTTAGCAATGGTCGAGTCCAGCACTTGCATAAAGGTCGCCATCGCCAGCGCGACCGTCATCCAGGCAAGTGGCGCGCCTTCCAGCGGTTTTCTATCAGCCATGAAGATCTCCGGACAGCTTAGCCCGCATTGGCATGGATAACGTCATTAATAATGGCGTCAACTGGTGCCAGATTTAGTGTCAGGGCCGATGTCTGATACAGCGGTTCGGATCGAACTTTATCCGCGAGGATCAGGCCATCAAGATTCTGTGTATCAACGGTTACCAGGGTCGATAACCCAATACGCAGCGGATGCTTTTTCACTTCGTTATCATCCAGCTCAATACGCACGGGTAAACGTTGAACGACTTTGATCCAGTTACCGGTAGCATTTTGCGCTGGAAGCAGAGAGAACGCGCCGCCGGTACCCATATCCATGCCCACCACTTTGCCGTGATAAGTTACGTCATCACCATAGATATCGCTGACCACGGTCGCCGATTGGCCGATACGCATATTGGCTAACTGCGTTTCTTTAAAGTTGGCATCTACCCAGATGTGATCCGCTGGCACCACTGCCATCAGTGCCACAGAAGGATTAATCTCTTGCCCGACCTGCACAGTTCGGCGAGAAACATAGCCATCAACCGGGCTGACAATTTTGGTACGTTGCAGCGCTAACCAGGCATCACGAACCTTCGCGGCGGCCTGCATAACCTGCGGCTGCTGCGCCACTGGCGTATTCAGTACCATGGCCTGATTGGCATTTAACTGCTGGATAGCCACGTCGAGCTGCGCCTTGGCACTGTCTACCGCATCGTGGGCATGTTGCAAGTCTTCACGACCAATCGCATCAACCTTGCCCAAAATTACCCGACGTTTTAAGTCAGCCTCTACCTGATTCAGCTGAGTCTGGCGCAGCACGACGTTGGCCTGATACTGTTTGCTGTTGATCATCAACTGATGCATTTGACGCACGCTACTAGCGAGCGCTGTCTTGGCTCGCTCGAACGCCTGTTTGGCATCGGTCGGATCGAGCACCACTAGAGTATCGCCTTTCTTAACGAAGTCAGTGCTGTCAAAGTTAACGTCAGTCACGCTGCCCGAAACCTGCGCCATGACTTGTACCTGATTGCCTGAAACATAGGCGTCATCGGTATCCTGATAGTGACGCAGTACCAAAAACCAGTAGATCAAATAGGCAATGGCTGCGATCAAAAAGATCCCGGTCAGTATCAGCAGGGCAACTTTACGAGATCTCTTTTTCTTGTTCGCTGGTGGTGGGGTCGGCTCTTGAATTTCCGCATTTGCGCTCATGTTATTTCTCCACGCTGAGTCTTGTTATTATGCTTTTGTGTCCGCAGCGGGGGCTTGATAACCCCCACCCAGCGCACGGATCAAACTGATCTTCGCCTGCAATACGTTGCTCGCTGCGGTCAGCGTCGCCTGTTGCTGCTGCAACAGTGCTGCCTGACTGGTAAGCAACTGATCGCGTCCGATAGTGCCAGCGGAATAACGAGCGCTGGCAACGCGATACACCTCTTGCAGGGATTTCTCGGCAGATAAAGACTGCTGTAATTGCTGAGCCGAACTTTTCTGAACGGTCAGCGCGTCGGCAGTTTGTCTAATAGCGTTCAACAAAGTCTGGTTGTAGGATTCCACAGACTGGTCGTATAACGCCGACTCTTCACCCAGCTTGCTGCGCAGTGCGCCCGCGTGGAAAATTGGCAGCGAAATAGTCGGGGCGATATTCCAGGCCTGACTCGCTGCCTCAAACAGATTAGGGCTAGTGCCGCCGTAATTAATAGTACTCAAACCTGCAAAAGCGCTAATCGACAGGCTTGGATAAAAATCTTTTTTCGCTGCAGTAATGCGTTGTGAGTAAGACTCGACTAAATCGCGCTGCGCGACGATATCCGGGCGTTTGCCCAGTAAATCAATGGTTAAATCACCTTTCGGTGCCAGAACGTCATCACCCGGTAACGCGACGGGATGTAGATTTTTCATTGCATCCGGGCCTTGGCCTGCTAGCGCGGCAAGTTGATGCTTTTGCTGGTCAATTTGCGACTGTAGTTCAATAAGCTGCTGTTTGGCGCTATCGGCCTGTGCCTGAGTTTGTTGCGGAATATCAACGCCATAAACGCCAGCCTGATACTGCGCTTTACGCAAGTCAGCCAAATGCTGATTGTTGTCTACTTCCTGTTGCAGAACCGTTTGCACAGCAAAATTGGCCTGGAGCTGGTAATAGGTTGATGCCACCGAGCTTGAGAGTGTTAGCGCTGCCTGTGCCTGTTCCGCTTGAGCCGAATCGACCTGTGCCTTGGCAGCATTGACCTGATTACGGAATTTACCCCACCAGTCAAACTCATAGGTCAGATTGAAACCCAGATTATTGGTCGTCTCATAGATTGGATTTGAAGGATACCCAGCGAGGAAAGGCTGATAGGTATTCTGCGACATTTTCTGGCGATCACTTGAAGCGTTGAGATCAAGATAAGGGCCGTTTGCCGCGTTGGCTTCACCCATCACGCTTTGGGCCTCGCGCACTCGCGCAGCAGCCTGACGTAAAGAAGGTGAATTTTGTAGGGTTTCAGTCATCAGGTTGTCGAGCTGCGAGTCTTGCAGACCGCGCCACCACTGTGGGCTAATCGCCAACGAACTGACTTGATGTTGTTTCAGGTTAAGCTGCTGATTATTCAGCAGCGTTGACTGTGGTGCAATATTATTGCTGGAGGCGCAACCCACCAGCAATAGCACAGCAAACAGAGGTGTAAATCTCCAGCTAACTGGGAGAAGCATAGAATGATTACCTGAACAATTATTCGATTATAATGTTGAGGTTGCATCCATCTGGTCGAGGCGAGTCAGCAGTTTACGGGTTAGCGCTTCCAGCTGCTTTTGTTCTTCAACCTCCAGTGTAGACCAAAGAAAATGCAAACTTTTATGCTGAGGCGGCAAAAGCTTCTGAATAAAGGCTTCACCGTCCGCCGTCAGGTGCAAATGCAGGCAGCGACGATCGTTATCGCTCTCACGTCTTTCAATCCATCCGCGCTTCTCTAACTCATCGGCAATACGAGTCGCATTGGTACGAGATGACCCCAGCGCAGCGCTTAATTCGGAAGGCTGAATGCTGTGTGACTCTCGTGCGTCCAGTGTTATCAACGCCATGAATAGGGTCTCGTTAATCCCCTGTGCCTTAAGCATTTTATTTCGATTTTCCAACAACTTGCTGTGCATGTGCATACACAGGCGAGTGAGCAAAATCTCCTGATAAGGGAAGTCTTTTTGCTTTTTAGCACGAAAATTCAACATGTGTTCAATAGGTGCGAATGAACTTTCCATCGTAAGAAACCTCATTAGTTACATTTGAGATAGTAACCAGTGTAATTAATAATGTAAATATCACAAGCCAGCAAATAGTTAGCTATTCGTGTGGTCCCGTGACGGTTGAAGGTAACAAATATTTTTTCCAGCGAACGGGTGAGTGCTCGCGGAGTAATGCAAACTTACGCGGCCCAATCGATTGCGCAAAAAAGCAAAAAGATAGGCAACGGCAAAGATATGTAGGGAAACAGCAGCGAAAACGGAGGAAAAATCGCGTTTTACCGCACCTGGCCCGAAGGAGTAAGTGGCAGGTGGATAGCCAATTAATATTGGCGAGCTCTTAAAGGCAGTCGGGGCAAGAAAAGGAACCCCGTCTGCTGAAGCAATTCTTAAAATAGTGCAGCTGTGCATAAGAAGTTTGTTGCGAAATAAAAGCAATATGTTTCGTTAGCGTATAATTTATGGAAAAAATAATATCAGACTGTTAGTAATCTTTATACCCTCTGGTACAAATAAAATTGCCCGGATAACTATTTGCACGCTAATCAGGCGCGTTATCATCACGTTTGCAACACTTTCTCAGCCAATTCTGTGTTTATGCCCAAATAGCCAGACTAACAGGTTGATTGCACAGAAAATCGCGCCCGCAGTGCATACGCCGTACCATCCGGCCATTTGAAATGCCGACGCGGAAACCACGGAACCGATGGCGCCGCCAATAAAGTAGCAGGTCATATAACCCGACGTCAGACGGTTACGGGCCTCAGGCATCGACTTATAAATCACGCTTTGGTTCGTAATGTGGACGCCCTGAACGCAGAGATCGAGAACGATAATCCCGAAGATAAGCGAGATAACCGAGCTCTGGCCGTAAGCGACAGCAATCCAGGAAAGCAGCAGCAGAATCAATCCACAGGTCGTCACCAGACGGGCTTTGCCTTTATCCGCCAAATGTCCTGCTCGAGTTGCAGCCAGTGCACCGGCGGCACCCACCAGACCAAATAAGCCAATCACGCCTTCGGAATAATGGTAGTGAGGGCCTGCAAGCAGGAAAGCCATTGAAGTCCACAGCGCGCTGAAATTGGCAAAGATAAACATGCCAATGAGCGCACGGGTACGCAGCACTGGAGTAAAGAAGAACAGGGTGAAAATAGATTTCATCAACTGGAGATAATTAAGCTGGGTATCCTGTTTGTGCTGAGGCAATACCCGCCACATTACCAGCGCCATGACGACCATCAGTACACTGGCGACCCAATATACAGTTCGCCAGCCATCCAGCGAGGCGAGCAGTCCTGATACTGTTCGAGCCAGCAAAATACCGAGCAGCAGCCCTGACATAATCATGCCAACGATTTTGCCCCTGCGCGCGGGTTCTGCGAGTGTCGCAGCCAGAGGAACCAGTACCTGAGCCACTACCGAGAACAGGCCAGTCAACGCGGTGCCGACCAGCATCATGGTAATTGACGTTGAATTCGCGGTGATAAGCAGGCCCGCCGCCGACAGTAATGTCATCACCACAATCATAGTGCGGCGTTCAAACATATCGCCGAGTGGAACCAGGAACAGCAGACCCATGGCATAGCCGAGCTGGGCGGTAGTGACGATAAATCCGGCCTGATTCACCGACAGGTGAAAAGCTCTGGCGATAGTTTCCAGCAACGGCTGGGCATAATAGTTACTGGCCGCGGCCAATCCGGTAGCAATGGCCATAAGCAGGATAAGTCCCGGACTCAAAGCCGGATGCTGCTGTTTATCAGAGGAGGTTGCAGAGGTTGTCATAGGATTCATTCAATTAATTAAAGTAAATTACGTGGTGTTTATCCCGACAGTATCCTTTAGTTAAATTTGATAAACCAATTGATAATGATACTAAAAATCATGCCATTGGTTATAAGTGCTGTCAGGCAGGCAAAGAAAAGGGCATAGAGTTTCCTCCATGCCCTTAATTTTTATACTGAATTTTAGTTACAAATCAGAATTATTTAGCCGCTGCCATCGCCGCACTAATCCAACCGTTATAGGTTTCCTGATGCGCCTTAATCCAGCCGCTGACTTGATTCTGAATATCCTGAGAAGAGGATTCGCCGTTGTGCATACTCATGTTCTGAGCGTTGACGTCTGATAACGGCAGCGTCATGACAGCAAACAGTTTCGCCGCAGCCGGGTTAGCGGCTGCCCACTTCTTGTTCGCCACAATGTGCTCGCTATTCAACGGGAAACCGTAGTTCTTGCCGTCGGGCAGTTGCGTATTCAGGTTTTTCTGTGAGCCGCTATTGGCCGAGAACGGCACGGTCAACCAGACGACATCTCTACCCGGTTTCAGTACATCGCTGACCCAGTAAGGTGTCCAGGTGTAGTACAGCACCGGCTTGCCTTCTTTAAAGCGCGTCATGGTATCGGCCATGATGGCGGCGTAGTTACCCGCATCTTGCTGAACCGTGTTGCTCAGGCCATAGGCTTGGAGCTGTGCGCTTATCACTTCACCGCAACCCCAGCCGGGATCGCAGCTTGTCATATCAGCTTTACCGTCGCCGTTAGAGTCAAACAGCTTGGCAATATTCGGATCTTTTAACTGCGACAGGTCATGGATGTGGTATTTATCGGCCGTTTTCTTGTCGATAACATATCCCTGAGTCGCGCCGCTGATATAGGTGCCCTGGCGATAAAACTTTTTGTCGCCCCCGGCAGCGTTGTACATATCAGTTTGCAGCGGATCCCAGTTCACAGCCATATAAGTGGTATCACCACTCGCTATCGTCGTGTAGGCGACGTTGTAATCCACCTCGGCGGTGGGCTGCACGCTGTAACCCAAGTCTGTTAATGCGCGATTGACCAACTCGGTCTGAAACGTTTCTTCAGCCAGCGTACTTTGAGCCGGTTTAACCACGACGCCTTTGCCCGGAAGATCTGCCGCCATCGCCTGCGCACCGATAAGCGTGCTCAGAGTCAGTGCCAGCAGGCCACCGTTGCGTAATTTCTTTGAATTATTCATCGGTGTGTCCTCAGGCTTTTTTCATGAAGGGTTTGGTGAACAGACCTACAGGTCCGTGCGCATACCAGGTCTTCACGCCTTTACTACGACGGTCGCGACCCATGGCCTGCGTCAGTCGGTCAAGGATGATTGCCAGAATAACAATACCGACGCCACCGATAGAGGCGAGGCCCATATCCAGACGACCAATACCGCGCAGCACCATTTGACCCAAACCACCCACGGCGATCATTGAGGCGATAACCACCATTGACAGCGCCAGCATCAGCGTCTGGTTAATCCCGGCCATGATGGTCGGCATTGCCAGCGGCAGCTGAACTTTAAACAGCATCTGGCTTGGGCTGGAACCAAATGATTCAGCCGCTTCAATCAAATCTTCAGGAACCTGATTAATACCTAAAATAGTCAGACGCACGATAGGCGGCAGGGCAAAGATAATCGTGACTACCACGCCCGGCACGTTACCGATACCAAACAGCATAACGATCGGTACCAGATAAACGAACGCTGGAGTGGTCTGCATCGCGTCAAGCAAAGGCCGGATAATCTTGGCCGCGCCCTGGCTTCGTGCCAGCCATATTCCTAAAGGAAGCCCTATCAATATGCAGAAGAACAGCGAAGTCAGCACCAGCGCCAGCGTGACCATTGCCTGTGACCAGGCACCGATTGCACCAATAATTACCAGCGAAATCAGCGTTGCAGCACCCATACCGAAACCTGCCATCTGCCAGGCGATAAGGGCAAAAATGATAATCGCAACCGGTGCAGGCAGAGCCTGAAGGCAGTGTTGGAAACCGCTCAGGATAAAATCAACCGGAACGCGGATCCCCTGGAATACCGGGCGGAAATGCGAAACCAGCAGATCGATCCCTTCAGTGACCCAGCGGTCGAGTGGGATCAATGTGTTATGGAAGGGATCCATAATGTTGAAATGCTGATGTTGCTCGGGTGCGATATGTAGCCAGCTCTCATCGGCCTGAGTAGCCGCCTGATGACCGGCATCCGTCGCGCCAGAGGAAAAACTGTTGTTGGCCGCGGTCCAGGGATCGGTAGTGGCGTTGTTGATAGCCGAATCGGCCGATGCTGCACTGGTTTGCGCGGCCTGAGCGTGTTGCACAATACCGTTTACTAAATTGCTGTGTACTGCATTACCGTTTACTGAATTAGTTAGCTGCTGATTCATTCTGTAGCCCCTTCTTTATCCAACGCCTGCAACAGCATGGCCTTGGAAATAATCCCGATATAGTTATTCTCTTCGCAGACGACAGGCACCGCGCATGGAGCGGAGGCAACCTGAGAGATAAGCTCGCTGAGTGGCATGTCTGCCGGTATTGGACCCGGGAGATCAAGTAAGGCACTTTCCAGCGGCAAATTCTCTTTCAGCGCGCGTTTAAGTGAATCGGAAGAAACTACGCCGATAAACTTCTGACCACGTTCAAGAACATAACCATATTCGCGGTCTTCATCTTCGAGCAGCTTCAGGGCAGCACGAGGACCAAAACCAGGGGTCTTGCGGATAAGCGTTACCGGGCGACGACGGGCGATATCTTTGGCGCTGAATACCTGGCTGATATCTACGCCGCGGAAGAAGGTACGCACATAGTCATTGGCCGGATTATTCAGGATTTCTTCCGGCGTGCCGACCTGCACCACTTCGCCGCCTTGCATAATGGCGATACGATCGCCTATACGCATGGCTTCGTCTAAATCGTGGGAAATAAACACGATGGTACGCTGATGCCGGGATTGCAGTCTCACCAGCTCATCCTGCATTTCGGTGCGGATCAGGGGATCGAGTGCGGAGAAGGCTTCATCCATCAGCAGAATGTCAGGGTTATTCGCCATTGCACGGGCAAGACCCACGCGTTGACGCATACCGCCAGACAGCTCATCGGGATAAGAATTGGCATAGTTTTCAAGGCCAACCTGGCGCAGCGCATCCAGCGATTTTTCTTTGCGCTCGCTGGCAGGCACGCCAGCCAGTTCCATGCCGAACGCCGTATTATTCAATACGGTGAGATGCGGCATCAGAGCGAAAGACTGGAACACCATGCTGATTTTGCTTCTGCGCACCTGGCGCAGCTTGGCGGCAGAGATTTTGGCAATGTCTTCGCCATCAATCAGTACTTCGCCACGGGTTGGTTCTATCAGACGATTGAGAAGGCGTACCATGGTGGATTTTCCAGAACCGGAAAGCCCCATGATGACAAAAATCTCGCCTTCTTCAATGGCCAGACTGGCGTTTTTCACACCAAGTGACAGACCCGTTTTCTCGAAAATCTCTTCTTTACCCTTGCCGGAATCTATCAGCTTAAAGGCTCGCTCAGGATGCTCGCCAAAGACTTTATATAAGTTCTTAACTTCGATTTTAATTGCCATGCAATTTTCCGTTCCCTTGGTCGTATTTTAAATACTGTTATTTGAATGGATCGTTATAAAATTTTCCTGTCGACGGAATATCAAGCGACTTATACCCTAACACACTTAGAATCTGAGACAAGTCTCACACCGCAAGGCCTGGAATTAGGACGCCTCTGATTATTATCTGCAATTTTCCGCTGAGCCCTTGTGGCTAAAGGGATATTTGCGCTCTGATTAAGTTGATTATTATTTGTCATATTTATACGAAAAACAGAGCTTATTTTAATAATTTAAACGTAAATTTAATAATATTTTTTACGTAATATATTGTTGATTTTTATAGTTTTATTTTGATTTCAAACATCTATTTCCACACAATGTAAATATTCGTAATGATGATATTTTTTGAGAAAATGAGATTTTTAGGAATTTAGCACAGAAATAATTTGCTCTGAGAGCCGTGAGAAAGGGGAATTGGCAGGCGAGTAGACGAAAATAGAGATTTTGCAAGACGCGTCGAGTTGAAAAATACGCCGCTATTCAGCAGCGTTTTTCAGTGGATTAGCTTTGCGATAAAGGCGTCTTGGATGGCCAATATTACCGTACTGCATCTCGACCATAATGAAGCCCGTTTCGACGCAATATTCCAGATAACGGCGGCCGGTAGTTTTGCTGACTCCGACCTGTTCCACTACCTGATCCACCGACCAGTTTTTCCCAGGCTGGTGGCTAAAAACGTGCTTCACCAGTTCAAGAGTATTGGGCTCTATTCCCTTGGCCAAGGGAGCTTCCGGCTGTTCGCTGCCAGGCAGATTAAACAGCTTGTCTAGGCTCTGCTGGTCAATATTGGTCACGCTTCTCAGCGTTTGTGCCAGCTGCATAAAGCGGGTTAACGAGCTTTGCAGCCGATGAAAAGAAACCGGCTTGATAATGTAATCAAAAGCGCCAGCGCGCATCGCCTGGCTGCATGTCGTCATATCGCTGGCGGCAGTAATAAAAATCACTGAACAATCGAGGTTCTTGAGCAACGAGGAATTAATTAGCTCGATACCCTGACCGTCAGGCAAAAAGTTATCCAGTAAAACCAGCTTGGGCCGATACTGTTCCAGCAGCTTTTTTGCCTGCGCGAGCGTCGGCGCAATGCCCACGACGCGAAGATTAAAATTTTGCTCTATAAATTCGCGGTGCAACCGTGCGAGATGGCTCTCATCTTCAACGATCAGCACGTCCATCTCGATAGGGTTATTCATTCACAGACTCCGAGATATTCAGGGACCATGGCATAGGCTGATAGGGGACAAACACAGAAAAAACCGCGCCCGTGGGTCGATTGTCAGAGATTTCAATCACCCCCTGCACCTGACGGACATAACTTGCCACGACATAAAGCCCGATGCCATGTTCGCAGCCCGTGTGCTCAGAATGGCTGACAGGCTTGCTACTGACGCCTTGATCAAACAGCCGCGGGCGAAGTTTGGCATCAATACCTGCGCCTTGGTCAGCAACCTCAATAATCAGCTGGTCGCCTGTTTGGGTCAAATACAGTTCTACCGCAGCGTGCGGCGCGTCAACTTTCAGCGTGGATTCCACCGCATTATCCAGCAAATTACCGACTATCGACATCAGCTCGTTTTCCCCTAACGCCTTGGGAAGACTCGTGAGCCGGCAGGCTGGATCAAAGCTCAGTTCGATGCCTTTTTCACGCGCACTGACATATTTGCCGAGCAGCAGCCCGCAGAGTGCCGGCGAACGAAAACGCTGCGAGACAAAATCCAGCACCGCCTGCGCGCCTGCCGACTGTGCCTGAATATACTCCAGCGCCTCGTCATAGCGGTGCATTTGCAGCATACCGGCCAGTGTCGCAGTCCAGTTGAGCTGCTCGTGACGCATGATGCGCAGGTTATCGGCATAACGCGTCACCTGACTAAGCTGGCGACTCAATGTATTGATGTCATTTTTATCGCGAAAGCTATACACCCAGCCGTGCAAGGCCGGGGCAGGCAGCTCGATGGGCACGCGGTTAACAATCACCTGCCGCTGATTAAAGAGCGCAATTTCATCATGTCGCTCGCGCTGTACGTTTCCGGAACTGAAAAAGTTATCGTGCGTCGCGATAACGTGAGTAATGTGCTGCCCGACAAGCTGCTGTTCCGGCTGAGTGATCCCCAGGAGTTCGCGGGCGGCGCGGTTAATCGTCAGTATTTTCAGCCGATCGTCGATGGCGATCACCCCTTCATACACCGCCTCCATTAGCGCTTTTTGCTGACGCACCAGCAGCGCAATCTCCTGCGGCTCAAGCCAGAACATCTGTTTCTTGAGATTTTTACTGAACCACCATGAAAAGCCAAACAGTGCCAGTAGCAATAAAATGCCGAAAAATAGCGCCTGAGCCAGCTGATTAAGGGTGATGTCATTAATATAAGAGGTGAGATAGCCAACAGAAACAATGCCAACCACCTTGCCGCTGGCATCCAAAATCGGCGCTTTACTGCGCAGCGAAACTCCAATCCCGCCCTGACGCACCGAGATAATGGTTTTACCCGCCAGCACCTCGGCATTATCGCCGCCAATCATCGGATGATTCACGCTTTGCGGCTGGCTAGAGTGATAAAGGTGAATCTCGTGACTGTCGCCAATCACGATATAGCTGGCATCACTGCGCTGGCTCAGAGGATTAATTAGCCGGGCAATCGCTGCCGTATCACGCGAGGCAACGAGCTGTGACAAGCCAGGGAACAGGGCAATTTCGCTGGCCTGAACTTTGGCTCGATGACCTAAATCATGACGCAGCTGCCTGTCGACCAAATGGAACATCAGCATGCCGAGAAAAACCAAAAGCAGGCAGGAAAAAGCGACCAGCCAGAGGAACAGTTTTATCTGGAAACTAAATTTCGCCTTCATCTGCCTGACCTGATTTTTTGTAGGATTGTTGTCTATTTTTACTAAAAAGCGCTAAAAATTATACGATTATTAACATTAACTCCATAAAAACCATTACAACCTTTAACACTGCGGTTTTAATTTGAATGCTGTCACAGCTCGACAGGCTGCCGATTCCTATCCTCTTCCTCTAACAAGATCCGCAACAAAAAAATAGAGGACGACGCCATGAGCACAACCGATGATTTCCAAATTGTCGTAAAAGATAAAAATCCAGCGGCTAAAACTGCAATGCGCGATAAATGGTGGCACGTGCTGGATAATTATAAAGTGGGGATTATCCCGTTGCCGTTCTTTATTCTTGCGGGTGTGTTAATCCTGCTGGATTGCCTCAACGGTAAGCTACCCAGTGACATTGTCGTTATGGTCGCCACGCTGGCCTTTTTCGGCTTTGCCTGTGGTGAATTCGGCAAAAGACTGCCGCTGCTCGGCAAACTAGGCGCGGCGGCAATCTGTGCCACCTTTATTCCTTCGGCGATGGTGCATTACGGCCTGCTGCCGGACGTAGTTGTTGAGTCGACGACCAAGTTCTACAAGTCGACCAATATTCTCTACCTTTATATTTGCTGCATTATTGTCGGCAGCATTATGAGCATGAATCGTCAGGCATTGATCCAGGGCTTCCTGCGTATTTTCGTGCCGATGCTGTGCGGCGAGATTGTCGGCATGCTGGTGGGAATGGCCGTGGGGATGGCGATGGGTCTGCCGCCGTTCCAGATCTTTTTCTTCCTGATCTTGCCGATCATGGCCGGCGGCGTGGGCGAGGGCGCGATTCCGCTGTCGATGGGTTATGCAGCCATCTTGCATATGGAACAAGGCGTGGCGTTGGGCAAGATCTTGCCGATCGTGATGCTGGGCGGACTGACGGCGATCGTGCTGGCCGGTATTCTCAACCAACTGGGCAAACGCTTTCCACATCTGACCGGCGAAGGGCAGCTGATGCCGTCTAAAAAGGGCGAGATTACCAACGGTAATGATGAATTCGAGGGCATGCCGGGGATAAACGCATTGGCCTGTGGCGCGCTGCTGGCGATTCTGCTGTATATGGTCGGCATGCTCGGACAACGCCTGATTGGCCTGCCCGCGCCTGTGGGAATGCTGTTTGCCGCGGTGGTCGTGAAGCTGGTGCACGGGGTTTCACCGGCTATTCAGCACGGCTCGATGATGGTATATAAATTCTTCCGGACCGCCGTGACTTATCCTATTCTGTTTGCCGTTGGCGTGGCGATTACCCCTTGGCAGGAGCTGATGGATGCCTTCACTTTGCAAAATTTGGTGGTGATCGTCTCAACGGTTTGCGCGCTCGTCGGAACCGGTTTTATCGTCGGCAAGAAAATTGGCATGCATCCTATCGACGTGGCGATTGTCTCCTGCTGTCAGAGCGGGCAGGGCGGCACGGGCGATGTGGCTATTTTGACCTCCGGTAACCGCATGACATTAATGCCTTTTGCGCAGATTGCGACGCGGATTGGCGGGGCAATAAACGTTTCTGTCGGGCTATTGGTGCTGGCGAAATTCTTCTCCTGACTTTTTCCATACTCTGCTTCAGAAGAATTTAGCGTAATAAAAAACCGCCACTCTGCGTGAACAGAACGGCGGTTTTTTTAAGTCATTTTTTTAGGCCTAAGAAGGCATTTTTCTGTACTAGAAGAGCTGACTCAGAATCTTAGACGGCTTACTCAGACAGCTTAGAAATCCCAGTCTTCGTCTTCGGTATTAACCGCTTTACCGATCACGTAAGAAGAGCCTGAACCCGAGAAGAAGTCGTGATTTTCGTCGGCGTTTGGCGATAATGCCGACAAGATAGCCGGGTTAACTTCCGCCATGCTGGCTGGGAATAGCGCTTCATAGCCGAGATTCATCAGCGCTTTGTTGGCGTTATAGTGCAGGAATTTTTTAACGTCTTCGCTCCAGCCCACGCCATCATACAGCTCTTCGGTATAGCGAACTTCGTTGTCATAAAGATCCTGCATCAGATCAAACGCCTGATCCTTGATCTGCCGTTGACGCTCTGCGCTTTCGAGCTTTAACGCTTGCTGGAATTTATAACCGATATAGTAACCGTGCACCGCTTCGTCACGAATGATCAAACGGATCAGGTCGGCGGTATTGGTCAGCTTGGCACGGCTTGACCAGTACATCGGCAAATAGAAACCAGAATAGAACAGGAAAGATTCCAAAAATACGCTGGCGACTTTCTTCATCAACGGATCTTCACCGTTGTAATAAGAGAGCACAATGGCTGCCTTGTTTTGCAGCGCAACATTTTCCTCGCTCCAGCGATAGGCATCGTCAACGTCTGAAGTCATGCACAGCGTCGAGAAGATTGAGCTATAAGAACGGGCGTGCACGGCTTCCATAAAGCAGATATTGGAGTACACCGCTTCTTCATGCGGCGTCACCGCGTCTTTCATCAGCGTGGGTGCGCCAATAATATTCTGTACCGTATCCAGCAGCGTCAGGCCGGTAAATACGCGGATCGTCAGCTGCTGTTCTTTGGCACTCAGTGTGGCCCAGGAAGGTATGTCGTTGGATAACGGCACTTTTTCCGGTAGCCAGAAGTTAGACGTCAGGCGGTTCCAGACCTCTAAATCTTTATCATCCTGAATTTTGTTCCAGTTAATGGCTTTGCTAATCGGCTGTACCGGCAGCAGTTGTTTAACCGAGCTCATGCGATTTCCTTAATTGTCTCTTGAGTTACAGCGTGCACGAAACACAGCCCTGAACTTCGGTGCCTTCCAGCGCCATCTGGCGCAGGCGGATGTAATAGATAGTCTTGATGCCTTTGCGCCAGGCGTAAATTTGCGCTTTGTTGATATCGCGAGTCGTGGCGGTATCGCGGAAAAACAGCGTCAGCGAAAGCCCCTGATCCACGTGCTGCGTGGCTTCGGCATAGGTATCGATAATCTTCTCGGGGCCAATCTCGTAGGCGTCCTGGTAATATTCCAGATTGTCGTTATCCATAAACGCCGCCGGATAATAAACGCGACCGATTTTGCCCTCTTTACGGATCTCAACTCGTGAAACTATCGGATGAATACTTGAGGTCGAGTTATTGATATATGAAATAGAACCGGTTGGCGGTACTGCCTGCAAATTCTGATTGTACAGCCCGTGCGCCATCACCGATTCTTTCAGCGCTGTCCACTCTGCCACGCCCGGAATCGGGATCCCGGCCTGCTCGAACAGCTCACGCACGCGCGCAGTTTTCGGATGCCAGATATCTTGCAGGTATTTGTCAAAATAGCCGCCGCTGGCATAGGTCGAATCTTCAAAGCCTTTAAAAGTCTTGCTGCGTTCAATAGCCAGCAGATTTGAGGCCCTTACGGCGTGATAAGCCACGGTATAGAAGTAGATGTTGGTGAAATCCAGACCTGCTTCAGAGCCATAATAGATGCGTTCGCGTGCCAGATAGCCGTGCAGGTTCATTTGTCCCAGGCCGATGGCGTGTGAATCATTGTTACCCTGTTCAACGGACGGCACCGAGCGAATGTTGCTCATATCGGAAACCGCAGTCAGCGCGCGAATCGCCATCTCGACCGACAGGCCAAAGTCTGGCGAATCCATGGCCGCGGCAATATTCAGCGAGCCGAGATTGCAGGAAATATCTTTACCTATCTGCTGATAAGACAGGTCTTCACCATAAATCGTCGCCGAATTGACCTGCAAGATTTCCGAGCACAGATTACTCATGTTGATACGGCCTTTGATCGGATTAGCACGATTGACCGTATCTTCGAACATCATATAAGGATAGCCAGACTCAAACTGAATCTCGGCCAACACCTGGAAAAACTCGCGGGCGTTGATCTTGGTTTTATGGATACGTTTGTCGTTGACCATCTCGCGATATTTCTCGCTGATGCTAATTTCAGACATCGGTACGCCATACACTTTCTCGACGTGATATGGCGAGAACAGGTACATATCTTCGTTATTTTTTGCCAGCTCGAAGGTGATATCCGGGATAACGACGCCTAATGACAGCGTTTTGATGCGGATCTTCTCATCGGCGTTTTCGCGTTTGGTATCAAGGAAACGCAAAATATCTGGATGGTGCGCGTTAAGATAAACCGCACCTGCGCCCTGGCGAGCACCCAGTTGATTGGCGTAGGAGAAAGCATCTTCCAGCATCTTCATAATCGGGATCACGCCCGAAGACTGGTTCTCGATACGTTTGATAGGCGCGCCGACTTCGCGAATATTGGTCAGCATAAACGCTACGCCGCCGCCGCGTTTTGACAACTGCAAAGCCGAGTTTACCGAACGGCCAATCGACTCCATGTTGTCTTCAATACGCAACAGGAAGCATGAGACCAGCTCGCCGCGCTGTTTTTTACCGCAATTAAGGAAGGTCGGAGTCGCAGGCTGGAAGCGGCCGCTAATGATTTCGTCAACCAGATGGCTGGCAAGCTTGATATCACCCTGTGCCAAAGTCATCGCTACCAGACACACGCGGTCTTCGTAACGCTCGAGATAACGCTTGCCGTCAAAGGTCTTCAGCGTATAGCTGGTGTAATACTTAAAAGCGCCCAAGAAAGTCTGGAAGCGGAATTTTTTGGCGTAAGCTTGTTTAAACAAACGCTTGGTCGACTCGAAATCGTATTGGTCGAGTACCGCAGCGTCATAATAGCCTTCCTCCACCAGATAACGCAGTTTCTCAGCCAGGTCATGAAAGAAGACCGTGTTCTGATTTACGTGCTGCAAGAAGTACTGTCGCGCGGCCAGTTTGTCTTTATCAAACTGAATTTTTCCATCGGCATCGAACAGATTTAACATGGCGTTGAGCGCGTGATAGTCCGGTGTGCCGACACCCGGATCGGTGATTGCTAGTTCTGTCGTTGCCAAAATTCAGTGACTCCCTGTTTGACCTTTGCAACGTCTTCCGGCGTGCCCAGCAGTTCAAAGCGATAAAGGTAAGGAACCTTGCACTTCTGCGAGACGATTTCACCGGCAATGCAGTACGCTGCGCCGAAATTAGTGTTGCCAGCGGCGATGACGCCGCGGATGAGTGAACGATTGTGTTCATCGTTGAGGAAGTGGATCACCTGTCTTGGCACTGCCCCGACAGCGGTTCCGCCGCCGTAGCTAGGAACCAGCAAAATGTAAGGGCAATCCATCCGCAATTTTTCGCCTTTTGCTGCTATCGGTATTCTGACGGCTGGCAAACCTAGTTTGCCGACAAAGCGATGGGTGTTTTCCGACTTGCTCGAAAAATACACCAGGCTGTTCATAGCCGGCCTCAGTGTCTTTGTTGCAGCTGGCGCAGAGCTGTTATCTTGTCTGGACGGAAGCCAGACCAATGATCGTCACCGGCTACAATTACGGGAACTTGCTGATAACCCAGAGCACGTACCTGGCCTAATGCCTGTGCATCCTGTGTTAAATCGACTACCTGATAATCAATACCATGTTTGTCCATTGCACGATAAGTCGCGTTGCACTGTACGCAGTCTGGTTTGCTGTAAATGATTATGCTCATGATTCGCATTTACCTTTGGGGTAAGATGACTGAATAGTTTACGCCTTAGATTCTGCATGTTATGCAGCTGTAAAACGTAAGATGCGTATCGCAGGAGTATTCGCTGCCGATGGATCGAATACTAGATGTAGTGCTATAAATTATCAACCCACCTAGATATAGGTATTTGTGATGCTTGTTTACGATTTGGACAACAAAAAGCCGAGAGCCCCGTATTTACTGGGCTCTCGGCTTAGAGAAAACTTTAAATATTTTTGTAAAGACGATCTGGTTAATAATTAATCTAAATTTAGTCTTTACTTATCGCAAATTAATCGCTATTACGGCCTATCAATACACCGACCAGAATACCCACTGCGGCACCGACACCAACGCCGTACCACGGATTTTCTTTCACATATCCAGTCGCCTGGTTGGCTGCATCACGTGCATGCTGCGTTAAATTGCCGTTGCCGTTAAAACGAGCGCGGGCTTCACGCAAAATACCTTCTGCTTTGCCGCGAATCTTGTCGATTTCGACTTTGGATTTTGAACCGCCTGATTTCAGCACCTCGTCCAGAGTATCGGCCAGCAGTGAAATGTCCTCATTGGCATCACGTTCGATTTTATCAATCTTCTTATTAAACATTACGATCTCCTTGTTTGAACATTTAGGGACACTTTTCTTTGGGAGCACGCCTTTCTTTATTAACTCAGTGGGTATTAACTTTTGAGTTATTAACTCTGTAGTTATTAAATAAAAGGGTATTAAATCAATGGTTATCAACTCGATGATTATTAAATTAATTACCTTGTCTGCTCACTCAATAACGTCCTGTTAAAAGCATAGCCCAATATTCTGCGCTGCAACCGATATCACGTCTAATCGCGCATTATGTGCACAAAGTGAAGAGGAAAATCAGCTATTTTGCCGAACACTTGGCACAACTTTCTCCAGTACTGGCGCGGCTTCGGCTTAAAATGCTCGGATTTGTCTGCAAAAACAGCGGTGGTGTGACAATTGATGACATTTTTAAACCGTATTTTCATTTGCAGAGCAGGAAAACCTGTTTATGCTGTGGATTCCTCAAAACTGTGATCGATATCCAGGCTAGTCCATGTCACCCAATACGTTTCAAACTACTTTACAGTTGAATAAACGCATACTGTCGATAGTTATTTTTACTTTCGTTTGCTATTTAAGCATCGGTTTACCTCTGGCTGTTTTACCCGGATTTGTGCACGGCAAGCTCGGTTACAACTCCGTTCTCGCGGGGTTGATTATTAGCGTGCAGTATTTCGCCACGCTGGCCAGCCGTCCTCATGCCGGACGTTTTGCCGATAATATCGGTCCCAAGAAAGTGGTTATTTTCGGCCTGTCCTGCTGTGGTATCAGCGGATTATTCTATGCCTTGGCCTTGTTCAGCACCTCTGTGCCGCTGTTAAGCCTGATTTTGCTGTGCATAGGGCGCGTCTTTCTTGGTGTTGGAGAAAGCTTTGCCGCGACGGGGACTATCCTCTGGGGCATCGGAGCCACTAATCCGATTCATACCGGACGCGTAATTTCATGGAACGGCGTCGCCACCTATGGCGCGATGGCGGTCGGTGCGCCGCTGGGCGTGCTGCTTAACGTTCATTTCGGTTTAATGGGCGTAGCAATCACTATCCTGATTATCGCTGCACTGGCTATCGTGCTGGCAAGCTCTAAAGAACCCATTACCGTGGTGACCGGCAAGCGCATTGCCTTCCGCGCTGTGGTTGGCAAAATCTGGATGCACGGCCTGGGCTTGGGCTTCGGCACGATTGGTTTCGGCGTAATTGCGACTTTTATTACTCTCTACTATGCCGACAAAGGCTGGGCAGGCGCCGCCTTTACCTTGACCCTGTTTAGCCTTGGTTTTGTAGGCATGCGCCTGATTTTGGGCAGTAATATTGCACGCTTTGGGGGCCTGAAAGTGTCAGTGGTTTCTTTCGCGGTAGAGATTATTGGCTTGCTGATTATCTGGCAGGGCCATAGCCCGTTCAGCGTTGAAATTGGCGCGTTCCTGACCGGCTCCGGCTTCTCGCTTATCTTCCCGGCGCTCGGCGTTGAGGCGGTTAAGCAGGTTCCGCAGCAAAATCAGGGAACCGCATTAGGCACGTATTCTGCGTTTCTGGACCTCGGTCTTGGCCTTACCGGTCCTATCGCCGGTCTGGTTATTTCGCATTTCGGCACCCCGTCAATTTATCTGGCTGCTGCCTTCATGGTATTGCTGGCTATAATGATCACGCTGAAAATGATGCGCAATGAAAAGCTGCAACAAGAAAATCTGTAGTTGTAAAATTTGTAGTGACGAAAATCGATAGTGACGAAAATATAGAGTTTCTGCGGTTTCTAAAACCATATTCCCGGCAGATTGAGAAATCTCGCCGGGAAGTGCTTGGATAAATCCTAAATTCCCTCGTTTCATACCTAAATGCATTGTTTGGCAGATTTATTGCGGTAAGGTCGCTTTGCGGTTTTGAGAGCGAGGAAAAACTATGTATTTACGGCCCGATGAAGTGGCAAAAGTGTTAGAAACATCCGGATTTGAGCGCGATTTTATCGATGATAAAGCCTATGGCTATCGTCGAGGCGAGCATTATGTTTATGTTAATCGTGAAGCGCGCTTTGGTCGCACGGCGTTGGTGATTCATCCTGCCATGAAAGAGCGCAGTGAGCGTTTTGCAGAGCCGACGGCGTCTTTTCGCAGCAGTCAGGTTTACACCCAGTTTCCTTTGGATTTGGAAAGCGAAACTGAGGTTTATTATGGCATTTGCCACGGTTTCAGTTCACGCCAGTTGCTGACCAATTATCTGGATAATGTCTTCAGATAGCTTAACTTTCCTGCCTTCCCCCAGCTCGGGGGAAGACAAGAACAGATGCCGATGTTACAAAAGGCGCAAATACTAAACCAAATGCAGATGGTTAAAAGTGTTGTTGTAGTTGCGACGAAACTGGGCCAGTTCGAAGGGTTCAATATCTAGTTCGGCGAAATAGAACAGCGCCAACTCGGCGTGCTCACTGGTCAGAATCGGGTCGAGATGCGCCCGTACCAGCACGTTGCGCCAGTGCAAAATGTTTTCATCGGAAGCATCTTTGATGAAGGTCTGATAAATAAAGACGATATATGCCGCCTTGCGGATCTCTTCCGCATAGCCTCCACCGATCGAGCGTGTAAACATCGCACTTTGGCGTTTTCCCATCTCCAGCAGCATAGAATCAATGTATACCGGCTTGATTTTCAACAGGCTTGCCAGTGAATCATTCGCCTTTCTGGTATCTGCTGTCATAAACCAATAACCAACGACAAAAACGACAACCAGCGCAGCAATAATAATCCATACCATTCTTGACTTGGGCCTCCGGCCTAGATGCGTGATGGCAATGAGTTTATAGGGTTACAGAGCTTTATCAACTGCAAATAATTGTTGAAACTCGCGGCATCCTATTGCAGTAATAGAAGGCAATGTTATCCGTTTGTCCAGGGAGTTTGTCATGGCTCGCAATGTTGAAATCAAAGCACGGATTGATGATTTTTCTGCCCTTTACGCCAAGATAGCGTTACTGGCCGATGGCGCGCCAGACCTTATTGATCAAGATGATACCTTCTTTATTTGCCCTCACGGTCGCCTGAAACTGCGCAAGCTGGCAGCCGATAGCGGAGAGCTGATTTTCTATAAGCGCGATGATAAGGCCGGGCCGAAAACCAGTTTCTATTCCCTTTCTCAAACTCAGGATCCGGACGGACTGCGCGAGACGCTGACGCTGGCCTATGGGAGTGCCGGTAGAGTCATTAAGCAGCGCACGCTGTTTATGGTCGGACAAACCCGCCTGCACCTGGACAGGGTTAAGCATCTTGGCGACTTTCTCGAATTTGAAGTGGTGCTGGAAGATCACGAGACAGAGGCGCAGGGCATTGCTATTGCAGAAGATTTATTAGAACGCCTTGAAATTCAACGTCAGGAACTGGTCAATCTAGCGTATGTTGACTTGCTCAGACAGCAGCATCATTCGTCTAAATAATTCAGCCTTATTAACGTAATTTCTTTTCTCTATTTTTTCCAAAAAGCAGGTTTTATGTCAGTTAAACGCCGTTTTAAGCAGGTCGATGTTTTTACTGCTAACCCATTGAAAGGTAACCCTCTGGCGGTGGTTCTTGATGCATCAGGGATGAGCGATGAGCAAATGGCTGCCTTTGCTCGCTGGACCAATTTGTCTGAAACGACGTTTGTCTTACCAGCAACTGACGCATCGGCCGATTACTGGGTACGAATTTTTACTCTGGAAGATGAATTACCTTTTGCCGGACATCCAACATTAGGCACTGCTCATGCGCTGCTCGAGGCGGGTCTGGTTCCAAAAACTCCGGGTCAACTGATTCAACAGTGCGGCGCTGGGCTAGTGACGATAAAAATTTTACCCGAAGGAAGGTTGGCTTTTGCTGCCCCCGAGGCCAAAATCACCGCCTTGAATAGCGAGCTTTATCCACTGCTGGATACCGTATTGCAAGGCAGCAAGCGTCTGAAAGACAGTCAGGCTTACGTAGTTAAAGTTGGCATCCCTTGGCTAATCGTGAGAATGAACAGTGCCGAAGAATGCTTACAGGCCAAGCTCGACGGCGGCGCGTTACAAGAATTACAGCAGCAATCCGGGGCTGTTGGCATTACGTTGTTTGGCCCTCATCCACAGGATGATGAGCTGGACTATGAAGTCAGGGCATTGCTGGTTCAACATTCACAATTGATGGAAGATCCGGTTACCGGCAGTGCCAACGCCTGTCTGGCCCGTCTTCTGGCACAACAGAATTTCCCCGATGGCGGAAAAACCTCTGCTCATTATCGTGCTCGTCAGGGCACCGCAATGCAACGCGATGGCAGAATCTTTGTGAGCTATGACGAGCACGGCCAGCCGTGGATCGGCGGTGAAGTGTGCAGCCTGATTGATGGCAGCCTGGACATTTAACGACAGTTTTATAACGACAGTTTTACGAAACTGGCCACCACTGCACCAGTGACTGGCAGGGGCTAATATCGTAATGCGCCTTGCCGAGCAGGTGATTAACTATCTTCGCCGATCGCCACGCGGTTAAGGTCAGTTGCCCCTCGGCACTCCCGTGGCTATGAATCCCGGCATTGACCGCGTAAATGCGGTTTGTGTCTGGACCGTTCCAGCGCAGATTAAAATTGGTCTCCAGCGGTAAATGCTTTTCACTGTCGTAAGGAATGCGCTCAAGCAGTGGCTCCAGATATTTCGGCAAACCGGGGCGATAGCCAGTGGCTAAAATTACGATATCGGCCTCAAAATGCTCGTCACACTCGCTAAGTCCGTGAAATGCCTTAAGCGTAAAACGATCATCTGAAACGCGGGTGATATTTTTCAGCGTGCGGTGTGGCAATAATGAAACGTTTCTTGGTTCCTGCAGCACATCGAATCTGTGGTAGAGATGATGATAAATCTTTTCCAGCGTGTGATAACTGATCCCGTCAGACGGTAATTTTTGCGTTTTAATCTCGCGCTCACGCACGTCATCCGGCAGCGTATAAAAATAGTTAACGTATTCCGGCGTAAAATATTCGTTGGTAAAAATCGACTCATCCAGCGGCTGGAAATTAGGCCGCCGCGATAACCAACTCAGGTGCGCCGGCTGTCCCCAATGCCCGTCGAGCGTGTTTAGCACAATATCGGCACCGCTTTGACCGCCGCCAATAATCATCACTCGTTTACCGGTAAAATCCGGTTCCAGCAGCTCGATTTCAGCAGCATGGAAACAGTTTTTACCTATAGCAGAACGTGCAGAAAGAGGGATCCACGGGGCATGGCCGGTTCCCAAACAAATATGCCGCGCCGAATATTCTCCTTTGGCGGTCTGCACCCGAAAACACTTTTCACGATCGTCAAAATCAATACTTTCAACCGGATGAGAAAAGTTAAGATTCGGCATTTTTTCACAGGCCCAGCGCAAATAGTCTGAAAACTCATCGCGACTGATAATCAGCTGTTCAGTGGCCAAAAATCGATAAATCTTTTTCCGTTCGACCAGATAATTAATAAACGAGAATTCACTGCGTGGCGACACAGTGGTAACCAGATCCTGTAATACATAGGTTTGCATGGTTGCGGTGGGCAGCAGCATGCCTGGATGCCAGCCAAATTCCTGATTAGCATCAAAGAAAGCGCTCTGAATTTGACCGGTCTCTTTTGCCAATGCAGCAAGACTTAGATTAAAAGGGCCAATTCCGACACCAATAAGATCAAGAGTCATATCCGTTGCTCGCTGATTAAGATGTCTTAAGCATAGACGATAGAAAACGGATTTCTGCGAGAGAGGTTAAGGTTGTTGACCTTTGAGAATGTGGATAAAAGACTGCATCACCGGCGAAGTTTGCAGATTATGTCGATAAAGTAGCAGGGTACGGTTTTTAATGGCTTGCCCATCCAGCATAATAGGGCGGCGATAGAGGCTTTCCGGCAGCGGTAAATAGCTGGAAATAATCGCGTAACCCAGCCCGTGAGTCACCATACCTAAACAGACTTCGAGCTTGTCGACAGTCATGGCAATATTCGGCGTTTGTGAAAAATGGGCATTCCACCAGCGCTCAAGCAGCTGCGTAACATGCTGGCCGTGAATAATGCGAATCTGCGGCAGATGCGGCAATAGAGCAAAATCAAAATCTTGCTGACTAATCAGTAAATAATCGTCTTCATCAATCAGATCCTTACCCTCTTTCCAGCTGTAATCATCTTTCACGATGGCAAAATCAATTTCCCCACGTTGGAGCAGAATAAAAATCTCTTCGCTTAATCCACTCATCAAATTAATACGTATCCCCGGATGCAGTTGGCGAAAACGATTTAATAGCGGTGGGAGACGATAAGCCGCGTAATTGCTTGAGACGCCAATAGATATTTCACCCTGCTGGGCGTGATCGAGGCTATGCAAATTTTCTTTTAATTGCTGCATATCGCGTAAAACTTTCTGCGCGTGCTGGGCGAGATATTCCCCCTGTGCGCTGAACACGAGACCTTTCTGGCTTTCATCAAACAGTCGGACTGCCAGCTTGCGTTCTATCTGCTTTAATCGATAACTCAGCGCGGGCTGAGAGGTATAAAGCTGTTCTGCTGCGCGAGTAATATTTTTGTGCTGATAAACGCTATGAATAATCAGCCAGTCTTTTTCATTCATGATTTATTACCCATCGTCAGCAAGTGCCATAAAAGAATTTTTGCATGAAACGACCAGCAGATAAAAACACTTAATTGGACGCTGGCGTAAAAATCCCCTATTTGTGGAGGTAACCGCAAATAACTGCCTAATTAATTGAGAGATATGCCGCTATTAAACGGTTTATCTGCACCAGTTCAGGGAAATACCATGTCTAATTGCACCAAGATGGGTCAAAAGAATAAAATTATTTATACCGTCGACCAATTAGCACCGACGATGAAACAGCTGGCATTAAATATTCATGAAAATCCCGAGCTGAGTTTTGAAGAAATTAAATCGGCCGCGGCGCTGATTGCGCCTTTGCGTGAAGCCGGATTTGAAATTGAAGAAAAGCTAGGTGGCATGCCAACTGCCTTTCGCGCCACCTTTGACAGCGGTAAGCCGGGTCCAACCATCGCGCTATTGGCAGAGTATGACGCGCTGGTGGATCTCGGTCACGCCTGTGGTCATAACCTGATCGGCACAGCCTCAATCACCGCCGCGCTGGCATTAAAAAATGCTTTCCCTGACCTCAGCGGGCGTATTGAAGTGATTGGCACGCCAGCGGAGGAAGAGGGCGGAGGCAAGATAATTCTCGCCGGGAAAGGCATTTTTGACCATCATGACGCGGTAATGATGTTCCACCCACGGGATAAAACCATGGTGGTGCGCGGCGGACTGGCCTGTGTCGATGCGGTATTAAGATTTTATGGCAAAGCGGCTCATGCTTCCTCGGCTCCGCAAAACGGTATTAGCGCGCTGGATGCGGTTATCCACACTTTTGTTGGCATCAATGCACTGCGCCAGCTTTTCACTGACGATGTGCGTGTGCACGGCATTATCACCAACGGCGGCAGCGCGACCAACATCATACCTGCCTATGCCGAAGCCAAATTCCTGCTGCGCGCCAGCACAGTGAAAGGGCTGAGCATTGTACGAGATAAAGTCTTTGCCGCAGCGCAGGGCGCGGCAGATATGAGCGGTGCACGGTTAGAAATTGAAGAAGGCCTGACCTATGCTGAACGCAACAATAACCTGACGCTGGCCGAATTTTTCAAGCAAAACCTCGATATTCTGGGCGTTGAAGTGGTGCCTCCGCCACGCAGCGGCGGTATCGGCTCATCGGATATTGGCAACGTCAGCCAAATTACTGCCGCCATCCATCCTTATCTGCGCATCGGCGATGTGATGCCGCACACTCCCGAATTTGCTACAGCCGCAGGGTCCGAAGCCGGTTTACAGGCCATGCTTAACGCCGCCAAAGCCCTGGCGATGACCGCGATTGACCTGATTGAAAGCCCGGAAATGCTCAGCGCCGTTCGCCAGGAATTTCTTAACTGGAAAGCGCAGAACTAGCTGTTTCACTCCTCACTAATTATTTAAAACGGTTTCATTCATATTAATAAAACTAAAAACCACAAGACGGGAAATGAATAATGAAAATGATGCTGAAACACTCTCTGGCTCTGACTTTATTGTGTCTTACAGCGGGCAGCGGTGTGGCTCACGCAGGCGAAGAAACTCTGCGCGTCGCGGCTGACTTGAGCTATCCGCCTTTCCAGTTCCGCAATACTCAGGGCGATCCGAGCGGCTATGAAATTGACGTTACCAATGCTATCTGCAAAGAGATGCAGGTCAGATGCGACTATGTGGTGACCAGTTTTGATGCGGAAATCCCTTCGCTGCTGGCGAAAAAAGTTGATTTTATTTCACCGCAGGGAGCTACCGATAAACGACGTAAAGTCATTGATTTTACTGATTACGTTTACCATATTCCAACTAAGCTGGTCGTGCATAAAGGCAGCTCACTGTTGCCCACCGCAGAATCGTTGAAAGGCAAACGAGTCGCGGTGCAGCAGGGATCTATTCAGGAAATGTATGCTAACGCTTATTGGCTGCCAAAAGGGGTCGATGTTGTGGCCTATGCCGATCAGGACAGCATTTATCAAGACCTGGTTGCCGGTCGTTTAGACGCCGCGCTTAGTCCCGCGGTTGCCGTGACCTATGGTTTCCTCAATAAGCCGGAAGGCAAAGACTTTACTCTGACTGGCCCAGAGGTGCGCGACGATAAACTGTTCAGCGTCGGCTCAGCCTTTGGCGTGCGTAAAGGCGATGAAAAAACTCGGGCTATTGTCGACCAGGGGCTGGCAAAAATTATTGCCGACGGCACCTGGGACAAGATACGCGCCAAATATTTTGGTGATTTAGATATCGCGGTTCATCAGGCTACGAGCAGCAAATCGTGACTCTTGCCGCCCCTGCTTACGACTCATTGATGCCAGTGATGGATGACTTATTGCTGGCCTATTCGCAGCTGCACCGGTTGTCTGGCAGTGAAGATGCCGAGCAGGCGGCCGGTTTGCTGGTTGCGACTCTGCTTTCCCATGGACTTGCCGCGCGTCTGGAGTCTTGCCCGCTGCTGCTGAGCTCTCCGCTTGAAGGGGGATTGCAGCTACCGGGCTTCCCCGAGTGGCAAGTTAAGGCGAAAACGCGTTCCTTTTCAGCGCATTGCCCGCAGGGAGTGAGTGCGCCGCTGTATTACGATTCTGCGTCATTGCAAACGCGCACCGACCTCGAATGGCAACAGTGGGCGCAGCAGGTGCGTGGCAAAATAGTGATTGCCGATCAAGGGTTTGAGGATTATGTGCAGCGACTCGATGCTGCACAGGCCGTGGGGCTGATTCATATTTGGGGATCGGCCGAAACAGCGCTGCATGAAGAAACCGTCGGCCCGATTTGGGGCACGCCGACGCCGGATGACCAGCAGCGTTACCCGAGGCTGCCGGTGATTTCGATTAACCAGGGTGATGGCCAATCGTTACTTAATCTATGCAGCGGTCAACAGTCTATTAACGCCAAAGTGCATACCGTGCTCGACTGCCATGTGCGCAATTGCAGTCTGCCGGTGGTCGAGATTACCGGGCAAACGCCTGAATTTGTGCTGCTTTCTTCCCATTATGATTCCTGGCATGAGGGCGTGACCGATAACGCGACCGGCAACGCGCTGTGTCTGGCAATGGCGCTGCATTATCATCAACAGGCTGGAACATTACAGCGCGGGCTGCGTATCGCCTGGTGGCCGGGGCATTCCAACGCTCGCTATGGCGGTTCTACCTGGTATGCCGACAATTATCGCCAGCAGCTTGGGCAGCACTGTGTGGCACATATTAATGTCGATTCACCGGGATGTCAGGATGCGGTGGAGGTAGTGGTGAACGCCAGCGGTGCCGAATCTACGGCGTTTCTAAATCAGGCGGTAGAGGCCGTCACCGGAAAATCGGCGCTGCGCATTACTCCGCTGGGCAAGGGAGGCGATCAGTCCTTTTGGGGAAGTGGCATTGCGCTGCATTTTGCTTTGCGCGAAGTGCCGTTGCACAAAACCAGTCATTCGCCGGGCAGTGGTGGAGGCTGGTGGTGGCACACGGAAGAAGATACTTACGACAAGGTCAGTCTGGAGATCCTGTGGCGCGATTGCCTGATCCACACGCATTGGCTGGATCGATTGCTGCATCAACCAGCATTGCCGCTGGCGGCGGCTGACTATCTCGATGCCATGTTGGCGGCATTAGAGCAGTTACAGGCACGGCTGGATCCGCAGTTTCAGCTCAATCTTATTAAACAACGGTTGCTGGATTTACGAGAGCCGATGGCGGCGTTAAACTGGCGGGCAAAAGCAGAAACGGCGCGCTGGCAGCCGCTGCTGACACGCATCGTGGCGGATTTCCACCGTTTACGTTACAGCTCTACCGACGATTTTCACTATGATTTAAGCTATCGCGGCGGCGCTTTTCCTGGTTTTCAGGAACTAGCAGCAGATTTACAGCAGACCTCGCCGGAAAGCGGTTTAATGATGATGACCCAGTATCGACGCCAGCGGGACAGAGCCCTCACTTTGCTGGAGAAAATAGCCGAGGCGCTTAACCAGGCAGGGATTTAAAGCTGCTTCAGGCACTTTCTGATCTTCAGGCACTTTGCTGATATAGCAGGGGTTTGACCATATATACGCTTAACGGGTCGTAACTGTATTCACCAAAACAGTCAGTAATAACGAAACCGCGTTTCTGATAAAGGCCGATAG
Organism: uncultured Gammaproteobacteria bacterium; assembly: GCA_963747655.1. Taxonomy (GTDB): domain Bacteria; phylum Pseudomonadota; class Gammaproteobacteria; order Enterobacterales; family Enterobacteriaceae; genus Rouxiella. Next base: position 680,674 of record CAVVFS010000003.1, on the reverse strand, counting down.
CGGCAAGGTGATCGACCCCCGTTTCCAGATACAGGCTCGGCAATTTTAGCTCTCGGGCCTGTTCTTCTACCGCGGCCATCAGTTTATTGGCGATGCCAAGACCGCGAAAATCCGGATTAACATACACGCGTTTGATCTCTGCCAGCCCGTCATCGCCAATATACAGGCAGCCACAGCCCGCAGCGGCTCCTTCAACTTCGGCAATAAACGCATAATGTTCGTGCGAGGCTATCTCTTCCAGCGGCATGCTGTAATCACTTTCTGCGGGATACATCGCACTTTGATAAGCATCCAGTTGGCGAACTAGTTCAATAAAACGACTGTCATTAAGAACAGCGGGTTTGATTACGAGCATGCAGTTTCCTCATCCCTGATTAATAACCAATAGATAGCGACACGATTGATTAGTGACATTATCAAAAGTGATGGCTAAATCAACGCCAAAACTCAGCACATCGCCCGGCTGCAAATCATAGCGGTTATCGCCATAGTGAATGGTTAGTGATCCCTCAACCAGCCATAAACGCTGTAGATACGGCTTATTTCCCCAGCTCGGATAGCTCACTCGCGCCTTGGCAGGCAGCGTTACTTCAATCATTTCCAGGCCGTTTTGAGCTTCGGGCGGCAAAACCTGACGACGCAAATAGCCGATGTCCGGATCCTGCCATACCTCCTGCTCATTGAAACGACGCAGGCGTTTAGGCGTAACATTTTCCTCTGACAATAGCTGAGTTACCGAGACACCTAGTCCGGCGGCGAGCTTGCCCAGCACAGTCGCGCTAGGGCTGCTTTCCTGCCGTTCAATCTTTGAAATCATCGCCTTACTTACGCCTGCCAGCTCGGCCAACTGCTCCAGATTCAGGCTTTTGCTCTTGCGCAGAAGCTGTAAACGGCTGGCGATTAATTCATCTATTGACATTGGGGTGGGCCTTTGTTTACTTTTGTGGAATTAATTCTACTATATTAGAATTATGTTCAACAAGGGGAAATGCCATGAAAATGATCGACTGCACTGAACAGCACCATGCCCACGCTATACTTGAAATCTTTAACGAGGCGATAGTCAATTCGACGGCGCTGTATGATTATCGCGAGCGCTCGATAGAATCGATGGCTGCTTGGTTCGCGGCCAAGCACAGCGGTAATTTTCCGGTTATTGGTCTGGAAGACGATCACGGCAAGCTGTTGGGCTTCGCCAGCTATGGCACTTTTCGCGCCTGGCCAGCCTACAAATATTCCGTCGAGCATTCGATTTATATTCATTCGCAGCATCGCGGGCAGGGGCTGGGAAAAATATTGCTCGACGGCATTATTGTAAAAGCGGAGCAGCGTCAGGTACATACGTTGATCGGCGGGATCGACGCCGCCAACATGGCGAGTATTGCGCTGCACACTAAAGCCGGATTTGTTGAGGCCGGGGTAATCAAGCAGGCGGCTTACAAGTTTGATCGCTGGTTGGATCTGGCGTTCTATCAGCTTATTCTCGCTACGCCAGACAGCCCACGTGCGGAATAAGAAAGCAAGCGGCAGAGTGCGGCGCGAGCACTGAGGTTTTAAAGTAAGGCGAACTGAGCTGATGAGTGAAAAAAGCCATGAAAAGTGATGCGAAAAACAGTTTATTCGCCGATGAAGACGCGCGCTGGCAGGCAGTAACCCAGCGTAATCGCGAGGCCGATGGGCATTTCGTTTATGCCGTCAAAACTACTGGAATTTACTGCGCGCCGTCTTGCCCTTCACGCCAGCCTAATCGCCAAAACGTGGAGTTTTTTTCCGACGCTGCGCAGGCTGAAGCCGCGGCTTATCGTCCTTGCAAACGTTGCCGACAGGGGCGGTTGTCACTGCAACAGCAGTATAGTCAGCAGGTTGAGCAAGCCTGCCGACTGTTGGAAGACGCCGAAAAAACGCCGACGCTGGAAGAAATTGCCCATCAGGTCGGGGTTAGCGCCTGGCATTTTCATCGTATTTTTAAAATGCATACCGGATTAACGCCGCGTGCTTACGCGATTGCCAAAAGACAGCAGCGAGTGCGTGATGCGCTGGCAGAAAACACGTCGATTACTGAGGCCATTCTTGATGCCGGATATGCTTCGAATGGCAACTTTTATGCTAATTCGCCTGCCAGTCTGGGAATGACACCCAGCGCTTATCGGGCCGGTGGCAAAGGCATGGCGGTGTGGTTTGCCGTCGGGCGTTGCTCGTTAGGGGATATTTTGGTCGCCGAAAGTCCACGCGGTATTTGCGCAATTCTGTTGGGCGATAATCCGCAAGTGCTGGTGGAGAGCCTGCAAGACAGTTTCCCGCATGCGCAGCTGTTAGGCAATGATGAAGGTTTTGAGCAACGGATTGCTACGATTGTCGGGTTTGTGGATCAACCCACAGCCGCGCTGAATTTGCCGCTGGATATTCGCGGTACGGCTTTTCAGCAAAAAGTTTGGCAGGCGCTGCGTACTATTCCTGTCGGTGAAACGCTCAGCTATTCCGAGGTTGCCGAGAAAATTGGCTCGCCCAAGGCGGTACGTGCCGTTGCCGGAGCCTGCGCCGCTAATTTGCTGGCTGTGGCGATCCCTTGTCATCGCGTGGTGAAACACGATGGTAAAATTTCTGGTTATCGCTGGGGGGTAGCTCGTAAAAAGAGTCTGCTGGAGAAAGAGCAACAGCCAACGCCGCCGTTGCTCAAAACTCGCTAATCGAATGCTGGCCTGTTTCGATTATTCAGAAATTTTTTCTGATAGCTAATGCCAGCACTGTTCGAGATTATTTGGCCGTCGAGCGAAATGCTTCAAGTTTCTGCTTCTGCTGGCCTTCTGCTGAGAAGTTTTCCGCGCTTAGCCACTGATCAAAGGCCGCTTTTATCGGCAACCATTCTTTATCAATGATCGAATACCAACAGGTATCGCGGTTGTGGCCTTTAGTGAGCAGCGCCTGGCGGAAAGTGCCTTCGTATTGAAAACCTAAACGTTTAGCGGCCAGGTTTGAAGCATCATTCAGGCTATTACATTTCCACTCACAGCGGCGATAACCCAATTTATCAATCAGATAGCTCAACAGAAGGTAGATAGCTTCTGTGCCAAAGCGTGAGCGCTTCATTAGTGGCGACCAGTTAACCCAGCCGATTTCCGCCACGCCGTTGGCAGCATCAATACGCATCAGTGAGACACCGCCGATGGCTCGTTGAGTTTCTTTATCGATCACCGCAAAGTACAGCGGATCCTTCAGGCTGGAAATTTTAGTAATGTAAGTGTCGCATTCCTGCTGGGTTGCCGGGCGATTGATCGAGAAATAGGTCCAGTCGCTATCATCATCAATGCTGTGCCAGGCGTTAAATAGGGATTCGCTGTGTTTACTGACCTCAAGCGGTTCGAGATAACAGTATTGGCCTTCCAGCGTGATGCGTTCCGGCAGCGGGCGAGTTTGCCATTCAGAGACTTCATCGCCAATCGGTTGTCCAAAATGATTAAGAGTTGCCATCTTATTTCCGTCTACTTTGTATGGTTAATGTCTACTTTGTATAGTTAAAGGTAAGATTAGGAATGAATAACTGAAAATTAAAGCGACGCCAGTGCGTTAAAACCGCGATTAAAAATCTGCTGAGTGCGCAGGTGAACAAGCTGCTGCCAGTCTTCATCCTGCGGGTAAAATCCTTCAAACAGATCCCCTTTGATTTTCTGACCCTGAGGACTCAGCGGCTCTCCATAAAGATGCAGCCAGTGGTCGTCGCGGACCAGATGATGCATGGTTTCACCATCATAGGTGCCGCATTCAATCACCAGCTGAATCAATTGAGTATCAGGCAGGTTATCCAGCATAAACTGCGACAGATAACCGGTCGCCGTTGCTGTCACGCCAGTGTTACTGCCGATATTTTTGCCTGTGATAAGGACGTAAAGCCAGGGGCCAAACACCTCGCGAGCCTGTTGCAGCGAGGGGTAAGCGTTTTGAGAAATCGCCATCAGCATCGGATGACCATAAGCTCCGGCTCCGGTATGCAAATCGAAACTGATCATCGCTTTGGCGTGGGCTAAATGGTTCTGAATAATGGTCAGTAAGGTTCTATTAGACCAGCTTGCCTGCTTGCCGCCGAAAAAGATCCCATCCTGATGAACGTATTGGCCAGCCTCAACAATCTTCTTCACTTCACCCCAGCCAATTTGCTGAGAATGGTGGTCGATAAGATCGTCTGCGGCTGCGCGCTCAGGCCCGTTTAGATCTTTACTCAGATAAATATCATGTAAATCTTCATAACGATCGTTGGCGGGCAGAGGCTGACTGAAGTCGACGAAGTTGCGATTAAGATCCATATTATCTTCGTTCACCCGACGCAGATGAGCCGTACCCCACGGGTTGATAAGATGGATAAACACCAACGCCGTATCGGCCGGCAGAGTCGTGGCATGATTGGCCTTTAGCCAGTTAATCTGAGATTCAGAACCGTAATAGCCTTCCACGCCGTGAGTGCCGGAAACCACGACAAACAGCCGAGGCGAAAGAGGGGAACCCAGCACGGCCACATCGGTCGCCAGATCTTCACCTTTTGGCCCCTTCAGGGGATGAGGATACTGCGTTATGGTTGCCCCGGCGTCCTGCGCAGCGGCAAGAAAGCGTTCGCGTTGAAGGCTAAAATCTGGGAGCTGAGCGTAACCTTGCAGCATCCTTTTCTCCTTAATATCAGTAATAGCTAAATATCGTTGATAATCCGGCTAGTCTGCTCGTGGCCGGCTGCTTTCAAGGCTGTTTGTTATAGACTTCAAAGCTGAAGTATTTTTTCTCAATCTTCTCGAAAGTGCCGTTTTGATGGATAGCCGCCAGCGCTTTATTAATCATTTCCTGATGTTCTTTATCGCCTTTACGCAAACCAATCGCCGTACCTACGCCGAGATATTTTGGGTCATTAAGCATGGCACCGCTGAAGGCAAAACCTTTACCGGCGGCGGTATCCAAAAATCCGGTCTGTGCCGCAGCGGCGTTGGTTAGCGTGGCATCAACGCGGCCAGACTCAAGATCCTGATTCACCAAATCCTGATTCTGATAGGAAACTACGTTGATCCCCTTGCTCTGCCAAAGCGCCTGCGCGTAAGCTTCCTGAATCGTACCCTGAGCAACGCCGACAGTTTTGCCTTTCAGCGATTCTGGATTAGGTAATAACCCGCTGCCTTTTTGGGCAATTAATACGCTCGGAACATGATAAAGCATATCGGAGAAATCAACCTGTGCCTGACGCTTTGGCGTTACAGACATGGCTGAGAGCACAGCATCAAACTTTTTAGCATCCAGGGCCGGAATAATGCTGTCAAAACCGGTTTCAACCCATTCGCATTTAACGTGTAATTGTTGGCAAATAGCGTTACCCAGGTCTATGTCAAACCCTACAAGGCTGCCGTCCGGCGCTTTGGTTTCAAAAGGGGCAAAGGTTGGGTCAACGCCAAAGCGCAGCACCGAATCGGCATTCGCCAGAGAGCTAAACGAAGCGATAGCCAGTAAGGTTAATAGCGCGCTTTTTTTCATCAGATATTCCTCAGGGTAAAGTGAAGGCTTATCAAAGCAAGATGTGTACCATCTTTACTCATATCTAATGAGAATACCTGACAGACACGGCCAACTATAGATGCAGAATAAAAACAGTTTAATGAACCATTCTGAACTGCCGTAACCACAGGAACATAACGTTTACATTGAAATTTAGGGCGACTTTATCTGACATAACAGGGGGATAAATGGAAATTAGAATAGCCAATAAAGAAGATGCATCGGGCCTGTGGCAGCTACGTAACCGGGCATTGAGGCATGGTTGTGTCGAAGTTTATGATGCCGCGACCTTAAGCGCTTTTACTCCCGAAAAAATGCCTGATGGGATGAACAAGGTGGTAGCAGATAATCAGGTTTTCATCATAGATTGCCCAGACGGGAATATACCCTGCGCCTGTGGCTATCTCGATATGTCGACCGGATACGTTGAAGCCATTTTCACCTTGCCTGAATATCAAGGGAAAGGTCTGGCAGCATCCATTATCAATGCCATTAAGCAGCAGGCTCGAGGCCAGGGGATTAGGCAATTAGCATTGTCTTCTACGCCTAATGCGGTGGGATTTTATCTCAAGCAGGGTTTTACTATTGAGTCGAAGGGCAAGTATTTTTCAAAGTCTGTACAGAGCGATCTCGACTGTTTCGAGATGATCTGGCTGGATAACTGAGCTGCCAGCAGCGACAGCCAGTTTATCCAGCCATTAAATCACATTAAATTTTGCACTGCGGCAACTCTGCTTTCTCAATGACCTTATGGAAGGTATCAACGGCGCAAAGTTTATTAGCCCCGATATTCTCACAGCCAGGAATGCTAACTGCTTCAATCATCGGCGGATGCTTCAGAGTTAACTTATGCTCTGTGCGCATCTGATCCTGAGTCTGATAAACCATTTTCAGAGAAATATATTGCTGATTTGTGGTCTTGTCCTGCCAGCGTTCAAACATCAACGCACCGGCCGGTGGTGTGTGATCCGGTTGATCGGTTAACGTCCAGTTCAGGCCTAATGCTCCGGCGACATTCTCGATATTGGTATCGTGTCCGCCAAGAACCAGAATCTTGTTGCCAGCAGGCACGGTAAATCCTGGGGAAACTTGAGCGGATGCTCCCAAAGTACTATCAATAAGTTGCAATACTGCTGTGCCGTTGGATTTTGCGATATATGGCGTTCCGTTCATCAATTGGAATTGAACATTGTGTAGCTCAAGCAGCGATTGCCAGGTCTTCTGATCTTTGATATTTCCCCAGGCTACATCCTGCATACCTTGGGCATCTTCTAACAGGAAATTCTCGGCGAATGTTGATGACATTCCAATTCCGCCTTCCAGAGTCGCCTCGGTACCTTTTTTCTTCAACTTGACCGATGAAGGAATATCAATGTTAGCGCTGCAAGTCTGACCGCTCTGTTTCATCTGCTTGCAATAAGCAGACTGAGGATAATCCATTACCTGGCTCATCAGCTTAATCTGCGGAGCATAAGTGGCATCCAATGCAACCAGTGAGCCTCCAGCTTCCTTATCTATCGCTTTTAAAGCGGTCTCTTTATTCAGCGAGCAAACCGCGGCTTTTAAAGGATGGAAAAGAGGATCGGGCTTTTTAAGATCAGCCTGATTTCTGGCAGAGATGTGGCAACCAGGCGCGATGCCCTTTACCAGTGCCTGAGCCGTTAAACGAGTTCGTTGATCGGTATCACCCCAGCCAAAAATCTCATTATCTTGCGGGCACTTATCTGCAAGCAGGCCTTGTTGTTTAAAATAGTCACCATAGTAGGTGCCCATCAGAGAGACCAGATGTTCTCCCCTCGGGGTAAGCTCATCATCCTTTACCGGCCACTTTGGCCAGTCCTGTCCTGCCAAATCCTTCATCTGCTGAGATTGCTTGCTCGGCGCACGCACACCGTGACGGCTGAGAATTACCGCCTGCTGTAACTGAAGATTATCCGGCGTCGAGCTTGCGCTGGTCGCTGTATCACTGGCCGCAAAAGAGCTCACCGGTAAACTCAGACTGGTAAGTAATGCAGATAAAAGAACGGTATAAGACTTGACTGACATCGGCGTGGATCCTTCTCGAATTTTAAATTATTTTCTCTTAAAAAAGGGACGAGTGGGTGATTATTGTGTAATTAATAGTTTACTCATGAATACTCGACTACTGCCCTTTGGCAGGCAGGGGACTTCGCCAAAACGCTGCCAACCATATTTGGCATAAAAATCAGGAGCCTGAAAATTAAGCGTGTAAAGAACCGCCGCCGAACATCCACGCCTTATCCCTTCTTGCTCGAATTGGTCAGTATCTCGGAACCTAAACCACAACCTCTCAGATTCTCTGGCAGGTAAAATAGTTCAATAAAAAGAAGGCCTAGAGAAGAACGCCCGAGCATGCCGCCTAATACCTTTCCGGTCTCGGGATGTTTTACCACAATCGCTAATTCCTGCCTGTCCTGAATCCCGCTGGCTTCGATATTAAAGTCGTCTAATCCATCACCGATGATTTTTTTAGTTTCGTTATCAATGACATTAATCATTTGTAACTGATACTTCTCCATATCCTTAAACACATTTATCCCTTTATTCAAATTCATACCGTTATCCATGAATGCCTCTGTCAGTCGATTGTCATAGAGTCTGGTTTAATGATGGTGCTGGGCCTGATTTAAGATCAAGTGAAACCCAGGGGTTTTCAGTGAGGAAATTTAATGATTACGTGGGACTTATTGCGGTAATTCTTCGCTCTCATGGCAACAGACGTGCAGTTTATTACCCTCTGGATCACGGAAATAGGCGCCGTAATAGTGCGGATGATACCCAGGCCGCAGATCCGGTTTGCCTTCACACTGCGCACCCAGCGAAATAGCCGTTTGATAAACCTCATCAACGACTTGACGCGACGGCGCAAGAAAAGCCGTCATTTGACCATTTCCGCTAGTGGCCAGTTGCTGATTAACTGGGCGAGTAATAATAAATAGCGGCCGATCACCCTCTGGAGGCTGCCAACCTGCCCAGGGTACAGTGTGGTCGCAAAAACGTAGTTTTAAATTCAGCGGGGCTAGAACTGCGCCGTAAAAAGAGAATGCCTGTTCGAAGTCGTTAATGCCTAAGGTAAGGTGTGAAAACATAGTCAATCTCCTGGAATTATGGCTGTTATTTACTGGTATAAAACGTAGCCGATTGTTCTTTAAGGTTTTCCATCAGATTAAAGTACGGGAAGGGACCAAAACTGATACGGCTGACTCCCAATTGACCAAGCTGTTCTATAGAGACAGTTTGCGGATTTATCATGATATTGACTGGCAGTGGTGAAAAATCGCAGAGCTCTGCAATCAATTCCGTGTGGTTGAGGCCAGGGACAAAAAAGCCATCGGCCCCGGCTTCTTGATAGGCGATCAGTCTTTTTTTCGCTTCGGCTATTAGTTGAGGATGTTTATCTGCATCTTGCTGTTGCAGGAAAATGTCTGTTCGGGCATTGATAAACAGATCAATTTTTTCAGCGTCAGCGACTTTTACGAGCGCGTCGATAATACGGCTTTGGCTATTAATTGAATTTAACGCGGATAAACACAAAAGTTGATCTTCAAAGTTAATTCCCGTTACTCCGACTTGCAGCAATTTTCGCAGATTATCATATTTATTGACGCCGTATCCTGTTTCAAAATCAACGCTGAGCGGCAGATTTACCGTCTTCTTAATTCCCTCAACCGATTGTAATAAAAGTGAAAATGGCATCTCTTCACCATCCTGATATCCATGTGCAGCAGCACAGGACATACTCCCCGTGGCAATCGCTTTAGCCCCAGCTGCGGCTACGGCTTGCGCACTCCCAGCATCCCAAATGTTATATAAAACCAGTGGGTTACCTTTTTTGTGTAGTTGCTTGAATTCAAATGTATTATTTTTATGATTCATATTTCACTACCTCACAAGATTGGCTTAGAATCATTCTTCTTTCATGTTCAATTAACCAACGTTTGCGCCAAAGGCCTCCGCCATAGCCAGTTAGAGAACCGTTAGCCCCAATCACGCGATGACATGGGATGATGATTGAAATTTGATTAGCGCCATTAGCCCTTGCCACGGCGCGAGATGCAGAAGGTTGGCCCAAGTCTTTGGCTAATTCTGCATAGGTATATAATTTCCCAATCGGGAGGGCTTTTAGGGCATCCCAGACTTTTCGGGTGAACAAAGATCCAAATTCAAACAATTTCGTCTTAAAAGTCTGATTTTTTCCTGAGAAATAGCCTGTGAGCTCTTGATCCAATAAATCCAAAGCGGCTGTGCGCCCAAAAATGATTTCTGAACGGGTGAGTTGTTTAAGCTTTTCGATTTCATTGGCAAGGGCGGGGCGATCAACAAACTCCAGCAAGTACAATGCCTGATCGTCTGTAATTGCCAGCATCGTGCCGATAGGCGTATCTATCCAATCTGCTTTGAGAAATTGATGTTTTCTGGCATGAGTTGGACTCAAACCGATTTGGCGGCTAATAGCAGCTCTAAATCCACTGCCTGATTCATAGTTTGCATCCAGTTGAGCATCAATAATCTGATTACCGTCGGTAATTGCATTCACACCTCTGCCAACTCTACGTAGCCGCGCCATTTCCAGAAACGTGATCCCGAACTGGCGCTTGAAAGCCCGGCGAACCGTTGAAGGGTCCAGATCCATTGACTGAACGTCACTCTCACTCCAGCGTTTATCGGGTGAATTTTCTAATGCCACCAATAACTTGGCTACTAGCGGATCTTTAAGCCCACCCGGCATTAATGGGCTGCAACGTTTGCATGGCCGATACCCAGCTTCCATAGCGCTGACTATTGATGAGTAAAAGACCGAATTTTCACGTTTGGGTTTGCGTGCAGGACAGGTCAGGCGGCAAAAAATGCCAGTGCTTTTCACGCCGACAAATGCAAAACCGTCATAGGCAGGGTCGCGTTCAATCAGTGCACGATAAAGAATATTGTCATCGGGTAAATCAAAAAGCATGATCCAACTCTCAGCCAAGATAGATGAGAAAAGAATAGGAGATTTTTTCGACCACGTACGACGATTTTCGGGCGTTGATTTTTGCTTATTTTGGTTTTAATTTGGTAGGCCGGAGTTGAAAATTTATTCGAGGGTGATTACAAAATACTTGTTATTAATAATTTGAATTTAATTTCAGCCTGTTTTTTAGCTTAAACAGCTTTTTTTATTTTATAGTTTATTTATATCAAGTTGATTGTTAAGTGACAGAGGATATATTTAATAGTAAAGCCGAGTTTTTTATTATTAAACCACCTCGGCTGTTTATGGCTTACCGAACCTTAGTTAATTGTGGGTACACGAAAAATAATATTTCTACTAAAGCTGAGTTTTTTGATATTTAAACGATTCCAGCTATTTATGGTTTATCGGTCCTTGGTTGATTGTGAAACCACAGAACCGGCTAGCGATTTTGTGACCTTATTTGATTTTTCATCCCTTAGTGCTTTGGATGCGATGGCCTGTAACTCTTCTCCGGTTTGATTATCCGTTCCCGTTTGCGAAAGCACCGAACCTGCCAGGCTTTTCTCAATGGCAGAAGCTTCAGGATTTGAGAGCGTTTTTGAGGCGAGATAGGAAGAAAGCCTGGATGATTGCTTTGTATTTTTTGTCATATTTGTCTCGCTTATATAAAGAGTAAATACATATAAAATATTTATATGTAATTGAATAATATCGAAATATTCAAGGCTTACGTTATAGGCGAATTGGCTAAAGATCAATCAAAACAGAAGGTTTTTGAGTCTTTGAAGAGACATTTTCAGACAGGGTGAATCTAAATTAAATGAATTTAAATTCATAGGGTTAGATAAGCGATGAATAGTCAATTCTTCAGTATTTTCGGCCTCTTCTGCACTTAGAGGCCTTGTCTGGTAATAGTCGAGTAATTATTGAGTCTGGCATTTAATTTAAAGTTAAAAGGTGCTGGTTTTATTTCTATCGACTGCCGTCAGCACGAGCCGGGGAAGGCGTTGCCGAAACATTGAGATATTTTTTGATCCCAAAACGGCGCGTTACTCCTCGAGGATCTCTGAAAGGTATTCTTAGTGATGGAGAAGAAAGTGGTTCAATCGTCCATACGGTATCCCCAATAAAACGAAACTTTATTGAATGTGAATTTATTAGCAAGTCCTCAAATACGCCAGAGGTATAAGGACCGCCGAGAGTCAGATTTTCAAGCACCCCATATTCTACATCAATTAGAGTGATATTTAGGCTTTCTTCAAAAATGACGTCATCCGAAAGAATAAGCAAATAACGACTTGCAGAAACTTTGAATGAGGCTTCAAGAATCTGACCCGAAACTCTTATCCCAGTGTTTATACCATTGAGAAAGACAATGCATTGAGTCTGTGAAATGTCGTTAGCTTTAGTGATGGCTGATAAAGAGAGTGCATTTGATAATTCCATTTATCTCCACAACCGTCCTATTTGCCAGGCAGCCAATGCACCACCCACAAAGCTGCCAATAAGAACACATACCGGCGCTCCTGGGCCGCAGACTAATCCAGCCATTGCGCCACCTGCCCATCCGCCGGCAACCCCCGTGCCTAATATTGACATTTGTTTAGTTGCCTCAGTGACTTTGTTTGAGGCGTTATAAATCTCGTAAACTGAGATGGCAATTGAAAGTACGATGAGACCTTTGCCTACCGCAGATAATCTGGCCATTGCAAGATTAACCTTAGCATTTGATCTTCCAGCTGATTCTACAATGTCTGCATAAACTCTATGCTTTTGCACTTCGGATAAACTATTGAAATTAGCCTGGCGTCCAAACAGCAAAACTGTTTTTTTGGCTACCAGTTCATTGAACGTTTTACCCGACAATTTTAGTTTTTCAGCCATAGATTTGCCGAGGGGAGTGTTACAACTTTTGATCATTTCCATGATCAAAAACCGCATATCCTGCGCCTCTTTAGCTGCTTGATCCCAGGTAATTAAACCAATATCAGCTTTAGCTTTAAGCTCGTCTGACATTAATTTTATTCGTTTTGAATATTCCAATCGTAAAAGTGGATCAATTGAGAGCCTAGCTGCGGCAAGAGAAACGTCCCCTTGAAATGCATTCAATATGCTCGAAAATTTTTGTTTCCCTTGTGAGTCCAAAGAACCCAGAAACCCAGTATCCATTCTAAAAATCCCTTTTACATCAATGTTTAAATGAATATATCAAGGATTCTTTTTAAAAGGGAGATAGTTGCAATAACTCATTTGCTGATGAGATTTTTATCTTATGAGTGGCTACCTTTCCTCAAAATAATTTTTTTGCCTGGAAGAGAGAGCGCAAAATACTTAAGAAATTTTAATGATTAATTACAAAGGGTTAAGTGAGTAGGTTGTAATGACAATCGGGCCTTGTTTAGTATGCTGTAATGAACAACTGCCCCTAAAGTGCAAAAATGGCCCAGAATAGTTGAGTGTAAGAGTGTGTTTCATTTCTGGGTAATCACACCCTGCCTACGGCTTGACCTTGTTATCTTTCAGGACGTTGTTGTCCATCCCGCTTTGATGATTACACTAAACTTATCACTACTACGCTTCACTCTGGTTGTAATGGTGATGCAGTTTGTACCCTCTGGCTCACGAAAGTAGACGCCGTAATAGTGCGGATAATATCCATGTCATAGCGCCGTTATGATTCTCTGTACCCGTTTGCAAAATTATCAAACCAGCCAGGCTTTTCTCAATAGCAGAAGCTTCAAGAGCTGGGAGCGTTTTGAAGTGAGACAGTAGGAAAGACTTGATGATTTTTTTACATTTTTCTTCATATCTATCTTGCTTATATAATAATCAAACACCTGTGAATATTCATATCATATTGAAATATAATAAATATTTTATTTTTATGTTATTAAGGGGGGGGATAAATATTGATCAGATAGGGTGTTTTAAGCTTTGAAATAGACGTTTTTAGATAGAGTGAGTTTAAGTTAAATATCTTTAATTCAAAGGATTGAATAAGCTGCGAACACAATAATTTCCTCATCATGGAAGGATATGGGCTTGTCTATATAACAAAGATGAGATTAGTTTGTGATTAAACGTCTTTCTGCGCTTGAAATAGCTATAAAATTGAGCAAACAACTTGTTTAACATACCCGACATAACGATCTGCCGGTATAGTATCGTATACTTTTAATGTTTAAACGGGGCGTTTAATGTCAGGTCTACATTCTTGGTTAATTGAGAACACAGAGAAAGATAAGTTTTTATTTATTAAACGACTATCAGCAAATGACACTGGTGCTAGTGGCGGTCATCAGGTTGGGATTTATGTTCCTTCTGTAATAGTTGAAACTCTTTTCCCGTCGATTAATCATACCAATGAAAAAAATCCTGAAGCCTTTTTAAATACCCACTTTTCATCCCACGTGTGTACTGGTACTAAAGCTCGAGCTATTTATTATAATAATAAATTTTTTGGGGGAACCAGAAACGAAAAGCGTATTACCAGATGGGGCGGTACACCTCTTCAGGATACTGAAAACACTGGCGCTATTGCAATCCTTGCTTTTAGCATATATGAAGGGGGAGATAGTAATGAGGTAGATGTTTGGGTATGCAAAAACTTAAATGAGGAAGATATTGTTGAGTCTGCTCTTGGAGATATTGCTCCCGGAACATGCTTCCATGGACATGCAAACACTCTGCTTGGCGGCCTTGCACCCGTTTCAGACATCCCTCATAAAAAATATAAGATTCCTGATACATGGCGAGAGAACTTTCCTTCTGGTAAAGACATTATTATCTATGCCGCAGATTACTATACTAAAGGTAACGCTGATCCCGATATGCAACTGTTGGATAGGAGGCGTGTCGAATATGAGATTTTTCTTTTACTGGAAGAAATCAATGTGCTCGAAAAAATTCGTCAGGGTTTTGAGACAGTTAACGAATTTATCTCAATGGCAAACTCTGTGAGCAACAGAAGGAAATCTCGTGCGGGTAAATCATTAGAATTGCATCTTGAACAGTTATTTACAGAGCATGGGCTTTCACATTTTGCTACTCAGGCTGTAACTGAGGGAAATAAAAAGCCCGATTTTATTTTCCCATCTGCATCAGCTTATCAGGACTGCACTTTCCCAGAACATAAGCTCAGAATGCTTGCAGTTAAAACTACCTGCAAGGACCGCTGGAGACAAATACTTAATGAGGCTGATAGAATAAAAATTATTCACTTATTTACGCTTCAGGAGGGGGTGTCTGTAGCTCAATTTCGTGAAATGCAGAAAGAAGGTGTAAAGTTGGTTGTGCCTGCTGCAATACAAGAAAAATTTCCTAAAGAAATCAGGAATGAACTCATTACATTAGGTGAGTTTATATCAGAGCTTAAAGGGCTTTATACTGATTTATAAGACATCCTAATATTTATAAAATCATCTTATAGATATTTAATTTAAGACATTGGTTTTCTTTATTATTGATCAATGTCTTTTATACGCATCCCTTTAGTATCTATTTCAGCAGAGCAACTACTTGCAAAAACCCATTCTTCTATTCGTGTCGATAATTCTTTCCGAGATAATCTTAGTCGACCTCTGATTGCGCACTCCCAAATAATCAAAATACTCCATCCATCATTAACTAGTATTTGATTAACTAATTTATCTCTTTTAGTATTTTGATTAATTTTATTAAGCCAAAAATCTGTACGTGTAGCGGGTATTTTGAAAAAATAACAATCATGGTGATGCCAAAAACATCCATGCGTTAGTATGATTTTTTTGTAGGCTTTTAAAACAAAATCAGGTTTTCCTGGCATCTCATTGACCTGTGCCAGGAAATCGAGCCCAAGCTCTGACAATAACTCAGATACAGTTTTTTCAATAGCCGTGCCATGATTCCGAATCGCTTTCATGTTCTTACTGCGAGTTGCGGGATTATGAACATCGGCCATATTTAATCAGGCAACCTTTTTACTTTTATCTTGCTCAATTGCTTTTGCAATATAAGGTTCAAGAAGTTTAGCCACAGCTGCAAAAACAGGTACAACCACTGAGTTTCCGAATTGGCGATATGCCTGAGTATCTGAGACAGGAATTCGGAACTGAGTACCTTGCGGGGACTCAAAGCCCATCAGTCTTGCGCACTCACGAGGTGTTAATCTTCTTGGACGATTTTCTTGATTTTTCTCGTCATCAAAATCTTTCTCTCCAAGATCTTTATCCCATCCACGGTCTATTAATATTTCAGAACCGTCTTTGTGATATCGTGCAGATAATGTACGTGCAACACTGTCCAGATTATCTGGTGTAACCATTCCGAAGCCAAATCCATTACCTTTAGCTTGGTGTTTTTTTGCATAGTTATATAAGTACTTCCACAATAACGGAGAAAGTATATATTTACTGTCTACTTCTTTATCTAGCAGATCGCGGATGCTTGGACGAGTCGTCGGGAAACTACTCGAGATATTTCGTAAGGTAAAACCTTTATCAATATTAAGATCTCGTCTAAATCCGACTAAAACAATACGCTCTCTATGCTGAGGTAAAAAATGTTTACCATCTATAACTTTAGGATCATTAGAACCAATATGTTCAGCATCAGAAACGCTATAGCCTAGTTCATCTAGCGTATTCATAATGATGCGGAATGTATTTCCTTTGTCGTGGCTTTTAAGGTTTTTAACATTTTCGAGTAAAAAAACTGCAGGTTTTTTTGATGCAATAATACGTGCAACGTCAAAGAAAAGGGTACCTTGGGTATCGCACTCAAACCCATGAGCTCTGCCTAAAGAATTCTTTTTCGAAACACCTGCAAGTGAGAATGGCTGGCATGGAAAACCGGCTAATAAAACATCATGATCGGGAATTTCACGATCGATATTGTCATAAGCTTCTTGTTCGCTGATTTCATCATTATCGCTCAGCGTTATCTCTCTAATATCAGAGTTAAACTTATGAGCAACAGGATCGCAGTACCAATTAGCTTTATAGGTACGTACAGCATCCTTGTTCCATTCGCTAGTAAAAACACACTGGCCGCCAATTTCTTCAAAACCTTTTCTGATGCCACCGATACCAGCGAATAGATCGATGAATTTGAATTTATAGTCTGGATGATGTTTTGGAGGCTCAGGCAAAAGACGGTTAAGCATCTTCACTTCAAGTTCAGTAAAAGGCTTCTGAGCTGTCTTGCCATTTAGCCAACGGTTTAGTGTTTCACGAGTCCAGTCGCTATGGCTGACTGCACGTAGAGCTTCAGCTACATACTTTTGATCATAGATTTCGACAAGTTTTTTTATAAGAATCTTGTCTTCTTCAAGCTTCTTAAGCTGCTCTGTTTCATTTTGAGCGATCAGGTTTTGAGCAAGTAGTTCTAACTCAGTCATGTGTTTTGCCATTCTTCTAAGGGATTTTCTAGTGATAGCGTATCACTTATTCCACCCAGAATAAAGAGACTTTAACTGTATAAATATACAGTTATAATGTAAAGGTTTATCCTTTGGTTAGTTTGAATTAGCTAGCTTAGTAAGCTTATTTAAATAACCAGATGCCAGCGTTACCTGATTCGATAAGCATACTAGATTATAAAATAAACTATGAAGCTTCGATAAATTCCTCATTGCGTATGTCCTTAGATTCAGGTGTGGTGATCTTCGAGAAAAACTTAAAAGGTAGTCATTCATCGCATTTTTTTATCAAATTAAAAGCGGGGCCTACTTAACTTGAGTTAAATATAAATATTATTTTTATGATTTTTCTAGTATTTCATAATAAAAGGCAGTTCGATCCTTTTATTCATTCAAAATCGAGTTCAGCGTATGGCGAGAAATTGGCACTAGCCCCACTTTAAGGCCGAAGGGTTTGAACACCTTGTTAACGATGTCAGAGGTGTAATTTCCTCTATCATTCTCAATTTCTGATAACGTTTTTCTTGATACTGAAACCAGACTTGAGAATTTCTCCTGCTTTAATCCAAGCACATCGACCCTCAATGCTTTTAGAGCTTGTCCTTGGGTTATCTCACCAAGTAACAATAACTTCATAATCTTGTTCCTTGCATCATTACGCTCAAACGCGCTCGCCGCTTTAGGTATACTAGATGCTCTCCTACGGGGGCTTTTTGTTTCCAATACAATTTCATTATTATTATCTACAGCATCTTTCGAGAGATTAATTTTATTATGTGCGGCATTATTTAATTCACGAAGCCTGGTAATAGTTTCTTTTGCCGATTCGATTTTTTTCTCTGGCGATTTCATTATAGGCCCCACTTTTTCAATTTCTTTGGTATATAGTTAAATCCGATTGATGGCATATCAATTATTTGTTTCGGAACACCTCTCTTTTGTAATCTCTCTTTGAGCCCGACCAATTTACTGGCTGTATTCTATTTAGCATAACCTTTAACACTCATTATTTGATCTCAATAAGATACTGAGCCGAACCTCTACTAATAGAGAAAGTTTTGATCATGCATATGCTATATAACGAAGGAAAATGCCGAAGTGCTAAAAATCACTAATGTAACTAACTTTACTCATTAATGGGTTTTTTTGGATTTTATGAGAGTTATATTACTCATTTATTGAAATTTCGATTAGAAAGAGTTCGCGGTGGTGTGTTATGGACTCCTACATAAATAGACCAACGATTTTGGACTACATCGTAGCTCATGCTTAAAGATAGCCTGATAGACGGTGAGTACACCAGGAATGAATTGGGCTGTCTCGCAGACACAAAAAAGCCCGCAACCTTTGGGGATGCGGGCTTTTTCTGCGTTTAAGGCCTTATCTGGTAATAGCCGAAAACTTATTTGGTGGAGCTGGGGGGATTTGAAAAAAAATCTAAGTATATTATTAATAAGGTTTTATTTAATCTGTTTTTTGTGAGATATACTTAAACGTATACCAATGATAGTCGTTGTGTCATAATAAGGTGTTTATAAAATCACAACATTACATTAACTCACCCCAAATAATAGGTGAGTTAATGGTTGTATTTATATGTTAGTATAAAGTGGATGCTTTTCTTAACGCATCGCTACTTTTAATAACTATACACTCACCTTTGCAAGGATTATTGGAAGAAACGATTGGGTCGAAAGGCATGATAAAGTTAAATCCTTTAACCACTCTAAGGTAATCCACCATTCCTGGCAAAGCCCAAGCAGCCGCAGATGATATGTTACCAAACTCGTCACTTACTTGAAGTTTTTCAAACGCAAAAAAGGTTGGATTAGAAATATCAAGCATCACTTTCCCTGTGTAGTCTTTGGCTACTTTATTAGAAAGTTCACTAGCCAGTGCCTGTAACTCTCCCTTCTGGGTAATAACAAAACCTCTTGTAATATTATATTGGCTTGTAACAATTATAATAAAGGTAAGGGATATTAATACGGCGTTTCTAAAGGTATTTAATTTAGAAGCAATCCATAGCAACCCAAGCACAAACAAGGATGTTGCAATGATAGACATTCCTATTAATGTTCTATAAGCGGCCCAGTTTTCTGAAACTGCTAAATTTAGGGTGAAACTGCCAACAAATAATATAAGTGATAATATCGTTTTCTTTGCTACATCAACACCTTTGGTCAAGGAATATAATCCAACTGCGATAACTATCGTACTAATTATGGTATACCATGTTGAGGGTGTAATAGAGAAATTGCTTAATGCAAAAAGAAGAGGCTTGTTTATAAACCAGCTTAGTTTTTCTAAGAGATCATGAGTGAATGAAGCTCGTTCAAGTGTTTTTCCATAAATGAAAACCGGAATGAACTTCGCCATCACCAGACCAGAGATCATGCCGGTAAGGGTTATGAAAAAAGATGAGACCAACTTACTGAAAACCAGTTCTTTATTTGATAAGCAATTGTCAATAAAAACAAAGGATAAGAAGCACATAGCGGCAGGCTGGTAGATTGAAAAAGAAGTTATTATGAGAGCGGCTGATAATAAATATCTAACCACTCCATTTTTAATTTGTCTGGAGGTAAGTGCATCATATGAAGCAAGGGAGAGTATTGCTGACAGCGTGAAAGGGAAACATGTTACCCAAGATACGTAAAGCTGGAAGCTAGGAATCAAACAAATAGAAAGTGATAAAATTACCCTTTCATATCTGTCAGAAAGAATTGATTTGCGGTTAAGGAAGAAGAAAATATACACTCCAAGCACAGATACCATTAAGCAGGATATAAAACGCAGTATTTCGAAAGATTCTAGGCCTGTTGATACTTCGAACGCTAGGTAACGCAAGAGTGCATAGCCAGGGCGGCCAGACATAACATCCCAAGCCATTCCTTGATACTTACCATTAATTACTTGCTGCAACAAAGAGTAATCATCTAAAAATGCATAATTAAATAAAAATGATGGCGAAAGTGCCGCGACAATTACTGAAAATATAATCACCGAGCATACTAATAACGATTGGTTGTTATTCATATGCTTCCCATCTGTTGAGCGTGTTATTTCAGACATCAAAAAGCATCCTTTTGATAATACATTACATAAACCTAGTTTAAATTAACGGGCACTTTATTTTATTACCCTGTTGGCCTCTTTTAACGTAGACATCCAACAATCAAAAGAGACAATGTTTGAGGTGTCATAATGTGCAAACTTATCTATATATCCATAATAAAGCGTTTTGTTCACCTTTCTAACACTTGATATCTTCCTTTTTTTGTTTGTAGACATAACTCTTAGTAACTTGCAATCACCTAACTTTCCAATTTCTTTTGCGAGAGATTTTATTTCAGATCCCTGCGAGTTATTGGGGGTCTTAACGACAAAAATTTTATCTTCATTTTTAAGGGTGTATAATAATTTTTCTCTAAGATATTTTACTTTTCCCTGCTCGTGAAGGTAAACGGCTTTCATTCTATCCTTATCAACATAGAAACTACGTTTGCCATCACTAATTAAACTTTGCATCTCGGAGTGATATCCAAATTTATATTTTGATGTTTGTACCATGTGATCTTGCAGCGGTAGAAGGTGATATAAGTTAAACGGGTTTGATAGTCTGCTCCTAAAGAAAAGAACCATTTTTGAATAATCTGGAACGTATACCCATCTAAAAAAAGAACTTCTCTCATCCCCTGCCTGTCTAAGAAAAAATCCAAATTCACAATTATCCCCAAGGCTTTCGAATCGGGATAGATCGAAAGGTTTAACTTCCTTGTTTGAGAAATGGCCTAATACTTTTAACATAATATATCACTTCATGCTTTAAAATAGAAAGTTTAGCTGATGATTAATAATTGTTTATAGCGTAAAACAAGTCAAGCTAGATACGTTTCTAACTACGATATCATTTATGTGAGCTTTAATTTTTACGCCCAAGCCTCCAGGAGATCTCACCAGAAAATAAAAAAATAACTATAGTAAAATCAACTATTTAAATGCTATCTGGGGCTTGTTGATTGCATTAAAGATGCTGTATTTATTATTGTTACTAAGCTATAGTAGCCTACTAAGTGGATAAACAATCTAAGCACTTTCCTGCTTCCATTATGATTATTAAATCGAGGCAAGATATATTTTTTATGAAAATGCGAGCCTGTCTACATCTATGGAGAGTTCGGTGTTTAGCGATCGGTTACTATCCAGCATCGAGATCTTGAATGATTGAACGAGAAAAAATACTTAATTCCGTTATGTGACTAATTAATTCCTCCACTCATAAAGGTGGTTCAAGAGTGCTGGTCAAGACTGGATGAAATTAAGATGAGATTGATAACTCTGGAAGGGGAAGATAAATAATCGGTAATCGTCTTTCGAATCATCCGCGCCTGACTTCATTGCCCACTAAACCAGCCCGACCATAATCACCAAGGCGATGAGTAAAACAAGAATAATCTTCTTTATTATCAGAGGCTTGGAGATCTTCCTCTACATAAGCTTAATATTCCAATGGGTATAACCGATCGATATTTATAAATCGATCGGTTGCGCCGATCGATTCCTCATGAATACTATGTATGCATGAACAGTATTTTTGTGAGGTTTATATGCCCCGATATTCAGACATTAAAGGTGCGTTTATCAGCAGTGTCATGCAGTCTCCCAAAAGAGGGTAGGGTGTTACAACGGGGCGATTTGTTGCTGAGTTAATGAAGGTTAACCACTTCTGGTCACTTCAAGAAGCCAATAAATGGATAACGCACTATCAGGGTTTCTTTCGTAATTACCCTGATCAAGAGGGTGAGAGTAAGAGCTATTTCCTGAAAAACATGGGTTACATAAAGTAAGGAGATATCATGGGATTCTATCACCTGCAAGCGACTATGTCTTAACGCTTATCGATCTGAACAAAGTCTGTAACTGCACCGGTCCGGCTTCCTGCCTGTATATTGCAGAGCGATACTATGGAATGCACATCAATTCCGGCACAATGCTGCTTATCGATCCGGCAATAAAACCGGTAGACGGTAGCCTGGTGATTGTTGACCACGAGGGAGAGTTTGAGGTTAAGCGTCTTAAGACCGGTACGGTAACGCGCCTCAAGTCGTTGGACAATCCCGAGGAGGTTCGACTGATAAGTAATCGCGATTTAGAGGGAAGCGTAACTATCATATGGGGTGTGGTGACGCATATCATCAATGATGCCTGTACTGATGAATTTGACGACTGCCCCATAATTTAGGCGAAAAAAAACCTCTGCCTAAACAGAGGTTCTTTCCTTCAAAGGATCCGCGTATCTTTTACGTATCCTTTTCTGTCTCGATGGTGTCAGTGCTAAGTCCTTGCCTCCCTCATAACTTACTGGTTTATATGAGTTTGTCCGGCCACTGTCCTATCTAATTTGGTGGAGCTGGGGGGATTTGAACCCCCGTCCGAAATTACTACGCCGTTGGCACTACATGCTTAGTCCTGTCATTACATTCGCCTGTTAACTGCGGACGGACACGCCACTAACAAACTAGCCTGATTGGTTTTAACGCTTTCACCCCAGGCAGGATGTCCACGCGAGCTCTTTTGGGTTTGACCTTTCTTGATCCCCGTCCTAAGAGCGGAGGCTAGGGAGAAAGGGAACCTTCAGTGTATTAGACTGATTAAGCTGCTAAAGCAGCAGATTCGAATTGCGAGTCGTTTGCAATTATTTTTTTTGCGGTTTTTTACGAGGCCTCCGCACCTCGGCATGCACCTTGGGTTTCGCAAATCCCGTCGAATCCAGAATCAGCCCCAAAGAACTGTTAGCAGTATATCAGAAGTTTACCCCGATAAGCCAGAGACTTAACGTTTAGCGCTCTTCATAATACGTGCTTTATCTACTGCCCATTCGCGATTTTTGGCGGTGTCGCGTTTGTCGTGATCTTGTTTACCCTTGGCCAAGCCGATTTTGACTTTAGTCCAGGCGTTTTTCCAATACATTGAGAGAGCAACTACCGTATAGCCATCGCGGTTTACCTTACCGAACAGCTTATCAAGTTCACGTCTGTTCATTAAGAGTTTACGGGTACGCATCGGCTCGCAGACAACATGACTTGAAGCAACGTTCAGCGGTGTAATGGTCGCACCAAACAGGAAAGCTTCCCCGTCTCTGAAGGTCACATAACTATCAGCAATGTTGGCTTTGCCTGCACGCAGTGATTTTACTTCCCATCCTTGCAAAGAAATACCAGCCTCAATTTCATCTTCGATAAAATATTCATGGCGTGCGCGTTTGTTCATTGCAATGGTTGCGGAACCGGGTTTATGTGCTTTTTTCTTTGTCATAGTGACACTTATTATACTGTAAGCATTGCCGAATGAAATCCCCCGAAGGTTTAGAGAGGCTGTTTTTCACAGCTTGTGCGGTATCTGCCGTGAGATTTTTGCCGCAGAAGCGATAAATGATATGATCTGTATGTTTTATGACACTTGGAAAATGATATGCCTCATATAAGCCGTTCTGCGCTCGTCCCCTTCAGCGCTGAACAGATGTACTCACTGGTAAACGACGTGGATGCTTATCCTAAATTTCTTCCTGGCTGCACGGGAAGTCGCGTATTGGATAAAACTGATAACACCATGACCGCAGCTGTTGATGTAGCAAAAGCGGGTATCAGCAAAACCTTTACCACTAAAAATACGTTAACCAGCAATCAGAGCATTGATATGCAGCTTGTCGATGGGCCATTCCGCAAACTAATGGGAGGCTGGAATTTTACGCCGTTAAGCCCTGAGGCTTGTAAAGTTGAGCTGAACCTGGATTTTGAGTTCACCAATATGCTGATTGAGTTGGCTTTCGGTAAAATCTTCAAAGAGCTGGCAGGCAGTATGGTTCAGGCTTTTACCGCGCGTGCTAAAGAGGTTTACAGTGCCTGAAGTTTCCGTTGAGGTGGTTTACGCCTTGCCTGAGCGTCAGTATCTGAAAACGGTTCGTCTCGAAGAGGGCAGCAGTGTTGAGCAGGCAATTCAGGCTTCTGGATTACTGGAGTTGCGCCGTGAGATCGATTTGAAAAGTAACAAATTGGGTATCTACAGCCGACCAGTAAAGCTGAGTGACGTCGTTAATGACGGTGATCGGGTAGAAATATATCGGCCATTGATTGCCGATCCGAAAGAGCTTCGTAGAATCAGAGCTGAACGTTCTAAAAAATAAGGCGCTATGAGCGCCTTATTTTTTTACCCTGAAAAGGATCCGAATCTGGTGCCGATGAGCATCAGTTCGGAAAGTTCAGGGTTACTGGTTATCCAGCTTTGGCTTGTTAACGATGTTAACTAACACGCCCGCCTCGTTAAAGGTCAGAGTCAGCGTTTGCTGAGTCACGCCCGCATGGCTTGGTTCCTGACGGAACACGTAGAACCATGTGTTGTTGCCGAATGGATCATCCAACATTGGAGTACCCAGGATATAAGCAACCTGTTGCTTGGTCAGACCGGTGTGGATCTTCTGTACATCAGCAGGAGCCAGGTAGTTTCCCTGATTGATATCAGGACGATAAACTACCTTCTCAAGAGTGGAACAACCGGCAGTCAGCATCAGTAGTGCTCCAGCGACGGCAGTTAGCGTTTTACAGCGCATAGTCTTTACATTCCTTTAGGGCATAAGATGCCGATGATAATCGACCTTTCATCAGTTTGAAACCTTTGCAGGGCACCAGTATGACCGCAGAAATGTAAAAAAGTTGAGGTTTTTACGCCGCTAACAACTCTTTTGCGTTGGCAAGGGTGTTCCTTGTCACTTCACTCCCACCTAACAGACGGGCTAGCTCCTGCAAACGTGCTTTTTTATCCAACCGATTCATTTGAGTTTCAGTTACTTCACCGTCAGTTTCTTTGCTGACAAAATAGTGCTGATGTCCGCAACCGGCAACCTGAGGTAAGTGGGTTACACACATTACCTGTGTAGACTCACCTAGCTGGCGCAGTAGTTTACCGACAATTGCAGCGGTTGGGCCACTGATACCGACATCGACTTCATCAAAAATTAGCGCCGGCGTTTCCATTTTCTGTGCGGTAATTACCTGAATCGCCAACGCGATACGGGAAAGCTCACCGCCTGACGCCACTTTTGCCAGAGCCTGCAACGGTTGGCCTGGGTTAGTCGTGACCTGGAACTCGATACGGTCGGCGCCTTCAATGCTTAAATTCTCGGGCACAAACTGTACCTGAATATTAAATTTACCGTGAGGCATTGAGAGGGTTTGCATGCTTTGGGTAATAAGCTGGGTTAGCTCATTAGCAAAATGCTGGCGTTGATCGTGCAGTGCACGAGCAATCTCAATCGCCTGTTGATGATGAACCTGCACTGCTTCACTCAGTTCAGCCTGATTAGTTTCCTGATCGTCCAGCGCTTTTTGTTCTTCGAGCAGCTGGCGATGTAACTCAGGCAGTTCTTCGGCAGTAACATGGTGTTTTCGTGCCAGAGCCATCTGACGCGAAAGACGCTGCTCCAGTTCGAACAAGCGATTCGGGTCCATTTCCAGCCTTTCGCTGTAATGACGTAATTCGTCGCTAGCTTCGCTAATTTGGATTGATGCATCATCAAGCATGATGATCAGGTCATTCATTTTTGGGTCAAGCTCTGCCAGCTCGGTCAATTTATTCTTGGCGGTATAGAGCAAACTACTGATGTTTTGATCTTCACCGTCGCTGAGTAAATACAGGGCACTCTGGCTGAGAGACAGCAACTGTCCGCTATTGGCCAATAGCTTATATTCTTCATCAATTTGCTCGTATTCACCCTGCTGTGGAGCAAACTCATTCAGCTCTTTCAGCTGATATTGCAGCAGTTGACGGCGAGATTCGCGTTCACTGACCTGCTGTTGAAAGTGTGCCAGCAGGCGGCAGCTTTGATGCCAGTTTTGGTATGCAGTGCGCATCTGCGACAGGAGGAAAGACTGGGCAGCATAGGCATCGAGTAAATGTTTTTGATGCTCAGGCTTAACCAGCATCTGGTGAGCATGCTGGCCGTGGATCTGAATCAGATGATGCCCAAGTTCGCGCAGCTGTGACAGCGGAACCGGCGTGCCGTTGATAAAGCCGCGAGAGCGGCCGTCTGCACTAATAGTACGGCGCAAAATGCAGTCCTGGCCTTCATCGAGCTGATTATCGATGAGCCATTGTTTTGCAGAAGGTGTGTCTGCCAGCGTGAAGCGCGCGCATACATCGGCTCGACTGGTGCCTAAACGGACAGCATTGCCATCTGCTCTGCTGCCTAAACAGAGACCCAGAGCATCGATGGCGATGGATTTACCTGCACCGGTTTCGCCGGTTATTGCTGTCATACCCGCATGAAAATCAATTTCTAACTCGCGAACAATGGCAAAGTTATTGATGGTTAATTGCGCTAGCATGATCACCTTCCTGTATATAACAACAGACCTGTAATTTCGTACAGTATAAACTGGTTTTATATACAGTAAAGCCCTGATCCTGTTAATTCATAAAAAAATCAGAATAATTTTTTAGACCAGCCTAATTTAGTGCTCAACGTGTTGAAATAGCTATAGTCTTTTGGATGTATCAGGTTCAGGTGATAATCACTTCGCCTGATAATGACCTCTTCACCCTGCTGAATAGGCAGAGCAATTTGCGAGTCACAAGTGATTTCGAGATCGATACTCATGTGTGAAAAACGCAGACAAATCGTACTGGTGCTGTTAATCACCAGCGGTCGTGCCGACAGAGTGTGCGGGAACATTGGCACCAGCGCGATGGCATCTAAGGTCGGCATCAGGATTGGACCACCGCCAGACAGCGAATAGGCTGTCGAACCGGTTGGCGTCGAGATAATCAGGCCATCGGAACGCTGGGAAAAAGCGAAACGATCGTCGATATACACTTCGAATTCAATCATGTGCGCGACTTTGCCCGGATGAAGCACAACTTCGTTGATAGCCGTACTGACACAGCACTGTTTTTCACCGTTGCGCACCATTGCCTCAAGCAGGAAGCGCTGTTCGCTGATGTATTCTCCTTTAAGAACATCATCAAGCTGCTGCAAAGCGTTGTCGGGATCCAAATCTGTCAGGAATCCCAAATTTCCACGGTTAATACCAATCACTTTAATGTCATGGCGTGCTAAAACCCTGGCCGCACCGAGCATATTCCCATCGCCGCCAACGACTACGGCTAAATCCGCCAGTTCACCAATCTCTTCCAGCGTACCGGTTTGGGCATTCTCCAGAGACAGCTCCTGCGCCACCTGAGACTCGACAATCACCTGATGTCCTTTGGATATCAGCCAGTGATAAAGCATCTCATGGGTAGCCAGAGCGGAAGGATGGCGAGGATGTCCAACAATCCCGATACACTCAAATTTTTTATTCATTGCTATGGTTATCCTCGAAACCGCATGTATGACACCTGGAGTATGGCTTGTAAATGAGATAACAGGCCTTGAATCCCCGGTTTTGATCCCCATAATAAGCCAACTAGCAAGACTAAAGCTAAAACGCGGAGATATCCATGAGTAGTAAAGAACATAAGACGCCTAACGAGCAAGCCTCGGATGAATTGAATCAAGAACAAGA
The DNA here is from genome assembly GCA_963747655.1 of uncultured Gammaproteobacteria bacterium. Classification (GTDB taxonomy): domain Bacteria; phylum Pseudomonadota; class Gammaproteobacteria; order Enterobacterales; family Enterobacteriaceae; genus Rouxiella. The sequence goes on along the minus strand of CAVVFS010000003.1, from coordinate 653,217 downwards.
GCTGCATGCGGAAACTGAAGCGGCTGACGTCGTTGACCCGCGTGATGCACGTATTGCCGAGCTGGAAGCTGAGCTGAAAGAAGCTCAACAACGCGAGCGTGACAGTTTGCTGCGTGCGAAGGCTGAAATCGAAAATATTCGTCGTCGTACCGAGCTGGACATCGAAAAAGCGCATAAATTTGCCCTTGAGAAGTTCTCTGGTGAGCTGCTGCCGGTGATTGATAACCTGGAACGCGCTCTGGATCTGGCTGACAAATCCAATACTGAACTGACTTCCCTGATTGAAGGTGTTGATCTGACCCTGAAATCCCTGATCAATGCGGTACGCAAGTTTGGTCTGGAAGTGGTTGCTGACGTTCATGTTCCGTTTAACCCTGAACTGCATCAGGCGATGACTCTGCTGGAGTCTGAAGAGATTGAGCCGAACCATGTCCTGATGGTGATGCAAAAGGGCTATACGCTTAACGGTCGTTTGCTGCGCCCGGCGATGGTTGCTGTTTCTAAAGCGAAAGCTTAAGTTAACGCCTCTGTCTGAAACGCTATTGAGCAAACGCTAAAGGCACCCTCGGGTGCCTTTTTGCTATTTATTAAGTCTGCAAATCAAGCCACTGCAAACGTTATTCTGGCAGTTTAGGCATCCAATCAATAGGCGTCAGACCTTGCTCTTCAAGCAGTTGGTTTGCGGTCGAGAAATGCTGGCATCCCAGAAATCCGCGATGAGCCGACAGTGGAGAAGGGTGGGGAGCTTTTAATACTCGATGGCGAACAGGGTCAATAATGCTGCCTTTCTTCTGCGCATGAGAGCCCCAGAGCAGGAAAATAACGCCTTCACGGTGCGTATTCAGCATTGCGATCACCTTATCGGTAAAGGTTTCCCAACCCAGTTTGGCATGAGAATGCGCCTGGCCTGCTTCTACGGTTAGCACGGTATTAAGCAGCAGCACGCCCTGTTCGGCCCAGCTTTGCAAATAGCCATGGTTTGGACGTACAAAACCGGGAATATCGGTCGCCAGTTCTTTATAGATATTCACCAGCGAAGGCGGCGCGGGGATCCCCGGTTTAACCGAAAAGGACAATCCATGAGCCTGATTCGGGCCATGATAGGGGTCTTGCCCCAGTATCACGACTTTCACCTGAGAGAATTCTGTGGAGCGGAAAGCGTTGAAAACCTCTTCCTGCGGGGGATAAATTGTTTTGCCCGCTGCACGCTCGGCGGCGACAAATTTAAGGGTATCCACAAAGTAATTCTGCTGTTTTTCCTGGCCAATCACATCGTGCCAGGTGAGCGGGGCCGCCATAAGCGCTCTCCATCTATCCGTATTTTCAATTCGCGTAGCTTACCTTTTCAGGCTCGACAGGGATACTGTCTCCTTGTCTGAATGGGGTTTTATCATTCTGCTTTCATCACTGTGTACAGCAATCACGTTATCTAACAGCCAAAACTCAGATTTTGCTCAGACTAATCTTCTCTGATCCGGCATTATCAGAATAACTTCAGGTTTAAATCATTTATCTATCATAGCGTTAGCGCAAGGCATTATTTATCTTTACTGGGTCTACGCAGTTTTGAGTCATTCCATTGGTGTTAGCGCTAAAATTGCGCGTCCCGGCTATCCCAATACGGCCGGGATTTTTTTTACTGCCTCTCTTTGCGTTATTAATCTCTAAAAACTATTAATCTCTAAAAACTATTAGTCTCTAAAACTGGTTAGCTTCTAAAATAAAAAACCCCGCCGTTTGGCAGGGTCTTTAATAGTTCGCATTTTATCGGGCAAATTAGCTTGCTTCGGTATTCGGCTTACGACGCTTGCCGACGTTTTTAGCATCGCGATGACGCACTTTAACCTTAACCTTGGATTTCTCGCTCTCTTGCTTCTGCTTCTCTTTACGCTTGGCCAGCACCTTCTTGGAAGGTTTACCGGTCGTTTTCGCGCTAGGAGCTTTAGTTGCAGGACGTAACTCGTCGATGACGCGAGATTTCAGCGGCTGGTCGAGATAACGCTCAATTTTACCCAGCAGCAAGTGGTCATGCGCTTCTACCAGAGAAATCGCGGTGCCTTTGCGTCCCGCGCGACCGGTACGGCCAATGCGGTGCAGGTAGGTATCTGCGGTCAATGGAATATCGAAGTTGAATACGTGGCTGATGTCATTGATATCAAGACCGCGCGCGGCGATATCGGTCGCAACCAGCACGTTAACACGATCTTCAACCATGCGTTTAACCGCTTCGGTACGTTTGACCTGAACCATCTCGCCTTCCAGATAGCAGGAGTTGATCCCCGCTTCACGCAGCCAGGCAACCAGCTCGTGCACACGCTCACGTTTACGCACAAAGATAACGGACTTGGTGACATCTTCTTGCTTGAGCAAATGGCACAGCAGAGCGGTTTTATGCTTCAAATCATCGGCGCGATAGTACCACTGCAAGATTTTCTTGCGCTCGCGGCGTGACGGGTCAGCTTCAATCTCAACCGGCTCGGTCAGGATGCGCTCCGCAAATTCACGAATCGCTTCGCCTTCAAGCGTTGCAGAGAACAGCAACGTCTGTTTGCGCCAGCGAGCTTCGGCAGAGATAGTTTCGATATCCTGAGCAAAGCCCATGTCGAGCATGCGGTCGGCTTCATCGAGGATAAGCGTTTCAATCGCGCGGCAGTCGAAGTTTTCTTCTTTAATATACTGAAGTAAACGTCCGGTGGTGGCGACGACGATATCCTGATTCTCGCTGAAAACTTCAGCGTGGTTCATATAAGCGACACCACCGGTAATGGTGGCGATATCTAAATCGGTGTGTGCAGCGAGCTCACGGGCCTGATCAGCAACCTGCATGGCCAGTTCGCGCGTTGGTGTCAAAATCAATACACGTGGTGGACCAGACTTTTTACGCGGAAAGTCCAGCAGGTGTTGCAGCGCAGGCAACAGAAATGCTGCGGTCTTGCCGGTGCCGGTAGGCGCCGAACCCAACACGTCGCGTCCGTCCATCGCGGGCGGAATGGCCTCTGCCTGAATAGCAGTCGGGCGGCTATAGCCTTTTTCGGTCAGTGCTTCGATCAAGCGTTCATCGAGTTCGAGTTCGGAAAAATTCGTTACAGTCATGGTCTACCTCTACTTGGGGCGCCGATTATAGACGTGTTGGCCGCGATCTTCACCTATTTAAGCGTAAAGGCTCGCTTTTACTCGGCAATGCTTTGTCTTATGCTTACGCCATTATGCCATTAATACCCCGAATCTCGGGTGAATATCACAGGAAAGCGTAGTGACAGAAGCCGCAGCCAACAAGCCTTTGCGCCGTAACGGGTTTACTTTTAAACAATTTTTTGTCGCCCACGATCGCTGTGCGATGAAGGTCGGAACCGACGGCGTACTGCTCGGTGCCTGGGCTCCGGTAAAACAGGCTTCACGCATTCTGGATATCGGCAGCGGAACAGGACTGGTCGCCTTGATGCTTGCTCAGCGAACCTCTGAACACGTTTTGGTTGATGCCGTCGAGCTTGAAAACGATGCCGCCGGGCAGGCCAGCGAAAACTTTGCCGAATCTCCCTGGTTGTCACGGCTGAAAGTATTTGCCGAAGACATCAATCTTTTTACTCAACGCAGTGCTCGGCAATACGATTTAATCGTCAGTAATCCGCCTTATTTTGAATCGGCAGTTGCCTGTCGTGATGAAGCGCGTAACGCGGCACGCTATACCGAAACATTAACTCATGATGCCTTATTGCGCTGCGCTGGGCAGCTAATCACGCCGAACGGTACTTTTTGCGTCGTATTACCTTACGAAATCGGGCTGGCCTTTGAAAAGGCGGCGCAGCAGCAAGATTGGCATACTCAGGCGCGGGTAGATATTCGTGACCGCCCGGGTAAGCCATTGAATCGCATGCTGTTGGCGCTGGCTAAACAACCGCAAGAAACGCTTTATCATGAGCTGGCACTCCGCGAGCAGCTTAACGTCTACAGCGCGGAGTTTAGAGAACTGATTGCTGATTTTTATCTGAACTACTGATTTTTTCCTGATTTTTCCTTATTTCTATGAGTAAAAATCAGGGTTGCAGGATTGTCGGTTGCGGGTCTTCAAGCAAGTCAGGGTAGTCGAGGGTAAAGTGTAATCCACGGCTTTCCTTTCTCGCCATCGCGCTACGTACAATTAATTCAGCAACTTGCACCAGATTACGCAACTCGAGTAAGTTGTTTGAGATCCTGAAATTCGCGTAATACTCGTCAATTTCATGCTGTAAGGTATTGATACGCCGCAGTGCGCGCTCCAGGCGTTTGGTGGTGCGCACAATACCGACGTAGTCCCACATAAAGAGCCGCAGCTCGTGCCAGTTATGCTGAATCACCACTTTCTCGTCTGAATCGTCAACCTTACTCTCATCCCAGGCCGGTAAGCTTTTCGGCATTTTAGTTTGTGGCAGGCGTTTCAGAATATCTTCCGCAGCAGACCAGCCGTAAACCAGGCACTCTAATAAAGAGTTAGAGGCCAGCCGATTCGCGCCGTGCAATCCGGTATAGCTCACTTCGCCAATGGCATAAAGACCATCAAGATCGGTTCTGCCGTGTTGATCAACCATCACGCCGCCGCAGGTATAATGTGCCGCAGGAACAATTGGGATTGGCTCGCGAGTCAGGTCAATACCCAGTGAGAGCAGCTTTTCGTCAATCATCGGAAAATGATGCTTGATGAATTCTGGCGGACGGTGGCTGATATCCAGATACATGCAGTCTGCACCCAGGCGTTTCATTTCATGATCAATAGCACGCGCCACCACGTCACGCGGAGCTAACTCGCCTCGTGAATCAAAGTCAGGCATAAAGCGTGTGCCGTCAGGCCGTTTAAGATAGGCGCCTTCCCCACGCAATGCCTCAGTCAGCAGGAAATTGCGCGCCTGCGGATGAAACAGGCAGGTGGGATGAAACTGATTGAATTCGAGATTGGCAACGCGACATCCTGCGCGCCAGGCCATGGCGATACCATCCCCAGAGGCAACATCTGGATTCGTGGTGTATTGATAAACTTTCGCCGCCCCGCCAGTGGCTAAAACAACGGCTTTGGCGCGCAATGTTTCAACCTGCTCAATATCTCGATTCCAGACATAAGCCCCGACCACGCGCTGAGTGCCGGGTAGTCCGAGTTTGCTTGAGGTAATTAAATCAACCGCGTTAAATCGCTCTTTTACGCTAATATTGGGATGGGACCTTGCTTTCCCCACTAACGTGGTTTCTACTTCTTTACCAGTAGCATCAGCGGTATGGAGAATGCGGCGATGGCTGTGGCCCCCTTCTCGAGTCAGGTGATAACGCTCGTCCGTTTTATTGCCGGTCTCAATATCAAAGAGCACGCCCTGGTTGATCAGCCATTCAACGCAGTGTTTGGCGTTGCTGGCAATGAATTCGACGGCTTCTTTATTACACAGGCCTGCGCCAGCAATAAGCGTATCGTCAACGTGAGAACTGATACTGTCAGTTTCATCAAAGACGGCCGCAATGCCGCCCTGGGCATAAAAGGTAGAACCTTCGTTTAGTGGTCCTTTGCTTAGAACGGTGACTTTACAGTGGTCTGCAAGGCGTAAAGCGAGTGACAAGCCTGCCGCACCACTTCCAATAATCAATACATCACTAACAAAGTCTGATGAAGGTTGCATATCGTATGATGTTTGCAGAAGAAGAGGGAAATTCATGTTAGCCTAAATGGATTGGCGAAAGCCACGTGCACAACTATCAGTTTAAAAACTTTGTGTTTTATGGAACTTAACATTCTGTTTGAACTCCAAGCAGGTACTTGCTCAGGAAAATAATGATGATAGCTGGCGGTACGACTTATAGCGTGGAGATAGCTTTGGGGAGAGATTACCTCGAATGAGCGAGCAGTTAGCAGATCAGGTTCTGGTCGAGCGGGTCCAGAAGGGTGATCAGAAGTCGTTCAATTTACTGGTTGTCCGCTACCAGCATAAAGTGGCGAGCCTTGTTTCCCGCTACGTTCCGCAAGGCGATGTGCCTGATGTGGTTCAAGAATCCTTTATAAAAGCCTATCGTGCACTAGACTCGTTCCGTGGCGACAGCGCTTTTTATACGTGGCTATACCGTATTGCCGTTAACACGGCCAAGAACTATTTAGTTGCGCAGGGTCGTCGTCCTCCTTCGAGTGATGTCGATGCCAACGAAGCTGAAAACTTCGAAAATGGCGGCGCGTTAAAAGAAATTTCGAACCCTGAGAACTTAATGTTGTCAGAGGAACTGAGACAGATTGTTTTTCGGACTATTGAAGCGCTTCCTGAAGATTTGCGCATGGCAATTACTCTCAGGGAGTTGGATGGTTTGAGCTATGAAGAGATAGCGGCCATCATGGATTGCCCGGTGGGCACGGTAAGATCCCGTATATTCCGTGCTCGAGAAGCGATTGATAATAAAGTTCAACCGTTAATCCAGCGTTAGCGATGGCGGACACTTAAAGGGTACTACGGCATGCAGAAAGAAAAGCTTTCGGCTCTGATGGATGGTGAAGCCCTTGATTCCGAACTGTTGAGTTCGCTTTCAAGAGATAAAAAGCTTCAGGAAAGTTGGCAGAGTTATCACCTGATCCGTGATTCAATCCGCGGTGATATGGGAACTGTTGTACATCTGGATATCGCAGACAGAGTGGCTGCTGCTTTGGCAAATGAACCTGCCAAGCTTGTACCTGGTGCAGCAAAAGAATCGCAACCTATGCCGCATACCTGGCAGAAGATGCCTTTCTGGCACAAGGCCCGTCCATGGGCGAGCCAGATAACTCAGATTGGCGTGGCCGCGTGTGTGTCATTGGCCGTTATCGTTGGCGTGCAGCATTATGGTCAGTCTGGTGTTAACCCTGCATCCCCTGAAACTCCGGCATTCAATACACTGCCGATGATGGGCAAAGCATCTCCTGTCAGTTTTGGTGTGCCAAATGAAGGCAGTACGTCAGCTGGCCCGCAAGATATGCAACAGCAACGTCAACGTGTTAATGCTATTTTGCAGGACTATGAGTTGCAACGTAGATTGCACACTGATCAAATTCAGTTGGATTCCGTTGCGCCGCAGCAGGCTGCCCTTCAGGTCCCTGGTAACCAGTCATTAGGAACGCAAACGCAGTAATGAAGCAAATTTGGTACGCCGTTTCGCTACTGACATGCAGTTTGCTCGCTACACATACCGCCTCGGCTGAGACTCAACCCTCTCCCGAGGCGTTATTGCAACAGATGAGCTCTGCCAGTCAATCATTGAATTATGAAATTGCCTTTATCAGCATCACCAAGCAAGGCATTGATTCATATCGCTATCGCCACGCAAAATCGAAAGCAACTCAGTACGGTGATCTGCTTTTGATGGACGGCCCTCGTCGCGAAGTTGTGCAACGTGGTAACGACATTAGCTATTTTGAAACCGGAGTCCAGCCTTTTAGCCTGACTGGGGATCATATTGTTGATTCCTTACCGGAGCTGGCGTTTAGTGACATCACAACACTTTCTAAATACTACGATTTTATTGCGGTAGGTCGTGCGCGAGCTGCGGATCGCATCAGCCAGGTTATCCGCGTCGTTTCACGCGATGGTACGCGATTCAGCTATATTATCTGGATAGATGAACAAGACAAGCTGCCTCTGCGCGTTGACTTGCTTGATAAAGATGGTGATACCCTGGAGCAGTTTCGGGTTATTTCTGCAACCGTCGATCCGGGCGTAGCCGAGGCTTTCAACGGTCTTGACAAGGCGAGTTTACCGCCGTTGTTGAGCGTTCCAGACTCAAGTCAGGCACAGTTTGCCTGGGAGCCGAAATGGCTGCCAGAAGGTGTGAAAGAAGTGTCTCGCAGCAAACGAACCTTGCCTAATCTGCCGGTTAATATTGAATCAAGACTGTATAGCGATGGATTGTTTAGTTTCTCTGTTAATGTGAATGCGACCACTGACCCGACTTCTGAGCAGATAGTTCGGCAGGGCAGAAGAACTGTGGTTACTGATATTCGTAATGGCAACGAGATAACCGTCGTCGGCGAGATACCGCCTTCCACAGCCAAACGAATTTCTGATAGTATTGTCTTCTCCGGACAATAAATAGTCTGCAATTTTGCGTAATGAGTAGGATAGCCGCGATGATGAAAGAATGGGCCACTGTAGTTTCGTGGCAAAACGGTGTTGCTGAACTGCGCTGTGAAACGCAGGCAGGTTGCAGCAGCTGTCATTCGAGATCGGGCTGTGGTTCCCGCGTGCTTAACGAACTGGGACCGCAAACCGAGCATAACTTGCAGGTGAGCAGTGCCGAACCGTTGGAACCGGGTCAGAAAGTTGAACTGGGGATCACCGAAGGGGCAATGCTACGCTCTGCGCTGCTGGTTTACATGACGCCATTGTTTGGTGTCATTGTTGGCGGCGGCGTTTTGCAATCACTGCTAAAAGCTAACGTTTATGCGCTGATTGGCGCAATAGCGGGTGGTGCTCTTGGTTTTCTTGTCGCGCGCTTTTTTGCTGCTCGGGTTGCCGAGAAAGAAGCCTATCAGCCGGTTATCCTACAAGTTGGCTTGCCGCCTAATACTTTCCGATTCCAGCCAGAGTCAACAGAGTTGCCTCGCTAAGTGCTAAATAAGGTACGCAGTATTTTGATTTAGCTGCGTACCGGAATTCTGTTCTGGATCATATGTTCTATCAAGGCGATGAACAGATCGGCGCTAAACAGTGACGTATAGGGCACCGAAAATAGCGATCTTCCGTGCATATCCAACAGCTTGATAGTTTGACTATTACTCCCGCCGCTAACAAAATGCACCTCTTCGATAGAAACATGATGCCCATCGTCGGAATCTAATGCTCGCGCAGACAGCCGCAGCTTTTTCTCGTCCATCAGTAAAAAATTGCCACGCAGAAAACGTCTAATGCGGCTGGTACTTTCATTTAAATAACTGAATCCCACCTCACCATCATGCGCCAGAGTTGTCAGCGCCTGCGGGCCACGCAATAGTAACTGTTCGTTTTTAATCACCTCAATGAGACGATCGGCGTGAGTGATATTGGGCGATATTTTATACCACGGTTTGTCAGAGCTTTCGCGAAAAGCCATGGTATTTAGTATTTTTCGAGAGTATTTCCCAGAGCGGTAACGATAGATATCACTTATTATTTCAAACGGAATGAATTTATTTTTATTATCCGGTTTTGAAATAACTAACACTCCATTTTCATAGAGTTGAAATATTTGTCTTGGTTTTATGAACTGCCGCAAAATAATAAGAACGGTGCCTAGAGAAATACTAAATATAGTAGACATGATAATAGCGTGCTGTTCGAAATAGCCTGATTTTCCTAATGTTAACAAAACCACAAGTTGCACTGCCCCAGCTACCATCAATAGAGTAGCGAGGACCATAGTAATCCATGAGTTTGCTTTTGCAACGCCATGCCGGCTAAGCAGCCGACCTTCATTGATCATGACATTAACCTTGTGACCGATTGCACATAAATAGGATAAACAGTTAAATTATTTAATAATTAAATTTTGGATGACTTCAAAGAACTTTATTTTTTATAACAGCTAGTTAATGGTATTTTCCCCGGCCAGTAAATGAGCATTTTCCTAAACTGAACTCGGGGTTTTTAAAGGAAGGTGAGGGATAAATCTAATAGTTCAAAAAGATATTATTCGGATTGTAAATTAGATTCGCCAACAATATCGCGAATACTGACCAGCGCATTTCTCACTGCTGCTCCTCCGGCATAGAAAAGTAACTGCAATATTGATTCAATAATTTGCTGTTTTGTCGCACCTGCGTTGAGTGCTGCCTGTGCATGCGCGCGTAATTGAGGAGTGGCGTGCCCCAGAGTGACACAGGCCGCAATGACGACCAATTCACGCGTGATGATTGCAAGTCCAGGTCTGCTGAGAATACCGCCCATCGCCCACTCAATCGAAATATCGGTGAAATCTGGACATAATCCCTCCATATCTTTCCTCAGCGCGTCCCCGGCACCGTTTCCATATAACGCGTTAAATATTTCAAGCCCCTGTTGATACTGCTGCGGATTAATTTTCATCTGTTGTCTCCTGTGGTTAAGCGTTTTATTAAACGTGGTTGAGAAACGCAGATAAACGGCGGTATATTTTGATAATTACCAAGCCAGACTTGCTAATCGCGGGAAAATTTAAAAGTATGGATAAACTGGAAAGCATGGCGGTGTTTGTTCGGGCAGTGGAGCGGGGGAGTTTTACTGCCGCTGCAAGCGAATTGAGAATTACTGGAACGATGGTAGGTTTGCATATCCAGTCGCTGGAGAAACAGCTTGGCGTTCGCCTGCTTAATCGGACTACTCGCCGACAAAGCCTGACTGAGTTTGGTTCGTTTTATTATGGAAAAAGTAAACAGATCTTAGTGGATATCAGCCAGGCAGAGGCGATGGCAGAAAGCCAGACTCCGGTGCCAAAAGGCCTGCTGCGGGTGATTTCTCCGATTTCATTTGGCGTGCATGCTATTTCGCCGATCCTTGAGGAGTATCGGGCAGATTATCCAGACGTTAATGTTGACCTGATCTTAAACGACAGGCCGCTGGATATGATCGATGAACGTGCCGATGTCATGATCAAAATCGGTGAATTGCAGAATGTTTTCTCATTGATTGCCAGGCCATTAATGCCTTATCGGTCAATAATCTGCGCGGCGCCAAAGTATCTCAAAGAAAACGTGCCGCTGAATGAACCCGCAGATCTCAGTCATCACCGCTGTCTGGGCTTTGCTCATCCGCTAGCGGGTAGTGAATGGCTGCTGAATGGCCCTGACGGACCCATTTGTGTGCCGGTTAATCTGGCGCTTTCAGTGAACAATGGTGAGGCGCTGAGAAGGGCCGCGATTAGTGGGTTGGGTGTTATCATGCAGCCTGAGATTTTGCTGGCCGCCGACATTAAGTCAGGCGCACTGCGTCAGGTCTTGCCAGATTATTCCCCGCTACCCAAGGCAATTCATCTGTTGACTCTGGCTGACAGGACGCCAACGCCTAAAGTGCGTACGTTTATTGATTTTTTAGTCTCGCGATTTGCAGCGCGTAAAACGTTGTAAATCTATCGCATCCTTTCGTGTAACCCGCATACAGTGTAAGATGCGCCCATATTTGCGTGGGCAGTTTGGCTGTTGAGCACAATGCTGCGTCCATGAAAAAGTTTTAAGCGCTATCAATTAGAGAAAATCATCTATAAATGAAGAACATAAGAAACTTCTCCATTATTGCCCACATTGACCACGGCAAGTCGACACTTTCTGACCGTATTATTCAAATCTGCGGTGGATTGTCTGATCGTGAAATGGCCGCTCAAGTCCTCGACTCTATGGATCTCGAGCGTGAACGTGGCATCACCATCAAAGCCCAGAGCGTAACGCTGGATTATAAAGCGCTGAATGGTGAAACTTATCACCTCAACTTTATCGACACCCCGGGACACGTGGACTTCTCGTATGAAGTTTCTCGTTCACTTGCTGCCTGCGAAGGCGCATTGCTGGTGGTTGATGCCGGTCAGGGCGTAGAAGCTCAGACCTTGGCTAACTGCTACACCGCAATGGAAATGGATCTCGAAGTTGTGCCGGTTCTGAATAAAATCGACCTGCCAGCAGCTGATCCAGACCGCGTTTCTCAGGAAATCGAAGACATTGTAGGTATCGATGCTACTGATGCCGTTCGCTGCTCGGCGAAAACGGGCGTTGGCGTGCCTGACATTCTTGAGCGTCTGGTGCGTGATATCCCGGCTCCTGAAGGCGATCCTGACGCGCCATTGCAGGCACTGATCATCGACTCATGGTTCGATAATTATCTCGGCGTTGTCTCCCTGGTACGTATCAAAAACGGCACCATGCGCAAGGGCGACAAGATTAAGGTCATGAGCACGGGTCAAACTTACAACGCCGATCGCCTGGGGATTTTCACCCCTAAACGCGTTGATAAAGACGCGCTGCACTGCGGCGAAGTTGGCTGGTTGGTGTGTGCGATTAAAGATATCCTCGGTGCACCAGTGGGCGATACACTGACCCTGGCACGTAACCCAGCGGAAAAAGCACTGCCGGGCTTTAAAAAGGTTAAACCTCAGGTTTATGCCGGTCTGTTCCCAATCAGCTCTGACGATTACGAAAACTTCCGTGATGCGCTGGGCAAGCTGAGCCTCAATGACGCCTCGCTGTTCTATGAGCCAGAAAGTTCTACCGCGTTGGGCTTCGGCTTCCGCTGTGGCTTCCTGGGCTTGTTGCACATGGAAATCATCCAGGAACGTCTTGAGCGCGAATATGACCTTGAGCTGATCACTACTGCGCCAACGGTTGTGTATGAAGTTGTTACCACCGCAGGCGAAACTGTCTACGTTGATAGCCCTTCCAAGCTGCCTGCGTTGAACAATATTGAAGAACTGCGCGAGCCAATCGCCGAGTGCCACATGCTGATGCCTCAGGAATACCTGGGCAGCGTGATCACCCTGTGTATAGAGAAGCGCGGCGTGCAGACCAACATGGTTTACCACGGTAACCAGGTTGCGCTGACCTATGAGATCCCGATGGCCGAAGTGGTATTGGATTTCTTCGACCGCCTGAAATCAACCTCACGCGGTTATGCGTCACTTGATTACAATTTCAAACGATTCCAGACTTCTGACATGGTGCGCGTTGATGTTTTAATCAACGGAGAGCGTGTTGACGCCCTGGCACTGATCACGCACCGCGACAATTCGCACTACCGCGGTCGCGATCTGGTCGAGAAAATGAAAGAACTGATCCCGCGTCAGCAATTTGATATCGCCATTCAGGCTGCTATCGGCAACCACGTTATTGCCCGTTCGACCGTTAAACAGCTGCGTAAAAACGTTCTGGCCAAGTGCTACGGCGGCGACGTTAGCCGTAAGAAGAAACTCTTACAGAAACAGAAAGATGGTAAGAAACGCATGAAGCAGGTAGGTAACGTCGAGTTACCACAGGAAGCGTTCCTGGCTATTCTGCACGTCGGTAAAGACAGCAAGTAAGTCTTTAAATTAGTTTGTCAAGGAGTAGGAATGGCTAACATGTTTGCCCTGGTACTGGCGATTGCAACGCTGGTAACCGGGATAATCTGGTGTTTGGATCGTTTTAAACTGGCTCCGGCACGTCGGGAGAAAATCGCTCGTCTGAAGGTTGAGACGGCGGGTGCAGTAGACGATAAAACCCTGAGCAAAGCTGCAAGACAGCCGGGCTGGGTGGAGACGTGTGCTTCCGTGTTCCCGGTTTTGCTGGTGGTATTTGTTGTTCGTTCTTTTATTTACGAACCTTTCCAAATTCCTTCTGGCTCAATGATGCCAACGCTGCTTATTGGCGACTTTATTGTGGTCGAAAAATTCGCTTACGGACTTAAAGACCCTATCACTCAGACTAAGCTTATCCCTACCGGTGAGCCGAAACGTGGTGATGTTGTGGTGTTTAAATATCCTCTGAATCCTCAGGTGGATTATATTAAGCGTCTGGTAGGTTTACCGGGTGACCGCATAACTTACGATCCAATGAGTAAAGAAGTGACTGTTCAACCGGCGTGTAATAATGGTCAGGCGTGTGATAAAGCGCTGCCAATAACTTATACTCCAGATGAGCCAAGCCATTTCGTTCAGACCTTTGGTCAGAGTTCTGGCAGCGAGCCTTCCAGCGGTTTTTATGAAACAGATCCATCGGCGGCTGTCCCACAGGACGGTGTTCGCCTGATCGCTCGTAAAGAAACGCTGGGGACTGTTACCCATAATATTCTTATTGTTCCCGGTGCTCGTGACCAGCTAGGTGCTTATTATCAGCAGCCTGGTGAACCGCTGGCGACCTGGGTTGTTCCTGCCGGTCATTATTTCATGATGGGTGACAACCGCGATAATAGCGCAGACAGCCGTTATTGGGGCTTTGTGCCAGAGAAAGATCTGGTAGGCAAAGCATCAGGTATTTGGATGAGCTTTAAGAAGCAAGAAGGCGAATGGCCAACGGGTATACGAATTAGCCGTATTGGTGGAATTCATTAATAATGTTGTGCCCGTCCTGAGAAGGGCGGGCATATTAACGCAGCATTATTATTTCACTCGTTGTAGAATATCCCTTCGAGCGATAAAAGTTGGCAACCCTCTTTTTAAAATAAAGGGAGCTACTGCAAACGAAACAGCTTTGGATCGATTTTTGGTGAAGCAGGCCTGTTCCGTATGCTGAAGTTTTTGACGCATTCTTGATCTATTGGTAACTCATGAATCCCATCGTAATAAACAGGCTTCAGCGAAAGCTGGGCTACACTTTTCAACAGCAGGAGCTTTTATTGCAGGCACTGACTCACCGCAGCGCCAGCAGCAAGCACAACGAGAGATTGGAGTTTCTTGGAGACTCGATCCTTAGTTTTGTGATTGCAAATGCGCTGTATCATCGCTTTCCTCGCGTAGACGAGGGCGATATGAGCCGGATGCGTGCAACATTGGTGCGCGGTAATACCCTGGCTGAAATGGCGCGTGAATTCGATCTGGGCGAGTGTTTGCGTTTAGGCCCAGGCGAATTGAAAAGTGGTGGTTTCCGCCGTGAGTCTATTCTCGCGGATACGGTGGAGGCACTCATTGGCGGCGTGTTTCTGGATAGCGATATCCAGAACGTCGAACGGCTGATCCTCGAATGGTACCGTAGTCGTCTCGATGAAATCAGTCCCGGTGATAAGCAGAAAGACCCAAAAACCCGTTTACAGGAGTTTTTGCAAGGTCGTCATCTGCCGTTGCCTTCTTATCTGGTTGTGCAGGTTCGCGGTGAAGCGCACGATCAGGAGTTTACCATCCACTGCCAGGTCAGTGGCTTGAGTCAACCGGTTGTAGGAACCGGATCAAGCCGCCGTAAAGCCGAGCAGGCGGCAGCGGAACAAGCGCTGATACAGCTGGAGCTTGAATGAGCGAAGAAAAGAATTACTGTGGTTTTGTAGCAATCGTCGGCCGTCCTAATGTCGGTAAATCGACCTTGCTGAATGAACTGTTGGGGCAGAAAATCTCCATCACTTCACGCAAACCGCAAACCACGCGTCACCGGATTATGGGTATCCATACCGAAGGTCCATACCAGGCTATCTACGTCGATACCCCGGGGCTTCACATGGAAGAAAAACGAGCGATCAACCGCCTGATGAACCGTGCAGCAAGCAGTTCAATTGGTGATGTAGAGCTGGTTATCTTCGTGGTTGAAGGGACTCACTGGACCCCTGATGACGAGATGGTCGTCAACAAATTGCGTGACCTGAAAAGCCCGGTGATACTGGCTATTAACAAAATCGACAACGTTACTGACAAAGCCAAGCTGTTGCCGCACCTGCAATTCTTGAGCCAGCAGATGAACTTTGCCGATATCGTGCCTATTTCTGCCGAAAAAGGGACTAATGTTGATACCATCGCGGCATTGGTGCGCAAGCAACTGCCGGAAGCGATTCACCATTTCCCGGAAGATTACATCACCGACCGTTCTCAGCGCTTTATGGCGTCCGAGATCATTCGTGAAAAGCTGATGCGCTTCCTGGGCGAAGAACTGCCTTATTCCGTAACCGTAGAAATCGAGCGTTTCGTGACTAACGAACGTGGCGGCTATGACATTAACGGTTTAATTCTGGTTGAACGTGAAGGCCAGAAGAAAATGGTTATCGGCAATAAAGGCTCGAAGATCAAAACTATCGGTATTGAGGCGCGTCAGGACATGGAAAACATGTTTGAAGCAAAAGTGCACCTTGAGCTGTGGGTTAAGGTCAAATCCGGTTGGGCAGATGACGAACGTGCGCTGCGTAGCCTGGGTTACGTAGACGACTTATAAGGTCTGCGCCTATGGAAGGCTGGCAACGCGCATTTGTCTTACATGGGCGGCCTTACAGTGAAACCAGCCTGATGGTTGATCTTTTCACTGAAGGGCAAGGGCGGGTACGCATACTGGCAAAAGGTGCGCGTGGCCGCCGATCCAATCTAAAAGGCTGTTTACAGCCGTTTACCCCGCTGCTGGTCCGCTGGACCGGGCGGGGTGAAGTCAAAACTCTGCGCAATGCCGAAGCGGTGTCATTGGCACTTCCTCTTTCGGGTTCAATCGTTTACAGCGGTTTATACGTTAACGAGCTGGTCTCGCGGGTGCTTGAGCAGGAAACCAACTATTCCTCGCTGTTTTTCGATTATCTGCACTGCCTGCAAAATCTGGCTGCTGCCTCTACGTCGCCCGAACATGCCTTAAGGCAATTTGAACTGGCGTTGCTACAGCATCTGGGTTACGGCGTGGATTTTCTTCACTGCGCAGGTAGCGGAGAAGAGGTCAGCGAAACCATGACCTATCGTTATCGCGAAGAGAAAGGGTTTATCGCCAGTCTCGTTATCGATAATACCAGTTTCACCGGTCGTGACCTGATAGCGCTCGATAGCCGCGAATTCCCGGACGCCAATACCTTACGCGCCGCTAAACGTTTTACCCGCATGGCATTAAAACCTTATCTTGGCGGTAAGCCGCTGAAAAGCAGAGAACTGTTCCGTCAGTTTGTGCTGAAAAAGCCTGCACCTTCTGCTGAAAATCCTACTGACTGATTTTGTCTGCGCGCCTGTAAGCGTGTAAACTGCCGCCTATATTTGCTAAGTTCTGTGGCGTTTCGAACCCTTTGGGTATCAAAAAATTAGGAGTGTTTCATGGCTGAGTTACTGTTGGGCGTCAATATTGACCACATCGCGACCGTGAGAAACGCGCGCGGTACTGCGTATCCAGATCCGGTTCAGGCGGCTTTCGTGGCTGAACAGGCTGGCGCTGACGGTATCACCGTACACCTGCGCGAAGATCGTCGTCACATCACCGATCGCGACGTGCGTATCCTGCGTGAAACTATCCAGACGCGTATGAATCTTGAGATGGCTGTCACCGACGAGATGGTCGGCATTGCCTGCGATATCAAACCGCATTTCTGCTGCCTGGTGCCAGAAAAGCGTGAAGAAGTGACTACCGAAGGCGGCCTGGACGTTGCAGGTCAGAAAGACAAAATGACCGTTGCCGTTGAGCGCTTGTCCCAAGCCGGTATTCTGGTTTCGCTGTTTATTGACCCAGATGTCCGCCAGATTGACGCCGCCGTGGCCGTAGGCGCGCCTTACATTGAAATTCATACCGGTGCTTACGCCGAAGCGCCAGAAGGCATTCACCGCGATGCAGAGTTCAAGCGTATTAAAGACGCTGCAACCTACGCCGCTTCTAAGGGGCTGAAGGTCAACGCCGGGCATGGTTTGACCTATAAAAATGTTCAGCCGATTGCCGCGCTGCCGGAAATGCACGAGCTGAACATTGGCCATTCGATCATTGGTCAGGCAATGTTTGACGGTTTAGCCGGTGCAGTGAGTGAAATGAAAGCCCTGATGCGGGAAGCGCGTCGATAATGGCGATTCTTGGGCTAGGCACCGATATTGTCGAGATTATCCGCATCGAAGCGGTGGTTGAACGCAGTGGCGACAGGCTGGCTAAGCGTATTTTGAGCGCTAACGAATGGCAGTTATATCTCAATCACCAGCAACCCGTGCGTTTTCTGGCTAAACGATTTGCGGTCAAGGAAGCGGCGGCCAAAGCCTTGGGAACCGGCATTCGCAATGGTTTGGCGTTTGAGCAGTTTGAAGTCGTAAATGATGCGTTAGGTAAGCCGAGCCTCGTCTTTCACGATCGCGCAGCTGAAATGGTCGCCGAGTTTGGTGTTAAAGCGGTGCACGTTACGCTGGCCGATGAACGCCATTACGCCTGTGCCACAGTTATTATCGAAAACTGACTATTAACTGGAATACTGACTGATAGTTAAAATGATTTTAAATGCTGCATCTTTCTGCTGGCTCATATTCTGGCAGAATGATGCAGCAGCACAAATTTATCCCACAGTTGATTAGTCTCTTCCCGGTGCTGCGGATCAATGATAATCGTATGATTTATCGGGCAAACTTGCTGACACGTCGGTGCGTCATAATGCCCTACGCACTCGGTGCAGCGCGCACTGTCAATCTGGTAAAACTCCTTTCCCATCGCAATAGCCTGATTCGGGCATTCCGGCTCGCACATGTCGCAATTAATGCATTTATGGGTGATTAGCAGCGCCATAGCGTCCTGATTGTCGAATGTTTAACGGGCACGGATTATAACAAACCCAACAACTCCACTAATCGCAATCCGCCAGAAACCTGATCTCGGTCAACTTAGCTTGTTCACCAGATGTTCACTGTGCTTGATTCTCTTGGGCGCATGTTCGGTATCCTGCTGGATTAAAGCCATAAACAAGATATCGGTTAACGAATACTGCGCCGTGCTGGCCGAAATCGCTGCCCCGCGGGTTACCGGTAATTCAGCCAGAGTATACAGACAATGGTCGGCCTGCTGTTGCAGGGTATTAGGCGAAAAACTGGTTAAGGCCAGCGTTTTGGCCCCGGCTTTACGAGCAACTTCGGTCGCCAGATTAATCTCCCGCCGTTCGCCGCTGAACGAAATGGCCAACAGCAAATCTTCTTCATTGAGCGCCTGAACGGTAGCCAGCAAGACGTGAGTGTCCGATTCGGCAATCGCCGTCAGCCCAATTTTCAACAGTTTATAGGCAAAATCTTTTGCCACGAGTCCCGATGCGCCAATGCCAGTAATAATGATTTTTCGCGCGTTGGTGAGCATAAACAACGCCTGCTGTAAGCGCTGCTCGCTGTTAACATCCAGCGTTGCACGCAGAGCAGCATGTTTCTCCGCCAGCAACTTTTCGCCTACCGTGAGCAGGCTGTCGGTGCTGAGAATGCGATTATGCACGGTGATAGCCGGGTCAGTTTGCGGTGCTGACAGTGCTTCGCTCATTGCTAGTTTCAGCGCCGGAAAGCCTTTATAGCCGAGTTTCTGCGCAAATTTGACCACACCAGACTGGCTTACTCCTGCCAGCGCGGCTAATTTCTGCGAGCTCAGATGCCGCGCCTTGTCGGGCTGAGCCAGGAGAAAATCCGCCAACTTGCGGTCATTTTCAGCCAACTGCGGATACATCTGACGGATACGGATCATACTGCTCATGATGCTGAGTCCTGTCGTGAGTTTTTATCCTGATATCTCTAACCTAGCAAAAAAAACTCGCTTTGCTGAATAAACTATTCAAATATGATAAATGAATTTCGAATTAAATATTCACGAGGTCACGATGAATTTAGGCGCACTGGTATCAGAAACCCGTAATCCGGCTACTGCCGGCCTTGACCAAATGTCGACGCTGGAAATGGTCACCTGTTTTAATGATGAAGACAGCAAAGTTCCGTTGGCGATTAAAGCAGTTTTGCCTGAGATTGCTCAGGCGGTAGAGCTGGCTGCGAAATCATTTAGTCAAAACGGGCGACTGATTTACCTGGGCGCGGGCACTAGCGGCCGTCTCGGCGTGCTCGATGCTTCAGAATGTCCGCCAACCTTTGGCGTGCCGCACGGTATGGTAATTGGCCTGATTGCCGGTGGGCCAGGTGCGTTGTTGAAAGCAGTAGAAGGGGCAGAAGATGATGCGGATCTCGGGGCTGAGGATTTAAAAAATCTCAAAATTACCGCTGCCGACACCGTGGTGGGGCTGGCGGCCTCAGGGCGTACTCCTTATGTGATTGGCGCGCTGCGTTATGCTCGCAGTCTGGGTTGTGCCACGGTCGCTATCTCCTGTAATCCGGATTCACCGATTGCCCACGAGGCACAGATTGCCATTTCTCCCGTGGTCGGGCCGGAAGCATTAACGGGGTCAACTCGCCTGAAATCTGGCACCGCGCAAAAGCTGGTGCTGAATATGATTTCTACCGGAGCGATGGTCAAAATTGGCAAGGTTTATCAGAATTTGATGGTTGATGTGAAAGCGACCAACGTTAAGCTGGTGGATCGTGCCTGTCGCATAGTAATTGAAGCGACCGGATCCGATCGCGCCGAGGCTGAGGCGGCATTGCAGCAAACCGCGTTTGAGGTAAAACCGGCTATTTTAATGATCCTCGCACAAATCAGTGCTGCACAGGCGATTGAACGTTTGAACCAGCATCAGGGCTTTTTGCGCGCGGCATTGGCAGTACGCTAATATGTTATTATAACGGTGGTGGCTGGTTTTATTTTACCTGGATTATGGGGTTAAACGATCCCGAGGAGTAACGCATTGGGCGCGAAGACGGATCGACGAGTGGTGTTTTTTGATCTCGATGGCACGCTGCATCAGCAGGACATGTTCGGCACATTTATGCGTTTTCTATTATGGAGAATGCCACAAAATCTGCTGCTGGTGGCTCCAATGCTGCCGATTATCGCCCTGGGAATGCTGCTATGCGGCCGCGCCGAGCGTTGGCCAATGAGTTTGCTGCTGTGGGCCATTACCTTTGGTCACAGCGAGGCACATTTGAAAGATCTCGAGTTGCGCTTTGTTAACTGGTTTCGCCAAAAAGTCGTGGCCTTTCCGGTGGTACAAATGCGTCTGCGAGACTATCTTGATAACGACGATGCCGAAGTATGGCTTATCACAGGATCTCCCGAAAATCTGGTACAGCAGGTTTATAATGCCTCGCCGTTTCTTCCCCGTGTAAAACTGGTTGGCAGTCGTATCGCGCGTCGCCACGGCGGTTGGATTCTGGCTATGCGCTGTCTGGGCGAAGAGAAGGTTTCGCAGCTTGAACAGCGTATCGGTTCACCGCTAAAACTCTACAGCGGTTACAGCGACAGCAAGCAGGATAATCCATTGCTGTTTTTCTGCGAGCACCGCTTTCGGGTCAGCAAGCAGGGTGAATTGCAGCAGCTGGAATAATTTCTCGTCTGATGCAGCCTTTATCACCAGGCATTGTGAAACACACTCACAATAAATCGACTGGCTATAGTTATGAAATATGGCCAATCGGTCAGACTTGCTGACATATATTCCAATTAATATATTAGGGCTGATCAGCCGTGCCATGGGTATCATATTTGATAGATGGAAAACCATGTTGCAAATTGTGCCATCCCGATGGCACGGAGTATGGATACCGGCGCCAAGGCTGAAGATGATCAACTCGGTTTTCCATCTGCTTTCCAATCATTCATCTCCTTCAAATGATAAATAATCTTTACTAAATTTCTTGCATACCTTACTGAAATAGATAGTATTCGATTAAGAAAAATTTGCTTATTAATTCGTCCTATATGGATCTGACACTTAGGTCAATTTTTTTGTAAGAATATATTTATTAACAGAATAATTAAGGGCATTGAATTGAATTTCAGAACAGATATTAATGGGTTAAGAGCCATTGCTGTCATTGCTGTTGTATTGTTCCATTTTAACCCCATGATTTTACCTGGTGGGTTTGCAGGAGTGGACATTTTTTTCGTTATTTCGGGTTTTTTAATGACGAGGATTATATTTGAAGGAATTATTAGTAATAGCTTCAGTTTTATAAAGTTTTATATATCTAGAGCCAATAGAATTATACCGCCGTTAACTGCGCTTTGTTTTGTATTACTTGTATTCGGTTGGTTTTGCTTAACACCTATGGATTATTTAATATTAGATAAACATATTGTCAGTAGTCTGACATTTATCTCTAATATGATATATTGGAGTGAGTCTGGGTATTTCGATCCGACCTCTCGCGAAAAATGGCTACTTCACACCTGGTCACTCTCGGTAGAATGGCAATTTTATATAATATACCCCGTTGTTCTAGTTTTATTAAGTCGTTTAGTGTCGTTGCCGCAGGTTAAAAAGATATTGGTCTTAGTGACCTTCTTGAGTTTCCTTGTTTGTGTAGTTGCAACAATAAAATGGCCAACCCCAGCCTACTTCCTATTACCAACCCGTGCATGGGAAATGCTATTTGGTGGTATAGTCTATTTGTATCCAATGAAATTTAGGGAAAGTAGCAAAAAATATTTCGAAATATTTTCATTACTTCTGATTCTAGCTTCTTATTTTGCTATGAATAGCCATTTATCTTGGCCTGGATACTTGTCTTTCATTCCTGTTTTTGGCGCATTTCTTTTGTTGATGACCAATCGGCAAAATAGTCCATTCACCAATAATATTGTTTTTCGTTATATTGGTAAATGGTCATATTCAATCTACCTTTGGCATTGGCCTCTAGTCGTTCTGGGCTTCTATTATAATATTCAGCACTGGATATATATTGCCTTACCGTTGTCAATCTTACTAGGCTATATAAGTTATACTTATATAGAATCAATAAGGTTTAAATCATTTGAACACTGGGGAAGTCTTTACGCCGTTAAACCACTTTATCCGCTCATTATGGTGATAGTGCTTGGTGGAGTGGTTTTTTCAATGCTGGGTAATAATTTTATGACCCTTTTCTTGAATAAAAACGAGACTAACAGGTTAGAACATCTTCAGCAGAATATCGTAATGGCACATAGAGGAAATGGATACTGCTTCTATGATTTTGATGAGGATAAAACCTTAAAGTTGGGCAGCCCGAATGCATTGAAATGCATTCTTGGTGATAAAAGCAAAAAGCCAGAAACGCTTTTCTTTGGATCATCTTATGCCGGAATGTACGATCCTTTATTGAATCAATTATTTAAAGATAATAATGTATCGTATAATTCTGTATCTACAAACTGGTGTTCTCCAATTTTGGGTCAGAATTTCGTCGGCCCTAAAACACATATTGCATATCAACAATGCCTCATCAACAGAAAATATCTTCGTGATGTTTTAGATTCCAAGGCCTATAAAAACATTATCATTTCCGATATCTGGAACGTTGTTGAAACAGATGAGTTTGTTGATGATGTTGAAGACTTTGTCAAAGAGGCATCGGACAAGGGTATCAATGTTATTATAATGCCATTGCCAAAAGCCTATAGTCAGAATCCGATTCCTCTCTATTATAGAGAGCTTCTTGGCAATAAAAATATTGATTTGTCTTCCCTTGCTGTT
Organism: uncultured Gammaproteobacteria bacterium; assembly: GCA_963747655.1. Taxonomy (GTDB): domain Bacteria; phylum Pseudomonadota; class Gammaproteobacteria; order Enterobacterales; family Enterobacteriaceae; genus Rouxiella. The sequence goes on along the minus strand of CAVVFS010000003.1, from coordinate 630,340 downwards.
GATGCTGAACGTGACATGCCAATAACTAAAAGACTTGCAAGCTTATCTGTGAAATATAAGAACGTATATTTTGTCCCCAATGAAAGTGTTTTTAATGAAAATGGTTTGTTTAACCTAGACGGAAAGGGCATATCTGTACCCTATACTCTTGATGGTGGGCATATTTCATTAATTGGGGCCAGTAATACTACAGAGCATTTCGAACAGTCAAGTTATTATAAACTAATCTTCCAAAAGTTAATTACGAATGAGCCTTTGAATAGTTCATCTTTGAATGCGCAGAAAACAGCTGTTGAAACAATAATGAACTCGAACTAACTCATTATTCATGGGGCAGGTAGAAATAGGTTAGCCCGTAGTGGGTTAACCTTTTTTAAAATCACATGCAGTACTTTTGTCTATCAACTTTGCTTGCTCACTAGCTGTTCACTGTGGTTAATCATCTCGGGCGTGGTCGGTATCTTGCCGTTAGTCATTGTGAAACTCCCCCTTAATAAATCGAGTACCTATACTGTGTCTGAGAGGGCGGGCAGTGTATGATGGCCGCCGTTTTGGAAAGGGTGAGGTTTACGTGACAGAGCAATACAGCGATCAATTCTGGATGCAGCATGCCATGGCGTTGGCCGTTAAAGCGCAGGATGCGGGTGAAGTGCCGGTTGGCGCAGTGTTGGTGTTAGGTAATCAGGTCATCGGAGAAGGGTGGAACCGTTCGATAGGGCATCATGATCCCACGGCCCATGCTGAAATCATGGCGCTGAGGCAGGGCGGATTGGTGGTACAAAACTATCGGCTGCTCGATGCGGTGCTATATGTCACGCTTGAGCCTTGCGTGATGTGTGCTGGTGCGATGGTTCACAGCCGCATTAAACGGTTGGTTTATGGTGCTGCGGATTTGAAAACGGGCGCGGCGGGTTCACTGCTAGACGTGCTGCGTCATCCGGGCATGAATCATCATATGGAGATAACCTCCGGCGTGCTAGCTGAAGCCTGTTCAACACAGCTCAGCGATTTCTTCCGCCTGCGTCGCAGCCAACAAAAGGCGCTGCGTCAGGCCCAGCGTGCGGCCGCTAATAATTCCACCGACTCCTCTTCTATTGATCAGTAGCTATTGATCTATAAGTACCGCTTATTAGCTTACTATCGTTGACTCCTTTTCTATGAATCGTGCGCGAGAGGCCTCAACCTCCCGCGCTTTTCAACTCATCACTGCTGACTATCGGATAACCCGCGCCAAGCTGTGCCTGTAAGGCCGCTGCCTGGGCTTTCTGCTTATCTTTTTCCATCAAATAACCTACCAGGCTTATCTGATATTTACGGATATTTTCGACGTAATTGAATGCTTGAGTGCCGCGCGCATAGCCGTAGGTCGTCTTGCTGTAATAGCGTTTCTGATTAAGGAATGGCAGGCGCTGTTTTACATCGACCCAACTGTCTGGATTGCCTTTTTGCGCCGCGGTGATCGCTCTTGCGTCCAGCATGTGGCCATAACCCATGTTATAGGCCGCCAGAGCAAACCAAATTTTGTCATCGTCATCAATGGTGGCTGGTAGCGTATCAATAATATTGTTGAGATAAAGTGCGCCGCCGCGAATGCTCTCTTCTGGGTCGAGGCGATTATCCACGCCGAGTCCCTGTGCCGTGGCGCGAGTCAGCATCATCATGCCGCGCACGCCGGTAGGAGAGGTAGCGTCAGGATCCCAGTGGGATTCCTGATAAGAAATGGCCGCCAGCAAACGCCAGTCAATCTTGCCCGAATACTTTTCAAACAAAGGTTGCAGGGTGCTGAGTTTTTCGTCGATGGTGTTAAGGAATGAGCGGGTATCGACAAAATCAAAGCCGCCGACGTGGCCGATGTATTTCTCTTCCAGCCTTTCTAACGTTCCGTCCTCAGAAATCTGGCTAAAGAAGTCGAGCATTGCCGCGTAAAGGCTGTCGTCATCTGCTGCCTTGTTGAAATACCAGGTCACCGGCTCGTCTTCGGTGGCATCAAAAGCCACGGCAAGGCGTGGATAAACCCTTTGCAGCAGCGCAACGGTAACCGAATCGCCCAGCGTGTATTTAAGTTTCCCTTCGGCAACCTGCTGCATCAGCTCTGCTGGAGAATAGCGATGAGTAATGCCCCAGGTAAGATCCGGGAATTTTTTTCTGGCTTCTTCCAGCGTGGTGAGATGCGCCGCTCCGGCAGAAATCACCAGATTGCCTTTAATATCATCGTAGGATTTTGGGCGCACCGAGCCTTGTCGATAAAGTACCTGCTGGGAGACGGTGTAGTATTCCGGCCCGGTACGAAATGACTTTAATCGCTCAGGATTATAAATAAGTCCTGAAGCCAGCATGTCGGCTTTTTTGCTTTTAAGATCGCCAAACAGGCTATCAATGTCTTTATGTTGTATCACTACCAGCTTAACGCCTAAATAATCTGCGAAGCGGCTGGCTAATTCATAATCAAATCCCCGGTCACCGGTGGCGCCGTTAAAAAATGTTTGTGAAGAGTCGAGTGTGCTCACGCGCAGCTCCCCACGAGAAAGGATGTTTTGCAGCTGATCTCCAGACCCACGTTGCCAGGGAATGCTAGGCCACAGGGCCAACGCCAGCAATAGGGTGATCAGACCTACAATTAAGTAGGTAAATTTTATGCGCTTCAAATAGTTATCTCTCTACCGCGCTATTCTTTTAATAGGATAAAACAGTGCTGAAAAAGGGGGTAACCTCCTGGTGCCGACGCATTTTGCTCAACAAAACGTCAGTCTGCAACTTTATTCCCATTAGCCCCTGTAAAGTGTAAGGATAAAGGTATTATTAATATTCCCTGCGCAAACGGTTTCGTCGAGCTCGAGGATTCTCTATAATAGCCCGCGTTTTCCCCCTGTTGCGCCCAATGAAGCACCTACGGTCAGTTGCTTCGAAGACGAGAGATATTTGATTATGGAAATACTGCGTGGTTCGCCCGCTTTGTCGGCTTTTCGCATTAACAAACTGCTTTCCCGTTTTCAGGAAGCACAGCTTCCAGTTAACGACATCTACGCCGAATTCGTACACTTCGCCGATGTCAGCGCACCTCTGACAACGGATGAGCAAACCAAGTTGCAGCGCCTGCTCAAATATGGTCCTTCTCTCGCCGAACATGCTCCTGATGGCCGCCTGATTCTGGTTACACCGCGCCCTGGCACGATTTCTCCGTGGTCTTCCAAAGCCACTGACATTGCCCATAACTGCGGCCTTTCTCAGGTTATTCGCCTTGAGCGCGGTCTGGCGTTTTACGTTCAGGCCCCACAACTGACCGAAACCCAGTGGCAAACTCTTGGCGCACTGCTGCATGACCGCATGATGGAAACAGTCTTTACTGATCTTTCCGATGCAAAAAAACTGTTTGCCCAGCAGCAACCAGCTCCGGTTCAGCACGTTGACCTGCTCGGCGAAGGCCGTGTGGCTCTGGAACAGGCTAACGTCAAGCTGGGTCTGGCACTGGCAGAAGATGAAATTGACTATTTGGTCAATGCCTTCACCAATCTGGGTCGCAATCCGACAGATATTGAGCTGTACATGTTCGCGCAGGCTAACTCCGAACACTGTCGCCATAAAATCTTTAACGCCGATTGGGTTATCGATGGCGAAGTACAGCCAAAATCATTGTTCAAAATGATCAAGAACACCTTTGAACAAACTCCTGACCACGTATTGTCTGCTTATAAAGACAACGCCGCGGTAATGGAAGGTTCCAGGGTTGGCCGTTTCTATGCCAACGCAGAAACCGGCGTCTACGATTTCCATCAGGAAGATGCGCACATCCTGATGAAAGTAGAAACGCATAACCACCCGACAGCTATCTCTCCATGGCCGGGCGCAGCGACCGGCTCCGGCGGCGAAATCCGTGATGAAGGCGCAACGGGTCGCGGAGCCAAGCCAAAAGCTGGCCTGGTCGGCTTCTCGGTTTCCAACCTGCGTATACCTGGGTTTGAACAGCCTTGGGAAGAGAACTTCGGCAAACCGGACAGAATAGTGACCGCTCTGGACATTATGACCGAGGGTCCTCTGGGTGGTGCAGCCTTCAACAACGAATTCGGTCGTCCTGCGCTTCTGGGTTACTTCCGTACCTATGAAGAGCAGGTCAACAGCCATAATGGACCAGAACTGCGTGGATACCATAAGCCAATAATGCTGGCGGGCGGAATTGGGAATATTCGCGCTGACCACGTGCAGAAAGGTGAAATCACCGTGGGCGCTAAACTGATCGTGCTGGGTGGACCGGCAATGAACATCGGTTTAGGCGGCGGCGCAGCTTCTTCTATGGCTTCTGGCCAGTCTGATGCGGATCTGGATTTCGCTTCTGTACAGCGCGACAACCCAGAAATGGAACGTCGTTGTCAGGAAGTGATCGACCGCTGCTGGCAGCTGGGCGAAGACAACCCGATTCTGTTTATCCACGACGTGGGCGCGGGCGGTCTTTCTAACGCCATGCCAGAGCTGGTCAGCGATGGCGAGCGCGGCGGTCGTTTCCAGTTGCGCGATATCCTGAACGATGAGCCAGGAATGAGCCCGCTGGAAGTCTGGTGTAACGAATCGCAGGAACGCTATGTGATGGCGGTTGCTCCGGCCCAGCTTGAGCAGTTCGACGCTATCTGTAAACGTGAGCGTGCTCCTTACGCAGTGATCGGTGAAGCGACCGAAGAGATGCATCTGACGGTTGAAGACAGCCATTTCGACAATCAGCCGATTGATATGCCACTCGACGTGCTGCTGGGCAAAACGCCAAAAATGACTCGCGACGTTGAAACGTTGAAAGCCGTGGGCGACTCGCTGAATGGCGAAAATATTCAGATCGTTGAAGCCGTAAATCGCGTTCTGCATTTGCCAGCCGTGGCTGAAAAAACCTTCCTGATCACCATCGGCGACCGTTCTGTTACTGGCATGGTTGCCCGTGATCAGATGGTTGGCCCATGGCAGATTCCGGTAGCCGACTGTGCGGTCACGACTGCCAGCCTCGACAGCTATCACGGTGAAGCGATGTCTCTGGGCGAACGTGCTCCCATTGCGTTGCTGGACTTTGCCGCCTCAGCCCGTCTGGCAGTCGGTGAAGCGCTGACTAACATTGCAGCTACCGAAATCGGTAGCCTCAAACGCGTTAAGCTTTCTGCAAACTGGATGTCAGCAGCCGGTCACCCGGGTGAAGATGCCGGTTTATATGCCGCGGTTAAAGCCGTTGGTGAAGAACTTTGTCCGGCGCTCGGCATTACTATTCCAGTGGGCAAAGACTCTATGTCGATGAAAACCCGTTGGCAGGAAGGCACCGAGCAGCGCGAAATGACCTCTCCATTGTCGCTGGTGATTACCGCCTTCGCCCGTGTTGAAGACGTTCGCAACACCGTGACGCCTGAACTGCGCACCGACAAGGGCGATAGCTCACTGTTGCTGATTGATCTCGGTGCAGGCCACAACGCCCTGGGCGCGACGGCGCTGGCACAGGTTTATCGTCAACTGGGCGATACCCCGGCCGACGTGCGTAATGTTGACCAGCTGGCTGGCTTCTTCAACGCGATGCAAAAACTGGTCTCCGAGCAGAAACTGCTGGCTTACCACGACCGTTCAGACGGCGGCCTGTTAGTTACGCTGGCAGAAATGGCCTTTGCGGGTCACTGCGGCCTGACTGCGGATATCGCGGCATTGGGTGATTCTGCACTGGCAGCTTTGTTTAACGAAGAGCTGGGTGCGGTGATTCAGGTCCGTGACGAGCAGCGCGCCGAGGTTGAGCAGATTCTGGCTCAGCACGGTCTGGGCGATTGCACCCACTATCTGGGCAGCGTCAATCAGGGCGATCGCTTCGTCATCACCTCTGGCGACAAGCCAGTTTACAGCGAAAGCCGCAACACGCTGCGTACCTGGTGGGCAGAAACGACCTGGCAGATGCAGCGCCTGCGCGATAACCCTGAGTGTGCCGATCAGGAGCACGAAGCCAAGAAAGACAACAACGATCCGGGCCTGAACGTCAAACTGACCTTCGCACCGGAAGAAGATATTGCAGCACCTTATATTGCTACCGGCGCGCGTCCTAAAGTGGCGGTTCTGCGTGAGCAGGGCGTTAACTCCCACGTTGAAATGGGTGCTGCTTTCCACCGTGCCGGTTTCGATGCAGTAGACGTGCACATGAGCGACCTGTTGTCAGGCCGTCGCGACCTGCAAGACTTCCACACGTTGGTGGCCTGCGGTGGTTTCTCATACGGTGACGTATTGGGTGCCGGTGAAGGCTGGGCGAAGTCAGTGCTGTTCAACGAGCGCGTGCGTGACGAGTTTGAAGAGTTCTTCCATCGTCCACAAACCTTGGCGCTGGGCGTGTGTAACGGCTGTCAGATGATGTCTAATCTGAAAGACATTATCCCAGGTGCAGAACACTGGCCGCGCTTCGTGCGTAACCAGTCCGAACGCTTCGAGGCACGTTTCAGCCTGGTTGAAGTGACCGCCAGCCCGTCGCTGCTGTTGCAGGGAATGGCAGGTTCGCGTATGCCGATCGCCGTATCTCATGGTGAAGGCTATGTTGAAGTTCGTGATGCGATCCACCTGTCTCAGCTGGAGCATGCGAACCTGGTTGCGATGCGTTTTGTTGATAACAACGGTCGTGTTACCGAGAATTACCCGGCGAACCCTAACGGCTCTCCAAACGGTATCACGGCGGTAACCAACCTTTCAGGCCGCGTCACTATTACCATGCCGCACCCTGAGCGCGTATTCCGTAGCGTGAGCAACTCCTGGCACCCGGACAACTGGGGCGAAGACAGCCCTTGGATGCGTATCTTCCGCAACGCCCGTAAACAGCTTGGCTGATTAACCTCAACTTGCTGACTCTAAAAATCCACAGCGCTGCGGCCTGTGGATTTTTTTTTGCCGAAATTCAGCCAGAATGGGAGGGGAACATTATTATTGACGCTAGCTAGTTGATTTCTCTCAAACCAAACCCTATCGTTATGCATCAACCTACATAACGGTGGCTAATCGTGCGTGAATTCTCGAAAAAAAAATCCAATAAGAAATTAAAGAATCTCGGCTCCGGGCTGTTATTGGCCTCACTCATTCTGGGTAGCGCATCGGCTGTTGCGGCGGATAATATTAACGTCACTTATGCCGGTTCGATGGGCGTGGTGATGGATAAGTATCTCGGCCCGACTTTTGCTCAACAGCATAAGCTGAATTACCAGGGGCAGGGTCAGGGCGCTTATGGGATGGCGAACCTGCTGGCTTCCAAAAAAGTCGTCGCTGATGTTTTTGTGTCGATTACTCCCGGTCCTATCGACGTATTAAAGAAGGCTGGGTTAGTGGATACTTCTGTTCCTGTCGCTAGCACGCGCATGGTGATCGCCTATAATCCGAAAAGCAAATTTGCCCAGCAATTTGAGGCGATTAAAGACCACAAGGCCGGCGCTGAGCCTTGGTGGAAAGTGCTGCAAACGCCAGGGCTGCATTTTGGCCGCACCGATCCCGCGACCGATCCGCAAGGGCAAAATATTATTTTCACCATGTTGCTGGCCGAAAAGTATTATCACCAGCCGGGTCTGACCCAAAAAGTATTGGGTGAAACCACGAATCCACAGCAGGTATTGGCCGAGGGCGGTTTATTAACGCGCCTTGAGTCGGGGCAGGTCGATGCGGCTTCCGGTTACGAAAGCGCGACCCGTTCAGCGAAACTGCCGTATATTGTATTGCCGGATGAAATCAACCTGAGTAACCCGGAAATGTCGGCGAAATGGTACGACACGGTGAGCTTCACGATTAAAGACAGTGCAGGAAAAGATAAAACCCTGCATACGCAACCGCTGGTGTTCTATGCCGCCGTGTTGAAAAATGCGCCTAATCCTGTAGCGGCTAAAGAATTCATCGCTTTTATGAAGAGTAATGAAGGTCAGAAAATATTCCGTGAAAATGGCTATGACAAACCTAAAGGCCATGATTACTAAGTCGAGCTACTATCCTATAAATAATGAATAGCCTAAACATAAGGTAACGCCGGATGATCAGTCTGTGGCTGGCCATTCCGGCCCTCGCCCTGTTAGCTATTCCTTTTATTACGCTTATTTCCATTACGCCATGGCGGGGCTTTCATCTCGCCTATGGCGACTGGCACTCGGTCAGTATTTCTTTGGGGCTGAGTGCAGTTTCCATCCCGATTATCGTGATTATGGGCATCCCTCTTGCACTTTGGATGGCGCGCAGCCAAAGCCGTTGGCGCTCGTGGGTTGAGGTCGCGGTTATGGTGCCATTGCTCACGCCGCCGCTGGCGATGGGCATCTTGCTGGTTTCAGTGTATGGCCCTTACGGCAGCATGGGTGAAGGGCTGGCTCATCTCGGAATATCATTGACCAATAATGCGGGCGCTTTTGTGCTGGCCCAGGTTTACGGCGCATTACCTTATTTTGTTATGTCTGCGCGCGCGGCGTTCGAAGGCGTTCCTGCCGATGTTGAAGAGGCGGGTAAAACGCTGGGAGCCTCACGCTGGAATATTCTGACCAGGCTAACATTGCCTATTGCAGGCAGAGGATTAGCTACCGGCTTAGCTATCGCCTGGGTCAGAGTCATCGGCGAATTCGGCATCGTGATGGTATTCTGCTATTTCCCACAGGGTATCCCGGTCAAGCTGTTTATCAATCTGCAAAATGATGGCGTGAATTCTGTTTACTCACTGATGTGGATCCTGCTGATTACGACCTTGCCTTTCCCGTTATGGTGTTTTTCAAGAATGGGAAATCGCCGCAAAGGAAATATTACCCTCGCAGAATAAGAAAATACTCTGTCCAAATAGTTTTATTTTTGAATTATTAACTCTTAATTAACTATCAATCAATTCTGTTTTTAATATTAAAAAAATTAAAGTTTTTATTTATTTTTTATATTTATATGTACTTATTTATATACTTACGTTAACTATATCAATCAGTTAATTTTAAGCTGTTATTCATTGAGTTTTATATCAGGAGCCATCTGTGAAAAGACTGTCCCGACTTACTCTGTTAATGACTCTGGCCTGCGGCATCTCAACGAATTTGCCTGCCATAGCGGCGGATAATAACTTCCAGCTGGAGCAGGTACTGATTTTCAGCCGCCACAGCATTCGAGCACCTTTAACCAATTATAATAATGCGCTAGGGAACGCGACCACGCGCACCTGGCCTGTCTGGAGCACTGAAGGTGGCCTGCTTACGCCGAAGGGAGGTCAGGTCGAAGAACACGTGGGCCATTATTATCGCCTGTGGCTGACACAGAACAAAGTTTTGCCAGCTAAGGGCTGTCCGAAGGCAGGTGAGGTATTTACTTATGCAAACAGTTTGCCGCGCACAATCGACACCGCGAAGCATTTCCTGACCGGCGCATTTCCCGGCTGCGAACTGCCGGTAGTCAATCGTGTCGAGGTTGGCAAAATGGACCCGGTATTTAACCCAATCGTTAACGCAGAAGTCACTGATAAATTTAAACAGGATGCCAGCGAGGCAACCAATAAATCGGCTGGAGAAGGCGGCCTAAATGGCTTGAACTCGAGGCTGAAAGCGAATTACACGCTGATAGAAAAGATCCTCGATTACAAAAATGGTAAAACCTGTCAGCAGGATAAAGTCTGTGATTTAGCCTCTCAGCCAGCAAGCCTGGTGCTTAATCAAGGGAAAGAGCCTGGCCTGACTGGCTCGCTAGGGCTGGGAACCGGCGTAAGTGACGCCTTTATGTTGCAATATTATGAAGGTCTGCCGGAAAAAGACGTGGCCTGGGGGCAGATTAAAACCCCTGAGCAGTGGCGTCAGGTTGAAGAGTTCAAGAATGCCGCACAGAAGGCGCTTTTTAGTTCGCCACAGGTAGCCGACAGCACCTCCGCGACGACACTCCAGTTTATTTCGGGCGTGTTGGATCCCTCCCAGGCAAAAACGGCCGATCAACAAGCAGCGCAGAAGGCACGAGTCACGTTAATGGTCGGGCATGATTCCAATATTGCGGCTTTTGTCTCGGCGTTGAAGATCAAAGATTTCACGCTGCCGGGGCAATATGAAAGGACTCCGATTGCTGGAGCCGTGGTTTTCGAGCGCTGGCATGACAAGAAAACCGATAAAAATCTGATAAAGATCGAATATATTTACCCAACTGCGAAACAAATTCGCAACAACAGCACATATAGCTTAAAGCAGCCTTTGCAGCATGTTGTTTTAGAATCTGAGGGCTGCCCTATTGATAATAAAGGTTTTTGTTCAGCGGGTACTTTTAATCAACTGTTGCAGGAAACCTTAAAAGGCTGATTTTTTCACTAGAAAAAAGTCAGGATCGTATTTGATTACATTTAAGTAGCGGAATTGTGAACGATAAGTTTTACAATGGTTGCCAGAATTACCCCAGAAGAAAGAAAGACTCTCTCTGATAGACCAGTTTGTTCTGCCCGTACCTCTGTACGGGCTTTTTTTTACCCGCAGATCCCCGCATTGAACCCGCCTGCTAGTGATACGCAAGACAATCCCCACGCATCAGCCAGCTTGATAAAACTTTTAATGCGTCTCGATAGGATAGTCTGCGTTGATATCACCCCATTCAGCCCATGAACCGTCGTAAATCAGCACGTCTTCAGAGCCAATAAGGTGTAGCCCAAATAGCAGAGCGGCAGCAGTGACGCCAGAACCACAGCTGGCAATGGTCGGTTCATTAATCTTCACCCCGAGACGTTCAAAAGTTTCTTTTAGCGCCTGTGGTGACTTTATCTGACCTTCCTGTGTCAATTCGGTAAACGGGACAGAAAGACTGCCGGGGATATGGCCGCCGTGCAGGCCCGGACGTGGCTCAGGCTGTTCGCCTTTAAAACGCCCTAACGAGCGTGCGTCAATAATCTGAGTTTTGCCGAGCGCTTGTTTAACCTGCGCCGAGGTGACTACTACTTCATGCTCCAGTTTTGCGTGGAAAGTGGCTGGCTTAAGGGTATTTTCGCCGCTTTCAGTAATTTTCTCTTCTTTAGTCCAGGCATTTAAGCCACCGTCCAGAATTCGGACATCGGTCGCACCAAAGCGGGTCAGCATCCACCAAACGCGCGGCGCACTGAACAAATCACCTTCGTCATACAAGATAATCGTGCTGTCGTTGCTAATACCCCGATCACTCATTGACTGGCTAAATGCTTCGGCAGTTGGCAGCATATGTGGCAGATTGGTGCTGCAATCCGAAATATCATCGACTTCAACGTAAATAGCACCAGGAATATGGGCTGCCTGATATTTGCCATAAAAATCAATTGGCGGGGTAATACCCGGCTTGGATTTACGGCAGTCAATGATGATCAGGCCAGGCTCATCGAGATGAGAAGCCAGCCAGTCGGTTGAAACGATAGATGAACTCATTATTTCCTGATCCTGTAATTAATAAGTGAAGGTCGTGTTAGACCAGCTTGGGTGCCAAATCGCCAGGGATCAGCGAGTAAACCCAGGCATCTTCGGGCATCCCTTGATAACTAAGGCGATTACGATGACAGCCTTCGTCAATGGCCCCGGCTTTCTCGGCAACGCGGCGGCTACGATGATTTTTGGCCATCGCCACAATTTCTAAACGTACCAGGCCTAACTCCTGAAAGGCGAAGCGTGAGATGGCTTTTACCGCGGTCACCGCCAGCGAACGGCCGGTAAAATCGCTGCGGATCCAGTAGCCTATATTGGCAGTTTTATATTCGGGGACAATACGGTTAAGCGCAATGGAGCCGATTATTTTGCCGGTAGCGACATCAAACAGGCAGAAGCGATATTCCAGTCCACGCTGACGTTTGACATAGGATTCAATCAGATAAGTTCTGCTGTCTTCGAGACTATAGCCTGCGTCGCACCAGCTTTCCCAGGCGGAAATTTCGTTTATCGAGGCCTGAATCGCCTCAAAATGCAGGGGAGCTTCCAGCTCGTTAGGAACACGAATTTCCAGATTATCATCCCGATAGATAAGACGGCTCGTCATTTCTTTACTCCTAATGTCAGTTTCTCCCACGACAGTTTTCCGCGGTGGAATATTCAGACTCACACATTCGGCCAGAGAAAGTCAATCGGGGGAAATGAAGACCTTAACTCTGTTCTAAATCAAAAGGTTGCTCTACCAGCATCACTAATTTTAATTCAGAATTTCCGGTCGGGGAAAATGTCTGCTGGCGATACAAAACCGGGCCTTTGGTCGGATGCATAAAACGACGCTCGCCGCCTTCGCGCGCAAGCACCTCCTGCTGTGTCCACCATTGGTTAAATACGCTGCTTTCTTCTCGCAAATTTAACACCAGCTGGCGGATATCTTCCGAATGCGCAAAATGACTGGTTTCAGCGCGAAACTCCGCGACGATGCGCTTGGCGCGGGCGTCCCAGTTAACTAATAACGTGCGCGCCAAAGGGTGTAAGAACATGAAACGCAGTAGATTAGGCTGGGGATCTTGCTCAATCCAGCCTTTAAAAAGCTGCCCGGTCTGTTCATTCCATGCCAGCATATTCCAGCAGCTGTCGAGCAGATATCCCGGACAGCCAAGCTGATGGACGCATTGAGTCAGGTGCTTGTCGAGAGCCAGGCTTTGCGAGCGCGCATCGGGATCTTTCATGCCAGCCAGACTAAACAGGTAGTCCTTTTCTGCCGGTTGCAGTCTTAGTGCCTGCGCCAGTCGACCTAGCGTGGCGGCAGAGATTGAGACTTCGCGCCCTTGCTCAATCCAGGTATACCAGGTGGTACTGATGCCGCTGATTTGTGCCAGCTCTTCACGACGCAGCCCGCTGGTGCGTCGGCGGGGCGATTGCGGCAGGCCGACCATTTCTGGCGTCGTTCTCTCGCGGTGCGCTCGTAAAAATGTGGCCAGGGCTTTAGGGCCGGTTAACGGGTCAGTGGTCGACATCCTCACGCTCTTTTTTTATCAGGGTACTCATATATACCAGTATAAATGGTCATATTGTACCCGTATATAATCCGTTATACCTTGATGATCAGTCGCCATCAAAATGATAAAGGAAATCAGAAATGGAAAACAAAAATAGCCATGCTCAAAGCGTCAGTCAGCAATTTAGCCCGAATGCCAATCAATATTTGACCAGTGCGGTGCATGCGCAGGGTGCTGACTTGACTAAACTGGGTACTCTGCTGGAGCCTTATTCACAGGCCGTGGTTGTTGATTTGGGCTGTGGAGCAGGGCATGCCAGCTTTGCTGCGGCGAAATGGGTCAAGAAAGTGGTGGCTTATGATTTATCCGCCGAAATGCTGGCTGTGGTTAAGCATGCCGCGGCCGATAAGCAGTTAGATAATATTGAAGTGCAGCAGGGCTACGCTGAATCCCTGCCGTTTGCCGATGAAAGTGTGGATATCGTGATCAGCCGCTATTCAGCGCACCATTGGCACGACGTCGGTCAGGCACTGCGTGAGGTTCGCCGCATTCTGAAGCCGCGTGGCAAAATTATTATGATGGACGTCGCGTCACCGGGCCATTCGGTGCTGGATATCCATTTGCAGACTATTGAAAAATTGCGAGATACCTCGCACGTCAGAGATTATTCCACCGGTGAGTGGCTGCAAAAGTTTAACGATGCGGGGTTACGGATTGAAGAATTGAGCAGCGGCAAGCTGCATCTGGAATTCACTAGCTGGGTTGCAAGACTGCAAACTCCGCAACATTTTGTGGTCGCCATTCGCGAGCTGCAAAAAGTGTCTTCTCAGGAAGTGATCGATTACTTCTCTATCCAGGCTGATGGTAGCTTTGAGACGGATACCGTCTTTATTGAAGCGCATAAAATCTAAGGACGGCAGCGCGACTCTTCCAATTCTTTAAATCGCAGCATAAATCTAAAAAACCTGTCAAAAAAATCGGGCCTGATTTGGCCCGTTTTTCATGGCAGGCAATCATCGTTATTTCTTGAAAAACTTACTGCCCACAAATACGGCTGCCAGCACGAGAGCACCCACCACAATACCCACGACGACATCCGCCGCGCCTGTGATAAGCGAAAGGGTCAAACCCTGTTGTCCTGCGGTGATATTTTCAAGCAGATGGTGCATAAACGGCAGGCCATGGCTGATAATACTGCCACCGACCATGAACATCGCAAAAGTCCCGACCACCGATAACGTTTTCATCAGCAGCGGGGCGGCATTGACAATCATTGCGCCGAATCCACGTACCGCGCGCATAAATCCGCTTTCACCGCTTAGCTTACTTAAATAAAGCCCGGCGTCATCGATTTTTACAATGCCGGCTACTAGCCCGTAAACCCCGAGCGTCATCACAATGGCAATCGCCACCATCACGATAACCTGGTCTATAAACGGCGCTGATGAAACAGTGCCCAAAGAAATGACGATAATCTCGGCCGAGAGGATAAAGTCGGTACGCACGGCACCTTTAACTTTTTCTTTTTCGAGCGTGGCAAGATCTTCCGCAGATGGAGTCTCGGCGCGTTTTTTGGCCTTTTCTTGTTCTTCTGCGGCTTTGTCGTGGGGCAGTAATTTGTGCGCCACTTTTTCAAAACCTTCATAACAAAGATAGGCACCGCCGATCATTAGCAGGGGAGTAATCGCCCATGGCGCAAACGCGCTGATTAATAATGCTAAAGGCACCAGAATGGCTTTATTAAGCAGAGAACCCTTTGCGACCGCCCAGACAATCGGCAGCTCGCGGTCTGCTTTGACACCAGACACTTGTTGCGCGTTGAGTGCAAGGTCATCGCCTAACACGCTGGCGGTTTTTTTGGCTGCGACTTTGCTCATTGCCGCAACGTCATCCAGTATGGAGGCGATATCATCGATCAGTGCTAACAGGCTGGTTCCGGCCATAATGTTCCCTTTGGTTAATGAAGTAAGTCTTCTGTCTTTTGTTTTATAAGAATCATAACAGTGTTTACTGTAGAGCGTCGATTTGTGTAGGTCTTTCTGTTAAAAGCCATAACATTCCTTACTCAGCGACTGCCTATTCACTCCCTTCTTTATTCAATCACTTCTATATTCAGTGACTTCTTTATCTATCAATATTTATTTCAATCACTTTTATCTAAGGAATTACCCTGCACCATAAAAGCACCTTTTTATTACATCTCCAGCCATAATATCTATTTATATGGTTTTTATTAATCATTCATCCTCATTTTTTACACGATTTTTCCCTCTTGGTTGTGACGTTTTTAACTCTTAATTTATTAAGACTTCGCGGTGTTTTTCTTAGCCATCGAATAGTCTATTATAGATATTCTTATTCTATCAATTTTAAAGACTGCTTATAACTCGAACTGTGCAAACTCTATCTTCAGTTCTGGTTTGTATTTTTTCAATATTCTGAATTTTTCTTGCTTAAACAGGAATTGAGACGTTTCTTATTTATAAGAGCGATTCAAATGTTTTTTTAAATATTTAGCGCAAATAATTATTCCTTAAGAATTTTTCGGTGTGATAGTGGTCTACTTCCTGGGGAGTTATAAATATGCTGAATACGACGAGGCTCACTATTAACGCAACGAGGTTGACCATCAAAAATCAGTTTTCTTATTTGCATAAATTTATCTCGTCACCGCGCACCTTTGGGACACTCGCGCCGTCTTCGCCCTGGTTATGCAAGGCGATGGTCAACCAGGTTGACTGGGCCAGCACCCTTAAGATTGCCGAATTTGGTGCCGCAGATGGCGTGCTGACAAAACGTATTCTCGATAAAATGCGCGCGGATGCCCAGTTGCAGGCGTTTGAGATCCAGCCGAGTTTTATTCACCAGCTGAATAGAATCGATGACAGCCGTTTGCAGGTAATGGGCTATTCCGCCGAGCATCTTGATGGCAATTTTGACTCTATTTTCTGTTGTTTGCCTTTGCTGTCAATTCCGACTCGCGTCAGTATGAAAATTTTGCAGCGTGCACAACAGTGTCTGAAAGAGAAAGACGGTACGCTGATTCTTTTCCAGTACAGTCGTCTCTCAGAGAAGATGTTGTCCCGCTATTTCACCTGGAAAAAAATTCGCGTAGTAAAAAACTTTCCACCTGCTTTAGTGTATGTATGTAAGCCATTATAATTTATAGATTAACGGTGTAACGTTTTATTTACGTCATGTTTACAGGGATTGCCAATTTATTTTTTATCGGTATGATGCCCAACAGGTTAAAAGATGTTCCAGGCACATTAAGGATAGCGGTAATGACGCAACCCATTTTCATGATCGGCGCACGCGGCGCAGGTAAAACCACAGTCGGCAGGGCCCTCGCTCAGGCGTTAGGGTATAACTTTGTCGATACGGATATTTATCTGCTGCAAACTTCTCAACTGACTGTTGGGGAGATCGTTGCTCGTGAAGGTTGGACAGGATTCCGTCGTCGTGAAACTCAGGCGCTGCAAAACATCAGCGCGCCTAATACGGTGGTCGCGACCGGTGGCGGAGCGATCCTTGCCGAAGAAAATCGTCAGTTCATGCGCGAAAAAGGCCAGGTTATTTACCTGCGTTCGCCAGCCAGCACCTTGGCTCATCGCCTCGAAGATGCGCCTCAGGAAGATCAGCGCCCAACGCTGACCGGCAGGCCAATAAACGAAGAAATGTCACAGGTATTAAGCGAACGTGAAGCCTTATATCAGGCCGCTGCACATTTCGTTCTCGACGGTACGCATCAACCTTCAATTATTGTTGAAGACATCCTCGATGCGCTTGCCCTGCAAATCGCCCGTTAGTTCTTGTCTAAACTCGCTTTTAGGAGGCTTCTTAGCCTCCTGCTCCTGAAATAATCTCCTGTTGTCTATACTTAAAGCACATGTGATCCATTACAGGAGTTCCCCATGCCTTCAAAACCACCGTATCCACGTACAGCCGAAATCATTACCGTCGAAAAAGGCCTGCCTGGGCAGACTGAAACCTGGTATGAACTTCGCTCCGACCATCCGAAGCCTGACACGCTAATTAGCGAGCATAAAACTAAACATGAGGCCGAGGATTCAAAACGCCGTTATGAAGATGACAGCATCAGCTAACTTTCAGGCACTGCCGCAGAAATAGCAGGCAGTGCTTTAATCAACTTTGTCATCACAAAATTAAAATCTTTAAAATATGTTTAATAAAACATCTTTTGCTGGTTTTTTACTCTTCCCTAAACAATCTTTCCCCTGTCACCTCGAGTATAAATATCATCCGCTGTTTTTGCCGATTAGTTAAAAAATAAACAACTTGACGGTGAAACGTATCAGCATTACTTTTTAGTTATCTCATTCAGGAACTGAGTTCCTAATAGTGGAACTTCTCTGTGACAACATTAGAAAATGCTTCCGCCGTGCTCAGGCTTTTTGCACAAAAGGGGATTAGGCAGGGTCATCCGGGTCTTTCCTTTAGTGAGGTCGTCGAGCAATTAGTTTTACCGAAAAGTACCGTGTCTCGCCTGCTGTTGACCATGGAAACTCAGGGATTACTGGAACGAGATCCAGAAACGCGACTGTACAAAATTGGGAGTTTATTGCTGGCGGTCAGCAGCCATTATCTTTCAACACCGCTGGTTGATGCCTGTTCGCCTTATCTTGCGCAGTTGAGTAAGCAGACCCAGTGCACCGCCTATATTTCGATGCTGGAAGGTAAAGATATTATGGTGATGCGCATGTTTCCGGGCCGCACTTATTTGCAGGTGGTTACGCCTGCGGGAAGTTTATTACCCGCGGCAGAAACGGCCATTGGCCGCGCCATATTAGCCAGGTATTCCGATCAGCAAGTTATTGAACGTTATCAGGACGGTTATCGGGTTAACTCACCGAATTCGCCGCAAACGCTCGATGAGTTATTGACCTTACTGGCTGAAATTCGCAAAACGGGCTGGGCATCGGCTAATAACGAAACTTTGCAGGGAATAAGCACGCTGGCTACCAGCATTGCTAATAAGCATCGTAATGAAATGGTGGGCCTGTGTTTATCGTTTCCTTCGCCGCATGAAAAGGGTGTTTTACCCGCAGGAATACGCGAAGAAATAATGAATGTCACCAGACAGATCGCTGAAAAACTCGGGGATGCCTATTGGCAGTAAACCTGTAAAGATTGGCAGTAAATTTATAAAACTTGGCAGTAAACCTATTAAAATTCGCAATAGACTTATAACAAGCCGAATAACGCATATAAATAACAATAAAAAATTAACAATAATAAAAGCGTAAATATATCACCTGATTTTTACGCCAACACCATGGAACCATTGATTTTTTTCGCCAACATCAGGGGATTTTATGACAGGCAATACCGGCAGTGAGAGCAAAGTGACGGACGGCAGCTACAATCCGTTAAAAGAAATCGGCACGCTGGCAGTTATGGTTCTACTTTCTATTCTGGGCGCGATTATTGGCGTCCAGCTTATTACTACCCTCGGCGTAACGCCTAATACTTCTATTATCGGTGCACTGTTTGCCATGCTATTGGCTCGTGTTCCGTTGAAATCCTTCCAGCGTTATCGCTCTATTCACACCCAGAATCTGGCTCAAACCGCTATTTCTTCAGCGACTTTTGGCGCAGCCAACAGTTTGCTAATGCCTATAGCAATCCCTTACGTCATGGGGCAATCGCAGCTTATCCTGCCGATGTTTATTGGTGTTTCTGTCGCGATGCTGCTCGATGCTTATCTGCTTTATCGCATGTTTGATACCAAAGTGTTCCCGGCGAGCAATGCCTGGCCTCCTGGAGTCGCGGCGGCGGAGGCTATCAAGGCCGGTGATAAAGGCGGGCGGCAGGCGTGGTTGCTGGTGGTTGGGGTCGTTATTGGCCTCGGCGGCGCGATGCTTAAAATTCCTATGGCCGCATTTGGTACCGCGTTTATCGGCAATATCTGGGCGTTGAGCATGTTTGG
Organism: uncultured Gammaproteobacteria bacterium; assembly: GCA_963747655.1. GTDB lineage: Bacteria > Pseudomonadota > Gammaproteobacteria > Enterobacterales > Enterobacteriaceae > Rouxiella. Next base: position 611,552 of record CAVVFS010000003.1, on the reverse strand, counting down.
AATTGGCTTGTTGATTCGGGCCTATGCACAACCCATTGCAGGTGTTGATCTGAACGCCTTATATATTCCTCACGGCATGATGGTGGGAGCAGGGCTGGTGTCGCTGCTCCAGGTTGTTCAGGTTATTCGCAGTACGCGTGCCGATGCTAAAACCACATTTAATCGTTCAGGTAATGAAGTGCGTAAGGCGCTGGGTCTGGGCGCAATTGGTTATATAGCTATTGCTGCACTGCTGGCCCTGGCTGGCGGCATCTATACCGAAATGTCTGTCACTATGCTTGTCTGTTTCATTATTTATGCTGCTTTTGCCGCCTTTTTCCATGAGCTGATTGTCGGTATTGCGGCGATGCATTCAGGCTGGTTTCCGGCCTTTGCTGTTGCACTAATTACCCTGATTGTCGGTATTCTCATCGGTTTCCCGCCAGTGGCGCTGTGTGTTTTAACTGGCTTCACCGCTGCCACCGGGCCGGCTTTTGCCGATATGGGATTTGACCTAAAAGCGGGCTTTATTCTGCGCGGTTACGGCAAAGATTTGCAGGTCGAACTGGCCGGACGCCGTATCCAGCTATTTGCCGCACTGATCGCTTTCATTATTGCTATCCCAGTGGTGTGGTTCGCTCATATCGGTTATTTCGCCAGCAATTTAGTGCCGCCGGTTGCACGCGTTTATGCCAAAACTATTCAGGCAGGTGCGCAGCCTGGCATTGCTCATAGTCTGCTTATCTGGGCTATTCCTGGGGCAATTATTCAACTTATTGGCGGGCCTAAACGTCAACTTGGCGTGCTGCTGGCGACGGGTTTGCTGATTAACAGCGTGATGGCCGGTTATGCAGTGGTGCTGGGTATCGTACTGCGTATTCTGATTATCCGTATCTGGGGCGAAAAAGGCCGTACACCGATGGAAATCCTTGCAGCAGGCTTCATCGCCGGAGATGCGCTGTACAGCTTCTTCAGCTCGATTTTTACCGCCAGAAATAAATAAAGATCAAGAGTATTGCGTCAACACCAGGGCTAATAAAGCCATATAAATAAGACGGCTTTCAAGGAAGGTCGATAATCCGCGGTTGTTTTTGCTATTGCGCCAAGGGCGTCAACCGCGCTGATTCAGAGGAAAAAGAAATGAGTTTGCTACAGACCCTAACGGTTTTTGAATTAATCGATAACGCCCATGTCAGCGGTCAAGACGTGGTAAACCTGTTTGCTGATTATCCTGCTGTTACCGCCACGACCCATCGCGTCACCGGCACCAAAGGCGCGACTGATTTTGTGCACATTACTATCGCGGGCAGCGCCGGTAAAATCAGCGGCGGTAATGCGCCAACGCTGGGGATTATCGGTCGTCTTGGCGGCATCGGCGCGCGTCCAACGCGTATTGGCGTAGTTTCTGATGCTGACGGTGCAATCGCGGCGATAAGCAGTGCGCTCAAACTGGCCGATATGCAGCGTAAAGGGGATATTTTGGCCGGTGATGTGATTATCACCACTCACATTTGCCCGAATGCGCCGACCCGTCCGCACGATCCGGTCGACTTTATGGATTCGCCAATCGACGACGTCACCATGAATGACAATGAAGTGGTGGAGGGCGTTGATGCAATTTTGTCGATCGACACCACGAAGGGCAATCGCATTATCAACCATAAAGGCTATGCATTGTCGCCAACGGTGAAAGAAGGCTACATTCTGCGTGTCTCTGAAGACCTGCTGCGAATCATGGAAATGACCAGCGGTCGCCCAGCGGTAACTTTCCCGATCACCACTCAGGATATTACGCCTTACGGCAACGGCGTTCATCATCTGAACAGCATCTTGCAGCCTTCTACCGCGACTACCGTGCCCGTTGTTGGCGTGGCAATTACGGCCGAATCTGTTGTTCCGGGCTGTGGAACGGGCGCCAGCCATGAAACTGACATTGCGTTAACCGTCAAATTTGCGGTTGAAGTTGCTAAAGAATTCGGACGCGGCACCTGCCATTTCTACGATGCCGAAGAATATAAACTGCTGTTGTCGCTATACGGAAGCCTGCGTCACCTGCAAAGCCGGGACTAAAATTATGCTCACATCCTTTGCTACGCTGACCATCGGACAGGCACCGCGCACGGATATTATGCCGCTGCTTGATGAATATCTTCCTCGCGAACAGGTGAGTCATACCGGTTTGTTGGATGGGCTGACCCGAGAACAAATCGAGCTACGCTTTGCGCCCGAGCCAGGAGAGGACGTGCTGGTATCGCGCCTGCTGGACGGCACTCAGGTTCGGCTGGCATCGTCTCGCGTTGAGCCGGCGTTACAGGAAAAAATCGACTGGCTGGAAAGTGAAGGATGCGAAACGATTTTATTGCTGTGCACCGGCGAGTTTCATCACCTGAAGGCGAAAAATGCGCTGCTGCTGGAGCCTGACAGGATTATTCCACCGTTAATCAACGGCATAGTTGGTTCTCATCAGGTAGGGATTGTTGTTCCGGTGACTGAGCAAATCGAGCATCAGGCCGGTAAATGGCTAAAATTAGCCAAGAAACCGTGCTATGCCACTGCCAGTCCGTATCTGGCCAATGAGCAAACGCTGATAAAAGCCGCGCTTTCCCTGAAAGAGCAGGGTGCTCAGGTGGTATTGCTTGACTGTATCGGTTATCAGCGCCGCCACGCCGATATTATTCAGCAGCATATTGATGTGCCGGTGCTGTTGTCTAATTCGCTCGTGGTAAAACTCGCCGCCGAGCTATTAATGTAGCCAAAGCATGGGCTTGATAAGGGTAAAAAGTTCGGAATTTCTTTATCAGGCAATGCTTCAGAATCGCACCTGCGCCCTCTAAAATCAATCGGCCCGTATGCGCTTTGCGGGCTGTATCGACAGACGTAAATCCAACAATAAAAATCAGTGACAGAAGCTCGCTTCTACCCATAATATGGGGCTTCTGTTTTTTGAATATTTATCGCGAAGGACCAATCTTTATGTTGAAAAATAATGAGTATTTCGAAGGCAAAGTTAAGTCGATTGGTTTCGACAGCGACAGTCTGGGCGCGTTGAGCGTCGGCGTGATGGAAAAGGGTGAATACACCTTTGGCACCGGCAAACCGGAAGAGATGACAGTAGTAAGCGGTTCATTGACCGTGCTTCTGCCAGGTTCCGATGGCTGGCAAACCTTCGAGGCGGGTGAGACTTTCTACGTGCCGGGCAACAGCGAATTTAATCTGCAAGTGCCAGAAACCAGCTCATACCTGTGCAAATACCTTTCTAAGTAAGGGCAGTTCTTAGCCAGTGCTTGTTTAAGTCAGTGCCAAAATAGCTGCCTGACTAAAATAAGGGCATGTGAAAATGATTGCCTGACTAGCTTACTAAACAGTTCTTGCATGAATTTAAGGTGTTGCGCGAACTTCCACGCAACACCTCATAATTTTGACTTCGCGTTTGGCTTAACGCTGAGCTTCGCCGCCCAATGCTTCAATCAGATTACTGATCAATGCTGCTAGCTCGCCGGTCATCAGGATAAAGTCTGCATCAAAACGCGCGGCAAAATCTTCCCTATCGATATCATCATTTTGCTCGCGGATAACATCGGCAAACTTCAGACGCTTAACGCTGCCATCATCGGCCAGAACTACTTGAATACGCTCTTGCCAGTCTACCGCCAGCTTAGTCACCAGCTTGCCATTTTCGATGTGATTGGCAATTTCATCGCTGACCAGCGCCTGTTTCTTGCAACGTATCACGCCGCCTTCTTCAAGAATGGCTTTTAATTCAGCCTCATCCTGCAAAGCGAATCCAGCAGGCGGTTCACCGGAACGTACCCACTCAGTCAGTGTCAGCTCGATAGGGCTTTCCATGGTCAATGGCACCACAGGCAATGAACCCAGGCTTTTGCGCAGCAGCGCCAGCATGTCTTCGGCTTTTTTCGCACTCCCGGCATCAACCATAATCAGGCCGTTAACGGTATCGATCCACATAAAAGTCTGGCTAAAACGGCTGAAAGCGCGTGGCATCAAGGTATGTAGCACTTCATCTTTCAACGAATCTTTTTCTGTTTTTTTCAGCTTGCGGTGCTGTTCGCCTTCGATTTGGTCAATCTTGGCATTTAACTCTTGCTTGACCACCGAAGAAGGCAGGATTTTCGCTTCGGTACGCGCACAAATCAGGATCTGACCGCCGCTGCTGTGAGTCAGCGCATCACCGCCCTGAGAACCGAGCGGAGAAACCCAGCCGGTTTTCGCCATATCCTGACTGCCGCAAGGGGTAAATGTGAACAAACTCAGCTGTTTTTCCATCTCGTCAGCAGACAGTGAGATTTCACGGCTTAGGCGGTAAACCAGTAAATTTTTAAACCATAACATAATGTTATCCCTGTCTCGTCACGCTCATGGCGTGCAAATAAATGGTAAGCAGGGCGGCATGATAACCAATTGAGCGAGATCAGTCCCTAAGAAAAATGTACTTGTGTATGCTGAGTCTTTTCGGAGCAGTAAACGCTCTAACTGCCGAATATTGTTATAGACTTAAAGAATGAAAATAACCGGCAATGGAGAGACTTGTGCGTATTGGAATTGATCTTGGTGGCACCAAAATTGAAGTGATCGCGTTGTCGGAAGACGGCCACGAGCTGTTTCGCAAGCGCGTGGACACGCCGCGCAATGATTATGAAAAAACGTTGAAAGCTATTCAGGGTTTGATAGTCGACACGGAAAAAGAAACTGGCCATCGCGGCAGCATAGGGCTGGGTATTCCCGGCACGCTTTCACCTTTCACCGGCAAAGTTAAAAACGCTAATTCAGTGTGGCTAAATGGCCAAAAGCTGGATGAGGATTTAGCGTTGTTGCTAAATCGCGAAGTGCGTATTGCCAACGATGCTAACTGTCTGGCGGTTTCGGAAGCCACCGACGGCGCGGGTGCAGGCAAAAAAACGGTGTTTGCGGTAATTATCGGCACCGGCTGCGGTTCGGGGATTGCCCTTCACGGTGAAGCGCATGCGGGTGGCAATGGTATTGCCGGTGAATGGGGACATAATCCGCTGCCGTGGATGGATGAAGACGAAATTCGCTTCCAGCAAGAAGTGCCATGCTATTGCGGCAAGTCAGGCTGCGTCGAGACCTTTGTTTCTGGGACTGGCTTTACACAAGACTATTACCGTCTGTCAGGTAAGACGCTGAAAGGTAATGAGATCATCGATTTAGTCGATCAGGACGATCCGATCGCCGAGTTGGCGCTGGGGCGCTATGAGCGCAGGCTGGCCAAGGCATTGGCGGTGGTCATTAATACCCTCGATCCGGATGTGATTGTGCTGGGCGGCGGAATGAGCAATGTCGATCGCCTGTATAATACTTTGCCTTTGATGATCAAACAGTGGGTCTTTGGTGGCGAATGCGAAACGCCAATTATTAAGGCCAAACACGGTGATTCTAGCGGCGTGCGCGGTGCTGCATGGCTATGGCCTGCGGATCGTTTCTCGCTGTAAGCAGCATTTTTACCTGTAATGCAAAAAAGATTTTAGCGGTAATGCACAAATAAAAAGGCCTGCAATCAATGCAGGCCTTTGTTTTTTAAATCTTATTTATTACTCGCCTGACAGCATCGCATCAGGAGCTGCGGCATTACGTTGTGCTTTCGTTGCGCCGAAGTACAGATAGGCAACCAGCATAAACACCACGAAAATCCCGGCAATTTCCAGATTAAACCACACCATCGCAATCAGGCAGACCACGGCCAGCACCAGCGCAATGCCCGGTACTATCGGATAACCTGGTGCAAGGAAGCTGCGATCCAGTTCAGGAGCAGTGCGGCGCAGTTTGAACAGGCTGAGCATACTCATGATATACATCACAATTGCGCCGAAGACTGCCATCGTGATCATTGCCGCAGTCAGTGACATACCTTGCAGATTAATGACGCCATCACTGAAAATTGCCGCAATGCCGATCACGCCGCCGAGAAGTATGGCGCGATGCGGAGTCTGGAAGCGCGACAGTTTTGCCAAACCCGCCGGCAGATAACCAGCACGTGCCAGTGCGAAGAACTGACGGGAATAGCCAAGAATAATGCCGTGGAAACTCGCGACCAGGCCAAACAGACCAATCCACACCAGCATATGCATCCAGCCAGAATGCTCGCCGACCACCATTTTCATTGCCTGTGGCAGCGGATCGTTGATGTTTGCCAGTTTGCTCCAGTCACCCGCGCCACCGGCCATGATCATCACGCCGATTGCCAATACGACGAGTGTCAAGATCCCGCTAACGTAAGCTTTAGGAATGGTACGTTTTGGATCTTTGGCTTCCTCGGCGGCCATTGCAGCGCCTTCAATTGCCAGGAAAAACCAGATAGCAAAAGGAATGGCCGCAAAAATTCCCGATACCGCAGGCAGGCCGAAATGTTCACCGCCTGACCAGCCGTTAAGCACAAAATTACTGAAGCTAAAACCGGGAGCCACTACGCCCATAAAGACCAGCAGTTCGAGAACCGCCAGCACGGTGACTACCAGCTCGAACATGGCTGCCAGCTTGACGCCCAGAATATTCAGCGCCATAAACACCACGTAAGCCCCGAGCGCGGCCACTTTCGGATTGAGGTGCGGATACTGAACGTTAAGGTAGGCGCCAATCGCCAAAGCAATCGCAGGAGGAGCAAAGACAAATTCAATCAGCGTTGCCATGCCGGCGATCAATCCACCGGTTTCTCCAAAGGCGCGACGACTATAAGCAAACGGGCCTCCGGCATGCGGAATCGCGGTGGTGAGTTCGGTAAAACTAAAGATAAAACAGGTGTACATGGTAGCAACCAGCAGCGTGGTCACTAAAAAGCCCAGCGTACCTGCTACGCCCCAGCCATAACTCCAGCCAAAGTATTCGCCGGAGATGACCAGACCAACGGCAATGGCCCACAGGTGTAGCGTACCGAGCGTTGGTTTAAGCTGTGTTGACATGTTGCTCTCCTGAAGATTAATGAACAGCACGCCGCCGGACTCGGCGGTGAAAACGGCCCATATCCGCATCGATACAGGCCCGTAAAATTCACGTTGTGATAATTTTTAAACGCTTTTTAGAACATCTTGCTGAGCACTTTCTCCAGGCTTTCAACCAGAATCATGCTGTGTTCCGCGGTGAAAACTAACGGAGGACGAATTTTCAGGATATTGGCATGCGGGCCGGAAGCGCCAATCAGCACGCCTTCATCACGCAGCGCATTAACCACCGCCAGCGCGGTTGCGGAATCCGGCTCACCTTCTGGAGTCGTGAAATCAACAGAGACAAACAGGCCAGCACCGCGCACGCTGCCAATCGCCGGGAAACGGGTCGCCAGCTCACTAATGCCATCGAGGATGGCCTTGCCTGCACGACCCACGCTTGGGATCAGATTTTCTTGCTCGATGACTTCCAGCACCGCCAGACCTACCGCCGAAGACACAGTATTGCCGCCGAAGGTGTTGAAATAGCTCGATTCGCTGCCAAAACGTTCAAGAATATGTGGCTTGATGGTAATCGCAGCCATAGGATGTCCGTTACCCATTGGCTTGCCGAGGCTAACGATATCTGGCAATACGCCATGGCGCTGGAAGCCCCACATATGTTCGCCAGAACGGCCATAGCCAGGCTGCACTTCATCGGCGATATACAGCGCTCCAGCTTTGTGAATTTCGTCAATCGCTTCTTTCAGGAAACCGGCCGGATCAAAGAAACCGCCGTCGCTGGTGAAGAAGGTATCAATCATCAGCGCAGCAGGCTTGATGCCGTGACGGCGCATATCGGCCAGTGCGGCGCGCACATCGGCGGCGAATTTCTTGCCCACCGCGGCCGGATTAGCCGGATTGTGAACAGGAGCGGGGATCACGCGCGCGTCACCGTTAACTTTAACGTAAGGGCCCATTGACGCCGACAGACCGGCAATCGCTTTGGTCATGCCGTGATAGCTGAACTCAGTAATGATGACGCCGGTACCGCCGGTGAAGTCTTCGGCAATTCGCAGAGCCAAATCGTTGGCTTCGCTGCCGGTGCAGGTAAACATCACCTGACTCAGCTCTGGCGGCATGGTTGAAACCAGTTTTTCGGCGAAGTTAAGCACGTTGTCGTGCAGATAACGGGTATGGGTGTTCAGCGTCGAAGCCTGGCGAATCAGGGCTTCGAGCACATAAGGATGGCAGTGACCTACTGACGGCACATTGTTGTAGACGTCAAGATAGCGGCGACCTGCGTCATCGTAGACCCAAACGCCCTCACCGCGCACCAGATGCACTGGATTCTTGTAAAACAGCTGATAGGCCGGACCGAGCAGGCGACGGCGGCGTTCGATCATTTCCAACGCGGCGGGGGAAACGTCGGAACTGGCGGCGGCATCAAAAGCGTTAGTTTTCAGCATAATAGTTTGTCTCCTGACGGGGGCGGCTAAATTTTTTCCCGGCTGACTCAAATCATCCGGCGAGTGAAGTTGTTTCGATAATGCACCGCGTGTCGCGACAAAACTTGACCGCAGCGCGCTCACTCCTGCCATGCAAAGTCAACTTGACCCCCTCAGGGCATTTTTAGCCGCCTGAAGTCAACAATTGGTCATCCTGGGTCAAGCGTGGAACCTTCACCGCTCGCATTCTGATAGCACGAACTCACAATGACTTGCCGGAGTGAACCCTGATGAATGCAAAACAGTCTGATACCCTGGACAACCACAGCCTGCAACAGCTCGCTGAACAGGCGCTGCGTCACTATCCTCAAGCGCTACAGGGCGAAATTTCGCTGATCTGTCGTTCCGAAAATGCCACCTTTGTGGTGCGTCTCGCGGATGGTAATCGGCTGGCGCTGCGCGTACACCGTGACGATTACCATCAATGTAATGAAATTGAGAGCGAGCTGGCATGGCTTGATAGCCTGCGCGAAACCGGTATTCAAGTTCCAGAAGCGCTGGTGGGGAGTAACGGAAAGCGCGTACAGACGCTGGCGCTGGATGAGAAACACAGCCGTCACGTTGTATTATTCAAATGGATTGCGGGTGAGATGCCGACGACAGAGGTCGATCCTCGCGCTTTTGCCCAGTTGGGAGAAGTCACCGCTCGGCTGCATCAGCATAGTAAAGCCTGGGGAAAGCCTGCCGGATTTAAGCGAATCGTCTGGGATCACCAGACTATGGTCGGCGAAAATGGGCATTGGGGTCGCTGGCAAGATGCGCCAGGGCTGCACATTGAAGATCATCCGCTGATTGAGCAAACGCTGGATCGCGTCGATCGAACTCTGCAAAAATACGGTAAAAGCTCGCATCGTTATGGGTTGATCCACGCCGATCTGAGACTGACTAATCTGCTGTTACATAAAGGCGAGACGCGAGTGATCGACTTTGATGACTGCGGTATGGGCTGGTACATGCACGATGCGGCGGCGGCGATTAGCTTTGTTGAGCATCACCCTCGCGCGCAGGAGTGGGTTGAACACTGGCTGACAGGTTATCAACGTGTTTGCCCGTTGAGTGAAGAGTGCCTGGCAGTGATCCCGACGATGATAATCCAGCGACGTATCCAGCTGTTAGCCTGGGTTGGATCGCATGCGACGACAGAAATGGCGATAAGCCTGGGCAGTCATTGGGTGGCTGACAGTCTTAAACTCTGTGAAGCCTATCTGGCGACGCAAGAGTGCGCTCTGGCAGTGAATTAAACGTGACTTAATGACACACTGCATGATGATATGCACGCTTTACGTGCAGTGTGTCTCCTGTTGTCTCAGATTTAAAAATTACCAAAAAATCACCGAAAAACCGCCGTACAGACTGAGCTTACGGTGAGAACGAACCTGATTTTTTCCTGAGTTTTCTCTTAATTTCCCCTCTTTGGTATGAAACTTGCAAAACATTAGCCTTATTAGATCATCACAGTGGAGGCTTTGATGCAGGCAGAAGTATTACGGCAATCATTTATGCCAGGCCACAGCGAGGCGGATATCAACAGCAATCGCGGCGTTTTGGCTGCGGCGGCTAGTGGTTTAAGCGAATTTATTATTACCAAAGGGGCGGATGTTGATCGCGTGCTGGGGCTGTGTCACATCGACCCCGAACTTTTACAGCGGCCAACGCTGAGCCTGGGGCTGACTAACTATTGTCAGGTTCTGGAAGAGGCAGCGAGGCAGTCGGGTTGTGATAACTTCGGTTTGCATTACGGCAAGCAATTCAAACCGCAGTCATTAGGCCTGCTTGGTTATATTGGTTTATGTTCTTCATCGGCAGAAATTGCTCTGCAAAACGTGGTCAATGCTTTTCCATTTCATCAACATAACACGCTGACCCGCCTGGTGGATAAAGGCGAATATTATCGCTTTGACTATCAGGTGCGGCATGGCGGAATTATGTGTAAACGTCAGGATGCTGAGCTGACACTGGGGATGATCCTGAACCTTTTACGCCATGGTTTAGGTAAAAATTGGGCGCCGCGTGAGGTGCATTTTGAGCATCCGCGCCCGGAGCAGTGGCATGAGCACTGCAAGATCTTCGATGCACCGGTTTATTTCGATCAACCTTATAATTCTCTGCTGATCGCTAAACGAGATCTCCAGCGATCTATGCCAGAGCAAGATCAAACATTGCTGTTGGTTATGCAGGATGCGATCCGCCGCCTGAATATTGATAATCTTTCACAGCAGTCAGTTGTTGATCGTGCGCGATCGCAGGTTCGTCAGGCATTATCGCTAGGTGAACCGGTTCTTAATGATGTTGCTGACAAGATGGGCATGTCGCCAAGTTCGTTGCAGCGCAGATTGCGTGAACAGAATCTGACTTTTACCGTGCTGGTGGACAAGGTTCGCTGCGAGCTGGCGACACATTATCTGCAACAGCAACAGCTGCCTATCTCTGAAATGGCGTTGCTGCTTGGGTATTCCGAGGTTAGCGCCTTCTCGCGCGCCTTCCGCCGCTGGTTTAGCGTTAGCCCACGTCAGTGGCGTCAAGAGCGGCAGCACTAAATTAACTTAATAATTTAAAAGGATTTTTGTTATTTTCTAAATCCTCGCCTCATTTAACTGCGCTTGAGCGGCACGAGTTCGCTGATTTTTAACCTGTATTTTAAATGAAAATTGACAGGCGGCCGGCAATTTATCCTGCTAAAAGCAGGCTATTTAATAAGTAAAATTCAAATTGTCAGGGCCTGACGGCTCGTAAAATGTCATTCCCAGTGATGAAGAAATCTTGGTAGTGAGCTTTTAGCAATAAAAAAGCCGGCCACTGAGTTTCCTCTGTGGCCGGCATGTTAGTTTAACTCTCTAACCCAAAAATTATTTATTCTGCTCCATTGCATCCCTGACTTTTTTAACCTGATCTACAGTCACCTCAGGGGCATTATTTCCCCATCCCTGTCGCACAAAGGTCGTCAAATCAGCAACCTGCTGATCGGAAAGTCTGCCAGCAAATCCAGGCATATAAAGAACCGAAGGAGCATTTTTGGTTGAAGGCGTTGAGGCACCGTTTAATACGGTACTAATCAACCCGGTTGGATTATCGGCCAGCACAATCGACGCTCCATTGAGGTGCGGGAATATGCCTTTGGCGCCGTTACCATTAGTCCAGTGACAGGCTTCACAGTTATTTAAATACAATAACTGCCCCTGGCTCAGCCCTTTACCGGCTGTCAGGAATTGAGTGGTATCTGCTGTGGCTTTTGCCTCATCCGCCCTGTGATTATTTGCCGCTTTTGCGGCGGGTAATGATTGCAAATACAAGGCGATAGCCTTGAGATCCTCCGGAGTCATAAATTGCATACTATGTTCAACCACGCTGGACATTTCTCCGCCGACAGCGGCAAAGTGATTACGACCTGTGCTCAGATAATCACTAATATCCTGCGTGCTCCATCCTTGCGGGCTGCGAATAGAAGGCACTGGCCAGCCGTTAAGTTCACTGCCAGAAAGGAAGGCCGGATCGGAATCATTAAGGGCTTTCTCCTGCATCGCAATACCACGCGGCGTGTGACAGCTGCTGCAATGTCCCAATGTTTCAACCAGATACTTGCCTCTGTTAACATCCGCAGAGGCGCTGCTTAGCGGAGCAAAAGGCTTATCGTCGGTAAACACCATATTCCAGAAACGCATTCCCCAGCGCTGGTTAAATGGAAAACTCAACGCAGTTGCAGGTGCTGTGACGGCTACAGGTTTAACTCCTTTCATGAAATAGGTGTAAAGAGCATGAATATCTTCATCGCTAATTCCCCGATAGTCCGGATAGGGCATAGCAGGATAAAGATAGCTACCGTCTGCGCGCACACCTTTACGCACTGCGTCAGCAAACTGCTGCTCGGTATATTTTCCTATGCCATGGTCTGGATCGGGCGTGATATTTGATGAGTAGATGACTCCCATTGGGCTCTTGATCTGGAGTCCACCGGCAAAAGATGCCCCGCCTTTGGCGGTATGGCAGGCGGTACAGTCTCCAGCGCTAGCCAGATAAGCACCTTTACCAATAAGGGCATCGACGTTATTTGTGTCTTGTGCCTGAACGCTATGCATAAAAATTCCGGACAGCATAGTGAGAGATAACAAGCTGATTACTTTCAGTTTCATACCGCCCCCTTATGCCTGAACCAATGGACCAGGATTTTTAAGATACTGTTCACGAATAGCCTTGGCTGACCAGTAAGCTAAAGCGCCGACCAGTGCCGTTGGATTCGCCTGAAAGTTTTGCGGGAAAGCACAGGCTCCCTGCACAAATACGTTGTGAACGTCCCAGCTTTGCAAATACCGATTTACCGCCGAAGTGCTCGGATTATCTCCCATAACTGCGCCGCCGGTATTATGGGTTGAGCTATATGCCGGAGATATATTGAAATGGCTATCGTAATTCGGGATGCTTTCGGTATAACTGTCTGGGTTTAAATTCTTAACGATTTCAAGCATGTTACCGCGCAAGAAACGCATCAGACGCACATCATTTTTCACAAAGTCATAGGTCATGCGCAGCAACGGCATGCCGTGCTCATCTTTATAAGTGGGGTCTAAATCCAGGAAGTTTCCCCGCGTCGACATATTGGATACGGTCATTTTCATTCCCATCGAATGGCCGTAGCTGTCTTTTAATCCTTTCTTCCAGCCGTTGCCCCATTTAGGAGTCCCTCCTTTTAACGCAGTTGCCAGAGGTGTGCCGGTGGCTTGTGAGCTGTGGACTTTTGCCCCGCCGATAAAGCCTAAATGTGAGGCATCGAAGTTGCCTGGTCCAAAGTCGTTAAACATCACGCCGGTCGGGCCCGCGGCGGCAAAGGGATTAAACTCTAGTTTGTCGAAGAATAGGGTAAAGCCACCGCCGTACTGGTAAGCGTAATTTCTGCCGACGACTCCCTCTTCGGTGATTGGGTTATACGGTTTACCAATTTGCGAATTAAGCATCAGTCGCACGTTATTAAGTGCGAAAGAGGCAAGGATAACTATTTTGGCTGGTTGAAATACTTCATTGCCGTCTGCATCAATATAGGTAACGCCGGTCGCGGTTTTGCCATCGGATGATTTTTCAACACGGATTACGTTGGCCTGAGTGCGATAATCGAAGTTCGGATAAAGTTTAATCGCATCCAAAATAGTAGTTTGTGGCGAAGCTTTTGAATAATTGATACACGAATAGAACTGGCAGAATCCGCAATAGTTACAGGGAGCAATCTGCTGTTTATAAGGATTGGTCCACGGCTCTGATACAGCAGCTGAAGGGTTAGAAAATGGATGATATCCCATATCAGTGGCCACTTTTCTAAACATTGCGGCATTCAGCGTGTCTTCCAGCGGCTTAGTCGGAAATAGGTTGGAACGAGGGCCTTCAAACGGATCGCCATTAGCCAGGATTTTGCCTTGTAAATTTCCGGTTGCGCCCGAGGTTCCACACACCTTATCAAAAAAATCAAAGTGAGGCTCAATCTCATCCCAGGAAATAGGGAAGTCCATGACGCGTAATTCGGCATCCAAGGCATTTTTATCGTAATGCTGGTCGACAAAAGTTTTTAATTTCATATCGGTGGGTGAAGGGCGAATTAACATCGCTGTCCAGTGAAGTCCAGCACCTCCTACGCCGTCTCCCACGCGAAAGGCACCTAATTCACGCATTGGTAGTGCGGTTTCCGCCACATTATGTCGAACCGTGTAAGTTAAAGTCGAAGCCTGCTGCATCAGCACGTGACGTTTTGTATTCGCCAACTCATCGGCCGGAATAGGATAACCCATCTCAGAACTCGGCCTGTCGTGACCGCGCTCCAGTGCTCTTACCTTAAGACCGGCTTTTGCCATTTCAATACTTAAAATAGATCCGGCCCAACCCAGACCGACAACCACAACATCGACTGCATCATTGGTTTTTTTCATTGTGTTATTTCCAATATGTCAGAATATCAAGCCTGCTCACCGCTAAGGGAGACGGGGCCGAGTGGATATTTCACATTATGAATTTTTATCCATTCGGGAAAACTGGCACGCGCTCCGGGGAAACCAATCATTACCCAGGAAGCCATGTTTTTATTTCCACCATATTTGGGGTCAGATAAATAACCTTCTTTGGTATTATCCATAACACGGGTAAAGAAATATCCGGAGGTAAGATCCTTTTCGCCCAATTGTGAGAAATCTATTTTATTATTTTCCAGCGCGGTAATTACCTCATCTTTTTGAGATGAAGATAATGAAGAGAAGGACTGGTTATATTTAGTTTTTACATACTGCTCGGTCGTGGCAATGCCTTTGCGGTAAAGCATTTGCAGGCTAAAGGGCAGCTGATAACCAAATAAATGACTTGCCTGACTATTGAATGGCCCGTGCATATACCAGCTTTCACCTTTGCCATATTGGGTCAGCATTTGTTTATCAATAAATATCGGAACATGAGTTTCTAACGCACCTGGACCATCACTGCTTGAAGGAATTAACCGGTCGCACAGGCTATTTAAAAAATTCCATTCATCTGCTGTAAAGAACTGGGGTTTATATTCTGTTAATTCCTTTAAAGGCGTCGAGACGGCGGCGAATACGTTTGATACTCCTCCTTTCGCGGTAAATGACCCAATAACAACGAGCGAACCAAAAATAAAACGCCTTCTATTTAGCGGAATACTGTTCATATTTTACTCACATGTTATACGTAACCGTACAAACACTCCCTGGGGAAGTTAGCTAATGTAGGGTGGGTAAAGTGTCAGCCTTGGTGGCTGATCAATTTTCACTCAAAGATACAATGTCTAACCTTTGTCTTGATGTGGGTTTTGGTAAACAAATGTGTTTAATTTTTATAACAAAATTTTAACTATATGATTTTAAATTGTTAACTTGTTAGTCAGTTTATTTCAGATGTGAATTTTTTCTTTCAAAATTAAAAGTCATTAACTAAAAGTGCTGCAAAATGATGCAGCACCTGAGTTTTATCATTAACTTATGAGGGAGAATGAGGTGAGAAAAGAAGGGGGAATTTTTACCCGGCTGTTATCACCGGGTAAAGCTGTCAGCTATTTATCTTTCAACTATTGACCCTAAAAACATTATCTAATCTGCTGATACCCAGCCCGTTAACCTTCTTAACTTTGATCTGTACCGGGATGCGATCTTTCATGGCTTCGACATGGCTTATCACGCCTATGGTCTTGCCGCTGGCGTTAAGACTGTCGAGGGCATCGAGCGCAGTGTCTAGCGTGTCGGCGTCGAGGGTGCCGAAACCTTCATCGAGGAACAGCGAATCAATGCGCGTTTTGTCACTGACCAGATCAGACAAGGCCAGTGCCAGCGCCAGACTCACCAGGAAGCTTTCGCCGCCCGAAAGTGTCCGTGTATCGCGTACCGCATCGGCCTGCCAGGTATCGACCACCTCAAGCTCTAGCGCCTCGCTGGTTTTTCTTTGCAGGAAATAGCGGCCGTGAAGCTTGTCCATCTGCTTGTTTGCCAGATAAACCAGATGTTCCAGCGTTAGACCCTGAGCAAACTTGCGGAATTTTGCACCATCGCTGGAGCCGACGATTTGATTGAGATAACTCCAGTCGTCATAGGTTTCCTGTGATGCCGCGATTTGCTGCCACAGTGCTTTTTGCCCAGTCTGACGTTGACTATCGCTGGTAAGCTGGCTGCGCAGCTCGCCCTGACGCTGTTGCAATGTTCTTAACTGACTGGCTAGCGCGGCAATCTTTTCAACGAGGGTTTCAATGTCGTTTTCTTGAGCATCAAGGCTGTTTTCTTGACCGTCAAATCCTGCCGGGCGCAGCTGAAGATGCTGTTCTGACTGCTCGCATGCCTGCTGCAATAACGTTTTGCTTTGTGTTAGCTGCCGCTGTATTTGCTCGTTAAGTCGTAGCAGCTGCTGGCGCAGGGCTTCATCAATCAGTGCTTCATTAACTGCCTGTTCATCACTGAATTCACTGTTTTGCAACGCTTCTGCCCAGGCATGCTGCGCCTGTTGGAGGTAAGTCTCACACTGTTGCTGGCTATGATTAAGGGTAACAAGCTGGCCGCCGATCTGGTCAAGCTGTTGCTGCACGGCCTTTAAATGTGCATCGGCCTGCTGACGCACCTGCTCTGCAGTCTGATGTTGCAGACGCAGCTGCTCGCGGACCTGCGCTACCTGACGATCACCAAAAATTTCGTGTCGCTGACTGCGTAGCTGAGTCAGTAATTGCTCACTTTCGGCTAACAGTTTTGCACAATTACCGACCTGTTGCTGTAATTCGCTATGCTGCTTGTGCATCGTCAGGCTGCGCTCATTTTTAATCCCAACCTGTTGATGTAAATGACTTTTCTCGACCTGCGCGACATGCAGAGCCTCTTTCGCACGCTGGACTCCTTGAGCCGCTTCATCGTGCTGGCGGATAAGCAACTGGCAACGCTGCTCTTGTTGTTCGCACTCTCTCAACCAGCTTTGCAGCGCGTCGCCATCCTGCAAGGTGAAACTTAACGACAGCTGCCCGCAGGCGTGCTGCCACTGTTCAAGATACTCAGCCTGCTGTTTCTCATCCTTTTGCAGCGCGGCTTGCAGTCGTTGCAGCTGTTCTTCCAGTCCCTGAGTTCGGGCCTTTAGCTCGATACCCGTGGTTTTAAGATTTTCTGTTTCTTGACGCATTTTTTCCAGCCGAAGCGCGGTCTCGGAAGGTTTTACCGCCTGATAGGACTCAATCGCTGGATGCGTTGTGGAGCCGCAAAGCGGGCAGGGCTGACCCGTTTGCAGGCGTGCACGTTCTGCCTCAAGACTGATGATAAGTTGCTCTTGATCAAGTAGTTTTTCAATATCAGTCTGATGCTGTTTCTTCTGCTTATACTCTTCGCGCGTAGTGTTAAGTCTGGTTTCAGCTTCGAGCCGCTCGGCCTGCCGCGCAGTAATTTCTTGCTGCTGCTGGCTTATCCGCTGGTTGACCTGCTGATACAGCGGCAACAGCGTCGACAGTTGCAGGCGCAAGGGGCGTTGCGTGCTAAGTTCAGACTGCTGACTGCGCAAGGCGGCCTGTGGCGACTGATTTTCCAGCGTGCTTTGTTGCTGGGTTTGGCTCGCAAGTGTTGCGGCTAATTCACTTTCTTTGACCTGAAACTGTTGGCTTTTTTCCGCCGTAGCCGCCTGCTCGAGAGCCAGCTTTTGCAAACTTTCAGACAGCTGATGCTGCTGGTTCTGCTGTTGAAGATACGCCTGACGATCGTCGATCAGTTTCTGCTGCAAATTATTGATTTTGCTGTCTAAAGGCTGAACCTGTTCTTCAATAATCTTTTCTAGCCGCAGCTGTTCGGCAGACTGTTGCTGTTGGCTGATAACCGCCTGTTCCAGCGTTTGAGTCAGCGGGACTTTCGCCTGCTGCCGTTTTTGCTTCTCTTCGTTCAGCTGGATTAATTGCTGTTGCACATCAGTTTGTTGCTGCTGATAGCGTTGAAGATCTTTAAGCAGCGGACGCAGTTTTTCTGCCGGTTCACTGCGTGCCAGTTGATTAAGCTGCGGCTGAGCCTGATGGGCTTGCTGCTCGGCGTCGGCAAGCTGCTGTTGATATTGCTGCTGTTTTTGCTGCGCGCTTTGCCACTGTTGCAGCCAATTTAATCCGTGCTGATGCAGGGCAGTCTGCTGACTCAGCTCAGTTTCCTGCAACCCGAGGTGCGTTAGCTCTTGTTCAAGAAGCTGGCGCTGTTCATCGCTGAGCAATTCAATTCCGGCGGCGCGCTGGTGCAGCAGATCAAGATCGATCCTGGCCTGTTTATGACGATCGAAGACCTGCGCCGACAGCCGCCCATAAATTTCGGTGCCGGTCAGTTCTTCCAGTAGCTCCGCGCGTTCATTGGCCTTGGCATTAAGGAACGCGGCAAATTGCCCCTGCGAGAGCATCATCGATTTGGTAAAACGGCCAAAATCCAGGCCAGTGAGCTCGGCAATCGCCGGCAGTTTATCGCGTACTTTATCAGCGAGGATTTTACCGTCTGCCAGCTGTGCCAGTTCAACCTTCGGCGCTTGCAGGTTGCCGGTAGGTGAATTGCCCGCCCGGCGCTGGCTCCAGAATGCACGATAGCCTACGCCTTTAACTTCAAATTCAACCTCGGCCAGCGATTCGGCGGTGTGCCGTGTCATCAGCTCATTCTGGCTTGGCGACACGTCGAGGCGCGGCGTCTGGTGATACAGCGCAAGACAGATGGCGTCTAGCAGCGTTGTTTTGCCCGCACCGGTCGCGCCGGTAATTGCAAACAGCCCATTGCTGGCAAAAGGTTCGGCGGTGAAATCAATCTTCCATTCACCTTCCAATGAGTTGATATTTTTCAAGCGTAACGAGAGGATTTTCAAGGTGTTGTTTCTCCGGCAGAGTGGCCGCTTTCGACCTGTTCCAGCACCTGTGAGAATAGGGTACGGATCCTTTGCTGGCGGCCCTCTTCGGGGGCATTTTCCTGTGCCAGTCGGCGTTCAAAGACTTCGCTAACGCTCAGCTCTTTCAGGGTCTCTTTCTCTTGCTGTAACAGGCCGCTTAAACGCTGTTCCTTACTGCGCCGCAATAGCACGACTTCCACCGGCAGAGGATCGGTGAGCTGCTGAATACGCCGCTGTATATCGCTGAGGTAATCCTGTGTTGCGACTTCGATATCGAGCCAAACGGGGAGGTTATCGTTCAGACTCTCGTAAGCGCGCAGCTGCTTTTCAATCTCTGCCAGGGTACCTTTAATGATTTCCATCGGCTGCGATCGCGGGATGACCAGCGTCTCGATACCGTTAAGCTGATTGGCAGTGAAATCCAGCAGATAGACACTCTTTTCATTACTGGCTTCATCAAAACTTAACGGAATAGGCGAGCCGCTGTAGCGAATATGTTCAGTTTTGGCGATTTTCTGCGCCTTGTGAATGTGCCCCAGCGCCACGTAATCGACCGGTGGGAAGGCCTGCGCCGGAAAGGCATCCAGCGTGCCGATATAAATATCTCGCACCGAATCCGAGGTGGTCACACCCACGGTGGTCAAATGGCCGGTAGCAATAATCGGTACCGCTACGCCAAGCTGCTCACGATGGTCACAGGCGGCTTGATATAAAGACGAATAGTGATTGGCGATAGCTTCCTGTAAAGCCAGCTGTTTTTCGCTACCAGATTGTCCGGCCTGACTGGACAGCAGATCGCGCGGGCGTAAAAACGGGATCGCACAAAGAATTGCCCCCGGATTGCCATCGCGATTTTTCAGCGTAATAACCTGGCGGGAAAGATCCTCGCCGACGGTAGCAATCACCTGAGTATTCAGGCAGGAAAGCAGCTCGCGCGATTCATTAAGCGTTGCCACAGAATCATGGTTTCCAGCCAGCACAATCAGCTGACAGCCGGTTTTCTGCAAATTGACCACAAAACGGTTATACAGCTCACGCGCATAGCTCGGCGGCGAGCCAGTATCAAAAATATCACCGGCGACAATCACCGCATCGACCTGATGCTGTTCAACCTGCCCAATCAGCCAGTCAAGAAAAGCCTGGTGTTCCGGCGCACGGCTTTTGGTAAAGAAATACTGACCAAGGTGCCAGTCAGAGGTGTGAATCAGTCGCATGAGGGTCTCGCGGTGGCGGTAATAAGCGGCAAGTATAAACGCCCATCCCCTTTGCTGTCCCCCAAAAATCCTTTTTATGACAAAGGCCCACGATCATTATCTCAAAGCGTTGTATCGAATATGACGGCTTGGCTACACTTAATTGCGCGGCAAATAGTTTTTCATAAATCTGTCACAAAAGTGACGCATAATGACGTCCGAAATCAAAATTAAGTTCGCTAACTTATTTGGCAGGCTATAAAAATGGCTAGACGCATATTAGTTGTGGAAGATGAAGCACCGATCCGTGAAATGGTTTGTTTTGTGCTTGAGCAAAATGGTTATCAAGCCATTGAAGCTGAAGATTTTGATTCGGCGGTCAATCGTTTGGTTGAACCATACCCGGAATTAATTTTACTCGACTGGATGTTACCCGGTGGTTCTGGTATTCAGTTTATCAAACATTTAAAACGCGAAGCGCTGACTCGCGATATTCCGGTTATGATGCTGACCGCTCGTGGTGAAGAAGAAGACCGCGTTCGTGGGCTGGAAGTTGGCGCGGATGACTATATTACCAAGCCATTTTCTCCTAAAGAATTGGTGGCACGTATTAAAGCGGTTATGCGCCGTATTTCACCGATGGCAGTTGAAGAACTCATTGATATGAAAGGGTTAACTCTGGATCCGTCTTCACATCGCGTAATGGCTAATGAGTTGGCGTTAGATATGGGGCCAACCGAATTTAAACTTCTGCACTTCTTTATGACTCATTCCGAGCGCGTTTACAGCCGCGAACAGTTGCTCAACAACGTCTGGGGTACTAACGTATATGTCGAGGATCGTACAGTGGATGTACATATTCGTCGCCTGCGTAAAGCATTGGAAACCAGCGGTCATGACCGCATGATCCAGACAGTTCGTGGGACGGGTTACCGGTTCTCAACCCGCTATTAATTAATTCCTCAATTATTTTACGTTGCAACTTTCCAGGCTGCGTGAAATATATTGGGGGTTATTTGATGATGACATATCTTTCACTCACAGCGGAGATACTGTGTGTTAGAACGATTATCCTGGAGTCGCTTGGTCGGCGAATTATTTATGTTTTGCTGCCCGGCGTTAATATTAGCTATTTTTATTGGCTATTTACCCTGGTTATTGCTGGCTTCATTAGTAGCGGCGCTGGGCTGGAATTATTTTAATCAGCTAAAACTTTCACATTGGCTCTGGTTAGATCACAGTATTACTCCTCCCAGCGGATTATGGAGCTGGGAACCGCTATTTTATGGCATTAATCAGATGCAGATTCGTAACCGCCGCAGAAGGCGAGAGCTGGCATTGCTGATTAAGCGTTTTCGCAGCGGTGCAGAATCCCTTCCCGATGCTGTCGTTTTGACTACCGAAGAGGGCAACATCTTCTGGTGTAACGGCCTTGCACAAGAATTACTTGGCTTTCGCTGGCCGGAAGACAACGGTCAACATCTGTTTAACCTGCTGCGATATCCTGAATTGCGACTGTGGATTGAGAGTCGTGATTTTTCCCGTCCGCTGACTCTGCATCTCAATAATGGTCATTATGTCGAGTTTCGCGTGATGCCATATTCGGAAGGGCAGCTGTTGATTGTCGCGCGTGATGTGACACAGATGCGACAGCTAGAAGGCACTCGCCGTAACTTTTTCGCCAACGTCAGCCACGAATTGCGCACGCCATTAACCGTGTTGCAGGGCTATCTTGAAATGATGGAAGACGACACTCTGGAAGGCCCGTTCCGGGTTAAAGCATTGGATACCATGCAGGAGCAGGCGCGGCGCATGGACGGGCTGGTCAAACAGCTGCTGACTCTTTCGCGTATTGAGGCGGCAACCAACATCGACTTGCAGGAAAAGGTCGATGTTCCGCAAATGTTAGGCATGCTGGAGCGTGAGGTGCAGACGCTAAGCAATGGCCGTCATGAAATTGTCTTCAAGATCAATGAAAACCTCAAAGTATATGGCAATGACGAGCAGCTACGCAGCGCGGTGTCTAATCTGGTTTATAACTCGGTTAATCACACGCCAACGGGTACGAGAATTGAAGTGAGCTGGCAGCAGACCGCGCAAGGTGCGCAGTTTCAGGTCAGCGATAACGGCCCTGGCATTGCTCCGCAGCATATTCCACGGCTGACAGAACGCTTTTATCGTGTCGATAAGGCTCGTTCACGACAAACTGGCGGTAGTGGGTTAGGGCTGGCTATCGTTAAGCACGCTTTAAACCATCATCATGCTCGGCTGGATATTGAAAGCGAGGTTGGCGTAGGCACTCGTTTTATGTTCACTCTGCCTTATCGTTTGATTGTCGATGCTCCACCTGCACCACATCATCACCGCGTTAAGCATTAATCTTTCCTTTATAGACGGGTCAGCGATGGTCCGTTTAAATCCTTTATTTAAACGCGCATAATTTGAGTAGTGTGAAATTTTCATACCCGATCATGAATTTATTTCATGTAACGTGAAAATTCCTCGTTTTGTGATGAAGAGTATTCATGGCAGCATAGATTTAAAGCCGTTTAGACATCTAGAAGTCTTAATGTAACATCAAGGTATTATTTACATTGTTAACTAATTTCGCTGATGTTCTCGATGCTCTGAATGTGTGCTACCCATTAATCAATGTCGCGACGACCTCTTCGTCGAGGCCTTTGCAAGGAGTTCGTAATGTCAGTATCAAACCCAATTTATCGTGCAGAAGTGGTTGGCAGCTTTTTACGTCCTGAAGCGCTTAAAAAAGCACGTCAGCAGTTTAAAGCAGGCGAGATCGATGCTCAGCAACTGCGCGCGGTTGAAGACACTGAAATCCGTCATGTTGTTGAGCAACAACGCGCAGCCGGTTTGCAAGTGGTTACTGACGGTGAGTTCCGCCGTGCGTGGTGGCACTTTGACTTCTTTGAAGGTCTGCAAGGTATCGAGGGCTATGACGCAGAGCAGGGTATTCAGTTCAATGGCGTGCAGACAAAATCACGCAGCGTCAAAGTGGTTGATAAAATTGCCTTTGGCGATCACCCAATGCTGGAACATTTCAGCTTCCTGAAAAGCATCAGCGGTGACGCCGTTGCAAAAATGACCATTCCAAGCCCGAGCGTGCTGCACTTCCGTTTCAACCGTGAAGCGGTGAAAGGCGTGTATCCGAATCAGGAAGATTTTTTCAACGATTTGGCTCAGGTTTACCGCGACGCTATCAAAGCGTTTTACGCTGCTGGCTGCCGTTATTTGCAGTTGGATGATACCGTTTGGGCGTACCTGTGTTCAGAAGACCAGAAAAAACAGATTATTGCCCGTGGCGATAATCCAGAAGAACTGGCAAAAACCTATGCTCGCGTGCTGAATCAGGCTATCGAAGGCAAGCCTGATGACCTGATTATTGGTCTGCACGTGTGTCGCGGTAACTTCCGTTCTACCTGGATTTCAGAAGGTGGCTACGAGCCAGTGGCAGAAATCCTGTTCGGCACGGTGAACATCGATCGCTTCTTCCTGGAATATGATAACGAACGCGCTGGCGGTTTCGAGCCACTGCGCTTTATCAAACCAGGCCAGCAGCAGGCAGTTCTGGGCCTGATCACCACTAAAACGGGCGATCTGGAACTGGCAAAAGACGTGGAAACACGCATTGCCGAAGCCACTGAGTTCGTGAACATCAACCAAATCTGTCTGAGCCCGCAGTGTGGTTTTGCTTCCACCGAAGAGGGGAATAGTCTCAGCGACAAGCAGCAGTGGGATAAGCTCAAGTTAGTCGTCGATCTTGCTGAGCGCATTTGGTAAAAGCTTGATCTTTCGAGCTACAACTACGTTCGCTTCCCTCGTCCACCCCAGTCACTTACTGATGTAAGCTCCTGGGGATGAACTCGGCGCATTTGGTAAAAGCTTGATCTTTCGAGCTACAGCTGCGTTCGCTTCCCTCGTCCACCCCAGTCACTTACTAGTGTAAGCTCCTGGGGATGAACTCGGTTGCTGCCTTACTGTAACTCGAAATCTCTGCGCTTTAGATCTCGGACTATTT
Source organism: uncultured Gammaproteobacteria bacterium (assembly GCA_963747655.1). GTDB lineage: Bacteria > Pseudomonadota > Gammaproteobacteria > Enterobacterales > Enterobacteriaceae > Rouxiella. The sequence continues at coordinate 587,599 of CAVVFS010000003.1, read as the reverse complement.
TTGGGCCTGAGAATTTGAATATCTTAAACCCGGGGCTTACTTCTTTGAGTCGCCGGGTTTTCGTTTTTTAAACATCTTCAAATCTGACTTTCGGTTTTATATGAGGCTCAGATTCGTTATGCTTTTAATACCGCTGTAAGATCATAAATTTAGGGTTTACAAAGCGGTTTGTTGCAGGTTGGTTAAAAATAACCAGCATGAGTGTGCGTGAAATGGCCTTATCGCAGCCATTTCGCGCATTTTTCATTTCATAAAAGCGTAAAATGGTCATTGATTGCTCAATTATCATACGTATCATGTGGCGGTTTTTTAGTTATATCCAGTTAATCTCTCTGTTCGTGCTTTCAAATCCAGTTTAAGACTCTGCTTTTAGGATCAAGACTTGCCTTCATGCACTATAAAAGCGTACCTTAACGCCGCTGTTACTCGCATTACTCCTGCATAAAAACGTCACTTCCATATCGTCAGGCGACTTTCCTCAAGTTCATGCCGAGTGCCAGCAGCGGACACTTTTATTCATTTTGCACAGGCATCACGACACCATCATGAGTCATCGTTTAAGAACCAAAGATATTCTGGCATTGGGCTTTATGACCTTCGCCTTATTCGTCGGTGCGGGAAATATTATTTTCCCTCCGATGGTCGGATTGCAGGCGGGTCACCACGTATGGTGGGCGGCTCTCGGCTTTATGATAACTGCCGTCGGTCTACCGGTGATGACGGTTATCGCGCTGGCTCGTGTTGGCGGTGGTATTGATGCACTGAGCACTCCGATTGGCCGCAAGGCTGGCCTGATTCTGGCAACGGTCTGTTATCTTGCCGTTGGGCCGCTGTTCGCGACTCCGCGTACTGCTACCGTTTCCTTTGAAGTCGGGATCGCACCTTTAACTGGTGACGGCGCTACGCCGCTGCTGGTATATAGCCTGATCTACTTCGTGCTGGTCATCGGCATTTCACTGTATCCGGGCCGTCTGCTCGATACCGTGGGTCATATCCTGGCTCCGCTGAAAATTGTTGCGCTGTCTATTCTGGGTATCGCTGCCGTATTGTGGCCAGCGGGTCAGCCACTGCCTGCGACTCCGGCCTACGATACCGAACCGTTCTCCAACGGCTTTGTAAATGGTTATCTGACCATGGATACGCTGGGCGCGCTGGTATTTGGTATCGTCATTGTTAACGCCGCGCGTTCTCGTGGAGTCAGCGATGCCAAACTGTTAACTCGCTACACTGTGTTTGCCGGGCTGATTGCCGGACTGGGCCTGTTGCTGGTTTATCTCAGCCTGTTCAAGCTGGGCGTTAACACTGCGTCCCTGGTGCCGCACGCCACAAACGGCGCTGTTATCCTGCACTCTTATGTTCAGCAGACCTTTGGTAACGTTGGCAGCTTCTTCCTCGCGGCGCTTATCTTTATCGCCTGTATGGTAACGGCTGTTGGCCTGACCTGTGCCTGTGCCGAGTTCTTCTCGCAATATCTGCCACTGTCTTACAAGTCACTGGTATTTATTCTGGGCCTGTTCTCGATGCTGGTTTCGAACCTTGGCCTGAGCCACCTGATTCAGATTTCGATTCCGGTTCTGACCGCTATCTATCCGCCATGTATCGCGCTGGTTGTATTGAGCTTTACACTGCGCTGGTGGAATAGCACCACGCGTATCATCGCTCCGGTCATGCTGGTTAGCCTGATTTTCGGTATCATTGACGGCATCAAGACTACGGCTTTTGCAGCAAATCTGCCGGCATGGACTTCTCATCTGCCGCTGGGCGAGCAAGGTTTGGCCTGGCTGCCACCTTCAGTGCTGATGCTGGTGCTGGTAGGGATTTACGACAAGGTGAGTGGGGCGCGTAGCGTTACCGCACACCAGTAATGAAAACTCCAGAAAGGTGCTCTCGATGAGCGGCACCCGAGTTGATTAAGCTTTAGCCAATCAGGGCCACGGATTTGTTTCCGTGGCTTTTTCGTTGGCAGGGGATAGTGAATTGTGGATTGCTATCTCGTTTTTAGACCGCGCTTTATGATTTGGAATTTTTAAATGCAACAATCTCTAGAAACACAGTCGGCCGAGAAATCCTCGACCTCGCTTAAACGCGGGTTAAGCACCCGGCATATTCGTTTTATGGCTCTCGGCTCGGCGATTGGTACCGGCCTGTTTTATGGTTCGGCAGATGCAATAAAAATGGCTGGGCCAAGCGTGCTGCTGGCTTATCTGGTCGGCGGGATTATTGCTTTTATCATCATGCGTGCCTTGGGCGAGATGTCGGTTAATAATCCGCAAACCGGCTCGTTTTCACGTTATGCACAAGACTATTTAGGCCCACTCGCGGGTTACATCACCGGCTGGACCTACTGCTTTGAGATTTTGATCGTAGGTATTGCCGATGTGACCGCATTTGGCATCTACATGGGCGTGTGGTTCCCTGATGTGCCACACTGGATCTGGGTGCTCAGCGTGGTGCTTATCATCGGCGGCATCAATATGATGAGCGTCAAAGTGTTCGGCGAGCTGGAATTCTGGTTTTCCTTCTTCAAAGTGCTGACCATTATTATTATGATTCTGGCCGGTTTGGGCATCATCATTTGGGGCATTGGCAACGGCGGACATCCGACCGGTATTAGCAACCTGTGGACTCACGGCGGATTCTTCAGCCAGGGGATTATGGGCACCGTGCTGTCGCTACAGCTGGTAATGTTTGCCTATGGCGGCATTGAGATTATCGGTATCACTGCCGGTGAAGCCGAAGATCCGAAACTGACGATTCCAAAAGCTATCAACTCTGTGCCATGGCGCATTCTGGTGTTCTACATGGGCACGCTGTTTGTGATCATGTCTATTTTCCCATGGAATCTGGTAGGCACTCAGGGCAGCCCGTTCGTTCTGACTTTCCAGCATATGGGCATTGCTGCGGCGGCGACAATTCTTAACTTTGTGGTGATCACCGCGTCATTGTCAGCAATTAACGCAGACATTTTTGGCGTTGGTCGTATGCTGCACGGCATGGCAAATCAGGGGCAGGCGCCGAAAGTCTTCGCCAGGGTTTCACGTCGCGGCACGCCGTTTATGACCGTGATAGTAATGATGGTTGCGCTGCTGATCGCGGTTTATCTGAACTACATCATGCCGGAAAACGTCTTCCTGGTGATTGCTTCACTGGCGACCTTTGCGACCGTTTGGGTGTGGATAATGATCCTGTTCTCACAGATTGGTTTCCGCCTCAAGCTGAGCCGTAAGCAGATTTCAGAGCTGGAGTTCCCGCTGCGTGGCGGTATCTTTACCTCGATTATCGCCATCATTTTCCTGTTCTTTATCATCGGACTGATTGGCTACTTCCCGGATACCCGCATGTCACTGTATGTCGGTGGAGTCTGGATTGTGGGCCTGGTCATCAGCTACTGGATTAAAACCCGTAATAAAGCCTGATAAGCACTAAGACGGGTAATAAGAAAGGGAGGTTAGCAAGCGCTTACCTCCCTTTTTGTTTCACGACTCTGTATTAATCAATGAATATTTAATCCTCAACCCATTAATCAATAACCCATCGATCAATAACCTATCGATCAATAGCCAATCGCCGCTCCGGCCGGGCGACGCACGTCATTGGCGCCGTAAAGATAACCTTCACGCACTTTGCCTGATACCGCCGCGTCATTGCCTGAACTCTGCGGCGTTACGCCCGCAGCACCCGGCAGACCGACCATAACCAGCTCAGCCGCGCCCCATGGCGTCTGCTCAACCATCTTGTAACCCATCTTTTGCAACAGATTGAGGCTGTCGGCTGACACGCCGCGCTGCTCGTAATACACCACATCTGGCAACCACTGATGGTGGATACGCGGTGCATTCACGGCTTCCTGTGGAGGCATGCCGAAATCAATCACGTTTAGCGCCGTTTCCAGCGTGATAGTAATGATGCGAGAACCGCCCGGTGAACCCAGAACCATAAAGATTTTACCGTCTTTAGTGACCAAACTCGGGCTCATCGATGATAGTGGGCGCTTACCGGGGGCGATGGAATTCTTACTGCCCTGCACCAGACCATAAAGGTTTTTCTCACCGACCTTGCTGGTGAAATCGTCCATTTCGTCATTCAGGAAGAAGCCTGTGCCCGGTGCCATTTCAACCGAGCCAAATAAACCGTTGATGGTGTAAGTGGTTGAAACCGCATTGCCGTATTTATCAACGATAGAATAATGCGTGGTTTCAGGTTTCTCGTGCGGAGCCATGCCAGGCTGCACTTCGGAAGAAGGTGTCGCTTTATCAGCCTCAATCTTCTTACGAATATCAGCGGCATAGCTTTTACTGAGCAGGTGATCGATAGGGTTGTTAATAAACGCCGGGTCGCCGAGGAAAGTATTACGGTCCATGTAAGCGTGGCGCATCGCCTCGGTCATGTAGTGAATAGACGCCGCCGAGTTAAAGCCCATGCTCTTGAGGTCATAACCTTCAAGAATATTCAGCGTTTCACACATCGTCACGCCGCCAGAGCTCGGTGGCGGTGCAGAAACAAACTTATAGCCGCGATAAGTACAGGTAATCGGAGCCGTTTCAGTGACCTTATAGTTGGCAAAGTCTGCTGCTGTAATAATACCGCCGCCTTTTTTCGACGCTGCCTCAACCGCTGCTGGAATCTTCCCCTTATAAAACGCATCAGTTCCGCGCTTCGAAATAGCCTCTAGCGTCCTGGCTAACTCTCTTTGCACCAGTCTGTCGCCCGGCTGTAGCGGCGTTCCATCCTTACGCAGGAAGATTTTTGCTATTTCAGGCTGGTCTTTAAATTTTGCAGCCTTGGTATCGAGGATATCGGTATCGGCGCGAGTCAGCACAAAACCGTCGCGAGCCAGTTTGATAGCCGGAGCCATTACCTGTGCACGGGTCAGCTTGCCATAGGCCTGCTCTGCGTGATCCAGCCCCATTACTGTTCCCGGCACGCCGACGGCAAGATAACCGTACAGACTGGCACCTTTTACGATATTGCCCTGCGCGTCGAGATACATATTGGCGCTGGCGGCTGCGGGTGCCATTTCGCGGAAGTTAATAAAGGTGTCTTTGCCGTTGGCCAGGTGCACCGTCATAAAGCCACCCCCGCCGATGTTACCGCAGCAAGGGTTCACTACCGCCTCGGCATAGCCCACGGCTACGGCGGCATCAATGGCGTTGCCGCCTTTCTTAAGAATATCTACACCCACCTGAGAGGCGAGGTACTGAGAAGTGACCACCATGCCGTTCTTGGCTTCTACAGCCGGGCTTGAGGCCGCATGCAAAGATGCGCTGACAAATAGTGCTGCAAAGGTCAGAGGTACGGCTAAAGTCTTGGTCCATTGTTTTACAAACATAAATACTCCCGGTTACACCCTGTCAATGTGATTCAAATGCTGCAATAACAGACATCAGTCTAGATGTTATTTAACATTTCAGGTCGAAAGGCAAGCAAGAGTATGAAGTTACTGGGGAAAATTAGTCAGAAAGGGGATTAAGGTCTGGAGAAATTTATTAGAAAGGTCGTTGAAGCTGGAATAAAAGGTCATTGAAGTTGGAATAAAGGGCAAAAAAACGGCCAGCAAAGGCTGACCGTCGGGTAATGCTGATTGGCTAAGCCATAATCGAAAACGATTACAGGTTCTTAGCGTTCTCAGTCAGGTATGCAGCAACACCGTCTGGTGATGCGTTCATGCCTTTTTTACCTTTTTCCCACTGTGCAGGACAAACTTCGCCGTGCTCTTCGTGGAATTGCAGCGCGTCAACCATACGCAGCATTTCGTCGATGTTACGGCCCAGTGGCAGATCGTTAACAACCTGGTGGCGCACGATACCTTTATCATCGATCAGGAAAGAACCACGCAGAGCAACACCCGCGTCTGGGTGTTCGATGCCGTAGGCTTTCTGAATTTCGCGTTTGATATCAGCAACCATGGCATATTTCACTTTGCCGATGCCGCCGTTCTCAACAGGGGTGTTACGCCATGCATTGTGAACAAACTCAGAGTCAAAAGAGATACCTACAACTTCAACGCCTTTTGACTGGAAGTCTTCGTAACGCTTGTCGAAAGCGATCAGCTCAGATGGGCACACGAAAGTGAAGTCCATTGGCCAGAAGAAGACAACGGTAGCTTTACCCGCAGTGTGTTTTTTAAAGTTGAAGTTTTCAACAACTTCGCCGCTGCCAAGAACAGCTGCTGCGGTAAAATCTGGGGCCGGACGAGTTACCAGAACCATAAAAACTCCTTTCTAGTCTTAGGTAAATGATGGGATGATTAAATCGAGGGCCAGTATAAGGGCAACGGGTAGGGGAATAAACCCCTTGAGACCAATCGATCAGATAGCACTCGACTATCAACTGTGATCTAGATCTGTTTATTCCGCGCCTGTTGCATCATTTGCGGGTAAAACTGCCAGAACTGTCGCTCTAAATGCTCGTATTGCTGACTAACGTCGTAAAACGATCCGGCCAGCGCAGCAAGACGAGGCCGACGATTGGCCATACCTTGTAACACATCGCCTATAAAGGGTAATTCTGCGTAGCGCTCCATCCATCTTTGAGGCCAAAGATAGGTATTGAGGCTTTGAAATCGCTCCGGCGTTTCCTGCAGATGAGGTTCAATCGCCAATCGGCACTGATTGATAAACACCGGTAATGGCGTCTCTGGGCAGAGCTTATCCCAATGAAGTGAAAGGAAATGATCCCACACTACGTCGAGCGTAATTGCGGCAACGCGGCGATAATCGGGGCGGAAAAAATCGCGGGCGACTTTAACTTCCGGCAGGGAATCAGTCATCACGTCAACCCGACGATGCATGCGAATACCGCTGACAACATCAGCAGAATATAGCCCGTCGGGATTGCCGCGAACGAAGTCCGCCATCAGGTTTCCCAATAGCGAGCTGTCGGCCAATTTGGCCAGATGGAGGTGTGCGAGAAAATTCATTTTCGCAGTATAGCGTCTTTATCCTGAAAATTACCGTAAGGTTTCCTGATTTATTCTGGGGAAAGCTTGCAGCCTCACCCCTCACAATCTAGACTAAGCCGCCTATTTTTATCTTCAAGTTTAAGTGGAAGTATCAGCTATGCGCGTTGCCGATTTTACGTTCGAACTCCCTGAGTCCCTGATTGCCCGCTATCCGCAGAGTCAGCGCAGCGGTTGCCGTTTGTTGTCTCTGGACGGGCCGACCGGCGAACTGACGCACGGTATTTTCACCGACGTGCTGGACAAACTTAACCCCGGCGATCTGCTGGTGTTCAATAATACCCGCGTTATTCCTGCTCGCGTATTTGGTCGCAAGGCCAGCGGCGGCAAGATTGAAGTGCTGGTCGAGCGCGTGCTGGATTCAAAACGCGTTTTGGCCCACGTTCGTGCCTCAAAATCGCCAAAGCCGGGCGCTGAGCTGCTGCTGGGCGATGCCGAAAATATCAAAGCGACCATGGTTGCGCGTCACGATACTTTGTTTGAGCTTGAATTTAATGAAGATCGCGATGTCTTTACTCTGTTAGACGAAATCGGCCATATGCCGCTGCCTCCTTATATTGACCGTCCTGATGAAGACGCTGACCGTGAGCTGTATCAAACGGTGTACAGCGAACGTCTGGGCGCGGTTGCTGCACCGACTGCTGGCTTGCATTTTGACCAGCCGCTGATGGACGCATTGAAAGAAAAAGGCATCGAATTCGCCTTTGTCACGCTGCATGTTGGCGCGGGTACTTTCCAGCCTGTGCGTGTTGACACCATTGAAGAACACGTGATGCATGCCGAATATGCCGAGGTTCCGCAAGAAGTTGTTGATGCGGTGATCGCCTGTAAAGCGCGCGGTAACCGCGTGATTGCGGTCGGCACAACCTCGGTTCGCTCATTGGAAAGCGCTGCTAAGGCCAGTAAAGACGCGCTGATCGCCCCGTTCTTCGGTGACACCAGCATCTTTATTTTCCCAGGTTACGAATATGAAGTGATTGACGTGCTTATCACTAACTTCCACCTGCCGGAATCGACGCTGATTATGCTGGTCTCGGCTTTTGCCGGTTATAAAAATACCATGAATGCCTATCATCAGGCTGTGGCCGAGCAATACCGTTTCTTTAGTTATGGCGATGCGATGTTCATCAACCGTAACTTGCTGGCCTCAAAAGAAGTCGTAGGCCAGTAGTTTTAAACCCTATTTACCGGCTCGACTCTCGGGCCTTATTTTCAGGTTTAACCTGAACCTTATCAGCATTGGACTGTTTTTCCGGTGTGGAGAATTAAGTGAAAATGAAGTACGAACTATCTACCACTGATGGCCGCGCACGTCGCGGTCGTCTGGTGTTTGAGCGCGGCGTAGTCGAAACTCCGGCCTTTATGCCCGTGGGGACTTACGGCACCGTAAAAGGAATGACGCCAGAAGAAGTTAAAGAAACGGGCGCGCAAATCCTGCTCGGCAACACCTTCCACCTGTGGCTGCGCCCGGGTCAGGAGATCATGAAGCTGCACGGCGACCTGCACGATTTCATGAACTGGCACGGCCCGATCCTCACCGATTCAGGCGGTTTCCAGGTGTTTAGTTTAGGTGCGATGCGTAAGATCAAAGAAGAGGGCGTGCATTTCCGCAATCCTATTAATGGTGATCCTGTATTCCTCAGCCCTGAGAAATCCATGGAAATCCAAAACGATCTTGGCTCCGATATCGTGATGATTTTCGACGAATGTACGCCGTATCCTGCTGACTGGGATTACGCCAAGCGTTCGATGGAAATGTCATTGCGCTGGGCTCAACGCAGCCGTGACCGTCACGATGAATTGAAAAATAACAATGCCTTATTCGGAATTATTCAGGGCGGCGTTTACGAAGATTTACGAGATGTATCGATAAAAGGGCTGGTAGATATTGGCTTTGATGGTTACGCTGTGGGCGGTTTGGCTGTTGGCGAACCAAAAGAAGACATGCATCGTATCCTTGAGCACGTTTGTCCGCAGATCCCTGAAGACAAACCTCGCTATTTGATGGGCGTCGGCAAACCAGAAGATCTGGTTGAAGGCGTTCGTCGCGGCGTTGATATGTTCGACTGTGTTATGCCAACGCGCAACGCGCGCAACGGCCATCTTTTTGTGACCGAAGGCGTGGTAAAAATCCGCAATGCCAAGCATAAAGATGATACATCGACGCTTGATGAGCACTGTGATTGCTATACGTGTCGCAATTATAGCCGTGCCTACTTGCATCATCTCGACCGTTGCAACGAAATACTGGGTGCGCGCTTAAATACGATCCACAACCTGCGTTATTATCAGCGCCTGATGGCTGGCCTGCGCCAGGCTATCGAAGACGGTAAGCTGGAGCAGTTTGTGACCGATTTTTATGAGCGAAAAGGCAAGGAAGTTCCGCCTTTAAACTTCTGATTTCGCGTATCGTAAAACCTGACTCTCTGGGGTCAGGTTTTTAAGTATGTGGGATCGAAAATTTTAGTGTTTCAATAACTTGTTTTATAACAACAATGAGGGAATTTAAATGAGTCTTTTCATTTCTGATGCCGTCGCAGCTACAGGCGCACCGTCACAGGGAAGTCCTTACTCTCTGGTTATCATGCTGGTAGTATTTGGTCTGATTTTCTATTTCATGATCCTGCGCCCGCAGCAAAAGCGTTCTAAAGAGCACAAAAAGCTGATGGACTCCATCGGTAAAGGTGATGAAGTCATGACCACCGGCGGTCTCATCGGTCGTGTGAGCAAGGTAGCTGATACCGGTTACGTTGTTATTGCACTGAACGAGACCACCGAAGTAATGATCAAGCGTGACTTCGTAGCTGCCGTTCTGCCGAAAGGTACGATGAAGGCGCTTTAATTTTTGATTTTCCCGAAGGGAACTGCCGTGTTAAACCGTTATCCTTTGTGGAAGTATCTGATGTTGATCTTCGTGATCCTCGTCGGTCTGCTATATGCGCTTCCCAACCTTTATGGTGAGGATCCGGCTGTTCAAATTACTGGCGCCCGTGGTTCGGACGCCAGTGTTGCAACGCTGGACCAAGTCAGAGATATACTGAATACCGATAAACTCGTCAGCAAGTCTATTGCGCTGGAAAACGGCTCAATCCTTGCACGATTCAACAACACCGACGTTCAGCTGCGTGCACGTGATGCTCTCAACACTGCACTGGGTGACAAGTTTGTTATTGCATTGAACCTGGCTCCTGCGACGCCTTCCTGGCTGACCATGCTGGGTGCCGAGCCTATGAAACTGGGCCTCGATCTGCGTGGCGGCGTGCACTTCCTGATGGAAGTCGATATGGACACTGCGCTGGGCAAACTGCAAGAGCAGACCATGGACAACATGCGTAGCGACTTGCGTGACCAGAATATTCCTTATTCTACCATCAGCAAAGTTGACAACTACGGTGTAGTCGTGAGCTTCCCTGATTCTGCAACGCGTGACAAAGCCTCAAGTTATCTTTCTCCGCGCCATCGTGATCTGGTATTTACCAACAGCGGTGACAGCAGTATTCGTGTTGTAATGACTGCCGATCGCATCAGCGAAGCCAAAGAGTACGCGGTACAGCAGAACATCAATATTCTGCGTAACCGTGTTAACCAACTGGGCGTTGCTGAACCAGTGGTACAGCGTCAGGGTTCTGACCGTATCGTGGTTGAGCTGCCGGGTATTCAGGACACTGCGCGCGCTAAAGAAATTCTGGGTGCGACGGCAACGCTGGAATTCCGTCTGGTTAATACCAATGTTGACGCTTCTGCGGCAGCCAGCGGTCATATACCTGGCGATAGCGAAGTCAAAAATATGCAGAACGGCCAGCCGGTTGTACTGTATAAACGCGTGATTCTGACCGGTGACCACATTACCGATTCCACCTCGAGCCAGGACGAATATAACCAACCACAGGTTAATATTTCCCTTGATAGCGCGGGCGGCAACATCATGTCTAACTTCACTAAGGACAATATCGGCAAGCCGATGGCGACCCTGTTTGTGGAGTATAAAGACAGCGGTAAGAAGGATGCCAATGGTCGTGCGATTCTGGCCAAGCAGGAAGAAGTTATCAACGTCGCGACGATTCAGTCTCGCCTGGGTAACAGCTTCCGTATCACCGGTGTGAACGATCCAAACCAGGCTCGCCAGCTTTCTCTGCTGCTGCGCGCGGGTGCGTTGATTGCGCCAATTCAGATTGTTGAAGAGCGGACCATCGGTCCAACCATGGGTGCGCAAAACATCACTCAGGGTCTGGAGGCTTGTCTGTGGGGCCTGCTGGCATCAATCCTGTTTATGGTGGTGTTCTACCGTAAGTTCGGCATTATCGCGACGACGTCACTTATCGTTAACCTGGTGTTGATTGTCGGGATCATGTCCCTGCTGCCGGGCGCGACGCTGACCATGCCGGGTATTGCGGGTATCGTTCTGACGCTGGCGGTGGCGGTTGACGCCAACGTGCTGATTAACGAGCGTATCAAGGAAGAGCTGCGTAACGGGCGTTCCGTTCAGCAAGCTATCCATGAAGGCTACCGCGGTGCGTTCTCCAGTATCGTTGATGCAAACATCACGACGTTGATCACGGCGATTATTCTTTATGCTGTGGGTACGGGATCAATTAAAGGCTTCGCAATCACTACCGCTATCGGTGTGGCGACCTCTATGTTCACGTCGATCATCGGTACTCGTGCCATCGTCAACATGCTTTACGGCGGCAAACGCATCAAAAAGCTGTCTATCTGAGGAGTGCGTTGTGGCACAGCAAGAATATACTGTTGAACAACTGAACTACGGCCGTAAAGTCATCGACTTTATGCGCTGGGACAACGTGGCCTTCTGCCTTTCTGGCCTGTTGTTAATCGCCTCTGTCGCGATTATGGGTGTTCGCGGATTTAACTGGGGTCTGGACTTTACCGGCGGTACAGTCATCGAGATTACCCTGTCTCAGCCTACTAACCTCGATGTTATGCGTGGTTCGCTGGAGAAGGCAGGTTTCCAGGACCCGATCGTGCAGAACTTTGGCAGCAGCCGTGATGTGGTAGTTCGTCTACCGCCTCCGAAGTCTGACACTGCCGGTCAGGAGCTGGGAAGTAAGGTTATCAGCCTGATTAACGCCGATGTCGACAAAAACGCTACCGTTAAACGTATCGAGTTTGTTGGCCCAAGCGTAGGTAACGATCTGGCGCAGGCCGGGGGTATGGCGCTATTAATCGCGCTGATTTGTATCCTTATCTACGTTGGCTTCCGTTTTGAATGGCGTTTGGCGCTGGGTGCCGTACTGGCATTGGCGCACGACGTTATCATTACCATGGGCGTGCTTGCGTTGTTCAGGATCGAAATTGACCTGACTATCGTGGCTTCTCTGATGTCTGTTATCGGCTACTCGCTGAACGACAGTATCGTGGTATCGGACCGTATTCGTGAAAACTTCCGCAAGATCCGTCGCGGTAATTCTTACGAAATCATGAACGTGTCGCTGACCCAGACGCTAAGCCGCACCATCATGACCTCGGCGACGACGCTGATGGTTGTGTTGATGCTCTACATTTTCGGTGGTCCTCTGCTTGCAGGATTCTCACTGACCATGTTGATTGGTGTCTCAATCGGTACTATCTCTTCAATTTATGTCGCTTCTGCCCTGGCTCTGAAGCTGGGTATGAAACGCGAACATATGTTGCAGCAGAAGGTCGAGAAGGAAGGGGCGGATCAACCGTCACTGCTTCCTTAGGCTTGAACGGGTGCTCTTCGGAGTGCCTGATTAAGTGAAAGACCGATAAAAAAGCCTCGCAGTTTTTCGCTGTGAGGCTTTTTTTTATCTATTTTTTTGATTCTGTTTTCTGAATTGATTGTTATAGCTAAGTGGGCGAGATCACTTTTGTGCAGCAACCGGCGTCAGCTGATGCAGGTGAACAAAGCCCAGCGTTTCAGGAGTCACGTTGCTAAAACGGATTTCAGTCGTCTGCTCGCTGGAAGGCAACAGTCGCGGCGACACAGTAATTATTTGTGATTGCATATCAACGGTCAGCGGTTTTCCCGTTACCTGATCCAGCTGGCCCCATTCAACAACAGCATTAAAGGAAGGCAGCGGTTTGCCGGAGGTCGCCTTGATTTTTAAGAGCGCGCTGGTGCCGGTACTGTCTTGCGAAACGGCATCTAATTCCAGGCTTAACTGACCAAATTCGCTATCTAACAGTGCCGGAGTTTTAGCCTGTGGCAGCAAATATACACCGCTGGTGGATTGGCGGTTAAGCAGAGTTTGTCGCTCTAATGCCCCAGCAAGGTCAGTCAGCCTGTCGAGCTTTTGATTAAGCTGGCTCACTTCGGTAGTGAGTGCTGGCCTGGCGGGCGTTTGCTGGGCACAACCTGCAAGACTTAACAGGGCAGTGGCGGCAAAAATAGCGCGATAAGAAGGGGGCATTGACCTGATATCCTTATGGTTTTTTGAATTATTAATGCCCAAGTTTATCACGATAGTGCGCTGATATTGCGACAGCCTTTGTTGTCTCGTCACTTCGCGGTAAACTACTGTCCAGATAATATCCGAGCAGGAAGTTCTATGCATTGTCCATTTTGTGCAGCCGTTGACACCAAGGTTATCGATTCTCGTCTGGTAGGCGATGGATCACAGGTTCGCCGTCGTCGCCAGTGTCTGGTGTGCAGCGAACGTTTTACCACTTTTGAAGTGGCCGAACTGGTTATGCCTCGCGTGATCAAAAGCAATGAAGTCCGAGAACCATTCAACGAAGACAAACTGCGCAGCGGTTTTTTAAAGGCGCTTGAAAAACGGCCTGTCAGCTCCGATGACGTGGAAATGGCCATCAGCCATATTAAATCCCAGCTTCGCGCGACCGGTGAGCGTGAAGTGCCGGCCAAAATGATTGGCAATCTGGTGATGGATGCGCTGAAAGGGCTGGATAAAGTCGCATATATACGTTTTGCGTCGGTTTATCGCAGTTTTGAAGATATTCGTGAATTTGGTGAAGAAATCGCCCGACTTCAGGACTAACACTGTCTATTCATTCACAGGTTAATCTTTTTACGAGTTAATCATTTCACAGGGAAGGCTATGTTCAGCGATGATGACTATATGGCGCGAGCCTTTGAGCTTGCACGCAAGGGACGTTTCACCACCACTCCAAACCCTAACGTCGGCTGCGTTATTGTTCGTGACGGTAAAATTGTCGGTGAAGGTTACCATATCAAAGCGGGTGGCCCACACGCCGAAGTTCATGCGCTACGCATGGCCGGTGAGCAGGCTCGCGGCGCTACCGCGTATGTCACGCTGGAACCCTGTAGTCATCATGGTCGCACGCCGCCATGTGCCGATGCTTTGTTGAATGCAGGCGTCACTCGCGTCGTGGCTGCTATGCAGGACCCCAATCCTGAAGTCGCTGGTCGCGGTCTTTATCGCCTTAAGCAGGCGGGTGTCGAGGTCAGCAATGGCCTGATGCTCGGCGAGGCCGAGGCGGTAAATTTAGGTTTCCTGAAACGTATGCGCACCGGTTTTCCATATGTGCAGCTCAAAATGGCCGCCTCGCTCGACGGCAGAACCGCGATGGCTTCGGGTGAAAGCCAGTGGATTACCTCGGCAGCCGCGCGTAAAGACGTGCAGCGTTTTCGGGCTGCCAGTTCCGCTATTCTCAGTTCCAGCGCGACCGTGCTGGCCGATGACCCTTCGTTAAATGTGCGTTGGGAAGAGCTGGATAACGACACGCAGGAGCTTTACCGTGCTTCGCTTGCCTTGATAGATAGCAATCCTGCAGAAGGGTTGCGTCAGCCACTGCGCGTCATCGTCGACAGCAAAAATCGCGTTACCCCTCAGCATAAACTTGTGCATCAGCCGGGTGAAACTCTGTTGGCTCGTTTGCATGCCGATCAACAAGACTGGCCGGAAAATACTCGGCAACTGGTGATCCCGCCAACCGCTAATAACCGCGTCGATCTGGTTATCCTGATGATGCAGCTGGCAAAACAGCAGGTGAATTCTGTTTGGGTTGAAGCCGGAGCCGAACTGGCAGGCGCACTGTTGCAGGCCGGTTTAGTCGATGAGCTTATTATCTATATGGCGCCGAAGTTGCTTGGGGAAAATGCCCGTGCGCTGTGCGTATTGCCGGGGCTTGAAAGCCTGGCCGATGCCCCAGCCTTTGAGTTCAGTGATGTCAGGCAGGTCGGCCCCGACTTGCGTTTACGCATGAAACTGGCTCATTGATTGCCCCAAAGACGGATTATTTTTTAACTGTCTGCTCAGGTTTACAAAACCGTGTGTCCAGGCAGGGGAATAATATGATAGAATCCGCCCCCCTGCGGCTAAGCATGGGCTGGGTCGATGCTTTAAATTATAAGCTTTGTGATAAAAAAATAAGCTTTATCATAAGAAAACATAACGATTTAACCCATTCTAAGGAAACTTTATGAACGTTATTGAAGGTGTTGTAGCAACTCCTAACGCGAAAGTAGCCATCGCGATTGCCCGTTTTAACAACTTCATCAACGACAGCCTGCTTTCCGGCGCGATTGATGCGTTGAAACGTATTGGTCAGGTTGCAGACGACAACATCACCGTTGTATGGGTTCCTGGTGCTTATGAGCTGCCACTTGCGGCTCGCGCGCTGGCTAACAGCAATAAATATGATGCTGTTATCGCGCTGGGCACCGTTATCCGTGGGGGTACCGCCCATTTTGAATTCGTTGCTGGCGAATGCAGCTCTGGCCTGTCCAGCGTTGCAATGAACAGTGAAATCCCGGTTGCCTTTGGTGTGCTGACGACAGAAAGCATCGAGCAAGCCATCGAACGCGCGGGAACCAAAGCCGGTAATAAAGGTGCAGAAGCTGCCCTGACCGCGCTTGAAATGATCAATGTTATCAAGGCCATCAAGGCCTGAATCTAGTTAAGGGGAATTCCGTGAAACCTGCTGCTCGTCGCCGCGCCCGTGAATGTGCCGTACAGGCGCTTTACTCTTGGCAGTTGTCTAAAAACGACATCGCCGATGTTGAATTACAGTTCCTGACCGAGCAGGATGTCAAAGATGTCGACATTACCTATTTCCGTGAGCTGCTGTCTGGTGTTGCTACCTCAGCGGACAAGCTCGACGCGCTGATGGCTCCGTATTTGTCTCGTCAGCTCGAAGAATTGGGTCAGGTTGAACGTGCGATCTTGCGTCTGGCTCTGTTTGAGCTGAGCAAGCGCCAGGACGTCCCTTATAAAGTGGCTATCAACGAAGCCATCGAATTAGCGAAAACCTTCGGTGCTGAAGACAGCCACAAGTTTGTCAACGGTGTGCTGGATAAAGCAGGCCCGCACATTCGTAAGAAGTAACGTTCCTTTGTTAAAGAACGCGTTTCATTAAGGCCGGATCTCCGGCCTTAATGCATTGTGAAACGCAGGATCGTCAATTTTTGGAATCATACTATGGCATGCGGCGAATTTGATTTAATTGCGCGCTATTTTAACCGTTACAGAACGGCCCGTCAGGACGTACAGTTAGGCATCGGCGACGATTGCGCTCTGCTGACTGTGACTGACAAACAGCAAATAGCGGTGAGTACCGACACTCTTGTCGAAGGCACCCACTTCCTCAAAACGATTTCACCTGCCGATCTCGGTTATAAAGCGCTGGCGGTCAATCTCAGCGATTTGGCCGCGATGGGTGCCGATCCCGCCTGGGTTTCTTTAGCATTAACGCTTCCCGAAGTTAATACTGACTGGCTTGAAGCCTTCAGTGACAGCCTGTTCGAGCAGCTCGATTACTACGGTATGCAACTGATTGGCGGCGACACAACGCGTGGCCCTTTAAGCATGACGCTGACTATTCAGGGACTGATCCCCGCGGGTCGTGCCCTGTTGCGTAGCGGTGCGCGAGTAGGGGACTGGATTTATGTTACCGGCACGCTGGGTGACAGCGCAGCGGGTCTGGCTATCTTGCAAGACCGTCTTGCTGTCGATGACGAGCAGGCTTCAAAAATGCTTATTAAGCGTCATCTTCGCCCGCAGCCTCGCGTATTGCAGGGGCAGGCGCTGCGTCAGCTTGCCACTTCGGCCATTGATATTTCCGATGGCCTTATTTCCGATCTCAGGCATATTCTAAAAGCCAGCGATTGCGGTGCGCGTCTGGATCTTGATTTGCTGCCATACTCTTCAGAGTTAAAACAGTCTGTTGAGTCGGAACAGGCACTGAAATGGGCACTTACTGGGGGCGAGGACTACGAACTGTGCTTTACGGTTCCGGAAATCAATCGCGGTGCGCTTGAGGTGGCTTTAGGTCATTTAGGCACGCAGTTTACCTGTATCGGCCAAATCGCTCCGCTTTCAGAAGGCATTAAATATCAGCGTTCGGGTAAGACTATCGAGCTTGAATGGCAGGGATTCGATCATTTCGCACAGGAGAATGGCTCGTGACCATCGAGAATAATACCAGCGGTAATGCAGGAAATAAAAAACGCCCGATGCGCCATAAAGGCAGAACGGGTAATGATGCCGTGGATATGGCGGCAGCGAAAAAGCGTCTTAATTTGCGCAACCCGTGGCACCTGCTGGCGACCGGCTTTGGTAGCGGGCTTTTTCCTGTAGGCCCAGGCACCGCAGGCTCTATCGCCGCTATTCCGTTTTGGATTGTGCTGACTTATTTGCCTTGGCAGGTTTATTCGCTGGTGGTGATGTTCTCCATCTGTATCGGGGTTTATCTCTGTAGTCAGACCGCCAAAGACATGCGCGTGCACGATCACGGCAGCATTGTGTGGGACGAATTCGTCGGTATGTGGATAACGCTGATGGCATTGCCGACCAACGACTGGCAGTGGGTCGTCATCGGTTTTGTGGTGTTCCGCATTCTGGATATCTGGAAACCGTGGCCGATCCGCTGGTTTGACCGCAACGTGAAGGGCGGTATGGGGATCATGATTGATGATGTCATCGCCGGGGTTGTGGGCGCGGTGATTATCTATCTGGTTGGCCATCATTGGCCGGTTGGGCTTTTCTAATTGCTGGCTAAAAAATTATAGTCGTACAGAATATAATTGTTCACAAGATAGTCATTCAGAATAAATACGGGCGTCAGGAAGTTTACTTTCCTGTGCCCGTTTTATTTTTCAGCAACTCATCAGCTTATTACTATAAAAAATCAGGAAAAAATCAGCTGACAAAATCAATCTACCTATTTAAAGCCGGTCGCCTGATGCGGTTGATAAGCCATTTCCAGCTCGGCAATCTCTTCAACACTCAGGGTGATATTCAGCGCGGCAATTGCATCTTCCAAATGCCCTGCACGTGAGGCTCCGATAATCGGCGCAGTAACCGCAGGTTTGCTAAGGATCCACGCCAGCGCAATCTGAGCACGCGGCACACCGTGATCTTCTGCAATTTTAGCCACGCGTTCGGCAATTTTGGCATCGGCTTCTTCGGTGTCGCCATAAAGAGCCGGAATAACCTCATCTGAAACTGAACGAGCAGTCGTTTCGCCCCACGGGCGAGTCAGGCGACCTCGTGCAAGCGGGCTCCACGGCAGCACGGCGATATTCCTCTCTACACACAGCGGATGCATCTCGTTTTCTTCCTCACGCTGGATCAGGTTGTACTGGTCCTGCATTGAGACAAACGGTGCCCAATTATGCTGTTTTTGCAAATCCAGCGCCTGTTTGAACTGGGTGGCATGCATTGACGATGCGCCAATAAATCGCGCCTTACCGGCTTTTACCACGTCATTTAACGCTTCCAGCGTCTCCTCGATTGGCGTGTCATAATCCCAGCGATGAATTTGCAGCAGGTCAACATAATCAGTGTTGAGGCGACGCAGGCTGTCGTCAATAGATTGCAGAATCGAGGCACGGGACAGGCCTTGTTTCAGATTAGACAGTGGGAAAAATACTTTGGTTGCCAGCACAAACTGGTCGCGTGGCAGATATTCGCGCAGGACTTTACCGACGATCTCTTCACTGCTGCCGTCGGAATAGCTGTTGGCGGTATCGAAAAAATTAATTCCTGCGTCAATTGCCTGTTTAATCAACGGACGGCTGCTCTCTTCCGGCAGCGTCCAGGCATGTTTTCCCCGCGAAGGTTCACCGTAAGTCATACAGCCGAGACACAGGCGTGAAACTTTCAGCCCGGTTGTTCCAAATTGAGTGTATTGCATGATTTCTCCAGCATCAGCTTATTAAAATAGGGATAGCCTTAACTGTAGCTTAGTCTGATGCGGGAAAAGGAGGCTGGAAGTGGCGGGAAAGGTAAATCCCCCTTTTTGCTAAAGAAAAAGGGGGAATACGGCAAGTTACCTAATGATATCAGGCAAGCCAGTCGTTGATTTGGCGTTCGATACCGGCAGCATCAAGTCCTAAATCGGTGCGGACTTCTTCCTGCGTACCCTGTGGCACAAACAGGTCCGGCAAGCCAATATTCAGCACCGGCACGGTTACGCGTTTCGACATCAACAGTTCATTCACGCCGCTGCCCGCTCCGCCCATAATGGCGTTTTCTTCCACCGTGACCAGCGAATCATGGCTGGACGCCAGAGAAAGGATTAACTCGTTATCCAGCGGCTTCACAAAGCGCATATCTACCAGCGTAGCGTTGAGTTTCTCCGCCGCAGCCCTGGCTTCAGGCAGCAAGGTACCGAAGTTAAGGATAGCGATTTTCTCGCCTTCACGACGCACCACGCCTTTGCCGATTGGCAATGATGAAAGTGGCTCGCAGATCGCACCAGTACCGGTTCCGCGCGGATAACGCACCGCAACTGGGCCCTGATTGTGATGATAGCCGGTATGCAGCATCTGGCGACATTCGTTTTCATCGCTCGGCGTCATGATGATCATGTTCGGAATACAGCGCAGGAACGACAAATCGAACGCACCTTGGTGAGTTTGACCATCGGCGCCGACGATACCGCCACGGTCGATAGCAAACAGCACCGGCAGATTCTGAATAGCGACGTCATGAATGACCTGGTCGTAGGCTCGTTGCAGGAAGGTGGAATAAATTGCCACCACCGGCTTATAGCCGCCAATCGCCAGACCTGCGGCGAAAGTTACCGCGTGCTGCTCGGCAATTGCCACGTCGAAATACTGTTGCGGATAAGCTTTAGAAAATTTCACCATGCCCGAGCCTTCGCGCATTGCTGGCGTTACGGCCATCAATTTGCTGTCAGCAGCGGCGGTTTCGCACAGCCAGTCACCAAACACTTTCGAATAGCTCGGCAGGCCTTCTTTGCTTTTTGGCAGAGTTCCGCTGGCTGGGTCGAATTTTGGCACGGCATGGAAGCTAATAGGGTCATTCTCTGCCGGCGCGTAGCCTTTGCCCTTGCGGGTCATCACGTGCAGCAGCTGCGGGCCTTGCAGTTCACGCATGTTTTTCAGCGTTTGCGCCAGCGCCACCACGTCGTGTCCGTCAACCGGCCCGATGTAGTTAAAGCCCAGCTCTTCAAACAGCGTGCCCGGCACCACCATACCTTTCAGATGTTCTTCAGTACGGCGGATCAGTTCCTTGATTGGCGGAACCCCTGACAGCACCTTTTTGCCGCCTTCGCGTAGGCGAGAATAGAGTTTGCCAGACAGCAATTGCGCCAGGTGATTATTCAACGCGCCGACGTTTTCGGAGATCGACATCTCGTTATCGTTAAGCACAACCAGCATGTCGGATTTGATATCACCCGCGTGATTCATCGCTTCAAACGCCATACCGGCAGTAATTGCGCCATCGCCAATGACACAGATGGTGCGTCGACCTTTGCCTTCACGCTCGGCGGCAACTGCTACGCCCAGACCGGCACTGATTGAGGTTGAAGAGTGGCCTACAGACAGCACGTCGTATTCACTTTCATCACGCCACGGGAACGGATGCACCCCATCTTTTTGACGGATAGTGGAGATTCTGTCACGGCGTCCGGTCAGAATTTTGTGCGGATAGGCCTGATGCCCTACGTCCCAGATCAAATGATCAAAAGGAGTGTTGTAGACGTAATGCATGGCAACCGTCAGTTCAACTACGCCGAGGCCGGAGGCAAAGTGCCCGCTCGACTTGCTCACGCTCTCCATCAGGTACTGGCGCAGCTCATCGCAAAGCTTCGGTAAGCTTTCTTTAGGAAGCGAGCGGAGTTCCTGAGGATTCTCCGCGAGTGCCAGCGTTGGGTATTTGGCTATATCAAGACTCATTGGTTACTCATATAAGAGGCTCACCCCATTAATTTGGAAATATCGCGACGACAGATTTTCTAATAAATTAGCTGTCACGCTCGATAACAAAGCGGGCTAATGCCAGCAATGGGGCCGTGTTGTAAGAATATGTGGCCAGCTCTTCCAGGGCGGCTACGGCTTCCAGATAAAGGTCTTTGGCCTTGGCCTGTGCGCCTTCCAGCCCTAATAGGGCAGGATAGGTACTTTTACCAAGCTGTTGATCCGCACCCTGACGCTTGCCCAGCGTTTGGGTATCACCAATAACATCCAGAATATCGTCCTGAACCTGGAAGGCGAGGCCAATAGCCTCTGCATAGCGGTCAAGCAGTGGTAATGCGGCGCGTCCGGGAGCACCAGCGGCCAGTGCACCCATACGCACGGCTGCGCGAATAAGCGCGCCGGTTTTATGGCGATGGATAAGTTCCAGCGCGGTTAAATCAATTTGCTGACCTTCGGCGGCAAGGTCCAGAGCCTGTCCGGCACACATACCGGCAACGCCGCTGGCACGAGCCAGTTCAGAAATCATCGACAGGCGATCGTCAACCGCGACGTCAGGCATTTCGACATCGGCAAGCAGCGAGAAGGCCAGCGTTTGCAGCGCATCTCCGGCCAGAATCGCATTGGCTTCGCCAAATTTGATGTGACAGGTCGGCTGACCGCGACGAAGGTCGTCATCGTCCATGGCCGGTAAATCGTCATGAATCAGTGAATAGGCGTGAATACATTCAATGGCGGCGGCAGGCGCATCCAAATTATTCAGATTCAGTCCAAAAAGTTGCCCACTGGCATAAACTAAATAAGGGCGCATACGTTTTCCGCCCAACAGCGCACCGTGACGCATCGCCTGAACCAGCGGTGTGTCGGCAAAAGGCAGCGCTGCAACATGGGCTTCAAGCACGCCATCGACACGTTGTTGCATCTCGCGGAGCTGATGACTGAAGCTTTTAGCCTCGATTTTTTGTTGTGTTTGGGACATCAGGAATTACTCAGCTTCCGGTGTAAAAGGTTGCAAAGGGGCTTCGTTATCGCTGTCGAGCAGGATTTGTACCCGCTGTTCAGCCTGCTGTAATTTTTGCTGCCCCTGACGAGCAAGCTGTACGCCCTGTTCAAACTCATTCAGCGCGTCTTCCAGTGGAAGTTCCCCTGATTCAAGGCGAGCGACGATTTGTTCAAGTTCAGCCAATGCAGTTTCGAAATTGGCAGGTGATGCAGCTTTTTTTGGCATAATTCTCTTTCAATATCGAAGGTCGGAGAGTCGTAGGCTTTGTTCAAAAATCTACAACGCGGTTAACCAGGCAGTATGATGCATCCTTTTGCGCGCAAAGTACCCGATTAAAGTGCTATACTCCGCGCCGCAGAATCTATTGGTAAGGGCAGCTTCGTTGAAGCATACGTTTACCAATAGTTGATTCTAGATCCTTATTCATACACTTACGACCCAGTATTCTCACCAGCTAACAAAAGAATGCCATGAAGTTTATCATTAAATTGTTCCCAGAAATCACCATCAAGAGCCAATCTGTGCGTTTGCGCTTTATTAAAATACTCGCAAGCAGCATTCGTAACGTTGTGAAGCCTAGCGATGAGACCCTGGCCGTGGTTCGCCACTGGGATCATATCGAAGTTCGCAGCAAAGACGAAAGCAAACATGACTTGATTGTTGAAATGCTTTGCCGTATCCCCGGTATTAATCACGTGCTGGAGGTTGAGGACCGTCCGTACAACGATGTGCATCACATCTTTGAACAGACCCTTGAAGCCTATCGTGATGAGCTGGAGGGTAAAACCTTTTGCGTGCGTGTTAAACGTCGCGGCAAACACAGCTTTAGCTCCGGCGACGTTGAACGTTACGTTGGCGGCGGCCTGAATCAGCATATCGCTTCTGCGTCGGTAAATCTGACCAATCCGGAAGTGACCGTTAAGCTTGAAATTAACGACGACCAGTTGGTGCTGATTAAGAGTCGCTATAAAGGGCTGAGTGGCTATCCTATCGGAACTCAGGAAGACGTGCTGTCACTGATTTCTGGCGGTTTTGACTCGGGCGTTTCCAGCTATATGCTGATGCGTCGCGGCAGCCGCGTGCATTACTGCTTCTTTAACCTTGGCGGTTCTGCCCACGAAATCGGTGTAAAACAGGTAGCTTACTATCTGTGGAACCGTTTCGGTAGTTCACATCGCGTGCGCTTTATCGCTATCGATTTCGAGCCTGTCGTGGGTGAAATTCTCGAGAAAATCGAAGACGGCCAAATGGGCGTGGTGCTGAAACGCATGATGGTTCGTGCCGCCTCTTCAATTGCCGAGCGCTACGGCGTACAGGCACTGGTGACTGGAGAAGCGCTGGGTCAGGTGTCTAGCCAGACTCTGTCGAACCTGCGCCTGATTGATAACGCGACAGACACGCTTATTCTGCGTCCGCTTATCTCTCACGACAAGCAGCACATCATTGATATGGCACGTGAAATCGGTACCGAAGACTTTGCTAAAACCATGCCGGAATACTGTGGCGTGATTTCTAAAAGCCCGACGGTTAAGGCGATTAAAGCCAAGATTGAAGCAGAAGAAGAGCAGTTTGATTTCGCCATTCTGGAAAAAGTGATTTCCGAAGCCAGAAATCAGGATATCCGAACTATCGCCGAAGAAACCGAGCAGGAAGTCGCAGAAGTCGAAACTGTGGCAGAATTTGCGGCAACCGACGTAGTGCTGGATATTCGCGCGCCGGACGAGCAGGAAGAGAAACCTTTACAGCTTGACTGCGTTGAGGTTGATGTTCTGCCGTTTTATAAACTCGGCGGCGTATTTGGCTCGCTGGATCAGAGTAAAACTTATCTGCTGTACTGCGACCGCGGTGTGATGAGTCGCTTGCAGGCACTGTATCTGCACGAGCAAGGCTTTAAAAACGTTAAGGTTTATCGACCATAATTGTCAGGGCTTTTTGCATGTAAAGGGGTTGCTTCGGCAATCCCTTTTTTATTGCCAGCTTTAAACACCCTCCCTGGGAGTGGGTGATTGATTAACATCTGGTAGGCAGATTGTTATAAAGTTCCCGGTTAAGAACTAGCAGATTGGTTCTCACCCTGTTTATAAAGAAACAATCCTTTTCATGCAGTGCGGTGAATTTTGAGGATTGATATATTTTTCCCATCCGTGAGCCTAATTTTGCGACGGCACCCAAGGCATAATTGGAGTCAGGGTATTTAATAACTTTAGCTAATGATCTCAGTGCCTTATTGCATTTTTTATTGAAGGTCGAAGTATTGCTATCGAGTTTTTTTGCCGCATTTTTTAACTCCCTGATGTGGGAAGACATGCTTTTGGCAACGGTTTGAATGACGCTGTCTACGTTCGGCAGCGGATTACTATAAGGGTTATACAAGGGAGGATTTACGGTCGATTGTTTTATGGAATTCATGGTTTTCCTAAATAAAAAGTAGGATATTAGGGCCATGTTTACGCATAAACTCACAGTTTTCGCTCAAATCTGCGGGTATTTACAGTTACCCGCCATTCTTGATATAAAAAAAGTTAATTCCAGACGTCATTCATCCTGCGCGTTATTAATCTTGATAATTATGCACGCCAGGATAGAGCACCAGTTGTGCTGCTACCTCCGCGGCTTTTTCTTTGCCGATTAGCAGGTCAATCATCTTGAGAGAAAACTCGATGGCGGTGCCCGGACCCTGACTGGTTAACAGATTGACTCTAGGGTCAAACATCACCCGTTTTTCCATCCATTTATTCGGTGAAATTTTGTCTTTTAAAGATGGGGAACCGGTCATATTTGCTACTGGAAACAGGTCATGATATTCCAGTACCAAACCCGGCGCAGCGCAAATAGCCGCGACCAGTTTACCGGTGACATTGACGTGACGGACTTTCTCAACCAGCAGCGGGCTGTCGCGAAAGCATTCGGCACCTTTCAGTCCGCCGGGTAACACAATCACGTCATATTCTTCGTCGGCCACGTCAACCAGCGCCACGTCGGCCAGGATTTTCACTCCGCGCGAGCAGCGGATCTCCAGCTTGCCATCACCGGCTACGCTGGCGGTAGTGACGTTAATACCGGCGCGCACCAGCAGATCGATTGCTGTGACGGCTTCTAATTCTTCACTGCCAGGTGCCAGACATACCAGAGCCGAAACGCTCATAATCATTTTCCTTTCTTTTAATCTTTTCAAATAACGCGGTATTGATCGGCAATTGCATGCCGTGATTACGTCCGCGGCGCAGCACATAACCGGTAATATAGTCTATCTCGGTATGGCGCTGATTCTGGATATCCTGCTGCATTGACGAGTGATTGGCCGACGTCGTTTCGATCACCTGATAAACGTAGCTGAGCAACGAATCTTTATGCGTCTGATAACCTTCGATGTCCATCACCTCGGCAACTTCAGCACAGATTTTTTCAATCTGATCCTTATAAGCCCGCAGATCGCCATTGGAGCAATTATAGAGCGCGGTTAGCGGATTGATCACGCAGTTAACCGCCAGTTTGTTCCACATAGACGGCAAAATATTGTCGTGCCAGGCGACGTCTTGCAGCGCAGCGTGTAATACGTCGGCAATATGACTCGCCCCTGCGCCGCGCGAATTACCCGGACCAATATGCGTAATGCCCGCAGCCACGTGAATAATCGCGTTACCCTCGTGGCGAGCCGCGTGAGTCGTGGCTCCCAGCAGGATAGGCTGACGATGTGGAGGCAATTCATCGACAGTGCCCATACCGTTGTGCAGCAACACAATCACGCAGTTTTCGTTGAGTTGTGGCAGTAATGCACCCAAAGCCGTGGATACCTGCCACGCCTTAAGGGTCACCAGCAGCAGCTCGCTTTGTGCCAGATGCTGCGGATCATTGGTAGGCAAATTGCGGTTGAACGCCTGCCCATCCGGGGAGATAACGTTAACAGCGCAGAACGGCTGCACAATGCGTACCCATCCCTGAACATCATGTCCCTGCTGATATAGCGTCGAGAGCCAGAGTTGGCCTAGGGCTCCGCATCCCAAAACTGTCACCTTCATTGTTTCTCCTAAATATCCCGCATCTTTCGCACTGTCACTGCATTCACTTCCTTCGCTAACCCTAATCACTTACTGAAGTAAGCTCCCAGGGATTAACTCAGTCGTTGCTCTGCTACAGCACCAAATCTACAGAGATATGGACTGTGTCTCGAAACCCTGGAGGTTTGGAGAAAAGGCGATGTTGCCAAAATGTAAAATTTATAAGTCTAGTATAGCCTTTTGTGGGCCAGATCACACTTTTGCTGCAAGTGTTAATTTTGCTCTAGCACCATAACTGCGTGGGTATTGGGTTCTAACGCTTTGAAAATATGGGGCTGATCGCCGGGATAGCAGATGTAATCACCGAGATTTAATTCTACTGGATTATCTTCGGGGCCGATCAAAGCACGCCCTTGGGTCACGATGATGTGTTCAATCGTACCGGGAGAATGGGGATGGGAGTGGCGGTCATCACCCGGCTGGGTGATCAGCATGTAGATATCTCGGCGAGCGCCGGGCGGGCAAGTGGCAAGCAGGATAGCTTTATAATGTGACATCTCTGCTGTTACCGACGGGCCTTCGCCAAATCGGATCACCTGTGAAGCATTCACCTGCGGCTCCATCAGGCGAGCGAAGGGAATATCCAGCGCCACGCACAGCGACCACAGTGTTTCAATACTCGGGTTGCCATTCCCAGATTCCAGCTGCGACAAAGTCGATTTCGCTACTCCTGCACGCCGTGAAATCTCGGCTAAAGACAGGCCCGTTCTTTGCCGCTCTCGAACCAGAGCTTTGGCAATAATGCTAATGGGTTGCGTCATATTGCTTCCATGGTTTTATATATCGAACGATCGTTCGACTTGAAAGTCTATTGCGATTTGTTCATTATAACCTCCTAAGCGTTCGATATGGGATAGGTATTATGCGTTCAAAATGGATTTCTCCGCTGGGTGGCGATGTGGTCAAGGCTATCGCGCTGGTCTGTCTGGCTGACGGTATTGTTGGGCTATCTTATGGATCGATGGCAACCGCTAGCGGTTTTCCGCTATGGGTGCCGATGGCGCTTTCGCTGCTGGTGCTGGCCGGAGCCTCTGAGTTCTTGTTTATTAGCATTGTCGCGGGAGGCGGAAGCCCGTTTGCCGGTGCAGCGGCGGGTCTGCTGGTCAATGTCCGTCATCTGCCGTTTGGGATGGCAGTCAAAGACTTGATTAGTCGCGAAGGGCAAGGGTGGCAGGGATTAGGTTATCGGCTGCTGGGTTGCCACATCATGAATGATGAAAGCGTGGTGTTTGGCGTATCGCAAAAAAGCCCGGCCAAACGCCGCGCGGCTTACTGGCTATGTGGTTTGGGGATTGTCGTTTGTTGGCCATTGGGCGTGCTGATTGGTGGTTCTCTCGGAAAAATCATCCCTGATATCAAGGTCATTGGCCTGGATGCTGTGTTCCCCGCTATTTTAGTAGCGCTGACGGCTTCTGCCCTGAAACATCGCCAAACCCTGCGCCGTGCGTTGACCGGAATGGTGTTATCTCTGGTTGCGGTGCCACTGGTGCCAGCCGGATTACCGGTGTTGTTTTCGCTGTTCAGTTTAGCCGTATGGAGGAAGCATAAATGACAGGACATGGGCTTATCATCGCCGGAATTGCTGTATTGGCGACCGGCACCTATCTTCTGCGACTGGCAGGTTTCCGG
Organism: uncultured Gammaproteobacteria bacterium; assembly: GCA_963747655.1. GTDB lineage: Bacteria > Pseudomonadota > Gammaproteobacteria > Enterobacterales > Enterobacteriaceae > Rouxiella. Next base: position 559,823 of record CAVVFS010000003.1, on the reverse strand, counting down.
CTCGGTAGCCGTCTGACATTGTCTCCTGCGGCTAACGCAATGCTTGCCGATATGGCAACAACCTTGCTTATCGCGGTGGCTGGCGTATCGACCTTTTATGAAGGTGTCGAGTTCGCAGGTTTTGCCCGGCCGATTGGCGTGGCAGTGGCGGCGCTACTTGCCTGGCGCAAGCAACCGCTAATAGTCATCATACTGGCTGCCGCTTTGGTAACCGCCGGGCTGCGGTTATTAGGAGTTAAATAGCGTTAAAAGCAGGCATTAACTCCAGTTTGTACGGCCTGTCTTTGGAAATGGTCGACTAAGAAGGTATTATGATGGCCATCGAAGAGTTACGTACAAATAAATTTAAGGGAGAAGCGACAATGCCATCTTTCGATATTGTTTCTGAAATTGATCTGCAGGAAGTTCGCAACGCGGTAGAGAATGCTACCCGTGATTTAGCTAACCGTTTCGATTTTCGTAACGTTGAAGCTAGTTTTGAATTAAACGAAAAAGACGAAAGCATCAAAGTAGCCAGCGTCTCTGATTTTCAGGTTGAGCAGCTGTTGGATATTCTGCGTTCAGCCCTGTTAAAGCGCAACATTGAAGGCGGCGCTCTGGAAATTCCTAAAGAGATGGCTCACAGCGGCAAAACCTACAGTGTTGATGCCAAGCTGCATTCTGGCATCGAAAGCGCGCTGGCGAAGAAAATTGTTAAGCTGATTAAAGACAGCAAGTTGAAAGTTCAGGCGCAGATCCAGGGCGATGAAATTCGCGTAACCGGTAAGGCTCGCGACGATTTGCAGGCTGTGATGGCGCTGGTTCGCGGTGGCGATCTGGGACAACCGTTCCAGTTCAAAAACTTCCGCGACTAAAAACGTCCCGTTCCCCGCAGAGTTATTAGTGGGGAGCAGGCAAAAAAAGGGGGACAAACGACTCAGCCGTTGTCCCCCTTTTTACGTCAATCAGCTTTTATCAGGTCAATTAACATTCATCAGGTCAATTAACTCTTTAAAGGTTATTCAACCTTGGCGTAGAGCAATCAAGCCTGGCCGACAAACTCTTCAAGCGCCTGACGATTGGTATGCTTGGTATCAACCTTCACGTAAGCACTCAGTTCAGCAGCAACCACAACAGCATCGGCAACGCCAGGCTGTGACTTAAGACGAGATTCCAGCGTCGCGTCTTTGGCTACATCGGCAGAAAGTGTAATGCGCAGGCTGCTAACATAAGGCGGCTCTGACATTGTTGCGCTAACAAAGAACCAAACCACGGCAATGGCGGCACACACCAGGAATACGGCACCGGCTCCAGCATGGCCGAAAATGAAACCGCCCAGACTGCCGCCGATCGCCACGCCGATAAACTGGCTGGTGGAGTAAAGACCCATCGCGGTACCTTTATAGCCCGCAGGAGACTCTTTACTGATCAATGAAGGCAGAATCGCTTCCATCACGTTAAATGCCAGGAAGAACAGCTGAATACCGGCAATAACTACCCAGAAATGTAGACCCGCGGCCCACAGCACAATCTCTGCCAGCAGCAATACTGCCACGCAACCCATGAATACCTGCTTCATGTGTCGTTTTTTCTCGGCATAGATAATTACCGGGATCACGGCAATAAATGACGTTAGCATGGTGATGAGATAAACACGCCAGTGTTCACTTGGCGGGAAACCAGCACTTTCCATCACGCGAGGCAACACCACAAAGCTCGACATCAGCAGAATGTGCAGACACAAGATGCCGAAGTTGAGTTTCAGTAATTTCTTGTTGGTCAATACCTTACTGAAGCTGCCTTTTACCATGCTTGATTCGCGGTTAAGCAAATGTGTCGCAGGGGAGGGGACCACCGTCAGGGTGATCACGATACCGGCAAGGGTCAGAACGGCGATTGCCCAAAACAGCGCGTGCAGACCCCAGGCGTGGGTAATGATCGGGCCAAGCACCATAGCAATGGCGAAGGTAATCCCGAAGCTGATACCGATAAAGGCCATGGCCTTGGTGCGGTTCTGTTCGCGGGTCAGGTCAGACATTAGCGCCATAACCGCGGCGGCAATGGCACCGGAACCTTGCAGCGCACGACCAATAATAACGCCCCAGATGGAGTCGGTACTGGCGGCAACAACGCTACCGGCGGTGAAGATTAGCAATCCGAAGACGATGAGTGGCTTGCGCCCCATACGGTCGGAAAGCAGTCCAAAAGGGATCTGGAAGATGGCCTGAGCCAGTCCATAAATGCCGATGGCGATACCTATCAGGGTTTCGCTAGCCCCGGATAAAGACATACCGTAGGTCGTTAGAACGGGTAAAACCATGAACATGCCAAGCATGCGTAATGAAAATACTGTCCCTAGTCCCCAGGTTGCCCGACTTTCTTGTCGAGTCATTTGATTATCGTTCATTGCTACCTCAAAATTACAAACAGCGACATTGTAGTGTTTTATTTGCGCGCAGGTAAATCGCTGGATGTTTAGCAGATATTTCAGATTTCTCAAGATTGACGAGAATGTTTTTGAATCTGAGAAGGTTCAGGTGAGAAATTTAAAAAAAATGGCCGGTAGAGATACCGGCCATTCAACTTTCAACTCAATGGCTTACCAAACGTAGGTCAATAAGCTATTCGGTGCTGCGGCAGCGTTAAAGTCAACGGACATCATGATACTTAATGAAGTGATGGCAACGATGGAGAAAACAAACAGCTTTCTTGCCCACACGATGTCATTTTCAGTTTTGTATCCGCGCAGTGCCATTCCCAACCACCAAACGCTCACTGCTGCTGCCACGATCAGATATTTATAACCTGCGTAACCGCTCAGAGTCAGCATCAGGGTCGCTACCATAAAGGCAATGATCCAGACGGTGATGTGGTGCTTGGCAACTGCAACGCCTTTAACCACTGGCAGAACCGGAATATTGGCTGCCTGATAATCTTTAAAGCGGAAGATGGCAATCGCGTACGAGTGCGGCATCTGCCACAGGCTGAAGATCAGTAACAGGATCAACGCGCCGGTATCGAACTGGCCACTTACGGCACAGTATCCGATAACCGGCGGCGCTGCGCCGGATAAGCTACCAATCAGCGTACCGTATACGGATTTGCGTTTCATATACAGGCTATAAATCCCGACATAAACCACAAAGCCCATCACCGCTAGCCACATAGAGAGTGGGTTAGCGCCGAAGTACAGCAGAGCAAAGCCTAAAATACCCAGGAAAGTAGCGTAAACCAGGGTGGTCTTCGGCGGTATAAGTCCTTGTACCAGAACTCGGTTCTTCGTTCTTTCCATTACCTTGTCGATGTCGCGGTCTATGTAGTTGTTAAACACACAGCCCGAGGCAACCACCAACGAGACGCCAGCAAAAGCGGCGAGAAAGAGAGGGAAATCGATGCTTCCTTTGGAAGCAAGGAGGAATCCCCCCACGACAGAAATTAAATTACCGAAAATAATTCCTGGCTTAGTTACTTGCAGGTATTTCTTAATCATCGCATGCAGCTCGGCTTTTAACTGACCATCATATTGACGTTGAGGTTATACATAATCCACAGTGAGCCCACAACAACGATAAAGATAATCACAGCGGTGAACAGGAACGCAATCAGGTTCCAGCGTCCTTCCGATGATGTATTCATGTGCAGGAAATACACCAGATGGACAACGATCTGGATTACTGCTGACGCAACTACTGTTCCCAGGATTAACGAGTGTGATGCCGTGTTGCTCATCACCATCGCAAATGGGATTACTGTCAGAATAATCGATAGAACGAAGCCAATCATGTATGACTTAACGCTACCGTGGCTTGCACCGCCGTGAGAAGTGGCTGAATGACTCATGACAGAACTCCCAGCAGATAAACAACGGTGAATACACAAATCCATACTACGTCAAGGAAGTGCCAGAACAGGCTCAGACACATCAGACGAGTTTGGTTTACGGAGCTCAAACCACGACGGCTGATTTGTACGATCATGGTGATGATCCAAATCAGACCAACGGTTACGTGCAGACCGTGGGTAGCAACCAGCGTAAAGAACGCTGACAGGAAACCGCTACGTTGTGGACCAAAACCTTCGCTAATCAGGTGATGGAACTCAGTAAGTTCCATCCCGATGAAGCCAAGACCAAACAGGAAGGTCACGAACAGCCAGCCTTTAACAGCGCCAACGTTACCTTTGCTCATGTTCAGCATTGCAAAGCCGTAAGTAATAGAACTTAACAGCAGGCAGAAGGTTTCTACCAATACAAATTTCAGGTCAAAGATATCTTTACCTGAAGGACCGCCAGCGGTCCCGTGCATTAACACTGCGTAGGTTGCAAACAGGCTTGCAAACAACACGCAGTCGCTCATCAGGTAAATCCAGAAGCCAAAGACTTTGGTCTCACCCGCGTCGTGGTGACCATGATCTTCATCATGGACCGCGCTATGGGGATTCAGGGAATCAATTGCCATGTTTCACACCCGCTTTGCTGATATTTTCATAATGTTCGTTTTCGATACGCTCGACTTCTTCAACAGAAACGTAGTAGTCCACGTCTTCATCAAAGCTTTTCCAGATCCAGCTAACAGCGATACCGAGGAAACCAACGACCACTAACCACCACATGTCCCAGATTGCTGCGAAACCGAATGCCAGGGCGAATACGGCGATAACAAAGCCAGCACCGCTGTTTTTAGGCATATGAATTTTTTCATATTTAGCCGGTTTCTTATAAGCAGTCCCTCTTTCTTTCATGTCCCAGAACTCATCGCGGTCGTGGATATGTGGCACCACAGCGAAGTTATAGAACGGAGGAGGAGAAGAGGTTGACCATTCCAGAGTACGAGCACCCCATGGGTCACCGGTCAGATCGCGATTCTGCTCACGGTCACGAATAGACACGTAGAACATGATGAAGATACACGCGATACCACAGGCAATCAGGAAGGCACCGAACGCTGCAACACACAGCAAGTCATGGAACTGCGGGTCAATGTTCTGGCTGATACGACGAGTCATACCCATAAAGCCCAGAGCATACAGCGGCATAAATGCAACGAAGAAGCCGATGATCCAGAACCAGAATGCACGCACGCCCCATTTTTCGTTCAGCGTGAAGCCGAATGATTTAGGGAACCAGTAAGTCAGACCTGCGAAGCAACCAAATACCACACCGCCGATAATAACGTTATGGAAGTGGGCAATCAGGAACAGACTGTTGTGCAGTACGAAGTCAGCACCTGGAACCGCCAGCAGAACGCCGGTCATACCACCCACAGAGAAGGTGATGATGAAGCCGATGGTCCACAGCATTGCTGCGTTCAGAGTGATACGACCCTGATACATGGTGAACAGCCAGTTGAAGATTTTTACCCCGGTAGGGATAGAAATGATCATCGTCATGATGCCGAAGAAGGCATTGACGTTGGCGCCCGAACCCATGGTGAAGAAGTGGTGCAGCCAAACAATGAACGCCAGCACGGTGATGGCAATAGTAGCCCATACCAGTGAGGTGTAACCAAACAGGCGTTTCTTGGAGAAGGTTGCGGTGACTTCTGAGAACACACCGAACACAGGCAAGATAAGAATATACACTTCCGGATGGCCCCAGGCCCAAATCAGGTTGATGTACATCATCATGTTGCCGCCCATATCATTGGTGAAGAAATGGGTGCCCAGGTAGCGGTCAAGAGTCAGCAGTGCAATGGTAACAGTCAGGATCGGGAACGAAATAATGATCAGGATGTTGGTACACAGTGCTGCCCAGGTAAATACCGGCATTTTCATCAGTGGCATACCCGGTGCGCGCATCTTCAAGATAGTCGTGAAGAAGTTAACACCGGTTAGCAAGGTCCCTATACCGGATATTTGTAGACTCCATATCCAATAATCGACCCCCGTATCAGGGCTATACAGTTTTTCTGACAACGGCGGATATGCCAGCCAACCTGTACGCGCGAACTCACCAACACCCAGAGAGACGTTGATCAGCACGACAGCAACGGCGGTGAACCAGAAGCTGATGTTGTTCAGGAATGGGAAGGCAACGTCACGCGCACCGATTTGTAGCGGTACTACCACGTTCATCAGACCAATTACGAAAGGCATCGCCATGAAGAAGATCATGATTACGCCGTGCGCGGTGAAAATCTGGTCGTAGTGATGAGGTGGCAGGAAGCCGGCCCCGGGAGTACCGTCCGACGCAATCACCTGTTGGGTACGCATCATTACTGCATCGGCAAAGCCGCGGATAAGCATGACAATCGCAAGGATGATGTACATGATACCCAGTTTTTTATGGTCAACAGAGGTAATCCACTCTGACCATAGATATTTCCATTTACCGAAATAGGTAATTGCCGCTAACAGGGCGAGACCGCCCACGATGATAGCGCCAACGGTGACCATAACGATAGGAACGTTATATGGAATGTCGTTTAGCGATAATTTTCCTAACATCTTTTATTCCCCGGCTCCGGCAGTGTGAGACTTATCACCCATATCCATGCCTTTCATGTCTGAACCTGCGGTAGAAGCGGGTGCGGACGCTGTCTGGTCTGAAGACATGTTCATGTCTTTTGAATATTGATGAATGATCTCTTTAAACAAGTCTGGCTGAACGGTAGAGAAGTATTCGACTGGGTTGTCGGTACTGTCCGCGGCCAATTTCTTGAAATCATCTGGTGTTGCGAGCTGATTCGGAGCTTGCTTAACTTTAGCAACCCACGCATCAAAATCGGCACGGGTAGGTGTCGCAATAGCATTGAACTTCATACCTGAGAAGCCGCTACCGCTGTAGTTTGCCGAAATGCCCTTATAGGTACCCGCTTCATTTGCAATCAAGTGCAACTGAGTTTGCATACCGGCCATCGCGTAAATCTGACTACCTAACTGCGGGATGAAGAAGGAGTTCATTACAGTATCGGACGTGATTTTGAACTGAATAGGCACATCTTTCGGAATAACCAGTTCATTCACAGTAGCGATACCTTGCTCTGGATAAATAAACAACCATTTCCAGTTGAGAGAAACAACTTCAACTGTCATTGGTTTTTCATTACTGACGATAGGTTTGAAAGGATCAAGCTCGTGGGTGGTTTTCCAGGTAATCGCTGCCAGGATGGCAATGATGATAATTGGAATGGTCCATACCACAGCTTCCACTTTGTTGGAGTGTGACCAATTAGGACTGTACTTAGCGTTTGTATTAGAAGCGCGATACTTCCATGCAAAAGCAAAAGCCATAATGATTACTGGTATAACGACGATCAGCATTAAACCGATCGCTGTTTCTATCAGCGTTCTTTGCTCAAGTCCAATTGCTCCTTTGGGATCTAATACTGCCGAATTACAACCACTCAATAGAACAGTAGATGCAAATATAGACAACATCCCAATACTTTTATTGTATTTCTTAAGTCTCATCTAACGACCTCAATAACAGGGCTCTATTGTCGCTCATGTGTGCGGGCATTTTACGGGAAGGTTACGGTACTGTAAACACGCTTAAAGCTATGTAAATGCACGTGCCACACTTTATGTTAACGTGGTCATACATGTTACGGTAAGTGACAATTTCTTTGTGGCAACAGTACCTTGCGCTATTCTCCCTCACTATAGTGAGGAAAAACAAGGCCTGACAACTGTATGGCCATTTGGTGCTTTTTTTAAATGTTTTATAACGGTGATAATTATGTAAACAGAATGTTTAAATTTGGTTTAAATAAGATTAATAAAAAGGAAAATAAAAGAGCGGAATGAAACAAGTTGTGAATGGGAAATAATTTATTAAATTTGTTAAAGCACTTATTGATCCAGATCAGAGTAAATCAATATATTAACTAAATGACAACAATGATTCCCCAGGAAACACAACAACTGTGTATCCCGGAGAGGAAGATAATGAGTGTGCGTTGAACGCAGATAACTGAAACAGTGTAGAAGGGATTATGAATCGTGCCAGGAAATCTTTAAATTCTTTGCTGACGGCGCAGGGCGAAGAAATCTAGCAAGCTGCCCAGAATAATTCCCACCAAGGCAAACAGCGCACCTACCTGCATGCTTTTAACGGCTAACGAAGAAGCGTGCGTCCAGTTTAATCCGTCGGTAATCAGCAATATCACCCACAGTACCAGCATTAAAGTGCCCGTTAACAACAGGCGTAAAGCCCAGCGGTATGACACGGCAAAATGAATGCGTGGCAAAAAGGAATCTGTGTTCTGCGCGCGCTCCAGACTTTGGCGACACAGTGCCAGCAGCAGCAGGCCAGGAACCGACGCGATAATAGAAAACAGGTAAAACGTTGGCCAGCCGTGAGCTTCAACAAACCAGCCGGCTATTGGCCCGACATAAACCCGACCTACTGCAGAAAGTGCCGAGAGCAAAGCAAACTGCGTCGCCGAGAAAGACTTATTGCATAACGCCATTAACAGCGCGACAAACGCCGCCGTGCCCATACCTCCGCACAGGTTTTCAAAGAAAATGGCCGTACCCATCGAATAAAGATGCTTGTTGGTAATCGCCAGAATCCAATAACCGGCATTAGATATTCCCTGCAAAATGCCGAACAGCATCAGCGCGCGAAACAGGCTCAGGCGCTGCATTAACACCCCGCCGAGCAAGGCACCAAAGATGGTAGCCAGCAGCCCAAGTGTTTTATTGACTAACCCGACTTCGCCCGCATCAAAACCTACGCCACGGATCAAAAAGGTGGTGCTCAGGCTGCCTGCGAAAGCGTCACCCAGTTTGTACATCACGATTAACAGCAAGATAAGCCAGGCGTTGTTGCGGCCAAAAAAATCTTTCAACGGGGCGACGACGGCCCTTTCAAGTGTGGCAGGAGCAGGTTGGTGAATATCAGGTTCGGGGGCAAACAAAGTGGCTGCAACGCCTATCAGCATCAGCACTGCCATCAGCCAATAGGTATGTTGCCAGCCAAGATAACGGTCTGCCAGCCACAGCGCCAGCCCACCCGACACCAGCATCGCCAGGCGATAACCAAGAACTGAGACTGCTGCGCCGTTACCGCGCTCTTGTGCACTGAGCAAGTCGGTTTTATAGGCATCAAAAACAATATCCTGAGAGGCTGAGGCAAAGGCTATCAGCACGGCCAGCGCAGCCAGCCAGAACAAATCTCGTGCCGGATCCATAAAGCCCATGGCAAAAATGGCGACCACCAGCAGCAGCTGAGTCAGGATAAGCCAGCCGCGACGGCGTCCGAGAAAGCTCGGCGTGTAGCAGTCCATCATTGGCGACCACAGAAATTTGAACACGTAGGCCTGACCCACCAGTGAGAAAATACCGATGGTTTTTAAATCAAGATTATCGACCGTCATCCAGGCTTGTAAGGTTCCTGAGGTCAGGGCCAAAGGTAATCCAGAGGCAAAACCCAGAAGAAGAAGGATTGCGGTATTACGTTGGGTAAAAATAGAGAAATATTGTTTTAGCATGGCATCCGTGTTTCCGCAGGCCGTTGAAAAGGGGACTCAAAGGCATGATAAAGGATAAACGCGAATAATAATGATGAAATAGCAAAAGAATGGTTTGAATATATTCTGCCCAGCGATGGCCGGGCAGAAGAGCAGAGATTAGTGCGAATTGGCCTTGATGAAGTCGCTCACGCTAGTGTCCTGTGCCATGTCGGAGATAACGTCATGCAGCGCGGTGTTAACCACGTCAGTGATGTTGGCATCGGATGCAGTAAATGCGCCCTGAACGTTATAAGTCGTGTTGTAGCTCTTAACCTGCTTGTTGCCGTTTTTCGCGGTAGCGATGATAGAGATGTCGGCTTTAGTGGTGATGTTGTAACGCAGATTACCTTCCTGCACGTCAGCATAAAGGCGATTAACCACGATTTGCAGGTCAACAGCGCCGTCAGGACCAATCATATAGCCACGAGCGGTCATCTGTTTTTCCAGCGCTTCTTGCAGCAGGTAACGCAAGTCACGAGAAGGGGTCAGTGAAACCAGTTGTCCGTCGCGATTCACTTTGGCCAGTGCCTTGTCCTGACGCATATCTGCACCGTTAATGCTGATAGTCACGCCCATCAGGGTTGGGTCTTGAGTCGGCAGGGCAATTTTAGGTTCGATATTCAGTGTGTTGCTGCTGGTCGCGCAACCTGCAAGCATAAACATTGCCAGTGCAGGGAAAAGGAGTTTCTTCAACATGCTCATGTTTTCAATTTTCCATCTTTTCAAAGTCAGGAGTTGACGTTTTTGATTGTAGAATGGGCAGCATCATAGCACTGCGGATATTCTGCTTGCCATGGATTGGACCGCGCAAAAGAGTAATTTATCGAGAGGAAGCGAAAAAATAGCCGAACGACGGACTAATTTGCATCTCAAACTACCCTTTTGTTCACATAAGTAATATTTTCTTTTTGAAAGTAAGAATAAAACAGAAAACCGCCTATTATTTAAGGTAAGACGGCGAAATAGTTGGGCGCAGTTCTCTGTAAAACGTGTTTTTAAGGAGATGGCTATGATTCGCGAGCAAATAGAAGCAAAGTTGGCAGCAGCGTTTGAACACACGCACCTGGATGTCACAGATGAAAGTTATCGCCATAATGTGCCTGCGGGTTCCGAGAGCCATTTCAAGGTCGTTCTGGTGAGCGACAAATTTGTGGGAGAGCGTTTTTTATCACGTCACCGCGCAATTTATTCTGTGCTGTCAGAGGAACTGGCAGGAAGCGTGCACGCCCTTGCGCTGCATACTTATACTTTGAAAGAGTGGGAAGGGCTTCAGGATACGGTTCCGGCATCTCCACCTTGTCGTGGTGCTGGGACTCTTGCATAAAATAGAGATCTTTCTCCATAAACACCCCTAAATCGCTATTAATCGACGGTATCTCTGGAAATTTGCCCCAGAGTTGCTGTATTAGTAGATGAGAACCTTGAAACGGCCTGCGGGCCGTTTTTACTTATACAGGTTTTGAAACTCCAATTTGGCGTTTTTTTGATTTCAAGACACGCATCCTCGACGTGCTGCCGTTGCGCCGCTATAATGTCGCGTCTTATTTTTCCGGAATGGTTTCGGGACTTCCTCGAACACTGAGCCAGGGATCTGCTTAGTGCAGTGCGTCCCGGTTCGGGGTTGACCGAGCACTTTGATTTTTTTGAGGTAACAAGATGCAAGTTTCTGTTGAAACCACTCAAGGCCTTGGTCGCCGTATCGCTATTACTGTTCCTGCTGAAAGCATTGAAAAAGCAGTGAAAAGCGAACTGGCAAAAGCGTCTAAAACTGTACGTATTGACGGCTTCCGCAAGGGCAAAGTTCCACACAGCGTGATCGAGCAGCGTTACGGCGCAAGCGTTCGTCAGGACGTTCTGAGCGATCTGATGCAGCGCAGCTTTGTTGATGCAATCATCAAAGATAAAATCAATCCAGCTGGCGCACCAAACTATATCCCAGGCGAATACAAGCTGGGTGAAGATTTCAACTTCACCGTTGAGTTCGAAGTTTATCCAGAAGTAGAACTGAAAGACCTGGAAAGCATCGAAGTAGAAAAACCGGTTGTTGAAGTTAATGAAGCAGACGTTGACACCATGCTGGAAACGCTGCGTAAGCAACAGGCTGACTGGAAAGAATCTGAAGCAGCTGTTGAAGCTGAAGACCGCGTGACCGTTGATTTCTCTGGTTCTATCGACGGTGAAGAATTCGAAGGCGGTAAAGCCTCTGATTTCGTACTGGCTATGGGCCAGGGCCGCATGATCCCAGGCTTCGAAGAAGGTCTGGTTGGTCATAAAGCCGGTGAAGAATTCACTATCGACGTAAACTTCCCAGAAGATTATCACGCTGAAACCCTGAAAGGGAAAGAAGCGAAGTTCGCAATCGTTCTGAAGAAAGTTGAAACTCGTGTGCTGCCAGAACTGACTGAAGAATTCATCAAGCGTTTCGGCGTGGCTGATGGTTCTGTTGAAGGTCTGCGTGCTGAAGTGCGTAAAAACATGGACCGTGAGCTGAAAGGCGCGGTACGTAACCGCATCAAAAATCAGGCAATTGAAGGTCTGGTTAAAGCTAACGAAATCGATGTGCCTGCTGCCCTGATTGACAGCGAAGTTGACGTTCTGCGTCAGCAAGCTGCACAGCGTTTCGGTGGCAACGAGAAGCAAGCCCTGGAACTGCCACGTGAACTGTTCGAAGAGCAAGCTAAACGTCGCGTTGTTGTCGGTCTGCTGCTGGGCGAAGTTATCAGCCAGCACGAACTGAAAGCTGACGAAGATCGTGTTAAAGCGCTGATCGAAGAAATGGCTTCCGCTTACGAAGATCCATCAGAAGTAATTGAATTCTACAGCAAAAATAAAGAGCTGATGAACAACATGCGTAACGTCGCGCTGGAAGAACAAGCCGTCGAAACCCTGCTGTCTAAAGCTAAAGTGACTGAAAAAGCCACTACCTTTACCGAGCTGATGAATCAGACCACCCAGGCTTAATTGCCTCTGGAGTCATTCTCCGGTTCATTAATGAACTGAGTGGATGAGGTCTTGAAAGCCCGTAGTTTGCGCTACGGGCTTTTTTATTTTGCCTATTCTGGCTTTTGGCTGGTTTTTTAGATCCCGACTGCTCTATATTTATAAGACGTTGCACTATATTTATCAGAGTGATAACCGAAAAAAGCCGGTCAGTACAATTAGTGAGCTATTTGCTGGTGTAATGGTTAAGGTATGCAAAAGAATTCGCCATGAGGCTTGAAATCTTATGCTCGCCCCCCAATTGTCTAGTGCTACAAAGGTAACTTTGCTGTTAGCTTCTGACTGATAACCACCGTCAGCCGTGTATGTGGCGACTTGGCCGCTTGAGCATAGTCATCATCGCTTATCTCAAGTAGAATCGGTTTCAACTCGCGCTAAAGAGAATTCTATTAGGAGACGGTTATGTCATACAGTGGTGAAAGAGAACAATTTGCGCCAAACATGGCCTTAGTACCGATGGTTGTAGAGCAGACTTCACGCGGTGAGCGCTCTTACGATATTTTTTCCCGTCTGTTAAAGGAACGTATTATCTTCCTGACCGGGCAGGTTGAAGACCAGATGGCTAACCTGATTGTGGCCCAGATGCTGTTTCTGGAAGCCGAAAACCCTGAGAAAGATATCTACCTTTATATCAACTCTCCGGGCGGTGTGATCACCGCAGGCATGTCTATCTATGACACCATGCAATTTATTAAGCCGGACGTCAGCACCATTTGTCTGGGCCAGGCCTGTTCAATGGGCTCATTCCTGCTGACTGCAGGCGCTAAAGGTAAACGTTACGCGCTGCCAAATTCACGCGTAATGATTCACCAGCCTCTGGGCGGTTTCCAGGGCCAGGCGACCGATATCGACATTCACGCCAGAGAGATCCTGAAAGTGAAAAACCGTATGAACACGCTGATGGCGCAACATACCGGCAAATCTCTTGAAGAAATTGAGCGTGACACCGAGCGAGATCGTTTCCTGTCAGCCAGCGAAGCTGTAGAGTATGGCTTAGTGGATAAAGTAATGACTCATCGCGGCGAACTCTAAACGGCATTTTTCTGCTGGCGCGATGGTCTATAGTTAAACTCATAACGCTTTTTTACGCGGCGGCGAGAAATTGCCGCAAGGTGCTTTACCCCAGGCACAAACTATGAGTGAATTGTTCAATAGACATCAGCATGTATGCGTCAGTAAGTGACATGTCTGTTGGGTTAAATGGTCGTACCGCCGTGAGTTGTCCGCGGGACAGAGATTAAAGAAGAGGTTTACTGATGACAGATAAGCGCAAAGACGGTTCAGGAAAGCTGCTGTACTGCTCTTTTTGCGGCAAAAGCCAGCATGAAGTGCGCAAGCTGATTGCCGGGCCGTCAGTGTATATCTGCGATGAATGTGTCGATTTATGTAATGACATTATTCGCGAAGAGATTAAAGAGGTCGCACCGCACCGCGAGCGCAGCGCGTTGCCGACACCACACGAAATCCGCGAACACCTCGATGACTATGTTATCGGTCAGGAACCTGCGAAGAAAGTTCTGGCTGTTGCGGTTTATAACCACTACAAGCGCTTGCGCAATGGCGATTCCAGTAACGGTATCGAACTTGGCAAGAGCAACATTCTGCTGATCGGTCCAACCGGTAGCGGTAAAACGCTGTTGGCTGAAACGCTGGCTCGTTTCCTGGATGTGCCATTTACCATGGCCGATGCTACCACACTGACCGAAGCCGGTTATGTGGGTGAAGACGTCGAAAATATTATCCAGAAATTGTTGCAGAAATGTGATTACGACGTACAAAAAGCTCAGCGCGGCATCGTCTACATCGATGAAATTGATAAAATTTCTCGTAAGTCTGACAACCCGTCTATCACCCGTGACGTTTCGGGCGAAGGCGTGCAACAGGCGCTGTTGAAATTGATCGAAGGTACTGTAGCTGCGGTTCCTCCTCAGGGCGGACGCAAGCATCCACAGCAGGAATTCTTGCAGGTTGATACCTCAAAAATTCTGTTTATCTGCGGCGGCGCATTTGCCGGCCTGGATAAAGTCATCGGTCAGCGTCTGAACACCAGCACCGGCATTGGTTTTGGTGCAGAGGTTAAAGGCAAGTCAGAGAAAGCAACCGAAGGTCAGTTGCTGGCTCAGGCAGAGCCAGAAGATTTGATCAAGTTCGGTCTGATCCCTGAGTTCATTGGTCGTCTGCCAGTTGTTGCAACGCTGAGCGAGCTGAGTGAAGACGCGCTGATCCAAATCTTGAAAGAGCCAAAGAATGCCCTGACCAAGCAATATCAGGCATTGTTTAATCTTGAAGGTGTTGAGCTAGAATTCCGCGACGAAGCCTTGATAGCTATCGCGAAGAAAGCGATGGATCGCAAAACGGGTGCTCGTGGTCTGCGTTCTATTGTTGAAGCTGCTTTGCTGGATACGATGTACGATCTGCCATCTCTTGACAGTGTGGACAAAGTCGTTGTTGATGAGTCCGTCATTGCGGGGCAATCTGAACCTCTGATGATTTATGGCAAACCTGAGGCGCAACAAGCTTCTGGTGAATAATTAGCCATCTTTACAGCGGTTTAGTGGATAAATGGGGGATTTTTTCCCCCATTTTTTTTTCCCTGCATTCTTGTCGTTGAATGTCAGATATTCATCCCCATATACTCAGTTAACTACTTGCTGAAACCCGCTGACTCGTGTTTCACGAGATTTCCTTAACCTGGCGGAAGCTAAACTAAGAGAGAGCTCTATGAACCCTGAGCGTTCCGAACGCATAGAAATCCCCGTATTGCCTCTGCGCGATGTGGTGGTTTATCCGCATATGGTTATCCCGCTGTTCGTTGGCCGGGAGAAATCGATTCGCTGTCTTGAAGCAGCAATGGACAATGATAAAAAAATCATGCTCGTTGCGCAGAAAGAGGCCTCGACGGATGAGCCTGGTATCAACGATTTGTTCTCAGTGGGTACCGTAGCCTCTATTTTACAGATGCTGAAACTTCCAGATGGAACCGTCAAAGTTCTGGTTGAAGGTTTACAGCGCGCGCGCATTACCACGCTGTCTGACAGCGGCGAGCATTTTGCTGCCCAGGCCGAATATCTGGAATCGCCAGCGGTTGACGAGCGTGAGCAGGAAGTTCTGGTCCGCACGGCTATTAATCAGTTTGAAGGTTATATCAAGCTGAACAAAAAGATCCCGCCGGAAGTCCTGACTTCACTGAATAGCATCGAAGACGCTGCACGCCTGGCGGATACAATCGCTGCGCATATGCCGTTGAAGCTGGTTGATAAACAGTCGGTGCTCGAGATGTTCGATATTACCGAACGTCTGGAATACCTGATGGCGATGATGGAATCGGAAATCGACCTGTTACAGGTTGAGAAACGTATCCGTAATCGCGTCAAAAAACAGATGGAAAAAAGCCAGCGCGAGTACTATCTGAATGAGCAAATGAAAGCTATTCAGAAAGAGTTGGGCGAGATGGACGATGCGCCTGACGAACACGAAGCGCTGAAACGCAAAATCGATGCGGCAAAAATGCCGAAAGACGCGCGTGAAAAAACAGAAGCCGAGCTGCAAAAGCTGAAAATGATGTCGCCGATGTCCGCCGAGGCCACCGTAGTGCGTGGTTATATCGACTGGATGCTTCAGGTGCCATGGAATGCGCGCAGTAAAGTGAAAAAAGACCTGCGTAAGGCGCAGGAGGTACTGGATACCGACCACTTTGGTCTGGAGCGGGTGAAAGATCGCATCCTTGAGTACCTCGCAGTGCAGACGCGCGTCAGCAAAATTAAAGGGCCTATCCTGTGTCTGGTAGGGCCTCCAGGCGTGGGTAAAACCTCTCTGGGTCAGTCCATTGCTCGCGCAACCGGACGTGAATATGTGCGTATGGCGCTAGGCGGCGTGCGTGACGAAGCGGAAATTCGCGGTCACCGTCGTACCTATATCGGTTCTATGCCAGGCAAACTTATCCAGAAAATGGCGAAAGTTGGCGTTAAGAACCCGCTGTTCCTGCTCGATGAAATCGACAAGATGTCTTCCGACATGCGTGGCGATCCGGCATCAGCTTTACTGGAAGTTCTTGATCCAGAACAGAACGTGGCCTTTAACGACCACTATCTGGAAGTTGATTACGATCTGTCAGACGTAATGTTCGTGGCGACCTCTAACTCGATGAACATTCCGGCACCGCTGCTTGACCGTATGGAAGTGATTCGCCTGTCGGGTTATACCGAAGACGAAAAACTGAATATTGCCAAACAGCACCTGTTGCCGAAACAGATCGAGCGTAACGCGCTGAAGAAAAACGAACTGACGGTTGAAGACAGCGCCATCATCGGCATTATTCGTTTCTACACGCGTGAAGCGGGTGTGCGTAGCCTGGAACGTGAAATTTCCAAGCTGTGTCGCAAAGCCGTTAAGCAACTGTTGCTGGATAAGACCTTGAAGCACATCGTCATTAACGGCGAGAATCTGAAAGATTATCTGGGCGTGCAGAAGGTCGATTATGGCCGTGCCGATACTGAAAACCGCGTAGGGCAGGTAACTGGCCTGGCGTGGACTGAAGTGGGCGGCGAGCTGCTGACTATCGAAACCGCGTGTGTTCCGGGCAAAGGCAAGCTGACCTATACCGGTTCCCTCGGTGAAGTGATGCAGGAGTCGATTCAGGCTGCGCTGACTGTGGTTCGCGCGCGTGCCGACAAGCTGGGCATCAACCCTGACTTCTACGAAAAACGTGACATTCACGTTCACGTACCAGAAGGGGCTACGCCGAAAGACGGCCCAAGCGCGGGTATTGCAATGTGTACCGCGCTGGTGTCTTGCCTGACCGGTAACCCTGTGCGTGCCGATGTTGCGATGACTGGCGAAATAACGCTGCGTGGTCTGGTACTGCCTATCGGTGGCCTGAAAGAAAAATTACTGGCCGCACACCGCGGTGGCATCAAAGTGGTGCTGATCCCAGACGATAACAAACGTGACCTGGAAGAGATCCCAGACAACGTATTAGCGGATCTGGAGATCCATCCGGTAAAACGCATCGACGACGTATTGAACCTGGCGCTGCAAAACCCAGCGTTCGGTGCTCTGCCTGTTGCGGCGAAATAATGACCTGACGCATAAAGCGTAAGCAAAACTAAGGCTGGCAAGTGAAATCCTACTTGCCAGCTTTTTTTTGTGCCGTTAAGTTAGTAGGCCATGTCAGATGGGGGCATCGTTTTCTGGGTAGCTTGCATACCCCTGACAAGCTTGATATAACAGCTGCGCTGTTGCGTCCGTAGGGAATTTTCGGCGTGACCTTAGAATTTTAAGAGGGGATGAAAACGTGAATAAGTCACAACTGATCGACAAAATTGCAGCCGGTGCGGACATTTCTAAAGCGGCCGCTGGACGTGTGCTGGACGCGGTGCTTGCATCGGTAACTGATTCTCTGAAAGACGGAGAAGAAGTTGCGCTGGTAGGATTCGGTACTTTTGCAGTTCGTGAGCGTTCTGCTCGCACTGGCCGTAATCCGCAAACCGGTAAAGAAATCAGTATTCCGGCTGCCAAAGTACCTGGGTTCCGCGCAGGTAAATCTTTGAAAGATGCGGTAAACGGATAATTACTAACAATAACCTGACGTCACAGGGTTGGTAAGGTAATATATAAGGCGCATCTCAGAGATGCGCTTTTTTTACATTTGCGAGCCAGCACGCAGGGCAAGCTTTAGTTTCAAGTCTTGGACATTGCCTGTTAACAGTGATTCTTTTGAACACCACTCGAAACGAAGTGTCAGTGTAAACACGCAGTTTATTGTGCAGCACCCTGATGGGTGTCACAGGGATCGTTGGTATCATCCACGCAGCCCAAGTTTTAAACCCCAAATACAGCGGAGTGTTGCTTCACTATGATGGACAACTTACGCGCGGCAGCTAATCATGTCGTGCTCAAAATCATTCTTGGTCTGATCGTTTTATCTTTTGTTTTGACCGGTGTTGGCAATTATTTAATCGGTGGGTCTAGCGACTATGCAGCGAAAATAAACGGCCAGGAAATCAGCCGTGCCCAACTCGACGATGCCGTTCAGACTCAAAGTAATCGTTTACAGCAGCAGCTTGGTAGTCAATATGCCGCATTGGCCGGTAATGAAGGCTACATGCAGCAGATGCGTCAACAGGCACTTAATAACCTGATTGACATCACCCTGCTTGAGCAATACTCACAAAAATTAGGCATCACGGTTAGCGATCAGCAAATCAAAGACGCCATTCTGGCTACCCCGCAGTTCCAGACTAATAAGCAGTTTGATAACGCTAAATACTTGCAGACTGTGCAGAGCATGGGTTACACCGCAGATAACTTCGCGCAACTGATGAAAAAGCAGCTGGTTAGCCAGCAACTGGCTCAGGCTTATGGCGATTCTGATTTCGTGCTGCCGGTTGAAACCAAATCTATGTCCGAGCTGGTTCTGCAACAGCGCGATGTGCAAACCGCAGTTTTCAATACTGACACTTTAGCGGCTAAACAGCAGGCCAACGACAGCGAGTTGCAGGCTTACTACGACCAGCATAAAGATCAATTTGTTGCTCCAGAGCAAGAGAAAGTCAGCTATATCGAAATGGATGCAGCTGCAATGCAGGGCAAAGTTCAGATTACCGATGCTGATGTTCAGGCTTATTACGACCAGCACAAAGATGAATTTGGTCAGCCGCAACGCAGTCGTTACAGCGTTATTGTTGCCAAGGATCAGGCCGATGCTCAGGCTATCGAAGCTCAGCTTAAAGCCGGCGCAGATTTCGCCGAGTTGGCAAAAACTAAATCTACCGATACGCTCAGCGGCAAGAAGGGCGGTGATTTAGGCTGGATGGAGCCTGGAACCACGCTGCCAGAATTTAAAAGCGCTAATCTGACCACCAAAGGCCAGACTTCAGGCGTTATCAAATCTGACATCGGTTATTTCATTCTTCGCCTGGAAGATGTTGTTCCACAGCAGGTTAAACCGCTGGCTCAGGTTCATGACGGTATCGTAGACAAGCTCAAGCAAGAAAAAGCGCTGGATGCCTACTACGCCCTGCAACAGAAAGTTAGCGACGCAGCCAGCAACGACAACGAATCTCTGGCATCGGCCGAGAAGGTAGCCGGAACTCAGGCGACTCATACAGACTGGTTCACTCAACAGAATATTCCTGCGGCCATTAACTTTAAGCCAGTGATTCAGGTGCTGTTCGATGGTTCATTGATTGGTCATGACGGCGGCCCGGGCAGTAACTCTGACGTGATAACCGTTGACGGCGATCGTGCCTTTGTAGTGCGCGTTGACGCTCATAAAGCGGCTGGCATCAAGCCATTCGCGGAAGTGAAAGACCAGGTTGCGACTTTGGTTAAACGTCAGAAGGCAGAAGATCAGGCGCGTATCGATGCGCAGAAAACGCTGGTAGCCTTGAAAGAAGGCAAAGGCGATGATGCTCTGAAAGCCGCGGGTGTAAGCTTCGGTGATGCTCAGAAAGTGCAGCGTACCGCACAGCCATCAGATTTCGAGCAGAACGTTTATGCGCTGCCACAGCCTACAGCAGGTAAACCAAGCTATGGCCTTTCTCAGGATGACAACGGTAATACCGTCCTGATTAAGCTGACCGGTGTCACTCAGGGTAAATTGCCTGACGCCGAGGCCGCGCAATTTGCTCAGCAGTTGCAACAGACTTCATCGAATAACACCTTTGATGCCCTGTTAGCTAGCTTGCGCCATCAGGCTAAATTCAAGTTTGGCGCTGCCGCACAAAACCAGTAAAAGTGCGAGGCTTCACGAAGCCATAGTGCAATAATCTGCAACACCTAAAGGCCGCTTTCGCGGCCTTTTCCATTTCTGATTTCTGCCATTTGTTATTCACTTCCCTCTGCGACACTCTGTCCGTGCTGTCAACAACACGGAGGATTACAGCGTGAAAAAATTATCAATCACTACCCTTACCCTGGCTTTGGGACTGGCATTGATGCCATTAAGCTTACAGGCCGCAACGGAAAATGCCGCAAAAACTACGACCCCAACTAGCGTTGAAAAATCGGCAAGCAAGGACAAAAAAGTCGATCAGTCAGCGGTAAAGGAGTCGAGCAGCAGCGTCGAAAAGGAAAAGGTAAGTATTAACAACGCCAGTGCTGAAGAACTGGCAAAAGCTCTCAACGGCGTCGGATTGAAGAAAGGGCAAACCATTGTTGAATATCGTGAGCAAATGGGGCCTTTTACCAAGATTGACCAGCTACAGGAAGTGCCGGGTATTGGCCCTGCTTTATACCAGCGTAATCAGTCCCGTTTGAAATTGTGATACGGATCGCGGCGATGAGTGTGAGGCTTTTTTCGTCGCGTTCTTCTGCTAACCTGAAAGAAGTCTGACCAGTTGGCGTTGTCCTGCTGACAACGCCAGTTATTACACTTTTTACAATCGGCAGGTTCAACTTATGCAAACAGTTATTAAGGTCCGTGGATTTCATATTGATGTTTATCAACATGTTAACAATGCCCGTTATCTAGAGTTTCTTGAAACGGCGCGCTGGGAATGGCTCGATAATAAAGAGGGCTTCCAGTGGATGGCGCAAAATAACATCGCCTTCATCGTGGTCAACATCAATATCAATTATCGTAAACCGGCGGTACTCGGCGATCTGTTACAAATCGACAGCAGGCTTGAGCAGTTGAATGGCAAAAGCGGCGTGCTCAAACAAGTGATTACCTGTAATAACGAAACAGTTTCGGATGCCATGCTGACCTTTGTCTGCATCGATTTGCGCACTCAAAAGGCGTTGCCGCTGGAAGGCGAGTTGAGAGAAAGGCTAAGGGAACTGGAGGAGTAAATAGCTAAATCAGCGCTTCTTTATATTGTTACGCCTTAAGTCACGGCAAAATGGCGGGTGAGATGATCGTAACCGTTCACCTAAATGGAGCGATAAAGATATGCTGGAACCAACCAACAGAGGGGTGTTTGTTCAGTCACCCCAGATTACGACGACTTCAAATTCAAGTTTTCCCCGCTCTTTTACTCAGAATGTACTTAGCGCACAGCAGGCTGGGGCATTGACACCAATCTGCTCCAATCAGCCTCCTTTGCCGGGCAGTTCAGGTCTACAGGCAGGAGAATTCTTTAATATACGCGCGCTATTAATGGCCTGGCGGCCCGCCAAATTCATAGATAATCATTTGCTTAGAAAATGGCAAAACATGACACCGGAGCAGAAGAAAGTCGCCGGAGGCATCACTGGGTATGCCAATACACACGATATCGATTCAGGCACTTTCGATTATCTTCTAAATAGCAGTGGCCTAAAGCAGCGCGGCATGAATCAAATTTCAGCAGCAGCCTTTACTCGCATTGAAAATAAGCATCTTCACCTGTGGTCTAAGATGTCTGTTCATGAGAAAGAGGTGATAAAACGGGTTCGCTTTGAAAAATAAACTTAACCCATTGGCATTGAAGCAGTTTATGACGAAAAAGGGTTTAAACCTAAAGGGATTGCAAAGGTTATCAACGAACAAACTGGTTTCTGACAACGCTACATATCTAAAAAAGTGGCAATCTATGAGCATTGATCAGCGTAATGACTGCGGCGGCGCTAAAGTTTTCGCTTATGACAACCATATCTGCATCAGGAAGTTTATGGCTATGGCCAATACTAAGGGACTCACTGCCCTGGGCTTGCAGAAGATTGAGCATTCAGTTTTAAAACCCATTACTTATGGGCATCTTAGAGAATGGAACAGCATGACCCAGTCACAGCGTGATGAAAAGGGAGGAGCCGCAGGCTATGCATTAAAGCAAAATATTGCTGTTAGCAGTTTCACCTATTACGCTCAGAACAGTGGCCTGCGTTTATTAGGTAGGCAAAGACTGTTTCCCGCTAGTGCGACGAGAGTTATGCCAAGACATCTTACAGAATGGCAGAGCATGACCGCGGAAGAAAGAAAAGACATTGGCGGGATTACCGGCTACGCCGAGGAAAATAAAATTAAACTCAGTAACTGGAGAAGTATGGTCACGACTGATGGGCTAAACAAGTTAGGTGAAAAGAGATTAATACAGATGAAGGAATTCAGTGCTATTTGTAGCTCATCTAGATCTTTGATAAAGGAATTCAATCAATTACCTAATCAGCCACGCAGTAAGTTGCCCTAGTTAAGCCTCAAGCATGATAAAGCGGCAGAAAGTGTATTATTTGCGGAAGAGATATTCCCTGCATTAGGATTAAGATTCAAAATTTTAAATGATTAGCTCGTAATTTCAGATGATTAACATGTTATTTCAAATAATTAGTCTATTAAAAGACTTTTCAGGCCCCCACAAGTGAAAGGGCCTGATATTGCCTTACTGCTTAAATCAGACCCGTTTTCTCTTTCAGGCTGGCGATAATTGCCTCAGGAGCCTGCTGGTATTCTTCCAAACCTTTTGCGCGCAGATGGCAGGCTGCACATTCACCGCAGCCGTCGCCCGCGATGCCGTTATAACAGGTCAAAGTCTGGTGACGGATTAACGGCAGTTTGCCGTAATAGTCGGCTAGTGCCCAGGTTTCGGCCTTGTTAAGCCACATTAATGGGGTTTCAAAGCGAATGTCGCGCGCAATGCCCAGCGTAACGGCGTGCTTGAGCGCCTTCACAAACTCGTCGCGACAGTCCGGATAACCGGAAAAGTCGGTTTCGCAAACGCCGGTAATCACTGCTTCTGCCTGAACCTGATAGGCATAAATTGCCGCTAACGTCAGAAACAGAATATTGCGTCCCGGCACGAAGGTGCTCGGCAAGCCGTTTTCGGCATTTTCGCCAAATTGTGGAACAGGTATGTTATCGCGGGTCAGGCTACTTACTGCCAGCTCATTAAGAAGCCCGACGTCGAGCACTTTGTGTGCCTTGGCACCCAACTCGACCGATAACTTCTCAGCAATTTCTATTTCGGCGCGATGGCGTTGACCGTAGTCAAAGGTGATGCAGTGAACTTCATCATACTGGGTGAGCGCCTGCACCAGACAGGTGGTTGAGTCCTGTCCGCCACTAAAGACCACAACGGCTCTTTTCATTTTAATACCTTCTAAATTGTTCAGGCTGCATCGGTAAACAGCGTTCGATGGCAGTATGTTACTGACGTTTTGCCGCTGTTAATAGCAAAAATCAGCCCTCTTGGCCTGTGCCGACGGCCTGAATTATTTCCAGCGCGGGGTTCAGCGCAAACCGCTGAGTTTTTCGCGGTATGGCGACAGGTCTCCCAGATTTTCCGCAACCCAGTGCGGATTAAAATAGGTATGCTGGTAACGCTCGCCGCTGTCGCAAATTAGCGTCACGATCGAGCCGCTCTGGCCTCTTTCTCGCATTTCTTCGGCTAATTGAAGCGCTCCCCAGACATTCGTGCCTGTTGAGCCTCCGACTTTACGCCCGAGCATAGTTTCCAGCCAGTGCACAGTCGCAACGCTCGCGGCATCAGGGACTTGCATCATGCGGTCAATCACGCCGGGAATAAATGAAGGCTCTACGCGCGGTCGGCCAATCCCCTCAATACGGCTGCTGCATTGGGCTGTTAATGCCTTATTACCCTGTTGATAGCAGTCATAAAATACCGAGTTTTCTGGATCGACAACGACTAATTCAGTCCGATGGCCCTGATAGCGTATATATCGTCCCAGCGTGGCGGAGGTGCCACCCGTTCCCGCGCTCATCACTATATAACGCGGCACCGGATGAGGTTCGAGTTCCATCTGACGATAAATGCTTTCGGCAATATTGTTATTGCCACGCCAGTCGGTTGCGCGTTCAGCGTAGGTAAACTGATCCATATAATGGCCATTCAGCTCTTTTGCCAGCTGTTCAGAG
Source organism: uncultured Gammaproteobacteria bacterium (assembly GCA_963747655.1). Taxonomy (GTDB): domain Bacteria; phylum Pseudomonadota; class Gammaproteobacteria; order Enterobacterales; family Enterobacteriaceae; genus Rouxiella. The sequence continues at coordinate 535,598 of CAVVFS010000003.1, read as the reverse complement.
GCGGCATAAATCTGGCTGGAGTTTTCGACAAAATGGCAGCGACCGCCGTAAAACTCGATTTGCTGGATTTTTCGTGGCGCAGTGCAGGCCGGCATTACCGCGATGAATGGCAGACCGAGCAGACGAGCAAAATAGGCTTCTGAAATCGCCGTACTTCCCGAGGAGGATTCGATAATCGGCGTATTTTGTTTAATCCAGCCATTGCACAGACCGTACAAAAACAGCGAGCGCGCCAGGCGATGCTTGAGGCTGCCGGTCGGATGCGTGCTTTCGTCTTTCAGATACAGCGAAATCCCCGGGAAATCCGCAATTTTAAGGCGAATTAAATGAGTGTCAGCAGAGCGACGAAAATCTGCATCGATCTCTTTGATCGCGTTTTTGACCCAACAGTCGTTCATGGTGTGTTTCCAGCGGGAAAATATTATTTTTGATTGCCGTAGCTTACCTTGGCGTCAGGGAAAAAAAGTTGCTATTTTTCGTCATAAACGGCAGTTTTGGAGAAAATAATTCTCTGGAATGGCCTGATGATAGATAAAATTGACCGTAAGCTGTTAGCGTTGCTGCAACAAGATTGTACGCTTTCATTAAATGAGCTGGCCGAGGCGGTGAATCTGACGACTACGCCGTGCTGGAAGAGGATCAAACGGCTTGAGGAAGAGGGAATTATTCTTGGCAAAGTCGCGCTGCTCGACGGCGATAAGCTCGGTTTGAGCCTGACCGCGTTTGTGCGCATCAAGACTCAGCAGCACAGCAGCCAGTGGTATCAGAATTTCGTCGAACAGGTGGAGTCTTTCCCCGAGGTGCTGTCGTTTTACCGTATGGCCGGTGAATTTGATTATCTGATGCAAGTGCAGGTCGCAGATATGAAAAGCTACGATAACTTTTATAAAAAGTTGGTCAGTGCGGTGCCAGGCTTGCTGGATGTAACTTCCAACTTTGCAATGGAACGCATAAAGTCGACCACTCATTTGCCTCTTTAGGCAAAAAAGTTTCGTAAGAATAGGCTGCTATCGGTGGTATCCTAACGCAGGAAATCAAAGAATTTAAAAACTAAAATCATGGAAAAATCTGCGTGAGACTGTTTGCTCAACTGGCCTGGTACTTCCGCCGCGAATGGCGACGGTATCTGGGAGCCGTCGCTCTGTTAATTGTCATCGCCATCCTGCAACTTTTACCGCCTAAGCTGGTGGGCATCATCATTGATGGCGTCACCGGCAAAACTCTGCCTGCAAGCAAACTTTTTTATTGGCTGGGCCTGATCCTTGGCACGGCGATTGTGGTCTATCTGCTGCGCTATGTCTGGCGCGTCCTGCTGTTCGGTGCGTCTTATCAGTTAGCGGTTGAACTGCGACAAAACTTTTATCGACAACTCAGTCGTCAGCATCCGGCATTCTATTTGCGTCATCGTACCGGCGACTTGATCGCTCGCGCCACTAACGATGTCGACCGCGTGGTGTTTGCCGCCGGCGAAGGCGTGCTGACGCTGGTCGATTCCATGGTCATGGGGCTGGCCGTGTTAATCGTTATGGCGACGCAAATCAGCTGGGAGCTAACACTGCTATCGCTGGTGCCGATGCCGATTATGGCGGCGGTGATTAAACGCTATGGCGATCAGTTGCATCAGCGTTTTAAAGTTGCTCAGGCGGCCTTTTCCTCGTTAAACGATCAGGCGCAGGAAAGTCTGACCAGCATTCGTATGATTAAAGCCTTTGGCCTCGAGAATCATCAGTCTTCTCAGTTTGCTGATGTGGCGCAGGATACCGGCGTTAAAAACATGCACGTAGCGCGGGTTGATGCTCGTTTTGATCCCACCATTTATGTCTCGATTGGCATGGCAAACATGCTGGCAATTGGCGGTGGGAGCTGGATGGTGGTCGACGGCCATCTGACACTGGGCCAGCTGACCAGCTTTGTAATGTATCTGGGGCTGATGATTTGGCCGATGCTGGCATTGGCTTGGATGTTTAACATTGTTGAACGCGGCAGCGCAGCCTATAGCCGTATTCGCAGCCTGTTGCAGGAAGCGCCCTGTGTGGTCGACGGCACTCAGCCTTTATCGGCAGCTCGCAGCGCGCTGGAAGTGAATATAGAAAGCTTCTTTTACCCGCAAACCACCGCGCCGTCGTTGCATGATGTGCAATTCACTTTGCAGCCGGGGAATATGCTGGGTCTGTGTGGCCCGACCGGTGCTGGAAAAAGTACCTTGCTGGCGTTGCTGCAACGCCAGTTTGACGTCAGCGAGGGCTGTATTCGTTATCAGGACAAGCCATTAAGCGAGCTGGTGCTTGATGACTGGCGTTCAAGACTGGCGATTGTCAGCCAGACGCCGTTTTTATTCTCAGACACGGTAGCGCAAAACATTGCGTTGGGGCGTCCTGACGCAACACAGCAGCAAATTGAGCGGGCGGCAGAAATGGCCTGCGTGCACGATGACATTTTGCGCCTGCCACAGGGTTATGAAACTGAAGTTGGCGAGCGTGGCGTGATGCTCTCTGGCGGGCAGAAACAGCGTATTTCCATTGCCCGCGCCCTGTTGCTGGATGCTGAAATCTTGATCCTCGACGATGCCCTGAGCGCGGTCGATGGCCGTACTGAACATCAGATTTTGCAAAATCTGCGTCAGTGGGGCAGCAATAAAACGGTGATCATCAGTGCGCATCGCCTTTCTGCCCTGATCGATGCCAATGAAATTCTGGTGCTTACCAAGGGCGGGGTAGTGCAGCGCGGTGCTCACGACACGCTGGCGGCCAACGCCGGATGGTATCGAGATATGAATCGTTATCAACAGCTTGAAGCGGCACTGGATGATGTTCCTGCCCAACAGGAGCCGGTAAATCCATGAGTCAGACCCTTTCCAAAGCGCCACCGGCTAAAAAGATTAAACTTTGGCCAACCCTGAAACGCCTGCTGGTATATGGAAAATCCTACCGTCGGCCGTTAACCATTGCCGTGATTATGCTGTGGATAGCCGCGGCTGCGGAAGTAATGGGGCCAATTCTGATCAGTTATTACATCGATCACTATGTTTCCAAAGGTCATCTGCCGTTAGGCATGGTTAGCCTGCTGGCGATTACCTTTATCGTGCTACAAGTTTTGGCCGCCAGCTTACATTATTCTCAGGCACTGCTTTTTAACCGCGCTGCCGTGGGCGTGGTTCAGCGGTTGCGGACAGAAGTAATGGACGCGGCGCTACGCCAACCGCTGAGCGCCTTTGATACCCAGCCGGTAGGGCAGCTGATTTCCCGCGTGACCAATGACACAGAGGTTATCCGTGATCTCTACGTCACCGTGGTTTCTACCGTGTTGCGCAGCATTGCATTGATTGGCGCAATGTTAGTGGCGATGTTCCTGCTCGACTGGCGCATGGCATTGATTGCTATGTGTATTTTCCCAGCTGTATTAGTCGTGATGGCGCTGTATCAGGTTTACAGTACGCCAGTTGTCAGAGAGGTGCGCACGTTTCTGGCCGATATTAACGATGGTTTTAATGAGGTCATTAACGGCATGGGCGTAGTGCAGCAATTCCGCCAGCAGAAGCGTTTTGGTGAACGGCTGACTCGCGCGAGCCAGTCGCACTATCTGGCTCGCATGAAAACGCTGAAACTGGAGGGTTTTTTACTCCGTCCGCTGCTCAGCCTTTTTGGTTCACTAATTCTTTGCGGCCTGCTGGTGCTGTTTGGTTTTAGTGAAGAAGGCTCTATTGGCGTGGGCGTTTTGTATGCCTTTATCAACTATTTATCGCGACTCAACGAACCGCTGATTGCCTTGACCTCGCAGCAGTCAATTCTGCAACAGGCGGTCGTTGCCGGTGAACGCATCTTCGATTTAATGGACCGTTCTCAGCAGGAATACGGCGAAGACGTCAAGCCGCTCTCCAGTGGAGAAATCGATTTTCGCGACGTGAGTTTTGCCTATCGCCAGGATAAATGGGTGCTGGAGAATATTTCTCTGCACGTGCCTTCTCGCGGCTTTGTGGCGCTGGTTGGCCATACTGGTAGCGGGAAAAGTACGCTCGCTAACCTGTTAATGGGCTATTACCCGCTTAATCAGGGCGATATCCTGATCGACGGGCGTTCTCTCACCACGCTGTCTCACAGTTGCCTGCGTAAAGGCGTGGCTATGGTGCAGCAAGATCCAGTCGTGCTGGCTGAAACGGTGCTTGCCAACGTGACGCTGGGTCGCGAGGTCGATGAAGAGCAGGTTTGGCATGCACTGGAAACCGTCCAATTGGCCCCGTTGATTAAAGCGATGCCTGAGGGGATTCATACGCGTCTCGGAGAGCAGGGGAATAATCTGTCTGTCGGGCAGAAACAATTATTGGCGATGGCGCGCGTTCTGGTGCAAGCGCCGGAAATTTTGATCCTCGACGAGGCAACGGCAAATATTGACTCTGGTACAGAACAGGCAATTTCCCGGGCATTGCGCGCGATAAGACAGCAGACAACGCTGGTGGTGATTGCTCATCGACTGTCGACCATTGTCGATGCTGATAACATTCTGGTTCTGCATCGCGGTCAGGCCGTGGAGCAGGGCAGTCATTTCCAGCTGCTTGAGGAAAAAGGCCGTTACTATCAGATGTATCAGTTACAGCTGGCGGGCGAAGAATTAGCGACCGCAGAACAGGGTGAACCTTTGCCAATGGTTTAATTAATGTGCGCCTGAGTGGTTATTTCGACTCAGGCGCATCATTCTAAAACGTCATTTTTCCCACTTTTTCTTCCCAACTGCGCACCATCTTTAAGCATTCCTTCAGCATGCTCTCATCTCATTGCACTCTTTATGACCAGCACGCACCAAATTGGTGCTCTATCTGCTACGCTTTTATTGGCCGCTTGCGCAGGATCCTTGCCAAACCGCCTCATGATTAATCTGAAAATGCCGCTGTGTGGGGTTAATAAGCAGAATCGATAACGTTGGGCAAATTTGGCACATCCTTTGCTTAATCCAACTCGTATCGGGCGTGAGTCGTATCACGATAAGCTCTTAATTTAAGGAATGGCAAAATGAAGCTGGTTACTGTGGTGATCAAACCTTTCAAGCTGGAAGACGTGCGTGAAGCACTGTCTGCTGTGGGCATTCAGGGGCTGACCGTAACAGAAGTAAAAGGTTTTGGTCGCCAAAAAGGTCATGCGGAGTTGTATCGTGGTGCTGAATATAGCGTCAACTTCCTGCCAAAAGTCAAAATTGATATCGCGATCGCTGACGATCAGCTCGATGAAGTTATCGACGTGATAAGCAAAGCCGCCTACACCGGCAAGATCGGTGATGGCAAAATTTTCGTTGCCGAATTGCAACGCGTTATTCGCATCCGTACCGGCGAAACCGACGAAGCAGCGCTGTAATTACTGACTCGGTTATTAGCAACAGAACAGTAGAACTCTGATCGTAGAGAAATAGGGGTAGATTAATAATGAAAAAACTTTTATCCATGATGGGGCTGGCTGCAATGGCTATGCTGCCTTCGCTTGCGATGGCTGCGGATCCGGTTGCCAATGGCGCTGATAATGCCTTCATGATGATTTGTACGGCTCTGGTTCTGTTCATGACCGTCCCTGGCGTAGCGCTGTTCTACGGCGGTTTGCTGCGTTCTAAAAACGTGTTGTCGATGCTGACTCAGGTCATCGTCACTTTTGCTCTGGTTTGCGTACTGTGGATGCTTTATGGCTATAGCCTGGCATTCAGCACCGGTAACGCATTCTTCGGCGGTTTCAGCAATGCGATGCTGAAAGGCATTGGCCTGACCTCCGTCACTGGCACTTTCTCACAGCTTATTCACGTTGCTTTCCAATGCTCTTTCGCGGCGATTACCGTTGCGCTGGTCGTTGGCGGCATCGCTGAACGTGTTCGCTTCTCCGCGGTACTTATCTTCACCGTGATTTGGCTGACCTTCTCTTATATCCCAATCGCGCACATGGTTTGGGCAGGCGGTTTCCTGGCGGCAGACGGCGCTCTGGACTTCGCGGGCGGTACTGTAGTTCACATCAACGCAGCAAGCGCAGGCCTGGTCGGTGCTTATCTGCTGGGCAAACGTGCGGGCTTTGGTAAAGAAGCATTCAAACCACACAACCTGCCGATGGTGTTCACCGGTGCCTGCATCCTTTATGTTGGCTGGTTCGGTTTCAACGCCGGTTCAGCAAGCGCAGCAAGTTCAATTGCGGCCCTGGCATTCCTGAATACCGTTATGGCAACTGCGGCAGCAATCCTGTCTTGGGTGTTTGTTGAGTGGATGGTTCGCGGTAAACCTTCTCTGCTGGGCGCGACCTCAGGCGCTATCGCCGGTCTGGTTGCCATCACTCCAGCCTGTGGTACTGTCGGCGTGGGCGGTGCACTGATTATCGGTCTGGTTGGCGGCGTTGCTGGCCTGTGGGGTGTCGTGACCCTGAAAAAATGGCTCAACGTGGATGATACCTGTGACGTCTTCGGCGTTCACGGCGTGTGTGGCATCGTGGGTTGTATCCTGACCGGCGTATTCAGTGCCAGCTCTCTGGGCGGTACCGGTTATGCAGAAGGTGTGACCATGGGTCATCAGGTTTGGATCCAGATTCTGAGCGTATTGGTTACTCTGGTATGGTCAAGCGTTGTTGCCTTCATCGCCTACAAAATTGCTGATATGGTCGTAGGTCTGCGTGTTCCTGAAGAACAAGAGCGCGAAGGTCTGGACGTAAACAGCCACGGCGAAAATGCCTACAACCAGTAATATCAAAAAAATCAGTAACATCAATGAAGTTAGCAATCATAGAATTCAGCTTGATTGATATAAAAATACCCCGTACAAACGGATAATGATGAGATAGCAAAAGGGGGCGATTCGATATCGCCCCCTCTTTTTTGCCTTCAATTCACGTTTAGTTTCAATACTGAGTTATTCGCCCTGTCGTTGGCGCATCACGCCTTCCTGCACGGTGGAAGCGACTAGCACGCCTTCTCGAGTGTAAAACTGTCCTCTCACAAAACCGCGTGCGCCTGAGGCTGAGGTGCTTTCAATGCTATACAGCAGCCATTCGTCGAGGCGGAAAGGGCGATGGAACCACATCGAATGATCAATGGTCGCAACCTGCATTCCTTGCTCGAGGAAGCCGATGCCGTGCGGCTGCAGCGCAGTGGGCAGGAAGTTAAAATCAGATGCATAACCGAGAAGATATTGATGGATCCGCTGGTCATCGGGCATTGCGCCGTTGGCCTTTATCCAAATTGCTCGCTCAGGCAGACTTTTGTGCCCCTGCAACGGATTATGAAACTCGACCGGCCGCATCTCGATAGGGCGTTGGCCCAGAAACTTGTCTCTGAATTTCAGAGGGATCAGATGCGCAAACTGCTGTGCAATCTCTGACTCGGATTTTAGCGTTTCCGGAGCCGGGACATCCGGCATGGTGTTCTGGTGCTCGAAGCCTTGTTCCTGACTCTGGAAAGAGGCGGTCATATAAAAAATGGGCTGACCGTTTTGCACCGCTTTTACGCGTCGGGCGCTAAAACTGTTGCCGTCACGCAAAATTTCTACGTCATAAATAATGGGCTTGGTGCTGTCTCCCGGACGCAGAAAATAGCTGTGAAAAGAATGGACTGCGCGATCGTTAGGCACCGTTTGCTTGGCAGCATAAAGTGCCTGGCCGACAACTTGTCCACCAAACACCTGACGCAATCCCAGATCTTCACTTTGACCACGAAATAACCCTTCTTCAATGCTTTCAAGATTCAGCAAATTTAATAAATTATTTAGCGTCTGACTCATGGCTGGCCTCGTCAAAGTAAAATATTTTTCCGTCGGATTTGTCTCTTTAATCACGCCAGAAAAGGGCGAGAAATCTTGCTAATAGTTTGTCTCAGCAAGATTTATATCATTGATGATAGTGGATAGTTTACGTCCGCAGAAGGGGGAATGGTCCCAGTGGTAGGAAAAGTTTGGATTTATGTGCCATAGTTATTAATACGAGTGGTTAAATCAACTATTCCAATCAAATTGGCATGTATAAATGAATGTCGAGAAGATGACCCCTTAAAGGAGTACGAATTATGAAACTTTGGCAGATAGTAGGTGGGACCGCGCTGTCTTTCGCTCTCGCGGGTTGTGCTACGCATCAGCAAACGCCGCCACCAGAATCACCTAATTCGACCGCTAGCCCATCGTCAAGTCCTGCGATTACCGGGCCTAACGTTTCAGGTGTAGTAAATATTTCACAAAATGTTGCCCTGCCGCCTGATGCGGTACTGACTGTAACACTGTCGGATGCGTCTCAGCCTGATGCTCCTTCGCGTATTATTGCGCAGAAAGTGGCACGCACTCAGGGTAAACAGGCTCCTTATACCTTTATTCTGCCGTATAACCCGCAGGACATTCAGCCTAACGCCCGTATTATCCTGAGTGCCGCGGTAACTATTAATGATCGCCTGGCGTTTATCACCAGCAACATCAAACAGGTGATCACTGATGCCAATGGGACACGTGCCGACCTGAATCTGGTGCCGATGACTTCAGTACCTGTAGCGACCAAACCGTCATTTTTAGGTCCTATGGGCAATCCGGTATCTAACGATAACGGAGCTCAAGGTTCTACATCTCCAATGCAGTCGGGCACGGCTCCAGTTACAAGCTATTGATATAAAAGTTATTTATAATTAAATAGTTAACGCATCTCGCTTCACCCGCGCCCTCTCTGATCTGGAGAGGGCGCGGATTAAACGTCAGCCTAATATTTCCAGCCGAATTTCAGCAAATCGATTTTCCCTTCCTCAAAGATAATGCCTTCTTCCAGCAGAGCATAGCGCTGCCTTTTAAAATCCTCCCCCTGCAACGAGATTTCACCAAAGCGATTCACCACTCGATGCCAGGGTAAAGTACTGCCTTCCGGAAGCTTTTTCAGTACGCCGCCGACCTGCCTTGCTGCACGCGGTGAACCCGCCAGCCGTGCCACATCGCCATAAGTTGTTACCTGCCCTGGCGGAATAGCGGCGATAATTTGAAATACCCGTTGGCGAAAATTGTCCACTTCTGACATATACGGCACCTAAAAAAAAGAATTCGCCGTTGATTGTATAAGAAAACAACGGTTGTCGGCAGTTAACTTGCTTTTGTTATGGTCATCCGTGATAATGCCCACCGCTTCGCAGTACTGAAGCCGTCAACGTCAATGGGGGCCCTGTTGGTTCTCCCGCAACGCTAACTTGTTAACTAGGTCAGGTCCGGAAGGAAGCAGCCATAGCAGGTGTCGTGTGTGCCGGGATGTAGCTGGCAGGGCCTCCACCATTTCAGCCGTTCCTTGTTTAAAATCAACTCCTTTTGTTTTAAATCCAATCCTTTTGCTTCAAATCTTCTGACTTCAAATCTTCGCGTTTTAAACTGCTAAACAATCAGTGATGCGTCAGCGTTGCAAAATAGTAAATCAACGGGATAGCCAGCACATACAGGCTAACTGGAACTTCGCGCGCCTTGCCTGCCACAACCTTAATAACCACGTAAAACAGCAAACCTGCCGCAATACCCGTCCCGAAACTGTTGGAAATCAGCGTCGCCATCACCATCATCAGCACCGGCAAACCTTCGGTGAAATTGCCTAAATCTACCTTGCGCAGCCCGCTAAACATATTCAGGCCGATCAAAATCAGCGCCGGTGCGGTTGCCTCTTTCGGGATCATCAGCGCAATCGGCGTCAATAGCAGCGTAAGCAGGAACATTACCGCCGCAGCCAGTGCCGTAAGACCGGTTTTACCGCCTGCTTCAGCGGCAGCGGCTGATTCAATCAGCGCAGTAGCCGCCGGAATCCCGACAATCGGCCCCAGCGCGGCGGCAATAGAGTCAATCATAAATGGGCGATTGATATGCTGCATATTACCCTGTTCATCCAGCAAGCCGGCTTCACCTCCGACCGCCAGCGTCGTGCCCATGGTCGAGAAAAATTCCGAGGCAAAAAAGATAAACAGGAAAGGCAGGAAAGTGACGTTAATCGCGCCAAACAGGTCAATTTTGCCGATCAATGGTGTCAGCGAATGCGGCAGTGAAATCCACTGTGCCGGCAGATGGGTAATGCCAAAAGGAATGCCTGCGATCGTGGCCAGCAGTATCGCCCACAAAATAGCGCCCGGCACGCGACGCGCCTGTAAACCAATTGCCAGTAGCAGTCCCAGTAGGGCAATCAGCGCACCCGGAGCTGTGAAATCGCCCAGCCCCAGCGCGTGAGTTTTTACATTGGCGATAACCAGTCCGGCATTGCGAAAACCGAGCAGGGCAACAAAAATGCCGATTGATGCCGTGAGGCCAAGCTTGATCGACTGAGGAATCGAGCGCGTTACCACTTCACGCAGGCCCAGCACGGTGAGCAGGAAGAATAAAATCCCCGACCAGCAGGCGATGCCCAGGCCAACTGGCCAGCTAATACCGTCGCCCGCCAGCGTAATTCCGACCAGCACCGATCCACCAATACCGGGGCCAACCATAAACGGCAGGTTGGCATAGAACGCCATTAGCAGGCTGCCCAGAACCAGCACAATAATGGTGCCGGTTAATGCTGCACCTTTATCTATGCCGCCGACAGACAACAATCCGGGGATCACTACCAACAAATAGGCGGCGGCTAAAAAGCCGGTTATCCCGGCGAGGCATTCGGTTTTAACGCTGGTCTGACGTTGATAAAGTCTGAAGCGTCGCTGAAGCCAACTGTCATCAGCTCCGGAAGGCGCGTTTTTAACGTAAGTGTCTGCCATGTAAAATTCTCCTGATCAAAATTAAAATTGTTCTTTTTTTAGATAAAATGGGTGCGTGTAGATCATGAAACGCTAACTTCCCAGGCATCGATTAATGGCTCAATAATCTGCCGCGTTGCGCCGTCGGTAAGGCCTAAATCCGTCAGGTGCGGCCCCGCATTGCAGGCCAGACAGGTTCCTTCAATCGCCTTGAATACGCGATACGGCGGTTCCCAGTCGGCAACTAACGCACTTTTCTCGCGCAGATTTTTAAATTCTGCCGCCAGCTGTTGGGCGGGTAAATCCGACAGCATACCGGCGACAGGCATTTCGACACTGGCCAGCAGAGTGGCATTCTGGCTCAGCGCCATGCCGCCACCGCAGGCGATAAGATGATTCGCAGCAATCGCCATATCGGCCGGATTTCTGCCCAGTACCACTAAGTTATGTGAATCGTGGGAATAAGAGGTCGCAATGGCGCCGCGCAGTTCTCCCCAGCCTTCGAGCAGCGCTATTTGAGGTTTAGCGGGATATTTTCCATGCCGATGCTGAACCCAAATCAGGCTGAACCCTTCGGGCAGTGTAGCGATACCGTTTTTAACCTCGACTATTGTTTCGCTCCACTGGGTAAAACGCGCGCCTTTAATGTGCCGCAGTTTTGCCTGACCGTGATGTATGCCGGGAATTTTCAGCTGGAAGTCAGACTCTTTTACGGGAGAAAGATGCATCGTGTCGCGCGGGGGTTGTAACGTCTCGGCTGGCGCGATTTCTGCTATCAGCATTTTCCCGTTGTCGGCGACACATTCTCCGGCGACAAAGACTTTTTTCGGCACAATTTTTTCCAGCGAATCGAAGGTAAAGAAGTCAGCGATTCTGCCCGCGGCAATGAGCCCTAAATCCGGGCGTTGCAGTCTAATCGCAGCGTTAAAGGTTGCCATACGCAGCACATCTTCGCCGCGCAGACCGCACTCGATCAGAGTGTTGACCAACGCTATCATCCCGCCTCTTTCCAGCAGGAAATCGGGGGGAACATCATCGGTGCACAGGGTGATTTGCGAAGATAAATGCGGGAGTGTTTTCAGTGCCTTAACGATATCGGGCAGCAGGTAAGGGTGCGAACCGCGAATTTGCAGATTTAATCCGGCGCGTAATTTCTCCAGCGCATCGTCGGCAGAGGTCAGCTCGTGATCTGATCCCACGCCCGCCGCCAGATACGCCTGTAGCTCCTGGCCTTTGAGGCCGCGCGCGTGACCTTCAATCAATTTCCCACTGCGCAGACCGGCATCGAGAATTTCCAGCATGCGATCGCTGCCATTAATCACTCCGTTCATGTCCATCATTTCAGCGACTCCGGCAACTTCTGGCCAGTCCAGCATGGTTTGCATCTCTTTACCGCGAAAATCGGCACCCGAGGTTTCAAGACCCGGTGTCGAAGGCACGCTTGATGGAGCCGCACAGATGGCTCTAAGCGGTAGATTGCGGCTAGATTCAACGGCGTAACGCACGCCAGCAACGCCCAGCACGTTGGCCAGCTCGTGCGGATCCCAATAGATGGTCGTTGTCCCTTGAGCAACAACAATCTGTGCATAGCGATGAGCGGGAAGGTGCGAACTTTCGACGTGCACATGGGTATCAATCAGCCCCGGTGACAGGTAAGCATCGGCCAGGTCTAGCGTTTCCAGAGCTGAAAAATCCTCGCTACAGGGATGCACACTGGAAATCATCGAGCCAGTGAGGCCGATATCTACCCGACGTACTTCTCCTGTAACCATATCTACCAGGCGAGCATGCTTTAACAATCGATCAAAAGGAATTTGCCCCATAGCAGCCTGCACCGCGCGTCGGCGTAGCAATATTTCAGGATAGTCAGTTGTCATCGTCTGGTTTGCCATAGTTGCCACATCATTGTCCTGTAAAGAGACCCAGAAAAGGGAGCGAATAATCTAATCACTTTAATGTAGGCAGCAGCAGGGCGATTTAACAGATGATTTATTTTATCAGTGGATAAGATGGAGTTATGCTGGCTGACACATCACTCATAATGATTGAATTAATGGGGATATATGTCTGAACCCTGGCGCAGATTGCCTGCCTTATCGCTAAAACAGATCCAGTATTTTGTGACTCTGGCCGAGCTGCGCAGTTTTACCGCCACGGCGCATCGTCTGGCAATCAGCCAGCCTGCCTTGAGTAGCGCGTTAAGACAAATTGAATTAGTGCTGGGTGGCAAGCTGGTTAATCGCACGGCGCAGGCAGTAACGCTTACCGAGCAAGGGCTGGCAATTTTGCCTTATGCCGAGAGAATGCTGAATATCGCGCATAATACTTTCAATGATATGCAGCAAATAATGGCGCAGGGCGGTGACGGGACTTTACGTATCGGGCTGGTGCCTTCGGTCAGTACGCTGGTATTTCCTGTTGTGCCAGAACTTTTGGCCAGCCGTTTTCCCGGTATGCGAGTCGAGTTTCATGATTTAACTAATGACCGCCTGCTTACCGAACTGGAAAAGGGATCGATAGATTTTGGCGTCGGATCTCTGGACAGCTCTGTGCCGGAGCACGTCGAAATTTATCCACTGCTGGAAGACCCGTTTGTGGTTGTTATGCGCAAGGACGATCCTCTTGCTGAGGCTCACCATGTCCCGTGGCGGCATTTGTCTCGACGTCCTATTGCTCTGTTTCAGAAAGGGAATATTCTTCGACTGGTTAACTCGCTGATCGAGAACCATCGCTTAAGTTTGAACATCGCTTATCGGGTCGATTTTCAGGAGACGCTATATGGACTCGTGCGTTCAAGACTGGCGCTGGCAATTTTGCCAGAATTATATACCGCAACATTGAATGATGATGAATTAACCGTTGTGCATCTTCAGCAACCAGAATTAACTCGAACTGTCGCCATGTTGCGCACGCCATCGCCATTACGTTCTTCCCAAACCGAACAATGTTTCGAATATTTGTTGCAGGCTTTTAGAGATAAAGTCAAATTATGGGGGAATTAATGAATATAAGATTAAAAGAAGAATAGTTTAATCAACCCAAAAACATAAGAAATATAAATGTATTTATAGGTTGGATTGATTAATTAATAGTAAAAACGGGCAAGGTTTAGTAGCTATCAAAATCAATAGCGGATTGTTTAGGGCACTGAGCCGATAGGGCTATCGGCTCAATGAGGTCATGTGCGAAAAATTAGCGCACGAATTTCCATACGGCGGTTGGGATTTTATCGTACAACTTATTCATCGTTAGCTCGGCTAAGCGATGATCGGCAGCAGAGTAAAATAACTCCAATTCATCATTTGAAAGTTCGTACTTGTTTTTTTCGATGACACGTTCAAGTGTATCAATTGTGGTGCATTTTCTTAAACGCATCAAATAGTCGATTTTGTTCATCATGGCCTTTTCAACTGTATCTACTTACTTTAATAAATTATCTATTATGTTTTCATCAGGGCACAAACATAATCCCCTGAGAACATTCTGAATAGTCGTTTCTTGGTTTTTTGCCATTGACGTAAATCAGAATCGTTTATTCCGTAATTGCTGAACAGGGTATAGGTATCGTCTAGATACTCTTCTACCAGGTCGCTAAGATTAGTTTCGTCCGGGTATTTAATTTTAAAGCTCATGATGAAAGAAGCAATATGCTCAATCAGGTCATTCAACTGCAGATTTAATGCTGAAGTTGGATCATTGACCCAGCCGTGATGGCTGTCTCCCAAGGTTGCAATTCCTTCGTCATACAAATTTTCATTGAGGAACCGCAGTTGCGCAATATCATGTCGCTTAGGCGAGTACTCATCCATATCATCCCCTCCGTAAAGTTATTCGGTGTGATAACACTCTGTGAGTAAACAAAAACTGTAAATAAACAACAAAATCCGAGCTAACCAAGGACTGCTAAGTAAAATAATTAACCGATGAAAACTAAACTATAGGGTATTCAATATTGCGTGCCAGTAACAGAACCAGGTTGGATCGATGTTGATAACCCGGGTCATTATCTAGTCGGAGGATGTAAATCGTGACTTAATAATGCACTCTCAATATAAATATAATCTAATTTTCAGAAACTGTGCAAACCTATTACTGAAACTTACAATTCGTTCTCTGTACCCGCTGAAGCAAAGTCTATTATATCGAACTCTAAACCTTCTGGTTTAACGATAAAAGAGACAGACTCATTTGAGTTTTCAGCTGAGTTAAGGTCAAGGCAACCATTAAAGATAGTCCAGGCGTAAGTGTAACTCATTGAATACGCTTGGTTGTGCAATAACTCAATAGATTTTATGACCAGCGAACCTGGAGTGTAGAAGGCATTATACGAGTAATAACTTAAACCGGCAGTTAATGGAATTTCAATCATTTCAATATTGGATTCTATTATCTGCTTGAGTTCTGCAATGCCTGTAATCTTTCCCTGAAGGTCACAAGGGATCAATTTTTTCATAAGAGTTATCTGATCAAAAAATGGTCTGGATGGATTATTGCATAAATTTTTAGCAAAGTGGGAAATGAAACTAAAAAAACTAATTAACGTTAACTTTATCAATGCTTTGATTTTAAAGTACTTTATTGAATTTTGATAATTAATTACGCTTTCCTACATCTCTAAACCGCACAATTTTACAAAAATGCGAGCCAGCTCAATTTATGGCAGCCATTAACCACACTTTCTCAAGGATTACGTCCTGCTAACTTGAAAAATCGCTTAAATTATGGTGTTATATTATAACATTTCAAGAGCAGGCCATTATGACCAAGACGCTTTTTACCCTATCTGCTTTTTCCCGCTGTGCTATTGCTTTAATTTTATTAGCAATTTTATGGGCAGGGATCTATTGGGCTATATCCTTACCATGATAAATATCTCCAGGCTTGAAGTTGGCTATGAACGCCGTGCCGTAGCGATGCCACTCAGCGGAAGCGTGACTGCCGGATCGCTTACCGCCGTTATCGGTGCCAATGGCGCAGGCAAATCGACCTTTCTGAAAACGTTGGCTGGCTTGCAACCACCGATCGCCGGAACCATTGAATTTAATGGACTTGCAAGTAAAAACAAACGCCCTCAGCTGGCTTATTTGCCACAGCAAGTGGAGCTGGATCGCCAATTCCCAATCAGTGTGTTTGATTTGGTGGCCATGGGCTGCTGGCCGCAAAGCGGCTTGTTTGGCGGTATCAGCCGTGAATCAGAACGGCAGGTGATTGAAGCGCTAGAAACTGTTGGCATGACCGAGATGCGCAATTCCCCGGTGGGCGCGCTTTCCGGTGGGCAATTGCAACGCACGCTGTTTGCCCGTCTGCTTATTCAACAGGCGCCGCTTATTATGCTCGACGAGCCGTTCACCGGTATCGATAGCCAAACGACCGAGCTATTGCTCAAAGTGATCCGCCAATGGCACGAGCAGGGTAAAACGGTCATCGCCGTGCTGCACGACATTGCGATGGTCGCGCGCCATTTCCCGCAGGTGCTGTTCCTGAGTCAGCAGCAAAATATTTGGGGAACCGCCGACGAGGTGTTGTGCCATTTCCCCCATCGCGATCATGCCTGCGTCCTGGCCGACGAGTTCAGCGAGCAGCGGAGAGTTATTTCATGATGTGGCTTCATCTATTAGTCGATCCTTTCGTGCAGTTCGGATTTATGCGTCGCGCACTGATAGCCTGTCTGGCTTTGTCCATTAGCGCCACGCCGTTGGGCGTTTTCCTTTTATTGCGCCGTATGAGTCTGGTGGGCGATGCGCTCAGTCACGCTGTGCTGCCGGGCGCGGCCATTGGTTATCTTATCTCCGGTATGTCACTGGTCGCGATGGGCGTTGGCGGATTTATTGCCGGCCTGTCGGTGGCGATGCTTTCAGGCGTGGTAAGCCGTCGCACTCAGCTCAAAGAAGATGCCAGCTTTGCCGGTTTCTATCTCGGATCCTTAGCCCTTGGGGTCACGCTGGTGTCTCTTAAAGGCTCAAGTGTTGACCTGCTGCACGTGCTGTTCGGCTCTATTCTGGCGGTTGATTCCCACGCGCTATTAATGGTTGGCTCGATCAGCAGCGTTTCGTTGCTGGTGCTGGCCTGTATCTATCGTGCTTTAGTGATTGAATCTTTCGATTCGCTGTTCTTGCGCGTCAGTTCTGGTAAATGGCTGGCGGTAATTCAGGCAATCTTCCTGGCGCTGGTGGTAGTGAATCTGGTTGCCGGTTTCCAAATTCTCGGCACTCTGATGTCAGTGGGATTAATGATGTTGCCCGCCGCGAGCGCGCGTTTCTGGGGCCGTGATTTACCACAAACGCTGCTGATTGCCATGCTGATCGGCATGCTTTCCAGTGTAATCGGCCTGATTTGGTCTTACTACGCCTCGCTGCCGGCTGGTCCTGCGATTGTGCTCAGCGCCAACGTAATTTTCTTTATCTCAGTTCTGTTTGGAACGCGCGGTGGGATGTTGACTGCCTCGCGACGTTAAGAAGTATCAATAAAAGAAGTACTTTTAAAGGAGTGGAAATGAAACTTTTACCTGTTGCTCTGTCAGTAGCTGCCCTGCTGACGAGCCCGCTGGCAATGGCCAAAACGGTGAACGCCGTTGCCAGTTTCTCAATTCTCGGAGATATCGTGCAGGAAGTGGGTGGCGACCACGTCAAGGTTACCAGCCTTGTCGGCCCAAACGGCGATCCTCACAGTTTTGAACCCGCACCGCGCGACAGTCAGGCGCTTGCCTCGTCTGACTTGGTATTTGTGAGCGGATTAGGCCTGGAAGGCTGGATGGACAGGCTAATCACTGCCTCCGGTTATCACGGTAAAACCATCGTCGCCTCTACCGGCGTAGATTCACGCCAGATGAAAGATGATGGCAAAGTGATTACCGACCCGCACGCATGGAATAGTATGGCGAACGGGGTGATTTACGCCACCAACGTGATGAACGCGCTGATTACTGCCGACCCTGAAGATGCCGATTATTTCCGTCAGCACGGCGGTGCGTACATTGAGAGCCTGAAAAAGCTCGATACCTGGGCCAAACAAGAGTTCAGTGGTATCCCAATGGATAAGCGCAAAGTGTTGACCAGTCATGACGCGTTTGGCTATTTCGGCAAAGAATATGACGTGACTTTCCTGGCTCCGGTTGGCTTTTCTACCGAGTCTGAGGCCAGTGCCAGCGGAGTTGCTTCTCTGATAAACCAGATTAAAAGTGAGAAGGTTAAAACCTACTTTATCGAGAATCAAACCGATCCGCGTCTGGTGCAGCAGATTGCTGCGGCGACGGGTGCGAAGCCGGGTGGGGAGCTTTATCCTGAATCACTGTCTGGCCCGCAAGGCCCAGCCACGACCTATGAGAAAGCCTTTACTCACAACGTGGAATCGATTGTCGCCAGTATGAAATAAAACTAAGCCTCCCCGTAAAGCCACAGGCAGACGGGGAGGCAATAAGTTTCCACTTCTTTAAGATGCAACAAAGCCCCGTTGGGCAGCAACGGGGCTTTTTTTATGGCTTGCCAAGACTCTGGCTTCATACTGAAATCAGCGTTTCTTTTTACCACCCTGTACGGCTTTAAAGCGCGGGTTGCTTTTGCAAATCACGTATAGACGGCCTTTACGCTTGACGATACGGCAGTCAGGGTGGCGGTTTTTTGCTGATTTTAACGAACTCAATACCTGCATTGATCTCTCCCAAAAAACTTATTTCTTGCCCAGGAAGCTGCCGAAACGCTGTTGGAAGCGAGCGGTGCTGCCTTCTTTTGAGAACTCTTTCTGCTTGCCGGTGTAATACGGATGTGAAGCAGAAGAGATGTCCAGAGTGACGTAAGGGAAGGTTTTGCCTTCCAATTCAATGGTGCGATCGGTCTTAATCGTCGAACCTACGTGGAAAAATTGGTCGGCGCTGGTGTCGTGGAACACTACGGTGCGATAAGCCGGGTGAATATTTTCTCTCATAATAACTCTCAATATGAAATGTTATAACATAACAATTATTATGCGCGCATTCATTGATCGCTTCAAGAGTGAATTTGAATTTTTTGATACAGCAGGGAAAAGGCTCGGCAATGGAAGCACTAAAGGGCTGGGGCGAGTGAAGATAAAAAAGGGCCGCTTGCGCGACCCTCAAAAGGATAAACCTATGATATTACTCATCACAATTAGTGAGGCGGAGTCTCAGCGGGACGGGCATTGCCTGCATCGTC
This sequence comes from uncultured Gammaproteobacteria bacterium, assembly GCA_963747655.1. GTDB lineage: Bacteria > Pseudomonadota > Gammaproteobacteria > Enterobacterales > Enterobacteriaceae > Rouxiella. Next base: position 516,756 of record CAVVFS010000003.1, on the reverse strand, counting down.
AGCCTTTTTACCAAAACGGCGGCGGACGACCACAAAGAACACCGGGACGAAAAATATAGCTAATAGGGTTGCGGTGATCATGCCACCCATCACGCCAGTACCGACCGCGTTCTGCGCACCAGAACCGGCACCAGTGCTGATAACCAGTGGCATAACGCCGAGGATAAACGCCAGTGAGGTCATCAAAATCGGACGTAAGCGCATTCGCACAGCCTCCAGCGTCGCCTCGATCAGCCCTTTACCTTCTTTATCCATGAGATCTTTGGCGAATTCGACTATCAGGATGGCATTTTTCGCCGACAGCCCAATAGTGGTCAACAAGCCAACCTGGAAGTAAACATCATTGCTCAGACCGCGAGCCGTGGCCGCAATCAATGCTCCGACCACTCCAAGCGGTACAACCAGCATGACCGAGAACGGAACCGACCAGCTCTCATACAGCGCAGCAAGGCACAGGAACACTACGATCAGCGAGATAGCATAAAGCGACGGCGCCTGGTTGCCGGATAGCCTTTCCTGATATGACATACCCGTCCAGTCAAAGCCGATACCGCTCGGCAGTTTTGAAGCCAAAGACTCCATCATTGCCATCGCCTCACCGCTACTTTTGCCCTCAAGCGGCTGACCGAGAATTTCCATTGATGGAAGCCCGTTATAACGCTCAAGACGCGGAGAACCGTACTCCCATTTCGCGGAAGAGAAAGATGAAAATGGCACCATTTGCCCCGAACTGCCGCGAACATACCAGTTTTCAATGTCTTTAGGCAGCATGCGGAATTTGGCATCGCCCTGTACATAAACCTTCTTCACGCGACCCCGGTCAATAAAGTCATTCACGTAGCTACCGCCCAGAGACGCGCCCAGCGTGGTGTTGATATCTGAAATAGACACCCCCAGCGCTGTGGCTTTCTCCTGATCGATTTCCAGCTTGTACTGAGGCGTATCTTCCAGACCGTTAGGGCGAACGCCAGACAGCAGATCGGCATGCTGAGCGACCATGCCCAACAGCTGATTACGCGCCTGAGTGAGCTGGTCATGGCCCAGGTTGGCCTGGTCGATAAGTTCAAAGTCAAAGCCGGTTGCGGTGCCTAACTCAACGATTGCAGGCAGGTTAAAGGCAAATACCATCGCATCTTTGATTTTACTGAATTCGCCCATCGCACGGCCGGTAATTGCCGCCACCTTGTTCTCTGCACCGCTGCGATCTGACCAGTCTTTCAAACTGACAAAGGCTATACCGGTGTTTTGACCACGACCGGCAAAACCAAAGCCATTGACGGTAAATACCGAGTTAACGTTGGCCTTTTCTTTAGTCAGGAAATAGTCACTGACCTCGTCCAGAACCTTCTGTGTGCGCTCCTGAGTTGCCCCGGCTGGCAATTGTGCCATGGTCAGAAACACCCCCTGATCTTCTTCCGGCAGGAAGGAAGTCGGCAGGCGGATAAACAAGAAGGCCATGCCGACGACGATCAGCAGGTAGATGATTAGATAACGTCCGGTGCTGCGCAAAATATTGCCGATACTGTCAGTGTAATGATGCGTGCTCTGCTCAAACTTCTTGTTGAACCAGCCAAAGAAACCGGTGGTTTTACCGTGGTCGCCTTTAGGAACAGCTTTCAGCAAGGTTGCGCATAATGCTGGTGTCAGAATCAACGCTACCAGTACCGACAGCACCATTGCCGACACGATAGTAATCGAGAACTGGCGATAGATAACGCCGGTAGAACCGCCAAAGAAGGCCATCGGAATAAATACCGCCGACAGCACCATGGCAATACCTACCAGCGCGCCCTGGATCTGTGCCATCGATTTCTTGGTAGCTTCTTTCGGCGGCAGACCTTCTTCGGCCATCACACGTTCGACGTTTTCAACCACGACAATGGCATCATCGACCAGCAGGCCTATCGCCAATACCATGCCGAACATGGTCAGCGTATTTATTGAATAGCCAAAGGCGGCAATAATGGCAAAGGTGCCCAATAAGACCACGGGTACTGCAATGGTCGGAATAAGCGTCGCGCGGAAGTTTTGCAGGAACAAATACATGACCAGGAATACCAGCACGATGGCCTCGACCAGCGTTTTCACCACTTCCTGAATGGATATTTTAACGAAAGGCGTGGTGTCGTAGGGATAAACCACTTTCATTCCGCTCGGGAAGAACGGTTGCAGCTTTGCCAGCTCGGCTTTGACGGCAGAAGAGGTATCCAGAGCATTCGCGTTGGTCGCCAGTTTAATCCCTAGACCCGCGGCCGGCTGGCCGTTAAAACGAGCAACAACGTCGTAGCTTTCCCCGCCGAGTTTGATATCCGCGACATCTTTCAGACGCACCTGCGAACCGTCAGGGTTAACTTTCAAAATGATCTGCCCAAATTCGTCAGCCGATTTCAGACGAGTTTGCGCAATAATTGAAGAGTTGAGCTGTTGGCCGGGAACAGGAGGCGTTCCCCCTAATTGACCGGCGGCTACCTGATTGTTCTGCACAGTAATGGCGCTTATCACGTCAACCGGCGTCAGCTGATAGTTGTTGAGTTTGTTCGGATCCATCCAGATACGCATCGCATATTGCGCACCAAACAGTTGGACATCACCCACGCCCGAGGTACGGCTTATCGGGTCTTGAATATTAGAGGCGACATAGTCAGCAATATCCTGCTGCGTCATATCGCCATCGGATACAAATCCCGCCACCATCAGGAAACTGCTGCTCGATTTTTGGACTTTTATCCCCTGTTGCTGGACTTCTTGCGGCAGCAGCGGCATCGCCAGTTGCAGTTTATTCTGCACCTGAACCTGCGCAATGTCGGCATCTGAACCGGAAGCAAAGGTCAGCGTTATCTGTACTGCACCAGAAGAGTCGCTGGTGGAGGACATGTACATCAGGTTATCGATACCGTTCATGTTTTGTTCGATAATCTGGGTGACCGTGTCTTGCACCGTTTGCGCATCGGCACCAGGGTAAGTGGCCGTTAGCTCAACGGCTGGAGGCGCAACGGTAGGATATTGAGCAATAGGTAATTTGAGGATCGAAAGTCCTCCTGCCAACATGATGATGATAGCGATTACCCATGCAAATATTGGGCGTTCAATAAAGAAATTAGCCATATGTTACCGGCTCCTGTTAAGACTTCGTGGCGTCAGCTGCTGGCGCGTTCTGGTTAACTTCTTCAGCCGTTACCTGAACGCCGGGTTTAACTTTTTGCAGGCCGGTGACAATAATTTTGTCACCCGGTTTGAGGCCATCTGTCACTACCCACTTGTCGCCAATGGCTTGTTGAGTGGTCACAGTACGAAGCTCCACTTTGTTATCTGTACCTACAACTAAAGCTGTCGCATCGCCACGAGGATTACGGGTGATTCCCTGCTGAGGAACAAGCAAGGCATTGTTATTCACCCCTTCATCCAGGCGAGCACGCACAAACATGCCAGGCAGAAGATAATTTTGTGGGTTAGGGAACACGGCACGTAAAGTGATAGAGCCGGTGGTTTCATCCACGGTCACATCTGAAAATTCCAGAGTACCCGGTTGTTGATACAGTTTGCCGTTATCCAGAATCAGCGTGACCTTGGCTTTACCGTCTTCCTGTTTCAACGAACCTTCGGCTAGCTCCTGCTTCAGGCGCAGGAAGTCATTGCTGGACTGAGTGACGTCAACATAAATAGGATCAAGCTGTTGCACGGTGGCGAGTGCATCGGTCTGGCTGCTGGTGACCAGCGCGCCTTCGGTAACGGAAGATTTGCCAATTCGCCCGCTGATAGGGGCAATTACTTTGGTATAGGCGAGACTGATGCGGGCCGTTTCCACCGCTGCCTTGGCCGCAACGACTGAGGCATCGGCCTGTAATGCAGTCGAAGACGCCGTATCATAATCCTGTTTACTGATGTAATTGGTGCCAAGCAGAGGCTTGTAGCGATTCACGGTAACATGGGCAATCTGCGCGCTGGCCTGAGCCTTGGCTAAGTCCCCTTTGGCGCTGTCATAGCTTGCCTGATAGGTGGCCGGATCAATCTGGTAAAGCGAGGTTCCTGCCTTCACTTCACTGCCTTCAACAAAGTTACGTTTCAGGATGATCCCGCTGACCTGAGGGCGTACCTCTGCAATACGATAGGCCGACGTGCGTCCGGGAAGTTCTGTGGTGACGTTTAATGGAGCGGCTTTTAACGTGACGACGCCCACTTCAGGCGCTTTAGGGGCAGCCTGTTCGGTTTTCTTACCGTCACATCCTGTTAGAGCCAATCCGCCGGTTAACATCAGAACGACCGCCAGAGGCGTTAACCCTCTGTTTTTGTTCATAAATAAACCTCAAGTGTCCGATTTTTCAAATTGTAATCAATGGATTCTTGATGTTACATTCCATTGCTATTTTTAAATATGTTCGCGCCATGTTACATACATTTATGAATGCATGTAAATCAAACAAATTTTCTCATCGGAGGGCTTGTCGAGTTTGGTAAAGATTTACAAGTTTGCTTGACCTAATGCATGATTCACTAACGCGTTTTAGCTTATTGTCGTGCTAATATTATTCATCTCTGATTTGATTAAGTTGACTATGTTTAGCCGATTCGCTGACGTTCATTGTTCCCGCTCTGGCCCGTCTCATTCTTCCCCTTCAGGACTTGCAAATTTCCTGCTGATTGCATTGGTTTTTTTTACCGCGCTGATGTTTGTGCCCAAGGCGCTAGCTGCTGTAACAACAGATATTCCTGCCCGCAGCGACGTACAAAATCAGCTTGATTCGCTAGGCAGGCAAAAAACGCTTACGCCCGCTGAAAAGCTGACGCAGCAGGATCTCTATCGCACGATGGAACTGCTTGATGCGTTGGATAAAGTCAGGCAGCAGCAGCTTCAGCTGAAGCAACAGCTGGCTGATGCCCCGAATAAGCTGCGTGTGGCAACCGATGGGTTGGCGAAGCTGCAAGATCAACCTACCGATGTCGCGACAAAAGCGACACTGCTGGCTATGCCATTACGTTCTCTCGAGAATGAACTTGGTGACACGCTTAACGATTTGCAGGAATCGCAAAACGATCTTTCTACCTTTAATACCCAGCTAATTTCATTGCAAACCCAGCCAGAAAGGGCGCAGGGAGCCATGTACGGCTATTCGCAAAGTCTGGAACAGGTTCGCAATGCGCTAAACGGCATGTCGCCCAATCAGCAAGACCTGCGTCCGACTCAGCAGACGATGCTGGTAACAGAGCAGACATTGCTGAATGAAGAGGTTGATTTCCAACGTAATAGTCTGGAAGCCAACACCACGCTGCAAGACCTGTATCAGAAACAGCGCGACTATATAAACGCGCATATTGCACAGCTAGAAGCCTATACCCAGACCTTGCAGGAAGTGATTAATGGCAAAAGACTGACACTTTCCGAACGCACGGCCAAAGAGGCACAAACGCCGGATAGCACCACCGATCTGCAAAAAGATCCGCTGGTGAGTCAGGAGCTTGACGTTAACCGCCAGCTTAGTCAGCGCCTGATTGCTGCAACGGAAGAAGGCAATAAACTGCTACAACAGAACATTACGGTTAAAAATTCGCTCGACCGTTCTTCACAGTCCGAGCACGACCTGAGTGAAGAGATAAGTGTTCTGAAAGGCAGCCTGCTACTGTCACGAATTCTGTATCAGCAGCAGCAAAATACCCAGCCAGCGGCCAGCCTGATGACGGATACGCAGACGCAAATTGCCGATCTGCGCCTTGAGCAATTCAATCTTAATGAACAGCGCGACGAGCTTTTCCAGGGCGATGACTATATTCAGAACCTGGTCAAAAATAGCAAAGAGGTCGTTAATGACGATATCAACGATGCCCTCGAGCAAATCGTTGATATACGCCGCGACCTGTTGGATCAGCTAAACAAACAGCTTGGTAACGAGCTGGCGTTGGCGATTAACCTGCAAATTAATCAGCAGCAGCTGTTGAATGTTAACGAGACTTTGAATGATACGCTGACCCAGCAGATTTTTTGGGTGAGCAGTAATAAACCCATGGACTGGCAGTTTCTTAAGTCATTGCCAGAGAGCGTTAAATCGCAAATCAGTGGCCTGAGCTTAAAAGTTACCTGGATAGATTTACGTCAGGGGCTGGTCCGTTCTATCCCTGTTAGCGTGCCTGCGCTCGTAATTATTCTGATTTTGCTGTGGCAGGGCAAAGCGATAAAACGTCGCATCGAGAAACTGAGCAGCGATGTCGGGCAGTTGAAGCGAGATTCCCAGCTGCATACGCCGCAGGCCTTGATATTGCTGGTGCTGCGAGTCGCACCGGGAATGTTACTGACACTGGCCGTCGGCTATTGGTTCTCCCTTTGCGATATCAGCATTAATAGTTTTCTCTGGACGCTGGCTCAGCGCATCGCCGTATTTCAGTTGGTAATGGGATTCTGTTACCGTTTACTGGCTCCGCGAGGTGTCAGCGAGCGCCATTTCAACATGGATGCTTCAATTTGCGCGCATTATCGCCGCTCAATTTTGCGTCTGTCGCTGACTATGCTACCGCTGATTTTCTGGACCGTACTCGGTGAGAAAGTGCCGCTAAGCCTGGTGGATGACACTATTGGTCAGGTGATTATTTTACTGATCCTTGCTGCACTGTCGGTGCTGCTATTCCCGATGCTGCGTGAGGGCTGGCGCGAGAAAAATACCCACAGCGTTCATCTGATCATCGTGACCGCCATTGCTTTGGCACCGCTGTTTTTAATGGGCCTGATGTTTGCCGGATACTTCTATACCACGCTGCGTCTGGCAAGCCGCTGGCTTGAAAGCCTGTATCTGTTAATTATCTGGAACATTACCAGCAGGGTTGCACTGCGTGGGCTGAGCGTAGCGGCAAGGCGTCTCGCTTATCGCCGTGCACTGGCGCGTCGTCAAGTGCTTACTTCTAAAGAAGGCGCGGACGGCGGCGAGCAGGTCGAAGAAACGCCGATGGGGCTGGATCAGATTAACCAGCAAACGCTGCGTCTGATTACCATGGCACTGTTTATCGTGTTTGCGGTGGTGCTCTACCTGATTTGGTCAGATTTACTGACGGTCATTTCCTATATTGACAGCATCACCCTTTGGCACTCCTCGGCGAACGTTGCGGGTAAAGTTGTGGTGCAAACCGTTACGCTAGGCAGCGTGTTACTGGGCTTCGGTGCGGTCATTATTTCTTATATACTCACGCGAAACTTGCCTGGGCTGCTTGAAGTGCTGCTGCTTTCCAGGCTTCAGTTACGCCAGGGGACGTCATACGCTATCACTACCGTGATGACCTATGCCATCACCGTTATTGGAGCAGCCACTGCGCTCGGCGCATTGGGCGTATCGTGGGATAAACTGCAATGGCTGGTCGCCGCGCTATCGGTGGGATTGGGCTTTGGTTTGCAGGAGATTTTTGCCAACTTTGTGTCGGGTTTGATCATCTTGTTCGAGCGACCGATTCGTATTGGCGATACGGTAACCATTGGCAGCTACTCGGGATCGGTGAGTAAAATCCGCATTCGCGCCACCACGATTACCGACTTTGACCGCAAAGAAGTGATTATTCCCAATAAGGCATTTGTGACAGAACGGCTGATTAACTGGTCGCTTTCAGACACCGTAACCCGCGTGGTTATTAAAGTAGGCGTCGCCTATGGGTCTGATTTAGATAAGGTTAAAGAGATTTTACTGCAAGCGGCGAATGAGAGTTCACGAGTGATGAGCGATCCTATCCCTCACGTGTACTTCCTTAATTTTGGTGCCAGCACGCTGGATCACGAGCTTCGCGTATATGTGCGCGAGTTGGGTGATCGCAACCTGACGGTAGATGAACTGAATAGAAAAATTGATCAGCTGTGTACCGACAACGGTATTAACATTGCTTTCAATCAGTTAGAAGTTTATCTGCATAATAATGGTAACGAAGTTCAGGAAATCAATCGCCCACTAACGCCGCCGGGCGAGGAAAAGCTCGCTTAATCAGCGAATTGAGAAACGTTGTAAGATACGTTATTTGATTAGGGGGCTTTTAGCCCCTTGAGGCAGAAGAAATCATCGGTAGCTTATGGACAAGCTGCCGACCGGATTTTTGAGCTTTTCCTGATAGTCCTTTTTCACAATCTCCAGTGCCGCCAACGCCACGTCGGGGGCGATTTCGTTACATTCAAGCAGATAAATTAAATCTACCGCAAGCTGCAGTTCGGGAGAGGCGTTTTCAACGGACATAGGCGTTCCAGTTAAGCTGGGCGTTGGTTAAGTTGTGACTATTTGAGCATTTACCAACGACGTGTAATCGTGATTTTAGTATAAAGCCTTTGGCTCAACTAACGACGGTAATTTTCAAATTTTGTGATAAGAACGTCAAAAACCGCGCTCTTGACGCTCAATACTGCGTTCAATTTTAATCAGTGCCTGGCGACAGCGCATCAGACGCCCTTCAAGTGCGGCCAGTTCTTTCTGAATATGCTGCTGCTCCTGGAATGTTTCTACTCGGCCCAGCTTGCTTTCCCTGTCTTGAATCATAGCGATTAGTCGGCGCTCATACTGCTGATGTTCAACCAGTTTGCTGTAATAGTCGCTGCTTTTTACTTCTTTTTGTTTATCGGCACTGCGTAACGTTTGGGTGGCAATTTCGCGTTGCAGGGCGGTTATCTGTGAGACCAGACGCTCGGCGACGTAAGCAACCTGCGCGCTACGATTCTCGGCAACTACCTGGCGCAGCTGAGCAAAGTTGGTACGGACTTCCGCGAGATATTCGCGCAGCCGTGTACCCTTGGTGGCAAAGAGTGTAACGTCAAAGCGCGCCTGCTGCGCCGTAGCATGGGCAATAGGCTCTATTTCCCGCGCCAGGCTTTCAATTTGCTGCTCCAGCGACTGCATTAAGCTTTGCGTACTCACAAATATTCTCCCGAACGATTATTTCCGCCGATTATGCGGCAAACGTGGTGTGAAATCATGCTTTACGCGCAGTTAATCACAGTCTGGCAGTTCGCAGTGGTTGACCTGAGACAATAAAACAGGCGATCATGTCCGGCTGTGGGTTGCTTTTTAAAGTGGCTTTGCATAAATTTGGGCGACTCGACCCTGCGTCGTCCCCAACTTATTTTTTTCTTGAACAGCTCGCCAGATTCGTTTGCCGTTGTCTTTTGTCATGCCGATTCATTCGGGGCAGGGCGTATGGAACTGGTCTGGCGCTGTTCGGGTATGAATCGACTTTATTATGAGCGCTACCGTTATGACCGCTACTGCACAGCAGCTTGAGTTTATTAAAGACAGTATCAAGACCATTCCCGACTATCCAAAGCCGGGCATACTGTTCCGTGATGTGACAAGTTTGCTTGAAATTCCAGAGGCTTATCAGGCCAGTATCGACCTGCTGGCAGAGCGTTACCGCAATGCAGGTGTCACCAAAGTGGTCGGCACCGAAGCCCGTGGTTTCTTGTTTGGCGCGCCTGTTGCGCTGGCTCTGGGCGTGGGTTTTGTTCCGGTACGCAAACCGGGCAAACTGCCGCGTGAAACCATCGTTGAAGAATACGAACTGGAATACGGCACTGATAAGCTTGAAATCCACGTTGATGCTATCAAGCCGGGTGACAAAGTCGTGATGATAGATGACCTGCTGGCAACTGGTGGCACCATCGAAGCAACCGCCAAACTTATCCGTCGTCTGGGCGGTGAAGTGTCTGACGCAGCATTCATCATCAATTTACCCGAGTTGGGTGGCGAAAAGCGTCTGAACGGCAACGGTATTGAATGTTATTCTCTCGTGGATTTCGCCGGTCACTAAATATCCTTTGTCCTTAGAGTTACAGGGGTGTTGGCTGCCCTTGCTCACCTCGGTCACTGACTCATGTCAGCTCCCAAGGACTCGCGCAGTTGCCGCCTACCTGTAACTCGAATGACTTTGGATATGTTCTTGAAGCTATCCAGGATATGTTTTTCAAGTTACATAGACGTCAGTCGCCTTTAGATTGACTCGTTTATTCTAGCCCTCGCTCGTGCGGGCGGGGCTGTGATAACATAACGGTACAGACCCCTCGACTTCTCCGGTATTAATGAGCTATCAGGTTCTTGCCCGTAAGTGGCGCCCCCAAACTTTCACTGATGTAGTTGGTCAGGAACATGTGCTGACGGCACTGGCTAATGGCCTGTCGCTGGGGCGGATCCATCACGCCTATCTTTTCTCTGGCACTCGCGGCGTGGGTAAAACTTCCATTGCTCGCCTGTTGGCCAAAGGCCTGAACTGTGAAACGGGTATTACTTCTTCGCCGTGCGGTGTTTGCGATAACTGTCGTGAAATCGAGCAGGGGCGTTTTGTTGACCTGATCGAGATCGACGCCGCCTCGCGCACCAAAGTTGAAGATACCCGTGAGTTGCTCGACAACGTGCAGTACGCGCCGGCTCGCGGCCGTTTTAAAGTCTATCTGATTGACGAAGTGCACATGCTTTCGCGCCACAGCTTTAACGCGCTGTTGAAAACGCTTGAAGAGCCGCCTTCGCACGTCAAATTTTTGCTGGCAACGACCGATCCGCAAAAGCTGCCGGTGACTATTCTTTCGCGCTGTTTGCAATTCCATCTGAAGGCGCTCGACGTCGAGCAGATCCGTAAACAGCTCGATAAAGTATTGCACGCCGAGCAAATCACCAGCGAAGCACGAGCGCTGCAATTGCTGGCGCGCGCCGCTGACGGCAGTATGCGTGATGCGTTGAGTCTGACCGATCAGGCGATCGCCATGGGGCAAGGGCAGGTAACGACTGAAACTGTGTCGCAAATGCTAGGCACTCTTGACGATGAGCAGCCGCTGGCGATTCTCGAAGCGCTGGTCAGTGCCGATGGAGCGACTGTCATGGCGCAGGTTGAGCACGCGGCCTCGCGCGGCGTCGATTGGGAAACTTTGCTGGTGGAAACGCTGGCATTGCTGCATCGCATTGCCATGGTTCAGCTGTTGCCGTCGGTTCTTGACAACCACTATGCTTCTATCGAACAGCGTTTGCGCGAGCTGGCGCGAGTTATTCCGCCAACTGACGTACAGCTGTATTATCAAACCTTGCTGATTGGCCGCAAAGAACTGCCTTTCGCACCTGATAAACGCATGGGCGTCGAAATGACGCTGCTGCGCGCGCTGGCCTTTCATCCTAAGGTATTGATTGCCGAGCCGGAAGTGAATGCGCCACGGGCGACGGCGTTGCAATCGCCAACGATTCAACACTCTGCGCCGCCATCGCCAGAGCCAGCGTCCGCGCCGGTTCGCAATGCTCCTGCACCGTCTGAAGCCGCTATTCCAGACTCCACGGCGCAGTTGCTAAAGGCTCGAACACAGCTACTCCGACAGCAGGGAAGCTCTTCCCCAAAAAAAGCTGAGCCGGCCGCGCCTGGAAAAGCGCAGCCGGCAAATTCGGTGCTGGAGCGATTGGCTTCAGTCACCGAGCGTTCGTTAGAGCGCACGGGCGCGACTGCCCAGAAAAAAGCGCCTGCTGCGCCTGTCAAAGAAGAGGCTTATCGTTGGAAAACCGTTAACGAGCCTGACGCAGCACCTGAACCAGTTGCGACTCCCAAGGCGCTACGAGCGGCTTTAGAGCATGAAAAATCGCCCGAACTGGCCTCGCGTCTGGCTGAGGAAGCCATTGAGCGAGATGAATGGGCGGCTATCATCCATCAGCTGACTATTCCTAAATTGGTGCAGCAGTTAGCGCTTAACGCTTTCCTTGAACGTGAGGATTCGGCTACCCTTTGTCTGCATTTACGTTCGTCGCAGCGTCATTTAAACTCGCCGACGGCGCAAAAAACGTTGGCAGAAGCACTGGCTGCGCTGTATCAGCAAGAAATTACGCTCAGCGTGGTTGAAGATGACAACCTCGCAACCCGCACGCCGCTTGAATGGCGGCAGGCAATTTATGAAGAAAAACTGGCGCAGGCGCGTCAGTCGATTATCGCGGATAATAATATCCAGACTTTGCGTCGTTTCTTTGACGCCGAGCTGGACGAAGAGAGTATTCGCCCCATTTAACCGCCGCAGTAGGAGCATGGTGCACATACGCGGCTTGACGCAAAGAGAGAAGATTATGTTTGGAAAAGGCGGCATTGGTAACCTGATGAAACAGGCCCAGCAAATGCAGGAAAAAATGCAGCAGGCACAAGCTGAAATCGCGACCATTGAAGTTACCGGCGAATCTGGCGCAGGTCTGGTTAAAATCACCATTAACGGCGCTCATAACGTTCGTCGCGTCGAGATCGATCCAAGCCTGTTCGAAGATGACAAAGACATGCTGGAAGACTTGATTGCTGCGGCATTCAACGATGCGGCTCGTCGTATCGATGAAACACAGAAAGAAAAAATGGCAGCAGTTTCTGGCGGCATGCAGTTGCCACCGGGCTTTAAGATGCCATTCTGATGCAAACCAGCCCACTCCTTGAATCATTAATGGAGGCGTTGCGCTGCCTGCCGGGCGTTGGCCCGAAGTCGGCGCAGCGTATGGCATTCCAGCTGTTGCAGCGCGATCGCAGCGGCGGAATGCGGCTGGCGCAGTCTCTGACCCGGGCAATGTCCGAAATTGGCCACTGTGCCGATTGCCGAACCTTTACCGAGCAGGAAATCTGCACCATTTGTGGCAATCCTCGCCGCAAAGAAAATGGTCAGATTTGTGTAGTAGAAAGTCCGGCAGATATTCATGCCATCGAGCAGACCGGCCAGTTCTCAGGACGCTATTTCGTGCTGATGGGACACTTGTCACCGCTGGACGGCATCGGCCCTGATGACATCGGTTTGGGCAGGTTAGAGCAACGTCTTGAAGGTGAAAGCATTCAGGAAGTGATCCTCGCGACCAACCCGACGGTTGAAGGGGACGCGACAGCAAACTATATTGCCGAGATGTGTGGTCAGTACGGCGTTGTCGCCAGCCGCATTGCTCACGGCGTGCCGGTGGGGGGAGAGTTGGAGATGGTTGATGGAACTACTCTCGCTCATTCATTAGCGGGTCGGCACGTCTTCAAGTATTGAGCCGTCGTCGTATTTAAAGCTGTAACTGCGTTGGCTTCGTGCGTTCACCCCAGTCACTGACTTGTGTCAGCTTCTGGGGATGAATTTACTTACCGCCTTGCTTCAGCTTCAACTACTTAGACGGCAGGTTGGGTGTTTTAAATCTCCTGTTAGACTTAAAGTAAAACTCCTCCCTTCAACTTATCTGTTGTGCTTACAATCTCTCCTACTTTTCAAAGTGTTTAAACTGCTGGTCTATTCGGTTCTTAATTAATCAAACGGTGTCTGTTTTTGTATTTCGTTGTGGATTCCTCTTGAATATTTCCCTTTAACACCCCATTTCATTCTCAGTCTGTTTTGAACACAGTAATGTTTTTAACCACTCAAACGGTTTGATTGAGGTATTTGATGAGTATGAAAGGACAAGAGACCCGCGGATTCCAGTCGGAAGTTAAACAGTTACTCCACCTGATGATCCACTCGCTATATTCGAATAAAGAAATCTTCCTGCGTGAGCTGATCTCCAACGCCTCGGACGCGGCGGATAAACTGCGCTTCTGCGCGCTGTCAAAACCTGATCTGTACGAGGGCGATGCTGACTTGCATGTCCGCCTGTCGTTCGACAAAGAAAAACGTACTCTGACGCTGAGCGATAATGGTATCGGTATGACCCGCGACGAGGTGATTGATAACCTCGGGACTATCGCTAAATCGGGTACCAAAGCGTTCCTGCAATCTGTGGGTTCTGAGCAGGCGAAAGACAGCCAGCTGATTGGTCAGTTTGGCGTTGGTTTCTATTCTGCATTTATCGTGGCCGATAAAGTCACCGTGCGCACCCGTGCTGCGGGCGTCAGCGCCGCTGAAGGCGTGTTCTGGGAATCTGCCGGTGAAGGTGAATACACCCTGGCCGATATCGAGAAAGCCAGTCGCGGTACTGAAATTACGCTGCATCTGCGTGAAGATCAGGACGAGTTCCTGGATGACTGGCGTGTGCGCTCAATCATCAGCAAATATTCTGACCACATTGCGCTGCCGGTTGAAATCGAGACCCGCAACGAAGAAGACGACACCACTACCTGGGATCAGATCAACAAGGCTCAGGCCCTGTGGACTCGCAGTCGTTCTGAAGTTACCGATGAAGAATACAACGAGTTTTACAAGCATATCTCCCATGATTTCAGCGATCCACTGAGCTGGAGCCACAACCGCGTTGAAGGTAAGCAGGAATATACCAGCCTGCTGTATATTCCTTCGCAGGCGCCTTGGGACATGTGGAACCGCGACCACAAACACGGTCTGAAACTGTACGTTCAGCGCGTCTTTATCATGGACGAAGCCGAGCAGTTTATGCCGAACTACCTGCGTTTTGTGCGTGGTCTGATAGATTCCAACGATCTGCCGCTGAATGTTTCGCGTGAAATTCTGCAAGACAGTCGCGTGACCCAGAATTTGCGCAGTGCTCTGAGCAAACGCGCCCTACAAATGCTGGAAAAACTGGCTAAAGACGATGCAGAAAAATACCTGCAATTCTGGAAACAGTTCGGTCTGGTGTTGAAAGAAGGCCCGGCCGAAGACAGCACCAATAAAGAAACCATTGCTAAACTGCTGCGCTTTGCCAGCACCCGTAATGATTCTTCAGAGCAGACGCTGTCTCTGGAAGACTACGTTTCCAGCATGGTGGAAGGTCAGGACAAGATTTATTACATCACGGCCGACAGTTATGCTGCTGCCAAGAATAGCCCGCATCTTGAGTTGTTCCGTAAGAAAGGCATCGAAGTTCTGTTGCTTTCCGACCGTATCGACGAATGGATGATGAGCTATCTGACCGAGTTCGACGGTAAGTCATTCCAGTCTGTCAGCAAGGCCGACGAGTCTCTGGACAAACTGGCCGACGAGAAAAACGACGAGCAGAAAGATGCTGATAAAGCTCTGGAGCCGTTCGTTGAGCGCGTGAAAACGCTGCTGGGCGATCGTGTCAAAGAAGTGCGCCTGACGCACCGTTTGACCGATACTCCGGCGATTGTTACCACCGGTGCTGACGAGATGAGCACGCAAATGGCTAAGCTGTTTGCCGCGGCGGGTCAGGAAGCTCCTGAGGTGAAATACATCTTTGAGCTGAATCCTGAGCATGCTCTGGTAAAACGCGCCGCCGACGAAATTCAGGAAGATCAATTCTCTGAGTGGGTTGAGCTGCTGCTGGATCAAGCCCTGTTCGCCGAGCGCGGTACGCTGGAAGACCCTAACCAGTTCATCCGTCGTATGAATACCCTGCTACAGGCGTAATCTTGCTGGTATTTTAATAAAGTAAGCAGGCTTTAGGAGGCCAGTCGCTAACCCCGGCTGGCCTCTTCTAACAACCAGTGCCTAAACAGTGTAATTTCACGTTCATGACTACGCGATCGCTTAACCAGCATATAGGTGGCGCGATCCACCTCGGTAAAGCCCAACGGTGCAATCAAACTCCCTTCCTGGATCTCTTTTTTCACCAAAATCTGCGGTGTCATAATAATGCCCAATCCATTTTTTGCGGCCTGAATCGCCAGCGTCAGATTGTCGAAATGCCTGCCTGAAATAAAATCTCCCCGCGTATTCGTTTTTCGTGCCCATTCCTGCCAGGCATTCATTTTTGTATCTGCGTGCAGCAGGGGTTGAGTCGTAAAATCGGTTTCATAACTGAAGCGATGACGAAATTCAGGCGCACACACCGGCCCAATATAATCAACGGTAATTAAAGTGGCTTCTATTTCTTCCGAAAGTGGATCGCCATTACTTTTGATTAAAATATCCGTCCTTTCATCCTGAACATTTTCGATATTTACATGGGTCTGAAAGGTAAGGACAATATTTTCATGCAGCTGTGAAAAGCGATTAATTCTTGGAATTAACCACTGTGATAAAAAGCTCGGTGCACAGGAAATAATAAGATTATTTTCCTCTCTGGTTTTAATCTCTTTGCAAGTTGCCTCAATATTTCTAAATACCTGCTCGCAGCATTTTTTTAATGTCTCTCCATCCTGAGTTAAATAAACCCGTCCCGCAGTTCTTTTAAATAAAGGTGTGCCTAACCAAGTCTCAAGATTCTTTATTTGATGACTGATTGCGCTATGAGTGACATTCAATGATTCAGCTGCCGCACTGAAGCTCTCGAACATTGCTGCCTGTTTAAAGTAGTGCAATGCGCGCAGTGAAGGGAGATCTGACATAGCGCCACCTTGTTAGTTAATTTCAACACATCTGTCTGTTTATATCATTTTCTAAGTTAAATAAAACCCTTTAGTGTCGCTTATGTCCCGACACGAATCGCCAGGACGGCGGACTGAGTCTTCAGGAAAAGGTGGCGGGACAACCTCCACGGCAGTCGAAAGTGCCTTGCAACCGGGTATTCCAGCAAATATTAAGGATTAATATGACAAATACTTACGTAAAAACTCAACTTGTGATGTTTACCGGTGGTCGTGATAGTACGCTTGCAGCCTGTTATCTCATGTTACAAGGTATCCCTGTTCATCTCTATTCAGCTAACAGCGGATGCTCCCTGCATCGTGGCATTCTTTCTCATCGCGTTGATGAACTTAAAAACCGTTTTGGTGATTTGGTAGTCGCACACACAGTCGAAGATATTAGCGGAACATTCCGCAGCATCGCCATCGAAAATATTGAAGGCGATATTCTGAAGTATAGAAAGAATTTGGTATTGCTTGGCGAGAAATTAGCAATTCACGCCCATCTTATTGATTTCTGTCACCGCCATGATATTGACGTCATTAATGACGGTATCACTCACTATCAGCAAGAGTTCCCTGAGCAGCGTCAGGTTGCCAAGGATTACCTCGTCGATTTAATGCAAGAGTTTGGCATTCAATATCATTCGCCAATATATGAATTTGCCCAGTCTTCCGACGACGTGAAATATCGCCTGTTGCAATTGGGTATTTCTACTAAGTCTCTGGAAGGCGTAAGTATTTTTGGCGACAGTTTTTCTACGCCGAGCGACGACACCATTATGTCGTACCTGCGAGAGAAAACGCCGCTGGCACTGAACATTGTCAAATTCCTGTCTGGTGAGACCTTGAGCCTGGCGAAAAAAGTTGCCAGTTCTTCCGCTGAAGCTGCCTGAGTGGAGCCTGTGATGAAAACCATCATCAAGTGTTCGGCCATTATCATTCGCAATCGTTCGCTACTGTTGACGCGAAAAGAGGGTACCGACGTGTTTATCTCCCCGGGCGGCAAACCGCTGCTGGGGGAAGATCACCTGACATGCCTGCGTCGTGAGCTTAAGGAAGAGCTAAACGTTGAAACGGCTGAGATTAAACCTTTTGGCCTGTTTCACGGCATTGCCGAGTTTGAATCTGTAGCGATCGAGAATCACGTGTATCAGGTTGAGGTTGTCGGTCAGCCCGTCGCCAGCTCTGAAATCGCCGAGATTGCCTGGGTTAACTACCGTAAGCCTCCTTGCGAAGTTGGTGTCGGTTCAGTATTTCGCGACAAC
Organism: uncultured Gammaproteobacteria bacterium; assembly: GCA_963747655.1. Lineage (GTDB taxonomy): Bacteria > Pseudomonadota > Gammaproteobacteria > Enterobacterales > Enterobacteriaceae > Rouxiella. Next base: position 499,324 of record CAVVFS010000003.1, on the reverse strand, counting down.
GTTTTACCCCTGCTTTATCAAAAGGAGTTAATCGACTAATGGACCCTTCAGCATTGTCACCCCAGCTCCAGATGCAGCACGGCGGAGGACACTTTTACAAGAAAGTGAATCTGTTGCGTGAAGCACTAAGGGAGAGGCTTACCGAGGTTTACCGTCTCGAGCAATATGATGTGTTTATGGTCCAGTCGGTCAGCGTCGGGTTGGCGATGCTGTCCCATCTGTTACATAAGCAGAACATTTCTCTCGGTCTGGCGAACCATAACCACTATCAGCCGATTGATATGCTGTTTCCGCCGATGATAGCGGAAGGGATGGAAAACAGCGGTGTACAGATTGTCACGCACGTCGATCCTTATACCGGTCAGCTGAATAATCTGCAAAAACCGCAAAAATGTTTTGTGGTTGATGCCTCGCACAGCTTTGCCACCACCATGCACGACGATCTGATTAATCATGGATCGCTGTTTCTGGCCCCGCTACATAAGCATGCATCGGTTGCCGTTGGGCTGACACTGATTGCCGTGCGCCCGGAAGACTACAGCACGCTGTTGCGCAGTGAGTTGCGTCTTTTCGAACACGCAACAGTGTCGGAAGCACCGCTGGAACAGGCGCTGGAAACTATCAATGCACCCGGCTGGCAGCCGTATAACGTAGCCAGTCTGGATGCTATTGATATCTGGTTACCTGACGGTCAGCGTTTGCAGTCTTTAAGTAAGCCTGGCTTACCTTTCTGCTGCTTTAACGTGCCGTCGTTTACCGAGCAGCAGCGCCAAACCGTGAAAGAACTTAACGGCAGCTATTTTGAGCACAGCAATACCCTTCGCCTGTCTCGCTGGAAGCGTGGGCAGAATGGACGTCCGGTTAACTGTACCGGTAGCGTTTTTGAAGATATTTCAAAACTATGGAATATAAGATGAGCAAATCAAGCGCAGTAAACGGCAACCTGATCGGCATTTTAGGCGGCATTATTCTTAGCTCGGATTCGGTGTTTATCCGTTTGATGGCGGTGAGTGATTCCTGGCTGATTGTGGTGTTGCGTGGGTTGTTAATGTGGGCAGTGGTATTTGCCATCTGGCTATTGGTGCCTAAAAGCCGGTCGGTGCTTGGTGTGCCGTGGATAACTCGCCAAAATCTGCTGTCGGTACTGTTCTTTTGTGCATCATCAGCCTGTTTTGTGAATGCGCTTAACCGCGGCAACATTGCTACGGTGCTGGTCATTATTTCTTCGACGCCGTTTGTTTCGGCCATTATTTCACGGCTGTTTTTTGGCACTAAAATCGACCGCTCTTTGATGATTGCTGCCGTAACAGGCATGCTTGGCGTAGTGATTGTCATGTCAGGACGACAAGACGGCGCTGACGGAATAGCTAACTATTTCGCGTTAGCGACAGCAATTTTCATGGCACTGGCATTTATTTTCGCCTCACGTGTTGAAAACGGTACCTTGGCATTGCCATCACTGGGCGGCGTATTGGCCTCGGTGATTGTTCCTGTTTTCGCAGGCGCAGGCATGGTTTCAACCCTCGGTGGGCTGCATGCGCAGCAATGGCTGTGGATTGTTATAGAAGGCGCGATGATTATGCCAGTGGCAATGGGCCTGATTTCGCTTTCAACCCGCTATGTTGCTCCAGCCAATGCAGGGCTATTTTTGTTGCTTGAAACGGCGCTGGCCCCGCTGTGGATTTATCTTTTCTTGAATGAAGCGCCGACCATTAATGCAATCGTTGGAGGCTGCATCATCGTTGTTGCCGTTGTTTCACAAACCTTGCAGGCGAAAAAACAGGCAGCCGTAGCCTTATAGCTATTTATACTCAAGTAGCGGCGCCCCCTTTTCTTGAGGAAGGGGGCGCAGAATGGTATGGTTGACCGTTTTCGACTTTTAATAAAATTACAATGCAAGGGGATTTACGCAATGCGTATCATTCTGCTGGGCGCTCCGGGCGCAGGTAAGGGTACTCAAGCTCAATTCATCATGGAGAAATACGGTATTCCGCAAATCTCTACTGGTGATATGCTGCGCGCAGCTGTTAAGGCCGGAAGTGAGCTCGGCAAGAAAGCCAAAGAAATTATGGACGCCGGTAAACTGGTTACCGACGAACTGGTTATTGCCCTGGTAAAAGAACGTATTACTCAGGAAGATTGCCGTAAAGGTTTCCTGCTGGATGGTTTCCCACGTACCATTCCACAGGCAGACGCCATGAAAGAAGCTGGCATCAGCGTTGATTTCGTTTTGGAATTTGATGTTCCTGACGAACTGATCGTTGATCGTATTGTTGGCCGTCGCGTACACGCACCATCAGGTCGCGTTTACCACGTTAAATTCAATCCACCTCAGGTTGAAGGCAAAGACGACGTAACCGGCGAAGAGCTGACGACTCGTAAAGACGACCAGGAAGAAACTGTTCGTAAACGTCTGGTTGAATATCACGAGCTGACCGAGCCATTGATTTCTTACTACGGTAAAGAAGCTAAGGCCGGCAACACTCAATACGTTAAAATTGACGGCACCAAGAAAGTGGCTGAAGTTCGCGAAGAACTGGCAACTATCCTGGGCTAACTGCTACGCAGTCAGTTAACGTTTTCAGGGCGGCTTCGGCCGCCTTTGTTTTATCTCCTTCATTTTTTCCTCCCTATAACCGCATTGATTGTTAATCCCATTCACTGTTATCGGTTCCGATTTGCCTGAGTTTGGTTACAATAAGGGCGCATTCAGACAGGTCATTTGCCCTGTGTTAAAAAATTAGCAATATTATTTAGGGAATTCAGCATGATGCAGACGAAATTCGGTGTGTTACTGGTTAACCTGGGAACACCGGAGGCTCCAACCACGGCGGCGGTAAAACGTTTTCTGGCTGAGTTTTTAAGTGATATTCGAGTAGTAGATACCAACAGACTTATCTGGTGGCCTATTTTGCAGGGCGTGATCCTGCCTTTCCGTTCTCCTCGCGTGGCCAAACTGTATAAATCCGTGTGGATGGATGAAGGCTCGCCATTAATGGTTTACAGCCTGCGTCAGCAAAAGGCGCTTGCGGCACGTTTTCCTGATACCCCGGTTGAGTTGGCGATGAGTTACGGCAATCCAAGCCTGGAAGACGGTATCAGCCGCTTGCTGGATCAGGGCGTGACTAAAATGGTTGTGCTGCCGTTATATCCGCAGTATTCGTGCTCGACCAGCGCTTCAGTCTATGACGGCGTTGCGCGCGTGCTAAAAGAGAAGCGTCGTCTACCATCGGTTAGCTTTATCCGCGATTACGCTGAACATCCTGCTTATATTTCTGCCCTCAAGGCCAGTATTCTGGAATCTTTTGAGAAACACGGTGAGCCGGATCGCCTGGTATTGTCCTTCCACGGCATTCCAAAACGATTTGGCGAACTGGGTGATGACTATCAGCAGCGCTGTCAGGCCACGACCCAGGCATTGACCAACGCGTTGCAGTTGGCTCCTGGTAAAATCATGCTGACCTTCCAGTCGCGTTTTGGCCGTGAGCCTTGGCTGACGCCTTACACCGATGCGACGATGGAAAGCCTGCCTAAGCAGGGCGTGAAACACATTCAGATTGTGTGCCCGGGCTTCTCGGCGGACTGCCTTGAAACTATTGAAGAAATTAACGGTGAAAACCGTGAATTGTTCTTGCATGCCGGCGGTGAGAAGTTTGAATATATCGAAGCGCTGAACGATCGCGACGATCATATCGATATGCTGCAACAGCTGGTTTCGCAACACTTCTAATCTTGCGGCAATCTTATTTTGACTGGTGCGAGCCACCAGTCAAAATACCTGTCAGGCCGTTAAAATAATAACGCTTCTGTATCAGTTATTTTACTGTGATAACATTCCCGCTTGTTTCACTGCCTAAAACAATCCTGATGAAATTTCCCGGTAAACGTAAGTCCAAGCACTATTTCCCCGTCAGCGCCCGCGATCCTTTGCTGCGTGATTCTATGCTGCTCAATGCGCAGCCCAATGTCAGCACGTCTTATATTGTCGGTATTGATCAAACGATGGTCGATATTGAAGCCAGGGTGGATGACGAGGTTATTTCGCGTTATGGGCTGATCCCCGGGCAGTCAAGCCTGATTGATGACGATCGCGCCGAACAGCTGTATCAGGAACTGACAAGCAAGGAACTGATCGCTCACCAGTTCGCGGGTGGCACCATTGGCAATACCTTGCATAACTATTCGGTATTAGCGGACGATCGTTCAGTATTGCTCGGCGTAATGTGCAGCAATGTAAAAATTGGCAGTTATGCCTATCGCTATCTTTGCAACACTTCCAGCCTTACCGATCTGGATTATCTGCAAGGCGTAGACGGTGCAATCGGTCGTTGTTTTACGCTGATTAATGAAAGCGGTGAGCGCACCTTTGCAATAAGTCCAGGTCAGATGAACCAGCTGCGGCCGGAAAGTATTCCAGAAGAGGTGATTGCTGGAGCCTCGGCGTTGGTACTCACCTCTTATCTGCTACGTGGAGAAGCTGGGGATCCACTGCCTGACGCTACCCGACAATCCATTGCCTATGCTAAAAAATATCATGTACCGGTAGTACTGACGCTGGGTACGCAGTATGTAATTGCCGAAGATCCGCAGGCGTGGCGCGATTTTATTCGTGAAAACGTCACTATTTTGGCGATGAACGAGGATGAAGCCTGTGCGCTGACCGGCCTCAGTGACCCGTTAATGGCGACCAATCAGGCGCTGGAGTGGGCCGATTTGGTGCTCTGTACTGCTGGGCCGAGTGGCCTGTATATGGGCAGCTACACTGAGGAAGCCAATAAACGTGAGACCAATCATCCACTGCTACCCGGTGCCATCGCCGAGTTTAATCAATATGAATTTAGCCGCGCAATGCGTCGTGAAAGTTGTACCCAGCCACTGCGTATTTTCTCGCACATCGCACCCTATATGGGCGGGCCAGAGAAAATTATGAACACCAATGGCGCGGGCGACGGCGCACTTTCGGCGCTGCTGCATGACATTGCCGCCAACGGCTTCCATCGCCAATCGGTACCAAATTCCAGCAAGCATACTGTCGAGTATCTGACCTATTCCTCGCTGGCGCAGGTCTGTAAATATGCTAATCGAGTGAGTTATCAGGTACTAAACCAGCATTCTCCACGACTGACTCGGGGACTGCCGGAGCGTGAAGACAGTCTTGAAGAGTCTTACTGGGAGTACTAAAAAATCCTCTTCGCCCTAGGCACTATGGTTGCGTTAGCTTCTCTCGCGCACCCGAATCACTGACTTATGTCAGCTCATCGGGATTTGCTCGATTGCTGCCTGGCTGCGATGCACATGGCTTTCAGGATTTTGTTGGGTGATTAAAGTGGGCAACCCTCTGTTTTTCCGGGTATCGCCATCCCTACGTTAATTGAGTCGAGCATATTGTGGGCGATTTCGCGCTCGCCCATCACCACTTTGTCAGCTCCGCGCTCAATAATATAAGTGACTTCATCGTCATAGTGCGCACGAGCAATGATTTCGATGGTAGGGCGTTTTGCGCGCGCCGAGGCGATGATTTCCCCAGCTTCATAGCCGTTGGGAATAGTGAGCAGCAGCCAGCGGGCGCAGTCTAGACGCGCTAATTCCATAATTTCCTGATTCGCGGCGTTACCTAACACTGCGCTGATACCTTGCTCGCGCAAAGCCTCAACTCTCGGGCGCGAGGTTTCAATGACCACTAACGGAATACCTTGCTGAATAAGTTTGGCACCCAGCAGGCTACCGACTCTGCCATAGCCGACAATTAACGCATGATCGCAAAACGAAACGGGTGTCTGTGCTTCGTCTTCTATAGCCTCTTCCATACTTTTATCTTCAATCACTTCGGTGTTGAGCAAATAGCTTTCCAAAAGTGAGAACAGCAGCGGATTAAGCATGATGGATAGAATCGACCCTGCCAGTACCAGATTGCGCGCGTGTTCTGACAGCAGGCCGAGTGAAATGCCTAGCCCGGCAAGGATAAAGGCGAACTCGCCGATTTGCGCCAGGCTAACGGAAATAGTTAACGCCGTGCGCTGCGAGTGGCCAAACATTCTGACCAACAGGAACGCGGCGGCAGATTTTCCAAACAGAATAATTGCCAGTGTTGCTAACACCGCTAAAGGTTCATGGATAAGGATCATCGGGTCAAAGAGCATGCCGACAGAAACGAAAAATAGCACTGCAAAGGCATCGCGAAGGGGGAGGGTATCGTGTGCTGCGCGTTGGCTGAGTTCGGAACCGTTGAGTACCATTCCAGCGAAGAATGCGCCCAGCGCGAACGAGGCATCAAAGAATTCTACGGCTCCAAAGGCAATCCCCAGTGCCAATGCCAGCACGGCTAAAGTAAATAATTCACGCGAGCCGGTGGCGGCCGACTTTGCAAGAATCCATGGCACTAGACGGCGGCCCACCACAATCATCAAAATGATGAAGGCAATGACTTTGCCCAGCGTAATGGCAAGCTCTGTGAATAGTTGACCGGCGCTGACCTGCTGACTGCCGATCATGTTGCTTATTGCGGGTAATAAAACCAGCGTTAATACCATCGCCAAATCTTCAACAATCAGCCAGCCGATAGCAATTTGTCCGCGCTGGCTGTCAATCAGCTGGCGTTCTTCCAATGCACGCAGCAGCACCACGGTACTGGCGGTGGAAAGGCATAGCCCGAAGACTAAACCGCTGCTCAGATCCCAGCCCATCAAATGTGCAAGCCCAATGCCTAGTACGGTAGCGACGGCAATCTGTAAAATGGCACCGGGAATGGCGATAGATTTTACCGCCAGTAAATCTTTCAGTGAAAAATGCAGTCCGACGCCGAACATCAGCAATATGACGCCTATTTCGGCTAACTCCGGAGCCAGTGAAGTATCCGCGACAAATCCGGGAGTAAAGGGGCCAGCCAGCACGCCCGCGACAAGATAACCGACCAGTGGCGAAATGCGCAGTCGATTGGCCAGCATACCCAGCAGAAAGGCAAGAACAAGGCCACCAACAATGGTTGTAATCAGGGGAGTAGAATGATGCATCAAGATTCCCTCTCGTTATGCACGGAACAGCGTGAATCTGGTGACCTGAGTTTAAGTTAAAAAACAACCATAGTGTAAGTAAATGTTTAAAGTTAACGTGTAAATGTGACAGGTGCCGGGAAGTGCTTTGGAAGAGGAGTTTTGCGTTACATTGGCGCGGAACTGGCTGATATCGAACATCATCTGCGATTGCACAAAGGGCAAGATCAACCGTTAACTTCGCCGTTTACACAGTTCTAAGCCCGGTATTCGGCGAAAAGGCGGGAAATCTGCCCAATGTTAAAGCTAAAGGCATGAGTTGGCTTAATCGCGTTTTGCGATATCGGCAAAGCGGCCATTGAGTAAGCGACAGAGATCGCCTGCTGCCAGTTCGAGATCAAGCCCGCGTTTACCGCCTGAGACAAAAATGGTCGGAAACTGCTCGGCCGGGCTATCGATCACCGTCGGCAACAGTTTTTTTTGCCCCAAAGGACTAATACCGCCGACCAGATATCCGGTGACTCGCTGTGCCAGTTGAGGATCGGCCATATCAGCCTTCTTGGCACCTAGCGCTTTGGCAACTTTCTTGAGATCCAGCTGTGTTGCTACCGGCGTCACCGCGACGGCGAGATTTTTTGCCTCACCGTTCAGGGCAACCAGCAGGGTTTTATAGACCTGCGCAGCATCCAGGCCCAGCTTTTTTACTGCCTCATCACCAAAGTTAGTTTCATCACTACTGTGTTCGTAAGGATGCAGGGTAAAACTGATTTTATTTTTTTCCAAAAGCTTTACGGCAGGCGTCATTTTTTATTCCATTTAACTAAGCCAGCGTTTTACATTAACTGGCCTTATTAGCTTAAAAATAATCACATTGCACAATGTTTTGAAACATAAGAACAAAGTTGGAAATTAGGTCGTGCAGTGTGAATTTTAATCAGATTCATGGTTGCCAGACGTCGCACTCATTGCTAACCTACGCGCGCCGGTATGGATTCCTCAAGAACTCCATACTGCCGCGATAATTAATAAAAATGAAATTCCTCTTTGACTGGCCAATAGAAATATTGGCCATTTTTTTCGATCGTATAAAGCAGAGGGTTTTTATATTTTATTAGTCAATAGGTTAGGAAGATTCCCTTCGCCATACAAATGTAATGCCCCAACGGCGACGACATAATTGCCTGCTGGCATGCTTTCCAGCTGCTGCTTCCATCGCTGGTTACGCTGGTGCATGAGCACATCATAAAGCGCGTTTCCAAAAGTCGCTGGTAATTGATCAATACCCACAGACGGGCGGCTGTCGAGCCACCAACTGATCATTGTTTGTAATAATCTGGCATTAGTGTGCCAGTGGGTCAGTGTGTCATCAAGCAGGCTACACCCATCTTCAGGCAATTGTTTTAGCAATTCTAGCTGTTGCGCTGCGCCTTCCAGTTCAATGATTTTCTTGCCTTGGGCTTTGGCCCCACTCAGCAATTGAAAATCAATACCGTATTCGCCACGTAGCCCTAAGCGCTGTGCCTGAGTGGCCTGTAACATCAGGGCAACCTGCCAACACGGCAGACCTGTAATCGACCATAACGGCATGCCAAGTTCTTCGCACAGCTGCTCGATGTGTTGATACTGCTGCTGATCAATACGCTCACTCAGCGGAGGCATTTCCTGCGGCTCCCCGAAGGGCGATTCACTGCCGCTTATATCGGCTTCAACGATCAGCGCATCGGCCTGAGCGACTTTGCGAGTCAGCTGGCGTGGCAGCGGTGCCATATTTTGCGTACCCATATGGATGCTGCCCACCAGATGAAAATTGCGACCACCGGCAAGCGCGATATCAATGGCTGGATAAGAATATTGTGTGGGAGAAAGTAGGCCGGTCCAGCGAGCCATTCGAATTAATAAATCCCGTATCATGCGTTGTCTCCCTGTTCCAATACCTCCTCATGCTAGCGCCAACGGGTAATTGGGAACAGGGATAAAACTCTTGAACGGCTATTTAATTGTTATCAATTACTTTTACCGAGGCAATATTCTCCGGTTTGAAATGCAACAGCCGATTGGCGTTAGCCACCACCGTAATTGAAGACAGCGCCATGGCGGCACCTGCAACGATAGGGCTGAGCAGCGTTCCTGTGAGTGGGAACAGCACACCGGCAGCAACAGGAAGTCCAATCACGTTATAAATGAATGCGCCGAGCAGATTTTGTTTCATATTACGCAAGGTGCCCTTAGAAATCACCAATGCGTCTGCAACGCCGTGCAGGCTTGGCCGCATAAGGGTAATGGAGGCTGTTTCAATCGCTACATCGCTACCTCCACCCATGGCAATTCCCACGTCGGCCTGAGCCAGTGCAGGTGCATCGTTAATGCCATCGCCAATCATGCCGACCTGCTCGCCTCGTGCCTGTAGCGCCTTAATTGCCTCGGCTTTCCCGTCGGGACGAACCCCGGCAATAACGTCATCAATTCCGGCCAGTTTGGCTATCGCCTGTGCAGTTAACGAGTTATCACCGGTCAGCATCAGCAGCTTATAGCCCTGTTTATGCAGACGTTGCAAGGCTTCAATACTGTCTTCGCGTAATGAATCTCGCACTGAGAATAGTGCCGCTATTTTGCCATTCGCTGCTAATAATACTGGAGTAAAGCCTTGTGTTGCCTGTTGAGAGAGGAGGGCGTCAACCTCGCGACAATCAACCTGATGCTGTTCGAGCAGGCTACGATTGCCCAGTAATAACGTTGTTTTTCCGTTGCTAACGCTGCTATCACCGCTAACGCCCAGCCCGCCAAGAGTGCGGAAGTTTTCAATCTCCGTTTTAGACAGGCTCCCCGCTTTTTCAGAAATGGCCTGAGCCAGCGGATGATGAGAACCCTGTTCCAGTGAAGCTGCCCAGCTTAAAGCCTGGGTTTCATCAATTTGATTAAACAGATGTATTTCAGCTACCTGCGGCTTGCCTTCAGTCAGCGTGCCCGTTTTGTCGAACACTAATGTCGTCAACGTGCTGGCCTTTTGTAGCGCATCGGCATCTTTTACCAATACGCCAAACTCTGCGGCTCGCCCAACGCCCGCGGTGATTGACATCGGCGTCGCCAGTCCCAGCGCGCATGGGCAGGCAATAATGAGTACCGTGGTCACAATGACCAGCGCGTACATTAATTGCGGCTGTGGCCCGAAAAAGTACCAGATAGCGCCACTAAACAAGGCGATAAGCACCACGGCCGGAACGAATACTGCCGAGATTCTGTCGGCCAGCTTGCCAATTTCCGGCTTACTGCTTTGTGCTTCGCGCACCAGTTTGATAATACGTGAAAGCTGCGTCTGACCACCAATCGCCTGGGCAATAAACTGCACGCTGCCGTCTTTAACCTGTGTCCCGGCACTGATTTTTTCACCACGAATGCGATGCTGAGCAATAGGCTCGCCGGTCAGCATGGCTTCATCCATCCAGGCTTCACCCTGATGAATTTCACCATCAACCGGCACGCGATCGCCAGTGGTCAGGCGTAACAGCATTCCCTGTTTAACGTCGGCCAGAGGCACAGTTTGCTCGCCATGCTCAGTGATAATGCGTGCAGTGGGCGGGGTAAGATCGAGCAAACGTTCAAGCGCTTTCGACGAACGCTGACGGCCACGCTGCTCTAGCGCATGTCCAAGGTTGATAAGACCTATGATCATCACACTGGCTTCGTAATATAAGTGACGCGCCTGCATCGGGAAGGCGTTTGGCCACAGGGTAACGAGAAATGAAAAAATCCATGCCGCGCCCGTACCCAGTGAGACTAGCGTGTCCATATTGGCGCTGCCGTGCAGCAGGCTTTTCCAGGCGCTACGATAAAAATGACCGCCCGCCAGCACCATCACAGTCAACGTGAGAACGCCGATGACCAGCCAGCCAGTTTGATTAGCGGCAGTCACCATCATGGTGCCGCCAAATAATCCCCATAACATCAGTGGAATACCGGCCGCCAGGCCGAGTGTGGCTTGCCAGCTAAAGCGAATCATACTGCTGTGCGCAGTCTGCTGCTGGCGTTGGCGACGCAGCGTTTCATCAACAATAATTTCCGCACCGTAACCGGCCTTTTCGACTGCGGCTATCAATGCTTGAGTATCTTCAGCGCCTTGCACCATCGCGCTGCGCTCGGCCAGATTGACTCTGGCCTGTTTGACGCCATCGACGCTTTCCAAAGCACGTTGCACTTTATTAACGCAACTGGCACAACTCATGCCACTTAACAGCAGTTGAACGCTGTCGTCATCTGCTCTTGAGTCATTTGTCACTGGGTCATTTGCAGATGACGTTGCAGGAGCAGATGCAGATGATATTGCCGGAACGTATGGCACTGCAAAAGCAGGAGAAGGAGCCGCTGACTGATGTTCCGGCAAGGAAATTTCAGGTTGAGTCAGCGGCTCAATTTTGGGGACGATTCGTCCGCCACGAGCTGAGCGTGATAGCCTGCATTTTCGACTGCATCGATCAGGCTCTGGCTGTTTGCTTCACCTTTAATAATCGCTTTATCAATAGTGACTTCAATGTCCTGAGCGCCATGGACTGCTTCCAGAGCCTTACGCGTTGAGGCTACGCAATGCCCGCAGGACAGGCCTTCTAAGGCCAATACGGTAGTGTTTGTCATATAAAAACCTCTGGGCAATTTGTGCCCCGTTAAACATTAAGAGAGTGTCTATTGCTACTCGTGATATAGAATAAACCTTCCAGCAAGGGGAAGGTCAAGGAGCAAAAATGAACATTAGCGATGTGGCAAAAAAAACCGGTTTAACCAGCAAGGCGATTCGCTTTTATGAGGAAAAAGGCCTGGTAACCGCTCCTATGCGCAGCGAAAACGGCTATCGCAGCTATGCGCCAAAGCAGATTGAAGAGCTCACTTTATTACGCCAGGCCCGTCAGGTTGGGTTCAACCTTGAAGAGTGTCAGGAACTGGTCGCTCTATTCAATAATCCGCAGCGCCACAGTGCTGATGTAAAAGCGCGAACGCTAGAAAAAGCCGATGAAATTGGAAGGCACATCGAAGAGCTCATAGAAATGCGCCAGAGGTTGCTGGCGCTTGCTGAGTCTTGTCCGGGTGACGAAGGGGCTTTTTGCCCAATCATTGATAATTTAAGTGGATGCTGTCATACAAAAGACCAGCCTTAGGCTGGATGTGCAAAGAACGGCGACTTAAATAGAGGACATTATTCTCTTAATGCAACCACTCGCAGTGTATTGCCCTCAACGCCGGTCACGGTAACTTCTTCGCCAATATTCAAACTGTCGGCACAGCTTACTCGCCACGTGCTGTCACCTATGCGAATTCTGCTGTAACCGTTCTCGGGCTGTTCGAGTAAATGCCCGTGCAGGCCGACCATTTGCCTGCCGCGCTGATTAAGTCTCTCATTGCTAATCGAGTGATCAGGTTTGCGTTTTAGCCAGTTAGCCCAAAGCAGAGCAGCAAGCACGGTAAGTAAAGCAAAGGCGATTGCCTGCCATTCCCAGGGGAGTGGCACTATCCATTCCAGCAGACCAACGAGCGCGGCCGCTACTCCGCTCCATAGCAAATAACCGCTGGTACCAAGCATTTCGGCAGCCAAAAGCACGCCACCGAGTGACAGCCAAAACAGATGTGGGGTTGCCATCAACTGCTGCAGCATTATTTTCCGCCTTTGGTTTCTTTAAGTAATTCGGCAATTCCGCCAATCGAGCCCATTAAGCTGGTTGCATCGAGCGGCATCATGATCACTTTACTGTTGTTAGCCGAACCAATTTTGGTCAGGGCTTCGGTATATTTTTGTGCCACAAAGTAGTTGATAGCCTGAACACCACCGGCAGCGATGGCCTCTGATACCACCTGCGTTGCCTTGGCTTCTGCTTCGGCACTACGCTCACGTGCTTCGGCCTGTAAAAATGCAGATTGACGTTCACCTTCTGCTTTCAGTATTTGAGACTGTTTTTCACCTTCGGCTCGCAGAATAGCTGACTGGCGCACACCTTCGGCTTCGAGGATATCGGCTCGTTTAGTTCTTTCTGCCTTCATCTGCGCATTCATGGCTGAAACCAGTTCAACGGGCGGACGCACATCGCGGATTTCAATTCGAGTTATCTTCACGCCCCACGGATTAGTCGCTTCATCAACAATGTGCAGCAGGCGGGCATTAATGTTATCGCGCTGTGACAGCATTTCGTCTAGCTCCATCGAGCCAAGCACGGTACGAAAATTGGTCATGGTCAGATTGACGATAGCCAGTTCAAGATTGCTCACCTCATAGGCGGCGCGCGCGGGATCAATAACTTGAATAAAACACACTGCGTCGATAGCAACGTTGGCATTATCGCGCGAGATGATTTCCTGAGACGGAATATCCAGCACTTGCTCCATCATATTGATTTTACGACCTATACGGTCCATAAAAGGGATAACCAGGTTGAGGCCGGGCATCAGCGTCTTGGTATAACGGCCAAAACGTTCGACAGTCCATTGGAAACCCTGAGGGACAATCTTGACTGTGGCGAAGACAATGATCAGCGCCAGGACCACCACAACGGGTATAAAAGTCAGCATGGTTAAAACTCCTGTAATGAGATGTACCGTAATACCGGATAAACCGTTCCCTAAGCGTGCAGTGAAGCTTCTGCAGCTGGTAAATCATCGCATATTTAGAGTCAGAGGGGCATGAGTAAAAAGAATACTGCACATGGACGAGGAGATTTCGCGAGACGTCTCGCAGAAAGCGCACGCGGTACTCGAGAGAGTGAAATACCACGTGCATCAGGAAGGTATCAGGTGTAAAAACTGGTTCCGCAGAGGGCTTAGTACAGTAAAGAAACTAGTACGGCAGCGAAATTAGTACAGTAAAGAATACAGCTGGCGACGATATTTTGCTGCCAGTGCATCACCAGTCCCCAGTGCGGCGAGGATATCCATTAACGTTTTGCGCGCTGCGCCATTTCCGGCAGACAAGTCTTTTTTCAGGTGGCCCAGCAACAGTTCAAGTGCTTCTTCATTACGACCCACCTGATGGAGTTGCAGGGCAAGCTGTACTGACAAATCGACATTCTGCGGGTCTTTCTCTAATTGCTGCTGCAATTGCTGAATTTCAGGCGTGTCGGCAGCCTGTTTCAGTAGTTCAATTTGAGCGATAAGGCCCTGATAACGGGTATCTTGGTCCTGAAGCGGAATTGTTGCCAGCACTGCTTCGGCATCTTCACTGCGGTTAAGTAGTATTTGCGCCTCTGCCAGCATCAGGCCGATATCGCTGCGCTGATTGCTTAACTGCCATGCGTCTTTCAGAAGAGGGAGGGCCTCGATGACTTTGCCTTCTTGCATCAGCTCTGCAGCCTGGTTGGCTTTAATTTCTTCTTCTTTAGGCAGCACCTTGCTCAGCAGTTCGCGAATGACTTCTTCCGGCTGTGGGCCCTGGAAACCGTCTACCGGCTGACCATCCTGGAATAAATAAACCGCAGGAATGGAGCGGAGGCCAAATTGGCCGGCAATGGCTTGCTGTGCATCACAGTCAACTTTAGCCAAAACGAATTGACCCGCGTATTCCGCGGCCAGTTTTTCGAGGATAGGGCCGAGAATCAGGCAATGTTGGCTGCGTTCAGACCAAAAATAAAACATCACTGGCACAGTCATTGACTGGTCCAGAGTCTGGTGCAAATTGGATTCGTTAATCTCTATCGATAAAGGTTGTGCAAGCATGAATTCTGTTCTCTCTCGTCCGTTCCGTTTAAATCTAAATGGGGGCGTTATAAATCAGTTTCAACTATTGCCGCGAATCAGAAAATCTAACAAGCGGCCGGGCAGCAGGCGTCGCAGCACGGATACGGCGTGGGCAATTAACGTAACGGGATAGCGTAATTTCGGACGCGGACTTTCTAAAGCATGGCGCAATTTTGGTAAAACTGCCTCAGAAGTCAGCGTAAATCTTTCCGTCATATCCGAGTTAATGATCGGTTTGTCGGACTGAGTCTGCGTGACGTTTTGCATAAAATTACTGTGCAGCGGGCCGGGTTCAATAATGCTGACCTTAATTCCTGTACCGTGCAGCTCCATACGCAGGCTATCGGACCAGGCTTCAAGGGCATATTTACTGGACGAATAGATCCCGCGATTTGGCATACTAATCAGCCCGAGCACTGAGCTGGTTTGAATAATTCGACCTTCGGCATGGGCCAGCATAGCGGGCAGTAATAATTGAGTTAGCTGATGCGTGCCAAACAGATTAGATGAAAATTGTTGCTCGAATTGTTCGCGGCTAACAGTGTGTAAAGGCCCGTAAACTGCGTATCCCGCGTTGTTAAACAGGCCATAAAGCCGGTTTCCGGTCAATTCAATCACTTCTGCGGCCGCACGGGCAACTGAGTGTTTATCATCCAGGTCGAGTTGAACAGTCTCAAAACCTAACTGGCGCAGGTTGTCGATATCCTGCGCTTTACGGCAGGCAGCCAACACGCGATAACCTCGATTTCGGAGATCTTGTGCCGCTGCCAACCCGATTCCACTGGAGCAACCGGTAATCAAAACAGCTTTTTGCATAACTTTACCTGTTGAAGGCCCCTAATAATTAAAGATTATGGTTTACTCAATGATGGAGCAACTAAAGGAGCCAGTTTGCCGGACATCCAGCCAGCAATAAAGTTTTGCGCTGCCTGATTCGGATGGAGCCCATCGTCTTGCATCCATTCTGGTTTAATTGCTACCTGTTCCATAAAGAATGGCACCAATGGAATATCGGCCTGCTTAGCCAGCGCCGGATATATCGCGTAGAACGCATCGTTATAGCGTTTACCATAGTTGGGTGGCAGGCGAATCTGCATCAGCAGCGGCTGGGCATGGGCCTGTTTCACCAGCGTGATGATTTGGCTCAGCGTCTGGCTGATGGTTTGTGGGGCAAAACCGCGCAGGCCATCGTTAGCACCCAGCTCAATCAACACCCAGCGCGGATGATGCTGTTGCAGTAGGGCCGGCAGGCGAGCCAGACCTTGTGCAGAGGTGTCACCACTGATACTTGCATTGACAATCTCAGGCAGGCCGCTACGCTTTTTCCACTGATTATTCAGCAGCGTAGGCCACGATGTATTTGCCGGTAGGCGGTAAACCGCACTCAGACTGTCGCCCACAATCAGCAGCGTATCAGCAGCAACGGCGCGAAAACTTAATATTCCCATCAACAGAAGGAAGGGAAGATGCCAGCGGAAAACGTACTTGAAGTTCATCATCTTAGTAAACACGTCGGTCAAGGGGAACATGAGTTATCCATCCTGTCCGGTGTTGAGCTGGTTGTCAAACCTGCTCAGACTATTGCGCTGATCGGCGAGTCGGGTTCGGGAAAGTCAACGTTATTAGGTATTCTGGCCGGTCTTGACGATGGCAGCAGTGGCGAAGTCACGCTGCTCGGCAAGTCTTTATCAGCACTCAACGAAGAAAAGCGCGCGGCGCTCAGAGCTAAAAATGTCGGCTTTGTATTTCAATCATTCATGCTGGTCCCCACTCTGAACGCGTTGGAAAACGTGCAGCTTCCCGCTTTGCTCAGAGGTGAAACCGATGCCAGTAGTCGTGAACAGGCCGTTCAACTGCTTAAACAGTTAGGGCTTGGGGAACGGTTACATCATTTGCCGGCCCAGCTTTCGGGCGGTGAGCAGCAGCGTGTTGCCCTCGCGCGAGCGTTTATCGGCAAGCCTAAACTGCTGTTTGCCGATGAGCCGACCGGCAACCTCGATCGCCAGACCGGAGAGCGCATTGCCGACCTACTGTTTTCATTTAATCGTGATAATCACACGACGCTGATTTTGGTTACCCATGATGAGCAACTGGCCGCTCGCTGTCAGAGGCGCCTGCGGCTGCGAGACGGAAAATTGTGGGAGGATGTATGATTTGGCGTTGGTTTTGGCGTGAATGGCGCTCGCCGTCACTGCTGATTGTCTGGCTTTCTCTGACATTAGCGGTGGCCTGTGTCTTGGCTTTGGGCAGCATCAGTGACCGGATGGAAAAAGGGCTGAGTGACCAAAGTCGCGATTTTATTGCCGGCGACAGAGTGCTGCAATCGGCTCATCCGATTACCGAGGCGTGGATCCAGGATGCACGTCAGCAAGGGCTTAAAGTCAGTCGCCAGCTGTCATTTATGACGATGACCTTTGCGGGCAATACGCCACAGCTGGCAGACGTAAAGGCAACCGACCTGGCTTATCCGCTGTATGGGAAGCTCGACACTCAGCCGCAAGGTGTTAAACCTGAGCCGGGAACGGTGCTGGTCGCTCCTCGTCTGCTGGCGCTGCTTAATCTTAAAGTGGGCGATAATCTTGATGTCGGCGATACCACTTTACGCATCGCGGCGGTAATTAATCAGGAGCCGGACTCGGGCTTTAACCCTTTCCAGACTGCGCCGCGGATTATCATGAATCTTGATGACGTTCCCAAAACCGGTGCGATACAGCCGGGCAGCCGTTTAACCTACCGCTATATGTTTGCCGGATCGGCGCAGAACATTGCTACCTACGGTGCCGCGGTGAAAGGCCTGTTGCGCCCTGATCAACGCTGGTACGGCATGGAGGAGTCGGACGGCGCGCTAAGCCGTTCGCTGCAACGTTCGCAGCAGTTTTTGACGCTTTCAGCACTACTGACACTAATGTTATCGATTGCCGCAGTGGCGGTTTCGATGAGCCATTATTGCCGCAGCCGCTATGACCTGGTGGCGGTACTAAAAACGCTGGGAGCAGGGCGTCGGGCGCTGCAAAAACTGATTATCGGTCAGTGGCTGTCGGTGCTTTTACTGGCAGCGATAGCGGGAAGCGTAATCGGTTTAGGTTTTGAGGCTTTGCTTATCAGAATGCTGGCGCCGGTATTGCCGGGTAAATTACCGCCTGCTGGGCTCTGGCCGTGGGTATGGTCGATGGGCGCGCTGGTGGTTATTTCCCTGTTGGTCGGGTTGCGGCCTTATCGTCAGCTGGTTGCCACACTCCCGCTGCGAGTGCTGCGTCAGGACGTGGTGGTCAATGTCTGGCCGCTCCGTTATTTCCTGCCAGTGATCACGCTGGTTGTGGTGAGTCTGCTGGTCATGTTAGTGGGCAACAGTTCACTACTCTGGGCGCTGCTGGCCGGTATTTTGGTTCTTTCTCTATTGCTGGGCTGCATTGGCTGGTTGAGCCTGCTAATACTGCGGCGTCTGACAGTGAGTCATTTAGGGCTGCGTCTGGCGATAAATCGTCTGCTGCGTCAGCCTTGGGTCACGCTAAGCCAATTGGCCGCGTTTTCAATGTCGTTTATGTTATTGGCATTGCTGCTGGTGCTCCGTGGCGACCTGCTGAGCCAGTGGCAACAGCAGCTTCCTCCCGACAGCCCGAACTATTTTTTGCTGAATCTCACCAAAGATCAGGTGCCGCAGGTGACCGATTTCTTGCGCCAGCACAAGGTTGAGCCCGATACGTTTTACCCGATCGTTCGTGTCAGGCTGAGCAAAATTAATCAGCAGGAAGCCACTGATTTGATAAAACCGGGGGATTCGGGTCGAGAAGCCTTAGACCGCGAGCTTAACCTGACCTGGATGCAGGGGCTGCCCGCGCATAATCAGATTATTGAAGGCAGTGGGCCGCCAAAAGCTGGTGAAGTTTCTATCGATTCGGGGATTGCCGATCGTCTGGGAATAAAGCTTGGCGATACCGTCACTTTTACCGGAGATACGCAGGATTTCACGGCTAAAATTACCAGCATTCGTAAGGTTGACTGGGACAGTCTGCGGCCAAACTTTTACTTTATCTTTCCACCGGGCGCGCTGGACGCACAACCGCAAAGTTGGCTGACCAGCTTCCATTATCAGGAAAATGGCCAGCTACTGGTTGAGCTAAATCGCCAGTTCCCAACCCTGAGCCTGCTGGATATTGGCTCGATCCTGCGACAAATAGGTGATGTGTTGCAGCAGGTTAGCCGTGCACTCGAGGTAATGGTGATTCTGGTGATTTTGTGTGGTGGCTTGCTGCTGCTGGCGCAGATTCAGGTCGGCATGCGTCAACGCCGTCAGGAGTTAGTGGTTTACCGCACGCTTGGAGCAAGTAAAAAACTGCTGCGCAGTACGCTGTGGTGCGAGTTTGCAGTATTGGGATTAGTGGCGGGAATAGCCGCTGCGGTAGGTGCCGAGGCTGCACTGTGGTTGTTACAACGCAAAGTGTTCGACTTTCCGTGGCAGCCAAATATGGTGCTGTGGTGGTCAGTGCCGATTACCAGTGCGGTGCTGCTGTCGCTATGTGGCGGCTGGTTAGGAATCAGATTGCTGCGAGGGAAGGCATTATTCCGCAGCTACCAAGGGTAATCCCCCTTTATCTTTCAAGCTGCAGATGCGTTGGCTGCCTTCGCTCACCCCAGTCACTTACTTATGTAAGCTCCTGAGGATTTGCTTAGTTGCCGCCTTCCCGCAGCTCGAAATCTATTGGGGATTAAATTTGTGTTAGCTGGCGATCAAAGCTTATTTAAGGCCCAGGCGATCCCGCTGGCATATTCGGCTGGCAGCAATGGCACTAATGCCTGGAGATTATCCTTCAGCAACAGTGGGTTAGCATCGTTAAGGTTTAGATGTCCGACCTTACGACCCGGACGTACTTCTTTCTCATACCAGTGCAGATTAACCAGCGGCTGGTTCAGCCACGCGAGATTGACATCAGTACCAATCAGGTTAACCATCACGGAAGGCGTGCTGACAACCGGTGTTGGCAGTGGAAGATTGAGAATCGCCCGCAGATGCAGTTCAAATTGGCTGATAGACGCGCCATTTTGTGTCCAGTGACCGCTGTTGTGTACGCGCGGAGCCAGCTCGTTAATCAGCAAGCCTTCTTCGACCACAAAGCATTCCATCGCCATTACGCCGACATAACCCAGCTCGTTCATGATGGCCGACAGCATAGATTCTGCCTGCTGTTGCTGGGCCGCGTTTGGCGTCGGTAATGCAACGCTGGTGCGCAGGATCCCTTCCTGATGCAGGTTGTGAGTTAACGGATAAAATACCGTTTTACCGTCGTGACCGCGTGCACCCACCAGTGAAACTTCACCAGAGAAATTAATGCCTTTTTCGACGATACATTCGCCATAGCAATATTCTGGCAATGTCGCTTCTTCGCCCTGACGGAAACGCCATTGACCACGTCCGTCATAACCGCCAACGCGACGCTTAACGATTGCCAACTCGCCTAAACGCGGATAAATATCTGCCCATTCAGAGGCGTCAGCCAGTAACTGCCAAGGCGCGGTCGCTAGTCCCAGCTGATCCAGCAGCTGTTTTTGCGTAAGGCGATCGGCCAGACGCGGGAAAATATCGCGATTAACAAAGCCGGTATGGCTCGCAAGTTCACGAGTTAATGCGGTTTCTGGCCAGCGCTCAATTTCAGCGGTAATCACACTGTTTTGAAAAGGAACCGCTTCAGGTTCAGCGTCGATACCTACAGGGTAAACGGCGATGCCTAATGGTTCACCGGCCTGACGCAGCATGCGGCCAAGCTGGCCGTTTCCGAGGACACAAACCGGCTTCATGCTTCCTCCCGCGGATCTGGGTTATTCAGCACTTCATCGGTTTGCTCTTTACGCCAGGTCGCCAGAGCTTCTGCGATACGTGGGTCGTGCAGTGCAAGAATCTGTGCAGCCAGTAAAGCCGCGTTTGCCGCGCCTGCTTTACCAATAGCCAGAGTGCCGACCGGAATACCGCGTGGCATCTGGACGATAGAATACAGGCTGTCAACGCCGCTCAGAGCCGCGCTTTGTACCGGAACACCCAGCACAGGAACCAGCGTTTTTGCCGCGATCATACCCGGCAGGTGAGCAGCGCCACCGGCACCGGCGATGATAACATCCAGGCCTTTTTCGGACGCCTGCTCGGCAAAGCTGAACAATTTGTCCGGCGTGCGGTGAGCGGAGACAACTTCGACATGAAAAGGGATATTCAGCGTTGTGAGGACGTCAGCAGCGAACTGCATGGTAGCCCAGTCACTTTTAGACCCCATGACGATAGCGATTTTTGCCGGGGTAACGTTGGATGTCATGCCTGTAAAGCTCCTGTGATTATGCAAGCGTTGTCAGGTGGCGGTTCGAATAAAAAAGTTTACCTGACAGAGAGGGCGCAAATAATAGCACGGCAAAACCGCTAGGAAAACGGTTGCGTCGCTGTAATCAGGTGAGAATCCTGCGATGACTTTGTATAATCAAAGGATAACCAATTTCACAGACTTTACTCGGAAACTATGCCATGAAGCAGGATTTGCTGGCCCCTATTAATGACTTTCTACACTGCGAGACCCCTGGACGCTGGGTTGATGTGGCTTTGGTGAATCAGGAAATTATGCTGATCGACCACGCTAACTGTGAGAAGAAAGCGGCTGCGTCGGCAATGAGCCTGATGACGCGCTATCTTGACCGCACCGAGTTACTGTTTTGCGCAGCACGATTGGCGCGCGAAGAGTTGCATCATTTTGAACAAGTGGTGGAGATTATGCAGAAGCGCAATATCAGCTACACGGTGCTTTCGCCGTCGCGCTATGCCAACGGCATGATTAAACATTCACGCCACGGCGATGAGCTTAACTTGCTGGTCGATAGACTGATTATTGGTGCCTATATCGAGGCGCGATCCTGCGAGCGTTTTGCCAAAATTGCTCCGTATCTCGATAAACCTCTGTCACGATTCTATACCTCGTTGCTGCGTTCGGAAGCACGACATTTTCAGGAATATCTGTCATTGGCCGAGCAATACGCCGGTGAAGACATCAGTGAGCGCGTTGAAGAGCTGGGAAGGGTAGAGGCGGAACTGATTCTGATGCCAGACGAGCAGTTCCGTTTTCACAGCGGAGTACCGGTTTAATTTTTTATAGTTTCAAAGACAGGGTTTGAGTTTGGCTCTTGGTTTGAAACATAGGGTTTAGGTCTGAAACATAGGACTTGAGTCTAAAATATAGAATTTGAGTCTGAAATATAAAGTCAAAACGGGAATTGGATCAGTTCAATTCCTTCAGAACTCACCTTCACCACAGAGCCTTCTTCATGCCATGCGCCAAGTACCGCGCGATGTCCGAGCGTTTCGCCTAGTGAAACCTCATGAATCGCAGGTCGATGCGTGTGGCCATGAATCATCCATTCAACGCCGTGATTTTGCATTTCCTGCACCACGGCACGCTGATTAACATCCATAATATTTAAATCTTTATGGCTGTTTGATGCCTTGCTCCCAGCCCGCATTTTGGCGGCAATCGCCAGTCGCCATTTGAGCGGAAGACGAAGAAAAATTTTCTGAATCAGCGGATTATGGACTTTTTTTCGAAACTTTTGATAGCCCACATCGTCAGTGCATAACGTATCGCCATGCAAAATTAACACTCTGATTCCGTAAAGTTCGAGCACCTTAGTTTCAGGTAATAGTTTCATCAGGCTGTCGCGAGCGAAACGACGTCCCAGTAAAAAATCACGATTACCGTGAATAAAGAAGCAGGGAACGCCCTGTTGATGCAACACGTTGAGTGCGCTAGCAATTTCTGCGTGTAGCGGCTGCGGATCGTCATCGCCAATCCAGGCTTCAAACAGATCGCCGAGAATATAAAGCGCGTCGGCTTTAGGTGCATCTTCACGTAAAAAACGCAGAAAACCGGCAGTAGTTGCCGGTTCCTGTTCGCAAAGATGGATATCTGCGATAAAAAACGTTGTCATTCCTGCGTCGCGTTATTCGCTAACGGTAACGCTTGTGATGATCACGTCTTCTACTGGTACATCCTGGTGCATGCCGCTGCGGCCAGTTTTTACTGCTTTAATTTTTTCTACTACGTCCAGACCGCCGGTTACTTCTGCGAATACGCAGTAGCCCCAACCCTGAGCGTTCTCACGGCTGAAGTTCAGGAAATCATTGTCAGTTACGTTGATGAAGAACTGAGCAGTTGCAGAATGTGGATCGTTAGTGCGCGCCATTGCCAGCGTACCACGGGTGTTTTTCAAACCGTTGTTCGCTTCGTTTTTGATAGGTGCGTCGGTATTTTTCTGGTTCATGCCTGGCTCAAAACCGCCGCCCTGGATCATGAAACCGTTAATCACACGGTGGAAAATAGTGTTGTCGTAGAACCCTTTACGGCAGTAGTTCAGGAAGTTTTCAACGGTTACTGGCGCTTTGTCAGCAAAAGTGTTGATAACGATGTCGCCGTGATTGGTGTGAAAAGTGACCATAATAATCATCCTGCTATTGTTAGTGTTTACTCATTAAGAGGCAGTACTATAGCCTTTTCTTATACCATAACTCAAAAGTAGCCGTCAGCTTCTGCATTAGGGCATTCGTTTTCAGTGCCACAGACAGCGCTCAAAAGTCATAAAATGTTATATTATAACGGATATTAAGTGGCTAATATCACGCCGAATCGGCATATACCGTTTCGGTAGATTCCTTTTCGTTATATTATGATGGTTATTATCGGTATATTTCTGCCGTTTTAGTAATTTACCCACAACACAATTGGAATAGCTCGATGCTGAAGATTTTTAATACCCTGAGTCGCCAAAAAGAGGAATTTAAACCAATTCATGCCGGAAAAATCGGTATGTACGTGTGTGGGATTACTGTTTATGACCTCTGTCACATTGGACACGGGCGTACTTTTGTTTCTTTCGACGTCGTAGCGCGCTATTTGCGTTTTCTGGGTTATTCGCTCAACTATGTGAGTAACATCACCGATATCGATGACAAAATCATTAAACGTGCAGCCGAAAACGGTGAAGGATTTAACGCTCTTGCCGATCGCATGATTGCGGAAATGCATGCTGATTTCGACTCTCTTGGCATTTTACGGCCAGATCTCGAGCCGCGTGCAACTCACCATATTCCTGAGATTATCGAGATTGTTCAGCAGTTGATCGACCGCGATCACGCCTACGTTGCCGTTAATGGTGATGTGATGTTCTCGGTTGCAAGCGATCCTGATTATGGTTTGCTTTCACGTCAGGATCTCGACCAATTACAGGCCGGTGCGCGTGTTGAAGTTGCCGATGTGAAACGTAATCCAATGGATTTCGTCTTGTGGAAAATGTCGAAAGAAGGCGAGCCAAGCTGGAATTCACCGTGGGGTAATGGTCGTCCGGGCTGGCACATTGAGTGTTCTGCAATGAACTGCAAACAGCTTGGATCACATTTTGATATTCACGGTGGCGGTTCGGATCTGATGTTCCCGCATCATGAAAACGAGATTGCACAATCGACCTGTGCCCATGACGGCCCATACGTTAACACCTGGATGCACTCCGGGATGGTGATGATTGACCGCGAGAAGATGTCCAAATCGCTGGATAATTTCTTTACCGTGCGCGACGTATTGAAGTATTACGATGCTGAAAGCGTGCGTTATTTCCTGATGTCGGGCCATTATCGCAGCCAGCTGAACTACAGCGAAGAAAACCTCAAACTGGCGCGTACCTCAATGGAGCGCCTTTACACCGCACTGCGCGGCACAGATGCCAATGCGCAACCTGCGGGTGGGGAAGAGTTTGAGGCTGCGTTTCCGTTCGGCAATGGACGACGATTTCAATACTCCAGAGGCTTATTCAGTGCTGTTTGATATGGCTCGCGATATCAACCGCTTGAAGAGTGAGAACCCAGAAGCGGCTAATGGCCTTGCTGCCGAATTGCGTCGTCTTGCTGGCGTGTTGGGCCTGCTGGCTCAGGATCCAGAGCAATTCCTGCAATCGGGTGCTCAGTCTGACGATAACGGCGAAGTCGCTGAAATTGAAGCGCTTATTAAACAGCGTAACGACGCTCGTGCAACTAAAAACTGGTCGATGGCCGACCAGGCGCGCGATCGTTTAAATGAAATGGGTATTGTTTTGGAAGATGGTGCCTCTGGTACAACCTGGCGTCGCAAATAAATCATAGCTTTTCCCTAGTCTAAGCTAATAAAAAAACGGCGGTTAATTGCTTAACCGCCGTTTTTTATCGCAATAGGTCAGCCTGATTACTGGGAGGCTTTAACGACCATCTTGCTGCTGGCGAATTCGACCTGTTGGTCAGCCAGAATTTTGCAACGTTTACGGGTTTCAACCTTACCGTTGACTTTAACCTGGCCTTCCGCGATCACCGCTTTAGCTGCTGCACCGCTCTCACACCAGCCCATAAATTTGAGCAGATCGCAGAGTTCAACGTGCGGGTGAGATTCGAGAAAAAAAGTTTCCATTCAATCCTGTCTTAGTGAGTATTCACGTCGTGATATTCCTCGCAAGCCTGCAAGGTATTTTGAATAAGTGTAGCAACGGTCATAGGACCAACGCCACCAGGAACAGGCGTAATGAACGAAGCACGTTCAGAAGCCGATTCAAATTCTACATCTCCGACTACTTTACCACTTTCCAGACGGTTAATACCCACATCAATCACGATAGCGCCTGGTTTGATCCATTCGCCCGGAATAAAGCCCGGTTTACCTACGGCAACGACCAATAAATCGGCATTTTCTACGTGATGACGCAGATTTTTAGTGAAACGGTGAGTCACGGTGGTAGTGCAACCCGCCAGTAACAGCTCCATGCTCATTGGACGACCGACGATATTCGATGCGCCAATAACCACCGCATTCAGGCCGAAAGTATCAATATTATAACGCTCAAGCAGCGTAACAATGCCGCGAGGAGTACAAGGACGCAACTTAGGCGCGCGCTGGCACAGGCGACCCACGTTGTAAGGATGGAAACCATCGACGTCTTTGTCTGGATGAATATTTTCCAGAACTTTAACGTTGTCGATACCCGCCGGCAGAGGCAGCTGAACCAAAATGCCATCGATTGCGTCGTCGTTATTCAACTGATCGATAAGCTCCAGCAGCTCGCCTTCGGTAGTGGTAGCAGGCAAATCGTATGAACGGGAAAGGAAGCCGACTTCATCACAGGCTTTGCGTTTGCTGGCGACATAAATTTGTGATGCCGGATTTTCACCGACTAGCACAACGGCCAGTCCTGGAGCGCGTTTACCCTGCGCGATGCGTTGCTTTACTTTTTCAGCGACTTCGCTTCTGACCTGCTGCGCAATCGTTTTACCGTCAATAATCTTTGCTGCCATCTGGGGATAAATCCATCAATTAATAAAATGCGGGGGAATCCCTCTATTTTGTCAGAACCCGCGCCCGCTGTCAGGCGTTGAATCATAATTAGCTGGGCAGATTATAAGCAGATGAGTATTATTTTTAATACTAAACCCTAAAAAACCGTGACAGTCGCGTGAGTTATGCGTTTTATAAGTGAATAAAAGACCCGCACACTTTTGACGTTTTTAAGCCATATTTTAAAAGGAAACACGGCTATGACCCGTAAGGTGGGAATTATTGGAGCAGGCCACGTTGGCGCTGATACTGCATTTTCACTCGTGACGCAGGGACTGTGCGATATCCTGGTGATAGTCGATGAAAATGAAAATAAGGCGACTGCTCAGGCGCTGGAATTGCGCGATATGGCATCGTTTACTGCCTCACGGACTACGGTAATTCATAACGATTACAGCGCATTGGGCGACGCAGACGTGGTTGTTATCGCCGTGGGCCCTAAAACAATGCTACGAGAAGACCGCCTTGAGGAACTGGCTGAAACTCGCGCTGCTGCCCGAGAAGTCATTCCCAAATTGATGGCTAGCGGCTTTGATGGCGTCATTATTAATATCACCAACCCGTGTGATGTCATCACCCAGACTATTCAACAAACGAGTGAATTGCCCAAAAACCAGGTATTCGGAACCGGCACCTCATTGGACACTGCGCGCATGAAGCGTGTCGTTGGAGAATACTTTAACGTCGATCCAAAAAGCGTGAATGGCTATGTGATGGGCGAGCACGGCGAATCACAGTTTGTCGCCTGGAGTACGGTGAATATCGGCGGTTGCCCAGTCAGAGAACTGGCAGGAGAAAATCAGCCGGATTGGACGGCGCTTGAATCCTCGGTTCGCGCTGGTGGATGGGAAATTTTGCAGGGCAAAGGCTGGACCAGTTTTGGCATCGCCACTGCTACTGCTCGACTGATAGATGCCGTGTTATCTGACGCACAGAGTGTATATCCGGTTGCTGCCTGGGATGATGAAAGACAAGTTTATATTGGTCAACCGGCAATTATTGGTCGCAAGGGCATTGTTAAAGTCCTTAAACCCGAGCTTGATGCCGGTGAGCAAGCAGCCTTCGACGCCTCGGCCAAGGTTATCTTTAACGCCTTTAATAGCGATTTATAATGCTCAGAGTGTTAATTGCCGAGTAGGGGACAAGAAACTTCCTGCATTTTTGGTTGGCGGCGTTCGCTCTAAATATTGAAATATATTTAATTTCATAGCTCTCGCCGTCAATTTTAGGAAAAATGAGTCAAAATTGCTCAGGCATTAAGCAGTAAGCGCGAAAGCCATTGACTCGACATCGATGGCCCGTATAATCCGAGTCCGCTGTACTGCCTTTTAGCAGTCTAATGCGCCCTTAGCTCAGTTGGATAGAGCAACGGCCTTCTAAGCCGTAGGTCACAGGTTCGAGCCCTGTAGGGCGTACCATTAAAAATCAATGAGTTACGCGTTTCCCACCTCTTGTGTAAAACTCGACTGAGACATTTTTGGGACTTTTTCGAGCTAAAAATTGTTTTAATCCCCCCCAACTTTCCTCGTGTGTCGTATTTGTGTCGTTACCGCTCAAATGTGAGTCAATTTTGCTTGCCTGTTCTATGATTACTTGATTTTCATATGCAGAAACACCCATAGGGAATTCTTACCTGCCTGTTCCTTAGTGCTTTGCGTGCCGTTTTATTTATAGCTATGCGAACAACTTTGTACACTTTGGCGTTCTCTGGATTGATTGAGCCCATTCGTTGCCTTACATCTCTCTGATGCTAATATCAGAAAACTTAAATTGAGGGGGCAGAGGTATGAAGAGGATTTTTACATTTTTTTTAATGGCTGTATCTTTCGGTAGCTTCGCTGCAGAGGATGTTCCTGCTGATTACATCCCTGATGATATGCCTGTAATACCTCAAGGGGTTTATGTTACCGCCCCACAAAGTGCCCAGGAGGGGGCTATAGGAACGACAGATCAATATGGGAATAAATTTGATTTATTTATAATGAGAAAGTATCCAGATTTAAAAAAAATAAAATACGACCCAGATCAAGACATTCGTGATGATAAAGAATCACTGGATGTGTACACAACATCATTTTATAGAGCTTTGTATTTCTCTAAGCTTGTCACGCTTAGTGATGGGAAGAATCTCTATAACTATTTGACCACTTGTGCGAAGTTAAATAGGACAGTTACCACTGCAATGCGGGGAAGTGTTGATACAAACCAATTTGATATTCAGTATTATTTAGAACTAAGAAAGGCTGATGACGGATCGGTAGTTGGGGAAAGTATATATCTTAAAAGGGACGGGAATAAGTTCTACGCCGACAGAACACCTTTTTCCTATTTCGTTATTTCTGATGAGAATTTTATGAAAACATTTGGCTTGAAGTGCTATAAGTAAGTATTAAAAACGCTCATAACCCACACCGTGCTGGGTTATTTATTATTTAAGAAGGTAGCTAAGAATTTATTCCTCCTAATTAAAGTTCTGACCCTAAGGCAGTTAATAAAAATAAGTCATCTAATTTTAAAGTAACATCACCAGCTTTTTATAAAATGGCCAAAAGAAATATAGAATCTTCTAATTGAAAAATTATTAGGGAAAGCATTTTTATATGGAGGAAGATAGCGCATAAATCCAGTCCGGAACCGAACGACTTATTTTATCTACTTTTATCTACATGCCAACAGATATAATCCCCTATAGCATTGCTAGTTTTGAATCTTCTATTCAACCTGCGCCAAATCATCCGTGCGGGCGTTGCGTCTGATGGTTTGCGGCGGTTGACCAAAAGCGCGCAAGAAGGCTTGTCGTAAGCGACGGCGATCTCCAAAACCTGTTTGCTGTGCCACTGTATCAACCGAATGGCGAGTCTGTTCCATCATTAGCCTGGCTGCTTCGAGGCGCAAGTTTTCAACGGCTTTTGCGGGTGATTGCCCTGTCTCGGCCCGAAAGGCGCGGCTGAATTGCCGAGGGCTTAAATGTGCAGCTTCAGCTAACTGTTCTACCGACAACGCGGTATGAAGATTCTGTTTTGCATAAGCCAGAGCATTTTGGATGCGGTCTGACTTGGCTTCGAGTTCAAGCAGTGCCGAATGTTGCGATTGCCCACCTGCTCGTCGATGATAAACCACCAGTTTTTGCGCAATTGAGTGAGCAATTTCGACTCCGAGATCTTTCTCGACCAGTGCCAGAGCGAGGTCGATACCCGCGGTCATGCCTGCCGATGTCCACACGTGACCATCTGTTAGAAAAATCCGGTCTTCTTCCAATTTTACCTGTGGATACCGTGCCTGAAGTTCGCGCGCGTGGAGCCAATGTGTGGTCACACGCCTGCCGTCTAAAATCCCCGCTTCTGCCAGAATAAAAGATCCGGTACATATCGAAGCGACACGACGGGAGTGCTCAGAAGCTTTACGAATAAATGAAAGCAGGCCTTCTGGCGCATTTTCCAGAATAGTCAGGCCGCCGCCTATCAGCACAGTGTCATAAAGGATATCGCCAAAAGGTTCAGAGCTGATAACCATGCCGGTTGATGAACGAACAAGGCCACCATTTTCAGAAATAAAGTGCATCTCATATAGCACTTTGCCAGTCATAAAGTTCGCCAGCTCAAATACCGAAAGAGCAGCAAAACTCATTGATTGAAAACCGTCGAAAACGACAAATCCCAGGCGCTGCATGATGCGTTTTCCTTTAAATTTAAATGTGTCCTAAAAAGGTAACATATACGACATTTAAGTCATTATCTAGTTCGATTACATTTGTTTCATCAGCCATTCACTGGCTCAATCTGAAAAGGTAGCGAAAACAAATGTCTAATCAATCAAGCAAAGGTGTTGCCCTTATCACTGGCTCTTCAACCGGTATCGGCGCGGTTTATGCGGACAGGCTTGCCCGACGTGGTTATGATCTTATTATCCTCGCCCGCAATGAGGAAAAACTAAACGCGCTTGCCAGTAAATTAACGGCTGAAACGGGGCGTAATATTGAAGTCGTTGCTGCCGATTTGACCAATAAGGCCGAGCTAGCCAAGGTCGAGAAAATTTTGCGTGAAGACTCAAGCATTACCATGTTGGTAAATAATGCAGGGCTTGGCGCAATCAAGCCTTTGCTTTATACAGATGTGGACGCAATGGACCAGTTGATCGAGCTGAATATTACTGCGTTAACTCGTCTGACTTATGCGGTTGCTCCCGCTTTTGTTTCACGCGGAACCGGCACGATTATCAATATATCTTCGGTTGTCGGTATTGCGCCTGAGATGTTAAACGGGGTTTATGGTGCCAGTAAATCTTTTGTGACCGCTTTCAGCCAATCCTTGCAGCACGAGCTTGCTGCGCAGGGTGTTCGTATTCAGGCGGTTCTGCCTGCTGCGACAGAAACAGATTTCTGGGAGCTGGCAGGGAAACATGTTAGTGAACTTCCTCCGCATATTGTCATGAAGCCGGAGATTTTGGTTGATGCCGCGCTTGTCGGTTTAGATCTGGGGGAAGTCATCACAATCCCTGTACTGCAAGATGGCGATGTATGGAACAGTTATGAAGCCGCACGCGTTGCTATGTCTTCGCAACTCGGTGGCTCGAATCCTTCCCCACGTTACCAATTGGCGACTAGTAAAGAAGAGCATAATGTTCAGGCTTGAAAGATAAAGATAATTCCTATAATTCGACGTTAGGACAAACGGTTATTTTAGACTCCTGCACAACTCGTCTAAAATAGCCGTGATTGCAAAACCTGATTTTGTGCATTCTGAATCAATCTATCCCGCATCATTGGTTGAAAGGTGGATTTCGCGGTCAGAAAAAAGCTTTTTAATGCTCTCTCTGCATCAAACATAAACACAATATAAACCACAGTCACTTCGTCTCATAGATACCCGACATGCAGTGTTAAAGTAACAACTTATGTCGCACCGTAAAGTCATCATCAGTATCTAAAGACAATAAGCAGATAACTCATTAACTATTGAACATAAATTCATAGGTTAATTGCGTCTGAAAATCTACCTTTATTAAGATTTTAACGAACGGTATCGAAGGTATTACTCTTTGATTTTTATAGAAATTAAAGAGTAATGGATTGTCGCTGTGTTCACTCTTTTTTCTGTGGATATCACAGAATTAGAACCTAATAGTATTGGTATTATGAAACATAAAGAATTAGCATCGTCGCGCACCAGCATCATTTCTGACCTGATTACTGGGAAATTAACTCCTGGGTTAATCTGGAAGAAGAGAAATTATCGCTTCAAGTTTATGATTCGGACCGCGCTCTATTTAGGGCCAACGCGCAATATGCTGCAAAATCTGGCTCAGCGTGATGATTTCAATTACTTGTTGAACGCGCAAATTACGTTGCCAAGCAAGCCACACCGCCAATATTTGGTTCTTGGGCTGAGTGCACGCCAGCGTTCCGCAGCAATAGTCGATTACTATCGCTATATCGATACATTGCCAGACCCGCGATTTGCCAAGGCATTTACTTCCACCGAAGAGGTTGAGCTGATTCGACTTGCCGGGAAGGGTGAATCATATTTCACGCTATTAGCCTCCTGTGCGCACAAAGCCGATCGTGAAGGGGAAACGACGTTATGGATTCGTGATAGCAATAATGATTTGCTAGCCAGTCTAACGTTTAGCATCCTAGAAATTAAAGAGAAATGGTGTTTGATGATTGGCGGTCTTCAGGGGCCAAGGCGTCATATAACACACGATGTTATTAAGGATGCAACCCGTAATTGCCATGGGATTTTTCCAAAGCGACTTCTGATGGAGTTTATCTGGCTGCTGGCTGCTCGCACTTCAATTAGCACTATTTATGGTGTGAGTAACGACGGGCATGTTTTTCGCGCATTGCGTTACCGAATGAGCAAGGGGCGTCATTTTCATGCTAGCTATGACGAGTTTTGGGAATCCTTGGGTGGCTCGAAAGAAAATAAAAGGCTGTGGAATTTGCCGATTATGCCGGAGCGCAAGTTGCTAGAAAATATTCCGAGCAAAAAACGAGCTGAATATCGCCGTCGCTTTGAGCTGCTAGACAGCATGGCTGAACAGATGACTCTGACCGCCTCACAACTTGTAGAGCGTGAAGTGGCCGAAGTCTTTTAGCATTTACCGACTTTCTTTATTTGATATAAAGTCGGTGTCAGATAAACGAGCTATTAAATAGCAGTCAGCCATTGTGCTGATTGCCATTTAAAATATTGCTAATCTCATTGCTATAACCTGGGTAATCGACGTTTTACCGGACTACTTTTCACGATTGACGTATTACTTTGCGCATACTCGGAGAGTTCATCAAGAATTTCGTCTAACTGCCCAATAGTTGGAATTACCAGGCGCATAATAAAACAGTCATCACCGGTAATTTTGTCGCACTCAACGCATTCAGGAATGGCCTGAATTATTTTCTCAACTTTGTGCAGCATGCCAGGCAGTGGTTTTACGCGCACCATGGCTTGCAGCATAAACCCCAGCTCTGCAAGATTCACTCGCAAACCGTAGCCTTCAATAATCCCACGCTCTTCCAATCGTTTAATTCGCTCCGCGGTGCTGGGTGAAGACAGGCCCACATTGGTGCTAAGAACTTTCAAAGACATTCTTGCATCTTCAGCAAGATAAGCCAAAATTTGCCGGTCTGTATTATCGATAAGGCTATCAGGCATGGAAACCTCATTAAAAAAGGTAAATTGAATATTTACCCTAATATTACCACTGTTTTTGTTATGCGTAACTTCGCACAATATCGCATAGATAACAGGAGGTAAATAATGGAAAAAGAATTGAAAGTCGGTGCGCTACAAATGACCGCGGCAATGATAATTTCAGGCACTATTGGGGCTTTCGTATTGTTCAGTGGGCAGCCGGTAACAACGGTCGTATTCTTTCGCTGTCTGATTGGTGCCATTGCATTGTTTCTATTTGGAATAGGGGCAGGGAACGGGTGCAGTCATCTGACACCTAAAGTTGTTTTAATTGCCGCATTAGGTGGGGTTGCGCTGGTTATAAATTGGCTTCTGCTATTTTCGGCTTATTCCCGTATTTCAATTGGGATAACAACGGTGGTCTATAATACTCAACCACTGATGCTGGTGTTATTAAGCATGTTATTTCTGGGCGAAAAAGTCAGCCGCATAAAATGGCTATGGTTGATAACGGCATTTATTGGCATGGCGCTGGTGCTACTCAGTTCGCTCTCGGCTGAAACCGGTTCTGGCTGGTTAGTCGGCATTATTATGGCACTTGGCGCGGCCTTCTTTTATGCGCTAACTGCATTAATAACTCGCCATCTCAAAGGTATACCCCCACAACAAATTGCTTTGGTACAAGTTTTTGTAGGTGTGCTGATGTTATTACCTGTGGCTGATTTTCATCTATCCGCATCTTTTGGGGAGTGGGGAGCAATAATTACTTTAGGCATTCTTCATACGGGCATCATGTATCAATTACTGTATGGCGGAATTCAAAAGCTTCCTACGCCAGTTGCAGGTTCTCTGTCATTTATTTATCCGATTGTTGCCGTATTAATCGATAAAATAATGTTTGGCCACTCATTTACCTTATTACAACTATTGGGAGGAGCGCTGATATTATTATCGGCTGCTGGCAGCAATTTAGGATGGGGCGAGAGATCGGGTGAAAGAAAGCGTGAAAGGGGTATTGAAAGTGAGGGTGAAAAAATAGCTGTTTTGCACCATACAGCAAACGCCGGCAGTTCTTTGAAAAATTGTGATTGAATGTAAGAAAAAGATCCCTCCGGTTATTACTTTTATAACTCGCTTAAAAATTGCACTACGCTTTAATGACTGAAAACATTAAAGAGGCTACTAAATGAATCTTTCTCTGAATAATCAGGTGGCGCTAGTCACTGGGGCAAGTTCCGGCCTGGGCTATGCTTGCGCAGAGGGTCTTGCTGCTGAAGGTGCCAGCGTGGTGATAAATTATAATAGC
Source organism: uncultured Gammaproteobacteria bacterium (assembly GCA_963747655.1). GTDB lineage: Bacteria > Pseudomonadota > Gammaproteobacteria > Enterobacterales > Enterobacteriaceae > Rouxiella. The sequence continues at coordinate 465,321 of CAVVFS010000003.1, read as the reverse complement.
CACGCTGAACCTGCCGAAGCGCTGGCGGCAAAAATTCGTGAGCACGGAGGTCAGGCTATCGCAGTTGGCGGCGATGTCTCGCAGGAAGAAGACGTTGAACGCCTGTTCGAGGCGACAATTGCAGAGTTCGGGGCTTTGGATATTTTGGTCTCGAATTCTGGCTTGCAGAGAGATGCCAAAGTGGGCGAGATGACGTTAGCAGACTGGAATAAGGTGCTTGAAGTTAATCTCACTGGCCAGTTTCTTTGTGCTCAGGCTGCGTTGCGCCAGTTCCGCAAGCAGGGTCAGCGTTCAGTCAGCCGTGCCTTGGGGAAAATTATCCATATGAGTTCCGTGCATCAGGTGATTCCATGGGGTGGGCACGTTAACTATGCTGCTTCTAAAGGCGGAGTAGACATGCTAATGCGCAGTATTGCTCAGGAGATTGGCGGCGAAAAAATTCGGGTTAATGCTGTCGCGCCGGGTGCGATAGCGACTCCGATTAATGCCAGCAGTAGAGCGGGGAATGGTACTAAAAAAATTCTCGAACTGGTGCCTTACGGCCGTATTGGCGAACCGGAGGATGTGGCTAACGCTGTCGTGTGGCTGGCGAGCGATCTCTCTGACTATGTTCACGGCACCACACTGTTTGTTGACGGCGGAATGACGCTGTATCCCGGATTTCAGGATAACGGTTAACCTGCTGATCTTATACGCCTTAGTATGAATTACTACATCGCCGCAGGTATGCCAATCCCCGGTTTCATCGGCGCGATTACTACGTTGACGCCCTGATCTTTCATGCGCTGGATAATCGGCAGCGGGGTGCCCTGATTGACAATCACCACGTCGAATTCGCTGAGATGGGCGAAGCTATGCAGGGCGCGGCGTTCAAACTTCGTGTGGTCGATCAGCAGAATGCGTTTCTCTGAGGATTCAAACATCGCGCGCTTGGTTTCGACCATCTCGGCAGACTGATGATAAACCCGATCGTCAATAATCGCCGACATGCTGACGAAAAACATATCTGCCTGTAAGTTGCCGATTTCTTTACGCGTCATCTGGCCCATAAAGGCGTTGCACCAGTTGTAGAATTGGCCGCCAAGTCCCATCAGCGTGATATCGCGCATCTCTTTCAGTTCACTCATCACGGTCAGAGAATTGGTAATAACCGTTAATGGCGCTTTCGAAGGCAGATAGCGCGCCATCTGTAATACGGTCGTGGAATCGTCGAAAAATATGGCCTGGCCCGGTTCGATATAACCTGCCGCCACTTCGGCGAGTGCGCATTTTTCTTCTAGCTGGCGGGTTGAGCGGTAAATGTCGCTGGATTCGATAAGGCTGGTGGACGTTGCCGAGACCACGCCGCGCGATTTTCTCAGCAATCCACGCTCGACCAGCTCGTCAATATCGCGATGGGCCGTCATCAGGCTAATACTAAAGCGATCGGTGATATCTTCTATGCGAATCGCCCCTTCGCCCATCACGGCTTCGACGATTAACTGACGGCGCGCAAGCTGTCTGGCCTGACGACTGTCGCTAGGCAGTATTTCGGCCATAAAAACGTCGACAGCATTATTTTGAGGAGCCTGGGCCATAGTGATATCCAAAAGACGAATTAACGTCACCCCTGGCCACGAGCAGGGCGGGGTGTCCTGAGTAAAGCGGGCCTATTACAGCGCTGATTTACCCGTTTGGCAAATCAGCGGAGTAAAAAAACCTGACATCACGGTGAGTTAAACGCCTGAGTAACGATTATTCGGACAATTTAAACGCCGAGGTGTATTTCGCAACGTTGTCTTTATTAATCAATACACAGTCAAACAGCTGTTTTTCTTGCTTCGCACCGGTTTTGCCGGTTTTCAGGAAGGTATCGGCTTCATCAATCGCCTTCGCAGCGAATACGGCTACAGGCTGCATCACGGTATAAGCCAGCGTACCGGCTTTGACTGCATCAACAGCATCAGGCGAACCATCGAATGCGCCAACTTTAACCTGATTCAGCTTACCGGCTTCTTTCAAAGCGGCAATTGCTCCCAGCGCCATTTCGTCGTTACCGCTGATGACCCCTTTAATATCAGGATGTGCCTGAAGCATGGACTGCATTTTGTTATAGCCTTGGGTGCGATCCCAGTTAGCCACTTCTTTTGCCACTTGTTTCAGGTCTGGATACTGCGACAGAACGGTGTCATAACCGTTAGCACGAGTCGCGGCATTATTATCAGACTGCGAACCGAGTAGCTCGACATAATTACCACTATCGCCCACCGCTTTTACCCATTCCTGAGCACCCAGTGCGGCACCTTGCGCATTGTTGGAAACTAATTGTGCCTTCGCCAGACCGCTCTGGTTCAGCTCTGCATTAATGACGAATACCGGAATACCCGCCGCGATGGCTTTTTTCACCGATCCTACCGATCCGTCGGCGTTGGCCGGGTCAAGAATGATCGCTTTGGATTTATTAGTGATCGCCGTATCAATAAGTTGGCTTTCGGTATTGGTATCGCCTTTGTGCGCGCTGACCGTCGCGGAATAGCCGAGTTTTTCAGCCTGCGCCTTGGCGACTTGCCCCTCTGTGTACCAATAAGGGTTGGACGGATCGTTGACAATGATCGTCATCAGGCCTTTCGCCGCCCATGATGGGGTAGCGAACACGGTCATGGCGGCGACGGCGGCAATCACGAGGTAACGTTTGCTGTTATGGAACATGTTAGATACTCCATTGTGGTAGGGTAAGATTTTTGTGTTTTTTATGAGTGACTTACTGCTGTTCTTTACTATTAATAATCACTTACTGCGTCGTCCGTATTGCAAGGTATTAAGCAATACGGCCAGTACGATTACCGCCCCGGTGAATACGGTTTGCCAGTAGGCAGACACGCCGATGATGACTAGTCCATCGGAAAGAAAGCCGATAACAAATGCGCCGAGCAAGGTTCCACGCACATTGCCGCGACCGCCGGTTAACGCCGCACCGCCGATAACTACGGCAGCGATGGCGGTGAGTTCATAGCTGGTTCCGGCCGTTGGGCCTGCCGAGGTCAGCTGAGAAGAGAGTACTAATCCGGCAATCGCGGCACAAACGCCCGAGAGCACGTAAACGGAAATTTTAACTCGTTTAACCGGCACGCCGGAGAGGTCGGCGGCGCGTTCGTTACCGCCCGAAGCATAGAGCCAGCGACCAAACGCAGTGCGGCTGAGCAGAAAACCGCAGGCCAGAGCAATCACGATAAGAGTCAAAACGCCAATTGGAATATTGAAAATGCGGTTGAAACCGAGCCAGTCAAATCCGGTATTACCCAGAGCCTGCTCGCCGGAAAGTTTGTTGTAGGTCAAGCCATTGGTCATTAATAAGGCAAAACCGCGAGCGACATACAGCGAACCCAGCGTTGCAACGAAAGCCGGAACGCGAAATACTGCGACCAGCACGCCATTAATCAAACCCACGGCGGCACCCATAACAAGGGTTAAAATTACCACTGCCCACACCGGGAAATAGAGGATCACCCCAAACGCTTGCAGATTAACGCCCTGCATCAGAAATCCGGCAAAAACGCCTGCCAGACCCAGCGTCGAGCCTACTGAAAGGTCGATGCCGCCGTTCAGGATAACCAATAGCATGCCAATAGCTGGCAGCCCGAAAATCGCCACGTGCGAGGCCATGGTCAGAAAGTTGGCGGATTCAAAGTAGTTCGGCGACAGAATCGAAAATACGATGATAATCAGCAGCAAAGCAAAGAAGGCGCGGCCTTCCAGCAGCAGCCTGGCAAGGTTAAAACCGCGATGAGCAGATTTTTTCTTCCCCTTTTCGGCTGGTGCAGGCGCAGTGCTCAAGGCGTGAATTCTGTTGTTCATAATTTTTGCTCCCCCTTAGGTGTGAAGCTTTAATTCTACGAGTCAGGCAACCAGCGATTCGCCCGAGGCGGCCATAATCTGTTCTTTAGTGGCATTAGCATCGAAAATCGCTGAAATATGCCCTTTACTCATGACTACAATGCGATGGGCCACGCTCAGACACTCACCGACTTCCGAGGTAGAATAAACAACGGCCAACCCTTTTTTAGCGTTCTCGGCCAGCAGCCTGAAAACTTCGGCCTTGGCGCCAATATCAATTCCCCTGCTGGGTTCATCTAGCAGGATCACTTTCGGATGTGTGGCCAGCATTTTGCCGATCACCACCTTTTGCTGATTGCCGCCGGACAGCGAGCCAATTGTGGCCTCGCCGCCGGAGGTTTTTACCGTGACATTGCGAATGGATTCGTCAACCAGCTGTTTTTCACGTTTGGGCGACAACACCATTCTTTTTATAAATTCCCCGATGCTGGCAAGAGACAAATTTTCACCGACAGTCATGGTCTGAATTAGCCCATCGCGTTGACGGTCTTCCGGCACCAGGGCCAAACCGTTCTCTATTCTGTCGGCGATACTTAATGCTGATATTTCTTTATTATTTAAGGTGATGCTGCCTTTCTCGGCGCGAGCACGACCGGCGATGCATTCCATCAACTCCGTGCGTCCTGCGCCCATCAGGCCGTAGATACAAACAATTTCCCCGGCGCGTACTTCCAGTGACAGGTTGTCGACCACCTTGATGCCGGTCGGGCCTTTCACCGTCAGATCTTTTACCTGCAATGCAGGCTGCCCAAATTCGTAGCCGCTCGGCGGTGAACCCAGGTCAAAATGTTCGCCCACCATATTGCGGACGATCCACTGTAAATCGATATCATCGCGTTTGGCGTAGGCGGTCATCACGCCGTCGCGCAATACCACGGCGCGATCGGTGATTTCCAGCGCCTCCTCGAGATGATGAGAGATGTAGACGATCGCCACGCCACGGCTGGTGAGATCGCGGATTATCTTGAACAGCACTTCGACCTCTACCGCACTCAGCGCTGAAGTTGGCTCGTCCATAATGAGGATGCGTGATTTAACCGATAGTGCGCGGGCGATCTCGACTATCTGCTGCTGGCCGAGACGTAAATCTTCTACCAGCGTCAAGGGATCGATCTCTTCTTCCAGCTCCTCCATCAATTCACGGGCGATCCGTTCTTCTTCGGCGAAATTCACTCCAGTGGCGTGATGAAGCTCACGGCCAACAAAAATGTTGTCGCGCACGTTCATATTGGGAGAGAGGTTTAACTCCTGATGAATGATGGAGATGCCGCATTCTCGCGCCTGATTGGTTGACGTAAAGGTTACCGGCTCGCCGTTAAGGAGAATTTGGCCGGAGCTTGGCGTAACCACGCCGGAAAGAATTTTCATCAAAGTCGATTTTCCCGCGCCGTTTTCGCCAAATAGAGTGGTTACCTGGCCGCGACGAATATCAAAATCAACGTCTTTCAGCGCGTGCGTGGAGCCGTAAACCTTGCTGACATTCCGTGCCGACAGCACGATTTCACCGCCGCCGGCAAGGCTTGCTAAAAACTGTTCAGTCTTCATTGGATAACCATCTCTACCGGCGTAACCAGCCAGTTTTTAGGATTAAGCAAGCGGAAGACACCGGTGACTTTGACGGTTTTTCCACTTAAATGGGCAGTGTCTATTTTGCTTAACACTTGCCTTTTCATCTCACGATTAATGCCGGAACCCGCGTTCTGGTACTCAATCTGATTCGTGAAATCGCCAAACTGAATGGTGCCGGTCGCATCGCGCAGGTCGGTGCCGTTAATGGCCGGGCCAGTTTGCAGACGGATTTTGAGGTCATCTGGCAGGCCAGCAACCTTGACCTGATAAATCCCTGATTGGCCATCGCCCACCACGCCTGTTAAGGAAACTGAAAATACTGGCAGGTCGTCGCCGATACCGTATTTAATTTTCGCAGCATTGGCGTCAGCATTCAGCGCCGTGGCCAGCGTAACGACATCGACCGCACGGCCCTCGACGTTTTTCTGAATTCCTGGAAACGCTTTTTCGCCGTATTTGTCTGGCGCAAAGGCCTGCTCGGCGGTGTCTTCTGCGGAGCCGATTTTTACCACTTTCGTATTCAGGCCGATGACAATCAGTACCGCGAGGGTAGCGGCTAGCGTAATGCCCCACCTTTTTAAGGTTCTCGGGGTGACCTGATGTGAAAAGGTGGAAAGGGTGGACATAGCGTTGACCTCATAGTGACTGCCTGGTTTAAGCTAAATCACACTATTTGTGTGATTAATATCATATCTAATCGCATTTATCAGGAGTTGTAATGTTATAAATCAGTCGAGAGTTAACATTAAAAATGTTGCCTGGCCTGATGTCTGTCAATTGCTTCTGAGACTTTATTTCCTGTTGGAGATCTGGATCTCTTTCCGCTAATTCAGGCTAATCATGGCCTGATATCTGCTGTTCATCACCTGCTGGTTAATAGACAATAAAGACTTTCCCGCCAAATGTGATCATTTATGCAACAAAAATGTGATCGGCAACGCTAACTGAATTGAAAAATTTTATTTGATATGAAATTTAATTCATTCTCTATGTTAGCTTAGTGATATGTTTCCTTGCTTTCCAAACCTCGGGAGTAATACATGGATAACCGCGACATTATTCTCGGCATTGACTCCGGTACCTCGGTGGTAAAAGCCGTCGCGTTCGACCTTGAAGGTCAACAGTTAGGGTGTGCATCGGTCAGAAATACCTATCAGCGCGGTGAAGACGGATCGGCGTTGCAGTCAATGGATCAAACCTGGCACGACTGCGTTGGCGCTATTCGCAAACTGGGTGATGACATCGAGGGGCTGGCTTCAAGGGTTGTCGCGTTGGCGGTTACGGCACAGGGCGACGGCACCTGGCTGGTGGGTAAAGATAATCGCCCGGTTGGTGATGCGTGGATCTGGCTCGACGCTCGCGCCGCCGACACGGTGAAACAGCTCGAACGTTCTGAGCTTTCTCGTCAGCGATTCGTCGCAACCGGAACCGGGCTTAATACCTGTCAGCAGGGCGCGCAGCTGGCGTATATGAATGTGCATCATCGTGAACAACTCGACCGCGCAGAGGCGGCGATGCACTGTAAAGACTGGCTGTACCTCAATCTTACCGGCGTGCGCGCCACTGACCCTTCCGAAGCCAGTTTCACCTTTGGCAACTTCCGCCATCGTGGTTATGAACAAGTAGTTATAGAAGCTCTGGGGCTGAGTGACCGGGCTTATCTGCTGCCGGAAATCGTCGATGGATCGCAGATAACTCATCCGTTAACTCCTGAAGCGGCAGAGGCGATTGGGCTAGTAGCAGGGACGCCAGTGTGCCTCGGGTATGTCGATATGGTGATGACTGGACTGGGTGCAGGTGTGCATACCAGCGCGGCCTCGACGGGGGATCAGGCACATCGAAATAACAGTACCGGCTGCTCGATTCTTGGCTCGACCGGCGTGCACATGCGCTCGGTACATTCCAGCGAGGTTATCCTCAACGCTGAGCAAACGGGCTATGTCATGACCTTGCCGATTGCCTGCCAGGTTACGCAGATGCAAACCAATATGGCCGCCGCGCTGAATCTCGACTGGCTGCTTAATATGACGCTGACGCTGATTGAAGAGTTTGGCGGCACGGCGGATCACCCCACGCTGGTCAGGCATATCGACCAATGGCTGAGCAAAACGCATGCCGATGGACTGCTTTATCACCCTTATATCTCACTTGCCGGGGAGCGAGGGCCGTTTGTGAATGCTGACGCTCGCGCCAGTTTTATCGGCCTGCGTTATAGCCACGGTTATGCCGATTTACTCCGGGCAGTTATCGAAGGAATTGGCATGGCGGCGCGCGACTGTTATCGGGCGATGTCTGACGTTGCCCCGCATGAGTTGCGGTTGTCCGGCGGCGCGGTGCGTTCGGCGCAGTTGCGGCAAATATTATCGGCCTGCGTTGGCGCGCCAGTGCGGGTCAGCGTGCGTGATGAAGCCGGCGCAGCCGGGGCGGCGATGATGGCCGCGGTGGCTATCGGTGCGTATCCGGATATGGACAGCTGCATTGCGACCTGGGTCACGCCGCTGCTGGGTAAGCTAGAAGTACCCGCGCCGGAGTTGGTCAGCCATTACAATCGGCTGTTCGACACCTATCAGCAAACCCGTGAAATCCTGCCGCCCGTGTGGTCCGAATTGCAGTCTATTAATCAGGCGGCGCAGCATCGCGCCTGCAAGGAGTAACCGATGAGCGATATTGAACAATATGACGTGGTGGTGATTGGCGGCGGGATTAACGGTGCCGGTATCGCCCGAGATGCCGCAGGGCGTGGGCTGTCAGTGCTGATGTGCGAAAAAGATGATTTGGCACAGGGCACTTCATCGCGTTCCGGCAAGCTGGTGCACGGCGGTCTGCGTTATCTGGAATATTACGAGTTTAGGCTGGTGCGTGAGGCGTTGATCGAGCGCGAGGTGTTGCTTAATTCCGCTTGTCATATCATCTGGCCGATGCGCTTTGTGTTGCCGCATAGCCCGCAAGACAGGCCCGCGTGGCTGGTTAGGCTGGGACTATTCCTTTATGACCATCTCGGAGGGCGCAAAAAACTCCCCGGCACGCGCACCTTGAATCTGGACCGTAGTCCGGAAGGCACGCCATTGCTCGACAGTTATCATCGCGGTTTTGAGTATTCCGACTGTTGGGTAGACGATGCGCGGCTGGTGACGCTAAACGCGCTGGGCGCGAAAGAGAAGGGCGCGACTATTTTAACGCGCACCACTTGCGTGTTTGCCAAACGCGGTAAAGACAAATGGGAAGTGGCGCTGCGTGATGAAAAAAGCGGTGAGATGCGCACGGTATTCGCCAAGGTGCTCATTAATGCCGCTGGGCCGTGGGTGTTGGATATTGTCAAACAAGTCACGCACACCACCAGTTCACGCAACGTGCGGCTGGTTAAAGGTTCGCACATTATTGTGCCGAAATTCTGGGAAGGGCAGCAGGCTTATCTGGTGCAGAACCACGACAAACGCGTGATCTTTATCAATCCTTATGAAGGGGATAAGGCGCTGATCGGCACTACCGATATTCCTTATAAAGGACGCGCCGAAGAGGTTGAAGCGGATGAAAGCGAAATTCAGTATCTGATGGACGCGGTAAATCGTTACTTCAAAGTCAAACTGCGCCGTGACGATGTCATCCGCCATTTCTCCGGCGTGCGGCCATTATTCGACGATGGCAAGGGCAATCCTTCTGCCGTTACGCGCGACTATGTTTTCGATCTCGATACGCAAGGTGGCGCGCCGCTGCTGCACGTATTTGGCGGCAAAATTACCACTTTCCGCAAGCTGGCCGAGCACGCGATGCAGCGTGTCGCAGCTTATCTGCCAAATATGGGGCCGGACTGGACTCGCGAAAGCGTGCTGCCGGGCGGTGAAATCGAGAATGCCGATTTCGAGACTTTCATCGAAAAACTTAAAAACGATTATCCGTGGCTGCCGCAGCCGCTGCGCAAACACTATGGCCGACTGTATGGTTCGCGCACCGGTAACCTGATTGGCAGTGCGGCTTCGCTGGCCGAGTTGGGGCAACACTTTGGCGGTAATCTCTATGAGGCCGAGGCGCGTTATCTGGTTAACAGCGAGTGGGCGCAGCGCGCTGAAGATATTTTGACTCGCCGCACCAAGCACGGTTTGCATCTCACGCGTGAACAGATTCGGGCTTTTGAACAGTGGTTTGAGCAAAACCTGGTTTCGCATCCCCGATTATTTTGCACGCTAATGCAGGCTAGGCAGGAGGCAACATGGCACTGACTCTGTCGTTAAATACCAATCCGCTGGTTAATCGCTTTGCCGAGCCAGAAGATTTGATTCATACCGTGGCGCGTGATATTCGCATTCGCGATTTACAGCTTACGCACGAGTTTATCAATCCTTCCTGGCCTGCTTCGACTATACGCAGCCTGACTCGGCGGATGAAACTTGCCATGAATCAGACTGGGGTGAGAGTCACGTCGGGCATGACCGGGCCTTACGGGCGGCTTAACCATTTTGGTCATCCCGATGCCAGCGTGCGCCGTTACTATATTGACTGGTTTAAAATTTTTGCGGATATTATCGCCGATTTGGGCGGCAAGTCGGTGGGTTCGCAATTTGCTATCTTTACTTATCAAGATTTTGACTATACCCAGCGGCGCGAAGCACTGCAAAATACCGCGCTAGAATGTTGGCGGGAAGTGGCGGAGCACGCGAAAGCCGCCGGGCTTGAGTTCCTGTTTTGGGAACCTATGAGCATTGGCCGCGAGTTTGGCGAAACCATTCAGGCCAGTCTGGATCTGCAAAAATGGCTAACCGATGCCAGTCTGCCTATCCCGATGTGGATGATGGCGGATATCGATCACGGCGACGTTACCTCGGCTAATCCGGGGGATTACGATCCTTATGTCTGGGCCGAAACGGTGCCTCGCTATTCGCCAATTATCCATATTAAGCAAAGTATGTTAGATAAAGGTGGTCATCGCCCCTTTACTGCGCAGTATAATGTGAACGGCCGCATTCAACCCGAGCCGCTACTCAAGGCGTTTGCTAACGGGGGGGCACAAGATAACGAGATTTGTCTTGAGCTAAGTTTTAAAGAGCGTGAGCCGAATGACCGACAAGTTGTCGCAGAAATTGCCGAAAGTGTGGCATTCTGGGCGCCGCATATTGATACGGGCTGCGAGCATTTATTGCTATAACCGCATTGTGTCGTTGATGATAAGGGCGATCCCCTTGATTATAATGATGATATCTTCGAAACCTTTACTGGAGTTTTTATGACCGCCGCTATTAAGATTGCCTATATTAAAGCTAACTGGCATGCCGATATTGTTAACCAGACGCTGGTAGGCTTTAAGCAGTATCTCGAGAGCAATCAACACGCGTATGAGCTTGAAGTCTTTGACGTTCCGGGGGCGTTTGAGATGCCTCTGCTGGCTAAACGCCTGGCAAAACGTGGCGATTTTGATGCCATCGTTTGTGCCGCATTAGTGGTAGACGGCGGCATTTATCGTCATGAGTTTGTGGCGCAGGCGGTTGTTAGCGGTCTGATGCAGGTTCAGCTTGAAACTGACGTGCCGGTATTCTCGGTTTCTCTGACCCCACATAATTTCCAGCCTGAGAAAGAGTTTACTGACTTCTACACTCAGCATTTCATCAAGAAAGGCGCAGAAGCGGCCAGAGCGGTAACGGTAGTTCACGCAATCAAATGAAAGTGTAGTCTTTGAGGTAATCCATGAAACACTCTTCCTCGCAGGCGGACGCAGACGAATCCCTTGCATTACGGGCCGCATGGCTGCACTACGTAGGAGGATTGACTCAGGCAGATGTTGCAAAACGCCTTGGTTTACCTTCATTAAAAACTCACCGGATGATCGCCAGAGTCGTGGCTGACGGCGCGGTAAAAGTGACTATTGATGGCGATATTGTCGAATGCGTAGAGCTTGAGAATCGCCTGAGAGAGAATTTTGGTCTGAACTTTTGCCGGGTCGCTCCCGATCTCGCCGAAAGCGGCCTGCCGGTCAGAGCGTTGGGCATGGCGGGCGCAGACTATTTGCGCGGCTTGCTGGCCTCTGACACACTCACCGCCCTTGGCGTCGGCCACGGTCGCACCCTTTCCTCAGTTGTTCACCAATTGGCACGAATCGATGCGCAAAATATTCGTTTTGTCTCGTTGCTCGGCTGTCTGACCCGCAATTACGCCCTTAATCCGCATGATGTTATGCATCGTATCGCCGAGAAAACCGGTGCTCACGCCTATATTATGCCGGTGCCTTTCTTTGCTAATACGGTTGAAGACAAAGAGGTTTTACTGGCTCAGCGCGGAGTCAAACAAGTGTTTACGATGGCGGAAAATGCCGAGGTTAAGCTGGTAGGGATCGGCACCGTTGAAGTCGCTGCCCAACTGGTTGAGGCCGGAATGGTTGAAGAAGAAGAAATGCGTGCTATTTCGGCTTCCGGCGGCGTTGGTGAGCTGATTGGTCATTTCTTTGACTGCAACGGGCGCGCGATCAATACCCAACTCACGGCGAGAACGCTGGCGGTGAGCCTTGATGCTAATCGTGCCGACAAAATTGTTGCTATTGCTGGTGGTGAAAACAAAGTCGAGGCGATCCGCGCCGTATTGGCCAGCGGATTACTGCACGGCTTAATCACCGATGAAACCACCGCCAACGCTTTAATCTCGGGCGAGTAATCAACTCGCTGTTAAAACGCCGCATGGCCATTCGATAAATTCAGGCTATTTATTGACCATTTAAACGCGAAAGTCATGCAACGTGAAATGTGATCTCCATCACATTTAATCGGTAATACTTATCTAATTTAAATAATGCATAGTTAATTCCTATTAGCGCGGCATTATTTGTTCTTTACGAGGATAAATAACAGGGAAATATCGCTATTCTGTAGACGTTAAATAGGCGTTATAAAAATGAGTGAAAATAGCCGCGATCGTTGTTCCTGCGAGCACTTGTAAAGATTGATTAAACGAAATTATGTCCAATAATTACCCGCTAAAAGGCGTTAGCGGTTACACCAATCCCGTCATTTTAGCGGTAAATAACCCGTTAATTGATCATGGTAAATCCACGCCTGAAATCTTAAGGTCGCTAAATCTTTAATTATGAACCTTTTGGTTCGTAATTTTTATCACCTTGAGGCATTCGATTGCTAAATTATAATTATATGTTTTTATTGTGTATTTTATTATTTTAAATTGGTTGTTTATATGAAATAGACCTCGGTATTTATAAGGTGATTTAAAAAAATTGTTTTTTAAGTAGTTAGTGTAATCGGTTACATAGAGAGAGTTATACATATTAGATACACCCACATAACGTTAAAAATCAGCGCTATTAACCCTGCGTGCTATATTTATTAAAACAAAGCGATTCTGTAAAGTTCTGTATATACTATCCGTTAGATAAAATTTATATTATGCACCAGCGAAACTAGGCTCTGGGGATTACGACTCTTATCTGACTTATTAATAGCAGACGATGGAAGCGTAAGCAGGCTTTACTGACAAATCGAAATCTTTCCGTGAATAATAAAACTTCATTTTCAACTCTCATGTTGTTGTCCATTTTTTCGCCGCTCACTGCCAGCTATGCGCAAGCATCAGACCAGGCTGTGACGTCTGTTGCGAAAGAAAATGACACTGCAAAGAAAGAAAAGAAGACCGTAGCGGAAGACAGTTCAGCCAAGAATGACTCGTCTCAGGGCAACACGTTGCTGATTGTTCCGCAACAGCAGCAGGGTGGTTTATCCGAACTGGATACGCCTGCCGCCGTTAGCGTGGTTAACGGCGATGATATTCGCGACGACAGGGCTCAGGTTAATCTTTCTGAAAGCCTGCTCGGCGTGCCAGGTTTGCAGGTGCAGAATCGCCAAAACTATTCGCAAGACTTGCAATTGTCGGTGCGCGGATTTGGTGCCAATTCGACCTACGGCGTCAGCGGCGTGCGTATTTATGTCGACGGTATTCCGGCCACTATGCCTGACGGGCAGGGCCAGACCTCTAACATCGATCTGGCATCAGTAGATAAAATTGAAGTACTGCGTGGGCCTTTCTCTGCGCTGTATGGCAACGCGTCCGGCGGCGTAGTGAATGTTGAAACAAAATCCGGCAGCCAACCGACGACTCTGACTGCGGGAACCTATTTCGGCAGCTATGGCTCGTTTCGCAACAGCGTGACCGCCTCGGGAGCAACCGGTGACGGCACTCACGCCGGTGATGTTAACTACACTATTTCAGCTTCACGTTTTACCACTCGCGGCTTTCGCGATGACAGCGCAGCGCGTAAAAATCTTGGCAACGGCAAGCTGGGCGTGCGTATCGACGATAAAAGCACTCTGACGCTGATGTTCAATACCGTTTCCGTGGATGCTGACGATCCGGGCGGTTTGACCAAGGCAGAGTGGAAGGCAGACCCGCGACAGTCACCGCGAGCTGACCAGTACAATACCCGTAAGTCTATTACTCAGACCCAGGTCGGTTTGCGTTATCAGCGTGAGATAACGGATAACGACGAACTGACCCTTATGACTTACGAGGGTGAGCGTAATACCACCCAGTATCAGTCGATCCCGAAAGCCGTACAGGCTAATCCGGCTTATCCGGGCGGCGTTATCGAATTACAGCGTCGCTATGCTGGCGTCGATGCCCACTGGAAACACGACGATCAATGGGGAAGCGTGCCGTTCACCATTATTGGTGGCCTGGACTACGAAACCATGACCGAACGCCGGCACGGTTTCGAAAACTTCGTCGTGGCTAACGGTTTCACTGATTACGGCGTGAAGGGCGATGAGCGTCGCAATGAAAGGAACGTGATGTGGAATCTCGATCCTTACTTGCAGACCACCTGGCATTTGACCGATCGCTGGACGCTAAATGCCGGTTTGCGCTACAGCACGGTGAGTTTCGACTCTAAAGATTATTACATTACTACCGGAAACGGCGATGACAGCGGCAGCAAGCGCTATCAGAAAGCCTTGCCGATGGCTTCATTAAGCTACGCGCTGACACCGGCCTGGAACGTCTATGCTTCGGCAGGACGCGGCTTTGAAACGCCGACGATTAATCAGCTGTCGTACCGCCCGGATGGTTCAAGCGGCCTGAACATTAATCTGAAGCCGTCGACCAGCAATACCGTGGAAATCGGCAGTAAAACGCGTATCGGTTACGGCTTGTTGACCGCCGCATTATTCCAGACTAATACCCAAAATGATTTGGCCGTCGCGACCAGCGGCAGCGGCCGTACAAGTTACACCAACGTCGGCAATACTCGCCGTCGCGGCATGGAGCTGTCATTTGACGAGCAGTTTGCCTCTGACTGGCGACTGCGCATGGCCTGGACATTGCTGGATGCAGTTTATCGCGATGACGTGACCACCGCCGTCAGCTCGATTCCTGCCGGAAACAAGATGCCGGGTATTGCGCGCAACTCGGCCTATGCATCACTGGAATATGCACCGGAAGAAGGTTTCCACGCGGGTGCAGAAATCCATTATATGAGCGATATTCAGGCCAATGACGCCAATACCGCTCAGGCTCCGGCTTATACGGTGACCAGCGTAAATGCCGGTTATCGTCTGGACTGGCGTAATAACTGGTCACTGGATTTGTTCACGCGTGTCGACAACCTGTTTAATCGTCACTACGTCGGCTCGGTTATTGTGAATGAAACCAACAGCCGCTATTACGAACCGGCACCTGGAAGAAATTGGGGCGGTGGCGCAACACTTACCTATACTTTCGAATAGTTGTGTAAAAAAAGTACAGTACATTGGCTCCCGCCAGGGAACAGGACAGGGCCTTTAAAGAACCTAGAGCAAGCCGCTCTCAGTATCGATTTAACCGGGTATTGAGAGGGCTTGTCCGAGGAAGGACATTCCGTGTTACGGCGAATGTTTTTAAGATCTCCTTTCACGGCGAGATCGAAGACAACGAAAATCTTGTAAGGTTAATAATATGCAAACGAAAGCTCCGTTATCGCGCATAGTCGTAATAATTACTGCTTTGTTCGCCGCGTTAAGCGGATTATATTTATTGGTCGGCGGAATATGGCTGACGGCAATAGGGGGCTCCCTCTATTACATCATCGCCGGTGTAGTTTATCTGGCAACTGCATGGTTGCTTCTGCGCCGCCGTGCTTCGGTTTTGCTGCTTTATGCCGTGTTCCTTTTAGGCACCACTATTTGGGGTCTTTGGGAAGTGGGATCTGACTTCTGGGCATTAACGCCGCGTTTAGACGTGACGTTCTTCCTGGGTCTGTGGATCCTTCTGCCAATCGTTTATAACTACATGAGCAACAAGAATGGCTTCGCACGTGCTGCGCTGGCAACTTCTCTGGTGTTCACCGTAGTGGTACTGGTTTACTCAGTATTTAACGATCCTCAGCAAATTAACGGGACTATTCCTGCTGCCGATACGCCAGCACAGTCTACCCCGGGCGTTGCCGATGCTGACTGGCCTGCCTATGGCCGTACTCAGGGCGGTACTCGTTACTCTCCACTGAGCCAGATCAACGATAAAAACGTGGGTCAGCTGAAAGAAGCGTGGACTTTCCAGACCGGTGATGTGAAAACTGCACACGATCCGGGCGAGTTCACTGACGAAGTGACGCCAATCAAAATCCGCAACACCCTTTACCTGTGTACTCCACACCAGAAATTGTTTGCTCTGGATGCGGCTACCGGTAAAGAGAAGTGGACTTTTGATCCACAGCTGAAAACTGACCCAACGTTCCAGCACGTAACCTGTCGTGGTGTTTCTTACTACGAAGATCCTGCTGTAGCACAGGGCAACGCGACTAACGGTGCTGCTCCGGCAGTGTGTTCTCGCCGCGTTCTGCTGCCAGTCAATGATGGTCGTCTGTTTGCTCTGGACGCAGAAACTGGTGCACGTTGTTCTGATTTCGGTAACAACGGCGAACTGAATCTGCAGAGCAACATGCCTTACTCTTCTGCGGGTCGTTACGAGCCAACTTCACCACCAATCGTCACCAAAAGCGTGATCATTGTTGCCGGTGCGGTGACCGATAACTACTCAACCAAAGAGCCTTCAGGCGTTATCCGTGGCTTCGATGTACACACAGGTAAACTGCTGTGGGCATTCGATCCAGGTGCTGCTAATCCGAACAAGATCCCGGGTCCAGGCGAAAACTACACGCCTAACTCACCAAACTCTTGGGCTCCTGCTTCTTACGATCCTAACCTTGACCTGGTTTACCTGCCAATCGGCGTGGAAACTCCGGATATCTGGGGCGGCAACCGTACTCCAGACATGGAGCGTTACGCGAGCAGCCTGCTGGCTCTGAACGCGACTACCGGTAAACTGGCCTGGGATTACCAGACTGTGCACCATGACCTTTGGGACATGGACGTACCGGCTCAGCCTACTCTGGCTGATATCACTGACAAAGACGGCAACAAAGTTCCGGTTATCTATGTTCCGACCAAAACCGGTAACATCTTTGTTCTTGACCGTCGTGATGGCAAGCTGGTTGTTCCAGCTCCAGAAAAACCTGTTCCACAGGGCGCAGCCAAGGGTGACCACACGTCTCCAACTCAGCCGTTCTCTGACCTGACTTTCCGTCCTTCAGCCAAGCTGACCGGTAAAGACATGTGGGGCGCAACCATCTACGACCAGCTGATTTGTCGTGTGATGTTCCACCGTCTGCGTTATGAAGGCACGTTCACGCCTCCTTCAGAGCAAGGTACGCTGGTATTCCCGGGTAACCTGGGTATGTTCGAATGGGGTGGTATCTCTGTCGATGCCGATCGTGGACTGGCTATTGCCAACCCGATTGCTCTGCCGTTTACCTCTAAACTGATCCCACGTGGACCAGGCAACCCAATCGAGCCGCCAGCAGGTTCTACCGGTGGTAGCGGTACCGAGTCTGGTATCCAGACCCAGTACGGTGTTCCTTACGGTGTTGAGCTGAACGCGTTCCTGTCTCCGCTCGGCTTCCCATGTAAGCAACCATCTTGGGGCTACATCTCTGGTGTTGACCTGAAAACGAACCAGATCGTTTGGAAAAAACGTATCGGTACCGTTCGTGACAGCTCACCAGTGCCATTGCCGTTCAAAATGGGTATGCCAATGCTGGGTGCGCCTACCTCAACTGCAGGTAACGTATTCTTCATCGCAGCAACCGCAGATAACTACCTGCGCGCGTTCAACATGAGCAACGGTGATCAACTGTGGCAGGCACGTCTGCCAGCGGGCGGTCAGGCTACTCCGATGACTTATGAAGTGAATGGCAAGCAGTACGTGGTTATTGCCGCGGGCGGCCATGGTTCATTCGGCACCAAGCTGGGTGACTACATTATTGCCTACGCACTACCAGATGATGCTAACAAGTAATTAATCTAACGGCGGCGAAAGCTGCCAATAGTTAACTTGCTATCAAGGGCTACTCAGTAATGGGTAGCCCTTTTTTATTACAGTTTGGATAGCGATGACGGGTATCCGTACTGTTAAGTGGAGAAATTAAAAATTATTGAAATTAAGAGTTTTGATACCTTTTATCAATTTTATATGGTTGAAACGTAGGAGTTTGCTATTAGCTGTCTTGGTAAGGTATTTAACCCTTACCCCATAAATAAGTGTCAGCTTTTAGACCCTGTCGCAGAGATCCCTTCTCAAAAAGATAGTGAATACGCCCAAATGCTGGCAGGCGCCAGAGTGGATATCGTTAAGTTGATGGAACGTTAGAAGGAAATGGCTAACAGGGAACGACAGGCTCATCCAGAGAACTAAGGATTACCTCAAGCTATTTCAGAGGAAAAACTTCAGCCAAAAAATAATAAGGCCGCCGCAGTCATGATGACCCAAATTACACTGAGCGATAACTCAAATAAAGTGTTCAATACGCTGTTTCCGCAAGACAACGACTCGCGTGTACGTTTTGTTAACACAATCCCATTGGTCATACACTTGACTGCTGGGGTGAAAATCATCCAGTTACTTAAAGAACTGTTAGAGAAGCCCCGAGAGCAAATCTTAACCCTGATAGTTGCAAGAAGGTCGGCCTTAAAGGGAGCCATAGGTTGCTAATTGAGACCAACACATCCACGCTACTGACCCATAGCCGAGGCGGATAAAGGAAAAACAAGGCTTTTCCGGTGAACAGTTTTGCATTTAACCGTTTGTTTTTAGATTCAAAGCTCGCCAGCCTGTTTTGTTGATTCAATATTACGTTTGCGGTCTACAGTTAAGTTATCTCTCACTGGCTAACGACTGGAAAAAAATGAATTTATTGCATCCGCTCAAGCATTATTATCATACTCGGCCAAGGCTGCTGGTCGCGTTTGCATTGGCAATTGTCAGCTTCTTTCTTTTTCCTGCCAATCAGCCATTGCTGCAACGACTGCTGCTAAGCTGGAATGTTCTGGCGTGGCTCTATCTGCTATTTTTATGGTGGATGATGCTCAGAACGCCAGCCGAAGGCATCGTCAATATTGCCCGCCGACAGGATGAAAGCGCCGCTACCGTGCTGGCCTTGGTCTGCTTCACCTGTCTGGTCAGCATTTTGGCTATCTTGTTCGAGCTGGGCGCGGTCAAACATCTTACCGGTTCCGCTAAAGCCCTGCATATTGCGCTGACGGCCTCTACGCTCGTGGTATCGTGGTTTTTGTT
This sequence comes from uncultured Gammaproteobacteria bacterium, assembly GCA_963747655.1. Classification (GTDB taxonomy): domain Bacteria; phylum Pseudomonadota; class Gammaproteobacteria; order Enterobacterales; family Enterobacteriaceae; genus Rouxiella. Next base: position 446,289 of record CAVVFS010000003.1, on the reverse strand, counting down.
GCCGACGTCTTTCACCATGCATTATGCCCACATGCATTACTTGCACAGCGACGGCGATGAAAAAGTACTGCTTTTCCCAGATAAAATAAAACTGCCGGGATACTGGGATTTTGCCTATTACTCTTTCACTATTGCGGTTGCCGCGCAAACTGCCGACGTGGGCACCGGCAATACCGTAGTCAGAAAAATCACGCTTTTGCAGGCGGTTTTATCTTTTATTTTTAATCTGGCAATTCTGGGGCTGTCGATTAACGTCGGTGCCGGGCTGATGAGTTAAACATTGATTGTAGGGGCTTTTGTAGCTAACTTTCATCAGATTGCTTTATCCGCTAAAAATACGCAGGAGCAGGTTTTATGTCATCAGGAACAGATACCAAGGATTTTCAGCAAACCCCCGACGATTTTATCTGGCTTGAAGAGATAAAGGGCGAAACCGCCGTGGATTGGGCCAACCAGCAGAGTCAGCTGACTCGCCGAGCCTTTGCCGAGAGCGAGCGATTTGATGCTATTCGCAGCGACGTATTCGACTGCCTGAATGCCTCGACGCAGATCCCGATGGTCAACAAATGTGGCAACTATTTCTATAATTTTTGGCAGGATGAGAAAAACCCGCGTGGCCTGCTGCGCCGTACTAGCTTTGCCTCTTATCGCACCGAATCACCCGTTTGGGAAACGGTGCTGGATATCGACGCGCTTGGCGCAGCGGAAGGCACGGATTGGGTTTATCACGGCATTCAGACTCTTGCGCCAGAATACAGGCGCGGCCTGCTGCATCTCTCGCCCGATGGCGGTGACGCCTCCGCAATCCGTGAATTCGATTTAACCACGCTGAGCTTTGTGGAAGATGGCTTTAATCTGCCATCGGCCAAAAGCCGCCTGTCGTGGATGGATAACGACCGTTTAATGGTTGCTACCGATTTCGGCCCAGGTTCAATGACCACCTCAGGTTATCCGCGTATTGCCAAAATTTGGCAGCGCGGCACGCCGTTCGAGAGTGCAGAAACCCAGTTTAGCGCTGAGCCTACCGATATGAGCGTGATGATTATCCACGACGATTCGCCGGGCTTTGAGCGTAATTTTGTCGGCAGAACTATCGATTTTTATCATCGGGAAGTGTTCCTGCTTGACGAAACCCAGCAGCAGCCAGAGAAAAGATTGCTGCCGCTAAAAATCCCCCAAGATGCGAGATTCAGCACCTGGAAGCAGTGGCTGTTGCTGTTCCTTTCATCGGAATGGACCATTGGTGAGGTAACTTATCCTTCCGGCACCTTGCTGGTTACCGACTTTGACGGCTTTATGGCCGGGGATTACAAGTTCAAGACGCTGTTTACGCCGGGTGAGACGACGACGCTTTCTAACTACTCAATGACGCGCGATTATCTGATCCTGAGCATCATGGATAACGTGGTAAATCGTCTTGAAGTGTTGAAATCCGAGGCGGGGCTGTGGACTCGTCAGGGGCTGGGCGATGCGCCCGAGCTGAGCAAAATTAGCGCCGCGGGTATTGACGACGATACCAACGAGTTCTTTATGACGGTGACGGGATTCCTGCAACCGACCTCGCTGTATTACGGCGTATTGGGTGAAACGGATGGTCAACCGGCTGAAATCATTAAACAGTCGCCGAGCTATTTCGATGCCTCGCTGTATCAGGTCGAGCAGCATTTTGTTGCTTCTGACGACGGCACGCAAATTCCTTATTTTGCGATTTCGGCAAAAGATATTGTGCTGGATGGCAGCAATCCGACACTGCTTTACGGCTATGGCGGTTTCCAGATTTCTCTCGATCCTTACTATCTTGGCGTGACTGGCCCTGCATGGCTTGAACGCGGCGGCGTGTTTGTGATTGCCAATATTCGCGGCGGTGGTGAATACGGTCCGCGCTGGCATCAGGCGGCCCTGAAGGAGAAACGCCTGCGCGCCTATGAGGATTTCTCGTCGGTGGCCAAGGATCTGATCGCGCGTAATATTACTTCTCCGGCGCACCTCGCCGCGCAGGGTGGAAGTAACGGCGGCTTGCTGGTGGGCAATATGTTGACGCTTTACCCGCAGCTGTTTGGCGCTATTGTTTGTGAAGTGCCGCTGCTCGACATGCAGCGCTACACGCAAATCTCTGCGGGTGCTTCATGGATAGCAGAATATGGTGACCCGCAGAAGCCCGAAGAATGGGCCTTTATTAAGGAGTTTTCGCCATATCAGAATATCGATCCGCTAAAAACCTATCCTCCAGTGTTGTTTACCACGGCGACCAGCGATGACCGCGTGGGGCCGGGACATGCCAGAAAAATGGCGGCTAAAATGCAGCAGTCGGGGATCGAAAACGTCTATTTTTACGAAAATACCGAGGGCGGGCACAGCGCTGCGGCAGACAAAGCACAAAATGCTTTCAAGCGGGCGATGGTGAGTGAGTTTTTATGGCGCTATCTTGCCGAGCGCCAGCACTGAGTGGGACGAGTAAGGTCTTTTTAACAGTTTAATCTGACTTGAATTGCCTGGCCCTGAATCAATAGTCTGACCCAAAATAAACTGTCTGACTCGGCGTGTAGCGCGCGCCGGGTCTTTATATCAGGCCGAAAACCTCACTGCTTTCAACGTAACATCCCGATCTTATTACCTTTCGTTAACATTTGGACATGCTTAAGCGCTATTCACATTTTTAAAAACATTGCTCGTTGCGGGTTTAAATGGTTATTATTTACGCCTGTTTGATAATGGTTATCAGAATCATTTATATTTGTAAACCCACTGCCTGGATGCCTTTATTTTGAATAAAATCCTGCTTAACAATGCCACGCGCATGTTTGCCGCTGCTGGCCTGATGGCGGCCTCTTTCGCCTCTTTTGCTACGACGTATCCGCTGACCGTGACCGATCTCTCTGGCCAGAAAATCACGATTAACAAAGAGCCTGAGCGGGTTATCGTGCAGGATGGCCGTGACATTTTATCACTGGCATTGCTGGATAGAGCAGATCCTTTCAAACGCGTTGTCGCGTGGAACAACCTGTTGAAGACTACCGATGCCGGAACCTGGGGCTTGCTGAAAACCAAGTGGCCAGAGTCGACCAAAATACTTGATATGGGCTTTAGCGATCAGGGGCAGGTTGATTTGGAAACAGTAATTTCTAAACAGCCTGATCTGATGATTGCCCAGCTGCGTGCGAAAAAATCGCTTCAACAGTCTGGGGTTATCGACAAACTTAACGCATTGCATATTCCTATTGTATTTGTTGATTACGATATGAACCCGGCAAAAGATACGGCACCGAGCATCACTCTGTTAGGTAAAGTGTTGAACCAGGAGAAAAATGCCGCGGCCTATACCACGTTCTATAACGCGCACTATCAGCACATTCAGGATGAGATTGCCTCAATCCAGAATCGTCCAAACGTGTTTATCGAACCGTTGGCTGGCCGCTCTGACTCATGCTGCTTTACTCATGGTCAAACGGGCTGGGGTAAACTTATTGAAGCGGTAGGGGCGAAAAATATCGGTTCTGCGCTGCTGCCAGGGGCGACGGGCGAAGTCTCGCTTGAGAAAGTCATCAGCATGAAGCCTGATGTTTATATCTTTACCGGTTCGATTCATCCTGGCAAAGGTATGACCACGATGATGCCGTTCGGCTATGGGGCTTCTGAGTCTGAAGTTGACCAGGAAGCTAAAGCCCTGACCTCGCGCAGCGGCGTGGCGCAAATTCCTGCTGTGATGAATAATCACGTCTACGCAGTTTATCACCAGTTCTATAACCATCCGTACAACATTGTCGGCATGGAATATCTGGCAAAATTTATTTATCCGCAGCAGTTCAAAGATCTGGATCCATCCAGTACTTATCATGAAATTGTGCGTAATTTCACCCAGTTACCAGACAAGAGCTTCATTTTTAGCTGGCAGCCGAAGAAATAACTGTACACAACTTTACGCCGATCACATTTGTTGACACTCAGTTAATTCATAGATGAAACTATTTGTATTAGTGTGAGTGTCAACTTGGCCATGCTTTCGTATGGCCAGTAATAAACAGTGATAAGGTGATTCTATGCAATCCGAAGAACAGCGTTTGATTGAAGGGCTTTTCAGCCGTTTACAACAGGCAGAATCTACTACAGCTCCACGTGATGGTGAGGCCGATCGTCTCATTCAATCCTACGTGAGCAAGCAGCCTTCCGCGCCTTATTACATGGCTCAGGCCATGATTATTCAAGAAGCCGCGTTGAAGCGCTTGAACGCCCAAAGTCAGCAATTGCAACAGCAAGTTACTGAGTTGCAAAACCAGCTTCAGGCTCAAGCCCAAAACAGCAAGCCGCAAAGCACCGGCTTCCTGGCAGGTTTGTTTGGCGGTGGTAGCAGCCAGCCGCAAAATTCCGGCAGCGCGCCTATCCCGGGCACCCAGAACAATGGTTGGGGCAACAATGCTGCTCCTTCACAACCTGCTTACCAGCAAGCCCCTCAGCAGCCAGCTTATCAGCAGGCTCCGGCGGCTGCGCCAATCGGTTCAGGCTTTATCGGCGGTGCACTGAAAACTGCCGCGGGCGTGGCGGGTGGTGTGGTATTGGCAGATATGCTGACCGGCATGTTCCATCACAGCCAGCCTTCAGAAATCGTTAATATCGTTGAAAACAATACGGTAAACCAGGATAACTCGGTTAATGAGGATTTCAACCCAGCAACTGATCCGCTATTGAGCGGTAACAATGCCTGGGATAATCCGGTTTACGACGATAACAACAACAGCAATGATAATAATTATTCAGGCTTCCTGAATGATTCAGACGACAGCTTCTTTGGCGGCAATAACGACGACGATGACGATTCGTTTTTCTAAATAAGTCTTAGGCTAGTTTTTAAAAAAAAGCCTTTATCGCTTTTATAGAATGAGTTTTTAGCGCTCGGAAAAACGGTAATTCCACAGTATTTCCGGTTGTGAGGAAGCGAAGAGCAAGAGCTTTATCGCTTATTGCAATCGGATTTCTGGACAAAACCTAAATCTATTGCTGTACTGTGAATGACACACATTTTGTGTTTTACATTCACGTTAAGGTAAGTTTGATGTCTAAGATTAAAGGTAGCGTTAAGTGGTTCAATGAATCAAAAGGCTTTGGTTTCATTACCCCAGAAGATGGCAGCAAAGATGTTTTCGTGCACTTCTCTGCTATTGCAAGCAACGGTTTCAAGACTCTTGCTGAAGGCCAACGTGTAGAGTTCGAAATCACCAATGGTCAGAAAGGTCCATCGGCTGCTAACGTTATCGCTATCTAAATTTAGCCAGATTAGCTTTAGCCGAATTCTAAAAAACCCGCAGATGCGGGTTTTTTTTGGCTATTTTTTTCTATTTATTAGAAATGGGCTTATTTGAAATGGGTCATTAGTTTTTATTACGGAAAGTCGGCAGCGCCAAAAAGACGAACATCATAATCGCAATAAAGAAGCAGCCGAAGATGGTCAGTCCCATCGACAGCGCCGAGGTGCCACCAATGCCGGTGAAGGGAACAGCAATTGCGCCCAGAGCAAACATACACACGCCAATCAGGGCCGAGGCGCTACCTGCATTTTTTCCCTGGCTCTGCATCGCCAGCGAACCGGAGTTTGGGCCAATTATCCCGTTATTAATCACTGAGAAAAACAGTGGAACCAGCACAGCGACCAGCGGCGCATGCATTGCTCCTGCAATCACTAGCGCTGTAGACGCAACGGCGGCAATGGAAAGACCAATCTTAACCAAGGTCAGCTCGCCCCACACCGCGGCAAGACGGGTAGAAACCTGTGCAGCGATAACCAGCCCCACACCGTTGATGGCAAAGCACAGGCTAAAGGCAACCGGGCTGAGGTCGTAAATCTGTTGTAAAACAAACGGTGATGCACCGATATACGAAAACATTCCGGCCGTTATAAAACCCTGAGTCAGGCACAGGCCCATAAACTGGCGCTCACGCAGTAGCATCGTCAGTGATTTGAGCATGGCACCCGCACCGCCGGAGGAGCGGCGTTCTACCGGCAAGGTTTCATGTAATTTCGAGTATGCGGCAATGAACAGCATGACTGAGATTATCGCCAATGTGCCAAAAATCCCCCGCCAGTTCAGGAAAGTCAGCAGGCCACCACCCAGTACCGGGGCTACAATGGGCGCTAAGCCGTTGACCAGCATGAGTAAACCAAAGAATTTAGTCAGCTCGTGCCCGCTATAAAGATCACGTGCCACTGCGCGAGACAACACCGCGCCACCGGCTCCTGAAAGTCCCTCAAGTAATCTGGCAACGATCAGTTGATCAATATTCGGTGCCAGAGCACACCAGATCGAGGCCACCAATAGCATAAACAGTGAAAACAACAGCGGGCGTATTCTGCCAAAACGGTCACTCAGCGGCCCAAAAATCAATTGCCCCGCACCCAAACCCAACAAGCCCGCAGTCAGGCTAAGTTGGCTGGTTGCCGTATTGGTATCAAATTCATGTGCCATAGTGGGCAAGGCGGGAAGATAAAGGTCAATACAAAGAGGTCCAAGCGCAGCCAGTGAACCTAAGACCATGACATAGCCAAGGCGCTTTGTTACTAAATGGTCGTTCATTAATTTTCCGCAGTGTTTGAAGAAGAATAGTCCATAAAGACTTTATTAAACATTTGATTATAAATTATTTTTAATATTTCCGGATCGGCATGGCGGTGTGTCAGGCGACGAAATGCTGTCCCTTCACACAGTACTGCCATCATTTCCAGCCTGGCAGTCAGCTCTAGCTCGGACATGCAGGGATAATGGGGAACCAGCATCGCCTTGGCTTCATTAAAGAGTTTAGCTTCTGCATCACGGAGGATTTTGGCGACGACCGTATTGCGAGTGGCCTCTGCGGTGACCTCCAGCATCAACGCGTGATCGATTTCATTCTGTTCCTGGTTGAGTTCCGGGCAGTCGTTATACTGGCTGTGGTCAACGTTTTGTACCCCGACTACTCGATGAGCCAGATTGCTGGCCATCTGCTTCAGGTTGTGTGCACCGCCGGTCATTATTTGTATTTTTTTGACCACGATACGCCGCACGATTTCTTCAATAATGGCGTCTTTGTTTACGAAATAACGGTAGATTTGGCCCACGCTGAGTTGTGACATCTTGGCAATCTCAGCCATGCCTGCACCGTGAAATCCGTGCTTGCGAAAACAAAGTCGTGAAGCGGCGACGATCTGGTCCCTGCGGGCACAAACGCGTTGGTCTTTTGTTTGGTTAGCTGGATCCATAAGGGCACCTGACAAGTAAATATTAACTTCTTGTCTCAAATCAATCAGCTAACTAGGAACAAAAGCTTGAGATGAGAAGTGTGAACGCTCATTCTCAATTATAGGGAAGATAGCGGGCTAGGTAAATAATTGTATGCTAAATGTAGCAAAAAGAGCTGTGAACAATTGACAGCAGCTCTTTTTCTTCTACGTGAGCGTGAGGTTATCTCGACTTGTTACTCAAATAAGTTAATGAGCGCTATACCAGCTCACCAGCATAAATCCGAGCATCGTCAGGGCGATAGAGCCGATAAGATTCAGAGCTATATTCAGCAAGGCAGCTCCGAAACGGCCATCTTGTAGCATATACACCACTTCCAGCGAGAAAGTCGAGAAAGTGGTCATGCCGCCGCAAAAACCGGTGGTCAGCAGCATTTTCCACACCGGATCCCACTGAGTCATACGATTGAACAGGGCAATCACCAGACCAATAATAAATGCGCCCGCGAGATTTACGGCCAATGTGCCTAGTGGGATAAGCGAGCTGGTTGGATTAAGTTTCAGGCTGACATACCAGCGCGCAACGCTACCTACGCCGCCGCCAATTAAAACTGCCAGGAAAGTGTTAAACATAATGGCCTTTCGTTAAAGAGTAATAGGTTATAAAAGTAAGTGCTTATAAAATAAAAGGTTTATAAGAAAGTTATAAAAACAAAGGTTTAGAAATATTACGGCCTCATGCTACAAATCTCCCGCGAGATTTTGCAGGCATTATAAGCCGATAATACCGACTATTATCCCATTGCCAGCAAAATGGCGTCAGCAATAGTGTCGACCTGATCAAGGCGCAGCAGGCTGGTACTGGCGCGAATAAACTGCCCTGGCCCGATACGACTGCGTTCACCTGGCAATACGGCAATACCGCGCGCGGCCAGAGTGACCAGCGCAAACTGCTCGGAAGGAACCGGGATCAGCACCGACAATCCATCGCGCGGTGGCAGATTAATCCCACGCAAAGCCAGCGCATCGACCAGTGCCTGACGGCGTTTGGCATAGACTTTTTTAGCCTCGACAATGCCCCCTTGAGTCACCGGATCGTTAATCAACCAGGCCAAAGCATGCTGCAAGATACGGCTTGACCAGCCTGCGCCAAAGTTGCGGAACGATTTGATTTGTTTGATTAAATCATGCGAGCTGGAAATAACGGCCATGCGCAGATCAGGCCCATAGGCTTTTGAATAGGAACGAACATGCACCGTGCGTTTGGGCAAATAAGTGCCGAGACTTAATGGTGCCGAGCTGGCCAGTTCGCCAATGCCGTCATCTTCAATAATCAGCGCCTGACTGTCGCTTAAAATATTGGCCATTACCGCCATGCGTTCAGGGCTGACGATGTGCCCGCAGTGAGAATGAGTACGCGGTTGATAGATAAACGCCGCCGGATTCTTCGCTAATGCAAGCTGCAAGGACTCTGGAGTGGGGCCAAACTGGTCACATTTTACGGCAATAACCTGCGCCCCGATATTGTCCAGCATATCCAGCAAACGTGTGGCTGTCGGGTCTTCGATAGCGATAACCGAGCCTTGCATAATCAGAGTTTGCAGCGTGAGGTTCATCGCATCGAAGCCGCCGTCTGCCGCCAGAAAGGCATCTGCTGCATAGGGCCAACTTGGCTGAACTGCGTCCACTAATACCTGTGAGATGGCTTCGCGTTGATAACTATTGAGATTTTCAGCCTCAACGCTGCTTAATAGTGCCTGATTAAGCCTCGGCAGTAGTTCTGGATCGGGGGAGGCCAGCGTCATATCAGCGATAATGTTATCGCCAAAATTACCGATTTTCTCGAATCTTGCCGGGCGCGGAGAAAGCGTATCGCCGCAAACCCAAACGCCGTTTCGCCCTCGACCTGCTATCACTTTCTGCCGTCTGAGTTGTCCCCAGGCAGCGGAAACGGTGGCAGGGCTCACGCCAAGAGCCAGTGCTAACTCACGTACCGCGGGCAGGTGGGTGCCAATCTCGATGACGCCTGAGCGGATCATAGCCGCAGTTTCGATCGCAATGCCGCGCATGGATCTATCCTGCAAATGGCCAGCAAACCATCCGGCATCAAGCGTTTTTTCCTTAAGACTTTCACCCATTAAATCACCATTTGTTCAGTAACAAAGATTCTATTGTACATATTAATTTATGCTATTAGTATCAAACTTAGTCAACGGAGGCGATAAAATAATCACATCTAGATGAATGTGATCACACTCCGCTCAGACATGCAGGTTTTGTGAATACGCAATTTTGCAGAAATAAGGGGAAAAACGTGGCGATTACTATCAGGCTAGCGGTTCGTGACTGGGATTATTTTACGCCGTTGGCATTGGGCGATATCAAACCTGAAGGTTTCAATCTCGAGATTGATCGTATCGGGACGCTGGTGGGCGATTTAGGCACCACCGATAAATACGACGCTGCCGAGATTTCTTTTAGCCGCTATGCGCAGGGCCGCGCCAAGGGTGAAGACGATGTGTTTGCCGTGCCGCATTTTTTGATGCGCGGCTTCCGTCAGCGCTGCATTATTACTCGTGATGATAGTCCGCTGACCAAAATTTCCGAGCTGGCAGGTAAGCGCATTGGCGTAACCGGCTGGCAAGATTCTGGTAACACCTGGACTCGCACCGTGCTAGGCGTTGACGGCGTTGGTATTGATGACGCTTACTGGTACGCAGGCCGTCTGACCGAGGCGCATCCGATTGTCGACCGCCTCAATGGTTTTGGCCGTGAAGGCCGTATTGAAGCCTGTCCGGGCGAACGTCCGATGATGGAGCTGTTGAAAGAGGGCTGGCTGGACGCCGTATTTACGCCGTTTATGCCGGAAGGTTTCTTCAAGCCCGGTTCTGGTTTCCGTCAGCTACAGCCTGATTTCCGTCAGTCTGAGCTTGAGTATTTTAATCGCGTGGGTTACGTGCCGGGCATGCATATTTTGGCCATTAAGGCAGACGTTGCCGCCGAGCATCCTTGGTTGGCTGCCGCGTTGAGTGAAATCATCGACAAGTCTTATCAGGTCTGGATGGACAAACGCGTGAAATATGCCGATACCACGCCTTGGTTGCTCGATGATATTCGCCGAACCGTCGTTGATTTGCCGGTGAGCTGGAATGACAACGGCTTCGGGCAAAACAAAAAAATGATCGACGATTTCGCCAATGAGCTTTATGTTCAAAAGATTACCGCTGTGCGACTCACGCCAGCCGATCTCTTCCCGGCTTATGCCAAATAACCTGAGCAAGCCGTTTTAACGCCTGCAAGGCACGAGGAATCAGAATGAAAGTTGCAATGGGTCAATTTGCCGTTTCTCGCGAATGGGAAACCAACGTCGAAACCTGCCTGACACTGATGGCAAAATCGCTGGAAGCCGGCGCTGATTTGCTGGTATTGCCAGAAGGTATTTTAGCGCGCGATATCACCGATCCCGATCTGGTATTAAAAGCCGCGCAGCCGTTAGACGGCCCTTTCGTGAGCCAACTGGTTGCTGCAAGTAAAGGCAATCAGCTGACTACCATGATGAGTATTCATACGCCAACGCCAGAGGGTCGTGCGTTTAACGTGTTGATTTCTATTCGTAATGGCGAAATTATTTCGGAGTATCGCAAACTGCATCTGTACGACGCTTTTAATATGCAAGAGTCTCGTAATGTGACAGCGGGTACTGAAATTCCGCCATTGGTTGACGTCGCAGGCTACAAAGTGGGTCTGATGACTTGCTACGACATTCGTTTCCCTGAACTGGCACGTCGCCTGGTGCTTGATGGCGCAGAAGTGCTGGTACTGCCAGCGGCCTGGGTGAAAGGTCCGCTGAAAGAGATGCATTGGGAAGTGTTGGTTACCGCCCGGGCATTGGAAAATACCAGCTATATCGTCGCGGTTGGTGAATGTGGTGAGCGCAACATTGGTAACAGCATGGTAGTTGATCCGCTGGGCGTGGCAATAGCTCGTGCAGCCGAGGCACCCGCGCTGGTCTTTGCAGATATAGAACACGAGCGTCTGGCCTATGCCCGTAAAGCTCTGCCGGTGCTTGAGAATCGCTGCTTTGCTTCTCCGCAGTTGAAATAAATTAAGTATTCCAAAGCCGAATTAGGTTCTGTAAAGCTTCTTAATTCGGCGAATCATCGACTTATGAATAGTTGTGATTATAAATAGTTGCGCCCACAAACCATATGACCTGTAAACCGTTTCACCGATAGCTATTTTATGAGTAAAGAAGGCTGTTGGCGTCAACCTAACGTCGTCAGTCTGAAAGCAATATCAGCGCGCCTCAACACCAGGGAGTGCTTTCTAAAAGCCACTATTTCAGCGCCGGAAATTGTGGTTAAAAATTCTATGGCGTTCAGGATTACCTCACCACGGAAGGTGTAAAAAAATAAGAAATTCATCACATTCACAACTCCAACGCTTGCTTTTACACAGAGGAAATATAGATGATGGTAAAACAATTTCGTCGTGCCGCCGTGCTGTCTGCTGCATTACTTTCCGTAAACGCTTTTGCTGCTGAAACCGTTGCTATTCCGGCTGTTAAAATGGACCCGGCCCTGCACGCCAAATTGCCCGCTGATATTTTGAAATCCGGCGTTATCACTTCGGTAAATAATGGGTCTTTTCCTCCTTATGAAATAGTCACCGGGACTCATTCACTGGATGGCGCCAGTGCTGACCTGGCTACCTCAATGGGCCAACTGTTGGGCGTTAAGGTCGAGCACGCCTCTGTGAGCGGTCTTTCTGGCATTTTGACCGGGATCTCCTCAGGCCGTTATCAGATTGGCATTGGCCCAATTGGCGATTATCCAGAGCGCCAGGCCAAAAACGATTTTATCGATTTCGTTAAGGAATATGTCGCCTTTGCCGTGCCTAACGGCAACCCTAAAAATATTCAGTCTCTGGGCGATACCTGCGGTTTGCGCATTGCCGTTATGGCAGCGGGTTCTGCCGAAAAAGTGATTAAGCAGCAATCAGCAGACTGTGTTAAAGCCGGTAAATCCGCGGTCACCGTGCAATCCTTTACTGACCAACCTACCTCGATTCTGGCCGTGCGTTCCAAACGTTCCGATGCCTTTTTCTCCTCTCAGGCTCCTTTGACTTATTTCATCAAAGAGTCCAACGGTCAGCTCACTCTGGCGGGTGCGGGCAAATCCAACGGCTTTAACGATATTTTCCAGGGAACTGTAGTACCTAAAGACTCACAGATTGGAAAAGTGGTTCTTGCGGCCTATCAGGAGCTTTTCAAAGACGGCACCTATGCGATCATCATGAAAAAATGGGGTCTTGAAGGCAACATGCTGCCAGCACCGGGCATCAACCTGGGAAAACCAACTAAATGACAGAAAAACCTACCCCTGATCCACGACGTAATGTTGAGTTTGCACACGCGCCGCGTAATTACGGTCGTTGGGTAGCCTGGATAGTGGTGTTAATCCTCGCTGTTGATGTGATTTACAGCGTGGCAATCAATCCTAACTTTGAATGGCACGTGGTCACACAGTGGTTTACTGAAGCTTCGGTTATCCACGGGCTAGGGGTTACGCTCGGACTGACCGTGGTCTCGATGGCGCTGGGCACGCTATTGGGTCTGCTGCTGGCCGTCGGGCGTTTGTCGCAAAGTATGTTGTTGCGACGCCTGTCTGGCCTGTATGTCTGGTTCTTTCGCGGCACACCGCTGCTGGTACAGCTACTTTTTTGGTACAACATGTCGACGCTGTTTCCTCATGTTGCGCTCGGTTTACCTTTTATCGGGCCAACCTTCGCTAGCTGGAACACTAATGATCTGATCACGCCTTTAACCGCGGCAATTGCTGGTCTGGCATTGAACGAAGCTGCCTATATGGCGGAGATTATCCGCGCGGGTTTGTTGTCGGTTGACAACGGACAGGCTGAAACTGCGCAGGCGTTTGGGATGAGCCGTGGCCGTGCACTGCGCCGAGTCATCATTCCTCAGGCGATGCGTTCTATTATTCCGCCTACCGGTAACCAACTGATTAGCATGATTAAAGCTACGTCATTGGTCAGCGTAATTGCCATGGGTGACCTGCTTTACTCGGTGCAGACTATTTATAACCGCACCTTTGAAGTGGTGCCAATGCTAATGGTCGCCGTGATTTGGTATCTGTTGATCACTTCAGTGCTTAACCTCGGCCAGTCGTTTATTGAACGCTTTTATTCTAAAGGGACTCGCCGGACCGTGGCGGCTAAACGCCGTCAGCCACGAGTGGCCGAGAAAGCGGTTATCGCTCATGCGAATCTTGCTCAGAAGGAGGACCTATGAGTCAGAGCCTGTCAGATGCGCAAAGTTTGCTGGTTACCGCGCGCAACGTGCATAAAAGTTACGGCGATAATGAAGTATTGAAGGGCATAGATCTTGATGTAAAGCAGAGTGAAGTGGTGGTGATTCTCGGGCCATCTGGCTCAGGAAAATCAACCTTTCTGCGTTGTATCAACCATCTGGAAGATATTGATCGCGGTACGATTATGGTCGGCGGCGAGCAAATTGGTTATGAACTGCATGGCGATCAGCTACGTAGGCTGTCTGAACGCGGCATTGCTCGTCAGCGTCGCGATATTGGCATGGTTTTCCAGCAATTTAACCTGTATCCACATATGACAGTATTGCAAAATATCGTTGAGGCTCCGATTGGGGTGCATAAGCAAAGCCGTCGTGAGGCGGAGGCTTATGCTCGCGCCCTGCTGGAAAAAGTAGGGCTGAGTGATAAAGCCCATGCTTATCCGCGCCATCTTTCAGGTGGACAGCAGCAACGCGTGGCGATTGCTCGCGCTTTAGCTATCAAACCCAAGTTAATGCTGTTTGATGAGCCAACGTCGGCGTTGGACCCAGAGCTGGTGGGGGAAGTGCTTGCTACCATGCGCAGCCTCGCCGATCAGGGGTTAACCATGATTGTCGTCACTCACGAAATCGGTTTCGCGCGCGAAGCAGCAGATCGGGTGGTGTTTATGGACGGCGGTTACGTGATTGAAGAGGGGCCACCGGAGGAAGTGCTGGTTAATCCACAGCATCCGCGTTTCCAGGCTTTTCTGAGCCGTTTTATTTAACTCGTTGAAAAAAAAGAGAGTGGGAGTAGGTGGCAGTCATTTTTTTAACTTCTCTCACTCTTTTTTGTTGTAAAGCTGTTGGTTTCTCGTTAAAGGTAGCACTGAAGGTTTGTTTCAAGATAGTGCTCGGGCGTATAATCCCCACACTTTTTTATGTCCCATGGCGCTTTGTAAAAAAAATAATTAAACAAAGAAATGCTTTAACGTGCGGCTATAGAGGCTCATAATGCCCTTATGGTTAGAATCCGTACAGGGATGGAATTCAGGTCGCCAAGTGCGGCAATTTTATTCTCCAGCTGTTTAAATCAGCAATCAGTGTAAAGAAGGTATTTATGGAAGGTTTGAGTATTACTAAACTGTTAGTTGTCGGCGTGCTGATTGTGCTGCTTTTCGGTACCAGCAAACTTCGTTCACTGGGTGGCGATCTCGGCGCAGCGCTGAGAGGCTTCAAAAAAGCGATGAATGACGATCCGGCTCCTGTAGCCAAAGCTGACGCGCAAACGCAGACCGAACAGCGTGTAGAGCATAAAGACTGATTCATTCCCGATGAATTTAGTAAAAAAAAGCTGCTTAAATAAGCAGCTTTTTTTATGGTTGCAGAGCAGGAAATTATCGAATTACTTAACTTCGATACCCTTGGCCTGCAAGTCAGCGTGGTAGGAAGAGCGTACGAAAGGACCACAGGCTGCATGGGTGAAGCCCATTGCCAGCGCTTCTTCTTTCATATAATCGAACTCTTCAGGGCTAACATAACGTTGTACCGGCAGGTGATGACGGCTCGGTTGCAGATATTGGCCCAAAGTCAGCATAGTGACGCCGTGACGACGCAGGTCACGCATGACTTCAAGAATCTCTTCGTTTGTTTCACCTAAACCTACCATCAGACCTGATTTCGTAGGCACTTCTGGATGCGCTTCTTTAAAACGTTCGAGAAGTTTCAGTGACCACTCGTAGTTTGCGCCCGGGCGTACCTGGCGATAAACGCGTGGCACATTTTCCAGATTGTGGTTAAAGACATCCGGCGGCGTTTCATTAAGTATCTCTAATGCGCGATCCATACGTCCACGGAAGTCAGGAACCAGTGTTTCAATCTTGATGGTCGGATTTTTTGCACGAATAGCAGTGATGCAATCAGCAAAGTGCTGTGCACCGCCGTCGCGCAGGTCGTCGCGGTCAACTGAGGTGATAACTACATAGCGCAGGCCCATATCGGAAATGGTTTGTGCCAGTTTCTCAGGTTCGTTAACGTCGGGTGCTACCGGGCGCCCGTGGGCAACGTCGCAGAACGGACAGCGACGGGTGCAAATCGCCCCGAGGATCATAAAGGTAGCAGTACCGTGGTTAAAGCATTCAGAAAGGTTAGGGCATGCGGCTTCTTCACAAACCGAGTGCAGGCCATTTTTGCGCAGTGCGGCTTTGATGCCCTGAATACGAGAGGAGTCAGCAGGAAGTTTGATTTTCATCCAGGCCGGCTTGCGAAGCATTTCCTGCCGGTCTGTGACCACGGTTTTCACCGGGATTAACGCCATCTTATCAGCATCGCGGTATTTAACGCCGCGTTCCATTTGGATCGGTTTACTCATAATCTTGCAGTTTCCAGTTTCGTCTCTCGCAGGCGAGATTTGATAAGAGATTCAATGAACTAGCTGCTTCATTAAAAATTATGCTGAAATTATAACATCGAAGCGGGCTAGCGTTCAGCCCCTGCGAGGATATTAAGCAGGAAATCTTGTTATTTTTTTGTATAAAATTTATTAATTTATTTATTTTTATTAAAAATCAAGATTTTGCGGTATTTTCTTCGGGTAAGCCTATCAAATAGTCTACCTGATGATAGCCGAGCTGCTTATTAAATGCCTTAACCAGCACCGGCAAAACCTGTTCAACGGTAATCCCCGGTTTCTCAAGACTGGCCTGTGTCATTTGCAGTCCAGCATAGCCGCACGGATTGATACGCAGGAACGGCTCTAAATCCATATCGATATTTAACGCCAGCCCATGCAAAGAACAGCCACGGCGGATACGTAATCCCAGCGAACAAATCTTTTTACCATCGACATAAACACCTGGCGCATCGGCCTTCGGGTAAGCATCGATGTTAAAAAATGCCAGCGTATCTACCACAGTTTGTTCAATGGCGGTGACTAACTGACGCACGCCAATTTTCCTGCGTTTGATGTCAATCATCACGTACATCACCTGCTGGCCCGGGCCGTGATAGGTGACCTGTCCGCCGCGATCGCTCTGGATCACCGGGATATCGCCGGGAAATAGCACGTGTTCAGCTTTACCCGCCTGACCTTGAGTAAAAACTTTGGGATGTTCAACGAGCCAGATTTCATCCTGAGTTTCAGGAGTTCGGCTATCAGTGAAGGCGTGCATAGCATGCGAAACGGGTTCGTAGGGTTGCAGACCAAGCTTACGGAGGGTGATACGTTCTTGCAGTTTTTCTCGTTGCACGGTAGTTATCGTCATTCTGAGAATAGGGCAATACAAAGAAAATCAGCGTAACGCGATGCGCTACGCTGACTCATTTTCTCTAATCCTTAGAGAACCATACGTACAATTTCAATATTACCCAGCTCGTCATACAGGGTTTCTACCTGATCGATATGCGTTGCTGTGATGGTAATTGAAACTGAGTGGTAATTGCCTTTGCTGCTTGGTTTCACCTGCGGGTTGTAATCGCCAGGCGCGTGACGTTGCACGACTTCCACAACCTGGTCAACCAGCTCGGGCTGCGCCAGACCCATCACTTTATAAGTGAATGAGCAGGGGAATTCGAGCAGTTCGTTAAGTTTGGTTTTCATGTGCACTCCCGCGTAGTTACTACTATTGAATGTATAAATCACAACTCCCGACCAGGCGGGAGTTGTGATTGCAATTATATACTATTCATGTGGGGTTAAAGCGCACATTTTCAACCCTCGGCACGGGGTTTTAACCAAGCCAATGATGGAACATCAGTTTAATATAATCCACCAGGCGGCTAACGAAGCCACCTTCTTTAACTTCGTTTAAGACCACGAGTGGGCGCTGGTCGATAGTTTTCCCGTCAAGCTGGAAGTTAATGGTGCCAACTACTTGATTCTTCAGCAGTGGAGCATGCAGCTCGGTGTTGTTCAGCACATAGCTGGCTTTCAGATCTTTCATACGCCCGCGTGGGATGGTCAGATAAGTGTCTTTATCAACCCCAAGATCGACGTGATCGGTGTTACCAAACCATACTGGCTCGGAAGCAAAATCTTTTCCGGCTTTAAGCGGTTCAACGGTTTCAAAGAAACGGAAGCCCCAGGTCAGCAGCTTTTTACTCTCGACTTCACGGCCTTTGTAAGTATGGCCGCCCATCACCGCGGAGATTAAACGCATCTGGCCTTCAGTGGCGGAAGCAACCAGGTTATAACCCGCAGATTCTGTATGACCGGTTTTTATGCCGTCGACCTGTAAAGTGGAATCCCACAGCAGGCCATTGCGGTTCACCTGGCGAATATTGTTGTAGGTAAACTCTTTCTCTTTATAGGTCGCGTATTCTTGCGGTACATCGCGGATCAGCGCCTGGCCGATTAACGCCATATCGCGCGCCGAACTGTATTGGCCTTCGGCATCGAGGCCGTGCACCGTACCGAAATGGGTGTTTTTCAGGCCCAGCGCATTCACGTAGTTGTTCATCATGCCGACGAAAGCGTCCTGACTGCCAGCAACATAATCAGCCATCGCCACACAGGCATCATTGCCTGACTGCAAGATAATGCCGCGGTTAAGTTCAGAAACCGGTACGCGATCGCCAGGTTTGAGGAACATTAACGATGAGCCTTTAAATACCGGATTACCCGTTGCCCACGCGTCTTGACCCACGGTGACGACGTCATTTACGGAGATTTTTCCTGATTTGACGGCTTGTCCAATGACGTAGCTGGTCATCATTTTGGTCAGGCTGGCAGGGTCGCGGCGGGCATCGGCGTTCATTTCGGCAAGGACTTTGCCTGAATTGTAGTCAATCAGAATATAGGCTTCGGCATCAATTTGCGGGACGCCTGGGATCATCGTCTTAATATTAACGTCGTCGGCGAAGGCAGCGGACGCTGTGAAGAAGGAAACGACGGTGCCAAGTGCAATGCCCTTGACTAAACGAGAAGGAGTAGCAAGTTTCATGATTGAGACAACAATATCCGTAAGGTAAATTAAAAACGTGCCACACTATAGCAGAATTGACACAATCAGACATCTGGCTATACTCGGGCTTGCGTGTATTTACTGAATTTTACAGACTGTTACGGGTGAATTCTTTGATGTTATCACGGCATTGGTCAGGCAAAATTACCCGAATCACTAACTTGAAGTCGTGATTCGGGCTAACCGTGTTATTTCTGGCATTCCAGTGGCTGGATTACATTCCAGAAGCAGGAACCATAAACGACTGCTGCTGGTCGGCTGACAGGCGTTGTTGCATTTGCTCTGCCTGCTGACGAGTGCTGAATGGCCCTAACTGGACGCGATAAGTGCTACCGTTAGCCTGTACTTTTCCCGGCACCGAGAAGCGCTTGCTCAAGCTTTTTTGCCAGATTTCAGCATTTTGTGGATTGCTCAGTGCACCGACCTGCACCATATAACCGCCGCTGGAAACCGGAGCAGACTGGCGAGTTGCCGGGCGAGTTACGGCAGGTGCAGCAGCTACCGGCGCGGCGGCGGCAACAGCAGTAGTCGCATCAGAGGCTGAATCATCGGCAACCGGGG
The DNA here is from genome assembly GCA_963747655.1 of uncultured Gammaproteobacteria bacterium. Taxonomy (GTDB): domain Bacteria; phylum Pseudomonadota; class Gammaproteobacteria; order Enterobacterales; family Enterobacteriaceae; genus Rouxiella. The sequence continues at coordinate 427,262 of CAVVFS010000003.1, read as the reverse complement.
CAGGTTCGCTGCTTTCCAGCACGCCTGAGGCTAACGGTTTTGGTGCTTGCAGGAAGCCACCGCCGCCGTTAGTAGCAGAAGCACCTTGAGCGCCATCATCAGCTGTACCGGCATTGCCATTATTGGCTGAATCGTTACCGGCTGAGTCATCATTTTGCGCGTTCAGCGTACTGTTATCGATTGGGCGAACAGCGGCCTCTGGAGCGGGTGCAGAAGACTCGGCGGGTGTCCCTAAACCGGTAGTTGCTCCCAGATTCGGGCGAGCGGGCAGGGCATAGCTCTGTTTGGCAACTGTTGTCCCGATAGTGCCCGGGCCTGACAGCGTGCCGTTCGGCGCGACATTAATAATGTCGAGCTTGACGCGAGTGCTGTTAGTGAGGTTCAAGCGATCAAATGCTGCCTGAGACAGGTCAATGATTTTACCCGGAGTAAACGGGCCACGGTCATTAATACGTACCACTAACATGCGGCCGTTAGCCAGGTTGGTGACGCGCACGTAGCTTGGAATTGGCAGTGTTGGATGAGCCGCCGTCATTGCCGACGGGTCAAACTCTTCACCGCTGGCGGTAACATTGCTGCCAGATTCGTTGCCGTACCAGGTGGCGGTACCTGTCTGAGTAAAGCGTGAAGCATCCTTGATAATTTTGTAGCTGTTGCCGTTGGCGGTGTAATCGTTGTTGGCATTCGCATTCAAAGGTTCATAGACCGGATCAGCACCGCCAATTTCGACCACGGGACCGTTATAGGCTGGCTGTGGCGCGGCCTGCTGCGGTTGGTTGTCTGGAGAACTACAGGCACTCAATAACAACCCGGCGATAATCGCCCCAATCCACTCCTTGCGCATTGCTTACCCCTATAAATTTTTTGATAACATTTTTCTATGAGTGTGTACCGACATCACGATACCAAACCCTGCCATCAGCACGATTAGCGCTGAACCACCATAACTGACCAAAGGCAATGGAACGCCTACCACCGGTACGACACCGCTCACCATACCAATGTTTACAAACACATATACAAAGAATATCAGCATCAAGCCTCCCGACATTACGCGCCCGAAAGTAGTTTGTGCTTTTGCTGCGATGACCAGCCCACGCGTGATCAGGCCCAGATACAGTGCCAGCAGCACCAATACGCCTTGCAGGCCAAGCTCTTCAGCCAATACGGCAAAGATAAAGTCAGTGTGGCGCTCGGGCAAAAATTCGAGCTGCGACTGAGTACCGTGCAGCCAGCCTTTGCCGTAAAAACCGCCTGAACCGATGGCGATTTTCGATTGAATAATATGATAACCCGCCCCGAGAGGGTCACTTTCTGGATTGAGCAGCATCATGATGCGTTCACGCTGATAATCATGCATCAGGAAGAACCATAGAATCGGAATGAAAGCCGCAACCAGCAACGCCGCGCAGGCGATAAGCTTCCAGCTCATGCCCGAAAGGAACAGGACGAAGATACCAGAGGCGGCGATAAGGATCGCGGTTCCGAGGTCAGGCTGTGCAGCCACCAACAGCGTAGGGACAAAAACCAGCACCAGGGCAATAGCCGTATTTTTCAATGTTGGTGGGCAGATATCCCTGTTGATAAAGCGCGCCACCATCAGCGGTACGGCAATTTTAGCCAGCTCCGAGGGCTGGAATCGCACAAAGCCCAGATCAAGCCAGCGCTGCGCACCTTTACTGACCTGCCCAAAGACGTCAACCAGCACCAGCAAAAATATGCAGAAGATGTAGAGATAAGGGGCCCAGCTTTCATAAACTCGTGGCGGAATTTGGGCCATCACCAGCATGACCACTAGTCCGCCGGCGATCTGTGCCAGTTTGCGTTCCATCATGCCGACGTCTTGTCCGCTGGCACTCCAGATAACGAAAGCGCTATAGACCAGCAAGGCCAGTACGATAAGCAGCAGCGTAATGTCGATATGCATCTTGTACCATATCGACCCTTGTTTTTGGCTATCAGTCATTCTTTGTTAATCACCTTCAATGCCGGGCGGAGCAGGAGCTTCGGCCGGTAAATTCGTCGTATTATCGCCCAATAAGATATGGTCGAGGATCTGTCGGGTAATGGTGCCCACTGCCGGACCCGCGCCGCCGTTTTCCAACACTACGTTAACGGCAACAGTAGGGTTGTCGTAAGGCGCAAAGGCGTTCATCAGCTTGTGGTCACGCAGACGCTCTGCGATTTTATGTGCATTATAGGTTTCATTGGCTTTCAAGCCATAAACCTGAGCAGTACCGGATTTCGCCGCCACTTTGTAAGGCGCATCCATAAAATATTTTCGCGCCGTGCCATTTGAGCGGTTCGCGACGCCAAACATGCCGTCTTTTGCTAACTCCCAGTAACCGGAGTGAACATCGCCAATTTGTTCTGCTTCCTGCTGCTGATAAGGCACTTTGTTCGCGCCATTTTGAGTGCTGAGCAACAGGTGCGGCGTTTTAACGTTGCCGTCGTTAATTAGTGTCGTCAGCGCTTTCATGTTCTGAATCGGGGTTGAGGTCCAATAACCCTGACCAATGCCCACTGGAATAGTATCTCCTTGATACCAAGGCTTTTTAAAGCGCTTCATCTTCCAGTCGCGGGTCGGCATATTACCGCTGCGCTCTTCTGAAAGATCGATACCGCTATACTTTCCATAACCAAATTTGCTCATCCACTCCGACAGGCGGTCAATGCCCATGTCGTAAGCCACCTGATAGAAGAAGGTGTCGGCAGATTCTTCAAGCGCCTTGGTGATGTTGAGCCTGCCATGACCCCAGTGTTTCCAGTCACGATAGCGCTTGTCTGAGCCGGGAAGTTGCCACCAGCCGGGGTCAAACAGCGAGGTATTTCTGTTAATCACGCCCGAGGTCAATGAAGACACGGCAATGTAAGGCTTCACCGTCGAGGCTGGAGGATAAACCCCCTGAGTCGCGCGGTTGATTAGCGGCCGATCAGGATCGTTCAGCAACGTGTTGTATGCCTTGCTGGAAATACCATCGACAAACAGATTCGGATCGTAACTCGGGTTAGAAACTAGCGCCCGAATGCTGGCATCACGCGGGTCAGTGACGATTACCGCTGCACGGCTGCCGCTAAGCAACTGTTCGATATACATTTGCAGGGGCAAGTCGAGCGTTAACGTGATGTCTTTCCCGGCCTGAGGCGGTTCTTCGTGCAGCTGCCGAATTACCCGACCACGGTTGTTAACTTCCACCTCGGCATAGCCCGTTTTACCGTGAAGAGTGCTTTCGTAATAGCGCTCGATGCCTAGCTTGCCGATATCATGCGTGGCAGAGTAATTAGCAAGAATACCGTCTTTGTCCAGCCTTTCAACGTCGCGATCGTTAATTTTTGAAACATAACCAATCACATGTGTCAGAGCAGAACCATAGGGATAGTAGCGGCGCTGATAGCCTTTGACTTCAACGCCGGGGAACTTGAATTGATTAACCGCAAAGCGCGCAACCTGCACCTCGTTCAACCCGACTTTTACCGGGATAGAGGTGAAGCGTCGTGCACGTTTACGTTCTTTATAGAAGTTATCAATATCTTCAGAGGTGAGATCGACAATCGTCGTCAACGCAATCAGCGTATTTCTTACGTCATCGACCTTTTCCGGCATCATCTCCAGCTGATAGATGGTGCGGTTTAACGCCAACGCAGTGCCGTTTCTGTCGTAGATGATCCCACGACTAGGAGCAATAGGAACCAGTTTGATGCGGTTATCGTTTGATCGCGTTTGATAGTCGTCAAAACGCACCACCTGGATAGTGTAGAGATTGTAAATCAGTATGCTACTAAGTAGCAGAATGCCAAAAAGCGCCACCAGTGCACGGCGCACAAACAGGGCTGATTCAGCGGTATAGTCGCGAAAAGAGTTACGATCTATGTTCATCCCACTACTTAATTTACTGTGCAGCTGATATTGACCAACCGCTTATTCGCGGTGGTACGGATGATTAGTGGTAATACTCCAGGCACGATAAAGGCTTTCGGCCACCAGAACCCGAACCAGCGGGTGAGGTAGTGTCAGCGGAGACAGCGACCAGCTCTGTACCGCAGCCTCTTTGCATGCCGGTGCCAGCCCTTCAGGACCGCCGATCAGCAAACTGACATCTCTGCCATCTTGCTTCCAGCGCTCAAGCTGTTGGGCCAACTGTGGCGTTTCCCAGGGCGTCCCGGGAATATCCAGCGTAACGATCCGATTGCCTTTTCCAACTACCGACAGCATCTGCTCGCCTTCCTTTTCAAGAATACGTTTGATATCGGCGTTTTTCCCGCGCTTACCCGCGGGCACTTCAATCAGCTCAAACGGCATGTCTTTTGGGAAACGGCGAAGATAATCAGTGAAGCCAGTCTGCACCCAATCGGGCATTTTCGTACCTACGGCGACGAGTTGCAGCTTCACAAATTAACCCCAAAGTTTCTCAAGTTCGTACAGCACGCGGCTTTCTTCTTGCATGACGTGAACGATCACTTCGCCCAGGTCAACAACGACCCAGTCAGCTTCGTTAATGCCTTTGATACCGTGTGCGTCCAGGCCGACCGCTTTAGCTTCTTCAACCAAGTGACCGGCGATAGAAACAACGTGACGGCTTGAAGTACCGGTACAGATCACCATGCAGTCAGTGATGCTTGATTTGCCAGCCACATCGATTGCGACGATGTCCTGGGCTTTGAGGTCATCAACTTTGTCGATGACGAATTCTTGTAGCGCTTTACCTTGCAAAGATTCCCCCTGGGGATATTGAGTAGTTCTGTAACCGAAAATGAAGCGGCGGAGTATAACACGCGATGCTTATACGCGTAATTTATTCACAACGTAAAGTCGGCGCGCTATACAGACCCTGAGATTCGATATAGCGCTCAACGGAGAAGGGAAGTAAATCTGAGCAATCGCGGCCCTCGTGACGACGCTGACGGATTTCTGTAGCAGAAATATCCAGCAGCGGAGTATTGGCCTGATAAATCAAACCATGAGGACGTTGCCTGAGTTGACCGGCATCTTCTGTTTTGTGCGCATTATACCAACGCTGTAACTCTGGGGTATCAAGCTCGCGGGCATATCCCGGACGGCCTAAAACCACCAGATGACACACGTCGAGCAAAGACTCCCAGCGATGCCATTTGTAAAGCGTCAATAATGAATCTTGACCAATAATAAACGCCAATGGCTGTTGAGTGCCATGTTCTTTACGTAACGTTTCAAGCGTTTCGATGGTATAGGAAGGCGTGTTGCGCTGTAGCTCGCGTGAATCGACACAAAACAACGAGTTATCTTCCACTGCCAGCTGAGCCATTTTCAGCCTCTGCGCCGGAGTTGCCTCGGGTTGCGGGCGATGTGGCGGCACGTTATTCGGCAATAAAATCACTTTCTCGAGCTGAATCTCATGGGCAAGCTGTTCGACGGGGCGTAAATGACCAAAATGGATCGGGTCAAAAGTGCCACCAAACAGCGCCATTAGTTCATTTTTATCGCCATTAATCGCGGTCATTACAACGTTCCTGAATCAATAAAGCTTGGCGGAAGCGGTTTCCCACACAGCAACATTGAAAGGCTCTCAAGTTCAGGCCAGACAGACTGACCATAATCCTGTTTCAGGCGAATTTCCATCTGCGTCAATAATTGCACCGCCTGATTCAGCTGTTGCAGCGATAAACGCTGTAGCGCCTGAGTGACTAATGCACGGCGGTTTTGCCACACTTTGTATTGATCAAACAGATTGCGCAGCGGCTGACTGTCCATTTTACGACGCAGGTTGAGCAGCATCAGCAGTTCACGCTGCAAGGTGCGCAGTAAAATAACCGGCTCGCTGTCTTCCTGCTGCAACTGACGCAGAATATGCCAGGCTCTTTTACTTTTCCCGGCCAGAATCGCATCCAGCCAATGGTAAGGCGTAAAGTGCGCGGCATCATTGACTGCTTCTTCAACGCGCGGCAGCGTCAGCTTGCCATCAGGATAAAGCAGAGCCAGCCGTTCCAGCGATTGAGCCAAGGCCAGCAGGTTGCCCTCATAGCAGTAACACAGCAGCTGATTGGCGGGATCGTCAAGCTCCAGATCCAGCGACTTTGCCCGTTTGGCGACCCAGCGCGGCAGCTGTGCCTGCTCTGGCGTCTGGCAGGTAACCCATACCGTACGGTCGCTAACGGCTTTAAACCAGGCCGCATTTTCCTGCGCCTTGGTGATTTTGCTGGCACGTAAAATCAGCAAAATATCTTCGTGCAGCAGGCTGACCAGCGTTTTTAGCTGTTCGGCGATGGGCGCTGTGGGGCCGTTTTCCGGAAGATGCAGCGTCAGGGTCTGGCGGCTGGCGAACAGGCTGAGCGCCTGACAGCTGCTAAAAATGGTATCCCATTCAGTATGGGCATCAAGGATAAAGCTAAAATGTTCATTAAATTCTGAAGCAGTCGCGGCCTGACGCACGGCGTCCTGGCTTTCCTGCAACAAGAGGGGATCGTTGCCACAAAGCAAATAACAAGCGCGCAGCCCCTCTCGGAGCTGCGCGGCAAGTTGTTCAGGGTAAATACGGATCATTTAACAGAGGTGCTGGCCACTGGGGCTGTACCAATGCTAATGACTTCAGGCGATTCGCTGACAACCTGTTTCTTCGTCAATTCTGAGGCGTGAACCGACAAGAATTTACGAATCAACTGTTGGGAAGCCTGCTCGCGCATTTCCTTGTCGATAATATCCTGTTCCGCATCTTTTGCTAACGCATCCAATGGGTTATCAAAGAATGAACGATACACCGTTACGCTGATTGGATAAGTATCTTGACCCGGTAGCAACACCTGCGCCCTGATAGTCATCTGTTTCGAGTATTCGGCAGTGACACCGTCCTCAAATATAGATGCTGTCACTTGAGACTCTGTTCCGCCAATAATACGCAGTTCAGGCAGACTTTTCTTGGTGGAAGCCGTTGGTTCAACTACTTTGACGTCGTTCAGTTTTAACTGATTACGAACTTCACGCGTCAATGGGCCATAAGGGTCATAACTGTTGAGCGTAATGGTTTTAAGCTCAGCAGGTACGTCGGTCACGCCGCGCAGGTGGAACCCACAGCCGGAAGTGATCAACACCATAGCGCCGACCAACAGCATCAAAATACGATGTCGCATAATATTTTCTCGCAAAAAAAGCCTCCTTGGCTTAACCCACTACCAGATTAAGCAGCTTGCCTGGCACGTAGATTACCTTGCGTACTGTAACCCCATCCAGATATTTTGCGACCAGATACTCTTGTGCCGCTAATTCGCGAACCTGTTCTTCTGTCGCGTCTGCGGCAACGGTTATCTTGGCACGTACTTTACCATTTACCTGTACAACTACCAGTTTAGAGTCTTCAACCATGGCTTTTTCGTCTGCCACCGGCCAAGGCGCGGTATCAACATCACCTTCGCCACCGAGAGTCTGCCACAGGCTGAAGCACACGTGCGGAGTGAACGGATAAAGCATGCGAACAACGGCCAACAGGGCTTCCTGAAGCAGCGCGCGATCCTGCTCGGAGTCCTGAGGTGCACGACCCATCTTGTTCATCAGCTCCATAATTGCCGCGATAGCAGTGTTGAAGGTCTGACGACGGCCGATATCATCGGTCACTTTGGCGATAGTTTTATGCAAATCGCGACGCAGATCTTTCTGCTCGGCAGTCAGAGCGGCGATATCCAGAGCGGCTGTTGCACCTTTTTCACTGTGCTCGTAAGCCAGTTTCCAGACACGTTTCAGGAAGCGGTTAGCCCCTTCAACGCCAGACTCTTGCCATTCCAGCGTCATTTCTGCCGGTGAAGCAAACATCATGAACAGACGTACGGTATCAGCACCGTATTTCTGAACCATGACTTGCGGGTCAATACCGTTATTTTTGGACTTGGACATTTTGCTCATGCCCGCGTACACCAGCTCGCGACCTTCTGGATCGGTGGCTTTAACGATACGGCCTTTCTCGTCGCGCTCAAGCGTGGCATCGATTGGAGAAACCCAAACGCGTGCACCGCTTTCATTCAGATAGTAGAAGGCATCTGCCAGTACCATTCCCTGACACAGCAGGCGTTTTGCCGGCTCGTCGGAAGTCACCAGACCAGCATCACGCATCAACTTATGGAAGAAGCGGAAGTACATCAGGTGCATAATGGCGTGTTCGATACCGCCCACATATTGGTCTACCGGCAGCCAGTAGTTGGCCGCAGCCGGGTCCAGCATGCCTTGATCGTAATCTGGGCAAGTGTAGCGCGCGTAGTACCACGACGATTCCATAAAGGTATCGAAGGTGTCGGTTTCACGCAGGCCAGGAACGCCGTTAACCGAGGTTTTAGCCCACTCAGGATCGGCCTTGATTGGGCTGGTGATGCCATCCATAACCACGTCTTCTGGCAGGATAACCGGCAGCTGATCTTCTGGTGTCGGGATAACTGTACCGTCTTCCAGAGTGATCATCGGGATTGGCGCACCCCAGTAACGCTGGCGTGAAACACCCCAGTCGCGCAGGCGATAGTTAACTTTACGCTCACCCACGCCCAGGCTAACCAGTTTGTCGGCAATCGCGTTGAAGCCCTGCTCGTGGTCCAGACCGTCGAATTCACCGGAGTTGCACAGCACGCCTTTCTCTGTCATCACAGCCGCCTGTACATCAGGCACGGTGCCGTCAGCGTTCAGGATCACAGCTTCGATAGGCAGAGAGTATTTGGTGGCGAATTCCCAGTCGCGGGCATCGTGACCAGGAACGGCCATTACGGCGCCGGTGCCGTATTCCATCAATACGAAGTTGGCGACCCAAATCGGGATGTTTTTACCCGTCAGCGGATGCACAGCGAACAGGCCAGTCGACATGCCTTTTTTCTCCATGGTCGCCATTTCTGCTTCGGCTACCTTGGTATTGCGGCATTCGTCGATGAAGTCGGCCAGCGCAGGGTTTGAAGCCGCTGCCTGCAATGACAGCGGATGACCCGCAGCCACAGCCGCGTAAGTGGCACCCATAAAGGTGTCAGGACGCGTGGTATAAACAGTCAGTTTTTCTTCGCTGTTTTGAACGTCGAAAGTAATCTCGACGCCTTCTGAACGACCAATCCAGTTACGCTGCATGGTCTTGACCTGCTCAGGCCAGCTCTCAAGCGTATCCAGATCGTTCAGCAGTTGATCAGCGTAGGCGGTGATTTTGATAAACCACTGTGGGATCTCTTTGCGTTCCACTTTGGTATCACAACGCCAGCAGCAGCCGTCGATAACCTGTTCGTTAGCCAAAACAGTCAGGTCTTGCGGGCACCAGTTGACCGCTGAGGTTTTTTTATAAACCAGGCCTTTCTCGTACAGCTTGGTGAAGAACCACTGTTCCCAGCGATAGTACTCTGGCTGACAGGTCGCAAGCTCGCGGTCCCAGTCATAGCCAAAGCCCAGCAGTTTGAGCTGGTTCTTCATATATTCGATGTTTTCGTAAGTCCACGGAGCCGGTGCCGTGTTGTTTTTAACGGCGGCACCTTCAGCGGGCAGACCAAATGCGTCCCAGCCAATTGGCTGAAGAACGTTTTTACCGAGCATGCGCTGATAACGGGAAATCACGTCACCGATGGTGTAGTTACGCACGTGGCCCATGTGCAGGCGACCTGACGGGTAAGGCAACATTGACAGGCAGTAATACTTCTCTTTGCCTGGTTGCTCGGTAACTTTGAAGGTCTGCTTCTCTTGCCAGTGAAGTTGAACCTGTGACTCTATATCTTCTGGACGGTATTGCTCTTGCATGGCGGCCGATGGTCCTGTGAGTGAAAAACAGCTACATCCGTAGCCCTATTTCGTTAATCAATTAACAAATGATGCGTTAATAACAAAAGTTTCAAACAGATCCGCATAGCATAGCTGATAAGCGGTAATGGCAACAACACCAAGCGCGCTACCAGACGCTTTTTATCCTGATCTGTCGGGATTTATTTTTAGGACTAAACGGAAACTGTGGTTTGCATCCCTCTCAAGCGGTGATTCACGACTAAAATAAAATGATGAGGTTCAAAGTGAAAGCGCTGTTTTATGAATGCCTATTTATGAACATCTGTTTTGTGAACATAAAGCGTTTTATGAACCCCAGTCGAATTATGTCGTAAACGGTACAGCAACAAATGGTACGCGTTAAGCCGCACTTAAAGGAGAAGCTATGACTACTGAACAACAGGACTATCGCCAGCTGATGGTTTCATTGACCGATCGCCTGCGTGGCGGAGAACGCGATATTGACCTGTTAGTGCGTGATGCGCGAGAAAGTCTGATCGATGAAGGAAAATTGTCATTGATTGAAATCGACCGCCTGACTTTGTACGCACGCCGTGACCTGCATGAGTTTGCGCGCATTTATGGGGAATACGCGCCACGCCGTCGTGTGGCAGCGCAGCCTTCTGAGCCGGAAGACGTACCGCAAGACAGCGTATTTATGCGTGTCATTAAGGAAAGCCTGTGGCGAGAACTGGCAGATATCACCGACAGAACTCAGCTTGAATGGAAAGAGGTGTTCAAAGACGTCAACCATCATGGCGTATATCACAGTGGAGAAGTGGTTGGGCTAGGGGATCTAATCTGTGAAAAATGCCATTTCCATCTCGCAGTTTATACCCCTGAGATTCTCACCAAATGCCCGGAGTGTGGGAATGACGAGTTTAGTCGCCGGCCATTCGAACCCTAAAATCTTCGTCGTCCATCTCCGTCGTACTTGAAACTACAGCTTCGTTGGAGGCGTCTGTTCACCCCAGTTACTGACTTGTGTCAGCTCCTGGGGACTCTCCGTCGTACTTGAAACTACAGCTTCGTTGGAGGCGTCTGCTCACCCCAGTTGCTGACTTGTGTCAGCTCCTGGGGACTCTCCGTCGTACTTGAAACTACAGCTTCGTTGGAGGCGTCTGCTCACCCCAGTTACTGACTTGTGTCAGCTCCTGGGGACTCTCCGTCGTACTTGAAACTACAGCTTCGTTGGAGGCGTCTGCTCACCCCAGTTACTGACTTGTGTCAGCTCCTGGGGACTCTCAGACTTTCCGCCTTGCTGTAGCTCCAATTACTTTGGAGATTTTTAAAACAAGAGCTGTGTTGGAGGCGTTTTTTAGCTCCAATGGCATTTAGATATTAGTGCAGGATTTTAGCCAGGAAGTCGCGTGCACGTTCAGACTCAGGGTTGTTAAAGAAGTCGTCTTTATTACGATCTTCGACAATTTTGCCTTCATCCATAAAGATTACCCGGTTTGCGACTTTACGGGCAAAACCCATCTCGTGCGTTACTACCATCATCGTCATGCCTTCATTAGCTAGTTCCACCATAACGTCGAGTACCTCATTGATCATTTCAGGATCAAGCGCCGAGGTGGGTTCATCAAACAGCATGGCGATGGGGTCCATGCACAGCGCACGAGCGATAGCGACACGCTGCTGTTGGCCGCCGGAAAGTTGGCCGGGGAACTTGTGGGCATGAGCGGAAAGCCCTACGCGTTCGAGCAGTTTCAAACCTTTCTCCTTGGCGGCTGCTTTATCTCGCTTGAGCACTTTGACTTGTGCCAGCGTCAGATTTTCAACAATCGACAAATGCGGAAATAGCTCGAAATGCTGGAATACCATCCCAACTTTGGCACGCAATTGCGCCAGATTAGTTTTCTTGTCGTTAACCGGTGTGCCGTTGACCAGAATCTGGCCTTTTTGTATTGGTTCCAGGCCATTGACGGTTTTAATTAATGTTGATTTACCCGAACCTGAAGGACCACAAACGACAACAACCTCACCTTTCTTAACTTCTGTGCTGCACTCGGTCAGAACCTGGAAATGACCATACCACTTGGAGACATTTTTCAGCGAAATCATGAAAGGGTCCTTTTCTTCAAATAGCTCACCAGCAATGAAGCAGAGAGGCTGATAACAAAATAGACAAATCCGGCAAACAGGACCATTTCGACCTGCGTTCCGTCACGCTCGCCAATGTTAGTGGCTGTACGGAAGAAGTCCGCCAGGCTGAGGACATACACCAGGGAGGTATCCTGGAATAAAACGATGGCCTGAGTGAGTAACAGCGGCACCATAGCGCGAAACGCCTGTGGCAGAATAATCAGTTGCATCGACTGCCAGTGCGTCATCCCCAAAGCCAGCGCAGCAGAAGACTGCCCTCGGGCAATGCTTTGAATTCCCGCGCGAATAATCTCGCTATAGTAGGCTGCTTCAAACAGTGCGAAAGCTATCATGGCTGAAATCAGGCGAATATCGGTTTTCGGCGACAGGCCAAGCACCTGTTGCAAAAAGTTGGGTACCACAAGATAAAACCATAGCAGCACCATCACCAGCGGCACGGCGCGGAACAGGTTGACGTAGACACGCGCGAACCAGCTGATCGGCTTGAATGTCGACAGTCTCATTACAGCTAAAACAGTGCCCCACAGGATGCCAAAAACAATCGCGGTCGCCGTTATCTTGAGAGTAATAAGCATCCCTTCTGCCAGATAGGGTAGGCTGGGGACCACGGAACTCCAGTCAAATTGATACATAGATTATTTACTCCCCATATTGCCCGGCAGGCGAATCTTGCGCTCGACCTGTTGCATTATCAGCATAATGACCGCATTGATGAGGACGTAAGCGAGCGTAATTGCGGCAAAGGATTCATAAGCATGGGCCGAATAATCAAGAAGCTTGCCAGCCTGCGCCGCCATATCAACCAAACCTATCGTAGAAGCAATAGCCGAGTTTTTGACTAAGTTAAGCATCTCTGAGGTCAACGGTGGCACGATAACGCGATAGGCGTTAGGCAGCAGTACGTAACGATAAGTTTGTGGCAACGTCAGGCCCATTGCTAAACCTGCTGCCTGCTGGCCACGCGGGAGAGATTGAATCGCAGCGCGTACCTGTTCACAAACGCGAGCTGCGGTAAACAGGCCAAGGCAGATCATTGAAGAGACGAAGAACTGTACGTTGGGGTCTAGATCCTGTTTAAACCACATGCCAATATTTTCGGGCAGCAGTTCGGGCACCACCAGATACCAGATAAAAAACTGAACGATCAGGGGGATGTTGCGAAATAACTCTACGTAACAGGCGCCAAGAGTCGTGAGAAAGCGGTTTGGCACTGTACGCAAAATTCCAAAGATTGAGCCAACAATAAAAGCGATCACCCAGGCGCAAAGTGATAGCGCAACTGTGACCTGGAACCCAGACCAGATCCAGCCGAGATAGGTGGTGTTACCAAAAGGGGCTTGCTCGAGAAAGATGCCCCAATTCCAGCCTGAAGACATAAAAAACTCCGATTATGCATTGCCTGGGCGAGTGATGAAGCTAACCGCTGATGATCACGGCTTATAAAGAAAAACTTAATTCCCTTCGGCCAGGCGCTGTAGCTTCGTTAGCGGCTCTCACTCACCCTAAATCACTCACTGGCGTCAGTGGATTTGGATTTGTTCGTTCACTGTCTTGCTACAGCATCCATGGCTTTGGGTATAACTTTAATGATTTGTTATAGCGCTTTATCGTTAGGCGCTTTGAACAAAGCTTTCATGTCATCAGACAGTTCAAAGTTCATGTTCAGATTCTTTGGAGGGATCGGTTTTTTAAACCAGGTTTCAAACCATTTTGAGGCTTCGCCTGAAGTCTCAGCCTGCACCACGGTGTCATCAACCAGTTTTTTAAACTCTGGGTCGTCTTTACGCAGCATACAGCCGTAAGCTTCTTTTGACTGTGGAGTACCAAGAATAACCCAGTCATCAGGATTTTTAGCTTTCGCTCGCTCACCGGCCAGCAAGGCATCATCAAGCATAAAGGCTGCCGCGCGACCGGTTTCCAGAGTACGGAAGGAGTCGCCGTGGTCTTTGGTGCTGATAATTTTCAGGCCCAATTTCTTCTCGTCATTCAGTTTGTTGATCAGTACTTCAGAGGTTGTACCCGAGGTGACAACCACCGTTTTACCTTTCAGGTCATCGAAATCTTTAATAGGGGAACCTTTCTTGACCAGCAAACGGGTACCGATAACGAAGATGGTGTCAGAGAATGCCGCCTGTTGCTGGCGTTCCAGATTATTGGTTGTGGAGCCACACTCAAAGTCAAAGGTGCCGTTCTGTAACAGCGGAATACGGTTCTGTGAGGTGATAGGCAGCATTTTTACCTGAAGATTTGGCTCATTCAGTTTCTTCTTGACTGCGTCGACGATGGCATTAGAGAAATCCTGTGAATATCCAACCACTTGCTGTTGATTATTATAGTAAGAGAAGGGGATAGATGATTCACGATGGCCGACCACGATCAGGCCGCTATCTTTTATTTTTTTCAGCGTACCCGTCAGGTCTTCGGCATGGGCCAGGCTACTTGCGGCGACACTTGCCAGCAGTACCGACAACACCAGTTTGCGCATTTGCATGGTCTAACTCCTTTGCTTAGTGAGGGATCCTCGTAAAAGGATCAAAGATCAATCTGAAGGTAATCAATAATCTCTTTTTAATCGCGCTGCATCATGGGTCACGATTTCCGCACTGAGAAGATAGCGTAATGTGACCATTGTGAAATCATAATGTTTCTTTTTTGAGAGCGGGCGCGCACCAAATTTAAGCAATAAAAAACTGTTGCACCTTAATGGTGAGCTCTCGTTGCTATAAATATGTCAAAAAGATGCAAATTAAGATAATTGGTTTGTAAATAAGATATCTTTCAACAAGATGTAGCAAGATGCATGCCATATGAATATGCATGATGAAATTATAGCCAATATTAAGTAATCGGCACGGTAGCAATTAGCACGGTGAATAGCAGATCAAAGATTGAGGTAAAAAGGAGGGATGAAGTGGAAGGGGAAATGAGCTGCACTGAAAACATGCAGAGACACCCTTAAGTGCCCCTGCATGATAAACGATGATAAATACTGGCTTAGTTTTTGCGGCGATTCAGTGCGATAGCAATGCCAGCAAACAGCAGCGTCAATATCCAAACCGGCCAGGAACCCATGCGTGCATAAGGAGTAACTCCTTGCGTTGGAGTAACTTTTACTTCCAGAACCTGACGAGTGAATTGCGGGATTTTGGCAATGATATTGCCGTCAGCATCAATAGCGCCAGTGACGCCGTTGTTAGTGCTGCGAAGTAGTGGACGACCCAGCTCAAGAGCACGCATACGCGCCATCTGGAAATGCTGCCATGGACCAATCGAATGACCAAACCAGGCATCATTAGAGACGGTCAACAGCAGGCTGGTATCAGGATGGAAGTTCTCCCGCACCTGTTCACCTTCAACAATTTCATAGCAAATCGCAGTGGTGATATTTAACCCTGCCACGTGCAGCGGCGGCTGAATGTATTTACCGCGACTAAACGATGACATTGGCAAATCAAAGACACCGGATAGCGGGCGCAGCAGGCTCTCCATCGGCACGTACTCGCCAAAAGGCACCAGATGATATTTGTTATAGCGGTTAGGGTCTGGATAGCGATATTGCTGATTTGGTTCACCCAGAACAATGACGCTATTGTAAGTTTTTTCGCCGGTTTCGGTGCGCTGATAATCCACAATTCCGGTGATCAGGTTACTGTGATTCGCGCGTGTCAGGTCATCCATCATGGTCAGGAACTGCTGCTGATCCGACTCGATATCGGGAATAGCAGATTCAGGCCAGATAATCAGTTTCGCTTTACCGAGGTAAGGGCGAGTTTCATCCAGATAAGTCTGCAAGGTCGTTATCAGGGCTTTTGGGTCCCATTTCATCGACTGCGGAATATTTCCCTGCACCATTGCTACATCCACGGTTTTATCCGTCTGCGGCGTGAACCAGTGAATCTGACTCAGCGGCCATGACAACAACAGCACTGCCAGCGCTATAACCACCGGGATTACTTTGCGTTGATACGCGGCGTAAACCAGCAAACCACTCAGCACCATCATCACAAAGGTGATGCTTTCAACGCCAGCCAGAGGGGCAAAGCCTTTAAGCGGGCCGCTAATCTGGCTATAGCCGAACTGCAACCATGGGAAGCCGGTCAGCACCCAGGCACGCAAGAATTCGGTAATCTGCCACAGAGCCGGAGCACCCAGCACCAGCCGCCACCAGGTTGTTTTTGGCCACAGCTTGGCCAGCAGCCCACCAAACAGCATCGTGTACAGTGAAAGATAAACCGCCAGCAGCACGACCAGGAAGAGGTTAATCGCTTCCGGCATGCCGCCAAAAGTGGCAATACTGACATAAACCCAGTTTACGCCGCTGCCGAATAGCCCCATTCCCCAGAAAAAACCGAGAGCAGCGGACTGACCCGGACGGCGATCAAGGGTGACCAGCAGCAAACCAAACAGCGACACAATAGCCGCAGGCCAGAAGTCGTAAGGTGAGAATGCCAATGTGCCACAGGCACCAAACAGTATCGCCAGTAGAATCCTTATCTTCTGGCGTTGATACAACCCCGTCATATTACACACCACAGATGCGTTGGCTTTATTCTCTTACTCCAGTCACTTACCGGAGTAAGCGCTTGAGGATGGGTGCTTTCGCCGTTTTGCTGTGATGCGAAATCGGTAGGGGACAAGAATCTTGTTGCCATGAATAAATTAATCTTCCAGTTTCGGTTGCGGTGCGTCGTCCGGTATTTTGACATGAACCTGAATGATACGGCGGCTATCGGCCATGGCAACTTTGAATGAGTAACCGTCGATTTCGATAGTTTCACCGCGGGCAGGGAGGTGCCCAAAAGACTGCATGACCAGGCCGCCAATGGTGTCGACTTCGTCATCGCTGTAATTCGTGTTAAATACTTCGTTGAAGTCTTCAATTGGGGCGAGTGCACGAACGGTATAGGTATGGCGGCTGAGCTGGCGGATGTCGAGATCTTCTTCGTCATCGTATTCGTCTTCTATCTCACCAACGATCAACTCAAGAATATCTTCGATAGTTACCAGACCAGAAACGCCACCAAATTCGTCGACCACAATGGCCATATGGTAGCGCTGCGAGCGAAACTCCTTGAGCATGCGGTCAACGCGCTTGCTCTCAGGAACAACGACGGCAGTTCTCAGCACTTTATCGATGCTGAACGGCTCAGACTCTGTGCGCATGAATGGCAGCAGATCTTTGGCCATCAGAATGCCTTCAATATGGTCCTTATCCTCGCTGATTACCGGAAAACGAGAGTGGGCAGACTGAATAATGACGTCCAGGCACTCTTCGATTGGCTGGTTACGTTTTAACGTAATCATTTGCGAACGAGGGATCATGATGTCACGAACGCGTTGCTCGGCGATATCCATCACGCCTTCCAGCATGTCACGGGTATCGGGATCAATCAGGTCGTTTTGTTCGGAATCACGGATAAGCTCTACCAGGTCACTACGGTTTTTAGGTTCACCGTGAAAAAGCTGGCTGAGCATAAGGGAAAAGAAGCCCTTCTTGGGACTGGGGCTGTCGCTGTTTTGTGGATGGTCATCGCTCATGGCGTTGGGGTGGTTTTCTCATATTTAAGGGATAAAAATGTCCATCTTAATTGACGTCGCAACTGCGTTAGTTTCGGCGCGAAAAAATCAGGACATACGATACGGGCTAACTTAATGCTTTTACTGCTGTTCGTCGAGCAAGCTGTTTATCTAAAAAAGCTATTCGCGCGACAATAGAAGTTATTCATCGAGTAACTATTCATCAAGTAACAAATAAGGGTCCGGATGACCCAGAGATTGCATAATATCAATCTCGATGGCTTCCATCTCTTCTGCTTCTTCCTCGATAATATGGTCATACCCTAGCAGATGCAGACTGCCGTGAACAACCATATGCGCCCAATGCGCATTAAGCACCTTGTTTTGCTCGCGCGCTTCTTGCTCAACGACCTGACGACAAATGACTAAATCGCCCAGCAGTGGCAGTTCCATGCCCGGAGGGGCTTCAAACGGGAAAGACAGCACATTGGTCGGTTTGTCTTTGCCGCGGTAGGTCATATTCAGCTCATGGCTTTCCGCTTCATCTACGATGCGGATTGTCACTTCTGACTCTTCCTGAAATTGAGGAAGTACGGCTTCCAGCCACTGCTGGAAGTCGCTTTCTGCCGGCAAGCCTTCACTGCTCTCACTGGCGATTTGTAAATCTAGAATAACCTGCTGACTCATGTATTGCTCTGTTCAGGGGTGGATTGAGGAGTATAACTTTGCGATTCGTGTTTACGCTGTCTGGCCGTTTCGTCACGGCGTTTCTGGTCTTCTTCTTCCCATGCTTCATATGCGACAACGATGCGGGCAACCACCGGATGGCGCACCACGTCTTCGCTGTGGAAGAAGTTAAAGCTTAACTCTTCAACGCCGGAAAGCACCTCAATGGCGTGGCGCAGGCCCGATTTTTGATGACGAGGCAGGTCGATCTGCGTGACGTCACCGGTAATGACTGCCTTGGAATTAAAGCCAATACGCGTCAGGAACATTTTCATCTGTTCAATCGAGGTATTCTGACTTTCATCAAGGATGATAAAGGCATCGTTGAGCGTGCGTCCGCGCATGTAGGCCAGCGGCGCGACTTCAATCACATTGCGTTCTATAAGCTTTTCAACTTTTTCAAAGCCCAGCATTTCGAACAGGGCGTCGTAAAGCGGACGCAAATAAGGGTCAACCTTCTGACTCAGATCGCCGGGCAGGAAGCCGAGTTTTTCACCCGCCTCAACCGCTGGGCGGGTCAGTAAAATACGGCGTACTTCCTGACGTTCCAGCGCATCTACCGCTGCCGCAACCGCCAGATAAGTTTTACCCGTACCTGCCGGGCCGATACCAAAAGTAATATCGTGGTCGAGTATATGCGCAATATACTGCGCCTGATTCGGAGTACGTGGCTTGATCATACCGCGTTTGGTTTTGATGATCACTGACTTGCCGTAATCCGGCACGCTCTCTGCGGTTTGTTCCAGCACTCGGCTCTCTTTAATAGCCAAATGAATCTTTTCAGGATCAATATCCTGAACTTCTCCGCGCAGAGGGGCAGTGTCAACATACAGGTCGCGTAAAATATCCACGGCCGCTTCGACAGCCAAATTCTTGCCAACCAGTTTAAAGGCGTTATCACGACGATTGATCTCGATGCCCAACCGGCGCTCCAGTTGTTTGATGTTGTCATCAAACGGCCCGCAAAGACTCAGCAGACGCTG
This sequence comes from uncultured Gammaproteobacteria bacterium, assembly GCA_963747655.1. GTDB lineage: Bacteria > Pseudomonadota > Gammaproteobacteria > Enterobacterales > Enterobacteriaceae > Rouxiella. The sequence continues at coordinate 408,191 of CAVVFS010000003.1, read as the reverse complement.
ATTGTCCTCGGGCTCCAGCAAAATCTCTTGTGTTACAACGTTCAAACTATTCCTCTGGGCCACTCTGGACCTGTTGAAGGTGTATCTCGGCTACTGGGTACTGACATTTACCTGATTAAGTAATCATACATGCCCTTTGGAAAATATTCCCAGTACCGCACGTGCTGTCTATAAGAATATGCGGTCTGTCTCGAAAAAATAAACCCTGCCGGGCATCTTTGCAAAACGAAAGGGCGCCGGAGCGCCCTTGGTGGAAGTGATGACGGTTTAGGGTTGATAGATGCCAACACCGATATCATTTTCTTTACGCGTGCGGGCAATAATCACCTCTGGTGACGCGTGCTGGCGTAGCACCATCTGGTCTTCGGTGCGCACCACAATTCCGCGCAGAGAATTGGTCAATACGTCGACAATTTCGACATCAACAAATTTGCCAATCATATCCGGCGTGCCTTCGAAGTTAACCACGCGGTTATTTTCAGTACGGCCAGTCAGCTCCATGATGCTTTTGCGCGACGTACCTTCCACAAGAATGCGCTGTACCGTGCCGATCATTGCCCGGCTGATTCGCATAGACTGTTGGGTAATGCGCTCCTGTAACTGATACAGGCGCTGTTTTTTCTCTTCTTCGCTGACGTCGTCAACCATGTCTGCTGCCGGAGTACCCGGGCGGGCAGAGTAGATAAAGCTGTAACTGACATCCATGTTGACGTCGGCAATCAGTTTCATCGTCTGCTGGTGGTCTTCATCAGTCTCGCCCGGGAAACCGACGATAAAGTCGGAGCTAAAGGTAATGCCCGGACGCGCCTTGAGAATCTTGCGCAGCGTCGATTTGTATTCCAGCACTGTATGCGCGCGTTTCATCATGGTTAAAACGCGATCAGAACCGCATTGCACCGGCAGATGCAGGAAGCTCACCACTTCCGGCGTGTCTTTGTAAACCTCAATGATATCGTCGGTAAATTCGATAGGATGGCTGGTGGTGAAGCGAATGCGGTCGATACCATCAATACTGGCTACCAGGCGCAGCAGCTCGGCAAAGGAGCAAATTCCACCGTCGAAGCCCGGGCCGCGATAGGCATTGACGTTTTGACCCAGCAGGTTGACTTCACGCACGCCCTGCGCCGCAAGTTGTGCGACTTCAAACAACACGTCATCGCTAGGGCGGCTGACTTCTTCGCCGCGGGTGTAAGGCACCACACAGAAGCTACAATATTTATTGCAGCCTTCCATGATGGAGACATAGGCAGTCGGGCCATCGGCGCGCGGCTCTGGCAGGCGGTCAAATTTTTCGATTTCAGGGAAGCTGACATCAACGATTGGGCTTTTGCTGCCGCGCACGTGGTTAATCATTTCTGGCAGACGGTGCAAGGTTTGCGGGCCAAAAACGATATCAACATAGTGAGCGCGTTGACGAATAAGTTTGCCTTCCTGTGATGCCACACACCCGCCGACACCGATAATAATATTCGGATTAGCTCTTTTCAGCAGCTTCCAGCGGCCGAGCTGGTGAAACACTTTCTCCTGAGCCTTTTCGCGGATGGAGCAGGTATTGAGCAGCAGCACGTCAGCCTCTTCGGCATTTTCAGTCAGTTCGAAACCGTGAGTGCTGTTAAGCAGGTCTGCCATTTTGGATGAGTCATACTCATTCATCTGACAGCCCCAGGTTTTAATATGCAGTTTTTTCTTCATTGACATGCCATTACTCAAAAAGCGTTAAACAAAACACCCCTATACTCTATTTATTCAGGAGTGGGGCCTTAGAGCCTATTAGAAATACGTTGGGTATGGGTTACGAATAGACTCTATGAAATGCCGGTGTTGCCGGTCCTTGTCGTGCCGGGGGATATTGTAATCCCACATTAACTGAGTGGCTAGTACGCTAAAGCAGGTTGCGGCCTGATACTGAATGAAAAATCGGGTACACTTCGCAAAATTCAGAATGGGTGTTCGCAAAGTTCGGGTGTTCGCAATGCCCAGGGCGTGTGTAACCTCATTTAATAATATTTGAAGAAAATGTGATGGGAACTGTCGTGGTGAAGACTGAGGTTGTAACTGAGGGTATAGGTGCAGTAAGCGAGCGGGCGAATGTCGAAAATAATTTCGATGTTATCGTGGTTGGCGCGGGTATGGTCGGTGCGGCTAGCGCGCTGGGATTTGCCTTGCAGGGTTTGCGCGTTGCGGTAATTGAAGATAAAGCCCCTAAGCCTTACGCGTCTGATGACGCCATCGATCTGCGAATTTCTGCTATTGGCTGTGCTTCTGCTCGCCTGCTGGACAAACTCGGGGCCTGGAAAAACGTTGAACAGATGCGTCACACGCCGTATCGCCGACTGGAAACCTGGGAGCAGCCGGGTTCAGAAGTCTTATTCGACGCTCAGTCGCTCGGTCTGCCAGAACTGGGCTTTATGCTCGAAAACCGCGTATTGCAGTTGGCGCTGTGGCAGCAAATGCAAGAACAGCAAAACCTGACGCTGTTTTGCCCGGACAAGCTCAAGCAGCTGCATCACAATACTGATGAAAGCTGGTCGCTGGAACTGGTAAGCGGTCAACAGATCAGTGCCCGATTGGTGGTTGCCGCCGATGGGGCGAATTCTCTGGTGCGTCAACAGGCGGGTATCGGCATTGACGGCTGGCAGTATCGCCAAAATTGCATGCTGATTAACGTCGAGACGCAGTCACAGGATTTGGATGTTACCTGGCAGCAGTTTTTCCCGTCCGGGCCTCGCGCTTTCCTGCCGCTGTGGGGAAATCACGCCTCACTGGTGTGGTATGACAGTCCTCAGCGCATTCGGCATCTGCAAACCTTAAATATGAAGCAACTGACTCAAGAGATTACTCAGGCCTTTCCGCCTCGACTGGGTGCGATTCAGGCGCTTTCAGCAGGCTCTTTCCCGCTGGTACGCCGTCACGCTCAACGATATGTGTCGCCGGGGCTGGTGTTGGTCGGCGATGCGGCCCATACCATTAATCCATTGGCCGGGCAGGGCGTGAATCTTGGCTATCGCGATGTTGAAGCTTTGCTGGACGTAGTGGCGCAGGCTAAAGAAAAAGGTGAAGACTGGTGGAGTGAGCGAGTATTGCTGCGCTATCAGCGCCGTCGCCGGGTCGATAACCTGATGATGCAGAGCGGCATGGACTTATTCTATACCGCATTCAGCAACAGTCTGCCGCCAGTGCGGATCCTGCGTAATCTCGCATTGATGGCCGCTCAGCGCGCAGGCAAATTAAAATCCAAAGCGCTGGAATATGCTTTAGGGCTGTAAACGCGATTAGCTGATTTGAGGGCATGATGTGAGAGGGCAGGGTGGCGTTGGCTATTCTGCCTTTTTTATTGCCCTGTGTTTATCGGCAAAGAGATAGGGGATAAAACAAGAGGCGCGGTTTGCATTTTGCAGTTGGTATTTACAAAAGAAGAAAGAATAAATCAGAAATTCCAGAACGCAGAAAAGCAAAAAGCCCGCCGAAGCGAGCTTTTCTAAATTTGGCTGGGGTGCCAGGATTCGAACCTGGGTATGCTGGTATCAGAAACCAGAGCCTTACCGCTTGGCGACACCCCAATGGTGTTACTTTTTTTTACTCACTGCTTTACTGCAAACTTCTTACTGACTACTTAATCTTGACTCATAACCATTTAGACTTAATGGTGGCTACGACGGGATTCGAACCTGTGACCCCATCATTATGAGTGATGTGCTCTAACCAACTGAGCTACGTAGCCAATATTTAACTATCTTAATCGTCATTGCAAGCTGTTTTAATTATTAATTTTCAAGTTAATTAATATATTTCAAACAGTTAACAAGCTGAAAGTGGCTGGGGTACCTGGATTCGAACCAGGGTATGCTGGTATCAAAAACCAGTGCCTTACCGCTTGGCGATACCCCATCTTATTACTTTCAAATTGTTTTTATTTTCACTGTGTCGTTCAGGGAACAGGACAATGAAAAAAATTGGCTGGGGTACCAGGATTCGAACCTGGGAATGCTGGTATCAAAAACCAGTGCCTTACCGCTTGGCGATACCCCATCCGTGCAAACCGAGTGAAATGGTGCGGGAGGCGAGACTTGAACTCGCACACCTTGCGGCGCTAGAACCTAAATCTAGTGCGTCTACCAATTTCGCCACTCCCGCAAACATGAAAGAAGAATGGTGGCTACGACGGGATTCGAACCTGTGACCCCATCATTATGAGTGATGTGCTCTAACCAACTGAGCTACGTAGCCGTCTTCTCTCTGCTCAACCTTCATCGGCGTTGCGGGGCGCATTATGCGTATATGGCAGTTTTGCGTCAACAAGTTTTTTGCCAAAAAATCGCAGATGGGGTCCGTTTGTGTAGGTTATGACCACTCCGGCGATAAATTCAACAAAAGATAGTGTTTTCAATTAATTTAAACATAAAAAAACGGGCCCTTTCAGGCCCGTGATATTGATAAAGCATCAGTTATTTATAGGCAGAAGCGTGAACGCCTACAGCACGACCTGATGGATCGTTCATGTTTTTGAACGATTCATCCCATTCAACCGCTTTCGGCGAGGAACAGGCGACTGTCGGGCCACCAGGCACGCATTCAGCAGCGCTAGGAACCGGGAACAGTTCTTCGAAGATAGTGCGGTACAAATACCCTTCTTTTGAAGTCGGGGTGTTGTACGGGAAGCGGAAATGCGCGGTTTCAAGCTGTTGGTCGGTCACTTGCTCGGCTGCCACTTCTTTTAAGGTATCAATCCAGCTGTAACCTACGCCGTCAGAGAACTGCTCTTTCTGGCGCCAGGCCACGCTATGCGGCAGATAAGACTCGAAACATTCACGCAGGATATGTTTTTCCATTTTTCCGTTACCGCACATTTTATCTTTCGGATTGATGCGCATTGCCACGTCGAGGAATTTTTTATCCAGGAACGGTACACGTGCTTCAACACCCCAGGCAGACATGGCTTTGTTAGCACGAGCACAGTCATACATGTGCAGAGCCAGCAGCTTACGCACGGTTTCTTCGTGGAATTCCAGCTCGTTAGGCGCTTTATGGAAGTACAGGTAACCGCCGAATACTTCATCGGCACCTTCGCCAGACAGCACCATCTTGATGCCCATCGCCTTGATTTTACGCGACATCAGGTACATTGGCGTTGAGGCGCGAATAGTCGTCACGTCATAAGTTTCGATGTGATAAATCACGTCACGAATGGCGTCGAGGCCTTCCTGCACGGTGAAATGAATCTCATGGTGCACAGTGCCCAGATGGTTTGCCACTTCCTGAGCAGCACGCAAATCTGGTGAACCTTCAAGGCCTACCGCAAAGGAGTGCAACTGTGGCCACCAGGCTTCGCTTTGATCTTTATCTTCAATGCGACGACCAGCAAATTTCTTGGTAATTGCAGAGATAACAGAAGAATCCAGACCGCCAGACAGCAGCACGCCATAAGGCACGTCAGACATGAGGTGGCTTTTAACGGATTCTTCCAGCGCTTCTTTCAGCTCGGCTTTATCTGTCACGTTGTCTTTAACGTTGTCGAATTCAAACCAGTCGCGCTGGTAATACTCAACCACTTTACCGTCCTTGCTCCACAGATAGCTGCCCGCCGGGAACTCTTTAATAGTGCGGCAAACCGGAACCAGTGATTTCATTTCTGACGCCACGTAAAGATTGCCGTGTTCGTCATGACCCATATAAAGAGGGATGATACCCAAATGGTCACGGCCAATCAGGTAGGCGTCTTTTTCTGTGTCATACAGGATAAACGCGAACATGCCTTGCAGCTCGTCGAGGAATGCCGGGCCTTTTTCCTGATAAAGTGCGAGGATCACTTCACAGTCAGACTCGGTCTGGAACGCATATTTGTCGCCGAGGGCAGCACGCAGCGCCTGATGGTTGTAGATTTCGCCGTTAACAGCCAGAACGTGAGTGTGTGCTTCGTTGTACAGAGGCTGTGCGCCGTTGTTGACGTCAACAATTGACAGACGCTCGTGACAAAGAATCGCTTTGTCGCCGGCATAAACGCCTGACCAGTCTGGACCACGATGACGCATCAAGCGTGACAGCTCTAGCGCTTTTTTGCGCAATTCGACGGAGTCAGTCTTGATATCGAGCACACCAAATATAGAACACATATAACTCTCCCTAACGGCTTTTTTTCTTGGCGGTGATGTTGTTTTGCATAACCAGTGTTTGTTTTTGCGGCGTAGCCGAATTCACAGGTTGTTTGTGCGGCGTTGCCGAATTCACATTTTTTTTCGGACTTCACTGCGTCTCTGATAATGAAAATGCGTAAAAGCGCGATCCTTTGCAAGTAATTTAGTGATTGTTTGAAAAATAGTTGGTTGACCCTTTCCATTTCTTAGCGGATTGTCATTTTTAAGGGGTTAAAATTATGGAATCTTCAAAAAATGGACGATGGCGCGGGGTTGCACCTAAATGTGGCAGGATAAATTTAGAGAAAATAAAAACGCCCGTTTTTGAGGCGGGCGTTTTTTATAGCATTCTATGTGAGGCCAAATGACGTGAAATTAAATAACGTCAATATCAGCCACAGAAGGGTAGATCCAGGTCGGACGGAACGGCATATTTTCAACGTCGTTCAATGTTGAGACGCCGGTCAGCACTAGAATCGTTTCCAGTCCAGCCTGAAAACCGGCCAGAATATCGGTACGCAGGTTATCGCCAATAATTACCGTATCTTCCGAATGCGCCTGCATCTTGTTGAGCGCGGAGCGAATAATCCACGGGCTTGGCTTACCCACCACAAACGGCTTACGACCGGTGATTTTTTCAATTGGCGCACAAAGCGCACCACAGGCTGGAACATAGCCGTGACCGTGATAATCAGGATTGGTAGCAATAAATCGCGCGCCGTTAGCCACAAAGTAGGCCGCTTTATGCATCATATCCCAGTTGTATGACCGCGTTTCGCCGACGATTACGAAATCAGGATTGATATCGGTAATGGTAAATCCGGCGTTATATAGCTCGTGGATTAATGCTCCTTCGCCGATAACATAGGCTTTTTTACCTTCCTGGCGTTTAAGAAAATCTGCCGTGGCCATCGCTGACGTAAAGAAAGCGCTTTCTGGAACGTCTAATCCTGCCGATGCAAAGCGGTTTGATAAGTCCATGGCAGTTTGCGAAGGATAGTTGGTGAGGATAACCAGCGGCATTTTCTGTTCCTGCACGCGGGCTAAAAACAGGTCTGCGCCCGGCACCGGCGTATTGTCATGCAGCAGGACGCCGTCGATATCACAAATTACATTTTTAATAGTCATGATGGTTTATCCGTCCTTGCGCCTTAAATACAATAGCCAAAACCCCGCAGTCTAAGGAATGTCGGGGTAGAGAAGGGGTTGATTATTGGGCTGAATTTTCCAGCAGGCGCTGTAGTAACACGCCATTTAGCATAGCGCGTTTAACCAATGCAAAGGCCCCAATGGCCGAGCGGTGGTTTAGCTCAGAGGTGACAATGGGCAGATTGCGGCGAAAATCTTTCAGTACCTGAGCATTGATGCAGCTCTGTAACGCCGGAAGCAAAACTTTATAGGCTTCGGTTATCTCACCGGCAATGACCACTTTCTGTGGATTGAACAAGTTAATGGCGATGGCAATACTTTTTCCGAGATGGCGGCCAACGTATTCAATGACTTCACAGGCAAGCTGATCGCCACGATTGGCGGCTTTGCAAATACTGCTGATGGTGCAGTCATCCAGGGAAAGCTTGCTCGGATAACCTTGAGTCAGCAGGTTGCGCACGCGATTTTCGATGGCTGAGTTGGCGGCAATGGTTTCGAGACAACCAAAGTTGCCGCAGTGGCAACGTTCTCCGAGCGGGTCGACCTGAATATGGCCGATTTCGCCGACGTTGCCGTTACTACCAAGAAAAATTTGGCCGTTAACCAGAATGCCCGCTCCGGTTCCGCGATGCAGGCGAACCAAAATAGAGTCCTGGCAATCGCGCGTTGCACCAAAGTAGTGCTCGGCAAGCGCCAGGCTGCGAATATCGTGTCCCACAAAGCTGGTCACTGAGAACTGATTTTCGAGCATATCGACCAGTTTCCAGTTGTGCACACTAATGTGTGGCATATAACGCACAATGCCTTTTACCGGATCAACCAATCCGGGCAGGATCACCGAGATTGCGATCAGTTCGCGGATCTTGCGTTGGTTCAATTCAATAAAATTAGTGATCGCCGCGATCAGCGCATTTTCCAGCGTTTCCTGAGTCCGCTCCGGCAGGGCGTAATGCTGTTCGGATAAGGCTTTAGCGCTGAGATCGTACAGTGTAAGAGTCGCGTCATTACGACCCAGGCGCACGGCCACGGTCTGGAAAGGGCGAGTTTCGGTAATAATTGAGATAGCGCGTCTGCCACCGGTCGAGGCCTGCTGATCAACTTCTTTAATCAGGCCTCGCTCAAGCAGCTGACGAGAAATTTTAGTGACGCTGGCAGGCGCTAGCTGGCTGAGTTCTGCGATTTGAATACGTGAAATAGGGCCTTGCTGATCAATCAGGCGATAGACGGCAGCGCCGTTTAACTGCTTAACCAGATCAACGTTACCGATTTGTGCCTGCCCGCCTGTGTTCATCTATTGTTCTCTACTTTACACCTCGTCACCGTTGACGAGCGTTTTTGTTATTTTATAGTCGTGAGTAAACGCGGTCAGATTAGCCACTTTGCCAGCTTCAATGCTGCCCAGCGTGGTTTCTACGCCAATAGCGCGCGCGGGATAAAGTGCCGCCATGCGCAGTGCTTCGTCTAATGGAATGCCTACATGCTCAACGCTGTTTTGCACGGCTTCGATCATCGTTAGTGCAGAACCGCTAAGGGTGCCATTTTCGTCCACGCAAAGGCCATTGCGATAGTATATTGTTTTACCAGCAAAAATGAACTCTTCTATGTCGGCGCCAGCCGGTGCAGTGGCATCGGTGACTAAAACCAGCTTGTTACCTTTGAGTTTTTTGGCGTTGCGAATGCTTGGCCACGCGACATGATGACCATCAACGATGATGCCGGTATAGACTTCTTCGGTATCAAAAATCGCGCCCATCAGGCCAGGTTGACGTCCTGAAATTGGCGGCATGGCATTATATAAATGAGTGGCAAAACTGATACCGGCGGCAAAACCCTGTCTCGCCTGCTCATAGCTCGAGTTGGAATGTCCTGCGGAAACAATAATTCCTGCCTCGGTAAGCTGGCGGATAAAGCGATCGTCTACCTGCTCTGGCGCTAGCGTAATTTTGGTAATCACGTCAGCGTTGGCACAAATATAATCGATCATCGCCGCGTCAGGCTTACGGATAAAGGCTGGATTATGCGTGCCTTTTTTCTCGATACTGAGATAAGGTCCTTCGAGATGAAGCCCTAGCGCCTGATTCGGATATTTCGCCAGATACTCGCGCATCACCTTGATGCCGTGTTTCATGTAGTCATCGCTACATGTAATCAGCGTCGGTAAATAGCTGGTACAGCCGGACTTTTCATTGGCAGCCTGCATGATTTCCAGCGTTTCAACAGAAATCGCCTCAAGGGAATCATTAAACTGCACGCCGCCACAGCCGTTAAGCTGTAGATCAATAAAGCCGGGAGCCAGCGTAGCGCCTTGTAGACTGCGTTTTTCGATGCCAGCGGGCAAGGCGTCAATTGGGCACACCGAGTGGATCAACCCATCGCTAATCACTACCGCGTGGTTGTCCAGAATATCGTGGCCGGTATAAATCCGACCCTCAACCAATGCAAACATCAATCCCTCCTTTCTCCTGCGTTCTTGATTCTGTAACTGTGTTAGCTGCTCTCGTTTGCCGCTTTTTTACTGCGCAAATACTTGTTGCAGAGAACCAATACTTTTTACAGAACCAATAAGCAGGGAGAAATATGCTAGTGACTTTATAAAGCTGAAAATCAAAGGCCTTTCATATTTTCCGTTTCAAGCTCGCGGAAATACTTAACCGTTTTTACTTTTAATTCCATCGTGGCCGGCTCGTCGCACACGATGACGGCTTTGGCGTGCAGTTGCAGGCAGCTAATGGTCCACATATGGTTAACGTTGCCTTCCACCGCGGCTTTCAGCGCCTGCGCCTTGGCATGGCCGGTCACCAGAATCATCACTTCTTCGGCATCCAACAGCGTACCTACGCCAACGGTCAGGGCAAATTTTGGCACCTGAGAGACGTCATTATCAAAGAAACGTGAGTTGACGATACGGGTATCGTGGGTCAGCGTTTTGATGCGCGTGCGTGAGGCCAGAGACGATGCAGGTTCATTGAAAGCAATGTGCCCGTCGTTGCCAACTCCCCCCATAAACAGGTTGATTTTGCCGTAACTCTTTATTTTTGCTTCATATTGACGGCATTCTTCATCAACGTCAGCGGCATTGCCGTTTAACAGATTAATGTTTTCTTTTTTTATATCAACGTGATCAAAGAAATTTCGATGCATAAAAGTGTGATAGCTCTCAGGATGTTCCTGCGCCAGCCCAACATATTCATCCATATTAAATGTTACCACGTTTTCAAAGCTGACTTGGCCTGCTTTATGCATAGCAACAAGATGTTTATAGGCTTCAAGCGGCGTGCCACCGGTTGGTAAACCCAAAACAAACGGGCGTTCGGCGGTAGGTTTGAATGCGTTGATGCGTTGAACAATATGACGCGCCGCCCATTTACCAACTTCAGTGGGAGTATTCAGGGGAATAAGTCTCATCGCACACCTCTTGAGTTCTATATTGTTTGTATGTTGTGAATTATCCACCGCAAGGGGCGCTGAATAATGAGTCAGTTGCTTCTGGCATGATAGGTTGTGACTTTACACAGAGCTGATTAACACTGATGATCGGCATCGTGCTGTCTAGATTTTTTTTATAATAAAATAAGTTTTGAGTGATGACCAGTATTATGGCTTGTTAACACCCATTTTTGGTGATAATGATCACAAATAGTATGCTTTTAATTTGCGATGCGAATTAATTTTTTTACACTCCTTCTTATGGCGTCGATAAGTCAGATATTGAGCCGTTTTGACATCAGTTTCACAAGAAGCAGTGATGCGGTATCAGGCAGTGCAGCGACGGTAGTTAAAGCAAGAAGTACAGCAGCAACGGGTAGTACAACATTCTAATTAAACTACTTTGGTGATTCGTCCCAGAGCGAACAGGGGGAAAAATGAATATTCTTGGTTTCTTTCAACGTTTAGGCAGAGCGCTTCAACTGCCGATAGCGGTACTACCGGTTGCGGCGCTGTTGCTGCGTTTTGGTCAACCTGACCTGCTCAATATGCCTTTCATCGCGCAAGCCGGTGGAGGGATCTTCGACAACCTTGCGCTGATTTTTGCTATCGGCGTGGCTTCCAGCTGGTCGAAAGACAATGCAGGAGCGGCTGCACTGGCCGGGGGTATTGGCTATTTCATCCTGACCAAAGCGATCGTCACCATTAATCCGGCGGTCAACATGGGCGTGCTGGCAGGGATTATCACCGGGCTGGTGGGCGGGATGGTTTATAATCGCTGGTCTGATATCAAACTGCCTGACTTCCTCAGCTTCTTTGGGGGCAAACGTTTTGTTCCTATCGCCACCGGTTTCTTCTGTCTTATTTTAGCGGCAATTTTTGGTTACGTCTGGCCGCCGGTGCAGGATGCTATCCGCGCGGGTGGTCAGTGGATTGTTGGAGAGGGCGCGCTTGGTGCGGGCATCTTTGGCTTCGTTAACCGTCTGCTGATCCCAACGGGCCTGCATCAGGTGCTCAATACGATTGCCTGGTTCCAGATTGGTGATTTCACCAATGCGGCAGGTACGGTTTTCCACGGTGACATCAACCGATTCTATGCCGGTGACCGCACGGCAGGCATGTTTATGTCTGGCTTCTTCCCTATCATGATGTTTGGTTTGCCGGGAGCCGCCTTTGCTATGTACTTTGCTGCACCTAAAGAGCGACGCCCGCTGGTTGGCGGTATGCTGCTTTCTGTAGCACTGACTGCATTTTTGACCGGCGTTACCGAGCCATTGGAATTTATGTTTATGTTCCTGGCTCCGCTGCTGTATTTAGTTCACGCGATTCTGACGGGGATCAGCCTGTATATCGCCACGTCTCTGGGCATTCACGCCGGTTTCTCCTTCTCTGCGGGCGCTATCGACTATGCGCTGATGTATAACCTGCCAGCGGCGAGCAAAAACGTGTGGCTGCTGTTGGTGATGGGCGTTGGATTCTTTGTCGTCTACTTTGTGCTGTTTAGTGTGATTATCCGCGCCTTTAATTTGAAAACGCCGGGGCGCGAGGACGATATCGCAGAGCCAAAAGTTAAAGAAGGCAGCAACAACAGCGCCGAGGCAATGAGCCAGCTCGCATTGAATTATATTGGCGCTTTGGGCGGATCGGATAATCTCAAAGGCATTGATGCCTGCATTACTCGTTTGCGTCTTAACGTTAAAGACGCGTCGCTGGTCAATGATTCTCAGGCCAAGCGTCTGGGCGCATCGGGCGTTATTCGTTTGAACAAACAAACAGTACAGGTGATTGTAGGTACGCGCGCCGAGGGGATTGCGGGCGCGATGCGCAACGTTCTGGCTTCTGGGCCTGTTGCTGCAACCGCGACATTAACAGCAGCAGCATCAGCAATCACTGCAACGGCAACTTCTGGGACAGCCGCAGCCGTTTCTGAATTCAGAGCGCAGGCAGTGCCAAACGAGCCAAAAGTGACTCTGGAAACTCTGATTTCACCGATTACCGGCGAGGTTGTTGCCTTGGCTGAGGTTCCTGATGAAGCTTTTGCCAGCGGCGCGGTCGGCGAAGGTCTGGCAATTCGCCCAACCGGTAAAATAGTCGTGGCTCCGGCCAACGGCGTAGTGGTGAAAATTTTCAATACCAATCATGCCTTCTGTCTTGAAACCGAAGCCGGTGCCGAAGTGGTGGTACATATTGGCCTGGATACCGTCGCGCTCAACGGCCAGGGCTTTACTCGCCTGGTGGAAGAGGGTGCAACCGTCAGCGCGGGTCAGCCTGTTCTTGAGCTGGATTTAGACTATCTCAATGGCAATGCGCGTTCGATGATAAGCCCGGTAGTGGTCAGTAATATGGAAGAGTTCTCTGGACTGACTCTGCTCGCGGGCGGTTCTGTAGTGGCGGGTGAAAGTGCGTTATTAGAGATCAAAAATAAATAAGGCTGAGGCTTTAACAAACTAAAACGCGGCGGGAAGAGAGCAATTTCTTCCCGTTTTTTATTTTTTACCGCTGTCTTTCTGAATTTACGCTAAAAATAATTTTAATAGATCCAATTTTAACACTTAAGGGTTGTTTCCCGACGTGGCTTGTTGGAACATATGCGGTTAGTCTTTCGAGCTTTCGTTCGCGTAGAGGAATTGAACAATGAGTGAGGCTGAAGCCCGCCCAACAAATTTTATCCGTCAGATTATTGATGAAGATCTGGCATCAGGAAAACATGCGTCTATCGTGACCCGTTTTCCACCTGAGCCAAATGGTTATCTGCACATTGGCCACGCAAAATCGATCTGCCTGAACTTTGGCATCGCACAAGACTATCAGGGCCAATGTAACCTGCGTTTTGATGACACCAATCCGGTAAAAGAAGATATCGAGTTTGTTGAGTCGATCAAAAAAGATGTGCAATGGCTAGGCTTCGAGTGGAGCGGTGAGGTTCATTACTCTTCCGACTACTTCGACCAGCTGCATCATTACGCGGTTGAGCTTATCCAGAAAGGCCTGGCTTACGTTGACGAACTGTCTCCTGAACAGATCCGTGAGTATCGCGGCAACCTGACTGCTCCAGGCAAAAACAGCCCGTACCGCGATCGTAGCGTGGAAGAGAACCTTGAGCTGTTTACTAAAATGCGTAACGGTGAATTCGCCGAAGGTACTGCCTGCCTGCGCGCTAAAATCGATATGGCTTCGCCGTTCTTCGTGATGCGTGACCCGGTGCTATATCGCATCAAGTTCGCCGATCATCACCAGACCGGCACGAAGTGGTGCATCTACCCGATGTACGATTTTACCCACTGTATTTCCGATGCGCTGGAAGGGATCACTCACTCGCTGTGTACGCTGGAATTTCAGGACAATCGTCGCCTGTACGACTGGGTGCTGGATAACATCACCATTCCATGTCATCCGCGTCAGTATGAGTTTTCTCGCCTGAATCTCGAATACGCCATCATGTCCAAGCGCAAGCTGAGCCAGCTGGTGACCGAGAAGATTGTAGAAGGGTGGGACGACCCGCGTATGCCAACCGTTTCTGGCCTGCGTCGTCGTGGTTACACCTCGGCGTCAATTCGCGAGTTCTGCCGTCGTATCGGCGTGACCAAGCAGGATAACAACGTGGAAATGGCCGCGCTGGAATCTTGTATTCGCGACGATCTCAATGAAAATGCTCCGCGCGCGATGGCAGTGATCAATCCGGTTAAAGTTGTCATTGAAAACTTTAGCGGCGATGCAGTTCAGTGGGTAAAAATGCCGAATCACCCGAGCAAGCCAGAAATGGGCTCCCGTGAGGTGCCGTTTACTGCTGAAATCTTCATCGATCAGGCTGATTTCCGTGAAGAAGCTAATAAACAGTACAAACGTCTGGTGCTGGGCAAAGAAGTTCGCCTGCGTAATGCGTACGTCATTAAAGCCGAACGTATCGAGAAAGATGCCGAAGGGAACGTGACGACCATTTTCTGTAGCTACGACATTGATACGCTGAGTAAAGATCCCGCTGATGGCCGTAAAGTCAAAGGCGTGATCCACTGGGTTTCTGCCAGCGAAGGTAAACCTGCCGAGTTCCGCCTGTACGATCGTCTGTTCAGCGTGGCTAACCCTGCGCAGGCTGAAGACTTCCTGACGACTATTAACCCACAATCTCTGGTTATCGCTAACGGCTTTGTTGAACCGAGCCTGGCGAATGCAGAAGCCGGTGTGAGCCTGCAGTTCGAGCGTGAGGGTTATTTCTGCGCTGACAGCACTTACTCCAGCGCCGAGCATCTGGTGTTTAACCGCACCGTTGGTCTGCGAGATAACTGGGAAAGCAAGCCGGTCGTTTGATAAGCTAGCTCTTGAGTATCTATAAAAAATTGAAGCATCTGTAAATACTTCAATTATTTTTAAAAAAACAGAAACGCAGCTCATCGTAGCTGCGTTTTTTTATGCCATAAACGGCGAATTTCAGGCATAAAAAAACCGCCTCTCAGCGGTGATTTTATATCCGGATTGCTTTCATCCCTTAAAAACAGATCCGGCTGGTATTAGCCTTTACCGTGCAGTGTTTCATCATCTATGCAATTGCCGTTTTCGCAATGGCCGTAAAGATAAAGACTGTGGTTGGTCAATTTAATACCATGAGTCTTGGCAATATCACGCTGGCGTGCTTCGATGTACTCGTCACGGAACTCGATGACGCGACCACAGTCGAGGCAAATCAGATGGTCATGATGATGTTGCTGAGTCAGTTCGAATACTGACTTGCCGCCTTCAAAATTGTGGCGGGTAACAATGCCGGCGTCGTCAAATTGGTTCAGAACACGGTAAACCGTGGCAAGACCAATCTCTTCGCCCATATCGATCAATTCTTTGTACAAATCTTCCGCACTGACGTGATGACCTGCCGGAGCTTGCAGTACTTCCAGGATTTTCAGGCGTGGAAGCGTGACTTTTAAGCCGGCTTTCTTCAGTGCGGTGTTGTTGTCAGTCATGCGGATTTAGTCCTGTCACTATGCTATTCACGTTAATGAAAACGGTGGGCTGTTCACAAACATCGTCCCAACCCAAAATGTTTATAACCAAAGAGGTCTACGCCCAAAGGGGGCGGAACGATAAAAACAGATACAATTAAGTGTACCTTGATCAAGCTGAAAGTTACAATTTTGTACGACTTAAATTGTTAATTTCAGTGATAGTTTGGCCCTTTCACGAATAACCTTAACGTTTCAGGGCCTTAGCCTTTTGATGAGATTAACCGATAATCTCAGCGAGGCTCAATTCTTCGGTGATTTGCTTAACCCATGCGCTAACGCGTTCATTGGTCAGCTCGGGTTGACGGTCTTCGTCGATCGCCAGACCGATAAAGTGCGTGTCATCAGCCATACCTTTAGATGCTTCGTAACCGTAACCTTCAGTAGACCAATGGCCTACGATTACTGCACCGCGTGGTTCGATGATATCGCGCACGGTACCCATCGCATCACAGAAGTATTCTGCGTAATCTTCCTGGTCGCCGCAGCCGAACAACGCAACCAGTTTACCTTCAAAATCAATCTCTTCCAGCGTTGGGAAAAAGTCATCCCAGTCACACTGGGCTTCACCGTAATACCAGGTCGGGATGCCGAGCAGCAGAATATCGTATTTTTCCAGATCTTCTTTGCTGCTTTTGGCGATGTCTTGCACGTCAGCAACATCTTTACCCAACTGCTTCTGGATCATTTTTGCGATGTTTTCGGTGTTTCCGGTGTCGGAACCAAAGAAGATACCTACTACTGCCATAAGCTTATCTAACCTCTTGTTCTGCAATGGACTCTATGAGTCTGCTTGTTCGTGGGCGTCGCACGAGTCATATGAATTTGCCGTATAGTTTATCGGGCAATTCAGGCAAGCGTTATCGCCTTTGTGTGTTCTGATGTGGGTTTGGGTATAAATGCGGACTGACCGAAAACATTTTAAGCGGATGGTGCAAGATGAACAACAGCAACGGCGGGCAACCTTTTAGGTCACCCGCCCGAATCAGTCAGCTTTCCTGATTGTTCAGATGAGATAACAGCATCTGCTCAATCAGTTCGCTACGACTGATATTTTGTTGTTCCGCCAGCTTATTAAGCGCATCTACAGCTTCAGCATTAATTTTCAGTTCTACGCGACGTAAACCGTTGTTTTTGTCACGGCGAAGCTGATTACGCTTGTTAATCCTAAGCTGTTCATCGCGAGAAAGCGGATTTGTTTTTGGACGTCCCGGACGGCGATCGTCTGCGAACAGATCAAGCGTCGTGCGATCCAGTTGTTCTTTTGCCATAGGTAGCGGTACAACTAGGGAAGTTACATCGAAAAGCGACTTACGCCCTTTTCAGATGAGATGGTTACACATTTCGGGTTAATAAACCCTAACCCAATTTACCTCAAGCGCCCGAGAAAAATCGACTCGACGCAGGGGCAAAATTACAGCGCGCAATCATACCCTAGCGTATATCCCTCCACAACGCCTAACTGCCCTGATTACACGCTAAGTTATTATGATTAGCCCTTTTTTTGAACAGTTGCGCATAAGGTAAGGAAAGGGGGGCGGGAATTTCACCCGCTTGCGCATTCATTGTGCATCAATCTTTGCGGATCAATCACTGCGAATCAATAAAGCGATGAATGGCGCGCAGCACCGCTTCGGGCTTTTCCGCGTGCACCCAATGTCCGCTGCCGGCGACTACATAGGCGCGAGCCTGTGGAAATTGGCCAGCGATGGCATCGCGATAACTGTCTTGCACGTAAGAAGATTCTCCACCGCGAATAAACAGGGCAGGATGTGGCCAGGCAGGAACGTCTTTCCAGCCGATGATATTGGCATATTGCTCCAGCAGCACCGGCACATTAAAGCGCCATTCACCCTGCGAAAAGGATTTCAGCAGAAACTGAATTACGCCGTCTTCTTTAATATATTGCTGCATACATTGAGTCGCGCCAGTGCGGTCTTTGATTCCCGCCTGAGTCACGGCATTAAGTGCGGCAAAAATGTCGTCATGACGGCGGGTTTGATAATCCACTGGCGCCATATCAATGGCAATCAGCTTGTCGATGCGATCCGGAGCCACCGCAGTCAGCGCCATTGCGGCTTTTGCGCCCATCGAATGACCAATAACAATCACCTTGTCGATTCCTGCTTCGTCCAGCGTTTCGAGCAAATCTTCCGCCATAGCCTGATAGGTCATTTCCGGTGCACGGCCCGACAGCCCGTGATTACGCAAATCTACCTGTAGCACACTATGCTGTTGTTTCAGGTCGCGCGCTAACACGCCGAGATTATCCAGCGTGCCGAACAGTCCGTGGATAAGTAACACCGGTAATGCGGCTGATTCAGAAAATTCAGCTTGTTGCAGTCGATAATGTAATTTCATGGCAAGGTCCGTGCAGACATTTATTACAGGTAAGGATCTCATTAGGTTATCATGAGTTACTGAAGAATTTCTGTCAGAACCCTGTGTGGGATAGAGCAAAGCGCACGCTGAGGTAAACCAGGATATAAGGTTTTGTCTGCTTTTTGAATAATAGGGCGATTTCGCCTTTTTGTTCGCGCAGTTTAATTTGTATAATCCTTTGAATAAATTAAGTAGAAAAACAGTACTGGATAAAGATGAAAACGATTGAGGTTGATGAAGAGCTTTACCGCTATATCGCGAGCCACACGCAGCATATCGGTGAAAGTGCATCAGACATTATACGGCGGATGCTGAAATTTACTGCCGGCCAGGAAGTACAGGCTTCAGTAAAAACCAGCACCGGCGCTGCACCAGCAGAAAAAACCGCAGCGGTCGTTGCCAATACGCCTGCCAGCCGCGTGCGTGCGGTTCGTGAATTGCTGCTGTCTGACGAATATGCAGAACAGACCAGAGCGGTGAACCGTTTTATGCTGATTCTCACCACGCTTTACACGCTTAATCCAAAAGAATTTGCGGTTGCGACTGAGTCATTGCGCGGCCGTACTCGCACCTATTTTGCGGGCGACCAGCAAACTCTGTTGCAAAACGGTATTCATACCAAGCCAAAGCACGTGCCTGGAACCCCTTATTGGGTTATCACCAATACTAACACCGGTCGTAAACGCAGCATGATCGAACACATCATGCTATTGATGCAGTTCCCTGTAGAACTGACCGATAAAGTTTGCGGCACCCTTTAATACAGCATTAGGGAGAAATGCCAGTGGCTAACAACCCTCGCGCAGGGCAACCTGCTCAGCAAAGTGATTTGATTAACGTAGCGCAACTTACGTCGCAGTATTATGTGCTGCAACCGGATCCGGCCAACACTTCCCATGCGGTAAAGTTTGGTACCTCTGGACATCGCGGTAGCGCCGAGCGCCACAGCTTTAACGAATCGCACATTCTGGCGATCGCTCAGGCTATCGCAGAAGTACGCAAGGAGCAGGGGACAACGGGTCCATGCTACGTAGGCAAAGACACCCACGCGCTGTCTGAGCCGGCATTTATTTCCGTGCTGGAAGTTCTGACTGCCAATGGCGTTGACGTTATTGTCCAGGAAAACAATGGATTTACTCCAACGCCTGCGGTTTCGCATGCCATTCTGACACACAATAAGAAAGGTGGCGTACTGGCCGACGGCATCGTGATTACTCCGTCGCACAACCCACCGGAAGATGGCGGGATTAAATATAATCCAACCAACGGTGGCCCGGCTGATACCGATCTGACTTCAGTTATTGAAAAGCGTGCAAACGTGCTGATCGCCGACGGTCTGAAAGATGTTAAGCGTCAGTCACTGGACAAAGCCTGGCAGGGTAGTCACCTGAAAGAGCAGGATCTGGTGCAGGGTTACATTGAAGACCTGGTCAATATCATTGATATTCCTGCGATTCAGAAAGCGGGACTGAAACTCGGCGTTGATCCGCTGGGTGGCTCTGGTATTGAGTACTGGAAGCGTATCGCCGAGCACTACAAGCTGGATCTGACGCTGGTTAACGATTCTGTCGATCAGACCTTCCGCTTTATGCATCTTGACCACGACGGCGTGATCCGCATGGACTGCTCGTCTGAATTTGCGATGGGCGGCCTGCTGGCACTGAAAGACAAGTTTGACCTGGCCTTTGCCAATGACCCGGATTATGACCGCCACGGCATCGTTACGCCTGCGGGACTGATGAATCCAAACCATTATTTGGCTGTGGCAATCAACTATTTGTTCCAGAATCGTCCACAGTGGGGCGCTGATGTCGCCGTCGGTAAAACGCTGGTTTCCAGCGCGATGATCGACCGCGTAGTCGCTGACCTTGGTCGTAAACTGGTGGAAGTCCCGGTTGGCTTCAAGTGGTTTGTAGACGGCTTGTTCGACGGCAGCTTTGGCTTTGGCGGCGAAGAAAGTGCTGGCGCATCATTCCTGCGTTTTGATGGCACTCCGTGGTCAACCGATAAAGACGGCATTATCCTGTGCCTGCTGGCGGCAGAAATCACTGCCGTGACCGGTAAAAATCCGCAGGAGCATTATAACGAGCTGGCAGCGCGCTTTGGCGCTCCGAGCTATAACCGCATTCAGGCACCGGCAACTCACGCACAGAAAGCGGCGTTGTCCAAGCTGTCTCCTGAGCAGGTTAAGGCCGATACGCTGGCGGGCGATCCGATTACCGATCGTCTGACCAAAGCGCCGGGCAATGGCGCATCCATTGGTGGTCTGAAAGTGATGACCAAGAATGGCTGGTTCGCTGCGCGTCCGTCCGGTACTGAAGAGGCTTACAAGATTTACTGTGAAAGTTTCCTCGGCGCAGAACACCGTGAACAAATCGAGAAAGAAGCTGTGGAAATCGTTAGCAAAGTATTAGCCGACGCCAAATAAATCCTTCTGCTTCATCAAGCCTAATTAAAGCGCTGTTTATACAGCGCTTTTTTTATATCTTTTTTTGCCATTCTCCAGGCTGCAAAAAAGGAATGTCTAAATGCAAGGACGCGGGCAATTAAACGTAAACCTGCGGAACAGTAATGCTCAAGGCATAAAACGATAGCCAACGCCGGTTTCGGTGAGTAAATGGCGGGGACGAGCAGCATCCAGCTCGAGCTTCTGTCGCAGATGGCCCATATAAATGCGTAAATAGTGGCTGTGCTCCACGTAGTTTGGGCCCCAAACGTGGCTGAGCAACTGCCGCTGAGTAATAACTTTACCGCTGTTTGCCAGTAGTTCGGCCAATAAGCGGAATTCAATCGGCGTGAGATGCAAGTCTTCTCCATTACGCTGCACGCGCCGATTGATCAAGTCAACCGTCACATCGGCAAACGTAACCTGTGGGCTTTCCTGCTGACCCGAAGCATAGCGGCGCAGAGAAACGCGTACCCGAGCCAGCAGTTCGCCGACGCCGAAAGGCTTGGTGAGAAAATCGTCAGCCCCTGCGTCGAGCGCGGCAATTTTGTCTTCTTCGCCAGTGCGGGCCGACAAGACAATAATCGGGATGCTGCTCCAGTGACGTAAATCCCGAATGTAGTCCAAGCCATCACCGTCCGGCAGGCCGAGATCGAGGATAACCAGATCCGGCTTACGAGTTCCGGCCTCGATAAGCCCACGCTGTAAGGTTTCACTCTCAAAAACTTTCATGCCTTCCCCCTCCAGCGCTGTACGAACAAAGCGACGGATCTCTTTCTCGTCTTCAACAATCAGAATATTTACAGGGGTAAGAGTCATCTATGGGACTTCTTTTGCCGTAGGTTCAATGGATTCCAGTTCCATAGATTCAAGAACTGGCAGTTTCTCCAGCGGTAGCGTAAAGCAAAATTTTGCGCCGCCTTCGGGGTTATTTTCGGCCCAGATACGCCCGTCATGCACTTCTATAATGGCATGACAAATCGCTAACCCCAAGCCCACGCCGGGAATAGCCGATTCTTTGCTCCCTCGTGAAAATTTCTCGAATATCTGCCGTTCGCCACCGCGTAAAATTCCCGGGCCGTTATCGGCCACCGAGACTTCCAGCCAGTCTTCCATAGCTCGCGCCCTGATCGTGATTAGCGCTCGAGAACCGGCATATTTATGTGCGTTTTCAAGCAGATTGATAAACACTCGTTCAATCAGGCTGGCGTCACAGTTAACCAATAACATCTCTTCCGGCAGGTCGACCACAATCTGATGGCTGCTGATCAACGGCTCGAGCATCCGCAGCGCGCTGCCGATAATCTCCTCTACCGACTGCCATTCTTTACGCAAATTAAAGCCGCCAGACTGGATCCTCGCCATATCCAAGAGATTATTCACCAGCCTTGTGGTGCTCAACACCTGCTGGCGTATCTGATTAGCCTGCGGCGCGTAGGCTGAGCCTTCACTGGCTAAATCCAGGGTCAGAATTTCGGCCTGTCCAAAAAGCACCGTTAATGGCGTGCGTAAATCATGAGAAAGTGCCGCCAGCAAGGAGTTCCGTAGCTGTTCGCGTTCGGTTTCAAGACGCGCCGTTTCTGCGCTCGCTGCCAGCGCTAAACGCTCGAGCGCATTGGCGATGAGCACGGTGAAAGTTTGCAGCAGACGCTGCTGTTCCGGCACTAACAGCTGACGAACGTTCGCCGGTTCCACCGCCAACAGGCCCAACGTTTTTCCTGAGGCAACCAGTGGCAAAAGCTGATAGGGCACGCCGGGGAGAGTGTCGGTGCCAGCTCCTGCAGGAGACTGTTTGTCAAAACTCCAGCGCGCAATGGCCTGATCAACCACAATTGTCTGGTCAACGGTGACTGTCTGCCCAGCTTCCACCTCACTTTGCTGGAGATCGAGCGTGCCTTCTGCGCCCGCGTGAAGCCGTGGCAATAAAACAGCTGTTTTGGCTTGCAGAGTGGTGGAAATAAAGTGGCGGCTGGTTTGCGCTACCGCGTCGGCCGTCATCGCCTGGCTTAATCCTTTAGACATCTCATAAAGATGCTGTGCGCGCTTTTCACGATGGCGGGCGATACGTGCCTGATAGCGCACTCCGGCAGTCAAATTCCCGATCAACACGCCGACTATCAACATCACCGCAAAGGTCAGCAAATATTGTGCATCGGTTACCGCAAACGAGCCGCGCGGTTGCACCAAAAACAGGTCGAAGCTGGCGACATTAATCACCGCGGCCAGCACCGACGGCCAACGGCCGTAAAACAGCGCTGTAATCACCACACCAAGCAGATACACCATAATCAGGTTGGCGGGAGCGAAAAAGGTAACCAGAAATTGCGAGATAAAGGTGATCAGCGCACACATCAATACCGCGACTGCGCAGCCCTGTAACTGACGGCGAAAACGTTCGCTAAAGGTGCGAGAGTCGGACTCTTTGCGCGAGCTGGCTGGAGAGGTTTCATCCAGACTGACGATCAGCATGTCTAACTCTGGGCCGATTTTTGCCAGCCGGTCAATCAGCGTAACGCCCCATTTGAAACGACGTGCTTTACGACGACCCAGCACAATTTTGCCGAGATAATGCTCGCGGGCGTAACGCAAAATCGCCTGTTCTTCCTGCGGTTCGGACAGCGTTGCGGTTTCTGCACCTAACTCCTGCGCTAACTTTAACGCTCGTAAAATTGCGCGCCGCTGGCCTTCAGGCAGGCGATGCAGGCGCGGCGTTTCGACGTAAACTGCGTGCCAGGCACAGCCCAGTCGTGCCGCCAGTCTGGCCGCCACGCGAACCAGTTTCTCACTGCCGCTGCCATGGCCGATACACAGTAGCAGGGCATCGCGAGTGTGCCAGATACGCTCGCGCCCTTGAGTATCACGGAATTCACGCATCTGCTCATCGACACGATCGGCGGTGCGGCGCAGTGAAAGCTCGCGCAGAGCAATTAAATTACCCTTGCGGAAAAAATGCTCAATCGCTCGCTCGGCCTGCCCTGGAATATAGACTTTGCCTTCTTTCAGGCGCTGGCGCAGGTCGTCTGGGGGAAGGTCAACCAGCACCACTTCATCGGCCTGATCGAAAATATGGTCCGGCACGGTTTCACGAATGATAATACCGGTGACGCCGCTCACCACATCGTTAAGGCTTTCGAGATGCTGGACGTTAACTGTCGTAAAAACATCGATACCCGCGTCGAGCAGTTCCTCAATGTCCTGCCAGCGTTTTGGGTGCCGCGAACCTACCGCATTGCTGTGCGCCAGTTCATCCATCAGGATAAGCGCCGGATGGCGAGCCAGCGCAGCATCGAGGTCAAACTCGAACCACTGGCGGCCACGATGAGAGATGCGTTTTGCCGGCAACACACTAAGCCCAGGGAGCATGGCCAGCGTTTCTTTGCGGCCATGGGTTTCAACCACGCCGATTACTACGTCTAAGCCAGTGCCGCGCAGTCGCTGGGCTTCCTGTAACATGGCGTAGGTTTTCCCCACGCCAGCACAGGCGCCAAAGAAGATTTTCAACTGGCCGCGTGGCTTCTCGTTGGCCAGTGCCAACAGGCTGTCAGGATTGGGCCGCTGCATCTCTTGGTCTACCATACGGCCTCTTTTTAATGAGTAGTTAACGCATCCAAAGCCAGGTTCAATTGCAGCACATTAACCACCGGTTGTCCGGTAAATGCCGCCAGCGGCGTTGAAGTATTAGCTTTAATAAGCTGTACCACCTGATCCCGTGTCAGATTTCTGGCAGTCGCCACGCGCTGCGCCTGCCACAGGGCAGCATCCACGGAAATGTGCGGATCTAAACCACTCGCCGAAGCCGTGACCAGGTCAACCGGCACCTGTGGCGAGCTGGTCGGGTTAGCCTGACGCAATACCGCCACGCGATCGGCTACGGCTTTATCCAGCGCAGGATTACTGACCGCAAGATTGCTTCCCGAGGATGCCATCGCATTATAGGCGCTATCCGAGGTGGCGGAAGGGCGGCCCCAAAAATAATTCATCCGTGAAAAAGACTGACCAATCAAGGCTGAACCTACCGGTTTACCGGCAGTGTATAGCAGCGAACCCTCTGCGGGTGCACGCAATATCAGCGTTGAAAGGCCAGTGGTCAGCAGCGGATAGGCCACGCCGGTAATCAGCGTAAACAGCGCCAGCAGCACCAGCGACGGGCGAATATAATGA
This sequence comes from uncultured Gammaproteobacteria bacterium, assembly GCA_963747655.1. Taxonomy (GTDB): domain Bacteria; phylum Pseudomonadota; class Gammaproteobacteria; order Enterobacterales; family Enterobacteriaceae; genus Rouxiella. The sequence goes on along the minus strand of CAVVFS010000003.1, from coordinate 383,505 downwards.
TGACGAATAGCAGCACTCATTTTATGTTCCTTAACTATATCGGTAAATCCGGTGACTATTCATTTATCTGACGATCAGGTCAGATGCAGCACGGTGAGGATCAGGTCAATAAGCTTGATACCGACGAAAGGCACCAGCAGCCCACCGACGCCGTAAATCCACAGGTTACGGCGTAGCAGCGCGGCAGCACTCATTGGCTTGTAACTCACCCCGCGCAGCGCCAGTGGAATTAGAAAAACAATTACCAGCGCATTGAAAATAACCGCTGACATAATGGCCGACGACGGCGAGTGCAAATGCATCACGTTTAGCGCGTTAAGCTGCGGATAAGTTGCTGCAAACGCTGCCGGAATAATGGCAAAATATTTTGCGACGTCGTTGGCGATACTAAAAGTAGTCAACGAGCCTCGGGTCATCAGCATCTGTTTACCGATGTGGACCACCTCGATTAACTTGGTCGGATTAGAGTCCAAATCGACCATATTCCCGGCCTCTTTAGCCGCCTGAGTCCCTGAGTTCATTGCCACCGCGACGTCTGCCTGCGCCAATGCCGGGGCGTCGTTGGTCCCGTCACCGGTCATCGCCACCAGACGGCCTTCGCTTTGATATTGGCGAATCAACGCCAGCTTGGCCTCGGGTGTGGCTTCTGACAGAAAGTCATCAACTCCTGCTTCGGCAGCAATCGCAGCGGCGGTCAAACGGTTATCCCCGGTGATCATCACCGTTTTGATACCCATTTTCCGTAGCTCAGAAAAACGTTCTTTAATGCCGCCCTTAACGATGTCTTTCAGTTCCACCACGCCAAGCACTCGCGCGCCTTCAGCGACTACCAAAGGAGTGCCGCCTTTACGCGCTACAGTTTCGACCAGGCCTTCCACCGCTGGCGGGAAGTGTCCCTGATTGGTTTCGACATGGCGGCGAATCGCGTCGACTGCGCCTTTGCGAATAATCCTGTCGCCGACGTTAACGCCGCTCATGCGAGTTTGCGCCGAGAAGGGGATAAAGGTTGCGTTAAGTGATTTAATATCGCGTTCGCGCAGGTTAAAACGCTGTTTTGCCAGCACAACAATGCTGCGCCCCTCTGGCGTTTCATCGGCCAGTGAAGAAAGCTGCGCCGCGTCGGCCAGTTCCTGCTCGCTCACCTGAGGAGCGGGTAAAAACTGCGCCGCCTGGCGATTACCCAGCGTGATAGTGCCGGTTTTATCGAGCAGCAGCACGTCAACGTCACCGGCCGCTTCCACCGCACGTCCGCTGGTGGCAATCACGTTGGCTTCCAGCATCCGACTCATCCCCGCGACGCCAATGGCCGACAACAGACCGCCAATTGTGGTTGGGATCAGGCAAACCAACAGCGCGACCAGCACGGTAATGGTCACCGGCATTCCGCCGTGGCTGGCGTTAACGCTAAACAGCGAGAACGGATACAGCGTGGCGGTCGCCAGTACGAACACCAGCGTCAGCGCAACCAGCAGGATTGTCAGCGCCACCTCATTCGGCGTTTTGCGACGTTTCGCGCCTTCCACCATGGCGATCATCCGGTCTAAAAAGGTTTCACCGGGATTAACGGTACATTCAACGATAAGCCAGTCAGACAGCACGCGAGTCCCGCCAGTAACTGAAGAAAAGTCACCGCCTGATTCACGAATAACCGGGGCCGATTCACCGGTAATGGCGCTTTCATCGACTGACGCACCGCCTTCCAGCACTTCGCCATCGCACGGAACGGTGTCACCGGCTTCGATCAGCACAAAGTCGCCTTTACGCAGACTGTCGGCTGACACTTTTATTGGCGGTGATTCGTATCGCGCCTCATAAAGTTTTTTAGCCCAGCTGGTTTTCTGCACCCCTTTGAGGCTTTCGGCCTGTGCCTTGCTGCGACCCTCGGCCAATGCTTCGGCAAAGTTGGCAAACAGCACGGTAAACCACAGCCACAGTGACACGCTGCCGGTGAATGCAGCGCTGCCCTCAGTTTTACCCGTTAAAATCGCTAGCCAGATAATTGTGGTGAGGATACTGCCCAGATACACCACAAACATCACCGGATTACGCCATTGAACGCGCGGATCCAGCTTTTTCACCGCGTCGAAAGAGGCAGTTCGGATCAACCGAGGATCAAACAGGGCACGTGTTTTGCGAGTCATCGTCTTCTCTCTTAAGCATCTGTTGTGCAAGGTGTCTGGGTTACTTCGCCAGCCACACCTGTAAATGTTCTGCCACTGGACCCAGCGCCAGCGCTGGAATAAAGGTCAACGCACCGACCAGCAGAATGGTGCCTATCAGCAGGCCGATAAACAGCGGTCCAGAGGTCGGCAGCGTGCCATTACCCGCGGGCTGACGTTTTTTCGCTACCAGAGAGCCGCAGATCGCCAGCACCGGTAAAATCACCCCGAAGCGACCAAAGAACATAGTTACTGCCAGCGTCAGGTTATAGAACGGCGTGTTGACGCTCAGTCCGGCAAAGGCGCTACCGTTGTTGTTGGCCGCCGATGAATAGGCGTACAGCACCTCGGTGAATCCGTGCGCACCAGGATTGGCAATTCCTGCCAGTCCGGCCGGGCTAACCAGCGCTAGCGCGGTGCCAAGCAGAACCAGCGTTGGCGTAACCAGAATCGCCAGCGCAGTCATTTTCATATCAAAGACGTCGATCTTTTTACCGAGATATTCCGGCGTACGGCCAATCATCAGGCCGGCGATAAATACGGTCAGCAGCACGAATAACAGCATGCCGTACAGGCCAGAGCCGACACCGCCGAACACCACCTCACCAATTTGCATCAGCCACAGCGGGATCATGCCGCCGATTGCCGTGAAAGAGTCGAGCATGGCGTTGACCGCACCGCAGGAAGCCGCAGTGGTAATGACGCTAAACATGCTGGAGGCCAGAATGCCAAATCGCGCCTCTTTGCCTTCCATATTGATATTGCTGGCAGCGCCGAGAGCAGATAGGTGTGGATTGCCCTGTAGTTCGGCTGCCATCACTATTACTACGCACACGACAAAAATAAGCGACATCGTCCACAGTAGCGCGTGACCCTGACGGTTATCGCCAACAACGCGGCCAAATGAGAAGCACAGCGCGCAGGGGATCAGGAAAATCACCAGCATCTGTACCATATTGGTCATCGCGGTTGGGTTCTCGAACGGATGTGCCGAGTTGGCCCCAAAGAAACCGCCTCCGTTGGTACCGAGCATTTTGATCGCTTCTTGTGAGGCGACCGGCCCCATCGGCAGAATTTGCTGCGCGCCTTCAAGTGTTGTGACGTGCTGATAAGCCTCGAGATTTTGCAATACACCCTGACTGGCGAAATACAGCGCCAGCAGCAGGGAAATCGGTAACAGCAGGTACAGCGTAATGCGCAGCAGATCGGTCCAGGCATTGCCCAGCGTCTTGCCTGACGGGCGAGCAAAGGCGCGGATCATCGCGAAGGCCACGGCAATTCCGGTCGCAGCGGATAAAAAGTTCTGCACGGTGAGCCCGACCATCTGACTGAAATAGCTCAGCGTGTTCTCGCCGCTGTAAGCCTGCCAGTTAGTGTTGGATACAAAACTCACGGCGGTATTAAACGCCAGATCCCAGGATAGAGCAGGCATGTGCTGAGGATTCCATGGCAGCACGCCTTGCAGCATCAGGATTGCCATAAGCAACACGATGCCCAGCAGGTTGAAGCTGAAAATGGCTATCGCGTATTGCTTCCAGTCCATTTCCCTGTCAGCGCTGCCCGCCAAACCTAAAATCCGACGTTCAAAACCGCTGCATGTTACGCCGACTTCTCCTTCAATCAGCCGGGCGATAAATTTGCCCAGCGGATGCGAAAGCAGCAGTAACACCAGCATAAAGCTGGCGATCAGTAAAAAAGCAGGAGCGGCCATTTAAAAATCCTCCGCATTAAGCAGGGCATAAATCAGATAGCCGAGCAGTAAAAGCACCAGCAGTGCGCCCCAGAAAACCTCTGTGTTCACAAACCACCCCTTAGATTAATTTCCCTTTATCCTTGCCGCCCCGTGCTGCATCAGAAATGAAGCAGCCATGAACCAGCAATGATTTTCGGAAGTTGTCAGTCACGTTGTTAATGAAGCAAGTGTAAAGATCGGCTTCTAAAGAACCTGAAAAGAAGCGGAGCAGGGGTGTAAAAAAAGTATAAAAATCTGGGAGGATTGATTAATTAACTAGCAGGATGTGGTTTTTTAACAGAACTGTAACTTTATTACCGTGCAATGGAGAAATTGTGCTTTTTATCGACAATTTAGTGGTCTGATCAGTAGTAAAATTACTCAATCTACGATAATATTTGTTCAATAAACCATCAGTCAATCTTCCCGGTCTCGGTCCATATTCACATTTATAGACACCCGACTGGCCCTTTTGGAGAGCTTTTATGTCTGATTACACCCCATATTCGTTATCTCGCATCGTGCTACGACGTACCGCTGTGGTGCTTATCGGTATTTTTTCTCTGCCGGTAATGCTGTTTCGTGACGACCGCACGCGTTTTTATAGCTCGTTGTATCGTGCCTGGGCGCAAACCAGCGATAAACCACTTTGGCTGGCGCAGGTCGAAGTGGCTGGTGAATATTTTTACTGATCAGGCCAGACGCTTAAAAAGCGAAGTTAACGTCCCTGACACGCCATAGATGCCTGACACGCTGTAAAAAATTGAACCAGCCAGTAAATCGGCTGGTTTTTTTGTTTCTACTGCCCGGTAAACTTGTACAAGTACTGTTTTGTGTATAAGTTTAATGGAGGTGATGCAGGATTTTGCAGCACCATGGAATACAAACCTTCAGGAGTCGCCAATGAGTGAACAAATTCCGATTGGGATCAGCGCCTGCCTGCTGGGAGAAAGGGTTCGTTTCGACGGCGGCCATAAACGCCTGGCCTTTGCTGTCGAGCAGTTAGCGCCTTACGTCCGTTTTGAACCAATCTGCCCGGAGATGGCGATTGGATTACCGACTCCTCGCCCCGCATTGCGTCTGGTACAAGTTTCGGACAGCGTGCGTATGCAGTTCAGCAACGATCCCGAGATCGATTTGACTGAGAAAATGCAGAATTACTCTGAGCAGCGGGTTGCCGCACTGGAGCATCTTTGCGGCTATATTCTGTGCGCCAAATCCCCAAGCTGCGGTATGGAACGGGTACGCGTTTACCGTGAGAACAGCAAAGATAATAGTAAAGTTGGCGTGGGGATTTACACCGCCGAGCTGCAAAAACAGCTGCCGTGGCTGCCTATAGAAGAGGATGGCCGTCTTAACGATCCGGTGCTGCGCGAGAATTTTGTTGAAAGGGTGTTTGCCCTTTACGAGCTAAAAATGCTGCGGCAATCCGGCCTGACTCGCGGCAAAATGATGGCTTTCCATAGCCGTTATAAACTTTCTTTGCTGGCGCATTCACAGCCTGAATACCGCGAGCTGGGTCGTTTTGTAGCATCAATGGATAAATGGGCGTCGCTGGAAGACTACTTTGTTGAATATCGCAACCGATTGATGAGCCTGATGACGCACCGCGCGACTCGCCGCAATCACACTAATGTCTTGATGCACGTGCAAGGTTATTTCCGCAAACAGCTCAACAGCGGTCAGCGCCAGGAACTGGCACAGTTGATTGACCATTATCGTCAGGGGATGCAGCCGCTGCTGGCTCCAATCACGCTGCTGAAACACTATATGCATGAATACCCTGACGCCTATTTGCAGCAACAACGCTATTTTGAGCCGTACCCCGAAGCGCTGCGTTTACGTTACGGTCACTGATATTATTATGAAAAGTATAAGGATTATTTTGTTATGACCACCCATTTGGTCTGGTTTCGTAATGATTTGCGCGTGACCGATAACCGCGCGCTGTCTGCGGCTTGTGAAGATCCCGATGCGAAGGTGATTGCCGTTTTTATTGCGACTCCTGAACAGTGGCGCAAGCATGACATGGCGCCGCGGCAGGCAACGTTTATCTATCAACATCTGTTGAAGTTGCAGGATGCGTTGAAAGATCGCGGCATTCCGCTTTATTACCAGCAATGCGATTTATTTTCCGACAGTGTTAACTGGCTCGAAAAATTCGCTAAAGAACAGCAGGTTGATGCGCTTTTCTATAACAATCAGGTGGAAATAAACGAGGTTGAGCGTGACGCCGCGGTTGATAAATCCCTGTCTTCAGAGCTGCAAATCCACCGTTTTGACGATAGTTTATTGCTGCCGCCCGGCTCGGTAACTACCGGCAGCGGTGAGATGTATAAGGTTTACACGCCGTTTCGACGCGCTTTTTTGCAGCGCCTGAGTGAGTCTGATACCCGCTCGTTGCCTGCTCCGCACGTGCGCAACAAAAATCATGCAAACACTGCGCAGGAAATAAAGCCGTTTGATTATCCTCAGGAAGAGGTGGGCGACGATTTCCCGATTGGGGAAGATGCGGCTCGTGACCGCTTACGCCGATTTTGCCGCGAAAATGTCGAAGATTACATCGAACAGCGCGATATTCCGGCGATTGATGGTACAAGCACGCTGTCACCTTATCTGGCAATCGGAGTTATTTCACCGCGCCAGTGTTTTAATCGTCTGCGTACCGAACATCCTCATATGTTGGAGAAAAACGATGGCGGCGCTTTTGGCTGGCTAAATGAACTGGTGTGGAGAGAATTTTATCGTCATCTGCTGGCGACCTGGCCGATGCTGTGTAAGCACCAGCCATTTTTGGCATGGACTAAAGGTGTGCGCTGGCGCGATGCATCGGATGATTTACAGGCCTGGCAGCAGGGTAAAACGGGTTATCCGATTGTTGATGCCGCCATGCGCCAGCTGAATGCAACCGGCTGGATGCATAACCGCCTGCGTATGATTGTCTCCAGTTTTCTGGTGAAAGATCTGCTGATCGATTGGCGCAGCGGTGAACGCTATTTTATGTCGCAGTTGCTCGATGGCGATCTGGCGGCCAACAACGGCGGCTGGCAGTGGAGCGCGTCCACCGGAACTGACTCCGCGCCGTATTTCCGTATCTTCAACCCGACCACTCAGGGCGAGCGTTTTGATAAGCAGGGAAAATTTATTAAGGCCTGGGTGCCTGAGCTGGCAGAAGTGCCAGAAAAAGACATTCATCAGCCACATCGCTGGGCCGAGAAACATAGGCGCGTGATAGACTATCCTAAGCCGATTGTCGATCACGCCAGAGCGCGCAAGGATACATTAGCAGCGTTTGAAGCTGCCAAAAATCGCGCTCAGACTGAGGATTAGGGCACGCTGCCTTATTTCCCTTTCAGCACTGCATGGAGCGATGTGATGAGCAAAAGATCATGGAATAAGGCGCTACTGTCTGGAAGTAAAGGATTAAGAGTCGGATTATTGATCGCCGGATTAAGCTGGGCGTTTAGCGCCACTGCCGGTTTTCAGGTGGTTGCCCTCGGCGTTCACGGCGGCGTAGAGGAGGGGAATCTCACCTCTTATCTGATCCGCAGCGATTCACAAAAACATTTTCTCGCGCTGGATGCCGGTTCAGTTTTACCGGGTATTAGCAAAGCGTTAGAAAAGGGCAGTTTTCCCGACGTTACAGCAGCAAACTCCGCGCCATTTACTCCTCAGGGCGCGGTATTTCGCAATCTTATCAGCGGTTATTTCATCAGCCATGGACATCTCGATCACGTCGCTGGCCTGATCATCTCCTCGCCCCAAGACAGTAAAAAGCCAATTTATGGCTCGAATGAGACTATCGGCGTTCTGCGCCAATATTATTTCAACTGGAAGGTATGGCCTAATTTCAGCGACTCTGGCAGCGGTCAGCGTCTGGGCACTTATCGCCTCAATGCGCAACGTTTCGGCCAGCGGTTCTCACTGGCAAATACGGGGCTTAATGGCGTGATGTATCCGTTAAGCCACGGCGGTGTGAGCTCTTCAATGTTGCTGATTAGCTCATCGGCCACGGCGACTAAACCGGAATCTTTTGCCTTCTTTGGCGATACCGGTGCGGATAAACAGGAGAAAACCCATGACCTTAACGCTATCTGGAGCGTGCTCGGCGAAGAGGTTAAACAGCATCGGCTGAAAGGCATTATTATTGAAACCTCTTTCCCGAACAATATCCCCGATGGACAGCTGTTCGGGCATCTGACGCCAGCCCTGTTGTTGGGCGAATTGAAACAACTTGAACAATACGCCGGGGGTGAGGGGTCTTTGAAAGGCTTGAAAATCGTGATCAGTCATATTAAACCGAGCCTGATGGCGGGCGTCGATCCCAGAGCTGAAATCACTCGTCAGCTTGAACAGGGTAATCACCTCGGCGTAAACTTTATCTTTATGCAGCAGGGCGATAGTCAGGCGTTTTAATCGTCAGGCAGCTTTTAATAGCAAGGCAGCTTTTAATCGCCAGGCAAAAGAAGATCGCCGATTAAACGGAAAAGTGTGATGAACAATATTGAGTTAGAAAAGTTAATCGACCAGAAACTGGCGGTGAATACCTTCAAGGATTACGCCCCAAATGGTTTACAGGTCGAAGGCAGCAGTGAGGTTAAACGCATAGTGACGGGCGTGACTGCCAGTCAAAAACTGCTGGATGCGGCCCTTGAACACGGCGCGGATACCATTATCGTCCATCACGGCTATTTCTGGAAAAATGAACCGGTCACTGTGCGCGGCATGAAGCGTAACCGATTGAAAACGCTGTTGCTTAATGACATTAATTTGTATGGATATCATCTGCCATTAGATGCACATCCAGAATTAGGTAATAACGCAGAGCTTGCCCGCCTGTTCGGCATCAATGTGCTGGGTGAAATTTTGCCGCTGGTGCCTTACGGAGAATTGCCGGTTGCCGTGCCTGCTGAAGCTTTTCATCAAAGAATTGAGCAACAGCTGGGACGCAAAGTGCTGCACAGTGCCGAAGGTGGGCCGCAGGAAATCCGCCGTGTCGCCTGGTGCAGCGGCGGCGGTCAGGGCTATATTCAACAGGCTGCCGATTTTGGCGTTGATGCGTTTATTACCGGTGAAGTGTCTGAACAGACTATTCATATCGCCCGCGAAATGGGGCTGCATTTCTTTGCTGCCGGACATCACGCCAGCGAGCGCTACGGCGTGAAAGCTCTGGGCGAATGGCTCGCCGCAGAGCATGGCCTGGACGTGACTTTTATTGATATCGATAATCCGGCCTAAACCGGCGTCTATCGACCCTGCTGTGCTACTTTTTTAGGTGGCGCAGCATCTACCTCGTCTTCCTCTTCCTCAAGCTTTGTCGCCGAAGATGGCGGAGCCTCGCTGTCTTCCAGCAGAGTAAATGCGCGTTGCAAGCCGGTATCGGCGTCTGGATCAGCACCCTGCGGACGAGACTCCAGCTCGGCTTCAGCCTCTGCGACAGGCTCATCTTGTTCTGCAATTTCTGGCGCAGGCATCTGATCGTGGATCATTTGCTCGTCGAGATTAGGGTTCAATGCCGGAGAAAGCGGCGAACTGCTCAGGCTGTCCGGCATGGCGATATGCGGCACCGGCGCATCTTCTGCCATCTGAGTTTGCTGTTCCCTGGCGGAACTACGGCTCAGGCCAACGATAGCCACCCCGCAGAGTGAAAAGAAGGCATAAAGAATATTGCCCCCAAGCGGCTCAATCAAGGCACCTACCGCCAACGGGCCGATACAGGCACCGACCCCAAAAGCCATGAGTAAACAGGCAGATAGCGACACTCGGCGCTCCGGTTCAATCATGTCATTAGCCAGTGCAACAATCAGCGGGTAAAGCGTAAATTGCATCAGGCTGATGATAAAGCCAGCGGTGAGCAGTAACGGGAAAGAAATATGGCTGAAAATAGCCAGCGGGAGTGCAGCCACCGCCAGCAGCACGGCATTAATGCGCATCAATAAGTTGCGGTTATAGCGATCCGACAGCCAGCTCAACGGAAATTGCGCGACCAGGCCGGCAAAAATTGCCAGCGCCATAAATAAGCCGGTTTGCTGAGTCGACAGTCCTTGCTGGTTCGAGTACAGCGGGGCCATACCGTAGAACGAGCCGACGATCATGCCGATCACCAGCGTAATCGCCAATACCTTGGGGATTGCACCAACAAAATATTTAAGCTCCATCGGCGCTGGCGACATATGACCCACTTTGGTTCGAGTGGTGAGGGCAATCGGCACCAGACAAAGCGCAAAGCACAGCGCAATTACCAGCAGCGTGCTCATGCCAAGGTTACTTTGCAGCATCAGAACCACTTGGCCCAGAGCCATACCGAGATAAGACGCGGCCATATAAAAACCGAATACGACGCCGCGCTGGCTGGAATCCGACTGGTCGTTCAGCCAGCTTTCCAGCACCATATATTGGCACATCATGCACAGGCCGATGATAAGCCGCAGCACGACCCAGGCAGGAATAAACGTTGTCAGCCCATGGCCTATGACTGCCGCCGTAATGATCCCAGAACAGGAAACATAGGCACGGATGTGGCCGACGCGGGCAATCAAAAAGTGGCCAACCTTACCGCCGATAACCAGGCCGATATAGTTGGCAGCAATAATTGCGCCGATCATCGTGCCACCGACGTGAATGGCACTCAGACGCAGTGAGACGTAGGTGGTCAGTAGGCCAGAGCCCAGTAACATTAACAATGTAGTGGTATAAAGCGGAAAAAAAACGCCAAAGGTCTTTTTCACTGTTTCTTCCTTTCTTTGAGGCAACACTCTGCTTATCAACGCCTTCCGGGCACGCAGAGTTTTGCAGAAACATCAGACACACAGGCGGTCTTTTGCCTTACAGCGTAGCAGTTCAGCTCCCCAGCTTCGAGAAGTTAAGTTTTTCACGTGACATTTAGGGTCTGTATCTGTTGTATAAATAACGTTATCTTTACTTAAGCATTATTCTACTTCTATTAATTCTGTGGCTTAGGAGTTATCAAGTGCAACAAGCAAGATGTTACTTGTTAGGAGAACGCGCAGTCGTTCTTGAGCTGGAGCCTCCGGTATCTTTGGCTAGCCAGCAGCGCATCTGGGGATTGGCTCAGCGGGTAATAGGATTTCCCGGGGTTAAAGAAGTTATTCCTGGTATGAATAATTTGACCGTCTTGCTAACCGATCCACAGACTTATGCTGCACAAGCGGTTGAACGTTTGCAGAGCTGGTGGCAGGAAAGTAGTTCTTTCGAGCCGGAATCACGGCTGATTGAGATCCCGGTTGTTTATGGGGGTGATGGCGGCCCAGACCTTGCAGGTGTTGCCACTCATACCGGCATGACGCCGCGTCAGGTAGTGGAATGCCACAGCGGTGCAGAATATATTGTCTATTTCCTGGGTTTCCAGCCTGGATTCCCGTATCTCGGCGGCATGCCTGACGTGCTGGCAACTCCCCGTCATTCTGAACCGCGTTTGAGTGTTCCGGCCGGAACCGTGGGGATTGGAGGAGCGCAGACCGGTATTTATCCTTTGATTACCCCAGGCGGCTGGCAGCTTATTGGCCATACTCCGCTGTCGATGTTTGACCCCGACAGCCGTTTGCCGACCCTGCTACGTCCAGGCGATCGGGTACACTTTGTGCCGCAGAAGGAGGGCGTATGTTAAAAGTTTTACGTGCCGGAATGTTGACCTCGGTACAAGATTTGGGCCGCGACGGCTATCGCGAACTGGGTGTGAGTCAGTCTGGCGCATTTGATGCTCCCGCCTTGCGCATCGGCAATCTATTGGTAGGCAATGATGAAAACGCCCCTGCAATTGAAATCACGTTAGGTCAATTTAGCGTCGAGTTCACCAAAAAAGGCTGGATAGCGCTGACCGGCGCAGGCAGTCACGCAACGCTCGATGGCGAAGCTGTCTGGACAGGCTGGAGATATTCCGTCAAGCCGGGACAGGTTTTGACCCTAAAAACGCCTATCCGCGGCATGCGCAGCTATTTATCGGTGGCGGGAGGAATCGACGTACCAGAGGTGTTGAATTCTTGTAGCACCGACCTCAAGGCCGGGTTTGGTGGTTTTGCAGGGCGCGCCTTGAAAGATGGCGATGTGCTGACGGTAGGTAAAGCCAAAAATCCGCCGAAGAAAGTGACCGGTGTTAAGCAACTGCTTTTTGGCAACCGTATTCGCGCTATTCCAGGGCCGGAATACCACGAGTTCAGCGACGATGCCCGTGAATCTTTCTGGCGCACGGCGTGGCAGGTCAGCCCGCAAAGTAACCGCATGGGCTATCGTTTACACGGGCATGAGTTAAAGCGTGATACCAACCGGGAAATGCTGTCTCATGGCTTGGTTCCGGGCGTGGTGCAGGTTCCTCACGGCGGGCAACCTATCGTTTTGATGGCTGATGCACAGACTACCGGGGGTTATCCGCGTATTGCCTGTGTGATCGAGGCCAATCTCTATAATCTGGCGCAGATCCGTCTCGGCATGCCGGTTCACTTTGTGAAATGCACGGTGGAAGAGGCCTTGTTTGCCAATAAAGAGCAAAATCGCTTTATCGAACAAATTAAGTGGGGATTGCATGAGCGTTGATTTAAATGCTGATTTGGGCGAAGGCTGTGAAAATGATGAAGCTTTGCTACAACTGGTAAGCTCGGCCAATATTGCCTGCGGTTTCCACGCTGGAGATGCAGAAACCATGCGCCAGTCGGTGCGCTGGGCAATTCAATACGATGTAGCCATTGGCGCGCACCCGAGCTTTCCGGACAGGGAAAACTTTGGCCGCACTGCAATGCAGCTGCCGCCCGAAACGGTATATGCGCAGGTGGTTTACCAGCTCGGCGCGCTGGCAGCAATTGCACGCGCCGAAGGGGGCAAGATGGTTCACGTTAAGCCGCACGGCATGCTCTATAATCAGGCGGCGACCGATCCTGCTTTGTCTGATGCCATTGCCCGCGCAGTACGCGACGTAGATGCTTCTCTCAAGCTGGTCGGATTGGCGGGCAGTGAGCTTATTCGCGCGGGTGAGCGTTTAGGCTTGCAAACTCGTCAGGAAGTGTTCGCCGATCGTCGTTATCAGAGCAATGGAAATCTTGTGCCGCGTAGTCAACCGGATGCGATGATTGAAACTGATGCGCTGGCTCTTGAGCAGACGCTAAGCATGGTTATTGATAAACAGGTTGTGAGCCGTGATGGCATAAACGTTCCTGTTCAGGCTGATACTGTATGCCTGCACGGCGATGGCGCGCACGCGCTGGCATTTGCCAAGAGCCTGCGCGCAGCCTTTGCCGAGAGAAATATTCAGGTTAAAGCGGGTTAATTCGCACACCTGAGCAATAAATATTCCAGTCATCCCTTGAATTGAGAGCAGCTATCGCTTTACATGCTGAAAAAAATTTAGCGATAGCAGCAGGAGCAATACGTTAATGCCTGAAGGTCCAGAAATCCGCCGGGCAGCGGATCAACTTGAAGAAGCCGTCATCGATAAGCCATTGACCGACGTCTGGTTTGCCTTTCCGAAGCTGCAACCGTATCAGCCAGCGCTGATTGGCCAACGGGTCAAGGCGATTGAAACGCGTGGGAAGGCATTATTAACCCATTTTACCAATGACTTAACGCTTTACAGTCACAATCAGCTTTATGGTATCTGGCGCGTATTTAACAATAGCGACGTGATTGATCACGGTAAGCGTTCTCTGCGAGTCAAGATTGCTACGCCAGACAGCGCAATCCTGCTTTACAGCGCTTCAGATATTGAAATTTGGCCGACTGAAGACGTGTATCAGCATCCATTTTTGCAGCGTATCGGGCCTGACGTATTGGATGAGAAGCTCACTACCGAGCAGGTGCGTGAGCGGCTAATTTCAAAACGTTTTTATAATCGCCAATTGGGAGGCATGTTGCTCGATCAGGCGTTTCTGGCCGGATTAGGCAACTATTTGCGTGCCGAAATTCTGTGGCTGGCTAAATTGCTGCCGTCGCACCGGCCGTCAGATCTCAACGAAAGTCAGCTGGATTTACTGGCTGATGCCTGTCTGTCGATTGCCCGTCATTCCTATGCCATGCGCGGTACGATGGATGAAAAAGTGCACCACGGCGCGATGTTCCGCTTTAAGGTGTTTGCTCGAGATGGCAAACCCTGCGAGCGCTGTGGCGAAACAATTGTAAAAACCAGCGTTTCGACGCGTCCCTTCTTTCACTGTCCGGGATGTCAGGTGTAAAGCGACGTGTACACGACTTAGTTAAGCCGTGATTAAGCATTATTTCGCAGTTAAGCGTATTGAGTAATAGAGCAGTAATAGATGCGGTTGCATTTATTACTGCCTACAGCACCTATGAAGGCATTATAGGCTGGTAAAAGATTAATCAGGCTGCATTCTCCTGAGATATGACGTCGCTTAAGGTATTCAACAGTTCCGCTCTTCCACGACGGTTATATAAGCCCTGATATTCCCCTGATTTTGATTCAAACTCATCACTCCAATTTTCTAAAGTTTCAAAGTAATTACCGTTATCTGCTTCTTCGAGTTGCTGCATTGCTTTTGCTACAAACAACCCGCAGGCATTGGGTGCATTATCTTGCATTTCTTTGCTGATGACATGGAAATCGCCCTCAACGTTACATTCTTCTACTAATTTATAAATATATTCGTATTTAATGTCATGGTTAATTGAGGAACGGCTATCAAAAACTAAAGCTGACTTGATATTATTTTGATCGTAATATGTTCCAAATAAATACCAGTGGTCATTTAAAAGAATCGGCGCGAAATTGGCCTTGTAATCATCTGGAGAAGCATTACTGAAGCCACTTGTTGTAAGCTCATGGTTAACAATTTCAAAATTATCACCTGAAGAATCTATCTCCAGTTTACGCGCGTCATGGAATATAATTTTATTGCTTACTCGCTCTGAATTTAATTTTTCTTTAAATAAGTCAAGTTCAGCGCCATGTATAAATCGATTCGGTAAGAATAGTTCTTTATATGCAGTAGTTGTAAGGCTTGCTTGTCTATTTTCAACTAATTGACTGTTTTCTTCTTCGTTAGCCACTGCTATATTATTTTCAAGTATTGAACTAAAGTTGAGTTTTAGATTTAATTTTTCAGCAATATCAGGCCGGTGATCTTCTTCATGTGGCTTTTGAAATCCAGCAATGATGAGCAGCTTAGCAGGAATATCCCACTGCTGATCTGGGTCGGGATTAAGTTCGTTCTGCTTTTCAACTAATTCAAAGAGATGTAAGCCTTTCTCCTGAAATGCTGTTTGCATTTTTATTGGGTCTGAGCATTCAGCTTTGCCAATATACATATTAAAAAGTAAATTCTCGGCCCTTAATGCCTCCCTTTCGTTCATACCATTTCCGCCGCAGGCGCTAGTAAACAATGCGTCAACTACTGCATTCCACTGCTCTGCATCTTCCAGCGGATCGAGGTGAAGAGCTGCCTGAGTTAAATACATAATATTATTAAGGATTTCTGGGGAATTTTTATCACCTAAAAGCCGACGATTGTTTAAGGCTAGGGAGCCAGAAGTTAATATGCTACCACTGCCTGAATTACTAGAACTACTCGATCTCCTATCTCGTGAAGTAACATCGCGGTCTAATATTAGCCGATTATCTCTATCATTAAGCTGTTCGAGGGGTTGTGTGACATGTTGCGGATCTATGGTTGTAACTGTTTCAACCTGTGCTGTAAAAGTAAGCGGCGTGCTTACTTGAGTCACTACAGATTCTCCCGCTAATGAGGCCCTCCTGGAAGATGTCAAACTCTCAATAATTAATGTGTCTTCTGGATAAAGCTCTGGATAATAATCTGGATAAAGAGATTCATACGAGGGAGGCGGTGACTCTGGTCGTTCACGAGTAGGGTTGGTATTGGTATTGGTATTGGTATTGGTATTGATATCGGTATCGGTATTGATGTTGGTATTGGTACTGGTATCAGTATTGATATCGATGTTGGTATTGATATCGGTATTGGCATTAGTATTAATACTTGCTGTATTAGTATTAGATTCTATTGTTTCAATTGAAGGACGAATGCCTTTGAAGTTTCCAAACATTGCACTATGTTCTGAAACCCTACCAAGATTTCTAATATTTTGTAATTCAGAGTTTATTAGACTCTGTGCTGCTTCTATTGCATTTCCCATATCAATGGCCCCAGGTTAAATAAACTGTGCCAATTATGACTCTTATTGCGGCGATACAGGTATCAAGGATCGCTTATTTGCAGGTAAGCAGGAAATTTATTCCTTTCATAAAAACTATAAAAAACCTCTCAATACGCCGGCAAACCAACGCATGAGAGGCTCGTTTAATTCGGCTTAATTACTTCTTGCCGACTTGAGAAGTAAATTCACGTTTCGCATAGCCAGTATACAGCTGACGAGGACGGGCAATTTTAATGCCGTCATCATGCATTTCATTCCAGTGAGCAATCCAGCCAACGGTACGCGCCATCGCGAAGATAACGGTAAACATGGAAGATGGAATTCCCATGGCTTTCAAGATGATACCCGAGTAGAAGTCAACGTTAGGATAGAGCTTGCGTTCGATGAAGTATGGGTCATTGAGTGCAATGTGCTCCAGCTGAAGGGCGACTTCCAGCAGGTCGTCCTTCATGTTCAGCTCTTCAAGCACCGCGTGGCAAGTTTCACGCATTACGGTTGCACGTGGGTCATAATTTTTGTATACGCGATGGCCAAAGCCCATCAGGCGGAAGGAGTCGTTTTTATCCTTCGCACGGCGTACAAATTCAGGAATATGGTCAACTGTGCTGATTTCTTCCAGCATTTTCAGGCAGGCTTCGTTAGCGCCACCGTGTGCAGGTCCCCACAGCGAGGCGATGCCCGCGGCGATACAGGCAAACGGGTTAGCGCCCGAAGAGCCCGCAGTACGCACGGTTGAGGTTGACGCATTCTGCTCGTGGTCGGCATGAAGGATCAGGATGCGATCCATAGCTTTTTCAAGCACCGGGTTAACCACGTACTCTTCACACGGGGTCGCAAACATCATGTGCAGGAAATTGCCAGCATAGGACAAATCATTTTTAGGATAAACAAACGGTTGTCCGATGGAATATTTGTAGCACATCGCGGCTACGGTCGGCATTTTTGACAGCAGACGGAAAGCAGCAATTTCACGGTGACGTTCGTTCTCGACATCGATGGAGTCATGATAGAACGCAGCCAGCGCGCCGGTTACGCCACACAACACCGCCATCGGGTGCGAGTCGCGACGAAAACCGTTGAACAGACGGGTGATCTGCTCGTGGATCATGCTGTGTCGTGTCACTGTGGTCTTGAATTCTTCGTACTGTTTCTGCGTTGGCGGCTCACCGTGCAACAGCAAATAGCAGACTTCAAGATAGTTTGATTCCGTTGCCAGTTGGTCAATCGGGAATCCGCGGTGAAGCAGAATGCCTTCATCGCCGTCAATGTAGGTGATTTTAGATTCGCAGGATGCGGTAGAGGTAAAGCCAGGGTCAAAGGTAAAATAACCTTTTGCACCGAGCGGGCGTATATCAATCTCGTCCTGGCCCAGCGTGCCGGAAAGCACGTCGAGTTCAATCGGATCATGACCCTGTAGGGTAAGTGTCGCTTTCTTATCAGCCATTTACAGTCTCCTTAGCGCCTTATTTTAATAATCTCTAACAACTCTGTCCTTGGTCTGGTTGCAGAACCCGGTACTGCCTGTGGATAAAATCTCCGCCGTTATAATTTGAGATCGTTGCCACGTTACTGATTCAAAAAACTTTTTCTTACAAAGCTGGTTTCATAAAGCTTGTTTTAGGAAGCCGTGCTTCATAAAGTTTAGCTCCTTAAGGCCAGTAAGCGCGAGGCAAAGAACTATTGTTGCCACTGAGCAGCTTTTGGCGGACAGGCGGTATTTCATCGTTGTTATGGATTCGATATCTTTGCTCAATACCTACAACACGCATGAGGGCATACAGCTGCTACACTTTTGCACAAGTCGGCGTCGCAGGGAAGTGTATGTGTTGATCTGACGTAAGTCATAGGAGTGAATCATGAACCATTTGTAATAGAAATGTTAGTGTAATGTCAAACGACATAATTTATTTTGTGTATAATATGGAAAATGCGAAGTTAATCACTGTTTCGCAGAAAAGTGACCAAACAGATTGTAGGGGAATTGTAATAGGAATGTGATCATCCTATACTCCTACAAGGTCTCCGGAACACCCTGAAGTAGGAGCACCCAGCGTTAAATAGAACGCGCCGTTTAAGCACAATGGATGTCGATGTTTGAGCGCGTGACGTGAAGGGCTTTTGGCTCTTAACGCTGTCTGATTTCCGCCCAGGCCGGAGGATGGAAAATAATAAGCGCCATTCAAGACGTACTGCGCTCGGTCTGCCGTGTTAAAACAAGCACAAATCGCCCTTTTACCGACTTGTTGTTAAAAACAGTTTTTTGTTATAAACAGATTTTTGTTATAAACAAATTTTTGTTTAAAAACTAACATGTTACGTAGACTGGCTTTATACGCTTTTTTTGCTTTGCTGTACCCCGCAGGATGTTTATGAACAGGCTCTAAGGGCTGTGTGGGCTAAACCGTGAAAAAACAAAGACCTGTCAATCTGGATCTGCAAACGATCCGGTTTCCCGTTACTGCGATAGCGTCCATCTTACACCGCGTCTCCGGCGTAATAACCTTCGTTGCAGTTGGTATCCTCCTCTGGTTGCTTGGTACGTCTCTTTCCTCCCCGGAAGGATTCGCTCATGCTGCCGAAATTATGAACAGCTTCTTCGTCAAGTTCATAATGTGGGGAATATTGACCGCCTTGGCCTATCATCTGTGCGGCGGAATTCGCCACCTGCTGATGGACTTTGGCATCATCGAGGAGAGTTTGGCTGTCGGTAAACTGTCGGCATACATTGCCATCGGGATTACCGTGCTGTTGTCAATTCTTGCTGCCGTCTTCGTAGGGTAATTAAAGTTATGGTTAACAATGTATCTGCATTGGGACGTAATGGCGTTCATGACTGGCTGTTGGTTCGTGCGTCAGCTATCGTTATCACTCTCTACATCCTCTATATATTGGGCTTCGTGGTTATGGCCCGAGACATTAACTTCGAAGTCTGGCACGGCTTCTTTGCCTCTTCCATTACTAAAGTATTCACCTTGCTAACGTTGCTCTCGATTCTGGTTCACGCCTGGATCGGCCTGTGGCAGGTGTTAACTGACTATGTCAAAAACCTGGCAGTACGTCTGGTGCTTCAACTCGCCATCGTCGTCACGCTGGTGGTTTATCTACTTTATGGAACAATAGTTGTGTGGGGAGCGTAGTAAATGAATCTGCCAGTCAGAGAGTTTGATGCTGTCGTTATCGGCGCAGGTGGCGCAGGTATGCGAGCTGCATTGCAAATTTCACAGTTAGGCATGTCGTGTGCACTGATTTCAAAAGTATTCCCAACCCGTTCACATACGGTGTCTGCGCAGGGCGGTATTACCGTGGCTCTGGGCAATACCCACGATGATGACTGGGAATGGCACATGTATGACACCGTTAAAGGTTCCGACTATATCGGCGACCAGGATGCCATCGAATATATGTGTAATACCGGGCCGGAAGCGATTCTCGAGCTTGAGCACATGGGGCTGCCTTTCTCCCGTTTAGATAACGGCAAAATTTATCAACGTCCATTTGGTGGCCAGTCGAAAAACTTCGGCGGCGAGCAGGCGGCACGTACAGCAGCAGCGGCCGACCGTACCGGTCACGCGTTGTTGCATACGCTTTATCAACAAAACCTGAAAAATCATACCACTATCTTCTCTGAATGGTATTCGCTGGACTTGGTTAAAAATCAGGACGGTGCCGTCGTTGGCTGTACTGCTATCTGTATCGAAACCGGCGAAGTGGTGTATTTCAAGGCGAAAGCTACCGTGTTGGCGACTGGCGGCGCAGGCCGTATTTACCAGTCTACAACCAATGCCCACATTAATACCGGCGACGGCGTAGGCATGGCACTGCGTGCTGGCGTGCCGGTGCAAGATATGGAAATGTGGCAATTTCACCCGACCGGCATTGCTGGCGCGGGCGTACTGGTCACCGAAGGCTGTCGTGGTGAAGGCGGTTATCTGCTTAATAAAGACGGCGAACGCTTTATGGAGCGTTATGCGCCTAATGCTAAAGACCTGGCGGGTCGTGACGTGGTGGCGCGTTCTATCATGATCGAAATCCGTGAAGGTCGTGGCTGTGACGGCCCTCTGGGACCACACGTAAAACTGAAATTAGACCACCTGGGTAAAGACGTTCTGGAATCTCGCCTGCCGGGCATCCTTGAACTGTCTCGCACCTTTGCTCACGTTGACCCGATTAAAGAGCCGATTCCGGTTATCCCAACCTGTCACTACATGATGGGCGGTATTCCGACCAAGGTCACCGGACAGGCGATTCGCGTGAATGAAAAAGGCGAAGACGTGGTTATTCCTGGCCTGTTCGCGGTAGGTGAAATTGCCTGCGTATCGGTTCACGGTGCTAACCGTCTGGGCGGAAACTCATTGCTCGACCTGGTGGTGTTTGGACGTGCAGCGGGCGTGCATTTGCAAGAATCACTGGAAGAGCAGGGCGACAGCCGTGACGCCAGCCAGTCAGATATCGATTTCTCGCTGGAGCGTCTGAATCGTTGGAACAACACCCGTTCAGGTGAAGATCCGGTGCAGATTCGTAAAGATTTACAGGCTTGTATGCAAAACAACTTCTCGGTATTCCGTGAAGGTGATGCGATGGCCAAAGGTCTGGCGGATTTGAAAGTGATCCGTGAGCGCCTGCAACATGCCCGTCTGGATGATACCTCTACCGAGTTCAACACTCAGCGCATCGAGTGCCTGGAACTGGACAACCTGATGGAAGTTGCATTCTCTACGGCGGTATCGGCCAACTATCGTACAGAAAGCCGTGGCGCGCACAGCCGCTTCGACTTCCCGGACCGCGATGATGCGCAGTGGTTATGCCATACGCTTTACCAACCGGAAACTGAAAGCATGACTCGCCGTGAGGTGAACATGCAGCCTAAGCTGCGCGCGGCATTCCCGCCGAAAGCGCGTACTTACTAGGCCGGCGAGCAGGAGCATATAAATGAAAGTCGAATTTTCGCTTTATCGCTATAACCCGGACGTAGACGACGTTCCTTACATGAAAGACTATGTACTGGATATCGGCGAAGGCCATGACATGATGCTGCTGGATGCACTTATTCTGCTGAAAGAGCAAGACCCGACCCTGTCGTTTCGTCGCTCCTGCCGTGAGGGCGTGTGCGGCTCTGACGGCCTGAACATGAACGGTAAAAACGGTCTGGCCTGTATCACGCCGGTTTCTGCTCTGCGTAACGGCAGTAAAAAAATTGTTATCCGTCCATTGCCTGGTCTGCCGGTTATCCGCGACCTGGTGGTCGATATGGGACAATTCTACAAGCAGTATGAGAAGATCAAACCGTACCTGATCAATGATGGTAAAAATCCGCCTGCGCGTGAGCATTTGCAGCAGCCGGAAGAGCGTGAAAAGCTGGATGGCCTGTACGAGTGTATTCTGTGCGCCTGCTGCTCAACGTCTTGCCCGTCATTCTGGTGGAATCCTGACAAGTTTGTAGGACCTGCGGGCCTGCTGGCGGCTTATCGTTTCCTTATCGATAGCCGCGACACAGAAACGCAATCACGCCTTGATAACCTCGATGATGCTTTCAGCGTATTCCGCTGCCACAGCATCATGAACTGTGTCAGCGTATGTCCTAAAGGTCTAAATCCAACCAAAGCGATTGGGCATATCAAGTCGATGCTGCTACAGCGCGGCGCCTAAACGAAGAATGTAAAATAGCGGGAACTCAGGTTCCCGCTAATATTAAGTAATCTTCGTGTAACATTTGTGCAACAAGGCGAGTGCATTAGTCATATTTAACTTGATGAAATTTCAGGATAAAGAGCGATAATATTGTCAGATTTACAGGCATAATTAGTCGTTTGCAGGGAAACGCCAAAAGCCGGAGCTACATGTTGATGCGCAGGCTTTTAGAGGTTCCTTGACCCGTTGGCAGAGTATTGATTCTGTCCGTTGAGAGAACTGTTGTATGGAAAACCGTCTTACTCGGATGTTTGACATTAGCATCTATCAGGTACCACGGTGATTTTATTAACCACGGCGAAAACTAAAGCTTTCAAAGCTTAAGGGATCACGATGCAGAACGGCGCAATGAAGGCCTGGCTGGATTCCTCCTATCTGGCGGGCGCGAACCAGTCTTACATAGAGCAGCTCTATGAAGATTATTTAACAGATCCTGGTTCCGTTGACGATAGCTGGCGTTCAATTTTCAAACAGCTACCGACAGTCGGTGTCAAACCAGAACAACTCCATTCACAAACTCGAGATTACTTCCGCCGTCTGGCGAAAGATGCCTCGCGTTATAACTCCGCTATTAGCGACCCGCAAACCGATGCGAAACAGGTTAAGGTGTTGCAGCTTATTAACGCCTTCCGTTTCCGTGGTCACCAGAATGCTAATCTTGATCCCTTAGGTTTATGGCAGCGGGAAACCGTCGCTGACCTGGATCCGGCTTACCATAATCTGTCGGAAGCTGATTTCCAGGAGACCTTTAACGTAGGCTCGTTTGCTATCGGCAAAGAGACTATGCAGTTAGGTGAACTGTATGCGGCGCTGAAGCAGACTTACTGTGGATCGATTGGTGCCGAGTACATGCACATTACCAATACTGACGAGAAACGCTGGATCCAGCAGCGCATCGAGTCTGTGGTAGGTCGTGCCAAGTTTTCCGAGAAAGAAAAGAAAACTTTCCTCAAGGAATTGACCGCCGCTGAAGGGCTTGAGCGTTATTTGGGTGCCAAATTCCCTGGCGCCAAACGTTTCTCGCTGGAAGGCGGCGACGCCCTGGTCCCTATGCTCAAAGACATGATCCGCCACGCCGGTAAAAATGGCACGCGTGAAGTGGTTTTGGGCATGGCGCACCGCGGTCGTCTGAACGTTTTAATCAACGTGCTGGGTAAAAAACCGCAAGACCTGTTTGATGAATTCTCAGGTAAGCATAAAGAGCATCTTGGTACCGGCGATGTGAAATATCACATGGGCTACTCGTCAGATGTTGAAACAGAAGGCGGAATGGTTCACCTGGCGCTGGCGTTTAACCCGTCGCACCTTGAAATCGTAAGCCCGGTGGTTATCGGTTCCGTTCGTGCTCGTCGCGATCGCCTCGATGAAGCGCGCAGTAATATGGTTCTGCCAATCACCATTCACGGTGATGCTGCGATTACCGGTCAGGGCGTGGTTCAGGAAACCCTGAATATGTCGCTGGCGCGCGGTTATGAAGTTGGCGGTACCGTGCGTATCGTTATCAACAACCAGGTTGGTTTCACCACTTCTAACCCGAAAGATGCGCGTTCTACCGAATACTGTACCGATATCGCGAAAATGGTGCAGGCACCGATTTTCCACGTTAATGCCGATGACCCGGAAGCCGTGGCTTTCGTCACTCGACTGGCGCTGGATTATCGCAACACCTTCAAGCGTGATGTAATGATCGACCTGGTTTGCTACCGTCGTCATGGCCATAACGAGGCCGACGAGCCGAGTGCAACTCAGCCTCTGATGTATCAGAAGATCAAGAAACACCCAACACCACGCAAGCTGTATGCAGATATCCTGACCGAACAAGGGGTTGCCAGCCTGGAAGATGCCACGGAAATGGTCAATCTTTACCGTGACGCGCTGGATGCCGGTGAATGTGTGGTGGACGAATGGCGTCCAAATGATATGCACACCTTTACCTGGTCACCGTATCTGAACCATGAATGGGATGAAGCTTATCCTGCCACGGTGGAACCAAAACGCTTGCAGGAACTGGCGCGCCGCGTTTCCAGCGTTCCAGAAGCCATTGAAATGCAGTCGCGCGTTGCCAAGATTTATGGCGATCGTCAAGACATGGCCGAAGGCAAGAAACTGTTCGACTGGGGCGGCGCCGAGAATCTGGCCTACGCCACGCTGGTTGATGAAGGGATCCCTATCCGTCTGTCTGGTGAAGATACCGGTCGCGGCACCTTCTTCCACCGTCATGCGGTTATCCACAACCAGAAAAATGGCTCTGTCTACGTGCCGCTTTCCAACATTCACAATAGTCAGGGCATATTTAATGTCTGGGACTCAGTGCTGTCGGAAGAAGCCGTTCTGGCCTTCGAATACGGTTATGCCACCGCTGAACCACGCACTTTGACCATCTGGGAAGCGCAGTTCGGTGACTTTGCCAACGGTGCGCAAGTCGTTATCGACCAGTTCATCAGCTCCGGCGAGCAGAAATGGGGCCGCATGTGTGGTCTGGTAATGCTGCTGCCGCACGGCTATGAAGGGCAGGGACCGGAGCACTCCTCCGCACGTCTTGAGCGCTATCTGCAACTTTGCGCCGAGCAAAACATGCAGGTGTGTGTGCCGTCTACGCCAGCGCAGGTTTATCACATGATCCGCCGTCAGGCGTTGCGCGGTATGCGTCGCCCTCTGATTGTGATGTCACCAAAATCACTGCTGCGCCATCCGCTGGCGGTGTCCACGCTTGATGACATGGCTAATGGCAGTTTCTTGCCGGCGATTGGTGAAGTCGATGAGCTGGACCCGAAAGGTATCAAGCGCGTCGTGATGTGTTCCGGTAAGGTCTATTATGATCTGCTTGAACAACGCCGTAAAAATGAACAAACAGACGTGGCTATCATTCGTATCGAACAGCTTTATCCGTTCCCGCATAAGGCTGTGCAGGGCGTGATTGAGCAATATGCGCATGTAAAAGATTTTG
Source organism: uncultured Gammaproteobacteria bacterium (assembly GCA_963747655.1). GTDB lineage: Bacteria > Pseudomonadota > Gammaproteobacteria > Enterobacterales > Enterobacteriaceae > Rouxiella. Next base: position 358,844 of record CAVVFS010000003.1, on the reverse strand, counting down.
TCTGGTGTCAGGAAGAGCCGCTTAACCAGGGCGCATGGTATTGCAGTCAGCATAATTTCAGTGAAGTTGTTCCTTATGGCGCTTCTTTACGCTACGCGGGACGTCCGGCATCTGCCTCTCCTGCCGTAGGCTATATGTCAGTTCACCAGAAACAGCAGCAAGATCTGGTTAACGACGCGCTGAACCTTAAATAGTCGTTTAATTTTGTAATTTACCCAAGGTCGTTGGAGCGGTAACAACGCAGCAAGTGACGCTAACGCCGGTACTGCTGCCAATGACCAAGGGACAAATAAGGATAGATTAATGAGTAGCGTAGATATTCTGGTCCCTGACCTACCTGAATCCGTTGCGGATGCGACGGTTGCGACCTGGCATAAAAAACCTGGCGACAGCGTTGAGCGTGATGAAGTTCTGGTTGAAATCGAAACTGACAAAGTTGTGCTGGAAGTTCCGGCAAGCGAAGCCGGTATTCTGGATAGTATTCTGGAAGAAGAAGGCGCAACCGTGCTTTCAAAACAGCTTCTGGCTCGCCTGCGTCCGGGCGATAGCTCTGGCAAACCAAGCCAGGAAAAAAGTTCAGCGAAGGAGTCTACGCCTTCTGATCGTCATACTGCTGCACTGGATGACGAGAGCAATGACGCGCTCAGCCCGGCCATTCGCCGCCTGATTGCCGAGCATTCTCTGGATGCCAGCGCTATTAAAGGCAGCGGTGTTGGCGGTCGTTTGACCCGTGAAGACATCGAGCAGCACATCGCGAAATCCGGTAATGACAAACCGACTCCGGCTCCGGCAGCACCGGCATCGACAGAAGCTAAAGCTTCACCAGCCGCAGCTTCGTTAGGTTCTCGCAGTGAAAAACGCGTGCCGATGTCTCGCCTGCGTAAACGCGTAGCCGAACGTCTGCTGGAAGCAAAAAACAGCACCGCCATGTTGACCACGTTTAACGAAATCAACATGAAGCCGATTATGGATCTGCGTAAGCAGTACGGCGACAGCTTCGAGAAGCGCCACGGCGTGCGTCTCGGCTTTATGTCGTTCTATCTGAAAGCGGTTGTAGAAGCGCTGAAACGTTATCCTGAAGTGAATGCTTCAATCGATGGCGATGACGTGGTTTATCACAACTATTTCGATGTAAGCATTGCCGTTTCTACTCCGCGTGGGCTGGTAACTCCAGTTCTGAAAGATGTAGACACATTGGGCATGGCCGATATCGAGAAGAAAATCAAAGAGTTGGCTATCAAAGGCCGTGATGGAAAATTGACCGTTGACGAAATGACCGGGGGTAACTTCACCGTAACCAACGGCGGCGTGTTCGGCTCTCTGATGTCAACGCCTATCATCAACCCACCGCAGAGTGCGATTTTGGGCATGCATGCAATCAAAGATCGTCCAATGGCGGTTAATGGTCAGGTGGTTATTCAACCAATGATGTATCTGGCACTGTCTTACGATCACCGTCTGGTTGATGGCCGTGAGTCTGTCGGCTTCCTGGTGACCATTAAAGAAATGCTGGAAGATCCGGCGCGTCTGCTGCTGGACGTTTAGGATTTAACACATCTTCGTTGAAGACGTGATAATAATAAGCGCAGGGCTGGAATATTGGCCCTGTAAGCTATAGAAAACTCTGCCCTGTACCCTACTGAAATGAATGGATAGAACATCATGAATTTACACGAGTACCAAGCGAAACAGCTGTTTTTACGCTATGGCCTTCCTGCACCAACGGGCTTTGCATGTTCCACCCCGCGCGAAGCGGAAGAGGCTGCATCGAAAATCGGTGCCGGTCCGTGGGTAGTAAAATGTCAGGTTCATGCAGGCGGACGCGGTAAAGCTGGCGGCGTAAAAGTCGTTAAAACCAAAGAAGAAATCCGTGCCTTTGCAGAACACTGGCTGGGTAAACATCTGGTGACCTATCAGACTGACGCACAGGGCCAACCGGTTAACCAAATTTTGGTTGAGGCTGCGACCGACATCGACAAAGAGCTTTATCTGGGTGCGGTAGTTGACCGTAGCTCGCGTCGCGTAGTGTTTATGGCTTCTACCGAAGGCGGCGTGGAAATCGAGAAAGTGGCTGAAGAAACGCCACATCTGATCCACAAAGTTGCGCTGGATCCTTTGACCGGTCCACAGCCTTATCAGGGCCGTGAGCTGGCATTTAAACTGGGTCTGAGCGGCAAGCAAGTTGCACAATTTACCAAGATTTTCTTAGGTTTGGCGAATATTTTCCTGGAACGTGACCTGGCGCTGATCGAAATTAACCCGCTGGTAGTGACTAAAGAAGGTGATCTGATTTGCCTCGATGGCAAGCTGGGCGCTGACGGTAACGCATTGTTCCGCCAACCAGAACTGCGTGAAATGCGTGACCACAGCCAGGAAGATGCTCGTGAGTCTCAGGCTGCACAGTGGGAACTGAACTACGTTGCGCTTGATGGCAACATCGGTTGTATGGTTAACGGCGCGGGCCTGGCAATGGGCACCATGGACATCGTTAAACTGCACGGCGGTGAACCGGCCAACTTCCTGGACGTTGGCGGCGGCGCAACCAAAGAGCGCGTAACCGAAGCATTCAAAATCATCTTGTCTGATGACAAAGTGAAAGCGGTATTCGTTAACATCTTCGGCGGTATTGTGCGCTGTGACCTGATAGCCGATGGCATCATTGGTGCAGTGGCTGAAGTGGGCGTCAGCGTACCGGTAGTGGTGCGTCTTGAAGGGAACAATGCTGAACTGGGTGCCAAAAAACTGGCAGACAGCGGTTTGAACATCATTGCAGCAACCAGCCTGACTAACGGCGCAGAGCAAGTTGTTGCTGCAGTGGAGGGTAAATAATGTCGATTTTAATCAATAAGAACACCAAAGTTATCTGTCAGGGTTTCACCGGAAGTCAGGGTACTTTCCACTCCGAGCAGGCGATTGCCTACGGAACCAAGATGGTGGGTGGCGTAACGCCAGGCAAAGGCGGCACCGAGCATCTGGGCCTGCCAGTGTTCAATACCGTTCGCGAAGCTGTCGAAACTACGGGTGCTACGGCATCGGTTATCTACGTTCCAGCCCCTTTCTGCAAAGACTCGATTCTTGAGGCCATTGACGCGGGTATCAAGCTGATTATCTGTATCACCGAAGGTATTCCGACGCTGGATATGCTGGTGGTAAAACTCAAGCTTGAACAAAGCGATGCGCGGATGATCGGTCCTAACTGCCCGGGCGTTATCACTCCGGGTGAATGCAAAATCGGTATCATGCCAGGCCACATTCATAAGCCAGGTAAAGTGGGTATTGTTTCGCGTTCAGGGACTCTGACCTATGAAGCGGTTAAACAGACCACCGATTACGGCTTTGGTCAGTCAAGCTGCGTCGGTATCGGCGGTGACCCGATCCCGGGTTCAAACTTCATCGATATTCTGAAACTGTTCCAGGAAGATCCGCAAACAGAAGTGATCGTGATGATCGGCGAGATAGGCGGTAATGCGGAAGAAGAAGCCGCTGCCTATATTAAAGAGCACGTGACCAAGCCGGTTGTAGGTTACATCGCGGGCGTAACTGCGCCTAAAGGTAAGCGTATGGGCCACGCGGGTGCGATCATTGCAGGTGGTAAAGGCACCGCTGACGACAAATTTGCAGCTCTTGAAGCGGCCGGTGTTAAAACCGTGCGTAGCCTGGCTGACATTGGCAATGCAGTAAAATCTGTGCTGCCACAGTAACACTGAACGCGTTTATCTCGTTCACATCTCGATGCCGTCCACTGTGGCGGCATTTTTTTGCTCCTAATCCTCCGCTCGTTTATCTTTATGCCGCCAGACCTTGCTTATTCCTGACCAGTTAATTAATTATCATAAATAGAGCTGTGCCATTTATTTTTATTTTAATTAATACACTGTTGATCTGGATCAATAATTTATTTTATTAATTAATAGTTAATTTTTAAATAAATAATTAAGTTTATTTTTAATGCGTTAATTTAACATGTATTTTACAGCATTAGTTCCAATTAAAAACAACTCCTACTTTAATTAACAATTATGGCGCAGTGAATTAAATATTTTCTTATTGTTCTGGAATTATTCGCTAGAAGGGATTAAATTGCTGTGGATCAATATCCATCATTGTTAAGTAAAGTGATAACAATACAGGCCGTATTCTAAAAATAAGCCATAGCGCACGAAAAGACCTATATATCGAGAGGAGATAGTGGCGTAATATTATCGCGTATCAATACAACCTTTAAATCAGAGTCCCATGGACCAGAATCCCTTTATTCTGCAAACCATGTGCCAGGCGGCTTCGTGCGCGCTACGCATGGCAGAGCAGGGTTCAAGAAATGTTAATAGGTTATCGAGTTAATTAAAATTAAATAAGTAAAGATTTTCTTAAGTAAAAAGGCATTTAAATAATTAATTAATAAATTGAGGTTTTTTGATAACAGCAAGTTAAATACGGGTAATTGTGAGGCGTATTTTTTTATACGCCAGCGAATCACAGTTAGGAGTCTTCCTCCGAGGAGTCAGGGGCTAAAATGTTTGATATCGTAGAGTTGTCGCGTTTACAGTTTGCTTTAACCGCCATGTACCATTTCATATTTGTTCCACTTACGCTAGGCATGGCGTTTCTGCTGGCAATAATGGAAACGGTATATGTTCTTTCTGGAAAACAAATCTATAAAGACATGACCAAATTCTGGGGCAAGTTATTTGCCATTAACTTTGCACTGGGTGTAGCTACCGGCTTGACCATGGAGTTTCAGTTCGGCACCAACTGGTCATATTTCTCACACTACGTCGGGGATATATTTGGTGCGCCGTTAGCTATCGAAGGTCTGATGGCATTCTTCCTTGAATCAACGCTGGTCGGGCTATTCTTCTTCGGCTGGGACAGACTCTCAAAAGTCCAGCATATGACGGTGACCTGGTTTGTTGCGCTGGGCTCGAATCTTTCTGCACTGTGGATCCTGGTGGCAAATGGGTGGATGCAAAACCCGGTAGCCTCTGAATTCAACTATGAAACCATGCGCATGGAGATGGTGAGCTTCTCGGAGCTAGTATTCAATCCCGTCGCGCAGGTTAAATTCGTGCACACCGTGGCGGCAGGTTACGTGACTGGCGCAATGTTCATGCTGGCAATCAGCTCCTGGTATCTGCTTAAAGGTCGCGATACGGCTTTTGCCAAACGCTCGTTTGCAATCGCGGCCAGTTTTGGTCTGGCGGCAGTGCTATCGGTCATTGTACTCGGTGACGAGTCCGGCTATGAGATGGGCGACGTGCAGAAAACCAAGCTGGCAGCTATCGAAGCGGAATGGGAAACACAGCCAGCACCGGCCAACTTTACGCTGATCGGGTTACCTAATCAGGAAAAAATGGAGAACCAATACTCTATCCAGATTCCTTATCTGCTTGGGCTAATCGCCACTCGTTCTATTGATAAACCCGTCATCGGCCTGAAAGAACTCCTGGCACAGCATGAAGTCCGCATCAGAAACGGCATGAAAGCCTATGCGCTGCTTGAAGAGTTACGCTCGGGGAATAGCAGCCCGCTGGTGCGCAGCGAGTTTGAAAAAGCCAAAGTTGATCTCGGATATGGTTTATTGCTGAAACGCTATACGGCAAAAGTCAGTGATGCCACCGAGACGCAAATCCAGCAGGCAACCAAAGATTCTATCCCGCGCGTGCTTCCTCTGTATTTTGCCTTCCGAATCATGGTGGCGGGTGGATTCCTGATCCTGTTGATCATCGGGCTGTCGTTCTTAACAGTGTTACGCGGGCAGATTGGCAAACGTCGCTGGCTGCACCGTGTCGCCTTGTATGGTTTGCCGTTGCCATGGATTGCTATCGAAGCCGGCTGGTTCGTGGCCGAGTATGGCCGTCAGCCTTGGGCTATCGGTGAGATCCTGCCTACCGCAGTCGCCAACTCGTCATTAACGGCAGGCGATGTGCTTAGCTCAATGATCCTCATCGGTGGGCTATATACGCTGTTCCTGATCGCTGAAATGTACCTGATGTTCAAATTTGCCCGCCTTGGACCCAGCAGTCTGAAAACTGGTCGTTATCATTTTGAACAGCCTGCAACTTCTACTCCGCACGCACAATAAAGAGGAGACCACATATGTTTGACTATGAAGTATTGAGAATTATCTGGTGGGTGCTAATTGGTGTGCTGTTTATCGGCTTCGCAATCACTGACGGATTCGACATGGGAGTCGGAATTCTGGTGCGCGTCATTGGCAAAAGTGATACCGATCGTCGAGTGATGATAAACGCAATCGCTCCACACTGGGATGGTAATCAAGTTTGGCTGATAACCGCGGGTGGCGCGCTGTTTGCCGCGTGGCCTATGGTCTATGCAGCGGCGTTCTCGGGCTTTTATGCGGCAATGATTCTGGTGCTGTGCGCACTATTCTTCCGTCCGTTGGGCTTTGATTATCGTGCCAAGGTGGACGATCGCCGCTGGCGTAATATGTGGGACTGGGGCATTTTTATTGGCAGTTTCGTTCCTGCGCTGGTGTTTGGTGTTGCGTTCGGTAACTTGCTGTTAGGTGTGCCGTTCCATCTTGACGAATATTTGCGTCTTTATTACACCGGTAACCTGTTCCAGCTGCTCAATCCGTTTGGTCTGTTGGCCGGTATTGTCAGCCTGACAATGTTGATTACCCAAGGCGCAACTTATCTGCAAATGCGCACCACAGGGGAACTGCATCTTCGCACCCGACAGGCCTCGCAAATTTCCGCGCTGGTGATGATGGTTTGCTTCCTGATTGCCGGTATCTGGCTGGTGAAAGGGATTGACGGTTACGTGGTGACTTCAGTTATCAACACTGCTGCCGAATCTAATCCGCTGCGCAAAACCGTTGCACATCAGGCCGGCGCCTGGCTACTCAACTTTAATCACACGCCAGCTCTCTGGATTATTCCCGCGTTAGGTGTGATTTTACCTTTATTGACCGTTCTACTTTCGAAGTTTAATAAAGGGGCATGGGCTTTTTTGAGCTCATCATTGACTATTGCCTGCGTGATACTCACTGCGGGGGTAACCATGTTCCCATTCGTGATGCCCTCGAGCACTACACCGGATGCCAGTTTAACTATGTGGGATGCAACATCGAGTCCGCTAACGCTGAAAGTCATGACCGTAGTGGCCTGCATTTTTGTACCCATCGTTCTTATCTACACCAGTTGGGCCTACTACAAGATGTTCGGACGTCTCGATAAAAAATTCATCGAAAACAACAAGCATTCACTGTACTGATCTCAATGGAAAGGGGAGTTTAACGCTATGTGGTATTTTGCCTGGATACTTGGAACCCTTCTTGCCTGCTCGGCAGGAATTATCACCGCTTTGGCGTTTGAGCATGTTGAAGAAAACAACGCGATAAAAGACCTGAAATAACCTGTAACCCGGCTGATAAATTAAAAGCCGGAATTGCTCAGGGCCCCAGACGGGGCCTTGTGTTTAGCTGCCTTCGTGGCTTGAATTTTTTTACATGATTTACAAAGCTATGACACAGTCACTGCGATGAACCATCAGCCTTCATAATTATTTTCAATCCAGAGTTGCAACCCATTCCCAAGCTGAAATCAGTTGCGTATAGTAGGCCCGTCAAATTGCAATACGGGATGTAGAGTGACTAATTCGTTGTTCCGATGGCCGGTCCGTGTTTATTACGAAGACACCGATGCAGGCGGCGTGGTATATCACGCCCGTTACGTTGCCTTTTTCGAAAGGGCTCGCACAGAAATGCTGCGTCTGCGCGGCTTCAACCAGCGTCAATTGCTGGATGATCATATCGCTTTTGCAGTTCGCCGAATGACGGTTGACTATCTGGCTGCCGCACGTCTTGACGACCTGCTGGATGTCCAGAGTGAGATAACCGAAGCTCGGGGGGCTACACTTACCTTTATACAACGCATTTTTGATTCGCATGGCAACCTTCTGTGTACCGCAGATGTGCTTATTGCATGCATCGACCCAACTCAAATGAAGCCACGAAAGCTTCCTAAGTCTATTGTCGCGGAGTTCAAGCAGTGACTGACATGAACATTATTGATTTATTTTTAAAGGCCAGCATCTTGGTTAAGCTGATCATGCTTATCCTGATCTGTTTTTCCATCGCTTCCTGGGCAATCATTATTCAGCGTACCAAAGTGCTGAATGCCGCAACTCGCGAAGCCGAAGCATTTGAAGATAAATTCTGGTCTGGTATTGAGCTTTCACGTCTGTATCAGGAAAGCCAGGGCCGTCGCGATACTCTGAGCGGTGCTGAGCAGATCTTCCATTCTGGCTTTAAAGAGTTTGCCCGTTTGCATCGTGCAAATAGCCAGGTGCCTGAGTCGGTCATTGAAGGTTCATCGCGTGCGATGCGCATTTCCTTTAACCGTGAGCTTGAAGCACTGGAAACCCATATTCCTTTCCTTGGTTCAGTCGGTTCCATTAGCCCATACATCGGCCTGTTCGGCACGGTGTGGGGGATTATGAATGCCTTCATTGGTTTAGGCTCGGTTAAACAGGCTACGCTGCAAATGGTTGCGCCTGGTATCTCTGAAGCACTGATCGCGACCGCTCTCGGTTTATTTGCTGCTATTCCTGCTGTTATGGCCTACAACCGCCTTAGCCAGCGTGTTAATAAACTCGAACAAAATTACGATAACTTCATCGAAGAGTTCACAGCTATCCTGCACCGTCAGGCTTTCTCTCGCGAAAGCAGTAATTAAGGGAGGAGAGTATGGCTCGAGTACGAGGTCGTAAGCGTCGTGAACTGAAGTCGGAAATCAATATCGTTCCACTGCTCGACGTGTTGCTGGTTCTGTTGCTTGTTTTTATGGCAACGGCGCCTATCATCACGCAGAGCGTTGAGGTGGACCTGCCTGATGCAACCGACTCCAAAACGGTTTCTACCGATGATAATCCTCCGGTTATTGTTGAGGTTTCTGGCGTAGGCCAATACACCATTGTTATTGACCATCAAAGAATGGAACAACTGCCGGAGCAGCAGGTTATCGCGGAAGCAGCACAGCGTATCCAGGCTAATCCGAAGACCGTTTTCCTGATCGGTGGAGCAAAAGAAGTGCCGTACGATGAAATTATCAAGGCGCTGAACCTGCTGCATCAGGCTGGTGTGAAATCTGTAGGTTTGATGACGCAGCCAATCTGATCCATGGCAAATGGGTAATATTCATTTTAAACCCGGTGGCTGTACGCTAACTATTTGGCCTTGCTCAAACGCGAATGACGCGGGGCAGGGCGCCAGTAAGTACAGACCGGGCTTTAGCAATCCTGTGTTGGGAAATCTATTTTGGTAAAGGCAACTTCAACTGAACAAAACGATAAGCTCAAACGCGCCGTTATTGTTTCGGTCGTTCTGCATATCATATTGATAGCCCTGTTGGTTTGGAGTTCTTTCGATAAGGACACCAACATGAGCGGCGGCGGTGGCGGCAGTGATATTTCGGCCGTGATGGTCGATTCCGGTGCCGTAGTTGATCAATACAATCGTGAACAGCAGCAACAGTCCGCGGCAAATAATGCCCAGCAAGCGCATCAGAAAAAATCTGAGCAAGCTGAGGAAGCCAAAGAGGCTGCGGAATCAGCTAAAGAAGCCGCCCAGCAGCAAAAAGCCGAGCAGGCTAAAGAAGCTGCCGAAGCTGCGCAGGAACAGAAACAGGCTGCCAAGCAAGCCGCGCAAGAACAGAAACAAGCTGCTGCCCAGGCTGCTAAAGAAGCTGCCGAGCAACAGAAACAGGCCGCAGCCGAGCAGGCTAAAGAAGCCGCAGAAGATGCTAAACAGGCCGCTGCCGATGCCAAAGCTGCCGCAGTGAAAGAACAGCAAAAACAGGCTGCAGATGCTGCCGCAGAAGCCAAGGCTGTAGCGGATAAAGCCGCTAAAGCTCAGGCCGATGCACAGAAGAAAGCGCAAGCCGAAGCCAAGAAACAGGCTGAAGCTGAAGCTGCTGCTGCCGCAACTGCCAAGAAGCAGGCACAGGCAGAAGCCAAGAAAGCAGCTGCTGATGCCGAGAAGAAGGCCGCGGCAGAAGAGGCTAAACAGGCTGCTGCCGATGCTAAAGCAGCAGAGGCAAAAGAAGCCGCTGAGGCTAAAGCTACTGCAGCGAAAGACGCTGCCGAAGCTAAGGCTACCGCTGCAAAAGAAGCTAAAGCCGCTGCGGCCAAAGAGGCCGCTGCCGAGAAAGCATCAGCCGCCAAAGCTGCCGCCGATGCCAAGAAAAAAGCGGCTGCTGCCGCAGCGAAACAGTCTGAAGATGTTGATAACCTGTTTGGTGGCCTGGCTTCCTCCAAAAATGCCCCTAAAGGCGGCGGTGGAGCAGCAGGCGCAGGTAAAAATAAGAAGAGCGGAGCATCCGGCGCGGATATTTCCAACTATGCTGGTCAGGTTGAAGCCGCGATTAAGAGCCGTTTCTATGACTATCAGTCATACATCGGCAAGACTTGTTCGTTACGCATCAAGCTGGCACCGGATGGCACGTTGCTAGATATTCAGTCTGAGGGCGGCGACCCGGCTCTGTGTCAGGCAGCTATTGCAGCAGCTCGACAGGCCAGGATCCCTAAACCACCGTCTGCAGATGTTTATGATGTATTTAAAAATGCACCGGTAGACTTTAAGCCTCAGTAATGGGGCATTTAATAGCTAAGGTTATGAAGGCACAGTCGAAAATATTTTAGTTTAGGATATTTACGATGGCTTATCTGGTGTTGTTGTAGTTTTGTATGTATTGGTTTGTTAAAATTCTGCTAGTTTATCGCGGAAAGAATAAGCCGGTCAGACATCATGGCTCGCAGGTTTCAGGTCAGTTTAAAACAGTGGAAAACCGCGCATTCCCCAACATGGAAAAGGGGAGTTTATGCGTGGGGTTCTGCTGTTTGTTATGAGGCCCTGCGAGGCGTAAGATTTCTTTCGGGCTCTGAGTCCAGATAAGGGAGATACAATGAAACAGGCAATTCGAGTAGCGTTCGGCCTATTGATGATGTGGGCAACGGTATCTCAGGCGGAAGTTCGCATTGAGATTACCCAAGGTGTAGATACTGCACGCCCAATCGCGGTAGTACCTTTTAAATGGGCTGGTCCGGGTACGCCTCCACAGAATATCGGCGCTATCGTTGCAGCAGACTTGCGCAACAGCGGCAAATTTAATCCTATCGACAATGCACGTATGCCACAGCAACCTGGCACCGCAGCAGAAGTTACCCCTTCTGCCTGGAGCGCGCTGGGCATTAATGACGTAGTTGTCGGGCAAATTCAGCCTGGTGGTGACGGCAGCTATGTTGTTTCCTATCAGCTGGTAGACACTTCTGGTGCGACCGGCACTGTTCTGGCTCAGAACCAGTACAAAATCACTCAGCAATGGCTGCGCTATGCCGCTCACACCGCGAGTGACGAAGTATTCCAGAAACTGACTGGCATTAAGGGCGCTTTCCGCACCCGTATTGCTTATATCGTGCAGACCAACGGTGGAAAATTCCCGTATGAACTGCGCGTAGCGGACTACGACGGCTACAATCAGTTTGTCGTGCATCGTTCGCCAGAGCCTCTGATGTCTCCGGCCTGGTCTCCAGACGGCAGCAAACTGGCTTATGTCACCTTTGAAAGCGGACGTTCTGCACTGGTTGTTCAGACGTTGGCAAACGGCGCTATCCGTCAAATCGCTGACTTCCCACGTCACAATGGGGCACCAGCGTTCTCTCCAGATGGCACCAAACTGGCAATGGCTCTGTCTAAATCAGGCAGCCTGAACCTGTATGTAATGAATTTAGCATCTGGCCAAATCAGCCAGGTGACTGATGGACGTAGCAACAGTACTGAACCAACCTGGTATCCGGACAGCCAAAATCTGGCGTTTACCTCGGATCAGGGCGGTCGTCCTCAGTTGTATAAAGTGAATATTAATGGCGGTGCGCCTCAGCGTCTGACGTGGGAAGGTTCTCAGAACCAAGACTCAGATGTTAGCTCCGATGGAAAATTCCTTGTAATGGTTAGCTCCAACAACGGCAGCCAACACATCGCCAAACAAGATCTGGAAACCGGAGCCGTTCAAGTGTTAACGGACACGTTCCTGGATGAAACGCCTAGTATCGCGCCGAACGGCACCATGGTTATCTACAGTTCTTCTCAAGGACTTGGACAGGTGTTGAACTTGGTTTCGACTGATGGGCGTTTCAAAGCGCGTCTTCCGGCTACCGATGGTCAGGTCTCATTTCCTGCCTGGTCGCCGTACCTGTGATGCATATTTAGATGTGTATGGCAAATTATAAAAAAGGATTAACGAGATGCAACTTAATAAAGTGCTGAAAGGCCTGCTGCTGGCAGTACCTGTAATGGCAATCGCGGCATGTAGCTCACACAAAACCGCAGATAACGGCCAGGCAGGTTATGGCGCAAACGGTGCTGGTACCAGCACTGAAAACGGCAACATGTCTTCAGAAGAACAAGCTCGTCTGCAGATGCAAGAACTGCAGAAGAATAACATCGTTTACTTCGGTCTGGACAAGTATGATGTTTCTTCTGATTACGCTCAGATGCTGGATGCACACGCTGCATTCCTGCGTAGCAACCCGTCTTACAAAGTGACTGTTGAAGGTAACGCCGACGAACGTGGCACACCTGAATACAACATCGCTCTGGGCGAGCGTCGCGCTACTGCAGTTAAAATGTATCTGCAGGGTAAAGGCGTTTCTGCTGATCAGATCTCTATCGTTTCTTACGGTAAAGAAAAACCAGCTGTACTGGGCCATGACGAAGCGGCATACGCTAAAAACCGTCGTGCCGTACTGGTTTACTAAGAGAATCGCATGAACAGTAACTTCAGACATCACCTGTTGAGTCTGTCGTTACTGATTGGCGTAGCGGCCCCATGGGCCGCTACTGCCTCGGCGCCAATCAGTAATGTCGGCTCAGGCTCGATAGAAGATCGAGTCACCACCCTTGAGCGTATCTCCAACGGTCAGGGTCAGCTATTAACTCAACTGCAACAGCAAGTTTCTGATAACCAGAACGATATTGCGACTCTTCGTGGTCAGATACAGGACAACCAATATCAGCTGAAGCAAGTCACAGACCGTCAAAATCAAATCCTGCAACAAATTGCTGCGATGCAAAGCTCTGGTACCGCTCCTGCGGCCTCAGCGGGTGCTACAGCCGGTGCAGCAGCTTCTGATGACGGTTCCGCTCAAGCGCCTGCAAGCAGCGCGCCAGCGACCACGGGTAATCCTGACACCGATTACAATAATGCTGTGTCGTTAGCTTTGGTACAGAAGCAGTATGATCAGGCGATTTCTGCTTTCCAGGCTTTCATCAAGCAATATCCAGATTCCACTTACCTGCCAAATGCCAATTATTGGTTAGGCCAGTTGTATTACAACAAGGGTAAGAAGGATGATGCGGCATACTATTATGCCGTGGTGGTCAAAAACTATCCGAAGTCGCCGAAAAGCCCAGATGCGATGTACAAGGTCGGGATCATCATGCAGGAAAAAGGCCAGAGCGATCGTGCTAACGCCGTGTTCAAGCAAGTGATTAAACAATACCCGAACAGTGAATCTGCAAAATTGGCTCAAAAACGTTTGGCTTCAAAATAAGTCTTCATTCAGGCCCGAAAAATAACCATATTGGCTGTTTTTCGGGCTTGATTGTATGAAGAGCAAGCAATCAGCGAGTTATCTTGAAATTAGGGTTGCGCTGCTGAGATAAATCAGTAATATATGCCGCCGTTGCCCAGACAAACTGAAACAAGTTAATCAGGCAAGCAAATTAAGCAGATTAGTGGGTCGTTAGCTCAGTTGGTAGAGCAGTTGACTTTTAATCAATTGGTCGCAGGTTCGAATCCCGCACGACCCACCACTGTTTAATTAGAAGTAAAGTGTTAAGTCGTAAAGTTAGTAAGCAGTTAAACAGTGGGCCGTTAGCTCAGTTGGTAGAGCAGTTGACTTTTAATCAATTGGTCGCAGGTTCGAATCCCGCACGGCCCACCACTGTTTAGTAAAACGAACGTTTGTAGTAAGAAGTATATCAGTTAGAAGGGGCCGTTAGCTCAGTTGGTAGAGCAGTTGACTTTTAATCAATTGGTCGCAGGTTCGAATCCCGCACGGCCCACCACTTCTAAGAAAAAAGCGCCCATGAGGCGTTTTTTGCGTTTTAGCGTCTGAGAAATATTTCAACAACGTAGAGCAGGCAGATCCCGCTGAGAGTGTGGGTGAGAAGCTGCGCACAGGTTCGAGCCGAACGAAGTGAGACGACAACGCGCGAGCGTTGCCCGAAGGGTGAGGCCAAAGGCCGAATCAATCCCGCACGGCCCACCACTTCTAAGAAAAAAGCGCCTAATGGGCGTTTTTTGCGTTTTAGCGTCTGAGAAATATTTCAACGACGTAGAGCAGGTAGATCCCGCTGAGAGTGTGGGTGAGAAGCTGCGCACAGGTTCGAGCCGAACGGAGTGAGACGACAACGCGAGAGCGTTGCCCGAAGGGTGAGGCCAAAGGCCGAATCAATCCCGCACGGCCCACCACTTCTAAGAAAAAAGCGCCCATGAGGCGTTTTTTGCGTTTTAGAAACGCAGAAATTTTCAAGGTCAATATTTTAGGTCAATTGCATATTAAATCAACAGCATGCGCTGCGCTTACTGGGCATCGGCCCAGACCGACACAAGAGGAATTCAAGGCCATTCCCCTTGTGAATCCCCCGCCTTGTTATCTCGATACGATCGAGGCAGAAGTATGAGTTCGTTTCAGTTACTACTGCGCATGGCGTAGGTCGCGCCGCTTCGCGGTTTCCTCACTGCGGATTCGAAACAAAATGGTTTCTCATCACTTCGTTCAGCGCCGCCCTGATACCGCCAACATGAGCATCAAACCAAAACCGGCAACCTTGAGGTCAAATCCACGATCCTTCACACATCGGCACAGTGTGATTTTCCACTCGAGTCACGGTATTCACTACAGCATCAGGTGTATCTGCAAAAGTTGTGTCATACCGCATTGAGTTTCCGCTGCTAGTAGACCACAAAGTTTGGGTTAATTGCATATTAAATCAACAGCATGCGCTGCACTTACTGGGCATCGGCCCAGACCGACACAAGAGAAATTCGAGGCCATTCCCTTGTGAATCCCCCGCCTTGTTATTCTGTTAAGGTTCAACGCTGGAACTGCTGAAATTTCCTGTCTGTTACCTCATCCATCCCTAATGAATCTGAATAGGCTCTTATTCACTCTTTAGAGTCATTGTCAGGCACAGGCGCGGTCATTCCATGTGTCGCGATAGATAATATTTCCTTCCGTATGCTTCCAGGTAATCGCCTCATAACGTAATTCGAGCGTTTCCAGATGCGTACTGCTCATGCCGTTTGGAGCCAGGTAAGGTGAAACCGTCGTGATTTTGACGTTTTCTAGGATGATATTAAAATACTCAGCCTCAATGCCTGATTCGAGGATACGGTACATCTTGATTGTCGCCTTCTTCATCGTCAGGCCCTCACATACAGCGCGATACATCAGTGGCGTAGTCTGGTCGAATTCTTTCACTATCGTAATCGGATGGTGTATTCGTGTGCCAGTAAGTTTCCCCCAACTCGGATCCACAGGAATGGTCACACCGTGGGAGAATGACCTGAGTTCAATAGAGCCTAAACGCATTGGCATCATGCAGCTACCGATTACCGGGGAGCCATTTTCATCTTCAAGCGATAAATGTGCGGGAGTAGACATGTAATTTCCTTATAAAATAGATTTAAATGATGCTGATTTTTGACGATCACCATTTCACATAGCGACCAAAAATGACTATCACAAATACGAAAAATATGGGTATAAGTCCGATTGGACTATTCGGGAATAATAAACCCTGCACTAATGCGAATATGATTGTTAGTACGGCAGGGCCGTACATCGAAAATAACGATTTGAACAATCTCTTAAAGAGTCTTTTGATCAAATTCATCATATTTATCGAATCATCCTGGTGATGATGTCTGCAATATCACTATCTGATGCCGATTGTGTTTTATGCGCCTCAGCCCGCTCAAACAATGGCTCTATCAAGAAGTACATCATTTCCAGCTCTTGAGCGTAAAGCTCGGCGTAATATGTCGGATAGGTATAATAAAGGCGACGGGCGCAATCCGCTGCTTTCTGAATGACGCCATATATGCCGACCCCTGCTAAAACCCCCGCGGCTCTGCTCCCTACTAAGACGCTCATATCAAGGCTTAGATTCATACCGAGAGTCACGGCAGAGGCAACTGCTAATGCGAACCCGGCGCTTGTGAGTGAGCTTGCGGCAATATGTACATTAACCGCCATTAAGATTTTTTTAATGCGTTCTATTTGATCGGATGTTTTATATTTAAATATTTCTTCAAAGTAGATATGAAGCATTTTATAGACAACATCACCATGCTGGATAATGCGAATAACGGCATTCCTAAAGCGAATATCCTCAGTCTTTTGTTGCTGACAGACGTCCTGATATTCATCGGTAAAGCAGGACGTGTAATACAACGCGCGTTTTGCACCGGCTCCTATTGTCTTAATCTGATTTGAGACGGCCTTTCCGACACCAATTAATGCGTGGTCAAGCTTTAAGGTGAGGATTCTATTGGCTTGAAGGTAACTAATTACTTCATTGTTGTTGTACATAATCGCTCCATGCGAACTTTCATTAAGTTCAATCTTTCATTTTTGTCCACGGGGGAGAGTTAGGTAGGTTGTTGGCCGTGAGACGGGAAGTCATTTTTCAAGATCACTGATTGAGCACTGCCTAGTTTCACACATCGGCACAGTCTTATATTCCACTCGGATCACGGTATTCACTACAGCATCGGGCATATCGGCAAAAGTTGCGCCATGTCACATCGAGTGCTCGATATTGCCAGCCCCCAACAGTCAGGTGAGTTGCATATTAAATCAACAGCATGCGCTGCGCTTACTGGGCATCGGCTTAGGCAGACATAAAATGAATCCAAGGCTAGTCCCCTGGTGAATCCCCCGCCTTGTTATCTCGATACGATCGAGGCAGAAGTATGAGTTCGTTTCAGTTATCACTGCGCATGGCGTAGGTCGCGCCGCTTCGCGGTTTCTTCACTGCGGATTCGAAACAAAATCGTTTCTCATCACTTCGTTCAGCGCCGTCCTGATACCGCCAACATGAGCATCAAACCAAAACCGGCAACCTTGAGGTCAAGTCCACGATCCTTCAAACCTCAAACTTCAAACTTCAAACTTCAAACTTCAAACTTCAAACTTCAAACTTCAAACTTCAAACTTCAAACTTCAAACTTCAAACTTCAAACCTCAAACCTCAAACCTCAAACCTCAAACCTCAAACCTCGAATTGCGATATCCGTCGTTACTCCGTTTGTTAAATTTTAAGCCGCTTAAACAAATATCTCATTTAGCTCAAAATTAAAGCGACATTAAGCCGTTATCAGCGTATTTTGTTTAGCATATAAAACAATCAGGCCCAATGCAGGCCTGATCCTGTGATTTATCGATACTTGATGACTAAACGAGACGATGAGCAATGAGTGAGATATTAGACCTGAACGCGGCGGTTTACCCTTTCCCTCCCAAACCCGCGCCATTGAATGACAATGAGAAAGCCTTTTATAAGGAAAAAATTAAAAGGCTGCTTAAACAACGCGATGCGGTGATGGTCGCTCATTACTATACCGATCCTGAAATCCAGGCATTGGCGGAGGAGACGGGAGGCTGCGTGGCTGACTCATTGGAGATGGCGCGTTTTGGCAGCCAGCATAAAGCCACGACGCTGCTGGTAGCTGGTGTGCGGTTTATGGGGGAGACGTCAAAAATTCTCAGCCCTGAAAAGACGGTGCTAATGCCCACGCTACACGCTGAATGCTCTCTGGATTTAGGTTGCCCTGAACAGGCTTTCTCTGATTTCTGTGATGCTCATCCGGATCGCACCGTGGTGGTTTACGCCAATACCTCGGCGGCCGTTAAGGCACGCGCGGATTGGGTCGTGACCTCGAGTATCGCCGTTGAACTGATTGAACACCTTGATAGTCTTGGTGAAAAAATTATCTGGGCGCCGGATCGTCATCTCGGAAATTATGTACGCAAGCAGACTGGTGCAGATATCCTCTGCTGGCAAGGGGCCTGTATCGTCCATGACGAGTTTAAAACACAGGCGCTAACCCGCATGAAAGCTTTATATCCGGAAGCGGCAGTGTTGGTGCATCCAGAGTCTCCTCAGGCCATCGTTGAGCTGGCTGATGCAGTGGGTTCTACCAGTCAGCTGATTCAGGCGGCGAAAACTCTCCCTCATTCAAAGCTGATTGTGGCGACCGATCGCGGAATTTTCTACAAAATGCAGCAGGCATGCCCGGACAAAGAGCTGTTTGCAGCGCCGACGGCGGGTGAGGGGGCGAGTTGTCGTACCTGCGCTCATTGCCCGTGGATGGCGATGAATGGCCTCAAGGCGATTGCAGAAGGGTTGGAGCAGGGTGGAAGCGAGCATGCGATAGAAGTGGATGAGGCGCTGCGTGTGAAGTCATTGATTCCCCTGAATCGCATGCTGGATTTTGCTGCCAGCCTTAAACTGCGCGTTAAAGGGAATGCTTAAGGCGTGCTGCCTATAATAAATGCCTGACTAAGCGGGCCTGCTACATAGTTGGGCCTGCTACCTAGTTATAGTGCAGCAGGCCGCCAGAGTGACTCATTTTGACTCACGCGCGCTTTACTAAGGCTCCATAAAAATTAAAACTCAATAAAACGCCGATCTTGTCATCTACTCTTAGTACTGATTTTGGTAATAATCTTAGTACTGAGCCTGGTAATAATCCTAGTGCTGATGCTTGTGTTCACGCTCATTGTCGTGACTATGTTCGTCGTCGTGTTCATGTTCGTCTTCATGGTGATGTTGATGATCATCATCGTGATCATGGTCATCATGCCCGTGGCTAGCGCCATGATTATGCCCGTGATGATGTCCATGTCCCGAAGCCGCCGCAATCGCTGCATCGTCACTCAGCGAGCAGTCATACATCTCGCACGCACCAAACTCCATTTGAATTGTGGCATGGCCAATTTTGTACTTATCAGAAAGGTGTTTCTGAATCCGAGCCAGTAATCCGTCGTGATCGTGCGGTGGAACCACCTGTGCATGCAGAGTCATCAAACGCTGCTCACCAATCTGCCACACGTGAACATGATGCACGTTGCGCACTTCCGGGATAGCCAGTGACAGCCCTTTGCTCAGTTTAACAATATCAATTTCCTGCGGCGTCCCTTCCAGCAATTCATGAAAACTTTCCCGAAGCAGAGCCCATGCATTGCGCAGTACCAGGCATGAAACCAGCACCGATAAAATTGGGTCGATAGGTGTCCAGCCAGTATTCATGATGATCAGCGCCGCAACAACCGCGCCAATCGAGCCTAGCAGGTCACCCATAACGTGCAATGCGGCGGCCCGTACATTAATGTTTCCTTTCTCTTCACCCTGATGTAGCAACCAGAAGGAAAGCAAATTAGCGAACAGCCCGGCAATGGCAATGGTAAGCATGGTGCCACCCAATACCGGCTCGGGGGTCGCGAAACGTCGGATGGCTTCCCAGAGAATCAACACGACGATCAACAGCAGTGCCGCAGCATTGACGAAGGCTGCCATGGTGGTCAGGCGCAGATAACCAAAAGTCAGGCGTGAATTGGGTTTACGACGTGCAAAACGCACCGCCATCAGTGCCATCAGCAGTGCTGCGGCGTCGGTAAGCATATGGCCTGCATCCGCAAGCAGCGCCAGAGAGCCTGAAATCGTCCCGCCGATGACTTCCGCCACCATGAACACCACGGTAACCAGAAAGGCGAGCAGCAAACGCCGGCTATTCCTGTCCTCAGGTAAAAGAGATCGAACTGACATATTGTTTCCTATATTTTCTAAGTATTGATGAAACCCTGAATGGTTTCTGCGCCTAAGGTTGCGCATTTCCCTGTGCTCAATCCAACTACTACTGCAATGCCTGCAACAGATTGATTACTCTAGTATAGTTGGGGCGCGCATTCTTGACGCTGTTTAAATGTTAGAGATTGCCTGAACGCTGTAGCGCGGCCTCAATAATAACTTCAATTGAATGAGAGTCTTTGACTAAAAGTAACCCTGGCATACACGCCCTGCAAATATAAAAACGGGAAGCCGAAGCCTCCCGTCCTGATAAAACCAGATAATGCCATAAACCGCTATTTCTTTCCCTGCCGTTATTAAGGCAGGCTAGCCGAAAACAAGAATCGATTATTTACCGGTATCGGTCGACTGTTTAGTGCCCGGAACCTGATTCGGGCAGCGGCCGTCTTTACACATGGTAATTTTGTGATCTTTATTTTTGCTGGTTTTATGGTGCATCGTGGTGGTTTTCTTTTGTGGCGATTGCTGAGCTACGTTGGTATTCGAGGTGTTGATTTTGCCGTTATCAACACCATTTGGTGCCAGCTTCTGAATTGAGCCCGGGCTATCGGACGCATTGGCGTTGCCGTTGTTATTAGAACCTGAACCCGAGTCGGCAAAAGCTGCACCACTGCTCAGTGCAAGGCCGGCGGTAAAAAGTATGATTGCGAGCTTTTTCATTTGCTATTTCTCCATTATAAGTTTTTAGTTAAACCATCTATTTTTATAAACGCTTATCAATATAAAAGCTTAGTAGACGATTATGGGTAAGCAATGAGATAAATGCTTATTAATGGCTGAAAGTGGATTTACAGTCAGACACAATGTGGCTAGATTGATCGCGATTAGAATTGAGAATCGTACTTTTTAGAAATACCTAATGGAACAGTTATGAATTATCAAAACGACGATTTACGCATCAAAGATATTAAGGAACTTTTGCCGCCAGTTGCCCTGCTGGAAAAATTCCCCGCAACGGATAACGCCGCTAAAACGGTTTCTGAGGCGCGCAATGCTATCCATAACATATTGAAAGGTAATGACGATCGTCTGTTAGTGGTAATTGGCCCCTGTTCTATCCATGACCCAAAAGCAGCCAAAGAATATGCAGCGCGCTTGCTGACCCTGCGCCAAGAGCTGCGCGGTGAGCTGGAAGTGGTGATGCGAGTATACTTTGAAAAGCCGCGGACCACCGTGGGCTGGAAAGGTTTAATCAACGATCCAGAAATGAACAATAGTTATCAGATCAACGACGGTTTAAGAATAGCTCGTAAACTGCTGTTGGATATCAACGATACCGGTCTGCCTGCGGCGGGCGAGTTTCTGGATATGATCACCCCACAATATCTGGCGGATCTGATGAGCTGGGGCGCTATCGGCGCACGAACGACTGAATCACAGGTTCACCGCGAGCTGGCCTCTGGATTGTCTTGCCCGGTTGGCTTTAAAAATGGCACCGATGGCACAATCAAAGTGGCTATCGACGCGATTAACGCCGCCAGTGCGCCACACTGTTTCCTGTCTGTGACCAAATACGGGCACTCTGCTATCGTCAATACCGCGGGTAACAGCGATTGTCATATCATTTTGCGCGGCGGTAAAAAGCCAAACTACAGCGCCGAAGATGTTAAAGAAGTAAAAGAAGGCCTGGAAAAAGGTGGCCTGCCCTCGACGATTATGATCGACTTTAGCCATGCTAACAGCAGCAAGCAGTTCAAAAAGCAGATGGAAGTCAGTGACGACGTTTGCGCGCAGCTGGCTCAGGGCGAGCAGGCTATTATGGGCGTGATGGTTGAGAGTCATCTGGTAGAGGGCAGTCAGAGTCTGGATACGGACGAAGCGTTGGTTTATGGGCAAAGCGTAACTGATGGCTGCATTGGCTGGGAAGATACTGAAATCCTGCTGCGTAATCTGGCTACGGCAGTTAAACAGCGTCGCGGCTAAATAAGCCTGTTTCCGGTTCTTAAAGACGGGAATTCAGGAACTGAGATTTTCTAAATTGCAGCCAAAAAAAAGAACGCCTCGGCGTTCTTTTTTCGTATTCAGCTTGTCGTATTCAACTTTTAGTCTTAAACACGAAACCGAATTACTTGGCTTTACCCTGATTAGCAACCGCAGCAGCTTTCGCAGCGATTTCTTCAGCATCGCCCAGGTAGTAGCGTTTAAGTGGTTTAAAGTTCTCATCAAACTCATAAACCAGTGGCACACCGGTAGGAATATTCAGCTCAAGAATTTCATCTTCACTGAGGTTATCCAGGTATTTAACCAGCGCACGCAGGGAGTTACCGTGTGCAGCAACGATAACACGTTCGCCACTTTCCAGACGTGGTTTGATAACGTCAGTCCAGTAAGGAATTACGCGCTCGATGGTCAGTGCCAGACTTTCGGTCGTTGGCAGCTCTTCAGGGCGCAGTTTCGCATAACGCGGGTCATTGCCAGGGAAGCGCTCGTCAGTTTTTTCGAGTTCTGGAGGAGTAACGCGGAAGCCACGACGCCATTGTTTAACCTGTTCGTCGCCGTATTTAGCTGCAGTTTCAGCTTTATCAAGGCCTTGCAGCGCACCGTAATGACGCTCATTCAATTTCCAGGATTTTTCAACTGGCAGCCACGGCTGGTCCAGTTCATCCAGAACACTCCACAGAGTGTGGATGGCACGTTTCAGTACAGACGTGTAAGCGAAATCAAACTGGAAGCCTTCCTCTTTCAGCAGCTGACCTGCCTGTTTTGCTTCAGTACGACCTTTTTCCGATAGATCAACATCATACCAACCGGTAAAACGGTTCTCTTGGTTCCATTGACTTTCGCCGTGTCTTACAAGAACCAGCTTGGTTACAGCCATAGCTAAACTCCTCAATTTACTGAAATTCCAATGACAACTCTGGACATTATATGGCCTGACCCCCCGCGTCGGCAATCAATAAACGAAACGCGCAGCCCGAGTTTACGGACTGCGCATTAATGGGAGTTTGATTTCGTGCTAATTAAGCTGCTTTTTTCAAACATGTGCTCATAAAGGTTTTGCGAGCATCACCTTTTAGCTCTTGTTTGGCAGCATCAGCATTACAAGTCTTCATTTTGTTTTGCTGGGGAGTCATGGTTTTAGTTTCAGCTTTCAGGCATTGACTCATGAAAGTCTTGCGGTCATTTCCCTTGAGACTTTGCGTGGTGGCCTGCTGATTACAGTCAGTCATTTTTTGGCGTTGAGCCGCCTGTGCTGGGGAAGGAGCCTTCATTGCATCGGCAGCCATCACGTTCCCACTGACGCACAACGCAGCTAACAATGACAATAAAATGGGTAGGCGCATAACGTATTCCTTTTTTTGGACGTCCTGCTTACGAGGACACTCTGTAAGCGTAGATGGACTGTTGAAGGTTGGTTGGGAAAATTCCCACCAAATGGCATTAGATATCACATTTTTGTCTAAATGATCGAGAAACTATCGTCATTCCTCGATGATAAATGCGTGTCGAAAACTTACATAAAAATTACATCAGCGAATGGAACTTAGAAGTGAATAGCTGTTGACACAAATAGAAATGATAATTATTATCATTATTATTACGCATCGTTATTATATTAAATCCTGATTAATAACAGGGTGTTGCTGTGCGTATTTTTTGTGTGATTTAGTTTTACCGATTTTTTTCGCTGGAAAAGTGGCTGAGTAAAATAATAACCCTAATAAACTTAAGGCCTTTTTATGTTTCTTCACAAGGGAATGCGTCACCTCAGGACTTTGCTTTCTTTAAGCCTGGTCGCCAGTTCTATAATGAGTGCCGTTGCAGCGGAAAAAGCCACTTCTACCCCTGTCGTCAATAATACAGATAAAAAAGACATTGATCTCAGCGAAGTCATGACCGTTATCTCACCAAAGGTAGAGAGAAAAGCCGGCGATGAAACCAAAATTACTGCCAAAGATATGCAACGCGACGGTGGCAATGATTTTGGAACTATCATGCGTTATCAGCCACTTGTAAGCGCAACAGGCTCGGCGGGAGGCTCTTCGGTGGGTAAAAGCGGTTTTGATCGTGGCGGATATACGGGTTACAACATCCGTGGGCTGGAGTCCAACCGTGTTTCAATTGACGTTGATGGTATCGCTCAGCCCAACGCGACCGGACGACCTTATGTCGGACGCGCAGGGCAGGACAGTTTCGGCATTGGCCGTGACTACATCGACCCTTATCTATACGGCACGGTTGACATTCAGGCCGGCGCAACCAACGTTTCATATGCCAATACCGCCATCGGTGGCGCGGTATCATTCCAGCCAAAAACGGCTGATGATTATCTAAATGCTAACAAACATAGCTATTTTGGTTATCAGAGCGACTATAACTCCGCCGATCACAGCTTGCATAACGGAATCACGGCCGCGGGTGGCGACAGTTATCTCAACGGTATTGTGGTGCTCAGCCGTCGCGACGGGCAGGAGACGCGTAATAACAGTGGTTCGCGTAACGCTTATCCGGCTAACTGGCATTCCGATGCTTTGATGGCATCAGGAACCTGGGCTGCCACTGAGACTCATACCCTGACGGGCACGGTCGATTTGTATCAAAAAACTAATCATACCAATTTTGACTCGTGGAACACGGCAGGAAGCGCGATTAATGGCAGGGATTATCAAACCAGTCAGACTCGCCGTTTTAGCACCAGTTTGCTGGATCACTGGACGCCTGATTTGCTGCTGGTAGACAGCATCGATACCCGATTGTTCTATCAGAGGACGCAGGCGCACGATAATACCTACGGCCCGAATACCACCACCGGTAGCAGCATGGTGCGCACCTTCTCCGATTCAAATTCCCATACCCTCGGCTTCGATAACAAGATGGCTAAATCCTGGGGAATTCATGAGTTTCGTTGGGGCCTGAACGGGAATATTTCAGACACTGAGCGCCCGTTTAGCCAGTCACCGACCCAGAGCGCTTATACCTATATCATGCAACCAGCGGCGAATAGCCGTACCTATGTGCTGGGTGCCTTTGCTGAAGACACCATGACCTGGGATTTAGCAGGGCATAACTTCTCGGTAGTGCCGGGTCTGAGACTGGCTTACCAAAAATCTGAACCTAAGAACCTGTCGGATTTAGCCACGGGCTCTCTGTCTGAATCAGCGCTTTCAACGCTGTACAGTAAAAGTAGCGATACTGAGCTACTGCCGTCTCTAGCCTTTATCTATGATGTCACGCCAAAGATACAAACCTATCTGCAATATAAACGCGGAGCGCAGTTCCCGGATGCCAGCCAGCTTTATGGCTCATGGAATCTTAGCTCGAGCTATGCAGGAACCCAGCAGTACGCGCTGATAGGTAATCCGAATCTTAAAACTGAAACCAGTAATAACATTGAGTGGGGTATTAAAGGGGAAGCCACGCCGGGAGTGACTTTTAACCTCAACGCTTTTTATAGCCAATACAAAAACTTCATCGCCTACACGCGCTATACCCGCTCCGGTAACCCAGCGATTTTTGCTAATATTCCGAGCAATATCTATACCGCGTATGAGGCAGAAAACCGCGATAAAGCCTATATCTTTGGCTCTAGCCTCAGCGCTCGTTTCAACTTTGGCACGTGGTTCCAGCAGGTGGATGGCTTGAGCGCGCGTCTCGCCTTTGGTTATGCTAAAGGAGCTTCGAAATCAAGCTATGAAGGGGACAAATACGTCAGCCTCGAGAGTGTTGCCCCAATGAAGCTGGTCACCGGACTGGCGTATGATGATCCGTCCAAACTTTATGGCGTGGCAGTGACGGCAACCTTTAACAAAGGCAAGCGAGCAACGCCAACCAATCGTGAAAGTTATACCAATACCGGTGGCAATCTGGGGGATTCATCGACTCAGTACGCGCGAATTCCGGGTTACGGCATCGTAGACCTAACCGGTTATATGCAAGTCGCGCAAAACGTCAAAATTAGCGGTGGGATCTATAACGTCACCGACAGAAAATACTGGGATTATCTGAGCACTCGTGACACAGAAACGTCGACCGCTCAGGACAAATCTGACCTGGCGCTGGCAACTATGCCGGGAAGAACCTTCCAGTTGGGCGTAAATGTCGATTTCTAACGTCAGTCTGCATTAGTTTACTCGACAAAAAGCAAAGGGCCATCCGGTTAAGATGGCCCTTTTTTATGGCAAATTTTCAAATTAGATGAAAGAGTTAGAGCGCGAAGAACTGATAAACCGTGGCCGAACGATATGTCTGACCCGGTTTTAACCAGCAGCTAGGCTGTGGCCAGGTTGAATGGTTCGGGCTATCTGGCAAGAACTCGCTTTCAAGCGCCACGCCGCTGTAGTTGGCATATTGCCCACCGCTGCGATTAGGCGTGCCATTGAGGAAATTACCGGTATAGAGTTGCAGAGCCGGAGCCGAAGTAAACACCGACATTTTAACTTTTTCATCGGAAGACCAAAGATGCGCTGCGGCATTGTCACTGGCGTTGCAGGTCGCATACAGCAAATAAGCGTGGTCGTAGCCTTTAACCCGCTGCTGATCGCG
Organism: uncultured Gammaproteobacteria bacterium; assembly: GCA_963747655.1. GTDB lineage: Bacteria > Pseudomonadota > Gammaproteobacteria > Enterobacterales > Enterobacteriaceae > Rouxiella. Next base: position 332,461 of record CAVVFS010000003.1, on the reverse strand, counting down.
ATCGGCCAGAAAGTCCTGTGCCAGCGTTTTCGTTTTGCGGAAATCCATCCCGGTTTGCTCAACCGAGGTTAAATCGGCGCACGGGATCCCGTCGCTATCAATCGGCAGAAATCTTTCGGCAAACAGCTGGAGCTTGTGCTTGCGAACGTCCCGACCTTCACCGTCGAGATTAAAATAGGCATGATTAGTGAGATTCACCGGACAAAGCTTATCAACCTGCGCCTTGTAGCTGATTTCCAAACGATTATCGTTGGTCAGCACATAGTGAACCTCGGCAGTTAGCTCACCGGGATAACCCTGATCGCCATCGGGAGACACTAACTGGAAGCTAACCTTTTGCTCGGTATAATTAAGTATTTTCCAACGACGAGCGTTAAATCCTTCCGGACCGCCGTGCAGCTGGTGGACGCCCTGATTAGCCACTAACAGGTGCGGTTTACAGTCGATTTGAAACTGCGAACGCGCAATCCGATTCGCATAGCGGCCTATCGTTGCGCCTAAATAGGCCGTCTGTTGAGGATAGTTTTCAGGACTTTGACAACCCAACAGCAGCTCGCGCTCACCTCCGCCTTGCAGCGGCAGAACCAAAGACAACCAGGTGGCACCCCAATCCATAAAGGTAGCCGTCGTCCCCGCAGGATTTTTTAGCGTAACCAACTGAAAAGGCGAGCCATCAGGGGCTCGCTGGGTGTTAACTGGAGTTAGCATATGCTGGCACCTTCTGAAGCCTGACAGACGTAAAATGTTTCTTTATATCCGGTCTGGGCGTGATATTGATGGGCAACGGCTTTCCGCACTTTTTCAACTAAATCGCTGGGGATTAGCGCAACGATGCAGCCGCCAAAACCGCCGCCGGTCATGCGCACACCGCCTTCGTCACCAATGACCGACTTCACGATTTCTACCAGCGTATCAACGGGCGGTACGGTGATTTCAAAATCGTCGCGCATCGAGGCATGGGAATCTGCCATCAACACGCCCATAGTTTTTAAATCGCCGTGGCTCAAAGCGATAGCGGCCGCTTCAGTACGCGAGTTTTCAGTAATAACGTGACGCGCACGACGAGCAGTGAGGGGATCAAGCCCGGCTTCCTGAGCAGTAAACTGGTCAATATTCACATCACGCAGCGCTTTAACGCCAAAGAAACGCGCGGCTTCTTCACACTGTTTGCGCCGAGTATTGTATTCACTGTCAACCAGGCCGCGCTTCACGTTGGAATTGATGATAACAACCGAGGCGTCCACCGGCATTGAAACGGCTTTAGTTTCCAGCGAGCGACAGTCAATCAATAGCGCATGATTTTCTTTGCCCAACGCCGAGATTAGCTGATCCATAATGCCGCAGTTACAGCCTACAAACTGGTTTTCTGCTTCCTGACCGTTGAGTGCCAGCTGCACGCCATCGATATCCAGATCGTAAAGGCTTTTCAGCGCCTGACCCACGGCGACTTCCAACGAGGCCGACGAGCTTAATCCCGCGCCCTGTGGCACGTTACCGCTGATAACCATATCAGCGCCGGAAAATTCGTTGTTACGCAGCAGCAGATGTTTGATAACGCCGCGCACGTAGTTGGCCCATGGCAGTTCGTGAGTGCTTACAATCGGTTCGTCGAGTGAGAACTCGTCTTGCTGATCATCATAGTCGGCTGCAATCACGCGAATAGTGCGATCGTTGCGTTCACCGCAGGCAATCACCGTTTCATAATCAATGGCGCAGGGGAGAACGAAACCGTCATTATAATCAGTATGTTCGCCAATCAGATTAACGCGACCGGGTGCCTTAATAGTGATCGTAGCCGGATAACCGAACTTTTCTTCGAAGATTTTCAGGGTCTTGTTTTTCAATTCCATCATTTTACTCCGGCATCGCGATAATGAACGTCACTTACCGCCCGCAGGCGTTCAGCGGCTTGTTCGGCAGTCAGGTCTCGTTGAGTTTCAGCCAGCATTTCATAGCCGACCATAAATTTTCTTACCGTCGCAGAGCGCAGCAGCGGCGGATAAAAATGCGCATGCAGCTGCCAGTGTGAGTAATCACCCTCGCTAAACGGCGCACCGTGCCAGCCCATCGAATAGGGGAATGAGCACTGGAACAGGTTGTCATACCGGCTGGTCAGCTTTTTCAGCGCCAGTGCTAAATCACGACTTTGTGCCTCACTCAATTCAGTGATGCGCAGAACTTTGGCCTTTGGCAGCAGCAGCGTTTCAAATGGCCATGCAGCCCAATAAGGCACCACAGCCAGCCAATGTTCAGTTTCGACCACCGTTCGGCTGCCGTCGGCCAGCTCGCGCTGAACGTAATCAACCAGCATCGACGATCCGTACTGCGCCAGATATTGACGCTGTAAATGATCTTCGCGTTCGGCTTCATTAGGCAGGAAACTATTTGCCCAAATCTGGCCGTGCGGATGCGGATTAGAGCAGCCCATCGCCGCGCCTTTGTTCTCAAAAACCTGAACCCACGGATAGGTTTTACCTAAATCCGCGCTTTGTTCCTGCCAGGTATGAACGACTTTTTCCAGCGCTGGCAGAGGCAACTGCGGCAGAGTTTTGCTGTGATCGGGAGAGAAACAGATAACCCGACTGGTTCCACGTGCGCTTTGGCAGCGCATTAAAGGATCGTCACTTTCTGGAGCAAAAGGTGTATCCGGCATCAGCGCCGCAAAATCGTTGGTAAACACGTGAGTGCCCTGATAATCAGGATTCACGTCACCGGTAACGCGAGTATTACCCGGGCAAAGGAAGCAATCAGGATCATGCGCAGGCAATGTTTCCTGCGACGGGATTTCCTGCTGACCTTGCCACGGACGCTTGGCGCGGTGCGGACTTACCAATATCCACTGTGCACTCAGTGGGTTATAACGACGATGCGGATGCTCGATGGGGTCAAAACTAGACATTCTTTTTCCTTAATCTGGATAACCCTGTGGATTCTTTGATTGCCACAGCCAGGTATCATCCGCCATATTTTCCAGGGTACGGCTTACACGCCAGTTCAGTTCTTTGGCTGCTTTGGTGGGATCAGCCCAGTAAGCAGGCAAATCACCGGCACGACGTGGGGCAAAGTGATAGCTCACCGGCTTGCCGCAGGCTTCGCTGAATGCGTTGATCACATCCAGAACGCTTTTGCCAACACCAGCGCCGAGGTTATAAATGTGTACACCCGGTTTGTTATGCAGGGTTTTCATCGCGGCAATATGACCGTCGGCCAAATCGACAACGTGTATATAGTCGCGCAGGCAAGTGCCGTCTGGCGTGTCGTAATCATTTCCAAACACCGCCAGAGAATCGCGACGACCTACAGCAACCTGAGCAATAAATGGCATCAGGTTATTTGGAATACCCTGAGGATCTTCACCCATCAAACCTGACGGATGCGCGCCCACCGGGTTGAAATAACGCAGCAGCGAGATGCTCCAGTTTGGTTCCGCACGCTGCAAGTCTTGCAGGATATTCTCAACCATCAGCTTGCTTTGGCCATAAGGGCTGGAAGGGGTTCCGGTTGGGAAATCTTCAACATAAGGCGTTTTTGGCTGATCGCCGTAGACCGTTGCCGAGGAGCTGAAAATAAGATTGGTCACGCCAGCGGCGCGCATTGCTTCAACCAGCACCAGAGAGCCGTAAACGTTGTTATCGTAGTATTCCAACGGCTTATTGACTGACTCACCCACGGCCTTCAGGCCGGCAAAGTGAATAACCGAATCGACTTTGTATTCGCTGAAAATTTTATCCAGCACGGCGCGGTCGCGAATATCGCCCTGAACCAAAACCGGAGTTTTACCCGTCAAAGTGGTGATGCGTTCCAAAACGCTGGCCTTGCTGTTGCAAAGGTTATCCAGAATGATTGGCGAGTAGCCCGCTTCGATTAATTGAACGCAAGTATGGCTACCAATGTAACCGCTACCACCTGTCACTAGAACGTACATATCGACTCCTTGATGGAAATGTTGTGAATAAGAATAGCATGCAGTGGCGGCTAAAAAGGTGATCCATCTTATAAAATGGAATCGTTTACACTCCTTACTTTACCACTGCTTTTAGCGCTGCACCATGGGGTGCAAGTAAACCAATGGTATCATTAGAACTCAGATGACACCCGTGGTGTAATCGGTTACATCTGAAATTTACTTTGTTTTTCATACAGTATGATTTTAGTTATCAGCTAATCCGACCGCGCTATAAAGCGTATTTTATTGTCCTAAATTCTAGAACTCGCATTCGGTTTAATGAATAATATTGGCTGATTTAGGGGATGAATTGATAAATTATTCTTACATGTTCTAAGACAACTTCTATAGCGATAGCCGTATCTTCACGTTATTCTTAATTATTCGTAAAATAACCAAAGGTTTTGAATATGTTTAAGAAGTTAGCAATCTTATCATTAGTAGTATTTTCATCGTGTACGATGGCAAAGACGGTTGATACCAAGGCTGCAAATGCAAAAACTTCCGATCAGGCACCTGATTGTTCGGCGGATAGTGACGCTAGAATAAATACCTCCCTCGTTACGAGCTTTGCAAATAAAGGATTAAACAATTATATCCATGCGCTTTTAGGTTATGGGCCAAAAGATAAAGCAACTTACAAGGTTGAACTGCTTTCCTCTGAAAAAATCAGCAAGGAAGAACAGCATAGATTGATGCTGAGAAGAGCAAAAGCAGAAGGAGAGACCAACTTTGTTGAAAGTGGATTACAATCACAATATATGGATGAACCTTTATACAAGCAATATTACAAAGTCACATCAACCAAAGGATTTAAAGCGATTGCTGAATTCTATTCTGCTCCTGGTGCTTGTGCTGTTGACTTAGAAAATATTTATATTGTTTCAGATCAATTAGAAGGTTCAACCCCTGATTTTGCTGATCGATAATTTGATCTGGGGAGGCAACTCCCCTCTATATATTAGGATATATGAAGGTAATTTTTAGCTCTATGCAAAGCAGAAAGACGTTCTCCACTACCAGTCATCCCACCATTAATGGCTAATGTAATAGTTTTAAACTGATCTTGATCAGCTTGGTAATTTAGACCTCTTAGCTTCCAATATTCACAGGCTGTTCTGACTGCGAGACTAAAATCAGTTGCGGCTAATGTGGGATTATCCTCTAGGTCAACATGGATACGTCCCCCTATTCTCCTGTAATTGTGTCTTCCTGTTAGATGAAGCATGCCTCTACCTATATATTTTGGACCGTCTCCAGGATAAATATTACCAAGTTTAAAGCCAACTTTTGTCCCAAAGTCATATTCCTTACCACCATGAGCCGGATTTTCTGTCATAGAAGAGAATTGGAAGGTTTCACAACAGGCCTGAGCCAGAAAGTGTGCAACTCGCAGCGGGGTATCAATACTGTAGACTTTAAACCAATGGTTTAGCGGGGAAATCAGATGCTGTATATCATAAATTTGGTGCTGTTTTTTAAGTCTTGTTTTTCTATGGGTGAAGTGAAGCGCAATATGATTCAGCAGTCCGACATCTATAGTAACTGTCATGTAATAACCTTTTGAAATAATTGAATGCGTAATTTTATTGAGTTTGGCTTAAGTATAACAGTATTAAGTCCTTAATCACCCATGCTGGTTTATTAATTATTCTTAATTTCCCCAGCAATTGCATAGTTAATAAGAGTTATCCTAGCAGTTTATAAAAAAGTTATGATTATTTTTCAAAAGGTAAAGCTTGGTTAAATAATATAGACTTTTAAGTGTTAACTGATGGTGATAATAACGTTTATTTAATTTAATAGAATCCAAAGGAAAGGTGCGGCTGTTATAAGAATTCATCTATGCAGTTACGAATATTGTTATGGTATTCTGCATTTCTTAAATAGGCTAAAAGGAATTTATTGTGTTCAGGAAGATAGCAGTTTTATCACTTATTTTATTTTCATCTTATACAATGGCGAAGACAGCTGATACTAAGGCTATAAATGCAAAAATTACTGATCAGGCACCAGATTGTTCGGCGGACAGTGACGGGCGAATTTACGATGCACTAATGGTTAGTTTTGAAAATAAAGGATTACATAATTATACACATGCTCTTTTAGGCACAGATCCTAAAAACTTAGCGACCGACAAAATCGAATTACTTTCTTCTGAGAAAATAAGTAGAGCAGAGCAAAAAAGACTGATGCTGAGAAGAGCAAAAAAAGATAATGAGACTGACTTAGACAAGAGTGGCCTGTCAGCCCAGTATATGGATGAGCCATTATATAGACAGTACTATAAAATTACTTCAAACAAAGGGTTTAAGGCTATCGCAGAGTTCTATTCTGTACCAGATGGTTGTGCAGTAGATTTAGAGAATATCTATATCGTCTCAAATCAGCTTTAAGGTTCAACACCTGACTTTGCTGATTAACGCCATTATGGGGGAAATAAATCCCCCTGCGTTAATTTAATACACTGAACTGGAGCGCTGTCTGGTATTTTCTGATTTAGGTTTATTAGCCATCAAACGATGGCCTATGCTCCTCAATCTATAGATCCCTTCAATCAATAAATCCCTACAATCTATAAACCTTGTAATCTATAAACGCGCCTTAACTTTGCTCAAGCTCATCAATCTGATATTGATATATTTCACCGTCTGGCACAAACGTCAGTCGATGAGAAATACACTGCGGGGCGTCTTCGGCGTGATGCGAAACAAATAGCAGTTGAGTGTTGCCTTCTCCGATCAACACATCGACAAAACGTCGCACCAGTTGACGGTTTAGCGGGTCAAGGCCCTGTAAAGGCTCATCGAGGATAAGCAGAGCAGGGTGTTTGACTAGCGCGCGCGCAATTAATGCCAGACGCTGTTGACCCCAAGACAGGCTATGGAATGGCGTATCGGCAAGGCGTCCACCTAGCCCCAGCAGTTCCAGCCATTGAGTCGTAAGCTGTTGCTGACGGTCGGAAACGGCCTGATAAATCCCAATTGAATCAAAGAATCCAGACAAAATTACGTTGCGTACGCTGGAGCTGACGCGGTAATCGAGATGCAGGCTGCTGCTCACATAACCGATGTGACGTTTAATGTCCCAGATGGTTTCGCCGCTGCCACGACGACGGCCAAACAGTGTCAGGTCGTTGCTATAACCCTGGGCATGGTCGCCAGTAATCAGGCTCAGCAGTGTTGATTTTCCGGCACCATTTTGGCCGACGATTTGCCAGTGCTGGCCCGGATTAACCTGCCAGGTCAGCCCGTGTAAAATCGGTTTGTCGTTATATTGCACCACACCATTGCGCAGGACAATCAATGGCTGATCGGCAGGTAAAAGGGCTTTTTGCGTGGGATCTTCTGCTTCGGGAAGATTCATGCCACTCAAGGTTTCGCTGTGCGCCAGTTGGGCAATCAGCGCCTCTGATAATACTTGCTCGCGTGGCCCCAATGAGGCCAGAGAGCAGTCGGCAAGCACGCCAACATGTTGAATAAAATCTGGAATATCATCGAAGCGGTTCAGCACCAGCACCATCGTTTGTCCGTGGGCAGCCAGCTCGGTCAGCATCTCTGTCAGCTGCTCACGCGCTTTGACATCCAGCCCGTCGAACGGCTCATCCAGTACCAGCAGATCAGGTTGTTGCATAAGTACCTGACACAGCAACGTTTTACGCGTTTCACCGGTTGAGAGATATTTAAAACGTCGGCTTAGCAGATGAGCAATGCCAAACTGGGTCGCCAGTTTATGGCAGCGGTCTTCATCTTTGACCTGTTCCTGAATAATCTCGGCAGTAGTGCGCCCGGTATCGTCTTCGTCGGCGCTCAGCATATCGGTGTTATTACGTTGCCACTCATCGGCAACCAGCTTTTGCAGCTGCTCGAAGGAAAGGCGGACGATGCTGTTGAAATTGCTTTGACGTGTTCCTTCCAGCAGCCCTAAATCACCCGCGATAGCGCGTGCCAGCGCGGATTTACCGCTGCCGTTGGAACCAACAAAGGCCCACGTCTCGCCCTGACGCAAAGTTAAGTCAGGTAAATCGAGAGTGCGCGTATCGCTGAGACGAAAAATAGCCTGTGAAATAGTTAAAGATGACATCTTGCTCCTGCCTGCATATGACTTGGGGGATGCCCGTAAAAGGGGCCTTATACCCTGAGATTCTTATCAAAATGAATCATTAAGAATTTCAGGGATAAGCCCATCACCGGCTCAAGTCAATTGACAATTATGCAAACTGTCAGCGCTAAAAATGCAAGATATTGATTAATAATAAATTTTGTTACGGTGGCGAATGTTTTGTTCAAGACTTGAAGCGTTTTTAGCAAAGCGTGGCGATGATCACCTGGTCGGCATCAAATTGGGCAAATACCTCTGACTCTTCCCTAAGCGCCATTTTTTCGACTGTTTTCGTCGGCAATGTGGCACATAAAATTTCACCTGCTTGCAGCATAACTAGCACTTCGCTGTTATCAGTTCCGTGCTGGATACTTTGCACTTTACCGGGCAGCGAATTATCGCCGTTATCTGCCTGATAACTCAGGCTAATCCACGGGGCTTTAATCAGGGCAAGGATCTCTTTGCCGGGCTGCAGCGACAGTCGATCGGCGCTCTGCTGGGTGAGAGCGGCCCGAATACGCGTTTCGCCATCGGCCAGCAAGATATTGATATGCTGCTGCACCTCTTCGCTACCTCTCTCGATAACGGTGCCGAACAGCTGATTTCGCGCACTGGTTTGCAGCGAGAAACGTGAAATTGCTGCCAGCAGACTGTCGAGGGGCAGGCCGTCATCTTTGAGCACATCGAAGGCTTTCTGCTGAATTTGTGCAAGTAAATCATATAGCTGGATCAGGCGCTCGCCGTAGCGAGTCAATATTGCGCCTCCACCACCTTTGCCACCGGTGCTGCGTTCAACCAGCGTTTGATCGGCTAACTGATTCATTTCGTTGATGGCATCCCAGGCGCTTTTATAGCTTATCCCGGCCAGCTTGGCTCCCTGACTGATCGAACCAGTAATTTTTACCTGTTTAAGTAATTCGATACGGCGCGGATCGGCAAACACGCGCTGTTGCAGTTTCAGAGTTAACAGAATTTCAGCTTGCATAAATGGGACTCAACCTTGACGTTAGCAAAAATTATGCATCGTGGCATAACTTGATAATAGGTCATTGTCGCCGATCGCCGCGGGTTCTTAAAGAGTGGGTGGAAAGCTAAAGTAAACAGGCAAAAATGCTGTTAAACTTGGTTACATATTTTTTCATTCTCTTAAGAAGTTGGGAATTTAAGACGTTAAGCAGAAATCAATGCTGACAGGGGAGAGAGGCTACATGTTAGAACTATTGGAAAGTTTGCTGTTTGCGATCATCATGGTGCCTGTTTTTATCGCCGTAATATTGGGCCTGATTTACGGCATGGGCGAGTTGTTTAACGTGATTTCAAAAGTGGGGCATCCAAAAGAGTCACACAACGAGCCTGGAAGTTGAATGCTTTAATCGTAAAATTAAAGGCTCCAATCGCAAAAAAACCGGTTATCAAGCCGGTTTTTTACGCAATAGTCCGCAATTTCTTACAGCCTAATATAGGTTACAACAGCACTTTGCTGCGGATCACTTCCGCGATGCCCGGTTGTTCGTTGTCGGCAATCACCAGTCCGGCACGCGCCTTAATCTGGTCATCGGCGTTACCCATCGCGACGCCCAACCCTACGTTTTCCAGCATACTGAGATCATTATAGTTATCCCCAAAAGCGATCACTTCGCTCATGCTGATCCCCTGAGACTCTACCCACTGTTGCAAGCGTTTACCCTTGCTGTTACCGCCTTTGGCGACATCAACCTGATCCTGCCACGACCATTCACATGCCAGCCCCAGCTCTTTCTCGGCCTGCTGAGCAAAAGCTTCCAGCGCGTCTAAATCGTGGTGCGAAGTGGCAAATTTCCAGATTGACTGCGCCTCGTCAGCGGCGTCACGCAGGCTATTAACCTGAATAATCGTCGGCTGCTGGCCTTCTGGCAGGGTTTTGCCCCAGGCAAGAGAACGCTCTACATGACCGCTGGTCTGCTGATACAGCATCGCGTCATCGACATAAAGCAGGCCGTGGATCCCGTAAAACTCCAGCAGGTCGATCACTTTTTTGGCTTTGATTTTATCTAGCGGATCAGAGGCCAAAACCTTTTGCGCCTGAAAATCATAAAGATACGTGCCATTACAGCAGATAGCAGGAGTATCCAGCTCAAGCGTTTTATAGAACGAGCGGATAGCAACGTGATGACGTCCAGTCACCACAATCACTTTAACGCCAGCCGCACGAGCAGCAGCCAGAGCTTCCAGAGATTCAGGGAGGATACGTTTTTGACGGTCAAGCAGCGTGCCGTCGAGATCGAGCGCGATAACGCGATAAGTCATAGGCGGTTCCAGCAGATTGTCAGTGTATAAAATTAAGACTAGAGATGTTACACGCTAAATCCAAATGTTAAAACCTCGCATCGAGGGCTAATGTTTTCCTAAAGTGTTAAGCTATGCTCAATGACTGAATTTATAAAAAATGGTCCCGATTGCAGATTTAATAAGGAGATATGATGAAACAAGTCGTTTATGTTGCCAGTCCCGACAGTCAGCAGATCCACGCGTTCAACCTCCACGAAGACGGTGAACTGTCGCTGCTGCAAGTTGTGGAAGTGCCAGGTCAGGTTCAGCCAATGGTGGCCTCGCCGGATTCCCGTCAGCTGTATGTGGGTGTGCGCCCGGAGTTTGCGATTCTGACCTATGATATTGGTCATGACGGTAAGCTGGAACAGGCAGGGCAGGCTCCGTTGCCGGGCAGCCCGACGCATCTTGGCATCGATTTGCAGGGGCGTTTTGTTTTCAGCGCTTCCTATAGTTACAACAATGTCAGCATTCACAAGATTGGCGATGATGGCGTAGCGCTGGCTCACCATCAGGTGCTGGAAGACCTGCAAGCTCCTCATTCGGCTAATATTGACCCGACTAATCAGCTGTTGTTGATCCCTGCACTGAAAGAAGATCACATCCGTTTGTTTGATTTCAATCTGGAAGGTGAAGCGACGCCGCATCATCCCGCTCAGTTAACCACCGTGAAAGGTGCGGGTCCGCGTCATATGGCGTTCCACCCGAATCAGCATTTTGCCTACTGTGTTAATGAGTTGAACGGGACTGTTGACGCGTATCAGAAAGACGTGACTACCGGCGAATATCAGAACGTGCAAACGCTGGATATTCTGCCTGCCGATTTCAACGGTGAGCGCTGGTCTGCTGACCTGCATATCACCGCCGATGGTCAGTATCTGTATGCTTCGGACAGAACGGCAAGCACGCTGTCGGTTATCAAGGTTTCCGCCGATGGCAGCGAGTTGACGCTGGTGGGGCATCATCCAACGCAGACTCAGCCACGTGGTTTCAACATTGATCATCATGGTAAATTCGTGATAACTGCGGGTCAGAAATCCCCAGAAATTGAAGTCGCGAAGATTGATCAATCGACTGGTAAACTAACTCGCCTGAAGACTTATCCGGTCGGAAAGGGCGCGATGTGGGTAACGATTATCGAGCTGCGTCAATAAGCATCACGATTTTTATTGGTTACGTTTTAAGTTCAATCTTTTGATTTAAAAAAGAATAGAGCTAAAAAAACGCCAGGCTAAACAGTCTGGCGTTTTTGTTTTATTTTCTTACCGGCAGAGGTTATTTAACTGCTGGAACCGTGTTGTTGAACTGCCACAGACGGTTGAAACCGGTGTCATTCAGGTCACGTTTTACCGCCACGTTGCCGTTGAACGGACGCTGTGAATAAAGCGCGTCGCCCCAGGGTTGCTGCATGTTGTAGCTTGCTGCATCAATCTGGCTGTCACGGATTACGACCTGACCATTCGGTGTAGAACCGGCAGTGTAGCCGCCTTTATCTGCGCCTAAATCGACAGAGCGACCCAGCTGTACTTTCTGCGCCGAGCCTTGACCGTCGAAGCCTTTGTCAGCGGTCAGATTGCTGTCGGTAACCAAATAGCCGTAAGGCACGTTGGCTGGGGTAATCGGTGCGAAAATGCTGGCCTGTTTAACGCCACGGCTTGAAATAGTGTGGAATTCGACGTGGTCAAATACCGCATCTGCCATACCGGTCACATAATCCACATCGCCTTCAATCAGGCTGTTATGCACATAAACGCGGCTGTAACGGCTGGTCACTGGCTGATTGTTAACATCGCTGGTATTGACTAGCAGAGTGTTTTCGCGGCCCAGCAGGTGAACGTTTTCCAGCAATGTCTGGTCGCCGTCAACGCGCAGGGCAACAGCAGGATGCTCACCGGCATCAGCGCTGTCTTGCAGGCTGTTGGCGATGGTCAGATTCTGCAATTGCAGGCCGTTATCCTGTGACCACAGCGTGGCGCTACAGCTTGCGCCAATGCTGGCGTTTTGCGGATTGGCGCAAACGTTATACATATACCAGGCGCGGTCTCCGGGCAGGAATTCGCCATTCGGGCTAACGGCTTTATGGTAGTCCGCAGGCGCAACACCAGCTTCCAGACCCAATTGCAGCACAACTTGGTCAGCGCTATCACCGGCACCAAACAGGCTGATCGGCGGCGCACCGGCAGGAATATAAACGGCACCGCTGTAAGTACCCGGCAGAACTTTAATGAATTCACGTTGGCCGTGGTTATGCTCAGCCAGCAAGGCATTAACCGCTTGCTGCACAGAGGTGTACTCCGCGCCGTCGGTACCTTTCTTCGGGCCCACTACGTACGCCGATTTCACGCCATCGGTTTTAGCCAGCACCGGCGTCCAGCCTTGTTGCTGGACCTGAACAGAAGGGCCACCAAAGGCCAGATAGGATTTCGCCGTGTAGTTAGCGGCTTCATCAGCGCTCAGAACCGGCAATGCTGCGGTTCCTGGAGCAGCTTGAGTGGACAGATTTTCTGGGGCATGGCTACAGGCTGCCAAAACTAATGTGGCAGAAATAATAGCGCTGGCACGCGACAGGGTGGAAATTTTCACTGTGTCTGACTCCTTGATGCACAAAAAAAGAGGCCAGCTTGGCTGACCACTTATCATTTCAAATACGGTTTGGTTTTACTCGCTGAAATGCAGCTTACAAACATCCCAGACAAAAACATTGTTGTTTTGTATCACAAACCGGATTTTATCATTAGGAAATGTTTATTGCGCAAACAAAAAGCAGCAATCTTAGCTATAAATCACGGTCAACGAGGCTTTAGCCAGCGTATGGAAGTGAATATTAAAGCCGAGATAGGCACCGCTGGACTCTTCGCTGACCTCAAGTGCGTCAACATCGAGCGCATACACGGTGAAGATATAGCGATGGTTTTCACCCTGCGGAGGAGCCGCGCCGCCGTAACCCGCTTTGCCAAAATCAGTGCGCGTTTGCACGGCACCCGCAGGCAGACCGCCCTTATTTGAACCCGCGCCGGTCGGTAATTCATGCTGATCGACGGGCAGGTTTGCAACACCCCAGTGCCACCAGCCTGAACCGGTAGGTGCATCTGGGTCATAGCAGGTAATCGCGAAGCTTTTAGTCCCGGCAGGAGCATGCTCCCAGCTTAGGTGCGGCGACAGGTTATCTCCCTGATACCCCATGCCGTTGAACACCTGACCGTTCGGCATTTTTTCGCCGTCTTTGAGATCGTTACTTTTAACAATGAAAGCCATGTTATCCCCGTAATGTAGTTATAAATTAACTTGTTATAGGTTATCAGTCCGAGCCTAACATTTTCAGCAACGCCTGAGCAATGCCTGCGGAAGAAGCCGGGTTTTGGCCGGTAATCAGCTTGCCGTCAACCAACACGTAGGGACGCCAATCCGCGGCTTTACTGTATTCGCCGCCGTTTTTCTTTAACTCGTCTTCGACCAGGAAAGGCACAACGTCGGTGAGCTGTACCGCTTCCTCTTCGCTATTGCTAAAGCCAGTGACATGCTTGTCTTTGACCAGCGGCAGGTCGTCGATTTCAACGTGGCGGAACACTCCGGGCGCATGGCACACGGCAGCAACGGGTTTGTCGGCCTGCCAAAAAGCCTCGATTAGCGCGATAGAATCCGCGTCTTCGGCCAGGTCCCACAGCGGGCCGTGACCACCGGGATAAAATATTGCGTCAAAGTCACTCTCATAAACCTCTGCCAGTTTACGCGTCGTCGCCAGACGTTTTTGCGCGTCTTTGTCGTGGCGGAAACGTTCTGTAGTGACAGTTTGTGCGTCTGGCTCGTCACTTTTTGGATCAAGCGGAGGTTGGCCCCCCTTTGGGGAGGCCAATGTTACATCCGCACCTGCGTCGATAAATTCATAGTAAGGTGCTGTGAATTCCTCGAGCCAGAATCCGGTTTTCTTTCCGGTATCGCCAAGTTTATCGTGAGAAGTTAATACTATAAGTAATTTCATATCATCTATCTCCAATGATTACAGTAACGTACCTATAGGACGTTAGGCTTCTTCCTGACCCACCTGAATGACCATCTTGCCGAAGTTTTTACCCTGCAATACGTCATTTAACGAGGCGGGTGCATTTTCAAAACCTTGAACGATCTGTTCGCGGAACTTGATTTTATCAGCAGAGAACCACTCGCTCATTTGGGTCGCGAACTCTGGGTAGCGATGACCATAATCATCAAAAATGATGAAGCCTTCAACGCGCAGGCGTTTTTTCAGGATAGCGTTGCTTAGCTGGGTCAGAGGTGCGCCGCCTTTAGCATCATCGGTGCTGTTGTACTGGGCGATAACGCCACAGACAGGAACGCGCGCCTTGGTGTTAAGCAGTGGCAATACCGCCTCAAATACCGCGCCGCCGACGTTTTCATAATACACGTCAATGCCGCGTGGGCAGGCTTCTTGCAGACGTTTGTCGAGATCGGCGGTGCGGTGATCCAGGCATTCGTCGAAACCAAAGTGTTCTACCGCATAACGGCACTTTTCTTCGCCACCGGCAATACCGACGACTTTACAGCCTTTGAGTTTGGCAATTTGACCTACCAATGAGCCGACCGGGCCGGTAGCGGCAGCAACCACGACGGTTTCGCCCGCTTTAGGCTGGCCGATATCCAACAGGCCCATATACGCGGTAAAGCCAGGCATACCGAGCACGCCAAGTGCCAATGACGGGTGTTTTAACGCCGCGCCTTCGAGCTTTCTGGCTTCTTTGGCATCAACCACGGCATAGTCCTGCCAGCCATTGGAAGCCACTACCCAGTCACCGGCCTTGAAGTTGGCATCTTTCGATTCCACCACGCGAGATACGGCGCCGGCCACCATCACATCATCGATTTCAACCGGAGGCGCATAAGAAGGACCTGCACTCATACGGCCACGCATATAAGGGTCAAGAGACAGATACACCGTGCGCAGCAGCAATTGGCCCTCTGCCGGAGTAGGCAGCTCGATTTCTTCCAGACGGAAATTTTCCGCGACCGGCAAACCGGTTGGACGAGAGGCTAGAACGAAGCGACGATTTACGGATGCTTTCTGAGACATGTTGATTCCTTAATATTTAAAAAACTTCCACCGAACATAAGTATAGAACGCAAGGTGAATCGTGGGGGCGACACTACAGGGGAGTTGCAAGAAGGTACAGAAATTGGCGGGAGTATTTTGTTAACGGATAATAATAAAACATATGTTGTGGTGGGATATGAACTTTCTCTCGCAACCAACTACGCGCGTTGCGAGAGAAAGTTAGCAAGATTATTTTGCTGTCACGTCAAGGTTGCCGAAGTATTTCTTCGCTAACTGGGTGACGATGCCTTCTTTTTTGATTTCTGCGATAGCTTTATCCAAGCGATCTTTGGTGGCGGTATCGCCTTTACGGACGCCGAAAGCGATGCCGCTGCCGAGGATTTTATCATCGCGCACGGAATCGCCGACAAAGCCAAAACCTTTGCCGTCTGGCTGATCGAGGAAGCCTTTTTGTCCTGCTGGCGCCATCACTAGCGTCCCGTCAAGACGGCCAGAGGTTAAATCCATATAGACCTGCTCTTGATCCTGATAGGACACCACGTCGACGCCCTGTGGCGCCCAATGGGCCTGCGCATAGGTTTCCTGAATTGAACCCTGCAATACGCCAATGTGTTTGCCTTTCAATGAAGCAGCGTCAGGCAGCAGTCCAGAACCCGTTTTGGCGATTAGCTTGGTAGGAATGCGGTAGATAATATTGGTGAAATCAATCGCCTGGCGACGTTTGTCCGTGGCGTTCATCGCTGAATTGATGGCATCAAATTTGCGAGCCTGCAATGCCGGGATTAGGCCGTCAAACGAGGTTTCGCTCCATTCGCATTTGGCCTGTGCCGCCTTACAAACGGCATTACCGATATCAATATCAAACCCTTGAAGCTCGCCGCTGGGTGCTTTGGATTCAAACGGCGGATATAGCGCCTCGAGACCAAATTTGATAGTAGAGCCTGCCGCCAAAGAGGAAAAAGAGGCCAGGGCACAGCTTAACAACAACAGGCTTTTCAATTTATTCATTTGTTATGGCTCCAGAAATAGGGTTTTTACACTTCGCTAAGACGGCGTGCGCCTTCAATTAATGTGGCGTCATCTTTCGCAAAACTCAGGCGGATCAGACCGGTAGGCTTATTGCCGGTATAAAATGCCGACAGCGGAATACTGGAAACCTGATGATCACGGATCAAACTCAGCACAAATTCGTCGTCACTCAGCGGGCTGAAATGACTGAATCTTGCCAGCATAAAAAAGCTGCCGTGAGTCGGGAGCAGTTCAAAACGCGAGCCTTGCAAGGCGTTAACCAGTAAATCACGCTTCTGCTGATAAAAATCAGACAGCCCTAAATAACTTTGCGGTTCGGCCAGCGCCTCGGCAAAGGCGTACTGCATCGGCGTATCGGCGGTAAACACCATAAACTGGTGGATCTTGCGGATTTCATCCATCAGCGCGGCGGGTGCCAGCGTGTAGCCCACGCGCCAACCGGTGACGTGATAAGTTTTACCAAACGAAGAGACAATCACGCTGCGTTCAGCCAGCTCAGGGTGACGCGCCATGCTTTCATGACGTTCGCCGTCAAACACCACGTGCTCGTAGACTTCATCAGACAGGATAACGATATTGGTATTGCGGGTCAGTGCGGTGAGGCGATCAACGTCGTGCTGGGTGAAAATAGCGCCAGTCGGGTTGTGCGGGCTATTGATAATAATCATTCGCGTGCGGCTGTTGATAGCGCTGGAAACTTCATCCCAGTTGATGCTGAAATCTTCCATCGACAGGGTAAGCGGCACGGGCGTTGCGCCCTGCAATCTGACAATTGGTGAATAGCTGTCAAAAGCGGGTTCGAAATAAATCACTTCGTCGCCCGGATGCACCAGCGCGCTGATGGCAGAATAAATGCCTTCGCTGGCACTGGCGGTAATCGTGACTTCTTCGTTGGCGTCGTAAAGGCTGCCGTATAGGGCTTCAACCTTGGCGGACAGCGCCTGACGTAGCGCAGCAAGGCCGCTCATCGGCGCATACTGGTTCTGACCGGCGCGCATCGATTTGGCAACTGCGTCAATCAGCGCGGGCTGGCATGAAAAATTAGGCGCGCCCTGAGACAAATTCAGTGCGTTATGCTCGGCGCTGAGCTGACCAATTACGGTAAAAATCGTGGTGCCAACGTCAGGTAATTTTGACTGCGGGGACATAGCGCTTTTCATGCAAACTCCTGTGAGCAGTAACGGATAGTCAGAACAGTGATTTTTGATAAAGTAATTGTGATGTTTGTTTAAGCAATAATGCTATTTGATTAAGCAACAGTTTCGTTAGGCCCACAATGGAAAGTTTGTCATACTTGCCATGATCTAACGTCATGGCTGGAGCCTTACTGCAATGCCTTCAAACTCCGATCTCTCACCTCATGCTGTGCTCAATTCGGCACTTAATTTGCCGCCACTTAACCTGTTGAAGACTTTTGTGATTGTCGCGCAGGCCCTTAATCTGACGCATGCCGCAGAGCTATTGCACATTACGCAGGGCGCGGTGAGCCGACAGGTAACGGGTCTTGAGGCGCATCTCGGTTATCCGCTGTTTGTGCGTCAGGCCAGAGGATTGACCCTGACACCACGCGGTGCGCAGCTGCTTCCTTCTATTCAGCAGGCCATCATGCAAATGGGCGAGGCGTTGCAGCGCGTGGCGAGTCATCCCGATACTTTGCGTATCAAATGCCCGACCTGTTCGATGCGTTGGCTGTTGCCGCGAGTGATTAGGCTGCAAAACGATCGTCCGGATATGCAGATTGAACTCACTGCCTCGGTAGCGCACGGCGTGAATTTCAGCAGTGAACATTTTGATGCGGCAGTAGTTTTTGGGCGGCCAGTGGAAAATGCAGCCAATGCGCTGCACCTGTTCGACGAGGTACTGACGCCGGTTTGCGTGCCGGATCTGTTAGCCGCTCGTGCAGGAGAAGAGATAGCGCTTGCCGATCTTGCTGATCAAACCCTGCTGCACCCGACTCGCGATCGTCGCGACTGGCTGCTGTGGCTGAAAACTGCCGGCGTGCAGACGCTGCCTTCCAGCAAATCTCAGCATTTCGACACGCTGGATCTGGCAATCAACTCGGCGCTGCAAGGTTATGGCGTGGCGATCGGCGATTTAACGCTGATCGAAGATGATTTACAGGCTCATCGGGTAATTACCCCGTTTACGCTTTGCGTTGCCAGTGGGGCAAGCTATCAGCTGCTTTACCCCGATAATCCTAGCCCGGCGCTGCGAGTGGCGATCGATTTTCTCAATCAACAGGCCGGTGAAAGTCGCGACAGGCTTGATACATTGCTGGCCGCGTCTCGTCAGGTGGTGCGCGCCGATGGCAAGGCTCAGTAAGACGAGTCAGATTCAATAAAGCTGTTGCAGCGCGCTGGCAATCGCCTGCGTCAACTGGCTCAGCTGTTCGGGGTTAATCACATACGGCGGCATCAGATAAATCAGTTTGCCAAACGGTCTGATCCACACGCCCTGGGCCACAAAATGCTGCTGTAAGTTTGCCATATCAACAGGTTGGCGCATCTCGACCACGCCAATCGCTCCCAAAACTCGCACATCCGCTACCGCTGGATTATCACACAATGGCGCAAGCTCGGCCTTAAGCTGCTCCTCAATGGCTGCCACCTGCTGTGGCCAGCGATTTTCCGCCAGCAGCGACAGGCTGGCACTCGCAACGGCGCAAGCCAGCGGATTGCCCATAAATGTCGGGCCGTGCATAAAGCATCCAGCTTCACCATTGCTTATCGTGTTTGCGACTTCGCGGGTCGTAATTGTTGCCGAAAGTGTCATATAACCGCCGGTCAGCGCCTTGCCTAGACAGAGAATATCCGGCGTTATTCCTGCATGATCACAGGCAAACAGCTTACCGGTGCGACCAAAACCTGTGGCAATTTCATCGGCAATCAGCAAAATTCCGCTCTCATCGCAGAGCTTGCGCACCTCACGCAGATAATGCGGATGATAAATTCTCATCCCGCCCGCGCCCTGAACCACCGGCTCGAGGATCACCGCCGCGATTTGCTGCTTATTTTCGCGTAGCAGTTGGGCGAACGGAGCAATATCTTGCGCATTCCATTCACCATCAAAACGGCACTGCGGCGCGTCAGCAAACAAATGTTCTGGCAAATAGCCGTGATACAGGCTGTGCATCGAATTTTGCGGGTCACACACCGCCATCGCACCAAAAGTATCGCCGTGATACCCATTGCGCAGCGTCAGCAGCTTTTGGCGTTTTTCACCGCGCGCCTGCCAGTATTGCATCGCCATTTTCAGCGCCACTTCCACTGCTACCGAACCCGAATCGGCCAGAAATACGCATTCCAGCCCGGAAGGGGTCATCTCAACAAGCTTTCTTGACAGCGCAATGGCCGCGGGATGAGTGATGCCGCCAAACATCACGTGCGACATCTTGCCAATTTGTTCAACCGCCGCCTGATTCAAACGCGGATGATTATAGCCGTGGATAGCCGCCCACCACGATGACATGCCGTCGATTAGCTGGCGACCATCGGCCAGATTGAGCATCACACCCTGCGCCGATTCGACAGGATAAGTCGGCAGCGGCTGCGTCATCGAGGTGTAAGGATGCCAGATATGTCGTTGATCAAACTCGAGGTCGGCGGGCGTCATAAAAATTCCTTGCAAAGATCCAGTCGGAAAATAGTTGTAAACTAAAAATAAAATATTACATTGACCGTAAACCAAAATAAATCAAAAATGATTTACGGTATATCATTACTTTTGGAGATGTCTTATGACAACCCGCACCCGTTGGACGTATGAGCAAACAAAGGCGTTATTCGAAAAACCCTTTCTGGAACTGATGTTCGAAGCACAGCAAATCCACCGTCAGCATTTCGACCCACGGCAGGTGCAGGTGAGTACGCTGCTGTCGATTAAAACCGGTGCTTGTCCGGAAGACTGCAAATATTGCCCGCAGAGTTCGCGTTATAAAACCGGTCTGGAATCGGAAAAACTGATGGAAGTTCAGCAGGTTCTGGAGTCGGCGCGTCAGGCCAGGGCGGCAGGCTCTACGCGTTTCTGCATGGGCGCGGCGTGGAAAAATCCGCATGACCGCGATATGCCGTATCTGGAACAGATGGTGCAGGGCGTCAAAGAGCTGGGCATGGAAACCTGCATGACGTTAGGCACGCTGAACACGGCGCAAGCGCAGCGTCTGGCAAGCGCAGGGCTGGATTTTTATAACCACAACCTCGACACCTCACCGGAATTTTACGGCAGCGTCATTACCACCCGCAGCTATCAGGAAAGGCTGGATACTTTGCAAGAAGTGCGCGGCGCGGGCATTAAAGTCTGCTCGGGCGGGATTGTCGGGCTGGGAGAAACGGTGAAAGATCGCGCCGGTTTGCTGATGCAGCTGGCTAATCTGCCGGTGCCACCGGAAAGCGTGCCCATCAACATGCTGGTCAAGGTTAAAGGCACGCCGATGGCAGACAATGACGACGTCGATCCTTTTGATTTTATTCGCACTATTGCGGTTGCGCGCATCATGATGCCAAAATCTTACGTGCGCCTTTCTGCCGGTCGTGAGCAGATGAGCGAGCAGACTCAGGCGATGTGTTTTATGGCCGGAGCCAACTCTATTTTCTACGGCTGCAAGCTGCTGACCACGCCGAATCCGGCAGAAGATAAAGACCTAATCCTGTTCGGCAAGCTGGGTCTGAACCCACAGAATTACGCCGCCGAAATGGGCGATGAAGAACAGCAGCAGGCGCTGAATTCGCAGCTGATGCACGCCGACAGTGAGCTTTTTTACAATGCTGCGGTTTAACTCAATGCTGCTTTTAACCCACTTAATGCGAGCAAAAACAGCCTGTTGGTGGCGCACAATGACCAATATTCCAGGGATGCGCTGAGCATGTCGTGGAGTTCGCGTATTAATATCGCCATTGCCGACCGACGTCAGGCCAGCGCTTTCAGGCAGAGGCAGCCTAATCACGGTGGCAATGGCCGCTGGCTGCGGCTTGAGGATCGCCGCTATCTGAATTTTTCTGGCAACGATTATTTGGGACTCTCGCAGCATCCCGCGCTGATTAATGCCTGGCAGCAGGGCGCAGCAGAGTATGGCGTCGGCAGCGGTGGGTCAGGTCACGTGACCGGTTTTTCGCGCGTGCATCAGCAGTTCGAGCAGCGGCTGGCCGACTGGCAGGGTTATCCTCGTGCGTTGCTGTTTATCTCTGGTTTTGCCGCTAACCAGGCAGTAATTTCCGCGATGATGCAGAGAAATGACCGCATTATCGCCGATAAACTCAGCCATGCTTCACTGCTTGAGGCGGCGGTGCATTCTCCAGCCCAGCTAAGGCGTTTTGCCCATAACCAGCCTGATGCCTTGCAACGGTTGCTAAAAAAACCGCTGGACGGCGAAATGCTGACTGTCACCGAAGGCATCTTCAGCATGGATGGCGATGCCGCGCCCCTGACCGCGCTACACCAGCTTACCCAGCAGCACGACAGCTGGCTGATGGTTGATGACGCGCACGGAGTTGGGGTTATTGGCGAGCAGGGGCGCGGCAGTTGCTGGCAGCAGAACATCAAACCCGAGCTGTTGGTGCTGACCTTTGGTAAAGCTTTCGGCTGTAGCGGCGCGGCGGTTTTATGCGATGACGCCACTGCCGATTATTTGCTGCAATTTGCCCGCCACCTGATTTACAGCACCGCAATGCCCGCCGCGCAGGTCTGTGCTTTACAGGCTGCATTGACATGTATTCAGCAAGGCGATGCCCTGCGTGATAAACTGGCGGGCAACATTGCCCGTTTCAGAACGGGTGCCGGGCAGCTAGGTTTGCAGCTTGCCGATTCATCAAGCGCTATTCAGCCCTTGAAAATCGGCGAGAATCAGCCAGCGCTGGAATGGGCGCAGCGGCTGCGTGAGCAGGGACTTTGGGTGAGTGCGATTCGCCCGCCAACGGTTCCGCCAGGCAGCGCGCGGCTTCGCCTGACCCTGACGGCTGCCCATCAGCCCGAAGATATTGATATTTTGCTGGAGTCCCTGAATGGGTGCAGTCACCGAATTAGTGAATAAAAAAGCGGTCGCCGATGCGTTCAGTCGCGCGGCTAATAGTTATGAAGGCGCGGCAGAATTGCAGCGTCTCAGTGGTGAAACCCTGATAGCGATGGCCGAGGCGCAGGGAGTAAAACTTGGGCAGCAGGTGCTTGATGCAGGCTGTGGCACAGGCTATTTCAGCCGTTGCTGGCAGGCATTGGGCAAAAACGTGACCGCGCTGGATCTTTCCGAGGGAATGCTGGCGCGTGCCCGTGAATTACATTCTGCCGAGCGCTATTTGCCGGGCGATATCGAGCGTTTACCGCTGGAAGATAATACCGTCGACGTCAGTTTCAGCAATCTTGCCGTGCAGTGGTGCAATGCCCTTCCGCGTGCTTTGCAAGAGCTGGTGCGAGTGACGCGTCCTGGCGGCGTGGTGTTGTTCTCGACTCTGGCGGAAAACTCCCTGCTCGAACTTTCTCAGGCGTGGATGAAGGTCGATGGCCGTCCTCACGTTAACAAGTTCCTCACGCCGGATAAAATTGCCGAGGCTTGCGCGCCCTATACTCACCACGTCGAGTTCAGCCAGCACACTGCGCTGTTCCCAGATGTAATGAGCCTGATGCGATCTCTTAAAGGCATTGGCGCCACGCATATCAAGGGTGGCCGCCTGGGTGGACTTGGCGGACGATCGCGTCTGGCGAGCGTTGATCAACACTATGCTCGCCAGCATGGCCAATTGCCGCTGACTTATCGTCTGGTATACGGCCTGCTTTATGTCGAAGAAGAATAGGCCGAAGAAGAATAGATGAGCAAAGTTATCAACAAGCAGCGCTGGTTTATTACCGGTACGGATACAGAGGTCGGTAAAACCGTGGCTACCTGCGCTTTTTTACAGGCCGCCAACGCAGCCGGAATCACCACCGCCGGTTATAAACCTGTTGCCTCAGGCAGTGAAATGACGGCAGATGGCGCGCGAAATAGCGACGCGCTGGCGCTACAGGCTAACTGCTCTGTTTCGCTAAGCTATGCTCAGGTTAATCCCTGTACTTTTGTTGAGCCGACTTCGCCACATATTGTCAGTGCACTGGAGGGCAGGCCGATTGTCCTCAGCGATTTATCTCAGGGATTGCACGAGCTGGAACCATTGGCGGATTGGGTGGTGGTAGAAGGCGCGGGCGGTTGGTTTACACCACTTAACGGCGAGCACACTTTTGCCGACTGGGTGACCGACGAGCAGTTGCCGGTAATTTTAGTGGTAGGAATGCGCCTTGGCTGCATCAATCATGCGTTGTTAACCGCCCAGGCGATTGCGCACAGCGGATTAACCTTCGCAGGCTGGATAGCCAATGACATAGAGGAAACGGGGCAACATCATCAGGCTTATATCGCAACCCTGAAGCGATTGCTTGCTGCGCCCCTGTTGGGCGAGATCCCGTATCTTCAAAATCATCAATTCAATGACCATGGCCGCTATCTGTCGTTGGAAGCCCTGCTTTGAAGGCCGCCTTGAAACTTTTTGCCTTTAACAGCACTGCTGTTACAGAGTTCTGCTTTTATACGGTTCACTGTTACACCGCTAAATAGGTTTTCACCAGATTATCGTCCAGTTGCTCAAGCGTGCCTTGAGCGACGTTGCGTCCGCCGTCCAGCAGGCAAAAACGGTCGGCGACGCTACGGATAAACGGCAGCTTGTGGCCTACCAGCAACAGGGTCAGGCCGAGGTCTCGGTTAAGGCGATGAATAATATTGCCCATATTGGCTTCCATCGCCTCACTGGTGTGTTCAGTCGGCTCATCGAGGATAAGCAACTCAGGCTCTTGCACCAGCGCACGACTAATCGCCAATTGCTGCTGCTGGCTTTCGTCTAACTCTCCGGCCTTGCGTGAGCCCATTTCTTTCAATGATGGAAACAGATCGTAAACCTCGGCGGGCACGCGACGCATTTTGTTGCGGCTGGCCATCATGGCGATTTGCAGGTTTTCATCGACACTCATCTGCGAGAATATCTGTCGCCCCTGAGGCACATAACCAATGCCCATCTGCGCGCGCGTTTCCACCGGTAACATCAGCAGATTCTGCGGTTCCTGATTGGCTGACTGCCAAATCATCGAGCCACTTTTCACCGGCAAATGGCCCATAATGCAGTTGATCAACGTCGTTTTACCGACGCCATTGCGGCCAATAAGGCAATTACATTGACCACGGTACAGCTCAAGATTGATGTCCCAGAGGATATGGTTTTGACCATAAAATTGATTAACTGCTTTTACACTTAGCATCAGTTGTTCCTCACTTATTAAGCGTTCCGTTGAACATAACATTGACGACCCCTGTCATTTTTCTGACATTTTTATGATGCCGTTAATCTGTTAACACAGAATTAAATTCCGTTTAAGTCTCGTATTTAAACAGCATTAACATGTGATAAACGGCCATCCCGCAGTGTTAAACGGCTAAAACTGACGTTTATTTGCCTTATAAGCATTCACTGTTGCTAAAAAAGTAGAGAGTTAAGTTGTTTTGGGTAACTCAGCATATTATTCGTAAAGGCTACCTGTTGAATTAATGTTGCAACTCTTGGGCCAAGTTTTAAAAGATAAGTCTTAAACCGCATTGATTCAGGGTTGGTAAGGCCGAGAAGGGAGGAAGAAGAGGTCCTTCATTACCAGGGGTAAAGTTTTAGCAGGACTGACGATCCACAGGTGCACTTTGCCAGTGCCGCGATCGCAAGTTTTGGTGCAAAGGCTAAAGCGTTTGAGAGCAAAAAAGTCCTCATTGGATGCACATACCGATTTTGCAATCTAAAAGATCGCCTTTTTCTAGGTCAAATACGAATATACAAAGAAATAAAAGTGTAAAAAAATAACTAAAAAAACGTCAAAAAGGCTCAGAATGAGAAAATGTCGATTTTTGTCAACGCACGGCCCGTGCGGCGTGCTGTGAGTTATCCACCATTCCTGTGGATAACCTTGTGCATGAGAGACATAAAAGTTGCTACAGACGAGTCAGGGCGCGGGTTGAGCTTAGTTTGCCCGTATTCTCGGCTTTTTAAGTAAGCCACTATTTATCAGTGGGTTAACTAAAATCAATAGCATGATTATATTGCTGTTAGCATTGTGTAAATTTTCGTCAGCTGCCCTTGTAAAAGTTAATTCGCGACGGAATCTGGGGATAAATGTCCCCTGATGGGGAAACCTGGGTGGTAGGTTGCCCTAAAATAAACAACTTAATTGTTTAATAAAAAATCGCGACTTGATGCTGGGTTTTTATCCAGTATAATAGTTAACCCAAAGGCTGCTCAGGCTGGTGCAGCTTAATTTCGCAGGAAAGTGATCCGGTTGGCATGATGCTCCAATTGACTGGACTATCAGGTTGACATGTCGGGGGAGTATTCCATACTTCCTGACCGGTCTCGCACGCTCTCATCTCAGGTAGCCCGCAATGAGCAAAGTATTCAAACTACATTCCGAATTCAAACCTTCGGGCGACCAGCCTGAGGCTATTCGTCGCCTTGAAGAAGGGCTGGAAAACGGTCTGGCACATCAAACGTTGCTTGGCGTGACCGGTTCAGGCAAAACTTTCACCGTCGCCAATGTGATTGCCGATTTGAATCGTCCAACGATGGTGCTGGCACCTAACAAGACGCTGGCGGCGCAGCTGTATGGCGAAATGAAAGAGTTTTTCCCCGAAAATGCGGTGGAATATTTTGTCTCTTACTACGATTACTATCAGCCTGAAGCCTATGTGCCCAGCTCAGATACCTTTATTGAGAAAGATGCTTCGGTGAACGAACATATCGAGCAGATGCGTCTTTCCGCCACCAAGGCGCTGCTGGAACGCAAAGATGTGATCGTGGTGGCATCGGTGTCGGCGATTTATGGTCTGGGCGATCCTGATCTTTATCTAAAAATGATGCTTCATCTGACCAAAGGGATGATCATCGATCAGCGTGCCATTCTGCGTCGTCTCGCTGAATTGCAGTATGCTCGCAACGATCAGGCTTTCCAGCGCAGTACTTTCCGCGTGCGTGGCGAAGTGATCGACGTTTTCCCGGCTGAGTCTGACGATCTGGCGCTGCGTATTGAACTGTTTGATCAGGAGGTTGAGCGGCTGTCGCTGTTTGATCCTTTAACCGGCCAAATTTCTACCGAAGTTCCGCGTTTCACTATCTATCCGAAAACGCACTATGTGACGCCGCGTGAGCGCATTGTTCAGGCGATGGAAGACATTAAAGTGGAGCTGGCCGATCGCCGTAAAAATCTGCTGGCCAATAACAAACTGCTGGAAGAGCAGCGTATCAGTCAGCGTACACAGTTTGATCTTGAGATGATGAACGAGCTGGGTTATTGCTCGGGGATAGAAAACTATTCACGCTATCTTTCCGGTCGTGGAGAGGGCGAGCCGCCTCCGACGCTGTTTGACTATTTGCCTGCCGATGGCCTGCTGATTGTCGATGAATCCCACGTGACTATTCCGCAGATTGGTGGAATGTATAAAGGCGACCGTTCGCGCAAAGAAACGCTGGTGGAATACGGTTTCCGTCTGCCGTCAGCGCTGGACAACCGCCCGATGCGCTTCGAGGAGTTTGCCGCCGCTGCGCCGCAGAGTATTTATGTCTCTGCAACGCCGGGGACTTATGAGCTGGAGAAATCAGGTGGCGATATCGTTGAGCAGGTTGTTCGCCCGACCGGCCTGCTGGATCCGCTGATTGAAGTGCGTCCGGTGGGTACTCAGGTCGACGATTTGTTGTCTGAAATTCGTAAACGTGTAGCGATTAACGAGCGTGTTTTGGTCACCACGCTCACCAAACGTATGGCTGAAGACCTTACCGAATACCTTATCGAGCACGGCGAAAAGGTGCGTTATCTGCACTCGGACATCGATACCGTTGAACGTGTTGAAATTATTCGTGACCTGCGACTCGGCGAGTTTGACGTATTGGTGGGCATCAACCTGTTGCGAGAAGGCCTGGATATGCCTGAGGTGTCGCTGGTGGCGATCCTTGACGCCGACAAAGAAGGCTTCCTGCGTTCGGAACGTTCGCTTATCCAGACCATTGGACGTGCAGCGCGTAACCTCAATGGCAAGGCGATTCTTTACGGCGACAAGATAACCAAATCAATGGCTAAGGCGATTGAAGAAACCGAACGCCGTCGCGCCAAGCAGGAAGCTTATAACCTTGAGCGCGGGATCACGCCGCAGGGGCTGAACAAGAAAGTGGGCGATATCCTGCAATTGGGCCAGCCGAAGTTCAAGAAGAACAAAGAGTTGCGCGATGCTCAGGCAGCTTCCACCGTCAAGGCGCTTACGCCGAAAGCGCTGGAGCAGCGAATTAAAGAACTGGAAGCGCAGATGTACCAGCACGCGCAGAATCTTGAGTTTGAGGCGGCGGCAAACACGCGTGATGAGTTGCATGCCTTACGCGACCAATTTATCGCGATTTCATAGATACCTATATCTTTCACGCTCTAACTTCGTACGCTGCCCTCGCTAACCCCGGTCACTTACTGATGTAAGCTCCCGGGGATTAGCTTTGTTGCTGCCCTGAATACCTATATCTTTCACGCTCTAACTTCGTACGCCGCCCTCGTTAACCCCGGTCACTTACTTGTGTAAGCTCCCGGGGATTAGCTCTGTTGCTGCCCTGAATACCTATATCTTTCACGCTCTAACTTCGTACGCCGCCCTCGTTAACCCCGGTCACTTACTTATGTAAGCTCCCGGGGATTAGCTCGGTTGCTGCCTCGTTACAGCGCGGAATCTATAAGGTATTGCTTCATAGAATCTAGGGAAGCCCTTTTTCGACGCTTAATTAAATCTTGCGGGCAGTACTATCGTGTCGTGAAAGAGATGGGTAGTGAGTGAGATAAGTGATAGACTTCGCGCCCCGACTTAATCAGTGACTGCTTCTATGACCGACATCAAACCCAAAGATCCTCTTCACGGCGTTACGCTGGAAAAACTGCTCACCGAGTTGGTGGAGAATTTTGGCTGGCTTGCGTTGGCAGGGCAGGTGAATATCAACTGCTTCAAGAGTGACCCGAGCATTAAGTCGAGCCTCAAGTTTCTACGTCGCACGCCTTGGGCGCGCAAAGAAGTTGAAACTTTGTATCTGGATTTTGTTGAGGGATTATTGAAGCCGGATATGAGCAGCACAAGCAAACGACGGTCATCTCCATCGTCGTCAGGCAATCCTGGCAAGACTGGCTCAACTAAAAAAGTGAGTACTGCAAAGCCTGCCGCCGACAGCCCGTGGAATAATCATCCACTGCTAAAGAAAGACGATTCAGATAAAGCGTAAACATTTCTCAAACGCCACTGTGAACTGTTGTGTTATCGCGGCAGTGGCTTTGAATCGTCGGTTAAGCGTAATAGAACTTAAGCGCCATAGAACCTAAACGTCAAAGAACTTAAGCGTCAAAGAACTTAAGCCTCATAGCATATAAGCGTTGATAGCGCCGTCATGTTCTCTCTTCGGCGCTACGTAAGAACTTGTATATTAACCGTTCTTCTATTCGCCCACTTTATTCGCCCATTTGTTGCAATGCATCTTCCAGCGCCTGTCGCAGCAATTCTCTGTCATGACGGTAGGGCACATCCTGCGCTTCGAGCGGGCGTTGAATGATCAATCGGCTGCTTGCCTCACCAAGATTTACGCCAGGCCCGACAATAGTGGCCGTGACCGCGGGCCGGCCAATCTGCTTTTCAATCATATTCAGCTTGTCTTGCAGGCTAAGTGACGCGGCTGCCTGGCTCAGTTCTTTACCAAGATTACTGACATAAACAATGTGCGCACGGCTGCGGCGCAGCTCGTTAGTCAAATCTTTAAGCAACAGCAGCGGCATCAGGCTGGTAAAGAAACTACCCGGTCCGATGACGATTAAATCAGCCTCGGCGATGGCGTCTAATGCCTCTTTAGTCGCGCTAACGGCGGGTTCGAGCATCAGCTGGCGCGGGACGTGGCTCATTTGATCAACCTCAACCTCGCCGTGGATCAGATTACCGTCGGCATCAATGGCCGCCAGATCCACTGGATCTTCTGACATCGGGATCAGTTGCGCATCAACTTTGAGCAGGCTGCGTACCAGATTCATCGTCTCAAGCGGGCGCACGCTCAGGCTATCGAGTGCACTCAGGATCAGATTCCCAAGATTATGGCCTGCCAGCTCGCCGCTGCCGCTAAAGCGGTATTCAAACATCGCCGAAGCTACGCTAGGCTCGGTGATCAGCTGGTTAAGGCAGTTGCGCATGTCTCCCCAGGCAATGCCGCCAACCGAACGACGAATTCTTCCGGTTGATCCGCCGTTATCGGTGGTGGTGACAATACCGGTGAGCCGTGAGCCTAACGTAGACAGTGATGACATCACTCGGCCCAGTCCGTGGCCTCCGCCCAAGGCAACTACTCTATCTAAATCGGCCAACGCCCTATTACGCATAATATTCCATAGTTTTAAACCAGTGTCCTTGAAGCTGTAGCGGCCTTGGCTTCACTTGCGCACCACGGTCACTTAGCGGTGTAAGCTCACGAGAATCTCCAAGCTTGCCGCCTTACGACAACTCCAATGTCTCAGCAATTATCCTGGTCTGGCATTTTAGACACTAACGACAACCACTTAATATTGTTTTCAGCATTCTTAACTTTTGCTTTTGATTATTAAAAAGCTCAATAAGATGCATATTGTTTACTAATGTAATAATTGTTTTCTGGAACAATTTTACCTAATTTTTCGCCAAGGTGTTATCAATCATATTTATGCGCATTACCAGGCTAGAGACGCTTGATTTTATGAGTTTTTTTGATGGCGGTTAACGAAAAAATCGTTGTGTATCCAATTACATAGCGAAGAACCTCCTTGGCGTAAAGGTTTTTGCAGCGCTACAATAGTGCTCAACCGCGTTCTTGTCAGGCTTTTGAGCTGTCAGGAATTGAACTCCTAGCCTTGATACCTAAGTTTCTTGCCGCTGTGTTTTTACTCACAGGCAATTAATACGGTGTCCTGGCCGTGACTTTACGTCGCCAGGGTGCAGGGTAGAAATGCCCGCATCTTCCCGTATTTGGAAAGGTGTTAACAAGGTGCAACAACTAACTGACGCATTTGCGCGCAAGTTCTATTATTTGCGCCTATCGATCACTGACGTGTGCAATTTCCGTTGCACGTATTGCCTGCCCGACGGCTATAAACCTCATGGTCACAACAATAAAAGCTTCCTTTCACTCGACGAAATTCGCCGGGTGAGCCGTGCTTTTGCCCATCTCGGCACTGAAAAAGTGCGTTTGACCGGTGGTGAACCTTCGCTGCGTCGCGACTTCAGCGAGATTATCGCTGCCGTGCGTGAAAACCCTGAGATCCGCCAGCTTGCCGTGACGACCAATGGCTATCGTTTGGCGCGTGACGTAAAAACTTGGCGCGACGCAGGTTTAACGGCAATCAATGTCAGTGTTGACAGTCTGGATGCGCGCCAGTTCCATGCCATCACCGGGCAGGACAAATTTCGTGAAGTGATGAACGGAATCGATGCCGCGTTTGATGCTGGTTTCGCTAAAGTGAAAGTCAACGCCGTGTTGATGCGCGACGTCAATCATGCCAGCCTCCATACCTTCCTAAACTGGATTAAAGACCGTCCTATTCAGCTACGCTTTATCGAGCTGATGGAAACCGGCGATGGCGGCGATTTATTCCGCAAGCATCACGTTTCTGGCGAGGTTATCCGTCAACAGCTGGTTCAACAGGGCTGGATTTTGATGGGCCGCAGCCGCAGCGATGGCCCGGCACAGGTATTTACTCATCCCGATTATCTCGGTGAAATTGGCCTGATCATGCCTTACGAGAAAGACTTCTGCGCCAGTTGCAATCGCCTGCGCGTGTCTGCTCTCGGCAATTTGCACCTGTGCCTGTTCGGCGAGCAGGGCATTCCTTTGCGCGATCTCTTAGCCGATGATTTGCAGCAGGATGAGCTGATGCAGCGTATTCAGGGTGGTTTGAGTCTTAAGAAACAGACTCACTTCCTGCATCAGGGCAATACCGGTATCACCCAGAATCTCTCATTTATTGGCGGCTAAGCGCCCAGGGAAAAACAGCTATGAGCAAAGGCAGCAGCGAATTTATCGCCATTTCAGTCGCCATTTTGACCGTGTCCGACAGCCGCACTGAAGCGGAAGACAGTTCGGGCGAATATTTGCGTGAGGCCGCGATTGAAGCTGGGCATCACGTGGTTGCCCGCCAGGTAACTAAAGATAATCTCTATCAGATCCGTGCGATTGTTTCGCAGTGGATTGCCGACGAACAGATTGGTGCGGTGCTGATTAACGGCGGCACTGGATTCACCGCTGGTGATAACACGCCGGAAGCTCTGAAACCGTTGTTTGACCGCGAAGTCGAAGGTTTTGGTGAGCTGTTCCGCATGGTCTCTTATGAAGATATCGGCACCGCGACTATTCAGTCACGTGCGCTGGCCGGAATGGCTAATCAGACGATCATCTTTGCCGTGCCTGGCTCAACCAATGCCTGCAAACTGGCCTGGGAGCATATTATTTCGTCCCAGCTTGATGCCCGTAATCGTCCCTGCAACTTTATTTCTCACGTAAGAAAGTAAAACCACACTATGTCTACATTGACGCATATTAATGCTTCCGGCGACGCCCATATGGTGGACGTGTCCGGTAAAGCCGAAACCGTTCGTGAAGCGCGTGCAGAAGCGTTCGTTTCTATGGCCGCCAGCACGCTGGAAATGATTATCAAAGGCGATCACCACAAAGGTGATGTATTTGCGACCGCGCGTATTGCCGGTATTCAGGCGGCTAAAAAGACCTGGGACCTTATCCCGCTCTGTCATCCGCTACTGCTGACCAAGGTTGAAGTTAAACTGGAAGCTCAGCCGGAATTTGACCGCGTGCGTATTGAAAGCCTGTGTCGTCTCACCGGCAAGACCGGTGTGGAAATGGAAGCGCTAACCGCCGCCTCTGTCGCAGCGCTGACTATCTATGACATGTGCAAAGCGGTGCAGAAAGATATGGTACTCGGCCCAATCCGTCTGTTGGAAAAAAGCGGCGGCAAATCTGGTGATTTCAAGGCGGAACAATGATCAACATTTTGTTCTTTGCACAGGTTCGCGAACTGATTGGCACTGACAGCCTGCAAATTTCGGACGAGTTTTCCAATGTTGAAACGCTGCGTCATGCGCTTTGCCAGCGCGGCGATCGCTGGGCGTTGGCCCTTGAGCCGGGCAAACTGCTGGTGGCGGTAAATCAGACATTGGTAGAGCCGACTCATGCTATCAAGGCGGGCGATGAAGTGGCATTTTTCCCGCCGGTAACCGGAGGCTAAGTTATGCAAGCAACGCGGATCATAGTGGATGCGGCGCCGTTTAGCGTCGG
The DNA here is from genome assembly GCA_963747655.1 of uncultured Gammaproteobacteria bacterium. Classification (GTDB taxonomy): domain Bacteria; phylum Pseudomonadota; class Gammaproteobacteria; order Enterobacterales; family Enterobacteriaceae; genus Rouxiella. The sequence continues at coordinate 299,667 of CAVVFS010000003.1, read as the reverse complement.
GGATGAATATCAGTGGCTGGCGCAGTCAGATTCCGACGGTGCGGTGGTGACTTTTACCGGCAAAGTTCGCAATCATAATCTTGGAGACAGCGTTAGCGCATTGACGCTAGAACATTATCCGGGGATGACAGAAAAGGCGTTGGCCGAGATTGTCGATGAAGCGCGCCAGCGTTGGCCATTACAGCGCGTGAGTGTATACCATCGCGTAGGCGAATTATTTCCCGGCGATGAAATTGTCTTTGTCGGCGTAACCAGCGCCCATCGCGGCATGGCATTCGACGCCACAGAATTTATTATGGACTATTTGAAGACCCGCGCGCCATTCTGGAAACGTGAAGCCACCGATCAGGGCGATCGCTGGGTTGAGTCAAGAGTCAGTGATCTTAGCGCCGCTCACCGGTGGTCCTCTCCTTCCTCTTCGTCCTAGGCACTGTAGCGGCGTTGACTTCACTCGCTCGCCCTAATCACTTACTCTAGTAAGCTCATCGGGCCTTGCTCCTTTTGCCGCCTTGCTACAGCACCTATGACTTTGAGGAATGTTTGCATTAGGTTCTATTCGTCCTAGGCACTGTAGCGGCGTTGGCTTCACTCGTTCGCCCGAATCATTGACTTGAGTAAGCTCATTGGGACTTGCTCCTTTTGCCGCCTTGCTACAGCACCTATGACTTTGAGGAATGCTCTTCTGCTTCTAGGCACTGTAGCGGCGTTGACTTCACTCGCTCGCCCGAATCATTGACTCTAGTAAGCTCATCAGCGCTGTCGCTGCGCTTTGTAAACCAACTGTTTACTCGTAACAGGTGTAACACCCGGCGGTGGGAATTTATGATAGTCTTAGGTTACCGGTAGGCTGCATATTCAGCCTTGTTTTTGTCTTCCATGTAAGAGGTAAGCATCATGGATCGATATCCACGCTCTAATGGTTCAATAGTAGAACGCGCAAACAGCGGTATTCAGGCTTATATGGCTCAGGTTTATGGCTGGATGACCTGTGGTTTGTTGTTGACGGCTTTTGTTGCCTGGTACGCTTCGCGTTCTCCTGCAATTCTCGGTTTTATCTTCTCAAGCCAAATTACCTTTTTCGGCCTGATCATTTTACAGCTGGGTTTGGTTTTTGTTATTTCCGGCATGGTTAATCGCCTGAGTGGCTCAGTTGCGACGGGCTTGTTTATGCTCTATTCGGCGTTGACCGGGCTGACGCTTTCGAGCATTTTCGTCGTTTATACCGGTTCTTCTATTGCCAGCACTTTTGTAGTGGCGGGCGGTATGTTCGGTGCAATGAGTCTGTTTGGTTACACCACTAAACGCGATCTCAGCCGCATGGGCAGTCTGCTATTTATGGCGCTGATCGGTATTGTGTTGGCGTCGGTAGTTAATATCTGGCTCAAAAGCACGGCGTTGATGTGGGCAGTGACTTACATCGGTGTGCTGGTGTTTGTGGGTCTGACTGCGTATGACACGCAAAAGCTGAAAAACATCGGCGAGCAGTTGTCAGTCAATGATAAAGACAACTTCCGCAAATATTCCATTGTCGGCGCGTTGACTCTGTATCTTGATTTCATCAACCTGTTCCTGATGCTGCTGCGTATTTTCGGCAACAGAAAATAAGTTGAATGTAGATTGCCTCCCTCGCTGGTGTTGAGCGAGGGAGTATTAAAAAGGGAGCGATGAACATTATGTTCGCCGCTCCCTTTTTTTGATCTTCATTTCGTCATCTGGCTATTTCAAAAGGCCATCAGATGCCATTTCTAACGGCTATTTTACTCTGACGCCCTGCGGCACCTTTCTGAAACTCCACCAAATCTGTGCAGCATTAAACAGTACCAGAACCGCGGTGACCAAAAATACCCAGCGGAATCCCAGCACGGCTGAAACGCCGGAACCAATCAGCGGACCTGCCACGTTGCCTAAATACATAAACGATTGGTTATAACCAAAGATGCGGCCAGTCACTTGCTCACTGCTGTATTTGACCAGCAATGCCTGAACGGCGGGCATTAGCGCTCCGTCACCGAACCCTAGCAAGAAACGCAGAACTCCCAGTTGCACAGGTGTGGTAATGGTCGCCATAAAGCAGAACAATACAAAGCAGAAGACCAACGCTGCAATCAGCACTCGATGCGCGCCGATGCGATCCCCCAGTTTTCCAAGCTTGGGCGCAGCGAGCAGGGCAGAAACTCCCGGTACTGCCGCGATAGCACCGCTGATAAAGGCGATATTACTGCTGTTACCGGAAATATTACGAATAAACAGTGTCAAAATTGGGCTAATCGAACCGTTTGCTAACTGAATCATCATGGTGGTGACAAACAGGCTGAGCATAAGCATCGGATAAGGCAGGGATTTAAACACCGCTTTGCCGCTGAGCCGATTGGCTTTGCTGACCGGCACCACGCGTTCTTTAATCAAAAACAGGGTGATCAGAAAACTGATAAACAGCAGCCCAGCGGTGATGAAGAATACGGTTCGCAGCCCAAGGTTGTCGGCCATAAATCCGCCAAGCAGCGGGCCAATAATGACTCCGGCAACCTGTCCTGTTGACAGTGTGCCGAGCGCCCAGCCACTTTTGTCGCGCGGAACCTGGGAAGCCACCAGCGCCATGGCGTTTGGGATAAATCCTGACGTTAGTCCCATCAAGGTACGGAAGATAAACAGCTGCCAGACGTTTTGCGCAAAGCCCTGTAATACCATCACAATTCCCATGCCCAGCGCGGCTCGTAACATCATTAGCTTACGCCCTTTGCGGTCGGCTAAGCTTCCCCACAGTGGGGCGACAATAGCTGAAACCACAAACGTGCCGCTGAACACTACGCCAGACCAGATGCTCAAGGCCTGATGGTTGTGAACGCCGAGTTGTTCAACGTAAAGCGGAAGAAAAGGGAGGATTTCACTCATCGCCAGACCGGTAAAGAAACAGCCGAGCCAGGCAGAGATTAAATTAAGTTTCCAGGTTTCCATTTTGACGGCGATGCCTTAAGGATGAAATAGTTAACCACCGCAAGCATAGCAAGCTAACGCTGTGAAGGACGTGCAAAAGATGGTTTACCGGCCGTGAAAACGCCATTTTAAGATGCTGTGTTATGCACAGGCGATTATGCCGAACAAAATATCGTGCTTATCGATTGAGTCCGACTCATTTACAGCTTGAATCATATAAATGCGCGCATTGGCGGGTTATCTGTTAGAATCCCCTCAACTGGCGCACCGCAGTTTGTGCCGAATCCTCGTGGTAATGCCTCATTTGCCTCGTCTGATCATCCATTCTTGAAACTGCACCGAACCTGTTCGGGTTAGAGTGGATTGGAGTTTTTCCCTATATGTCATTTGATCTCTCGGCCTGAGTGCCGACATTCTGCGTGCTGTTGAAGAGCAGGGCTATAACTCACCTACGCCTATTCAACAGCAGGCAATTCCTGTTGTGTTGCAGGGCCGTGACTTGATGGCTAGCGCACAAACCGGTACCGGTAAGACCGCTGGTTTTACTCTGCCTGTTTTGCAATTGCTTCTTAACACCAGCGTTCCGATTCAAGGACGTCGCCCGGTTCGTGCGTTGATCCTGACGCCAACCCGCGAACTGGCAGCGCAGATCGGCGAAAACGTAACCGCTTACAGCAAACACCTGAAGCTGCGTTCGCTGGTGGTATTTGGTGGCGTGAGCATCAATCCACAAATGATGAAACTGCGTGGCGGTGTCGATATTCTGATCGCTACACCGGGTCGTCTGCTGGATCTGGAACACCAGAGAGCCGTTGATTTATCCCAGGTAGAAATTCTGGTTCTGGATGAAGCTGACCGCATGCTGGATATGGGCTTTATTCACGATATCCGTCGCGTTTTGGCTAAACTGCCTGCTAAACGCCAGAACCTGCTGTTCTCTGCAACTTTCTCTGACGAAATCAAAGGACTGGCCAGCAAATTGCTGACTAATCCGGCTTCTGTAGAAGTTGCACGTCGTAATACCGCGTCGACTCAGATTGAGCAGAGCGTTCATTTTGTTGATAAGCGTCGTAAAAGAGAGCTGCTGTCACAAATGATTGGTACCGGCAACTGGCAACAGGTGTTGGTCTTTACTCGTACCAAGCACGGCGCTAACCACCTGGCTGAGCTGCTGAACAAAGACGGTATTACTGCCGCTGCGATTCACGGCAACAAAAGTCAGGGTGCGCGTACTCGTGCATTGGCCGATTTTAAAGCGGGCGGCATTCGCGTATTGGTTGCGACCGATATTGCTGCACGTGGTCTGGATATCGACCAGTTGCCGCACGTTGTTAACTATGAGCTGCCAAACGTACCGGAAGATTACGTGCACCGCATCGGTCGTACCGGTCGTGCAGAATCTACCGGCGAAGCTATCTCACTAGTGTGCGTAGACGAACACAAACTGCTGCGTGATATCGAACGTTTGCTGAAACGCGAAATTCCACGCATTGCATTGCCTGGCTATGAGCCAGACCCGTCTATTAAAGCCGAGCCGATCGTTAACGGTCGTCAGGGCGGCAATGGTCGCGGTGCTCCACGTCAGGGTGGCGGCGGTCAGCGTTCTGGCGCTCCGCGTACCGGCGGTAATGGTCAGCAGCGCAGCGGCAACGGTAGCAATGGCGGTAACGGTTCTGGCGAAAGCCGTCCAGCGCGCCCAAGCCGTGGCAGCGCAGCGAATGCGGGTCAGCGTCGTTCAGGCGCTAACGCTTCAGCAGCGGGTCGCAGCCGTAAGCCTTCAGGCGAATAATTTAGAAAAACCGGGTTTAAGGGCTTTGCTAATACCTTAATCCTGTTATTGCCCGGTGAATCTAATGACTCAAGCCCTCTCTAAAGAGGGCTTTTTAATGCCTGTGATTTAGTGAAATAATTACAACCAAATCCGATAGGCGCAGCGTCTGGCGCCTTGCAGAATGTGCTCGGTACGTTCAACGTTAGCCTCCAGCGTCTGGCTAAACACCTCACGTTCTGCACGACAAAATCCCTGACACGTCGCCGCTGCCGCGCAAATGGGGCAGTGATTTTCAAACAGCAAATAGCTGTTGTCCGGCTGCTTTTCCCATCCTGCCATATAGCCTTCGCGAGTGCGGAGAGCCGTCAATCGAGTTAGCTTTTCCTCCAGCGAGTCTGCGCCCAGCATTGCCTCTTGATAATTTCCCAACGTTTCGGTTTCACGCGTGGTAATCAGTTGATCCAACGCGCTCTCGCCCAGAGACGAGCGGATCATTCTTAGCAGCTGCACGGTCAGATCAGCGTGCGTGTCGGGGAAACGAGCATGCCCGGCGGCAGTTAATAACCAGTACTGAACCGGTCGGCCAACGCCTTGTGAAACAGCCTTGCTCTCGACTAATCCCTCTTTTGCCAGCTTCACAAACTGCTGACGCATGGCTTCGCCGGTGGTGCCCAGGATTTTGCCCGCATCGCTGGCTTGAAGCTCGCCACGAGTTTTAAGCAGCATTAATAATCGCTCGGCCACGCTTTGTTTAACGTCGTCTGAATTTTCCAAGTCTTTGCTTGACATATTAGTTGTTCGAGTCCTAGATTAATCAGGAATTATTATTCCAAGTAAAAACTTGTTTTAATATAAGCCAATCACTCTGGGACTGCAATCCCTCTGTGATGAACGATGAACGACGAAAAGGATGCCAGCAATGTCAGCGAATCACAGTGGATGGGGCAGTTTATTTACTGCGGAGAATCGAGGGAGTGCGATTACCCTCAGCAGCGGCGTGGCGCTTTATGCCACTAACAGCTATATCGTGATCACAATCTTGCCTTCTGTTGTGCAGGATATCGGCGGAATGGCGTGGTATGCCTGGAACACCACGCTGTTTGTAATAAGCGCGATTATGGGATCGGCACTGTCGGCGCGTTTGTTAAACCGATGCGGTCCGCGCTGGGCCTATCTCAATGCCACGGCGATTTTTATGCTTGGCGCGGCTCTGTGTACCGTGGCACCGTCGATGCCAATATTATTGCTGGGCAGGGCGGTGCAGGGACTCGGGGGAGGATTTTTGTTTGCACTGTCGTATGCGATGGTCAATTTAGTATTTAAAGAGGAGCTGTGGCCGCGAGCGATGGCGCTTATTTCTGCGATGTGGGGTGTCGCAACGCTGGTTGGCCCGGCTATCGGCGGAGTTTTTGCCGAGCTACACGCCTGGCGTTATGCTTTTGGCCTGTTATTACCGATTACGCTGCTGTTTGCCTTGCTGGTGTGGAAAAGCCTGCCCGCGCGTCAGCATAAATCGGCACCTTCTGAACCCTTACCGCGATTACAATTGATGTTGCTAGCCAGCGCGGTATTAGCTATCTCAGCAGGCAGCCTGTCTTCTCACTGCTGGGTTAATCTATTGGGCATCGCGGCGGCAATTTTGCTGGTGTGGGGATTACGAAAAACAGAATCAAGCAGTGCGGTTCGTCTGCTGCCGCGCAATGCGCTGTCATTTTCCTCGCCGCTGTGTGCACTGTTTGCCACCATGTCATTGCTGATGATTGGCATGGGTTACGATATTTACGTGCCGTATTTTTTACAGCATCTGCACGGGCAAACGCCACTTTTGGCGGGTTATATTACCGCCACGGCGGCAGTAGGATGGACCGTGGGCGAGATGTGGAGTGCGGCCTGGAGCGATAAGCGTGGCAGTGCAGCCATCAAGGCTGGCCCGCTGATTATGCTGGTCAGTCTGCTTTGTCTGCTGGTTTCACTGCCGGTGGTAGTGGGAGTGGAAGAAGGAACCTGGCTGCATATGGTCGGCATTGTAACAGGGCTGACGCTATTGGGTTTCGCAACCGGGCTCGGCTGGCCACACTTGCTGACCCGCGTTTTACAACAGGCCGGCCCGCAGGATAAAGACAAAGCCGGGGCATCGATTAGCATTGTGCAATCTTTCTCAGCCGCGATGGGCACGGCGTTGGCCGGAACGGTCGCTAATCTTGCCGGTATCAATTCAATCGGTGGTGCTCAGGGTGCAACTCAGGCAGCATTCTGGTTATCGCTAACATTTTTGCTGGCGCCTCTCATTGCGATAATCACCGCACGCAGGGCCACGCGCGAATCCTCTTCGTCGGAACAGCCAGAAACTCTCAGTTATAAATAGGTTTCAGCTAAAAATGAGCCTCAATTATAAATAGGCCCCAGCGATAAGTAAGTCGCCATTGCCTTAGCAAGCCGTTCGCCCGTATTATTGCGCGTCATTTTTAAGGGTAGAGCGGCTATGCGAGTATTATTGGCACCGATGGAAGGCGTACTGGATCCGCTGGTGCGCGAGCTTTTAAGCGAAGTTAACGATTACGACCTCTGTATCACTGAGTTTTTGCGGGTGGTCGATATGCTGTTGCCGGTAAAATCGTTTCACCGTCTCTGCCCTGAGTTATTGAATAACAGCCTTACGCCATCCGGTACTCGGGTTCGGGTCCAGTTACTGGGTCAGTATCCACAGTGGCTGGCGGAAAATGCTGCACGTGCGGTGGAGCTGGGTTCGTGGGGCGTTGACCTCAACTGTGGCTGCCCTTCTAAAACGGTGAATGGCAGCGGCGGCGGGGCAACTTTGTTAAAAGATCCCGAGCTTATTTATCTCGGCGCGAAAGCGATGCGTGAGGCCGTGCCCGCGGAGTTGCCGGTGACGGTCAAGATCCGTCTGGGATGGGATTCGCTGGCGCAAACGCTGGAAATCGCCGACGCAGTGCAGCAGGCTGGCGCGACGGAGCTGACCGTGCATGGCCGTACCAAGGAAGATGGTTATAAGGCTGAACGCATTAACTGGCAGGCGATCGGAGAGATTCGCCAGCGGCTGAGCATTCCGGTCATTGCTAACGGCGAGATTTGGGATTACGCCAGTGCGCAACAGTGTATGCAGGTGACCGGCTGTGATTCGGTGATGATCGGGCGTGGCGCGCTTAACGTGCCTAACCTGAGTCGGGTAGTAAAATATAATGAACCGAAAATGCCGTGGCCTGATGTCATTACCCTGCTAAAAAAATATACCTATCTGGAAAAGCAGGGTGATACCGGTTTATACCACGTGGCGCGCATCAAGCAGTGGCTGGGATATTTACGCAAAGAATATGTCGAAGCAACCGAGGTATTTACTCAGGTTCGATCGTTGAATACTTCAAAAGATATCTCACTGGCGATTCAGGCACTGTGAGTGATAAAAGGGCCACCTTGCCGTGGCCCTTTGCAATAGAATTACAGGGTAGAAGTTTGCGTTAAATTCGTGTTATCCGCGACTGCATTAATTTTCTCCAGCGATTTCCCTTTGGTCGTCGCACCAAAAATGATGACAATCAGCACTCCAGCCAGCAGAACCGTTGTGGTCATGGTGAAGACCCCCGCAAATCCCAGCGATGACGAAAATACCCCAATAATCGTGGGCGCCATAATGCTGCCTATACGGCCAAAGGCGCTGGCAAAACCACAGCCTGTCGCGCGGATAGCCGTCGGGAAGCTTTCCGGCGTGTAGGCATACAGCCCGGCATAGGCGCCATTAAGGAAGAAAGATAATACCGCTGCCGAGGTGATAATAGACACATGACTGCCAGACTGGCTCAGGAACCAGGCGCTTATCGCTCCGCCTATCAAATACAGCGCAATGGTGTGCTTGCGATCGAGACGATCGGAAAGCAACGCCGCAGAGAAATAGCCCGGGATCTGCGCGATATAAATGATGATGGAAAACTCAAAGCTTTTGGTAATGGTAAAACCTTTGGCTATCAGCAGCGAAGGGATCCAGGCGAAAAATCCGTAATAGCAGAAAGTCACCACAAACCAGATAAGCCAGATAACGATGGTTTGCTTGCGCATGGAGGCGGTAAACATCATGCTGACCGAGCGGAAGAATCCCAGCGGCGCAGTGTGTGTCTCAACGTCTGCGGGCTCTTCTGAAAACGGCACGGCAGGCAGAGGACGGCCGGTAGAACGTTCGACCTTTTTCTCAAGCGTGACAATAACCTGTTCGGCCTCTTTGACTCTGCCGCGACTGAGCAGAAAACGCGGTGATTCTGGCAAACTTCGACGCCACCATAACAACATCAAAATAGGCAGAGCAGTCATTACCTGCGCCCAACGCCAGCCTTCATCAAATGAGGGCACGATAAAGCGGCCGATTAGCGCCGCGCCGACGAATCCAAACGAGAAAAATCCAGCCAGCGCACCGATGAACCAGCCGCGTTTTTTGGGTGGAATAAATTCGCTCAGATAAGGGGCTATAATGACGCTTTCTGCGCCGACGCCTACGCCGGCCAAAACGCGGGCGATCAGGAAGGTTGGATAATTCGGCGCAATGGCGGCAAATATCGTCATCACACAGTAAATTGCCAACGCCCAACACATCACGGCTTTACGGCCAATGCGGTCGCCGAGATATCCCGCCATAAGTGCCCCAAAAAGGACGCCAATTGGCGTTGCAGAACCGACTAGCCCCAGTTGGGCACTGCTTAACCCCCAAACGCTGTGAACGGCGGGCATCAGGAAGGCGATAATGGCGATATCCATGCCGTCAAAGGTGTAGCCGAGGCCGGCGATGAACAGCAGAAAATAGTGAGGGGCGCTTAAAGGTAAACGGTCTAAACGGGGTAACAATGACATAGTGGCGTTCTCAACGGATAGAAGGGGACAGCCTGAACAAGGCAGCCTGAAGCTGCCCTGATGCCTTTATTGCAATCTATTCCCTTTGCAATAGATCATGCGCAATAGATCAGCGCGACAGCAGTCCGCTATCTTTCACCACTTCGCCCTGACGAATAATCAGTGGCATATGTTTTCCCTGCTCGCTGAGCAACGTGATATCGCTGAGCGGGCAACCGTCAACCACAATCAGGTCCGCGCTGGCACCGACTTTCAGGCAGCCAATCTCTCCTTCCATACGCAGCAGTTTCGCGGCTAAACCCGTCGCGCTGCGAATCACTTCTGCCACAGGCAGCACGCGAGAACGAATCTCGAATTCTCCAGACTGATGAACGTGCATATCGCCCAACAGATCGCTGCCGTAGGCCATTGGTAAACCGGCCTCGTACATGATTTTCAGGCTATCGAGGCCCGCCAGACGGACGTCGTCAATTTTGGCGATTGAATCTGGCTGCAAACCATACTGTGCGCCTTCGAGTTTTAGCATCTCGTAAGTGACCAGCGTCGGGCAGGCCATCGCGCCTTTCGCAGCAGCGTGGGCGGCGGTTTCAGGCGTGATCAGATTACAGTGTTCCAGGGAAAGTACCCCGGCATCCACCGCGCGGCGAATGGCTTCGTCAGTGTAAAGATGGGCGCTGACGTAGGTTTGCGCATTGCTGGCTTCTTCTACGATAGCTTCGAGCTCAGACACGGAGAAACTCAGAAACTCGATAGGATCGCTAGGTGATGAAACGCCGCCGTTGGCCATCACTTTAATAAATTGTGCGCCGCCTTTGATTTCTTCACGTGCTGCGCTGCGAACTTCGTCGATGCCGTTGCAGACACGGCCTAATGCGCCGAGTTTCTGAGCATAGAAATCGACATTGCGGCGGTCAAAACGGCCGCGATAGTCAGTGTGTCCGCCGGTTTGTGACAGCGCTTTGCCACAGATAACCAAACGCGGGCCGTTGATTAATCCCTCTTCCTGAGCCTGTTTCAAGCCATAATCTGCACCGCCAACATCACGCACGGTAGTGAAACCGCGCATCAACATCTCGTTCATCAGTTTTGCCGCGCGAGCAGCGACCAGGGAGTCCGGCAACAATGCATTCGCACCCAGATTGGCACTGCTGGAGACGACGTGCACATGGCAGTCGATCAAACCCGGCATTAAGGTTTTGCCCGCCAAATCGATAACGATTGCGTCGCTGGCATCAATAGTGCTCGGTGAGATGTCGGCGATGCGGCCATCACGAATTAATAATTGATAATTTTTTAGAGGTTGATCGGAATTGCCGTCGACCAGATTGGCATTGGTAAAAAGGAAGGTGTTGGTTGAGGATGCCATAATTTTTGTACTCTCGTCTGTCGTGAAATTGTGATTAAGTGTTTGAATATTGGTTATATTATTTTTTTAATAGCTTGCTTTTTCTCTGAGCAGGCTTTTGCAGCATCAGTCATCTGTTTGAAATAATGAAATGAAAAACACGCATGCCGCCATGCGTTGCGGGAATAAACCTTCACACAAAATTAAACATGCATTATTGATATTATCGCTTTAGCATTTTTTGCTGTTATAAAGGGGGCTGAGCGCAATTTAATCAAGAGATGAGCAGTGACAATCGCTACCTATTTTTTCACCCGTTGCAAAAGATTGTTTGCCACACTGTTACTGCTGGTCATTAGCGGTTTCCTTAGCCCATTACCCGCCGTCGAATCCCTTGCCACTGCGCCTGTTCGGGCTATTGTGTCGCCGGTAATTGACTGTGCCAATCTTGCAAACGTTGACCTCTCAACCATTGGCGGGCCGGGAAGTAGGGTGATGTCGGTCAGGGAAGTCGTCAAAGGCGATACTTTTTGTGAAGTCAAAGGCCTGCTCAAGCCGACGATCAATTTCACCGTGTTGCTGCCAATAAACAGCTGGAGTCAACGATATTTGCAAGTTGGCTGCGGTGGGCTTTGCGGACGCGTACTGCTACAGCTTGACGGCGCGGCAGGCTGTAAACCGCTCGAGACCAGCGGTTTTGTTATTGCTGCTACCGATATGGGACACGTCGTCGGCGAGGCGGATTTTGGTAATAACGCGCAAAAAAGGCGCGACTTTGCCTATCGCAGCGTGCATCTCACCAGCGTGGCGACCAAAAAACTCATCACTGCCTATTATGGACGCGCTGCTACTTATTCCTATTTCAGTGGATGTTCCGACGGCGGGCGTGAAGCGTTGGCCGAGGCTGAGCGCTATCCTCTGGATTTCAATGGGATCATTGCCGGTGCGCCGGTCAATAATTTCCAGGTGCACAAGGCGTTAGACCACGGTTGGGAAGCGATTTCCAATACCGATGCCAGTGGCAATGCGATTATCACCGCTCGTCAGTTGCCGGTGATCCATCGCGCGGTGCTGGCGCAGTGCGATGCGCAGGATGGCCAACAAGACGGGCTGATTTCCGATCCGCAAAGCTGTCATTTTGATCCCTCGGTATTAAGCTGTACGAGCCTCAGTGCGGATAATATTGCCAGTGGAGACTGTTTGTCAGACCAGCAAATCATTGCGTTACGTAAAATCTACGGCGGCCCGCGAGATAGCGCGACAGGTGAGCGGTTGACTGTGGGCGGCCCATTACCCGGTTCGGAACTTGCCTGGGCGGGACTATTTGTACCTAGAAAAGCCGGCGATCTCAATTACAGCCAAGGCGTGGCACTTTCGACATTAAAATATCTCAACTACGAGAAAAATCCTCCGGCAAGCTTCGTGTTGAAAGACCTGAAATTTACTAAGCAAACGCTGGCTGAGCTGACCAAGCTTCACCCGCTGTATGATTCCAGCAACTCTAGTCTGCAAGCGTTTTACGCCGCGGGAGGTAAGCTGATTTTATGGCATGGCTGGGCTGATCCGAGCATTACGCCATTGAATACGTTGGCTTATCATTTGGCGATAGGGCAGACCATGGGCACGGTCACGCGTGATAAATTTGAACGCCTTTATATGCTGCCCGGCGTTTATCACTGTTCAACGGGCGAAGGGCCGAGCCAGGTAGATTTCCTGACGCCAATGCTGCAATGGGTTGAGCAGGGCAAAGCGCCTGATGCGCTCGTTACTTATCAGGCATTGCCAGGGCAGAAAAGCAAAATAGTCACTAAGGCGCTGCAAGGCGATATGCGGCTCGATTATATTGCTGAAGAAGCCTCTTCGCGGCCCATTTATCCGTATCCGAATTATGCGGTTTACAGCGGTAAAGGGAATGTCCGGGAAGCCACAAGCTATGTGCGAAAACCGCTGGAGACTATCCCGACTCGTTATCCCTGGCTGGGAGAGAAATTATTTACGCCTTATCAATTTATAAATTAGGGCTTATAAGTTAGTGATTATAAATTAATGTTTTATAAATTAATAAGTTATATATTCTATTGCTGAGGTAGCAGGCCTTCATATTTCAGCAACCAGCGTTTGAACAGTCTCGTAGCTCGGCTTTCATGGCGCTGTTGCGGTGTCACCAGATAAAAACCTCCGCCCTGTTGCGCCGACGCTGCACAGGCGCGGACCAGACTTCCCTGTTTCAGCGGTCTATCAATAATACGTTTCCAGGCCAGCGCAACGCCAACTCCCTGAATCGCCAGCTCAATCAGCGGGGGATAATGATTGACACGCAGCGTGTTGCTCAGGTTAATCGGCGGCAGTTCGTTAAGATCCAGCCACTCTTGCCAGCCAAGCCACTGGTGTTGGGCATCCTCAAGCACTAAAAGAGTTTTCTGCGACAGCTCTTGTGGCGTAAAAGCTTCTTTTCCAGCCAGATATTGCGGCGAGCAAACGGGGAAAATTTCCTCGTCAAACAGGCGAATCGTATCAAAATGAATAATATTGCTCTGCTTGAGGTAATACATCCCGACGTCAAACTCAAAGCTCGACAGCGTGCTTATGCCGTCGCGCATGATCACATTGAAACGAATATCCGGGTAGGCTTTGCGAAACGCACTCAGTCGCTCGGGGATCCAAAACTGTGCAATGCCTGATGAGCAGGCAATATTTATCTCGTTTTCTCCAACATGTTTCATCACTCTCGCCGTGGCATCGGCGCATTCCTCGAGCAGATAACGTACCCGTTGTAAATAACGTTCGCCGGCGGTGGTCAACGCCAGTCCGTTATGTTGACGCAGGATCAGGGTTCGTCCGAGAGATTGTTCAAGAGTGGCAATCTGGCGACTTACCGCACTTTGGGTCAGATTAAGCTCTTCTCCGGCGCGAGTAAAACTGCCGAGTCTCACCGTGGCTTCAAAGGCCACCAGGGTATGTAAAGGAGGAAGGGGAGATAACGCCATATTTATGGTTCTTTTTCTAATGCACACAGAGTTTGTAATATGGGCAAGATGATTTAGCGGGTCAATCTATCCCGGCATTTCAGGTCAGTGCATTTTCTTATATTACCAGGTTCAGATTATTGAATGACTCGTTTCAGATTCTTCTATTAGTTCTATCAGGGAGTTCTATAAGGATTTTAAATAACGAGTATCAGAGGAATCTTGTAGAGGTTTTGTTCAGCCGCTATGAAAGTGTTCACTTACCGTGAAGCGCAGAGTACATCTGATGCAATAAATATGTTGTGACAGACTTTGTCACAAATGTGCCGACTAAATCCGAGTGCGCAGAGTATTTTCCTCCCTTATAATTCGCACGCAGTCTTCACCGTTATATTAATGACAACTTTTTTAAATACAGAGCAATGCATGTGAAAATCCGTCTTTTGGTACTGAGCTTTTTAGCCCTCAATGCAAGCATGATGATGCCTGTTGACGCCATGGCTGGCAGCAGAACGCAGCCGGTTGTTGCTCCTCTTGTACAAATCGCTTCTGGCAGCGCCATGGTGGTTGATCTTAAAACCCACGAAGTGATTTATTCCCGCGATCCTGATCAGGTCAGGCCGATTGCCTCCCTGACAAAACTGATGACGGCGATGGTGACGCTTGACGCCCACCAGTCGCTGGATGAAGTTATTTCGGTTGATATCCATAACACTCCTGAGATGCGCGGCGTATTCTCTCGCGTTAAAGTCGGTAGTGAAATTTCTCGTCGTCAGATGATCCAGCTGGCGCTGATGTCTTCAGAAAACCGTGCAGCAGCAAGCCTGGCTGCGCATTATCCTGGCGGCTACGACGCATTCATTCGCGCAATGAATGCCAAAGCCAGAGCGCTGGGCATGACCCATACGCATTACGTGGAGCCAACGGGGCTGTCGATTCACAACGTTTCTACCGCGCGTGACCTGACTCGCCTGTTAATGGCTACGCGCCTGTATCCGCTGATCGGTGAACTGAGCACCACTCAGACAAAAACCGCCGTGTTTAGCAATCCATCCTACGCATTGCCGTTTCGCAATACCGATCATCTGATTATGAGTAACAAGTGGGATATTCAGATGACCAAGACCGGATACACGGACGATGCCGGGCACTGTCTGGCGATTCGTACCGTGATTAACGGCAAGCCTGTCACCTTGGTAATGCTGGACGCGTTCGGCAAATATACTGCGTTTGCCGATGCCGCTCGTCTGCGTACCTGGATGGAAACCGGTAAAAGTGTGCCGGTACCACAAATTGCCAAGGTCTATCGTAAAGAGAAAGATCAGCGCCGTACCGAGCCAACGGAAGAAGAGGCGGCTGACTAACTTTAGTTTATTGATCAGGGAGTTAGTTTATTGATCAGAAAGTTATTGATTAGGAAGTTATTGATCAAGAGTTATTAAGCAGTCTTTCCGATATAGCAGTCTATCCGGCAACGTAACGCGCCGGATAGACAATCTTAGAGAACATTGGGTAGAGAACTTTGTGTAGAGGTACCGAGACTCGGGAATTTAAAAGATAAGTTTAAACACGCCAGTGATGGTCAGCAGGCCTACGATAAAGATAATGGCAATAATCCATAGTAAGATTTTCATATTTTCTCCTTGGGTAGATACTGCGCAGAATAAGCATCGCTGATTCAATGATATTCATTACCCAAGTATAGTTCCTGTCTGGAAAAATTCCTTTCAAGCCACCAATCTACGCTTTATTTTTTCAAGCATTTTCATGCGCCATTGCTGCGCGAAGTCCGCACTGTGGGCTCGTTAACGGTTTTCCAAACTGGGTAAGATTTGCCGCGCCTGCCATCGATGCCTGGGCTAAAACTACGACCTCTGCACCGTTTTGATAAGCGTTGTCTGCTGCTGCCGCAATCAACTGTAAATATGCGTCACTGTTTCCCTCTTTAAACCTGTCCCAGGCATCAGCGACCCAGTCAAAGCGGATATCGGCTGATTTATCGCCCTGAACCTCACTAAACAACTTTGCAGTAGGGCCTTTTGTTGTCTGGACTGCGTATAGCACGGCGATTTTACCTGTCGATGCCAACGCGGTTTCAGCCAGAGCCCGGTCAACTCGTAAGACTGGGACTGTGGTTTGTTGTGCGGCAAGCTCGGCAGCTGGGCCTAGCGTCGAGCAGGTTAATAACACTGCATCGGATTTCTCGGCAAGCTTTAGAAGATATTCGGCGGTTTGCTGGCAAACAGTTTGCGTCAGGCTGCCTGCCTCTTCACAGGCCTGCAATAAGTCTGTCCTGACATGGTGGCGAAGAAACTCGGTGGGAATGTTCAGTTCAATCGCTGCCGCAGTAAATACGGCAATGTTACTTTCTGCAGTGTGCAGCAAATCTATACGCATTTTTTCTCCTGCAAGATTCTCGAGTAAATGGCTTCTCTGATAAATGTAAGAGACCTCACAAAGGTAAATGATTTTGCCGGTAGCTGTGGCATTTTTGTCACTAAATGCTATCTATTTTTATAGGGGTTTAAGACCGCTGAAAGCAGATGTATTATTCGGTACGTTTAAAGACGTAGTTAATTAAAGGGCTTTCGTTTAAATGCCGTTTAATTAGGCCTTTATTGCCTGCTAAATGCGCTGATACTCTGTAAATAAATGTTATTTACTATGAGTGTATAATTCATATTCCCCATCATTTTGATTTAAAAGAACTTTTTAATGTACCATATGGTACAAAATTGGTTACTTTCGTCTAACATCTCCGTATAATCTTTTTCACATTTTTTCCAGGGCCTTTTTGTTGAGGTTCCTGTCTTCACTCGTCGTGCAATGTGCGTAACCAGGAGAAATATCGTGAAACGCAGACATTTTCTGACTTCCCTCGGTGTGCTGTTAGTCAGTACTGCCTTGAAAGTTAAAGCCAAAATTATATCTGGCGGTATGCCATGGGTAGTCCATGCCGTCAGGCCAGCAAAACCGGTTGTCGCCGGTGACTGGTTGTTTTTTAATCCGGAAGAGGTCGCTACGGTCGAGGCCATCGCTGACCGTATCATTCCCGCCGATGAACTGAGCATTGGTGGTAAAGAGGCAGGCTGCGCCGTGTTTCTTGACCGTCAACTGGCAGGCGATTACGGCAGCGCAGTCAGCGTTTACCGTCTCGGCCGTTTCGTAGAAGACGGCTTACCGCAAGCAGGCCCACAGTTTAAAGACGTCCCTTCAGAACGTTATCGCCTGGGCCTGGCTTCTATTAACGAAGCATCTAAAGCCGGTTACAGCGGCAAAAAATTCAATGAGCTGACCGCAGAGCAGCAGGATGAATTGCTGGGCAAAATAGAAACGGGTGATGTTCCATTAGCCGGCGTAAACGGCAAATTCTTCTTCTCACAGCTTATCCAGAATATGCGTGAAGGCTTCTTTGCTGACCCAATCTATGGCGGCAACAAAGATATGGCGAGTTGGAAAATGCTGGGCTTCCCTGGTGCGCAATATGACTTCCGTGACGTGATTGACCGTCGTGGCGAAGACCTGCACATCGTTCCTATCAGCATGGTCAGTAACTACAAAGAATCATAATAAAGCCGGTCATTGAGCGGGCATAAGATTCACCTGGAGACAATTTTATGAGCAAAGTAAGAGAGAAGGTCGACGCGGTTATCGTCGGTCTGGGTTGGGCAGGTTCGTTGATGGCTAACGAATTGACGCAGGCAGGTTTAAACGTCGTCGCGATTGAACGTGGTTCATGGCGCGATACCAGCACTGATTTCCCAACAACTATCGACACCGACGAACTGCGTTTCATCAGCCGCCGCGCAATTTTGCAGCCGACCGCCGTTGAGACCATGACTTTCCGTAACAACCCTATTCAGCAAGCTCTGCCGCTGCGTGAGTTCAATACTTATCAGTTCGGTATGAACGTAGGTGGTGCGGGTACCCACTGGAATGCCATGACCTGGCGCTTCCTGCCGAATGACTTCCAGACTTATACCAATACCGTTGAGCGTTACGGGAAAAACAAGTTCCTGGAAGGCATGCAGGTTCAGGACTGGGGCGTAACTTATAACGACCTCGAGCCGTTCTATGACAAGTTTGAGCGTTTTGCCGGGACTTCAGGTAAAGCCGGTAACATCAAGGGTGAAAAAATCGACGGCGGCAACGTCTTCGAGGGTCCACGTAGTCGTGATTATCCGCTGCCTGCGCTGAAACGTACTCAACTGTCGATGATTTTCGACAAGGCGACTCGCGAGATGGGTCTGCACCCGTTTGCGGTTCCAGCCGGTAATACTTCGGGTGCGTACACCAACACATTGGGCATTAACATGGCGCCGTGTACTTACTGCGGTTACTGTGAATTCTTCGGCTGTGGTAACTGGTCGAAGAGTAGCCCGAACGCCTGTATCCTGCCTGCGGTAATGCAGCGTCCAAACTTCTCGGTGATCACCGATTCAGAAGTTCTGCGCGTTAACAAAGCTGCGGACGGTAAAACAGCAACGGGTGTCACCTTTATCGGCAGCGACGGCGTGGAGTGGGAACAGCCTGCTGATATCGTCGTTATCTCTGCTTATCAGTTCGATAACGTTCGTCTGATGCTGTTGTCCGGCATTGGTCAGCCTTACAACCATTCAACCGGTGAAGGCGTTGTGGGTCGTAACTATGCTTATCAGACTATTTCTGGTGCTGGCGTATTTTTCGAAAACGAAAATCTGAACCCGTTCATCGGCGCGGGCGCTCTGGCGCAGGCGGTTGATGACTACAACAGTGATAACTTCGACCACACCAACCACGATTTCATTGGCGGTGGCGTAGCACTGGTTCACTCCACCAATGGTCGTCCGATCACCCTGTCAGGTGCTGTGC
Organism: uncultured Gammaproteobacteria bacterium; assembly: GCA_963747655.1. Lineage (GTDB taxonomy): Bacteria > Pseudomonadota > Gammaproteobacteria > Enterobacterales > Enterobacteriaceae > Rouxiella. Next base: position 280,946 of record CAVVFS010000003.1, on the reverse strand, counting down.
CTCCGGGCACGCCGAAGTGGGGTTCCAAATGGAAGCAGGCGGCGAAAGATAGCTATCAAAACTACAACTCGGTGTATGTGATGGGCAATAGCTATCCACACCGCGACGTGTTCCTCGACCTGGATCCAGAATACAAAGACCGTCACGGCCAGCCTCTGCTGCGTGTGACCTTCGACTGGATCGAAAATGACAAGCGTTCTGGTAAGTTCATGGCTGACCGTTCTGTTGAAATCGGTCATGCGATGGGTGCTAAAACCGTGGTTCGTCAAGAACCTACAGCCGCTCACTTCTCCCCTATGGATAACCTGTCTTCGCACACTACCGGCGGCGCGTGTATGGGCGATGACCCTAAAACCAGCGCAGTTAACCGTTACCTGCAAAGCTGGGATGTGCACAACGTCTTCGTTTGTGGCGCATCGGCATTTGCTAACAACGGCGGTTATAACCCGACGGGTACCGTTGCTGCACTGACCCTCTGGGCGGCTGAGGCTATCAAGACTCAGTATCTGAAATCTCCTGGTCCTTTGGTGAGGGTGTAAGCATGGGCGTTAAGAAGACGATAGCTTCTGTTGTTGGCGTAGTGGCTGTAGTGGGTCTGGGATTTGTCGGTTATAAAACCTGGCATAACGCCCATCAGACTTATACCTTCCAGGCACCAGCTTCAACAGGAATGACCGGAACAACGGCCATTGAGCGTGGTAAATATCTGGCGCAGGCCGGTGACTGCGTGGCTTGTCACACTGCGCCGGGCGGCAAACCGTTTGCTGGTGGATTAGGGCTGAGCACGCCGTTTGGTGTGATTTATGCCACTAACATCACCCCGGATAAAGATACCGGGATTGGTGGCTGGACCGATCAGCAGTTTATGGATGCGGTGCGTAAAGGTAAGGGGATTCACGGAGAGAATTTGTATCCGGCGATGCCTTACAACGTGTATACCCAGGTTAGCGATGGCGATCTGAAAGATCTCAAAGCTTATCTGGATACCGTGCCTGCCGTGCATTACGACGGTCCTAAAACCAACCTGCCGTTCCCGTACAACATTCGCCTGATGATGTTGGGCTGGAACCTGCTGTTCCTGGATAACGCACCGTTTAAAGCCGATCCTAAACAGTCGGATCAATGGAACCGTGGCGCATATCTGGTTGAAGGTCTGGGGCACTGTACTTCGTGTCATACGCCTAAAAACCTGCTGGGTGCCGATAACTTTGGCGTTCACCTGCAAGGTTCTCAGCTGGAAGGCTGGCTGGCTCCAGAAATCACTGGCAATACCCGTCAGGGCGTTGGCGCGTGGAGCGATGCAGAGCTGGTGGATTACCTCAAAACCGGTGCTAACGACAAAACCGTAGCAGCAGGTCCAATGGCTGAAGCAGTGCACAACTCTCTGCAACACCTGAACAAGGAAGATTTAACGGCGATTGCTGTTTATCTGAAGAGCTTGCCAGGTAGCAAAGACGAGACACAAACGCTGGTTAATAGCCAGGATGTGATGGCTCGTGGTAAAGAAGTTTACCTCGGCAACTGTGCGGCTTGTCACCAGTCTAACGGCGAAGGCGTGCGCAACATGGTGCCTGCACTTAAAGGCAACAACGCATTGCAGGCCGAGGCTCCAACCAACGTGCTGCACGTGATTATGGTAGGCGCACAGGGCGCGGCGACGGACAGCAACCCAACCAGCGCAGCAATGCCTGAGTTTGGCTGGAAGCTGACCGATCAGCAGGCTGCTGATGTCAGTACCTACGTGCGTAACAGTTGGGGCAACGCTGCACCAATGGTTAGCGCGTCTCAGGCTGCTGACGCTCGTAAACTGTTAATGGGTGATGCAGCTCTGCATAACCCGGCTCCTGCCAGTAAGTAATCATTCTGCTAACACGCTGAAAATGAAAAGGCTCCCATTTGGGAGCCTTTAGATTGCTTACAAAGTCCTGGTCTTTAGGTCAGGGCTTTATCCGCCATAAACCGGCATAGCTCGAATCAAGTTTCCCCTCTGCAATATCAAATCGAAATGGCCCCTTATTTAGCCAGCACTATTAGTTAATCTATAAATCGCATCCTTCTATCCATAAAGATATCTAGACATCCAAATCTGCGTTTTGTAGAGTGTGGGCAGTTTAAAATATCAATCGAACCGACGACCAATCACGGACAATCTAATAAAAAATGAGTAAAAAAATTGTGATCCTCGATGGCGGCATGGGCCGTGAACTGGCGCGGATGGGCGCTCCTTTTCGTCAACCTGAATGGTCTGCGCTAGCCCTGATGGAGGCTCCGCAGTTCGTTCGCCAGGCGCACGATGCCTTCATTGCAGCAGGTTCGCAGGCGATCACCACCAATAGCTACGCGGTGGTGCCTTTTCACGTCGGTGATGAAGTGTTTGCCCAGCGTGGTGCCGAACTGATTGCCCTTTCAGGCCAACTGGCTCGCGATGCCGCGGATGCCGCCGCCTCTGCGGTTAAGGTTGGCGGTTCACTGCCGCCGGTGCTGGGCTCCTATCGCCCAGACCTGTTTGATGCTGCGAAAGCCAAAGCCTTGCTTGAGGTGTTGGTGACGGGTTTGCGCCAGTACGTCGATTTCTGGCTGGCCGAAACACAAAGCTCGATAGCTGAAGTTGAGCTGGTGCGTGAGGTTGTTGGCGACGACTCAAAACCGCTGTGGCTGTCGTTTACGCTGCGCGATGAGTTAAACGAGTCAGGCCAGGCGCTGCTGCGCTCTGGTGAAACGATCGGCGATGCGGTGACTGCTGCGCTGCGCCTGTCGGCCGAAGCCGTGCTGTTTAACTGTAGCCGCCCGGAAGTGATGGCCAGCGCGGTGGCCGAGGCCCGTCAAACCGCCAATCGGCAGAATTCAGCCGTGGAGATTGGCGTTTATGCCAACGCCTTTGAGCCTGCCGATAACCGACGCGGCGCCAACGAAGGGTTGAGCGAATTGCGTACAGACACCGACCCACAAGGGTATCTCCGTTTTGCCGAACAGTGGGTGGCGGCGGGTGCCACGATGATAGGCGGCTGCTGCGGTATCGGGCCAGAGCATATTGCAGCGCTGAGCCAGGCACTGGCTGACTTTCAGCGATAAGCCCTAATCGCTAAGCCCTTAGCCGAAAGTTTTAGCAGAGGGTTTCTAGCAAATCGTCTTGATATAACAATAAAATTAACTCAATTTAGCCCATATTAAGGGAAAGTCATGATAGATCGTCGTCTGTTTATTAAAGGCGCGGGGGCCGTTGCCGCCGCTGCGGCTACCAGCTCACTGTGGCCCTATGCCAACGCGTTTGCCGCCGAGGTTACCGTCCCTAAAAAGGGCGGCCATCTGGTGGTCGGCATCGATAACGCCTCAAGCACCGACCGCCTCGACCCGGCGTTCTGGTTTGAAACCTACATGTATTTTGTTGGTTCGCAGATTTTCAATAGCCTGGTAGAAATTGACGAGAAGGGCGATTTAGCGCCGTCACTGGCGGAGTCCTGGTCATCGGCCGATGGCAGCAAAACCTGGATCCTGAAAATTCGTTCCGGCGTGCAGTTCCACGACGGCCGTCCGTTGGGCGCGAAAGACGTGGTGTATTCGCTCAACCACCACCGGGGTGAGAAGTCCACTTCACCGGTCAAAGGCTACCTCGATCCGGTGGTGTCTATTTCCGCGACCGGCGACCATGAAGTTACTGTTAAACTTAACGCGCCCGACGTCGAGTTTGTCTGGCTGCTGAGCGCGGTGCATTTCGTGGTGACCGCCGAAAACGAAAGCTTCGATAAAGGTATTGGCACCGGTGCCTTTATCCTGGAGAAATTCCAACCCGGCGTTACGACGCTAACCAAGCGCAATCCTAATCATTGGAACAGCGCCCGCGGCCACGTCGATTCTGTCGAAACGCTAGCGATGAACGATTCAACCGCTCGCGTTGCCGCGTTGGTTAGTGGCTCGGCGCAGCTGATTAACCGCGTTAATCCGCGCATTGTCGGGCGTATTCAGCATATGCCGAATATCCAGCTGATCCGCGCCAAAGACAGCGCTATTTACACCTTCCCGGGCCTGTCGAATCTGGCACCGTTCAACAACGTTGATGGCCGTCTGGCGTTGAAATATGCCATCGATCGCCAGCAGATTATCGATACCGTGCTCGGCGGCTACGCCAGCGTGGCCAATGACAACCCGTTCTTCCCGTCTAACCGCTATTTCGCTAAAGATATTCCGCAGCGTCCTTATGACCCGGACCAGGCGCGCTTTCATTGGAAGAAGTCGGGCTTTAGCGGTCCACTGACCCTGTCGGTCGCCGACGCCGGTTTCCCCGGTTCGGTCGATGCCGCCCAGTTGTACCAGCAATCTGCCGCCAAGGCGGGAATCGTGCTCAACGTCGATCACGTCCCTGATGACGCCTTCTGGAACGATGTGTGGCAGAAAAAAGTCTTCGTTTCATCCAACTGGGCCAGTCGTCCAACTGCCGATGCGATGCTGTCACTGGTGTTTACCAGCCAGTCCTCGTGGAACGAATCCGCCTGGCACGTGCCTGCCTTCGATGCGATGGTGAAGGCCGCGCGTGGTGAGGCCGATGAGACCAAACGCAGACAGATTTATCACGATATTCAGGTGATGCTGGTCGATCAGGGCAGTGAAATTATCCCGCTGTATGCCGATGCGCTTGACGGCTGTTCAAGCAAAATTAAAGGCTTCACCTCGGTGCCAGGCATGCCGCTGAGCGGCAATCGCGCGGCAGAAAAAGTCTGGATCGAAAGCTGAGACGCCTTTCCCTGAGCGAGTAAAGTGATGACTGAAATGATTACGCAACGGCCCTCGGGCCGTTCATCTTTATTAAGCCTGGTATTTTGGCGGTTAGGCTATGGCGTGCTGATGGTGCTCGCCGTCTCATTGCTGATCTTTATCGGCGTTCAACTGCTGCCGGGCAACGCTGCCACCGCTATTCTCGGCCAAAGCGCGACGCCCGACGCCGTTCGCGAACTCAACCTGCAACTAGGGCTGGATAAACCGGCCGTCAGCCGCTATCTCAGCTGGCTACTGGGGATCCTGCATGGCGATTTCGGTATTAGCTATACCAGCCGCCAGGCGATCGCTGGTCCGCTGTTTACCCGCCTGGGCAATACGCTGTTTCTGGCCGGATGCACGGCGGTGATTGCGGTTCCGCTGGCGCTGCTGATTGGTTTCCTTTCGGTGCGCTATCAGGGCGGCTTGGTTGATACGCTGCTTAACAGCATTGCCCGCGCCGCGGTTGCTCTGCCGGAGTTTTTCTCGGGCTATTTGCTGATTTTGATTTTCGCCATCACGCTGGCCTGGGCGCCGAGCAACAGCACGCTGTCTGATTCGATGTCGTTTAGCGCCAAACTGACGGCTATTGCGCTTCCCTGCGCCACGCTGGTGCTGGCGATTGTTGGACACATGAGCAATATGACTCGCGCGGCGCTGATTGCTGCTCAGAGCGCGGCCTATGTCGACACCGCTCTGCTCAAAGGTCTGACTCCTTCGCGCATTCTCTGGCGACACGTTTTGCCGAACGCGCTGGGCCCGATCATCAATGTGGTAGCGATTAACCTGGCTTACCTGATGGTCGGCGTGGTGATTGTCGAAAACGTGTTTGTCTATCCGGGATTAGGGCAGTACATGGTCGACAGCATCAGTAAACGAGATATTCCGGTGATGCAGGACTGCGCGCTGCTGCTGGCAGGAATTTATATTCTGTTAAACCTGCTGGCCGATGTGCTGGCACTGGTTGCTAATCCGCGCTTACGTCACCAACGTTAAGTTGAGTACAAGGAATTTTTAGATGCCTGCATTAAAACCTACGGCAATTTTGGGACTCACAGGGCTTACCCTGTTTGTGCTGATTGCTATTTTTGCGCCTTGGCTGGCGCCTTACTCGCCGGACAAAGTTATCGGCATGGCCTGGCAGGCGCCCGACGCCACGCTGCGCCTGGGGACTGACAATCTGGGGCGCGATTTGCTGTCGCGCATGATTTGGGGAACCCGAGTCTCACTGGGCGTCACGGCGCTGGCGGCAGCGCTGGCCTTTGTGGTCGGCTGCACGCTCGGCTTTGTCGCCGGGGTGAGCGGTGGCTGGCTGGATCAAACCATTTCGCGTATTAACGATATGATCATGGCGATCCCAACGCTGATTTTTGCGCTGATCGTGCTGGCGGTGTTGCCCAAAACCATCGTCACTTTGACGCTGGTGCTGGGCCTGCTGGAGTCAACCCGGGTACTGAGGGTCGCCCGTGCGCTGGCCGTAGAGATTGGCGTGATGGAGTTTGTCGACGTTGCGCGCCTGCGCGGCGAAAGCCTGGGCTGGATCCTTTGGCGGGTGATCTTGCCGAATGCCCTCCAGACGCTGATCGCCGAGTTTGGCCTGCGTTTTATCTTTATTTTGCTGTTCTTGTCGGCGCTGTCGTTTCTTGGACTGGGTATTCAGCCACCGACAGCCGACTGGGGCGGACTGGCGCGGGATAATAAAGACGGCATCTTGTTTGGCGTGTGGGCCGCGCTGGTACCAGGCGGGGCGATTGCACTGTTGGCGCTGGCGATCAATGCGGTGGCCGACTGGCTGATGAGTGGCACCTCACGCTCGTGGGGAGGCAATCATGGTTGAGGAAAAAAAGCGTTGTTGCTGCGCGTCGAGCAACTGGTGGTTGTGACCACCGATAAGTCACCACGGCGGCTGGTGGACGACGTTTCCTTTGATTTACACGCCGGCGAAGTCTTAGGGCTGATTGGCGAATCAGGGGCCGGTAAATCGACTATCGGTTTGGCCATTCTCGGCCACTGTCGTCAGGGCATGCGCATTGAGTCTGGCAAGATCCTGTTTCAGGACACCGACCTGAGCCGTTTGTCATCGCGCAAGCTGAGGACCCTTCGCGGCAGGAAAATTGCTTACGTAGCACAGTCCGCCGGGGCGGCGTTTAATCCGGCAATTGTTCTCGGTGAGCAGGTGATTGAGGCTACGCTGAAACATCGGCTTATGTCGCGTCAGCACGCGCAGGCCAAGGCTATCGAGCTATTTACTCAACTGGGATTACCCGAGCCGGCGCAGTTTTATCATCGCTATCCGCATCAGGTTTCCGGCGGACAGTTGCAGCGTGCAATGATTGCCATGGCACTGTGTGCCAGCCCTGAGTTGCTGATTTTTGACGAGCCGACCACCGCGCTCGATGTCACTACCCAGCTCGGCGTGCTCAAGGCGATTGCGGAAGTTATTCACCGCTCGGGCGTCGCGGCTATTTATATCAGCCATGATCTTGCGGTAGTGGCGCAAATCAGCGATCGCATCATGGTGCTGCAACACGGAAAAACGGTCGAGCACGCGGCAACGACAAAACTCCTGAATTCCCCGTCACAAGACTATACCCGACGGCTGCTTAATGCGCAGGGTGAACGGCGGGAAGTGTTGCCCATGGACCAGCCAGAGCTGCTACGCATCGAAAATATCAGCGCGCGCTACCATCAACATCCGGTGTTAAAAAATCTAAACTTGTCTATTCCACGCGGCAGGACGCTGGCGGTGATTGGCGAATCGGGTTCCGGTAAATCGACGCTGGGTAAGGTTATCTGCGGGCTGCACCCGGCGGAAAACGGGCGGGTCAGCCTCAATAACCAGCCTCTCAGTGCCGGGCTGCGCGCGCGCAGTCGCCAGCAGCTGCGTGATATCCAGCTGATTCACCAGATACCGGATACCGCGCTCAATCCCAAAGAGGTTATTGGCAAGCAAATCTCACGCGTGTTGCAATGCTTTACCTCATTGGGGCGCGAGGAGCGTACCGCTCGGGTCAGCCAGCTGCTGCAACAGGTCGGCCTGGATCCCGAGCTGGCGGCGCGATATCCGGCAGCGCTGTCCGGTGGACAGAAGCAGCGGGTGTGTATCGCTCGCGCATTGGCCGCCGAGCCTAAACTGATTATCTGCGATGAGCCGACCTCGGCGCTGGATCCGCTAGTGGCACGCGATGTCCTGGCGCTGCTACGCGATATTCAGCGCCAGACTGGCATCGCTTATCTGTTTATTACCCACGATTTGCAGGTGGTACGCGAAGTCGCAGATGAAGTGGCAGTGTTGTTCAAAGGTGAGATTGTGCGTAACGGTTCGGTGAGCATTACGCTGGCGGAGCCTTTGGATAACTATACTCGCCAGCTGCTGCACTCGGTGCCAGAAATGCGCGTCGGCTGGCTGCAGGAACAGACTGTCTGAATCACCTTGAGATCATAAAAAACGCGCTGCAAGCTCATGTTGCAGCGCGTTTTTTTATTCTGCTTAAAAACATTTTTTCCTCAACTCGCGCCTGAGTCAGCACACGCTATACTTGTTCATAAGGTCGCCACCTTTTTATCTCTGTCGCAAGTGAGAGTTTACAGAGCGAAAGGATTTAAAATGGGCCGCTGTAGGCGACTGCCAGCGGGCAAGGGGGTGCATCATGGTAAATCATGTCTGGGGACTAATGTCTCATCCAGGTCCCGAATTACAACGCATTCAACGTGAACATGAAACGGTTTCACATGTCTATTCTCATCATGTCCTGCTGATGGCAGCCATTCCTGTTGTGTGTTCATTTATTGGTACCACACAGCTTGGGTGGAATTTTGGTGATGGGCAGAATCTGCAAATCTCCTTGCTCACAGCAGCTTCTATTGCAGCAGTTTTCTATGTATTAATCCTTTGTGCCGTAGCGCTAATGGGACGAATCATCTATTGGATGGCGCGTCGGTATGAAAGTCGGCCCAGCCTGAACAGCTGTATTGTGTTCGCTGGCTATGTGGCAACACCGATGTTTCTCAGCGGGATCGTCGCGTTGTATCCATTAGTCTGGCTGTGTCTTTTTGTCGGCCTGATAGGCCTGTGTTACAGCGGTTATCTGCTGTATCTGGGGATCCCCAACTTTCTGGAGATTGACCATCGTGAAGGCTTCCTGTTCTCCAGTTCAACGCTGGCGATGGGTGTGCTGGTGCTAGAGTTTTTACTGGCGCTTACGGTGATTATGTGGGGATACGGTTCACGAATTTTCTAATTGAGGACAAATTATTAACGTATTAACTGAAGTCCACTAAATCCCCGCCGGGTACTTGCCTGACGGGGATTTTCTTTACTCTATTTACTCAAATATTGATCTACTCAAATCCAACTTTAAATTCAACTCCAACTCTACCCTCACAAATATCTATTGACTCAAAGCCTTGCTCAGTTCTGCCAATCCTTTTGCTTGCTGGTCTTGCCAATGCCAGGATTAAAACTGTTTGTCGGATCTGCCTGTTGGTAAAACTCGCGCAGATGCGGTTTAGCAAGGTAAAGATGGCCGACATTGTGTTCTGCCGGATACTCCGCACCTTTGGCATCCAGAATTTCCAGCATCTGATGTTTCAGCCGGATGCTGTCTGCACCTTTCTTGACGATATAATCCTGATGGAATACGTGACACATAAAATGTCCGTAATAAAGTTTTGCCACCAGTTGCTGGTCGATTTCAGGCGGAAGAACTTCAAACCAGTCACGATCGTTGCGGCGTAAGGCAATATCAAGCGCCAGAATATCTTCAACTTCCTTATCATGAACTGCGTGATAGCGAACCGCAGCTCCAGCGGCCGCGAAACGGTGCAGAAATGCCTTTTTGCCTTCATCGGCACTACAGACAAAAAAGTCACCGTCGTTTTCGGCAAAAAAATGGGTCAAAAAGTTCTGCGCTTCGGCCACGCCCTCACCAGACATTTTAAGCAATAGATGATGCTCATAGCGGTCGCGATACTTTTTCATGCGCGGTGGCAAATGATTAGGCAGGGCGCGACTCAGACACTGCATCACACGATCGCTGAAATTAGATGGCAGAAAAGGGACCTTGTTGGCTTTCGTATCAAACTTTCCCTTGGCGGTGAAAAAATCCGGCATCTTGTCGGTACCCAGTTTGTCGATCATGATAAAAGTGTCTTTGCCATAAACCTCGGTAATATCGAAAATATCCCGATGCATATATTCGCCAGCAATAGGCAAGTTTTTGAATTGAGAGAGAATGTGGCGGCGTAAATCGGTCAGTACGGCAGTGCTGTCGGTGCCGATATAAAATACCTGCTGCTGAGCTTCTGCCTCAAAAGTATCCAGCCTGACGGCAAAAATTGCGCGTTTTCCGGCACATCCTGAAGCCTCAAAAAGTCGTCGACTGTCAGCGTTGAAGCGCGAAGGGGTATCGGCATCAACGTCTCTTACTCGCTCGGCATACTCGTGGTCAGACGCCTTAAGTTCACTGTATTCAATATCGGTTTCACTATATTCACCTTTTTCCAGACGCGTCAGAATCTCTTCTGGGGTATCGCCAAGAGCAATGCCCAGATGATTGATAAGCTCAAGATTTCCGTGCTGATTAATCTGCGCATACAGCGCCATTTCCGTATAGGCAGGGCCACGTTTTATCAGGGAACCGCCTGAATTATTGCAAACGCCGCCAATGACAGATGCGCCAATACATGAGGATCCAATCACCGAATGTGGCTCGCGACCCAGCGGCTTGAGGCGTTTTTCGAGTTCGTACAAAGTGCTGCCGGGAAAACCAATAATCTGCCGGCCTTCATTGATAAGCTGAATAGCGTTAAGTTTCAACGTACTGAAAATAATGATGTCGCGATCGTAGTCTTCGCCGCTGGGTGTAGAACCTTCGGTCAGTCCGGTATTAGCCGCCTGCATGATTACAATTTTATCTGCCTCGACGCAGGCCTGAAGCAGTTGCCACTGCTGGAGTAACGTTTGTGGAAACACAACGGCCAGCGCCTTGCCACCGCCGGATCTAAAACCCTTGCGATAGCGTTCAGTCTGACTTTGTGAGGTAAGAACGTGTCGATGGCCCACAATCGACTTAAGGCGTTCCAAAAATGCGCTGTTATCTGTGGTGGTTGATTGATGTTGAAGATTCATTCTGCCTCCCTGTCATTATTGCCGGCGCACTGGCCGATGCTTGCCCTTAATCACATAGGCACTGTTACTACATTAGGCGTTAAGAATGCTTTTTATCAATGTTTGCAGGTCATCTTTCATCCATCAAAGCATCATTAATCTGTCACAGAAGTCGCGCTTAATGGACGTCAGAATCTGCAAGCAACTGGAGACAGCACCATGGCGCAGGCACAACTTAGGCTGGCACAGGCTGAATATCCTCATGCCGAGCCACAGCATCAGAATAAAGTGTTGGATGTAAAAGGTCTGGTTAAATCCTACAAATCCGGATCGCGCGTTCTCAACGATATTAATTTTGAACTCCATGCGGGTGAGTTTGTGGCGGTGATTGGCCGCTCTGGGGCGGGTAAATCAACCTTGCTACACGTGCTCAATGGAACAATTCCGTTGAGCGAGGGCAGCGTAGTTTGCCATTATGACGGCGGCGATCAGCAAGAGCTGTCAGGACTGACGGGCAAAGCACTGCGCCGTTGGCGTGCGGGTTGTGGCATGATTTTTCAGGATTTCTGTCTGGTCCCTCGTCTGGACGTTTTAACCAACGTGCTGTTAGGGCGTTTAAGTCAGACATCAACCCTGAAGTCTTTCTTCAATCAGTTTGATGACCAAGACCGCGCTCGCGCTATTTCTTTGCTGGAATGGCTGAATATGTTGCCGCACGCCCTGCAACGCGCTGAAAATCTGTCTGGTGGACAGATGCAGCGTGTGGCTATCTGTCGCGCGCTGATGCAAAACCCAAGAATTTTGCTGGCCGACGAGCCCGTTGCTTCGCTGGATCCTAAAAATACTCTGCGCATTATGAATGCCCTGAAAAAAGTCAGCGAAGATAATATAGCGGTGATGGTTAATCTGCATTCTGTTGAGCTGGTTAAAGATTTTTGTACACGAGTCATTGGCATTGCTCACGGTGAAATAATCTATGACGGCCATCCTGATTATTTAACTGATTCTATTTTGCACAGACTTTACGGCGAAGAAAGTGAAGCGGTAAGCGCATAATTCACCTCCACAACACAAGGTTACTATTAAATGAAGAAGCTATTACGTCTGGCGGTATTTGTTGCGGGATCAATATCAGCAATGAATAGCATGGCCGCAGATGCACCAAGAGAATTAAATTTGGGTATTCTTGGCGGTCAAAACGCGACTCAGCAAATCGGCGATAATATGTGTGTAAAACAGTTCTTTGATAAAGAGCTGAATGTCGATACCAAATTACGTAATTCTTCTGATTATTCTGGCGTTATTCAAGGATTATTAGGGGGTAAAGTCGACATGGTATTAAGTATGTCACCTTCCTCTTACGCCTCGGTATATTTGAACAATCCGAAAGCCGTCAGTATCGTGGGTATTCTGGTTGATGATACCGATCAGTCGCGTGGTTACCACTCGGTTATTCTGGTTAAAGCCGACAGTAAATATAAAAAACCGGAAGACCTAAAGGGCACAGCATTTGGATTTGCCGATCCGGACTCAACTTCTGGTTATCTCATCCCGAATGCCGCTTTCAAGAAAATGTTTGGTGGCACAACCGACAATCAGTATAACCATTTCTTCTCGAGCACCACTTTCTCTGGCGGCCACGAGCAGGATATTCTTGGCGTGCTGAACGGTCAGTTTGCCGGTGCAGTGGCCTGGTCATCAATGATTGGCGACCCGACAACGGGTTATACTTCAGGTGCCTTTGGGCGCATGATACGTATGGACCATCCAGACCTGATGAAGCAAATTCGCATCATCTGGCAATCACCATTAATTCCTAATGGCCCTCTTTTGGTCAGCAACTCGCTTCCGGCCGATTTTAAAGCCAAAGTCGTAGCCACTATTAATAAGCTGGATAAAGAAGACCATGCCTGTTTTGTTAAAGCAGTTGGCGGTGAACAGCATATAGGTCCTGCTTCAATAGCCGATTATCAACAGATTATTGATATGAAGAAAGAGCTCACCCAAGGCAGTCGCTAATATTCTTCATTTTTTCTGAAGTGTTGTCTGGGTATATATGCCCCGGTTACTTATTTATTTAGGCTGCCGGGGGGATTATTAACTCTCTCCACCATTAACCTGTGGAAGCCTTATCTTGAATACAGAATTTCACCATTATTATCAGCAAATACGCAGCAAGCAAAAAAGAGAGGCGCTGATATGGTCTGGCTTGATACTGGTCCTCTATTTATGGACAGGGAGTATTTCCGAGCTTAATTTAAAAACGATTATTGTTAATGCTCCTCACTTCTTCGATTATATTGGCCAGACAGTCCCCACCTTATACTGGCACGATCTCTTTGCTAATCAGCATACCAAAGGCTCATTTGCCTATTGGGGTTATCGCCTGAATATTCAGCTTCCGCTGATTTGGGAAACTATCCAGTTGGCGTTGTCTTCGACAATTCTTTCTACATTATTATCTGTCGTGCTGGCCTTTATTGCAGCCAATAATACCGACTCGCCGAAATGGCTAAAGTTTAGCGTACGCACCTTCGTGGCTTTCCTGCGAACCATGCCGGAACTGGCCTGGGCAGTCATGTGCGTGATGGCATTTGGCATTGGCGCGATCCCCGGTTTTATCGCCTTGACGCTGCACACCGTGGGTAGCCTGACCAAGCTGTTTTATGAATCGATTGAAACCGCATCTGACAAACCCGTGCGTGGTCTAAAAGCCTGCGGAGCGGGGCGGTTGCAAAGAATGCGCTATGCCCTTTGGCCACAGGTGCAGCCAATATTTCTGTCATACAGCTTTATGCGCCTGGAAATCAACTTCCGCCAATCGACTATTCTGGGTCTGGTTGGGGCGGGAGGAATTGGTCAGGAGCTGATGACTTCAATAAAACTCGACCGTTACGACCAGGTTAGCATCACGCTGTTGCTGATTATTTTGGTGGTATCAGTCATGGATTATGCCTCGGGCAAACTGCGTAAACGCGTTGTAGAAGGAACATTCTGATGCTAGCGGACTCATTAAATGCCGTAGATTTAGAAAGCATGAAGCAAAAGCATCGACATCTTTTTGCAGCTCAGCGTCGTTATCTGCGTTCATTGGCGATTGCTGTTGCTGCTATCGTGCTTTATTACCTGTTTTTCTTCCATTACTACGGTATTTCTTTACCCCTCTTCATGCACGGCTGTGGCGAGATTAGCCAGTATTTCTTGCGGATGTTCGTGTGGCAGAATTTTTCCCAGTGGCCGCTGGGATACTACTTTACGCAGATAGCTATCACACTGGCGATAGTGTTTTCCGGAACCATGACTGCTTCGTTTCTGGCACTACCGCTATCATTTCTTGCAGCGCGTAACGTGATGTCCACCCCTTTGCTGCGCCCGATTGCTCTGGTTATTCGCCGTATAATGGATGTCCTTCGCGGTTTGGATATGGCTATCTGGGGACTGATTTTTGTTCGCGCTGTTGGGATGGGGCCGCTGGCTGGCGTATTGGCAATTATCATGCAGGACTTGGGCCTGCTCGGAAAACTGTTCGCCGAGGGGCATGAAGCGGTCGAGCGATCGCCAAGCCGAGGGTTGCGCGCGTTAGGTGCTAACCCTTTGCAAACTCATCGTTTTGGTATTTTCACCCAGTCATTCCCAACATTTTTAGCCTTATCGTTATACCAAATTGAATCTAATACCCGTTCTGCGGCAGTGTTGGGGTTTGTGGGCGCGGGAGGCGTCGGGCTGGTGTATGCCGAGAATATGCGCCTGTGGAATTGGGACGTGGTGATGTTTATTACCTTGATTCTGGTCGTTATCGTCATGACCATGGATAAAATATCCTCGATGTTACGGGCAAAATATATTGTCGGGAACGAGATTGATTTGTATCAGCCAGAAGAATTTCAGCGTCACAAGATGGCGTTATTTCGCGGGGATCAAGATTGATTGGATTTGAGTAAGGAAGGTTACTGAGACTCCCCAGTGTAAAGGGGAGTCTGTCAGGCTACTTTTTTTTCAAGTTACTATTTAATCAATCTACTGTTTTATCAGGCTTCTATCAGGATTCTTCAGCCAATACGACCAGTTTCTGGTTAACGAACTCTTTAATACCCAGATCGGAAAGCTCACGGCCAAAGCCCGAACGTTTCACGCCACCGAATGGCAATTCTGGTGCAGTATTGGTCAGTGAATTCACGTAGACCATTCCGGTTTCAATCTGCGTCGCCAGCTTACGCGCGCGTTTCAAGTCGCGAGTAAATAAGGCACCGCCCAGTCCGTAGTGCGAATCATTGGCTAACTTCACCAGTTCCTCATCGTTTTTGACCACGTAGAATTGAGCTACCGGACCAAAAAACTCCTCGAAATAGGCCGGATTATCACGGGTAATTCCGGTCAGAATGGTGGCTGGATAGAAATTACCTGGATTGCCGGTTATCGGCTCGCCACCAAGATGCAGTTTCGCACCATGTTTAACGGCCTCTTTCACCTGTTTGGTCAGCGTCTTCAGCGCGTCGGCTGACGATAGCGGGCCGAGGGTGGTTTTGCTGTCTAGCGGATCGCCAATTTTCAATTCGCTGAGATGATGAGTGAATTTTTTAAGAAACTCATCCGCCACTTTTTCATGCACGATAAAGCGTTTAGCAGCGGTACAGACCTGCCCGGCGTTGGAAATACGTGCCTGCGCCCCAACTTTGGCGGCGTGGTCGATGTCTGCATCTTCCAGCACGGCGAAGATATCGTTACCGCCCAGCTCCAGCGTAGATTTTTTCAGTTTACCCGCGGCTCGTGAAGCCACTGCAGCACCGGCTTTTTCGGAACCTGTTAGCGCAACACCCTGCACACGGTCATCGTCAATGATTTCTGAAACCTGATCGGAAGAAATAAACAGATTGGTATAGGCACCTTTTGGCGCACCCGCTTCAGTAATCAGTTTCTCAAAGGTTTCTGCACTATGTGGAACGATGCTGGCATGCTTGACCAGCACACTATTACCCGCGGCCAGATTAGGCGCCAGTACGCGAATTAGCTGATAAAACGGGAAGTTCCACGGCTCAACGGCCATGATTACACCAATCGGTGAGTTCTCGACCCAGGCTTCACCAAGGCTGGATTTATACGGCACCGGTTTCAGAAACTCTTCTGCATTTTCTGCATAGTATTTGGCAATATCGGCGGTTAACTGCACTTCGGCTCGGCTTTGCTCAATCAGTTTACCCATTTCGGTACTGATACCTTTAGCCAGCTCGTCAACGCGCGAGGAAATTATCTCGGAGAGTTTGTGAAGCACCTGAAGGCGAGGCTGGATATCACCCTGAGCCCAATCAGATTTGTACAATTGATGAGCCGTTTCCAGAGCCTCTTCAACCTGCTTATCATTATGCGTTTGATATTCTTTGATGAGCTTGTTGTTGAAAGGATTGATAGTTTGGTAAGGCATGAATTGCTCCTTGTTTTGCCATCCAGAGACATATTGAAGGTTAAATTTCTGGACATGAATTGAGGTGCGTTATTCAGCATTTGCTACGGCTGAACATTAAGCATAGTCCAATGACTGCACTTTTTTGAGCTTTGGCTGCGGTTTACATAACTTTTCGTTATTAAAACGGCAATTTTCTAAATAATTTCCTGATTTCTTTATGCATCCTCTGCAATAGGCAATTGATCGGCAAGTCATTCACTTCTATTCTGGAAATCCCTCTTTTTGCACGAGACTGAGATGAAATTATCTGCCATTCCGTTTTGCACGACTGACTGGAATACCATTGAGCCAACCCGCCACGCGGGTGAGACGGGTGAAGCCTTGTGGCGCACTCAGCATTTTGGGGATGATGCTCAACCCATTCGCGTGCGCATTGTGGAATACTCGGCGGGTTATCTGGCTGACCACTGGTGCGAGAAAGGGCATGTGTTGTTTTGTCTCGAAGGTGAATTGCACACTGTTCTCGATGACGGACGTTCATTTATTTTAAAGCCAGGCATGAGTTATCAAGTTGCGGACCACGCCGAAGCCCATCAGTCATCAACCCCTGTTGGTGCAAAACTGTTTATCGTTGATTAAAAGCAGTCTGTAAGGAGTAAAGAGTGAGTAAATTACGCGTGGGTATTATTTTTGGCGGTAAATCCTCAGAGCATGAGGTGTCTTTGCAATCCGCCCGCAATATCGTTGATGCTCTGGACCAGCAACGTTTCGACGTCACCCTGTTAGGAATCGATAAACAAGGGGAATGGCATATTAATGATGCCAGTAATTATTTGCTCAATGCTGAAGATCCCGCGCTAATCGCCCTGAATCGCTCTAATCAGCAGGTGGCATTGGTGCCCGGACTGGAAAAGAATCAGCTGATTGACACTCAGGATGCCCAGGCTATGTCGCAGCTGGATGTTATTTTTCCGATTGTGCACGGCACGCTGGGAGAAGACGGTTCGTTGCAAGGCTTATTGAGAATGGCCAATATCCCTTACGTCGGTTCCGGTGTGCTCGGCTCCGCGGTATGTATGGATAAAGACGTCACAAAAAGACTGTTACGTGACGCCGGACTTAACGTTGCGCCATTCGTCACCCTGACGCGCCGTACGCGAAGCCAAACCAGTTTTGATAACATCGTTGAGCAACTGGGATTGCCGCTGTTTATCAAACCAGCCAATCAGGGATCGTCGGTAGGTGTGAGCAAGGTCAAAGACAGGGAATCCTATGAACAGGCGCTGGACAGTGCTTTTAGCTACGACCATAAGGTGCTGGTGGAATCGGCAATTAAAGGCCGGGAAATTGAGTGTGCGGTATTAGGTAATGATTATCCTAAAGCTAGCACCTGCGGGGAAGTTATCCTGCACGATGAGTTTTATTCTTACGACACCAAATATATTAATGAGCAGGGCGCATCCGTTGCCGTGCCGGCTAATATTGCTGCCGAGATCAATGATAAAATTCGTGCGATAGCGATTCAGGCATTTCAGGTATTAGAATGTCGCGGCATGGCGCGGGTAGATGTATTCCTGACCGAAGAGGGTGAGGTAGTCATTAACGAGATAAACACACTGCCGGGCTTTACCAATATCAGTATGTATCCAAAACTGTGGGCTGCAAGCGGTCTGGATTATACCGCGTTGATTAGCGAGTTGATTGATTTGGCGATTGAACAACATCAGTTAGATAGCCATTTAAAAAGCTCATCGCATTAAGAGCTTTTGCTCTCTGCGGCATATCAACAAAAGCAGGGATGAATAAAGATTGGATTCCATAATTTAGATACGAAAAAGGCGGCAATTGCCGCCTCTTCATCTTTACATTACTGCTTAACGGCTTATTTATAAATTTCAGCCGTGCCATAAAGATGGTTTTCACCACCGGCAGAGATGATGCGGTATGAACTTGCACCTTCTTGCGCAGCTTTGGCAGCCAGTTTTCCCTGCAATCCACTCAAATCACTATCATTTACAGATGCACTTACAGTACCCATGCTTTGAGAGTTATTTGGAGCCATGTTGACTTCGGTCGCTGCAAAAGTAGCGAATGAAGCAGTGGTCAGTGCGATAACAGCAAAAGCTTTAGTCAGGTTTTTCATAATATTTGTCCTATATGTCGTTAAGCCTAATTTCAGTGACTGCATTCTGATTGCGGTTCGCTTGAGAAATTAGCGCCTTGATACTGTCCGATTCATCTAACTCTGCACTACTACAAAATGTACTGATGTCAGATGTTATACCCTTGATTCTTAACACTTACATCTGAAACGATTAATGATACTGCCAGTCTTAAGCATCAATCTTATTTGTAGATTTCAGCTGTGCCATACATATGGTTTTCACCACCGGCAGAGATGATGCGGTATGAGCTTGCACCTTCCTGAGCGGCTTTAGCAGCCAACTGGCCTTGCAATGCACTCAAATCGCTGTCGTTAGTAGAAGCGCTAACAACACCCAGGCTCTGTGAATCGTTTGGAGCCGAGTTAACTTCAGTGGCTGCAAAAGTAGCAAATGAAGCGGTAGTCAGGGCAATAACAGCAAAAGCTTTAGTTAGGTTTTTCATCGTGGTTTCCTCATTATTTTCATTTCCGGAATCTTTACTTATCGAGTCCGGTGATTGATTTTTGTTCGACATAATTAATTAATGTTCGATAAAATAATTGTAAGGTTTGATCGGTTTATGCGCAATCTGTTTTTTTATTAATCGTTAACTAATTGTGCTGATCATTACAGGGGGGATAATGATTTTGCTGATTGCTACATTGGGGATAGTGACGGGTATTTATCAGTAGTGGGGAACCATTGCTACTTCAAACGGCAGAAAAGGAAAAAGGCGACAACCGTCGCCTCTTCTTCCGATTTACTGCATACCGCTTAAACATATTACAACAGCAAATTATTTATAAATTTCTGCGGTACCGTACATATGGTTTTCACCACCGGCGGAAATGATGCGGTATGAACTTGCACCTTCCTGAGCTGCTTTTGCTGCCAATTTGTCTTGCAGACCGCCCAGATCGCTATCGTTAATAGATGCGCTAACCGTACCCGCACTTTGTACACCGGCTGGGGCTGTATTAACTTCTGTAGCCGCAAAAGTAGCGAATGAAGCGGTAGTCAGTGCGATAACGGCGAATGCTTTAGTCAGGTTTTTCATAATATTGTCCTCTATTCGTGGATGCTTAATTTGAGTGACGACATCGTTGCCGTTCGCTTGATGAAATTAAGCTGTTCTACTGTCCGATACCTTTCGTCATGAGCTTTTAGCTACAGACGAGAGGGCTATACCCTTGTTTCTAAATCAGTTTTAAACTTTTTAATCACTGCAGATTAATAACTGCATACTTTCAAATTTCTACGCCCAATACGGCGTTAAACGAGCTCTAAAATCATTTGTAGATTTCAGCAGTACCATACATATGATTTTCACCACCGGCGGAAATGATGCGATATGAGCTAGCACCTTCCTGCGCGGCTTTAGCAGCCAATTTGTCTTGAAGACCACCCAGGTCGCTATCATTGATAGATGCGCTAACGGTACCTGCGCTCTGTACACCGGCTGGCGCTGTGTTAACTTCGGTGGCAGCAAAAGTGGCAAATGAAGCGGTAGTCAGTGCGATAACTGCAAAAGCTTTAGTCAGGTTTTTCATGATTGCTTCCTCATTATTTTCGCTATCCGAAATCTGTACTTATCGACTTCGGTGATTGATTCTGTTTCGTCGTTATTAGTTAACGTTCGATAACTTAATGATAGGGGCTGATCGCTTTCTGCGCAAACTGTTTTTATATTAATCGTTAACTAATTGTGCGGATCGTTAAAATGCAACAGTTGAACCTAGGCGATATTGCCGGATATCTCCTAAAAGATGACGAACGCCACATAAAAGGGAATTGGTGAATATTCAAAGGGGGTAGGAAATTATTGTAACCTCTATACCTGCGAGCTTCACCTTGATTTCACAAAGTGTGTCTCCTTTCATCCAGGTGAACGTTAAGAGACTCAAACAGATGAAAGCGACGATCACTACCGTTGCTATAGACGGGTACCGCATAACGACCTCCTTTTCCTTGCTTTTCAGCATGTGAGGCGCTACCTTTATGTTGTCACGCATAAACGAGGGCCTCGGGTTGATAATTATCAATTCGGGGCTTCTTGCTTTCTGCTCCTTGCATAAAATCTACTTCATGCTCAGAACAGAAAATCCTGAGCACCCGCGCAAAGTGTACCAGCCTTTTTTTCCCCTGGTGCAAATATTACTATTGAAAATCAATCATTTAATTACTTTAAAGCAATCGTCCTCCTTTCTGTGATTGTTTAAGTTTTGATACTGATCTTTTGAAGTTATTCCAACTGGCTATACACATCGGGCAGGAAGAAAGTAGGGCAGGATGCCAAGGGAATTTAAAACAATTCTATAAAAGATGGTGACTTGGTCTACCGTTAAACCTCCACCGTCAAATAGAAAAAATATCTAGCGTCAAATAAAAAACGCCCGATGAAATTCATCAGGCGTTATGTGGTTGAACACTCTCAACCTACAGCAGGTCTATTTAGCAACATTCTTCATTACTGCTTATAAACTTCATCACTACTGAGGAAATGCTGCAAACTGCGCAAGAAGCTTATTTATAGATTTCAGCGGTACCGTATACATGGTTTTCACCACCGGTCGAAATAATACGGTATGAGCTTGCCCCTTCATCAGCGGCTTTGGCAGCTAATCTGTCGTGCAGAGTATCAAAGCTACCACTATTGGCTGAGGCGCTAACCATACCAACACTTTGCTGACCTTCAGGAGCTGTGCTTACTTCGGTAGCGGCGAAAGTAGCAAATGAAGCGGTAGTCAGTGCGATAACGGCAAAAGCTTTAGTCAGGTTTTTCATGATGTTATCCTATAAGTCGTGATTGCTTAATTTGAGTGACGACATTCATTGCCGTTCGCTTGATGAAATTAAGCGGTTATTACTGTCCGATACCTTTCGCCAGAAGCGTTAGCTGATGACGAGAGGGGTTTACCCGTATTGCTAAATCTTTGTTCAAATTGCTACGCCGAATTGGGCGTTAACTCTTCTATTATTCTTGAACTTATTTATAAATTTCTGCTGTACCGTACAGATGATTTTCACCACCCGCCGAAACGATACGATATGAACTTGCGCCTTGCTCTGCGGCTTTGGCAGCTAATTTGCCCTGCAAGGTACCTAAATCTTCACTATTAGTTGATGCACTAACCATACCTGCGCTTTGTTGACCTGCTGGAGCTGAGTTAACTTCTGTGGCAGCAAAGGTTGCGAATGAAGCGGTAGTCAGTGCGATAACGGCAAATGCTTTAGTTAGGGTTTTCATAATATTTACTCCAGAACTCGTTTAATCATGTTTGCTAAATTGGGTGAGCGATATTTAGTTATCGTTCGTTAAACAAATATTAGTCCCTGCTTGTTTTCTCTGCAAGAAAATTATTTATTAATCGTTAACTAATTGTGCTTATCATCTCTGGGTAAAGAAATTCAAACTGAAAATGTCAATAAAATCATATCAGTAAGAGGGATGTGGAAAATCGTTCGTCAGGCTAATCAACATCTATTTATTAACGATAAACTTCACATAGTCACTCAGCCGAAAAGATGCTCATGCCTGGAAGTGAAAATCATCATTGGTCATGCAAGAAGATTAATTTATCGTTCGATAATTAAATGATAGGTAGCGATTGTGGAGCGTTGAAGAAGATTATGTAACGGTTATTAATTTAATTTCAGGAAGTGTAGTGGGCATCATGATATTGAAAAGGCGACTCTCGTCGCCCCTTAATTCTTAACGTTGGCGTGCAAAGCTTATTTATAAATCTCAGCCGTGCCGTACAGATGGTTATCACCAGAAGCAGAAACAATACGGAAAGAAGTGGCACCTGCCTCTTCAGCTTTAGCGTTAAGGTTTCGTTCCAGGCTCGAAAGATCGTTACTCGAGGTGGCAGTCACAACCCCGATTTTTTGAGCGTTTGCTGGTGCCTGAGTCACTTCGGTAGCCGCTAAGGTTGAAAATGACGCGGTAGCTAACGCAAGAGTGGTAAAGATTATTGATAAAGTTTTCATGCTGGTTTGTCCTGGATAAATGATAACTCGCAATTAAAGCGGTTAAGTTAATTAGTTAATGTTCGATAATTAAATGTTAATGTTGTCTGGCAGTTTTGGCAATCAATTTATTTATCGACCGTTAACTAAATGTGCTGTAGTGGGCTAACCCTAAGAAGTTGCGGGTTTTTTGCACTACAAACGGCAGGTTAAAATTTAATCTAAAGCCGATGAGGCAAGTGAAGATGTCGCAGGCTCAAGGCTGAGAATAAAGTGAGTTATAAGAGGGAACATTCAATGGCTGGTTTGTAACATCTTAAATAACATTGCTTTTTTAAAAATTATGCAAAGCTTATCCATATTAATCATTCGGAAATGCTTCTGAACAAGTTTATTTTAATACCTGCTAATAAATTCTTGAGGTGTGGGGATGAGGGTGTTAAAAAAGAAGGCAGCCAAATGCGCTGCCTTTACTTTTTTTAAGCCTGTTCATCTTCAGAAAGGCTTACCGCCAGCAAGCGGTGAACGTTAAATGGCATCTAGCGGCTCAACTGTTTACTTATTACTGACTGCTTTTTACTAACAGGTCAGTGATTACTGCGGTACTTAGTAGTAAATAGCTGATGGCGCGTTGCGGCCGGTATTAGGTGCTGGTGGCATGGTCGGTGAACTCGTGATGCCAGGTTGTACTGGTTTACGGTTCAGAGTGCCGTGCGGTGGCTGTACAATATTGCTGTCGCCCATCACGTTGACCATGGCAATTTCCTGAGTCTGTGCAGGCATCATGAAAGTCTGCTGTGCGGCAACATTAGCAACCGGCGCAGCGGTCAATGCCAGTACTGCAAGAATTAATTTGATGTTTCTCATGATGTTATGTCCTGATTGACAATTTTATAGCTGGGTAGTTATCCGTAGGGAGTGATTTACTTATCGCTCGATAATTAAATATTAATCTCTACTGGACATCTGCGCAACTATTTTTAATAATGATCGTTAAGTTATTTTAGCAACCAAAATCACAAGGGTGATGAAAGGAGGGTGTATGAGCACTGAACAGACGGCATTAGTCCGTAAAAGTCGTGGTCGACCAAAACAGTTCGATCGTGGAACTGCTCTGAGTAAAGCGCTAAACCTGTTCTGGCGTCACGGCTATGAAGCCACATCATTGGCGGATCTCGTTGAAGCAACGGGTGCCAAAGCTCCAACCTTGTATGCCGAATTCGGCAACAAAGAAGGCATGTTTCGTGCTTCGGTTGAGCATTATCTGGCAACTTTTTACGAAAAAAGTTTGTGCTTGTTAAGCCGGTCTGATTTGTCGGTTGAACAAACCATCGAACAATATTTACGTACCACGGCGGAAATGTTTACAGACTGCGACACGCCGAGCGGCTGCTTTATTATCAACGCTGCCTCTGGGATGTCCGCGGCTTCTCGCGAGATTTCAGAGATGTTGCGTTCGCGCCATCTTTCTCAGGAACGTACGTTGTTTGAGTACTTTGAGAAGAAAAAACTCAGTAATGAATTCCCGCACAATACCGACAGTTCTTTGCTGGCAAAATATGTCGCCACCACCGTTCAGGGTATGTCGGTTCAGGCTCGCGATGGTGCAAGCTATGAACAATTAGGCCGAATTATTGATATGTTTATGTTTGCATGGCCACAGTTACGCACTGTGCCGATGGCTAAGACCGTTGCACACTAAATAATTCTTCGAGAATGATGTGCCATGGTAGTAGTAGAAAAGGTTAGAAAGAAGATTGAGCGCCAGGTATTAAGCATTTCTGGCCTGGCGCTGGGAGGAATCGACCTTGAACAGCCTCTTGGTGATGCGGGGCTATTTGGCCCTGACAGCGTAGTGTGGCGTGTTCATGGTGATTTTTCGTCAATGTTGTGTGGCGGCGTGAGTGCGTTGCTGCTGCAAATGCTTCATCCTCTTGCTCTGGCGGGCGTGTGGGACCATTCGAATTTCCGTCAGGACATGCTGGGCCGTTTACGGCGAACCAGCCAATTTGTTTCAGGCACCTCTTTTGCTTCGTTGGCCGATGCACAAAAGCTTATCGAGCGCGTTAAAACCATTCATTTAAATGTAACCGGCGTCGATGCTCAGGGGCAACCCTATGCCGCCAGCGATCCCGATTTGCTGGTCTGGGTACACGTTGCCGAATCCTACAGCTTTCTTAAATCCTATCTTCGCTATCGTAATCCCGGCTTAAGTCTGGCCGATCAGGATCAATACTATTGTGAAGTTGCCCGCGTGGTGGAAGGCCTGGGCGGCGTTAATGTCCCAACTAGCGTGAAAGAAATCGATGCATATTTACTGCGTATGCAGCCGCTATTGCGCTGTGATGAGAGAACGCTGGAAGTGGTGAGATTACTTAAAAACGCGCCTGCGCCAAGCCGAATGGCCGTGCCGGTAGGCAAACTGATGGTGTGGTCGGGGATTGAGCTTTTACCGCAGTGGGCGCAAAACGAGTTGGGGATAAAAATGTCGCCTCTGGCCCGTAAAAGCATTG
Organism: uncultured Gammaproteobacteria bacterium; assembly: GCA_963747655.1. Lineage (GTDB taxonomy): Bacteria > Pseudomonadota > Gammaproteobacteria > Enterobacterales > Enterobacteriaceae > Rouxiella. The sequence continues at coordinate 256,061 of CAVVFS010000003.1, read as the reverse complement.
AGTTTTCAATGCATCGTGTGGCGAAAGTATTGCGCTGGGCGGTGCAAAATGGTTCCTGGGCCAGGGCAATGCGGCGCGTAGGACGATTGCCCTAGCGCCGCGCAGTGTAGACTAAATCACGACGGCATATGTGAGTAAACGCCCGGTCCAATCGGCAGGCCGAGCAAATACCAAACCACTAACATCAGCAGCCAGACCAGGAAAAATATCACCGGATACGGCAGCATCAGCGAGTAGTAAGTCCCCAGCTGTGCCTTCTTGTTATATTTTTGCAGGAAACCCAGGAATAGCGGCAAAAATGGTGACATTGGAGCTAGCGGCAGCACGGATGAATCGGCAATACGAAAGACTATCTGTGCAAAAGCCGGATGGAAGCCAAGCAGCATAAACATCGGAATAAAAATTGGTGCCAATATCGACCAGATAGCCGATCCGCTCGCGATAAACATGCATAGCAGCGCAGACAGAAAAATCAGCCCGACAAACGCTGGTATCCCGGTCATCCCCAGTTTTTCCAGCATATCGGTCATGCCGATCGCCATAAATTTCCCCATATTGCTCCAGTTAAAAAACGCCACAAACTGAGACAGTGGGAAAACCATCACGATAAAACCGGCCATGCCTTTCATCGGATCAATCAGCAGATTAGGGATATCGCTCTGCGAACGAATTTGCTTTGTCACTAATCCATAAGGGATTGAGACGACAAAGAAAAAAAGAATGATGATCGGCACAATGCCCATAATAAAAGGCGAGGGCACAATCCCGTGAGTGTGGGGATTACGCAGTGGTGCAGATTCGGGCACAACTAGCAGAGCCACAATGGCAATAAAAATCAGCGCCGCAATGCCGCTCGCCCTCAAACCTCGATTCTGCTCCGGGGTTAATTGCTTCATTTGTTCGTGGCGGTCGCCATCATAGGCAGGCAGGCGAGGTTCAACAAACTTGTCGGTGAGAATACCACCGACCAAAGTCAGCACGATAACCGACGTGGCCATAAAGTACCAGTTATCCACTACGCTGACCTGTACTGCCGGGTTAATCACTTTGGCGGCTTCAGAACTCAGGCCTGATAGCAACACGTCGGTGGTAACGATCAGCAAGTTTGCCGTAAATCCACAGCCGACTCCCGCGATGGCGGCGAGCAATCCGGCAACGGGATGGCGCCCTACGGCCAGAAAAATCAGTGCTCCCAGCGGTGGCATCACCACCAGCGCGGCATCTGAAGAAATATGGCTGAAAAAGGCGATAAAAATCACCAGATAACTGGCGTATCTTGCGCTCACCCCTGCGGCCATTTTATACATCAGGCTCTGTAATAGCCCAACGCGTTCTGCCAGGCCTGCACCTAATACCAGTGCCAGAATGGAACCTAGCGGCGCAAAGCCACTAAAATTTTTCACCACGTTTGGCAAAATCCACTGCAATCCCTCGACGCTAAGCAGATTTTTTACGTGGATAATTTCCCCATTAGTCGGATTAGTGGCGGTGATATTAAGCCAGGAGATTGCCGCGCTGCTTACCATCAGCAACACAATCAGATAAACAAACAGTAAAAACGGATTGGGAATTTTATTCCCTACGCGCTCAACCCAGCCGAAGAATCCGCCAGGGCTGTGATGGTGTTCGTGTGCTTCAATACTCATAAAACCCCTCGTCGAAAAATAGTCAGTCATGAATTCCGCCGGTCATGCCGTGCAGTTTTATTATTTTTTTGCTTTATGCGGGTTCTGCCTTGCACCTAAATTTAACGAAGCCTGGCGCAAGGCAGTCAAACTTTGTAGCGTGTTTTACTTCAAAGGTGAAGGTTTAATGCCTTCCGGGATCGGGCAATGATAAGGATTTCGTGAGCGAATCGCCCGATGCTCCTTCTGACAGGCCTCCAGCCGCGCCGGGTCGCTGAGCAGGGCAATGGCAGTTGATCCCATCACTTTGGCAGCCAGGCACATGCCTTTATGCGCCAGCGAGGTTCTGCCCTGTGAAACGATTTGCCAGGTATGCAGCGGCGATCCGACCACAAAACACGGGCTGAAACACTGTGCTGTCGGTACCAGCCAACTGACATCGCCGACGTCGGAAGACCCATAGAGAACATTGTCATTGGCGCAGTAGGGCGCAACCGATTCTGTCAACGGGGAATGCCTCAGGGTCTCGGCAAACTCCCGACCTTCGATACCACCGGTTTTTGCGATATTGTTCAGGCTGTTATCGATATCTTGCTCGCTCAAGGTTGCATAAATCGACTGAGCGAAAGCCTGCTCTTCCTCGGTATATTCTGGCGTGCCTAATGCCTGAACGTACTGATACATCAGCGCTTCAAGCTGGCGATTAGGCGCATAGTTTGAACAGGCTTTATCGAAACGCATCGTCATTTTAGTACCGGTCATCAGCGCGGCACCTTTGGCGATATCGATAACTCGCTCGAAGATGGCCTGTGCTTGATCTATCTGCGGTGCGCGCACCAGATACAACACTTCTGCATCAGCCTGAACTACGTTGGGCGAAATCCCTCCCGCATTGGTCACGGCATAGTGCAGGCGCGCTTCCTGAATGATGTGCTCACGCAGAAAATTAGCCCCTGTATTCATCAGCGTGAGCGCATCCAGCGCACTGCGACCCAGATGTGGCGCGGCAGCAGCGTGTGAGGCTGCACCTTTGAAATGAAAAGCAGCCTGAATATTGGCGAGTGTCGAATTGCTGAACATGCCGCTAAACGTTTCCGGATGCCAGGTCAGCGCTGCATCTACGTCGTCAAACAGGCCTTCGCGCGCCATAAAGGTTTTGCCTGAACCGCCTTCCTCGCCCGGACAGCCATAAAATCGTACCGTGCCTGCAACGCCTTCTTTTTCCAGCCAGGCTTTTACTGCCAACGCGCCGCCAAGGGCCGCGGTGCCGAGCAGGTTGTGCCCACAGCCGTGACCGTTACCGTTTTCTTTTAGCGGTTGTTCAAAATCGCAACCGGCTTGCTGGCTTAATCCTGCCAGCGCGTCAAACTCACCGAGCAGGGCAATAATGGGTTTGCCGGAACCGGTGCTGGCAATAAATGCCGTTTCCATACCGCCCACGCCGCGCTGAACTTCAAAACCGCTGGCTTCAAGCTTATCGGCCAGCAACGCCGAGGAATGTGATTCTTCAAAACGGGTTTCTGGGTGATCCCAGATTTCATCGCTGATGGCTGACAGCGTGTCGCGTTGGTTGTCGATAAAATCATTGATAAAATCGATGACAGCTTTTGAGGCAGACATATTCACTCCTTGTTGAAATCGTTGATGTTAACCGCCAGCGCGGCCAGCGTTTTAATGCCCTGAGTCATGACTTTTTCGTCAAAATCAAACTTCTCGTTATGGTGTCCGGCGCTGAGATCGGTTCCAAAAATCACATACGACGCTTCACCGCCCAACGATTTCACTCGCTCCATCATGTAAGTCGCATCCTCAGAACCCGACGAGCCTTCCTGCCAGTCGATAATTTCTTCAAACAGCTCCAGTTTTTCTGCCTGCTGATGAATGTAATTAACCCACGCGGCGGTCGGTTTACTGCTTTGCGCAGCGCCCATTAGCCTGGTTTCAAACTGCACCTGATACATTTCTGCCGCGCCAGAAATTACTTTTAGCGCCTGTTGATAAATAAACTCGTTTACTTCATTGGTCGCACCGCGAGTTTCGACTTTCATCGTTGCGTTTGACGGCACCACATTCCGGCCGGTTCCCGCCTGTAATACGCCAACATTGATTCGCGAGCTGCCTCCACTGTGGCGCGGCAGAGCATGCAAACCTAATGTCGCCTGCGCGGCGGCCAATAAAGCGTTACGGCCTTGCTCCGGATTACCGCCTGCGTGAGCTGCTACGCCAGTAAAAGTGACGTCGAGTTTGGTGGTCGCCATAAAACTGTTATTGCCGCACACGATATGATTCGCCGGAACGCCAGTACCGATATGCACCGCGGTGAAGAAATCCACGTCATCAACCACGCCAGCGGCAACCATGGATTTTGCGCCGCGGGTGCCTTCCTCGGCAGGCTGGAAAATGATTTTAATGGTGCCGCATAGCTGCTCGCGGATTTCCATCAACAGCTGCGCCAGGCCTAATCCAATGGTCGTGTGGCCGTCGTGACCGCAGGCGTGCATCATTCCACCGTTGAGTGAAGCAAAACCTTCGCGGAAGGGGCGATGCTCGTCGTTTAGCACTTCATTGAGATCTAACGCATCCATATCAACACGATAGCCGATAACTGGCCCTGGTTTGCCCGTCTCCAGCGTGGCGACCAGACCGGTAAATCCGCCTGAAAAATGCGGCATCCACTTTGCTATCGCGCCTTGTTCCAGTGCACGCAACTCCTGTTGCTGCAAAACTTCGGCACTCGGCAATCCCATGCGCGAATCGGCATCGATCACTTCACGTCCCAGTTGCAGGCGGTAACCCAACTCACTCAGCCGTTCGGCAACCAGTGTCGAGGTGCGAAATTCCAGCCAACCGGATTCAGCGTATTTATGCAGGTCGCGGCGGCGCTGTTGCAGGGCAGGAAAGATAGAGTCAACGCGTTCGGACAGCGCGTGCAGTGAAGAGGTTTTGCCCAGTTCTGATGTCTCGGTAAGCATAATGAAATCCTTTTTTCTCTTGATAGCAGCAGTTTTGTCGAAGGTGAGAGGGGGTGCTTTGATTTCAATGTACACAAACCGACCATGGCGTATAAGATGCCAAAATCTTTTTGGTGATAATCAGAGGTTATCAATCGGGCTATGTCATCCTCTATAAAAATGCATCAGCTGCGCGCTTTTGTCGCCGTCAGCCGTCAGGGCAGCATCCGTGCCGCCAGCCGATTTTTGAATCTCTCGCAGCCCGCGTTAACCAAGTCGATAAAAGAGCTGGAAGACAGCCTCGGTGCGCAGCTGTTTACCCGCCGGCGGCAGGGAGTCACGCTGACCGAATGTGGCGAGATATTTTTCAAACGTGCAAGCTTGATTCTTGAGGAATTACGGGTCGCGCAGGACGATATCGCCCAACGTTTAGGGGCCACCAGCGGACAGGTAAATATTGGCATTGGTGCCAGTATTGCGCGAACGATTATGCCCGAGGTGATTGACCGTTTTCATCGCGAGTTTCCCGACGTCAAAGTCAGGATTGCGGAAGGGCAGTTGGTGTCGATGATCCCGGAGCTGCGGCAGGGAGAATTAGACTTCACCATTAACACTTATTATCAGAGTGCCTATGATAACGAACTGTTATACGAAAAACTTATGGATAAGGAATATCGAGTGGTTTGTCGGCGCGGTCACCCGTTTGAAAAGGCGCGCACTATAAAAGAACTGCTACATTGCGACTGGACCTTGCCGACGCCGCGCGGCAGTTATTACAAGCTGCTCAGCGAGCTGTTTAGTGAAATGGAGGTCGAGCCTAAAATCAGCGTGGTGTGTGAAACTTTTATGTCTTGCACCAGTCTGCTGGCCAAAACCGATTTTCTGTCGGTGCTGTCGGCGGATATCGTCAACGATCCGCTGTTGGGACAAAGTCTGGTGGCGCTGGACTTGGATCTCCCGCTGCCGAAAGCGACTTTTCACCTGATTCAGCGAAAAGACTCGACACTCTCACCGATGGCCGCGCATCTGGCACAGCTCTTTCGTCTGTACTGTCGCTAGCAGGATGGCTGTTAGAAAGATAGTTGTTAGCAGGATGTTCCTTAACAAGAGCGTCATTAGCAGAAAATTGACCGTAAATCGTCGAATTTACCGCGTGTTGCCTGAGTTTTGGGATTTTTGCCCGTTATGTTAAGGCTAAAGACGTTCTACACTTTATCTCAAAGAGAATAAGAAGCGACTTAATCCTATTGAGGTAACATGCGCCAGTCAGAAATACTCGCCGAAGTTAACAATGATAAACAGACACTGACTGCGATGGTCGAACAGGACGATCGTGTGGTTTATCTTTATATCTATGCGCGTGAAGACCTGCGCGACCGTTTTCCGCGTATGCGGGGTTGCTGGGTGAGAAATCTCTCTCCTGCTCCGGTGCAGGATGATACTCAGGCGTTGGATCAGGGCCTGCCTCCAATGTTGGCCGCCCAGTATTGCCGCAGTCTGGAGGCCGAAGCGCCGCTGGACCCTGCCGGGATCCAAATTTTATGGAATGAAAGTGATGACGGCGCCGCGCTGTGGTACCAAGGGTTGTTGCTGGCCGTTATTCCCGGCTGGAGCCTGTATATCGACCACTCGGTAAGTTATTCCGCGGGCTGTATTCAGCAAAATCCGCTGACCTTTCCGCTAGGTTCGGCCTCGACCAATACGCAATATGCATTGGCAGAGAAAACCCGTCAGTTCTGGCGTGACTGGACGCATGAAGAGCATAATCCGTGGCCCAAAATTCAGCGTAATCTCACTGCGTGTTACGAGCAACGCTTTGGTCCAGCAGAAAAATTTTATGCTATCGATCAGGGAACCTGGCCGCCGATGGCAATTTCCCAGCATGAAGATGATCACAATTATTACTTCTTTACCCAGGGGATGAGCATTCGGCCTATGCCGCAGGTGGAGCTTATCTTTAACGACGAGGCTGAAAATCATCGTCGTATCGAGCTGGCATTCGCGGTGGGCAAAGAGTATGTCGATGAGGCCAATGCGGTGCAGATGGCCAGCGCAATGTCGAGCTATGCGCAACTGCCATGGGCCACGCTAAGCTGGCTGGGAGAAGGGCACACGCTGCTTTCACCGGTCGCGCCGTTAGGTTATGAAGGCCACATAATTTCCAGCGCGCTGGGAGATTCACTCGGGAAGTTCGACATGCCGCGCTGTTATGGTGACCCCGTTAATCTGCTATGGATAAGCCCGATTGTGGCTACCGAGGTCGAATTTGCACAGAGTCGCCCTAACGGTGGCAATGCCCTGATTTCATTGCTGATAGAGGCGGGAATTGGACCTGTTTTTGCGCCAAGAGCGACAGTGGTTTAAGGTTCGGGCATAAGAAAGAAGATTTTAATAAAGAACAGAAAAGTGCATTTAAAGAAGAGTAATGAAAAGCCGTCAGCGCCTAAATATGATCAAATAAACATTTAAGTCATTATCAAACCTGCACCCGCAAATAAACCCTGGCAAATAAACAATAAGGCGCTGTGATTTCTCAATCGCAGCGCCTTTTCAAGTTTGCCAGTTTGCTAGCCGTTAGGCGGTTTTTTCAAAATCTTCTGCGTCAACGTCGTAGCCTGAAGGTTCCCAACGGATTGCCAGCAGGATAAGCACGCCGACCAGCGGGGCAATGCCGATAACCCAGAAGACTTTTGTGCCCAGCGCGGCAGTCAGTATAGGGAACAGGAACAGTGAGGCGGTCGAGCTAACACGAGATACCACCTGACTGAGGCCAACCCCCGTTCCACGCAGCGAGGTCGGATAGCTCAGAGAGGCGTAAGTCATGGAATGTGAACCTGGGCCGATGCCCTGACCAAACAGGAACAGCGCCAGCATCGAGATAGAAATCGCGGCTTCTGCGCTGTCTGCAGGTCGCCCGACCAGCGCCAGGCCTATCATCGCAATCAGCTGGAACGCATAACCGATTACCGTCATATTCCATGCCCCAAACTTCGAGACAAAACGCACCGCCAACAGGCCGCCAACAAACGCGAAGCACAGATTAAGGCCCAGCGAGAACAGAATAGTGCTGATCACTGACTGTTTCAGGAAGGTCGATAAAATAACGGGCAGGCCAAAAGCCACCGCGTTATAAGCAAACGGCGACGCGATAGATATCACGCTGACAAGCAGGGTGCGTTTGAAATAAACCCCTTTCCACACCTCACCATAGTTACTCCATGCGGCTTTGCGAACTTCCGGCTGTGCATGCAGTTTGGCGTCTTCTGCAACTTGAACGTTGATATTATATGAACGACGCAAAATGGCGGCGGCACCTTGTAAATCCCCCTGATTAGCGGCCCAAACGGGCGATTCATTCATATAACGATGACGAATAGCAATAATGAGAATCGCGGGAACGGCACCAAAGCCCAGAATTAAACGCCACAGCAGGCCGGTATCCGCGGCGGGCAGCACGGCATAGAGCAGCAGAACCAGCAGATAAGAAATACTGATAGCGGCGTACCAGGTCGGGCACCACATCGCCACCCGCGAGGCTTTGTTACCGCGTCCTGAAAGTTTGGAGAATTCGGCAAGGAAGGCCATTGCCACGGGCAGGTCAATACCGACGCCGACACCCATCACAAATCGTGAACCGCCGAGCACCCATTCGTTTGGCGCAAAGGCACAGGCCAGCGCGGCAATCACGAAGAAGAACATATCGGCCATAAACACGCGATAACGGCCAATTTTGTCCGTCAGATAACCGCCAAAAAGTGCACCGACGATGGCACCGAGCGTAATTGCCGAGGCCACTAAACCGGCGCCGGAAGGCGTGAGTCCAAACTGGCGCGTGATGTCTTTCATCCCGAAAGCTAAACCACCGAGGTCATAGGCGTCGAGGAAAACGCCACCCAGTGCAATCGCAATCACGATACGAGCATCGCTAAGTTTGGTAGCGCCCTGATTCACCAGACGGGTGATATCGGCCACAGAACGAATTAACGCCGGTTGGTCACTGGCGCCGAAACTGTTGTTATTCCCTGAATTGGCGACGGTAGAAGCCGCAATAGTGTCAGACATTTTTTTAATTACGCTTTTAATAAAAAAAAGCAGTATAGACGTCCAGACCGCCAAGCTTCAAGCGCAAATTGCTCATTATTTAATAAATACTTTGAGTATTGCTGTACAGAAATAGCCGGGACATTACTCCCAAATCAGCACGGCTTTGATAACCTTACCGTTCTGCGCATCCTTTATTGCGCGATTGATATCCTCGAAGTGGTAATAACTCACTAGCTTTTCAATGGGAAACTGGCCCTGTTGCCAGTAATCAATGAGTTTGGGGATAAAATCCTGAGCGACAGAATCTCCCTGGGTCACGCTAATGGCTTTTCGGCCTCGGGTTAACGTTTGCCCAGTCGAGCCGGTAAGTCGAGCCAGCGTACCGCCTTCTTTCAATACTTCCTGAGCCAACTCGTCGAGATGACTTATTCCCGTAGTATCAATGACGTAATCGAGATGCGGGCATAAGGTTGCCAGATAGTTCTCCTGATCCGAGTCTATCGTTTCAGTGGCTCCCAGTTTCTTTGCCAAAGCAAGACGGGCGGAATTTTTATCGACGGCGATAATCGTTTTTGCCCCGGCAATTTTTGCCGCCATAACGGCCGCTAGACCTACGGCTCCGGTTCCCATAATCATCAGGCTTTCACCGGGCTGAACGTTAAGCGTATTCAATATTGTTCCCGCACCGGTTTGCAGACCGCAGCCTAACGGTGCCAGCAGATTAAGTGACAGGCTCGGGTCAACTTTTACCAGGTTTTGCTCCGTCACCAGACAGTAATCAGCAAACGCAGATTGACCAAAAAAGTGGCCATCAATGCCTTGTGGATAAGCGCTGCTACCGTCAAGGCGTTGAAATCCAAAATTCAGTTTCGAGAAATGTTTGCAGTGGAATGAGTGATGCTCTTTGCAAGGAGTGCATTTGCCGCAGGATTGATAGGAAAGTATGACTGAGTCGCCGGGTTTGACGTGGGTTACCGCGCTGCCAACCTGTTCAACGATGCCTGCGCCTTCATGGCCCAAAATGGCCCCTTCAGTCATAAACTCAAGGTCGGTATGACAAATACCGCAGGCAACGATTTTCACCCCGACTTCATTTTCAAGCGGGGCATTAAGCTCAAATGTTCTGAAATTTAAATGATGATGCCCGTCAACTACGGCGGCGTGAGTTGTCCTTGATTGGGAAATATTGCTCATATCTACCTCTCTTCACGATTAACAGCCGCATCAATGCGGCATGGCGATTAATTCCGATCAATGCAGCGAAGTTTTAGTAAAGCTATGCATTAAAAGTAATTTTACTCCCTTCATTTCAGCTGGTGTTATAGCTGACCGTTTTGCGCTCTTGCTAAAAAATTGAACTATTCTTATAACACTTTAATTTTACGAACAGATTTCACTATCTACTTTGATTTTTACCGGCTGTTGAACTCGCCCGGACTTTTATTCAATAAGAGGGAATACCATGGTGCGCATAACCAAAAATGCCCAGTTTAAAAGTATAGCTGCCGCAGCGGCACTGGCCGTTATTACTACCTTTAGTTTATCCGCTCATGCGGCAGACAGTGTGAAAGTGGGATCGAAAATAGACACTGAAGGATCGCTGCTGGGGAACCTGATCATTCAGGTGCTGCAAGCTCACGGCATCCCGACCACCAATAAACTTCAGCTGGGTAATACCAAAGTGTTGCGTGGAGCAATCACTGCCGGTGAAATTGATATCTATCCGGAATACACCGGCAATGGGGCTTTCTTCTTCTCAGATGAAAAAGATCCGGCGTGGAAAAATGCTCAGCAGGGCTATGAGAAAGTTAAAAAACTCGACTATGACCAGAATAAAATTGTCTGGTTGGATCCGTCTCCAGCCAATAACACCTGGACTATTGCGGTTCGCCAGGATGTCGCTAAGGCCAATCATCTGCAAACGCTGGCAGATCTGGGGAAATGGATTAACGGCGGGGGAGACTTCAAACTGGCGGCGTCGGCGGAATTTATCGAACGCCCTGATGCATTGCCCGCTTTCGAAAATGCTTACGGATTTCAGTTAAATCAAAATCAGCTGCTTTCGCTGGCCGGAGGTGATACCGCCGTAACAATTAAAGCCGCCGCCGAGAAAACTTCTGGCGTCAACGCAGCGATGGCATATGGAACCGACGGCCCGGTTGCGGCGCTGGGACTGCAAACTTTACAAGATCCCAAAGGCGTGCAGCCAATCTATGCGCCTGTGCCGATCATTCGTGAAGCTATGTTGAAAGAATACCCGCAGATCCCCGCGCTGCTCAAACCCGTTTTTGCTTCTCTGGATGGCCCAACGCTGCAAAAGCTCAATGCGCAGATTGCCGTAGGCGGCGCGGATGCTAAAAGAGTTGCCGCTAAGTATCTACAGCAAAAAGGCTTCCTGAAAAATACGGGCCGTTCTTAAAACTGCATTACTGAATATTTGCATCGGGGGAGTATTTTGAGCCGGGCTGTTGAAAAAAAAGTCGTCCAAAATCGCGTTTTGCTAACCCTGATGGTGCTGATGATTGCCGCCGGGGCGGGGCTGGCATTTATTACTGATGCCCCTAATCGGCTAATTTCGGGTGAGGGTATTGCGCTGCACAGTTTGCTTAAGGGGCCAACGGCGCTGCTGTTAATTCCGGCAGCACTGTTGCTGGCGCTGTCATTTGTTTCTCCCTCGCGACCGATTTATCTGTTGATTATGCTGTTGGCAGAAGTGCTGCTGGCCTCGTTGGTTGCATTATCGGGTCATGCGGCATTTGCCTTGACCGGCGGCGACGAAGACAGCCTGGTGCGTATCTCCTTCGGTGGAGGTTTCTGGGCCTGTGCCGCGCTGTCACTATTAATTGCCTCCGATGCTATCAGCCGTCTGACTCACAATCACAGCTGGCGCGTTTTATTAAATCTCCAGCTGATTATCCCGATTGTATTGCTGCTGGTCAGTGGTCAACTGTCGCAACTTTCCTTGCTCAAAGAGTATGACAATCGATCGGACGTGTTTGATGACGCGCTCTGGCAGCATCTTGGCTTATTGGTTGGCACGCTTATTCCGGCGATCCTGATAGGCCTGCCGCTGGGCGTTTTTTGCAGCCGCTCGACACGCTGGCAGCCTGCGATCCTCTCTGTTTTAAATATTATTCAAACATTGCCGTCCATCGCGTTATTCGGGCTGCTGCTGGCTCCCCTTGCCGGTCTGGCAAAAGCGATTCCCTGGCTAGCCAGCCACGGCGTGAGTGGCATCGGTGCCGCGCCGGCCATTATTGCCCTGGTGCTTTATGCTCTGTTGCCGCTGGTGCGTAGCGTGATTGCCGGAATGAATTCGGTGGCGCCGGGAGTGATAGAGTCGGCAACGGGCATGGGCCTTAGCCGTGTGCAGGTGTTTTATAAAGTACAAATCCCCATCGCGTTACCGGTGATTTTATCGGGCATCCGCATTGTGGCAGTTCAAACGGTGGGTATGGCAATGATAGCGGCGTTGATTGGCGCCGGAGGACTGGGCGCCATTATGTTCCAGGGATTGCTGAGCAGTGCGCTCGATCTGGTGTTGCTTGGAGTGATCCCGGTTGTGTTGATGGCGGCGATTGTCGATGGAATATTTAAATTTTTAGTCTCAATTCTGGAGACCTCGCGCAAATGATCAATTTCTTTCAGGTCAGTAAACATTTTGCCGGTAAAGCGGTGGTGAGGGATCTCAATTTGCAGATCGCCAAAGGTGAATTCACCGTGCTGATCGGCACTTCGGGATCGGGTAAATCGACCACCTTGAAAATGATTAACCGACTGGTTGAACACGATCGGGGTCAAATTACCTTTGCCGGGGATCCTATAGAGAAATTTCGTGCCGAGGATTTACGGCGCAGAATGGGATACGCGATTCAGTCTATCGGGCTATTTCCGCATTGGACGGTGGAGGAAAATATTGCCACCGTGCCGCAGTTGCTGAAATGGCCGAAAGCCAAAATTCGCGATCGCGTTACCGAGCTGATGGAATTGTTGCACCTTGACCCACAGCAGTTTCGCAAACGTTATCCACATCAGCTTTCGGGCGGTCAGCAGCAGCGAGTCGGCGTGGCTCGCGCGCTGGCATCTGATCCGGAAGTTCTGTTGATGGATGAGCCTTTTGGTGCGCTTGACCCGGTTACCCGAGCGACCTTACAGCATGAAATTGCACGTATTCATCAACTTTCAGGCCGAACTATCGTGTTAGTGACCCATGATATCGACGAGGCGCTGAGCCTGGCAGATCGCATTGTTCTGTTAAGTGACGGCAAAATTATTCAGCAGGGCACGCCACTGGAATTACTCACTCGACCTGCAACGCCTTTCGTGGCTGATTTTTTTGGCCGCAGTGACAGTGGCATCAAACTGTTATCCCTGTCTTTAGTGGGCGAACGAACCCGCAGAGGCGAATTTGCACAGGGTGAACCTATCGCGGCTTCGATGACGCTGCGTGAAGCATTATCCGTGTTTGTTGCTCATCACACTGAGCAATTGCCGGTGGTCGACGAGAACCAGCAGCCGCTTGGTGTTTTGCATTTTGCCGATTTGGTTAGCGCGAGGGCAGAGCCATGACTCATGCTGACCGCGACAATGATAAAGCTAATAATAAAACGAATGATAAAACCAGCCGCCCGTTGTGGCTGAGAACTGTTTGCGATCCTTTATCGTGGGTACTATTGGTATTTCTGGCGTTGATATTTGGGATGAGCTCATTGGGTTGGCTTTTCCACTGGCTATTTCCCAGCCTCGACCGCCCGGTTTATATGCAAGACAGCTTTGCGCGTCTGGTATGGGCGCATTTGCTGTTGGTCGGAGCCTGAGCCTGATTGCAGTCGTTATCGGCATGCTGGCTGGGATCGGCGTAACGCGGCAGGCCGGTAAAGAGTTCCGCGCGCTGGTGGAAACGCTGGTCGCGATGGGACAAACCTTTCCACCGGTCGCCGTGTTGGCTGTCGCAGTGCCAGTGATGGGATTCAGTGAAAAGCCCGCGATTATTGCACTGGTGCTTTATGGCCTGCTGCCTATCTTGCAGGGCACTATTGCCGGTATTGAATCTGTTCCTGACTCGGCACGTGAAATTGCCCAGGGAGTGGGGATGAGTGGCTGGCAGATTCTGACCCAAGTCGAGCTTCCGCTGGCCGCGCCAGTAATTCTGGCAGGTATTCGCACATCGGTAATTATTAATATCGGTACCGCCGCTATCGCTTCAACGGTGGGGACTCAAAGCCTTGGTTCGCCGATTATTATCGGGCTAAGTGGCTTTAATACTGCCTATGTTTTACAGGGAGCCATAGTTATTGCACTGCTGGCAATCATCGTGGATATGGCATTTGAGCGCTGGAGCCGTTGTTTACAAAACTGGCAGCCGCCAGCGCAACTTTAATTAACTCTATTTACATTAATAGCCGATTTCTTTATTCGATGTGTGGTAAATAACTTGTCATCCCGATTTTTTTATTTTCTACCGATAGAATGTTAATCGAATTTAATAAACTTATCCTGACCTTTTCTGCGACTGCAATCATATTATCCCATGGAATGGAAATATTATCAGATCGCGAGGAAGGCGACGGAGTTGTGTCAAATTTAACTGTTTTTAACCTAGGGGCGGCAATAGGTTTCAGCGAGTCGTTAGGATCGGATAAAAGATTAATCGTTTTTAATAAACTTTTATGAATCTTCTCTGCGGCAGAAATCATATTATCGAATGGTGTGGAAATATTATCTGACAGCAAAGAAGGTGATGTGTTTTCCTTAAAGTTAACAGATTTTAACCTCGGGGCCGCTATAGGTTTCAGCGAGTGTCGAGGCGCAGGTATCGGTTTTACTTTTAATATTGATTTTAATAAGGTATTGGCTGGCGGTGTTTCTGGCTGGGCTGGTTTTATTCCACGTAACAGATCTGAAAGTTTGTCGGAGTAAGCAAGAGTATTTCTCGGCGTTGATCCTAAGAAAGAGGCCGGTAGCGCCCTTCGTTTAACAGATTCCAGACTTTCGGCATTAATGACAGGTTTCACTTTCATTGTTGAGTCAGTGGGTGCTGTGGGTACTGTGGGGACTAATGGTGAAGTCTCTTGCAGCTTTCTCATAGCATCGAGTACTTTTTGTGGAGAACGCAAAGGCTCCTGCGTCTGATGGAAATATTTTTTATAATCAAATGGCTTGTGTGGCAGGGACTTAATTTCTGTGTCAGGAGTGGGCTTTTTTTCAGTATTAGGGTCAAGCTCCATCGCCCTATTAAGAATAACTTTTTTTTCACTGTTAGGGATAAATTCCTTTGCAGTGTTCGGGATAAGTTCCTTTTCAGTATTAATAATTCCGTTAGGCCAGTTAATGGGTCTGAAGGTTTTATTTAATGTGTTTGAATAAGGCCTCGGTGTTATTAAGGCAAAGTAATTGCTCGTTATAATTGTCATAATAATTTCCCTTTTTTCTCTTTTCAGGAGGGGAAATAGTAAGGTAAAAATAGAGAGAATAAAAATACAGTTATTGTATGAGTAGTGGTCAAACTCATCGTCGAATCTATGAGTCATTTAGCAGGTTGAGCCGGTTAAAACCGAGTTCTCAAACCTGCTAGTCAACTCTGCCTGCTGTATCAGGAAGCCGTAGAAGGCTGCGCAGGGGCGGGAGTAGGTACGCTGGCTGGCATTTTGACAGGATCTTCAATAACAATCGCATAACCTGCGACCATAACACCGCCGATGCCACCAATGGCCATCAGAATGAATAAGGCGATAAACAGTTTTTTACTCAAGTTTTTCATCTTTTGCCGGGCTTTTTTTAAAAATAGGCGTTGAGTATAAAACTTTTAAGCGGCACCACACAGCCATAATTTGTGCGGAACCGCCTAAAAATCTACATTTCATCTACAAGCTGAAACTTATCCTTCACTTTTTGAGTCAATAACCCGCTAATTCCTCAAGCTATTATTTTTCAATAAAGCCAGTGTTTCTAAAGAACGCTATTGTTTCTCAAAGAACAGGGTCACTCTGGCAACTTGAATGCCGAATTTAGTCAACGAGGTCACATTCATCAGGTGGCGATCGTCTTGCTTGAACAGCCAGTCATCAAAGGTCAGACGATAGGTTGATCCGCTGGATTTAATATCCATCACATAATTCCAGTTAAACGCGTTGCCCTGCGAATGCCCGATAGCCACGCCAATAATATCTCCAGCCATACCCTGATAGCTGCCGTCTGCCAGGCGTCGAATGTGCCAGACTCGCGTCTGCTTCTCGCCGTCGTTATAGGTAAAATCTTCATGCAGAGTCAGCGTATCGGCAACGACATCCCCGTGGATCTGCACCGAGAAACGCCGTGTCTGTTTGTTGTGATAGTCCTGAATCATCCCCCAGGCCTGACTGTTGCCCTGGAAATAGCTGAAGATATCCAACGGCGGCTCAGTCCCTTTATAGTCATCGATTTTAGCACTACAGCCTGCGAGCAGCAGGGTGATTGCAAGCAGCAGACAACGCGTATAAACCTTGATATTTAGCATGGTAACTCCTGTTTAATGTGCTCCAATCAGCCCTTGCCGCAGCTTGGGATATTGGGTTGAAGGGGACAACCAGATAGCCAAAAAAGCGTCTCGAAACGGGCGGTCAAATCGCGGACCGAGCGGTTCAGGCGTGCTGATATCATCGGCTCTAAAATAGAATTGCCCGCCCTGTTGATCGGCCACGAAAGTAATCTCGTTACCTGATTTAACGTCGGGCCAAATTTTTTGAACTTGCTGAGGCCATTGATGCTGATTGGCTTCATCGAGCAGCCCCAGTGCTTTCCATTGTTTAACCGTGGCCTGCACCAAATCTTTACTGCTGATATCACGCAAATAGTGAATGGTTAATGCCTGCGGCCAGACGTCTGGCTGATATTTGCCGGAAGGTGTGCGCAGTTGAGAATTATAAACGTCGAAAAAAGCCCACGTCAGTTTGGCGGAACCCGTCTGCGGCCAGCCAGACCAGGGTGCTGCCTGAGCGATAGGCATGTAGCACAGGCTGGTGAACAGTAATAAAAGGGAGGACAAAAGTGCTTTCATGACTACTCCTCACTCTCGTTGACGACCCAATATTGGCAGGCTGATCAGCGGCAGATAGCAGGCCCAGCACAGCGCCATAAGCGAAAACACTCTCAACGGGGAAGCCACCAGCTGCATCGCATCAAAGCGCATGCCGAGGTAATAGGCTAGCGGCCCGCTTACTGCGCCGAGCGGCACCATCCACTGCCAGCGCAGAGAAATATGGCTGCAAAACCACAGCCACCATGCGCTGAAACTGAGCCATAGCGCCATCATCCACAGAGGAACTCCGCTGACATCTGTAAAAGCAAACATGCCGCTGGCGCACCATAATGAATCCATCGCCACTCCTGTCAGGCAGGCGATAATCACCCATTTACGACGTGGCGACGGGGTTAAGAACAGCATTAATAGCGCGCCAATGACCAGCAATAGTTCTACGCTTTCCCGGCCCCAAACAGCCAAAGTCCACCACAGGTCGAACCCTAGCGTCAGCAGCCAAAAGCGCAGCGTTTTCATGCACGGCGCTCGGCAACCAGCTGAACAGTGCTAATGGTGCGCGCGCGGAATCCTGCTTCGCAATAGCATAAATAGAACACCCACAGGCGGCGAAAACGCTCGTCGGTATATTTTGCATTTTGCGTGTTCCAGTAACGCAGCACCCGCTCGCGCCACTCGTGCAGCGTGCGGGCATAATCATTGCCGATATCAAACAGGTCGCGCACCACCAGGCCAGTATGGCGGGTCATGCTTTCTGTCATCGCATTAATAGAGGGTAAAAATCCTCCCGGAAACACATAGCGCTGGATAAAATCAACATTGCGGCTGTAGTGTTCGTAGCGTTGATCGGCGATGGTGATCGCCTGCAATGCCATGCGCCCTTTAGGTTTGAGCAGAGCGTTGCAGCGTTTGAAAAAGGTGGGTAAATAGCGTTTTCCGACCGCCTCAATCATCTCTATCGACACCAGCTTGTCATACTGCCCACGCAATGCTCGGTAATCCTCGAACAGCACCGTAACCTGAGAACTCAGACCCGCTTTCTCAATGCGCTGGCAGGCAAAATCATACTGTTCGCGGGAGATTGTTGTGGTGGTGACCTTACAACCAT
The DNA here is from genome assembly GCA_963747655.1 of uncultured Gammaproteobacteria bacterium. Classification (GTDB taxonomy): domain Bacteria; phylum Pseudomonadota; class Gammaproteobacteria; order Enterobacterales; family Enterobacteriaceae; genus Rouxiella. The sequence goes on along the minus strand of CAVVFS010000003.1, from coordinate 238,319 downwards.
ATTCACGGGCAGCGAATTCTGCCATCGCGCCCCAGCCCGTCCCAATTTCCAGCAGATGATCTTCGGCACGCAGCTCTAGCTGGTCACACAGACGACGCATTTTGGCCTGTTGCGCTTCTTCCAGGGTCATATGTGGACCCTGAAACCAGGCCGAGGAATAAAGCATATTTTCATCAAGAAAACCCTGATAAAAATCGTTGCCGAGATCGTAATGGGCCGAGATATTTTTGCGCGCCTGACTCGGGCTGTTTCGGCGCAGAAAATGCACCACGCTATTGATCGGCGAAGTCAGCCAGCTGAAACGCGCCTCGATTTTGTCGACCAGCACCAGGTTTTCGGCCAGCAGTTGCAGCACCACGGTTAAATTGGGCGTAGTCCAGTCGCCGTCGATAAAGCTTTCGCCCGCCGCGATACTGCCTCCCAGCAGCACTCGACGGTAAACGCGCAGATCGTGAACCTCGATTTGCCCTTGCAAAGGCGCAGTTTCGTCGCCGAAAAACATCGGCTCATGGTCGAATTCTTGCAGAGTCAGCCCTGCGCCGCGAAGCTGTTTAAGCATCCTGAGCAACAGCGTGCGCGATCCCTTGCGACGACGGCTGCCCGCATGTTGGGCCAGTCGCACATCCGGTGAATTCATGGTCAATCCTTATCAGCAGGGGGATGTGAATAAATTGGCGCGCGTTTTAACCACAATCTCACCGCCTGCCAGTAAATTGTTACTGCGGTTTTAGCCGTCATAAAAGGAAAGCGCCTGAGCTGCTTGCGCAGGTTTTGGCGAGTCAGCGGCTGATAAACCAGTGACAGCGTGGCGTCGAATTCTCGTTCCTGACGATGAGTTTCGATATGCACACGCAGATTTTTCCCCGGCGCTGTCAGCTGCCAGTGATAAACCATATCCATTGGATTAAACGGTGAAACGTGAAACGCTTTTTCTACCGGCAAAGAACCATCCGGCAATACGGCATAGGTGTGGCGCTCGTTCCACGGCGTATTGCGAACCTCAGCCAGCATCCAGCGTAAAACATTATTTTTATCATAGAGATAGTAAAAATTAACCGGATTAAAATAGATGCCGAAATAACGCAGCTGAGTCAGCAACATAACCCGACCCTCTAAACGATCGCCGGTTAGCGCCAGGATCCGTTGCTGCGCCGTGGCTTTAATATCGCCGCCGCCGAGATAGTCGCTGCGCCTAAAAGTCGCTGAAGAGAATCTTTCAAGGCGGATCCCGACTTGTGGCAGTTGATCAATTTCATCGAGGTCGATCAACGCCATAAAAATGCCGTAGTCAAAATGGTGCTCAATCGGCTTGAACCGCCGATGACGCACACCGCCGACATACAGTGCGCTGTTCATGCTGCGTCCTGTGCAAGCAGTTGATCGACAACTTCTGCCGCGCTTCTCACGCCATCTTCATGGAAGCCATTGTGCCAGTAGGCTCCGCAGAACCAGCTGCGATTTTGCCCGTTGATCAGGCTGCGCTGCTGCTGCGCCTTAAAACTTTCGAGGTTCAATACCGGATGCCAATATTCGGCCCTGAACAGGATTTTACTTTCATCAATCTGCGTCATTGGGTTGAGCGAGACGCAAAACGTTTCATCCGACTTGATACCCTGCAAAATGTTCATGTTGTAGGTCACGCTGGCTTTACACTGGCGGATATTGGCTGCTGCATCGGTTTGTGCCAGTGAATTATCTACGCCTTTTGGCAGAAGATAGTTCCAACTGGCCCACGCACGGCGATTGTTCGGTAATTGGCTGATATCCGTATGTAAAATGACGCTATTCGACTGATAAGGCAGACTCCCCAGCACCTGTTTTTCATTCAAGGTCGGCGACTGCAACAGTTTCAGCGCCTGATCGGAGTGACAGGCAAAAATCACTTGATCAAACGTCTCAGTTCCGCGCGATGATTCGACGATCACCGAATTTTCGCTGCGTATCACCGCAGATACAGGCGTACTGGTCAGTAATTTCACGCTAGCTGGCAACTGCTGCTGCATGCGGCGAATGTATTCCCGCGAGCCGCCAGGCACTACCATCCACTGCGGCCTGTTGGCGACATCAAGCAGCCCATGATTGTCAAAAAAGCGCAAAAACATCGACAGTGGAAATTTGTTCATATCGTCGAGAGACGACGACCAAATCGCCGCGCCCATCGGCAAGACATAGTGCAGGGCAAAATAGTCGGAAAATCCGTTCTCGCGCAGCAGATCCGCTAGTGTTTCCTGCTGATTTTTCGGCTGTTGCAAACGTTGCTTGCACAGGCGATTAAAGCGCAGAATTTCAAGAATAAAACGCCAGAATCTAGGCTTAAAAAAATTGCTGCGCTGGGCAAACAGAGTATTCAGCGTGTGGCCGTTGTACTCCAGTTTGCTTTCAGGATTATGGACAGAAAAACTCATTTCCGTCGGCTGCCCTTTAATGCCTAACTGGTCGAGCAGGGCAATAAATAGCGGATACGTTTTCTGGTTATAAACGATAAATCCGGTATCTATTGCATAGTCGCGCTGGCCGAGTTTGATATCTACCGTGGCGGTGTGGCCACCCAGCGTTGCGTTTGCTTCAAATAGCGTAATGTCACAGGTGGGCACGCGTTGCGATAGCATCCACGCGCAGCTAAGACCTGAAATACCACTGCCGATAATGGCAACTTTCATCGTCTAATCACCTTACCAATCGCTTAGCCAGGAGCCGTTGCAGGCTCTGAGGTAACACGGAAATAACACGCATCAGCCAGGCAAATAATGGTGGGAAGGCTATCTCACTTGCTCCACGGGCCAGACCTTTGCGAATAAATTCTGAGGATTTTTCCACGGTGATCATCATAGGCATGGGAAAATCATTGCCGTCGGTGAGTGGCGTTTTCACAAACCCCGGCATCACCAGTGACAGTGCAATACCTCGAGGAGCAAGGTCCAGAGACAGGCTGCGGCAGAAATAGGCCAGCGCGGCTTTGGACGCACCATAGGCTTCGGCGCGAGGCAGCGGCACCAGCGATGCGGTCGATCCGACCAAGGCAATGCGAGTTCCTGAAGCCATACCGGGCAGCAAGGCGTCGAGGCAGTTAACTGGCCCCATCAAATTAGTGGTCATGACTCTCAAGACTTTATCGGCTTCCACCACGCCATTATCCAGGTACTCGCAGGTGCCTGCGCACAGGATAACCAGATCGGCCTGCACCCATGCTAGTGCCTGACGAGTGTCTTCCAAATTTGTGATATCAAAGGTCAGAGTGTCGATTTGTGCCGATTCAGCAGCAAGAGCTTCCAGACGTTGTGCATTGCGACCGCAGGCAGTGACTTTCCAGCCCTCGGCGGCATAATCCTGCGCCAGCTGTTTACCTATACCTGAACTGGCGCCGGTGATAAGAACATGTTTCATGATGCCAGCCTTGATTTAACTGCCTTAACGACCTTGCCGAGCAGCGGAATATGTTCGTAAAGCATTGCGCCAAGGTCATAAAAATCGCGTTGATAAATCACCCTATTTTGCATAAAACGCAGATGACTGGTGCCGTCAAGAGTCAGCTCCTGGCCTTTATTTATCCGCGGATGGGCGTAGATCATCTGCCAGAAAAGCACCGCCTCATCACCCTGAGTCAGGGTTTGCTGAATATCGAAACGACAATATTGAGTTTGAGCAAGCAATTGCTCGAAGTAGTGTCTGAGGGCGTTGAGGCCCTCATGACGTCCAACGGGGTCAATTAACACCGTTTGCGAATGATAAATATCGGGAAGTTGAGAGAGGCTGGCAGAGTCCATATTACGATAAAACAGCTCCAGTCGTTCAAGCGTTAACGCGTTTGCGCTGGCTGTATCAGGCTGCTTATCATGTGAGGTAAGTGTCATGCGAATCTCCTTCACCTGCACAAAGTGCTGCTGACGCTTCATCCGCAGCGGATGGCAACAGCATTGCTGCGCTGCCCAAAAGTACAATCGGTAAGCCAGCCTTCTGCCAGTGAAGATATTTGCTATGTTGAGCGCGGGTTAAACGACCCTCAGCCCATAGCAAAATCTCGCGTGCCTTAACATTTTCAAAATGCGGGTCGGCAAAAGGTTCTGGAAGCAGATCAATGTGCTTTCCTTCATGGCTAAGCACGATGGCCTCGAGCCACAGTTCGGTGCGGTCAATATCACCCCAGCCCGCCAGCATTACTTTTGTTCCCGACTTTTTACGCGCTGCAGCCATGCTCATTACTGCATGTTCAATCAGAATTCCATCAAGCAGCCCGCGAAGGTGAGAGGTCGAAGAGTTAGTTGAAAGACGCGCTCTCAGCGGACGCACGACATGATTTATCAGGTTTTCAGCCGGATATTCACGGCCTAGTTCCTGAATAAGCTGTCGCACTTTCTGCGTTTTCTCTTCCTGCAATACCAGTAAAAGCTTTTGTTCAATCTGCATCCAGCCGTTGGCTACGGGAGCTTCATTGCCTTCCAGCAGGGCTTTTACCTGACTGACTTGCACACCGCGGTTTATCCAGCCAACTATTGTGCGAATAGTTTCTAAATCATTGTCGTCAAATAACCGATGCCCGCCCTCAGTTCGTTGAGGTTTTAGCAGGCCATATCGACGCTGCCATGCGCGCAGTGTTACTGGATTGATGCCACAAATGCGTGCGACCTCGCCGATGCTGTACAGGGACATAAACAATTTTTCCGATCGATAACTGAGCCTTTAATCACTTTAGTCCTACATCACCAACTTGTACAAGCTAATTGTCATTGTACAAGTTGCTATTGTTAACTTCTCTTAAATATAGGGGATTATTTAATCAATTTGCTCATTGTTCAAATAAGGGATATATTCTCAATATTGAGAATTGACGGGGAAAAATAATACCGATGAACGATGAACAGAAATTAGCACAGCGTCTGTCTGGCCTGCGAATTGCGCAGGAGTGGTCATTGGAAATGCTGGCCGAGAAGACGGGAATTAGCCGCGCCACGCTATCACGTATTGAGCGTTCAGAGACTAGCCCGACAGCTGCACAGCTTGGAAAGCTTAGCGCGGCTTATGGATTACAAACTTCAAGATTGCTGATGGATCTTGATGATAATCCGGCGGAGTTGATACGTCACGGGCAGCAGTCAGTTTGGCGTGACAGTGATACCGGATTCGAGCGACGGGCAATTTCTCCTCCAGCACGAGATTTTCATGCTGAATTCATGTCAGGTCGATTGAAGTCGGGAGCGAAAATTCACTATGACGCGCCGCCAGTATTTGGCCTTGAGCAACATATCTGGCTGCTATCGGGCACGTTGGAACTTACGCTCGACCAGCAACATTATCGTTTGGAAGCCGGTGACTGCCTGCGTTTTCATCTCTACGGCAGTTCTACTTTTTATGTCCCCGGGCCAGAAGATGCCCATTACAGCATTGTGATTTGTCGTCCCTGATAACGAGGAATTAAAACATGATAACAATCAGTGAATTGAAAAATGAGCCGCACTCGCAGGACTTTTCACAGGCAGATTTACTCAGCCTTAGCGACACGCTAGTGGCCTGCGTGAAATTGGGCGCCAGCGTAGGATTTATTCTACCGTTTGGTCAGGCCGAGGCTTTGGCATTCTGGCATAAACTTTTGCCAGCCTTTGCCGCCGGTGAAAGACGCATTCTGGTGGCACGTCTTCATGGCCGGATAGTGGGCACTGTTCAGCTGGTCGTGGATATGCCCGGTAACGGCCAGCATCGGGCTGATGTGGTAAAGCTATTGGTACATCCCGACGCGAGAAGGCAGGGAATAGCTCGCAAACTGATGCAAACCGCAGAAAAGCTGGCCCGAACTCTGAACAGAACCCTGCTGGTGCTCGACACTGTCACCGACAGCGGTGCACAAACGTTGTATCACTCACTCGGCTATGAGCTGTGCGGCACTATTCCGGGATATGCGCTTTCAACTAGCGGAGTTTATGAGAGTACGAGTGTGATGTATAAACTCATAAGGGGGGAGGGATAGATTTGGAATCTAAAGGCAATGTTTTTTAATTTCAAATTTTTTTAAATTCAAGTTCAAGTTCAAGTTCAAGTTCAAGTTCAAGTTCAAGTTCATGCGCTTCGCTTACTGGGCTGTGGCCCAGACGCACCTCAAAGGTGGCCCTGGGCCGCCACCCTTGAGAATCCCGGGCCCTTTTCCCTCGCGACAAGATGAGTGCAAAAAAAGGAGATCGTTTCAGCAGCCACCTCGTGTGGCGTTGACCACGGCCCTGTGGGCTGCCTTCACTCAGTCGGGAGCCAAAAGCGTCTCCCTTTCCCTCGCTCAGCGTAGGCCCGAGGCCGCCAATAGCAGCTAACAAGAAAAACCGGCAACTCTACAGCAGTCAAAAACCGATCACTCAAAGATAGAGCTTTTAAGTTTGTTCAGAGGAGGGAATTAACTTTTTTATTATTAATATTAATCTATTTATTTCAATGGATTGGAAATACTTTCTACTAAAGACACATATCTACCCTGCATTCAAAAATCCCTTTTCTCAATGACTAAACAGGTATCCGCAGAACATCACCTTTAAAGAAAAGTATTTTGCTTGAAGAAGGCTCTTTTGACCGCCGTTAGGTTGCCGGTTTTTATTTAGATGTCGAGATTGGCGGTATCGGGGCGGCGCTGAGCGGAGGGAGAAAGACGTTTTTGGCTTTCGAACGAAGTGAAGGAACCGCGCAGCGGCGCGACCAACGCCATAAACAGAGGTACCTGAAACAAACTCATCGGCTGGTGCCGTACATATCAACAACACTAAAAAAGCGCGGAGATGCAAGAGGGCTCGCTTTGGAGACCTCTTGCCCGGTTCCGGCACTGCCGGTGATATGCCCATTGAAATAAGCGAACCGGAAAAACTTCTCAGAGCTTATTGACCTTAAAAAAGTTGCCCCTAAGAAGTTGACCTTAAATTGCCTTTAGATTCCCAATCTAAACCAACCCCACTGCGTATCTGCGCCGCAGCCCAATAAGCAAAGCGCATGAACTTGAACTTGAACTTGAATGTGAATTTGAGTTTAAGTTTAAGAACTTGAACTTCAGCGATGCGCAGCATCAAAAGCAAGTTGCCGCTTTTTTGTTTAGCTGCCCAAACTGGCGGCCTCGGGGCTGCGCTGAGCGGAGGGAGAAAGACGTTTTTGGCTTTCGAGCGAAGAGAAGGAACCGCGCAGCGGCGTGACCAACGCCATAAACAGAGGTACCTGAAACAAACTCATCGGCTGGTGCCGTACATGTAAACAACATAAAAAGGCACGGGATTCCAAAGGGTATTTGCCTTGGAATACCCTTTGGGCGTGTCTGGGCCGCAACCCAGTAAGCGAAGCGTATGAAGTTGAATTTAAGAACTTGAGCTTGTACTTGAACTTGAAGTTGAATTTAAAATTAAGCCGTGCGCAGCACCCTTACCCTAGCCCCCACACAGCACAAAAGATTTAGAACCTAAAAAATTGCCTTTAGATTCCAAATCTAAAAATCGCATGCCTGGTTACTTCCCATTCCATGCATTTAAGGCATTGTCTCTGACTTTCAGCTTCTGCTCAGGCGTCAACTGATTGTAATTCGGGGCCAGGCCACTTTCCCAGTCGCCGTAATACGGGTTTGGCAGCACGATAAATTGAGTACCAAACAGGTTATGGTTGCTGGCGACAAAGTTACGGCGCTCGGCGTTGCCTTGGTGATAAGTGGCCGCGCCAAAGTCATTGAGGTTATCGCCAATGTACAACACGATGTTGTAACCCTCGTTTTTAATCTCATCAAATCGAGCCTGTTTATTCGAGGTCGCGGTGTTTAAACGCAGCGTTTTTTCTGTCACGTTCGGGAAACCGAGGCGTTGCAGATTAGCGACTGTCGCGGCGTAGTCATTCTGAGCGCGGTTAGAAACATAGAACATCGTCCCGCCGTGGCTATCCACATATTGGGCAAAACTAACGGCACCCGGAATGGCTTTTGCCTGTTCCGCATGAGTCCATCGTGACCAACTTTTATCATCAAACGGCTTATTGGCCTTGACCTGCCATGCACTATAAGCACTGTTATCGATCATGGTTTCATCAAGATCGACCACTACGGCTTTAGGTTTACCGGTCAGAGACTGAGCCTTGTCGAAGGCACTCGTCGCAGTAGTAAACGCCTGATAAGCCAGCGCCTGATACTCGCCCGACTGTTGGTACCAGTTGAGAGCCATTACCGATTGGTCATTCAATTGTGCATTAGCATCAGATTTTGTTTGCTGCGCACATCCGCTTAACGCCAGTAAAACAAGAGCGCCAGTACCGTATAGTGAGGCTTTCTTCATCATTATCGTTATCATCCTGTGATAGGGGAAATTAAGAAGTTTGTTATTCCCAATATGGGTAAGAAAAACCTTAGCAGATTCAGCGGGCTGAGAAAGGGCCAGTAAGGAGATTTTGCGATGTTTTTAAGATGTTTTTGAGTTAAATAAGATTTTCATATGACGAAAAAAAGCCGGGGGATGAACCCGGCGAAGATATCAGTAAAATTAAATACAGCGAGGTCTTATTTTTAGAACAGGGAAATCAGGCAAACGGCAATCACGTTAATAACTTCATATTAATAAGATCAGGTTAAACGTATCAACTCTGTGAATGCGGCATATGTCAGTGCAAATTTTTACGATAAGAGCTTTTTACCTGATCAATGTGATCGATTTATGACATTCAATGCGTGATTTTTATCTCGGTACATCATTCTGACAGGTCGGTAAATACTCACGATGGGCAGCTAATTAGATAAATAATTTACGGCTGACGCGAGCAGGTGAGTGTGGGACAATAGCCGCAACCTATGAAAACGATAAGAGATGCATGGCGCTGTCCTCCGCAGTAAAAGATCAAATAAGCCAGTGGTATAAAGCCCTACAGCAGCAAATCCCGGATTTTATCTCCCGTGCCCCTCAGCGTCAGATGATTGCCGAGGTCGCGAAGGCGTTTACCAGTGATTCAGCCCGACACCTCGCTATTGAGGCGCCCACTGGTGTAGGGAAAACCCTGTCGTACCTTATTCCCGGAATTGCCGTCAGCCGGGCAGAAGAAAAGCCTTTGGTGGTCAGTACCGCCAACGTTGCGCTTCAGGACCAGATCTTCAGTAAAGATCTGCCACTGCTTAAGAAAATCATTCCTGACCTCAAATTTACCGGGGCGTTTGGCCGTGGGCGGTATGTTTGCCCGCGCAACTTGTCGATGATGAGCACTGAAAATGCGCAGGGCGATCTCGGCCTGTTTTTAGGCGATGAACTCGCACCCTCCAGCGGCGAAGAGCAGCAGTTTTGTTCTACCCTCGAAAAGGCGCTGAGCCGCTATGAATGGGATGGTTTACGCGACCATTACAAGCAAACTATTCAAGACCCGCTGTGGCTGAAACTCAGTACCGATAAAGCCAACTGTTTGGGGCGAAATTGTCACTATTTCCGTGAATGCCCATATTTTGTGGCTCGAAAAGAAATAGAAAGTGCCGATGTAGTCGTGACAAATCATGCACTAGTGATGGCCGCGCTAGAGTCTGAATCGGTATTGCCCAATGCCAAAGATTTACTGCTGGTGCTTGACGAAGGGCACCATCTGCCCGAGGTCGCGCGTGATGCATTGGAAGTGGATGCCGAAATTACCGCGGTCTGGAATCACCTACAGCTGGACAACTTTGTCCGCCAGTTTGAACAATGTCTGGCGCTGTTTACTCCAAAGAATCCGCCGCCGCTGGCCAATGCCGAGCGCCTGCATAACCACACCGCCGAGATGCGCGAACTGTTGCAGTTGATTGAGCAGCAGGTTAATCAGTTTTTACCGCCCGACGAGCCAGAGGCTGAATATCGCTTCGAGATGGGCATTTTGCCCGCAGTTCTCACCGAGCTTTGCGCCCGTCAGTTCAAGCTCACGGATGCATTGCGCGGTCTGGCTGAGTTTATGCTCAACGATCTCAGTGAAAAAACCGGCAAGCATGATGTGTTGCGCCTGCATCGTGCCATTTTGCAGATGAGTCGAATGCTTGGTTATCTGGAAACCATGACCAAACTTTGGCGTCTGGCGGCGTTAGATAAAGCCTCCAATGCACCGATTGGCAAATGGGTAACGCGCGAGTATTTCGATAATCAGAGCCATCTGGTGTTTCACTGCGTTGGAATACGCGTCAGCGAACAGCTTGAGAAAATGCTGTGGCGCAAGGTGCCGCATGTGGTAATGACCTCGGCAACGCTGCGTTCGTTAAACAGTTTTTCACGTATACAGGAGATGAGCGGCCTCAATGAAAGGGCGGGCGATGTGTTTATCAGCCTGGATTCACCTTTTAATCACGTTGATCAGGGTAAAATTGTCATCCCGCAGATGCGCACAGAGCCGCTAATGGCTAATGAGGCGCAGCATATTCAGGAAATGAGCGATTTTTTCCGTGCAGAATTGGCGACTAAAAAGCATCGCGGCATGCTGGTGCTGTTTGCCAGTAATCGCGCGATGCAGCAGTTTGTTGAACTGATGCCTGACCTGCGTCTAAGTCTCTTGGTGCAGGGCGATCAGCCGCGTTATCGCTTAGTGGAAGAGCATCGTCAACGGGTGGAAGCCGGAAACGTTAGCGTGCTTATCGGGCTGCAATCTTTTGCCGAAGGGCTTGACCTGAAAGGCGATCTGCTGACCCAGGTGCATATCCACAAGATAGCTTTTCCGCCTATCGACAGCCCGGTTATCCTTACCGAAGGCGAATGGCTCAAGACTCTGAAACGCTATCCGTTTGAAGTTCAAAGCCTTCCCAGCGCTTCATTTAATCTGATTCAACAGGTTGGGCGACTGATCCGCAGTCACGAGTGCCGTGGCGAAATCGTTATTTATGACCGACGTTTGATAACGAAAAACTACGGTTCTCGACTCTTGGCCGCGCTGCCGGTTTTTCCTATTGAACAGCGCGAAATGCCAGAGCCAGGTTTTGGAAAATATGTTCCGCTGACCAAAACTAAAGTGGTTAAGGCGCGCCGCAAACGTTAGTCCCGCTTTCCTTATCTATGCTAATAACATTTGTGTTAATAACGGCATTTTGGCAATAACAGCAAGGTTTCTCCTCGCCGTTGGCTGAGTTATGCTGGTGTTATTCGCAGGTGAGGAAAGAACCATGGATTTTACAAAAATTATTAAAGAAGTCGGACGCGGTAAAAATCATGCCCGCGATCTCGACAGGGAACAGTCGCTGGAACTGTACCGTTTAATGCTGGCGGGGGAAGTGCCTGATTTACAGCTCGGCGGATTGTTAATTGCTTTTCGTATCAAGGGTGAAGCCGAGCAGGAAATGCTGGGCTTTTATCAGGCGATGGAAGAGCAGACTTTACAGCTTAAAGCGCCTGCCGAGCGACCAATGCCGGTGGTGATCCCCAGTTATAATGGCGCGCGCAAGCAGGCTAATCTGACGCCGTTACTGGCGATTTTACTGCACCGTTTAGGCCTGCCGGTGGTGGTTCACGGCGTGACTTCTGACCCAGGGCGCGTGACCAGTTATGAAATTTTCCAGGCACTAGGCATCACGGCAGCTCAGTCTGCTGACCAAGCGCAAGAGATACTCGATGAAGGTCGTGGCCCGGTATTTATCCCGGTTTCGGTGCTGTGCCCGCCTATCGATCAGCAATTACAGCTGCGCTGGAAAATGGGCGTGCGCAATAGTAGCCATACGCTGGCTAAGCTGGCGACACCGTTTATTTACCAACCTTCGCTGCGTCTTGCCAGCGTTTCCCATCCGGAATATATCCAGCGCGTTTCCTCTTTCTTCCATGACGTGGGGGGCCGCGCGCTGCTGTCGCAAGGCACGGAAGGCGAAGTGTATGCTAACCCGCTACGCAGCGCGCCGGTTCATCTTATTGGTTTGGGTGACCAGAAAGTCCTGCATGAGCGCCAGGAATTTAGCGCGCAAAATCTGCCACTTTCCAAAGATGCGCAAGTCACTGCCGATTGGATAAATGACTGCCTTGCAGCCAGAGTTGCTATTCCCCAGGCGATTCTGAATCAGCTCGCCTGCTGTCTGGTCGCGACCCAGCTTGCCGAAGATATGACAGAAGCGCTGATGCTGGTGGAACAGCTTTTTTAAGGCTTACCACGTCGACAGACTCTGGGTCAGAACTTACACTCAAAGCATAATCTCTTTTACTTTCAGCCAGGAAGGACACAATGAAACAGTCCCAGGAATATTTTACAGCACTGAATCACGACTATCTGAAGGTACATAAAACGAAAGAAGAGTTGTTCTGGCAGAACTATATGGGAACCGGTGATGAAGATGTTTCAGAAAGGTTTTCTGCTGCAGAAACAACTTTTAAACGCTTTATTTCCAATCCAGCTCGGTTAGCTGAACTGCGTGAACATATTGCGACGGTAGAAAAGAAGCCAAAAAGCGAGGCTCAGGAGCAATTACTGATTGGTCTGCGCGGCTGGTATCGCTTCTTCGACTGTAATGCCATTGAAGATCCAAAGGCTCAGGCGCTACTGGAAGAGATAATTCAGGCCGAATCGGCGTTGTACAGCAAGCGCAAGCAGCACAAGCTGATGCATACCAACAGTAAAGGCGAGCTGGTCAATGCCTCGCTCGGCGAACTGTTGACCAATCAGGCGACCAATGAAAACGAAGAGTATCGCCGTAGTTCGCAGACTGCGCTGCGCGAGCTTGAACAGTGGCTGCTGCAAAACGGCTTCCCTGAGCTGATTGCGTTGCGTAACCGCTTTGCTCGTCAGCAGGGATACCGTAACTATTTTGATTACAAAGTAAATAAAACTGAGCAGATGAGTCCGGAGCAGCTGTTCGCTATCCTCGATCGTTTTGAGGAGCAGACTCGTGAGGCCAATGTGCGCAGCCTCAATGAGCTAGTAGAGCGTGAAGGTGATGGGGCATTGATGCCGTGGAACATTCGCTACGTCAGTGCCGGGGATGTGACTCGTCAACTGGATCCTTATTTCCCGTTTGCCGATTCTCTTAGTCGCTGGATAAACAGTTTTAAGCGTCTGCACATTGGCTTTAACGGTGCAGAAATGCAGCTCGATTTATTGGTGCGTGAAGGTAAATACGAGAACGGCTTTATGCACGGGCCCGTACCGCCGTTTGTCGATCAGGGGAAATGGGTGCCGGCGGTGATTAATTTTACCAGTCTGGCCAAACCGGATCAGGTGGGCAGTGGGGCGACTGGCTTAACAACGCTGTTCCACGAGGGTGGCCACGCGGCACACTTCGCCAATATTAAGCAGAATGCGCCCTGTTTCTCAATGGAGTTTCCACCGACCTCAATGGCCTATGCGGAAACGCAGTCCATGTTCTGTGACAGCCTGCTCGATGATGCCGATTGGCTGAAACGCTATGCTAAAAATGAGCAGGGTGAGCCGGTGCCGGACACGCTGATTCAGGAAAGCATTGCCTCGCGCCAGCCGATGCGCGCATTTAACGAACGCCATATTTTGCTGATGCCGTATTTTGAATGGCAGCTTTATCAATGGCCTGAAGAAAAATGCACGCCAGAGGCGATTACTGCGCTGGCACGAGATGTGGAAACACATATTCTTGGCGTGACAGGAAGCCCAAGGCCGACGTTGGCCGTGCCGCATCTGCTGTCGCTTGAGTCTGCCTGTTCTTATCAGGGATACCTGCTGGCTTTAATGGCGGTTGAGCAAACCCGCGCATTTTTCTTGAAACGCGATGGTTATCTTACTGATAATGCTGCTATTGGCCCTGATCTTGCCAAACATTATTGGACGCCGGGAAACAGCGTCACTCACGATGAAACGCTGCGCAGCTTAACCGGCGAGGGATTCAATCCTGATTATCTTGCCGAGGCCTGTAATCAGACGGTTGAAAGCGCATGGAAAGAGGCGCAGCAGGTTATTGCTCAGGCTGCCAGTCGCGAACAGGCATCCGCTGATTTTGACCTCAATGTGCATATTAAAGTAGTAGACGGTAAACGCATACTGGCGGACAACGCCGAGGGCGACGATGCAATGTGTCAGGACTTCGCTGATTTCGTTGAGCAGACCTACTTGCGTAGATAGTCGATATTAGGTAAGTAGTAGATAAAAGCAGGTGTCGATAAAACGACACATCGTAGTAATCAATACACCGGTTATTTATAAACGGTGTATTGATAGAATCTCTGTACCAATTGCCTTATTATTGCCTTTCTCATCAACATGCTGGTGAGAAAGGCATTATTCCTGCTGTCCATAATTAATCAATCAATAAACTCATTCATAAGTTTATTTATAAATAACGCCTGCCTGCCTGAATAGACCTTTTCCTATCTCACTTTCCTTATATTGTTCATCATTTTATTCATGATAACTGGCTTTGTTTTGCATATTGATCTTTGTGATGTCTATTGATTGGTTTGCTTCAAGTTCCGAGGATAGTTTTTACCCAGCTAACGTTGACCTCGAATTATTTTCGTTTGGGGTTAACTACTTCCTTTGAAGATTATTGAATGGCTAGTTTTTATAAAAATGACCCATGGAGCAATCAATGAATAATCAAGAAATATTTAATCGTTCGATCACCCATAAAATGTCGAAAGTCTCGGGGCGAGATATCCTCAATCCAGGGTCGCAAATGAGGCAGGTTATTGAGTCAAGCCAAGTTACTACCAGGGATAATTGGGGAGAGGGCGATTCTGTTACCGGGCAAGATGGCGTGACTCATCACTTATCATTTTGAAAACAGTAACGATCCGTGTCAACTGACCTCGATAACTAACAGTTTGGGCGGTAAGGGATATCCAGCAAAAATCGTGCTGACCTATGACGATGCAGGCCGCATGATAGTAGACGAAGCCGGGCGTAAACTGTCTTACAATGCATTAGGGCGTTTGCAAAATGTTCAGAGTGAAAAGGGTGCCGGTTAATACGGCTATAATGCCAAAAATGTACTGAGTTGGCAGACAGTGGATAAAACCAAACAGTCATCATTTGTATTATCGCAGTAACAGGCTGTTTAATGAGTGGATTAGCCAGGAAGGGCAAATAAAAGATGAGCCCACAGACAGCCGGATAAGGTTGGTCTACGCCGCGGGAAGTAATATTGCCCAGATTAATCACCAGAAGAATAATCACGCTACATCACTTATCGGTACGGACAGCAAAAACTCTGTGATGACTGCTAATACTGACGGTAAGACGCGTGAGTATCATTACACGGCTTATGGCACGCAGGCTTTTGAAGAAAAGTAATTTCAGCCGCAAGATAGCCGGGCACGGTGCCCGGTTACCTTATGTTCTAAAACGAGGGTAAGGTTTAAACTAAGGCTGATTTAGCACTAGCGAGAACACTAGCGAGCATCAGGGCGGGTCAGATCAAAGCGCAAGTCTTCTGAAATTGCATAGTAGGCAGAAGGGCCGCCGGCGCGTAATACTGGTTCAGCCAATGCTGTCTGATAAATCCCTGCTTCATTGATCAAATGGCGGGCAATGTGCACCGCGACGACTTCACCGAGCACCAGCCAGCTGTCTATCTTGCCGCCCGCTGCGTCTTGTAACTGTATGCATTGGGTCAGTTTGCACTCAAAATTTACCGGACTTTCTGCCACGCGATCGGCTGCGACAATGCTACCTGGTACCGGAGTCAGGCCAGCATATTCGAATTCATCACGCTCGTGCTCGAGTGAGGCTGAGCTTTCATTCATTTTCACCGCCAGACTGCGGGTCGTCAGATTCCAGACAAATTCCCCAGTCTCAACAATATTTGCCACGCTGTCTTTCCAGCCACTGCTGGCAAAACCAATGATCGGTGGACGATAATTAAAGCAGTTGAAGAAACTATAGGGAGCAAGGTTTCTCTGACCTTTGGCGTTGCGCGAAGCTATCCAGCCAATCGGGCGCGGTCCGACTATCGCATTCAGCGGGTCGTGTGGCAGGCCATGTCCTTTGGCAGGTTCATAGAAATAGCGATCGTCGATCATAATTCACCTTTTGGTCGATTACCTTTTCACCCGTCGACTATTCATTAATTAGTCATTGGGACATTTCTCAATAGCTTAGCTAAATACAGGCAGATTTACAGTGGCCTTGTGTGTGATGCCGACAGTCACGGACGGCGGTTTGTGTTATCTTACGCGGCAGAATTTTCCCCGATTGAAACGGCCTCTCAGGAGTGCGCATCGTTGGGTAAGCTTAACATTGATATTGGAGAGTCATTCAGGTGGAAAGAAAGAAAGCGATTCCGCAGGATAAAAAGATAGTTTTCCCGCAGGAAAAAAGCGGGCTTCACGCGCGAAATCGCCATCGTAGCCGCTATGATTTTCCTGCTCTTATTGCCAGCAGCCCAGAGTTGGGAGCCTTTGTAGCCGAAAACAAATGGGGCGATCTGTCGATTGATTTTGCCGATCCTCAGGCAGTCAAGGCACTTAACCGCTCGCTGCTGCGCCATTTCTATCAGATTGAAAACTGGGATATTCCAGCTGATTATCTGTGTCCGCCTATTCCGGGACGTGCGGATTATATTCACCATCTGGCCGATCTGTTGGCGACCAGCAACGGTGGCGTTATCCCACAGGGTAAAAACGTGGCGATTCTGGATATCGGCGTTGGCGCTAACTGTATTTATCCGATTGTTGGTCTGCGTGAATACGGCTGGCGTTTTACTGCCAGTGAGATTGACGAAGTCTCGATGGCGGCTGCGAAGAAAATTGTCGCGACTAATCCGCTGCTGACCAACCAGGTGCGTTTCCGTTTGCAGGCTAAACCGCCGCGGATCTTTGACACCATTATCCGTCACGATGAGCGTTATGACGCGGTATTGTGCAACCCTCCGTTCCATGGTTCAGCTGAAGAAGCGGCGGCAGGAAGCCAACGTAAACGTCAGAACCTGGGCACTGATCGCCGTGGTGAAAAATCAGAGCTTAACTTTGGTGGTCAGCACAATGAACTGTGGTGTGAGGGCGGCGAAGAGGCATTCGTGGTGCGCATGGTTGAAGAAAGTGAAGCCAAAGGCAATAACTGTCTATGGTATACCGTGCTGATTTCTAAGAAAACGACCTTACCGCTGATTTACGATGCGCTGGAAGAAGCGGGCGCCACTGACGTGCGTACTGTGGAAATGGCACAGGGGCAGAAAGTCAGCCGCTTTGTAGCCTGGACCTTCCTAACGCCGTCGCAACAGAAAGCCTGGGCGGGCAAGCGCTGGGCGTAAAATTTAGTATTTAAGCTGTGGGACTAAATCTCAAGTAAAGCCAGCCGCAAAGCTGGCTTTTTGCTAACTAACTGCGGTTAACGAAACATAAAATCTTTTTTCATAGTAGGCCACAATATCGTCACAGTAAGTATTTACAGATGATTTATAAATCCAATATCCCATTAGTAAACCCTCACCACTAAAAATCGTCGTATCTGGTTTTTTGATATCGGGAGTATTAAAAAAATCCTCCGGTAACATTGTTAAATTCTGCCCTAAGAGTGCAGGTTCAACATGGGCTAAAAAACAATTATTAATAATAACTCCTCCAGTGAGTCCCTTATTTTTTAAAGCTCGTATACATTCATTGATGCCATGATAGTTCATCAGGTATGCGCTATGAATAGTTGTAGATTGGTTATTCCTGTCTTCATAACCTGGGTAGATGATTTCTGGAGTTACTTGTAGTGTTGCTGGAACATATTTTACAAGTTTAAGTCTATTGTTATCGTTTATAGGATGGGGGGAGATAACAATATCTGGTGAGCTGCCGTGAGTATAATTATCTATTATGTTTGAGCTATCTGAAAGATAGGCTGCTAAAGAATCTGTATGCATGTGAATATCAGGCATGTTATTGACTACAATATCACGTGATTTTTTGATGTTTTTGTTTCGGGAATATCCTAACAAAAAATTATATGCCTGAAGTATGTCATCATAAAAATCAGCTCCCTTATCTGTTAGTTTCATGCCAGCGTTACTGCGAGTGAAAAGGTTAATACCTATCTCATTTTCCAACAATTTTATTTGTCGGCTTAAAGGGGGCGGGGTCGTAAATAACTTTTCAGCCGCTTTGGCTATCGTCCCTTCTTGTGCAGTGACAACGAATGATTTTAATCTTTTACTGATCACTACTGAATCCCCATAAGTTATAATATCCTGAAATTATTAAATAGAATAAACGCACAAGACTTGAGATAACACGAGGTGCCCTGTGTGTTTTTATTTGATTATTTAGCTTTGAAAGTGATTTTATTTATAAAACAAGTTATCATTAACCTTGCTTTTGTTAATAACATAACTTACATAATGAATTGGCGATGCATGTCATTTAATGATTTTAATTAGGGTTTATTTATAGGTTTGGCTATAGAAAGCCAAATATGGCACGGCACATCACATGCTTACATTTCAATTATTATCACGTCAAATACGATAATTGTAATTTCAAAACTGAATATTAAATGGCATTGTTGTTTAAGAAACGCAGTTGTCGCAGTAAATTAAATGAACTTTAATAATTGGAGAATGTATATGAATATTCTATATGATGCAAATGTAAACACCAATCCGAGTGACTGGTATAGTACTATTGTTATATCTAACATTCGTAATGAAGATGGCTCTCCGGTCAATGCGGAGTCATTTATTTCTTTTTATTTTATTGCTCCCATAACGGCAGACCCTGAAATACAGATAAATACGAGTCCATGGGCTAGCTTTATCTGTGAAGTTAAAAACCAGCCTATTGATGATAAGAGTTGTTCCGTTATAGTGACAATAAAGCCTAACCCCGGGAGAGCATTTTCTTTATCAGAAAAAGACTACATTACTATACCTTTTCAAGCATACACCATAGAAACTGCACATCTGTTAAAAACGCTTCCCCCGTGTTGTTCAACCATTATTATCACCGCTGACAGCCTACCTGTGACCGAAGGGATCATTAACCTTCACTGTGCCGCCTCGCCAGATATTGAAAAGTTAAATAATGCAAAACCTGCCGTGAAATTGACTTTCGGGAAAATTATCCATACCGCTGAATTGGACATGGGAAAAGAACAGCAAGTCAGCTTATTATGTGGCAAGTATGAGATACAAACCGAAGAGCTAGAAAATGAAGATGCAACTATCGTGGTTTCTGTTCTTGCTAATCCTTCTATTGTCGAGGTAATTGCGGGGGAAATCTCTGAGGTTAATATCACTTTCGGAAAAGCCAACTACTTCAGTGCAGTTGATTTCAGTTTTGAAGAAATCGAAGAGATTGCTAATGAAAAAATGCGTGTATCTTTGAGAGCAGCAAACCAAAGCTATAGCGTTGATGTTACGTCTAACGAAATAACTAATATTAGTTATATTGATCCCGAGGGTTGCTTATCAACTCTTGTCACTCCCTTGAGATTAAATAATAAAGAGATATCCTTTAATGTCCCAGCATTAAAACTAGAAGCCAGACGAATTGAACACGTTATTAAACGTGAGATGATGAAAGTCACCGATGTCGATACACATACATTCAGGCCATTGACGTTAACAATTAATACCGAAAGTGAAATTTCAAAAAATATCACTGTTAGATTATTATCGGATGAAATGAACTACGTTCAGCACTTTGAAGTTAAAAATCAGACAATCATGTTGCCTTTAACACTTATACCTGGATTATATAATGTTGTGGTTGAAAATTTCATTGATAATAAAGTTGTACACGTCGTCAATGCACCTAAAACTATTAATGTAGGCAGTGTGGCTGAAGCTGTATTAAATATTGATATTAAACGCTCAGCCAATCTTTCTGTTCCTGGTTTTCCTGACTTTCTCTCCTTCGGTGGGTGTACTACCTTTGAAAGCAATAATAAGGATTTATTTATTAATGCCCGTACTTCTTCAATCTTTAAGTATGCCGGTACCGGCGGTGATGGTAATCCTGGCGAGTTTCTTGCCAGGGATGACGCTACTGTCAATTCTATTAATTTAGCTCGTGGTATAGAAAGGGCATTACCTGCTGATGGCAATGTTTTACCGGTGATGATCTCTTACACTGTTCAATTTTCTGGCGGAGGGGTTTCGGGTCTGGGTAACCGAGATGCACATATGCACTGCTACGGTAATTTTATTCTGGCGCTCTCTATAGCAGAGCAGCATAAAGATGCTGAACACCCAGTGCCTGCCGGTTTTATTGTTAACCCTGACTTCCTCGGTGAATGCCAGAAAAATAATATTACGGCAAATACTCCTATGCCAGTTCGTAGCCCACTAAGTGATGCACTCAAGCACTGGAATATCCATCAAACGATCCCCGAGAGTATTGAAGATAATGTGGAGGGGTATATTCAAAGTGTTAACTGGTTGGTTCGCACTATTGCTCCATCAGTGACATTTGGCTGGCAAATAAACTTGTGGGGGGTAAACGGTTCTATATGGATTTATGACAATAAAGGCGCTTTAACTCCACAACAAGCCGCGAAACAAACCGCAGATTACCTTAAATCGCTGAAAGTTTATGGTGGTGTTTATACCCCAGACTTTCTGGCCATTGACCGCTATGAGGCTGATGATTTTACTGTTCGCTCTTATGCTAATAGTTATTGTTACGGCCCGCAGGAATGGCGTCGATTCTATGAGTTTTGTGCCGAAGTGAGTGCAGAACTGGCTCAGCCAGTGATGCCTTGGCAAATTCCGGCCAGCCGCACGCCTTTGCAAAATGATCGTGTTACTGAAAATTTTGATGATCAACATTGGGGAACGAGCGCCAACTATTTGTTTGGCGATTCGGTACTCGGTAATGATGTTAAAAATATTCACCCGACTATTCGTTCATTTGATTTTACCCAACATGCTCCCGCCACGGCAGCACAGGTGGGTCCAACGCCAGAGATCATGTATGCGCGTAAGGGGAAATTTGACGTTTCAGTACCTGCTTATAACGATTTTGCTAAGCAAGGTATTTTCGCGGTTCTGTTAGGCGGAGGTAGCACGCTGGGTATTGTTCCTCCACTAGCTTGTAAATCTGCCGATACTTTATGGGCAGGAAATAAACTGCATGCTTATCGTGATCTTCCAATAAGTTTTGTGGATACATTAAAATAAAAACTTTAAACAAGTCCTTTTAAATTAAGTATTTTGCCTAAGGTTTTTTTAATATCCCTCTAATTTTCTCGGCTTTTTTCGTGAAAATTATAAAAGCTATGGATAATAACATTCATGAGTTTATTTCACGACCTATGAGGAAGTAACTTATTTTTTCTTTCAATAATTAAGTGGATTTTTTCCTTGATTTTCGTGAGTGTATTCTATTTTTTAGAATATACGTCATTGCTAATTACGCTTATTTTATACATTCCGAGTCAGCGGGTTATTATTTCATGCTGATAAGTTAAATGGTTTTAATTATCTAAAGAGACATAAAATGAAAAGTAAATCTTTTAGCAGTAAAATTATCCAAAAAGATGCACATACGGAAAAAAGTTATGAGATGGATAATTTTGATCCGAAAAGTGAAGTTGAAGAATTTAGCTATACCTCGAGCCGAGTGATGAAGCCTGTTTATAATAAATATAAAACTGAAGGGAAGCCAAAAGTCTTTGGTTATTATACTGATTGGTCACAATATGATGGTCGTTTAAACAACTCATTTGATAAAGCTGACCGTGGTGCAGGTTATGACCTGGCTAATTTATCACCCACTGCTTTTGATAAAATCATATTTGGGTTTGTCGGAGTTTTAGGCGACCAGGGAGAAAAACAGGTAGTTATTGAAAAATCTGCGCTAGAACAAAATAAAAAGCAGAATGAACCTTTATTTTTGGATACCTGGGGAGATTTTCAATCATTTCGAAATTGCGACCAGCCTGAAGCCTGGCGCGAAATTGATGTCGCCACGGTAACTCAGGAAAATTCTAAAGGCATTCTCGGTGGATTGCGTGATTTGCAAAAAAAAGCCGAAAAGATGGGCCATGATTTGGTGCTTTCCATGAGTATTGGCGGCTGGTCGATGAGTCATATTTTCCACAGTCTCGCCGCGAGCCAGGAAAGTCGTAATACATTTTCCCTTGGCGTAGTAAAGCTGTTTAAACAATTCCCCATGTTCAGCGAAATTGATATTGACTGGGAATATCCTAACGATGTGGGTAATCAAAATCCCTATGGCCCTGAAGACGGTGATAACTATATAAAGCTAATCAAGGAACTGCGTGAGCAACTGGATGCGATGGGCCGCCATGATGTCAAAATTAGTATTGCAGCTTCAGCAGAAGTTAAAAAAATTGCTCATTCTAAAATTAAAGAATTACTGGCTGTTGGACTATATGGCATTAATCTGATGACCTATGATTTCTTTGGTACGCCATGGGCAACACAGTTAAATCATCATGCTAACCTCAAGCCGAAAGAAGGCAATAGCAACTCTGTCGATACGGTTGTTAAATATCTTATTGAACAAGGGATTCCTTCTGAACGAATCAATATTGGCTATGCAGGTTATTCTCGCAACGGCAAAAATGCTGCCATTGAGAGTTTCTCGCCGTTGAAAGGCTTATATAATCCAGAAGATACCACTACTACGGGGACTCTGCAGTCAGGCTGTACCGTATGGGCTGATCTTTTGTACAACTATATAGACTTGGAAAACCAATGTGGTCGTAACGGTTTTAATGTTTATACCGATCAAATTGCCGATGCTGATTATCTCTACAGCCCAGACAGTAAACTATTTTTGTCGATTGATACGCCGCGCAGTGTCAAAGCTAAAAGTGAATATGCCCTTGAACATAATCTGGGAGGCGTATTTACCTGGACGATAGATCAGGATAACGGTGTATTAGTGAATGCGGCGCGAGAAGGGCTAGGGTGTGAGATTGAAACCTCCGTCATTGATATGAAACCTTTCTATTTCAAAGGCATTAATGTTGACGATAATCCGGTTATTGACCAAATAAATCACGCGCCGAAGGGAAATATCACTCTACAAGTGACTGAAGGATCGGTTATCCAATTATCAGCGCAGGGTTCTAGCGATGAAGACGGTGATAAATTGTCTTATCAGTGGACTTTGCCAGCAGGCATTTTTACTCGTGATACCACTGAAAATACTATCGAAATTAAAGCGCCCTTAGTCACTAAGGCAACTGATTATTCCTTTGAGTTACTTGTGAAAGATGCAAAAGGCGCTGAGGCAGAAAAACAATCTTTCATTCTCAAGGTGGTTAAATTGCGTGATAACAAACCTACTCCACCACCTAAAGAGCTTCCTGCTCCTACAGGATTGATGGCATCAAATATTATTCTAGTAGAGTGGAAAGCCCCTGGCAGCGTTACCGCTATTAAGCATTATACGGTGTATCGCGATGGTCAGAAGCTAGATAATGTAGAAGGGCTAACTTATAACGACCATAATTTGCAAACAGGTAAAAATTATCGCTATGCGGTAAGCGCCACAGATGTTAATAACAACGTTTCCGTATTAAGCGCTGAGGTTTCTGTTATGACTTTAGGCTCTGAAATAGTTGGCGAAGAGTATCCGTTATGGGATGCGAACAACCATGCTTATAGCAAAGGTGATAAAATCAGGCATGCAAGTGGTAAATATACCTGCATTTTTAAACATATTTCTAATGTTAGCTGGGCACCAGGCGTTGCTACTACATTATGGCAACCCTTAAGCTAGTCACTGGTTTATAAATATACGGTTTATTATATAAGGGGCCGTATTTTCACCATATGCCCACTTAAGTTTATTTGATGCAATAAAAAGCCAGCCCGTAGGCTGGCCGGTACTCTTTAATCGTAATGAAAAATGGGTGCTCTTAGAACTCAGCATGACAACTTCAACGGACGGAGCGAGCTCCCGCCTGTTGAATTGTACTAACTACAGGTACTTTACCTCACGGATGCACAGGCCGATGATGCCGCAACCTCTATACCTACGAGCTTAACCTTGATTTCACAAAGTGTGTCTCCTTTCATCCAGGTGAACGTTAAGAGACTCAAACAGATGAAAGCGACGATCACTACCGTTGCTATAGACGGGTACCGCATAACGACCTCCTTTTCCTTGCTTTTCAGCATGTGAGGCGCTACCTTTATGTTGTCACGCATAAACGAGGGCCTCGGGTTGATAATTATCAATTCGGGGCTTCTTGCTTTCTGCTCCTTGCATAAAATCTACTTCATGCTCAGAACAGAAAATCCTGAGCACCCGCGCAAAGTGTACCAGCCTTTTTTTCCCCTGGTGCAAATATTACTATTGAAAATCAATCATTTAATTAATTGAAATCTACCATCTAAGCGTTCTTTCTTTAAAGTCATTCACCCCATGATTACATTTGCTGCGATGCATTCATTCTCTCAATATGGCTATGGTAGAAACAAAAAAGCCGCCCATCAGGCAGCCTCTTGGTGATTAAAATTTAGGCCTCTTTCGAGGCCCAAATCTTAAGAAACGTGTTGCAAGAATTCGCGGAGACGATCGCTTGGCGGGTTGGCGATCAATTCGGCCGGAGGACCATCTTCGGCGATACGACCTTTATCAATAAAGATCAGACGCGAAGCCACTTTCTCGGCAAATCCGACCTCGTGGGTCACGATAACCATTGTCATGCCTTCTTCCGCCAGATCCTTCATTACGGTCAATACTTCGTGACGCAGCTCAGGGTCAAGGGCAGAGGTTGGCTCATCAAACAACATCAATTTTGGTTTGACTGCCAGCGCACGAGCAATCGCCACACGCTGCTGTTGACCGCCTGACAGCTCAGAAGGGTAGTGATGCGCCCTCTCGGAGAGCCCCACTTTTGCCAGCAGCTCTTTTGCCTGTTTTTGCGCGTCTTCTTTGCTCGCACCGCGTACGCGAATAGGGCCAAAGGCCACGTTTTCCAATGCAGTCATGTGCGGGAAAAGGTGAAATTGCTGGAACACCATGCCCGCTTCCTGACGGATAAGGCGGTCATCAACTTTAGGATCGTTGACTTTTAGCCCATCAACAATCAAATCGCCAGAGGTTATTTCTTCCAGCTTGTTGATGCAGCGCAATAAAGTAGATTTACCTGAGCCTGAAGGCCCAATAATAACTACAACCTCGCCCTGATTGATGTTCAGGTCGATATTATGTAACACCTGGGTTTTGCCAAAGTGTTTAGAGACGTTTTTAAATTCAATCATAAAATTTTCAGTTTGCGTTCTAAGCGGCGCATCGCAAAGCTCAGTGCCAGCGTGATGATCAGATAGATAACGGCAACAGCACTCCAGATCTCCATTGCGCGGAAGTTACCGGCAATAATTTCCTGACCCTGACGAGTGAGTTCCGCTACGCCGATAACAATAAACAGCGAGGTATCTTTAATACTGACAATCCATTGGTTACCCAACGGCGGCAACATGCGACGCAGCGCCAGTGGCATAATGATATAGCGCACTGTCGCACCGCGTGACAGACCCAGAGCCAAACCTGCTTCGCGGAAACCACGGTTGATTGACTGTACTGCACCACGGGTAATTTCTGCGATATAAGCACCCGAGTTGATGATGATTGTCACTACTGCAGCAGTGAATGGATCAATTCGCAGACTGGTAATCATCAACGGCAAGGCGAAGTAGATAAACATGACCTGGACGATGATCGGTGTGCCGCGAATCAGTTCGATAAACACCAACGCAATGTTGCTGCTAAACCAACCGCCGAATGCGCGCGCAAAGCCTGCAATAAGACCCAGAACAAAGCCGCCGGCCAAACCCAGGATAGAAATCCACAGGGTCATCTTGGCGCCTTCTAGAAGAATAGGAAGAGCGGCCCAAACAACGCTCCAATCAAACTGCATGGATTAATCTCCTGATAAACAAAAACAAGCCGACCCTGGCGAAATTCACACAGGGCCGGTGATATAGCTCGGCGTTTAAACGCCAATGGGCTATATCGCGATATTGCGATTATTTTGGTTCAGCATCGAACCATTTTTTATAGATTGCTGCATAAGTTCCGTTAGCGCGCAGTGTTTTCAGTGCGGCGTTAACTTTGTCACGCAGTGGGCTGCCTTTAGGGAAGGCAATACCGTAATCCTGGCCAGCAACGACCGGACCTACAGTTTTGAAATTACCGTGACCGGCAGTTTTGATGTAGTACTGAATGTTCGGTGCATCGAACAATACTGCGTCAGCACGGCCAGTACCCAGCTCCATGTAGGCACTGTCGATATTCGGGAATTCACGCACATCTTTAGGTTTCAGGTTGGTGGCAATGTAGTTAACAGAGCTGGTACCACTCTTCACTGCGACAACTTTACCGTTCAAATCAGCCGTACTTTTGATATCGGTATTGTTTGATTTAACCATAGTGACTAAACCGCTGGTGTAGTAACCATCTGAGAAATCAACTGCTTGAGCGCGCTGTGGGGTAATTGTCATCCCCGCCAGAGCCACGTCAATATTTTTGGTCTGCAAAGCTGGGATGATACCGTCAAAATCCATAGGCTTAACGGTATAAGAGACTTTCATCTCTTTAGCCAGCGCCGCCCATAAATCGATATCAAAACCAACGTACTTGTCACCCTGTTTAAACTCGAAAGGAACAAATGCAGTATCGGTAGCTACGATAAGTTTTTCTTGTGCTGCGTGTGTGCTAACTGCAAAGGCCAGTGTCAGTGCGGCCAGAGAAACTTTTAACATCGACTTCATAAGTGCAATTTCCTTTAATTATGTAGAGCAATTATTTATGGGAAACAAACCCTTTTATAGTTACATGTGGTGATAAGCAAAAGTTATACCACTTTTTCGCTTATCTTTAGATTCAAGGGGTTAGATTCAAATATGTGCGGTGAAACGATTAAACACATTTTTTATGCACCGTTATGGAGCTTTGCGTTTTTAACAAGACCCATTTTGGTGCGCACTGACAGGCTAAACTAAAATTAGTCGCAAAACTGCGCATTTATTAACATTTTTATACATTTAAATGGTTTTTTTACTAACAATTTACCTTGCGGCGATGTGCTAATGCCTTTTTATAGGGCGGGATATTTGCGATAAAACCCTGTTACAGTCGGCATTGTCTATAAATGTTCAATGATGGTGCGAAGGTGGGGTGGAGAGATAGATTGCAGACGAAAAAAAGGGAAGCCTAAGCTCCCCTCACATTGATTATCGTTAGTCGCTATTTAGTGACTATTTCAATCACTATTTCAGTCACTATTATGAATGGCGGCTTATTATAGAGCCATCATTCATGACGTGTATGTAAACGATATTATTCGATGTTGGCTTCGATGAACCACAGGAATTTGTCGAGGTCGCGAGACGCGGCGGTAAAGATATCCGCGGTATCTTCGTCTTCAACCTCGGTAATGGCTTTACGCGTATCATTAGCGACGATGGCGTAACGTTCCGCCAGAGCTTTCAAATGCTCCTGAACAGAGTGAATATTGGTTGGATAGCTTTTCAGTGGCGTTTTATCGTTAACCACTTGAACAGTACCCAGAGCAACACCGCCCAGCTGAATCACACGTTCTGCGATAGTATCCTGATGGTCGGTAATCGCGGTGCGGAAGCCGTCCAGCATTTCATGCACGCCAATAAAGTTGGCACCGCGCATGTTCCAGTGAGCCTGTTTAGTTATCAGGGACAGATCAACAAATTCAACGACTAGCTTGTTCAAAACCTTAATGGTTGCAAGTTTGGTGCTCTCGTCAACATCATTACGTGTATAAAGAAGTTCTGAAGATTTCGTTTTTACCAGTTTAGCGGTACTCATCATTTATATCCTCTTCAGTGAGTAGTTATGTATTTGATCACGGGAATAAGTATAGCAAGCTTTTAAGATAGCGTGAGAAACATATTACCTATCAATCCTATCGTCGTGATCTAATAACATTCCTTAAATATCAGTTATTCGATAATTATTTTTATATATCGTTATGATTTTTAATGATTTATTTCATTAGTGAGTAATGCGTTGACAATTTCCGTAACTCAAATGAAATTTATTTTCATTGGCATTTAAAAAGATGATTTTGTTATTATTAGGACTATTCTGTTTATCGTCGAAGATTAATTAAATAGATTTTGGTTGATTATTAATCAGGCTTGAGTAAAGGAGATCTTAAACCTCTCCTGTATATTATTTAATTGTATTTCTTATTTTAAAAAACCAGCTAAATACGACCACTATACAGCACTGAGCCAGTAGGTTGCCCGGTTGGCGATCCGCCTTTAGGTTCCAGGCTAATCGCCAGCGTAGATCCGCGGTTTGCCTGAACATTATTCAAGGCGAGAGCCGTTGGTGCATCGCTGCTAATAAGTCCCAGTGATTTCGGTTTGCCACCAGCGGGGATAATCCATAATTCCAGGCTATGTTCACCGGTAACTGATACCGCGTGCAGCGGAGTAATGGTTAACTGTTGGGTATTGTTATTCGCCATCACTATCCACTGGCCGGTGGAAGATGCTGCTCCATTATTCGCCATTCCCTTATTTATCAATACTGCAACCGGTGTGGCACCTGTGGTTTTGGAACCAGAAATTTCCCATAACCTAGGTAACAGCAGCACCGCAGCCAGGCAAGCTGCTATCGCCCAGCCAATATAGGCGCGATTGAAGCGTGAGCGATATTTTTTTCCTGCAGGCAACGGCGCAAGAGTAGGTTCCGGCGGGAGTTGAAGCTGGATTTTTTTCCAGACTGATTCTGGAGGTTTTTCTGGCGTGAGACTGTTATCAAGCTGGGCAAAGGCCTCTTGCCAGCGAGCGACTTCTGCAGCCAGCTCGGAGTCTTGCCGTATCTGCTGCTCAAATTGCAGGCGTGCTGGTCCGCGAAGGGTTCCCAGTGCATATTCTGCCGACAGCGCGGCGCGATACTCGCGTCTGTTTTTCATAGGCCCACGCAGCTCTTTAAATGTTCCAGGGCGCGACGGATCCAACTTTTTATCGTGCCAAGAGGTTGTTGCAAGTGCTCGGAAACTTCGCCGTGCGATAGCCCCTGATAATAAGCTAACACCAAGCTTTGCCTTTGTTCAGAAGGTAAATGCCCCAGACATTCCGCCAGTTTTTTCGCTTCGCTATCACTTTGCAGAAGGCGTAGCGGTTGATCGTATTCTTCTCTCTCACTGCTTTCTTGACCTTGTTCCAGTTCCAGCAGCTGATTATCGCTGCCGCGAAGCCAGTCGATGGCGCGGTTACGGACAATATATGTCAACCAGGTCATGGGTGAACTGAGCAAAGGATTGTAGGTCATTGCCCGATTCCAGGCAGTAATATAGCTGTCGTGCAGAACTTCTTCTGCCCAGGCTCGTCGGCGCAGCATGCGTAATGCGACTGCAAAGAGACGAGGAGAGGTTAAACGGTAAAGTTGTTCAAAAGCATCACGGTCTCCGCTGGCCATGGCCTGCAACAATTGCTTGTGCAACTCGCCATCAGTCGGTGGAATTTCAGAGGCGCTGTCTTTCATTCATTCTTCCTGAAGACTCGAAAATGCAGCACACCGGCGGTACTGCATTCCCCCGGCGGCATCCCAAATGGAACGCCGCTTTCATTATAGAAGACCGAATTTATTTAGGCATTAATACGGTATCGATAACGTCGATTACGCCGTTACTTTGGTTAACGTCATAGGTGCTGATATTGGCGATATCCCCTTTGGCGTCTTTAAGCTGAATATTATGAGGGCCATTGCTTATTAACCACAGCGCCTGACCATTCACGGTTTTAAGCTCCGCATGACCGCCACCTTTTTTCAGCAGCTTTTCGAGATCCTTCATTTCATATTTACCGGCCACAACATGGTAAGTCAGAATGCTGGTCAGCATGGCTTTGTTTTCAGGTTTGACCAAATTATCTACCGTGCCAGCGGGCAGTTTGGCAAAGGCGGCATTGGTAGGGGCGAAGACGGTAAACGGACCTTTGCCGGACAACGTGTCTACCAGACCTGCGGCTTTTACTGCGGCAACTAACGTGGTGTGATCTTTAGAGTTAACGGCATTCTCAACGATATTTTTTGACGGATACATTGCAGCACCGCCAACCATGACGGTGTTTTCGGACATCATTGCAGCCATCGACGCGGTGCTAAACAGAATTGAAGCACACAGAGCGGTACGGATAAATGTTTTCATGATGTAATCCTTTAGAGTTGAGTCGGTAAGATGTTTGCCTGACATCAATAGATACGAATCAACCCCCTGCTTTGGATGCAAAAAAGAACGAAATAAATGAATTATTTTCGCTCTTTTTTCAACATCATGATTTTTCGTACTTAATAATGAAACAATTATTGGGGATCGACTTTGAGCGCGCTAATTTCTGCTTTCTTGCGCACTGTTAAAGTAGAACCGGCCGAAGCCGCGATAATTGCCACCAGCGCAAGCCATTGGGTAGAAGTGAGCATTTCGTCGAGAAATAAAATGCCGGAAAATGCCGCCATTGCCGGCTCCATGCTCATCAGAGTGCCAAAGGTCTTGGCGGGCAAGCGAGTTAACGCCATCATTTCCAGCGAATAAGGTAAGGCGGAGCTGAGCAGGGCGATGCCCAGGCCAATCGGCAGTATATCAAGGCTGAATAGGCCACTGTGAGCCTGCAAGATGCCAATAGGGCAGAATATGAGTGCGCCAATGCTCGAGCCTAATGCAGCCGTTCCAGGGCCATAGCTGCTACCTGCACGTTGTCCGGCGAGAATATAGACGGCCCAGCAAGCACCCGCTATCAATGCAAAGCAGGCACCGGTTAGGTCTATGCCTGAAACACTGTGGCCAATAGGCAGTAGAAACCACAATCCAACCACCGCTAATACCACCCAAACAAAATCAATCGGCCTGCGAGAAGAAAACATCGCGACTGCCAGCGGGCCGGTAAATTCCAGTGCGACTGCAATTCCCAGGGGAACCGTGCGAATCGCCAGATAGAAGGTATAATTCATACAGCCCAGCGCCAGCCCATAAATAAGCAGCGAGCCCAGATTGCCGCCGCGCATTTTCAGGCGCCAGGGTCTAAAATAGGCCAGTAAAATTATTGAACCCATGCCGAGGCGCAGCGCGGTGACTCCCTGCGAGCCGACCAGTGGGAATAAGGATTTCGCCAGAGCAGCTCCACCCTGCAAAGAAAGCATGGCAATCAGGATCATCGCTACGGCAATGAGCGGGTTATGAGCCTTGGTGTTTTCCGGCCCAGCTATTTGCATCGCTGAGGAACTGGTTTGGTTTTCTGAAGAATGATTTTTCAAAGACTCTGTGTCCATACATTGTAAAAGAGTAAATTAACGCCGACATTGTACTGGCAACAAACTACCTTTAGTGCGTTAGTGTGAAAGGATTGTAAAAAAACTTTGAACTCAACGACCTAAATTGGGTAAATTCATGGTGTAACTGGTGAATGTTTATCCAAAAAATTAAGAATTATCTGCTAATATGAAAAAGTTCAATAAGTTTGTCTTATATTTTTTATAAGGAAAAGTCTTTAATTTATAACATGTTGCATTGTTTTGGAAACTTTTTGTTACACCATAGGGTGCATTGGACATCTTATTCGAGGCAGAGTTTCACGGAACTTTTTGTTATATTTTAATGGTGAAGGTTAATTTGGTTCCCTTTTTTGAGGTGGTTATGAAAAAAATTGCATGTCTTTCCGCATTAGCTTGCGTAGTAGCTTTAGGTACTTCAAGTGCATTTGCTAGCACCAGCACTGTTTCTGTAGGTTATGCTCAGGGTGATGCGCAAGGCGTTGTTAACAAAGCTAGCGGTTTCAACTTGAAATACCGTTACGAGTTCGACGATAACAACCCATGGGGCGTTGTAGGTTCCCTGACTTATCTGGATAAGTCTCACAACCCAGGCGATGACAGCTACAGCAAAGCGCAATACTACGGCGTGACTGCGGGTCCATCTTACCGCATCAACGATTGGGTTAGTGCTTACGGTTTAGTGGGTGTGGGCGTGGGTAAATTCCGTGACATCTCTGACCAAGGTTCTGCTCAGTTCCGTGAGAAGACTGGTCACACTGATGCTGGCGTTGCTTACGGTGCGGGTCTGCAGTTCAACCCAATTCAAAACGTTGCTCTGGACTTCTCTTACGAGCAAAGCCGTATTCATAACGTTGACGTTGGTACTTGGATTGCTGGTGTTGGTTACCGCTTCTAATTGCCGAAACTGGATGGTCTTAAGTCATAATAATACCGACCGTCCAGCGTCGAAAAAAAACCGCCTTCAGGGGCGGTTTTTCTTTTTCTGATATATTAATTTCTACATTAAATCCCGCTGTACCAGTTATAACCCTGATCTTCCCAATATCCGCCCGGATACTTATCAGTGACAAATATCGCCCCGATATGCTTGGCATTCTTGAAGCCTAGCTTGGTCGGCATTCTCAGGCGCAAGGGATAGCCAAAGTCCGGCGGCAGGGGTTGACCACCGAAATCGAGAGCCAAAATAGTTTGTGGATGTAATGCGGTTGCCATATCAATGCTGGAATAATAACGATCGTCGCATTTAAAGCCGACATATTTACAGTTCAGATCGGCACCGACATGCTCCAAAAACGTCTTTAGCGGCACACCACTCCATTGACCAATGGCACTCCATCCCTCAATGCAGATAAGTCGTGTAATCTGGCTGCTTTGCGGTAAACGCTGCAACTGTTCAAGCGTCCACGGTGCCCTCTTTTGCACGTTGCCAGAGACTTCTAGCCGATAATTAGGAATGTCGATTTCCGGAACATTGTATTCTGGATAATAAGCGTTGAAACGAAAGGGCTTGGTTATCTGGTCTGCCGAGTAAGTTTGCGCTAACTTTTGCCCGCTAAACAGCCAGCCCTGAACCCGGTCATTCCAGCGTGACATTGCCCATAAGACTTTATCAACTTCATCGCCGTCCTGCATATTACAGCCGGTTAGCATGGAAACTGCGCCGAGAGTCAGGCCAGATTTAATCATCAAACGACGTTGAATATTAACTAACTGCTTGCGCTGATCAGGTTCAAGAATAATTTTAGGCCGCTTTTTTTCATCGGTCATCGGCACTTTCTCCTGATTTATTGGCCACGGCTTTGCCGCCCGTTATCATAGCTGGCAAGGTTTTAGGAACCAGTAACACCATGACAACGTGCACAACCACGAACAGCATAATGCCGCTCATCGCAAAAAAATGAACATAACGGGCAAAGGTAAATCCGCCCATCAGATAAACGAGTCCGCTGAACTGCACGGGTTTCCAGATTGATAGCCCGGAAAGCACTAACAACAGTCCCAGCAGCAAGACGCCGACATACATCACTTTTTGTACCGCGTTGTATTGATTTGATTTATGCGACAGCCGCAGGCGGAGAGCGTTGACAAAATCATGCCAGATGGAGGAAGGCGTAAAAGGGAAAAACCGTTGTTTAAAATGACCGCTGAACAGGCCCCAAAGCACATAAAACAGCCCATTTGCGGCCAGTAACCACATAACGGCCAGATGCCAGCCGATGTTACCGCCCAACCAGCCACCCAGAGTCGCGCTCTGCGGGAAAGAAAAACTAAAAATGGGGTCAGCGTTATAAATACCCCAACCGCTCATCACCATACCAATCATGACCAGCAGATTGACCCAATGACAAACTCTCACCGGCCAGGGATGGATTCTTTTTTTACGCATCAGCGTGTCCTTGGTGGGAGGTCAGCTCCAATCCGCCCTGAAACGCAGACACGTGAGGGGGGCGGACTGAAGCTGGTAATCTTAAATAAAGCGATGAGTGCAAAGCCCGATTACATCGGAGGCGTTACGCCATCTTTGCCTGCCGCGATACCGCGAGCTGCCAGTGCACCCTGGGCATCTTTAACGGGGAACAGAACAATGTGAGCACCCGCTTTCAGCAGGCTACGGTCACCTGGTGCCAGCAGAACCACAGGGACATTGTCAGGAACTACCACGGTTTTCTGGCCATTTTGATACTTCACGGTCAGGGTGCGACCATTGCTGTTAACCAGTTTGCCGACAGTGCCGTTGGTCATGGTATTGATTTTGCCATCCGCAGATTCGAACGGATTAAAACCTTCACCGCTGCCGCGCAGGCTTGGAGCGAACACGTGTACTTCAAGAGCCTTTAACGTGCCATTAGCTTGTGGAACCGCCGCGGTGCCGATAAAGCTGTCTGACTTGATATCAGAAATTTTGCCTTCGGTAACCTGAGTGATTTTAGTCTGGTCAGTCAGTTTAACGTCTAGCTTATCCCCTGAACGGGTAGTCAGAACCAGTGAGGTCGGCGTTACAGAGTCGATGGTGCCACGAGTTGGCTTGATGACGTTGCCAGCATCTGCTGCAAAGGCACCGCTGGTCATCAGCAGTGAAGACAAAAGCAGACCGGCAAGGCGTGAAGACTTAATCATATTACTCTCCAAATTTTCGTATGAGAAACTAACAGGAAGCCAAAGCCCCTTCCGACAGGGAAAGAGCAGATAATGCATCACCCAATAAAACAACACGTTGGTAAATCAATCTATTGACTAACAGGTGAGTCAATCTGTTTGCTAATACTTGTAGAGTGGACGATCAACTGGGACTTGCTGATGACAGCTTGATGACAATATTGTCATCAATAGTGACAGCCAGAACTGATAGACTTTGTTAAGAATAGCAGTGAATAGAGGCACCAATGCGGATACTGGTTATTGAAGATGATGTCAGCACCGGCGATTACCTGAAAAAGGGTCTGGGTGAGGCAGGCTATCGCGTGGATTTGGCGCGAAATGGAGCCGATGGTCTGTTTATGGCACTGGAAGAAAGCTTTGACGCCATTATTCTCGACGTCATGCTGCCTGGGCTTAATGGCTGGCAAGTTATGGAAGTCCTGCGTAAGAAAAGCGACGTGCCAGTGCTGTTCCTGACTGCACGTGATGAAGTTCAGGATCGCATTCACGGCCTTGAGCTTGGGGCCGATGACTATCTCGTCAAACCGTTTTCATTCACCGAATTGATGCTTCGCGTGCGCACCTTGCTGCGACGCCCAACTGTGCGCGAGTCAGATACCTATTCGCTGGCCGACTTGCATCTTGATGTTCTGAGACGCAAAGTTACGCGACAAGAAACAGTTATCCCACTGACTAATAAAGAATTTATGTTGCTGCATTTGCTAATGCGTCGCGAGGGCGAGGTGCTTTCACGAACGATGATTGCTTCTCAGGTGTGGGATATGAATTTTGATAGCGATACTAACGTGGTCGATGTCGCGGTGAAACGCCTGCGCGGTAAAATCGATCGTCCTTATGATGTAAAATTGATCCATACTGTTCGCGGTATCGGTTATGTCTGCGAAGTGCGCGACTATGAGTAAATCATCCTCCTCTTTTTCACTGACCCTGCGTTCAACATTACTGTTCGCTTTGATTGCCGCCCTGGTCGTCAGCAGCGTGGGTTTTTATCTTTATTACGCGATAGAAAAGGAGATGGTTCGCCGTGCCGACTATCAGGTAACAGGCCGCGTGCAGTATTTTCGTCAGTTATTGGGCAATAATTTCCCGCTGACTCAGCTCAGCCAGAATCCGGGGTTATTCGAAAATATGCTCGGCAACGAGCGGGATATTCTGCGTTTTCAACTGCCAGGCAAGCCGCCTATTATTGATGTTAATCCTGGGCACATTACCTTGCCTGAGCTCGCGGCCGTTCCCGAAGGTCAGAGCCTTACTTTAAAAACAGTTCATCACATTGTGGCTGCTGATGGTATTCCGGTGCGTTTTGCCGTTGCTGACGTGCTTATCAGAAGCGGGCAGACCGTCGAGATTCTGGCAGGGCATTATATGGCGGGGGAAACTCGCATGCTGGTGGCTTTCCGCTGGGAAATTATTGCCTCGGTGCTACTGGCTTACGTGCTGATTGCCGGTTTGGGTTACGTGGTTATCCGTCGTGGGTTACGGCCACTGAAAAAAATGGCTCAGGAAGCTGCCGAAATTCATCCCACCAATTTGTCTACGCGTTTGAGTGAAGAGGGCGCACCGCTGGAATTGCAGCAGCTGATCCGCACCTTTAACGAAATGCTAGATCGCCTGGCAGAGGGTTATCAGCGACTTAACCAGTTTTCCGCCGATCTTGCCCATGAAATTCGTACGCCGGTGGGCGCCTTGATGGGGCATTGCCAGGTTGCGCTCTATCAGACTCGCAGCACGGAGGAGTATGAAACGCTGTTGGCCAATAATATGGGCGAACTGGAGCGTATTTCGCGGATGGTGGAAAATATTCTGTTTCTTGCCCGCGCCTCGCATGCACGTTCGGTGCTGACTATTGCTCCACTCTCTATGGAAAGCGAAACACTGCGCGTGGTCGACTATTTTGAAGGACTGGCAGAGGAACGGGGCATCCGATTGCACTGCCACGGCGAGGGAGTAGTGTTTGCTGATGCGCTACTTTTCCAGCGCGCCTTGAGTAATCTGCTGGCCAATGCCATTAACTATGGCGATGAAAACAGCGAGGTTCAGGTTTCCGTTGAGCATCAGCCTCACCTCAGCCTGGTGAATGTCGATAATAGTGGCCCAACAATCCCTGCCGATAAACTCGACAAACTTTTTGATCGTTTTTATCGCGCCGACCCTTCACGCAGCGAAGGCGGCAGTTCCAATGGATTAGGGTTATCTATCGTTCAGGCTATTATGGCGTTGCATCGCGGCACTGTTCAGGTTAGCTCTTTGGCCAGTGGTAAAACGCGTTTTACTCTGTCATTTCCCCGCCAGCCCACCTGATTTGAGACTAATAAGCTGAATATTTTATAAATCCACAATAAAAATGGATTTATTTTTATTCATTAACGGAATGATATTTAATGGCTTTATTAAAAGAATTCCTATTGTTCAATATATGTAAATAAAGAATTCAGGATGTTTCGGTTTCTTTGAGGTTTGAAAGTGCATGCTCAGTCTGCGATCCCCTTTATGGGGTCATCGACTTCGGCATGAGCAAGCAGCATGCGCACACAGATCTCTTAAAAGAGTTTTACCGATTGATGTTTAAATTACAGACACTACTACAGCAAAAGATTTCTCTTTTTATTGCGCTATATCTGGGAATAATTCTTAACCTGCCTATTTTTTATCGCCGCTATCATCAGGTGCATTATGCCAATGGCCTGGCACTAATAGTTGAAATCATTGCGGCGTTTGCCCTGGTTTACTTTATTACTACGCTGATTTCCTTTGCCGGTAAAACTCTATATCGCCTGTTGCTGAGCCTGTTAGTCATTGCTTCGGTGGCCGCGGCTTAT
This sequence comes from uncultured Gammaproteobacteria bacterium, assembly GCA_963747655.1. Taxonomy (GTDB): domain Bacteria; phylum Pseudomonadota; class Gammaproteobacteria; order Enterobacterales; family Enterobacteriaceae; genus Rouxiella. The sequence goes on along the minus strand of CAVVFS010000003.1, from coordinate 201,247 downwards.
TATATGATTATTTTTAATGTCGATATTGGCTATGGAATCTTAGCCTCGGCGTTGGCCTTTGATTCGCTTGATCTTTCAAAAGAGTCGGTAGGGTATCATTTTCTTATCTGGACTCTTCTCGGCAGCCTGATACCGCTGACACTGCTATGGGGCAGTAAAATGCCCGGTTCAGCGCTGCGCGAAACGACACGGCAGAAATTACTGCTCAAGCTGATTCTATTAGTTATCAGCGGGATAGCCTGTGTAATGCCGTTACGGTTGATGAATGACGCGCAACAGGCGCACCAGCGAGTCAGTAATCGCATGATGGCAAGCTACGGCGGCGTGGTTGCTGGCAGCTATTCCCCATCAAACTGGCTTTCGTCACTCGGGCTGTTCGCCTACAGCGCTTATAGCCAGTCCGAAGACACCAAAAACCTGTTTGATCCTGCTAAACATTTCACTTACGTTTCTCCAAAAAGCGTCAATGATTTGTATGTCATTTTTGTGATTGGTGAAAGTGCCCGGCGCGATCATATGGGCATTTATGGTTATGAGCGTGACAATACACCAAATCTCGATAAGGAGAAAAATCTAGCTATATTAGAAGGATACTCCTGCGATACCGCAACAAAACTTTCGCTGCGCTGTATGTTTGTGCGCATGGGCGGTACGAAAGATAACGCCGAGCGAACCCTCAAAGAGACGAACGTTTTCTCATTATTGAAAAAGCAGGGGTTCAGCTCGGATCTTTACTCCATGCAGAGTGAGGCCTGGTTTTACAACAAAACTAATGCCGACGGTTATTCGCTACGTGAGTCTATCAGCGCCAAAAAGCGCAACACTGGCAAACCGGTCGATGACATGCTGTTAATTGAAGAGATGAAAGATTCGCTCGGCAATCACCCTAATGGCAAGCATCTGATCATTCTTCATACCAAAGGATCGCATTACCTTTATTCGGAACGCTATCCACGTGACTTTGCACGCTATCAGCCGGAGTGTATGGGGATTGATAATTCCTGTTCAATGCAAGAAATGATCAATGCTTATGATAATTCGCTGCTTTATACAGATTATTTTCTTGAGCAGGTGATTAATCAGGTGCGCAACAAAAATGCTATTGTGTTTTACGCTGGGGATCATGGTGAATCGATATCGGAAAATAAGCATTTTCACGGCACCTCTCGCGATCGCGCGCCGATCGCCCAGCGTATAGTGCCGATCATGGTATGGGGTTCTGAGCAATTTCTTGCTAACGACAGGAATCGAAAGGCTTTTGCGCAGCTGCAACGGATGGCTAAGAATAAAACACTGGCCTATCATGAGAAACTTTTCGACAGTATATTAGGTTGTATAGGCTATACGTCGCCTGACGGTGGCATTGTGGAACAGAATAATTGGTGCCACGTGCAGTAAACTCGACCAATTTGAGAATAAAAAAATGGATAGTGCGCGTCTTGTGGTGGCGGTCCTCACCCTAATTATGACGTTATTAACCTTACTGCCGTTATCGCGTAACCAGCGCTGGTGGGTGAGAATTTGGGACTTTCCCCGTCTGCAAATGGCGGTGTTGTCAGTGGCATTTTTCATTATGGAACTGTGCTTTCTGCCCGGAGGTGGGCCGTTAGCCTGGGTTATTGTGCTGCTCGCGCTCGGCTGCGCCCTTTACCAAAGCTGGTGGATTTTCCCTTATACCGGACTGGCAAAAACACAGGTTAAAAAGACTCCGCACACCACAAATTCGCGAATCAGGCTTATTAATTGCAATGTGCTAATGACCAATCGCAATACGGCCAGGTTACTGAACATCATCGAGCAGAATCAGCCAGATGTTGTTGTATTATTGGAAACTAATTTGTGGTGGGAACAGCAGATGTCGTCGCTTGAGGTGAAGTATCCTTACACTCTCAAATGTCCTCTGGAAAATCTCTATGGGATGCACGTTTATTCTCGCCTGCCGCTGATAGATTCAAAAATTCAGTATCTTGTGGCTGAGGGCATTCCCTCGATGCATTTTCGCGTGCAGCTTGATGGCGGTGAGCAAATTGTTATGCACTGCCTGCATCCGATGCCGCCTAGCCCGACTGAAGATGACGAATCTACCAATCGCGACGGTGAGCTGATAGCTGTCGGCCATAGCACCGCGAGAGCAACCTATCCGACGATTGTCACCGGCGATCTTAACGACGTGGCATGGTCGAGAACGACGCGTTTATTCATGAAAATTAGTGGCCTTTTAGATCCACGGCGCGGGCGTGGGATGTTTAATACTTTCCATGCCAAACTCCCGGTATTTCGCTGGCCGCTGGACCACGTTTTCCACAGTAAAGAATTCACTCTGGTTGACCTTAAACGCCTTGAACCGATGGGGTCTGATCACTTCCCGATTATGGTTGAATTAGCGTTAAATCCTCATGAAGGCAGGACGCAGGAAAAACTCGAGATAGAGCAGGGCGACATTGAGGAAGCGCGCGAGAAAATGCAAAACGCGGGAATAAAAAGCCGAGACGTTCATCAAGCTGAATTCTGTTAAACCGAACAGGGTGCGGTTTTAGATTTGGAATCTAAAGGCAATTTTATTCGGTTATTAATGTTAGTGCTGTGTACTGTGTTTGATGCTGCGCATGGCTTATTGTGCTGCGCACTGCTTAAGTTCTTAAGTTCAAGTTCAAGTTCTTAAGTTCTTAAGTTCTTAAGTTCAAGTTCATGCGCTTCGCTTACTGGGTTGCGGCCCAGACACGCCCAAAGGGTATTCCAAGGCAAATACCCTTTGGAATCCCGTGCCTTTTTATGTTGTTTACATGTACGGCACCAGCCGATGAGTTTGTTTCAGGTATTTCTGTGTATGGCGTTGGTCGCGCCGCTGCGCGGTTCCTTCACTTCGTTCGAAAGCCAAAAACGTCTTTCTCATCTTCGTTCAGCGCAGGCCTTAGGCCGCCAATTTTACCCTCTAAACAAAAACCGGCAACTTAACGGCGGTCAAAAGATTTTCCTTCAAATAAAAAGATTTTCTTTAAAGGTGACATTCTGTGGCGGCTTCTTAAGTCATTAATATTCTCATTTCTCTTAGTTAAAGAACGCATGTAAAAATTGAATTTAACTCCGAACAAACTCAAAAGATGTGGGTTTGAGTGATCGGTTTTTGATTGCTGTAGAGTTGCTGGTTTTTCTTGTTAGCTGATATTGGCGGCCTCAGGCCTACGCTGAACGAGGGAAAGGGAGACGTTTTTGGCTCCCGACTGAGTGAAGGCAGCCCGAAGGGCCGTGGACAACGCCACGCGCGGTGATAACTGAAACGATCTCCTTTTTTTGCACGAATCTGGTCGCGAGGGATAAAACGCGGGAGTCCAGAGGGCGCGCGTTTACGCGCCCTCTGGCTGGTCTGGGCCAGCGCCCAGTAAGCGCAGCGCATGCTGTAAAAGCCGTGCGCAGCACAAAAAGATTTAGAACTAAAAAGTTACCTTTAGATTCCAAATCTAAACTAACCCACGCTGCGTCTGGGCCAGCGCCCAGTAAGCGCAGCGCATGCTGTAAAAGCCGTGTGCAGCACAAAAAGATTTAGAACCTAAAAAGTTACCTTTAGATTCCCAATCTAAACTAACCCACGCTGCGTCTGGGCCAGCGCCCAGTAAGCGCAGCGCATGCTGTAAAAGTCGTGCGCAGCACAAAGATTTAGAACTTAAAAGTTGCCTTTAGATTCCAAATCTAAATCATTAATCTCTAGATTTCCGGAAACGTCAGGGTATTCCCCGGTGCTTCCCGATTAATATGCAAGAAATTCAGGTGCCGCTCATATTGGTCGAGAATATCGTTAATCACCTGATGCTTGGTAAAGTCCATCAGATCGTTACCCTGCGTGCCTTCAAGCAGGAAAGTTTCCAGTCGATAATAGTGCGATTTCCCCGAACGAGCGCGATAAGTAAAGCCCGGTACGGCATAGCGCTGTGGCCAAATCTGATAGATAAAGTTTTGCTCCTCGCCCAGTTTGACCAGCAACTCAAGGTGGTTAATTTTTTCATCTTCCAGCGGACCGCCTTCTGAAAACTCCACCTTCGCGCCGCGCAGTTCAAGCTCGTTCGCTACTTCTTGCATTGCCGGACGGCAGACGTTATCAAGCATTTTCTGCGTATGCGTAGTGCCAGGGAAATTCATCACTCGCGACAAACGCTGTTTCCAGTTTAATGCCGCATCACCGGTTGAGGGCATGGCTGGCGCATAGTTTTGCAGCGTGCTCGCGCGACGAAAATCTTCGAGCCGCAGCGATTTATACAGTCCTGCCATCACAAAGAAGATAACAAAACTAAATGGCAAGCCCATGATAACCGTCGTGTTCTGCAATGCCGAAACGCCATCTGTCATCAGCATTCCCAGAGTCAGAACGCCGATCGTTACCGACCAGAAAATACGCAACCAGTTAGGCGCATCATTATTAATATCGACCAGCTTCGAAGTGAAATTACCCAGCACCAGTGAGCCAGAATCCGCCGAAGTCACATAAAATAGCAAACCAGTAATGGTTGCCACCGAGGCACTAAGGGTAAAGCCCGGATACTGCGCCAGCAGGCTGTAAACACCGCGTTCAGGGTGCGCCATCACTTCGTTGGCGAAGGCTAAATTGCCGTGCAGAATCTGGTAAAGCGCACTGTTGCCGAAAATAGACAGCCAAAATAGCGTGAATACGAACGGAATAATCAGCGTACCCAGAACAAACTGACGGATGGTTCTGCCACGTGAAATACGCGCCAGGAACAGGCCAACAAACGGCGACCAGGCAACCCACCAGGCCCAGAAGAACAGGGTCCAGCTATTCATCCACTGAGTCGGGCGGTCAAACGCAAAGGTGTTCAACGTCATGCCCATAAAGCGATTGATATAGTCGCCAATGTTCAGTACCAAGGCATTAAGCAGGAACTCGGTGTTTCCAAAAAACAGCAAGAACAGGATCAAACCCAGCGCCAGCAGAACGTTTAATTCTGAAAGGATCCGAATACCTTTGTTCACGCCTGAGGTTACCGAGACGGTGGCCATAATCACCGACAGCAGGATTAACGCGGCCTGAACCCCTAAACTCTCCGGAATATGGAACAGAACTTTCAGGCCATAGTTGAGCTGAACCACGCCAATGCCCAGCGTGGTCGCAATGCCGAAGATAGTGCCGACCACCGCCGCGATATCTACACTGTGGCCGATGGGCCCGTAAATTTTCTTGCCAAAAATCGGGTACAGCGCCGAGCGGATAGTCAGCGGCAGGTTATAGCGGTAGCTGAAATACCCCAGTGCGATCCCCATCAGCGCGTACATCGACCAACCTGTCAGCCCGTAGTGGAACAGCGTCCAGACCATCGCCTGCCTTGCCGCCGCAATATTTTGCCCCTGGCCTTCTGGCGGCATCATATATTGCGTCACCGGTTCAGCCACCGAGAAGAACATCAGATCGATGCCAATCCCTGCGGCAAACAGCATGGATGCCCAGCTCATCATCGAGAATTCAGGTTTTGACTGCTCAGGGCCGAGCTTGATGGAGCCAAAACGCGAGGCGGCAATAAATACAACAAAAACAATATATAAGGTAGCGGCAAGCATGTAGTACCAGCCGAAAGTTGCCGATACCCATTCCAGCGCCACGCTAATGGCTTTTCCAGAAATATCAGTGAAGAAGATGCTCATCAGCGTGAAGGCCAGAATCAGCCCTGCTGAAGTAAAAAACACCACTTTGTTTAGAGAGTCTTTAGGTTTATCCGAAAGTTCGATAGAAGCCATCGTTTTCCCGTTTATCAGAGGTAAAAAAACCAATAAAAAAAGGGTGAATGATTGGACTCAAAAGCAGCGCGCCTTAGCGCATATCGAGAACACCGGGGACATCCTTTACCGAGGCAAAAAATGGTCCTGACAGGAGATCCGCTGAGTGCACTGGCTAGTAATCTCAATCATCACCAAAAAATAAGTTGCAAGAATAAATCTCATAAACTCATTTTATATCAACCGCTTGTTAACGTTATTTGGCACTTGAGTGCTCAAACTCGTTACTCACGGGTAGTAAAATATATTCATTTTTTATTGAACGTTCAATCAAAAAAAAGTTTAATAGGGGCAGTTACGGCGTTAACTAACATTGAAACTGGTAGCAAAATAGCCGTTTCAGAACGCCTTTTTCAGGAGTGGAGTCCATGCCCAAAGTTGGAATGCAGCCGATTAGGCGACAGCAGTTAATTGACGCGACGCTGGCCGCCGTGAATGAAGTCGGGATGCACGAAGCGTCGATTGCCCAGATTGCTCGTCGGGCAGGCGTATCGAACGGCATTATCAGTCACTATTTTCGTGACAAGAACGGCCTGCTTGAGGCGACGATGCGTTATTTGCTCAGTCACCTCGGCGATAGCGTCAAGCAGAGACTGGCAAAATTGAACGATGATTCGCCCACTGCGCGTTTGCGGGCCATTGCTCAGGCCAACTTTGATGAAGGGCAGACTAACGATCCTGCTATGAAAACCTGGCTGGCGTTTTGGGCCACCAGCATGCATCACCCTGGGCTGTATCGCTTGCAGCAGGTGAATAGCAGAAGGCTCTACTCGAATTTGTGCGTCGAATTTCGGCGCTTTTTACCTCATAACGAGGCGCGATTGGCAGCGAAAGGCCTGGCAGGACTGATTGACGGTTTGTGGTTGCGCAGCGCGCTGAGCCACCAGGCGTTCGATCGTCAGGAAGCATTATTGATTACGCATCGCTATATCGAATCACTGGCGCAGTCTGCCGCCCTTTAAGATTTTTTTCAGATTTGAGAAACGTCTGCACTCGTTGTCCGCTTTGAAACAGGAGAATTTATGTCCCGCTTTGGCATGCAAAAACTTTATATCGATGGTCGCTATCAGGACAGCACCGGCGATGAAACTTTTCCGGCCATCAATCCGGCTAATGGTGAAACGCTGGCCGAGATAGCTTCGGCAACCCGCGAAGATCTTGACCTTGCGGTTGAGGCTGCGCGTAAGGGACAGAAAGTCTGGGCCGCAATGACGGCGATGCAGCGTTCCCGCATCCTGCGCAAAGCCGTGGATATCCTGCGCGAACGCAACGACGAATTAGCACAGATTGAAACGCTGGACACCGGAAAGCCGCTGTCTGAAACAACCTATGTCGATATTGTTACCGGCGCGGACGTGCTGGAATATTACGCGGGTCTGATCCCGGCAATCGAAGGGCAGCAGATCCCGCTGCGCGATAGCTCGTTTGTTTACACCCGCCGCGAACCGTTAGGCGTGGTGGCAGGTATCGGTGCCTGGAACTATCCAATCCAGATTGCCTTATGGAAATCGGCACCGGCGCTGGCCGCAGGGAATGCGATGATTTTCAAACCTAGCGAAGTGACGTCGCTGACGGCGGTAAAACTGGCAGAGATCTATACAGAAGCCGGTGTGCCGGATGGCGTATTCAGCGTATTGACCGGTAAGGGCGCGGAAATTGGTCAGTATCTGACCGAGCATCCGGGGATCGCAAAAATCTCCTTCACCGGTGGCGTAGTGACCGGTAAGAAAGTCATGGCTAGTGCATCGGCGTCAACGCTGAAAGAAGTCACCTTGGAACTGGGCGGAAAATCACCGCTGATTATCTTCCCGGATGCCGATTTAGATAAGGCCGCCGACATCGCGATGATGGCGAACTTCTACAGCTCTGGTCAGGTGTGTACTAATGGCACCCGCGTATTTGTGCCTAAAGCACAGCAGGCCGAGTTTGAAGGCAAAATCCTTGAACGCGTTAAGCGTATAAAACTCGGTCAGCCAACCGACGAAGCCGTTAACTTCGGACCGCTGGTCAGCTTTGCTCATATGGAAAACGTGCTGCGCTTTATTGAAAGTGGCAAACGTGAAGGCGCGCGCCTGCTAATTGGCGGCGAACGCGTAACCAGCGGTGAATACGGCAAAGGTGCTTTCGTGGCACCTACCGTGTTTACTGACTGTCGCGATGAGATGGAAATCGTCCGCGAAGAGATTTTCGGACCGGTAATGAGCATTTTGACTTACGAAAGCGAAGAAGAAGTCATTCGCCGCGCCAATGATACTGATTACGGTCTGGCTGCTGGCCTGGTCACTCGCGATCTCAACGCGGCTCATCGCGTTATTCATCAGCTTGAAGCCGGTATTTGCTGGATCAATACCTGGGGCGAATCGGCAGCAGAAATGCCGGTTGGCGGCTATAAGCATTCAGGCGTTGGCCGTGAAAACGGCATTAGTACGCTAGAACATTACACACAAATCAAATCCGTGCAGGTTGAGCTGGGCGAATTTAGTTCGGTGTTTTAACCGCCGACCGCAAGAGGAGATTTTTATGGATTACGATTACATCATTATTGGTGCCGGTTCTGCCGGTAACGTATTAGCGACCCGACTGACCGAAGACAGCAGCATTAGTGTGTTGTTGCTTGAAGCCGGCGGCCCGGACTATCGCGCCGATTTCCGTACCCAAATGCCTGCCGCGCTGGCGTTCCCATTGCAGGGCCGTCGCTATAATTGGGCGTATGAAACCGATCCTGAGCCACATATGAACAATCGCCGCATGGAATGTGGCCGTGGTAAAGGCCTGGGCGGCTCTTCCTTAATAAACGGTATGTGTTACATCCGTGGTAACGCAATGGATTTCGATAACTGGGCGACGGCACCGGGGCTTGAAAACTGGAGCTATCTCGACTGCCTGCCTTATTTCCGCAAGGCTGAAACCCGTGATATCGGCGGCAATGATTTCCACGGTGATAACGGTCCAGTCAGCGTGGCTACGCCGAAAGCCGGGAATAATCCCCTGTTCCACGCGATGGTTGAAGCTGGCGTGCAGGCGGGTTATCCGCGTACCGATGACCTCAATGGTTATCAGCAGGAAGGTTTTGGTCCGATGGATCGCACCGTAACGCCAAAAGGTCGCCGCGCCAGTACCGCTCGTGGTTATCTGGATCAGGCCAAGCCACGCGCTAACTTGACTATCGTTACTTATGCCACCACCGATCGTATTCTGTTTGATGGCAAGAAAGCAGTGGGCGTCAGCTATATGAAAGGTGACGACGTCAAGCCGATTGAAGCCCGCGCCAAGCGTGAGGTATTGCTGTGTAGCGGGGCGATTGCTTCTCCGCAAATCTTGCAGCGTTCAGGCGTAGGGCCTGCTGCACTGCTCAATTCGCTGGATATTCCGGTTGTGCACGATTTACCGGGCGTTGGCGAAAATTTGCAGGACCATCTCGAGATGTACCTGCAATACAGCTGTAAAGAGCCGGTTTCACTTTACCCGGCATTACAGTGGTTTAATCAGCCTAAAATCGGTGCCGAGTGGCTGTTCAACGGTTCCGGTGTCGGGGCAAGTAATCAGTTTGAAGCCGGTGGTTTTATTCGCAGCCGCGAAGAGTTTACCTGGCCAAACATTCAGTATCATTTCCTGCCGGTGGCGATTAACTATAACGGCAGTAATGCAGTGAAAGAGCACGGATTCCAGGCACACGTTGGTTCGATGCGTTCACCGAGCCGCGGTCGCGTTCAGGTGAAATCGAAAGATCCACGCCAGCATCCGAGCATTCTGTTCAACTATATGTCTACTGAACAAGACTGGCACGAGTTCCGCGATGCCATTCGCATTACTCGTGAAATTATGGCTCAGCCGGCGCTAGACCCATATCGTGGCCGCGAGATAAGCCCGGGAATCGAGGTGCAGTCTGACGAAGAGCTGGACGCGTTTATCCGCGAACATGCAGAAACTGCATTCCACCCATCCTGCACCTGTAAAATGGGCAGCGATGAGATGGCCGTGGTAGACGGGCAGGGTCGAGTTCACGGTGTGCAGGGGCTGCGAGTGGTTGATGCTTCAATCATGCCGCAAATCATTACCGGTAACTTAAACGCGACGACCATTATGATTGCCGAGAAAATTGCCGATGCGATTCGCGGTCGTCAGGCATTGCCTAAGAGCACCGCCGAGTACTTTCAGGCTAACGGTGCACCGGTTCGAGCGGAGCCGCTTAAGGTAATTCACAATAAAGAAACGGTTTAAGGACAGTTATTGTCTAATTACACTTAACGTCTAAGTACAGCTAATTAAGTAAGTCCGTCTACTTACAAGCTGACCGTTTAGTCGCATGAAGCATGATGAAAAGAGATAACCCACGGGTTGTCTCTTTTTTTTATCTGATTATCCAGAAGGTTTAAAAACGCATAAGCATAGAAAGGAAAAATCTATTAACATGAATTTTTTGTGACATCAGTCACAAAAATTGTGTATAAAAATGAAACTGAAATTGACAATTGTTGACCGAGTCGATAATTAAGAGGCAACAATTTCGCCGTATACAGATTTTTCTGATGTGACGTTTTTTTGAACGTGTGATTTCACAGAATGTAGCGGCTTGTTAGCAGTGTCGTTTTGCAACATCAAATCCTCTCCCGCATTGCCGGGAGTCGCTTTCCTTTTGCTTCTGGTTATTCATGAAAACTAAAATTTTATTGGCAGGTGCCTTACTTGCTGCGTCTTACAGCGCGCAAACGTTCGCTGATGATCTCAAAGATCAGTACGTTTCCGACTGGTGGCATCAGAGTGTCAACGTAGTAGGCAGTTACCACACCCGATTCGGACCACATGAAAATAACGATTTATATCTCGAGTATGAAGCGTTTGCTCACAAAGACTGGTTCGATTTCTATGGTTATGTCGATTTACCTAAATTCTTTGGTACCGGAAATGGCAACGATACCGGGATCTGGAACAGTAAAGTGGGTTCCCCGCTATTTACAGAGATTGAGCCGCGCTTTTCAATTGATAAGCTGACAGGGAAAGACCTGAGCATTGGTCCGATCAAACAGTGGTATTTCGCCAACAACTATATTTACGATATGGGGCCAAATAAAGACAACCGCCAGAACACCTGGTACATGGGTCTGGGCACCGATATCGACACGCATACCCCGCTGAACCTGTCTCTGAACGTTTATAAGAAATACCAGTGGGAAAACTACGGCGCTGCTAACGAAGACAGATGGGACGGTTATCGTTTCAAAATTAAGTACTTCTTGCCGTTGGGTGAAATGTGGGGCGGAAAACTCAGCTATATTGGTTTCACCAACTTTGACTGGGGCTCGCATCTCGACAGCAACGGCAATGATTCCCGAACCGACCATTCTATTGCTTCCAGCCATATTCTTGCATTGAACTATGCACACTGGCATTACTCGCTGGTGGCGCGTTACTTCCGCAATGGCGGACAGTGGGATAATGGTACCGAGCTGAACTTCGGGCAGGGCGATTTTAAAGTGAAATCAACCGGTTTTGGCTACTACGCGGTAATCGGCTATAGCTTCTAATCATGGGCATTAAGCGGCTTATTTAAGGCTTTTTAAATCCCAGTTTCATGACCTGCCAGGCAAAGCATCCGCCTTTCTATTGCGCTATCTCGACGGATAGCGCAATAATTCACCAAAACTTCGCACGATCTCTTGGCTGGTTTATGGCATAATGCGCGCCAAATCACACTTATATTCTTCATCTTTCAAGTTGCAGATGCGTTGGCTGCCTTCTCTTACCCCAATGACTTACCTTTGTAAGCTTGTGGGGACTCGTTCAGTCGCCGCCTTCCCGCATGATGAAAGCCTATTTGAGTATATTGAATCCAATTAAACTTAAGAGCGAGCTCTGTGCTAAGTACTTACAACATCACCATGCAATTCGGCAGCAAGCCGCTATTTGAAAATATTAACGTCAAGTTTGGCGGCGGTAACCGTTACGGTTTAATCGGCGCTAACGGCTGCGGTAAATCTACCTTTATGAAAATCCTCGGTGGCGATTTAGTGCCATCGGGCGGTAACGTCGTGCTCGATCCAAACGAGCGTTTGGGTAAGCTTCGTCAGGACCAGTTCGCTTTCGAAAAATATAGCGTGCTCGATACCGTTATCATGGGCCACGCCGAACTGTGGGCCGTGAAAGAAGAGCGCGACAGCATTTATGCTATGGCAGACATGAGCGAAGAAGACGGCTATAAAGTGGCTGATCTTGAAGTCGCTTACGGCGAAATGGATGGCTACAGCGCTGAGTCTCGTGCCGGCGAGCTTCTGCTGGGCGTTGGTATTCCTGTAGAGCAGCATTATGGCCCGATGAGTGAAATCGCTCCAGGCTTCAAACTGCGTGTCCTGTTGGCGCAGGCGCTGTTCTCGGATCCTGAAATTCTGCTGCTCGACGAACCAACCAACAACCTCGACATCGATACTATTCGCTGGCTCGAGCAGGTGCTGAACGAACGTAACAGCACCATGGTTATTATCTCGCACGACCGTCACTTCCTGAACATGGTTTGTACCCACATGGCTGACCTGGACTACGGCGAACTGCGCGTTTATCCGGGCAACTATGACGAGTACATGACTGCTGCGACTCAGGCTCGTGAACTTCTGAATGCTAATAACGCCAAGAAAAAAGCGCAGATTGCCGAGCTGCAATCTTTCGTTAGCCGTTTCAGCGCCAATGCTTCTAAATCCAAGCAGGCAACCTCTCGTGCCAAGAAGATTGATAAGATTCAGTTGGATGAAGTGAAAGCTTCAAGCCGTCAGAACCCTTATATGCGCTTCGAGCAGGACAAGAAACTGTTCCGTAATGCGCTTGAAGTAGAAAAAATCACCAAAGGTTACGACAACGGCCCGCTGTTTAAAGACTTCAGCCTGATGTTGGAAGTCGGCGAAAAAGTCGCGATTCTGGGTGCCAACGGCGTGGGTAAAACCACCATGTTGAAAACGCTGGTTGGCGATGCGCTGCCAGATGCCGGAACCGTTAAGTGGTCTGAAAACTCCAAAATCGGTTATTACGCGCAGGATCACGAATACGAATTCGACGAAACCATGAACGTTTTCGACTGGATGAGCCAGTGGAAATCCGAAAAGGACGACGAGCAGGCCGTGCGCGGTGTCTTAGGTCGTTTGCTGTTTGGTCAGGACGATATAAAGAAGAAAGTGAAAGTGCTTTCCGGTGGCGAAAAGGGCCGTATGCTGTTTGGTAAGCTGATGATGCAGTGTCCAAACATACTGATTATGGATGAACCCACCAACCACCTGGATATGGAATCGATCGAATCTTTGAACATGGCGCTGGAAATGTTCGAAGGTACTTTGATCTTTGTTTCCCATGACCGCGAATTCGTGAGTTCATTGGCAAGCCGTATCATTGAAGTTACACCTAATAAAATCACTGACTTCACCGGTAATTACGAAGATTACCTGCGCAGCCAGGGCATCAATAGCTGATGAGTTATCGTAAGCTAAAGCTTTGAAACTAATGTTTTTAAACTAATGTTTTGAAGGTAAAGCTTTGATGCTAAAGAAAAAGCCGGTTTTGATAACCGGCTTTTTTATACCCGTCGATCACTGAAAGTTATTAATCAGGTTGACCACAGACTTCGCAATGCGGATTTTTAGGTAATTTCATTTCTCGAAATTGTAGCGTCATGGCGTCAAACATTAACAGGCGACCGGTTTTAACTTCACCAAAAGCCGTAAGCATTTTAATGGCTTCCATCGCCTGTAAACTGCCGATAGTCCCGACCAGCGGAGCCATCACTCCCGCTTCTACGCAGCTCAGCGCCTCATCACCAAACAGCCGACTCAGACAACGATAACAAGGTTCACCCTCTTGATAGGTAAAGACGCTGATTTGCCCTTCCATACGAATAGCCGCCCCGGAAACCAGAGGTTTTTTTTCAGTAAAGCAGGCCTGATTTAGCTGATTACGAGTCTCGATATTATCGGTGCAGTCGAGAACGAGGTCGCATGTCTTGACAAGCTTTGCCAACTGTTCGGCGTCAAGTTGCTGATCAACAAGATGAATAACGACGTGAGGATTGATGGCTGCCAAAGCGATTGCCGCTGAATCGACCTTTTTCATGCCAATGCGCGCATCACTATGCAGCGTCTGACGTTGCAAATTAGAAAGAGAAACAGTGTCGAAATCGAGCAGAGTCAGCGTGCCGACTCCCGCCGCTGCCAGATATTGCGCCGCACCACAGCCCAGCCCGCCAAGCCCTACCACCAGTGCATGGCTGGCTTTGAGCTTTTCCTGCCCGTCGAAATCAAAACCGCGCAGCACAATCTGGCGATTGTAGCGCAGGGTTTCAGCATCACTTAATTCTGGCAACGTCATCAGTTTATCCCTTTAGCAAAGCGTTGAACGGCTCAACTTCAACCCATTCACCGACCGCTACGTCGCCGCGCTCTCGTTCCAGAACCACGAAGCAGTTTGCCAGGCTGTAGGAGCTAAACACGTGCGAACCCTGCGGTCCGGTTGTGAATGCTTCCAGCTCGCCCTGAGCATTGTGGTTAAACACGGCACGCTGAAAATCGAGGCGTCCGGGTGTCTTTTTAAATTTAGTCGCCGCCTTCGCGCGCAGGCGTGGCGGCAAACGCCAATCGGTATGGGCGGAGAGTCGCGCAATAAGCGGTTGAACCAGCTGATAAAATGTCAGGGCCGCGGAAACCGGATTCCCCGGCAAACCACAGAACCAGGCCTGATTCAGTTTACCAAAAGCGAAGGGTTTACCCGGTTTGATTGCCAGCTTCCAAAAACCAATGGTGCCAATTTCATCCAGCATGGTTTTAGTGTAATCCGCCTCACCAACCGAGACACCGCCGCTGCTGATAACCAGATCGGCAAAGTTGTCGGCTTGTGCAAAGGCCTGACGCAGTGCCGCAGGGTCATCGCGAATAATGCCGAGATCCAGCACCTCGCAACCGAGTTGGTCGAGCATCAGATGCACAGCAAAACGGTTGGTATCGTAGATTTGACCTTCCTGTAGCGGCGTGCCAACCGGTTGTAATTCGTCTCCCGTTGAGAATACGGCAACTTTCAAACGGCGATTAACCTCTACTTTTTCGACACCCAAAGAAGCTAATAAAGGCAGTTCGGCGACACCTAAACGGATGCCTGCGGCCAACACTTCCTGCCCCTGGCGGATATCGTCGCCGATCAGGCGAATATTTTGCCCTTTTTCTACCGGTGCGATGAAACGCACGCCAGCATCCGTTCTTTCAGCTTCTTCTTGCATGATCACGGCATCGGCACCGGGCGGTACTGGCGCACCGGTCATAATACGAATACAGCTTCCGGCAGGCCAGTCACCGTGAAAAGGTGCGCCCGCAAAGGCCTTGCCCGCGACCGTGAATACGGCATCTTCACGATATTCCGCGCTGCGAATGGCGTAACCGTCCATTGCTGAATTATCGAAAGGGGGCACATATACTGGAGAACGAACCGCGCTTGCAGTAATACGGCCTGCCGATTCATTGAGTGGTAGCCATTCAGTTTGTGAATGAGTTAACGGCGACGTCTGCGAAAGCATTTTATCCATGGCTTCCTGCAGCGAAATCAGGCCAGAAGTGAACGTGTTTTCCATCATTAAACCCTTTTATTACCGGCTGAGAAGGGGAATAGCGGGAGCCGGTCGATGGTGAGAAATATCCATTGATTATGCCAGAGAAAGCCCGTTGCGCCCAAACGAACCCCTAATCAACCGCACACGATGATCTGAATTTTTTCATTCCTGCAGGGATCTTTAAGATCTAAATATGAGGAAATTAGCTAAAGAAAGTTAAAAATAATCTTAAAACCTTCTAAAAGAATGACGTTGATCGCAAAAATTAAGCCAATAACAGAGTATGATTAGTGGCCTTTTTGTGATGTTTATCACATTTAATTGTCTGTTGCGTCTGGAGTTGCATCGTGATGAAAAAAAACCGCCATCAGGCCATCCTGAAATTGGTGGATCAACATGAGGTAGTTCAGGTTAATGAGTTAGCGCTTTGGTTAGAAGTGAGTCTGGAAACGATTCGCCGTGACCTCAACGAAATGCAAGACAAAGGATTGATTCAACGCCGCCATGGTAGGGCACGTCGCGTTGATCCATCGCCTTCTTTTGGCTGGATCAACAGCTTGCAGCGCGTCTCTCATAGTTGAGCCCTTAATATCGAAAAGGAAAATCAGCCTGCCTGGTTTTCCTTTTTTTTCGCTTTTTCCCCTTCCAGCGATTCAATCTCACCCATGATTTTTTATCAAAAATCTCCCTTTTTAGGCCTGATTGTGATGGACTTAATTTCTGCTTTACATAATCTTCCCAGCTAAATATAGTCAAAATACCTGATTATTCTTTAGACTGCCTTCACGGCACATGAGCATAAAAATGACCACAACCGAGACTCTGGCGATAGGCGGAACCCCTGATTCAACTTCACCTGTGGCAGTTATTGCTATCCACGGTGGGGCGGGTGCCATAACCCGTAAGGCGATGAGCGCTGAGAAAGAGCGCCTCTATTTGCAGGCGCTGGAGGATATTGTCAGCAGCGGTCAGGCAATTTTGGCGGCGGGCGGCAGCGCAGTAGATGCAGTCACTGAGGCGGTGCGCCTGCTGGAAGAATGCCCATTTTTCAATGCTGGAACCGGGGCGGTATTCACTCATCAGGGCACCCATGAGCTTGATGCCTGCATTATGGATGGCCGTACTCTGGATGCGGGTGCTATCAGCTGCGTTAGCCATATCCGTAATCCTATCCTCACTGCGCGAAAAGTAATGGAGCAAAGTCCGCACGTGATGTTTACCGGCGAAGGGGCGGAATCGTTTGCGCGCGATCATGGCCAGGAAATGGTCGCGGCTGATTTTTTCTACACTCAGGATCGTTTTGATCAACTCCAGTGTGCTCTGCAAACGGATGGCGTCATGTTAGATCATGACGGCGCGACGCTAAATGCCAGCGCTTCAGGCGATCCTTTAGATCCCGATCGTAAGTTTGGCACGGTGGGTGCCGTTGCCCTGGATCTTGAAGGAAACCTGGCTGCTGCAACCTCGACCGGTGGCATGACCAACAAACAGGCTGGCCGCGTTGGCGATACGCCAATTATCGGTGCAGGCTGCTATGCCAGCAATCAGACGGTAGCGATTTCCAGCACCGGAACCGGCGAAGTGTTCATGCGTGCAGTTGCCGCCTACGATGTCGCGGCACTGATCGAATACGCGGGTCTGAGTTTGCAACAGGCGACCGACAAAGTCGTGATGGAAAAGCTGGTCGTGCTGGAAGGTTTCGGCGGCATGATAGCCATCGACAGATTCGGTAACGTGCGTTTGCCGTTTAACAGTGAAGGGATGTATCGCGGTTTTGGTTATGTTGGGAAGGCGCCGGAAGTGGCGATCTATCGGTGAGGGGGGGAAGTTTAGATTTGGAATCTAAAGGCAACTTTTTAAGGTCGATAGACTCTGAGAAGTTTTTCCGGTTCGCGTATTTCAATGGGCATATACCGGCGACTTGCCTTGTTTGATGCTGCGCATGGCTTAAGTTCAAGTTCTTAAACTCAAACTCAAATTCACATTCAAGTTCAAGTTCAAGTTCATACGCTTCGCTTACTGGGTTGCGGCCCAGACACGCCCAAAGGGTATTCCAAGGCAAATACCCTTTGGAATCCCGTGCCTTTTTATGTTGTTTACATGTTCGGCACCAGCCGATGAGTTTGTTTCAGGTACTTCTGTGTATGGCGTTGGTCGCGCCGCTGCGCGGTTCCTTCACTTCGTTCGAAAGCCAAAAACGTCTTTCTCATCTTCGTTCAGCGCAGGCCTTAGGCCGCCACTTTGGGCAGCTAAACAAAAAAGCGGCAACTTAACGGCGGTCAAAAGATTTTCCTTCAAATAAAAAGATTTTTCTTTAAAGGTGACATTCTGTAGCGGCTTCTTAAGTAATTAATATTTCCACCTTCCTTAATGTTAAAGAACGCATGCAAAAATTGAGAACATCACAAATCAAACTTAAAAAGTTTTGTCTGAGTGAGCGGTTTTTGATTACTGTAGAGTTGCCGGTTTTTCTTGTTAGCTACTATTGGCGGCCTCAGGCCTACGCTGAGCGAGGGAAGGGAGACGTTTTTGGCTCCCGACTGAGTGAAGGCAGCCCGAAGGGCCGTGGCCAACGCCACGCGCGGTGATAACTGAAACGATCTCCTTTTTTTGCACGAATCTGGTCGCGAGGGATAAAACGCGGGAGTCCAGAGGGCGCGCGTTTACGCGCCTTCTGGCTGGTCTGGGCCAGCGCCCAGTAAGCGCAGCGCATGCTGTAAAAGCCGTGCGCAGCACAAAGATTTAGAACCTAAAAAGTTGCCTTAGATTCCAAATCTAAACTAACTCACGCTGCGTCTGGGCCAGCGCCCAGTAAGCGCAGCGCATGCTGTAAAAGCCGTGCGCAGCACAAAGATTTAGAACCTAAAAAGTTGCCTTAGATTCCAAATCTAAACTAACCCACGCTGCGTCTGGGCCAGCGCCCAGTAAGCGGAGCGCATGTTGTAAAAGCCGTGCGCAGCACAAGGATTTAGAACCTAAAAAGTTGCCTTAGATTCCAAATCTGAAATGCCACCCTTGAGGCGACTCTGGGGCGTAACCCAGTAAGCGCAGCGCATGCTGTAAAAGCCTTGCGCAGCACTAACATCAATAACCGAATAAAGTTGCCTTTAGATTCCAAATCTAAAACCGCCTAAAGATCGGTCAATCCAAGATTCCCTGCATGAAATCGCAGGTGATCCTCGATAAAACTGGCGATAGTAAAGTAACTGTGGTCATAACCAGGCTGGACGCGCAGCTGTAACGGCCAGCCGCGTTGGCGCGCCAGTTCGGCCAGTTTCGCAGGCTGAAGCTGGTCGGCGAGAAACTGATCGTTATCGCCCTGATCCACCAAGATAGGGAAGGTCGCCTGATCTTTCGGAAGTGCGCTCAGCAAATGACAGCTATCGTACTGTAACCACTGAGTCTCGTCGTCACCAAGATAGGCGCTAAATGCCTTACGGCCCCACGGCACCTGACAAGGATTCACAATCGGCGCAAAAGCAGACGCAGAACGGAAACGTTGTGGATTTCGCAATGCCAGCATCAGCGCGCCGTGCCCGCCCATCGAGTGACCCATAATCGACTGGCGATCGCTGATATTAAAATGTTCCTGCACCAACTCGGGTAACTCGTCGATGATGTAATCATACATCCGATAATGTGATGCCCAAGGTGCTTGCGTCGCATTAAGATAAAAACCGGCACCCTGACCTAAATCATATCCTTCATCGTTGGCGACTCCGTCACCGCGCGGGCTGGTATCAGGCATCACCAAAACCAGTCCCAATTGTGCAGCGATACGCTGTGCGCCTGCTTTGGTCGTAAAGTTTTCATCATTGCAGGTCAGGCCCGATAGCCAGTAAACCACTGAAGGAGGATTATCATCGCGCGGCGGCGGCAGATAAATGCTGAAGGTGGTGCTGCTCTGCAAACTGCTGGAGAAATGACGATAGCGCTGTTGCCAGCCGTCGAACATCCGGTGTTCTTCCAGAAGTTCTATTGATGTACTCATCTGTTGCTCCTTAAGCTTTTTATAATCAATGCGTTGAATTCAGAGGGCGAGTTAACCCTAAAATCAGCTCTTGTAATGCCCTGACATTAGGCCCATAAGCATCGCGACGCCAGAAAAGCCAAGTGGTACTATCGGAAAATTCACTATCTAATTCATGTACCTGAACACGTTCTTTACCCTGCATTTGATCCAGCAGAATGCGCGGCAGCATGGCAATACCGGCTCCGCTGGCGACGCAGGCCACCATCGTGTGGTAAGACTGAATTTCCATGGTGCTGTTGGCGTGAAATCCTGCGTGCTTCATCCAGTTCTCTAAACGTTGACGATAAGAGCAGCTGGGACGAAACGCAAATACCGTATGACCCGGTCGACCGGGAAGGGTGACCATCGGCTCTTCCCCCAATGGAGAAATCAGCACCAGTTTTTCATGAAAAGCGGCACAACCGGTTAAATCTTCATCGTCGATCGGCCCTTCAGCCAGGCCTGCTGCCAGCTTTCCAGAGCGCACGTTGGCAATGGTTTCACCCGACGGGGCAGTATTCAATGACATTGCGACCCGCGGATAATGCTGGTGATAAGCCGCAAGCAGCGCCGGAAGGCGCGTTGCCGCCGTGCTTTCCATCGCGCCTAATTCGAACTGTCCCGCAGGTTCACCGGCGTGGGTCAGCGCCAGCGCTTCTTCACTCAATGCGAGGATACGTTTAGCGTAACTTAAAAAATTATGGCCGATTGCAGAAAGCCGTAGACGTTGCTTCTCGCGGATAAATAAATCAGCGCCCAGCTCCTGTTCGAGCTGGCGCAGACGAGTGGTCAAGTTTGAAGGCACTCGATGGAGCTGTTGAGCCGCGCGCGCCACCGAGCCGGTTTCTGCCACACAGCAAAACATTCGTAACTGAGTAAGGTCCATTCTTTACCTCTCCCACCGTTCTCTTATCGTAACGAAGTTTGTTTGTATTATTCACTATTCGTGATTCTAACTTTGCGGCATGATGATTGAAAGCATTTAATGAAACCGTGGGGCGATGACGCGCTGCGGGCAATCAAGAGATATTTTGGGGAGTGAGTATGGCATTTCGTGTCGCGTTAACGGGCTTTTTAGCCTTTGTAGTGGCGCTGGGGATTGGGCGTTTTGCGTTTACTCCCCAGGTACCTCTGATGATTGCCGAGCATCAGTTTACCCTTACAGGTGCCGGGCTAGTGGCGGCCTTCAATTATCTGGGTTATTTATTTGGTGCTTATGACGCCATGAAATCTACTCGTCACGTTGAACGTCGCCTGTGGATTGGTATATGGGGCGCGGTGGTATTGACCCTGCTTTCTGCCGTGGTAACCGGCGAGATTTGGCATTCTGCTATCCGTTTCGTGATTGGCTGGACCAGCGGCTGGGCAATGGTATTAGTGGCGGCGTGGTGCAACGAGCGATTGGCACATTATGGCCGTCCGGCAATGAGTGCGGCAGTGTTTGCCGGGCCGGGCGCGGGCATTTTCCTCAGTGGCATCGTCGCGGCGGCAATTCATAGTCTCGCGTTGAGTGCCGCCGTTGCCTGGGCAGTCTATGGCGTGCTGGCGCTGATTCTGGTGCTGTTAATTACCCGAAACCTTCCTCGCGCCGGAGAATTGCATCGCGCTAATACTTCCACCGAACCGCTGACTTTGACGCCAGAACTCAAGCGATTAGTACTGTGCTACAGCCTCGCAGGGTTTGGTTATATTCTTCCGGCGACCTTTTTCTCGCAGATGGCCAATGCGCGTTTTCCCGATAGCCTGTTCGCACAGTTTGTCTGGCCGGTATTTGGTGGCGCATCAATTATCGGGATTGTTATCGGTATTTTGACCCGTCATTGCCTGAAAACTAATCAACGCCTGGCATTGGTTCTGTGGTTGCAGGGGATTGGCGTGCTTTGTTCCGAAATCGTGCCCGGTGTTAACGGATTGATTATTGGTGCTTTACTGACCGGTGGTGGCTTCCTGTGCGTGGTTCAGCTGGCGCTGCAATATAGCCGCGAACTGGCCCCTAATCACAGCCGTTATATGGCGGGATTACTGACCACTGGTTATGCGGTCGGGCAACTGATGGGGCCACTGCTGTCGGCGATTTCCACCTCGTTGACTCACCGGCTTGAGCCTGCACTTTATGTGGCGATGGTCGGATTCCTGCTTGCGGGTGCGTTAGTTATCAAAAGCCGTCGATAAGTTGCAGCTATTTCACCCATCATGACGAGCAATCGCTGGATTCTGCGAGCGGACTCAACTAAAGTAAGCCACCTCATTTTGGTGTGATTTATACCAAGGTGATATTCACCGCTGGAGAAAGAAGAAAATGGCAACATTGAGTAAAGAAGCTGTATTGGTTCATGAGGCGTTAATGGCCCGTGGTCTTGAAACCCCGCTGCGCGAAGAGCCGTCTTTGGACGCTGATACCCGCAAAGAGCGGATTAAAGAGCATATGACCGGTATTATGCAGTTGCTCAATCTTGATCTCAATGACGATAGTCTGGCAGAAACTCCAACGCGCATTGCCAAGATGTACGTAGATGAAATTTTTTCTGGCCTCGACTACGCGAACTTCCCGAAAATCACCGTTATCACCAACAAGATGAAGGTCGATGAGATGATTTCGGTGCGTGATATCACCCTGACCAGCACCTGTGAACACCATTTTGTGACCATCGATGGTAAAGCAACAGTGGCTTATATTCCTAAAGACGCGGTCATTGGTTTGTCGAAAATCAACCGTATCGTGCAGTTCTTCTCGCAGCGTCCGCAGGTGCAGGAGCGACTGACTCAACAGATCCTGATTGCTTTGCAAACGTTGCTCGGCACTAAAGATGTCGCTGTTTCTATTGATGCGGTTCACTACTGCGTGAAAGCGCGCGGCATTCGTGACGCAACCAGCGCAACCACAACGACCTCTCTCGGCGGTTTGTTTAAAACGAGCCAAAATACTCGTCAGGAATTCTTGCGTACCATCCGCACAATTCGTCATAACTGATCGCTGCGTGGATAAACTGGCTTCGTTATACTGTTTACTATCAGCTCGAAGCCAATTTTCAGGGTAAACGCCTCGAAGAGACCTCAGGGCCTCGCGGGGCGTTTACTTTTTGTATCCACATAACAGGACGTTATCGATGCGCCCACGTATTGCCACCCTCGATTTTGCTCGCGGTATCGCCATCTTCGGCATTCTTTTGCTTAATATCAGCTCCTTTGGCTTACCCAAGGCCGCTTATCTGAATCCTGCCTATGCGGGGCAACCTTCTGCCGTTGATGCCTGGACTTGGGGCGTGCTCGATATTTTGGCCGAAGGCAAATTCCTGATGATGTTTGCCATGCTGTTTGGTGCAGGACTGCATTTGCTGCTGCCGCGCGGCAAAGCCTGGATCCAGTCTCGCCTCTCGCTATTGCTACTCTGCGGGCTTATTCATGCCGTGTTTTTCTGGGATGGCGATATTCTGCTGTCGTACGGCCTGATAGGGCTCGTTTTCTGGCGTTTGGTGCGCGAGGCGAAAAGCAATCAGACGCTGTTTCGTACAGGCGTGATGCTGTACCTGATGGGCGTGGCAATTTTATTGATGCTTGGCCTAATTTCAAAACCTGATCCGGGAAGCTTCTGGAATCCCGGCTATGCCGAGCTGCAATATGAGCAGTTCTGGCGATTCAAAGGCGGCATTGAGGCAATCAATAACCGGCTAGATTTATTATCATCCAGCCTGATTTCGGTGGCGGTGCAGTACGGTTGGGAGCTGGGTGGTGCAATGCTGATGGGCGCGAGCCTGATGCGCAGCGGCTGGCTAAAAGGGCAGTTCAGCACTCGGCATTATCTCAAGGTCGCCGCCGTGCTGTTACCGCTTTCATGGGCCATTCAAATTCCCGCAGTAATTCTCGCCTGGCATACCGGTTGGGATTACCGCTGGAGTGGTTTTTATTTGCAGGCGCCGCGTGAAATAGGAGCACTTATGCAGGCTATCTCCTATCTGGCGCTGTGTTACGGTTTTTGGCCATGGTTGGTGCAGCAGAAATGGGCGCTGTGGATATCGCAAGTTGGGCGTATGGCATTAACAAACTATTTGCTGCAAACCATGGTGTGCGATTTCTTCTTTGATGTGCTGAAGTTTTACAATCGTTTCAATCGGCTACAACTGGTGGCTCTGGTTCCTGCGGTCTGGCTAATTAATCTGGCTGTCACGCTATGCTGGCTGCGTTATTTCCGTCAGGGACCGATGGAATGGTTGTGGCGAAAACTGACTGCGCAAGCAGCTGGAGCACCTGCTGAAAACACACGCTGACGTGCTTTGTGTGAAAATGCGACAAAAGTTTCGAAATTGTATGTAAACGTTTTCTGGGCTGTGACGAGACTCACGCTGGTGTCTCGTTAAAGCCGTTAGGATAGCGGTCGTGCAGACTAAGTTGACCGCTTAACTAAAAACAGGAAATAACCATGAGCACTGTACTTAACCTTTCGCAAGCCTTGCTCTTTTCTCCCCGGGGTTTCTCTCTTCCTCGCCGCCGTCGGCCTCTGTTAACGACCTGCGGAGCGGCTTATGGTTACCATTCGTGATGTAGCCAAACTGGCCGGCGTGTCTGTCGCCACCGTTTCCAGAGTACTCAATAACCCTGCCATCGCCAGTAAAGAGGCGCGCGAGCAGGTGCTTAACGCAGTAAAAACGCTGGGTTATCGACCCAATGCCAATGCGCAGGCGCTGGCAACTCAGAGCAGCGACACTATTGGCGTAGTGGTTATGGACGTGTCCGATCCGTTCTTTGGCGCGCTGGTAAAAGCGGTGGATACCGTCGCACAGCTGCACAACAAATATGTTCTGATTGGTAACAGCTATCATCAGGCGGAAAAAGAGCGTCATGCTATTGAGGTGCTGATCCGCCAGCGATGTAACGCATTGATTGTTCATGCAAAAGCATTGGGTGATGCCGAGCTGGCATTATTTATGGAGCAGGTTCCCGGTATGGTGCTGATTAATCGCATAGTAAGCGGTTACGAGCACCGCTGCGTTTCGCTTGATAACGTCATCGGGGCAGAGATTGCCACTAAACTGCTGATATCTCAGGGGCATCAGCGTATTGGCTATATCGGTTCCAGCCACGGTATTGCCGATGAAACACAGCGTTTTGAAGGCTATGTCACCGCGATGAAGCAGGCACGTCATGATAATAATTCACCGCCAGACAGTTGGCGTGCTGAAGGTTCACCCGATTTACAAGGTGGTGAGGCCGCAATGGTCGAGCTGCTAGGGAGAAATCTCAACCTCAGCGCGGTATTCACCTATAACGACTCAATGGCGGCTGGTGCGCTGGCGGTATTGAAAGAGAACGGAATTCGGGTTCCCAGTGACTTCTCTTTGGTAGGTTTCGATGATATTCCCATTGCGCGCTACACCAGTCCAAAATTAACGACCGTGCGTTATCCAATTATTTCAATGGCCACGCTGGCCACTGAGCTGGCGCTTCAGGGGGCTACTAATCAGCTATCTGCCGGCGTTTCCCACTGCTTTATGCCGACTCTGGTGCGGCGTCATTCAGTCGCTCCGTGGCAAAGTGTGGCACCCGTCACTCCCTGAGAATTTAATCGGATGTAACCGTTTTCAATCTGTGAGAACTTTCACAGTTTACTAACAATACACCTATTATGATTCATTCGTTTTCATAATGATTCAATATATTTCATTTTGACTGATGAAAAGCACAAATAAATAACAATAGTGATGATCAGCAATTCAGGAAGATCTTCGTCAAGGAAGGCGGGTATCTAGCAAAAAATATCGGGCCATAGGCCATTTATAAGATATGAAGCAGACGCCAAATTCTGTACCCCCTACACAAAACCGGAGATACAAATGAATAAGAAGGTTTTCACCCTGGCAACTCTGGCCGCCTGCATGATGTTTGGCGCAGCCGCTCATGCTGCTGATACCCGCATCGGTGTCACTATTTACAAATATGATGACAACTTTATGTCTGGCCTGCGCAAGGATCTACAAAAAGACGCACAAGCCGCGCCAGATATTCAATTGCTGATGAATGACTCGCAGAATGACCAGTCCAAACAGAACGATCAGGTTGACGTATTAATTGCCAAGGGCGTGAAAGCTTTGGCCATTAACCTGGTTGACCCAGCGGCGGCACCAGTCATTATCGAAAAAGCTCGCGGTGCCGGTATTCCAGTGGTGTTCTTTAATAAAGAACCTTCCCGCAAAGACCTGGATAGCTACGACAAAGTTTACTACGTCGGTACCGACTCCAAAGAATCCGGCGTTATTCAGGGCGAACTGATTGCCAAACACTGGAAAGCTAATCCTTCATGGGATCTCAACAAAGACGGCGTTATTCAATATGTTCTGCTGAAAGGCGAGCCAGGCCATCCAGATGCCGAAGCGCGTACGACGTATGTGGTTAAAACTTTGAACGATCAAGGGATTAAAACTCAACAGCTACAACTTGATACCGCAATGTGGGATACCGCCCAGGCGAAGGATAAAACCGATGCATGGTTCTCCGGCCCGAATGCGAACAAAATTGAAGTTGTCATCGCTAATAACGATGCAATGGCAATGGGTGCAGTCGAAGCGCTGAAAGCCCATAACAAAACCAATATTCCAGTATTTGGTATCGATGCCTTGCCAGAAGCATTGGCGCTGGTTAAATCAGGCGCAATGGCCGGTACAGTGCTGAATGATGCAGAAAATCAGGCTAAAGCGACCTTCGATTTGGCTAAAAATCTGGCCGAAGGCAAGCCAGCTGCCGATGGAACTCAATGGAAAATCGTCAATAAAGTCGTACGCGTGGCCTATAAGCCCGTGGATAAAGACAATCTTTCAGAGTTTGTTAAATAATTCGTCGCCCTTGACGCTGTAACTGCGTTGGCTGCGCTCACGCGCCCGAATCATTGACTTGAGTAAGTTCATCGGGACTTGTTTACTGGCCGCCTTGC
Source organism: uncultured Gammaproteobacteria bacterium (assembly GCA_963747655.1). GTDB lineage: Bacteria > Pseudomonadota > Gammaproteobacteria > Enterobacterales > Enterobacteriaceae > Rouxiella. The sequence continues at coordinate 174,961 of CAVVFS010000003.1, read as the reverse complement.
TACAGCGCCAATGACTTAGAATTAGTATTCGTCGTTTTTGATGCTGTAGTTGCGTTGGCTGCGCTCATGCGCCCGAATCATTGACTTGAGTAAGCTCATCGGGACTTGTTTACTAGCCGCCTTGCTACAGCGCCAATGGCTTAGAATTAGTATTCGTCGTTTTTGGTTTTGTAAAAGTGAGACAGCAACCAATTTTGCTACGGCACCAATTAATTAGAACATTATTTTAGTTATTAGAGTATTGCAGCCAACACTAGTTTGACCTAAACCTGAAGTGTCTTAATAAAACTAGAAGAAAGTAAGTTATCAGCTGTATATAAATATATGGGTAAGTTAGTCGGCTAAGAAGCTAAAAGCAGTGGCATGTTTTAAGCAAGTCTTACGAGCTGGTTAAGTAAAAATACTTTGCGTTATGTCGCTTAGGTCAGCCGGCCAGGATATTTCTGGCCGGTGATTTTAATCTTTAGCCCGGTTTCATTTAATTAGGTAGCGCTATGGCCGATATTAATACGGAACAGCCTCGCGAGTGGCTGCTGGAAATGAGTGGTATCAGTAAATCATTTCCGGGCGTAAAGGCGTTAGACAATGTGAATTTAAAAGTGCGTCCACATTCCGTCCATGCATTAATGGGTGAAAATGGCGCCGGTAAATCTACATTATTAAAATGCCTGTTTGGTATTTACAGTAAGGACTCAGGGACTATTCTTTTTCAGGGCAAAGAAGTTAATTTTAAAAGCTCGAAAGAAGCATTAGAACAGGGTGTTTCAATGGTGCATCAGGAATTAAACCTGGTGTTGCAGCGTACGGTAATGGATAACATGTGGTTGGGCCGTTATCCAACTAAAGGCTTTTTTGTCGATCAGGACAAAATGTATCGAGACACCAAAGCTATTTTTGATGAGCTTGATATTGATATCGATCCGCGTGAAAAATGCGGGAAATTATCTGTTTCACAAATGCAGATGATTGAAATTGCCAAGGCTTTCTCTTATAACGCCAAAATTGTAATTATGGATGAGCCGACATCTTCTCTTACCGAAAGAGAGGTTAATCATCTATTTACCATTATTCGTAAATTAAAAGAACGCGGCTGCGGAATTGTCTATATCTCTCATAAGATGGAAGAAATTTTCCAGCTATGCGATGAAATTACTATTCTGCGTGATGGTCAGTGGATTGTGACCCAGCCTCTGGAAGGCCTGGACATGGACAAGATTATCTCGATGATGGTCGGACGTTCACTGAGCCAGCGTTTTCCTGACCGCTTAAACAAACCGGGAGAAGTTATTCTTGAAGTGCGTGGTTTGACTTCTCTGCGTCAGCCATCAATTCGTGATATCTCTTTTGATTTACATAAGGGTGAGATTCTCGGCATTGCCGGGCTGGTGGGAGCTAAACGTACCGATATTGTTGAGACTTTATTTGGTATCCGTGAAAAGCTGCAAGGTACTATTAAGCTGCACGGTAAAAAAATAAATAACCATAGTGCGAATGAAGCGATTAATCACGGTTTTGCTTTAGTGACGGAAGAGCGTCGTTCAACCGGTATCTATGCCTATTTGGACATTGGATTTAACTCGCTGATTTCAAATATTCGCAGCTATAAAAATAAAATAGGTCTACTGGATAATAACCGCATGAAAAGCGATACCCAATGGGTTATTGATTCCATGCGTGTTAAAACGCCAGGTCACGGCACTAATATTGGCTCGCTTTCAGGTGGTAATCAGCAGAAAGTCATTATTGGTCGCTGGTTGTTAACTCAGCCAGAAATATTGATGTTAGATGAGCCTACACGTGGTATCGACGTTGGAGCGAAGTTTGAAATCTACCAGTTAATGGCTGAACTGGCCAAGAAAGATAAAGGTATCATTATTATTTCTTCTGAAATGCCAGAGCTATTAGGTATTACCGATCGCATTTTAGTTATGAGCAATGGACAGGTTGCGGGTATTGTTGAAACAAAAAATACATCGCAAAATGAAATATTACGCCTTGCATCCTTGCACCTCTAATTTCTAAGGGTTCTTATTATGAATGCATTAAATAAGAAAAGCATGCTCACTTATCTTAAAGAGGGCGGGATTTACGTTGTACTGTTTGTGTTGTTAGCCATTATTATATTTCAGGATCCGACCTTCCTGAGTCTTATTAACCTGGGCAATATTCTAACTCAATCCTCAGTGCGCGTTATCATTGCACTCGGCGTGGCAGGATTGATTGTGACTCAGGGTACTGACCTGTCAGCGGGTCGTCAGGTTGGGCTATCGGCGGTCGTGGCGGCAACTATGTTGCAAGGAATGGACAACGTTAACAAGGTGTTCCCGCATCTTGAAGTCGTGCCAATTCCGTTAGTGATTTTGGCTGTATGTCTGATTGGCGCCGTTATTGGCCTGGTCAACGGGATTATTATTGCCTATCTCAACGTGACGCCGTTTATTACTACTCTGGGAACCATGATTATCGTCTACGGTATTAACTCGCTGTATTACGATTACGTGGGAGCCTCGCCAATTGCTGGTTTTGACTCACATTTCTCGACGTTTGCGCAGGGCTTTATTACTCTCGGCGGGTTGAAGCTGTCATATATCACCTTCTACGCCATTATTGCCATTGCCTTTGTATGGGTATTATGGAATAAAACGCGCTTTGGCAAAAACATCTTTGCTATCGGCGGTAACCCTGAGGCAGCTAAAGTTTCTGGCGTTAACGTTCCACTTAACCTGATTATGATTTACGCATTGTCCGGGGTATTTTATGCCTTCGGTGGGATGCTCGAAGCCGGACGCATCGGCAGTGCAACCAATAACCTCGGCTTTATGTATGAGCTAGACGCGATTGCAGCCTGCGTAGTTGGCGGCGTGTCATTCGCGGGTGGTGTCGGTTCTGTGGCAGGCGTGGTTACCGGTGTATTGATCTTCACGGTAATTAACTACGGTTTGACCTATATCGGCGTAAATCCATACTGGCAGTATATTATCAAGGGCGGAATTATCATCTTTGCCGTGGCACTCGATTCTCTGAAATATGCCAAGAAGAAGTAAGTTAGAACTTACCATTAAACGTTTACCCAAAGTCTTTGTTCCGGTTCAACGATAAAGGGTAATACAGAAGCCTTTAATAGCAGAGTGCAGGATTGTGCTCTGCTTTTTTTTGCCTGTTATTTACGGGCAGGAGGAATAACGGGGTCTTTAGTATGGCTCCCAGATAAATTATTGTCAGGAGAATTATCGTCAGGAGAATCGCTGTCAGGCGGCGGCAGAAAATTTGGCTCAAAAAGCACATTGGGAACGGGCGCGACTTCAGGCTCAACGAATCTGTCCGGCACCACAGCCTGCTTCTTCTTGAGTGCCGTTCTTTTCTCCGCTTCCAGCGTCTGTTGCAAGGCAACAACCTGTTCTGGCGTGACTGCCGGATACCCTTGAGCATCTTCAGGAATATGATGCACCGCCGGGATAGGGATCAGCGGGCCAAGGAAACGCGGCTGTCGATGGAGGATATAAAGGTCGTTCAGCGCGCCCAGGCGAGCAAAAATCTCACGCACGCGCACGGTGATAATATTTTTTGGCGCTGGCACGGCGAAACACTGCGCCTGAATGCCCATATGCAGGGCAATAAATAGTGCACGCTCACAGTGGAAACGCTGAGTAATAATCAAAAAATCATTAGTATCAAAGACTTTTCGAGTGCGCACAATAGAATCCAATGTGCGGAATCCGGCATAGTCGAGCACAATATCACTGGCTGGGATGCCCGCCTTCATCAAATCGCGGCGCATGGTCATCGGTTCGTTATAACTTTGCATCGCGTTATCGCCGCTGAGCAGCAAGTATTTCACTTTGCCGCTGTTATAAGCGTTGATCGCACCTTGAATACGATAAAGGTAATACTGATTGATCACGCCAGTGCGATAATATTTCGCCGTGCCCAACACCACGCCAACCTGCCTATGAGGCAATTCCTGCACTTCGTCGTAAATATAATCTTTGGTTTTCCAGCTCATCCAGCGATCAAGTCCAATAGCGACAATCAGCATCAAAACTACGATGCCGATAATGCTCACTATTAGCCGCTTAATCATGGTATTGCCTTAAAGTCATATTCTCGATGCGGAAGTTTCAAGGCTACTTTACCTGCGGGGATGAAGCAATAAGAGTGGGCTTAACTCCGACTGGTTGTGCTATTTTTCAGCGAAATCTTCGTTATTTTTTGCTGTAGCGACGCTGCCGACGATGGAACACCCCGATTGCATATCTGAGTAAGCTCATCGGGGCATGTAGGCCACGTTACCACAGCATTTATTTTTAAGGACAAAGACTGTCTGTCAGAACGATGTTCGTTTATAGCTACGATATTGAGGAACCCAGAAGTTGTGCTCGATGGCTTTAGACAGCGCATCTTCCGTCGTCACCTGCGCGACGCCTTCAATCTGTGCCATTTTGCCGACTTCCATCGCGATACATTTCGAAACGCCCTGAATATCATTAACATCTGGCAGCAGCGAGCCTACGCCGTCGGTCGCCAGCGGTGAACACTCCGCCAGCGCGCGACTCGCCGCCATCAGCATGCCGTCGGTAACTTGGGTGGCCTGTGCTGCAATCACCGCTAAGCCAATACCCGGAAAAATATACGAATTATTGCACTGGGCAATCGGGTAAATCCTGTCTTTATAACTCACTGGAGCAAATGGGCTACCCGTGGCGACCAGCGCCGCGCCGTCAGTCCAGCTGATAATATCGGCCGGATGGGCTTCCACACGTGACGTTGGATTGGTTAACGGCATGACAATCGGACGTTCACAGTGCTTGTGCATTTCGCGAATAATTTCTTCGGTAAACAACCCCGGCTGACCAGATACGCCAATGAGCACGGTAGGTTTAGCGTAACGCACAACTTCCAGCAGCGAAATATTGTCACTGTCGACGTTCCAGCCTTGTAGATTTTCAGTTTTCTGTACCAACAGGTTCTGGAAATCTAATAGATTAGTCAGTTTGTCGGTCAGCAGCCCGAAGCGGTCAACCATAAAGATGCGCGCACGAGCTTCCTCTTCGCTAAGACCTTCGGATTTCATCTGCGCGACGATTTGCTCGGCGATGCCACAGCCTGCGGAACCCGCGCCAAGGAAAGTGACAGTCTGGTCACGTAACTGACTACCCGCCGCCTTACTTGCCGCCAGCAGGCTTCCTACAGTGACTGCCGCCGTGCCTTGAATATCATCGTTGAAGCAGCAAAGTTCTTCGCGGTAGCGTTTCAACAGCGGCATCGCATTTTTCTGCGCGAAGTCTTCAAACTGCAACAGAACATTAGGAAAGCGCACTTTCACTGCCTGAATAAACTGGTCGACGAAATCTGAATATTCTTCGCCGGTAATGCGCGGATGACGCCATCCCATATACAGCGGATCGTTGAGCAACTGCGGGTTGTTAGTCCCGGCATCCAGCACCACTGGCAAGGTGTAGGCCGGGCTGATACCGCCGCAGGCCGTGTAAAGTGAGAGTTTGCCGATAGGGATCCCCATGCCGCCGATGCCCTGATCGCCAAGACCTAAAATACGCTCGCCGTCGGTCACCACGATCACTTTAACATGCTGTTTAGTAGCGTTTTGCAGCATATCATCGATGTGTTCACGGTTTGGATAAGCGATAAACAAGCCACGGGCGCGACGGTAAATTTCAGAGAAATGCTCACAGGCTTCCCCCACCGTCGGGGTGTAAATCACCGGCATCATCTCGCTTAAATGCTCATCAATCAGGCGATAAAACAGGGTTTCGTTGGTGTCCTGGATATTGCGCAGGTAAATGTGTTTATCAATATCCGTTTTGAAATCCTGAAACTGGCGATAGGCACGAGCTGCCTGTTCTTCAATGCTTTCAACCGTTTCGGGTAACAGGCCGTGCAGATTGAAGTTAGCGCGTTCTTCCTGACTAAATGCGCTTCCTTTATTCAATAACGGAAATTCAAGCAGGATCGGACCTGCATGAGGAATATACAGCGGACGTTTACTTTCGTATTCAAGTTCCATTGATGTTTACTCTTGTGGTCACGGTAGGGGGCAGGTGAAGCAAAAGGTCTGACGAGAAGGTCACATCGATATTTTAATGACTTGTGTGACTCTTGGACTTTAGCAGAGGTGAAAGCGCTAACTCAATTTTTTAACAGGGAATCGCGAGTTGTGTTGATTAATTGTTAATTAATAGAGGCGATAGGGCCAGTCTGGCATGGCCCCGTTTTATCTTGTTAATCACTTGGCTGGAAGAGTCATTAAATCTCAATGAGCTGCAACTGCGTACAACCCAGTGCTGCCAGCGTAGCGCGGGTAGCATCGTATTGGCTGACCAGTGGATCGCGGCGTTCGATTAACACAGCCTGTTTAATCTGAGTACAGTCTTGACCAGAGAGATTAAGCACGATTAATGCAGCTTGCAGCGGCGGAAGGCTTGGGTTAAAGGCGGCATTCTCGGCATAGCGCCCGGTAAATACCTGACCATTCACGCTTTTCAGTGCGATACCGCTGTGCGAATGGCTATAAGGAGCATGGCTCTGATTACAGGCTGCGAGCGCCTGCATTGCCAGCGAGCTGTTAGCCTCAAGCTGATAACCGTGATCTACTTCATCCATCAACAGGGTGGCAATTTCGAGGTCACGCGGGCCAAAAGAGTCGGGTAAATACTCTCCAAGGCTGGCAACGGCGCGGTTTGGTAGATGGATTTTGAGGCTGGTTCCGCTATTCAGCTCATTCATAAACTGGCGACAATGACCGCAAGGCGTGTAATTCACGGTAATCGATTCAAGACGGCTTTCACCTCTTAACCAGGCATGGGTCACCGCAGATTGCTCGGCATGAACGGTTTGCTGCATCGAGACACCGCGAAACTCCATATTGGCACCAAAATACAGATTACCACTGACGCCGCGCGCCACGGCACCGACATAAAATTTTGAGATAGGTGCAACAGAACAGGCGGCAGCCAATGGTAATAACGCAAAAGCCAGCGCCGCGTCGTCTAAGCCGGTTTGCAATTTAATCAGGCTAACTTGATCAGCGCTGAACATGGCGGGAAAGTCATCATGACAGAGTATCGGCTCAAGGGCAGATTGCAGAGAAACGGGCAGGCCGGCATAAGCATCGATAAAACGAGAGTGCATGGAGACATCCTGAGTTGCGTTACGGGAGGATATTTTAAGGGGCTTTACACAGATTTTTTGTGACATTAATCACTTTGTTTGTGCAATGAATGTAATGAATATCAAAAATGCGAGACATCTCGCAGGGTTAGAGCAGAAGTTTTGCGCCAGAGGCTAAAAAGTAGACAATAAAAAAGGCGACATTGCTGCCGCCTGGGTCACTGACTGGTGGGCTATCAAAGCTAATTATTTTTAGCCAATAGCCAATTAGTAAGGAAAATTAGTTTCGACGTTCGAATGCCAGCGCACGGCGTTCAACCATTCGCATCATCAGCGTTAGCAAACCATTAACGCACAGATAAACTAATCCTGCGGCGCCGAATACCATGACATCGTAAGTGCGGCCATACATGAGCTGACTGTGGCCCATAACATCCATCAGCGTAATGGTGTACGCCAGTGAAGTACTTTTAAACACCAGAACCACTTCGTTGGAATATGAAGAAAGGGCGCGTTTAAAAGCAAAAGGCAGCAAAATGCGTAGCGACTCTTTGCGCGACATACCGAGTGCCTGGCATGACTCCCACTGGCCACCGGGAATAGCTCTCACCGCACCGGCAAATAGCTGAGTCGTATAGGCCGCGCTGTTCAAGGCCAGCGCAAACATCGCACAAAGCCAAGGCTGCGACAGCATTTCCCACAGCCACGGGATATTACGAATCGATGGAAACTGACCCGGCCCGTAGTAGATAAGAAAGATTTGCACCAACAGCGGCGTACCGGTAAACAGCGTGATGTAACCGCGCACGATGGGGTTAAGCACCGGCACTTTAAGGGTTAGCACCACGGTAAACAGTAGCGAAAGCAGCAAGGCAACAATCAGCGCGGCCACGGTCAGCGACAGGCTGGTTTGCAGACCTTTTAGGACTTCAGGCATATATTGCCACATCAGGAAGCACTCCGTTCAAATCGGGTGGTACGGAGTTCGATACGCTTAATGACGAACTGACTTAACAAGGTCACGATCAGGTAAATCGCTGCCGCTGTCACATACCAGGTAAACGGCTGCTGAGTGCGGGTCGCAATGCTTTTGGTCTGGAGCATTAAATCGTTGACGCTGATGAGCGACACCAGCGCGGTGTCTTTTAACAGCACCAACCACTGATTGCCTAAACCTGGCAGTGCGTGACGCCACATTTGCGGCATAATCAGCCGGAAAAAGATGGCAACTTTACGCATACCCAGCGCCTGACCGGATTCCCATTGGCCGTGCGGAACCGCTTTTAATGCACCGCGTAGCGTTTGCGAGGCATAAGCAGAATAGAGCAGTGACAGCGCAATCACTCCACAAACAAACGGGCTGACTTCGAAATTATCGAGAGGTAACTTCACCGGGATCTGCAAGAAATACAGATTGATGTTAAAGCCGTCAGACAGCGTCAACAGTAGCTGTGATGAGCCAAAATAGATAAACAGCACCACCAGAATTTCTGGCAGGCCGCGTATAATAGTCACCCAGGCCGTACCTAACCAGCTCAGCGGTTTCCAGGGAGAAGACTCCCACACGGCAAACAGCATCGCCAGGAACAGGCCCAGGATCAGTGCACAAATGGCAAGGCCGACGGTCATCCCGGCGGCGCTTAGCAGAGGTTGAAATTCAATCATCGATATTCAGATTATTGCGTAAACCATTTGGTATACAGCGCTTTATAAGTGCCATCTTGTCTGACTTTTACTAGTGCGGCATTCATCTTGCCCAGCAGTTCAGTGTTGTTCTGGCGAACAGCAATGCCTAAGCCGTTACCGAAGTAGCTCTGGTCAGTAATTTTATCGCCCACGGTTGCAAGACCTGGATTTTTCTTGAGGTATTCCTGCACCACGGCGGTATCGCCGAATACGGCATCAATACGGCCATTATTCAGATCCAGTACCGCATTCTGATAGCTGTCATAAGGCACCGCTGTAATTTCAGGATGCTTGTCCAGCAGGAATTTCTGGTGGGTAGTACCGTTCTGAATGCCGACACGCTTGCCTTTCAAAGAGGCCAGATCGGTGAATTTACCTTTCTGCGCAAAGAAGATGGCGGAGTTGTCATAGTAGGCGTCGGTGAAGGAAACCTGCTTCAGGCGGTCGGCAGTGATGTCCATGCTTGAAATAACTGCGTCGATACGACGGAATTTCAGGCTTGGGATCAGGCTGTCAAAAGACTGGTTAGTAAAGGTACAGGTTGCCTGCATCTGTTTACACACTGCGTTGGCCAGATCGATATCAAAACCTTGGATCTTGTTGCTTGAATCAACGAATTCAAACGGAGCATAACTGGCTTCAGTACCGAAATGAATGGTCTCTGCCGCGGTAGCGGATAAGCTGACACCGGCTAAAACAGCCGCAATAATTAGCTTTTTCATTGCAAACTACTCCATCATGTAATCTAAATAAGGGGCAAATCAGTGTGATAAATAGCTGGCAAACTCAGGGGTTTGCGGCTGCGCGAAGCAGTTGGCATCGCCCTGTTCGACGATGCGGCCATTTTCCATATACACCACGCGGGTTGCCGTTTTACGTGCGACTTCAACTTCATGAGTCACAATAACCTGGGTTATCCCGGTATCGGCCAGCTCGCGAATAATGCTAACGATTTGAGCGGTAATTTCAGGGTCAAGCGCGGCAGTCGGTTCATCGAACAGCAACACCTGAGGCTCCATCATCAAGGCACGGGCAATGGCGACACGCTGTTGCTGACCACCGGATAAATGCAGCGGATAACGATTGGCGTAGTCTTTTAAACGCAAACGGTTCAGCAGCTTTTCGGCACGCGCCATAGCAGCGTCTTTGCTTAAGCCAAGTACGCGGCAAGGAGCTTCCAGCAGGTTGTCCAGCACAGTGCGGTGTGGCCAAAGATTATATTGCTGAAATACCATGCCGACATTTTGACGCAATTCGCGGATCGACTTTTCATCCGGCTTCTTTTGGAAGTCGAATTGATTACCGGCGATTTGCAGCGTGCCGGAGCGTGGCATTTCCAGCAGGTTAAGCACCCGCAGCAGCGAGCTTTTACCCGCGCCGCTCGGCCCCAGTAACACCAGTGTTTCACCGGCAGGGCAGTCGAGCTGAATGTCAAAGAGTGCCTGATGCACTCCGTAGAAGCAGTTAATACTGTTTAGTTGAATACTCATGCGCAAATACTGAATAGCCATTAATGCCGCAGAGGGTACCCTCTGTAGCATAGTTATGCAACAAAGGACGGGAGAATTTTATTTGTGTGCGGCCTGAATCATAAAGTTAGCATAAGATATGGTTAACGAGGTGTTACACGTTGGCTATTTTTTGAGTTTACTCATCAATCGTTATAATGGCTGTAATCCATATTCAGCCTGATCGGGGAAGGGCATTAAAAATGTTATTTGCAACAGGGTTGCGCAGAGGGGGTGTGTTTGCTGGGCTCTTGCTATTGGCCGGTTGTCAGGCCACTGGCTCTGTTAAGGAACAGCATAACTATGTGCTTGAAACCTCTCAGCAAGCGCAGGGTGCCGATCAGCGCATTCGTTTTTTGGTGATCCATTACACGGCAGAAGATTTTCATACGGCATTGAATACCCTTACCGATGAACACGTTAGCGCACACTATTTGATTCCGGCTAAACCGCCTCAGGTCGATGGCCGCCCGGTTGCCTGGCAACTGGTGCCCGAATCCATGCGCGCGTGGCATGCAGGTATCAGTGAATGGCGCGGCAGAAACAATCTGAATGACACATCTATTGGTATCGAACTGGAAAATAAAGGTTACACCAACAGAATGCTGGAACGGCGGTTTTATCCTTTCCCGGCGACGCAGATAGCTTTGCTGACCTCACTGAGTCAGGACATCGTTAAACGCTATCAGATAGAGCCGGAAGATGTCGTAGCGCACAGCGATATTGCGCCGCAGCGCAAGGAAGATCCTGGCCCACTATTTCCGTGGCAGCAGTTGGCGGAAAATGGCGTAGGTGCCTGGCCGCAGGCATCGCGGGTCAAGGCATTATTGCACGGGCGCGACCCGCATCAGCCGGTGCCAATGGCAGAGTTATTGACTCAATTGGCCCGTTATGGGTATCCGGTCACAGCCGACATGACGCCACTTCAGCAGCGTCGCGTGGTTGCCGCGTTTCAAATGCATTTCAGGCAGAGCGATTATCGCGGCAACGCGGATGCAGAAAGTGAAGCTATCGTGGAGGCGCTACTCGAGAAATATCCTCCTGCTGAGTCTTTTTGAATCAATGAGTTTGGATAGACATGTTTTATTTTAATTGGGATGACCAATAATGCCTTGCTGCTGTTGGAGTTTACCGTGGTCTTTCAGCCAAATTGCGGTGCGTTGAATGCCTTCATCAAGGGAAACAATAGGGCGATAGCCTAGCTCGGTTTCGGCGCGCTGCGTGTCCAGCGTCACGTCAAAGTTAAGCTTCGCGACGCTGTAGTGGGTCAACATCGGTTCGCGATGCTGTTTGCGGCCAAGTTTTTCCATGCCACGCGCCATCATGTCCAAAAGCGGATAGGGCACCGAGCGGATGCGATGCTTAACTTCTAGCCCGGCCATCAGTTGCTCTATCATCGCTTTAAGCGGACGCGGCTGCATATTGGTTATGTTGTAAGCACGACCGGATTCGTGATCCTGACTTTCGGTTGCCAGCCACATGGCATGTGAGACATTTTCGACGTAGGTCATGTCTACCAGCGCTTCTCCGCCGCGTGGCAGCATTAGCGTGCCATATTTAATCATTTGCAACAGTCTTGGCAGCAGCACGTTGTCGTGCGGTCCAAAGATCCCCTGTGGGCGCAAAATCGTAAAGTGGGTCTGCGGATTGGACAGAGCGAGCGTGGTGATAACCTGCTCGGCGGCAGCTTTGCTGCGGGCAAACTGGTTGGCAAAGCGAGTCGGTCGAAAATCTTCTGTGATGTTCCGATGATGATGGAAATCAAAGTAAATCGCCGGAGAAGACAGATGCACAAAATTCTCGACACCGTAGGCCGCGGCCCATTCACCCAGGCGACGAGTGGCGCGCACGTTGGCCAGTTGGAAATCCTGCTCGCTGCCCCAGGGCGCGCTCAGGCCCGAACAGTGCCATAAAGTATCAACGTCGGCCAGCAGCACTTTTGCCTCGGCGGATAGCAAATTGGTCAGATCGGCATGAATAAATTCTGCACCCAGCTTTTCCAGTAACGGCCCCATCGCGGCATTGCGGCCTGTCGCCCTGACTTTGATGCCTTTATTACGCAGATATTCCACTGCGTTGCGTCCTGGACCACTGGTTGCACCGGTAACCAATACCTTCATATATATCCGAATTCCGTAAGAATGGCGTTGTCAGGAGCCAATAGCGTCTCGCCTGACAAATAGGTCGCCATTCTTTCTTGAATTTCTGTGCTATGCAATGAGAAACAGGGAAAGTTGTGACACTCCCCGGTGCGTTTGCCTGCAAAATAGCCCGGCTGCTTTTTCAGTGACCACGACGGTCTTTTTGCCGCGCGAGACTGGCAATTCTTTTTGCCATGCCGCGAAAAATAAACAGGTGAGCAGGCATCATGGCGTACCAGTAGCACAGGCCTCGTGCGCCAGCAGGATGCCACCAGGAGGCAATCTCCAGACTGCGTCTTTCACCATGATCTTTAAGCGTTAATGTTAATCTTCCCAAACCGGGGGCGCGCATGCCAAACATCAGCGTCAGAGATTTATCTGGCACCATGCTTATCACTTTCCAGCCGTCAATCGTGTCTCCCACTGTAAGCCTGGCCGAACTCGGTCTGCCGGGAATTGTTTTGTGGCCCAGTAGCCGATCAATTCTTCTGCGTAAACGCCATAAGCCTTGTGCATAGAAAAATCCTTCTTCACCGCCCAGTTGCTGTATGACCTGCCACAAAGCCTTGGTCGATGCCGATGTCTCCAGCCGAAAATTGACCTGTTTTGGATAAAAGGCATAGCCCGGACGCCAGCGAAGGTGAGCATCCGGATCGTTGGCCCACTCCGGCGTGTTAAGCACTGCGTCGGCTTCTTGCGCTAAGGTCTGGTTGATCGCGTCATCAATAGTGGTTAATTCGAGAGGAACCAGCTGGCGCAAGGCATCGCTGTCCGGCGATAAATCCTGTTTAACGCCTTGAATCAGAGTTTTGACCAGCGTGCTTGGAACAGAGGTCAACAGGCCGAGAAACGCGACCGTCAATAATTGCGTTGGCAGAGGAACCGGCACCAGCCAGCGTCGCTTGTTGCTGAGAGCCATAAATCGCTCCATCAGCTGACGATAACTGAGGTATTCCGGCCCTGCAGCGTCAAGGATGAGGTGTTTCGCTGAGGGAACATTGATTAATCCACTGAGATAATGCAGCAGATCGTTAAGCGCAATCGGCGCAGAATGCTTCCTGACCCAGCTCGGCGGCGTTAGTACTGGCAGGTTGTAAATCATATCGCGCATCAGCTCAAAAGCTGGAGAACCGGGGCCAAGCACAATCCCGGCGCGCAGTTCTGTTACCGGCGTTGTGCCCATGCGAAACAGATTGCCGACAAGCTTACTGGCCTGTAAATGCGGTGAAGATGAAAACTCGGGCTGCATGGAGCCGAGATAAATAATCTGTTTTATAGAAGAATCTTTCAACGCCAGCAGAGTATTTTGTGCCGCCTGGCGTTCTCTTTCGAACAAGTCTTCTTCGTCGCTCATGGCGTGAACCAGATAAATCAACACGTCAGCGTCGGCAAAGGCATCTCGCAGGCTGGCGTTATGATAAACGTCAGCAAAGCAGCAGCGTACGCCGGGCCATTTTTGCGCCAGCAGCTGGTCTCTGCGCCGCGCAGCAGCGGTAACCTTGTATCCCTGCTGAATCAGGTGGGATACAAGGTGTTGGCCAATATACCCGCTTGCGCCGAGAACGACGACGCGTGTGTCTGCGTTGAGTGTAGGCATCTTCCATTCTGCTCGTTCAAAGTGACAAAAAAATGGCCCGCAGGCGGAGAGCGACTTCCTTGCTCTCACGCAGACCTGCGGACAGTGATTTAGCCTGGATTACGTAAAAAACGCTGCCACAGCTCGACAACTTTTTCCAAATCCTGACGACTAATATTGATGTGTGTGATTAAACGCGTCACGGGGCCGGAACTTAACAATACACCTTGTTCACGCATCCACGGACCCAGTTTTGCAGCTTGTTCAGCAGACTGGCGCACATACAAAATGTTGGTCTGCGCGCCTGGTGCAACAATTTCAAGGCCGATATCGCGCAGTTGCTGTTCCAGCCAACGGGCGTTATCATGGTCTTCTTTCAGACGTTGCACGTTGTTTTCCAACGCATAAATTGCCGCAGCGGCCAGAATTCCCGACTGACGCATACCGCCGCCGGTCATCTTTCTCCAGCGATTGGCTCGCTGTATATACTCTTTGCTGCCGCACAGCAGTGAACCTACCGGCGCACCGAGACCTTTTGACAGGCAAATCGTCAGCGTATCGCAGTAACGGGTAATATCGCTCAGCGGCACATCAAGCGCCACGGCTGCGTTCATGATTCGTGCCCCGTCGATATGCAGACCCAAACCTTTTTCACGAGTAAATTCAAAAGCCTGCTTTAGATAAGACAAAGGCAGGACTTTACCACTGTGGGTATTTTCAAGGCTGAGAAGGCGAGTGCGGGCAAAGTGAATGTCATCAGGCTTAATGGCGGCAGCGACTTTATCGAGCGGAATAGACCCGTCGTTTGCCATATCCAGCGGTTGAGGCTGAATACTCCCAAGCACCGCCGCACCGCCTGCTTCATACATATAGTTATGCGCTTTTTGGCCGACAATGTATTCATCCCCGCGCTGGCAGTGTGACAGCAGGGCAACCAGGTTAGCCTGAGTACCGGTTGGGAAGAACAGCGCGGCTTCCTTGCCGGTCAGCTCACAGCCGAGAGCCTGTAAGGCATTAACCGTAGGGTCATCGCCGTAAACATCATCGCCAACTTCGGCCTTGTACATGGCCTGACGCATAGCTTCGCTTGGGCGCGTAACGGTGTCACTGCGTAAATCGATCAACGTTGCTTCCTCTTTATTGGCCTTGAAAAGCAGGGGCGTCAGTCACCCCTGGTGGAATGTTATCTCCACTATATACCTTTAAAATGCCAAAATGCAGAGGGGTTTCCTTAACGTAACCAATTGGTTTTAGCTAAATCAACGACCTCGTCACCACGACCACTGATAATCGCCCGCAGCATATAAAGGCTGAAACCTTTGGCCTGTTCCAGTTTGATCTGTGGCGGCATTGCCAGCTCTTCCGTGTTGGTTATCACGTCAATCAGCACTGGACCATTGTGCGCGAAGGCTTCTTGAAGCGCGGCATCGACCTCTGAGGCTTTTTCAACCCGAATCCCTTTGATACCGCTGGCTTCGGCAATAGCCGCAAAATTTGGATTATTCAGCTCGGTACCATTGGTCAGATACCCACCCGATTTCATTTCCATCGCCACGAATCCCAGTGAGCTATTGTTAAAAATAACCAGCTTGATCGGCAGTTTATGCTGCGCAATCGACAAGAAATCGCCCATTAACATGGCAAATCCGCCGTCGCCGCACATCGCAACTACCTGACGATTACGGTCGACTGCCTGTGCTCCTATAGCCTGTGGCATGGCATTGGCCATAGAGCCGTGGTTAAAGGAACCCAGCAGGCGGCGCTTGCCGTTCATTTTCAGATAACGACAGGCCCAGACCGTTGGTGTGCCGACGTCACAGGTAAAAATGGCATCTTCATCGGCAAACTGGCTGATCTGTTTAGCCAGATACTGCGGATGAATAGGCATCTTGTCATTTAACGTTGCGAGATCGTCGAGACCTTTGCGCGCTTCTTGATAGTGTTTCAGGGCTTTATCGAGGAAACTGGTGTCGCTCTTGACCCTCAAACCGGGCTGTAAAGCAGCAAGAGTGGTTTTAATATCGCCTACCAGTGCAACATCCACGTGGCAGTGTGAGCCAATGCTGCCTGGATTAATATCAATCTGAATGATTTTTGCATCGGTTGGATAAAACGCGCGATACGGGAATTGAGTCCCCAGAAGGACCAGCGTATCAGCATTTAGCATGGCGTGATAACCCGAGGAAAAACCAATTAAACCGGTCATACCTACGTCGTAAGGGTTATCCCATTCAATGTGTTCTTTACCGCGTAACGCATGCACGATAGGAGCTTTCAGCGTTTCGGCAAGTTTAACTACTTCCTGATGGGCGCCGGCACAGCCGCTGCCGCACATCAGCGTGATGTTTTCAGAGCTGTTAAGCAATTCGGCTAGCTTTTCAAGTTCTGAACGAGGAGGTTGTACCAACGGTAATTGTGGAGGATACCACTCCGTGCGCGCGCTTTCTGGTGCCGGTTTAAGAGCCACATCGCCGGGAAGCACAATAACTGAGACACCTTTGTTCAGAATAGCTTTACGCATGGCAATCGCCAATACCTGCGGCAGCTGCTCCGGGTTGCTTATCAACTCACAGTAATGGCTGCATTCGCGAAACAGTTCAGTGGGGTGCGTTTCCTGAAAATAGTTGCTGCCAATTTCACTGGAAGGAATGTGCGCGGCGATGGCGACCACGGGAACGTGATTACGATGGCAGTCGAACAGGCCATTGATTAAATGCAGGTTACCCGGCCCGCATGAGCCAGCACAGACTGCCAGATTGCCGGTGATTTGCGCTTCTGCGCCTGCGGCAAAGGCGGCGACTTCCTCGTGGCGGGTGCCGATCCACTCGATGGTGTCCATACGATTAAGACTGTCACTGAGGCCATTAAGTGAGTCGCCAGTAACGCCCCAAATTCTTTTTATGCCAGCTTCTTCAAACGTTTTTGCGATAAATGCCGCAACGGTTTGTTTCATGAATTCCTCCGGTGTTTTTAGATTTTCTTGCCGCAAAAAGTTTCCTGCGGCTTTAATAAATTTAAAACGACTGGGGGTAAGCATAGTTCATAACTGATTTACGAAGAAAAAAGTGCCATAAGAATCGGTGCCACCAGGCTTAGTACAAAACCGTGAACTACCGCAGGCGGCACCATGTCGATACCGCCGCTGCGCTGCAATACAGGCAGAGTAAAGTCCATCGACGTCGCGCCACACAGACCTAATGCCGAGGAGCGGCTGTTACGAACCAGCGTTGGGATCAACATGATCGCGCAAAGCTCGCGTGCCAGATCATTGAAGAAAGCTGCACTGCCAATAATCGGGCCAAACGAGTCCGTTAGCACGATGCCAGAGAGGGAATACCACCCATAACCCGAGGCCATCGCCAGACCGGTTTTGAGCGGAAGACCAAGAATAAAGGCCGCTATTATTCCGCCGCCGAGCGAGGCGATACCCACAACCGTTGCGACCATTAACCCGCGGCGGTTAAGGATAATCTGGCGCAGGGTCATGCTGCTGTTGCCAAGTTGAGCGCCTACCAGCACCAACAGACAGATTAGCGCGGCCTCACTCGCTTCGCTGGCGTAGGTTAACCAGTGCCATTGCGTTAGCCCAAGCAGGAAACCGGCAACCACTACGCCACAAAGCTTTAGGGAATCTAACGCCATCCGTAATCGAGAAGGTGCAGCCGCCTGTCGATGAGTTGATTTCCAAGGCTTGCGGCGTTCAAGCAAACGCAGGGCCAGCAGATTAATGGTGAAGATGCAGACGAAAAATACCGAGGTATATTTGAAGATCATCAGCAGGTTGCTGCTGAGATTGTCCAGAAATGCCAGGCTAACGCCCATGACAAATAAAATAACATACACCATTGAGCTGAGGAGTTGGTCGACCTTGTGCAGCAAACGGCGATTTTTAACCGGGATCAGATAGCCAAGAATCAATGGCACGAGAATAATCAGCAGTCCTGAGTACATAATAAAAAAGAGTCCATTCAGAGCATCAATGAAAAGCGTGCGCCAACCTAACGAAAAGCGTTAAGCGAGTAAAGGTCTGAAGTTTGCGTCTGGAGGTTGGTGCATGGAATATAGGATCGGGCTTTCCTTTTACTCTTGACCTGCGAGCCTTTTTGTAGCCATGCTCAGGGGAGGAATCAGACCAGAAAATCGCTGCACGGGAGGTGCCAATGTATCTTGAGCATATTGATATTGTAGGGTTTAGGGGCATTAATCGCCTCTCTCTGACACTGACACAACCTGACAGACGTGGTGTAGCACTTAACTCGCTCAATGCAGATAACGGGCTGACCCATTTGGGAACGATCAACACAAATACCGTGCTGTTAGGGGAAAATGCCTGGGGTAAGTCCAGCCTGCTTGACGCGCTGACTTTGCTGTTATCACCCGATCCAGAACTTTACTGTTTTCAAGAACAAGATTTTCATTTCCCGGCCGGTGAGCAGCAGGACAAGCAGCGCTATCTGCACGTTGTTTTCACTTTTTGTGAGAATCAGCCTGGCAATCACATGTCACCCCGTTTCAATCTACTTTCCCCGCTGTGGGTTCGCTGTGACGATCGCCTAAACCGCATTTATTATCGCCTGGAAGGGGAGATGGATGATGACGGCAGCGTGGCGACCTGGCGATCTTTCCTGGCAGCAAACGGTGAGCCGCTGGCTCTAACGACCATTGATCCATTGGCAAAAGCCCTGATTAAACTGCATCCGGTACTGCGCTTGCGTGATGCGCGATTTACTCGCCGGATCCGCAAGGAAGATCTCTCTCCGCAGTTGCAGGAGGATGCAGGAACCATGGCCCGACAGCTTGATAAACTGACGCGAGCGATTATCCACAACCCGCAAGCCTTGACCAATGCCGAGCTGCGACAAGGGCTGGCAGCGATGCAGCAGCTGTTGGAGCATTACTTTGGAATGAATAGTTTTGGAATGAATAGCTTTGGAATGAATAGCTTTGGAATGAACAGCCTTGGATCTACTAGCCCGGGATCGAATACTGGCGATGAGCGCGGTAGGAACAAAAAATCCTGGCAGCAAAAACGGCATGGCAGAAACGAAAGTCGTCAGGCCTGGCGTTCTTTAAACAACATTAACCAGATGATTGCCGAGCCTAACAGTCGCAGCATGCGAGTAATGCTGCTGGCTATGTTTTCAACGCTATTGCAGGCCAAAGGATCGGTGGCGCTGCATCCTGATGCTCGTCCGTTATTACTGATTGAAGACCCGGAAACGCGTCTGCATCCGATTATGCTGTCGGTGGCGTGGGGATTACTCGAGCAGCTCCCTTTACAGCGGATAACTACCACCAACTCGGGAGATCTGCTGGCGCTGGTTCCGGTCGAGCAAATATGCCGTCTGGTCAGAGAGTCTGGCAAAGTTGCGGCATACAGTATTGGGCCGCAGGGCATGAGCTCCGAAGACAGTCGTCGTATTGCCTTCCATATTCGTTACAGTCGACCTTCGTCTCTGTTTGCACGCTGTTGGTTGCTGGTGGAAGGCGAAACAGAAGTCTGGCTGTTGAACCAGCTTGCTCGCCAGTGTCACTATAACTTTGAGTCGGAAGGCATCAAGGTGATTGAATTTGCCCAAAGCGGGCTAAAACCGCTGTTGCGTTTTGCCCGGCAGATGGGAATTGAGTGGCATGTGTTAGTAGATGGTGATGAGGCAGGTCGAAAATATGCCGCGAGTGTCGCCAGTCTGGTTGAAAATCATGAAGATATTCTGCGGGATAGGTTAACGGCTTTACCCGCGCTGGATATCGAGACTTATCTTTACCGTCACGGATTCGAGGATGTCTATCGACGCGCGGCTGGAATGCCAGAAAATGCCCCAATTTCTCCCCGGCACATTATCGAAAAGGCCGTGCAGCGCAATTCAAAACCAGATCTGGCAATCGAGGTGGCGATGTCAGCCGCAACGCGAGGCGTCAGTTCAGTGCCGTCAGAGTTGAAGCAGATGTTTTCGAGAGTGGCATGGCTCGCTCGTGGGCGCGCGGACTAATAGCCTTCGTACCTGGAACTACCACTGTGTTGACTGCACTTGCTCACCCGAATCACTGACTAATGTCAGCTCATTGGGACTCGCGCACTTGCCGCCTTGTCGTAGTCCCAATTACTTTGGCTATAAATACTTGTCGTACCTGGAACTACCACTGTGTTGACTGCACTTGCTCACCCGAATCACTGACTAATGTCAGCACATTGGGACTCGCGCACTTGCTGCCTTGTCGTAGTCCCAATTACTTTGATTATTCGGTTGAAGATGATAATTTGGAATTATTTAAATATTAGTTAAATCTGTGGCGGATTTGCGTTTCCATTTCGTCGAGCAACTGGTACCGGCGGCGGTATTCGGCGCGTTTTTTGCTTGGGATATCGTCCAGTGAACGGTGCTTTATCTGCACTGGAAAATGGAAATAGCCATTGGGATGGGCGTGGGCGCCAAGGGTTTCCCAAAAGGTGTCGTAATCGGCAAACATTCGCTGTTTACGTTTGCTGTAGCGGCGGTGGATATAAATATGCGTTTTATTACTTACGGCAAATACCTGCTGCATGTTCATCTTTTCTGCAAATAGCAGTACGGCTTCCATTAATATTCTTTTAGGAAAAAGGCCATGGCAAGCTTTTGTAGCCTGTTGAATTTTAGCATGATCGATATTTTGATTAGGTCCCTGAATAGCGCCGATAAATAATGTGGAAAGGCCTTGATAATTAATTAATGCAAACGTGACATTTGCCAATGGCTCGTCATTTTCGTCAAGAAAGCGAAGGGTGATTTCTCCTTCTTTATCGAGATGTAACGATGAATTCATGCTAATTGAATACATCGCCTCGTCTTTGCCAATAAATGAGGCCAACTTAAAGTGTTCTTTCCCGAGGTGCTCACTCTGCATCGTTTGCGGCATCCTTTCGCGAACAAATCGGTAGTGATCGCAAAGCCCACTGACGTGCTGATCACGCAGCATATTCGCGGCAAGATAGGTGCGGTGTACTTTGCACGGCAGAG
Organism: uncultured Gammaproteobacteria bacterium; assembly: GCA_963747655.1. GTDB lineage: Bacteria > Pseudomonadota > Gammaproteobacteria > Enterobacterales > Enterobacteriaceae > Rouxiella. The sequence continues at coordinate 153,930 of CAVVFS010000003.1, read as the reverse complement.
TAGGCTGTGCCAGCAGAATTTCGTGGCGTAGCGGGTTCGATGCTATGGCATTCATTACTGTTAGCGTCGCCCTGGGATGTATCAGGCTACGAAACAGAAACTTCAGCCGATAGGCAGGTTTTTGCCACATCCTTCCCGGTACATACTTCCCGGTGACTAATGAGGTTATCAGCGCGAGAGCTGAAAGTGGTTTTACACCAGAAGCAGGATGGCTAAGAATCGACATGTTGAGAGACCAATAAAATATATTGCATGCAGTTTAGTAGCACGTTCCTAAACCTTCCAACAACAGTATTATGAGTAAATTAAGATGATTAGGCGTTATTTTTAAAAAATTAAAATTAAACGGAAAAGTCTGATTTCTATCGATTGCATAAATAAAGTTAATTTTTTTTTACAGCAGAGCTTGAAGAGATAATCTTTATCCCCCATAAATAAAATACCAGCCAATGAGCGACTGGTATTTTATAAAGTTTGCATGATTGTTTGTTGTAATCATCCGAGATTGAGTTCGGTCGTCAGGCGACCGCTTCAGTTTCTACCGGAATGATAATGCTGGCGTGATTTCCTTTTGGGCCTTCATGAACGTCATAACTGACCAGTTGTCCGGCTTTGAGCGTGCGATAACCCTCCATTTGAATGGTTGAGTAGTGTGCAAAGATGTCTTCGCCGCCTCCAACAGGACAGATGAAACCAAAGCCTTTAGCATTATTGAACCATTTAACAGTACCCGTCTCCATGCTCTCACATCCCTCTCATGACTATGGTGTAGTGATTAAGAGTTAAAGCCTGCACCACAAAATATTGTGGGGTTTTAAGCGCATTACCGTTGTAAAATACGCAAAAAAAGGGGATGCGCGATAGCTCATCCGGCTTATAAATTTACACTCTAGTGTAATAGTCTAGGACGTCAAGAGATGGCTATTTGTCTGAGGCAGGCAGATAACCAAAGTTTGAAGCAGGTAACGATATTAAGATTTTTTAGGCCTTTTTTGCAGCAGATAATCTGTTAAATGACCCAGCTGATGTCCTGCGGCATGGAAGTCTAAAAAATGATAAAATAACTAGAGTAATCTGGTGACCCGAGACGAGATGCATGTGATTCATCTTTCGCAAGGTGTCGGATCAAACTGTTTCCAACAAATTTCTAGATGCAAAAGGTAGCGGACAGGCGATGGGTGACAATCAGGATTGGCAAAATTTTGAACATTTGGCGGCAGATAAACAAAAGGAAGAGCTAAAACCGCCATCTATGTATAAAGTTATATTAAACAACGACGATTACACTCCAATGGAATTTGTGATTGACGTTCTGCAAAAGTTCTTTTCTTATGATATTGAACGTGCAACGCAACTGATGCTTACTGTGCACTATAAAGGCAAAGCCGTATGCGGGGTCTACACTGCAGAAGTGGCTGAAACCAAAGTCGCACACGTGAATAGTTACGCTAAGGAGAACGAGCATCCGTTGCTGTGTACGCTGGAAAAAGCCTGATTAAGGCAATCTATTTGGGAGGTGCCTATGCTCAATCAAGAACTTGAACTCAGTCTCAACATGGCTTTCGCAAGAGCCCGCGAGCACCGGCATGAGTTTATGACCGTCGAGCACCTGCTGTTGGCGTTGCTAAGCAACCCGGCAGCTCGTGAAGCGCTTGAGGCCTGTACGGTCGATCTGGTGGCCTTACGACAGGAATTGGAAGCCTTCATCGAACAGACCACACCCACTTTACCCGCTAGCGAAGAAGAGCGTGATACCCAGCCTACGTTGAGTTTCCAACGTGTGTTGCAGCGCGCTGTTTTCCACGTGCAGTCTTCAGGCCGAAGTGAAGTTTCCGGCGCGAATGTGCTGGTAGCCATCTTTAGTGAACAGGAATCTCAGGCTGCATATCTGCTGCGCAAGCATGATGTCAGCCGCCTTGACGTGGTGAACTTTATTTCCCACGGTACGCGTAAAGACGAAGCGAGCCAGGCTCCGAATAATGCGGAGAACCCGGTTAACGAAGAGCAGTCGGCAGGGGAAGATCGTATGGAGAACTTCACCACAAATCTCAACCAATTGGCGCGCGTTGGTGGCATTGACCCGCTGATTGGCCGTGATAAAGAATTAGAACGTGCTATTCAAGTGTTGTGCCGTCGCCGTAAAAACAATCCGCTTCTCGTGGGTGAATCCGGCGTGGGTAAAACTGCTATCGCCGAAGGCCTCGCCTGGCGTATTGAACAGGGCGATGTGCCAGAGATCATGGCCGACTGTACGCTCTATTCTTTAGACATTGGCTCACTGCTTGCCGGTACCAAATATCGTGGCGATTTTGAAAAACGCTTCAAATCGTTGCTAAAACAGCTGGAGCAAGACAAGAACAGCATTCTGTTTATCGATGAGATCCACACGATCATCGGTGCAGGTGCCGCGTCTGGTGGCCAGGTTGATGCAGCTAACCTGATCAAACCGCTGCTTTCAAGTGGCAAGATCCGCGTGATTGGTTCAACCACTTATCAGGAATTCAGCAGTATCTTTGAGAAGGATCGTGCGCTTGCTCGCCGTTTCCAGAAAATCGATATTACTGAGCCATCTCCTGAAGAAACGGTACAGATCATTAATGGTCTGAAAACCAAATACGAAGCGCATCATGATGTGCGTTATACCGCTAAAGCAGTGCGTGCCGCGGTTGAGCTGTCAGTGAAATACATTAATGATCGTCATCTGCCGGACAAGGCTATTGACGTGATTGACGAAGCAGGTGCGCGCGCGCGACTGATGCCGGTAAGTAAGCGCAAAAAAACTGTTAACGTCAGCGATATCGAAAGCGTGGTGGCTCGCATTGCCCGCATTCCAGAGAAAACCGTATCAGCCACCGACCGTGATGTGCTGAAAAATCTCGGCGATCGCCTGAAAATGCTGGTATTCGGACAGGATAACGCCGTTGAGGCACTGACCGAAGCAATCAAAATGAGCCGTGCTGGCCTGAGTCAGGATCGCAAACCTGTGGGTTCCTTCCTGTTCGCCGGTCCAACCGGTGTGGGTAAAACCGAGGTTACGGTTCAGCTGGCGAAAGCATTAGATATCGAACTGCTGCGTTTTGATATGTCGGAATACATGGAGCGTCACACTGTGAGCCGTTTGATCGGTGCGCCTCCGGGATACGTTGGTTTTGATCAGGGCGGTTTGTTGACCGATGCCGTTATCAAGCATCCGCATGCCGTTGTGCTGCTCGATGAAATCGAGAAAGCGCACCCAGACGTCTTCAATCTGCTGTTGCAGGTTATGGACAACGGAACCCTGACTGATAACAACGGTCGTAAAGCCGATTTCCGTAACGTGATATTGGTGATGACCACTAACGCCGGTGTGCGCGAAACAGAGCGTAAATCGATTGGTCTTATCCATCAGGACAACAGTCCAGACGCGATGGAAGAGATTAAGAAAGTATTTACTCCTGAGTTCCGTAACCGTCTGGACAACGTGATTTGGTTTAATCACCTGTCTCCTGAGGTTATCCAGCAGGTTGTCGATAAATTTATCGTCGAACTGCAGGCACAGCTTGATGCGAAAGGCGTATCGCTGGAAGTTAGCGATGAAGCGCGTGACTGGCTGTCAGTGAAAGGTTACGACCGTGCAATGGGTGCTCGCCCAATGACGCGTATCGTGCAGGAAAATCTGAAGAAACCGCTGGCTAATGAACTGTTGTTTGGTTCGCTGGTTGACGGGGGTTCAGTTTCCGTAGCGCTGGATAAAGCGGCTGATAAGCTGACCTATCACTTTATGAGTGCGCAGAAGATCAAAGAAGAGGGTGCGGTGCACTAATCTTCGACATCTGAAACGTTAGAATGACAAAAGGCGATGTTTTCACATCGCCTTTTTTACGTCTATAGATCCGTAATATCAGATCCGTATTATCTTCTGAAGCAGCTTATTAGGTGCTGAATAGCGGGAACCACAAAACGCCCTAGCCACTTTTCATTGCTGAATGTGGGAAGAGCGAAATGGGTAACCTCAGGTATCGCGAGATAAATCAGCGATGTGTGAGCCTATCAGCGGCTACGGAAGACAATGCGGCCTTTGCTCAGGTCGTACGGGGTCAACTCTACAGTGACTTTGTCGCCCGTCAGGATGCGGATATAGTTCTTGCGCATTTTACCGGAGATGTGTGCGGTTACCACGTGTCCGTTTTCTAATTCAACGCGGAACATGGTGTTTGGCAACGTGTCCAATACGGTGCCCTGCATTTCAATGTTGTCTTCTTTGGCCATCGAGTCCTCTAGGTGTTACTACCATAGTTTTTAACCGGCAAGATAATGCCGAAAAACCCACATTATGTAAAGAATTGTTGGCGTTTTCCGCACACATTCCCTATTCCTTCAGGAGGGATGGCAAATCAACGTCATGTGGGGGTAAGTCTTGTGGCAACCAGCATTCCGGTGGCAACGTCTGTTGCGAAAGCCGGGATAACAGCTGCAAAAATTGGCGGCGGGGGATCTCTCTCGCACCCAGCGACGCAGTGTGAGGGTTGATCACCTGACAGTCAACCAGTTCTCCCCCCTGAGCGGTAAAATATTGGCAAAAAGCCATGATTGCGCACTTGGAGGCATTGATTCGACGGCTAAACATTGACTCGCCGCAAAACAATCCCCCAACGGCTACGCCATACATGCCGCCAATAAGTTCATCGCCAGACCAGACTTCAATCGAGTGCGCGTGGCCCTGCTGGTGCAATGCAAGATAGCCTTTTTTAACCAATGGGCCAATCCAGGTGCCTCCATCGCGGTCTTCTGAGCAAGCCGCGATAACTTGCTCAAACGCTCGATTCAATGTGTAGCGATAGTCCGTCTGACGTAAAAAGCGGCGCAGACTGCGGCTGATATGACGTTCTTCGGGGAAAAGCACCGCTCGCGGGTCAGGCGACCACCAAAGGATATCTTCACCGGGTTCAAACCACGGGAAAATACCGCTGTAGTAGGCTGAGAGCAGGCGTGACGGTGATAGGTCGCCGCCTATTGCCAGTAAACCATTAGGTTGGCGCAGAGCGGTCTCAGGATTGGGAAACTGGTTCTGTCTGGCAGAAAGCTGCACCAAAGGCATAAAAGTCCTAATGAGCGGGGAGCCGTGTCTACCCGACAGAAAGTTTTCATTATACTGATTATAGCGACGGCAACGGTGTCGCTATTTTTCCATCATCCATTATGCAGACGCGATCCATCTTATCAATACCCGTAATTCGGTGAGTAATCATTAGCAAAGTTTTATTTTTACAATGGCTGTTGAGCAAGTCCAGGATATGGCGCTCGGTTTCAGCGTCCAGACCTTCGGTTGGCTCGTCTAAAATCCACAGTGGCGCATTGTGCAGCAGGGCACGGGCTAAACCCAGCCTTCGCAGTTCTCCACCTGACAACGTGCGACCCCCTTCGCCAAGCCAGGCATTTAGCCCCGCATCTTCCAGCAGGCTGCCTAGTTCAACCTGAGTTAACACGTCGGCCAGTTTATCGTCACTGCTTGTCGGAGCCGCAAGCAGCAGATTATCGCGCAGGGTACTATTAAAAACGTGTACTCGCTGGCTCAGTACCGTCACCATGCTGCGCAAGCTGGATTCGCTATATTCCCTTAACGAAACGCCATTAAGCAGAATACGACCCTGCTGAGGGTCCCAGGCACGGGTCAATAACTGGGCGAGTGTCGATTTTCCACAACCTGTTTTCCCCAGAAGCGCAATATGTTCACCGGATTGAATCTCCAGGTTAACCTCTTTGAGCACGGGTTGAAGCTGATCCGGATAGGTAAAGCTCACCGCCTGAACCGATACATTTATGTGAGCTGCGCTGGCAGAACCGTTTTCTAGAAAGGTGACGGCGGGGCGTTGATTAATAATCTGAGTGACACGGCTTGCAGAGGACATCACTTGTCCAAAATGCTGAAAAGCTCCGGCGACGGGGCCAAGCGCTTCAAATGCTGCCAGCGGTGTAAACACAAACAGGGCCAGCAGCGCACCAGGAGCGGGTAAAGTGCTAATGCCGCCAGATGCCAGCCAAAGCAGCAGGCACAATGTCAGGCCGGAGGAAGCAATCATTAACGCCTGTGAAAGGCCGGAAAGTTTGGACTGCTGCTGCTGACGGTTTAGCCAGCGCTGTTCAATGTCATCTAATGTTTGGCGGCTCTGCACTTGAGCACCAAAAATTACCAGCTCAGACTGCCCCTGCAACCATCCGCTAAGCTGGGCACGGTATTCTCCGCGTAGTTGGGTCAATTCACGGCCAATCGGTTGGCCTGCCCGATAGAACATGACTGGCAGCAACATAAGCAGCGCCAGCATTATCCCACCGAGAGTGAGCGCTAACCCCACGTCGAGATAACTCATCCCGACGGTGACGACAATAATCACCACCAGCGCAGAGATAAGCGGTGAAATAACCCGCAGATACAGGTGATCCAGAGTATCGACGTCGGCAACGAGTCGATTCAATATTTCTGCTTTCTGAAAACCGGCCAGTCCGCCGGGAGAGAGCGGAAGAAGTTTACTGAAAGTGAACACTCGCAAATGTGCCAGCACGCGGAAGGTTGCATCATGGCTGACGATGCGTTCAGCATAGCGCCCGGCGGTGCGAAAAATAGCGGCTCCACGGACTCCGGCGGCGGGCAACATATAATTAAAGGTATAAAGGCCAGCCAGACCCGCTAACGAGGCGGCGGCGAGGAACCAGCCCGATAATGCCAACAGGCCAATGCTCGCGAGTAAGGTTACGATGGCGAAAAGTATGCCCAGCGCCATGCGTATCCAGTGACGGCGATAAAGCGCGAGGTAAGGCAACAGGATTTTCATAATGGCAGCTCCTGACCGCGTTGGGCGTGGAAGCGAGCAAAATGCCCCGACTGTGCCAGCAAGTGTTGATAGCTGCCTTTCTCAACCAGCAGCCCTTTTTCCATCACCCAAATCTCATCGTACTTTTCAGTATCTTCAAGGCGATGGGTCACCAGCAATGTGGTTTGCCTCTTGCCCGCGAGATTAAGCGCGTTCATAACCTGCTGCTCACTCTCGGCATCGAGGCTGGCAGCCGGTTCATCCAACAGTAATAATGAACAGGGCGAAAGCAGGGCGCGCGCAACCGCCACTCGCTGTGCTTGCCCCACTGACAGGCGTGCAGCGTCTTCACCTATTTGAGTGTCGAGACCTGCGGGTAACAGTGGCAAAAATTCTTTAACACAGGATTGTTCGATTGCCTGATTTAATGCCGCCTCGCTTGCCGCGGGCTGACTCAGCAGAATATTCTGTCGCAGTGTGGCTTCGGTAAGCTGTGGATTTTGCCCCACCCAGCTAATATATCGCCGCCAATCAGACATCACCGTGTCTTTCAGCTCTTGTCCATTAACCTGCAAATTTCCCTGATAGGGCATAAAACCCAGCAGGGCATTGAGCAACGAGCTTTTACCTGCTCCACTCAGGCCCACAATCGCCACGTTATTGCCCGCATTAAGACTAAAATTCAGTGGGCCAGCAAGGCGTTGCCCCTGTGGTGACAGAATGTAGAGATCTGATGCCACGATGCTGACTGGCTGAGTCGTGGCAAAAGGCAGGGTTCCCTGGACAGGTTGTTCTGCATCGGCAGTTAAAAATTCCACCAGACTCTCTGCGGCTCCTACCGCCTGGGCTTTAGCGTGGTAAAACACCCCTAAATCGCGCAGCGGCTGGAAGAATTCCGGGGCCAAAATCAGTACTAAAAACCCTGCAAACAGCGTTACCGGCGTACCGTAGTGCCCAAAATGAAGTGCGCCAAGATAGGAAAATCCAAAATATACCGCCACAACGGCAATCGAGATTGAAGCAAAAAACTCAAGTACCGCCGAGGAAAGAAAGGCCAATCGCAGCACTTCCATAGTACGGGCGCGGAAATTTTCAGTGGAATCTTTGATTTGACCGATTTCAGCGTCGGCCCGATAAAACAGACGCAAAGTATCCAGACCGCGAAGGCTGTCCAGGAATTGGCCGCTGAGCCTTGCCAGTGCCTGAAAATTGCGTCGATTGGCATCAGCAGCGCCCATGCCGACCAACGCCATAAAAATGGGGATTAATGGGGCGGTGACTAACAGGATCGTTCCGGCGGCCCAGTTAATGGGGAAAATACTCACCAGAATTAGCAGGGGAATGATTCCTGCCAGAGATATTTGCGGCAGATAGCGAGCGTAGTAATCCTGCATATCTTCAATTTGCTCAAGGATTAAGGTTGCCCAACTTCCAGCCGGTTTGCCTTTGATCCAGGCTGGACCGAGCAGATGCAGGCGATCCAGCACCAGCTTGCGCATTTCCTCGCGGATCACTCGCCCGCAGATAAATCCAACCTGTTCACGCAGCCAGGTCACGAGAGCGCGTAATAAAAAGATCAGTGCTAAAAACAGGAAGCTTTGCCATAAGGTGGCGCGAGGGGCATGATTGACTATCAAGTTATGCAGCAGCCCAGCCAGTAGCCATGCCTGTGCCAGAATAAGCAGGCCTGACAACAGCCCAAGCATGGTGGAGAGGCGAGTCCAGCGCTTGGCGCGCACACTTTGCTGTTTAAGCCAGCGGATTAATTCTTGTTGCCGTGTTTTATTCATCCCAGATTTATTCATCCCAGAACGCATGAGCCGAAAAAGCACCGTCTAGGGTGCGATTGTCCGTTGTTGCCTCGTCGGGCATAAAGCCCACATATTCTACAAGGTCTTTTGGTCGATGAACACCTCGACCATGACAAATAACTGGGCATAATACAAACAAAAAAGGCGACCCGAAGGTCGCCTTTATCTTTAGCAGATCAAGTAGTTAACATTGACTGCAACCGCGTAACATTACTCGAAGTTAGCTTCTGCCAAACCATCAAGATAACGTTCTGCATCCAGTGCTGCCATACAGCCAGTGCCCGCAGAGGTAATTGCCTGACGATAGATATGGTCCATGACGTCACCGGCAGCAAACACGCCCGGAATGCTGGTCTGAGTCGCGTTACCGTGAATACCGGACTGCACCTTAATATAGCCATTTTCCAGCGCCAGTTGGCCCTCGAAAATACCGGTGTTAGGGCTGTGGCCGATGGCGATAAACATACCGGCAACGTCTAGCTTGTTCAGCTCGTTGTTGTGGGTGTCGCGCAGGTTAGCACCGGTCACACCCATTTCATCACCCAGCACTTCGTCCAAAGTTTTGTTGGTGTGCAACACGATTTTACCGCTGGCGGCTTTATCATTCAGGCGATCAATCAGAATTTTCTCGGCGCGGAAGTTCTCGCGACGGTGAATCAGGTGTACTTCAGAGGCGATATTAGCCAGATAAAGCGCCTCTTCAACCGCGGTATTCCCGCCGCCGACCACGGCAACTTTCTGATTACGGTAGAAGAAACCGTCACAGGTTGCACAGGCTGACACGCCGCGACCTTTAAAAGCTTCTTCTGATGGCAGGCCTAGATAACGTGCAGAAGCACCGGTCGCAATAATCAGAGCATCACAAGTGTATTCTTCGCTGTCACCAAACAGACGGAACGGACGAGTTTGCAAATCAACGCGATTAATATGGTCGAAAACGATTTCCGTATTAAATTTCACCGCGTGTTCGTGCATACGCTCCATCAGACCTGGACCCGTCAGACCTTCAGGGTCACCCGGCCAGTTTTCCACTTCCGTCGTGGTGGTCAATTGACCGCCTTTCTCGATACCGGTGATTAAAACCGGATTCAGGTTAGCACGGGCAGCATAGACTGCAGCGGTATAACCCGCAGGGCCAGAACCTAAAATCAACAACTTACTATGTTTAACTGTACCCATAAGGAATTCATCTCCGTGATGGCGAACTACGTCTTAGTAGAGATTGTAGGGAAAAAGGAGGCGTAAAAAAAGCATACTCAGATGTTGTTAGCGATTTGTCTGATAGTTTTTACCTGAATTCACGGGTAAAAATGATTTTTGTCTGAGTTTGTCATCTTGTTTTTGTTATTGTTCAATCTAAAAAGGCAGCGAAAAAGGAGGTTCACCGTTTTCAATCTGGCATGTTCTTCTGATTTTACTTCTTTTACTTTGACAATCCGCTGTGCATTTGCGAAAACATCTAGGGAAGAAGAAATTATACGCCTGTAGGTGTCTCAAATTTACACAATGTGCTACCGCTTTACCCGTTGTTGGGTCGCATTGTTGATTTTTAAGGCGCAAACGAGCGGCGTGTTAGGTTTTATTTTGCCTAATTAGTTACTTGGCGTTATTTCTTTTTCGACCTTACTCGATAAAATTCGTTTTCTTCTGACAGGGGTAAGACGTCTTGAAGTGGGTCGTAACAACCTATAAAAAACAGGTCTTTGCTAGGATACACCCTTATACATTGAAGTTGGTTAGGGTATGGCAAGTGCAGGGAAGGACATCAGAGAGATAATAATAATGGTAGATAACAAGAAACGTCCGGGAAAAGATCTCGACCGAATTGACCGTAACATTCTGAACGAGCTGCAAAAGGATGGCCGGATCTCTAACGTCGAGCTTTCCAAACGTGTAGGTTTGTCACCTACACCATGTCTGGAACGCGTTCGTCGTCTTGAACGTCAGAATTTCATTCATGGCTACACGGCTTTGCTTAATCCTCACTATCTGGATGCGTCATTGCTGGTGTTCGTTGAGATTACCCTCAACCGTGGTGCACCGGATGTGTTTGAGCAATTCAATGCGGCAGTACAAAAACTTGAAGATATTCAGGAGTGTCACTTGGTTTCCGGGGACTTCGACTACTTGTTGAAAACCCGTGTACCTGATATGTCTGCTTACCGTAAGCTGCTTGGCGAAACGCTTCTTCGTTTACCAGGCGTTAACGACACCCGTACCTATGTGGTAATGGAAGAAGTGAAACAGACTAACCGCCTGGTAATTAAAACCCGGTAAGTAAAAGGTACAGGTGCAAAACCTAATTTATTTAGCTACACTCCTGTGTATCCATACAGCCTTGGCGCCGGGGATGATTCCCGGCGCTAGCGCTATTTCCGTTCACAGGAACCTGGAGAGCCTTTCTTGAGCCAGGAATATACAGAAGATAAAAACGTTACCTTGAAAAAACTTAGCGGTGGCCGCCGTATTCTGGAGGCCGTGCTGGTTGTGGTAGCCGTTTTCGCCATTTATCTGATGGCATCATTGCTCAGTTTTAATCCGTCCGATCCAAGCTGGTCACAAACCTCTTGGCATGGCCCTATCCATAATTTGGGTGGCGGCGTCGGAGCCTGGATGGCTGATACGCTATTCTTCATTTTTGGCGTGTTGGGATATGCCATTCCTCCAATCATGCTTTGTCTTTGCTGGGCTTCTTTCCGCCAGCGAGATAATCAGGATTACATCGACTTTTTCACCCTCTCGCTTCGGCTGATAGGGACGCTGGCGCTGATCCTCACCTCGTGTGGTCTGGCGTCGCTCAATATTGATGACCTTTATTATTTCGCTTCTGGCGGAGTGATAGGCAGTCTGCTGGGCACGGCAATGACACCGTGGTTTAATAATATTGGTGCAACGCTGCTGCTGCTTTGCGTATGGGCTGCGGGTCTGACTCTGTTTACAGGTTGGTCATGGTTGACGATTGCTGAAAAGATTGGCGGCACGGTGTTAGGTGCAACTACCTTTATGACCAATCGTTCGCGTCGTGATGATGATTACGACTATGAGTATGACGATCGTGAAGAACATCACGATACCTTGCTCAAAGAATCGAGTCATGAAGCGCAAGAGGGCACGCATACACCTGCTGCTCCTGCTCAGGTAGCAACTTCTGCGATTACCGCGACGGCTGTTATTTCTGCGGCGGCGATGGCTGACGATGATGACGATGTCCTGTTCTCGGCGCCTTCTATTCATGAAAAAGCTCCGGTGCAGCCACAGCCTGCTGTCCAGACCAATACTGCGCCACTGCATGCCACGGGCGAATCGGCTGCGCCGGTAAACCCTGTGTCTCAGGCAAGCGCCGATGCGCAAACGCCGGTTCAAATTCAGCCGGTAAGTGCGGAACAGCCAGTTGCATCAGCTATTCCACCAGTGACTGCGCCTGTACAACCGGCAACACCGCCGCTTTACAGCTTTGAAATTCCTGAAGAAACCCCGGCGCCACGCACGGTTCAGCCTGCTGCCAATGTGCAGTCTCGCCGTTACGATGAGCCACAGTTGGGTGACTGGAATCAGGTCACCGAGACTCAGCACCACGAACGTTCACCGTTTGATTTTAGTGCTGCCCCTGAAGTTAGCAGCTTGGCAGCAACGGCTGCGCTGGCTACAGGCCTGGCTCAGGCGGGTAAATCAGCGGCTGGCGAAGCAGGTAATACTTTTATGCCTGCTTTCAGCGCTGTGAGTGATGAGAATCCGCAAATCAAGAAAGGTTTTGGCCCTGAATTGCCTAGGCCGAATCCGGTGAAACTGCCAACGCGTCGTGAGATGGCGTCTTATGGCATTAAACTGCCTTCTCAGCGTATTGCCGAACAGCAAGAGCAAGAGGCCGCTCGATTAGCACGTGAAGCCGAGTCTCAGCAGCAACAGCAGGTAGAAAACACCTCAGTGCAAGATGAAGAGGCTTTACAGCAGGCGGCACTAAGGCAAGCATGGGTTGAGCAGCAAAACCAGCGTTACGGTGAAGCGGTTGAACAGCCTGAGCCAGTTGAAGAAGACGAAGATGCGTTGCTTCAGGCTCAGTTACGTCAGCAGTTTGCTGCTCGCGAGCAGGCGCGTTATCAACCTGTTGAGCCAGAGCAGTCACAGCCGTACCAGGAAACTCATTACCAGCCGCAGGCGCCTGCCCAGCATCAGCCGCAGCAAGAACAGCCTCTGTTCTCAGGCCAGAATATCAGCACCCATGACGCCTTCAATTTCTCTCCGATGGCTGATTTGATTGATGATACGCCGGTTGAACCGCTGTTCACGCTGTCACCGCAGGTTGAAGCTTCTACGCAGCCAGCAGCTTATACTCAGGGCGTTTCTTCAGCACCTGCCGAGGCTCCGCAATATCCGGCTGAACCTCAACAGTATGCCGCTGAGCCGCAGCACGCGGAGCCGGTTAAACCTGCCATGGACAGCCTGATCCATCCGTTCCTGATGCGTAATGACCAGCCGTTGATCAGGCCAACTACGCCACTGCCAAGTCTGGACTTGCTCACTTCTGCCCCTGCGACAGAAGAGCCGGTTGATATGTTTGCGCTTGAGCAAACGGCACAATTGATTGAAGCAAGGCTGAACGATTACCGTATCAAGGCTGAGGTGGTTGATAAACTTCCTGGCCCGGTGATTACTCGTTTTGAACTGGATTTGGCACCTGGCGTAAAAGCGGCGCGTATTTCTAATCTGTCACGCGATTTAGCGCGCTCACTGTCTACCGTGGCGGTGCGTATCGTTGAGGTTATTCCAGGTAAGCCTTACGTGGGCCTGGAGCTGCCGAATAAGAAGCGTCAAACAGTTTATCTGCGTGAAGTGCTCGACTGCCCGCAGTTCAAGAACGATCCGTCACCGCTGACCGTGGTGTTGGGTAAAGATATTGCCGGTGAGCCTGTCGTCGCAGATTTGGCAAAAATGCCGCACCTGCTGGTTGCGGGTACGACCGGTTCGGGTAAATCAGTCGGCGTTAACGCCATGATCCTCAGTATGTTGTATAAAGCCACGCCGGAAGATGTGCGCTTTATCATGATTGACCCGAAAATGCTTGAGCTGTCAGTCTATGAAGGCATTCCGCATCTGTTAACCGAAGTGGTTACTGACATGAAAGATGCGGCCAATGCGCTACGTTGGTGTGTCGGAGAGATGGAGCGCCGCTATAAGCTGATGTCTGCACTTGGCGTGCGTAACCTTGCGGGTTACAACGAACGGGTGAAAGAAGCGGAAGATATGGGACGTCCGATACCTGATCCGTTCTGGAAACCGAGTGAAAGCATGGGCACCGAGCCGCCAGTGCTCGAGAAACTGCCATTTATCGTCGTATTGGTAGATGAGTTTGCTGACCTGATGATGACGGTCGGTAAGAAGGTCGAGGAGCTGATTGCCCGTCTGGCACAGAAGGCGCGTGCGGCAGGTATTCATCTGGTGCTGGCGACTCAGCGTCCGTCAGTCGACGTTATTACCGGTTTAATCAAGGCTAACATTCCGACTCGTATCGCGTTTACGGTTTCAAGCAAGATTGACTCGAGAACTATCCTCGATCAGGGCGGTGCAGAATCGTTGCTGGGCATGGGTGACATGCTTTATATGGCGCCTAACTCATCTATTCCCATCCGCGTTCACGGAGCTTTCGTGCGTGACCAGGAAGTTCATGCCGTGGTTCAGGACTGGAAGGCGCGCGGGCGTCCTCAATACATCGACAGCATTATCAAAGGCGGTGAAGAGGGCGAAGGCGGAAATTCAGGTCTGGAAGAGGGTGAGGAACTGGATCCGTTATTCGATCAGGCCGTAGAGTTTGTGGTTGAAAAACGTCGTGCGTCAATCTCCGGCGTTCAGCGTCAGTTCCGTATCGGCTATAACCGTGCGGCGCGCATCGTTGAGCAAATGGAAGCACAATCTATTGTCAGCACGCCGGGTCATAACGGCAACCGCGAAGTACTTGCACCACCTCCTCACCAGAGCTGAGGGGGTTGAACAAGGGCCGCAAATGCGGCCCTTGGCAATTCTATTATCCCGCTTTGCAACGCTGATTTCCCTTCTGAGCCGTGTTTGCAAAGAATCGTAAAAGCATTAATTCTCAGATGATTGAGCTATCGCGGGCCTAATGGGTTCAGCTAAAGTTTAGCTCTCGGGGTTGTTTTCCCGCTTATTCCCCCAATTGTTGGGAGAGGTCGTCTTTTCGCAATGGATTTTGAGGTAACAATAACAATGAAAAAATTATTAGCTGTAAGCTGTTTATTGACCACATTTATTTCAGGATCTGTACTGGCCGATGCCAGCAGCGATTTAAAGAGCCGTCTGGGTAAGCTCAACACTTTCCATGCCAGTTTCACTCAAACAGTAACCAGCAATGACGGTTCTAACGTTCAGCAAGGCGAAGGCGAGCTGTGGGTGAAGCGTCCCAACCTGTTTAACTGGCACATGACGTCTCCAGACGAAAGCATTTTGGTTTCTGACGGCAAAACACTGTGGTTCTATAACCCGTTTGTTGAGCAAGTCACCGCAACCTGGCTGAAAAATGCAACCGGTAACACTCCGTTTATGCTGATCACTCGTAACGACAGCAGCGATTGGGCTCAGTACAACGTGACCGAGAAAGGCGATGATTTTAATCTGACGCCTAAATCAGCGAGCGGTAATCTTAAACAGTTCGCCATCACAGTAACCGCTAACGGCACCATCAAGAGCTTTACCGCCGTGCAACAAGATGGTCAACGCAGCGCCTATGCACTGAAAGGCGAGCAGAATGCCTCTGTTGATGACGCTAAATTTAAATTCACCCCGCCAAAAGGCGTGACGCTAGACGATCAACGTCAGTGAGGACTTAGTGAGCAACCTGTCACTCGATTTTTCCCACAATGAGTTTCAGCCACTGGCCGCGAGAATGCGGCCAGTAACGTTAGCTGAATACATCGGACAGCAGCATCTGCTGGCTCCGGGCAAGCCTTTGCCGCGTGCAATCGAAGCAGGGCAGCTACACTCCATGATCCTCTGGGGACCGCCGGGAACGGGAAAAACGACGCTGGCAGAACTGATTGGTCGCTATGCCAATGCCGATGTTGAACGGATATCGGCGGTAACTTCTGGGATTAAAGAGATCCGTGAGGCCATTGAGCGCGCTCGTCAAAATCGCAATGCTGGTCGACGAACTATCTTGTTTGTCGATGAGGTGCATCGTTTCAACAAGAGCCAGCAGGATGCTTTCCTGCCGCATATCGAAGACGGCACTATCACTTTTATCGGCGCTACTACGGAAAATCCAAGTTTTGAGCTAAATTCGGCGTTGCTGTCCCGCGCTCGTGTTTATCTATTGAAGGGATTAACCGCGGATGACATCGAGAAGGTGATCGATCAGGCGATGAATAACGCCGATCGTGGTTATGCCGGGCAAAATATCCGCATACCTCCTCAGACTCGACGTATGTTGGCTGAGCTGGTCAATGGCGATGCCCGTCGTGCGTTGAACAGTATCGAAATGATGGCCGATATGGCCGAGGTTGATGCTCAGGGTGTCAGAGTCTTGACCACTGAATTATTGAACGAAATCTCTGGTGAACGTAGTGCGCGCTTTGATAACAAAGGCGATCGTTATTACGACCTGATTTCTGCATTGCATAAATCGGTACGGGGTTCAGCTCCTGATGCCGCCTTGTACTGGTATGCACGTATTATTACTGCTGGCGGCGATCCGTTATATGTTGCAAGGCGTTTGCTGGCGATTGCTTCCGAAGATGTTGGGAATGCCGATCCGCGAGCGATGCAGATTGCTATCGCTGCCTGGGATTGTTTTACCCGCGTTGGGCCGGCAGAAGGCGAAAGAGCGATTGCGCAGGCTATCGTTTATCTTGCCTGTGCGCCAAAAAGCAATGCCGTTTACACTGCCTTTAAAGCGGCGATGCGCGATGCTAAAGAACAGGCCGATTACGATGTGCCTGAGCATCTGCGTAATGCGCCGACCAAGTTGATGAAGGAAATGGGACTGGGTGCAGAATACCGTTATGCCCACGACGAACCCAATGCCTATGCTGCCGGAGAGAACTATTTCCCTCCTGAGATGGCAAAAACGCAGTACTATTATCCGACTGCCCGAGGTATGGAAGGCAAAATCGGTGAAAAGCTGGCGTGGCTGACTGAACAAGATCAAAATAGCCCGACAAAACGCTACCGATAAATTTACTCTTGCGGTAAGGTTACGGCTGATAACTCTTTGACATGCTGCCGTTTCAGGCGGTATGTGCATCAAAATATTATTTAATTCAACACGACAGGATTAGCATGCTCGATCCCAATCTGCTGCGTAATGAGCTAGACGCAGTTGCAGAAAAACTCGCTCGCAGAGGTTTTAAACTCGATGTAGACACATTGCGCGCTCAAGAAGAACGCCGCAAAGTCCTGCAAGTAGAAACGGAAAATCTTCAGGCTGAAAGGAATGCACGATCGAAATCGATCGGTGCGGCCAAAGCTCGCGGTGAAGACATCGATGCCCTGCGTCAGGAAGTTAACGAACTGGGTGACAAGCTGACCGCTGCCAAGGCTGAATTGGAAGCGCTGCTGGACGAGATGAATAAAGTGACTCAGGCGTTGCCAAACTTGCCTGATGACTGCGTTCCATTAGGTAAAGACGACAGCGAAAACCAGGAAGTTAGCCGTTGGGGCGAGCCGCGTACGTTTGATTTCGAAGTTCGTGACCACGTTTCATTGGGTGAACTGGCTGGCGGTCTTGATTTCGCGGCTGGCGTTAAGCTGACCGGTGCACGTTTTGTAGTCATGCAGGGCCAGGTTGCTCGCATGCATCGCGCACTGTCACAGTTTATGCTTGATCTGCACACTGAGCAGCACGGCTACATTGAAACGGCAGTGCCTTATCTGGTGAACCAGGATTCACTGTTTGGTACCGGTCAGTTGCCGAAATTTGGTGAGGACTTGTTCCATACCAAACCGCTGGGTGAAGAAGCAGGCAGCAGTAATTATGCGCTGATCCCAACCGCGGAAGTGCCTTTGACTAACCTGGTGCGTGATGAAATTCTTGAAGAAGAATCTCTGCCGCTGAAAATGACCGCCCATACACCATGCTTCCGTTCTGAAGCCGGTTCTTATGGTCGTGATACCCGTGGTTTGATCCGTATGCATCAGTTCGATAAAGTCGAGATGGTGCAAGTGGTTCGCCCGGAAGACTCCATGCAGGCGTTGGAAGAGCTAACCGGTCATGCCGAGAAAGTATTGCAGTTGCTGAACCTGCCATACCGCAAAATGTTGCTGTGTACCGGTGATATGGGTGCAGGCTCGTGCAAGACTTACGATCTCGAAGTGTGGCTGCCAGCACAGAATACTTACCGTGAAATTTCTTCTTGTTCAAACATGTGGGATTTCCAGGCTCGTCGTATGCAGGCGCGTACCCGTGCCAAAAACGAGAAAAAGCCGCGTTTGGTTCATACTCTGAACGGTTCTGGTTTGGCGGTGGGTCGTACTTTAGTTGCGGTGCTGGAAAACTACCAGCAGGCTGACGGCACTATCGTGGTGCCAGAAGTTCTGCGTCCATACATGCGTGGCCTCGAAGTTATTGGCTAAGCAAAGGCGCGAGGCGGATTAACAAATAATGAGCAACATCTGGTTAATAAGACTGATTGTTGTGAAAGTTAACCGTTTAAATCTTCAATAAATATCAAGGCCGATCGTTAACGCGTTCGGTCTTTTTTATGATTAATACCTGATATTTTCCTCGGCGATATTTTTTAATCGAATGCTTTGTTTTAAAGCCCTTTTCTCGAATCTTATTCGCGACCAGCAAGGATAATTTCTTTTCTAATCATTACGATAGAAAATCGTAAACTGCAATCTGTTTATAATGCTTTAAACGATTGATTAGTTATTTAAATCATTGAAATACAGATTGTGCGGCGTAGCGATTGCGCCAGATTGACTTTTTTATTGCCAGTGGCATGATGCGCCCAATTTCCTTGTGTTTCTGGTCGCTCAATTCCTATGTCTGCTTATTCTCGCCCGGTGCTGTTGCTGCTCTGCGGCCTATTACTGTTGACCGTTTCTATCGCGGTTTTGAGCACACTCGTCCCTTTATGGCTGACGCATGAAACCCTACCAACCTGGAAAGTGGGGCTGGTAAGCTCTTCTTATTACGCAGGTAATTTGGTCGGAACGCTAATAGCGGGTCGAATTATCAAACGTTTCGGTTTTAATCTGAGCTATCAGCTTTCCTGTATCTTGTTTGCCGTAGCCACAGCGGGCCTCACATTGTCGATGAGCTTTATGGGCTGGGTTAGCTGGCGTTTCATGGCGGGTATTGGCTGTGCACTGATTTGGGTTGTGGTTGAGAGCGCGTTGCTGCGCAGTGGAACGGTGAAAAACCGTGGTCAACTGCTGGCTGCCTATATGATTGTTTATTACATCGGCACAGTACTAGGCCAGCTGCTGCTCGGGAATGTCTCCACCGAATTATTCAGCGTTATCCCTTGGGTTACCGGCCTGATTGTTGTTGCCATGCTGCCGCTTCTTTTTGCTCATATTGCTAATCAGGACAGCGAACTCCCTACGCTTTCAGTCTGGCCAATGTTCAAGCGACGCAGTGCTCGTTTGGGGATTAACGGCTGCGTGATTTCTGGTATCGTCCTGGGATCGCTGTACGGCCTGATGCCGCTGTTTTTGGCGCACCGGGGATTCAGCGATGCAGATGTCGGTTATTGGATGGCGCTGTTAATAAGTTCTGGCATCTTTGGCCAGTGGCCGGTAGGGCGTCTTGCCGATCGCTACGGCCGTTTGATGGTCCTGCGCGTGCAGGTTTTTGTGATTATCTTGGGCAGTATTGCCATGCTTGCGGGCTATGCAATGGCGCCCGCCTTGTTTGTACTGGGTTGTGCAGGGTTTACGCTGTATCCGGTCGCAATGTCGTGGGCCTGTGAAAAAGTTAACCCGGACGAGCTGGTAGCAATGAACCAGACGTTGCTGATGAGTTACACCATCGGTAGCCTGGCTGGCCCTTCGATGACCGCGATGCTGATGCAAAATTACTCTGACCGCGTATTATTCGTCATGATTGCTGCCGTTGCGCTGGTTTATCTGGTGATGCTGCTGCGTAAAGCTGACCGCAATCACAACCCTGTCGCTGCTGCATGAAAGCTAGTTTATTAACCATCTGTAATTGGCAGGGATGAGCCAGAGCCAAGCCAGCAGTGGCTTCATTAACGTAATGTATTAGTGCAAGGCCGTATTAATATACTGCTGTATTAATACATTACTGTATGTCCGTAGCCTTCTAAAATCCCTTTCACCTTCTCCATAATTTCCTTGCTCGGTGGGTTTACCCCCTCGAGGCCATATTTTTCGCCCATCGCAATCCATTTGTGTTTACCTAACTCGTGATAAGGCAGCAGTTCGATTTTCTCGATATTGGCCATATCTTTAGTAAATTCCCCGAGCAGATGCACTGAATGATCATCATCTGACCAACCCGGTACCACCACGTAGCGGATCCAGGTACGTTTGTTGCGTTTCGCAAGATAGCGTGCGAAATCTAATGTGCGATGATTGGACACGCCAATCAGATTCTGGTGAATATCATCATTAAGCTGTTTCAGGTCGAGCATCACCAGATCGGTAGCATCGATCAGTTCATCAATAATCGGATCATAGTGGCGCACGAAGCCGTTTGTATCGAGACAGGTGGTAATCCCTTCGGCCTGACAGGCTTGAAACCAGTCGCGTACAAACTCGGCCTGTAAAATGGCTTCCCCTCCGGAAGCCGTGACTCCGCCGCCAGAGGCGTTCATATAGTGCCGATAGGTGACTATTTCTTTCATCAGGTCTTCGACGCTGATTTCTTTACCACCGTGTAAATCCCAGGTATCACGGTTATGGCAATACATGCAGCGCATCAGGCAGCCCTGAAAAAACACAATATAACGTATGCCGGGACCATCAACGGTACCGCAAGATTCATAAGAGTGAATTCGACCTTGGATTGACATTGCTGGTGTTCTCCATTGACTTGTTAAGTAGATGGTCTTGTTAAGTAAATGGTCTTGTTAAATGAAAACTGTCAAAAAGCCCCCCAGAGGAGAGCTTTGATAAATCACAACGATTAACGCATCACTTTGTTACATGGATTTAGTAAATGTACGAGTGATCACGTCCTGCTGTTGTTCTTTAGTCAGTGAGTTAAAGCGTACGGCATAGCCAGAAACGCGGATGGTCAGCTGTGGATATTTTTCCGGATCTTCCATCGCTTCGAGCAGCATTTCACGGTTTAGCACGTTGACGTTAAGGTGCTGGCCGCCTTCGCTAGTGTCTTCATGATGGAAATATCCGTCTAAAAGACCCGCCAGATTGGCTTTTCGCACATTATCGTCTTTGCCCAATGCGTTTGGCACGATGGAGAAAGTGTAGGAAATGCCGTCTTTGGCGTAGGCAAATGGCAGTTTAGCCACAGAGGTCAGAGAAGCTACTGCACCTTTCTGATCGCGTCCATGCATCGGATTAGCGCCGGGTGCAAACGGAGCTCCAGCACGACGGCCATCTGGCGTATTCCCGGTTTTCTTCCCGTAGACAACGTTTGAGGTGATGGTAAGTACTGACTGGGTCGCGACTGAATCACGATAGGTTGGCAGTTTCTGAATTTTCTTCATAAACCGTTCGACCAGATCGCAGGCGATATCATCAACCCTTGGGTCGTTATTACCGAACTGTGGATATTCGCCTTCAATTTTGAAATCGATGGCCAGGCCATCTTCATCGCGGATAGTGCTGACTTTGGCGTATTTAATTGCCGACAGGGAATCTGCTGCCACTGACAACCCCGCGATGCCGCAGGCCATGGTGCGATAAACGTCGCGATCGTGCAGTGCCATTAGCGAAGCTTCGTAGCTGTATTTATCATGCATAAAGTGAATGATATTCAGCGCGGTCACATACTGTGTCGCCAGCCAATCCATAAAGTGATCCATACGAGCCATGACTTTATCGAAGTCCAGCACTTCATCCATCATCGGTGCTTCTTTAGGCCCGACCTGGATTTTCATTTTCTCGTCAACGCCACCGTTAATGGCGTACAGCATGGTTTTTGCCAGGTTAGCGCGTGCGCCGAAGAACTGCATCTGCTTGCCGACAATCATTGGGCTAACGCAGCAGGCAATCGCGTAATCATCGTTGTCAAAGTCAGGACGCATCAGGTCATCGTTTTCATACTGAATTGATGAAGTATCGATAGAGACTTTAGCCGCATATTTCTTAAAGTTTACCGGCAGCTTTTCTGACCACAGAATGGTCATATTTGGCTCTGGAGAAGGCCCCATGGTGTAAAGCGTATTCAGGAAACGGAAACTGTTTTTAGTCACCAGTGTGCGGCCATCGACGCCCATACCAGCGATAGATTCTGTCGCCCAGATTGGGTCACCAGAGAACAGCTCATCGTATTCTGGAGTACGCAGGAAACGCACCATACGTAGCTTCATGACCAGGTGATCAATCAGTTCCTGAGCCTGCTGCTCGTTGAGTTTACCGGCTTTGATATCACGTTCGATAAATATATCAAGGAAGGTCGATACGCGTCCAAATGACATTGCCGCGCCATTCTGCGACTTAACCGCGGCGAGATAGCCAAAGTAGGTCCACTGTACAGCTTCCTGAGCACTTGTTGCTGGCCCAGAAATATCAAAACCGTATTTCGCCGCCATTTGTTTGATTTGGCCCAGCGCGCGATGCTGTTCGGAGATCTCTTCGCGCAACTGAATCGTCATCGACAAATCTTCACCACTTTCCAGCCGTGATTGCAGCGACTGAAATTGTTCGTATTTATCGGCAATCAGGAAGTCGATGCCATAAAGCGCGACCCGGCGGTAGTCACCGATAATACGCCCGCGACCGTAGGCGTCAGGTAAACCGGTCAATACTCCGGATTTACGGCAGTTCAGAATGTCCTTGGTATAAACATCGAACACGCCCTGATTGTGGGTTTTACGATATTCGGTGAAGATTTTTTTAAGCTGTGGGTCGAGTTCACGGCCATAAACCTGGCATGAACCTTCAACCATTTTTATGCCGCCAAATGGAATAATGGCGCGTTTCAATGGCGCATCGGTTTGTAAACCAACAATAGTTTCCAGCGATTTGTTGATATAGCCAGCATCGTGCGAAGTGATGGTCGAAGCCATATCGGTATCAAAATCTACAGGCGCTTTAGTGGCATTTTCTTGCTTTATTCCTTCCATCACACTGTCCCAAAGCGTGGTGGTCGCCGGAGTTGCTCCGGCCAAAAATGACTCGTCGCCCTCGTAAGGTGAGTAGTTTTTCTGAATAAAGTCGCGCACGTTGACTTCAGTCTGCCATTCACCAGCGCTAAAACCCTGCCATGCAGTGGTTAATTTTTCATCAAGATTGGACATGTGGCACCTACCTTCTAATTTAATTTCTAAAATCAAAGAGTCGTAACCGGCATCGTTAATGTTGTGTGGATTGCCCATCACGCAGATAAATGACCCAGTAGGTCAGGCCAACCAGCAAGCCGCCGCCGATGATGTTGCCTATCGTGACGGGGATCAGGTTAGCGGTGATAAATTGGGTAATATTCAGGTCAGCAAACTTTTCTGGCGCACTGCCAATCGCTTGCCAAAATTCGGGAGCAGCAAAATTTTTAATCGTAATTCCCAATGGGATCATGAACATGTTGGCAATGCTGTGCTCAAAGCCGCAGGCTACAAACATGGCTACAGGCAGAATCATGACGAACATTTTGTCCATCAGAGTGCGCCCGGAATAGCTCATCCATACCGCCAGGCATACCATTAAGTTGGCGAGGATCCCCAGACAGACCGCCTGGATAAAGGTGTGATGCATTTTATGATCGGCGGTTTGCAGAACGTTTAATCCCCACTGGCCGTTATCGGTCATCGCCATGCCAGCGAACCAGATAAGTGCGACAAAGAACAGCGCGCCTATCAGGTTGCCTATATATACGTTGATCCAATTGCGGGCTAACTGCCCCCAGGTAATACGGCCGCTTGCCTTGGCAATAACAGTTAATACGGTGGAGGTAAAGAGGTCAGCACCACATACCACGACCAGCATCAGCCCCAGGGAAAAGCAGATACCACCAACCAGCTTTGCCAGTCCAAAAGGAACGGTTGCTGTTCCCGTTGTTGCAGTAATATAAAAAACGAAGGCGATGGAAATAAAAACGCCCGCGGTAATGGCCAGAAAGAAAGTTTTAATCGGCTGCTTGGTGGCTTTATAAACACCCGCATCTTCCGCTACTTTGGCCATTGCCGGTGGTAATAATAAATTGAAAGGATTGTCTGCGTTCACATTAACTCTCTTATAAACTTTCTAATCGTTTATGTGTTTCATCACAGGCCTGGTATTGATTTTAATCATGAAATGATCAGTCAGGCTGTGGAATAAAAATATTCTAACATCAGGAAATTACTTGATTATTGATCAGTATCATCTAAATGCTTTTAAGGCGTTAAGATAATAATTAAGCCTATATCGTGATGGGGGGAATTATTATGTTAATCAATGTATTGCGATTTTAATTTTTTGAATAATAAGAATAAGCCGATGAATCATAAAAAATTAAAAAATTGGCGTGAAATATTTTAAAGCGCAGTTTTAGATTTTTTTTATGAAAAATAAAAGGTGTGATTATTAAAAGGATTTATTTTTTAGTTAAAGGTGAAATAAATTTATCGAGGACAGGGCGAAAAAAAACCGGCATTTTTTTGCCGGTTCTTCAATTAAAACAAAACGTAAGGCGTATTAATTATGCTTTTGACCAGTGACGACGTTTGGCAGCCTGAAGTTTTTCATAGGCAGCCAAAAGGCCCTGATGCGCAGGTAAGGCTTTCAGTTCTGCGTCAACGGCAAACAGGCTGTGGAAGCGTTCTTCGCCGCTGATAGCCGCAGAAGCACGTTCTACTGCTTCCTGACCGTACATTTTAACGAATGCACTGTAGTACTGCGAAGCTTCACGCTCTGGCTCAAGCGCCAGCTGCAAAAGAGTTTGCAGACAACGATAGTAGTTATTGCGCTCATCGCTGTAGACGGAGGAGTTGAATTCATGAGCCCATTCAGCCCAGGTCAACGCCTGATCCATATCGCCACCGGCCAGAGCCAGCATTGATTTCAGTTCGCCAACGCGCAAGGTGTACCAGCCATTATCTTTGCCGCTGGCAATACCCAACAGTTCGCGAACGCGTGTGAAATCGTCCAGGCCTTCGTCGTCAAGCTGAGTGATCATTTCCAGATATTCTTCTGGCGCGAAATCGCTGTCCGGAAGTGCCAGGATCTGCTCGCGCAGATGTGCGCCCATGCTGTTGTTAGCCAGCAGCAGGTCTTCTGCAGGGTAAATGTCTGACATGCCCGGAACGATGATACGGCAGGCGTACACGTCAAGATGTTCGTAATCGGCGATATAAACTTCGGCGTCTTCTTTATCGAAGATAGCCATCAGCGTGGCGAACTCTTCTTCGGTGCTGCCGCTGAAACTCCAGTCTGCAAACTCGAAATCTGCGTCCTGCTTGAATAGATCCCAGCAGATAAGACCGCTAGAGTCGATGAAGTGAGTTTCCAGATTGGCGTGTTCTGCAACTTCTTCGTCGTCGAATGTTGGTGCGGTAAACACGTCCAAATCTTTCAGGCCGCGGCCCTGTAGCAGTTCGGTTACAGTACGTTCCAGTGCAACGCCGAAATCTGGGTGAGCACCGAAAGAGGCGAAGCAAGTGCCGTTTGCCGGGTTAAATAGCACTACGCAAATGACCGGATAGTTTCCACCTAAAGAGGCGTCGTAAGAAAGGATTGGGAAACCTTCTTCTTCCAGTTTGGCGATGGCTTCAATCACGCTCGGATAACGCGCCAATACCTCGGCCGGAATTTCAGGCAGGCTGATAGATTCGGCAATAATGCGGTTTTTCACATAGCGTTCGAAGACTTCTGACAGCCCCTGCACGCGGGCTTCGTTGGCGGTATTACCCGCTGACATGCCGTTAGAAACATACAGATTGCCGATAATGTTCATCGGGATATAAACGGTTTGCTGATCGGACTGACGCGTAAATGGCAACGCACAGATCCCGCGATCGGCATTACCTGATTGCAGATCGATCAGATCACTGCCGGTAAGCTCTTTCTCTTCGTCGTAGAAAGCGTGCAGTCGTTCGTCGAGAATACCTGATGGCAGGCTATTGTCTGCCGGGATTGGGAACCATTTTTCATTCGGATAGTGAACGAAATCGCCGTTGGCAATCTCTTTGCCCAGATAAAAATCGGCAAAGAAATAGTTCGTGGACAGGCGTTCGAAGTATTCACCCAGTGCCGAGGCCAATGCCGCTTTTTTACTGGCTCCCTTGCCGTTGGTAAAGCACAGCGGGCAATCGCGATCGCGAATATGTACGGACCAGACGTGTGGAACTGGATTCAGCCACGAGGCCTCTTCAATATTGAAGCCCAGGTCGGTAAGTTTCTGCTGAAAACGGGAGATGGAGTCTTCCAGCGCCGCGTCTTTGCCAGGGATAAAAGTTTGCGTCATTGAGTTCACTTTTGTGCGTTCTAAAAACGCGCAATGATACGGGGTTTTTGGGTGCATCTCCACGTATTCATGCCGCTAAGAAAAAAGAATATCAATGCGGACAACATGAATTTTATTACTGATTATTAATCTACGATGAATAACAATTGCAGCGAGGAGGCACCAGTGATAAAACCGATAAACTGGTTGTTGGTAATGCCCATCTGATTATTGTGGCTATCAATCAATGACACAACTGGCTTTCAAGTAGCTATCTAAGAGAAGTGGTGAGGGGAAATGACTCAGGTTTACAATTTTAGTTCAGGTCCGGCGATGATCCCGGCTGAAGTCTTACGTCGTGCTGAACAAGAACTCTGCAACTGGCACGGTCTCGGTACCTCGGTGATGGAAATTAGTCACCGCAGCAAGGAATTTATCCAGGTAGCCGAAGAGTCCGAAAAGGATATTCGTGACCTGATGAATATCCCCTCGAACTATAAAGTATTGTTCTGCCACGGCGGCGCACGCGCGCAATTTGCTGCAATTCCGATGAACCTGCTGGGTGACAAATCTACTGCAGATTACATTGACGGCGGCTATTGGGCGCACAGTGCAGTAAAAGAAGCACAAAAATACTGCGCCCCGAATGTTATCGATATCACTACCTCTATCGGCGATAAGCGCGGCCTGTTGCCAATGAGCGAGTGGAAACTAAGCCAGGACGCGGCTTACGTTCACTATTGCCCGAACGAAACTATCGATGGCCTGTCGATTGATGAAATGCCTGACTTTGGCGACAAGGTGGTTATCGCTGACTTCTCCTCTACCATTTTGTCCAGCCAAATTGATGTTAGCCGTTTTGGCGTAATTTACGCCGGCGCGCAGAAGAACATTGGACCTGCTGGCCTTACGCTGGTTATCGTACGTGAAGACTTGCTTGGCAAAGCGCGTAAAGAGCTGCCATCTATTCTTGACTACACCGTGTTGGCTGAAAATGAATCCATGTTTAACACTCCGCCAACTTTCGCCTGGTACCTGTCCGGTATGGTATTCAAATGGCTGAAAGAGCAGGGTGGCCTGGTCGAAATTGAAAAGCGCAACAAAGCCAAGGCTGATTTGCTATATAAAACAATCGATAACAGCAGCTTCTATCGTAATCAGGTTGCAGATGCCAACCGTTCACGCATGAACGTTCCATTCCAGCTGGCAGACTCTGCGCTGGACGCGGTATTCCTCAAAGAATCTCTGGAAGCCGGTCTTCATGCCTTGAAAGGCCACCGTGTAGTAGGCGGAATGCGCGCCTCTATTTATAATGCCATGCCATTGGAAGGTGTTCAGGCGCTGACCGCGTTTATGAACGATTTCGAAAAACGCCATGGTTGATCCGGCATTATGCTAACTGTTTGATTTGCATTTTTATTATTAGAAATGTTCGTGATTAAACATAACCCCGGCGCATAGGCTGGGGTTATGTTTTTTAATAGACTAACAAAAAATCTTTTCCAAAAAGTTTCGAGTCATAGCACTGCAGCAACTGAGAAAATTGGGTCATTGACCGATTTTCTCAGCGCAGTTATGGATTGAAAAATAAAGGAAATACGGAGAATTTGTGGAAGCTCTGACCTTACAACCTGTTGCGCGTGTTAACGGCACAATCAATTTACCTGGCTCAAAGAGCGTCTCGAACCGTGCACTTTTACTGGCTGCTTTTGCCAAAGGCACCACTCGCCTGACCAATCTGCTGGACAGCGACGACGTTCGCCATATGCTGAATGCCCTGACAGAGCTTGGCGTCACGCATCGTCTTTCTGAAGATCGCACCATTTGCGAGATTGACGGTTTGGGTGGCATTTTCCCGCAAGCCGATAATCTGGAGCTGTTTCTTGGCAACGCGGGTACTGCAATGCGTCCTTTAGCGGCGGCGCTTTGCCTGGGTCAACAAAATGTAGTCCTGACCGGTGAACCGCGCATGAAAGAGCGCCCAATCGGTCATCTGGTTGATGCATTACGCCTTGGCGGCGCGCAAATCGACTATCTTGAGCAGGAAGATTATCCGCCGTTGCGCCTGCGCGGTGGCTTCAAAGGTGGCGAAATTAGCGTTGACGGCAGCGTATCTAGCCAGTTCCTGACCGCATTGCTCATGACTGCTCCGTTGGCTGAAAACGACACGATCATCAGTATCAAAGGCGATCTGGTTTCCAAGCCGTATATCGATATCACTCTGAATCTTATGAAAAGTTTTGGCGTGAACGTGGTCAATGAAAATTACCAGCAGTTCCGCGTACAGGCTAATCAGAGCTATGTGTCTCCGGGCAATTATCTGGTTGAGGGTGATGCTTCCTCTGCCTCTTATTTCCTGGCTGCTGCTGCAATTAAAGGCGGAACCGTGCGCGTAACCGGTATCGGCAAAAACAGCATGCAGGGTGATATTCATTTTGCCGACGTGCTGGAGAAAATGGGTGCAACCGTTAAATGGTCAGAAGATTACATCGAATGTACTCGCGGTGAGCTTCACGGCATTGATATGGATATGAACCATATTCCCGATGCGGCCATGACTATTGCCACGGCGGCGCTTTTTGCTCAGGGGACTACTACGCTGCGCAATATTTACAACTGGCGCGTAAAAGAAACCGATCGTCTGGCGGCAATGGCTATTGAGCTGCGTAAAGTCGGTGCCACGGTTGACGAAGGTGAGGATTACATCAGTATTGTTCCACCAGCGTCTCTGACTTTTGCAGAAATTGGTACCTATAACGATCACCGCATGGCGATGTGTTTCTCGCTGGTGGCATTATCCGATACGCCGGTGACCATTCTCGACCCGAAATGCACCGCCAAGACGTTCCCGGATTATTTCGAGCGTCTGGCCTCGCTGAGCACTCCAGCGTAAAAATTTTTACCTGCCATAATTAAAACGGACACGATTGATGTCCGTTTTTTTTCTTTTCATGCCGTCATCTGCCTGTCGCTATGCTTAAATAATCTCTGTTCTGAACATTTATTATCAATTTTGCCGCCAGGTTGATTAGCTTTGCCACGATCGGCAGCTTATTTACTCTAACAGGCGTAAGTGGGTTAACAGTTCTGCTAAAGGCAGCGTATAATGCTGCACCTGAATTAACCCCGTCGGTTGATGATGAGGGGATTTCCCCACCGAAAGGAGAGAGAAATGACGGCTATGACCTCGTCTATAACCCCAGTGATTACTGTTGATGGCCCGAGCGGTGCCGGTAAAGGCACGTTGTGCAAGGCTCTCGCTGAGGCGTTTGGATGGCATTTGCTGGATTCCGGTGCAATTTATCGTGTCTTAGCTTTGGCTGCGCTGCATCATCAGGTTGATATTGTCTCGGAAGAGGCTCTAGTGCCGCTAGCTGCGCACCTTGATGTTCGTTTCGTTTCAAATAACGGACACCTAAACGTCATTTTAGAGGGTGAGGATGTCACTCATGAGATCCGCACTGAAACAGTAGGCAATACTGCATCTCAGGCTGCCGCTTTTCCACGGGTACGTGAAGCACTGCTTCGCCGCCAACGCGCTTTTAGAGAGATGCCAGGCCTGATTGCCGATGGCCGAGACATGGGCACTGTGGTGTTTCCGGACGCTCCTGTGAAGATTTTTCTCGACGCCAGCGCAGAAGAACGTGCAAACAGAAGAATGCTACAGTTGCAGGAAAAGGGCTTTAGTGTTAACTTTGAACGTCTTTTAGCCGAGATAAAAGAGCGGGATGACCGTGATCGTAATCGGCCTGTAGCGCCTTTGGTTCCTGCGCACGATGCGTTAATGCTGGATTCAACCAGTATGTCCATCGATACAGTTATCAAAAAAGCGCTGGCTCATGCCACTGAAATTCTAGGATTGCCGCTGCAAGATAAACGGTGATTCACGCAAAATTCTGGTGCTACTCCATTCTTTTTTTGTAAAGAACAGGGAGTGAGTGCCAGTTTTTGCTACAGTTTTTTTTAACCTCGCCGCCAGGACGGTAGTGGGGCATTTGAAACAACCCCATCCAGCAAGAAGCCAGATGGACGTTAAACTTAAGAAACTAAAGATTATCAATATGACTGAATCTTTTGCTCAACTCTTTGAAGAATCCTTAAAAACAATCGAAACCCGTCCGGGTTCAATCGTTCGTGGTGTTGTTGTGTCTATCGACAAAGACGTCGTACTGGTTGACGCCGGTCTGAAGTCTGAGTCTGCTATTCCAGCAGAGCAGTTCAAAAACGCACAGGGCGAACTGGAAATCCAGGTAGGCGACGAAGTTGACGTTGCACTTGACGCTGTTGAAGACGGCTTCGGTGAAACTCTGCTTTCCCGTGAAAAAGCTAAGCGTCATGAAGCATGGCTGATGCTGGAAAAAGCTTACGAAGAAGCTGCAACTGTTACCGGTGTTATCAACGGTAAAGTTAAAGGCGGTTTCACCGTAGAGCTGAACGGTATTCGTGCGTTCCTGCCAGGTTCACTGGTTGACGTGCGTCCTGTTCGCGACACTCTGCACCTTGAAGGCAAAGATCTTGAGTTCAAAGTCATCAAGCTGGACCAGAAGCGCAACAACGTTGTTGTTTCTCGTCGTGCTGTGATTGAGTCTGAGAACAGCGCTGAGCGCGATCAACTGCTGGAAAACCTGCAGGAAGGCATGGAAGTTAAAGGTATCGTTAAGAACCTCACTGACTACGGCGCCTTCGTTGATCTGGGCGGTGTTGACGGCCTGCTGCACATCACCGATATGGCTTGGAAGCGCGTTAAGCACCCAAGCGAGATCGTGAATGTTGGCGACGAAATCACTGTTAAAGTTCTGAAATTCGACCGTGAGCGTACTCGTGTTTCCTTGGGCTTGAAACAGCTGGGCGAAGATCCATGGGTTGCTATCGCTAAACGTTACCCAGAAAGCACCAAGCTGACTGGTCGCGTAACCAACCTGACTGATTACGGCTGCTTCGTAGAAATCGAAGAAGGCGTTGAAGGTCTGGTTCACGTGTCTGAAATGGACTGGACCAACAAAAACATCCACCCATCCAAAGTTGTTAACGTTGGTGATGTTGTGGAAGTTATGGTTCTGGACATCGACGAAGAACGTCGTCGTATCTCCCTGGGTCTGAAGCAGTGCAAATCTAACCCATGGCAGCTGTTCGCAGAAACTCACAACAAGAACGACCGTGTTGAAGGCAAAATCAAGTCAATCACTGACTTCGGTATCTTCATCGGTCTGGATGGCGGCATCGACGGCCTGGTTCACCTGTCTGACATCTCCTGGAACGTTGCAGGCGAAGAAGCAGTACGTGAATACAAAAAAGGCGACGAAATCGCAGCTGTGGTTCTGCAAGTTGACGCAGAACGTGAGCGCATCTCCCTTGGCGTTAAGCAGCTGGCTGAAGACCCGTTCAATAACTACCTGTCTGTAAACAAGAAAGGTACTATTGTTACTGGTAAAGTCACCGCAGTTGACGCTAAAGGTGCTACAGTTGAATTAGCAGGCGGCGTAGAAGGTTACCTGCGTGCTTCTGAAGCTTCTCGCGACCGTATTGAAGACGCAACTCTGGTTCTGAACGTTGGTGATGAAGTTGAAGCTAAATTCACTGGTGTTGACCGTAAGAACCGTGTTGTAAGCCTGTCCGTCCGTGCTAAGGACGAAGCAGACGAGAAAGATGCAATCGCCGTGGTTAACAACAAACCAGACGAAACCAACTTCTCTAACGCTATGGCTGAAGCGTTCAAAGCGGCAAAAGGCGAGTAATAACGGGACGCAGCTCTTATTAATTTAGGAGCTGTATCTATAACGGTAGTTTAGCTGCAAAGCTTGGAGGTTATATGACCAAGTCTGAACTCATTGAAAGACTTGCTGGCCAGCACTCTCATGTTCCGGCGAAAGCTGTTGAGGATGCCGTGAAAGAGATGCTTGAACATATGGCTGCAACCTTAGCTGATGGAGAGCGCATCGAAATCCGCGGGTTTGGCAGTTTTTCTCTTCACTACCGTGCTCCGCGCGTGGGACGCAATCCTAAAACGGGCGACAAAGTTGAGTTGGACGGCAAGTACGTCCCTCACTTTAAGCCGGGTAAAGAGTTGCGCGACCGTGCGAACATTTATGGTTAAGGTTCCTTCCTTAATCTGAATGTATGCCTATAGCGAACAAAACGGTGTCTTAACGGACACCGTTTTTTTTCGTCTGCGATCTGGCGCTTTCTATAGACTGCAACACGTTGAGCATTCGACTTTTTGTTCTGCGTGATCTCTCGCAACCCTCATCTTTGATGATTGATCCTACACCTGTCCTCGACAACAATCCTCCTCTCGCCGGAATAGCGATCGCCGATACTTTCAAGGAGAGGAATTATCAATATTACCCTGACTCAGGCTGCACTGGCATTAGTCGCCGGGATCTTGCCTTTAACTGTGCTTCCTGCTTTGCCTGGGTTCTATCCATGCATCGTGCTTGCCGTTACAGCCTGTGTGGTCGGAGTTTTACCCTATCATTGCACCAAGTTACTCAGTCTTGCCCTGTTAGGATTTATTTGGGCAAGCTTCAATGCTCAGCAAATATTGCAGCAAACCAACGCCTATAGTGGCACCCGCCAGCAGGTTATTGCCCAAGTGAGCAGCTCCTCGTTACAGCGTGAAGATCCACATTCAATTGTTATTACCCTGCAAGAGGTTAACGGGCAAAGGGTTTTTCCTCCTTTGATGGCCAAAGTGTCCAGCGACGGTTTACCCGCAGGTTACTGTGCCGGGCAACGTTGGGGGTTATCAATGAGTTTAAGACCCGTGCACAGCCAGCTTAATCTGGGCAGTTTCGATGGTCAGCGCTGGGCAGTGGCGAATCGGCAAACGTTAAGCGGGCGCATTTATTCGGCGGAACTGTTGTCTGGCCGCTGCTCATTACGTCAAGAGAGAATTACCATAACCTCACGCCAGCTAACGGGTCTGGAAAATATGCCCATACTTCTCGCATTGGCCTTTGGCGAGCGGGGTTTAATTAATCAAAAGGTTAATCAATTATTTAAAATTACCGGGACGGCGCATTTGATGGCGATTTCCGGGCTGCACATTGGAGTTGCGGCACTGATTGGCTGGTTATCAGCACGCGGATTGCAATTCCTGCTGCCAATGCGGCTGATAGACTATCGCTTTCCTATTATTATCAGCTGGTTGACGATGGCCTATTACAGCTGGCTGTCGGGCATGAATCCTCCGGCAATGAGAGCCGCGTTGGCGATTACGCTATGGCTGGTATTGCGGCTATGCAAAGTACGCTGTAATCCGTGGCAAGTATGGAGCTGGGGCGTTGCACTATTGATGATTAGTGACCCTCTAGGCATTCTTTCTGATAGCTTCTGGCTGTCATGTTTTGCCGTCGCGGGTCTGATTTTCTGGTTCCAATGGGCACCTTTACCCCGCAGATTCTCCCGGCACTGGTATTGGGCCTGGGTTCGCTGGGGGCATCTCCAGGCCGGTATGACTTTTTTGTTATTACCGATGCAGATAGGCCTGTTTCATGGTTTAAGCAGCGCGTCTTTTGTGGCTAACCTATGGGCGGTGCCTATTGTTTCATTATTCACCGTACCCCTGGTGCTGCTTGCATTGTTGTTGAATCATTTCCCTTATGATTTTTCTTTACCGTTGATTGCTCTTATGTGGTCCCTGGCTGACATTAGCCTTGATTGGGTTGTCGCCGGACTACTAAGAATGGAGCATTACTGGCTACCCATGGGCGAAGCTTCGATGGCTATGAGCTTTAGCGGTTGGATAGCTGTTGTGATTTGGCGCATGGGATGGCTAAAAGCACATGCTGCTAGTGTAATGACGCTGTGCGGCCTGATGCTATTCTGGCGGCAAACTGCCAGCAAGGAAAGTTGGCGGCTTGATATGCTCGATGTTGGTCATGGCCTGGCTGTTCTGATTGAAAAAAATGGTCATGGCATTCTTTATGATACCGGCAATCGCTGGGAAGGCGGTTCACAGGCGCAAAGGCAGATCCTGCCTTACCTGCAATGGCGTGGTATCGTCCTGGATCAAATTATCGTTAGCCATAGCCATCTGGATCACCACGGTGGTACTGAATTAGTCAAGTCCGCGTTTCCTGCTGCCAGCGTTCGTTCTTCGTTTAAAGGCAATTTACCCTGTCTTCAGGGGCAATACTGGCGCTGGCAGGGGCTAAGTTTTGAAGTTCTATGGCCTCCGATATTAAAAGAGTACGCCGACAATGACGACAGCTGTGTCATTAAAGTCAGCGATGGCAAATTTAGTGTTTTACTTAGCGGCGATATTGAACGAGCCGTAGAAAAAGAATTAATCATAAAAAATAGAAAGAATTTGCGGGTAAATTTATTGCAGGTTCCTCATCACGGCAGTAACAGTTCCTCAACCGGGCCATTTTTGCGGGCCACCTCTGCTGAAGTCGCAATAGCTTCAGCAGCGCGATTTAATGTATGGCGTTTACCGGCCGAAAAAATAAAGCATAGCTACCGGGAAAATGGAGTCATTTGGCGTGATACATCTCGCTCGGGTCAGCTAAGTGCATTTTTTTTCAACGATTATTGGGTGATGAAAGGCCTGCGAGAGCAATTAATGCCCCGTTGGTACCATCAGTGGTTTGGTGTTAGGGGAGATAATGAGTAGAATAGGCCGCTGTTTATTTAGCTGCTGGTTAATTGCATGATGAATGATAAAGATCTCTCCACGTGGCAGACATTCCGTCGCCTCTGGCCGATGATCACTCCTTATAGAACTGGACTTATTGCTGCCGCTATCGCGCTGGTAGTCAATGCCGCCGGTGACACGCTCATGCTATCGCTGCTTAAGCCACTCCTGGATGATGGTTTTGGTAAAACAGACCGTTCTGTTTTGTTATGGATGCCGCTGGTCATTATTGGACTAATGCTCGTACGTGGCGTTAGTAGCTATATCTCGAGTTATTGTATTTCCTGGGTTTCTGGCAAGGTCGTGATGCAAATGCGTCGTCGCCTGTTTGGTCACATGATGAGAATGCCGGTGGCGTTTTTTGACCAACAGTCTACCGGTACGCTGTTGTCGCGTATTACCTATGACTCAGAACAGGTTGCCTCATCTTCTTCCAGTGCTCTGGTTACCGTAGTGCGTGAAGGTGCTTCGATAATCGGCCTGTTTATCATGATGTTCTACTATAGCTGGCAGCTGTCGGTGATCCTGGTCATCATCGCGCCGATTGTTTCTACCGTGATCCGTTTGGTTTCTAAGCGTTTTCGTAACATCAGCAAAAATATGCAGAACACGATGGGTCAGGTTACGACCAGTGCAGAGCAGATGCTGAAAGGCCACAAAGAAGTATTGATCTTTGGTGGTCAGGCTATCGAAACTGAACGCTTTGATAACGTTAGCAATAGTATGCGACGTCAGGGCATGCGTCTGGTCTCTGCCTCCTCGATTTCAGACCCTATTATTCAGCTTATTGCCTCACTGGCTCTGGCTTTTGTTCTGTATGCCGCGAGCTTCCCATCGGTAATGGCAACGCTGACCGCGGGGACTATCACCGTGGTGTTCTCTTCAATGATTGCACTGATGCGACCATTAAAATCTCTGACTAACGTCAATGCCCAGTTCCAACGCGGTATGGCTGCTTGTCAGACATTGTTCCATATTCTTGATTTGGAACAGGAAAAAGATGAAGGCAAGCTGGTCGTTGAACGTGCTGAGGGCGAAATTGCCTTTAAAAATGTGACTTTCAGCTATGGAAGCAGTGAAAAACCGGCTCTGAGAGACATTTCATTTGAAATTCCGGTGGGCAAAACGGTGGCGCTAGTAGGCCGTTCAGGTTCTGGTAAATCGACTATCGCCAATCTGATGACGCGTTTCTACGATATTCAGCAGGGTGAGATCCTCCTCGACGGCCATGACTTGCGCGAATATACACTGTCATCGCTGCGCGATCAGGTGGCACTCGTTTCGCAAAACGTGCACCTGTTTAACGATACCATTGCCAACAACATTGCTTATGCGCGTTCTGAAAAGTACAGCCGTGAAGAAGTTATCAAAGCGGCAACCATGGCGCATGCGATGGACTTTATCAACAAGATGGAAAACGGTATCGATACCGTGATCGGTGAAAACGGCGTGCTGCTCTCAGGTGGTCAACGCCAGCGTATTGCTATTGCACGAGCTTTGTTACGTGACTCGCCGGTGCTTATTCTTGATGAAGCGACTTCGGCACTGGATACTGAATCTGAGCGTGCAATTCAGTCTGCATTGGATGAACTACAGAAAAACCGTACTTCATTAGTGATTGCTCACCGTCTTTCAACCATTGAAAAGGCCGATCAAATTTTAGTGGTCGAAGATGGAAAAGTGGTTGAGCGGGGCGGTCATGAAGAGTTAATTGCTAAGCAAGGCGCCTATGCCCAGCTTCATCGGATGCAGTTTGGCCAATGATTGAGCGCATCTGGTCGGGTCAATCCAAGCTTTATCGGTTTTTGATACCGCTGAGCTGGCTGTACGGATTGATCACCCTGACGCTGCGCTTTTGCTATAAAAAAGGCTGGAAGAAAAGCTGGCGATCACCGGTGCCGGTGGTGATTGTCGGCAATCTCACCGTTGGAGGCAATGGCAAAACGCCCGTTGTCATCTGGCTGGTCGAGCAGTTGCAACAACGAGGATTACGCGTAGGTGTCGTTTCTCGCGGTTACGGCGGTAAGGCTGAAAGCTATCCTTTAGTGCTTGATAACACCTCGACGACCGCGCAAGCCGGTGATGAGCCTGTGCTGATTTTTCAACGTACCGCCGCGCCGGTCGCGGTTTCGCCAGTCCGTTCAGATGCGATAAAAGCGCTGCTAAATACTTTCCCCGTTGATGTCATCATTACTGATGATGGCTTGCAGCATTACGCGTTGCAGCGAGATTTTGAAATCGTGGTGGTTGATGGCGTTCGTCGTTTTGGAAATGGCCATTGGATACCGGCAGGCCCTATGCGGGAAAGGGCGTCGAGGCTTCGCAGTGTCGATGCGGTAATAGTTAACGGCAGCGGTCAGGAGCAGGGCGGTGAAATCGGTATGCTCTTGCGGGCAGGTTCAGCAATCAATTTATTGACTGGTGAAACGCGCGCCGCAAACACCTTGAATGACGTAGTTGCAATGGCGGGTATTGGTCATCCTCCGCGTTTTTTTGCCACATTGCGTCAGCTTGGCGTGACGGTTCATAAAGAAGTGCCCTTTGCCGATCACCAGGCTTATCAGTCGACCCAACTTGCTGCCTTAACAACGGGCCAGCAAACGTTATTAATGACTGAAAAAGACGCGGTGAAATGCCGTAATTTCGCGCAGGGGAATTGGTGGTATTTGCCGGTCGATGCACATATTGCTGAGCCTGACGCCTCAATTTTGCTCGATCGAATCAGCGAAATCGTGAGTAAGCAATAGCGAAATATTTAAAGCCTGGAATAATTAAATAACTCATCATTTTGTATTAAAAGGATATTTTTTAGAGTTGCGTTTGGTTTATCATTTTCCCCTGTCGAAAACTTGACCGGCGATTCGTTTTATGAGTTAATACGTCACAGCCTATGAAGTTGAAGGGCTATTTATGAGACAGTATCGTTAGCATCCCTCCAGTAGTTCACTGATTTGTGTGTTAACCCTAAAAATTAGTTGTTCCTCCCAAATACGTTATCTCTTTGTGTGATTTACTCTTATTGACTACCAATAAGCTGATTCGCAAAAAAGCATGATTCCGCAATAAGTCGAAACTTCTGACCACCTCCCATAAGTAACTTTCTTGATCATAGTCAACAAGTCGATGGATCATAGTGAATATGCCATTGCAAAGCTTGATGAATCGCGCTGCGTGAACTATGTTTGATACGTGTTGTCAAATTTAACGAACACAAAGAGATGCGTCGATTTATCGTATAAAAATACCCTCCCCAATGGCGGGTTAATATGTGCTCATTAGAGGTGTTTATAAGAATAACTTTAGAATGGGCCAGCGCATCCGAACAATAATAATAAGCGTTGTCATGGATGCCCAAAAAAGGAAATAAAATTATGATGTTAAAAATGGGTTTAGTGAAATGGTTTAATCAGGCTAAAGGCTACGGTTTCATTTCTCCACTCGACGGTACTTCTGAAATTTATGTTAGCCGCAATTCAATTGCGACACGTAGTAAATCTCTGAATGCCGGCCAAAGCGTAGAATTTACTATTTATAATAGTTCTTCTCATGGCCCAGCGGCCGCTGACGTTATTGCTTTCTAAGCTGACGTTTTCCGCGAGCCAGGCACTGTCATTAAGATAGATTGTTACTAAGATAGTCGGATAGATTATCCTGTGATAGATGTTCTAGTAAGAGTAAATCAGCGGTGGTGAATTTTACCCCCTGACAAAAATGTGGTATCGATATCCGTATACTGGTCAAATGCGCTGCTTTCATTTAAACAGATGAAATCAGGCTCCGCCTCCAATCACGGATATCGATATGCCTACTGCCAGCCTCTCATTATCTGCCGCTCGTACAATTCATCTCGCTGCACAACAACTCCAACACCCACGCAAAAATCAGCCAACACCTGACGATGTCGTTTCAGCTATCCAGCATATGGCGCTGCTGCAAATTGATACCATCAGTGTAGTTGCTCGCAGTCCTTACCTTGTTTTGTTTAGCCGCCTGGGCAACTATCCTGCCAAATGGCTAGAAACTGCTCTCTCCACACGCAAAATATTCGAGTATTGGGCCCATGAGGCCTGCTTTATTCCAATTGAAGATTATCGTTTACTGCGTCACAGGATGCTTAACCCACATAATATGGGATGGAAATTTAATCCGCAGTGGTTTGCCGAACATCAGTCCGATATTCAGGCGTTGCTGCAGTTAATTGCTGAAAAAGGCCCGGTGCGCTCTGCTGATTTCACCGCCGATAAGCGTGGAAGCAGCGGATGGTGGGATTGGAAGCCGCATAAGCGCCATCTGGAAACGCTGTTTACCCGCGGTGAATTGATGGTGGCCGAACGTCGCAATTTTCATCGTGTTTACGATTTACAGCAAAATATTCTCCCGCAGTGGGATGATGCGACGCAGGCTTTGGACCAGCAGGCTGCCGAATTCGAAATGCTTTGCCGCTCCGCTCAGGCGCTGGGGATTTTCAAGATTGAATGGTTGGCAGACTATTATCGACTCAAGCGCGTTAACAGTAAAAAACTCGCCGCTCAACTGCTCGAGCAAGGGTTAGTCAAAGAAGTCCAGGTAGCAGGCTTTACTGAGCCGATGTATGTGCACAACTCAAGTTTTGGCTTGCTCGAACAGGCAGAGGTGGGGAAAATCAGCTCAACGCTCACCACGCTTCTTTCTCCGTTTGATCCAGTCGTTTGGGATCGCAAAAGGGCGCTGGAGCTATTCAACTTTGACTATCGCATTGAATGTTACACGCCAGAGGCCAAGCGTAAATATGGCTATTTCACTTTACCTATTCTTAATCGTGGTGAAATTATTGGTCGGACGGATGCCAAAATGCATCGTAAAACCGGAATACTGGAAATCAAAAGTCTTCATCTGGAACCCGGTATAAAGGTCGGATCTCGCCGATCCCGCGATGTGCAGCAGGCGATTAGCCGTTTTGCTCAGTGGCAGGGAGCAAGTCAGGTTGTGACAGCAAATATCCCGCAAGTTTTAAGAGAATGTTGGGGCGACGCCTGGGATCTGGCTTGACCGGTAGGCGCTGTGTTATTCTCTGCACCCATAATGACTTGCCTGCCGTCGGCTTTTCGACACAGAGTGAGTGCTCTTTTTACGCCTCATGGAGGAACTATGGATCATCGTTTACTTGAAATCGTTGCTTGCCCAGTCTGCAACGGCAAACTGTACTTTAATAAAGAATCCCAGGAACTGGTATGCAAAGCCGATGGTCTGGCTTACCCGGTTCGTGACGGCATTCCAGTGCTGCTCGAAGTGGAAGCGCGTTCATTGTCTGCTGACGAGATCCATCCATGAGTTTTATTGCCATTATTCCAGCTCGTTACGCGTCGAGCCGACTGCCGGGTAAACCGCTGGCCGACATTAATGGCAAGCCAATGATTGTGCACGTGATGGATAGGGCACGAGAGTCTGGCGCTAAACGAGTGATCGTGGCGACAGACCATCCAGACGTTAAAATCGCGGTTGAGGCAGCAGGCGGAGAGGTTTGCATGACTCGCGCAGATCACCAGTCTGGCACTGAACGTCTGGCCGAAGTGATTGATCTGTGTGGCTTTAGTGATGACGAAATCATCGTTAATGTGCAGGGCGACGAGCCGTTAATTCCTCCTGTCATCGTGCATCAGGTTGCGGATAACCTCGCTAAGTGCGGCGCGGGCATGGCGACTCTGGCCGTGCCTATTGAAGATGCCGAAGAAGCCTTTAATCCGAATGCAGTTAAAGTCGTGATGGATGCCCAGGGCTTCGCGCTATATTTTTCACGCGCGGCTATTCCGTGGGATCGTGAGCGTTTCTCTAGCTCGAAAGACACTATCGGCGATACTTTCCTGCGCCATATCGGAATTTATGCCTATCGTGCCGGCTTTATTCGCCGCTATGTGGCATGGGAGCCGAGCGTGCTTGAGAAAATCGAGCTTTTAGAGCAGCTGCGTGTGCTGTGGTATGGCGAGAAAATTCACGTCGCCGTAGCGAAAGCCATTCCTTCTGTGGGTGTTGATACTCCGGAAGATTTGCAGCGTGTGCGTGATTTCTTTGCTGCTAAACCTCTTCACTGATAAACCCTTTGCTGGCAATTATTTGCCAATAAAAAGCTTCTGCTTATTACGCACCGCTCTACTCAGAACGGTGCGTCTCCTTCCTGCAATAAGCTCTTCGCTATAAGTCCTGTGCTATTAACTTTTCGCAATTAACCCTTCACTATTAATTCAACTTACTGACTCGCAGTTGATGGCTGAGATTCGCTTGCCACATCCTTGCTGCTAATAGCCTGCCAAATTCTGCCAACAAATTCATACCAAAAATCTTCGGCGTGCATCAGGTAAAGCGAGGACGGAATGACTCTTTCCCATGGATTAAGCGGTGAGTCGATAGCCAATTGATTGGCTGGGCCGGGGATTGGCGTTAAACCCTGTTGGTGGAAAAATACCATGGCACGCGGCAGATGATTGGCCGAAGTAACCAGAACAAACGGCTGATGCCCAATGGTTTTAGCAACCTGTTCCGCTTCTTGATGGGTGTCTTTAGGCTGGTCGAGGATAATAATATCTTTAGCCGGAACACCCAGGCTCTCGGCAGTCATCGCACCCACCTGACCGGTACTCATGGGGTTACCAATAGCCGCCGCACCAGTGAAAATCATCTTCGAACCGGGATTCATCCGGTAAATCCTGAACCCTTCGGTTAAGCGCGCCAGAGAATTATTAACCATATTGGAGCTAGGCGCCCACTTTGGGTTATAAGTGTAGCCACCGCCCAGCACGACCACATAGTTAACGGGCCCCTGACCATGATATGTCGGATAGGTATTTTCCACCGGTCCTAACAGGCTATCAGCAACAGGTTGCAGGCTTAGAAGCCCCAGACACAGCCAACTTAATAAAAAAATCACTTTTCCTGTTTTTTGCTTGCGCGTAAACCAGAGAAAAAACAGGGCCAGTGCCATCAGTGATAACAAAAAGGGCAGAGGCATCAAAAAGCCGCCTACAATTTTTTTCAGAATAAAAAGCATCGATATTTACTTCCTTTTGGGTGAAAAAACGGCATCCGGGCGAGATTATCAGTCAGGATGATTTATTCTCTGTCAGGCTGTGCCAAAATAGCAAATTGAACGGTTCTTCCATACCCGGCCAACGTAATGGTACGACGCCAATTAATTAGGGTAATACCCAGGTAAAAGCAAAAAATTGAGCAAGAAAAAACGTATCGAGGTGGAACAACCGTCACCTCAGGGCCGTAACTTCGATGATATGGCAGAAAAATTTTCGCGCAATATCTATGGGACGACTAAAGGGCAAATTCGTCAGGCCGTTCTTGGACAAGACCTGAGGCAGCTTTTAACAGAGCTTCCCCAGCGTCCTTTGCGTATACTCGATGCCGGCGGCGGCGAAGGTCAAATGGCCTGCGAACTGGCTGCTTTAGGACATCAGGTATTGTTGTGCGATCTTTCAGGTGAGATGATCAAGCGTGCGAAGGTCGCGGCGGCCGAGAAAGGTGTGAGCGACAACATGCAATTCGTACAATGTCCGGCGCAGGACATTGCACAGTATTTGGAACAGCCGGTTGATCTGATATTGTTCCATGCTGTGATTGAGTGGCTGGCTGAACCTCAGCAGGCACTTAAGGCATTGAACGACTGCCTGTTACCCGGCGGTGCTCTATCTTTGATGTTTTATAACGTCAACGGTTTGTTGATGCGCCACATGGTGCTGGGTAATTTTGGCCATGTCGAAGCAGGATTACCTAAAATTAAAAAAAGCTCGTTGCTCCCCGATCACCCGCTGGAACCTAATCAGGTTTACCAGTGGCTGGAAGAGATGGGATTGCAGATAACCGGCAAAACCGGCGTGAGAGTTTTCCACGATTATCTGCGAAACAGGCAGCAGCATAAGCAGGATTTTGACGAGCTTCTGGCGCTGGAACAGCGTTATTGCCGACAGGAGCCTTTTGTTAGTTTGGGGCGCTATATCCACGTGATGGCGCACAAACCCGATCGGAAGGACGAATTATGAGTGAATTTTCCCAGACTGTCCCTGAACTGGTCGCCTGGGCACGTAAAAATGATTTCTCAATTTCATTGCCGACGGAACGACTGGCCTTTCTTCTGGCGATTGCCACACTAAACGGCGAACGTCTTGACGGAGAAATGAGCGAGGGCGAATTGATCGATGCTTTTCGCCACGTCAGCAAGGGGTTTGAGCAAACCAACGAAACCATTGCCGTGCGTGCCAATAACGCCATCAATGACATGGTGCGCCAACGATTAATAAACCGATTTGTCAGTGAACAGGCAGACGGTCACGCCATTTATCGTTTAACACCGCTTGGGATTGGCATTACCGATTACTATATTCGTCAGCGCGAGTTTTCTACCCTGCGCCTGTCAATGCAGTTATCGATTGTTGCTCAGGAACTTAAGCGTGCAGCGGATGCGGCCGATGAAGGTGGCGACGAGTTCCACTGGCATCGTAACGTCTTT
The DNA here is from genome assembly GCA_963747655.1 of uncultured Gammaproteobacteria bacterium. GTDB lineage: Bacteria > Pseudomonadota > Gammaproteobacteria > Enterobacterales > Enterobacteriaceae > Rouxiella. The sequence goes on along the minus strand of CAVVFS010000003.1, from coordinate 110,684 downwards.
GCCCCTCTGAAATACTCCGTCGCCGAAATTTTTGACAGCATCGACATGACCCAACGCATCATGGACGAGCAGCAGCAAGGCGTAAAAGATGATATCGCAGCGCTGCTCAGTAAAGACTGGCGTGCGGCGATTTCGAGCTGTGAATTGCTGCTAAATGAAACCTCGGGAACGCTGCGAGAACTTCAGGATACCCTTGAGGCCGCGGGCGATTTGCTGCAGGCGCATCTGTTACGCATTCAAGACGCCACTCTGACAGGGCCGGAAGATCTGGGCTTTATCGACAAGCTGGTTTATGACCTGCAAAACAAGCTGGACCGAATCACCAGCTGGGGTCAACAGGCTATCGATCTGTGGATTGGCTATGACCGCCACGTACACAAATTTATTCGCACCGCTATCGACATGGACAAAAATCGCGTGTTTGCTCAACGCCTTCGTCTGTCGGTGCAAAATTATTTTGATAGTCCGTGGACACTCACCTTTGCCAATGCCGATCGCCTGCTTGATATGCGCGACGAAGAGCTGGCACTGCGCAGTGACGAAGTGACCGGCGAACTGCCGGCGGATCTCGAGTTTGAAGAGTTTAGTGAAATCCGCGAACAGCTGGCAGCACTGATTGAAAAAGCCTTGCTTGTCTATCAGCAAGATAAAGTGCCGCTGAATCTGGGACTGGTGATGCGCGACTATCTCGAACAGTATCCACGCGTGCGCCACTTTGATGTGGCGCGAATTATGGTCGACCAGGCAGTACGCCTCGGTGTGGCTGAAGCAGATTTTTCAGGGTTGCCGGCACAGTGGCAGGCAATCAATGATTACGGAGCCAAGGTGCAGGCCCATGTCATCGACAAATATTGAACAAATAATGCCAGCCAAGCTGGCACAGGCGTTGGCTAATTCCCTGTTTCCGGCTCTCGATAGTCAGCTTCGTTCTGGCCGTCATATCGGTATTGATGAATTAGATAACCACGCTTTCCTGATGGATTATCAGGATGAAATCGAACTCTTTTACAGCCGTTACAGCGTTGAGCTGATCCGTGCGCCGGAAGGTTTCTTCTATCTGCGTCCGCGTTCAACCACGCTTATCCCGCGCTCAGTGTTGTCTGAGTTGGATATGATGGTGGGTAAAATCCTTTGTTATCTGTACCTTAGTCCAGAGCGACTGGCGCATGAAGGCATTTTTACTCAGCAGGAGTTATATGATGAATTGCTGAGTTTGGCTGATGAAAGCAAACTGCTCAAATTCGTTAATCAGCGCTCAACGGGTTCAGATCTCGACAGACAAAAACTTCACGAGAAAGTCAGAACCTCGCTCAACCGTCTGCGCAGGCTTGGCATGGTTTATTTCATGGGCGCTGACAGCACTAAATTCAGGATCACCGAAGCCGTATTTCGCTTTGGTGCAGACGTGCGCAGCGGTGATGATGCCCGCGAAGCCCAGCTGCGCATGATCCGTGATGGCGAGGCGATGCCAATTGAAAACAGCCTGTCGCTCAATGATGAAAATGACGAAAGCGAATCGCAGGCAGACAATGGGCCGGAAGGTGCAGAGGATGAACACGAATGATTGAACGCGGTAAATTTCGCTCGCTGACGCTGGTTAACTGGAACGGTTTCTTTGCCCGTACATTTGATCTCGATGCGTTAGTGACTACGCTTTCCGGCGGTAACGGTGCCGGTAAATCAACCACCATGGCCGCGTTTGTCACGGCGCTTATCCCTGATTTGACCTTGCTGCATTTTCGTAACACCACCGAAGCGGGGGCTACGTCTGGCTCGCGCGACAAAGGCCTGCACGGCAAGCTGCGTGCCGGGGTGTGTTATTCGACTCTCGACGTGGTTAACTCGCGCCATCAGCGCGTGATTGTTGGCGTGCGTTTGCAGCAGGTTGCCGGTCGCGATCGCAAAGTCGATATCAAGCCTTTCACCATTCAGGGTTTGCCGACCTCGATTCAGCCAACGGAAATTTTGACCGAAACCGTGGGTGAACGTCAGGCGCGCGTGCTGTCTTTGCAAGAGTTGAAAGAAAGCGTCGAAGCGATGGAAGGAGTGCAGTTCAAGCAATTTAACTCCATTACTGACTATCACTCGCTGATGTTCGATCTGGGGATTATCCCACGTCGTCTGCGCTCAGCCTCCGATCGTAGCAAATTCTATCGCCTGATTGAGGCCTCGCTGTACGGCGGGATCTCCAGCGCAATTACTCGCTCCCTGCGTGACTATCTGTTGCCGGAAAATAGCGGTGTGCGCAAGGCTTTCCAGGACATGGAAGCGGCGCTGCGCGAAAACCGCATGACGCTGGAAGCGATTCGCGTTACCCAGTCAGACCGTGACCTGTTCAAGCATCTGATTTCAGAAGCCACTTCTTATGTTGCCGCCGACTATATGCGCCACGCCAACGAGCGTCGCATTCATCTCGACGGCGCGCTGGTGCTGCGTAATGAACTTCTGACCAGTCGTAAACAGCTTGCCAGCGAGCAATATCGCCACGTTGAGATGGCGCGCGAGTTGTCCGAACAGAGTGGTTCACAAAGTGACCTTGAAACCGATTATCAGGCAGCCAGCGATCACCTGAATCTGGTGCAGACCGCGATGCGCCAGCAGGAAAAAATCGAGCGTTATCAGTCTGATTTAGAAGAGTTGACCTATCGCCTCGAAGAGCAGAATGAAGTGGTCGCCGAATCCAGCGAGCTGCACGCCGAGCATGAAGCCCGTGCTGAAGCGGCTGAGCTGGAAGTCGATGAACTGAAAAGCCAGCTGGCCGATTACCAGCAAGCGCTGGATGTGCAACAGACTCGTGCCATTCAGTATCAACAGGCGTTGCAGGCTATCAAGCGCGCCCGCGAACTATGCCAACTGCCTGATTTAAGTATTGAAAACAGTGAAGACTGGTTAGAAACCTTCCACGGCCGTGAGCAGGAAGCGACCGAAATTCTGCTGATGCTCGAGCAAAAGATGAGCGTGGCGCAGGCCGCACACAGCCAGTTTGAAAACGCTTATCAGCTGGTGGTGAAAATTGCCGGTGAAGTCAGCCGTAGCGAAGCCTGGCAAACTGCCCGCGAACTGCTGCGTGACTGGTCTTCCCAGCAGCATCAGGCCGAACGCGTTGAGCCGTTGCGTATGCGCCTGTCCGAGTTGGAAGGGCGTTTGCGCGAGCAGCAAGATGCCGAGCGTCAGCTGCAAGAATTCTGCAAACGCACCGGGCAAGACGTGCAGCCGGAAGATCTCGACGAACTTCAGCGCGAGCTGGATGTGCAGATTGAAGAGCTGTCGGTCACCGTTTCGCAGGCGGGTGAACGTCGCATGGAAATGCGTCAGGAACTTGAGCAAATTCAGGCACGTATTCGTGAGCTGACCACCCGTGCTCCGGTATGGCTGGCGGCGCAGGATGCTCTGAGCCAGTTAAGCGAGCAGAGCAAAGAAGCGCTGGAAAGTAGCCAGCAGGTTACCGAGTTCATGCAGCAGCTGCTTGAAACCGAGCGCGATACTACGGTTGAACGTGACCAGGTCGCGGCACGCAAGCGTAAAATTGAAGGGCAGATTACTCGCCTGAGTCAGCCGAGCGGTGCCGAAGATCCGCGGATGATTGCTCTTGCCGAGCGTTTTGGCGGCGTGCTGTTGTCCGAAATTTATGATGATGTGACCATCGACGATGCGCCTTACTTCTCTGCGCTGTATGGCCCGTCACGTCATGCGATCGTCGTGCCTGATCTGTCGCGTATTCGCGATCAGTTAGACGGTCTGGACGATTGCCCGGAAGACTTGTATCTGGTCGAAGGCGATCCGCAGTCGTTTGACGATAGCGTGTTTGCGGTTGAAGAGATGCAAAAAGCGGTGCTGGTGAAAACCGGCGATCGCCAATGGCGTTATTCCCATTTCCCAGAGGTGCCGCTGTTTGGCCGCGCCGCGCGTGAAAACCGTCTGGAAGTGTTGAATAAAGAGCGTGAAACGTTGGCCGAACGTTATGCGAATCTGTCTTTCGACGTACAAAAAATCCAGCGTTTGCATCAGGCATTTAGCCGCTTTATCGGCAGTCATTTGGCCGTTGCTTTTGATTCCGATCCAGAAGCCGATATTCGTTCGCTGAGCGGTCGTCGCGGCGAGCTTGAGCGTGCATTAAGCACTCATGAAGGCCAGAACCAGCAGCAGCGCCAACAGTATGAACAGGCAAAAGAAGCCGCGGCTTTGCTTAACAAGCTGCAACCGCGTGTTGGCCTGTTGTGTGATGAAACGTTAATCGATCGCGTAGACGAAATTCGTGAAGAGCTGGATGAAGCCCAGGATGCGGCTCGCTTTATTCAGCAGCACGGCGTTTCGCTGAGCAAGCTGGAGCCGCTGGTTTCGGTGTTGCAAAGCGATCCTGAACAACACGAGCAGTTAAAAGAAGATTACGCTCAGGCACAGCACGCACAGCGTCTGGCCAAGCAGCAGGCGTTTTCTCTGACAGAAGTCGTGCAGCGTCGTGCGCACTTCAGCTATACCGACTCTGCCGGTATGTTGACTGAAAACTCAGATTTGAATGACAAGTTACGTAGCCGCCTTGAAAGCGCCGAAGCAGAACGCAGCCGAGCGCGTGAGCAGGTGCGTCAGCATCAGACTCAGCTGACTCAATACAGTCAGGTTCTGGCGTCGCTGAAAAGCTCGTTCGAAGCTAAACGTGACATGCTGAAAGAGCTGGCGCAAGAGCTGCAAGACATTGGTGTGCAAGCCGATCCTAATGCCGAAGCCCGTTCTCGCGCCCGTCGTGACGAACTGCATCAGATGCTGAGCACTAACCGTGCGCGCTGCAACCAGCTCGAAAAACAGATTACTTTCTGTGAAGCCGAGATGGAAAACTTGCAGAAGAAACTTCGCAAGCTTGAGCGCGATTACTATCAGAGTCGTGAGCACGTTGTCACGGCAAAAGCGGGCTGGTGCGCGGTGATGCGTCTGGTGAAAGACAATGGCGTCGAACGCCGTCTTCACCGTCGCGAGTTGGCCTATATGGACGGCGACGAGCTGCGTTCCATGTCGGATAAATCTCTGGGTGCGCTGCGTCTGGCAGTGGCAGACAATGAACATCTGCGCGATGTGCTGCGTTTGTCGGAAGATGCGAAACGCCCGGAACGCAAAATTCAGTTCTATATTGCGGTTTATCAGCATTTACGTGAACGTATTCGTCAGGACATTATTCGCACTGACGATCCGGTCGAGGCCATCGAACAGATGGAAATCGAGCTGGGCCGTCTGACCGAAGAATTGACCGCGCGCGAACAACAGCTGGCGATTAGCTCGAAAAGCGTGGCCAATATCATCCGTAAAACCATTCAGCGTGAGCAGAATCGAATTCGCCAGCTGAACCAGGGATTACAGGCCGTGGCCTTTGGACAGGTGAAAAGTGTCCGTCTGAACGTCAACGTTCGTGAGGCGCATGCTGGCCTGCTCGACGTATTATCCGAGCAGCAGGAGCAGCATCAGGACCTGTTTACCAGCAACCGCCTGACCTTCTCCGAGGCTTTGGCGAAGCTGTATCAGCGTCTGAATCCGCAAATTGATATGGGACAACGCACGCCGCAAACTATCGGCGAAGAGCTGCTGGACTACCGCAACTATCTTGAGATGGAAGTGGAAGTTAACCGAGGTTCTGACGGTTGGCTGCGTGCCGAGAGTGGTGCGCTGTCGACCGGTGAGGCGATTGGTACCGGCATGTCGATTCTGGTGATGGTAGTACAAAGTTGGGAAGACGAATCTAGCCGTCTGCGCGGTAAGGATATTTCCCCTTGTCGCCTGTTGTTCCTCGACGAAGCCGCGCGTCTGGATGCCAAGTCCATCGCTACGCTGTTCGAGCTGTGCGACAGATTGCAGATGCAGCTGATTATCGCAGCACCGGAAAATATCAGTCCAGAAAAAGGCACGACCTATAAGCTGGTTCGTAAAGTCTTCCAGAACACTGAACACGTTCACGTGGTGGGTTTACGAGGATTTGCAGCCGAGCTTCCAGCGGCAGAAATACCGGCGGAAGATATTGCCGCAGAGGGCTGATTTTCGCAGCTGAAAGCCTTAAGGCATATTTAGTTGCAATATAGTCAGCAAAAAATATTGCTCAATTTAAAGCCTCAACCGAATAATATTGGTTGGGGCTTTTGTTTTTTTGAGAAAAATTAGCACTCAATGCGCTTAAAAGTGGTGATAAAGAGGCATTTGTCGCTTTTTTGCTCGTTTAATACCTTAAAAACAATAAAGCACCTCGCGAGGCTTTAATTTGTACAGCGGCTAACATAGAGTCTCCTTATGACTGAGGAGGCAATTGTGTTGTCGACCTGAGCAATTTGAGATTCTGTCTATATACTTAATCTATTGGCAGTTTCCGGCAGTTATTTTATGGTATTTAAGTGAGGCAGGGGATGATGCTTAAGCGTAATGAGTCTCTCAGGGTGCTGATAGCCAGTAGTTTGCTGGCAGCCAGTATTGCCCCATTAACCCAAAGCTATGCGGCGACGCCGGTCAGAAATACCACGCTTTCCGGTGTACAAAGTATGAGCCATCTGGAGGCTGAGCTGCCGGTTGGGGTGAAACCGCTGTATCTTTCAACTCTGTCCTCGTTGTATATGGCTAATCATATGCAGCCGATGTGGCAAGACAGAGACGCAGTGCATGAATTCCAACAGCAGTTGGCCGAGGTGGCGCTTTCTGGTATTCAGCCACAGTTTACTCAATGGGTCAGATGGCTTACCGATCCGCGAGTCAAAGGAATGACGCGTGACCTGGTGTTATCTGATGCCATGTTGGGCTACCTGCAATTTACCCGTGGAGTCGAGGCGAACGGCAGCAACTGGCTGTATAATAATTCGCCTTATAAAGTAAGTGCGCCGCCGTTGGAAGCGATTGAACAATGGCAGCGTGCGGTGCGACATGATGAGACGGCCCGGTTCGTCACCACGCTAGAGCCGCAGAACCCGCAGTACAAGAAAATGCATGCTGCGTTGAAAACCTTACTGGCAGATACCCAGAGCTGGCCGCAGTTGACCAGCAAAGTGAGTCTTCGACCGGGGCAGGTGAGTGATGACGTGCCGGTACTGCGCCAAATTCTGGCTCGCAGTGCCTCAATGATTGATGTGAATGATAATTCAACGCCAGCGCCGACGGCTGAAACGATCGCAACTAATCCGACCAACAATAATGTTGAGGATTTCTCCGTCGATGAAAGCGCCGACAAAGCGCAGAAACCGACGCCAGTAGTCAGCCCTTCTGCAACCTCGGTGCAAGACGTAACCTCAACGCCGACGCCAGATTCAACTCAGACTCCAGCCACGCAAACGGGTAACGCGCCGACTGTCACTGTTTCTGACAACATTTATACGCCTCAATTAGTTGATGCAGTAAAACGATTTCAGAAATGGCAGGGGCTGGCAACGGATGGAGTTATCGGCCCGGGTACGCGTCAGTGGCTCAATGCCTCGCCGCGTTTGCGTGCTACCTTGCTGGCGCTAAATATTCAGCGTTTACGTATTTTACCGGGTGATGTCACGACCGGCATTATGGTCAACATCCCTAACTATTCGCTGAAATACTACCTTAATGGCAGTGAAGTCTTGGCCTCGCGAGTTATCGTCGGTAGGCCGAGTCGCAAGACGCCGTTGATGAGCAGTGTGTTGAGTAATGTTGTGCTGAATCCGCCGTGGAATGTGCCAACGTCTCTGGTGCGCGAAGATATTGTGCCGAAAATAATGCATGACCCGGGTTATTTGCAAAAGCACGGCTTCCAGCTGTTATCAGGCTGGAACAGCGATGCCGAGGTCATTAATCCTGCGAGCATCAACTGGAGCACGGTTTCACCAGACCATTTCCCGTATCGGGTTCGTCAGGAAGCCGGTGCCATGAGCGCTTTAGGCCGTTACAAGTTCAATATGCCGAGTTCAGATGCCATCTATCTTCACGACACGCCGAACCATAATCTGTTCAAGCTGGATTCTCGAGCCTTGAGCTCGGGTTGTGTTCGTGTCAATAAAGCCTCTGAGCTCGCCAATATGTTGTTGCAGGACACCGGCTGGAATGATGCCCGTATTTCGTCAACGGTACAGGGCGGCAGCACGACATTTGTGCCGATTCGCCATCATATACCGGTAAAATTGTTCTATCTGACCGCTTGGGTCGCGGAAGATGGTAAGCCGCAATTCCGTACAGATATTTACAATTATGATTCCACCGTGAGATCTGGCGCACAAATCTTGTCACAGGCGGAAAAATTACTTTAATAAATGCAGCAAATTTAACCTGATAACTGTCTGAAAGACTGACTCGAAACAGTCATACTGGGTGAAAGAAGGCGTTCTCGCTGACTTTTCACCCGGTTGACTCGTCTATTCGAGGCGGTTAAGGTTGCGAGGGGCCAAAATCTAGCCCTGAGTAATAACCTTCTTTTTGATATAGCTATCGGGTAATTGACTGTTCATGGACCAAATAGATAAACATCGTCGTAGATGGCTTGCACTTGGTGGTGCGGCCATGGGCGCAGCGATGCTTCCCCGCGAAGCTTTTGCTATGCTTTCAACGCCAAGACCGCGCGTTTTGGTGATTAACAACCTCCACACTGGTGAAACCCTCAAAACTGAGTTTTTTGATGGTAAGCAGTACAACACGGATGAGTTGGCGCGATTAAATCATTTGTTCCGCGATTATCGTGCTGGCGGTCAGGTTACCAAGATCGACCCTCAACTCTTTGATCACCTCTATCGTCTGCAAATCGCACTCGGCACTAATAAGCCAGTCCAATTGGTTTCGGGTTATCGTACTGTCGCAACCAATAATATGCTGCGCAAACCGGGCAGTGGCGTTGCAAAACACAGTTACCACACGCTGGGCAAAGCGATGGATTTCCACATCCAGGGCGTTGATTTAGCAAATATCCGCAAAGCGGCGTTAAAAATGCGGATGGGTGGTGTAGGATATTATCCACGAAGTGACTTTGTGCACATTGATACCGGACCGAATAGAACTTGGTCATAATCTGGTGCAAAATCAGGAAAAAATCATAACCCACGTCCCTGAGGCGACAGTTAAACGGCAAGTTTGTGTTTGGCAAATGCTGGCTCTGGTCAGTTTTTCGCAGGCAAATCCGGCTAACACGGCTGAAGCTACAGGGACGTAGGCTATGCGTGGAGAGCAAATGAAATATCACATCATCCCGGTTACGGCATTCAGCCAGAACTGTTCAGTTATTTATTGTCCTCAGACCCAGCAGGCTGCAGTGGTTGATCCCGGCGGTGACGCTGAAAAGATTAAACGTGAAGTTAGCGCATTAGGGGTCACCGTGACTCAGGTTTTGCTCACCCACGGGCATCTTGACCACGTTGGCGCTGCCGCAGAAATTGCCGAGCATTATCAAGTGCCTATTATCGGCCCTCATAAAGAAGATGCTTTTTTATTAGCCACGCTGCCTGAACAGGCGCGGATGTTTGGACTGGAAGATTGCGCCACCTTCACGCCGGATCAATGGCTTTCAGAGGGTGATTTAGTTAAGGTTGGAGAAGAAATTTTGTCGGTGCTGGAATGTCCGGGGCATACGCCAGGTCATATCGTGTTTATTAACGATGCAGCAAGATTTGCCGTTTCAGGCGATGTGATCTTTAAGGGTGGCGTGGGTCGCAGTGATTTCCCGCGTGGCAGCCATGAGGATTTGATTAATTCGATTAAAACCAAGCTGCTGCCGCTGGGAGACGATATTGTTTTCCTGCCGGGGCATGGGCCAATGTCGAATTTAGGCTATGAAAGACTTAATAACCCGTTTCTTTAAAACGCCTTAACGCTATTGAGTTCGGGTCACAATATAAAAAAAGCCAGCTCGACATCACCGGCTGGCTTTTTATTACCTAAAAATCGCTTACAGTACGGCGACGATGGCTTCGCAAAGTGGTGCCATGTTGTCCAGCGTGATACCGGCCACGTTAATACGGCCAGAGTTTACCGCGTAAACGCCAAATTCTGCACGCAGGCGCAGAACCTGATCTTTGGTTAATCCGCTGAATGAGAACATACCATTCTGTTCAATAATAAAGCCGAAATCTTGTTTAGCACCTTTTTGCTGTAGGGTGCTAACAAACAGTTGGCGCATATTGTGGATGCGCTGGCGCATATCGCTCAGCTCTTGTTCCCACTGTGCACGCAGTTCCGGATTACCCAGAATAGTTGCTACCACGGCTGCACCGTGTGCTGGTGGGTTCGAGTAGTTAGTGCGGATGACCGATTTAACCTGGCTGAATGCGCGATCGGCGTTTTCAGCATCGGCAGTGACCAGCGTAAAGGCACCCACGCGCTCGTTATACAAGCCAAAGTTTTTCGAGTAAGAGCTGGCAACCAGTAGTTCACGATGTTTGGCGGCAAAAATACGCAGACCTTGCGCGTCTTCCTCCAGACCTTTCGCGAAGCCCTGATAGGCGAAATCGAACAACGGCAACCAACCATTAGCCACCGAAAGAGAGGCCAGCTGTTGCCATTGTTCAACAGTAGGGTCAATACCGGTCGGGTTGTGGCAGCAGCCGTGGAAAAGAACGATATCACCCGCTTTAGCTTCGCTCAGGCTTTTCAACATTCCGTCGAAGTCTAGCGCATGCTTTTCAGCATCGTAATAATTGTATTCTGCAACTTCCAGGCCTGCGGAAGAGAACACGCCAATGTGGTTCGGCCAGCTAGGATTGCTGACCCAAACGCGTTTGGCCTCAGTTTGTGTAGCAACAAAATCTGCCGCGATACGTAATGCGCCGGTGCCGCCTGGCGTCTGCGCGGTACGAGCGCGTTTGTCGCGAATGATTTCACTGTCGGCACCAAACAGCAGTTCTTGCGTGCATTGGGCGAAATCCGGCAAACCATCGATACTCAGATACGTTTTAGTGGTTTCGTTTTCTAACAGGAACTGCTCGGCTTTTTTAACACTGGCGAGAACCGGCGTTTTACCTGTTTCGTCTTTATATACACCAATCCCAAGATTGATTTTGTCCTGACGATCGTCAGCGCGGAAAAGATCGCTTAAACCCAGGATTGGATCAGCAGGTGCGGCAGTGATTTTTTCAAACATTGGATACTTCCATGGCCTGTTATTTACAGAAATAGGCGTTCAGGTTACCGCCTGATTAAGTCTTTGCCAACCGTTTGCGATAAAAAGAAAACAAGAGTTGTGAGCCGACCATCAGCATTAATTTTACTGATAATCGACGTTAGTTTTCCTGATAAAAATAAGGTTGCTAACGGATCGCACAATCGAGCAAAAAAACTTCGATTTAATGGTATTTAATGTCAGCAGAAATTAGAGAAATAAAAAGGCAGAGCCAAAGCCCTGCCTGATTATATAACTTGAAACGTGTAGCCGGAGCACTGTTTTCAAGTTAATTAAGTTATGCGCTATTACTAAAGGTCTAAATTAGAACTGATAGACCAGACCCAACGCGACAATGTTGTCGGTCGGTAAGTCTAAAGCATTGTCTTTTTTCAGCTGGTTGATTTTATAGTCAACATAGGTAGACATGTTTTTGTTGAAGTAATAAGTCGCGCCAACTTCGTAGTATTTGTACAGGTTAGCATCGCCAATGTTCTCGATGTTTTTGCCTTTAGACTGTACATAGGCAACAGACGGGCGAAGGCCCCAGTCAAACTGATACTGAGCAATAAATTCGGTAGTGATTGCTTTATTAGCGAAACCATCGTTACCGCTTGAATCAGTGAAGCGCGTTGCGTTGTGTGTTTCAGTATAAAGAGCGGCGACGTAGATGTTGTTAGCATCGTACTTAATGGCGGTACCCCAGCTGCGGGCCTTGTCTGCGCCATTTCCGTAGATTAAATCTTTTTGAGCGGCAGTACGGTTTGATTCAGACCAGGAACCGACAACACCCAGACCGATTGAAGAAGTATATGAAGTTGACAGCGCGTAGCCATCACCGTTGCCACGAGTTACGTCATCGCCGCCACGATCATTTTTGCCCTGATACTGAGCAGCAAAGTTCCAGCCATCTACCAGGCCAAAGAAATTATTGTTGCGGTAGGTCGCTACGCCAGTCGAACGACCTGACAGATAGCCATCTGAATAACCTGAGTCGCCGCCGTATTCCGGCATCATATCGGTCCAGCCGATAGAGTCGTACATCAGGCCGTAGTTACGACCGTAGTCGATGGATCCATACTGATTAAATTTCAAACCTGCGAAGCCGAGACGAGTTTTATTACCGTTTTGCGCGTCTGAACCTTCTGAATTATTAGCCTGAATGTTGTATTCCCACTGGCCATAACCGGTAATGCTGTCACTGATTTTCGTTTCGCCTTTAAAGCCGAAACGAACGTATGACTCATCGCCATTGTTGACGTCATCGCCAGAGAAGTAATGTAAACCGTCGACTTTACCGTACAGATCCAGCTTATTACCGTCTTTATTATAGATTTCGGCTGCATTAGCTGCGCCAGCAGCTAATAAGGCTGGAATAACCACTGCAAGAATGTTGCGCTTCATCATTTATTATTACCCTCATTGGAGTTTATTGGACACCTTGCCACTGCCTACAATAATTTACAGAACTATTGTTGAAAGTTTGGTGTCTCCTGTGTCTGAACGCAGTGTTCCATTGAGGATGAGCTTAATCCACAGCATAAATGATACTAAACGCATAATTGTGTTTCATTTAGAAAATTTATGTTACAAATTATTAAAATAAAGGCACTTTGTGACAAAGATCTAACTTTGAAAATAGAAAAGGCCAGCATTGCTGGCCTTAAATTTGTATCAAAATTTGTTTAATTAATAACTTTTAATTAATTAGAAGGTTGCACTGCGAGGAGTACGTGGGAAAGGAATAACATCACGCACATTTTGTACACCTGTAACGTAGGCAACAAGGCGTTCGAAGCCTAAACCAAAGCCTGAGTGAGGAACGGTGCCGTAGCGACGCAGATCACGATACCACCAGTAATCTTCTTTATTCAGGCCCATTTCTTCCAGACGCGCATCCAGAACATCCAGGCGTTCTTCACGCTGAGAACCGCCGATTATCTCGCCAATTCCAGGTGCCAACACGTCCATAGCGGCAACGGTTTTACCGTCATCGTTCATGCGCATGTAGAAGGCTTTGATATCTTTAGGATAATTTTTAACGACTACCGGTGCTTTAAAGTGCTGCTCAGCCAGGTAACGTTCGTGCTCAGAAGAGAGATCAATACCCCATGAGACGTCATTCTCGAACTTTTTACCCGAATCAATCAGGATTTTCACCGCGTCGGTATAGTCGACCTGGGCGAAATCGGAAGTTACAAATCGCTCAAGGCGTGAAATAGCATCTTTGTCTACGCGCTCGGCGAAGAAGGCTAAATCGTCAGCTCTTTCATCCAAAACCGCTTTGAAAACATACTTCAGCATATTTTCAGCCAGTGACGCGATGTCATCCAGCGTGGCAAAAGCAACTTCAGGCTCAACCATCCAGAACTCGGCAAGGTGGCGGCTTGTGTTGGAGTTTTCAGCGCGGAAGGTTGGACCAAAGGTGTAAATTTTGGACAGCGCACAGGCATAGGTTTCGCCATTCAGCTGGCCGGAAACGGTCAGGAATGCTTCTTTGCCGAAGAAATCTTCATTAAAGTCGACTTCGCCCTTGTCGGTACGAGGCAGATTTTGCAAGTCCAGAGTCGAAACACGGAACATCTCGCCTGCGCCTTCAGTATCAGAAGCGGTGATCAGCGGAGTCGAAACCCAGAAATAACCATTTTCATGATAGAAACGGTGAATCGCCTGCGACAGAGTGTTACGAACGCGAGCCACGGCACCAATCAGGTTGGTACGCGGGCGCAGGTGAGCCACTTCTCGCAGATATTCGATGCTGTGACGTTTTGCCGCCATCGGGTAAGTATCAGGATCGTCAACCCATCCAACAACCTTGATAGCGGTTGCCTGCAACTCAAAGCTCTGGCCTTCGCCAGGTGAGGCAACAACGATACCGGTAACTTCGATAGAACAGCCGGTGGTCAGGCGCAACACTTCGTCCTGATAATTAGGCAAAGAATTATTAACGACGGCCTGTAACGGATTAAAGCAGGAGCCGTCATATACGGCGATGAAGGAGATGCCAGCTTTTGAATCTCTCCGGGTACGCACCCAACCGCGTACGGTGACTTCACTGTCAACCGCAGCACGGCCTTGCAGTACGTCGACTACAGGCACAACGCTCATAGATTTCTCTCTTTAAATAGTTCTAATGATACCGATGGTTTTAAATTCGAATTAAAAAACCTGCTAAAAAGCCACACACCTTTATAAAAGGGGTTTTGCTATGTTACTTAGGGTTTTTCAGGACACAAGCAGAAATCACCCATTCACCGCAACATTTGTTCCATTGCAGCGATAACTCTAAGCAAGGCAATGGCGGAGCGGGGCAAAGTGGCGAAAAAATGGCTTATCTAGCCTTTCCTTCTCAACCTTCGCTTCTTTATCTATATAGATAGAGGAAAGGAATAAGGGAGAAGAGGATTAACGGATTGAGTCAATTTCGAGGTGTTGTACTGAGGGAATGTGCTGGAGATAACGGTTATGGGAGCTGTTCAATCGATAATAGTAGAGTCTGCTACCTCCCCACTTTTTCAGTGAGGAGGTGAGGTATTATCAGCTTAAGAAGCTTTCTTCACTAACGGTAAGTCGAAAGCCTTGCGCAGCGCTTTAACGAACGCTTTATCCTGACAGATAGTTTTACCTGGGCTGTCTGAAAGTTTCGCCACCGGTTTTCCGTTACACTGCACCAGCTTGATCACAATGTTCAGTGGTTTAACCTGCGGAATGTTACAGGTTAAACGGGTGCCGATACCGAAGATCAGATTGACTCGATTATGGAAACGACGATACAGGTCCAGCGCTTTTTCCAGATCGAGATTATCCGAGAACACCAGAGTTTTGGTCATTGGATCAATGCCAAGCTTCTCATAGTGAGCCACGGCTTTCTCGCCCCACTCGAATGGGTCGCCCGAATCATGACGTAAACCCTGATAAGCCGAAGCAAAATTGCTGCCGAAATCACGCAGGAATGCATCCATGGTAATACAGTCGGTTAACGCAATACCTAGCTGGTTCGGGTATTCATCAAGCCATGACTGCAACGCCTCACGCTGGCAGTTAGCCAGAACCGGACTCAGCTGCTGATGCGCCTGGAACCATTCGTGCGCCTGAGTACCGACCGGATTCAGCTGCAAGTTATGCGCTAAATCATAGTTACTGGTACCGACCAGATACGGGAATTCTTCTTTTAACGTTCTGACAATCGCCCGCTGAACCGCACCGGAGAAACGACGACGCGTACCGAAATCCATCAGCTTAAACGCCGAAATATCGATATCCGCCGATTCCTGCCTGAACTGCTGTAAATTCTTGCGCAGTTGGGCAACAGCCATTTCTGGCGTGACGTCTGGAGAACGATGCTTGTGTACCACTTCACTGATCACTGCCAGCAGCGGAACTTCCCACATGATCACTTCACGCCACGGACCGGCGATACGAATATGCAGATGCCCGTGTCGATCCGAGACTTCTACGTGCTCAGGGTTATAGCGGAAAGAGCGCAGCCATTGCAGGTAATCCTGTTTGAAGAACGGCAGGCCGGAGAGATAGGTAAACTCTTCATCGGTCAACGCCAGTTCGCTCATCAGCTCAACCTGGTGGCGGATTTCTTGTGCATAGATGCCCAGCAACTCGTCGCCACGGCAACGGAACTCGGCAACAACATGACTATTAGCATATCGATGATAGACCGCCTGCTGCATGTGAAGCTTATAAGCATCGGTATCTAACAGCGAAGTCAAAATCGGGGAGGCGAATCGGGTCACGCGAGCATCCTCGTCAGAAACAGACTATCCCTTCATACTTGAAGCCACTACGGCATTAGCTGAACTCGCTCGGCACATTTTTCTTACTTCTGTAAGCTTCTGCACCCTCGATTCGCTTGCCGCGACTCCAGTTATTTTGGGATTACAATATTTTAGGCCTGAAAAAAAGCGGCAAAGTTCGATAAGTATACCGCATTATCAAGTCAATGGACTCTCATATCAGCATAATTCATCTCATGAAGTCGAGGGCCAAACGTGCGTTGTTTAGGATATTAAACACGGAATTCTGATAAATCTTAGCAAGTGAATAACCTGTTGGAAATTAATGTTTTTCAGTTAATTTGCATAAAATACATGGAGTTGATCACAGTTTTTCATGCGCTAATGCCGGGTTTAATCAGCAAATTTGAATTCAAGACAGACGGAATTATTTATTTGCGGTGTTAATGGAAATGGCACTAAAAAGTTAAAAAAAGGTGAAATCATAGGCGAGTTATTTTTTATCTTTATTGCAGAGTGATGACTGTTTCGTCTAAAAGCTCAACGGTCGCCGTCATCAAGCCGGTTACAATCTGGGAATTTTCACCGTCTGTGATAAAGTTTATTTAATTCGAGTCACGCGTATCCTCCTGAAAACGCCAAAAGGTTCTTTTATGACTGATCAGCTGCAAACAGAACAACAGACCGACGCAACATTACAACCGCAGGCAAAGTATCGTCACGATTACCGTGCGCCAGATTACACCATCACCGATATCGACCTCGATTTCGACCTTGATGCACAGACAACTACCGTAACCGCTGTTAGCCAAATCAAACGCTTAGGCGCTGAGGGTGCTGCTTTGGTGTTAAACGGTGAAGATCTGACGCTGATAAGCCTGCGAGTTAATGGTCAGGATTGGCCAAACTACCAGTTGCGTGAAAATACGCTGGTGATCAATGGCCTGCCGGAGGCTTTCGAGCTGGCAGTGGTCAACAAAATTCATCCAGCGAAAAATACGGCGCTGGAAGGGCTTTATCTGTCAGGCGATGCGCTGTGTACGCAGTGCGAGGCAGAAGGCTTCCGTCATATTACTTATTATCTGGATCGTCCTGACGTTCTGGCTCGTTTCAGCACGCGCATCGTCGCCGATAAAACGCTGTATCCTTACTTGCTTTCCAACGGTAACCGCGTTGACGGTGGCTCTCTTGAAGACGGTCGTCATTGGATTAAATGGCAAGACCCATTCCCGAAGCCTTGCTACCTTTTTGCCGTTGTTGCAGGTGATTTCGACGTACTTCGCGACAAGTTTGTGACGCGTTCCGGCCGCGATATTGCGCTGGAAATTTTTGTCGATCGCGGCAATCTGGACCGGGCAGACTGGGCGATGGAATCGCTGAAACAGTCGATGAAGTGGGACGAAACGCGCTTTAATCTGGAATACGATCTCGACATCTTTATGATTGTCGCGGTTGATTTCTTCAACATGGGCGCGATGGAAAACAAAGGCCTCAATGTCTTTAACTCCAAATATGTGCTGGCCAAGGCAGAAACCGCCACCGATAAAGACTATCTCGGCATCGAAGCGGTTATCGGCCACGAATATTTCCACAACTGGACCGGCAACCGCGTCACCTGTCGCGACTGGTTCCAGTTAAGCCTGAAAGAAGGGCTGACAGTATTCCGTGACCAGGAATTCAGCTCTGACTTGGGTTCCCGTTCAGTAAATCGTATTGATAACGTTCGCGTAATGCGTGGCGCACAGTTTGCAGAAGATGCCAGCCCGATGGCGCATCCGATCCGTCCTGATAAAGTTATTGAAATGAATAACTTCTATACGCTGACGGTGTACGAGAAAGGCTCTGAAGTGATCCGCATGCTGCATACCTTGCTGGGCGAAAAGCAGTTCCAGGCCGGGATCGCGCTGTACTTCGAACGCCACGACGGCAGTGCGGCAACCTGTGACGATTTTGTGCAGGCAATGGAAGATGCCTCCAACGTTGATCTGTCGCTGTTCCGCCGTTGGTACAGCCAGTCTGGTACGCCAATTCTGACTGTGCGCGATGACTATGACGTTGAGAAACAAACGTATACGCTAACCGTAAGCCAGAAAACGCCTGCTACGCCGGATCAAACCGAAAAGCTGCCACTGCATATCCCATTGGACATCGAGCTTTATGATCCTCAGGGTGGAGTGATTGCGCTGAAACAGCACGGTCAGAAAGTTAATAACGTGCTTAACGTAACCGAAGCCGAGCAGACTTTTGTATTCGAAGACGTTGAATATCAGCCGATTCCTTCCTTACTGCGTGAATTCTCCGCGCCGGTCAAGCTGGACTATAAATATGGCGACCATCAGCTGACTTTCCTGATGAAGCACGCAACCAACGATTTTTCTCGCTGGGATTCCGCGCAGAGTTTACTGGCGATTTATATCAAGTTGAACGTGGCTCGTCACCAGCAGAAACAGCCTCTGTCGCTGCCGTTGCATGTTGCCGATGCGTTCCGCGCGGTGTTGCTGGACGAGAATATTGATCCCGCATTGGCAGCGCAGATCCTGACTCTGCCGTCAGAAAACGAAATTGCCGAGCTGTTTGAGACTATCGATCCTGAAGCAATCAGCGCGGTGCATGAGTCGATTACTCGTTGTCTGGCAGGTGAGATGGCCGATGAGTTCCTCGCGGTGTATCACGCTAACAGCTTGCCGTCTTATCGCGTTGAGCATGGTGACATTGGTAAGCGCTCGCTGCGCAACGTGTGTTTGCGTTATCTGGCATTTGCTGATCCGGTTCAGGCCGACAGGCTGGTCAGTGCGCAGTTTGAGCAGGCGGATAACATGACCGATTCACTGGCGGCAATGTCTGCTGCCGTAGCGGCCAACCTGCCTTGCCGCGATCGTTTGCTGACGGCTTATGATAATCGCTGGCATCAGGATGGTCTGGTGATGGATAAATGGTTCATTCTGCAAGCCACCAGCCCTGCCAGCGATGTCTTGGCGCAGGTGCGTGGCCTGTTGAATCATCGTTCATTCAGCATGGGTAACCCGAACCGTATTCGCTCGCTGATTGGCGCCTTTGCGCAAGGCAATCCGGCAGCATTCCATGCGGCAGACGGCAGCGGTTATGCTTTCCTTACCGAGATGCTGACTGACTTGAATACTCGTAATCCACAGGTTGCTGCGCGAATGATTGAGCCGCTGATTCGCCTGAAACGCTATGACGAACATCGTCAGGCATTAATGCGTCAGGCGCTGCAAAAGCTGAAAGGATTGGAGAATCTCTCTGGCGATTTGTACGAGAAAATTACCAAGGCGTTAGATGCCTGATTGATGGAATAAAAGATATAAAAGCAAAGGGCGACAGTGATGTCGCCCTTTTTTATGGTTCACGAACCGAGTTCATGATTCAGAACTTAATTTTATAAACAGATTTTATTCTTTAATAATAAAGAGTTAACGCTGAGCGACCTTGGCCTCTGTGGCTGGCGGTTGCGGGCGCAATACGCGCTCCAGCACTTGCTCTTCCAGCTCTGCCAGTTTGACAGAACCACGGCGACGCGGACGCGGCAAATCAACTTGCAGGTCGAGGCCTATCTCACCCTGCTCAATCAAAATCACTCGGTCAGCGACCGTTACCGCTTCGCTAACGTCGTGAGTAACCAGCAAGACGGTAAAGCCGTGCTGTTGCCACAGACGTTCGATCAGGCTCTGCATCTCGATACGGGTTAGCGCATCCAGCGCGCCCAAAGGCTCATCGAGCAGCAGCAGGCGAGGGCGATGAACCAGCGCGCGAGCCAATGCCACACGCTGCTTTTGCCCACCGGACAACGCTGCTGGCCATTCGTTGGCACGGTCAGCCAGACCAACTTCTTCCAGTGCGGCCTGAGCCGCCGGACGCCAATTGCCTTTCAGGCCCAGCCCAACGTTATCAATCACTTTCTTCCACGGCAGCAGGCGATCGTCCTGGAACATCAGTCGGGTATCATCCTGAACCTTGCTGAGTTCTGCATTGCCACTCAATAAATCACCCTGAGTGGTTTTTTCCAACCCGGCCAGCAGGCGCAGCAGGGTACTTTTACCACAGCCGCTGCGACCGACTACCGCGACAAACTGCCCCGGATTAATGCGTAAATTGACATCTTTCAGGACCGTGCGGTTACCGTATTTTTTAACAATACCCGCCAGCGTAACCGGCGTGCCTTGAGGAATTCTAGTCGGTTCACTCATGCGGCTTCTCCACGTTTAGTCTGGTAGGCTGGATGCCAGCGCAACCAGACATGTTCAAGCGAACGCGCCACGATATCGGCCAGTTTGCCAAGGATCGCGTACAGGATAATAGACACTACTACCACGTCGGTTTGCAGGAATTCACGGGCGTTCATCGCCAGATATCCAATCCC
The DNA here is from genome assembly GCA_963747655.1 of uncultured Gammaproteobacteria bacterium. Lineage (GTDB taxonomy): Bacteria > Pseudomonadota > Gammaproteobacteria > Enterobacterales > Enterobacteriaceae > Rouxiella. The sequence goes on along the minus strand of CAVVFS010000003.1, from coordinate 90,493 downwards.
CGAGTTGGCGGAAATCGTTTCAGCTACAATCAGCGTCAGCCACATAAAGCCGAGAGCAAAGCGAACGCCGACCATAATGGAAGGCAATGCGCCTGGCAAAATTACCTGCAAAAACAACGGGAAGCCCGACAAACCATAGCTACGCGACATTTCCAGCAGGCCACGGTCAATATTGCGGATCCCATGATAGGTATTGAGATAGATAGGGAACAACGTGCCCAGCGCGACCAGGAAAATCTTCGCCGACTCATCAATACCAAACCACAGAATAACCAAGGGAATCAACGCCAGGTGCGGGATGTTACGCAACATCTGCAACGAGCTGTCTAGCAGGCGCTCGCCCCAGCGTGAAAGTCCCGTAATAACACCGAGCAACAGACCAATGCTGCCGCCAATCACAAAGCCGCTCAATGCCCGATAAGTACTGATCTTGAGATTGACCCACAGATCGCCTGATTTTGCCAGCGTCCAGAAGGCTTCGACTACTGCGCTTGGCGAAGGCAGGATGCGGGTTGATAGCCAACCCATCTGGACCGAAATCTGCCAACTGGCGAGTAACACCACGGGTAAAATCCACGGTGTGATACGGTCTATCCAACGTTCAGTCTTGTTGCTCATGAGACTTCCTTAACTTTCTGACACGCGCTGTGGCGCGAAATCGTGGGCAACCAACTCGCCGTGTGCCTTGATAGCGCGGCGAGCAGGATTATCCGCTTCATCGGAAGTTGCCAGGTCAAGGTGTGGGAACAGCAGTTCACCCACGCGATAGGCTTCTTCCAGGTGCGGATAACCAGACAGTACAAAGGTGTCGATGCCGAGATCTGCGTATTCTTGCATTCTGGCTGCCACGGTTGGGCCATCACCGACCAGCGCCGTGCCTGCACCGCCGCGAGCCAGGCCTACGCCCGCCCAAAGATTTGGTGCAATTTCGAGTTTGTCGCGCTTACCGCCGTGCAATGCCGCCATGCGGTGCTGGCCCACAGAGTCGGTTTTAGCAAATTTAGCCTGCGCTTTGGCGATAGTTTCATCGTCCAGATGAGAAATCAGTCGCTCAGCCGCTTGCCATGCTTCTTCTGTGGTTTCACGCACTATCACGTGCAAACGAATACCGAAACGCACGGTGCGACCATGTTTGGCTGCTTTGGCGCGAACTTCTTCAATTTTTTCTTTTACTGCTGCCAGAGGCTCGCCCCAGGTCAGATACAGTTCAACCTGTTCACCTGCCAGCTCTTTAGCCGCTTCAGACGAGCCACCGAAATACAATGGTGGACGTGGAAGCTGAACCGGTGGATGCAGCAGGCTGGCATTTTTAACGCTGATATGTTTGCCTTCGAAGGTGACGGTTTCACCTTCCAGCACTCTGCGCCAGATATGGGTGAACTCGGCAGAGGCTTCATAGCGTTCTTCGTGGTTCAGGAACAAACCTTCCGCCGCCAGCTCTTCTTCATCACCACCCGTCACCAGGTTAAACAGCGCACGGCCATTTGACAGACGGTCCAGCGTTGCAGCCTGTCGTGCCGCAAGGGTAGGGGAGATGATGCCAGGACGCAGAGCGACCAGGAATTTCAATTTTTCAGTTGCCGGTATCAGTGACGCAGCAACCAACCAGGAATCTTCACATGAGCGACCCGTTGGGATCAGCACGCCACCAAAACCCAGACGGTCAGCGGCCTGAGCAATCTGGGTCAGGTAACCGTGATCCACGACGCGAGCGCCTTCGCTGGTGCCTAAATACTTACCGTCACCGTGAGTAGGTAAAAACCAAAATACGTTGAGACTCATGTGATATTCCTTTTTTGTCTTAATCACCCAAGGGTGAACTTACAATTTTGATAAACAACGGTTCTGGTCAGAGAACCGTAGATAAATTAATTCGGCTTACTGAGCGACGGCCGGCGCATGCCAGATGCGGTCTTTAATTTCGATAGGTTTCGGCAGCAGGTGGTTCGCATAGAACAAATCGGCCGTTGCCTGCTGGCGTTTTTCAGTTTCTGCATCAACCGGACGAATGGTTTCATCAGCAGGTAAATGAGAGAAATAAGTCTCGATAACTTTTTCCGGCAAACCGGTAGATTTTGACAGCAGCTGAATACTTTGCTTTGGCTCGGTTTTAATCAGGCTGTTGGCCTGGGTCAGCACCTGCAACGCGGCAGTGATGAACTGCGGATAAGCTTCGGTAAATTTACGTGGCGCAAGATAGAAAGAACCGGTCTGGTTCAGCGTCGTGCCATCAAGCAGAACGCGAACGCCGCCGTGGTTCAGGGCCGCAGAATAGTACGGATCCCAAATTGCCCATGCGTCAACATCGTGCTGCTGGAAAGCTGCCATCGCGTCTGACGGTGCCAGGTTCTGTGGTTTGATATCGGTATATTTCAGACCGGCATTTTGCAGCGCACGCAACACGAAGTTATTTGAGCTAGAGCCTTTCTGGAATGCCAGAGTGTGACCTTTCAGGTCGGCAACGGTTTTAATTGGGCTATTTTCAGGAACCAGAATCACTTCGGCTTTAGGCTGTGCAGGCTGGAAACCCACGTACAGCAGATCAGCACCGGCTGCCTGTGCAAACAGAGGCGGCAAATCACCCGTGCCACCGAAATCAATACTGCCGACATTCAGAGCTTCAAGGATCTGTGGGCCAGCGGCAAATTCGTCCCAGGTAATTTTGGTGTGCGGAAAACGCTTTTCAAATAAATGATGGCTCTGTGCCAGAATCAGACCAATTGAACCTTTCTGAATCGCAATATGAAATTCAGCAGGATCTTTTTCCTGTGCCTGAACGGACATAACACTGCTCAAACCTAAAGTGAGCGCCAAGGCGGCAAAAATACGGGAGCCAAAAATATTCATTAATTCTTTTCCAGATTAAGCGTGAGCGTGTTGACGTTTAGCACGGGCAATCGCCAGTGAATGACGGTGGCCTAAAGCAGCCAGGAATGTTTCTAGTGAGTCATCAAGACGAGACTGCAAACCCTCTTCTAATTCCGCAGGGAAGTTTTGGTATTGGCCCACCAACTTGTCGTCGGCAAACACACCCTGTAACACTTCTTGAGCCTTCAGGGCGTTGAGAACCGGTTTCAGTGCATAATCTATCGCCAGCATGTGACCGGTTGAACCCGCGGTTGCTAACGGTAAAACGACTTTATGCTCCAGCGCACGTTCTGGCAGGAGGTCAAGCAAAGTCTTTAATGCACCGGAAAATGAGGCTTTGTATACCGGGGTCGCAATCAGCAATCCATCCGCAGTTTCCAGCTGGGCAATCAGTTCTTTTAGCTGTGGGCTATTGAAGTTGGCAAACAGCAAGTCTTCTGCTGCAAAGTCTTGCAGGCTGTAAGACACAACTTCTACTCCGCGCTCTTTTAACCATTGTTGGCTAAGTGCAAGCAGTGCGGACGAACGTGACGGCTGACGTGGGCTACCTGCGAGTGATATGACTTTCATTGCATCCCCTTATAACTGTAAGTTATATAACTACCAAATTTGTGTAGAATTTGAATTAAATTAACAGGCCTTACGTTATGACTGGAAATCTAAATTTTGGGATTAGATAGATTAAAAGTGGATATAGGGTTAAAAATTATTCAGCTTTGAATATTTCGCGTCACGGGAATGTATAAAAGAAGAAAAGAAAAAAGGTATCGTTTGCCTGCAAGCGCGTTTTTTCTCGGGAATCAATTCCATTTAGCAGTGGCTTAGCCGATAATACCGCCCCGACTGGCCACCAGCCATTAGCCACCGGGACCTCAGGAGAATCCATGTATTATCCCTTAGTAAAGAAAGCACTGTTTCAGCTCGATCCAGAGCGCGCGCATGAATTAACTTTTCGCCAACTCAGCCGTCTTTCAGGTTCTCCGTTCGAGTTTCTGATCCGTCAATCCGTGCCATCCAAACCTGTTACCTGCATGGGGCTTAACTTTAAGAACCCGTTGGGCCTGGCTGCCGGACTGGATAAAAACGGTGAATGCATTGACGCCTTTGGTGCGATGGGATTTGGATTTGTAGAAGTGGGAACGGTCACGCCTCGTGCCCAGGACGGCAATCCCAAGCCGCGAATGTTCCGCGTCGTCGAGGCTGAAGGCATCATTAACCGCATGGGGTTTAATAACAACGGCGTCGATAATTTAGTCAATAACGTCAAGAAATCACACTTCGGTGGCGTACTCGGTATTAATATCGGCAAGAATAAAGATACCCCGGTTGAAAGCGGTGCTGACGATTATTTAATCTGCATGGAAAAGGTTTATCCTTATGCCGGTTATATTGCCATTAATATTTCGTCCCCTAACACGCCGGGATTACGCTCCTTACAATATGGTGAGGCGCTCGACGACCTTCTGGGCTCTATCAAGAATAAGCAGCTTGAGTTGCAACAGCGCCACCAGAAATATGTCCCGGTTGCGGTTAAGATTGCGCCAGATCTTTCTCAGGAAGAGCTTATCCAAATAGCAGACAGTTTAGTCAGACATAATATGGATGGCGTTATTGCGACTAACACTACGCTGGAGCGTAATTTGGTTGCTGGTCTGAATTACGGTAATGAAGCGGGTGGGTTAAGTGGCCGTCCAGTGCAGATGCAAAGTACGCAAATTATCCGCATGCTGTCTGAAGAATTGAAAGGCAAGATGCCAATAATTGGCGTTGGCGGTATTGATTCCTTAACTGCTGCGCGTGAAAAAATGGCCGCAGGGGCTTCATTAATTCAAATCTATTCCGGGTTTATCTATCATGGCCCGCAATTGATTAAAAATATTCTGATGAATATATAGTTGCTGCCAGCAATAAATTTGTAAACAAACACGGACCGGGGCTTTATTTATGCTCCGGTGTCGTTTATATTTTGTTCACTGAGTATTTATGTACTAGTCAGCCATTATCTCTCTTTGCAGGATGTTAACCTACGATTTGTCCTATATTGAGGACCCTGCAAATAGTGTTACCGTTGAGCAATAGATTCTGTGGTCGGTCACCTTTATTGTGTGGCGCAGTGCCAATCACGCGGGTGAGGGAAATAGGAAAACGAAATGAAAATCAAACCAGACGATAATTGGCGTTGGTATTTTGACGCTGAGCATGACCGACTAATGCTGGACCTTGCCAATGGCATGATTTTTCGTTCGCGTTTTCCCGCTAAAATGCTGACTCCCGATGCCTTTGCCGAATCAGGTTTTTGCGTTGACGATGCCGCGTTATATTTTGATTTTGAAGAGCAGTGCAAGAAAATTAAATTAGCCGCCGAGCAGCGCGCTGAATTAGTGCTCAATGCGCTGGTGGCTTATCGCTTTTTAAAACCGCTGATGCCAAAAAGCTGGCATTTCACTCAGCAGCATATTCCTTTCCAGCCAGATAATGGCCAATTAGCGTGCGTTAATGTTACCGATTCCGGTGAACAGGCGACCTTGCTAGTGGTAGAGTCGGGCGACAACGCCAGTCTGTGTCTGCTGGCTCAGGAGCGGTTAACCTTAGCGGGCCGTGGAATGGTATTGGGCGACGCGATTAAAATCATGCACGATCGTTTAATGCCTGCTCTGATTAATGCCGAAGCGGTTTACGACAGAGCGGTCTGAATAGCGTAATCCCTGGCAGTGCGGCCTTACTCGCTTTATTACCAGGGGATTGAAGCGTGCTTTATTTTTTAAATAAAGTCATTCTACAACAAGATTATTCCAGAATAAGATTGGATGCGGGTACACAGCTACAGGAAAGAATTTTCCCCTGCTTACCCATCGCACTGGCTTTTAGCGCATTCACCTCGCCCTCGACCATAGTCAATTTACAACTCCCGCAAATTCCTGCACGACATGAGTAAGGGATCTTAAAACCTTGCTGCTCCAATTGTTCTAACAATATCTGCTGGTTATTGCCTTTGAACTCACTGCCTTTATAAGTGATAGCTATTTCTTGCGCGGTGATTTCAGGCAGCTCGACATTTTCAACCACGATACCGGCAGAATATTGACGGGCGGGTTGAGTCGCGAGGATCTCTACGCTGTCTCCTGCACGAATAATGCCGCTGTTACGGGCAATCATATTTTGGCCGAAATCGACATCGCCATCCTCGGCAGTGCGATAACTTTGCAGCGTTTTTAATGGCTCACCTGATGGATGCTTTCTGCCGCGCTCGATGCTGACGGTTGTCAGTACGCAACGGCTGCAAGGTTTAACTAAATCAAAAATCACGCTGCCGACGCGGATAGTCCGCCAGGTATCCTCTGCATAGGCTTCGGCACCGGTAATCACCAGATTAGGGCGGAACTGTTCCAGCTTGACGCTAGCCGGGCAGCGTTGTTTAAGGTCAAACATCGACGCTTCATTAAGCAATAAATAAGGAAACCCGTCAGCAAAGGACAGTGGGATCTGCGGCTGGTTTTTAACGCGGCGGGTAAGATCAGCACCGACCCAGCGCAACTGCACTTCACGCTTAAGGTAACCACTCAGCCAGCGATTAATCTCATCTGGTGCTATCAAAGCAGTAAACTGATTGCCCCAGACTTCGGTCGGCGCAGGCTGTTCGCCAAAGTCGCTAAACTTAATTGAAATGCTTTCATGCCCATCAGGGCTGGTTAAAATTAAACCATCGGGTAACAATGCCGGAGTAAACTGCACGAGTTGCGGATACTGACGGGCGGTGATAAACATCCCCTGAGGATCGGTTAGCATGAACTGGCGGTCAAAAGCCAGCCCGCTCGGTGTAACCTGAGCATGCGACAGTTGCAAACCGCGCATGGATTTAACCGGGTGAACATATAAACGTGAAAGGGTGACCACTCTTACCTCCAGGCCGCACCAGCAGCTGCCCCTTTTACTGAGCGCAAACTGCTTTGGGATCGGGCTCTTTTTGTATTGTAGCCACAGACTTTATGACAAAGGGCGCAGATTAGCTATAATGCGCTCCTCATTTGCCCGTCGTTATTGAAGATGCAACTTCCTTAGCTGCGCTCGTGCGCCTCAGTCGCTTACTCCAGTAAGCTTGTGGGGATACAATCACTTGCTGCTTTGCTGCAACTTCAATTACTTACGGCAACTCCTTTCTTTATGTGAGAGAGGAATGTTTTTAATTGCAGGAAATAACTTCTAGGTGATTACGTCAATATGAACTCTTTGTTTGCCAGCACGGCGCGTGGATTGGAAGAACTATTAAAAAGCGAACTTGAAGCGCTGGGTGCACAGTCCTGCAAAGTAGTGCAGGGAGGAGTCCATTTTGAGGGCGACGATCGCCTGCTTTACAAAAGTCTGCTGTGGAGCCGTTTGGCTTCGCGCATTCTACTTCCTTTGAATGAATTTAAAGTTCACAGCGATCTCGACCTGTATCTGGGCGTGATGGCTATCGACTGGCCGAGCATCTTTGGCGTCGATAAAACCTTCGCGGTGCATTTCAGCGGTCTGAATGACGAGATCCGTAACAGCCAATACGGCGCGCTGAAAGTTAAAGATGCGATCGTTGACAGTTTTACTCGCAAAATGGACGAGCGTCCTAATGTTGCGAAACAGCAGCCTGATATCCGCGTTAACGTGTTCTTGCAGCGCGATACTGCCAGCGTAGCGCTGGACCTGAGCGGTGAAGGTTTGCATCAGCGCGGCTATCGTGACCTGACGGGTCAGGCTCCGCTGAAAGAGAGCCTGGCTGCGGCAATCGTTATGCGTTCCGGCTGGCAGATTGGCTCGCCAATGGTCGATCCGATGTGTGGTTCAGGCACCTTGCTGATTGAAGCTGCAATGATCGCGGGCGATCGTGCTCCGGGCCTGCATCGTCAACACTGGGGCTTTACTGCCTGGTCTAACTTTAATGAAGAACTGTGGCGTGAATTGACCACCGAAGCTCAGGTGCGTACGCGCCGTGCGGTGCAAGAAACGACCTCGCGCTTCTTTGGTTCAGACATCGATCGCCGGGTTATCGAAATGGCGAAAGCCAACGCCCGTCGAGCCGGTGTTGCCGAGCTGATAAGCTTCGAAGCTGCAGAGGTTGGCAAGCTGAAAAATCCTCTGCCGGAAGGCCCGGTGGGAACCATAATAAGCAACCCGCCATACGGCGAGCGTCTGGAAAGCGAACCTGCCCTGATTGCGCTGCATAACCTGTTGGGCCGAGTGGCTAAAACGCAGTTCGGCGGCTGGCAACTGTCGCTGTTCAGTGCTTCACCAGAATTGTTGAGTTGTTTGCAACTGCGTGCCGATCGCCAGTTCAAGGCAAAAAATGGCCCGCTGGAGTGCGTGCAGAAAAACTATCAGCTGGCTGAAAATCCAAATGGTACAGCCGGTGCGCAAATTGCTGAAGATTTCGCCAACCGTCTGCGTAAAAATGTTAAGAAATTGGAAAAGTGGGCGAAGCAACAGGGCATTGAATGCTACCGTCTATACGATGCCGATTTGCCAGAGTACAACGTTGCGGTAGACCGTTACGGCAGCAAGGTTGTGGTACAGGAATATGCACCGCCAAAAACGGTGGATGCGCAAAAAGCGCGTCAACGCCTGTTTGATGTGATCAACGCCACGCTGTCTGTACTGGATATCTCTTCCAACCAGCTGGTATTGAAAACGCGTGAACGCCAGAAAGGCACCAGCCAGTATGAGAAGCTGGCGCAGAAGGGCGAGTTCCTGCAAGTCGAGGAATTTAATGCCAAGTTCTGGGTTAATCTGACCGACTATCTTGATACCGGCCTGTTCCTGGACCACCGTATCGCCCGCAAAATGCTGGGTGAAATGAGCAACGGTAAAGACTTCCTGAACCTGTTTGCCTATACCGGTACTGCCAGCGTTCATGCAGGTCTGGGTGGCGCGCGCAGCACGACTACTGTCGATATGTCGCGCACTTATCTGGAGTGGGCCGAGAAGAACTTGCGTGTTAATGGCCTGACCGGTCGTCAGCATCGCCTGATCCAGGCTGACTGCCTGTCTTGGCTGGCAAACGCCGACGAGCAGTTTGATGTTATCTTTATCGATCCGCCAACGTTCTCCAACTCGAAACGTATGGCCGAAAGTTTTGACGTTCAGCGCGACCATCTGGCGCTGATGAAGGATTTGAAACGCATTTTGCGTCGCAACGGCACTATCATGTTCTCAAACAATAAGCGCGGTTTCCAAATGGACGCGGAGGGTTTGAGCAAGCTCGGCCTTAGCGCGAAAGAAATCACCGGCCAGACCCTGTCTCAGGACTTTGCCCGTAACCGCCAAATTCACAACTGCTGGTTGATAACTCACGCCAGCGAGGAAAAATAAAGTCTATGTCGTTAATTAGCATGTCAGGTGCCTGGTTGTCTTACAGCGACGCCCCTATTTTGGACAACACCGAACTTCATATCGAACCTAACGAGCGCGTCTGTCTGGTGGGTCGTAACGGCGCGGGCAAGTCAACGTTGATGAAGATCCTCAACCGCGAACTGGCGCTGGATGATGGTCGTATCGTCTACGAACAAGACTTGATTGTGGCTCGTCTGCAACAGGATCCGCCGCGCAATGTCGCTGGTACAGTATTTGATTTCGTGTCTGAAGGTGTTTCTGAGCAGGCCGAACATCTGAAAGCCTATCATGCCATTTCACATTTGGTCGAAACCGATCCGAGTGAGAAAAACATGAATAAACTGGCACAGGTAATGGAGATTCTTGATCACCAGGGCCTGTGGCAACTCGACAGCCGCATCAGCGAAGTGCTGCTGCAACTAGGTTTAGATGGCGATACCGAGCTGTCTGCCTTGTCTGGCGGCTGGTTGCGTAAAGCGGCGCTGGGCCGTGCGTTGGTAAGTTCACCGCAGGTTCTGCTGCTGGATGAACCGACTAACCACCTGGATATCGAAAGTATTGCCTGGCTCGAGGATTTCCTGAAAGAATTCCAGGGCAGCATTATCTTTATCTCCCACGACCGTTCATTTATCCGCAACATGGCAACGCGCATTGTCGATCTTGACCGCGGCAAGCTGGTGTCTTATCCGGGCAACTATGAACTTTATCTGACCAGTAAAGAAGAAGCGTTGCGTGTAGAAGATCTGCAAAACGCCGAATTCGATAAAAAGCTGGCGCAGGAAGAAGTCTGGATCCGCCAGGGCATTAAAGCGCGCCGTACTCGTAACGAAGGCCGCGTTCGTGCACTGAAAGCCCTGCGTAAAGAGCGTTCCGATCGCCGTGAAGTGATGGGCACCGCCAAAATGCAGGTTGTCGAAGCGGTTAGCTCGGGCAAAATTGTCTTCGAAATGGAAGATGTCAGCTACAACGTGAGCGGTAAGCAACTGGTGAGTCATTTCACCGCACAGGTCATGCGTGGCGATAAAATTGCTCTGGTCGGCCCGAACGGCTGTGGTAAAACTACGCTGCTCAAGCTGATGCTCAGCCAAATCGCCGCCGATAGCGGTCGCGTTCACTGTGGTACCAAGCTGGAAGTCGCCTACTTCGACCAGCATCGCGCCGAACTTGACCCAGAACGTACCGTGATGGACAACCTGGCAGAAGGCAAGCAAGAAGTCATGGTTAACGGTCGTTCACGCCACGTGCTGGGCTACCTGCAAGACTTCCTGTTCCATCCAAAACGTGCAATGACTCCAGTCAAGGCGTTGTCGGGCGGTGAGCGTAACCGCCTGCTGCTGGCAAAATTGTTCCTGCGTCCAAGCAACTTGTTGATTCTCGATGAACCGACCAATGACCTGGATGTAGAAACGTTGGAACTGCTGGAAGAGCTGATCGACGGTTATCAGGGTACCGTGATGTTGGTGAGCCACGACCGTGAATTCGTTGATAACTCGGCGACCGAATGCTGGATTTATGAAGGCAACGGCGTCATTAACAGTTATGTCGGCGGTTACCACGATGCGCACCACCAGCGTAGCTCGCAGCGTATCCTTCGTCAGTCTGCTCCGGCAGAAACCAAGGCTGCTGCACCGGCTAAATCTGAACCGGTAAAACGCACTGCTAATAAAATGAGCTACAATCAACAGCGTGAGCTGGAACAGTTGCCTCAGAAAATCAGCGAGTTGGAAGTTCTTATCGCAGACCTGGGCAAGCAGATGAGTGATGCTAATTTCTTCACGCGCCCTCACGATGAAACCCAGCAAGTACTGAATGCCCTTGCCAGCGCCGAGCTTGAGTTAGAGCAGGCGTTTGAGCGCTGGGAAGCGCTTGAAGCCCAGAAAAACGGCTAAGCCAGAAAAACGCTTGAGATAGTATCTTGCTTCTGCCGTCTCTTCCCCATGGGAAAGGCGGCAGAAGTGTCGTTTTTCCTCGTGTTTCACCATTGAGGAGTTAAATGTGTGTTCACACTCGGATAACCCGCACGTGTTATGTCCCCAGTGCGATTTACTGGTGACGCTGCCCGCATTGCAATTTGGCCAGAAGGCCAACTGCCCCCGTTGTAAAACAATGTTGACTACCCGCTGGCAGGAACCGCGTAAACGCCCGGTTGGCTATGCACTAAGTGCACTGTTTATGCTGCTGTTGGCTAACCTTTTCCCGTTCGTGAATATGAACGTCAAAGGGCTGAGCAGCCAGATCTCGCTTATCCAGATCCCCCAGGCGTTGATTGGCGATAACTATTCCAGTATCGCGACGCTATTTATGATCGTGGTGCAGTTAATCCCAACATTTTGCATGCTGTCGATCATTATCCTTTGTGGCAGGGTGCCTATCCCCAGACTGTGGAAAATCCGCCTCGCCTGGGTGCTATTCCATCTCAAACCCTGGTGTATGGTCGAAATTTTTCTGGCCGGCGTGTTGGTCAGCTTTGTGAAACTGATTGCCTACGGTGAAGTGGGGATCGGTGCCAGCTTTATTCCTTACGTCTTATTTTGTTTGCTGCAAGTGCGAGCATTTCAGTGCACAGACCGCTTCTGGCTGTGGAATCAGGCCGCGCCCGCTCCGGTGGTTAATCAACCTTTACGTGTCGGTCAAAGTGGTCTGTCGCAGGGCTTGCGTTCCTGTGCCTGTTGTATGGCGATTTTGCCGGCCACTCAGCAAAGCTGTACCCGCTGTTTTAGTACCGGTTATGCGCGCAAAAAGAACAGCTTGCAGTGGACTATCGCACTGCTGATGACGTCGTTCATGCTGTACATCCCGGCCAATATGTTACCCATCATGATAACGCAGTTCCTGGGAACCAAAATTACGTCAACGATTATCGCGGGCGTGGCCTTGCTGTGGGGAGAAGGGTCTTATCCGATAGCGATGGTGATTTTTACCGCCAGTATCATGGTGCCTTCGCTGAAAATGCTGGCTATTGGCTGGCTATGTTGGGATGCCAACAGCAAGAAGAAGATTGATCGTGAAAGGCTGCACGTTGTTTATGAGGTCGTCGAGTTAGTAGGACGCTGGTCAATGATCGACGTTTTTGTCATCGCGGTGCTGTCGGCACTGGTCAGAATGGGGCAGTTAATGAGTATTTATCCGGATATCGGCGCCTTGCTCTTTGCACTGGTCGTGATCCTCACGATGTTCGCCGCAAACACATTCGATCCCCGTTTGATTTGGGATCGCTCAGGAACCTTTGAAACCAAGGAGCAACTCGATGGCGGAAAATAAGTCCACCCACGAGGAACACAATGCGGGTGTCGCAGAGGTTGGCAAGATTAAACGCTGGTCACCTGTATGGATTATCCCAATACTCACCGCGCTGATTGGCGCGTGGATTTTGTTCTATCACTTCAACCATCAGGGTCCCGAGGTGACGCTTATCACCACGTCTGCCGATGGCATTGATGCGGGTAAAACCACCATCAAGACTCGTAACGTTAACGTGGGTCAGGTTGAAAGTGTCACGCTGAGCAATGACCTGCAGCATGTCATCATCAAGGCTCGTCTTGATGCGGGCATGGAAAAAATGCTTAAAAACGATTCAGTCTTTTGGGTCGTGAAGCCGCAGGTTGGTCGTGAAGGGATTTCCGGCCTTGGCACACTGCTTTCCGGGGCTTATATCCAGCTGCAACCGGGTAGCAAAGGGGATGAAAAGGATCATTATAACCTCCTGGATTCACCGCCGTTGGCCTCTCCTGATGCGCAGGGTATTCGCATCAAGTTAACCAGCGATCGTGCGGGCCAGCTCAACCCGGGTGACCCGGTGCTGTTCCGTGGATTCCAGGTCGGTACGGTTGAAACCAGCCACTTTGATCCGGTAACGCGTAAATTGAGTTATCAGATCTTTATTCGTGCTCCTTATGACAGCCTGGTGACCACCAACGTCCGTTTCTGGAAAGACAGCGGCGTCAACTTTGATATGTCTTCCTCAGGCATTCACGTTGAAATGGGCTCATTGACCACGCTGTTTACCGGCGGTGTCAGCTTTGATGTGCCGGACGGTTGGGAGTACGGATCAAAAGTTACAGACAGTGCAACCTTCACATTGTTCAGCGATCAGCGCAGTACTGAGGATTCGCTTTATACCAACCATACCGACTATGCCATGTTCTTCAGTGATTCTGTGCGTGGTCTGCAACCTGGTGCATCTGTTGAATTCCGCGGTGTTCGTTTGGGTACTGTTGAACAGGTGCCTTACAGTAAGTTTGGCTGGGCAAGACAAATCGACAGCGGCTACAGCATTCCGGTACTGATCCGCATTGAGCCTGAACGCTTTAACAAGCTGGTGGGTAAAAACTTCAACATGGATGTGGAGATGCAGGCCGCGCTGCAACACGGCTTACGTGCTTCTCTTAAATCCGCCAACCTGCTTACGGGTTCGCTGTATGTTGATCTGGACTTCTATCCTAATGCTAAACCGTGGACTGGGCCTAAGACTCTGAATGGCGAGAAGTTGTTGCCAACGGTGACCGGTGGATTGGCTCAGATTCAGCAGAAGGTCATGATGACGCTGGATAAAATCAACAGCTTGCCGCTGACGCCTATGATTAGCGAAGCAACGAAAACGCTGGCACAAAGCCAGAAGACCTTGCAGTCAACGCAGAAGACTATCGATTCGCTCAACGCCATTGTGGCGAGCAAAGAGATGAAAAATCTGCCGCAGGATATGCAGAAAACGCTGTTGCAGCTTAATCGCAGCATGCAGGGCTTCCAGCCTGGTTCACCGGCGTATAACAAGATGGTTGCTGATATGCAGCGTCTGGATGATACCTTGCGTGAATTGCAACCGGTGCTTAATACTCTGAATCATAAGAGTAATGCGCTGGTATTCGCCGCCCCAGGGCAAGATGATCCTCAGCCGAAGAAGGCCAAATAATGAAAAAATGGATACCTGTCGTCTTAGCGTTGTTTTTGGCTGCCTGTAGTAGCAGTAACAAGAAAACCTACTACCAGCTGCCGACCCTCAGCAATGCTGCACCGGTAGCAGTGGTAAGCACGGGCGGGGGGTTAACACCGCCTACCGAACAATCCAAATTGTGGGTCTCGCAGGTGAGCGTTGCTGATTTCCTCGGCACTTCGGGATTGGTTTACCAGACTAATGACGTGCGTTACGTGATGGCGGCTAATCATCTTTGGGCTAGCCCGTTGGATCAGCAGCTTCAACAAACGCTGCAAGGCTATCTGAGACAGGATCTCCCTGGCTGGGTGGTATCTGGACAGCAGGCCAGTGATGGCAAGCAGGAGCAGCTTTCTGTCAACGTGACGGGCTTCCATGGCCGTTATGATGGCAGTGCGTTGATAAGCGGAACCTGGACCCTCACGCAGGAGGGTCAGGTGACTCAACACAGCTTTAATATCGTGTTGAAACAGCCGAAAGATGGATACGATGCGTTGGTGAGAACTTTGGCTACCGGATGGCAGCAAGAGGCTAGTAGCATCGCTACACAAATAAGATAAATTCTTTTTATCGGTTCGATAAAAAATCCCGATTTCTTTATGCGAAGAGGTCGGGATTTTTTTATGGCGATCAGGTGGATGAGGCTGCGGCTTGCGCGATTAGCTTGTGTGCAATCAATAAAGATAACCGAATATTGTGACAATGGCGTGAATTTTGCGCATTGACCTATAAGACGAACAAGGCTATTTGTAAGGGGTGGGCGCAGATAGCGAACCACTGTTTTCTTTCCACTTGACCTGAATAATGAGGGACACGAGGCATGAAGAGACAAAAACGCGACCGTCTGGAACGAGCACAATCACGTGGATACCAAGCCGGCATTGGAGGACGTTCGAAAGAAATTTGTCCTTACCAATCATTAGACCAAAGGTCACACTGGCTTGGAGGTTGGCGAGAGGCCATGGAGGTCAGGGCAGTTAATGCATAACTTGCACCTGACAGAAAATGGATAACCTCCGTCATTGGCGGAGGTTTTTTTGACCAAGCCTTTTAGTTCAGCTATTTAAATAAGTTTAACCTTTCAATTCAACGCTCTTTATTCAACTCAACTGTTTTATCCGCCCTAAATCCTGCAACTTTTATCCCTGCAACCTTTACGCCTGAAACTTTCATTGCTGTAACTTTTACTTCTGTAGAACCTGCTCATCGATGCTCTGAACTGTTTTAAACAAGTCTGTTGAGTTATCAATCAGCAAGCTTTCATCGCGCAGGCTATCTTCAAGAATATCCAAAATTTTCCCATCGACTTCGCTATCAAATTTGCGTGCAAACAGGTCTGGACTAGCCAGCAGGAAATCAGCATCGTTGGCGGTGAAATCACGCGGACGTAGTTTAACGGTTCCCATCGGTACCCAATCGATGGCTCTCATATCATCGTTAACGAGCTGTGGCTTAAAGCTGGTGTTCATCATAACGGTCTGGAAAAAGCCTTCATCGGCGATTAGCGTATTGCGATAGAAATCTTTAAACTTCTTAACCTCAGGACTGTGCGTGACAAACTCGCAAAACTCACGGCTGAGGATCATCCATTGATTGCCGATATAGGGCGTGATATTGGGAATAAACTTGCGCTCAATGATCGGATGAGAAACCACTTCATCGGCATTTTCATAAACATAGTTATAGATACGATGCAGGGTATCTGGCCTGGTTTTTTTCTGGTCGAGTACTTTCAGGAACTCTTTCCCCTGATGTGCTGACAGATACTCACGGATATATTCTTGAGATTTTAGCGGAAAATCCTGTCCACTAAGATTGATAAAAAACTTCCATTTATTGCTCATTTTCAGCAACTTATTAATGCCGCGCAGTTCCGCATCGACCAGGCTATAACCTCCCCATATCGCATTCTCACTCTTTAGCAGAGTCGTATTGGGAAAGTGACTAAGAAAATCTTTAATTTCTTCCTGCAACCCGATTCCTGAACGTTTATCAATGTGGATCACATAATGATTATCCAGATGATAAATGGCTTTAAAGAGGCGTTTGAACTGATTTGGAAAACGGTGGACCAACAAAAGATAGGCGATCATGATTAAAAATCCTGGGTGAGCCATTCTTCTGTCTACATTTATATTTAATCAACGCAGCGCAAACTCTGCTGATGAGCTGACTCAGGCAAACAAAATAAGGATAAAAACTAAAATGAAAACCCCGGCCTTAATTGATTAAGACTGGTGGCAGCAAATATCAGTATAAATTAAAGAATTGACGGACTTAGTGAGGATAGAAGGAGTGAATTGAGCGAGAAAACAGCAACGCTTCAGCGCCACTATAACACAGTTAAGGGGCAGTACGTGGGGATGCTCTGTGATGTCGAATTTATAATCACTATTGAGAGCAGTAAAAATTTCGCGCAGAGTAATAAAAAAGGCAAAAACCGTGAGGAATCTGCCTTTTTAATAAGACTAAAAGTCTTAGAAAGCGCCAGTGTCTTTAAACAGGCCTACTTTCAGGTCGGTAGCAGTATAGATAACTTTGCCATCAACCAACACTTCACCATCTGCCACGCCCATGATCAGTTTACGGTTGATCACGCGTTTGAAGTGCAGACGATAAGTCACCAGTTTTGCCGTTGGCAGAACCTGGCCGGTGAATTTAACTTCACCCACGCCCAATGCACGGCCTTTACCTTCGCCGCCCAGCCAGCCGAGGTAGAAACCTACCAGCTGCCACATAGCGTCAAGACCCAGACAACCTGGCATCACCGGGTCACCTACGAAATGGCAAGCGAAGAACCATAAATCTGGATTAATATCCAATTCAGCTTCAACATAGCCTTTGTCGAAATTACCACCCTCTACAGACATCTTGACGATGCGATCCATCATCAACATATTGCCTGATGGCAGCGGGGGGCCTTCTGCTCCGAAAAGTTCACTACGGCCAGAAGCTTCGAGGTCTTCTTTCGTATAGGAATCGCGTTTTTCTACCATGTTGTCTGTAAGCCTTAATTTTAATGAAGAAAGCATGTTAGCTAACACCTGTAAGCTGAACAAGTCCGATCAGCTACGATTGAACCAGCTTAACCAGCGTAGAGGCCAAATATACCGCGGACGTTCTGCGGCAGAAACCAAGGCAATCCTTTCCTGAATCAGCCCTAACAAGTTAGGACTTTCCTGTTCCTCTTCTGCCACAGTATAAAGTAAGCCAGTCAGGATAGGGAGAGCATCAGCGGCATTTTCAACCGCCCATAGATGGAATGTCCCTTCGCGCACTGCATCTATAACCTGTTGATGTAAACAGAGATTACGAACGTTTGCCAGCGGAATGATCACGCCTTGCTTGCCGGTTAAACCTCTGCGCTGGCAGACTTCAAAGAACCCTTCGATTTTTTCATTGGCACCGCCGATAGGCTGCACATTACCAAACTGGTCAACTGAGCCAGTGACGGCAATTTGTTGATTAATTGGTTGCATTGCCAGGGCGCTCACCAAGGCACAAAGTTCTGCTAATGATGCACTGTCGCCGTCGACTTCGCCGTAGGATTGTTCAAAAACAATCGATGCGGAGAAGGGCAGTGGTTGGTCGAGCTCAAGTTCGGCAATCAGGAAGGCTTGCATAATCATCATGCCTTTAGCATGAAGATTGCCGCCTAGCTCTGCCTTGCGTTCAACGTCGGTGAATTCACCGTCGCCAGTATGCACCACGCAGCTGATACGTGAAGGTTCACCAAATGCGCGCGGATGACCCGGATATTCAAGCACAGACAGGCCATTAATTTGGCCAATAACTTCACCGTCTGTCTCGATAAAGATCTGTCCGAGTTCAATTTCATCCTGCATACGCTCTTGCAGATAGCTTTCACGCCATGCGCGGGTAGAAACAGCGGCATCAAACGCCTTGGCTGTGAGCTGAGGCTCATCGTTATACAGTTCCGCTTCCGACAGTTGAGCAGAGATCCACGACGGGCAAAGCGGCAGACAGCCCTGATCGCTGCTAAAGCGCACGGCAGATTTCAGGAATTCAGGCCATGCATCAACGGAAAGGCGGGGTATTTCAAGCTCGTCCGCCAGCGTGTTGACATAAGCACACCATTTTTCCATGTCATCGGTATCGGACAGGGGCAGGTCAGCTTCAAATTCACCGTAAAAGGCGGATTCCAGCAGCTCAGGCTCCATATCGTTGAGTTCCCCGAGGGAAACGCGATCGCCAACCAGGATCAGTTTGACGTTGAGCGGCATGGAAGGAATGCTAACCGGCAATGGGCGCGTTTCGTCAGGAGAAACCCAGTAATAGCTCTCCTGAGTGATCATTTGCTTGAGGCGAAGCCACAGCAGCGGCTGTGCCAGCAGTGAACGAACCGACAGTATCAACACACCACCATTAACCTGATGGATTAAACCGGGTTGCAGCTCGACCTGATCTTTATAGACACGAACACAGCCGAACAGCTGTTCTGGCTCAATCCATTCCTGATAAAGACAGCCTGAAGAGCCGCAAAAAGGCGCATTGGCATCCTGTGCAGGCTTGACCTGGATCTTGCGCCCGTCAATCTGGTATTCGCTGCCCACCAGCTCTTCGGCCTCGGGCAAAATTTCGGTGACAACGTCGGCAAGACGCGAGAGGTAGTCTCGACTTTCCTGACCTTTAACGGTCATAAAACGCGTGCGCGAATTAGGATGACAAAACAGCGAAAGCCCATTTTCCAGACGTGGCTGGATCACGGAGAAATCAACCGGCTCCAGCTGATCGGCTGTAGCAAAAATTGTCTGGTATGGCGTAGAATCCGGCAGTAAGAGCTGCCAATCAAGTCGGTTATTGGTCAATGTGTTAGCTGTAGTCTTCAAAAGGGAAAGGGCGATTATACAAGAATAAGCTCTGCTGCATACCACGAGAGTCACCCAAAGGTCATGCATATGTGACATTCTGGCGGTTATGGGTAAAAAATAACCACTTGGTTACTCTGGAAGTAGTGACATATTTAGAGTAAAAAGTGACATAAAGCTGCTATGCTTATCAACGTTACATGGTCACAGAAGAGCTTGCGATGAAATATCAGCAACTGGAAAATCTTGAGAGCGGTTGGAAATGGAAATATCTGGTCAAAAAGCACCGTGAAGGTGAAAGGATCACCCGACATATCGAGAACAGTGCGGCGCAGGATGCGGTAGAACAGCTCCTTCGACTTGAAAATGAACCGGTAAAAGTGCTCGATTGGATCGACGTCCATATGAGTAAGGCTTTAGAAAATCGTCTAAAGCAGACTATTCGTGCGCGCCGTAAACGCCATTTCAATTCAGAGCACCAACACACGCGTAAAAAGTCTATTGATTTGGAATTCCTGGTTTGGCAGCGGCTTGCCGCATTAGCACAGCGACGGGGATCAACACTGTCTGAAACGATCGTTCAACTGCTGGAAGATGCAGAGCGCAAAGAGAAATATGCCTCTCAGATGTCTTCTCTCAAGCAGGATCTTCAGCAGATCCTCGACAACAAAGAAAGCTGAACAGACAAGAACGTTGAATTGAGCATCAAGGCTAAATAAAACATTAAGATTAGATAAAACGTTAAGGCTAGACAAAACATCAGGATTAGACAAAACGTTAAGGCTAGATAAAGCTTTGAGTTTAAATAAAAGATTGAGCATAAAAAAAACCCCGCAATGCGGGGTTTTTTAATTCAGGTCTATCAAAAGATAGCGGTATTACTTAAGCCTGTGGCTGAGTAACAACGTCTTTGATGCCTTTAACTTCGATTTCTACGCGACGGTTTGGAGCAAATGCAGCGATCTGTGCTTTAGTAGCACGGCCAGATTTGTAACCCATAGGACCGGTAACGAGGTTGTTTTCGCCTTCACCACGTGCAGAGATCTTGTTAGAAGGGATACCTTTAGATACCAGGTAATCCACTACTGATTGAGCACGTTGCTCAGACAGTTTCTGGTTAGATGCTTCTGAACCAACTGGGTCGGTGTAACCCAGAACTACTACTGAACCGTCTTTCGGATCCAGTGAGCTCAATTGGGTGTACAGCTGATCCAGTGCCTGACGGCCTTCTGGTTTCAGAGTTGACTTGCCGAAGGTGAACAGAACGTCAGATTTCAGAGTGAACTTGTGAGTCTGTACAACTGGAGCTGGAGCTGGTGCTGGAGCAACCACTGGAGCTGGTGCCTGGTCTTGACCGAAACGGTAAGAAACACCCACAGAAACAGTAGCAACGTCAGGACGAGCACCAACGGTGTTAGCATCGCCAAGGTTGTTAACCCACTGGTATTCGATACGAGTTGCCCACTGTGGGGTGATCGCATATTCGAAACCAGCAGCAGCCAATGGAGAAACGCCATTGTCATTGTCGCTCAGGCTAGTGCCGTTACCGAAGTGGGCTCTAGAGTCTGCACGCCAAACCATTGCACCCAGACGGGTATAAACATCCAGGTCGTCGGTCAGTGGGTAGCTCAGTTTGGTAGTCAACTGGATACCCTGTGCTTTGAAGGCACCGTTGTTTACGCTGCCTTTGTAAGCCATACGGCCAAGCCAGTCATATCCCAGTTCGAAGCCCACGTATGGGTTCACTTGGTAGCCTACAAACGCACCAGCACCTAATTGGTTGTCACGGGTTGGGCCATTGCCTACGCCGTCGTATGCGTTTGACATACCGTGGTCGTGATACTGAGTCCAGCCCAGTTTACCACCGGTGTACCAGGTATTATCTTGCGGTGCGGCTTGCGCTACTGTAGCGAAACCTGCCAGTGCCACTGCTAATGCGATAGCTGTCTTTTTCATTTTTACGCCTCGTTATCATCCAAATAGGCAATTGAGCTTTAAGCTGTAAGCCCTTGGTTAAATTCCTTCGTCCAAGTTATTGCTTCACTTAGGTACTTGCTACTTTATCGTAAGCATTATAAGAGCAACCTTGGCGAACTAAAGTCTACAACGTGGCGGGAAAGATACAAGCTTGATGTGATAACGCTCAGGAAAAAAAGGGAAAAATGTACACATTTCTTAACATCATAGACAAAATGTTGACGAAACTATGGGTTTTTTAAGCGCTGAAATACCCGAATTTACTGGGCCGAGTGACCTTTTCAGCACAAAATACTAAAAAGGTCCTTATTTTTGTAGGATTACTCCTAATTTGAATTAATGGTATACAGAAGAGTGAATTTTTACTGCTGAGGGTTGTCCGGTGACTGAAAAGGGGTCGTTTTGAGGTTTCATAATGAAGCCGTAGGATCCTCCAGCTTCTGCCGCAACCTGTAATCTTTTACGATCTGAGTCATTTAATTCTGGTAACCACCCCAACACGACACTGTAGTTTCCAGTCATTAAAGCGCGCTCCATTGCATCGACGGAGGCGATCCCCTGCAACTGATTTACCTGTACTATCTTGCTGACCGGCAAACCCGATTGCGCTAACCAGCGGCGGCTAAGTTTTTGCGTCGGCGTTAGCCACAAAAGCCAGCGCGATTGCTCACCGAGGTGATGTAGAAGAGGTAAAAGCAACTGAGTTAGCGCTGGCTGATCTTCACTATAGACGAACTCACTGAGTAAGCCACTGTTAGCCTTGGAATTCTTGCACACTGGAGTCGTGCTGGCCGATAAAGGATGCTGACTAAAATGGGGATAATTACGGTGATGAGTTCGCATAGTATGGTTCCGCCAGTGAGTTACTGTATGGATATACAGTACTGCTACTGTGGTGAGAGATCAACCTAAATTTTCCAAGACGTCTCTCAATTATTTAATGAAATTGGCGATAAACGTATTTTCGAATTGGCGACTCCCTCTGCTTTGCGTATTTTGCTTTTAGCGCTTCATGTACTTTTAAATTTATCATTAGCAGCTATAAGAGATAAGGAAATCAATATGTTAAATGCAACTAAAGCAAGGGTATCACAGGCCATAAACCTGTTTACCCCTTTGGGATTAATTCAGTCACGTCCACAGTTTGGCGGCTATAGCCTTTCATCTGGCGGCGCAATGTTTGCGATTGTCGCCGAGGGTGAACTTTATCTTCGCGCTACGCTTCAGAATGAGGAGATGATGAAACAGCTCGCAATGCCGCAGTTAATTTATCCCAAACGTGGGGTCGATATTTCACTGCGGTATTTTCAGGTGGGTGAAACTTTTTGGAAGCAGCCGCAGCGGTTGATTGAGCTGGCTAATGACTCAATCAAGGGAATGCAAAGTGAAAAGTCGGCGAAAAAGAATAATCCCGGCAGATTAAAAGATCTTCCTAACATTAGCCTGTCGATGGAGCGGATGCTGTGGCAGGTTGGCGTAAAGAGTTTCGAGGAGTTGCGTTCCCACGGCGCGATTAATGCCTATGTAAAACTTTCAAGGGTCAATAAACATAGGGGAATTCGCGTACTGTTCGCTTTGGAAGGGGCTATTTTGGGTTACCACCAGACGGTATTACCCGATACCTCTCGCCATGAGCTCACTCAATGGTTTAATACGCAACGCCAGGAAGCTTAAGATTTAACTAAAACCAAGTTTAACAAAAACTCGGGTTTAATAATAAGACGTCGGATTTAACAATAAGAAGAAGGGGAGAGCCAGCAGGCAAAACTTTCCCGCTGGCTTACTCATTATTTCAATCAGTTATTCAACCAGTCTGTCAGGCTTGAATTGACTTTTCGGCTGAAGAAATTTTAACGCCCAAAGTCGTTATTTCCGGCAAATGCTCAATCAGCAATCTTAATTGCTGCAAAACCAACTGCTCTTTATTATCCGCAGCCGTGGTCTTCGCCTGAATTCGTTCCGATAACTGGCCGAGACGGTGCTGCATAGCCAAAGCATCTGCGGCTTCATGATGCAGTGCGCTATCGACATAACGGGCTGCATCATCGAGCAGGCCAAGCGTTTCATTATCCTCAATTTTTTCACGATGAGCGCCGAGTGCGGAGATATAACTCAGCATGGTGTGGTTTAGGCAAAGCAGGCGAAAGGCTGATTCTAGCGTGTCGGGATCATTATTTTTTTCAGAGGTCATATTTGAGACCACCGAGGCTAACTCCGCGTCACAGTTGTGAGCGTCGCGTCTGGCAATGCGATATTCCAGGCCATTATCTTTACCGAGATGATATTGCACCAGAATGGCATCGAGGTATCGGCAGTTCGCATAAAAGGCTTTGTTAACCACCGCGGGCAATTGGCGAAAATGCCAGTCCGGCCAGACAAAGCTGACGGCAAG
Organism: uncultured Gammaproteobacteria bacterium; assembly: GCA_963747655.1. Lineage (GTDB taxonomy): Bacteria > Pseudomonadota > Gammaproteobacteria > Enterobacterales > Enterobacteriaceae > Rouxiella. Next base: position 67,137 of record CAVVFS010000003.1, on the reverse strand, counting down.
CGAGGCAATCAAGCAACCTAACAGGGTATCGATAATACGCGGAATAGCTACCTCGAAACCCTGCCCCATCAGGTTGAACAGCAGCAGGGCCAGCAAAGTAATAAACATGGTGGCCTGCGCGTATCGCACGCTGCGAAAGGTAAAGAACAGCATCCCGCAGATGACAATCATGATCATTTGTCCTTCCAGAGAAGGAATGAAATACAGGATAGGCATTCCCAGCGCAACACCGGCCAGAGTACCAATCACGCGCAATGCCAGACGCCGACGCGTCGCGCTGTAGTTTGGCTGGCAGACGAACAAACTGGTCAACAGGATCCAGTAACCATGATTTAGCCCGCTAAACTGAATCAACGTATAGCCGACTAGCAGCACCAGCGACATTCTGACAGCATGGCGAAATAGCGCAGATTTTGGCGTCAGGTTACATGAAATTCGCAGCCAGATATCTTGAAAACCGTGGAGATTATCATCGGCAAGCGTAGTTGCACCGGCAGGCTGATTGTCGTCAAGTGCTTGTTCAGAAACCATATTTGACAGATTAGCATCAATGGCGCGCAGGTTTTTAATCAGATGGCGTAATGCCTTGATCAAACTGCTGTCAGGTTCAAGCGTTGACTGGCGTTCAATGGCTTCTCTAAGTCTTAGAAAAGCCCGTTCAAACAACGGATTATGCTGATAGTGTTGTCGATATAAAATGCATTGCGACAGCTGCTGGCAGGCGGTGGACTGCATGCTCATCAAGCGTTGCAGCCGGAACAGGATATCGGTGTGATGAAACTGCTCGCTAAGCTTTTGGTATTGCACGTGAATGGAACTGGCGCGCTCGTGAATATCCTGCGCGACAAAGTAATATTGCAGCGCTTGTCGGGTTCCCTTTTGACCTCTGTCGCCTTGTAAACGACTTCGCAGCGCTGTTTTGGTTTCATTGAGCGTTGATACTAGCTGGCTGTTGGCCATTGCCAGGTTGAGCAGCTGAAAGTTATTGTTCCCTTCCTGGTCGGGATCAAACATGTTGGATTTTTCATTCAGATACACTGCCAGTTGCTCATAACAGCGTGATATATGGTCCTGCAATGGGCGAATGGGGAACACAATATGCCCGGTCAGCGTCAGCAGAAAATACCATGCTGTGCCGGTTAACAGCAAAAGTGACTGTTCGTACCACACCGGATAAATATTGTTGATCCCAAGCATGGTGTAAATGGCAATCAGCAGCGCGCCAAAAGCAATCGTTGCGTAGCGTTGCCCTAATGCGCCCAGCAAAATAAAGCCACAGGTCGAGAGGGTAAGCCCAATAGCGAATAGCCAGGGATGCGGAAAAAGTAACACCACTGAAACAGAAGCGATAAAAAATGATATTAGGGTAATCAGTAAGTTACGTAATCTACCGGCTAAGCGGTCATCTAAATCACTCAGCCCGGCCGCCACTACGCCTAGTGTCAGCGGAATAGTCAGCATGGGCTGAGAAATAAGCCACGGACCGGCAACGGTTCCGGCAAGTGCAATAAAAATGCGGATGCTGTACAGCAAATTACTGTTGTAAGCATAGCGCCGTAGACCGGGTCCAATAGAAAGCACGGAAAACTCCAGCAACAAAGTGAATTATAAACTCAGCGGATACGTCCGTTATTTCTTAAACGTGAAGCGCTGGCTTCTCTGGCCTGTTTTGCCAGTTCAACAGAAACCACGCGTCTGCCCACCGGCCATAACGCAATGGCGGCGATTTTAAAGTTAGCGATACCGGTCGGAATACCAATGATGGTGATACATTGCGCGATACCGATGGTAATGTGTGAAAGGCAGAGCCACCAGCCAAAGAACACCAGCCAGAAGATATTCAGCAAAGTCCCACCGCCTGAAAGCAGGGCATTGCGTTTTTCCGGATATAATTCGTCCACATGCACCGCTTCATTGCCAAACGGCAGAAACGACAGGCGAGTAATTTCCCAGCAGGAGCGAGTCAGAGGCAGGGTGAAAATCAGCACAATGCTGACAAGAGTGGCAAATAGCCAGGCAAGAGTGGTAAAAAAGCCACCCAACACGAAATTTAGAATATTTAGTACAGTACGCATAAAAAGTCCCGTCTTTGATTTAAGCTTTCCAACGCCGTTGCGTTATGTTTATTCCTACTCTTTGTATTCTACTCTGTTTTTGGTGCTGGAGCGCCACCACCTATCACAGGTAAACTGTTTTAGGACTCGCTGATAAAATTAAAAAACATGGCGCATTAACATGGAACTGAAATCGACATCATTTGGCAAGCATCTGGCGCAGCATCCTTATAACAGGGTGAGGCTTTTGAACGCAGGGGTCGAAGTCAGTGGTGATAAACACAATTACCTGATCCCTTTTAATCAGCTCATTCATATTCGCTGCAAACGCGGCATTGTCTGGGGCGAGCTGGAATTCGAGCTGCCGGAAGCCAAAGTCGTACGGCTGCACGGCACGGAATGGCAGGAAACTCAGCAATTTTATCACCATTTAATGAAGGTCTGGCAAAACTGGAGCCTCGAGATGAGCGAGGTCAGTGCTGGCGTTTTGCATCAGCAAATCGAAAATCTCACCCGCATCGAACAACAGGACAGTTGGTTCAAACGTTCGCGACTCGCAGAAGTTCAAAAACAAATTCTTAAAGCCTTTGAGGCCATTCCGGTACCGGTTGAACGGTTGGATGAATTCGATAACTGTCGCGACGACTATCAAACCTGCCTGCGCTGGTTAAAACAAGGCGGGCAAAGCGTGGTGCAGCGCAATCAGGCCTGGACTGAGCAGGTCATCAGCCAAAACCGCGATTTCTTCGACAATGTCGAAACTAGCCCGTTAAATGACAGCCAGTGTCGCGCGGTGGTTAATGGTGAAGATTCGGTATTAGTACTGGCCGGGGCCGGCAGTGGTAAAACTTCAGTGCTGGTGGCGCGCGCTGGCTGGCTATTGTTGCGTCAGGAAGCTCTGCCTGAACAAGTCTTGCTTTTGGCATTCGGGCGTCAGGCGGCAGATGAAATGAACACCCGTATTAAAGAACGCCTGAAAACGGACGGCATTAAGGCCAAGACATTTCATGCTTTAGCGCTGCATATTATTCAGGAAGGCAGCAAGAAATCGCCAAAAATCAGTAAGCTGGAAACTGATAGTAAAGCTCGTCGCTCGCTGCTGGTGAAAACCTGGCAGCAGCAGTGTGCCGAGAAAAAAGTTCAGGCCAGCGGCTGGCGTCAATGGTTGACCGAAGAGCTAGAGTGGGAAGTTCCTGAAGGCGATTATTGGAAAAATAAAGCCTTGGCCGAACGTTTGGGAAGTCGACTTGAACGCTGGCTGGGATTGATGCGCAGTCATGGCGGCAGCCAGGCAGAGATGGTTGAGCAGGCTGGGGAAGAAGTTCGCGAGCTTTTTCAGAAACGTATTCGCCTGATGGCGCCTTTGCTAAAAGCGTGGAAAGCCAAACTCAAAGAAGAGGAGGCGGTCGACTTTTCCGGGCTTATCCATCAGGCCATTAATATTCTGGAGAAAGGGCGGTTTATTAGTCCGTGGAAACATATTCTGGTCGATGAGTTTCAGGATATCTCACCTCAGCGCGCGCAACTGCTTTCTGCCTTACGTAAACAAAATAGCCAGACCACTTTATTTGCCGTTGGCGACGACTGGCAGGCAATTTATCGTTTTAGCGGGGCCGAGCTTGAGCTGACCACTGCCTTTGCTCATCATTTTGGCGAAGGGGCTCAATGTGCGTTAGATACCACTTATCGCTTCAACGATCGCATTGGCGAAATTGCAAACCGCTTTGTTTTACAAAACCCGCATCAGCTCAGGAAACCGCTGAACAGTTTGACCAAGGGCAATAAAAAGAATGTGGTGATTTTGCCGGAAGATCAACTGGAGAAACTGCTCGATAAACTCAGCGGTTTTGCCGAAGACGATGACCAAATCCTGCTCCTGGGGCGCTATCATCATTTACGCCCTGAGGTGCTGGAAAAAGCCGCGACGCGTTGGCCAAAACTCAACATTGAATTTATGACCATCCATGCCAGTAAAGGTCAGCAGGCGGAATACGTGATTATTGTCGGGCTGCATGAGGGCAACGATGGATTTCCTGCTGCCGCGCGCGAATCGGTGATGGAGCAAGTTTTATTGCCTGAACCGGAAGATTTTGCCGATGCGGAGGAGCGCCGCCTGCTGTATGTCGCCATCACGCGGGCAAAACATCAGGTTTGGTTAATGCAGGATAAAACCCGGCCTTCGGTATTTGTCGAGCAGCTTGAGGCTTTAGGCGTGCCAACGCAGCGTAAACCTTAAATTGACGCGTCATCTACAAGCTTTCGGATGACGCGTTATGGTGCAAGATAATTACAGCCGGTCTTGCAAATAGCGCTGATAATCGGGAATGCTGATTTCAACTTTTTGCTCAAACAGCGGGGAGTGGATCAAGAAGTCAGCGGTTGAGCGATTATTGGCCACCGGAATATTCCATAGCGTTGCCAGGCGCAGCAGTGCCTTGACATCGGGGTCATGAGGCACGGCATTTAGCGGATCCCAGAAGAAAATCAGTACATCAATTTTCCCTTCAGAAATCAATGCTCCCAACTGCTGGTCACCGCCCATTGGGCCACTCAACATGCTTTGTACCGGCAGACCGGTATTTTTCTGCACCAGATTACCGGTAGTACCCGTGGCATATAACACGTGTTCACCAAGCTGTGCTTTATTAGCATCAACCCAGCTCAGCAAGTTGCTTTTACAATGATCGTGAGCAACGAGAGCGATATGTTTTTTTTGGGTAATCGTGCGCGTAGTGTATTCCATCAGCGTGGTCTCAAGAGGAAGGAAGCAGGTAGATTACTTAAACTCGGTTTTTCAGGGAAGCACTTCGCGGGGAAATTGGGAGCAGAGGGCATGAATCATGATAAATATCAGATTAATGTGTGGAAAAGTCACCGTTTTGACTATCAAGGCTAGGACTTTGATGCAGGATTGACCATAGAGAGAAAGAGACTGAAGCGGTGACATCCGCCGCGTGCAGAGCCGGGTCTGACTCTGAGCGACGCGCATGTAAAGTCATGGCACTTTTTTTGGTTAACGCAAAAGCCGGAATCGAGGCGGAATGACCGGATAAATTGTACTGGGTCATTGCGGCTTCAAGATTCGATGCATTGGCATCTTTTAATTGTATCAGGCTGTCCTGACGATAGCTGACCGGATTGCCTTTTTCATCCACTAAGGCAATGTTTAATTTTTGACTAAAATCTCGGCTTTGCTGTTCAGTGGTCAGCGCGGGCAAGCTTATGTGCACTGCGTGCAAATTCTGTGCATTAAAGGCCAAAATGATCGCCGGGGAGTGATATATCGAGGTCGATGACGCATTGGGATGGATATTTTTACTGATTTGGAACAGCAACTGATGCTGGCCAGCATCCAGTTCAAGACTGTCTGCGCCTTTGAGAATCGGCCCGGAAACCTGTTTGCCGTCGACAACCAGCAGGTCGATTTCTGGAGATAATTTGAGGCTTAACGCATAAGCGGGCGCTGTCAGGTTTGCCATGATAATAGCGGCAACCATAAAACCAAACTTCATTATTTTCTCCAGACCCCAGTGTCTCAACATGTCATTATCGAATATTGCTTATATTGTGTCAAAGTTTTACAAAATGTATTTTAGTTTATAGTGCGGAAACAACTGTAAGGCTGACAAAAACGGCAAAAATCCCCTCAGATGCAGCAAACTGAATTACACTTATGGAATTGATAATCCAGGGAGAAAATGACGTGAAAGACACTGAAATCGCTGTATTACTTAAAGAGATCAAAAGCATAGCCTTGGTGGGTGCCAGCGATAATCCTTCCCGGCCAAGCCACGGAGTGATGAAATATTTGCTCGAGCAAGGCTATGACGTCACGCCAGTCAGCCCAAAATTGGCTGGGCAAACTTTGTTAGGGCAGACAGTGGTCGCAACATTGGCAGATATCAAACACCCAGTGGATATGGTCGACGTATTTCGCAATGCAGAAGCGGCTTATGGCGTAGCGCAAGAGGCGATTGCTATTGGTGCGAAGGCATTGTGGCTACAAATTGGGGTAATTAATGAACATGCGGCCGTGTTGGCGAAAGAAGCGGGTTTAGATGTCGTTATGGATCGTTGCCCGGCGATTGAAATTCCTCGCCTTGGCCTGGCGCGCTGATTCTGTAATGCTTTTTAAAGATACTGTTTATAAAAAATTGCGTATAAAAACCATTGCCATATAAACAGTGCATCAACCAGTTTGTTAAAAGCAAAGCATAAAAAAACCGGTCATCAAGAACCGGTTTTTTATTTAGTGCTATCAGCAATCACTCGATGATCAATCATCAATGTTCAATAAGCAATAACAGAGTCAGTTACGCAGGCGCGGAGCCAATAACTGGCTACGAACGGATTCTGCTAACTCATCCAGAGAACTTTGTTCCGGATGGGGAATTCGCGCTTCGTGATCGATTTGAATTTCTGCGAGGTAAGTGTGCACCGGCTGGCCTTCGTCATCTTCCATTACCACGTGATACCACGGCGCTGCGCGCATATCATCATCTGCCTCAATCTCGACAGCTTCAGGTTTATCAAGCGAAAACTCCGGCATCAACGTTCAATCACTACGCCTAAATAGCCCAACATCCGGTGGCGAACCTGTTGACCTATGCCATACTTGCTGGCGACCCCATATTTGCTAGCTAACATAGCGACCTCCTCAAAATAGCATCTTGTAAGAGATATGGGGTCAGGATGAGCATTTTCAACCCTTGAACCGTTATTGTTACCGCTATCGTTTAAGCTGATACCAGGCAGGCGAAACCTTTCAGATACAAACCTTCAGGATAAGCGCCAGTTACCGGATGGTCAGCAGCCTGACGGAACTGTTCAACAAACTGGATCTCGCGACCTGCGTCCAGTGCAGCATCGGCCAGAATTTTTTGGAACAGATCGGTAGGCAACAAGCCTGAGCAAGAGAAGCTCAGTAAAATCCCGCCGGGACGCAACAGTTGAATAGCCAACATGTTGATATCTTTATATCCACGGCAGGCGCTGGCCAACTGACTTTTGTTTTCGACGAATTTTGGTGGATCCATTACGATCATGTCGAATTGCTCACCCTGTGCGCGATATTTACGCAACAGCTGGAAAACATCATCGCGAACAAACTCAGCCTTTGAAAGATCTGACTTATTTAGTTCAACGTTTTTACGTGCGATATCCAATGCGTCCTGCGAGGTATCGACGTTGACCACTTTTTCACAGCCGCCCATCAGTGCAGAAACGGCAAACGCGCCGGTGTAGGAGAAGCAGTTCAGCACTTTTCGGCCAGCGGCATAATTACGCGCGGCGAGACGGCTATCGCGTTGGTCAAGGTAGAAACCTGTTTTGTGGCCACCTTTGATGTCCACCAGCAGGCTCATGCCGTGTTCTTGAATCGGCAGAAGATCCGGCGGGGTTTCACCCAAAATAAGACCCTGAGTCAACTCAAGACCTTCTTTTTTACGTACTGCAACGTCTGAGCGGTCGTAAATTGCGCACTCAGGATAACAGTGTTGCAGGGCGCTAAGCAGGGCAGCGCGCTGATATTCTGCACCCGCAGACAGCAGTTGCAGCACCAGGAAATTCTGGAAACGGTCGATAGTAATGCCTGGCAAACCGTCAGATTCACCGGCAATCAGGCGGTAGCCGTCGAGGCCATCGCGCTTGGCAATCCAGTTGCGCCAGGTTTGTGCCTGTTGCAGACGACGAATAAAGAAATCGATGTCGATCGCTTCGTCTTGCTTAAAGCTCCAGACGCGAGCGCGAATTTGAGACTGAGGAGAATAGGCGGCGCTAGCCAGCCATTTACCCTGATTGTCTACAATATCAATAGTATCGCCTGAGAGCGCTTTTCCTTCGACGCGTAATACCGCCCCGGAAAACACCCACGGATGGCGACGAAGAAGGGATTTTTCACGGCCTTTGGCCAGATACAAACGTGCAGTCATATAATTAGGTTCTGTCGGTCGGGAGACAAAAAAGAGCGACATTGTCCGAGCAAGAGAATGAGATTGCAACGAATCAAATCGCTATGAGGAGATAATTATGTCAAAAAATAGTATAGCCGCTTACGTTTACGGCCGAGTGCAGGGCGTCGGCTTTCGATTTGCGACCCAGCAACAGGCCAATAGTCTGGGATTAACGGGCTATGCCAAAAATCTCGACGACGGCAGCGTTGAGGTTATCGCCTGCGGTGAACCGCAACAAATTGAGCGGCTCGTCGAGTGGCTTAAACAGGGCGGTCCTAAACATGCCAAAGTGGATAAGGTATTAACCGAACCCAGAACCGTGGCTGAATACGACGGTTTTGGCATCCGCCACTAATCACCGGCTATTTGTAACCTGTTTAGCCGTTAGCCGTTGAGCGATAAGTTATTAAATGCACTTTACCGGTTTTGGCAGACCGGCAATCTTGGTGGCCTGCTTGGCTGGGCCTTCTGGAAACAGGCGATAGAGATAACGGCTGTTGCCTTTCTCTTCGCCGTATTTCTGAGCCATGGCTTTTACTAACATGCGGATTGCCGGAGAGGTATTGAACTCTAGATAAAAATCACGCACAAAATGCACCACTTCCCAGTGGGCATCGGTCAAAGCGATTCCCTCTTCTTCGGCCAGTATCGGCGCCAGCGCTTCTTGCCAGTCGGCGCTGTTTTTCAGATAACCTTTGGCATCGGTTTCAATAACCTGGCCGTTAAACTGCAACATATAACCTCTGAAATCTTGAAAGCAGGGCGTAAGTTTAGCAAAAAAGCGCTCTGCGCCAAACAAAAAGCCCCACCAGTGGCAGGGCTTGCAGTCAGTCATTAAAGGCCAATATGAGTTGCTGTGATCTTTTTAATACGCACCAATTAATACAAAAAATTAGTTACTACGTGACGACAAGCCCAAAATACTCAGCAGGCTGACGAAGACATTATATAAGGACACATACAAACTCACCGTGGCGCGGATGTAATTGGTTTCACCGCCGTGAATAATATTGCTGGTTTCCCACAGAATGGCGCCCGCAGAAAACAGAATAAACAGGCAGCTAATCGCCAGCGACAGAGCAGGGATATGCAAGAACAGGTTAGCAACCACAGCCACCAGCAGCACAACAAATCCCGCCATCATCATCCCTGACAGGAACGACATGTCTTTGCGAGTCGTCAGCACATAGGCTGAACAGCAGAAGAACACCAGAGCGGTACCTCCCAATGCCAGCATAATGATGTCGCCGGCTCCCGCTGCTAACAGCGAACTGAGCAATGGCCCAAGCGTGTAACCCATGAAACCTGTCAGTGCAAAGGTGCAGAGAATACCTGCTGGGCGATCCGACATACGGTAAGTCAGGAACATCAGGCCGTAAAAGCCCACCAGCGTCAGCAGCATGCCCGGGGCAGGAAGCATCAATAATGTACTGGCTGTGGCAGTAATTGCTGAGACGCCGAGCGTCAATGCTAAAAGGAAGTAAGTATTACGTAGCACTCGGTGCGTGCTTAGCAGCGAGCCAGCGCGTGAACGTGAAGAGGCAACGATACGATCCATTTTTATAATCTCGCTTATCGACAAAAAGTGAAGTCGGGGGAAAAGCATTAGATGAGGATAATAGATAGTTGCATTAGGTGATTAAAGAGGGTTTACCCTTCTTTACCACCTCAGCGGGTTCTTTACTGATAATGAATAAAAATAACCGTGATAAGCAGTTGTCGGTGACCTTGATTGGTGAAAAATTGCCAGTAATGACGATAAAATCAGCATTCAGCTGCCGAAAGGTGGTTTTTACAGCAAATGAATAAATTCCGGCTTTACAACCGGATCGCCTATGTTTATAGTGCGTTCCGTTGCGGAGGGGTGGCCGAGCGGCTGAAGGCACCGGTCTTGAAAACCGGCGATGGGAAACCATTCGAGAGTTCGAATCTCTCCTCCTCCGCCATAAACAACACAAGAAAGCTGCTAAGCAATTAGCGGCTTTTTTTGTATCTAAAATTTGTGATTCTGTATGCCAAATGAAAAAGCCAGTCCGAAGACTGGCTTGAAAAACAACGGGTGCATCTGAGATCATACATCACAACCAATAGGCGGGAGCGAACCCCCGCTATTGAGTCGCTTCTACCTTTAGGCCTTGCAGGCCATCAAAGCCTCAACCGTCAGTAGTATGCTCGTAATACGAAGCTCACAAAGCGCGGGCCCCTTTATAAGTACAATCAAAACAACGGCCATACAAATAAGCATTACGGCATTTACTATCAGTTTTAGGGACATTTCTGGCCTCCTTATCCTTGCCTTGCGGCGGGTAAGAGGCTAACCTGATGTTGTTCATGCATGCAGATAGGCCTCGATTTGATTAACTTCATTTCGGGGCTTTTCTCTTTCTGCCTTCGCCTACTCTCTACAACATTCCTGCTATATATCGTAATTCATGCTCAGGACAGAAAGATCCAGAGCACCCGCACGCAGTGTACCGACTTTTCCAAAGCATAGTTCATTTTTTAGTCATAATAATCAATGATTTAATATCTTTAAACTTCTGCGCTGCAATTCTGTTATCCAAACGATTTATGGATTCTTTGAAGTGGATAAATTACCTGGTCTTGTTTTGTTCATAACGAGATGTTTTTTTAAACGTTTTATGCCTGCAAAATCGGCAATATCTTACGGGTTCGACTTTTTTATTAAAAAAATCAAATTTACGCCGGTTTTTCAAGCAAATGAACAACATCAGGCTTTACATCCTCATCGCCTATGTTTATAGTGCGTTCCGTTGCGGAGGGGTGGCCGAGCGGCTGAAGGCACCGGTCTTGAAAACCGGCGATGGGAAACCATTCGAGAGTTCGAATCTCTCCTCCTCCGCCATAAACAACATAAGAAAGCTGCTAAGAAATTAGCGGCTTTTTTTTCGTGTGTATCTTTTCATCCACACCCTGAATCCAAGCTTGAATTCCCGCCTTCCATATTGCCTTTTTCTCGGCCTGCTTAACCCAAACGTTTATCTAGCGCATCCCTGAAACGATACCAGCCGCTGGCGAACGGCAAAAACCAAGGATTGCCGTTATACAGTGGGATAGTTTTAAAATCAGGCCGATCAAACGAAAGAGGGGTCTCCTCGGTAGCCAAAATCTTCTGCGCCAACCGGTATCCCAGCCAACTCATCAGCGCAACCCCATTTCCATTGCAGCCCACAGCATAGTCCCCATTGTCCATCTGGCCGACATGTGCAGTTTTATCGGCGGTCATGCCGACATTCCCACTCCAGGCATGGCTGATGCGATAGTCTGCCAGCTCAGGCCAGATATCCAACATTCTCTGGCGGATTTTGACCGCTGCCGTTCTATCGTCAACTTGCAAAATCCCCGGTCGCGAGCCAAACAGTAATCGCGTGCCGTCGGGGGAAGGGCGGGTATATATCAGGTCACGGCGGCTATCGGTAATCATACGTTTTTTAGGAATTAAATAGGCCAGCAGATCGGCAGGCAGCGGCTCGGTAGCGATTTGATAACTTTTAACCGGCACGATGCGGCAAGCAATATTCGGCGTGGCCTGTCTGCCGGTATAACCGTTGGTGGTAATTAGCACTCGCTCGGCTTGAACGTTGCCGCGTTCGGTCGATACCCGCTTTCCGGTGGCATTTTCTTCAATCGAAGTCACACGAGCGTGTGAAAAAAGCTGCACGCCATAGTGTTTAGCCAAATTGCGCAGCGAACGATGATATTTTCCCGGATGGATGCCGCCGTATTCATCTACCAGAATCCCGCCATGATAGAAGCTAGAACCAATCACTTCAGATTGATTATCCCGGTCGATTTTATGCACCGTGACGCCAGTGACGCGGTTCAGAATGTCACCCATTTCATATAATCGCTTCATCTGAGCTGGTGTATGCCCGCCAAAATAACGGCCACCAATATGCAGATCGGCATCGAGATTTTCCTCGCGAACCAAGTCCTGAATAAAAGCAAAAGAGGCGATTGAATCGGCGATCATCTTTTTGAACAGATCGGCAGAGATGCCTTTGATAGCGCCGCCAACCACTAGCTTTTGTCCGCTGCTGATCATTCCACCGGTGCGAGTGCTGGCGCCACTTCCTAGCCTGTCTGCATCCAGCACGGCAACCTGGCGGCCATTTCGCGCTAATTCGATAGCCGCATTCAGGCCAGCATAGCCCGAGCCGACAATCAAAATTTCAACCGCCGACGGCAGCGGGTCAAGATGAGTTTCTGGTTCACTGGCGTCCCACCAATACGGCGTGGGGGTGAAATCCGAGGTGAAAAGGTTATTTTGGCTGGGCATGATTCTCTCTGGGTTGGCAGTCACGATAAAGGATTACAAAATCTGGCCGAGAAACTCGCGGGTGCGCGGGTCCTGCGGGGAATCAAAAATCTGCTCGGGCGGGCCGGCTTCAACAATTTTACCCTGGTCGGTAAAGCACACTCGGTCAGCGACTTCACGGGCAAAGCGCTTCTCATGAGTCACCAGCAAACAAGTCATGCCTTCCTCGGCCAGCTCGCGAATAGTGTTGAGCACCTCTTTGACCGTTTCGGGGTCCAGCGCCGCTGTCACCTCATCAAATAAAATGATTTCCGGCTGCATCGCCAACGCGCGGGCTATCGCAACCCGCTGCTGTTGTCCACCGGAAAGCTCACCGGGATAACGGGCTTCTTTGCCAGAAAGACGAACCTTGGCAATCAGTTTCATGGCGCGCTCTTCAACTTCGTCACGGCGATGTTTTAGCACCTGAATGGGTGCCATCATGATGTTGTCGAGAACGGTCCGATGGGGAAAAAGGTTGTATTGCTGGAACACCATCGCCACCTGATGACGCAAAGGGCGCATCGCTTTTTCACTGTGGATCTCGTGAACCCGATGTTGACCTACGCGCACAAAGCCCTCTTCAAATGGGAGTAAGCCATTGATACAGCGCAAAATGGTCGATTTTCCTGAACCTGACGGGCCAATAATGCATACCGCTTCACTCTTGGCGACGTTCATGGAAATGCCTTTCAGCACCTCGGTATTGCCAAAAGATTTGTGAACGTTATCGATTTCAATTAATGCATCTGTGCGGGCAATCATATGGCGTCCCCTTTGGTTTTGTTTTCCAAATGTCGCGCCAGCAGCGCAATCGGATAGCAGTAGAGAAAGAACATCAGCAGTACGGCGACATAGAAATAAATAAGCGTACTTTCGCTCTCCATTGCCAGCGTGGTGCGCAGCAGTGTTACGACTTCCTGCACGCCGGTCACGGTTGCCAGCGCGGTGGAAATCATCAACAGGGCATAGAGGCTCATCCAGCCCGGAATAATACGACGCAGCGCCTGCGGCAAGATAACCAGCCGATAAATTTGCAGATGGCTATAGCCCAGCGAGCGAGCAGACTCCCATTGCCCGGCATGAATCGATTGCACTGCGCCACGAATGATTTCGGCGAAGTTGGCCGCTGTGGGCAGACTCAGGCCAATAATTGATTTTGCCACCGGCGAGAAATCAAAATGAAAGCCCAGAATATCGGCGTGATAGGGCAGCAGATAAAGCATTGAGAACAGCAGCACCAGCCAGGGCGCATTGCGCAGAAAATTCATGATGAGAATTGCCGGACGACGCAGCCAGTTTCGCCGCGCCATCATCGCGATACCCAGCAGCACGCCCATGACGGTTGCAGCGGCCATGCTGATAATGCTCATAAAAATGTTAAGCGCAAAACCGCCGGTAATTGGCCAGCCAGACATGCTGCCCGTCAATAACAGCGGCAGTTTAGTGACGACCTGCATCCATTGTTGTCCGCCGTGACCAAAGGTTGTGAACACCAGTAAAAGCAGGGAAAAAATTGCCACCGCTTGTTTGGTCTGACGTTTACGCCGGATATAAACTATGTCATTCAGCATGTTAGCCTCCATTACCATAGCCTGGATAGGCAAACAGGCGCTCCAGACGCGACAGTCCCCAAGCCAGCAGACTGACCAGCACCACATAAATCACCAGCACTAATAGCATCACTTCCAGCGTGCGAAAGGTGTCGTTATAGATTTGTCCGGCGGCATACATTAGCTCCGGGACGGTGATTACCGAAGATTGCGACGTGGTTTTAAAGAGATTGGTCAACACGTTGGTTAAAGCCGGTAAACAAACCCTGGAAGCAATCGGTACCTGAACATGGCAAAATAGCCCAAGTCGGGTATAACCCAGCGCTCGCGCGGCTTCCAATGTGGCTTTTGGCACAGCTTCAATTCCTGAACGAAACGCCTCGACGCACAATGCGCCACCAAACAGACTCAGTGAAACGCTGGCCGATGCAAAGGCGCTAAACAGCGGTTTTTGCAGGCCGGTAACGGGATCCTCAACGGTGAAACCCAACTGAGTCAGAGTGAAATAAAAGAACAGCATTTGCAGCAGCGGTGGCGTATTGCGAAACACTTCAACAAACAGTTCGATCAGCGCATCCAGCCAGGCGACGCGTAAGGTTAATCCCAGCGTGGCGACCAGTCCGATAACAATGGCAAACAGCGAAGAGATAATCGCAAGTTCAATGGTTATCCCTACGCCTTTAAGCAGCCACTGCTGATAGACCGGATCAAGAAGCCAGGTGTAATCGAGTCCAGCCATAAATCATGCTCCCGCTCATTATTTTGCCGCAGCGCGGGCGGCTTCGGCACGTTTCGCAATGTAATCGGAGGCAGGCATATCGAACTGTTTTTCCCACGCGATCAGCTTGTTGTCGCCTTCGGTTTTCACAATGGCGGCGTTCACGGCTTTAAGGAAGGTATCGTCGCCTTTGCGCACGCCACCGGCCATTGGCAAGAATTCATAAGGTTGGATTGCGATTTTGTAATCTTTCCAGTCTGGCTGTTCGAGCTTGTTACGCAGCGTCATGTCATCGAAGGCCATCGCCACGCAGCGATTGTCCTGCAAGGCGCGATAGGCTTCCGGCAGTGCTGTGAAGTTAACCAGATTGATTTTGTATTTTTCAGTCAGCAGTTTGTTGTAGTACGAGCCTTGAATACCGCAAACGTTTTGCCCGGCTAACTGAGTCCATTGGGTGAATTTCGCCTCTTTGCGTGCCAGTACGGAAGCCCCGGCGGCAGAGACATAAGGCACGGTAAAGTCGATTTCTTTGGCACGTTCAGGCGTGACACCGAGAGTCGCCATGATCAGGTCTATCTGACCTGTTTGTAGAAACTGAATACGATTGGAGGCATTCACCGGCACTAGCTTGATTTTATCGGGTGAACCCAGCAGCTGATTAGCGATAGCGCGTGCCAGTTGGATCTCAAAGCCATCGGTTTTGCCCTGAGCATTCATAAAACCATAAGGCGGATAGTCATTTTTAACGCCAACGGTCAGTACACCGCGACTTTTGATATCACTCAGCGTATCGGCGTGAGCCAGCATGGGTGCCAGTACTAAAATCGAGGCAGCCACGGTGCGAAGCAGTTTGCGATGTTTTTTCATGGTGTTAGACCTTATCGTTGTGAGTGATGTAACGTAACTTGATTAGATGGTCAGACTAATGCGCATGGCATCAAACATGGCGGCGTGAATATCACGACTCGCCAGCGCATCGCCGATGCGGAAAATGGCAAACTCGCCGGGTTGATGATTAAAATCGGGTTGTGGAGTGAGGCTAACAAACGCCTGCCAGTCGGTATCGCCGCGATTACAAGACAGCGATTTCAACTGATGGAACAGGCTGTCGTCCGGAATTGAACCGTGTTCAACCACCACCTGATCCACCTCGCGAACGCATTCCTGTTCGGAAAATTGATTGCGCAATGTAACCAGCAGAGTGCCATTCTCAGCTGTTTTCAGGCCAACAAGCTGGTGGTCAGGGGTGATGACGCCGCCCAACTGATAAATATTTCGCAGGTGAATCGCATAATTAGAGGCGGTCATTTCGATGCCCAGCCGATTTTCTGGAGTGACGATTTCAACCTGACTTCCCTGACTCAGCATTTTCTCTGCGCACGATGGGCCAGGGTTATATCCATTGTCGTCAAACAATAAAACGCGGGCTGCGGGGGCGACATCTTCGGCCAAAATCGAACGTGCGCTGACGGCAAGCTCGTGTCCGCTAAACTGTCCTCGGCTGGCGGTGCCGCCGGTTGCGATAATCACTACGTCAGGATGGTAGTCCAATACATCCTGTGACGTGGCGCGAATGCCAAGTCGCAGATCAACGCCACGCTTTTCAATTTGCAGCAACAGCCAGCGAGGAATATCCGCCAACTGCGCGCGCCATCCGCCTTTAGCAGCAATTAGCGCCTGACCTCCCACGGTATTTTGCGCTTCAAATAGCGTGACCTGATGACCGCGTTCTGCACAGACGCGTGCAGCTTCGAGTCCACCGGGACCCGCACCGACAATCACGACTTTTTTAGGTATTAAGGCAGGAGTGATTTCCTGTGGCAGGCTGGTTTCACGCCCGGTAACCACATTGTGCAGACATAGCGATTGCCCACCAAGATGCAGCCGTTCCACGCAATAATTAGCGCCGACGCAGGGGCGAATATCGGCGCTTCTTCCGCTCAGCGCTTTTTTCACCAGATGCGGATCGGCGATGTGCGCGCGGGTCATGCCGACCATATCAATCTGACCGTTGTTAACCGCCATTGCGGCCTGATCCAGCGTTAGAAAACGGCCTGCGTGAAACACCGGAATTCCGGCAGCACGACGCATCTCGCTGGCTAAATCGACATACGGATGTGGCGGTGCCCACATGCCGGGAATTGAACGCGCCAGCCCCATCGGCGAGGCATTTTGCGCGGTCGAAACAGTCAGGAAATCCACCAGCCCCGATTTTCCAAACAGCGCGGCAATGTCGAGACACTGCTGATGATCCAGCCCGTCGGCAATCATTTCATCGCCAGCCAGACGTAGCCCGGCAACAAAATCCTCTCCGGCAAATTTGCGGATAGATTCGAAAACCTCAAGGCCAAACCGTGCACGATTTTGCAGAGAGCCGCCATAGCCGTCGGTACGCTGATTGGTGGCGGGAGATAGAAATTGGCCGATCAGATGGGCGCCCGAGCTGATGATTTCTACCGCGTCAATATCGCCTTCGCGGCAGCGGCGAGCGGCCTGTCCAAAATCTGTGACCACGCGGCGAATATCGAATTCATCCATCTCCCTGGCGAAAGAGCGGTGAGCAAATTCTTTCAAGGGAGAGGGGGCAATCGGTGCCAGCCAGGGATCGACGTCATAGCGGGAACGATGTCCAAGATGGCTGAGCTGGCACATCAAAGCGGCGTTATGACGATGAATACGAACAGCAAATTCGCGAAATGCCGGGATAATATCGTCGGCAGCGACGGAGATTTGCCGCCATTGCCCGGCAGGCGAGTCCATTGAAACCGAAGAAGAGCCGCCAAAGCTGGTCATCGCCAGCCCGCCTTTGGCTTTTTCTTCGTGGTAGGCCATATATTTTTCCCCAGGCTTACCCGCTATGGCATACCCCGGCGCATGACTGGTGCTCATCACACGGTTCTTCAAAGTCAGCCCCTTAATTCTAAACGGGCTGAACAAAGTCGTTAGGTGTTCCGGTAGCGATATTTCCTTTGCCTGCTGATAATCAAATTCCTGGGTCATGGTTTGTCCACCTGTACTCAGTAAATGATGCCGCCTGGTTGTCATTTGAATGTGATGTATGCTAAATCTTGTGTCAATAAAAAACCACATACCGAAATCTTATGTTAGATAGTTCCATAATATGGAATTTTTAAGATTGAGATGGAGAGTCAGATGAGCGAATCGACGGCTAAGAATGGGGTGCAATTATTAGACAGAGCCGTGTTATTGCTCGATTTGGTGGCGAGTGCGGGCAGCGATGGCGCGACATTAAAAACGCTGTGCGAGCTTTCAGAGCTCAATAAAGTCACCTGTCACCGCATTCTCAATTCGCTGGTGGATCACGGTTTTCTCAATAAAATGCATGGTGGGAAGCACTATCGCCTTGGCACCAAGTTACTGATATTAGGTGTGAAAGCGGCGAATGGTCCTGGCCTGCGTAACCATTTTCAACCGGCGCTGGAACGCATTCGTCAGTTGACCGGTGAAACCGTCATGCTGATGGCTCGCGATAAAGACGATTCTGTCTGTATCGATCGTTTTGATGGCGATTTTCAGATGCAAACTTTGACCGGTTCTATCGGCGGCTATGTTCCCCTGGGCGTTGGGCCGGGCAGTCTGGCTATACTGTCATTTTTACCGGCCGAAGCACGTGAGGCAATCATCGCAAGAAATATTCCGCGCATGGCAGGCTATCCCATGTTAAACCCCGAGCGGATTGCTGGCTGGATAAAAGAGACGGCAGAGCAGGGGTTTGCTATTGATTCTGGTGAATTAATTCCAGGAATTGCGGGTATCGCCGTACCCATTACCGTAGCCGGAACCGGCACTGTCGCTTCGCTGGGCCTGACACTGCTTTCGCCGCGCCTTACGCCGGAACTGATTGCGCAGCACGTGGCATTGCTGCGTGAAGAGGTCGCTAAAATCGAACCGAAGCTTAACCCATTGGATAAACGGCTCAGCTCGCCTGAACGCATATCCACTCGTTAAACCATGAATAATAATTCTGTTAATTTAACCTGAGAGATCAAACTTATGAGCAAAACTTCACGACGCGTTGCCATGATTAGCGGTGCCAGCCGAGGTATTGGCGCGGCGATTGCCAAAAATCTGATTGATAACGGCTGGGATGTTAGCCTCGGTTGTCGTACGCCGGCAGATGTCGTGGTCGAGCATGCAGACCGCCAGTTGGTGTGCCAGTTTGATGCGTTTACTCCCCAGACTGAAGACGACTGGATTGCTGCCACTTTGGCAAAGTTCGGCAAGATTGATGCCATTGTGCACAATGCCGGAGTAATGCTGCCGGTATCAGTATTAAGTGCGACCGATGAAGAATTTGATCAGACCTTTGATACTAATGTGAAATCGCCAATGCGCCTGAGCCGAAAAGTCTGGCCACATCTGGTAAATAGTGGTCAGGGTCGTATCGTGATGATGGTGTCGCTGTCAGGTAAACGTGTCAAAGGTGAACGTTCAAGCCTCTATTCAATGAGTAAATTTGCTGCGCTGGCGTTGGCTCATAGCCTGCGTCGTATCGGCGATGAAGTGGGGATCCGCGCTACGGCGATTTGCCCTGGATTTGTCGCGACGGACATGGGGACTTCACTTTCCAGCGCCGAGCCTGAAAAAATGACCCAGCCAGAAGATTTGGCGCATCTGGTTCGCACGGTACTCGAGCTGCCAACCACCGCCAGTATTGCCGAAATTCCGGTAAACTGGACGGTAGAAGATCAGTATTAATCCGCCATTTTTCATTTCATTGAGGTAACGAATGGGACCGATCGTGGATGTTGTGCCTTCCTCAGCGGATTTTCCGCGTCAGGCGGAAGTGGTTGTGATTGGCGGCGGAATCGTAGGCATTGCCACCGCGCTGGCATTGGTGAGGCAAGGCGTACAAACCGTGTTACTGGAAAAGGGCACCGTTGCCGCCGAACAGTCGAGCCGAAATTGGGGTTGGTGTCGCCGCACCGGGCGCGATATTCGCGAGCTGCCGTTGATTAATGCCAGTATGCAGCTTTGGGAAACCATGAATGAAACTACCGGGCGTGAAACCGGTTTTCGTCGTCAGGGAATTATCTATAGCTCACGTAATGAATTACAGCGCGAACGGCATCTGCGCTGGATTGAAGAAGCCAGGCAATATGATATCCATAGCCAAATGCTCAGCTCGTCGGAACTGTCGGCAAGGGTACCAGGACTGACTTCAAACTTTTCGGGTGCGCTGTTCACCGAAGCCGACGGGCGGGCCGAGCCGCAAAAGGCAGCTCCTGCCATGGCTATGGCGGCTATCGAAGCCGGTCTTAATCTTCAACAACACTGTGCCGTGCGCAGCATTGAACGCAGCGGCGGGCGAGTTAGTCAGGTCGTTACCGAGCACGGGGCAATAAACTGCCAATCGGTGGTGATCGCTGGAGGCGCCTGGTCGAGATTGCTGTTACAGGGCTGTGGCATTGAAATCCCTCAACTTAAAGTGCTTTCAACCGTTATGCGCACTCGTCCACTGGAGGCTGATATCTCTTCCTGTGTCAGTTTGGGTAGCGTCGCACTGCGCAAGCGTCTCGATGGTGGCTGGACTATCGCCAGCTCTGCGACCAACGTCGTTGATATAACTCCTGATTCATTGCGTTTTATGAAACTTTTCATGCCCGCTTTTAAAGTTGAGCGCGGCGCATTGAAACTCAAACTGGGATCGCAATTTCTTGAAGAGGCGCTGCACTGGCGGCCCGGTCAGGCAGATAAAATCTCGATTTATGAACAAATTCGCGTGTTGGATCCTACTCCGCATCAACCTTCATTGCAACAAATGGTGGTGGATTTGAAGCGCGCCTTGCCTGCGTTCGAAAAATTACAGGTGGCACAAAGCTGGGCAGGTCTCATTGATACCATGCCAGATGCTATTCCGGTGATTTCTGCGGTTGATAAGATAAGCGGGATGTATGTTGCCACCGGTTTTTCAGGGCATGGGTTTGGCATTGCGCCTGCGGCGGGTCAGCTGATGGCGGATTTAGTGCAGAACAATACGCCGATTGTTGATGCTTCGCCTTTCCGACTGTCTCGTTTTACCGATGGCGAACAGATTCACGCTCAGCACTGGTTATAAAAAATGGCCGTTATGGCCATTTTCCCATCACATTTACTTATTCTTCAGCTCTAGCCGGCAATGTAAAAGCAAAAAATTGCAGCAACGTGAGGCGGATTATTGGTTCTGTCCGCCTGCGTTGTGCCACAACAGCATGCTTCCTTCTGAATGACCAGTAACGGGATCGGTCTCGGGCAAGGGAACTTTAGCCACCGCTTTAATACGGGCCGCCAGTTTTGATGGCTCATCATGGCAAAGATCGGCAGTGGTATTCGGCGGATAAGCTCCTACCATCATAAAGTTATCATCGGCGGAAATTTGCTTGTGACCCACACCGGCAGGCAGCAGCAGCACGTCACCGACATTGACTTCAATAATGCTGCCTTTCTCACCACCGATTTGCACTTTTGCCGACCCTGAAAATACGCCTAACGCCTCGGGAGTATTGCTATGGAAATGGGTAAAAGTATAAATTCCATAGCGCCACTGTGGAGGCCAACCGTTGGTACTGAACAGATGCTCGAGATAATCCGCATTATCGACGACATTAGGCGGAATTACGCGATGATAAATTATTACCGGCAGGGGATTATTCGGCACGCCGCCCTCAGCTTTACTAATATGCAAAATCTCCATAGCCACCTCTCTTGGCTCGGCAAAGCCCCATCGCGGAAGCATCATTAGCAGCATAAATCCGAGAAGAGCATAAAAGCGTCGTCGATCCAGCGGCATTGGCACTGCTCCTTGTCCGTAGTGGGCATCGGCCTGTTCTGTAGGGTTGCGAGCAGAAAACAATCAGCCCGCATAAATCTCAATGGCTTACCTTCATCATGTATAGAACAAAAAGCGGGGAATATCACGCATCGTTGTAGGATTTATAACCATTGTCGGTTGATTAAGATCAGATAAAGCTTAATTACGGGCATAATCAACAAATAAAAGTACTAAAAATTTGATTAATGACCATTTTCTTCTAGCCTTAAGTGAACATAAAGTACTTCGACAGGAGAAGTCATGAATAAGAAAATGTTGATTATTGTTGCTACAGCGGTTTCCGTACTTGCGGGTTGTTCCACTTATGATCGTGCAACCAGTTATGTCTCGGTTCCGGTAGTGAGCGACGTTAAAGTGGGTATGACAAGAGCGCAGGTTCGTGCAATTGCAGGTCCACCATCTACCGAAATCACCTTGATCCATGCGAAAGGGACATGTCAGACCTACGCTGTTGATCCTCGTGATGGTCATGCTCAGACCTACTTCGTTAGCTATAACGACACTGGTCACGTCATGAACAAAGGTTATCAGACCTGTTCAGACTATGATAAAGATCCGCAGACAGGTAACTAATCTGCCGGACTGAGTTAAAAAGAAAGCCTGCGATTATCGCAGGCTTTTTTGTGGACGCTTGTTTAACCGCGTTAACCGTTCGTCGCACGCCTCACGCCTGTTGCGTTACAATGCGCACGCCAACTTTGCTTACCCGATTACCTTCCATTTCTGCAATAGTCCAGGTCAGGCCGTCCCATTCTATATGGTCACCGATAACCGGTTCGCCGCCCAAAAGCTGGATCACAAAATGGCCGAGTGACAGCGATTTATCGATAGAATCATCAAGAACTAAGCCATAGACCTGAGAAATCGCTTCCAATGGCGCATCCGCTTCGAGAATAAAGTCGCCGAAGAAACGCTCGTCCATCACCACCGCATTGGTGTCGCTAAAAAGCTTGCCTAACTCAGGCAAATCTTTTTCCTGACCAATGACGCAGAGAATATCGCCTTCTTTAAGCCGCGTGCTGCCGGTAGGGTGAAGCATTGTCGTGCCACGAAACAGTGCGGCGATACGCGTTTCTTTTGGCATCTGCAAATCACGCAGTGCCGCGCCAACGCACCATTTCTCTGAGCCGAGCTGATAAATGAAATGCTCCCATTGTGTGTAGATATCAATATCCAGCCCAACGCGAGAGATTGGCGTTGGGGCAGGGGGAATAATCACCTTGGCCTTTTTCGCCGCAAAACCCAGTGATGTTCCCTGCAATAACAGCGAGACCAGGACGATAAAAAACGCCACGTTAAAGTAGAGATGTGCCTGCGGAATACCGGCCATCATCGGGAATACCGCGAGAATAATCGGCACCGCGCCGCGTAGCCCGACCCAGGAGATAAAAAAGCGTTCGCGCAGGGTAAAATTCTTGAATGGCAGCAGGCCGACGAAAACCGATAGCGGGCGAGCAAAGAGGATCATCCATAGCGATAAGGCCAACGCAGAAATCGCGATCGGCAGCAGATCGCTGGGCGTTAGCAGCAGACCCAATACCAGGAACATCGCAATTTGGCTAAGCCATGCCAGGCCATCGAAGGTCTGCATGATGCCGTGTTTATTGCGCACCGGCAGGTTGCCCAACATCAAACCACACAGATAAACCGCCAGAATACCGCTGCCATCGAGACTGACCGTGGCGGCATAAACCAGCAAACCGCCGCTAAAGGCGAGCAGGGGGTAGAGACCCGTTGGCAAAGTCACGCGGTTAATCAGCTGTTGCAACAGCCAACCTCCCACCAGGCCGAAGGCGATACCTAACCCAAACTGGCGGATGACGTCGATAATAAACATCCAGCTCAGGCCGTGCTCGCCTTTGGCAATCATGTCGATCAGGGTAATAGTCAGGAATACCGCCATCGGATCGTTGCTGCCGGATTCAATTTCCAGCGTGGCGCTAACGCGTTCGTTTAGACCTTTGCCGCCAATCAGCGAGAACACGGCAGCGGCATCGGTCGAGCCAATAATCGCGCCGATTAACAGCCCTTGCATCAAATTGATATGAAATAGCCAGGCAGCGGCTAAACCAGTTAATCCGGCGGTAATCAGCACGCCAACGGTAGCCAGTGAAAGTGCGGGCCACAGCGCAACGCGAAATGACGAGGCACGAGTGCGCATACCGCCGTCGAGCAAGATAACCGCCAGCGCCAGATTGCTGACCAGATAGGCAGCGGGATAGTTATCAAAAGCGATACCGCCAATGCCGTCGACCCCGGCCAGCATACCGATAGCCAGGAAGATAACCAGAATAGGGATGCCCAGGCGTGAGGAAAGCGAGCTGAGCAAAATACTTGCTGCTACCAACAATGCGCCTATGAAAAAAAGTGTGTTGATAGCATTGGCATCCAATGTGTCGTTCTCCTGTGAATATTGCGGCAGTAAACCAGTCACTAGGTCAATGACTATACTGTTAATTTAACAGGAAATAGTAAACGTCGCAGGCTTAAGTTCGGATTTTATTGACCAATAGGTCGAGCTGATAATTTATCTGGCAAAGGCGAGTCACGCTAATAGATGGGTTCGTTTTAAACGCCAAAAGCCATAGAAACGCTATGCTTATCAGGTCGCCTGAAAAATGGGCAATCGAATCAGTGGCCGAATGAAGATAGGGAGGCAAGCATGGCTGAATTTACCGGAATTCATAGAGAAGTTTTGAAGGACGGCACCATCAAACACGTGCTGGTGCGCGATGAGCATGGCAACGAACACGTTAAAGCTGCTAAAGATTATATCTCAGAGGGGATTCGCCCACCGCTGGACGACCTCCCGGATGTGGGGACTGACTCGGAGTTTCTGAGCTAGACTGAGCTTTTGGCAGTTTTTGTGCTGCGCACTGCTTTTGATGCTGCGCATGGCTTAAGTTCAAGTTCTTAAATTCAAATTCAAATTCAAATTCAATTTCAATTTCAAGTTCAAGTTCTTAAATTCAAGTTCATGCGCTTCGCTTACTGGGTTGCGGCCCAGACACGCCCAAAGGGTATTCCAAGGCAAATACCCTTTGGAATCCCGTGCCTTTTGGTGTTGTTTACATGTACGGCACCAGCCGATGAGTTTGTTTCAGTGACATTCGTGTGTGGCGTTGGTCGCGCCGCTGCGCGGTGCCTTCACTTCGTTCGAAAGCCAAAAACGTCTTTCTCCACTTTGCTCAGCGCTGCCCTGATGCCGCCAATTTGGGCAGCTAAACAAAAAAGCGGCAACTTGCTTTTGATGCTGCGCATGGCTTAAGTTCAAGTTCTTAAATTCAAGTTCTTAAATTCAAGTTTATGCGCTTCGCTTACTGGGTTGCGCCCCAGACACACCCAAAGGGTATTCCAAGGCAAATACCCTTTGGAATCCCGTGCCTTTTGGTGTTGTTTACATGTACGGTACCAGCCGATGAGTTTGTTTCAGTGGCATTTGTGTATGGCGTTGGTCGCGCCGCTGCGCGGTGCCTTCACTTCGTTCGAAAGCCAAAAACGTCTTTCTCCACTTTGCTCAGCGCCGCCCTGATACCGCCAATTTGGGCAGCTAAACAAAAAAGCGGCAACTTGCTTTTGATGCTGCGCATGGCTTAAGTTCAAGTTCTTAAATTCAATTTCAAGTTCAAGTTCAAGTTCTTAAATTCAAGTTCATGCGCTTCGCTTACTGGGTTGCGGCCCAGACACGCCCAAAGGGTATTCCAAGGCAAATACCCTTTGGAATCCCGTGCCTTTTGGTGTTGTTTACATGTACGGCACCAGCCGATGAGTTTGTTTCAGTGACATTCGTGTGTGGCGTTGGTCGCGCCGCTGCGCGGTGCCTTCACTTCGTTCGAAAGCCAAAAACGTCTTTCTCCCCTCCGTTCAGCGCTGCCCCGATGCCGCCAATCTCGACATCTAAATAAGAACCGGCAACCTGAAGTTAGGTCAAAAGATTTTCCTTCAAGCAAAGGACTTTTTTTTAAAGATGCCGCCAATCTCGACATCTAAATAAAAACCGGCAACTTGAAGTTAGGTCAAAAGAGCTTTCTTCATGCAAAAGACTTTTATTTAAAGATGCCGTCAATCTCGACATCTAAATAAAAACCGGCAACTTGAAGTTAGGTCAAAAGAGCTTTCTTCATGCAAAAGACTTTTCTTAAAAGATGACTCTCTGTGGCGGCTTCTTAAGTAATCAATACTCTCATTTCTCTTAGTTAAAGAACGCATGCAAAAATTGAATTTAACTCCGAACAAACTTAAAAGATGTGGGTTTGAGTGATCGGTTTTTGATTGCTGTAGAGTTGCCGGTTTTTCTTGTTAGCTACTATTGGCGGCCTCAGGACGACGCTGAGCGAGGGGAAGGGAGACGCTTTTGGCTCCCGACTGAGTGAAGGCAGCCCGAAGGGCCGTGGCCAACGCCACACGCCGGGGTAACTGAAACGATCTCATTTTTTTGCACTAATCTGGTCGCGAGAGATAAAACGCGGGAGTCCAGAGGGCGCGCGTTTACGCGCCTTCTGGCTGGTCTGGGCCAGCGCCCAGTAAGCGAAGCGCATAATCTTGAAGTTAAGTTGAAGTTGAAGTTGAAGTTGAAGTTGAACTTAATAATTTGAATTTAAAGTTTATATTTTGATTTAAAAGGAAATTTTTGAGGATTAAAAAGAAAAAAACCAGCAGGAAATCGGACGGGTGGACCGATTCGCTGCTGGCGATCATCAAAGTTGATGAGCTAAGGAGAAACTGAGGTCGTCAGTTATCTTTTAATGCAGTATCTGTGCCAACAACGCCCAGCTTTCTATTTTTAAGCAGTGCGTTAAGTAGAATCGCCCCAAACGTAGCAGTACCGATACCGCCCATGGTGAAGCCGCCGAAAGTTAGCGAAAAGTTGCCAGCGCCCAGTACAAGCGTCACTGCGACCATAATCAGGTTGCCGTTCTGGTTTAAATCCACCTTGTTTTGTAGCCAGATACGCGCCCCTGCTACTGCAATCAGGCCAAAGACCACAATAGAAGCACCGCCCAAAACTGGACCCGGAATGGTGTGGATCAGTGCACCAAACTTGGGAGAGAAGCCCAATAGAATGGCAATGAATGCCGCGACAACAAAAATCAGTGTCGAGTAAATCTTGGTCACCGACATCACACCGATATTTTCTGCATAAGTAGTGACACCGGTGCCGCCCACAAATGCTGAAAGGATAGTCGCTAGCCCGTCACCCACAAAAGCGCGGCCCAGATACGGGTCCATATTTTTACCTGTCATACCCGCTACGGCTTTGAGATGACCCAGATTTTCGGCAATTAAAATCACAGCAACCGGCATCAGTAGTAGCATCGCATGGCTGTTAAATACTGGCGCAGTAAAGCTTGGCATTCCTATCCATGCAGCGTGGGTAATGCCGCTAAAGTCGATAGGCTTGCCCCAGCCGAGCACGTTGGTTATCAAAAAATAAATCACGTAAGCCGCAATCAGGCCCAGCAACAGCATCAGACGTTGCATCAAACCTCGGGTAAATACTGCGACGCCGCCGATGCATAGCACAGTCACAACCGCCATCCAGCTGTCGAACATTGAGGCGGAAACGCTGTTGACCGCAATCGGTGCCAGGCTCAGCCCAATCGCCATGACGACTGCGCCCGTGACCACCGGCGGCATCAGGATTTCAATCCAGCGCGTACCGACAGCCATCACGACAAAACCAATCAACGTATACAGCGCGCCACAGGCGATGATTCCGCCCAAAGCTAATGCAATATTAGGATTCGCGCCGTGACCGCTATAGCCCGTTACCGCGATAACCAGACCAACAAACGAGGCGCTGGAACCCAGATAGCTTGGAACCCGGCCGCCGACAACAATGAAAAATAGCAGAGTGCCAACCCCTGACATCAGAATCGACATATTGGCATCAAAGCCCATCAGCAGCGGCATCAATACCGTGGCGCCAAACATGGCGACGACATGCTGCAGGCCCATAATCACTGTTGGCACCAGAGGCAAACGCTCATCTGGTGCAATTATCGCACCTTCCAGACTGCCGGTCCTTTTACGCCATTGCGGAAACCAGGTATTCGCCATCGTTTTCTCCACGTGTTGTTAATATCGCTGCGATAAAAAAACAGAACATAGTCCTGTGATCGGACCTAAGGTTTTTGACGAATCAGAGGATGATAGCGTCGGTCGAAATAGACCAATCCATGGCCGTCATCGTTGCGTAAAATGTCGATGACTTCGCAAAACAAAACATCGTGAGTCCCCACGCTGGTGACCTGACTGACGCGGCAGTCAAAGGAGGTTAACGCGCCTTCCAGAGCAGGAGAGCCAGTAGCCATTGCCGTCCAGTTTGCAGCAGCAAATCTTTCTTCCATTGGCGTTTTTCCGCCAAATAAATTGGAAAGAGTTTCGTGGCTATCGGACAGCGTATTTACACACAGCACCTGGTTCTTCTGAAAAGTTGGGTAAACTGAAGCTGAGCGATTCAGGCAGACCAGAAGCGTAGGTGGCGTGTCGGTTACACTACACACGGCTGAAGCCGTAAATCCCGCACGTCCGGCCTCGCCATCGGTAGTAATGATATTTACCGCCGAACCCAGGTGTGACATGGCGTCGCGAAACGCCTGTTTTTCCACTCCCGTTAGTTCCACCAGCGGGCTGGTAATTAATTCGTTGGCCATGATGACTCCCGTGGCTGTGGATTGGCACCGGTTGCAAAGCGCAGCAGCCATTCCAGAAGAATAGGGTTAAAGGTTTCACTGTCGGTCACGCTCATAGCATGGCCGCCGTAACTCATCTGCACGTGCTCGCCGATGGGTAAATTGCGCGCCAGCGTGGTCGAACAATGCCACGGCACCAGTAAGTCATCTTTGCAGCTAAATGCCAGCGTCGGGGTATTGATACTGTTCAGACTGTCGCTGAGATCAGAGGCCATCAGAGCTTGCAAACGATGCAACAGGTTTTCCATGCCCTGAAAATGCTCAACCTGATGAGCTTGCTCGTGATCCAGTAAGTCGGCCTGTGCCGAAAGCCAGTCGGCAGGATATAAAAACAGCGGCTGTGCACGCACGTAAGCTTCCACGCCGCTGTTTAGCAGCAAATCTTGTCGTACCATGAAACAACGACGAGTCTGGCTATCGAGTACCGTCCAGCCATTAATCACCACCAGGCTTTCAAGCAGTGCCGGATAGCGTCTGGCAAGGTGTAGCCCGATAATTCCACCCAGCGCATGGCCTATCAGATGGCAGCGACCAATCTCGAGCGTGTTCAAGAGTGCCGCAAGCTCGTCGGCCATATCTTCCATACGATAGCCTGCCGGAACCGCCCCCTTGCTTGCGCCCGTACCAAACTGATCGTATACCACCACTCGAAAATGCTTTTCCAACAGCGCCAGCTGCGGCTGCCAAAATGCGTGTACGCCGCCTAAACCTGACGAAAGCACCACGGTTTGCGCTGCAGGTGACGTATTGCCAGAAACTTTGTAAAACAGGGGTGTTTTGCTCATGCCATTCTCACCTTGTTTCGCGGTGCGGTTATTTGCCTACGTGAGCGACAGAGGCTATCTCGATGAGAGCCTCGGGTTTAACCAGCCCACATTGAATGCAGAAACGCGCAGGTTTTTCACCAGGGAAATACTCTGCGTAGACCTTGTTGACCGCGCCGTAGTTACTCCAGTCGGTAATGAAAATTGAGTTAAAGGTAACGTCGTCCATGGTGCCGCCCGCGGTTTCAATCACCCCTTTAATTATTTCCAGCACGTGACGGGTTTGCGCTTCTGCATCACCGGGGAACACCACATTATTGTCCTTATCAAACGGCAGAGTGCCCGAGACATAAACGATGCCGTCGGCCAGCGTGCCAGGAACAAATGGCGCGATAGGAACGCCGGTGCCTTCAGGGATGATGATGCTTTTTGGCATAATGCTTTTCCTTTTTAAAATTAAATGGGCAAATAATGACGATCTGATGAACATTTTTTAAGCGCTATTGACGAGTATCAAGAGCTTGCATAGCTTTTTACGAGTAAAAAAGTCATGCTGTTTGACTCAGTTTTTCCTCGGTTTTCGCGACGGTATTACAGAAGCTGTCAACGTTGGAAACCCAGCCGAAGAAGGTTTCGATATTGTAAATTGCCGCTTTCTGAGCAAATTCAGGGCCAGCCTGATGGGTCGCGTCTTCCAGCACTACGCTGAAATATTCAAGGAAGAAGCCATCGCGCAGCGTCGATTCAACGCAAACATTGGTCGCAATACCGGTAAATACCAGATGATGAATGCCATAGCTGCGCAACAGGCTGTCTAGCTGGGTATTGAAAAAGCCGCTGTAGCGAGGTTTTGGCAGCACGATATCGCCCGGCTGTGGCTGTAATTCGTCAACCAGATCGTAATCCCAATCGCCCTTGGCCAGCAGCTTGCCCATCAGTTCCGGGTGCTTACGCATGGTCTTCAACGCATTGGATTTATGGAAGTTTGGCGAGCCTTCACCGCCAGCTTCGACATACTGATTGTCCCAGCCATTCTGGAAGAAAATCACTTTAATGCCGGCAGAACGCGCAGCCGCGATAGCGCGTTTGATGTTGGCAATCACCGGGCCGGTGTGCGAAACGTCAAAACCGGCCAGATCCAGATAACCTCCCTTTGAAGCGTAGGCATTTTGCATATCAATCACGATAAGCGCGGTCTGCTGAGGGGAGAAGGCCAGCGATTCTGGGCGCGCAGGCAAAATCACTTCATTCTCAACCGCGCCCGGATCACGACGGACGACAGAATTTTCAACGACAGGATTTTCAACAATTTTCATTACGCGACCTCTTTTTCAGCAGATGAGTCATTAAGCAGGTACTGGCGAGATTTCATTAATGGCTGAATAAACTGCCCGAAGTTTTCAATTCCCTGAACGAAATCGTCGAAGGTTAGAAGCACGCCCTCGGTACCCGGCACGTCCGCTATTTCATCAAGCATTTTTGCCACGGTGGCATATGAACCGACCAGCGTACCCATGTTGATATTCACCGCCGAAGTTGGGTCGCCCATCTGACGCACGTTGGTATCCGCACCTGATTTTGTGTCTTTGCTTGCCTGATCGGTCAGCCAGGCCAAGGCTTCGCTGTCGGCACCTTCTTTATACCATTCCCATTTGGCACGCGCGGCGGCGTCACTTTCATCAGCAATGATCATAAACAGCACATAGGATGCAACATCGCGTTGCGCAGCTTCGGCGGCGACCTTCATGCGCGCAGGCGTTGATGCAAATGCCGTTGGGGTGTTAACGCCTTTCCCAAAACAGAAGTTATAGTTGGCATGTTTTGCCGAGAAGGCCATGCCCGCATCGCTTTGCCCGGCGCAGATGATTTTCATTTCTGCTTTCGGACGTGGGCTAAGGCGGCAGTCATCCATTTTGAAGAATTCGCCCTGCATATCGCAGTGGCCTGTGCCCCAAAGGTCGCGCAGCACAGTGACGTATTCGGTGAGATAGTCATAGCGACGACTAAAGTAGTCGTCACCCGGCCACATGCCCATTTGCTCGTATTCGGGCTTCTGCCAGCCGGTTACTACGTTAATGCCAAAGCGGCCGTTGGAAATCGAGTCGATAGTGGCAGCCATGCGTGCAACGATAGCCGGTGGCATCACTAAAGTGGCAGCGGTGGCATAAAGTTTAATCTTGGTGGTCACAGCAGCCAGTCCCGCCATCAGCGTGAATGACTCCATGTTGTGTTCCCAGAACTCGGTTTTTCCACCGAAACCGCGTAATTTGATCATCGAAAGCGCAAAATCAAAATTGTAGTGTTCAGCCTTCTGCACAATAGTTTTATTCAGCTCAAAGGTCGGCTGATACTGTGGCGCATTCTCTGAAATCAACCAGCCATTGTTGCCGATAGGAATAAAGACACCGATTTTCATAGCTCACCTCTTGAATGAATTAGGCCCGAATTGAATCAGGGCGCATCGACTACCTGTCTATCCAAATCAACACAGCGCGGCGTGATTGCATCCTGTGGATCCCAAACTGCGCCTTGCTGATCGACTACGTAAGGTACTGATTGCAAAATGATTGCAAACTCGATGCCAGTTTTTAAAATTCATTTATTATCAACGTGTTAATAAAGTGTGTTGGTTTTTGGTGGAGCAAATGGTCTAAAACAGACCATTTGGTAAAAAATAACTGCACACAAATCATGCAGCGTTGAGCAAAATTGGTGCGATTTTTTGGCTGGTCGCTTTTTACGAGAGGGTTTTTCGAGCAGCTGTCTTTGTGAAATCGGCGTGGTTGTGAAATAACGTTAGGGAGGAAAATTGCCGAATAAGTCGGGCATAGTCGTCTCAAGATGGTTTTGTTATGCTTGGCGCAAGCAACAGCTGAAGAAAAGAGGGTGAAGACATTGGCAGCAGAGGGAACGACTGGGAATAAAAAGCCGCCGACTCGGCGTTCGCGTGCCGTTGCGGCAAAACGAACCACGATTATGGCCGCGGCGCTGGAGTTTTTTTCTTTATACGGCATTCACGGCACCAGTCTGGATCAGGTGGCCGAGCGGGCAGATGTCTCTAAAACTAATCTGCTGTATTACTTCCCGTCAAAGGAAGACTTGTATATTGCCGTATTGAAAGACCTGCTGGATATTTGGCTTGAGCCATTGCAGGCGCTGAGTGCAGATCAACAGCCGATGCAGGCAATTAAGGAATATATCTATCTGAAACTGTGCGTTTCGCGTGACTATCCGCAGGCATCACGGCTGTTTTGCCTCGAGATGCTGCAAGGTGCGCCGTTGCTTAAGCAGGTATTAAGCACTCACCTCAAACAGCTGGTAGATGAGAAGTCAGAGATTATTCGTGGTTGGATACAGGCCGGTCAGCTTGCGCCAATTGAGCCGCTGCATCTGCTATTCATTCTGTGGTCCACGACCCAGCACTATGCCGATTTTGGCGTGCAAATTGAAGCACTTAGTGGAAAAACATTGAGTAACGAGGCTTTCTTCGAGCAGGCGGTTTCCAATTTGCAGCACATTATTACCCAAGGAATTATGCCACGGAGTTGAATCCTGCTCGGCTACTGACTTTAGGTTAATAACTCTTTGCTAATAACTCTTTGCTAATAACCTTTTGCTAATAGATTTTTTACTTACCCCCTTCTTTTGCAAACTTTCTTTAGAAAAAACAATGCCCATGCGGTTAAACCGATGGGCATTGTTTATTTAATCCTGCTGGCTTTGACTGTTAACTTTAGCTTCTGACTATGGCTTCAGCGCAGCCAGTTTTTTAGCACGAATCCAATATCCCAAGCCTAGTATGACAAACCACAGCGGCGTGACTATTAGCGCTTTGCGGGTGTCATCCTGCAAGCTTAACAGCACCAGCACGAAGGCAAAGAATGCCATGCCAACCCAGCACATCAGGATCCCCAACGGCATTTTATATTCCGACGAGGCATGCAGCTGTGGACGTTTGCGGCGATAAACCAGATAGGAACAGAGGATGATGGTCCAGACGAACATAAACAGAATGGCCGAAACTGTGGTCACCAAAGTAAACACCGTCAATACATTTGGGATCAGATAAATCAGTACAACGCCCGACAGCAGGCAGATGCAGGAAAAAATTAACCCATTCGACGGCACTTTGCGGGCAGAAAGTTTACCAAACGCTTTCGGCGCCATCCCTTCCTGACCCAGACCAAACAGCATGCGGCTGGTGGAGAAAATACCGCTATTTGCCGAAGAGGCAGCCGAAGTCAGCACCACAAAGTTGATAATACTGGCAGCAGCGGGCAGTCCGGCAAGTACAAACAATTCCACAAACGGGCTTTTATCAGCCGCAACCGCATCCCACGGCGTAACACACATGATTGCTATCAGCGCAAACACGTAGAACATGATGATACGTAAAGGAATCGCGTTAATGGCACGCGGCAGCGATTTTTTTGGATCTTTAGTTTCGGCCGCGGTAGTGCCTACCAGCTCAATACCGACAAAGGCGAAAATGGCAATCTGGAAGCCTGCAAAGAAGCCGCTGATGCCTTTCGGGAACAGTCCACCGTGGTCCCAAAGATTGCTAAATGCTGCAACGGATCCGCTCGGAGTCTGGTAGTGCATTAATACCATCACCAAGCCGGTGATAATCAGCCCGACAATGGCGACGATTTTGATCATCGCAAACCAGAATTCGGTTTCGCCAAACATTTTCACCGTGGCGAGATTCAGCCCAAATAAAATCAGCACGAAAATCAGTGAGGCGACCCATTGTGACAAGCCGGGGAACCAGAATTGGGCATAGGAAGTGACCGCTACCACGTCGGCAATGCCCGTTACCACCCAGCAGAACCAATAGGTCCAGCCGGTAAAATAGCCAGCCCATGGGCCAAGTAGATCGGCGGCAAAGTCGCTAAAAGATTTGTATTCGAGATTTGACAGCAGCAGCTCGCCCATTGCGCGCATCACGAAAAACAGCATAAAGCCGATGATCATATAAACGAAGATGATTGAAGGGCCAGCCAGGCTGATGGTTTTCCCCGACCCCATAAATAGGCCGGTACCTATGGCTCCACCGATAGCAATCAGCTGGATATGTCGGTTACTCAGGTTTCGACTTAGATGTTCCGGGGATTCTTCGCCGGTTTGCGCGATGTTTTTTGTATCGTGCTGCATAGATTTTTCGTTCCTGTCATATAGGAAATAAGCGCTCTAACGGGCTCTTTTTTCTATAATTATTGTGAAGTCTGCCGCTTGAGGATGGACAGTATTAGGGCCGACGTGCCACATAGTAATGTTAAATTCCGGCGCATTATAACTTCGCGATGAAAAAATCTGACAGTAAATGTACCTTTATTTTTACAGGGTTATGACTCTGCTCACTTAGTCGGCAATCTCACCGCCGATTTGTCCGTTTTGCGAGGGTTAATGTCATTTAACGAGGCGCAGCAATCGGCACATTGCGCCATACTTGTTTCTGGCAGCGGAATTAGGTCCGCACTCAAGAATGGAGAAAAACTATGTTAGCCAACCCGTCGCAAAAATACGTGGCCTTCCCACCGGTAAATCTGCCCGATCGCCAATGGCCGGGTAAGACCCTCGATAAGGTGCCGCAGTGGTGTTCAAGCGATCTACGGGATGGTAACCAGTCGCTTGCAGAGCCGATGGATAATCAGCGTAAGCGTCAGTTTTTCGACATGTTGCTGCGTTGCGGATTCAAGCAGATTGAAGTTGCGTTTCCTTCTGCCTCGCAAACAGATTTCGATTTTGTTCGCGGTTTAATTGAAGACAAGGCCATTCCTGAAGATGTTTACATCCAGGTGTTGACCCAGTCTCGCAGCGATTTGATTGAGCGTACCTTTGAGTCATTGATTGGCGTACCGCGCGCTATCGTACATTTATATAACGCGACTTCGCCGATGTTCCGCGAGGTGGTATTTAACACCGATAAGGCCTCTACTGTGGAGTTGGCAGTGCGTGGCGCTAAACAAATCCGTCAGCTGTGCGAACAGTATCCCGAAACTCAGTGGACCTTTGAGTATTCGCCGGAAACTTTCTGCATGACCGAGCTGGAATTCTCGCTGGAAGTTTGTGAGGCGGTGGCAGCCGTTTGGGAACCTTGTGCAGAACGCCCGATGATTCTGAACCTGCCGGCTACAGTAGAAGTTAGCTCGCCGAATATCTATGCCGATCAGATTGAATGGTTCTGCCGTCATTTCAGTCGTCGTGACCAGGTTTCTATCAGTGTTCACCCGCACAATGACCGCGGAACGGGCGTCGCCTCTGCTGAATTGGCATTGCTGGCCGGTGCTGACCGCGTTGAAGGCTGCCTGTTTGCCAACGGCGAGCGCACCGGTAATGTTGACTTGGTGACCATGGCGCTGAATTTCTACACTCAGGGAATTTCTCCGGGGCTGGATTTCAGTGATCTGAAAGGCATCGTCGAGACTGTTGAAGAGTGCAACCAGTTGCCAGTGCATCCGCGTCATCCGTATGCCGGTGAGTTAGTGTTTACTGCATTCTCTGGTTCGCATCAGGACGCGATTAAAAAAGGTTTTGCGGCGCAAAAACAGCGTCAGGATGGCCTGTGGCGCGTGCCTTATCTGCCTCTGGATCCTGCCGATGTTGGCTGTAGCTATGAGGCGGTGATCCGCGTCAACAGTCAGTCTGGCAAGAGTGGGGCTGCGTGGTTACTTGAACAGAATCATGGGCTTAAATTGCCACGCGGCTTGCAGGTTGCTTTCAGTAAAGCGGTGCAAAAAGAGACGGATTCTAGCGGTAAAGAGATGGGCACCAGCGATATCTGGCGTTTGTTCCGTCAACAGTATGGTCTGGTCGATCAGCCGAAGATGAAACTGCTGAGCTACGATATTCGCAGTGATGAAAGCAGCGTTCGCCAGTTTAGCGCCAAAGTGAATTATCTTGGCAAAGAGCTGACCCTGACCGGAAGCGGTAATGGCCTGCTGTCCTCGGCGGTAGATGCGTTGCATCGTACTTTTGATTTGATGCTGGAAATTGGCGACTATGACGAGCATACGCTGGGTCATCAGAGCCACAGTCGCGCAGTTGCTTACGTGAGCGTGCAGCGTCCGCAGGGAGAAAGAGTTTACGGCGTGGGTATCGACAGCGACGTTTCAAGCGCCTCGTTGCAGGCTCTGTTCAACGCCAGTGCTCAGCTGTTAGGTTAATGACTCTGCTGTTTCTGCGGCACGTGCCGCAGAACTGAAATATTCGCTGGGTGACACGCCCAGCGTTCTACGAAACATGGCGCTGAAAGCACTGGGACTGTCATAACCTAGCTCCAGCGCTACATCTAATACCGATTGCCCCAACGCCAGACCGTTCATCGCAGACAATATTTTCGCTCGTCTTACCCAATCGCTAAATCGCAAACCGGTTTCACGCTGAAAACGCCGTGAAAGCGTTCTTCCGCTAATCCCCATGTTGGCCGCTATTTCTTCCAGCTCCCAGGCAATAGACAGATCTTGTTGAATTTGCAGGCAAAGTGCTAATAACTGAGTATCGCTCGGCTCGGGTAAATGCAGAGGCAGAATAGGCAGCAGACGGAGTTCATCAAGAATAAGTTCGATGATGCGCTCGTCCCGCCCGCCCGGCGCATAGTCAACCGGAATGCTAAACGAGGCCAGTATTAGCTCACGCAATAACGGTGAAACCTGGACTACCTGACACTGGGCTGGCAAATCGGCCCGGGCCAGAGAGTCTACAAATAGAGTGTGCGCCTGCACGCCGCCAATAAAGCGCAGGCTGTGGGTAACATTGGCGGGTAACCATACACCACGGCCGGGTGGCACCATCCACACCCCATGATGTGTCGCAACCTGAACCACTCCGGTGATGGCATGAATAAGCTGAGAGCAGCCGTGACTGTGAGAAGGCTCGCAGTCACCGTGCTGGTAATTGTGGGTAACCGCTGCAAGCGATTGGTTTTCAGCTAAAAAAAACTCATGCATAGTAATTACAACGTCCGAAAGTGGTCAGTTAACACATTTATTTCAGGGATTCGGTTTTTTCTTCGCGTCTTCAGCCGCTTTTTTGGCCTCTTCGGCAATTTGATGAACTTCTTCTTCTGTGAGCTGTTCGGCAACTTGATGTAATTCTGCCAATCCGTCACTAATATGCACATCATCCGCTTTCGTTCTGTTTTCACTCGGTTTTTCAGTCATGAAAAGAGTCTCTAGTCTAAAGTAAACGGTTCTTCATTTTAGCAGGTTTAATCAATCAGACTGTTATCTAAAGTGGAACTTCGGCTGGAGACTTGACGAGGATCAGCTTAATAATAAAAAAAGAGAGCACATGGCTCTCTCTTTATCGTGCGGTTATGCGCTAACGCACCATTATTGGCGATAGCCCAACTTGATTTGCTGCAGTGTGCCATTGAAGATTTCAGCCTGCTGAGGGTCTTCAATGTGGGAAATGAATTTTTCGAGATTAAGCACCGCTTTACTCGCATCTACCTGACCGATGGCCTTGAGCAGGAAGGTGACGGTAGCTTTTAGACAGGCAACTTCGGTCGCCAGCGTTTCAATGTTTGCCTGGGTGTTAAATTCAGGTGCGTTCATTTTATCTCCTAAAAAGCTGACCGCACTTTGGGGTCAACGTAATGGTGTAAGGATTTTCACTGCCCGTTTTGGGACCGGCTGCAAAAAAGCGCGGCATTCTAGCACAGTCATCATGTATGGGGGAGCAATCGGCGCTTAACCTTATGCAAAATTACCTTCCTGGCTTTTTGATAAAAGATCTATTGCAGGGAAAGTCACTAAACTCGGCGGTGAAGTTAGCTCACTTTGCAGTGAAGATGACTAAACTAAATAGCCAACATGAAAATGATTCAAACTTAGCGTGACACTTTTTCATATTAAAAATTTAGCCAGCATCACAACAATGAAATAATTCCTGAATAAATCAGTAATATATCTTTTTTGAAGATTGATGTTATTTTGTTCATTAATAAAGTCACCATGATTCAGCCCGGATTTTTCTTTATCATAGATACTGTATTGGTGACTATTTCTTTGCTATCCCATGATTTTCATAGGGTTTTGACTTATACTTGTATGGACCTGTTCATTTAACCGGAATTTATCCCTTACATCTTTATAGGCAGATTTTTACCATGAAAACTTGGTTAATTTCTCTGTGATGCAGTAAAATGCGCAGATTAATTTAATTAACTTCAATAATTTTTTATATCCACTGTCATGATTGTTGCTTTCAGGTATTACGTATTATTAATGAAAAAAACGACAGTGTGACGCCCTTAATTTGGAGAGTTCTCTTTGATTAGCGTTCTTCTTGTAGATGACCACGAACTGGTGCGCGCAGGGATCCGACGCATTCTTGAGGATGTCAAAGGCATCAATGTCGTTGATGAGATGCAATGCGGTGAAGACGCCGTTAAATGGTGCCGCAGCAATCATGTCGATATTGTCTTGATGGATATGAATATGCCGGGTATCGGCGGCCTGGAAGCCACAAAAAAAATTGTGCGTTTTTGCCCAGACATCAAAATAATCATGTTGACGATTTACACTGAAAATCCTTTGCCTGCGAAAGTAATGCAAGCCGGAGCTTCGGGTTATCTCAGCAAAGGCGCTGCGCCGCAGGAAGTGGTCAATGCAATACGTTTGGTGGATTCTGGCCAGCGTTATATTGCCTCCGATATCGCTCAGCAAATGGCGTTGAGCCAGCTTGAGCCACAGTCTGAAACGCCCTTTGACAGCCTTTCCGAACGTGAACTGCAAATTATGCTGATGATTACCAAGGGGCAAAAAGTCACCGAGATTTCAGAGCAACTCAATCTTAGCCCAAAAACTGTTAACAGCTATCGTTACAGAATGTTTAGTAAACTAAATATTAGCGGTGATGTAGAATTGACCCACCTGGCAATTCGCCACGGTCTTTTCAACTCGGAGACGTTATCTGGCAGTGAGTAATGAGCGATTTGATCCCCAGGCCTTTTTAGCAACGGTCACCAGCCAGCCCGGCGTCTACAGAATGTACGACGCTAGCGGAACGGTTATTTATGTCGGTAAAGCCAAAGATCTGAAGAAAAGGCTTTCCAGTTATTTTCGTGCCCAGGTTTCAAGCCGAAAAACCGAGACTCTGGTTAAAAACATCGAGCAAATTGATGTTACGGTCACCCATACTGAAACCGAAGCCTTGTTGCTTGAGCATAATTACATCAAGCTTTATCAGCCGCGCTATAATGTATTGCTGCGCGACGACAAGTCTTACCCCTTAATTTTCTTGAGCGCTGATAACCATCCACGATTGACCATCCATCGCGGCGCGAAGCATGCCAAAGGCGAGTATTTCGGTCCATTCCCCAATTCTTACGCGGTTCGTGAAACATTGGCTTTGCTGCAAAAACTGTTTCCTATCCGCCAGTGTGAAAACAGCGTTTACCGCAACCGTTCACGCCCGTGCCTGCAATATCAGATTGGCCGTTGCCTGGGGCCTTGCGTTAGCGGATTAGTCAGCGAAGATGAATATAAGCAGCAGGTTGATTACGTGCGACTGTTTCTGGCCGGAAAAGATCAGCAGGTGGTAACTCAGCTGATCGAGCGAATGGAAGATGCCAGTAAAAATCTGCGTTTTGAAGAAGCAGGGCGTTTTCGCGATCAAATTCAGGCAGTTCGCCGCGTCACTGAACGCCAGTTTGTTAGTGGTAACAGTGAAGATCTCGATGTTATCGGCGTCGGCTTCGAGTCTGGCATGGCTTGCCTGCACGTGTTGTTTATCCGTCAAGGCAAAGTGCTGGGCAGCAGAAGTTATTTTCCGAAAGTGCCGGGCGGAACCGACATGTCTGAAGTGGTGCAAACCTTCGTTGGCCAGTTTTATCTGCAAGGCAGCCAGTCGCGTACCTTGCCGGGTGAGATCCTGCTCGACTTCAGCCTTCCAGAAAAAGATTTATTAGCAGAATCGCTAAGTGAAATGGCAGGTCGCAAGGTTTATATTCAAAGTAAGCCGCGCGGCGACAGGGCGCGTTATCTCAAACTTGCACGTACTAATGCCACGACTGCGTTAACGACTCGTCTTTCCGAACGTTCAACCATCCATCAACGTTTAGCCGAATTAGCTAAAACGCTGAATCTTTCTGAGATTAACCGGATGGAGTGTTTTGACATCAGCCATACTATGGGCGAGCAAACCGTGGCTTCCTGTGTCGTATTTGACTCGAATGGTCCGGTGCGTGCTGAATATCGCCGCTATAATATTACCGGTATTACCCCTGGTGATGACTATGCCGCAATGACTCAGGTTCTGAATCGCCGTTATGGCAAGGCTATTGAAGAGTCGAAAATCCCTGATGTTATTTTTATTGATGGCGGCAAAGGGCAGTTGGGCATGGCTCTGGATGTTTTCAAAGAGCTTGATGTTACTTGGGATAAAACCAAACCATTACTGATTGGTATTGCTAAAGGCGCAGATCGTAAAGCCGGTCTTGAAACTTTGTTTTTCAAGGCGGAAGGTGAGGGTATTGCATTGCCTTCTGACTCACCTGCGTTGCATGTGATACAACATATCCGTGACGATTCGCACGACCATGCTATTACGGGTCATCGTAAGAAACGGGCGAAAGTAAGAAATACCAGTGCGCTTGAAGAAATCGAAGGGGTAGGCCCAAAAAGGCGTCAGGTTCTGCTTAAGTACATGGGAGGCATTCAGCCATTATTGAATGCTAGCGCAGAGGAAATTGCAAAAGTGCCGGGTATTTCACACGCATTGGCAGAAAAAATTCATAATGCGTTGAAACACTAGGGTCATTGTAGCAACATACTCATAATATCTACATCGGACAGATAGTTACCTACGCACATGCAATTTAATATACCGACGTGCCTTACCCTGTTTCGCGTTGCGATGATCCCGTTCTTTGTACTGGCGTTTTATATGCCGTACGTATGGGCTCCCGCAGCATGCGCCTTAATTTTTGTTTTAGCCGCTATCACCGATTGGTTTGATGGCTTTCTCGCTCGTCGCTGGAAACAAACCACGCGTTTTGGTGCGTTTCTTGACCCCGTGGCCGACAAAGTACTGGTAGCGATTGCACTGGTGCTGGTGGCGGAATATTTCCACGCCTGGTGGATA
This sequence comes from uncultured Gammaproteobacteria bacterium, assembly GCA_963747655.1. GTDB lineage: Bacteria > Pseudomonadota > Gammaproteobacteria > Enterobacterales > Enterobacteriaceae > Rouxiella. The sequence continues at coordinate 26,162 of CAVVFS010000003.1, read as the reverse complement.
ACCCTGCCGGCTGCTACCATGATTGCCCGCGAGATTATCATCTCTGCACTGCGTGAGTGGATGGCGGAGATTGGTAAACGCAGCAGCGTGGCAGTGTCATGGATTGGTAAAGTTAAAACTATGGCGCAAATGTTGTCATTGTTTGCCTTGCTTTGGCGTCCAGATGATATTGCCGTTGCGGTAGGAGTGGTGGCTTTATACATCGCAGCAGTGCTAACTTTTTGGTCAATGTTCCAATATTTGTTCGCAGCGCGTAATGATTTGCTGGAACCTTGATCGAAATGATTTAAAAAACGGCAATCAGTCACGATGAGTGGATAATTTTATTGACTCATCGCGTCATCTAAGTAGAATGCAACGCATCGGAAGGCAGCAAGCCAACAGCCAGAAGATAAGTTAAAAAAATCAGTAAGTTCTGATTAAAGCGGGAATAGCTCAGTTGGTAGAGCACGACCTTGCCAAGGTCGGGGTCGCGAGTTCGAGTCTCGTTTCCCGCTCCAAATTAGTTGTATAGAATAAAGTTCTGTATAACAGTAAGATAAGTAAAGATTTAAGGCGCGTTAACAAAGCGGTTATGTAGCGGATTGCAAATCCGCCTAGTCCGGTTCGACTCCGGAACGCGCCTCCAATTTTCCCGGAGCCCGGGTGGTGGAATCGGTAGACACAAGGGATTTAAAATCCCTCGGCGTTCGCGCTGTACGAGTTCAAGTCTCGTCCCGGGTACCATGGAAAATTACAGAATTATCATAAGCATAAAGTAGTAATGTCGTTATGCCACCCTCGGGTGGTTTTTTTGTTTTTGGGCAAAGTGGTGATGAAAAATCCAGATTAAACAAATTTGTTCATATTTCCTCTTAATTTACATCCTTATCGAAAGCACACTTTTCTTGTACCCCTTCCGCTGAACAATAAAAAAACTGCCGCAAAAATAGACAAGCTGCTACACGGCCTGATCATCAGCGCTCTATAATATAGACTACAGTAAATATTCAATGATTGGATTAGTGCTTTTATAGGAATTAACAAGGATGTAGGAAGTCGAAACGACGGACTTGTTTGATGCTTGGCTACAAGCGCAAGATGAGGAATTGTAGGTCAAGATACTTGCGGGTTTAAACCTCATCGAACAGGTTGGCCCCACCCTTGCCAGGCCTTATACATTCGATCCAGTGCGTAATGCGATTGTCTTTTGTACGGGCGATAAGAAAGGTGCAAACGAGAAGAAATTCTATGCCGAAATGATTAAAACGGCAGATTCTGAGTTTGAGAAACATCTTAAGAAATTGAAACTGGAGAAGTAATCTATGGCGACATTGAAAGAACTTATGGCAAAGCGCTCACCTGAAAGTCAGGAACGTATTAAGGCTATAGCTACTGAAATGCGTCTTGAAACTTGCCTGTATGAACTCCGTGAGCAGCTTAATCTGTCACAAAAGCAGGTTGCAGCCTCAATGGGTATAAAACAACCTTCCGTTGTTGCTATTGAACAGCGTGGCAGTGAGATGAAAATAGATACCCTCAGGCGTTATGTCGAGGCGATGGGCGGCAAGCTTAGTATTGATATTGAATTACCTGATGGTAAGCACGTAGGCTTTACAGTGTAAGTATTCATGAAACCCTCAACACGGGGTTTTATGGTCAAAAGTCTACGTTTATGTTGTTGGGCATAAATAAGGGGCTCGGGTTGATATTTTTAAGGTATCAACATTCACGGAAATCAGTTTCGCAAAGCCACTTTGTGAAAGGCCCGAGGCAGTTCCATCGCCTTTACCTGAACGGCAACCACATTGGTTTCGCGCGAAGATTCGCGATCCTCATCATCGCTTAGCAGTTCCTTTATGTCCTGCGTAAAATCTCGGTTTCAATGAAAAGCATTTTTATACGTAATTGGCGCGAGCAGGGTTAATAGGCGTTTTAATGGCTTAGCTGGGGCTTCTGATATCCCACTCAGTCTCTTGTAGTATTGTTATCATAATTCGGCGCTTTCACGGTTTACAGCCCACACTTCTTGCAGATAAATATATTTATTTGTTATCCATCTGACAGTATTAAGTCGCCTTGACCTTAGCGATGATCCTCATGTAATAGCAAAAAAGTGCAGTACGGCTGGAATAATATGTTGTTGCATCATCAATATGCAGGGTGTTTCTTGCCTTTTAACGCATCTCTCTCCTGTTTATCTATATTGTCAGGGGTTTTAATTAATTTCGTATGTTTATTTAATAAAACATAAGGTTCAGGTGCTGTAATAATTATAGTGGTGTCTTTTGTAATTAACTCTTCAGTTTATCGAAGAGAGTTAGTTGAAATTAAGTTTTAACTGATTTGTTATATGGTTTTCAATATGTACAAGTATTTTCGGATTTAATGCATCTAAATAACATGTTATTGTGGTTTTTCTCTATAACCAGAAAGGAAGTTAATATATGTCACATGAAGACGTGCTCGTTTATATTCCACTAAGTCTGGATTACTGTGAATGCCAGCAACTGGCCTGTTTACGATTTAATTACCAAATAGAAGATTTAGCGCAGCTACCCATTGCAGGGGAGCTTTACACTGGCTTAACTCTTGAACAGGCAAAGACTCTTGCGATATTCCTGGATGAGTATATTCAAAATAACGAATCATCACGATTATCGGTAACTTCAAGCTGTAAACATTAGTATTAAAATCTACGAGCTGAAATTAATGAACTATGACGCCATGAGTCATGGCGTTTTAAAAAATCATGCCGTTATTTAACCTGTAACGCCTTCCAGACACTCGTCTGATACTCGTTTTGAACATTAATATATGTCAGGAGAACGCTTAAAGTGAATGATTCTTTTTGACGGGATATTTACAATGCTTACCACGGGTGGTTTTATTTCTGGGGAAAGTAATTGCACGTCTATTCATAAGTGCATTTTTCCCCAGGTTAATATCACAAAGCATAATTATTGCTCAGCTCTTAACTACCAGCCAGCAGATACATATTTTTCAAGGGATGATGCTCTAAATAATTGATGTTGAACTTTCCCATCAACAAACCACTCGCATCGATACTTCTCATCATCCTGATCGTAGCTGTCGACAGTCATTTTAGGACCACCAGATTTCAGCAGTACTACGTCACCCGCTTCAAATTTCTCTGCCATCTGAATTTCCTCATAACAAGGTGAAATTAACTTTGAATATGGTTTATTTTCCAGATAATTCAAGTTACAAGCCGTGGCTTCCCTTACTCTTGGCGAGGGCTATTTTATTAAAATCGGCGATGTTCTACTCATTAGTCGTGATTCTAAACTCAACTTTGAGAACTTTAGATAAAATAACCTTTCAAAAAAAAGAGTAAAAGCCTGACAGCCTTCACTCTTTCAACAGTATTCCAACTTTCTTTAGATTTCGTACTGCACACCGCGGACAACGCCAATAATCTCGCAGTTGTCATTAATCAGGATATTGGCATAACGTGGGTTTAACGGAACCAGGTATTTGTTTGGTCCATCAATAACCAGTTTTTTCATTGTCGCTTCGCTGGTGCCAGCAATACGGGCAACAACAATTTTTCCATTTGTAGCTTCGACGTTGGGGTCGACAATCACTGTTGACCCTTCCGGAATACTTGGCAGCCCTGAGGGATTGGTCATTGAATCACCGCGCACTGTCAGTGCAAATGCGTCTGGAGATACTCGTAGCCCGGTTTCCATCCAGTATTCTGCTCTCTCAAAAAGTTCACTTGATTCTGATTCTGTAAACACCCCAGCCTGAACCCATGAAAGGATTGGAATTTTCCTGACACTGGTTACCAGCGGTTGCAGGCCAGCAAAATCAGTGCCATACAAGATATAAGCTTCAGTAGTGTTAAAGTATTTTGCAAGTTTTAGCAGCGATTCTGCTTTAGGAACATTTAAATCCTTTTCCCAATATCCCACCGTAACATCTGATACACCACAGTATTCGCCCAGGGCCTTCTGCGTCGTTTTGGTCACCCGGCGTAGTCTCTTGAGTCGCGCTCCTACTGTTTCCATAAATTATTCTCACTAATTTTAACTAAGTTATCTTAGTTTTGTTTGATCAAACTTAACCTTGGATATATTATCTAACTTAACTTAGCTTGTGAACTGGAAATGCTCAGGTATGAATATTGTTACCTTGGGAAGTTATGGCAGCCGGTAAAACGGTAGGGCATGAAGAAGAGATTTGGGGGCACTTATGAGAGATATACCGCAAGTTTTAGAACGCTGGGGCGGCTGGGCAGCAGCAGACAATAGCCAACTGGATTGGCAGAAAACAGCCGCCGGTTTCCGGGGATTATTGCCATATCCTTCCTCTACGCGCCTTATCTGTTGCGATGATGATGGATTATTGATTGATGGTTGCGTGACACGTCTTCAGACAACCCGGCCTGAAGAATATCAACTTTTGATCCTGCATTACGTTATGAAGCATTCAAAACGCGCTATTGCCCGGGCGATGAAACGCGATGAAAAACTGGTGCGGATCATGTTGCAAATGGCCGAAGGCTTCGTTGAAGGTTGTCTGGCAATGCTTGATGTTAAACTGGATATGGACCCACTGGTAGAAGTTTATCGCGAGCCGAAAATAGTGCTCACGCGGTCCGCAAAAGGCCGTTTACTCTATTAAAAGTGGTTACTGAGTCACGTAGCTATTCCCCAGAATATATCTTGATAAAAACCTCGCTTCGGCGGGGTTTTTTGCTTTTGGGGCTTTTATAACCTTGCAACTTGAATACTGCTTTTGCTGGCGATAAGTCGGCTTAAAGATGAGCAGTTTTGTAGTTTTAACCTCGACACAGAGGTAAGCCAGAATGTTCAAAAAATTTATCAGCAAGTTGAAAAATCTTTATTACACCCCGGCGAGTGCCGATCAAACGATGACTGAAAAGGAAAAAATTATGAGCGATTTATCACTGGATACTCCACAAGCTTCTGTTTCAACTCCAGCTCCAACTTTAGCAAATGCTGATGCTGCAGTATCTAATGTTGCTGCTGTAACGCCAGCTGCCGCCACTGTATCTGATGTTACCCCAGCAGTAGCTTCGACAAGTATGTCATCTTCAGATGTTGCTTCAGTAGCAGCTTCGGCAGGTGTGCCATCTTCAGTTGTTACCCCAGCAGCGACTTCAACAGATACATCATCTGCTGATGAAGTCAGCAATGTTGCCTCGTCGGATTCAGACTCACCTTTGGCTAGCTTCAAGGCCAGGGCGCAGGCGTTTGTTGAATTTGTTGAAAAGGGCATTGAAGTGCTGGGCCAGGAGGCTGAGGCTGAACTGGTTGCACTGAAGGCAAAATATTTTTAATAAAAAACTTTAAGCGGTCCGCAAATGACAGCTTACTCTTATAAAGTGGTTACTGAATATCGTTGCTGCAAAGACATATAAATCTCGCCTCGGCGGGTTTTTTAGTTCCAATCATTAGGGTCACTTCGGTGGCCCTTTTTTATTTCCCGTATTTAGCGCCGAGTACTCAACCTCCCATGACAATAAACGTGCCCTGATTAAACCTAGCCCAAGAGGTTAAGGACATGATGAATGAAGGTCGGTTGCTGATGGCTAGCTCACCAGCATTAAGAAATTAAAAGTCCCACTGACACCCGCACCAGCAAGTCTGCTGGTTGAGTGTTTTCCTGATGCACCACCATGTCACTTCAATATCAAAACTACCTAACTTATGAGGCATTATCATGGCTAATACTATTACCTTAACTGCATTAACCCGTGGCGCTGTAATTAATAGCGGTGACGTTAATCTTATTCAGGTTAAAGTTACCGATAGTACCGGTGCCGCTGTCGCTAGTTCTGCCGTCACCCTGTCTATAAGTTCTGGAGCAGGGCTGAGTGTTTCCAGCGTAACGACAGACTCCACAGGCTATGGTGCTTTCTACGCTTATAGCTCGACTTCAGGCAGCTATACTATTACCGCTGCGCAGACCGGTGCTACATCAGCCACTTTGGTGACTATTTTTACCACCCCGGAGGAAACAGCAGCAGCAGACCGTGTGCTGGATACCATGCAGTCTGCGCTAATAGATCAAAGCGGTGCAGGCTATATTGGCTATAACTCAGCGACGACTTACGCCTCGGGTACTCTTGGGAGTGCTTTTAATATAGGAGGAACTGAGTTAGCAAAAAACAATAGTAAACTCGCTCGCTGGATTGATATTGAAGACTATGCTGATACGGCTTCAGCATCTGGTGACTGGACAACAGCAATTCAGGCAGCCCTGGATGCGGCTAATTTGCTAGGTATTTATGACGTGCGCGGTACTGGGCAATATGTAGTAAGTAATACCTTGTATATTCGTGCTGTCCCTGTATCTGGCATGAATATCTCAATTTATAAACTGAGTGTATCGAGTTCATTCCCTACTAATACTTCCTTCTGGGACGCCACGCCGATTATCGCTGTTGGCCAAGCGGTTGGCACTATTGTTGGACTTCAACTCAACATCAATTATCTGGATGGCGGTGGTGTAGCAGATGGTGTCGCGGGTATTAATCTCGGTTTCGGTCTTTCAAACGTACATATTGGTTATGCTTCCGACTGTATCTCTGTAATACGCATGGGGGCTCATCAATATAATAGTTCTGGAAACCGTTTAACGGGTCATTACTGGTTGAATAACTGGTTAGGTGTTTTTCTGGCGAATGGTACAGGTACAGCGGATCCGATTGTTGAAAGCTGGAATATTAATGTTGATTTTATTGCTAATAACCGTTGGGGTGGTATTTGGTTCTTTAGTGCGGGCCAATATGCGAAAATCCAAGGGGACTGGGACTTTAACGGTCGCTACCTGGGCATTATCGAACTGAGTGATACGACGGGTTTAACTTCCATCTCAGGTCAAACGGGTTTGAAATTAACAGATGGCACGACTCAAATGGAATTCCTGTTCTATTATACCGAGCAGGGCAGTACCTATGTCGTTGTCGCAGCAAGCAACGATATTTCTATTAGCGGGGCGAATGCCTTGCCTTGGGCTGCGGGGTCAACCATCAGTTGTACTACTGTAACCGGGGTGGCACTGGTCTTTAGTTCTTCTGTTACCGCTGGCGATAATTCTGTCGGAACAAACTTCTTTGATGTTTTGCATGATTACGAAAGGGCACCCTTTGGTAAAATTCAGGTGGTTGCTGGCTATCTTTCAAGCATCATCGGCGGAAACTTGTTTACCTCGAGTTTCCAGTTTCAAAACTCGTTCTCAGCCCAGACTGACAGCATTCGTGGATTTGGTATTTCAAACTCATCAACCACTCTTTCCCTCTATAACTATGCGATAAGCAATACTCCGTTTGCCAATGTTAATGACACCTTAATCAATTTCGACAAAAAACTGTCGTTGAGTGACCACCTTTATGAGGGGGCTGGTGCATTGAATATTGTTGCTCCTGCAACAACCGCGATTCAGCTTTTGTTATTAACGAACGCGACGAGTGATAAATACCTGAATGAAGGCAGTATGTATGAAATTACTCTCAAGACTAACTTTGTGACCTGCGGTCTCTATCGCGTGTTTGTTGTTGGTGATACTGGCTCATACTCGCATGTGGTCGTTTCAACGTTTTCTGGTGATCAAATCACAGTGACCTTTGCTGATACCACAGATGGTGTTGCTCTGAATTTCCTTCAGGCGACTCAGGCTGATATGCAGGTAGTGACCAACGTTGTCAGGATTTAAGTCATAGTCTTGGCTTTAACAACTCGCCTCGGCGGGGTTTTTAGTTTCAATCATTAGGGTCACTTCGGTGGCCCTTTTTTATTTCCCCTATTTAGCGCCGAGTACTCAACCCTCTATGACATTTTGTCGCAATTTACTCCGGCGCTAAACCCAATAACCACAGTGCGTAGTTAATAAAAGTTTGAGGTGGAGACTATGAAAATCGACCCACAAAGTGACGGGTTCTGGACGCATTTTTGGGCCACGATCACCGCATTCTTTAGTACGGCGGGTCTGACCACCGAACAATGGATCTATGTTTTCTGCGCCATTTTCGGCGCAATGCTGTCGTTCAATTCTTACCGTAACAACAAACGTGCCCTGATTAAACGTGAAAACGAAGACTCGAAAAGAACCGAGATCCTGCGTTCCTATCTTGCGGGTAGAAAAAATAACACGGAAGTCGACGCCGCAAACGTAGCCCAAGAGGTTAAGGACATGATGAATAAGGTAGGTTCCTGATGGCTATGTCACCAGTTTTAAGAAATAAATTGCTCAAATTAGGTGGCACAACCGCGCTAACCATCGCGATTGCCTTACTCGGCGGGCCGGAGGGAGTAGAAGGGCAGAGGAGCACCCCTTATCGTGATGCTGGGGGCGTTTGGACAGTATGCAGTGGTATTACCGGATCCGACGTTATCCCCGGGAAATATTACTCAAATCATGAGTGCAATGTTCTGTTGCTCAAACACCTGGTGCCGGTGAAAAAAGCCGTCGACGCGGCGGTCAAGGTGCCTATCGATAATTACACCCGCGCTGCACTTTATTCTTTTGCCTATAACGTCGGTGTCAGCGCATTCAAACACTCTTCTTTGCTTCGACATCTTAATGCCGGTGATACCAAAGCGGCCTGCGATGACCTGCGCCAGTGGGTATACGTCAATAAACAGCGCAATCGTGGATTGATCAATCGGCGAGATATCGACCGGCAAGTCTGCCTGATGGGGCAATCATGATTAATAAAATAGCCGTGGTAACCACGTTGCTGATCCTCGCCTTTATTACTCTGCTAATGGCTATTGCCTTTCATTTCTATGGCAAGGCCGTCGCGCAAACCACAGCGATCGCTTCGCTGACCCAGCAGAAGGATAGAGCCGAGTTTATTACCCAGTCACAGGCCCTGAGCGTGGGAATATTTAACCAAATTGCGGGAGCGACGCTGAATGAACAGAAAAATACACAGGCCGCCAGTGAGCAGCGCCAGACAGTTATTAAAACAGTGCTTGAAACGGCACCGTGCGCTGTGGTGCCTGTTCCTGCTGCCGTTAATAGCAGCCTGCTCAACCACTACAACGCAATTCGTCAAGGTTCCTTCGACGCCGATACCCGCAAATCTGCTGGAAAGGTGTCAGCCGTCACCCCCGCCCGGTGAGCCTCTCACCTATGGCTCATCAGTACTGTGGAATGAGCTTTTGCTTACGGATTTGCAGAACTGCAATACCCAACTTGATGGCATCCGCCAGATAGAACAGGCCAGACAGAAATAGCCTGGGCTTAAAGATTTCGAGCTAAATGCCGAAAAATACTGTTGTAAAAACCAACCTTAAACTAACCAATCAGGAATCATACTATGTCTACATTAACAATGACTTGTCCGCTTAATGGTGCAGTGGCAGATGGGTTAACGGCTAATACCTTGAATATTACTTTAGTTGATTCCAGCGGCGTTGCCGTCTCTGGCCAGGCTATTACGCTCACGGCTACCTCTGGTGCGACGCTTAGCGCAAGCTCTGTCACCACGGATGCTAACGGTGCAGCAACTGCCAACGTAGCTAGTGGTACAAAAGGGTCTTACACAGTGACCGCGGCTTCCAGCGGTGCAACCTCAGTTTCTACAGCGGTTATTTTCACCGACAGTTACGAAGCTGCGGCGGGGAATAGGGCTGTGTCAGAGATTGAAACCGCTTTGGAAGGCACAAACGGTCCCAACTACATCGGCTATGACAGCACCGTGGATTATACCGCGGGAACTATTGGCGCTGCGTTGAATAACGGACAGACAGAGTTAACAACTCAGGGCGATAAACTGGCCCGCTATATTGATATCGAAGATTATGCGGATGCTAATTCCGCCGCAGGGGATTGGACAACCGCTCTTCAGGCTGCGTTTGATGCTTCTAATACCTTAGGAATATATGACGTGCGCGGCTCTGGTTCTTATGTCGTAAGCAATACGGTTTATATCCGCGCGGTTCCTAGCTGGGGTCTGAAAGTATCGATTTACAAGCTTGGGGTGACCAGTTCTTTCCCCGTTAATACCACTTTCTGGGACGCCACGGCAGTAATCTCCGTGGGTCAGGATAGCGGTAATATTAATGGTCTTGAATTATCTATCAATTATCTGGACGGCGGTGGTATCGCAAACGGTATTGCAGGTGTTGCCAAAGGTTTTGGTACCTCGCACTTGCATATTGGTTTTGCAACTAACTGTATTAGCGTGGTGCGTATGGGCGCTCAGGAATTTAATAGTGCCAGCAACAAGCTTAGCGGCCATTACTGGGTCAATAACTGGCTAGGCGCGTTTATTTCAAACGGCACAGGGACGGATGTCACTATTGTTGAAGGATGGGTTTTCGACGTTGATTTTATTGCAAACAACCGTTGGGGCGGTGTCTGGTTCTTCAACGCAGGGCAATATGCGAAAATTCGCGGTGACTGGGACTTTAATGGCCGTTACCTGGGCATTATTACTCTGAGTGATACTACGGGCTTAACTTCTATCTCCGGTCAAACCGGTTTGAAACTGACCGATGGCACGACTGAGATGGAATTCCTGTTCTCTTATACATACCAGGGCAGTACCTATGCCGTTGTCGCAGCCAGCAAGGATATTTCGATCAGCGGTACGGCCGGTGTGCCGTGGGCTGCCGGTTCAACCATTAGCTGCACCACTGTCACCGGCGTTGCGCTTGTGTTCAGCGCCTCTCAGACAGCAGGTGACAATGGCAGTGGAACGAACTTCTTCGATATTCTGCATGATTTCGAACTGACATCTTTTGGTAAAATCCAGGTGGTTGCAGGTTATATTTCCGGCATCATTGGTGGCAGCTTATTTAGCTCAAGTCTCCAGTACCAGAATGCGTTTTCGGGGCAGACTGACAGCATTCGTGGATTCGGTGTTTCTAACTCAGGCAGTACGCTCGCAATGTATAATTATGCGTTGAGCGAACTGCCTTTCGCTAATATTACCGCCGACTTTGTCAATTTTGAGAACAAGCTGTATATGAAGGATTGGCTGTATGAGGGAATTCCAAGTGCGAACACCATCGCTTCTTCAACCAGCGAAACCAGCACGTTAGTCGTGCTCAGCAATTCAACTAATAATAAATATCTTAGCGAAGGGTGTATGTATGACGTTACCCTGAAGACCAACTACGCCGCCTGTGCCGCCTTCCGCATCTATGTTATCAATGACGGTAGCTCCTATTCTCACTCGGTCGTTTCAAGCTTTATTGATAGTGCCATCGCAGTCACCTTTAACGATACCTCTGACGGGGTTGAAGTTAATTTCCGCCAGGAAGCTCAAACTACTATGGATGTGGTCGTTAATACCTTCAGGGTATAAACAAGATAGTTTAGAGAAATCCAGATAACTAAGAGGAAGTTGGCGGGCAGCATTAAACTGCCCGCCTGACTCAAGCAATTTTTGTAAGTATTTTGTTACAAACTTAAAAGCACCTTAAAGCAGCAGTAGTATCTCGATCGGTATAAAATGGTGTTTTAGAAAATTGCGAGTTGTTGATTCAAATATGAAATGGTTAACAAAAAGTGCGATCCTCTTTGCGGTAAAGACCTGTATCGCGGCTTTTTTGGCGCTCTACATTGCTCTCAAACTTAACCTCGATAAACCGGCCTGGGCGATGGTTTCGGTTTACGTCATATCTCAGCTCTATTCTGCCTCCACCGTATCCAAGGCGATATACCGCTTTTGTGGAACCGTGCTGGGCGGCGCTTTTATCTTTCTTATTTATCCGCTCACCGTTCAACATCCTTTACTTTTCAGCCTTAGCGTCTCGCTATGGGTTGGCTGCTGCCTGTTTCTCTCGCTTCACGATCGCACGCCGAAAAATTACATTTTTATGCTGGCCGGTTACAGCGCCGCCATCATGGGCTTTGCTGATGTCACCACGCCGCTAGCGATTACTTATACTGTTATCTCCCGTATTGAAGAAATCACCGTGGCGATTATTTGCAGTAGTTTGATTCACATGCTGGTGTTCCCCGTTCGTATGCGTAACCTGCTTGAGAGCAGCGTGACCAACTGGTATGACAGTGCCAAAAAACTTTGCAATGAACTGCTGACTGCTGATTCAAAAGAGAGCACTCCAGAACGCGCGCACATTCTGGTTCAGATGGCTAACTATCCCTTCTCAGTTGAAGCATTGATCACTCACCTGGTTTATGAAGGGGATTCGGCGCGTAAAATGATTCGCCTGGTTAGCGCCCAGTATCAGCACCTGTCCTACCTTATTCCTACGCTAACCGCGATTGAAAAACGCCTGAGTTTGCTGGCCGAGCAAAAGATTATCTTCCCAGATTATGTCGCCCAGTCATTTAATCACTTTCTGCAATGGCTCAATAGCCCAGAGCAAAGCGGGCAGGCGAAGTGGATTGAAGACGATATCAGCGACTCGCAGGAAAGAGTTAAATCGCAGTATGCTAATGGTGATGTCACCGCGGAAGAGGGGCTATTGCTGATTGGCCTGCTGGAGCGTTTACAGAATTTTATTCGCCTGTCTGAATCTTACTTTGGTGCCAAAGAGCGTGTCAGCGCGATGGGCAATGAGAAAAAAAGCGACAAGGTTAAGTTAATCAGAAAGCATGCTGACCGCGGTCTGATTCTGCTTTCATGTTTTACTGCCTTCCTGGCCACCTTCTTAGGCTGCCTGTTCTGGATTGGCACTGGCTGGAAAGACGGCTCGGCGGCCCCGATGTTCGGCGCGGTGGTATGCTCGTTTTTTGCCTCTATGGACAGCCCGATCGCATCAATGAAAGTATTCCTGAAAGGCGTACTGGTAGCGATTGTGATAAGTATCATCTACGTCGGCTTATTTATTCCTCCGGCGGTGAGTTTTGAAGCGCTGATTATTGTGCTGGCTCCGGGTTTGATAGCGCTAGGATTAGTTATTGCTAACCCATCGACCAACTTCCTTGGGCTAATTATTGCCACGCAGATCCCGGGTTTTATTGGTATGACCCATGATCTCAAGCCTGATTTACTGTCGATTGTGAATGTGGCAACTTCAACCATTGTTGGGATAGTGATTTCAGTGGTCCTCACGGCGATTATTCGTAATAAAAGACCTAGCTGGACTGCTAAACGCGTGCTGCGACGTGGTATTAAAGAGGTTTTGCAGTTTACCTCTGAAATTAAAATCAACGCGGCGTCGCTGCTGACCCGCCAGCGATTTGTTGCCAGCATGGTCGATAAAATCAATATTATCCTGCCACGTAATACCGTCGACCCTATTCCTGACGTCGCGTTAGGCGGTAATCTGATTACAGAGATTTGGATCGGGGTGAACTGCTATGACTTTTACTCTCGTCATCTGCAGCTTCTTAAGGATAATACGTTAGATAGCGATGCTTTAATGTCTGAAATTACAAGCTATTTTAAAAAGCGGCTTAAAAATATCTATGTTGCGCCACCGCAAACATTGTTAGACGAGCTAGACAAGCTGCTGCTCCGCACCGAATCAAAGTGCCGACAAGATATGCAGTTGTATGATCCGCTGTTTTACCTGTTCAACATTCGCATGGCGCTTTATCCCGAGCAGAGATGGCCTACGCTTTAATTTACAAACTTCTAATTTGACCAGCCTAAATTAAAACTATAAAGTCACCGCAGGGTGGCTTTTTGTTTTATTTGTACATAATTGCGAACATCTTCGTTACAAATAAAATCAGATAAGTACTTTCACAGGGGTATAAAATAATCCTTTAAAATCTACATGATTTGTTTAATAAGAAAATGAAGTGGCTAACAAAAAATGCTTTTTTGTTCTCGGTAAAAACCTGTATTGCTGCATTTTTGGCTCTATATATCGCTTTAAAACTTAATCTGGACAAACCTGCCTGGTCGCTGACCTCGGTATTTATCATTTCCCAGCTTTACTCCGCTTCTACGCTCTCAAAGTCGGTATTCCGCCTAATGGGAACGTTGCTTGGCGGCGCATTCATTTTCTTTATTTATCCGATCACGGTTCAGCATCCGCTGCTTTTTAGCGTTTGCGTTTCGCTGTGGATAGCTTTCTGCCTTTATCTTTCACTGCATGACCGCACCCCCAAAAGCTATGTCTTTATGCTGGCAGGATATAGCGCCGCGATTATGGGTTTTGCCGACGTCACCTCCCCGTTAGCAATCACTTACACGGTTATCTCGCGTATTGAGGAGATAACCGTTGCCATTGTTTGTAGCACACTGGTGCACATGATTATTTTCCCGGTTCGTATGAGTACCTTGCTGGAAAATAGCGTGAATAACTGGTTTGAAAGTGCCAGAAAAATTTGCGCTAGATATGCTGACCAGAGTGTCGAAAGAGAAGTCGCTGGAACATGAACAAATCCTGATTCAGATGGCTAACTATCCGGTAGGGGTTGAAGTTCTGATCACCCACTGCGTGTATGAAGGCGATTCTGCCCGCGCCTTAATCCGCATGGTCTCGGTGCAATATCAGCATCTTTCCTATCTTATTCCGACGCTTAGTGCGATTGAAAAACGTTTACTGTTGCTGAGCGAGCACGGTATTACCTTTCCCCATTTTATCGCCGAAACCTTTAGCCACTTTTTAGTTTGGCTGAACAATCCTCAAGAATTTGGTGACATCTCCTTGCTGGTGGAGGAAATGACCGCAGCACAGGAAAGTATCAAGGCGCTGTATGTCAGTGGTGAAATGAGCGCAGAAGAAGGGCTGTTGCTGACCGGACTGGTTGAACGCCTGCAAAACTTTATTCGTATTGCTCAAGCCTATCTTGGGGTAAAAGAAAAAGTTAATGCGCTGAGCGATGAAAGAAAGCCGGCAAAGTTTAAATTATTTAAAAAACATGCTGATGAAGGCCTGATTTTCTTGTCTTCGCTGACCATTTTTATCGTGACCATGCTGTGCTGCCTGTTCTGGATTGGCACCGGTTGGAAGCATGGCGGACGGCACCGGTCATGGCGTCCATCGCCTGTTCGTTCTTTGCTACTCAAGATAGCCCGATAGCCTCGCTGCAAGTTTTCCTTAAAGCGGTCATTATTGCCATCGCCGCAAGCCTGATTTACACCCTGCTGCTTATCCCGATGACGACAAGTTTTGGGGCCTTGATTATTTGTCTGGTGCCTGGACTTTTGGCGTTGGGGATGGTCATTGCTAATCCGTCGAGTAATATTTTTGGCCTGATTATCTCGACGCAGATCCCGACCTTTATGGCCATGAGCCATGATTTTCAACCCGATCCTCTTGACCATTTTTAACTCGGCAATCTCAACCGTTGTCGGGATCCTGATTGCGGTTCTGGTTACGGCGATCATCCGTAATAAAAGACCTTCGTGGACCGCAAAACGCGCGTTGCGCAGAGGGATCAAAGACCTGTTGCAGTTCACCCAGGCGATTAAAATGAATAAATCGTCATTGTTGGGTCGTCAACAGTATGTGGCGGGAATGCTGGATAAAGTGAATATTATATTGCCGCGTATTAAAGTCGATCCGATCCCTAACGTGGCATTGGGCGGTAACATACTCAATTACGGAAATATGGATCGGCGTTAGCGTATTTGACTTTTACGCCAGACACGACGAGCTGCTGAGAAGTAACGGGATAGAAACCGATGCGCTGCTGTTTGAGATTAACAATTATATTAAAAGCAGATTGAAAGATATTTATGTGCCGCCTCCACCGTCGCTGCTGGATGAACTGAATCAGCTGCTGTTAAAGTTGGAACCGGTATGTCGTAAGGATATGCATCTGTTTATGCCACTGTTTTATCTGTTTAATATCCTTACGACATACCGGTTCCAACTTTAACAGCAGCTGATTCGGCTGGTACCCAGCAGCGACAGTGGACGCACATAATATTCTTTTTCAATCTGCTTTTAATATAATTGTTAATCTAGAACGGGCAAGCGCATCGGTTTCTGCTTTCTACAGTTTTCTGGTGTCTGGCGTAAAAGTCAAATACGCTGACGCCAATCCATCATATTTCCGTAATCAGGTACTGGCCCAATGCCACACTAGGAATGGGATCGACTTTAATACGCGGCAATATAATATTCACTTTATCCAGCATTCCCGCCAGCATCTGTTGACGACCCAACAATGACAATTTATTCATTTTAATCGCAGTTTCAGGGTGAACTGCAACAGGTCTTTGATCCCTCTGCGCAACGCGCACTTTGCGGTCACGAAGGTCTTTTCTACGGATGATCGCCGTAACCAGAACCGCAATCAGGAAAATACAAAAGCAACAGTTGCAGTTGCCGAGTTAAAAATGGTCAAGGGATGCGGTTGTTAAAAATCATAGGCTCATGGCCATAAAGGTCAGATATGCATCAAGAGATAATCAGGCCAAAAATATTATTGGACGGATTAGCAATCAGCATCCCCAACGCCAAAAGTCCAGGCACCAGACAAACAATCAAGGCCCCAAAACTTGTCGTCATGGGGGTAAAGCAGCAGGGTGTAAATAAGGGGCTTCGGCGATGGCGATAATGACCGCTTTAAGGAAAACTTGCAGCGAGAGGCTATCGGTTATCTTTGAGTAGCAAAGAACTAGGCGATGGACGCCATGACCGGTGCGGTGCCGCCAAACGGGGAACCGGTTCAAATACAGACACAGGCGGCACAGACATGGTCACGATAAAAATGGTCAGCGAAGACAAGAAAATCAGGCCTTCATCAGCATGTTTTTTAAATAATTTAAACTTTGCCGGCTTTCTTTCATCGCTCAGCGCATTAACTTTTTCTCTTACCCCAAGATAGGCTTGAGCAATACGAATAAAGTTTTGCAGGCATTGCGACCCGTCAGGTCAGCGACACCCTTCTTCTGCGCTTTTCGTTACTCCACTGACATACAGCGCCTTGATACTTTCCTGCTGCTACGGTCATTTCCTCCACCAGCAAGGAGATGTCACCAAATTCTTGAGGATTGTTCAGCCAAACTAAAAAGTGGGTTAAAGGTTTCGGCGATAAAATGAGGCACGTTTATCTCGTGCTCACTCAGCAACAATGAACCTAACTTTAATCGCACTAAGCATCCGAATAAGATAGGAAAGATGATGATATTGCACCGAGACAATGCGGATTAAGGCGCGGGCAGATCGCCTTCATCCACGCAGTGGGTGATCAGAACTTCAACCCCTACCGGATAATTAGCCATCTGAATCAAGATTTGTTCATGCTCCAGCGACTTTTCTTTCGACACTCTGTCTTCACCACAGATTTTTCTGGCACTTTCAAACCAGTTATTCACACTATTTTCCAGCAAGGTACCAAAAGCACCGGGAAAAGAATCATGTGCACCAGTGTGCTCCAAACAATGGCAACGGTTATCTCCTCAATACGCGAGATAACCATGTAAGTGATTTCTAACGGGGAGTGACTCGGCAAAACCCATAATCGCGTCGCTATATCCTGCCAGCATAAACACATAGCTTTTGGGGGTGCGGTCATGCAGTGAAAGATAAAGGCAAAAGCTATCCACAGCGAAACGCAACGCTAAAAAGCAGCGATGTGAACCGTAATCGGATAAATAAAGAAAATGAATGCGCCGCCAAGCAACGTCCCCATCAGGCGGAACACTCATTTTGAGAGCGTAGAAGCGGAGTAAAGCTAGGAAATGATAAATACCGAGGTCAGTGACCAGGCAGGTTTGTCCAGATTAAGTTTTAAAGCAATATATAGAGCCAAAAATGCAGCAATACAGGTTTTTACGAAACAAAAAAGCTTTTTTTGTTACCCACTTCATTTTCTTATTAAACAAATCATGTAGATTTTAAAGGATTATTTTATACCCCTGTGAAAGTACTTATCTGATTTTATTTGTAACGTAGATGTTCGCAATTATGTACAAATACAAAAAGCCACCCTGCGGTGACTTTATAGTTTTAATTTAGGCTGGTCAAATTAGAAGTTTGTAAATTAAAGCATAGGCCATCTCTGCTCGGGATAAAGCGCCATGCGAATGTTGAATAGAGAGATCACGGGATAGATACAACTGCATATCTTGTCGGCACTTTGATTCGGTGCGGAGCAGCAGCTTCTGTAACTCCGTATTTAACAATGTTTGCGGTGGCGCAACATGACATATTTTTAACCAGCTTTTTAAAATAGCTTGTCGCTTCCAGACCTTAAAGCATCGCTATCTAACATATTATACCCTTAAGAAGCTGCAGATGACGAGAGTAAAAGTCATAGCAGTTCACCCCAATCAAAGTCTCTGTAATCAGATTCTCCGCCTAACGCGACATCAGGAATAGGGTCAACATTGTATGACGTGGCAGGATAATATTGATTTTATCGACCATGCTGGCAAACGAATCGCTGGCGGGTCAGCAGCGACGCAGCATTGAGTTTAAGATTCCGAGGGTGAACTTGCAAAACCTCTGCTTAATACCAGCATCTGGAGGACACACATTTTGACAAGATCCAGCTAGGTCTTTTATTACGAATAATCGCCAGTGAGGACCACTGAAATCACTATCCCAATACCTCCTAGAGGTTTTCACATTCACAATCAACAGGCAATCAAACTTGAGATCAGCAATAAAACCCCGGGGGTCTTCGTGGCAATCGTTCACCCCAAGGAAGTTGGTCGATGGGTTGGGAATAGGCTACGAATCCTAGCGCTAGCAAACCCGGAGCCAGCACAATAATCAGCGCTTCAAAACTCACCGCCGGAGGAAAACCCTCGAACATCCATGATACTTATCACAATCGCTACCAGTACGCCTTTCAGGAATACTTTCATTGATGCAATCAGAGGGTCCATGCAAGCAAAAAACAAACATACCGCCCGCGCCGAACATCAGGGGCCACCAAGCCGTCTTTCCAGCCAGTGCCCCGAACGGGCAGCCTAAGAAGGTGGCCACAAGGAAGGCAGATAAAACATGAAAGCAGAATCAGACCACAGTGAGCCTGCTTTCTGATTAACTTAAGCCTTCTGGCTTTTTTTCTCATTGCCCATCGCGCTGACACGCTCTTTGGCACCAAAGTAAGATTCAGACAGGCAAATAAAATTCTGTAAACGCTCCAACAGGCCAATCAGCAATAGCCCTCCTTCCGCGGTGACGTCACCATTAGCATACTGCGATTTAACTCTTTCCTGCGAGTCCCTCTTCATCCGTCTTCAATCCCACTTCGCCTGCCCGCTTTGCTCTGGGCTATTGGGATGTGGCAGAAAGTGATTAAATGACTGGGCGACATAATCTGGGAAGATAATCTTTTGCTTGGCCAGCAAACTCAGGCGTTTTTCAATCGCGGTTAGCATTAGGAATAAGGTAGGACAGGTGGTAAGAATGTGCAGAGCTATAACCAGGCGAAATCATTTTACACACCCAATCCCCTTCATAAACCAGGTGGGTAATAAATACTTCAACTAAAACTGGATAGTTACAGCCATCTGAACCAGAATGTACACACGTTGTCAAATACTCTGTTTTTGAATCAGCAGTCAGCAGTTCATTGCAAAGTTTTTTGGCACTGTCATACCAGTTGGTCACACTGCTCTCAAGCAGGTTACACAATTCAAACAGAAAATTCTTGGCATGTGAATCAAACTACTGCAAATAATCGCCACAATCCAGATTACTTGGAAAACAATTCAGGAGATAACAGTATAAGTAATCGCTAGCATAGTGGTGGCATCAGCAAAGCCCATGATGGCCGGGGTGTAACCAGCCAGCATAAAAGTGTAATTTTTCAGCATGCAATAGTAAAGCAAGAGAAACAGGCGGCAGCCGACCCATAGCGAGACGCTCAGACTTAAAAGTAAAGGATGTTGAACGGTGAGCGGATAAATAAGAAAGATAAAAGCGCCGCCCGGCGCGGAGCCCACGAAAGCGGTATATCGCCTTGGATACGGTGGAGGCAGAATCAGAGCTTAGATATGGACGATTTTAAACCGAAACCATCGCCAAGCAGTTTTATCGAGGTTAAGTTTTAGAGCAATGTAGAGCGCCAAAAAAGCCGCAAAATCAGGGACCCACTTGCCCGCAAAGGGAGACCGCACTTTTTGTTAACCATTTCATATTTTGAAGTCGACAACTGGCAATTTTCTAAAACACCATTTTATACCGATTGCGATCCTTCTGCTGCTTTTAAGGTGCCTTTAAGTTTGTAACAAAATACTTACAAAAATTGCTTGAGTCAGGCGGGCAGTTTAATGCTGCCCGCCAAACTTGGTCTTTAGTTATCTGGATTTTCTCTAAACTATCTTGTTTATACCCTGAAGGTATTAACGACCACATCCATAGTAGTTTGAGCTTCCTGGCGGAAATTAAGCTTCAACCCCGTCAGAGGCTGTGCATTTTTAAAAGTTAGCTGCGATGGCTTTATCAATAAAGCTTGAAAACGACCGAGTGAGAATGTAAGAGTTGGGTTAAGCCATTGATAACATAGATGCGGGAAGGGCAGCACAGGCAGAGGAGTTGGTCTTCGGGGTTTTTTTTAAAGACGTCCATCACTAATATATTTATTATTTAGTTGAATTGCTAACACACTAACGTGCTGTGCCGCTGGTTGAAGAAGCGATGGTGTTCGCACTCCCAATCCCCTCATACAGCCAATCCTTCATATACAGCTTGTTATTAGAAATTCAGTACAAAGTCGACAATGATGTTTAGCAAAAGGCAGTTCGCTCAACGCATTAAGTTCCTGCATTACAAGTCTGTGCCTGAGTTAGAAACACCGAATCCAGCAATACTGTTGGTCTTCTGCCCCGAAAACGCATTCTGGTACTGGAGACTTGAGCTAAATAAGCTGCCACCAATAATACGGGAGAAATATTAACCTGCAACCACCTGATTCCGAAAGGATGTTCAGTTCGAGATCATGCAGGAAGTTGTGCGAAAAAGTCCGATTTGCCACTGCGTCACCTGCTGTCTGAGAGGCGCTGAACACAAGCGCAACCGCAGTGACAGTGGTGGGCTTAATGGTTGAAGCTCCACCGCACCCGCCGTACCACTAATCGAAATATCCTTGCTGGCTGCGCACAACACATGCCAGGTTCCTGCCTGGTATGTATAAGAGAACAGGAATTCCATCTCGGTGCCATCGTAGATTTCAAACCGGTTTTAACCGGAGATAGAAGTTAACCATGATATAGCTCAGAATTGAGATAATACCAGGGTGAACGGCCATTAAAGTCCCACTAACCACGAAATTTTTCCGCCTGCCTGCATTCGGAAGAAAAACCAGACACCGCCCGACGGTTGTTCAAATGAACATCGAAAACCCATCCTTCAACAATAGTGACATTGAGGCTCCCTGTGCGATTTGAAATAAACGCGCCTAGGCCCCTGACCCGTGAGATGGCCGCTGACCTTATTGTGGGCACTATTGAAATTCCTGAGCGCCCATACGCACCACGCTAATACAGTTAGTGCAAAACCAATATGAGTGCGAGGTACCAAAACCTTTGGCAACACCTGCAATACCGTTTCCTGCGCCCGCCGTCCCAGATAATTGATCATAATTCAAGACCCCATTAATATTACCGCTATCCTGACCCACGGAGATTACTGCCGTGGCGTCCCAGAAAGAGACGGGAAAAGATAAATCGATTCTTTCGCAGGCGGGATATGAGACCGTTCTTGCTTTACGGAGCATAAGAAGCCAGAGCCGCGCACGTCCTAAGGTATTAGAAGCATCAAACGCAGCCTGAAGGATATCCAATCCCCAGTACGGCGATTCGGCGTCCCGCCGTGATCTTCGATATCAATATGGCGCAGTTTTCTGCGCGTGGATTTTGTAACTCTCTGTCTGTCCGTTATTCAACGCAGCGCGTCGTTCCCGCGGTAGTAATCCACGGTGCTGCATAGCCGAGTGTGGTTGTGGACGTTTTTGTGCCTTCCAAAGCGGTTTCAATCTCTGACGCGGCCCTTCCCGCCGCAGCTTCGTAACTGTCCGTGCAAAATAACCGCTGTAGAAACTGAGGTTGAGCACCGCTGAAAGCTCGGTCACTGTGTAAGACCCTTTTGTACCACTAGCTACGTTTGGCAGTTGCTGCACCGTTAGCATCCGTGGTGACAGAGCTTGCGCGCTAAGCGTGCGCCGCCGGAGTAGGTTCGTGAGCGTGATGGGCCAGTTTGGCCAAGACGGCAACGCACTGAAAATGACTGATAATGTGAGGGTCTTGGTAACTTACGGGTACTTGGCTGCAGCTAACAGACAAGTCATTGCTAATGTAGACATAGTATGATTCCTGATTGGTTAGTTTAAGGTTGGTTTTTACAACAGTATTTTTGGCATTTTAGCTCAAAATATTTAAGCCCAGAGCTATTACTGTCTCCACCTGTCTATCTGGCAGATGCCATAGAGTAGGGTATTGCAGTTCTCTGCAAATCCATAAGCAAAAGCTGATTCCACAGTACTGATGAGCCATAGGTAAGAGGCTTAAGCCGGGTGAGGGGTGAGACAGCTAACACCTTTCCAGCAGATTTGGGTATCGCATCGAAGGAACCTTGACGAATTGCGTTGTAGTGGTTGAGCAGGCTGCTATTAACGGCAGCAGGAACAGGCACCAGCAAGCGCGCACGGTGCGTTTTCAAGCACTGTTTTAATAACTCTTCTGGGCGCTCTTCACTGGGCGGCCTGTGTATTTTTCTGTTGATTCAGCGCTCGCTCCCGCAATTTGGGTTAAACTTGCCACGCTCAGGGCCTGTGACTGGGTAATAAAGCTGGCTCTATCCTGCTGGGTCAGCAAAGCAATCGCTGTGGTTTGCGCGACGGCCTTGCAGTAAAATGAAAGGCAATAGCCTAGCAGAGTAATAAAGGCGAGGAATTAGGGCAACGTGGTTACCACAGCTATTTTATTAACAAGTGATTGCCCATCAGGCAGAATTACGGTCGATATCTCGCCCCAATTGAATCGATCCACGATTGCGCTGTTTATTGACGTATACCCACTGGCGCAGGTCATCGCAGGGCACTTTGGTATCACCGGCATTAATTCGGAAAGTTCAAGAGTGTTTGAATGCGCTGACACCGACGTTATAGGCAAAAGAAAATAAAGTGCAGCGCGGGTGTAATTATCAATAGGCACTTGAGCCCGCGCGTCGACGGGCTTTTTTCACCCCACACCAGGTGTTTGAGCAACAGAACATTGCACTCATGATTTGAGTAATATTTGCAGAGAAATAGCGTAAATTCGGATCCGGTAATACCCACTGCATATCTGTCAAACGCCCCCGTCGCGAAGATAAGGGGTGCTCCTCTGCCCCTTCCTCTACTCCCCCTCCGGCCCCAGGCCAGTAAGGCAATCACGGAGATACCGTTGCGCGGTTGTGCCGCCTAATTTGAGCAATTTATTTCTTAAAAACTGGTGGCGTCACCATCAGGAACCTACCTTATTCATCACTGTCCTTAACCTCTTGGGCTACGTTTGCGGCGTCAACTTCCGTGTTATTTTCTACCGCAAGATAGGAACGCAGATATTCGGTTACTTTCGAGTCTTCGTTTTCACGTTTAATCAGGGCACGTTTAGTTACGTTGCAGTTTGAACGACAGCATTGCGCCGAAAATGGCGCAGAAAACATAGATCCATTGTTCGGTGGTCGAGACCCCGCCGTACTGAGGATCTGCGGTAATCGTGGCCCAAAATACGTGCAGAACCCGGTCACTTTGTAGGTCAAATTTCATAGTCTCCACCTCAAACTTTTATTAACTACGCACTGTGGTTATTGGGTTTAGCGCCGGAGTAAATTGCAACAAAATGTCATAGAGGTTGAGTACTCGGCGTAGAAATAGGGAAAATAAAAAGGGCAAAAACAAAGTGCGACCCCTAATAGCATTTGAAACTAAAAACCCCGCCGAGGTGGAGATTTGTAAAGCCAAGCATAACAAATCCTAGCAACGTTGGTCACTACCTGCATATCAGGACCGCCTGAGTCGCCTGAAGGAAATTCAAGCAACACATGTGTGGTTGTATCAGCAAAGGTCACTGTGATTTAATAGCCAAAACGTTGAAAACGAGCACATGCGAGTATGAGCCAGTATCACCAACAACAAAAACCTCACAATGGTTCCGCAGGTCACAAAGTTAGTCTTCAGAGTAATTTCATACATACTGCCTTCATTCAGGTATTTATCACTAGTACAGCATTCAGTTAATAACAAAAGCTGAATCGCGGTTGTTGCAGGAGCAACGATCCTCAATGCACCAGCCCCCTCATAAAGGTCATAGTTTTACAACGACAGTTTTTTGTCGAAATTGATTAAGGTGTGGCCAACGACTGGCAAACGGAGTATTGCTTATCGCATAGTTATAGAGGGAAAGAGTGGTTGATGAGTTTGAAATACCAAATCCACAAATGCTGCTGGGCTGAGAACGAGTTTTTGGAGACACTGGAAACTCGAGGTAAACAAGTTTCCGCCGATGATATGCTTGAAAGATAGCCAGCAACCACCTGATTTTTACCAAAGGGTGCCTTTTGGGTAAATCATGCAAAACATCAAAGAAGTTTGTTCCGACAGAATTATCGCCAGCGGTAACAGAAGAACTAAAGACAGTGCACCCCCCAGTTACAGTGAGCTGCAACTGATGAGTAGCCCCCCCGCAGCCCAAGGCAAGGCATTCGCCCCGCTAATAGAAATATCAAATTTGCTTGCTGCGACAACGACATAGGTACTGCCCTGCTCGGTATAATGGAACAGGAACCATCCATTGAGTAGGTCATGTGTTAATTTAAACCGTTTGACCTGAGATGGAAGTTAAACCATAGGTATCACTACAGTTCGATAATGCCAAGGGTGACAACCGTAAAGTCCCAGTCCCCATTTGCCAGATTTCGCATATTGGCCCGCACTAAAAGAACAAAATGCCGCCCAACGGTTATTAGGGCAAAATAAACATAGTCTCCCAGCTTTTGCAACAATGGGATCCGCTGTACCTGTACCATTCGCCAGAAAAACACCTAACCAGTTATTCAACCAGTAATGACCCGTTAAACGGTTTTCCAAACTATTATATTGATGAGCCCATGTGCATTTATACAGAGATACATCAGAAGCATGACCCAATAAACATTTGAAAGACCGAAACCGAAATTAATACCCGCGACACCATAGTTACACCACCGCCATCCAGAATAATTGATGTTAGTTGAATCAGACATAGTGCCAACCGCTTGGCCAACAGGGCACTCGGCATCCCAGAAAGGATATTCGTACGGGAATGAACTCGATACACTCAGTTTATAGATTGATTCATGCCAGTGCCGGGACACACGATACAAGGTCTATACTTACGTATTGCCCAGTACCGCGCACGTCATAAATACCTAGCAAAAATCACGCATAGGAGGATTGCTTGAATTGCTGTTGTCCGGTCGCCAGATGCTGAAGCCGGCTGTCGGCATCATCTTCAATATCAATCCGGCAAGCAAGTTTGCTATTGTTTTTTGTAACTCAGTTCCTCCTATATTAAAAGCACTCCAAGGTGCCCCGAAGACGTAAGTCGTCGCTGAGTTATAGCCATATGGCCTGCACCGCTTTAATCTATTTAGCGCAGACTCCATCCATATCCAGCACACGGTCTGCTGCTGCTGTGTTTCCTCCGGGGTGGTAAAAATAGTCACCAAAATGCACTGTAATGTAGCACCGGTCTGCGCAGCGGTAATAGTATAGCTGCCTGAATCCAAAGTATATGCACACACTAGAAAAGCACCATAGCCTGTGGAGTCTGTCGTTACACTGGAAACACTCAGCCCTGCTCCAGAACTTAAGTACAACAGGGTGACGGCAGGACTAGCGACACGGTACTATCGGTAACTTTAACCTGAATAAGATTAACGTCACCGCTATTAATTACAGCGCCACGGGTAATGCAGTTAAGGTAATAGTATTAGCCATGGTGGGATAGCCACATAGGTTAGGTAGTTTTGATATTGAAGTGACATGGTGGTGCATCAGGAAAACACTCAACCAGCAGACTTGCTGGGTGCGGTGTCAGTGGGACTTTAATTTCTTAATGCTGGTGAGCTAGCCATCAGCAACCGAACTTCCATTCATCATGTCCTTGACCTTGGGCTGGTTTAATCAGGGCCACGTTTATTGTGTCATGGGAGGTTGAGTACTGCGGCACTAGATACGGGAAATAAAAAAGGGCAAGCAAAATGGTCTAATGATTGGAACTAAAACACAGCGGGGCGAGATTTATATGTCTTTGCAGCAACGATCTGAGTAACCACTTTATAAGAGTAAGCTGTGATTTGAGAGCCGCTTAAAGCTTTAGCAATAAT
>CAVVFS010000002.1:0-518005 GCA_963747655.1 uncultured Gammaproteobacteria bacterium | reverse complement strand
TAAACGGCACCTTGGCGATTTTTTGCCGCAGTTCGGCTATTTCTTTACGCAGCCGCTCCTCCTCCAACAGCTGGGCAGGCTCACTGTTTTCGACCAGATTAAGCGAGCTTTCAAGCTCGCGCAGTTCGCGCTTTTTACCCGCTGACATCGCCGTTCGCCGGGCCAGAGAGTTTTGCAATGATCGCACTACGCTAATATTGGCCGGCACACCGTTAGAGGTGTAACCGGATCGGTGAGTTTTAAATTCCGTGAGCTGCTTATACTGATTCTTTTTCAGGTTAGGCAGCGCAAGGTCCTCGAATAACAGATCGAGATATTCGTCTTTAGATATCTGGAAGGAGAATTCATCCTGACCTTCTCCGTCCTGACTGGCATCCCCCTGACCGCTTCCACCGCCACCGCCGCCCTGAGGGCGTTCGATACGGTCGTTGGTAATAAAGTGATCGTTACCGGGATGAACGCGGTGGCGTAGGCCACCACGGCCCTGATGGAACATGGGTTCGTTGATATCTTCATTGGGGATCGAGACGGACTCCCCGCTGCTAACGTCGGTTACCGAACGCTTATTGATGGCCTCGGCGATCGACTGTTTTATTTGCGACTTATAGCGGCGCAAAAAGCGCTGGCGGTTAACCGCGCTTTTATTTTTGCCATTAAGTCGACGGTCAATAAAGTACGTCATATAGCCCCCAAACAACGTTGCCGACGATCCCCGCTTTACTGCGATTGTCCTGTTACGATGACTTCCTGACCCGCAGATACCACTCACAAAGCAGGCGAACCTGTTTGCGTGTATAGCCTTTTTCCATCATTCGGTCGACAAAGTCATCGTGTTTTTTCTGTTCATCGGTCGACGTCTTGGCATTAAAGGAGATAACGGGCAGCAACTCTTCGGTATTGGAGAACATTTTCTTCTCGATAACCGTGCGTAACTTCTCGTAACTGGTCCAGTTCGGATTACGGCCACTATTATTAGCACGGGCACGCAACACAAAGTTGACGATTTCGTTACGGAAATCTTTAGGGTTACTGATACCCGCCGGTTTCTCGATTTTTTCCAGCTCCGCGTTCAACGACTCGCGGTCAAACAGCTGACCGGTATCCGGATCGCGATATTCCTGATCCTGGATCCAGAAATCGGCATACGTGACATAGCGATCGAAAATGTTCTGCCCGTATTCGGAATAGGATTCAAGATAGGCGGTCTGGATCTCTTTACCGATGAATTCGGCATATTTAGGGATCAGATAGCCTTTCAGGTGTTCGAGATATTTCTCGGCAATGTCCTGTGGGAACTGCTCACGTTCGATCTGCTGTTCGAGCACGTAGAACAGGTGGACCGGGTTAGCGGCAACTTCTGCATGGTCAAAGTTGAACACCCGTGACAGGATCTTAAAGGCAAAACGTGTTGATAGCCCGTTCATGCCTTCGTCGACGCCCGCATAGTCGCGGTATTCCTGATACGACTTGGCTTTGGGATCGGTATCCTTCAGGCTTTCACCGTCATAAACCCGCATTTTTGAATAGGTGCTGGAGTTTTCAGGCGTTTTCAAGCGCGACAGGATTGAGAATCGTGCCAGCGTTTCCAGGGTTCCGGGCGCGCATGGCGCATGCACCAGCTCACTGTTGCTGAGCAGTTTGTCGTAAATTTTGATTTCTTCCGAGACGCGCAGGCAGTAAGGCACCTTGACGATATACACGCGGTCGAGGAAGGCCTCGTTGTTTTTGTTGTTGCGGAAAGTTACCCACTCGGATTCGTTGGAGTGAGCCAGGATAATGCCGTTGAACGGCAGGGCAGAGATGCCCTCGGTCCCGTTGTAGTTACCTTCCTGGGTGGCGGTCAACAGCGGATGCAGGACCTTGATAGGCGCCTTGAACATCTCGACGAATTCCATCACACCCTGGTTGGCACGACACAGCGCACCAGAATAACCGTAGGCATCCGGATCGTTCTGCGCGTGGTTTTCCAACTTGCGGATATCCACTTTACCGACCAGAGCAGAGATATCCTGGTTGTTCTCATCACCGGGCTCTGTTTTGGCGATCGCAATCTGTTCCAGAATGCTCGGCCAGACTTTAACCACTTTAAATTTGGTAATATCGCCGCCAAATTCATGCAGGCGTTTCGCGGCCCAAGGCGACATGATGGTGCCAAGGTAGCGCGTAGGGATGTTGTATTCTTTTGCCAGAATACTCGCATCCTCCTGCGGATTGAACAGGCACAGAGGATGGTCATTGACCGGGCTACGTTCCCCGTTGGCGCTCAGCACGTAGATAGGCACGCGTTGCATCAAGGCTTTCAGCCTTTCAGCCAGGGAGGATTTACCGCCACCGACCGGACCCAGCAGGTAAAGGATCTGTTTCTTCTCTTCCAGGCCCTGAGCAGCGTGTTTAAGGTAGGAGACAATCTGTTCGATAGCCTCTTCCATGCCGTAGAACTCTTCAAAAGCCGGATAGCGTGCGACGACGCGGTTGGAGAATAGACGCGACAGGCGTGGTTCAAGCGCGGTGTCGACCATGACGGGTTCACCTATTGCCATCAACAGGCGTTCCGCGGCGTTTACATAAGCACTGCGATCTTGCCGAGCGATGGTAAGAAATTCCTGCAGTGTGAACTCTTCATCCTTGGCAGCTTCATAGCGCTGGCGATAATGGTCAAATATGTTCATAGATGCCCGTCCTTCGTTATTTAGCACAGGTTAAAGAGAGCTTGAATGCGGTGGAACAGCTCCCGGAAGAAAATTTCCCCAACTGACTATCTAATATCTAATACAGATTTAGCAACCCTTATGCCAACTAATTGTTGCTCTATTTAATTTAAGTAGAGTCATGGGTACAGTCATGAGCAACACAAACAGGTTACTTTGCCAGCAGTTTTTCTCCTAATATTAAGCGTAGTTTGACCTTCGAAAAATTTCCTGTGCTAAATTGCAGTTTTTTAAGCCATATCAAGGACTCAGTTGTTGTGAGGTCATCTACAGCCCTTGCTGCACGGGGGATACGAGAATAATGAGCAAATTTTAGACATAATAATTTCATAATCCGCATATAAATTATTCGGTTGCTTTAGGTTTATGTGCGCTGAATCTGACACGCCTTTACGATTCATTTACACTACGAGCGATTTTACACTTTTTTACGGATGAATTAATGAAAACGACCCTGATCAAAGCGTTGCCGCTTGCTGCGCTGTGGCATTGCTGAGCCAGACCGCTCATGCCGATACCTTCTCAGTTGGAGCCGGAGCCTTAGCCGCGTCCAGCCCATATCGTGGAGTTAACACCAAGTTTTATCCGTTGCCGGTTGTTAACTATGACAGCGACACTTTCTATGTTCATACGCTGGTAGCTGGCTATAATCTTTGGAAAGATCAGCAAAATCAATTAAGTGTGATAGTAGGTTAT
This sequence comes from uncultured Gammaproteobacteria bacterium, assembly GCA_963747655.1. Taxonomy (GTDB): domain Bacteria; phylum Pseudomonadota; class Gammaproteobacteria; order Enterobacterales; family Enterobacteriaceae; genus Rouxiella. The sequence goes on along the minus strand of CAVVFS010000002.1, from coordinate 514,601 downwards.
AATCCGTTTAGTTTCAGGCCACATCACACTGATAACGAGCAGATGAAGCAACTGAAAAAACGTCATGGCACTCTGATGGCTGGTCTGGCGTATTCTTATACCGCCGACTGGGGGACTGATTCGCTACCTCTGTGACCGGTGATACGCTTGATAACAGCAACGGTATCGTGGGCGATGCGGCTTATCTGTACGGCATTAAAGGCGATAACTGGTCTGTGCTTCCTGGCGTAGGTGTAACGTGGAACAGCGCGAATCAGAAAATAATACTACTATGGTATCAATGGCAGACAGTCGCGTCGCAGTGGACTTGATACCTATCATCCTAGATGATAGCTTTAACCCATATGTTGAAATCTACCGCCAAATATACCTTCGCACCTCGTTGGCAGGCTTTGTTACCGGACGCTATACTCACCTGACTCAATGAAATTAAAAACAGCCCGATGGTTAATAAATCCTATACTGGTGTGTTGACTACTGGTGTAACGTATAGTTTCTAATCGCGGTTTACTAGAACGCGTGCATTATATTGGTGCAACGCGAGCTTTCAATGGGGCATTTTGCCCCATTTGCACATTTGAAGCGCAGATGGTCACCTAATGTTCTTTTTGAGGTGTGCATCACACTATTTGATCGATTTAATTAATAGTGGCAGGGATATGAGCTCAGGTCATAACGATTGCCTTTGCGACAACGTCGCATAAATGACCTAAACAGGAGCAGAGGATGAACGCGAAAACCGTACAGTTTCCAAATGGAACTCAGGTTCCCGCAGTCGGACAGGGTACCTGGTTTATGGGCGAGCGAGAGTCTGAATTTCGTGCAGAAGTCAAAGCATTACAGCAGGGTATCGATCTGGGATTAACGCTGATTGATACCGCAGAAATGTATGCCGATGGCGGGGCAGAACGAGTCGTCGGCGAGGCCATTGCTGGGCGTCGGGATGAAGTTTATCTGGTTTCGAAAGTCTATCCGCAAAATGCCGGAGGAGCGCGGGCCATCAGGCCTGCGAGCAAAGTTTACGGCGTTTGAAAACCGAGTCAGTATCGACCTTTATTTATTGCACTGGCGTGGATCGATTCCATTGCAGGAAACGGTTCGGGCGATGGAGTCTCTGCAACAGTCCGGCAAAATCCGCCAATGGGGCGTTTCGAACCTGGATACTGCCGATCTCAATGAGCTATGGCAAATCGAGGGCGGCAACGCCTGCCTGACCAATCAGGTGCTTTATCATGCTGCATCGCGCGGTATCGAGTATGATTTATTGCCCTGGTGCCGAGAGCATGAGATGCCGATTATGGCCTATTGTCCGTTGGCACAGGCCGGTAAACTACGACATGAGGTGCTTAGCCATCCGGTTATGCAACAGCTAGCGAGAGCAAGTGGGGTGAGCAGTGCGCAAATTGCGCTAGCCTGGGTAACGCGTCGGGATAACGTTATTGCCATTCCAAAAGCGGTTCAGATTGAGCATATCCATGACAATGCCGCCTGCCTTGACTCTTAACTCAATCCCGAAGAAATTGCGCTGATCGACCACGCTTTCCCGGCCGCCAAGTCACAAAACCTCACTAGATATTGTTTAACGGCTGAATTATCCATTTCCGATTCATAAAATCCAAAGCGATGCGCTGCGCCGTCCCGGATTTTTGATTAATAAAAACTTATGCGATTTCGAAACTGATCGCCAAACGTGCTGGAGAAGACTCGGTGCTTATCTGCGAGTGAGCTGACGGCCGCAGTTTCAACGCAGACCATCGTTTTGTAACCATCATTGGCCATATCTTTCATCGATGCAGAATTTTTAGCCCCTGGATTCCAGCTGACCACGTCGCTATTACCGCTGTGCCTGACGCGGATTTTGCGATTCAATACGCGGATCAACGATCAGGCTTTAGGCTTCTGGCTCAATAAAGATACGATCGGTTTCACCGTTGAAGGTTAATGCGCCATTAACACGCCTTTCTCGCCACCGAGAACCTTATCAAGTATACGTCTGGCCCAGCCCTTCAACCGCCACTTGACTGTAATATCACCCATTTCAAAATAGGCATGCAGCGCGCTGGTGGTCTCAAAGTCGCCGTGGGACTCTAGTTCGATAGTGGCCTGGTCGCCCAAGGTAAAATGAGCATGCAGGTAAAGGCATGCGGCCAGTGCTTACGGGTTTCTGCGCTGTCTTTCAGCGTCAGAGTTAACTTACCGCATCATCATTTCGCTGTGCGCCGTCAGTTGCCACGGCAAATTACGGGCGAAACCGTGCGAAGGTTTACCTGCCGGACCAAACCACGGCCAGCAAACCGGCACGCCGCCACGAATGGCCGTTCCCGGCTCGAAAGCCGTTTTGCTGCTTAACCAGATCACCGGTTTTTGTCCCGCCAGGCTGCCAGGCAAGCAGATGCGCACCCTGCAAGGCAATCGCCGCACGAGCCTTAGGGATGGTTAATAATCAGCACCGGCAGTTCGTCAATTTGGCTTTGGCTAATGGCCGGGGAGAGTTGTTTTAAAACGGGAAGGTAAAGAGTTGTTCTGACATTTTAAAATCCTATGCAAAGTTGAAAACTTAGACAGGGATGAACCGACCTGGCGTTTTCGCCAAATAGAAAAGGGCGACACAATGTCGCCCTCTGTCAGTTCGCCATAGCGCAGCCATTGTTTTCAAGCAAAACCTGAAAACGCATTGGCAACAATTACTTGTTAGCGATATGAGAGATCAGATCCAGAACTTTGTTTGAGTAGCCAGTTTCGTTGTCGTACCAGGAAACCAGTTTCACAAAGTTGTCGTTCAGAGCGATACCGGCTTTAGCATCGAATACTGAAGTCAGTTTTTCACCGTTGAAATCGGTAGAAACGACTTCATCTTCGGTGTAACCCAGAATGCCTTTCAGTTCGTTCTCTGAAGCGCGTTTCAGCTCAGCACAAATTTCTTTGTAAGAAGCTGGTTTTTCCAGACGTGCAGTCAGGTCAACTACTGAAACGTTAGGAGTTGGAACGCGGAAAGCCATACCGGTCAGTTTGCCGTTCAGAGCAGGGATAACTTTACCTACTGCTTTAGCAGCACCGGTAGAGGAAGGGATGATGTTCTGAGATGCGCCGCGGCCGCCACGCCAGTCTTTATGAGACGGGCCATCAACGGTTTTCTGGGTTGCAGTCGTTGCATGAACCGTGGTCATCAGCGCTTCAACGATACCAAATTTGTCGTTGATAACTTTAGCCAGCGGAGCCAGGCAGTTAGTGGTACAAGAAGCGTTAGAAACGATTTCCTGACCATCGTAAGAGTTATGGTTAACACCCATAACGAACATTGGAGTGTCATCTTTAGATGGGCCAGTCAGAACGACTTTCTTAGCGCCTGCTTTAATGTGGGCACGTGCAGTTTCGTCGGTCAGGAAGATACCGGTCGCTTCAGCAACAACGTCAACGTTCACTTCATTCCATTTCAGATTAGCTGGATTGCGCTCAGAAGTACACACGGATGGTTTTGCCATTAACAACCAGATGACCGTCTTTCACTTCAACAGTGCCGTCGAAACGACCGTGAGTTGAGTCATACTTCAGCATGTAAGCCATGTAGTCAGCGTCTAACAGATCGTTGATTGCAACGATTTCGATGTCAGAACGTTCCTGCGCAGCACGGAAAACGATACGGCCGATACGGCCAAAACCGTTGATACCTACTTTGATAGTCATATATTCCACCAGCTATTTTTTAGTGAATAAAAGGTTGGTTGTAAAATTACAAAAACCTTGGAGAGCGTCAAGCGGAATCGTGTCAATTGTTGCGGTAGGTCAATCCTAGCACCCGAAATCGTTCGCTTATTGCACGTTCCATTTCTTAAATCAGCTGTTACGCATATTGGGGCTAAATGACGAGGTTTAAACCACTCTGCAATCAAATATGTGATCGCAATCACATATGATTCTACGCCCCGCACCAATGGCATAGAGTTTAAGCCAAAACGCGCTGACTCGTTGTTACTTTTTTGTTATTATTAACTGTTATTTTAGTTGATTTTTTTATCTCGAAGAGAATGCCAACTATGGCCAATGAAATCAAAGATACCACCCGAAAACTCCACAACTCACTGATATTCAGAAGTATGTGACTCAAGAGGGCGGCACCGAGCGTCCTTATACCGGCAAACTGTTGCACAACAAGCGCGATGGATTGTACCATTGCCTGGTGTGTAATCGCCACTGTTCTTCTCAGACAACTAAATACGATTCTGGCTGCGGATGGCCGAGCTTCTACCAACCAATGACCCATGACGCTATCAATTATCTGACCGATAACTCTCTCGGGCATGGAGCGCGTAGAAATACGCTGTGCCAACTGTGACGCGCATCTCGGCCACGTTTTCCCAGACGGCCCTGAGCCAACCGGCGATCGTTACTGTGTGAATTCGGCGTCCATGAGCTTTATCGACGGCGAAAATGGCGACAAAACCGCAGGCTGATTGCGCTTAAACAGCAAACTGCGCCATTAATTTGCAGTAGCGTAATTCCTGAACTGATGGGCTGTTTTTGCAATAGTTTATTAACAAAATCGATTCAGCCCATTTATTCAACGGTTGTGGAATAATCTGATAAAAATCTGTGTGAAGCGGGGAGTTTAACATGGAAATCCGTGAACTGGTTGACGTCATGACGCCGGAAATTTATCAGCGTCTGGCACAGGCGGTTGAACTCGGTAAATGGCCCGATGGCGTGCGTCTGACTGAGCAACAAAAAGAACATAGTCTGCAAGTAGTTATGCTCTATCAGGCTCGTCACAATGTTGACGCTCAGCATATGACGGTAGGCACCGACGGGCAAATCGTCACCAAGAGTAAGCAAGAGCTTAAGCAGCAGTTTCAGGATGATTTAATCCGCATAAAACCACAGTAAGCTTCTGAAAATAGGCCTGTCTATTTTAGTTTAAGCCTAAGGCTTTGATTTTATAAGTCTAAATGTAGTTTTCAAGCCTACGTTCAGTCTTCAGCCGTTCTCTTTTTGGCTAAGTCCGTGTCAGGGAGCGAAGCTGAAGCTGAGTCAGCGTAGTCGCCGCCAAGTGCAGCATATAGCTCGATCGCATTGTTTTTGCGTGCTAACAGATTCTGTAACGCACTTAACGTAGCCTGCCTTCTGGCTCTTTTCGCCTCCAGCCACGGCTGCATATCACTGGCGCCTTGTTGCCAGCGTGCCAGCGTCAATCGTTCTAACGCCTGCGATAGCATCAAAACCTCGGCAAATTCTTGCGCCTCCCGGGCCAGATGCTGACGAGCAGAAAGCGCGTCCTCTGTTTCCACTAAAGCCTGATAAAGCGTCTTTTTAAAGTTAACGGCGCTGGCCTGATAAACCACTTCGGCAGTTTGTTGGGTATAGCGCGCGGTGTTAAATTCGACTATCGGCAGGGTCAACAGGGCAGCCAATGAGCCGATAGGATCGGCCAGATAATGAGTGAGCGAGGGGCTGGACGTGCCATAGCTCGCGGTTAGGCTCAGAGAGGGATAAAAACTTAAACGAATAGACTCGGCAGTGGCCAGACTGCTGCGCACTCGGAGTTCTGCCGCGTGAACGTCCGCGCGTCGTGAAAGCAGGTCAGCCGGTAAACCCACGGCTGGAGTGGGTAAGGAAGTCTCATTGAGATCGGTTAATTCCGCCTGCTGCGCCTGAGGTGGATGACCCATCAGCACGGAAAAAGCGTGGCGCGATTCTGCTCGCTGTTGCTGTAAAACCGACAATACCGTTCGCTGATCGGCAAGCTGTCGCTGGGCAAATAGCACATCGGCTCGCGACGTTGCCCCGGCCTGATAACGGGCATTGGCAAGAGATAAGGTATAAGACGCATCTTGCAGGTCTGCCTGGGTGTTTTCAATAAGCCGATTCAAATAGCCTATCTGCCAGCGCGCCTGTGTGACTAACACGCAAATTGCCAGACGCGCTGCCCGCCAGTCATCCTCACTGGCAGAAGCATCAAGCTTTGCGGCATCTCGCTGCGCCCGCGCACTTCCCCAGATATCCAGCGGATAACGCAAGGCCGCATTAAGTCCGGCGGAACGATAAGTCGTAGCAGGAATTTTGCCCGAACTCATTGGCCGAGAGATGGCTGCATTGAGTGACACAGAAGGTGTCGGCAAAAGGGAAAGCCCGCTAAGTGCAGCCTGTAACTGGGACAATTTTAACTGTAATTGACTGAGTTGCAGAGTGTCGTTTTGCCGCAGGGCACTTTGCAGTACTCGCGGCAAATCAGAGTCTCCGAGAGACGCCCAAAAATCAGGTAAAGGTTTTTTAGGTACTACAGACTCCTGCTGGCAAAAGTGTACCGAGGCATCGCAGGTCGGAGATTGAGCGACCGTCGAACCATCAACTGGGTATGAAATTGAACTCCAGCGTGGCGCAATAGCAGGGAATTCAGCGGGTGCAGTGCGTAACATTCCACAACCGGGTGACAGTGTCACCATTAATGCACAGGCAGCGCCTGAAAATTCTACTCGTTTGAACCACTTTTTCACCAGCCAAAGAGCCTTCATTCGCGGGTTAACGCCTCGGCAGGATCCAGTCTGGCTGCTTGCCAGGCAGGAAGCCAGCCTGAAATTACGCCAACCAATACGGCACAACCTACCGCTGTGACAATCGCCGAAACAGAGAACACCAGCTGCCAGGGCTGGATAAACCACGACAGCGCCGTCCCGATAATAAGTGACAATGTCACTCCTGTAACGGCGCCTGCCAGACAAAGCAATACCGCCTCTAGTAAAAACTGCTGTTGGATATCCCATTGACGTGCGCCCACCGCCATGCGGATCCCGGTTTCACGCGTTCTTTCGCTTACCGAAACTAGCATGATATTCATCACCCCAATACCGCCTACCAGCAAGGAAATCAGCGCAATTAATGATAGAAACAGCGACAGAGCAAAGCTGGTTTTTTCTACTGAATTCACAAACGCGGCGCTGTCTCGCATATAGAAGTCTTGTCTGCCGTGCAGGCGGTTGAGCATTTTATTGATTGTCGATTTTGCCGTTTCGGCTGAAACGTTGTCATTCAACGAAACGGAAATAGAGTTAAACCAGTTCTGACCCAATAAGCGGCTGTTAGCAGTGCTCCAGGGTAGCCAGAGATTGAAGGTATTTCCAACCGCTAATGAGGTACTGCGGGCAACGCCGACGATTTTCCCCGGTAAGGTGCCGATTAAAATGATTTCACCTAAAGGATCGCCGCCGTGGGGAAACAGCCGTTTTTTTAATGATTCGTCGATAACCACCGCCGACAACTGTTGCTCAATATCGCGCGGCAGTAGCGAACGCCCAGCCAGCAACTGCAAATTGTTAATGGTTAAAAAACCGCTGCTCACCCCGTTGACGTTAACATCAGAGTCTATTTGCTGCCTGCGGACGCGTAGCGTAGTGCTGACATTTGGCGTCGCTGCTTTAATCCAGCTTTGACTCGCGAGCAGCGTTAAATCCCGGTCACGCAGGGAACGGCCGCTGGCAGCCTGCTCATCACCATAACTTTTGCCCGGATAGAGGGTGATGACATTGCCACCCAGCGAGGAAAGGGTATCAAGAACGTATTGCCGCGCGCCTGCTCCGGCGGCGTTTAATGAAACCACCGAAACGATGCCAATCACAATGCCCAGCAACGTGAGGGCCGATCGCAGACGATGGCTGGTTAAGCTGCGGCAGGCACCGCGCAATATGTCTTGATAATTATCCCATCGACTGCGCCAGTTACTGTATTCATTAGTATTAAGTGACGCTGTCACCTTTGACTTGCAATGCTCATGAGATAACTTGATGCTGTCGCCGTTAGGCAAGTCAGAGACTATTTTGCCATCGGCCAGATGAATGATACGGCTGGCATAATTTGCCACTTTCGCATCGTGGGTGATGATAATTACCGTGTGTCCCTGCTGATGCAACGCCTGTAATAAACGCATCACTTCGCCGCCACTTTTGCTGTCTAACGCGCCAGTGGGTTCGTCAGCCAGAATAACCTCGCCGCCGTTAATCAGCGCCCGAGCAATGCTGACCCGCTGCTGCTGCCCGCCAGACAAGCGACTGACGTGGCGATTCTCATAGCCGTGCAATCCCAGGCTTTCTAATAACTGACGGCCTTTAAGGCGACGCAACGCACGCGGCTGACGAGCATAGCAGGCGGGTATTTCAATATTCTCAAGCACCGACAGCGAGGGAATTAAATGGTAACGCTGGAAGATAAATCCAAATCGCTCTCTACGCAGACGCGCTCGTTCATCACGATTAAACAGCTGTATATCCTCTCCACTGACGCGATAACGACCGCTGCTCGGCGTATCCAGACAGCCCAGAATATTCATCAGCGTTGATTTCCCGGAACCAGACGGGCCGACAATCGCCACCATTTCACCGGCCTCAATATTCAATGAGAGATTATCGAGCACCATAATCTCGCCATCGCCGGTGGTAAAACGACGACAAACGTGAGTTAGGGAAAGTAACTGCTGGCTCGAGGATTGTGCTTTCATATCACACCCGGTGAATCGTAAACCAGCAGCACTCGCTCGCCGTCGCGTAGTCCCTGTTTCACTTCAATTTGGATGCCATTATCAATGCCGGTCAATATCGTTTTCTCGGCGATATCGCCCGCATTATTTACCGTTTTGACCTGATAACCATGAGCCGAACGACTTGCGCCCAAGGCCGTGACCGGAATAGCCAGCACATTTTCTGCTTCGTTTAACACTACGCTGACCTGAGCAGTCATTGCAGGGCGCAGATAACCGGCAGGATTATCGACATCAAACAAAGCGTTGAAAAAAATTGCGTTGTTTATCTTCTCTGCGTCGGGTTCCAGGGCTTTAATCGTGCTGCAAAAAGGCGAATGTGCCGCGCCGAGAGTGGTAAAACATACCGATTGGCCTTGATGAATAAGTGAAATATCAGCTTCGGGGATTTGCGCTCTCACAGTCATGATACTGAGATCGGCAATTTCAAGGATAACCGGCACCTGATAAGACGCGACCACCGTTTGACCCGCCTGAGTGCTGACCGAGAGCACGGTACCGCTGACCGGCGCCATAATCTGCGTGTAGCTCAGATTGGTTTCAGCGGTCGCGACACGAATTTGCTGCTGGTGGATTTGCGCATTCATTGCCGTTAACTGCGCCTGTTGCACCTGCAAATCAGCTTGTGCAGCCTCAACATCCTGCCTGGCCGCGGCATCTTGCTTATACATCGCCTGCTGGCGTTGCAGCATCAAAGTCGATCGTTTTACCTGTGCCTGATTGGCTTTCTTTTGCGCCAGCAGGCTGTTTAGGGCAACCTGAGCATCCTGCAAGGCATTTTGTGACAGCGTGGGGTCAATCTCGCCGAGTAATTGCCCCTTAGTGACAAAGTCACCGGGATTTACCCAAAGGGCGGTGAGCTGCCCTGAAGCTTGCGACCCTACATCAACCTGTCTTATCGGCTGCAAAATACCGCTTGCGAGCACAGTCGATTGTATATTCTGACGGCTTACTTCAAATGTAGGGGGAATAGGTTGAGAAGGGGAGTGTGATAATAATGCCCATCCGGATAACAGCAAAAAAAGACCTGCCACGAATGCTATGCAGATCTTTATTTTGCGAGGTGAAAATCCGACTGGCATTATAAATAACATCCTTATTATTCAATTTATCAATGACTGCAAGGTTAATTCTAATCCGGTTTTTAATTATTCTTTTTATGAATGCGTTCGTCTGATTTATTCAGCTGGCTTATTTAATTATTGCGATAATAAGTTTAGCTTTCGAGTGTATATTTAAAGCCCTCCTGATTAGCAGGAGGGCTCACAGCTTTTATTACAGACATCCAAGCGTTATGACAGACAACGCTATTACAGGCAGGCAAGCACTTGCGAAACGGTCGTTCCAGCAGGGAGTTGACCTAATATGCTGACAATCTGCGCAGGCGTGAGCTCACTGGCAGGCACACCCACCGGCAGTAATCCGGTCAGAATAGAGCACAGACCTGCGACAGGCGGCACAATAGGTGGGGTAGGTAACAGATTCGCGTTAGCAGTAGAACTAAAACCTGCTGCGGTCATTAAAACCAATGCAGCTCCGAGCAATTTAATTTTATGCAAAATAATTTTCCTTATTCCTTTATGAAAATAAATGTTTTAGCAGTCAAGATTGCAGAGGTGACTCTGCGCGAAGCATTTATATCCAAAGCCTCACTTGACCTATTAATTCAAAAGTTAAAGAGTGATTAACTTTTGCCAATTGAAATCTAGCGGATTAATTTAATCTGTCATTGGTTATTTTTAAAATATTATCCCAAATATGATCTGAGTCATGTTCTAAGGAAATAAGGTGGGCTGTATTGCACGGAAGTATTAATTCAGGAAATGCATTTGCTTTTGGATATATAAAATTATTATTAAGTTAAGGTGAGGGGTTATATATATAAATTTAAGGCTTTTAGGTTATTTATTTGCGAACTGTCATTTCCTCCTCTGTTATTCCCATAAAAGGGAAGTGACAGAGAAGGAAATGACTACTGGCAGGGAATTGAAACAGTGTTAAACGGTTTCGTATTCGCCGGTGCCTTCTGGCCAAGGTGTCAGCAGGTCGTAACCGGTTTCTGTTACCGCAATGGTGTGTTCCCACTGTGCAGACAGAGAACGGTCTTTAGTGACCACTGTCCAGCCGTCGGATAACACGCTGGTGGCTGCTTTGCCTGCGTTGATCATCGGTTCGATGGTGAAAATCATTCCTGCTTCAAGCACCAGACCTTCGCCAGGACGACCATAATGCAGCACCTGTGGATCGGTATGATATTCCTCACCCACGCCGTGACCGCAGTATTCACGCACTACCGAGAAACCATTGCTTTCGGCAATGTGCTGAATTGCCGCACCAACATCACCCAGCGTCGCGCCCGGACGTACGGCCTTAATGCCTGCAACCATTGACTGATAAGTCACTTCGACCAAACGTTGCCCGCGAATAGTCGGTTTGCCAACATAGTACATACGACTCGTGTCGCCGTACCAGCCATCCTGAATAATCGCTACGTCGATATTAACGATATCGCCGTCTTTCAATTTTTTGTCTGTTGGAATACCGTGACACACCACGTGGTTCACTGAAGTACAAGACGTTTTGGTATAACCGTGGTAGCCAATATTGGCAGGAATAACTTTTAACTCATTAACGATATAGTCATGACACAACTGGTCAATTTCATCGGTAGTGACACCGACTTTGACGTAAGGCTTAATGAATTCAAGAACTTTGGCTGCGGTATTACCGGCAGCGCGGGCTTTTTCAATTTCCTGCTGGGTATGGATTTTTACTGAGCTCATAGTTAATCAACTTCTTTTGGTGAGGAAGCGGGCAGGCATTCTCCATGCAATCCGCTTCAAAGTGTTTATATCCGTATCAGAGCTGTAAATCTGCCAAACCTATAAAATCTAGCAGATCTGTAAAATCACAGCGTGAAATCCAGGTTGCTCACCCATTGGGAAAGGCTTTGTACTTTTGCTCCGGAAAGTTGCATCTGTTCGATGGCTTTTACACTGTCATCGGCATCAAGATTTACTCCCCGACAGCCATCGCTCAGCAAGGTCACCTGATATCCAAGCTCCAGTGCATCCAGTACGCTGAATTTCACACAATAATCGGTCGCCAGCCCCATGACTATCAACTGCTCAACTTGTTGTTCTTGCAACCAATCATGCAACGGAGTGGCCGCACGTTTGCCGTTGTCGAAAAACGCGCTGTAGCTGTCAATCGCCGGGTCTTTGCCTTTATGAACAATATAGTCTAATCCTGCGGTATTAAGATCGGGATGAAAGTCTGCACCTGGCTGATTTTGAACGCAATGTATCGGCCACCAAACCTGTGGTAGTCCTTCAAGTTCACCCAACGTCCACGCCTCAGCCGATGAATTAATCGCAAAACTGCGATGATCGGCAGGGTGCCAGTCTTGTGAAGCCACGACCGGAATATTGGCATGGCGACTGGCGGCGATAGCTAAATTGGCGACATTAACAGTCTCGTCACCCTCTGCCACGGCCAGCGCACCACCGTGACAAAAATCATTTTGCAGGTCGATCAACAACAGTGCAGATTTCATGATGTTCCCTTAAACGGTTAATTCACCACGCAGGTCTTGTTGCATCTGCTCGCGTATTTCAGCAGCGGAAAGCGGCTGGCTGAGTAAATAATGCAGTTTGGTTAATGTTGCTTCAACCGTCATATCAAAGCCGCTGATGACTCCCGCATGGGCCAGCGCGTTACCCGTCGCATAGCCACCCATATTGACCTTACCGGAAATACACTGAGTCAGGTTGACCACCACGATTCCGCGCTCGGAGGCTTCTTTCAGCACTTGCAACAGGTCACCTTTCTGCGGCGCATTACCCACGCCATAAGAGCGCAAGATCAGCGCTTTTACCGGCTGTTGCAGGAAGTTTTTCACCACTTCGGCGGAAATTCCTGGGTAAATAGTTACCACGCCAATCGGTTGCGGCGTAATGTTATGTACGCGCAGCGCGCCTGAAGCCGCAGGAATAGACGGCGTTGCCAGACGGCGAATATGAATTCCGGCTTCAAGCAATGGCGCCATATTGGGTGACGCGAAAGCATCGAAACCGTCAGCATGGGCCTTGGTGCTACGGTTACCGCGATAAAGACGATTGTTGAAGAACAGTGTAACTTCTTTCACCGGATGATTAGCGGCGATATATAGCGAGTTCAGCAGGTTAATCTGGCCGTCGGAACGCAGGGCTTCCAGTGGAATCTGCGAACCGGTAACAATGACCGGTTTGTCGAGGTTTTCCAGCATAAATGACAGGGCAGATGCAGTGAACGCCATCGTGTCGGTGCCGTGCAGAATAACAAAACCATCGTATTGGTCGTAATGGGCCTGAATATCGTTGGCAATATGCTGCCAGTCTTCTGGCGTCATATCAGAAGAATCCATCAGCGGTGAATACTCCTGAATATGAAAATCAGGCATTTCAGGACGATGGAATTCAGGCATCAGCGCCAACTGACGCTGTAAATGGCCAGAAACAGGAATATAGCCTTGCTCTGAACGTTGCATGCCGATGGTACCGCCAGTGTAGGCAACGTAAATCGATTTTTTAGTCATTTGCACAATTCTTTTTTAATCAGCCAGACAGGCCAGGTGGGGCGATTATAGGACGACTTAGACAGGAATTAAAACGTGAATGCGCATTGATGAAAAAAATGGCCCCGATAAAGGAGCCATTTTAGTTTTATTGCCTAGAAACCACACAGCGGTTCAGATGTTAAACCACTTTTTGGAAACCAGACAATGATTCAGACATTAAGCCACGTTTATTTTACGTCGCCGCAGGTCAGGCACATCGCGTAACGGTTTTGCGGATCGTTCATGTTATTGAACAAGTCAGCCTGAGAACTCATCTTCAGTGCGATGTCTGCAACCGGCGCAGGCAAATAGGCCTGAGCAACGGCGGGTAACATCGCGTGTACGGACGCATTCATCTGCGAGAACACCATGTCAGTCAGGCTTGGCTGATCGACGTACCAGTTCAACTGCCAGGTCGGCACTTTTGCCAGCTCGGCGGCTTTCTTCACGGCGTCATCGAAGTCACCCAACTCATCGATTAGACCGTTATTTTTCGCATCAGTCCCGATCCAGACGTGGCCCTGAGCAATCTGGTCAACCTGCTCTGGCGTCTTGTTACGGGCTTTGGCGACCAGCCCCAGGAAGGTGTTATAGCCGTGCTCGATATTCATTTGCATCATCTGCGAGAACTCTGGCGGCAGGGCTTTGGTCGACGCGATATCCGCCAGCGGCGAAGTCGCCACGCCATCCGTGTGCACACCAAACTGCCCCAGCGTGTTCTGATAAGTGTTGATAACGCCGAAGATGCCGATAGAGCCGGTGAGGGTGCTTGGGCTGGCAATAATGTAGTTCGCTGGCGTTGAAATCCAGTAACCGCCTGATGCCGCCATGCCACCCATGGAAACTACCACGGGTTTACCCGCCGCACGTGCTGCTGCCAGTTCGGAACGGATTTCCTCAGAGGCGCTCACGCTGCCGCCCGGGCTGTTAACGCGGAACACGATGGCCTTGATTTTAGGATCCAGACGCGCCTGACGGATTTGATTCGCCGTGGTATCACCGCCGACTTCACCCGCCTGACCTTCACCGTCAACGATGGCACCGTTGGCGAAGATAACCGCGATCTGCGGCGCGTTGTCGTCTTTCTTGACTTTAGGGTTGTAGTCATCAAGCGAGGTGAAATTAAAGTCTTTTTTCTGCTTGTCATAGCCGAAGGCTTTAATCATCGCTTCATCGGCGTCACCGCGTGAAGCCAGAACATCAACCAGTTTGCTCTTCAACGCGTACTCGGCGGTATCGCCACCGTTTTGTTGCAAGCCAGTCAACAATCCTTGTGCGCCCGGGAACAGCTGTTCTGGCGTCAATTGACGGTTTGCCGACACAGTATTGAGGTAGTTGTTCCACAAACCATCTACCCAACGGGTATCCGCTTCGCGCGCTGCCGGAGACATATCGTCACGCATCAATGGCTCTACTGCCGACTTATAGGTGCCCACGCGGAAGATATTGGTGGTCACTTTCAGCTTGTCGAGCAGGGATTTGTAGTACAGCGTGTTGGTGGCAAAACCGTGCAGATCCACCGTGCCCATTGGCGACAGGTAAATCTTGTTAGCGAAGCTCGCCAGATAATATTGCGTCTGGTTATAGCTGTCGCCTACGGCATAGATTGGCTTACCGGCATCGCGGAACTCACGCAGAGCCTTACCGATATATTGCAGAGATGCCTGATCGGTGCCGGTAAAATCGGTGAGAGATAGCACCATGCCTGTGATATTGCTGTCATTTTTGGCCGCGCGAATAGTATCAACCAGGTCAAACAGCGAAGTTTCCTGAAGGCGATTGCTCGAGGTTCCCAGCAGTTCACGACCAATCTGACGAACTTTGTTGTTTACCGAAGGCTTATCAACTACTGAACCGCTTAAATCGACCAGCAATGCTCCCTTGGTTGGGGCTTCGACGGGCTTGGATTGCAGCTCGTAATAAATGCCTGCGCCGACCAGAATGATCAGGATCAGGAAAAGATTAAGAATAAATTCTCTTACAAAGTTAAGCAGACGCCAGGTCCACCTAAAAAAACCGGCGATGATTCGCCACAGTATGCGCATGTTATCTCCATCTATAGCGACTAGTGCTGCTATCCTAATGACCTCACAGACAAATGTCAGCTTTAAATCATTTCATAATTTGGCAACGGCACGGCGGCGGATAGCCACGGCGAGGTGGCTTATGCTACGGTTAAGCTACTACAACTCATATAAAGGAGAGATATATGGACGCTCTGGACCTACTACTTAATCGTCGTTCTGCCTCACGCCTTGCTGCTCCGGCACCTTCTGGCAAAGCTCTGCAAAACATTATTAATGCCGGAATGCGTGCGCCCGATCATGGCGCCTTGCAGCCGTGGCGCTTTGTGATTGTAGAAAACGATGGTCTTATTCGTTTCAGTAACCTGCTAAGAAGCGCCGCTGAAAAAGACAAGCTGGATGAGAAGGCTATCGAGAAGGCTACTCAGGCTCCGCTGCGTGCGCCGCAAATAATTACCGTGATTGCAGACGTTAAAGACAGCCCCAAAGTGCCAAAATGGGAGCAGGTGGTTTCTGCCGGATGCGCGGTGCATGCCATGCAGATGGCCGCGCTGGTACAAGGATTCAACGGAATCTGGCGCACCGGGCCATGGACCGAACACGCAGCGGTGCGTAAAGCCTTTGGCTGTGAGCAGAATGACCAAATTGTCGGTTTCCTTTACCTTGGCACTCCGCAGCTGAAATCCAGCACTCAGGTTATTGCGCCCGACAGCACGCCTTTCGTCAGTTATTTCTGATTAGACATAATTAATGGCTTTAAAACTCCCCCAGCGCGGGGAGTTGCTAAATTGTCAAAATATTGAATTTAGCGGAGTATTCCTATATTTCGCTTAAATTTCATACACTAATGAACTCCTCTTTAAAATTCCTAACGTAAAGTATTGTAAATCAGTGTAATCTAGCGTAATTATGCTCATTGTGCTATTTAGCCCATTGATTTTCTAGGCTATAAATCTTTATCTATTATTTTAATCATCCGGTTAACATCAATGAAGTCATTAAAATCATTCAAGTACGTGTTTTGTTTTTCATTGTTGATATTGGCCGGGTGTGCCTCAAAAAATTCGTCGCAAACTGCCAACTCTAGCTCGCAAATTACTGACCAACAGTCAGACATGATTAACGTGGTCGCCGCGCTTCACGACCAGATGTATTCATGGCAAGGCACGCCTTATCAGTGGGGCGGTACCAATTTAAAGGGTGTAGACTGTTCCGGCTTTGTCTGGCGAACGCTTAAAGACCGTTTTAATATTCCGATGAATCGCGTTACCACTGCTCAGCTTATTCAGATGGGGCAGCGAGTCAGCCCAAGCGAGCTCGAGCCGGGTGATTTAGTATTCTTCCGCATTAAAAATGAAATGCACGTTGGCTTCTACGACACCAACAATAATTTCCTGCATGCTTCGGTAAGCAAAGGCGTTATGCGCTCTTCTCTGGATAATCCTTACTGGAAATCAGTGTTTCTCGAAGCGAGAAGGCTGAACCGCGAATACAACGCGCAGATCACCTTTAACTCTACTAGCACCAACGACCCTGACAGCCAGTTAGCTAAAAACTGATCCCCCGTAATAGCGGTAGCCCTGTAGGATTGATATTTTAAAATCTTACAGGGACGCGTCGCTGTTAATTGTTGCTGGCAAAACGCGCGGTTGTTTCCTGATTTATCCTATAAATCCCTTTTTCGCCGTTTTTGTGAGCGAACGTCCTGCCTCAACCCCGATCGCGACTTATCAATTGTTGGCTCAACGGCTAACATAGGGGAATGACCTAGTTTGTGAGCCATGCCTGATGCGATTGTTTATTGCCGAAAAACCCAGCCTTGCCAGAGCGATAGCTGATGTCTTGCCGAAACCGCACAAACGCGGAGATGGGTTTATTACCTGTGGTAATCAGGATGTGGTGACCTGGTGCGTAGGGCACCTGTTGGAACAGGCTCAACCTGACGCCTATAACAGTCGCTTTGCCCGTTGGGCGCTGGAAGATTTGCCGATTATTCCTGATAAATGGCAGTTGCAGCCTCGCCCCTCGGTGGCTAAACAGTTGAACGTGATCAAAAGGTTACTGCTGGAAGCTACGCAGGTCGTGCACGCCGGTGACCCGGATCGCGAAGGGCAGCTGCTGGTGGATGAAGTGCTGGATTATCTCGAGCTCAACGCCGAGAAACGCCAGCAAACTCAGCGCTGCCTGGTCAACGATCTCAATCCGCAGGCGGTTGAACGCGCGGTTTCTCGTCTGCGTGACAATCGCGAGTTTATCCCACTTTGTGTCTCTGCTCTGGCGCGTTCCCGTGCCGACTGGCTCTATGGCATCAATATGACCCGCGCCTATACCATTTTGGGGCGTAATGCTGGTTACAACGGCGTGCTTTCAGTGGGCAGAGTGCAGACACCGGTGCTGGGGCTGGTGGTGCGGCGCGATGAAGAGATCGAGAACTTTGTCGCCAAAGATTTCTTTGAGGTTAAGGCGCATATCGTAACGCCTGCCGATGAGCGCTTTGTGGCTGTCTGGCAACCGAGTGAGTCCTGCGAGCCGTATCAGGATGAAGAAGGGCGATTGTTGCACCGTTCTTTAGCCGATCACGTGGTGGGGCGCATTGGCGGTCAGCCCGCAATCGTCACTGCCTACAACGATAAACGCGAGTCAGAAACCGCGCCGCTGCCGTTTTCACTTTCAACTTTGCAAATCGAAGGCGCGAAAGCTTTTGGTCTCAGCGCACAGAAGATCCTGGATATCTGCCAGCGCCTGTATGAAACCCATAAGCTGATTACTTATCCGCGTTCCGACAGCCGATATTTGCCCGAAGAGCATTTTGCCGGGCGTCATGCGGTACTCAACGCCATTAGTGTTCATCAGCCTGACCTGATGCCGCAGCCGGCTTTGGATACCGATAAACGCAATCGCTGCTGGGATGATAAAAAGGTCGATGCTCACCATGCGATTATTCCCACCGCGCGCAGCAGTCGGGTGAATCTGACCGATGATGAAAGCAAGATTTTCGGCCTGATTGCCCGCCAGTATCTGATGCAGTTTTGCGCCGATGCAGTGTTTCGCAAGTGCGTGATTGATCTGGAAATCGCGGGCGGCAAGTTTGTCGCCAAAGCCCGTTTTCTGGCCGATGCAGGCTGGCGCACGCTGTTGGGCAGCAAAGAGCGCGATGAGGAAAACGAAGGCACGCCGCTGCCGGTGGTGGCGAAGGGTGATGAGCTATTGTGCGAGCGTGGCGAAGTAGTTGAACGCCAAACGCAGCCACCGCGTCCGTTCACCGATGCGACGCTGTTATCCGCAATGACCGGAATTGCGCGTTTTGTGCAAGACAAGGCGCTAAAAAAGATCCTGCGTGCTACCGATGGATTAGGCACTGAAGCAACGCGTGCCGGGATTATCGAGCTGCTTTTTCGCCGTGAATTCCTCTACAAAAAAGGGCGTTATATTCATTCAAGCGATACTGGCCGCGCCCTGATCCACTCCTTACCGGATATCGCCGGGCGACCGGATATGACCGCCGACTGGGAGTCGAGCCTGACGCGTATCAGCGAGAAGAACTGCCGTTATCAGGATTTTATGCAGCCGCTGGTTTCCACACTGCAAAATCTGATTGTGCAGGCCAGGCAAAATCGCGTTTCGCCGGCTTTCCGCAGTCTGCCGTCTAAACCTAAGGCTGCGACAGCAAGTGCCAAGCGCAAGCGTTCACCGGCCAAGGCCAGCAAGTCTGAAGAATAGTCCGCTGAAGATTAATTCTGTAAAGAATAGTCCGGTAATGGATAACCAGACAGGAATAGTCGAATGGCAACAACGCAGGTGACATTGTCACTTACGTTATTGCTATCGGATTACGTTGTTTGAAATGAGTGGTTTTTTCAGCGAGTTGAGGCTTTTAATTGTAACTTTTTAGTTGTGACTTTTTAATTGAGTCAAGTACGCATGCAACAGAGGGATATCGGCCGGAGCAAGGTCATAATCCAACGCCTGCTGAGGTGTCACCCAAACGACTTCGCTGTGACAACGTAACGCCAGCTCGCCTTCAAATCCGCTAACTCGCCAGGCGTGCAAATCAATCATTCGCTTGCCCTGTTGCCAGGTGTTATTGGCAACCCATTGCTCTACCTGAGCCTGAATATTGAGCTCTTCAAACAACTCTCTGCGCAAGGCCGCGGGCTGAGTTTCACCGGCTTCAACCTTACCGCCGGGAAACTCCCATAGCCCAGCCTGGTCACTATTCGCGTCTCGCTGGGCCAAAAGGATGAGGTCACCGCGTTCTATTATCGCAGCGACCACTTCTAGCGTAACTAGCGGATTCACTCGAGGTCAAACTCGGCCCAGATTGGCGCGTGGTCAGACGGTTTTTCCATGCCACGAATCTGATAATCGATACCGGTCGCCTTACAACGCGCTGCTAACGGAGTACTCGCCAGCACCAAATCTATGCGCAGACCGCGGTTGTCATCAAAACCTTTTGAACGGTAGTCGAACCACGAAAACTGATCGTTAGATTCTGGATTCGCCGCCCGGAAGGTGTCTACCAGACCCCAGCCCTTGAGACGGTCCATCCACTCGCGCTCTTCCGGCAGGAATGAACATTTGCCGGTACGCAACCAACGCTTGCGGTTGTCTTCACCGATACCAATGTCTAGATCGGTTGGGCTGATATTAACATCGCCCATGACTACTACCGGATTCTCAACTGACAGCTGCTGCTGTAAATAGTCCTGCAAATCCTGATAAAAGCGCTGCTTGGCCGGGAATTTTGTAGGGTGGTCACGGCTTTCGCCCTGCGGGAAGTAGCCGTTAATCACCGTCAGCACGCCCTGTGGCGTCTCGATATCGGCCATAATAATACGACGCTGAGCATCCTCTTCGTCATTAGGGAATCCGCGACGCACCGCCAGCGGTTTCTCTTTGGTCAGCAGCGCAACGCCGTAATGACCTTTTTGCCCATGATAATAGACGTGATAGCCGTGCTGGCTCACCTCTTCGAGCGGGAACATATCGTCGTGGACTTTTGTTTCCTGTAGCCCGATGACGTCTGGCTGATGTTGTTCGATGATCGCAGCAAGTTGATGAGGACGAGCGCGCAATCCGTTGATATTGAAAGAGACGAACTTCATAGTCGGGAACCATTTGGCGTTGAAATCAGGCGGTGATGTTAGCAGAGTTTTTTCTGTAATGTAACGAGCAGCCCGCTCTGTTCATTTGCCTTCACACCGTGGATTAAAGTCAGAAGTGGCGCAGTTGGCGACGAATTCGGCAAGCAGTCAATTTTCTGTCAACATTTTGTGACAGTCTCTTTTTACACTCTGCCTGACAGGGTATTATACGGCTAAGAAATTTTTGTTTTCCCTGAGAAAGGTCAAAACTGATGCGCCTGGAAGTTTTTTGCGAAGACCGTCTGGGTCTTGCCCGAGAGTTACTCGATTTATTAGTGCTGCGCAGTATTGATTTACATGGGATAGAAATCGCCCAGATTGGCCGTATCTACCTCAACTTTACCCAGCTGGATTTTGATACTTTTCGCGCATTAATGGCGGAAATTCGTCGCATTGACGGCGTGACCGACGTGCGAACCGTGCCGTTTATGCCGTCGGAACGCGAACATCGCGCACTGCGCGCGCTGCTGATTTCAATGCCGGAACCGGTATTCTCCGTTGATATGAAGGGCAAAGTTGAGCAGGCTAATCCGGCCGCACAAAGTCTGTTTGAACTGAGCGAAACCAAGATCCGCAATTACACCGCGGCTGGCTTGATAAGTGGCTATAACTTTTCGCGCTGGTTGGATAGCGACAGCGATTTGCCGCATACCGAGCGCGTGGTGATTCAGGGGCAAGACTTCCTGATGGACCTCACGCCAATTAAGCTTGATGATGAAAATCAGGCCAGTGAAGTGGTTGGCGCGGTAGTGATGCTGAAATCGGCAGCCAGAATGGGCCGTCAGTTGCAAGACCTGACCATTAATGACGAGCGCGAATTCGATCATATCGTGGCAGTCAGCCCTAAAATGCGTCAGGTGCTGGATCAGGCAAAAAAGCTGGCAATGCTCGATGCGCCACTGCTGATAGTCGGTGATACCGGCACGGGTAAAGATTTGCTGGCTCGCGCCTGTCATCTACGTAGCGCTCGCGGCAAAAATCCGTTCCTCGGCCTTAACTGCGCCTCGCTGCCAGACGATGTGGTTGAAAGTGAACTCTTTGGCTATGCGCCGGGCGCGTATCCGAATGCCGTTGATGGTAAGAAGGGTTTCTTCGAGCAGGCCAACGGCGGTTCGGTATTGCTGGATGAAATCGGTGAAATGTCGCCGCGGATGCAGATTAAACTGCTGCGTTTTCTTAATGACGGCACTTTCCGTCGCGTGGGCGAAGAGCACGAAGTAAGAGTTGATGTGAGAGTCATTTGCGCCACGCAGAAAAATCTGGTGGAGCTAGTGCAGCGCGGGGAATTCCGCGAAGATCTTTATTATCGGCTGAACGTATTAACAGTGAATCTGCCGCCGCTGCGTGATCGTCCGGCGGATATTATGCCGCTGACCGAGCTTTTTGTGGCGCGCTTTGCCGACGAACAGGGCATGGCGCGACCGCGAATCAATGCGCAGCTGGGCAGTTATCTAACTCATTACGGCTGGCCGGGCAATGTGCGTCAGCTGAAAAACGCCATTTATCGCGCCTTGACCCAGTTAGAGGGCAACGAGCTTCGCCCGCAGGATATTGCGCTGCCAGACTTTGACGTTGAAGTGACGCTGGGTGAAGAGGCGCTGAACGGTTCATTGGACGACATCAGTAAACGCTTTGAGCGTTCAGTACTGACGCGCCTTTATCGCACCTATCCCAGCACGCGCAAACTGGCAAAACGATTGGGTGTCTCGCACACCGCTATTGCCAACAAACTCCGCGAATATGGGTTAAGCACTCGTAAACCCGACGGGGATTCAGAAGAGTAATCAGCACGACTTTTCTGATAATCATAAAACCCGCTGCTATCGGCGGGTTTAAAATTGATTAATTCTCCTGATGAAGTGACTGCATAACCCGCGCATGTTCGCTGGCATCGAGGCAGGTAAATTCCGGCAACAGCTGGGCCGCAGTGTGTTTCAGCGTTTCAATCAGAGCAGCAATGCTTTCACGCGGCGGTTTTGCCTGTGGCGTGATAACACCAAAATAATATGGAATATCAACGTCTAACTCTCTAATTACCACGCCATTTAGCGGTAATCCATACGCCGTTACCGGCTCCATAATCGCCACACCCAAGCCCGCACGAATACAGGCCAGAATATTCACCGATGAGTTGGTTTCAATAACGCCCGCAGGTTTGACGTTAGCCTTGCGCAACGCAAGCTCATAGCGTCTGCGCAGCCGATACGGATTATAGGGGGTGATCAATTTGCGCGAACTTAGGCTGCTCAGCAATACTTTAGATTGTTGCGCCAGCGGATCGTCCTCTCTTAGCGCCAGCACGCATCGCGACTGACCAATCCAGTGAACGTTAACCCCTTGATGCTCGAGCGGCAAGCTGCTGATCCCCAATTCAGCCTGCCCGGTAATAATAGCGTGCGCCGTTTGTTCGGCAGAATCGCTGAGGATCTGCACCGAATCATTCAGGCTCAACGTTGCCAGCGCTACGGGTAACAGGCCCGATGACATAGAAGGCGTGGCGGCAATCAGCAACGGAGTTTTTTCTTCTTTCCATATTTCATTGGCCCGCAATCGAATCTGCTGGAGCGAAATGAGCGCCGTCTCGACGTATTCATGCAGGCGCAGCGCCTGTTCAGTCGGATGAATTCGCGGCCCATTGCGAAGAAATAGCGGGTAGCCGAGCGCATTCTCTAAGTCTTGAATCAGCCGACTTACCGCCGGCTGGGAGCGTTGTAAAACCTTTGCCGCCGCCGTCACGCTGCCAGAAGAGATAACCGCAGAGAAGGCCTCTAATTGACGCAAATCCAGGTCATTGAGGGAGGTCATTTTCGGCATCCATAAGTCCTTAATTTTTTACAGGCGACAATTTTAATTGCATTTTTAGAATAAGCTAATTATTAATTAGTATTAAGAATTTGCATTCATAGTCATTCATAATGCGTTTTTCGCATGGTAAGCCGCCAGTATTTCCTATTTGTTTGCCGACAACCAGGGGTTTTAATTATGTCAGCACCCGTTGCTAACCGCACCGGTTTAGATGCGCTCGAACAGCGTCTCGCCGAGGACTTGTCACTGCTTGAGCTGCCTGCCAAGTCGTGGGTTCCTGCACGCACGTATCACGGCGCAACTGTTCGTGACGTGGTTATTATTGGTGGCGGGATGTGTGGACTGGCGGCGACGGCCAAACTCCTGTTTGCCGGAATCAGTAATGTGGTGACTTACGATGCAGCACCCGCCGGGCTGGAAGGGCCTTGGGTGACCTTTGCGCGTATGGAAACGCTGCGTTCCCCGAAAACTTTGCATGGCCCAGCGCTTGGCCTGCCGCAGCTGACTTTCCGCGCCTGGTTTACCGCACAGTGGGGAGTTGAAGCCTGGACCGCATTAGATAAAATCCCGAAAAATCAGTGGATGGATTATCTGGTCTGGTATCGCAAAGTGTTGAATCTGCCAGTGCGTAACAATGTGCGCATGACCGGGATTGACTCTGCTGACGACCTGATTGCTATTGATTTAGAAGGCGCTGAAACCGGGCGCATCTACACGCGACATCTGGTACTGGCAACCGGGCGTTCAGGCCTTGGCGGCTTTGCGGTTCCCGATTTTCTTAAAGATGTCGACAGCCGTCTTTGGTCACATTCCGCCGATGACATCGATTTTAACGCGCTGCAAGGCAAGAAAGTGGCGGTTATCGGCGCGGGCGCTTCTTCAATGGACAACGCCGCGACGGCACTTGAAAACGGGGCAAAGTCTGTTGACTTGCTTATCCGTCGCAAAGAGATGCCGCGTATTAACAAGATGACCGGCATCGGCAGTCAGGGCGTGGTTCATGGCATGCATGCCTTGCCCGATGCCTGGAAGTGGAAATTTGTCGATTACAGTGCGGCGACTCAGACGCCGCCGCCGCGCGCCTCAACCCTACGCGTATCAAGTCATAAAAATGCCCGTTTCTTGCTCGACTGCGGCATTGTGGCGGTAAAGAACGCGGTAAAGAACATGCCAAAAGAAGAGGCGGGAGAATTGCTGATTGAAACTACTCAAGGCCCGCTGCGCTATGATTTTCTGATTGCCGCGACGGGCTTCGCTAATGACTTCTCCGGTCGACCAGAGTTTGCCGCGCTGGCGCCGCATATTCGCAGCTGGGCAGAAGGGCGCTATCAGCCTGAAATGGGCACGCCGCGTGCCAATATGCTGGAGTCTCCCGATCTGGGGCCTGCCTTTGAGTTTCGCGAGCGCATTCCGGGTGCCTGCCCGATGCTGGCGCATATTCACTGTTTCAACGACGCCGCGATGCTAAGCCACGGTAAAGTCTCTGGCGATATTCCGGCCGTGAGCGCCGGTGCCGATCGTCTGGTGCGTGGCATTACCGCGTCATTATTTGCCGAAGATGTAGAAACTCATTTCGCTAATCTGGTGGCCTACGACACGCCAGAATTGCAAGGCGATGAATGGGTTGATTCCACCCCTTTATTACACAAGGATAACGCATTGTGATCGATGCAATTGACAAGGCTGCTGGCCTTTCCCCCGATGATGCGTTGTATAGCGCGCGTCGTTTTCGCCCTGAGTTTGTAGACGGGGCAGAGCTGTGTCGCCTGTCAGTGCTGCAACCGGCCAATAATCAGGAGCTTAGCCCGATTTTTCGCCTGGCCGTGGCTTTGCGTATCGCCACACTCAATGCTGACAGCACGCTGATTGAAGAATATGCCAGCCAGTTTAATGCTCTGAAGCCGACCGCTGAGCTGCTGGCGTTGGCCGATACTGCCGCGACGTTGGATGAACCGCTGGCAACGATTGCCCGACATATTGACCGGGTTACGCTGACGCCAGCCCAGGCAGAAGCGCACCATATTACTCTGCTGGAACAGGCGGGATTGAATAATCCTCAAATCGTTGCACTTTCAGAACTGATCGCCTTTGTTAACTTCCAGATTAAGGTCGCTACCGGCCTGCGTTTGATGAGGTCTTTATGATCCCTTCCGTTACTCTTAAGCCGTTGATCTGGCAACCTTACATTGCACCCGTTGACGTTGAGGACGCGACGCCAGAGCAGCTCGATGCCATGAAGGTGACGCCATCAAATAAAAAAATTTCAGAATATGTGCGCACGCTGTGCCACGACCCTGAAAGCTATTTAGCTCGCACCGTGCTGTTTAACGCGATTATGTATGTTGAAGGTGGCCTCGCCCATGCGGATCGTGAGCTGGGCGCATTAGGGGCGTCAATCGTTAACGGCTGCAAATTCTGCGCGGTGGTTCATGCTCGTCGTCATGCCAATCTGACTAAAAATGATCACGTGGTCAGCGCGCTGTATTTTGATAAACCCGAGCTGCTTGGCCAGCGCGATGCAGCGATTTATCGCCTTGCCCGCAGCCTGTCAGCCGTGCCGTCAGAGGCCACGCCCGAAGATATCGCCGCGCTGCGTGAGGCGGGCATGAACGACGTTGAAATCATTGACCTGATCCATGCTATCTCAATCTTCGGCTGGGCTAATCGATTGATGCACGTTCTTGGT
Organism: uncultured Gammaproteobacteria bacterium; assembly: GCA_963747655.1. Classification (GTDB taxonomy): domain Bacteria; phylum Pseudomonadota; class Gammaproteobacteria; order Enterobacterales; family Enterobacteriaceae; genus Rouxiella. The sequence goes on along the minus strand of CAVVFS010000002.1, from coordinate 488,824 downwards.
CATGCCGATACTGGCAAATAAGTTGGCACCACGCTTAAGTTTAAAATACGCCTGAGCTGGCATCGCGTTAAGTCGACACTACGTTAAAGCATCCGCAAGGAAACGAACCTGAAATGCTCGAACTCGAAAATATTAAGCTTTCCTATGGAAACACACCTGTTCTCAACGGCGTTAATCTCTCAGTAAAACGCGGTGACGTCGTGTCAATCATTGGCCCAAGCGGCACCGGTAAAACTACGCTGCTGCGCTGCATTAACTATTTGGCAAAACCCACGGCCGGGATCATCACTTTTGATAATATTCGCATAGATTATCAGGCAGTTGATAAGAAAGCGGTACAGGCAATTCGTCTGCGTACGGCCATGGTGTTTCAGCAGTTTAACGTGTTCAAAAATATGACCGTGGTGCAAAACGTCATGGACCCGTTGATTGTGGTTCAGGGGAAATCGGCTGAGGAGGCGCGCAAAATTGCCAATGAAGAATTGGAGCGTGTAGGGCTTTCTGCCAGAGGTGACCATTATCCGTCACAGCTTTCCGGCGGACAGCTGCAACGTACCGGCATTGCTCGCGCGCTGGCGGTGCGTCCCGACGTTATTTTGTTCGATGAACCGACGTCCTCTCTGGACCCGGAGTTGGTGGGCGAAGTATTGAAAGTTATTAAAGAAGTGACCTCATCGGGGATTACCTCGCTGCTGGTTACCCATGAAATGCAGTTTGCTAAAAGCGTTTCCAATCGCATCGTGTTTATGGATCAAGGCGTGGTGGCTGCCGAGGGAAGTCCGAGTGATATTTTCGAGACCCCGACGAATCCGCGACTTGCGCAGTTTCTTAGTTCTGAACGTGCTCTCTAACAATAAAAGGAACAAAAAAATGCCTGCAATCAACACCGTTTTTCGTCGTCGCCTGAGCCTGGCAGTACTGGGCGGCCTTGCTATCGCAGCATCTTCCATGAGTTATGCTCAGGACGCGGTGCGCACCATCAAAATTGCGACAGCTGCGGAATCTAAACCGCTGTCATGGGGCGCTATCGGCGTCGAGCCACAGGGTTATGAGCCAGATTTGCTCAGAGCCATCAACGCCAAACTTCCTCAATATAAGTTTGTGATGGAAGGCGCGGCAGACATCGCTCAAGAAACCGGCCTGGCTACCGGCAAGTATGATATGGCCACCGGGGGATTCTACGCGGCCCCAGCGCGCAGCAAACAGTTTTTGGTGCCTTCCAATCCAGAAGGGGCCAGCCTTATCAAAATTTATAGCCGTAAAGATAGCAATATCAACACTATGAAGGATCTGGTTGGTAAAAATATCGTGCCGGTTACCGCGGGTGGCGGTATTTATAAATTTGCTAACCAATGGCAGCAGGAAAACCCGGGATACAAACTTAACATTACGGCATCCAGTGCTGGCGTGCCTTACCCGGATCGTTTGAAAGAGCTGCAAAGTGGCAAATATGACGCGATGGTTTTGCCATCTAATCTGGGTGAGCAAACGGTAATCGACAACCTGAAACTCAATGTGAAAGCCAGCGAGCCGGTGGCTATCAATAATACCTATATCCTCATTCACCGATCTGACGAGAACAAAGCGCTGGCAGATGACGTTAACAAAGTGCTTAAAGAGCTGAAAGATGATGGCACTTTGTCCAGGCTTTCTGTTAAGTGGTTTGGCGAAGACGACGTTAAATATATCAAGTAAGGCGCTTAGCCAGAAACAGCGCTATTGCGTCAGTGGTCAAGGCTGAAATTGCATTTAGGAGTATTAAGACAGGAGTACTGAAACATGGATCTTTCCACTATGATCCCCGAGCTACTTTCGGCTTTGCCGCTGACGTTAGCCATTATGTTTGTGGCGCTGATTGCCGGCTTCGTGCTGGCTTTGATTGCCACTACGCTACGCGTGCGCAGAATAGCGGTGCTCAGCCAGTTGGCCGATCTTTACGTTTCGTATGCGCGAAGCGTGCCGGTAGTATTGCAGCTGTTCGTTGCTTTCTACGGGCTGCCGTTTGTTATCGGCTGGTTTGGACTGGGGGACGATATCTCGCCGACAGTCGCCTCAATGGTCGGGCTAAGCCTGTATCACGGCGGCTATTTGTCCGAAGTGATGCGACCTGCCTTTCTGGCGGTTGAACGCGGTCAGCACGACGCCGCCGACAGTCTGGGCTACAGCTTTCGCCAAAAGATGATGCGCATTGCCGGTCCGCAGGCCTTGCATATTGGCTTGCCGGGTTATGGCAACGCGGTTATTTATCTGATCCACAACGTGGCGCTGGTGATGTATATCGGAGCTGCCGACGTCATGGCTACCGCGCACTTGATCATGGAACGCTCGTACAACCAATATCAGTTTGGAACCTATCTGGTGTTGGGCGTAATTTATTCGGCACTGTGCCTGATTGCCTGGCTGATTGTGCATTTCTTCGAGCTGCGTCTGTCGCGCTATACCTCGAAAACGGCACCGTCGCGGATTAAGCTCACGGCAAACCTGTGATTCAGAAAGGGTAACTGACTATGTTTGATATTGATGTGTTGCTTCCTGATTTCTGGAGCATTCTGGATGCAGTGCCAGTGACGCTGGCATTGGCGTTGACCATTTTCATCTTCTCGACGCTTATTGGTAGCCTGTTTGCGCTAATTGAGTATCGCCGCATTCCCGTGCTGCGTGAGCTGGTCACAGTGTATAAGGTGGCTTTTAAAGGGATTCCGATGGTGGTGATGATTTTCATCGCCTATTACGGTTTGCCTCCGGCGTTGCAGTTCACCGCCTCGCTGCTGGGCATTGCCTATAACGCAAACTCACTGCCTAACTGGGTGATAATCGTCGTGGCGTTAAGTGCCTGCGTGGCAGCTTTTCAGGCAGAGGTTATCAAGGGCGCACTGAACTCATTCGATACCGGCCAGTCCGACGCAGCTCACTCGCTGGGATACACCGGTTTTCAGCTGTTTCGGAGAGTATTATTTCCTCAGGTGATCATTGCCGCTATTCCGGATCTGGCTAACTCGATAATGGTCATTATGAAGGCGCTGTCTTTGGCTTTTGCCATTGAAGTGGTGGATATTTTTGCTCAGGCGCAGTTAACCGCCGCGCTGAACTTCTACTATCTTGAAGCCTTCCTGATTGCCGTGGTGTTCTATATGGTTATCGCCTACGTAGTCACCAAGGTTGCCGACAAACTTGAGGCCGCTCTGCGCATTCGCACTTAACAAGGCAGCCCGAGGCTCATATTTCAGATATAAAAAAAGCCGGTCAGTTTATCGCTGACCGGCTTTTTCTTTCTTTATTTACTGCAAGCTTCTTTATTCACAGCCAGCTTCACATCATTCAACTGTCCGATCACTGAATCTCAGGATGCTGGTCGATTAGATGTTTTCTTTTATCTTGTAACTCGGCAATTTGCGCATCGATATCTTCGATTTTTTGCTCGATATTATCATGGTGCTCTTGCAGAATTTCTTTCGCTTCAGCACGGTCAGAAGCCGCAGGAGTTGCACCTTTCAATGGTTTGTTGGCGGTTTCTTTCATGTAGATACCGGTCACCAGACCAATGACTGCAACCACCATCAGATAATAAGCCGGCATAAACAGGTTGTGTGTTGCTTCAACCAGCCAGGCTGCGAGGGTAGGCGTAATACCCGCAACCATCACCGAAACGTTGAAGGCGATAGCCAGCGCGCTGTAACGGATATTGGTCGGGAACATTGCCGGTAAGGTTGATGCCATCACGCCGATAAAGCAGTTAAGCAGCACGGCCAGGATCAGGAAGCCAAGGAAAATCAGTCCAATAACATTACTCTGAATCAGAACAAAGCATGGAATTGCCAGGATAAACAGCCCGATACTGCCGATAACCACAAACGGCTTACGGCCAAATCGGTCACTCAGCATGCCCATAAACGGTTGTACAAACAGCATACCCACCATGATGGCAATAATAATAATGAGGCCATGATCTTCCGGATAATGCAGGCTATGAGACATATAGCTCGGCATATAAGTCAGCAGCATGTAATAGGTCACGTTGGTCGCGATGACTAAACCTACGCTGACAATCAGTGCTCTCCACTGTTTAGTGAATATCTCACGGAAAGACACTCTTGGTGGCTCGGCAATTTCCTTACGTGCATTGCTGTCAATTTTATCAATGTGCTGCTGGAAAGTTGGGGTTTCTTCCAGTGCGTGACGCAGATAAATACCCAGCAACCCTAATGGAGCAGCAATAAAGAACGGCAGACGCCAGCCCCAGCTGAGGAAGTTATCATTACCCACAATGCTGGTGATCAGAATAACCACACCCGCGCCGAGAATAAAACCGGCAATTGAACCGAAGTCCAGCCAGCTACCCAGGAAGCCGCGTTTTCTATCCGGTGAATATTCCGCCACAAAGATAGCTGCGCCGGTATATTCGCCACCGACCGAGAACCCCTGTGCCAGCTTGGCCACTAACAGTAAAATTGGCGCCCAATAGCCTATAGTGGCGTAGGAGGGTATCAGCCCGATGGAAACGGTACTGATCGACATAATGATAATGGTTACTGAAAGGACTTTTTGACGACCAAACTTGTCGCCCAAACGGCCAAAGAATAAGCCACCTAAAGGACGTACAAGGAAGGGGACTGAAAACGTTGCCAGAGCGGCAATCATTTGCAGGCCGGGATTAGCACCAGGGAAAAACACTTCACCCAGGGCAACGGCGACAAAGCCGTAAACACCAAAGTCGAACCATTCCATGGCGTTACCCAAAGCCGCCGCGGTGATCGCCTTTTTAAGTTTGGCATCATCAATAATTGTGATGTCATTGATATGCATCGGTTTAGCACGTTTCTTTCTTAGTTTTAGCATAGTATTCCCTTGTCTAAACTCACTCCACTATCACGATAGATAGAGCTGGAGAAGCTTATAATCTAAATAAACTTCCATCGGCATGAATAGTATAGGTTATTTCATGAAGGAGGATAAAAATTAACGGCAGGTAGTAGAGATAATATTTTATCTTTCCAAAAGCGTGCTGTGGAATAAATAAAATGGGGGTTTATCCTGTAAGTCTTCAATAATTTATTGATAACTTGACTAAATTTAAAGTCGAATAAAACGGGATTTTAAATCTCTTAATAGGTTAACAATAAACCATGTTGTTTAATTATTGCACGGGTGGCAATGCGCTATGAAGTCAAAGCCAGCCCTCTCTTGATTATTTATCAGGCAATTTCTTAACCCGTATTATTAACTCTTTATATAAATAATCAGTGCACTTTTTTAACTCATTTAGTTAAAAGGTGAGAGGGCGCTTTATCCGTAAATTTAGAATTTACTTAACACAAAAATAGCTAATTAATCACTCTTAACGGGCTATGAGCGTGTTAAGGAAAACTAAAATTCTGTATCGTCAGGCGTAACGCCCAGTACTAACTCCAGTGCGTTGCGCAGGATATCCTGTTGCACGACGTCACGTGTCACTTCAAGCTGTGATATCAGACGCAAAATAATATCTTTGTTAGTCAGATAACCCTGAGTAGCGACGATATTTCTGGCAATTGCACCGATAACCTCTCGCTCACTGTCGAACTTAATGTCGATGTGGCGAATACTGTCCATAACCTGGTTATTGTGTGCGTGGCGTTCAGCCGATCGCAGCCCTTTGGAACTCATAAGATCTGAATGCGCCAGGTGATCGGTTATCTCTGAATCAGTGGTTCTTTTTGCCATTTTGCTGCCCTTCAGCTGTAAAATGATGGAGTACGTTGTTCCTGTCTCGAACATTGTAGCTTCTCGTTGCCAGTGTCGAGGTCAGGCTATCGTTCACCTCACCTAAAGTTCGTTCACAGGCGCGTCTAATCACGTCGTCTTTGGCAGTTGAAGCCATGGATTTCAGTTGCTCGATAACACCTGCAATCGTTACGTCGCCACCTGATTTCAACACGGCTAAAACTGCCTCGCCCAACAGGCTGTCGTTCAGTTTTTCGTTGTCATTTCTTTGCATATTTACAACCCTGAATGAATTAGCAGACTTTACAGCCGAAGCCGAGTTCATTCCCGGTACACAGTTTAACTTCTGAGCTCAACCACTATGTGACCCATAGTTTCACCCTCTGAAAACCAGGACAGGACGGCGAAGTCATGAGCCGCACGAGTGTCCGTTAAGCTGTGTTTGTCTTCCCGCATGTTATGCCCTTGGTCAATAATTAGTTAATTAACAATCAATCAGATGCCTATAAACTTATACAACAAATTAGGCGTTGTACAGGTTTTTATCTGTAAATTAGAGACCAGGATCTTAAATCAGACTAAAAAAAGCTCAAGTTAGAGACTTAACTTAAATCAACGAACGCAGGATTTTCAAGCACCCAAAACATGGAGTAATTCATCAGGATAATATCGTATTGACTTATGTCGGAGAGTCGCCCCTTAAATAAAATAAGGTCATAAGTTATGTATTTAAGTAAACTTAACTTTATGGCGAAGTATTTAAAGAGGGGTTAACCGATAAGTATTCAATAACCTGCGTATTAATTTCTCAGGCATATGATTCATTGCGCACACTTCCGGGAAGTTAATTGGAGAAATAAACTTTCATCAACTACGGTTAATAGGATAAACGAGGGTGAAAGCTCCGTCTTATAGCGTTAATAGAAAACGTTAATTGAATTTATAAGCTTAACTGGAGGACGTATGGTCGATAAAAGTAAAATTTTGGATCACGCACAGGTTGTCGACATCGATGGTGAACACGTGGGTATCGTGGATCACCTTGAAGGTGAAGACAAAATTAAACTGGCAAAAGGCGATCCCGAAGCGGGCGGCCAGCACCATCTGATCCCCGTTTCATGGGTACAAGACGTGGACGATAATAAAGTTATTCTGTCTAAGTCAAAATCAGATGTAGAAAAAGAATGGCAAGCTGTTTAGATATAAACAGTGTTTAAATGGTTTTTTATTAATAATTGTTTGTTAGCGATTAACCTTGAATCAATAACCCTAAATTATAAAGTATCTGCAATTATAAATACCTTCAATTGTAAACCAACAATTACTAAAGCCCTGCTAATCTCTCAGGGCTTTTTTTATGCTATCGCATGCGCTAAGGTGTGTGGCGAGCAGGCAAGCAAGAATTGTCGCACACTAGAAATTTTGAAAGGCTATTTATCAAGCTGCATAACAGTATCAAGCTACATAATAGACAGTTGCTCAGCATTAACCGGGAGAAAATAAGATGATTAAACTCAGTGTGATGTACCCTTACAGCCCAGAAGCGCATTTTGATTACGATTACTATCGCGATTCCCACATGCCGCTGCTGAAAAAGCGTCTGGGCGATGTATGCCGCTACTACACCATCGACAAAGGCTTTAACGGCGTTGCTCCTGACAGCACTCCAACGTTTATTGCTATGTGTCACGTCTATTGCGATTCAGTAGAAGCCTTGATGACCGGTATTGGTCCTTACGTTGATGAGCTGACCGCGGATGTTGCTAATTTTACCAATGTGACGCCAATACAGCAGATTAGTGAAGTGATTGTAGAGAAGAGCGCTTAAATTTTCAGCGGCTCGCTAACCATCCCTTAGTATAAAACGCTAATCCTCTATAAGTATTAAACGCCAACAACTGTGAGTATAAAAAAAGCCCCATTAACATCACGGGGCTTTATTATTTTGGCGCTATTCCTTGCGCTATTCCTGACTCCATTACTTATTTGTTTCAGGAACAGAGCAGGAAGTTGAACGCAGCAGAATCTCTTATTTCAATGCCGCCAGCGCTGCATCGTAATCAGGCTCTTCGCTGATTTCGCTAACCAGTTCGCTGTGCAGCACGTTGTCTTGCTCGTCCAATACCACGACGGCGCGAGATGTCAGGCCGGCCAGAGGGCCGTCAGTGATCGCTACGCCGTAGGTCAGTTTGAACTGGTCACCGCGCAGGGTAGACAGGGTAACTACATTTTCCAGACCTTCGGCGCCACAGAAACGTGACTGCGCGAATGGCAGGTCTGAAGAGATGCACAGCACCACAGTGTTGTCGATTTCAGACGCCAGCTGATTAAACTTGCGAACGGACGCGGCACAGGTGCCGGTATCAACGCTTGGGAAGATGTTCAGGACTTTGCGTTTGCCTGAGAAGCTGCTCAATGCAACGTCAGAGAGATCTTTTGCCACCAGAGTGAACGGCTTGGCAACGTCGCCTTTTTGCGGCAATTGGCCCGCAACGCTAACAGGATTGCCTTGAAGATGTACGGTCTGAGTCATGATTTTTCCTTAGTGCAAATGTAGCGAGATGATTTTTTTCAGTGGTTCACCCGTTTAGTAAACAAGTAATTGTTTTTAATTGCAAAGGCAATTTTTATCCGGCCGCAGACTATACTGAAAAAAGCCTCCTCGCATGGTGCCCGAAGGTGTTTTCATGGAGTGGTTAATGAGAAGCGTACGCTTTTATCCTGAAGCCTGGCCGTTACACACGGCGTTTGTGATTGCTCGCGGCAGCCGTACCGAAGCGCGCGTTATCGTGGTAGAAATTGAAGAAGATGGCCTGGTGGGTAAGGGAGAATGCACACCTTATCCGCACTTTGGCGAGAGTGAAATCTCGGTGATGGCTCAGCTCGGTGTCGTCGACCAAATTATCGCACAAGGCACCGATCGCGCGGCGCTGCAAACCTTGTTGCCCGCTGGTGCAGCGCGTAATGCACTTGACTCGGCACTGTGGGATCTGCAACGCCAGCACAGCGGCCTGACTTTATGGCAACTCACCGGCACCGCTGCGCTTCCCTCGATTAGCATGGCGCAAACCCTGAGCGTTGACACTCCAGAAGCCATGGCAAACGCGGCGATCGCCAATCAGCAAAATGGGGCAACGCTGCTAAAGGTTAAACTTGATGACCATTTTATTACCGAACGCATAGTGGCTATTCGCAGCGCGGTGCCCAATGTGTCGTTAATTGTTGATGCGAACGAATCCTGGCAAAGCGAGGGGCTAGCGGCGCGCTGCCAGCTGCTGGCCGATCTCGGCGTGCTGATGCTTGAGCAGCCGCTGCCGGCGGGGCAAGACGATGCACTGGCTAACTTTATTCATCCCATTCCTATCTGCGCCGATGAAAGTTGCCATACGGTGGAAGATTTGCCCAGGCTGGTGGGTCGTTATGAGATGATTAATATCAAGCTGGATAAAACGGGCGGTCTGACGGCGGCGCTTGAATTAGCCGAGGCTGCTCGCGAGCAAGGGCTGGATATTATGCTCGGCTGCATGCTCTGTACCTCGAGGGCTGTTCGAGCCGCGCTGCCTTTAACGGCGGGCGCAAAGTTTATTGATCTCGATGGGCCGACCTGGCTGGAAAAAGACGTCACGCCGGGGTTGGCATTTCACTGCGGGGTGATTGATTTACAGGCTACGGGCGATTAACGGGCGATATTAAGAGGTCAATGAGTTTAAGAAGTAAAAGATTAAAAGGCTAAAAGCATCAAGCCCTGGTGCGTGGGCAGCAGGGCTTGATGAGAACTCATCATAAACCAGTTTAGAAACTAGCTCATAATCAGTAGATTACTTTTTAGCTAACGGGTCATACACAGTATATGCAGTACACTTATATTGCTGACCTGCCATGGTTAGCTGATATAGCTCGGCACCGCTAGTCCCGGCCGGATTCTCATTAATACCAAAATTAACGGTGGTATTAGAAGGATCCGCAGTGAAGGTGCGGTTCTGCGCATCATAAGTCGACAATGTGTATTGTACTTTGGCGCTTTCATCGGCGGTGCGGTTACCGAAATAGATCTGCGTCGCATTGGTCTTAGGATCGGTAATTTGCAGTACCATGGTGTCATCACTGGCAATCGCGCTGGTCACTACTTTCATACCGCCGCAATGGGTATAGCCAGCTGCGGTATAATCGCCAATCATTTCAGCGGCATGCGCCATGTTGGTCAAAGAACCCACAACCAGCAATGACAAAAGCATTTTTTTCATTTTAATATTTAACCTGATGTTTAGGCCAGGCATCACTTATGTCTGGCTTGCTACTTATACAATAGGGCGCGATGAGCATATGTAACAAAGTATCAAATGCTGTAAACCTTATACAGATTGACTCGCAGGGGGCTTTTTTAAGCAGCAACGATACTTGCAGCATCGCTTAACCAAGTCAAGTTGTGTGATATTTTTTAGCCAACCCAAAACGGGTCGATATAAATAGCGGTCATTAATATTCCGGCAACGGTGTTTATTATTCCGCCGACAAACCTTGCAGAGAATAAAATAGCTACGGTAGGCGAATCCATACTTCCTTCATTATCCGTTGATTGTTAACCCACTACGGCTCCGAACAGGGCGCCGACTCCCGAGGAAACGCCCATTGCCAGCGCGCTCCAGAAAGTCACTCTTACCACCGCTGGCAGTAAAGGTGCACCGCCGGCTTTCGCCGCAACGCCACCCAATACGGAAAGAGAGAGCAGGGCAGCAATCGCAATCGATGGCAAAGCCCAGGCTCCGTTGACCAAAACGGTAACAATCAGCGGCAAAAAAGCACCCAGGGCAAAACTCATTGCTGAAGCCACCGCAGCCTGAAGCGGACGCGCAGTGGTAATTTCCGAAATCCCTAATTCGTCTCTGGCATGAGCGCCCAATGCATCATGCGCCATTAATTGCCGGGCAACTTCTTTAGCCAAAGACAGTTCCAGTCCACGACTGCGATAAATAGTCGCCAGTTCGTGAAGCTCGCCGTGAAAGTCGTTATCCAGCTCGTCTTGCTCTTCTGTTAATGCCGCTTTTTCAGTATCTGACTGCGAGGAAACTGAGACATACTCGCCGGTTGCCATCGACATTGCTCCGGCGACCAGACCGGCGGTACCCGTAAGTAATATGCTGTGCTGCGTAGCATTGGCCGAAACCACGCCCATTAACAGGCTGGCGATAGAAACAATTCCGTCATTGGCTCCCAGCACGGCGGCTCGCAGCCAGCCAATTTTTTCTATGCTATGCGGTTCTCTATGTATCATTTCATTCCCTTGTTTTTCAGATAGACCTGCTGTTTCAGATAAACCTTATGGCAATAACACATCCGACCACACGAAATGACCATTAGAAATCTGTACAGATACAGATCTAGTGTATAAGTTTAAAAACAAACATAGAAATGCTCATTATCCATTACGCAATGCGTAAATTCTGAAACTGTATACATTCTGGTCGTTGACAGCAGTTTTCAGAATAAATGCCATTTTGAGCATGTCGTCCTTAGCCACTTAGTATAGTTACCCTGATATACGACTGGAGAATACAAAAATGTTCGATACGTCTTCTACTGATCTTAAATTAGCCGACTATATTCATGTTTCAGACCCAGAGCATTATACCAATAATCAAGTAGTTGCATCGATTTGTCGCGAGCTGCAACAGAGTCATCAGCGAGTCAGTAATAAAGATCTTATTCTTCGTCTGATTACGATGATTGAAACAGAACACGATGCTGCAAAACAGGATAGCTATCTTCAGGCGCTGGAGTATGTCGTTTACTGTACCCCTGATGACGCTGAATAAGCTGACTGCACTCTTACCCTAATACTTTTAGAGACCTGACTCTGTAGTGGTCAGGTCTTCAATTCTATTTCCAGACCTTAAAATATTAATCTTGTATTTCCCCCGTTTTCTTAAATCTAACCTGTTTATTCTGCATTTTTTAACCTCGTATTTCTCACCCCTAAAAGATTGCATCTCATTATCTAAAAAACTTCTTTTATCTAACCTTATTTATCTAAGAAGGTTAATTAATTGTTAACTCTACGGTGGGTTGTTATAAATAGCCGGGATATAAAAACTCCGCGTATGCCTGGCTAAGCGCATAATTTAATTTTCAGCAGGGAAGATTGGGCCTATTTCATGACCAGCGTGATTAATGATGGACTCCCGTTGCCGCAGCGGTATGGCGCTATTTTAGCTCTGGCACTGGGTATCACGGTGCCGGTATTAGACAGCACTCTGGCGAATGTTGCTCTGCCGACTATTGCTAAAGATTTTCATGTCAGTTCTGCATCTACTATCTGGATAGTCAATGCGTACCAATTAGCTATTACCATTTCCTTGCTGTCGCTGGCGTCATTAGGAGAGATCTTCGGCTATAAAAGAGTTTATCAGGCAGGATTATTAGTATTCAGCTTTACCTCCCTTGCCTGTGCCTTGTCAGATTCTCTTGTCTCGCTGGCATTAGCCAGGATTTTACAGGGATTGGGCGCTGCCGCTATTTTAAGCGTTAATATGGCATTAATTCGCTGCGTTTATCCCAGGCGATTATTGGCTCGCGGTATTGGCACCGGCGCGCTCATTGTTTCTATTTCAGCCTCGGCAGGTCCGGGCGTAGGTGGATTAATACTGTCTTTTGCTTCCTGGCAATGGTTGTATGCCATTAACTTGCCGATTGGGTTAGTCGCGCTTTGCCTCTCTATAAAATTCTTGCCTGAGAATCCGGTCAAACAAACGGGACGACGGTTTGATTTTATTAGTAGTCTGATGAATGCCTTAACCTTTGGACTGTTTATCAGCGCGCTTAGCGGTTACGCACAAGGACTGAATCAGCGAGTCATTATGCTGGAAATTATAGGCTTGGCGATCGTCGGTGGTTTGTTTGTGCGCCGTGAACTGGGCCAGCCTACGCCGCTGCTTCCGGTCGATTTATTGCGTATCCCGGTTTTATCAATTTCATTGTGTACCTCAATCTGCTCATTTACCGGCTATACGCTGGCGTTTGTTTCAATGCCGTTCTTTTTACAAAACTCTTTGGGACTCAATACCGCTTCAACCGGTATGTTGCTGAGTTTCTGGCCGTTATCAACAATGATTATGGCACCGATCGCTGGTCGTTTAACCGGCCGTTATCACGCGGGCGTGCTGGGAGCTGCGGGCCTGTTCATTTTTGCCAGTGGACTCTTTTCTTTGGCGCTGTTACCTGATAATCCCTCTCATCTTAATATCATCTGGCGTCTGCTATTTTGCGGGGCGGGGTTTGGCCTGTTTCAGTCGCCGAATAACCACACTATTGTTTCTTCAGCGCCGGGTCATCGCAGCGGGGGAGCGAGTGGCCTGCTGGGAACTGCACGCACGCTGGGCCAGACAACCGGCGCAGCGCTGGTGGCATTAATGTTTAACCTTTTCCAAAATCATGGAACATCGGCCTCGCTCATGCTAGCGGGTACGTTAGCGGTCAGTGCCGCGTTTATTAGCCTGAGTCGAGTGATGCAAAAAACGTCGGCGGTTAATATCTGACTGCGGGCCTAAAGTAAATTGTGGGACTTACAGTAAGCTGAGCATTATTTGTTTAACTGGGATGGTGTTTACTATTGTTAAATCACTGGGTAGGAAACTACACGCGAAAACATCATTATTATTGCACTACTTTTCAAGTACAGCGGCGCTAAACATTCTTCATGGCGCAGCTGTACTTGATTTTTTTATTTCCCAGCCCACTAAATAATCCAAAATATTACCACTGTGACTGCGTATTTTAATTAACAGTGCCTGTCGAAAATAATTTATCATTTAATGCGTTCAGAATTTAAAAGCAAAAAAATTGATAAGCCATATCAGAGAAATCAGGTAACGACCTGAAAGTTTAGCTTATTTTTTAGGCTGGCTGAGGCATGATATTAACAGTCATATTTTGAATTATCATCTTATTAAAATTAACAGTTCGGTTAAAAAGTAACACAATCACTTAGCGATGTGTGCCATCTCATGTCTTTAGGGAAGAATGTCCGCATTTTTTGATAAGATAGCGACTAAATGCCCATGCATCCTTTACGGCAATTAGGGAACTGGTTTGTTAAGACCATTATCTAGAACGAGTAGTTCAATACTTCAAATAAAAAGATATTAAAGAGAGATAAAATAATGAAACGTTCAACGCTGGCTTTATTAGTTTCATGCGGTCTGTTTTCTGCCATGAGTCATGCCGCTCCGGTGCAGGTGTCTTCATTCGGAAACTTCCCGGCTGACAGCACAGTGAATGGTTTCCACGGCACGTTTCTTTATGGCGATACCGGTACTGTAAACGGATTTGATTTGCCTATTCTCGGCTATGACGAGCTGGATAAATTAAATGGTTTCCAGCTGGGTCTGGTCGCGGGTTCACAGGTTCGTGAAGGCGTTAACGGTGCAACTGTTGGCCTGTTCAACTGGCACGGCGGCCATGACAATGGCGTGAACATCGGTCTGGCTAACCAGGTAGGTAACCTGAAAGGTGTGAACATCGGCCTGTACAGTGGTACTGCTGATGTGGCCGGTCTGAACCTGGGTCTGGGTAACTACACCAATGACGTTACCGGCGTAAACCTGGCTGGCGTAGCTAACTACACTACCGGCGCAGTAACGGGTCTGAACATCGCGCCGTTTAACTGGACGCAAGACAAAACCACCGGCTTCAACCTGAGCGTGCTGAATCACACCGGTGATGTTACCGGCCTGAATATTGGCGCAATCGGTAACTGGACTGAAGGCAATGTGAAAGGTGCCAACATTGGCGTCGTGAACAAAATTGGCAACGTTGAAGGTCTGAACCTTAGCGGCCTGAACTGGTCAGAAGACGTGACCGGTGCCAACATCGCCGTTGCTAACCGTACTCACAACGTGACCGGTTTGAACCTGGGCGCGCTGAACGTGGGTTGGAATATCAAGGGTGCAAATATCGGCGCTATCAACTTCGCGTACAATGTGACTGGCCTGAACCTGGGTGCAATCAACATTTCACATAACGTGCAAGGCGCTAACATCGGTGCGATTAACGTATCAGCTGACAGCTCCAGCGATTTCGGTGTGATTAACTACGCTGACCGCACGTCGTTCCAGTTCGGTCTGTTTAACGCCACCAAAGATCTGGAAGGCTTGCAGATTGGTCTGATCAACGTCGCAACCAACGCCACCGTTCCAGTATTACCACTGGTCAACTTCCACCGTTCATTCTAAGAACGCTGGTAAGACAAAGCTCCCTCTGTCAGGGAGCTTTTTTTATGTCTGGCATTCAGCCAGTGACTACCCTAGATCCCCCCCAGCGACAGGAAGAACCGTGCCTGTGATATAGCTGGCATCATCGCTTGCAAGAAACAGAATCGCTGCCGCCTGCTCATCCACCGTGCCATAGCGATGCATAAAGCTGGTTTCCTCAGTCTGGTCAACGACTCGCTGATACCAGGCTTTTTCCTGTGCTGTAGGTTGTTCCTGATTGCGCGGCGTCAATCGGGCCGGGGCATCTGTACCTCCCGGGGCCGTCGCATTGATGCGGATCCCTGACTGCGAATACTCAAAAGCCAGCGACTGAGTTAGCGCATTAACGCCGCCTTTAGAAGCCGAATAGGGCACGCGATGCACGCCGCGGGTTGCTACCGATGAAACATTCACAATCGCCCCTTTGCTCGCCTTGAGCATATAAGGTAATACCGCCCAACAGCCCCACAGCGTAGGATATAACGAACGGCGGATCTCGGCGTCTATCTGCTCGGGAGAGTACTCGGCAAAAGGTCGCGCCCAGATAGTCCCCCCGACGTTATTGACCAGAATATCTATTTGCCCAAAGTGCTGGAAAGCTTCCTCAAAAGCCTGCGCCGTGCTCTGCCATTGCTCAAGATCGGCCCGCAAAGCCAGCACCTCGTGGCCTGCCGCGCGAAGATCGTTGGCTAAAACGTCAACCCACTGTGCGCGGTCAATCAGTACCAGTTTCGCCCCTTCGCGGGCTGCCCGTTCGGCCACGGCTTTACCAATCCCCTGAGCCGCACCGGTTATCACCATCACGCTGCCGGTGAATCGTTGGTTTCCCATGGCGTTAGCTCCCTTTAATAGCCTGTGGCGTGAATTTCTCATAGTAGAAATTTCGTGGGGTAATGGCTTTAGATTTTAGAAATCCGATCACTGCTTCCACCATCGGCGGCGGCCCACAGAGGTAAATATCCACTTCGCCATCATTAATATGCTGCGGATCAACGTGATCGGTGACATAGCCTTTGTTAGCTGTCGAGGAGGCCGGGTCTGCCACCACCAGGCTGTAGGTGAAATTCGGGATTTGGCTGGCAAACTCATCGAGCTGGGCAATTTTAACCCTGTCGATATCACGCGAAACGCCATAAATCAGATGCACCGGATGGCTGCTGTTCATTGCTTTCAGGCTGTGCAATATAGAAAGAAAGGGAGCCAGCCCGGTGCCGCCAGCTAGCATCAGCACCGGACGAGTTATCTCGCGCAGATAAAAACTGCCCTGAGGACCGGTCAGATTCAGCACATCGCCTGATTTTACCTGTTGAGTCAGATAGTGGCTCATACGGCCGTTGGGAACGTTTCTGATTAAAAACGACAGCGTTTTATCGCCGGGTAAAGAGCTAAACGAATAGGCGCGGGTGTCGTCGCTGTCTGGGAGCTGGATATTAACGTACTGACCGCTGAGGAAAGAGATTCCCGGATGACTGGTCAGCGACAGCGTTAGCTCGATAGCGCTCTCGGATAACACCTCCGAGCTAACCACTTTTGCGGTGTAGGCTTCGCTGCCGGTTTTACACATTTCAGACGACAGCGGTACCGCGATAACGCAGTCAGAATTCGGCACCATTTGGCAGGTTAACACTTGGCCACTGGCAAATTCCTGCTCCGAGAGCGCCTCTTCCAGATAGTCATCTCCCAGCTCATATTTCCCCGATTCACAATGACATTTGCAGGTACCGCAAACGCCATCGGAACAGTCCATCGGTAAATTGATTTTCTGGCGATAGGCGGCATCCAGCACTTTTTCGTTCTCATTACATTCAATGAAACGACTCACGCCATCTTCAAAGTTGAGTGCGACGATATAGCCCATAGGTCACCTCTATAGATGATAAATATCAATAACCTGATTGATATAGTCATTGTTAAGTTGAATTTTTTTGCGCGCGATCAGGAATGTATTGTCTTGTTTAATCAGCGTGCATTCGGTGTGACCAAAGAAATGGTCCGTATGCTTATAACGATGGCTGTAAGTGCACCAGTTGTAACGGATTTCCACCCGATCGCCGGCTTCGCCCAAGACTTCAATATTGCTCAGCAGATGGGTGGTGCGCGGTTCGGGGGTACTGGCCGCCGAGCGTTCGGTTTTAATCCGATAAACGCGATCTTCAAGGCCGTCGCGCGTGGCGTAATAGATAAGCGAAATCTCGCGCTGCGGGTTAGTAGTCAGACAGTCGTCATCACCCCAGGCAGGCATCCAATATTCCGTTTTCGGGTGATAGCATTCTATCCAGGCGTCCCAGTCGCGATCGTCCAGCAGGCGCGATTCACGGAACAAAAATTGCTCGATCTGTCGTTGAATAGAGGACATTATTTTTCCTCCTTTTGGCTACGATGCAGCGCGCTTAGCAACGTTTTCTGCCAGTGGTGGTGATGCGTGATATACAGCGCTTCGTCCTCGGCAGAGGTGCCGCTTACCAGTGGAGCGATGTCCATAAGCTCGGCATTGTTGTCTGCGCCTTCCAGCCAGCGGGTTGCGCCGCGGCTCATATCACTCCATGGAAGATTCTGTGCGTTATAACCGGCCTGACAGGCGCGAAATTCCTCGAGATCGTCGGGCGTGCCCATGCCGCTCACGTTGAAGAAATCCTCATACTGACGAATTCGCAACGCCCGATCCTCATCGCTTTCACCTTTCGGCCCGAAACAGAAAATTGTTACCTCTGTTTTATCCACCGCGACAGGACGCACTACGCGCAGCTGGGTAGAGAACTGGTCCATTAAATACAGGTTTGGATACAGGCAAAGGTTGCGAGTCTCGTTGACTATTAAGTCTGCCTGAGTGTCACCGAACTGCTCTTTCAGCCTGGCCTGATGCTTAAAGATTGGCCTGACTTCGGGATTTAATACCCGCGTCCACAGCAACATGTGTCCGTTTTCAAAACCATAAACGCCACCCACGCTTTTTGACCAGCCGTTGGCGTCCACGGTATGAGTGGCATTGGCCTCATAGTTGCGTCGTGACATTGTTGAGGCGTAATTCCAGTGCACCACGCTGACATGATAGCCATCGGCACCGTTTTCCATTTGCAGCTTCCAGTTGCCTTCATAGGTGTAGCTCGAGGTTCCGGCAATCACTTCGAGGCCATTCTCGGCAGGGTCGGTAATCTGGTCGATAATCTTTCGGGTATCGCCCAACCATTCATCAAGCTCGCTGACATCGGCATTCAGGCTGCCAAAAAGGAAGCCTTTATAGTTTGCCAAACGCGGCAATGCCTTGAGGTCGTGGGATCCGTCCTGCTTAAAACAGGGAGGATAGCCGCCCGTTTTCTCATCCTTGGCTTTTAAAAGCTTGCCGCTATTGCTGAAAGTCCAGCCGTGAAATGGGCAGGTAAACGAACTCTTATTGCCCGTTTTACGCGTTGCCAGCATGGCTCCCCGGTGAGAGCAGCTATTAATTAGTGCGCTGAGTTCACCAGATTTATCACGGGTCAGCATTACCGGTTGGCGTCCTATAGTCAGCGTATAATAATCACCCGGATTGGCTAACTGACTTTCATGAGCGAGAAATACCCAGTTGCCTTCGAATATATGCTCCATTTCCAGTTCAAATAACTCTGCATCAGTAAATATATTACGATTACACTTATAAATGCCGGCTTGTTTGTCGACGACAAGCGCATTGTTTATCTTTTCTTCAAGCGTGCAGGTGCGCTGCGAAATTAACTCGCTCATAAAATATTCCTCTTTTAATCGATGGGGGAGAGGCAGTAATAACCAGAAAGTTAATTACTCCAGAGCGCGTTCTCTTTTTATTCTCGTCTCCTCATCATTACTATGAGTTGGAGTAATTTTAAAATTGAATTCAATTTCAGTATGTGGGCCGGTAATATCACGCTCGCGAGAAATATCCAGGCTTTCAATTTTGACAGGGTCGGCAATTAACTCTTCGCGAGTGGCAAAGGCAAAATCATCCCAAAGATATTCATCGCCGCTAAGATTAATTTGTGTCGTTAAATGTTTATGGCCGGGTGCTGATATAAAGAAGTGAATATGCGCCGGGCGATTACCGTGACGACCCACCTGATCTAATAATGCCTGAGTCGGGCCATCTGGAGGGCAGCCATAGCCCGATGGCACAATACTTCTCGCGGCGTAACGGCCATCGTCCCCGGTAATAATACGGCGACGCAGGTTATATTCGGTTTGTGACGGGTCGAAGAAGGAATAATTACCCAGCGTATTGGCATGCCAGATATCAACAATAGCGCCTGCGACTGGCTTGTTGTTTACGTCAGTAATTTGACCATGCAGCCACATTATTTCCCCTTTATCCAGGCCGTCGTCCATTCGCGTGAAACCGTTGCTGAGCGGGGCATTAGCCACATAAAGCGGGCCTTCAATGGTGCGAGGCGTTCCGCCATTAAGCTTGGCCAACCTTTCTTTTTCATCGGCACGCATATCCAGGAAATGCTCCAGCCCAATACCCGCAGCCAGTAACGCAACTTCTTTGCGTTCACCTAAAACATTCAGGTAATTGACCGCCCGCCAGAACTCCTCATCGCTTAAGTCGAACTCATCGATAGTTCGGCACAAATCTCCGACCAGACGCTGTAAAATTGCCTTCAAACGCGGGCTGCCTTTATCCGATGTCAGGCCGCAACTCACATTCAACAGTTGTTCCAGTTCTTTGGGATTAATTATATTTTTAGTCATGGCTCAATCCTCTTGTAGGGTAATCAGGGTTTACTTATCGCTTTCGTGAATTGAAGAAGGATGACGACATAAAGCTTCTATCGACAGAGTCATATAAGGATACAACGGCAGTCCGGTTAAAATTTCATGAAGTTCAGTATTATCTTTTACATCGAAAATACTGACATTTTCATATTTCCCGGCAATGCGCCAGATATGACGCCATTTGCCCTCGCGCTGTAAATCCTGTGAATATTTTTTTTCTTTTGCTTTAATCTCGTCAGCCTGCGCTTTCGGTAAAGCGGCAGGAATATTAACGATCATTTCAACTTTAAATAACATGGTTGGCCTCGCTGTTATCTTATCTGCAAAAAGGTTATTGATGCCCCTGTTAGAGTCAGGGGCAGTTATATGATTGGTGTTTTGAATCCTTTCTTTATTAATGATTGATTTAGTTAATAAGTTATTTTTTTAATAAATACCTTATGGCTGTTTATTTCCGACAATAGTGACTCAGCTTATCCTCATCTATTTCGATACCCAGCCCCGGCCCTTGTGGCAGCGTGACATGACCATTTTGATAATCCAGCGGACGCACTACGATGTCATCTTTTAACAGCAATGGGCCGAACATCTCGGTACCGCTGGTCATTTCAAGGGTTGACCAGGCATGCAGCGAGCTCACGGTGCCGAGCGTACCTTCCAGCATGGTGCCGCCATACAGTGAAATTCCCGCCGCCTGAGCCACTCGCGCCAGCTTTATCGCCTGTGCCGGGCCACCTGCCTTAGCAATTTTCAGTGCAAAAGCTCCGATAAAACCGCCGCTGGCCAGCGCAAATCCGGAATGACTGTCTGATACCGCCTCGTCGGCCAGAATTGTGGCATCTACCCGTTGGCTGAGGGCAATCAGATTGCGGTGATCGTACAGCGGGATCGGCTGCTCAATCACGCTGATGCCACCCTCGTGCAGTTTGGGGATCGCGAGCAGGGCGGTGGTCATATCCCAGGCCTGATTCACGTCGACCTGTACTTTAATATCCTCGCCAAGGGCCGATTTAATCGCCAGCGCATGCGCCAGATCTTTTTTAAGCGGCTGAGCACCAATTTTTAGCTTAAAGGTGTTATGACGACCTTCGGCAATTAGTCGATGTCCTTCTTCAATATCTTTTTCCGTACTGCCGCTCGCCAGTGTCCACAATACCGGCAACTTATTGCTTAATGCGCCGCCGAGCAGGGAGCTCACCGGAAGATTCAGCGTTTTTCCTTGTGCATCGAGAAACGCGGTTTCCAGCGCCGACTTGGCAAAAGTGTTGCCCTTCACCACGTAATTCATTTTTTTCGACAACGACTCCACGCCAGAAAATTCCTGATGCAGCAGAGTAGGCGCAAGATAATTGTCGATGGCCGACTTAATGGCTTCCGGGCTTTCCGGCCCGTAACTCAAACCGCCAATTGTCGTCCCTTCTCCCCAGCCGATAGCCCCGTTGGATAGGGTCAGTTTTACAATAGTAAACGTCTGGCATCCCATGGTGACCATCGACAGCTTATGCGGACGAATCGTCGGAATATCCACTAGCCAGGTTGAGATGGCGTCAATCGTTAAGGACATGCGTGGCTCCTGATGTCAGATAGTTGATAACCTGCTGGCTAAAGAGCGCAGGGCAGGCAATGTTTGATAAATGCGAAGCCGGGATAACACTTAGCTGGGTATCGTGTCCGCGTTCAATAATCCATCGGGCATCTGCCGGAGAGGTTACCGGGTCGAATTCACCGGCGATAACCAGCATCGGACGCTCCATTTCGGCGACGTCTGCGCGTAAATCGGCATAGGCCAGCGCTTCGCAACAGGCGGAATAACCGTTGGGGTCAAGCTGCTCGATGCCGTCGATTAACGCATCGACGATGCCTGGGCGTGCCTGAATGTAGTCTTTAGTAAACCAACGCTGGGCTGAACCTTGTGCCACAGCCGCCATTCCTTCGGCGCGCACGTTTTTAGCTCGGCTTAACCAGGCTTCGGATTCGCCGATTTTTGCCGCCGTATTGGCGACCACAAAACGATTAAAACGGGTCGGATGATGGCGATTCAGCCACATTCCGGTCATGCCGCCCAGCGAAATTCCGCAAAAATTAGCTTTATCGATATTCAAGTGATTCATTAGCTCGATGACGTCTTTTCCCAGCGATTCTAACGACACTTTATTGCGACAGGACGGCGATGCGCCATGTCCGCGAGTGTTGTAACGCAGCACGCGAAAGTAGCGGATAAACTGCGTAAATTGGGCATCCCACATCGTCCAGGTGGTACCCAGCGAATTCGATAAAACCAGTACCGGGGCATTGGCGGGCCCGTCAAGACGATATTCCAGATCCATTTTCATCTCTCCTCAAACTCTTTCCAGAATTAACGCTATGCCCTGACCGACACCAATACACATGGTGCACAGCGCATATCTACCCTGAATTTTGTTTAATTGATGCGCCGCGTTCATCACCAGCCGCCCCCCCGAGGCACCAAGGGGATGACCAAGCGCAATCGCGCCGCCATTAGGGTTAATCCAGTCCGCGTCATCCGGCAATCCCAGCGCGCGAGTAACGCTAAGCGCCTGCGCGGCAAAGGCTTCGTTAAGCTCGATAACATCCATTTGCTGCAACGTTAAACCCGTTTTATGCAGCAGGCGTTGTATTGCTCCTACCGGACCAAAACCCATAATTTTAGGTTCAATACCGCTGGTGGCGCTGCCAATAATGCGCACAACCGGTTGTAAATCATGATGAACCAGTGCGCTGGCGCTGGCGATAAGCATGGCACAGGCGCCGTCATTTAGCCCTGAGGCATTGCCGGCCGTTATAGTGCCTTCAACGTCAACGACGGGATTCAGGCGACTCAGTGCCTCCAGCGAAGTGGCTCGCGGATGCTCGTCATGCTGAAAAATTACCGCTGTTTCGTTACGTTTTGCTGGCAGAGTTACCGCGCTTATCTGCGCGTCATAAAAGCCATTTTGCTGCGCGGCGGCGGTACGTTGCTGGCTGCGCAGGGCAAAGGCGTCCTGATCTTCACGACTTATCGCATACTGACGCGCCAGATTTTCAGCGGTCTGAGGCATCGAATCCACGCCATAGCGCGCCTTCATCTCAGGGTTAATAAACCGCCAGCCCATGGTGGTGTCTTCAATTTTCATCTGCCGACTGAACGCGGTTTCGGCTTTACCCATCACGAAGGGCGCGCGTGACATACTCTCGACGCCACCGGCGACTATCAAATCACATTCACCGCTTTTTATTGCCCGCGAGGCACTGGCAACCGCGTCCAGACTGGAGCCGCACAGCCGGTTAAGGGTGCAGCCGGGAACGCTGGTCGGTAATCCGGCGAGCAGTAAGGCCATGCGCGCTACGTTGCGATTGTCTTCACCAGCCTGATTGGCACACCCTAAAAGCACGTCTTCGATAGCCTCGAGATCCAAACGGGGATGCTGTTCAACCAGCGCGCGCAGGGGGATCGCCGCCAAATCGTCAGCGCGTATCTTTGCCAGACTGCCGTTGAGTCGGCCAAAAGGAGTGCGGGTGTTATAGCAAACATAGGCTTCAGACATGCTCCACCTCTTTCTTGCCCAGCGAGAATTGCAGTTTCACCGGGGTAATTTCTTGCAAATACTCTGGCGTAATATCGCCGAAAATTTCCCTCACCACGATGCCGTCGGGCGTGATGTCCATTACCGCCATATCGGTATAAATCCGGTCGATGCAGCCGATGCCGGTAAGAGGATAAGTACAGCGTTCGACGATTTTACATTGCCCTTTTTTGGTCAGATGGTCGGTCATGACGAAGACTTTTTTTGCACCAATCGCCAGGTCCATTGCGCCGCCTACTGCCGGTATGGAATCGGCCGAGCCGGTGCTCCAGTTGGCTAAATCGCCAGTGACAGAAACCTGATAGGCTCCCAGCACGCAAATATCCAGATGTCCGCCGCGCATCATGGCGAAAGAGTCACCGTGATGGAAAAAACTGCCGCCGGGCAGCAAAGTCACCGGCTGTTTACCCGCGTTGATAAGGTCAGGATCGATATTTTGTTCATCGGGCGTCGGCCCCATACCCAAAATTCCATTCTCGCTGTGCAGCAAAATTTCCTTGTCGGCAGGTAAATAGTTGGCAATCAGCGTCGGCTGTCCAATGCCCAGATTAACGCAGGCACCATCAGGAATATCTTGTGCAATACGCTGCGCCAGTTGCTGGTGATTAAGTGTCATCAGAGAGGCTCCTTAAGCTGATAAACGAACAGGCTGTGGCGCGACGGCAATCACGCGTTTCACAAAAATGCCCGGAGTAATAATCGCCTCGGGATCTAATTCGCCGAGGTTTACGATGCTGTCAACCTGTGCCAGTGTGCAGCGGCTGGCGGCGGCCATAATCGGCCCAAAGTTTCTGCCGGTTTTATTGAAGGTTAGATTTCCCCAGCGGTCGCCAAGCGAGGCCTTAATCAATGAAAAGTCAGCTTTTAATGCGGTTTCTAACACATAGTTTGTGCCATCGAATTCGCGGGTTTCTTTCCCTTCGGCCAGCTGAGTTCCATACGCAGTGGGGGTATAAATCGCAGCTAAACCTGACCCACCGGCCTGAATGCGCGCAACCAGGTTTCCCTGTGGCACCAGCTCGAGTTCAATTTTTTTCTGGCGGTAAAGTTCGTCAAATACCCAGGAATCAGTCTGGCGTGGAAAAGAGCAGATTATCTTGCTGGCGCAACCCGCTTTGAGCAGTGCGGCAAGGCCATAGTCGCCATTACCGGCGTTGTTGCTGATAAGCGTCAGGTTTTTGGGTTTACGACGGATCAGGGCATCCAGGAGTTCGGTAGGTTGTCCGGCAGGGCCAAAACCGCCAATCATCAATATTGCGCCATCATGAATGTCCGCGACGGCCTCGTCTGCTGAATTAAGCACTTTGTTAATCATCGGCTGGTTATCCTCTCAATCGATATGTGTATTTAACTTAGGAGAGTCATCAGGCATCAACAAGTGCGAATATCATTACTTTGTGCGATTATCGGAACAATCGTTAATGAGGTGTTAAAATTGTGAGGCGTGTCTAAAAGTTGCTCATTGGGCAATTTCTGCGAGTTTGCCGTTTGGGCTAAAGTATATGAACAACAAGGAGTAATCGATGAAGGATGATAACGAAGTCAGGCAAGTAGAATTGCAAAGGATCTTGGAAATCAGTGATTTAGCCAATGATCAATACAAGGGCGACCCTAATTTTATGACCTCTCTGGCTCGCGGTTTAGTGGTGTTACAGGCGTTTAGCCCGGAGTTTTATGCCATGTCCGTTCCGCAACTCAGCCTGAAAACGGGCCTTCATCGGGCGGTCGTTCGTCGCTGTTTGTATACATTGGCCGCGCTGGGATTTGTTTATTCTCCCGATAATCGACACTATCACTTGCTGCCGCGCGTGCTGACAATTGGGCACGCTTATTTAAACTCTTCGGAATTAGCCCGTCAGGCGCAAAATGCGCTCGATTATCTCAGTAAGCAACTGGGTGAATCCTGTTCGGTCGCGACGATGGATGGTGATAACATTTTATATATCGCTCGGGCATCGATGAAACGGATTATGAAAATTGATTTAGGGCGCGGCAGTCGTTTACCCGCCTATGCGACGTCAATGGGCATGGTATTATTGAGCGAGCTTAGCGAGCAGGAATTAAGTGAATACTTTTCACGAGTCAAGCTGCAACCCTTAACAGAATTCACTATTACCGATGAGCAACAGTTAAGAAAAATGCTTATTAAGGTGAAAGCGCAAGGGTATGCCATTAACGATCAGCAGCTCGAAATAGGGCTAAGATCGATGGCCGTACCAATGTATTCCCGTAAGGGCGGGGTGATTGCGGCGATGAATGTCGGGACTCACGCCGCACATCTGAGCAGCGCTGATTTGCAAGAACGATTTCTGCCTAGATTACAACGGGCTGCTATGGAATTGTCATTATTACTTTAGCCATTGATCCGAGGATGCTATGAAATCATATATCTCTCCGGGCGAGAGTCTGGTCGCCGATAATAGTCATTCGACTTGCTGGAAGCATTTTTTGGCCGGAGAATATGGACTTAAAGAAGTGGAAAAACCGCGAACTCCTACTAATAACCGATTTAAGTTAGGCCATTTTTCCCCAGCCACGATTGCTGAGGTCCATATTCGCGATCAGATTTTATCGCCAATCACCAATGCCTCCAGGTCGGATTCGGTAATGTTCAAGCTGGTGCTGAGTGGCAAAGTCACGTTTAGAAAACTGCATAAAATCACCAGTTATGAAACAGGATCTTTGTGTATCATTGACGGGGCCGAAAATTTCATCGAAAGCTTTGATGATGAAACGAATATTCTGGTTGTGCACAGTAAGAAAAAAGACTGCGCCAATTTGCTAAAGATTATGCAGGCATCGAGAAATATAAACTTCCTGCCTAAAGTTGAAGACTTCGAGCTAGTCAAAAATATGAGTTTATTGGCGTTGTCGCAATCCCTTAATACCAGCCCACAGCTTGGAATACAAATGGGGAAATCGATTCTATCGATGCTGACCGAGATAGTTGCGATTGAAAAGAAAGCCAATCCGGGCAGAGAAAGAGTATCACTACTGACGATGGAGCGGGTGAAGGGGGTTATCGAGGCTAATATCGGTGATGAAACATTGAATGCTCAGCACATTGCCCATAGCGTAGGATTATCGGTTAATTACCTTAATCGGTTATTTAAGAATGCAAATACCTCACTGATGCGTTATGTCTGGCAGCAAAGAGTTTTGCTGGCCGAACGCATGCTCAATGATGCCAGTAATAATAACATTACTCTGGGCGAAATAGCCTGGCAATGCGGTTTCAGCAGCCAGTCGCACTTCTGCCATCTGTATAAAAAACACTTTGACCGCAGCCCCGGACAAATAAGAAAAAATGCAGAGTAATGGCTTAAGTTACAAGTCATTACTCTGAGTATTGCCAATAAGTTTATGGTCAAAAACCTTATGATCAAAAAAGCTTATGTTCAAAAATTTAAGGCAAGCTGCGTTGATTATTCGACAATACGAATCGATTTTTGG
This sequence comes from uncultured Gammaproteobacteria bacterium, assembly GCA_963747655.1. Taxonomy (GTDB): domain Bacteria; phylum Pseudomonadota; class Gammaproteobacteria; order Enterobacterales; family Enterobacteriaceae; genus Rouxiella. The sequence continues at coordinate 462,117 of CAVVFS010000002.1, read as the reverse complement.
TGCGAATAAGTATCGAAACTGGTTTTCCCATGATATTTACCCATCCCGGAAGGGCCTATTCCTCCAAACGGCAATTCTGACGACAGGGCGTGGGTTAATACGTCATTAATCTGCGCGTCACCCGATTGAATACTGTTGATAACGTGATGACCCAGGCTCTCATCCTGAGTGAAAACATATACCGCCAGCGGTTTAGGATGATAATGCACCACATCTTTAATAGCGTCTTCGAGTTTGTCAAAGCGTAATACGGGCAGGATAGGCCCGAATATTTCCTGCTGCATCAGGGCATCATCCCAGGAAACCTGTTCAACCAGAGTGGCTTGCATATAACGCTCGGATTCCGAGTGTTTTCCGCCAAAGCTAATTTTCCCCTGGGTATTTTGCAGGTACTCGGCTAATTTCTTGACCTGATTCGAACTGACGACTTTGCCTGTTGCCTTAGGGTCTTGATAATCGGCGACCAGACGCGCGGTGAGCTTATCGACGACCTGATCGTAAATCTTGTTATCCACCAATAAATAATCTGCTGATACACAGGTCTGCCCGCTATTTAAATATTTGGCAAAGGTCACCTTTTCGACTAATGCATCTATATCGGCGTCCTCGACCACGATAACCGGGCATTTTCCACCCAATTCTAATACGACCGGAGTCAGGTTTTTGGCAGCCGCGGCCATCACGACTTTTCCGACATTAGGACTTCCTGTGAAGAAAATGAAGTCAAAAGGCTGGGCAAGCAGCAATTCATTCTCTTCGCGCCCGCCCTGGATAACCGTGACATATTCGGCAGGGAAAGTTTCAGCGATGATTTTCTCTATGACCGCAGACGTATTTGGCGTGCCCTCTGAGGGCTTTAAAATAGCCGTATTGCCTGCCGCAATCGCGCCAATCAGCGGCGTGAGGGTCAAATTTAATGGATAGTTAAATGGGCCGATAATATAAACCACGCCGTAGGGTTCATGGCGAATAATACCTTTTGATGGCGCCAGAAAACCGCCTAATTCACGGTGTTCATCCTGAGTCCATTGGTCCAACCCTGCGAGCACGGCACCAATCTCTTCAATAACCGCGCCTGATTCGGCAAGGTCGACAATTTCCGGCGTTTTGCCCAGATCTTTTGCCAGAGCGTCGTGGATCTCGGCTTTATTACGCTCTAAAGATTCCTTTAAAGCATTGAGATAATGTTTACGTGATTCGACGGATCGGGTCGCCTGAGACAAGAAAAACTTTTTTTGCAGGTTAAAAGCTGACTCAATCTTATGTAAATCGCTCATTTCATCTCTCCTGAGATACGGGTAAGGCTTCTAAAAAACATTCAATCCTAAGGGTAGGCTATCTGGCTCATTTGAGGTCAGCCAGAAACATTTCGACGCCCTTTGCAGCAATCATCTGGGTTGGGGCATTGGTATTACCGCTGATGATATTGGGCATAATCGAGGCATCCATAATGCGTAGATTTTTAACGCCGTGAACGCGTAAACGCCCGTCTACTACGGCTTCGCCGTTTTTACCCATCCGGCAAGTACCCACCGGATGCCACATGGTGGTCACATTTTTCTTGATCCAGGTAGCAATCTGCTCATCCGTTTGTGCCTCAGGCCCCGGTGCAATTTCACTTTCAATATATTCAGCCAGTGAAGGCATATTCATGACCTTGCGCATCAGGCGAACAGATTTTACGGCCTCATTCAGGTCGTGTTCATCGGCCATAAAATTAGGATTTATCAATGGCTCGGAAAATGGATCGCCGTCGCGCAGGTTAATCTCTCCACGGCTTTTTGGCTGCAATACCACCAGTTCAAAAGTAATACCTGACTTTGTGCCGCTTGGACTAAGACCATCTTCAGAAATAATCGGCACGTGATAACACTGGATGGTCGGATCGGCAGTAAAATCATCAGAGTTAAAATAAGAGACGGTTTCAACGCCATTTCCCGATGCCGGACCTTCTTTACTGATCACATATTTCATCCCGGCTTTTACGGCACCGAAACCCTGTGCAGCATTTTGATAACCAAGCTCACCTTTGCAATAAGCTTTAACAGGAACGATAGGGTGGTCTTGCAGATTTTTACCTACCTGCGGGGAATCAACCAGCACCGGAATACCCCATTTGCTGAGCTGTTGCCGCGGACCCACACCCGAATGCATCATTATTTTTGGTGTATGAATGGCCCCTGCGGTCACAATGATATGGGTAGCTCTTACAGTATTAGTCGTTTTACTCTCGTCAATATATTCAACGCCTACGGCAACGCCGGATTCAAGCAATACTTTCTTGACCGTGACGTGGGTTAAAATAGTGAGATTACGGTTTTCACGTACTGGATTAAGATAAGCCACGGCTGCGCTACAGCGTTTTGCCTCAGAAAAGTTCCCCTGAACCGGAGAGACACCTATTTGTGACTCGCCGTTGTAGTCAGGATTATAAGGTAAGCCGTATTCCTGAAATGCCCGCAGGCAACCCATATTCAGCTTATTGATATTACGCGCCAATGAGACTTTAAGCGGGCCAAAAGATCCGTGATATTTATTATGGAAGGTGTCGTTGCCTTCTTGTTCAATATAGTTTTTTAGCACGTTTTCCCATGACCAGTCAGCATCTTCACCGGCAGCCTCGGCCCATGGTTTATAGTCACGCGGCTGGCCCCTGACGTAACACATGGCATTAATTGAGCTGCCACCGCCAATCACCTTGCCTGAACGATAACGTTTGGTTTCATTATTCAGTTGTTGTTGTGCAATGGTGTTATAGGCCCAAACGTGTTTGTCTTTTTGCAGGATCTTGGCAAAACCGGCTGGAATATGAATCAGCATATCTTTATCGTCATCCCCAGCTTCTAATAGCAGGATATTCAGCCGAGTCTTTTGCGCGAGTTGACCCGCCACGACGCAGCCTGCTGCACCGCCACCTACAATGATAACATCATAATTATTTTGAGCTTTTGACATCGAAATACTCCATGCTTGAAATTTTCGCCAGGCAGAATTTTATTAATAAATCGCCGTAATCAGCCTGTTTAGAACTACGACAGACCTTTTTTAGATGAAGTTTGTTAACTGAAAATTAACATCATTGCGGCGACATAAATTGCCTGAGGTGTGCATTTGAGTTGTCTGGAATGTGCATTGATTATGTGATGTGAAAAAGCCAGTACATTAATGTACTGGCTCTGACTCTCAACGTGGCAGGACGCTATTGACTATAAATTACTACCCATTTAGAAGGTCTGATCAATTAAAGGTCTGATTGAATTAGAAATTGTAATAGAAGTTAACGTCAGTTTCATCAGACTGGTTCGGGGCGTTTGCTAACGTATGTTCAACATACAAAGAGATATGATGGCCGAAGTTGAATTCTGAACCGAAGAAGACATGATTAGCTTCATAATGCTGATCGCCTTTCAGCTTAAGCGAATCGGCTGCGACATAAGGCTGGAATGATTTCAGATAAACTTTATCAACGGTAAAGGTATAACCGGCAAAGCCTTCAACACCGTAGCCACTGCCAGCGAAAAAGTTATTCTGATTAACATTGCTCAAATGACTTGGCACATAATCATCGTAATAGTTGGCGGTAGCGACTAAATACCAACTTCCTGGTTGCCAGGTCAAGGCGGTGGCGGTAGTTTGCTGGTGATAAAGCTTCTGCTGACTTGCATCATGGTCTTGAATAACGCGACCATTGGTCCGGGTATAAACTCCGCTCCATGTCAGCGTTGGGGTCAGTTCATAATCAATACCTAAACCGCCACCGCTTTGACGGCGATAATGCAGCGTGCTGCTTGCGTCAGTTTCATGCTCGGGTAATAGGTAGTTAGCCTCGACGGTGAATTTGCCGAAGGTATTAACATATTTAAGACTGTTATAAGGGCGGTTACCCCCGTCATAGTCACCATTAATACCCACGCTTTCACCCGCGGCCTGTCCGTCATTATCCCAGACATCACTCTTACTGCCGACAATATCGTAATAAGGCCCGTATTGTTTACCGTAAGTCAGGGTTCCATAACGGTCATCTTTGAAACCATAATAAAGTTTACGCTTTCTATACAGGTCAGTCCCTTTGGTATAGCCGGACTTAATGCCTAGCAGGTGATAGGTATTGACACCCACTTCATACATGCCAACGACAGAGGTGTGGCTGTCTAAAGCATAATCGCCACTAAAGCGAAAACGGGTGCCACCATCGTGGCCGCTTGAATCGCCGTGGGTTTTATTTTCAGTATCTTGATAAGTAAATGCAGGGCGAATACTGCCACCGACTTTAAGACTCAGTGGAGCCAGAAATTTATCGCTTAAGGTATTTTTGTCAAGAATAGTTATTTCTGCCTCAGCGCTGGCAGATAATACAGAAAGAATTAAGCCACCGACAATAATCGGCTTATTAGAAATACGCATTGGCCCTGTCTCCGAAAATTAGTTTTATGTTTTAAATAACAGTTGGGAGTTAACTGCGGGGAATATTTATCACGGCAAAACACTTGTTCAAAGCGATAAATTAAAATCGTCAGACGAAGGCAGTAGATAAAACTGGGTTTTTAGTGCGCATTTTATATTCTAAATGTAAATATTGGAAACATAATAATTATTTTAGGTTAAACATTAACCACCTAGGTTAAATGTTGTTCTTTTTTTAACTTTAGCTAATCGTGTCAAAGCTGTATTTAAATAAACCTTAGAACATATTTATCGAAATATTTTCTTTATGGATTTAGGTGTTATTTTCATTATTATTATATTGTCTATAGATTGCGTTTTTTAACATTTTCTCAGGAGTGGTTTTTATTTTTCAATTATTTTGGTTTTTAAAATTCAAAAATTAGCTCGATGAGCAGTACATTTTGAAACACACTGATTGCCGATACACACATCTTGAGCAGATTCTCATGGCATCATAAAGGCGTTTGTCGGCTGTCTAAACTGGGGCGTTTCAGGCCGATTTTTTTGAGCTTCAAAGAGTTAACGCTAAACTTAGACTTAACGAAAAGAGAGAGTGAGAAATAAAGTGGATGTCATCAAGGGTGAAGAACTACAGGTTTCAGACGCCGTCTATGCTTATCAGCTAGATGGTAAAGGTGGTGTAAGCGTAATCGAAGAGAATAGCGTAGCCAGTACCGAAAACCCCTGCTGGCTGCACCTCGATTATTCGTTGCCAAACAGTGAAAAGTGGATCAACAGTACGCCGCTGCTGCCAGATAACGCACGTGAAGCACTGTGCGGGGAGAGTATTCGCCCGAAAGTATTACGCATGGGCGATGGAACGCTGATTACACTGCGCAGCGTGAATCTAAACGCTAATGCGCGTCCCGATCAGCTTGTGACGATCCGCGTGTATCTGACTGATAAGATGATAATTTCTACGCGGCACCGCAAAGTGTTCTCGATGAATGAAATTATCAACGATATGCAGCACGGCAGTGGTCCTACCGATACCGGTAGCTGGCTGGTGGAAATGTGTGATGGCCTGACCGATCTCACCAGTGATTTTATTGAAGATCTGCACGATAAAATTATCGATTTTGAAGATGCACTGATGGATCAGCAGTTACCAGAGCGCGGTCAAATGGCGCTGTTACGCAAGCAGTTGATTGTTTTGCGTCGTTATATGGGGCCGCAACGAGATGTGTTTGCTCGCCTGGCAAGCGAACGTCTGCCATGGATGACTGACGATGAGCGTCGCCGCATGCAGGAAATTTCTGACCGTCTTGGCCGCGGGCTTGACGATCTCGACGCCAGCATTGCACGTACTGCGGTAGTTTCCGACGAGATAAGCTCACTGATGGCCGATGCGCTTAACCGCCGCACCTACACTATGTCACTGTTAGCAATGGTGTTCTTGCCGACGACTTTCCTGACTGGGCTGTTTGGTGTCAATCTCGGAGGGATTCCAGGCTCTGCTTATCACTGGAGCTTTGATATTTTCTGCGGATTACTCGTGGTGCTGGTCGCAAGCGTTGCACTGTGGATGAAACGCAGCAAGTGGCTGTAGCAGCCGCTCGATTGAAAAGCACAGTTAAAAAGCAGTTAAAAATCAGTATAACTGCATAAAAATCACAAAAAAAAGCCGGTCATTTGACCGGCGTTATTTGAATCAATCGCTATGCAATGATTCTAAATGATTCAGTAGGACAAAATGGAGCACAACGCCCATCGCTTGACGTTGCATTCACCTGCGAGATAGATACTGCTCTTTATAGAAGGAATCTGTATTGATTTAGGACATATTTTCGCGCAAATCCGACGGCTTGCGCTTTATATCCCGAATTCCTTTTTTCAGTTTCCCGCCTGTGATTTCCTACTAAGAATTACTTTATCTCAAGAATATTCAGACGTTCTACCACCAGATCGTCTTCAGCCTGCCAGCCCACTGGCTGCATAGGAATATCTTCACGATCGAACGCCAGATCACCGCCATCAACTACTTCGCTACCGTGATGAATCGCTTTAAAATCAAATAGCGAAGTATCGTTAAGGTGTGAAGGGACAACATTTTGCATCGCGCTGAACATGGTTTCGATACGACCCGGATAACGTTTATCCCAGTCTTTCAGCATGTCACCAATAACCTGACGTTGCAGGTTAGGCTGTGAACCGCAAAGATTGCATGGAATGATTGGATATTCACGGGCGATTGCAAAACGCTCGATGTCTTTTTCACGGCAATAGGCCAGAGGGCGGATCACAATATGTTTACCGTCATCGCTCATTAGCTTAGGAGGCATGCCTTTCATCTTGCCGCCGTAGAACATATTCAGGAACAGCGTTTGCAGTATGTCATCGCGGTGGTGGCCGAGGGCAATTTTAGTACAGCCCAATTCGGTGGCCGTGCGATAGAGAATGCCGCGACGCAGACGTGAACACAGCGAACAGGTCGTCTTGCCTTCTGGGATCTTGTCTTTAACAATCGCATAGGTGTTTTCTTCAACAATTTTGTACTCAACACCCTGTTTCTCTAGATATTCTGGCAGAATATGCGCCGGAAAACCCGGTTGTTTCTGGTCGAGATTTACGGCAATCAGCGAGAAATTTACCGGCGCGCTTTGTTGCAGATTACGCAGGATTTCCAGCATGGTATAGCTGTCTTTTCCGCCAGACAGGCAAACCATAATACGGTCGCCTTCTTCTATCATGCCAAAATCTGCAATCGCTTTGCCAACGTCACGACGCAGGCGCTTTTGCAGTTTGTTCAGGTTTATCTGTTCTTTCTTTGTAATTTCTTGTTTTTCAAACATTATATCGATACTCGGGATCTAAAAGGGGCACCTGTGAGGGCATAATGCCAGGGGTGCCAGCCGACAAACGCAGCATGTCATTAATTGGCGTGTATGTTACGGATTACGCGGGCGAATGCCAACACGTTTATAGCGGTAATTAGTGAGGCGACAGTGGCTGAGAATTCGGCGATTCAATGCCGGGATTAATATGGACAGTATTAAACCCAGACAGGGTGATGAGTCAGCAAATTGTCAGCAAAGCGGTGGATCATGAGCGACGGGGTATTGTTAACGGGAGGGGCGATATCGCCTCCAAACCATAATGGATTTTCCCGACATACTGACCCACAAATATAGGCAGGTATTGCACACAGTGCATCACCCAGAATACTAGCAACAGGCCGATGAACATGCCCGGAGGCAATAGCGATAGGCTTTTGCAGGTGATTTTTTAATAGTTTACCAAGTTCTGCTGATCCCTCGCACATCGTTTCATCTATTGTGGGTATACCACTGTGGAATACGTGATGATGAAGAAAGATTATTAATGCATCAGAACGATTAGCGGCTAAGGCTTTTTTAAGCCACGATAAATGCGCTATTACGCTGCCGGAGGGTGAGCCCGCAACCGTGGAGTCGAGACCTATCAGGCTTATGTTTCCTACATCGGCCGTAAAGTGAAAAGCATCGCGGTGGAGCGAAGTACCAGGATGCTGGCCTTTATTCCAAATGTTGAACATCATTTCTCTGTTATCAGAATTGCCTGGCAAGATGAATGCCGGATAACTACGTGCAAACAGGGTAGATTTAATCGCCTGATACCCTTGCAGCCAATCGTTATCGGTTAGGTCACCCGAAACAACTAATGCATCTGGATTAACAACATCAAGCCAACTCAACACCCGCTCTAATCTATCCAAATTATCATTGTCGGGAGCAGCATGGATGTCAGATATCTGCGCGATGACCATAATTCCCTCCAATAGTGGCGTAGAAATGGTTGAGTAGAAAACGGTTAAATATAAAATAGCTGAAAAAGAACTTTTGTGTTTATTTAGCTAATTTCTGACCCTTTAATGAGTTATAGCGATGAGTAGAGCCAATGGAAATCAAGTTCTGAAATCTTGGGGTATAAGCACTCATCTTCTTGGGATTGAGAACCCACTGACAGGCTTGTCACCTGCAATAGACTTTCTCGAGCTTGTGGCGTAGAACATCGAGGTGGCATTGTCGCAAAACCAATATGACGCGTTGGCCTCATTATATTAAAAATGACTTTGCCTGACTTCCCCGCAGCAGGCATCCAACGACATTATTTGACTAATGAAAATCTGGCTATTGAATAGTTAAGGCAAAACCTCAGGGACTTAGCTATGATTTATTAAATCTATAGAATATAAATAGAGATTTTTTATTAATTGAAAGTATCAGGTTATTATCGAGTGCTTGTCGGATATTTACCGGCTCACGACAACTTTTCCAATCATATTCTCTCGCTCGACGATTTCATGTGCAAGCTTTATATTTTCACAATTGAAAGGGCGCAGCTCTTGGGTTAGGGTAGAACACAATATTCCATCATCAATTAACGATGCCATTTCATTAAGGATATGATGTTGGGCTATCATATCCTCAGTCTGGTAAAGTGGACGGGTGAAAACCATTTCCCAATGCAGAGAAACGCTTTTACCTTTCAGAGGCACAGCATCAAGAAAATCATGGTCGTCAATAATGGCAATTTGACCCTGTGGTGCAATAATTTCTGCCAATGCTGAAAAATGCTTATTAGTATGAGTTAGCGCGGCTATATGTGTGACCGGTGCTATATTAAGCGCATTAATTTCCTCAGTCAGTGATTTGGAGTGGTCGATAACATAATGCGCGCCTAACTTCAGACACCATTCCCGGCTTTCCTTGCGAGAAGCAGTCGCAACCACCGTTATTCCGGTCAGTCGCCGGGCTAATTGTATTAATTGCGATCCAACACCCCCTGAGCCACCAAGAATTAGCAATATTCCTGAATTAAACTTCTTACCCGGTATTATGCGAAGGCGATCAAAAAGCAGTTCCCATGCCGTAAGTCCGGTTAATGGTAACGCTGCCGCCTGAGCAAAAGATAATGACCTGGGCTTTATTCCGACTAGTCTTTCATCCACTAAATGGAATTCTGCATTGGCGCCGGGTCGAGTAAAAGTACCGGCATAGAAAACCTCCTGTCCCACTTTGAAGAGATCCACGTTACTGCCCACGGCGACGACTATTCCCGCCACGTCCCAGCCCAATGTCGTGACATTATCAGGAACTGGAACATTTCCTGAACGCACTTTAGTATCGACGGGATTTACAGAAACGGCCTTAACCGCGACAAGCAAATCATTAGCTCCCGGAGTCGGACGTGGTGTGTCAATTTCACGAAAAACGTCGTGTTGAGAAAGTCTCGAGCAAGGGCGATAGATAATTGATTTCATAACTGAGTTTCCATGGCTTGATTTGTGCAAATATCATTACTATTTCGTTGTAAACTTACAAGTACGGTAAAAAAAAGCCCTAAGTTACTAAAAGGAACTATTAGATGAAAAATCGCCATTATCTCGATATCCCGGGTTGTCCTGTTGAAGTGACGCTGGACATAATTGGTGGCCGTTGGAAGGGTGTTGTACTGCATCATTTACTGGAAAATGAATATCTGCGATTCAATGAACTTCATCGCCGTCTGCATGGTATTAACCAGCGTATGCTGACCAAACAATTACGCGAACTTGAAGAGTCCGGGCTGGTAGATCGCACTATTTACGCTGAGGTTCCGCCGCGTGTGGAGTATCGGATAACTACTGAAGGGGAAACGTTGAGACCACTGATTACAATGTTGGCTCAATGGGGAGAGGGGCGTATGGAGCGTGGAGAAAAGCAGGCATAATTGATTAAACCTGTGACCATTCGACCTCATAAAAATTTCGCGTAATGCGTGCATAAAATCACTCTGGCAGTTTATTTACAGAGCTGATTTATTTGATAGAAAGAGAGTAATTCATAGCTAATAAATACTTAAGTAATTAATATCATCTTCAAAAAACAAGTTCAAACTTATCTTGCATATTATTTCTCTATTGCTTGCGCCACATCAAGAATGCTTACAGCAAACACATCTATATTATGCCCCGCTGCATATAAGCCGCAATGTACAGTCGGAATTTTAAATATCAGCATATGTTAGAAGTTAGAAGTTAGAAGTTAGAAGTTAGAAGTTAGAAGTTAGAGGCTAAAAGTTAGAAGCAGTCACGCATTTTAAGAATGGTAAATTCTTGGGTAATAATAATGTTCAAGTTGCTTTTTTCATCCTTTTTGTTAATCGGTGAGGTTATCCTTGGTACTATTTCTCTACGATGGTACAGGAAGTATTTAAACTGTTTCTTTAATTACCATTTCAGGTTTCCATGTAAACCGGTTAGGACAATCTTTATCCCTCACCGACATCGATGGGAGATGCTAAGTCTCCAATATTTGGGCGCGATGTCTCCCTCTGGAAGAGCTTATCCTTCAACCTATGTTATTGCCCGCTGCACAAGCTGTGGTGTCCGTAAGCACAAGGTATTTTATAATAGTTATTTGAATAAAACCCAGTGCAGGCGCTGGCTGTAACTCTGTTCCCAGAAAACTATAATTCTGTATTACCTGAGATAGCTTTACAAACTGCTCAATAAAAATCCTTAATTCGGCAGTTTTAATTCGATAGTATAGTGTTGTAACTTAAGTATAGTGCTGTAACTTAAGTATAGTGCTGTAACTTAATTATAATGTTGTGACCTAAGTGTTGTGCTGTAACTTAAGTACAGTACTGTAACTTTAAATTTTACAGTGGGAAAAGGAATGAAAGGGCCTCTGGTAAAAACATCTGTCGCGATAGCTATTCTGACCTCAATCATCTGTTCATCGGCCTATGCTCTTGAATCAGGCCCTAATGCGCTGGCATTTATGCAGGCCAATAATTTGATTAAAGTGAAGCAGCAACTCGCAGACGGCATAGCTGCGCCGCCGACTCAGCAGGCTTATGAAAGCTTACTTAATGCAGCTAACCGTGACCTTAAATTCCCCAATCTCAGCGTCACCGAAAAGGGCATGACCCCGCCAAGTGGCAGCAAGCACGACTATCTGAGTCTGAGCGCTTACTGGTGGCCAGATGCGAGCAAGGCAGATGGGCTGCCGTGGATCCGTCGTGATGGGCAGGTTGATCCCGCCAGTAAAAATGACCAGAGTGACGGTGTCCGGCTCGCGACATTTACCGCCAGAGTTCAGGACCTGACGCTGGCATGGTATTTCTCTGGCGAACAGCGTTATGCCGATAAAGCGGTGAGCATGTTGCGTACCTGGTTTATTTCGCCGCAAACGCGCATGAATCCGAATCTAAATTATGCACAGGGAATACCAGGTAAAACGGCGGGAAGAAATGCTGGCGTTCTTGATGGCCGCTATTTCTCTATTCGTATTGTCGACTCTCTGTTTTTGCTGCGCAATAACCCTGCATGGACCGCTGAAGACCAGCAGGCAATTAATCAGTGGATGGAGCAGTATTTACACTGGCTGCAAACCAGTCCTATTGCTATTAAAGAAAGTGAAGCCAAGAATAATCATGGCAACTGGTACGCGACGCAGGTTGCAGGAATTGCCTGGTATCTCAATAAACCCGAGCTAATTAAGCAGATGGTCGCGTTAACGGAAAGCAAGCTCGAGACTCAGCTTAAACCAGATGGAACTCAGCCGCTGGAATTAGCGCGCACGCGTTCTTTCCATTACAGCTATTTTAATTTGCAGGCCATCAGTCTGCTGGCTGTATTATCACAGAAGGTAGACGGGCAAAATCTTTGGCTATATAAGACTCATAACGGCAGTAGTGTACTAAAAGCGCTAGATTTTATGGCTCAGTATTCTAATGAGTCTACACCATGGCCTTATAAGAGCCTTGATCAAAGCCGGGTGCGGATAATTCCGCTGCTGTCATGGGCTGACAACGGGCTGGGTAAGCCGAGATATCAGCAGCAGATCCGTTCAGCAACCTTTGAGCTGCCAAAGGTCTTAAAATCTAAAGCCGTTAACCCTATGGAAGCCACACAGGGAGCTGTGATTGAGGCGCGAAGCGATACCTGGTTAACGTCATTGCCGGCATGGGTTAAATAGATTAATAAATAGGGTAATCAAGAGAGTCAAATTGGGCAGCCAGCGGTTGCCCAATTATTTTAAGCTAAATGCCATGCAACTGATGCGTTTTATATTGGCAATTGAGCATTATGTCGAGTGTTGAATTTAATTTCAGTAATGATTTGTTCAAACTCGGCACGCGAGGAAGAGTCGGCATATGAACTGAAAGTATTGTAGGCGTTTCAGGCTTCATATAATATTTAAGACTTTCAAATTCTTCATGGTGTGTTATATCGTCATCGAAAAATACAATTAAGACGTCTTTCATCAGAACATTATTTTTAGCGCAGTAGCTTTCTACAATATCTTGTGCAATAAATCCTTTATTTTCCTCTGCGACGACATAAATCCCTTTGCTAGTATATATACTGCTTCTGCTATATTTATCAGAGTCTGTATATAACTCCGTATATTTTAATTTTGGATTATCATCGATCTCTTCTGCCTCGCACTCTTTTGACTCGCATCCTAAAAATAATAAGGATTCTTGTGGAAAGGCTTCGGCTATATGATTCTTATCAAGAAAGCTCTGGATTATTGGGATCTCTTCTTCACCAAGTCTAGAGGTAATAATACAGTTGTAGCTGCTGTCTTTGACCGTTTTTATAAGCATCTTGGCGGTAGCCGCGACCAGAGCCTCGGCGTCTTGCGCATTTTTCACGCCCTGAATATGTAAGCTATAGCCTTTGTCATTACAATGACTCTCAGCCAGGACATCATCAAAATCAAAGCAATAAACTACGAAGGTCTCTAAACTCTTGGTACTTCTTGCTTCAACATACTGGCTTACTAGTTTTCGTGTCTCATCGAGCGCCAGGAGCAGGGATGAACCTTTTGGTATCCTCAGAACGTTATAATCATTCGTTACTTTGTAAGGCAGAGCAACGGTTGCCAAATCCTGAAATGAGTTTGGCTGTTTAGGCGAGTTCTTAACTTTTATATCCTCGGGGATAACGGTTTTCTCCGGTTGATTTGAAGGCGGTAAGATTGAGGACGTTATATTTTTGAAGTCGATTCAATATTCACTGTTTATTAATTCCTGATTGTTCTTGAACAAGGTGTGTTGTAGTTTAACTGTCTACACTGATATTATTTAATTGTTATCTTTTTAAGTATTAACTACAGGGTTTCAAATATTGATTTTCAAGACTTACTTTATTCTGTAAAAAAATTTGAGCGAAATGTGAGGGTTTGCTTTTAATTATTTAAATAATCTTATTTTAAAGGGAGGAGGTAAACCCTTTATAGGCTTACCTTTTTAGCGGGGTGTTTTAGGGATAATTTAGAAATAATTCAGAATTAATTGACGTCAATCCGTTTAATACCCTCGATCGACATAATCGCCTCATATAATGTGTCAAGCTTTTGACGAGGTGATAACACCACTTCAATCAACAGGTCACATTTATTATCATCCTCATCTTTTTGACTGACTTTAATATGTCCGGGGCGAATGCGCATCTTTTGCAGCTGCATTAATACCAATGGAACGCTTTGCGGTTTCAGGCGAACCTCAATCAGGTGATGATGGCCAATAAAACGGTTACTTATTTGGCGGAAGACTTCTAACACCAGCAGGGTTAATACCGTTCCGTAAATACCAATCTGATAAAGCCCACTACCAATTACCAGGCCTATTGCGGCAGTGACCCAAAGCCCGGCCGCGGTGGTCAGCCCTTTGACCATCTGTTTTTGGATAATGATTGTACCCGCGCCGAGAAAACCCATTCCGCTAACCACCTGTGCAGCGACGCGACTCGGGTCAAAACTGACATGAGTTTGGTTGAGAATATCGTCAAAACCATATTTTGATACGATCATAAACATCGCACTACCAATGCCTACCAAAATATGGGTACGTAATCCTGCTTCCTTGGCTCTTAACTGTCTTTCAATTCCAATTAAACCACCCAGGATCCCGGCTAGGGCAATTCGTAATAAAAAATCTGTCAGCATAGTTATTTCCTCCTGCCGTTATTATTTCATTTTCGTAATCTATTTTATGTGATTTAAGAAGAAATTCGGGTTAATGAGTGTCGTTTTAATGACCTAAATGGATAACAAACGGAAATAATATGTTTCAGGATATAAATTTTTAAGAAAACTGGCTATTTACTTCTTTTCTGGGGTCGACGCTAGCAGAAAAGCTCGGCTATGATGATATTCATTAAAATTATACAAACAATCATCCTGGAGCAGGGTCAATGAGAACAGCGTTACGAATTCTACTGGCTGGAGCCACACTCGTTTTAGCTGCATGCAGCAGTCATAATAATGAAGCAGCAGACGTACCTCAGCAGGCCGATAGTTTCAATATCGCTCGTAGTCTCAACAACAGCCCGGCCGCCGCAGCCTGCTCCATGGCAGGCGGAAGCCTCCAGCTAACCCGCCAGCTAGACGGCACCTCGGTCGGTATGTGTCAAATGTCCAACGGCCGACGCTGCGCTGAAGGTGCAGTGCTAAACGGTTCCTGCACCTGAATTGTTTCCTCTTTGCCCTTGACGCTGTGGCTGCGTTGGATGCGCTCGCTCGCCCGAATCACTGACTCATGTCAGCTCATCGGGACTCCCTCCTTTTCCGCCTTGCCACAGCGCCAATGGCTTTGAGGAAGGCTCGTAACTCTTGTCAAAACTAGAAGAAGGCCCGGTACTCTTGTCAAAACTAGAAAAAAGCCCGGAACTTTCACCACAGCGCCAATGGCTTTGAGGAAGGCCCGGAACGCTTGTCAAAACTAGAAGAAGCCCGGGCGAAATACCAACAGCTTATGAGGGGATTGGTCGCCCTGAATGTGACGATACGCACTCAACTTAATCAGCTTTTCATACCGTTACGCTATTTGGGCAGTGTTCACCGTTGGTGATTTGAGAAAGGTTCTGGAGCGTAGTTTCTGAAATGCTGGTTAATGCTTCACTGGTCAGAAACGCCTGGTGTCCGGTAAAGAGGACATTGTGGCAGGATGACAGACGGCGGAAAACGTCATCGAGCACCACTTCGTTTGATTTATCTTCAAAGAATAGGTCGCGCTCGTTCTCGTAAACGTCCATACCCAATGCGCCAATTTTTTGCTGCTTCAAGGCTTCGATAGCCGCGTTGGCATCGAGCAATGCGCCACGGCTAGTATTGATAATCATCACGCCGTCTTTCATTTGGTCAAATGACTCTTGATTGAGTAAATGATGATTCTCGGCCGTGAGCGGGCAGTGTAATGAAATAATATCGGACTCAGCGTATAAGGTCGCGAGGCTGACATATTCAGCACCTAATTCTAGTGCCAGCGAATTAGGATAGGGATCGAATGCTAACAGGCGCATGCCAAAGCCTTTTAATATCCGCAGTGCCGCCAGACCAATTTTCCCCGTGCCAATAACCCCGGCAGTGCGATTATGCATATTAAAGCCGGTTAAACCTTCTAGCGAAAAATTAGCCTCGCGCGTGCGTTGATAAGCGCGGTGAATATGTCTGTTGAGTGACAGCATCAGACCAACAGCGTGTTCCGCGACTGCCTCTGGGGAATAGGCGGGTACGCGAACCACTTCAATGCCATACTCTTTCGCCGCCTCTAAATCGACGTTATTAAATCCGGCGCAGCGTAATGCCAATTTTTTTATTCCGAGCGCGGCCAGTTCTTGCAGGACTTCGCGGCTGCCGTCATCATTCACGAAAATACAGACTGCGTCGCAGCCGGCGGCGGTTTTAGCCGTTGGCAAACTGAGCATAAAGTCAAAGAACACCAATTCATAGCCGTAATGCTGGTTAACGAGCTCAAAGTATTTTCGGTCGTAATTTTTAGTTCCATAAACTGCTATCTTCATGATTTATGTTCCTGCAAGTTAATAGTCCATTATTGAGAAACGCTGATTAAAAACTAGCATCCCACCTTTAAAGAGACAAAGGGTAAGGGAAGGCAAAAAAAGATTTTATGTTATTCTGCAAGGGGTAAGAAAATATCAGGATATTTCATGAAAAAAGGATGTAAACGTCTCATTTTGACGTTTCTGGCCGTGGTCGGGAGTCTGGCGCTGTTGCTGGCGATTCTGTGGAAAACAATCCCGCAGTGGCTACCCGCAATTGCAAAACACTGGCTACCGCAGGGGACGCAGTTGGTATTTTCATCTTCTCCGCGTTGGTCGCAAGGAAAATGGTACTTGCCGGATGCGCGTTATCTGGCGAATCAGTGTGTGCTGGCGAATGCGGCAGATATCGGTCTGGAAAAACAGCCGGACGGCTGGCATCTTCAACTAGGCGAATTAGATCTCGATACGACTTGTCTGAGCCAGTTACCCGCCAGTCAGGGTTCCAGTAATTCGCTTTCATTGCCAAATATTCAAAAACAGCTGCCTCTCGGCCAGTTGCATATCGCCAGGCTTAACGTCACTCCCTGGCAGCAGTATGCGGGGGATTTAGTGCTCATTAATGATGGGCAAAACCAAAAGTTGCATTATCAGGGAGCGGCGCTGAGTTTTGATGCAGAGTTAGACAATCAGAGTCAGCTAGCGATTGACTCATTAAGTCTGACGCCGCCCGGTGGCAGCGATCCTATCCAGCTTTCTGGCAAGTTGACGGTTCCCGCCGGGTTAAACAGCCTGCCGTTACAAGGCGAATTGCGTGGGCAATTGCGTACTGCTCTGGTGCCGCATCCGCTGGATGTCAGTCTGAACTGGCAGGACAAACGCGGCGAGCTCAAGCTGGTCGAGCAGGGCGAATCGCTACCGCTGGTGAGTATGCCGTGGGCTCTGGGCAATAAGCAGTTAATCATTACTCAAGGGCAGTGGCGCTGGCCTTATACGCAGCAGCCACTGTCGGGTGGGCTTAATCTGACCCTAAATAACTGGAGCGATAATTTTAATCAGACCACGCTCAGTGGCCGATTAAATGTATTAACTCAGGGGCATAACGGTAAAGCTAACGCCGTATTGACGCTCGGGCCGGGTCAGGTCGGGTTGCTCGACAGTAATATCGTTTTCCAGTTGACGGGGCAGGCTAACTTACCTCAGCTTTCGCTCAGCGCCTCTTTCCCGGGAACCTTGACCGGCTCGATATTAAATCCGCTGATTGCGCTGCATCGCGGTGCGTTGTTGCGGGCCTGGGGCAAACCGACGCCGACTTTAAACTTGCAGGATGCGCGCTGGCCGCTGGCGGGTATCACAGTCAGTGCCGCCGGAGTTAGCGGGCCGTTGCAGGCAATTGTTAAGGGCAGGGATGACTATTGGGGCGCGATAGATCTCCATCTGGACGGTAAATCGCAGGATTTCTGGCCTGATAAAGGGGCTTGGGATTTCAAATATTGGGGTAAAGGTTCTTTGCCACCGCTCGACGGCAGTTGGGACGTAGCCGGCAAAGGTAGCTGGCATAATAATCTCCTGACGCTAAACCAGCTTTCGGCAGGTTTTGACCATTTGCAATATGGCCTGGTCACGGTTAACGCGCCGCGACTGACATTGACTCAGCCTATTGTCTGGCAGCGGCCCGTTCCCGAACGCTACAGTGCGCTGCTTCCGGCTTCTCAGCCTGCTTTTAACGGCGAGCTTAAGCTGGTGGCGCAGAGAATGAGTCTGCAAAACGAGGGTTATTTACCTCCCGCTGATCTTACACTGGCGTTTAAGGGCGATAGCCCGATGAATATTATTCTCAAAGGCCAGCTTGAAGCATTGCCAATTGGCCCTATACGCCTGAGCGGACGCTGGGACGGCGAGCGCCTGCGTGGTCAGGGATGGTGGCCGAAACAGGATCTCACAGCCTTCCAAACCTTGCTGACGCCGGATCTCAATATCAAATTACGTGGCGGCACTTTCTATGCCCAGTCCGCGTTTTCGGCAGCTCGCGGTCAGGGCTTTATTGCCGGTGGGCATTGGGTGGTTCAAAATGGCAGTATGTGGTTGAAAGACGGTGATTTAAGCGGGCTTGATTTCTCTCTGTCATATCGACTGAAAAATCAGGTCTGGCAGTTCGGTAACAAGATGCCGGTCAGCCTGAAGATTGGCGAAATTAATAATTTATTCTCGGTGAAAAATATCACTGCCGAGCTGCAAGGAAGTTATCCATGGAGCGAAAAATCTCCTTTGCAACTGACTAATGTTGGCCTGGATGCCTTGCTGGGTCACGTGAGTCTTTCGGCTTTGCGACTGCCGCAGCATGACGCAGCCGTGCTTAGATTGCAGAGAATTGACTTAAGCGCGCTGTTTACCGGGCTGAAATCTAAGCAGATAGCTATGTCTGGCAGGGTTGATGGAGAATTGCCGCTGTATGTCGAGAATCCACGTTGGCTCATTCACAACGGTTGGATTGCCAATGATGGTGGCGTGACGCTAAGGTTGGATCCTGATTTTGCCAAGGCTATGGCCGGCGGTAATATTGCTAATGGCCTGGTTATCCAGTTGCTGCAATATCTCGAGATTTATCATTCATATGCCAAGGTTAATCTGGATAATCTCGGCGAGTTAACCATGGCGGCACAAATCAACGGGGTTAATAATAGCGATCACCATAAAAAGGAAATTCGCCTTAATTACACTCATCAGGAAAATGTCTATCAGCTGTGGCGCAGTTTGCGCTTCGGCGACAGTTTACAGGAATGGCTGCAACAACAGCTTACTGTCTCGAACCAGTCTGCTGCCGTTGGCAAGGATAACGAATCAAGGAACACAAAATGAAGTCAATAATTACCTGTATATCTGCCGTCACGCTGCCGTTAATGCTCAGCGGCTGTGTTCCGCGTATTGAAATTGCGACCCCGACTACGCCAATTACCATCAATATGAACGTCAAGATTGAGCATGAAATCCACATCAAAGTAGATAAAGACGTCGAAGATCTGTTGAAGAACAAGAGCGATCTTTTTTAGGGACAAAGGCGATTTTTTGTAAGGATTAAGACGATGAAGTCATTGAAAAGAAGAGGATTACTGATACTGGCCTTGCTGTGCGCCAGTCTTTGGTGCAATACGGCGCTGGCGTTGACCGTTGAGCAGGCCAAGCAGCAGGGATTGGTGGGTGAAACGTTGTCAGGTTATTTGGCTCCGGTCAAACAGAGCGCGCAAACGCAGGCGTTGGTAACCCGTATCAATCAGGCACGTGAACAGCAGTATCAGCAACTTGCAGAAAATAATCAGGTCAGTACCGCGGATGTAGCAAAGCTTGCCGGGCAAAAACTGGTGCAGCGCGCGGGGAAAGGAGAATATGTGCGCGGGATTAATGGCCTGTGGTTGCAAAAATAAGCTTTAAAAATGCCTCAGTGTTACGTGAGGCATTTATTATTTTTACGACTACATTTTTCTACAACAGCACGACCAGCCTAAAACGATTCTACAATCAGTGGCCCGATAGTGTGGTTGCTAATGTCGTTGTAAAATTAAGCAGCAGCAACTTGTTTGATAAGTGCGTCGATAGCAACTTTCGCATCAGCCTGGGCTTTAGCGGCAACTTCTGGGCCGTAACCAATACCTTCAGCGAATACGAATTCAACGTCGGTCATACCCAGGAAGCCCAGGAACAGGCTCAGGTATGGAGCAACCAGGTCGCTAGGGGTATCTTTATGGATGCCGCCACGGCTGGTCAGAACAACAACGCGTTTACCTTTGATCAGACCTTCTGGCCCTTTATCGGTATAACGGAAAGTCACGCCAGCGCGAGCAACCAGGTCAAAGTAGTTCTTCAACTGAGTTGAGATGTTAAAGTTGTACATTGGAGCAGTGATAACGATAACGTCGTTAGCCTGCAGTTCGTCGATAAGCTCATTTGAAAGAGCCAGTGCTTCTTCCTGACGAGCAGAAAGAGGAGCATCAGATGGACGCAGTGCGCCAACCAACTCACCGTCAAGAACAGGGATAGGTTGTGCAGCTAAATCACGCACGGTAACCTGAGAAGCGCTGTTAGCGGCCTGGAATTGAGAAACGAAGTAGTCTGCCAGTTGGTTAGTCTGAGAGAAATTAGCCAAAATGCTTGATTTCAGAACCAGTACTTTACTCATTTATAATTCCTTCACTGAGTGTGGATCATACAGGGACAAACTGTCCCGAGAATGCTAATTACTTTATTCATAAATTCTGATAAGTGATAGTGCAATATTTCGAGATCTACATCCAAATTTTTTGAACAACCGTTTTGGCTTCGCCATGGGCACTACAGCGGCGTTGGCTTTCTTCGCAAGCCCGAATCACTGACTACTTGTCAGCTCATCGGGACTTATTCAGTTGCCGCCTTGCTGTAGCACCGATGGCTTTGCCAAAAGATGGCTTAACAAATGCCACACAGCACCCATGGCTTTGCCAAAAGATGGCTTAACAATTGCCAAAAGATTGCTTTATTAAAACAACATCTGTCAAAACATCGCTTGTGATAACATAGTGTTATTCAGGTAAGGCCAGCGCCTGCCGACCATCAAGGAATCTCGAACGTGAAATCACCGCTCGCGGCACTATCAGCACAACTTGACGGGCTGATGCTACGTGACCGACAACGCCTGCAACGTCGTATGCAGGGCGCGAAAAAAGTTAATGACCCTCAGGCACTGCAAGGTCTCACTCAAGAACTGGAAAGCGCGATTCACCAGGGGCTGCAAAAAGTCAGCGCCCGTGAAGCTTCGCGTCCAAAAATCACTTATCCGGACAATTTACCGGTCAGCCAGAAGAAGCAGGATATCTTCGAGGCAATTCGTGACCATCAGGTGGTTATCGTTGCGGGTGAAACTGGTTCAGGGAAAACCACTCAGATCCCCAAGATTTGCATGGAACTGGGCAGGGGTATCAAAGGGCTGATTGGACATACGCAGCCCCGCAGACTGGCGGCGCGTACTGTAGCTAATCGTATTGCGGACGAGCTGGAAACCAGCCTCGGTAACACCGTCGGTTATAAAGTCCGGTTTAACGATCAGGTGGGTGAAAATACCCTGGTCAAGCTGATGACTGACGGTATTCTGCTGGCTGAAATTCAGCAAGATCGCATGCTGATGCAGTACGACACGCTGATTATCGATGAGGCGCACGAGCGCAGTCTTAACATCGATTTTATCCTCGGTTATTTACGCCAGCTATTGCCAAAACGCCCCGATCTCAAAGTCATTATTACTTCGGCGACCATCGATCCACAGCGTTTTTCAAAGCATTTTAATAATGCGCCAATCATTGAAGTATCAGGTCGTACTTACCCGGTGGATGTGCGTTATCGTCCGGTGGTAGACGATGCCGATGATACCGATCGCGATCAGCTACAGGCGATTTTCGACGCCGTTGACGAGCTGGGGCATGAAAGTCGCGGCGATATCCTGATCTTTATGAGTGGCGAACGCGAGATTCGTGATACCGCCGACGCGCTAAATCGCCTTGATTTGCCGCATACCGAAATTCTGCCACTGTATGCGCGGTTATCGAACAGCGAGCAAAACCGCGTGTTTCAGTCACATTCTGGTCGCCGAATTGTACTGGCGACCAACGTGGCAGAAACGTCACTGACCGTGCCGGGGATCAAATATGTGATTGACCCTGGCACCGCGCGCATCAGCCGTTACAGTTTCCGCACTAAAGTGCAGCGTTTGCCGATTGAGCCGATTTCACAGGCTTCGGCTAACCAGCGTAAGGGCCGCTGCGGGCGCGTATCGGAAGGGATTTGTATCCGTCTTTACTCGGAGCAGGACTTCCTGTCGCGCCCAGAGTTTACCGACCCCGAGATTTTGCGTACCAATCTGGCGTCCGTTATTCTGCAAATGACCTCGCTGGGGCTTGGCGATATCTCGGCGTTTCCCTTTGTTGAAGCTCCAGACAAGCGCAATATCCAGGACGGCGTGCGCCTGCTGGAAGAACTGGGGGCTATCAATAATCCGCAAAACGGACGTTATACGCTGACGGAACAAGGGCGCAGTCTGGCTCAGCTTCCGGTTGACCCGCGTCTGGCGCGTATGGTGCTTGAGGCACAAAAAAATGCCTGTCTTCGCGAGGTGATGATTATTACTGCCGCGCTGTCTATTCAGGACCCGCGCGAACGGCCTTCCGATAAACAGCAGGCATCTGATGAGAAACATCGCCGTTTTGCAGACAAAGACTCTGATTTTCTGGCCTTTGTTAATCTGTGGGATTACCTGCAAGAGCAGCAAAAAGCGCTGTCTTCGGCCCAGTTCCGCAAGCTGTGCCGCAGTGATTATCTGAACTATTTGCGCGTCCGTGAATGGCAAGACATCTATACCCAACTGCGTCAGGTGGTAAAAGAGCTGGGCCTGCGTATCAATAGTACCGCTGCCGATTATCGCAGCGTGCATTGCTCATTGCTCACCGGTTTGCTTTCGCACGTTGGGCAGAAAGACGTTGAAAAGCAGGAGTTTACCGGCGCAAGGAATGCCCGTTTCGCTATCTTCCCAGGTTCAGGGCTATTCAAGAAGCCGCCTAAATGGACGATTGTGGCCGAACTGGTTGAAACCAGCCGGTTGTGGGGGCGTATTGCCGCTAAAATTGAACCCGAGTGGATTGAACCTTTAGCTAAGCATTTAGTGAAGTACAGCTACAGCGAGCCGCATTGGGAAAAGGCGCAGGGCGCGGTGATGGCGACGGAAAAAGTCACGCTGTTTGGCCTGCCGATTGTTCTGGCGCGGCGGGTTAATTACGGCAATATCGACGCCGTTGTCTCGCGCGAACTGTTTATTCGTCACGCGCTGGTGGAAGGCGACTGGCAAACGCGTCATGCCTTCTTCCGCGACAATTTACGCCTGCGCGCCGAGGTTGAAGAGCTGGAACACAAGTCTCGCCGCCGCGATATTCTGGTCGATGAAGAAACGTTATTCCAGTTTTATGACCTGCGGATCGGTCACGATGTTGTATCCGGAAAACATTTTGATACCTGGTGGAAGACCCAGCCCGTTGACAGCCTGAATTTCGAAAAGAACATGCTGATCAAAGAGGGTGCGGGTAAAATCAGCGCTCATGACTATCCTAACTTTTGGCATCAGGGCAATATCAAGCTGCGCGTGACTTATCAGTTTGAGCCAGGCAGTGAGGCGGATGGCGTGACGGTGCATATTCCACTGCCGCTGCTTAACCAGATTGAAGAGCAGGGGTTTGACTGGCAGATCCCGGGGATTCGACGTGAACTGATCATGGCCTTGATTAAGTCATTGCCCAAGCCTGTTCGCCGTAATTTCGTGCCTGCACCTAACTATGCCGATGCTTTTCTTGGCCGCGCGACGCCGTTTGAACTGCCGCTGCTGGAATCTATGGAACGTGAGTTGCGTCGAATGACTGGCGTGACGGTGTCACGTGAAGAGTGGCAGCTTGAGCAGGTGCCGGATCATCTTAAGATGACATTCCGCGTGGTTGACGATAAAAACAAAATGCTGCGAGAAGGCAAAAGCCTGACGGCGTTAAAATCTACTCTTAAAGAACAGGTGCAACAAACGCTGTCTGCGGTCGCTGACGACGGGATTGAGCAGAATAATCTGCACGTCTGGAGTTTTGGGACGCTGCCAGATTGCTACGAGCAGAAACGCGGCGGTTATGAGGTCAAGGCTTATCCGGCGCTGGTGGATGAGAAAGATAGCATCGCCATTAAGCTGTTCGACAGCGAGCTCGAGCAGTCGCAGGCGATGTGGCGTGGCACGCGTCGTTTATTGCTGCTTAATATTCCATCGCCTATCAAGTATCTGCATGAAAAGCTGCCAAACAAGGCCAAGCTGGGGCTGTATTTTAACCCTTACGGCAAAGTTCTGGACCTGATAGATGACTGTATTTCCTGCGGTATTGACAAGCTAGTTGCTGAATCTGGCGGGCCAGTATGGAATGAAGACAGCTTTGGTAAACTGCACGAGCACGTTCGCGCCCATCTAAATGAAACGGTGGTGAGCATCGCGACTCAGGTGGAGCAGATTCTGACCACGGTCTTTAATATCAATAAACGTCTGAAAGGGCGCATCGATATGACCCTTGCTCTGGCGCTGTCAGACATCAAGGCGCAGATGTCGGGCCTGATTTATCGCGGTTTTGTGACGCAAAATGGCTGGAAGCGTTTGCCAGATACCCTGCGTTATTTGCAGGCGATTGAAAGACGTATGGAAAAACTGGCAGTAGATCCGCATCGCGATCGCGCGCAAATGCTAAAAGTTGAGAGTGTGCAGCAGAAGTGGCAGCAGTGGTTTAATAAATTACCGCCGGTACGTCAGGCCAGTGAGGAAGTGCAAGAGGTGCGCTGGATGATTGAAGAGCTGCGCGTGAGTTACTTCGCGCAGCAGCTTGGAACGCCTTATCCTATTTCGGACAAGCGTATTTTGCAAACCATGGAGCAGCTGGCCTAATTGGCCAGCTCGTTACCGCTTAATTTAATCAACGCGTCCCTGATTGCCGGAACGGATAGGGCGCGGTTATCCGCCAAATAACGATCCTGCGCGGCTGGCGCTGAGCTTTGAATTCCCATTAACGTCCATTTGTCATTCTGCTTGATAAGCAGCGGCGAACCACTGTCGCCAGGCAGCGTATCGCAGCGGTGTGACAAGACGCCCGGTTGTGCCCATCCTGTAATTAAACAATCTTGATGACTGTATAAATCGTCGAGATGATCTTCTGGATATCCTGCCTGAGTCACCTTGCGACCGTTGGCCTTCAACGCGGCATTCAACTCATCATGCGTGCCCTGCCAAAGTGGCAGCGGTTTAATCGGCAATCTGTGTCGGGTATCAGTGATACGAACCAGCGCGAAATCAAAAGGCGCGGCTTTAGGCGGAACAATCCAGCCATCACCGTCTGCTTTGAGCTTTCTACCCAACGTAGGGTCAACCAGAGTCTCAAGGGAAGTTATCTTGTAACGCCATTTCTCGTGCTGAGATACAAAGCGCAGCGCGATGACTTTATCAAGATTGCCCGGAGGCGCCATCACGCAGTGACCGGCGGTTAGCACTAAATCCTTTGCAATCAGTGTTGCAGTACACAGGTTGCCACTGGCAGTTTCAATCTGTCCAATCGCCTGCCAAGGCCAGGTTTTAACTTCACTAACGTGGGTGCGATGATCCTGGCCAAAAAACAGGGCAGTTTTCTCTTTAAGGCTGATAGTGGAACTGTCTGAGTCACTGTCGGAATCGGAAGAGTCAGCATGAGCAGGAAGAGCGAAGCAGAAAAAACACAAGACAAGCGGTAAAGCTATGCGCATATCGTTTTGACCTTGATTGCGGGGGAATGACCGGGAGTCGTTAAATAAGATTTTAATTATAGCTGGTTATAGCTTTCAGGAAATAGGAGGTAGAGATAACTCGTATTAAAACTGTTTCTGATTATTCTGACAGGGGGATAACGTTTCGATTACAAATAAAAGAATAACGTGATCAGGCCGCAAAGAATCAGTGAACTTAGGGTAATTTCGAACAGGTAGCGTCGCAGCATCGTCCATCAATACCTCAAGATTGCCTAATGGATATCCCCGTTGTGAATTTTGCTTGGGGGGAGGCTGGAGAAAAAAACACCCGGCGAACCGGGTGTCAAATAATCAGTCTTGATAATGGTGAGACGATTTGCTCACAAAGACTTATTTCTTAGCTGCTGGTTTCTTAGCAGTGTGTTTCTTGGTAGTAGTGTGCTTTTTAGCAGCCTGAGCTTTCTGAGCTACTGGCTTCTTAGCAACGTGTTTCTTAGTAGTAGTGTGCTTTTTAGCAGCCTGAGCTTTCTGAGCTACTGGCTTCTTAGCAACGTGTTTCTTAGTAGTGTGCTTTTTAGCAGCTTGAGCTTTCTGAGCTACTGGCTTCTTAGCAACGTGTTTCTTAGTAGTGTGCTTTTTAGCAGCTTGAGCTTTCTGAGCTACTGGCTTCTTAGCAACGTGTTTCTTAGAAGTAGTTTTCTTTTTAGCAGCCTGTGCTTTCTGAGCTACTGGCTTCTTAGCAACGTGCTTCTTAGTAGCGGTCTTCTTTTTAGCAGCCTGAGCTTTCTGAGCTACAGTTTTCTTAGCAGCTGGCTTCTTGGCAGTATGCTTCTTAGTAGTACGCTTTTTAGCAGCAGTGTGCTTTTTAGCAACTGGAGCTTTAGCCGCTGGAGCAGCAGTAGTGGTGGTAGTTGCTGCTGCAGCTGGAGCAGTAGTTGTAGTTTCAGCAGCGAAAGCTGCAGAAGACAGGCCCATTGCAGCGGCAATAACCAGAGCTAATACTTTTTTCATCGTTAATTCCTCAGAATTTTAATTTGTGTATCCACCCCACTGCGGGGCCGGTGAATGAATACTAGGCCTGTTAGCGTCTGGTGTCCGTGAGTGATTGGTTTCGGCGTGTAACGCTATGTACAAACCATTAACTTATTATTTATCAGTTGCTTGAGTGATTTTTGATGGTGGTTTGTACATTGAAAAAGCCCACTTAGTTACAACATACTGTTATTGCTCGTTACCTGGGGTCTCTGAAGCAGCAAAAATGTTGGTAAATCAGGGAGATCTGTCGCGTGAATTAAGATAATTCTGGGCAGGTTGGCGGGACGATTTGCCCGGTCCTAAAACTCAGAACCGGGCAGAATTTCAATCTATGCTTTTTACAGTAATTAACGCGATTACAGATAACGGCTTTCGAGATGCTTACGGAAGTAATCGGTATTCAGCGTTTCACCGGTAGCTTGAGTCATCAGCTGATCGGTTGAGAAACGACTGCCGTGCTGCCAGATATTCTGATTAAGCCATTGGAATAGGGCGGTGAGATCGCCACGGCTGATATCATCCTGCAATGTCGGAATTGCTTTATTCGCCGTCTGGAATAACTGCGCAGCGTACATCGCCCCCAGCGTGTAGGTTGGGAAGTAGCCGAAGCCGCCGTCGGTCCAGTGAATATCCTGCATACAGCCGTTGGTGTAATTACCAATGGTGTCAATGCCCAGATACTGCTGCATCTTGCTGCTCCACAGCGCCGGGATATCATCAACTTCGATTTCACCCTCAATCAGCGCCTGCTCAATTTCATAACGCAGAATAATATGCGCAGGATAGCTAACTTCGTCGGCATCGACGCGAATGAGTCCCGGCTGTACGCGCTGGTTAAGATTGATAAAGTTGTTGAGATCTAACCCGTCACGCTGGCCAAACTGCTCGATAATCAGCGGATGAATTGATTTCAGGAAGATATCACTGGCACCTAACTGCATTTCAAATAGCAGGCTTTGTGATTCGTGAACGCCCATTGAACGTGCATTCGCCACTGGCTGTCCAAGCCATTCTTTCGGCAGATTTTGTTCGTAACGCGCATGACCGGTTTCGTGGATAACACCCATCATCGCAGTGATAAACTCATCCTGATTGTAGCGAGTGGTGATACGCACGTCCTGTGGCACACCGCCGCAGAAGGGATGGGCGCTGATATCAAGACGACCGGCATCGAAGTTGAACCCCAGGCGTTTCATGACTTGCTGACCTAGTTGTTTCTGTTGTTCGATGTCAAACGGGCCTTGCGGTTGTACAAACTGAGTCGACTGCTGTTTTTCGACCACTTTCTGCAATAACTGAGGTAACCAGGTTTTTAAATCACCGAAAATCACGTCAAGTTTGGCGGCTTTCATGCCCGGTTCGTATAAGTCCAACAGCGAGTCATAGCGGCTGATACCGGCGGCCTGCGAACGCAGCGTTGCTTCTTCGCGGCTGAGTCTTACCACTTCACGCAGATTATCGACAAAGCCTTCCCAGTCATTGGCCGGGCGCTGACGACGCCACGCATGTTCACAGCGAGCACCCGCCAGCGATTTAGCTTCGACCAGGCTTTCTGGCAATAACGCCGCATGCTGATAGTGGCGAGTCATTTCGCGCAGGTTGGATTGCTCAAGGTCATTGAGGTCCTCCTGCTTCGCCTGTTCCAGCCATTCACCGACTTTACCCGCAGTTAAAATCTGATGCTGAAGCACGCTAAGTTCGGCCAGCGCTTCCGATCGCGCTTTGCTGCCTTCCGGCGGCATCATAGTTTGCATATCCCATCCGGCAATAGATGAAAGATGACTAAAACGTGATAATCGGGTGAATGTTGTGCGTAACTGTGAATAAGCTGTCGTCATGATCTACTCCATGCTTTAAAAAATAATATGAAACCCATGCTAAATATTCGCTGGGGTCAGGCCCGATTATTGCGGTTCGATTGCCAGATTAAATGATGGCTTTATTGGCCAACTGAAACGCATGCTGGCCCCTCCGAGCGAGCTGGCATCCACCATAACCCGCCCCTGATAAGCAACGGCGATGGAATGTACAATCGCCAGCCCCAGACCACAGCCGCCGGTAGCCCGATCACGGCTTGGGTCGAGACGAACAAACGGTTCAAAAATGCGCAAACGTTCTTCCGGCGGGATCCCCGGACCATCGTCCTCAACTTGCAGACTGGCTTCTTCACCCTCAAGCCACAGGCTGATGCGCAGCGTATTGCGGGCATAACGCTGGGCGTTGTTGACCAGGTTGTCCAGCACGCGTTCCATCAAACGCAAATCTACACCGCCAAAATCTGCCGCTTTAGTGACATTAAGCTCGATTTCATGTTCGGTATTAACCAGTCGGAAATCGTCGGCTTTGTCTTCAATCCATTCCGGCAAGTTGATTTTAGTTAAATGCAGCGCCACCTGAGGACGGTCAAGACGCGCATAGGTCAGCAGTTCATCGATGAGCGATTCTAATTGACCAATATCGCGGTTAATGGCCTGTTGCTCGGCATCGGGCAGATTCTCACTGATTGCCAGCCGATACCGCAGCCGCACCAGTGGAGTTCGCAGCTCGTGAGCTATCCCGTCGATAAGCTGTTTCTTGCTGGCAATCAAGGTGTTGATATTGTCTGCCATCTGGTTGAAGGCAATCCCCAGGCGATTCAGGCTCGAGGTTGAATCAAAATTAGTGCGCTCATCCAGATACCCATTCCCCAGCCGCAGTGCCGAGTTTTCCAGCTTAAGCAGGTCCTGCCAGTGCGGGCGCATCCACAGAAATACGGGCAGCGCCAAAGACAAACCAATGAAGATAAGCAGGCCTAAATCCAACAGCCGCATTTCATGCATATAAAACAGATAGGGGATAGGCCCCACTACCAGAACATAATTACTCCGCGGCACGCGCTGTATAAAGGTGTATTCGCTATCGAGCGCGATAATTTCTCCGTCGCGCAGCTGGGCGTCTAGCGCCGGGCTCAGTTTGCGTTTGCCTAGCGGCTCGATATGCAGTTTGAACGACAGATTCAGTTCAAGGGTGCTAATCGTCTTGTTCCAGTCGCGGATGGGAATTTCACGCAACTCACTGCGCATCAAATAAAGCGAGCTTTTCATCAGGTCATTCATGGACTGTCGCCCGGTACGCTCTGCGGTGACTTTATAAACCAGACCGACCAGCATTGCCATGACCAGGAAACAAACCAGCAGCAGCAGGAAAAACTGCACAAAAAGCTTTCTCATCCCTGCACCGACTCCCAGGCATTAGGGGCAAACAGATAACCTTTATTACGCACCGTTTTAATGCGAAAAGGCTCCAGAGCATTGTCGTAAAGCTTGCGGCGCAGTCGGGAAATTGCTACGTCGATACTGCGGTCAAGGCCGTCATAGCTTACGCCGCGCAGGTTAAGCAGCAGCGCTTCGCGATCCATTATGCGACCCGCGTGAGTAGCAAGCTCCCACAGCAAGTCAAAGTCAGAGGTGGACAGGGTGATGGTTTCTTCACCGAGCGTGACTTCTCTATTCACCGGGTCAATACAAAGTTGCCCGAAGTGCAGGGCATTACCTTTCTGAATCGGCGTCCCGGATTTCTCGGGTTCATTAGCCACCGAGGTCCGTTGACGCAGGTGCAGACGCAGGCGCGCCAGCAGCACCGCCGGAGGAGTAGTTTTCAGGATGTAGTCATTGGCGCCCATCTCGAGCGACAAAATATGGTTCATATCGCTATCGAGTGACGTCAGCAACACAATCGGGCCTTCATAGGCCGGACGCAGGTCGCGACAAAGCGTCATGCCGTCTTTTCCGGGCAGCATAATATCAAGCAACACTAAATCAGGCTGTTCAAGGTCAATTCTTGCCTGAGCCGTGTCACCGCGAGGTTCAACCAGAACTTCAATGTCATGCTTTCCCAGATAAGCAGCAATCAGCTTGCCTACCTCGGCGTCATCTTCTACAAAAACGATTCTAATCATTGGTTTGCTGTTAACATAAAAATCGGGTTCCAGAATAGCGCGAGCGGGGCATCAACGCTATGGCACAGTCACCATTAACGCAGTTTTTGTCTCTTTATAAAAGCGGAAAGCTCCTCAACTCACTGGCAAAGTAGCCATAAACTATGTCATTATATAAAGCTATGCCATTATATAGATGATTGTGTTTATCGTTTCAAAACATTATCTTCAAAATAGTTCGGTCTTTTCTAACACTCGTTAGATTGGTTAGCACTGGCCCCGAGAGGAATGGAGATGGCTGATAGTCGCCTGGTACCCGATGCGCGCAGTGAAACAGCTTCCTTTAATTATATGGAATACCTGTCTGCATCGTGCAAAAAACAATGGAGTTTTCTCGATGCCATCTACGGCGTATTACCTTTTTTTGGCATGGTGCTGAGATCACGCACAACTCAAGAAAAATCTAAGCAAGACACGCTCAATGCTTTGGCTTTGCAGGTAGTTTCTACGCAGGTCAGCGACGAGATTAATATTGTGCGTTTGATTGAACTAGCTCAACAGCAAAATATTTACACTGTAGATATTCATCTGCCTTATGGATTAACCGAAGAGCAACTGGCTGCAATCCATCTTGAATGCAAACACCCGTTAGATTTAACGCAAAATGATGAGCATCTTGCCGTGCAGATACTGGTCGATCCTTCAAAGCACTAAGTACCCGACAGCACTCACTATCTTCTTTAATGGGCTGTCGCAGAGTAAGTGTTCAATCTTTCATTACTCTTTTACTGCCCTTTTACTACTACAACCAAAGACCTATCGTCCTTGGTTGTAGCCAGTCTCGACGTCAGTGACAAAAACATCCTACGCAAGCAAATTACTTAAACAGGTCTGCCGTCACGGTCAGGTTACCGCCGCTCTGGTTTTGCCACTGGCGAGTAATATGATAGAACTTGGCGCCCTGAGCATCGGCTCGTTTAGCAACTTCCTGAGAAACATCGGTAATGCTGTTGAAGTGGCCGGTGAAGGTGACAGTTGAGAACGGCGTCATCTGCGCGGCGGTTACATCATTAACTTCTTCAATTTTATTGCCACTCGGTGCAGTCACTGCGTAACGCTTGCCTGCTGAGGACTGGGTCTGGAAGAACAGGCCAACATTGCTGCTTGGCGTGCTCGAAGAGGCAACGCCCGGAATTTCAACTTTCTTCGCTTCTGCACCACCGGCTGCCAGCGCAGCACGCCCTGCATCAGAGTTATACGGAATAGCATCCGCGCTCTGAGTCACGCGTTTAGGCGCATCTTTCTTGTAGATAAACGCGGTAATGTACTGATTACCCCCGTTATTAGCTGCAATCTGCCGAACAATAAAGAACGAATATGCGCCTTTGGCTTTTGCCGCTTCGCCTACCGCCTCAATGACGTCAGGCTGGCTGTGGAATAATCCGCTGATAGAAACGGTGTCAAAAGGCTCGAGCTGGAAAGCAACTTCTTTTGGCAACTGCTTGATGCCACTCACGCCATTAACACTGTTAAGAACCGGTTTTGGATCCGATTTAGGAGCATCTTTACGATAAATATCAGCAACAACGCGCCAGTTACCGCTTTCACTAACGCTGTTGGTATCCAGGATATAGAAATATGCCGCACCTTGTTTATCGGCGCGTCTGGACGCTTCTTCAGAGACATCACTAAGATTATTGAAATGACCAGTAAATGCAATGCGATCAAAAGGCTTTAGGGCAGCTGCTTTCTCGGGACTGATTTCCTCTGCTGCTTTGGCAACAGACAAAACAGAGAGTTGCGAGATTAATAAAACAACGGCCGATGCAATGATCGTTTTCGTCTGCTTCATAAATATCCTTTCACCTTGCGCAGGAATGATAAAACTTGCTGAATTATTGATGTGTAACAGATTAGCTGCCGATTATTACATGTAATAATGGCGAGCGCTTGGGTAATTTTTTAAATAACGCAAGGCTCTAATCTCTACTTAGGTCACTTTATTTTCTATTAATAACTTATATAAGTAGAGTGATTCAAGGGATAAGTAAAATAAATGTTAATATTTTACATTTTTCTCACTTAAGCTCACTCTTTACAAGGATCCTGTTGCTAATAAGAGAGTGAATCATCTCGTTTTATCGTAATTATAAAGTGAATTAACTAAGAAATTCAGCCCGTTGGCAGAGGGTTTGTGCTTTATGCGCTTTTTAGGTGATTTAACCCTCATAACTGAGTTTTCCCGGTAGCTAATTAATCCAGTATTCAGTAGGTTATATGCCGCCTAACGGTCCGTCAGATATTCGGTGCAGATATTCGGCGCGATATTCGATAAACAAAGCCGGCAGGTTTTTTAATATTTTATCTACTTGATGATAAGCGTTATCAAATAAAAGGGTGAAGGGAATAATTATGCGTATTGGTATACCAAGAGAACGGTTGTCCAATGAAGCCCGCGTTGCAGCAACACCAAAAACGGTGGAACAACTGCTGAAACTCGGCTTTACAGTCGCCATCGAACAGGGCGCAGGTAAACTCGCCAGTTTTGACGATGCTGCGTATGAAGCAGTCGGCGCAACGGTTGAAGCAGGGGATGCCGCGTGGCAATCCGATATCGTGATGAAGGTCAACGCGCCTCTTGACGATGAAATCAATAAATTACAGGCAGGGTCGACGCTGGTGAGCTTTATTTGGCCAGCGCAGAATCCTGAGCTTATCCAAAAGCTTGCTGAACGTAACGTGACTGCGCTGGCAATGGATTCTGTGCCGCGTATCTCGCGTGCGCAATCCATGGATGCCCTAAGCTCAATGGCCAATATTGCCGGTTACCGCGCAATCGTTGAAGCCGCTCACGAGTTTGGCCGTTTCTTCACCGGGCAGATTACGGCGGCGGGCAAGGTTCCTCCTGCAAAAGTGATGATTATCGGCGCAGGCGTTGCGGGTCTGGCGGCTATCGGTGCAGCAGGCAGTCTGGGGGCAATTGTTCGCGCCTTTGACACTCGTCCAGAAGTTAAAGAACAAGTTCAAAGTATGGGGGCCGAATTCCTTGAGCTCGACTTTGAAGAAGAAGCCGGCAATGGCGATGGCTATGCCAAAGTCATGTCAGAAGCTTTTATTAAAGCCGAAATGGAGCTGTTTGCTGCGCAGGCTGAAGAAGTTGACATCATTGTTACCACTGCGCTTATCCCGGGCCGCCCGGCACCAAAGCTTATCACCCGCGAAATGGTTGCCTCGATGAAACCCGGCAGTGTTATCGTCGATTTAGCCGCGCAAACTGGCGGTAACTGTGAACTGACCGTGGCGGATACCATTACCGTGACACCAAATGGCGTGAAAATCATCGGCTATACCGATTTGCCAAGCCGTTTGCCGACTCAGTCTTCTCAGCTTTATGGCACCAATCTGGTTAACCTGCTGAAACTGCTGTGCAAAGAGAAAAACGGTGAGATCGTTATCGATTTCGAAGATACCGTCGTGCGTGGTGTCACGGTCGTTAAAGCCGGTGAAGTTACCTGGCCTGCTCCGCCAATTCAGGTGTCGGCCCAGCCGCAGGCAGCTAAAGTTGAGGCACCGGTTGCCAAGGCCGAAGCCAAACCTGCGTCTCCGTGGACCAAGTACATCATTATGGCGATTGCCGTGGTGCTGTTTGGCTGGCTGGCAGACGTAGCGCCTAAAGAGTTCCTGTCGCACTTTACCGTTTTCGCGCTTTCCTGCGTGGTGGGTTATTACGTGGTCTGGAACGTCAGTCACGCGCTGCATACTCCTCTAATGGCGGTCACTAATGCGATTTCGGGCATTATTGTCGTGGGTGCATTGCTGCAAATCGGTCACGGTGGCTGGATTAGTTTCCTGTCCTTCATCGCGGTGCTGATTGCCAGTATCAATATTTTTGGCGGATTTACCGTCACTCAGCGCATGCTGAAAATGTTTCGTAAGAATTAAGGGGTAGCATATGTCTGGGGGTTTAGTTACAGCTGCATACATTGTTGCCGCTATTCTGTTTATTTTCAGCCTTGCGGGATTGTCTAAGCATGAGACATCTCGGCAGGGGAACATTTTTGGCATTACCGGGATGGCGATCGCGTTGGTAGTGACCATTCTCGGCCCTGAGTCTGGTCACACTGGCTGGATTATTGTGGCCATGGTTATCGGCGGCGCGATCGGTGTTTATCTGGCGCGTAAAGTTGAAATGACTCAAATGCCGGAGCTGGTGGCTATTCTGCACAGCTTCGTGGGTCTGGCAGCCGTT
Source organism: uncultured Gammaproteobacteria bacterium (assembly GCA_963747655.1). GTDB lineage: Bacteria > Pseudomonadota > Gammaproteobacteria > Enterobacterales > Enterobacteriaceae > Rouxiella. The sequence continues at coordinate 427,407 of CAVVFS010000002.1, read as the reverse complement.
CTGGTTGGCTTTAACAGCTATCTTGACCACGGCACCGTGCCGATGGAACGCGTGATGGAAAATATCCATCTGGTAGAAGTGTTCCTTGGCATCTTTATCGGCGCGGTAACCTTTACCGGTTCTATCGTTGCATTTGGCAAGCTGCGCGGGATTTTCTCGTCCAAGCCGCTGGCTCTGCCTAATCGCCACAAGCTAAACCTGGCTGCTCTGGTTATCTCCTTGATATTGCTTATCATCTTTGTTCGCACTGACCATGTGTCGACTCAGGTGTTTGCACTGCTCATCATGACCGTTATCGCGATGGTATTTGGCTGGCATCTGGTGTCCTCTATCGGCGGTGCGGATATGCCGGTAGTGGTCTCCATGCTGAACTCCTATTCCGGATGGGCGGCTGCGGCGGCGGGCTTTATGCTTAGCAACGACCTGCTGATTGTCACCGGTGCGCTGGTGGGTTCATCGGGTGCGATTCTGTCTTACATTATGTGTAAGGCAATGAACCGCTCCTTTATTAGCGTGATTGCCGGTGGTTTTGGTACCGACAGCTCTTCAACGGGCGACAGCGAGGAGATGGGCGAATATCGCGAGGCCAGCGCAGAAGACGTGGCCGAGATGCTGAAAAACGCCAGCTCGGTGATCATCACTCCAGGCTACGGCATGGCGGTGGCACAGGCGCAATATCCGGTGCAGGATATTACCGCCAGACTGCGTGCCAAGGGCATCAAAGTTCGCTTTGGTATTCATCCGGTTGCGGGTCGTCTGCCAGGCCACATGAACGTTCTGTTGGCTGAGGCTAAAGTGCCTTACGACATCGTGCTGGAAATGGACGAGATCAATGATGATTTCAGCGACACCGACGTCGTGCTGGTCATCGGCGCTAACGATACCGTTAATCCAGCCGCACAGGAAGATCCGCGCAGCCCAATCGCCGGGATGCCGGTGCTGGAAGTATGGAAAGCGCAGAATGTGATTGTATTCAAGCGTTCGATGAGTACCGGTTATGCCGGCGTTCAGAACCCGCTGTTCTTTAAAGATAACACTCACATGCTGTTTGGCGATGCCAAAGAAAGCGTGGAAGGAATACTGCGCGCGCTGTAATGGCGAAGCAGTTTCCAGATAAAAGAAAAAGCCAGTCATCATGACTGGCTTTTTTGTGGCTAACATTCAGAACGCTGTAGTTGTTAGAAGGCTAAAGTTATCAGGACGCTGAAGCTATTCTGTATCGGCTGCTTTAAGATCTTCCGGTATCTGTTCCAAAGTAATCGGGCAGACAAAATCATCAGGTTTAATCGCCAGCAAATCACATTTCAAGTGGTCGATCACCTGTTCTGTGGTGTTGCCGAGAAACGCTGCGGAAAGTCCGGTACGACCAATTGCGCCCAATACCACTACGCCGGCCTGCAAATGCTCGGCCAGGTCTGGAATAACCTCTTCGGGCAACCCTTTTTCAACGTGAGTATATTTCTCATCCAGCTGGAATTTTTGTCGTAACGCCTTCATGGCAATCAGATGCTGGCCACGAATAGCATCGTTATAAACGCTAGGGTCAAAATCTGGTAGCTCAATCGCGATGTTAATTGGCGTAACAGGGTAAGCGCCTACCAGATGCACTTCCGTCTGGTTGACGTGCGAGGCCAGCTCAATGCTTTCTTTAACCAGTTTAATGTTGAGCGGATCGTGATACGGCTCTTCACTCGACAGATTGACGGCTACCACCGCTTTGCCGCCTTCTGGCCACGGCTGGTCTTTCACCATCCAAACCGGGCAAGGGCATTTACGCAACAGATTCCAGTCGGTCGGCGTGAAAATCACCGCTTCGAGTCTGTCATGCTGGTGGGCCATTTTCAGCAGCAAGTCATGCTTGCCGACTAAAACTTCATGAATGATGGATTCAAAAGGTTTGTTGTTCCACACCACTTTAATCTCGATAGGGATCCCCGCCTCGACATAATAGTGGCACTGTTCGGCTATCCATGCGGTACGTTCGCTAATGACCCCTTTGCGCATCGCAAGGCGCTCTTCCGGGGAAAGCATGGTGGTCATTTCGTAGGAAAAATCATAGATAGACAGGAAGGCTTTAATCTTCCCACCGTTGCGTTGAACCAGATACACCGCTCGGCGCAGGGCCGGTTGGTCGTCCTGGTTAGGGTCAATTGCGACCAGAAGGTTCTGATACTTGGCCAAGGTAGCCTCCTAAACATCTGTGATTGAAAGCGCATAAGGCGCTAATTCTCAGGGAAACTCAAAACCCAATAAATTGATCCAAACGACTAAATTGATCTAGACAACTAAATTGATCTAGACAACAAGCAGGACAGTAACGCGGCGGTTTTTGTGTTGCATCAAAACTTGAGGACGCAATATGCCGACGCACACTTATAGAGTAAACCAGGATGAGGAAACAGAACAGGGGATAAATTGAACCGGATCAATAAACTAAAGTTATGTTGATCCGGTATTGGCCGTTACAAGTTGTGATAGCCCGTATCGGGTTTAAGACGCGGCCGCGAGAGGGTGGCCAGCCAGCACGGAGAGCATGCTATAGTCTTCAATTGTAATGTATTTGCCTTTCACGCTAAGCATGCCGGACTTCTGAAAGCGCCCGAGCAGTCGGCTGATCGTTTCAACCGTTAAGCCAAGATAGTTGCCAATATCCCCACGTGTCATGGTCAGGCGGAACTCTCGCTGTGAGAATCCACGCTGGGAAAAGCGGCGGGCAAGGTTATAAATAAACGCAGACAGTCGCTCTTCAGCATTTTTCTTAGAAAGCAGCAGGATCATATCCTGATCGCCTTTAATCTCACCGCTCATCAGGCGCATCATCTGCTGACGCAGTTTCGGCATTTTTCCTGAAAGGTCATCAACCGTTTCAAACGGAATTTCGCAGACCATAGAGGTTTCAAGTGCCTGGGCAAAACTTGGGTGCTGTAACCCGGCGATAGCATCAAAGCCGACCAGGTCACCGGCGAGATGGAAGCCCGTGATCTGCTCATCGCCTTGCTCGGTAATGGTATAGCTTTTAATGGTCCCGGAACGAATCGCATAGAGTGATTTAAGTTCATCACCGGCTTTGAACAGTGCCTGACCTTTTTGAATCGGTTTTTTGCGCTCGATGATGTTATCAAGCTGGTCTAGTTCGTGATCGTTTAAGGTAAAAGGGATGCACAATTGACTAATACTGCAATCTTGGCAGTGAATTGAACAACCACCAGATTGGAGACGTCGGATAATACGTTTTTCCGGGATCATAGGTTTCGCTCTCGCAATATTGATATGGGTCAATTTTAACATCTTTTGCAATCAGTGATAAGAGCAATGTCTGTTTTAGAGCAGGTATTTCCTTAAAAACCCTGTTTTTAGAGTGGTTTTTTCTTAAATAAACTTTAATCTCGAGGGTGTTTATTACCTCATTAGGGTTATCATTATTGAAGTAAATATAAAGTTTATATCTATCAATGACATGTATTTTTTACGGGGTTATCCAGACTTTAATCTCATTGATTGTAAAGCTCGTAAGAAAACTGCTGTGATTAATTTTATTGTTTTTTTAGCTTATTTTTACTCTTAAAGCAGCTTTTGATGATTAATCATTCTGAATAAATTAAAGGGGTTCGCGAGGCTTATCAACGTCATGGGATTAAGAAGGTTTCATGTTATTTCATTAAATATTTTCATTCATTTTAAAAATAAACACGCTGCTAAAATTAATTCATTGATCTAGATCAATTTCTGGACTGAAAAATCAGCCCAGATAGAGGGTAATTATTGCGGAAAGGGGGGCAGATGAAGTTAAAAAAGACTGGCCTTGATAAAAATTTTGCCGGCGAGATGGTTAAACGTTGCCTTTATTATCCTCTTCAACGGCATCATGCAGGCGTTCAAGCATATCCGGGAAGGCAGACTGCACGCGGCTCCAGCTTGGGATAAACGGTTTTTCACTCGGCGTATCGATAAATGCCGATCCCGCCTCCATAATCGCCCCAGAAAACAGCTCGACCGCCGACTCCTCACTATGGCGATCAAACTTGAGGCCATTCATACGTGCATCGTGTTCAAAACCATCAATCATATCCAGCGCATTCCGGTAATAAGTCGCTTTAAGGATACGGAAAGATTCAGACGTGATCGGCACGCCAAGGATTGCCATCTTGCGATACAGCGCCTTAGTGATGTCGATACTCATGCGTTGCAGGCCCTTGCTGGCGTCTTCTTCTGACATCGGCTGATGCTTGTGGTCATAGTTATCGGCGATATCTACCTGGCAAATACGTTTAGTCGCCGTAGTGCGATGCAGCTCAGACAGCACGCCAATCTCCAGACCCCAGTCGCTGGGAATTCGCAAATCGTTGAGCACGTGGGTGCGCATCGCGAATTCGCCAGAAAGTGGATAACGGAAGCTGCGCAGGTATTCAAGAAACTCGGTGGTTCCATAAACGATTTGCAGCGATTTCAGCAATGGAAAGACCAGCAGGCGACCCACGCGACCATTGAACTTGCCATCGGCCACGCGTGCGTAATAGCCCTTACAAAAGTCATAATGGAAGTTGGGATTAGCCACCGGATACATCAGGCGTGCCAGCATTTCCCGGCTATAAGTGACAATGTCACAATCATGTAGGCCCACTACCGTAGTGCGGCGCGAGGCCAGCGTGTAACCTACGCAAAACCATACGTTGCGTCCTTTGCCCGGCTCCATCGGCGACAGGTTTTCTTTCTTTAACTCCTCATCCAATGCTTTAAGACGCGGGCCATCGTTCCATAAAATACGATGGCGTTGCGGCAGTCTGGAGAAGAATTCACGGGCAAAAAGGAACTGGTCACGGTCGGCACGATCAAGCCCGATAACAATCTCCTCCAGATAAGGAACCTTGGTCAGTTCATCAACAATCTTGGTCAGTGCAGGCCCTTCAAGCTCAGAAAACAGGGAGGGCAGAATCAAGCCCATTGAGCGGCGACCAGAAAAAACCTGCAAGTCATATTCCAATTCCTCTAATTTTCTTTTGGTCAGATTATGAAAATTAGTAATGATGCCATCCTGATAAAAATCGCTCATAGGAACCTCTCTAAAAGTACCCGCAGAACTACCACTTAAGTAGAGCTAAAATCCCGGCAGAGCTAAATGCTCAGGAGATTTACAGCTTCAGCAGCAGTTAATACAGGGCCTTATTGTTGTGGAGTAGATGACAGGCTGACTATCTGGTCCAGCCCCTGCTTCCAACCTTCAGGTCCGTGTTGGCTGGTACGAAAAACGTGCTTCTCTTTCTCAAGCTGAATGGGGTGGTCGTGATGACCGAGAATAATGACCGAATAATCCGTAGCATTAAGCATGCCGATATCATTAGGCCCATCACCCAGACCGATGCTTATGATCGGTTTAGCAGTGCGCACGCGATACTGTTCACTGAGCCAATGCACAGCCGGGCCTTTTCCAGCCTCGACACCCATGACGTGCCAAAAACGGCCACCGCGAGTCAGTGAGAGTTTCTCTGCCTGTAGGTATTTGTTAAATCTGGCAAAGTCGAGCTCATTGCCAAACCAGATTAGCGGTTCTGAGGCTTCACGCTGCATTGCCAGTTTCGCACCTTCTGGCGAGAGACCCGTCCAGTCAATAACTTGTTGGACATTCACATCGCCAAAACCGCGAAATTCAAAATCATAACGCTGACGCAGGTGAGTGAGAATATGGCGTATTTCTTGATATTCTGACCCAATAATGTGCCCATTAGACGAAGCGTCTCGCGACGGCCAGCTATCAGGCAGGCCTATCAACGCGCCATTTTCAGCAATAAAAGGATGCTGCGTAAGTTGAAGCTGTTGCTGAAGTTCAGCCACCTCGGCGGCGGTTTTGCTAGTGGTTAAAATTACCGGGACTTGTGCATCACTCAGTCGATTTAGCCATTCCTGGGCCGGCTGCCAGCTGTAACTGTTATGGTCCAGCAGCGACCCGTCGAGGTCAGTAAATACCACCAGATTGTCATCAAGGTACGGCATCATTTCTCCTCGCTTTCTCCTCACTTCTCAGAGAAGAGAATGAAAAAGCATTGATTATTTTCTGTTCCACTTTCTAAGTATATACCGGAATTTCAAACCTATTATTTCCGCGCCTCAATAACACGCCGTGTTACAGGGAGTTATGTCGATAAAGAACATTGACCCACCATAGGGTCGATACAGGAATATTGCAGCCAGAGCTTTTTTCTATACACTCAAATTTGGGGGCGGATTGATGGCACAGTTGATGCACCGCTGAGCCTCTCGCTCTTGAAAATGCATAAATGTTTAGCTACGTCGGGAGGCAAGATATGAACAATGATGATGAGAATGAAGATTTTCTTTTCTTTCAGGAAATGGCCGACGTACAGAAGTTCTCAGATAATAATCAGGTGGTTTACCTTAAAAATCATCATAAAGCGGTGAAGACTTGCTCACCGGAACTGTTTGAACCCGAGAACATCCTTACAACGGGTTTTCTTGAAATCATCGATTGCGCTGAGCCGCTAGAGTTTAAGCACGATGGTGTGCAGCAGGGCGTGCTCGATAAACTGCGTCAGGGGAAATATCCGCTTGAAGCGAGCCTGAACCTGTTGCGCAAGCCGGTCGAAACCTGTCGTCAGGAGCTGTTCAGCTTTTTCCTGCAAGCGCAGGCGCAAAATTTGCGCACCTTACTTATTGTCCACGGTCGCGGTCGTCATGATGAAAGTCACCCCAATATCGTACGCAGCTATCTGGCTAAATGGCTGAAACAGCTCGATGAGGTGCAGGCTTTTAGCGTCGCGCTGGGTAAGGATGGAGGAGCCGGTGCCTGTTACGTGGTGCTGAAAAAATCGGCTGCGGCAAAACAGGAAAACTGGGAGCGACACGCCAAACGCAGTAAATAAATATTATTTAAACAGGCAGTAAGAAAACCGTAACCTATTAGGTTGTTAACGCGATGTTTAATAAGAGCTGTATACTCTCATGCCCATTGTTACCAAGGTCTGAGTATCCACTTTTATGCGTTTCGCTAAGCGAGTTTTCATGCTGTCCTGTCGTCATCTTTTTTCTACCTCTGCGCTTATCGGTTGCGGTATTTTGCTTAGTGCCTGTGGCCCAACCCAAGACAAACGGCCTGTCGTGGTTATCGCGGGAACCACGATGGGTACTTATTATCGGGTTAGCATGGTCGGCGTGGACAAGAGCCGCGAGCCGGAGCTGCGCCAGCAAATTGAAACTCAGTTGAATGAAGACGATCATGAATTATCGACCTATAAAACTGACTCGGTGCTCTCGCGTTTTAATCAGTATCAAGGTACTGACCCGCAGCTAATCAGCGATGGAATGGCCGATGCCATAGTCACCGCGTTGCGAATTGGCAAAAAAACCGATAACGAGATGGATATCACCGTCGGGCCGCTGGTGAACCTCTGGGGCTTTGGGCCGACCAAAGAGCCGGTAAAAATGCCGACCCAACAGCAAATCGACGCCGCACGAGCTGACATCGGCCTGCAACATCTTAAGGTGATCGAGCAGGTTAATGGCGATTTCCTGCAAAAAGATAAACCGAACATGTATGTGGATTTATCTACCGTGGGCGAAGGTTATGCCACCGATCATCTTGCTCGTTTAGTTGAAGGTAACGGTATCAGCGATTACCTGGTCTCCGTTGGCGGCGCAGTCGTCTCTCGCGGACACAATCCGGAAGGAAAACCATGGCAGGTCGCCATTCAGAAACCCACGGATCGAGAAGACGCGGTGCAGGCAATTGTTGATTTGCAAGGCATGGGGATCAGCACTTCCGGCAGTTATCGCAACTATTATGAGCTGGACGGTAAACGGCTGTCACATATCATCGACCCGGCGACTGGCCGTCCTATTACTCACAAACTGGTGTCTGCTACCGTTATTGCCCCGACGGCGCTGGAAGCCGACGGCTGGGACACTGGCCTAATGGTGCTGGGAACCGAAAAAGCATTGGCACTGGCCGAGAAAGAGCATCTGGCCGTGTATTTGATAACCAAAGAGCCAACGGGCTTCAAGGTGACAATGACGCCACAGTTTAAAGCCTATTTACGTAAACCCGACTAAATTCCGTCAGGTAAAGAGAGCCAAAGCCTGACTAAATTTCGTCAGGCAAACATAACAAAAACCAGAAAATAGTCACTTCTGGTTGCTCAGAACTTTCTCAAAACGGTTTCGCCGATCCCGACAGGGCGGGGTCGTTTTGTTCTGTAACGATTTTTTTACAATTTACTTTTTGGAGCATCAGGGCAACTTGGGCAGTATTTATGACCAGGGGGAGCTTTTGTCTGGCAGAAAAAGCGCGGTCTCCTGCACTGTCTTCTGGAAAGCGGCTGGTTTGTCTCAAGGTTGTTGAAGTCATCAATTCATTTTTTAAGTTTTATGGTTGTCATGTCATTTTTTTCCCGCAGTCTCAATTCTGGATTTAGCCGTTTCACTCTCGTGGTTGCCGTGTTATTGACCTCCCTGTTTTCAACCAGCGCCCTGTCTAAGACCTATCCACGCATGCTTTCGCGTTCGGTGCTGGTGATTAACGCCACCAATGGCCGCGTGTTGTACCAAAAAAATACGACACACGCTTACCCGCTCGCCTCATTAACCAAGCTGATGACCGCGATGGTGGTGCTCGACAGCAAGCAGTCTCTGACGCAAAAAATCACCGTCACGCCCGCCGATCGCGATGTGCTCAAGCACAGTCATTCCAGGCTAACGATTGGATCGGTGCTGTCGCGTAAAGATATGCTGCATATTGCGCTGATGTCTTCTGAGAACCGCGCCGCTGCTGCCCTGAGTCGTTATTATCCCGGCGGTCGCAGAGCTTTTGTGCGCCAGATGAATCGCAAGGCGCGAGCATACGGGATGCGCAACACGCATTTTTACGATCCGACCGGACTGACGCCGCGTAATATCGCCTCGGCCCATGATTTGGCGATTATGGCGAAGCATGCCTATCGCTATGCGCTGATCCGTCAGCTTTCAACGGGCAAGCGCTACGTGGTGCATCCAGGACACGGACAGCTGGTTTATCGCAGTTCTGACGGGCTGATTAATAATAAAACCTGGGATATCGTGCTGCAAAAAACCGGCTTTACCGATCAGGCGGGGCACTGTCTGATTATCTATACGAAGATTAAAGGGCAGGATGTCTTGATGGTGATTACCGGCGGGCCGACCAGTTACTCCCATTATCATGATGCACTGGGGCTGAAAGCCTGGTTGATGCACGGCAATCTTTAACTTATTGTTTTTAATACATAGTTGTATGAAATAAAGGAAAGGAAAGGTGGCAGGCGCTGGCGAGAAGAGTTCGCTTACGCCTGCCCGATTTTTACTTACCCAGGCTCATTAATTCGAACAAGACAACGGTGCGCGAGGTACAGTTGTATTCCCGACCGAAGTCGAAACCGTGCTCGGCCACGTCGTCAGGCTGATAAGTATCAAGAATATGTCGCCAGCCCTCGCCGTGCGCCACTGAAGGCAGCGTAAAGACCACATCCTCGTGAGCGGCGTTAAATAGCAGCAGTACCGTACTTAATGAACCGTAGCGCATCAAACCCGTGGGCTGTGCACGACCGTCCAATAGCATACCAATACATTTTGCATGCGCGTCGCCCCAGGCTTCATCCGTCATCTCTTCACCATTCGGCTGGAACCAGCTGACATCCTTCACATCAAGCTTTTCATGCAGTTCGCCGGTCAGGAAACGACCCCGATGCAGAATGGGGAAGCGCTTGCGCAAGGCGATTAATCGATAGGTAAACAGAATCATCGACTTGCCTTTGGCGCCAATATCCCAGTTAACCCAGGCAATCGGCGTATCCTGACAATAGCCGTTGTTATTGCCGTTTTGCGAACGAGCAAACTCGTCACCGGCCAACAGCATTGGCGTGCCCTGCGAGAAAAACAGTGAGGCAAGCATGTTTCGCATCTGCCTGAGCCGAAGCTCATTAATGGCGTGATCGTCGGTCTCGCCTTCAACGCCGTAGTTGGCGGAAAGATTGTTGTCTGTGCCGTCCTGACTGTTTTCTCCGTTCTCCTCGTTGTGTTTTTCCTGATAGGAGACCAGGTCATTGAGGGTGAAGCCGTCATGTGCGGTAATAAAGTTAACCGACGCATAAGGTTTACGGCCACGGTGATTAAATATGTCGGCAGAACCGGATAAACGCGTGGTGAACTGCGCCAGCTGGCCTTCGTCACCGCGCCAGAATTGGCGTACCGAATCACGGAATCGGTCGTTCCATTCCACCCAACCCGGCGGGAATCCTCCAACCTGATAGCCACCGGGGCCACAGTCCCACGGTTCTGCAATCAGTTTACACTGGCTCAGAATAGGGTCCTGACGGCAGGTATCAAGGAAGCCGCAACCTTCGTCAAAACCGTAACTTTCGCGTCCCAGAATAGTCGCCAGGTCGAAACGGAATCCATCGACCTGCATTTCTGTGGCCCAGTAGCGCAGGGAGTCGGTAACCATCTGCAGCACGCGTGGATGACTCAGATTCAGCGTATTGCCGGTACCGGTATCGTTAATGTAATAACGTTTGTTTTCCGGCATTAAACGATAATAGCTGGCGTTATCAATGCCCTTAAATGAAAGGGTTGGCCCCAGCTCGTTGCCCTCAGCGGTATGGTTATAAACCACGTCGAGGATCACTTCGATTTCAGCGGCGTGCAGCGCGGCGATCATCTGCTTGAACTCACTGATGGTGTGAGTCGCCATATATTGCGGATGCGGCGCGAAGAAACTCAGCGTGTTGTAGCCCCAATAATTATGCAGGCCCATATCTTGCAAATGCCGATCGTCGGTGAAGGCGTGGATCGGCATCAGTTCAATCGAGGTGATGCCAAGCGATTTAATGTAATCGACAATTTGCGGCGTGCTAAGGCCGGAGAAAGTCCCGCGCAAATGCTCAGGCACTGCCGGATGACGCATCGTGTAACCGCGCACGTGGGTCTCATAAATAATGGTTTGTTCCCACGGTACCGGATTTTTACGCGAACGCGACCAGGAAAATGCGGGATCGATAACCCGACATTTCGGCAAAAACGGCGCACTGTCGCGATCGTCGATATGCAGGTCTTTCTTGTCGCTTTCCATATCATAGGCAAAAAGCGCGTCGTCCCACTTTAAATCGCCGACAATCTGCTTGGCATAAGGGTCGAGCAGCAGTTTGGCAGGGTTAAATCGATGCCCGTCGTGCGGGGCATAAGGGCCGTGAACACGATAACCGTAAAGCAGGCCGGGGCGGGCATCGGGAAGATAGCCGTGCCAGACTTCATCGGTATATTCCGGCAAATCTATACGGTCATATTCTTCACCATCGTCATTAAACAGGCACAGTTCAACTTTGGTGGCATTAGCAGAGAAAAGGGCGAAGTTTACGCCTAATCCGTCCCAGGTTGCGCCCAAAGGAACGGGTAAGCCTTCACGAACGCGGGTCTTGTGACCGCTATCAAAACTTTTAATCAGCTCACCGTCGCTGTAAGGGTAGATCAGGCGCACCCCTTGCTCGTTAACTTCAACGTCTACTTGTGCCTGAGGTGTTATTGGGGTGTCGAGTGAAGCTGTAGGTTTAGCGGGTTTTTTAGGTGGGGCTTTGGCCATCGTTAGACAATCTCCAGGAAAGTAAACAATCAAAGTTGTGCAAAGCGCATATCTGGAGTGTAGACGAGTTTCAAAAACGCACCTTGAAACAGATGATTTGGCCTAAATACTGTACAACTTGAAGTTGTTACCGGATAGTAAATAGCAGGCTAGTTATCGTTCTTCGAGCGCATTTAAAGCGACAGATAACGCCATTCAAGGCGAATTTATTGCCTGATGATTACTGTTACGGGGCTGACTCATGAATATTCCATTGCTTTGTCATTTCGAACTCGACCCAGGCTATCCGGCACATTTTGAAGCCGCAGGCTATGAAATCTATTACGCGGTAACACCCCAGCAGCGTGCTGAACTAGACCCAAAGCTGGCGGCTGAAATTCGCGCAGTATTAACGGTAGGGTCTATTGGCCTAAGCGCCCAGCAAATGGCATCAATGCCAAAGCTCGAAATTATCTGTGCGCAGGGCGTGGGTTTCGAGTTAATCGATACCGAGGCGGCCAAAGCACGTCATATTCAAGTCACCCACGGCCCCGGAACCAATAATTCCGCCGTGGCTGACCATACTCTGGCATTGATGCTGGCCATCACCCGCAATATTCCTGATTTCGATCATCGCGTACGCACCGGCAAGTGGGCGCAGTCTCGCATCGTGACGCCTGGAATGTTCGGTAAAAAGCTGGGGATTATCGGGCTGGGAAATATCGGCATGCAGATAGCCAAACGCTGCGGTGGCGGATTCGATATGCCGGTGGGATATTATAATCGTCGGCCAATTGCCGATAATCCGTATCAGTATTTCGACAGTCGCCAGGCATTGGCGCGCTGGGCAGATTATTTGGTGGTCGCCACGCCGGGTGGCAAAGATACGCGCCACTTGGTCGATGCCGAGATATTACGCGAATTAGGTCCAAAGGGATTTCTGATTAATATTGCTCGTGGCACGGTGGTCGATACTCAGGCGGTGATTAACAGCTTGAATAATCGAGAGATAGCGGGAGCGGCGTTAGATGTCCTCGACGGCGAACCCGAGGTGCCGGAGGCAATAATTGGCATTACCGGCAATCTGGTGCTGACACCGCATGTTGCAGGCCGTTCACCGGAGGCGATGAACAATATGATCCAACTGGTCATTAATAATCTCAATGCGCACTTCAGCGGACAGCCAGTTTTAACGGCGGTTCCTGCATGATTCCACAAGATAAAACGGCAAGTTGATCTTTAGCGACTGTATCAATCGAGTATAAAACCATAACCCTTATTAGGAAAAAGCATAAGTAACCATTTTTTCGTATTTGTCGTACCGGTAACTTGAACGTAACAATAGGCGACAAATAAAACTAACAGGGGTGCACGGTGAATTTCCAACAGCTAAAAATCATTCGGGAATCAGCGCGATGCAATTACAACCTGACTGAAGTGTCAAATATGCTTTTCACTTCACAGTCAGGGGTAAGCCGACATATCCGCGAGCTGGAAGACGAGCTTGGCGTTGAAATATTTATTCGTCGTGGCAAACGTTTGCTGGGCTTGACCGAGCCGGGTAAAGAGTTGCTGTCCGTCGCTGAGCGTATCCTTAACGAGGCGCAAAATATTCGTCGCCTGGCTGACATTTTCTCCAAGGAAGATGCTGGCGTATTGACCATCGCGACAACCCACACGCAGGCGCGTTACAGTCTGCCTCGAGTCATTAAGGCGTTCCGCTCGGTATATCCTGCGGTGCGACTGGAGTTGCATCAGGGCTCGCCGCAGGAAGTGCTGGCAATGTTACTGAGCGGGCAGGCCGACGTCGCCATCGCCAGCGAGAAATTAATTAACGATCCTTCAGTGGCTTCGTTCCCTTATTATCGCTGGCATCATGCGATTCTGGTTCCAGACGGTCATCCATTGCTCGAGAAGCAGCCGGTGACGCTGGAGCAGCTGAGCGAATACCAGTTAGTGACCTATCGTCAGGGTATTACCGGCCGTTCACGCGTTGACAGTGCTTTCGAGCAGAACGGATTGAACCCGGATATCGTGCTGAGCGCACAGGATTCTGACGTAATTAAGACTTACGTTGAATTGGGGTTGGGCGTTGGGATCCTGGCAGATAAAGCCTTCGATGCCGATCGCGATCGCGGCCTGCAACTCATTAACGCCGAACATCTTTTTGAGTCCAATACTGTCTGGTTAGGCCTCAAGCGTTCTCAGTTACAACGTAACTATGTCTGGCGTTTTATTGAGTTGTGTAATCAGAGTTTGTCGATCAATGAGATCAAGGAAAAGGTTTTCAAACAGCCGCAGACGGAAACGGATGTGGTAATCGATTATCAAATTTAGCTTTTTGATGGCATAAATTTTTTTTAAGGGCGGATTTGCTTTAAGGGTGAATCTGCTCTTTTTATTTTTAATTTCAAATGGTTTTTTAAGTTCAAGTTCAAGTTCAAGTTCAAGTTCAAGTTCAAGTTCTTAAATTCAAGTTCATACGCTTTGCTTACTGGGTTGCGGCCCAGACGCACCGTTGGGTTGGTTTAGATTTGGAATCTAAAGGCAATTTAAGTTCAACTTCTTAGGTGCAAATTTTAAGGTTAATAAGCACTGAGAAGTTTTTCCGGTTCGCTTATTTCAATGGGCATATAACCGGCAATCCGCTTTTGATGCTGCGCATGGCTTAAGTTCAAATTCTTTAATTCAAGTTCTTAAATTTAAGTGCATACGCTTCGCTTACTGGGTTGCGGCCCAGACACGCCGTGGGGATGGTTTAGATTTTGAATCTAAAGGCAATTTTAGGTCAACTTCTTAGGGTCAATAAGCACTGAGAAGCTTTTCCGGTTCGCTTATTTCAATGGGCATATAACCGGCAGCGCCGGAACCGGGCAAGAGGTCTCCAAGGCGAGCCCTCTTGCATCTCCGCGCCTTTTTGGTGTCGTTTACATGTACGGCACCAGCCGATGAGTTTGTTTCAGTTGCCACTGCGTGTGGCGTTGGTCGCGCCGCTGCGCGGTTCCTTCACTTCGTTCGAAAGCCAAAAACGTCTTTCTCCCTCCGCTCAGCGCTGCCCTGATGCCGCCAATTTGGGCATCTAAACAAAAAAGCGGCAACTTGAAGTTAGGTCAAAAGATCTTTCTTCAAGCAAAAGACTTTTCTTTAAAGATGACGTTCTGCCGCGGCTTCTTAAGTAATTAATATTCTCACTTTCCTTAAAGTTAAAGAACGCATGCAAAAATTGAATTTAGCTCCGAACAAACTTAAAAAGTTTTGTCTGAGTGATCGGTTTTTGATTGCTGTAGAGTTGCCGGTTTTTCTTGTTAGCTACTATTGGTGGCCTCAGGACGACGCTGAGCGAGGGGAAGGGAGACGTTTTTGGCTCCCGACTGAGTGAAGGAAGCCCGAAGGGCCGTGGCCAACGCCACGCGCGGGGGTAACTGAAACGATCTCCTTTTTTTGCACGAATCTGGTCGCGAGGGAAAAGGGCCCGGGATTCTCAAGGGTGGCGGCCCAGGGCCACCTTTGAGGTGCGTCTGGGCCACAGCCCAGTAAGCGAAGCGCATGAACTTGAAGTTGAAGTTGACCTTGAAGTTGACCTTTAAAATTGCCTTTAGATTCCAAATCTAAACCACCCCCCAATCCATGCGCAGCATTGAACCGGCTTCAGCCTTATTTCACGCTAAAACTCCTGTCAAAAGTTCCTTTGACACTAATCCCCACTGGCAATAACCCCACCTGATGATAAAAATCCGCTGTCTGCTGCTGTTGCACAACAGTTTGATTATCAATGGATTGCCAATGCGCATGACTGCGGCCAAAAGATAGTTTTGCCGCAGCCGGCGGGAAGTCGATGATTTTCGACAATGTCTGGCTGTAAGTGTCCAGATGCTGATTTGCCCATACCTGAGCATCCGCCAGTCGTTGAACATAATCAGCGATTGCCTTGCGTTTGGCGCTATCCTTTAACGCCGTATCGGTGGCGGCGATATACCCGTTACCCGACCATAATCCCCGCCCGTTCACCACTACCCGCAGATGATCCTGAGTCTCGGCATAGGCAGTATAAGGCTCCCAGGTGGCCCAAACGTCTACTGAACCCTGTATCAATGCCAGCTTGGCGTCGCTCGGCTGCAGGAAGCGAAAAGTCACGTCTTTACTGCTTAATCCTGCCGATGCCAGCGCTTTTAACGCGACAAAATGCCCAATCGATCCTTTGTTGGTCGCAATACTTTTTCCTTTAAGATCCGCCGCGCTATGGATGGGACTGTCGGCCCGTACAATCAGTGCCGTGCCGTAAGCATCTGATTTATCGACGGCAATCGCCTTAACCTGCGCACCGGCAGCTTCGGCAAAAAGCAGCGGCGCATCGCCAATCACGCCGATATCAACCGCCTGTGCGTTTAAAGCCTCAGCAAGCGGGGCGGCAGCGGGAAACTCTGACCATTCAATCTTATACGGCAGATTTTGTAACTTGTTTGCTGCCTCAAGCTGCGCGCGCATGTTGCCTTTCTGGTCGGCAATACGCAGCGTCACTTCGGCCGCGCTGGCGCTGTGCCAGACTGTCGCCAGTGATAATCCCAGCAGGGCTAAAGGGAGTAATTTCATGGTGTTGCCTTTTGAGACGAAGAGGGTTGCGACAAAGCCAGGGATGCAGACTCAGCCGGAGAATGCGCGAAATACTGTGCCGCAATACGGTTTGCGCCGGCAGAGAGGCTATAGTCAAACGCCGGAGCGACATTAATCGCTTTAGGCAATACCCGGTAACGATGGAAAAAATCAGCGGATTTTTGCAGCGTATCCTGAATATGTGAGTCAAAAACCACCGGCGAAACTTTCGCATCGCTAATCCATGCCTGAGTGACATCGGGCGGCGTTTTCAGTTCTTTTGACAAAGCAACGGCAAATTGCTGCGGGTGCGTTCGCGCCCAGATTTGCGCCTTTGCCAGTCGCGTAAGGAGATCCTCAATGGCCTGACGTTTTTTAGGATTAGCCAGGGCATTGTCGCGAGCCAGCACATAGGAATATCCCGACATAATACCTTTGCCGCCGCCGTTGGTTACGCGCCTTGCACCATTTTCAACAATCGCGCTGGAAACATAAGGTTCCCACGGCGCCCAGGCATCTACCGCGCCACTGGCCAGTGCTGCGCCACCGTCGACCGGTCCCAAAAAGCTGAGCTGTACATCGCCGGGCTTGAGGCCAGCGCGTTCCAGCAGTCCTAAAATCAAATACTGTCCCCAGCCGCCTCGGTTAACGGCAATCCGTTTGCCCTTGAGATCCTGCAAGTTATGAATGCTCGAGTTTTTTGAGGTCAGCAACGCAATGCTGTCTGGATTATTCTGCCACGCTCCGACCGCCTTGACCGGCGAACCCGCCGCATAGACAAACAGAAACGGCAGGTCGCCAGTGAATCCTACATCGAGCGCTCCGGCATTCAGTGCTTCCTGCACCGGCGCGCCAGAGTCGAAGGTGTGAATGGTCAATTTATACGGCAAATTTTTCAGTTCACCGGAGGCGCGCAGTGAAACCACCCGATCGCCTTTTACATCCCCTACATTAAGCGTAACGTCGTCAGCCGCGTGCGCGTTAAAGGACGAAAACGTCAGCGCTGCCAGTAATCCTGCGCCGCTTATTTTAAAGCGTGAAAATCTCATTCAGTATTCCCTTACGACTGCGCCTGAGCGACCGGTTGTGAATGCTTCTGTTTGGCCTGCTCACGTGCCGCAATTTTCTTGCGCGTCAGCGGGATCAACTCTTTCCCGTATTCCACCGCGTCATTGAGAGGATCAAAACCGCGGATCAGGAAAGTTTCGATGCCCAGCTCGTAATATTTCAACAGCGCGTCCGAGACTTGATCTGGTGTGCCAACCAGCGCAGTAGAGTTGTAGCCGCCATCAACCAGTGCAGCGATCCCCGTCCATAAATTGCTGTCGAGACGATCGCCCAGCGCTACAGCATCCTGCAGGCGTTTTGCCCCAACGCTTTGCGGTTTAGGCTGGCCAAAATTATTGCCATTTTTTTCCAGCTGAATTTTGGCTTTGGCGCGGATTTCTTCGGCCTTGGCCCAGGCTTCCTCTTCCGTGCGGCCAAGAATAGGGCGGAATGAGATGCTGAAACCAATCTCTCGCTGGTGGCGGGCTGCCTCGGTTTTTACCGCATTAACGGTTTCGGCCGCGCTAGCCAACGGTTCACCCCACAGTGCGAAAACATCGGCGTGTTTGCCGGCAACGCGGATTGCATCTTCAGACGAGCCACCAAAATAAACCGGTAAATGCGCCTGCTGAGGTTTGATTTGTGCGAAGGCATTTTCAGCCTGGTAAAACTCGCCCTGATGGTCGTAACCCTCTGTCGAGTACCAGCTCTTTTTCACCACCTGTAAAAATTCTTCGGTGCGCGCATAGCGACGGGCTTTTTCCAAAAAATCACCGTCACGGCGCTGCTCGGCATCACTGCCGCCGCTGATAATATGCACCGCTAACCGGCCATCAAGCAGGTTATCCAGAGTGGCAAATTTGCGCGCGGCAAGCGTGGGCTCTACAAATCCCGGGCGATGGGCCAGAAGGAATTTAATCGTTGAAGTATTGGCGCCTGCGTGGGCAGCAACTAAAAATCCGTCGGGCTGATCGGACCAATAACCCACCAGAATTCGGTCGAATCCAGCATTTTCATGGGCTTTGGCAAAGTCGGCAATGTATTGCTTATCGAATACTGGGCCTTTCGCTGGGATGATTTCCGAGCCTAATCGATGGCCGATCATCCCAATAAATTGA
The DNA here is from genome assembly GCA_963747655.1 of uncultured Gammaproteobacteria bacterium. Classification (GTDB taxonomy): domain Bacteria; phylum Pseudomonadota; class Gammaproteobacteria; order Enterobacterales; family Enterobacteriaceae; genus Rouxiella. The sequence goes on along the minus strand of CAVVFS010000002.1, from coordinate 409,077 downwards.
ACGCTCATAGCTCGCACTCCTGCTTGTCAGGTAGCCATCTGGACGGCAGATGGCAGGAGTGATTTACCTTAGACAGCCTGTCGGGCAGAGAGAAATCAATATTTAACATTACCATAGCGATAAATTGATTTTTGCATCGATCCGTCGGGTGCTAGCCTGCTGGTTAATGTCTTATTTCGAGCCTTGATAGCTGGAGCCTTTTTCATGCCTGATACCCATTATTCCCACACTTTGCGCCACACGGCAGAGCTGCTTGAGTCGCTGCGTAATGGTCAAGAAGTCGCGATTATTGACCTGCGCGAAGAAGCCGATTACGCCACCGGACATCCGCTGTATGCCGTTAATCTGCCGCTATCCAAGCTGGAAATCGAGGTGCTAGATCGTATTCCGCGCCGCGCTACCGCCATTACTTTGTATGATAACGGCACCCGTTATAACCAACAGAAAGATACGCGTCTGGTCGATGTTGCCAGTCAGCGTCTTAAGGCGCTGGGTTATGTCAACGTCGCGGTGCTGGCGGGAGATCTTGCTGGCTGGAAAGAGGCCGGGGGTGAAATATTTATTGATGTTAACGTTCCCAGCAAGGCATTTGGTAAATGGGCCAGACATAGCGCCGGTGGCACTCAGTCGTTGAGCAATGCGCCAATTGCTAATCCGCCATTGAGCCACGAATCACGTCTGGCAGCTGCCGATAACGCTCGCCAACTGGCGCGCCGTGCCGGGGTGAAAAATATTAGCCTGTCACAGCTTAATGAATTACAGGCCGACGGTGAAAGAACCCTGTATCTGTTTGACGTGCGTACTCTGGCGGAATATCAGCAAGGGCATTTCCCTGATTCACGCCATGCGCAGGATGAGCAATTGGTGCAGGAAACTGATCGCTATGCCATCGTGCGCGGGGCGAGAATTGTTTTAATTGATGATGACGGCGTTCGCGCCAACATTGCCGCTGCATGGCTGGCGCAAATGAACTGGGAAGTTTATGTGCTTGCAGGCGATGCTGAGCAACAGGGCGCGGCGGCGTGGTTTAGCGAGCAGGGCAACGGCTCGATTAATTCGGCGCCGGTTCCTGCTATTGAACATGTCGATGGTGAACAGCTGCAAAAATGGATCGCCGAAGGCGAGACGGGGATTATCGACCTGACCCTCAGCGCCAATTTCCGCAATCGCCGTATTCCCGGCGCGGTGTTTACCTCACGCAGCCAACTGCCACAGATATTGGCGCAGCGTCCGGCCTATAAGCGCTGGGTCGTGACCTGCGGAAGCGGTTTCCTCGCACGTTACGCTGTCACCGAAGTGACTGAGTTAACGGGCTCACCGGCTTATCTGCTTGAGGGTGGCACGCTAAAATGGATTGATGAAAAACGCCCGCTGGAACATGGTGATTCACCCTACCTGCAAAATCCGCGCGACAAGTATCTTCGCCCCTACGAGGGAACACAAGTCAGTGCCGAGGCAGTGCAGGCATATATTGACTGGGAATCGGGATTGGTCGAACAGCTTGCTCGTGATAATACCCACGGTTTCCGCTTGCTTGATAAAGCGTAGGCTGAATCAGAGAGGGGATTAGAGTGAACCAGGGAGAGTGAGAGTCAACAGTGCAGGGATCGCGGCAATAAAAATGGGCAGCCTCGGCTGCCCATAACGTTGATGCTTAAAACTTTCTAGCGACGTCCGCGTGGGTGCGTTCTTGCGGTCCAGTCATAAGTTGCCGACGTGCTTGGCGTAGCATTGGCTTTTGCACGGCGTTTTTCTGCACGTGCTTTGCTGGCGACTTTCTCTTTTTCAGCCATCAATGCGTCAATATAATCATCTTTAATTCTGTTATTTTCGGAGTTGGTCAGCTCTCGTCCTTGGGCCTTTCTCGCCCTGTCTAGCTGAGTCTTTAACTCACGTTGCTCGCTTTCCGTCATGTCTTGCTGTGTCAGTCTTTTCATTACTTTTGCGTCCCTTTGAGGAAAGTGTCAACCAGTGTAGCCGCTAAACGTTAAAAAACTCAGACATTACGCGTATTTTATTCAACAATTTGTGGGTTTTCGTTTGGTTTCATCTTAACGCCCGGAAATTCGATCAGCGGCAGTCGCGTGGATTGCCAAAATGCGACTAAAGACAGCAAAACGCAGACCACCAGGCCGAGATCGATAGCGTTGACCATGGCGCTACGTGCAAATGGATAATATTGCGAAAAATCAGCCGTAACGGGCTGCAATAATACCTGCGGGTCGGCGAAATGCTGTGTTACGGCAGTGGAGACTCGGGTGCCATCGGCGTCGAGCAGTTTGCCGCCAACGTGTACGCTGTACCATTTACTGACTGCCGCACCCGTTAGCGCAGTGCCAAGTAATCCCCCAACCAGACGCAACGACTGAGTTAACGCGGTGGCGATACCGAGGTATTCGCGTGGAGCCAATGTTTGAATAAAGATTGTCACGTTAAGCAGAATAAAGCCGATGCCGATCCCCGCCATCATCATCAACGCCATCAGTACGCCATAGTGACCGTGACTACCGACCATTGCCAGTAGCGCGCAGGCGAGCGCAGTAACCAGTAATCCCATCTGCGGCAAGCGCATTGGGTTATGCAGCCGGGTGACAATTCGACCATTAATAATGGCGCTAACGGTAATACTCACGCCCATCGGGGTAATCAGCCACGCGGCCTCACGAGGTGAATAACCGTAACCGCCCTGAAATAACAACGGCATAAAATACAGCAGGGTAAACAGCACCGCGCCAATCAGGACTGAAATAGTGAACAGCTGCCTGACAGGGATGATGGCAAAAAGCTGCGGCGGCAGGATAGGCGAATGTGCACGCCGCTGCTGAAATACCAGCAACGCGCCACTAATCCCACAGGCCAGCATCAGGCCGAGAAGAGTAAATGCAGAACCATTGCTTGGCAGGAATTCGGCCAGCAGTTGCATGCTGCCCAGCACGCACATAATCAGCAACGCACCCAGCCAGTCGAGACGAATAGCCGCCTTCTTCATCGGCCTGATATACGGCAGATAAATCCACGACATTACCAGCGCCACCGCACCCAACGGTAAATTGAGATAAAACACCGAACGCCAGCCGTATTGCTCGGTCAGTATTCCGCCGAGCGTGGGGCCAAGCGCGTTAACAATGCTAAACGCAGTGCTGAAAAGAATCTGCCAACGCAGGCGCTGGCGAGTATCTGGGAACAGCTCTGGAATACAGGCAAAAGCGGTGCCGACCAGCATTCCACCAGCGATCCCCTGTATTGCGCGCCAGAAAATGAGCATCTGCATGGTGCTGGCAAATGAGCACAGCGCGGAAGAAAGCGTGAACAAAATGGTTGCAGTAATCACAAAATATTTGCGGCCATAATAGTCGCCGAGACGACCAAAAATAGGCACGGTAATAATTGAGGTCAGCAGATAGCTGGTGGCAACCCAGGAGTAGAGGTCGAAATTACCCAGATCGGCGACGATATACGGCATAGCATTGCCAATCACCGTTTGGTCCAGAGCAGACAGCATTAAAACCAGAGCCAGTCCGAGGACGGCCAATAAAGAACGGCGGAAGGTTAAGGTCGAGGCAACAGTTGAATCGGTCATAAACGTGCTCTGAGGCAAAATATAAAGAGGTACAGCCTAAACCTGGTCATCCCTGGCCTTAGCCTGCCAAGATAATAAGGCTGTTATCTATAAGGAAGCAAAGAGGAATTTAACATCACCTAATCAGATTTACTTATATCTTGTCTTGCGAACGTCTGAAAATGCCTGACAAATTGGCATTGCTAAGGAATATTAATTTCCGACCGGTCAGAAACTAATATAGAATCTGATTCCATTAACTTTTTTGGCCATAAATTATGAAAACTTGGTTTGTAACTTATCAATATGAAGACTCATCAGCTCGTGAAATAAAAGGCCATGGTTTTTTTAGCGCCGATGACGCCCAAGCACTGGAGGTTGAGCTTGGTGCATTTGAGCAAACGGTGTACGAGTCAAAATATGCCATTATAGATTCTTTTTTATTAACTTTTGTTAACCGAATCTACCTGACATAGCCATGAATTCTAACTGGCAACACGTTAGCAACGGGTGGAGTCGCGCGGGAAGTTAAGTGACATCAGCCGATCGACCACTTTCTTAAGTCCCTTGTTCAGCGGCTTATCCTGACGTAATACGATGGCGAGTTGTCGGCTTAGCGGTGGCGAAAGCGGGCGGGAAAGAATGCCGCTGCTAGCTGGTTCCGCAGAGATAGCCAGCTGCGGCACGATGCTAACGCCCATTCCGGCAATCACCATTTGTTTAATCGCCTCAATGCTTCCCAGCTCCATAATCGGATGAACTTTAACACCTTGCTGCTGAAACCAACTATCAATAAGCAGTCGCGTGCTGCTGCCATTTTCAAACAGAATCAACGGCAAATTAACCAGCCTTTCTGGCGTGATTTCATCCGCTGACATTGCATGCTGCGCCGAATGAATTACCACAAATCGCTCCTGATAGACCGGCGTAATCGACAGGCTTTTGCCCGCCGCCGGTAGCGATACCAGAGCTAAATCGAGACGATTTTCCGCAACCGCTTTCACCATTTCATCGGTATTACCAATACGAACGGTGACGTCCAACTCTGGCCACTGGCGTTTTAGCTGACCTAATAATGGCGGAAGCAAATGAATGCAGGCAGTCGCACCGGTTCCTAGTGTGACTTGCCCGCTAATTTCATGGGCGTGAACAGCCATCGAATGCAGTGCCGCATCAATGGCGTTATTAATCTGCGCGCTGTGTTCGAGCAGCGTAATCCCTGCGGAAGTGGGCTTCATCTTCTTGGCAATCCGCTCCAGCAGCTTGAGATTAAAGAATTTCTCCAGCTGGCGTATTTGCAGGCTTACGGCGGGTTGAGTTAAGCCTAGCTGTTCGGCGGCGGCAGAAAAACTTCCGTGCTGCACGACCAGTTCAAAGGTCGCCAACTGCTCGAGGTTCATTTTTTCAGGATGAGTGCGCTTCATAACAAAGTTTTTCTTATGCTGATAATAAGTTTACAAAGCTACATTAAGTTATCTATTTACTTTAGTCTTTAAAATATATTAATCGGCGAGAGAAAAATGGCTATGTTTGCAGAGCGTTATGAACAACATGAGATTGAACTGGATGATGCCAGCGAAGAGGATATGCTCGAGGTTCAGGCTATTTATGCGCCTCACGTGATCCACGGTTTATCCAGTTTTGAAACAGAAGCGCCCTCGGTGGAAGAGATGCAGCAGCGCCGCAGTGGGGTATTAAGTAAAGGTCTGCCTTATCTGGTCGTTCGCCAGCAGGGCAAAGTGTTGGGCTACTGTTATCTTTCGCCTTTCAGACCGCGTTACGCCTATCGTTTTACGCTGGAATGCTCGGTGTATATTGCCGAAGGGCAGCAAGGAAAAGGGCTGGGGAAAAGATTAATGACGGAGGCGATTAAACGTGCCGAAGCAGGTGGCTGGCGGCAGATGATGGCGGTGATAGGCAATAGCGAAAACATTGCCTCTGTACGCCTGCATGAGTCATTAGGCTTTTATTTAGTTGGCCAGTTAAACGGCGTGGGATACAAGCATGGTCGCTGGATTAATACCATTATGATGCAGCGCACTTTAGGTGATGGGGATACCACACCGCCTGTTGATTGCGAAAAATAATAATAATCATTATCATTATTGGCTTTGAAGATAACTTTTGAGGCCTTATGCGTTTTTCAAGTTGGGCATTGGCCGTCGCCATTGCGATAGGCGGCGGGGCGCTGGCATCCGTTGTGCAAGCGAAAGAACAGGTTAAAACGGTGATAGATATTTATCAGCGTAAGGTCGAGGTGCCAGACAATCCGCAGCGTATTGTGCTCGGTGAAAGCCGTATGCTGTATAGCCTGGCGCTGATTGAAGACGGAAATCCTTCGGCTCACGTCGTCGGTTGGCCGGGTGATACGCCGCATTATGACCCGCAAAGCTGGCAGCTCTACGTTAAGGCCTTCCCTAATATTGCCACTATTCCTCAGCTGGGAACCGTGAGTTATGACCAGATGAGCGTCGAGAAAATCCTCGCGCTGAAACCTGATTTAGTGATTTTGCCTCGCTACGCCAAAAGGCCTTCCAGTGAAGGAACGCTAGAAACACAGCTGACCCAGGCCGGTGTGCCGTTTATCTACGTCGATTTTCGCGTTGATCAGCTGCATAACACGGTGCCGAGTTTGCGACTGCTGGGAGAAGTGCTAAATACTCAGCAAAAAGCCGAGCGCTTTATCAATTTTTATCAGCAACATATGCAGTACATCAGCCAAACGTTAGCGACCTACAAAGGCGTTAAACCAAAAGTTATGCTGCAATTGCATCTGGGTCGTAAAGAAGGATGTTGCACCACGGTTGCCAACGGTAATCTGGCGGATTTATTGGCCTTTGCCGGTGGCGATAATATCGCGAAGAAGGCTTTTAAGGGCGTGTACGGCGAGATGAATCCTGAGTCGGTGATTGTCGCCAATCCGGATGTTTACATCACTACGGGAATGTCGGGGCCGGAAAAGCCGGATGATTTGCAGCTCGGGCCTTTGGTGAGTCCTGAGCAGGCAAAGGTGAGTTTTCGCGGTTTGATGTCTGGACAGCCGATTTTATCGAGTTTGCGTGCGGTGAAAGAAGGCAGGGCTTACAGCCTGTGGCATAACTTTTATCTAAGCCCTTATCATTTGCTGGACGTTGAGGTTTTTGCCAAGACGCTTTATCCGCAGCTATTTGCTTCGCTGGACCCACAAAACACGCTGCAACAAATGTATCAGCAGTTTCTGCCAATCCCGCTTACCGGCACCTATTGGAGCCAGCTTCCCACCTCACATTAATCATAAAGCTGCCGTATATCTCCGACAGCTTTATGATTGGGTGTTTTAAAAATAAGTGCCTGAAGATACAGGCGCTTAAAAACATTAATAAAAAAATTTAGAAATCTACGCTGGCGGAGAGCACCAGATTGCGTGTTTCTCCCTCCTCTACGCGCAGATTCCCCGCACTGGAAGTGTAATATTCCTTATTAAAGATATTATTGATGTTCAGCTGGAATTGCGTGTGTTTGCCCAATAGCTGGTTGTCCCAGGTGATAAAGGCATCTGCCACGGTATAAGCCGGCATGGTGAAGCTGTTTTCCGGATCTCCGGCGCGATTACCCACATAACGCGCACCACCGCCGAGGCGAATATCGCCCTGAACCGGCACCCAGCGCAGCGTATGGCTAAGATAAAGGCTACCCATATTCGTCGGTGCATTGACCAGGCGGTTACCTACATTGTCCTGCGAGACATTGTCTTTTACTATCTCGGTCTTGTCATAGGCGTAGTTGGCGCTGATATTCCAGTCTTTGGCTAGCTCGCCATTGATTTCCAGCTCGATACCGCGAGAACGCGCTTTAGGAATATTTCGCGTCACGCCGTTGATGTAAACCGACATATCTTTTTCATCTATCCGATACAGCGCCAGCGTGGCGTCAAGACGCGGCGTGACCTGCCATTTGGTGCCCACTTCATAGGTGGTTCCCAGCTCTGGTGACGCGGTATTGCCATCATCGTCAACGTCGGTAGAAGGGGTAAATGATTTGCTGTAACTGCCATAAAATGACAGCGACTCATTGAGTTTATAGACCAGCCCCATCTGTGGCAGGAACTTGTCTTCGGTATAATTTTGCGTTTGGGTCGGCGTGATGAAACCCTGAGAGCCTTTCTGATTAACGTGCTGATAACGGCCGCCCACGACGCCAATCCAGTGATCGGTGAAATGGATGCTGTCTTTACCATAGACTGAGTGATTATAAATGGTCGAGCGCAGGTTGCTGTTGCTGTCCGAATAGGTCGAGCTGTTGGTGACAGGCTCGGTGCCATAAATCGGATCGTACATATTAAAGCTCGAGTTAACCTTACCGCGATACGAATACTGCTTGTAGGTCTCGACTTTCTCATAGTCTGCGCCAATCAATACATCATGGGTCATGCCGAACAGTTGTGGTTCGCCAATCAGGTTCCACGACGTAAGCTCAGTTTGGTGATTAAAACCGCGGTTGGCGTCGGCACGGCGGGTCACGGCACCTGTTGTGGTGTTAATAGCGGTGGCGCGTACCTCGTTACTGTCGTAGCGGCGCTGCATCCACGCATAGCTCAGACGAGTTTTCCAGTCCGGATTAAGCTGGTATTCCCAATTGGTATTCAGGCGTTTATTGGTGCCCCAGGCATGGTTCGCTGCCTCGTCAATACGCTCTTTGTAGGGGATATTCAGCGGCTTGCCGTTAATAAACGCGGTGCCGCGATCGTAAGGCACGTCATATTTAAATTGTTCATAACTTATGTTGAAGCTGGCTTTTTCGCCGAACCAACTCAGCGACGGAGCCACCAGCGTATGCTGATTTTTGCCGAAGTTACGCCAGTAGTCTTCCGACTGACGCTCGGCTATCAGGCGGAAGGCGAAGCCATTTCCCAGCGGACCGGTGATGTCAAAGGTGCCTGATCCGCCGCCAAATCCGCCGGTGCGCCCACTGACGCGAGTATTCCATTCATACTGCGGCTTTTTGCTTATCATATTGATCACGCCACCCGGATTCTGGATCCCATACAGCAGCGAGGCAGAACCTTTAAGCACCTCAACGTGGTCAATGGTTGAATCAAAAGACAGACCCTGATTACTGCGCACGCCGTCGAGCAGGATTGAACCATCACTGTTGGCACCAAAACCTCGCTTAACGAAGCCATCTTCGGTGCCGCCCAAAGTATTTCCCTGAGTCACGCCGCTGACAAACTTCATCGCGTCATCCAACGACGTCACCTGATAATCTTTAATCATCGATTGAGTAACAACGCTGACTGACTGGGGCGTTTCAATGAGTGGAGTGTCGTTTTTATTCGCGGTAGAAGCCTGTGTCGCACCGTATTCAATGGCGGTATCATCGTCCGCATCGGCAGTTACCGTCATCACCGATGCAGAATTATCGGCATCGCCGGTGGCCGCCATTAACGGGGAGCAGTGCAGTAAAGCCAAGGCTATCAGGCTCGGTTTGAAGTATTGAGTGTTGGAACGTTGGCCAGCAGTGTTGCGTGTTATATTTTTATTATTGAATGAAGTTGTCAAGATCGTAATCCATAAGAATGCAAATGAGAACGCTTTGCATTCTAATTACGATTTATATTATTTTAAACGATTTTTTACATTTATTTATCTTCGGCTCAGCGCATAGATATCTCGGGTTTCCATAACCTTATCGCCTTCACCCAGCCGAGCCGCGTTTAACATAGCGTGGCCGACATTTTCTGTAGTCAGAATAACGCCCGGCATCAGCGGTTTTAACAGGGTAATAAACGGCCACAAAATAGGATAAAGCAGGCGATAGGCTTTAGTTTTCGACTTAACGCCGTGCAGCGGTTGGATAACGCCAGGGCGAAACAGGTAAGTGGCCTTGAATGGCATAGCGAGCAGCGCGTTCTCGGTTTTTCCTTTCACGCGCGCCCACATGCTTTTGCCGTGCTCGCTGCTGTCGGTGCCGGATCCGGTAACATAAACAAACGTCATCATCGGGTTATGGTTGAGCAATGCTTTTGCAATGGATAGCGTCAGGTCATACGTGATGTGTGCGTAATTGGCTTCGCTCATGCCAAACGACGACACGCCAAGGCAGAAGAAACAGGCATCAAGGTTGCTTAATTGAAGGGTAAAATTGCTGAGGTCGAAGAGGTCGTTATGAATAATCTGAGTGAGCTTTTTTAGAGGATCTCCGGGAGGTAACGGTATTACTGATGTTCTACCTAGCGAGATAACTTCACTGACATCCTTTGCCAGCAGCGTCTCGCGCAGCACGCCCTGGCCCACCATTCCGGTGGCGCCTAAAATTAGAATTCGCATCATGAACCTCGACAAGCGGAAAGGCGATAAACACGCCGCCGATTAGCGGCGTGTTGGCAGGGCGATTAGTCGACAGTATCGTACTTGATATATTGATTAGTACAGTTTAGACGAGCCATATATTTCAGTGTGCCGTCTGGGCCTTTGGCGGTGAAAGGAACAAGGTAGGTTCCTTTATCGTCTTTCACGGTATCGGCAATAAACGACAGGCTAGGGACCACGGTACCGAGGTTATCTTTGTCATTACCCCAGTTCGGCAGTTTATTTTGCATATAGTCGCGGGTGATCAAATCCATTGCGTTTTGCGGCGTTATGTTCGCGCAGGCCAGAGGCGTTGTGCGTTGCATATAGGTGGGATAGATGTAAGTCATACATAATGTCAGCACCACCATCACAAACACCACGCAAACCATGATGCCTAAAACCATTTTACCCGTCTTTCCAATCACAATAACTCCTGAGTCTTACTGATAAAAAGCATAAATTCACCCGCCAAGAGTACGATAAAGAAAGGGTTAGGGAAACGGCAGGGTAATTTTTTAATCTCAAATTCGCATTTACAAACAAATTCTTCACTAAATATCCCGCCCCACGTGCTAGCCTTTTTGTTAGATTAATCGACTAATTTTAAGCAGACATTGCCGTAAACAAGGAGTTCAAGATGAGTCAGCAACCTAGCGTAGCAGTATTGGGATTGGGTGCCATGGGGCACGCATTCGCCGCTAACCTGGTTAAGAAAGGTTTTACTACCCGTGTCTGGAATCGTACCGGGTCCAAAGGTGACGATCTGGTTAAGGCCGGTGCCGTAGCCGGTAAAACTCCGCGCGAAACGGTGGAAGGCGTTGACGTGGCGATTGCCATGCTGGCCGACGGTAAAACCACTCAGTCCGTGCTCAACGGTGAAGACGGGCTGCTTGCCGGCCTGAAACAGGGCGGCATTCTGGTACAGATGGGCACTATTGGAGTAGAAGCCACTGACGAACTGATTGCGCAGCTGAAAAAGCAGCGCCCTGACGTAGTGTTCTTTGATGCGCCAGTATCCGGCACCAAAGGCCCGGCCGAGCAGGCGCAGATTATCGTGCTTGCCAGTGGCGATCGCGAGGCAGGTCCGGCTGTGGAACCCGTTTTTGCTGCTATCTCCAAAGGCGTAAAATGGTTCGGCGAAGCGGGCAAAGCCTCGAAGATTAAGCTGGTGATCAACGCCTGGCTGATTTCCATGGTGCAGGGTATTGCCGAAAGCTCTCAGCTGGCGCAAGAGCTGGGCTTTACCACCGATGAGTTGTGGAGTGCGCTCGACGGCGGTCCATTAGCTGTGCCTTATATTAAAGGCAAAATGGATATGTTTAAAACCGACGATTACACGCCGCAGATGCAGCTGACCTGGGCTTTGAAAGATATCAACCTGGCGTTAAAAGCCAGCGGCTCACGCACGTTGCCTATCATGCAAAATATCAGTAATACCTGGCAGAAAGCGGTAGATGCCGGTTACGGTGATAACGACCTATGTGTTGTTTACCGTTATTTAGGCAATCAAAACAAGAAATAAATAATCATCGGGCGCCGCCATACTTTGCTGGTGGCGCTACTTGCCAGGCTTTTCTCAGTATTTCCTCAGTTTTTTCTCAGCTTTCTCAGATTTTACTCATAACTTTCTCCGAACCTCTCAGCTCTTATTAAGGCATTCTCAGATCTTATTAAGACATCCTCAGATCTTACTCAGGTTTTCGGGGCTAAAAATCCAATGTGCTACAGTTAAGCATTGCGGTGAGTCTGTAAGGATTACCCCATAATCGAAAAAAAATGAAAGGAGCACGTATGGCTAAGGTCGCAATCGTGGGCGCACACGGTCAAATTGGACAGTTTATTGTCAAACATTTGCAACTTCAGGGGCATCAGGCTCTGGGTATTGTGCGTAACGAACAGCAAATTCCAGAAATGCGTAAGCTGGGTGCAGAAGGATTGCTGCTAGATATTGAGTCAGCGACGGTACAGGAGTTGGCAAACGGGCTAAAAGGTGTTGATGCCGTGGTATTTAGTGCCGGAGCTGGTGGAGGTTCTACCGCTGAGCGTAAACACACGGTGGATTACGGCGGTTCAGTACTGCTGGCAGACGCGGCAAAACTGGCGGGGATTACGCGCTACATTCAGGTCTCGGCCATTGGCGTCGATGAACCAATAAAACCCGGCACTGAACCTGTCTGGAAAGCCTATATTGAAGCAAAACGCGACGCCGATATTTATCTGCGTAAAAGCGGTTTGCAGTGGACCATTATTCGTCCAGGCCCGCTGACCAATGAACCCGCTAGCGGACTGGTGAATTTGTCAGAACACGCTGGCAGGGGAGAAATTCCTCGCGAAGACGTCGCTCTGGTGGTTGTCGCAACGCTGGATTGTGAATCATCAATTGGCAAACAGTGGGAATTGCGCAGTGGTAATACGCCAATTCGTGATGCAGTAAGTCAATAATCGTTAACGGCCCACTGCGGGCCGTTTTGCATGGTTTCGGACCAAAACCTGCAAGGGTAAGGGTGCCAGCTAAAATCTGCGCCACCACGGCCAGACCCTAACCCTTTATGACCGCCGGTCGGCACCTGAATGGATCCTCCACTCTAGTGGTATCTGTAATTTATTTCCGTCCTGTAATTAACTACTTCCCATTAATTCTTCGTCATAAATATTACTATTTTTTATTTTAATATATATTTTTTATTTTAATAGTTGTTTTTATGATTTATCCATTTAAAAAAATACTAAGCTATTGTGATTTTGAGAATAAGGAAATGCAGTAAAAATATTGATTAATTAATTTTTCATCGTAGCATGGCTACAGGTTTTTAAATTGATTCGCCACTGTTGGTATTGTCTGTGTATCTATGAATACATAAATTTTAACCTTTTAAATCAGTTCATTATGCTGATTTGAAATTGAATTGACGGGTTATCATCGTGCTTGCTATTAAATCTCCTGATACTTATTACCATGAAGCTGGCCTGCGTTCTCAGGCGGGCAAGTATATTGCTGCTCTCAGCAATGATATTGCGATTATTACTTCTGTTAATGCCTGGAAGGCAGTTAACCCTGAGCTGGAAAATAGCCTTAAGGCCAACAGCATTCAGTATCAAATATTCTTCCTGGAAGGCGAATGCAGCGAAGAAGCTATTGCCGAGCATACGACAAAAATAAGGCAGACGGGTGCCAGTCTGGTTCTCGGGATTGGCGGCGGTCGCGTTTTGGATACAGCTAAGGCAGCAGGTAATCGACTTGAAAATGTCGATGTCGTGACTTTCCCAACTATTGCAGCGACCTGTGCGGCGTGGTCGCCAGTGAGCGTAATTTATAATGCTGAAGGCGGTCATACCGGTCACCAGGTATTGCTAAGAATGCCAGTATTAGTATTAGTCGATACCGAAATCATTGCGCGCAGCGACGTGCGTTATCTTAAGGCCGGTATTGTCGATGCGCTGGCAAAATGGTACGAATTCCAGCCTTATCAGCAAAAGAATGCCGATATTCTGGCCCTGAACCTTAAAGTTGCGGTAGCGACAAACGCGGTTGAAGTATTTAAGGAATTCGGAGCACAGGCTCTCGAAGATAACCAGAAACAGCAGGCGACTCTTGCGCTAAGCAAGGTGATTGACGCCAATATTGCACTGGCGGGGCTGTGCAACAGCATGCAAGACGATTATCCGGCACCGGGCGTTGCTCACGCAATTCATAACCGCTTTACCCATCAACCAGAAGTTCACGGCTGGCTCCACGGGGAGAAAGTGGGTTATGGGCTGCTATTGCAATCTATTTTGCAGAATAACGGCGATGAACCTGACGCGGTGCTACTGGCGTTGCTGCAACAATACGACTCGCCGCGCAAGCTCCCTGCATTGCAAGGCAATCGCGCCGAAACGCTGCAGTCTATTGCCCAGCAAGTTATTTTCGCCGATGAGTATAAAAGTCGTTTACCTTTTGTACTGACGCCGACTACTCTGCTTAATGCATTACAGCTAACCGAAAGCCGTCATTATTAGTTTATAAGCCCTATTAGTTTATAAGCCCTGTTAATTTACAAGCCCTATTAGCTTATAGGGCGTGTTGATTTACGGCCTTAAATAATCCACATAAGTCATTTTACGCAAGGAATGTCCATGAGTTCTGAACAACCTACGCTGGTTCTATCCAAGCGTATTCAGCGAGTTAGCGTTTCTGGAATTGCCAAGGCCAAAGAGCTAACTGACAGGCTCAAGGAAGCTGGGGTCGATATTCTTGATTTAACCACCGGCGAGCCAGATTTCGATACTCCTGAACATATTAAGCAGGCCGCCTATGCTGCAATTGAACGCGGGGAAACGAAATATACCTCAGCGGCGGGCATCAAGCCTCTTCGTCAGGCGGTGGCGCGTAAACTGCAACGTGAAAATAATCTGCAATATGATGCCGATGAAATTGTTATCTCTAACGGCGCCAAACAGATAATTTATAACGTTTTTAGTGCGACGCTAAACCACGGTGATGAGGTGCTGATCCCGGTGCCTTACTGGCCGAGCTTCCCTGAAAATGTGCATTACAACGGGGGTAAATCGGTATTTATCGACTGCCCAATCGAACAGGATTTCAAGCTGACTCCGCAGCAGCTCGAGCAAAGTATTACCGATAAAACGCGCTGGCTGGTGCTCAATAACCCAAGTAATCCGAGCGGTGCGGTTTATGATGCCAGCGAGCTGAAAGCTTTGGCAGAGGTGCTTCGCCGTCATCCGCAGGTCTGGATCCTGCTCGATGAGCTGTATGAGCATGTTATTTTTGATGGACGCACGCATGTTAGCCTGCTTAACGTAGCGCCAGATTTACAGGGTCGCTCATTGCTGGTTGGCGGGGCGTCAAAAACCTATGCCATGACTGGTTGGCGTATTGGTTTTGGCGCAGCGCCGAAAGCACTAGCGACGGCAATGGCCTTGGCTCAGCTGCAAAGCACTTCCGGTGCTAGTTCTGTTAGCCAGGCGGCTGCCGTCGTGGCATTCAACGATGGCATCGAATTTATTAAACCGCAGGTTGCAGCTTATCAGTATCGCCGCGACGTGCTGGTTGAGGCGTTGGCTAAAACCGACGGCCTGAAATTGACCTCTCCACAGGGTTCATTCTTTGTCTTCTGCCAGTGTGAAGGGCTGCTGGGTAAACAACGTCCGGACGGAAAATTACTGGCAACCGAGGCCGATGTGGTGGAATATCTGCTGGAGAACGGGGTTTCCGGCGTTGGCGGAAGCACCTATGGTCTGTCGCCGTATTTCCGCCTGTCGATTGCTACGGATAACGCCACCGTGGAGGAAGCGGGTAAGCGCATAGCCAAGGCTGTCGCGCAACTTAAATAAGGCGCCAATAATTATTTAGCGAGGCTCTCGGGCCTCGTTATCATTAAGGTGCGCTATGTCACAATGGATCAGTGAGTCAGAATATTTCGAGAAAACCTTCAATAAACTCGATATGTCATCTTCGTTTACGGAGCATGCCAGTTTTGAGGAGTGTGCTTTTAACCACTGCAATTTTACTTCCGCCCAACTTTCCCACTGTAAATTTACTCACTGCACTTTCAATCACTGTAACTTAAGCGTCGCGCAGATTATAGGCACTCGGTTCTATGAGGTTGATTTCAATGAATGCAAGCTGAGTGGAATAGACTGGACCCGCGCACATTGGCCCACTTTTAACCTTGATCCTGAACTGCGTTTTAGCAAGAGCATATTAACTCACTGCGCGTTTTTTGGCCTAAAGTTGCAAGGGGTGAAAATGGAGCAGTGCAGCCTGCATGAGGTTGATTTCAGAGAGGGTGACTTGTCTGGCTCGGAGATTACAGGCTGCGATTTGGCTGGCAGCTTATTCCATAACACTAACCTTCGAGGCACAGACTTTACCGACTCCTGGAACTTTCAAATAGATGTAATGAATAACCTTATCGCCGGGGCAAAATTCTCACGCCAGGAGGCGGTCGCTCTGCTGGAAAGCCTCGGCATTGAGTTGGTGGATTAGCAGCTGGTGGATTGATTTTTGCTTGATTGAGCACTGCTGGAGGAATAACCGACGCTTTCAGCTCTTGCTCATAACTCTTGTCCGTAACTCTTTATCGCAACTCCTTATGACGAGACTGAACCCTCATTGAATAAAATACTGCCCAATGTCGGGAATACACCTTTAACAGGCTGGCAAAATAATTCAGGCTTCCTGGTAAATAGTCACAAATAATTCATTAAGAAAAAAAAGTGCAGCATGTGGCACGGTAAACTAGTCGTTAAATAACCTCTAAAAAAGCTCGTAATGAGAATGAATTCACCAGTTTATAAAAAATAAGATTTTGAAATGAACATTCCAGCAGAGAATGCAGTGATTTCGCCAGGATCGAAAAAATAATAAGCGTTTTTATTATGGAATGTTACATAGTGTTATTTCGAAAATAAAATTATCTTACGCGGCAAGACATTGTGATGTTAATAGTGAACATTGCGTGCGAACTAACGTATGTAACGGACTGTTATATTCGGCAAAGCTTGCAAGAAAGACAACCGTGCACATAGAATTGTTTATTGTAGGACGATACACATCTGGGGATGCAATGAGCAATAATACAATTACAGCCAAACAACTAGAAGTTAAGCGCATCGTAGATGTTCTTTCAAAAGCTATTGCCCAACATCGGCTACGTCCGGGCGCGCGCCTAATTGAAGCGCAAATTGTTGAAGCATTAAACGCGAATCGCAATCACGTACAGGTTGCACTTCAGCGTCTGGCAATGCAGCGTATCGTTAATATTGAGCCCAATCGCGGGGCAATGGTGTCACAGCCCACGGCTAAAGAGGCCCGGGAAATATTTGTTGCACGTCGAGCTATCGAACGCGCAATTGTCGAAACAATTACTCCGGAACTCATACACCGCCATCGTAATCGTATTGCCACTCATTTGCGTAATGAGCGCGAAGCCACGGACTCTACCGATCGTCGCGCCATTATTCGTGAATTGAGTGAGTTTCACCTGATGCTGGGGGAAATTTGTGGTAACGAGGTGCTGAGTGAAGTGTTATCTAACCTGATGGTACGCAGCTCGCTGATTGTGGCACTGTATCAGCGCAATGACGTGCCGTCTTGCCAGTCTGACGAGCATCAGGCGATTATTACCGCATTGGAAGCCGGGGCTAACGAGCAGGCAGTCGCCGTATTGATTGAACATTTAACAGAGCTGGAAGCCCAGCTGGAATTAGAAGATCAATCGAGCAGCGAGGTCAATCTTCGTCAGGCATTGGCGGATCTTTAATTCATAAAAACATCTGCAAAATATATCTGATTTTTGATAGAGATTTATTTTTTACCAGCGCGCGCAATTGAGAAATTAATAAAGAGTTTAATAAAGAGTTTAATAAAGAGTTCAATAAATAGGCCACCGACTAATACGGTGGCCTATGAGTCATTAAAGCAGCGTCAAATTAGAATTTAAAATCTGGAATAAAACGCGTGACGTCGACTTCCATAAACTTCGAACGCTCAAACTTGTGTTTCAGCTTATACGGTACAGTGCAGTCATAAATAGTCTTGCAGGTAATACCGTGATCCGGAATGCTCGGGCTAAATTCCGGATCTTGCGAAGGGTCCAGCGGATGGCAACGCACGCCAGGAATAAATACTGTGTCTACGTCGCCCTGATAGCGAGTCGTCATTGCCCACATCACATCAGAAAGGTCAAAGATATCAACATCTTCATCGACCAGGAACACGTGCTTCAGCTCTGAGAAAGCCGCGAAGGCCAGCAGTGCTGCCTGACGTTGCCTGCCTTCATCCTGAGGTCCGCGCTTACCCACCTGAATAAAGGCAACATATTTACCCGTACCCGGTGACGGGCAGTGAACATTTTTTACCAGTCCCGGCATCGCGCGCTCAACCATATCCAGAATACTGGCCTCGGTCGGAATGCCTGCCAGATTGGTGTGCTCATCGCTTGGCCCAATGCAGGTTTGCAGAATAGGGTGTTTGCGGTGAGTAATGGCTTTAACTTTGATAACCGGAACTTCTGCTTTCGCTTCGCCGGTATAACCCGGGAATTCCGGCATCGCCTTACCGGTTTTAGTGTGCTGATCTTCCTGCACGCGATAGTTCGGCACCAGTTCGCCTTCAATCACAATCTCGGCATTGGCAATAGCCAGCGCTTTAACGGCAACTCCTTCTACCAGCTCAACGGCTCTGCCGCGCAGACCTCCTGCAATGGCCAGCTCATCGTATCCTAGCGGGGTAGTTGGTGGCTCGAAACAGGCACCAATCTCGATAGCCGGATCAACACCAATGCTGATGGTGATCGGCAGGGCTTTACCCGCATTTTCTGCCTTCATGCGGAACTGGTCGAGATGGCGTCCCGGCACGAAATACATGGAGATCTCGTCTTTACCCTGCACGCACAGGCGATGAATCGTGACATCATGCTCGCCGGTTTCAGGGTCTGCGGCATAGCACATGCCCATCGTAAAGTACGGGCCGGCATCTTCTGGAGTATTGGTTGGGGCAGGCAAAATTTTACGCAGGTCAAAATTCGCATCAGAAGCGAGATGCACCACTTCCTGACATGGCACGTTATCTTTCGCGATCACTACCGGAGGAATAGCGTGCTTTACGGAATTGCGCAATAAATGGCCCAGTTCCTCTTTCGGTGCACCCAGCAATCTGGCAACGCGTTGGCGTGAAGCCAGCAGGCCAATCAGCACGCGAACATCGTCGTAACCTTTTACCTTGTTGAATACCATGGCCGGCCCTGTTCTGGTCGGGCGCATTACCGTGCCGCCCGCGCCGACATGGCGATAAACGCCAGATAATTCGGCTGAAGGGTCAACAGGCTCGTCGGTTTCGATATATTCGTCATCGAAGGTTTTCAGCAATGCAATCGCTGAGCGCAGATCGTAAACGTCGACGTTGCTGCTGTTTTTCTCAGATTTAGCTTTCTCTGACATGGGTTACTCCGGTTTATTTAGTTTACGCGGACTCATAAATAGGAACTTATTAACGGCTATTTTCTTTTAATCCATCCCAGCGTTTGGTCTCGGGGAATTTCAGCGCGAACTGATCCAAAATACGAGAGGCTATATGATGGGTAATATCGTTTAGATCTTTAGGATGGTTATACCAGGCAGGCATAGGTGGAATAATACTGACGCCCATTTTTGACAATGCCAGCATGTTCTCAAGATGAATGGTGTTCAGCGGCGTTTCACGCGGCACTAAAACCAGTTTACGTTGTTCTTTAAGGATAACGTCGGCGGCACGGCCAATAAGACCCTCGGCGAAACCACTGCGAATACCTGCCAGCGTCTTCATGCTACAAGGGATAATAATCATGCCGTCGGTTAAAAATGAACCGGAAGAAATAGTGGCTCCCTGATCGCCAGAGCTGTGATAAACATCCGCCAGGCCAATAACATCTCGTACTTTATAAGGGGTTTCAAGCTCGATAGTGGCTTTTCCCCAGCGAGAAATAATCAGATGAGTTTCCACTTCTGGATGCGATTTGAGCATCTGCAATAGCATGATGGCCAACGGCGCGCCGGTTGCTCCGGTAATCCCTACGATTATTCTCATTTGCTCTCCTCGATGGGAATCCAGATTGGCGCGTACAAGTGAATACGTCGCGCCAGGTGAATTGCATCTAACAAATTAATTTATGAGCTAATTATAAAATCGCTATAATAAAAATCTAATCAATATTCAGCCTTTATTGATAACGAAACCTTATTACCGGGAACCCGAATGGACCTTAGAAAACTAAAATCCTTTGTGGTGCTGGCAGAAACGCTGCACTTTGCCAAAGCTGCCGCGCAGATAAACCTCACGCAACCCGCCTTAACTAATCACATCAAGGGGTTAGAAAAAGAGCTGGATATCCGGCTTTTTGAACGCAATCAGCGCCACGTCAGCCTCACTCTGGAGGGGCAAGCGGTGCTGGCCGATGTGCAGCACGCGGTGACTCAGCTTGAGAATTTACAGAAAACGGCCAAGCGCTTAGCGATCGGCTATAAGGGCGTTATCCGGCTGGGTTATGTAGGAACTTCGGTGCTGGACCCTACAATCATGAACATTATCAGGCAGTTTCGTATCGAGTATCACGATATTGATATTATTCCGGTAGAGAGTGACGTTAATCGGCAACTCTTGCTGTTGCAGCAGGGGGAATTAGATTTAGCGTTGGTGCGTAAACCTTTGCCGCTTTATCGCGAGCTGGCGCAAAAGGATTTAGTGAGCAATAAGCTGAATGTTGTTTTACCCGCGAATCACCGTCTGGCGAGTAAAAAGCGCATCGCCGTTGAAGATTTGGCGAGTGAATCATTAATACTTCATGATGATCCGACAGGGGTAGGTTTGGGCGGAGCCGTGGCAAATATTTTTCAGCGCAAAGGCCTGGTGCCGCACAGTACGCATCTTACTAAAGAGGTTAATGTTGCGACCGCGCTGGTGGCGATGGGAATGGGGATTGCGATA
This sequence comes from uncultured Gammaproteobacteria bacterium, assembly GCA_963747655.1. GTDB lineage: Bacteria > Pseudomonadota > Gammaproteobacteria > Enterobacterales > Enterobacteriaceae > Rouxiella. The sequence continues at coordinate 388,724 of CAVVFS010000002.1, read as the reverse complement.
GTGCCTGACTCTCAGCAGTCTTTGTTGATCAAAGACGTGGTTTTTCGGGAAATCGACGATCCGCTGGCGGTGACCGAGCTCACACTCTGTTGGCGGAAAGATTTCAAAAATCAGAGTGTGAAGCGCTTCGTCGAACATGCCCATGCCACACTGGCAGCATGCCAATAACAGCATGCCATTAACAACATGTCATTAACAGTATGTCATTAGTCAATGAAAAGTCGGGCGACTAATGCCCGGCAGTCTTTGACAACAGGTTAATCATCAACACACCGGCGATGATCATCACCATGCCGCCAATGGCGTAGGCATCCAGCTTTTGTCCAAAGAAAACAAAACCGGCGCAGGCGACTAAAACGATGCCCATGCCTGCCCAGATAGCATAAGCAATGCCAACGGGCATCGATTTCAATACCAGAGAGAGAAGAATAAAAGAGAGGATGTAGCCAACCACAACCGCAATAGACGGATAAAGTCGGGTGAATCCTTCAGAAGCCTTTAACGAGCTAGTGGCGATAACTTCAGAAATAATGGCAATAAACAGGTAGATGTAAGTCATAACATTATGCCCATGCGGATTGATTGCTGCGCAGGGAGGTCTCCAGTGAGGGTAGGGAAGATTTTACTTTACGAGGATACCATTCTTGACCCATAAATTATTGCTTCTATATCAATGCTGTTGATGAAACAGGATGACTATAGTTAACAAAACTGTTAACAAAACTGTTAACAAAAAAGGGTGACAGCAGCAGTGAGCCAATCCTTACATTTGTTTTCATGCTAAGTATCAACCTTGTCTTATGGTTGTTAAGATTTACAAAAGTACTTATATAATAAAATCAATGTCATTACGGAATTAATTATTTTTGAATGTTAAATAACATTGATTTTATTGCCAAGTGACATACTTTTAATTCTATAGCGCTGCTGAAGTTTCATGCTTCTGGCGTTGTTACTGGCGGGCTGTATTAGCAATGAGTACTGCAAATATAGCTGCCTTTCAAACCTAATTCCTGGAGGATAGCATCATGAAAAACGAAAGTGGATTACGTGAACTCTCAATGGAAGAAATCGAAGAAGTGAGTGGTGGCTTTGACCTTGACCTGGGAGGCCTTTTAAATCTCAATGTTAATCTTGGATCTGCCGTTGATGGACTCGTTGATGGTCTATCATCCCTGTTAGGGCTGGAAGGCATTCTTCATCAATAGATCTATTTATTAATAGCTCTATGTATTAATAGTTCTAATAGGTAATAATTGAAAACTATAAGCCGACACAGGCAAACTCATTAGTTTTTCTATGTCGGCTTTATAGTCAGGATAGTCAGGTAAATAAAACTGAGCAGCCTTAAATAAAACCCGCCAAACTATGGCGGGTTAAGATTTACTTTATCGTAAAGGCTGACAGAGTCAGATTGTCTTGAATACCCGGTTTGGAATAATCCTCGGCGAGTTTAACGTCATATTTCCCACCTTTGATATCCCAGTCTTTGGCATCCAGGTTATAGGTGGCAATCAGTCTCGGTTCTAAATTAACTGAAACCTGTTTTTCCTCTCCTGGTTTAAGTTCTACGCGTTCAAAACCTACCAGTCGATATACTGAGCCTGCGTTATCAGCCTGACGAGCATAGATTTGTGCAACATCTGCGCCAGCCCGATTGCCGGTATTTTTGATCACAAAGTGAGCTTGCAGCTGTTTTCCGCTTTGCTCTACGTGCAGGTCACGCGTTGAGAAAGTGGTATAAGACAGCCCGAAACCAAATGGGAACAGCGGTTGCTCATTTTTACGCTCGAACCAGCGATAGCCAACATCTGCGCCTTCGATATTGTAATTCTCGTGGAAAACGCCGCCTACAATCGGCTGACCCGCATTAGAGGTGGTTGAGGCAGGATCTTTCATCGCCACGCGCGGTAGCTGGTTTTCATCTGCCGGGAAGGTGACTGGCAGGTGACCCGATGGATCAACGCGACCAAACAGAATGCCAGAAATAGCATCTGCGCCGCCAGAGCCAGGATAGAAGGCCGCTAACACGCCACTAACTTGATTAAGCCATGGCATTTTGACCGGGCCACCTGTTTCCAGAACGACGATGGTATTTTTGTTCGCCTTGGCCGCGGCGCTGATCAGTTGGTCTTGATTATCTGGCAGAGAAAGATTCGGTACATCGCCTCCTTCATGTCTCCAGGATTCAGCAAATACGATCACCGCATCGGCATTGCTAGCCTCGTGAGCAATTTGCTGGAGGTTCTTGCCGTCGATATATTTAACCTCTGGCGAACCCGATTCATTCTGAATAGCCTGTAGAGGCGCTGAAGGCTGGTAAACTTTTGGAACTGTCCAACCGCCCATAACAGTGCCCGGCACGCTATAAGAGCCAATAGGATAAACGTTAGAAGAACCGCCTCCTGATAACACGCCTTTATCCGCATGTGCGCCGATGACCAGGATCTTTTTAAGGCCCAAAGGTAACGGCAACGTATTATTGGCATTTTTAAGCAGTACAATTCCTTTTTCTGCGACGTCCTGTGCCTGTAATTTATGTGCCGGATAATCAATGGGTACGCCCGCACGAGCAGGGAAATCAATAGCGCCTACGGCAAACAGACTGCGTAATTGCCTTTTCACCATATCGTTGATTCTGGAAATAGGAATTTCTTTATCATCAATTGCTTTGCGCAAATTAGCCGCGCTCAGGTAAATTTGCGGATCGAGGTCATTACCTGATTCTACATCCAGTCCTGCCAGCACCGATTTAACGGTAGAATGGGTTGCGCCCCAATCGGACATGACCCAGCCTTTATATCCCCATTCGCCTTTTAATACGTCATTGAGCAGATAAGCATTTTCGGTAGCCCAGTCCCCGTTGATTAGGTTATAACCCGGCATAATTGAGCCTGGATGACCTATATCCAGCGCAATTTTAAAGGCCAGTAAGTCTGATTCTTGCAAAGGCTGTTTATCAATGTCTGAACTGACCAGAACACGACCTGTTTCCTGAGAGTTAACCGCAAAATGTTTAACTGTAGAAACAACGTGTTGCGATTGGATGCCTTCGACTGTGTTACCGGCAATTAAACCTGTTAGCAATGGATCTTCAGAAACATATTCAAAATCTCGTCCACCGCGCGGTTCACGAATAAGATCGGCTCCTCCCGCCAGCTGAACGTTAAAACCTTTTGAATGTGCCTCGTTACCCAGCAACACGCCCGTTTGCTTTGCTAATGCGGGATCAAAACTGGCTCCCAAGACTAAAGAGGAAGGCAGGGCGGTAGAATTATCGCCGGGACGAACGTTGCTCATATTGCCGACGCCCAAACCTGCATCTGACTCCTGAATTGCCGGGATATCAAAACGTTTGAGCGCGGGGAAATAGCCTGCTGAGCCAATCGCTCCAGGTATTTTTTTCTGACCGGCGGCTGGAATAGCCGTCGCGCCTGTTAGCCAGCTTAGTTTCTCGTCGAGAGTAAGTTGTTTGACAATGATATCTGCCCGCTGATCGGGAGAAAGTGACGTGTTTTTGTAGGATTCATCAATATTCGCCTGCGCACCGAAGGCTGAAGCTGTGGCACCGGAGAGCAAGGCGAGTGAGGCAGTAAGGCAAAGACTGATTTTTGATAATGCATATTTTTTAGTCATAATTTTATCCATATTAAATAAATTTAGCCAGATAACCTGCAATTTCTTCAGCAAAGATGTAAACGACTCTGCGCTAAATGAGTGATATCTGTGCTGGTCATAAATCCCTGAATTACTAAAAACCCGTTTACTGATCCACAAATTACAATGAGTTGTCTCCAGTAAGCTTTTGTAAAAATTATATTAATAACTTGTTAAGGTAATTCAAATAGATAGTGCACTGCTACCAATATAGATACTGTCTATATTTATGATGAAATATCAGACAGGCCTTTATCTATGGGAGGTGAGGCGGGAGATGAGGAAGGCCATGCAAAGGGAGAGAACAACCGAATAGCTAATATTATGATTAAATTATTGAAAATGAATCCAAAGCAACCGGCTGCGGTTGAACCTGACGACAAATTTTTATCAGCTGCTCACAAAACCATGATTTGGCTGCGATATCGCCGCTGTCCATCTGCCGATACAAACACACTTGCACGTCGGGAACCTCAATAGGCAGAGGCATGATTTTGCCTTCACAACTTTGTATGTACATCTCGGCAATGCTTGCTGGCAGGGTGGTCAGAGAATCTGTCGCTGAAACCAATGCACCCAGCGCGCTAAAATGAGGAACTCGAAGCGAAATATTGATGTCATGCCCAGCCTGACGAACGCGTTCCTCAACGTGATGATGTCCCGCCTGCGAAGAAACCATCACGTGTTTCTCGGCCAGGAAGGCTTCCATAGTTAAGGAATGATGAATGCGGGGATGATTTTTATTCAGCAGACAGACGTATTGATCCTGTATCAACACATCACACAGCACGTTATTGAGTTTGCTGTTGCGATTACACAGCGCGGCATCCACTTTGCCGGCCATTAGCCAATCTTCAAGAGAATCAATATCAAGCTGAATGACTTCCAGACTGATATGAGGAGCCTGTTGCTGGAGATGACGATAGATAAATGGTAGCAAAAAGAATTCACCCAGATCCGACATGGCTAAAGTGAATTTGTGATGGGAGTGAAAGCTATCAAAGGATTTGGTTTCTGCAACAGCGCGATCAATTTCACCCAATGTTCTTTTGAACACCTGGTACAGTTGCCCGGCACGCATAGTCGGTACCATGCCCAAATTATTTCTGATAAACAGGGGATCGTTAAACTCCTCCCGTAAACGTTTTAATGCATAGCTTACAGAGGGTTGGGTGATATAGAGTCTGTCTGCTGCAACAGTCACGCTACGCGTTTCATATACCGTAGTTAAAACCCGTAGTAAATTTAAATCCATGATATAGACAACCTCTATTGATAAACTCCATCGCTGGCTACTCAGTTCATACTAAGGTTGATTTGATAATTTATCCATTCAATCAACGGCATAATCAGCTGAATTAAGCATTGCGTTACTCCACAGACCGCCATTCTGCTGAGTAAACTTAAGGATCTCGGCGTGCGTTCCTTCGGCCAGCACCCTTCCTTTATCAATGATAATCAGACGATCCATCTTAATGAGCGTGTTCAGTCGATGTGAAATACAAATGACGGTTTTGCCATGAAAATAACGTTCAAGATTAGTCATGATCTTGTGCTCGGTCTGTGAGTCGAGAGAAGAGGTGATTTCATCAAGCAGCAAGATGGATGAATTCTTAACTAAGCCGCGAGCAATGTTTACTCTTTGAGCCTGTCCACCAGAAATATTGTTATTTTTACTGCCGACCTGACGCATCAATATATCATCAACGCTATTCATACCATTTGATATATCATAAAGGTAACAGGCATCAATGACTTTACTCATCTCTTCAGAGGTTATATCAAAATTACCGTATTTAATATTGTATTCTATCGTGCCTTCAAACAAATTGCTGTCTTGTGAAATAATAGCGATAGACTCTCTAATATCTTTCAAACTGTGTCTTTTAATATCTGTGCCATTAATCAATAACTGACCACTATTGACATCATGCATTCTCATTAACAGTTTAAATAGGGTGGATTTTCCTGAGCCAGTCAGGCCGATAACTCCAATTCTTTCACCTTTACTAATCTTTAAATTGAAATTCTTCAAGTTCGGCTCTTCTGGATTATATCCAAAAGTAACATTTCTGAATTCTATTTCTTTTGGCGCCTGTAATGGCAGTGCCTGCCCCTCAAAGCTTTCTTGACTGCGAGTGATTAGCAGAGCCATTGATGATTTGAATAGTGAAAATGCACGAAACAGGGAGGTGAACTGATTCATTAATACCGAGAACAGACCTTCCAGTTTAAATAAAAAGGTGTACGTGACGGCAATATCGCCACCGGTGATTTTATCTTCAAGCCATAGCTTTATGATGAGTAAGGTAACAGCGATCATCACTACCGAGCTGGTCAAGGTCATTGCTGATTCGACGGCGGTAATGGATCGCAGAAATTTTGAAGATTTATCCACAAAACGTTCAAAACTCCCTCTTACTGGGTCCTGATCATGATTTCTGTCCGCCTGGCTAAAAGCCTTAACGGTAAATATGTTGCTGAAAACGTCAACAAACTTGCCGTTCAGGAAAATAGATTCGTCTGCTGATGCCCGGGCATTCTTTTTTGTTTGTGGAATATATTTTTTTGCCAAAAATAAGTAAACGATAAACCAGGCAATAATTGGAGGCAGTAAAAGGGGGTTAATGAATATCAGGGCTGAAAAGGAAAATACAAAGAAGGTCAATGTGCTCCATATATGTTGAAAAAACAAGGTCGCCATTTCATTGATGGCCTGCCCGGATTGCCAGATTGACGATGCTATCTTGCCAGGATTGTTTTGACTGAAAAATGACATTTTATTTAGCAAGGTTTGCTTATATAGCTGCCAGCGGATAAGCGGGCTAAGTCGTAAAGTCACAGATTGGTTGATAATCAAAAGATTTAATGATTTTGCCAGCGGGCGAATGAGCAGCAGTGTGAAAATAAAAAATCCGAAAAAAACACTATTATCTTTTAGTGCAGTGAGAGGTTGCAAACCTTGTTTAAGCGCACTGTTAAAAATATCTACGATGACGCCAATCGCGTGTATTAAATAAACCTCTATAGCTGAACATAAAATACCGAAAATGAACAGGCTGAAAGAGAGGCCTTTCATTGCTAAAACAACTCTTAAAAGGGTTTTTATTATACTCTGATCGCTAAACAGCTTTCTTTTAAAATCAAAGGGGGAGATTTTACTTTCAAAATATTGGAATATTTTCTCTCTCATGCCACCTCCTGTATAAAAATCGCGGCAATTTGCGCTATTGATATCGTTTTAAGGCAGCCTTAACCGTGGCACGCAAGAATGGGATGGCGATAAACTTTCTGCGCAGCACTTCATCATGGATTAATCCACTGCGCAGATAAACAATCGCCCGAGCTGCTGTAGGTCAATAATGCTCTCTGATTGTTGCCTTTTTGCAGCTGATACCAATCAAGCTGACTGACACGCAGGACTATCACGCCAAAATGTCTCTTGCCGTTGGCTGCCTCACCTGACTCTAAAATAGTTTTTTTATCATCTATATCAAAGGACTGTTCATCTCCGGGAGGGCCACCGATATAGGTACTCCGTGTTTGGGGGGATAACAGGCTCCAGGCCTTTTCGGCTACCTCGCTTTCTGCAGCATAAAGCTCAGCACTTCCCTGCAAACGCAGCTGCAACCTTGTCTGATGACAATAGCCGAGTGCCGTTAGGTTGGGATTAGCCGTGATTTCCTGCCATTTCGGGCTGCGAATATCGGTATGAAATTCAATAACTCGCGCGAGTTTATCCACCCGTCGCAAAACCACCATACGCGCCTGCGGTTTGCCCTGAGCATCGACTGAACAAAGATTGATAAAGCGGAAACCCGAACCAGGATCGCCCGCTGCCGTTTCAAGCTCTTTCCAGGCTGAGGTATCAATATTTTGCAGGCTTACAGGCACGGGAGACTCCCTTTAATTCGCGTTTTAAACCATTGAGATTTTTAACTATTAGCATTTTAACCGTGCACAATAATATGAAAACCTTCCGCCGCAGTAGGCTCATTAAAATAGCGAGTGATTAAATCAAATTGCTCATCGGTTGCCGAAAAGTCATGGGAACCGGCCTGATTACGGGCGCGCAGGCGAGACTTGCATATATCATCGGGGACTTTGAGATAATGCAAACAATGATTAACGCCTGACTCGATGATAATACTCATCATCCACGCTCGGTTTGCCAAAGTGTTTGCCGGAAAATCGAGCACTACGGAAATGCCTGCTTTGAATAATGAAATCAGATGCGGAGTTATTGCATTTCTTAGCTTCGCCGAGCAGCGCACATAATCGGTGACTGACTTCATTTCGTCAGCATAGAGTGCTGCAAGCCACTGATCTTCACTAATCACGACTGTGCCGGGAGTGATGGCAAGCTTTGCCGAAAGAGTTGATTTGCCTGAGGCAATTTTCCCACATAAAAGATGAAGAGTGGGATTATCCGTGATCGCAACGCCGGTATGACTCATTGTTTTCTCACTGGTTTATAACCGGTAAGGTCCACCATACCGGCAGGAAGTTTAGGTGCTTGCTAGCCGCTGTTATCTCGCTATTAACCTGAGAGACAGCGTTTATTTTTGCCTTTCTTTCTTTCTTTCTTTCTAGTGGAACACCGGAACACCGGAACACCGGAACACCGGAATTCCGGAGATATAACAGGCCTAAGCCAGCTTCACATCAAACTTTCCAGCCTGATAATCCAAAATAGCCTGATTGATTTCTTCCACGGTATTCATCACAAATGGTCCGTGGGAAACGATAGGCTCTTTTATCTTGTCGGCATGGCCAAACAGCAGAACGGCATCATCAAGCGCTTGAATAGTGACGCTATCGTCCGAATCATCAAGCTCAATAAGGTGCCAGGCCTGTGCCTGTTGTTCGCCGATGATCACCCGGCCTTTTACGGTGTACAAAAATACTTCACGAGCAGCCGGTGCTGGCAGAGTGATTTCACTGCCGGCGGTAAGTTGCACGGTCATTATAGTCACACCCGTCAGGCTCTCGACTGGGCCCGTGACACCCGCCACTTCGCCAGAAATCAGGCTAACCGTGGCTTGACCTTTGCTTAACGGGATTAGCGGGATATCCGCTGCTTGCAGGCCAATATAGCGGGGCGCTGTCATTTTTAAACGGGCAGGGAGGTTGATCCATAGCTGTAAAATCTCCAGCTCACCGCCGTGTTTTTTAAACGACTCAGGGGAGAGTTCGGAGTGGATTAACCCAGAACCTGCGGTCATCCACTGCATACCACCGGTACCAATAATACTTTCATGGCCGCCAGTGTCTTTATGAGACAGCTCGCCGCGCAAAATAAAGGTCACCGTCTCAAATCCGCGATGGGGATGTGGGCCAAATGGGAGTCCGAGATTATCTGGCGCGTAGACCTGCGGGCCATGGTGATTCAGAAACAGGAAAGGATCGAGTTGTTCAAGTTGCGGGCCCGGAACTGGCCTGCGCGTCTGTAAATCCCTTATGTCGTCGCGATATGCCTTGTATTGCTGTTTAATTTTCCGGGTCATTATATTCTCCAAAGGGTGCTAACAGTACTTAAGGAAGTACTTATAAAGATAGCCCAAACAGGGGCTTGAATGCTGGCTATCTTAAATGATTGAGCAGTATGTTAAAAATATTCAAAAGTAAGCACCTATATCCCTAACCATCTTGCCCGCTCTGCCATAGGCTGCAATATTGAGCCTTAACACATTTAATATAATCCTGGAAAGTGTAGTCGAGCCAGGTATCGTAACTTCCGGGCTTATACCCTGGGGACCGACCAAGCAGTTTGAAATTGTGTGGATTGGCGCCGTCGAGCGGAATGGGTTCTGGCAGCAGTGACTTTACCATCATCGGGCCTCGCCCACGCAGACGAGCCTGATTGTGGCAGAAATACCCGGTTGGTTGTCCTCGGTGACCGCACTTGCAATCCCAGTAACATCAGCCGTTAACCCGCTAGCCCCTTCAACGAGTGACAGCGTTGAAGCCGAGAACATATTGTGGCTGTTATTATTACTTTGATGGCACGCTCAAGGGCTAAAGCTCCTCTTAAGCAACGTTCTATACGATCTCAAAATTAATCGCAGAACGCGACGGAGCTAAATGGGTGGGGATATCAATAGTTGAATCACATATAGCAGAATCCAGCCAGGAGAAGAGGGTCTCCTGGCCAGTAATTAACAAGTTTTTGAAACACTGCCGTCAGAGCAAGGTTTCCAGTTTGGCCAGGCGGTTTTTTGACAGTTGTAATTGGGTGCCGTTTTAACTCCAGCCCATTCCAACTCGCTCTCTGGCTGTGATGCATCCGTCATAGCCGTCTCTGCCTTTGTGGCTTCTGCTTTTAACAACTCTGCTGCCGTAATATCTGCTTTTACAGACTGAGCTTTCATTATCTCTGTTGCGTTCTCAGTATGACTTTCATCCAGCTCAATTTTTGGATATAAACCCAAACTTGGCCACTGATCCAGACGACGATACACCGCAGGGGTAATTTTAAATTGCTTTTTAAATGTGCGGGTAAAAGTCTGTTGAGAGTCGAACTGATATTTATCAGCGATTCGCAGCACTGAATTTTGCGTCAATCGTAATTCGGTTGCTGCCATCGTCAGGCGGCGTTGGCGGGTATAAGTGCCCAACGTTTGACCGGTAAAACTTTTAAACAGGCGCTGCAGGTGCCATTTGGAGTAGCCCGATTTCGCGGCAATGGTATCTAATGTTAAGGATTGATCCAGATTATGCTCAATCCAATCCAGCAGTTCACTGACAATACTTTCGTGATACATATTTGATTCCCTCATTAAGGATGCCATTTAGCCACTCCTCACGCTGGACTACAATGCGCAATTCAGCCATATTATTTATCAAAACAGCCAAATCCTAACGGAGTCTTAATAATCGATGCCAATCATTCAATGTCATCCAGGGGATTGTAATCGCGTATCTATTGATGAAATAGATAGGCCGGTCATTGCCGTGGGAGCCGCGCGAGCCAATGGCGCGTGGGAGCTGGCAATGCATCGCCATCGTAAAGCGCAGCTTATTTATACGCTGGAAGGCATTATCAGCTGCGAACTGGAGCAGGGCGTTTGGGTTGTTCCTCCGCAGTGCGCGGTGTGGATCCCCGGAGGCTTGATGCATTCTGCCCGTGGAACCGGCGTCAATCAATGTTACAGCCTGTTTGTGGAACCGGACGCTAATTTATCTTTGCCGACCACTTGCTGCACCTTGTCAGTAACACCTTTATTACGCGAGCTGCTGCTGCATGCCGCACATTTCCCGCTGTTATACGACGAGCAGGGGCCAGAAGGCAAGATGATCAATGTGTTACTCGATCAACTGGCCGTTGCTAAAGTCGAAGATTTATACTTGCCGTTGCCAAGGGATAATCGCCTGCGTCAAGTGACTGACGGGATGCTGCAAGACCCTTCCGACAAATCCACACTGGCAGAATGGGCGGGGCGAATTGGCATGAGCGAGCGCAGCCTGAGCCGTACTTTTGCCAGCCAGGTTGGGGTCAGCGTGCATCGCTGGCGTAAGCAGTTGCATGTGATCCTGGCACTGCAAAAATTGTCAGAGGGCGCCAGCGTACAGACTGTTGCCCTCGATTTAGGTTACGAAAGCGCCAGCAGCTTTGTCACCATGTTCCGCAAGGCGCAGGGCAAACCTCCGGCGCGGTATCTCTCCGACTGTGCTAACAGTCCAGATATGACAATCCGTGGTTTCTCATTAACGGAAAGCATTGCATCGTAATAAGGAAAAGACTGCAAGATGGCGATAGGTAATCTGGTACTTATTCCCGGTTATATGACCGATGATAAGCTGTGGGACGATATCGTTGGACCTTTACAGCAACAGGGCGCCAAGCTGACATTGGCTCAGCTTAATCAGGGCGAAACCATGGATGACATGGCTGAGCGCATTATTGAGAGCTGTCCGGCAGAATTTGTATTGCTGGGTTTCTCAATGGGCGGATATATTGCGCGCAAAATCGTGCAGCGGATCCCCGAGCGGATTACGGCTCTGATTCTGGTCGCGACGTCAAGCCGTGCAGATACGGCACAGCAACAGCGCAGTAAGTCCAGCGCGGCCGATGCCGTTACTCGTCAATCTTATAATGGTCTTAGTAATCAATCGCTAGGGTACTCACTGCACAGTGAACGCAGTCGTGACCCCGAGCTATTACGTCGTTTAAAAGGGATGGGGCAGCGATTGGGTTATGACGTTTTTGTTCGTCAGTCTCGCCTTGATCGCGATAGTGACACCGTCACGCTTTCGCGGATTCACTGCCCAACTTTGATTATCGCCGCTCAGGATGACCGGATGCGCAGCCTCGAAGAATCACAGGAATTACAACAGCATATATCAGGCTCAGAAATAAGAATTATCTCTGATTGCGGTCATATGATCCCGCTGGAGCAGCCCACAGCGTTATGCCATGAAATCATCGATTGGCTGCATAAAAGGTAAATTTAGCCCTATTTTTAGCCCACTATTGCGCTGATTTTTCTCTATTTTTAAACTCCTTCCTGAGCAGGCTGTTAACATTTTCCCTCACGGCCTGCTTGGATTCACAAGCTAATCGCAAAATTAGTTACAACATACAAAAAGATACCGATTATATCCCTGCTTAGGCAACGGTGTTGGCATCGCCTCGCAGAGAAAACGAGGCAATTCAGTTTTTTAGATAAGTATTGACAAATACTTCATTTGGTTACCAGTTATTGCTTTTTGTGTTGACTGTCTCTCTCAAATTTCGTTTAGTTAGCTCGATAAACTGAGGGATTTGAAAATGTCTGAATGCACAACTCTGGAATCTGAAAATCTAAAATCTTCTCTGCAACGTTGGCTCGCTGTACTTTCTTTGGCCTGCGGAACCTTTGTATTAATCAATTCCGAACTATTGCCAATGGGGCTGCTATCGCCGATTGCCAGAGATCTTAATATCAGTGAAGGGCAAGCAGGGTGGACAGTCATGCTACCAGGGCTTATTGCCGCGTTAGCTGCGCCGTTATTAATGCTGTTCTCGCGAAAATTAAACCGCCGCACCTTACTATTAATCCTTTCCCTCTCGATTATTATTTCTAACGCTATCGCGATGTTTTCTAGTACTTTTTCGACACTACTATTGGGTCGAATAATATTAGGATTCGCCGCCGGAGGGTTCTGGTCATTTTCTATTCCTGCGGGTAAAAGGCTGGTATCGGAAGCGCAAAGTGCCAGGGCTATTTCGCTGATAAGTTCCGGTGTGGCATTAGGGACGGTGCTTGGCGTGCCACTCAGTGCTTATATTGGTGAGCTTTTTGGCTGGCGTAGCGCTTTCACCCTTAATACTGTGCTGGCAGTGGCAATAATTATCTATCAATGGTTTACATTGCCTTCACTGCCCGCAGAACAGTCAATTGGCTCTGGCGCGTTGCTAACGGCTGCAAAAATTAAAGGCGTTCGTCGCGGTCTGGTCATTGGTATTTTTATGGCTGCCGGGCAATATTCTGCTTACACCTATATTGAGCCATGGCTGCGTTTTCAACTCCATTTTTCAGCTTCTGCTATCTCTTTATTACTGATGGGATATGGCCTGGCGGGTTTTATCGGCACTTTCCTGACGGAATTTACCGTGCGTGCGTGGGGCGTCAGAATCACTTTTCTGGCTAATATTCTGCTAGTCAGCGCGTGTGTATTAGTCGCCTCACAATTAAGTACCCATATTGTATTGGCTTCAGCTGTTGTGGTTATTTGGGGATTAGCTTTTGGCGCTCTGCCAATATGTTTAAATATCTGGATTTATCAGGCAGCGCCTGAATCATTTGAAGGCGGTTCTGCACTACTAGTTTGCGTATTTCAGATAGCGCTGGCGATGGAGCCTTCTTTGGGGGAGTATTAGCAGATAACCTGGGAACTTACGCCGCCTTTATACTTGGCGGCGTATTGGCATTATTGGCCGGAGTCAGTATCTTATGTTTCGCGCCCACAGCATAGTTATTAATAATGGGCTAACTAAACTTTATTTACCTCAACTCTATTTACCTTAGCTCTATTTATCTCAACTTAACCCAGCTCGCCTTCTCGTTGTAACCAGCTGCGGTAAAAGTCGGCCAAACTTCAGTAGGTGTGCCGGGCTTGCCCATACCAAAACCGTGACCGCCGCTGGCAAGTTGGTGCAGTTCACAGGGAACACGCATTTTTTCACATGCCTGCTGCATAATGACCGTATTCATGGGATTAGATATAGGATCGTCTTTGGCCTGCACTAAAAACATCGGCGGCGTCTGTGGGGTTACAAAATTCTGCACCGACCACTGAGCAGCTTCTTTTTCACTCGCGTGCCTGCCGACCAATATATGCGCCGTTGAGGTGTCGGAATAAGGCTCTTCAAGCGTAATAATCGGATAAATAAGTGCGCTGACATCCGGTTTAGCACTGTGGTATCAATGTTGTCGATGGCAGAATAAGAGGCAAAATCCGCTCGCACAGACGCCATGCCAATAAGTGTCCGCCAGCCGAGAAACCCAATACGCCGAGCTTATTCTTTTCGATTCGATATTTTTCCGCATTGGCACGAATCAAACGCAGCGCGCGCTGTGCATCTTGAAGCGGTGCCATCGCGCCCGAGTTCCAGCCTTCGTTTGGCAGGCGATAGGTGAGCACGAATGCGGTAATACCTCTGTCGCTTAACCAGCGAGCGGCAGGATGAGCCTCGGTTTCCATCTCTATGCGCTTATAGCCGCCACCGGCGGCAATCAGCATCGCCGAACCGTTGGGGTTTTTCGGGGCATAGACGGTGAGGCGCGGCAGGCTGATATTGCTTATCGCGCCGCGTTGATTAACCTCCATGCTGCCGGAGGGCCCACCGCCGCCCGGAGGGGTCGAAGGCCACAGCAGCAGGCTTTCCGTGGCCACGGACTCTCGCGGCCTGCGCTGTTTTAGCGTCTACGCATCCGGCAAGAAAGGCCGCGCCGGCTCCTATAATAAAATTACGACGGTTCATGCAATCACCTGCTGTTGATAAAAATGAAAAAGTTTAATGAGTTAATACTGATAAATTCCTGAGTAACTTCCGATTTACCCCGATAGATTTATCAAGCAAAAGTGATGAAATCATGAGTTTATGTTAAAGATAATGCGTGATTTGATTTTCCTTTGGTAATGAAACTTCGCCATCCTGGCGACCGACGACCGGCTCATTCATTTAACTTTATTGCAACTGGCATAGCTAATGCCATTTAAATCCTTAAGACGCCGGTTTTCCGATGCTAGAGTAGGGAGAGATTAACCAGGAGTCAATTATGTCTTATCAGCTTCAACTGCTACTCACGACTTCTGCTACGAGCTCAGTCCCCTATTCCGATTCTCGACCTGTCAACATTGGACGGCAGCCCTGAACAACGCAGCGAGTTCCTCAAAAACTGCGCGTTGCGGCACGTGATATTGGATTCTTTTATCTGACCCATCATGGCGTCGATCAGAGTCTGCTGTCACAGGTGCAAAATATCTCTCGTGACTTCTTTGCGCTGCCGCAGCAGGAGAAGGATCGCGTCGCGATGGTTAACTCCAGACATTTTCGTGGCTATAATCGTGCCGCCTCTGAGCGTACCCGTGGCCAGCCCGACTGGCGCGAACAGTTCGATTTGGGGGCAGAACGTGTACACGCTGCCACAAACTAAAACGTCCCCGGCCTGGTCACGTTTACAGGGGCCTAACCAATGGCCCGAAGCGCTTACCCGAGCTGAAACCGATATTGCTCGAATGGCAGAAAACCATGACGGCCATGTCACTGAGAATTCTGCGTGCTTTTGCCGAAGCGCTTTCCCTGCCGCTAGACGCTTTTGATCCGCTATATGGCGATAAGCCCAATGAGCATATCAAGCTTATTCGTTATCCGGGGCGCGGCGATAGTGAGAGCAATCAGGGCGTGGGCGCGCATAAAGACTCCGGTTTCCTGACCTTCCTGTTGCAAGACAAGCAAAAAGGGTTGCAGGTTGAAGTCGAAAAAGACCACTGGGTTGATGCTTTGCCAATTGAAGGATCATTTGTGGTCAATATTGGCGAACTGCTGGAATTGGCGACTAATGGTTATTTGCGAGCGACGGTGCATCGGGTATTGGCGCCATCAACCGGCAATGAGCGACTGTCTTTTGCCTTTTTCCTCGGTGCCAGACTGGATGCGGTTATTCCGGTATTCCAGTTGCCAGCCGAATTAGCTGCGCAGGCCAATGGGCCGGAAAGTGATCCGCAAAATCCGCTATTGCGTGATGTCGGCTGGAATTACCTGAAAGGTCGTTTACGTTCACATCCCGATGTCGCTGAACGTTACTACTCAGATATCGTCGTCTCTTAAAAATAACAGGAATAATTTGGCTGCTTATTAGTTAAGGGATTTAGATAATAATTGGCTTAGCTATTCTCATTTAATTGTTTAGCTCCCGAGATTCAATATGATTGGATAGCCCTTGACGATAAACATTCGAA
Organism: uncultured Gammaproteobacteria bacterium; assembly: GCA_963747655.1. GTDB lineage: Bacteria > Pseudomonadota > Gammaproteobacteria > Enterobacterales > Enterobacteriaceae > Rouxiella. The sequence goes on along the minus strand of CAVVFS010000002.1, from coordinate 372,620 downwards.
AAGGGCTATTTTTATGTCAGCAAGTAAGATTACATTTTTGGCGTCTCTTTTATTAATGGCAGTGAGTACGTCAGGGCATGCCGCAGATGATTCTAAAGAAAACGATTACTCTCGGGTTTAATCCCGGTCCGTATGAGGAAGCAGTTTGCCAAAGGCGTTGGCCCTTATCTTGAGGCCAAAGGCTACAAGCTGGTTTATAAAGATTTTAGCGATGGTATTCAGGTAAATAATGCCGTAGCGACCGGTCAAATTGACGGTAATATCATGCAGCATCCTATTTACCTTCAGTCAGTAAACGATCGTCTTGGCATTGATAACGTGGGTATCGTCCAGGTGCCGACTCCGCCAATGGGCCTTTATTCAAACAGCCATAAGGCGGGTGAAATACCTAAGGCCGGTGAAACTGTTTCAGTGCCTAATCAGGCCTCTAACGAATATCGCGCGGCGCTGTTGTTGCAGGATCTCGGATGGATTAAGCTCTCCCCTAAATCTGACCCTGCAACCTTCTCGCAAAAAGATATCACCGCTAACCCGTACAAGCTGGTATTTAAAGAGATGGATAATGCCCAGCAGGTTCGCGCGTTGCCAGATGTCGATTATGGTGCAATTCAGGGTAATTTCGCAGTTTCCAGTGGTTTAAAACTGAATAGCGCTATCAAGCTCGAGAATCCAGTAAAAGGCTTTATTAATATTGTCACCGTTGCCGGAAAGAATAAAGACGCCCAGTTCGCCAAAGATATTGTGGCAGGCTACCACTCTGCTGAATTTAAGCATTATATCCTTACCACTGCGCAGTATCAGGGTTACTTCTGCCCGACTATTTAAAATAAAAACCTATTAATCCATCTTTCTAGCTCGCCAGCCTGTCTGGCGAGTTTCAGGCTGTGCATCAGTTATTAGTAGTGATTAAGAATTATTGAGGCCAGGTAATGATTGAGCTGCAAGACGTCGATAAACTATTTCAGCGCAAAGGTAAAACGACGCAAGCGCTGAAGAATATTAATTTAAAAATTGAGCAAGGGGATATTTACGGAATTATTGGTTACAGCGGCGCCGGAAAAAGCACCCTGGTGCGACTGATTAATGCCCTGGAATCGCCGACTTCTGGCCAGGTTGTGGTTAAAGGTAAGATCATCAGTGAGTTTAATGCCCGTCAGTTACGAGAAATGAAGAAAGATATTGGTATGATTTTTCAGGGCTTTAATCTGCTGGAGTCGAAAACGGTATGGAAGAATGTCGCTATACCGCTGATTCTTGCCGGCAAAAGCAAAGCCTTTATTGCTGACCGGGTGAAGGAATTGCTGCATGTGGTCGGGTTAGGTGACAGGGCGGGAAGTTACCCTGCCGAGTTATCCGGTGGGCAGAAACAGCGAGTGGGCATTGCGCGCGCGTTGGCCACTAACCCCTCGATTTTACTGTGTGATGAAGCCACCTCGGCATTAGATCCGCAAACCACGGTGCAAATTCTTGAATTACTGAAACGAATTAGTCACCAGTTCAATGTCACTTTAGTACTGATTACGCATGAAATGTCTGTGATTCAGAAAATCTGCAATAAAGTGGCGGTGATGGAAAATGGCAGCATTGTTGAGTTTGGCAACGTGCTCGACGTTTTTGGGCAGCCGCAGCATCCGACAACCTTAAATTTTGTGCGCACTCTGGTACGGGACAGCCTGCCCGCCAGCATTGATACACATGAGACCGCAAGCCAGCGAGTGCGTCGCTATCGGCTAGAGTTTGTTGGACAAACTGCCGGTCAGCCGGTTATTTATCAGATGGTGAAAACTTTTGATATTGAATTCAATATTCTGTTTGCGAGCATGTCCGAAGTTCAGGATACCGTACTTGGATTTATGATTATTCAGCTGACCGGAGAGAGAGAGTTAATAGCGGATGCCATCGGTTATTTGCACCATGCCGGCGTGCGCGTAGAGGAGTTGCCATAATGTTCGATACCGCGATTACTTTAGATCAATTCGTCAGCGCGATGCACGACACGCTGGTGATGGTCAGTATCTCACTGCTGATTGGCTCACTGCTTGGAATACCTTTAGGTATTTTATTAGTGATTACCCGACCGGGCGGGCTTATTGATAATCGATTCTTTTATACCGTCATCAATCCGATTATTAATGTGGTACGCTCGCTGCCTTTTATTATTTTGCTGATTTCTATATTGCCCTTTACCCGGTTGGTGGTGCATACCACGATTGGCATTGCGGGAGCGGTGGTTCCTTTGATAATTTATATCGCCCCTTATATTGCCCGTTTGGTAGAAAGCTCATTATTGGAGATTAATCCGGGCATTATTGAAGCCGCAAAATCCATGGGTGCAACGCCGCTCCAGGCCATTTGGCATTTTCTGCTGCCCGAGGCATTAGCCTCGCTGGTATTAGCATTAACCACGGCGACAATTGGCCTGATTGGTGCCACAGCGATGGCAGGAACTGTTGGGGGTGGCGGGATTGGTGATTTAGCGATTACCTACGGATATCAGCGCTTTGATACTTTTGCTACGGTGTCAACGGCCATCGTATTGATTGTCGTGGTGCAGGGGTTACAGTCGGTAGGTAATATTATTTCACGCCGTTTGCGCCGCGAATAAATCCTTTTAGAACTTGATATTTGTTATCTCATTCCCTCTTACAGCTAGCTATTAGGGGCAAGTTCTGTAAGAGGGAACGAGTGTATTGAAGTCATCGATTAAGAAAATGATCAAATCCTAACTCTCATTTTTCAGCCTGATCAGGCGCTGGTTAATATGATGCAATTTTCGGCAATTACTCATCATTTGCATTTTCGTTGTCATAAATGCCGCTGGATAGAACGATGCATACTCATCTAATTCTCTAATGTTATTACGGCAGGTGATATCATCTTGTTCAAGCTGGACCCGAGAAGGGGTATCCTCGTAAAAACCCAGGTGATCGGTAAATTGTGGGTTTTTATTTAGCCCGATGTTTCTAAAAGTTCTTAAATCACCATTTATCAGGTTATTAAATCGAGCCAGTTTCTCTCGTTTTTTATTGCCATGTCTTATTTTATGCGATTCTCTTATCTCCCTTGAACCGTTTGGCGCTGCGAAAGTTTTATCATCATCATATTTAATCAGAGCCATTTCGAGCGTATTAGCATAATTACTGAGTATTCCTCGTGGGTTATTAAGTATATTTATTTGATTACCCATAGACGTTATAGGGCTATGGGGCATAATTTCAGCAATAATATGATTGGAAGTTAAAGACGGGTTAAGACTGGTTAACATGTAAACTCCTTAAGGCAGAGGGATAGTCATTTTTATTAAAGTAACTGTATAAATTTAAACCATAGCATTCACTGTGAGAATAATAGATTAAGCTGATATAACTATTATTAATGTTTTATAAAACAGTGGGTTATAATTATTTAATGCCATGCGCATAACATCACACACTTGACCATAAAGAGCAAATGCGATTTTCTTGATAAGCAAAGCCAAAAGGAATATTTCTCTTACTCCGACTTTCTTGGTTAACTGACTTCACTCAACGGGGAATGCCCCCCAAACGATAACCTAATAAGGAGTGAACGATGACCCAATATTTATCTGCCAAATCTTTATGGCAAGGAATTAAGCGTCGATGTTCCGCGACTTTCTTTTCGCAGTCCACTGCGGACAGCACTCGCCTGGTTGAATCGCTTCTTGTAACAGGATCGTTATATGGCATCGAACTCGGAAATATTGACCCGTCCTGGTATCGCCAGGAATAGTCGATATCAGCGATTATTACGTCGCAGCTATTGGAATGAACTGTGCTAACGGTTCATAGGTGAAGGGATTCACCAGATGTATGATGATTTTCTCCTGAAGTAAGAGCAGTAAAATTGAGATCTCCCCGGTCTTGTCGAATGTGATTTTTGATCCCACTTTGTGGAGCCTATGACTTTTTAGTCATAGGTTTTTTTATGGATGTTATTTAGAAATTAATACGGCTTACTGTTGCTTAAAGTTATCGTAAACGCGATTCACCAGGCTCAACAACTGCTGATGTTCTTCTTCGTTTAAACCACTTATCCCGACTTTATTAAGATTTTTAGACTGCTGCTGCATGATTTTTCGAATCTCCAGCCCTGAATCGGTCAACGTCAAACGCATACTGCGGCGGTCTTGCGGATCAGTATCACTGATTAACAATCCTTTATCGCGCAGGCCTTTTATCAGTCGGGCAAGCTGGGCTTTGTCTCGCTCCATAAAGCGCAATAAATCCCCCTGAGCGGCTCCGGGATTACGGCCCACAAAACTCAAGACTTTAGCTTCCATGTGAGTAATGTCGTAGTTGCCATCACGCAGCAATTCAAACTGTTTTGCCCGGTAGCGATGCATAATCATATGCATGACCCACAGCACATCCTCATTATGGGAATGACTCATTAGTTGACAATGTCTCCTATTCTCATTTAGATTGTTGATATTATCAACCAAGTGGAACACTTTACCATGACCGACAATACCTCTACCAGCCGCGTGCAATTGATCATGCACGAGATTAAACGACGTACCCTCGACGTGGTAAACGTTGAACAAATCAGCCCTAATTTTAAACGTATCACCTTCAAGAGTGAGACGCTGAAGGATTTTATCAGCGCTTCTTTTGATGACCACCTAAAATTTATTGTTAATCCCGAAGCTGACCAACCGATCATGCGCGATTACACGCCACGTTTTTATGATACTGATAAACAAGAGTTAGTTATCGAGTTTGCGATGCACGGGGAAGGGCCGGTCAATGAGTGGGCGGAAAACGTTAAAGCTGGTGATAAGGCTTTCATTGCCGGCCCGCGTGGTTCACGTGTGATCCCGATGGACTACCAGTGGCAGCTGATGCTGGGCGACGAAACCGCGTTTCCGGCTATCTCGCGCCGTCTTGAAGAATTGCCAGCCGGTGCTCGTGTTACCGTAGTGGCTTTAGCGCAGGATAAGGGCGATCGTCGTGAATTCCCGACTCAGGCCGATGCAGAAATTATCTGGGTAGACAGTGCAGAACAGCTGGTTGACTGGGCTAAGCATCATCAACTTGCCGCAGGTGAAGGATTTGTCTGGTGCGCAGCCGAAGCCTCAATTATCAAGGCGTTACGCAATATCTTCATCGAAGAGAAAGGCCACGATAGCAACGCGCTCCGCACCTCGGCCTATTGGAAAAAGCGCACCGCCGCATTCCACGAAGAAGTGCAGTAATAACCAAAAATTTCAGTAATAACAATTATTTAAAGTAATAAATAATAAGTGCAGTAATAAAGAATAAACAGAGTAAATTAGGCGCACATGGCTTCTAGCAGGGCGATCATGGCTTTTTGATTCGCCGAGGCTGAGCCTTTGCGCCACATTAACCAAATTTTAATCTTGCCCATGTCGTTGCCCAGTGGATAAACCTTAACGCCGCTTTTGCCGGGCATGGTATCCAGCATGCTGGCGGGGACTAATGCCAGGCCTGCGCCTGCTGTCACGCACGCCACAATGCCGTGATACGACTCCATTTCATAAATTTTCCCAGGCACCGCGTCATCCTGTGCGAACCAGTTTTCAAACAAACGGCGATAGGAACAGTTAGCGCGGAAGGCATAAATGGTCGATCCGGAAATATCGCTCGCGCGGCTGACGACAGGGTGATTGAGCGCAGAAATCAGCACCATCTCTTCATCAAAAGCCGGAACGCCTTCAATATCTGGATGCTTCGGCGGCCCGTCGACAAACGCCGCACTAAATTGACCTGATAACATGCCGTCAATCATATCGCCCGACGGACCGGTTGAGAGGTCCAGCTCAACGTCTGGATAAGCCTGATGATAACGCGCCAATACCGGCGGAATATGCACTGCGGCACAGCTTTCTATGGCGCCAAGGGTAAAAATTCCGTTGGGACGTTGTCCTGAAACGCTCTGTTTTGCTTCCTCTGCCAGCGCCAGAATACGTTTGGCATAGCTGAGAAACGTCTTGCCAGGGTCTGAAATATGCAGGCGCAGCTTCTCGCGATGAAACAATGGCGTGCCTAGTTCTTCTTCCAACTGTTTGATACGTGTGGAAATATTTGAAGGCACGCGATGTAATTTATCCGCAGCGGCGGTTACGCTACCTTCTTCGGCCACGGTGGCAAACACTTCCAGCTGGGTCAAATCCATAGCAAGCTCCAAATTCTTTCTCTAAACGAGACGGTTATTTTCATTATTATTCATTTTTAAAAAAACTTTCACAAGTTTAGGATGACTCTCAGATAGCGTTAATCCTAAACAAACAGGTGGCTCCAATGACAAATTCCTCAAATTCCACTTCTACTATAAATTCAACCGCATCAATGACTGGGGCGTTTTCTCGTAACCCAACCACCGGCGAAATTTTTAAACAATATCCTTTCGCTACCGCCTCAGAAGTCGATTCTGCTTTGCAAGGCACTCATGATGCTTTCATCGCCTGGAAAGACAGTGCGATGAGCGATCGCGTTGAGCTGTTGCAGCGCATTGCCCAAGGCCTGCGTAAAAATGCTGCCACTTTGGCTGAGATGATGGCGCTAGAGATGGGAAAACCTGTGACTCAGGGCCTGGCCGAAGTCGAGAAAAGCGCAAAACTGTGTGAATGGTATGGCGAAAATGGCCCAGCGATGCTGGCTCCGGAACCGACTCTGGTTGAGGACGATAAAGCCTGGGTAAATTATCTGCCATTAGGGCCGGTGTTGTCCGTTATGCCGTGGAACTTCCCGATTTGGCAGGTATTGCGTGGCGCTGTGCCGATTATTCTGGCGGGTAATAGTTACTTGCTGAAACCTGCGCCAAACGTTATGGGTAGCGCCTATCTTTTACGTGACGTTGTCACTCAGGCTGGTTCACCTGCTGGACTGTTCGACGTTTATAATGCCGATAATGACGCGGTGGCTGACAGCATTAAAGATTCCCGTATCGCGGCGATTACTCTGACGGGCAGCGTTCGCGCGGGTGCCGCCATTGCTGCAATGGCCGGTGCCGCATTGAAAAAATGTGTCATGGAGTTGGGCGGTTCTGATGCCTTTATCGTGCTAGCCGATGCAGATATCGACGCAGCGGTGAAGGGTGCGATTGCCGGACGCTTTATGAATAACGGTCAAATCTGTATTTCTGCTAAACGTATTATCGTTGAAGAGTCAGTGATGGGTGAATTTACCGAGAAATTCCTCGCCGCGATTAAGACATTGAAAATGGGCGATCCGCGTGATGAATCAACCTATCTCGGCCCGATGGCGCGTTACGACCTGCGCGACGAGCTTGAAGGTCAGGTTAAGGCGACATTGGCAGAAGGTGCAACCTTGCTGCTAGGCGGTGAAGCGATCGCCGGAGTTGGGAACTATTTTGCGCCGACGGTATTGGGTGATGTAAAACCGGGTATGACCAGCTTCACTCAGGAACTGTTTGGCCCAGTCGCGTCGTTGATTACTGCTAAAGATGCAGCGGATGCCGTGCGCATGGCCAATGATTCTGAGTTCGGCCTTGGCGGCAGCCTGTGGAGTCGCGACATTGAAGCTGCAAAAGCGTTGGCAAAACAGGTGTATACCGGCGGAATGTTCATTAACTCCCCGAGCTTCTCTGACCCGCGTGTTCCAATTGGTGGCGTGAAAAAAAGTGGTTTTGGCCGCGAATTATCACACTTCGGGATCCGTGAATTTACCAATCCTCAGACCTTATGGGTGGAGGGCTAATTGTCCTATTAGCGGGGGGAATTAGATTTGGAATCTAATGGCAATTTTTAAGGTCAACGTATTAGGGGCAACTTCTTAGGGTCAATAGACTCTGAGAAGTTTTTCCGGTTAATGCTGCGCATGGCTTAAGTTCAAGTGCATGCGCTTCGCTTACTGGGTTGCGCCCCAGACACGCCGTGAAGTGGTTTAGATTTTGAATCTAAAGGTAATTTAAGGTCATCTTCTTAGGGTCAATAAGCACTGAGAAGTTTTTCCGGTTCGCTTATTTCAATGAGCATATGACCGGCAGCGCCGGAACCGGGCAAGAGGTCTCCAAGGCGAGCCCTCTTGCATCTCCGCGCCTTTTTGGTGTTGTTTACATGTACGGCACCAGTCGATGAGTTTGTTTCAGTAGCATCCGTGTATGGCGTTGGTCGCGCCGCTGCGCGGTTCCTTCACTTCGTTCGAAAGCCAAAAACGTCTTTCTCCCTCCGCTCAGCGCTGCCCTGATGCCGCCAATTTGGGCAGCTAAACAAAAAAGCGGCAACTTGCTTTTGATGCTGCGCATGGCTTAAGTTCAAGTTCTTAAACTCAAATTCACATTCAAGTTCAAGTTCATACGCTTCGCTTACTGGGTTGCGGCCCAGACACGCCCAAAGGGTATTCCAAGGCAAATACCCTTTGGAATCCCGTGCCTTTTTATGTTGTTTACATGTTCGGCACCAGCCGATGAGTTTGTTTCAGTGGCATTCGAGTGTGGCGTTGGTCGCGCCGCTACGCGGTGCCTTCACTTCGTTCGAAAGCCAAAAACGTCTTTCTCTCCTCCATTCAGCGCCGCCCTGAGGCCGCCAATTTGGGCATCTAAACAAAAAAGCGGCAACTTGCTTTTGATGCTGCGCATGGCTTAACTTCAAATTCTTTAATTCAAGTTCTTAAATTCAAGTTCATGCGCTTCGCTTACTGGTTTGCGGCCCAGACGCGCCGTGGGGATGGTTTAGATTTTGAATCTAAAGGTAATTTAAGGTCATCTTCTTAGGGTCAATAAGCACTGAGAAGTTTTTCCGGTTCGCTTATTTCAATGGGCATATAACCGGCAGCGCCGGAACCGGGCAAGAGGTCTCCAAGGCAAATACCCTTTGGAATCCCGTGCCTTTTTATGTTGTTTACATGCACGGCACCAGTCGATGAGTTTGTTTCAGTGGCATTCGTGTGTGGCGTTGGTCGCGCCGCTACGCGGTGCCTTCACTTCGTTCGAAAGCCAAAAACGTCTTTCTCCCTCCGCTCAGCGCTGCCCTGATGCCGCCAATTTGGGCAGCTAAACAAAAAAGCGGCAACTTGCTTTTGATGCTGCGCATGGCTTAACTTCAAATTCTTTAATTCAAGTTCTTAAATTCAAGTTCATGCGCTTCGCTTACTGGGTTGCGGCCCAGACACGCCCAAAGGGTATTCCAAGGCAAATACCCTTTGGAATCCCGTGCCTTTTGGTGTTGTTTACATGTACAGCACCAGTCGATGAGTTTGTTTCAGTGGCATTCGTGTGTGGCGTTGGTCGCGCCGCTGCGCGGTGCCTTCACTTCGTTCGAAAGCCAAAAACGTCTTTCTCCCTCCGCTCAGCGCTGCCCTGATGCCGCCAATTTGGGCAGCTAAACAAAAAAGCGGCAACTTGAAGTTAGGTCAAAAGATCTTTCTTCAAGCAAAGGACTTTTATTTAAAGATGCCGCCAATCTCGACATCTAAATAAAAACCGGCAACTTAACGGCGGTCAAAAGATTTTCCTTCAAATAAAAAGATTTTCTTTAAAGGTGACATTCTGTGGCGGCTTCTTAAGTCATTAATATTCTCACTTTCCTTAAAGTTAAAGAACGCATGCAAAGGTTCAGAACATCACAAATCAAACTTAAAAAGTGGTGTCTGAATGATCGGTTTTTGATTGCTGTAGAGTTGCCGGTTTTTCTTGTTAGCTACTATTGGCGGCCTCAGGCCTACGCTGAGCGAGGGGAAGGGAGACGTTTTTGGCTCCCGACTGAGTGAAGGCAGCCCGAAGGGCCGTGGCCAACGCCACGCGCGGTGATAACTGAAACGATCTCCTTTTTTTGCACGAATCTGGTCGCGAGGGAAAAGGGCCCGGGATTCTCAAGGGTGGCGGCCCAGGGCCACCTTTGAGGCGAGTCTGGGCCGCAGCCCAGTAAGCGAAGCGCATGATTTTGAAGTTGAAGTTGAAGTTGAAATGAAATTAAATTCATGCCGCGCACAGTACTGATCAAAATGCCGTGCGCAGCACACTAACCCCTCAGCTATACAGAGACTTGGAATCTAAAAGTTGCCTAAAGATTTCAAATCTTACACTCCACCCCCCAGGGATTCCCAAAGGGTTATGCGGTTATCAAAATCAGTTTGTTGCAGGGCAACAAGGTCAAGCTGAGTAGACCACAGCGTGCGCTGATCGGTAAGCACCGTCAGATAGTCACCACTGCCGACCTCGTAACTCCGACGTGCGATATCAAAGCTGCGCTGAGCCGATGCCACGGCCTGAACCTGAGCATCCATTTGTTCATCCAGCGTGCTGCGGCGTGCCAGAGCATTGGCCACATCCTCGAAGGCACTTTGAATCGCTTTCTGATAGGCGGCGATCAGGCCTTTTTTCTCGGCTTCGGCATAATGCAGCTGCGCGAGATTACTGCCACCGGTGAATAGCGGCAGCGTGATGCTTGGCGCGAATGACCAGATATTGCTGCCGTGGCTAAATAGGTTCGACAGGGAACTGCTGCCGACACCCGCGCTGGCAGTCAGAGAAATTGTCGGGAAGAAGTTGGCACGCGCGGCGCCAATATCGGCGTTTTCGCTTAGCAGATTATGCTCGGCCTCGAGCACATCCGGGCGACGCAGCAGCACATCAGAGGAAACCCCGGCCGGAACGAGCGCGATTGCCTGCGGTGAAAGGCTTTCAATCGTTCCCGGCAAGAGGTTTTGTGGCACAGTTTCGCCCACTAACAGATTTAGCGCGTTGATATCCTGCGCGACCTGAGTCTGATAGCTGGCTACGCTGGCGCGCGCTTGCTGATAAGTGGTCATCGCCGAACTCACATCGCCTGCCGCCGCCGTGCCTTCTTTCAGTTGTAGTTGAGTAATACGCAACGTATCGGCGGCACTGGCCATAGTTTCCTGACCCAGCAACAGGTTGCTTTTATCCGCCGCCAGCGTTATCCAGGCAGTGGTGGTTTCTGACACCAGCGTAATTCGGGTGTTCTGCGCCGTGGCTTCACTGGCAAGCCATGTTTCCCTGGCCGCTCGAGCCAGACTCTGGTTGCGACCAAACAAGTCCAGCTCAAAGCTGCTCACCGAGCCTTCTGCCTCGGAAGAACTGCTTACGCTGCCAGAGGTGCTGCGGCTACGTGTGTCAGAAAGTCCGGCATCAATGGTCGGGAACAGTGACGCACGCTCTTCACCGTATAACGCGCGCGCCGCTTCAATATCCGCAATCGATTCTTGCAGGTCGCGGTTACTGACCAGTGCACGTTCGACCACTTTATTTAAACGCTGATCGGTCAGCACATGCTGCCAGTCAGTTAATACCGCGGTGGCCGCCGCACTTTTCCCCTGACCCGGCCAGGTTTTTGGCACGGGCGCGGCGGGGCGCTGATAATGTGGATCCAGCGAGATACAGCCTGCCAACAGCATTGACAGGGTAACGATACTCAGGCGACAGAAGTTTTTATGCTGCAACATGGATTATTCCTCATTCACATCAGGGCGAGTGAAGAAGTGTTTCACCAGCACAAAGAAAAGCGGCACAAAGAAGATGGCCAACAGAGTTGCCGTGATTGTCCCGCCAATAATACCGGTACCAATGGCGATACGGCTGTTCGCACCTGCACCGGTAGACAACGCCAGCGGCGTAACCCCGGCAATAAAGGCGATTGAGGTCATAAGAATTGGACGTAAACGCGTCTTGGCAGCAGAAATTGCCGCGGCGGACAGCGTCATTCCGTTCTTCACCGCCGCTTCGGCAAACTCAACGATCAGTATGGCGTTTTTCGACGAAAGCCCGATAGTCGTCAATAGCGCTACCTGGAAGTAAATATCGTTGTTCAGGCCGCGCAGCGAAGCCGCGATCGAGGCACCCAGCACGCCCAGCGGAATAACCATAATGACCGAGAATGGCACTGACCAGCTTTCATACAGCGCCGCCAGACACAGGAATACCACCAAAATCGAAATGGCATACAGTGTCGTCGTTTGACCATTCGCCATCTGCTCCTGTAGGGATAAACCACTCCAGGCATAGGTCGATCCCGGCGGCAGTTTAGAGGCTAACTCTGCCATTTTGTCCATCGCCGCACCCGAGCTGTAGTTATCCGTGTTCTCGCCGTCAATCTCAAAAGCGGTCACGCCGTTATAGCGCGCCAGCGTTTGCGGGCCATAAGTCCAGTGTGTGGTGGCAAAGGCTGAGAACGGCGTCATGGTGGTATCACCATTGCTATTGGTGCCGCGAACGAACCATTTACCCAGGTCGCCTGGCTGTGAACGGAATTGGCTGTCGCCTTCTATATATACCTCTTTAACGCGCCCACGATCGATAAAGTCATTAACGTAAGTCCCGCCCCAGGCACTGCTTAACGTGGAGGTGACATCGCTGAGATCCAGCCCCAGCGCCACGGCTTTATTGTTGTCGATATCCACTTTAAGCTGTGGCATTTCAGGCAGATCGGCCGCGCGAACTGACTGCAACTCAGGGCTTTTGTTAGCCTCTTCAATCAGCTGGTTACGCATTTTCAGCAGTTGATCATGAGTCGTGCCGCCAACTGACATCAGTTCGAAGGTGAAACCATTACTTTGCCCCATGCCTGAAACCGCTGGCGGTGTCATGGCAATGACCTTGGCATCGGTGATTTTCGATAGCGCTTTGTTAGCGCGCTCGACAATAGCCTGCGCCGTATTGGCCGCGCCCGGGCGTTTGCTCCAGTCTTTCAGCTCGATAAAGGCCATCCCAACGTTATCGCCGTTACCGTTAAAGTTGAAGCCGGTAATAGAGAACACCACGTCAGTATTGGCTTTCTCATTTTTCAGGAAGTAATTGGTCACCTCAGTGTTAATTTGATTGGTACGGTTAACCGTGGCACCGGCGGGCAGAGTGAACTGCACCATGACTTGACCCTGATCTTCGTTAGGCAAGAAACTGGTCGGCAGATGCAGCATCAGGAAGCCCATTGCCGTAGCCAGTAGCGCGTAGACAATCATCATCACCGTTGGGCGGCGCAGGCCTTTCAATACGCCGTGTTTATAGCGATGCTCGGTGCCAGAATACATCCGGTTAAAGCCGCCAAAAAAGCCTTTGGTATGGGGCTTGCTGTGGCGCAGCAAGGAGCCGCAAAGGGCCGGTGTCAGGGTGAGGGCGACCACCACGGAAAGCGCCATTGCGGAGATAAGCGTGACCGAGAATTGGCGATAAATAACCCCGGTAGAGCCTCCAAAAAACGCCATCGGCAGGAAGACGGCCGACAGCACAATAGCGATCGCGACTAACGCGCCGGAGATTTCTCCCATCGATTTTTCTGTTGCAGCCCGGGGTTTAAGACCCTCCTCGCTCATTATTCGCTCGACGTTCTCGACGACCACGATCGCGTCATCCACCAATAGCCCGATGGCGAGCACCATCGCAAACAATGTCAGGGTATTGATGGTATATCCCATTGCCGACAACACGCCGAAGGTGCCGAGAAGCACAACTGGTACCGCCAGTGCAGGAATAAGCGTGGCGCGAACGTTTTGCAGGAACAGGAACATCACCGCGACAACCAGCACGATCGCGATGACCAGCGTTTCAACCACGTCCTGAATCGACAGTTTAATAAATTGAGTTGTGTCTTTCGGATAGGCAACGTCGTAACCGGCAGGCATGCTGCTGCGATATTTTTCCATCGGTGGCTTTAACCGCATTCGCGGTGTCCAGTGCGTTAGAACCTGACGCCAGCTGGATAGCGACACCCGCAGCCGGATGGCCGTTCAGGCGGGAAGAGGCAATATAATCCTGACTGCCCATTTCAACGCGTGCAACGTCGCCAATGCGCACTTCAGAGCCATCGGCTCGCTTTTCAATATAATATTACGGAACTGTTCCGGCGTTTGCAGGCGCGATTCAGCCTGTACGGTCGCGGTAATCTCTTGGGAGGAGGACGTCGGTGCATGCACCGATACTACCCGCAGAAAGCTGAATATTTTGCGCAGTGATTGCCGTTTCAACATCCGAAGGCATCAAATCATAAGCAGCAAGCTTGGTGGGATTCAGCCAGATGCGCATCGCATACTGGTTGCCGAATACGTTGATGTTACCCACGCCGGAAACGCGCGCCAGCGGTTCCTGCATATTACTGACCAGCCAGTCGGCAATATCGCTGCTGCTGGCTTTGTTGGTTTTATCATACAGCGTAACGATCATCAGGAAGTCTGACTGCGACTTGGTGACCGTCAGACCGGTTTTTTGCACCTCGGTCGGCAGGCGAGATTCGGCCTGTTGAAGCTTATCCTGCACCTGCACCTGAGCGGTATCTGGATTAGTCCCCAGCTTGAAGGTCACCGTAATCTGTACAGTGCCGGCAGAACTGCTGGTTGAGGTGAAGTAGAGCAAATTATCCAAGCCGGTAAGCTGCTGTTCGATAACCTGAGTCACGCTGTTTTCAAGGGTTTGGGCCGAAGCACCCGAATAAGTGGCCTTAATTTTTACCGACGGCGGGGCGATTTCCGGATACTGCGCGACGGACATTGATTTAATGGCAATAATTCCGGCCATCATAATCAGCAGGGCAATAACCCAGGCAAAAACCGGGCGTCGTACAAAGAAGCGGGAGAACATCAGCTCGCTCCTTTGCGTGGTACTGGCCGCAGACGGATCCGTCGTTGCACTGAGATTATCTTCAAACGGTTTTACCGTTTCTCCGCCGGTCACTTTGCTGGTTCCTTCGACGATAACCCGATCACCGGCTTGCAGGCCGCTGGCTAATCAAATAGTTTTCACCGGAGGTATTGCTGGTAACGACGTTGCGGACTACGACTTTATTATTTGCATCCACTACCATGGCCGTCGCGTTGCCTTTCGGATCGCGAATAATTGCCTGCTGTGGAGCCAGAATCGCGTTGTCGATCACCCCTTCATCGACGCTGGCGTGAATAAACATGCCAGGCAGCAGGACGTGCTGCGGGTTGGGGAATACTGCACGCAGAGTGACTGAGCCGGTGGCTTGGTCAACCGAAACCTCGGTGAGCTCAAGCTTGCCTTTGAGCGGATAAACCGAGCCGTCTTCCAGTGTCATCGTCACGTCGAGAGTATTACTGTTAGTCGCCAGTGCGCGCTTGCGAAGTTCGAGCAGGTCAACGCTGGAGCGGGTCAAGTCAACGTACATGCTGTCTAAGGCGGTGATAGTCGTGAGGGCAGTGCTTTGATCGGCGGTAACCAGAGCACCCGGCGTCACGGTGGAAATACCGATGCGGCCAGAGATAGGTGCAGTAACACGCGTCCAGTCAAGGTTGATTTTATCTGACTCCAGCGCGGCGGCTTTTTCCCCTACACTGGCTTTATCTTCGCCACAGGTTGCCGTGGCATCTTCAGCATCCTGCTGTGAAACCCCTTGCTCCTTGACCAGAATTGAATAACGACGGGCTTTTTCGCAGTCGGCAATCACCAGTGCCTTGGCACTTTGCAGCGCGGCGGCGGCCTGGTCGTAGGCTGCTTTATAGGTGGAAGGGTCAATCTGGTAAAGCGCCTGTCCTGCTTTAACATCGTCGCCTTCGGTAAACAGGCGACGCTGAATAATACCGCCTACCTGTGGGATTACGCTCGAGGTTAGCGTAGCCGTGGTTCTACCGGTTAAATCGCTGGAATAAGTAAAAGGTTGGGCCTTTAAGGTCACTACGCCGACCTGAGGTGGAGCCGATTTTTCCTTGGTGGTGGAGTCATGACAACCGGTTAATCCGATGATTGTCAAAATACACAAAATGCGTAATTGCATAGTAGAAGTCCAAATTAATAGTCTGGTGAGTTCCGACGCACAGAGATTCCTGAGACAGTGTATTATCTCGCACGGGTTAAATATTCAGAGAAGCGTGCTCGTTTACATTAGCGAGTCTAAACAAATCTGATTTAAAGAATTACGTTAATAAGCTACTAAATATTATTGATCTTTACAGTTGCCTCATGAATAGCCTGCGCTATTTTGTCGGTTTCATCTCGTGTAATATTTTTATTCCGCATTTTACTGCGTACGCTTATTTTTAGGTTCTCAATGGCGTAATGTATTTCCAGATTTTTCACCGGGTTTTTCTCAAGTACCAGAGCCTTGAGTTTGCATAAAACCTGAGCAACAGTCTGCTCATTTTTATCGAGAAAATTGGTTCCTCTTGAGGTGATTGAGAGTATTTTTTTAGTTTTATCAATAATTTGTGTTGCAGCATAGCCAAGATCTTCGAGATGCGTAAGGATAGGATAAATAACCCCAGTACTAGGGCTGTAGGCTCCCATCGAATAATTCTCTATCGACTTGATGATTTCATAACCATGTGTTGGATTAATCCTGACAAGATAAAGAACTAAAAGTAGTATCTCTTCATTCTTAAATATTTTAACCCGACGTCCAACGACTTTTTTTGTTGGCGCATGAAGTGCATGAATTTTCTGCATCAACAAATTCTCGCTTACAGGATTTCGTCTGAAATTCACATTCACATTAATATTCACATACAGTTATGAAAAATCTTAGGCGGCACTTTTTATTAAATGATTTTATCAAAAATGTCATCAATAAGATGTTATCAACTAATAATTGCCAAGTCGTTAAACGCTCAATCCGTTAATAAAATAATATCCATGCCTAATTCCTGGCCTCAAAGTCATTACGTATTTGTTATTTTATAACTCGATAGTTGGAAGATATCCCCGTAACCGGGTTGGGTCAAGATATATCTTATAAGGTTTTTTGTTATTATCTATATGATATTTAATGATTTTTTCAATTGTGAAGTTACTGTGAGGCCTGCTTTTGTACGGCAAAGGGAATTGATGTATTTTTGTTTAACTCATTGAATTTAATGAATTTAATTTGATTTAAAAAGTTTGGCGATTTTCTTTGGCAGAGAGCATTAAATGGTAAGTGTAAAAAAATCGAAAATTTTCTGTTATTAATTGCATAAGACTGAAGACAAAAATTATTTTTAGTGAAAACTGTGACCAATTACGCAGTTGAAAATAGAACTTTAGTACTCAAAATGCGGGCTTTTTCCCCTGCACTCGTTTAATAATTACAATCAATTAAAAATTTTAGGAGCCGGTATGCAGGGATCGTGCCTTTGTGGAGCTGTAACTTTTACGCTGTTAGTCAATCCAAAGCATTTTTATCGTTGCCATTGCTCACTGTGCCGTAAACAAACGGGGGTGGGATTTAATCTGGCAACGTTGGTTAAGGTAGAGGATTTTCAGTGGGGCAGTGGCGAAAAAAGCACAGGCAGTTGGTTGAAACCGAGTGGCTACAGAACGGATTTTTGCACCGTTTGCGGTAGCACCGTGCCCAATATTTTACGCGGATCACCGTATGTCTGGATCCCGCTCGGCCTGATAGACACTCCTCGGGAGATGACGTGCGTAGCTGATTACTGCACGGATGACGCGATGCCCTGGGATAACACTCGTTCGGGAAACTCTCACGCCAGCGCAGTGGAATCATTAGCCACTTTGCTTGTCGCGCTGGATGTTAACTGACTCAATTCAATAGGCTCTAGATACTTAACGCTATCTACGCAGCTCTGAGAGTTGGACAATGCATCACCTCATCGTCATAAAAAAGTCATCTAACCTCGTTAGCTTATTCAGATCACTGATTGAATAAATGCCTGGCATCGGGTCGGCTGTGCGAGCCAGTGTGGAATAAGCAGGAGTAAAAATGACGATTCAACTTACCGATGAACAGCGTCAGGCGCTTGGCAAGGTCAGCATTATCTATAAAGTTGTTGAGCTTGCCGATACGCCCCATTCCAACACTACGCTGCGTTTTGGACTAATTGCTGACCCACAATATGCCGATGCCGAACCCAGCGAGACTCATCCGCGTTTTTATCGCAATAGCCTGGGAAAACTTTCCAGAGCAATTAATGAGCTAAACGATCATCATCTTGAATTTGTGGTCACGCTGGGAGATTTGGTAGACCGCGACTGGGAGAGTTTTAGCGCGGTTTTATCGGTGTATGAGGCGCTTCATCACCCGCATGCAATGGTGATCGGCAATCACGATGCGCAGGTACTTTCCGAATATTTATCGGCACAATCGCCGGTGGTTGGCCTGCCCAAAAGTTATTATCAGTTTACGCAGCCGGGTTATCGTTTCATCGTGATTGATGGCAACGATCTCAGCCTTTATTGCAACGAGGGCAATGGTGAAGAACATCATCAAGCCGAGGCAATGCTGGCGCAACTCAGGGTCGAGCAGCGAGTGCAGGCACAGCCCTGGAACGGTGCGGTAGGCAGCCAACAGCTGGCCTGGCTTGAGCAGACCTTGCAGCAGGCGCAGCATCAGCAGGAAACGGTACTGGTGTTTGGACACTATCCTTTAGCCCCGGAAAACAAACACAACCTGTGGAACTGTGACCTTTTGGTCAGCCTGTTATGCCATTATCAGGTGCGCGCCTATTTTGCCGGTCATGATCACGAGGGCAACTATACGCGTATTGAAAATACAGATTTTATTACGCTGAAAGGCATGGTCGATGGCGCAGATCGTCTTCCTTTCGCGATGGTTGAGTTGAAAAACGGCGAGCTGATCGTTAATGGCTATGGCCCAGAAGTCAGTCGCGCATTGCCTCTTGAACGCCAATAAAAGCGTCGTCAATGAGCTGACAGGCTCGCGCCGTGGCTCGTAGATTTCTCAAAGAGGTACAGAATATGCTGGCGTGGCTATTTTTCTCTTTAAAGATACTTTTAGCTTTAAACGTCACGGCAGAACCGTTAGGCGAGGGCAGCACCAGCCGATCGCCAGCCTTGAGTTTTAACAAAGTTTGCGGTGATAGTGAAAAGCCTTCTCCGGAGAAATGGCGATCATAATTCGCTGTTACGGCGTTTTTACTGAGAGCATATTCGCTGGCTGTACTGTCTTTCCAGGGATAAGGGAACAGCAGCGCGCCGGATTCTGCGGCAATGCTCACACAGGTTGAAAACGACATTATGTCGAGGATGACAATGCATTCGACATCCTCAGCGAGGTGTTCAACGGCTTTAATACCCCATTCGAGCCGGATTTCGTAAGCTGATTGTGAAAAATAACTCATTTTTTATTTTCCATTTTTTCTGCGTGTCAGAGCCTGGATCATTGATCCACTTAAGAGCAATTGCAAGGTCAGACCTCTACAGGGTGGCGTAAATGCTCTTGATTATCAAAGCGTCAAAGAATAGCTCAAGCGTTGATTAAAAAATAAACGCCAAAATGCTTCAACGCGTCTTGCGTCTGTAGTCGTTCAGTAGTACAAAATTAATACGTGATTCTTATCACGTTTGTAATGGTTGACCTCTCAGCAACTGTGATCTGTCCTATAATTTTAAAAGGGCAATAAATTGGCGCTGCCAATGTGATTGAGCGCTTACGTTGCCCTGGATTGTTTGTTTGAAAAGATTTTTGCATCAGGTGAAAAAGGGCCGTAACGACATTCAATCAATTGCTAGGAGGAGGGAGAAATAATGTCTGAATATCATTATTTACTTCTGGGCGGAAGCCGCCATGGACAAAAACATGTCGATGAAAATCACCAATTTTCCCTGTTCTTCCGTGGCGATAACTCAGGTGAGTTAGCGGAGGCTAGAGCAGAGTTGTACGGCGTTCAGAATGAGCGTTACAAAGTCTGTCCGGAAAAATGTGCTGATGGACATTGGTACCTGATTGGCTACTGTGGTGCATGCCCTGAGATACCGATAGACGAGAAGACGAACTTGTTAATCCATAAAAACATCAAACCCATGATGTAATCGGATTATCGATAAATAAATTTGAAGAAGTAAGACCAAACCTCGCAATTGCGGGGTTTGATGTTTTATAAGAAAATATTTCCTTGATCTATATTCCAATCCTGATAATTAAATTAATAATTTCTCTAGGCGTGAATGTAATACTATTCGATAACGTTCTATCCTGTTTATTACATTGTAAGGCCTATATTATTAAAATTTTTATTATTAGCCTCTTAAATAATAGCGAAAGAAGAAAAGAAATCCTTTCTCAGTGTTATAAATTAAAGCTCGATGTGGAAATTTATAATGCCATAGAAGGGGCTACTCTAAGCCCTGATTTCCTTGAAAATGAAGTGGTTGACTATCCCCGGTGTAAGCTCACTCTGGGAGTGATTGGCTGTGCGCTGAGTCATCGTAAGGTATATGAAAGGATTATAAAGGAGGGGCTTTCATGCGCACTTATTCTTGAAGACGATGCGCATATTAACAGTGAGTTAATTAATACATTAAATCAGATTGAATTAAACGTGCCCTCTCAGGAAAATAGCCTATATTTATTAACCCCACCGGAATCATATTATAAAAATAAAGTGATTAAGCTGGGTAACGATGTCACCTTTCATAAAGTATGTTATGCAAGCTTAACAATGGGCTATGTCGTTACCCAGCGCGCTGCCCAGTCATTGGTTAAAATTAACACTCCCATTCGCTGGGAGTCTGATTCGTGGGCCTACTTTAATCGCCTCTATGGCATTAACATTTATTGCCGCATACCACACATTGTCAATAATGGCGACAGCGAGTTTCTACGCTCCTCACTGCAGCAGGAACGCAGCATAAATGCTTTGCAAAGAGGCATATACCGACATCAGGAACAGAAAAAGGCGACCGGCTACCAGTTCAAAAGGTTGCGTCGGATCCTTAGTAACACCTTCAATAAAAAGGTTATCTATTAGTCCGTAAACTCATTAGCTTATTTAAAGAGTTAACATAGATGATACCTGTATATTTCATCCTGTTTAATTTGAAAGTAATTAAATGTTCGTCCTCGGGGTGTAATGTAAAAAAAGACCCACTAATGAGGCCATCAGTGGGTCATGTTGATTGTCAATATTCGTATTAGTATTGATATCAAAAATAGTAACGCTGTTTTAGGCGCTAACTTTCTCTTTCCTGACCGCAGTTTTGGCAGCGAACTGGTTTTCCGGTTCACGCAGCCCGAGGTTTTCACGCAAAGTATTGCCTTCATACTCAGTACGATACAGGCCACGCTGTTGCAGGATAGGGATCACCTGCTCGATAAAATCGTCGAAGGCTGTTGGAGTGCCGCCGCGAACAATAAAGCCGTCAGTCGCGCCAAAGGTAAACCAATGCTCGAAGCCGTCGGCAACATCTTTGGCGGTGCCGAGGAACGACGGTCGTGGCGTCGCGGCCTCCAGCGCTGCCTGGCGCAAGGTTAATCCGCGCTCTTTGGCATCCTGTTTAATGCGTATCGGTAGTGCTGCGGAAACTATTCTGACCCAGCTCGCCAATCTCAGGGAAAGGCGCGTCCAGATCGTATTGGCTAAAATCATGGTGTTCGAAATAGCGACCCAGATATTCCAGCGCCTTATCAATGGTCACCAGCTGAGCGGTTTGCTGATATTTACTGCTCGGCGTCCTCCAGACTGTCACCAATAATCACGCTAGTGCCCTGGAAAATACGAATATCATCGGCGTTGCGGCCATTTTCAACCAACTGACGTTTACGTCCTGATAAAACTCGCGTGCCAGCTCTGGCGTTTCCTGACGAGTGTAAATAGCGTCGGCGGCTTCGGCGGCAAAGGCTTTACCTTGTTCAGAAGCTCCGGCCTGGAACACAATCGGCCGACCCTGCGGTGAGCGGCCAACATTCAGAGGCCCCTGCACGGAATAGTATTTGCCCTGATGATTTAGAGTATGCAACTTACTGTTATCAAAGAACTGCCCGCTCTCTTTATTGCGCACAAACGCGTCTTTTTCCCATGAATCCCACAGGCCTTTTGCCACCTGCAAATATTCGCTGGCAATACGGTAGCGTTCGTCATGTTCTGGGTGTTTATCGCGGGAGAAGTTTTTGGCCGAACCTTCGAATGGCGAAGTGACCACGTTCCAGCCAGCACGGCCGCCGCTAAGATGGTCGAGGCTGGCAAACTGGCGTGCGACGGTAAAAGGCTCGCTGTAAGAGGTCGAAAGTGTTGCCACCAGGCCGATATTCTTGGTCACCAGCGATAGCGCGGAGAGCAGGGTGATCGGCTCAAAGCGGTTCAGGAAATGTGGTATTGACTGCGCGGTAATATACAGGCCGTCAGCGACGAACAAGAAATCAAACTTGGCTTCTTCTGCTTTCTTCGCCAGCTGTTGCACGAATTCGACGTTAATACTGGCGTCGGCGACTGCATCGGGATGACGCCATGCAGACATATTGCCTGAAGGGCCCTGAATAATTGCACCCAGGCGTAACTGTTTATTTTTGCTCATGATAATTCCTTATCAGAATAGCCAGCCGCATGATTAAATGCGGCGCGTTCAGGGCTAAACCGGAATGCGGGAGTCGGCGATAGTGCGAACGTATTCTTTCTGCTCCTGCGCCTCGTAAATTTTTTCATTAAGGATTTTGCGCAGATAAACCAGCTCAACCCCCAACGGATTTATGGCGGTGTGGAATGGTTCATAGCCTCGACGCAGATAAAGCGCAGTTAACCAGGGTGTTTGATAGCGGTTGCCAGGTAAACCGCTGGCGCTTTCAGCTGATCGCGTAACACGGTCTCTTCCGCATGGCTGATAATCTTTGCGCCCGTATCCCTGGCCTTTGGCCTTCTGGTTTACCGCAAACCAGTGAATAAACGGCCAGGGGGCCTCATTTTTACGCGCCGGGGTCCACGGGAAGCGGATTGTCACGGTAGCAGTGATGCCCAAATCGGGGGTTTCAAGCACAAAGGTGCTTTCATTGCGGATCACCTCGCGCACGTCTTCGACGCTGGCGCGGGTGATAGTGAAATGAATATTGTGCTCAAGCAGCGAGGCATAGGCCTGTTGCAGCATAGCGTGAAGCGCGGGCGCATCTGACTCGTTAGCCAGACGGATAGTTTCACTCATGCTCGGCTCCTTAAGCTAAGGCCACGCTGGCGCTGGCCAACAGTTCCAGTGAACGCAGGCGTGCCCGAGAGTCGGCAACCGGCGAATCAATCACAAACTCCTCGACGCCAAACTTCGCCTGTAACGCTTCAAGCTGCTGATGGACCTCTTCACCCGTACCGGCCAGCACGGCAGATTTACGCTCTTCGATTTTGTGAGACTCGGCCTTGGATTGGCGAATATAGGCCTCGGCCTGCTCCAGGCTGCCGACGTTAACCCGCTGACCGTCGCTGCCAATCACCCGGTACAGCTGGCCTTCGGTCAACCATTTCTTCGCCTGCTGCGTGGGTATCGGCAACGATAACCGGCACGGCCAACAGGGCGCGTCGGCCGTTGCTGTCGTGAGTATAGGCGCTCAGTGCGCGAGAGATGTCGCGCTCATCGGCATTAAGATGGGCAGCAAATACGAAGTTCCAGCCGAGGCTGGCGGCCAGGCGCGCGCTTTCTTCGCTGGCACCCGAACAGAAAACGAGAGGCGGTTTGCGGCGGCTGCGGCGTAACGGAGAGCGTGTCGCCATTTTGCTCCCTGATCGGTACCGACAGCCAGTCATCCAACAGCCTCAGCTGCTCGGCGAATTCGCCTTTCAGCGCAGGATCGACGGCGTATTGCAGTGCGTGAGTGGAAAGCGGCAATCCGCCCGGTGCTTTACCGATGCCGATATCGACGCGGCCCGGCGCCAGCGAGGCAAGCTGGTTAAAGTTTTCGGCCACCTTAAACGGGCTGTAGTGTTGTAGCATCACGCCACCGGAGCCGACGCGCAGCTTACGGGTATGGGCCAGGATCCAGGCAATAACGATTTCCGGCGAGGAGATAGCCAGCTTGTCGGTATTATGGTGCTCGGCCAGCCAAAAACGGTGGTATCCCCACTGTTCGGCCTTTTGCGCCAGTTCCAGCGTACGTTTCAGCGCCCCGGCGGCGTCCTCGTGTTCGTCAAGAGGGCTTTTATCCAATAAACTCAAACGGTATCCCATCTTTTTTCCTTTTGTTTGCTCAGGGAGTATTATTGGCGATTATTGAATTCAGCAAGAGTTGAAGTAAAACAACAATAGTTGCTATAAAGTTGCGATAAATGAAATAGCGGGCTGCGAGGCGGTCTGCGGATGTAAAAAGGGCGCAGTTAATCATCAAGGACGTGATGTCTCAGCCAATAAATATTTTGCTTCAGCTGAAAGATAAGCCTCAGTTAAAGATAAGCTTCAGTCAAAAGGATATTATGCCTCAGCCAATAGACAGTTCAACCATCGACGCTTTTCATCAGCAGCTCTTTACGCTGGCGCGAACATTAAAGATTGATCGCGCGTGCCGGAAAACCAGGTAGCGATCGCGTGGCACTGGCTTTTCGTAAGTTACTTAATTTTTTAGCCCAGCACGGCGAGTCAGGCCTCGAGGGGTTCTTAGCTTATCCGGCGGCCGCAGAAACTCAGGCGACACTGGCAGTGATTATGCAGGAGAACCTGTATGAGGCTCAGCAGAGCGGCGTTTTTCGTGACGATGTTGACAGCCAGTCTGTTGGGAAGCTGTTTACCGGCCTGCTGCTTGAAGTGGCAAAAATCCCGGCTGATCCAGCGGTGCGCCATCAGCAAAGCCTGGCCGCAACGCGGGTGTTCTGTGAAGGCGCGTGGCTGCGAGGGGAGGAATAGTTTTAAAAAATAGATTTAAATAACAATAGATTACGATTTGTACGGACCTGGCCCGACGGAATCGCGCAGAATAAGCTCGCCGGGAAAAGGCGGGAGAGCGTCAAAGGGCTTGCCGTCCATCATATCCACCAATTGTATAAGCGTGGTTTCAATCATTTCAGCGATTGGAACGCGCACGGTACTCAGCGATGGAATGAAATACGAGGCCATCGAGATATCATCGAAGCCAATTAATGATACATCCTGCGGAATACGTTTTCCGACGATGTGCAGCTGGTTAGCGGCACCGATGGCCATGTCATCGTTGCTGGCAACCAGCGCCGAGAAAACAATGCCACGATCCAGCAGCGTTTTTGCCGCCTGCAAACCGCTGAGTGATGTCCAGCTTCCTTGTGCGACCCACGGCTCTCGATAGGCAATACCGTTTTTTTCCAATGCCAATTTATAGCCGCGAAAACGGCTTTCGGCGGAAGGCGAGTCAGAGAGTCCACGAATAAAAGCAATATCACGATGGCCATTATTAATGAGATGACTAACCGCGTTAAAACTATATTGCTGATGATCGGCATAAACGCAGTGCTGTGGGCTATTTTCCAGCCGGCGATTGACCGCAATAATAGGCTTTGGAGAACTGGCAATAATTGCGGTTAATTCCTCTGCATTCAAAAATCGCGGATAAACAATAATCCCGTCGCAGCGTAAATCGAGTAAAAACTCAATGGCCTGGCGCTCTTCTTCGGCGCTGTGTTTACCGTCGACCAATACCAACTGTCGGCCATAGCTTTCCGTCAGAGTGGCGGTTTGAAAAAGTAGCTCATTGAAATATGGGCCGCTATACAAGGTATTACTGATCATCAAACCAATACTTTGTGACTTGCTGGTGGCAAGATTTCGCGCCAGCAGGTTAGGGCGGTAACCGGTTTCCTCAATCGCTTTAAATACGCGATCGCGAGTGGTTTTACTGACATAACTATTGCCCGCTAACACGCGAGAAACAGTGGCTTTGGATACGCCCGCCTTATTGGCGACATCTAGCATGGTGATTATCATTTTTTCCTGACCCGCGATTGGCATCTGGCTATAGTACAGTTTTATGGGTTTAAAAAATACGCCCTGAAATACTTTACAATTAAAAGCAATGAATTTTTTGCGACCATAAATAATGATGATCGGCATAATCGTTAGAATTTTAATTAAATTTATTCATATTAATAATATTCCTATTAACTCGATCTCTTACTGTTTATTTTCGGAAATTTAACGTTAACCGATACTTTGCGATCACTATCACAAATCTAATTAACTAATCTGAAACCGGTTGCAGATTATTCGTCTGCTTGTATATTTTAAATTAAACACTGAGCCGAGGGATTAACGATGAATAAAATCTTACTGTGCTGTGCCGCCGGAATGTCTACCAGTATGCTTGTCCTGCGCATGGAAAAATACGCCGCGCAAAATAATATTCATGTTGCTATCGACGCGATTGCTTTCGACGAGTTTAGTGATGAAATTCAAAACTATGACTGCTGCCTGTTAGGCCCGCAGATCAAATACAAGCTGGCTGAGTTCAAAGCGATTGCCGAGCAGTATAACAAGCCGGTAGCTGTCATTAATATCATGGATTACGGCACCATGAACGGCGAGAAAGTTCTTAACGAAGCCCTTAAAATGATCACCTCAGACGAGGCAAAATAATGAGCACAATCAGTGAGTCATTATTTGGTGCGATTGAAAATCACATCAGCCCGATTGCAATCAGGCTCTCCGGTCAACGCCACGTGGTGGCTATCAAAGACGGTTTTATCTCCTCGATGCCGTTCCTGATTGTTGGCTCTTTTATGCTGCTTTTTGCCCATCCACCTTTCAGCGTGAATAGCCAATGGGCCTTCGCACAATGGTGGCTGAGTATGGTCGCTCAGCATAACGACCAAATTATGATGCCGTACAATATGACCATGGGCATTATGGCAGTCTATATTTCTGCAGCCATCGCTTATAATTTGGCACACAGTTATAAGATGAATGGTTTTATGGCAGCGATGCTGTCTTTAATGGCTTTTTTAGTCGTGGCTTCACCACAAAATAACGGCGGATTACCCGTAGGCTCTCTGGGAGGCGAGGGAATATTTACGGCGATTCTGGTCAGCTTATATTCCACCGAATTAATGCATTTCCTTCAAAAACACCATATTGGTTTTAAACTCCCTGAGCAAGTACCGCCTAAAATTCGCCAGTCCTTTGATTTACTCATTCCTATATTAGCTATTTTTATTACCCTGTTTCCGCTCAGCCTGTTTATTCAATATCAATTCGGTATGTTATTACCGCAGGCGATTATGTCTATCTTTGCGCCAATAATCTCCGCCTCTGATTCGTTACCCGCCATTCTGATTGCTGTACTGCTCTGTCATTTGCTGTGGTTTGCCGGTATTCACGGCGCGGTTATTGTTGGCGGCATATTGCAGGCGTTTTGGCTCACTAACCTCGGTATTAACCAGCAGGAGCTTAACGCCGGTCAGCCGATTACCCAGATTTTTATCGAGCCATTCTGGCAGTTCTTTATCGTGGTGGGCGGTTCAGGCTCGACCATGGGGCTGGTATTTCTTTATCTGCGCAGCAAATCTGCTCATCTGCGCTCGATTGGCAAGCTGGGGCTGGTGCCAAGCATGTTTAACATCAATGAGCCGGTGATTTTTGGCTCGCCAGTGGTGATGAATCCGCTGCTGTTTATCCCGTTTATTACCGCGCCGTTAGTGAATGCCGTGATTGCCTACACGGCAACGCGCACCAGCCTGGTTAATCACGTGGTTTCACTCGCGCCCTGGACGACGCCCGGCCCGATAGGTGCCGCCTGGTCAACGGGTTGGGACGTGCGCGCCATTATTCTGGTCGGCGTGCTGCTGTGTATTTCGACGCTAATTTATTATCCATTTTTCAAAATGTATGAAAAACAGCTGCTCGAACAGGAACAACCTCATCTGCAACCGGTGGAGAATTAATGATGGAAATCGAAAGTTTAGTCATGGAACTGATTATTCAGTCCGGCGAGGCAAAATCCTACTCGATGGAGGCGCTGCGAGCCGCGCGAGCCAATGAATGGGCGCTGGCAGACCAACATCTCACCGCAGCAAAAATGGCCGCCCGGGCAGCCCATAAAATTCAAACTCAGCTTATCGGTGCCGATGAAGGGGCCGGAAAAATCCCCGTCACGCTGATTCTGGTACACGCACAGGATCACCTGATGAACGCCATGCTTTGCCGCGAACTGGTGGAAGAATTAATTCATTTACATCGCGAAG
The DNA here is from genome assembly GCA_963747655.1 of uncultured Gammaproteobacteria bacterium. Lineage (GTDB taxonomy): Bacteria > Pseudomonadota > Gammaproteobacteria > Enterobacterales > Enterobacteriaceae > Rouxiella. The sequence goes on along the minus strand of CAVVFS010000002.1, from coordinate 344,865 downwards.
TTGCTGCGCTGAAAAATCGTTAATCAAGGAGTGAGTCATGAAACATCAACAGTTAAAACCTTTTCCAAAGAATTTCTTGTGGGGAGCATCAACTTCGGCGTATCAGGTCGAAGGAGCATGGAACGAGGAAGGTAAAGGACCGTCGGTTATCGACAAAGCCATTTTTGACGCCGAGCTTAGCGACTTCAAAGTGACCAGCGATCACTATCATCATCTAGAGCAGGACGTCGCACTGTTTGCTGAATTAGGTCTGAAAACCTATCGATTCTCAATTTCCTGGGCGCGGCTTTTCCCTCAGGGTGTAGGCAATATCAATCCTCAAGGGGCAGCCTTTTATAACCGGCTGATCGACTTGCTGCGTAAGCATAATATTGAGCCGCTGGTCACACTTTATCATTTTGACTTGCCGTGGGCCTTGCAGGAGAAAGGCGGTTGGTCACTGCCAGAAACTATTGATGCCTTTGAACATTATGCACGCACTGCGTTCGAGCTTTATGGTGACCGTGTCACGTATTGGCTCACCATCAATGAACAAAATATGATGATCCTCAAGGGCGAGGTTATCGGCACTTTGCCACTGGGCACGCTAAACCCGCAAAAGGTGCTGTATCAGCAGAATCACCATATGATGCTGGCGCAGGCCAGGGCGATGATCGCCTGTCATCAGTTATTGCCTCATGCCAAAATTGGGCCGGCACCGAATATCTCCTGTGTTTATGCTTCTAGCGCGCGTCCGGAGGATGTGTTGGCCGCCAATAATTTCAGCGCCATTCGCAACTGGCTTTATCTCGATTTAGCCTGCTACGGAAAATACAACGCCGTAGCATGGAGCTTTATGGAGGAAAACGGTTATTTGCCGCAGATTAATGAACAGGAAATGGCTCTGTTGAGACAGGGAAAACCCGACTTTATCGCCTTCAACTATTATGCTTCGGCAACGGTGGGTGCCGGAAATTCGGCGACCTGGCGCGAGCAGGGTGAACAGTCAAAAATGGTCGATCAGCAGATGGCAGGCATTGATACCAGCGTTTATGCCGGAATGGACAACCCGTACCTGAAGAAAAATCAGTTTAACTGGTATATCGATCCGATTGGATTTCGCATCACCGCTCGTGAAATCTATGAGCGCTATCGCTTGCCGCTGATAGTCACGGAAAACGGCCTGGGCGCGTTTGACAAAATTGAAGCAGGTAACAAGATTTACGACGATTATCGCATCGATTATCTGCGTCAGCATCTTGAACAGCTACAGCTTGCCATTACCGACGGCGTCGAGATGTTTGGTTATTGCCCGTGGTCGGCCATTGATTTGGTCAGTACTCATCAGGGTATTGGAAAACGCTATGGCTTTATTTACGTCAATCGCGATGAAAAAGACCTCAAAGATCTGGCGCGCTTCAAGAAGAAAAGCTTTGTCTGGTATCAGCGGGTGATTGCAACCAACGGGCAAAATTTGGGGCCGCAGGTTGAGTATTAAAATCACTTTCATTGAAATTTAATTGGCGTTTATCTACAAACAGGCCTGCTCACATGCAGGCCTTTTTCATGAAAATCAGAGCAGGACTTTTAATAAAAATCAGAGCAGGACTATGTTTCTGTAACGTGGAGCATTTAAGGTCAATAGGCGCAGGACCGCACCATAGGCTATGATTGCGATGAAGTGATGTTAAAACTATAACGATAATGCGTTAAGGAGTTATTATGGATAATCAAGGATCACCCGGTCTATTTAAACGCCAACGAGGCTATCGACCGTCTGGAGCGCTGTATGAAGCCTCGCTCCTGGCATTGCGCGAAGCCATCAGCCAATATATAGAAAACGGCACGGTGCCAGATCTTCAAGCACGCGCGGAAGGGTTGTTTGCCTATCCGCAGCTTGAGGTTACCTGGGACGGCAGTTCGCAAACCCCTTACCGCACTCGCGCCTATGGCCGCTTTGCTCGACCAGGAAAATATGTCACCACGCTTACTCGCCCTGAGTTATTTAGAAAATATCTGTATAGCCAGCTGTCGATTCTGGAGAAAGGATTACGGTGCGACATTTACTGTCAGCGCGTCACAGCAGGAAATGCCATATCCGTTTGTGATTGACGGCTCTGACTTGGTGCTTGACCGTACCATGACCGCAGGGCTGGCGATGAGCTTCCCAACGACCGATCTGGCGAAAATCGTCGATGATGTGAGTGACGGTATTTCAACCGCGACCGACAGTTTCCCGCTTTCACATTTTGACGCGCTGCGCACTGACTTTTCGCTGGCCCGCCTCAAGCATTACACCGGCACACCGCCCGAGCATTTCCAGCCTTATGTGCTGTTTACCAACTACACCCGCTATGTTGACGAGTTTGTTCGCTGGGCGTGCGCGCAAATTCTGGACCCGAACTCGCCGTATGTTGCGCTGTCCTGCGCCGGGGGGAATTACATTACCGCAGAGGACGCGACCCGTCGAGCGCACTGCGTCTGATCTGGCATGGAAGAAACACCAGATGCCGGCCTATCACCTGATTGCCGAAAACGGGCAGGGGATCACGCTGGTCAATATCGGCGTCGGGCCGTCGAACGCCAAAACCATTTGCGACCATCTGGCGGTGCTGCGTCCGCACGCCTGGCTGATGATTGGTCACTGCGGCGGGCTGCGCGAAAGCCAGACCATTGGCGACTATGTGCTGGCGCATGCTTATCTGCGCGACGATCACGTGCTGGATGCGGTACTGCCGCCGGATATTCCTATCCCAAGCATCGCCGAAGTGCAGCGCGCGCTGTATGACGCCACCAAGCTGGTGAGCAATATGCCGGGGGAGGAGGTTAAGCAACGTCTGCGCACCGGCACGGTAGTGACCACCGATGACCGTAACTGGGAGCTGCGTTTCTCCGCCTCTGCCCGTCGTTTCAGCCTGAGCCGCGCCGTGGCGATCGATATGGAAAGCGCGACCATCGCCGCACAGGGTTATCGTTTCCGCGTACCTTACGGCACGCTGCTATGTGTCTCGGATAAACCGTTGCATGGCGAAATCAAGCTGCCGGGGCAGGCCAACCACTTCTATGAAGGGCGCGATTTCCGAGCATCTGCAGATTGGCATTCAGGCTATCGACCTGCTGCGTGCCGAAGGCGACAAGCTGCATTCGCGCAAACTGCGCACCTTTGACGAGCCGCCGTTCCGCTAAACGCCTGGTATATTAGAATGAATAATCGCATAGCGTAAAGAAATTCGATCTATCGGGGCCGCAGCCATCCGTCTGCGGCCCCTTTTTCTCGATACCTAGCCTACTGACCTGCCTCACTTTTCTTTATCTGATCGTCCTGCATTCAGCGTTTCTTTAGCACAAAATTCGCTTAGCTTATCTATTTTAAACAGTTGTCACGCCTAAGCCGCCGATTGAAAATGTTAAATACTTGAAATTTTTTTGTATTTTCATCGGGAAAAAGGTTTAGAAATGAAGTTATTAAACAAGCTACTGCTTCCTCTGTTGATTGCCACCAGCGTTAATAGCGTATGGGCCGCCGACCAGAATGTGCCGTTTTCCAGCTCGTTTCATGTGACTGCGGATAATTCATTAAAAAGCAAACTCCCCGCTGATATTCTGAAACGTGGCTATATCGTGGCCGGGACCAACCCGAATACGCCGCCAACCACTTTCTATATGGCAGATAATAAGACGCTGGCCGGGCGTGAAATCGACGTGATGACCGCGGTAGCCGAAAGACTCGGCGTTGCGGTGCAATGGCGCGATACCGGCGGCTTTGACAACATTATTCCTGGCCTGAAATCGGGTCGCTATGATGTGGCGCTGTCTAACATCAACGCCACCAAGGCGCGCCTGAGCCAGGTCGATTTTATTGGCTATTTCGACGCCTCACGCCTGGGCATTATCTCGCGTAAAGACGCCAATATTGCGCCTTTTACCTCGCTTGAAGACACCTGCGGTAAGCAAGTAGGTGCCGGTGCGGGCACCACTCAGCTGCTGCGCCTGCAAGAGGCGAGCAAAAAATGCGTCGCCGACGGCAAGCCGGTATCACTATCGCCACCTTCCCAGACCGCCCGGCGGGCGTGCAGGCGGTGGTAAGCGGTCGTGTAGCGATGTTCTTTGGCCCGTACGAAGGCCTCACCTATCAGGTCAGCAAAGTTCCGGCCTTGACCATGAGTGGGCAGATCACCGTTAACGATGCGCCGGTTTCAATCGCCTTCCCTAAAGGTTCCCCGCTGGAAGACGCCGTACAGGCCGCGCTGAACTCATTGATCAAGGACGGTAGCTACAAGAAGATCCTTGATAAGTGGAACATCGGCTACGGCGCGATGAAAGAAGCAAAACGTAACGAAGAGATTTTTTAATGCAAAAGGCCACACCAGCGTCACAGGGTGAACTGCGGATTATCGGTAAAAAATACTACGGGCGCTGGTTGAGCGCGCTGGTGGTATTGCTCATTTTACTGGCCGTAGCCAACTCGATGATCAACAACCCGCGCTTTGAATGGAAAGTCATTGCCGAAAACTTCACGGAAGCCTCCATTCTTCAGGGCGTGCTGATGACGCTGCAGCTGACCGCTATCTCGGTGATCCTCGGATTTGCCGGCGGCACGGTGTTAGCGCTGATGCGCCTGTCGTCAAATCCGGTGCTGTCGGCGGTGAGCTGGGCCTATACCTGGTTTTTCCGCGGTGTACCGATGCTGGTGCAGCTGTTTCTCTGGTACAACGTTGCCGCGCTCTATCCGAAAATTGCCATTTCGCTGCCGTTCTTTGGCGAACTGTGGACCGCGAACGCCAACTCGCTGATCAGTCCGTTCAGCGCGGCGGTGATTGCGCTGGTGATGCATCAGTCGGCCTATGCGGCAGAAATCGTGCGCGCCGGTATCCAGAGTGTCAGTCAGGGTCAGTTGGAAGCGGCAAGGGCGCTGGGCTATCGTCCGGCGCAGATTTTCCGTCACACCGTGCTGCCGCAGGCGATGCGCGCTATTATGCCTCCCGCGGGCAATGAAGTGATCGGTCAGCTGAAAACCACCGCGGTGGTGTCAGTAATCGCGCTGCAGGACGTCCTGTATTCGGCGCAGATTATTTATCAGCGCACCTATGAGGTGATCCCGCTGCTGCTGGTGGCGACGCTGTGGTATCTGTTGATGACCTCGGTGCTGTCGGTCGGCCAGTATTACGTTGAGCGCTATTTCGGTCGCGGTACCGTGCGCAATGAGAAACGTTCGTGGATCAGTATCAAGGCTAAGGCACCCGCTCTGGCGGTCAGTAAAGAGAGGGTTAGCAACAATGGCTGAGGCTATCGAGTTACGTAATATTACCAAACGCTTTTCCGGTAACACTATTCTGGACAACATTGACCTGGATATCGCGGCCGGTTCGGTGACGGTGATCCTCGGGCCTTCCGGCTCGGGTAAATCCACGCTGCTGCGCTGCATTAATCATCTGGAAAAGCTCGACGGCGGCACTATCCGCATCGGCGGCAATCTGGTGGGCTATCGACAGAAAGGCCAGGCGCTGTATGAGTTAAACAGCAAGCAGGTCGCGGCCCAGCGCGCGCAGATTGGCATGGTGTTCCAGCAGTTTAATCTGTTCCCACATCGCACCGTACTGCAGAACATTATCGATGCTCCGCTGCGGGTGAAAAAACACAACCGCCAGCAGGCGACGGCCAAAGCCCGCTCGCTGCTACAGCAGGTGGGTTTGGCCAGCCGTGAAAACGACTGGCCCTCTCAGCTTTCCGGCGGTCAGCAGCAGCGTGTGGCAATCGCCCGTGCTTTGGCGATGGACCCGGAAGTTATGCTGTTTGATGAGCCAACCTCGGCACTTGATCCTGAGTTGGTCGGCGAAGTGTTGCAGGTCATCAAAAAGCTGGCACACTCGGGAATTACCATGGTTATCGTCACCCACGAGGTGGGATTTGCCCGTGAAGTGGCCGATAACATCGTCTTTATGGAAGAAGGCAAAATCGTTGCAGCCGGGCCGACGCAGACCGTGCTTGACGGTCAGGAAAATATCCGGGTACGCAATTTCTTGTCAACGGTACTGTAGAGGCTAACTGCCGCCTATCCGTGTCCGTTGTTGGCCCTTTTTAGCCAGGACAACCCGTTTTGTCGCCATGACTATAAAACCCACGACCCACAGCTCCCATTGGGGAGCTTTTACCGCCGTTTTGGACAATGACCAACTGGCGATCACGCCTTTTTCTGGCGATCCTGACCCCAGCCCGATTGTTGAAAAACTTTGAAAATGCGCTCAATCATAAAGTGCGTATTGCAACGCCGATGGTGCGTCGCGGCTGGCTAGAAAACGGCCCCGGTCCCGATGACCGGCGCGGTGCCGATGAATATATCGCGGTCACCTGGGAAGAAGCCTACGCACTGGCCTCCGGAGAGTTGGCGCGTATTGCCGAAGCCCATGGCCCGAATCAGTGTTTGGTGGCTCCTATGGCTGGTCGAGCGCCGGGCGTTTTCACCATGCACAAAGCCAGGTACACCGTTTCCTAAATACCACCATCGGCGGCTATGTTCGCTCGGTAAACAGCTACAGTTCTGGCGCAGCCTCAGTTATTTTGCCGCACATTGTCGGCGATATGAATGAAATTGCCCGTCGCGGCGTGAGCTGGGAGGAGATCTCCGAGCATACCGAGGTGATGCTGTCGTTTGGCGGACTGGCGCTGAAAAACTCGCAGGTCGCCAGCGGCGGCCTGAGTGAACACACCGAGCGCGGCTTTATCGATAAGGCCGCCAAGCGTGGGACGCAATTCATCTCGGTCAGTCCGCTGCAAAGCGACATGCCGGACGAGGCGCAGGGCGAATGGCTGGCTATCCGTCCGGGCACCGATGCGGCGTTTATATCTGGCACTGCTGCATGTCTTGAAAACCAATGGCTGGACCGATGAAGATTATCCTGGCCCGCTACTGCGTAGGCTGGGACAAGATGGTGGCTTACCTGCTCGGTGAAGAAGACGGCCAGGTGCGCGACGCTCGCCTGGGCGGCTGAAATTTGCGGGATCAGCGCGGCGCGTATCGAACGGCTGGCCGGCGAGCTGTACGGCAAGAGAGTGATGATTTCGGTGGCGCATGCACTGCAACGCGCCGAACACGGCGAGCAGCCGGTATGGCTAGGGCTGGTGCTTTCCGCCGCGTTGGGCCAGCCGGGCCTGCCGGGCGGCGGCTATGGCTATGCGTTGGGCGCTCTGGGCCACTACGGTAAGCATCATAATCAGGTGTCTTATCCGGCGCTGCCGCAGGGGCAAAACGGCGTTAAGGACTTTATTCCCGTCGCGCGAATCGCCGATATGCTGCTTAATCCGGGGCAGGAATACCGCTACAACGGCGAAACGCGTCGTTATCCACATATTAAATTGGCATGGTGGGCGGGCGGTAATCCGTTCCATCATCATCAAGATTTAGCACGTTTGCGTCAAGCTTTTAACCAGTTGGATACGTTGATTGTCCACGAAGTTGCCTGGACCGCTACCGCACGTCACGCTGATATTGTGTTACCCGCCACCATGACGCTGGAGCGCGAAGACGTAGGCGGTGCGCCAACCGATCGCCACCTGTTCGCCATGCAGCCGGTGGCAAAACCGTTCGGCGAGGCTCAAGACGATTACACCATTTTTGCCGAGTTGGCGAAAAGGTTAGGCCGTGAGGAGGCGTTTACCGAAGGCCGCAGCGCGCGCCAGTGGCTTGAACATCTTTATCAGGCAAATGCAGGAAAAATGCCAGCAGCAGAATATCGAGGTGCCAGACTTCAACACCTTCTGGGAAATCGGTCACTTACAGTTGCCGCAGCTGAAAGACGGCGGCAGGCTGTTGCGCAATCTGCGCAATGACCCTGAAAAATACCCTTTGCCGACGCCGAGCGGTAAAATTGAGATCTTCTCGCAGACTATCGCCGACTTTAACGACGCCGACTGTCCGGGACATCCGGTGTGGCTGGAGCCGACGCAACAGCCTAAGCCGAGAGTCCGCTGTATTTGATTGCCAACCAACCGGCGACCAAGCTGCATAGCCAGCTGGACTACGGCAAACACAGCGTCAGCCAGAAACTCGACGGACGCGAAATCTGCCGTATGCATCCGCAAGATGCGGCCAGTCGTGGCATTAAAATCGGTGATACGGTGGAAATCAGCAATGCGCGCGGCGCGGTGTTGGCGAGTGTGGATATCAGTGAACGAATTATGCCCGGCGTGGTGCAGCTGCCAACCGGTGCCTGGTATGACCCGCAGGATCCGCAGGCTTCAAAACCGCTGTGCCGCCACGGCAATCCCAACGTCTTGACGCTGGACGTCGGCACTTCTTCGCTGGCCCAGGGCTGCTGTGGGCAGATAACCACGGTGGATATTGCCCGCTATCAGGGGAGCGCTCCGGCGGTGCAGGCCTTTGAACCGCCGGTAGTGCTGTCTCGTTAAACAAAGCGTTTAAAATCAAGGCGTTTAAATTAAAAGCTTTTAAAACAAGGCGCTAAACCAAGCTGCTAAGTTAGCCTTAAAGTCGCTAAAACGACGTCAGCCGCTTTGCCAACTCGGCAGAGGTCGGCGGGCGTGGTGAGCTGACACAGCGCGGTAATCTCTTTTCACTCCTGCTGTGAGGCCTGCGATAAGCAGCCTTGCAGTTTGAGCTGCTGATCGACTCCCTTGGCAACGCTCTGGCTGCGCGTCACGCGAGACACCAACGTTTCGCCGTTTTTACGTGACAACGTCACCTGATGGAAACGTTGGGTGGGATCAATTTCATCATCGGTGGCGCGGAGGCGTCAGGACACGCGCCGACTTTGGCCTGCCAGGGCATAAATTTGCGCATCCACCGGCCCTTCGCCGAAATCCGCCAGGCTGAAGCGATTGCGCAATAGCACCGCAGCAATCACATATTCCAGGCTAAAGCGGGCCTCAATGCCGTTTTGCGGATCGCGTACCGAGGCGGCTATATCGCCACCCGGCGGGAAAGAGACCTCAATATGGTCGAGGTCGGCCAACAGTTCTGTCGGCGATTTACCACTGGCCTGCAACCATCGTTCGCGTAACACGAACGCGGCATCGGCGGCGCTATGGGTGCCCGCACAGGTCGGATAAGGTTTGAACTCCAGGCCGGGTGAAACCATGCGCCACGGTGCGGCCCAGCCGGTAATCAGCTTTTCCGCCTGCTGTTGTCCGCCGCCGCCGAGGGTCAGGAATGCCTCAACAACTTCGCCAGCCTGGCCCTCCACGCCAGCCAACGCCAGTTTAACGGCGATCACCGCCGACTCGGCGGCAAACCCGGCATGCAGCGGTTTAATGGCCGATCCAAACTGCGCCCGCAAGCCGCTGGCGCGGGTTGCGGCGATGCCTAAAATATTCGCCGTCTGCTCCACGCTGGCGTTAACCAGGCGCGCCGCTGCCGCCGCTGCGGCAATAGTGCCCAGCGTCGCGGTGCTGTGGTAACCGGCCTTATAGTGATAGCCACCGGCGGCCAGGCCCAGGCGACCCGCCGTTTCAACGCCGATGATGTAGGCATCGAGAAACGCGTCACCGCCGAGCTGGGGATTATCAGCGGCCAGGGCAAACAGCGCCGGAAGAATAACCGTGGTCGGATGGCCGCGAAAATCGGGATGAAAATCATCGAAGTCCAGCGCGTGTCCGGCATAGCCCAGCAGCAAAGCGCGCGTTTGCGTATCGTGGGCACGATAAACCTGGCGCAGGGCGATTAACGGCGTGTCGACGATAGCCGCCTGTACAATGGGTAACGCCACCGAGGTAAAATCTACCACCCCGGCGCGGGCCTTTTCACGGGCGGCGGCGGTAGGCTGGGTGCTAACAATCAGCTCTGCTAGCTGGCGGGTCAGACTCACTGGTTATTGGTCCTCGAGCAGGTAGGCAACGCGGCTCTGCTGGCAGATTTCTCGCAGCTGGGCGATTAACGCCGCTGACAGAGGAATTCCCTCCGCGCTGCGTCGTTGATGATGATGGTTTTCAGGCTCACCGGCGACCAGCACCGGCCGTGCCGGGTCGCTGGCCGGAGTTTCATGCAGGGTATCGATAATGTGGTCCAGATCCTGCTCAAACTCGCCTTCGCCGCGAAACGCCTTAGGATCCATCGCCAGGAAAAATGACCGATATTTGGCATGCCATCGTTGCCGCGCGTCGCGCCAAACGCCGCCGCTGCCAACGGGCCGGACAAAATCTGCGCCATCATTGCCAGGCCATAGCCTTTGTGACCGCCGCTGTGCTCCAGACCGCCCAACGGCGTCAGGCCGCCTTGCTCGTGCTGAAAACATAGTCCATCGCCAGCGAGCTGTCGGTGACCGCTTCGCCGTGCCGATCGACCACCCAGCCTTCCGGCAGTGGCTTGATCGTTGAACTGATACACCTTGACCTTGTTGGCCGCCACGGTGGTGGTCGCCATATCCAGGACAAAATCATCATTGCGCCCGGCGGGGCGGCGAAGGCGATCGGATTAGTACCCAGCACCGGCGACTGAGCGCCGGTTGGCACCAGCATGCGGCTGCGGGTAGTGCTGGTCACCAGTGCAATCATGCCCTGTGACGCCGCGTAACGGGCGTAAAGACCCGGCCGCGCCGAAATGGTTCGAGTTTCGCACCGCCGCCGCGCCCATGCCCAATTTTTTAGCCTTATCAATCGCCGTCTGCATCGCCAGCATGGCGGTGGCGTGGCCCAGAGAGTCACAGCCGTCGATCACCGCAATCACCGGCGTCTGACTGACAATTTTTGCCCTGGCGGCCGGATGCCACTTCTCGGCTTTCAATAGTTTATGATAGTGCGGCAGCATCGAGATGCCGTGAGAGTCGATCCCCAGCAGATCAGTTTCGATCATTAGCTCGGCGGTTTGCGCGGCGATGGTCGGGTCCATGCCCCAGCCGGTTAAAATAATCTCCGCCTGCTGCCTGAAGCAGTGCGGCCTGAAAGGTCAGTGATGCGCTCATTGCAATTTTTTCAGCGCGCTGACCGCCAGACGATGCAGGTAGTCGGCGGTTGGGAACAGGGCGCGGTCGTCAACGCGGAACGCCGGATGGTGCAGGGCATAAGGTCCGCCGGAGCCAATCATCACGAACACGCCGCGAATTTTTTGCTGATAGAAGGCGAAGTCTTCACCGATCGGGCTGGCTTCAACCCGCAAGGCTTCGAATCCGGCGGCAGGTGCCTGTTCGAGGGCAAAGTCGGCCCATTCCGCGTCGTTAAACACCGAGGGTGGACCGGCCTGCCAGTTGAGTTCGATTTTGGCGTCGAAGGCGCTGGCGATACCGCTCAATATCTGGCGCAGGCGGCGTTCGATCAGCTCACGAGTGTCCTGATTAAAGGTGCGCACCGTGCCTTCAAGCATGGCGCTGTCGGGGATCACGTTCCAGGTTGAGCCGCTGTGCACCTGAGTGATTGACACCACTGCGTTGTGATCCGACGGCACGTTGCGGCTCATCAGAGTTTGCACCGCGCCTATTACCTGGCCGAGAATGATAATCGGATCGTTGCCGTCGTGCGGGCGGGCGGCGTGACTGCCGATGCCAGTAATCTTGATATCAAAGCGGTCAACGCTGGCGGTTAACGCCCCGGCCTTGCTGCCGAGCACGCCGACCGGCAGCGTCGGGTCATTGTGAATGCCGAAAATAACCGCGGCCTCGTCCAGCGCGCCGGTAGCCAGCAGCGCGGGCGCGCCCTGGAAGATTTCTTCCGCCGCCTGGAACAGAATACGCACCCGTCCCGGCAGCTGATGTTCAATTTTTTTCAGCAGAATAGCCGCGCCCAGCGCCGCAGAAGCGTGAAAATCGTGGCCGCAGGCGTGCATCACCCCGGGATTCTGCGAGCGGTAATCGACACCTGATTGCTCTTCAATAGGCAGGGCGTCAATATCCGAACGCAGCACCACCAGGTGAGGTGAGTTAGCGTCGCCGACTTCGGCTACCAGACCGGTGGCCAGCGGCAGGTCAAGGATGCGAATTTGATGTTCGTTCAACACCGCTTTAATTCGGTCGGTGGTCTCGAACTCTTGATTAGAAAGCTCGGGGAAGCGGTGCAGCTCTAAACGGAATGCCTTAATAAGCTGGGCAAGATCCTGATGCTCAGGAAGAATTTTCATTATCAATTTCCTTTGGAATAGGTTTGCCGATGGCGATCAGCCACGCGTCGTGAGCGACAGGATCGAGAATTTTCTTCATAAAGAGAGTCATGTGACCCTTGCCCAAATCCTGTTCCATCATCGGTTCGAATCCGCGCTTTGGTACATCTCTTTTAACCATGGATGGCTGGTGGCGGTGCCCAACGAGACGGCAGGGGCTCTCAGCTGCTTGATGAGGATTTCCTGCTCGACCCAGTCCTGAATTTGCCGACCGTAGCTTTGGCCCGCGTAGGCCGGATGCGCGCCAAACCAGCCGATATGCGGCAGGCCAAATGGCCCAGGCTGTGGTCCCCACGGGTAACGCAGCGTCACCGAAGACACCATCTTGCCATCGACGAGCAAGGCATAAACGCCGTGCTCGCCCAGGTGGCGAGTAACCAGCGCCAGATCGGCGGTGGCGGCGTCAAAATGAATGCCCAGTTCGCTGATTGGGGCATAAGCCGCCAACATGAGTTCGAGATAAGCGTGGTTATCGTCGGGGGTTAATTGCCTGAAAATCTGGGTTCATTAATTTGCTCGTTTTTCCGCGGTGAAATTAAAAAAATAGCGTTATGCTTTATCGTTTCATTATCTTTTCTTTAACTCGCCGTGCATAGCAAGCTTTGCTATTTGGTTATCTAAAAAACGCATAAGTCAATTGCGAATTATGGAAAAGGGATATAGCAGTAAGTTATTGCTTATTTCTTTATTTCTCGTAGCATTTATTTAATTAAATCGAAAAGGTTATCGACGTGTTAGCTATTAAATCTCCGCAGGTCTATCAGCATAAATCTGGAATTCGCGCGCAGGCAGGGGAATATATTGCTCCTCTGGCTAAACACATCGCCATTATTACCACGCCCCGGGCGTGGAAAGCGGTCAATCCTGAGCTTGAATCCAGCTTACAAGCTCACGGCATTGAGTATGCGGTAGAGTTTTTAGCGGGTGAATGTTCCGAAAACGCGCTCGTCGAACATACTGAGAAGGTGAAGGCGCAGGGTGCCTCGCTGGTATTGGGGATTGGCGGTGGCCGCGTTCTGGATACGGCAAAAGGCGTGGGGAATCGGCTCGAAGGCGTGACTATTGTTACGTTTCCGACTGTGGCCGCGACCTGTGCCGCCTGGTCACCAATTACCATCATTTATAATGAAGCGGGTGGCCACGAGCGTAGTCAGCCACTCACTAAAATGCCGGCGTTGGTGTTAGTCGATAGTGAAATTATTGCTCGCAGCGACGTGCGTTATTTGAAAGCGGGTATCGTTGACGCGCTGGCAAAATGGTACGAATTCCGTCCTTATCAGCAGGTGAATGGTGACAGTCTGGCGCTGAACCTTAAAGTGATGGCGGCGCGCTTGGCCACGGATACCTTTATCGAGTTTGGTCAGCAGGCAGTGATTGATAATCAACGCCAGCAGGTGACCCCGGCGCTTATCAAGGTGACCGATGCCAATATCGCCATGGCGGGTATGGCAAACAGCATGCGCGATGACTTCCCGGCTCCGGGCGTGGCGCACGCGCTGCACAATCGTATGACTCATCAACCTGAGCTGCATGACTGGCTGCACGGCGAGAAAGTGGGTTATGGCCTGCTGTTACAGTCGATTCTTGAAAACGATGGCGGAGAACCCGAGGCGGGTTTGCTGGCGTTGTTAAAACAGTTTGATGCGCCTTTACAGTTACCTGCCCTGTTGGGCAATCGTGATGAAGCCTTGCAAAAGATGGCGCAGGAAGTGAAGTTTTCGGCGCAAAATGCCGCTCGTCTGCCCTTTACGCTGTCAGCAACCACCATTCTACAGGCTCTGAAAAGCAGCGAACGCGCTTTCTAAGACCTACGCTATACAGTAGAGCGGTGAGTACGATAATCGACATCACCGCCACTGTGTTTATTTTACTGCTTTTTGAATCATATTAAGGAACACCATGACCAGGTCCTCTCATTCCCCTCGTAAAATGCGCCTTGGGCTCTTTGTTCAACCGCTGGGACACCACGTTAGCGGCTGGCGTCTGACCCAGCGTCTGGGTTCCCCAACCGATATCGACTGGCTTATCAGCATTGCCAAAAAAGCTGAAGAAGGCACCTTTGATATGTTCTTCGTCGGCGATGCGCTGGCGACCAATGTGCACCGTTTGCCTTCTACCATGGCGCGCCTTGAGCCACTGACTCTGCTCTCTGCTGTCGCGGTTAATACGCGATTTATAGGGCTGGCAGCAACGGCTTCAACGACTTTTAGCGATCCGTTTACGCTGGCACGCAGTTTTTCATCACTGGACCACATCAGCCGTGGTCGTGCAGCGTGGAACGTAGTGACCTCATATTCTAATGACGTGGCACGCAATTTCAGTAAAGAAGATATGCCGGGCCATGCCGACCGCTATGCCAAAGCGACCGAATTCTTGCAGGTTACTAATAAACTGTGGGAAGGCTGGCAGGAAGGCGCGGTTATCGCCGACAAAGAAAGCGGTCAGTACTTTGTTGACGACAAAATCAATGCGATTGACCACCGCGGTGAGCACTATCAGGTGCAAGGTCCGTTAAACATTACCCGTTCGCCGCAGGGCAAACCGGTGATCATTGAAGCCGGTTCTTCCGCGGATGGCCAGAAACTGGCGGCGCAAACCGCAGAAGTGGTGTTTACCGCCTCCGCCAGTCTGGAAGAGGGTCAGGCGTTTTACCGTTCTCAAAAGCAGCAGGTCGTTGAAGCCGGGCGTAATCCGGATCATCTTTTGATTTTGCCAGGTGTAATGCCGATTGTTGGCTGTACTCTCGAAGAAGCCAAAGAGACCTGGCGTCAGCTGAACCTTCTGGTCGATATCGATAACGGCATCAAGCAACTGTCTGCGCGTTTTGGTCTGGATATGACGCAGTATCCGCTGGATGGCCCAGTGCCGGAAATTCCTGCCGTTGAAGGTAATCAGAGCCGAGTGAAGCTGTTGACCGACCTCGCCGAACGCGAAAATCTGACCCTGCGCGAGCTGGCTGCCATTGCCGCGGGTTCCCGTGGTCACCGCGTGATTGTGGGAACAGCCGAAGATATCGCCGACGATCTGCAACTCTGGCTGGAGCAAGAGGGCGCTGATGGTTTCAATATCATGCCGGCCATTATTCCCGAGCAGCTCGACCTGTTTGTTGAACTGGTGATCCCGGTATTGCGTGAGCGTGGCCTGTTCCGTGAAAGCTATGAGTTCTCGACACTGCGTGAAAACCTTGGTTTACCGGCAGTCTGAGCCTTTTTAAGCGCGTTAAGATAGCGATTTGAATACTTTGTGCAGAGCCGACGATCCCCGCGATTGTCGGCTTTTTGCTTTACCGATCAGATTTAGTGCAGATGCGCTTTAATGGCGCAAACATATCCTGATATTCCTCCCTCGTTAATTAGCACCTCCCATATTTCTTGATTTCCCCTACTGATCTCTAAGCAATTTTCAACACGCTTTAAAACTGGCATGAATAATGCTTTGTCATTGTTGAACAATAAAGATTGTTGAACAATCGTGGCTGACTTTCGAACATTGGGGAACATATGATGAAAATGCTTAAACACCTGCTTTGCGGTAGCGCGCTGATGATGGCGATGTTAAATGCGCAGGCTGCAACATTGCATCCGGGCACGCTGACTATCGGTTCTGATTTGACCTATCCGCCGTATAACTATTTTGAGAAAAATGTTCCTGCGGGGTTCGATACCGAATTCATGGCGTTGCTGAGTAAACAGCTGGGGCTGAAACCTGATGTTCAGGATACGCGTTTTTCGAGCCTGATCCTGGGCATCAAAATGCATAAGTTCGACGTGATTGCTTCGACGCTTTATGTGACCCCTGAACGCGCCCAGCAGGTTGCATTCCTGCCTTATATGAAAACCGGCGGCGCCCTGATGGTTGAGAGTGGCAGCAGTTTCTCGCCAAAAACTCCGCAAGACTTATGCGGTAAACGAGTCAGCTCAATCAAGGGCGGAGCGTGGATAGCCCGTCTGGCCAGTGTTTCAGCAAAATACTGCCAACCTAAAGGTTTGGGCGCAATTGATGTGCGTGAATTCCCAACCTCGCCAGAGGCCACTCAGGCACTCCTTTCCAAAGCCGTTGATGTGCAATACGAAGATGCGGCAGTCGCAAAGGCGACGGTGGCCAAAACCGGGCAGCGGCTGAAAATCAGTTCGACTGAGGTGATTTATCCGGTAGTGGTCGGGTTAGCACTCGATAAAGACAATCCGGCACTGCTGGCTGACTTGAAAAAAGCCTTTGCCACCGTAGTGAAAAATGGCAGCTATGAGGCGTTATTGAAAAAGTACAACGTGCAAATGCCGAGCGACCAGGAAATCAGTCAGGCGCTGGCCGGAACGTTGTAAGTAAGTTTTAACTGGTTAATCTGTAAGGATAATAACGATGCAATTCGACTGGCATTACCTGTTAAGTCTTTTTACCGACATAGATTTTTGGCTTGCCAGTTGGGTGGTAGTCAAGCTGAGCGTATTAACCTGGGGGATTGGTATCGTCACCGGTTTGTTGGTTGCGCTCGGTAAACAGTCAAGGTTCTGGGCATTGCGCAAGGTTTGCGGGCTGTATATCTGGCTGTTCCGTAGCCTGCCTTTATTGGTGCTGCTGATCTTTATCTTTAACCTGCCACAGATTTTCCCCGTGACCTCAACGGTGCTGGGCAACCCGTTTATGGCGGGTTTATTGGCGCTGATCCTGAGTGAAACTGCATATATTGCCGAAATTCATCGCGGCGGGCTGCTTTCCGTTAGCGCAGGGCAAAAAGAGGCCGGTAAGGCGTTGGGATTAAGAGTGGCGCAGGTGCAGCTCAGGGTTATTATCCCGCAGTCGGTACGCATCGCGCTGCCGGGGCTGGTTAACGAGTTTATCACTATCGTTAAAATGACCTCGCTGGTGTCGGTGATTTCACTTTCCGAGATTTTGATGGTCGGTGAGCGTCTTTACACCGAAAACTTCAAAGTGCTTGAAACGTTGCTGGCGGTGGCCTGCTATTACGTCCTGATTGTGACCGTTTTTGAACGGCTTGTGGGCTGGCTGGAGCGTCGCTCGGACGTGCGTCATCGCAAGTTGAGCCCTTTTGACCCCGAAGCCGAGCGTGCCGCATTGCCGCCATTGGCCGTCAAGGTTGCGTCTCGTCGCAGCGAGTTTGCCAAGCCAATCCTTGAGCTAGAAGGGCTAAGTAAGTCGTTTAACGGCAAACAGGTTTTGAGCAATATCAGCCTGTCGGTCAAGCCGGGCGAAATCGTGTGTATCATCGGGCCTTCCGGCTCTGGCAAGACCACGTTAATCCGCATGATCAATGGTCTTGAAAGCATGGATGGCGGCTGTGTCCGCTTACTCGGCCGCGAGTTCATCACCGCCGGTCAGAGGGACAATGCGCTTACCTTATCGGGCGCAGATAACCCGCCTCGGCATGGTGTTTCAGGGTTTTAACCTGTTTCCGCATAAAACCGTGCTGGAGAACCTGATGCTGGCTCCCAGGCTGCATAACATTTCTCCAAAAGCTGATATTCGCCAGCGGAGTATTGCCATGCTCGACAAGGTTGGGATGCTTGAACATGCCAATAAGTATCCTCACCAGCTTTCTGGAGGACAGCAGCAGCGCGTGGCGATTGCTCGCACGCTGGTGATGGAGCCAACTTTGGTGCTGTTTGATGAGCCAACCTCTGCGCTGGACCCTGAAAGAGTTACCGAAGTTCTTAACGTGATTGAAAAACTCGCACAAGAGGGCATCACCATGCTTATCGTCACTCACGAGATGAAGTTTGCGTTTTCCATTTCGGATCGCGTGATATTTATGGAGCAGGGATCCGTAGTGGTTGATGCCTCTCCAGCGTCAATACGTCAGATGGATAATCCACGTATTCAACGCTTTTTGAACGATGTGACATTTTCCTGAGGATTCATGATGAGTCAATTAACCCCCCCGACATTTAACCTCGAACTCAGTGCGCTAAATGGCGAGGCGAGTAAAAATCTGGCCGCCTTCGAGCGAGTTGCCATTTTGCTACGCGAAAACATTATTAATGGCAATTTGCAGGCTAATCAACCGCTGCCGGAGATTGAACTTTCTGCTGCCTGTGGGGCTTCACGTAATACGCTGCGTGAGGCTCTGCGTTATTCTGCACGGTGAAGGGCTGGTGAATTATCACCAAAATCGTGGGGTGTTTGTGCGCATGATGGACAAACGTGACGTGCGTGGACATCTATAAAGTGCGTCGCCATCTTGAAGTGTTGGCTATCGGCACACAAACCGCATTAGCGCGTTTCACCTTAAGCGCTATGTCTGACCTGATCGAACAGGCGGAGCAGCGCGGCGGCCAATGAACAGTGGCGTAATGTCGGTACGCTGAGCCTGCGTTTTCATCAAGCGCTAGTTACGATGCTGGCCTCACAGCGTTTCAATGACTTTTTCTCGGTGATCCTCGCACAACTTCGTTTGCTGTTTGCCAGCGGCCAGGCCGAACGCGAGTTTCAGTATCCGTGGCTGGCTCGCGACCGTGAAATCTTATCAATTACTGTGCGCGCAGCGGCTTGATGATGCTTGCCAGACGCTGCGCAACTATCTCGATCATTCTGAAAAACAGCTGATGCAAATGTTTGCTGATGCCCCATTCGACCAGGAGTAACGATGTCTTCTTATCCCGCTGCTTATCAAAACACCAACGGTTCGGCGCTAAATGTCGATGTGAATTTTTATCAGGCGTTGGCCGATGGGGCGAGAGAACATACCGCCAGCCATCTGGTGCCCATCCGCAGTGGGTTTGCCTGGGAAGTCCCGGCCGGTCATATTTTTCGTATCACCACCCCGCAGGGCCGCAGGTTGGCGATCTGAATATTTGGAACCGCCACGATCCGCGCGAACGTATGTGGGTCGCCCGCACGCGCCAGCTTCAGCGCGCCCATTTATCGACCTTTGACCGTATCTGGTCAACGTTGCCGTTTATTCGTCCGATGGCTACGATTACCGCCGACTCTCTGGCTGATTATGGTATCGATAGCGACGGTGGTCGTGTACATGACCTGCTGGGTACGCGCTGCGATCCTTATGTTAATAGGCTGCTGACCGGCGAAGATTTTGATTTTCACTGCCATTCAAACCTGACCCGTGCGGTGCAGCCATTTGGCCTGACCGAATTTGACGTACATGACGTGATGAACGTATTTCAGTGCACTGGCCTGAATGACAATGATCAGTATTTTATGAAGGCTTGTCCAGCAAAGAAGGGCGATTATCTCGAGTTTTTCGCCGAAATTGATCTGCTGTGCGCCATTTCGACCTGTCCTGGTGGCGATCTTTCATCTGCCAATGTGGGGCGATGAGGCTGAAGATACCTTAAAAGTCTGCCGTCCATTGGGGATTGAAATTTATCAACCGGATTCAGCTCTTGCTCGAGAGGCTGGCAGTCTCCGATGTCGCCAGACTATCATGGGCCAGCACGGGATGCGCCTGCAGCAGGGAGAATGGAGCCAATAATCGGCAACTAAATCAATGCGCATTAATTCCCGGCACACAGTGCTTACTTTTTTATGGGGCTATCGCGGTTAGGATGCTAGTGCATCTACTCTGGATAGCCCTTTTTGCGGAGAACCCCATGCCACACGTTGATTTGAAATTTATTACTCGTAACCTGACCGAAGCGCAGCAACATGCTATTTCCGACGACCTGACTGAGGTGCTGAAAAAACATTTTGGCAGTTCAGATGAGGCGGTTTCTATTCGTCTTAATGAAATTCCTAAAGATGACTGGAAAAGCGAAGTTTACGAGCCGATTATTAAAGCCCATCTCGATGAGCTGGTGAAAAAACCTGGCTACACCATGGACTAATCATTTTAATTATCGGCGGCGGGCGGCACTCCTTGCGGTCGCTTGCAATCATCACGATGTTTGCAGATAATGCCCATCTGTTAACCGAATGTGTTTAACTTACGGCCGTTCGTTCTTCCCGCTCCATTTAACCACCATTAAAACTTAAACTTTATAATTTCCTTAACTTAGAATCAAAGCCTCAAGCAGGCATAAAAATACAGGGAATAAAGGATGAGTGAACAGCAGGTCGACTCGCGCAGTGGAATAATCCGTCTGGCTTTTGCAACACTATTAACCGGTATTGCTGCGGGAATAGGGGGAATGCTGCTGGCATTATTGCTGCATGCCATTCAGCATTTCGCTTTTGGCTACAGCCCCAACGCGATTATCAGTAAAGAGAGTTTCCTTGAAGGTGTGAGTGCCGCCAACGCCTCACGCCGTCTGTATGTGCTTATTGTCTGTGGATTGATAGCGGGGATCGGCTGGTATCTGCTTTACCGTTTTGGCAAGCCGTTGATTAGCATCGCCAATGCGGTAAAAAATCCGCATAAACCGATGCCTTTTTTCTCTACGCTTATTCCATGCCCTGCTGCAAATTATTACCGTCGCGCTGGGTTCGCCGCTGGGACGCGAAGTGGCGCCGCGTGAAGTTGGGGCTATTGGCGCAGGTTGGTTGTCACAGCGCTTTCGCCTGACGGTGGCCGAAACGCGTATCATGGTGGCCTGCGGGGCCGGTGCCGGGCTGGCGGCGGTGTATAATGTTCCGCTGGGCGGCGCGGTATTTACCCTCGAAGTTCTGCTCGGCGCCTTTAGCCTGGAGCTGCTTATTCCGGCAATTTGCACCTCGTCGATCGCCGCGCTGGTGGCCTGGATTGGGCTGGGCAATGAGTCGCAGTATCATCTGCCGCCGCTGGAAATTACCTCGGGGCTGGTTATTTGGTCGGTAATCTGCGGGCCGCTGTTCGGCATTGCCGCCAATCTTTTCACCCGGGTGATGACCCATGCGCGTAAAAATGCGAGGCGTAACTGGCAGATGCCGGTGTTTTGCCTGTTAAACTTTGCCATATCGGGCTATTGGCGGCCTGGTTTCCGCAGCTGTTGGGCAACGGCAAAGGGCCGGCGCAAATCTCCTTTGACAGCGATATCACGCTTTATCTGGCGGCGGGTCTGCTGGTATTGAAGTTGTTGGTAATCTGGGGCAGCCTGCGGTCGGGCGCTGAGGGCGGTTTGCTGACGCCGGGGCTGTCTAACGGCGCACTGCTGGCCTGTATTTTTGGCGATTATCTGGGATCATTTCTGGCCCGGCACGGCTATAGGCGCTTTTGCCATCGTCGGCGCGGCGGCCTTCCTGGCATCTTCGATGAAAATGCCGATTACCGCCGTGGTGTTAATCCTTGAATTTACTCGGGTTGACCACGATTTTTTAATCCCGATTTTATTTGCGGTGACCGGTTCAATCGCCACCAGCACCCTGATCAACAAAAAATTTGGCGCTTAACTTTGTATTACTCGGTTTTCGTTAGAAGGAAACTCATGAACACCTTATATCAGGCGGTGCCATTAGATAAATCGTGGCGACTGGTCAATCATGGACCGACCATTTTGGTTTCCGCTCGTCACGACGGCGTGGACAATGTGATGGCTGCCGCGTGGGCCTGCGGGCTGGATTTCTCACCGCCTAAGCTGACCGTCGTCATCGATAAAATTGCTAAAACCCGTGAGCTACTGGAACACAGCGGGATGTTTGTTATTCAGGTGCCGACCGTCAAACAGGCGGCGCTGACCCTGCAGCTGGGCTACCGAAACGCTGGCGACCCAGCCCGACAAGCTGGAGCGGGCGGGCGTTAAGCTGTTTGAGATTCAACGGCTTTGACCTGCCGTTTGTTGAGGGATGTTCAGCCTGGCTGGCATGTAAACTTATTCCCGAGCCGCATAATCAGCAGGCTTATGATCTGTATATTGGCGAAATCGTAGGAGCATGGGCCGATAAACGGGTGTTTGAAAATGGCCATTGGCTGTTTGAGCAGGCACCGGCCGAATTGCGCAGTCTGCACTATGTCGCAGGCGGGCATTTTTATGCTATTGGCGAAGAAATCATCGTCGGAGAAAGCGAGAAGAAGTAATTCCCGCTAGCCCCGAAAATGACAAATATGTCATCTTCGGGTCATCGCATTAACCCACTTTGGCTGCCATCTTTAATGTATCTGTCTGGATCAGGTCGCGATTGCGATCCGCTAACTCACTTGTGAGGAATATTATGAAGCCGTTCAAAAAAGATTTTCATACCTTTGCCGTTCCGGGCTGTTGGGCACATTGATTACCGTCATCGCGCTGCTGTGGTGTGGCATTGCCTGGTCATTTGGCGGGGCAGAACCTGCAGTATCGATTCCTGCACCTTTGAAAAATGAAGCTCCCGGCAGCGCTCATTCAGAAACTGCGCTGTTTGCCGGTGGCTGTTTCTGGGGAGTAACCGGGGTATTCCAGCACGTTAAAGGGGTGACTAAAGTTGTCGCGGGTTATACTGGCGGCGCGGCAGATACTGCCAATTACGAAACGGTAAGCTCCGGCGATACGGGCCATGCCGAATCGGTACAGGTGACTTTTGATCCGACTCAGGTGAGTTATGGCACTCTGTTGCAGGTGTTTTTCTCTGTGGCGCATAACCCTACCGAGTTAGACAGGCAAGGACCTGATACCGGCACGCAATATCGTTCAGCGCTGTTTCCGCTAAGTGCGGTTCAGAAAAGTGTGGCGCAGGCTTATATCGCGCAGCTAGATGCCAGCAAGGTGTTTGGCAAGCCGCTGGTAACAACCATAGAAAGTCATAATCATTTCTATCCGGCAGAAAGTTATCACCAGAATTACCTGGTGGAAAATCCTGATGCGCCTTATATCGCCATCAACGATATGCCTAAAATTGGTCAGCTACACCAGCTGTTTCCGGCGCTTTATCGTACACAGCCGCTGTTGACGCCGGTTTCGAATTAACTTTTTAAGCTATAATTTAAGCCTCAATTTAAGCAATAGAAAGGCCAGCTCGAAGGCTGGCCAATGAATCTATCATCTATTTAAAATTTACTATCTATTCAGAATCAATAATCAATAATCAACAATCAACAATCAACAATCAATAATCAACAATCAACAATCAACAATCAATAATCAACAATCAACAATCAACAATCAACAATCAACAATCAACTTAGAATTTACTGCTCATTTCGAATCTACAATCAATTTCGCAATTTGCGAACAGCACGCAGTATATCCACACCTATACGACGCGGGGAACCTCGCAAAACGCGTTTAGTATCAATCAATGTGATATCTCCTGCAGCAGAGAGAGTGTGCAATCCATCCACAAACGGAGCACTACTGGCCGGAGCGTGTAACAAGGCGGCGGGAGAAAGTTCAGGCGTCGATAAACTGGCTAATGGCATCTCCAGCAAACGCAAGGCACCGCCATAGGTTTGACTACAATCCTGAGTCGGAAGCACGACCTTGTCACCGCTAATAAAAGGGGTTCCTCCCATGCGTGCGCCACTTTTATCCTGCCGTATAGGCTGCTCGCTAACATTCTGCCAGGGGCCAAACAGCTGACTCGCGCGCGCGAGCATTAACGCACTGGTGCGTGCTTCGCGCGGGGCGGGCGGCGTATAAAACATCCACCAATGATCCTGGGCAAAGAAAGGTGAGGCGTCTATTGCGGCACACGGGAAAGAAAATTCCGGAACTTTTTCCCAATGCCAGGGGAAATCCGTGGCGCGATAAAGTGTCAGCTTGCCGGATTTATAGGCCTCAGGCAGCATCCAAATCTCTCCCTCAGCCTCAAAAACTACCGGATAAGAAAGATGCCACGGCTCTGCCAGCACGGTGCGCTGTTCAATAACATTGAAGTTAGCATCCAATACAAAAACGGCAATATCACCGCGGCGAGTGCGATAATCATAAAATTCAGCAAACAGATAAAGGTAGCCGTCGCGCCACAGGCCAAAAGGATCGGCTAAAAAACATAGCGACTGATTAGCCTCAATCCACTTAACGGTAAAATCATCAAGCTTTCCGGCAGCGGCAACCTGTTGAATTGGTGCCTGAATAATGCCAACACGCCACAGGTCAGTAAGTAACATATCCATCTGTTAAAGACTCTATTCAGGTGAAATTCGATAATTCGATTGAGTGCCTAGCCGAGAGGTGATACCCGCCGCGGCCTGAGTATAAACCTCGCGACCAAATCTCTCGAGCACATACTGGCGTGCCTGCTGACCATATCGTTGTAGCGCTGTTGGCTGAGCAAAAATACTCTCTAGTGCATTAATTAACGTATCGGTTAAATCGCCGTCCAACACAAAACCTGTCTGGCCTTCAGTCACCGCCTGGCGGAGCTCACCCACCGGTGTAGCAATGATCGGTAGCGCAGCATTCATCGCTTCGTGAGCGGCAAGGCACATCCCTTCATAGCGTGATGTTTGAATATATACATGCAACGTTGCGAGAAAGTTGGCTACTTCGGAAGAAAAACCGGGTAAGCACACAACGTCATTCAAGCCAAGTTGTTGAATTTTAGCCTGTAAAGCCTCACGCTCAGGTCCATCTCCAAGAATAGTCAAACGAACGCGGGAAGTCAGCTGGGGATGCTTAAGTAAAAAAGCAGCCAATGCGTCTATCAATTGGGCATAGTTTTTAACTTCATGCAGACGGCCGACGCTGCCTAATTGCAAAACAGACTTCCCGTCCCAGCAACCGGCCTGTGGTGCCTCAGCGTTACAGCGGAAAAACGGCCACGCCATGACTTGCTGAGCAGGGATATGCATCTTGTCATGCAGAAAGTTAACTACCGTCTCAGAATCACCAATCCACAGGCATGACATTTTGCGCATCCGATAAGTGTATTTACGCACGCTGGCACTGTGTTTGAAGCTGACAACGGGAATGCCTGCAATACGCCCGGCCAGTTGTCCAACCATCGTAGCCCTGCTTAAAGAAGTCCAGATAATATCTGGGCGATCTAAGAAGAGTTCTCTCAGATAAGCAAGAAGAGTGATTGTGGTGAAGCGTCGCCGCTTTGTCAGCACGCGATAAGTTAACCCGGCCTCTTGCAGCCGTGGAGCCGCGCCCATATCGCGAGGCTCGCAGGCAATAATAGAGACTTGATGCCCAAGCTGTTCCAACGTTTGGACAATATCTGGGATCGCAAACTCGGCGCCTCCCGTTTCAAGGCTAGTAACAAGGTAATGAATTTTCATTATTTACGCTTACCCATTTGCAGATATTCACTGGGCTGATGCCCGTTTTATTTTTATGCGCGTGTTATCTAAAGAATGTTTGTTTTTTGCAACACTATGATTAAAAAAGAAAACTATATCTCAATGTATTAATATTGAAGTTATTCCTATAATTTAAGCATGCAAAATTACACAATATGTAAACGGTTTTGATGTAGTGGGTTGTAGATTATCGCTGTTGTAACTTTGTTTATTTTGGTGCAAAAAAAAGCCAGCCCGAAGGCTGGCCGATACTCTTTATTCACAATGCAGCCTTGATCACGATGCAATGTTGATCGCAATAAAAAACGGGTGCTTTTGGATCGCTGTCTACAAACTTTCAACGGACGGAAGCGAACCTCCGCCTGTCGAATTGCACTATCTACGGATTCACTACCTCACGGATTGACAGGCCGATGATGCAGCAACCTCTATACCTGCGAGCTTCACCTTGATTTCACAAAGTGTGTCTCCTTTCATCCAAATGAACGTTAAAAGACTCAAACAGATAAAAGCGACAATCACTACCGTTGTTATAGATGGGTACTGCATAACGAGCTCCTTTTCCTTGCTTTTCAGCATGTGAGGCGCTACCGTTACGTTTGTGGACATAAGGGACGCCTCGGATTGATTTAACATCAGTTCGGGGCTTTTCTCTTTCTATCCCTTGCAACAATTTTACTTCATGCTCAGGACAGAAAGATCCTAAGCACCCGCGCAAAGTGTACCAGCCTTTTTTTCCTCTGGTGCAAATATTACTATTAAAAATCAATCGTTTAATTAATCAAAACTTATCGTCAAAGAGTTCTGTCTTTAAGATTGTTCATTGCATAAATAGAACCACTTGAATGTATTGACTCACTAGATTTGGCTTCAGCCGAAGCAAAAAAAGCCGCCGGTCAGGCAGCTTCTTGAGGGCAGTTTAAGGGCTTTTTAAGGGTCTATGCTTGCTAGTTATCCCGCTGCATCAGTAAATATCAGGTACGATCATATGCTCGGGAACTGGGGCACGGTGATAGTCCGGATTGTGCTTACGCGGTGGCAAGACGACAGGGGTGCTCTCCTTTTCTTCATAGGGCAACTGTTGTAGCAGATGGCTGATGCAGTTCAACCGCGCTTTTTTCTTGTCGATACCTTGAATTATCCACCATGGCGCTTCTGGAATATGAGTGCGCATCAGCATCTTTTCTTTTGCTTCAGTATAGTCTTCCCAGCGACGGCGGCTTTCCAAATCCATCGGGCTAAGTTTCCATTGTTTTAGCGGATCGTGAATGCGGCTTAAAAATCGTAACTCCTGCTCCTCGTCGGTAATGGAAAACCAATACTTGATAATCTTGATACCACTGCGGGTGAGCATTTTTTCAAATTCAGGCACGCTACGGAAAAACTCTTCGTATTCTTGCGTCGTTACAAAAGCCCATCACTTTCTCAACTCCGGCGCGGTTGTACCAGCTGCGATCAAAAAGCACCATTTCTCCCGCCGCGGGAAGATGGGCGATATAACGCTGAAAATACCACTGTGTACGTTCGCGATCGTTGGGAGCAGGCAACGCCGCAACGCGACAGGTGCGAGGATTGAGTCGCTGAGTGATACGTTTAATTACACCGCCTTTTCCGGCCGCATCGCGACCCTCAAAAATAATCACCACACGTTGCCCGGTATGCATTATCCAATCCTGCAATTTGACCAACTCACCCTGCAGTCGTAATAATTCGCGGAAATACTGCCTGCGCCAGGCTTTACTAGCCGCGCTTTCAAGGCTATTTCCATCAATCCGCTGATCGTCCAGTTCCATTTCCAACTCTTCATCGTAGCTGTCATAAAACTCTTGCAGCAGACGCTGGTTAAAATCTTCGTCGCGTTTAAACTCGTGCATAGTCATAACCGTATTCTCCGTAAACGCCTGGCTCTAGAAGTGGGTAAAAATCCAATACAGCGTGGCAGAAAGCAGCACTGATACGGGCAGGGTCAATACCCACGCCATGACCAAATTACGCAGGGTGCTCATTTGCAAGCCGGAACGATTTGCCGCCATGGTGCCTGCAATACCTGAAGCCAGCACGTGGGTGGTCGAAACCGGAAGACCAAAAGCATCTGCCGCACCGATGGTCGCCATAGCGACTATTTCAGCACTGGCGCCCTGTGCGTAATTAAGATGCGTCTTGCCAATTTTCTCGCCAACGGTGACAACGATTCGTCTCCAGCCGACCATGGTGCCAAGACCCAAAGCAATCGCGACCACCACTTTGACCCAGAACGGGATGAAGCGCGTGGCGTTATCCAATTCGCTTTTCAACGCCGTCAGGTCACGCTGACTGTCCGTAGACAACACCAGTTGTTTTTCTGCCTTAATACGTTTGATTGTTTCAGAAGCCAGATACATGTCATTACGCGTGTTCGACACTGCCGTAGCAGGAATTTTATCCACCGAACCGTATTGACGGATTTCGTCACCGATAGTGCCGGTCAGTGCGGCAAGAGCGGGCATAACCTGTGGCGTGAGTTGTGATGTACGTACATAGCCGCTTAAAACTTCACGCGATGGAGCGGTCAGGATTGCAGGGAACTGATGTTGTAGATCCTGCTGGGTGACACTGGCTAGCGCGGCAACACGAGGAATTTGCGCCGGTGGCATTGAGCGGTTCAGGGCGTAGGCAATGGGCATTGTCCCGACTAAAATCAGCATAATCAGGCCCATGCCTTTCTGCCCGTCATTCGAACCATGAGCGAAAGAGACGCCAGTACAGGTCAAAATTAGCAGGCCGCGGATCCACGGAGGAGGAGGGGTATCGCCTTTCGGAGCAGAATATAGTTTGGGTTGTTTCACTAAAGCTTTAAGTATCAACAGCATTAGAGCTGAAAACACAAAGCCGATCACCGGAGATAACAGCAGGGAATAGCCGATATTAATGGCCTGGTCCCAGTTAACGCCGCTCGTGCCAGTGCGGCCATGGATCAGCGCATTGGCGACGCCGACTCCGATAACCGAGCCAATCAGCGTGTGTGAAGATGATGCAGGCAGGCCCAGCCACCAGGTGCCGAGGTTCCAGATAATGGCCGAGAAAAGCAGGGCGTAGACCATGGCAAATCCGCCACCGGTGCCTGCTTGCAGAATTAATTCAATGGGTAAGAGTGAAATGATCCCGAAGGCTACTACGCCGCTGGAGAGCAATACACCCAGGAAATTGAAGAAGCCCGACCAAACGACGGCGACCATTGGCGGCAATGAATGGGTATAAATTACCGTGGCAACCGCATTGGCGGTATCGTGGAATCCATTGACGAATTCGAACCCTAATGCAATCAGTAAAGCTAATCCTAACAATAAAAAGGGAACGTAACTGGTAAAAATGGCTCCGGTATCAGTGACATCATGGAATAAATTGACGCCGGCAAAAGCGATGCCCAAACTCAGCAATAATAGAAAGAAAATAACTGTTAGCTTATTGTTCTTCTTATATATTCTAGAATTACTTTCTGATGATATGGGAAGTGGACCCCGTTGAATGGCGTTATTGTCACTCATGTTTAACCCCTGAATAAGATAATGGGAAAGCAAACTTCTCAATGAAAAGTGATCCCATTATTTTTAAATTCTGTTAAACATTTATGTCAGCGCCGTTAATTCTAAGAGCCTTCCTGTTTTTACACTCAGGAAGGCCTGCTGTTTGGCTTATTACCAGTTTTTGGGGCTAATTATCAGCTATTGGGTTTATTAAATCGTTAATCAGGCCGCGAATCCGCCATCAATAGTTAATGCCGCGCCGGTAACCATGGCCGCTTCAGCACTTGCCACCCAACTCACCATCGCTGCCACTTCATCGCCGTGAGCGTGGCGTTTGATCGCCATAAAGCTGTGCATTAATTCGTTTAACGGGCCATCGGCAGGATTCATCTCCGTATCGGTTGGGCCGGGCTGTACTACGTTAACAGTGATACCGCGTGGGCCGAAATCGCGCGCCAGTCCTTTCACCATTCCCTGCAATGCCGACTTGCTGGTGGCATAGGCGCTCAGTCCTTGCATTGGCGTTCTGTCGGCATTAGTTGAGCCAATAAACACGATCCTGCCGCCGTCTGTCATCTTTCTGGCGGCTTCAATCGCTGCGAAATAGGGCGCGTGAATATTTATCTTGAACAATTTTTCTATCTCATCCGCGCCAATCGTCAGAGGATCTCCTGAGCTGAGCACGCCGGCATTCACAATCAGTACATCCAGACTGCCCAGTTTATCAATCTGTTCGCTAATCGCGTTTTTGTCTGCGCTATCAAGTTGCAGTGCGGTAGAACCGGTTTCTTGCGCTAAATTTTCAGCAGCGGCTTGGGAATTAACATAGCTAAAAATGACCTCATCGCCTTGATCTGCAAATCGCTTAACGATTGCGGCACCCAGTCCGCGACTACCGCCCATAACAAAAACCTTTCTAGTCTTGATGTTATTCATGATTTTTTCCTGATTTTTTTGTGATTATTCGATGATTAAGTGAATTATTAGCAATGAAATCATTAATCCATTGGTTGGTTTTAAAGACTTATGTATCAATCAGTATATAAGTGTTGTCACGCCGAGGGTGACTTGTCAATGATTTATGTATCGATTAGTATATAAGTCATATTATCCCCATGGAGAGTTATGCATGAGAACCGGGCGTCCGAGGCAGTTTGACCGTGAGACCGCTGTGCAGCAGGCACTGCATCTCTTTTGGCAGAACGGTTATGAATCGACTTCGTTGACTCAGCTGAAAGCCGTAATCGGTAAGGGGATTACTGCGCCCAGTTTTTATGCGGCGTTTGGCTCCAAAGAGGCGCTTTTTCATGAGTGTGTGACCTGCTACCTGGAATCTCACGGGCAGGTGATGGAGCCGCTTTGGAACCCGGCTTTATCACCGATAGCGGCTATAGAACTGGCGTTACGTCAGTCGGCACGCATGCAGTGCGAGAAAGGTAAACCATTGGGCTGTATGGTTGCGTTGGGCGTGATGTCAGCCTGTTCGCCTGATAATCAACAGGTGATGAAACCGCTGGAAGATTCGCGCAGGCTTACCCGGCAGGGGATCATATCTTGCCTGCAACGTGCGATTGCCTGTGGCGAATTAAAAGAGGAGGCAGATATTGCGGGATTGGCGGCACTGATAGACAGCTTTTTACTAGGTATTTCTACGCTTGCACGTGACGGTGTCACTCTTGCCGTTATTGAATCTGGAATCTCTCAGGTCATTACCGTGCTGGAATTAAATCGGCGACTGATTTACACGGGCGACTGATTTAAACCGGGGGGAGAGTTCCCTCCTAAATTACATCAACGCTTCTGTTCGCAGCCAATTTTGCAGCAGTCTGGCTTCTCTCAAACATCGTCCCATCACGATGGTTACGTTTGACATTCTGCTGAGCAAACCATGACGGAAGCCCAGAGATAACTAGACGGTCGCCTATTTCTGACCTTGAACAGATGTTATTCGACACTGTTGCTCCGGCAGCTAAGTGTTAGAGGCTGACCTTTAAACAACGGTCAGCCTGACTAAGATTTTTTCAATTAGCTTTTATCAATAAGCTAATGCTAACCGAGATTGTGCGTAACTATGACTTTGTTCAAAGTTTCGATAAATACTCCGGCTTTTTGTGCCCCGGAGCCATAGGATCTTTATTCTGAGTCGAGGCCGTTAACCAGCGTGGCGCTGTAATTTGCCCCAGCAAAACGATGACGGGCTGCCTGTTGATAAGCTTCACTATAATACCAGGCTTGTGCCGCATCTTTATCAGTAAACTTTAATATTACCGTGCCTTCCGTTTCCGGTCCTTCCAGCGTCTCCTGCTGACCATAGGCCACCAAAAGATCCATCTCATGATGAATAAAACTGTCTTTCACCATACTGGAATAGTTCACCAGTTCCGCAGCATTAGTGGTATTAATTCTCTGAAAAATCAGATAGGCGCTCATTCTACATCTCCCGGATACAGGCTCAGTCCTAGCGCTTTTAGAGCAGCCACACAAATCTGCCGATCCTGTTCATAATCACCACCGGAAATACCAATTCCACCAAACTGTTTGTTGTTATGACTTAGAGGATAGCCTCCACCGACTGGCATCAGGCGGGGAATATTCATAAGCGGAGCTACTTTCATGCTATGGATATAATCATTCCATATATGGGTAGGATAATGATAAGACGCCGCAGTCCAGGCTTTGCTGATTGCCGCTTCTACGGTCAGAAAGGGCGCGCCATCCGTTCGCTGAAAGCTGCGTAAATGGCCACCGGCATCGACAATCGCGACGGCAATTTCCAGTCCCATGCTTTCACTGGCTTTAATGGCGGCATCCATTAGTAGTGTGGCCGTTTCTGCATTCACGTTTTCACTAGTTATTGATAATGAGGACATAATTTACCTTAAACTTGTATTACAATTTATTAGTTTACTTACAACAGCTTGGCATAAAACGTTGATTGAGAATTATTCGCGCGTCAGAACAATTTTGCCAATCATGTTTCCAGCCTCAACCAACCGATGTGCTTCACGCAGGGTGGATATATTCAAGCCCGTAATGTGTTTAGTCATCGTATGCTTTATATCTCCGGCATCGACCAACTCAGCCAGGCGGTTGAGTAACGCCTGTTGCCGTGCCAATGTCGGGGTCTTATAAATTGGTCGGGTATACATCAGTTCCCAGTGGATAGAAATTGATTTAGATTTAAACGGCGCAATATCTAATTGTTGCGGATCATCAATCAACGCAAACTGGCCTTCCGGACGCAAAACTTCAGCAATCTGAGCGGTATAACTGGCGCTGTGGTTCAACCCAATCACATGCGAAACCTCAGAAATCCCCAGAGCTGTAAGCTGTGGTAACCATGGCTCATTATGGTTAATCACATGATGTGCCCCCAGCTGCATCACCCAATCACGGGTTTCCTTACGGGACGCCGTGCCGACAACCGTTAAACCTGTTAGTCGACGGGCTAGCTGTATCAGGATCGAGCCAACGCCACCCGCGGCAGCTGTAACAAGCAGTACGTTATGTTGAATAGGATCTGTCGCATGAGCAGCTAGACGGTCAAAAAGCAGCTCCCATGCGGTAATAGCGGTCAAGGGCAGAGAGGCCGCTTCGGCAAAGTTTAGTGATTCGGGCATAAGTCCAACGATACGCTCATCTACCGCCTGTAGTTCTACATTACTGCCTGGTCGGGTAATATCGCCGGCATACCACACCCGATCACCCACCTTGAAACGAGTAGTTTTAGCTCCAGTTTCCCGTACGATCCCCGCCGCATCCCAGCCAGCTATACGCGGCTGATTAGCTGGTACGGTGCCGCCAGCACGAATTTTGGTATCTACCGGGTTTACCGACACCGCTTTAACTTCCACCAGAATGTCGTATTCACCAATTACCGGGGTATCAAGTTCAACCTCGACGAGTGCCTCGGGATGGTCAATAGGGTAATTTTTATAAAAACCAATCGCTTTCATGATCTTTTCCTACATTGCTGACAAGTTAGCCCGTTAAATATGTGCGGGGTCATTAAACTGACTGCATCATGTCGCGCTTTTAGCTGGCTGAAAATTAGCAGCGGAGGGAAACTCTTTCTCTGGTTTGCAGAAAATCAATAACAACGAGTGGCGGCCAGACGTAAAGCCTGGCCAGTCATGACGGGAATTATTCTGATAGATGAGCTGTAAGTTTCGCCTGTAAGTCCGCGCACCTGGCACGTAAATACTGCTGTAATTGACTGATCAATGGCGTAACCAGTTCACGATGGGCGTAGACCATATGCAGAGGTGCAGCTTCGCAGTAATGCGTCGGGAAGATTTCGACCAACCGCCCGGCCAGGATATCGTTACTTAAATCCAACCGGGATTTATAAATCAACCCTTCACCGGCGATAGCCCAGCGTCGGACAATATCTGCATCATCGCTGATACGGTTTCCGGTAACAGGAATTACGTGCGTGCCATCCGGTAGTGTAAAACGCCAGCGCTCATGCACCTGTTCATTCCAGATAAAACGTAGACAGTTGTGCTGATAAAGCTCGTGTGGGCTTGCAGGCGTACCATACCGTTGCAAATAAGCCGGGGAAGCGCATAAGGTCCTTGGGTTTTCTCCAGCCAGAGACCAGGCTACCAGTTGGGAGTCCGCCAGTTCACCATAGCGGATAGCAATATCGATGGGTTCACTTACAAGGTTCACCGACTTATCACTGACTTTTAAGTGGAGCATTACAGCCGGGTTAATATGCTGAAATTCATCAAGCCAGAATTGAAGTAGATTCCGACCAAAATCAGAGGGTGCAGAAAGCCGAATAGTACCGGCCAATTCACTGCGTGTGTTGGCTAGCACCTGTTGCCCTTGTTCAAGCGCTGACAATATCTGACGGGCATGAGGCAAATAGAGACTGCCTGCGTCAGAGAGTTGCATGTTCCTGGTTGAACGTACAAACAGTCGGGTGCCTAATGCCTTTTCCAGCCGTTGCACCGCGCTGCTAGCGAGTCCGGGAGCGATATTAAGTACTCGAGCAGCCTGTGAAAAGCTACCTGCATCCACTGTTTGTACAAAAATTTGCAGATCGTCAAATCGTACCATACACGTTATTTCACACCACTAGCGTCAATGATAAAGCTGATTACACCATGTTAAAGACAAGCCGAATAGGTCATCGTAATAGAGATAACCTGTTCCCGGTTAATCAACACATGCCATGTTGACAACTACATTATTTGTTTTGGAATCGATCGCGAAAGTCAGCCGCTTGCTCACAGCGGCCCTAAGAACTCTCTGGGCTACTAAGTGCCAAGGTTAATACCACGGTAAAACTCAGTGTTCATATTTGCATCGGGTCACCACGTCTGACTTTATCTTCAGGCTATTTTGCCTCTAATGTGTCACGGATATGCCCATGACTTGCGCCGCTGGTAAGAGCGAAAATGCGACTTTCATACTCCGCGTCTCGTCACCGGGGCTGCGCCCAAATAGCCGCTTGAATTCTCGATTGAACTGCGATGCGCTTTCATAGCCCACTCTGCTTGCTGCCCCAGCGGCGGTCATATTATCGCGGATCATTAGTAAACGGGCCTGATGCAGGCGTACAGACTTAATATATTGAATCGGCGTAGTATGGGTTATCGCTTTAAAATGAACATGAAAGGCTGGAATACTCAGCCCTGCCAGCATCGCCAACGACTCGACACTGAGTGACTCGGTATAATGGTCATGAATGTAGATTAACGAACGTGACACTCGACCAAAATGGCCTTGATTAACCAAGGCTGCGCGAATGGCTCCTCCTTGTTGCCCCATCAGCACCCGATAACAAATTTCTCGTACTAAAGCCTTGCCGAGTATTTTTGTATCCAATGGGGATGTCAGCGTCTTGAGCAACCGTAGCGTCGTATCGGCCAATGTGGGGTCAAGCGGTGTTGAGATAATGCCAACCGGTGCAGCTTTGGGACTGACATCGCTGTCGTCTAACATCATCATTAAATCGGCGATCAACGTCATATCCAGGCGAATCGATATAGCCAGTAAGGGCTCTTCGGGCGTGGCCTGTGTTTCTGTAGAAAAAGGCAAAGGTACTGATAACACAAGATAATGCTGTTTATCATAGAGATAAACTTTATCAGCCAGATAGCCTCGTTTTTGGCCCTCGCAGACAATCACAATACTGGGTTCATAAAAAACCTCTGTACGGCCTAAAGGTCCATTAGCCCGCATAAACTTGACGTTATCGAGTAATGAGCAGGTATATCCCTCGTGGGGAGCCAGTTGCTGTAACAGGATGTTCATTTCCTGTGAAGTCTCGAAAGGTGTGAGCATGGTGAGCTGATCGCATTATTATAATTGAGCAATAATACTGTCATTCTCAACGCTAAAGGCAAAGGGAAAAATAGGATAAGGCAATCATGCAAGATGAATGAGTCTATTTAATCGAAGGTGCTTTCCCTAAGCTTGATGTGAAGAAAGGGGGCCTGGAAGAGGGCTTTTACCTTGTTGATTGATCTAAAATTACTGGAGATGAAAATGACAGAAGTTATTAAAAATCTAAAGCCTAATAAAGTGTGGTTTATCACTGGAGCGGCTCGGGGAATAGGCTTGGCACTCGCACGTCAGGTTATGAGCCGAGGCGGAGCCGTGGCCGCAACCTCACGAACTCTTCAGGATTTGCATAATTCACTGGGAGAGGATAACGCGCACTTACTGGCGCTTGAGGTAGACCTCGTCGATGAGTTTAGCGTTAAAGAAAGCATCGAAAAGGCTATTCGTCATTTTGGGCATATTGATTGTATTGTGAACAATGCAGGTTATGGCCAGCAAGGAACCGTCGAGGCACTTTCTGATGAAGAAGTGCGTCGCAATTTCGATATCAATCTGTTTGCCCCCCTTAACGTTCTTCGTCACGCACTGCCGTACTTACGCCAGCAGCGCAGTGGGCATATCTTTAATGTGGCTTCCATTGTGGGATTTGAGGGGGGATATTCAGGCTGGGGCAGTTATTCGGCCAGTAAATTTGCGCTGGCCGGTTTGACGGAGACGCTGTCGGCAGAGGTGGCCGAGCTTGGGATCAAGGCGACGATAGTCTATCCGGGACCGGTCAGAACCGATTTTCTGTCTAACAGAAGTTTACTTGTTGCAAAACAAACTATTGCAGAATATACCGACGCACAGGCCTCATTAGACCTGCATTTACACAGCATGAACGGTCAACAATCGGGTGATCCTGATAAGTTAGCAGCGCTTATTCTCCAGGTGGCTAATGCGGAACAATCTCCTGTTCATCTTTTTGCCGGGAAAATCGCTCATCAGTTGGCTGCTCAGAAATTATCCGCTGTACGGAAGGACATCGATCTGTGGAAAGAGACCTCTGAGGCGACAGATTTTCCACAATAAATACCTCAGGCAATGATCGAATTGAGAAGGGCTTAAAGCAGTCCCTCCCGATGAGCCTGATAGACAGTTCTTACCGTGGCCTGAAAACCAAGAGCGCGTGCAAGTGAAGCATCAACATGAAGGTGCCAGGGATTATCCAGAGGCTCGGACGAGTGGGGCATTGATCCGCCGACCAGCTTAATAAGTTCGTAAACTGATGTCGTTGCTTCATCTGCAATATTAACAATGCGCCCATCCATTTCTCCAGCCAGCGCCAGTGTCATGGCGGTGGCAATATCACGATGATGAATGGTGCTATTTTCTTGGCGGGATGCATATTGCCCGAAGTTGCCATTTTGGCCAGCATTTCAAGATGACCGTCACCCTCACCATAAACAAAGGGAAATCGCAAAATAGCCCAGTTAAGGCGGCTTTCACGTAACACTTTTTCTGCTGCAACTTTGCTGGCTGGATAGGCGTGATCAGGTGAAACTGCATCATCTTCACGTCCCGGGTGAGGATTATCCTGATTATAAATATTACTGGTACTCGCCATAATAAAGCGGGCATCGGGTGCGCTATGTTCTGCCGCAGAAATTAGATTGCGTGTTCCTTCAAGATTACTTTTCCAGATAAGGTCAGTATCCTGAGTGCGAAATACTTCCGCGAGATGAATAATTGCCGCACACCAGAAACAGCCTGCTTGAGTGAGTTAACATCGAAGATATCTCCTTCCACGGGAATGACACCCTGAGGCAGTTTCCTTGCCCTGCGTACTTCCCTGCTGGCGTTATGCGCAGTTGCTTCTGACGTAGATCATTTTTGTCCGGCAATTGCTCTACCAATTCTTTGCGAACCAGCGTTCCAATAATAATGCTAAGGGTTGCGCGTTCGAGCTGTAGCTGGCGCATCAGGTCCCGCTGCTTCATGGGGCCGTTATGTCAAGTGTGATTTGCCATAGCGAGAGTCGCCTGTTTGTGGTCTTTTTGTTAGACTCTTTAAACATGTATAGCACACGATTTAATCACATAAAAAACAGCACAAGAACGATGCTCGATATCGACGTCGAGCGGGTTTTGCTCTGAGGATCCCGACATGACCAGCTTTTATCAACTTAACGCCACCAGCCTGCGTGGTCAGCTTATCTCTATGGCTGAGTACGCTGGCAAGCTGATTCTGGTGGTTAATACCGCCAGCCACTGTGGATTCACGCCACAATATGCAGGCCTTGAAGCGCTCTACAAAAAATATGCCGACCAGGGACTGATAATACTTGGATTTCCCTGCAACCAGTTTGGTAAGCAGGAACCCGGCGGTGCCGACGAAATCGCGCAGACCTGTCACATCAACTATGGGGTGAGTTTCCCAATGTTCGAGAAAGTGGAGGTCAACGGTTCCGCAACGCATCCGGTGTTTCGTTACCTGAAGGATGTATTGCCCGGCGTGCTGGGCGGCCGAGTCAAATGGAACTTCACTAAGTTTCTGATCGGGCGCGACGGAAAACCGCTCAAGCGTTTTGCACCGATCTCTACCCCAGAGAAAATGGAAGCCACAATTCTTGCTGCCCTTGAAAGCAAAGTGGCCCTGTAATCTCAACAAGTCTGGGCACGGATAACCTCTCTAAAAAGTGGCTAAATAAGGCTTTTTTTCAATAACCTAAAGATAGAAAACGCATTATCTTTGCCAATCTATGACTATGCGACAGCAAACTGCCGGATGATAATATTTCATGTTCTTTTTTAAAAATAACAATGAAACTGGAGTAGTCACTGATGAAGGTAGTCGCAGCCGCACTATTAGCCACCGCATTACAGTTAACCGTTTCCCACGTTGCTTTTGCCGAATCAGACCTGGCAAGCATCAAGGCGGCGGGGGTCCTGAAATTTGGTACCGAAGGGACCTATCCACCGTTTACCTATCATGAAGCGAATGGGCGTTTAGTCGGCTTTGACGTTGATATTGGGCGTGAAATTGCCAAACGTATTGGCGTTAAAGCCGATTTCGTCGAAGGTCAATGGGATGGCCTGATAGCCGGCCTTGATGCCAAACGCTATGACGCGGTGATCAATGAAGTCTCAATTACGCCAGAACGTCAGGCCAAATATGACTTCTCTGATCCGTACATCGCCTCTAAAGCCGTGCTTATCGTGCGCAGTAACAACACGACTATTAAGTCTTTCGGCGATTTGAAAGGTAAAAAATCTGCCCACACGTTAACCAGTAACTATGCCCAACTGGCTCGCAAATATGGAGCAGAAATCGTGGCTACGGACGGTTTTAACCAGTCTGTAGACCTGGTAGCTCAGGGCCGGGCTGACGCGACAATCAACGACAACCTCTCATATCTCGACTTTAAGAAACACAAACCGAATGCGCCGGTGAAAATCGTTGCCACAGAGCCTGACGCCGAGCAGGAAGGCATATTGATCAGAAAAAATAATCCGCAATTGCAGCAGGCAATCAATAAAGCACTGGCGGAAATCAAGGCTGACGGCACCTATCAACGCATTTCAAACCAATATTTTGGTGCGGACGTTTCCAAATAAACCCAGCTATTTAGTTACCCGCTATTTAATTAAAAGATTAAATCACGCAATGGCGATACTCGTCGCCATTGCGCAACGCCATTTAGCTATGTCGACCCAACTAACTATGCCGACCCAACTAGCTATGTCGACCCAACAGCTATGCCGACCCAACAGGCCTGACCATGACGATGAGTCCAACCGACATTTTTACCATTGTGCAACCTACCGCGCAGCTTGCCGATCCGCACATCCTTTCAGACATCAGAGATCGCCGCAGCATCATCGACGCTATTTATGACTCTCTGGTTCGCCGCGACGCTGAGGGAAAGTTCATTCCCTGGCTGGCTACGGCTTGGTCGGTAGATAAACGCTGCACCCACTGGCGCTTTGAGCTGCATCCCGATGTGGCGTTTCACAATGGAAAAGCGTTGACTGCTCAGCACGCTGCCGACTCGCTGCTACGTGCACTTTCCCCCGAGATGCCGGGAGAGCTGGGCACCGAAGGCGTACTGCGGGGATATCTCGAAGGGGCAAAAATCACTGCCACTAATTCGCTAACCCTGGAAATTCATACTCTACAGCCTTTCGCCGATCTGTTGGATCTGCTCATTGATATCCCGGTGATTGATACTACGGCCTTGCCGGAGCTCATCGGCAGTGGGCCTTATAGCGTAGAAGACGCGGCGATTGGAAAAGTGGCGTTAAAGGCCTTCCCGCAACACTGGGCCGGTAAGCCACCTGCGAAGCGACTTATTTGGCTGGCAGAGGCCAATCCCCAGCGGCGCATTGATTTGCTTAATGCAGGTGAGGTTGATTTAGTGGTCGATGCTCCCGCAGATTTCGAGATTAAGCCTGGGTCACACGCTGCGGTTATCAAACAGAAAAGCTATCTGTGTGTGATTTTGCTGCTTGATCTGTTTAACGGCGCGACTGTGGACCGCAGAGTCAGAAAAGCGCTTAACCACGCTATCGATTTAAACGCCATAATTAACCATCCGGCGATTGCTCACGCACAGGCAGAACCGTTGGCAGGCCCGCTTAGTCCGAGTCATCTCGGTACGCCTCCTGAATTATCCCCCTACAGTTTTAACCCAACCCTGGCGCGTGAACTGCTGGCCGAAGCGGGTTATAGCAAGGGCTTGACTCTTGAATTCGCGCTGCCTGCTCGTTTCCCTGACGAATCGATTCCTCTCGCCGAGCTTGTGGCAGCGCAGCTTAAAGACGTCGGCATTAGTGCCAATCTGAGCGTTTATCACGACCGTCCTGGCTATGCTCATCGCGTGCGTGACAAGCAGTTTGGTGATGTCGCCTGCTTCGATTCAAGCCCGGCCAGCGCCTGGCGCGTGTATATCGAAAAGTTGGACTCGCGCCGGAAAGGGCCATGGTGGCAGGGCTACCATAGCGCTCCGCTTAATACACTGCTTGATGAAATAGCGGCTACCGATAACAACAATTTACGCACCATTATGATGGAGCAGGCATTCCGCCTGGTTCACGACGACGCGCCGTGGCTTTTCCTGTATGCGCCTTATAGCCGTTGGGCTTTGAATCCAAAAGCAGCCGGGTGGCAACCTACTGCCGAAGGCCGGGTGCGCATCATTGCTGACAATTAGCGTTGATAAACTATTTTTAATCATAAAGATAGGATTGCTCCATGACGGATTTCCATTCTCGCTCAGATACTGATCAATATTCTGAATTGGGCAATGCATTCGTTACCCTGATGTTTTATTGCTTACCTTTTGTTATTTATGTTATCAATGTTTAATAACTTGATTAAGTATTGGCTTTCAGGGAGTTAGCATGGAGTTGCAGGAGCAGGCTGTCGGCGGGCGTCAGAGTATTAATATTGCCTTTATGTTTATGACACTCATTTTAGGCGTAGCGGGTGCGCTGCAATGGCCGGTAATCAGCCTGTTTCTAACCCGCGCTACCTCAGCAACTCCGATGATGGTTGGGGCTTTTTATACCGCGAATGCTGTTTTAGGCATCGGTATGAGTCAGCTTCTGGCGCGACGTTCCGATACTGCTGGTAATCGGCGGGCGCTGATTGTTTTCTGCTGTATTATCGCTCTGGCGAATGCGCTGCTTTTTGCCTTTAATCGCCATTTTGCCGTGCTAATTACTCTCGGCGTGCTGATGTCTTCTATTTCCATTGCCGCGATGCCACAGATTTTTGCTCTTGCGCGTGAATATGCCGATCAGACAGGGAGTGAAGTCGTTAAGTTTACCACCCGCATGCGGGTACAGATTTCTCTGTCATGGATTATTGCTCCTCCGCTGGCCTTTTATATTATCGCGCATTTTGGTTTTACCACGCTGTACTTAATAATAGCGTTATTATTTGCAGTGGCTGTTGTCGTGGTTCTGAGCTTATTACCCTCGCCAGAAGTTACGCCAGAAGTTACGCCTGAGCAGCCGAATAATAACGAAATTGATGCGTCAGTGCCTAAAAACAGAGATGCCTGGTGGCTATTTGCCGCTATGTCGCTGTTATGGGCCGGTGATGTCATGTATCTCATTGATATGCCGATTTATGTTTCTGGAATGAATAATGTAGCAGACGGATTTGCCGGCTGGTTACTCGGCGTCGGGGCGGGGTTCGAAGTGTTGACGGTACTGTTCTCTGCGCCATTTATTCAACGCTTCGGCAAGCGGACGATGTTTCTCTCAGCCGCACTTTGCGCAGCACTTTTCTATATCGGCATGGCTGAGGTTCATACCCCGATGGCTTTAGTGGCGATACAAATTCTCAATGCTATGTTTATTGGCATTATTGGTGGCGTGGGCATGCTTTATATGCAGGATTTATTGCCCGGCGCGCCAGGAATAGCGAGCACTCTTTATACCAACAGTAATGCAACGGGCGCTATTATTGGCGGAATGTCTCAGGGGATAGTCAGGGAACATTTTGGTCATCAGCCAGTATATTGGGTCGCTATGGTGACGGCTCTGCTGGCGTTTGGCATGATACTGAGAGTAAAAAGGGTGCAAAAGTCGCCACGTAAATCTGAATAACAGAGATCCTGTCCGGGCTTGCTGATAAATATGTTATTTTGTTTTATGCCTTTAAATCATCAGACAGACCCATGGACAATATAGAAAATCTCACCGCAATGGTGGTCTTTGCCCGCGTGGTTGAAACGCTAAGTTTTACCGAGGCTGCAAAATCCCTGCGACTGTCAAAATCTTCCGTCAGTCGTGAAATAGCCAGCCTCGAAGTTCGTTTGGGTGCGCAGCTGTTAAACCGCACCACGCGCAAAATTGCCGTCACCGAAGTCGGGCTGAGTTATTATCAGTATTGCAATCGCATACTCAATGAAATCAAGGGTGCCGAGCATTTTATTCGTCATTTTCATGAAGAGCCGATGGGTAACCTGCGGCTGATTGCGCCCGTTACCTTTGGCTGCCAATGTATCGTGCCGGTGTTGAACAACTTCATTAATAATAACATTCACGTCAATGTCGATCTCGACCTGACCGACCGCCCGGTTAATATGGCCGATGAGCTTTACGATATTGCGATTGTCATTACTCGAGATAAGCCAGAAAGCGCACACGTTAAGCCGCTGATCCCCATTACCTGGGGACTTTACGCCGCGCCCAATTATGTCGCCAGGCTGGCTAAAATTAATAAGCCAGAAGATTTACCGCGCTATGACTACATTCTGTTTCGTGGCCCGGCACACACTATTTCGCTACCGTTTTATAAAGATAAGCAAAAGCTAGATATCGAAGTCCACAGCCGTTTTCGTATGAATAACAGCGTTGGGCTGATGAGTTCGGCTATTGCCGGCGGCGGTATTGCCTATCTGCCAGATTATATTGCTCAAGAGTCGGTGAAAGAAGGCAAGCTGGTGCGTCTGTTGCCAGACTGGCAGATGGATACTTATCACTCGTGGGTGATGTTTAAAGCAGACAACCAACTTTCGGCGCGAGTGAGGCTATTTATTGATGATTTAGAAAGGAAGCTGCGTAAAAACTATCTGAGCTGAGAGACTCAACTAATCAGTCACTCAACTGAGCGGTAATGCAAGACCGATTAAGGCAAACTCAGGAAATTATCAGGTTTCGGCTGCTCGTTTTATTCATTCTTTTTGCCTTATTGTTTGCCATACTATTTGCCATATTGTTTGCCATAAAACATAAAAAAAACGGGCGCCATTGGCACCCGCTTTTGCTGTCTGGCAGGGCATTGTGGCCCAATCAATAACAGAACTTAGTAGTAATTGCCCTGACGGTAATCCCAGGTCAGGAAAATATCAGACATGATAGACATGATTCTATCAACATCCAGACCTTTACGGATAAGGATTGGGCAAGGAGTTACGCTACGTTGACCTTTCTGCTCAGGAACCAAAGTCCCGTTTTCATCAACCATAGAAACCATGACGCCTTGCTCGTAGCGAGTTTTTTCGCTTTCGTTTGGCTGAATAGAGGCGACGTATTCGTTAGCTTCGATGATCAGGTCAGCGTGAGATTCGATACGCTCACCGATGCCTTCTACTTTACCGCGGTTGCCTTTACCAGATGGGTTGGCTGAGCTGGCGAAAGAGAATTTACCGTGGTTTTCCCACAGTTCTTTAGCCAGAATTTCACCCGGCTTACCGAATTTGATGACGAAGCAGCTGGTGTCGCGCTTGTCCATCATCATAGTTTTAGAGCCGTCATCAGGAATGCGTGCCTTGGCTTCTTCTTTCCATGGCAAAATGCAGCCCAACAGAATGTCTTTGTCCCAGTGTTGCTGGTACATTGCTTCAATTTCAGGGTTCAGCTGAGCCAGT
Source organism: uncultured Gammaproteobacteria bacterium (assembly GCA_963747655.1). Classification (GTDB taxonomy): domain Bacteria; phylum Pseudomonadota; class Gammaproteobacteria; order Enterobacterales; family Enterobacteriaceae; genus Rouxiella. The sequence continues at coordinate 301,576 of CAVVFS010000002.1, read as the reverse complement.
GATTTCAGCTGCTCCAGAGAACCACACAGCACAACGCCTGGCTTGTTGCGGTTACGCTCTTTGGCTTCAAATTTACGGTCCAGACCTTTTGCATCGGAAGTCATGATGATATAGCCAACTTTAGTTGGGCAGACGATCATACCGCCTTCTTTAGACAGGATTTCTACCGCTTCAGGCTGCAAAGCACCATTCCATTGAATCTTCTTGTCAGACATATTTGAACCCTTTCGATTGCATTGATATAAGGATATTCGGTGTTCCGAATCAGTGAATTCATCCTACCGTATTTTTTCAAAACCGCGAGTAAACAATGCAAAGGAAGGTGATTGTTCCAATGCAGCAACAACCGGTGCAGCCGTGAAGTTAATATCTGGGATAATAGGGACAGGGATTTTTCGCTAATAAAGGGTCATTCAGAGCAAAAAAAGCCCTCTGAGCAGAGGGCTGAAAAGACTTAGTGAGTTGGCGTGTAACCTTTACAGCCGTACCAGGCAATATAGATGTAGCACACTAATGGAACCACGAATGACACCAGCAGTGAAAGGTGGTCTGCAACGGTTGCCTGAATAATTGGCATAATCGCACCGCCCACGATACCCATGCATAGTACGCCAGAAGCTCGGCCAGTCAGTCCACCCAGCTGGTTTAATGCCAGCGAGAAGATAGTCGGGAACATGATTGAGTTAAACAGGCCCACGGACAAAATCGCCCACATGCTGAACGTGCCCTTGGTGATAATCGCTGCGGCCAGCAATACCACCACAACAGTCGCGTTAAATGCCAGCAGGCGATTGGCCTTGATACGGGTCATTAACATGCTGCCGATAAAGCGTCCTACCATTGCACCACCCCAATAAAGGGACAGTTTCTGGCTGGCATTAACCGCAGACAACGAGGCCACTTCTGGGCGCTCGAGCAGGCTAATCAAGATAGCTGCCAATAGAAACTTCGGCGCCTACATAAGCAAAGATGCCGATAACGCCGAGCACCAAATGCTTTTTCTTCCACAGGCTGTGATCTCTACCATCGTCCTGTTCGATTTCGTTACTCAATACCGGCAGTTTGCTGAACTTGATAACCAAAGAAATCAGCACCAGCAGAGCGGTCAGAACCAGGTAAGGAGTCTGCACAGAGGAAGCCTCTGTGGACAGATAATGCTGCACTTCACCGGCTGGCAATTGACTAATCTGACTAGCACTTAGCACCGCCGTCGACAGAATAAACATGCCGCCCAGGATTGGGCCGAGAGTGGTGCCCAGCGAGTTAAATGCCTGAGTCAGGTTCAAACGGCTTGCTGCTGTTTCGGGAGTTCCCAATGAGTTGACATAAGGGTTGGCGGCAACCTGTAGCAGTGTCAGCCCTGAAGCCAGAATGAATAAAGACAGCAAAAACAGGGGATAAGAGCGCAGTGACGCCGAAGGATAGAACAGCACGCAGCCGATCGCTGCGACTAATAATCCTATAATAATGCCTGACTTGTAGCCGAACTTGCTGACGACTTTACCCGCCGGGTAAGACATCACAAAGTAGGCAAAAAAGAAGCAGAACTGAACTAAAGAGGCCTGAACATAGCTTAAGTCGAACAGTGACTTTAAATGCGGGACTAAAATATCATTCAGTGAAGTAATTAAGCCCCACATAAAAAAGAGTGCGGTTAACAGAGCCAAAGGCCCTTTATAACTTGACGTTTTATTGTTCATGGAAATTCCTGCTGATCTATGGCTGTCAGATTATTCGCCTTAGGCATTCTGACTTAACGATAAAATGCCGGTGCCTGGTGAACACCGTTATCTGACCCTGATGACCTCAAATTTATGCCGATCAAAACAGTGACCAGACGCACATTTTAAGCGTGCGAAAGATTACATAAACTTCAAACGAAGACAAGGGTATAACGGCTGAATTATCGTTTCAGATAACGCCTGTTTTTTTCTTGATTAAACTTTAAGAACATAGGGTTAGAGTTTAAAGAATGTTAATCAGACTGTGGGCTTGAGGATATAAGTATGATATTTGTGATCTGGCTCTCACTAAGAGGATGTGATTAATCTAACAGCCTTCTGAATAACTCATTAGCTTGTGGTTAAAATAGGTGGCAACCCATGACCTATGCCGAAAGGCCCTTAACCTTGAAAATGGAATAGATATGTCAATAAAACTGATTGCAGTGGATATGGACGGGACTTTTCTTGACGATGAAAAGAGCTACGATAAATCCCGATTCTTAGACCTGTATGCTCGACTTAAACAGCGCGGCATTCATTTTGTTGTCGCAAGCGGCAATCAGTATTATCAGCTGGTGCATTATTTCCCAGAAATCCAGCATGAAATCGGCTTTGTTGCCGAAAATGGTGCCTATGTGGTCGATGCCGGCGAAGAGATCCACTGTGGTGAATTCACCAAAGAGCAGGTTGCTCGCATTCTGAGTGTACTCTCCGATGTCCCTGATATTCAGCTGATTGTTTGCGGGAAAAACAGCGCCTATGCTCATGAATCGATGCAGGATGCAGTCGTCGAAAAAATGTCTAATCATTATCGTCGTCTGAAAAAGGTTAGCGACTTTTCTACCGTGGATGACGTTATTTTCAAGTTCTCACTGGGTGTGCAAAATGAAGCGATACCAGGGCTCTTACAGAAGTTGGCCGCTGACGTCGGCGATATTTCAAAGCCGGTAGGAAGCGGGTTTGGCTTTGTAGACCTCATCATTCCAGGGCTGCATAAAGCCAATGGTATTAGCATGTTGCAGGCTCGTTGGGGCGTGAAAGACAGTGAGGTTGTCGCGATAGGTGATAGCGATAATGACATCGAAATGTTACGTCATGCAGGATTCGGCTTTGCGATGGCCAATGCCAGCCCAGCCGTGGCTGATGTTGCTGATTACGCAACTGAAAGCAACAATGAGCACGGGGCTTTGAACGTTATTACCCGTGTGTTAGAGCAACAGTCACCCTTTTAATCCCGAGTTTTTAATACATTACAACAGCTGCGTACATCTTCTAATGGGGGCCAGGTGGCTCCCGTTTTCTGCCGCTGAACTCTTGATGCCACTAAAATCTTATCCGCAAAACTCTTATCCAAGACACTCTTCATGCGACGACACTCTTCGCCGCGACACCTTAAAGGCTGTGACTGCTGCAACAGGCCGTAGTTCCTTCCTGTGAAAACGATCCGCACAATAAGTTAACGTTTATTAAATAAACACATTGCATAAGCTTCCATCGGGGTCTAACATTTACTTAACGAACAATAACTAATCTTGATAGCCCAGATTAGCATGACTAAATTAATTTAAATTGAGAAGACTGGAGTAATTATTATGAAAAACCTGACTAAAGCATTTGCCGTTATCGCACTGACCACCGCTTCATTTGCTACCTTTGCCGCTACAGAAGTGAACTCGGCTCCGGCAGGCGAACAAAGCCTTGGTACCATTAGCGCATCTGTAGACAGCGGTAATGTGGATGCACTGCACGATAAATTGGCGGCAAAAGCGACTCAGGAAGGCGCGCGTTCATACGAAATCATCAGCACCGTAGGTGAAAATAACGTCTCTGGCTCAGCAGAAATGTTTAAATAATTCTGACCTGATGCGTTAAATATCATCCAATGTGTTAGACAATAAAAGAAAAAGTATGAAGTAGAGGCGGCGCAATCTTTTGAAACTGACGTCATTTGCAAATGACAGATAGTCATTGTGCCTCGTATATTAAGAGCGGTTAATGACTCTTCATATCATGAAAAACCCGGAGCAGGTTCTGTTTCTGGGTTTTTTTATGTCTATTGCCCAAGCGCCACCGAAAGCAACAATAGTTATTGTATAAAAGGTTGTTACCTCCGTTTTAGATTAAAAACGCCGTTTTAGTCCAGAGAAAGTTTTTCGATACTAATATTCTGAATGGATTGTTTAACAATATTGATTCATTGAAGTGTTATTTTTAACAAAATCGAAATACCCGCCGTGGTCAATAATCACGGTCTTTGGAGGTAAGGTCAGATGGAGAAGGGCATAACAATAATTCCTCAGCTGCAACAAATTCTGTCTTCGGAACAGTTGCTTATCAGCGAAAATGACAAAGCGTATTATACCAGGGGATTTCGCGTCGGCCATGGACAAGCTTTGGCGGTTGCTATCCCCGATTCTCTGCTTCAGCTTTGGGAGATTATTAAAGTTTGCGTAGCCTGCGACAAGATAATCCTGATGCAGGCGTCAAATACCGGAGTGACCGGCGGCTCTACGCCAGATGGCGATAATTATGATCGCGATGTCGTTATTATTAGTACCCGTCGTCTCAAGGGCGTGCAGGTTATTGATAATGCCCAACAGGTGATTGCCTTCCCCGGAAGTACCCTCACCGAGCTGGAAAAAGCGCTAGCCCCCCATCATAAAGAACCTCATTCAGTTATAGGATCTTCCTGCATAGGTGCGTCGGTGATTGGCGGCGTGTGTAATAACTCTGGCGGCTCATTAATTCGCCGTGGGCCCGCGTTCACTGAAAAATCGCTGTTTGCGCAAATTGATGACGCCGGTAATCTCTCTTTAATCAATCATCTTGGCGTTTTTCTGGGTAATACTCCCGAGGAAATGATTGCTCGACTCGAGAGTCAGGATTACACCATCGGCAAGGAGCCGACTGGCAAGGTAAAATATGGGCCGATGATTATGCTGCGGTTATTCGTAACGTCGAAGCAGATAGCCCAACGCGTTTTAACGGCAATCCACAATATTTGCACGACAGCTCTGGCAGTGCAGGAAAAGTTGCGGTATTTGCAGTGCGTCTTTCAACCTTCGATCGGGGCGATAATACCCATACTTTTTATATTGGCACTAATGATGAAAATGAACTGATTGATCTACGCCGTTATTTACTGCAAAATCTTAAAGAACTTCCTCAGCAGGCTGAATATATTCATCGCAACGCCTTTGATCTTACCGTGCGTTATTCCAAACATGTTTATTGGGCCATCGATCGCTTGGGGCCGGAAGCTCTGCCGTCTCTTATGGCGAAAAAATCACATTGGGATCTTCGGGTAAAAAAGGCCGGCTTCCTGCCGCTTAATCTGGTGGATAAAGTATTGCAGGGCTTCAATAATTTGACGCCGAAACGTGTTGCAAAACGCATTCTCGATTATCGTGACCGTTTCGAACATCATCTAATGATTAAAACCGAATCGCGATATTCCGCCGAATTAATGCATTGTTTAACCGAATTCTTCGCTAATAAAAGCGGGCAGTTTTTTGCCTGTAATGAACGTGAGGAAAAAGATGCCTTTTTAGTTCGTTTTGGCGTAGGAGGTTGTACCGTTTCTTATTGTGACTATATGGGGATTGATACTAATCAGCGATTGATGGCTTTTGATGTTGCTCTGCGTCGCAATGACACCCAATGGAGAATTGTATTACCTGATCATCTTAAGGCGCAGGTATTAGAGGATTCATGCTGCGGACATTTCTTCTGCTTTGTTAATCATCAAGACTATATTCTCAAGGAAGGCGTTGATCGGCGGCCTTCAAACATGAGGTGCTGGAATATCTCGACCAGCGTGGCGCTAAATATCCTGCCGAGCATAATGTCGGGCACCTGTATCATGCCTCGCCCGAATATGAGCTGCATCTGCGAGAACTTGATCCTACCAACGGCTATAATCCGGGCATTGGTAAAACCAGTAAAAATAAATATTGGTCATAAATGGCCTTTGGCCTGCTGCCTTAAAAGGGCAGGAGGCCACAATATTCCTGACCCGATTTTGCTAACTACTTACTAACTACTTACTAACTACTTACTAACTACTTACTAACTACTTTCTTACTAACTACTTACTTACTAACTACTTACTTACTAACTACTTACTTACTAATTGCTAACTAAATAGGGGGGATTACTGTAATGCTCTTTGCTGTTCGGTAAATCGTTTGAAAGCTTCCAGCGTTTCATCACTGACATGATGCTCAACACCTTCCGAGTCCAGCCGCGCAGTTTCCGGACTGATGCCTAACGCAACAAAAAACTCTTCGACTATGTTATGGCGCTCGCGGTTTTCTGCAGCCAGTTTTTCACCTTCCGGTGTTAAAAACGTGCCGCGATAGGGTAACTGTCGAACCAGTCCAGCACTGGCCAATCTTTTAAGCGTCTTAGCCACGGTAGGCTGTGAAACGCCAAGTCTGGCGGCTAAATCTACCTGCCGCGCTTCGCCAAACTCATTGATCAGATCGGATATCAGCTCGACATAATCTTCCATTAACTCTCGACGATGCGCCTCGCGCACCTGCAAAAAACCCTGAGCGTGCTCTTCCACATCCAGTAATGGAGTAACTTTCTTATTTTTCACTACGCCCGCCTTTTTTCTTGCTCAATGGCTTTTAACTGTTCTTCCTGAAGCCACATACATCGCGATAATGGGAGGCATTGTAAACCAAGTATCCCCAACCACCAATTTTTGCTGACTTGGCACTGGCTAACTAATATAGCCTGTGCTATACCTGTATAATAAACCTTCGTCAATGCGCGGGTATGCAAGTCAGATATTCGGATAAAGAGCAGGAGACCATCATGGAACAGAGCCTGAGTTTTTGGAAAGTGTATGGCCGTTCACCGTTACGTTTACGGCTCTTCTTGCTGCATATGATTCAGGATTGGCTGGGGGAAAAACGTCACCCCCAAGATAAGAACAAACCCAAGGATGCCGAGTAAAAGGACTCAAAACACTTGTATCGTAATCCTGACGGTTTAGTTTCTCGTGACAAAAAAACATAGAACCTCTATTATCTGATAATAAAAGTTATGCATTGCCGCAAAATTATGGTGCAACGCAAAGTAATATTCTTGGTAGTAGATGTCGGGTCTTCTCAGGATTTTCAGGGGTATATTTTTAAAAATGGTGCTTATACCTATACGCTGACTCCCTCAACCAGCGCCAGCAACTTCGACGATAGTCAATGGATACTTGCCGTTGCTCAAAAAACAACCAGTGGTGATAAGGTTGTATTCACCGAAAATGGTATCTCGAACTAATTGTCAGTAAATCTGCCCCAGCCTGGTTAGAATGACATAGTGGCTGGGTGTTAATATAAGTGCTCTAAACCTCCCTCTCATTAATTCCATTTTTCGCACTTCGCGTTATCTATAAGTTAACCGTATTACCTCCCGTTGCCTGCTGCCGCTATTGTGAATAAGCGCTCTAATTTGCTGTTAATCAATGTATTGACATGAATTATTCGATTGCTATCAAATGTAAGTAAAGGTTTTTGGGATACGGAAACGGGTGGGAAAATGAAAAAAATTTCATTGCTATTTTTATTGATGGTCGCCAGTGGCAATGTCATGTCAGCGCCTGATGAGGCCGAACTGAAGCTAGGGATCGACCCGACATTTCCTCCGTTTGAATCGAAAAATCCTCAGGGGCAAATTGTTGGTTTTGATGTCGATTTGGGAGAGGCGATTTGCGATAAAATGAAGGTGAAGTGTGTGTTTGTGGAAAACACTTTTGACGGATTGATCCCGGCACTGAAAGCCAAAAAATTTGACGCGATTCTCTCCTCATTATCAATAAATGAAGAACGTAAAAAATCGATCGATTTCTCTTCAGCTCTGTTTACGACCCCTGTTTATTTAATTGCCCGTAAAAACTCAGGTCTGACGGCCACTGCCGAGTCATTAAAAGGCAAAAGGGTGGGCGTGCAGCAAGGTTCGGTCTTTGAAACTTACGCTAACCAATATTGGCGTGATAAAGGGGTCGATGTGGTTTCCTATGCCTCGCCAGATGAAATTTATGCTGACCTGGCTCTAGGTCGGCTTGACGCATCGCTGGACGATGCTGCCTCGGCTACGGCTTCATTCCTGGATAAACCACAGGGTGCAGATTTTCAGCTAATGGCAAAGAGGTTTATGACAAAGCGATGTTCGGCAATGGTACCGGATTAGGGCTGCGCAGAAGGGGACGAAAAGCTTAAGACATCAGTCGATCAGGCTATCGCTGAAATTAAAGCTGATGGGACTTTCAGTAAACTTAATAAAGAATATTTTACCTTTAATGTATCCTCAAAAAGCTAAATGATAACTTGAGATGATGAAGTAAAATTGCCGAATTTTACCCATTTTTAGAGTGTATTCGGCGATTTTGTTCTTTTTTAAACTTGATTGTCTTTAAAGATAAGACGAGCTTATTCAGAGATCGTTAGCGCGATCTCTAAGAGTTATTCTGCCCCAAATATTCTTAGATCAGTGCGCGACCACATCCAAAGCTTTCAGGTTTTGAGGCTGCCATGACAGCATGACTTCGCTGCCTGCTTTCCAACCTGGCTGAACGTGTGCGGCAGGCATTTTCACCATAAAATTACCCTGTCCGGCAACTTCAGTCAGCATACGCACGTGATCGCCGAGATAAACAAACTGCTGAATACGAGCGTTAACTTTTTCACTGCCCGGCGTCGGATTATTGACGTTGATATGTTCCGGGCGAATGCACAGCATAATCTTTTTACCCGGTGAACTAGGGCGAACTTTGAGTGAAGAGAGCAGAGTGCCGTCGTCCAAAGAGGTGCTGTAATAATCACCCTCAGCCTTAACATTAGTGGCCAGTAAGCTGTTGTTTTCACCAATAAACTGCGCCACAAACGAGTTAGTCGGCTGCTCGTAAATCTTGTTTGGCGTATCAAGCTGCTGGATCACGCCATCGTTAAATACCGCTACGCGATCCGACATGGTCATCGCTTCACTTTGGTCATGAGTAACGTACACGATAGTCAGATTTAACATCTCATGTAACTGCTTGATCTCCATCTGCATATGTTCACGAAGCTGCTTATCCAGTGCGCCCAAAGGTTCATCCATCAACACCAGTTTTGGCTCGAAAACCAATGCACGAGCCAGCGCCACGCGCTGCTGCTGTCCGCCGGACATCTGTGCCGGATAACGGTCCGCCAGCGGTTTTAATTTTACAATATCCAGAATGCGTTCAACTTTCGCCCGAATATCGGCCTTGCTCAGACGGCGAATTTTCAGCGGAAAAGCCAGATTTTCGGCGACGGTCATGTGCGGGAAACAGCGCATAGTTTTGGAACACCATGCCGATATCGCGCTGATGCGGTGGAAGATTATGCAGCGGTTTTCCGCGCAGCAAAATCTCGCCCTGGGTCGGGGTTTCAAAACCTGCCAGCATCATCAGGCTGGTGGTTTTACCCGAACCAGAGGGGCCGAGCATGGTCAGAAATTCGCCCTCGTGGACCTCGAGATTAAGATTCTTAACCACCAGCTTCTCGCCGTCGTAGCTCTTCACGATATTTTTAAAACTCACGTAACTTTGCATCAACGTCACTCCCACTTTTTAACCGCTGCCGGTGGGTTTAGTCCATTCGGGAAAATTTGCATGCTTACCCAGTCTCGATACCCGGCATGACTTTTGCATGCCAGTACTTCATGAAGTTTCAGGAACACCCCTGGCTGGCGCTTTTTAAAATCAGTACCACCTGGAAAAGTGTTCTGGCAAGTTTTTTTTTACAAATTTTCAACCTGAGGGGAAGCTCGCAGGTTAATGTTTTCTATTGTCTTTTTTATTTTTATTGGCTGTTTTATTCGCCATCGCAAAGGCCGCTGGACGGCTGGATGAATCTTCGCCCATCGGCCGTGCACCATCAACAGAGCATGCTGCCCTATGCGGGCATCTTAAGACGCTGCTTCAGGCAGGAAACCAGCACCGCAAACGCGGTCTCCATCCGCGGAAGCTCCACGCAGCCATAGCCCAGTATCAGCCCTCGCCGCTGGGTGTTATGCATGTAATAGGCTGATAATGCTCGAGTTAGTACGCCTTTTTGCTCCAGCTCGGCGCTCAGCGCCACGTCATCTATCGAGTCCGGCAGCGATAAAATCAGATGCAAACCGGCGTTGCTGTACTCGCATAAAAACTTCTTTCCAAGTTGCTAGTTCGATCATTCTTGCCAGCGCGTTACGTCGTTTGCCGTACGCCAAACGCATGCGGCGGATGTGCGCGCCGTAATGTCCTTCACGAATAAACTCCGCCAGCGTAAGCTGCGCCAGTCCGTTGCCGCCGCGATATAGTTCGGAGTGAGCAATTTTAAGTTTGGCCGACAGCGCGCGCGGCAATACCACGTAGCTGATACGCATACCGGGAAACAACGTTTTACTGAAAGTGCCGATGTAAATTACCGGCGCATCGGGCAGCAACCCTTGCAGCGCGGGGATTGGGCTACCGGAATAGCGAAATTCGCTGTCATAATCATCCTCGATAATCCAGCTACCGTGCTGCACCGCCAGTGACAAAATCCGCTGACGGCTGGCGAGGCTCATCACCGAACCCAGCGGATACTGGTGGGAAGGCGTGACGCAAATCATCCTCGGCGGGGTCGCATTGTGCTCGACATCTGGCGGGTCCATGCCATTTTCATCCACGGTAATCGGCCTCATCTCAACGCCGTTAATCGAGAGGATATTTCGGATCCCCCAGTAGCTCGGCTCTTCAATCCACGCAGTATCTCCCTGATCGCAAAGTACTTTAGCCAATAAGTCGATTGCTTCGTGGGTTCCTGCGTGATCAGGATTTGGTCAGGAGTACAGCTCACCGACCGCGCAATGCGCAGATAATCCGCCAACGCGTGCTGCAGTGGCGCACAGCCGCCGTGGCGCGAATAGGTCAGGTATTGCGGGATCCAATTTGCGATTGAGACGGTTTTGCAATTTACGCCAGATATCGTGAGGAAAGCGGGTCACGTCAGGCACGCCGGGCATAAATGCGCCCCATTGGTGCGGTGCTAGCGCCGGTGCGCCCAACAGACGAGTTCCTCGTTTTGACAGTTGCACCAGGTTGCGCACTGGTGTTTTGGCCGGGCTTGAGGCGTCGGAGCTAATTCCGTCCTCCGGCAGATCGGCGTTGACGAAAGTGCCACTGCCGGTGCGGGTCTGAATATATCCCTCGGCCTGCAATTGCTCATAGGCCGCGAACACCGTATTGCGGGAAATCCCTATCTCTTTCGCTAAATCCCGACTGGCGGGTAATCGGCTGCTCGGCGGAATACTGGCATCAAGAATCGCCATTCTCAACGCCTGGTATAACCGCTTGTTCAAATTACTCCCGGAAGCAGAATCCAGTCGGTGCAAAATCAAATCTGACAGTAGTGATCGCAATTGGTACCTCAAAATAAATAGAACTGGCTCTGGATTATAGGACCGGTTTAACGCTAAAAAGCAAGGGGATGATTGATGCCGTATTGGTTTTTTGATCACAAAACGATTTAACGCACAGAAGAGCCGGAGTAAAAAATGGATCACAAAGAATTGGAACAACGCCGTAAAGCCGCCACGCCGCGGGGTGTCTCCGTGATGTATGACTTCTACGCCAGCAAGGCGGAAAACGCCACGCTTTGGGATGAGCAGGGGCGTGAATATATCGACTTCACCGCGGGAATTGCGGTACTTAATACCGGCCATCGTCATCCGAAAATTGTCGCCGCCGTACAGCAACAGCTTGCAGCCTTCACCCATACCGCCTATCAGATCGTCCCTTACGCCAGCTATGTCACCCTGGCCGAGCGTATCAACGCCCTGGCACCGATTGCGGGCGATGCTAAAACCACCTTTTTCACCACCGGTGCTGAAGCCGTAGAGAATGCGGTGAAAATTGCCCGCGCTGCAACGGGTCGCTCCGGTGTGATCACCTTCTCTGGCGCATTCCATGGCCGCACGCTGTTGACCATGGCGTTGACCGGCAAAGTTTTGCCTTACAAAAAAGGTTTCGGACCTTTCCCCGGCTCAGTATTCCATGCGCGTTATCCGAACGCCCGCAGGGCGTTAGTGTTGAGGCGGCCCTGGAAAGTATTGAATATATTTTCCGCAGTGATATCAGCCCGCAGGACGTTGCCGCCATCGTTTTCGAGCCGATCCAGGGCGAGGGCGGATTTAATATCGCACCCGAGGCGTTTGTTAATGGCCTGCGCGCGCTGTGCGACCGTCACGGCATTCTTGCTGGTTGCCGATGAAGTGCAAAGCGGCTTTGCCCGCACTGGCAAAATATTCGCCATGGAATATTACCCGAAGGCGAAAGCGGATCTGATCACTATGGCGAAAAGCCTCGGCGGTGGATTACCCATTTCAGGCGTCAGCCGGGCGTGCAGAAATCATGGATGCGCCAGAGCCGGGCGGTTTGGGCGGCACCTATGCCGGAAACCCTCTGGCGGTTGCGGCTTCGCTGGCGGTGCTCGATATCATCGAAGAAGAGCAGCTGTGTGAACGCGCACAACGACTGGGTGCAGAGCTGGTTGAAGTCTTGCAGCAGGCGAGAAATCACCTGCCCGGCAGATCGCCGATATTCGCATCGCGCGGTTCGATGGTCGCGGTCGAGTTCAACGATCCTGCCACTCATAAACCCGACGCCGAGTTTACTCGTCTGGTGCAGCGTAAGGCGCTGGATGCCGGTCTGATGCTGCTGAGCTGTGGCATTCACGGCAACGTGATCCGTTTCCTGTATCCGCTGACCATCCCCGACGCGCAATTTAAACAGGCGCTGCAGATTTTGGCGCAGGCGTTGAAAGCCTAAGCGCTGGCACACATTATGCTTCAGGTTTACTAAAAATAATCGCGCCAACATTGGCCTGCAGGCCAAGGGTCTACCCTTTTTTACTTTCCAACTTCAGGAGTCACAGCATGTTCAAAAAGATTGCACTGACCGCGCTGCTTAGCGGACTGATTTTCCAGGCTCAGGCCGAAACGCTGACGGTGGTCTCTTTCGGCGGCACCAATAAAGATGCGCAGGACAAGGCGTTTTATAAGCCGTTTGAAGCCGCCAAGCTGGGGACAATCGATCCGGGCGAATACAACGGCGAGATGGCGCGCATTAGAGCCATGGTGAAACCGGTCAAGTGGGTTGGGACGTGGTCGAAGTTGAAGGCCCTGAGCTGGTGCGCGGCTGTGACGAAGGGCTGTTCGAACCGTTGGACTGGAGCAAGTTAGGCAATAAAAACAACTACCTGCCTTCGGCAGTGACCAATGCGGGGCCGGTATCTTCGTCTGGTCTACTGTGCTGACCTATGATGCCAAAAAACTGAAATCGTGCACCGACCAGCTGGGCGGATTTCTGGAATGTCAAAAAATTCCCGGGCAAACGCGCGCTGCGTAAGAGCGCCAAATTCACGCTGGAAATCGCTCTGTTGGCAGATGGCGTGAAACGTGAAGACGTTTATAAGGTATTGGCGACGCCGCAGGGCGTTGATCGCGCGTTTAAAAAACTTGATCAGATCAAACCTTATATTCAATGGTGGGAATCAGGCGCAGAGCCGTTGCAGTGGCTGGTATCTGGCGATGTCGTGATGGCCTCGGCCTATAACGGTCGCGTTAGCGCGGCGAATCAGGAAGGGCATGATTTAAAATGGTCTGGAACGACAGTCTGTATGACCTCGATAACTGGGCGATTGTAAAAGGGACTCAGCATCAGGCACTGGCCGAGCAATTTATTGCCTTTGCCAACAAGCCAGAAAATCAGAAAGTCTTTGCCGAAAATATTCCTTACGGCCCGACTGAAAAATCGGCGACTGGACTGATCGATCCAAAAATCGCTGCCGAACTGCCAACTGCACCGCAGAACATGGCGGACGCTGTTCCGGTAGATACTCAATTCTGGGTTGATCATGGTGAAGATCTCGAACAGCGCTTTAACGCTTGGGCATCCCGATAATCGTTGAATGCACTAAAAGCCGATAACGATCAATAGAAGAAAGCAGGAAGAATGCCATGAGCCAGACCGAAATGTTGCCCCATTCACTCCCACAAGCCAGCACGCAGGATAATGCAACCCTGCGCCAGCGTTTGCGCAAAGTACAGGCCGCCTACACTAGGCGATCTCTGTTACTGATCGCGCCGCTGCTGATATTCGTGGTGGTCAGTTTTATTTTCCCTATCGCCTCTATCTTGATGAAAAGTGTCGAGAATCCGGAGATTGGGCAGGCGATGCCAGCAACACTGGCGAAACTTGCTCGTTGGGACGGTAAATCCGTACCGGATGAGGCAACATTTTCGGCTCTGGTTACTGACCTGCGCGCAGCACGCAACAGCGGTAAACTGTTCTCGGTCGCCCAACGTATGAGCTATGAGGACGACAGTTACAGCAGCCTGATTATGAGCACTCTGCGTCATGCTCCGTCAGGCGATGTTCCTGTAAAAGAACCGTTAATCAAGGCGTTGCCGCTGTGGGGGCAACTCAGTACCTGGCAAACTCTGCAACGCGCGGGCAAGCCGCTGACTGCCTATTATTTGCTGGCGTCGTTTGACCGGAAGGTCAATATCAACACGGGTAAAATTGAAGCGTTACCGCCGGGGCAAGCTCTGTATGTCAATGTGCTGCTGCGTACCCTGTGGATGTCGCTGGTTGTCACCGTTTTCTGCGTATTACTGGGCTATCCGTTGGCTTATTGGCTGGCAAAACAGCCGGCAGGGCGTGCAAATCTGCTGATGATCATGGTGCTGCTGCCGTTTTGGACCTCGCTTATCGTGCGCACCGCCAGCTGGATTGTTCTGTTGCAAACTGGCGGTTTGATTAACCGTGGCCTGATGGCGACCGGGATTATCGATCACCCGCTGGTGTTAGTGTTTAACCGCCTCGGCGTTTATATCTCGATGACCCATATCATGCTGCCTTTTATTGTTCTTCCTTTATATGCCGTGATGAAAGGGATTTCTCCGGGCTATGTGCGAGCCGCTATTTCTCTCGGCGCACATCCGTTTAGTGCCTTCTGGCGGGTTTATGTGCCGCAGACTTATGCGGGCGTTGCCGCCGGTGCGCTGCTGGTATTTATGATGGCGATTGGCTACTACATCACGCCAGCGCTGCTTGGTGGCCCGGGGGATCAAATGGTCAGCTATTTTGTTGCCTACTTTACCAATACCACCATGAACTGGGGAATGGCCGCGGCGCTGGGAACACAGCTGCTGGTGATAGTCATTCTGCTTTATGTTGTGTATGCCCGCGTAACGCGTACCAAAGCCGAAGCTGCGGCCCATTAACTGTAAGGAATCAGACCATGACTAATAAAACCCAAGGTTCAACCTTACTGCGACTGTGGCGCTGGACTTTTAACTGCTACAGCTGGGCGGCGCTGCTGTTCCTAATCATTCCGATTGTGGTCATCATCCCGTTATCTTTCAACTCAGGTTCATTTTTGAGCTATCCGTTGAACGGTTTTTCTCTGCGCTGGTATCACAATTTCTTTCATTCCGACGAATGGCTAAGTTCGTTGGGCAACAGTTTATTGATAGCACCGCTGGCGACATTGCTGGCAACAGTGCTGGGCGTGCTGGCGTCTATGGGGTTGGTGCGCGGAGAGTTTCGGGGTAAGTCAGTGGTGATGGCAATCATTATCTCACCGATGATTGCACCGGTGGTTATCATCGCAGTCGGGATGTTCTTCTTCTTTGCGCGAGTCTCCCTGTTAAACAGTTACGCCGGTCTGGTATTGGCGCATGCCTTACTGGGTGTGCCTTTCGTGGTGGTAACGGTCACCGCAGTATTGAAAAGTTACGATAAAAATCTGTCACGCGCGGCGGCCAATCTTGGTGCTTCTCCGTGGTATACCTTCCGAACTGTCACCTTGCCGCTGATTGGGCCGGGTGTTTTCTCTGGAGCGCTGTTTGCCTTCTCGGCGTCGTTCGACGAGGTGGTTGTTACGCTGTTTCTTTCAAGCCCGGGCCAACGCACCTTGCCTATCCAGATGTTTGCCGGTATTCGTGAAAACCTCGACCCAACCATTGCCGCCGCAGCCTCAATCATGATCGCTGCCTCGCTTATCCTGTTGATAGTGATGGAGTTGCTGCGCCGCCGCGGTGAGCGCCTTAGACAGTCTATGCCCGCGCATTAAAAATCAGGGGGACCAGCATGGTCCTCTTTTTTTTGCCTCTTATTTTTGTCTATAGTTGATGTATCAAGCACTTATTCAGGGAAGGAAAAATGAACCAGAAAAAAACGTTGTTATTAACCGGAGCCAGCAGAGGGATTGGTCATGCGACGGTTAAACATTTTTATGCAGCTGGATGGCAAATTTTCACGGCTTCACGCCAAAATTGGGTCTATGAGTGCCCATGGGCCGAAGGTTTTCTTAATCATATTCATCTTGATTTGGACGATATTGATAGCGTGCAGCAGGCCTTGCCGATGATTAAAGAACGGCTCGGCGGCCGCCTCGATGCACTGGTGGATAACGCGGGAGTCTCTCCGAAAATGGAAGACGGCGGCAGACTTGGCGTGCTGGATACGGATTATGCTAGCTGGATAAAAGTGTTCAACGTTAATCTGTTCTCCAGTGCCGTGCTGGCAACCGGGCTTTTTGACGAACTTAAGGCGGCGCAGGGCAGCATCATTAATGTTACCTCGATTGCTGGCAGCAAGGTGCATCCATTTGCCGGAGTCGCCTATGCCACGTCAAAGGCTGCATTATCGACCCTGACTCGTGAAATGGCTCATGAATTTGGACCGCATGGCATCCGTGTCAACGCCATCGCGCCCGGTGAAATCGACACAGCAATCCTCTCTCCCGGTACGCAAGAAATTGTTGAACGCAGTGTGCCACTGCAACGCCTGGGCAAAGCCGAAGAGGTTGCATCGTTAATCTACTTCCTTTGCACTTCAGGGGCTTCTTACGTTAATGGGGCAGAAATTCACGTCAATGGCGGGCAGCATGTTTAAAATTTCAATGCGCGCAACGCTTAAATACGTTCCTTATGAATAAATACGTGCCTGGGTAATGAGTTAGCATATTACGCGCGGTGTAAAATTATTATTTAGATCTAGATTAGTGCAATAAGTGCAACACTGATGGAGGTTTAAAGCGGAGCGTGTTGCACTTATTGTACAAATCTAACAATACCTTGAGTCTCCTGGTTTTTGACTCTTATCTTGAAGAGTTTATATCATAATAAAAGCAAAGTTGTTCACCCGCCTTTATATCGCTCATTGAAGAAAAAGCTAAAATTTGCAATTGTTCTTTATCTGATACTCGTTCGACGCGGGCATGATAACAATCTAAATTATTTCTTTCATGATCCATCACCACGCCATAGGTGCCTATTTTTGTCGCTGTATTTAACTTCATGGATATGTCCATTCCTTCAATAAAAGACGTATCTTTGTCGTCACATGAAACTTTGCGGATGTAATATTTATCACAATCTACCAGTTTTCTAATCTTCTCATCATTTTCTTTATCTGTTTTATCTTCCAGAAGCATTCCTCCAAATAGACAGACTGGAGTGCCTCTTTCGATATCACGAAGAGCAAAAACGCCTTCCTGGCCAATAAGAACACTCTCATGGATAGGAACATCCTCTTCTTTAATGATTCTTACGCTTAAGTGAGATTTCATCCATTGCTTGTGAGTTTCATAATTATTAACAATTTTTCTTACATCTTCACTATAAAAGTAAAACTTACCCCCTCTCATGCCATCGCTTTCCCAACAACGCCCGTCGGTTTGAATTGCTACGGGTTTCCCCTGGGCATCGATAATAGGTGACGTCGTTAAAGTATCGGGGTTGTATTGTGTCAGTAAGGTAAATAGTTTTTTATTACTATTGAGGGAAAGCTTTTTAGGGATTGTACAATTTTTTAACTTTTGAATTAATGTAGATGAAGTCTCATTCCGTATAGCCTCAAAAAAAACATCAATTTTTTTATTTTTATCATTAATTAACCCTAACTTTGTGCACTCTGCAAGGAATGCGCGATTTTTCAATGGAAGATCTTCCAGCCTATTTTTAAATGCTGAAGTTTCAGGTAGTACCAACTGTGCATCGTCGGTAAATGTGCTTTCTTTAAGTTGAATATTAGGTTGAATTAAAGTGTTGCTGACATTATCGATCTTTTTCGTATTCGGATTGTTTGTCTTCGAATTATTTGTATTTCTTAATAAGGTACTTCCTTTCACAGCCTCTGTAATTTGGGGCATCAGATGCTTCTCCTTTATCTGATTAATCAATGGATGTTGGAAGTAGGGTACTATTTTTGGATATCACTTTATCGATTACTTTGCCAAATTGAGAGGAAAGTCAAAGATAAATCAAAGGCGGGTTTGATAAACGGTTCTATAACGAGATTTTTATTGTCTGATAATGTGAGCCGGAGAGGGGCGGTGGCATCTCGTTAAATATAAATGCCAGATTGTCCGTTTTCAAACGTGAACCGATGCATCTACCATCTACCATCTATCATCTATCATCTATCATCTATCATCTATCAGTTATCAGTTATCAGTTATCAGTTATCAGTTATCAGTTATCAGTTATCAGTTATCAGCAACTTTTTAGAAACCTTTCTTCCACTCTCTCGATTTTGATACCTCGCACTGCATTGCACCAATTTTGTGCGCTAACCCACAAATAATAAAATTAGTCCCCCTTGTTATCAGGCACTATTTATCTGCCAGATCATCTATTAAAAATAAGCTGCCCTTTATTAGTGCGAATGCTGATTCCATCTGGTTATTTTGCACCAAAACAAACATTCAATATTATGGTATTTATTAGACGTCATAAGAAAATTGAATAGTTAGGTTTTTGAAGCTTAATTATGTTAACTACATCACAAAAACACCTTGTGAAAAATATTTTAAGTGGTTGTTTTTTATAATTTTTTAAGTAATTTATTTTATTTATTTCGAGCCTGGTAATAATTAAATTTTATTGCAATCGACCGTTTTCTCTCGAAAAAAAACATTGAACATTTAATTTTTAAAGTGATAAAACATTCTCATTCGATAATTGTTTTTCATTTTATCCCTACACATAAGGTCTGGCGAAATGGCATTAGAAACCGCAGAAGTTCGTATTGCAGAACGTTGGAAACGCCCATCAAAAGAGTGGCTGGAGGCTTTTGCTCCTTTCCCTGTTGCCAATATTGGTGACGCGATGGAGCGCCTGAGCATGTGTGATGCAGGAATTATTCCTTTAACTGCCAATAGCGCATTCACCGGCTTTGCCTTCCCGGTACAGGTGACAGCAGGCGATAACGCCGCCGTAATTATCGCTCTGGACTACATCGAAGAGGGCGACGTAATGATGATTAACGGCATGGGGCATATTGATCGCGCGCTGGTTGGCGAGCAGCTGACGCAGCGTTTCCAGCATGCTGGTGCACGCGGGCAGGTTATAGACGGCGCAGTGCGTGACAAAAAAATAATTGAATCAACGGCGTTTCCAACCTTCTCACGTGGCACGAGTCCTGCAGGGCCTTACAAGAACGGTCCGGGTGTGATTGGTGAACCGGTAGCCATCGGCGGCGTAGTTTGCTGTGCCGGTGACATCGTGGTCGCCGATCAAGACGGCATCATCATTATTCCTTTCTGGAGAGCCGCAGACGTACTGGAAAAAGTTAAAGAAGTTGCAAGACGTGAAGCCGAGATGACCGCAGAAGTCACCGGCCAATACCGCTAAATCACAGCGTACAAGACCGGCTCAGCCGCATTAAGGGCCGGATTTCATTACTACTTTAGCAGGGCAGAACAATGAATAAATCTCAGGTTGCATCGATGGACTACGCTTTGCCGGCAAAAGATTCAACACAAAATAACGTGGTCAAACGCGCCTCTTTGGCGGGTGGCGTGGGATCTTTTGTTGAATGGTATGACTACGGTATTTACGGCCTGCTGGTCAGCACGCTGGTGCTGGTATTTTCCGCCAACGACATGAACACCTCGGATGCAGGCCTGATGCTGACGTATCTGGGCTTCACCGTCAGCTTTGTTGTTCGCCCTTTTGGTGGCGTAATTTGTGGATACCTGGGCGACAAAATGGGCCGCCAGAAATTACTCGCCATCCTGCTATTGATTATTTCTCTGGCAACTGCCGGTATCGGCCTGCTGCCAAGCTATGACAGCATCGGCTGGGCTGCACCTGCCTTACTGATTTCACTGCGTATTGTGCAAGGTTTCTCTGCGGGTGGCGAAGTTTCCGGTGCTGGCTCATTCGTGGCTGAATACGCGGAAGACCATCGCCGCGCCGTGGTGATGTCGCCACTGGTCATGGGTTCGTTTATTGCGCTGTTGTTCGGCAGCCTGCTGATTAGCGGACTGATTAATATCTACGGTGCAGAGGCGATGAGAGCGTGGGTATGGCGTGTGCCTTTCCTGCTGGCTATCCCAATGGCGCTAATCGGTGTCTATATTCGTACCCGTATTCAGGACACCCCGCATTTCCAAATGGTTAAGCAGAATAAAACGGTAGTGCGCAATCCTATCCGTGAAGTGCTGACCTCTAAACGTCATCTGAAAGCTATCGCGCTGGCAGTGACCTTACCGGCGGTTAACGGCCCGGGTTATTACGTGCTGTTCGTTTATATGCCGACCTATCTGAACAAAGTGATGCATTTTGCGCAGGTACAAAGCCTGATGGTGACTGCCTGCGGACTGCTAACAATTATTGGCGCTATCCCGATGATGGCCTGGCTTTCTGACAGACTGGGCCGCAAACCGCTGCTGATTGCCTCGGCGATTGCCATGGCAGTGCTGGCCTATCCATGTTTCTGGCTGCTGACATTGGGCATGATGCCGCTGGCCTGTATGGCCGCCATCTTGCTGGCCTTCGCCTTTGCCGGACACGCTGCGGTTATCCAGTCTACATTGGCCGAAATGTTCCCGACCAACGTACGTTACAGCGCCTACAGCATTGGTTTTAACCTTTCTACTGTGATTTTTGGGGGTTCGGCACCGCTGCTGATGACCTGGCTTATTGGCCTGACCGGTATCGCCAGCATCCCAAGCTATATGGTGATTCTGACCGCCATGCTGACCCTGATTAGCACCTTATTTCTTAAAGAAACTGCCGGTAAGCCGCTGCGCGCGGAGTAACCGAAAACTGAATGCGTTCATCGAGCAACTGAAACTCTGTCGAGGGAATTATGAAAAACGCGTCAACATGGCGAATGGGATTTGATATTGGTGGCACCTTTACCGATCTGGTGTTGCTCAACGATGAAACAGGCGTTGCGCTTCGTCATAAAACGTTGACTACGCCACACGATCCTTCTGAGGGAGCCTATACCGGCCTGACTCAGCTGGTGGAAATGGCGGGATTGGCATCGAGTGATATTCATACCATCACTCACGGAACAACCTTGGCAATCAATGCATTACTGGAAAGACGTGGCGCAAAAACTGCCTTCGTGGTGACGCAGGGTTTCCGTGACGTGCTGGTGTTGGGTCGTGAATATCGTTACGACATTTATGACCTTAACGGTGCGCCTGCTGCGCCGCTAATTCCACGTTCACAGGCTTATGAAATTAAAGAGCGCGTGACCAGTAAGGGTGACGTTGTCACGCCTTTGGATGAGCAAGAAGTTGTTACTCTGGCTGCAAAACTTCGCGCCGAAGGCTATGAGGCGGTTGCGGTACTGTGCATGCACGCTTATGCCTGGCCGGAACACGAAAACCGCATCGAAGCGATTCTCAGCCGTGAACTGCCGGGTGTTTCAATCTCGGTTTCACATAAGGTTTCTCGTGAAATTCGCGAATACGATCGCGGCGTTTTAACTGCCATGAACGCTTTTGTGCAGCCAAAGGCTCGTCATTATATGGCGCGACTGGAGCAGAAACTGCGTGAAGGCGGCTTTATCTGCGACTGGCTGGTGATGGGTTCCAACGGCGGACTGATGGCTCCACAGGTCGCTGCCGATTATCCAACTCGCATTATCGAATCAGGTCCAGCGGGCGGTATAGTCGCGACCGCGGCCTTTGCCCGTAAAAATGGTCATGCTCAGGTATTGGCGTTTGATATGGGCGGCACCACCGCAAAAGCCTGCGTAGTCCGCGATGGTCAACCATCAATCACTACAGATTATGAAGTGGGTCGCGCCGATCGTCTGCTCAAAGGCAGCGGCCTGCCGGTAAAACTGCCGGTGGTGGATATGATTGAAATCGGTGCCGGTGGCGGCAGTATTGCGCGCGTTGACTCTCTCGGCCTGCTGGAAATCGGACCAGAAAGCGCCAGCGCCTATCCGGGGCCAGCCTGTTATGGTCGCGGCGGCGAGTTGCCAACTGTTACCGATGCTAACCTGGTTCTCGGCCTGCTGGACCCTGATGCTTTCCTGGGTGGCCGAATGTCTCTTGACGTCGCCGCCGCACGCAAAGCCGTTTCCCGCATTGCCGAACCGCTGGGGCTGAGCATTGAAGACGCTGCCTGGGGCATCCATGAAGTGGCTAACAGCAAGATGGCCGAAGCGTTGCGCACTCACTCCGTTGAGAAAAACGTCAGCCCGCACCAGATGACGATGCTGGCATTTGGCGGCGCTGGCCCAAGCCATGCATGGTCACTGGCTAAAATCCTTTCCGTCAAGAAAGTCTATTTCCCGAACGGTGCCGGAGTGTATTCCGCCTTTGGCCTGCTGACTGCACCGCCAAGTGCCGATTTTGTGCGTAGCGATCGCTGTCGTTTACAGCCAGGCATTGATATGTCTGCGGTGCATAGAACCTTCGCCGAAGGTTTTGACGAAGCTTTCACCACGCTGGCTGCTGCCAATGTCGACCCAGCGACTGCCACCACGCAGAAACTGGCCGACGTGCGCTATGTCGGGCAAGGCTCCGAACTTACCGTGACTCTGCCAGCCGGTTTTGTTGACAATGGCGACGTCAACAGCCTGATTACGGCCTTTGAAGAGGCGCACTTTGCCCGCTTTGGTCGCATCCTGAAAGGTCAGGGCGTTGAAGTCGTTAACTGGCGCGGTCGTGTGCAAACCATGCCACCTTTAATGAATACCAGCGACAAACAAGCCCTGCCTGACGAAGGTGCGCAAGAGAAAACGCTGGCAGTCTATCTGGGTCGCGACAGCGGATTCAGCGATTGCCGCGTGGTACCGCGCAGCCTGATGGTGACCGGTGAATGGATTGCCGGACCGGCGTTGTTGCAGGAAAAAGAGTGTGCGATTTATGTCGGACCAGGTGCGTCCGCCATGCTTGATGAACAAGGCAACATCCTGATGGAGCTGAAATAATGACGACCTCAACCCCTGATAATCTGCGCTTTCTCAATGACCCGATCAGCCTGAGGATCACCTGGGACCGCCTGGTCAGTATCTCTGAAGAAGCCGCCGCGACACTGGTCAACATGGCTTTTTCCAGCATTATTCGTGAAGTAGGCGACTATTCTTGCCTGCTGATGGATGCCAAAGGCAATTCTCTGGCGCAGCCAAAAACCAGCGTGCCGGTATTTATCGGTACTTTACCGGCCACGGTTCGTCATTTGTTGGCTAAATATCCTGCCGAAACGTTGAAACCCGGCGATAGCCTGATAACCAACGATCCATGGCTCGGAACCGGTCACCTTAACGACGTCACCATTGTCACGCCGGTATTCCGCAATGGAAAACTGGTGGCCTTTACCGGCTCGGCGGCACATATGTCGGATATCGGCGGCTCGCTGAACATGGGCTCTTCTCGTGACATGTTTGAAGAAGGATTCTTGATCCCGCCAAGCAAACTGATGCTGGAAGGCGAAGCAAATCAGCAACTGCTGGATCTGCTGCTGGCCAACGTGCGTTCACCCGATCAGGTCGAAGGTGACCTGCACGCCATGCTGGCCGCTAACCAGATTGGTGCCAACGGGCTGCTGGGCCTGATGGATGACTTGAAAATTGATTCCGTTGAGCCTCTGGCCGAGAAGATCCACTCTCTGACTGAAAATGCCATGCGCAAGGCGATTGAAGCCGTGCCAGATGGCCGCTATGAGGCGTCGGTAGATATTGGTGATTACGAGGGCGACATTCACCTTAACGTTGCAGTAATTGTTGAAGGCAGCAATATTGTGATCGATTATGCCGGTTCCTCCGCCGAGTCACTGTTTGGCAGTAACTGCCCAATGTCATTCACCTATGCCTACAGCGTGTATCCGCTGAAATGCCTGCTGGAACCGCATCTGCCGAATAACGAAGGCTGCTTTAAGTCGATAACCGTGACTGCGCCAGTCGGGTCAATTGCCAACGCGCGTCCACCGTGTGCGGTTGAAATGCGTAACCGCGTCGGCCATATGGCGCACGCCGCTATCTTTACCGCGTTGTCCGAAATTATGCCAGAGCGCGTGATGGGTCACTCTGGCAGTGCGCCGGTAACCTGTGACGTATTCGCAGGGCAGTTTGACGACGGCCGTCGTTTTGTAGAAAGCCTGTGTGTGAATGGCGGTACGGGCGCGCGTCCTTCTGGCGACGGCATCGTGACAGGCTTTCCGGGCAACATGTCCTCAACGCCGGTCGAGCTTATCGAATCCTCGACGCCGCTGCTGTTTACCGAAAAATCTATCGTGCCTGACTCTGGCGGTGCCGGTCGTTATCGCGGTGGCGTAGCTCAGCGCATGGTTATTCGTAATACCAGCAAATTCCCGCTTTCACACAGTATGTTCTATTCACGCCAGAAACATCCGGCGCAGGGCGTGCTCGGCGGCGAAGCAGGCGCACCAAACTATATCGCCATCAACGGCAAACAGCTGGAGAAACCGGTTGGACGTCACGACGTTTTGCCGGGCGATGAAGTCACTATTCAAATGCCAGGCGGCGGCGGTAAAAGCCCGGTGGCAGAACGTACAAAAGCAGCCATCTTGTTTGATTTACAGGAAGGCTATATCACCGAAGAAGGCGCATTGCGCGACTACGGTGTTTCACTCGAAGATTTAAGAGGTTAGGCATGAATACTTTACAAGGAAAAGTCGTCATCGTAACGGGTGCTGGCAGCGGTATCGGCAAGTGTTCGGCAGAGCTTCTGGCTGCGCGTGGGGCGAAAGTTGTGCTGGTTGGCCGTCGTAAAGCGGTGCTCGACGAGGTTGCTGCGGGTATTGTGCAGCAGGGCGGTCAGGCATGGAGCTGTGCAACACACATTGAAAACAAAGAAGAAGTTCATGCGCTGGTGAGCTGGGTGAACGCCGAGTTTGGGCCGGTTGATATTCTGGTCAACAACGCCGGTAGCGCCAGCAAAACGCTGAATGCGCGCTGGATTGAAGAAGACGAATGGCAGCAGGTGCAGGACGTCAACCTGAAAGCCGTATTCCTGCTGACCCAGGCGGTGTTGCCGAACATGCTGGCGAAAAAGAACGGCACGATTATCACGGTTTCTTCGCTGGCGGCGCTTCGTCCAAACCTGTTGGGTGGCGCAGCTTACGGTGC
This sequence comes from uncultured Gammaproteobacteria bacterium, assembly GCA_963747655.1. GTDB lineage: Bacteria > Pseudomonadota > Gammaproteobacteria > Enterobacterales > Enterobacteriaceae > Rouxiella. The sequence continues at coordinate 276,451 of CAVVFS010000002.1, read as the reverse complement.
AGCCAAGGCCGGTGTGCGTAACTTTATGACTTATCTGCACAATACCTATCGTAACGACGGTATTCGCTCGACCTGCATTCTGCCGGGTGAGGTGAATACGCCGATTATGGATAACCGCGCCAATCCGCCGAGCCAGGCCATTCGCGACAATATGGTGCAGCCGGAAGACGTCGCCGAAGCGGTGCTACTGTGCGCAGGCCTTCCAGCACGGACGGTCATTGAAGAGCTTATTGTCGCACCGACCGTTATGCGTGATATCTCCGGTGACCTCGAAGCCAGCCGCTGGAAGGGCGCGCCCGAGAGTGTGATTGCGGAAAGAGAACGTTCTTAATCGTTGCCTAAAAAGCGCTGAATCTTTGTTGATGATTGACCCAAGTAAGGTGAAACATGTCTTCTTTAGCTAAAAAGTTTATCGCGGCTGAAGCCGTATTGCGTATCGAACGCACCTCAATGCGCGTGCAACAACCGGCATCCAGCGGCGATATGGTATCACTGGCAATGGGCGAACCCGATTTCGATACGCCTCCACGCATCGTGCAGGCTGCGGCAGACGCGCTGAAAAACGGCTTTACTCATTACGCGCCTCTGCTGGGTGATAAACTGCTGTGCGAAGCTCTGGCCGAAGAGATTGCCGGGCAGTCCGGTTTTCCAGTCAGGCAGGGCGAAGTGCTGGTCACTCACGGCGGAACGGCGGGTCTGGCGGCGGCGATTTTGTCTATTGTTAATCCGGGCGATCGCGTGGTAATTCCTGATCCGACCTATTCGCTGTATGCCGATTTAGTCAATATGGCCGGTGGTATTTGCGTGCCGATGCCGTGTAAAGCCGACCTGCACTGGGATCTGGACCGTCTGGCCAATAGCCTGGAAGACGCCAAGCTTTTCGTGTTCTGTAATCCGGGTAACCCGACCGGTATCGTGCATACTCGCGAAGAAATCGAAACGCTGGGACGACTGGTGAATCAGCACGATGTGTTGGTGATTGCCGATGAAGCCTATAGCGATTTGGTATTCAACGGAAAACCGTTTACCAGCGTGTTGCAGGTGCCTTCTTTCCGCGGCCGCACTCTATTTTGCCAAACTTTTTCAAAGAGTTATGCAATGACTGGCTGGCGCGTGGGTTATCTTGCCGGCCCTGCGGACATGATCTCTGCGGCTGCTCGCGTGCACAATTCAGTGAATGGCTCAGTCAACACGGCGGTGCAACGCGCTGCGGTTGTCGCATTGAAGGAGTGTAAAGATGACATCAAACGTATGTATGATGTCTACAAAGAACGTCGAGTCCTGATGATGGATGGCCTGCTGGCGATTCCGGGCTTGAAGCTTAACGAACCTGAAGGCGCATTTTACTGCTTCCCATCTTATTCATTGCCGATCCCGGCCATTGATATGGTGGCGCTGCTGCGCGAGCAAGGTATTGCGGTGCGTCCGGGCAGTGAGTTCGGCGCGGCGGGAGAAGGGCATTTGCGCCTGTCTTACGCAGCCAGCAAAGAGGCGATTGCCGAAGGCGTTAAACGACTGAAGCGCGGCTTTGCCTCGCTGGGTTAGATAAAGACGGTAAGGTGCATTATTGGAAATTCTAACGATGCACCTTTCCAAAAGCGCGCGGGCGGTAAAGCGCACTAAAGAAAATTATAGGCAGAGAAACAATGGCAAAAACGATGCGAAGTGATACCGAAAGGAACCGCAAAAACCTGATCCAGGCTGCTGCGCGGCTGTTTGAAGTCGCAGAAGACCCTATCAGTATGACGGAAATCGCCAATGAAGCCGGTGTTTCTGTCGCCACGGCCTACCGTCAATTCGCCTCGGTGGAAGAAGTTTTAAATACCTATCGTCAGGAAGTGGGCCAGCTGCTGCTGGAATACAGCGAGCAACAGACTGGTAGCGGTCTCGAAAAGCTGGAAAAAGTCAGCCGTTACTGGATAAAACTGGTGCGTCAGCGCGGCGCGGCAATGGTGCCAATGCGTAATCGCCGTGGCTATCTTGAACGCTTGTGGGAAGGTGCAGAGTATCTGCTGGTGCAGGCTAACGCAGTCCGACCGCCGTTGCGCGAGGCGATGGAGGAAATGGATCTGCCTGATATCGGTGATAAAGCGGTGTTCTTGTGGAATATCCTCTTCGATCCACGCGAAATTTTTGACCTGATCGACACCGTCGGCCTGACTGAAAAACAGGTGGGCGGGCAGCTAATGTCAGTGCTGATCGGCGGTCTGCAAGGTTTCGCGCACGCTAATTCGTTTTGTGTTGAAGACTTTCGGGTGAAGTGACGTTAAGTCACGTGACCTTAAGTAACGAAATCTAAAGTAAAGGATTGCCGCCGCTCGATTTTTCTCACTCTGGCAGGCGGTAATCACTTCATACCCTCTTTTAAACTAAGCATGTCTTTTTTAGGCATTTAACTTTATTTTTAGCGTTGCGCATAATGTTCCCTTATCGACAATAACGCTTAGGGACAATAGCTTATGACGCAGCTCGCCATCTCACATATCGCCTTTCTTACGCCGGGAAATTATCCCGATGACGCGCCGTGGCAGGGGCTGGAAGAAAGTCTGCAATTGTTCGAAACCGGCGAACGTTTGGGTTATAACGGCGCGTGGGTACGGCAGCGGCATCTTGAGCACGGCGTCTCTTCGGCCAGCACGTTTCTGGCGGCGGCTAGCCAGCGGACCAAAACCATAGAGCTAGGCACGGCGGTGATTCAGGTCGGCTATGAAAGTCCTTTCCGGTTAGCCGAAGATCTTTCTACGGTTGATGTTTTGTCGCGTGGGCGTCTCAACGTCGGTTTAAGCGCCGGGCAACCGGCACACGCCGAGCTGTTAGGCCCCGAAGTTTTTAACGAAAACTGGCGGAACGAGGATTTTTCATATCATCGCGTTCAACGATTGATAGACAATCTCAGCGGACGTTATTTGGGGGATGAGGAAAGCGTTATTGAATCGCCCGGCAATCGTCAGCGTCCGCGTCTGCAACCTTATGCTACGGGACTCACCGACCGCCTGTGGTATGGCGCAGGTTCGCTACGTTCGGCAACTTGGGCAGGTGCTCATAATCTCAATTTGCTGATCGGTAATCTGACCTCCGGTGAAGGAATTGACGAGTATTACACGGCTCAGCTTCGCCAGCTCGAGGCATACAGAAACGCATTGTCCGCTTCGTCACCCGCCTCCTTATCAACTTCATTACTTGCAAATAATCCTCGCAAACCGCGTATCGCCCGTGGACGCGTTGTGGTGCCATTTGACAGTGCTGATGCCGCCACTCGCCGCCGTTATCAGGAGTTTGCTGCTTCACGGCATGCGCGAACGCTGTCGCCGCAGGGCGAGCGCCGCACACTATTTTCTCCCGACCTGGTAGGTTCTGCCGACCAAATCCTCGAGCAGCTCCATCAAGACCCATTGCTACATGAGGTTGACGAGCTGCGTATTGAGCTGCCTTATGAGTTCAATATTGAAGAGTATGAGCAGATCCTCTCCGATTTTATCGAGCGTATCGCACCTGAAATTGGCTGGAAGAAGGTTACGGTTTAACGTAACCCTCTATTATTTCATCCAAAATTCTATTATTTAAAACCCAATTTTTACTATTTCACCCAAACTTCGATATTATGCTGATCCCCATCGTCTTTAATCGGGATCAGCCCATCCGGCACTAAAGTGCCATTCAATACCACGCAGTTTTCATGCTCGGCATGCCTCACAATAATCCGATACTGACTGCTGCCTTGCTGATAGGTCAACGACACCTGAGGCCAGTCGGCGGGCAATTGCGTGTTGATGGAAATAAACTCGCCGTGACGTTTGATGCCAAGCAGTGACTCAGTAATTAGTCGATAAGCCCAACCTGCCGAACCGGTGTACCAGCTCCAGCCGCCGCGACCAATATGCGGTGCAACACTGTAGATATCGGCCGTCATCACATAAGGCTCAACCTTATAGCGCTCAACGGCGTCGCTATTCAGGCTATGATTGATCGGATTGATTGCCGCCAGTAGCTGCCATGCCCGCTGGGTTTCTCCCATTTCGGCGAAGGCCATGACCGCCCAGATAGCGCCATGCGTGTATTGTCCGCCATTCTCGCGCACGCCGGGCAAATACCCGCGAATATAGCCGGGGTTAGGGCCTTTATCATTAAACGGAGGGGTTAACAGTTTGATAAGTCCGGCACTTTCATCAACCAGATGGCTGTCCAGAGAAGCCATTGCCTGGTGCGTGCGCTGCGGGTCTTCTGCTCCGGCCAGTACCGCCCAACTCTGCGCGATGGCGTCTATCTGGCATTCGGCGTTAAGGTGCGAGCCGAGAGTTTCTCCGCTGTCGAAATAGCCGCGCAAATACCATTCGCCGTCCCAGGCGTGTTGGTGCAGATTCTGTTTTAAGATTTTTGCCTGTTGCTGGCACAACGTGGCAATAGCGGGCTGGTTTAGCGCCTCAGCCAGTGAGGCAAAACGTTGCAACACGTTGAGCAGGAAGAAACCGAGCCACACGCTTTCGCCTTGCCCTTTAATGCCAACGTTGTTCATACCGTCGTTCCAGTCACCGCTGCCCATCAGCGGTAATCCATGCTTGCCAAAATTCAGCCCGTGTTTAATCGCCCGTACACAGTGCTCAAACAGTGACTCGCTGATTGCGCTGGGCAGTGGTTGCGCATAGAAAGACTCTTCCTCAGGGGCGAGCTGGCGCGTTTCAATATAGAGAATCTGCTGCTGGGCAATCTCGGTATCGCGAGTCACCTCAATGTAATGACACAGCGCCAGCGGCAGCCAGAGATAATCGTCAGAACAGCGGGTACGTACTCCTCGACCCGATGGCGGATGCCACCAGTGCTGCACATCGCCTTCAACAAATTGACGACTGGCGCACAGCAGAATTTGTTCACGCATCCGCTGTGGAGCAGCGTGCGCCAGCGCAAGGGTATCCTGCAACTGGTCACGGAAACCAAAGGCGCCACCCGATTGATAATAACCGCTGCGCGCCATGATTCGGCTCGCCAGTGTCTGGTAAATCAGCCAACCGTTAGCCAGCAGATCAACCGCAGGTTCTGGAGTAGTGATTTGGATTTTATCCAGCCGCTGATGCCAATAGCGGTGAATGTTATCCAGCTCGGCGCGCGCGGCCTGTTCATTCATAAACTGCGCCAATAGCTGCTCGGCCTCTTGAGCATTACTGCCCACGCCCAGTGCGAAGATAAAGGTGCGTTGGTCGCCGTCTATCAGTTTAGTGGCAGACTGAACCGCGGCGCAGGGGTCAAGTGCCGATCCCGTTTTATTCGACAGCCGCTCCTGTAATAATGCGGCGGGCGAGGCCGCAGAGCTATTGCGCCCCAGAAACTCCTTGCGGTCGCCAGTCACCGAGCAGTGAACGCCGGTCACGCCAAAGAAGGCAGTGCGCTCGCTGCCGTTATTGCCGTAATAGTTAGTTGCCAGAACGCCACAGCCTGAGTGGGTTTGAGCTAAAGAGGTGGCAACATGCAAGCCGGATGCAGAGCGCAGATCGCTGAGTACCCACTCTACGTAGCCGGTGGTTGAAAGTTTACGCGTGCGTCCTGACTGATTGCTCAGAGTCAGGATAAACAGTTTTACCGGCGCATTTTCCGCGACTAATACGGTGAGTTCGCTGTCGATGCCCTGATAGCGGTGCTCGAACACGCTATAACCAAATCCGTGGCGGCAGAGGTAATCCTCGTCATTACGAATGGGTAATGGCATCGGTGACCAGACTTCGCCGCTTTCTTCGTCACGCAGATAGAACGCTTCACCACTGCTGTCGCTGACAGGGTCGTTTTCCCACGGCGTGATTCGAAATTCATGGGCATTTTCATACCAGGTATAAGCCTGACCGCTTTCTGAAATCACACTGCCAAAATTGTCATTAGCCAGCACGTTTGCCCACGGCGCCGGAGTGTTCATGCCCTTACTCAGCAAGATTTGGTATTCACGGCCGTCGCCAGAGAAACCGCCAAAACCGTTAAAAAATCGCAGCGTATCGGTATTAAAAGTTCGCGGCGGAGCATTGAGCGGCGGCTGATTAATCAGGGTTACCAGCGATGGCTGAACACTTTGCGCGGGTTGCATTTTCTTGTTGAGCTGATCGATAAGTTCGCCGTTACGATCGTCTATATTCACCGCGGCAACGCTCATCAGCAGGGTCAGGTCTTCCGCCGTAATATGTTCGCTGGTGCGTACAAAGATGCCACCATTTTTGTCCATCAGGCTTGATTCAGCCCCGGCAGCCACGCGGTTGAGAATTTCATTGTGCAACTCTTGCTGATACCCCTCGTGCGAGTCGTTCAATATCAGCAGGTCAACCAGCAGGCCTTTCATCCTCCAGTAGCTATGGGCCTGAATGAGCGTTGTGACCAGCGTAATACTGTCACTGCGAGTGATGGAGAGCAGCACAATCGGCAGATCGCCGGAAATAGAATGGCTCCATAACGCCGACTGACCGCGACGATTGCGGGCGAGAATTTGCGGACACGGGCGCATTTCAGCCGTAGGGAAAATAATCGATCCTGCCAGTCGGTTAAACAGATTGGCCTGTTCTTCGCTGGCATTGATCTGCCTTAATGCCACCTGACTGTGGGAACGAGCAATAGTAAATACCCGATCTGCAATATTTTGATCGCGGTATTTCTCCATCATTTGCAGGCTGGTTTCCCGCGTTGATGAAATACCATAAACCAGGTCGATAACCAGCGCGGTGCCTGGCTTAAGCTCAATTTGCTGGCGTATAGCCATAATAGGGTCGAGCACCGGACCGGCGTGATTGTCCAGCTCACCGCCTTGTTGCATCGCCTGCGAGGTGTCAATGGTCTGGCCCCGGCCAATAAAACTGGCTCGGTCGGTCGCAAACGAGGTTCTACGCTCAATTTCTCCATGAATGGCGGTCATATGGAACATCCACGGACACTCTTCGTTTTCTTCCCGTGGCCGACGATGGCAGAGAATACCTTCGCTTTCGACCACCAGCTCGGTTTGTACAAACAGATTACTGAATGCGCGATGCGCCATATCATTGGCGAGTGGCGCAAGCACCACCTCGGCATAGGTCGTGATATCGACCACGCGCGGTGAACGTCCGCGATGAGTGAGGGTTAATCGCCGAATCTCGACGTCATCTTCCGGCGAAACCACAATTTTGGTCTGAATGCTCAATGACCCTTCGATACGCATAAATTCGGCAGCGGCATCAGTAAATACGGTCTGATATTGACCGGTTTTACTCTTCAGCGGCTGTAGCGTATTGCTCAGTATTTCTCCGCTTTGCGCATCGGAAATAAAACAAAATGTGCCGTAATTGTCGCGGGTAGCATCTGCTCGCCAGCGCGTCAGTGCCAGATTGCGCCAGGTGCTATAACCGCCACCGGCCTGAGTCAGCATCAGGTGATATTGCGTATTGGATAACAGCTGAACCTCCGGCGTCGGGCCATCGGCGCGGTTAAACAGTCTTAGCTCAACATTAACCGGCTGGAGGGCATCAACCTTGTCGAATTGGCGGCGCGGGCTGTACATTGTCGGCGCATCAGGCACGCGTTCCTGCAACAACGGCAGCGCGGATTGTAACCAGGGATTCGCCACAAATCGCTCGACCATCGGCGCATCAAGCAAGGTGTGCGCCAGCGCCAGCAGGCTCATGCCCTGATGATGGGCCATATAGGTTCTGACCAGCGAGAAAATCTCGCCGTGATTTAATCGGGAGCGGGAGTAGTCAAGCGCTTCATAGAAACCGTATTTACCGCGAGCGCCCAGCTTATCAAGCCTTTCAAGGTTATTGAAAGCCTGTTGGGGGTCAACAACCAGTGCCATTACGCTAGCATAGGGCGCGATCACCATATCTTCACCCAATCCGCGTTTCAGCCCTAAACCGGGCACGCCAAAGGCCCGATACTGATAATTCTGGCTCGCATCAAAATTAGCGTAGGCGGATTCAGAGATCCCCCAAGGGACATTATTCTCTTTGCCCCAGGCAATTTGGCGGTCTACCGCCGCACGACTCATCTGCACCAGCAGCGAGTCAGGATAAGTTGGCATCACCAGCTGTGGCATCAGATACTCAAACATCGAGCCAGTCCACGACATTAGTGAAGGCTGCCCACCGACCACGGTAAACAGGCGACCCAGCGCAAACCAACTTTTCAGCGGCAGCTGGTTAGTGGCGATAGCAAAATAGCTGGTGAGGCGAATTTCTGAAGGCAACAGATCATAGTTGCCCACATCGAGCTTATTGGTCTCACAGTTGTAACCCACAGACAGCAGCTGCGTGTTTTTTCTGAACAAGAAGCCGAAATCCATCTGCGCATGTTCTTTAATGCGTTGTTCAAGCTCGTTAATAACGTTGAGGCGCAGACGTGCGGCCGCGGCAAATCGGGCATTTCTTTGTTGCTCGAGCTCCGGCAGATGGCTGTCTGGCTCGGCCAAAGACAGCAGTGACGGCAGCGTTTTCCCTTCGGGTTCTGCCATTACTGCGCCTAATAACAGTGACCATTCCTCCGCGAAGTCTTGCAATTGCCCGTCAAGCTCGCGTAACCAGCGGCTGGCAATCCCATTTTGCTTATTTCCTTCATGAATAACTTCTTGATTAACGGCCTGCATACTGGCTAATTGCTCAACAACCTCATGCAGCGGGGCTTCATTTGCGCGCCTCCAGGCTTGCCGTAGCTTGTTTAATCCGTCACGCATCGAGGGTGTAGCGTCTGTTTCGGCCAGCAGCAAAGTGTCTTCGAGGCCCTGTAATATCTGTTTGATATCCATTACCGGCTGGCTGCGTAACAGGGCAATGCCGGTGCCCAGCACCAAGAGATGCCCGGCCAGATTGCCGCTGTCAACGCTGGAGATATAGCGCGGATTGAGTGGCATCAGCGTGCGCGTGTCATACCAGTTGTAGAGATGGCCTCGATAATGCTCGAGTTTATCTAGCGTATCTAGCGTTTGGGCCGTTCGCTGCAACAGGCCACCCTGAGTCAAATAACCAAAGTCCATCGCCGTCATATTGGCGAGCAGTGATAAACCGATGTTGGTCGGCGAAGTGCGATGCGCAATTTTTGGCTCGGGAATTTCCTGATAGTTATCAGGCGGTAGCCAATTTTCCTGCTGATTTACAAAGGTGGAAAAATAGGACCAGGTTTCACGGCTGGTGCGGCGCAAGAAGTTACGTTGAACGTTGTCAATTTTCGGCGAGGGTTTATCAGGGGTTTTGCTCATCCAGCCGATGATTAAGGGCGCGACCAGCCATAGCAGGCCGAACGGCGCGGCTACCCAAAAATAATGCGGATTTTCCTGCTGGGTCAGCGCGATGATTAATACACCAGCCAGCGGATTCGCCCACATCACGCGATAAAGATTCGCTGCCGAGAGAGAGAAATGCGGTTTACTGATTTCTGCGCTGCTGGCCCATTCATGCAGATATTTGTGACTCACGTTGAGTCGCCACAGAGTGATGAAAATAGCTTTCAGGGTGTACGCGCTGTGGTGTGGCAGGGTGGCTAAATAGAGAGCAATGCGGGTCAGGCGATCCCACAGCCCGCAGGCGACGCATTTAATGTGCGGCACCACTTGCACCTCTGCGGCCTTACTCAATAGATTGAGCACCAGCGCGGCCACACTCGGCAGCAGTAATAAGGTGAATATAAACAATAGCCAGTACAAAGGGTTAGGCACTAGTAGTAGGGCACTGACCAGAGCAATCAGCAGTGAAGGCGCAGCCAGGCTACGACGGAGGTTGTCGAGCAATTTCCAGCGTGAAAGCATACTCAGTGGATTAGGGCAACGCGTGTTGTCGGCCTGACGCACGCGCAGTCTTAGCCAGTTCAATAACTGCCAATCGCCACGGATCCAACGGGTTCGGCGCGCCACATCGACCAAATAGTTTGCCGGATATTGCTCATAAAGTACCACGTCGCTCAAGCCGCCCGATCTGGCATAGCAGCCTTCCAGCAGGTCATGGCTGAGCACCAAATTCTCCGGACAGGTATTTTCGTTGGCCTGCGTAAAAGTATCTACGTCATAAATCCCTTTGCCGACAAAAGACCCTTCGCCGAAAATATCCTGATAAATATCTGAAGACATGGATGAATAGGGATCGGTTCCCGGCAGGCTGCTGCTGATAGCCGCATAGCGACTTTGCCCATAGCGCGGGATTTCTTCTGCCAGCCGAGGCTGCAAAATACCGTAGCCTTTGGTCACACGTTTTAGCGTGGCATCATAAAAGGGGCGATTTAATGGATGCGCCAGCGTGGCGATAAGCTGATGCGCATGGTCGCGCGGCAAAACCGTATCGCTGTCGAGAGTGATAACATATTTGATCCCCGCGAGCTGCTGTTGCGATGCGCCGACACAGGTGGTAAAGGTGTCTTTGGCTCCCCGCAGCCAGCGATTTAGCGCACTGAGCTTACCGCGCTTGCGCTCATAACCCATCCACACGCCCTGAGAGGGATTGTGCTGGCTTTCACGGTGCAACAGGGTAAAACGAGGCGGCGCTGCTTCATTGTTATTCGCGGCATAGCTTGAGGTATCGTTTGAGGAATTGCTCGACGCATAACGGCGATTCAACTGGAGAATCTTGCTGGTGGCATACTCCAGCAACAGTTCACTGCTCTGAGGATGAGCGGTCTCGCTGTCAATAAAGTCGGCCACCAGCGAAAAATACAGGTATTGATGGGTATTACCGAGATAGCAAACCTCAAGGCTATTGGTGAGTTTATCGATCCCGCTGCGGCTGGTTAACAGGCAGGGAATAGCCACTAATGTGCTCGACTCTTCAGGGATATGCTGCGAAAAATCCATTCTTGGTAAGGAGCGTGGCGCGCGGCTGCGGCTGGCTGTTTCATTCAGTAAATCCATTACAAACTGGCTGCACATGATGATAATGGGCAACAGCAAAAGCCACAGCGCCCATCCCATGCCGTTTTGACGGGTCTCGAACAGCAGATTAGCGGTGAGAGCGGTAGTCAGCAGGCTCAAACTTCCCAGCCATGAAAGAAGTGGCGTTTTATTCATTTGATGACGGAAGTAATTGATCAGCGAATAACGGATGCTCAGTACTTTTTCCAGCTCGCTGCTACCGGTATCAACCAAAAAATAACCGACGTGGCGCTGCTGACTTCCCACTGGCGCAGCGTTACTCATGGCGATGACTTTATTGGCGATATCACCCTCGTCAAAAGTGCAGTTGCGCGCCAGTTTTTCAATCACGTGGCGATAATTATCTCGTGTGGCGAAGGACATTGCCGGGTAAATTCCGGCAGGATCCTGATGCAAGGTTTTCTCGACTTCGCTAACGCTTTCGGCAAAATCTGCCCAATTCATTTCGTTAAGTTTGCGCAGACCGGCAATGCTGTTGCTGACCGACAGCTGACTCAGCGCCAGTTGCTGATTAAAACGGCTAATAAGCTCTGCCGAACTCAGCCCCACATCCGCCAGACGTTGCTCTATCCAGGTCAGTGGCAGCGCCAGCATTGAGCCATGGCCCTGCAATCTTCGCACCAGCTCGGCGACAAATGCGCTGGTTCGCGGCGGATTGGTGCGCGCCATATCGGCAATCACAATAATCAGGTTGGCCGGATCGTTTTCAGCGCTGTCTTGAATCTTGTTAGCCCAGCTTTCTGCCAGATTACGTTCCTGCTGTGCTTGGGTAACCTCAATGCTGATACGCCGTAGATTCTCAATCAACGCCAGACGGAGCATGCCCGGAAAGGCCCAAAGCTCGCCGAGTTTAAGAGGGGTAACGCGCTGATAAGCTGTGATAAAACGCACGAGCGTGCTGGCATCCCAGTGACCATCGCTGTGGGCGATAGCCTCGGCGGCAATATCATAAATGCGCGGACAGCTTTGCGGCTCGACCAGCGTCGGCAGGCCCTTGCCGAAGTTTTTAGGCAGCAGCTGGCGCACCAGCCTGATGTGTTCTTCAATCAGGTAGAAGTTGTCGAGCAGCCATTCTCCCGCCGGCGCAATGCTTTTATCGCCACCCGAGCTGAGAATATTGCAGTTTTCCGACAGCAGTTTCTCGCTATCGGTGAGCCGATGTAACAGATAATAGGGCGCCTTGTGCGTCGAAAGCTTGTGTGACTGAGCGAGTTTTTCTCCGTAGCGTTCCATCTGGTCAACGGAAAAAATTTCGGCGGCAATAGGGACCATCAGCGGCGAGTCCTGATTGGCCTCAGTTATTGTTCCCTGTGAGGCCTGGGGATCCCATCTGTTATTAATCCATTTAACGAAAGCCATTTTCACGAATAGTAGTCCTCGCGCGTACGCAAGAAGAAAGGGCAAAAACGAATGAGTACGCACATAAAGGGTGGATGAAGTCTCAATGACTTGAACTTCATTAAATGGCTAGTTCAAAAAATAGCCAGACAGGTTAAGTCTAGTAGGGAATGTGGTTTAACCGTGGATTTCCAGTCATTTGGTTGCTGCATTTTGTCTGAAAATGAATTTTTGTTTGAAAGTGGCTTTTGCATAGCCCAATTTTTAGATAATCCTCGCGAAATTAGATGCTCTTTGTGCAACTGCGTTAAACGCTGGCGAGTTTACGCAGGACTTCTCCCAATTTTATTACCGCGGTGATGATTTGCCGATCGCTAAAGCCGCCTAATCCGAGGATTAAGCCGGGGCGGGCAAGGCTGGGGCTGAACATCGGAGAAACGGCGCGCACAGAAATACCCGCCTCGATGGCCCGGCTTACTACCTGTTGGTCACAAAATCGAGCGTTTAACCACAGCACCATGTGCATGCCCTGATCCCCCGGTTGCAGCCAGGCCAGCTCCGGCTCAATAGTTTGCTTAATCGCAGTAATCATCACCGCCCGCTTTTCGGCGTAAACGCTACGCATACGGCGAATATGTCTGTCGAGATGGCCTTCTTCCATAAAACTTGCAAGTACATACTGATCCGCAACCGGCGCATGGCGGTCAATCAGCATCCGTGCTCCACAGTAAGCATCGACCAACTTTTCTGGCACCACGACGTAACCGAGCCTTAAAGAGGGAAAGAGGATCTTGCTGAACGTGCCAAGATAAACGACGCGTTCAGGGGCTAATCCCTGCATTGACGGAAAAGGGTGACCCTCAAAGCGCAGCTCGCTGTCATAATCGTCCTCCACAATCCATGACTTATTGGTTTTAGACCATTCAATCAAGGCCAGTCTGCGCCTCATGCTCATGGGCATTCCCACGGGATACTGATGCGAAGGAGTGACAAACGCGGCTTTGGCTGTGGCACAAAGCGCTATTCCACGCTGTACGTCTAGCCCTTCATCATCAAGCGGCACGCGGATCATCTGCTTTTGCCGTCCGGTACATTCAAAAATTGAAGTAATGCCGTGATAGGCCGGATCTTCTACCCACGCTTTGTCATCATAATCCAGCAATATCTGAGTAGAGAGATAAAGGCCTTGTTGCGTGCCTGCGGTAATAATGACTTGCTGCGCGTTGCAATGTACCGAGCGTGATTTCCTGACATATTCCGCTATCGCCTCGCGCAAAGGCAAAGCGCCCGCAGGAGTGTTGTATCCGGAAGGTGCGCCCGGTCCTTTTGCTCTCACTCGATTACCAATACGCCGCCAGATATCATCGGGAAGCGTTGGCCCGGCAGGCACTGATACGGCAAAGGGAACCGGTTGTAATACGCTGATTCTGCTGCCCGCATGGGCATAGCGTTCTGCCTGGGCGGAAAGCGCGGGCGCATCCGCTTCACTGCCTGTTGCATCAGGGCGTTCTGTATCAACTTCGCCAAGCTGCGCGGTTACACGGGTTCCGGAGCCGCGCGTGGCTTCAAAAAAACCTTCGGCAATTAGCTGTTCAAAGGCTTCAATCACCGTGCCTCTGGCAAGGGTTAACGCTGCCGCCAGTGTTCGAGTCGAAGGCAATAAATCACCCGCTTTTAGCTCACCGCGATGTATGGCTTTTTTCAAGGCTTTAGCGAGTTGCAGGCTTAATTGACCAGCCTGCCTGTTCAGTTCACCAATAGCCGGGATTTCAACGATTTTTGCTTTTCTTGGCATGTTTTAAGCTTCTGATTAACGGGCAAATGACTCAATGTGGTATATCAAGAATTTGCGAAAGTGGCACTTAACATTAAACCACTATCTCGATAATTTACAGAACTGCCTGTTGCATAATGACTGCCATTACACAGCGACAGTTATTTGGAAATTGATGAAACAGATTTAGCCGGAGATTAACGATGTATATTGCTGCCGCCTTTAAAGAGACGCGTGAAGAAGTGCTGTATGAACTTATTGAACAATATCCGCTTGGAACCTTGATAACTCAGGGACAGGGCGAGCTCGACGCCGTGCATATTCCACTTCAGGTAGAACGTTTACTGGGAGGAGGGATTAAATTGCGAGGCCATATTTCTCGGGCAAATCCTTTATGGAAGCAGGTTGAGCAAGGGGCAGAGGTGCTGGTGGTGTTTAACGGCGGCGATGCCTATATTTCGCCGAACTGGTATCCGAACAAGCAGCGGACTCATCGCGAAGTGCCTACCTGGAATTACCGCGTGGTGCATGTTCGTGGGCAAATTGTCTTCCACCACGATGCGCAGTTTCTGCGTGAAATATTGGCTGGTCTTACTCATCAGCACGAGGCTTCACAGGCGAATCCATGGAAGATGACTGATTCACCTGATGATTTTATTAACGGCATGCTTAAAGGCGTGGTGGGCATCGAGATTATCATTAAAGACATTATTGGTGCGTTTAAACTCGGACAAAATAAACCGGCTGAAGATTTACAGGGCGCAGGGGAAAACCTGCTCAAGGCGGGGAACGAAACAGTAGGGGAGGCGATGCTCAGGCATTTAAAATAAAGCTGGTTATTTATACGAGCCAATGACAAAGCTTAAAACTTGATTAGCTTTATTAAAAAATACATATAAAAATTAACTTATTTAACTCTATGGAATTTAATGCATTATAAATAACCTTGCTATTTTCTGGTTATTATTTATTTTTATTAATTAGCAGGTTATAAGTATTTGGTTAAAATAATGATGCTTTTTTTGACATAATTAAAGGCTGCACTATTATTAATTTCGAGCATCATGCTCTTAATATAGGCTTATAACAGGATGTTACTTTGCAAATGGAAAGCCTTTAAAAGGACAGAACTTATCCGTTAGGAGGATATTATGGCCGAGCATCGTGGTGGTACCGGTAATGCTGCAGACAATCATGATAAATCTACAGATCCGGGCAAAAAAGGCGGTAACAAACACGGCAAAGGGAATTTCGCCGATGACCGTGAGCGTGCCAGTGAAGCAGGTAAAAAAGGTGGCAAAAATAGTCATGGTAGTCACTAATCCAAAATCTATTTGGATAAGTGATTTATGAATTATTGCTATCCGGCCCACGGCACTGTCTGTGGGCCTCGTTATTTTTAAGTCGATGCTTATTTTAAGTCGATATTTTAGTGTGATGGTTAAATCATCTACTTGTGTGAGTTTTTTAAACAAGCTCTTTAAATAGACTTATTTAGAAAGACATGTTTCTAGAAAGGCCAGATTTTTATATGTAAATCTTAAATAGACATGTTAAATAGATATGTTAAATAGGCTTTTAAATAACGTCATGAGACGAGACACGACTTAAGGAGGAGTAAATAAATATGTGTAAGAATAGCGATCTAGACAAGGCTAATGAAGATTTCAAACGTGTGAAGGATAATCCACAGCCGGATTATGCGAAAGATGACCCGTCTAAAATGCCAGAACCGGGTCAAAAATCGTAAGCGCGTTTAGCCAATTTGTTTTGCGCGCCCAGCCAGCACGGATAACACCATCTGTGACAGGCTAATGGCAAGCAACGCGAACAGCGGCAGTGCCCAGTTGCCGCTGAACTGGTGCAGCATGCCAAAAATCAGCGGGCCGAGTGCCGCAATACCATAACCGACACATTGCCCCATGCCTGAAAGCTGGGCAGCCTGATAGTGATCCGCAGCGCGCAGATTGAACAATGACAGGCAGGTTACCATTGAAGCCCCCGCGCCCAAACCCGCAATAATCAGCCACAGCAAAGCATAATGTGGGGCGAGATAAAGCCCGCCGAGGCCGATAAAAATGGCCAGCGAAGCGCTAAATCCAATCAGCCGCTGATCTTTCATTCTCTTCAACGCTCTCATGCAGGCCAGATTGGCAATAATAGAAATTGCCTGGTAAATAAACAGCAACCATCCCGCAGAAATCTGGCTAAAACCGTTTGCCTGTGCGTAAGGGGTAAACCAGTCAATCAAGGTGTAGAACACCATCGATTGTGCCGCCATAAATAGCGAAACTTGCCAACCTAGCGCCGAACGCCACGGAGATTTCAATATTTTGCTGGTGGCTGGCTGCGCCGTCTGAACAGAGGAAGACTTTTTCAGCAGCGGTAACCAGACCAGGGTCGCGACAATCGCAGGAATAATCCAGATTCCCACTGAAAGATGCCAGCCGAGAGAGGTTGCCTGTGCCAGCGGTACGGCAATTCCCGATGCCAGACTGGCAGTAATCGCCATGGTTGAGGCATAAAGGCCAATATATTTCGCCGTATGTTGTTTAAAATCACGCTTAATTAAGGGCGGTAACAGCACGTTGGCCGCGGCAATCCCGCCACTCAGCATCGTAGTTCCCAGCCATAAACCCGATTCACCCAGCGCGATACGCAGAATCGACCCTAATGTAATCAGGCAAACTGCTCCAAAGAGACTTTTCTCCAGACCGATTCTATGACTTAGCCATGAGGCGACGGGCGCCACAACCGCGAACATCATCAAGGGAATAAAATTCAGTAATCCTGCCGCTGAGGCACTCAGGCCAAAGGCCGCGCGAATATTTTCCAGAATCGGGCCGGGCGCAGTGAACGGTGTACGAAGGTTTGCAGCGGTAATCAAAACGATAAATAAAAAGAAACCGGGGCTGGAAACAACAGAGGCACGTGCAAAAGAAGGTTGGGGCTGAGTCATAAAATCACCGCACAATAAGCAGATTAAGCCTGCAAATGGTGCGTTGGTTAACGTTAACGCTTACGCAAAAGGGGATTACCCTGATGTCTGGGCGGGATACTACCGAGTTGTTTATGCTCTGTAAAGTCCCGCCCTTTAAGAAAAATGACTTAAGTCAGAAGGTTGGCAATGAGTTAATCAGCTGCTGAGTCCACGGGTGCGCCGGGCGATGGAACACGTTATCGACCTGACCTTGCTCAACTCTTATTTAAAAGTATTGAGGACTGCAAACCGTATTTTTTCAGCTTTGCAGTCCTAAATTTTAAAACATTAGTTATTATTCAAAAGATAATTCAGTTCCTTAGCTCGTTGTTTATCCATATTTATATGACATTGCATGAGTAGAACTGAGTACATCTTAGCTGAATCACTTATTTTAGATGTTAAAACATTACAAAATTCAGATTTGTGCTTTAGCCAATGATTTTGATCATCTTGCAAATCAAATTTGTTTTTGCTAGTTATTTTTGATTTCTCGCTTTCATAATTAACATTTGGTAGAAGCCAATTTTCGGATTGAACGTTTGAAAGTGCTTTATTGAAGGTAGCATTCAATAACTTTTTAGATTTATCCTCCTCTGATTGCATACAGCTAATATAAGAATCAAAATTTTTTGACTCGCTCATTCCCTTCTGTTGGCAATAAGTGGACTCTGTGCCCGTTAAAAGGTTCTGATCAGGAGCAGCTAAAGCTTGTTGAGTAAGCAATGGGACAATGGCTGCCATTAGAATGTATTTATAATTCACTTATATACCTCAGTCTTAGAATGTTTCTTCCATACGTGTTGACTTGAAAAGGATCTGTCTTTAGATAGTGACGAATGTCGTTAATATTATTCTTTATAATTAAAAAGGCAAACTTAGAAGCGGAATAACACCCTTGGTAAAGACTATCTAAGTATATATCCCTTACTCTTGCATTTATTTTATTCCATGTCATTTGGCTATGTGTTAAATTTTTTTTAAAATTAAAGATTCTTTGGCCCGTGCGGATATAACTCTGAAAGGAGTTTTCAAACAAATGCACTTGCTGCAAATGGGTAATCTCTCCGACTAAAGGTCCATAATATCTTACAAATTTTGCAGCTTGACGGCCATTTAAACCCGCAGCCTTAGAACAAATAACAGCCTTATATTCCTCAATGCCCGCTGCCCTAATGTCAGAAAGAATTTCTCCTGAGCTACGTAGCTTCATGTCATACCCTCTCCCAAGGGTAACACCAGAACCCCCTCCCGGATAATAAAGTACACGGGAGAAATTTGGCATGTTGAGTGGCTGCTTAAAAGGCTCTACAGCGGTAATAAAATCTCTACCTTCTGCATTGAAAGTGAACTGGCCTTCTCGCACATGCAAAGTTCCAATAGTGTGTCGAGGCCGCCAGTGTGGGGAAATAGCTTTGCTGAACATGTTAAAAAACCATGTTTCCATAGGATGAACTAGTCCAGAAGGAGACATATTTAACAATCTCTGATACCAAATAATCGCCATCTTGGTATTACTATCCATCTGGCCATTCACCCTTACATGATTGCCGCTAATTTGGTTATATCCTGCACTGATAATCATTTCCTGAAGATGTTTTACATCTTCGAGATTATTAGTGCCAGAGACACCAACAGACCCATTAAAGCGAAAAACTTGCTCAGGACGGTAACTCATTTTTATGCTCTTGACTTAACACATGTCGTCTAAAAATCCAACGAACCTGTGTGCTTTAAAGTAAATTAAAAGATAACCATGTTACACAAGATAAAGTTTATACGAAAGTAGATGCCGAGACTAAACCAACCTCTGGCTTAGCTACGAGGCATTAGTCGCCACTACGGCAAATATTATCATCAAAACGATAAATAGAAAGAAACCGGGGCTGGAAACAACAGAGGCACGTGCAAAAGAAGGTTGGGGCTGAGTCATAAAATCACCGCACAATAAGCAGATTAAGCCTGCAAATGGTGCGTTGGTTAACGTTAACGCTTACGCAAAAGGGGATTACCCTGATGTCTGGGCGGGATACTACCGAGTTGTTTATGCTCTGTAAAGTCCCGCCCTTTAAGAAAAATGACTTAAGTCAGAAGGTTGGCAATGAGTTAATCAGCTGCTGAGTCCACGGGTGCGCCGGGCGATGGAATACGTTATCGACCTGACCTTGCTCAACCACCACGCCGTCTTTCATGACTGCCACGCGGTCGGCAATAT
Source organism: uncultured Gammaproteobacteria bacterium (assembly GCA_963747655.1). Lineage (GTDB taxonomy): Bacteria > Pseudomonadota > Gammaproteobacteria > Enterobacterales > Enterobacteriaceae > Rouxiella. Next base: position 257,295 of record CAVVFS010000002.1, on the reverse strand, counting down.
GATGAACCACGCCGAGATCGTGAGAGATAAACAGCAGGGCGGTATGATGTTCAGCCTGCATTTCTGCAAGCAAATCCAGTACTTGCGCCTGTACTGAAACATCCAGTGCGCTCACCGGTTCATCGGCTATCAGCAATGCCGGGTTTGGCGCAAAAGCGCGGGCAATGGCAATACGCTGGCGCTGACCACCGGATAACTCTCGAGGATAGCGGCTCATAAAGCTCGGCCCAAGCTGAACTTCATCCAACAGTTGTCGAATACGGCGTTTACGCTCGTCGCCGTAAATCTCCACGCTGTCGAGGCTTTCACCAATGATTTTCTCCACGTTATAGCGCGGATCAAACGAACTTAGTGGGTCTTGGGCGATTAACTGGATCCCTCGGCGGCGCAGACGACGTTCCGCCTCCGGCACCTGGCTCCAGCGCTGGCCCTGAATGCTAATCGTCCCGCTGCCTGGTTCAATTAATCCCATTACCATTTTGGCGACGGTAGATTTTCCTGAGCCAGATTCGCCGACAATCCCTAACGTTTCTCCCGCAGAAAGGGTAAAGCTCACCTGATTAACTACCGTTTTTTTGGCGTATTGTTTAAACAGTCCACTGGCTTCCAGCACTGGTTTAGCGGTAGAAATCGTTTTTGCAGGTAATGGCTGCCCAGGCTCACCGGAGAGTTTAAAGCCACGCGTCGCCGGACTTGGCACCGCGGCAAGCAACTGTTTTGTATAGGGATGCTGTGGGGAGCGCAGCAGGCTTTCCCATTGCCTTCCTCAACCACCTCGCCGTCTTTCATCACCAGAATACGGTCGGCCAGCTGTCCGACCACCGACAAATCGTGGCTAATCAACAGCAGACTTTGCCCGTTATCGCGTCGTTTTTGCAGCAAATCGAGGATCTGCTTTTGTACCGTCATATCCAGCGCGGTGGTGGGCTCATCGGCAATTAGCAGGCTGGGCTTTCCGGCCAGCGCGGTGGCAATTAATGCCCGCTGACGCAGGCCGCCCGACAGCTGATGCGGATAGGCGCTTAATCGAGCTTCTGCATCGGGAATTCCCACCGATTTTAGTAACGCGACTGACTGTGCGCGCAGAGAACCGCGCGCGATATTTTGGCTGGCGGTCAGCGCATCACGAGTTGCTGACCAATCTGGCGCAGCGGATCGAGCGACACCAGCGCATCCTGCAACACGTAACCTATTTGTCTGCCGCGAATTTTACGCCAGCGACGCTGGCTGGCACCGCGCATGTCTTCACCGTTGATCAGAAATCGATCGGCGGTAATACTGGCTTTGGCATCCTGCAAGCCCAGCAGGCTGCGCGCTGTTACCGTTTTACCCTGAGCCGGATTCACCGACAAAGGCGATGGACTCACCGTGTTTCAATTGCAGATTCAGACCCGCCGATCACCGTTTTGTCGCCGAAAGCGGATCCGCAGATTTTGGATATCGATAAACAGTTCGTGGCTCATGATTGTTTTCCTTCAAAAGCGGCCTGCCAGTAACGGCCCAGAGTGTTGACCGAAATCACGGTCAGGGTAATCGCGACGCCGGGGAAAGCGGCAATCCACCAGGCATTTCGTAAATAGTTTCTGCCTTCGGCCAGCATCAGACCCCATTCGGCGGTAGGTGGCTGAGGGCCCATCCCTAGAAAGCTCAGGCCGGCGGTGCCGATAATCGCGGTGCCCAGCCCTAGGGTCGCCAATGCGGGAACGTGAGCGATGGCGTGCGGCAAAACGTGTCGCCAGATCAGCACGCGGCGTTTTAGGCCAAAGGTGCGCGCCTGTTCAACATAACCTGATGACATCACAAGAAAGTTTGTGCACGCACTACGCGGGTGAAGCGCGGAATGGAAGCGACGCCGAGAGCAAAAATCAGGTTAACGGTGCCAGGACCGGTAAAGGCAATCAGCATCAGCGCCAGCAGCAGGTCGGGGAAGGCGGAAATAACGTCCACTGCGCGGCTGATAAACTCGTCTACCGGACCTTTTGCCAGACCGGCCAGCAGGCCCAGCACGGTGCCGATCGCTGACCGCAATCGCCATCGCCGCCAGGCTAATCAGCATGGAATAACGGCTGCCATAAATAATGCGAGTCAGCACGTCGCGGCCCAGTTGATCGGTGCCAAGCCAGTGCTGCCAGGAAGGGCGGCAGCATGGAGTTAACCGGATCGGCGCTAAGCGGATCGTAATGACTGATCAAACCCGGCAACAGCACCGCCAGTCACACTAAGAAAGAGATAAAACACGCGCCAGGCCATAGCCCAGGGAATACTGGCGTTTTACGCCAACGGCTAGAAAGAGTCTGGCTCATGAGTTTTCCTCGCCTGGAAGCATCGCGCTTCACGCAGGCGTGGGTCGATCAGCAAATAAAGAATGTCCACCAGCGTACTCATCACGACGTATACAAAGGCAGAAAAAATAGCCACCGCCAACACCACCGGCAGGTCTTTACCCAGCACGGCATCGACGGTGATTTTGCCCTAGACCCGGGACGGCCAAATACCTGTTCGGTGATCACCGCACCGCTAAGCAGGCCACCAATCAGCCAGCCGGTTAGGGTTACCGCAGGCAAAGCCGCATGACGCAATGCATGACGTAGGCGAATGGTGAGTATTGCCGATTCCCCAGGCGCGCAGTGTCAGAGCAAAAGGTTCATCGAGCGCGTCTTCAAGCCCACGACGCAACACCTGTGCAATCACCGCGCCCTGAGCCAGCCCTAAAGACAGTGCCGGAAGCACCAGCGAAGAGAAGCTGCGATCACCGGCTACCGGGAACCAGCGCAGGGTAAAGCTGAAGATAAACAGCAGCACGATCCCCAGCCAGAACGACGGCGTTGAGGCCAGTAATAGCTCCATCGAACCGGCAATGCGACGACCCCAGCGGCGATGAGCGGTGGCGACCGCCATAATGACGGCAAATACAATGCTTACCACCAGTGCTAGTCCGGTGAGTTTTAAGCGTTGGCCAAAGCTGGCTTAAAATCAGCCCGGTAACGTCGGTATTAAGCAAGTAAGAACGGCCAAAATCGCCGTGCAGGATACGCCATAGATAGTGCAAATATTGCATATACAACGGCTGATTCAGGCCCCATTCGGCGCGAATTGCCGCTTCAATTTCCGGGGTGCGAACCTGCTCGCCAATCAACAGACTGACGATATCTCCAGGCGCCAAATAGACGCTAATAAAGGACAGCGTTACCGCCGCCCACAGCACCAGCGCGCCGCTCAGTACTCCGCCTGGCGATACGGTTTACTAACACAGACTGCCTGCGTGGTTTACGCCCAGACTGCTGCTCGGTCGTGAGCGTGCTGTCAACTGACATGATATAACTCCTCGTGCTGACTTCGTTTATTGCCGATCAATGCCTGTTTTTACTGATCAATGCTTGCTGACCCAAACGTCATAGGTATTTTCCGGCATCTGTTTGAATGGGCGGAAACCAATACCGTGAACGTAACTGGCGGCGGCAATCTGGTCTTCTGGCTCATAAAGTGGGATAGCCAGCGCCTGCTGGGCAATAGCAAAATTTTGCAATTGTCCGTACAAGGCTTTACGTTTTGCGTTGTCCTGGGTCTGCCAGGCGGCGCGCAGCAATGGCAAAATTTCCGGAGCATCGGTACGGCTGTAGTTGATTGATCCGCCTGCATTAATCGGCAGATAATGGTTTTCGATATCAATACCGTCAGTCGGCGTATTGGAGTTGGCAATCGAGCCAAACTTGCCGTTTTTACGCACTTCGGTATAGGTGCCGGAATCGACATAGCGGATCTTCAGGTCAATGCCCAGCTTTTGTCTGGCCTCGGCCTGCAAAGCCTGTAGCAGCACGTCACGCTGGTCGCGGACAGTAGCCTGCGCCTGAATAATTTCGATGCGTCAGCGTTTTGCCGTCTTTGGTACGGATGCCGCTGCTGCCTCTTGTTGTTCCAACCCGCTTCATCAAGCAGTTTGTTAGCAAGCTGTGGATTATTGCCGTATTTGCCTTCCAGGCTGTTGTCATAGAAAGGATCCAGCGGCGAGGTAATACCCCACACGCGAGTACGATTAGCCGCGATAAATCGATTTCAGAATCGGTCCAATATCCAATCCCTGTAATATCGCCTGACGGACTTTCAGCTCCTGTGTTGGGCCATATTTAACATTCAGGAACAGGGAATAAGGAGTGCCGGTGTTTAAAGCATGCTGATAGGTGAAATCGGCATTATTTTCAAACTCTGCTGCGTCATTGCCAGAAATACCTTCAATAACATCAACCTGACCCGACAATAGCGCGCCAGTTCTCACCGAGGATTCAGGCAGGAAACGATAAGTCACGCTATTGAGCCAGGCTGGCCCCTGATGCGCGGCATAAGCTGGAGCCCAGTGATAATCAGGGTTACGCACGAACCGGATTTGCTGACCTTTTTGGTAGCTTTTAAGAATAAACGGACCGGTCCCGATGATTTCTGGGCCACCGGATTTTAGCTGCGACGATTTCCACGATGACGGTGACAGCAATCTCAGATAGCTAGAGAATGAAAGGAACGGGCTGTAAACCTCTTTCAAGGCAATGACGACGGTATGGTCATCGGGTGTGGCGATATTGGCAATGCGCGCGCCAAATACGCTTAAACCAGAACCCGCGGTGTATGACGGGTCCTGCAAATGGCGAAAGTTTTCGGCTACCGCCTCGGCATCGAATTTTTCGCCGTTAGAGAATTTGACGTCATCGCGCAGTGTGAAGGTGTAGGTTTTGCCATCGTCGGAGACTTTATAAGCTTTTGCCAACCAGGGAATGTAGCTGCCGTCGGGCTTGCGCGCCAACAGGGACTCATAGGATTCTCTGAGTAACAGCTCGGTTTTATCTTGTCCGTTTAGCTGCGGATTTAACGTACTTGGCTCAACTTCTACGCCCCAGGTTAAATCACCGCCCTGTTGTGGTTTTTCAGCAGCATAAAGCGGGTGCGATGCAGAAAGTATTAATAGTGTCAGGGCAGAAAAAGAGTGAATCGCGGTAGAAGTCTTCATAAATTTCCCATCGTGGTAAGAATAATTGAAGGCAAAAAAGAAAAACATCCTGCGCCTTCATAAGGCAGAGCGAGACGATTATTAATGGAGGGTTGCGGGGATGTAAAATCACTTTAGTTGCTTAATAATGGAGGGAAATGACTTAGGCCGTTAACGGATGTCCGTTATCTTTTTTATCGCTAATCTATGCTCAAAAATTTATTTCATCTTCGTTAATTTCTACGGTTTACTCAATTTGGCAGCGGTAATAGCTTCAGATTCTCCTGACATTGATTCTTTAGACACAGCAATATCTTTAGACACAGTAATAGCTGAAAAACGATATGACAAAGAGGGTTCAAAATTAAGGGCATTGATTGCCTTTATTTTGAACCTTTTTTATTGCGTTATTTTTTAAATAATAAAACAGTAAAAGGAAATCGCCTGATGTCTCTTTATTCTTTGCAACAAGAAGCCAATGAATTACCTCAAGCATGGCGTTCGCGCGTATTAGGTCGTGTCGGCCACGCTAATATTAAAGTGTTACGGATGGATGAGCGTTCGGTAATTGAAGAGGTCCATGATTATGATGAAGGTTTATTGGTTATCGACGGGCGTCTGCAGCTCGGCATTGCGGGTGAAAAATTCATCGTGGCGGCAGGTGAGCTGTATGTGGCCAAAGCGGGCATTCCTCACACGGTGGAGTCTGGCAGCTTTGGCACACTGGTGATTATCGATTTACCCGAATCGATTTACCCTACGACTAGGACGCTCAAGGCCTAAGTGACCGCGTAACGTATCAGCCTGATACTCACTCCTGAATACGCCTCTTTCCTGTAGGATCGGCACCACTTTGGTAAAGAAATCATCCGAAGCGCCGGGCACATAAGGAGGCATAATCACAAAACCATCCACCGCGCGCTCTTGATACCAGGTAGCGATGCGCTCAGCCAGAGATTCAGCAGTACCCGCCACGATAAAGCCAGAGCGAGCGACCCATTTTGCAAACTGACGCAGGGTCATACCGTTTTCACGAGCATGATTTAGCATCGGCTCAAAGCGCTCGCGACGACCCAGCTGGGCAGCAATATCCGGCACGGCCTCGTCCAGCTTATGCTGTCCCCAGTCGTAGTTCATAGTGTTGGAAAGATGACTCAATGTTGCCAGCGGATGATGTAACTGTGTCAATTCATTCAACAAATCATCGGCTTCTTTTTGAGTCGCACCAATAATCGGTTGCAGACCCGGCAACACTTTAAGACTGTCCGGTGAGCGACCCTGCTCGGCAACCTGTTTTTTCAACTGGGCATAATACTGCTGCGCAGAGGCCAGACTAGGTTTCTCGGCGGCAAAGATAGCGTCAGCCTGACGCGCGGCCAGGGCGGTAAAGGCGCCTGAACCTCCGGCCTGAATAGTCACCGGATGGCCCTGCGGCGAGCGCGGCACGTTTAATGGGCCTTTAACCTTGAACCAGTCATTATCGATATCGGCGTAGCGAATGCGTTCCCCGCTGGCGTAAATGCCGTTTTCACGATCGCCGATAATGGCGTTATCGTCCCAGGTATCCCAGAGAGTGCGCACGGCATCAATAAAAGCTTCGGCTTTCAGATAACGCTGGTCATGGCTTAACAACTGTTGTCCAAAATTGCTGGCTTCGGCATCGCTAGTCGAGGTTACAACATTCCACGCGGCGCGCCCGCCGGTAAGATGGTCAAGCGTCGCTAGGGTTCGCGCGGCGGCAAAGGGCTGAATAAACGAACTTGAGACCGTGCCGGCGAGGCCAATTTTTTCCGTTACAGCGCCTAAAGCAGAAAGCACTGAAAAGGGTTCCGGACGCTCTGTAATGCGATGGTGGACGGCATCGGCAAAGCTGCGGTTATAAATATCGTCAATTGATAACTTGTCAGCCATAAAGACCATGTCAAATTTGGCGGCTTCAGCTTTAAGGGTTAAATCTTTTAACACCGACCATTCAGAGGCTTGTGGGACTTTATTGGCCGAGGGCATGCGCCAGCCGGCATAGTGGCAGCCAGTAGGGTCAAGAAACAGGGCAAGGTGTAGCGAAGACATGACGATTATCCTTTCGTTGAGCTGGCGGTAGTCGTGGTAGTGGCAGTTACATTTGTAGCGGCAGTTACATCGGTAGTGACGGCAGCGGTTGCAGCAGGCGGGGCTGCATTGTCTGAAGGTTTCACACTCAGGTCGCGGTCGAACCACTTTTCAGAAATTTTGCTCAGCGTTCCGTCGGCGCGAAGCTGCTCCAGTGCGACATCCACCTTTTTACGCAGTGCTTCACCACGCGCATCTTTACGGAATGGCAGTGCCACCTGTTTAACGCCAAACGGTTCGCCCACCACTTTTAGCGGAATATGGCTGTGCTTGATGCGACCAAGTAATATCACTTGCCCGGAAACATAGGCATCGACCTTGCCCTGTGCCACCGCGTTGAGCACCACGTCTTGCCTCTCGAAATTCACCAGCTTTAATCTGATTTTGCGGGTCGTATTCTTTCAATACGTTGGCGTAGTTAGAACCGAGATCGGCGGCCACGGTTTTGCCTTTCATATCCTGCAAGCCGTGGATAGTAGTGTTATTAATGCTGACCGCGAGCTGTGCGGCACTGTAGTAATAGGCGACGACTAAATCATACTTTTGGCGACGCTCCGGCGTATCGGCAAAGTTACCGACGGTATCCACTTTTCCGGTTTCCAGAGAGCCGAGCACGCCGACCCAATCGGAGGTGACCCACTGAATTTTATAATGAATCTTATCGGCAACCGCGTTAAGGATATCCACGCTAAAGCCTTTACCTGGCCATTCTCGACAAAATAGTGTGGATAGCCATCCGGTGAAGTACCGACGCGCAGCAGCGGCGTATCGTCGGCATCTGCCTGAGACGCGGGCTTATCACAGGCAGTGAGCAAAAGTACCGAGCTGGCGATCAGCGCCATTTTTAAAAGCTTCATTATCGTTTCCTTGATTAGTGTCAATTGGCTAATTAAATTGGCTTAATTAATGAGAATAACGCCGTGCTGTTTAAATCCGATCCCTTTATAATGGAGGTAGGGTTTATTAACGAGCTTTTCGAGACGACGCTGTAATTCGCTCAGAATAATGGTCATTGCCCAGTAAATAAGGCCGACGGCAAAATAGGCTTCAAAATATTTAAGTGATTCGGTGGCGGCTAATTTCCCAGCCGCCAGCAGTTCTGTCACGCCGAGAGTAAACGCTAGCGATGAGTTCTTTATCAGTCCGATATATATATTTCCCGTAGCCGGGATAGCATTGCGGCAGGCCTGTGGGAAAACGATGCGCCATGAGGCTTGAAACACGGTAAGCCCTGAGGCCAGAGAGGCCTCCAGCTGGCCTTTGTCCACGGAATCGATAGCAGCGCGAAATATTTCCGCCAAATAGGCCGAGGTATTGAGGCTAAGGCCAAGCACTACCGCGTTAATCGCACTCATCGAATTTAGCGCCGGGAAAAACTGCGGCAGACCGAAGTAGATAATCAACAGCTGGACTAATACCGGCGTGCCGCGAAAAAATGAAATATACAGATGGGCAAAGGCCGCGGGAATTTTAATACCCGCCACGCAGCAGGAGGGCAAAAATAATCCCTAGCACGGTCGCCAGTAAAATAGACAATACCGAAATCAGCAACGTGACCGGCAAATAGCTGAGGATCTGCGGAATAATGCTCAGCATATAGCGGAAATCGAAATTCATGGCAGGACTTTCCGTAGATTATAAGATTGGTAAGCAGGTCATTCTTTGCAAAGGCACGGATTTGTAATAATAATAATCGGGCTCAGGCAAAGTCGTGTAAGAAGGCGCGGGTGCGACTCTCGGCGGAGGCGGTAAATATCTGAGAGGTTTTCCCTGTTCGATGATTTTTCCCTGTTCCATAAAGAAGATGCGATCCGAAACGTCGCGGGCGAAACTCATCTCATGGGTGACTATCATCATGGTCAAGTTACGGCTTGCCAGTCCGGCAATCAGATTCAACACGTCACGGCGCATCTCGGGGTCCAGTGAGGAGGTTGGTTCATCCAGCAGGATCACCTGCGGGATCGACGCTCAGCGCACGGGCAATACCCACGCGCTGCTGTTGACCGCCGGAAAGGGTCACCGGATAAGCGTCGGCCTTGTGCGCCAGACCACCTGTCGACAGCAGATCCATGCCACGCTCGCGGGCCTGGGTTTTATTGAGCTCCTGGGTACAAGTCAGAATTTCGGTGATGTTTTCGAGCGCAGTTTTGTTTTTGAACAGGTTGTAATGCTGGAAAACCATTGAAGTTTGATGGCGGAATTCGGCGGTTTGTTTACGGGTTAACGTTTCCGCATCGATCTTGCCGATCGCCAATTTGTAGCGTTCCGGTATCAGGTTTGACCAACAGATTGAGGGAGCGCAGCAAAGTCGATTTACCCAGAGCCGGAAGGCCCGATAACCGAAACGACTTCACTGCGTTGCGACCGAAAAATTAACGTCCGCGCAGGGCGGCGTATTGATTAAAGCTTTTATTTAATCCGCTGACATTAATCACGTGGCTCCGAAGAATTAACGTTTGCTAATCAACGGATTATTATCTGCCTTGGCGACAACTACAAATGCTTAAAACGGCTTATTGTTATGTGATTTTTAAGTCATTAAAACACTGGACTAAACGCTCGATAACCTTCACTAATTCCGAGCTGCGGCAGGGCAAAGTTAAACGCATAAAACCGCTACCGTTAAGAGCCAAATTTCAGCCCGCTGTTGAGCAACAGACCGGCTTGTCTTGAGTCAGTCGCTGTTGCAGCTCAGCCTGAGCGTTAATCCACGTTTTTCGAAAATCCAGCCACGCCAGATAACTGCCTTCGCTGTGAAATAATGTCACGTTAGCGATATTGCGCAGACCCTCGTCCAGTAGCGCGTAGTTGGCTCGAGGGTGTCAATCAACGCATCCAGCCAGGGCCGCACCGTGACGATAGGCCGCGTCACAGGCACCATTCCCAACATGTTCGGCTTATGGACACTGAATTGCTTCAAGCTCGTGACTCGACCCGCTCTCTAATCTGCAGCATTTTTAATCACCAGATGAGTGATCGGTAATCCGCTGAGGTTGAAGGGCTTGCAGGGCGAAGTGAAGGTAAGGGTAAATCGGCAAACTGCCTCTTCAAGCCCGGCAACCGGCGTATAAGGCACCTCTCCAATAGCCAGATCCTGATGCACATCGTCCGACAGAAGCAATAATCCGTGGCGCTGGCAAAACTGAGCAATTTGCGTTAATTCGTCACGATGCCAGACTTTGCCAATCGGATTATGCGGATTACACAGCACCAGCATTCGGCTGCGCGGTGTTATGCTCGCGTCAAGGCGGATAATATCCAGCGAATAATGGCGCTCATTCTCAGTCAATGGCACGTCAACGACTCGGCGACCGGCATGCTTGATGATGCGATTAAACGTCCCGAAACCCGGGGAGAGAATAATGATTTCATCATCGGGCTGACTGTAGGAGCGAATAATGATGTCCATGGCGCTTATCACTGACTCACAGGGCAATACCCACTGCGGGTCGATAACCCAACCGTGCCGTGTTTCCTGCCACTGGCAATAAAGCTCGAAGAAATCTTCTGACCATTCACTGTAGCCAAAAATACCGTGCTCGACTGCCTGCTGTAAAGCCTCGCACACAGCAGGTGGCGATTTGAAGTCCATATCGGCAATCCATAGAGGGATAGTTGGCCCGAATGGGCTATCCGAGAATTCACTAACCTCCAGCCATTTGGTGGAATGATGAGACTGGCGTTCAATGACCGATTCAAAGTCAAACTTGCTGGTGGCGGCGATAGTCAATGTTTTGTTCCTATTCTGTGTCGTGTCTAGGGCTTGATTCTATCGCAACAGTGTATCAGCAATAATGCGTATACGACTTTTGGAAAGTTGAGTGGAGTCATCGTTATAGATAGATAGATAGTAAAGAAAGGAAATGAGGAATAATCAGGAAGTAGCGCAGTGACAACAAGAGTCATCACTGCGCGATAGCTATTGTTTCTAAAAATAGTTATTTAGAAACGTCCGCGCCGAAATATTGGTTAGAGATGCGCTTATAGGTACCGTCCGCCTTCATTTCGGTCAGGGCCTTGTTGATCGCCTGCTGTAAGTCAGGATTGCCCTTTCTTATCAAAATACCTTCCTGCTCGGCATCGTGTCTCGGAGGCGGCGATTTTAACCGGCGCATCGGGCTTGTGCTTTTTGAAATCGAGGTAAGAAAGGTTGTCATTGATAGTGCATCGGCACGGCCCTTGGGCAACCAGGTCTACCGACTGGTTAAAACCGTCGGTGGCAACAATTTCCGCACCGTATTTACGCGCCAGCTGCGCATAGTTGCTGGTTAGCGTATGGGCGGATTTCTTACCTTTCAGATCGGCGAATGACTTGATGGTAGTGTTCTTATTGCTGACGATCAGCACCGCCTTCGAGACGATGTACGGATCTGAGAAGTCGTACTTGGCTTTACGCTCGGGCGTAATAGACACTTCGTTGATCACTGCGTCGTAGCGCTTGGCATCCAGACCGGCAATCAGGCCGTCCCATTTACCCTCAACAAACTCGGCCTTGACGCCCAGGCGTTTAGCAATTTCACGACCGATATCGACGTCGAAACCGGCCAGGTGGCCTGAGGCCTCGTGGTAGGTAAACGGCGGATAGGTGCCTTCGGTACCAATTTTAAATACGCCCGCCGACTTGATGCTGGCCAAATCTGATTCGGCAAAAGCAACGTGGGAAACGGTAAACTGTAGTGCTGTCGCTAATAATGCGGCTGCTATTACCTTCATCAGTGACTCCTTAGAATAATCGCTATCGGTGTTATTGTTAGATTTCCCAAGAATCGGGAAGGGTATCGGTCAAGGTAGAAATAAATGCCTGGGTACGCGGCTTCTGCGAACGGGTAAAGATTGTCTGCGACGGGCCGCTTTCAACGATTTCACCCGCCTCAAGGAACACCACGTTGCTGGCGATGTTGGCCGCTAAGCGCAGATCGTGGGTAGCCATCAGCATGGTGGTGCCTTCCTCGGCCAGCTTTCTCAGCACCGCAACCACCTCTAGCGACAGCTCAGGGTCCAGCGCCGAGGTTGGCTCATCACACAGTAATACCTTGGGCGACGGCGCCAGTGCACGGGCAATCGCCACGCGCTGCTGTTGGCCCCCGGACAGCATGGCGGGCCAGGCGTCGCGCTTGTGCAGCATACCCACTTTCACCAGCAGCTCCTCGGCACGTTTTCTGGCCTTATCACGCGGCCATTTCTGCACCACGATCAGGCCTTCCATGATGTTTTCCAACACCGTCAAGTGAGGGAACAGCTGGAAGTTCTGAAACACCATGCCGGTCTGCTGGCAAATGCGGCGAATGTCTTTTTTGGCGATGCGGGCGTTTGGCGTGAAACGGATCTCTTCATTGCCAATCTTTATCTGCCCGGCCTGCGGAATTTCCAGCAGGTTGATGCAGCGCAACAGCGTGCTCTTGCCGCTGCCTGAAGGACCAATGAGTGCCGTCACGCTGCCTTCTTCGATAGTCAGCGCAATATTGTTTAACACCTTGTTACGGCCAAAACTCTTATCAACTCCCGATAGCGTTATCATCTTCACTTTCCTTTGCTACGGTATTTCGAGCCAGTCTGACTTCCAGACGGGTTTGTAAGGCAGACAGCACCGAGCTAATCATCAAATACATCACTGCAGCTTCGGTATAAAGAATCAACGGCTGATAAGTCACGGCGGCAATACGCTGCGCGGCCAGGAACATCTCCGGCACGGTTATCACCGAGGCCAGTGAGGTATCTTTAACCAGTGAGATAAAGGTATTGGAGAGCGGTGGTACGGCCACGCGCGCCGCCTGTGGCAAAATAATGCGCCGTAGCGACTGTGACCAGCTCATGCTCATCGAATGCGCAGCTTCCCATTGGCCCTTCGGCACCGACAGCAGCGTCGCGCGGATCACTTCAGAAGTATAAGCACCGATGTTTAGCGTAAAGCCAATCACCGCCGCGGGGAACGCATCAAAGTAATACCGGCGCTTGGCAGGGCGTAAAAAATAAGGAACAGCTGCACCAGCAGCGGCGTGCCGCGGATCAGCCAGACGTAAAAACGCACCAGACTTTTAATGGAGCAGGACCGTACAGCCTGATCAGGGCGACAATAAAACCTAAAGATAATCCGAGTGCAAAAGCGATCAGCGTAAGAGGGATAGTAAAGTTCAGGCCAGCCGAGAGCATCGGCCAAACAGAACTTAACGCTAAAGAAAACCAATCCGGCACTGTGCACCTTCCAAGAAAACAACAGTTGAAGCTTTCATTGTATATTTAAAATAATAACGTGAACTATTATCATGCCGCAGTTTCACGCCGTATAGTCATAGATTGGCATAGCTTATGCGAAAAACGTATTAGTCATTCTATTTAGTTATATGCAGGTGATTTGTTAGGCTTATAAACAGACAACACATTGTTATAAAAGAATTTTAAAACACCTTCAAATTTGAAAGCGCGTCTGATTATGCTCAAATGCCGCAAACAGGGTGGCGTTATTTCCTGCCTGAAAATGCTGCTGCAGCTGGATAAGGCTGGTGTCATAGTCTGAGACAAAGAATTTGGTGCCAGCCATGCCGACATTATCCAGGCTAGTGAGATATTTACCCAGAGCCTTGTCTATATGTGGCAACTCTAATTTTTGCCCGCTTTGTTCAGCGATTCTATGTACGGAATCCAGAAACGGCCTGGAGTCCTGATTTAATAATTGGCCAGTGGAGGATGGGCTAAAAGTAACCTTGCAGTCATTGTGTTGGTCAAGAATGCATTTTAATACGCAGCTGAACATGATCATCTGGTTACCTTCTGCTAGCGCCTGTTGTACCAGATGTAATGAGGGTTGATACTCCTTTTGCGAAGCCAATAAATAAATACAATTAGCCTTTTTGATGTCATCGACTGGCCGGCCTCGAATCATCATACAGTCTGACATAGTGGCTTGTTCCAGAGCTGCTTGCCCATCAAGCGCTGAAGGCGGATCGATGGCGAGGATAATACTGGCACTATGGTTACGGTCTTCAATGGCCTGTAGAGAATGTCCGTTGGTTTTATTGAGATATGCCTGCTCGGTAGTAAAAGCCAGAGTGTTTTTATTAATGCTTTCACGAAACTCTTTGCGACTGTCGCGAAAACCATCCTGTTGATAATCTAAATCGATCATTCTCCAGCTAATATCTTGATAACCCGATTTTTTGAGCTGCTGCTCGATATACCTTTCTGTCAGTAGTCCGCCTGACCCCACAGATATCAACGTAAGCGGGGTGTTTTTCACCGGAATATTCTCAACGATGTGCGAGGTCAACTGGTGGATAAACTCGAGTCGTGCTGCCAGTGAGGCAATATTGGTATTTTCAATCCATGAAAGATTGCCCATGCGACGAATATTCACTGGCCCTAAGGTATCAATATGCGTATCTCGCAATATGTCACGATGTTTAATCAGAGGCATCGCCCGAGCGTTATTATTAATAGATGATTCACGACCTTGTGTCGGGGTTATCGCGGGGATCATAATTTTTTGGGCTCCATTGTATTTAGCGTGTTTATCGGGTGATGTAAGTCAGAGGTTATGTATACGAGAAGGTACGCCAGTCTAGGCTCGTTCGGGCTATTCCATGGACATTTACCCCTGTTTTGTGTGACTGCTCGAGGAAAGAGTTTTTAGAAGAATAGATTTCGATAAATCAGCGATTTATTAGAGATTTTTTGCTTTTATCTTCTTTGCATCCTGGCCCGGGAAATGATAGTTATTTGGTCTATAAGGTACCGAATTAAAAAGGTAGCCGATCAAAAATCACTCAATCAAAGGAAAATTCATGGCCAGTGAAATTGTCATTGTTGGTGGAGGTATCTACGGCACTAGCCTCGCTTATCAGTTGGCAAAATCCGGTAAAGAAGTCTTGCTGCTGGAAGCCGGCGAAATTGCCTCTGGAGCTTCGGGTGGCCCGGGCGAGCGAGGCGTTCGCGCCAATCGTCGAGATCCACGAGAATTGCCTGTAGCAGCCGTGGCACTCGCATTATGGGAAAAATATCAGCAAGAGTTTGAAAACGGCGTTGGCTATCGACGTATTGGCGGCCTACTGGTGTTTGACGTGCCCTATGGCTATCGTGAACATGAAGTCCGCGGGCAAATGGAAGCTATTGCGCTCACTCAAACGCGTCTGGGTTCACCTTCGCAAGTGTTAAGCCTGGAACAAACGCTTGAACGCGAACCTGAACTTAGCCGTTCACTAATTGGTGCTATTTATTGTCCTAATGACGGCGTTTGCGATCATACTTTTGCAACGCAACAGTTTGCGGCTCAAGCCCAGAGGGCTGGCGCGATTATCCGTACTGGAGCAAAAGTGGTTGAGATTTTGGAGGAAGCCGGGCAGGCGACAGGCGTTAAGCTGGAAAGCGGGGAGTTTATTGCTGTGGGTAGCCAACTGGTTCTCACTGCTAATATCGGTACTCAGGCATTGCTCGATCCTTATTTGCAACCGCAGGAAAAAGCGCCTCTTTGGCAGCTGATCCCACAGATGCATTACGTGACTAATCCGCTGAATAAAAAGATCAATCATCTGCTTTCCCATGCCCATCGCAAGCTGGCGGTTAAGCAGAATCTTGATGGCACCTTGATGCTTTCCGGCGGTTCAAGCGTGAGTTATACCTCAGAAGGTTTGTGGAAAGGATCGCTAAGTTCGCTGGCCAATAATATTTCTAGCGCCATCATGACTTTTCCGTTTATTGATAATTCCTCTTTCATTAAAGCTGATGCGTCTCGAGTCGATACGGTTAGCGTGGACGGTATTCCGGTAATTGACCGCCCTCAAGGATTAAGCAATACACTTTACGGATATGGCTGGTGTGGACACGGATTTGCGATTTCTTTAGGGATCACCCGATTTATGAGTGACTGGCTGGTAAGTGGCGAACGTCCTGCTGCTTTAGCGCCTTTTAGCGCGACTCGTTTTAGCCGACCGCTAGATGATGTGTCTTTTTCTCTAGATAGCATTTAAAACATTACCCCTTCAAATCTCGAAGGGGATTGTTTGTTAGCGGGAGAATGACGTAATTAGCGATTGCTTAAGTAATAGAAATCGCTTAACTCACGAAATGCTTAACCACCCTCACCGGCAATGATTTATAAGAAGGGCGTACCGCTTTCTTTATCGATATAATCCAGGGGTATCAGAACGTTAGCCTCGGGTAATAGGCGCCGACCGAGCCGGGCGCGATATTGTAAGCCACGACGGTAATCTTCTCTAGACGCTGACTATTGCCGGCGACCAACGTTTCAATATCGACTAGATCACCATGCTCAAACCCGCGAGACTCGAGATCAACATCATTCATAAACAGAATATCACGACGACCAAACACGCCGCGATAACGGTCATCCATGGCATAAATTGTGGTGTTGTACTGGTCGTGGCTACGCAGAGTAATCATGCGCAACATCTCGGCATCCGCAATAGAGGCATCCTCTGTACGCCATTAAACACCGAGAATATCGCCTTACCGCTGGCGTCGGCCATTTGCGTTCAGTCGGCGGCAAAGGCATACGGAAACCGTGGGCGCGGCGATACGTTCGTTGTATTTATCAAAGCCCGGAATAGTTTGCTCGATCAAATCGCGGATGGTGCTGTAATCGGCGGCCAGTTCGCATCCACGGCACTTGGTCTGCGGTATCGTTGCCTTCGCCATGCGCGCGACAATAGCAGGCTCAGAAAGCAGCCACTCAGAGGCGGGTTTAAGTTTGCCTGAAGAAGCGTGAACCATCGACATCGAGTCTTCAACCGTCACCGACTGGCGGCCGGTGTCCTGTAAATCCAACTCAGTACGGCCAAGGCACGGGAATATATAGGTTTCTTTAGCCACTAACAGATGTGAACGATTAAGCTTGGTACCAACGTGTACGCTCAAATCCAGCTTTTGCATCGCGGGGAAGCATTTTTCTGGGTCGGGCAGCGCAACGGCAAAATTACCGCCGAGGCAGATAAGCGCTTTGGCCGTGCCATCGACCATCGCTTCCATCGCCTTAACTGCATCATGTCCGTGTTCTTTCGGCGGGATAAATCCGAATACCTGTTCTATTTTTTCTAAAAAAGCGGCGAAGGCTTTTCAGTGATGCCCACGGTACGGTTACCTTGGACGTTGGAATGGCCACGCAATGGGCAAATCCCCGCGCCAGGTTTACCGAAATTACCGCGTAACAATAAGCAGGTCAGCAATCAGCCGCACATTAGCCGTGCCCTTATTATGCTGTGTAACGCCCATTCCGTAGGTGATTATTGTTGCTTTAGATTTTGCATACAGGGCTGCAACTTGCTCGAAGTTGATCGCGTTTAAGACCCGATTCTTTCTCAATATTTTCCCAGGCTTGTTGTCGCCATATCCGCCGCCAATATATCGAAGTCTTGGGTATGCTCAGCAATGAAATCGCGATCTAGAAGCTCGCCGATCTCTCCATCCAGCTCTAGTAAGGCTTTTATGATGCCTTTTAACGCAGCCGCATCGCCACCGGCTTTCACCTGGATAATAGGTTGAAGCGATATTGGTGGAGCTGTAGGTCGCCATCTCGATAACGTTTTGCGGATCGGCAAAGCGCTCAAGCGCTCGTTCACGCAGGGGATTAAACACCACGATTGGCACATTGCGTCTTGCGGCTTCATGCAGGGTTCCCATCATGCGTGGATGATTGGTACCTGGATTATGGCCGATAGAAATAATCAGATCGGTTTGTCAAAGTCATCCAGCGACACAGTGCCTTTGCCAATACCGATTGATTGCGGAAGCCAACGCTGGTGGCTTCGTGACACATATTAGAACAATCCGGGAAGTTATTCGTACCGAATTCGCGGGCAAAAAGCTGGAATAAATAAGCGGCTTCATTTGAGGCACGGCCAGAGGTATAAAACTCGGCTTCGTCTGGAGAGTCTAGCCCTCGAAGAATCTCACCGATACGATTAAATGCAGCATCCCATTCGACCGGACGCAGGGTATCGCTGTCCCGATCATAGACCAGAGGATGGGTCATACGGCCATAGCCTTCCAGTTCGAAATCAGATTGTTGCAGCAGTGAGGTTACGGTATTTTTGGCAAAAAACTCTGGCGTTACACGTTTGCTGGTCGCTTCCCAGGTCACCGCCTTAGCGCCGTTTTCGCAGAACTGAAAGGTTGAATGTTTCTCTTTATCTGGCCATGCGCAGCCGGGGCAGTCAAAACCATCAGGCTGATTGGTGCGTAACAAGGTGGCAGGGGCAGTCAGATTATCCATTTGGGTGCGAACGGCGATAGCCGTGGCTTTTAATGCACCCCAGCCGCCAGCCGGACCATCGTAGGGATGAATGCCCGGCACTGAACGTCTTTTCGTGGTCATAGTCACTCCTGTTTGGTCGACTGAGAAAACTTATCTAATCATTAAGTGTAATCAATGGTTCTAGTGCTGCCGTGGAATGTGCCAGGAATTGTGTAAACGGGTTTAACGCGAGGTTATTGCAGGTGAAATCGGGCTAAGAATGGTGTCTGGGAGCGCTCTTAATATTAGAAATATATTCTCTAAGCTGATGAACCTTACGAAATTTTATCTTTTTCTTATGAATATTTTGACGTATCATTCATGTTTCTAAATATTTATTTGACTTAATCTCGGGCTAAATATTAAACAGAAGCAAGAAAATTCTTAGGCAGTAGCTTGTACGATAAGGGAGCGAGGACAGTAGTTGATTAGCGTTATTGTTCGTTTGCGAATTATAAAGTTTTGGCCAATTATTGAGATGGAATCTCTCTGATTTCGTTTAAAACCTTTCAACAATATAGAGCCAGCATGAAATATAAAGTACTTATTAACTATATATTAGTCGGATTAATGAACACAGCAATACATTGGACTAGTTTTATCATTTGCTTCGAAGCAATAAAGCTAACGCAGTCAATAAGTAATGTGATTGGGTTTGCAATTTCTGTAACCTTTTCTTTTTTTGCCAATTCAAAAATCACATTTAAACAAAAAGGGACTTTGGTTAAGTATCTTCAATTTACCATATTCATGGGGTTAATAAGTTATCTTGTTGGCCATGCTGGAGATAAAATACATCTTAATCCAATTTTGACTCTGGTTATCTTCTCCTCTATTAGCTTAGTACTAGGGTTCTTATACTCACGATTTGTTATTTTTAGAGAGCCAAAATGAAAATATCACTTGCAGTTCCTGTTTATAACGAGGAAGACACAATCCTCCTTTTTTATACAAAAGTGAGAGAGTATGAGGCCTTTGCAAACTATGAAGTTGAAATTGTCTTTGTAAATGATGGAAGTGCGGATAAGACCGAGACGATCATTAATACTCTCGCATGCTCTGATCCTTTAGTGGTCTCATTAAACCTTACCAGGAATTTTGGTAAAGAGGCTGCACTTTATGCTGGGATTGAACACGCAACGGGTGATGCAGTCATTCCGATAGACGTAGATTTACAAGATCCTATTGAAGTCATTCCAGGGATGATTCAGCAGTGGCAGGACGGTGCAGACGTTGTACTTGCTAAAAGAGTTGATCGAGAAAGTGATAACTTTTTAAAGAAAACGACAGCTTCACTTTTTTATAAAACTCATAATAAATTAAGCAAAACCAAAATTGAAGAGAATGTGGGTGACTTCAGATTAATGTCTAAACGTTATGTTGAGGATATTCTGAAACTTCCCGAATCAAACCTCTTTATGAAGGGTATTTTATCGTGGCCTGGTGGTGACGCAAGGGTTGTAGAGTATAAAAGAGAA
Organism: uncultured Gammaproteobacteria bacterium; assembly: GCA_963747655.1. Lineage (GTDB taxonomy): Bacteria > Pseudomonadota > Gammaproteobacteria > Enterobacterales > Enterobacteriaceae > Rouxiella. The sequence goes on along the minus strand of CAVVFS010000002.1, from coordinate 237,491 downwards.
GCACGGGTTGCAGGAAAGACTAAGTTTAACGGTTGGAAACTCTGGAATCTCGCACTAGAGGGAATTACTAGCTTCTCAACCGTGCCGCTTAAGATTTGGACTTATATTGGCCTGTTTTTTTCCATGGCCTCTGTTATTTATGCATTCTTTATTATTATAAGAACTCTGGTATTCGGTAACCCCATTCACGGTTACCCTTCATTAATAGCATCAATACTATTATTCTCAGGAATTCAACTTATCGGGATAGGTGTTCTTGGTGAATATATTGGTAGAATTTATATTGAAGTAAAAAGAAGGCCAAAATATCTTTTAAAGGATAAAAAATGATTGCTTTAGATAACAATTTTAAACGAATTTTTATATATGCAATCATCGCATATATAGCTGTTTATGGATTTGAACTTAGTCATTTCACTTTATCAATTGACGAAGAATTCCTCAATAATAATTACCAGGCGCTGTCTTTAGGGCGTTGGGGGCATGAACTGCTTCATAGGTATGTCTTCCATGAGCCATATGCACCGTTTGCCAGTTTGTTTTTCGCTCTGATTCTCATGGCGTTTTCATCGGTATTAGCTGCAAAATATATAGATTTGAACCCAAAAGAATCTTTGGTATTCGTGGTGTTAGTTGCTGCTATGCCCCAGTTTGCTTACCAGGCAGAGTTTAGTCAGCAGGTAGATAGTATTTCTGTAGCCGTATTGGCCGCGTGTTCATGCGTTTTTTTCTTAGAAAAGAATAGAAAGATCATTTGTGTGCTGTTGGCTATTGTTTCTGTATCTATCTATCAATCTATTATCACGATTCCAATAACGCTAATTTTGGCCAAGACTTTATATTCTCTCGTGGTTAAAAAAGACGAATTTAAAGTAAAAGAATTCATTGTTAATTTTTTAACTCTATGTGTATTGTTGTTGGTAGCATTAATAATTAATAGCTTCCTTCTGAATGTTGTATTAAAAATATACCATGTCACCAAAACTGATTATATTAAAGATATGATTATGTGGGGTAAGCAGGGAGTAGGCCAAACACTTTACCATGTGTTTAGTAATCCTTTAGGAGGTTACTTTAAAAAACCAGTGTATGGGCTAAAGTTATTCCCCCTGTGCTTGATCCCATGCTTTATTATCCTTTTTAATGCATTTAAAAAGAAAACGTTCTTTATTACTGCCGTTCTTATTTTTATTATATTTGCCTCTATCTTCCTGTTTAATGTCGTCAGTGGTGATGGTTTACCTACAAGAACCTATATGAGCTTACCGTTTGTATTCTCAATATTGATAACTATAGGTTTATCTCTGATAAAGGTTGAAGATTTTACTAAAGTTGCAGTTTGTGCACTATTCTTGTTTTCAGCAACTTACCAGTCTAGCCTGTTATTTTATTCAGACTATATGGCGGGCCAGGCAGATAGTGCTTTTGCTGACAGGCTTGTGGCTTCAATTTACGATAAGTATCCCTCCTTTGATCAAAGCACTACTCCGGTATTCTTCTACGGTAGCTATAAGCCAGTTAACCATTGGGCAGTAGGAGACAAGACTGGATTTGGTGGGTCATTCTTCAATTGGGATAATGGTAATGATGTAAGAATCGTCAATTACTTCAATATCACCAATAAGGCTTCCTTTATTAATGCCAGTGAAGAGCAGAAAGATAGCGTCCTTAACTACTCTAAAAATCTGCCATCTTGGCCAGCTAAGGATTCAATTTCACTCGAAAATGGCGTACTCATTATCAAGCTCAGCAATAATTTTAATATTTACAATATTAAAAAGTTAGATGTTCGATAGGTTTGACATAATAAAGTAGCGCTATTGTAGAAATACAGTCCTGACAGGCATCAAATTAAATAGGAAAGGGCATGGTAGTCTTTAAAAAGGTTAATTTACAAGATGGTCATGCCCTTGCAGAGATTAGGGCTGTAGCTATGAAGCCAAGTCTTATTGCTTTAGGTCGTTATGATGAACAAAAGGTTAGACGTCGTTTTCTGGATAGTTTTGTTCCCAAAGATACACAGAAAATTCTGGTAGGGGATGCGCTTGCCGGTTTCTTTGTTGTCCGCGATAAACTGGATCATCTTTATCTCGACCATTTATATATCCATCCAGATTACCAAAAGCAAAAATTGGGCAGGGCAGTCATCGAACATCTCGCTCATATTGCCAAAACACGCTGCCTTGCTATCAGGTTAGGGGCTTTACGCAATAGTCCTGCGAATCAATTTTATATTAATCATGATTTTATCAAGATAGCTGAGGATGATTTCGATATTTTTTATGAACTGAAGAGTTAAGCCTAAGCCGGCCATCATAAGAATAATATAAAATACGCACTTTAGTTACAACATACAATGTGCCACTCTATAATCTGGTGAACTCTATAGCTACAGAGTCTGCTATAAAATAGTGCTATTTATTTTTTCGATCAGGACGAAAAGGGTGATTTTATGGGTTTCGATACTTTTAATGTTTGATTTTGGTTTGCATCATGACGATAAAAAAGCCGATAACATTTACGAGTTATCGGCTTTTTATTGCATAAATGCAGGATAGAAAATTAGGCTGTCAGCAGTTGCTGTGCAGTTTTATCTACCAGTGCCAGCAGAAGCTTGATGTCTTCCAGCGTAACGGTTGGATTTAACAGTGTCATTTTCAGGCAGGTAATGCCATTAGACTCGGTCACGCCCAGGTTAGCACGGCCAGAATCCAGCAACGCATCACCAATTTTCTGGTTGAACAGGGCAATTGCAGCATCGTCGCTGTTCGCCAGGGCTTCTGGACGATAGCGGAACAACACGCTCGCCAACTGCGGCTGCATTACCAGCTCAAGCTGAGGCTGCTCGCTCACGTACTGGGCAACTTGCTGCGCCAATGTCACACCGTGATCGATGATTTCAGCATATTGCTTCTGACCCAACGCTTCCAGACCCATCCACAGTTTCAATGCATCGAAACGACGAGTGGTCTGCAGAGATTTGGATACCAGATTTGGCACGCCCTGAGCTTCGTCAAACTCGGAGTTCAGGTAAGCCGCCTGATAACGCATCAACTCGTAATGACGGGATTCTTTCAACAAGAACGCGCCACAGCTGATGGTCTGGAAGAACTGCTTATGGAAGTCCAGAGTAATGGAGTCAACCAGTTCAATCCCGTCCAGGTAATCGCGATACTTCTCGGACAGCAGCAGTGCGCCGCCCCATGCTGCATCAACGTGTACCCAGATTTGGTGTTCAGCTGCCAGTGCTGCAATTTCACGCAGCGGGTCGATAGCGCCAGCATCGGTAGTACCTGCTGTCGCAACGATCGCCAGAATTGCTCACCATTGGCCTTCGCCAAGGCCAGTTTCTCGGCCAGATCGTTAAGATCCATACGCGCAAACTGATCGGTTTTCACCAGAGTCACTGACTGGTAACCCAGACCCATCAAAGCCATGTTCTTTTGCACAGAGAAGTGTGCATTTTCAGAACAGAAAACTTTGATCTTCTTGAGATCGCCAACCAGACCGTCCTGCTGTACGGAGTGGCCCTGACGAGCGAAGAAGGCATCACGCGCCAACATCAGACCCATCAGATTGCTCTGCGTACCGCCGCTGGTAAACACGCCGGCGTCGCCAGGCTGATAACCAACCTGAGTACGCAGCCATTCAATCAGCTTAATCTCGATGATGGTCGCTGACGGGCTTTGGTCCCAGGAGTCCATGCTCTGGTTAGTCGCGTTGATCAGCACTTCCGCAGCCTGACTGACAACGAGGCTAGGGCAGTGAAGGTGTGCGACGCACTGTGGGTGATGCACCGACAGGCTATCTTTTAAAAAGTATTCAATCGCACGTTCAATCGCAGCCTGGTTGCCCAGGCCTTGAGGATTGAAGTCCAGCGTAATACGTTCACGCAGTTCAGCAACGGTTTTACCCTGATACATCTCAGGTTGTTGCAGCCACTGAACAACGGCCGCACTACTTTGGGCGATCGCCTGCTGGTAGGCCTCGGTGCTTTGCGCAGAAGCGGCAAGGATCGGGTTTAACTTCGACATCCGGTAATTCACTCCACTCAAACAGGTTTGACGCCAGCGGCAAGGAAAGCCTGCTCAAATTTATCCAGGAAAATACCCAATTCTTCATTGGTGATCAGCAGGGAAGGCAACAGGCGCAGTACGCAACCGTTACGACCACCACGCTCGAGGATCAGACCCGCTTCGAAGCATTTTTTCTGCAGCAGTGCAGACAGCTGGCCATCAGCCGGGTAGCAACCCATCTGATCCTGCGCTTCGTTTGGTTTAACGATCTCGATGCCGATCATCAGGCCCAGACCGCGAATGTTACCGATGACCGGGTAACGTTTCTGCATGTCGGCCAGTTTGCCTTTCAGCCATTCGCCCTGTGCCGCAACTTTCTCTGCAAGATTGTTATCTTTCATATATTGCAGAGTCGTCAGGCCGGTCGCCATAGCCAGTTGGTTACCGCGGAAAGTACCGGTGTGGTGACCAGGTTCCCAGGCGTCAAACTGTTTCTTGATACCCAATACCGCCAGTGGCAAGCCGCCACCCACAGCTTTAGACATCACGATAATGTCTGGCTCGATACCGGCGTGTTCAAAGGCAAACAGTTTGCCAGTACGGCAGAAACCAGCCTGAACTTCGTCGATAATCAACAGAATACCGTGTTCCTGAGTCACTTTACGAATGCGCTGCAGCCACTCGACAGGAGCTGGGTTAACACCGCCTTCGCCCTGAACCGCTTCAAGAATAACGGCAGCAGGTTTACGAACGCCGCTTTCAACGTCGTTGATCAGGTTTTCGAAGTAGTAAGTCAGTGCTTTCACGCCAGCTTCGCCGCCAATGCCCAGCGGGCAACGGTAAAGGTGCGGATAAGGCATGAACTGTACTTCTGGCATCATGCCGTTCACAGCTTCTTTCGGAGACAGGTTACCTGTTACCGCCAGAGCGCCGTGGGTCATGCCGTGGTAGCCGCCGGAGAAGCTGATCACGCCAGAACGGCCAGTATATTTCTTCGCCAGCTTCAGTGCTGCTTCAACAGCATCGGCACCAGAAGGGCCGGTGAACTGCAGGCAATACTCTTTGCCTTTACCAGGCAACAGAGACAGCAAATAGTCAGAAAACTTGTCTTTCAACGGCGTTGTCAGATCAAGGGTATGTAACGGCAAGCCGCTAGTAATGACATTTTGGATGCTTTGAAGAATGTCCGGATGGTTGTGTCCAAGAGCCAGCGTTCCCGCACCGGCCAGGCAGTCAAGATATTGATTATTCTCAACGTCGGTGATCCACACGCCCAACGCTTTAGCGATAGCTAAAGGCAGTTTGCGAGGATAACTCCTAACATTCGATTCAAATTCAGCTTGTCTCGCCAAATAGGTTTCATTGTTTTCATTAAATGAATTTGCACCTAAAGTATCAATACGGACTTTATCCGTCATCATATCTCTCCTACAACCGGGGTTATCACTAACGTCCCGATTGAATAAATGAATTGAAAAAGTAATTGCTCTAGTAAAAGCGCGGCCAATATAGGACTTTTTGGCCTTTAGCTCAATAAATTATTTTGTGTATAGATGTTTACACTTTTGGTTATGTTATCAATATGTTGTTGATTATATGAGTATTAACCCAAATATCATGCATCCTATGTGAAAACTTAGGGGTAACCGGTGTAGAAGATTCTCAGATTTCACGTAGCGCAATCATTTTAGCTCAAAAAACAACCTGTTTCCTCGAGATTATTTTGTAAATCCACGAGGAAAAGTCTGTCGGTCACTCAGTGTCAGAATGCGGATTTACTGTGCAATCAAAGGGTAAGATAAAAAACGCAGAGCGGATAAGTACGTAAAAAGCTATGAAAATAGAAATGGGAGGGGCGCTGGATAGGGTAAGGCAGGTAGGCAATGAAGAGAAGTCCGCCAGATCAACACTGGCGGACAAAACCTTATTGGTGAGATTTATATTCGTCTGACAGATTGGTGATCCCGGCAGTTTCATATTTCTCAATGTCTCGTCGAGGGAGCTATACTGTTTGGCATAGTATGGGCCGACGGCGTGAAAACATTTTACGTCTTTAATCACGCCAGATTTCTTACCCATCCTTCTGAAGTAACGTGATATTACGGCATCTTCACCGTTGTTAAAACTCAGTTTGGTGAATTTCTCGAAGAAACATGGAGATCATGCGATAATCTTTTCGTCTAAATCCTGCACACCAGCCGCCGGTAGGGCCAATCTGCACGGTTAAACCATCGACTGAAATGATCTGTATACTCAGAGGCGGGAGGTTTAGCCCCGTTAGTGTGTTCATTTTGATCACGTCCAGGCACAGGAAGCCAAACTTCTTAAATGTATTGAAGTACTTTACAAAAACATCATCGACCGCATTGGGAAACTCCAGGACGTCATCATCAACTTCAATAATGTAATCCCCTTTGGCCATCGGGATCAAACGCTGGTATGCACTTAGGCCCAAATTTTTATCATTATTAATAACTTTGATTGAAATATCGGACTGGTATTTCTCTTTATACGCAGCACAGAATAGCTTTGAGTGTTATCGGTTGAGGCATTATTGAAGATAATGATCTCGGATTGCTTCTTATCATTGATCGCGTGATACAAGGCTTCAAGACATACGGGAAGCATCTCTCCTCGATTCCATGTCAAAATAACAAAGGATGTTCTCATCTTTTAATCTCTTTCGTTGATGTATGTATCTGACTTATGCGTACTTCAATAAGTTGCTGCGATACTAACACGCAAATATAGAATGTCACTTTAAGAAGATTAATATACTGCCTTATAGGTTTTTTCTCATAAAAAAATAATTTTGAACAGTCCAGTTGTATATTTAACTGTCAATTCGTGGCGAAGATTGCGTGACAAGGGAGATTAACAAGGGCCATTAACCATCCTTAATAATCCGCTATAGATTGGCCCTGGAAATGACGTTTTACCAGGCTTTAATGGCGTCGCCTTTATATACTTCATTGGCTTTTTCTGCCACTTCAGGCGTCTTGAAAGCTTCGGTCAATTCTTGCAGTTTCTTGCTGTCTTTGTCATCTGCACGTGCTACCAATGCATTGACGTATGGAGACGCCGCACCCTCCATAAACAGGCCATCGCGGGAAGCCGAAAGGCCAACCTGTGAGAGAAGTTGGTATTGATGATGGATAGGGTGACGTTCGGATCGTCCAGAGTACGGGTCAACTGTGGGGTATCAACTTCAACCAGTTTCAGTTTTTTCGGGTTCTCTGTGATATCCAAGTAGTTGGCAAATAACCTACGCCATCTTTCAATTTAATAAGGCCCTGAGCCTGTAGGAACAACAGGCTACGCCCCAAGGTAGTGGCTTCATTGGAAATAGTAATAGTTGCGCCATCGGGAATATCTTTAATGTTTTGATTTTTTTAGAATAGGCGGCAATGGGGAAAATAAAAGTTTTGGTCAGAATAGCGAAATGATAACCGCGTTCTTTTGACTGTGCTTCGAGATAAGGCAGGCTCTGGAAGGCGTTGGCATCAACGTCTTTGCTGTTTAAAGATTCATTAGGTAGCACATAGTCATTAAACGGAATGACCTCGTACATCCAGATTGTACTTATCTTTTGCTACTTTTTGCACAACCTGCCAAATAGCCTGATCGGGACCGGTGTTAATGGCAACTTTTACTTTATTATCGTCACCTTGCTTACAGGCGGACAACATGAGAACCGAAGTGGCGATCAGGGCAGACAACAGCAATTTTTTCATAATGACATATCTCTATAATGAAAACTTATAAATACAATAATACCGCGCCGCTACTATACAGAGTTTGCTTAACCGCTTATCCATTGATATATTGTGAAATATGCTCATGTGAGATGTTTATAAAGCATACGGCGGGATAAGATAAATCTATGAATAAGTGATGATTATTCAGCCTGCTTGCGGCCTGGATTTTTTTACTCTAGGGTTTAAAGACACACCGCGAGGGATATATCGACACGTTATGACTTATATAAAGTGGATTGGTCTGGGTTATTTGTGCATTTTACTTATTTCTTTCGGCTACAGTTACGCTAAAGCGTCTCACACTAAACAAGATCCGATTGGCCAAAGTTGGGCGACAACCCGACGTGATTCGGCCTCATTAGCACCGGATCCGCATAAATTCCGCAATACCGCCATTGTTGAAATCTATACCGCTCCGACTTACGGCTGGCGAGGTTTGTTTGCCGTTCATCCGTGGATTATCTTGAAAAGAGCAGGGGAAACGCAGTACACCCGCTATGACGTAATTGGCTGGGGCAGCGGCGATGTCGTGCGCCAAAACTATGCGATTCCAGATGGCTACTGGTTTGGTTCGAGGCCTCGACTCTGGTTGACCGCCGCGGCCCAGAAGCGGAGGCGATGATCCCCGAAATTGAAGCGGCTATTAAAAGCTATCCGTTCCCGCAGACTTATCATGCTTATCCGGGACCGAACAGTAATACTTTTATGGCGCATATTGGCCGCGTGGTTCCGCAGCTGGGATTAGATTTGCCTTCCAATGCCATCGGCAAAGATTACCGTCCATTGACGCGGCCAATAGGATTGCCGCCGTCGGGTAAAGGTCTACAGGTTTCATTGCTGGGGCTGTTAGGTTTCACTGTGGGAGCGCAGGAAGGCTGTTGAGATTAAATATTCTGGGATTAAACCTTGGCGTTGAATTTAATTCGCCGGCGCTGCGTTTGCCGTTTATTGGCCGCGTAGGTTATGACAGCCATTCAGGTGTGGCGGTTAAAGATATTTAGTAGAAACACGCGGTCATCGATATGACGTCAATTCGCAGGCGGTTATTTCTGATTGATATTTCTGAACGGATGACCTAATCAGGAATGGCCGCCAGTGATTCTTGTGATGGGTTAGGGCATAAACGGCCCAATGGCCAGCCAAGGGTAAACAGCTTTATATGGAGGTACGGTCAACGTCTTGCTCAACATATCTCTCAATACGCAATTTAACATAATATACATTATGCGCACCTAGGTGTCGTTACGTGGATTCTGGGTGTTTGGGCTTTAATAGACCTGTGCTTATGATCTTCAGTTCTGACATTTCCCCCAACTCAAGCTGCCGGCGTCCCTTGGTGAAATCTCATCTGCCAGCGACCGTCTTCATGATTCAGTTTCCATATTGATGATCGTAATGTTATTCGTGTTCTGATGCCCGGCTTTTCCTGATAGAAACTATCGTACGTCAGCAATACCAAACTTTGCTCAAGCTGGCTCAGTTTAAAATTGGTGGCAAAGATTTCGGGCTGATCATTTTGCTCTGTCAGGCTTTTAATCACATCCTGCTTATCATAGCGACTTCCCGAACGGCCTATCTCTTCAAACTCATCATGCAGCAATTCCATTAGCCACGTAACGTCCTGGCGGATCTTTGGCTGATGAAGCTTTTTCTCCAGTTCGATTATCTGCTCTGTTATTTCGGGCTGATAGGTCTTTTCTAAACACATAAGTTCAACTCCATCTTTACGGCACCTGTCGTTATGAATGTAGTTATCAATGTAGTTTTGAAGTTCGCGCAGCACGATATTCGCGTGGCGAACATTGCATGATTCTTTTGAATGCATGGCTAAACGCACTGTCAGAATCATAACCTAGCATTTGTGCAATTGAGGAAATCGTTGCATTGCTACTTTTCAGTTCACGAGTTGCCAGTTGTATTCGCCAACGCAAAGCATATTCCAGAGGCGCAACACCTGCTTTCTGCTTAAATCTTAGTGCTAGCGTTGAACGCGAAACTCCTGCAATGTCAGCCAGACGTTCGAGTGTCCAGCGGTATGCGGGATCGGCATGAATGGCCTGAATGACTCGACTAATACGTGCATCAGACAACGCCAATAACCAGCCAGGATGGTTATTAGTTTTTTGGGTCAAATAGATACGCAGAAATTGTACTAACATAATGTGAGCAATATGCTGGATTATCAATGCACTGCCTGATGATGGATTTGATACTTCCTCAGCAAGTTGTCTTAACACCCACTGCATAACCGTGGCTTCGCTCGACTCGCTTTTAATGACTGCGACCGGAGGTAAGCTATCTAGCAATAATCGGGCTTCTTCACCAAAATTAAAACGTCCGCCAATCAGGAAAAATTCATTAGCAGGTCCGTATGAGGCAATTCCATTGACCATCAGACGATAAACTTTTTCTGAATCAGTCATTGGTATTGCCAGACCGCTGCTCAGTGAGAAAGCTCGTTGACGCGAAAGAAGAAAACAGTCGCCCTTCTCTAACCGAATCGGCTGCTCTACACCCTCGACGACAAGCCAGCATTCCCCATCAACAATCGCATTAAACTTTATTCCCTCGGGCGCTGGAAAAGCTATTGCCCAATCCTGCCCCGCTTTCAATCCTGTGAAAAATGAACTTTGCGTACTGAGTAAAGAGAGAACTTCAGAAAGCGGATCCATAGCAACCTCAGACGATTTCGATAGTTATATGGATTATTTTGCATTCACAGCCAGCTGTCCAGTGTGAATAATAGGTCTGCGACTTAATAAGTACTGTTTAAGCTCAGCAATTTCTAAGTGATTTAATTCAGGAGTAACTATGACGAATAAACAGCATCCCATCAATTCAGGTTTTAATGCGACAACGACTGCAGGACAAATATTAGACGGAGTGGATCTTTCTGGCATCACGGCTGTGATAACTGGAGGCCACTCTGGTTTAGGCCTGGAGACAACACGAGCATTAACCGCGGCTGGAGCAAAAGTTATTGTCGGGTCTCGTAATCCAGACTTGGCCCGTACTAATTTAATTGACAGCAAGTTGACAGAAAATATTAATATCTGCCAACTCAATCTGGCCGACCTACCGAGCGTACGAGCTTTCGCCCGAAGCATTCTTGAGACCAGCATACATATTGACATCATTATTTGCAGTGCCGGAATCATGGCATGCCCTGAAACACGTAATGATCTGGGATGGGAATCTCAATTTGCCACCAATCATCTTGGCCATTACGCCCTTGTGAATTTGCTATGGCCCGCGTTAAAAGGCAGTGCCCGAGTAATAACAGTATCGTCCGCGGGTCATCATCAATCAGATATTCGCTGGAACGATATACAGTTTATCCATAATTACGACAAATGGCTGGCTTATGGGCAATCTAAAACAGCTAATGCATTGTTTGCCGTTCATCTGGACAGACTCGGAAAGCATCAGGGAGTTCGTGCTTTTTCGGTTGATCCAGGAAAGATTTTCACGCCACTTCAACGTTATCTTGCGCAGGATGAAATGATAGCGGCTGGATGGCTAAACGCTGATGGAAGCTCGGCAGACTCATCATTTAAAACACCACAGCAAGGTGCTGCAACTCAAGTGTGGGCGGCTACCTCTCCCCAACTAAATGGCTTGGGTGGGCTGTACTGTGAAGACTGCGAAATAGCATCGGTTGATGAAAGTGATCTGCCCTCTTTTCACGGCGTTCGCTCCTACGCCATTGATGCGGAAAAGGCAGAACGCCTTTGGACATTATCAGCAAATATGACTGGAATTAATGCTTTTATGAAAAGTTAACTCATTGAATAGTCGTTATCAATAAACAAAAAAATTACAGGCGTGTTTTATAAAAGAAAACCCGCCTAAGCGGGTAAATATTGCAAGAATTTAAATACACTTTATGACCTTAGACTTTATTTTCAGGAATATCAAACTGCTCGATTAAGATAAAGCAAAAAAAATCATTGTGCATTGCAAAAAGAAAGCTTCTAGAAGCATTAATAAAACCTATGGAGCATGCCATTTAACAACGGAAAACTTATATTTCGGCCGAAAATTACAAATAACTTACCATATCCATACATTTTAATTGGTCTTATAAATTAGCTTTGATGTTAATTTATACTTACTCAATATAATGTTTATTTTTAATTTCCACCATATCACATTGCTCTTCAATATCATTGAAAAACAATGTCTTGCATTTATATTTCACATGCTGGGGAATATCATGGAACACATTGGGAAATCAGTAAAGCTATGTCTTGTTTCTATAGAAGATTATGAATTCATACACAGTATTCGCGTCTTGCCTTCTAGCATTAAGTTTCTTAGTCAGGTAGATAGCGATCCCTTGGTACAGAAGCACTGGTTAGAAGGTTATAAAACAAGAGAAACGGCAGGTAAAGAGTACTATTTTCTAATAGTCAGACTAGATATAGCTATCCCAGTTGGCACTATACGGGCCTACAATGTGGATAGTATAAAAAGCATAGCTCAGTGTGGGAGTTGGATACTAACAGAGAAAAAAACGTTAAGCTCGGCCATTGAAAGCATTTTGTTAATGTGCCAGGCAATGAGCGCCATTGGAATTAATACTGTTATTGTAGATGCCCGCAAAGATAACTCCAACGCATTGAGATTTATTAAAAAAATATCTCATCGTTTTCATAGCGAAGATGAAACCAACCTATATTATGAAATCGATGTCCCCACTATGGTGCTACGATTTTATAGAGACAATATGAAATATCTAAAGCCTCAGATCTAATTTAAGCTCCCCTACTGATTTATAATCTAGTTTTATACCTCTCTAGCTATAACTTTATTTATTTCCCTGATCCTATCCTTTGGCACTAACAAAAAACCCCAGCTAATTTTACCGGGGTTTCTTTATTGTCACGACTGAACTCTGGCAACAAACTTACAAACTCGGTGCCGTTGGAACCGTATCGGTCGATGGCGTAGTCGTTGTTGTCGATGTGCCTGAAGTCGGTGTGGTAGTAGTAGGCGTTGTAGTAGTAGGCGTTGTTGTCACAGCAGAAGTTGACGTTGATGCTGGCGTTGTAGTTTTTGAAGACGTTGTGCTCGAGCCAGTCGACGGCGTTGCGGTGGTTGTTGAAGAAGACGTTGTCGTAGCGGCCGAAGAAGATGTAGTTGCAGTTGACGGTGTTGTCGTCGTAGTAGTCGTCGTTGGTGTCGTCGTGGTAGCAGAGGTAGAAGTTGTAGGAGTAGAAGTTGCAGCAGGCGAAGTCGTGCCAGTTACAGGCGTTGTCACTGCTGGAACTGTCACTGCTGGAGCAGTCACAACCGGCGCTGGCGCTGGCGCAATAACCGGAGCAACATACACTTTCGTTGATGGACGCACGGTAAATGCCGGTGAGGTATTTGTTACAGCATATTGGACATGCTGGTCTGCATGAGTGCTGGTAGTGACCTCAACCGGTGACAGTGTCACTCTGCCTATCAATGAACGCGCATAGCCGCCGACTTTATGTTTACCCGCTGCGACATGCAATGAAACCGTTTGACCCATAGCAAGAATACCCGCATCAGTACCGTCAATCGTGACATACAACGGCTCGCCATCATCTGCCAAGGTAGCAACATGTTTAACGGTGACCACTGTAGGGCCGCTAGAAAAATCTGGCGTGTTGAGTTTAGGGATCAGGACTGAATCAGCGGCAGATTTTACTGCGGAACCGGTAGCTGAAGTAGCGGCGGTAATCTTTGCACATCCGGTCAGCGCAAACGCTGCCGTGATGGCAACAAGGGTGAAGCGGTTAATCATGTGGCAACGTCTTCCTATCAATGGATTTGTGACATATTTAACAATATAACTGAAATTGCGGCCAAGATGAACGTCAGGCTTATGATATCAACAAACTAGGTTCACCAGGCTGGCAAAACTGTTGCAATTCCAGACGTGCCGCACTCTTTCATTCCTTTGTTTTACATATTTTAATACTGAAAGGTCTTATGACTTGTAAACAATTTTAAGAGGATATGAGCAATGAAGCTTGATCCCCAGACTGACCTCAAAATAGAACGCATTCTGAATATTACCCGGCAGTCGATTTGGCAATGCTGGACTATACCTGAACATATTAAGCACTTCTTTGTTCCCAACCCCTATAAAGTTACGGAATGCGAAATCAATTTAACAACAGGCGGACTTTTAATACTTCTTTTGAGGTAGATGGCGATGTGACGAGGAATCACGACAGGCTCACGGAGATATGAAATTTTACAGCGGGCTGTGGAATTGTCGCCGAACAATGGGTTGAATACGCCAAAAGTTGTCATGCTACAAGGACTTATCCTGGTGCTGATACTTTCGCTCACTCAACTCTGGTTACATACTTCAATAACTTTAAACTTTTAGTTTAAATAATAATATAAAGATGCAATCTTGGTAGGACTATTCCTAAGGAGGCATTGTTAATGTTAAGAACTACTCGATTGTTAGCTTTTTCTCTTTTATTTTCTCCCCTTTTTATCAGCAACCTTGCAGCAGCAAAAGGCACAATTTCAGACGATAAGGTCAAACAGGCCATAATTGATGACTCAATATCATCTTATCCTGGGACTTGCGCCTGCCCATTTAACAGCGCCAGAAACGGAAGCTCCTGCGGTGGGCGAAGTGCCTGGAGTCGTGCCGGTGGCTATTCCCCAATCTGTTACAAGAAGGAAGTTACCCAGCAAATGATTAACGACTGGAGAGAGTCTCACACTGATACTCATTGATTATGTTGATTTTATCTGTTTGAGTCTTTAACGTTCTTCTTGAGAGTAGAGAGAGATAAAGGCTCCCGCAGGAGCCTTTGGTTTAATCTAATTTGATAGATAAAGCACAATATTAAAGTGCCAAATCTACAACGATACGCCCTTCAATTTTGCCGGCATGCATACGGGCAAAAATATCGTTGATATTGCTCAGAGGCTCGACGGCAGATATTGGCGGCGACTTTATGACGACCGGCAAAATCGAGCGCTTCTTGCAGGTCTTTCCGAGTGCCCACGATCGAACCACGAACAGTAATACCATCGAGCACCATATCAAAAATCGACAGGTCAAATTTGCCCGGAGGTAAACCGTTTAATACCATAGTGCCGCCACGGCGCATCGTGCCAATCGCCTGCTCAAAAGCTTTAGGCGAAACTGCCGTAACCAGCACGCCGTGAGCGCCGCCAAACTCTTCCTGGAATACTTTTGCCGGATCAACATTTTTAGCGTTGGCCACCACGCTGGCACCCAGACGTTTAGCAAATGCCAGTTTTTGTCGTCGATATCAACCGCTGCAACATTAAGCCCCATCGCTACAGCATACTGAATCGCCATGTGGCCCAAGGCCACCAACGCCGGAAATAACCACCCAGTCGCCCGGTTTTGTATCAGTCATTTTCAGACCTTTATAAACCGTAACGCCTGCGCAAAGTATCGGCGCAATTTCATTGTAGCCGATATTTTCTGGCAAAATACCCACATAGTTGGCATCCGCCAGGCAATATTCCGCAAAGCTACCGTTAACGGAATAACCAGAGTTTTGCTGCGAAAGGCACAGGGTTTCCCATTTGTCGAGACAGTGTTCGCAATGGCCACAGGCGGAGTATAGCCACGGCACGCCCACGCGATCCCCCTCCTGCAAATGCTTTACGCCCTCACCTACTGCCACAATATAACCGGCGCCCTCGTGTCCGGGAATAAACGGCGGTTGCGGTTTGATCGGCCAGTCGCCTTCGGCTGCATGCAAGTCTGTATGGCATACGCCAGTAGCGACAATTTTAACCAGTACCTGGCCCGATCCCACTTCAGGGATCGGCACTTGTTCAATAACCAGAGGTTCACCAAAGGCTTTGACGACTGCGGCTTTCATCGTTTTCATCTTTATTCCTTTAATTCGAGAATTTTAGAAAAGACCTAACGGCGAGATGTCATAGCTAACCAGCAAGTTTTTGATTTGCTGATATTGGCTCAGAGCCATTTTGTGAGTTTCACGCCCGACGCCTGACTGTTTATAGCCGCCGAAAGCAGCGTGAGCCGGGTACATGTGATAACAGTTGGTCCAGACGCGACCCGCCTTGATATTACGACCCATGCGATAAGCCAGATTGGTATCGCGGGTCCATACGCCAGCGCCCAGCCCGAACTGAGTGTTATTGGCAATTTCCAGCGCCTCGATTCTCATCTTTAAAGGTTGTGATACCGATAACCGGCCCAAAAATTTCCTCCTGGAAGGAACGCATCTGGTTTTCACCCTTAATTAACGTTGGCTGGATATAGAAACCGTTATCAAAATCCGTACCGATTGATGCGCGTTCACCGCCAGTCAGGATGCGACCCCCTTCTTCTTTAGCGATATCAATGTAGGAGAGAATCTTGTCATACTGCTGGCGAGAAGCCTGAGCACCGATCATGGTGTCGGTATCCAGCGGATCGCCACGACGAATAGTGGCGACTTTAGCTACCACGCGTTCCATAAAATCTTCATACATCGATTCCTGGATCAACGCGCGTGATGGGCAGGTACACACTTCACCCTGATTAAAGAAGCCTAATACCAGGCCTTCAACCGCCTTCTCGATAAACTCTGGCTCCGCGTTCATCACATCGGCAAAGTAGATATTTGGGGATTTCCCGCCCAACTCGACGGTGCAAGGAATGATATTTTCCGCCGCGCAGGCCATGATATGACGGCCAACCGGGGTCGATCCGGTAAACGCGATTTTGGCGATGCGTTTACTGGTAGCCAATGCCTCACCCGCTTCTTTCCCAAATCCTTGAACCACATTAAGCACGCCAGCGGGCAAAATATCACCTACCAGTTCCAGCAACAGGGTAATACTCAGCGGCGTTTGCTCCGCAGGTTTGAGCACCACACAATTACCAGCCGCCAGCGCAGGTGCCAGTTTCCAGGCTGCCATCAGCAGTGGGAAGTTCCAGGGGATGATTTGCCCTACCACGCCCAGCGGCTCATAGAAATGATAAGCCACTGTATTTTCGTCAATTTCGGCTGCACTGCCTTCTTGCGCACGCAGACACCCTGCGAAATAGCGGAAATGATCTACCGCCAGCGGCAGGTCAGCGTTAAGGGTTTCACGAACAGGCTTACCGTTATCCCAACTTTCGGCGACGGCAAGATATTCGAGATTTTCTTCAATACGGTCGGCTAACTTTAAAAGCAGAGTGGAACGTTGTTGAACACTGGTCTTGCCCCAGGCGTCAGCGGCTTGATGGGCAGCATCGAGTGCAGCATTGATGTCTTTTTCATCTGAGCGTGGAAACTGACCAATATCACTGCCATCGACTGGCGATGTATTCATAAAATATTGACCGCTGAGCGGTTCTACGAATTTGCCACCGATGTAGTTGCCATAGGTTGCTTTGAGAGAGAACAAAGCATCCGGTTTTCCGGGATGTGCGTAACGCATCGCAAACTCCTTGTTTTATGTAGGGTACAGCTTTCAAAAATTGTCCACCGTCTCTGCGTTGTTTTGCACTGCGGCGGTTACATAATCTGTGTTGCATCGGCCGTGCCAAAAACGTTTAAAACCATCCTTTATTTTAAATGTATATAAAAATCATTTAATTAAGTTAAAAGACGAGTTTAAAATGTTGTGCTCTTAAAGAAAATTTCCGTATCTGTGTTGCAAATCGCAACACCTTAAGAACCCATTGACTACAATACTGCAACACTTTCGATACAAGCATGGGGTCTTCAATGCAGGGAAATTCGTCAGTCGTCAATAACGCTCAGAAATCCGCGGATCCGCTGCTCAGTGAGTCTTGGTTTCGCAGTCAGCTGTATGGAATCGATCGCCAGGCCGATGATTTTCCTCGCATTCAGAAAGGTGAACTGGCCGATCTGCTTGCTAACAATTCTGCCCTACAGCTTATCGCCCAGCCTGGCGTTAAGGCTTTAGCCGAAAAGACTGCCGATAAGCAATCGGTAGTGGTGCTTTCTGATGCCAGCGGACTGGTACTGAATACTTTTGGCGATATGCAGGCATTACAAAAAGCCCAGCGTTTTGCCTTAGCACCGGGTAATTTATGGAGTGAATGCGGACGTGGAACCAATGCGATTGGCACTGCGCTGGCGATTGACAATAGCTGTGAGATTTATGCTCATCAGCATTATTTGACCAGTAATCAAGGGCTTTACTGCGCAGCGATGACTCTGCAAGCGCCAGATGGCCAAATCGCCGGAGTATTGGATATCTCCGGGCCGGCTAATTTCCCACACCCCAACACGCTGGCGTGGGTTAAAGAAGCCGCGAAATATATCGAATATCTATGGATGAAGCAGAGCCTGCATCCCGATCAGTGGCTAATGAGTCTGCATCCACAGGTGCAAGGGATTGATAATGTTGATGAGCTGCTGCTTATCTTCTCTGATAACGTGCTGATGTCTGCCAACAGAATGGCGATGCGCGAGCTTAATCTCAGCCGTGATAACTTCGGCGCCCTGACCTTCCAGCAACTTTTCCCGCAGAACGTGCAAAATGCCAATAGCATTCCGCAGCCACTGCTTACCCACAACCTGCAACGTTATTATTTCCGCCTGCGCGCGCCGAAGCAGAGTCATCAGCCGGTAAAAACCATTCACCCAACCGATTATTCCTTCTCGTTGCGTAATGAAAATAAAAAAATGGTGCGACTGCTGGATGCTGGCATTTCACTGTGTGTTCTGGGCGAAACTGGCAGTGGTAAAGAGTACGTTAGCCGCATGCTGCATCAGCAAAGTCGCTGGAGTAAGGGGAAGTTTGTGGCGATCAATTGCGCGGCAATTCCCGAGTCATTGATAGAGTCTGAGTTATTTGGCTATCAACCCGGCGCGTTTACCGGTGCCAGTAAAAATGGCTATATTGGAAAAATTCGTGAGGCCGACGGCGGCGTGCTTTTTCTTGATGAAATTGGCGATATGCCATTGGTATTGCAAACCCGCCTGCTGCGCGTGTTACAGGAGAAAGAAGTTGCCCCGCTAGGTTCCTGCCAATCCTGGCCGGTTAATTTTGCGGTGATCTGCGCCACGCATCGTAATTTGACTCAGTTGGTTGCCGAAGGAAAATTCCGTGAGGACTTACTCTATCGGCTGCAAGAATTCTCTATGACTATTCCGCCACTGCGTGAATGGCCTTCACTGCCGGCGTTTATTTTACAACTGTGGCGTGAACTGGGTGGCGAGCAAAGAGAGGTTCAACTGACGCCAACTTTATTGGAAAGACTGGCAAAACACCCTTGGCCAGGCAATGTCCGTCAGCTGCGTAGCTTGCTTAAAGTGTTGTTGGCATTGGCCGACGATGGTCAGGTTTTAGATTGCGATAACCTGCCCGGCAAATACCAGCTGGAGGAATCGCCCGTGCAGTCAAATCTTCAAAATCAGTCAGATCTACAACATCATGACGAGCAGTTCATCGCCGAAACCTTGCAAAATTGTGACGGTAATGTCAGTAAAGCGGCGAAAATACTCGGTATTGCGCGCAGCACGCTTTATCGTCGTGCTGCGCGGGAGAAGTAAAACACCTGTACTTTTGGGTTTTAACGTAGGCATTAAGTTTTAACGTAGACGTTAACTTAACGTTTAATTTTAAAGTCTACTCTACGTCTTCCAGGCTGAAATATTCAGTCTGATCATTGTAGGAGAATATCTCTGCGTAACGGCCCCAGTTAACCACCGTGTCTAAGGTTTCTTTAGCCGCGCTATCTGAGAGGAAATCTTCCAGCTCCTGCTCAAAACGAACCCTGGGTGCACGATGCCCTGGGCGATCGTCCAGGACCGTTTTAATCAACGCTGCCAGTGGAACATAGCGCAGTAGATGCTCGGCAAACATGATTTTACGAGGCTGAGTGTCCTGTTCGGCAAAGCTTCGGGCCTGAGGAGTCAGGAAAATATCGCCTTCACGAACGTCTGCAAATCCAAGGGCTTGCAAGGCTTCGGCAATCGGGAACAAGTCATCGACTTCAAGATGCAGCGAGCGGGCAATATCAGGCATATCCGCACGACCATGGTAAGGTTCGCCCGCCAGTGTTTCGATTAGCCCCGCCATCAGGTTAGTGGAAACATGTGGCAGCCGAGTGCCCAGCTTAAGCCCTTTCTTAACGTTGTCACTGTTGGGTCTGGCGGTCATTTTGGCGTAAACATCATCGACCAGACGACGGAATACCGGGTCCAGTCGGTTACGTGGATGACTAAACGGCACTTTAATCTCGGCCACAACCTTGCCCGGATTAGAGGACAGCACCAGAATTCGGTCACACATAAACACCGCTTCTTCAATATTATGCGTAACGATTAACACCGACTTAATCGGCATATGTCCCTGATTCCAGCAGGTCAAGTAAATCAGTACGCAGCGTTTCTGCCGTCAGCACATCCAGAGCAGAAAAAGGCTCGTCCATAAGCAACAGCGTGGGGTCAACGACCAGCGCGCGAGCAAAACCTACGCGCTGACGCATGCCGCCAGACAGTTCGCGGGGATAAGCATTTTCAAAACCGTCGAGACCAATCAGGTCGATAGCGGCCAGCGATCGAGTTCTTCTCTCTGCCGCGGCAACCCCTAAAGCCTCAAGCCCTGCTTCAACATTTTGCAATACAGTCAGCCACGGAAATAGCGCAAAGGTCTGAAATACCATCGCGACGCCTTTCGCCGGGCCTTGCAACGGCTGGCCTAAATAATCGACCTCCCCTGAAGTGGGCGTGACCAGGCCGGAAATAATGCGCAACAGGGTTGATTTCCCTGAGCCGGAGCGTCCGAGCAACCCAACAATCTCGCCTTTTTGCAGCGTTAAATTAACATTATCCAGAATTAATACGTCGCCATGGGCCTTCTCATAGCCATGACTGACATTTTTTACCGCCAGAATATCCTGACGCTCTTCTGTTGAGTTTTTCAGAGCGTCAGATGACGTTTTTTGATTATCTAACATGGTAATCGTCCTTAATCTGCACGGAATCTGGATTCAGCGAAAGCATAGAGAGGCCGCCACAGCAGCCTATTAAACAGGGTCACAAACAGGGCCATCACGGCGATCCCCAGAATGATTTTAGGGAAATCGCCGGCTGCGGTAGTCTGAGCAATATAAGCTCCTAGCCCGTGAGCCGTGACTTTGGTATCTCCCCATTGCACAAATTCTGAGACGATGCTGGCATTCCATGCACCACCCGATGCGGTAATCGCACCGGTAATGTAGTACGGAAAAATGCCGGGCAGCATGACTTTTTTCCACCACTGCCAGCCACGAATATGAAAATTGGCTGCGGCTTCTTTGTAATCATTTGGAAACGCCGTGGTTCCGGCTACAACGTTAAATAAAATATACCATTGAGTGCCCAAAACAATCAGCGGGGAAAGCCAAATGTCGGGATTCAGATTAAAATGCACAATCACAATAACAAACGCAGGAAAGAGCAAGTTTGCGGGGAAAGCCGCCAAAAACTGGGCAATAGGCTGCACTTTTCCTGCTAATCCGGGACGCAGGCCAATCATCACGCCCAGCGGAACCCAGACTAACGAGGAAATAAAAATCAGCAGCGTGACCCTTAGCAGCGTAATAAGCCCCAGAACTAATACGTGCTCGACATCCCCAAGAGTGACTCCCGTCTGCACATAGCTAATCACCCGATAAGCGACATAAATCGTCAGCAAAATAACCAGCGTTGCCCAGACAATATCACCCCGTCGGGATAGCTTTTTCTGCTCGACTGGCGGGCGGGACTGTTTACGAGTTGGAAGTCGAAACGGTATGCGCGCAATAGCTGAAAAAAAGAGGCCAATTGGCGTTAATAGCTGATGAATCAAACGCGTATGTCGTATTAAATCCAGCACCCAAGAGGTTGGCGCAGCGCTGGAGCGCGTATTTTCCATGCGAAATTTATCGGCCCAGGCAACCAAAGGTCTGAACAACAGCTGATCGTAGGCCAGAATCACCAGTGACATGGTCAGCAATACCCAACCCACGGCGTGAATATTTTTATTCAGAATCGCCTCAGCCAGATATCCCCCTACGCCCGGCAGAGTAAAGGTGTTATGGCCCACGGTTATCGCTTCCGACGCGACAATAAAGAACCATCCTCCCGACATAGACATCATCATGTTCCATATCAGTCCAGGTACGGCGAAAGGCACCTCGAGTTTCCAGAATCGCTGCCAGGCAGTAAGGTGAAAACCGCGGGATACTTCTACCAGGTCACGAGGAACGGTACGCAACGACTGGTAAAAGCTAAAGGTCATATTCCACGCCTGGCTAGTAAATAACGCAAAAATAGCTGCGAGCTCTACGCCAAGAACTCGGCCGGGAAACAGCGCAATAAAGAAAGTCACAGTGAAGGAAATATAGCCGAGTACAGGAACTGATTGCAGAATATCCAGAATCGGCACCAATACCTTTTCAGCGCGCCGGCTTTTTGCAGCCAATGTTCCATAGACCAGACTAAATATCAGCGCAGCAAACATCGCAACCAACATGCGCAGCGTGGTTCGCAAAGCATATTCGGGTAAATTGTGCGGATCGAGTGAAATAGCCTGAGTTTTAAGGCTGGCAATGGGCAATAAAGTTTGATGAAAACCCACCGCGGCCATGGCTATCAAACCAATAATCAGGGGGAAAGCAACCCCATCCCACGCGTTAGGCAATAGACGCCAATTAGCCGCATTGACGTTAAAACGAAAGTTCATAGACCCTCACTTGGCATATAGGGTTCAAATTTGTGCGCCATTATTCAATATAATTATTAAACAGATGCTCTCAATTCTTCACTGTTCATCGTAATTTTATAAAACAAGTTTACATTAGCATCGCGGCATAATGTGACTATTCTGAGTATAGCGACCTTTAGTAGCAGGAAACGGATAAAACTTGCATGAATTAGCGATTAACTATTTGAATTGGAAACTTTTGAGGATTACTGGATGTCAAGTGACAACGTAATGGAAGATCAAGAGCAAGCACCGGCGGGAACTAAGTTGCTGGCACTAGGAGCACTCGGAGTTGTTTTTGGAGATATTGGAACCAGCCCGCTTTATACTTTGAAAACCGTATTGTATTTATCAGGCGGTGGTTCTTCCCCCGAGGTAGTTCTCGGATTGTTATCATTAATCTTCTGGACGTTAGTGATCGTCACTTCCGCAAAGTATGCCATGTTTGCAATGCGCATGAGCAATAACGGCGAAGGTGGAATACTGGCATTAATGTCTTTGCTGTTTACCCAAAAGAAAAACCGCCCGTTAGTTGTCTTCGCCGGGATATTCGGCGCTGCGCTTATTTATGGTGACGGGGCTATTACCCCTGCTATATCCGTCCTCTCTGCTATTGAGGGGGTAAACATGGTCTTGCCAGAATCAAAACCTTATATTGTGCCGGTTACGGTAGTGATCCTGTTGGTTCTGTTTGCTATTCAGGCAATGGGCACGGCCAAGATTGGTAAACTGTTTGGCCCAATTATGGCGCTGTGGTTTGTGGTGATTGGCGGTCTGGGAATTTGGGGCATTATGCAGCACCCGGAGGTATTAGCCGCGGTTAATCCCTATTACGCCTTCAGATTTTTATTCTCTCACGGCATCAGTAGTTTTTTGGTGCTTGGCGGCGTGTTCCTTTGTGTGACCGGGGCAGAAGCCTTATATGCTGATATGGGGCATTTTGGTAAACGCCCGGTTTGGCTTGCCTGGTTTGGTTTAGTGTTTCCAAGCCTGTTGCTCAATTACGCCGGTCAGTCAGCGCTGATTTTATCTGGTGCGGATATTACCCAGAATATCTTCTATCGCCTTTGCCCGCCCGGTATGCTTATTCCGTTGGTCATTCTGGCCACCCTTTCCACTATTATCGCCAGCCAGGCTATTATCAGTGGTGCTTTTTCCATGACTCGTCAGGCAATGCAGCTTGGCTGGTTGCCACGCTTAAGAATTAAGCAGACATCGGCAGAAAGTTATGGGCAAATCTATATTGGCTCCATTAACTGGTTATTGATGGTTGCTACAATATTTCTTACCGTATTCTTTAAATCCTCCGATCGCCTGGCCGCGGCCTATGGTATCGCCGTCTCATTCACCATGATCATGACCAGCGGATTAATTTATGTTGCAATGCGTGAGGTCTGGCGCTGGAGCTTATGGGTCAGTGCGCTGATCGCGGGCGTGTTCTTTATTGTTGATCTGAGCTTTTTAACGGCAAATATGGTCAAGATATTTGAGGGCGGTTATATTCCGCTGCTGATGGCAATAGCATTGTATAGCATCATGATGATTTGGCATCACGGCGTGAGAATTGCCACCGTCGTCGTGCGTGAAAAAACCATGCCGGTTAAAGAATTTCTGACCGATATCGAGACGCATCAGATCCCTCGCGTGCCAGGCACGGCGGTATTTTTGACTCGTTCTACCGAGACACCAACAATTATGCGCTGGCATGTCACGCGTAATGGCTCACTGCACGCTCAGGTGATTTCGCTGAATATACAGATTGAAAATATCCCGCGCGTCGAGGCAAAAGACAGGCTTGAAATCGAGGAAATTGCACCAAACTTTTGGCACGTTATTGCCCATTACGGCTTTATCGAAGAGCCGACATATTGCGCAATTACTGGGTTATCAGGAAATAGCCGATCTGGGCATCGACAGAGAGAATCTGACCTTCTATGTCGGTCATGAAAATATTGTTCGTGGCGACGGGAAAAAACGTCTTCCGTCGTGGCAGCGGCATATTTTCTCACTGATGGTGAGAAATAATATTCATATCACCGATCATTACCACTTACCCAGCGATCGCGTAGTAGAAATCAGTCGTCAGGTCGCGCTTTAAAGAAAAGCCCGGAAACAGATGCGATATCTGGTCGCATTATTTCCGGGCTTTTTACTGCTGATAACTTCGATTACTTATACTTTTATTACTGGCTTTCACTCTTAAACAGAGTTACTGAGGATAATCTGGTGGCACGCCCTGGTTATCCTGCGGGTAATAGTCAGGTGGAGCCCCCTTCGCTCTGCTGATTATAATCTGGCGGAACACCTGAATCCTGAGACTGATAGCTCTGGTTGAATCCAGCCGGCATAGGCACTCTTTCTCCTTTGGCATACATGCACTGGATATAGACGTCATTGTAATGTTCCTGAATGTCGTCATTGCTACCCATTGAAGAATCATTACCCATCGCACTGCCGACTAACAGGCCACTGCCTGCACCAATTAGCGCGCCGGAACCACCATGGCCAGAGGCCGCACCCAGTAATGCACCGCCCGCAGCACCAATCACGGTTGCTGCAGCCGCAGTATTTACCGCGTTATTATTTGCACGCTGGGCATCGCCATTAATATTGCCACGAGCATAGTTTTGGCAGGTTGAATCATCCGCCATAAATTGCTCATAACTTTTACCCGTTCCTGGCATTGCCCTGACATCTGGTCCGTTTGGTGGACTCACACAGCCAGACAACATTACTGCACCTAAAACAACGGCCACAGGCGCGTAGGCAAAAATTTTCATGTTAACTTAACCTCAAATTGCCGAAATTCTCGTAACGAGTCTTATCTTGGCGCTAATTTTTGCCAGCCTGTCGGGCAGCGTGGCACCTGTGGATAGTATCCAACTGGATTATGGCAGTAGTAACTTGCACTCGGCGCCTGCTTTTCAACATAAACCTGTGGCGCAGGTGGCGTTACATAAACAACTGGTGGTGGCGCATAATAAGGTTCAGGCCCCCAGTAGTAAGGATCCGGTCCCCAATAAGGGCCTACGCCAACAAATACGTGTCCGCCCCAGTGACCCCCGCCCCAATGCACCGCCGCTGATAACCTCCTGGGCCTCCACCGTGAAAACCGCCGCCAGGGCCACCTCCGTGGAAACCACCCCCTCCTGGAACCACCACCGCCAGGCCGCCGCCGCCATGAGGAAAGGGAGCCGCCTGGGAAACGGCGCTAGCGCCTAATCCCACCAACAACGTTGCACAGATACCAAATAGAGTTAGCTTTTTCATCACAAACCTTCACTGGAGATGAGAAAATCGATAAGTACTAATATACGCCTGCTTAGGCAAAGTGTTATCAGTTAGCGACGTAAAACATTCGTAAAGTTGAGGTGTAAATAATGAAGAGTTTGTTTGAAAGGATGTCACTTTATAAATGAATGCTTGCCGCATTAATTACACCGCAAGCATTCGTGGCACTAATTATCGGGTTACTTTATATACAGATCTTAAACAAAATCGATTCAGATAAAATATAAAGTTTCACCTACTGACTATCTACACCGGTTACTCTCCAGACCGTATTTCCGGCATCATCGGCAATCAATAAAGCGCCCTGTTTATCCATTGCCAGGCCCACCGGTAATCCCCGAACCTGTTTTTGATCATCGGTCAAAAATCCGCTAACTACCGTTTTAGGTTGGCCCACCGGTCTGCCATCTTTGAAGGCGACATAGACCACCTGATAACCGTTAAGCGGTTTGCGATTCCAGCTACCATGTTCGCTGATAAACGCGCCACCGCGATATTCTGCGGGTAGATTGGTGCCGGTATAAAACCACAGGCCTAATGGAGCAACGTGAGAACTCAGCGCATAGTCTGGCTTAATGGCTTTTTCAACTAAATCAGGCCGTTGTGGCCTGACTCGTTGGTCAACGTGCTGCCCATAATAGCTGTAAGGCCAGCCATAAAAAGCGTGATCCTGAACTGAGGTCATATAATCGGGTACTAAATCGGCACCAATTTCGTCGCGCTCGTTAACCACGGCCCATAGCTTGCCGGTTTGTCGGCTCCCATTGTAGCCCCGTTGGATTGCGCAAGCCGCTGGCAAAAATTCGACTCGCACCCGTGGCAACATCGACCTCAAGAATGTCGGCGCGACGATATTCAACAGCCAGGCCATTTTCAGTAATATTACTGTTTGAGCCAATGCCAACATAGAGCTTAGTGCCGTCGCGACTGGCCAACAGAGACTTAGTCCAGTGATGATTAATTGGGCCACCGGGCAAATCTGCAATTTCAGTCCCCGGATCCGTTATCTTCGTTTCGCCAGTTTGATAGTGATAACGCATCAGGCTATCGGCATTGGCGACATAAAGTTGGTCACCAATCAGTTGTACGCCGAACGGAGAATGCAGCCCCTCGAGGAAAGTATATTTTTCCCAGGTTTTACCGTCACCGTTGGTATTTCTCAGTAAGGTAATACGATTACCCCCCGGCCCGCCTTTGCCAGAAGCCTTCTGCACCATGCCCATAATCACTTCTTTGGGCTTACTAGTGACTCCCGGCGGGCTATTGGCCTCTACCACCAGCACATCGCCGTTAGGTAAAACGGTAATTTGTCGTGGATGCATAAACCCGTCAGCCACTTTCGAAATTTTCAGCCCTGCGGCCACTTTTGGCGTTTCTCCCTCTTTCCATGCGATGCCGCTCGGTACCTGCATTGGCGGTAGCAGGAAGTTTTTCGCGGCCGGCAACTCTGGATTACTGCCGGTTTGCTGCTCGGGAGATATTTTGGCGGCTTGGTCGCAGGCAGTCAGTAATAGCGGCAAGGTCAGCGCTAAAACGGATAATGCATTGATATTTTTCATTATCACTTTTCCTTAAGCAGTGCGTTCGCGCAGCGCGAGTTGCAGATTAGCAAACAGCAGCAATAGCACCACCAGCGTGGATAAGATGACACCCGCAGGGACAACCGCAAAGGCATCCCGACTGTGAATAAAGGCATTAAAAATGGACAGAATAATAGCCAGCGCGCTAGCCCAAAAATGCACTTTTACCGGCGAGCCTTGCGGATACGCAGTGCCAACCCAAACCTGTACCAGATTGATAATTCGAGGAATAATAGCGATGAATAATCCAAAGACAATCAGCCAACTCGCCGCCTGAGTCCAGGCAATTTCGGTACTGTAAATATAGATAATATCGAATATCCAGGCGGCGGTGAAAAAGCCAATCGGCAAGGGATCTAAAAGCGCCACAATGCCGACAGCTAATGCCGAATTTCTGGGGGATCGCAGAGAGGTCATTACAAGCTCCTTATGCAAATTTAAAAGGCGCCAAAACAGGCGCACAATGCAGGATGTGCTTGTAAATTTTAGTTAAAAATATGACTTTATGTAGCAAGGTGTGAAATTAAGCTTCAATAAGGCTCTCTTTGAAACAAAAAAGTGAAATAAGAAGGTGAAAAAATAATGCGGCCCCTCTGTGGATCCATTCACAAAAAGGGCCTAAATAAAAATATTCAGCTAACCATTATTAAGTAACAACAATCAAACAACACAATAAAATAACAACGATAAATCAGCTCAGGACAATTTTTTCGCAAAGCAAACAGCCTCTGAGCGACCCTGATAAATGCCATAATTATCAATAATAACGTAGCCATTTCGCAGATAAAAATTGACTGCTACCTGGTTAATACACCGAGTTTCGAGCTGGATATTTTTATAGCCCAACGAGAGCGCCCTTGCTTCAATTTCTGCGAGGATCTGTTTCCCCACGCCTTTGCCCTTTTCAATAGCAAACATGCGCTTTATTTCGCAGGTCTCACTCTTAGCTTCTAAGGTCTTGCTCTTTATTTCGACACTATCAGGACCAAGAGGACGAAAACCTCCGCAAGCTACCGGGATATTGCCACGTAAACCAATAACAAATTGGGCGTTTGGGCCATCGAAATCAGTAAGCCGTGCATTTTTACTGCCGCTGGCACCTGTAATCGCCTCAAGTGACTGGTTTAAACCATCAATCAATCCCTTTACGCGCGAATCCTCAGCGGGGTTTTCAATAGTAATGAAAGCTATATCTCCTGACGTGTTTTTCATCATCCTTTTCACTGTCACCGTTTATAATTTAAAGAAATTCTTAAAGGTCTTTGTAATAGCTTCTGGCTGCTCTTCTTGCAAGAAATGACCGCTTTTCTCAATCATCGTCCCCTCAACGTTTTCAAAATATGGTCGTAAAGGGGTTGCCATATCGGCGATAGAGCCTTGTTCTGCACTAATAGCCAGAACCGGCGTTTTCAATTTTCCCAGCGTTTTAAAATGCGCATTTTGCTTAGCCGAAAGTCCAAGTGCACGATAATAAGCCAGCCCTGCACGAATGGCCCCACTTTGCGTGAAGGTTCGCAAATACTCATTAATATCCTCCTCGGTAAAAGCATCAGGCGCAGCCGTTTTCCTTCTCAGGAACCAATCAAGATAAATACGCTCTTTACCGGCAATTAATTCCTCTGGCAAATCAGGAATGGCGTGAAATGCAAAATGCCAGGTGCGCCAGCTTCTGTCACCTGAATGTGGCAAAGCATCAGGTAAAGTAATTCCCGGGATCCCCGCATCCAGAATAGCCATTTTCTTAATTTCATCACCAAATAAGGCCGCGTAAGGATAAGCAACCCAGGCGCCTACATCATGAGCGGCAAGGTAATAATGCGTCACACCAATTTGTTGTAATAGAGCATGAACAGCCGTGGCAACAGACTGAGTGTCATAACCCTCGAGAGGTTTATCTGAATCCCCCTGACCTGGCAAGTCTGGAGCAATAATGTAGTAACTCTCGGCCAGAGCCGGCATAACTTTACGCCATGAATACCAACTTTGCGGAAATCCAGCCAGCAGAACCAGCGTTTCTCCCTGTGGATTACCCCCGGCAACATAGTGCAGCCTTACCCCGTTAACGATGCCGTAATGATGAGTGAATCCTGCCGGAGTCAGCTCTGACGGGTTACAGGAGGTGGTGGAGGTCTGTGCCGTATGATTTTGCATAGTCTTTAAAGCCTTCTCGTTAATTAGGAAATTATAATTTCCTAATTTAGCGGCAGAGTGATTAAAAAGCCACTCATGATTTAAAAAGGATTTAACTGGAGACTAAACGCCTAAGAGGAACTTTATGAACTTTTACTACGAACCATGCTGAGCAATGAGTGATTTGTAGACCATCATTACCGATGAACGGGCAGCAAAAATAGGCTAACATGATTGCGAAAAACTGCTCGATAGCCGACGAAATCCCTGGATAACCTTGAAAAATAAAATAAAAACACTATGAAAAATATTACCTTCTTTTCCCGATTTGAATCAGACATTCTCTCCAGTCGCAAAACCATTACGCTGCGAGATAAAAGTGATGCCAATTATCAGTCAGGAGACATAGTCAGTGTCGCGCGTTATGAAGATAACCAATTCTTTTGCCATATTCAGATAACAGGCGTGAGTCCGATAAAGTATCACCAGTTAACAAATGCTGAGGCTTTGCAGGAGAATATGACGCTGGAACAATTAAAGGCAGTGATCGCCGAGATTTATCCCGGGATCACTGAACTGTATAAAATCGAATTTACGCTTTATCAGGACAATCTTTAAGCCATTGCCTTATCGAGACGGCTTATGATTGCTGCTTATGACAGCCACTGAGAGCCGCGAATAATCGAGCAGAAATTACCTTTATCAAAAGCGGGCTGTTTATCGGCAATCACGTCAGCTTTCACATTACCAAAGGTGGTCTGCGGTTTATCTTTCACGCCCTGATAAAACGCATTGATAATGTCCTCCTTAAACTGTGGCGTGCGCGGATGAGCATTAACCACCGCCTCGCGTTCCTGTGCCGAATATCCCTGATAATTAATCCCTAATACATCCATCTCTACGCCTGCGGTGACCAGCGCAATAACCGGATCCATAAACTCGGGGATCCCCGGAGTTGTATGCAGAGCAATCGCCGTCCAGACCTTATCAATATCGGCCTGACTAATTTGATGCTGACGCAGGAAATCACGCGCTGCGTTAGCGCCGTCAACCTCGAAACGTTTATCACAGCTGCAATGATCGTGGGTCAGCCCCATATCGTGGAACATACAGCCGATATATAAAAGCTCGTGATCGACTTTAAGCCCACGCTGTTGCCCCGCCAGCGCTCCCCAGTAATAAACGCGACTCGAGTGATTAAACAACAGCTCCGATTCGGTATCGCGAACCAGTTCGGTCGCCTGACGCGCCATCTGACTATCCGGGATATGAATACCTTTAATATTAAGTGTCATGATAATTCCTGCCTGCCAAAGAGTGATGAGGAGTGTTCTGGCAGTAAGAATAAATCTTGCGTGATTAGTCTTCAATCGTAGTAATATGACGATAAGAGACATAATGACGAACGCAGACACCCAATAGTGAATCGAGCAGGAAGTCAGGAAATTAATCGTAAGTTAATGGGAATTAACATGATCAAAACCGTGCAAATACTGGCGATCCCAGGCGTGCAACTGCTTGATGTATCTGGGCCATTAGACGTATTCGCCGAGGTCAATCAGCAGATGGGCCGTAAGATCTACCAACTTGAAGTGGTTGCGCTCAACGAGCTGAAGATTGTGACCTCATCGGGTATCTGCTTACTGGCAGAGAAGTGTCTGGACCAACAGACAGAATCGCCGATCAACACGTTTTTGGTCGCGGGCGCACCGGATATGGCGCAGTTTGTTCCTTCGCAAACGCTATTACGCGCGATTCACCAGCGTGCATTAAACAGTCATCGTTTTGGATCAGTATGTACTGGTGCCCTGCTTCTTGCTGCGACCGGGCTGCTTGAAGGGCATCGCGTAACGACGCATTGGGCAGTCGCCGAGACTTTAGCAAGTCGTTATCCGGGAATTCAGGTCGATGCTGACGCGATATATATCGCCGAAGGGCCTTTGCGCACGGCGGCGGGTGTGACATCGGGGCTGGATTTAGCGCTGATGATGGTGGAAGAGGATTTAGGCCGCGAAGTAGCGATGGCGGTTGCCGCTCAATTAGTGATGTTCTTTAAACGTCCTGGCGGTCAGATGCAGTTTAGTCGTTCAGGCAAGACCTCGCTGAGTGGCCGATCTGCGTTACAGGATTTGCAGCGCTGGGCTACGGGTAATCTGGAAAATGCCCCGTCGGTAAAATCGCTGGCCGATCATCTTGGGGTCAGCACGCGTCATCTGACCCGGCTGTTTACTCAGGAAATAGGCCTGACGCCGGGCGAATGGCTGGAGCAGGAGAAAATTAATCAGGCGCGATACTTGCTGGAATCTTCCGAGTTATTGCCAAAACAGATTGCCGCCAAATGCGGTTATACCAGCATCGATATTCTGCGCCGCGCCTTTCAAAGACAGCTTAAAGTTAGCCCGGCGCAGTATCGAATCTATTTTAAAAATAAAGGAGCCTGAAAAGGCTCCTGTGACATTAATAGAAAACTGTATAGGAAACGGTTTAACGAAGATTGCTTTGCAGGCTCGTTTGCAAATCGTCCAGCAGAGTATAGCGTTTGCGATATTCTGACCTTTTCTTACTCACAACCTCTTCAATGTCTTTTCTGGCTATCTCCATAGGCAGCTCGTAGTCATTTTTATCGTTTCTCTGGCCCGATAAAGATTCCCAAAAACCGTCGTAGTCAGCACGCATCAGGTTTTCTTTTCTCTTCTTGTAACGTTTACTTTGGAAAACATGCGTATCGTTGCTGACGGCCAGCATTTTTACACAGCCGAACTTTTCAGCCACCTGCCCAGCAGCCTCAATCAACAGCCTTTTTGGGAACAGGCCATGGCATGATTTGGTGGCCTCTTTAATCAGCTCAGGCGTGCAGTCCTTCTCACCGCCCTGCATGGCACCGATGAACAAACACGGTTTTCCATTTTCAAATACAAAACCAAACGCGCACGAAGCCAGCGTTATGCCATCACTGGTTCTAAAGGTTAGAACTAACTCACCCTCGCGGCTAAACTTGTTTTCCATGCCGATCTTCAGCGAGTAATTGCCAGTTTTGCCTTCTATTTCAGCCAGCTTCAGCCCGTCTTGTGAGTATATTTTTCTGTAAGTCTGTCGCTCAACGGCTTTGTGTATCAAACGGCTGCCTTCACAGACTGATTTGACTTTATCTTTGGTTTTAAGACTGGCCTTTAAATACGGGCGATGAACCTTGTAAGGCAATGAAGGCTGTCTTGCTATGAGGGTGGCTAAGTCTGGAGTCGTCGCGAGAAAACCAAGTAACTTATAGGTCGATTTTGGCATCATCAGGCTACGAAGGATATATTTTGCCCTGTTTGACTTTGAATCCCAGTACCTGTCTTGCATGACCTCATTCATGACTAGTTTTTTAAAAAAAATAGCTTCTGAAAAAAGTAAGCTGTCCTTGGTATCCATTTTGCCGCCTAACTGAATTGAAAATTTCAACTATCTGTAATGATAGGGTCATATTTTTCGTGCATATAAAGAGGCATTTTAAGGTTTAATTAAGGAATTTCTTAACTTTTATTGCTTACAATGAGGAACTTTTTTCAAAAAAAGTAAATGCCGCCTTAAGAAAGGCCTTAGACATAGCGGATTTTGTGCGAAACTTCGAGAAAGGGATTCGAGTCAGGACAGATGATTGCGACGAAAACAGTCAGGATGATGGCTATTGATTAGCCCAGTCGCTTCCATCCAGGCATAGACAATCACCGGCCCGACGAAGCTAAAACCACGCTTTTTTAACTGGTGAGAAATATCTTGTGAAAGTTCACTTTGGGTAGGGATTGGCCCGATATGCTGGATGGGTGAACCGCCAACTTTGTTCCAAATCCACTGAGAGAAATCTTCGCCCGTTTCCTGCATCAGTGCTTCTTGCATCAATAGATAGGCGCGGGCATTTTTAACCACGGCATTAATCTTGGCCCGTGAGCGAATAATCTCGGGATCGGTCACCAGCCTTTCAATATCTTGCTCGGTAAACGCGGCCACTATTTGTGGGTCAAATCCGCAGAACGCCTTTCTGAAACCTTCGCGCTTATTGAGTATCGTGCGCCACGAAAGCCCAGCCTGAAAACCATCAAGCATGAGCTTCTCCCATAAAGCGCGGCTGTCATAAACCGGTACGCCCCATTCCTGGTCATGATATTGCTGCATTAGCGGATCATTTTCTCCCCAGGCACAGCGCACCAGTTCGATCATATGATTTAACCTTTTTCTAATCTTTAATATTTAACCTTTAATCAGGCGTTGAGGGCGATAAGGCTCTAATTCGGGTACCTGATGGCCCTTAATTTCCTGAGTCACTAAACGCGCCAGCAAAGGTGACAGCGTCACGCCACTGTGAGTTACAACCGTATAATAACCCGCTAATTCTGGCGTTGGGCCAACGATCGGGAAACCGTCGACGGGCAAGGCGCGAATGCCCATCCGTGCTTTATAGTGTTCGGGTTTAATCTCGGCCAGTTTGGGCCAGACCGCGCTGGCTTTAACGATGATGTCAGCCGCCAGCTCGTCAACGCGCGACTGTGGCGTGCTTTCATCAATATCATAAACGCCCTCATTTGGACAAAGCAGCGTCACGCCTTCGCCATCAGGGCGACAGTGGAACAGCGGCGTCGCCAGCACATGATTAACCGGTACAAAATGCGCAGGCACGCGAATGAGAATCCCGGTCGTGGGTGCCAGCTGGGTTGCCAATCGCCCATGATAAGGAGGTTTGTCAGACCAGCGACCACTGGCATTAATGGTCAGATCGGCACGATGCAGTGTGCCATCGGCGGTTTTCACTCCCGTGACAGTGTCACCCTCTTGCAAGATTTCTGTGACCTTACTGCCGGTCACAATCTTTGCCCCTTCCGCTGCGCTGGCTTGCAGCAACAGGTGAATATATTGCTGCGTGTCAACCCAACCCTCTGACGGAAACCAACCGATCGCGCCCTGTGTGCCATCAAGATGAATCTGCGGTTCGTGCTCTTGCAGCTGCTCTGCGCTAATCCATTCGGCAGGGTAATCATAGCCTTGCAAACGTGCGACGTTATCTTTCATCGCCTGTTGGTCTTGCTGTGCACGCCATTCAAGGCAGCCGGTAAGGTTAAGCCACGGAGCCTGACCAAAACGCCTGGCAAGGTCACGATGCGCCTGCATACCGGCAGAATTAAGACGCTGATAAGCTTCCGGTGGTTTACCGTGGGAGTTAATCCAGGCAAACGAGTTGGCGCTGGTCCCTTTACCCGCCTCGCCCGCATCCAGCAGCGTGACCGCGAACCCGGCCTCGGTAAGTTCCCAGGTAAGAGATGCACCGACCATTCCGGCGCCAATAACGATAATTTTCATCAAAACTCCAGAAAGTAAAAGGTCAGCACACGCTAAGTGCCAGATACAAAAGGATGAATCAGATTTTAATCAGCTCTTCATCAATAAAGTAGCCAAGCGACTGCGCGGGTGCAAGACTTTTATCCCCCTCGAGTTGCGTAATAGCACAGTCATTGATCGCGCCTAATCCCCCTAATTTCTGGTGCATCATGGGGTTTGCTGCCTGCATTATCGAGCGTGGAGGAGCGTCGGTAACAGCGGATATGATTATGTCAGCCTAACCTGACGATTATTTATAAACCTCGGCCTCTGAGAAATCGGTATTGAGAGTTGGCAGGCCATGAGCCGCAAGCAGCTTGAGAACCAGGGCTTTGTCATGCTGTGTCGCCGGGTTATACACCACCATGCTGAGGTTAGGATTGCCGTCAACGGCAAACGACGAATAGTCCAGGGCAATAATGCCGACTTCAGGATGGTGGATTTTTTTAGTGCCTTCACCGTGATTTCTGACATTTTGATCTAGCCACAGCGCGCGGAATTCTTCGCTGGCCGCGCTAAGCTCATCGATCAGATTCCGCGTGGCGTCACTCATTCCGGCTCTGGCCGTTTCAGCGCGAAAGTTAGCCACTAAAAACCCTGCAATACTTTCCCATTCCGGCATCAGTTTACGTTTTTCCGGATTCAGAAAGACCATGCGTAACACATTACGCTGCTTGACCGGCATGGCAGAGTAATCGGCCAATACGGTTAGCGCGGCACGATTCCAGGCCACCACGCTCCAGTCGGCGGTTTTGATAAACGCCGGAATAGTTTCCATCGCATCAAGCAGTCGTTGCAGATGAGGCGAAACCGTAGATTCTGGAGGATGTTGCAACGCAGGAAGGCGATTTTGCGCCAGCAGAAACAGGTATTCGCGCTCAACCTCTGACAAGACCAGCGCACGAGCCAATCGCTCCAGCACTTCACTCGATGGCGCGCCTTCACGACCCTGTTCCAGCCAGGTATACCAGGTAGTGCTGACATTGGCACGCAAGGCGACTTCCTCCCGTCGCAGTCCGGGAGTTCGTCTTCTTGATGGCGGATACCCAAGGCTGGCGGCATCTAGCCTGCTGCGGCGATCTTTAAGATAGTTGCCGAGCCTGTTTTCATCTGAGCGCCTGTCTTCTGAATGATTGCCTTCTGACCCTTTAAACTCTTGTGACATACACTACCTGCCTAAGCTGGGATATCCATTAAGAGGTAAAGTTTATCTTAGCGCTAAAAGGGTCAGAAAACAGATCCGGCTTTATTGCGCTTATTTATTCTTTAACGTTACATATTGTTAACGCTACACATTGACTACGCGACTCGCCCTTCACGACTATAAGCTTTGCGCCCCCACAGCCGAATAGGCAGCGATAAACTCTCCGGCAATCGCCACCGCTATTTCTGCCGGAAGCTTACCTTTAACGTCGGGTAAGCCCACCGGACAACGCATTTTAGCCAGACTTTCCGCACTCATTCCCTTGCCAGACAGCCGATATTCAAAGCGTTTGCGTTTAGTCTCGGAGCCAATCAGGCCAAAATAGTTAAAATCGTCACGTTTGAGGATTTTCTCACTGAGTGCCAGATCCAGCTGATGGTCATGGGTCAGCACAATAAAATAGCTGTGAGCCGGCATTTGTTGCACCGTGGCCTCGGGTTCTTCATCCACCAGACAGGTAATTTCAGGATTAACGTGCGGCGGAAACTCGCTGGCGCGCGAGTCAATCCAGGTAATGCGACAGGGCAATGTTGAAAGTATTGCCACCAACGCACGCCCAACGTGTCCCGCGCCATACACGGCGACATGAGGCTGCTTTTGGCACAGTGGCTCCAGTAATACCGTTGCTACGCCGCCACAGCATTGCCCTAATCGAGCACCGAGATTAAAACGCTCGAGACGACTTTCCTGCGCGCCCTGCTGGATCATTTGGCGCGCTATCGCCGTGGCCTGAAACTCGAGATTTCCGCCGCCGAGGGTAAAATACTGGTTATCGAGAGTCACCAGCATCTTGCAACCGCTGTTGCGCGGCGTCGAACCTTGATGCTCAACCAGCGTCATCATCACGCAGGACTCTTTCCGTTCTTTCAGCTGGCTAAGCTGGGTTATCCAATCATCGGTGCGCATAAAGCCTCCATAATCAACGATTGAGAATCGAAGCCGTGGTTTGAGTAGCGACAACAGGCGACTCTTGCGTGACAACGTCACCCCCAAATGCTATTTGATCTAGTGCCATTTGATCTTGCAGCAAAGTGACGCCGCGCAGCACACGTTCTGGGGTAGCAGGCGCATCAAGCTGCGGATTAAAACGATAATCTGCTACGCTGGCTACAGCATCTTTCAGCGCGCACCAGACAGAAATTGCCAGCATAAACGGCGGTTCGCCCACCGCCTTTGAATGGAAAACCGTATCCTCGGGATTCTTGCGATTTTCCACCAGTTTGACCCGCAAATCCTGAGGGATGTCGGCAATCGCCGGGATTTTATAGCTGGCCGGACCGCTGGTTTCGAGCCGCCCTTTACCACTCCAAACCAATTCCTCACAGGTAAGCCAGCCCATGCCCTGCACAAATCCGCCCTCAACCTGACCAATATCGATGGCCGGATTCAACGAATCACCCACATCATGCAGAATATCCGCGCGCAGCAGCCTGTATTCGCCAGTTAAGGTATCGATTAGCACCTCGGCACAGGCTGCGCCGTAGGAGTAATAATAGAAAGGATGCCCGGCGGCTTTGCTGCGGTCGTAATAAATCTTCGGCGTTTTATAAAAACCGGTGCTCGACAGCGAAACCTGATTCAGCCACGCCTCCTGTACCACTTGCTGGAAGGTAAAATACTGTTCTTTCACCCTGACCTGACCATTGCTAAAGGCAATTTCAGCCTCTTGCGCGTTATAGTTGCGCTTCAGCATGTCGATTAATCGACCTTTAATGATTTCGGCGGCGTTCTGTGCCGCTTTACCATTAAGGTCTGCCCCGGATGACGCGGCAGTTGGCGAGGTATTCGGCACTTTGCCGGTATCGGTGGCCGTGATTTGAATCTGCGACAGCGGAACCTGAAACACTTCGGCGACCACTTGCGCAACCTTGGTATTCAGACCCTGACCCATTTCTGTGCCACCGTGATTAAGCTGAATGCTGCCGTCGGTGTAGACCAGCACTAGCGCCCCGGCCTGATTAAGAAAACTGGCGGTAAATGAAATACCAAATTTTACCGGCGTCAGCGCCAGCCCTTTCTTCAGATACGGACTGGCTGCGTTAAACTTTTTCACCGCCTCGCGACGCCCGGCATAGTCTGCATTTTGCTCAAGCTCGGCGGTCATCTCTTGCAATAAATTCTGCTCAACGGTTTGATAATAATGAGTAATATTACGATCGGTCGTGCCGTAGTAATTCAGCTTCCGCACCGCCAACGGGTCGAGTCCGCGCTCACGGGCAATGTGGTCAATAATATGCTCGATTGCCACCATGCCCTGCGGACCTCCGAATCCGCGATAAGCAGTGTTAGACGCAATATTGGTTTTACAGCGATAACCGGTGATCGTTGCGTCGCCAAGGTAATAGGCGTTATCGGCGTGAAACATTGCGCGGTCTATAATTGAGCCGGATAAATCCAGCGAATAACCACAGTTGCCTGCCAGATTGATTTCTATCCC
Source organism: uncultured Gammaproteobacteria bacterium (assembly GCA_963747655.1). Taxonomy (GTDB): domain Bacteria; phylum Pseudomonadota; class Gammaproteobacteria; order Enterobacterales; family Enterobacteriaceae; genus Rouxiella. The sequence goes on along the minus strand of CAVVFS010000002.1, from coordinate 199,041 downwards.
CTGAATCAGGCCCTGATGGTTATAACCCACGTCATAATTGACATAAAACGGATGGCGTTTGCCAGTGATCATCATGTCGTCCTGACGTGACAGACGCATTTTTACTGGTTTGCCCGTAAGATGCGCGGCCAAGGCTGCCAGACAGGCGGTGCCTGCGGCCTGTGTCTCTTTACCGCCGAATCCTCCGCCCATACGGCGCATATCGACCACCACTTTATGCATCGGCAAGCCCAGCACGGAGGCGACCAGCTTCTGTACCTCGGTCGGATGCTGCGTTGAGCTATAAACCAGCATCGCACCGTCTTCACCGGGCATCACCGAGGCGATTTGTGTTTCGAGATAAAAGTGCTCCTGACCGCCAATTTCAAGCTCACCCTGCAATCGATGCTCGGCCTTTAACAGTGCCGCCGCTGAATCGCCACGCTTGTGAACATGCGGTTCCTCAACCCAATGCTGCTCGGCCAGTGCCTGCTTGACGCTCAGCACCGCATCTAATTCTCGATATTCAATAATCGCCGCTGCCGCTGCCTGACGCGCCGCTTCACGCGAGGTTGCAGCCACTGCCAGCAAAATCTGCCCGTAATATTCGATACGATCTTTGGCCAGCAGCGGGTCGCCCTCGGTCAATGGCGCAATATCCAGCTCCCCAGGCACGTCGGCAGCGGTAATAACTCGGACCACGCCGGGAATGGCGTAACAAGGCTCGACGTCAATACGTAGGATTTCAGCATGCGCTACCTCACTTAAACGAGGGATTAGGTGCAGCTGGTTCGGAAATTCCAGCCTGTCGTCGATATAAATCGCCTCGCCGCTGACGTGTTTATCGGCGCTTTCGTGTTTCATGCTTTTGCCGGTGCCGCTGGCAAGACCGTCACGGAACAGCTCGGCCAGCGTTTCCTGAGTCGGGATGAGGGGTGATTTAGACATATTGCGTCACTCGCATCAAAGTTTCAGGGGAAGTCGTTTCTATCAGGCAGCGACGCAGAAGGTTTTTCGCCACCTGCATACGGTATTCCTGACTGGCGCGAAAATCGCTAATCGGCTGATAATCAACGGCTAATGCCTGACAGGCCGCCTCTATCACGGCACTTTCCCAGCGTTGCCCTATTAACTGCTGCTCGCAATGAGTCGCGCGCTTGGCGATTGCCGCCATCCCGCCGAAAGCAATCGAGGCATGCGTCACGACGCCCTGATTGACCTCAATATGAAACGCGCCGCAGACCGCAGAAATATCATCGTCGAGGCGTTTAGACACTTTATAAACTTTCAATGTTCTGGCTGAGTCTGCCGCCACGCGAGGGATAATAATTTGCTCGATAAACTCGCCGGCCTGCAACGCGGTTTGTTTATAGCCGAGATAGAACTGCTCAAGCGGCAGTGTCCGCTTTTCACTGCCACGACGAAGCACCAGCGACGCGCCCAGCGCGAGCAACACCGGCCCTCCATCACCAATCGGTGAAGCGTTAGCGATATTGCCACCGAAAGTGCCCTGATTCCGAATTTGCTGCGAAGCAAAACGCTCTAACAGCGCGCCAAAATCCGGGAATTCGTGTTCCAGTATTGGTAAACAGCTGCTGAGTGTCGCCGCCGCGCCAATCAGCAAATTTTCGGACGTAACATTAATCGCCCTCATCTCTGGAATATGGCTCAGCGCAATCAGTTGAGTTAAACGTTTGTGCCGCTGAGTGACTTCCAGAGCCAGATCGGTGCCACCCGCTACCAGTTGAGCATCAGGATTTGCCAGATAAACCGTGGCAAGCTCTTCAATAGATGAAGGAAGCAGGCTGAGATCATCCTGCCTGTTAGTGGCTTGCCCGACCACTGGCGCGATGGCCTGCAAACGTTGCAGTGTCACTTTTTCGGCGCGATCAAACTGATCGTCAATCTGAATTTCACACGCTGAATGCGCGGCATCGACTATCGGACGATACCCGGTGCAACGGCAAAGGTTGCCCGAAAGCGCCTGTAAAACTTCTGCTCGTGGTGCTCCAGGAGTTGCCAGCGCGGCGGACGGCTGCTTCTGCTGGGTATTTTTTTGTAACGCAAACAACGACATCACAAATCCCGGCGTACAAAAACCGCACTGTGAGGCGTGATGCTCAACCATCGCCTGCTGCACACTGTGCAATTTGCCCTGATATTTTAGGTCTTCAACGGTAATAAGCTGCTTGCCCTGCAAGGCAGACATAAATGTCAGGCAGGCGTTAATAGGCGTGTACGTAAGAGAATCGCCCTGTGGTTCGGCAATCACCACGGTACAAGCCCCACAGTCACCAGACGCACAGCCCTCTTTGGTTCCACAACGCCCTGCATCACGGCGCAGATACTCTAAAACTGTGGTATCAGGCGGCAGTGTCGTCTCCTGCTGCAAACGGTCATTTAACAAAAACTGGATCATGGTCGTACCCTGCTTTGATCATCTCTGCCAACAAACCAATCGATTTGTACAACTGGTCAAATTTATAGATAAAACGAAGCAATATTGATGCCAATAATATTGTCAGGGTCATCTATTAATGGTGGCTATTGGAAAGAGTCAGCGAAACTTTAAGAATAGCGCTGATTAGTAAAGCTGGGAGAATTGGGTGGACTGCACCACCCAATAAATAATTAATTGATTAAACGGCACAGCCGCGCAGGATTAGCGTGGTAACTTCATCGATAATGTGTTCACGATTCTCCTGATTACTGCTGATATCGCGATACATATGATTAACCTGAACGGCAAAATCCGCGTAGTATTGAGTCACCGCCCAAATATTCATAATAAACAAACGGGCATCTAACGGGCGGATAAGCTTTTCTTCAATCCACTGATTAATCAGGTTTTCTTTACGAGTAATCTTGTTGATTGCCGCTGGCCAGTATTTATTTAAATAGTGACCACCACCTAAAACCTCGCTGGTAAAAATGCGCGAAAGCTCTGGTTGTTCAAACGAAAAGTTCAGCTTGTTTCTGATATAACGACTCAACACCGCCTCGGGTTCAATCAAACTATCGTCGAACTGGATAATCTCCGCCCAGACATTAAGCACCTTTTGCAGCAGCTCTTCGTATAGCTCTTCTTTACCGGCAATATAATAATGCAGCTGAGTTTTTTTCATCCCTGCTCGCTGCGCAATCGCTTGCGTCGTTGCGCCTTGTAAGCCCTTTTCGCTGAATTCAGCGATCGCCGCGGCATGAATACTTTCCATGGTTCTTTCACGGGCGAGGCGAACACGACTATTGCTGGTTTCACTGTTCATAATTGGTGCATTTTTCCAGAGTTTTGCCCTAATACAGCGCAAGAGATTGAGATGTTTTAGGTCGCGATAGAACTCAAATAATGTCAGAGGATGCCCTTTTGAGCACCCCCTGATATTTATACAGTAGTTTTTATTCAGGACGTTGATAGACCGTCTTTCCATACACCAGCGTGCGATAAATATTGCGATCGTCACCCAGTGTCATCAGTACAAACAGCTTTTCAGCCAGCGTTTTACTATTACTGCTGCGCAACTGTTGCAACGCGGTTGCATTGGGGTCAAGCACCACCATGTCGGCCTCTTTTCCCTGGTCGAAATTACCAATCTTATCATCGAGATGCAGCGCCCGCGCTCCACCCAACGTGGCGTGATAAAAGGCCTCAAAAGCAGACAGTCGATAGCTCTGCAACTGCCCCACTTTATAAGCTTCACCCAGCGTTTGCAGCATATTAAAGGTCGTGCCCGCCCCGACATCTGTGCCCATACCCAAGCCGCACCTTCTTCTCCCAGGAAGCCTGAAGATTAAACAGACCGCTGCCCAAAAACAGGTTTGAGGTCGGACAAAAGGCAATGCTGGAATCGGTATCGCTCATGCAATCCCACTCTTCCTCTTCCAGATGCAGGCAGTGTGCAAACACGCAGCGCGAGCCGGTCAATCCGTGGTGATGATAAACGTCGAGGTAGCGTTCATGGGCCGGATACAAAGATTTTACCCATGAGACTTCATCAATGTTTTCACTAAGATGCGTTTGCAAATAGATATCCGGATAGTCGTCTTTGATAAGCCTGACTTTATCGAGCAGTTCCGGCGACGAGGTAGGCACAAAGCGCGGCGTCAGGGCGTAGCTTAAACGCTTGTGATTATGCCAACGATTGATTAGCGTTCGCGTGTCGCGCTCACTTTGCTCGGGCGTTTCGAGCAAGGCCTCGGGCGCGTGTTTATCCATCATCACTTTACCGGCAATCAGGCGCATATTTAGCGCGGCCGCCACGGTAAATAACGCATCAACCGACTGCGGGTGAACTGTGCCAAATACCAGCGCGGTAGTCGTGCCGTTGTTCAGCAGTTGATCGATGAAAAATTGTGACATTTTCTGAGCATATTCAATGTCATGGTACTGGGCTTCCGTTGGGAAGGTATAGTTGTTCAACCATTCCAGCAGCTGTTCGCCGTAGGCCCCAATCATCTCGGTTTGTGGATAATGAATATGCGTGTCGATAAATCCGGGAACGATCAGCTTGTCGCGATAGTCATCCAGCGGCACTGGGTAGGCGTATCCAACAGGCGGTGTTCACCCTCTTTACGACTGCCAAGCCAGGCGATTTTGCCGTGACTCAGGAACATCATACCGTCTTCAAGATAGCGGGCACTTCGACTCAATGTCGGCCGCAGCAGTGGCAATTCCACTGATATCGAAGAAATTTCCACGAATGGCGCGTGTTATACTCTGATTCATAAAGTACTCTCGTTGATAAATACTTTGGTTCATAAAGTGACCGGTTCAATAGCCAGCTTTGGCATGCTGAGGTCGTTAACAAGGAGTTTTATAATCTTAAAAGTATAAGCAAAGGCTATGCCATTAGTTTGACCAATCGGTCAAACCGGAAGGATTTATTTATGCCGCCTATTTCAGCAACACTTCATACTGCGGATTAAATTCGTCAAAAATGGGCAGCGCGGCGGCACCCAATGCAGCAGTATCAGCACCGGTCATGCCCAGTCTAAGGCGCGAGCCGTGGGGATAACGGCTACGCACGGAGCTATAAAGCGGTGTAAGCTTTTTCATCAACCGTTCGACCAATGGCTGGGGCATCATGCCGCCAATGATCACGCACTGTGCATCAAATATGCATTCAATAATATTAATCGCCTGACAGGCCGGTTCGATGGCGGTATCCAGCCATTGGTCAAACAAGGCTTCATCAACCGTCAACAGATCTTCCGGCACCGCCGAAATGGGGTCTAAACCGCAACCTTCATACGCTGCCTGCAACGACAAATAGCGCTCAAGGCAGCCATGATTGCCGCAATAACAGGCTCGACCACTGGGTTGCACCACCATATGACCCACTTCGCCCGCGTTATGGGCATGACCAGTATAAATTCGCCCGTCGGTAAAAATACCCGCGCCTAATCCGGTACCAATATAAAGATAGACAAATGAGTTAAGCTGCTTGGCGACGCCGTGAAAACGCTCACCAATCGCCGCCACGGTCGCATCGTTTTCCAGCGTGACGGGCCAACCAGTCAGGGCGCTCAAACGGCTTTGAATATCGATATTATCCCAGCCGTGCAAGGTGGTTGGCCCCAGTGAGGAGATCCCTTCAACTCCAAACGGCCCAGGCATTACGATTCCTATTCCCAGCATCCTGCGCCAGTCGATTTTATTATTCTTCGCCTCCCAAGCCTTGGCGCATTTCTTGCACGATTTCATTGAATACATTGCAAGGTCGGTTCAGGCTGCGGTTTTTGCACCTTAACTTGTCGACGGAAACGCACTTTACCGGCCAGGTCGACCAGAACGACCAACAGCGATTGATGGTCCAGATGAATGCCAATTGAATAAGCGCTGTCAGGATTGAGCGTCAAGGGCGTGGCGGGCTGGCCTCTTCCGCCAACTTTGCGTGGCAAATGCGATGACAGATATTCCGGCCAGCTCAAGCTCGGTGGCAATATTGGACACAGTTTGCGGCGTCAGCGAGGTCATACGGGCAAGTTCTGCGCGTGTCAGTTCGCCATTAAGACGAATCGCTTCAATCACTACCCGACGATTGTGCGCCCGCGCATGTTCGAGATTAGTACCAGAAGTTGTCATAACTGCCTATGCACCAAGGAAAAGCTTAAAAGCAGTATGCTGCCGGCGATTAAAGCAATCAAATTGATTTTATTAATGGCGCTTGTATTACAACGCTCAATGTTAAAAGCAGGTTAACTAAGCTGGCTCTGCATTAAAGCAATGCAAATTGATTTAATGCGGACTTAAACTCATTTATTAACTAATGAAGCCGTCCATTACCGGAGAAAGATGATGAGCAAAAGATTACGTCCCGCGACCACCTTATGTGTGCTTTCTGCCCTCGCCTTTGGCTATTCCGCCCATGCGCTGGCAGAAACGACGTTGAGCGCGCTGTTTATGACTCAGGCCGCTTACAGTGAAAGTGATATTCGCGCCATGACCGCAGATTTCACCAAGGCACATCCGGATATCAAAGTGAACCTCGAGTTTGTGCCTTACGAAGCCCTGCATGATAAAATTGTCGCGGCGCGCGGTGCGGGTGACAAAGGCTATGACGTGGTGTTGTTCGACGCTATCTGGCCCGCCGAATTTACAAAATTTGGCCTGCTGCAAGATGTAACGTCGCGGATCAGCAGCGATGAAGCAGGAAAAATTTTTAACGGCGCGATCTCCACTGTGACTTATAAAGACAAACGTTGGGGCATGCCGTGGATCCTCGACACCAAATATCTCTATTACAACAAGGCGATGCTGGCCAAGGCGGGGATCGCCACCCCGCCAACGACCTGGCAACAGCTGGAGCAGCAGGCTGAAATCCTTAAACAAAAAAATAGTCGTTAAATATCCACTGGTGTGGAGCTGGTCACAGTCTGAGGCGCTGATTTGCGACTACACCACGCTAGTTTCGGCGTTTAAAGGCGATTTTTATCAGGATGGCAAGCTTAACTTCACCAATTCAGGGGCGATAAAAGCCATTGATTACATGAAAGATACGCTGGATAAAGGCCTGACCAACCCTAACTCCCGCGAATATCTTGAAGAAGATGTGCGTAAATCATTCTCCAACGGCGATGCCGCTTTTGCGCTGAACTGGACCTATATGTACAACATGGCCAACGATCCGAAACAGAGCAAAGTCGCCGGTGATGTTGGTGTCGTGCCAGCTCCGGGTGATGCTGAGGGCCAGGCTGCTGGAGTAAACGGCTCAATGGGTCTCGGCATCGCCAAAGCCAGCGCCCATCCGAATGAGGCGTGGGAATACATCATCTTATATGACCTCGCAGCCAGTCCAGAATAAATACGCCAAGCTGAGCCTGCCAATCTGGAAGTCTTCCTATGATGATCCAGTAGTGCAAAAAGGCCAGGAAGCGCTGATCGCCGCGGCGAAATCCTCGTTAAACGTGATGCTGTCACGTCCTGTAACCCCGTCTTATTCGCAGCTTTCGACTATCTTGCAACAAAACGTGCAGAGCGTGCTGCAAGGCAAGGCGTCGGCAAAAGATGCCATGACCGCCGCGACGCAAAGTGCCGACCGTTTACGTTAAGGAATAACTATGCTCAGTTTGCCACAACGTGAGCGTCGTCAGGCATGGGTACTGCTGGCACCCATGCTGGTGATGATGTTTTTGCTGACCGCCTGGCCGCTGGCTCGCACCCTGTGGCTCAGCTTTACTGATGCAGGGCTGATTGGCGATGGCACGGCACCGGCATGGGTCGGAACGGATAATTTTGTTTATGCCCTGACCGATCGCGGATTTTCGTGCCGCGCTGTGGCGAACGCTTTATTTCACCTTTGTCTCGGTATATCTGCGAAGGCGTGATTGGCGTGCTGGTCGCCCTGCTATTGAACCAGCCATTCTGGGGCCGCACCGTGCTGCGCGTGTTGGTCATCCTGCCTTGGGCGTTGCCGACTATCGTAAATGCCACTATGTGGCGTCTTAATTTTAACCCCGATTATGGCAGTATCAACGCCCTGCTGACCCAGCTTGGCTTGATGAATCACTATCGCAGCTGGTTGGGTTCGCCCGACGCGGCTATCAACGCGGTGATGTTTGCCGATATCTGGAAAAATTACCCTCTGGTGACCTTGCTGACTTTAGCGGCGTTGCAAACCATTCCCGAAGATTTATTCGAGGCGGCGCGGCTGGATGGCGCTTCTGCCTGGCGACGTTTTCGCGCGATTACCTTCCCGGCAATCGCGGCTCCTCTGGCAGTAGCGCTTATCTTGCGTACCATCGACGCCTTCAAGGTATTTGATATTATTTATGTCATGACCCGCGGCGGGCCGTTAGACAGTACGAAAACGGTGAGTTTTTTCGTCTATCAGGAGTCGTTTAGTTATCTCAGCGCCGGCAGCGGCGCGGCTTACGCGGTATTGATGACCATTATCTGCGGGCTATTAATCGGCATTTATATGCTGCTGTTACTCCGCCAGCGTAAACAGGGAGCCAGCGAATGAAAAAACGACTTCGTTTAATATTACGTTATCTTGCCGCGCTGTTGGTTGCGTGACAATTGTTGGCCCATGTTATGGCTATTTCTGATGAGCGTCAGTTCGGCCAGCGATTTAGCCCGTATTCCTCTGCGTTGGGTGCCGCTGCATTGGGATTTTAGCCGCTATGCCAGCCTGCTGACCTTAAAGGCCGGTCAGCCGGGAGCACTTTTCCTGCATGCCTTGAGTAATAGCCTGCTGGTTGCCTGTGGCGCAACGATTATCTCGCTGCTGCTGGCGATTCCGGCGGCCTACAGTTTTTCGCGCTATCCCGGCCGTGAAGGCTGGCTTTACGGCAGTCTGGCGATTTATATGGTACCGCCGGTCGCCTTTGTGCTGCCTTTATACTTTATTCTTGAGCAAGTTAGCCTGCTGAACACTCATCTTGGGCTCACTCTGGTTTACTGCTCGATGATCCTGCCGTTTTTGACCTGGATGCTTAAAAACCAATTTGATGCCCTTCCGCTGGACATTGAGCAGGCGGCTAGGCTGGATGGATTACGCTACTGGCAGGTGCTATTACGCATTACTCTGCCGCTGGCTAAACCCGCGCTGGGTGCGTCGGCGATGTTTGGCTGGCTGCTGGCATGGGATGAATTTTTCTATGCGCTGCTGTTTACTAACAATATTGATGCCCAAACCTTGCCGGTCACTATTGCCGGTTTTACAGCAGGTCGCGCCACCGATGACGGGCTGATTGCCGCGGTGGGGATCCTCGCCGCCGTCCCCCGCTCTTTATTGCCCTGTGGCTGCAAAAAACGCTGGTTAGCGGCTTAACCAGCGGCGGGAGCAAGGGCTAGATGACCCGTACAGGAACAAATATCAGATGAAAAAACCTGAAACACAGGCCCGACTTTACGTGGTGGGTAACCTGAACGTGGACTTGATTATGAGCACGCTTGACCAGTGGCCGCAGAAAGGTACCGAGGCGATGCTCGAAAGCAGTTCGCTTCGCCCGGGAGGATCGGCAGGAAACTGCGCGCTGGCGCTTGAGGCTCTCGACACGCCCTATCGGCTGGTGGCCAATCAGGGAAATGACCAGTTTACACCTTGGCTGGCGGGGCTTTTTAAGGCAGCGCCCCTCACTGGCCGCAATATGCCTGCGAGACGTCGCTGACTTTTGGCGTCACGCACTCTGATCACGAGCGAACCTTTTTCAGCAATCAAGGACATATCGTTCGCCTGACTCTTGACGACGTGCTCGAGCAAATCCCCGACGTTTCTGGTAATAGTGACTGGGTTTTGCTGTGCGGCACTTTTCTCTGCACAGCCCTGTATGCCGAATATCCCCTGCTGTTAAAAACGTTGAAACAACGCGGATATCTGATTGCGGTAGACAGCGGTTGGCCGCCGCAGGGCTGGAGCGATGCACTGCGTGAAAAAATCCCTGAATGGCTGAAATATTGCGATACGTTATTGCTCAACGAGGTGGAAACTCAAGGCATTAGCGGCTGTGAAGATTTGTCGACTGCGGCCGCTAAACTCTTAGCTTGGATGCCTGTAAACGGGCGTTGCGTGGTGAAATGCGGGCCAATAGGCGCGCAATTCTGGAGCGCAACAGAGCATCAGGAACTCACTGCCGAAGCCATTGAGGTAGTTGACACCATTGGGGCCGGTGACAGTTTCAATGCCGGATATTTATCGGCACTAATTTACGGCTGCGACGAAAGTACCGCGCTGCGTTGGGGCATTCGCGTTGCGAGCGCCGCTATCAGCAGTTCCCCTCGTCAATATCCCGCATGGCAAAGCCTTTTTGCCGATTTTCCTTTTGCTGGCAATCAGGAGACACAATAAATGGCTAGCGTTGAACTGGTAAAAGTCGCCAAAAGCTACGGCAAACAGCAGGTACTCAAACCTCTTGATCTGACCATTCGTGATGGCAGCTTCACCGTGTTGGTCGGTCCTTCTGGCTGTGGAAAATCGACTCTGTTACGCCTGCTGGCGGGTCTGGAATCGGTTTCGGCGGGCGATATTTTGCTCGATCACAAGCAGATCAATAACCACGACCCGGCCGATCGTGATATTGCGATGGTTTTCCAAAGCTACGCGCTTTATCCGCATTTGACCGTGGCCGAAAATATGGCCTTTCATATGCAGGTGAAACGCGTACCGAAAGCCGAGCAGCAAAGCAAAGTTTTGCAAGCCGCCAAAGTGCTGGGCATTGAAAGTCTGTTAAAACGCCTGCCAAAAGACTTGTCTGGCGGCCAGCGGCAGCGTGTTGCCATGGGGCGGGCGCTGGTGCGCAGTCCAAAAGTTTTCCTGTTTGATGAGCCGCTGTCTAATCTTGATGCGCAGCTGCGCATGGAACTGCGTGCCGAAATAAAATCGGTGCATCAGCAGTTCCACACTACCACCGTTTATGTCACCCATGACCAGATAGAGGCGATGACGCTAGCGGACTGCATTGTGGTAATGAAAGACGGCGTTATTGTGCAACAGGGTGAACCGTTGGAAATATACGACAGGCCAGTTAACACTTTTGTTGCGCGCTTTATTGGCTCACCGCCGATGAACCTGTTTAACGGTATGTTCAATGAAAAGAACGGGTTAGCGGGCGTGCAGTGTGACGCGCTGTGGTTTCCGCTGCCAGAAAAATGGCAGTCGGTGGCACAAAATGCAGCAGGAAAACCGGTGACTCTTGGCCTGCGCCCGCACGATATTTCACTCGGCGAAAACCAGTCATTACCCGCTGCAACCTTGCGTCTGCTTGAAGTCACCGGAGAAAGCAGCTTGATGCATATCGACTGGTGCGGTTTCCCTCTGCACGTGCAGTGTGCGGGGCGTGTTAATATTCACGTCGATTCCCCGGTCTATTTACAGGCGAGAAGCGAGGATATTCATCTGTTTGACGCCGAAAGCGGACAAAGACTGGTTGAGAACATTAGCTAAGAACAATGGCCGATAACGGGAGTTAGTACTCCCGTTGCACTTGGCCAGGCAACGTTATTGCAGGCATTGTCCGAATAATTCTTTTCTCGATGAGCGAATAAAACACACAGGCGACAACTACGGCGATCACTGAAAATACCATGCCGAATAAGTCATGATTTATCTTCTTATGAGCTAATAGAATCGTGGCAGCCGTTAGCGTAAGAAAATGAGTAATGTAAATACTATAGGAAGCATTGCCCATATAGACTAATAGTCGATAAATCCAGGAATCAGAAGACGTCATCAGGCTAAATGTAATAACTATCGCCATCGCAGGAAGACCAAAAGCCACTAATCGAATAAAGCCATGCTTTGCTAAATACATACCCAGAATAAACAGCGCGACTGCCAACAAAGAGGCAAAGAATATCGGTATTTTAATATGTTGTATTTTAGTAAATAACAGCGCATACAGGCACCCCATAGCAAAATTGAGCATCAACGGGTCACCCACCATGTAGCTAAAGTTAGACATTTCCAACTCTGGGCCACGCAATCCGAGGCTATCAACAATAACGACCATCAGCATCAGTAAACTCGCTGAACCTATCACTAGCTGTGTTTTATTTTTGACCACCAGCATCATCGCGGCATAGATTAGATAAAAGAACATTTCGTATACCAGCGACCATGCCGGACCCACCAGCATATGATAACCAGTATTACTGGTGAATGAGGGTAATAAAAATATATTGCCGATAACTTCGTAAAAACTGGCGGGATGATTCTCTCGAAGATAGAGGATAATAAAGGGAAAAAGAATAATTAAAAATACCGGATAAATCCTTTCAATTCTCCGGATAAGGAAACCTATCCCCCTACTTAAACCAAATGTAGAGTCATCATGCGTTTTATAGCACATGATAAATCCGCTCAGAATAAAGAAGGCATCAACCCCAAAAGAGCCAATAATGTTTAGCCCTAAACTCTGCGTTATTTGAGTTTTGTGGTCACCCCATAAGTGATTTATGACTACGAAGATAGCAGCAAAAGCGCGCAGAACTTGCAAAGACTCTATTTTTGATTTCATTGTGAAAATATACCGATATGTAACTATTGGTTATTGTTGCTTCGGTATTGGGATCGAAATACGAGCCTGTTAACCTCCATTATGGTTACATCGTGCCAACTCTGCTTTGCAAAATCAAGTGGGCGCCCGAACTAAATTATTGCCTTTTTTCATAAGCTTAATGCTCTTTTTTGTATTAACTGAGTTATTCTTGTCTCAATTAGCGAATAAAAGATGCAGGCGACTATTATTGAAACAACTGAGAATATAATGCCAAACATATCTCGATTGATCGAGTGATGAGCAAATAAAACAAGGGCACAAACCAAGGTAAAGTAATGAGTAATATAAATACTATATGACGCATTACCCAAATAAACTAAAAAACGATAAGGTGCAGCCTCGGAGGGTTTCATCAAGCTAAATAGAATAACAATGGCCATCGCGGGTAGACCAAAAGACACAAAGCGAGCCACATGCTCCTCTGCCAACCACATTCCAAGAATGAAAAATACCAGGATCATTGCAGTGGCTAATCCAATAGATATTTTAATATGTTGTAATCTGGAAAATAGCTGAGCATAAACGCATCCCATTGCAAAATTAATCATCAATGGATCCCCTATCATATAGCTGAAATTAGACCACCCCAACTCAGGGCCACGTAGAGAAAAGCTGTTTACAGCCACCACCATCAAGATGAGGAAACCCACGCTGTAGGTTACAAGCTGCCTTTTGTTTTTCACTATCATCATTACAACAGCGTAGATGATATAAAAGAACATTTCGTAAACCAGCGACCATGAAGGGGCAACAAGCATATGGTAGGTAGAACTGCTAATAAAAGACGGTAATAATAAAATATTACCTATAACCTCATACATATTGGTACAGTGTACATGTTTAAAATACAGGAGAATGAAAGGAGCCAGCACGATTAAGAAAATAGGGTAAATTCTTTCAATACGCCTTTTCAGGAAATTAATACCAGACGAAAATCCCAGCGTAGAGTCCTCACGAGTTTTATAGCTCATAATAAATCCACTGAGAATAAAAAAGGCATCAACGCCAAAGTCACCAATAATTTTAAACCCTAGTTTTACGGCAACTGTCCCGCAAAAATCTCCCCACACGTGATTAATAACAACAAAGATTGCCGCAAAAGCACGTAAAACCTGTAAAGATTCTATTTTTGATTTCATAGATTTATAATACCATCGTGGAATTATTATTTTTGATTAAGCATAATTTTTATTAGATATGACTTTTCATTAGACATAACCGTGCCGGGGTCAAATTCATGTCCCCTATCAATATAAATTGGATAATTTGAACCGTTACCAGGCTCAAGGTGGTTATTTAACCCTTAAATAAAACTTAAGTCAAATTTTATGTTACTGTGTATCTGTTACCACACACCAAAACGAAGCCAGCTCAAAGCTGCCGCGATTGTTCGGCTTATAAAGCTGTCAGCGCATACCACGTGTGCGAGCTGCCCTTTCTTACGAAAAGAAGCTAAAAATTATCAAGAAACAGGGATTAGTATTCCCGCTGTATGTCAGCAGGCAATGATTTCCTTTGAAATAGCTTTATTATTCTTTTCTCAATTAATGAATAAAATACACAGGCTGCCAGAACGGAGACGATTGAAAATACGATCCCAAATAAATTATGGTTGATTGATACATGGGCAAATAAAACTAAGGCGCAGACCTGAGTAAAGAAATGAGTGATATAAATACTATAAGAAGCGTTACCTAAATAAACCATCACGCGATAACTCGAAGATTCGGATGACTCCATCAGGCTAAAGATAATAACGATTGCCATCGCGGGCAGTCCAAAAGAGATAAACCGTGGAACACCTTTTTCATGCAACCACATTCCAAAAATAAAGAAGATGAAGATCATGATGGTGGCTAATAATATTGATAACTTTATATGCTGTAACTTTGAAAATAGCTGTGCATAAAGGCACCCCATTGCAAAGTTGATCATTAGCGGATCGCCTACCATGTAACTAAAGTTTGATAGCCCCTGCTCCGGCCCGCGCAGAGAGAGAACATTTACAGCAATAACCATCAGAGTCAGGAAACCGACTGAACCTATGACTAACTGTTTTTTATTCTTCGCCAGCATCATGACCGTGGCATAGATAATATAAAAAAACATTTCATAAACTAAAGACCAGGAAGGCCCAATCAACATATGGTAAGAGGGATTGCTGGTAAACGATGGCAGTAGAAGAATATTTCCTATGATCTCATAAAGCGTTGCCGGATGCGTATGTTTAAGATAAAGCAGAATAAAAGGTACCAGCATGATTAAAAAAATAGGATAGATCCTTTCGACCCGTTTGATAATGAAATCCACACTGGTGCTTATGCCTAAATGGGAATCATCACGTGTTTTGTAGCACATGATAAAACCACTCAGAATAAAAAAGGCATCGACGCCAAAATCGCCAATAATATCAAGCCCTAAACTTTTAGTTATTTGGGTGTCGTATTCTCCCCATAAATGATTGATCACCACAAATATAGCGGCGAAAGCGCGCAAGACCTGCAAGGATTCGATTTTTGATTTCATCTTTTTTGATACCGATAAATAAAAAGGGTGATTTTCTCCTTCGGCATACAGATTAATCGGTCAAGTCTATGACCTTTTTAATAGAGACAAATTGAGCATTGCTGGGTAATAACTATTACTTTATAACGGCGGCTTTATAACAGCAGCTTCATAACGGCGGCTTCATAACGATCAGCTTTGCACCCTCGCCCGTAACCGCTCACATACAGACCATTAACAAAATTACTCACAAATTTACGGTTGATCACTCACCTGAATGGGCTATTCTCAGAGGCTGAATGGGCGTTGATTCCCATGCCAAATATGATCACGCTAACGTTTATGCCAGCACTTTTACCCATAGCTTCATCAAAACTGTATCAATCACTTTATCGATAGCTTTATCAATAAAGACAGGCCAGTCCGCTTGCTCTAAACAGCATAACTTTAGCTGAGTTATTTATTTTATTCAGGGACTTATTGATGTTTAACACAAGGACTTTCCTTAATATTCAGGCCCCATGCCAATGAAAAAATTTACCCTTCCTTCTGGTTCTGCGCTGCCGTTACTGGTGGCTGGCGCGATGTTTATGGAAAATCTCGATACCACCGTGATCGTGACCGCTCTGCCTAAAATGGCGCAGGCATTTGGCGTTCACCCTATCGATCTCAATATTGGTGTTTCTGCTTATATTCTTACGTTAACGGTGTTTATTCCTGCCAGTGGCTGGATTGCCAACCGTTTAGGCACCCGCACTGTTTTCTCATCGGCTATTGTGCTTTTTACTCTGGCCTCGATTCTTTGCGCCATGAGTGTCAGCTTGCCCACTTTTACCGCCGCCCGAATGTTGCAAGGATTTGCCGGCGCGCTGATGGTTCCTGTTGGCAGGCTAGTGGTGCTGCGCAATACTGCCAAGGCTGATTTGATAAAAGCCATCGCCACGATTACCTGGCCTGCGTTAGTCGCCCCCATACTTGGCCCGCCGCTGGGAGGGTTCATTACGACTTACGCCTCCTGGCACTGGATTTTTCTTCTGAACGTCCCGTTGGGCGTCATTGCGCTTGTGCTCAGTATGAAGCTTATTCCCAATGAAAAGGAGTCAACTGGCGTTCCATTCGACATTTTAGGATTTGTGCTAACCGGAGTGGCATGTCTCGGACTGATGTTTGGTCTGGACTGGTTTAATAAAGGTGGGGCAACGCTTTGGCAGCCTTCCCTGTGCGTGATCGGCAGTTTGTTAGTCGGCGTTGTCGCGGTAAAGCATTCATTAAAAACGCCACATCCACTGTTGCCGATGATTGCGATGAAGATAAAAAGTTACGCTGTCACGGTTATTGGCGGCTCACTGTTCCGCGTTGCGATAGGCTCTTTACCGTTTTTACTGCCGTTATTGTTCCAGTTGGGTTATGGGATGAATGCGTTTAATGCTGGCCTGCTGGTACTCTCCGTTTTTGCAGGCAACCTGGCAATGAAGCCTTTCACGTCGGCCATTTTGTTCCGCTTCCCGTTCAGAACTATTCTGGTGGTTAACGGATTCTTCAATGCGCTGACGATATTTGCCTGTGCTTTCCTTACGCCCGCAGTGCCGACTCCACTAACGTTCGTGTTGCTGTTCGTGAGTGGTATGACGCGCTCGATGCAGTTTACCGCCGTCAATACGCTGGCATTTTCGCAGGTGCCTAACCCGATGATGGGCGGTGCGAATACGCTTTTTAACACCGCTCAGCAGCTCTCTTCTGGGTTGGGTATCGCGATTGGCGCGCTGGCACTGCGTATTGCCGAACATTTTGAAGCTGTAAACAGCAGCGGCGTTTCTTTAGGCAGTTTCCGTCTGGCGTTTATTATGGTCGGCTGTATCGCAATTCTCGGCATGTTTGACAGCATGACCCTGAATATCACCGACGGGGATGAGATCCGCCAAAAGAAAAAGAAAGCAGCGCTGAATTCATCCGACTCTGCAAAATCCACAGAAAAAACACCGCAACATTAATGAAAATACCGCATCACTAATTAAAAACACTAAACCTTTAATCTTGCTCACCAAAACTTTGATCTACATGGGATTCTGCGCCGGAATCCCATACTTTTCAGACTAGTTCGCAGAGCGGTGCTGTATCATGCCTCATCGTTCTTGCCTTTCTTGTGAAAATAGATAACGAGAATGGATAACAATAATTGATAACAAGAATAAATAGCGAAAATAGCTCACGAAAATGAATAGTGACGCAAATAAATCTGACAGAGGACAGTCATCAGCAACATAAAGGATTAAATAACTATGGGCAGTATTTATTCAAGCATTACCCCGCAACCGTCGATTAATACTCAGCAGGCTTTTAAGAATAGTAATCACAAGGCGAAAAAAATTGAGCGAGTAAGCCACTCAAATCTTAATAATTTGGTTAAAACCGTCAATAATTGCCCTGCACAGCTTACGTTTGTTCAGTACCTGGGCATTTTGTGCCACTCCCGCTCACTTGATTACATTCTGAATAAACAATGTTCGAAGCAGTTTGACAAGAAAAATGCAAAAATTATCGAGGCACTTACCAAGGCAGAACAACAGCTTACGTTTAATGCGGTAATAGAACACACTGCCTGGGAAAAACAAGTTCATAGCACTCAGATTAATGAGGTGTTAAAAAACACTAAGCAAGTTCATACCGATGAGATTAATCAAGCATTAGAGAACATTAGTAAAATCATTCCTGACCTGGAAAGTCGTGCAAATAAGGCCAGCGATGAAGTGAAATCGACGATCGCGAACCTGTGCCAGCTCAAGTCTCGGCAAAAGGCCAGGGACATTATTTCCCGCAAATGCTTCTCTGAGTTCAGCAAGTTTAGTGCCATTACTCATAGTTTGTTCCCGTCGTATATGGAAGAAATTGAAGGGCCTGATGGCTGTCTTCGTTGGCAGGAATTTAGCCACCCTAACGCAGCCACTTGGCTATCGCTTAATAGTCTGGGTAGACAACAGGCGGCCGCACAGGAGGCTGTAAATATAGCGCCAACACTTATTAATCACCCCGATAATTTTGTATTTAATGAACCAGATAGCACCGGTATGTTCATGCTAACCCAACATCAGCAGGCTCTACTGGATTTTGCAAATGCAATTAGTTAACTTCATCTATTACCGCGAGACTGAGTTATTTATGAGGCAACTCTCGCGAAAATAGGCTGCAACAATAGATTTGGCGTATAAAGATTTGGCGTAAATAGATAGTGATGTAATGCAACCTTACAAAGGACAGTCATCAGCAATATAAAGGATTAATAACTATGGGCAGTATTATTTCAATTTATAACCGATTAACGTCAGTTGATAGTCAGCTGGCTTTTCATAATAGTATTCAAAAAGCGACAAAAGATGGGCGAGTAAGCTCCTCAAATCTAAAAAATTTGCTGACAGGCGTCAGGAACTCACCTGCACAGCTTACGCTTAATCAGCACAGAGATATTCAACGTAATGCCCAATTGCTGGGGGATGTGCTGAAAAATCAGCATTCAAAGCTGCTTACCAGCAAACATACAAAAATAGCCAAGGCACTCATCCTGGCAGATCAACAGCTAACTCCTGATGCAAAAATTGAACGTACCGCCGACATAAAGCAATTTCATACCACTAAGATTATTCAGGCGGTAGAACGTATTAAGCAAGACATTCCAAATCTGGAAATTCGTGCGAATAAGGCAAGCGATGAGGTTGATTCGATGATCGATTGCCTACCCACGTCAAAGTCACAGGAATGGGCAAGGGGGCTTATTGACAACAAAGGTTTCGATTTATTCCTCGAAAATTCGCTTGTCACTCGTAACTTGTTTCCACCAAATAGGTATCAGGTTGAAACGCGTTTTGAATCTCTTCATTGGGGGGAATCTGACCATCCTGACCTATCGACCTGGACATCGCTCTGTCGTCTGGGTATGAGTCAGGCAGCAGCACAGGAGGCTTTAAGCAAAGCGACAGCATTCCTTAATCACCCTGATAACCTTACTTTCAATGAACCTGACAGCACGGGAAACCTCTCGCTAACTGCACATCAGCGGGCGCTGCTGGATTTTGCAAAGATAAGTAGAAAACTAGCTGAATATCGTAGTGTCTCATGGGGAGAAGGAGTTGGGGCGAGTCGAAGATCGTTTTAAAAATTTCCCCGATGATAAATTTTTAGATAAGGTCAGCTAACTAAAACAAATAATCCCCAGGCGATCATTAATTCGATGCATGACCGCACGATCCTGGTAGCCGCTTTACTTAACAATATGTTATTAGTAATCCCAGCAGTTTTTATGTCGTAAACTTTGCCCTGCATGCAGGGCTTATTATTTTTAAGGAACGCAGAGATGATCATTTTCGTAACCGGCGCTACAGCCGGATTTGGCGCAGCGATCGCCCGTAAATTTGTTAACGCCGGACACCAGGTTATTGCCACCGGACGTCGTAAAGAACGCCTGAATGAATTGAAAGCTGAACTGGGTGACGCACTGTATGTCGCACAGTTGGATGTCACCGATCGCACTTCCATTGAGCAAGCGATTGCTTCTTTGCCTGCTGAATGGAAAAAAATTGACGTTCTGGTCAACAATGCTGGTTTGGCACTGGGTATCGAGACGGCAGATAAAGCCTCTCTGGATGACTGGGAAACCATGATTGACACCAATACCAAAGGCTTGGTGTACGTGACTCGCGCGGTTATTCCTGGGCTGGTTGAACGTAACACCGGTCACGTAATTAATATCGGTTCTATCGCCGGTAACTGGCCATATCAGGGCGGCAACGTTTATGGCGCGACCAAGGCATTTGTTCGCCAGTTCAGCCTTAACCTGCGTACCGACTTGTTTGGTACCAAAGTCCGCGTGACCAATATCGAGCCAGGCCTGTGTGGCGGAACCGAGTTCTCTAACGTGCGCTTTAAAGGCGACGACAGTAAAGTAAGTCAGACTTACGATAAAACCGATCCACTGACGGCTGAAGACGTTGCGGAGTCTGTATTCTGGGCAGCCACCCTTCCCGCTCACGTGAATATCAACTCTATCGAGATGATGCCAGTGAATCAGTCCCTGGCGGGTCTGCGCGTAAATCGCGACGAGTAATGGATTACTAAATGCAGGGCGCCGAGAATATCGGTGCCTGTTTTATCGTTATTCGAACAGTTCATCGTTCTAATAATTCGGTGCCCAAATACATTATTATTTCAATATTCCCCCATTAAAGTTAGTAAGACTTCCATCCGGAAATAATAATCAGCATGCCAGCCAGTGCAACCAGCGCCCCAATCCAGTCGGTGGTCGCCAATTTGACTCCATCAACATAGCGTAGCCACAGCAGTGCGGTCATGACATATACCCCGCCATAAGCGGCATAAACGCGTCCGCTGGCCGCAGGATGTAAGGTAAGCAGCCAGACAAACAGTGCCAGACTGGCCGCGGCGGGAGCAGCAGCAAAATACTCCCGCCCTTGCGCAACCACAGATACGGCAGGAAACAGCCCATAATTTCCGCCAGTGCAGTGAAAAAAAACAGCAGCGTTGTTTTAAACATCGAGGTGAAAAAATCCTTAAAATCTGTTCATCTTGTTGAATCAATTCTAAACCATCGCGCGGTCCTTAGGTGACGAATGCAGCCGAGGGTGTTATAATTTTACTCATCGCATTGCGATAGGTTAATCGATAAGGATGAGCTGATGAATGTAACAGTGATGTCTCGACTGCTGCGCCGGATGCTGCCAGTCGCCCTGCTAGTTCTTTCAGGCACCTGGCAGGTCGCTGCCCACGCTGAGACCAACTGCGCAGGCGGAACCTGCGTCTTTGGCAGCAGCGGTAACAGCCCGATAAATAATGAACAGGCCCGCCAAAGTGAAGAGCAATGGAACGCCACCCGCACTCTGCGTGAGCAAAATATCAACCGTCAGGTGCGGGATAATATGACACGATAACGCACAGGCTCAACACGACAGTGTGCCGCCAGTCGTAACCTGAATGCCTATTGGGAACCGCACACTTCACGCTGTCTGGATCGCCGTACGGGTAATCAACTGTTAGCGCCTTAATAGCCGTTTCAGATCCAATAGACGCAAACTGGCCGTAAAATTCGCCTACTCGCTATTCATTTAAGGACGAAATTATGAAAAAGATGCTAATGGTTTGTCTGACTCTGCTTACCCTGTCTCCGATTGCCGCCATGGCCTCCTGTGACAGCGTTAAAGCAGACATTACCAAGAAAATTGTGGCTAATGGCTTACCTGAGTCAGGTTTTAAACTTGATATCGTGGCTAACGATCAGGCAGATCAGTCCGCTGGACAGGTCGTAGGCCACTGCGATAACGACACGCAGAAAATTGTTTACAGTAAAACATCTGGCACCAGTGATGACGCGACGGCGAGCCCAAAAACCGGCACTAGCCAGGATGCGAAAGCCCAATAAGCTTTAGCACTCTAAGTCTATATTGGTCAATACATAGTGAAAGGCTTAAACGGTTACCCGTTTAAGCCTTTTTTAATGCCGCAACTTCCAGCGGAAAAGTTAATCTACCTTTCTCTCTTTTTGCTGGTCTGTGGCCTGCGGGGGATTAAAAATACGGCGACTATCGCCAGCACGGCAATAATTGCCGCGAGAATAAACACCCAGTGCAGCGAAGCGGAAACCTGCTAATAACGTGACTTAAGCCGCTCAGTAGATAAATGCTGTCGCAAAGGCTTATCCATCAGAGTTTGCACCGGATCGGCCATTCCTGGCAGCCGATTCTGCAAATTCAGATTGAGCATGGCGCCAAGCACGGCGGTACCCAATGCCGATCCCAACATGCGGGTAAACAGCGTTGAGGCCGTCGCTATTCCACGCACCGACATCTCGACCGAGTTTTGTACCGAGACGATAAAAGTGGTGTTACACAACCCCATGCCGACACCAATCATAAAAGCCGCCGCTCCCGCCCACCACAGACCCGCACCCGGTGATAGCATAGCAAAATCCCACTTCCTGCAATCAGCGCCAACGTGCCAAGCAGCACGGTAAATCGATATGAAGTCGCCTGCATCAGGTTACCGCTCAGCGTGCTCGCCAATGGCCAGCCGATAGACATTAGCGCCAATGTCGCACCGGCCTGCAGCGGAGAACCGCCGAGCACGCCTTGAATATAGGTCGGTAAAAAGGCGCTAATGCCCATCATGCTGGCACCCAGCACCAGTCCGCCAATATTTGCCGCCACGACGATATTATTCTTCCACAGTGACAATGGAAATAGCGGCTCTGGCGCCCTGCGCTCCTGTCAATCAATAGCAAAATCGCCGTTGCCGCCGCGCCTATCAGCAACAGATGAATAATAACCGAGCGCTTCGGCCTGCAACAGCGCCAGCAACAGTGACGCTACGCCAAATGACAGCAACGCCGTGCCCGCCAGGTCGAGGGCATGATTTTTTTTTGCCGCGTCGGGGGTAAATAGCGCGCAAGAATAACCATCGCAATGACGCCAATTGGCAGGTTAATCCAAAAGACGATCGACCAATGGAAATGCTGAACGATAAACGCCCCCAGCAACGGGCCGATAATCGCAGAAACGCCCCACACGCTGGCCAGATATCCCTGGGCCTTGGCTCGCTCGTGCGGTCCGTAAATATTGGCGATTAGCGTGGTGGCTACTGGAGTAATTGCCCCCGCCCCTAGGCCTTGTAATGCACGAAAGGCTATCATCCACATCAACGAAGGTGCGAAACCGCACAACACCGAGCCGGTTAAAAACAGCAGCGTACCGATAAAAAACATCTGTCGACAGCCATATAAATCGGCCAGACGACCATAAATAGGCACGGTAATCGCCTGTGTCAGCAGGTAAATAGCGAACACCCAGCCTAAAAGATTAAAACCTCCTAAATCGGCAATGATAGTTGGCATAGCAGTGGCGACAATGGTCACCTCAACGGCGGCCATAAACATTGACAGCATGCAGGCAGTAACACCAGCGGACGATGACGACTGTCTACATGCATGTCGGGTAAGGTATTGGTAGCGATATCCGTTCTCCTCTGCTGTCAGCTACTCTATTATATCAGCCACTTTAACAGTTATCGTGCTTATCGTAACAATTCGCAGCTTATCCCAGCCAATGTTATATGACCGAAAGAGGTTATTTATCATGTCAGCGCTGCCAGTCGGCTGAAAGAGCCTGGGTATATTTCTGATGTAAAGATTTAACCATGCAGCATTTCATTTGGCAAGCATCGATTACGTGCAAAGAACATTTCGATCATTGAAAGATTCAGAAACTGCGCCATTTCCCGCGATTCTGCACGCGGCAAATAAGGAATTTCACCCAAGAGTGGTGCGGCAATATTCTGCCTGAGATCTCAATCGTTTCGGCGTAGTGCCCCAGGCAAGGATTAATACGATTCGCCATCCAGCCTAATAAAGTGAACACCATCGCTGATAATAGCCTGAGCCGACAATAGCGCCTGACTCATGCAGCCTTCTTGTATTCCCACCACCAACACCACCGGCATTTTACTTTGTATTACCCACGCTGAATATGGCTGTTGAAGAGTTATCAACGTTCGCCATCCATCACAGCCTTCGACCACGACTACGTCAGCTTCCCGGCGCATAAAATAGGTCCTTCAGTTATTTGCTCAAAAATATCAACCGGCAGTGGGCAGGTAAAAATATCCTCATCCGACTTAACGCAAAAGGAGTGATTTTTTGAGCGGATAAGCCACCGAGGAAGATTTTTGCAACATTATCGCATCCTTATTACGAATGCCGTCGACCGATTCCTGACTGCCGGTGGCGATAGGTTTATATCCCAGCGCAATTTTTCCCTGCGCGGCTATGGCCTGTAATAGTGCGCGAGAAACTATTGTCTTGCCTACACGGGCATCCGTACCCGTAACAAAAAAGTGCGTCAACATATTCAGCCCACTCCCGAATCATTGTTTAATCCCGTTCTCGATGATTGCCATAGAGAACGGGTTGCCGAAACCGCTTAATACACACTAATTAGTTTAGGGATTGAAAACGCGAGAAACTTGCGTTAGCGCAATTTTTCATCCAATTCTGCAACGCCGCTATTACGATCTGTATACGCACTCTGGAAGGCAGGACGCAACTGCCAGCGACGCCAGAAGGCATCCAGATGTTCAAAACGTTCATCTAACGGCAAGGCATTAACCGGGAATTTTGAAAAAGCGATGGCCGTTGCCAGTGTGATATCAGAGAAAGTCGGCTCTTCACCGCCGAGTAACCATTGGCGACCGTCAGACAAATGCTGGTTAACCAACGCAGCATGAGCCAGGCTTCCTTACGGCAGTGCTCGCCCCATGCATGATTAGTGGTCAGCTCCAGCTTGGTGCCGAGTCCGTTATGCAGGACGTGAAATGCGGTAACAATGCGATAGAGAATATGCACCCAGATACGATTATCCCACATATTGTCAAGCCCTTGCTCCAACGGCGTCTCACCCATAATTTTGCGCCCGGGATAAGCCTGGTCGAGGTAGCGCACTATCGCCGCGGTTTCTGAAATAAAGCTACCGTCTTCCAGTTGCAAAGTCGGCGTTTCACCCCATGGATTCATTTTCAGGTGTGGCCATTGGCGCTGTTCACCACCCGGCGTCATATCATAGATACGCTCGTCGAACTGATCGGCAATCCCCTTCTCATGAAGAAAAATACGCAGACGCTGAGGGTTAGGAAAAGCTGAAGGTGAAGTAAAAAGCGTAATTTAGCAGTCATCGGGAGTTCCTTTAATAAGCCATTGGCGATTTACCCTATTGAAGGCAAAGCGCAGAGAGAGTCTACAAACTGAAGCGGCGATAGAACCCAAAACTACCTACCACTTGGTAGGTTTAAAGTTAGAAGCTTACGAGCCATCTGTCAACAAAAAAATCTACCGTCCACTTGGTAGGTTAAAGATTTAGAGATACACTAGGCGGATAACGGGCGCTCAGGACGCAATAATGAAAAATCAAATTAAGACCAACTCTCGCGAAAATATCCTTGAAGCAGCACGTGGTGTTGCACAGGCGCGGGGCTATGGCGGTTTAAATTTTCGTGATCTCGCGGAACTGGTTGGCATTAAATCAGCCAGTATGTATCACCATTTCCCAAGCAAGGCCGATTTGGGTGCTGCTGTGGCAAGACGATATTGGGAAGGTTCGGCGGCTGACTTGCAAATTATGTGGGACGGATCCGGAGATGCATTAAACGGCCTGCGTCAATATCCAGAGATATTTCGCCGCTCGCTCGAGAACGATAATCGCCTGTGCCTGGGCAGTTATATGGCTGCTGAATATAATGAGTTGCCAGAAGCGGTGAAAGTTGAGGTTCAAGCCTATGCCGATGTGCATGTTGCCTGGCTTAGCAAGGTATTAGTCGCTGCGGGAATCGTCTCAGCCGGGCAAAGTGAACAACGCGCCCGGGCTATTTATGCCGCCGTTGCGGGTGCGCAACTACTGGCAAGGAGCCGGTCAGATCTCGCGCTGTTTGATGAATTAATAGAAAATTATCGAGCCGCCGGCCTGCTCCCGGCATAATATTTGCGCTGTCTCAGCCGCCTATTTATTGCGCCTATCAGCGGGCAAAAAAGTTTATTGATAAACTCTGTGGCGGGATAATGATGTTATTAGGAATAAGACAGCTGATTAATTAATCAGGCACGTTATCCCTGCAACAGTTTCACCAGTAAAGTACCGTTATATAGCGCCTCTTTGACCAGCGCGGCGCCGGGCATCGTGCCGTGATTGGAGAACTGCGTGGATTCAAGCTGGATATTTTTGCTATAAGCCGGCAAAGATTGCTGTTGAATGCACGAAATAATCGCCGGATGCAAAATGTCCTGAGCCTTATTCAGCGGCGACCCTATAAGAATTTTTTCAGGATTAAATAGATTGACCATAACAGCCAAAATACGGCCTACGTTTTGGCCCACGCTAACGATGACATCTTTTGCCAGCGCATCACCTCTATTTGCAGCGTCGCACAGACTTTCTACCGATACCGGCTGGCCATTGAGCAACGAGTTATTTGCCAAGCTTAAACGCTGCCTGACTAATTCCAGAATATTATCGATGCTCACTAACGTTTCAAGGCAGCCGTGATTACCGCAATAACAGCGTTTGCCGTAGGGATCAATCTGAGTGTGGCCAATTTCAACGACGCTGCTGCTGTTACCGTGTAAAACCTGGCCGCCAGTGATGACACCTGTTCCGACATTATCGTCGATAACCACTTGAATCACATTGCGAAATCCGCGCGATGCGCCATATAACGATTCAGCCTTGGTCCAGGCGGCAATATCATGCTGTACAAAGACTGGTAAGCCGCTGCGTTCGGCCAAAACACGGCCAAGCGGAACATCTTCTATCGGATAAAACGGCATTTTCTGAATAATGCCACTGGAAGTGTCTATCATGCCCGGCAAGGTAATCGCCATTGCCGTTAAACGTTCGAGTTTTTGTTGGTGAGTAGCAAAAAACTGATCGATAAGTGCAGTAATTCGCTCAAGAAAAGAAACCGAATCTTCTGCTGGCAACGGCAGGACATCTTCAGCAACCAATTTGCTGCTGAGGTCACGCAGGCTAAGGGTCAGAGTGCCAAGATTGATACGTGCAGAAAGATAGTGCCAGGCCTGAGTATCAAGGAGCAGGCCAATCGCCGGTCGACCCCGAGACCCTGCTTCCTGATATTCCGTTTCTTGTACCAGATGCGCCTGTACCAGTTCGCGAACAATTTTGGTAATACTGGCAGGAGCAAGTTGCGCTTTTTTAGACAGCTCGATGCGGGAAATTGGACCAAACTGATCTATCAGACGGTAAACCGTACCGGCATTAATTTGCTTGATTTGATCGATATGTCCCGGTTGACCTTCCACTATCACTCAGCTTGCCTCACTATTTTTTCACGCCGCAAAATAAATAGTAAATCTTCTCTGAGCATTTTGGCATTTATCGTCAACTATTTGATTCGATATGTGATTTAGTGCACATATTGTGCTTGATTCGCACCTGATTGTGTATAATTCGAGGGTAAGTTTGCCTTTTTCTCTACCTAATCGTCTTCCTCCATCATCATTTTTGCCAGCGCCAATGCCGGAGCTGAAAGAGGCCGATGACGATGGCTGACCAGCCACACCTCAGTGCTCGCCTGATTTTCTTTAAATGAAAGATACTTCACGCCATCTACCTGAATACGTTGATAAGATGCCGGTAAAATAGATACCCCTAATCCTGCAGATATCAATCCAATGATGGTCAGCGCTTCCCCAACTTCTTGAGTAATAAACGGCGTAATTCCTGCCTCGGCTAAACGATGAAGAATATCGTCATATAAAGAAGTTCCGACGTCTTTTGAGAAAAAAACGAACGGCTGATCGGCTAAATGGGCATAGGTGAGTTCGCCCGGCGACAGGCTTGCGAGAGGATGATTAGACGGGATAACCGCGATCAAGGGTTCCGAACGCAACAGATTATGCTGTAATACATCTGGCAGCACGCCATTACGCATGACCCCTAAATCAAGCTTGCCTTCAACCAGCGGAGTTATTTGCTGCTGGCTGTTTAGCTCTTCTATTCGGATGTTCACCAGCGGGTGTGCGATACGAAATCGCCGGAATACTCGAGAAACTTTTTTAAGAAACGGCGCCGATGACGTTAACCCAATCGTTAGCTTGCCCTCTTCTCCACGATGGATACGCGCCGCCTGCTGCGAGATATCCTCAACTTTACTGACAATACTTTTAGCTTCTTTCAGGAACATCTCACCGGCCTGAGTCAGACGGACTGTGCGGTTATTCCGCTGCAGAAGCATCGCACCAATTTGCAACTCAAGTGACTGGATTTGCTGACTTAACGGCGGCTGAGAAATATTGAGTTTCTCGGCCGCGCGGCCAAAATGCAGCTCTTCGGCAACAGCAATAAAATAGCGCAAATGTCTTAGTTCAATATTGTGCATTAAAACCCCATTGATATGTTTAAAGTATCAAACATTAGGGATTAATATATTAGATAAAGCCTTTAAAGCTGAGTAAAATTTTTAAACATTATTGTGATTGTCATACTCATTTAATTAAGGATTTTCACTTGAACACCACGCGTCGCCAGCCCGGGTCATCCTCGGCAGGCCAATCGGTAAACGATGACGAACTGCTCGCCTCCCATCCGCAAGTTAAAGGCATTTATATTCAACGCGGCACGCCACAGTTTATTCGCGTGACGCTGGCGCTGTTTTCGGCCGGTCTGGCCACCTTTGCCCTGCTTTATTGTGTGCAGCCGATTATGCCTGTGCTTTCACACGATTTTGGAGTTTCTCCCGCGGCAAGTAGCCTGTCACTTTCGGCGGCGACCGGTCTTTTAGCGATTGGTTTACTGTTTACCGGGCCGATTTCCGATGCCGTTGGGCGCAAAAATGTGATGGTTGTCGGCCTGATGCTGGCCGCGGTTTGTACCTTAATTTGTTCAGTGATGACCAGCTGGCACGCGATTCTGTTGATGCGCGCCTTAGTGGGGCTTTCCCTGAGTGGCGTGGCGGCTGTAGCGATGACTTATCTCAGCGAAGAAATCCATCCAAGTGTGGTGGCTTTCTCGATGGGGTTATATATCAGCGGTAACTCAATTGGCGGCATGAGTGGCCGTCTGCTAACCGGTGTTTTGACTGATTTCCTGTCCTGGCGCATTGCGATTGCCGTTATCGGCGTTTTTGCGCTGCTTTCTGCCGCCATGTTCTGGAAAATTCTTCCCGCATCGGCCCATTTTCGCGGCAGCTCATTACGCCCGCGTAAGCTATTGATTAACTTCAAACTGCACTGGCGAGACAGTGGCCTGCCATTGCTGTTTGCCGAAGGTTTTCTGATTATGGGCAGCTTTGTGACCATGTTTAACTACATCGGTTACCGCCTGCTTGGCGCTCCTTATCATCTTAGCCAGGCAATTGTCGGTATTTTGTCGATTGCCTATTTAATGGGAACCTACAGCTCACCAAAAGCAGGCGCGTTAACGGTTGTTTATGGACGTGGACCCGTGTTGATTGGCGCACTGTTATTAATGTTGGCCGGGATATTAATTACTGCATTCTCACCGGTTTGGCTGGTATTTATCGGCATGGCAATGGTAACCGGTGGCTTCTTTGCCGCCCACTCAGTGGCAAGTGGCTGGATAGGAAAGCGTGCAAAACGCGCAAAAGGACAGGCTTCGTCACTGTATCTGTTCAGTTATTATGCAGGTTCGAGCGTTGCTGGCACCTTAGGTGGCCTGTTCTGGAATAAATTTGCCTGGGGCGGAATCACCGTTTATATCTGCGTGATGCTGGTTATTGCGATAGGTATTGGATATCGCCTGATGCGTTTAGCTGAATCACGTATTGTACGTAATTAAATCACCGTTGAATTTCGGTACAAGATTCAGTGCTATTGGACTTCGCAATGGAACTCGGTTGAGGTATAGTCCGCTTTTTTAGGTACGGAATAAACCATGCTGACTCCATCTTCCATTCGTCTCAACAAATACATAAGCGAGAGCGGTATCTGCTCTCGCCGTGATGCCGACCGTTATGTCGAACAGGGCAACGTTTTTATTAACGGTAAGCGCGCCGCGGTTGGCGATCAGGTATTTGCCGGTGATGTGGTCAAAGTTAATGGTCAGCTTATCGAACCGCGTGACGAAGAAGATTTAGTGCTTATCGCCCTGAATAAGCCAGTGGGCATCATTACCACGATGGAAGAAGGCGAAAAAGATAACATCAGCGATTTCGTCAACCACAGTAAGCGCGTTTTCCCGATTGGCCGTCTTGATAAAGACTCCCAGGGACTGATTTTCCTGACCAATCACGGTGATTTAGTTAATAAAATCCTCCGTGCAGGGAATAATCACGAGAAAGAATATTTAGTCACCGTCAATAAGCCCATCACCGATGAGTTTATTCACGGCATGGGTGCGGGTGTGCCAATGCTCGGCACAGTGACTAAAAAATGCAAAGTGAAGAAAGAAGCTCCCTTTGTGTTTCGTATTACCTTGGTTCAGGGACTTAATCGCCAGATTCGCCGTATGACTAAGCATTTTGGTTTTGAAGTGACTAAGCTTGAACGCACGCGTATTATGAACGTCAACCTTAAAGGCCTGCCGCTCGGCGAATGGCGTGATCTGACCGACGATGAACTGATCGAGCTATTCAAACTGATTGAAAACTCGAGTTCAGAAGACAGCAAGCCCGCTAAAAAAGCGCCAGCTAAAGCTGCGACAGTTAAAAAACCTACCGTAAATAGTGCGAAAAAGGCCGAAAAACCTGATAACAATGCAGCTTCCCGCAAGCGCTTTGCCCAACCTGGTCGCAAAAAGAAAGGTCGTTAGTCCCTCTTCTTAGCTCTACATATTCTTAATATTACGAAAAAAGAATATGTATACAGGGCATGGCAATTAAGAGGAATGAATAAAGAATAGTCACAGTAATTGTCACAGTCAGCTCGACTATTCTTTATTTTCTTGTCAGTTTTAAAGTCGGGAAATTAGTTGACATACATAACCAGTTTCATTTCTTACTCCGCGGCAGCCCAAGCTAGTAATAACAAGGCTCCCCGATTGTCGACTAGGTTTTAAACTATAGATTTAACCATTAACATTTCATCTAAATAATCATTATCGCTGATTTTCACTGCAAATCGATCGGTTGCATAAGGGGTAAAGCCCCATTTCTTATATAAATTAATAGCAGTGTGATTTTCGCTCACAACGGTAAGCAATATTTTTTCAACACCGATTTTTCCAGCCTCTTCCACCAATGATTCAACGATTTTATTAGACAGGCCTAGGCCACGATAGGCGGGTTTAACGTACATTCCCCAGAGTAATGCTCGATGATTCAATTTAGAACCCGAGTAAGGCGTAACTCCCCCTATACCAACAAGACTATCTTTATCGAATGCCCCAATGATAAATTCAGTTTTTATTCTCTTTATAGTTTGCTCTTGGCTCAATGCCAGTTCGTCTTCAGGTGAAAATCTAAACTCTCTATTTTGTTTTGAAAATCCCTCGACTCTTAATTCAACGTAGCGCTGATAATCTCTTTCTTCTAACCTTTTAATTTCAAACGTCATGACTTCCTCTTCCATAACTTCAACCTTGATTAAATTAATATATTAACTAGTTTGATTTCAAAAATAGTAATGCTGTTTGTAAATTCTTAGTATCCTTAATGTGCTTATCCGCTGTGGGCTTAATGTGATGATGTTAGTGGTGAACGTTACGTTTGCCAGTAATGCTACCTTTACAAGTTAATCAAGCTAACTATCCCTATATACAGGATTGTTACTGCTAATATTTGCGATTGTTGGGATGGTATTGCTCAGATAAGGTAGTGAAAATACTGAAACAGCATCGAAACATAGCTAAGGGATCGTTTATGCCATTTATCCATATCAGAGTCGCCGGTAAGGTGTTATCCGCGGATCAGCAAACTCATATTCAAAATGAAATCACTTCGTTGATGGCAAACATTTTAAGGAAAAAAGCACAGCTTACCGCCGTCTTTATCGAGCAGGTGACATCATCAGGCTGGAGTATTGGGGCAAAACCGGTCGACATCGCCGCCCATATAGAAGTGAACATTACTGCGGGAACCAACACCTCAGAAGAAAAGGCGTTATTTATAGCTAAGGCACATCAGTTGCTGACACAGATACCAGGCAGCGCACTTCCTGAGGCAACCTATATTATTATCCACGAACTGCCTTCTGACTCATGGGGCTACAGTGGTCAGACTCAAAAAGCCCGTGCGTGTCCTCTCCCTTCCGTGTTGAAGACGAGTCAGACTATCCCTCTGTAAAATAACTCTTTTTTGACCCGATAATTCCTGTTGATAAGAATTTTAGCGCCAATATCTGCCATGAGTACTTCAATGGATAAAGTGCTCATGGCATTAGCATTTTGCCCCTTTGCCCCTTTCAGACAGGAGTTTTGACATCAATGCTGATGCGTGCACGATAAAGTTAATTAGGGGCATTAGTATGTTGTAACTAAATTGAAGTGATAAACCGTTCCAGCGATATATTCCCTTTGCGACACTCAATGTGGTGCTCTTTATCCATTGCGATATGCCCGGAATTCAGCCCCTGAGTCATCTCAATAAAGCCTGCCAGCGCTGCGGGCGAAAAGTTTTGCCCCGCAACTGCCTTACTCCAGGATGATTGAGGTATTTCCTCAGGGATTATCTGTTTATTCAGCAGGCAAGATAACGAATGAGCAATATCGTCGGGCGAATAACTTTCTGGCCCTTCTAGCTCGATTACTCTTGCCCTATCCCAGCTTTCGCATAATGCCTCTGCTGCCAGGCGACCAATATCCGCCGTGGCAATCATCGGCAATTTTTTATCAAGAGGCGCCAGCAAGCTGGGCAATATGTTCTGCTTTACCGAAATATTAATCATCGGCAGCCAGTTCTCCATAAAATAAGCCGCGCGTAAAAATGTCACCGATAACGATGAATTGATAAGTTGTTGCTCAAGCATATGATTCATACCAATCCAGCCAGTTCCACTTTCTTTTTCGGCACCCACTGAAGATAAAACAACTAGCTTAGGGAGTTCTGAACGCATTGCAGCTTCAACAAGCGCTCTGGCCATGTTTTCAGCCTGCGTATAAAGATTATCCGAAGCATATTGTGGCGGGCTGACAACATAGGCACCCTGAACTCCAGATAATGCCGCGGATAATGAGTGAGCGTCAGCCAGGTCAGCTACCATGACTTCTGCACCCTGATTTATCCAAACATCCCCCTTTAGTGCATCGCGAACAATAACTCGTACGCGTTTTCCCTTTGCCAATAAGCTACGTGCAGCTGCTGCACCTGTGCGGCCAGTGACTCCAGTCACTGCATATAATTCAGTATCAAGCATTCTTTTCTCCCACTAATAGCAACTCGGTTGAATTGGATGCCTGTGAGGATATATATTGCCCCAATATTAAACCAATGCATCAAGGTAATATCCAATATGCACCCAGTGGATTTTAGTCATATCGATCTCAATCTTCTTAAACTTTTTGATGCCTTGATAAAAGAACGAAGCGTCACTCGTGCAGGCGAGAGGCTAAATCTAAGCCAACCGGCGGCGAGTCGTGCCCTGGCAAGATTACGCAGAATGCTCAACGATCGATTATTTATACGCACTTCTCAGGGATTAGAGTTAACACCCCGCGCCTATTCTCTGAGTGCGCCCGTAGCGAAGTTATTACAAGATGCGCAATCAATTATTGCCCCTGAGTTATTCAATCCAGCGACCGCTGCCGGACGATTTACTATTGCGGCTATAGATCATCTTACCCTGCTTATCATGCCAGCGCTTTTGGCAAGACTTGCGCTGCTTGCTCCTAATCTGGACATCGAAATCCCTCCACCTTCTGGAGACAATATTAATTTAATAGCCCAAGGCGGAGCCGATTTAGCCATTGGTGTATATCCAATATTGCCTACTCGTTTTCATTGTCGTTCCCTTTATGATGAAAGCCTGGTTTGTGTCCTACGGCGCGGACATCCGGTTATTTCTCAAGGATTGACTATCGAGCGATTTATTAAGTTGTCTCATATTTCCGTAATCATTACTGGAAATGGAGAAAACAGCGTTGATGCTGCATTGGCACTGCGCGGATTAAAAAGACGTATTGCGGTAAAGTTGCCACACTTTCTTGCTGCAACACAGTTAGCGGCTGAAAGCGATATGATTCTAGCGCTCCCAAGACGTCTGGCGTATAAACTGGCTCTAACTACTCAGATTGAAATACTCGAATTACCCTTTGATACCGGCCTGTTTACCCCTTCGATGATTTGGCACGAAAGACAGCAGAATGATCCGGCTCATAGCTGGCTTCGTCGACAAATAGTCGAAATTAGTACTCAGTGAAATAGGGTTTAATTCATTCTTTTTTTGATTAATTGCTCTTAAATTTTAAGCGGCGAACTTAACGACCTGGACAGATTTAATTTCCGAACGAACTCAGGAAAAATGTTTAATTATAACTAATAATAAAAAACCCCTACCCTGCCTATTTATTACTGACATTATAATTAACACGCTATTGACATGAAATCTATAATTAGGTAATTGACAAATAATAATCAACATGCTGAATAGTAAGGGTTATTCTGGTTATGATGTAAAACCATCATATTTAAACTTGTTAAAACCAGGTAAGGGTTTTATTAATAGTGCGTATTAAAAATACACCAATCCTTTATAAGTCTCGGAGCCTGCCACTTAATGGTAGTCACAAGTGAATTGCTTGAAGAACTTTTTGTAAAAATCCAGGGCAGGAAAGACAATGAGCCAAACTATAAGGTAAACCCTGAAATTTATAATGACGTCTATGAATCAAAACTAACCATTGATATTATTAGCCACCAAAGGGTTATTATTTTCACAAAGACCATAAACAACCAAAAGACCAAAGTCAGATTGGAATACAAGTATATTTCTCACTGTAATGAATCGGGCCACTATGTGTGGTCAGCACTTAACCAATCAGGTTGATGATAAAATTCACTAGCCGATTTAAAACAAAAATCATTACTAAAGTTAAATGTAAAAATTAAACACCAGGGCCTTTTTTGACCAAAATTTTTTAATTAGTCAGTTGTTATGGATCAGTAGTTATGAACCAATAGTTATTAACTAATAATGATTGACTAATAGTGATTAACCGACAGTTATCAATTAATAGCTATTAAATAGATCCTCCGCCGTTGATGCCATCACAAATTAATGACACCAACGGCAAGAACTGCAAACTCCATGCTATTTAACCTTATGTTTTACAGTAGATTTATAATAGGAGGAGATATGAGCAATACTCAGATATGTGAACTGGCAAGAAGAATCGTTGAGCAGCTTGTCGCGTGCGATTCGGCATCTGAAGAAACTGTGCAGGTCTATCTTGATAGCATATCAAGGCTGTTACACCCCCTGTTCGCCCAACTTGAGGCCGCAGAAGCTCGCAATAATGAATGGAATAATAAATTCATCAGAGTTTCTGACTCACTGCAATCTGCCTTGATTAGGTGTGTCGCACTCGAGGGAAAGGCCTCACGAACGGTAAAAGCCGAGGCTGAGCTCGATGTGCTGAAATCTAAATACGATTCTGATGTGAAACTTATCGAAAGCCAATACTTTGATCTGGTAAAAATCGCCACCCGCTATCGCGACGAAGTTGACGTATTACGCGGCAGTCGTCGGACCAGTAATTAATTTTTATCACCCTGTAGAAAGAATAAAACATCTAAAGCCAAGGTGTGCACCGTAGCAGTTATACGTTATATTGTATGTTGTAACTAAGCGGAGGCGACAATGGCTCATTACGATTTAAAATTGCGAATGAATGAATGTTTCAGGGAGTTAGAACTGGCGACAGCAGATTTAACGCGCTTTCTGGAAAAGCTGGAACTTGTCCAGGCAAAGGTGTTTTCGTTGCCCGAAGTCGAGAAAGGAACTGAGCATAATCCCGCGTCAATAATCGAAGTCACGCCTCATCAGGGTCAAGTCGCTCACCTGATGGCAATGGAACATTTTCAGAAACTTTTTATCCATCACAATGGGCTAAATGCGAGTAGCAAGGCCGCCGTGAGGCTTCCCGGCGCGCTGTGTTATGCCGTCGATCAGGCAGAATGTCAGGCCGCGCAGCTACTGATTGAGGAGGTTAATAAGCTTAAAAGCGAGCTGGAACATATTGTCACCGTTGAGTCTGGCCTGCCCTCTGAGCAGCGTTTTGACTTTGTGCACAGTCAGTTACGCGGCCTTATTACCCTAAATGCTTACCGTTCAATCAATTACCTTTTACAGCCTGATTCGGTGCGTTTCGGCTGGGCTAATAAACATATTATTAAGAACTTAACTCGTGATGAGTTACTGAAAAAGCTCGAGAAAAGTCTTGTTGCAGGTCGTGCAGTGCCGCCTTTCAGCCGCGAGCAATGGATTGATAATGT
The DNA here is from genome assembly GCA_963747655.1 of uncultured Gammaproteobacteria bacterium. Lineage (GTDB taxonomy): Bacteria > Pseudomonadota > Gammaproteobacteria > Enterobacterales > Enterobacteriaceae > Rouxiella. Next base: position 163,113 of record CAVVFS010000002.1, on the reverse strand, counting down.
TACTCGCGAGATTATCGATGTCAAAAATCTCCCCGCTCACGCTATTCTGAAAATTAAAAGGCCGGTAAAAGTGCAGCCAATCGCGCGAGTTTGGTATCGTAATAGTCAAAAACAGGTGCAACACCCGTGCCCATCGCCTTTTATTACCCTGTGTTTACGCGAACCCAATCTACAAATTCCCAAATTGGGTGAGCTGGGCAATTACGACGCGAGTGCGGTCAAGCATAAATACAAACCGGAATCGCAACAGCTCCATCTATTGATTAAACGCCTGCATTTGTACACCGATCAGCCAGTTTGAATTTAAAATCGCCTCTTTAATTTTTGTCATATCGCCTCTTGTCATATGAAAATAAAAGAGGCGATATGAGTAGCGGCGAAACCGTCGTTTAGTCTGCGGATCTCGGATAAGGCGCCGTATCAATTGGGCTGACCAATTTCCAGGATATCAAGGCACAAACTGTGCTCACCACGGCCGCACAAATAAATAGCTTTTGATAACCCGCGGCAAAACTGGCGACCGCCATGCCGTGCAACGTCGCGTCATGATTAAATAACGCAAGATTACCGGCAGCGATATTGCGCGCCATACTGCGAACAGTTTCTGCCGCCAAAGTTGGTAAGTTATTGGCAACGTATTGATAAATCTGGCTATAAAGAATAACACCAAAGCCGAGAAGCCGGTGACCATACCGCTAAAGCGAATTGTTGCAGAAGCGCCAGAAGCCATTCCAGCACGCTCTGGTGGCACCACACTCATCGCCGATTTAGCGGTTTCACCGTTAAGAATTCCCGCACCACAGCCTATCAACAACAATCCTGCCAGCATCGAAAGGTAGTCTAAACGAGTAGCGGTCATTGCCAACCGCATAAACCGACTGAGACAATCAGTAATCCCGCGTCAAAAGCCCACGACCACTGTAGCGTGGTGTAAAACGCTATCACGAATTCTGGGTACCATGAACAGCGGAACAGCCACTGGAAGCATCAATAAACCTGCGGTTTGTGAGTCCATACCCAACGCAGTTTGAAAATATAATGGCAGATATGCCAACATGGTTAATAACGTGCAAGCGTAGGCCAGCCCGGCAATGCTGGCACCAATATAAGTTCGATTATTTAAAAGATGTAAATCAAGCATTGGGTGCTCGAGGCGAAGCTCAAGGGTGATAAATAGAATAAACAATAATATCGACGAAGCAATTCTGTGAGGATGGTGAAACTGCTCCAGCCCAGATGATTACCTGAAATCAGCGCCAGCGTGAGTAACAGCAGGCTGCGATAAAGGTCACAAATCCCCATTGATCTAAGGCGTCCCGCGTCAGGATTATGTGACTCTTCTGCCACCAGCGACGTCAATACGATCATCCCTATTCCCAACCGGCACATTGATATAAAACGCCCATTGCCAGCCAAAATTCTGGGTGATAAATCCACCGACCACTGGGCCCGAGCGTGATAGCAATACCAATCACCGATCCCCAGAATGCAAAGGCTTTGGCACGTTGCGCGCCGCGAAAAGTGTGTGAAAGCGTGGCTAAGGCCGCGCTGAGCTGTAAAGCACCGCCAACCCCTTGAAATGCGCGAAAGATATTAAGCATAACACCCGATGAGATAAACCACACAGCAATGAAGCTAGTGTAAAAATTACCAATCCAATCAATAAAATACGTTTTCTACCGAAACGGTCGGCCAAGGCTCCCGCCGGCATCAGCAAGGCGGCAAAGGTTAACGTATAGGCGCTGACCACCCATTCGATATCCGCAAATTCGGCGTGCAAAGTTGCGGCAATTGAAGAGAGTGACACGGCAATAATGTTGGAATCGAGGCTTATCATAAATGAAGGAATTGAGACGCAAAGCAGGATCAACAACTGTCGCGATCCTCTCACGGGTAAAGCAATCTCTGGCGTAGTCATAATGATTATAAAACTGGATCTTAAATATAACTGTAATGGTTACATTTTTAGTTAAAAAAAATCAACGCACCGCGCAAGCAAATCGGCGAGCGTAGTCTGATTAAGTGAAGCAAGAACCGCGCCGTTTGCTGCGTCAAAAATCGGATCAAGTGACCCTTTCATGCTGCGGGCTACGGGACATCGTTCATTATTGTGTTCGCGAAGGGAGAAAATCCCCTGCTCGATTCCATTGCCTGATAAATCTGAGCCAACGTAATGTCCTCAACCGCATGAGCCAATTCCACCCCGCCATTTCTGCCCTGACGAAGACAGACAAGCCCGTGCTGCTCCATGAGTTTTAGGAGCTTGCGCACGACCACGGGATTAGTTTTCAGGCTCTTGGCAATGGCTGCAGAATGCTTGCTTTCATCGTCAACGTAGGCGATAAAACAGAGGATCTGAATAGCACTGGCCATTTTTGTGTTCATTGTCATAAACAACACCGTATCAGTTACATTATTTGAGATCAAGACGGATCGATCCCTTCGTTGAAAAAACGCATCTTCCAGCTAGTTCTGATTTGACACAATTCAGGTACGCTAAAATTCAGGCATAAAAAAACTCTGCCCGCAAATGGACAGAGTTTCGGGTAATCAGCTAACTCATAATTTATGAGATTAGCCGCTTATTTTTTCATGCTACCGACCATGTCTTCTGGACGAACCCACTCATCGAACTGAGCTTCGGTCAGGTAACCCAGTTTCAGCGCAGAAGCTTTCAGCGTCAGGCCTTCCTTGTGGGCTTTTTTGGCGATTTCAGCCGCTTTGTCATAGCCAATATGGGTATTTAACGCGGTAACCAGCATCAAAGAGTCATTTAACAGCTGGGTAATACGATCACGATTTGGCTCAATACCCACCGCACAGTGCTCGTTAAAGCCTTGCATGCCATCGGCCAACAGGCGAATAGATTGCAGATAATTATGAATAACCAGTGGACGGAATACGTTCAGCTCGAAGTTACCCGATGCGCCACCGATATTTACGGCAACGTCATTACCCAGCACCTGCGCGCAAAGCATAGTCATTGCTTCACACTGTGTTGGATTCACCTTGCCCGGCATGATAGAGCTGCCCGGTTCGTTTTCAGGAATAGAAATCTCGCCGATGCCGCTGCGTGGGCCTGAAGACAACCAGCGCACGTCGTTGGCAATTTTCATCAGTGACGCTGCCAGGCCTTTTAAGGCACCGTGGCCGTGAACCAGCGCATCACAGGTTGCCAGCGCTTCAAACTTGTTTGGCGCGGTGACAAAAGGCTGGCCCGTCAGAGCGGCAATTTCTTTTGCGACACGCACAGCATATTCTGGATGGGTATTCAGGCCGGTACCTACCGCAGTGCCGCCCAGAGCCAGTTCGGCAATATGTGGCAGGCTCGCTTCGATGTGAACCAGGCTGTGGGCCAACATTGCCGCCCAGCCAGAAATTTCCTGACCCAGAGTCAGCGGAGTCGCATCTTGCAAGTGAGTACGGCCAATCTTAACGATGTCTTTAAACGCTTCGGCCTTGTCAGTTAGCGTTTTATGCAACACTTTCAATTCAGGGATCAGATGTTCACGAACGGAAACCACCGCTGCAACGTGCATTGCCGTCGGGAATACGTCATTGGAGCTCTGGCTCTTGTTTACGTCATCATTAGGATGAATCAAACGACCTTCGCCACGCTCACCGCCGAGGATTTCACTGCCGCGGTTGGCCAGCACTTCGTTCATGTTCATATTGGTCTGGGTACCGGAACCGGTCTGCCAGATTGAAAGCGGAAATTCTGTGGTGTGCTTGTCGGCCAATACTTCATCTGCAGCGGCGATGATAGCATTACCACGGTCGGCCGGGAGCAGGCCTAAATCCATATTGACGCGAGCGGCTGCGCGTTTGGTCTGAGCAAGGGCATGGATAAGCGCGGTGGGCATTTTTTCATTGGAAATACGAAAATGCTCTAGTGAACGCTCAGTCTGTGCTCCCCAAAGCTTATCAGCCGGTACTTCTATCGGCCCCATTGAGTCTTTTTCAATGCGATGAGCTGCCATTACTGTCTCCTTACGCGGTTTCTTAAATAAAATTATAAGTTGCAGGGTACCGACGACGCTCCCAATGCTGTGCCGACGGATGCGCAATTATAACCATAAGGTTAATCAGTTGTTGTAGGAATTTCCGGATTTGTCTTGTACCGCACTTTTTATTCATTACCCGTTGCTAAACACATGGGACTCGTTGTCTACTTGTCAGCAAATTTTCTGCCAGTTTGGGATTACACAATGAAAAAGATGCATAACAATGTACAAAATTACGCCTGGGGAAGCATTAACGCGCTAACAAACCTGTATGGAATCGAAAATCCTGAACAGCTGCCGATGGCAGAATTGTGGATGGGTGCGCATCCTAAAAGCAGCTCTCTGGTTGAAGATGACAGTGGCAATATCCTGTCGCTGCGCTCGCCTCATCAACCAAGATTTAACAGGAAATTTGGGTGCCGACGTGGCAAGGCGTTTTGGCGAACTGCCGTTCCTGTTTAAAGTACTGTGTGCCGATCAGCCCCTCTCCATTCAGGTTCACCCGAGCAAAAGTAACGCGGTGATTGGTTTCGAAAAGGAAGACAAGGCCGGGATCCCTATCGATGCCGCCGAGCGAAATTATAAAGATGCCAACCATAAGCCTGAGCTGGTCTTTGCCCTGACCCCTTTTGCTGCCATGAACGGTTTCCGCGAGCTGGGCGAAATTCAGTCGCTGTTGCAGCCGGTTTCTGGCGCGCATCCTGATATTGCTCATTTCCTGATTAATCCAGATTTCGAGCATCTGAAAAGGCTGTTTGCCTCGTTGCTGGGCCTGCGGGGAGAAGAAAAATCTCTGGCGCTGGATATTCTTAGGCATGCCCTGCTCTCACAACACGGAGAGCCGTGGGACACCATTAGCAGCATCGCGCAGCATTATCCCGACGACAGCGGATTATTTTCTCCGCTGTTGCTTAACGTGATTGAACTTCAGTCCGGGCGAAGCGATGTTCTTATATGCCGAGACGCCGCATGCCTATCTCAAGGGCGTGGCGCTAGAAGTTATGGCCAACTCCGATAATGTTTTGCGCGCCGGATTAACGCCGAAATACATTGATATTCCGGAGCTTTTTGCCAACCTCAAATTTGAATCCAAACCTGCCGCATCACTGCTGACTACGCCAGAAAAACGTGGCACTGAGCTGAGCTTCCCTATTCCGGTGGAAGATTTTGCCTTCTCGCTGCATGATTTAGGCTCGCACCGCAGACGCTGGAGCAAGCGAGCGCAGCCATTATTTTCTGCGTCGAAGGCCAAACGATTCTAACGAAAGCGCAACAGCAAGTCGTTCTGCATCCGGGAGAATCCTGTTATATCCCTGCCAGCGACTCACCGGTTACTGTTAGCGGCAATGGCCGTATTGCGCGCGTATTTAATCAGCTGTCGTTGTGATTATTTATCCGCGGTCAATATAGCTGTTTAATCAACGGTCAATGTTTGTCAGCCATCATAGATGGCAGCATTAAAATTCGGTCAAAATTGCTAATAAAGCGGTCAAATTAATCGGTAAAAACGGTCAATATTCCTAAATATTTGCCCATTGACCGCTTTTTCCACCACAATGGAAGCAGTAACCCATTAAATTTGATAGCGTTAACTCTCTGGTAGTTAAGCTGTCGTTTAGATAGTTGTTAAAAGGATGAACAGAACTATGAAAAAGTCGTTAGTCGCTATAAGCGTCATTGTGGTACTTGGCGCAGCCTGGACAGGCGCTTCCTGGTATACAGGCAAACAGCTTGAGCAAAATATGGGCGATGCGTTGCGAAGCCAATGCACAGATTAAAACCCATTATCCTAACGCCGGGCTGAAAGTCATTTATCAGGACTACCAGCGCGGTATTTTCAGCAGCAGCGTGCGTTTCGTGGTTCAACCCGACGGCACTGCGCCTGACAATTTGCTACAACCGGGCGATGAAATTGCCTTTGTTGAGACTATCGACCATGGTCCATTCCCACCGGCGCAGGTTAAAAAACTTAATCTGATCCCGAGCGCGGCGTCGGTTCACTCTGAACTGCAAAATACGCCAACAGTTAAAGACCTGTTTGCCCTGACTCAGGGTAAATCGCCGATTAGCGCCGATAGTCGCGTAGGTTATAGCGGTGATACCGCGTCAGTGATTAGCGTTCTGCCGATTAATTATCAGAAAAACACCAGCAAGCTGGAATTTGCAGGCGGCACGATTAATCTCGACATTGCTAAAGATCTGCAGAAAATTAATTTTGACACTGACATTGGCAGCGTGGCGTTTTCGTCTCCTAACCAATGGGGCCAGCAAGAAAAAGTCACGATTTCCGGCATTAATATGAAAAGTGATAGCCATCTGGGCCAGTCTCAGCTTTACGTAGGTGAAGGTAATCTCAGCACCGATAACATCAATGTGAATATCGATGGTAAAGATGCGGCGCAGGTTGCTGGCATGAAAGTGCACAGTAACTTTAACGAACAGCAGCAAAACCTTAAAGGCCAGCTGGACTACAGCATTGACTCACTGAAAATCAAGGGCGAAGATTTTGGTTCCGGCAAACTTACCCTCAAGCTTGATAAAATCGACGTGCAGGCACTGAAACAGTTTCAGTATAACTACAATCAGCAGGCTATGCAGCTGATGAAGCTGTCGGATAATTCAACCCGGAAGATTACCAGAAGCAGTCCGTTGCGCTGCTACGTCCAATCTGCCGACCCTGCTTAAAGGTAATCCAGGCATTACTATTACCCGCTGAGCTGGAAAAACAGCAAAGGCGAGAGCACCTTTACGCTTAATCTTAATCTTAAAGATTCGACCGCGGGAAATGCGCCAGCGAAACAATAGACCAGCTGATTTCTCAGTTAATCAGTAACTTGACGCTAAACTCACTATTCCGGTTGATATGGCGACTGAGCTCACCACTCAAACGGCTAAAGTTGAAGGTTATACCGGCGATGATGCCGAGAAACTGGCTACAACAGCAGGTTCAGGGCATTGCCGCGATGGGTCAGATGTTCAAGATAACGACCCTGAAAATAACACCATTACCAGCAGCTTCCACTACGCTGATAACTCATTGACCTTAACGGCCAGAAAATGACGCTGCAACAGTTCGCCGGCCTGTTTGGCGTATTCGGAGGTCCACAAATTCCGGCCGCCAATACTCCGGAACAGCCAGACACTCAGACACAAGCAGATGCTCCGACGCCGCCAGTCGCGCCTCTCCAGCCTGCTCAGTGACCGACTTTGCTTAATCATTAATAGGTTGTTGATCATTGATAAGCTTTAATCATTGATAAGTTCGTGATTCAAAGTGTTATGACTATCAACTAAGAACCGGCAATATATCGACTCAGGGGCGTAAAGTGCAGACTTTACGCCCTTTTTATTACCGGCTGGTCTACTTAATCAGCAATCAAATCATCACTCAGTGCCAACGCGGACGAAGACGCTATAATACTTTGCACTTTATTGATAATAAAATTTACTGATAATAACAGGTGCTGCCAATGATTGACTCTCGACTCCCACTTACTGATATTCACCGCCATCTCGACGGCAACATTCGCGCCCAAACCATTCTGGACTTAGGTCGACAATTCAATATCGCTCTGCCCGCTAACGAGCTCGAAGCACTGCGCCCGCACGTGCAGGTCACTAAAAATGAGCCGGATTTAGTGAGCTTTCTGCAGAAACTTGACTGGGGCGTGGCCGTGCTGGGTTCTTTGGATGCCTGCCATCGTATTGCGCAAGAAAACGTTGCCGATGCAGCCAGAGCAGGCATTCACTACGCCGAGCTGCGTTTCTCCCCTTATTACATGGCGATGAACCATAAATTGCCTATCGCTGGCGTGGTGGAAGCGGTGATTGACGGCGTGCATCGCGGCTGCCGCGATCATGATATTGACGTGAATCTGATTGGTATTCTGAGCCGTACCTTTGGTGAAGAAGCCTGTTTGCAGGAGCTGGAAGGTTTATTGGCGCATAAAGATGGTATCACGGCGCTGGACCTGGCAGGTGATGAATTGGGTTTCCCGGGCAGCCTGTTCCTTGACCATTTTAATCGTGGACGCGATGCTGGCTGGCGGATTACCGTGCATGCCGGTGAGGCAGCAGGCCCGGAAAGCATCTGGCAGGCGATTCGCGAGCTGGGCGCCGAGCGTATTGGTCACGGCGTTAAGGCCGCTGAAGATCCACAGTTGATGGATTTCCTGGCAAAACACCAGATTGGCATTGAGTCTTGCCTGACCTCAAATATTCAAACCAGCACCGTTTCATCACTGGAAAAACATCCGCTGGCGACTTTCCTGCGTCACGGTGTGCTGGCGTCTATTAATACCGACGACCCGGCTGTTCAGGGTATTGAACTTGCTCATGAATATCATGTTGCCGCGCCGGCAGCAGGTTTGACTCAGGCGGAGATCCGTAAGGCTCAGGAAAATGGCCTGACGATGGCGTTCCTCAGCGAGGCCGATAAGCAGCGTATCCGGGTTAAAGTTCAGGGCTAAGGACGCAGTTGTTGACCGCACTTACGCACGCAAAAAGCCAGACACTGTCTGGCCTTTTTTAATGCAATTGACCCATCCTGAATTGCGTTGACACGTTTTCGACTTAAATATGGAGAACGTGATAATGCGACGATCACGCTACTGCTACTTTTTAGAGACAGGTCAATCTTTTGCTGCTGGGCGGATTCAATCCCCAACTCTATCAATTCCATCACGCGGATCGCCTGTTCGGCGGTAACAGGATTCGGCCCCAGACCGTTGATTGCATCGCGAACGCCCGCATAATAGGCAGGATAATTGCCTGGAATCGTCAGCAGGCTTTTTTCTGCCAGCACGCCATCGTGGCTCAGCGTTAATACGCCATCACGCATGTCATAACCCCAGTCAGGCTGCGGCAAACGCTCTCCAGATTTAAGCCGGTCCTCCTGCGGGTCCAGCCCATACTTCACGTAACTGCCTTTTTCTCCCTGCACAATATAAGCGCGCAGTTTCTGCGGCGGCATATACCGTGCTGTGCAATACCACCCGCAAACGGGGATAGCTCAGTACGGTATTAAAGTAGTCGACAGCTTTCGCTCCCGGTCGTGCCACGCCTGATCGGACTGAATCGCCGTCCGGCACGCCGAACAATTCCAACGCCTGATCCAGCAAATGTGAACCCAAATCATACCAAATACCGCTACCCAGATCTGCCGATTCGCGCCAGCGCGTTTTTACCTCGGGGCGATATCGGTCGTAGTGGGATTCGAAATAAACGACTTCCCCCAGCGAGCCCTCTTTAATCAGGCTTTAAGCGTAAGGAAATCGGCATCCCAACGGCGATTGTGAAAAACAGAGAGTAATTTCCCCTTTCTTCGGCCAGAATACTCAGTGAACGAGCCTCACCCAGAGTCACCGTAAACGGCTTATCGACAACCACATTTTTTCCGGCCTCCAGCGCCTGCTGCGCCAGTGGGAAATGCGTGGTGTTAGGTGTTGGAATAACGACTAAATCAAGGGTGGGATCGTTAAATACTTGTTCAGGAGAATCGACGACCGTGACTGACGGCCAGTCAGCATGAACTTTTGCTGCATCGCTGCTCGAGACAACTGCCAATTCGAGTCCCGGCGTTCCACTAATAAGCGGCGCATGAAAAGTCTTGCTGGCAAAACCATAACCGATAAGCCCAACGCGTAATGAAGTTGTCATAATTTGTCCTAATCTCTGCAAAAGTCATCCCCAGAGTTTAGTCCAAAAATAGGCTTATCATGCACTTAAATAGCCTTTCCGAGAGGTATAGTTGAGAATTGTAGTTGAAAGTTGTGATTGAGGTTGTAGTTGAGAAATATAGTTGAAGAATTTAGTTGGGAGATAAATCTGCCTCAGCCAGCCTGACCAGACTTGCCCACGGCATCTGTCTGAGTTTCAGGATGTTCTTCCAGTAACGCGATGGCTAATCTCAGGCAGCGCAACTGATCACGACTCCATTTATCTTTCATCATCGCCTGAGTTCGCACGACGTCGGCTATGGCAATTTTCTTGGTTTCATAGCCTTCTGCGGCCATACCCAACACGATATCACCGACCATCCGGCACATTTCGTCATAAACTTGTTTCGCTATTTGCTCTTCAGTCATTATTACCTTCACGTTATTAAAAAAATACCCGCAATAAGCGGGTAAAGTCTTACACACCAGGGAAATTAATTAAAACCTAGCGCAGGTTTTTAGGTATTGCTAGTAAAAGTCCGATATTAATTTAAATAATCGTATTTAAATTAATTTTAATTTCATGCCGGTAATAAACTATCAATATATCGCTACGTCATTAAATCATCATTTGCTGGATAACTTATTTAAGAGAGATGAACAAAATGTCGTCATGTTAAGTAATATTAAATTAAAGGCTTTGAGGTGGTCTTTTGTTCGCTATAAATCGTCTTTAAATCGACTTTAAATAGGTTCAAGTTAATCATTGTTAACAGCCCTCAATTTACAGTTTAATCATACAAAAATGCACCAGTCAGGCCCAAAGTTTGGGCCAAAGAAATGCAATAACGAATAAAAGGCAATAAAGAGATTAGAAACTGTAAGAAGGCGTACTCTCATTCTCCGGCCAAGGATGTGAACGATAAGGCTTGGCAGGATAATTAATCTCCAGACTACGGCGACGAAAATCACTCGGGCTCACGCCAACGCGTTTACGGAACACTCGCGAGAAATACAGCTGATCGTCATAGCCTACCACACGCCCGATGGTAGCAATAGATTCCTGAGTCGTTTGCAGCAACAGCTTGGCACGGATCACCCGCTGATCTTCTCGCCAGCGCAAAATATTGATGCCGACCTGCTCACGGAAGAGATGCGCCAGTCTCGACGGACGACAGGCAAACGTGGCGCGCAACCTCATCAATACGCAGCTCACCGGCCAGATTACCGGTAATAAACTGACAGGCCTCAATCACTCGTGGATCCATGATTTTCTGCGGACTCTGCGGATCTTCTTCCATCGCACGCAGCAGCAATCTCTCCAGCAGATTCATGCCCAACTCTTCACCAAAGCGACGGCCAGATTTTTGCGTCTGCTCGATGTTGGCAAACATGCGGTCAAATTCAAGCAGCAAGGTATTGTTTGGCAGTGAAAGTCGCCCGACGTCGCGAGTTTTGGTATGCCATTCCAGCCAGTCGGCCCAGTAGGCGCGCGGACGGAAATACACCCAGCGGTGATACCAGCAGTCGCTGTTGGTCGAACGGGCATAAAGATGCCGAGCTTTGGGTGGAAACAGCAGAAGATCTCCCGGATTACAGTAGAAAGTATCCTCACCGTCAAAGACTTTTCCCTGCCCTTTAACCGTCAGATTCAGAATAAAGCCCTTCATGCCACCGGGGCGGTCGATTGAAAAGTCCAGTGGCCCATCGGCCAAAATCGGGCGTCATTCCCGCAACCAGATAAGCGTTAAAGCTGTAACCTGGAAGTAACGGATTTGACTGCTGATCCTGAATCATGCGGTGATACATCGGACCTCCTGAAATTATCAACACTGGTCTTACCATTCTATCCGGCTGGAAAAAATCTGCCGAATTGTGTTAAAAAAATGTGAAGGAAACGTACTTTTCAGCGTATTTGGCGATAGAAAGTTAAAGGTCGGTCTTTAGCGAAGGTCAGTCTTAAACGATAGAAACGTAGGGCTCGAAAGCCCTGTTTATTCGCTGGTAATCGTTTACACCGCCCTTTTGGCTTTCTGTTTATAGCGGTCAAAAATCACCGCCGCCAGCAGGATTAATCCGCGCACCACGTACTGTGAGAACGGGGAAATGTTCAACAGGTTCATCGCATTCTCCACGGTGCCCAGAATCAGCACTCCCGCGACGACGTAGGAAATCTTGCCGATGCCACCTTTCAGCGACACGCCACCCAGCACGCAGGCAGAGATAACGATTAGCTCATAGCCCAGTGAGGTCATCGGCTGACCGCTGGTCATGCGCGAAGCCAAAATAATCCCCGCTGCGGCGGATACCAGCCCGGAGAGCACAAAGATGATGATTTTTGTGCGCACCACCGGCACACCCGGCCAGCCTGGCGGCCTCTTCATTACCGCCTATCGCCAGCGTATTGCGGCCAAAGGTGGTTTTATTCAGCAGCAGGCCAAAAGCAATCAGGCAGCCGACGGTTATCCAAATCGGCGCGGGTAGCCCAAACCAGTTGGCGTAACCCAGCGCAAAGAAACGCTCGTCCTCAATACCCACCGCTTTACCGTCAGAAATGATGTAGGCCAGACCGCGAACAATCTGCATCGTCGCCAGCGTGGTGATCAACGCATTGATTTTCAGCCGGGCGATCACGAAACCGTTAACCAGACCCGACAGCATGCCGAGCAGCAGACCGGCGCCAACGCCTATCCACAGGCTTTCGTTAGGTTGATCACCACCGCGGTAGTGACGCCAGCACAGGCAATAACCGAGGCGACCGACAGGTCAAAATCGCCGGACGCCAGGCAAAACAGCATGCCACAGGCCACCATGCCCGACATCGAGATGGCCAACAGCAGCCCTTTCATATTGATAAACGAGCTAAAATTAGGCACGAAAATGGAACAGGCGATAAACAGCGCGGCAAAGACCACCAGCATGCCGTAGCTGTCCCAAATACGCATCAGGCTTTGCCCTCCGCGCGCGGCGGCGTTTGGCTGTTCTGGTTTAGTTGAATTGGTCGTCATACTGGACATGATTAACTCCTGCTCGGCCGCCCGCGGGCGGTGGGATTATTTGGCTGTTTATTGAGTCTTTTTTTGTTAGAAATGCTGGTCAGGTTAATTCTGGCTAGATCAATTCCGGGGTGCGCAGCATCGCCATCCCCAGGGCTTTTTCTTCGGCTGGCCTGCTCATGCGGTCAGCTCGCCGGTGATTTCCCCCTCGCGCATCACCAAAATTCGGTCTGCCAGCCCAACACTTCGGGCAGATCACTGGAAGCAAACAGCACCGCAATACCCTGTTTTGCCAGCGCATAAATCACGTTATAAATCTCATGCTTGGCTCCCGACGTCTATGCCACGCGTTGGCTCGTCCAGCAAAATCACTTTCATTTCTTCGCGACAGCCATCGCCCGAGAATCGCCTTCTGCTGATTTCCACCAGACAGGTTCATAATTAGCTGTTCAGGACCAGGCGTTTTAATGTTCAACGCCTGGATTTGCTGGTTGGCATTTTGCGCTTCCCAGCGGTTGTTAATCAGGCACCCGACTTTGACGCTTTTACGCCGGGCGCTGATATTGATGTTGTCGCGCACCGAGTGCACCGCAATAATGCCATCGGCTTTGCGGTCTTCCGGGCACAGCATGATCCCCTGACGAATGGCGTCGATCGGCGAGGTTATTCTTAACGGTTTGCCATCAAGCAACACCTGACCGCCGAGTGATTTTTGCTGCCGCCAAATAGCCCCTTCATCAATTCACTGCGGCCCGCGCCGACCAGCCCGAACAGGCCGACAATTTCCCCCTGCCGCACGCTAAGACTGATAGGCGTTTTTACGCCCGGCGCTTTTACCGCATTCAGCTGCAGACGCACTTCGCCCAGCGGCCTTGGCTGATAGCCATAAACGTCGCCGAGATTTCGGCCAACCATCGCCTGCACCAGAATGTCGTTATCGACCTGCTGCATATCCGCAAAGGTGCGCACATAGCGGCCGTCTTTAAACACCGTGATGGCGTCGCTGAGGGCAAAGATTTCCTCCATACGATGCGAAACGTAAAGGATCACTCGCCCCTCGGCGCGCAGCTCGCGGATCACCCGAAACAGCTGTTCGATTTCTCTGGCCGACAGCGAACTGGTCGGCTCGTCAAAGGCAATCACTTTGGCATTACGCGCCAGCGCCTTGGCAATTTCCACCATCTGCCACTGGCCAATCGACAAATATTTCAGCGGCGTATCGGGATCGATATCCAGACCCAGATGCTCGAGCTGTAGCTTCGCCTCGTAGCGCAGCAGCTTGCGATTGACCCAACCGCGCTTGCTTGGCAACTGCCCCAGATAGATGTTTTCTGCCACCGTCATTTCAGGCACCAGATGCAGCTCCTGATAAATTATGGCGATGCCCGCATCCAGCGCATCTGTGGTGTGGCTGAAGGTCACCGGCTGGCCTTCGAAGCAAAATTTCCCCTGGGTCGGGCTGTAGTTACCGCTGAGGATTTTGAGCAAGGTCGATTTCCCTGCGCCATTTTCACCCATCAGGGCATGGATCTGTCCGGCGTAACAGTCGAAGCTGATGCCATCCAGCGCTTTTACGCCGGGGAAGGTCTTGCCTATCCCCTTAAAGGTTAAATACGGCTGGCGGATATCAAACGCTTCCAGTGAAGGCTCGATAGCGGCGGACGAAGTGAGTGAGAGCAAGGCATAGCGATTACCTTTCAACGTATATCATTGAATCAGCGAATCAGCGAATAGCGATCAGCGTCAGCTCTCGAAGCGCGCCTATTTAGCGCCGAGCCCTTTTTTATCCAGCTCGACCTTAAAGTTGTCGCGAGTGATCAGCACCACGTCGGTCACCTCGGTAAATTTCGGTGGCTCAATGCCTTTAGTGACCCAGTCATTCAACATCTGAATACTTTTATAGCCGTGCACGTCCGGGCTTGGCAGCAGCGAACCGTAGAAACCTGTCTGCTCGTTTTTCGATAGTTCGTTCACTGCGTCAACGCCGTTGATACCAATGCCGATCACGTTGGCCGCTTTAAATCCTTGACCCTCCGTGGCCCGCACGCCCCCTAACACGGTGTTGTCATTCATGCCGAGGATCAGCCAGTTTTTCACCCCAGGATGCTGCACCAACAGCGAGTTGCCGGCATCCAGCGCACCGGGAATATCATTAGATTTCGTCGGCACCTTATAAATTTGCGCCGCCGGGAAGCCCGCGGCTTTTAATGCGTCCATCGCGCCAGTGGTACGGCGACGGGCAGTGTCCAGTTCATCGGCGGTAATCGCCATCACGCCGGTATCGGCGACTTTCCAGCCACGTTTCTGCATCTCTTTATACAAGCTCTTGCCCCTGGCGCTCACCGATTTTGCTGGCGGCCATCATCACCAGCGGCACGTCCTCCATTGGCTTACCCTTGGCATTGACGAACTGGTCATCCACGGCAATCACTTTCAGGCCATAACTTCTCGCCTTAGCCATAATTGCCGGACCAAGACGCGGATCAGGCGTGCAGATAACGAACCCTTTGGCACCGTTGGCCGCCAGACTGTCGATGGCATTCAGTGTCTTTTCACCATCCGGCACCGCGATTTTGATCACCTGGAAGTCATGCTCCTTACCCGCTTTATCAGCAAATTTCCATTCGGTCTGGAACCAAGGTTCTTCCGGCTGTTTGACCAGAAAGCCCAGTTTTTCGCTATCCGCCATAGCCGAATGTGACATAACGAGCCGCCAGTGCCAATGCCGCCAGCGCCTTAGTGAATATATGCATGATGCTCTCCGACTTTTTATTGTTGTTACCTGGCGAATTTGGCGATTACCGCTGATACTCGACCAGGCTATGAAAACGTTATCAGTCATTTCTTTCCAAAAAATCCATTAATAATCGCCAGCAATAGAGGCAACTGAATCAATGAACGAGTTAAGATGAGGTAAGTTTTAGCTGGATTATTTCCGAATAGGTAGAGCGCTATCACACTTTAAAATTGCAGCTAATTCGTGCATATATTCAGCAAATTTAATCACACTCATACTTTATGACCGGCTTCACACATCCGTAATAAGGAGCAGAAAAGTACATACTTCCAGCTAACGCCTCCTCACCGTCTCCGCGCTCTCACTCCTATCGTTATCAACAGCAAAACGCGTTATCAACAGCGAAAGGTTAACAACAGTAAAGTCAGCCACGCCGTTTGACTGGCTCATTCAAATCACTTCCTGGGGAGAAAACCATGGCGCAAGGCGCGATGACTCTTGGTCTGGATTTTGGTAGTGATTCGGTACGGGTATTGGCCGTGGACTGCCACAGTGGCAAAGAGATTGATACTGATGTGGTTTATTACCCGCGCTGGCAGGAGGGGTTGTACTGTAACGCGGCGAAAAACCGTTTTCGCCATCATCCGCTTGACTATATAGAGGCGATGGAAAGCGCAATTAAAAATCTGCTTCAAAGACTGGGACCCAATTGAGCGCGCAGATTATTGGTATTGGCGTCGACTCGACCGGTTCGACACCCGCACCGATTGACAGTCAGGGCAGGTGCTGGCACTGCGCCCGGAGTTTGCCGACAACCCCAATGCCATGTTTGTGCTATGGAAAGACCACACCGCAATTAACGAAGCCGAAGAAATTAACCGGCTGTGCCGCGGCGGAGATTTTCCCGATTACAGCAAATATATCGGCGGCGTTTATTCATCAGAATGGTTCTGGGCCAAGATCCTGCACGTCACCCGGCAAGACAGCGCGGTTCGCCAGGCGGCGGTTTCATGGGTTGAACTCTGCGACTGGATACCGGCCCTGCTTTCCGGCACTACGGCACCGGATTCCACTGCTCGCGGGCGTTGTAGCACGGGTCATAAAATGCTCTGGCACCCTTCATGGGGCGGATTTCCACCCCGAGATTTCTTTGCCGCGCTCGACCCCTGTCTGATTGAAAACCTGCCTTACCCGCTGTTTAGCGCCACCCAAACCGCCGAGAAACCGGTGGGCCATTGAGTCAGGAATGGGCCAAGCGACTAGGCTTGATCCACTAAGGTAGTGATTTCTGGCGGGGCTTTTGACTGTCATATGGGCGCGGTCGGTGCCGGCGCGCAGCCATATACGCTGGTGAAAGTGATCGGCACCTCGACCTGCGACATTCTGATTGCCGATAAAGAAAGGGTCGGCGATCGCGCTATAGCGGGGATTTGTGGGCAGGTTGACGGCAGCGTGGTGCCAGGAATGGTGGGCATGGAAGCCGGACAATCGGCGTTTGGCGATATGTATGCCTGGTTTAGTCAGCTGTTGAACTGGCCATTAGAGCAGCTGAGCCACAGTCATCCTGAGCTAAACCGCAAATCAGCGCGATGAAAAAAACGCTGCTTGCCGATCTCACCGCCGCGTGGGCGGCCGATCCGAATATCGACAGCCTGCCGCTGGTGCTGGACTGGTTTAACGGCCGACGCACGCCATTCGCCAATCAGCGGCTAAAAGGCGTGATCACCGATATTAATCTCGGAACGCGCGCGCCGGAACTGTTTGGTGGATTTATTGCCGCCACCGCCTTTGGAGCGCGCGCGATTATGGAATGTTTTGAGCAGCAGGATATACCCGTCGAAAACGTGCTTACGCTGGGCGGCATTGCGCGTAAATCGCCGGTGATTATGCAGGTTTGCGCCGATGTGATGAATCGCCCGCTGCAAATTGTCGCATCAGATCAATGCTGTGCGCTGGGTGCGGCTATCTTTGCCGCCTGCGCCGCGGGTGAATTTGCCAATGTCCGGAAGCACAGCAGTCCATGGCGTGTCAACATTGAAAAAACGCTGTTACCCGACCCTCAGCGCGCGGCCCAGTTCCAGCGGCTTTATGAACGTTATCAGCAGTGGTGCAAAACCGTCTGAGCCTTTGTTTGCCGCCACTAACAACCTTATATCAATTTTGCGCTGGCTGCTTGCGGGCCAGCCACTTATCGTTAAACGTGCAGGAGTAGAGAAATGGATCTATTTAAAAACTCGAAGTCTGGTTTGTTATCGGCAGTCAGCATCTTTATGGCGCAGAAACGCTGCGTCAGGTTAAAGAAAACGCCGAAAAAGTGGTGAACGGGCTAAACGGTGCCGCCACGCTGCCGGTCAAACTGGTGTTGAAACCGCTAGCCACCACGCC
Source organism: uncultured Gammaproteobacteria bacterium (assembly GCA_963747655.1). Classification (GTDB taxonomy): domain Bacteria; phylum Pseudomonadota; class Gammaproteobacteria; order Enterobacterales; family Enterobacteriaceae; genus Rouxiella. The sequence continues at coordinate 145,334 of CAVVFS010000002.1, read as the reverse complement.
AGATGAAATCACCGCCGTATGCCGCGAAGCCAACTATCATCAATATGTATCGGCATCATTACCTGGCTACATACCTTCTCGCCGGCAAAAATGTGGATTGCCGGCCTAAGTATTTTGCATAAGCCACTGATGCAGTTTCACACCCAGTTTAACGCCACTGTTCCGTGGGATACCATGGATATGGACTTTATGAACCTCAACCAGACCGCACACGGCGGCCGGGAATTTGGCTTTATCGGCGCGCGTATGCGCCAGCAGCATTCGGTCGTTACCGGGCATTGGGAAGATAAAGAGAGCCATCGCCGCATCGCTCAGTGGATGCGTGTTGCAGCAGCTAAGAATGAAAGCCAGCAGCTTAAAGTCGCGCGCTTTGGTGACAATATGCGCAGGTCGCCGTTACCGAGGGTGACAAAGTCGCGGCACAGATGAAATTTGGCTATACCGTAAGCGCATATGGCGTGGGGGATTTAGCCAGCGTTATTGACGAAGTCAGTCGTGGAGATGTCGATACCCTAATCGAAGAATATGAATCCAGCTATCAGTTAACCGATGCAGTCAAACTACATGGCGACAAACGCGAAAATTTAATTGATGCCGCGCGTATTGAAGTGGGATTGACCCGCTTCCTGCGAACAGGGCGGATTTAAGGCCTTCACCACTAACTTTGAAGATCTTTATGGCATCAAGCAGTTACCGGGCCTGGCGGTACAGCGATTGATGCAAAAAGGCTATGGATTTGGCGGCGAAGGCGACTGGAAAACCTCGGCGCTGCTACGCATTCTGAAAGTGATGGCCAGCGGGCTAAACGGCGGCACCTCCTTTATGGAGGACTACACCTATAACTTTGAGCAAGGCAACGATCTGGTAGTCGGATCGCACATGCTGGAAGTGTGCCCGAGCATTGCCAATGATCAGAAGCCGATTCTGGATGCGCAGTTCCTCGGCATAGGCGGCAAGGCTGACCCGGCACGGCTGATTTTCTCTACGCCTCCGGGCCAGCAGTCAATGTCACCGTGGTGGATATGGGCGATCGTTTCCGCATGCTGGTTAATGTGGTGGATACCATCGAGCAGCCAAAACCGCTACCGAAACTGCCGGTCGCACGCGCTATCTGGAAGGCCCAGCCTTCGCTGGCTACCGCAGCAGAAACCTGGATCCTTGGCGGCGGCGCGCACCATACGGTATTTTCCCAGGCTCTGGATATCGACTATCTGCGTCTTTATGCGGAGTTGCACAATATCGAAATACTGGTGATTGATAACCAGACCACGCTACCTGACTTTAAAAATCAACTGCGCTGGAACGAGGTCTATTACAAGCTGTGTGCCAGTTAAGCCGTTAATATTGACTCGAGTTTCCTCTTTCATTTTTCCCCTCCCGACCTCTTTCTCACTGAAAAGTGTGGGAGAGGCGGGTTATCATTTGTGCTGCTCTAAAAATTGTTAGCAGCCTTCCCCTCTGAACATCCCCTTTAAGTTGAATAACTAACGAGCATTTATCCTATTTCATGGATCAAAAAGTGATATTTTTTACGCTGTTGCACCGCAATCACATGATCACGATAGCGACGAATCCTTTCACGCGTTAAGCTATCGCGCCTTGAATGTCTAAATCTGTTAACGATTGCCGGGTTTACCCTTCGCGACCGTGTACAGATTGTCATCAACTTGATTGAAATAAGGTTTTTTATGTCTGTAACTACTGGCTATCAGCGTATTGGCGGCTGGCTACTGGCCCCGATGGCGTATCTGGTGGTCAATCTGGTGAGTGTAGGGCTGACGTTGATGCTGTTTTCCATGGCTATTTTTGAGCCAGAATCGCGTCACTACCTGATTACCAATTCTCAGGCATTTACCTTGCAGTGGTATTTCTCGGTGGCCACCACGCTGGCAATGGGCATTTTCACCCTCGTGGTGCTATGGCAATTTTGTCGCCGGGTCAAAATCCTGCCCAAGCTTTACATTGTCTGGTTATTAGTGACCGTATTGCTGGCCGTTAAAGCCTTTGCATTTTCACCGGTCACAGACAATTTGGCAGTACGTAATCTGTTATCGCACCTTTTGGCAACGGCACTTTTAGTGCCTTATCTTAAGCGCTCTCGTCGGGTTAAAGAGACTTTTACACAATAGTTAGGCACCAACATCATGACTTCATACCTCTTACTGTTTATTGGTACTGTACTGGTAAACAACTTTGTTTTGGTCAAGTTTCTTGGGCTTTGTCCGTTTATGGGCGTGTCCAAAAAGCTGGAATCTGCGATTGGCATGGGTTTAGCGACGACCTTCGTCATCACGTTGTCCAATATATGCTCATGGATTGTTAACACCTTTATTTTAATGCCGTTGGGTCTGGTGTATCTGCGCACCATGGCATTTATTCTGGTTATTGCCGTCACGGTACAGTTTACCGAGATGGTAGTGCGTAAAACTAGCCCGTCGCTTTATCGCCTGTTGGGCATCTTTTTGCCGCTTATCACCACCAACTGTGCCGTTTTGGGCGTCGCCTTGCTGAACATTAATCAGCAGCTGAACTTCATGCAATCTGCGCTTTATGGCTTCTCGGCCTCGCTGGGCTTCTCGCTGGTCATGGTGCTTTTTGCCGCCATTCGTGAGCGACTGGTTGTTGCCAACGTGCCTGCTCCGTTCCGTGGTTCCTCTATTGCATTGGTCACCGCCGGTCTGATGTCTCTGGCCTTTATGGGCTTTACCGGGTTGGTGAAATTCTAATGTTCGAATTGTGGGTTGCTATTGCTGCACTCAGCGCGCTGGCGCTGGTGTTCGGCTTACTGCTGGGCTTCGCCTCGCGCCGTTTTGCGGTCGAGGGAAATCCGGTTATCGATCAGATTGACGACATTCTACCGCAGAGCCAGTGCGCCCAGTGCGGCTATCCGGGTTGTAAGCCTTACGCCGAAGCGGTAGCGAATGGCGACATGATTAACAAATGCGTTCCGGGCGGCGAGCCAGTCATGCTTAAACTGGCAACGTTGCTCAACGTAGATCCGCAGCCAATGGGCGAAGAAGTCGCAGTCATTCCTGTGCGCCGCGTTGCCTATATTGACGAAAGCAACTGTATTGGTTGCACAAAATGTATTCAGGCCTGCCCGGTGGATGCCATTGTTGGCGCCACGCGCGCGATGCATACCGTGGTTTCCGACCTTTGTACCGGCTGCGATCTGTGCGTCGCCCCCTGCCCAACCGACTGCATCGAAATGCTGCCGATTAAAACCACCACCGCTAACTGGAAATGGGACATGAACACCATTCCAGTGCACATTATTCAGGCGGAGTAACATGTTCAATCTGTTTGCTACGCTCAAGAAAGAAAAGATCTGGGACTTCGACGGAGGCATTCATCCGCCGGAAATGAAAACTCAGTCTAGCCTGGTGCCGCTGCGCCAGATGCCGCTTCCTGAGCGTTTTATCATTCCTTTACAGCAACATCTTGGCCCCGAAGGCGAGCTGTGCGTTAAATCTGGTGATCGGGTAGCGAAAGGTCAGCCGCTGACCACGGGCCGTGGCCGTACCGTGCCGGTGCATGCGCCAACGTCGGGCATGATAAGTCGCCATCGAGCCACACATCACCGCGCATCCTTCAGGCTTAAAAGAGCTGTGTGTGATTATCGATGCCGACGGCGAAGACCGCTGGTGCGATCGTCAAGCAGTTGCCGATTACACCCAGCTCGATGCCACTGCGTTGAATCAGCTGATTCATCAGGCCGGTATTGCCGGTTTGGGCGGAGCGGGTTTCCCGACGGCCAGCAAGATTCAGGGCAGTCTGGATCACACTAAAATTCTGATCCTCAACGCCGCAGAGTGTGAGCCGTACATCACCGCCGATGACCGTCTGATGCAAGAGCATGCCGATGAAATTCTGCAAGGCACGCGTATTCTTTGCCATATGCTGCATCCAGAACAGGTGCTTATCGGCATTGAAGACAACAAGCCGGAAGCTATTGCCGCGCTGAAAAAAGCCATTAAAAACGAAAAGCATTCAGGCGTGAAGATTGAGTTGCGCGTGGTGCCGACCAAATATCCATCCGGTGGTGCGAAACAGTTGACGCGCATTCTCACTGGTCGCGAAGTGCCGAAAGGTAAACACTCCTCGGCCATTGGCGTGCTGATGCAAAACGTTGGCACGATATTCGCCATCAAACGCGCCGTTATCGATGCCGAGCCGCTGATTGAACGTGTGGTTACGCTGACCGGTGAAGCGGTGAAAAAACCGGGCAATGTGTGGGCAAGATTAGGCACACCGGTTGCGCATCTGATGCGTGAAGGCGAGTTTGAGCCGCAAAACCAGCAGAAGATGGTGATCATGGGCGGCCCGCTGATGGGCTTTACCCTGCCATCACTGGATGTACCGATCGTTAAAATCAGTAACTGCCTGCTAGCTCCATCCGCCAGCGAAATGGGTGAACCCGAGCCGGAAGAAGCTTGTATTCGCTGTAGTTTGTGCGCCGACGCCTGCCCGGCCGGCCTGTTACCGCAGCAGTTATACTGGTTTAGCCGCGGTCAGGAACATGAAAAGGCGCGTAATCATAACCTGTTCGACTGTATCGAATGCGGTGCCTGTGCCTATGTTTGCCCGAGTAATATTCCGCTGGTGCAGTATTACCGTCAGGAAAAAGCCGAGATACGCGCCATTGATCTCGAGGCGACGCGTGCTACCGAAGCCAAGGCACGTTTCGAGGCTAAACAGCTGCGCATGGAACGTGAAAAGCTGGCGCGTGAAGAGAAGCATAAGAAATCTGAAGTTAAACTCAGCGATGAAGAAACCGCGGCGCTTAATCCACGCGTTAGTGCTTCAAAAATAAGTACGGCAGAAAAAGTGCAGTAAAAGCTGAGCCAGCACAAGAAACCTCATCGCAAGAAGCAGCCACGGCCGATCCTCGTCAGGCTGCTCTGGCGGCTGCTATTGCGCGGGCTAAAGCTAAAAAAGCCGCCGTTGTCGCGGACGTTGAGCAAGTGCCGGTATCCAATGAACCTATTTCAACTCCTGCCGATATGCCGGTGGAAGGCGATAGCAGAAAAGCAGCGGTTGCCGCAGCTATCGCTCGCGCAAAAGCCAAGAAAGCCGCGGCGGCGGGTGAAACTGCGCCTGCGGTTTCTGAGCAAGAGGCAAAGGTCGAAGTTCCTGCCGAGGCTGTAAATCAAGGCAATGCTGAGCAATCGGTGACACCGTCACCGGAAGATAAACGCAAAGCAGCCGTTGCCGCAGCTATCGCTCGTGCAAAAGCCAAGAAAGCCGCGGCGGCGGGTGAAACTGCGCCTGCGGTTTCTGAGCCTGCAGTTTTTGAGCAAGAGGTTTCTAAGCCAAAAGTATCTGAATCTGCAGTTTCTGAGCAAAAGGTAAAGGCGGAAGTTCCTGGTGAGGCTGTAAACCAAAGCAATGCCGAGCAATCGGTGACACTGTCACCGGAAGTGACGGTAGAAAAAGAAGTATCACAATCAGAAGGCGATCCACGTAAAGCTGCGGTTGCAGCCGCGATCGCCCGCGTTAAGGCCCGTAAAGCCGCTCAAGCTCAGACGTTGTCGAGCGAAATGTCTAACGAGGAATAGATGGCCTTTAGAATCGCGAGTTCTCCTTTTACCCACAATCGGCAGAGCACCAGCTCGATTATGCTGATGGTAGTTTTGGCCTGTATCCCGGGAATTGCAGCAGAAGTTTGGTATTTTGGTTACGGCACGCTGGTGCAAATAGCTCTGGCAGTGATTATTGCTCTGCTCGCCGAAGGAGCAGTATTGCAACTGCGTAAAATGCCAGTCGGCAAACGCCTTGGCGATAACAGTGCTCTGCTGAGTGCGGTACTACTGGGTGTTAGCCTGCCTCCGCTGGCACCGTGGTGGATGATTGTTATTGGTATGATCTTTGCCATTATCATTGCCAAACAGCTTTACGGTGGTCTGGGCCAGAACCCGTTTAATCCGGCAATGGTCGGTTATGTGGTGCTGCTGATTTCATTCCCGGTGCAAATGACAACCTGGCTGCCACCGGACGCATTGCAGGCGCATCACGTCGGCTTTACCGACACTCTGCTGACTATTTTCGGCGGACATGATTCGCACAATCTGACTGCTTATCAGTTGCAAATGAATGTCGATGGCATCACGCAGGCGACACCGTTAGACGGCTTTAAAACCGGTCTGCGCGCGGGTCATACCGCCAAACAGGTGCTCGATGAGCCGATGTTCAGCGGTGTTCTGGCCGGGCTTGGCTGGCAGTGGATTAACCTCGGCTTCCTGGCTGGCGGACTTTATCTGCTCTGGCGTCGCATTATTAGCTGGCACATTCCAGTCAGTATGCTGGTGATGATGGCCTTCTGCGGCACGCTGGCCTGGTGGCTTGCACCGGGTAGCTATTCGCCGCCGCTGATTGGCCTGTTCTCCGGCGCGACTATGCTCGGCGCATTCTTCATTGCTACCGATCCGGTGACGGCCTCTACCACGCCAAAAGGTCGCCTGATTTTTGGTGCGCTTATCGGCCTGCTGGTTTGGCTTATCCGCGCCTATGGCGGTTATCCGGACGGCGTCGCGTTTGCCGTCTTGCTGGCGAATATTACGGTCCCATTGATTGACCATTACACCCAGCCTCGTGTTTACGGACATCGTTAAGGAAAGAGTATGTTTGCAACAATGCGCCGCTATGGGCTAACACTGGCATTTTTTGGCGTGCTAATGACCGGCATGACCGCGTTGGTTAATATGCTAACTAAACCGACGATTGCTCATCAGGCCATGCTTTCACAGAAGTCGCTGTTTGATCAGGTGATCCCTTCTAGCGAGTATGACAACAACATGCAGCAGGAATGTTACAACGTCACCAATGATTCATTAGGTACCGCGACGCCACACCGCATGTATCTGGCGCGTAAAAACGGTCAGCCTGTGGCGGCCGTGGTTGAGACAACCGCGCCAGACGGCTACTCTGGTGCGATTCAGCTGTTGGTTGCGGCTGATTTTCATGGCAAAGTATTCGGTACACGCGTACTGGAACAGCATGAAACTCCAGGCCTCGGCGACAAAATCGAAGTGCGAATTTCTGACTGGATCAAAAGTTTTGCCAATCAGACAGTTAACGGCGCCAATGATACCCGCTGGGCCGTTAAGAAAGATGGCGGTATGTTCGACCAATTCACCGGTGCGACCATTACTCCACGGGCCGTGGTCCGTTCTGTAAAACGTACCGCACTGTTTATTGAAACTGTGCCTGCGCAGCTTTCCCACCTCACCCCTTGTGGAGCACGTGATGAGTGAAGCAAAAACATTAATCGTTAACGGGCTATGGAAAAACAACTCCGCCCTGGTTCAATTACTCGGCCTCTGTCCTTTGCTGGCAGTGACCTCGACGGCAACCAATGCGCTGGGTTTAGGCCTGGCGACCACCATGGTGCTGACCTGTACTAATGCGATGATTTCGGCGTTTCGTCGCTGGGTACCGAACGAGATCCGTATCCCTATTTACGTGCTCATTATCGCGTCGGTGGTCAGTACCGTACAGATGTTGATCAACGCCTATGCGTTTGCACTCTATGAGGCGCTGGGAATTTTTATCCCACTTATCGTCACTAACTGTATCGTGGTGGGTCGCGCAGAAGCGGTAGCCGCCAATAGTCCGATACATCTGGCGGCGCTGGACGGAATGATGACCGGCCTCGGCGCAACTGGCGCGATGTTTGTGTTAGGTTCGATGCGTGAAATCTTGGGCTCTGGCGTGCTGTTTAACGGCGCAGATTTGCTGCTGGGCCCGTGGGCTAAAGTGTTGCGCGTTCAGGTAATTCATCTTGATAACCCCTTCCTGCTGGCGATGCTGCCACCGGGTGCGTTTATCGGGCTAGGAATGTTATTGGCCGGTAAATACCTGATTGATCAGCGGATGAAGGCCCGTGCCGCAGCGCGTGCTGCGCATCAGCTTCCTCAGGGTAATACCGAGAAGGCGTGATGAATAAAGAAAAACGCATCAGCATTCTCGAACGGTTACGCGAAAACAATCCGCACCCGACCACTGAACTGGTTTACACCACCCCTTTTGAGCTGCTGATTGCAGTACTGCTTTCTGCTCAGGCTACAGATGTCAGTGTTAATAAGGCGACCGCCAAACTGTATCCGGTAGCCAATACGCCGCAGGCTATCTGGGATCTTGGGCGTTGACGGGGTGAAGGAATATATCAAGACCATCGGCCTGTTTAACGCCAAGGCCGAGAACGTGATTAAAACCTGTCGCATATTGCTCGACCAGCATCAGGGACAGGTACCGGAAGACCGCGCGGCGCTGGAAGCCTTACCCGGTGTCGGGCGCAAAACCGCCAACGTGGTATTAAATACTGCCTTTGGCTGGCCAACAATTGCCGTTGATACGCATATTTTCCGCGTCTGTAATCGCACTAAGTTTCGCGCCGGGTGAAACAGTTGAAAAAGTGGAAGATCGGCTGCTGAAAGTCGTACCCGCCGAGTTTAAACTCGACTGCCATCACTGGTTTATCCTGCACGGCCGCTATACCTGCATCGCACGTAAGCCACGCTGTGGATCCTGCATTATCGAGGATTTATGCGAAAGCAAAGAGAAAGTCTATCCGGAAGGCTAAGGCAGCTGCTTTGAACTTTAAATAAAAAAAGGGCGCACATTTGCTGAGCGCCCTTTTCTCATCAACGTTTAGAAACTTTACAGCAAAGATTTAGACTGTTTAAGCACCACGTTACAGGCTTTAGTTTTAACCTTCTCTTTAATCTGCGTTAACCCGCCAGTGCCTGCTCCCAGACTATTCAAATCAAGGCTTTGACCGCTACCGGTATGCAGGATCCCGTTGATACCGTCCTGATAATCGGCTTTCTGAGTCGTAGTGTCATTTTGAACGCCCAGCTTACTCATCAGCTGATCTTTTACCGAAGTCGCGCTGGTGGCTGAAAGCACTTTATTCTTCACGCAGTATTGCAGGATACCCGCGGCGTTGGTGCTGCTGTCGGCAGTGAGCTTGCTGCTACTGCCACTGAGCAGTGAAGTCAGCTGGCTTGCAGAATAACCCCCGCTCGGTAGTCGCTGTGCCGCTATTACCGCTGAGTTGTTGGTTAGCTGCATCAGACAGTGACCCAAGAAGGTTACTCGCTGCCTGCGCGCCACCGGCCATCAGAAGTCCACCGGCTGCCAGGGCGAAAATGCTGTTACGAAATGCTTTCATCTTATGCTCCATCCATTGCGTTTATAAAAAGCCGTTATGAAACTGTTTATATAAGACTATTTATATAAACAATGGCCTTATTCTGTTTCAGCTTGGCGCGAATATCCGTTGCCCGCAATAGGAATTACCTGCATCACTTTCTTTACTCTATAGCAGCCGCGCTAAACGACAGCTTTACTCTATGCCAGCCACGCAAATGGCGGCCTCACGCTAAACAGTTTTTAGTTCAGCCGCATTTTCTGCCAGCCACTGGCTTGCAGCCCCAAAGAAGTGCTGTGCCAGCGGTGTCGCCCTTCCAGCCTCGGCAACCACTAATGCAGCGTGACGGCTCATTGGCGCGATATCAAGCGGGCAACGTTTTAAGGCCGGAGTCATCTCATCAATCAAGTGCCCGCGAGGCACCAGCGCGCATCCCAATCCGACAAATACGCCCTGCATTAGCTGAAAAATCGAGCTACTTTCCAGAATCGGATGCAGCTCCAGACCATTAGTGCGGAAAAAGTTGTCCAGATAACGACGAAAATAGCGGCTCGGCTCTGACAAACATAAAGGCAGCTCGGCAACCTGCTGGGCGTTTAAGCTGGGTAAAATGTGCGTAAGCTGCGGGAAATGTTCGGATGATAAACCAGATCAACACCTCCATCCTGCAACGGAAACAGCTGAAATCTCAATTCATTAAGCGTGGAGAACTCAAAAAAACCAATGCCAATATCCACAGAATGGCTGCTTAATGCCTCAATCAGCTGATCGGCACTGACTTCCGAAACCCGATATTCAAGGCCGGAATGCTGCTGTCCAATCCCCTTAAGCAACGCGGCAAGCGAAATACTGCACTGCGGCATCACGCCAATGCGCAGCGTTCCGCTCAGCCCTTGCTTTAATGAGGCGACTTCCAGCTTCAATCCCTCATAGACCGAAACAATCTCTCGCGCCCAACTTAACACCCTGACCCCTTCGGCGGTAAATCCTTCAAAATTGTTGCCGCGATTGATTAAATTAAGATCCAACTCTTTTTCAAGATTCTTTAATCGCATAGATAAGGTAGGCTGGCTGACAAAACTCGCCTCGGCAGCGCGCCCAAAATGTTTTTCTCTTTCCAAATTACAGAGATACTGCAGTTGCTTTATATCCATAAAAAACTGCAGGCCCATTAGAATAATTGATGGAAGTATATCAGGGATGAGAATTGAGAAAACTTTATCGCTAGTTGCGCAAGAATCCAATCTTTACTTAACAACAATATAGGGTTAAGTTTTAATCTCCCCTATAGAGAGTGGTGAGATATGATGACTGACGTTAAGCATCTTATATTAGGTACATTGCTCATTTCCTTTAGCTCTCTTCAGGTTGCACAGGCCGACGATGCGTTAGACAGAACCATCGTTCCCCACGCAGGGACAGGATGTCGCGACCGCAACACCAACAATTGGTGATATTTACCGCCAATGCTTTAACGGTGCCAAGTATGTCGGGACCAAAGCTGCAGATGGGCAAAGGGAACTGTGTATTGGATTTATGGCTGCGGCAACGCAATCAGCCTCAAATAACGGTAATGGCATCTGTCCGCCTGTATCTTACCGACAAATTTTGGCTGAGGTTTATAGCAGGATTAACGACAATAACGAATGGAAAAAACCCGCGTTACCCGTTCCTCGTTGCGTCTTTAAAGGTTCTGGGCTGTAAAAATGAGAAACTGCCGAGTACCAACAGGTGAATTAATAACCCCGCCCTACAGCGCAGGTTATTTAGGTTATTTCTTTCTAGATTTTCAACTTGATATAGTCGATAGCGCGGCTAACCATGCCGCCTTTCGGCAAGTCTTCTAAAGCAACCAATGGCACTGTTTTAATGATTTTGCCATTATCAACGATATTGATGGTACCCACTCCTGACCCTTGGTCAGCGGCGCATCAATTTGCTGATTGTTTAACACGTACTGGGCTTTAACTTTTTCGCTGTCCGCCTGTGGAATGTTCAGATAAACATCATCCAGGCTGCCGACTTTAACCTGTGGCTTATCACCAAACCAGACCTTCTCGTTAGAGACCTCCTGACCCGCTTTGAATACCTGCATGCTGGTAAATTCGCGGAAGCCCCAGGTCAGCAATTTACGCGCCTGCTCTTCACGACCCTTCTCAGCTTTTACCGCCCATCACTACGGCAATTAAACGACGATTGCCTTCGGTAGCAGAAGCAATGATGTTAAAGCCTGCACTTTCAGTGTGACCGGTTTTCAAACCATCGACGTTAAGGCTTTTGTCCCACAACAGACCGATTACGGTTATTCTGCGTGATGTTGTCGTACGTGAGCGATTTTTCATCATACATATGATATTCCTCAGGCTCTCCGCCGATAATTGCGCGCGAGAGCTTGGCTAAATCGTATGACGTGGTGTACTGACCCGGCGCATCAAGACCGTGAACGGTTTCAAAATGCGAGTTGGTCAGACCAAGCTTTTGCACGTACTGGTTCATCATACCGACGAAGGCATCCTGGCTGCCGGCCACGTAATCGGCCATCGCCACGCAGGCATCGTTACCTGAGTCGATGATAATGCCCTGGATCAGGTTACGAACCGTCACGCGATCGCCAGGTTTGAGGAACATCAGTGAAGAACCCGCCAGGACTTTATTACCGGCAACCCAGGCTTCCTGAGGAACGGTAACGACGTCATCCATGGAGATTTTATGCTGATCCAGAGCACGGTCGATGACATATCCTGTCATCAATTTTGTCAGGCTCGCAGGGTTGCGGCGTTCGTCAGGATTTCCGGAAGCCAGTACGTCGCCGGTAGCGTAATCCATAAGAACGAAAGAAGCAGCATCAATGCTGGGTGGTACTACCTGAAAATCGATCGGTGCTACGGCCCACGCATTACTGGCGGAAACACAGATTACTCCTGACAAAATACTTAATACTAAACGCTTCACTTAATCATCCTCAAACGCACTTTTGATGTCAGCCAAACCCGAATCAGTGGGGACAGCCGGGTAAGGTCGAATTGTACCTTTCGCGGCATAGGTTGCATCAAATAATTGAGAAGCTAAACCATTAGACCTTTGCTGAAAGTTTCACAATGAAACCATTTGCTTACAATTTCGAAATCCTCTATCGCAAATTAGGCCCATTATTGATGCGCTCTATCCCACTATCACAACATTCGATTAGACCGACCTACCAAATCGCTCATAAACTTGTGACATAAAATTAACAACTTCAAGAACAGTGCTTCCCGAGACTGCCAGACTGCACGCTGTGAAACATCTTCCAGCGAAGCGCTTACCCGCGAAATTTTCACGAGTGAACAACTAAAATGAAATTCAAATCCGAGATCAAACCTTATACCGGCGCTGCGGGTGGCTGGGGTTCATTGGAAGCGACGACTCGTTACGTTTTCGACAGTAAAAAAGTCCTTTCCAACCTGCGTAACCTGCTGCGCGTTAATAAAGGCCGCGGATTCGACTGCCCGGGCTGTGCCTGGGGCGACGATAATCACAGCACCTTTAGTTTCTGCGAAAACGGCGCCAAAGCGGTGAGCTGGGAAGCCACGCGTAAAGCGGTAGAGCCAGAATTTTTTGCCCAGCACAGTGTCTCTACCCTGCGCGAGCAAAGCGATTATTTCCTTGAGTATCAAGGCCGCCTGACTCATCCAATGCGCTATAACCGCGCCACTGATCACTATGAACCGATTTCCTGGGATACCGCTTTTTCACTGATTGCCAGTCATCTAAATGGCCTTGAAAGCCCCGATCAGGCGGATTTTTACACCTCGGGTCGCGCCAGTAACGAAGCCTCTTATCTTTATCAGGTATTTGGCCGCATGTTCGGCACCAATAATTTTCCCGACTGCTCAAACATGTGTCACGAGGCCAGCGGCGTTGGCCTCAAACAAAGCATTGGCATCGGTAAAGGCACCATCCGTCTCGATGATTTCGAACAGGCCGACGCGATTTTTGTGTTTGGTCAGAATCCGGGCACCAACCATCCGCGCATGCTGCACAGCCTGCGTCATGCCGCCGATCGCGGCGCCAAAGTGGTGAGTTTCAATACCCTGCGCGAGCGCGGACTAGAGCGCTTTGCCGATCCGCAAAAACCGCTGGAAGTGGTCACGCCAAAAGCCGGTCGTATCAGCTCAGCCTATTATCAGCCCAATCTCGGCGGCGATATGGCGGCTGTACGCGGCATGGTCAAAGTACTGTTGCAGACTCATCGTCAGCGCATTGCCTCTGGAGAGCCTTCACTGTTTGATCAGCCGTTTATCGACGCCAACTGCCACGGCGTGGAGGAGTATCTGGACATCGTTGACAGCACCAGCTGGGAGCAAATTACCCGTCAGTCTGGCCTGAGCGAGTTCGAGATCCGCGAAGCGGCCACTATTTATATGAACGCCGAGCGAGTTATTTGCACCTGGGCAATGGGCATTACCCAGCATAAACACTCGGTGGCGACGGTGCGCGAAATCACCAATCTGCAACTGCTGTTTGGGCAACTGGGTAAACCGGGCGCAGGCCTATGCCCGGTTCGCGGTCACAGTAACGTGCAGGGCAACCGTACGATGGGTATCGATGAAAAAGCGCCGAAACCGCTAATCGACAGCCTGGAGCATCATTTCAAATTCACCGCACCGCGTGAGCGGGTCACAATACCGTAGAGGCGCTGGAAGCCATGCTACGCGGCGAAGCCAAAGTACTGATCGCCTTGGGCGGTAATCTGGCCGCCGCCGCGCCGGACACGCCGCGCACAGAACAGGCGCTGAGCAACTGTGATTTGACCGTACAAATCAGCACTAAGCTCAACCGCAGCCATTTAACCCCGGGCCGCGAAGCGCTGATCCTGCCGACCCTCGGACGCACTGAGCTGGATATGCAGGCCACCGGTTCACAGTTTATTACCGTTGAAGACTCCTTCAGCATGGTGCACGCCTCAGAGGGCGTGGGTATTCCGTTGTCCACCGAGCAGCGTTCTGAAACCGCGATTGTTTGCGGCATTGCCGACGCCGTGCTGGGCAAGCGTTATCTGGATTTTATGGCGCTGGCGGATGATTACAACCTGATCCGCAATCATATTCAGGCCACCATTCCTGGCTTTAACGATTTCAATCAACGCTGCGATATCAAGGGCGGATTCTATCTGGGCAATGCGGCAGCGGACCTCAGCTTCAATACGCCAACCCGTAAAGCCAACTTTAGCGCCGCGCCGTTGCCTGAACGGGTGATCCCGATTGAAAATGACAATGCGCCGTTCACCCTGCAAACCCTGCGCTCTCATGACCAGTACAACACCACTATTTACGGTCTCGATGACCGTTATCGCGGTGTTTATGGCCAGCGCGAAGTGCTGTTTATTCATCCGCAGGATTTGGCCGATCTGGGCATGAAAGACGGCGAACTGGTAGAAATTGAAACCCTGTGGAACGACGGCGTTGAGCGTAAAGTTTCAGGCTTTAAGTTAGTGAGCTACGATATTCCGCGCGGTAACCTGGCGGCGTATTACCCCGAGACCAATCCGCTGGTGCCGCTGTCGAGTTTTGGCGATCAGACCCATACGCCAACCTCAAAATCGATTCCTGTGCTATTCGCCGTTGTGAAGCGATGATCGATAGCCGCCGTATCGCCTGATTTTTCAAGCAGCTGCGTTTATTGTTTAGCCTAAGGGTGCCATTGCGGCACCCTTTTTAACGACTTTTTTACCGGCTTTCATATCAGCCTAACGCGATGGTAGGCAACAGATTGCCATAACGAATGGCGCGATAAACATCGAACTCATTACAGGCTTCCATGGGCCAATCCTGAGGATAAGCAATTATACTGTTGTCTGTCTTGTCTGCTAACGCATGCTGCAAATTTTGGCTGTGACTGTTATATAACCCAATGACTTCAACCTGCGCCGCAGCATTAATCAAATCTTCGGCGTGGTATTTCTCCCTCATTCGATTAATAAACGACTCAGGTGTTAATAAGCGATATTCTTTACGCTGATAGAGAGAGTAATAAAGCTCGATACGATGACGTTCCTCCTGTTTCTGTGAATCGGTGGCTTGAAGATAATGTGTGAACTCATTGCGCAGCATGCGGTTGTCGCGAATAAATAGCTGCTCTTCGAGGTTAACGTTCAGACCTTCCGCCAGCACGCGAAGCAGGCCCACCGGCTGCGTTAAATAGGTAAACGTCATCGCCTGCCACTCTTTTTTGTCAAAGCCATAGCGCACCATACGGCTATTAAAAAACAGCGCTGCCGGCAGTGTTAAATAGGGGGTCACCAAAGATTTAACCCAGCCAATACCCAGCCCGAGCTGTTTATTTAGCTCCTGATTTGTCGCCCTTTCCCCAAGACGCTGCTCTGGCGAAGCATAAAAGTATTGCTGTAGCATCAAAGCGATATCTGCGGGTAATTCAGCTGGAAATAACAGGGTTGGCTCAGGCCTGGAGCGGGCATTATTATTACTTTGCGCTAACACAGCGGCCACATTCATACTAACAGCATAAAAAGGCTTAAAGCTTAATACCGTTACCTGACTATTATAGATGCTGTAATTCTTATTATTACTGAGATAATTTGCTAAGGCCTCCAGGCTGAAATTTAAATAGTCTTGATGAGTTAACCTTAGATACTGCATTCGATGCACTGCATTATACTCTTTGACATAATCACCGGCAGTGGCAAAGCGATATTGTTCAAGCAAGGTTTGCAGTTGTCGGCTTAGCCTTTCTGGATATAAAAAATGCACTGGCTGATTTTTGTATTTATCTATTGCAACACCTAAAAACTCTTGCTGTGTATTATCCGGCGACTGTGAAGAGTGGCATTCCACAATCTGTTCTGCTAATACATAAGGCAACCGGTAGAGGAGCGTTAATAACTGCAAAAAATTCGCACTGTCCAGAGATAACACTCTGACAAAGCGAGTTGATAACGCCGGAGGTTCAATCGAGGGTTCTATAACCATCGACAATGAATGAATTTTGTTGGCTGACTCAGGTAATCCACTCAACAAAATATTTGCAACGGCCTGATTAAACGAGAATCCTGCATGGGTGTCAGTATTCAGAGAATTAATATTAAGTCGCTCTTTTTCAGACAATGGCAATAACCCGTTTTCCTCAATCTCATTGGCCTGCTGCTCGGTGATTTCAATCTCATGCTCAATGTTTTTATTATCTTCCGCCGGCATACCACCGACACTGAGTGTTAATTGCATTTTTATTTTATCGACAAATTTCAGTTTAAAATCGACGATATTGGTGTCCTGATAACCCCCGTGTTTTTGCTCATTATAAAGTGCCAGAAAGACAGCCTTGCAGATTTCTACTGTAGCCATTACCGCTATTGAGGCAGCCACCACCTTGAAGCCTTTTTTTTTGATAATCAAATGGGGGATATTTGCCAATAGACTGTTGGTGACTTCATCCAGAATAACAAAGATAGTTTCAATCGATTTCCTCTGTCGATCTCTGGACTTTTCACTGATGATGCCAAGGAAACGTTTAATGTCCTCTTCTCTGCCTGATAAATCACTGCCGCTGGAATATCTAAGCCGGTGATCGACTCTCAGCCTTCCGCCAACTGTGGCTAAAGTACTGGATAAATCCTCTATACTCACCGAGGTTTCAATAGCATCGATGGGCAGTATTGCTGAAAGAGATTGTCGAAGAGCAACAGGAGGCCCCTCGCCATAGTAATATATTGACTCAGTTGATGAGGCATAAGTACTAAAGGATTCAATACTAGAGCCGTGAAAACGCGTTATTAATCCGCTGGCCTGCCCCTCGGCGATAATATCCCCGACTTCAGCCCCCATAATTTCATCGCCCAGAACTCTAGTTCCCACACCCCCAGCTTCTACAATGGCGGCAGAGGCTTCCGTCGAGATAGTAATGCCCGTGCTTGGATTAAAGAATACGGTTCCCGAGGTGGACAAGGAATCTGTGAGTTCAGAAAACAGATCCTGAGGTCTCAATGACACGATCGTCTTGACGTTGCTTATTAATTCCAGGCTTTTATGTGCCAGCATCGACACCGTTGGCCCCTCAACGCTGCAAGATACAATCTTTTCAACACTGTCATGCTGCGGCAGTCGCAGACTTTGAACGCAGCCCCAAAGTGGGATAAAAGACATCAGAGAGATTTCTTTATACCAGTCTTCCATGCGCGTTAGAAAAGTGCTGCCAATCAGTTTGTTTTTTCTCGGCGTGCTTAAAGCAATATGGTCGACAAAACTGGCTGCCGGCCCAGAATAGTCACCGTTAACGATGAAATCGCCTACGGTTTCCAGCGAAAGTGTTAATCCCCCTTCTATTTCTGCAAAACGGTATCCGGTCTTCTCATTAAAATTATGTTCGATATCTCCCTGTTTAAAGAAGTTAGGATTAGTAAGCAGCGCCCTTTTGGCTTCATTTTCACCCACACCAAGGAAAAAACACGCGCCCGAATCATCAATAAAGAAATAATAGGGATGCTGATTAAAGGTAAATATCGTCACGCCGCCCTGGAAAAGATTATTATTGCGCACCTGTCTCGAGGCCCCCCTAACCCAACAGTTATAAAAAATACTGTTCACGCTGAGTTTTACTTTTGCTTTATCTGACTGATAGAACCAGTTTTCAACAATAAACTGGAGGGTAACGTCAATAGAGGAGACCAGCACCTGCCGAATTATGTCAACACGATCGCTATTGGATAATGTCTTGTCAGAATGATAAAAAGCGTACAGTTGCTCGACAACAATGCGACTACTTTCGGTCAGCATATCAACTCTGGTTCGGTCCAGAGAATTAAATCGATCTATCAGTGAAATAATAAGCTCAGGGTAGTCATCATTTAATTTCTCGTGTTGAATATCCATCCCCATCAGTTGAATAACAAAACAAAGCGGAGGATGCATTAACATCCGTCTGAACCTAATTTTTTCAGCAGGGTTGATAGAATCATCCGTTAACAGATAAAAAAATTCATTGACCCTCGCCATTGGCCTTCCTCTTTTTGATAGGGGAAAATATTGCTCAATGGCCAATCCAAGCATTAACTTCCAGCCTCGAACCTCATGGGTGCGATAAACTTTATTTTTAAGCAGGTTAAAGGGAAATGTTATTTTAACAACGATATCGGTTAATAGTTGGTTGACAACCTTACTGTCTGAGTCAATGGTAATAAATCCCTTAAGACGTTGCGCGAGAGAAGCCTCGATATAGTAAAAATGGTTCAGGGTAGCGTAGATATTTGCAGAATCCTTTATATCGAAAATATTCTCAATATTCAGCAGATGAAAAATATACTTCACGAAACCATTAACAACCCACGAGCGAGGCTGTTGACTCATGTCTAGTCGGGCACAGGCGTAATAACGACTTATTGCTAATGGAACCGTTTTTATCGTATCACTGAGCAAATAGGCCTGAGTCTGTGGGCTAAGCATCTTCTCAACCAGTTTTGCCAGAGTTAATCCCGGCCGATGGTCATTAATATCTTGATAACTATGGCTTTCATTATTAAATAGAGGTTTATAGCAGCGAGTAATATCGTCGTAAGTGTAGTCGTCGGGGAATACCTGCTCGATATTGGGATTCCTATTGAGAGGTGAATTTTCTCTTTTTATGCTCATGAGTTTTCTTACCTGCCAGTCAAAAGGGGCTGTTTTCCCTATTGACTGAGCCTCCGCACGGCTAAAAAACCCAATCAGGCCATCGAGATGACTCAGCCTCTGCCGAAACTTTTCTACCCATGATGCCGCCTTAATACTGATTACCGACTTGTTAATCGCGGCGGTGGTTAACTTTTTAGGGATTGCCACGACCTTAGGCTGACTCAAACACTCCTTAGTTTTTACATTACTAGCCAAATGTTCCTCGGCTAAAGGTTCATTGAAATTGAAAGCAGGCCCGATTGATTGACCCTGTGTATCAATCAATCGAGCACGCGAACCGGTATCGATGACATAAACCAGCCGACGAGCCTGTGGAAACCAGTGACCATAACCCGTTGCCCTGGCAAAATCGTTGGTTATTTCCGTACTATTTTTTGCCGGTATTGTTTTGTTTACCGGTATAGGACAGTGCGCGCCGTGAGTCTGCTGATAAGTAACGCTGAAAACACTGCTGCTAAGGGCATCAATCCAATAATGAGAACTTTCAGAAACGGGCCCAAAGTAAGGTAATGCTCCAGGGAGTGCCAGCCTCGAGGTATTAATTAGAGCATTCGGGTGCTGTAGTCCTGGAGAATCCCTGCCTGCGGGACTATTGACAGCTGGACTATTGATAGCTGAATCCCTGATAGCGCAAACGGTCGTCTGAGAGTATTTATCAGTATTGGGAAAGATTAACAGCAGCGGGTTACAGCTGCCAATATTGTACAGCGCGGTGCCTAACCCAGCCTGTAGCAAATCGGCTTGCCTAATCAATGGGAATAACAAGCTAATTAATGCCGATGAGGTGACATAACGCATGCCAATAGGTTGTGAAGATAGTTGTTGTGAAAGCAGCTGTTGTGAAAATAGCTGCTGTGAAGACTGGTGCGATGAATGCCGTGGTGACAAAGATATTTTAACGAGTAAGCATGGCAAGACAACGCGTTCAAACTGACTTTCCGTGCAGGATTTGAGTGCACCGCCCTCAGCCAATATCCTGATTAGTTGCCCAAGTATCCATGGATTAACCTCTGCTGGAACGCCTATCGCCGATAGCCCTGAAAAAGCCAAAAACTTCTTCATTTCTGTTGCCAACCCCCTACTATGGCTTTCTGGAGGAGGAAACGGGGAAGGCAAATATAAAGAAGCCAACAACAGCTGATTTTCCTGGTCAGCTAAAACACTCTCGGCTCTCGTCAAGTCAATAAACTGCGCTAAGAAAGGAGGCGCAGCACTGACACCAAAAAAGTGATTTAACCCGCTTTCGATTGCCTGATTAATGATGTTCAGCCCTGTATCAAGAGCTGTTTCTGCAGTATTCAATCCATAAAAAGTATTCAGCCCACAAATTGATAGCAGCATTAAAGGGCTATTTCTGACTGCATGAATAAATTGCGTGAATTGATTGTAGAACGCGAGCGCGTTTGTCAGCCGACTTTGAGGGGTTACCCCATCGCAGGAGACGCTTTTTGTATTCAGCAGAGGCATAGATGCGAATGGTCATTGTGAGATTTAGATAAAGCGTTTTTAAGCTCTGAGCCTTTTCCGCGCTATCACTTTTCGCTCAACGACTATTTATCATCCAGCGAAAGCGATCGCCCCTTATTCTCCCGATCTTAATAACGCTAAAATAGACAGATGACGCTTGCCCACCGTGCCCGATTCGCGTAAAACTGTCTGCCGCTAATCGACCCACTCTAACCTCAATCTCTGGACATTATGTTTCAAGATAACCCGCTGCTCGCACAGCTAAAACAGCAACTTCACTCTCAGACGCCACGTGTCGAAGGCATCGTGAAAGGTACTGAGAAAGGCTTTGGCTTTCTTGAAGTAGATGGTCAAAAGAGCTATTTCATTCCGCCTCCGTACATGAAAAAAGTCATGCACGGCGACCGCATTATTGCCTCGATTCAGACGGAAAAAGAGCGTGAAATCGTTCAGCCAGAAACGCTGGTCGAACCTTTCCTGAGCCGTTTCGTCGGACGTGTCATTAAAAAAGACGATCGTCTGTCTATCATGCCCGATCACCCCCTGCTGCGTGAGGCCATTCAATGCCGCACTGGCCGCAACTTCAATCATGAAGTTAACGACGGTGACTGGTGTGTGGCTGAAATGCGTCGCCACCCGCTGAAAGAAGGCGATCGTGGTTTCCAGGCCGAGCTGACCGAGTGGATAACCACCGGCTCCGACGATCTGGCCCCGTGGTGGGTAACGCTGGCACGTCATAATCTGGAGCGTGAAGCGCCAGAATTCGACGTGACTGAGCTGCTGGAACAAGGCCTGACGCGTGAAGATCTTACCGCCCTGCCATTTGTGACCATCGACAGCGCCAGCACCAAAGACATGGATGATGCCCTCTACGTTAAAGATAACGGTGATGGCACGCTGCAACTGAATATTGCGATTGCCGATCCAACGGCCTACGTGACCGAAGGCAGCGACGCGGACAACCTGGCTCGCAAACGCGCCTTCACTAACTATCTGCCGGGCTTTAATATCCCGATGCTGCCGCGCGAACTGTCCGACAACCTGTGTTCTCTGTTGCCAAACGAGCGCCGTCCGGTTCTTGCATGCAGCGTGACGCTGTCAGCAGACGGTGCATTAGGCGACGATATTCGCTTCTATGCTGCCTGGATCGAGTCTAACGCCAAGCTGGTTTACGACGAAGTTTCCGACTGGCTGGAAGATACCGGTGAATGGCAGCCGCAAAACGACACCATTGCCGAGCAAATTCGTCTGCTAAAACGCGTTTGTGACATCCGCAGCGCATGGCGTACCGAGAACGCGCTGGTGTTCAAAGATCGCCCTGATTTCCGCTTTGTATTGGGCGAAAAAGGCAATGTATTAGAGATTATCGCCGAACATCGTCGAATCGCTAACCGTATCGTCGAAGAATGCATGATTGCCGCCAACGTGTGCGCGGCCATTGCGCTTCGCGACAACCTCGGTTTCGGCGTATATAACGTACATAACGGTTTTGATCCCCTGCTGGTTGAAAACGCCGTGGCGGTTTGCAGGCCAATGATATCGAAGCCGATGGCCCAACGTTGCTGACTCTGCCTGGCTTCTGCACGCTTCGCCGCAAGCTTGACGCGCTGCCGACCCAGTTCCTCGACAGCCGTATTCGCCGTTTCCAGACATTTGCTGAAATCAGCACAGTTCCTGGCCCACACTTTGGTCTGGGACTGGAAGCTTACGCGACCTGGACCTCTCCGATTCGTAAATACGGCGATATGGTCAACCATCGTTTGCTGAAAGCACTGATAACCAATCAGAGCGCCGAGAAGCCGCAGGATGAAATGACTGTTCAGCTGGCTGAACGTCGTCGTCTGGGCCGCATGGCCGAGCGCGATGTCGGTGACTGGCTGTATGCGCGTTATCTGGAAGATAAAGTCGGGACTGACGTCAAATTCAGCGCCGAAATTATCGACGTGACTCGCGGCGGTTTGCGCGTTCGCCTGCAAGATATCGGCGCCGTTGCCTTTATCCCCGCACCGTTCCTGCACGCAGTACGTGACGAACTGGTATGCAGCGTAGATACCGGCACCGTTTTGATTAAAGGCGAAGAGGCCTATCGTCAGAGCGATATCATTGACGTGAACATTGCTGAAGTCCGTATGGAAAATCGCAACGTGATCGCCAAGCCTGCTGCCTAATCCTCACCGATAAACAGCAGAGAAAACCTGCCGGTTAACGCTGGCAGGTTTTTTTTTATCCACAGACAACTAATCCAGCCTTGTTAAGTTTTAAGTTTATCCAAGTTATCTGTGGACAACTCAGAGGATAAGCCGGTAGACAGTGCCCTGAAATGCCGCCAGCAGGCCTCTTCAGCCGATAGCTTGAAAAACACTCAACGAGTAAATCTTCTCTTTTAATTCGATGACAATGTTTCATCAACGGCTTGGCAAGCAAGGGCGAGGAGGAGTAAAGTACTAAGATTAAAACTTATCAAATGATTATCATTATCAAAAAACATTTTCCTCTGGAAGATAAAATTCACGACACAGGAATGCCTGCCATCATGACTACCACTCCCGTCACCTCTTCAGCTTTATCAACGACCTGCTGCATCGTTGGCGGCGGCCCTGCCGGGCTGATGCTGGGTTATTTGCTGGCATTGAAAGGCGTTAACGTCACGGTGCTGGAAAAGCATGCGGACTTTTTGCGCGATTTTCGTGGCGATACGATCCATCCCTCTACGCTGGAAATTATTTGGCAACTCGGCTTTCTGGACGAGTTTCTTGCCCTGCCGCATCAACGCGTAGAAAAGCTATTGGGGGAAATCGACGGTAAAGAGGCTACGATGGCCGATTTCAGCCGCTTGCCGACGCACTGTAAATTTATCGCTTTTATGCCTCAATGGGATTTTCTCAATTTTATCAATGAGAAAGCCCAACAGCTCCCTAACTTTACGCTTCTCCAGCGGGCCAGCGTCAGTGAACTTATTGAAGAGAACGGCCAGGTTAAGGGAGTCAGTTTCACAACGCCTGAAGGCGAGAGAGAAATTCGCTCCGATCTGGTGGTTGGCTGTGACGGTCGTCACTCAGTAGTCCGTGAAAAAGCCGGTCTTGAGGTGATGAATTTTGGCGCACCGCGCGACGTGCTGTGGTTGAAAGTCAGTAAATCTGCAGATGACCCGGCATGGACAACGGGGCATCGCGGCCCGAAAAAAGGCTTTATTATGATTGACCGCGGCGATTACTGGCAATGCGGTTATTCTATTAATAAAGGCAGTTTCGAGAACCTGCAACAACAGGGTTTAGCCCCGTTCATCAGCAGTCTGGCGGCTATCTCGCCGTTTGATGAAACTCGTTTGCAGCAAGAGATAACCGAATGGGATCAGGTCAAACTGCTAAAAATTCGCATCGACAGACTAAAGGAGTGGGCCAAACCGGGCCTGCTGTGTATTGGCGATGCGGCGCACGCAATGTCACCGATTGGCGGCGTTGGCGTTAATCTTGCCATTCAGGATGCCGTTGCGACGGCCAACATCATTACGCCCGCCCTGTTGAAAGGTCAGCTGACTTTAAAACATTTGAAACGGGTAAGACGACGCAGGATTTTCCCGACCTGGGCTACACAATCGTTACAAATCATGATCAGCAAGGCGGGTCAAAAACCTCGTCGTAAAGCCCCATCAGGCATGGAACTTTGGGTGCGTCAGCGTCCTTTTATCCCTTTCCTTTTTGGCAGATTGATAGGGATTGGCTTTTTCAAAGAAAACTTTAAGAAGTAAATTCACGGCGGGATGGAGTAAAATTATCGGCAAATTATTGATAATGAGCCTGATATGCCATCCCCCCAAATTTTACTGCGTTTGCAGAGTCTGAGTTTTACTTTAAACCAGCAAGTTTTACTCCGCCCGACTTCACTTGAGCTTAATCCCGGTGAACTTTGCCTGCTTACCGGGCCTTCCGGCTGTGGCAAAAGTACCCTGCTAAAGATTGCGGCCTCTCTGCAAAGCCCGACCCACGGAAAAGTATTTTTTGAGGGACAGGATATTAGCCAGATTAAGCCCGAAACCTATCGCCAGCAGGTTTCCTACTGTTTCCAAACCCCGGTGCTTTTTGGGCAAACGGTATTGGATAACCTCTCGTTGCCTTATCAAATTCGCGGTAAAGAGGCTGATAAATCATTGATGGCAGAATGGCTGACTCGCGTTAATCTTCCAGCCAATCTGTTAGATAAAAATGTGCAGGAGCTGTCCGGCGGTGAGAAACAACGCGTTTCATTGCTGCGTAATTTGCAGTTCCTGCCAAAAGTATTATTACTCGATGAAATCACCAGCGCGCTGGATGAAGAAAACAAGGCAAACGTTAATGCCATTATCGCCAGCCTGGTTAAAGAACAAGGTCTGGCGGCGATTTGGGTAACCCATGACACCAATGAAATTCGCCATGCGCAGCGGGTTATTACCTTAACGCGTGATACAGCCGAGGAGAATACCCATGAATCAGCATAATATTACTAATGAGTCTCTCGGCCTGGCGCTGGTATTAGTGGTTGTTGCATTGCTGGTCAGTAAAAAAGAAAAGCTGGGGCTTGAGAAAGATATTATCTGGAGCGTCGCGCGCGCTATCGTGCAGTTAATTATTGTCGGCTATGTACTCAAATATATTTTTGAAGTCAATAACGCGATATTGACCGTATTGATGGTGCTGTTTATTTGCGTTAATGCCGCGCTGAACGCCAAGAAACGCAGCCGTAATATTGATAACGGATTTGTTATTTCCTTTATCGCTATTACCATCGGCACCTCGTTAACACTTAGCGTATTAATTCTCAGCGGTTCAATCGAATTTATGCCGATGCAGGTAATTCCGATTTCGGGGATGATTGCCGGTAACGCGATGGTCGCCGTGGGGCTTTGCTACAGTAATCTGAATCAGCGCTTTGCCGATAATCAGCAAAAGATCCTAGAAATGCTCAGCCTGGGCGCAGGAAGTAAACTCGCCTCCGGCTCGATTATTCGTGACAGTATTCGCTCGGCGATGATACCGACTATTGATGCTGCAAAAACCGTAGGACTGGTTAGCCTGCCGGGCATGATGTCTGGCCTGATTTTCGCCGGTATTGACCCCGTTAAGGCAATTAAATATCAGATCATGGTGACCTTTATGCTGCTCGCTACTGCCAGTCTTTCGACTATTATTGCCGGGTATTTGTCTTATCGGAGATTCTTTAATGACAGGGTTCAACTGAAGGTTCTTGAGTAACCTGGAGCGAGGCTTGGTGGTTTTAGATTGGGAATCTAAAGGCAAGGTGCTTTTGAATGCTGCGCATGGCTTAAGTTCAAGTTCTTAAATTCAAGTTCTTAAATTCAAGTTCTTAAATTCAAGTTCAAGTTCAAGTTCATGCGCTTCGCTTACTGGGTTGCGGCCCAGACACGCCCAAAGGGTATTCCAAGGCAAATACCCTTTGGAATCCCGTGCCTTTTTATGTTGTTTACATGTTCGGCACCAGCCGATGAGTTTGTTTCAGTGGCATTAGTGTGTGGCGTTGGCCGCGCCGCTGCGCGGTGCCTTCTCTTCGCTCGAAAGCCAAAAACGTCTTTCTCATCTTCGTTCAGCACAGGCCTTAGGCAGCCAATTTCACCCTCTAAACAAAAACCGGCAACCTGGGATTAGGTCAAAAGACGATCTCCTTAACTCTATTAATGTATTTATCAGCGCCAATCAGAGGCAGCCAATTTCACCCTCTAAACAAAAATCGACAACCTGGAATTAGGTCAAAAGACGATCTCCTTAACTCTATTAATGTATTTATTAGCGCCAATTAGAGGCCCTGAATTTCATCATCTATACATAAAGCGGCAACATGATGTTAAGTCAAAAAATGATCCTCCTGAACTCTCTTTATCAAATTTTCAGTACAGTATTGAGGCTGCTTGTCTGGGCATATAAACAAAAAATGGGCAACTTGAAGTTAGGTCATAAGATATCGAATTTTAAACTCGTTTTACTTGTAATTCGTACTTAGGCTTAGTCGAATTGAAAAGCAGGATACAGAGTTTTTATAGATAATTCGCCTGTTATAGTTTGCCCTGGTATTTAATTTTCAATGATGTCGGGGGTTATAATGGGTTTTACTATTGAAGGATTAAACGGTAGCGATTTTGAGCATCTTTATGGCTTATCGGACGAGAGGCTTAAAGAAGTGGGTGCGATAAGAGCCAGGGTTGATGAATATCCGTCTTATCCGGATAGAATTACTTTACGTGATATTCCGATTGGGGAATATGCCATCCTGATGAATCATCATTATCTGCGTAGCAATTCTCCTTATCAGGGGTCGCATGCTATTTATATTTGGGAGGGCAAAACTGAACCTGCTGTGATAATCAATGCTATTCCTGAAGTTATGAAAAAAAGAGTGATTTCTCTGCGGGCATTTGATAAAAATGACATGATTATCGATGCTGTAATAGCGTCCGGTGAAGAGATTAAACAGGCAATATTAAGCCACTTGGCCGTCCCGAAAACAACATACATCCTCGCGCATAATGCCAAACAAGGCTGCTTTTCGTGTCGAATTACTCGCGGTGAAGGCTAAAATGACAGCAGGATTTTAGGCTAAAGCAAGCAATATAGGTTTATTTAGCACTAACAATCAGCCATGGTTTAGGGCGGCAGGATTACTCAAAAAACAATAGATTACTCTCCCTCTTCATCTTGCAGGATCCGATTGTTTAGAGGGAGCCATATCATGTTTAAACAGCAAAACTTTAAGAGAGATTTCGTGTGAAAAAACAACTTCCGGAAGGATTACCAAAGTATCGCCTATTAACAGGTGTTGATAACTCTGCTTTTTGCCATCGAATCTCCGAAGCGCTCGAGTTAGGTTATGAGCTTTATAAGGGGCCGGCCATCACTTATAACTCAGACCAAAAAACGGCCATTGTGGCTCAGGCATTAATCTGGAAGGAAGATGAGTCATAAGTTGCTAACACGGACTATCGCCAATAGCAGTCAGCCAACTCAGCGAATTTTAAGCTAAATTATTCAACTTTTGGTCATTTATAAATTCTGCCAAAGGCTATAGTTAAGAATGATTTTCTGGCAACTGATTTGGAGAAACTGTGTATGAGCAACACTGCACTTCTGCTAATTGACACCCAAAATGATGTCCTCAAAGGTGTTGGATTGCCCGAACGGCAAGCCATTATTGAGGCTAATTTTCAGGAAGCTATCGAGCGACTTAGCCAGGTAAAACAGCAGGCTAACGCATTGGATATCCCTGTTATTATCGTGCAACATGCCGGTAAATCGGGGCACAGACTTGAGGTTGAAAGCAAGGGGTGGCAAGTCCATGAAAAGCTTGCGCTCACAGAGCAAGACGTTGTTATCAGTAAAACAACCAGTGACTCGTTTCATGAAACGAGTCTCGAAAACATCCTGAGAGAATTAGGAGTCGAGCACTTGGTCGTTGGCGGTTTTCTGACTCAGTACTGCCTGGATCTGTCGATTCGCCGCGCCGTTTCACTGGGATTCAACGTGACGTTAATCTCGGATGGGCATTCAACCTGTGACGAAAGCGGAATAACTTTTGATAAAATCATCGCTCATCACAACAATATTCTACCGGTACTGAATATAGATGGCCGATCAATTGAAGTAAAAACGGCAGATGAAATTGTTTTTTAGCTCTCAGGAATAGTTCAGACGGTAATAGTAAGCCGAAATACTCTTTCATTCTTTATTGCGTCGGGAAAAACTATTGTGACGCAATAAAGAAAATATCCTGATAACTATACTCCAACATAATGCCATGCTATAGCATAAATCTTAATTGTTATTTGATAATAATGTTGAGCCGTGTGTTAAACGTGTTAGCCCTGAAATCATAATTTGCAAGCTTGGGTAAAGACAATAAGTTTCAGCTCGTCAAAGAATTTGTTTTAGTTGAGCATCCGGAAAACCTTTCTTATATGGATCAGAAAAATTACTGGGAGGATGCTCATGATATCGCGGTTATTGACGGAAATAAACTCTGGGTATCAACAGAATCCAGAGTTGTTGAGTTTAGCCTTAAAAAAGAGACTGTTACTGCTCAAATCTCAAAAGATATTTTCATGTCTAAGCTAGAGCGGGGAGCAAATACTAAAGAAACCGTTTATTCGGCCTCTAATCTAAAAAGTCTTGGAATGAAAAATAACCATATTATTTATACTCAGACAATGAAGGACGCTAATAACTCTACTGAGTTTTATATCGTACACGAGGGCATAAAATATACATTCCATCTGGACGGAAATAAGCAATTTTATAAAGCTCGCTGGGCATAACGGGATAACGATTCGGACGCAGCGTGGTGGCAGTTTAGATTTGGAATCTAAGGCAACTTTTTAAGTTCTAAATCCTTGTGTTGCTGAGGGGGTGAGGGATCGGGTTAGAGTGCTGCGCACGGCTTAATTTTTTAACTTCAACTTTAAGTTCAAGTTCTTAAATTCAACTTCATGCGCTTCGCTTACTGGGCTGTGGCCCAGACGCACCTCAAAGGTGGCCCTGGGCCGCCACCCTTGAGAATCCCGGGCCCTTTTACCTCGCGACCAGATCAGTGCAAAAAAGGAGATCGTTTCAGTTATCACCGCGCGTGGCGTTGGCCACGGCCCTTCGGGCTTCCTTCACTCAGTCGGGAGCCAAAACGTCTCCCTTCCCCTCGCTCAGCGTAGGCCTGAGGCCGCCAATAGTAGCTAACAAGAAAAACCGGCAACTCTACAGCAATCAAAAACCGATCACTCAAAGATAGGGCTCTTAAGTTTGTTCAGAGAGGGGCTAAACCTTTATATTCTTAATTTTAATAAAGCTATTTCAATGAATTGAGAATACTTTTTATTGAAGATATCTATCTACCTTGCATTCATAACTCCCTTTTTCTGAATCCCTAAAACTGGCATCCATAGAACATTAGTTTTGATAGAAAATTTTTTTGCCGGAGGAAAAGTCTTTTGACCTAATTTTAAGTTGCCGGTTTTTCAGTAAATGCCCAAATTGGCGGCATCAGGGCGGCGCTGAGCGGAGATGAGAAAGACGTTTTTGGCTTTCGAACGAAGTGAAGGAACCGCGCAGCGGCGCGACCAACGCCATACACAAATGCCACTGAAACAAACTCATCGGCTGGTGCCGTACATGTAAACGACACTAAAAAGGC
Organism: uncultured Gammaproteobacteria bacterium; assembly: GCA_963747655.1. Lineage (GTDB taxonomy): Bacteria > Pseudomonadota > Gammaproteobacteria > Enterobacterales > Enterobacteriaceae > Rouxiella. The sequence continues at coordinate 115,892 of CAVVFS010000002.1, read as the reverse complement.
GCGGAGATGCAAGAGGGCTCGCCTTGGAGACCTCTTGCCCGGTTCCGGCGCTGCCGGTTATATACCCATTGAAATAAGCGAACCGGAAAAGCTTCTCAATGCTTATTGACCCTAAGAAGTTGCACCTAAGAAGTTGATTAAATTGCCTTTAGATTCAAAATCTAAACCATCCCCACGGCGTGTCTGGGCCGCAACCCAGTAAGCGAAGCGTATGCACTTGAATTTAAGAACTTGAACTTAAGCCATGCGCAGCATCAAAAGCAGGTTGCCGCTTTTTTGTTTAGCTACCCAAAGTGGCGGCATCAGGGCGGCGCTGAGCGGAGGAGAGAAAGACGTTTTTGGCTTTCGAACGAAGTGAAGGCACCGCGCAGCGGCGCGACCAACGCCATACACGGATGTCGCTGAAACAAACTCATCGGCTGGTGCCGTACATGTAAACAACACCAAAAGGCACGGGATTCCAAAGGGTATTTGCCTTGGAATACCCTTTGGGCGTGTCTGAGGCGCAACCCAGTAAGCGAAGCGCATGAAGTTGAATTTAAGAATTTGAACTTGAACTTGAACTTGAACTTGAATTTAAGAATTTGAACTTGAACTTGAATTAAAGAATTTGAAGTTAAGCCATGCGCAGCATCAAAAGCGGATTGCCGGTTATATGCCCATTGAAATAAGCGAACCGGAAAAACTTCTCAGAGTTTATTGCCCCTAAGAAGTTAACCTTAAAAACATTTTTGCCATCAAAAAGTCATCCCCCTCGCCAGTAACGAGGAGAAAAACGCCTCGCCTTCGACGATGAACGCCACGGCGTCATCAGATATTCCAGCAGAATAACCAGTAAAAAGCTTACCACGCCGAGCAAGCGCCAGAAAGGCTATCGCTGAAAAGGTGCCCGGCGGTATTAAGCCGCGAGTTAGCCTGCAAAAGATAAGCCCCTAGCCCGCCACTGGTCGACGCAGTCCATTCACCGATCACTGCGCCGGTAACACTAAAAGTAGCGGAAAGCTTAAGAGCTGAAAATAGCGGCGTGTAAGTTGCAGGAAGCTTGACGTGACGGAAAATACTCCAGCGTGATCCCCCCATCGACTTCACCAGATTCAGCATATCTTTATCGACCGAATTCAGGCCGTCAAGCACGTTGACTACTACCGGGAAAAATACCACCAACGCAACAATCACCAGCTTGGGGCAAGCCCAAAGCCAAGCCAGATGGTCAGATGCCGCCGCTATAGCAATCACCGGCACCGCCTGCTCGGCAATAAAGATCGGATAGAGCACGCTGCGGATCCATCGGCGTCGCATCCATCAGTACCGCAAACATAAATCCCTGCCCCGCCCCCAGAATAAAGCCCATCAGGAAGGTGATGAAGGTGATACGAAAGCCCTGCAACAGCACCGGTAAATCGTCAAGAATGTGCGCCCAGGTTTGCTCGGGGGAGGGCAAAACGTAGGCCGGGATCTGATAAACACGCACCGCCAAATCCCAAATGACCAGCACCAGAATCAACGCCGCCAGCGGACCGCCGAGCGGTAATAGCAGTCTTCGCGCCAGCGCCGCATTATTTTCAAGAGCCATGCGTGAGGGGTTCCTGGAGGTCATGAGGGTCAGAACTGCTGTTTTCCAAAAACACCAGATCGAGAATTTTTCTTTTCAGCGCGGTAAACTCCGGGCTGGTCAGGCAGGATAACGGCCGTGGGCGGGGAATATCCACCGTTAGGATCTCACGGATGCGCCCCGGTCGCGGCGACATTACCACCACCCGGTCGGCCAGAAACACCGCTTCATCGATATCGTGAGTAACAAAAATCACCGTCCGTTTTTGCTCCGACCACACGGTTAACAACCATTGCTGCATCGACATTCGCGTTTGCGAATCCAGCGCGCCAAACGGCTCGTCCAGCAGCATGATTTCGTGCTGCATCGCCAGCGTGCGCATCAGCGCCACTCGCTGACGCATACCGCCGGAAAGCGCCGCCGGATAATGGTTGATAAAATCGCCTAATCCGTAACGCCTGGCCAGTGCCACGCCCGCAGCGCGCTGCGCCTTACTCGCCCCGCCCTTGAGAATTGCCCCCAGCACGATGTTGTCGATCACCGTCATCCACGGTAACAGCAGGTCTTTTTGCAGCATATAGCCAACGTGCCCGCTGCTGCCGGTGACGTCCTGATTATCAATCAAGATAGTGCCTTCATCCGGCTTTAACACGCCAGAAATCAGGTTAAACAAGGTACTTTTACCGCAGCCCGACAGGCCGCACAACGCAGACAAACTCGCCTTCTTGCACCGCTAAACTCAGTGGGTACCAATGCGGTCATACTGCCAAAACGCCGTGTCACATTTTGCAGCGACAGCTTGGGATTAGGTCATGGCTGTTTTTCTCCTTCCGGCCTGGCAATTATTCCTCATATCAGTGGATCTGGCCTTAAAGAATTTCGCAGCCGTCGCGCCCAAACCACACGAAATCCTCAACTTTTACCGCAACCTCGCCACGTTGGGCAAAAGGCTCAATCGCCCAGGCGCCCCACATCGGCGTGGCGTTGCCTGCATCGATAAATCCGTGGGTATAAGCCGCGCCGGCGGTCAGCGAATGGCCGATATTACCCAGCAAATCCAATAGGATAAACCCTTCCTCCGTTAAACGCTGATGCGACAGGCCAAAAAGTTCATTGGCGGGCATTCCCGGGCGACACAGTGCCAGGGTCTCACTATGAATACGCTCTAAGATCCTTCAACGCCAGAATCGCCTCGGGATAATCACCAATCACCGCGCAGCGAGTACAGTCACCCCAGGAACCATCGGCGGTGATTGGATGCACGTCGACCATCAACACGTCGCTGCTCGCGCGGCCTGTTGTGCGCCGGGTCCCTGGGTGGGGAAACAAACGCGAGTATTTTCACCCAGACCGACGTTAGTTATGGTCCAAATGCCCTGCGCGCCGTGCGCAACAGAAATTCGTGCACCAGCTGCTCAACCTCAATCTCGCTGATTCCAACGCGCGCCGCATTGATGCCTGCCAAGGCGGCCGCTTCGCCAGCTGCTGGGCCGCACGCAGCCCGGCGGGGCCTGAAAGGCGATGTCCGGCCCAGGGCGATAGCGCCAGGCCGGTTTTAGAGAGGATGCACGAGAGCTCATCGGGGGTTCCTTACGGCAGATACTGATTGCTGAAGTACTGCTCGGCAGGCAGCGGATCTTTAACGATACCCTCGGCTTTAATCGCCGTCAGCAGGCTCTGCCAGGTGCCCGCCTCCTGGGTCAACGACTTGCTGTCGGCCGGAGCCAGCAGCGGCACGGTGTCGGCCCACTGTTGTTTAATGTAAACCGGATCATAGGCTTTACTGTAGGCTGTAGCAAAAGCCTGAACGCCCTCGTCCGGGTGATCAACGGCATAGTTAATACTTTTGACCGTGGCGCGCATAAAGGCTTTCGCCAAGCTCGGATTATCCTTCAGCCACTGCTGATTGCCCGCCAGCATGAAGATCGGCGTATTCGGCACGCCGTGGGCAATCGCCGGTAAAAACTCGGGTTTCTGCTTGCCGGTGGTGACCATTTCGGTGCCCTCGGCGTTGGTGATCCCGGTTATCACGTCGACACGCTTTTGCAACAGCAGCGGCACGGTATCGTCTGCGGCGGTAACCATCTGGACGTCGTTGAGCGTCAGGCCCGCGCTTTTCAGCATCAGCGCCAGCTGCGCCTTGGTCCAGGCATCGTTATAAATGCCCATGGTTTTGCCTTTCAGCTCCGCCACGGTGTAAGGTTTACCCTGTTGACTAATAATGCCCCAGTTATTCTCTTTGCCGTAGCGACCTATCGACTGCACCGGCGCGCCCTGTTCTTTGGCGAAAATAATGTCCATCACGGTGGTAAAGGCCACGTTGGCACGACCGGTGCCGAGGAATTTCATGGTATCGGCCACGGTGGGCGGCGCAACGATATCCAGATCAATCCCCTCCTGCGCGTAGAAACCCTTTTCTTTACCCAAAATCCACGGGATCCAGAACCCGTCGGCCACCGGCCATTCCTGAATAAAGGTGACCTTGGTCAATGACGCCGCAGAGGCCGTAGCGATCCCTCCCACTGCCGGCAACACGGCGCTGAGCAACGTCGCTCCAGCCAAAACGGTCCCAGCTAAAAATGTACGTCTCTTCATGTTCATTTCTCCGGCAGTTTTAGAAGAATTATTAGTCGATGCCATTGCATATTGGGGTGGGACAATAATTTCTGTCAATCAGTTTAATGTCCTTTTTCAGCTTGCAATATAAGCAGATAGCGCTTCCAAAATGCAGGTTTTGCTTTAAATATAAATGAAGAGTAAACGAAACCTTAAATACTATTGAATAACCGAGATAAACATTAAATTTGAAATAACGCCGACCTATAGTGAATGGCGATCGTGTTTTTTATCAACGACGTATTAAATCCCGCCTGCTCCGGAGAGCGTATGACATTTTTGAATATTTTCATTTTGGCAGTGATTCAGGGGCTGGCAGAGCTGTTGCCGGTATCAAGCTCGGCGCATGTGATTATGGCGGAAAAACTGCTTGGGCTTGACCCCAGTGCGCCGGATATGACTCTGCTGTTAGTGATGCTGCACACCGGCACCATGTTTGCGGTGATTGTATTTTTCTGGAAATCCTGGCGCGACTCCTATTTCAGCTCGTTTGCCGCATTTCGACGCATTGCCCTGCATATCGTCTTAGCCACGGCGATGACCGGTATTGTCGGCCTGTCTCTGCAAAAATTATCAAGAAGTTCTATGCGGGCAACGCCTCCGACTTCCAAATCGAATCGCTGTTTAGCAACAGCAAACTGATCGCCTCGGGGCTGCTGGCTGCGGGTATTCTGATCCTGATTTCATCGCGGATTAAAGAACGCCAGACTCCCGGCATGTCGGTTTTGCAATCCCTGTCGATAGGCATTGTGCAGGGCCTGTGCCTGCCGTTTCGAGGATTCTCGCGCTCCGGTGCCACTATTTCTACCGGTCTATCGATGGGCGTGGCGCGTAAAACCGCCGAGGAGTTCAGTTTCGCCCTCGCCGTAGTGCTGACCCCGGCGGTGATCGTTAAAGAGGCACTGCGTGTTTATCATCCGGCGGTGCGGCGCACCCCCGGCGGCGGCATTCAGCAGCATCATGCTGCCGAGCCTGTTGGGCATGGTGTTTAGTTTTATTGCCGGGCTGGTAGCCCTGCGCTGGCTGGCGGGATGGCTGGAGCACGGAAAATGGCACCTGTTTGGCGCTTACTGTATTTTCGCTGCCTGCGTGGTTTTTGGATTGGCTAAGGCGCGAGGTCTGATTTGTCTGACACGCTGAAAGCCGCTATGTCGGCTAACGAGGCTATCTCGACCAAGAATTCGATGCTGCAAATAAAGCGACGCTGATCGGGCTATTAGCGATGTTTTCTTTAGCTCCGTCGCCGGATTAATTCGCAGCGTCGCCGAAGGCCTGGGGCCGATTGGCGGCGCGGCAATGATCTACAGTCTGGCGTCGGTGTTATTGTTTTTTACCGTCGGCATTCCCAAACTTGAAACCTTCCCACGAATTTATCTTTATCTTGGCAGCCTGCTGTTTGTCGCCTATGAAATCTGCCTGTCGCTTTCGCTGGGATTTGCGCATAACCACAGCCAATCTATCGAAGTGGGAATGGTCAATTATTTATGGCCCAGTATGACCATCCTGATGGCTGTGATTTTCAAACAGCAGAAGGCCAACCTACTACTAATCCCCGGCATGCTGCTGTCATTTATTGGGCTGTGCTGGGTATTAAGTGGCGATCGCGGGCTTTCGCTGGCTGGCGATTTTTACCAACGTGCGAAGCAATCCGCTGAGCTATGGACTGGCCTTTGCTGGAGCCATTATTTGGGCACTCTATTGCATGCTGACCAGCAAGAAAGCCAATGGCAGCAACGGCATTACGCTGTTCTTTATGCTTACCGCGCTAACTTTGTGGATTAAATTCCCAATTGGGCCTGCCATCGCGCTGCATTTCACCCCTCATGCCGGTATTAGCCTCCTGCTGGCCACCCTGGCTCTAGGCTGTGGTTATGCGGCGTGGAATATCGGCATTCTGCATGGCAATGTGACGGATTATGCAACCGCCTCCTATTTTATTCCTATTTTTTCTTCAGCACTGGCGGCGTTGATTCTTTCTACCCCGCTCGCGACGTCGTTTTGGCAAGGCGCAGCGATGGTCAGCCTGGGTTCACTATTTGCTGGCTCTCGACACGGGCAAAAGCAAAATCCGTTAGCCCGGTCGACAAGCAAAGTTATGAATAATTCTGGCTCTTTAGTTTAAAGGCAGCGCTTAAAGTCTGCGTTTACTTTAAGCCTGCGATTACCTTAAAGGCTGTGCTTTTCCATTAAAGCCAGCCAACTGTTTAGCGAAGTTTCGGATTCCAGTGCCAGCGCCCTTTGCCATAATTCCTCAGCCTTTGGCGTACTAATTGCCCGTGTCGCCAGAGAGATAAACTTATCGCGCAGCTGCTCGTCACTGACGGGATTAGCCGGCGCTCCGAGCGCAATGTCGACCCGATGGCTCAGGGATTCACCACTTTTCGTCGTCACCATAACCTCGGGTTCACCGTCCGCGCTAAAGCTGTCATCGACTCGTAACGTCACTTTCGAAATCGCATCCAGCAAAACAGGATCGCAGCGCTGTTTGTCCCCATAGGCGTCTAATCCCGCGTGTCCGTAAACCCAGCGCGCGGCAACCGCATAACGAATGCTCATCTGCGCGGCGGCCAGAGTGCTGATTTTCTCGTCACCGCACATTTTTTGCAAAAACGGTGACAGCGTCACTTCTATGCCTTCTATTTCTGTAGTCGAGACTCCAAGATGCCCGATAAGTATCCCGGTCGCATCAATCGCCGCATGCGTTCCGCGGCAAGAGGCATAGGGTTTGATTGAACAACGCATCAGTTTCCACACCTGCCCTAGATGCTCCACCAGCGCCTGTGGCTGCGCCGTAGCCGGTGCCAGCGTGGTTAAAAATCCGCCCCAGTCATCTTTAAACAGCGCTGATGGGCCGGTAATGCCCGCCTGTGCGCTCAGCGCCGCCAACACGCCGCCTTCTGCCGCGCGTCCGGCATGCAGTTTTTTACTCTGCGAACCGTCATGAATAAATGCCCACAGGCCGCCGCTAAAACTTCCGGCAATACCCAATGCGGCTGAAATCTGTGCGCTGTTTAATCCTAATAATTTTGCCACGGCGGCGGCAGCGCCGAATACGCCGCAGGTTGAGGTTGAATGCCAACCTGCGCCATTGTGGGCCGAGTATCCACCGCAGGCTTCAAGCACGCGACGAGCCACGTCATAGCCCAACACTACTGCGGTAATAAATTGTTTACCGCTGACCGGTGTTGAGCACAGCGGTAATACGGCCAGCATCGCCGGGATCACTACCGCGCCGGAATGGTCACAGCCGCCGGTATCATCAAGTTCCAGCGCGTGGGCGGCAATGCCGTTGAGCAATGCTGCATTGCGCGGAGAGGTTTTTTCACGGCGTCCCCACACTGTGGAAATCGGTGCTGCACCCTCGGCTAACAGCACAGCGGCAACATCTTTAGCAACGTCACTGGTTGCGCCAACTAATCCTGCGCCCAAGGTATCGATAATATGACGCTTGGTGCGTGCCACCAGTTCAGCGGGAAAATCCTCAAAGCGGTTTCAGGATAAAGTTCACCAATTGGGACTGAAAATCTGTCGCCTGCTTCACGGCTGCACCCCTTTTGTGTATGCTGCTGCCAAATTTGCGCCGGATGCGATGCCTCGTTCTGCGGCTGGGTTTGCTGCCACCAGTCGGCAACTTCACCGGCCGTTGCCACCCAGACATCCGATTGTGAGGTGATGTAATCTAGCAACTCTGACAACACGCCGATACGCCCCGCCGTGCCAATCACCTCTGGGTGCAAACGCAGCACGTAGCAGAGACCAAAACGATAAAAACCGTCAAAATCCATCTTCATATTGCCCAGCGTATGGCTGTAGGAGGCAATGCGCGACTGCGCCGGAGGAACCGCCGGGCTAAGATTGAAGGCGAAATAGGGCTCGTCCTCCAGCTCATAGTGCAGCGGCAGCTCGACCAGGAGTGAGGGTTTATTGGCATCCAGCGGTTGGAAATACGGCAAGTCATCTCCGCGCCATGAAGAGCTCCAGCTAATGCCTTGCTCAGCCAACGCATCGGCAAATCCCGGTGCCCAGTTACCTGCCGGAATGCGAAATCCGCAAGGTTTCTCGGAGGTATAGGCCTCCAGCGCTGCTTGACCGCGTTGCAGACTGGAAATTTGCTGATCAAGACTCAAATCATCAAATTTGGCAAACTCATAGCCGCTGGTCGCCAGCTCGTGCCCGCCGCTGGGATATCTGGGTGATTTTTTCAGGATACTCATCGACGACCATCCCCGGCACGCACCAGCTGCTGCGCAGGTTTTTTTTCGCCAGTAATGCCAGAATGCGATCAATACCGCGCAGCGTGCCGTAACGCCAGACCGACAGCGTCTTTTCACGCCCGGCCACCGCAGGAACCTGGCTGAGAATGCCCTGAATATCATTGAAATCGAAGCTGATCACTACCGCGCAACGTTTGCCCCGTGGCCATTTTTCCTGCCATGAGGGCTGTTACTTTGACATCGCTATGCTCCTGTAACCACCACTGGGCGATTTCACGACAGCGGGCAAACCACACGTCTTCACGGCTGCGCAAATGAGCAAAAAACTGATCGAGCAGCATTATTCGTCCCGGCTTACCGGTAATTTTTGGATGGAACAAAGTGGTCAGGCTCAGCCCTTCGTTCATTGCGCCGTCAAACTCGCGACACCAGTTATCCAGCGTCAGCGCATAGCTGGCGGTGCGGTCCAGGCCCGACGGGAAATTAGGCTCGCGGGTGTAGGCAATCGAGGCATAGTCATCCATCTCCCAACGACCCGGAATTTCCACCAACGGCTTATCGTAGCCCGGCACCTGGATCAGATACGGACGATCGTCGCCGCGCATACTGCTGGAATACGTCACGCCGGCTTCAATCAGCGTCGCTGGAGTATCGGCGTGCCAGTCACCGGACGGCGTGCGAAAACCCTCGGCGCGAATGCCGAGGTGCTGCCAGAACACTTCGCGAGACTTCTCCATCACCCAGCGCTGCTGCTCGGCGTCGATGGCGTAGAAAGACTCATGACGATAACCGTGATACGCCACCTCGTGACCGCGCTCAACGATCGCCTGACACTGCTGCGGCCAGTTTTCCACCACCCAGGCGGGCACAAAAAAGGTGGCGGGAAGACGATAGTCGTCCAGCAGATCCAATAGCCGCGCCAGTGCGCGATACGGCCCGTAGCCGCCAAAGGTAAAGTACTCCGGCTTATGCCAAATTGACGCCATTGAGCATGGCATCGCCGGTCGGACCGTCGAGGTCAAACGCCAGCGCCATACAGCCCCGCTTACCGTGCGGCCAAAGGCTGGCCGCGTTGGAAATCGTCATGAGTTATCCCGCTTGTGTGAGTTACTGGCCTTTATTAACCGTCACTTCTTTAATTGCACCATCCTGCAGGCCCCATTTGCTGAGGATCTTCAGGTAAGTCCCATCGGCGATCATTGCGGTCAACGCCCCTTTTACGCCGTCAATCAGCGCGGTATCATCCTTGCTGATGCCGATACCGGTAACCTGATAAGCAAACGCCTTACCCACTGGCTTGAAGTTGTTTTTTTCCAGATTCATGATGTACGGCAGAGTCTCACTGCCCTGCACCGCGCCATCTATACGGCCCTGAAGCAGCTGGGTACGCGCATCGGCAGTACCTTCCGCACCCAAGACTACAATGGCAGGCTTACCGGCAGGCGTACAGTTTGCCGTGCTCCAGGCAGCAATTTCAGCCGGGAAAGTGGTACGGCGGCTGGTGCCGACTTCTTGCCGCACAGATCCAGCATGGTGTTGATGTCTTTGTGCACCACGGTGGTGTAGAACTGCGGCCCGCTGTTGTAATAGTCAACGAAAGTGGCGATATCCTGACGCGGCTTGGTGTCGGTCATGCCGGAGAGGATCATGTCAACGCGCTTGGTGGCAACGGCGTTGACCATCTGCTCGAAGCCGATTTCCTGCCAATTGATCTTACGATTTAAGCGCTTACCAATTTCCATGCCCAGGTCGTAGTCCATGCCAGTCAGTTGATCGGTCGACGGATCTTTAAACTCCAGCGGCGGATAGTTCGGCATCATCGCGACGTTGATTTCGTCTTTTTGCTTCAGCATTTCGGCAGCAGACGCGTTTTGAGTACAGGCGGCGGTATTGAGCAATACGCCGGCGGCAACCAGTGACAACAGCATTTTTTTCATCAGAATCGTTCCCCTGTGTGATCGGTTAAATCAGAACCGCAGAAATAAAATTCTGCGTTCTTGGGTTTTGTGGATTCAGCAAAACATCTTCAGGATTACCACTTTCTATAATTCCGCCTTCGTCCATAAAGACCACGCGATTAGCCACCTCTCGCGCAAAACCCAATTCATGGGTCACGACGATCATCGTCATCCCTTCCGCAGCCAGACCGCGCATCACCGCCAACACTTCGCCGACCATTTCCGGGTCCAGCGCCGAGGTCGGTTCGTCAAACAGCATTAATTTGGGTTTCATCGCCAGCGCGCGGGCAATCGCCACGCGCTGCTGCTGGCCGCCGGAAAGCTCCATCGGATAAGCGTCGCGCTTATGCGCCAGCCCGACGCGCTCCAGCAACGCCATCGCCTCCTGCGTGGCCTCTCTTACCGGACGCAGCAGCACCTGGCACGGCCCTTCGATAATGTTTTCCAGCGCGGTCTTGTCGGGAACAGGTTAAAGCGCTGAAACACCATGCCGGTTTTCAGCCGCTGGCGGGCGATCTGCTTGTCGTTCAGCGGATAGAGCTTCTTGCCGTCCATCCGATAGCCCACCAGCTCGTCATCGACCCAAATACCGCCGCTGTCGATGCGTTCAAGCTGATTGATGCAGCGCAGGAAAGTGCTTTTGCCCGAGCCGCTCGGGCCGATCACGCACATCACTTCCCCGTGCCTGACCTCGATGTTGATGTTTTTCAGCGCCTGAAAATCGCCAAAGTATTTATTGACGTTGGACGCGGTGATGATGTTTTTCATAGCAAGTCCTTAGCGATTACGGCGACGAGTGCCGCGCCCGAAATAGCGTTCAAGCCGGTTTTGGCCGACGGACAGCAGCGTGACCACCGCCAGATACCAAATGCCGGCGACGAATCAGCAGCTCCATCACGCGGGCGTTTGCGAAAGTAAATGGTCTGCGCGTTATACAGCAGCTCGGAATACTGGATCATGCTCGCCAGGCTGGTGGTCTTGACCATGCTGATAAATTCGTTGCCAATCGGCGGAATAATCACCCGCATCGCCTGCGGCAGAATGATGCGGCGCAGCGCGTGGATGCGGGTCATGCCGATAGACTTGGCGGCCTCGTACTGGCCGAGATCGACCGAAATCAGCCCGGCGCGCACCACTTCGGAGGTATAGGCACCCTGATTAATGCTCAGGCCCAGCAGCGCGGCGGTGAACGGCGTCATGATGTCGACGGTATTAAAACTAAACAGTCCCGCTGATGCCGATAGTCGGAAAAATCAGCGCCAGGTTGAACCACAGCAGCAACTGCAGGATCAGCGGCGTGCCGCGAAATATCCAGGTATAGCCGATGGCGACGCCGCTCAATACCGGATTACTCGACATGCGCATCACCGCAATGATCACCCCGAAAATCACCCCCAGCGCCATTGCCAGAATCGACATCACGATGGTATTACCGAGGCCGGTGAGAATCGCCTTGGCGGTAAAAAATTGGCCGACAAAGCGCCACTCAATCTTGCCGTGGGCGAAGGCGTTGACCAACAGTGCCAGCAGCACCAGGATCACTATCGAGGCTATAATTCGACCGTAGTAACGCTGGGGCACGTACTGATAATCGGCCAGATCGACCGGGCCGTTTTTCAGCGCACCGTTCAGGGGGCGTAAATTTTGCATAACAGGCTCCAAAAGTTAGAGTGACAGTCCGGCATAGCTCGAGACCCAGGCGGACTGCTGTTCCAACACCGCGTTAAGTCGGGTGATCTGCTCGGCGACGCGCAGCGGTGAAGTTCCGCCCCAGCCGCTGCGGGCATGAATCGCCGCGTCCAGCGTCAGGCACTCGCGCACCTCGGGCAGCAATCGGCTGTCAACCTGCTGCAGTTGGGCATCGCTGAGCTGATGCAGCTCGAGGTCGAACTGCTCACACACCTGCACCAGCTTGGCCGGTTATCTCGTGCGCTTCTTTAAACGGCACGCCACGACGTGACAGCCAGTCGGCCACCTCGGTCGCCAGGGTAAAGCCCTGCGGCGCGTCGGCACGCAGGCGCTCAACGTTAACTGACCATGGTGTCGATCATGCCGGCCATCGCGGGCAGCACCAGCAATAGTTGGTCAACGGTGTCGATGGCGTTGCGTTTGTCTTCAATCAGGTCGCGATTGTAAGACAACGGCAGGCCTTTCATGGTGGTCAGCATCGCGGTGACGTTGCCAATCAATCGACCGCTTTTGCCACGCGTCAGCTCGGCAATATCAGGATTTTTCTTTTGCGGCATGATCGAGCTACCGGTGGCATAGCCGTCGTTTAACTCGACCCAACGGAACTGGCGCGAGGCCCACAGGCATACCTCTTCGCAGATGCGCGACAGGTTAACACCCAGCATGCTGCCCGCGAACAGGAATTCCGCCACGTGATCGCGACTGGCAACCGCATCAATCGAGTTTTCACAGGCTCCGTCATAACCGAGATCTTTAGCAGAAAGCTCGGGGTGCATCGCAATCGCAGAACCGGCCATCGCGGCGGCGCCGAGCGGTGACAGCGCACAGCGTTTATCCCAATCCTGAAAACGCTGCACGTCACGGGCGAAAGACTGCGCATGGGCCAACAGCTGGTGGCCGAAGACAATCGGCTGCGCCTGCTGCAAATGGGTAAAACCGGGAGCCAGCGTATGGATGTGCTGCTCGGCCTGTTTTACCAACGCCTGCTGTAATTCCAGTAACGCGGCAACGATTTTTCGGCCATTGTCACGCAGATAAAGGCGTAAATCGTTGGCAGTCTGATCGTTGCGCGAACGCCCGGCGCGCAGTTTGCCGCCCAGCTCGCCCAGACGCTCGGTCAGCACGCGTTCGATGAAAGTATGCACGTCTTCATCGTTTTCAATCGGCTAATCACCCCGGCGCGATAATCCACCGCCAGCTGTGCATTGCGGCCACCATTAGCTCAGTTTCCTGATCATTAAGCAGGCCCGCACGCTGAAGCTCAAAAGCGTGAGCACGACAACCTTCCAGGTCGTATTCAGCCAGAGCAAAATAGTAATCTGGGCTGCGGGACAACGCGCTTAGCGCCGGTGATGGCGGCTGTTTAAAACGAGCACCCCAAAGACGGTCGACAGGCTGGGACATTATTTACTCCTTATGCTTATTTGCAATGGCATAGATGTTGCAATGAATTTAGTTGTTGCAATGAATTTAGTTGTTGCAAGAAAAATGACTGCAATGATTAGACGTTGCAAAGAAACAGTTAGGCTATTTCTTTAGACTGTTACCGTTCTAATTGGCTGAAATCGGAGGCTCTTCAGATAGCCAATAAATATTGGCGGCCCTATTTTTTGCTCTCGAATAATATTAATTAATCAATCTTAGTTAATTTGATATTGGCTTCATTCGCCGTGGGGGTAAATATTTATTATGGAAAGTCCACTTTCCAAATCAGGAAACACGTCGACCCTCAGAAGTGATTTAAACCAGCAAGGCATTGGGGTTGCAGACTTAAAGCTTTTACGGGTATTTAAAACGGTGGTTGAGGCTGGGGGTTTTACTGCTGCCTGTAATGAATTAAATATTGGCTTGCGGCAATCAGTAAACAAATCTCTGATCTTGAAGTGCGCTTTGGCAATGAAGTTATGCACCCGCGGGCGCGAGGGATTTCTTCCTTACCGAGCACGGAAAAGTCACCTATCAGGCCTGTCTGGATCTGTTTTCTTCCATCAATCAGTTTCGCGACAAGCTAAATAATGCCCGCCATGACATGTTTGGCGAACTGAATATTGGCATCATTGACAATACGATTACTGATGAAAATTCACCTATAATTTATGCACTTAACGAGATTCACCATCGCGCTCCAAAGGTGAGCGTACGCCTGCACGCCACGCAGCTTAGACGAGATTGAACGCGGCGTACTCGATGGTCGCTTTACCTGTGGCATCATGCCGGTGTATCAGGAAAAGCCCGAATTTGACTATTATTCTCTTTACGAGGAAATAGCGCACCTTTATTGTGCAGACAAACATCGCTCTTTATTATCTCCCGGCGAAAGAAAAATTAACCCGACGCACAGATTAAAATCTGCCGGATAGTGTCAATCACTTCTACGCCAATCATAATGAGAAAAATAATTATCTCGATTTTTCTTCCTCTAATGCGGTGGCCGTTCAGGTTGAAGCAGTCAGTCTGTTAATTTTGACGGGTAATTATATTGGCTTTTTACCCAAGCATTATGCCACCCACCTGTTTGGAGGTAATAAACTGAAAGCGCTACTGGCGGAAGAAATAAAAATCAGCACACCTTTCAGCCTGGTGGTGAAAAAAGGCAGCGCACTTAATACGGTATTAACGCTTTTTTTAGACGCCCTGCAAAATAATCGCAAAGTCCACGGTGGAATCGGTAGGCAGGTCTGGCTGTATTTACCCTGACGTATTGCCCCTCTCTCCGCACCATAATGATGCATAGTAAGGCGGGAGGACGGTGCAGCCGAAGTTAATGACAAGGCTAATTGATCGGCCACAGCCTCCACGCGGGCAAAGCCGCATACAGTGATTCGCGGGTCACCGGATTAGGCATATTGTGCATGTCCGGCGCGTGCAGCGAGGCCTAAAATAATCTCTTCCAGTTCGGCCGCCGCTAAATCGGCAATCTCGCTTAAACGCAACGGCACCGCACAGGCGTGCGACAATATCACCGCTTCACGCAGCTCTTCGTCACTGCGATCTTCCAATGCCAGCAGGCAAAGATTGCCTAGCCCGACCAGTAAACCGTGACCAAATTCGCGGGTCTTATCACAAACGGTAAACCTTCATAAATGGCGTGCGAAGCGGCAGCATGGGCCCCGCTGCTCATTAATGAGGTAAACCAGCAAACATAAATATCGCGTCCAGAACCTGATCCAGCTCAGCGCTGGCCTGGCCCACGCGTACCGACTCACAGGCCGCTGCACCGTAAGAAGCAATCAGGTCGTAACAGATTCGGCTGTTGGCGCTCGACGAACGCGCAACGCCGCTAAGCTCAGCCTGATGACCGCTGATGGCGCGAAACTCGTACCATTTTGCCAGCGTATCGCCTAACCCTGCGGCCAGCCAGCGCAGCGGGGCATGAGCCAGCAGCTCACTGTCGATAATCACCGCCGCCGGTGCCTGAGGCAGCGGATAAAGGTCGCGGAAATGGCCGTCGTCGAAATAGCGGATAGTCAGCGGCGTGACCGCCGCACAGGTTGCGGCGATGGTAGGGATGGTGATTACTGGCAGATGGGTGGCAACCCCCACCGCTTTACCGGTATCGAGGGATTTCCCGCCACCGACGCTAATTATCACCTCCGCCGACAAGCTCCAACGCCCGTGAGGCTAAACGCAGTATCTGCCCTTCGCTGGACTCTCCGCCGAACCATTCGCTGCCGACCAGGGTAACCGACGCCCCCTCAAGAGAGTGGCTGATTTTTTTCCCCACCGCGGCCAAGGCCTGATGACCGCCGATCACCAATGCCCGACTGCCTAGCTGGCTACAAATCTCGCCCAGCTGTGACAAGACGCCCGGACCACGCAGGATCTGCGCGGGGAAAACAATATTCTGTGCTTGCATTGACTGCCTCTCTGTTACTGGCTTATTATAAATTTGCAGGCTATCGATTAGCCCCGTGGCCCAATGGCAAGTTCAAGAGTTGCGCCAACACTAAGCTGATTTTAAAATCAGATAGCTTTAACGATAGTAGCTACAGATAGTATTGGGCAATCCACTCCCGCTAATTACGGGATAAAACCCCTTAAGTGATTAAAACTCAATAATCTGCATCGCGCGGTTAGGCAGCCATTTCAACCCTGTCGGCCAATAGAGAAAAGGAAGGGTTTAAATCGATGAATAAAAACAATAGCTGAAGGATTAAAGCCCCCTCAATAACAGGGGGATTATTTTAATTATTAAACGTAAATTTTATCGACTTTAAGTGACAACGTCACCCATTACAACATCGGCAGATTGAGATCTGTGCCCTTTAGCGCACTCGATCGCCTGCTCATAGCCCGCATCGGCGTGGCGCATCACGCCGGTGGCCGGGTCATTGAACAACACCCGCGCCAGGCGAGCATCCGCCTCTTTGCTACCGTCACAGACGATGACCATCCCGCATGCTGCGAGAAGCCCATGCCGACGCCGCCGCCGTGATGCAGGCTGACCCAGGTTGCGCCGCCCGCGGTATTTAATAGCGCATTGAGCAACGGCCAGTCGGATACCGCGTCCGATCCGTCTTTCATCGCTTCGGTTTCACGGTTAGGTGAAGCAACCGAACCGGTATCGAGATGGTCGCGGCCAATCACCACCGGCGCTTTCAACTCGCCGTTGCGCACCATTTCGTTAAATGCCAGCCCGGCGATGTGACGCTCGCCCAGCCCCAGCCAGCAGATACGTGCCGGCAGTCCCTGGAAGGCAATGCGCTCGCGCGCCATGTCTAACCAGTTAATCAGATTGGCGTTATCCGGGAACAGCTCTTTCAGTTTGGCATCGGTCTTGTAGATATCTTCAGGGTCGCCAGACAGCGCCACCCAGCGGAACGGGCCCTTGCCTTCGCAGAACAGCGGGCGAATATAAGCAGGCACAAAGCCAGGGAAATCAAAGGCATTCAGCACGCCCTCGTCTTTTGCCACCTGACGAATATTGTTGCCGTAGTCCACGGTTGGAATGCCCATGGCGTGGAAATCCAGCATCGCCTGCACGTGCACCGCCATCGAGGCGCGCGCGGCTTTCACCACCGCCTGCGGGTCGGACTGGCGCGTTTCCTGCCACTGCTCGAGACTCCAGCCCTGCGGCAGATAGCCGTTCAGCGGATCGTGCGCCGAGGTCTGATCGGTGACGATATCCGGACGCAAGCCGCCCTGCTGTGCGCGTTTTACCAGCTCGGGCATGATCTCTGCCGCATTGCCCAACAGGCCGATAGAAATGGCTTTTTTCTCGGCGCAGGCTTGTTCGATCATCGTCAGCGCTTGGTCGATCGATACGCCTTATGATCCAGATAGCGGGTACGAATGCGAAAATCGATACGCGATTCCTGACACTCGATCGCCAGCACGCAGGCGCCGGCCAGCACGCCAGCCAACGGTTGCGCGCCGCCCATGCCGCCCAGACCCGCAGTCAGGATCCACTTACCGCGCAGGTTGCTGTCATAATGTTGACGCCCGGCCTCGGCGAAGGTCTCATAGGTGCCCTGTACGATGCCCTGCGCGCCGATGTAAATCCACGAGCCGGCGGTCATCTGGCCGTACATCATCAGCCCGGCCTTGTCCAGCTCGTGAAAATGCTCCCAGTTAGCCCAGTGCGGCACCAGGTTAGAGTTGGCGATCAGCACCCGCGGCGCGTCGGTATGGGTGCGAAACACGCCCACCGGCTTACCGGACTGCACCAGCAGGGTTTCATCCTCTTTCAGGCTGCGCAGGCTTTGCAGAATGCCTTCAAACGCTGGCCAGTTACGTGCCGCCTTGCCAATCCCGCCATACACCACCAGGTCTTCTGGTCGCTCGGCCACGTCGGGATCGAGATTGTTTTGAATCATGCGGTAAGCCGCTTCGATCAGCCAGTTTTGACAGCTCAGCTCTGTGCCATGCGGGGCGCGAACGACGCGAGCAACGGCGGTTTTCTGCGGTGAATTCATTTCTCACTCCTTCATGATTAAGTTGATTTTTTAAGTTAATTGAAGCTTGGCAACAACGCCTGCACCGCGGCGGGCCAGTTTTCGCGACCGGCCCACAGGCGCATGTTTTCAACATCCGGTGCCATCAGGCGATCGCGTTCGAGGAAGGCCACGCGTTGGCGCACCGCGCTGATTTCACTCTTCCATAATCGCCGAGCTTTGCAACGGACGATTGAATTCAATGCCCTTGCACCGCGGCCATGGCTTCGATACCCACCACCACCGCAGTGTTGAAGCACATGTCACCCAGACGGCGGGCGGCATAGGTGGCCATTGAGACGTGGTCCTCCTGATTGGCAGAGGTCGGCAGGCTGTCAACGCTGCCCGGATGGGCCAGCGATTTGTTTTCCGATGCCAGCGCGGCGGCGGTGACCTGGGCAATCATAAAACCAGAATTGACGCCACCGTCGTTGACCAGAAACGCCGGCAAGCCCGACAGGCCGGTGTCCAGCAGCAAGCGCCAGACGACGTTCGGAAATCGCACCAATTTCGGCGATAGCCAGCGCAATAATGTCGGCGGCGAAGGCCACCGGCTCGGCGTGAAAGTTACCGCCGGAGATCACATCCCCATTTTCGGCAAACACCAACGGATTATCGGAGGCAGCATTGGCTTCAATCTGCAAAATTTTGGCTGAATGCTTGAGGTTATCCAGGCAGGCACCCATCACCTGCGGCACGCAGCGGATGGAATACGGGTCTTGCACGCGACCGCAGTGCGTGTGTGAAGTGACAATGTCACTGCCTTCCAAGCAACGCGGAAACCGCAGCCGCCACGGCGATTTGCCCTTCCTGACCGCGCGCTTCGTGAATGCGCGCATCGAAAGGTTTAATCGAACCTTTGATGGCTTCAAGTGACAGCGCGCCCGCCACCAGTCCAGCGGCAAATACGCGCTCACCTTCAAACAGACCACGCAGTGCCAGTGAGGTAGAAACCTGCGTGCCGTTTAAGCAACGCCAGCCCTTCTTTTGGTCCCAGCACGAAACGGCTTTAACCCGACGCTCGCCAGGCCTTCAACTGCTGACAGCTTCTCGCCGTTGATCGTACTTCACCTTCGCCGATCAGCATCAGTGAAAGATGTGCCAAAGGCGCCAAATCACCGGATGCGCCTACCGATCCTTTCTCGGGAATGCACGGCATCACGCCGGCGTTGAATAAGGCGATCAGCGCCTCGATCACTTCGATGCGGATACCCGAATGCCCGCGTGACAGGCTCAAGACTTTGGTCGCCATCACCAGACGGACGACGTTATCCGGCAAGTCCTCGACCGATGCCGACGCTGTGCGACAGCACCAAATTGCGTTGTAATTCGGCCAAACGTTCAGCCGGGATCATCGTTTGCGCCAGTTTGCCAAAACCGGTGTTAATGCCGTAAACCACGCGTCCCTGCTCGACAATTTGCTGCACCACTTCCTGCGAAGCCAGCACTTTGGCACGAGCCGATTCGGCCAGTTCTATGCGCACATTGCCCTGATAAATCTTACGCAGTGTCGACAAATTAACCTGACCCGGCTGCAAGTGGCAAAATGTCAACTCAGTGGATGAAGAGCCATAATCTATTCCTGTATAGACAAGTTAAGTGTAAACAATTTCCCGGCGATCATTCTGGCCGGGAAATCAGTTTCATTTGCGGGACTTCCCGCCGTTAATTCTGTGACAGCCGCCGTCTTTATGCGCCAGTGATTTTTTAATGTTTCTATACCGGCTAACGTTTCTGCGCCAGTCTAATGTCTCTACGACAGTCTAACGTCCCTACCACAGTCTAATGTTCCTGCGCCTGCAAAGTTTCGACGCGGATCTCTTCGGTGACTCTGGCCTTTAGCGCCATAAATTCTGGCGAGGTTTTGAGCCGATAATCGCGAGGATGCGGGAAATCCACCGCGACCTCGGTCTTGATCCGCCCCGGACGCGCGCTAAATATCGCCACCTTATTGGCCATAAAAATCGCCTCGTCGATATCGTGGGTAACAAACAGCACGGTCTTGCGCGACGACTCCCAAATCGACAGCAGCAGTTCCTGCATCATCACTCGCGTCTGGTTATCCAGCGCGCCGAACGGCTCGTCCATCAATAAAATCTTTCGGGTCGTTGGCCAGCGCGCGGGCAATCGCGGTGCGCTGCTGCATGCCGCCGGAAAGCTGGCGCGGGAAGTGATGCTCGAAGCCGCGCAGGCCCGACCTTATTGATAAAATAGTCGCTGCGCTCCTTCTGCGCCGCCTTGCTCACTCCGCGCTCCTGCAGACCAAAGCAGATGTTTTGCTGCACCGAGAGCCACGGAAATAGCGTGTAGCTTTGGAACACCATACCGCGATCGGCCCCGGGACCCTCGACCTGCTCGCCGTCGAGCCAGACTTCGCCGCGCGTTGGCTGATCCAGCCCCGCGACAATGCGCAGCAGCGTGGACTTGCCGCAGCCCGAAGGCCCGAGAATGGTAATAAAATCGTTCTCGTTAACCTGATAATCCACCGGCAACAGCGCCTGCGTCTGCTCGCCTTTCGGGGCCGCTAAAGATGCGTTCAACCTGACGCACGCTCAGCTTGGGATGATTCATTTGAATGCGCTCCAGGCAAACAGGCGGCGATTGGCCGCTTTAAACAGGAAATCAGACAACAGGCCAATACAGCCGATGACGATAATGCCGAAGATCATTTGCCCGGTGTTGAGCATCGCCTGGCTGTCGACAATCATATGGCCGATGCCGCTCGAGGAGCCAATCAGCTCGGCGACGATCACATAGGTCCACGCCCAGCCCAGCACCAGACGCAGCAGCTCGGCAATTTCGGGCGCGGCGCCGGGAATAATCACCCGCCGCACTACGCTCTGGTTGGTCGCCCCGAGGGTGTAAGCGGCCTCGACCAAATCGCGGCGGGCCGCGCCCACGGTGACCGCCACCATCAGGGTAATTTGGAAGAACGAGCCGATAAAAATCACCAGTATCTTTTGCATCTCGCCAATACCGGCCCACAGGATCAGCAGTGGCATAAACGCCGAGGCGGGCAAATAGCGGCAAAAAGACACGAACGGCTCGAAAAACGCCTCAATCAGCTTGTAGGAACCCATCAAAATGCCCAGCGGCACGGCGATAATCGCCGCCAGAATAAAGCCGCCGAGCACGCGCCACACCGTCATGCCGATATCGCTGGCAAAATCGAACTGGGTAAACAGCAGCCAGCCCTCTTGCAGCATGCTGGCCGGATTAGCCAGGAAGGTTGGCGAAACGACGCCGCTAAATGTCACTAACGCCCAGGCGGCGAAAAACAGCACAAAAAAGCAGAAGCCGAGCAACCAGCGCTGGCGCGCAGCCACCGGCCGCAGCGGCACCATCATCGGGTTATGCGAGACCTTTTTGCTGGCCGGCAGCGGGGCCGGCTCGCGTTGGGCGGTCTCAGACGGGAAGCGGTGCTGCGCCCCTGACAGTTCGTTGCATCAAAGCTCCCTTCCTGTTATTGCTATTTCGCAACTTATTGCTATTTCGAAACAGTGGCGTTATTGACATACTGCGGATCGAACAAGCTGCTGATATCAGGCGTTTTACGTAAAATTTTCATCTGCGTCAGCAGCGTCGCCGCCTCTTTGCTGAAGCTGGTGATTTCGCCAGCGAAGAATTTTTTGTTCTGATCGACATCTTGCCAGCGCAGATAGCTCGACTCCTCGGCAAACTGCTTGCCGGTTTCCTTTCACCGCCGCGCCCATAATTTCATTGGATTTCTCGGGGTCTTTCTTGATCATCGCCAGCGCCTCGAAATAGCTGTTGACCAACGCCTGCGCGGCCTGCGGGTTTTTTTCCAGGAATGTCGGCGTGCAGCCGAGGGTGTCCATCACCATCGGATACTGCAGCGTAGTGGCCAGAATTTTTCCCTTATCCGGGCTTTGGCGAACGGACGACAGATAAGGCTCGTAGGTCACCGCCGCGTCGTTCTGACCGGCAATAAAGGCGTGCGCCGCGGCGTCTGGACCCAAGGTTGCCAGCTTGACGTCTTTGGTGGTCATGCCGTTTTTATCCAGTATCCACGCCAGCAGAAAATAGGACGAGGTGCCGGGCGCATCGACGCCAATCGTTTTGCCCTTCAGATCGGCAATCTTGCTGATGCCCTGGCGCACCGCGATACCGTCAGCGCCGTAAGACTTGTCGAGCTGCACGATCTGTTTGATTGGCACCCCGGCGGCGTTCCAGGTGAGATAGGTTTCAACGGTGGTGGCGGCGCATTGCAACGAGCCCGAGGCAATGGCCAGATGGCGCGACTGCTGGGGCACCATTTTCAGGGTGACGTCGAGTCCATTTTTCTTGAAAATCCCCGCTTTATCAGCCAGGGTCAGAGGCGCAAAGCCTGTCCAGCCAGAGATACCGATGGCCACCGGCGTTAGCCGCCTGCGCTACGCCCGCGCTGGCACAGGCCAAAGTCACGGCCACGCTCAATAGGATGAAGGATTTTTTCAGTACCGCGGGTGAAAACACATTGCTCATTTGCCACTCCTGTTGAAAGTACTTGTCTGGATATGGGGCCGCCCTGCAAAGAACCGCACCACTGTCTCTTCTTGTCTATACAAGCTAGCGGCTTAATGAGGCAAAGTTTATGCCAGTTTTAATTTGCTAAGGCAATGCCGCTCAAGGCCCGAACAGCACGGTCGCGCGATCGATCTTGCTCGCCCCTTCTCACCTTAACCGCAGACCGATTTCACACGCTAAATCCGGCGTCAGCACGGCCCAATGCGGTGCAGCCGCCGCGCTATTTTGGCGCAGCGGCCCGCAGATTCAGTACAGCGGCAGGATGGCCGCCCAGAGCAACAGACAATCGGCACTTTTAGCCTGCAATAGCAGTTCTAGCGTGACGTCCTGCCCGTTGTCCCACACCACGCCCTGATTGGCGGTAAGAATTTTTTCACCCTGCAACTGCCACTGGCCCTTTAACACCAGCAGTACGCCGCCCATCAGCAGTGGCGCGCAAAAATCGGCTCTTTTCGCGCTAACCACCGAACGGCAGGTGCCACGGCGCGTCATGATATTGAAATCGGTGGTTGTGCCGCCGGTGAGTGTCGCCCGCAGCGTCAGGTCGCCGGAAAAGGCAAAGGGCTGCGCCGGGGTAGTCAAATAGTGGTCCACCTCGCCTTGGGCAAACAGGTGAACGCCCTCGCCGGTCAGCAAGGTTATTGAACGATCAATGCCGTGGAAGGCAGAAAACGGGCCATCCTGCGCGATGGTGGCAATGCTGGCGCGCCAGTTAAAATCGCTGGCTCTCCGCGGCGTGCTGATTATCTCGCGGGTTTCTCCCCCGCCGTTGCGCCAGGGCGTCACCGGCAAATCGTCTAGGTTAAAAAAGGTTAAATGATTGTGAATAGATGATGCAGTACTCATAACGACTCCTACTCCTGACCCAGGAGTTTTAGCAAGGCAAGAAAATCGGCGGCCGCTTCCGCCTGTTGTGCATGGCGGCCTGCAATAATCTTAGCCTCTCCTGCGACCCACACGTCCTGAATCTGCGAAGCCTGACCCGGCAAACAACCAGCGATTGAGTAATTCACTGTCCTTCGCCGCGCCCAGGTAAGGACATTCGCCGTCAAGCACCAGCCAGTCGGCACGATAGCCTGGCTCAAGCTTGCCAATCGCCACGCCGCAGGCCTGCGCGCCGCCTGCCAACGCCTGCTGATAAAGCACGTTACCCACTGACGGTTGATGCCTGGTCACCAGACGATTGCGGCGGGTATCGCGCAGGCGCTGGCCGTATTCCAACCAGCGCAGTTCTTCCACGACGTTAAGAGAAACGTGGCTGTCGGAACCAATGCCCCATTGACCGCCGCGGGCCAGATAATCGACACCGGGGAAAATGCCGTCACCGAGATTGGCTTCGGTCGTCGGGCAAAGACCGGCCACGGCTCCGCTTAACGCCAGCTGTCTTAGCTCGGCCTCATCGGGATGCGTGGCGTGGATTAGGCACCAGCGAGCATCGACCTCCAGCTTGTCAAACAGCCAGGCGATAGGCCGTTGACCGCTCCAGGCCAGGCAGTCATTAACCTCTTTAACCTGCTCGGAAATATGGATATGCACCGGCAAATTCGCGTCGCACTGGCGGCTAGTACCTGCTGCATTTGCTCAAGCGACACCGCGCGCAGCGAATGGAAACACAGCCCCTGATTCTGCGTGGCAATGCCTTTAATTTGTCGCGAAATAATCTGCTGCTGCTGCAGATAGCTGTCGGTTTTTGAATAAAACGACGCTGGCCCGGCTGTGGGGGCTGGGCGCCAAACCCTGAATAGCTGTAAAGCACCGGCAACAGGGTCATGCCGATTCCCGGCCTGTTCGGCGGCATGGCTAAGATGGGCAGTCATCTCACCGGCATCGGCATAAGGATTACCGAGCGAGGTCGTGATGCAAATAGTGAAACTCGGCGACCTGGGTATAGCCGCCTTTGAGCATCTCGATATACAGCTGGCGGGCAATGACGCCAACCTGCTCGGGCGTCAGGCGACCGACCATGCGATACATCAGTTCGCGCCAGGTCCAGAAACTGTCCTGAGGATTGCCCGCCACCTCGGCCAGACCGGCCATTACCCGCTGAAAGGCGTGGGAATGCAGATTCGGCATGCCGGGAACGACCGGCCCCGTGAGCCACTGGCAGCCTTCAGCGCTGGCGTTTGCACCACTTCGGTGATAAAACCCTGTGCGTTGACATCAAGACGAACGTCGCTGGCCCAACCGGTGGGTAACAAGGCACGAGCTAGCAAAAAAAGCGGGCATGGCAGATTCCTGAGTCAAGTATGGACTGTAAAAGTGGTGACAAAAGTAGCCGGAAGTAAATATTGTTCGACTTGTGAGACATTCCTGAACAGCTTGTCTATACATATACATATGGCAGTGAAATCTGTAAACTGCTGGATGTTGGTTTTTTTAACAAAAAGCGCATAAAAATTGACTAATAAGTGAGGTGAGTGGCATGTCTGACCAACCGTTGTCCGAACAACAGGGGGTGTCACAACAAATTTTATCGCAGCTGTCGGCGGCAATAAGCGATACACCCGCCCCGATTTATCAACGCGTCAAACAGGCGATCGTTGGTCAAATCCGCACCGGCGTGTGGCCGCCCCACCAGCGCGTGCCTTCAGAGAGCGAACTGGTCAACGAGCTTGGCGTTAGCCGCATGACCATCAACCGCGCCCTGCGTGAGTTGACCAGCGAAGGTTTTTTGATCCGCATGCAGGGCGTCGGCACCTTTGTTGCCGAGGCCAAAGCCTATACGCCGATGCTGGAAGTGCACAATATTGCCGATGAAATCGCCGAGCGCGGCCATCGTCACAGCAGCAAGATTGTGGTCTGCGAAGCCCGCGCCGCCGATGCCGAACAGGCTTTACAGCTGGGTATCGCTCGCGGTGAACAGATGTTTTATTCGCAGATTATTCATTACGAAAATGACGTGCCGGTGCAAATCGAAGACCGCTACGTTAATCCCAAAACCGCGCCGGATTACCTGCAAAACGTGTTCAATAAAAGAATGCCTTACGACTATCTGATGCAGGTTGCGCCACTGACGTCGGGAGAACATCGGGTCGAGGCGGTTAGCGCCAGCGCCGAACAAAGTGCTCAGTTGCAGTTAAAAGAACATGAACCCTGCCTGCTTATCCATCGTCGCACCTGGAGCGGTAATCAGGTAGTCACCTCGGCGCGGCTTGATTTATCCCGGCTCGCGCTATCAGCTGTTTGGTCGCTTTACCAGTCACGGCTGACGTTAGCATCGCCAGTCTGTGAGACGGCGGCCGCAGCGCGGAGGAAAAGTATAAGAAAAAGCTATCGCTGCCGCGCTTGCCGCCCGATAGGTTATGCGTTAGCTTGCCTGTGGTTGTCTATACAACGATACGTTCAGTCAGGAGATCCTCATGGCGGTACCTTTGCATTCAGCGCCCTCTTTCGACGGCAAAATTCCCTGTGACAGCCTGTGGTATGGGGCCGACCTGGTCACCATACGCGATGGCCGCTACAGCATCATTGAAGATGGCGCGATCGCGGTCAAAGACGGCAAGATCCTGTGGATCGGGCCATTAAGTGCAAAGCCCTGACTTTTCTGCCCCTCAGCGCACCGATTTCGGCGGCGGCATCGTGACCCCCGGCTTTATCGACTGCCATACGCATCTGGTGTTTGGCGGCGACCGCAGCGCCGAATTCGAGCAACGCCTCAACGGCGTCAGCTATGCCGAGATTGCGGCACAGGGCGGCGGCATTCTTTCCACCGTTAACGCCACCCGCGACGCGACCCAGCAGCAACTTTTTGCCGCCGCAGAATTTCGCCTGCGCCCGCTGCTGGCGGAAGGCGTGACCTGCATTGAAATTAAATCGGGTTATGGGCTGAGTGAAGAAAGCGAGCTGAAAATGCTGCGCAGTTATCCGCGAGCTGGGCGCAACACTGCCGGTAGAGGTCAAATCAACCTGCCTGGCGGCGCACGCGGTTCCTCCCGAGTTTAAAGGGCAGGCCGACCGCTATATCGACCTGATTTGCGACAGTTTGTTGCCGCAGGTTGCCTCAGAGGGGCTGGCCGATGCGGTCGATGCATTTTGTGAGCATCTGGCATTTTCGCCACAGCAGGTCGAGCGCGTATTTAACAAAGCCGCCGAACTGGGCCTGCCGGTAAAACTGCACGCCGAGCAGCTTTCATCGTTACACGGCAGCACACTGGCGGCACAGCATCATGCGCTTTCTGCCGATCATCTGGAATACGCCACCGAGTCGGACGTCGATGCCATGGCCGCCAGCGGTACAGTCGCGGTACTGTTACCCGGCGCCTACTATCTTCTGCGTGAAACTCAGTGTCCGCCGGTGGAGCTATTCCGTCGCCACGGCGTGCCGATGGCGCTGGCCAGCGATGCTAACCCAGGCACCTCTCCGGCGCTATCGCTGCGACTGATGCTAAACATGGCCTGCACGCTGTTTCGCATGACGCCGGAAGAGGCGCTGGCGGGCATTACCTGTTCACGGCGCGAAAGCATTAGGTGTAGATAAAACGCACGGCACGCTGGAAGCAGACAAGGTTGCAGATTTTGTGCACTGGCCGCTCAAGCGACCGGCAGAACTGGTTTACTGGCTGGGTGGTCAACTGCCCTGCACCGTTGTTTATCGTGGAGAAATTCGTTTATGAGCCTTGCCGAACCTTATGAGTTCATTCAGGGAACTGCCCCGCTGTTGATCAGTATCCCGCATGCCGGAACGCATCTGACGCCGGAAGTGGCGAGTGGCCTTGACCGATGCTGCGCTGCCGCTGTCTGACACCGACTGGCATATTCCCGAGCTGTATGATTTTGCCAAAGCGCTGGGCGCCAGCATTATAATCGGCCAGTATTCCCGCTTCGTGATTGATCTCAATCGCCCTGCCGATGACAAACCGCTGTACACCACGGCCACCACCGGGCTTTATCCCGATACCCTGTTTGATGGCCGCCCGACGTTTAAAGAAGGTCAACAACCTACTGATGACCAGCGTCAGGGGTATCTGGAGACTATCTGGCAACCTTATCATCAGAAAATTCAGCACGAGCTGGCGCGCATTAAACAGCAGCACGGATATGCGATGCTGTTTGACGCCCACTCGATAGCCTCGGTTATCCCGCGTCTGTTTGAAGGCAAATTGCCTGATTTGAATCTGGGTACCAACAGTGGCCTGAGCTGCGCGCCGGGTTTGATTAGCGTAGTTGAAAGCTGTTGTACCGCGCAGGAGATCTTTACCCACGTGCTGAACGGCCGTTTTAAAGGTGGATATATTACCCGCGCCTATGGCCAGCCTGAGAATCATCAGCACGCAGTCCAGCTTGAATTGGCACAGTGTAATTATATGGAAGAAATCGAGCCGTATCCTTATGCTCCGGCCAAGGCTGAACAGCTGCAGACGGTGCTTAAACCGATGCTGGCCGCTATGCTGCAATGGGGTAAGGCTGAGTATCAAAACTCGTAAGCCTGAAATATGCTGCCTGTTATTAAGTGAATCTTAACAGGCAGCATTTATTTTAATACATTAGTTTCCTATTTTAATACATTAGTTTCCTATTTTAATACATTACCTTCCTATTTTAACAAATCATTCTTTCGATTTTAATAGGCAGTTATCTATATTTTAAGAATTAGAATGACACACCATTCTAATTTTATAAAAGTTACAGGCCTATTTTACTCTTCCGCATCGTCGTTTAATAATGAAAATGAAGAAAAGGTGCCTGGTATTATCTGGAGCATTTCTTTTTCAGGAATTTCATAAATTACAAAATCTCCTGATTTTCTTGCCATGTCCGGTAACATATTTCTTCTCATATGTTGTTTCTCTGACATATCAACATCACCGTTTGGCATTATTGTTACCTGCCCGCCAGGCCCTCTGTAATGTACAAAGTCACTTCTTACCTGGTAAGTATTGCCATCCACACCTTCCATTAAAAATTCAATCGCACTGGTTGTTTCTCTTACTTTAACCTTTTCATGGGTTCTTGTTACCCATTAAATAATTAATAATATTGGGTTCAAATGGTGTATCTTTTGCCTTAACAAAGCGACTCTCGCCTAAAACATATTTCTTGTTAAGACCAAAAGCATCTCTATAAGAAAAACCATACGGCTTAGACAGAGATGATGTAGTTTGCTCGGCGGCATATATGCTACTGGGCTGGATAACTGCATTTGCTATATTTACTATTATCTCCGCAAAGCCGAGCATGACAGGCACGTTCATCTGGAGCGTTGTTTCTACATAACAGAATTGCACCCTGTCTTACAACATCTAAAAGCATATAAAGTCCTTGGTTAAATAGCTTCCTTGTTTAAATAACGTTGTTTGGTATTTTTAATTTTTTCACTTCTGATGAATTCGCTTTGATTGTTCGTTCAATGAATTTTATTCGCTTATCCTCTATTGAGGCACTGTAAGTCCTTGCTCCACGTTCAAAAGTGTACCTTCCCTGGCGCGCAATGGTACTTTCTTCTTCTTGAGCTATATGTGCAACCTTTGCATTTTGAGTAAAATACTTAGTGAGCCTGGCTTTGGAGTTAGCATGTTTCATAAATTCAACAGGAAGATACTGATCAACACGTTCTCTGGATATATAACCGACTCCACTATCTTCATCTGAAATATTTATTTCACTATTCGAACTACCGTACATAAGTTCTTTATGAAGCACATCGAATACATCTTTAGAGCCATGCATTTTAAGCGCAAAATGGAGGCTAAAAATGGCACAGTCCGCAGGGCTTTGTTGTATGTTACTTTCCATCATCACTATTCTGGTATTAGAGCACTTTTCTTTTATTTCATTCAGCAACCCAAATAATAGTTTTGCTGGCCCCATACAGTCTAGGTTTGAAGGTTCAATACCAATTATTGACACATTGCCGTCTTTAATAAAAACATCCAGCGCAGCATAATGTATCTCTTTTCCCATATTAACAATAAATTGCCCATGATAAATATCCGGTTGATTTGTTTTTAATTGCACTATTTCTGATGCGAATTGTCCCGGAGAGTTGGACAATGTAATGTGCAGACCCGGTTTCCTTTTCTGTTCTCCACTAATTAATTCCTGCATAAACATTCTGTCGTAAAGATGAATGTTGTCGTTTTGCTTGTTCTCTACATAATATTTTCGGGCCTGATATAAATAATCAAAAATAGTTTCATTCCTGGAGGAGTTCGCTATTTCTATATTTCCGTTAGAGATACTCTTTAAACTTTTTACCAGCGGATTTTCTGGGCAGCGCGATCCGTCAACCCTGGCTGACAAAGAACCTTGAGTTGGATATACAAACAGACTATTGATCTTCATTTTCATTTCCCTGAAACGATCATCAAGTTCATGGAATAGTATCGATTCTATCCCTACTACAAGACGGCATCGGTTTTCCTTGCAGAGAAACCGTTCTTGCACAAGCAATAGTACTCCTAATATCTTTAAAATATTGCCCTGTCACCCTGCCCAAAACTTTGGCAAGATGACAGATTGCTAACTTATCAATGCATTAACACCAAAACTTTCTTGTTTTAATAATCTTCTTAAGTTAACCCTAGCCTATTCGCCCCAGGTTCTTTCCAGCACGTTAATCCAGTTCTTATGGCAGATTTTTTCCAGCAATGGCTGGCCATATCCGGCCTTACGCAGCGCGGCCTCCAGCTTGCGCAAACCGCGCACGTCGACCATATCCGGCGTCAGTGTTACGCCGTCAAAGTCAGAGCCAAAACCTACATTGTTTTCGCCGAGTTTTTCTACCAGATAATCGACATGACGCACCATTTCATCCACGGTGCCGTCAGGAGATTTTTGTCCGTCTTCGCGCAGGAATGACATCCCGAAATTAACGCCGACAAAACCGTTGCTCTCTTTCACTGCATCTAACTGCTTGTCGGTTAGGTTACGCGACTGTGCAGACAACGCGTGCGCATTGGAGTGGCTGGCTACCAGCGGTGCATCGCTGTATTTCGCCACTTGCCAGAAGCCCTTTTCATCCAGATGCGACAAATCAACCATGATGCGTTTCTGATTACAGGCTTTCACCAGCTTGATGCCCAAATCGGTCAGGCCCTGGCCCTAAGTCTGGCGATGACGGAAATTTAAACGGCACGCCGTGACCAAAGATATTTGGACGACTCCACACCGGACCAATTGAACGCAGCCCCATCTGATAAAGCACGTCTAGCAAATAAAGATCCGGGTCAATCGCCTCTGCCCCTTCAATATGCATAACTACAGCTAATGCCTGATTGGCTATCGATTCACGGATTTCGTTTGCGCTACGACAAATTTTAACTGCGCCTTTTGAAGCTTTTTCAATACGCAGCAAAGAACGACATCATGCCGATTGTGACATCACGCGCAGAATTAATATCCGGCGTAGGATAAAAATCAGGATGTTTTTTAGTACCTTCCAACAAGAACCGAGTATCGATACCCGAACCCGGCACGATACTTGCTACCTCTGATGAGTCAGGGAATTCTGGTGAGGGTACATAGGCGGCGAACAGGCCTCCCGCGAAACCCGCCTCACGGCAGCGTGGCAAGTCCATCTGACCGCAGGCTGGCCCTTCAAGGAACGCTTGCTCTGGATTTTGGTGATGATTTAACCAAAGTTGCATTAAAACATCATTATGGCCGTCAAAAACCGGCACTGGGCTTGGAGTTTCACCGACTTTGTTATTCATAAAAAAGGTCTACCCTTGGTTAAGTATGACAGTAATTCATCAGTTTTCGCTCTTTAAAGGTGCAATTTATGAGTAAATTCGCACCACCGGCGCGCAAAATTCGCATTACTTTTTTTACAGCGAAAATTGCTATCTATATAGCCCAATAGCCCAGCTGAAACGTTATTCATTAAAGGCAAAGCGACAGCAAACAAGTCAAGGGTAAGAAACAATAAAATTAAATTTTAAGTTTAAATATCAACACGATGGGAGTTATCATGGTCACAAGGCGTAATTTTATTACCGGTTTTTCTGCAATTCCTGTTTTATCTTATCTGAACTTTGAAAAAGTCTTTGCCGATACGCCAAAATCGATATTGGTGATGGCTATCCAACTGGACATTATTACTAGCCTTGATCCCCATGAAGCCTTTGAATCTGTTGGCGAAGAAGTCACCGGCAATCTGTATCAACAGCTTGTAAGACCTAAATTAACGCCGCCGATGAAATTGAAGGCGATCTGGCTCTGTCCTGGGCTGTGTCAGAAGATAAAAAAACCTTCACGTTTAAAATGGATCCCAGCGGCCAAATTTGCCGATGGCACACCCGTAACTGCCGAAGATGCCGCTTTCTCCCTGCAACGTGTGGTAAAACTCGACAAGAGCCCGGCGTACATCATTAACCAGTTTGGTTATACCAAAGATAACGTTGAGCAGTTTATCAGCGCACCAGATAAAGAAACGCTGGTGATTAAAACCGCCGATCCGGCTTCCGAATCCTTCCTGCTTTATTGCCTGTCTGCCAACGTCGGCTGCATTGTGCAGAAGTCTGCTTGCCTGGCTAATCAGAAAGGTGACGACCTCGGTAATGCCTGGCTGAAAACCAACAGTGCGGGCTCCGGTGCCTTTAAACTGCGCGCCTGGAAAGTCAGTGAAACGGTTATCCTGGAAAGTAACAAGAACAACCCACACGCCGGCAAGATTGAACGAGTGATCATGCGCCACATCGTGGACCCTTCTGCCCAGATGCTGATGCTGCAAAAAGGTGACGTGGATATTGCCCGTAACCTGACCACCGAGCAGTTGCGTCCCTTAAAGGCGACAAAAACTTTACCCTGGTTAACAAAGGCATCGCCGGAACGCTGATGGTTTCTGGCTAACGTCGCTCATCCTAATCTGGCTAAACCGCAGGTGTGGCAGGCGATTAAATGGGCGCTGGATTACGAAAGCATTCAGAAAAACATCATCCCACTGACGCATAAAATCCATCAGAGTTTCCTGCCTGAAGGTTTCCCGGCGGCAGTAAACACCATTATGTACAAGCGCGACGTGACAAAGCCAAAGCGCTGCTGGCCGAAGCCGGCTTCCCGAACGGTTTTTCAATCACCCTCGACCATTACTCTGCGTCGCCTTCTGCGGATATTGCACAGGCAATTCAGGCCAACCTTGGCGAAATTGGGATTAAAGTTACCCTGCTGGCTGCCGAAAGTCGTCAGGTACTGACCAAGATGCGTGCACGTCAACAGCAGCTGGCACTCACCCAATGGGGCGCGGACTATTTCGACCCAAACTCCAATGCCGAAGCATTCTGTAGCAACCCAGATAACAGTGATAACGCCAAGAGTCGTACGCTGGCATGGCGTTGCAGCTGGCAGGACAAGGCCATTTCCGATCTCAGTAATAAAGCGCTGCACGAGCCAGATCCGGCGACGCGCATCAAGCTTTATGAACAGCTGCAAACCCAGCATATGGAAAACAGCCCGTTTATGATCATGTTCCAGCCAACCCTGACTGCGGCCTGCCGTCATGACATCACTGGCGTGGTATTAACCGTAATGAGCACCAGTCCCTACGAGAAGGTTGTTAAAGCGTGAGCAAGAGACTCAAAAGTTTACTGAGTACCTGCATCAGCGTGTGTCTTACTTTGTTTGGCCTGTCGGTGATTACTTTCTTTATTGGAAGAGTGATGCCGACTGACCCGGTGCTGGCTGCGGTTGGCGATAACGCGCCGGAGTCGGTTGTCGAACGTGTACGTCATGAAATGGGGCTGGATCAGCCCCTTTGGATGCAGTTTTTACACTATCTCAGCCAATTGGCGCATGGCGATCTTGGTCGCTCTGCGCTGACCTCTGATCTGGTGACCAGTGATATTGCGCGTTACTTCCCCGCAACGCTGGAGCTTGCCACGGCAGCGATTATTATCGCCGCTATCGTGGGAATTCCGCTAGGTGTTTGGGCGGCAACGCGTCAGGGCAGTTGGATTGACCAAACCATTCGCGTGGTGTGTCTGGCGGGTCACTCCTTACCGGTGTTCGTATTGGCGCTGCTCTCGCTGCTGGTTTTCTATTCTGTGCTGGGAATTGCTCCCGGCCCCGGCCGTCAGGGCATTATTTATCAGGATATGATCCCGCACGTTACCGGGCTGCTGACCATAGACACGCTGCTGGCGGGTGATACCGGCGCATTCTGGGATGCATTGGCGCATATGGTTCAGCCGGTGCTTATTCTGGCTTATTTCAGCATGGCCTACATTACCCGTATGACGCGCACCTTTATGCTCAATGCGCTGGGCGGGGAATATGTGATAACCGCTCGGGCCAAAGGGCTGTCTTCAAGCCGGGTTATCTGGAAACATGCTTTCCCGACCGTTGGCGTGCAGCTGATTACCGTGCTGGCGCTGACCTATGCCGGTTTGCTGGAAGGCGCGGTAGTCACTGAAAACGTCTTTTCCTGGCCCGGGCTGGGGCAGTATCTGACCGTTTCACTGATGAATGCCGACATGAACCCGGTTATCGGTTCCACCTTGCTGATTGGCGCGATTTACGTGCTGCTTAATCTGCTTGCCGATCTTCTCTACCGACTTCTGGATCCTCGCGTAAAATGACCAGCTTATCTTCTCGACCGGGTTCTCGGGCATGGCTGCTCGATGAAACACCTAAAACACGTACTCAGGCCGTTTGGGGCAGACGCTATCGTATCTGGCTTGGTGTGCGTTCAAATCCTCTGGCATTGATTGGCCTCATCACCGTTTTGCTGGTGTTGGCCATTTCAATTTGCGCCCCGCTGCTGACCCATTATCTTCCGGGCGATCAGGACCTGGCAAACCGTCTTGCCAAGCCTTCGGCGCTGCATCTTTTGGGCACCGATGAGCTGGGGCGCGATACCTACAGCCGCATTTTATACGGTGGACGCATTACTCTCGGCATGGTGATTGTGGTGGTGGTGATTGTCGCTCCCCTCGGCCTGCTGATTGGTTGCGTGGCGGGCTATGCGGGCGGTCTGGTAGACCGTATTCTGATGCGAATCACTGACGTCTTTCTGGCTTTCCCGCGTTTGATTCTGGCACTGGCTTTCGTTGCCGCACTTAAACCGGGCATAGAGAGCGCGATACTCGCGATTGCCCTCACCGCCTGGCCTCCTTATGCGCGACTGGCGCGAGCGGAAACCATGCAGGTTCGCGGCACGGATTATATCGCAGCCTGCCGACTC
This sequence comes from uncultured Gammaproteobacteria bacterium, assembly GCA_963747655.1. Lineage (GTDB taxonomy): Bacteria > Pseudomonadota > Gammaproteobacteria > Enterobacterales > Enterobacteriaceae > Rouxiella. Next base: position 81,285 of record CAVVFS010000002.1, on the reverse strand, counting down.
ACCGGCGCAACTCCGGCACGTATTGTCTTACGCCATGTCATGCCGCTGTGTGTGCCAAGTTTGGTGGTACGCGTCACGCTGGATATGAGCTCGATTATCATCACCGCAGCCAGCCTCGGTTTTCTGGGAATGGGCGCACAGCCGCCGTCACCGGAATGGGGCGCGATGATAGCAACGGCCCGTCGCTTCCTGTTCACCGAATGGTGGGTGCCGCTTATCCCGGCTATCGCTATTTTTGTCACTTCATTGGCCTTTAACTTTCTCGGCGATGGTTTACGTGACGTCCTCGATCCTAAGGAAAGCTAATGCTGGTCGACATCAAGAATTTGCATATTACGTTTGAAACTCGCAGCGGCAGCTTTGACGCCGTGCGCGGCGTTTCCCTGTCACTAGGTAAAGAAAAGCTTGGGATTGTGGGCGAAAGCGGCTCGGGGAAATCACTGACTGCACGCTGCCTGATGAATCTGCTGCCTTCCAGCGCCAAATGCCGGGCCGATACCCTGTCGTTTGACGGGATTGATCTGCGCAATGCCAGCGAAAAACAGATGCGTCAAATTCGCGGCAAACGCGTGGGTTTCATCCTGCAAGACCCGAAATATTCACTGCATCCGGTGATGACGATTGGCGATCAGGTCGCCGAAGCGTGGCGAACCCATAAAGGTGGCAGCAAGCGTCAGGCAATGGCCGCGGCCATTGACCTGCTGGATCAGGTTAAAATCCGCGAACCGCATAAAGTCGCGACCCGCTATGCCCATGAGGTTTCCGGCGGAATGGGCCAGCGCGTGATGATTGCCATGATGCTGGCGCCCGATCCCGAGCTGATGATTGCCGATGAACCCACCAGCGCGCTCGATGCCACGGTGCAGGCCGAAATTTTGCGCCTGCTCGACGATTTGGTCTCCAGCCGGGGAATGGGACTTATTCTTATCAGCCATGACCTGCCGCTGGTGTCTAAATTCTGCGATCGCGTCGCGGTGATGTACGCCGGACGTATCGTCGAAACCTTACAGGCGGGCGAGCTGCGTAATGCGCAGCATCCTTACACCCGTGGATTACTTGAATGCCTGCCGTCGTTGACTCATCCAAGGGATCGCCTGCCGATTCTGGTTCGCGACGAGGCGTGGAAAACAGCATGATTACGTTAGACCAGTTACGCATTGCCTTTGGCGAAACCGAAGTCGTCAAGGGAGTCAGTTTTCACGTCGCTAACGGCGAAAGTTTTGGCATCGTCGGGGAAAGCGGCTCGGGGAAATCCACCATTTTGCGCGCGCTGGCCGGGCTGAATCAGCACTGGTCCGGCGGTATGGACATTGGCGGTGAGCCACAGTTGCCAAAACGCCCCAAACGCTTTTATCGCCGGGTGCAAATGGTGTTTCAAGACCCATATGGTTCGCTGCATCCGCGTCAAACCATCGACCGGATTTTAGCGGAACCGTTAACTGTCCACGGTTTTCTAAATGTCGAAAAACGCATCGCTAATGCGCTGAGCGAAGTTGCCTTGCCGCAAAGTGTGCGTTTTCGTTTCCCGCATCAGCTTTCAGGCGGGCAGCGTCAGCGTGTAGCCATCGCCCGTGCACTTATCTCTGAACCTGAAGTTTTACTGCTCGATGAACCCACCTCAGCGTTAGATGTTTCGGTGCAGGCTGAGATTCTTAACCTCCTTACCGATATTCGCGAGCAAAAGAAATTAACCTACGTCATGGTCACGCACAATTTAGCCGTCGTAACGCATCTTTGCGCCAGAATTGGAGTCATGATCGGTGGTCAAATGGTCGAGCTTGTGAGTGCGAACGATCTACGGGCGGGTAACGTTAAACATCCGCATACTGCCGAGCTCAGAAAACTTAGTCTGGACCTCGAAGAACCGGATATCGACTAGGCAATTAATAATTAGCCAACGCCAATCGTGATGTAAGTGCGAGCGGCGAAGGATAATGAGGACTTCCATCGTGACTTCTATTAACTGGCAAGCGGGACTCTCCGCTGCAAAAAAAGTAACCGATCGCTGGAATCAACCGGGGGAACCGGGGGGTGCCATCACCTTGTTTGATAGCACGTCGTTAAAGGGAGAGGCCTGTGGTGGTCTTGCAAATCTGACCACCGGCGAGCCATTCAGCATTGATAACGTAGTGCGTTACGCTTCAGTAACCAAGCATATTTTCGCAGCACTAGCTCTGTTACGCAGTGATGCCGGGCTCTCGACCGAGGATACCTTAGGCCAGCATTTACCCGAGCTTAAAGGTCTGATGGCGAAAGTGACTATTGGTCAGGCGCTGGATATGACCGGCGGCCTGCCTGATGTACGAGAGACTCTTGCTCTGCTGGGGATCTCGGTTTATAACGTCAGCGACGCCGATGCGTTGATCGATTTTCTGGCGGGTGACGGTAGCCTGAACTTTGCGGCAGGTACCGAGATTTCTTATTCGAACACCGGCTATCGTCTGGTCGAAGCCATTCTGAAAAAGAAAGGCATTTTGTTCGAAGATCTTCTGCAACAACATATTGCTCAATCCCTTGATATTGCTTTCCACGCGCCTGAAGGCTGGTTTGATATTGTGCCAAATCTGGTGCCTGGTTATTGGAAAGCTGACAATGGCTGGAAAACGTCTGCTGCCGGATTGCATCTTTCAGCATCAGGCAGTCTGACCGGCAGTCTGCGTTCACTTTCTAGCTGGTTACAAAGCCTGCTGGCAGACTCTGGGCCGGGAAAAGGCGTCTTGCAACAGCTTGCCCAACCGCGATTTTTAACGGACGGCACGCCGACGGCTTACGGGCTAGGCATCACCCATTCTCAGATAGGCAGCCATCAATTGCTGGGGCACGGCGGTTCACATGCGGGATACAAGACTTATTTCTTGCTGAGTCCGCAGTTGAATGTCGGCGCGGCGCTGGTTTCAAATCGCGAAGATACCGCCTCATACACCGCGTTGCTGGAAGTGATGTCTGCCCTGCTGGATACTCCTCTGCCGGCGAGAAGTACGGCGTTGGTCGATGGTCTTTACACCAGTCAGGCCGAGCCTTATTGGTTATCGGTAGACAAAGGCGTGGCGAGTTATTTGGGTGCCAGCGAGAACCTGTATCAGGGCGAAGACGGCAGCGCGATTTCATTATCGGCGCATTTACCGATGCGTCTGAAAATGAACGGTAATGCGATTGAAGGTGAAATCGGTTTAGCCAAACGTTATTTTGTTCCGGCCGAGCCTAACAACTGCCTGCCAATGATTCAGGGGCGCTGGTTCCATCCAGAATCAAAAGCCGCCTTTGATATTGAAGGCGACGAGCTGAAGATAGGCACCGGCCCAATACGCGCCAGCGGTAAAATGGTATCGATTGGGCAAGGCCGTTTGCTGGTGACTATGCCTGATGGCCCCTGGCAAAAATCGTTCTGCCTGTACTTCCAGGGCTATGACGTACATCTGATTTCCAATCGCAGTCGCGTATTGATATTCCGTCGCGACGAGTGCCGAATTAGCTGGGAGCCCACCGCTTAATCGTGTAGCTATTTTAAAGTTAACTATGTAACTATTTTAATGTTAACGGCTTAAACATTGTCCTCTGTCTCAATTCACAAACTAAATTCAGTTAATGAATGGAGACAGAGGACTTCTTGCCCGACCCTTCACTGTCATACCCTGCCATTCACAGTTATGCCGCGCCTTTCCCTGCCAAACGCCTAATCGCTCACTAATCTCCTCGAAGCACCTCTTATCACACTCACTATTTAATCGCCTATTACTGACAATAAGTGCAGTCTATACATTAATAAAATTTGTAATATGCTTGAAGAATGTCAGGAAGGCGGCTTGCTTTACATAAGCCGCCATTCAGTAATAACTTGCGGCCCATCCGCCAGGAAAGCAGAGAGAAATTATGGCCAATAAACGGGTTGTTTTATCCGATGTAGCACAAATGGCGGGGCTTTCTAAAGCCACCGTGTCCAGATATCTAAACAACAGTATTGTACTCCCTCAGCAAACGATACAACGCATCGAAAATGCGATAAACACCCTCGGTTATCGCGCCAACAGCCTGGCTCGTCGCCTGAGCATGGGCGGCAGCGAAACCATTGGTCTGGTACTACCGGATATCGCTAACCCTTTTTTTGCCGAATTGGCCGATGCGGCAGAAGAGGCGGCGTCGGAACATCAATACAGTCTGGTACTGTGCGTCACCCGCAATAATCTCGAAAAAGAGTGCCAGTTTATTCGCTGGCTCGATACCCGCCAGGTCGATGGCCTGCTGTTCGCCACTAACCGTCCGGACAACGGGCAGCTCTATCTTGAGTTAAAAGACCAGCGCCACGTTGTACTGATTGATGAAGACGTGCCGGGCTGCGACATGCCCAAGGTGTTCTCCGACAACGTGCGCGGCGGTGAACTCGCGACGCAGGCATTAATTGACGCCGGTCATCGAGCTTATCTCCTTTGTCGGAGGGCCGGAAGAGCTAATGAGCGTGCGCGAACGCCATCAGGGTTATCGGCAGGCGTTGGCAAAAAACGGGATCGCCTATGATCCTGAGCTTGCGTGCTCTACGGCGATTATGACCGCAGTATTTGGTCGCCGCGCGCTGGACTGCCTGCTCGCCCTGCCCGTCCACCCAGCGCCGTATTTACCGCCAGCGATTATCTGGCCCTTGGCCTGCTTGATGGCCTGAGAGATAGAGGGCTGAGCGTGCCTGAATCGCTGTCGTTGGTCGGTTTCGATGACGCTATTTATCCGGACCTGATCACCCCGCGGCTGTCGACTATTCGCCAGTCGGCACGGGATTTGGGCCGAACAGCCGTGGAAATACTCATCAAATTGCTAAACGAAGACACCATCGTAGAGCCCATTACACGCATCCCCGTGGAATGGGTGCCGAGAGATTCAGTCTCACAGTGGCATTATAAAGGTTAATATTATTGTCCTCACCATGCATTAAGGCTCATTAATACGGCCTGTTATATGAGCCTCCAGCTAGTCTGCTAAATGAGATGTGAAACTATTTTAGCTATGAAACGTTCCAGCTGGATAAACAGCGGGCGTTTCACACTACTGCCGTCTGGTTGTAAATTCCGTAACATTAGGTTAATCATCCTCTTAGTAATGCACTGTAAGAGGACGATTAGCCGCAACCGTTCCCTCAAATTCTCATTATATAAAACCGTGCATAGTTCACAGTTCTGAAAAATTCCAATTTAAAATGTATCATTCGGTTCACTACAGCACTTATTGTATAACCTCAGACAGGACAAGGGTTTGAGGGCGTTTTTTGCTTAATTTCCTCCTGATATCCTCGCAAATAATTACTTTACTTACGAAACCATCTATTCACCCACGAATAGAAGTGAATTAACATCAGCGAAACATTTAAATATATATCGATCACATTTATGCAGCGATGTGCCTATTGGTTCGATAATTTTAAACAAAAGCATCACTTAGATCAGTTTTAACCATTAGTTTTTAACACCACAGGGCTCCGAACTAAACGGATTGTTTTAACCGACTGATTTTACGGAAAATCACCATGATTAATCTTTCACGCCGCCGGGTTGTGCTCGGTACTGCGAGCGTTCTTGCGGCCGGTTTTGGCAGCCAGTTGCTTGGCAGCAGTGTGTTCGGAAATCTGGCGCTCGCGGCGCCACCGCTGGCATCAGCCATCACGATGCCAGACAATTTTATGCAGATCTCCAAAACGCTGACCGCGATGGACGACCTGGAACCTAATCTGGGACAGGCGCTATATAGCTGGCTGCACCACGCCGAGCTTGATGCTCAGCTCGATGCGCTGACGACCTTCCTCGGCGCTCACGGCGGCGTCGTTGGCGATCCGCTGCATCAACTTCTGGCACAACAGCCTGCTGCTTTGGGTCAACTTTACCAACAGTTGGTTAACGGCTGGTATCTCGGCGTGGTCGGTAAACCCGGCAGCCAGGTCTGTATTGGCTTTGAAAATATTGTGAGTTACGAACTAGTGAAAGACAGTTTATTGCCTCCGAGCTATGCGGTTGGACAACCGAATTTCTGGATCAACAAGCCTGAGAGTGAGGTAGCAACCCATGGCTGAACCATTGAACGCTGACGTAATCGTCATTGGTGCTGGTATTGCCGGCTCGTTGGCTGCCGAAAAAATGGCGAAGGCCGGGGTTTCCGTATTGATGCTGGACTCAGGGCCTTTCTTCAAGCGTGACGAAGCGGTAGAGCTGTTCCGCCAGTCTCCATTGAAAGGCGACTTTACCGAGCCTTACCCGGCAAAACCTTGGGCACCACAGCCAAAGTTCCAGCCAAAGGATAACAATTATTTGATTCAGAAAGGCCCGGACGTGTACGCAGCTCAATATCTTCGCGGCGTGGGCGGTACCACCTGGCACTGGGCAGGACAGGCTTTCCGTCTGCTGCCTAACGACATGAAAATTAATACCCTTTACGGTGTAGGTCGCGACTGGCCAATCAGCTACGAAGAGCTGGAGCCTTACTACACCGAAGCCGAAATCAAGATGGGCGTTTCGGGTGATGACGATTTGGGTTCACCGCGTTCCCAGCCTTATCCACTGCCAGGTATCCCACTGCCTTACGGCTTTGACCGTATTAAAGAACGCGTTGCTCCATTGGGCTACGTCGTAGGCATTGGACCACAGGCGCGTAACAGTATTCCCTACGACGGTCGCCCTGCCTGCTGCGGTAACAACAACTGCATGCCGGTTTGCCCGATCGACGCACAGTATCACGGCGGCATTTCTGCGCGCAGAGCCTACGAGGCCGGTGTACGCATTATTGCCAACGCCGTTGTTTACAAGATTGAAGCCGACGACAACGGTAATATCGTTGCCGTGCATTATCTGGATAAAGAAAAGCAGTCTCATAAAGTGACCGGTAAACGTTTCGTTCTGACCGCAAACGGCATAGAAAGTCCTAAACTGCTGCTTATCTCCACCAGCGAGAAATATCCAAACGGTATTGCCAACAGCTCAGGCATGGTTGGTCGTCACCTGATGGACCACCCGGGCACTTCTGTTGAGTTCCTGGCCGATGAGCCAGTGTACTTTGGCCGTGGACCTATGCGTCCGGGCAGTATTAATAACCTGCGCGATGGGCCGTGGCGCGGCGAGCGTTCTGCTCTGCGTGTTGACCTGGCGAATACCTCCCCGGTGCGATCGCTTACCGAACGACTGGTTGCGCAAGGTTATTACGGTAAAGCATTAAACGACAAACTGGCTTATCAGGCACCGCGCTACGTGTTGCTTAACTGCCTGCTGGAAATGCTGCCAGATCCGGAAAACCGTGTCATTCCGAGCAAGACCGAGAAAGACGAATGGGGCATTCCACGCCTTGAGGTGCATTACAAATTCCCGGAATACGTCAACAAAGGCTATGACCAGTCGATGATTGACTTCAAGAAGATAGCCGAAGCGATGGGCGGGACTGAAGTGGTCTACAGCAAACGCGGCGTTTACAACAATAACCAGCACATTACCGGAACCATGATTATGGGCAGCGACCCTAAAGATTCGGTAGTAGACGGAAATTGTCGTACCCACGACCACCCGAACCTGTTTATCGCCGGTACCGGCATCATGCCTTCTGCTTCAACCGTTAACTCCACGTTAACCGGTACAGCATTGGCGCTTCGCATGGCGGACTCGGTGCTGAAAAGCCTGGCCTGATTCTTCTAAGGGACTGCGGTTACCCAACGAGGGGTATCGTATGAGGATGTGGAAATGAAAATGAAATATTTGCTGGCGGCACTGTTGCCGCTGGCGGCTGCGACCAGCGCTTTTGCAGATGATGCATCCAGCTCGGCCGACATGATTAAACGCGGTGCATATCTTGCCACGGCGGCCGACTGTACGGCTTGCCATACAGCGCCTGATGCCGCTAAAAATGCACAGTTTGGCGGCGGTTATCCGCTGGCGTCACCTTTCGGTGTGATTTACGGCACTAACATCTCTTCCGATAAACAGTTTGGTATCGGTAACTGGACGGACGATGAATTCGTTCGTGCCGTGCGTGACGGCGTAGGTAAAGACGGACAGCAGCTGTATCCGGCAATGCCTTACGACTCCTTCACCAAAATGAAACGTGAAGACGTGCTGGCGATTAAAGCCTATTTGATGTCACTGCCGGGCGTGCATTCCGCACCTGCCAAGACCGACCTCTCCTTCCCGTTCAACCAACGCTGGGGCATGACCTTCTGGAAATGGTTCAACTTTGATAAAGGCGAGTTGAAGAACGATCCTACCAAGAGTGATGAATGGAACCGTGGCCGTTATATGGTTCAGGCGCTGGAACACTGCGGCACCTGCCATACGCCGCGTAACCTGACCATGGGTATGGACAACAGCAAAGCCTTCTCGGGCGGCGATCTGGGTTCATGGGTAGCGTTCAACATTACGCCAGACAAAAATGCCGGTATCGGCACCTGGTCACAGCAAGATTTAGTGACCTATCTGAAAACTGGTGATGTAGCAGGTAAAGCCTCGGCTTCCGGCGGCATGTCTGAGGCGATTGAACACAGCCTGCAACACCTGACCGACTCAGACCTGAATGCGATTGCGACCTATATTCGCTCCGTTCCGGCGATTGGCAACGACAAGCAGACTCAGCCGCGCGACTCTTGGGGCAAACCTGCGACTGCGGTATTCGCTGACCGTGCTAACGGCGTTCATTTTGACCAGTCTGCCTCGGCGCTGTTTAACAGCAGCTGTGCATCTTGTCACGCTGACTCTGGTGCCGGTATCGGTAAAGGCTTCCACGCCTATCCGTCGCTGTATCACCATACCACCACCGGTTCTGCGGACAGCCGAAATATGGTTTCCGTGATTCTGGGCGGCGTGCAGCGTCATATGGATCAGGGCGAAGTGATGATGCCATCTTTTGCTAACCAGCTGAACGACGACCAGATTGCGCAATTGAGTAACTTTGTCAGCAACCAGTTCGGTAACCCGGCCGGTGCAACGGTGACGGCAAAAGAAGTAGCGAAAATGCGTAAAGCCGCCGACATGCCTTCTCCATCAATGATTGAAGACGGTACTCAGAAATAACTCAGGTTTTTAGCATATTTAATGCTATTAATTGAAATATAAGGGCTTTGTTATTCAGAACAAAGCCCTTAATTATTATTTAGAGAAATAAACGAAGTTTTTTACAGCGTTATCCTTGATAGTATCAAGTTGCTTACCAGATACCCGGTTTCCCCCGCCATAGCATCATTAATGATAAACGTTACCACACTTGATTTTTTGCTCGCATTTCAGATACTGACTTAAATCAGACTGATTTCATCAGGCTTATCCAATACTTATGCAGGCAGTTTGGAAAAGCTTGCGCGCACAAAACTTTGCGTGCACTACTCATTTAACAATATTGTCTGATCTTAGAATCTGAATAAATCTCCGTCAGCAGCTATTTTCTTTAAAAAAAATTAACAAAAGTTTTACATAAACTATCATTTTCATGTATCTTCCTATTGTAAGTTTTTCTAACGCATTACTTTCAGTAAGACCTACAGCTTGTTGAGATTGCTCATTAGGGTAACGGATATCCTTTTATTACCAAAAGGCATCTGCATGGGTTCGGGGTTCGTTTAACACTAAATACCTAGACATTATCGTAGTCTCAGAATAAATTTTTTTTGCATAGGTAAGTACACAAGAAAATATAAAAATTGAGGAAAGGTAATGAGTTCAGGCAGAATTGCATGGATGGATTTAACTCGTTTTTTAGCTATGGCTACAGTAGTCGCTTTGCACACGACCGATCAACTAATGCAATCCCAAAATAATTTAAATGAATTACAGTGGATAATTTATCAAACATTTAGAATTATAGGTAGAACGGCAGTTCCTATATTTGTAATGATCTCCGGTGCTCTTGTTCTTCCTAAAATTAGCAATATTAGCGTATTTGAATTTTACAAAAAACGGATCCCGCAATTCTTCCTGGTTTTGATTTTTTATTTTTACGTAACCAATATAATAGTTTCATTACTTGATCATAGTAGTTTTACATTTAGCAACCTTGAATCAAGGCTTTTTCGGGGTGACACTTTTCACGCTTATCAATTGTGGTTTATGTTCACAATTATAGGATTGTATTTTATCGCTCCTTTTGTCGGTAGAATGATGTCAATCTTATCTAATAAAGAGATCTATATTTATTTAGGATTATGCGTTATAGCAAACTACCTCTCTGTATCGCAAACCATCATTTTTGGTAGCCATCCATTTTACACTCAGTTCGGCAGTGAGTTTCTAGGTACTTACCTGGCTTACTTTATTGTGGGGTACCTCATTCATAACAGAGGTGTAGCAAAAAATATATCCATATACCTCATCATGCCACTGTTGCTGATAGCAATCGCAATAATCTTATACATCCAGCTTTACCTGAAAAATTTAGGGCAACTTCAGAACAACGAAGGTTTCACATGGTACGACTCGTTGGGTATATTTATAGCGAGTAGCCTTATTTTTGCATTATTAAGTAAAATAGAAGATAGTAGCCTGAAATTTTTTTTCAAGCCGTTACGTTTCCTAAGCGCTTCTAGTTTCTGCGTTTATCTTTTCCACCTCATTCCGTTAGAGGTTTTTAAGATGATGCCTTCAATGACTAATCACAATGTGATAATTAGCAGTTCAATGATTACATGCGCTACTTATCTATGCGGCCTAATTTTTTATATAGCCTTATATAAGATAAAATATATAAGAAATTTAGTTATTTAATGGATGTGTTATTTCATGATTATATTCTACTCACCAGTAATCATGTTTTCCTTTCGTATTCAAGTGACCAAATCATACTTAGCAGAAGGCCGAACATAAGTTCGGCCTTTTTTATTGCTTTAACGCCAGAATTTATTGCATCGGCAATTATTCGCCGAAACGAGCCACTAGCGTCGAATTATCGATGGCGTGACCTTTAAGTTTTTCATATAACTGATCGTAGGTCAGCCCTTTTGGCAACGCATCAGGCGCGAAGTCGGTGGCGATAAGCTGCACAATATAGTGGTGAGACCCAGTACCTACTGGCGGGCAAGGCCCATTGTAGTAGCCGTGCCCCATCGTATTTCTACCGCCGACAAAGCCTTTACCCTCACTCAAAGCATCCTGGGCAAAACCGGTGCTTGATGCCGGAATGCCGTAAGTCACCAGATGATTCACGCCAAGGCCGTGATTCGCGTCAACGTCCCGGATGGTAAGAGCAAAGCTCTTGGTGCCTCTTGGCGCATTTTGCCAGTTGAAGGCAGGAGAGTAGTTGTCGCCAATACAGGCCGGATTAGCTTTGATATTGCCAGAGAATTGCTTCGCCAGTACGCCGTTATCGCTGAACGCGGGCGAGCTTAGTGTAAACATCGGTGCTGCATTGGCCACCGGTAACCAAGAACACAGCGCCAAACCTGCTGCCATGCTTAGTAGCTTATAAGATTTTAAATTAGCCATGTTCGACATCCTTGATAAATAAGCACAAGAACCTTAAGGATAGCAGCTGAGATTTCCCTCACCGGCCGAGAAATCTTTTTAAATGCAAAGCTATGTTAGAAATCATGAACGGGCTTGTGGAAGTGCTGAGGTACGCACCTCGCCATAGGGATAAGAAGATGGACATAAAAAGAAGGTATAAAAAAGCGTCCTGCTAGCGCTCAGTCTCCTGAACGCTAACGGACGCCTTTGTTGGTTAAATCTTGTCTGGTGACTGGCCGACCTGTTTCAGTGTCCGGCCTTTTAATGCCTTGGGTGCAATAAATTACTGGTGCAATAAATGGCTTACTCAATAAAACATCTTTTCAATAGCTTCGATTTAAAGCTTTTATTCCAAAGCCTTTACTCGATAGCTTTTTAATCAATAGAGGCTTTGCAGTTTATATGCCACTTTTAAATCTTTAATAGCCTGCTCAATAAATCAACAGGTTACGCTCTACGCATGCGCCTCGGTCACTTTGCAATGAGAGTGACCTTGCACCATTTTTGCGTGAATGCACCCTAACAGGCTTGTTCCCTCAATCAACCCAGCACAAACCCTCTAGCCATGGTTACATGGCGGTCGCACATATGGTCGATAACGTCTGCGTCGTGGCTGACCAGAATCATTGTCAGATCGCCTGCCGCCTTTAGCTCATTGAGAAGATTAAGGATTTCTGCCTGCACAGACATATCCAGCGCCGAGGTCGGTTCGTCGAGCAGCAGGAGTTTAGGCTTTAACAGCAGAGCACGCACTATCGCCACGCGTTGGCGCTGTCCGCCTGAAAGCTGATGCGGATAACGATGAATTAACGCCGGATCCAGCCCAACCTGACGAAACCCTTCGGCAACTTTTTGCTCAATATCCTGCTCTTTCAAAAGCTTAAGCGGCTCACTCAGTGTGCGTAACAGTTTATGCTTTGGATGCAGCGAGGCGTACGGGTCTTGAAACACCATCTGAACTTCACGGCGCAGGCTGCCGGTAAACGGCTTGCCCGGCGATAAACGATGCCCCAGCAAGGTCATGTTCCCGCTCCAGTGGGTATTTAACCCGGCAAGTACCCACAGCAGAGAAGACTTACCGCAGCCAGAAGGCCCGACCAGGCCAAAACATTCGCCCTGATAAATGTTCAAATCCACATCGTGCACCACGGTGCGCACATCGTAACCCTGTCGATGAGACACGCTTAGCTGCTGCAACTGTGCAATAATTTCCTGACTCATGGCTGCCCTTCTTCTGCGCTGAGTTTTGCCAATAATGCGCGATCCAGCACCGGCAACATTTGGCCGTGAGTTGATTTATTCGGACGGCACGACCACAGCGTGTGGGTATAAGGATGGGTGGCGTGTGCCAGCTGGCTTGACGGCAGTTGATCAACAATTTGCCCTTTGTACATCACCATCACCTGCTCGGTATACTGCGCGACCTGCTGCAAATCGTGGCTGATAAGAATCAGTCCCATATTGCGCTCATCTACCAGACGTTCAATCAGCTTCAAGACTTGCTCACGCACCTCAAAATCCAGAGCAGACGTCGGCTCATCGGCAATCAAAAATTGCGGATGATTAATCAGCGCAATTGCCAGCATAACGCGCTGCCCCATGCCACCAGAAAGCTGGTGCGGATAGAGTTTGCTCAGCTGTGCCGGATGCGGCAAACCTACTGCATTGAGCATCTCCAGGCGCTGCTCTTTGCGTTCACTGCGGCTAAATTTACCGTGCAAACGCAGCGGCTCCTCGACCTGCTTGCCGATAGGCTGTGCTGGATTCAGCGCGTGTTTCGGGTCTTGCATCACCATAGAAATACGATTGCCGCGCAGCTGGTTCCATTGCCGTTCTTTGAGATGCGTCAGGTCTTGCTCGCCCAGAGTTAGCTGGCTGGCCTGCATTTGGCACGGATTCGGCAGCAGCCCCATTAGCGCACGGGCAGTCATCGATTTGCCAGAGCCTGATTCGCCCACCAGCGCAATTCGCTCCTGACCGACGCTAAATGAAATCGACTTTACCAATTCGATAGGCTGCTTACCCGGCACATAAACGGTCAAGTCTTTAGCTACAAGACGATCATTTTGTGTACCCGCCGCGTGGGGTTGAGAATTAATTGCCATGACGGGTATCCATTTTGTCGCGCAGGCCGTCGCCCAACAGGTTGAACGCCAGACTGGCAAATAAAATCGCGCCACCGGGAGCCGCCGCGACCCACCATTGGTCGAAGATAACTTTACTGCCTTCAGCCACCATCGAGCCCCATTCAGCGGTTGGCGGTTGAATACCCATGCCGAGGAAACCCAGTCCCGCCGAGGAAAGAATAATGCCGCCCAGACTCAGCGCCGCACGGACTACCGCACTTGGCAGGCACAGCGGCAAAATATGCCCAAACATCAGACGAAAACCGCCAATGCCCTGCATCCTCGCCGCAGCCAGATAATCACTGCGACGCAGAGCCAGCGTTTCGGCCCGAGCCTGACGAGCAAAAGGCGGCCAACTGGTAAATGCCAATGCCAGCGCGCCGTTCATCAGGCCCGGCCCAAGGATAGCGACCAACGCCAAGGCCATAACCAGGCTTGGTAATGACAGCACGATATCGGTGAAACGCATCAAAATACGCTCCACCCAGCCGCCGAGATAACCGGCACTGATGCCAATCAGTAAACCAAAAGGAATGGTCAGTAGCAGGATCAATGCCACCAGCAGCAAAGTCGGCCTGGCCCCATAAATCACCCGCGAAAGCAGGTCACGGCCAAAGCCGTCAGTACCCAGCCAGTGAGCGGCAGACGGCGGCAACAGGCGAATTTCAATATGCTGCAAATTGGGATCAAATGGCGCAAGCCAAGGGGCAAACAGCGCTGCCAGCAGCAAAATGATCGCCAGCACGGTGCCAATCGACAGCGTGGTGATGCGACGCGGCCCCTTTCCAGGAGCGACGCGAGCCAGTGTCGGTTGTTCAGGAATAAGTTGTGTCATAAAAAGGCTTACCGGGTTCGCGGATCGAGTAAATAGGTCAGCGCATCTGCCAACGCATTAAGCAAGACAAAACTGGTACCGATCAGCAGCGTCGAGCCTAGGATTGCTGGAGTGTCTGAGGCAAACAGCGCGCTGGTCAGATAACGCCCGACGCCCGGCCAGGCAAATACCGTTTCAGTTAATACCGCGCCTTCCAGCAGGCTAGCGTATGACAGACTCAGCACCGTAATCAGAGTGCCCAATACGTTCGGGAATACGTGGCACAGCAGCACGCGTGCACGCCCCGCTCCCTTGGAACGCGCCAGTATCACGTACTCTTTGTTCATTTCACCCAGCATTGCGGCGCGCAGCAGGCGGGTAATTCCGGCCATCGACAGCAGGCCGAGTACAGTTACCGGCAGCCACATATGGCGAATCGCGTTAAAGAACATCTCGCGATCGCCGGAAAGCCAGGTGTCAATCAGCACAAAGCCCGTGCGCGGTTGCATGGTATAAAGATACACATCGTCGAGCCTGCCTGGCCCACCAGCCCAGTGCAACACGGCATAAAACAGCAGCAATCCGAGCAGGCTAAGCCAGAAAATAGGCACCGAATAGCCAAGCAGTGACACCAGTCGAACCAGATTATCCAGCCAACTGCCGGGCTTATACACTGACAGCAGCGCCAGCGTTATCCCGAAGATCGCACCAAAAATAATCGCGCAGGTAGCAAGCTCAATCGTGGCTGGAAACGTATGCATCAAATCGCTGGCTACCGGCTGACCGGTGATGCTGGACATGCCCATATCGCCGTGCGCCAGATGTTGCAGGTAATGCCAGAACTGCACCGGCACTGGCTTGTCCAGTCCCAGACTCTGGCGCACCTGAGCATAGGTCGCCGCGCTGGCATGATCGCCAGCAATTTGCAGGGTCGGATCGACAGGAGCGAGATGTGAAAGTGCAAAGGTAAAGGCCAGCAGCCCTAACAGAGTCAGCATTAAAGAAACAAGGCCGCCAACCAGGCGGCCCGACCAACGCCAACCCTGCCGGAGTAAACCGACCGGGGAGGTACTGTCTATCATTACTTTGTGACCTTGCTGTAGAACACCATGTCAGGGTTGATCCCCTGCACGTAGCCTTTGATGTTGTCACGTACGGCAATCAGGCTGCGCGCCTGTAGGCCAATCACGAACGGCGAATTTTTCTGTACTTCAAGCTGAAGCTGGCGATAGTCCGCCACGCGTTTGGCTTTATCATTCTCGGCCGTCGCAGCCAGCGTTTGCTTGTTCAGAGCAGGAATGCTCCAGTTGGCACGCCAGGCAAGCGTTGCACTGCCATCTTCAGGGTTGAATGCAAACGCGGAGGCGTTAGTGTTAGGGTCAAAATAGTCTGGCCCCCACGAAGATAGCGTCGCGTCAAAGTTGTGCGCCTTCACGCGCAGAGAAATTTGCGAGCTGACACCCGGCTCCAGTTTGACGGTAATTCCGCCCAATGCAAAGTTGGCTTGCAATGCCTGGGCAATGTCCAGATACGGCGGCTGATTGGTCACGGCAATGGTAAAGGTGACGTTTTTCAAACCGGCCTTAGCCAGAATCGCCTTGGCCTTGGCGGGATCAAACTTGTACGGGTTGTCGTTCAGCGCGCCCAAGTAACCATCTGGCAGGAAGGCCTGATGCACCTGGAACTGGCCTTTCAACAGGTCGTTGGCGATACCGTTGTAATCCCACAGGTAACGCGCCGCCTCCCAAAGTGCCGGATTACCCAGTGCTGGAGAAGCTTTGGTATTGAAATACAGGAAATACAGTGAGGCGTAAGGCACTGCCAGCGGTTTAACGCCCGGCTTACCGGCCAATCCCGCCATCTGATCGGCACCCAGGTTACGCGCAATATCGGCATCACCCTGCTCAATTAACAGGCTACGTGCTGCGGCATCGGGGACGTTTTTAATCAATACCATGGGTATTTTTGGCGCGCCCTCAGGAGAACTTGGGTTCGCCTGCAAGATAAGTACCTGATGCGGAACATAAGTGCGGATTTTATAAGGACCGCTGCCCGCGGAATGGTCGCTCAGCCACTGATGGCCGAGGTCGTCGCCTTTCGCATTTTGAGAAACCAGTTTGGAATCAACAATCGACGAAACCGGCGCAGACAGCAGGCTCAGCACGAAGGTCGGGCTAACGTTTTCAGTCCAGCTGACTTTAACGTGCTGCGCATCGACTTTAGTCAGGAAGCCATCAACATTTTTCGCATTCCAGCCAAGCTGAGTCAGGATAAATGAAGGCTCAAGGTTTAACTTCACGACGCGCGACAGTGAGAAGATAACGTCGTCGGCAGTCAGTGGATTACCGCTGGCGAAGGTAGCTTTAGGATTCAGGGTAAAAGTCAGGCTCTTACCGTCACTGCCCGCCTGCCATGAGGAAGCCAGCACCGGTTTCAAATCAATAGGATTATTAGGATCAGACTGCACCAGACGCTGGTAAACGTTATTGAACGCCTGCACGGTAGTCAGTTCAAAGCCCTGCGCCGGGTCAAAAGTTGAGGCATCATCCAGAGATTGGGCAATGACCAGAGTATTGGCTGGAGTCGCCGCCTGTACGGTAAAAGTTGCAGCAATAGCGGCAAAAAGAACTGAAGGGATCAATTTCATTAGTTGTGCTCTTCAACATAGCGGAATTGCTAATAATTTCGTGAGTGTAATGTAATTATAAATACAATATAACATCAAAATTATAAGAAATTGAAATTGTTGATAAATCCATCATAGCCAACTCATCCTGTCCTCATTGCTGTACTCATAAAAAGTACTCGCCTCTTTATCCCTGATGTTTTGAAAAAGGCATTACGCTCTTCAACAATCACTAAAGATCACCGATTGGTAAAAACAATGGGTGACAATGTCACTTATAGAGAAGTATTTCAACTGAACAAATGGAGCAGAGAAGCCCAAAATTTAGTTTAAGGGAACCACAATGGGTAGATTTGCTGAGGTCAGTCATATGTGAGGTAAAAGATGAATGATTACTTTCAGCATAAGCATGACTTTTATCATAAGCATGTAGCTTTTTATTCACTCGAAAATCAGCTGTTAATCCGAGGCTTCCAGGATGTCTTCTCGACATTTTTCTAGCTGATTGTGCAAAAAGTCGATAAACGCACGCACTTTCTCTGGCACATGGCGGGTATTGGGGTAAAGCGCATATACGCCCTGTCGTGGAAAACGATAATCTGGCAGTAACTTGATTAACCTTCCCCGAGCCAGTTCATCCTGCACCAACCAGGCTGGCAACAGCGCAATACCTGCACCTCCTAGCGCAAAAGCCAGAAGCGAAACGGCACTATAGGCCATTATCATGGCGGCATGATGGGCACAAAAAAGCACGCTATCTCCCTCTGGGGTAATAACTTGCCAGCTCAGCGGCGTTGGAAGACGGCTATGCGCAATCCATTTTGCATCAGCAAGTTGTTCAAGTGTAGAGATGGGTTGCTCTCCCATGCTCTTGAGATAATCAGCAGAGGCGACAGGAAAAATATCGAACTGGTCGATAAGCCGGGCATGGTGGTTCGAATCAACCAGTTGACCGAGGCGGATCGCCACATCAAAGCGTCCGGAAATAAGATCGTCCGTTTTCGATGATGAAACATGTTGGATACGCAATTGGGGATGTTTCGAAGCAAAGGCCGCAAGCGCAGGCACAATAAAGCGTGCTCCATATTCCATCGTCGTGGTAATACGAAGAGAACCCTTATACTGCGCGCATTCTGTTATTTTTCCTGAGAAAAAAATGACTTATCGCGTGCGCGTTGCCTGTGTTTATTTGCTGGGATTCTCTATCGATTTGGTGAACATGTTTATCGCCAACGTCGCTTATCCTGAAATAGGTCGTCGATTTGAGTCGCCCGTCAGCCAGTTAGCCTGGATAAGTAACGGCTACATTTTAGGGCTGACCCTGGTTATCCCTCTTAGCCGCTGGCTGGCAAAGCGTATCGGCGCTAAACGTTTGTTTATATTTTCCCTGCTTATTTTTATTGCTGGCACCTGTGGTGTGGGTTCGTCATCATCGTTGCCACAGCTTATTACCTGGCGACTGTTGCAGGGCATGGGTGGTGGATTATTGATCCCTATCGGCCAGACGATGACCTACGCGTTATATCGAAGTCATGAACGCGCAAAGCTGTCCTCTGCCATAATGCTCGTCGCGTTGCTGGCCCCCGCACTTTCGCCAGCTCTTGGCGGTATTTTGGTTGACAACGTAAGCTGGCGCTGGGTATTTCTGGCCAGTCTTCCTCTGGCGGTTTTAGCACTTGTACTCGCCGGATGCTGGCTCAAAGCCGATGTTAAGGTTGAAAAAGGTGAGCGACTGGACTTCTCTGGTTTAGTCAGTGCATGCGCCGCGTTGGTTCTTATACTTTTCGGACTGACGAAGCTTGGCGAGCCGCAGCACCTTCAGCAGGGATCGTTGATATTGCTGACAGGCGTTGCAGTCATGGCCTGGTATGTGTGGAATGCCATGGATAAGGACAGTCCGCTGCTTAATTTGCGTCTGGTCCAGAATCCTCTGCTAAAAACCGCCATGCTGATTTACCAGTTCATTCCTGGCGTGTTTACCGGGGTGAGTCTCGTTGCCACGCTCTATCTGCAAAACCAACTGGATATGCACGCCATGGTGGTCGGCGCCATGATGCTGCCATGGGCGCTTGCCTCCTTTGTGGCGATTACTTTAACCGGTAAAACGTTCAATCGCCTTGGACCACGACCGCTATTGCTAACCGGTTGTCTGATTCAGGCGCTGGGCATTGGGCTACTGACATCGACTGGTCACGCTGCGGACATTGTTATTTCTGCTCTGGCATTCACGCTTATGGGGTTTGGCGGCAGTCTGTGCAGCAGCACCGCGCAAAGTTCTGCGTTTATACAGATAGCAGACAGTGAGTTGCCGGATGCCAGCGCACTGTGGAATATCAATCGCCAGCTCAGTTTCTGTTTAGGCGTCACGTTAGTCAGCCTGCTGTTTACCCTGCTCAGTGACACCGGCCTGCCCGTAGACAAGGCCTATCATCTCTGCTTTGCGTTAGCGGCGTGCAGCGCAATCATTCCCATCCTGTGTTGTTTCCGAATCGCTAACCAGAGCATTATTTTTACGCTTAATCAGGAGCAAAAATGAATCGTTATTTTAAAGAGGTTTTGGACACGCACGAATTGATTACTCGTTGGCTAGGTAATTCAGAAACGCCTGTTGAGGTGTGCGAAAGCTTATTATCACACTTTAGCCCGTCTTACTCGATGGTGACAACGACCGGAGCCTTGCTGGATTTCACCTCATTTAACAGCTTCTTCCGTACCCAGCGAGGGGCGAGGCCCGGATTAGAAATCGAAATTACGGATATGCAAATTGTTGCTGAAAGCGATAAAGGGGCAACTGTCACTTATAAAGAACGACAGCAAGTTCCCGGACAAAGTGCGACGCTTCGTTTTTCGACCATCGTATTTGAAGTCGATCAAAACAGTTGTACGATCTGGCGACATCTTCATGAGACGTCTCTGCCATTAAATTAAAAAAGTAGCCTCTCAGGTGATTATTGGCAGCATGAGAACTTGCTAAAAGCTCTCATGCCGCCCACTTTATTTCCTGACATAGTCTCAAAGATGAACAGGCCAGGCTTGAACATTTTATCGAGGAGTTTCCTCCGCTTCTGTCTTTATCGCCTGTTGCATTGTTAACTCTTCATTTCTGGCAATCTCAATACTTAATTCGGGATTGTAGTGAATGCCATAATCGACAAAGTATTCTTCACCCGAAGCAATTTCTCGGTTGGTGATATAAGCCATTACCCGAGAGTTCACCTGCACTGCGGCAACATTATTAACTGACAACTGCGGTTTATCTGGCAGCTTGCCGGTATTAATATTGCGTAAAATATTACCTATCTTAAAAGCATCAACGCTGTATTTTTCTGAACGCGTTGCCCAAGCATGCGTAATGCTATTTACCGTACCATTTTTACGCACCACTTCGTCATGCGCTGTCTGGTCTAAATATAGACCCGCATAAAAACCTAATACTGTATGAGCGGCAACAGGCTCTGGGCCGGGATTAAAAACCCCCATTCCCAGATTCAACATTTCATCACTGTCAGGCAACTGATGATGTGAGCCGGCATTTTTCATCAGGCTATCCATGCGATCGCTCTGCCCGGTTTCATTCATTATTTGCCGATGTAATTCCTCTTTAATTATTTTTTTTAAGCTTAAAGCCGTTTTCACCGGCATACTTGAAAAAATCGCTTTCATGCTGCCCCAGTGTGTCACTTTGATATCACGTACACTGGCATCAGAGCCAAGACCCATCGTCTGTAGAGTCAGACTTTGCAGAGGGTTATCAGGGTGACCACAAATAGGCATATTATTATCAATTAAAGCATTAGCTCGCAGGCTTGGCTCGTTAATTACACAGCGAGTTAATTCATTTCCTGAGTCACCAAGGGTAATCTGGATTATTCCCACGTCCCGCTCACTTATTTCTATTTTTATTTCCGCAGCCGGCATGGCCGGTATTATTCCTGGCTGCGCTTTGCGAAGTTGGCTGGACTTAATTCTGCTTAACATTGGAGATACTGTAGAAGCCTTCACTTCACAATATCGAGAAAATTGCGCCAGATTAATTCCATGCAGTTTACATAAATCTTTATTAGAGAACCAGGCAAGCGCACTTCTACGAGGCCTCCCCAGGCAATGATGTTCTTCGATAATCCTGTTTATCAACTTACTTCGATCATCGGCGATTTGTTCTCTGACCTGCGGAGGATATATTATTAGTCCGTAAGAGTTAGAATACAGATTTTTTATCAACATGGAGTGTGTTGTCAGGCTGATCTGACTTTCGTGGGCGAACTGATCGGGATAAATGCCAGCACCGCTCAACGCTGAATAATTTTTTACCCAGGCCCGAGCTGAGCTTATGGGTTGTGCCATGCATTGTTCTTCAGCGATAACCTGCATCACCAACGATTGCTGAAGTGCTGATAATGACAATCGCGCACGCTGCTCTCGAATAACATGAAGCTTGAATACCTGCCGATTGATGCCATAAAAGTTGGCGAAATCTTTTGCCTGGATATTGCTAGCCTGAATGTCCGGTAAGTTATTTAACCACGCACTCGTGCTTTTAATCAGAGAACCACTAATATCCGCGCGATTAGCGATGCAATTTAAAAAATTAACTTGCCGTTTCGTTAGCTTATTGCTGACAGGAGTTGACAGTGAGTCGGGCATTCTGGAGCTTTGGCGAATGCCTGAAAAATCACGAATATTAACCGCCGGCAGCGGCGTTGAACTAGAATAAGGAATTGTTGTTCTTTCACTCATTAAAGGAGATAAATTCTTTGGCATTATTTAATTCCATTTAAGTTAACTTTAATTAGGGTAATGATTCGCACTGATTCATATATCGTTTATTTAAATTAGCAAAAATACAGGTATAAAATCACCTCTACGTTATCAGCTAATAATTAAAAAACCATACTGTATGAGCAAGATAAGGTAGTAAACTCAATCAATGAAAATTAGCCAGCCCAATAATAGCAATGAAAGTTAATGAGTTATGTCTAGAGTGTATATTTTGGAATACCTCTGTTGTAATACATTGTCTGGAATATTTCAGTTGTTTTTTTAAGAGGCTTATTTAAATTTTTTTTGGAATAAAGAGAAACGCCCTTCTTTATGACAAGAAAGGCGTCAGTGGCACATTTAAATATCAAGAAGATTTAGAAATCGTAAGTTGCAGAGAGTGTAAACTCACGCGGATCGCCCTGTGTCAGATAACCACCGGTTGCAGAGGCCCAGTATTTCTCGTTAGTGACATTTTCCACGGTGGCGCGCCAGGTCAGTGTGCTGTCCCTGAGTGGCATAGTGTAACGCAGGCCTAAATCGAGACGAGTCCAGGCATCGACTTTAAGCGTATTGGCTTCATCGGCATACTGCGAACCGGTGCGGATAAGTTTACTGGTCGCGGTAACGCCGGTTAAGCCCGGTAAATCCCACTCGCCGCCCAATACCCACTGATAGCGCGGAACGCCAACTGCATCATTGCCATTGTAGGTGCCGCCCTGAGTTTTGGTAACATCTCGGGATCATCACAGTTGCGCTGCCGTTAATTCGCACGCCCAGATACCGGCTCACCGAAGAAGTTCCACTCTATGCCACGGTTACGCTCTTCGCCATAGTTGCCAAAGGTGTAGCTGTCGCCGCTGAGGGATACATTCCCTACCGGTTTCTTGATCTCAAATAAGGCCAGCGAAGTGGCCACGCGGCCAAAATCCGCTTTCACACCTACTTCATTCTGTTTGAGGTTTCGATACCGGAAACCTGTCCGCCGTTGATGACGGCAATGCCGTTATAGGTTTGCCGCCGTTTCACCGGCTGCAATGCTTCTATGTGGTTGGCATAAAAGGATATATGCTCCCACGGCTTAATCACCAGACCCACCGCGGGAGTTACTTTTGTCTGGTTAAACGATGAGCTTTCTGAGCCGTCATAGTTGTAGTTCATCACCATCACGTTTTGACGACGCAAACCGGCAATCAGTTGAGCGCGTCCGTCAAGCACTGACAGTGTATCGGAAAGCATCACGCCCTGTGATCTAGTGCGATTCGTGACGCCCGGGCTAGACATATTGCCGCCGCTGTAAATCGTGGCGGGCTGCACATCGACCGACACCGGGTCGTAAATACTGCTGGTAATTGTGCTGCCGCTCAGAGTGTAAGCAGAGCGCGTCTTGCGATATAGCGAAGTCACGCCAAAGTTAACGTTATGGGTAATGAAATCCGGTATCAAATTTGCCGCGAATGCCCGCCTGACCCGAAATACTGTCTGCACGATAAGGCACGGTCATGCGGCTCATTTGGCGTCACCGCTGTTATTTTTCAGCGTGGGTGAGCTGTAAATTCCGTCTTCATGGTCATGATTTGCGCCACCAGCGGCGTAAACGGTCCAGTTATCATTAAGATCATATTCGGCTTTTAACAGACCAAATTCGTTGGTCATGTCGGTGTAGGCCCACTTCTGGCCGTAGTTACGGGTCGCCTTGGGTACGTCTGGGATTTCAGTCGCCGTGCCCAAATACACCACCGGGCGACCGCCGTGAATCGTTTGCCTGGTTACGCCAAAATCAAACGAGGTGCGAAAACGGTCACCGCGATAATCCAGCCCTACAGTCCCCATGGTCAGACGCTTTTTCTCATTATCAATAGCGGTGTCGCCTTCACGATGCACCATGTTAACGCGCACGCCGAACTGATTGTTATCACCATAGCGACGCCCAATATCCAACGCGCCGCCCATTTGCGATTTGGCATTGTAGTCAACCGAGACGCGATTGAGAGGCGCATCGGTGGCGTGTTTCGGTTCAATGTTCACGCTGCCGCCTACGCCCGTGCCGCCAGGAGGGACGCCGTTCAAAAAGGCACTCGATCCTTTTAACAATTCAACGCGCTCGGCAATCTCAACAGGCACGACCTGGCGCGGCAAGATGCCGTAAAGGCCACCGTAAGCAATGTCCTCTCCATCCAGCGGAGAAGCCACGGATCACAAAAGTTTCAGCATAGTTGCCGTAACCGTAGCCGCTTTGAACCGATGCATCGTTATTTAAAACGTCGCTCAGCGTCCGGCTTTGCTGGTCCTGCATCAGTTTGGCAGTATAGCTAACGATGCTGAACGGCACATTTTGCGCGCTCTGTTCCCCTAAAATCCCTAAACGGCCGCCGTTGGCAAATCCGCCGTCGAGATAGGCTGGCACCAGGTTATCACCACCGGATTTAAACAAGGTCGGGGACGCGGTCACAGTAATGGTATCGCTGGCATTCACAGACGCGCCTTTAGAGGCTACGGCACTATTCGTCGGATTCACGGTGACAGCGGTACTATCAGTTTTATTAACGTTATCAACGTTGGCAGCTAACGCCGGCACACTGCTTAACGCCAGGACGGTGGAAAATGAGAGTGAAATAGTGAGTGAAAGTGAAACTGAAAGTGAAAGCCGCGTGCATCGAGAAACCTTGCCTCGCGCCGCGTTAAATTGCGCATGCATAACCAAACCCTGAATGAAAATGATAATAATTATTAGATCGATTCGGATTATGCTTAGTGGCGCAAAAATACAACCCCTGTTTTCAGGGATTACGCGATCTTTACATCCTAAAATGAATAAAAAAACCCGAAAGCTTAGGAGCATTTCGGGTTTATTACGCGATATAAAACAATTAAGTTAGTACAAACATGAATTTGTGCGGGATATAGTCTAACGAATTGAATCGCCTATAGTAGTAACTAGGTTATCTGAATATTCGAAGATTCGTTTGCAGAAATGCCTAATAACATTCTGACCTGATTAACCAACTCGCTCATGCAGTCATCGCTCATGCCATAGGTTTTCAACTCTTTCTCAAGCGCAAACAAATATTGAGCATTAGTTCCGAACGGTCCACTGGCTTTGGCGATTAGCGGTGCAATGACTTCATAGCTGGTATCAGACTCAAACGATGGATGTTTGGAGTTCATGATGAACACCAGCGCGGTTACGATTCGGCCATCGGCAAGCTCAAGGTCGCACCAGGTCGGGCAATAGCTGCCCGTCAACATTTCACGTTTCCATAACAGCTCAAGATCTTCACGCAGCTTGTCTTCCGGCAGTCGAAATGCCAGCCCGGTGGTCTTGCCACCTTCAGTCAGTGCCAACATGCGGCCGGGCTGTTCATGAGATCCACGCCCTGCGGTCAGGCGAAGACAAAATGCGCGGTGATAGCCGTTGAGCGTAGCAGGACAAGATTCCTCGGAGTCAAAAATGGGATTCCACATCAGCGAACCATAGCCGAAAATCCACACCGGGCTTTTATCCGGTCTTTGCGCCAGTGCACAATCAAGAGAGGCCGAGCGTTGCTCTGCGGTCAATAAAATTGACTCATCGATGCTGCCGAATGCTGTTTTGCAGTCTGCATTACGCAGAAAATCTCGAGTTAGCACCATTCATTACCTCCGCTCATTAACCTTGCCATGACTTTGTACGCGTCTTCTCCCCTACAAAGGATTCATTCAGCTGATACTTAATGCCCATACATAATCAGGGCTGATAGAACAAACCTTATTCGTTTATTAACCATCAATCAAGAATGAGTTGGGTCACATAACGAAAATAAACAATAAATTTGTAAGAAAATGAGCATTAATTTGAAATAAACGACTCCGCCGCCATTTTAGCGCCGGAGACATCAGAAAAAACTGAGATTAATTGGTATTTTGCATCTGCTGGGTCAGCAACGTGCGCAGTGGAACGCTGCTTTTGATAATCGGGGATTTAATGACGATATAGCTAAAATACTTATCGATACCAATATTCTTATCCAGCAAAGATTCTATCACTTCCTGATAGTGTTCAATGCTGCGAGTGATAAAACGCAGTAGATAATCATAGCCGCCGGTAATTAAATGACATTCGATCAGCTCGTCGTATTCACGGATACAGTTCTCAAATTTTGAAAACTCTTCACGGCGATGGCCCTGCAAGGTCACTTCGGTAAATACGGTAACGGAATCAGTAATTTTGGGCAGATTAACATGCGCCTCGTAGCCGGTAATATAGCCAGCACTTTCAAGACGCTTTACTCGTTGCAGGCAAGGGCTTGGCGACAACCCTACTGCATCGGCCAGATTAACGTTGCTGATTCGACCGTCTTTTTGCAGTTGAACCAGTATATTGATGTCGATGCGATCAAGTTTTAAAAAGCCGTTCATAGCACCTCACTGTCTTCTTGAGCGTCGACCCGGAATAAAGAGCAGGTTTCCCTCTGCGCCTGATTCGACCCTGAATTTCATAAAACCATTACTAGGATATACCACGGTTTTATGGGTAAACACCAGAGCCAGGCGCAGAGAGTTCCATAAACCTGTTTAGTAACAAAACCCTATGAATTAACAGGGAAAATATTAATCCAGACGGCCAGTCCCACGCGCCAGAGCGATATCAAAGATATGCATGGCTTCTTCTAACTGTGCGTCGGTGGTCACCAGCGGTGCCAGGAAGCGAATTGTATTGCGATAAAGGCCACATTTAATTAACAACAGCCCTTCTTCACAGGCACAGTTAAGGATCTTCTCGGTCAACGCGGCATCCGGTTTACCGGTCTCGTAATCGACTATTTCCACCGCCTGCATAAAACCGACGCCGCGCACATCACCAATACAGGCATATTTTGCCGCCAGCTGGTGCAGACGGCTTTCAAGTGTTTACCCAGTTCGACAGAACGCTCAAGCAGGCGCTCGTTTTCCAGCACGTCGAGCACCGCCAATCGCGGCGGCGCAGGCCAGCGCGTTACCACCGTAAGTGCCACCCAAACCGCCCGGAGTTGGAGAGTCCATGATTTCAGCCTTGCCCACTACGCCAGAGATAGGCAGACCGCCGCCGAGGCTTTTCGCCACGGTAATCAGATCGGGGGTAATGTCCAGATGCTGGAAGCCAAACATTTTACCGGTACGGCCAAAGCCGGTTTGCACTTCGTCACAAACAAGCAAAATGCCGTGGCGCTCGGTTAATTCACGCAAGGCCTGCATAAAGGCTTTTGGCGCAGGCAAGAAACCGCCGTCGCCCTGCACTGGCTCAATCAAAATAGCTGCCACGCGATCGGGCAATGTTTGGGTTGCGAACAGCGTATCCAATGCCTTGAGTGAATCTTCCGGCGTAATACCGTGGAACGCATTAGGATAAGGAATACGGTAAATATCCCCCGGGAAAGGCCCGAAATTCTGTTTATAAGGCTGGCTCATGCCGGTCAGTGCACAGCCTAATAAAGTACGACCGTGGAATGCACCATCAAATACGATCACGCCGGAACGATTAGTATAAGAACGGGCAATTTTCACCGCATTTTCTACTGCCTCGGCACCGGAGGTAAACAGCACCGATTTATAATGCTCGCCTTTACCAACCAGTTTATTTAAGCGTTTTGCCAATTCAATATAAGGAGGATAAGCCACCACCTGGAAACAGGCGTGAGAGACATTTTCCAGCTGGCGCTGAACCGCTTTGACCACTTCAGGATGGTTATGCCCAACGTTTAATACGCCGATGCCGCCTACAAAATCGAGATAGCGACGACCGTCGTCACTCCACACTTCCGAGCCTTTGGCCTTGGCCACCACCAGGCTATGTGCTGTCACTACTCCACGTGGAACATGCTGTTCACGCAGCGCAAGCCAGTCGATATCATCTTCAGTCACGGGTTGTGTGCTTAATACATTGTGCATTGCTATACCTCATCCGGTTAATTCGGGCGCTGTCAGAATTTGAATTAGTATCTCAATACACCGCTTTATTTCGTGCCGTAATGACGGTCCAGAAAAAATATCATGCGGTAATTAGGCGCTGACAGCGCAGGAGGTATCTTTAAATCTCAATCATCCCCGGTTTCTACCGTAAATAGGCGCTGTTTCCCCGGCTGCCAGACTTTGTAAAGTGCCCGCGCCTGCTGCGCCGCGAAAAAACCTTCCGGGCGACAGGTCGCCGGCAGCACAAAAGCGGCAACCTGCTGATCGGCATTATTTAATATCCAGCGCGTGGCGTGACTAAACTGTCGGGTATCAAACTGGGTGCTAAACCCATAGCCTTCTGGCGAGGTCAGGCTGAAACTCACTTCTTCACCGTACTGGCGCAGGTTATCGGCAAAGAATACGATTTCCGGGTCGCACATTTCAGGCCGATTGAGCCCGTCAAATTGGGTCGGACACCGCCGCCAATCTGACGCGTATAGTCCAGCCAGGTCGGCGTGGGATGCACGTGGCCGGGAATCGAGGTTCCGCAACCTGAAAGCCTCGTCGGGGATACTCTGACTAAAAACGCCATCTGCCACCCAGGCATAGTTCATATGGCACATATACTGCAAAGGCATACTTTTACCGGACAGATTAGTGACCGCCATTTCAATGTTCAATCTTGGGCGATCGGCCAGCAGCGTAACGGACGGACTGAAGCGCGATAATGATGTCCAAAGCCCTTGATATATTCCACCTCGCCTTTAAGCGTGATGCCCTGCTCGTCAAGCTCAAGCCACGCACTGTCATACGAGCGCAGGCCATTTCGCCGTGTAGCGGATGGTCGTCCTCCGGTCCGCCGGACAACCATTAGCCAGCAGCCCAGAATGAAAGGCGAAGCAGCCATAGGTATCGACAATATCGTTGCCAGGCAACGGCTGGCTAAAGCCGCTGCCCATGGTCAGAGAACGCCCGTCAAAGGTCACATCCCAAATCATCTGGCCGTAAAATGGCAGCAGGGTTATCGTCCCCGGCTATTGGCCAACTTTATCGCTTCGATCCCCGAAGGATAACGAAACAGTTCAACCTTGAAGCACTGTTCGCTGAAAGCAGCACCTGCGGCGTGTCGGTAAACATTGCAGGAGTTAAAAGGCAGCGTGGTTTTCATTGCGCCTCCCCCGCCAGATGCCCGTGGTAACCGGGCTGTTTTTTATGGCGCAGCTCGCCCCAGAAATAAAAGCCGACCCAGGCAAAGCACAGCAGCGAAACGCCAAACGCCAGCTGCATCGAACCGGTTTGATCCGAGACCAGCCCCTGCAACGCAGGGACAAACGCGGCACCGACGATCGCCATGACGATAAATGCCCCTGCTACTTCGGTATATTTATTATCAACGGTTGACAGCGTTCCGGCATAAATTGTGGCCCAGCAAGGTCCGAACAGCACGCTAACAAACACGGCGGCATAAACTGCGGTGAAATTAGGCACCAGCATCACGTAAAGCAGCGTAGCCACACCGACAATCGAGTAAGCAATCAGCACTTTCTCGGCACGGAAACGGGTCATCAGGAAATTGGCGACAAACTTGCCGATAAAGAAGCAAATAAAGCTGTAAATCATAAAGTTGGAGGCATGGCGTTCGTTGACCGCGCCCAAATTAAGGGCCAGACGGATAGTGAATGACCACACCGCAACCTGCATCCCGACATAAATAAACTGAGTAATAATGCCGCGTTTAAAGTGGCGATTTTTTGCCAGATAGCTAAAGGTTTCCCTCAGGCTCGGCAGCTTTTTCTCGGCGCTTTGCGGCTTGCAGCGCGGATAACGCGTGAGCAGGAACAGCACCATGACGACGACCAGCACCATCACCAGATATTTATAAGGCGCCAGGGTGTGTTCCAGCATCGTCAGCTTGAACTGGTGCAACTGCTCCGCATCGAGCCCCGCCATTTGGCTGCGCAGGCTGTCACCGTCCTGAAACACCAGATATTTACCTAATACGATGCCCATCAGCGCACCTACCGGATAAAAAGTCTGGCTGATATTCAGGCGCAGCGTAGCGTAGTCGCGATGGCCAATCATCGAACTGTAAGTATTGGCCGCCGTTTCAAGGAAGCTCAGGCCAATAGCGATGGCAAAAATCGCCGCCAAAAACATGGTGTACGTTGCCATGTGTGAGGCGGGATAAAACAGCACGCAGCCAGCGATATACAGCGCCAGTCCGAGCAGGATCGCCACCTTGTAGCTACTGCGGCGGATCACCAGCGACGCGGGGATGGCTATCAGGAAATAGCCGCCATAAAAGGCGCTCTGCACCAGCGCGCTGGCAAAGTCACTCAGCTCAAACACGCTTTTAAACTGGGTAATCAAAATATCATTAAGGCTGGCGGCGCATCCCCACAGCGGAAACAGGCATGACAGCAGAATAAACTGTAACAGCGGGGTCTTGTTTAAATAGCCATCGGGCTGCTGGATGATGTTTTGGTGCATGATGAATCCTCAATTAAGCAGTGAGAAAACCATGAAAAGTATCGGCATCGGGATAGGAGCGCTGAGTTCCCCGTTGGGTGACGCTACAGGCGGCATAGGCTGAAGCCGACTGCAGGGCCTGAGCGATGTCGCCATTTTTAATCAGATAGTGGGCAAAGCAGCCAATAAAGGCATCGCCCGCTCCGCTGGTATCGACCGCCTGCAACCGCCGTTGGGCCGACTCGATGGACCTCATCCCCATGCATCCACACCGAACCTCGACTACCCAGAGTGATAATCAGATTTTTCAGTCCGCGACCTAGCAACATTTGTCCGGCGCGTAACACTTCCTCCTCTGTGCCGGTTGGCAAACCGGTCAGAATCTCCAGCTCGGTTTCATTAGGCATAAAATATTCGCACTGACAGGCGTAATCGATATCCAGACTGGCAACGGCGGGGCCGGATTGAGGATCACCGCGAATATCGTGCTGGCGGGCAAAGTCGATGGCGTAATAAACCGTAGGGAACGGAATTTCCAGCTGTAACACCATCAATCGGCAGGCTTTTAACTCTTCTGCAGCGGCGTCGATATCCGGCGGGAGACAAGCGAGCGTTTGCCCCTTTGATAATCAAGATGCGATTTTGTGATTGAGAATCGACGAAAATAGGCGCGACTCCGCTAGACGTGCCTGCTGCGACCGTAACATGGCGGGTATCGATGCCGAATTGCTGGAGATTCTTCACCGTATTTTCAGCAAATAAATCTTCTCCCACCTTGGTGACCATCATAACTTTCGCGCCCAGCTTGGCAGCAGCCACGGCCTGATTAGCCCCTTTGCCACCGCATCCCAGTGCAAAATCAGGCCGCCTCCAGCGTTTCACCGGCTTTAGGCATTGAATTGGTATAAGTAATCAGGTCAACCATATTTGAACCAATGACGGCAATCTCCATCATTTCTCCCCTGTAAAAAATTTAATCACCAAATGTTGTGAAAATAACAATATCAGCGGTTCGATGTTAAATGCGTGACATCAGTCCCACTCTGGAGATTACGTTTTAAGGGAGTTAACGAGTGAAGACTGCCAACTAAAAAATGTTATTATTTTAACATTTATAGTATTTTGGCAGGCACTAAATTGAATTAATGAGGATTTTAAGAGAGGAAGAATTCGATGCCTATTAATGCCGTATCTAAAAATATTTTACCAATCACGCCAAATTGTTCAGCAACAATAAACAAACAAACTCTAAATATTGAAGGCGTTAAAAATATATCACTACAACCGACTCTTCAGCTTGCCGCTTTTTCCACCGAAAGGCCAAGCCAGAAGCTATTGATGAAGATGAGTTTTATTAAGCAGAGATCGATTGAAGATAAGCAAATTAACCTGACTCGATTAATGACTGAGTCAAAGGCCGATGAGTATGACAGCTTACAGTCTTACACCGATAAAGGGAGTGATAAAATAAACGGTTGTTTGCGTTCAGCAATGTATCGCCCTAAATCCAAAAAGTTTGATAATCAAGTCGGTGATTTTCTATCAGATCTCAGAAAACAATGTGATGCGAGCGATTTTTTTGCCTTTAGAGCCATGACAGTTACAGCCAGCGGAGTTAATTCATTGACTACGCAAGGAAATATATTGATTGATTTTGGGGTTCAATCAGCATCGGTTGCAATAGACGATACCGATGACTGGCTTGACTATTGTCATGAGTCAGATTCTGCTGCAATGAAAAAAGTTATTATTATATTTGACGACACTATACCTAAATATAATTTATCGAATGATATGCTGCCCAATCACCTTGTTATTCCTTCTGCTTCACTGCTTAAAGTGGTTGAGTCTGAAACAATTAATGATGTGACCTATGTCCATCTTACCCAAGCTCAGACAGCTATAAATGACTATTTGTCTTTAATAGCCCACTCTGTCGATGTTGCGCCTATTCCGCCGCCACGACCTTTGGCTAGTCTGGCTAAAGCGCCTGAATTTGGCTCTGGAGATTATCTATCACTTATCGAAGGTAATGATGAGGTTCAGGCTAACAGCAATTAAGAGGATAACGGCTGTTAACCCGTGCCTGGTAAGGGTTACGCGCCTAGCTGTGCTCTGGCCACTTGGGCATACCAGCGCACACCGTGAGCGATAATATTATCATTAAAGTCATAGCGCGGATGATGCAGCGGGGCGAGCGGTTTTGGGCTGCCGTCGCCCTGTCCCAACCACAAATAAGCGCCAGGTTTTTCCTGCAACATAAAGGAGAAATCCTCCGAGGTCAGCGCGGGTTTAGGCGCTACGCTGGCATTAAGGCCAACAGCGGCGGCGGCTTTAAGCGCGATTTCAGCCTCGGCCGGCGAATTGATAGTCGCGGGATAATAACGCTGATATTTAACTTCGGCATCAAGGCCATGCGCGGCGGGAACATGTTCGGCGATGCGGCGCAGGCTGGCTTCGATAATGTCCTGTGCACGCAGGTCGAAACTTCGTACCGTGCCGGTAATCGTCGCATCTGGCGGGATCATATTATGCGAAGAGCCGCCGTGTACTTGAGTAACCGTTAATAACGCCGGGTCTGTGGGATCGATGCAACGCGAAACAATCGTATTCAACTGCACAACCAGTTCGCTGGCCGCCAGCATAGTATCCGGTGACAAATGTGGCTGCGCCGCGTGTCCACCGCCGCCGAAAACGCGAATATCAAAGCGGTCAGCCGCGGCCATAATCGGCCCCGGACGAGTCTGTGCAACGCCTTCCGCAAGTTCCGGCCAGTTGTGCACGCCGAATACGCTGTCACAGGGGAAACGGCGGAATAAACCGTCGTCGATCATCGCTTTCGCCCCGGCTTGCCCTTCTTCGGCCGGTTGGAAAATAAAGTTCACCGTGCCGTCGAAATCAGCGGTTTTAGACAATAACCATGCTGCGCCAAGCAACATAGTGGTGTGACCGTCGTGACCACAGGCGTGCATCACGCCGGGATTCTGGCTGACATACGCTGGCGTTCCCTGCTCAACGATCGGCAACGCGTCCATGTCTGCGCGCAGTCCGACGCTTTTGCCACCGGTTCCTTTACGCAATACTCCCACTACGCCGGTTTGACCCACGCCCTCATGCACTTCAAGTCCCAACTCGCGAAGGAATTCGGCCACTACTTTCGCGGTGCGGTGTACCTCAAATCCCAATTCGGGATGCGCGTGCAAATCTCGGCGGATATCAGTCAGTCGGGTGAGTATTTCTGCGATTAAAGACTCATCGCCGTTGGCGGCAATACTGCTCATATTAATACCCCTTGGTTTTATCTATTTCGCCATGCATAGGCTGTCCTTTCTCAAACCGTTGCAAATTGGTCAGCAACGCGTTAACCGCAGTTTCTGGCTGAGTCTGGCTCGCAATATGAGGCGTTATCCACACGTTTGGATGCTGCCACAGCGCATCGCCTATCGGCAATGGTTCGGGAGTCGTCACGTCAAGCACCGCCGCGCGCAAGTGTCCGCTGTCCAGCGCGGCGAGCAAATCCTTGGCGACCAGATGCTGCCCACGACCTACCTGAATCAGCGCTGCACCAGGCGGCAACTGGGCAAACAGCTCGGCGTTGAGCATACCGCGCGTTTTTTCCGTCAGTGGCAGCAGGCAAACCAGAATATTGCAGTGCGTCAAAAATGCCGGCAGTTGTTCCTGACCTGCCCAACCAGTCACGCCTTCAGGCGTATTGCCCGAACGGCTCCAGCCATGACATTCAAAGCCGAAATTTTTCAGCATATTGAGTGTCGCCAGCCCCAGTTCGCCAAGGCCTAAAACGCCAATGCGCCTTTTCGACGCGCTGACCACCGGATGACTCTGCCACAGCTGCTGTTTTTGCTGCTGTAAATATTGTGGTATATCGCGATGCAACGCCAATGCAGCGAATGTCACGTATTCGACCATGCCCTGAGTCAGGCCGGGTTCGACCATTCTGACCACGGGCAGGTTCTCGGGCAACTGGCTCAAATCGAACTGATCGACACCGGCTCCTACCGAGAATAAGACTTTTAACTGTGGAAATCGACCGGCGATATTTTCCGGCGGTAACCACGCAACGAGATAATCGACCTCGGCAAAAATCGGAGGATCCCCCTCGCTAAAGTCTAAATCTGTCCACTGAACAAAGCGGATTTCAGGCGCAATTACTGCAAGAATTTTTTGCCACACCTTGCCGCGCGCGGGTTCGGATTTATAGAGAAGGGTTTTCACATTGTCTCCCGTGCTTAATTCTTAGGCCAGCGCCTGCGTCGCCAGCACAAAGTTACGCCAGCCCGTGTCGGACATCAGCGGCTCGCCATCTTTGTACATCGTGGTGGGATGGTCAACGCACGGTAATCCCAGCGCATCCAGCCACTCGGCCAGTCCTGAATCCGCCTCGACGTCAAGACGCATAAACTTGCCGGCACTCTCGCTAAGCAGTTGTTGAATCAATACTTTTGCATCATCCAGACTGTCAGCAATGACTGGCCCAATAGCATAACCGCGACCAAATTTTCGCAACAGCGCGAAACCCGCCGGTTGCTCGTTGCGGGTCAGCAGCAGGCCTTTTTCGATGCGAAACGGACTTTGCGAGTCCAGCAGCGCCTGATACAGCAACGTTCGCTGCATGCCACTGGATAACGCATCGAGCTCGCTCAGCGTATTGATATCATCCGCACCTAACCCTTTGAACTGGCAGTTATTATCCAGAGAAGGCGCGGTAATTACCGGCAGTACGCTGCTTTGCTGCTGGCGAATAGCGCCAGTCGTGACAAAGCCGAGTTTTTCATACAGTGGCTTACCTTCCGGCGTCGCGTGCAGCCGAATTTTGCAACCCCGTCGAGCTTGCCGATTAAGGTCTTGAGCAGCGCTTTACCGACGCCGCGCCCTTGACAGTCAGGGCTGACAATCACCAGCCCCAGCGTCGAGGAGTCATTTCCCCACGGCCAATAAATGGCGCTACCGAGCACTTGACCGGCGGATTCGGCGACCCAGCCTTTGCCACAGTGAAAAGCCAGCTGCCAGTCTTCGAGGCGGTGCGACCACGACACCGCCTGAGATAATCCGTGGCAGGCCGGTAAGTCGGCCGCCGTCATTTCACGCAAAGTAATTT
This sequence comes from uncultured Gammaproteobacteria bacterium, assembly GCA_963747655.1. Lineage (GTDB taxonomy): Bacteria > Pseudomonadota > Gammaproteobacteria > Enterobacterales > Enterobacteriaceae > Rouxiella. The sequence goes on along the minus strand of CAVVFS010000002.1, from coordinate 46,022 downwards.
CAGGTAACGCGGTTGCAGACTGCTCGCTCATTTACATCATCCCCGGTTTTTTAATGTCGCTGCCGTCGCTAAAACGATCGAGGCGGAAAGCGGTGGGATCAACCACGGGCACGCTGCCGGTGACGAAATCAGACATCAGACTGCCTGCGCCGGGACCAATGCCGAAACCGTGAGCGCTGTAACCGGCTGAGATAAACAGTCCCGGCAGCTTGTCGACGCTGGAAATTACCGGCACCGCGTCAGGCGTGCTGTCGATCATCCCGCCCCATGACTGCACCACTTTTACCGCACCCAGCGCCGGATATTCGCGGCGCATGGCTTCAATCCCCTCTTTGACCATGGCATGGTCGGCCTCAGGGTCAAGAATACGGACTTTTTCAAATGGCGATCGGCCATCAAATTCCCAGGAACCCATGGCTTCCGGCCCTTCAATAAATGCGCTGGGACTAAACTCGACTTTAAGATTTTTGCGACGAGCCTGGAAAGTCGGATAAAACTTTTTCGCGTAGCGCAGGCCTTGCGGGCCAATAGCCACCCGGCCGCGACCCGATACTGACAGCGTGTAACTGCCGTCAAGCTGCGGGCGACAGGCAAAACCTTCGGTATACAGGGGCATTTGATCACTTGCTCGATAGGTGCGGTGCGCATCGCGGTGCCAATTACGTTGCCCAGCGGCAAATCGATGCCGTGACGACGACAAAACATCGAGCTCCATGCTCCGCCTGCCACCACTACCGAGCTGGCGCGGATTAGCCCTCGTTCAGTCCAGACGCCACTCACGCGACCGGCTGAAACGTCCAGTCCACGCACGGCGCAGTATTGAAACACTAATGCGCCCAATTTTTGTGCAGCAATCGCCAGACCGGGAGCGGCCAGAGAAGGTTCCGCGTGGCCGTCGGTGGGGAATAAACGCCGCCGAGCCAGGTCGAGGTACTGCCCGCCGTCAGTTCTTTAGCTCGCGCAGCGGTGAGAATTTCGCTGTGCATGCCGTAACTTTTAGCCATCTGGCCCCATTTCTCCCAGGCATCGATTTCCTCCTGCTTTTTGGTGGCATAAACCAGCCCGGTATTACGAAAACCCAGCTCTTCGCCGGTCTCTTCTTTCAGCGCTTTCCAGCGTTGCAGCGCATGAATTGACAGCGGCAACTCTCGCTGGTCGCGGTTCTGCTGGCGGCACCAGCCCCAGTTACGGCTCGACTGCTCTGCGCCAATCAGACCTTTCTCGAGTAAAACCACCGAGACGCCTTTACGCGCCAGTTCATAGGCGGTGGCGGCACCGGCAATACCGCCGCCAATAACCACCACGTCAACCGCGTCGGGGAAAATATGACTGTCTTGTACAAACCTGATCGGTGCTGGCATGGACTGCTGTTCCTTATCAATCGTAAAACCTGGTGCAAAGGATTAACTCAATAGAAATCAATTAACTCTTGCGTTTCAAGCACAAACTGTGGCTCACGCCGTCCGCTATTGGGTTGGTTCAGCGTCCTGCTCCTCGAGCCAACCCTGGCGCAGCTCGGGCACCGCCCTTTTTAGCCGCTCGTAATACAGGCTGCTGGAGGTTTTATCATAGTCATCACGGGCTGACCTGAGTGGCAATTTTGCCGTTATTGATCACGATAATGTCATCACAAATCGGATCGCACGGCGTGCAGATCGTGACTGATAAACAGGAACGAAACGTTTAGCTCGCGGCGCAGTTCGGAGATGAGATCCAGCACTGCCGCGGCCACCACCGAGTCCAGCGCCGAGGTCACCTCGTCACAAAGGATTAGGTCTGGTTCCGCCGCCAAAGCGCGGGCCAGATTAACGCGCTGTTTCTGACCGCCCGACAAGCCGGAAGGTTTACGATGCAAAATACTGTGCGGCAGACGCACCAGATCCAGTAACGCTTCAATCGCGTATCCAGCGCTTTATCGCTCAGACCATGGAAAAACACCAGCGGGCGTTTAAAATAGTGGCGATAGTTTGGCTTGGGTTCAATGCGGTATCGGCCATCTGAAATACAAACTGCACCCGGCGCAGCTCGTCGGGACTGCGGGCCGACATATCGCCCTTCAGATAGCTTTCATTAAAAAGAATGTAACCTTCGCTCGGCGCAATCATGCCGGCAATAGCGCGTGCCAGCGTCGTTTTACCAGAACCGGATTCACCGATAATGCCGATCGCCTGCCCTGGATAAAGTTTGAAATTGATGTCCTGCAAGATACTAATTTTTGGCTTGCCGTTTTCGTCTAGCGGACCATAACCCGCCGCGAGGTCACGCACTTCAAGCAGGCATTTTAACGGCGCATCTTCCGGCTGCCACGGGCTGTTGCGCGCTGTATGCTGCGCGGCGTCAAGCAGGCTGCGGGTATAAGGCGACTGCGGGCGTTGCAGCATTTTTCGGTGCTGCCATATTCGGCAATCTGCCCTTTTAACAGCACCAGAATTTTGTCCGCCATCTGCGCGACTACCGCCAGATCGTGACTGACATAAATCGCGGTAGTTCGACGCTGCTTAACCACGCGACGGAAGGTTTTCAGCACTTCAAGCTGAGTCGTAACGTCCAGCGCCGTCGTAGGCTCATCAAGAATGACCACCTCGGGATCGCCAATCAGCGCCATGGCCGCCATAACGCGCTGCAACTGACCGCCTGAAACCTGATGCGGATAGCGATTACCGATGGTTTCCGGCGACGGCAACGCCATCTCACGGAACAGATCGATGGCCTTTTTCTCGGCATCGGCGCGCTTCATGGTGTGATGGATAAGCACCGGCTCAATGACCTGATCCATTAATCTCATGGCAGGGTTAAACGAAGCCGCGGCGCTTTGGGCGATATAGGCCACTTTAGAGCCACGGAATTCGCTGAGCTGGCGAGCAGGAAAGTTGAGTGACGTCGGTGCCAGACGATATTTAACTCGCCCTGACTGATTTTACAGCCGTGGCGCGCATAGCCCATTAGCGCCAGAGCGATAGTGGTTTTACCGGAGCCAGATTCGCCGATCAGCGCCAAAACTTCGCCTTTTTTAACCGCAAAGCTAATGTCTGAAACCAGCGTTATGGGTCTCATCACTCGTCATTTTTTGCCTGCACCTGCAGATTGCTGACGTTGACCACCATTGGCGCGTCGGTAAGGTTGGTCCGTGTCATACTCCTTGCTCCCCGACTGCGAATTAATAGGAACTGTATTCATGCCGCCTCCTCTTCCAGTTCAAGACGAATCACCCGACGCGATTGCAGGCTGTCGATAAACAAGTTAACGCCGATAGTCAGGCTGGCAATCGCAACGGCGGGCACCAGCACCGCATGGAGAGCCGTCGAACAATGCCTGCAGATTTTCGTGCACCAACGTTCCCCAGTCGGCATAAGGCGGTTGCACGCCCAGCCCGAGAAAACTCAGGCCACTGAGCAGCAGCACGATATAAACAAAGCGCAGGCCAAAATCGGTGAGCATCGGATGCAGCATATTCGGCAGTACGTCGGTGAGCGCAATATAAACCTTGCTCTCGCCACGCAGGTGCGCCGCCTGGACGTACTCCATCGAGCGCAGGTTAGACGCCATCGCGTAGGCGATGCGGAAAGCGCCAGGCCAATAGCTGATTACCGCGGTCAGGATCAGCATTGGCAATGACGAGCCGAACACCGCCACCATTAGCAACGCCATAATTTTCCCCGGCATGATCAGCATCGCATCGTTGATTCGCCCAACAGTTCCTCGACCCATTTGCCGGCCATCGCGGCCAGCAGTGCCAGCAGCGTGCCGCACACGCTGGCCAGGATCGCCGCAGACAGCGCCAGGCCAATCGAGTAGCGCGCGCCATACAGGACGCGGGTCAGCATGTCGCGACCGAGATAATCGGTGCCGAGCAGGAAGGCGCGGCTAAAGCCTTCGTTAATGCCGCCGCCGGCGATATCTTCTACGCTGTACGGGGCTAGCCAGCCGCCAAACAGCGCCATGCACAGCCAAAATAACGAAATTACCAGGCCCACGCGGCCGGTAGTGGATAACGAACGCCAGAAGTTCAGAGTCGTTTTTAATACCACTCACTGTTCTACGCATCACTGAGTCCCCTCTGGTAAGTCACTTATTGTTTCAGCTTCGGATTAAAGGCGATGGTGGCGATATCGGCCATCAGCAACAGCAGCAGATAGCAGCCGCTGAACAGCATCACGCACAGCTGAACGATCGGCAGGTCACGATTGCTCACCGCATCGACCATCTGGCTGGCAAGTCCCGGATAGCTGAAAATAGTCTCGATAATAATCACGCCGCCAAACAGGTAAGACAGGCTGAGTGAGATAGCGTTGGCAATCGGCCCTACCGCGTTGGGTAACGCGTGGCGCAACACGGCGCGCAGAGGACGCACGCCCTTCAGTAAGGTCATTTCAAGATAGGAGCTGTCGAGCTGGTTGATGATCGCCGAGCGCGTCATGCGCGCCATTTGCGCCACCAGCACGCAGCACAGGGTAAATACCGGCAGTGCGTAGGCCTGCAAGTAGGCGAAAAACCTCTGATTGGTGGTTCCCAGCGACATCGCCGGGAACCAGTGCAGACGCACCGCAAACACCATCACCGAGACAGTCGCCACCAAAAACTCTGGCACCGCCACGACTGACATGGTGCCAACCACCAGACATGCGGTCAATCAGCGAACCCCGTTTCATCGCCGCCGTGATGCCGATAATCAGGGCCAGCGGCACTGACACCAGCGTGGTGATCCCGGCCAGCTCAAAGGTGGCGGGAATACGCTGGGCTACCAGTTTGGTTACCGGCAGGCTGTTGGCGAACGAGTTCCCGAAATCACCGTGCAACATGCCGCCCAGCCACTCAAAATAGCGCTGCCAAATCGGCAGATTCAGGCCCAACTGCTCGCGCAGCGCGGCGACCGTGGCCGGCGTTGCCGCCTGTCCCAGTAATTGCTGCGCCGCATCGCCCGGCAACATGCTGGTGATGATAAACACCAGCGCCGAGACGATAAACAGCGTCAGATATTCCGGAACCAATACGACGAAGAATAAGCAACAGGATAAGCTGATTCATTACTGCCTCCGGATTACGCTGCTAACCAGACAAACTCACTAAAGCGATAGCCCATCATCATGCCGGACGGATAAGGCTCTACCCCTTTGACTTTATTGCTATATCCATCTAACGAGCTGATAAATAATGGGATAATCGTACCGCAGTGGTCATAAACCAGCTCCTGCATATCGCCATACATCTGCTTGCGTTTAGCCTGATCGCGCTCACCGCGCGCCGCCGTGACCAACTGGTCGAACTGGGATTTTTCCAACCTGACTCGTTCCACGGCGCGTCAGACTTGTAGAACTGGCTAAACAGCAAGTCCAGCGTTGGGCGTGGGTTAACCGAGCCGTAGGAAATCGGGTGTTTCATCCAGTGCTGTGACCAATAACCGTCATAAGGAACGCGGCGCACTTTCAGATTCATGCCAACCTGGGATCCCAGCTGTTGCAGGAATTGCGCGCCTTCAATCGCCCCTTCGATGTTATCGGTGGTTACGATTTCCAGCGCTCGGTTTCACCAGTCCCTGACTTTTTAAGATAAAACTTGGCTTTGTCGAGATCGTTCGGACGCTGCGGCAAATCCTTGTTGAAATATGGATGCCATGGCGGAACCGGATGATCGTTCGCCATGGTGCCGAAGCCTTGTAGCGCCGTCTTGAGCAATAGTTTCGCGCGGTTGCAGGTACTTCATCGCCAACACAAAAGTCAGGATTGCTGGTGATTGCGGCGTCCTGGCGCAGAATTAAATCGCTGTACATGCCGGACTTGCTTTCCAGCACGGAGCAATTGCCTGGAACCGCTAATACGTTTTACATCGCGGGAACCGATGGTCGAGACGAAATGCAGTTCGCCGGACAACAGTGCGTTAACGCGCGCCGCCTGTATCGGTCACGCCCAGCAGCTCGATTTCATCAAGATGTGGCAGGCCGGGTTTCCAGAAGTTCTTGTTACGCTCGGCCAGAGTGCGCGTGCCAGGAGTAAACTCCTTCAGCACTAAGGGCCGGTACCGATGGCCTTACTGAAATCCTTGGTGCCGTCTTGAATGATCAGGAAAGCGGGCGTGCCGAGGATCGAAGGCAGGTCGAAGTTGGCCTGCTCGAGCACCATTTCGACCTCCATCAGGCCAACCGCCTTGATGCTGCAGAACTGTCTAGCCAGCGAGATAGCGGTCGAGGCGACGGCGGGATCTTTATGGCGCGACAGCGAATAAACCACGTCCTGAGCGGTCAACGATTTACCGTCGTGGAAGGTGACGCCCTGGCGCAGCTTGATGCTCCAGGTGACACCGTCACTACTGCTGATTGACTCAGCCAGGCCCATTTGCGCCACCAGTTTGGTGTCCAGCTCGGTCAGGCCGCCGAAGAACATATATTGGCGCATGTAATCGCCGCTGTTGTTGCCTTTGGCAGGGTCCAGCGTATCGGCGGCGGAGGAGTTAGCCGCCGCGGCGCGCAGTTTGCCGCCCTGAACCGGCTTGGCCTCGGCAGCCCAGGCGCTGTTAGGCAGGCTGATAATACCGGTGCTTAATGCAGCACCGGCAGAAAACATTTTCATCACGCCGCGACGTGAAATATTCATCTCTGCAATAGGTTTGCGCGTCGGATAAAGCAGACTTCGGTGTGGCTGGACCTGATTCTTTACGAAATTTACTCATTGAAATCTCCCCGAATGCGGTATTTACCGAAAAAAGCTGTTGTTTTTGATGATGATGAATGTTTGATTTTGCCACCGACTTAGGACACCTTGTCTTTGGCTTTGTAATACAGGCCCGCCACTGGCAGGAACCAGGGTTTGCCAAAATATCCTGGCATCGCGGCCCAATTGCTGCGCTGCCACGGATTACTGACCGGTTTGCCGGTGACCAATGCCGCCATCACCTTGCCCATATAAACCGACATCTGCGTGCCGTGGCCGCTGTAACCCATTGAGTAGAACAGCCCTTCGTGTTCACCCGCGCGCGGCAGGCGATCGGCAGTCATATCCACTAGCCCGCCCCAGCAATAGTCGATTTCTACGTCGGCAATCTGCGGGAACAGTTCGCGCAGGCCGGCGCGCAACACTGCGCCGCTGCGGGCATCGGAAGTTGGGCTGCTGATGGCAAAGCGCGCACGACCGCCAAAAATCAGGCGGTTATCGGCGGTGGTGCGGAAATAGTTACCGATATTAAATGAGGTCACATAGGTGCGATTATTAATAAACGCCTGTTTCAGCTGCGCCGGGGTCCATTGGGGCAGTGGCGATAATAAAACTGCCAACGGGAACGATGCGGCGCTGGAACCAGGAGAATGGCCCTTTGTCCGAGGTGCCGGTCGCTAACAGCACGCGCCAGGCCTCAATCTCACCGCGCGCAGTGCTAACACGATAACGATGGCCGTCGATCTGCTGAAGCCGGTGACGGGAGTGTGGGCATGAATTACCGCGCCGTTATCCGCGGCCGCCTGGGCTAAACCGATGCCAAATTTACCCATGTGCATCTGGCCACCACCCTTCTGCAGCAGTCCGCCGTGAAAGGCATCAGAGCCGATTTCATCACGAATATTGGCGGCTTCGATCAGTTCGACGTTGCTGTCGACGGTGCGTTTCAGCAGCTCATAGGTTTTCACCAGCGAGGGGAAATGCTTTGCCTTGCTGGCCAATTTTAGCTTGCCGGTGCGGATGAAGTCGCAGTCGATAGCCTCGTCTTTAACGATTGACTGCACATATTCCACCGCGTCGGTGTAGGCATGGTAATAAATTGAAGCCTGTTCCAGGCCGACACTTTCCACCAGAGAGGCAAAGTTTTGCGCGACACCGGTATTGCAGTGGCCGCCGTTGCGGCCCGATGCCTGACTCAACACCTCTCCGGCTTCCAGCACCACCACCTTGACCCCGGCTTTTGCCAGATTATAGGCCGCCGACAGCCCGGTAAATCCTCCCCCGACGACCACGACTTCGGCCTTTTTCAGGGAGCTCACCCATTGCCGCGCCGCTGAATACCGGTGCCGTTGCCTGCCAAAATGATTCAAGTTTCATGCCTGTGCCTCATCCAGTGGACTATCTGTGTCTCGCCTGCCTTTCTCAACCGCGTGTCTGCAGCCGAGTTACAGGCCGACCACGCCCGGCAATCCGCCGATGTCTTTAATTTCGGTATAGCCGTACGCCGGGTTGGCCGGATCGTGGCCACGGTTGACCCACACTTTGTTGTTGATACCCATATCGTGGGCGGTCATCAGGTCGTAGCGCAGGCTGGAAGAGACGTGCAGGATGTCTTGCTGGACCGCAGCCCAGTTCGTCGAGCATGTATTCGAAGCCGCGCATTCTTGGCTTGTAGGACTGCGCCTGCTCGGCGGTGAATACGCGATGAATTGGCGCGCCCAGGCGCGGAACGTGATAGGTGATCAGATCGTTCATGGTGTTGGAAAGCAGCACCAGCGGGAACTCTTTAGCCACTTTTGCCAGACCGGCAGGCACGTCAGGATGTGGACCCCAGGTCGCACAGGCCTCCATGATACCGGCACCGTCGCTGTCTTTATATTCCACGCCCCATTTTTTACAGGTGCGGATCATCGCCTGGCATACCACGTCGCCGTAAGGTTTCCACGCGCCCAGCACTTCATCCATGCGATAGCGAGCGAAATCAGTGGTAAAGGCCAGCATCTGGTCGGCGCTGACGCGATCGGCAAAAATTGCGCTTGCTGCACCGGCCATGTCGAAATTAATCAGCGTGCCGTAGCAGTCGAAAGTAATGAACTTAGGTTTGAATACCGCCATGATAATCCCCTTCTCCAGATCGTGTTTTCGCAGTTGAAAAAGTAGTAGAAAGTATTAAAAATCAATCAGTACGCTCTTATAACGCAGACAGGCTTCGAACGCCTGGCGGCCTAAATCCTTACCAATACCGGAGCCGTTGAAGCCGCCGGTTGGGATAATAAAATCCCCTGAACGCCCGTAGCGGTTGATCCATACGGTTCCGGCGGCCAGGCGACGCATAGCGCGCATGGCTCGTTCAATATTTAGGGTATGAACCCCGGCAGCCAGACCCGTAGATTGCATGGTCGGCCAGCGCCAGACCTTGTTCTTCGGTTTCAAAAGTTTGAATCGTCAGCACCGGTCCAAAAATCTCTTCCTGCACGGCGGCAGACTCGGCACCGACGCCGGCCAACAGAGTGGGTTTAAAGAAATAACCCGCCGCGGGTATCCGGGAAAAATTCGCCACCGGCTAATAACTGCGCGCCTTCATCGATGGCAGACTGGACGATAGATTTGATTTTGTTCGCCTGGCGCACGTCAATAATCGGCGCATAGCGGCAGGCGCTGCTCCAGGTATTACCCGGTGCCACGTCCTCGCAAAGCTCGACCAGTTTGGCTATCAGCGCATCTGCAATGCCGGACTGCACCATTAAACGAGTGCCCGCGACGCAGGCCTGCCCGCCATTGGCGGTAAAGCCGCGAAAAATTCGCGCCGCGACCACTTCGATATCGCCCGCGTCGTCAAATACCAGCTGTGGGCTCTTGCCGCCTAATTCGAGAGTCACGGGTTTCATGCCGTTTAGCGCTGCCTGACTCATAATTTGTGCACCGGTGGCGGTAGAACCCGTAAACGACACTTTGCGCACCAGCGGATGGTTCACTAGCGCGCTGCCACAGCTCACGCCCCGGCCTTGCACAATATTCAGTACGCCAGCGGGAAGTCCGGCTTCAATGGCCAGCTCCGCCAGCATCACGCTAGAAAATGGAGTCAATTCAGAGGGTTTCAGCACCACAGCATTTCCCGCTGCCAGCGCCGGGCCTAATTTCCAGGACGCCATCGACAGGGGGAAATTCCACGGAGTAATTGCGCCAATCACGCCGTAAGGCTCAGGCACCAGCATACCGAGGCTGTTGGCACGCGTTGGCAACACGTCACCGCTGTATTTGTCACAGCATTCCGCATAGAAACGAATGGCTTCGGCTGTAAACGGAATTTCATGATTAACAACGTCATAAATAGGACGAGTTGAGCTGATGGCCTCGAGCTGACCGAAGCGCGACGGCATGTTGCTCAATCAAGTCTGCCCAGCGGCGCAGCACTTTGCTCGCTCACGCGGTGAGCGAGTTCCCCAACCACTTTGCAACCATGACTGATGCGCATTGGTCACTGCCAGATTGACCAGCTCCGCGTCCCCGTCGGGAATTTCGCCAAGGAATTGTCCATCGGATGGGCGATTGACGCTGATGCGTTCGCCGTTACCGAAGTGGATTTTGCCGCCAATCAGGTGCCCGGCCGGTAAAGGCACTTTTTCAGGATCAAAGCTCAACATGATCAACAATTCCTTATTCATTTCGGATAAATGGCTTCTAAAACAGCGTCTGGAAATATTTTCATTTTCATAACCTGGCGACGACTAAATAATCATTCGCTGTTTTAATGCTTATGTCTTATCTCATAAAATCTTCTTGACAAAAGATCACTCACAAAAATTAATCGTTTGTATGATCATTAATTTTATCGCCCTAAGATTATCGTAATAAATAACACTCTAATGACTATTAAGCATAAAGCGTGCCATATTATTAAAAACGGAAAATGCGGAATATGCAGCTCAAAAAACGTTTTATGCCGCCGGGAAGGGGAAAAGTTCATAAATCCGTTTTTGGTTTTGAGTCGCCACTAGCGCGGGTTAAACTCCTTGCACCAAAACGATGATTTTTGCGCGGATAAAATTGCACCAAATTAATCTCACAACTCTCCCAACCTTCGTAAGTAACTCACTATTATATAAAGATTTAATTATCTTGCACTCAGAACGTACGTTTAATGAACGATCTGAGTCATTGAATCATCGCGAATATTTTACAGGCAATAAAAAAACGGCTACCTATAATGGGTAGGCCGTTTTTGTTACTGATCCAATGCAATTGGATAAAAATTTAAGATTAATTAAAAACAGATGATTTAATTCAACCCGCCAATATGAAATGACTTCATCTCTAAATATTCTTCGATACCGGCCTTCGCCCCTTCGCGCCCTATTCCCGAAAGTTTAACGCCGCCGAAAGGCGCTATTTCCAGTGAAACAGATCCGGTATTCAATCCGACCATACCAAATTCGAGTTTTTCAGCTACGCGCCATGAACGACGTAAATTTTCGGTAAAGAAATAGGCAGCTAAACCAAATGGTGTGGCATTAGCCAAATCGATTGCCTGCTGCTCATCATCAAAACAAAACAACGGCGCAACTGGCCCAAAGTCTCTTCATTAGCGATCAGCATGCTGGCCGTAACGTCGGCCAAAACCGTAGGTTGAGCGAAATTATTATCATCTTCAGCGACGCCACCGGTCAGCAGGCGCGCACCCTGACTAAGTGCATCATCAATATGACGATTAACCTTTTCCACAGCGGCTTTATTAATCAGCGGACCAATTTGCGTTCCGGCAGCGAAACCATCGCCAACCTTCAGCTTGTTGGTTTCCTCCACCAACCGAGCAGCAAATTTGTCGTAGATTCCACGCTGTACCAGAATACGATTAGCGCAAACGCAGGTTTGGCCACCGTTGCGGAACTTACTGACCATGACTCCTGCAATAGCAAGACTCAATATCGGCATCATCAAAGACAATAAACGGCGCATTACCGCCTAACTCAAAACTCAGTCGTTTAACCGAATCTGCACACTGGCGCATCAATAGTTGTCCGACGCGAGTCGAACCGGTAAACGACAGTTTGCGCACCAGCGGATTACTGGTCAGCTCGGCACCAATTCCCTGCGGCATGCCAGTCAGCACCTGCAACACGCCATCTGGAATTCCGGCGCGAGAAGCCAGCTCGGCCAGAGCCAAAGCAGAAAGCGGAGTCAGATCAGAGGGTTTAACAATGATTGGGCAACCCGCGGCGATAGCCGGCGCGCATTTACGGGTGATCATCGCAATCGGGAAATTCCACGGCGTGATGGCAGCGGCGATACCCACAGGCTGTTTTAATACCAAAATACGGCGATCGCGAGTTGGGGCCGGAATAGTTTCGCCATAAATACGACGCGCCTCTTCGGCAAACCATTTCACGAAGCTGGCACCGTAACGTACTTCACCGCGTGCCTCTTCCAGCGACTTTCCCTGCTCCGCGGTCATTAATATCGCCAGGTCTTCGGTGTTATCCAAAATCAGCTGGTACCATTTTTCCAGCATAACGGCACGATCTGCTGCGGGCGTTTCGGCAAAACTGACACGAACACTTTCTGCTGCGGCAATAGCTGCACGCGTATCCTGCTCGTCCATCGCCGGCACTGTGGCAATCACCTCAGAAGTAGAAGGATTCACCACTTCTATAGTCTCTTTATGATGAGCGTCTACCCAGCGACCGGCAATAAACGCCTGCTGACGGTAAAGTGTTGGATCCTTTAAAGGTAATGACGGCATGTTCTCTCCATTCGGCCAATTGATTCAGGGTATGGAATTACTCTACCGATAAAGGAGAATTTTTTGTGGTGAATGCGGCAATGCCGGCAGCAGATTCTGCGTTATGAAGAAGAAAAATGAAATTTAGCGTTCTGCTCAGGAAGGACTGCGGGAGTTACCCGAATTGAAAAGTTCTGCTCGGCTCCAATGTCAGATAACGTATCATCTTTGCGTTAAAACACCTGTAACGCAAAGGAGTATAAGTATGCGCAGCGGCTTGAAAAGCGAACCACTGCTGCCAATGACTATCGAGAACTGGGCTCACCCTTTACATAAACAGTTCGCGATTTGTTTTTATATAATCACGCAACGTTATCTGAGGGCGACTGAGCAGTGTCGTCACGGTATCACGATGCACGACTTTGCTATATGCCTGAGTCTCATGTCGGAAATAAGTCATTAGTGTATTGAAGTCTCTGCCCATCATTTCTCTGAGGGGGCCTTCTTCATTTTTATATTCAATCGATTCGCCAAGTTCCTGACTCACTAATTCCGCTATCTGCACATAGCTATAACGCTCTTCACTGGTCAAAATGTATTCTTTACCAATGTGGTTGGTCGCAGGTGCTCGCAAGAGCTTAGCAGCAACCTCGCTAATATCACCTTCAGCGATAAACATTCTTGCAGCATCAGATACCGCGGGCATGGTCAGTTGGCGGTTTTTTTTGATCTCTGGCGCAATAAACCACGGTAAATTAAACATGATCCACCCTGGGACGTTGATATACGTCACAGGAATACCGCTCGCATCTAATAACGGTTTGGCAATAACATGGATATTTGCCCCGCATTGGGTGGCAAGAAATTCAGGCGATAATTTTTCAGCAGTTAATCCATCTGGAATAGCAATTAATCTGACTAACTGCTCAATGCCTGCGACTGTCTTTACTGCATTAATAATATTCGGTGTGACAACGTTTTCGTCAGTATAAAAATCCGGGGTGGCAATAAAGACTTTATCAATATCGGCCATTGCTTTAACAAGACTGTCTTTATCATACCAGTCGGCAATCATCGCTTCGGCAGCAGGAAACTCAGCCTGTAACTTTGCGTATCCACTCTCACGGCTGCTTGTCACACGCAGCGTCACTTCAGGGTCATTGTAAAGAGCCTTTGCAGTTAAATATCCCAAATTCCCTGTTGCGCCAAGAATTAACACTTTCTTCATTAATCTGTTCTCCATGAGATGTGATGCTATATACTAAGCGTATATATATATTGAACTCACACTATCTACCTTTGGTATATAAAAATGTCAAGTAACAAAGTATCCGTAGCCCAACCCTCTCAAACGTCCCGCCAGCGCTGGAACAGAGAGGACCGCTATAAGCAGCTGATTTCAATTGCGTGGAGGATTATTCAAAGTAAGGGAACGGATGCACTGACCTTAGGACATCTTGCAGAAGAAGCTAAAGTCACGAAGCCTGTCGTTTATAGCCACTTTGAGTCACGCAATGCGTTACTGGGTTCGCTATATATGGAGTTTGTTGATAAGCAAAATAGTATGATTGATGCGGCGTTACTCTCCAGCGGTAATAAGCTTGAAGACAAAGTTCAGGTTATATCCACCGCGCATATTGACTGTGTTTTGGCTCAGGGCCGTAAAATTCCGGGTCTGGAAGCAGCCTTACTGGGATCGCCCGAGTTGCAGAAAATCAGACTTGATGCCGAAGAGAGTTATGTTGAAAAATGCAGGCTTACTCTTGCGCAATATACTCCCTCGAACAATATTGAGTACGCGACAATGTGTGCTATTTTCGGCGCAGCCAATGGGCTGGCTTATAGCGTTTCTTCGGGCAAACTCACGCATTATGAGGCTCAAAATGAGCTTTATATGACGATTCTCGCCATTATCGGCCACCAGAGCAGTTAAGGTATAAAAGGTGAAATGTTCGGCCATTAGGCGTTAGACGCAATCTATCAAAAGGCCGCTGTCCTGATTGAAAAAGACATTAATCCTAACACCAGGTTACAAATGCCATTTATTAATAAGGTTATCTCAAATAAATAGCCTCACAAAAGCTCCTCTCATGCCTGCCTTACTTAAGTGAAATATAAATCGAAAAATCAATTCTGAGAAAAACTAATACAAATCACACACCTATTCACATAAGAATTTCTTCCCATTTTTCGCCAAATCCACGGCGTGTATTTTTTATGACAGAATAATAAACTGGCTTATCTTAAAGAAAAAGAATCTTACTATTTTTTTGCAAAACAATATACTTATTTAACCGATATCGTTTAGAGTAATTGCGTGGTCGCAAGGAGTGCCATGACAGTACTTTGGCAGCAACAGTCAGCGACCCCATGAATTATTAATCCAGTATTATTTAATAATTTCATGAGGTTATTATGAAAGTTCTTAATACTATGGAAGTTGAACAAGTTGTTGGTGCTGGCACAGGTTTCATCACCGATATCGTCTGTGGTGCTATTATGGTCAGGTTAATGATCTTGCTGGCTCCAACTCTTGGTACGTAGTTGGTCAGACAGTGCAAAATATTAGATTAATGCTGGTGATCATTCTTAAAGTCGTCTGATTTCGCTTTAAATCATAGTCTAAAGTTTAATAAATATTCAGTCTGATTATGCAAGTCGTCACCAATGATGCCCCTTTATACGGCAGGCCTTGTATTCACCAGCGAATGAGATTACTCTCCCTGCGGCTTAAACCATGGGAATTTAGAAATATCAATGACCTGAAATTACTGTTGAGTTATCAATGGACATTTATTTTTGATTTTTAACTATTCATCGGAGACGAATATGAAAGAACTTAATATTACTCGAAGTTGAGCAAGTAGCCGGTGCCGGTTTGGCGTTTTACCAATCTGCTGGGTACTGTTGTTAGGCGCAGTGCCCAACGATTTGAGTCAAGTCAATACTATCAGCACTGCCATCGGCACAAACACTGTGAAACTGCAGAAATCGATCTTCACTAACATTCTTAAATCATTGATTCACTTTCTCATTCCCTGGTCTAAGCTTTCTTAATCAAAACCTGTGATTTATTTGACCGCTGCTTAATATGGAAGAGTTTAATTATAAATACGCCGAGCCAGTCGCTGTCGGCTTCTGGTTTAGTCATTAGCGCAGCCAATGACCCGCCGTCACTGCGGTCGATCCCCTGCCGCACCATGTGTTGCGGTTAACCGTTCCAGGCGTACTTTCTGGTTTCCTAAACTGCTCTTCGATTAACATTGCCTCGGTCCTTTTGTAACTGATTGTTGAAGTTAGATACACTGACTGCTACAGGTCATTCCAGTCTCGATAAACCTCATTTATCATTGCCGATTTGTGGCTTTTTTGTTTATTAACTGCCCATCCTCTCTATATCCACTCTGCGTTCCCACTGTAATTTCATCCCGCTATCACCTGGAATTAATTTTTAACCCCTAATTAAATTAATACCCGTCATTTCTATTCGCTTAAATAAAACATACTTATTTAGTCAAGGCATATAGAAAGATAGAAGTTAATTATCAAATAACTTAATGTAATTTGGCCGTCATAATAGAATGCCCTCTGCCATTTCCCCTACTCTCTTAGGTATTTTGCTTAACTTGGTGTAATAGTTTGTTAAAGTCATCAAAATAAAGAATATTAACTCTTTTTTGACAAAACAATATGCTAATAATCCTAATATCGTTTAGAGTAATTCTCGTGGTCGCAGAGAGTTAATTGAACAGATGTTCATTAAATAATCGTCGGTCATACATGAAATTATTTTAACAATCCCGGAGGTTACCATGAAAGAACTTAATACTATGGAAGTTGAGCAAGTTGCTGGTGGCGGTTTAGTATCAAGCCTGCTGGGTGATGTGGTTTCTACCGTTACTCCATTGGTTAACACACTGGTCAAACCACTGTTCCTGACGCAGTATCAAGCGTTGTTAACTGGCATTGACGGCATCTTGTCAGCTCTGTTCTAAGATTCAAAATATGTCACATGCTGTTATTCTTGAACCATCGCTAAATTACAAGCATCTGACACTGCCCCACCTGCGGTTTCGGTGGCAGGTGGGATAAACTCCCTACAATCTTTATTCTTTAATCGCTACCAGTCTGTAATTCTCTATTCTTATCACTAATCAGTGTCTAATTTCTTTTCTCTTAAATTCCTTTTCGTTCTGATATTCCCTGTTATCTGAGATTCGCTTTATTTTTTATTTTTCTGCTGTAATTAAATTTTTTTCATTAGAAGAATTCAAGATCATCCCCACTTTGTCTATTTACCATTATAATAATTTGCTGAATTTCCGCTTTGGTAATTAACGCACCTGGTAGTCGATAAATCATACTTTGTTATTTAAAAATGTAATATATTTTCCTTCTATCGAAAAGCCAAAAGACTTAACAAACGGTTACAATACTATTATCTTAGATGCAGAGCATTAAATAACCAGCTAATTTACCCAGGCATGAACCATTTATTTACTTAAGTGAAATCATATAGCAAAATTGAAAAGTAAAACTAAAACCGATGTATTAATAACATGAAAATATAATTAAGAATCCCATCCCCTTAACCATAAAAAACATGAACCAAACACTTAATCAGAACAAAACACCACTTAAAAATATTAAAAAAGAATTTTAAACTTTTCTAACTTTATAAATAAGCCAAATACAATTATATAGTTTAGAGTAATTCCAAGGTCGCAAGGAGTTGCTTGCTGGTGCGCCGGGAAATAACCGGCGACTGTAAATAAGCATCCATTATTAATTCCGGAGGTTATCATGAAAGAACTGAACACTATCGAAGTTGAACAAGTTGTGGGTGGCTGGTCTGTTGTCAAGCCTGTTGGGTAATGTTGCTAGCACTGTAGGTGTTGCATTAAATACTGTAGGAACTGTTGTTACCAGCACCGTACCTAATATTCTTTCTACTACCGTCACTGATGTTGGTGCTGCTCTGAATGACCTGGGTGTTCCGCTGCTGTTTCGAGCTGGTTTAATATTCAAATGAAAGTATATGTATGTCCCATCCTCGTAAATACTCAAACCATTTTGCATTACCAGAATGTGACATTCTCCCACCTGTAGCTAAAGGCTACAGGTGGTTTTATAGCTTCTACCAGAGTATTTTGATGTCCGCACTTTTTCGTAAGGAAGCTGCCACTCAGCAACAAACCCAGTGGCTAGGCAAAGCGCTGCTGCTTAAAGGCTGGCCACTATGGATTACCCTATCCCTGACCAGTACATTCCTTGTATTGCTTGTGCTATTTTTGACATTTGCAAACTACACTCGCCGAATTAACGTCAGCGCTGAAGTCATTACCCAGCCCTACACCATTAATCTCTTCTCTCCGCAGCAGGGTGTAATCTCCAAACTCCTGGTAAAAAATGGGCAGCAGGTCGCTGCGGGTACCCCTCTGTATAAAATTGACGTCAGCCAAATCTCGCAATCCGGGAATGTGAGTACCTCGACGCTCGACGCTATCAATAAACAAAAATTGCAACTGGACGATATTATCGCCCAGCAGCGCAGTAACAAGACAGCCACGCTGGCTAATCTGCAAGAGCAGCTGGAGCAATATCAGCAAGCGCAGATCGGTCTCAATAAAATGCTCGCCTCGGCGAAAGATGGTCTTGAGTCGATGGGCTAAGTCTCGACTCTTATAACCTGTCGCTTAAAAAAGGTCTGATCACTACTGACCAGCTAAATAACCAGCGTTACCTCTATTATCAGCAACAAAGTTCTTTCCAAAATCTTACCGCACAGGTTATTCAGCAATCGCTGCAAATTAGTAACCTGACCAGCCAGAAAGTCACCAAAGCCGCTGAATTCGATAATCAGATCTCACAGTCGCTGTATCAGCAACAGACCTTGGATCGCGATCTGGCGGAGGCCAATGCCAGAAATCTGATTATTATCACCGCACCAACAGCAGGAAGTATTTCCTCACTGAGCGTCACGCCGGGCCAAATGGTCAATACCGGCGACAGTCTGGTGCAGCTGGTGCCGGAAAGCCAACACGCATTTTATCTGGTTGCCTGGCTGCCAGACGCCAGCCGCCCTTACGTTAATCTTAGGCGAGGAAATTAATGTCAGCTATGCGGCTTTCCCATTCCAAAAATATGGCCAATTCCCCGGCAAAATAATTTCTGTCGCCAGTGCGCCGAGCACCGCTAAAGAAATGTCGGGCTATGTCAGTGCGCCGCACCAAAACCAAGTTCACCGATGGCAGTTATTTCAAGGCCATCGTGGCGCTTGATAAAGGCACGCTGAGCTGGCACGGACAACCTTTAGCTTTATCCAGCGGCATGCAGGCCACCTCCACGCTCTTTCTTGAGAAACGACCGCTGTATCAATGGATGCTCTCCCCTTACTACAGCCTGAAAAAAAGTATCACCGGACCGGTGAACATATGAATAAAGCAGCAGTTAGACCAACTCGTACAAAAATTACATTTAGCTTCCGGCGCAGGGTGCCACAAATTATTCAGACCGAGGCTGCCGAATGCGGCTTGCCTGTGTGGCGATGATTTGTGGCTATCACGGATTACAGACCGATTTGCTCAGCCTGCGCCAGCAGTTTGATGTCTCCACGCGCGGCGTCAACTTAAAAACGCTGATGGCTGTCACCCAGCAGCTGAACCTGAAATCGCGCGCACTGCGTCTGGACATTGATGAACTCTCAGAGCTGAAAACGCCGTGCATCCTGCACTGGGATATGAACCACTTTGTGGTGCTGCTCTCGGCCAAGGGCGGACGTATCGTGGTGCACGATCCGGCCTTCGGCAAACGCGTTTTAGGGCTGCAAGAGGTGTCGGCACACTTCACCGGCATTGCGCTGGAAGTGTGGCCTGACGCCAATTTCAGCCATAAGAAAAATGTTAACCGGCTGAATCTACGCCGGAAGATGGCGCAACGTTAACGGCATTTTTGCCACCCTCACCAAGCTGTTTTGCTTTTCGCTGTTAATCGAGGCGGTAAATCTGCTATTACCGGTCGGCATGCAGCTCGTCATGGACCATGTGATACCCGGCAGAGGACGCCAATCTGCTGACGCTTATTTGCCTTGGCTTGCTGTTCTTTGTGCTGTTCCGCACGGGTATCAGTATTTTGAAATCCTGGACTACGTTAGTGATGTCCACGCTTATCGACGTGCAGTGGAAGGCCAGGCTGTTTGACCACCTGCTGGCGCTGCCGTTGGCCTATTTCGAGAAGCGTAAACTCGGTGATATCCAGTCGCGCTTTACCTCGCTGGATACCCTGCGCACCACCTTGACCTCAAACGTGGTGAACAGCCTGATGGACGGCATTATGTCGGTCGGGCTGATCTGTTATGATGGTGCTGTACGGCGGCTGGCTGGTGTGGGTCATTCTCGGTTTCACTACCCTTTATTGCCTGTTCCGTCTCAGTACTTACCCGACCTATCGGCAGATTTCCGAAGAGCAGCTGGTGAAAAACGCCCGCGCCAGCTCGCATTTTATGGAAACGCTGTACGGCATGGGCACCTTGAAGGCGCTGGGGCTGTCATCGAACCGCGCACAACGCTGGCTGAATATGAACATCGATACCGCCAATGCGACGGTACGTAAAACCCGCTATGAGATGATGTTCCAGGGTGGCAACACCCTCATTGCCACCCTCGATCAGATTGTGATGCTGTGGCTTGGCGCAAATCAGGTGATTGATGGCCATATGACGTTGGGGATGTTTGTCGCGTTTAACACCTATCGCGGACAGTTTTCGGATCGCGCCGCCAACCTGCTGGATATGGTGTTACAGCTGCGCATGCTGTCGCTGCACTCGGAGCGTATCGCCGATATTGCCCTCACCGAAGAAGAAATAATTCGTGCCGGAGCGCGCCCTGCTGCGCCCTGGAGAGGCCGCCGAGCTGGAGGTGAACAACATCTCATTCCAATATGACGTGCTTTCCGCGCCGATGATTAAAAATCTCACGCTGAAAGTGGCGGCCGGAGAAAGCGTGGCGATCACCGGTCCTTCGGGGATGGGCAAAACCACGCTGATGAAACTGCTGGCAGGCCTGCTGCTGCCTACCTCAGGCGAAGTGCGGCTAAACGGGCTGGATATCAGCAAGGTCGGCATGAACAACTATCGTGCCTGTATCGCCTGCGTATTGCAGGAAGATACGCTGTTTGCCGGTTCGATCGCCGAGAACATTGCCAGCTTTGAGGAGCAAAATGACCCGGAATACCTGATTGACTGCGCGCGCCGCTGCAATATTCACGACGATATTATGGCGATGCCGATGGGCTATGAAACGCTGATCAGCGAACTGGGCGGCAGCCTTTCTGGCGGACAAAAGCAGCGCCTGCTGATTGCCCGCGCGCTGCACCGTCGACCGAGTATTTTGTTCCTCGATGAGGCCACCAGCCACCTCGATGTCGACAACGAGGCACATATTAACGCTTCGATCGCTGCCCTGAATATCACGCGGGTGATCATTGCCCACCGCCCTTCGACCATTGCGTCAGCCGATCGCGTGATTGTGTTGGGGAGCTGATCCCGTCAAGCATTTCATCGACCACATCGCCGACGATAGCAATACCGTCGGCGATATCTGTCGCCTTAATCGATGAAAAACCGATACGCATGTAGTGAGTAGGACGCGGCCGTTCGCGTCAGTCGGGCGCAAGAAAATAGCTCTCTCCGGGCTGGATATACACGTCACGCTGGTAGGCGCGCTCTGAAAGTTCTCGGGTGTTGATATGCAGCGGAAACTTCAGCCAGACCGAACTTCCCCCCTCCGAGCTTGCCACCTCGGCCAGCGGAATAAACTGCTTTAAAGCCTTCTGCAAGGTATGCCAGCGCAGCGCGTACTCCTCGTGAAAACGCCTGAGCAGTGACTCGTAATAACCGCCCTTCAAAAATAGCGCAATGGTGCGCTGATTATTCGCCGCCGGATGACGAATGCTCATCCTGCGCAGCGCCCGCGCCTGACGAATAAACGGCACCGGGCCGACCAAAAATCCCACCCGCAGCCCGGGCGACAGCAATTTTGACAGGCTAGTGACATAGACTACGCGACCGTCGGTATCGATCGATTTAAGGGCGCTGGAAGGCAAGCGCCCGAAACGTGACTCGGTGTCATAGTCGTCTTCGATGATAATAAAATCGTGTTCTTTGGCCATTTGCAGCAGCAGCCGACGGCGAGCGTGTGACAACGTCACGGTTGTTGGCGACTGGTGGCTGGGCGTAACGTAGAGGATATCGCAGCCTATAAGTGCCTCATCGATGATCAGGCCGTCCTTATCTACCGGCAGCGGTTTTAGCACTGCACCGTGAAAAATCATTAGGTTACGGACGTCGGGATAGATCGGGTCTTCAATTCCCACCACCATCCCAGGGCGGATTAAACACTGGATTGCCAAATAAAGCGCGTGCTGCGCGCCCACCGTCACCAGCACCTCCTGAGCGTTGGCAGTGAATCCGCGGCGTGGAAGCACCCGACGGCGAAACGCATCGAGCAGAACCGGGTCGTCCTCATCAACATAATCTACGGTCCAGTCGTACATGTCATGCAGCGACAACGAGTCGCGACTGCATTTGCTCCAGCTTGAGATCGGAAAAATCCAGCGGTCGTGCTGGCCGTACATAAAGGTGTATTTTTTAGTACGCCAGTCTTGCGGATGACTAATGTGCTCCATTGCGGCCGGGTTGATCACCAGCTTGCTGTCCCAGTCTACCGACGGCGACGCTTATCTCCAACGGACGGCTCTGCGGCAGGCGGGCCATAGCGTCCGGCGCAACATAAAAGCCGCGCCGATGCTCTGAAATCAATACCCCTTCCGCCGCCAGCTCTTCATACACCAGCGTCACGGTATTGCGCGAAATCTTTAACTGCTCGGCCATGATCCGGGTCGACGGCAGGGTTTGCCCCTGCTCGTAATCACCGTTGGCGATCGCCTCAGAAATTTTCTCGCGCAGCTTTGACTGCAATGAACCATGCGATTTTTTGTCGATCGCGTTGGGAACCGATAAGTTAAGCATGCGCGCCGGTCCTCATTTGAATGTCTTACCGCGACGATTACGCCGGTCGTTGACCGCGAATAGCCGGAAATTTATCCTGTAATCCATGCAAGATTTCGGCCATTTGTTCTGCCATTGCCGCTCCGTCTTGCGGCCTGGGCTGGGCGGCAACGGCGGCAAACACCTGATGCTTGAGGAAGTGTCGCCATACCACCGGCATCGAGGCCAGAAACTCGGTCAGCAGCTAGTATCGCTGGCGGGTCCAAATCGCTTCAAACGCCGTGCGCGCGGTGCCGTAATCAAAATGCTCGCCGCCGGGTTCGGCCATGCTGCTGCGAATTATTTCGGTTTCAAAAGCATCGATTGCGCCGTTGTGGATAACCACGCCGTAATCGCGGCGCGCTCCCTCTAAAGTCACGAAACCGCACTGTACGTCGCGCAGCACGCTCTGCGGCGAACGCTCTCGCGCCGGCCCGTAACCTCCCGCGCCGGGGCCTATCAGCCGGACGATATCGCCCGGCCCGCATTTGATCACGTCAATATTGCCGTGCTCGATTTCAACGGCAGTGCCGGGATTGGTCTGGAAACTGGAATTTTTACCGGCATTACCGCCCGCCGCGCCCGCAGAGGTAAAAACCGAGCGGTTGCGGTTACGCGCGGTCACCACCGTATTAGGCGCGGTAATTTCAAACTCCATCACCGTACCCATGCCGCCGCGATAGCGCCCTGCGCCACCGCTGTCGGGATAAAGCCCGTAGCGACGCACCAGGATCGGCACTTCGGCTTCATTGATTTCAACCGGAGTATTTTTAAGGAAGGCGGATAAACCGCCAGAGCCGTCGGGGCCATCGTGGCGAGGTGTTCCGCCCGCGCCGCCGCCGACCGGGCCAATCGAGGCCACCACGGTGCGACTCTGCGCGTCAACGGTTTTAATATTGACAATCGAGTTGCCGCCGGGAGAGTTGGCGGGCAATCTGTCGGGAACCGCCAGCGAAAATGCGCCGAGAGTGGCTATTTGCGACACCGCGCAGGTCAGAGAGCGCATGCCCACCGCGGCGGGCTCCTCACAGTTCATTACCGTGCCGCGGGGCAAAATAGCGCGCGTTGGACGCAGGGTTCCGGCATTGAGCAGCAGGCGGCTGTCCAGTGTTGACAGTACGTAGGTGACGCCAACCAACGCCAGCGGATGCCTTTCACGCCCGCCGGTCGGCATATTCAGTGAGGACGTGAGCTGCGGATCGCTTCCAGTGTAGTCCAGCTCAAGGGTTTCGCCCGTAATGCGCAGCGTAACCGCGATGCGGCAGGGATAACCGCCATCAGTATCTTCGTCAGCGTAATCGGCATAGAAATACTCTCCGTCGGGAAGGGTTGCAATAATATTGCGCGCCTGCTGCTCGGCGTAGTCGAGAATACCCTCGACCCCTTGCAGGAAATCTTCGATACCAAAGCGGGCAATAATCTCCTGAACCTTGCGTTCACCGATGTTAACCGAGGCGATTTGCGCGTTGAAATCACCCCAGTTTTGATCCGGTGCACGGACGTTAAGACGCATAATCCGTGCCACATCTTCATTCAACATGCCGCCTGAAATGATTTTTAACGGCGGAATGCGGATCCCCTCCTGCACGATTTCGGTCAGCGAACGCGACAGAGAAGCCGGTACCGCGCCGCCGACGTCGGTATTGTGGATGTGTCCCACCACGAAGCAGGCAATTTGCCCCTGATAAAATACCGGCTTCCAGATGTGAATATCCGGCGAATGAGTCGCCACATTTCCGGCATAGGAGTCGTTGGTAATGCAAATATCCCCGTCCTGATAGTCGCTAATCAGCGCTAAAACCGGCGCATAATCGATGCCGCTGTACCAGGGTGCACCAAAACTGCGCGGTGAGGCGAACGCCAACCCGTCGCGAGTGACAATCTGGCAGGAGAAATCTTCTGTCTCTTTCACGAAGGTCGAGTGCGCGGTGCGCATCAGCGTAAAGGCCATCGCGTCGGCCGCGGCGGCGCAGTAATTGGCCAAAATTTGCAGATTGCGTCCATCAATAGCCATGCTGTGTGTCCTCAAAAGGGGTAATAATCAGATTGCCAAAAGCTATCAACCTGACCCGCATGCCGGTCGGCACGCAGGTTGTGCAGTCGTCCTGAGCGATAATCGCCGGGCCGTTAAGGCTTTGGCCCGCCAGCAGTTGCTCACGGCGCACGACGCCAACGTCACGCTGTGCCCCGTCCACCCAGGCGCTGACCACCGATTGCGGAGCACTTTTGCATCGCTGTGTGGCAGTTTTTTCAGGTCTGGGCGCGCTGTCGGCGAGGTAATAACCAAACGCAGATTGATGATTTGCATCGCCGCCTGCGCATCGCTGTGGCCGAAAATCTTCAGATGCTGCTGGTTAAACGCCTCGCCAATGGCGGCAAGGCTTGAAGTCTGGGACACGCCCGCTGCCAGCCAGTGATTTTCCAGCGGCACTTCAATCTCAAACGACTGACCGCGATAACGCATATCGGCAGAAAATTGCAGGCTGATAAGGCAAATCTGCACCATGTTCACGCAGCAACCAGCCTTCTGCATCACGTTGCAACGTTGTCGCCGCCTCGGTCATTTCATCCATGACAATTGACGTGAAATCGCGATACAGCGTGCGGATAAAATCATTTTTCAGGTCGGCCACCAGCCCGCCCAGAGCCGAAAGCACGCCCGGCGTAGGAGGCACCACCACGCCTTTCATATTTAGCTCACGGGCCAGATAACAGCCCATCATCGGGCCGGCACCGCCAAAGGCCAAGAAATAAAATTCGCGCGGATCGATACCAAAACGTGAAACTAAACCGCTGGTGTCGGTATACATGCTGGAAATCGCCAGCTGGATAATGGTTTCGGCGGTTTCCTCAATCGATATCCCCAAGAGGCTGTGCCAGCAAATCGACCGCATGCGGGCTGCGGCAACGTCGACGCTTACCGCGCTATAGCCAAGCGCACCGTGGCCTAATAATCCGCAGGCGGCAAACGCATCGGTGACTGTCGCCTGCTTTCCGCCGCGCCCGTAGCATACCGGCCCCGGCAACGATCCGGCGCTGTCTGGCCCGACCTGTAACACTCCCAATCGGTCTATCCACGCCAGCGATCCGCCACCCTGACCTACTGAAGTTACTGAAACAGAAGGAATAAAAATCTGGAATTCGCCGATCACCTCGCCAGCTACCGTATTCGGGCTTGCCGTCGACGATGACCGCCACGTCGGCGCTGGTACCGCCAATGTCCAGACTTAATAGCTTGTCATAACCGCACTGGTCGGCGATATAACCGGCACCGATCACGCCCGAGGCGGTACCAGAGAGGATCATCTGTACGCATTCGGCCTTGGCCTGAGTCACGCTCATCACCCCGCCGTTGGATTTCGTGATCCTTGGCGGCACCGGCACGCCCATCTCAGCCAGCGCACGCTCAAAAGCGCTAAGATAATTAATCACTTTTGGCTGCACATAGGCGTTAATAGTGGCAGTTATAGTGCGCTCGTATTCTCGAATGATCGGCCAAATTTCACCCGAGCACGAGGTCAGCATTTCCGGCGCCAATTCGGCCACCATTTCACGCACTCGCGCCTCGTTGCTGCCGTTGCGATAAGCGTGTAAAAACGAAACGACAATCCCTTCGCAACCCAGCGCGCGTGCCTTCTCAACTGCCGCAATCACTGAATCCGGGTCAACATCTTGCAGCATTCGCCCCTGACTGTCGGTGCGCTCTTTAATAGCAAACACCCGGTCGCGGCTAATTAAAGGATCAGGACGGCGGGAAAATAGGTCGTGAATATGCGGGAATTTTCAATCGCGCAAGCTCGAGCACGTCCTCAAAAGCCTCGGTGGTAAACAGCGCCAGTTTGACGCCTTTACGCTGAATAACCGCATTCACCCCGACGGTAGTGCCGTGTGTGAAATAATGCACGTCCTGCGGCGGATGCCAAAACTGTCGCGCAACTGACCTAGGCCGGTAGTAATTTCGCTGCCGGGGCTGTCGGGGCGGGACAATACTTTCAGGGTACGAATGCTGTTATCGCGCTCGTCCAGCACGGCGAAATCGGTAAACGACCCGCCGATATCAACGCCAATTCGGTAAGTCATTGCGTGCTTTCCTTTATAGTGCGGGGCTTAACGGTGAGAAGCGTTTCAGCCATCGAGGGTTGACGAACCTGGAGGATTAGAACGGGTGATCTCCATGATGTTTTCAGGATGCTTGACCAGATTCCATCCGGCGCGCTGATAAACCGGCTGGGCATCGCGAGTCGTCAGCATCCATTTGGTTACGCCGACCAAGTCAGGATGACTGCGCACCGCGGCCGATAACCAGGTGCCTAACCCGCGGCCGCGAAAAGCCTCATCGATGAAAATATCCATGACGTAGGCCAGACGGGTGAAATCGGTGACGATGCGGGCAAAACCAATCTGCTGGCCCTGATAGTAAAGGCCCTAACGCGATCGAATGGGCTATCGATCGCTCGATGATCTCGCGCGTCAGGCCCCTGGCCCATTCGGATTGTACCGAGAGAAAATGGTAGCACCTTGTCGATGTCCAGCCTCTCGCGATCAGTGCTTAACTCATAGCCGTCGCGTGACCACTGAACAATCTTATTTCATTAACCTTGTCGTCATTAACCCAAGCCATGCTGTTACCTGTCTGTTTGCCTGTGGAGTTTCTGTTAACAGTTAAACCACACAACCTCAGCAGGTGTTAGCGCCAGCGGGCAAAAACTATGGAGCCAGAGATTGGAGTCAGTGACCAGGAGGGGGATTTTGGGCTTGAGGGGGAGGTTTATGCTTGTGAGGGAGGAGATTAGGTAGGTTATTAGGGGGTTTTGGGGCAAGTGGGGTTTTGTTGGGGGGTATGGGGAGTGGTGATGGATTGAGGGTGGGAAATGGGAAACAATCATTGTAAATGAGGTTAATTTTCGTGGTAGTAATTTCTCCAACAACTTAGATGTAAATTGAGTGTATAACTTCAACTTTCGTCCAACATCGAATATGACCCACTCTACTAATACATGCTCATTAAGTCCCATGGAGGAAATATATAATATTCATTACTTACTGCCTAAAAATCACTTACCTTCAATAATAAAGCCCCTCGATTTAAACTAAAAGGGCTCAGGAGTACCTAAGGGTAAATTAAATATAACTTATTGCCACCTTTCTAATGGCGAGCAACTGAGATAAATTTTAAGCAAATCCTGACTAAGGATATTTAATTTAAGTGTCGATTGAATTACCTGTTCTAAAATTTCATAATCATCCTGGCAACCCCTGTTGTTAAAAAGAAATTCCACTGCCACTTCTACTAAGTCCAACTCACCATATTGGTGGGATTTTATAATAAAATCAGCCAACTCAGTTTTTATTTTACAACCTCATAAGAGGTACCAGGAATAACATTAACAAGTAGCATTTCTTGATGTTTCCTGGCATATCGGGAAGCTATTGCAGACAAATCCTGACGTTATCAAAAGCCAGAGGTAGTTGTCGAACGCATTCCCGTCGCGCTGCACGCGAATTGTAGCCTTAGAGCGATAATCCTTGACGAGTTGCATATTTATAATAGGCCGTGAACACTACTATTATAAATAGTTACTATAATTAGAACGATATGCGGGCCATGAGGATATACTTATTTTAAAATCAATGGGTAAGTTAGAAAAAATTTTATCTTTACTTTTATATCATTATCGTGATAGAGTTTTTTTAACAAGATTTAATTCGTTTTTTGTAAATGATGCATGTGATTGTATTAATTAAAGCCGAGAACAAAATAATAATGCTCATCGGCTAATAATTTTAATTAGAAAGTAAAATATTTTTTACAAGTTCGAATCCAAAGACAGACATTGATGTAAAGTTTGCATATTCGTTAATAGATAGCTTTCTTATAAATTCATCCCCCTTATGAAGATCTCCAGAAATTTCAAAAATAAGCAGCTCTTTACTCTTATCAGTCAAATTATCATGACCTATAATTGACCACTCTCCATTAGATATTTTTTTTACACTAGTAAATATAACGTTAATCTTATTCCCATTATCACTCAACTCAAAGGCTTCCCTATTATCAAAGTCCACCTTAGAACCTTTGCTTTTACATTTTAAAACGCAAAAAGAAAACACCTTCTTATAATCACCTTGAGGTGCCCAAATCACTTGGCATATTGAATATTCCTCGTTGCCTAAAGGAATTGAAAAAATATCACCTTCGCTATATTTTATTTTCATAAACTTTTACCTTTCAATATGGAAAGCATATCATTTAATACCAATCCTCCCCAAACAGAACTGTGTCCGGCAACATCATAATCTCCAGAATTAGGATTGTTAGGGCTATAAGATCTTATTTTATTTAACAAGTTAGTAGTAGGATTCGTAGATTTCGCTCCACCATTTAAATCCATAATTTTTTGTTCTAAATATTTAGCCTCTGCTTTAGTCAAATTATTATTCGAAATAATATCTTGCCTTAAGTGAGATTTACCAGGAGTATTAGCATGTATACCCAAACGGGAGGGAGCATCTCCTCTTCCAACATACAGGATGCTTTTTCCATCATGTAACACGTAGAGTCCTTGGCCATTAACTGAGTCATAATTACTGCCACTACCACCAGCTCGCCTCGTCGAAGGCAACCCTTTGCAAGGCGTCAACCCCCAAGGATCCACCCACCCCAACGCATTCGGTGCATACTGATAAAGGTTTATCCCTCCCGCTAGCCCTATCGGGTCTTGCTGGGTAAACCTTGCAGAATCAGGGTCGTAGTAGCGGAATAGATTGTAGTGAAGCCCCGAATACTCGTCTCATCCTGAGACTCACCCCTACGGGGCCAGCGTTAAAGCGCTGTTCAAATTTGTTCCCGACAAATTTGTCTCTGTCCAGATACTGGCCCTACATGCGGATATTTTGCGAATAATCCGGACCTTGCAGGGTGGTTTCTCGCAGCAGTTTTCCTCACGCGCTGCTCTGCCCTTCCCAGCGCAGATTACCCTCCGCGTAGATCATGTGCTCGGACAGGCCGTTAGCTGGTTGTAGAACTAATAAATCACTGGGCATTATCTTTTCGCTGGCGTAGCCTTAGATATCAAAGTTCCGGTGAATTAAACGAAAATCAATCAAGAACTTTTTTTGGTTAATCAGTTTTTTAAAAATACATTTTTTGTGAAATTGGCAAACTCTTGCATTAATGTAAAACCCTCAGAATTTCAAGCCATATTAATATTTAAAATTTTAGACAAAAAAGAATTGAGAGCTTTCCCATTTCATTAACTAAATCCAAAATCGATTTAATTTTTTTAAAAAGCCAACATCATAGCACCTTAAATACTGATGAAATTAGATTCTCACTATAGAGAAAAACTTATCTAATCAATAGTGAGTTTTAATAACCGCTTTACTTTCAAAAAAATAAATTTTAAAATTCACAAACTAAAAAATTATTAGTGGCTTAGGCTTTTCTTATTTTTCAAGTAAAAATCAAGGTATTTCTTAGGTCTTTCTTTAAATGCTCTAGCCTTACCAAAATCATATGCATCACTAAAATACTTGTATGCATCATCAAACTGATTTAATTCATAATTAACTATTCCTAAATCTATAATAGGGCCAGTATCAATATCTGACCCTCGAGTTTTAAACGCAATTTCAGCCCAGCCCTTTGCTTGTGAAAAATCCGACATATCAAAGTAAGCACTAAAAATGCAAGCAGAAATCCAACTAGCAATTTCCCAATCTTGTTTTACTTCAGGAAGCAGCTCCCAGGCTTTAAAATATTCATTAAGGGCTTGCTCAAAAAAACCATTGTTATGAAAAGAATTACCATTCTCAACAACGGTGATTATAGCATCTTCTAATTTCTGATTAACTTCAGAAAGAACCTTCATTCAATATTATCCTTTAATTATTAAAAGTACTGAGAACTCTCAGTCGGCCCTATAAACTCACTTGAATCTTTATATCTTTCAAGTAACCGAGCGCCTTGAGATCGGTTATAGCTGTAATATTCCAACTCATAATTATTTGAATCTCTCATAAATGCTCTAACCTCTTGAGATTTCATGCCGTAATAACCACCTTTCTGATTCTAATATGTTACAGCATCAGTTAAGTGAGCCATATCACCGTCTTGAATTCGGTACCACTTATTATCTGTTGAGCTTTTAAATTGCATTCTATCTTTTGTACCACGAATACGCCCCTCTGCTCGCATTCGATTAATAACCTCTCTTCCTGTCTTAATTGTTTTACTCGGTGTTTTTCCCATATTTTTTAAACGACAGGATTGTAAGCCCACCGGGTCAATATAAGTAAGGGGGTTTTTAATGTAACTATAAAGGTTTATCCCACCCGCCAGCCCAATCGGGTCTTGCTGGGTAAACCTTGCAGAATCAGGATCGTAGTATCGGAATAGATTGTAGTGAAGCCCCGAATACTCGTCTCATCCTGAGACTCACCCCTACGGGGCCAGCGCTAAAGCGCTGTTCAAATTTGTTCCCGACAAATTTGTCTCTGTCCAGATACTGGCCCTGCATGCGGATATTTTGCGAATAATCGGGACCTTGCAGGGTGGTTTCTCGCAGCAGTTTGCCCCAGGCGTCAGCCATGCGTTCTGACAGGCCGTTGGGCTGGTTGTGAAACAAATAAATTTCTAATTTTTCTATACAACATTAACTTTTCAGACTAAAAAATTTAATCACATACCCTAAGGCCTAATTTTTCAAAAAAACATTTCGGGCACACAGCACTTACTAAGCGCCTTAACCTTATGATTAGTAATCGATCGTTTAATTGTTTGTTCTTCTTATCTCTATCATATAAAACAATATCACTCCGATCTCCAAAACCTAACGCCTCAAATAATTCGCTATCAATATAAATATAACTTTTACTCATGCACTTATCTGGCTCAACGACAGTTAATTTCACCACACATTTTAACGCAAAATCATTTATCAATGCTTCTTTAATAGATATTGATACTGTCAAGTTTTTTTCAATATCGTGGATTGAACAAAGTGAAAACATACACACCCTTATTTCATTAATTTTAAAAGGTATTTAATTTGCGTTCCAAGGTCTGGAGGCACATCAACCCCTCCATGTCTTAATACATCACAAACATGTGTTACACAGCTCTGTGTTTTTAGATCATACATTGGACCATTTTTTTCAAGCACCCCGCCTAAGTATTTAATAGAGCTATCTGCTTTCGGTAATGTTATTTCAGCTGTTTTAGTAGCTGGTGGTAATTGCTCAAAGCCGCGCGTTGTTATCATCGTTGACTCCCCTGGCATCCCAGCCTGATGGGTATGTAAACTCATTCCATTAATTTTGAGTTGAATAGAGTAATGACCAAAACGATTCTCTGCATGACGATTATCATGCCAATGGATTACCGCAGTTCTAGGTTGGTTACCTCGCTTAGGGGACGGAGAACTTGGTTGCGATTCCGTATTAGAACATTTCCCTTGACTTAACCCCCAAGGATCCACCCACCCCAGCGCATTGGGTGCATACTGATAAAGGTTTATCCCGCCCGCCAACCCTATCGGGTCTTGCTGGGTAAACCTTGCAGAATCAGGGTCGTAGTAGCGGAATAGATTTTAGTGAAGGCCTGAATACTCGTCTCATCCTGAGACTCACCCCTACGGGGCCAGCGTCAAAGCGCTGTTCAAATTTGTTCCCGAAAAATTTGTCTCTGTCCAGATACTGGCCCTGCATGCGGATATTTTGCAAATAATCCGGACCTTGCAGGGTGGTTTCTCGCAGCAGTTTTCCCCACGCGCTGCTCTGCCCTTCCCAGCGTAGATTGCCCTCTGCGTCGGTCATGCGTTCCGGCATTCCGTTTGACTGGTTGTGGAACCAGAAGATCTCCGGCGACTCTATGCCGTCGGTGCGCGCCAGCGGATCTCAAAATCACTTATACGTCCAAGATCAAAAGGCTGCCCCGTTGAGAAGCTTACACCAGAAACAGAACTCCCTTGCATATATGAAACCGCTCCGGGATAACCCAATTTACTCATACCTGCTTGTAAGGCTTGACCAAATTGATTGAACTGCCCATAGCTGCTGAAACCATATGGAATTCCATCAGCAGATAAGCCCAATGGATCTATTTGAGTTAATGGGTTTGATGCATAAGAATATAAATTCAGCCCACCCACCAACCCTATCGAGTCTTAGGCGCTATCCCGACAGCATCGTACTTTTAAGACGTCCTCAACCCTCATGGTGACTGGCTCCAGCAGACGGGCAAGGCGCTTTTTCAGCCGCCGCGTAATCCTGATACCCCGACATGCCTTTTTGCCCGCGTACGCTGCCGCCCAGCCGTGGCATCTGCGCCTGCACCTGCACCTGCACCTGCACCTGCACCTGCACCTGCACCTGCACCTGCACCGCAGCATCATACAAGCGCTTTCCGCTGCCACAACGCCAGGTAAGGACGATCATTATCAGGGCGGGTGGACGCGGTGCAGCCTGCTGCGCCGTGGACGACTGTCTGCTGCTGATCCCCGACAGCCGCGAGGAGAGGCGGCTGCGGGTAATGGAGCAGCAGCTGAAGGCCCAGCAGCAGGAGCTGGAGCAGGCTAAAAAGCGGATGATCGAGATGCTGGCGTAAGGGCGGCTGAAGGTAAAAGGCCGGAAGGATCGGGGAGATCGCTTCCGGCTATTTTTCATTCGCTATCGTGATAAATCATACAATTCGTGCCTAAGCTGATCTAATCTATCATTCTCTTTTTTTAAAGGAAGTCCATTTTCATGCAGAACTAGATCATTAAAAGACCCCATCCCACCATATACTTTACGGATATTATAAATCCCTTCCTGATAATCATCATTTAATTGCATTTCACAACTCTTAAAATATCCAGCCCAAGATACCTCATCATGGGCTAATAATATTTTTACTATTTCTTTGATGACTTTTTTTATTTCACTTTTCATAAGAGAGGCCATTCCCCTATAATTTTAGCACCGGGTATATCCCATGGTTTGAGTATAACGATTTGCTCAGTCCCACCGAGGTAGTATCCATTCTGATAGCCAACATTACCAACATAAACCTTTGTTCGTGATGGTATTTTTATCTTATACACACTATTGAGAGGTGATTCACCTCCATTAGGCCATTTTGGTAATACAGCTTTATCCACTCTTGTCTGAACAACACTTTGAGGCCGTTCCAAACTAAAGAACTGCCCAAAAGGTTTACCTGAAACACCTGCTCGATAAAAATCTGTATCTTTCGATAAAACCATCTCTCTGTATCTGCCACCTGAAAAAGTTTCGGCCATATCATCCTTTAAAGGACCCAGTTTCACTGCTGAGTAATTACCTGTCTCTTTACCAAGAGCACACTTACTCAGCCCCAGCGGATCAACCCAGCTAAGCGGATTCGGCGCATACTGGTACAGGTTTACCCCTCCCGCCAGCCCTATCGGGTCTTGCTGGGTAAATCGTGCAGAATCAGGGTCGTAGTAGCGGAATAGATTGTAGTGAAGGCCTGAATACTCGTCTCATCCTGAGACTCACCCCTACGGGGCCAGCGTTAAAGCGCTGTTCAAATTTGTTCCCGACAAATTTGT
This sequence comes from uncultured Gammaproteobacteria bacterium, assembly GCA_963747655.1. Classification (GTDB taxonomy): domain Bacteria; phylum Pseudomonadota; class Gammaproteobacteria; order Enterobacterales; family Enterobacteriaceae; genus Rouxiella. The sequence goes on along the minus strand of CAVVFS010000002.1, from coordinate 12,041 downwards.
CTCTGTCCAGATACTGGCCCTACATGCGGATATTTTGCGAATAATCCGGACCTTGCAGGGTGGTTTCTCGCAGCAGTTTTCCCCACGCGCTGCTCTGCCCTTCCCAGCGTAGATTACCCTCCACGTCGGTCATGCGTTTTGGCAAGCCGTTGGGCTGGTTGTGGAACCAGAAGATCTCCGGCGACTCTATGCCGTCGATGCGCGCCAGCGGATCATAACTGCTGGCGTCGGTATAAACGTAGGTTAGCGGCACCTCGTCGCGGAGTTCCTGCAACAGCCGGAACCCTTCCCAGACAAATCGCGTGGTCACCGGTTTTCCGGACGGGACGCCCTGAACTTGCCGACTCACCGTTTTGCTGATGCGTCGCCCCAGCGGGTCGTAGACAAAGCTGACTTTCACGCGCGGCCGGTTGCGATCGCGCGGTTCAACCAGCACCTCACTCAGCCGATGCTCGCCGTCGTAACGATAGCGCCAGCAGGTCTGGCCGTTGTCTTTTTCGGTGGTACGGCCGTGAATATCATAGTTCCAGCGGGTACCGTTAAGGTGTGTCAGTCGGTTATGGCTTATTGCCATTTCGGCGCTGCGGTTGTCCAGCAGGTTTTACTGAACAGTTCGTCACGTTTAAAATCAGTCGTCCACCGGTTATCTATAGGGGGCTCAGCAAGAAGATACAGGATATCCGTCAGTAGCTTCTCCCGACAACCTTTAGGAGAATTGACTGCAGGCAATGAAACAGCAATTAAAAACACAATGCTGATGGCCAGAACATGCGCAGGAAATATATTTCGGATTTTATTTAATTGCTTTTATATACTGATGGTCCAGTTACGGTTATGTCTGAGCAAGATAAGCTCATATTAAGGCTGTCGCTAGTAATAATAACATTCGTAATATCGTCAATAATTTTAAAATCTATGTTAGCGATTACATTTGTAGCCAAACCGGTTATAGATAAACCCGAGACACCGAAACAACAAATCCCCATTCTACAACGATTAAAGTCTCTCCCCCATTTTATGGGGGCATTATCTGGTAAAATGTCAATCAGATCAAAGCTAACGATCACTGTTGGACCATCTCTTTTTATCTCAATATCAAATATATCAATATTTCCTATTTTAGGTGGATTCACAAAAACGCGTTTCAGTAACTCATTACAAGGAAGATCTGTCTAATTCATTTTAATCTCTTTAATAACTATAGTGATCGAGTGTACCAGCAACACATCCTGTTCTGGTGTTATCAGATGACCTCGTATTAAAATGAGGACCTTGATCCCTTATGCCTCCTTGACCAAAATCATGTCCGGCAGAGTGATCTTGGATAACTATTTTAGTTCCATCAGAGCGGGTAAATTGATATTCCTTTGCCCATAAAGGTAGTTTCGTTATTGGATGCAGTACTGGGTTACCATTTCTATCGGTCATTTAAACACTATTATACTGTTGCATCCTTTGGTTCCTGACATTGAAAATATTATCAGGCTGGTTTGATGTAAGTATACCTGCATCTTTTTTCGCTACCTTGAATGCCGAATATCTCGAGCCAAATCTTGCTTTTTCATCTTAATGGCTATTTTGAAATCACTTTTAGAACTAACTAATTACTTTAGCTTTGATTTATATCAATTTTATTATAATTTTACTTAAAGTAATATAATTTCAAGATAAATTTTTTTGCTGATAAATTTTCACAAATTAGTTATTGAGATATTTAGCAACAGCGTCTTCTGCATCAGACATTTTATAAAGCAATACATTATCATAATCGTTATAAACTTCGAGATATGCTTTTACGGAATTAGTTATTTCATTATATGAAAGCGTATCATTATTTATTTTTTCAATGGTTTTCTTATAGTTCACAACTATTGTCCCCAATCCCTTTTTATTCTTTAGAACCTCTTCTTTATTTATTTCCAATAAAGTATCTTTTAATATTTTCAAAACTTGAACTTTATTCATTATTGTTCCTATATGATATTTATTTCACGAATAGCTAAGACCCAACTTTGGTCCCAACCTCTCGGAAGAATAACTTGATCAGCCCCTCCTGAAAAGACACTATTTGACTTGGTTATTTGTGGTGCCACTTCACCAATTTGAAGCGTGGTTCCTTTAGGCACAAGTATGGTTGCCTCGTACTGCCTGGTGTTCTTCCATTGAGGAAGTAAAGCAGCATCAAGTTTTGCCTGAATTCGACTTCCAGAACTGACTGTTGATACGAAAGCCCCATCTATTGATGCATTACCACCGAAAACCCTATACATGGCAATATCCTTTGTGGTTACAACCGTTCTATATTCACTATTGGTAAAAGTGGCAGCCAAAGAAGGAGGAAGCGGAGATTTAATAACTTCTTCGTATTTACCTTCTAATTTCTTGCAATTCAACCCCCAAGGATCCACCCACCCCAGCGCATTGGGTGCATACTGATAAAGGTTTATCCCGCCCGCCAGCCCTATCGGGTCTTGCTGGGTAAACCTTGCAGAATCAGAATCATAGCACCAAAACAGATTAGCGGAATAGATTGTAGTGAAGGCCTGAATACCCGTCTCATCCTGAGACTTACCCTACGAGGCCAGCGCTAAAGCGCTGTTCAAATTTGTTCCAGCAGATAGCTGTATACTATTAACATTTAGTTATTATTAAACTAATAACTGACAATAAATTCTTAAGAGAAAAAAACAAATAGTTAACCTAAAAATAAAAAATTACTTTTAACGCTAAAATTTTTTGATAGGAAATTAACGCGACTTAACTAAATCACCATAAGTAATTCAATAATGAATAACACTATCTAGATAGGTAGTGAGCGGGGAATATAAAAACCACAATATCATGATTTATTTTAAAGCACTATCCAAAAGGTTAGCAATCATATGCGTCAATTTTCTTAACACATATGAAAACTCCAATCAAAAAACATTAAGAGCCCTTCCAAAAAATTTTCATTATTTAAATGACTGCACGCCATCTAAATCATTGCTACTGATAAGTTTTTGCATTGCTTTAACATTATTGCCAATATTCTTCCTTACCTTTTCAACTGGATACTCATTCGAAGCACCTAAAATTTCCAACTTAATCAGTTTCATTAAGTAAATCAATCTATGATTAAACTCTTCGTAAATGTTTACATTTTCTTGAGTAGTTACAAAATTAACAAGTTCAATACCCTCAGCAGCCATAAATCGATTATGAACGTTATTTTTTATTTTCTTTTGCAACCCTTCACCATAATTCAATGCTTCATTAATTATTTTTAATGAATCTTTTTTCCTTTCATTGTCACTAATAACCTCAGATATTTTTGCGCGAAGAGATACCGTAGACTCAATCCATACCCAATAGTCATAATCATTATTAAATGGAATTTTTTATAGCCTATCCGTTATTAGCAATGCATTACTTAAATCATTTTCTACATAAAGAATAAAAGAGATTTTAATTAATGACTCAAGAATAGCCTTATCAGTTTTTACGAATTTTGATTGCACATTATTTATGATTTTTTCTAGCCTTTCGTTTTTATTAGATAATTCGCTAAGGATTGCTGAATATTTCATTTAATGTCTCTATTTATTAAAAATTTATTTTTACTTTAGTTCCATCAGGAAAAGGTTTGAGAGAATTGACTATAGATGAGTCTGCGCCACGGTTATCACTAGGATTAATATACCTTATACTAGCAACCACCTACCTTATTTAAACATTTCCGGAATTGTTAATCTTAGTTAATTTAAATCAAGCTGTTAATTTATAAATATCTTGAACTTCTTCATCCATATCTAGACTTCCCAAAGCACCAAAATCTAAACTATAGACAAACTCACCACTATCCTTAGTGCTTATAAAGCAACCAAGTTCGCCATCCTGCCATATTAATAAACACTCTGATTCATAATCTTGTATAGTGTAGATTTCATTTCTTTCTACAAGATCTTGGTAATTATAAAGACATACAGTAACCCCTTGACTTGTATTAATTTCATAAGCATCTGCATCCTTTATTTCTTCAGATAAGAACTGTTTATATTTACTTGACAGCTTGATGTTAAGAATACTCTCGGAAACTTAAATGCTATCTAAAATTTCAACGCTATCTAAAATTTCATACTTATTCAAAATGAGACACCTCATAATTTCGGATATTAATTAGTGTCGCGGCATTCGTAATTAAGATCTAACCAATAGCTATCTTAGTGTTGCCCTTGCCTAACAGGTTATCGGCGGAACAACACTGCAAGAAATTATAAACAAGATTATTCTTATTAAGATTCGTTGACCAGATTAATAAAACAAGCATCTTATTTGCATGATAAATTCAAGATCTGTCATGACAGCCGTAGCGCGACGAGACCAGGCACTGCAACCTGCCGAGGCGATCGAAGCTGCTACGGGTAGTAAAAATAGCTCCTGTTTGCGACTGGTCTCGGGGTGTGGTTACCAACAAGTTAACCAGCACGTCATGGCCTTGCTGTATCAGGTCAGCTGCTAGTGGACGGCGCCGTCAAATGGGCTGACGGCGGTAATATGCGTTGGAACAGTGTTAAGTCAGATCGATAGCTGGCTGCTCTACGGTTTTAGTTATAGATTATCTCTCACCCATTTATTTTCCTCTGAACTAAAACGTTCTTTTTTATCAATACGCCACTCTTTATTTTTTAAATTCAATGTATATAGGTATCTATTTTTAAATCCTGTTTCTTTTTGCACTGTAATAAAAGCTTTGTTTTTTATAATGTCATGATTTACTATTTTATCGGTTACTGGGTCATAGTCAGGAGGAAAGCTAACCTGCATTGATGTTTGACGACCATGTTTTCTTTCTTTAACAGTACACCACTTGCTAAAAATATCATTTAATTCAATTAAATATGGTTCTTTCTTAATGCCGTGATCTTTCATAAATGCATCACGATATGAGTTTTCCCATTGATTCATTTCTTTCATAAAAAAGATTAAAACCTCAACCGGATCATTTTCCATTTTTCAATTTCCAAATACAGAGTAAAGAATAGTGTTCCCATTCTGAGACACATTATAAATAATGTCAGTTGGCCTTGTTCCGCCATTATTATATATAAACGTCCAGTCTATATCTACAGTCCCATTCTTAGCGACATAGTCTTTAACAGATTTTTCGAAGACTCTATATGTGCCTCGATTAGTTCCTGGCAACTGCGGGAATACATTACCTTTACCACCTTGACCGCCTAACACTTTAGCTAAAATATGACCAGCATCATCTGTTTGATGCCCCATAGCTCTGGCAGCATCACGTGCGCTTGAGTTTACCCCTGTCCCAGTTTTAAGCTCAGTTGGCGATACAGATGTTTTGGCGGATAATATCTCACCATTTTTTCCATGCTTTAGTATTGGGCACTTCGCCAACCCCCAAGGATCCACCCACCCCAGCGGATTTGGCGCATAAGCATATAGGTTTATCCCACCCGCCAGCCCTATCGGGTCTTGCTGGGTAAATCGTGCAGAATCAGGGTCGTAGTAGCGGAATAGATTGTAGTGAAGGCCTGTCTCTCTGTCTAGATACTGGCCCTGCATGCGGATATTTTGCGAATAATCCGGACCTTGCAGGGTGGTTTCTCGCAGCAGTTTTCCCCACGCGCTGCTCTGCCCTTCCCAGCGCAGGTTACCCTCCACGTCGGTCATGCGTTCCGGCAAGCCGTTGGGCTGATTATGGAACCAGAAGATCTCCGGCGACTCTATGCCGTCGATGCGCGCCAGCGGATCATAACTGCTGGCGTCGGTATAAACGTAGGTCAGCGGCACCTCGTCGCGGAGTTCCTGTAGCAGTCGGAATCCTTCCCACACGAATCTTGTCGTAACCGGTTTTCCCGACGAGACGCCCTGAATCTGCCGACTCACCGTTTTGCTGATGCGTCGCCCCAGCGGGTCGTAGACAAAGCTGACTTTCACGCGCGGCCGGTTGCGATCGCGCGGTTCAATCAGCACCTCACTCAGCCGATGCTCGCCGTCGTAACGATAGCGCCAGCAGGTCTGGCCGTTGTCTTTTTCGGTGGTCCGGCCGTGAATATCATAGTTCCAGCGGGTACCGTTAAGGTGCGTCACGCGGTTATGGCTGACTGTCAGCCCAGCCGCATTTTTATCTAACGGATTGCCGGCGGCGTCCCAGCGCCATTGTTCGGGTGCGCGCAGCGTTCCGTCCTGTGTCAGCAGGCGACCGGCGTCGTCATACTGCCAGCGGCTGTTGTTGAACGCATTCTCGTCGCGCTCTTCGCGTATCAGGTTATTGCGATAGTCGTAGTCAAAACGCGACGATCCCTGACGCGGTGCCGGGCGCTGCGCCTGACCGGTAAACAGCTCGCGGCGCTGCAGTCGTCCCAGCCTGTCGTAATCACTGCGGGTGGTGAGCAGGCCCTGCGTTCTGCTAACCTCGCGGTGCAGCGCGTCACGGGTGAAATCGCTCACCGGCAGGTTATCCAGCGCGATGCTGAGCAGGTGTCCGCTGCCGTAATACAGGTATTTCAACTGGCGGCCCTGTGGCAAAGTGACCGCAGTTTGATTGCCCAGCGCGTCGTATTGCCAGCCCAGATTACCCTGCGGACCCTGTTCGCCAATCACTCTTCCCAACGCATCGTACTTAAATCGCAGTTCCTGCTCGGCTTCGCGGCTCCAGCTTTGCTCTCCCAATTGTGGATGCAAAGTCAGTCGTGCCAGCTGGCCATTGGCGGTATAGCGGTACGCTGTCTGGCCTTCCGGCGTGGTGCGTGCAGTCAGCTGTCCCGCCGGACTGTAGGCAAATTGATGAATAATGGCTTCGGGATGACCCGCGGCAAAGGTGCGCGCCACGGTGCGCCCGCAGGCGTCGTAGTCATAGCGCGTGACCACGCCGTCCAGCCCGACTTCCTCGAGCAGTAGCGAATCGGCTCCCCAGTTGAAACGATAAGCCTCGCCGTTTTCATTGCTCAACGCAACCAGGCGTCCTCGGCTGTCCCAGCTGCGCTGTATATTGAGCTGGCTAATCGGAATATTAAGAACGCCACTAAGGCGGCGCTACGGGGATCAGCATTTTAGCAAAAGCGTTATAAAAATAGCCGGGAAGCTCCAGAGAGGATCTTTTCGGCTTCTTAATAATTATTTAAGATGATTCCTCAATACATTTATCAACAAGTAGTGATGCTAAGTTAAGTTGATTAATAGCATTTTTCATAAACTTATACCTACTTAACCTATCAGCATTTTTTCCATTGGTGAATGCTATATTTATCAAAGTATTAAATTGCCTGTTATCTTCATCCAACCATTCTTGTGATGATGATATATAATTATCTAATAGTTAATTTATCAGCATGAAGACCAGAATAAATAAAATACACACCAAAATAAAGGCTATTACTCTCCGAGCATAAATATATCCCACTTAATATCAAGAGGCGTTTTCATGTCCTCTTTAATACATTACTTCCATATTTCAAAAAATAAGATTTCTTCATATGTCATCCCCCACACTTCCCTTTAATTCGAATACCTTTACCTTTAATTTCAACAGGGGATTCAAGATTGTAGCATTCACTGGTCTTCCACCTGAAATATTTAGACAACTTCTGCAATATATCATCAATACCTAACTGTCTAGCAATATCACTCCCCATATCAACTGGACCTGTTCTCCCACCTTTATCTAGGCCTAATAATTAGCACGTTGATATAAACCCGGGTGTGAAATAGCGACATCAAAACTGATTTTCTCTCCACAATATGTCCAAGATCAAAAGGCTGCCCAGTTGAGAAGCTTACATCAGCAACAGAACTCCCTTGCATATATGAAACCGCTCCGGGATAACCCAATTTACTCATACCTGTTTGTAAGGCTTGACCAAATTGATTGAACTGCCCATAACTGCTGAAACCATCATAATTCCATCAGCAGATAAGCCCAATGGATCTATTTGAGTTAATGGGTTTAATGCATAAGAATATAAATTCAGCCCGCCCGCCAGCCCTATCGGGTCTTCCGCTGCCCGCAACGCCAGATAATAGTGATCATACTATCCAGGGCGGGTGGACGCGGCGCAGCCTGCTGCGCCGTGGACGGGTTGTCTGCTGCTGATCCCCGACAGCCGCGAGGAGAGGCGGCTGAAGGTAAAAGGCTGCAGGATCTGGGGATCGCTTCCGGCTTCGGTTTATTCTGAGTTACTCGCCATCATATTCTATTGTTGCTTCAAGAGCGCTTCGTAACCAGCTCCAAAATCCTCAAATTCTTTAATATTTTCATAACCTTCACCGGAAAATTGTAATAATAATGACTCGTCCACCTTTATTCACTTCCCAACAGGCTATGTCATCATTATCTTCCCTTCGGGCAAAAGGGAATTAACTCTCTTTTTGGATAACGTTGTTTAACACCCTCATAACGAGTTCTGAGTCTATCATTTTCTAAAATGATCCAAGGGTCAAAATCAAGCAACCCTTGCCCAACTATTCTATTAAACTCAACAGGATATGAGAACCATTGAGGCAATTCATCTTTGTCTAATAATCGATTCATACTAATCAAGCGACCCTATAATAACTGAACCATTGGGATATCCATTTCTATATCCATAAAAAGCCTGTTTACCAATTCGTAAATTAATCGCTTCTTGCCACGTAGAAGGAACACCTTTTTTAGTAGTGAAACGCTCAACAAACTCTTTTGGCAATGAGCTTGTACCTTCATGTATGCGGGCTTGTACTTTCACGCCAGCCCTGGATGCAGCTAAAATACGTGTATTATCAATGGTTGTTAATTTACCATCACTCATTCTGACTACATCAACAGGATCACCAGCCCAACCTTTAGTTTTCATACTATGAGTTAAATCTGCGGCTCCATTTACAGAGCTTTGGCTGAAGCGTAATCTCTGATCTAACTCTTTGAGTTCAGATTTGAGTGCACACTTCGCCAACCCCAGCGGATCGATCGATGCTAACGGGTTTGGAACGTAACTATAAAGATTCATCCGCCAGCCGATCGGGTCTTGCTGGGTAAACCTTGCATAATCAGGGTCGTAGTAGCGGATAGATTGTGGTGAACCCGAATACCCTTCTCATCCTGAGACTCACCCCACGGGGCCAGCGCTAAAGCGCTGTTCAAATTTGTTCACAAATTCGTCTGTATCCGGATAGTGGCCCTGCATGCGGATATTTTGCGAATAATCCGGCCCTTGCAGGTGGTGTCTCGCAGCAGTTTTCCCTGACGCGCTGCTCTGCCTTTCGAAGCGCACACCACCCTCCACGTCGGTCATGCGTTCCGGCATTCCGTTTGGCTGGTTGTGTGGAACTAGAAGATTTCCGGTGACTCGACGCCGTCGATGCGCGCCAGCGGATCATAACTGCTGGCGTCGGTGTAAACGTAGGTCAGCGGCACCTCGTCGCGGATTTCCTGTAGCAGTCGGAACCCTTCCCACACGAACTGTCGTAACCGGTTTGCCCGACGAATACGCCCTGAATCTGCCCACTCACCCGGTCCCGCGACGCGTCGCCCCAGCGGGTCGTAGACAAAGCTGACTTTCACGCGCGGCCGGTTGCGATCGCGCGGTTCGACCAGCACCTCACTCAGCCGATGCTCGCCGTCGTAACGATAGCGCCAGCAGGTCTGCCCATTGTCTTTTTCGGTGGTCCGGCCGTGAATATCATAGTTCCAGGCGTACCGTTAAGGTGCGTCACGCGGTTATTAGAGGGATATGTGGAAACTAAGTGGAGAGGCTGAAAGTAAAAAGCCGCAGGATTTAGGATCGCTTCCGACTTAATTAAATTTTTGCTTATATTAGTAATAAAGCGCAGTACATTATGAGCCCTATAAGGTAACAACTTCTTTGCTGCTCAACGGAATTTAGCTTATAGAAATTTCTTTCACCCATTTATTTTCATTTAACTAAGCCGTTAATTTTCTTAATCAATGCGCCAATTTTCATTTTAAAATGTAGTGTATAGAGGAGCACGGATTTTTAATCCCGTTTTTTCTAAACAGTCATAAATACTTTCTTTTTATAACATCAAAAACTATTATTTCATCATTTTCAGTATCATAGTCAGGAGGAAAGCTAATTTACATTGATGTTTCTATGCATACCTTCTTTCTTTAACACTACACCATTTACTAAAAATATCATTTAATTAAATTAAGTATGGACCTTTATTAATATAGAGATCTTTTATAAAGCATCACGATATAATTTTTCCCATTTATTTATTTCTTTCATGAAGTAAGTCAGAATTTTAACTGGATTAAATTCCATTATCTAGCTATCAAAAGCGGAGTAAAGTACAGCATTCTCGTTTTTGTGAGACATTATAAATAATCTCAGCTTGACTTTTTACTCAATATTTATATATACTCCCCGTTATATCTACAGCCCCATAGCTGATTACATAGTCTTAGACCTACTTTCCGAAGACTCTGTATGCTCCACCATTTGTACCTCAAAATCCAGGTAAACACGCTCCCTTGACCACCTTGACCACCTTGACCACCTTGACCACCTTGACCACCTTGACCACCTTGACCACCTTGACCACCTTGACCACCTAATATTCTTAGCAAATTTGTGGCCAGCAGCATCATTATGATGCCCATAGCTCTAGCTGCATCACAAGCACTAGAATTAGAATTAACTCCAGTCCCATCTTTAAGCTCTGCTGGTGATACAGAAGCCTTTGCAGATAAAATCTCACCATTTGATTGAATAATGAATAGTTAATATTTCATCTAAAATCAAAGTAACGCAAGATATTACAAAAGTAATAATTAGTATTGTTTTATTATAACGAAAACTCACTCTATAATATATCTATTTAACTTGACTATGTAGGGAAAAGAAAATTTAATTAATGACTATATTGCAAAAGATCACTACAAAAAAGCCGAAGGATTCGGTCGTATACCTCCAGAACTTTAAATAAAACCGCCGTCTATTATTTTAAGCTTTCATTAATTGATACCGCATGACATATTTTTCTCTTGATATATTCATGCCACCGTGTCGCTACCAACACTGAAAAGATCGTATGATAAACACATGGCATTTTAACAAATTCCATTGTTCAACGCTTGATTCGAATAGAGGCTCTGCTACAAGGACTCTTCATTTTTACGGATAATATTGAATGTTGGTATTGGATAGTTACTATCACTCTGAGACAATGCAGGATTGATGTATAGCTCAAGTTTTACACCCTCACCACTGCCCTCTAGTTCCAATATTGGCCATTTTTTTTCTTTACAGGTTTTCCAGTCATTCAGCATATTACCAGGTATTACACTTACTAACTTTATTTTTTCTTTTCAAACTATAATTACCTTGGTAATTACTTTTCATACCTAAAGTAATTAAATTATGATTTTCTGGATTAATAACAGCTTATAATACACCCATGGCACCATCCCCCAGCATATAATCATTAGGCCTTCATCAAAAAGCTCATTAGCTAATTCCGTTGTCGTAAATTCTTCAATTAAATCATTAGATACAACCCTTTCCCGTTTACTTAAAAAAGAGTCAAAGTAATTAATATCAATCATAACAAATCCCATTTCCCCATAACTCTCGAGGCAATCTTCTCAATTGAAGTGTCCATATAGCACTTAAATCTTTGTTACTAAATACAGGATGAAAGTTAAATATTTTCGCTCGCTCTAATAACTGAATCTTATCATCAGGCATTTAGACATTGCAATCAATGGTATGTCTGTGTTGTGGTTGATAAAATATGGATATAACGGCTATTGCTTTTATCAAAAAATACTGATTTATTTTCGTTATCAAAACTATCCAGGCTTACTATTAGCTCTGATCCCTCATTAACATTTAATACGTCATGACTTATGATATTACTTTCGGTCAAAAAAACATTAGAATCAGTTAACTTACTCACCTCTAAGTTATTATACACTTCCCAATAGAATTCTCTAGGAAGTATACTCTTCAAATCTTTAACCAACCCTCCTTGCTTGATTTCTAACTAATTACACCAACATTAGTAATACCAACCGAACCAGTGATAACAAATAACAT
>CAVVFS010000001.1:0-650906 GCA_963747655.1 uncultured Gammaproteobacteria bacterium | reverse complement strand
GTAGATAATTAGACTTTCATAGCGAGATGTTCAGAAAAAAGCAAACAGCCGGTTAGGTCAACTTTCCGGCTGTTTTTTTATGCCTGCAAAGTCGTTTAAATACCTCATCATAATCAAAAAGTTAACGCTGATTTGAACCACGCTTACCCTACAGCGCCTTAAATCGATTTTAATTTGTACAAAATTTGCAGTTAATGCGTTCTAATTGGCAAAAGATGGCAACCGTGGATAATTTGACTTAAGATGCGCCCCGAAGTGTTGACAGACACCTCACGGAATTTTGAATATTTGAAGCAATTAATAACCCGCTCTCTGCGGGTTTTTTTTATTTATTTTAAAACCATCATCTAAGACTTCAGCAAAACATCGCCAAGTCCTTTAACGAACCATCATCAAACTCTGTAAAATTCATGACTAAAGCCAGAGCCACAGGCAATATTATGCACGCGCATTTAATCCATTCAGCGGCACTCCGATTTAACGCCTTTCAAAGTCATGATAGAGCATATTTATTACGCCATAGATAAAACTGATATAGAATTATTAAACTTAAGCAGGTCTTACTGGCTGAAGAAGACGTATATTGAGTCTGTGTTAGATAAAAAAGCCTTATAATGGCCATAAGTAGTGAATCCAACAGTAATTATCACGCTTGTAACCTTACATTATCCTACTAAAAGCAAACTAACAGTTGATTGTATCGCCAGAAGGGTAAATATCGTCACCAAATTTTTATTATTGCATTTACCGTGATTTTTATAGAAAAAAAATAAAATCCGTTTATTATTATCCTCCTTGATAATGAGCTTGTATAAATTTAGTACTATTTAAAACCAGAAGATAATAATCAATATGGATTTAATTAACTTTCAGACAGGCACATTTTTATAAGAAGCTTTCAACATAATTTAGAATTATATTAATCGATGTCATTACTTCGCATTGACTAATTTCTTTAAAACTAATACATCATTAAAATTAAAATAAATATTAAAATTATAGAACAGCACGATCATGTAGTTTTGTTATTAAAAATAAAATACTAAGAATGATTGATATGGGTAATTCCAACCTTTGTTGCAAGTAACCCATTATTTTATTTAAACATCTTAAACCCAGTGAAAATTTAATTTAACCCATTAATTTTTAAAGACTTTTTTACAAGCCAATCAACTCTAATGCTTATACTGAAAGCTTAAAATATTTGATTGAAAATCTGTTCTGTACCAGGTGATAAGTAACGTTATCGAAATGCAGCTGAATTTTCGCGCTGGATTTGGACTAATCCTTATACATAAAAAATTTAATATGTGGTAAATAGCAATGAAAAATCAAACTTCACCAGAGATAAATCAGTGTCCTTTTTGCGAAGTTCAATTGGCAAAAGAACTGGATCGATGCAATCAATGTGGTGGTGAGAAGATTCAGGGTCATATAAATAGAAGTGAACGAAAGTTAATAATGATTTTACGTTTCGCTTTTTGTGCGATAGCACTCATCTACTTTAATTTCCTTTACTCTCTTTCAGGCGGGTTTGTATTAAAGATATTTTTATTATTAGTCACACTGTCTGTAGCGCTAGCAATCCCACGAGTAATTTTTAAAGTAAAAAATAAGAGCAACGTTGTCTGGAAGAAAAAAAACTTACCGATATAGATCTTGCTAGACATGGCATCCAGATAAGAACACCTTTAACATCGATTTTTAGCGTATTTTATTGCAAAAATCAGTAAGGCCTAACGTAATTTGAAGATGATGAAAGTGAAACCAGACTCTTGATTTCATAAAATCTTCAAACATAACGTGCAGGCCTTTTTTTATTATTAATTTTAGCATTAATCCTCTTTCTCTATTTGCCTGCTAATAATCAGGCAATGACGACGAAAATTCCTGCTAGCACAAGTGACATCCAGAAAAGAGAACAAATCCCCAGAATCCCTAACCATACCTTTTCGTTGAAGGTCATCATTTTGTTTGTTCTATGTATTCTCTGCATTTTCTTAGTCCCTACCCGTTTAAACATAACAAAATCTTAACAGAGGATATCACCCAAAATAGTGATGAAAATCTCATACTTTTAAAGATAGCAACCCGCCGAAGTCTGGAACTTTTAAAAAAGTGACATAAATCTCATATCTAAATCGTCGCTAAAAACTTCATTAATAAAATTACTGACAGAAGCCAAATTAATCCTCTGTTTGGTTAAGTTAGGTAATCAACCCGGCAAGCATTTTATACAGTATAAGTATCTTGATCATTAACCTTAAGGCAAATTTAATCCGCTAAGTTGATCACTATTTTTCGACTCGATTTTCTTAAAACCTGACTTAAGTAAAACAGTCTTGAAGAACACATTGCTAGCATAAACCAATGCTAAACAGTCTTGGCGACCTATCCCCAATTACTCATTTTTCACAGTGTATGACCTGGCTTGATGTTAATATGTTTGATGCTATCAATAGCATGTTGTGTAAATATTGGATGTTTTCTTAGCCTGCCCACATTATGGGTAGGCTTTTTTTTGTACCAAACCTTCAAGCCTCATTCACCTTGCTAGCAAAGTAACTCTTTCTAGTTATTTTCTTTTCAGTTGATTGCTTTTGATTACGGTCTCTTGTTCACCATAAATAAGATCATACAAATAAAAAAACCAACCCGAAGGCTGGTTTTTTTGTTAACTAAACTGACAGAGCGTTTATTCGCTAACTTACAGACTGTACACCAGGTTAATAGAAGTAACGGTGTCTGTTTTACGCGGTGCGCTGGATGGCGGCTTAGTGTTATAAGTCACGTCGTATGCCAGTTTCAGAGCAAAGCTCTTATTAATGGCGACTGAAAGCGCGGTTTCAGAGTTCAGCGTAGTGTCATCGCTGGCCAAAATGGAAACGCCTTCGCTGAATTTCGCGGTATCAGTAATCTGATATGAATAAGTACCGGAGCCGTAGGCAATCGCTTTGGTCGTACTGCCACCATCAATTAATTCGTCGTGACGAACGCCTGGACCTGCTTCAAGGTTCAGGGTATGAACCGGGCCGTTCCAAATCTGGCGACCATAACCTAATGTAGCGGTATCACGCGCGTGATAACCGTTATAGCGGTCGGTTAGCCAGTTTGCCTGTCCAAAGAGGTAATTAACGTCTGACAGGTTATAACGAGTACGCGCTCCAGCCTGGTATTTTTCGGATGAACGCACGCCAGAAGAGGAGTTGTTAACCGCTGATCCCCAAATACTGTAAGCCGTGTTTGGCTGGAACCAGGTCAACGTGGTATTGGCGTTGAGATCGCTATTTTTTGTATTGCCGGTCTGCGCAGTGTAACCAGCCTGCACATTACCATCGAAGTTTTTCTTCGCGGTGGCAGGGTTATCCAATGCGGTAAACACATCGGTATCTGCAAGAGTTGAAACACTGAACAGTGCCGCGCCACAAACTAAAGCGCAAGCCGGTAAACGACGAACAATACTAAAAAACATTTTGCATCCCCAATAGATGTAAAGCAAAAAACAAGATTAAGCTGGTGATAGTAGAATGCCATTCTCTGCACACCCTTTAATGCAGAATTACCTGATGGCATCTTGCATAATTAACAGTCAACGAATATACAACACCAGGCAGGTAATATCCTTTTGCCACCTGATTTTTTAGAGGATTCCTAGGGTTGTATATTTCCTGAAAACCAAATATACAAAAACATTACGCTTTGACTTGTTGATCTTTACCTTCGATTAACATTTCAAAAATGAAGCACACTTTTCTTCACAGGCCCCTGTCCCTGAAGATGCTGATAGCTTTACGTTCATAATGACTTTAGGTTCATAATGGCTATATGTCCGTGAAAGCCATGTCGCATTGACCCGTATACCAATACTGATACTACTAGAGCCATTAATGCGTAATTTCCTGCTAACATTCCCCCGCGCCTTGTCCTTTCATCCGGAGCAGGTTAGTTTTAAACTAATTGTTTAATTCAGCATTCTTTGCCGCGGTTTTCGCTGGCAGCCCCTTCAGGAGGAATAGTCATGGCACTTCAGCAAGAGATAATCCAGGCTCTGCACGTTAAACCTAATATCGATGCCGAGCAGGAGGTTCGCGTCAGCGTCGATTTCTTAAAAAGTTACCTGCGCGCCCACCCGTTTCTTAAATCATTGGTACTCGGCATAAGCGGCGGGCAGGATTCTACTCTTACCGGTAAGCTTTGCCAAACGGCAATTAACGAATTACAAAATGAATTCCCAGACGCGGGTTATCAATTTTATGCCGTTCGCCTGCCTTATGGCGTGCAGGCTGATGAATCCGACTGTCTTGACGCCATCGACTTTATCAAACCAGACAATGTGTTAACGGTTAATATCAAGAATTCAGTGTTGGCCAGCGAGGCCACTCTGCGTGATGTCGGCATTGAGTTAAGCGATTTTATCAAGGGCAATGAAAAAGCCCGCGAACGAATGAAAGCTCAATACAGTATTGCTGGCATGAAGGCGGGCGTGGTGGTGGGTACCGACCATGCAGCAGAAGCGGTCACAGGTTTCTTCACCAAATACGGTGACGGCGGAACCGATATCAACCCTATTTTCCGTTTAAACAAACGTCAGGGCAAAGCTCTGCTTAAACATTTGGGCTGTCCTGAACACCTTTATACTAAAGCACCGACCGCCGATCTCGAGGATAACCGCCCCGCACTGCCTGACGAAGCCGCCCTTGGCGTAACTTATGAATTGATTGACGATTATCTGGAAGGCAAAACGATTGAAACGCAATACGCAAAAATTATCGAAAATTGGTATCTGCGTACTGAACATAAACGCCAGCCGCCAGTTACCGTATTTGATGATTTCTGGAAATAACCCTTTCTAACTACTTCATTATCCAGGACATCTGTCAGGATGTCCTGTTTGCTTAATCCTTACCCGCATCCTCCCTATTTCCCCTTTTCTTTTTGCCTTTCCTTTCCCCTTTATGTCGAGTAATACTTTTAATTTCATAACGAAATCATTACTCTTGTTCCCTTTTTTGAATGGATGCGCGGCAACAATATGCAAAAATTCCTTTTTATATTATTAACTCTGGTTCTTCTCGGCCCACTGGGCATCGATCTCTATCTCCCTGCTATTCCGGCGATCGCCAGCGGATTGAACAGCAGCGAGAGCGTGATCCAGTCTTCTATCTCTTTGTTTATTCTGGTTTTAGGGCTGGGACAACTTTTGGCTGGTCCTCTGGTTGACCGCTACGGTCGCCGCCCGGTTGCGATTGCCGGCATCATACTTTATGTATGCGGCGCGATTCTGGCCGCCACCGCCTCCAGCGCGGCTCTGTTTATGGCTTCTCGCGTGGTACAAAGCCTGGGCGTTTGCTGCACCTCGGTGGTTATTTTCAGCAGCGTGCGTGACCGGCTGGAAGGTGATGATGCAGCCCGCGCCTTCGGTTTCCTTAATGGGACGTTAAATATTGTTCCCGCTTTGGCGCCGCTCATTGGCGGGCTGATTGCCCAGTACTACGGCTGGCGTGCGCCGTTTTGGGCTCTCTGCGGCTACACGCTGGTCACCTTATTGCTGGTCGTGATCTTTTTACCAGAAACGCGCCCGGCCAATACCAAACAGGTCGGCAGCCTGCCACTGCGTCAATATTGGCGTATTTTGCGAGACAGAAACTTCCTTATCTTCGCTCTGGTAAACGCCGGATCCATGGGGATGGCTTTAACCTATGTCTCACTGGCGCCCACGGTACTGATGACTCGCGGTGGCCTGACTCCTCTCGAGTTCTCTCTGGTCTTCGGCGCTAACGGTTTCTGGATCATGCTGATGAGTTTTATCTCTAGTCGCATCATTCGTAAAGTTGGACGTCCGGCCTGTCTAACCACCGGCGCTATCTTGATGTTATTGGGTGGAACGGCGCTGTTTGCAGGATTGTATTTATTGCCGGCAGCCACACAGCTTTCAACCTGGGTTTATATGTTGCCGGTCGCCAGCGCGTGTGCGGGCTTAGCTTTTGTCATTGGCCCGGCCACCAGCTATGCGCTTGAGCCCTATTCCAAGGAAGCCGGTATTGCCGGAGCGTTGGTGGGATTTGTGCAAATGGCGGGAGGTGCCGCTCTGGGCTTGATAGCGATGGCCTTGCCGTTAGCCCCTAAAGCGAGCCTGGGACTGGTGATGCTGACGGCTTTTGTCTGGGCCTGGATGGCAAAACGTCATAGTAAAAAGATTAAAGGAACCATTATTGCTGCGGTGAAATGATCACTCCATCTTGAGGAATGGTTTTAAAAATTAGCCGTGAAAACTGGCCCACGCGGGCCAGCTTGATAAACGTCATTATTTTTAATAATTAATCGTATTCAAATCAGGCAACGATCACCGGCACTCGGGGTGCCAACGCGGTCAGAAGCTCATATCCCAGAGTGCCCGCCGCGCTCGCCACCTCATCGACCGGCAACTGGTCTCCCCACAGTTCAACCTGAGACCCGATTTTTGCCTGCGGACAAGGCGTGAGATCGACCATCAACATGTCCATCGAGACAGTTCCAAGGGTCACCGTTTTCACTCCATCGACGATGATTGGCGTACCGGTTGGCGCGTGGCGCGGGTAGCCATCGGCATAACCACAGGCCACTACGCCGATAGGATGCTCGCGTTCAGCACGATAACGCCCACTGTAACCTACGCGATCGCCAACCTGCAGATTTTGCACCGCAATCAGTTCGCTGCGCAGTTGCATCACCGGTTTTAAACCCGTGTTGGCAATATCTAACATGTTACCGCTAGGCGAAGCACCATAAAGGATAATTCCCGGCCGTACCCAATCATGGTGAGTCTGTGGGTGCCACAACGTGGCCGCAGAGTTTGCCAATGAACGTGGCCCAGGAAGTTTGTGGGTGCCTTTTTCAATATTATCAACCTGCCAGTTAACGCCCTCAAGACTATCCGCCCCGGCAAAATGGCTCATCAGCGTAATCTCGCCGACTTGCGGCATGGCACGCAACTGATGCCAGATTTCGCTAGCCTCGGCCGGTTGAAATCCGAGTCGGTTCATTCCACTGTTAATCTTGAGATAGATATTAATCGGAGCACTGACTTTTGCGGCAGCCAACGCTTCGAGCTGCCAGCGGCTGTGCACCGACGTGGTCAAACGGTAATTGTCGATAGCCAGCAAGTCTTCCGCGCTGAAAAAACCCTCGAGCAGCAATATCGGCCCCTGCCAACCGGATTCTCTTAATAAAATCGCTTCATGAAAATCTAATAACGCAAAACCGTCCGTTGCCGTCAGGCTTTGCCAGATGCGCGCAATGCCGTGACCATAGGCGTTGGCTTTAACCACCGACCAGACCTTGCTGTTGGGGGCATGACGACGAACCACCTGTAAATTGTTTTGTAATGCAGACATCGACAGAGTGGCAGAAATCGGGCGTGGCATGACATCTCCTGAATTAAATCGTCTTAATGTCCGCCGTATTGATTGCGGCGGACATTGGTTTTTCCTATCTCAACTCAGGAAGCTTTAGCCTACCGGATGCATTTTTTGATTGTTATCACCGTGAGCGATAAATCCTGCGCTGTAACGCTCAACGGACAAATCGTCAGACGGAATTGCCGGCGTCACGCCTGACATAATATCCGCCAGCAGTTGGCCCGAACCGCAGGCCATAGTCCAGCCTAAGGTGCCGTGCCCGGTATTGAGATAAAGATTTTTCAAGGTTGTCTTGCCCACAATTGGCGTACCGTCTGGCGTCATCGGGCGCAGACCGGTCCAGAAGGTGGCATCTTCAACGCGACCGCCGTTGGGATAGAGATCTTTCACCACCATTTCCAGCGTTTCGCGACGTGCTTTCGCCAACTGAGTGTTAAAACCAACAATCTCTGCCATTCCTCCCACGCGGATCCGCTGGTCAAAACGCGTAATCGCGATTTTATAAGTTTCATCAAGCACGGTTGAGAACGGCGCTGAAGCTTCATCGGTAATCGGGATAGTTAATGAATACCCTTTCAGCGGATAAACCGGTATCGAGACCAGATTCGCTAACAGCGAGGTTGAATAGGAGCCAAATGCCACGACGTAAGCATCCGCTTTTACCACTTCAGTACCGCACTGCACGCCAGCAATTTGACCATTCTCGACCAGTAAACGGTCAACATTTTTATTAAATTCGAATTTCACTCCGGCCTGACGCGCCATTTCTGCCAGTTGACGCGTGAAAAGCTGGCAGTCGCCGGTTTCATCGTTCGGCAAACGCAATCCGCCGGTCAGCTTGTGGGCAACCTGCGCCAATGCGGGTTCAGCGCTGGCAAGTTGGCTAGATTCAAGCAGTTGATAAGGCACGCCGGCTTCTTCGAGCACGGCAATATCTTTATACGCGCTGGCAAACTGCTGCTCGGTACGGAACAGTTGCAACGTGCCGCCCTGACGACCTTCATACTGAATACCGGTGTCTTCGCGCAATGCTTTCAGGCAATCACGGCTGTACTCGGCCAGTCGCACCATGCGGCTTTTGTTGGTTTGATAATGGCGCATGTCGCAGTTACGCAGCATCTGCCACATCCATTTCAACTGGTTGCTGGTACCGTCAAGCCGAATAGCCAAAGGCGCATGCTTTTGGAACATCCATTTGATAGCTTTCAACGGAACGCCGGGAGCAGCCCATGGCGCGGCATAACCGGGTGAGATCTGACCGGCATTACCTGCGCTGGTCTCTTCGGCCGGGCCTGACTGACGGTCAATAACCGTGACCTCATGTCCCGCTTTTGCCAGATACCATGCACTGGCGACACCCACTACACCACTGCCTAAAATCACCACTCGCATACTCAACTCCAGTTCGGCTTACTACAAAGCATAATATTCTGGCGCAGAAGTTAACCTGAAAGCAGCGGTAACCCAACATTTGTCGCCAGAGTTGTGAAGAATTTCACAAACATTTATCGTTGAAACTGAATAACTTTTCAATAGGCGCGACTAAATAACGATATACAGCAATATTTCCTGCTGATTGGGAGCAATTTCTGGCTATTTGATAGCAATGCTATCATTGCTATCAAAGACATTTAACCGTGACAAAGCAAACATTGAAGCAGGATTAAATGCTGGTTAATAGCCAATAAACTGAAACATTACACCACCCAATCATCATTAATTGAGATACTGTGTTTCTGCACCATGGCATGCACTTTTAGTGAGCATGGAGGTTTATAATCCCCGTTTTAAGACGTTTACGGGAGTTCACACGCCAGATGGCTGAATAAGCCGCATTCCCAGTGCCTGCCTGCGATACTGCGTAGGGGAAATCCCCAGCCGTTGCCTAAAATGATGGCGCAGCGTTTCAGCCGATCCAAACCCGGAAAGCTCGGCAATATATTCAATACTGACTGTTTCGCTTTCAAGCAGTCGGCAAGCATTTTGTAATCTGATACTTAGCATCCATTCGCCCGGACTTGTGCCTGTCGCCTCCTGAAAACGACGCAAGAATGTGCGACGACTCATTCCCGCCTCGGCGGCCAGTTCAGCAATTGCCAGCGGCTTGTCCAGGCAACTGCGCAGCCTGTCCAGCATCGGCGAAAGACTTTTACTCTCGCGGCCTGTCACTGGTTGCTGCAAATATTGCGCCTGATTTCCTTCACGATGAGAAAAAGTCACCATTCTCCGCGCCGCTCGATTCGCAACGACGGCACCATAATCCCGGCGAATCAGGTAAAGGCATAAATCGACGCCCGCCGCACCGCCAGAGGAAGTAATCAGGCTGCCTTCATCGACATAAATGACCCCGTGGCAAACGTCAATTTCAGGATATCTTTCGGCCAATGCCTGTGTGCTGTTCCAGTGAGCGGTGGCGCGTTTTCCGTTGAGTAATCCGGCCTGTGCCAGCACAAAACTTCCGGCACATATCGAGACAATTCTCGTCCCTTGGGCATGCGCCTGCTGTAACGCGGCGATAAGCTCTGCAGACGGCGCTTCGTCAATACTGCGCCAACCGGGGATAACAACCGTTCCGGCTCCCTCGAGCAGTTCCAGCCCGCCATCGACCACCAGCCGGATCCCGCCCTGTGCACCAAAGATGCCATTTTCAACCGAGGCGACCGCCATGTCATATAACGGCTCTCCGGTGGTTTCATCGGCACGGCCAAACGCTTCAACGGCAATTCCAAATTCGAAAGTACAAAGGCGTTCATAGGCCAGTAATACCAGCCTTCTATTAAACGCAGGGACAGCAGAATGAGTTGGCATAATTTCCACGTTTTTAATGGGCACGTTCGTCATTGACACGTTCGTCATTGGTATAAGTTTATTTGGCACATTCTTAATGAGCATCATGTTGATTGGCACAATATTGACGATATATGGCACAGCCCTATATTTCCAGTATTAGTCAGATCTTTCATGCTGACGGCCTTAGCTACGAAACAGGACTTTCTTATGGCCGTTTTGCCCTCAACTAAAAACTTTTCATTTTCGACCAAAAACAAGCTTGCACTTACCTCGGTGTGCCTGGCTGCCATGATGTCTGGATTAGAGATATCGAGCATTCCGGTGATCCTTCCGATTCTCGAAAAACAGATCCATGCCAGCTTTACCCAACTGCAATGGATAATGAACGCTTACACTCTGGCCTGCACCACCGTACTGATGGCGACCGGTACGCTGGCTGATCGATTTGGTCGCAAGAGATTATTTTTAATCAGCATTATTGGATTCGGCGTGACATCTTTTGTCTGTGGAATCGCCTATTCAGCCTTGATGATTATCGTGGGACGTTTTCTGCAGGGCATCTCCGGCGGCGCGATGCTTATTTGCCTGATTGCTATTCTTTCATCGCAGTTTCCACCCGGTAAGGCCCGCAATCTGGCATTTACCTGCTGGGGCGTAGTGTTTGGTTTTGGCCTAGGATTTGGGCCGATGATTGGCAGTTTGATAGTAACGCTGGCGAGCTGGCAGTGGGTCTTTTTGATCCACGTCTTGATTGCGGCCATCACCGGCACGCTGGCGTTGAAAAATATCGAGGAATCTCGTGACCTTGAAAAAAAACCATTAGATGTTATTGGATTGATCTCACTGACCGTTACCGTGCTGTGCCTGACATTTTACATTACACAGGGAGGCCAAATAGGCTATCTGGGCGCTAACGGACTCATGATTATCGGCGTGGCAATGCTCAGCCTGCTGATGTTTATCTTTACTGAACGACGCCACCCGCACCCGATGTTTGATTTTACCGTATTTAGAAACCGCGCTTTCTCCGGAGCGTTGTTAGGTTCGATTGGCATGAATTTTAGCTTTTGGCCTTTTATGATTTACCTGCCTCTATATTTCCAGACCATGCTCGGCAATAACATTTTGGTTTCCGGGCTGTGCCTGCTGGCGTATACGTTGCCTACCCTGCTGATGCCGCCGTTCGCCAGCCACCTGGTTTCAAGGTTCGGCGCAGGCAAGATTATTCCCGCCGGATTATTCGGGATTGGCATCGGCTTTATGCTGATGCGTATAGGTATTCACTCGACATTTGGCGTGCTGCCCGGCGCTTTGATAGCAGGCATTGCACTGGGGCTCACCAATTCGCCGGTCACGCATACCACTACCGGTTCTCTTCCTGCCAGCCGCGCGGGTATGGCTTCCGGGATGGATATGAGCGCCCGACTCATCACGCTGGCCGTTAATATCGCCATGATGGGAACCTTGCTGGTTGCCGGAGTAAAGCAGGCTCTCGGGGCACTTTTCTTGTTGCATGGAGAACTATATGAAAGGTTGCATACAGAATTTCCTGGAGATAGCTCTGCTCTAAGTCTGCAATCCATGGCTGAGCAATTGGCCGGCGGCGAAAATATTTTACCGCCAGCATTCTCTTCACTAGCCCGCGAGGCCTTAATTGCCGGATTTAGCGATGTCCTTATCTATGGCGCGTCAGGAGTTTGCCTGCTCGCCCTGGCAAGCCATCTGCTGTTTAACTTTCGGGTGAAAGAACCCATTTGTGCTCCCCTCGGTGAACCTTAAGCGTTTCTTTACAAAGCATTCCTTTGCTTAGTTATTGACACTATCCGCTGCTAGGGATATAGATTTCTTAACCGGGGAAATGTCTCGCGCCCCGGTTTGCCCCAGCTAAAATTGTTAAATCGTTAAGGCAATGAAAATGCATATAAATATGCTCTTGCGCCTGCACGAGGTTGAGATTGAGCTACGATTAATAGTGGATGCATATTTTTAAAACACTGTTGCGTCCGTAACTGACTGAGGGTGCGCTGATGACGACAAAGACCCAGGAACACAAAACTGAAGACAAACGTTTGAGTGATGGACCAGACTGGACGTTTGAGTTGCTCCAGACTTATCTTGAAGAGATTGACCGGGTTGCCAAGAGTTATCGGCTCGAAACCTACCCGCATCAAATCGAGATAATCACCTCCGAACAGATGATGGATGCCTATTCCAGCATCGGTATGCCTATCAACTATACCCATTGGTCTTTCGGTAAGAAATTTATCGAAACAGAACAGCGCTACAAACACGGTCAGCAAGGTCTGGCCTACGAGATTGTGATTAATTCCAATCCTTGTATTGCTTATTTGATGGAAGAAAACACCATTACCATGCAGGCGCTGGTAATTGCCCATGCCTGTTATGGTCATAACTCATTTTTTAAAAATAATTACCTGTTTCGCAGCTGGACCGACGCAAGCTCTATCGTCGATTACCTGATTTTCGCACGACGTTATATAAGCCAGTGTGAGGAGCGCTACGGCGAAGAAGAGGTTGAACGCCTGCTCGACTCCTGCCATGCGCTGATGAACTACGGCGTCGATCGCTATAAACGCCCGCAGAAAATTTCGCTAATAGAAGAAAAAGCCCGTCAGGAGAGCCGTGAAGCTTATCTGCAAAGCCAGGTAAATACTCTGTGGAAGACTCTGCCGCGCAAAGATAAAGAAAATGCGCCGGAGCAGGTGCGTCGTTTCCCTTCTGAGCCGCAGGAAAATCTGCTGTACTTTATGGAAAAAAATGCCCCGCTGTTGGAGCCTTGGCAGCGCGAGATTTTGCGAATTGTGCGTAAAATCAGCCAATATTTTTATCCGCAAAAACAGACTCAGGTCATGAACGAAGGATGGGCGACCTTCTGGCATTACACCATCCTTAATCACCTTTATGATGAAGGAAAAGTCAGCGATCGCTTTATTCTGGAGTTCCTGCACAGCCACACGAATGTAGTGTTCCAGCCGCCTTATAACAGCCCGTATTACAGCGGAATTAACCCTTATGCGCTGGGCTTCGCCATGTTCCAGGACATAAAACGTATGTGTCAGGAGCCGACCGAAGAGGATAAATACTGGTTCCCGGATATTGCCGGCTCTGACTGGCTCGAAACGCTGCATTTTGCGATGCGCGACTTTAAGGATGAAAGCTTTATTAGCCAATTCCTTTCGCCAAAGGTGATGCGCGACTTCCGCCTGTTTACCGTGCTCGATGACGATCGCAACAATTTCCTCGAAATCTCTTCGATTCATAATGAAGAAGGTTACCGGGCTATCCGTCAGGAGCTTTCAGCGCAGTATAATCTGAGCAATCATGAGCCGAATATTCAGGTATGGAACGTGGATTTGCGTGGCGATCGCTCGCTGACCCTGCGTTATATTCCTCAGGATCGCGCACCGCTGGACAAGAGCCGCCGCGAAGTGATGAAGCATATTCATCGCCTGTGGGGATTTGACGTTTATATGGAGCAGCTTAATGAAGACGGCAGTGTCGAGACGCTGGAACGCTGCCCGCCGCGCTCTTCAGCGCTTTAATCTTTTGCTCAAAATTCCAAATATTTAATACGAAAAAGGGCGCTATTAAAGCGCCCTCTTCTTTTGGCTTAACGCAAGTCTGGACTTAACGACGCTGGTCAGCAATATCGCTCGGCATCGCACCTTGCATGCTGTGCCAGATTGTCCCACTGTCTTTACCGTAACCGCGCACGCAGTCGACGATTTGATCAAACTTTTTCTCTTCACAAAGTGAAGACAGCTTCAGATAGAAATCGATTGCTAATTTACGAGCGGCAGGATTAGAGAAATAGTAGCGCCCAACGCGAGTATAAAGCCCACGTAATCCGTTGATAATCAATCCATAAATAGGATTACCCGAAGCAAACGCCAAACCACGGAAAATACCGTAATCCAGTTCGGTAAACGCTTCTGAAGTATCTTCGGTGACAGAGGCTTTAGCCAATACTGTTTGTACTTCATCAGGATTGGTGCGCATGGCTTTACGAATGAAAATAGTCGCAATATTGGTTCGTACTGACAGCAAATTATCAATCAGCTGCGGCACACTTTCGTAATCCAGACGCGCCAGCGTTTCCAGAATATTGAGATTGGAGGTTTCCCAAAAGTTGTTCACTTTAGTGGGTTTACCGTGCTGAATGGTCAACCAGCCATCGCGCGCCAGACGCTGTAGGACTTCGCGCAGCGTGGTACGAGTGACGCCAATCAGTTCTGAAAGTTCTCTTTCAGCTGGCAGAATGGTACCTGGAGGGAATCGGCTATTCCAAATACTTTCAATAATATATTCTTCGGCAAAACCGGCAGGACTCTGAGCCTTGATAACCATGTTTGTGGCTTTCCGTTACAGCTTCTTCAGCTGCCTTTTAAGAAGTTATAATTCATCTCATCATACCAGATGAAAAACGTAGGTTGTAGCTTCTGTTCCGTACTTATTAAAAATGTTTGGGGCAAAAAGTGCCTGATGTTGACGTTTTGTGCAGAGCCATCACTAAACATTTAGTAAAGAGATTTTTTCCCTCAACTTACTAGCAGTTGAGGTGAATTGGTTTACACTGCCTGTCGATAGTTTACTGCATGGAAGATAAACTTATGTTGCAATATCTTAATCGCTGTTCGCAGGGTCGCGGCGCCTGGCTCTTAATGGCACTGACTGCGCTAATCCTTGAATTAGTAGCACTTTATTTCCAACATGTCATGTTGTTGCTTCCCTGTGTGATGTGTATTTATGAGCGTTGCGCACTGTTCGGCATTCTTGGTGCAGGAATAGTGGGCGCTATTGCCCCGGCGACCTGGCTTCGTTACGGCGCGATCATTATTTGGCTCTATAGTGCTTACGAAGGCATTCTGTTGTCATGGAAACACACCATGCTCCAGCTGCATCCTTCACCTTTCACTACCTGTGATATCGCGGCCCGTTTTCCAGCTTGGTTACCGCTGAACAAATGGCTGCCGGGCGTATTCGTTGCGACCGGAGATTGTGCAGAAAGATCCTGGACCCTGTTTAATCTCGCCATGCCACAGTGGTTAGTGGGCATTTTCGGCGTATTTTTATTGATTGGCGTGCTGGTGGCTGTTGCCCAGTTTGTTAAGAGTCGACGCCAGAGCCTATTCTCAAACTGAAATTAGTCTGTGTGAAACTTATAAGGCTTCCCTAACGGAAGCCTTATTTATTTGGGGAACATTCAGCCGGTGAATAGTTTAGGTGAGTTGTTTTGGTGAATAGCTAGGGAAATAGCTTAAGGATAAATAGCGAAAGGAATGTTCGGGCTTGATAGTGAGTCTGGGAGGGAAATGAGTTGATAGCGAGGAGAGGAACCAGAACCTGAAACGTGATAACAGGTTCTGATTGTTTTGATTCAAGCGAGTTGATGAAAGCCAGTTGACTAAAAGATTTGATTAAAGCGATTTCAGCGTGTCGGCGATGACATCCTGATAAGCCCCGGTAACTCGCCCCAACAAACGGCTCAAAGTATGACTGTCATCAAAAAGCGCACCTTTACTGGCACCCGCATCAGAGTCGGCCAGCATCTCCGCGAGACCGGCTGGCAATCCGGCATTCTTTAACGCCGCTGCAAATTCTGACTGCGGTAGATTGACATAATTCACCGTTTTGCCGGACTGACGAGCAATTTCTGCTGAGAACTCGGCCAGGGTATAACTGTTGTCACCCGCCAATTCATAGATTTTACCTTGCTGCGAATCGGCAGTAATCACATTTGCCGCAGCTTGCGCGTAGTCAACGCGGGGCGCAGAGGCAATACGCCCATCCCCGACTGAACCAATAAACGCGTTATGAGCCAGCGCGGGCTTTATACTGGCAGCATAATTTTCTGTATACCATCCATTACGCAATAGAACAAAAGAAATACCCGAAGCTTTTAGCGCAGCTTCCGTTTCTCGATGTTCTGCCGCCAACTGTAAAGGTGAGTCATCAAGATTAAGCAAACTGGTGTAGGCAATCAGTTTAACGCCCGCGCTTTTTGCAGCATCAATCACCGCCTGATGTTGAATGCCGCGTTGCCCCACTTCGCTGGAGGAAATCAGTAATAACTTGTCGACCCCGGCAAATGCTGACCTAAGCGTTTCAGGCTGACTGTAATCGGCGTGGCGAACGACAACGCCTGACTGTTTGAGATCCTCGGCTTTCGACGGGCTACGCACCGCAGCAATAATCTCATTGGCAGGAACTTTCTCGAGTAATGCTCCAATGACTAAACGGCCTAGCTGACCCGTGGCACCTGTAACTGCAATCATCATGTTCTCCCTTCATTGAGTTTCAATAACGGCTGAATTTTGCACAATTACCCTGTTTGCAAAGTTGTAAACCCAGCCTGCCAGAAGTATAGATCTTGAAACAATGTACGGAAGGCACTATAAAATAGTCACTATATAAAAGTAAGTACTTACCATTTGGTTAGTATCGATTTATTTGAGAAACAGATCATGAGTGATGAAAATACCCTGAGTAATCAAATGACGAGGCACGGAAAGTTGCTCGATGTTAACTGCCCATCTCGCGAAGTCTTGCAACACATTGCCAGCAGATGGGGCATTCTGGTGCTAATCGCATTGGATAAAGAAACGCTGCGGTTTAGTGAATTAAGAAAGAAAATCGTGGGGATCAGTGAAAAAATGTTGTCACAGACTCTACAAACTTTCGAAAAAGACGGCTTTATTCATCGCAATATGCTGCCAGTGATGCCGCCGCATACAGAATACTCACTTACGCCATTAGGCCTGGAAGTCTATCAACAGGTAATACAGTTAAGTGACTGGATTGAGCTGAATTTGCCACGAGTGCTTGCTGCCGGTCATCACTCAAAGGTTTAAATAAATACCCTGTGCCATTTTGTTTTCAGCAATAAACATTCATGCAGACTAAAAAACTATTTTATAACCATCCTGCAGGACAAGAATGAAGAAAAAAGAGTTTAGTAAAAATGATTATTTATTTGCAGAACACTTTCGAATGATTAACTTATGTAACTATCACTAAAGAGTACAATCTCACTGCTATGATTAGCATATGTGTGTAATCTTTGGATATTTATTCGCCCACCTGTCAGGTGGGTTTTTTTAACTCTTTTTTAGCTGTTTTTTTAATTAATTTTTAAGTCTTTTTTTAATATTAAGTTTTTTTTAGGATAAAGTTGATAGCTTAAAACGTTAAATATTGGATACTTTCATTATAAATTTACTGGAGGTACACCATGAAAAACGTATTAAAAGTTGTTGGCGTTCTGCTTGTCATCTCTTCACTGAGCGGTTGTTTCTGGCCAGGTTATTACCACGGCGGTCACGGTGGCGGCGGTGGCTATCATGGCGGTGGCGGTGGTGGTTACAATGGCGGCGGCGGCGGTTATGGCCCTCGCCCATAAATAGCAAGCTATCGCATTGCACAAACCCACCTTTGGTGGGTTTTTTATTGCCCTTTTTTCAATACATGCGATATCTCACTATCGTACAAGATGTTATTTCTGGCATATTAAACGTTCAATAAAAAGACTTGCCGGGTAAACCATCAAAATATTCATCAGTGTGATGGTTTAGGATTAGTGTTAACTATTTGATCCAAAGGTATTTATGAGAAACGTCATCATTCATATGCTCAACAAAATATCTACCATGGATGCAGAGTCAAAACAGCTCACCGCTCAGGTTGAAGCACAATCCCTGCTCATTAGTGCGCTGATGCTGACCATCGGCAAAGAAGGCGGGCCTTCCGAGATGATAGGCAGCGTGAGTAAAGCAATTAACTCGGTGCTGGCCTCCTCGGACGATTTGATTAAATCAGATGCCGAACTGTTGCTTTCCAAGTTCCAGGAATTGCTCGAAATGACCTCGTTAATTGAAAAAGCTGACGAGACGATCACCCAGCAGTCTATCGATAAGTTCTCTTCATTATCAGAAGAAGAACCGAAAAACTCGCTGTAGTGGTTGGGGGGATTTTTGTGGTTATTGGGTAAGTTACTGTGGCTGACTATTCCGGTTCACATAAAGGCTTACTGATAAATAACTAACCCTCTGGGCTAAAATTCTGCCCAAAGGGTTTAGAGTTTTGACAAAAATTATTTTCCTGAGTTAAAACATTGGGATGTAATGATGCTTATTTACAGCTATTGCCAAACTAATGCAGCCGCCCATGTTTTTTACCCGTCATTTTTTACCCGTCAATAATCGTAGTGATACCTAATTACTCATTAAGAGTATTCTTCAATAACCACAATGCCAGACATACCTGCCCCACTCGGTATTGCCAATCCCGAATTGGAATAAGCCCCTCCTCCACCAGATCCATAAGCCTGCCCAGTTGCACCTGAACCGGCTCCTGCCCTGCCGCCGCCTCCCCAATACGAAGCACCGCCATTGCCGGCAAAGAGGAAAGTACCAGACTGGCCATCTGAGCCATTGCCACCTCTGATATTGATATCACCTCCTGTGCCTATTCCTCCTGCTCCGCCTGCCGCATTCGTTGAGTTTGCCCCAGCGAGGCCCCCGCCGTTTCCAATGACAGATCCGTTGAAAGATGAATTGCCCCCTATGACGCCTCCAACGGCTCCACTTACCGATGTGCCCCCTACACCTACGACAACAGGATAAGATGTACCTTGCGCAACGGATAATGTCTTGATTGCTGTACCTGCGGCGCCACCGCCAGCACCCGATATCAGCTGCGATGTTGTCGTTCCGTTACTTCCTCCACCAGAACCACCGCCGCCTGTCACAGTAACGCGGATCATTTTTGTGCCAGCAGTCGGAGTATATGTACCGCTCGCGGTGAATACTTTGGGAGCACCTAGCAGCCAGCCTTTAAATGTTCCACTGCCAATCCCAAGGTTTGCTAACTGTGCTCCGCTTCCGGTCGAGCTGATGAGAGACCATGACGATAAGACCGCATTCCATTTCAGAACTACGCTGCCACCAGAGATAATCTCCCCACCCGTTAAGGCACTGCCACCCACAGTTACAATTGGGCTTACTGTCAGGCCATTTTGAGAAAATGTTGCAGCACCAGTATTTGTATTAGTAGCCTTAAAGGTCAGCTCCATGCCATCAGTCAGCGAGGTAATTGCCGGGCTGTAATTCACTGCATAAGCATTTGCGGTACCAATATCTGTACCATGAGTGAGTAGCTTTTTCTGAATACCATCGACCAGGCCAGAGGCAGGAATAAATGGCGCACCCGTGGCCTGAGAAATATTGGCTGCTGTTACAGTAGTCGCACCCTGCGCTACGGTAATAACCCAGGCGGCGATATATCCGGTATCAGTCGATGGCGTAGTTTGTGTGCCTGTCGCGGCTGGAACACCCGCCTTGAGCGAAACAGTGCACACGCCCGAACGCACGGTATTTTGCGCTGTGCCTGAGTTATTGGGTCCGCTGTAAGCTACTGATGGAGTCGATGCATTATAATAAGGGAGAACGGTTGCACCAGAATCCGTATCAGAATAAGTCACCTGAATCAGGTAATTAATTGACTGCCCAGCTGTGGTTGGCGCAGTAAGCGTAAATTGTGAGGCAGTTAATACAACTCCCTGCTTGAGAATAGTATTAGTAGTATCTGCATTTAATGAAGAATATGCCGTACCATCAATATTCTCCAGGCTGTAAATCTCACCAGCAGCGACACTAACAACCATAGACGCCGGGCTTGACGCGGTGCATTGCAACCCATGTAAATAGGTGTTGGTACCCATAATAGCAGATGATAGTTTTGCCAGACCTATCATCGAATATTTATTTGTATTGAGCAAGTCTGTTTCAAGCGGTATTGCGCCAGGATAGACAATTTGACGATCCATTTATTACTCCGAGAGCATAAGTTAATAGGTTAAGTGAGAACTCTTCATTCTTACTTATTTGTTTAATTTTTAAGACCAAAAATAGGCAGAATTGATAAATGTAGTTAAAGCCATAAATAGGTTTTTAACCCTTCCGTTGTCAAATAGAAACTCTTATTACATTTCTCTTCGAGTAACTACTGTTACTATGGCGTCCGATCCATTAATTGTTGCACTTAGATTAAGCCCTGATGTAGCCAGCGTAAAATACACTACGGTTGATTCCATAATGGTTACAGACACTGAGTCTACCCTAACTAATGCTTTTGCATACTGCGCCTGAATGGACGAACCAATAAGCACCGTGTAATAAGCAAGGTTATTAGCGGGGGCAGAAAACGTGGCGATATTAACTGCATTCCCGATAGTCATCTCAAAAGAATTTAGCGAACCATAGAGTGCATTATTTCCGAGTTGAACCGTTTGCCCAATGGTCATGTTATTTTTATTAAAACTAAAAATAGCACTATCTCCATAGAGGTGTTCAAGATACCAGGATGATGAATCAACCCCTCCCGCGAGCCCAAGGCCCCGGTAATTTATAGCATCTGCTGTTGAAACGGAATTCGCGCAGTTTATGATATTAGTGAATAGATTATGTCCTCTGAATCCCCCTAAATAAGCAGGTGTTATGCTGCATTTAGAATAATCATCGGTACGGTTACTGATAATAAGATCAAAGTAGGCTAGGTTTGTTGCAGAGGTAAGTGCTATTGCGCTTATGGTTGCCGACCAACTACCGAAAGTCAGCGTATCTCCTACTTTATAGTCAGACACACCATCCGTTTTATCCGCGCTTTCTGTCAACAGCAATACCTGATTACCGTTGTTATTCATGATCGATGATAACGCGTATCCTGTCACGGTTCCATTAGATATCACATCACCAAACTCAATGTCGTAATCATCTGTAGAGCTGGCGTTTGTCAATGTTATGGCGCTTGTCCACTTACCGTTTAAATTGTAAGTTCCTCCACTGACTTGTGTGTATTGGCTCCTGTCTTGTAAACTTAACCCGCCATAACGTTGGTTTGCACACCATTGGATATTAATATTATGGCATTCAGAGTTGCCAGCACCATTACCCATTCCGCCGATCAACACCCCTATATAACCATCTTCCCAGTTATTTCCGGTAATATAGTTCATGGTGCTTTGAGAGGTCATATCTAAAAAATTGCGGAACATAATAATATAGTTTCTCGCCTGCCCAACATGGATGCGCGAGGTATTTAAGCTGCTGCCTCCCGTGGATATAAACGTTGCTAATCCACCACCATCAAATTCATTAACATGAATTTCTAAGTTTTCAGAATCAATGCCTGGTTTAAATGCCGGGGTTGCATCCCACCATTTATCCGGGACAGCGTCCCAACTGGTTGAATCTACAATGACAGCATTTAATTGCAGGCAAAACCCGAGGCGAGGCAGTAAACCAGCAGGGCTGGAATTATTACCGGATAAGACAGTAATTGGTGAGGAAATTTTATAAACCCCATCGCCTTGAACTCTGTTTACGCCACTTTGAATCGCGGCTGTCATTGCCAGTCGAATAGCCGGAGCATCATCAGCGCTGCCATCACCTACAGCACCATACATTTCGGGCGTAATGCGGGTAATGTATTTATTTAGGCTCACACCGCTGGCAATGCCAATTAACTCCGAGCCAGTAGAACTGGCTAAATCAGTTTTTGAGGATAAATCATTTAATTCCGCGGCTGTAAGGACCTGTCCTTCAATGAATGCCATTTTAACTCCCTGAGTTAAATTAAAATAATATCTGGTTCAATAAATTAACGGTTGATCTATTATCAGCTCGCTATTTCTGACTTTCCAAGAATAAAATCCTTGCCCAGAACTGGCGTTGCACTATCAATACCTTCCGATTCGATTCTTACCCACACGATACTTCCCTCCATTTTCACCGAGGCGATGGCCTGGTAAATTTGAGCATCAGTAATTGGACCGGTGATCATCGATTGCGATGCGTATTCACCGCGTGATGCATTGCTATAACCCGCCGTCGTTGCGTTGTAACCTGCAATATAAGGAATGCCGGTGCCATCTGGCCTATAAGCGGTAATAAACGCCTGGTAAGGAATCAATATCGAACCATATCCCCCCGCTAATCCGTAGCTGAGAGTAGAGCCTCCGTATGCGCCCGTATCCTGCGGTCTGGCTGGCTCAAGATATCCGGAGTTTTACCCGTCAAATCCTCAAGAATATCGATGATTGACTGGCGCGTTCCCCTTTCGCGAAACAGATTAGTGTGGATGGTATTACGAAAGAGGTCGTCGGACTGACCTGCCGAGCCGAGTCAGATTGTGCCGAAAAAATCATAAGCTATTATGTCTAGCCAGCCGTCTGTCGCCGTACTTACTCTCGTTTGCAATTGTGCGTAAAGATAAAGCGTATAACACCAGGCAAGCGACGTTGCGCAGCCGGTTAGAATCGCGTCTCTGACGGGGTTCTGTCCCCATACCACGTCGGCGGGATAAGCGCCTTGAGACGGCTTAACATATCTTGAGAGTCACCCGTCGCCATTTAGCTCACCGAAATTGTGCCAGCACGAATAACCTGACTGGCGGTTGCTGTAATGTCATCGGCAGAACTTTCGTTCAGCGTGACGCCGGTTACGTTAGTCACGTACGGGCTGGCTCCATAGGCAATGGTGGCCAACTGAGTGAAAGGCAACGTTTGGCCCAACGACAATGATGCAACGTAGGACTCTAAGCGCGTATCGACCAATGCCACGACCTCGGAACGCACGGCTGAGGCACTCAACGTGAGAGTCATCGTGATATTTGCCGTCATAAGCTCTGGAGCGAACACGCCAAACGTGACCGTAAAACCTCGTACCGCATCGATTGCGGTATAGGCCTGCCCCAGAAATGTACTCGACGGGGAGCCGCTTCCGTCGTCCACCACGGCATAGAAATAGCCAGGCTGAGACAGGCCACTGTAGGTCTGATTTTCGGTCAGCGTATAAGTTACGCCGTTTTGCATGCTCGACAGCGCGTATCCTATGGCTGACAGCGTCGACTTAGAAAGTGAAGCAATCCACAGCACAAAGCGGGCACGAAAATCGGTGTCGCTTTCTGCATCTTCACCGCTGGCGAAAGTCGAGTGATTACTCACGGTATCGACGTACTGAATCGAGCCGGAAATCACCGTGATGGTGCCCTGCTGCGCATTTCCTGCCGCGCCCGCCGTGACGGCCTGCACCGGTACGCTGACAGAAGAAATGCCGGCGGCGAGAATATATCCGGCCTGTGTCGCATCATAAGCGGCATTTGTGGTATCCGTAGTGACCAGATAAGCTTGGGTGCCGTCAGTGGTCGATACCTGCGTACCAACCGGGATAACCGCCTGATTAGTAGCGGTAAATCGGCTGAATACTACTTGCCCGGTTGCTGCGCTGGCGGCGAGTCGGGTAAAGCTGAAATCGGCCATCCAGCTGTCGAGGTCATCGTCCGAGCAGGTCGAAGCACGGGTAGTGACCAGCAGATTGACGATCAGTTGCTGTATCCACAGCATCGACGCCGGAATTAGATTCAACGATGGATCGCAAAATACTGCCTATCGTCGTATCCACCAGCCCTGCGGCAGCGCCTTGTATAGCAGTCACCTGTTCGCTGACCAATGTTGTAAATGTTTTTAATTTGAGAGCCACGCGATTTACCTCGTCACGTCGAAACTGAGAGTTGCAGGAGTACCGGATGTTGCGTCGGTATAGCTGGCGTAAACGCTGATGCCCTGCTCGATAATGTTTAACGTGATGGTGGGCGCTGGGTCCTGCGCCACCGCATCCTCAAGCAACATTTGCCCAAGAATTAGCGCCGTCCATTCGTTGATGTTGACCGACTTCGCCAACCTTTTGGCCCAGGCCCGCGCCGTAAGTAGGGTGATAAATATAATCTCCCGGATTGGTTATTAACCGCCTGAGGACCCTCTGCTTACCGCGTTCGGTATTTTCAACCGGACGCAGATCTCCCGTCGGCGAGGTGCTCAAGTCACCGCCTATATAGTGATAAATATCCTTCATGACTTATCCGCTCAGGTAGTTCTTAAATGAGGTGCTTATGTGATTTGCTGGTTTGGACTGCTGGTATTGCTACCCTTTCCGTTCTCATATGGGTATGGCCGTTATATGTAGTACGCAGAGTTTATTAACCGAACCGAAGACTGGTTTTGGTCATAAATATCCTTCACTACGATCAGATTTTCATCCATTGTGACGTCGCCACCGGTAAAGTGATGAGCAGGGGCGGAATAGGTGATTTTTTTCGGGCGAGCTGACTAATACCTGCCCATCGTTAGTGAATTTCAATAACGATCCGGACTGATGAACCAGCCAAAACTCGCCGGAAGGTACCGCCAAAGGCCGGTCGATATCATTGAATAACTGCCCGAAACCACGCCGTTGCCGATGTTGAAAGAATCAGGTTCGATAACCACGACCGCGCCAATCACCGGCCCTGCCAATAATCCCCAGCCGTTGCCAGCCCAGGGAGATTGCAGAGGTATCCACCCGGTTTCCTCTCCGGTGGGCTGCAACTGAACCTTTACAGCATAAGCATCGGGTCATAGGCGGTGATAATTCCCTGTCGCGTGCCGGTATCTCCCGCGCTGGCCTGCATCGCCCGGCCGGCATCGCATTCATTAGGCTTTCATGATGAGGCCTCCAGTGCGGGGCTATGGTTTTTGCCGGAAATTGTCATGGTATAACCCGCATCCCAGCTCAAAGAACGGCGAACGCTGTCGCAATAATAAGTCTGGTCAAACGGACTTTGGGTGCCCTCTACGCGAATCAGCGTCTGCGGGGTGAGCAAGTTGTCTCCCGAAGTCGAGCCGGTAAATTTCATCTCGTGCTGCACGATATTCTTATAGATGGATAGCGCCAATGCATCCGCCGTTTCGGGAGATAATCCCGTTACGGACAATGCTGTAAAGCTGGGGTTGTTCGTCTGAACTGACTGGCATTGTTGAGCTTGTTGTGGTCGCCGTCAGTCTTGGGATAAGTCGCAATAAACTGCTTATTTTTCCGCTTGGAATTCCAGCTCTTCACCTCAACCTTGACGCCTTTGGAGATGGTCAATGCGCGAGTAAATTGCAGATCGTCCGAAAGATTACACTGCGGATAAGCCAGAGAACCCGGTGGCTGCCAGCGAATCACATAATTATCGGCCTTGGCAGAGTCTGGCGTTGGCTGAAAATACAAGCTATTGCCGTCGACGTAAGTTGCTATATCCCTCAATAGCGGCGAGCTGGTTTAACAAATCCCATTCGGTTTGTTCACCGGTCAGATGTGCCGAATCAATCTGATAAAACTCGCCAAACCGCGCGGCTAGTTGCCGTCACAACCGGAGTCAGCCCGTGCCGTGTTGCCAACAGGCTGGCAATCTGCGAACTAGTATAGTTCTTAAAGCTCTCTCCGGCAGATTTGGCATCGATCAACAGCCCGCTTAAATCGCGACCGCTGGCAATGATTTCAAAATGCGCCGGGTCGAAATCCCAACTATCGATATTACCGACCATCAGCTTTTTCTCGCTGGTGCCAGACGCTGTGACTAACTTTACCGACAGCTCAACCTTGATGATGGTTTGCGAAGACCAGTAGTTAGCAGCTCCTGGAAGCAGGTAGCGCCGAGGTCGCCAGCGTCAGGCTAAATGTCGATGCCGTCTAAACGAATTGCTTTGGACATTAAACGACACAAAAGGCACGTCGACGCCGTTTAACAGGCATCGTCCCGCCGACGCCTCGCACTCCAGAGGCCACTATCGCATTATTGATATCCATCGTTAGCTCGCTGTGGTTGAAGATGTCCGTGGACCGGTCTGTAGATGCAGTTGTGTAGAAGCTACCTTGGAAGTTGAAGTCTTCGGAGCGTTGAAGTTGCAAGTCGGAGGTTTTAGCCCCGTCGGCAGTCTGTGCAGACTGAACATTCTTACTCAACCGGCTCAGTACGTTTTGCAACTGGTACAGCTCCGGGAGTTTTACCGCGGTTTGTGCCTGAGTTGCCAGGTCGGTGATGGTTTTAGAAATAGGATTTCCCGGCACCAGCCCGCCCAGCGTGGCAATTTTTTCGCTTCCCACTCAACCTGGGTAATCGTCTGGCTCACCAGTTTTTGCGCGGCAACGATCGGCCTGACCACGGCCTGCACATCGCTAACCGTCGCGCTTGCAAAATTTTTCACATCGCTTACCGCCGATTGTACCGTGGTGACGGCAGACTTCACTTCGCTGAGCACCGAAGTCGCTTTTACTCGTCAGACCCCTTGCCGAGTACGTATTAATCTCGCTGGAGAGATCCAACGCCT
Source organism: uncultured Gammaproteobacteria bacterium (assembly GCA_963747655.1). Lineage (GTDB taxonomy): Bacteria > Pseudomonadota > Gammaproteobacteria > Enterobacterales > Enterobacteriaceae > Rouxiella. The sequence continues at coordinate 624,515 of CAVVFS010000001.1, read as the reverse complement.
TGCCGACCTGGCTGTTCACTAAAGCATTGAGCGCGCCGGTCAGCGTATCGGCACGAACCGGCGTATCCGTACGTTCAACAATAGCCACTTCAATGGTATATGGCCGTCGATAAAGAACTCGAACACCGGGGTAAAGTTGGTGATCATCGCCGTAAAACTGTAGCTTCCCAGCGTGAGTTTCAGCGATTTACCCGCATCGCGCATGCGCTCAAGAGTGGTAACACGCGTGGCGGCATTGGCACCGCTAATAATCCCGACCAGCTAAACGCGTCATACTCTACGCCGAAGACATCTATCACGCGCTTGCCACCAATCATCTGATGAGTCATCGTTTTTTGCCTCGCCGGGATCGACAGACGTTCGGGGATTTCAAAATCAGTGAACTGGAAGTCCCCGAGTTTAAGCCGGGTCGTGGTGGTATCTGTCGCCGGGGCTAACTTATTCAGTACGCTTAATACCGACATATAAACTCCGTTAATTGGTGGCCAGTTTGCTTACCGAGCCGGGCGATAACATTAATTCGGAGGGATCGAAACCGCTCATGCCGCTTCTGGGTTTGGAGGCCTCTTTGCTTATGCCACCTATTATCGCCGCGACTAGCACCTGCCGCCCTTCGTTGGTCATCAGCAGGTTTACAGGCTGAGGGCTTGAGGAAGATAGCTTCGGCGGTACGGCCGGATATTGACCCGGATTAACGAGATGCCGATATTGCGCAGCTGCATCAGGATTACTCACGTTGAAGGAAGAGGCTCCTTTAGTCGCAACGGCCGTCGCTGCTGTCAATTCATCCCCTTTTGACGGCGCTTTTTGGAGATGTTTATAAAGCTGTATCCCGCGAAACCTGCTAGCGGTATGGCCACTTCCGGAGCAGCCAATAAGCCCAATAAGGCCTCGGGAGCAGCCTCGGTGATAACAGGCAATGCGGCCCTTCCGAGCGCAGGTAATTTATCTTTTGCCGCATTGATAGCCAGCCTGCCTGCGTAAAGGCCACCACGTTTAATGGCACCGCCGAGTGCAGCGGCTTTTTTACCCAGCCATTCCGGAACTCCTGGAATGCGATAAGCAGTGACAGCTGCCGCCGCGCCACCCGTGGCGATTTTGTCTAAGAGTGGGTGCTTGTCCATGAAGTTTGTGAGGTGAGTCATCCCCTTGGCATAATAATCTTCACCTTTGCTGAAGACAGACTTGATCCCCAAATCATTGGCTGCGGAAAGCTGAAGATCCTGATTAGATTTAGCGACCTGATCTTTGGCCAAAATGGCATGATTAAGAGGATTATTGAAGGTCGACGCTATCCCCTGGGCACTGTCGAAGCCAGGCTGGGTGTTAGCGGCGGCGTCCATGATTTTGTCATAAACTTTTGCGCCCGTGCTGCCAAAGAGAATACTGTTCTCACGCTGCATATCGGCCGACTTGCTAATGCCATGAGCCTTATAAATACGGGTTAACTTCTGAACATAGCTCGATACGTCTGAGGTTTGCAGGTCACTCAGGCTCTTTGATTGCCCGCTACCACTGGCATTAGCCATCCCCAACATGGCAATCTGCTGACGAAATTTTTTTGCTGCCGCTGGCGTTTTACCGTTAATCTGGTCACTGGCCTTTTGCAAGCCAACAGCCGTTTCATTCCCCCCGAGGTCGCTGATTACCGGTTCGAGAACGCTAAAAAGAGCATGGATATTTTGATTACGGCTGGCAGTATTCCCGCTGGCAAGAAATGCCTCGGTTTTCTTCTCATCAATGGTCTGATTAGTGCCTTGCGTGTATTTAAAGGCACTGTCAGCTATCACTGAGGCACGTTTTGCATCGTTGAGCGCGCCCATTGACTGCACGAGGTTGTTAATAACTCCCCGATTAGCATCCTTAGAAGGATCATAAGAATCGTCTACCGCTTTAGAGGCGGCGTCATAACGAGCCAATACCGGCACCATCATCTCGGCAGATTTCAGAGAATCAGCCTTGCTCAGGCCAGGATTAAACGTTTTTTGCGCGTTGGCCAAGATGGTCATGCGATCGAGTTTTGACGTCCCGAGGACACTGTTGGTATCGACAAAACTGTTTGCCTGATTTATTTGCGCGTCGCTCAGACCGCGTTCTCGCATGCCGGCCAGCTGCCGGTCATAGGCCACGCCGACATCGTTCGATTTATTCGCGTAGTCCGCTATCTTCTTCAACCGTTCCCAGGTTGAACTCCCCTCGTCTTCGGATTTTTTTTCCTCTTCATGGTTCGCAGCTTCGGGCTTCTTGCTGTCTTTATTCTTCTTGCGGCTGTTTTTACTCTTGCCATGACTGCCGCCGTTTTTGGACTTCATGGTGCGCGTTTTCGGGTCACCTGAAGCCCGTTTCACAACCTTTTGATACGTTCTTACGTCCATAGACAACCTCGTGCCTGACCATAAAAAACCCCAGCGCAAAGGCCGGGGTATTTGTAATACCTGTTGAAATGCCTGTTAATTAGCAGACTATGCGACGGAAAAATCTTCCAGCCTCATTAGCTCGGCTCCTCAAACTGTTTTGTCGTCCAGTTAAACTTATTGCCCTCAAACTCGCTAAAGACGATCGCCATCGCGAATTTTTCATGGGGCATAAGTTCTGTCGATTTTAAAGATGATCTGAGAAAGGAACCCCGTTTTTCATCAACCAGCACTGATTACGAAACTCGGGGTTCTGGGCTAGTTTTTTGCGGCGTTGTCATCCAGTCGAGAGGCGTTTTCTTCACCAATTTGCTGGAATATAAATTCCTGTACCGCGTTTAGACCCGCTTTACCCAATATGCTGAGCATGCCGTTAATCTGTAGTTTGTTGATAGGAACGGCATATTTCTCGCCGTCAATTTCCTCAACTCTCGCGGCAGGGAAAACATACATGTTCATGTAAGGCATGTTCATGGCGTCTTCCGCACCGGCCGCGCAGAACACCCGCGCCTCCTGCACGGCGTCAAGTTCGCGGATCTTTATCACTCGCCCACGTGCGTCGGTCACGCTGCCGCTCTCTTCCGCGAGCGGCCTAGGGTCTTCATCTATGCTGGTGTGAACGTTCAACTTGGCCATGTTTTTCTCTCAATCAGGATACGCGGATACGGCGCTGTGCGGTGAAGGTCATTGACTGACGAACAGTCTGGTCACCAGACTTCTTGCCGGGTTCACTAAAGTGGATCTGTACGTTGGTATAGCGCCAGACGCTGACCGCGCCGCCGACTTCTTCAACGGTTTCGGTGATTGTCCCGGCGGCGCGATTAACGCCGTTGTAATAGTCGGCCTCCCACTGCGCCCACCAGGCGTCAAGGGTAGCGTCCTGCCGCTCGGCTTCAATGGTGCCGCCCCAGTTTTTAGGGATAAGCAGTTCGTCGGTCAGGCCAGTCAGTGGCGTGATTTCCAGGGCTGCTGACTTTAGGTTTAGCTTCAAAGCTGATGACCTGCGGAATGCGCAGAGTTCCATAGGCGGTAACGATATCAATCGCGATATCGCGGCCAAGAGTGTATCCATTTTGCGGCATAGTATTGCTCCAAAAATAAAACCCGCCTTGGCGGGTCTGGAAAGTGAATGCGTGATTTACTTAATTAATTAAGTACTGAATGAGCAAACTGCTGAATTAGCTAGATGCTGAATTAGAGACTGAGACAGTGACGCTGCCGCCGCCTTCCAGGTTAATCAGGAAATAGCGCACAACATTCAGGTACTTAACGACTACGTCAGCCTGCATATAGCCGAGCGCCACCTGGGAGTCGGAGTTGTTGGTTGAATCCAGAGTGACCGAGAAAGATGCGCCGCCGTTCGGATCGCCAATCATGCCCTGGTCTTGAGGTTTTGCAGGAACGCCTCGATGGTACTTTTAGTCTCACGGCGCAGACTCGGCGGTCTGGTTTTGACCCACGACGCCACCAAAGCTGGCTGCCAGAGTTAATGACAGATAGTTGGTCATACGCGTGTAGGTGTCATCATTCTGGCTGGCGGTCGAGCTGGTATTACGACCGGAGCGAATGCCGTAGTAATTACCGCCCGGGCATGGATTGGTAATTACGTCCAGACGTGCCGAGTTGATTGCGCCGATTTCTGCCAGTGAGTAAGGCTGATTAGCCAGGCTACGCTGCGTGGAAGCCACCGTGCTGATCGGCTTGTTCAGTGTAGAAACGCTCGGGCTGCGCGAGGCGATATTTGCGGCTTCAAACGTTGCGGGTTCAACCATACGAGTCAGGCCGTTTACGCTGTCCAGCCAGTAAGTCCAGTCACCGACCATCGCTTTAAAGTTCCAGCTGTCGACGCCCGCGGTATTAAGCAGAGTTGCCGCAGAGGAGTAAGTGGTGCCTGCGCTAAACTGCGAAACGGCATAGGAACCTTCGCTGGCAGCAAAGGTATTTACTGTCGGCCACAGGGTTGAGGTGGTCAGGCCAACCAGGTTGATCACCTGCGAGTTAGTGCCACGCAGTGCATACATACCGCTGCGGGTGGTGCTGTTACCATCGACGCCAATCAGCGTAGTATCCGTAATCGGCCGCAACGCCATCTGTACCGCCCGCCATAGTATAGGTTGCAGCTGACATCTGGCAGATCGGTACTGGTACCTACGGTAGCAACGGCCAGCTGGCTTGCACCGCGAACGCTAGTTTGGCCATTGTTCACCGCGCTGACCAGATTCGCCCAGAAGCGTCGCACCGCTGCCGGTGATGTTATCAAACACTTCTGCGGACTGGCCCGGCAGATAAATGGTTAATTTATAAGAGCCAACTGCGGTACCGGCAGTGATCATTGCCTGAATCGTGTTGCCGGTGGTGCCGGTATAAATTGCCGTCAGGGTCACGCCTGTCACTGGGCTGCTTGCTGCATCATTCAATGCAACGCTGGCGGCAATATCGGTGCCGTCGGTGACGCGCACGCAGTTCAGATTAGTCGCACCCAGTTGCAGGGAAATTGCAACGGCGGTAGCGAGATCGTATTTGCGGTTCTGCTGACTACCAATATACAACGCCTGATCACTGGCCGAGCCTATCAGGAACGGGCTATTAACCGGCCCCCAGCTGGCAATACCGACTAATCCCAGGCCGTCGGTAGCAACGCCGTTAATATATTGAGTCGTTGGCGCAACAACCTGGACGTATAAGTCTGGCGCGGTCAGCGCAGAAGTGTTCAAACTGCCAGCTTGATAAATCGGCATGGCTATCTCCAAATAAAAACCCGCTTCATGCGGGCCATAGTGTGGAATAAAAGGGTTTTATGCTGCGCGTTTGATTACGTAAACGGCGAGTTCGCCAGCGAGAATGGTTTTAATTTCATCCTCGTCAGTAATCTCGTCGCCAACCTGATAATCGGCAAACGCATAGCGGGTGACCAAGATAAAGCCGAGGCTTGAAGCCGCTGTGGTCGCAGTTGCAGTTGAAGCTGCGGTTGTAGTTGAAGTTGCAGTTGAAGCTGCGGTTTCGCTTGAAGATGAAGCTGCGCTTACGGGCGCAGTTGAGCCTGACGCGTTAACGTCATCAGTATCTGCCATGATTACTCCTGGTAATTTAGAGGGATTGAGTGTGGTCGTTGATGCTCATAACCGGTGCCACTACCTGTGGCGCCGAGATAGTTTGCGAAGTGGCGTAGTTCACCGAGAAAACGATGTCACGCCGGTAAATCTGGGTGTTTTGCGAATACATTGAACGGGCATAAATCATAAATGCTGGCAGGTTATCGGACAGCACGAGGTCGCTGTTTATCGACATTCCAGAGTCCAGCGCGCTGGCTAAAGTGTCACGCAGCGCGGCGGTCGGCGCCCAGACAGTCACCATAAAATCCTTGGTTTGCCTGCGCAACTCACGCGCCTGCGTGCCGACGCCCCCGACTCTGGCAACAATATCGATGGCATCTGTGACAGTAATCACCGCATCAACATTGCTGGCATTGGGGATAAGCGTCGCCATTGCGGTAGCAATTGACGTTAGCGTGTCAGCGGCCTGCACCGAGTAGTGATAACCGGTACCGTCTACCAGAAAATAGAGGTTTTGCGGTGTAGATACCGTGCCAGAAAGCGTAATAGTAGAGCCGCCTGCTGTTACAGCATTTGCAGTCGCAGAATTTACCGGTGCAACATTTACAGTAGCAAGAACCGTCGGAGCACCGCTGTCGACAACGCGAAAAGGTCGCCCCATCGCAGTAGGGATTTTTTGTTCGTTGTCCAGCGGGAATACCGAGATGTGCGAGGTTCCGGCAAGGATGTCAGTATCCAGCTCGCTGTGCATTGGCCAGCCAGCATAAATATTGACGGTGGTATCGGAAATACTGGCCGAGCCAGTTCCGTTTGGGTAGATAATTGCGGCTACCTGGGCCGCAATGACATTGAGTATTTCTGAAGGATCAGCCATAGCACGTTATTGCCTGCATTGCGGTTATGCGCCATTTTTCACCTGAAATTCGGCGTCAGTAATGACATCGCGCGAGGCAATGTCAGCGGGGACAAAACAAGGGACAAGGGTTTGCAATATAAAACGCAATATATCGCTGCAACATGAAACTTAATACCAAGCTGCAATATAAAAAGTGGGCACTGTCGAAGCGCCGGGCATTATGGGGCAGCAGAGTTGTCTTTGCGCGAGGCAAGATAAGTGCGAAGCATTTCTGTTCGCTTCTCATCTTCATCCAGTTTTGCTTTAAGCGCTTGCCGATTGCCCAGATAAGAGCCAAATGAAAGAAGTGCACCAAATATTGCACAAAACACATAAATCCATTGTTCTGTCGTGAGTCCAGCGGCGCTGGCTATAGCCGTAACCGTTGCCCAAAAGTGTGTCCAAAATCCGTCACTGTTCTGGTTCATCTTTATCATGTCCACCTCCAACAGCAGTGGAGTGTCGTCCTCATATAAGGGTGAGCATCGAGATACCCAGGGTTATTTTAAAGTTGAATACCCAGACGCTGATTTTGGAACAGCTTATGGGTATAAAAAAGGCCCACCGGAGTGAGCCTTAGAAAACTAAAAAGCCCTCGCATTGCTGCCAGGGCTTCTCTCTTTATTCGGTATCAAGATTCGATATCAAGTTCTGCATTCAATATCAGGACTTATATTCGTTATCAAGAATTGTATTCGCCATCAAGAATTGTGCGGTGATTTTTATTCGCTTTGATTTTCAAGCTTAGATGAAATATACAGTTATATTTCTCATTATGCAACTTATTTTTAAATATTTTCCTAATTAGTTTTCAATACAGGTACTTTCTTCCTCATAAGCACGCTTTATTGCAAAATAAAGCTCTTCCTCAAGGATCTCTTCGCACCACACCACCCGCTTTCTGGCAGCCTGAATATCAAAGCCAGTGTGGTAGTTAATATCTTGCGCGATATTTTGCACCGTGCGGCGTTCGCAATAGCGTTTGATAGCAATAGAGCGAATAGGACTATCTCGTTTAATTTCTTTATGCAGGACGGATTCAACAAATGCTGCATCATCAGTTTCTGAAACAGCCGAAATAATGCCGCTTATGGTTGAGCCTGGCAGAACAATCCCGCGTGCAACTTTGAACAGTTCTTCACCGCGATAACCCTGACTGTAAAGATCCTTAACGACGTTAATAATTCTGTCTGCCTGAACATGGCTCCATTCGGAGCGAATCATCAGGCGGCCAATCACGTTGACACAGCCAGCGGGAGAATCGTCGCCACCCAAATGCTTGCCCCAAAGAGACAGCATATAGCGGGTCCAGACTCGCTGTGAGGGCGTAATTGTTTTGCGCCCACGACACCATACTCGACGCAGGTCTGATTGTTTTAAAACCGAAGGTAGCGCATATATTGCGTCTTGTTTTCTCATTATTGACTCCATTGATTCTGAATGCCCTGCGACAATCACGCCCACCAGCGCTTAAAAATACGGCTAAATCTGCTGCCATTGCCTACATCAAATGATTTTTCCCAGCACACTCAACCACTGAGTACTCGCTTTCGGCCGATGTTTACTTTCTTCAAGATAAGCAGAGACGCACCACGACAGTCTGTCGGGGTTGAGCTGCTTTCTGGTTTGGATATGGCGGGATTGGTACTGGAGGATTAATTCGTCGGCTTCGTCTGTACTGAGGTTTTCATAAAGAAACCAGCTACGTTTCAAGAAGGCCTCCTTAGCCCGTGTCTGGAGCATAGGTTTGCGAATGTCTGTTGTGATACAAATAATTGTTGTACGAATGTCTAACGCTGTTGCCCGTTGTTATTTGTATGGTGAAAAAGAAATCTATTATTTTCTTAATCCGCTTTTCAGCGCCGTAGGACAAGGTGTCCATTGTTAAAAGAGCGTTACGGATAATACTTTTAAAAAAAGCTATCTCGTACTTTCGGTACATACTACAATTGAACTGAAAGTTTTTTCAAGTGGTTTATTATCGTACTCATGGTTCAAACTGAAAAACTGCGTGAAGAATTTGCTCAGCGGCTGGCGCAGGCCTGTAAAGATGCTGGGCTAGACGAACACGGACGTGGGATGGCTTTATCCCGCGCGACAGGCCTTTCTTCAAAAGGCGTAAGCAAGTGGTTAAATGCAGAGTCATTGCCACGCCCGGCCGTCATGGCGGAATTAGCCAAGTTTCTAAAAGTCGATCCGGTATGGCTACAGCTTGGCATTACCACGGGCGAGCACAGTAATGTTTCAAATTTCCGGCCATATACGCAGGGAAACAAGTATCCGGTACTCAGTAAAGTGCAAGCCGGTGCCTGGAGTGAAGCCGTTGAAGCTTACACCCTGAAAGACATCGATCTTTGGCTTGAGTCAGAAGCACACATCCAGGGCGAGGGATTTTGGCTGTTGGTTGATGGCGATTCAATGACGGCTCCAATGGGGCTAAGCATCCCTGAAGGCACTTTTGTGCTGTTCGATACTGGCAAAGAGGCTACCAATGGAAAACTGGTGGTAGCGAAGCTGACTGATTTTAACGAAGCCACTTTCAAGAAATTAGTAATCGACAGTGGCCAGAAATACCTGAAAGGGCTGAATCCTCTGTGGCCTATGGTCCCTATCAATGGCAACTGCCGAATTATTGGTGTCGCCGTAGAGACCAAACTTCGACTGCTTTAGTCATTAATTTAACTAGTAATTTATTGCTGCCGTTATAAAATTAATGACAAGATCAGTTCTGTGATGAGTTGCAAGACTCGTTACGCGATTAAAATAGATTATCTCGCCTAAACCCAGCTCTGTGCTGGGTTTTTTATCCCTGTTATTCATCCCGTTACGTATCTTCTTAAACCAATCCTTTTAAACCAGTCCTCTTAAACCAACCTTTAAAGCTTCCCTTCAACTCAAACCTTAAATTCTTGTCTTAAAGTCATTTATTAAACTGACTTCTTCAATTCGCCAAAGATATTTCCTTAAAAAATAACCAGAACATTCAATGAATTAAACCAAAAGTACATTTTAAACTGCTGCTTATGAACTTTTTATTCTTGATAATATCGTACTATTGGTTCAATATTTAATTATCGAAACGTATCAGACGATCGTTTTAAGATCCTCTGCCATCTCCTGCTCTTTATAACGGTGAACATCACACCTACGTGGCTGAAAAGCCAAAAATAACTTAGTGCGAACTTGAGTATGCAGGCTATTTTGCACCCCTAAATATTTGCGCCCTTAACTATTTTCATAATTAACTATTTACGCAATTGACTATTTACACACTTCACTCTTTGCGCCCACAACCGCTCAGGAGAAATCCATGACTCGCAGAACTCCTTTTAATGGAACCGCGGCTACTCGTCGACGTGAAAGCCGCCAACATTTGCAAACGCTGTCAGTGAATGACTTCAGTAAAGAGCTGGATACGACACCGGCTCGTCCAAGCCGGGTTGAACTCAGCTGCAAGCGCAAGCCAGTAAATCGGGTTGATAAGGCATTGGCCGTTCGCGAAACGCGTTATTACCCCAGCGCAGATAATCTTTGTTTGCCACAGGTCGCGCTCTTTGCGGTCGGCGCCCGGAAATAATTCAGTATGCCGCGCCTACTCTTTTATGCATAAACATCAACACACTACACCGCAAGCCGCTTCGAGCGGTTTTTTTACGCCTGAACAATTTATGAGGATTAATTAATGAGTACTGACAACGGTGGCCAAGCCTTTCCCCGCCCTTACAGCAAGGATGATTGGCTGGAAGAACATAATTATGCGCAAGACGGCATGACACTGCGCGATTTTCTGGCGGCAAAAGCCATGCTGGGAGGGATTATCTCGCAGGGCTCAGCCTTAACGAGCAGTGATTACAGCAGCCTCAGCATCGCGGCTTATGCGATTGCCGATGCCATGCTCACTCAAAGAGACAGTGCATAAGCACACGAGTCAAGCCTCGTTAATTCGGGGCTTTTTACTTCCTGGAATTCGAGGTTTTTTATGAGCAAATTTGATGAGTATATGGATGAATATATTGAAAATACTGCCGGATACGCCTCTAAAAGGCGGCACACGATGAGCCTTCCTCGTATCGAATTTATCAGACAAGTTTTTGATGAGGTTTATCAACGGGGCTACGAACAGGCGATGGAAGAAGAAGCCCAAAAGATACCCCGCGGGAGGCAGAAAAATGGCTGATATTATTGACGAAGCAACGGACGAGTTTGAGCACCATCTCAACGCGGCAATCGCTAACCGTGCCAAACCCGTTCCCCCCTCGCCTGTCTGCAAAAATGGCGACTGTGGCGAGAAGTCTTTGCCCGGTACAAACTATTGCTGTAGTGAATGCAGAGAGGACCACGAGAAAGAAGTATGGGCCAATAAAAACAGGAAGGTGTAGCTGTAGTTATCGATATAAAGTTATCAATATGAAGTTATCGATAGGTAGTTATTGATATGCAGCTATTGATATGCAGCTATTGATAGGTAGTTATCGACATAATGCAGAGCAGTCTGGCTGGCCCGAATTTAATTGCGCGTCCAACTTAAACGCCATTGCACACCAGATTGCCCCACATATGCTTCGAGCAGCTCAATACCCATTGAACTACGCTTTCAATTCAATCCGTTACTTAGCCCACTGCGGCTTATTCAAGATATGATCCTGCCAATCCACCACGTCATCTTCACGCACGGCGATGTGACGCACTGAAATACGCGCGCCGTGCATCGCTGACTTGGAATCTTTATTCAGCAGTGGATGCCACGGCAGCAGGTCCTTACCCTCACCAATCAAACGATAGGCGCAAGTAGGCGGAAGCCAGTCAAACTTGGTGAGATTTTCACGAGTCAACTTGATGCAGTCTTCTTCGAGTGCAAAGCGATTTTCGTAATTACGACACTGGCAAGACTTGATATTCAACTGGTTGCAGGCAACGTTGGTGAAGTAAATCTCGTCCGTGTCTTCATCAATCAACTTATGTAAACAGCATTGCCCGCAACCGTCGCACAGTGCTTCCCATTCATCATCGGTCATTTCAGGCAGTGTTTTTTGCTGCCAAAAAGCGAGTTGAGACATAGTGGCATCCGGTTTTAGTAAAATGAGGCAGACTATATAGACGCTTTAGCCGTGAGATGCAAGCAAAGCGGCCTTTATTGAAAATAAAAACTAAACAACAACGTCTTAATCCGCCGCTAAATAACGCGGGTATTCAGCAATCTGCCGTTGAGGGAAATTTCGAGACTGTCCCCGACGCCAATTGGCCCTACACCTTTCGGCGTGCCAGTAATAATAATATCGCCAGCGCGCAACGTGAAGAAACGGCTCATATAAGCAATTAACGGCAAAATCGGGGTGATCATATCACGGGTATTTCCCTGCTGGCGGATTTCTCCATTGACCGACAAGACTAGCTCCGCCTGCTGCGCATTACCAAATTCGGCAGCGGGAATGAAGCCGGAAACCGGGCATGAGCCATCAAAGCTTTTCGACTTCTCCCAGGGCTGCCCGTGTTTAATAAACTGAGTCTGCAAATCTCTTAGCGTGATATCCAACGCCACGCCATAACCGGCAATCGCCTCAGCCACGCGCTGTTCTGTCGCCTGCTTTAACGGAGAACCGATAAGCACCGCAAGCTCTATCTCATGATGTACCGCGCCAAAATCTTTGGGGATAGCGATTGGCTGGAGAAGATCGCAGAGGGCGGTTTCCGGTTTAAGAAAAACCACTGGCTCGCTAGCCTTTTCACCGCCCATCTCTTTAATGTGATCGGCATAATTATTACCCACGCAGACAACTTTGTTTACGGGGAAATCCAGCAATGCGCCATGCCAGTTATGATGCTGATACATAATATGTCTCCCTCATTGACGGGTTTAGGACAACTATTGCGCAGGTTTTCCGGCAATATCGTCCGCCATCATGCCGACGCTAATCGCAAAATAGGTCGAGCGATTCCAGTGCATGATAGTCCTGAAGTTATCGTAAACCAAAAATGCGCGGCCTTGATCGGAGTCTGGAGTAATAATCCAGGCACGCGTCACAGAAGTCGGTAAAGCCTTGCCATCAGCCGAGACGATGCCCTTTTGCTGCCAGTCACTCACGCTGCGCATTTGATCGTTCTTCAAGCCGGCCAACGTAGCATCGAATCCGGCAGGAAGTTTCACCTCTTGCCCCCAGCTCTGATTATTTTTCCATCCTTCGGATGACAGATAATTAGCCGTTGAGGCATAAACGTCGGCAGTGTCATTCCAGATATCAATTTTTCCGTCGCCATCGCCATCAGCGCCGTATCTTAGATACGAGCTTGGCATAAACTGCGATTGCCCCATCGCCCCGGCCCACGAACCTTTCATCATGTCACTGGTGGCTTTGCCCTGATCAACAATAGTTAGCGCTGATAAAAACTCGTTAGTGAAAAATGCTTCTCTGCGCCCTTCAAAGGCCAGAGTAGCGAGTGCAGAAAATACGTCGTCTTTACCCTGTATTTTTCCGTAACCGCTTTCCATTCCCCACAACGCAACGACATATTGCGGCTGAACGCCATATTTAGCGCTGACCTTTTGCAATGCATCGCTATTTTGCTGGAACAAATCTTGCCCTTCCTGAATTTTAGCGGCAGGCAATACCCGACGCAGGTAATCGTCGAGAGTAATTTTATTTTCCAGCTGATTGTTGTCCGAACTGATAGCCCGGTCGATAAAGTGAATATTGGTGAATACGCTGTCGATAGTGGCCTGGCTTATCCCCTTTTGTTGCGCCTGTGATTTTAGCTGCTCAACGTAGCCTGGAAACTCCGCCGGATCACGCCCTTCTGCCGCCAGCGTGGTTTGGCCGGGCTTAGGTACGAGCGAAGTATTAGCAGAAGTGTCTTTTTGGGAAAATGGATTCACGGGTCCGTTCGAAGTCAAACCCTGTGCGGGAGCTTGAAGCATAGACTGAGCAGGAGCCTGAAGCATAGATTGAGCTGCAACCTGCTGTGTAGTCGGAGCTAAAACCTGAGCTGGAGCCTGAGGTGTAGTCTGGGCAGTGGGAGCCTCGGCCGCCGCCTGATTTTTATCATTTGCGCAGCTGCTCAACATGACTGCACCCATCGCCAGGGTAATAACCGATATTCTCGTCCTCATCGCAATCTTCCTTTTGTTGGCAATCTCTTGTGGCCATCTCTTGTGACAATAAATTTCCATTAAAGACAAACCTGACGGAGTCAGCGAATGAATGCAAGGTTCCCGCCTCTCATTTTCATTAAAGACGGGAAATGTCAGACTTTCCTTAAAATAGTCTGCTTATTTATTGCCTGACTCAGGTTTATTGCCTGAACCAAGGTGGATATTTAATAAGCTTTCAACCGGAGGCGGCACCTGAAGGTAATAACCGGGGTCGATCAGAGCCTGTTTTACTTTTTCGATATCAGCATGCGCCAACTTCTCACGCGTGGCCAAATTAAGCACCATCGCAAACTCCGGCTTTCCAAAACTTTTCATCAATTCTTCAGGCACCTGAGTGAAATCGTCTTTTTTTTCTACATACAGGTAGGTTTGATCACGTTTATTACTTCTATAAATTGCACAAAGCATTTTTTTAACTCTATTTTATTGGAACGGTGGCTTGCCTAGATATAGCTGTAACTATACCATGCATGACGTACATCGGAATATCGCCCCCCGTGTGGTATTCCGGGGATTTAAAGTTGCTGAGACTGAGTCAGGATAGATGTCACAATCGCCAATAGAACTAAAAGGCAGCAGTTTTACCTTATCAGTTGTGCATTTATACAGTGCCCAACCAAAGGTTATTCATCAGGCATTACAGGAAAAAGTTGAGCAAGCTCCCGCTTTTCTGAAAAATGCCCCTGTTGTTATTAATGTTGCAGCACTTAAGGGTGATGCAGACTGGAAAAACATTCAACAGGCTGTCGTTTCTGCAGGCTTTCGCGTTGTAGGCATCAGTGGGTGCAAAGATGAGCAGCAAAAGCGCGCGATCGCTCTTACCGGATTACCGCTTTTAAACGAAGGTCGGGCAAAGCGCGTTGTTGCAGAGCCACCGGCCCCAGTGGTGCCAGCTGTTCCCGATAATGCACCTGCAAAAACGCGGATTGTCAGCACGCCAGTCCGTTCAGGCCAACAAATTTACGCCCGTAACAGCGATCTTATTGTAACCAGCAGCGTTAGCGCCGGTGCCGAGCTTATAGCCGATGGTAATATCCATATTTACGGCATGATGCGCGGTCGTGCACTGGCTGGCGCGGCTGGTGATACGAATTGTCAGATTTTTTGCACCCAGTTGGGCGCTGAGTTAGTCTCAATCGCAGGTCAGTATTGGTTGAGCGATCAAATCCCATCCAACTATTTTGGACAGGCCGCGAGACTTAGCCTCCTGGATAATGTGTTAACCGTACAACCTTTATATTAAGTTTCTGCTTCTTTCACGCATCGAGCAGTCACTACGACCTTTGACAAGGAATCCTTACATGGCACGCATAATTGTTGTTACATCGGGTAAAGGGGGCGTTGGCAAGACCACTTCAAGCGCAGCCATTGCTACCGGACTTGCCCAAAAAGGCAAAAAAACCGTCGTCATAGATTTCGACATCGGTTTGCGTAATCTCGACCTGATCATGGGTTGTGAACGTCGCGTTGTGTATGATTTTGTCAATGTTATTCAGGGTGATGCCACTCTGAATCAGGCCCTTATCAAAGATAAGCGCACTGAAAACCTGTATATTTTACCGGCTTCACAGACGCGCGACAAAGATGCGCTGACTCGTGAAGGCGTTGAAAAAATCTTGAATGACCTGGGTGAGATGAACTTTGACTTCATCGTCTGTGACTCACCGGCAGGTATCGAAACTGGCGCGCTGATGGCACTGTATTTTGCCGATGAAGCCGTCATTACCACTAACCCGGAAGTTTCTTCTGTTCGTGACTCCGACCGCATACTGGGTATTTTGTCTTCAAAATCTCGCCGTGCAGAACAAGGTCTGGACCCGATCAAAGAGCATCTGCTTCTTACACGTTACAACCCGGGCCGCGTCAGCCGTGGTGACATGCTGAGCATGGAAGACGTGCTCGAAATCCTGCGCATTCCTCTGGTGGGCGTTATTCCAGAAGATCAGTCAGTGCTGCGTGCGTCCAACCAGGGCGAACCGGTTATTCTGGATCAGGAATCTGACGCGGGTAAAGCTTACGACGACACAGTGAGTCGTTTGCTGGGTGAAGAACGTGCGTTCCGTTTTATTGAGGAAGAGAAGAAGAGTTTTCTGAAACGCCTGTTTGGGGGATAAGCCATGGCCTTGTTAGATTTCTTTTTGTCCCGCAAAAAACCGACAGCCAATATCGCCAAGGAGCGGCTACAGATCATCGTAGCCGAGCGACGTCGAGGGGACAGCGAACCCGCTTATTTGCCGGATCTGAAACGTGATATTTTAGCGGTCATCTGTAAATATATTCAGATTGACCCTGAAATGCTCCACGTTCAGTTTGAGCAAAAAGGCGACGACATCTCCGTTCTGGAATTGAACGTTACTCTTCCAGAGTCGGAAGATGCGCCGAAATGACCGACGATGTTTAACAACCCCCTGTTTCCGGACAGGGGGTTGTATTAAGAGCGGTTGTTTTCCAAACTTAATGAAATCAAACCTGCTCTCTTGCCACTCATGATTTTTTTGAAATAATTGAACCTGCTAATTTAATAATTTTTGAAATGCTTGAATAACCCTTATTCAGGTATGTGAAATGAAAAATGCTACCGTTTTAGCACCCTTTGCCCTTGTTCCGTCCTTCCCGCGTATCGTTCCCGTAGTCTCCACCAAGGGAGGCGAAGGAAAATCTACAAAAGCGGCTAATATTGCCGGCTTTACCGCCGACGCTGGACTCAAAACGCTCTTTATCGACGGGGATCATTCCCAGCCAACTGCCAGCAGTATTTATGCGCTGGAATATGAAGCGCCCTATGGCCTGTATGAGCTCACGCTTTATCGAGGGTTTTAAAGCTTTTTTCGATAACGTCTTTCAGCGCCCGGCATTCCAGGCTCAGGTAGGCAAACATCTGCTTCAGACGACGATTCTCGTCCTCAAGATCTTTGATTTTTTTGATATCAGCGGCTTCCATCACGCCATATTTCGCCTTCCAGTTATAGTAGCTGGCTTCAGATATAGCGGCCTCACGGCAGACATCTTTGACGGTTCGCCCGGCTTCGACGGACTTCAGGACGGCGATGATCTGGTGTTCAGTGAATCGGATCTTACGCATAGCGATCTCCTCAGGGGACATAGTCAGTATGTCGGAAGATCTCTAAAAGTGAATGGGTCGTTTTGAAGGGATACTTACACCATACGGAAGATCTCTGAAAGTGCCTGGAACTAAAACGGGTGTACTTACAATCAGGGCGCACAAAAGAGGTGCACCCTGAATTTCAACTAGTTATCTCAACGGATAGATTGATCCTGCTCTTTTTTTCTTTTTACGCTTAAACAAAGAAAAGAGGTTTTTAAAAAATCTCATATTATATTCCTTAAATATTTTTGAGAATTAATTCTGCAAGAATGTCATTACCTAAATCATTAAAATGAACTCGATCAACAAAAATAGTTTCATTGAATGATTTTGACGAACTTAAAAGTTCATTCATATCAAGGCAGGGAATATCTCCCGCCTTAGCTCTTATGTGTTTAAGAAATGGTTGATGTACCTCTTTACCAAGCACCCCACTAAATAATCTATAAAAATTATTAGGACTACTCTCAATCGCATGAAAAACAGCAGATTCCTCGGGCGTTAATTGCTCCCGACACCAATGTGAAAGGGGCTGGAGAACAAAGGTTAAGGGGGATTTAAAAGGGGCTAAAAGTAACTTCCATTGATTGAGTGCTGTTACGATAGAATCTGCAGCTCTAACTAATCGATCATCGAGAGACATACCTTCATCAGTAATGATTTCGTCTGCAGGATTTTTATCAGTTGACGATTTTCTCCATCTGCTAAAAAGGGAAGAACCATTATCGGAATCAAAAGAATCTTTTTTTCTTTTCATATCCTCATTGAATTTATTCATATAATGTTGAAACTCATATGAGTAATAATAACGCCCATATTCGTTTGCATATTCATCAGGAATCCCCTCGAGAGCAAGTGTATTCATTCCGCTTAGTACAACAACACGACCAATTTCACCAAGCCGAGACTGATTCATTAAATAAAGTAAAAGCTCTTGGGTCGAGTTGTAGCCTCTCCCAGCAACATTGAGCCAAACTTCCCCTGTTTTTTCACTTAACCTCGAAGCTAAGGTGGCTTCATCACAAGTAGCGCCTACGCCTAAAGCGGTAGATCCGCCAACGAGTAAATTAACCTTCCCTGTCTGTGGGCGTTCGACAACAGATGCACGTTTACCATTTAAAATGCTATAACGAAATCCAAGAGCATCAGTATTTACAGCATTAGACCGAAAGTTTTTTTCATGAAAATACATAACATATGGAACCCACCTGGCACCAATATGCATGAACCTATCATAATCTCGGATCTGAGGTGTCCATCGATAAACCTCCTGAACTGCCTGCTTATGATCTAATAAAGGTTTCTCAGTCGAGTGCATATTGAGTTCTCCAATCAATTTCTTCATGCCATTCAGGCTGTTCTGTTTTAATGACTAAGTAATTATTAACGATTAAGCAGTCCATCTCTGTTCGCATAAAACAGCGGTACGCATCTTTAGGGCTTTCAACTATTGGTTCGCCACGGACATTAAAAGAGGTATTAATTATCACAGGGCATTCAGTTTTATCTGAAAATCTTTTTATTAGCTCTCTAAATCTTGGATTATATTTACCATCAACGGTTTGAACTCTCGAAGAAAAATCAACGTGTGTAACAGCCGGAATAATTGAACGCCTAATTTTTAATTTTGCAATACCTTCGACGTTGTTATCTTTTACTGACTCACAACGTTTATTCAAATGCACAGGTGCTACCATAAGCATATAAGGAGAGATCTCTTCAAGATCAAACCAATGTCTGGCTTCCTCAATTAGCACTGCGGGTGCGAAAGGACGAAAAGACTCACGATTCTTAATCTTAAGATTCATGACAGATTGCATTTGTTCAGATTGCGAATTACCAATAATTGAACGCCCTCCTAACGCACGCGGACCAAACTCCATACGCCCTTGAACCCAGCCGATAACTTTATTATCTTTAAGAAGTTCGGCGGTTTTCTCAATCAGAGCTTCGTCGTCAAGATATACATATTTTGCATTGTATGAGTCCAGGGCTAATTTAACTTCCTCATTGCTGTACTCATTTCCAAGGTATCCTCCTTGCATTTTATCATTAATGCCATCTGATACCCGTTTTCCATTAAGGATCGTATAGTAGCCTTGTAGTGCAGCGCCAAGAGAGGCACCTGCGTCGCCAGAAGCAGGTTGTACAAAGATCTGTTTAAATAATCCTGATTTAAGAAGTTTTCCGTTTGAAACACAGTTAAGTGCGACGCCACCTGCTAGACATAGATAATCAGAATTGGTTATAGATTTAACTTTTTTCGCTAAGCCTAGCATGACTTCTTCTGTTACCACTTGTATAGAAGCGGCTAAATCCATCTCTTTTTGGGTTACCTGACTTTCAGGTTCTCGCGCAGGTCCCCCAAATAATTTTTCGAAGTCTTCGCTTATCATGCATTCGCCGACTTCATAATCAAAGAATTGACGATTGAGTTCAAACATACCATCGTCTTGAATACTTATGAGTTTGCTCTTAATAACGTCTACATAACGAGGAACACCATATGGGGCAAGTCCCATTAGTTTGTACTCTCCAGAGTCAACTTTAAACCCACAATAGTAAGTAAAAGCTGAATATAGAAGCCCCAAAGAATGTGGGAAACGCACTTCAAAGAGATTTTCGATTTGATTACTGTTTCCAAGCCATGCGCTTGTAGTAGCCCATTCCCCCACCCCGTCGACGCATAACACTGCAGCAGTTTCCCATGGAGACGGATAAAAAGCAGACGCAGCATGGCTTAAATGGTGCTGACAAACATAAAACTCAGGAAAAATCTCACCAGGAAATAATGACCTCAACTCATCCTTGATAAGTGATAAGATGTTTTTCCTTTTCGAAAAATGACTAAACTGCTTTGCAAAGCTTATTGCTCCTTTAGGAAAGTTACTTTTATATGTCTCACAAATCCTCTCGAATTTAAGCTCAGAATCCTCATAATAAGCAATAAGATTAATATCAGAAAATTTAATATTAGCCTGTTTTAAACAAGCTAATATGGCTTCGCGAGGAAAAGACTTATCTTGTTTTATTCGCGTGAATCGTTCTTCTTGAAAAGCGCAAATTATTTCATCATTTTTTAAAAGAGTAGCCGCGCTATCATGATAATACGATGATACACCAAGGGTATAACTCATACAAATTGCCTTCCGATCGCTATGAATGAAATAAAAACAAAAAGAATTGGCGGAACATAATCAAACCAAGAATTCTGCTGAATTACCGATTTTAGGTTAAATGCCATTATCCCTACCATGGTGTTAACTAATATACCACCAATGTTAAAAATCAGTCCGTATAATAAGAAATACAACCATGTTGGGGAATCACCAGTAGGAACAAACTGGGGTAATAGGCTTATGAAAAATATGCCTATCTTAGGATTGGTTAAATTAATAAGAATCCCTTTCCCGAAAGTATGTTTCGCCGGCTTGATTTCTTTTTCTACAACCGAGCCATTACTTTCTTTTCGGCTTCTTGGCCATGACAACCAAGCTAACCATAACAAATATAGTGCTCCACAGATTTGCACTGTTCTATATAAAGTTGGGAATTGCTGGAACAACACAACCAGCCCAAATGCGGCACAGAGAACATAAAAGAAGACACCGAGTTCAACACCTGCTGCAGCTTTTATACCATTTTTTACACCATATTTAACTGATTGATTTAGAACAAAGAGCATTGCCGGCCCAGGTGCTATGTTAATAATAAGCACCGTCATCAAAAAGGATAAGATTCCGTAATTCATGTCTACTCCGATTATTTCAGCGATGTTAGAAATTTACTTTTAAAAAAGCCCCCAATGATATCTATCCATTTATCCTTAGGTGGATTCAATGCTTGATATCCAACCCAAACACGTTTCCAATTCCTTTCTCTTGCCTCCGCACCTCCCCTTTGGAAAACATCATCTAAATGATGCCGGATTGCTTCTATAGCCCAAGCCGAATGCCCAGTCACAACATTATCAACGGTATTATGTAAGTCAACGAATAGGGAACTAAAGCCATAGTGCCGAAGAACATCCCCAGACCGCCTATACTCTCCTCCTACTCCAGATAACTCCATAGCAAGATTTAGGCCTAATGTCTCCGGAAGATAGCTATTGGGAAATAACGAAATAGCGAGCCAAAAAACAGGAACTTTAAAATCGTCATCTTCAAAACACTCTGAGTCTGCGAATTTTTTATCAGTGAAATTACCGACATCAATATTCATGCTAGCAAGAAGGTTCTTATAAATATTTCCATGATGTAATTCGTTATTACCCATGCCTAGTTCATCAAGCAAAGTCTGATATTGGAACGCCCCAATATAGGTATTCACTCTTGCAGATTGATTAACATTCCTAAGCCAAGCGCCATCAATCATAGTAAGTGGAGCCAGACCAACTGCTCCATTAATTACCTCTTCCTTGCTTTCGTCTGGGTTACCAACCAGTGGTATATAGCTTTCAACTTGTCTGCGATGTTGAATATTGAACCATTTATTAATTTTTTCATGGCTATACTCAGTAAAAGGAAAACCTTCTCTCTCTATTGCACGCTGATGTGAAAGCAACCATTTTTCAACAAATTTTTTAGCTGCAGGAATGACATCAGGATTCCTGTCAACTTGTAAGAAAAGAGGATAAAACTGCCTTAATGAATAATTAGCATATTTGTTAATAGACTTACTAAAATAATCATTAACTTCTTTTACGTTGAGAGTTTTGTCATAATTACATTTAATATTTTTTTCTTTCTTTAGGCTCTCAAAGTGTGAAGATTGAAAATAATTATTCTAAGGAATTTCTTCAATCCACTTTTTAATTATAAGTACATCATTAGGTGTGAATATGCCAAACATCCCACCATTAGGTTGGGTGATTAATTTTATAAAAACACTTCTATCTGGCTTACCTGGGCGTATATAACGAGAGGCTGCAAGTTCCGCTAAAATTTTCGTCGGACAGAAATTTTCAGGTTCTAACCAGTAATCAATTGGTTTATTTCCAATTTCTCCTCGTTTATGGTAACCAAAGCCATAAGGACCGACTCTTGCGATCAGAGATAGCATTGAGTTATTGTTTGTGAAACGGTTTTTTTGTTTTAATCGCTCTTCAAGTTGGTTTATGAAATCATCTATCAGTAAATATGTAGTGTTATATCCAATAATTATTTTTTTAAAATTAACTAATGCATCCGTTAGATGATGTTCATGTAATGCTTTAATCGCCAAATCTGTAAAATGGGTCTTCGTTTTTCGTCCAAGCAGCGGCTCTTCGTCTAGATGAGTTGTATTCAGAAAGTCAATAAACTGGCACATCGCAAGGTTAGCGCCAAGCGTTTCTTCATACAATGAGGAGGGAAATTGTGCAATACTCAACAGAAACACGGGTAATACAAACGAAAAATCTTCAATTTCTGAGTTTTCGATAAAACTGTTTGTAAAAACTTCAGAAAAAATTATATCGGCATGTCTTGAAGCTAATTCATAATCCTGCAATATGTTTATTTTATAATCAGCACTAGAAAGCATTTCAGCATGAAGTTTAAGTAATTCAGATCCTGCAGGTGTCCAAACATGTGCGATGTTTGTCACCCCTGTCAACCAGCATCCAATTGTTTTATATAGTGGACTAAATTGATGATAAAAATATTTCTTAGTCGCTTTATTTTTTAGGATTAATGAAGAGTCAATTGCTTTACTGAATGGTTTTAAGTCGGATAAGACTGTACTGGAAAAATTTTCCAGAGTGAAAGGATCAGATACCTCATTTAGAAAAGCGGCGTTCAAGCGCTCCCTGAGTTTTTCAAGATAAGGATACACCTCTTCCAAATCAACAAGCTTGCTAAACCACGCCCTAACACTTAAGAAATTCTTATCTTTTTGAGACTCTTCCTTTGGTGTTAAAGCTTTACACAATCTTCCTGCTGCTTGCTCTGGCGAGTGTTTTATATCCATTTGTTCAGCTTCTCATTTTCGTAGTCCTTCGCCACAGTAAAGCTGCTGTTTTGATGACCACAAACAACCCAAATTAAATGTGCTAAAAAACAATTAGTTAAATCAAAAATCTGATGTTTTATTCTTTTAACACGCTCGGTACAGCCTTCATCACCCATTAGGTTTATCTTTAAAATCCATAATGGACGGTAATTCCCAAATCCAATATCGTTATATACTTATTCACACAATGGGATTGGGATTAAAATATCAACACTAAAAATCATCAATTTATTTAATGTAATTAAATATTTCTAACCTTAAACGGAACCCCCGTGAATATCGATTCGTATCCGGCGAAAGTTTGCAAATTTTCAGGTCGACTCGAGAAACAGTTGAACATCTAAGATTTGAAATAAGCATATTTGATTGATTTATTTGTGCAAAAAAATCATATGATGATTTGTCTATAACTTTATTAATGTGATCTAAAATACCTGCCAACCCAAAATGGAGTAATCAATTAAAGTTAGGAATTGGATTAAATAGTTTTAAGTGCAAAATAGAATTTTTTATCAGATTGATAGCTAGCTTTGCATTATCTCATTGGATTTTTGATACGTGCTCTTCCGCCCTTCGTTTAGTACCGCTGTAAAGTAGAGTTTTCGGTCCGGGAGTCGGCCCGCTCATCGCGGCAGCGTTTATCAGTGAAGTGGATGCAAGGCAATTTTCCAGCGGCAGAGAGTTATCAGCATGGTGTGGCCTAGTTCCCCGGCAGCACAGTTCGGGAGGCAAGCAACGATTATCCTCCGTGACAGAAAATGGCAATCGTAGTCTCAGAACATTAATCATCCATGGAGCACGGTCTGTAATGCGCTGTATGAAAAAGCGCGATGACAGTCTGGGCCTTTGGCTGAAAAGGCTTGAAGCTCGTCGGGGGTTCCTGAAAACCACGGTTGCACTGGCGAATAAACTGACGAGAATTATCTGGCGTGTGCTGACAGATGGGGTTGATTTTAATATGCAGAAGGCCGTTGCGATGAATTAGCTAAAAACAGCAATTTACAGAAACTTATTTAACTGAGTTTGCAGGCACTGATGAGAAAATGGCTACCGTCCCTGTAACAGCCTGAAGTTGACCTGGGTAATCATATACCGGTGTAGTGATAAGGAAACAGGGCTCGGATAACATCATGGCGCGGGTAAATTAACCCACTAACGACGCCGGATATATAGTCGCAAACCGTATCGAACCAGTACTTGTAACACCCGGGGCGTCCATATATGGTCAACTAAAACTGGCCACGGCTTTAGAGTTTTTCCAGAACAAACGTTCTGATTCATTCGGCGTCAGACCTCCATTATATTGATGAGGTCTGAGCTGGCTGTAATATCCTGTGATGTAATTCGTTATTGCCGTGCTGGCTTCGCTAAAATTCGCGTAGCCATTATCCGGTACCCACTCTGTTTTCAGGCTTCTGAAGAACCGTTCCATTGGGCTGTTATCCCAGCAATTTCCCCGGCGACTCAGGCTTTGCTTTATCTGAAACCTCCACAGTCACTGTCTGAAATTCCTGCTGGTATAGTGACTGCCTTGATCCGAGTGATACAGTAAATTAGCCTGTTTCCCCCGTGCTTCCCAGGCCATCCTCAGGGCTTTACTTGCCAGTGCTGAATCAGGGGAAAATGACATCGCCCAGCCAACCGGTTTACGGGAAATTAAATCGAGTACAACAGCCAGATAAGCCCAGTGTTTTCCCGTCCAGATATAAGTCACATCACCGCACCAGGCCTGATTAGGCTCGGTAACAGCAAACTGGCGATCCAGATAATTAGGGATCTCAATGTGTTCCTTAGACGCCTTCTTATAGCGATGGCCAGGTTGCTGACAGCTGATAATATTGAGCGCTTTCATCAGCTTTGTTGCCCGCCAGCGGCTCAGTTTTATACCTTTGGTGGTGACCATTGCGGCAATGCTTCGCGCTCCTGCTGAGCCGGTACTTTCGCGATAAACTTTACGCACAAGGCGAAGTAATGCCACTCTACTGGCGTCAGGCTTCCTGGGCTGCCGCCAGTATTTATAACTGCTGCGATGAACCCCAAACACGTTGCACACAACGGCAACAGGAAACCGCGCCCTGAGTTTCTCAACTAATGAGAATTGTTCAGGGAGTCTGACATCAAGAGCGCGGTAGCCTTTTTTAATATATCCCTTTCCATTTCAACGCGTTGAAGTCTTTTCTTCAGCTCACGTATCTCAATCTGCTCAGGTGTCATGGGTGAAGCTATGGGTGATTTTCCCGCTCGCTCTTCTTTCAGTTGTCGAACCCATTTGTCCATCGTGGATTTACCGACATTCATCGCAGTGGCAGCAACGGTGTAGTGCTGATCGAGTACAAGCTGGGCAGCTTCGAGGCGAAACTCGGGGCTAAAATTGCGTCTTTTACGTCCGGTTATAATGTCACCTGTTTTGTCTATGAGGTGATGATATCACCTTTATTCAGGTGGCCAAATTCACTATGCCACTTCAGACGGAACTTGATGCGATGTATCCGGCAGGAATAAAGATTCTTCTTCCCGATCTCAATGTGCCGGTCATCCTTTCTGCTGTACAACTTTGGGATTAATTTTAGAAATGGAGCAGGCCAGCAGGTTCGCTGACCCAGATTATCAAAACTCTCCAGCGAGATTGATTTCGTCCATGCGTCTCTTGTTCATATTAATAATGCATTGTTCAAGACTGGGAGTTGAATGTAGAGCGTAACTTCCGGAGGCTGAGATCATCGCATTGCAATAATTATCGCGAGATGAAACCCACAGGCTCTGTGACTTTTTAAAATATTTAAGGTATACCGTGCTTTTTTTCGGGCCAGCGCCATCTAAACCGTAGCTATCATCGTGGTTAAATTCTACAGCTTTATAAAACTTGCTGAGCAGGTCAGATAGCTGCTTTTCAGAAGTGCCGAGCGCTGTTTTCATGCATTGATCGATATCCTGCGTATTTGAGCATGCTGACAATTCCTTTCCGCCATAAATGCTTTCGGCATGTGCTGAACCTACCCAAAAAGTGCACAAAATTAAAAAAATACTTTTTTTCATGATAAATAAGGTATCCGTCTTCTGTGATGCTCGTAAGACCTGCAAGTGGGGTCATTTTGAATATATTTTATGACTTCACTGCGATTATTATGCGCTGCGGCAATAACAAATTCGCGTGCAGTCGGGTTGCGTTGATACAAAGTATCAATGAAAACATCCCTAATTCGGGTATCAAGATGTTCCCATGATACTCTTCCAGAGTCGGAAGATACGCCGAAATGACCGACGATGCTTGACAACCCCCTGTTTTCGGACAGGGGGGTTTTGTTGTCGTGACCATAAAAAGCCAGACTAAAGGCTATAGCAGACAGTCGCAGCATTTTGCCCCTCATTCGACGGCAATTAATCCTCCCGCAAGCACAAGAAAGCCATAAGATAGTATTAACAGTAGAATCTGCGGCCTTTGCTCAAAATAAGAGATTTCATAGTTGGTATCCGGCGTAATAGTGTTAAGTAACAGCATAAGCATGAGCTGGCATTGTTTATATATATTCAATCGCAAAAAAACAACATACAGCCCATTGATTTATAATAATTTAATAGCTTTTTAAGTAAAAATAATTATTATTTCGCTTTTCTTAAAAGAACCTAAAATTGTTTCTGAATCAACGGGAAGTTTCCTAACATCAGAGACCTACTATGCCACTAATTGAAATTCATAATCGATATTATTTCTAAACCCTTATCACTCAAAGCCTCAATCATCCATCTGAAATTTTTTGGAATTTATAATCCTGGGTATGATAATTTTTAAAGAGATATTTTGATTCCCCCATTCGATTATAAAATGGGGGCACTTACGTCTATTAAGGATATTGCGCATAACGTTATCATGGATAAAAGCAGTGCAAATAATCGTATTACAGGTGCATTTTGGTCTAAGCAATTGAACGAATGACCCCACCATCAACCCGCAGCGCCGCGCCACTGGTGCCAGATGCCTGCTCAGAACACACATAAACCACCATATTGGCAATTTCTTCTGTGGTAGTGAAACGATTAATCAGAGTCGTCGGGCGCATGGTTTTAAGGAAGTTTTGTTCTGCTTCATCCTGCGTGATCCCCTGCTCCTCTGACGTGCTTTTCATCCACTTATTCAAGATTTCAGAGCGTGTTGGACCAGGCAGAACCGAGTTTACCGTCACTCCGCTCCCACCCACTAATTCCGCCAGTCCTCGTGAGACCGCAAGCTGCGCCGTTTTCGTCATGCCATAGTCGATCATCTCTTTAGGTATATTTAACGCTGACTCACTGCTTATAAACACCACGCGCCCCCAGCCACGTTCGACCATCTTGGGAATATAGTGACGTGCGGCGCGAACGCCACTCATAACATTAAGCTGGAACAGGTCTAGCCAATCACTGTCCTGCTGTTCAAAGAATCCATTGACCTTGGCAGTGCCCAGATTATTAACCAAGATATCTGCCTCTTCGACTTTAGCGAAAAATGCAGCCGAGCCATCCGCAGTCGAGAGATCGGCTGCAATTCCGCTAAACTCGGCATCAGGCAATAAAGCTCGCAACTCTTTTAATGCGGTGGCAACACGTTCCTCTCCGCGCCCGTTGATAACAACTGCGGCACCTGCTCGGGCAAGCCCTTCAGCGATTGCGCGGCCAATTCCCGCAGTTGAACCGGTTACTACAGCCTTGCGGCCAATGAGTTCGATTTTCATGATTTGTTTCCTCAATTCTGTCGTTTAATTGCCTATTTTGTCGTTTAATTAAAGTCGCTTTTAAATTTCTCTACGGCATCAGCAGCGCATTTCTCATCTTTGTCACCTCCTGGAGCGCCAGAAACCCCAAGCCCGCCTAATACTGTTCCGTCTTGTTTACGAAGGGTCACACCACCAGCAACAAAGATAATTTCCGGTTCTGTAGCCAGCACGCCGCCGTCTTGCGGGCCAGCAAGTTTTGCCTGTATCAATTCTCCGGTGCTGTTTTTGTGGAAAGTACGCCCATAGGAAAACGCGGTATAGGCTTTTCTGTAGGAAATCGACAGGGTTTGCAGCGGAGCATTATTACTGCGAATTACCGCCTGTTGCTGCCCGGCAGGATCCACCACCGTTGCAGTCACTTCATAACCCTCACTCAGGCAATTTTGCACCGCCGCGCTGGCAAGTTTTTCAGAGGTCTGCCAGTCAAGTTTTTGCGTAGTGACCAGATGGGTGGCGGAAATTGCAGAAAATGAGGCCGTAATGGCAGTTAATGAAAACAGTACCTTTAATAGATTTCTATGCATATTAGCTCCTGTATGGGTTCGACTGTCGTTATGAAGATTAGTTATGGCGATTAGTTATGGCGATTAGTTATGGAGAGTCGATATAGTTGGAAGACCTATTTGCAGCTAAAGTTTTTAGCATCGTCAGGACTGCCATTGCCTTTATAAGTTGCCTGAGTGGGCCACGCACAAAGCGGACGGCTATTCACCAGCTGATTATTGTTTAGCTTGTCTGCAATAACCTGATTGGGTGCTTTGCCCTGCTCGACCCAGGGAACCAAAGCATTCAGCCCCTGAATAGTATCGGAGCCTGCGCCGCCATGGCAGTGTTCGACTCCCGGTGCCATATACAGGCGAGCAAAGGTTTCTGTCTGACTTAAGCCTCCCATTTTTCCGACCACATTCTTATAGTAGTGAATAGTACCGCGCGGAAATATCAGCTGATCGCTCCAGCCATGCCAGATAATTAATTTCCCTCCGGCATTTTTAAAAGCACTGAGGTTTGGGTTATCGGTCGCAATAACGGGACCATACTGTTTTTCCGACTGAGCCAAAAGTTTGTCATAATCCGTATAGCTTAGGTTTTTCCAGTCCCAGTTTGGATTGTGCTGCAACCATGAGCCTATATAATCGGTTGAGATGGGGAAAGCGTGACTGGCCAGATAAAACGGTGCGCCGGGCTCAATGCCATACCACCGTGACTTCCCGTCTGTAGACTGAGGACCTGCCCAAATTTTGCGGATCACTTTAATTTCACGGGCATTAAGGCCAGCGCTTATTAATACTGAGTCATCAATTTTAATTTTTAGAGGATTGCGGATAACGCCATCTTTTACCCCATCATCCGCGTCATATTTAGCAATTACAGCCTCGTTAACCTTGCGCAATTTGTCTTCGCTAATGCTGCCGCCCAACTCTCTCTGCATAACCAATTTTGGCCAAAGTTCAGCGACAATAAAGCGATCCCAGTTTATTGCCGGAGCACCGACGAATATGCCATTAAAGTCATTAGGGAAACGTTGGGCTTCCATTAATCCCTGGCGACCGCCCGTAGAGCAGCCATTCCAGTAAGAATACTTTGCCGGTTGCTGATAATAAGCTGAAATAAGCGCCTTGGATTTAAGCGTCATTTCATGCACCGCACGCCAGGAGAAATCCTTTACCTGCTGCTGATTAATAGAATAGTCTTTATTAAGAACAAATTTACCGTCAAGCTGCGAACCGCTGTGTCCTGTATCAGTTGAGGCGCTCGCATAACCCTGCCTGATAGCATCACCCAACGCATCATAGGAAATAAATCCGGCATAGCCTCCGCCGCCAACGGCCTGAAAACGATGATTCCAGGTCGATACCGGCAGCCAGACTTCTATCTTTATGGCCGGTTTTATTGTTAAAGACACCCGACAGAATTTAGGCAATCCGGATACCGAACCTGACTTGGCCCCACCCAGAGCATCGGAATTTTTTGATGCGGGTGTGAAAATCCCCTGAACAATTTCAGCCGAATCAATGGCGGCATCAGAGAGTTTTACATTTTTAAGATTGAGACAGTTTTCCTGTTCGCTGTTAACGGTACTTTGAGACTGCCTAGCCGCCTGAGCAGCAAGGGGAGCCATAAGGATAATAGTGCCGAAAAAAATAGTGCTAAAAACAGTGCCAATGATTGGGAGCGTTTTAAGCTGAACCTTGTAGGCTTCTTGTTTTATTTGAGGTTTGATTTGAGGCATTTTTTAGTCTATTCCTGATATAGATATCCACAGTAATAATGCAAACACCTTAAAAAATAGTCTTATAACCCTATAACACTTGAACAAAAAGTGCTTATAAATGATTCATAAAAATATTCGACAATATGAAAATATCAGCTACGCTCATCTCTTGATATTTTATATTCGGGAAATTTAAGAGGAACGCATGCCAAACCCTTATTAATAATTGCGATTAAAAAACAAATTTTAAAAAAGTAAACTGTGAAATTAATTTCGATAAAAAAGATTTTCGACAGATCTGTCGTCAAAAAAATTCATCAATTCTTCTAATGAATATTTTTAGACTAAAAATAGTGGTGTTTTTGTTAAAACCCCATAATTCTAATTATAGAAAAAACCCGCAAAGACACTTCCAGAGACGTTGAAAGCGATGACTCAATCAAGGTTATTTTCGGCATACGCTATGCTAAAAAAACCAAATCCCTAAACCTCCCTGCCTCTAACTTGCCAAAGATTAATTTACTTCTGCCTTTCAAGGCCTATTTATTATCATTAAAAAACACTGATTGTCTTCATTAAAGCTAAATCTACGCATTGCAAATTAAAATCCACAACCTGTTTTGCTCGTCACAAAATAAGGACACAAAAAATTCCATCCCTGCCAAATTTGTAAGCAAATGAAAAATTAAAATTCAAAAAGATTCATTTACTGCAATACAGGAAATCTTTCGTGGGTAAAAACCCTACAAAAAGTAATTTCTATTGGCAATCAATAACCTTGCCGATAGCTATTGATAACCCTCAGCTCATATTCTTCACAATTTCTCCATGCTATAAGTCAGTAAATGTGGGTATTTAACATTTCTGTAACTCTACGCAGTGTTTGAGGTCAGGCATTATGAACAAAGAAAAAGATGAGATTGTAAACTCTCGCAGAAAATTCCTTCAGCGCACACTTGCGGTACTCCCCGTAACTGTTATTTCAGGTGGCGCTATTACCCAGGCTATTGCAGCCGATGGAATTAAAAAGGAGGGAGATTTTGTCTACCAGTACGTGCCAATATTTTTTAATAATGAAGAATGGCGCTTTATAATTTCTGCTACCGACCGTCTTATTCCACAGGATGATAATGGCCCGGGAGCGGTTAGTGAAGGCGTGCCTATTTATATCGATAAGCAAATGGAGCTTCCCTATGGCCATGGTTCATTGTGGTATATGCAGCCTCCCTTTGAGCAAACGATTCCCGAACTGGGATACCAGACTAATTTAGTGCCGCGAGATATTTACCGGCGTGGAATTAAGGCTAGCGATCAATATTGTCTGAA
This sequence comes from uncultured Gammaproteobacteria bacterium, assembly GCA_963747655.1. Classification (GTDB taxonomy): domain Bacteria; phylum Pseudomonadota; class Gammaproteobacteria; order Enterobacterales; family Enterobacteriaceae; genus Rouxiella. Next base: position 593,620 of record CAVVFS010000001.1, on the reverse strand, counting down.
TAGATACCAAAAGAAATTTTCAGATTTAGATATCCACGATCAGGAAATCGTCTTGCATGATTTAGAGTCTGGTCAAATATCGCTTACCGATATTTCTTCCAAACTGTTTTTTAGCCAGCTATTAGAGAATACCAAAGAGGGTTATCTGGCCGACCCTATTCATGGCGGAAACCGAACTCAGGCATCGTGGAAAATGATTGGCTTCCCGGGAGCGCGAGCCGATTACGTTCAAGTTATAGATAATCCTAATACCCATTACCCGCTGGGTCCGGTGAGTATTTCTGGTAAGAATGGCGCATAAAAATGACGATAAAAAAAGAAGCTGTAGATATTGTTATTGTCGGTTTTGGTTGGACCGGCTCTGTCATGGCGAAAGAATTAGCCGACACGGGATTAAAAATTGTCGCCTTAGAGCGCGGCGAGCAACGTGATACTTATCCTGACTTTACTTACCCGCGCATTGTTGACGAATTATCTTATGGGGTAAGACTGAAGCTATTCCAGAACATTTCTAAAGAAACGGTTACGGTGCGGCACACTCCCGGCAGTAAAGCCTATCCCTATCGTAAACTGGGATCTTTTTTACCTGGAGATGGTGTAGGCGGAGCTGGTGTGCACTGGAACGGCCTGCTTTGGCGGCCTCTCGAAAGTGACCTGAAAGTTAAAACAACTGTCACAGAAAAATACGGCGCTAAATTTATTCCTGATGATATGACTATTCAGGATTACCCATTTACCTATGCAGAAATGGAGCCTTATTTTGATAAGTTTGAGAAAATCTGTGGCGCTTCTGGTCAGGCTGGAAATATCCAGGGGAAAATAATAGAAGGAGGTAATCCTTTTGAAGGCCCCCGCAGCGGTGAGTATCCTAATAAGCCGTTAAAAGATCAGTATGCAGGCACTCTATTCCGTAATGTGGTTAAAAATCAGGGTTACCACGCATTTTCAGGCCCCGCAGCAATAAGCACCGGTGCTTATACCAATCCCTACGGTGTACAAATGGGGGTGTGTAACTATTGCGGATTTTGTGAACGGTTCGGCTGTTATAACTATTCCAAAGCCTCGCCTCAGACCTGCGTTATCCCGGCCCTTAGGCAGGTAAACAATTTCGAGTTACGTGCTAATTCGCACGTGCTGCGAGTACTTACAGATTCAACCGGTATGAAAGCCACCGGCGTCACTTATATCGATGCCAATGGCGCGGAGGTTGAACAACCTGCGTCATTGGTTATTCTCAGCGCATTCCAATTACATAATGTTCGCCTGCTGCTGTTATCCGGGATTGGCAAGCCTTATGACCCGGTTACCGGTGAAGGTGTTGTCGGAAGGAATTATGCTTATCAGATTGATGGTGCGGCAAAACTATTCTTCGGCAAAGATGTGTTCTTTAATCATTTCGCAGCCGCAGGCGCCTCTGGCGTTTATATAGATAATTTTAATGGCGAAAACTTCGATCATTCGAATGTAGGGTTTATTGGCGGCGGCAGTATCTCGGCACATGCCACCGGAGCCAGGCCTATTCAGCAGATGGTATTACCTAAAAATGCACCGACCTGGGGTTCTGGCTGGAAGCAGTCCATTAAAGATAATTACCTGCACAATATGAGCGTAGGTTCATCGGCTTCGGTCATGCCCTATAAGCAATGCTTCCTGGATCTGGACCCGACTTATAAGGATATCTACGGGCTTCCGCTATTAAGAATGACCTATGACTGGCAGCAGAACGAATTAAGAATGACTCAGTTCCTGGCTGGAAAAGTCGAGGAAATAGTTAAGGAGCTTAATCCGCTGTCTTACAGCATGGGCTTTAAAAACCTTAATTCTCACTACGATGTTCGCCCCTATCAGTCCACACATACTACAGGCGGTGCGGTGACGGGCGATAATCCGCTGACAAGCGTCGTGAATAAGTATTTGCAAAGCTGGGACGTTCCGAATGTTTTCGTTTTGGGCGCATGCTGCTTCCCACAAAACATTGCTTATAACCCGACTGGCATCGTTGGGGCGACAACGCTGTTTGCAGCGGACGCTATCAAATCTAAATATCTTAAGAATCCCGGGCCGCTGGTTCAATTATAACGGGGCGGTAACTCTATGAAAAAAATCTATTTATCTTTGATCATTGCGGCCTCGTTCGGCTGCCAGTTTGCTCAGGCCAGTACCAATACTTTTCAAGAGGATGACAGCACTTTTCAGGAAAAAGTCAGCAGCGGTGAATATATCGCCAAGGCGGGAGACTGTGCCGCCTGCCATACCGTTTCGGGATCGGCGCCCTTTACTGGCGGATTAAAAATGATGAGCCCTTTGGGGGCAATATATTCAACCAATATTACCCCAGATAAAGATACCGGAATCGGTGATTACTCCTATGACGACTTTGCCAAAGCATTAAGACAAGGCATTGCTAAAGATGGGCATCATCTTTATCCGGCCATGCCTTATACCGCCTTCTCAAAAATAAATGATACCGATATGCATGCCCTTTATTCCTATATGATGACCGAGGTTAAACCCGTACATCAAGCTAACAGGAAAGAAGGTATTCCATGGCCATTAAATATGAGATGGCCACTGGCAGTTTGGAATTGGGCATTCCATAACAATGCTGTTTACCAGCCTGAAAAGGCTAAAAGTGATGAATGGAATCGTGGTGCTTATTTGGTACAAGGGCTGACACACTGCGGGACTTGCCATACACCTCGTGGAATAGCCGTTCAGGAAAAGAGTCTTGACCAAAACGGTAAAAGTTATCTGACAGGTGGCGAGCTCAATGGATGGTTTAATCCCGATTTAACAGGAAATGTCAAAAGTGGCCTAGGGGAATGGTCAAAACAGGATATTGTGCAATTCCTGAAAACCGGCCATACCAATAGCAGCGCGGCATTTGGACCTATGAGGGAAGCCATTGAGAAGAGTACTCAGTATTTAACCGAGTCTGATCTCAACGCGATAGCCACTTATTTAAAATCACTGCCTTCGTCAGACTCGGCATCCAAACCTACGACTGGCGTTGATACAACCACCGGCGAACTGATTAAAGGTTCTGTCAATCAGCCGGGTTCTCTGGTGTATATGAACAGCTGTTCCGGTTGTCACCGTATCGATGGTAAAGGCTATGCAAAAACCTTCCCGACTTTGGCAGGTAATAGCGCGGTATTGAGTGATGACCCGTCCTCTCTGATTAATATTGTCTTATACGGTGGCAAAACACCCGTCACTAAAGATTCTATTACTGGCCTCACCATGCCAGATTTTGCATGGCGACTGGACGATCAGCAGGTGGCAGACGTGGTTTCTTTTATTCGTAATAGTTGGGGAAATCAGGCATCTAAAGTTAACGCCGAAGATGTGGCCAGGCTAAGAAAACAGGCGGCAGATCAGGTGCAAAAATAGCTTTAGTCCTATTAATGTTAGACCCTTTAGCATTAGACCTTTGACCAATAGGTCTTTTGCTATTAAAACTTTTGTTATTAATAAATAAGTCAGCAAGCCGTTATTGATAAGGGATGCCGTTGTGTCCCTTATTATTAACCCTCTCTTTATTCATTGACTCCCAACTTACACGCCGACGCGCCGGGCCATCTTTTGTTGATGTCATCCAGAAACGCTTTCATTGAAGTTTTGTCTTTACTGGCGTCATTAGTACTGACTTTACCATCGACAACCGGCGTCACTATGCCATCGGTAAACCAGAATCTGACACTATGAAGCTGAGACTGGCCTTGATAGGGGATCTTTTGCTGAATAAAGCAGGTCGCTTTATTCAGGGTAAATACGACAGGACGCTCTGTTATTCCAGACTTAGCGACAGCAGGCACCACCGCCGATTTACGCTCGCCCCCGTCAGTGCCTAATTCAGAAAGTGCCGCTCTGTTATTCTCACCAGTGCTGTAAGCTACTTGATAGGAAACCGCGCTTATTGCAATCAATACTAAAATTCCCAAGGGTATAAATCGTTTCTTAAATTTGCCTAACTGGGTTTGTAGATGTTCAATTTTTGCCTGTGCTAAAACGGTCGCTGGAGCCAGGCCTTTTAAAGATTCATTAAGCGTTTGTGATATTCGATACCATTTTATGGCCTGTTCTTTCGCTTCTCGAAGCTCAGAGGCGTCAGCTGTTCCACTGCGGTTATTTGCCAGACGAGCCTCTAACTCTTTTATTTTTCGTTGCAAAGCCTGACAGTCACTTTGTAAAATCCGATGGCCATTTTGTAAAGCCAGATAGTCATTTTGCAAGGCTCGATACTCAGCGGCTGATCTACCATGACTTGAATTTGCACCTTTTTCTTGTAAAAAGTCAGCAGGATTAATGCCCCCTTCCTGCATAATCGCCGCGGCCCTTTTAAGGGCGGATGCGGCTTCATTCGCGTTGGGGTTATAGAGAGACAAACGAATTAATTTATCGATTTTTTGCACCCTTGAAGTCCCTTTAAAATTAATGTCTGCCAAAGAGCCTTTGAACCTCGAGCCACCTTAGTTTTCTTAATCTCAATATAGACCTCAAGAAGTCGCGATGAAAGATACCCCTAAGTGGGTAGTGCATTTTCATCAGCAATCACAGAACTGTTTTGCGTTTAAATCACTCTTTTATAACCCTTCGACCCATCCCTGATTAACCCCGCTTTTATGTTGGGGTTTATAGTGGAAAAACAGACTAATAGAGATAAACGATACCAGCGCGACACCGGCAACATAACCAACCACGGCAAAAGGACTGCCGGTGGTGGTAACCAGCCAGGTAGCAATCAATGGTGCCGTACCGCCGAATAGCGCAGTGCCAACGTTATAGGCCATTGAACCTGCCGTGGCGCGCATTTCTGCCGGGAACATATCGACCAAGCCAATATTAACGCCACTGGTAATCATCGGGAAAATCAATACAGGAATAACGGTGGCAACAATCGCACTAATTAAAGTTGCCTGCTGGGCTATCAGAAATGAAAAGAAAATTGCCGGAACCACCAGCACGCAGCCAATCAGCATAATACGTTTACGACCTATTAAATCATTAAGATACCCGTGGAACAGTGTGCTGAAAATTAACACCATCTGGGAGATAAAAATCGCCATCGCAACGTCTGATTTATCAAGACCAATGAAGCGGCTGAGGTAAGTGGCAAAGAACCCAAGAATTAGATAATTAGAGAGCGTGTGGCTCATCAGAATAGATATAAACACCAGCATATTTTTCCACTGTGAACGCAGTACGTCCATTACGCCCGGCGGCTTGCTACCTTTACTTTTACGCTCCTTTCGATAATACAAATTCGGGGGATTCATCCAGTTTTCTGCGGATCCATAGCCCCACCATGCCTAAAGGAAATCCGATAGCAAACATTACCCGCCAGCCCCACTGTTCCATTTGCGCGCTGGTAATAAAATGCGAGAACGCGGCAAATATACCCAATGCAATCGCAGTACCGATATAAGCTCCGGCAGGAGAGAAAGAGGCTCGAAAAGCCCGACGCTGACTCTGGCTATTTTCGACAATATAATCCGTGGCAGTCGCGTATTCTCCCCCGGCAAAAAATCCCTGTATCAGCCTAAAGCCACCAGTAATACGGTTGCTGTACTGCCCGCCTGGGAATAGGTTGGAAGCAGCGCGGTCAGGCCAGTAATAATACTCATCCCGGTAATCGTAATCATCAATACTGAACGCCGTCCCCAACGGTCGCTGAACTGGCCCAGTACTATTCCACCTATTGGACGAATCAGGAAACTGGAAGCGTAGATCAGTAAAACAGACAGTAACGCGGTGAAAGGCGCATCATGGGGAAAGAATATTCGGGAAATAACGCTAGCCAACAGACCATAGACGGCAAAATCTAAAAACTCGACCATGTTACCGGCCACTGCGCCTATTAGTGTCTTACGCTGCATTCCCGGTGTGACCTTGGGTAAAATCCTCTCGCTATGATTCATAATTAACCCTCTAACGTTATGCCACATTGTGAAACGCTGATGCCATAATATGTTATATGAGCATTTTTTATACCGCAAGATGGCAAGACATAACTCATCACCTATGACCACTTTTTAATGATCGGCCTAAATATTTTTATGACTATCTTGAGGGCCGTAGGCCTAAAGGTAATAATTATCCTAAGGCAGCAGGACTTAAATTGTGTATTAGGGAATAAGGAAAATTGCGGGGTCAAAACCCTCGCAATGATTTTCTTATTGTCTTACTGCGGGGGGGCATGACCGATTTTGCGAGCCGCCTGAACAATCATCTCTCCCCAGGCTTTTTCCGAAGATGAGTCATAGCGGGAGTCAGGCATAGAAATACAAATGCTGCCCACCGGCTGATTACCCTGTTCAAATATTGGTGCACCGATTGCAAAAATTCCCGGACGATAATAGCCACGGTTGATTGAGTAACCTCGCTCACGAATCGCTTGAAGCTCTGCACGCAGCTCAATTGGGTCCACCAGCGTCGCGCTGTTCCAGGCTTTCAAGCCACTATTAATGACCGCATCGATCTGCTCTTCGCTCATCCACGCCATCATTGCCAGGCCGTTGGCCGTGGAGTACAGCGGCGACACTTCACCGACACTACTTACAGCCCTGACCGCGTGACCGCTTTCAAGTCGGTCAATGACCACAATACCATTCAGCCCATCGGCGACCGACACGTAGACCGTTTCGTTTGTCGCATCACGCAGCTCGGTCATTGGGCCACGTGACGCCGAAGCCAGCCCGCCGTTGGCCAATTCCGCTGGACGAATGGTTAACAGATGCGAACTCACCGACCAACGCGGCACATCGCCCTCGCTCAGACGCAACCATCCTGCCTCATGGAAGGTCCACAGGATGCGCTGTACGGTAGATTTCGGCAACTCCATCATCCGAGCAAGTTCCCCGACGCTGATCGGCTGATGTTGCGACACTTTTTCCAATATATTTAGGCTCTTGAGCAGACTTTGCATTATTCCATTCTATCTTTGGTGTGCCGATTTATCCTCCGATAATACCGGCACAGGCGACACTGCGCTACCGTCGCAGCCCAAAATTAACCCGCGCTTTTCCCTTGCCAGTACAAAAATTGTCATGCTACTGTATTTTAAATGGCACAGCATGCCATATTGTGGCACGAGAGTTTTTCCTCTCGATGACATGAATGATCAACTCAGCGAGATACCCGATGGCCCAGCGTCAAACAATCTTTAGCGAAGACTTCAGCGAATCTCCTTACTGGTGGCAGCAGTGGCGCCCTCATGAACTAACGTCAGGCCGCCGTTCCCGAAGAGACTGATTTCGCCATTATTGGTGGCGGCTATACTGGGCTGTGCTGCGCGCTCGAGCTGGCTAATCACGGATTTCAAGTCACCGTTTTTGATGCGGCGTTACCCGGAGAGGGGGCCAGCACGCTGAGCGGCGGCCAAGTTACCGGCGGTGTTAATGTCGGTAAAAGCATGGTGCGTAAAAAACACGCCAGCAACGATGAATCAGCCTTGCAGCAGGCTCGTTTGCATGAGGCCGCCGAGGGCTATCGCTTTCTCGAAGCGCTGATCGCACGCTATAACATCGACTGCGACTACCGGCAAAACGGCCGCATCAGCGCGGCATGGATCCCTCAGCAGTTAGAAAGCTGGAAAAAAAAGCTGCCGCTGCTTAATGAAGTCAGTCACACCGATGCCCTCATGCTGAGTCGTGAGGAAATCCGCCAGGAGCTGGATACCGATATCTATGCCGGTGGGGTGCTGATTAAACGGGCGGGACAGCTCAACCCGGCGCTTTATTACGGCGGCCTGCTCGAGGCCGTGAAGGCGGCAGGTGTTACCGTCTGCAGCTATGCGGCGGTGCAAAGCGTCGAGAAAATCTCAGCCGGACACCGCCTGTATAGCGCACGCGGCAGCTGCCGTGCCAGGCAGGTGGTGATTGCCACCAACGGCTATACCGGCCACCCATTCCCGGAGCTAATGCGGCGGATTGTTCCGGTGACCAGCCATCAAATCGCCACCGAACCTCTGCCGCTGGCACTGCGCGAAAGCCTGATCCCGCAGCGGCGTGGCGTGGCTGAAACCCAGCGCGTCACCCACTATTTTCGCTACTCGCCCGACGGTACCCGACTGCTGTTTGGCGGCCGTGCCCGCTTTTATCCGCTAAACCTGCGCCAGTCTGCCGAGGTACTGCACCGCCATCTGCTGCAACGTTTTCCACAATTGAATGAGGTCAAGATGGCCTACAGCTGGGGCGGAAAAGTGGCGGTCACCCTCGACTATCTCCCCCACCTCGGGCAAACCTCGCGACGGCTGCTATTACGCGGTCGGTTGTAACGGCAGCGGAGTAACGATGATGAGCTGGTTAGGGCATCGTCTGGCGCGTCATCTGATCGACAACCAACCGCTCCAGCTCAGCCCGTATGGTGCGACCCCCATGCCGGGGCACGCCCTTTATCGCGGCCGTACCTGGTTTATGCCGCTGCTCGGCAGCTATTACCAAATTCGCGACAGCCTGGACAAGCGGGCCGAAAAAACGCCTTAAGCATTTTTGCTCCGCCTATCGCGGGCTCACATTCAATCGAAAGTCATTTCAGAGGTGATTATGGGTTTAAGAATTGGGGTAGATATCGGCGGCTCCTTCACCGATCTGGCGGTATTTGATGACCAGACCGGCAGGCTGTCGAGCCTTAAAGTGTTCTCAAGACCCGACCGCCCGGGTGAGGAGGTGTTAGAAGGCATGCGCCAGCTCACCGCGCGCTATGGGATTGATCCTGCCGACGTCACCTACTTTACCCACGGCACTACGGTGGGCGTTAACGCGGTAGTCCAGAAAAAAGGCGCCCGCCTTGGCCTGATCACCACTCGCCATTTTGAAGACGTACTCGACCTGGGGCGCCTGAAAACGCCGGATATGTACAGCCTGTTTTCGCTGCGCCCCGAATCGCTGATCAGCCGCGACCGGGTATTGGGTATCGACGCGCGCATGGATGCTCAGGGCAACGAAATACTGGCCGTCGACGCGGCCAGCGTGCAGCAAGCGGTTGAAAAATTGCAACAAAGCGGCTGTGAGGGCGTGGTAATTTCCCTGCTGCACGCCTATCGCAATCCGGCGCACGAATATCAGGTTAAAGCGTTGATAGAACAGGCAATTCCGGGATTCTTCGTCTGCTGCTCCAGCGATGTATGGCCGATTATTCGTGAGTTTGAACGAACGCAAACTGCGGTAATTGGTGCCTACGTTCAGCCGCACGTCGCACGCTATTTAGAGGCGCTGGAAGTCGCGCTCAAAAATGCGGGCGTGACCGCGGGGTTAAAAGTCACCAAATCTAACGGCGGCGTGATGAGCGCCGAAAACGGCAAGAAAGACTGCGTGCAGATGATCCTTTCCGGCACCGCGTCGGGGGTGATCGGCGCGGCATGGGTAGCGCGCCTGTGCCAGCGTCCCAACGTGATGAGCCTGGATATCGGCGGCACGACCGCCGACGTGGCGCTGATTGCCGACGGCCAACCGCAGTACGATACCGGAGAATTTATTGGTGACTATCAGATTCACATTCCTTCGGTTTCCGTCACCTCTATCGGCGACGGCGGCGGTTCTATTGCCTGGGTCGATGATTTTGGCGTGCTAAAGGTGGGCCCGGAAAGCGCCGGCTCAACCCCCGGTCCGGTGTGCTACGGCCGCGGGGGACAACGTGCTACGATCACCGATGCCTTCGCCAGCCTGGGCATTTTAGGCCAGGCGGAGTTAGGCTATAGCGCGGTGAATGTTGATGTCGCCGCCGCCCGCCGCGCCATTGGCGAACTTTCCTCACGGCTGGGCCAGCGTCTGGAAGAAACTGCCGAAGCGATTATTCGGGTAGCAATTTCCGGGATGTATGCCGGGATCAGTCGCCTGGTATCGCGCTTTGGTATCGATCCGCGCCAGTTCTCACTGATGCCCTTTGGCGGTGCCGGACCGATGATGGCCTGTTATCTGGCCCGCGCGCTGAGCATGCGAGAAGTGTTGGTGCCGGTGACCCCCGGCGTGCTTAGCGCGCTTGGCGGCCTGGTCGCCGACATTAAAAATGATTTCGTCAAAATCACCCTGCAGATCCTCAATGAGGAGACGCTGCCCGCCATTGAACAGGATTTCCAACAGCTTGAACAGAAAGCCCGCAGCTGGCTTATCGATGAAAATGCCGATCCGCACGGGGCCGCGTTTATCTTCTCGGCGGAGATGCGTTACAAGGGCCAGTCGTTTGAAATCGAAACTCACCTGGCGGCTGAAGATATCCAACAGCGCCGCCTGGCGGCAATCCGTCAGGCCTTCCACGACGAGCATCAACGTCTTTACGGCTATTGCGATACGCAGGCGACGATCCAAATTGTTTCACTGCGACTGGTTGCCAGCCGTGAAGTGAGCAAACCGGTGCTGCAACCGCTGGAGCGTCGCGACGGTGCTCCTCAGCCGCTGCGACTGATTGACGTCTGGATGGACGACGGCTTCCTTAACGTGCCCCTGTATCAGCGCAGCCAGCTTTTTGCCGGCCAGCGGCTGGCAGGCCCGGCCGTTATCGCGCAGGACGATACCACGACGGCCATTCTTCCCGGCTTTACCGCCTCGGTCGATGACTGGGGCAATCTGGTGCTAACTAATACCACACTGGCAAATTAAGGAGTTAACTCTGATGGCATTCGATAAATCGACACTGCAAATTCTTGCCAATTACTGTGTGGCAGCAGCAGAAAGCATGGCCTACACGCTGGTGAGAACCGCGCATTCAACCTTCGTCAAAGAGACCGAGGACTTCTCCTGTGCGTTACTGAGCCTCGACGGGAAAGCCTTCGCCTCGCCGAAAACGCTGGGCGCGACCTGGTATATCGGGCTGGATTATGGCCCGGTGTTATCGATGATCGACCAGTATAAACCGGGCGATGTCGCTATGACCAACGACGCGTACAGCGGTCACGTCGCGACTCACAGCCCGGACATGGTGATGTGGAAGCCGGTGTTTTATCAGGGGCACATCATCTGTTTCGTTGGTGGACACATTCACAATACCGACGTGGGTGGCGCGGTGCCCGCCTCTTTATCGCGCACCCTGACGGAGATCCAGCAGGAAGGGATCCGCATTCCGCCGACTAAAATCGTCAACCAAGGCGTGTTGGATCAGCGGCTGGTGGATATCATGAGCGCCAACGTGCGCGCGCCGGAACAAAATATTGGCGACATGCACGCCCAGTTGGCGATGCTGGCGAACGGCGAAAAGCGCGTATTGGAAATGATTGGCCACTTCGGTGCCGAAGCGTTTTCTCTTGGTATTGACGCCCTGCTCGATTACGCCGAGCTGCAGGCCAAAAGCATTCTGCAAACCATTCCCGACGGCGAATATTTCTTTGCCGAATACGCCGATGAAGACAGCGTGAACGGCAAGCCAATGCGCGTGGCGCTCACGCTGAAAATCAACGGTGACAGCGCAATCATGGACTATACCGGCAGTGATCCGCAGCTGCTCTCATCGCTTAATATGCCAACCGGCGGTATGTCGCGGCATGCGCTGGCGCTGGTCGGATTCCACTACGTTTTATACAGCCTCAATCCCGATATTTTGCTCAATGCCGGTCTCGACCGCGTCGTCGAATGCGTCTTGCCGGAAGGCACGGTGATGAACGCGGTACAGCCCGCCGCCGTCGGAATGCGCAGCCTGACCTGTAAACTCACCCACGTGTTGACCTTTGGCGCCTTCTCGCAGGCGGTGCCGGACCGGCTTCCCGCCTGTGCGGCCTGCGGATTAGCCATTTTAAACGTTAAAACCATCGACAGCAGCGGTCGCACGGTGATTGCCTCTATCGGCCCGGTCGGCGGTGGCGCGGGCGGAATGCCGTTTGGCGACGGTGAGGAAGGCTCCGGCGCCAACGTTGCTTTCTTACGCAATACCCCAGTGGAAATCAACGAAGCCGAGGTGCCAATCCGCATCAACCGCTATTGCCTGGTGCCGGACTCCGGCGGTGCGGGCAAATATCGCGGGGGATTAGGCCTGATGATGGAGTTTCAGATTTTCTCACCGGGCACCACGGTCACCGCGCGTAACCGTGACCGCACTCACTTCGCCTCGTGGGGCGTGTCTAGGCGGCCAATCCGGCGCTAACGCGATATTTACCCGCAACCCGCAGCAGGACGATGCGCAAGTGCTCGGCAATACCGACGTGGTTACCTGCGATGCCGGAGACGTTATTCGCCTGGTAGGCGCCGGTGGCGGTGGCTATGGTTCGCCGTTTGAACGTGACGCCAGTCAACGTGCTTCACGACGTGCGTTGCGGCTATGTCTCATTGGAGCAATGCCGAACAAATTATGGCGTGGTTATCAAAAGATGATGCGGAATTGATACTCGAGCGCACTCAGGCACTGCGCGAGGAATTATCGCAGACGTTATCAACCGATCACTTTAGTTTTGGCCCATATCGCGACCGTTTCGAGCTACGCTGGACGCAGAGCGTTATCAGGTGTTAACCGATATTTTATCTCGCACCCCGATCGTCTGGCGTTTCTTCGTTAAACATAAGCTTTTTGATGCCATGGAAGCATTGGAAAAAGAAGCCGCGTTGCCGGTGGGCAGCAAATTATTGTGACCTTATTCGACTCGCTTCGCCAAAAATATCCGGAACTGAAATCGGTAGCCTTACCTGTTATCGATGACGTTGCCTGAAATCGGTGACCTTGCCTTAAATTACATGACATTGCCCTAATTAATAGTGCTCCGAAAGTGAATCCACACAGGCAGACTCCATGGAGCTGCCTGTAAATTTTGACATCAATAAAATTGCAGCGCGGCCAATCCAATGAGTTCGGACATGTGGCAACCTCAGCTTTCCACGCTTGAAAAATATTACGACGTTATTCGTTATGATATGCGCGGACATGGTAAAAGCAGCGTTCCCAAGGGGCCTTACACTCTGGCGCAGCTTGGAGGCGATGTCATTGCGCTGATCGATGCCCTCGCTTTGGAAAAAATCGCCTTCTGTGGCCTTTCCATCGGCAGTGGCATCGCCCAGTGGCTGGCCCTCAATGCCCCGGAAAAACTATCGGCGATTGTTCTGTGCAACAGCGCAGCAAAATTTGGCGTGCCTGAAATCTGGGATAAACGCATGGCTGCGGTAGCAGAAAAGGGAATGTCGGGATTCGTTGAAAACTTTATCGCTAGCGGATTCAGTCTAGAATTTCGTGAACGAAATCCAAAAGTTATTGCTGACGTGCAAGAACAGTTTATTTCCTGCTCACCGCAGGGCTATAACGCCGTTTGTGCGGCTGCGCGCACGATGGATTTTACCGACTTAGTCAGGGCGATTAATCTCCCTACCGGCATTATTGCGGGGGAGAAAGATACCAGTACAACGTTGGAAAATGCCCACTATCTGCATAGCCAAATCCCGGATTCGGTGCTTTTCACCCTACCGGCAGCGCATATTTCTAATATTGAGGCGGCTGACGAATTTAATAATGCCTTACTGAAATTCTTGCAATCGCTCCCCCATTAAATAAAAAGGCAGTGAGAATGAATGTTCTCCCTGCCCTTTTTTTATCTACGCATTACTGCTCGAGGTTAATTAATACTCGGCAAGAATAACGTTTAGCCTTTCTGCAAGCAGCTTGCCACGCCATCCGCTTACTAATTCAGGCGCATGTTCTTTAATTTTCAGCTGCCAGTGCCAGTTCAACAGCTGATTAATCTGGCGGCGCGACGCCAATAGCTCAACGCTGAGGCCCGTTTCTTCACTCACGGTCTGGATAAGCGCTTTAATGTCCTTGAATACTTTCTTATAACCGGGCTTGTCGATCAGATTCGAAATCGTTGCTGGTAATGCTGATTCTTCAACTGTTTCAGCCTCGGCCACCAGCGCCAGCAGAGGTGCGTCCGTGATAACGAATTTCCGGACCGCTAAGCCCTAAAGCCTCTAGCTCGCCCAAAGATTTCGGCTGATAACGCGGCAACCTGCCACAAATTTTCTTCGCGAACGACGAAATTCACCGCCAGATCACGCTGACGCGCCTGCGTTAAACGCCAGGATGCCAGTTTCTGCAAACAGGCCAACTGACGCGGACGGAGCTGCCAGGCATTGGTGATTTCAAGATAGGCCAGCTCAGGCTGCAACACTTCCTGACGACGACGGCAGAGAGATAAACATTCGTCGAGAGCCGCATCGATCCAGCCAGCCTCGATGGTTTCTTTTTCCAGCTGGCGGGCCAACGGCAACAGGTAAAGCACGTCGGCAGCGGCATAATCACACTGTTTCTGCGTTAACGGGCGAGCCATCCAGTCGGTGCGCGACTCGCTTTTATCCAGCTCAATCTGCGTTGTTTCTGCAACAAGACGCGCAAAACCGCAGGATAGCGGACGTCCGCTAAAGGCAGCCAGAATTTGGCTATCAATAAATGGCGTCGGCAATACGCCAAACGCATTAAGGAAAACTTCAAGATCTTCACTCCCGGCGTGCAAAAACTTGACCACATTTTTATCGGTCAATAAATCGATAAAAGGCTGCCAGGCGGTGATGGGTAAGGGATCGATCAGCGTAAGATTTTCACCATCAAAGAGCTGGATCAGACCCAACTGCGGATAGTAAGTTCGAGTTCTGACAAATTCGGTATCTAGCGCAACCTGACTGAACTGCTGCGCCTGCTGACAAACCTTTCGCCAGTTCTTCATTGCTAACGATCAACTGATAATTCAAAGCTTTTTCTCTTTTCGCTGTTAGAAACCGTTCGGCCTGCAATCTGCCGCCGGGCATTAGAAAACAGTACTACTGCTTCGCGTTACTTGCATTATAACGTGAAAACGCCGGACTTAATCCGGCGTTGAACGAAGAAGGCTTTCGATTGATGGAAAAAACAGCACCAACGCTTATCAACAGCTATGCGGCATTCTGTCTGGCCGCCGTTTCCGGCTTTGTTTACCTCGTCACGAAGCTCACGGCGCAAGATCTTACCGACGTTGGATTTCGGCAATTCATCACGGAACTCGACGATTTTTGGCATTTTGTAGCCGGTAAGATTATGCCGGCAGTGATCGAGCAATTCTTCGCTCGGTGAGTGACGGGTCACGTTGCACCACGCAAATTTTCACTTTCTCACCCGTAGACTGACTGGGCACGCCAATGGCGGCAACTTCCAACACTTTTGGATGCTGTGACACGACTTCTTCAATTTCATTAGGATAGACGTTAAAACCTGACACCAGGATCATGTCTTTTTTACGGTCAACGATGTGTAAAAATCCCTGGTCATCTAGTGTTGCGATATCGCCGGTGGAGAGCCAGCCGTCTTTTAATACCTCGTCGGTGGCTTCGGGCCGCTGCCAGTAACCCAACATAACCTGTGGGCCTTTGACCAGTAACTCGCCGGCTTCGCCCATTGCTACATCTATACCGTTTTCATCTACCAGACGGACATCGGTAGAAGGCACCGGCAAGCCGATACTGCCGCTATAGCGTTTAAGATCGTAAGGATTGCCCGTTACCAGCGGCGCGCACTCCGTCAGACCATAGCCTTCGAGCAAATGCAGCCCCGTCAGCTGTTGCCAGCGTTCCGCAACGGATTTTTGCACCGCCGCGCCGCCGCCCACCGAAAGCCGCAACTGGGAGAAATCGAGATTTTTAAAATCTTCGTTATTGAGCAAGGCATTGAACAAAGTATTCACACCACTTATCGCGGTGAAAGGATAACGCGCCAGCTCTTTTACCAGTGCAGGAATATCGCGCGGATTGGTAATAAGCAGGCTTTTACCGCCCAACTCGATAAAAAACATACAGTTAATGGTCAATGCAAAAATATGGTACAGCGGAAGCGCAGTGACGACCAATTCCTGTCCCGAACGTAGCAGAGGCCCGTAAGCCGCCTTGGACTGCTCGAGATTTGCCTGCATGTTACGATGAGTCAGCATCGCGCCTTTCGCCACGCCGGTAGTACCACCGGTATATTGCAGAAACGCGATATCGTCGTTAATCACGTCAGGCCGAGTGTAGTGCATACGTTGGCCCTGATGAATCACCGTGCGAAACGAAATAGCATTGGGAAGATCGTATTTTGGCACCAGCCGCTTGATATATTTCACCACAAAATTGACCGACCGTGCCTTTAGCCGGAGAAAGCTGGTCGCCCATCTGGGTCAGGATCACGTGCTTGATCTGGGTGTTAAATACCACTTTTTCCAGCGTGTGAGCAAAATTGGAGACGATCACGATTGCGGCTGCACCGCTGTCTTTGAGCTGGTGTTCCAGTTCGCGCGGAGTATAAAGCGGGTTAACATTAACAACGATGAGTCCGGCCCGAGGACGCCAAACAAGGCGATGGGATACTGCAACAGATTCGGCATCATTAATGCCACGCGGTCGCCTTTTTTAAGACCTAGTTCATTTTGCAGATAAGCCGCAAACGCCCGGCTGCGATCTTCAAGCTGGCGATAGGTCATCACCTCGCCCATGTTAATAAAGGCGGGATTATCCGCATAGCGCAGTGTGGCGTTCTCGAACATCTCCACCAGCGAGCTGTAGCGATCGGGGTCAGATGTTCTCAGGAACATCTGCCGGGTAACGTTTTAGCCAGACCTTTTCCAAAAGATTACTCCTGATATCTTTATCCAATGCGCTCTCATTGGCACATTATTACCATACGCTTAACAATATTTTAACTCATCTTACCAGATGAGATTCAAACAATGTTTAGGTTGAGAGCCGCGTCACTAATTTTAAACTCATCCCTGTTCGCACATTAGTTATACGGGAAATGCCGTATTCGACAAAGTTCGATAAATCATTAAGTTATTTGAGTATAGCGATAAATGTTTATGGGTGCCATTAATCAGCAGCAGACGGGCTGAATCTACTAAAGGGTTTATTGATGAAGATATGCAGAGAACTTCTCATCATACTTTCCGATAAATATCGACAATTATCTAAACAGGAGTCAATAAATAGCGATTAATAAAATGGCTTTTAGACTCATAGAATAAATAATTACCCTCGAGCCAACAAAAGGCGGCCAGAAGCCGCCAATGTGTTAACCATGAGTTAATTATATTATTGCACGTCTATACATTGGAAATAATAGCTTGAAGATAATAGCGTAGAAATAATAACGTGAACTTATAGTCTAAAAATCACATGAGAATTTTTATCGATATTTTTTAGTAAGTCCTGTAACTCTTGTTAGTTAATGCCCCACCAAGCCATAAGGAATAGCCGTTCCGCTTTGAATATAATCCACCCACGTTTGAATATTTTCAATCATTATCCTTGCCGTATTGATATCGAGCGTAACGATAATATCTTTTGCCGAAGGTAGCGAATCGCCCTCCTCCAATCGATACTCGAAATGAAGGCCAAAGAAATAATCCATTTTGTTTTGCGAATCTTCAGGAGTAATGCTTACTGTACTCCAAGAAGTGGGCAGCATCATATCTTTAATCGGATATTGGTTCATATTCACGTTCCTGTGAGAGATTAATAACCTGCATTCAAATTTATGAGGAGCAGGGTCTCTCTCAGTATTACAGAAAATTGACCTGAAACATCAAGTCTGGAGAAGTTTTAATTAAAGCATGATGAAGGTCATATTAATGGGCTAATCTAATGGGCAGGAAAAGCTCCTGCCCTGACATTACGGTGGATTATTCGGTAACAACGGTTTGGACACGTGCCGGGCCAAAATCATAGGCTCCCCACGATGGGCCAAACCCTCCGCGCCAAGGATCACCACCATAACCCCAGCCCCATGGCCCTACCGGCTCTGCTGGCATAGCGATTTCGGTGACTTCACGCCAGCGTTTGAAGCTATTAATGTTCACAGTCACATAACGATAAGAGGCTTGCCCTACCGCGCCGTTTTCAGAACCGGTAATAGGCCCAACCACGGTGACGAGTTGGTTTTTAAAGTTTATCGGATCAAGGAAGCCGTTGTAATAGGCAGCAAACCGACCTGAAGAAGGTTCACCGAGAATAGGACGGGCAGCAGAATCCAGCGTCATTGCTGCAATTTCAAGTCGGGTGCGATTTTTATCGTTAGTGACAGAAATTACTCGGCCGCCAAAGCGCGCTTCTTGTCCGACATAAATTTGCGGCGCGCCCTGCACCGCCATTAAATTCATTTGTGGAGTGGTGGTTGTACCTCGAATTGCCTCCGGTACCGTGGCACAGCCAGACAGCAGCACGCTCAGACCTAACGCTAAAACTAATCCCTTTTTATGGGTAAAGATTTTACGCATGGTAACGACCTCCGGATACATTATTTATTTCGATAATGCATTAATGCACAAGTTGCCGGGCTAAACTGCCACCAAGCTCTTAAAAGAGATTTATTTCTCGATAACTTTTGATGCAAAAAAGGAGACCGTTCTTTCGCTCGCCCCGCGCGTAACCGGAGATACCATTATTTTCTTGGCGGCGGTGGCCGATGATGCATAGGCGGTGCAGTATGCATATGTTCATCGTGTGGTGGAGGTGCACTATGCATGTGCGGCATCTCGTGCGGTGCAGGTCGGCTGCCTGTTGGAGATGACTCGTGTGCTGGAGGTGCCCCGTGCGGCGCTGATCCACTTTGCATTTGCGGATGACTGTGCTGCCAGTTTCCATCGCGCATAGCCGGTGTTGTATGCTGCCAGATTCCGCCGCGCTGAGGAGGCATTCTGTGCTGATTGCCACCACTGTATCCCGCTGGCTGCGAAGCGCCATTAAAAGCCGGTGCGTCTCTATTGACTGGCGGCGTGCTTGGATGCGAGGCGTTATTCCATAATGGGCGTGGCGCATCATGTGGCTGTGGGCCTGCTCTGTCGCCGCCATGCCAGCGGCCACCTGCGCTTGAATACAACGATTCTTCGGCAATCCAGGTATTGGATTCATCAATGGCTTCTTGACGAGCGGTCTGGTCCTGCATGGTCGCCTGACCCCAGTTTTCGAAACCATTTACTTTGACCTGGATATAACGATAGGTTGCCTCGTCCTTCACGATATCCTGATAACCAATTATCGGCCCCACTACCGTGACATCTGCGCCTCTAAATGTCACCGGGTCGAGATAGCCCGCGTAATACGCCAGGACAATCCCCTGCGGTTGAACATTTAAATTTGGCTGCCCAATATCATCAAGCGGCAATACGGCTAAAAAAAGCTGAGTGGTGTTACTTTTGGCATCATAAACAGCCGAGCCGACAACGCCACCAAAACGCGCTTCCTGTCCCTGATAAAGTTGCGGATTACGTTGAACCGCCTCAAAATTTTGCTGTGGCGAAGGAGTTGTCCCACGAATCGCCTGCGGCATTGCGCACCCTGAGAGCAGCAGCACGCAGAGACCCACGGCTAATGCCAATCTCTTTTTCTTTTTGCAGAATTCAGGCACGGTTATTACCCTTGAATATAATATTTTTAGCGGCAGCTATTATTTCATCAGTTTCGCGACTTATCGTCCCGGAAGTTTTTTCCAGGTCACTTCGTTACGTAAATAAGTCGGCTCGGCTTGCTCGGCACGAACTCTGACACCGCGCTCCCATGCAGCCAGTGCCAGCGGTAGCATATCTTCGGCATGCGGCAGTGAGATATTTCCCGCGACCAACTCTGCGCCTGTTGAACCCAACAGCTGAGGATAAGTTTCCCAGCCGGTTCCCACAGTGGCCCAGCGCCCGGCCAGAGTAGCTTCTCGTTCGATCAACTGCTCAGGCTTAATCACCACCTCGGTAGCTTCTCCAGCCCAAACACCTGCTGATTCACGGGTAAACTGCCCCCAGTAAACCTCACCCATGCGGGCGTCAATTGCGGCTAAAACGCGCTCTGCACCCGTCTCACGGTAAGCACCTTGCGCCATAGTTTGCAGGGTTGAGATAGGCAATAAAGGCAATTCGGCCCCAAACGCCAGACCTTGAGCAATACCAATGCCGATACGCACGCCGGTAAAACTGCCCGGACCACGGCCAAAAGCCAACGCATCAAGCTGATTAAGCGTTAATCCGGCCTCAGCCAGAATCTGTTCAACCATAGGGAGAATGCGTTGAGTATGCTCACGAGCGCAGAGCTCAAAATAAGCCAGCGTCTCACCAGCGGTAGCCGATGAAGACGTGTTGTATAGCGCAACCGAACAGGCTTCAGTCGCCGTATCAATTGCTAAAATTCGCGTAGACATGCCAAACCTCAGGCGGGATAAAAATAAAAATCGTGTTTATGGGCTGATAATAGCATAAGCACTTAGTTCTTTTGTAAAAACTGGATCGCTTCAGCCAGCGAGCGAGTGCGCGGCGTTGGCGGCAAACTGTTAAGAAACACTTCACCATATGGGCGCATGACCAGGCGATTGTCGCAAATCACCATCACGCCGCGATCCTCAGTATCACGAATTAAACGCCCTACGCCCTGCTTAAGAGTAATGACCGCATCGGGAAGTTGTACTTCGTTAAACGGATCGCCGCCTCGCAGCCGACAGTCTTCGATGCGAGCCTTGAGCAGCGGGTCATCTGGTGAGGTGAACGGCAGCTTATCAATAATTACCAGCGACAGCGTTTCCCCTCGCACATCGACCCCTTCCCAGAAACTGCTGGTCGCGACCAATAGCGCATTGCCAGCCTCAACGAACTGCGCAAGGAGCTGGCCTTTGCTGGTCTCACCCTGCACTAATACCGGCAGAGTCATGCTGGCACGGAACTCTTCGGCCAGTTCACGCATCATCTGATGAGAGGTGCAGAGGAAGAAACAGCGTCCTTTATTAGCCTCAATCAGCGGCCGTAACATGCGCGCCAGCTGACGCGATCCGCCTCGTTCATTAGGCGAAGGTAAATAACGCGGGACGCAAAGTAGCGCCTGATTAGCGAAGTCAAACGGACTTGCCAAAAGCAGGGTTTCCGCACCGTCCAGGCCTAAACGAAGAGTAAAGTGTTCGAGCTTTTCGTTAACCGACAGCGTGGCCGACGTAAATACCCAGGCGCCGGGCTTGTCTTTCATCAGCTCGCGGAATTTGTCAGTCACGGACAGCGGCGTAAGGGCCAGTGTATAATGCCGGGAATTACATTCGTACCAATAGCTATAGCCCGGCACATTGACATCTTTCAGGCGTTTCAGACGATTGCGATACAGCGTAGCCCGTTCAAACGCCGCATCAAGCAGCGCAGAACGACCTAGCGAGAGTTTCATAACGTCATAACAAAGCTCTAGCGCGTCGTCGAGAAGTACCAGTGCGCGCTGAATATTATTATCGGCCAGCACGTCGCGAAGATTACCGCGAAAACCGGGTTCACCCAGCGCGAGACGAAAATCCATCGCACTTTGACTCAGACGATCGGCACTTTTTTGTAGCTGAGCTGAGTCACGAACTTCGGTGCGATAGGCAATAGTGATGTCTTTAGACAGGTCGATCAGCTGGCGGCTGGAAAGCTGTTGTCCGAAATATTGGCTGGCAATGTCGGGGATCTGATGGGCTTCGTCAAAAATCATCACGTCGGCGGTTGGGATCAACTCACCAAATCCGCTCTCTTTCACGACCATATCGGCCATAAAAAGGTGATGATTAACCACCACCACGTCGGCGTCCATCGCCTTACGACGCGCTTTTACCACGAAGCATTCTTTATACATCGGGCAATCGCTGCCCAGGCAATTGTCGTTGGTGCTGGTCACCAAAGGCCAGACGTAGCTGTCTTCAGCAACGATGTTACAGGTGCTGATGTCACCTTCTTCGGTTTTTGCCGACCAGCTTCGCAAATGCGCTAAATCGCTGAGGGATTGGCTGGCTAATTCTCCCCCCGCCATTGACTGTTGATCGAGTCGTTCCAGACACAGATAGTTGGAGCGGCCCTTGAGCAACGCCAGCTTACCTTTGTATTTCAATGCACTGGCAACTTTCGGTAAGTCGCGAGAGTAAAGCTGATCCTGTAGGGCTTTGGATCCGGTAGAAATAATGACTTTCTTGCCCGAACGCAGTGCCGGAGCCAGATAAGCATACGTCTTGCCGGTGCCGGTTCCTGCTTCGACCACCAGACCTTGCTTATTTTTAATCGCCAGAGCAACGGCATTCGCCATCAGACGCTGTGGTTCTCGGGGTTTGAAACCCTCAATTTTCTGCGCCAGTGCGCCGTCTGTTGCGAAATCGTCTATCACGCTAAACCTACAGTAGTTAAATCAGCGCTGATTATGCCAATCCTTGACCTCGTGTACCACCACCATCTGCCAGTCCATTGTCATCCTATGATGTGCTACTCTATTAGCCATTATTAAAACAGCGACTTTCAGGAGCACTCTTCATGTCAATTCAACGCATTAGACCCGAACACCGCATGTCAGATATCGTTATTTACAACGACACTGTTTACTACACTAGCGTGCCGGAAAATCTGGATGCCAACGCCAAAGATCAAACCGCCGAGACTCTGGCGATTATTGATGCCGCTTTAGCTGAAGTGGGATCGCACAAAAGCAAAATTCTCGATGCGACTATTTTCCTGGTCGAGGGTAACGATTTCGCCGCCATGAACGAAGCCTGGGATGCATGGGTTTCTCCGGGCAATGCTCCCGTGCGCTGCACCGTGCAGGCCAATCTGATGAATCCAAAATATAAAGTGGAAATCAAGGTTGTTGCCGCTCTGTAAGCAAAGCAGCTTGAACAATGCATTGCAGTAAAATGTATTGAAGTAAAAAATATTGCAGCAAAAAAAGCCTCCCAAATCTGGAGGCTTTTTATTTTCTGGCTCCTGCCATGGCTTCTCGCGCCAGCTGAGTAATACGGTCGTAATCCCCGTTTTCCAAGGCATCAGCCGGAACCAGCCATGAACCGCCAATACACAACACGTTTTTTAACGCCAGATAATCGCGGTAGTTGTCCGACGTAATGCCGCCGGTTGGGCAGAAACGCACCTGAGGGAATGGACCGGCGATAGCCTGTAGCGCTTTCACGCCACCGTTAGCCTCGGCAGGAAAGAATTTGAATTCGTGGAAACCCGCGTCAATACCCGTCATCATCTCTGACACGGTGCTTAAACCGGGGATAAGAGGAATGGTCCCTGCATTGGCCGCGTTCAACAGCGAGTCAGTCAGACCCGGACTGATAGCAAACTGCGCTCCGGCCTCGGTGACTTCGGCTAACTGGGAAGGGTTCAACACTGTACCGGCACCAATCACGGCTTCAGGCACTTCTTTGGCAATCGCTTTGATGGCCTCTATCGCACAAGCGGTGCGTAGCGTGACTTCTACAACAGTAATGCCTCCAGCCAACAGCGCTTTGGCCAGCGGAACCGCATGCTCAAGTTGATTAATCACGATAACCGGCATCACAGGGCCCAGGTTCAGGATGTGCTCTGCGCTTGTTTTCCAGCTCTTCACCATGCTCTCCATTTATGCCCGTCAGGGAGTCCAATAAACCTCTACCGGCGTCTGCTTTTGATGCAGCACGGCTCTTACGGGCATGGCAATTTGATCGGTGCCTTTATCAGCGCGGTCATAAATCTCGCGTTTAGACTCACCGGCCAACAGTAAATAGATTCGACGACTGTTAAGAAGTACGGGTAACGTTAGCGACATTCGCTCAAGCGGAACGGTTAACGGGGTTATCGCAATGCAACGTTTATCGGTATGTAAATCAAGAGCCTGAGCCAGATTAATACTTCCAGGGAACAGAGAAGCCGTGTGGCCGTCATCCCCCATGCCCAGAAGTGTGACATCGGCAGGCAATTGCAGCACGGCAAGCGCCTGTTCAGCGCGGGCCTGACCTTCTGCCGCAGTCACGGCGTCGTTTTTTAATGCAATAAAGGTGGCTTTCGCCACCTCATTTTGCAACAGACTATTGCGCACCATTTTTTCATTGCTGGAGCCGTGATCTTTAGCCACCCAACGCTCGTCAGCCAGCGTAATGGTCACTTTTTTCCAGTCCAGTTCCTGACGGGAAAGCTGTCGATAAAGTTCAAGCGGCGTTCTGCCGCCTGAAACAATCAACGTGGCCCGACCTCGTTCTGCAATGCCCTGCCTCAATGCGTCGGCCACTTTACCGGCCAGATTCTTTAGTGCAGCTGCACCGGAAAATTCGACGAAATTGGCCATGGGGTGCCTCATAGTCCTGACGTACCGTTAAAAGCGGTTAATTAGCCGAACTCATTCCATGAACGGCCATCACGGGTAATCATTGCAACCGAGGCAACAGGCCCCCAGGTACCCGCCTGATACGGCTTAGGCGCTTCATTTTCTGCACTCCATGCATTGATGATGCCGTCAACCCATTTCCAGGCCTCTTCAACTTCGTCACGACGAACGAACAGAGCTTGAATACCACGCATGGTTTCCAGCAGCAGACGCTCATAAGCATCGGCAATGTGTTCTTCGTGGAAGGTTTCAGAGAAGCTGAGATCCAGTTTAGTCGTTTGTAAGCGATGTTTATGCTCCAGACCCGGTACTTTGTTCAATACTTCGATTTCGATACCTTCGTCCGGCTGCAGACGGATAGTCAGTTTATTCTGTGGCAATTGCTGATAAGAATCGCTAAACAAATTCAGGGCCGGGGTCTTGAAGTAGACCACAACTTCTGAACATTTCGCTGGCAAACGCTTACCGGTACGCAGGTAGAAAGGCACGCCGGCCCACTGCCAGTTATCGATATCAACACGGATAGCCACGAAGCTCTCGGTGTTGCTGTTTTTAATCGCGCCTTCTTCCTCAAGATAACCCGGAACTTTTTTACCCTGTACGAAGCCCGCAGTGTACTGACCACGAACGGTGGTTTCACGCACATTGGACTGATCGATACGGCGCAGTGAACGCAGTACTTTCACTTTTTCATTGCGGATGCTGTCAGTGCTCAGGTCAGCAGGAGGTGACATCGCGATCATGGTCAGAATTTGCAGCAAGTGGTTCTGGATCATGTCACGCATTTGACCGGCTTTGTCGAAATAGCCCCAACGGCCTTCGATACCGACTTCTTCCGCTACGGTAATCTGCACATGATCAATGGTGCGATTATCCCAGTTAGAAGCAAACAGATTGTTGGCAAAGCGCAGCGCCAGCAGGTTAAGAACGGTCTCTTTACCCAAATAGTGGTCGATACGATAAACCTGGCTCTCGTTAAAAAACTCTGCAACACCGTCGTTGATTTCCTGAGAGGATTTCAGATCGGTACCCAGCGGTTTTTCCATAACGACACGCGCAGGTTCTGCATTAAGACCCGCCTCGCCCAGACCTTTACAGATAGCCGAGAAGGTGCTTGGCGGCATAGCGAAGTAGTTAATGGTGGTTCGTTTGCCAGGATCGAGCATTTTGCCAAGACGCTTAAAGTGGCTAGAGTCGTTAACGTCGAGGTTACAGAATTCCAGGCGAGCAGACAGTTTGTCCCACAGTGCAGGGTCTACCTTTTCTTTCATAAAGGTAGACAGCGCTTCTTTAACTACTTCGGTATACGCTGCTTTATCCCATTCGGCACGGCCTACGCCGATGATTTTGGTGTCGTCGTGAATGTGCCCAGCCTTTTCCAGTTGATACAAGGAAGGCAACAGCTTACGGCGAGCCAGATCGCCTTTAGCACCGAAAATTACCAGGTCACACGCCTGGGCTGGTTGGTTTACCGCCATGTTCTTCTCCTTAGAGCAGGATATACCCTTTGCTTTTGGGTAGATTGTAATTTTATTTCAACCGATTTTGCGTTTCAGCAACAATGTACTCTGATCGGGCAGAGGCAGTAAACCAAGATCTAAAGCATTAATAAATGAATAAAAAACCACACAATTTGTCATGTTTAATAAATCGGCTAACCTGTAAACAGGAGTTGCTGTAATTTTATGACAAATTTGAACGTTTATTACCATATTGAAACTTAGATCTCGGTCATATTCTGGGAAAAAAGCTTTGATTTCACCAGATTGCCTCTGCCACCCCTTTCATCGTCGTAGTATATTTTCATCAAACTGACATGATTTCTCCTTTTCGTTGAAATCGATGAAACCTATCGAGCGTTCGCCCATGAATACGTTGGAAAAAATACTCAGCTTCTTAGATATTCTCAGCAAATCTGAAAGAAAAGTTGCCGAAGTGATCCTTGCTGCTCCCCAAACTGCCATCCATTCTAGTATCGCGACACTGGCAAAAATGGCGGATGTGAGTGAACCCACCGTCAACCGCTTTTGCCGCCGTCTCGAAACCAAGGGATTTCCTGACTTCAAACTTCAGTTAGCCCAAAGTCTGGCTAACGGAACGCCATACGTAAACCGCAATGTCGAAGAAACTGACAGTGTCGAAGCCTACAGCACGAAAATTTTCGAATCGGCAATGGCCAGTCTTGAACAGGTCAAAAACACATTGGACATCACGGCGGTTAACCGTGCGGTCGATTTATTGACCCAGGCCAAGAAAATTTCGTTCTTCGGTCTCGGAGCCTCAGCTGCCGTGGCGCACGATGCCATGAACAAGTTTTTCCGATTTAACATTCCGGTAATATATTTTGATGATATCGTAATGCAGCGAATGAGCTGTATGAATTCGGGCGATGGCGACGTTGTTGTGCTGATTTCTCACACCGGCCGCACGAAAAACTTAGTGGAGCTTGCTCATCTTGCCCGTGAGAACGATGCCACGGTGATTGCCATCACCTCTCGCGACACGCCTTTGGCCAGTGAAGCAACGCTTTCGCTGCTTCTGGATGTGCCTGAAGATACTGATGTTTATATGCCTATGGTGTCGCGTTTAGCTCAGCTTACACTGATAGATGTTCTGGCTACGGGCTTCACCCTACGTCGCGGCGCCAAATTTAGAGATAATCTGCGGCGGGTTAAAGAATCCTTGAGAGATTCACGTTTTGATAAAGGGGTTTATACCCCGCCGCGATTTGATTAAATCCTTACTGCTGATGATGTTTTTATCGCAATGCGTTTGTTATCATGTTGTTAAACGCCGGTCTATCAACTGCTTTACATTAGCAAGGGTGTCATAATTTTGTATTAAAATTACAATCATCACCCTTTATGTTGTTATCCCGGTTTTAGCTATACCCCTGCTTCACCAGTCAACGGAGTAATGCATGTCCAGAAGGCTTAGAAGAACCAAAATCGTCACCACCCTTGGCCCGGCAACAGACCGCGACAATAATCTTGAAAAAGTGATTGCGGCGGGTGCCAACGTTGTTCGCCTAAACTTCTCTCACGGCTCAGCGGAAGATCACCAGCTTCGTGCCGATAAAGTGCGTGAAATCGCCGCCCGATTGGGTCGTCATGTTGCCATTCTCGGTGACCTGCAAGGTCCAAAAATTCGCGTATCGACCTTTAAGGAAGGGAAAGTCTTTCTGAATATTGGCGATAAATTTTTGCTCGATGCGAATTTGAGCAAAGGTGAAGGCGATAAAGAGAAAGTCGGCATCGACTACAAAGGCCTGCCTGAAGACGTGGTTCCTGGCGATATTCTGCTGCTCGACGATGGTCGCGTGCAGCTAAAAGTGTTAGAAGTCAAAGGCGTGAAAGTCTTTACCGAAGTGACCGTCGGCGGCCCGCTATCCAATAATAAAGGTATTAACAAACTGGGTGGCGGACTTTCTGCCGAAGCGCTAACCGAAAAAGATAAAGCCGACATTATTACGGCAGCTAAGATTGGCGTTGATTTCCTGGCGGTTTCTTTCCCACGCACCGGCGAAGACCTTCATTATGCTCGCCGCCTGGCTCGTGACGCAGGCTGCCACGCCAAGATTGTTTCCAAAGTAGAACGCGCAGAAGCCGTGGCCTCTGACGAAGCGATGGATGATATTATTCTGGCGTCTGACGTTGTTATGGTTGCCCGTGGCGATCTCGGCGTTGAAATCGGCGATCCTGAACTGGTCGGGATTCAGAAAAAGCTTATCCGTCGTGCGCGTAAGCTTAATCGCGCGGTGATTACGGCCACGCAAATGATGGAATCGATGATAACAAATCCGATGCCTACGCGTGCAGAAGTGATGGATGTTGCCAATGCCGTGCTTGATGGCACCGATGCGGTAATGCTTTCAGCAGAAACGGCGGCAGGGCAATATCCGGCAGAAACCGTGGCTGCGATGGCGCGCGTTTGTCTTGGCGCAGAGAAAATTCCGAGCATTAACGTTTCTAAACACCGTTTAGACGTTGAGTTCGATAATATTGAAGAAACCATTGCGATGTCTGCAATGTACGCGGCTAACCACCAAAAAGGCGTGACGGCGATTATCTCCCTGACCGAGTCGGGTCGCACACCGCTTATTATGTCGCGTATCAGCTCTGGCCTGCCGATTTTTGCCATGTCTCGTCATGAACATACGCTGAATCTCACTGCGATGTATCGCGGGGTGACGCCGGTATTCTTCGACAGTCATAACGACGGTGTGGTTGCCGCCGTTGACGCAGTAAACCTGCTGCGAGACAAAGGCTATCTGCTTTCGGGCGATATTGTCATTGTGACTCAGGGTGATGTGATGAGCACTACGGGTACCACTAACACCACCCGCGTGTTAACCGTTGACTGATTCGCCGGCCCCGCCAGAGCGTATGGCTAAGAATTAGAAATTCAGAGTTAGAAAGTTAGAATTAGAAAGTTAGAAACTAAAAAACCGGCCAAGGCCGGTTTTGCTTTTATGACTCAATATTTTCAAAGACTAAAACTTTCAAAGACCTACTTATTTTGAAAAGATTACTTGTAGGGATAAAGCTCTTCCCGATCGTAAGGTTCTTTCAGACCATCTTTACGCGTCTTGAGTAACTTGAGGATCCAGGTGTATTGCTCAGGGTTCGGCCCCACCAGCAGTTCGACCTCTTCGTTCATACGACGGGCAATGGTGACATCATCGGCAAGGGCCAGGTCATACATTGGCGGACGCACGTGGATATCCAGCCGATGCTCACTGCCGTTATACACTGGAAAAAGCGGCACAATTTCAGCGCGGCACACTTTCATCAAGCGCCCTATCGCCGGCAAGGTCGCCTTGTAGGTAGCAAAAAAATCGACGAACTCGCTGTGCTCCGCGCCGTGGTCCTGATCGGGAAGGTAATATCCCCAATATCCTTGACGCACCGAGCTGATAAACGGCTTGATCCCGTCATTGCGAGCGTGCATGCGGCCACCAAAACGGCGACGCACGGCATTCCACATATAGTCGGTCAGCGGATTACGTTGATTATGAAACATCGCGGCCATAGGTTGCCCTTCGGCAGCCAGCAACATGGCTGGAATATCTACCGCCCAGCCGTGCGGAACCAAGAAAATAATGTTTTTCCCTTCAGCCTTGATATTTTCGATGATCTCGCGATTGTGCCATTTCACGCGCTGTTGAAGGCTTTTCGTCTTACCAAAAATAGCCAACTCGGCCATCATAACCATCGACTGCGGAGCAGCGGCAAACATATCATCAATAATTTCTTCACGACGGGCTTCCGTCAGCTCAGGCAGGCAATAAAGCAGGTTAATCTGCGCCCGGCGTCTGGCTCCTTTAGCAAGCTTACCGGTCAAACGCCCTAATCCCCCCAGAAACGGGTCACGCAGAGACGCAGGAATGCATGCCAATCCAGCCATAAAGCCTATTCCCAGCCAAATGCCCCAATAGCGCGGATGGAAGAAAGCTTTTTGAAACTGCGGAATAAACTCTACGTTCGACTTTTTTTCTGATTGCATGCATTAACTCATAAACTTTTTATACTAATTATAAAATCCAATCTTTACATGATAAGTGCAGTCAATACATTTGCAAGGAATGTTGTCGCCCGATTTTGGCAGACAACAACATTCAACCGATGGAAAAGGCTCAGATTTTTAGCTGAGGCATAGCCTCTCGCACGGTTGCCAGATAGTCTTTGAGGTCTTTGCCACTCAAACCTTCGGAACGCGGCAGCTTAGCGGTCAATGGGTTAACGGCAATGTTGTTAATCCACACTTCAAAATGCAGATGCGGCCCGGTAGAACGACCGGTATTTCCCGATATTCCGATGCGCGTACCGCGTTTCACCTTCTGACCAGGCTTGACCAGCGTTTTACTCAGGTGCATGTAGCGCGTCATATATTGGCGACCATGACGGATTGCCACATAGTTACCCGCCGCACCGCCGCCTTTAACCACAATCACTTCACCATCACCCACGGCCATCACCGGCGTGCCAATAGGCACAGCGAAATCAACGCCGCGATGGGGGGCAATGCGTCCGGTGACTGGATTGAGACGACGTGGATTGAAGTTGGAGGAAACGCGATACTGCTTGAGGGTTGGGAAACGCAGGAAACCACGAGCCAGGCCGCTACCATAGCGGTCATAAAACTTGCCGTCATCGGCGCGAATGGCGTAATAATCCTTGCCACCGCTGCGCAAATGCACGCCCGCCAGTTCGCTTTGCTGACTCTTGCCGTCAAGCATCTCGCGAGACATCAATACGGAAAACTGATCTCCCTGACGCAGTTTTTTGAAATCCATCTGCCATTGCAACGCCTTCACTACGGCACCGATTTCAGCATTGCTTAATCCGGCATCTTTAGCGCTGCTAACAAAACTGCCGTCAAGCGTGCCTTTCAAAACCTGGTCTTGCCACTCGCCTTTTAGCACTTCGGTCGAGGCTTTAAACCCCGTGCCGCTGCGGTCAAAGGTGACGGTTTCACGACGTGATTTCTCCCACGTAACGCGTTGAAGGTCGCCGTCATCATTCATGGTCCAGGATAATTGCTGGCCGACTTTCAAATTACGCAAATCAGTGTTGCTGTTTGACAGTGCCGAAATCTCTGACATATCAACGCCATACTGATTAAGAATACTGCTGAGCGTGTCGCCAGTGGACACGACATACTGATGAACGCCCTTTTCGTCCTCGGTTTTATCATCGAGGTCGTCTTTCGGGATATCCGCAGTATCTGTAATAGATGGCGAGTCTTCATCAATAGGTTCGCTGGCTTCAGGAAGCAAGGAGCGCATTTGCTGGCTGTCGAGCATAATCTGCTTAGCCAGAGGTCTTTCATGATATCCATCTTGATCCATTTGATAAACAATGGGTTTCCAGACGGCAACGGCAAAAGTAACGGCGGTTAATGACCCCAGCATAAAACGTTGAGGTCGAGAGAGATTGTTGAATGCCAAAGCAATCGATCGGGCTAATAGCTGCACTTATAACGGTCCTTTTGGCTTACTTCAGGCAGCTCACGTACTGAGAAGTCAGATGCGACAAGAAGTTCACATAACTGTCCTTAGTCAGTGCGATGCCATTTCCCAGCGGATCCAATGTGCCCACACGCACTGTTGTTCCCTCGGTAACGGCATTCATTATGGCCGGCCTGAACTGTGGCTCAGCAAAAACGCATTCCGCTTTCTGCTCAACCAACAGAGTTCGAATTTTATGTAATCGCTGTTGCCCAGGTTGAATGTCGGATTTAACGGTCAAGTGGCCCAATGGTGCCAATCCGTAGTGCTTTTCAAAATAGCCAGTGGCGTCATGAAAAACAAAATATCCCTTCCCCTGAACAGGTTGCAGCATCTTACCAAGCTTTATGTCAGTTTTTGTCAATCCTAACTCAAACTGACGCAGGTTGGCGTCTAGTTGGTCTCTCTTTTGCGGCATTAGTTCCAACAATTTTGCATGAATAGCAATAGCTGCCAACTTTGCAATCTCTGGTGAGAGCCACATAGACTGATTGTATTGCTCGGGATGATGATTGTCGGCAGGCATATTCCCGCCAGGAATGCCATGTTGGCGTTGATCTTGGTCATCATAGGCTAAAAGTAACGGTTGAACCGCTTGCAATGCCGAAATATTCACCACGCGATTTGGCGGCAGTTGTGCCACAGACTTGCTCATAAAAGCTTCAAGCCCGGGGCCAACCCACACCAGAAGATCGGCACGTCGCATGCGCTGGAGATCGGATGGCAGCAGTTTATAGTCCTGCGGCGTTGCGCCATCGGGCAATAAAACTTCTGTCGGCGTCACACCGTCGGCAATCGCGGCGGCGATAAAACCTAGCGGGCGGATCGATGCCAGAACCGCAGCCTGCACCGGGATTAGGGCGCTAATGCCTAACAATGAGGCAGCAATCACGGTGCGGATAATCATTAATTTATTCATTTTCATCAGGTTTAATCTCAACATCATCGGCTTACTGTTTTTTTATCGTTCTCAAGCCTGTGCTCAGACTAAGCATTGTATGGGGTAACAAAATAAAGTTTTTGACGCAGATTAATAGTTATTTTGGAAAAAAAAAAGAGAGCCGTAACATTCACGGCTCTCTTTCTGGCGAATTATCACCTGTTGATTCTATTCTGGTCTGATCATTCCAAAATGCTTATAGGCATGATTAGTCGCCATTCTTCCTCGCGGAGTGCGTTGAATAAACCCTTGCTGGATCAGGAAAGGTTCGATCACATCTTCAATGGTTTCGCGCTCTTCGCCAATCGCGGCGGCAAGGTTATCTAGCCCGACCGGCCCACCGGTAAACTTGTCAATAATTGCCAGCAGCAGCTTGCGGTCCATGTAGTCGAAGCCTTCGGCGTCAACATCAAGCATATCCAATGCACCGTTTGCAACATCGCCATTGATGGTGCCATCACCTTTCACCTCAGCGAAGTCACGCACGCGGCGCAACAAACGGTTGGCGATACGAGGCGTGCCGCGGGATCGACGTGCGATTTGATGCGCGCCCTCTTCCGACAATTGTAGTCCGAGACAATTGGCGCTACGACCGACGATATGCTGCAAATCGGCGACCTGATAAAACTCCAGGCGCTGCACGATACCAAAACGGTCACGCAGTGGAGAGGTCAACGATCCTGCTCGCGTGGTGGCGCCCACCAGCGTAAACGGTGGCAAGTCAAGTTTAATTGAACGCGCTGCCGGGCCTTCGCCAATCATGATATCCAGCTGATAATCTTCCATGGCCGGATAAAGCACCTCTTCAACCACCGGCGACAGGCGGTGTATCTCATCGATAAACAAGACGTCATGCGGTTCGAGGTTGGTCAGCATCGCCGCCAGGTCACCCGCTTTTTCCAATACCGGGCCTGACGTCGTTCGCAGATTAACGCCCATTTCATTGGCAACAATATTGGCCAGCGTAGTTTTACCCAGCCCCGGCGGACCAAAAATCAGCAGGTGATCCAGCGCATCGCCGCGCTGTTTAGCCGCCTGAATGAAGATCTCCATCTGCGAACGCACGTGTGGCTGCCCGACGTACTCGGACAGCATTTTCGGGCGAATCGCTCTGTCGATAACTTCTTCTTCGCTTACCACTCCAGCAGAAATAAGACGGTCAGCTTCTATCATCTGTTACCTCACAGAGCCGCGCGCAGCGCTTCTCTAATCAATGTTTCGCACTCTGCACCAGGTTTGGCAACCTTGCTTATCATCCTGCTCGCCTCTGGTGGCTTATAGCCCAGAGAAATAAGCGCAGCAACGGCCTCGCCTTCTGCATCGGACTCTTTCGCCTTGGACGCGGCAGCAGGCAAGGTAATATCGGTAGGACTATTGAACAGGTCACCGTTAAGACCTTTAAAGCGGTCTTTCATTTCAACGACCAGACGCTCAGCCGTTTTTTTACCGACGCCAGGCAGTTTGATAAGCGAAGTGATTTCTTCTTTCTCGACCGCGCTCACAAATTGCTGTGCCGACATGCCGGAAAGGATAGCCAACGCCAGTTTTGGTCCGACGCCGTTTACTTTAATCAGCTCACGGAACAGAGCACGCTCCTGCTTGTCGTTAAAACCGTACAGCAACTGAGCATCTTCACGCACGATAAACTGAGTAAAAACAACCGCCTCTTGCCCTAACTCCGGCAACTCGTAAAAACAGGTCATCGGCATATGCACTTCATAACCCACTCCGTTGGTTTCTAATAACACTAACGGGGGCTGTTTTTCCAGAATAACGCCTCTGAGACGACCTATCACTTTGACCTTCCTTTGCGGATTAACCCCGTGGGCAAGCCATGCGGGGAGATTATAAATTTTATCGGTTATATCATAAAAAAGGGCTGGATAGATATCCAGTCTTAATTAACGCATTCGCCCACGTGCCAGTTGAAGCTTGTCGGTGCTCAAACGAATGGCGTTTTGCGTGACGTGACAATGCGTTATGGCGATAGCCAGTGCATCGGCAGCATCCGATTGCGGGTTAGCAGGGAGTTTAAGCAATGAGCGCACCATATGCTGCACCTGACTTTTTTCTGCTGCGCCGGTCCCTACCACCGTTTGCTTTACCTGACGCGCCGCATATTCAAACACCGGTAAATCCTGATTGACCGCCGCAACAATTGCCGCACCGCGCGCCTGACCCAGCTTTAAAGCCGAATCCGGATTTTTAGCCATAAAGACTGATTCGATGGCAAAAAAGTCCGGCTGAAACTGGGTAATAATTTCGGTCACACCGGCATAAATCAGCTTTAATCGTCCCGGCATGTCATCGACTACCGTGCGAATACAGCCGCTACCCAGATAACTGAGCTGCCTGCCCTGCTGGCGAATAATGCCATAGCCGGTAACGCGCGAGCCGGGGTCAATCCCCAGAATGATAGCCATAGCTTATTGAGACCTTATCTTGTGATAACGCTGAACCTGCCGTTTCGCAGTATTTATCGTTGTTAATTTTTAAAAGCGTTGTTCGGCAAGTTTGTCTTGAATTGAATAAAAAAACAAACCGGACTGAGGAAGTCCGTTAAGCCAGCCGGAAGACGCGAGCCTGTCGCGCTTCCGGCTGAGAGGAAGATTACAGAGTTTCTGCAATCTCATCGGAGATTTCACCGTTATGGTAAACCTCCTGCACATCATCACAGTCTTCGAGCATGTCTATCAGACGCAGCAGTTTAGGTGCAGTGTCTGCATCCATATCCGCTTTAGTCGATGGGATCATGGTGACTTCAGCCTGATCGGCTTTAAAGCCAGCGGCTTCCAGTGCGTCTTTTACATCGCCCAGACTTTCCCATGCGGTGTAAACGTCGATAGCGCCGTCGTCGAAGGTTTGCACGTCATCGGCACCGGCTTCTAGAGCCGCTTCCATGATGGCATCTTCATCCAGACCTGGCGCGAAAGTAATCACGCCGGTTTTGGTAAACAGGTAAGCAACAGAACCGTCGGTTCCCAGATTGCCACCGGTTTTGGTGAAGGCGTGACGCACTTCGGCAACGGTACGGTTACGGTTGTCACTCAGACATTCAACCATTACTGCTGTGCCGCCTGGGCCATAGCCTTCATAAATGATGGTTTCCATATTGGAATCATCATCACCGCCAACGCCGCGTGCAATAGCACGGTTCAACGTGTCGCGAGTCATGTTATTGGACAGCGCTTTGTCAATTGCTGCACGCAAACGCGGGTTGGCACCCGGATCGCCGCCACCGAGTTTCGCCGCGGTTACCAGCTCGCGAATAATCTTGGTGAAAATTTTACCGCGTTTAGAGTCTTGCGCTGCTTTGCGGTGTTTGGTGTTGGCCCATTTACTGTGACCTGCCATAAAAGATCTCCATTAGCCCTGTTCAGGCTGAACTCATTTTAGTTAATCAAAAATAACAAATTCTTCAATCGCCTGCTGATTGCTCGGGGATTTGGTCAAAGCCGCCGCAGCCGCTTTATCCAGCCATCGATAGGCGAGGTGTTCTGTCAGCGGAATGACACGCTCGTCAGGCAACGCCAGACAGAACCAGTGCTCTTTATTCCAGCTTACGCCGGGCGCATAGCGATAGCGCAGGTGCGCAAACAGCTCAAACTCGACGCAGCGATCGCAATCCTGCAAATAGAGATTTTCGGCAGCAATATCAATGCCGACCTCCTCCATCACTTCTCGCTGCGCGGTTTGCGCGGGTGACTCGCCGTCTTCAAGGCTGCCGGTAACCGACTGCCAAAAATCCGTGTCGTCACGCCGCTGAAGCATGAGCACCCTGCCGGTATTGCTGGCGTAGATGACAACCAGTATCGACTCAGGACGCTTATAACTCATTCATACGCTCTCATTGAATATCAGGATAGGCATTCTCAGCAACGCTGCTCATGCCCAACACCTTTTACTCGTCAGCAGGAGTAGTATTTGCGTCCGGGGTCGCTTTTTTAGCAATCACGCTAATACCCAGCTCAACCAGTGACGCCGGATTAGCAAAGTTTGGAGCCTCGGTCATCAGACAGGCTGCTGCGGTGGTTTTAGGGAACGCAATAACATCACGGATGTTATCGGTGCCGGTCAGCAGCATTGCCAGACGGTCAAGACCAAATGCCAGACCCGCGTGCGGTGGCGCGCCGTATTTCAGCGCGTCAAGCAGGAAGCCAAACTTCTCGCGTTGTTCATGCTCGGTGATACCCAGAATGCTGAATACCGCCTGCTGCATTTCACCACGGTGAATACGCACAGAACCACCGCCCACTTCATAACCGTTGATCACCATGTCATACGCGTTGGCGATAGCAGACGTTGGATTAGCAGCCAGTTCCTGAGCACTCATTTCTTTAGGCGCAGTGAACGGATGGTGCATCGCGGTCAGGCCGCCTTCGTCAGTGTCTTCAAACATTGGGAAGTCGATAACCCACAGCGGTGCCCAGGCTTTTTCATCAGTAAGCTGCAAATCACGACCGATTTTCAGGCGCAGCGCACCAATAGCATCAGTCACAATTTTAGCACTCGCCGCGCCGAAGAAAATGATGTCGCCATCTTGCGCCTGCACGCGCTCAAACAATGCGCTCAGCAGTTCGGCATTCAGGAACTTGGCTACCGGGCTCTGAATACCTTCCAGACCTTTAGCGACTTCGTTGACCTTAATGTAAGCCAAACCTTTCGCGCCATAAATCTCGATAAACTTGGCGTATTCGTCGATTTGCTTGCGGCTCAGCTGAGAACCGCCAGGAACACGCAACGCAGCAACGCGACCTTTCGGATCGTTAGCTGGATCAGCGAATACTTTGAATTCGATAGTCTTGAACAGGTCAGCCACGTCAACCAGTTCCAGCGGGTTACGCAGGTCTGGTTTGTCTGAACCATAACGACGCATTGCTTCGGCAAAGGTCATGACTGGGAAATCGCCCAGATCGACGCCTTTCACATCCAGCCACAGTTCGCGAGCCAGTTTCTCCATCACTTCACGAACCTGCTCGGCGGTCATGAATGAGGTTTCTACGTCGATCTGGGTAAATTCAGGCTGGCGATCAGCGCGCAGGTCTTCGTCGCGGAAGCATTTAACAATTTGATAGTAGCGATCGAAACCAGACATCATCAGCAACTGTTTGAACAGCTGTGGCGACTGCGGCAAGGCATAAAACTTGCCTTTATGTACGCGGCTTGGCACTAAATAGTCACGCGCGCCTTCTGGGGTCGCTTTGGTCAGCATCGGCGTTTCGATGTCGAGGAAGTCGTGGCTGTCCATGAAGCGGCGAACAAAGCTGGTGATGCGCGCACGTGTTTTCAGGCGATTGGCCATTTCCGGACGACGCAGGTCCAGATAGCGATATTTCAGACGCGCTTCTTCAGTATTATTGTGGTTGGAGTCCAGCGGCAGCGGTTCTGAACGGTTAATAATGTTCAGGGAGCTGGCAAATACCTCAACCTCACCGGTCGCCATGTCTTTATTAAACTGGCTTTCAGGACGTGCGCGAACGGTACCGGTCAACTGTACGCAAAACTCGTTACGCAGTTCTGATGCCAATTCGTATGCTGCGCTCTGATCGGGATCGAAAAATACCTGCACGATGCCTGCACGGTCGCGCAAATCGATGAAGATCAAACCACCCAGATCGCGACGGCGGTTAATCCAACCGCACAAAGTCACTTCCTGGCCAACGTTGGACGAATTAAGCTTGCCACAATATTCAGTACGCATAACGGTATCCCTTTGATCTCACTGCCTGTGAGCATCGGATTAATATGGGTCGAAAAAAGGCGATCATTATAAAGGAATTTCGCGCACAGGATAAGAGCGAACACGCAGGAGAAACGCCAGAAATTGTTCCTGAGCCCTTCTCACACATAATTTAACAAAATTATCATCAATCCCCACGTCGGTTAGCATAAAATGCTCCGGCACTCTTAGTTAGTACCCTAAGTAACTGCTCACGCTGGGATGCAGGGCAAGTACCGGGGTTCATTTATCATAATATTGGTGGGCTTCTCTCTATGTCTCTGAAACTTGATCCTAAAACCACGGCGCTGGTGTTAATCGACTTACAAAAAGGCATTCTGCCGTTCGCGGGTGGTCCACACACCGCACAACAGGTGTTGGATAAAGCCACTGAACTGAAAAACCGCTTTAACACTCTGGGTGCGCCAGTATTTATGGTGCGTGTGGGTTGGTCAGCCACTTTTGATGAAGCGCTGAAACAACCGACTGATATTTCTGCCGGTGGTGGCAGCCTGCCAGAAGACTGGTGGGAATTCCCGGAGCAGCTTAACGTTACCGACAAAGACCTGCTGGTTGTTAAACGCCAATGGGGTGCTTTCTATGGTACCGATCTCGAGCTGCAACTGCGTCGCCGCGGGATCAAAACCATCGTACTGGCCGGTATTTCAACCAATATTGGCGTTGAATCGACCGCCCGTAATGCCTGGGAACTGGGCTTCGAACTGGTTGTTGCCGAAGATGCTTGTAGCGCGCACAACGACGAACACCACGGTTCAAGCGTGAAGTTTATCTTCCCGCGTATTGGTCGCGTTCGTTCTACCGAAGAGGTGCTTGCTGCCGTCGCGGAGTAAGGTTAATCTTTGATTTAGACTTTTACGCCAACGCCGCCTCCGGGCGGCGTTTTCATTGTAGAAACGGGACAGGGAAACGACATGTATATCGGGCTTCCGCAGTGGCATCACAGCGCATGGAACAGCATAGGTTTAAAGGATTTAGCCGACTACGCGCGTTATTTTAACTGCGTTGAAGGTAACACCACTTTTTATGCGCTACCCAAAGCTGAAGTGGTCATGCGCTGGCGTGATATGACCCACGACGATTTCCGTTTCTGTTTTAAGTTTCCGTCGACTATCAGCCATCAGGCCGCGTTGCAAAATTGTCAGCAAGATATCGACGCCTTTTATCAGTGCCTCGCGCCGCTGGAAAACCGTATTGGTCAGCTGTGGGTACAATTGCCTTCTGCCTTTGCGCCCCAGCATCTTGGCCGACTGTGGACTTTTCTGGATGCGCTGCCAAAAGGTTTCGATTACGGCGTTGAAGTCAGGCATGAACTGTTTTTTGCCAAAGGTGAAGAAGAACGGGCGCTAAATCGTGGACTACACGAGCGTGGCATTAACCGCACTTTGCTGGACAGTCGCCCGGTGCATCACGCCACCAGCGATACCGAAGCCGTGCGCGATGCAAAAAGGAAAAAACCGAAGCTGCCGGTGCACGCGGTAATTACCGCAGACCGGCCGATAGTGCGTTTTATCGGCGGCGATGATTTGGCCGTTAACCAGCGCTGGTTCAGCCAGTGGATCCCAAAGTTGGTGGAATGGCAGCAGCAGGGTCATGTGCCCTATCTGTTTATCCATTCGCCAGACTGTAGCGATGCCCCGCAGCAGGCACAGGCGCTGTGGCGAACGCTGCGTCAGCATCTCCCCGCGGTAGGTCCCGAACCTGACTGGCCCGAGCAAGACTCTCTGTTTTAAGGTAGGGCTGTAATGAGGCGATAAACCTGTAACCCGCCGTTAAGAACATTTTTTTGGGTATCCGTCGCTGAGAATCTGATAAACTTCGCCCCCATTACAGCAAACGGCACCTCTTTTGCTCCCCTATTTACTATTTTTTGGTCTGACTCAGCACTATGACTAACCAAGATAAGCTTTTTTCCGCACCGATTGCCCAACTCGGTGACTGGACCTTTGACGAACGCGTCGCAGAAGTCTTTCCTGACATGATCCAGCGCTCGGTCCCTGGTTATTCCAATATTATTTCAATGATCGGCATGCTGGCTGAGCGTTTCGTGAAACCTGACAGCAAAGTCTATGATCTCGGCTGCTCACTGGGTGCCGCTACGCTTTCTATGCGTCGCAATATCCACGTTTCTGGCTGTGAAATCATTGCCGTCGATAACTCCCCGGCGATGGTTGAACGCTGCCGCCGTCATATCGATGCTTTTCGCGCCGACACGCCAGTTACCGTGATTGAAGCGGATATTCTGGACGTCGAACTGAAAGATGCTTCCATGGTCGTGCTGAACTTCACCCTGCAATTCCTGGAGCCTGCCGATCGTCAGCGTTTGTTGAATCAGGTTTATCAGGGAATGCGTCCTGGCGCTGCGCTGGTATTGTCTGAAAAGTTCAGCTTTAAAGACGCGGATGTGGGCGAGTTGCTGTTCAACATGCACCATGATTTCAAACGAGCCAACGGCTATAGCGAGTTAGAAATCAGCCAGAAACGCAGCATGCTGGAAAATGTCATGCTGACTGATTCTGTAGAAACACATAAAGAACGCCTGCAACAGGCCGGTTTCGAGCATGCCGAAGTGTGGTTCCAGTGTTTCAATTTTGGTTCATTAATTGCTATCAAGGCTGAAAATAGCGAAGAAAATGCAGCGGGAGACGCGGCGTGATTGAATTTGGTGATTTTTATCGCGCGATTGCCAAAGGGCCACTTAGCCCATGGCTAAACACCCTGCCTTCTCAGTTGACTGCCTGGCAAAAAGAGTCGTTACACGGCAAATTTAAAATGTGGTTCAATGCCGTAGACCGCCTGCCTTTACTGCAACCAGAGCGACTTGATCTGCTGCACAGTGTCACGGCCAACATGCTTGAGCCGTTGCCAAAAGGCCATCGCGAAGGGATGGAAAACCTGCTGCGTAACCTGATGCCGTGGCGTAAAGGGCCGTTTTCACTGTATGACATCGAGATTGAAACCGAATGGCGTTCCGACTGGAAATGGGATCGCGTACTTCCGCACATTTCTTCACTGGCGGGCCGTACGATTCTCGACGTCGGTTGCGGCAGCGGTTATCACATGTGGCGAATGATCGGCGCGGGAGCACATTTTGCGGTCGGCATCGACCCGATGCAGCTATTCCTGTGTCAGTTTGAGGCGGTTAGAAAACTATTGGGCGGCGATCAGCGCGCACATTTACTGCCGC
Organism: uncultured Gammaproteobacteria bacterium; assembly: GCA_963747655.1. Classification (GTDB taxonomy): domain Bacteria; phylum Pseudomonadota; class Gammaproteobacteria; order Enterobacterales; family Enterobacteriaceae; genus Rouxiella. The sequence continues at coordinate 552,724 of CAVVFS010000001.1, read as the reverse complement.
TGGGCATCGAGCAGCTTCCTGAATTGAACGCCTTTGATACCGTGTTCTCGATGGGCGTGCTTTACCATCGCCGTTCCCCGCTGGATCACCTGCTGCAATTGAAAAATCAGCTGGTCAGCGGCGGCGAGCTGGTGCTTGAAACCATTGTTATCGAGGGCGACAGCAATCAGGTGCTGGTTCCCGGCGATCGCTATGCACAGATGAATAATATTTACTTTATTCCTTCAGCCGAGGCTTTAAAGGGCTGGCTTATCAAATGTGGATTTGTCGATGTACGCATTGCCGACGTCAGCCTGACTACGGTTGAAGAGCAGCACCGTACTTCCTGGATGACCAGTGAATCACTGGCTGAATTCCTTGATCCAAAAGACAGTAGCAAAACCGTTGAAGGCTATCCGGCACCTCGCCGCGCGCTGTTGATTGCCAATAAGCCATAGTCTTTGCAGCTCCCTTGCCCATGGTTTGGGAGCCATCTCTTCTTTTATTTGATCCCTTATTTAATCCCTCGCCTATAAAAAAGCCTAAACTATTAAAATAAACTTCTCATTTTCTTTCGGCTTAATCTGATTGTGCCACCAGAAAATAAAATCAGAATTTTCCATTTCGAACTTTTCTTATTTAACTCTATGGAAGTAATCTGATTTAGAGTTTGCTTACAAATATTTATAAAAAATCAGTTAATATATATTTTGATTTTACCAATAAGATGGATGGGTGTAATTCAGAAATGAGAATCGTTAGCGCCAATTAAAAATCCCATTTATTAATTGAGGGTGAGTGATGAAAAGGCTTCATTTCGTGATTATTTCGCTGTTACTTGTTTCCCCTTTTATCCAGGCACAAACCCACACCAAAGATACAAATTGCAGTGATAAAGATGTCTCGGATGTCATTTCCTGCTATCGACAACAGCTGGCAGCCAAGCCATTAAATTACTGGTTTATGAGTAATGATGTTTACGATAATGTCGAGGTAAACCGCTATCAGATGATTTCTCAGTCATGGTCTCCGCAAGGACTCGTCTCGCCAGCGGCCTGGAAGGAGAACGTCACCATTGCCATTCCTCCTCATCCTAAAACGCATCGGGCGATTATTGCCGTTGATATGCCAGATGCAACTCTTTTTGAGATAGTGAAAAAAACCAACAGCATTGTTATCTCGCTGCAAACTCTTCCCAGCAGAGATTTAGTCTACCAAAATGATAATAAGCCGTTAGAAGAAGACGACAGCATTGCCCGTACCTGGAAGCTTTATATGGCTGACCCATCACAGCGGGCAGAATTGCCTTTGCACGTTCCTATGGCTGCGTCAATTTCTCAGACTATCCGCCTGGCTAAAACAGAGTTGGTACAATGGGATATTAAAAAATTCATTGTCACGGGTGCATCGAAACGCGCATGGGCGTCTTGGTTATCGGCTGTTTCCGACCCAGACGTGGATGCTATTGTGCCGTTCGTGATTGACGTGCTCGATACCCCAAAAGTTATGGCAAATATGTATCATTCATATGGCGGTAATTGGCCGCTCGCCTTTGCGCCTTATTATAATCAGGGGATCGACAAGTCCACCGAAACGGCCGATTTTGCAAAACTGATGAAAATAGAAGATCCGTTGCAATATATGGGAACGGCCTATCAGTCGCGATTGGCTATTCCTAAATATATCGTTAATGCCAGCGGCGATGACTTTTTTGTCCCTGATAATACGAGATTTTATTACGACAAACTGCCGGGGATTAAATCGCTGCGCGTCGTGCCTAATACCGGGCATATGGGAATTATGGGCTTTATTGATCAATCGCTGATACCGTTCGTTAATCGTATTCAGGATAATCGCCCACTGCCACAGGTTATTACTGCGCCTTATCGCCAGGGAGGCTCCAGTCAACTTGATGTTCGTTTCTCAGAGAAACCGATTAACGTCGTACGCTGGACAGCAACTAATCCGGTAGCTCGTGACTTCCGCTTCGCCTGCGGCATTAAATACATTTCGACTCCACTGACTCTGAGCGCGGAAAACACCGTTCAGATGCCTTTAAGTTATAACGGCGCGGGATGGCAGGCGAGCTATGTTGAAGCCACTTTCAGTGACGGCTATATCGCAACCACTCAGGTTTATATCACGCCTGACGACAAATATCCGACCACTGCGCCTCCGGGAGACAAAGCCAGTTGCCAGACATTGCCTGGTCGCGGCTTATAAGATGTGTCTGATAAAAGGTGATTTTTTGGGGTCAGAGACGCAAAATTTTTTATCTCTGCTAACCTTATTCAATGTCTAATAAGGAGATCGCGTATGTTTAATCAAACAGAAGATAAAGTAAAAGAAGTTGCCGGCACTGCCCAGGAAGCTTTTGGTGATGTGACTAACTCACCAGAGCATCAGGCAAAAGGGGCCGCCAGAAAATATGCGTCTCAGGCAAGCTACGCGGCTAAAGATGCGGTATCGACCGCAGTCGACCAGGTTAAAGAAAATCCGTTTGCCGGTGTAGCAGTAGCTGGTGCAGTCGGTATCCTGATTGGGTATCTTCTCGGCCGCAAATAAGCCTATAAGCTTGTGACAACACTTATTTATCAAGCCATCAGCGCAAGTTGATGGCTTTTTTTATGCTTCCTGTTTTATCGCCCTTCCTCCATTTTTTCCTCCCTCATCATCAACATTACAGAATTGTAATGCCGATGTTCGCTTCCTATCACTGTCTCTCACGTATAACCGTAGAGATAACTGATAAATAGCGGGCATTAAGCCTCTCTTAATAAGATTTATTTAAGCTGCACTCAGTGGGACAGGCAATGATTGGTGATCAGAAGTTTGATGATCAGAGGCTTGTTGATTGCAAATTGGGTGACGCAATGTTCTTTGGGAGAAAAAATAATGATGGGCGATCGACTCGGATGTATCACCCTTAATCAATTTGGAACTCGCCTGAGGCCGCTTCCTTTACTGCTGTTGACGTTAATGGTCAGCGGCTGCTCGATGATGGTTCCTGATTACCATCGGCCATCTGTGCCAATTGCCAGCCAATGGTCTTCACCGTTAACTATCGCGAATAAAACCGCCATGCCCGTCAGTGGCCCGTGGTGGCAGGATTTTAATAGCAACGAACTCAACGGCTTGATGAAAACTGGCCTGCAAGAGAATGACTCCCTGCAGGCCGCCTATAACCGAATTGAAGAAGCTCGCGGCACGGCGGAGCTTGATGGCGCGCCTCGTTACCCGGCCCTGAGCCTCGGCGGTTTATATACTCGACAAAATAATTACTCAACAACCAGTAAACGCAGCCTTTACGGCCAGTCCACCTATGAGACTGATTTTTGGGGCGAGAATCAGGATAAATACCATTCAGCCCAGCAGTTAGCCACCGCGGTGGAATACGATGCTGAAACGGTAAAAATGACTCTGACGGCGAATATCGCCAACACCTATTTTCAACTGCTGTCGCTGGACGAACGTATTCAGCTGGCGCAAAAAATTTCCGGTGACGAGCAGCATATTTTAGATTTAGTGCAAACTCAGGCCAAACTCGGCGCAGGTTCAAACCTTGAGGTTGAACAGCAGCGCAACATATTGCAGACCTATCAGGCGACGGTATTTTCCTTGCAGCAGCAGCGCGATCAGGCCCGTTTTGCACTCGCTGTGCTGGTCGGACAAAACCCGGGCAGTTTCAACATTCACAGTAATAATCTGAACAGTGTCGGCTCTCCCGCGCCTCAGCTCAGTTTCCCTGCCAATCTTTTACGTCGCAGACCGGATATTCAAGCCGCAGAGGCTCGGCTGATTTCCTCTAATTATGACGTTGGCGCGGCGCGAGCCAGCTTTCTGCCGAACATTATGGTGACGCCTCTGGTGGGTATTGACACCCTCTCCGGCGCGTCGGTCTGGAGCCTAATTGGCACGCTGACCCAGCCTATTTTCGCGGGTGGAGCACTGAGCGGCCAGCTGCATTTCGACAAAGCCCATAATCAGGAAATGGCCAATAACTACAAGCAAACCCTGCTGACGGCTTTTCAGGACGTCGAGACACAAATTAGCGCAGTGAATCAGCTGACGCAGGCCGAAAAGCTTAACGCCGACGCCGTGGTTTCAGCGCAGGAAGCCAACCGACTGGCATTGATTCAGTACAAATTGGGCAGCATTGATTATCAAACCTTACTGACCGTTGAGCGCACGCTGTATCAGGCACAGGACACAAGCCTACAGGTTAAATTACAGCGTTTGCAGGCCTGGGTCGGCCTGTTCCGCGCCTTAGGTGGTGATTACGCGGCTCCTTCTCCCTCTTCCCATGCAAATTCACAGGTAGGATAAATCGTGTTCAAAACTTACGGTAAATCTCGACGCGCTTCTTTAAGACGTCGCTATGTAGCGTTAGCCGCCGTGGCGGTCGCGATTTCTGCTGCCCCTTATTTAAGTCTGGCCCATGCCGCAACGCCTAAAAGTGCAAATTCTCCGGTGCCGATAGGGATTCAAACGGTACAAGTGCAAACCTTGCCCATTTCAGTTTCCGAGATAGGCAATGTGCAGGCATTAAATACTGTGAATGTTAAAGTCCGGGTAGACGGTGAGCTGCAACAGGTTTACTTCAGGGAAGGTCAATGGGTCCATGCAGGAGATCTGCTGGCACAGGTTGATCCCAAGGTGTATCAGGCACAGGTTTTACTGTCGAGAGCCACTATGGAGAAGGATCAGGCTCAGCTAGCCAGCACCATGGTCGACTATACCCGCGCGCGAAAGCTGGCCGCCGCCGGGGCCGGGCCGACACAAACGGTGGATACCCTCAAGGCGCAGGTCGCAGCCTTCAAAGCCGCGATTGATGGCGACAAGGCCAATCTGGATATCGCCCAGTTACAGCTGGGTTACACGCGAATTATCGCCCCGATTTCAGGGCATGCCGGACAACGCCAGATTGATGCGGGTTCCATCGTGCACGGTTCTGACGCCAACGGTCTGGTCACTCTTACGCAGATGAACCCGATTTCGGTGGCATTCTCTGTGCCGCAGGGCGAATTGCCTGCCATTCTGAAAGCCAATGCCAACACGCCGTTAACTGTGATCGCCCTGACTCGTGACGCTACACAACAAATTGCTAACGGCACGCTGTCGTTTATCGATAGTCAGGTCGCGACGGACAGTGGTCAAATTCAGTTAAAAGCTAACTTCACCAATGACAATAATGCCCTGTGGCCAGGCCAGTTAATCAGCGTAAAACTGATTGAGGGCGCGATTCCAAATGCCTCGGTGGTGCCGGTTTCGGCTGTGCTACAGGGTCAGCAAGGCAACTATGTTTATGAGGTAAAAGCGGATAATACCGTAGCCGTTCAATGGGTAAAAACCGGAGAGACCGTTGATGGCATGCAGCAAATTATCAGCGGGCTTCAACCCGGCCAGCGCGTCGCCACCAGTGGACAGTTCAGGTTAGCCGCGGGCGATAAAGTCACCGCCTTGCCGCCCGTCACTGGAGCCAAATAATGAATATGTTTGAGCTGTTTGTTCGCCGCTACATCGGCACCACTCTGGTGGCGACTGGCGTGATGCTGCTCGGCATCGTGGCCTATTTCATGCTGCCGGTTGCCCCTCTGCCGCAGGTGGATTTCCCAACTATTCAAGTATCCGCCAACCTGCCTGGCGCCAGTGCCGAGACTATGGCAACCTCGGTCGCTACACCGCTGGAAAAAGCTCTTGCCGCCGTGCCTGACGTCTCTTCCATGACCTCTTCAAGTTCGCTTGGCGTGACGCAGATTGCGCTACAGATGGATTTGGATCGAGACATTAACGGGGCGGTGCAAGACGTGCAAACGGCGATGACCGCCGCCAACGGTTCGCTGCCGAAAGATATGCCGAATCCGCCGACGCTGCGCAAGGTGAACCCGGCGGAGGCGACGCTTATCTCACTGGCGTTGACCTCCGAAGAGCATACCCTGCCTCAGCTGGATGAATACGCCGAACATTATCTCGGACAGCAGATTTCACAGATGCCCGGCGTCGGGCTAGTAGATTTTCACGGTCAACAACACCCTGCGGTACGTATCCAGATTGACCCCGATGCTTTGGCGGCACACGGCATGACTCTTGAAGACGTGCGTAGTATCGTCGGCATCAGTACCGTGGATATGCCCAAGGGGAACATCAGTGGGCCAGATCGCAACATGGTGCTCAACAGTACCGATCAGCTGCTAAAAACGTCACAATATAACAATTTAGTCGTGGCCTATAAAAACGGCATGCCGATTCGCCTGAGTGACCTTGGCAAGGTCATTGACTCTTCGGAAGATACCCACGAGGCCGCGTATTATGAAAATGAGCCATCGGTGATCCTCGATGTCCACAAGCAGGCCGGGTTTAACGTGGTCGATACGGTTAACGCCATCAAGGCTAACTTGCCACGCCTGACCTCTTCACTGCCGAAAGACGTTGCGGTTAATGTAGTCGGCGATCGCACGCAGACCATTAATGCCTCTATCAAGGATGTGCAATTTACCCTGCTGCTGTCGATTGCGCTGGTGGTGATGGTAATTTTCGTGTTCCTGCGCAATATCACTGCCACCATGATCCCTTCGATCACCATTCCCTTGTCATTGCTGGCCACCTTCGCGGTGATGTATCTGCTGGGTTATAGCCTTGATAACCTGTCAGTTATGGCTCTGTCCATCGCGGTAGGATTTGTAGTCGATGACGCTGTGGTGGTGATGGAAAACATTTATCGACATATGGAAATGGGCAAAACGCCCTTCCAGGCCGCCATTGATGGCGTACGCGAAGTCGGATTTACCATTGTCTCGATGACATTGTCGCTTATCACCGTGTTCGTGCCGATCCTGCTGATGGGCGGCATCGTCGGCAGGCTGTTTCGGGAATTTGCGGTCACAATCAGCATTGCGGTGTTAATGTCCGGCGTGGTGGCGCTGACCGTGATCCCGATGCTGAGCGCGCGAGTGCTAAAACCGCATTCCTCTGAGCATCACGGGCGTTTCTTCAAGTTTACCGAAAGAATGTTTGATCATTTACTCTCAGGCTATCGTCGCGGATTGGATTGGGTATTGGATCATCAGCGGATTACCCTCGGCGTAACATTGCTCACGGTGGCACTAACCGCCGTTCTTTATATCACTATTCCCAAAGGATTCTTTCCCTCGCAGGATACCGGCACCATTACCGGTGTTGCGCAGGCCGCGCCCGACGTGGGCTTTGACCAAATGCGCTATCAGGTTGGGCAACTGGCTCGTATCGCCGAGGCCGATCCCGCCGTGCAAAACGTTCGCTACTGGGTCGGTGCGAACCCGACGCTGAGCCAGGGGCACGTGATTATCAGCCTCAAGCCTTTCTCACAGCGCCATGATAACGCGGCCACAGTGATTGCCCGGCTGAATAAAGAGACCAAAAGCGTTCCCGGCATCGTGTTATATATGCAGGCACAGCAGGATATTCAAATCGGCGCACGCGTAAGCAAGACGCAATATCAGTACACCCTGCAATCCGCCGATAGCACCGAGCTGAGTCACTGGTCCAGCATTTTGCTGGCTAAACTTAAACAGCTGCCGCAGTTAACCGATGTCACCTCAGACCAGCAGGCATTAGCGCCACAGAAAACGCTGGTAATTGACCGTCAGGTTGCCTCTCGTCTCGGGGTCAGTGCGCAGGATATCGATAACGTTTTGTATGATTCTTTCGGGCAGCGCCAGATTGCGACCATGTATACGCAAATCGATCAGGACCACGTGATCCTTGAAATCGATCCACGCTGGCAGGAAAACGCCGACAGCCTCAAGCATCTGTATGTTCGCTCCAGTCTGCATGCGAATCTGGTTTCAATGGACGTGCTCGGGCATTTCACCAACAGTCTGGCTCCGATTACCGTTAATCATCAGGGACCTTTCCCGGCGGTCACGCTGTCGTTTAACCTGGCTCCCGGCCAGTCTCTGGGTAACGCGGTCACGGCTATTCAGAACGCCACCTTGCAGGCTGGTCTGCCGGACGATATTAACGCCAGTTTCCAGGGCGCAGCCCAGTCATTCCAGAGCTCTCTCAAGTCACAGCCGTGGTTAATCTTGTCGGCAATTCTCGCCGTCTATATCCTGTTGGGCGTGTTGTATGAAAATGCTATTCATCCGCTGACCATCATATCTACTCTGCCCTCGGCCGGTATCGGTGCCCTGGCAGCGCTAATGCTAACCGGTCAGGACCTGTCGATTATGGGGATGATAGGCATTTTGCTGTTGGTCGGTATTGTGAAAAAGAATGCGATAATGATGGTCGATTTTGCGCTGGCGGCGGAAAGAAACGAAGGCTTATCACCCCTGGAAGCCATTCGCCAGGGTTGCCTGCTGCGATTCAGGCCCATCATGATGACGACCATGGCAGCATTATTAGGTGCCATTCCGTTGGCGCTGGGCACGGGCGCGGGTGCAGAACTGCGCCAGCCGCTCGGGGTCGCGATTGTCGGCGGGCTTATCGTGTCTCAGGCATTGACTTTGTTTACCACTCCCGTGGTTTATCTGTGGTTCAGCCGTTTAACATCTAAAAAGAGGTTCCATGAGACTGTTACTGATTGAAGACCAGAAAATGGCCTCGGAATATATCGCTAAGGGATTGATAGAGAACGATTTCGTGGTCGACGTAGCGAATAACGGCGTCGACGGGCTGCACTATCTGCTGACCAGTGACTACGATCTGGTGATCCTCGACGTGATGTTACCTGGGATCAACGGCTGGAAAGTGATCGAGATGGCGCGTCAGGCCGGAAAACAGACGCCGATTATGTTTTTGACCGCCATGGATGACGTTGAAGATCGCGTGCGTGGGCTGGAGCTGGGCGCGGAAGACTATCTCATCAAACCTTTTTCTTTCAGTGAATTACTCGCCAGAGCGCGCGTGATTCTACGGCGACAAACCGCGCAGCTGCCCTCGACAGAAGAAAACATTCTACAAGTCAGCGACCTGACATTGGACTTGCTTAAACATAAAGTCACCCGCGGTGGCGTGCAGATCGTGTTGACCCAAAAAGAGTTTCTGTTACTTAGCCTGCTGATGCGCCGCACCGGTGAAGTGGTTTCACGCACAGTGCTGGCGGAACAGGTCTGGGACATGAATTTTGATCCTGAAACCAACGTCATTGATGTCGCAATCCGACGATTGCGCAGCAAAATCGATGACACTTATGACAGCAAACTTTTACATACTCTGCGTGGCTCAGGCTACGTTTTGGAACAACGCGAATCATGAGTTTTTTCCGTAATCTTTCTATGACATCGCGCCTGACGCTGTATTTTTCTGTGGCAATGGCGCTGGTTTTATACTGTGTATCGGGCGTGTTGTATTCGACCATGCGCACCCAGCTGAATCAAAAAGACCAAGAGGAATTGCATAGTTCCATGCAGTTTCAGGAAAAAATAGCCTCGCTCATCAGTCAACGACAAGGAATGGAAGAGCCATGGCAGAAAGAAATCTTCGAGTTTGTCGCGCTGCAAGAAAGGCTTTCACTGCGCATTATCAGCCCGGATGGCAAAGTGTATTCGCAGAGCCAAAATATGCGCGTACCGCAGAATGATTTTTTAGCTCCGACGCAGAACTTCAGTTACAGCTCATGGCGTTATCATTCAGGGGACGAATCAGAAAAATATCTGATTACCTCGACCCGTTTTACGCTAAAAAATGGTCAACAGTGGGTCGTTCAGGCTGCGCTTAACGTTTCTAAAAATAACCAGATTATTGAAAACTATTACCGCACTATGAAGCTGTTTGCGGTGCTGGCGATTCTGGTATTTGCCGCATTGGGGTATTGGCTGGCGCGTCGTGGTCTGGCGCCGCTCAGAACTATTAATGCCGAAATAGCCAATATCTACGCCGAGGATTTACATACCCGAATCTCCACCCAGCGTTGGCCCAACGAGCTTAATGCGCTGGCCGGTTCCTTCGACCAGATGATGATTCGCCTTGAGGCTTCTTTCAAACAACTGAACCGCTTTTCTTCTGATATTGCCCATGAACTGCGCGCGCCGATCAATAACCTGATTGCCGCCGCCAGCGTGACGCAAACCAAAGACCGCAGCAGCATGGTTTATCAGGAAACGCTGGCGTCAATTGTTGAGGAAGGTGAACGGCTGTCGAGAATGATTTCTTCGATGCTATTCCTGGCACGGGCCGATAATCGGCGCGAGGTGTTAACTAAAGAATGGGTCAGTAGCGAGTATGAATTTGCTCGGCTGATTGCATTTTATGATGTGTTGGCGGAAGAGAAAAATATCACCTTAACCAGCCATGGCAATTTCGCGCTGCTTGCGGATCCCCTGCTTTTACAACGCGCCTTGTCAAACCTGCTTTCTAACGCGATTCGCCATACGCCAGAAAACGGTCAGGTGGAGCTTTTGGCTACCTGCGATGCCACTACAATTTATCTTACCGTGACGGACAGCGGTGAAGGCATTGAGCCGCGGCATCTACCGCTGATCTTCGACCGATTTTATCGCGTCGATGCCGCAAGAACAGAGAGTGAAAACACCGGTCTGGGATTAGCGATAGTCAAGACGATTGCCGAGTTGCACGGCGGGAAAGTGATTGTTGAAAGTGAAGCAGGTCGCGGCAGCAGATTTACCTTATCGTTGCCAAAACGCTAGCATTGCCAAAACACTAGTATTGCCGAAACTTTAGCATTGCCGAAACTTTAGCCTTACATAAACATTAATCTTATTAAAAACAATAGCCTTACTCAACAATCATACAAAAAAATGGTGCCCGTTTAAAGACACCATTTTTCAATCATTAACGGCTAATTAGAGTGAAACAAGGATTAACGGCTTGCTTCGATCGGCGTTATCTAGCCTGATAAGGTCGCTAAAAGCAAACTCCTCTCCGCCTAAAATATCGCGATAACGGCGATTGGCAAGCTGCGTTGGCAAGGCAATTTCGGTGTCTTTCCAGCTATTAAATTTCCCTCCGTTAACTTCAGGCTGGGAAAAATCTGTGAGTTGCGCGTCGAAGGCCAGACGAGGTGCGATAACAATCACCGCATCGGCATCGTATGTGCGAGCAAAAGCAATGACTTTATCAGACTGATTTCCCTCGGCGGCCAGCGGCAAATAGTCTCCGTGGCGAAACAGTGCCGGTTTACCAAGCCGCAAATGCAGCCCTTTGGCAATCGCATGCTGTTTTACCTGCCCGCTCAGCCAACTCTGCTGCGTGCTGTTAGCCCAGCTTTGTTCTTCGTCCAGCAATCGTTCAAGCTGGTCGAAATCGGGATCACGGCGGTTATCAGGATCGACAAGACTGAAGTTCAACGCCTCGCTGCCCTGATAAATATCCGGCACGCCCGGCGCAGTCAGCTTTATCACCGTCTGGGTCAGGCTGTTGATTAATCCCGCGCGAATAAATGGCTGTATCGCGCGAGTAAAATCCTCCAGAAATGCCCGATTATCCGGCGAGAAAAGATGACGAATATAGTCATTCACCGCCTCTTCAAAGATTTCGTTGCTGTTACTCCAATCAGTACGCAGCTTGGCTTCGCGGACGGCTTTTTCGACGAAAGCCAGAAACCGTTGTTCAAGTTCATTTAACCCCTGCGAATCTTGTAGCTCAAGCGTGGTCGGCCAGACACCGGCCAACGCCTGAAACAGCATCCACGCACCGGCCGGTTTAGGTGCCGGGCCATCTTCCAATACCGAGACTTCAGACTGATTCATCTTACGCCAGCGGGCGACATTTTCGGCCCAAAGCTCTGGTGCTTCGGTCAAGGTATAAAGCCTTGCCCGGGCATCTTCGCCGCGTTTGGTATCGTGTGTTGAGGTACTGGAAATCGCATCAGGTTGCAGCTGGAGGCGCGCTTCCATTTCGCTATGAAAACGCTGCACATCATAAGCACGCGGTAACGGTTCAGCTCCGACCTCATTCAGTGCCAGGGCCATGTGGTGGCGGAAAAATAGCGTATCCTCAACGGATTTTGCCATTAATGGCCCCGTTAACTGCTGGAAACGGGTACGGAAAACGTTCGCTTCGTTTGCGGCTGTCTCTGCCACCTTGCCATCAAGAATGCGGATTAGAAACTCCAACGCCGCGGTATCAGGTGCATGAGCCCCGGCTTTCAGCTCGGCGGCCAATTTTTGCAGCAGCTCATAGCCTTCCTTTGGCAGCCCTTGATCGGTGCCATAGGTGCGATACACCGGGAAAGCAGTCAGGAGTTCACGAAGAGCGTTATGCAGGACAGGCTTGTCCAGCGTTGGGTTGTCTTGTTCGGCAATCTGCGAGGCAAGTCGCAACAGCGTGGTGAATTCGCCTTCAAAATTGCGATCGACCATCAAAAGCTTGGCCGCACGCAGCTCGGCCTCCATATTTACCGGCTTGCCGACCACGCTATCGTAGGCGTCGCTCAGCGCCGAAATCTGTTGTCCATCCACCAGCACGTCAGAAAGCGAGGAGATAAATTCGTAACCGGTGGTGCCGGAAATAGGCCAATCGGCCGGAATATGCTCGCCCTCGCCGAGGATTTTTTCGATGGTAATATAGCAATCTTCCCCGGCTTGCTGGCGGAGCAGCTCAAGATAGCCTTTCGGGTCGGCAAGCCCATCAACGTGATCAATTCGCAATCCGTCGACTGCACCGCTATGAACCAGCTCGAGGATTAGTCGATGCGTATCGTCAAAAACCGCTCTGTCTTCAACACGAACGCCAGCCAGACCGGTGATTTCAAAAAAGCGTCGATAAGAAAGATCGCGTGGAGCCTCGCGCCACGACATCAAACGCCATGGCTGCTGCTGATGCAAATCGGCTATCTTTTCTTTATCCACGAGTTGCAGAATTTCATCTTCCCGATCCTTCCAGCTATCCGGCGTCAATGGATAAAAACTTTCAAAATAGGCCAGAGTGGGTTTGCCGCTTTTCGGGTCACGCTTTATGGTTATTTCGCCATTTTCTAGCACCTTGTCAAAGGAATCCCCCAGGAACGGCAGAGTCAGGCGACGTGACCAGTCAATATCAAAATGGCGGGCATAATGGCTTTTTTCGCCATGCTCAATCACATCGCGCCACCAGGCGTTCTCCAGCGACGCCGCCATATGGTTCGGTACGATGTCCAGAATTAGACCCAATCCGGCGTTTTTTAATGCTTTCACCAGACTGTCAAACCCTGCGCGTCCACCGATTGCAGGTTCAATCTCGTTGGCGTTTGTGACGTCATAGCCGTGGGTTGATTGTGACGTTGCCGTAAAAATCGGTGAGGCATAGAGATGACTAATGCCCAAACGTTTAAGATAAGGCACGAGTTCAACCGCGCGGTCAAAAGTCATGCCGTTGCGAAACTGAATACGATAAGTAGCGGTTGGAATACTCATGGCGCATTTCCCGAAACTGATTCATTGGTAACATCAAGGGTGACAGCTTGCGGATGTACGCTATCCAGGTTGGCAGCTGATTCATGGGTAAGTGCAAGATAAACAACGAGAGAATCCTGCTTCAGCTCAGCGGTTTTTTCCGGCCAGGCAAAGATAATTTCACCCGGTAAATCAACAGGCGGCTGCGTTTTCTTAGCAAGATTGAGTGCTATCGACAGCGTGCCATTAGGGAAAGTCCAGCTGACAGCAACGAAACCTTCAGCCGTTTTCAACACTCTGCCAGCGTAGCCCACCGCATTCGCGCTTTGACGAGTATTCGCAATCAGCGGCACCACATGTTCCTGCCTCAATTTTATCAACTCGCGGGTGAGTGCCAGCCACTGCTTGCCCTCTTCACCGGCCAGTTTTTGCCAGTCCAGCCGCGAGCGTTCAAAGGTTTTTCTGGCGTTAGGATCAGGCACCGTTTCACCTGAAAACCCAGCGTGGCCCTGAAACTCTTTTGCTCGGCCTTCACGCACGGCTTTCGCCAGGTCGCCATGAAAATCGGTAAAGAACAGGAAGGGATTGGTCTCGCCGTATTCTTCGCCCATAAACAGCAGCGGAATATGCGGCGATAAAAGCAGCGTCGCAAACAGCACCTTGGTGCGGTCGGTACCTGCCAGCGTAATTAGCCGTTCTCCCTGCGCGCGATTGCCAATCTGGTCATGATTCTGAATGAAATCCACGAAAAATACCGGCGGCTGACCGGCGCTATTTACGCCTCGCGGCTTACCCGTCTGCTGCGAAATCTCGCCCTGATAGGCAAAACCCTCTGCCAGCGTCCGCGCCAGCAGCTTCTCCGGCTCGTTGGCGAAATCTTGATAATAGCCCTGCGTTTCTCCAGTGGCGAAGACGTGAGCCGCATTGTGGAAATCATCGTTCCATTCACCGGTAAACAGCGGCACCGAGCCATCTTCTTCACGCGGATGCAGGAAAATAACGTTGCGACTGTCTTCGGTTGTCAGATGAATGGCGCGAGCGGGGATTTCTGCACGAATTCTTTCGGCAATTTCTATTAATACATGCTTAGGGGAAAGATCTTCAATCTGATCTATCGCATCAAATCTGAGGCCATCAAGATTAAATTCCTGTAGCCAATAAAGTGGCGCCTCGACAATGTAACGACGAGCCGCATCGACATCGTAGGCAATGCCTGCACCCAGGGAGTCAGGCGTTCTTTATGGAAGAAACTCGGTGACAGCATAGGTAAATAATTGCCGTCGGGGCCGAAGTGGTTAAGCACAATATCGAGCACCACAGAAAGTCCTAAACCGTGAGCGGCATCGATAAACGCTTTGAAATCATCTGGCGTGCCGTAGGCAGAATGTGGGGCGTAAAGCAGCACGCCATCATATCCCCACCCGCGATTGCCACCAAACTGTGAGACTGGCAAGACTTCAAGCATGGTAATGCCGAGTTCGGCGAGGTAAGGCAATTTCTCAATCGCGGCTTTGAAGGTTCCCTGCGGTGTGAAAGTCCCGATGTGCATTTCGTAGACCACCGTTTCTTCCCACGCACGCCCTTGCCATTGAGTGTGTTGCCATTGATAGCTGCGGGGATCGACCAGCAAAGAGGGGCCATCGACCTGGGATTTCTGCGCGCGTGAGGCCGGGTCTGCAATAACCGTCCCGTCAGCGAGCACAAAATTATATTCCGCACCGGGTTTAACCGCCGTCACCTCCTGCTCAAACCAGCCATCTCCGGTGGTTTTCATCTCGGCGTCAAGATTGGCCAGTCTGAGTGATACCCTTCTCTGCCCTGTAGCCCAGACTCGAAAGCGAACGGTGTTGGCGTCCACGAACTCGGCACCCCAACTTTTATGAAATGATTTGGATTCCATTCAATAGCCTCGTATAACCCGAAAGTGAACAAAGGACGACATCTCAAAGTAGCAGCTCCACCTGTAAGAGCTTTAACAAGATGATTTTTTGAATACAAAAAATAATCATAGTCTATGATTAGTGCATTGATGGGCGGTGGGCGTTTGGCAGCTCGTGATGAGTAAAGGAAATTTTTTGGCGGCGGCGACAGTAGAGACAAAGTAAAGCTAACAAGTAGGTTAAATAAATCTTTTGAAAAATTTTTAATATTTTTTTATCGAATAGTGTTTTTACCCCCACCAGACTACTATCAATGATAATAACGGGTGGGGTAGGCTCTGGAGCTCAGTTCATTTTGTCGGCAATTAATCGTAAGGCATCAAGGCAGTGTTTTTTAAGATTAGGATCTGTTGCTTCATTAGCCTGATGCATAAGCAAAGCCGCAATTTCCTGAAGATAGATAGGCCTGCCTGCTATAATCAATGACGAAACTACACGACCTATAACAGCCTGGACATCCTCCAAACCTGCTGTTCTTTCATCGCTCAATTTTCTTCCCTCCACTCCTTATCTTTCCGTTCTCCTATAGTTTAACGTGTAATTAGTTCAAACAACAGTGACTCACTAATTTCCGCTACAATGGTGATAGTTTCTATAATAAATTCTGATGGTTTATTACACATCGCGTTAAGTTAAGTTAACAAAAGTCAAAAAATAGGAATTGTATTTATCAGCAAACTTAGCAGGACAGGAATAAAAAATCATAAGTGATTGATTTATAATATTATTGATATTAAAAGCGAACGCTGAAATATTATATTACGCAGAATTTACTAATTAATGATGGCATAAGGCTGTAATTTATCTGGAATTTCATACTATAATGACAATGTTGTTAAAGTGTAGAAACTTGAATGAATTTGGAGGCGGCATTGATTATTTCTGATGAAGTAAAGGGTAATAGCCTGATTGGTGAAGCTACCATCAACCTTATCTTCAACCGGGAAGAAGTCACTCTCAACGCGCTTTTAATACAGTTAGAGATCATGGCTGAAAAAGAAGCAGATGATCGGAAAGTACGATTGATTAAAGAAGTTCGTCAGTGGTTGCAGAATTATCTTAATTTAGGCAATCATCCGGTTGAAAAATCTAACTGGCTTGAGACCGCGCTCTCAGACAGTGGAGAAAATAATAGTTCTCTCCCTACTCATCTTTTTTCAGCGTTTAAAAATGACGAGTAACGCGCCATTAGATTTTTAATTGTTAGCCTTTTATCAACGCGGAGTTTTCACCTTGCTGCGGTTAAAATAATCGAATCGGGCATGAGGTAAAATTTTACATCTTTAAATTTGTCTTTCATTTAGCAAAAATTTCACTTAATGGTGAATGCGTTATCCCGGCTAATGTAACAAAAACGTGAATTGTTTAAATTTAATGATATGAAAACTCGACAAATAACAGGCTAAATTTCAAGCATAGCGCTGAAATTTAAGGCTTTTAGTTTTTTTATCCAGGTTTGTATGCCTCTTTCTTCTCTCACATTCAGCATTCTTGCTTAGCTATTTCCTGACTAGCACAAAGCCAAGTGAAAAAAGCTTTTAAACTCACTTTTTCCAAATTAAATTTGATATAACTTTAATGAGTCATATTATATTTTTTAAGGTAGCAAGGCTGAGAGCGGTATTCTGAATAGTTAAACTACGTGAGATCGAAAGATGGACAAGAAACAACGAGACATTATGGCGGGGCGTTTTATTATTGACGGGTCAATTGGCGATCGTATTCAAGCACTAAGGAAAGAGCTTCAACTCACCCAAAGGGATCTTGCGAAGCTGCTACGTGTTTCTCATGTCACGATATCTCAGTGGGAAAACTCGGAAAGCGAGCCTAAGGGTGGCAACCTCATCTCACTGAGTTTTGCCTTGAATTGCTCTCCAACACATTTAATGTATGGCATTGATTTTGATAAGGTTGATTCTGAAATTCAGCCGAATACGCTGTGTATCAGATACCCAGTATTAACTCACGCACAGGCTGCGAATCTGGAAAAGCCTCTCGACGTTAATGCTTTGACCAACATCGATTTATGGTTTGAATCTGATGCTCCGCTGCTTGGCGACGGATTTTGGACTCGGGTTAATAATGACTCGATGACCGCGCCTTTAGGCCTGAGTATTCCAGAAGGCACTTATGCACTGTTCGATACCTGTCGCGAGGCGGTGAGCGGAGATCTGGTCATTGCCAAGTTAAGCGGCGCGGCCGAGGCCACGTTTAAGAAATATGTGGTCGATGCCGGTGAAAAGTACTTGAAAGGACTCAACCCCGCCTGGCCGATGTTTGTCATTAAAGATGACTACGAAATTATCGGTGTCGCGGTAGAGACTAAACTTAGACTCATTTGAGTCAGGCCTGCTCCACTTCTGGAGGTGGGTTTTCGAGATAAGGTACACAGAAACTTGTGTACCTTTCTATGAATAAATGTTTTGAACAAGCGTTTTGAAAAGATGGCGTCGATTCAATGCCTTCAACTGAGGGTTAGCTCATATACCAGCCGCCGTTGAGATTGATTGTCTGGCCGGTGATATAGCCATTTTTAACCAGCATCAATACAGCATCGACTACTTCTTCTGACTGCCCAAAACGTCCTACCGGAATGAGATCGGGTTTGATATTCGGGTTGTTCTGGATCATATCCGTTTCAATCAGAGCCGGAGCAATGGCGTTAACGGTAATCCCCGAACTGGCAAATAGTTTGGCATAGCTGTGCATCAGTCCGATTTGACCGGCTTTGCTGGCGGCATAATGCGGGCCAATCACGCCACCGGTTTGCGCGGCAATCGACGACATCATCACTACCCTTCCCCATCCCTGACGCTGCATCGCAGGGAGAACCGCCTGGCTGACCAAAAATGACGAGGTTAAATTAATGGTCAATGTTTCATGCCAGTCTTCAGGTGAAATCTCTTTCCAGTTTTTGCCTTTATTGACCCCGGCATTGTTAATCAGAATATCCACGGTGCCATATAGCGAGTTAATTTCTTCAATTAACCGTTTCACCTCAGCCGGTTGGCTGACATCCGCCGCAATCGCCACGGCGCTATTTCCTTCATCCAAAATCTGCTTTACCAGTTCCTGCGAGGGTTCTTCTGAATGCAGATAGTTCACCACTACCTTGCAGCCGGCACGCGATAGCTGTAATGCGGTTTCTCGGCCAATACCCTGACTCGCCCCGGTAATCAGTGCCACTTTTCCTTTAATATCATCCATATATTGCCTCATTGCTTTTTGCCGTGACCACTTTACGCGACCACGGCAGGGATATTAAATTTTAGGATTGCGTTCTGCGTAGGTCATCTGCTGGTGCCAGTAAGGGTAAACTCTGTCCTTTTCACTGACGATATTAAGTCTGTTGATCTGCTCGGCACTAAGCTCGAACTCGGCGGCTTCAAGATTCTGCGCCAGCTGCTCGTTGTTTCTTGCGCCAATAATCACGCTGGAAATCGTAGGCCGTTGCAGTACCCAACGCAGCGCAACCTGCGGAACGCTTTTACCGGTCTCGTTCGCAATAGCCTCAAGTACATCAATAACATCATAATATTGCTGCTCAGGCAGGCTGTGACCATAAGGTTTCAAGGTGGCATAACGGCTACCCTCAGGAGCCTGTTTGCTTCTGCTGATTTTACCGCTGAGGCGGCCACCAGCCAGTGGGCTCCAGACAATCGTGCCGATATTTTCTTCCAGCGCCAGAGGCATCAGCTCCCATTCATACTCGCGACCCAGCAGAGAATAGTAGGCCTGATGAGCCACATATTTTGACCAGCCGCGACGCTCTGAAATAGAGAGTGACTTCATCAATTGCCAACCCGAAAAGTTCGAGCAGCCGATATAACGCACTTTGCCCGCCGTCACCAAGTCTTCCAGTGCACGAACCGTTTCTTCAACAGGCGTTCTGGCATCGAAAGAGTGCATCTGCCAGATATCAATATGATCGGTTTTTAAACGACGTAAAGAGTCTTCACAGGCCTGAATCAGGTGATAACGGGAGGTACCAACATCGTTGACGCCTTCGCCAGTGCGAAATGCAGCCTTGGTAGAGATAAGCAGATTGTTGCGATTGCCCTCGATGGCCTGAGCCAGAATTTCTTCCGCTTTACCGCCAGAATAGGCATCTGAGGAGTCAACCAGATTAACGCCTTTATCGATGCATAAATCGAGAAGCGACTTGGCTTCCTTGACATCGGTCGCACCCCAGGCTTTGAAAAATTCATTACCGCCGCCAAAGGTGGCGGTACCAAAGCTAAGCTCTGATACCAGCAGTCCACTGTCACCTAATAAATTATATTTCATGCTACCTCCAGATGATTATCGTGATTCATTAAGGACACGATAGTGGACTGGACAGTACAGTTCAATATTTTTATTGCCTGTTGAGAATTCGCCCAATAGCCATTACTGGCCGACCGAATTCTCCAGCACGCCAATTCCCTCAATCTCGATACGCACCACGTCACCGGCTTGCAAAAACTTAGGTGGCGTAAAGCCAATACCCACGCCCGCAGGTGTGCCGGTAGAAATAATATCGCCTGGTTTCAACTCGATACCGGCAGAAAGCGTTTCAATCAAGGCAGGAATATCAAACACTAAATCTTTCAGATTAGCGTTTTGACGCAGCTCGCCGTTCACCCAACATTGAATCTTCGCATCTGAAAGATTGACCTCGTCGGCGGTGGCTATCCAGGGTCCTATCGGCCCTAAGCCGTCCAGAGATTTACCGATAAACCACTGGCGGTGATTTTTTTGCAAGTCTCGCGCCGTAACATCGTTAATCACGGTATAACCCCAGACATGCTCTAATGCCTCGGCTCGGGTGATGCCCTTCCCCGCTTTACCAATGATAACGCCAAGTTCCGCCTCGTAATCCAGTTGACTCGTTACCTTCGCGTGAAGAGGAATCACCTGATGATTGGCAATCAGCGTTTCCGGCGTTTTGGTAAAAATCACCGCATATTCTGGCAATACTTCGTCTGCTTTAGCACTGTGGTCGAATCCAGATTTACTGAATTCTGCGGCATGCTCGTGATAATTCTTGCCGACACAAAAAACGTTGCGTCTGGCTTGAAGCGGAACTTCTACCGTCACGTTTTCGAGAGAATATCCCTCGGTGGTGGGATTGATGGTATCTTTGATTTTTTCCCATTCCGCAATCAATTGGCTCATATCCCCTGAAAAATCAGGGAGTAACTCAGCGACAGGCCAATAACGCTCCCCGCGGTTGTCAATCAGGGCAACAAAATCGTCCCCGCTTTTGTTTTTCAACGTTGCGAATTTCATAAGAGTTAGTCCTTAAATAGGGAATATCTGTTGTCTTCTTAATTTCAATATAACGTCAAATACGCTTAAAAATCTTTAAATTACGTGCTGATTTACGCGGAAATAGAAAAAAATCATGATAGTTAATGATTATCATTGTCATTTACAAACGTAGGATGATAGGATTCTAGCCGTCAAAAAAATGATGACTCTTACTCCCTTTGTTTGATTTCTGGTTGAGACCAAAAAATGACATCACAACATGCAGTTTTTGCGCCCAGGCCGCTGACTATCCTCATTGCTTCTGCTCTGGCTTCGTTATCCTTTTCAGCAATGTCAGCCGAAAAAACCGTCAATAACAAGACTGACGATACGATTACGGTTTCTGCCAATGCTCCTCAGGAAAGTGCCTGGGGGCCTGTCGGCTCCTATGTTGCCAAACAAAGTGCTACCGGCACCAAAACAGATACCCCATTGGTGAAAACGCCGCAGTCAATTTCTGTCGTGACTCGTGAACAGATGGATTTGCTTCAGCCCGCTTCGGTAAAAGACGCTTTTAGCTATACGCCGGGCGTGATGGTCGATAACCGGGGTTCATCTAATGCCTATGATTCGGTGAATATTCGTGGTTTCAGCGAAATTGGAACCAGTATCTATCTGGATGGGCTCACATTACCGGGTGACAACTATTCTGCCTTCCAGATTGACCCTTACCTGCTTGAACGTGCTGAGCTCATACGTGGGCCGGTATCAGTACTGTATGGCAAGAGTGATCCGGGTGGGATTATTTCGCTGGTCAGCAAGCGTCCGACTACTGAGACTATCCGTGAAGTTCAGTTCAAGACCGGGACCGACGGTTTTTATCAGACCGGCTTCGATTTTGGTGGCGATGTTAATGATGACGATAGATACACTTATCGCCTGACTGGTGTCGCGCGTGATACGAACCAGATGCAGACCGGCGAGCAGTCGAAAAGCTATTCTATCGCCCCGGCCTTTACCTGGCATCCGGATGACAAGACCACCTTTACGTTTTTGAGTGATTTTCAGGATCAGCCGAATCTCGGTTTCTACGGCTGGTTACCGGTACAAGGCACGGTGCAAAACGGCATCGGCGGCAAACTTCCAAGAAAATTTAATGATGGGGAGCCGGGATTTGACAAAATTGCGCGCAAGCAAACATTGCTCGGCTATTCCTTTAGTCACGACTTTGATGACGTCTGGACAGTGCGTCAGAATTTGCACTACGGCAGCATTGGCAGCACCTATCGCAGCATCTATGGTTCAGGCGTATCGGCAGCCGACTCTGGCGAGCTAAGCCGTGGTGTCATGAATGACAGAGAACATCTTTCAACCTTCGCCGTTGACACCCAGTTACAGGCTAAATACGCCACCGGAAACGTTCAGCACACCACGCTGTTTGGCATCGATTATCAGCATCTGCGCAATAACGTAAAGTATGAAGACGGCACCGCCGCCAATCTTAGCCTGGTTGATCCACACTATGGCAACGATAACGTTGACTACACTGGCTTCGCCAATCTGACCGATCACCAGCAGCAGACGGGCCTCTACGCACAGGATCAGGCGCAGTGGAATAAATGGATGTTTACGCTGGGAGGTCGCTATGACTGGGCCACGACATCAAGCACCAATCACCTGAATGATAATTCTGTTTCAAAACGCAAAGACGGCGAGTTTACCTGGCGCGGCGGTGTAAATTATCTGTTTGATAATGGCCTGGCTCCGTATGCCAGCTACAGCGAATCGTTTGAACCGACCAGCGGTACCGACGTTAACGGCAATACTTTCCAGGCCTCTCGCGCCAAACAGTATGAAACCGGGATTAAGTATGCCCCAGCCAATTCGCTGTTGAGCGGCAGCCTGGCAGTTTATCAACTGACTAAAGACAAGAACCTGACCACCGATCCAGACCATCCATTATTCTCGGTCCAGACTGGAGAAATACGCTCACGCGGTATCGAATTTGAAACCAAAGCCGCGGTTAACGAAAATGTGAATCTGCTGGCTTCCTTTACCTATACCGATCCTAAGTTCACCAAAGACGAAAGCTATAAAGGCAACACGCCGTACGAAATTCCGAAATACATGGCTTCATTGTGGAGCGACTACACCTTCTATGAAACCGCGTTAAGTGGTTTAACATTGGGTGCCGGTGTGCGCTATGTAGGTACCAGCTATGGCGATGACGCTAACACCTTCAAGGTTGATCCTTATACCGTGTGGGACGCCGCGATTAAATACGATCTGGGACGTTTTAATATGCCGGGCTCAAGTCTGGCAATTAACGTTAACAACCTGTTCGATAAAAAGTACGTCTCAAGCTGTTATGCGACTTACGCCTGTTACTGGGGCGCAGAACGTCAGGTAACGGCCACGGCAACCTTCCGCTTCTAAGCCATTGACAAGACATAAAAAAAGCGGTGGCATCCTGGGATCCACCGCTTTTTTTTATTACCACGTTCTTGTTACCAAGTTCTTATTACCGCTCTCTTGTTACCGCTTTCTTGTTACTACAGCAGGTAATTTAGCGAGCTATTTTTCTTACATCACCCTTTAGCAACAAGGTGAAAATTACCAGTATTGCCATGCAGCAAAAGTAGAATACGCCCCAGCTGATATGATTAAGAACCGTCGGCACCGCCATCAATATAATCGTCACCAGCAATCGGCTGCCGCCGCACAGCACCGCGTAATCGGTAGCGGACTGGTCAGTGGCTGCCCACTTCAGAATAAGCGCATAAATAATGACTGACAACGCGCTACAACCCATGCCCTGCACAACAGCCCAGAATATCACCGAGCCTGTCAGGTGATGCTCGATACTGACTACCGTTCCCAATGCGGCGATAGCGGAAATCCCGACCAGCACAAACAGCGTTTTAACGGGTGAGAACCGTGCGAGCAGCGGCACAATAACCACGGCGGCAAGGGTATTCAGCACCGGCGACAGCGTGCCAAGAGTCCAGCCAATGTGCTCCAGCGGGACACCCATTTTCACCAGAATCGGGCGTTGAAAGTAAAACAGCGCGATAATCGCCGTGGTAGTCACAGAGAGCATGCCTAGCTGCTTCACTGTTCCCGGACGACGGAAAGTGGTCAGCACACTGGCTCTTTTAGCCACTGCGGCACCCGGTTTGTCGGCACGCGTTAAGGCAAGTACCGGCAGAATAGTGACCAAAGGCAATGCGGCGGTGACTAAAAACACGCCTTTCCATCCGAGATGTCCGAACAACCCCAGCAAGACACCCCCACCAATCAGGCCACCGAGTGCCAATGCCCCTACCTTCAGGGCGGCGGCGATAGCACGATAACGGCTGCCGATAATATCCACCGCCAGTGCATCCAGAGCCAGGTCCATGGTGGCTACCGCAAAACAGATCATCAGACCCAGAGTGAACAAACCCGCGGCAGGAAGATTTGCGCCAAACGCGACAACGACAAGTAACAATGAGCTAATAATCTGGCACAGCGCTATCCAGCCGATGCGATAGCTCAGCCACGGCAAAGGTCGGCTGTCAATGATAGGTGCCCACAGGAAGGTCAGACCAAAAGGAATATACAGGGCAATGACCCAGCCCATAGATTGAAGATTGACGCCGCGAGTCATCAGAATAGGCGGAACGCTGTATTCAAGCAGGCCGAAGCAGACGCCAAAAGAAATATAGAGCAGACCCACAGAGAACAAGACCCAGAACGAAGAAACCGCAGATTTGGCAGAGTTATCAATGGAGTGCAGGGAAGATACTTCGTGTTGTGTACTCATTTTACACCAGACTAAAGAAAAACATGGGATGAATCCTATCATCCCATGTTTATTTTGCAATGAGAATAATTGTTGTTCTCAGATTGCGAATGGATTACATCAGGCTACCACCGCCGTTAACGTGAATGATTTCACCGGTCAAATACGGGTTTACCAATGCAAACAGAGTCGCATCAGCCAGATCGGCCGGCGCACCCACTTTGCGTGCAGGCAGGGATTTTTCCAGGCTAGCGAAGAAACCTTTGCGGTCTTCTTCTGGCATAAATGCCCAACCTTCAGTATCAACCACGCCCGGAGAAACTCCGTTGAAGCGAATTGGAGCCAGCTCAATAGCCAACGCTTTAACCAGACCTTCTACACCAGCGTTCAGGGAAGACACCATCGAGGTGCCTGGTGCAGGACGATCGGCCGCCAGACCTGAGAACAGCACGACAGAACCGCCTTCTTTAATATTTTTAAGGCCGTATTTTACCAGGTTGATTGGACCCCAGAATTTACCCGCCAGCATGCGTTCAATCGCGCCGGTGTCCATTTCAGCCAACGGTGCGTAAGTCAGGTCAGCCGCGGTTGAAACGAAGTAATCGAATGCGCCCACTTTTTCGAAGCCTTGTTTAGCTGACTCAGCGTCGCCGATGTCACACTGAATGTAGGTCGCTGGTGATGACAGACGCTTTTCTGCATTGGCCAGTTTCTCGGTCGAACGACCCAGCAAGGTCACCTGAGCACCTTTCAGCTGTGCCTGACGAGCAATTTCAAAACCGATACCGGTGCTGCCACCCGCGATAACAATGTGCTTACCTTTTAAATCCATGACTAATTCCTCTCTAAATTGATGTTGAATGATTTAACTACTGTATTGATTATCCATTTTGCTTGCCGCGGCCGGACGTAAGGCAAAGGCAAACAATGCAGCAAGTAACAGTGGGAACAGGCCTAATACCATGGGCGCAGAAGCGGAATGATGGCTGGCTACTCCGCCTAAAATTGATCCCACGGTGATCCCGACGTTAAACGCGGCAATATTCATTCCGGAAGCCACTTCCGGGCTGGCAACGGGGTTACCCTGCGCAGTAATAAATACGGTTTTCTGCATCACTGGCACAGTGCCGAAGGAAGCAATCCCCCAGATAGCCATGACTACCGCCATCGCCAGCATTGAGGATGACAGTTGCGAAGCGCCAAGCAGGGCTAAGCCAATGCCGACTATCACGGTAATTGCGGCAGTTCGGCTACCGACGGCATCCACAAATCGGCCACCCAAAGCATTACCTATCGCCGCGGCCACGCCATAGAAGGCGAACATGCCGGTAATTCCTGATGCGCTAAGATGCGTATTTTCAGCTAACAGTACGGAGATATAAGTAAATCCGGTGAACGATCCTGCGTAAGTCAAGGCGGTGATAAATACCGGGTGCAGAATTTGACGGTCGGTTAATGTTGACCATACAGACACAGACTGCCCGCTGTTATCGTCCCATTTGACAGTGACGCGTGGAGTAAAGTAAAGAATGGCGATAGCGGCCAGCACGCTGATTCCGCCAAGGGTGAAGAACACATCCTGCCAGGCAAAATGGCTGCCTGCCAACGTCCCCAAAGGTACGCCCAACATCAGGGCCACGGTCAGGCCAGCAAAAACGGTGGCAATAGCGTTACCGCTTTTTTCCTGGCTCACGGCGGATGCGGCCGTTGATGACGCCAGAGCAATCACGACGCCGTGCATCAACCCTGCCGCAAAGCGGGTGATCAACAGTATTGCAATGCTCGAAGTTATCGCTGTGCCGATGTTCCCCGCAGCGAATATCAACATGCAGATAGCTAAAACCGTTTTACGCGGTGATTTTGCTAACAGTGCGCTTAGCGTCGGTGCGCCGATACTGACGCCGAGGGCATAAACCCCAATCATCAAGCCGACAGAACTGACGTTTAAATGGGTTCCTGCGGCAATGGCTGGAACCAGGCTGACGGCGACAAACTCGGCCAGACCCAAGGCGAAGGTACATAAACTCAATGCAAATAAGGCTAATGACATAACAGGCTCCCGAATTAATGGGGACACTATAAATACTTGTCGTATGTTTGATAATTGGGTTAAATTGCAAATCACTTTTGCCATACTGCAACAATGGAATAATCATGAGTTCACTGAAAGGCATGCTGGAATTTGTGGCGGTAGTGGAATGTGGCACCTTTACCGGCGCGGCCAGGCAGCTTGATGTGTCGGTTTCGCACATTAGTCGCCAGATAGCCGAGCTGGAAAGTCGCCTGACTACTCAGCTGTTTGTGCGCACCACGCGTCAGATGCAATTAACAGAATCCGGAAAGAGATTATTCGACCATTGCGATCCGCTGATGCAGGAATTGATGCGCGCGCAGGAAACGCTGCTGGCCGAGCATGATGCGCTCGAGGGATCGTTACGCGTCAGTCTGGCAGGCAAGCTGGCCGAGGAGCAGTTAGTTCCGCTGCTGAGCCGTTTTTGTCGGGATAACCCACAGATTCAGCTTGAGGTAGATGTTTCCTCGCGAAATGTAGATTTAATTGCGGAAGGTTATCATCTGGCGATTCGCATGGGGCCACTGGAGAGCACCAACTCGCTGGTATCAAAAAGGTTAATCTCGGTGCCGATGGCTCTGCTTGCCAGCCCGGCCTTGCTACAACAGATTGGCACCATCAACACACCCGCCGATTTACCCGAGCATCTGTGTCTGCCATTGGCGCATCGCCCGTGGACTTTTATTCGTGATAAAAAGCAGATTCAGGTCTCGCCGAAAGGCCGTTTCACCACAAATAGTGGAGGCGCTGCGGTACAGGCGGCTATCGACGGTATCGGGATTATTAATGTGCTGGCTTACTACGCCACTGAAGTGGTTGAAAGTGGCCAATTAGTTCGGCTGCTTCCAGAATGGAAATCGGCGGAAAAAACGCATTTTTATATCGTTTATCCCGCCGGTCGCCATATGCTGGTCAGAGTCAGGCGACTGATCGACTTTTTACAACACAGTGTCGATAATCAGCTGCGCTTCATTGTTTGAGCAAAGCATGTTTGAATGAATACAGAATGTCTGGGTAACTATTCAGAGAATAAATAGGGCCTGATCAAACACGCTGCTTTTTTTCCGCCGGGCTCATCACCAACAAGATGATTAACGCCAGTGCTAATAACACGCAGGCAAAAGTACAAACAGCAGTCCAGCCAAAGTGGGCCCAAATATACGAGCCTATCGCTGCCCCAATAGCGCCGCCGAAAAAGGTAAACACCATATAGACGGTATTCAGGCGCGCTCGATATTCTGCCGGAAGTTTAAAGATACGTGCCTGATTAGAAATCTGGCCGCTTTGCAAACCAAAGTCCAACAGGTTAACACCCACCACCAGCGCGGCAATGATATAAGCATGTGGTAACGCAAATAGCAGGAATGCGGCGAATACGGCAAAGATCGATATAATATTGATACGCTTTACGCCGAAACGATCGCTGAGTTTACCCATTCTCGGCGCTAATAATGCTCCCGGAGCGCCCCACAATCCAAACAGTCCAATAGCCGCCAGTCCCATATGAAACTTATCGGAAGATAGGTAATAAGCCAGCGTTGCCCAAAATGCCGAGAAAGCGCCGAATACTAAAAATCCTAACAGGCTCGATAATACCAAGGTCGGGAATTTAACCAGCATACCGGGCATAGAACTGATCAGGCCAACATAACGTTTCCAGGTCAGTCCCTTATTCTCAACCTCTGGCAACATGCGAGTGAAAATAACCAGCAGCAAAGCATTCAAGATGGCGGCAAAAATAAAGGAGGCGCGCCAGGTATGAGCCAAATCGGCCAGAAAACCTGACAGGGTTCGGGAAAGTAAAATACCCATGATGATCCCCGTTTGTACCGTCCCGATCACTACCCCGGTTTTACCCTCTTCCGCCAGTGAAACGGCGAGTGGGATCAGTACCTGTGGAATCACCGTAAACATTGTCAGCAACAGACTCGCCGCCACCAGCCACTCTAATGACGGTGCAAAGGCACAGGCCACCAAGGCAATCGTGGTGCAGACCAGTAAAATAGTGCTGAGTTTGCGGCCTGAAAGGCTGTCGGCGCACGGGACCAGGAACATAATCCCGATGGCATAACCCACTTGAGCCATGGTGGTAACCAGACTGGCGGTTTCAGCCGAGGCGTGAAAGCCCAGGGCAATTTCATTCAAAATTGGCTGACTTAAATAAACGTTAGCCACGGTAATTCCGCAGGCGATGGCAATAAGAACAAGCAGGCCTTGGGATATCCCGGAATGACTTTTTTCTTTATGTGTTGTCACAGGTGATGCCTCTGGTTGAAGTAATGGGCTTAACCAAGGGTTGGGAATAGCCTTTAGGTGCCCAATCGTGTTTAAATGAATAAATAATTTCGCAATCTGGACTGCACTGTACAGTCCAATATCGAAATTGTAATCTTATTTTTAATAAATAAAATCTTATGCTTTGATTTTAATAGGAATTAATTTAATGGTGACGCCACAATCATCTCGCACTGAAATTCTCAAAGCTGCGAGAGACGCCTTCCTCGAAAATGGCTATCAGGGAACCAGCATGGGCATGGTTGCACAAAAATCCGGGCTGGCTCGCAGTACAGTTTACAACCAGTTTGTGAGCAAAGAAGCTCTTTTTCAGGCGACCGTTGAATTTGTCTGGACTGACTTTGCAGTAATCAGCATCACCCAGGATTCCAGGGCGCTCAATGACGTCGAGATTGGCCTCACCCTGCTTGGCCGTTCGGTCACGGAATTTTGGGCCCCTGAAACAGCAGTCGCCTTTATGCGTATGGTGATAAGCGAAGGCCCACGCTTCCCCGGTCTGGCAGAAAGCTTCTTTGAAGCCGGCAAAGCCCCTGCCCTCAACGCAGTTGCGCACTATTTAGAAGCCATGTCAGCCAAAGGCCTGCGCAAAATTGATAACCCGCAGCGTGCTGCACGACAGTTCCTGGGTTTGATCAATGAACCTCTGCTATGGGCGCGCGTTATTGGCGTTGAAGATGTTCCACCGCAAAAGGAACGATTTGAAGTGGTGGATGAGGCGGTGCAGTGTTTTTTAAGCCATTACCGAGAAGTGTAAGCCATTGCTGAGAAAAACAGCCCTGTAGCCCAACAAATTAAGAAACACACTTAATAACGACAACTATTCTCATTGCGCACATAAACATAGGATGATAGGATTTATCTAATTTGTTACTCAGCACGCCGAGGTCCCTATGGCAACCGCTAACTACATCAAGCTTGATAAAGCTAAAACTACCTTTAATGAGAGAAAACTGGTCGAGTTTTTCGAAAAAAATAAAGGCAAGCATTACACGGCTAAAGAGCTTTTTCAGGAAATCTCACAAACCGATCACTCCGTTTCCTCTCCTTCAATTTATCGATTGCTCAAAATCCTCGAGAGCAAGAAGAAAATCCAGCGCATGGCGACTCATGATGGCGCAAGCGTTTATGAAATGACCGATGGCAAACAACACGACCATCTCATTTGTTCACGCTGCTCTAAAACGGTTCCATTATACGAAAAAAGAATTGATAGTTTTTTAGACGATATTGCTAAAGAAAATAACACCACGATTGAAAATAGAAACCTGGTGATTTATGTGAGTTGCCTGGGGAATAACTGCTCTATCGATAAGAACGCATAAAACGATTTAGAGAAATTTATTATTATTGAGCCACCTGTCCAAACCGGAAGGTAGCTTTTTTATTTATATTGCTGGTGGATTGTATGCTGAAAGATTGCGATATGCTCTTTCCTGCTGCCAATGAGATATGCCAGGATTAAATAATGCCCAGCAGGGTGATATCTTCCTGAGACAGCGAGAACTCCGTCACGCTTAAATTCTCATTCAGGCGATCAAAGCTGCTAGCCTTGGGAATCGCAACAACTCCTTGCTGAATTAACCAGCGCAGGGCAATTTGAGCCGGCGTTTTATTGTATTTTTCTGCCATATCGCGAAGAATTTTAGCTTCGGAAATACTGCCGTTTTTCAGTGGCGAATAAGCGGTAATCACCAGATTGTGCATCCGGGCATAGCTGATCACGTCTCTCGGCACGCTGCCATAATGGCACCTGACCTGATTACACACGATACCGCTGTCTAAATAATCCAGCGCTTCTTCCATCTGGGTAATTGAAAAGTTGCTGACGCCACCTGCCCTCACCTTGCCGCTATCGATTAACTTAGCCAGTGCACCCAGCGTTTCTTTAACCGGAACCAAATCATTGGGCCAATGAAGCAACAGTAAATCGACGTAATCGGTATCCAGCTTACGCAAGGAGATTTCGAAAGCTTTGCTAAAGTCTTTTGCCTGGAAATTATGAGGCCAAATTTTGGTGGTAATAAATAGCTCCCGGCGATCAACGCCCGAAACCTTAATCGCTTTACCCACCTCTAACTCATTACCGTACATTTCTGCGGTATCAATATGACGATAACCCAGATCGATAGCTGTACTGACCGTGCTGATGCATTTTCTGCCATTCATCCTCCAGGTTCCGAGACCCAGCGTTGGCATGTAGGCACCTGTTTTAAGTTTTATTCTGGTCATTTTGGCCTCACTTCTTTTATTTACTTAAATATCATTGCATTGAATTTTAACAGGACTGTACTGTACAGTCCGACTGGATTGCTATACTGTATTCCCGGTCTTAACCTTTCGCAATGGAGAACATTAAATGACCAGTAAATTTGAAAATGGCTCAGATCGCCTGCAAAGCGGCGCTAAAAAATTTGAAGAAGTCACCGGCGGATCGGCCGCTGCTTTCGTTGAGAGCTTCAACGATGTTGCTCCGGATTTTGGTCCCTACGTTTTAGAGTGGGAATTTGGCGATCTGTATAACCGTCCGGGACTGGATCTGCGCACCCGTGAAATCGTTATTATTGCTTCTTGCGCCACATTGGGCACTGTAGGTTTTGGCCCGCTCAAAATGCACATTGCCTGTGCACTCAAAGCCGGCGTTACTCGTCAGGAAATCGTTGAAATCCTGATGCAGCTCTCATTCAGCGCTGGCCTGCCAACCGCGATTGGTGCACTCAACGTAGCACGCGAAGCTTTCAAAGAAATCGACGAAGCATAACAGTCTACAAATTATCTATGCCAGAGAAGGAACTCCGGCATCTTGCCATTACCGCAGTCATCCCCTCTCAAAGCTTGTGCCCAAGGTAAAGACCCTCGTGCTGATTGTCAATCAAAACATAGGATGATAGGATTATTACTCGTGGATTTTATCTTACCAAGGTCTCAGACCCTGTAAGTCCTTGCTATGTTTGAGGTCTATTATGTTTGAACTGCCACAGTCTCGTCGTGCACCGAGTAGTGAAAAATGGGTTCTTGATGTATTCAAAGAGCATCCAGGGGAGCGTCTTGCCGCCAGCGATGTCTTTCGCCTGCTGAAAAAACAGAGAAAAATCCTTTCTGAAGCGACCATTTACCGTGCGATCAATAAGCTGGAAATCATGAAATCCATCTATTGTCGCCCTTCTACTTCACGCGAACGCCAGTTTGAATACATTAGCCATGAGGCGAAAAACCATATCTTCTGTCTTGGCTGCTCTAATTCCTTTCCGCTGAACAGTGAAAAAGTGGCGCAACTTCTGCCCTCACTGGTTCCCAATCCAGACATTCTGAATTCCGGGCACGAACTGGTCATTTACGTAGGTTGCCACGGTGCCGACTGCGCAGGTAACACAAGAAAAAATCAAAGCATCGAGTCGCATTAAACTTAACTCATTTGCAAGATTAGGATGAGCAAGTTGCCCAGGCGGGAGTTGACACTTTTATGTTCGCAACAATCCAGGACGAGTTAATACAAAAGACTGTCGGCTAAAGATTGTTGGTATAAAGTTGGGATGATAGGATCAGGCAAAATACTTAAGGAATTCGAATTGTGGCCACCTCACTCTCTATTGTTCGCCAGCCGTTAGTTGATATCGTCATAGACAGATTGCGCAGCCTTATTACTGAAAAGACCTGGCCTGTCGGTGAAAAAATCCCCAACGAAGCCGAACTGTCGCAGCTGTTTGACGTGGGCCGCAACACGGTACGCGAGGCAATTCGCGTCTTGTCGCATTCCGGCATGCTGGAAGTATTACAGGGTGATGGCACCTATGTGCGCAGTGAAATTGATCCCTCTGAAGTCATGCGGCAGATAAGCACATCCGGTTTGCGCGAACATTTTGAATTGCAGTTTATGCTTGAATCGCAGGCTGCACAATTTGCCGCCACTCGCAGCACGGCGGCAGACTTGCGTAGAATTCAAAAAGCACTGCAAAATCGCGGTGAGTTTGATGAATCCTCTTCGATTGAAGAATTCATCGCCAGAGATATGCTGTTCCACAGCGCGATTATTGAGGCCACGCATAACGAAGCGATGAAAGCGCTATATCGTTATTTCAGCCTCTCAGTGCAGCAAAACCTGCATCACGTGCTGTCATTCAAGGAGTTGCCTGAGCCAGACTTGTTAGCCCACCAGAAACTTTATGATGCGATTAAAGCGCGCAGCCCGGAAGAAGCTCAAAGTGCGGTGAAAAGCATGCTACAACCGATGATCGATAAACTTTCTGAGTTTTAGCAGGGGATTGATATCAGTCCTTACTTTATATCAGCCTGTTTTAATATCAGCCTGCACTTTATGCCAGTATAAATATAACTGCCTTTATAAACTGCATTAATAAATAACGGGAGAGACTCAATTCTCTCCCTGATTGATATCGAAACCGTTTTTACTCATTCGACATATGCGTTGTCAGCATCACAATCATCGGCGCCCACATCCTTTTCACCGCATTTTCAGCAGATTCCGGATCCTTCGCTTCGATAGCTAAAAATACCTCTTGATGGGCATAAAGATCCGGCTCAGGAAGATTATTAATCGATAATGCCCTTCCCGTATGCTGCCTCACCGAAATACTGAAATAGCGATATAAAGCATGCATGGCTGCGTTATTTGAGGCCTGAACAATGGCGTTATGAAATACCATGTCTCTCTCCAGGAACAAGTCCATCGGCATAGAGGAGTCATATTCACCGCGCGTGATTAACGCATGCCTTATCCGACGTAAATCCTCATCGGTCCTTCTGCTGGCCGCATATTTAGCCGCCTCAGACTCAATCATGCAACGAAGTTCAAAATGCTCTCGCAGGCCACCTTTGTCTATTTCTCGCATCACCTCTGAGGGGTCAATAATATTGCGCACATAGGTGCCATCACCCTGCCTGACTTCAAGCATCCCTGAATGCGAAAGCACGCGAATCGCCTCTCGAATGGTGTTTCGCCCAACGTTAAACAGCTCCGTCAGCTCTGCCTCACTCGGGATCTTCTCGCCAACCGGCCAGGTTCGATCAGTCACCAGATGGCGGATGGTTTCAATCACCGTGGTGACCAGAGGCTGACGAGCAACCGCTCTCAAAGTTTTATCCATACTGATATGCCTGCTGCAAACTCAAAAAAAAACCACATCAACCTGAGCTGATGTGGCGAGAAGGATTGAGGCTTGCCCCTGAGTAGCTCACCCCAACTTACCTCTATCCTGAAGAGGATAGATTGCCTAAAGAACTCTAACATTAGGTGTCTTAATGAAAATTTTGGGAAGTGCCTGTTAACAACGCCGCCCACAAATTTACCCTATCATCCTATGTTTTAGGTGGCAACGATATTTTATTGGCTTTAGGGTTATTGCGAATCGATTTCACTGCGCAACCAGTCATGAAACACTGCGACTTCCGGACGTCTAAGCGAGTTTTGCGAACCGACCAAATAATAGGACCAGCTCAGCGGCCATTGATACTCAGGCAATAGCTGAATCAGTTGACCATTCTTTAATGCTAATTGTACCAATGCCTTGCGCACAATCATTACGCCCTGCCCACTCAGCGAGGCCTGAATAGCAGCGGCCGTAGAATTAATCACCAAACGCGTAGGCGAGGCATTTTTGCTTGCCGTCTTGTGGAGCACCGTTTCCCAATCGGGGAAATTAGCCCCCGGATGCGGAGTCTCGTCATAAATGAGCCTTTGACCCGCCAGCCATTGGCTATCATTGGTTGAGGCTTGCGATAACAGCGATGGGCTGCAAACGATTACCGCCTCCTCGTCCATTAGCCAGGTTGATTCCAACCCCGCCCAGTTGCCTGGCCCGCAGCGTAACCCAATATCGGCTTCACCATGCACCAGATCAATAAGCCTGTCGGCAATATCCAGCCGCAGGTCGATATTGGGGTGAAGTTCAGAAAACTTATTCAGTCGAGCCATCAGCCAGTTCATCATTAATACCTGCGAGGCGGTGATCACAATCACCTGTCGCGCCCGGCGACCGCGCAATTTTTTTAGACCATTATCGAGTTTGTCGAGCCCCTCGGTGATATCCAGCAAGGCAGCCTGCGCCTCGCTAACCAACGTGAGCCTCTCCTTTCCCGAACGCGTTCTGCTTAAAAGAGGATGCCCGACCCACTCCTCGAGGGCACGCACTAATTGCCCAACGGCGGCTGGTGTAACCCCTAGCTCCTGTGCTGCGCCAGTAAAACTGCCGTGACGAGCCGCGGCTTCAAAGGCATGTAACCATTTAAGCCTGTTAAGTGAACGCATGGCAAATCCTCATAATTTTTCTGTTTGTCTGTTTTATAGACTCACTTCTTTATAGACCTATTTATATATCGACACAGGCCAACACGGAATAGATTTTCTTTCTCGTCGAACAATTTCTTGTGCTTCGTCAACCTGTTTTAGTTGCCGCATGATTGACCTCACAGCAGGGCTCGCGCCCTTTTTATGATAATCAGTGAGGTCATAATGTCTGCTTTATTTACAGGTCAGAAACTTTTAGTTGTTGGTGGCACCAGCGGCATGGGCTTTGAAACAGCGCGTTTGGTGCTAGAAAATGGCGGCAGCGTCGTACTGGTCGGCAATCGTAAACAGAAAGCAGAACAGGTCGCCGAGACGCTGTCCACATTAGGAGAAGTGCAAATTATCACCGCAGATCTGATGCAAGAACGAGGAATGAACCACGTCAGAGAGCAAATCAATCAACAGCACACAGATATCAACCTGTTGGTCAACGCGGCGGGTGTTTTCTTTCCAAAAGCGTTTACTGAAAACCAGGAATCAGATTACGACACTTATATGAGCCTTAACCGAGCGACTTTCTTTATTACCCGCGATGTGGTGAAAAATATGATTGCCGCCAACATTAAAGGATCGATAGTCAATATTGGATCAATGTGGGCACAGCAGGCGATTGGCGCGACCCCATCGGCAGCTTATTCCATGGCAAAAGCGGGCCTGCATGCCTTAACTAAAAATCTTGCTATCGAGCTGGGTTCGCAAGGCATTCGCGTTAATGCCGTCTCGCCAGCAGTAGTGCATACGCCTATTTATGAAGGGTTTATTCCTAAGGAAGATGTTGCAGGCGTGATGGGCAGCTTCGACAGTTTTCACCCTATTGGGCGAGTAGGCACGTCACGAGACGTGGCCGAAACAGTCGCTTTTTTACTATCAGATAAAACGGCTTGGGTCACAGGAGCTATCTGGGACATCGACGGTGGTGTGATGGCAGGCCGCAACTAATTTACTTAACTCATTGTAATATATTATTATTTATATCAGACCTTACAATGTTTCGGCCTTGACTGTGGCGACTCCTGAACGTTGATATCGCGAAACTGGGTATCGAGGGACTGGGTATCGCCACAATCGTTAGCCAAAAATGCGTTTAATCGTCTTCAACAATACGCACTGCGCCTTTAGCCGCGCTGGAGGTCATTGCCGCATAGGCTTTTAACGCCGCAGAGACTCGACGCTGGCGATTAAGCGGTTTCCAGGCTTGTTTGCCGCGCTGCTCCATTTTTTTACGACGAATTCCAAGCTCTGCCTCACTCACTTTTAACTGAATAGAACGCAGCGGAATATCAATCTCGATCAGGTCGCCATCCTCAATTAATGCAATATTTCCCCCTTCGGCCGCTTCGGGCGAGGCGTGACCGATTGATAAACCAGAGGATCCACCCGAAAATCGGCCGTCGGTAATCAGGGCACATTTTTTGTTCAGCGCTTTAGATTTGAGATAGCTGGTCGGATAGAGCATTTCCTGCATTCCCGGCCCTCCGCGTGGCCCTTCGTAGCGCACAATCACCACGTCACCCGCTTTTACACTTCCTGAAAGTATCCCTTCAACTGCTTCATCCTGGCCTTCAAAAACTCTTGCCGTGCCAGTAAAACAAATCATCGCCGGGTCAACGCTTGCTGTTTTAACGATACAACCTTCCTCGGCGATGTTTCCAAATAACACCGCTAATCCACCGTCCAGAGAAAAAGCATTTTCCAAATCGCGCAGGCAGCCTGTACGCCGATTAGTATCCAGAGCGGGATAATAGTTATTCTGGCTAAAGGCGACTTTGGTGCGAACTCCTCCCGGCGCAGCGCGATAAAACTGCCTTACCGTGTCGGAAGTCGAGGTTTTTATATCCCACAACGCCAGCGCCTCGCCTAATGTCGCAGAGTGCACGGTGGGCAAATCGGTATGAATAAGCCCGGCTCGTGCGAGTTCGGCCAAAACGCCCATTACTCCCCCGGCTCGATGAACATCTTCCATATGAACATTTTCTACTGCCGGGGACACTTTGCATAGAACCGGCACTTTTCGTGATAAACGGTCAATATCGACCATTGAAAAATCGACCTTGCCTTCATAAGCGGCGGCTAATAAATGTAAAACGGTGTTGGTCGAGCCGCCCATGGCAACGTCCATCGCCATTGCATTTTCAAAGGCTTTAACGTTGGCGATAGAACGCGGCAATACGCTGGCATCATTGTGCTCGTAAAAACGACGACAAAGTTCGACAATTTTTCGACCCGACTCTAAGAACAAAGACTTACGCAGTGCATGAGTCGCCAGCATTGAACCATTGCCGGGCAAAGCCAGCCCCATGGCTTCAGTCAGGCAATTCATCGAATTAGCAGTAAACATTCCAGAACATGACCCACAGGTTGGGCAAGCAGCCTCTTCCACGGCCTTAACTTCGTCATCTGACATGCTGTCATCGGCGGCCACGACCATCGCATCGATCAAATCAAATGCGCGTTTTTCCCCACGTAATGTCATCTTGCCGGACTCCATAGGCCCGCCAGAAACAAAGATAGTGGGAATATTCAAACGCAGAGCAGCCATAAGCATGCCGGGGGTTATTTTGTCGCAGTTTGAAATACACACCATGGCATCGGCACAGTGTGCGTTAACCATATATTCCACGCTGTCGGCAATTAATTCTCGTGACGGAAGGCTGTAAAGCATACCGTCGTGCCCCATCGCGATACCATCGTCGATGGCAATAGTATTAAATTCTTTAGCTACTCCTCCTGCTTCTTCAATTTCACGGGCTACCATTTGTCCGAGATCTTTCAAATGAACATGTCCGGGCACAAATTGAGTAAAGGAATTGACTACCGCAATAATAGGTTTATCAAAATCTGCATCCGTCATACCGGTTGCTCGCCACAGGCTTCTGGCACCAGCCATATTACGCCCGTGAGTTGATGTGCGTGAACGATACATTATTATAGTGTCCTGTAGTTATGACCAACTAGTTATGGCCAATTAGTTATGACCAATGAGTTGTGATCTATTGGCTATGACCAACGAGTTATTTATCAACTAATAGTTATCAACATTCTGTAGGCACCATATTAGAATCGACAAAACCTCCTGTGAAATATATTCTCCTATAGCAATTAAGTTACTGGGGATATTAGTCATGGATATAAGACAACTGAAACATTTCGTCACGGTCGCCGAAACGCTCCATTTTGGCAAAGCGGCCGAGCGCCTTAATATGACTCAGCCACCGTTAAGCCAGTCCATTATGGCGTTGGAGAAGGAATTGGGTGAGGCACTATTTTTTCGCACCAAACGAAATGTTTCACTGTCCCCGTTTGGAGAGCAATGGTTATTTCATGTGAAAAGTGTATTAACTAGCATGAATGCATTACCCGAAATTGCCGATCGGCTGCGAAAAGGTGAATCAGGACGGCTTGCATTATCTTTTATTAGCAGCGCAGGCTATAACATTTTGCCGCAGTTAGTCAGCCATTTCAGAGAGCGCTACCCCGACGTAGAATTAGTATTAACCGAGGCAACCAGCGATGTACAAACCACGGCCTTACTTAATGAAAAAATAGATGCAGGAATAGTTATCCCCGCTACAGAGTTGAATTTACTGGATAGGTTAAACTATAGGCAAATACTCTCTGAGCCTTTGGTCGCTGCGGTTCCCCAGAGTTGGATTGAGCAAAAGCAGATTAAAATCAGCGATGGGAAATTATGTCCTGAGATGGTGATTAACTCACCATTAATTATTTTCCCTCAGCAGGTCGCTCCCTCTTTTTATTCCCTGGTCATGAGTTATTACGCTTCGCATGGTGCAATGCCCAATATCATTCAACAGGCGATACAAATGCAAACCATCATTAGCCTGGTTGCCTCCGGAATTGGTATTGCCTTAGTGCCTGGCTCTTTACGTCATCTGGCAAGAACCGGAGTGGTGTATCTTGATTTACTTGAGGATCCGCCATGTCTTGATATAGGCATAATGTGGCGAAAAGATAATCATTCCCCCGTTCTGCGAAATCTTATCAACGTTGCGTTTGAGGCAGTATGAGCCGAGATTCCATCCTCGCGTGTTATATTTCTGTTCCCTGAATAAACAAAGAGGAGCAATTTGATTGCTCCTCTTAGAGATAAATCAGGCGGCTATTATCTTGCTCATTAGCCGCCATTCAGACGCGATTAATATGATGTCAGATTAGCTTTATTATTCGCGGTTTTTTGCAACGTAACCTTTCTCTTATTACCCACCATCGCACTTGCCACCAGGACAAATACAGTCACGATTAAGGTCATAAATGCTTCAAAACGATAGTCAGGGTCGTAGAACATATAGCCCAGAATAGCGGCAATAACCAGGATAGTGAACCAGGTCAACCATGGATAAAGCCACATTTTCAGCTTTGGAGTTTCACCACGCATATTCATCTGGTGGCGCATACGCAGCTGAGTGAAGGCAATGACCAGATACAGAACCAGGCCAAACGCGCCGGTACTTGAAAGCAGCAGGCTGAACACTTGCCCAGGGAAAAAGTAGTTGGCCAGACAACCGGCAAAACCAGCAAGAGTTGAACCGATTACGGCGACTCGTGGCACGCCAGCTTGAGATATTGTGCAGGTTGAAGCAGGTGCATCCCCTCTTTTTCCCAATGAAAACAGCATACGTGAGGAAGTATAAAGTGCAGAGTTCATGCAGCTGCATACCGCGACCAGCACGACAACATCCACCACTGGTTTGGCCCACGGGATATTCATGATTTCAAGCGCACGTTGGAATGAACCGACTTCGACAAGACGGGGATCGTTCCAAGGTACAAGCGCCACCACCAGGAAAATAGATACGATATAAAACAGAGCAATGCGATAAACCACCAGCTTTGTTGCACGAGTGATTTGTACTTCAGGATTTTCGGATTCGGACGCGGCAATACTGACAATTTCAGCGCCGAAGAAAGAGAAAACTGTTACCAATACACCGCCAATTACTGCACCAAAGCCGTGAGGCATAAATCCGCCTACCGACCACAGTTTATCTATTCCGCCGACATTTGCATTGGCTGTCGGCAATTTACCGGTAACTGCCCATACTCCGAGAATAATAAAGGCGATAATCGCAACCACTTTTACAATAGAGAACCAGAACTCAAATGCTCCAAAGTTTTTGACGCTAAACAGATTAGTAATTGTCAGCAAGAAAACAATGCCAAATGAAAATATCCATTCAGGAACAGCCGGTAACCAGGAGTTTAAAATATTGGCTCCGGCAATGGCTTCTACCGGAATAACCAGTACCCAGTACCACCAATAGAGCCAGCCAATAGTGAAGCCTGCCCAGCGACCAATAGCGCGGTCGGCATAAGTTGAAAACGATCCGGTATCAGGCTGACTTACCGCCATCTCCCCTAACATGCGCATGACAACCAGAACTAGCAATCCGGTAAAAGTATAAGAGATAAGTATAGCCGGCCCTGCTGCGGCGATGGCTTTGGACGATCCTATGAATAACCCTGCCCCAATAATACCGGCAATAGAAATCATTGTTACCTGGCGCGAGGTAAGTCCGGGACTCAATGACTTACCATTTTTCTTAGAAGATATTAACTCAGCCATAATGCCTCTTGTGTAAAAAATAATTCCTGGGGGTTAATATTTTTTTGTTTTTAACTTATGAAGAAAGCCGAGCTTCATTTAACAAAAAAACAATCATCTCCTAAAGAATAAATTTTATATCCAATGGGCGGCCGAGCCTCTTATTTAACTGGCCAGTCATGCTTGACAGAAACATTTGACGGGTTATTTGGCTTAAGTTTGTGAGAAAATATTTAGCTAAGTCGACCTTCTAATTTGAAAACCTGTCTTATTTTGCTCAAATCCGGCCCCAAGATAAAAATGATGAACCGATCCACTCATTGAGCCGGTAAGCAACATCACTTTGTAGCAGTCTGCGCGCCAGGCAGCTTCGACGGCAGCATGCAGCGCTAATTTTCCATAACCCTGATTACGATGATCCGCATGAGTAACGACATTCTCAACCAGCGCGTAAGGATTACCGCCGCGAGTAAGATTAGGAATGATTACCAGCGTACAGGTCGCGACAATTTCCTTCTCAAGGCAAACAACAAAGATATCGCTTCCAGGATAAGCTCTTAGCAGATCCAAATTTTTCTTGGCATCAGCCAGTTCCGTTTGACGATCCTCCGGATTAAGATAACGATAAAGCGCTAATAGCTGAGGCAAATCTTGGTGCTCAACAGTGCGAGTTTCCATCTTTGAATCTCCCTGCTTTGAGAAATGAGTCGTATAGTTTCAGAATATTAATAACCTACAAATATTACCGCATTATTTTTTATTAGCCTGTATTTTTTATGAACCCGAGAGGGAGGTCGTAAAAGTCAATAAATGCGCGTTATTTAGGCTGTATAGACTTGTTGTAAGGATGTGCCGTACAACTGGATTGTGCGGGAGCTTGTTTGTAATGTAGGGGACTATTGAACCCATGGCAAATTGTGTTTAAATCGCCAATAGAAAAATTTACTTACAACTAGTGTTATTTAAATACAGGTTTTATGATCATTAACCTTAAGTAATAACCCTGATAAATTACCACTCAAAGTAATTTGTTATTAATAAATAGAATCAGGTGGTTAGTCTAAAAAAACACATAAAAATTTAACCATCGCCATAATATATATCCATCATGAAGATCGATATATTAAAAATATTTACCCTGAAATATTTACTTTCGCCCAAAACACCTTTTCGATGACCTAACCTTTAATTACGTCTAAAGGAGGAATCATTATGAAGAAACTTATCCCTGCATTAATTACCCTCAGCCTTATTTCAGCATCTGCTCTGGCGAAAGAGCCACCTACCGTTCCTGGCAAAGCCGATAAGCTTTTACAAAGCACCACCTCATGGAATGGGACAAAATATGGACCTTACCCTAAGGGTCAGACTCAGATAACGATGATTAAATTAACAATCCCTGCTAATTCAGCGTTGCCGTGGCATAAACATCTTTTCCCTAATGCTGGCTATGTATTACAGGGTCAATTAACTCTGGAGGATCGAGCAACGGGTAAAAGCCATACTTATAAAGCAGGGGAAGCTTTTCCCGAATCGGTTAACCGTTATCACCGGGGTG
Source organism: uncultured Gammaproteobacteria bacterium (assembly GCA_963747655.1). Taxonomy (GTDB): domain Bacteria; phylum Pseudomonadota; class Gammaproteobacteria; order Enterobacterales; family Enterobacteriaceae; genus Rouxiella. The sequence goes on along the minus strand of CAVVFS010000001.1, from coordinate 510,691 downwards.
TTAGTGGAGACAGCGAGACTGTTTTGCTTTTAACCTATTCTGGGGTCGTGGGCCAACCAACATCGGTACCCGCGCCGGGAGAAAAAGCAGAATATTGATGCCTGGCCACTATTTTTCCAGCAAGCACCCTCTGCTTCCCCATACTATGTTAACCACCCTCTTTTAGGGAAACTTATCCTAAGAGAGGATGGTTTTGCGGCCTCTTTTTTGTACCTAAAAGGATGTGCAACTAAAGGATTAGCAACTTAGAGATTAGGAATCTGCGAGCAACGTTATTACGTGGCTATTTGATTTCAGTGATAAAGTTTTCACGCGAGCGGCGGACTTTTTTCAAGTTAACCAGCCAATCGCCCTCTTCTGAGCGATATCCCAACGGCAAAATAATTACGCTACGTAATTTTTTCTCTGTCAGGCCAAGAATTTCATCAATTGCAATCGGGTCAAAGCCTTCCATCGGCGTAGCATCAACACCTTCAGCTGCCGCAGCAATCATTGCCGAGCCGAGGCCAATATAGGCTTGTCGTGCAGCCGACTGATAATTAGCTTCCTGACCACGCTCTGTCACGATGCCAATCAACATCTTGCGATAGTTTTCCCAACCTTCGTTTACTAAACCACGGATCTCATTCGTCAAATCGAACATCATATGAATACGATCCTCGGTGATGTCATCCCAGGCAGCAAACACCAGCACATGGGAGCAATCCGTTATCTGGGACTGGTTCCAGCTCACAGCTTTCATCTTTTCGCGAATTTCATCATTAGTCACTACCAGCAGTTCAAACGGTTGCAGCCCGCTAGTTGTTGCCGTCAGACGTATCGCTTCCAGAATGCGCTCCAGTTTCTCTGCCGGCACTTTCTTGGCTGGATTATACTTTTTGGTGGCATAACGCCAGTTCAGCAAGTCGATAATTTGGGTCATTATTGTTTTCCATATCGCAGTTTAAAAGAGAGAGCGTCGAGCAAAATGCTAGCTCAGAGTTGTACTTTCACCTGCCACATCATAACCTCGCAGTCTTGAACGGTAGCATTAGAGATTTAGCAATAACGGCGGTTCTCGCTACAAGAAACACCTTTCTGTTTGAAATACAGACAGCACAGCAGAAGCATAACTTATGGGTACTCTATGAAACTATTCGATTTTCTATGCAGATTGGCAAAATGAGAACGGCCATTAGCCTGGGTTGTCACGATGGACTGTTCAGCACAGCAAGATTGCTGTTTGTTGGCGAGTCAATTCACGGCATCTCGGAATTTACCCAATTCAGACTGGCAATAGCTAAGCGGTATTTTAACCAACAAAGTATTTTGATTTTTGAAGCAGATTGCAGAGGTATGCAGCTATCACACCAGCGAGGTGACTGCGCCCGGCTAAGGCTGAGTAATTTCCCAAAAGTAATGCGAACTGTGGAGAACTTAGAGCTTATATCATGGGCAATAAATAATCAGATCCCCTGCCTGGGGATCGACTGTATTCCTCGTCGAGATTTGGCAGACTTTTCTTCTAATACTCAATCTCAACGTCAAAGAGAAATCTTAGAAAATGAGAGGATGAAGGGTTTTGAAGACTATCTTGCCTGGCGCGCACGTCAAATGGCGCATAACCTTTTGCAAATAGCGCTAGAGTATCCAGCATGTAGGCTACTCATTATGCTGCATAATCTTCATATTAAACGCCGAGGAAGCGAGGAAACCAAAACACTGTCTTTGCGTTCTGTACGTCAAATTGTTGAAGAATACTTGCCCGAAAAAAGCACCTCTCTTGCACAATTCGCACGCGGGGGAAATGGCTTGCACAATGACTTAACGGCATTTAATTTTCAAATAAATGACCCAATGTCGATCGAAAGCTATCATACAAAAACCAACAACATTGTTATTCCATCCTCTGAAATCCCATCAGGCCGAGTCGGTTGGCATCATGCATTTGAACGCGAGACGATACCTGTAGGCAAACAGTATGAGGCATGCAACCTTTTCATCGACGTTAGTCCACCAAACATAATTAGCTGATTTTTTTGCATAGAAATTCATACCCTGCACTATCAAGAATTCATTTATCAGGAATCTTCGCCTAATTATTTTTATAGGCATACCTCTTAGCAAGAGTGGTTAAAAAATTATTTAAACTCTTGGATAGCCCTCTCTGACACAGAAGATGTATCCAGATAATTATTAAAAATCACTCAAATTCGCATAAGTAATATTATTCTCATAGAGCAGGAATTACTTATTTAGAACATAAGTAAAAACTATAACAATAACTAACTATTACTCATGAAACATATCGATCAAAATACAATCAAAAATAAAATACTTTTGCGCACATTTAATAGTTAATACCCGTAATTAATTACCACAACCGTATGATCTTCTTTGACAATTCGTGCTAACGACCTAAAGATTGTTATTAAAATGATCAGTTTTGTATTAAATTGCCGCCTTCTTTTTTAAAACACTGCAACTAAGTCAAATTTTTAGCAGGCAGCGATAAAAAACAGGGAGTTGGCACGATGCACAAAGTGGGCTTCTCAGGGCATTTTTATAGCTAAGCTGTCGATAGTCATAGCCAGGCGGCAATCAAAATGCCTGGTATGTCACATTGCTAAAATTATTTTAAATTTAGTTTTTAAGATTTCTTTCCCACTCGCCATGAATCGTTTTTGTGATTTATGGCACGTGCTTTAATTAATTTGTTTCAGGGCGCTACCCATTAACAAAAATAATTTTGGGAAGAAAATATCCGGATAAATAATTAGCCAGGATGCGCAATTATCTTCGGTTATCTTTTCAATACATGACCTCGTACAGGGATGAACCAAGTCAATTTTTATTTATCACAGCTTGGATTTTCTAAAAAATGAAACTTAAGACAATTGTACTTTCTATCATCGCTTCTTGTGGCCTGGTAGCAGCTGGTGCAAATGCAGCAGACACCACCACAACTACTGCTTCGACAACAAATACCGTTAACGGTGGTACTGTTCATTTCACAGGTGAGTTTGTTAATGCAGCCTGTGCAGTAAGCACTGATACCGCAGACCAGACAATTAATTTAGGCCAGTACAGAACTGCCTCTATTACACAAGCGGGTCAAACAACCACCAATATTCCTTTTAATATTAAACTGGTTAACTGTGATACCTCTGTGGCTAGTACAGCTACTATCGCTTTTACCGGTACGCCAGATGAAGATAACTCGACTCTTTTCGCCGTAAACTCAGGTGGAACCAATTCCACTGCAGCGTCGGGCGTAGGAATCCAGTTACTGGACAGCGCATCAAACGATATGCCACCTGATGGCACGACTTACTCAGTCGCTAAGACTCTGATTAACGGTGATAACACCATTCCGTTCACAGCACGCTATAAATCAACCGCAGCAACTGTGACTGCGGGTCAGGCAGATGCTGATGCCACGTTCGAGATCCAGTATCAATAAACTATTCAAATAAAAAATAGATAAAGGATTAATTCGGCCTCACGGAAGAGGCCTATTTCCCACTACACCAGTACATAATGATTTAATTGGGTATTCACCAATGCAAAACAGATTTACGTTAGCCCTTGCCCTGATGGCAGGTCTCTTACTTTCGCCTATTCAGTCATTCGCAGCAGGTGGCATTGCGCTGGGTGCGACTCGTGTTATTTATCCTCAGGATGCGAATCAAACTTCACTGCCTATTTCCAATAGCAGCATGTCGCAGCGTTTTCTTATCAATTCCTGGGTAGAGGATGCCAGTGGCAAAAAAGATAATACTTTTGTCGTGACGCCTCCGCTGTTTGTTTCTGAAGCTAAAACTGAAAACACTCTGCGTATTATCTACGCGGGTGCCCCACTGCCTAAAGATCGCGAGTCCCTGTTTTATCTGAATGTAAAAGCGATTCCATCACTGGATAAAAATGAAGTTGCGGGAAAAAACATTCTTCAACTCGCTATTTTGTCACGCATCAAGTTATTTGTTCGCCCTGATAATCTCCCGTTGCAGTCTGCCGAGGCGCCAAACAAATTGACGTTTAGTCATGCAGATAATCAGGTTCAGGTCACTAATCCTACGCCTTACTACGTGACAATGGTAAATATCAGCTCCGCAGGTAAGAAAACACCGGGTTTGATGGTGGCGCCGATGACATCAGCAAATCTGGATATTAATGGAAGCCAGATTACTTTTCAGTCGATTAATGATTACGGCGCATTAACCCCGTCACTGACACGCTTAATTAAATAGCGGGGTTAGACAGGGAAGCCATGCGCGTTTTAAAAAAATCAGAGGCCTGTAATTTAAGAAAAAGTAATCACGCTGTCTTTTTTGCATTCAGCCAGATTGCTCTTTCTTTAATCGCCATGCGCCCGGCTTATGCAGACACCTATTTTAATCCCGCATTCCTGTCGCCAGATACCGCAGCAGTCGCCGACCTGTCACGTTTTGAAAAAGGGAAACAACAGGCGGGTATATACCAGGTAGATATCTCGGTTAATAATCAGTTTGTAGCCACAAAAAATATGAAATTTGTGGATGCAGGCGATAACACCGACGATTCAGGAGGAAAAGCCGGAGGCCTGATTCCCTGTCTGGATAAAAATTGGCTAAACACCCTTGGTGTTAATATCTCGGCTATCCCACAGCTGAGTAAATATACGGCGCAACAGTGTTTACCGGTTAAAAAATTAATACCCGCTGCTGAAGTTGACTATAACTTTGCCGATCAGAAACTAGCCTTGAGCTTCCCTCAGGCCTGGCTTGCAAACAGCGCTCGTGGATATATTCCTCCTTCTCAGTGGGATAACGGGATCCCTGCCGTGCTGATGAACTATAGTTTTTCAGCCGACAAAGGCTCGACAGGCGAAAATGATTTTCTTTCATTAGGAACGGGCATAAATCTCGGTGCCTGGCGACTGCGTAATAACAGTTCCTGGACCTATGACAGTTATAAAGACTACACCAGCAATAAATGGTCAAATATTGACACCTATCTGGAACGCGCGGTTATTCCACTAAAGAGTGAATTAGTGGTGGGTCAAAGCAATACCAGTAACGATATCTATGACAGCGTTGGGTTTCGCGGCATTCGTTTATACAGTGATGAAGCCATGTACCCTGATAGCCTGCAGGGTTTTGCGCCTACTGTGCACGGTATCGCTAACAGTCGTTCAAAAGTGGTCATCAGGCAAAATGGTTATGTTATTTACCAAACCTATGTCTCGGCCGGGCCTTTTACTATTAACGACCTAAGCCCAACCTCTTCAAGTGGTGACTTAACCGTTAACGTTCAGGGTGATGACGGATCATCTCAGACTTTTATCGTCCCTTATTCCACCCTGCCCCTGTTGCAACGCACGGGTCGTGTTAAATACGATCTGGTGGCCGGTAATTTCCGCAGTGGTAATGACGATCAGGACAATCCATTTTTTGTTCAGGGCACGGTAATTGTCGGCCTGGGTCGTGGAATAACTGCCTACGGCGGAACTCAGCTTGCTGCAAAATATAAGGCAATTACCGGGGGTATCGGTAAAAACATGGGAGACATAGGGGCTATTTCGCTGGATCTGACTCAGGCCCGAAGCGACCTGTCCGATGGTGAGCAGCATAATGGTCAATCTCTGCATTTTATGTATGCAAAGTCGATGATCCATTCTGGCACTACTTTCCAGTTTGCTGGCTATCGATTTTCCAGCAAAGGTTTTTATACCCTGGATGACGTAGCGTATAAAAATACCGAAGGCTATGAGTATGGGCTACAGGATAATGCCGAAGGCGATGAGGTTTATACCGCCACTTCTTACCACAATTTAGGTTATGCGAAAAAAGGTCGTTATCAGATAAATGTTAACCAGAGCCTTGGCAAATTTGGCTCAGTCTATGCCTCTCTTACCGATCAAACTTACTGGGATTTAAGTCAGGAAGACAAAACGTATCAGGTTGGATATTCAAACTCCTGGCACAGTATAAACTATACCCTAAGCTGGTCTTCCACTGAGTCAGTAGGACTTTCTGATACTGACCACATCGTCTCTTTAAATCTTTCTATTCCAGTGAGCTCGTTACTGGGACATGAATATGCCTCCAGCGATAGCGTCGCTGACAGAATGTATATTACCAGCAATGCCTCACATAATTCTGATGGCACTACTTCCTGGCAATCCGGAGTCAGCGGAACATTGCTTCGTGACAGCAATCTGAGCTATAGCGTGATGCAAGGCCACAGCAGTAGTAATGGAGAATCTGGCAATGCCAACGCTCAATTGCAGGGTGCTTATGGCACGGCTGGTTTAGGCTATAGCTATTCCCAAGGCACGCACGATTATACATTACAGCTTTCTGGCGGGGTTGTTGCACACCAAAACGGAATTACCTTTAGCCAGCCATTGGGTGATACCAATATTTTAGTTAAAGCTCCAGGGGCAGCCGGGGTCAGCATAGAAAATAAAACGGGGGTCGCAACCGACTATCGCGGATATACCGTCATTCCATATGCCGATGTTTACCGTTTAAATCGTATTGCCCTTGATACCGATACCATGAATTCACAGACTGATATTACAGATAACGTAGAAAATGTGGTGCCTACACGAGGCGCATTAGTGCTTTCAAGTTTTAAAACCCATATTGGCGTGCGCGCATTAATTACACTGAATTACCACAATCATCCTGTACCTTTTGGTGCCTCAGTTCAGGAAGTGGGTTCTGATGCAGCCAGTATTGTCGGTGATGATGGGCTGGCTTATTTAAGCGGGCTACCACAAAACGGCAAATTAAAGCTGCAATGGGGAACAGCGGCTAATGAACAATGCACTGCTGAATACCATATTGCCAATATAAGTAAGAGAATCCCAATCTATAATATTACAGAGATTTGCCGTTAATTTTACAGCCTAGCCGTTTTGGCGACTTCCTACCTTCTCCTCCATTTCTTTAAAGCACTGCGTTAACCATGGCAGCTCAGATGACGTTGTTCTCGGTTTTTATGCAGATTACATGACCGCCGTAACCCCCGACTGAACTTGAACCTCCGGCACGGGAGGTTTCCTTACCCTAAATTTTATTCAACTCTTTGATTTTTATATATAAAAAAACAAATCATCTTAAAATTTAATTTAATTCACTCCGTCGAGAAGGAAAAACCTGAGGGATGATTTCTCATTTTTAAGGCGATTTTTAAGAATCGTACAGGCGATCTTCGACATTAAATGCCGACGTAACCCTTTTTTGTAGAAGATTTCATAAAACATTAACGAAAATGAAGCGATTAAGAAAAGACGCAGTTTTATATTAAAAACACATAACTATATGAAATAAAATTAACAGCGAGATTTATCGTCAAAACGGTTTGGTTAAAAATTAAAAAAAATTTTACTTGATTTAAATCAATGTTTTTAATAGCTTTTAACCGAGTCATTTACATAAGATTACAAGCGAATCTCTTTAGTAACACAATTGAGTATGTGAAAAAAAACCACATATCATCTAGTATTGGATTAACAGGGCTTATGTAACACTCAACTAGTTCTCAAGATAGTGTGGTGCAGCTTAACTTTCAGAGGATCATTACTGCCGGATGCGGAAATGATTTTGCTTGAAAATTAAACGATTGGGGGCAATGGAATGATTAGTCTGATACTAAGCGCTGAGCTCAACTCGTAATAAAGTTCTGAGGCCCTAGGCTAAAGATTACGCAGAGTTTGAATTTCACGTTTAAGAGCTCGAATAGAGTCCTTAACAGGTAATGTTCTTTGTTATTCCAAAATATATTAATTCTTTGATGGAATATTGCTTAGCGATAAAAACTCATATTTCAAAGCGTAGTCAGTGCCTTTTCCAGAACTCTGGAAAAAGTTGACACGGATTAAGTCACTATCCAGATCTGATAATGTCTTTATGAAGATAGATCTGTAATGAGTCAGAAATACCTTTAATTAATAAAGTTATTATTACTTAAAGTTACTGTTACTTGAAGTCACCACAATTAAGGAGTAAGCATGGACATTATCAAAAACCATAATGTTACATTGAGAATGTGGGAGCCTGAAGATATTGAAGGCTATTCAGCAATGGCGTCTAACTATGAAGTTATGAAGTTTATCTCATCAGGTGAGTCGCGTTCCAAGGATGTTGTTGAACAGGAGATTGCGCGTTTCCGTGCCTCTCAAGAACAGTATGGCTTTTCTCGTTGGGCCGCGACTCTGGGCGATGAACGTCGCTTTATGGGTTTTGCCGGATTTGAGAAAAAAGAACATGGAATAAACTTTGGCATGCGCTATGACGAACCTTGGTGGGGAACTCCATGGCCATTCATAGCTGGACATCTTGCTCTGACTCACGCTTTTGACGTTTTGAAAATAGATCAGGTTTATACCCTGACAAATATTAAGAACGTGAAAGCCATCAATATGAATATGAAGTACCTGCAACTTGATGAATTAAAAGATGGTATTTTTGACTCAAAATTTGGGCCCCATCAGCGTATTATTTTCACAGCAGAACGCTTCCAGGAAGTTCGCAAAGTCAATGAAGGTAAAATTCTAAAATTAGTGGGCAGTAAACGCTTTGCCGATAACAAAATTAATTAAAGGCTTTTTCAATGGAAAATGATGATGTCGTCCTTCTTTGCGATCACACCGTGTTCCATGGGGATAAAAAGAGCCCGGTTTTATGGGCTCTTTGGTTTCCTTTTGGCATATTAGTCGCAATATGCAGGTTTTTCCTGCTAATTATCTACACAGCGCTTATACAATTTTGCTCAGTTGAAACAAAGAAAAAAACCTACATAAAACTGCTTAGTTTATTAGGGATTAAGATAACCTGTAACCTTGATTACGAAGCAGTAAAAAAACATACTAATGGATGTATTGTTGCGGCGAATCACATCAGTGTTTTCGACCACTTCCCTGCACTGGCAATGCCCCTAAGCACGCTGATGGTTCATCATGTCGACAGCATAGCGGGAAAAGTTATGGGCTTTTTGCTGTTTAAAGGTTCTGGCTCGTCTTATTGGGAAGTTAACAACCTCAAACAAATGGTTAAGCAGTTCCGTGATTGGAAAAAGTCTCCTGATGGTGTAGCACTTTATGTGACCCCCGAAGCGACCATTAACAATCGCCGGGGGCTTTTTCGTTTCCGCCCTGACTTTCTGGTTAGAGGCCGCCCGGTCGTCCCTTTGGCGGTGACTATCCATTTGCCTTTTGGATTGGTACCTAATCCGATAGACTCGTCAGGTCTGATAAAATTCCTTCGTTTGCTGGCAAGTCCAACTCTTCGTTTCCATATGCATTACCTGGACACCTTGCCTGCGTATGTTTCCGAATCTGAGTCAGGAACTACGCAAGAATATGCCGACAAGGTTCAGCAAAGTATTGCGAGGCACCTTGCTATTCCAGCGACCTTGGTGACTCGCGAAGACAAGCATCAATATCGTGCCGGGAGAAAAAAATAATGGATGTGATCTTCGATTTTGACTTCACTCTGTTACCAGAAGAAAGCACGGTGGAAGTTTTAAAAATTGCACTCGAGAATGATCCACAACGTCCGGCTTTGATGCAGAGACTCGCTGATATCGCGCCAAGAGCATTAGCCGGTAAAGCGAGCTTCTCAGAAAACCTTTTCATGCTGTCGATGGCAAGAAGGGTCAGGAAAAACCACGTAAAATTGTATGTTGAGCGCAGCAGGGATCGTTTATTACCCGTTTTCCATAAGCTGTTTGCCGACCTGAAACAGGCAAAGGTCAATATACATATTATTTCTGGCGGCTATGAAGAGTGGATTAAACCGCTGGCTGCAGAATGGGGAATTTCTCCTGAAAACGTTACGGGAAACAGATTCCTTTGGTGGCGCAATAACGCCATCGGTCTGCGCCCTTCCCCAATGTGGTCTTCCAAGAAAAGTAAGACTTTTATTGTGGGAGAATTACGCAAAAAGAAAATCATCAACAGCCCGGCGTTGATAGTGGGTGACGGCACTGCTGACAGAGATGTCTGGAGTCGAGGTGCGGTACGCTGGTGTGTTATCGCGGAATATTTCAACAAAGAAAGTCTGGATGATGGCGAGCATTGTTACAAAGCCGCAACTCCCGAAGAAATGTGCCAAAGCGTGTTGAAAATTGTTCATGAACGCTCTTATGAATCCACGCTTGAACCCGCTGTAAGCCTGTAATCTGGATAAAAAAAGCCCCGCCAAAATGACGGGGCCTGGTACTTGCGCAGGGCGACGCAAAAGGGTCGTGAGACCCGGTAAATCTTTGTGTTTCAGTCCGGCGCAGGTACTTTTTTCAGGCACTCCGACTCACCGAACCGTCAAATTCCAACGCATTTTTCATTGCAGCAACAATGTCGCTATCAACACAGTAGCGACTAAACTCGTCAAAATCCGTGTCTGAACTCATGGTGACGCCGGCTTTACGGTAACGCATGGCGGAAAGCACCTGACGCCCTGCCGAACTGTGTAATTCGCTCAAACCAATATCGACAAATTTTTGCAGATTGGTCAATCTCACGCCCGAACCCGCCATAATAATTGGACCACGAGTCAGGTTATTTAGTTCACGCAGCATGGAAATACCCACTTCAGCATTTTGCTGCTGGCCTGATGTCAGAATGCGCGCGACGCCGAGCTGAGTCAATTGTTCAAGTGCCACCTTGGGATTAAGGCACATATCAAAGGCCCGATGAAAAGTCACCTGCATCTCCCCGCACAGCGCCATAACTTCCCACATGCGCGCAACATCAATATGCCCCTCGGCATCTAGCATGCCCAGCACCACACCGGGAAAGCCAAGATCACGAATGCAGGCGATGTCACTTTTCAGCACATCAAACTCACTTTGGGTATAGCAAAAATCGCCTCCCCGAGGCCGGACAATGGGATGAACGGGAATCGTCACTTTTTCCCTGGCCAGTTTCAATGTTCCATAGCTCGGAGTAATCCCTCCGTCGGCCTGACTTGCGCAAAGCTCAACGCGATCGGCCCCAGCCTGTTCGGCCGTCAAAGCACAGTCCACGCTATAACAACACACTTCTAACTTAGTCATGTGATCCCTCCTGATTACGGCCCCATGCTTAAGTACGAGTATCTCAGGGGCTATGTCGCGTAGGCTCAAACAAAAGCATCCTGCTGAATTACCTGCTTAGGAAGGATAACTATGCCATTCAATTTTGATCAATGGGTCGACGGCAGTCACAGCGATGGCGTTAAGTTGAACAAATAACGCCGTTAATTGTATTAAAACCGAGTTGACTGCCCGTTATCCTTGTTCCCGTTCGCTAGCGACTATTTCACGCAGGCTATAAGGGTGAAACTTGATGGTCACGGTTCCATCGGTGATGGCAAACGTAGGATTAGGCAAACGTTCGTTTTCACCTTTAGGCGCACTTTGTTTCAGCTTGATGCCCGGTGCAACCAGCGCTTCATCGGCCAATGCTGCCAGTGCACGAGGATAAAATCCCTCAGCGCCACCGCTTAACACCAGCTCTACATGCTCCCATCCCTCATGAGGATAACGCTTGTCGCCGGGATAAGGCAGCTCAATCAAGTCTATTTCCCACGGCCCGACTTTTAGCGGTTCAGCCAGGTCAAAGAGGCAAATAGGCCTGCCGTTAATTTCAGTTTCATTGAGCAGCGAGCCACACTGTTCAAACCCTTTACGCCAGCGATCGGCAGTGGTGTTTTGATGACAGCGAACCGAAATGTGATCGGCATAAAAATCGGCTAACTCCAGCTGTAATTTTTGCGCAAAGGCTTCTAATAATTCGGTAAAACGCGGCAGGTCTGCCACCAGGTCATTAAGTTCCGGCACGGCGTTTAAGGGGGTCATCTATTTCTCTCTTTCGGTGGCATGGGGCGCTTAATTTACACAACACCGATGCCGCTTGCCAGTCTCGCCATGCGGATTAACCGACTAATAGCGCGGGATATTGCCCCGCGCATTACTGACTCAAGTTGGCTAATATGATATAAAAGCGCATCAGCAAAGTCAGGGGTAGGCAATGGGCCAAATAGTGCTCAATGGCCGCCCATGGCAATCAATCAAGTTGGCACCAAGATGGTGTTATATGTTTAGTCATTTAAGGTAATCCGGTGAATATACAGGCCCTTCTATCAGAAAAAGTATGCCAGGCACTCGTTGCCGCAGGTGCGCCATCAGACGTCGAAGCACAGATTCGTCAGTCTGCAAAAGCACAGTTTGGCGACTATCAGGCCAATGGCGTGATGTCCGTTGCTAAAGCGTTGGCAATGCCACCACGACAACTGGCAGAAAAAGTCGTGGCACTGTTAGATCTTTCCGGTATCGCCTCTAAAGTTGAAATCGCCGGTCCTGGATTTATCAATATCTTCCTGGACAGCGGCTTTGTGGCGGCCAATGCCGATTCTGCGCTGGCCGATGCCAAACTGGGCATTTCCCCAGTTGAACAGCAAACTATCGTTATCGACTATTCTGCGCCAAACGTGGCAAAAGAAATGCACGTTGGTCACATTCGCTCGACGATTATTGGTGATGCCGCAGTACGTACTAACGAATTACTGGGACATAAAGTGATTCGCGCCAACCACGTAGGTGACTGGGGCACGCAGTTCGGGATGCTAATTGCTTATCTCGAAAAAGTGCAGAATGAAAATGCAGGCGATATGAAGCTCTCCGATCTGGAAGAGTTTTATCGCGCGGCCAAGAAAAACTACGACGAAGACGAAGATTTCGCTCTGCGTGCGCGTGGCTATGTCGTCAAGCTTCAGGGCGGCGATGAATACTGTCTGCAAATGTGGCGCAAGCTGGTTGACGTGACCATGAAGCAGAACCAGCTGACCTACGACCGCATGAATGTGACGCTGACTCGTGATGATGTAATGGGTGAAAGCCTGTATAACAGCATGTTGCCGGGTATCGTTTCTGATCTGCAAGACAAAGGTCTGGCGGTGGACAGCGAAGGCGCGGTGGTCGTTTACCTGGACGAATACAAAAACAAAGACGGCGACCCGATGGGCGTGATCATCCGTAAAAAGGATGGCGGCTATCTTTACACCACTACCGATATCGCCTGCGCGAAATATCGTTATGAAACGCTGGGAGCCGATCGCGTCCTCTATTACATCGACTCCCGTCAGCATCAGCACCTGCAACAGGCATGGACCATCGTGCGTAAGGCCGGTTATGTACCTGATTCCGTTGCACTTGAGCATCACGCTTTTGGTATGATGCTGGGTAAAGACGGCAAGCCGTTTAAAACTCGTTCTGGCGGCACTATCAAGCTTTCTGATTTGCTGGACGAAGCGATTGTTCGTGCGCGTGAGCTTATCTTGTCTAAAAATCCTGACTTGCCAGCCGAAGAGTTAGAGAATCTGGTTAACGCTGTGGGTATCGGCGCGATTAAATACGCTGACCTGTCGAAAAGCCGTACTACCGATTATATTTTCGACTGGGACAACATGCTGGCGTTTGAAGGCAACACCGCGCCATACATGCAATATGCCTACACCCGCGTAGCCTCTATCTTCAAACGTGCCGAGATAGACGTAAACAGCCTGACTGCGCCGATGGTACTGACCGAAGAGCGCGAACTTGCGCTGGCAACTCGCCTGCTGCAATTTGAAGAAACGCTGACTCAGGTCGCGCGTGATGGCACACCGCACGTGATGTGTGCTTACCTTTATGACGTTGCTGGCCTGTTCTCAGGTTTCTACGAAGATTGCCCAATCCTGAACGCAGAAGACGCCACTGTGCGTAACAGCCGTTTAAAACTGGCGCTATTAACACAGAGAACGCTGAAAACTGGTCTGGATACTCTGGGTATCGAAACTGTAGAACGCATGTAAAATGGCTTCTGCCAGATAAACGAAAGGCCGCAAATGCGGCCTTTTTTATTGATATACAAAGGTTAATAGTCAGGAGAACAACTTAACTCCGGGCGTAATCTTTAACTTTGAAGCCAAGCAGGCCCAGCGCACCAAAGTAAACCACGACTCCTACCACTACGACGGCGGCAAGGCGCAGAAGGCGCATAGCCATACCGCCTACCGACCAGTCAGGCATCACGTACATCATTCCCACTAGCGCAGCAGACATGGCCAGCACGGCGATAACCAGACGGATTAAGAAACTGCTCCAGCCCGGACTTGGCTGGAAGATCTTCTGCTTACGCAGCTGCCAGTAAAGCAGTGAAGCGTTCAGACAGGCCGCCAGACCAATCGACAGCGACAACCCTGCGTGCTTCAACGGGCCGATAAACGCCAGGTTCATCAGCTGAGTCATCAGGAGAGTCACGATAGCGATTTTGACCGGCGTTTTAATGTCCTGACGCGAGTAGAATCCAGGAGCAAGCACTTTGACCACGATTAGCCCCATCAGGCCAACAGAATAGGCCACTAGCGCACGCTGAGTCATCGACGCATCGAAAGCATTAAACTTGCCGTACTGGAACAGGGCAACGGTTAACGGCTTAGCCAAAATACCCAGTGCAACCGAGCTAGGCAGCGCCAGAAGGAAGCACAGGCGCAGACCCCAATCCATCAGGCGGTTGTACTCTTTATGGTTGCCGCTGGAGAAGCTGCGCGCCAGTGAAGGCAGTAGAATCGTACCCAACGCCACGCCCAGCACGCCGGATGGAAACTCCATCAGGCGGTCAGCGTAGTACATCCACGACACCGATCCAGAGACCAGGAAAGAAGCAAAAATAGTATTGATAATCAATGAGATTTGGCTAACCGAGACGCCCAAAATAGCCGGCCCCATCTGGCGCATAACACGCCATACACCGGCATCTTTCAGGTTAATACGCGGCAACACCAGCATGCCGATCTTTTTGAGATGTGGGAGCTGATAACCCAGCTGCATCACACCGCCCGCTACCACGGCCCAAGCCAATGCCATGACCGGAGGATGGAAATACGGCGCAGCAAACAGCGCAAACACCAGCATGCTGACATTAAGGAAAGTCGGTGCAAACGCTGGAATTGAGAAACGGTTCCAGGTATTGAGGATAGCCCCGGCCAGCGATGCCAGCGAAATCAACAGGATATACGGGAACGTGACACGCAGCAGCGCGGTGGTTAGCGCAAACTTGTCTGGCGTATCGGCAAATCCGGGTGCTGTGACATAAATCACCCAAGGTGCCGCGAACATTCCTGCAATCGTCACCAGCGCGAGCACCAGCGTTAACAGCCCTGAAACGAAGGCCACAAAGGTGCGAGTTGCCTCTTCACCCTCTTGGTTTTTATACTCGGCAAGGATCGGCACGAAGGCCTGAGAAAACGCGCCTTCGGCAAAAATACGGCGCAGCAGATTGGGTAATTTAAAGGCGACGAAAAATGCGTCGGTTACCATACCTGCCCCAAATACCCGGGCAACTACGGCATCACGGGCAAAACCTAATACCCGAGAAAACATCGTCATAGAACTGACGGCGGCTAAAGACTTGAGTAGATTCATGTGACTTTTTCTTGTGGCCGGTAAACTGCAATACAGCCCCGGCAAGGTTCGAAAGTGCGTATAGTCTACGTATCAAAAATACAATAGCTACAGGCAGTTGTTATATATTGTTTCCCTTAGGAAATTATCGGAATAATCGCTGTTAGCGCGGCAACTTTTCGATAATACGCTGCGCCAGGATCGCCGCCAGCGGTTTATCGACGTAAACATTTACCCGCTCGCTGATTATGCCAATTCGAAGTTTACTCTCGGCCAGTCTCCTTAGTCGGCGAGTCGTTCCAGCAGATGCTCGAGACGTTCTTTCAGCTCGGCCACTTCGGTTTCCAGCACGTTGACGCGTTCGACTAACTCATTATCCGCAGCGCTTACAGGCACAGACCTGCTAAAAATCTCATCGTCGCTGACGGCATCATTGATTTCACCAGTGAACGCTTCACCGCTAAACACTTCATCAGTAAATAAATGCATAAAACGGCTTTCGCGCTTACCCGGTTCGCGAGCCAAACGCACGACAAATGGGCCCTCTTCGCGGCTTGCCAACCCATTAAGAGTCTGCTCAACCTGACTAACATCGGCAAAATCATGCAGGCGATTGGTACGAGTACGCAGCTCGCCCGGCGTCTGCGCACCGCGCAACAGCAAAGTGGCAATAACCGCTACTTCGGCAGGAGAAAACTTGAGATTACCGAATTCTGAATTGCAGAATCGATGCTCATACTTCATGGTCCGACTGCCGCTGACAGAGCGAATAATATGTTTACCCAGCAGGAGATCGAGGGTTTGCTGCACCTCAGACTCGCTCAGGTCCATCACCGGCTCGCGATTGGTTTTCTGATTGCAGGCAGTGGTCAGGCTATTCAAACTAAGAGGATATTGCTCTGGCGTCGTGACCTGTTTTTCAAGCATACAACCAACCACTCGCGCTTCTTTGGCGCTAAATTCGTATTTCATGTTTCTCCCTTAATTAACGCGGTGGCAACCATTGACGGTCAGTGAGCGCCATCAAAACGTGGTCCTGCCATTTTCCATCTATCAGCAAATAATCCTTTGCGTAGCCTTCGCGCTCGAATCCAAGACGCTCGAGCAGACCACCGCTGCGATGGTTGTGCGGCATATAATTTGCCATGATGCGATGCATGCGTTGCTGGCGTTGCATATAGCGGATCAACGATTGCAGCGCCTCATACATCAATCCCTGCCCTTGCCATTCTTCGCCGAGAGAATAACCCAGGAAGCAGGCGTGGAAGGAACCGCGTAAAACATTGCTAAAATTGGCGACTCCGCGAATATGATTTTCTTCAGGATCCAGCAGAATAAAATAATAGGCTGTGCCCTGTTTCTGCATCTCGTTAATCAGACCCAGACGTGCCTGCCAGCCGGAAGGATAGCAATGACTCTCATCCCGGATTGGCTCCCAGGGTTTAAGAAAGGCGCGATTATCCGTGTAATAGTCAGCCAGACGATGGGCATCGCGCTCATGCACCAGCCGCAAGACCATTCGGTCTGTAGTAAGCCGCACTTTAGGTGCTGCTGATCGATAGCCAAACATCCCTTCCCTCCATTTTATGCACGGCTCGATAAGAACATTTTATAGGAAACAGCCGCTTTCCTTTACTGTAAGCTTTTAGCGACTTGCAATGCCCCCTCTTTGCATCATAGCCGAGACGAGTATTCTATGATCAACCCAAATAGAATTATTCAATACATTCAGCGTACAGTCATTGATTTTGCCAGTCCTGACGCGTCTTGACGATAAAAAAATATTATCTATAGCGCCCTATCTAATTGCCTGTTTCACGTTCAGACTAATGCGGGTTCTTCTTTTCGGCATCTTACGCAATAGATGCCTATAAACGTTCAGGGTGACGCATGTCTCTGGTATCGCAAGCGCGAAGCTTGGGAAAATTTTTCTTATTGTTTGACAATGCATTAGTGATACTGGGGTTCTTTGTGGTGTTCCCGCTAATTTCCATTCGCTTCGTCGACCAGCTCGGTTGGGCCGCGGCAGCCGTCGGACTGGCATTGGGATTACGGCAGTTGACTCAACAGGGGCTGGGCATTTTCGGCGGCGCAATTGCCGACAGATTTGGCGCCAAACCGATGATTATTACTGGCATGCTGCTTCGCGCGGCGGGTTTTGCCACCATGGCGCTGGCGGAAAATCCGTGGATGCTGATGTGCTCGTGCATTTTGTCCGGGCTTGGCGGCACGCTGTTTGACCCACCGCGCACGGCGATGGTCATGAAGCTCATTCGTCCCCGCGATCGGAGCCGTTTTTTCTCATTACTGATGATGCAAGACAGCGCCGGAGCAGTGCTAGGCGCGCTAATTGGCAGTTGGCTGCTGAAATATAATTTTCACTTTGTTTGCTGGGTGGGAGCCGGTATTTTTGTGCTCGCCGCCCTGTCCAACGCAATATTTCTGCCCGCTTACCGTATCTCGACCGGCCGTGCACCGATGCGCGAAGGCATGCTGCGCGTTTTACGTGACAAACGTTTTGTCAGCTATGTGTTAACCCTGACCGGATATTATATGCTGACCGTGCAGGTCATGCTGATGCTGCCGATTGCGGTCAATGACATGGCGGGAACGCCAAGTGCCGTGAAATGGATGTACGCCATTGAGGCCGCACTGTCATTAACCCTGCTTTATCCAATTGCTCGATGGAGCGAAAAACGCTTCAACCTGGAAAAGCGTCTGATGTGCGGGCTATTGATTATGACTGCCAGCCTGATTCCCATCGGCATGGTTAACGGGTTAAATCCTCTGCTATTACTGATTGGATTTTTCTACATAGGCAATATTATCGCCGAACCTGCGCGTGAAACATTGGGCGCTTCACTGGCCGATGCGCGCGCCCGAGGGAGCTATATGGGTTTCAGCCGTCTTGGATTAGCGCTGGGCGGCGCAATTGGCTATACCGGTGGCGGGTGGATGTATGACACCGGGCGCGAATTACAGCTGCCGGCATTGCCCTGGTTACTGCTCGGCATTGTCGGTTTGATGACGCTTATCGGCCTGTACTGGCAGTTTCGTCTGCGTCGCATTGAACCCGCAATGCTGAGTGGAAACTAAGAGTTGCGGTTTGATCTCAGGGAATTTTTTCACCATACTCAATGATTGAGACATCTCTGGTGACAGAAGAGAAAACGGCTAGCTGACCCTCCCTACACCCCAGTTAGCCGGTATAAAAAGGAGCGAAGTATCATGAAGTTATATGTTTATGAACACTGTCCCTACTGCGTGAAGGCCCGCATGATTTTCGGCCTCAAAAATCTCCCGGTAGAGGTTAATGCCCTGCTTAACGACGATGAAAAAACACCTACGTCGATGGTTGGCAAAAAAGTGGTGCCTATCCTGCAAAAACAGGATGGCAGCTTTATGCCAGAAAGCATGGATATCGTTGAGTTCATCGATAAATCCGACCGCAAACCTCTGCTGACCGGCCCATTGAGTGCACAAATCTCTGCCTGGCTGCGACACGTTTCTGAATATACTCCGCGACTGTTCCTCCCGCGTTTTGCGACGGCCCCTTTTGAAGAGTTCGCCACACCGCAGGCTCGCCAGTATTTTACTGACAAGAAGCAGGCAATGGTTGGAGACTTTAAAGAGCATTTGCAACATTCGGCGGGACTGGTTAAAAAAATCAACCAAGACCTGCGTGACCTCGATAAGCTTATCCAGGAACCTAACGCGGTTAATGGTGAACTTTCGGAAGATGATATTCATCTGTTCCCGGTGTTGCGATCGCTGTCTATCGTCAAGGGGGTCGAGCTACCGACCCGCGTTCTGGCCTATCGCGATAATATGGCTAAACAAACCCAGATTAATCTGCTGACCAGTATCGCCAGCTAAACCTGTCTGGTTAAGGGTTGCACATTCAGTGCGGCCCTTACTTTTCTATACTTTCTTGTCCTTCCCTCACCATTTACAAACAGGGCATACTAGTGTCCGGGACATTTCATCGAGGACGTTATGAGAAAGCTATTTTTAGGGGCCGCGGCCCTGATTTTTACCGGCCTGCTTGCCGGATGTAATCATCTTACGCAATACACTCTCAGTGAACAGCAGGTGAACACTTACCTGTTGAAACACAATGATTTCCAGAAAAAACTGGGCGTGCCTGGCGTGCTCGATGCTCAGATAACGCTAACCGATCTCACTAGTCAGATTGGCCGCGCCGAGCCGGGTAAAATCACCCTTTCAGGTAATGCAAAAATTGATATCAAATCATTGTTTGGCAAGAAGAAAGCGGATATGACGCTGACCCTGAAAGCGACGCCGGTTTACAACAAAGATGAAGGCGCAATCTACCTGAAAGATTTGGAAGTGGTGGATTACACGGTCAAACCAGAGAAAATGCAGTCAATGATTCAGGGCCTGATGCCATATCTGAATCAGTCATTGTCGTCTTATTTCGACCAGAAACCAGCCTATGTGCTGAACGGCGAACATAGCGAAAAAGAAGCGATGGCGAAAAGACTGGCTAAAGGTATTGTCGTGAAACCGGGTGAATTAGTGATCCCGTTCACTGACTAAAAGCTGAAAATAGAAAAGCCTGAGATTGATTTGCTCCATCAGAGCATCAACTCAGGCTTTTTTTATGTAACTTTTTTCGTTTATAACGGACAGATTACTGATTTTTTATATAACAAACAGCTTACTGACTTCTTATATAATGAACAGATTACTAACCTCTTATAAAATGAACAGCTTACTGACTGTGTAATCGCTGGCTTACTGTTCGTCTTCTTCACTGTCTTCAATATCATCAGGCAATGCTTCTTGCAGCTCGTCACGCATGGCGGTAATCGCTTCACGCGTGATTTCTGACAGCGTGCGATAAAAGCCGCTGGTTGCATGAGCTTCAACTTTGCCGAGAAACTTTCCACACCATGGCAGCATATATTCATCGAACAGAGCAATTTGCGCCGCGGCTTCGTCTTCCTGCGACTGATCTTCCAGCCACGACGCAGCCAAAAGCATGGCACCAAAATGATCGGCTGGTGCTTCGCTCATTGGCATGCCGCGCTGTTTGAGGAAAGTACGGACTTCCTGCTCGGAATCACCCTCTTCAACATAATGGCTGCGAAACGGCGATACGGCGCACTCCATGCCAACAAACAGGTGATTGAACTCGGCGGACAAGGCCTGCGGATCGGCACTTTGCTGTAAACGCAACAGCAGCGCATCCTGCTCCAACGGCCAGTGCTCACGCAGCTTACCTTGCTGAATCAAACTAAACAGCGGCACCAACAGTGGATCTTGCGGCTGGCGATAAAACAAGGTGCCCAATATGCGGCATACGATAGAAAACTCATTCATAGTTAAAACCTGATTAAAATTGGCAACGCAATAATTTGCGTGACAATGTCACAGTTCGGAGAATTCTGCAATTATCGGGCGTCCGCGCGTTTGCAGAAAATCCAGAAAACGTCGTGGGCTGGCGTTCAAAATCCTGTCTTCGGGGAATCCCACTTCTTTAATTATACGTTCACAATGTTCAAAACCGCCCAATGAATAAGCAATATGCGAATCAGACCCCAGCGCCAACCAACCACCGGCTTCTTTCACCGCAGCAACAATTGCTCGGCAGTTAGGTTCGCTGCCCTTCCGCGAATGGGTGAACGATGAGTTATTCAACTCCAGCGCCACCTCATATTTCGCCGCCGCTTCTGCGATAGCCGTGATATCAACCGGATATTTAGGATTTCCAGGGTGGCTAATAATATGTACGTCTCCGCCTGCCATCGCCGCAATCATCGCCTGAGTATGAGTCTCTTTATCAACCGGGGGCATCACTGGCTCATGAAAACCGGCAATCACGAAATCAACAGCGTTCAGCATCGGGCCGGTACAATCGATTTCACCGTTAATATTTTTAATATTAGATTCAATATTGCGTAAGATCCCGACCCCATTCACCACTCTTGGCCACACGTGCATATTCATGAAGTGCCAGTAATGGGGAGCATCGGCCATATCCGGGCCATGATCGGTGATGGCAAACAGCTTGATGCCTTTTTGCTGAGCCTCATCAATATAGTCGTGTAGCGTGCTATAAGCATGGGTACTGGCAACGGTATGCATATGTAAATCAACGGGAAACATATTTTCTCCTGAGGCATTGGCCGTCCGGCGAGGAAAGCGGACGGCGTTAAAAGCTTAGCAGATTGCCATTGTTCAGCCGCGGTGCGAGTTAATATCCACGCACCAGATCAACCAGCCCAACCGGCGTTTTTCCTGTCTCAATCGCGTTAATATTAGCGACAATACTGTCCATCGCCTCTTCCGGCAGCGTGTCGGCAGCGATGTGAGGCGTGATGCTAACACGCGGATGTGACCAAAATGGGTGCATGCGTTGCATCGGCTCATGAACAAATACGTCCAGCGTCGCCGCAGCGATTTGCCCATTGTCGAGTGCGTTGAGCAAATCCCCCTCAACCAGATGCATCCCTCTGCCGAGATTCACCAGATAAGCTTGCCGAGGCAGTTGAGCAAACAGATTGCGGTTGAGTATTCCCGCCGTCTGTGGCGTATTGGGCAGCAGATTAATCAACAGTTTGCAGCCGCTGACAAAATCGTTAAGTTGCTCTTTACCGTGGAAACTCTCGACGCCTTGCTGGGTTTTAGGAGTACGGCTCCAGCTACGAACCTTGAATTTAAGATCGGTCAGCTTTTCCGCCACCGCCTTGCCAAGCACGCCCGCGCCAAGAATACCGACGGTGAATTCGCTGTGTTTATGAGCCGGCAGAGGTCGCCACTGTTTTTGCTGCTGGAAGAGCTGATATTCATCCAAACGACGGAAATAGCGCAAGACACTGGCCAATGCGTACTCCTGCATTTGCAGCGCCATGCCGGTATCTTCAAGACGAATCAACGGAACGCCGGCGGGTAAAGTGCCGGGTGCGCGCTGTTCCTGAGTAAGAATGGCGTCAACTCCCGCGCCCATCACGAAAATACCTTTCAGCTCGCCGCGCGGAGCCAGCATTTCCTGCGGCGGATGCCAGACGAGCGCGTAATCGGCGGGGTTACTGTCGCCGCGATGCCAGGCTCGAACCTGCGCCTCGGGTAAACGTTGCTGGATACCGTCAATCCACGGTTTTGAATCAAGTGTAGGGTGGTAAAAGATGATGTTCATTATGTTGCCTCCTTTGTTGTTCTAGATTTCCTCTAAAATCACCGTGATGCAACCTTTGTGTGAAAAAAATTGGTTAAAAAAAAGCCCTGATTCGCAGGGCTTTTGATGCAGGTCAATCTTGTTACGGTAACAACGTTTACGCGGGAACTCGCTGGATCAGGCGACGCAGAAGAGGAATCAGTAGCATCAGCACCACGCCGGTAGCAACAGAACCCCATCCCAGCGCGCTAAACACCTGGCTATAGCCCGGATTAGTCAGCACTGGAGTACTGCCTGTATTGGCAGGCATCACGCCCGAGATAAAGCTCGCCAGCACTGAGCCTACGCCAGTTACCATCATCCAGCAGCCCATCATTACGCCCTGATAGCGCGTCGGAGCCAGCTTACCAATCATCGCGTAACCAATTGGCGAAATCATCAATTCCCCAATGCTCTGCAAAAAGTAGCTAAGCGCAATCCATTTAAACGCCACCAGCCCGTCGGCCCCAGCAAAATGAATCCCTATTGGCAATACCAGCATGCCAAGCCCGATGCAGAATAAGGCGCCCGAGAACTGGAACGGAATATCGATACGGAAACCGCGTTGACGCAGGCGTTTAAACCACAGCGCCATTAGCGGGCCACCGATGACGATCACCAGCGTGTTAATGTCCTGGATCCACTGCGGAGCAATGCGCACTCCCCACACATCAAGATTGATATTATTCTCGGCGAACAGCGTCAGGCCCATTGGTGCCAGCTGATACAGCGTCCAGAAAACCAGTGAACCGGCCGCCAGCAGCAAATAAGCTTTCATGCGGTTTTTCTCGTCTGGCTGACGATGGCGCGCGGTCACGATGCCCATAATAATAAAGATAATAATGCCTAATCCGACCACAAAGTCGCTACTAAAGGCGGTTTCCGTTAGCAGGAAACGGATTATTGGTACCAGCACAATCAAAATTGCGATACCGACAAGCATGCGCTGCACGAACTGGCGCGGATTAACGTTTTTCAACGGCGTGTTGATATCTTTGAGGATATTCCAGCGCGAAAGTGTCAGGATTATCGCCACGGCGTTACCCAAAGTGGCGAACAGGAACAGCGCGCGATAGTTTTCCGCCAGTTGAAAATAGCCTGCGACGGTAAAGCCGACGAAGAATCCCAGGTTCATCCCAGCGTAGTTCCACAGGAAAGCCGACTCACGACGATCGTCTTCCGGGGCAAAGCGCTGGGTTAGCATCATATTGATACAGGTAACATTAAGCCCGCTGCCAGTCAGGAACATCGCCAGTCCCCAGTACAAACCGGTAATACCCGCGACGGCGATTAACGCACAGCCGATAACCTGCAACACCATGCCTAATACAAACAGATTACGATTGCTGAGGTAGCGCCCGCCAAGGTAACCGCCGAACATGTGCAACCCGTAGTTGAAGGCACCAAAGACGCCCATAATGGCGTTGGCCTGATTTTCACTAAATCCCAGACGCTTAGTGGCGTACAGCACCAGCGTTGAGTAAAGCACCGCGAAACCTAACGTCGAGAAGGTCTGTATAAAGAATAGCGCGCCGGAACCTGTGGGTATTGCTGCGCGAGGATGTGATGTGTTTTCTGAATGACTCAAGTCGTACCCCTGTGCTTACTATGTTGGTCAGCCCCTAGAATGGCCTGATAAAAAATTAATAAGTTAGTCCATGACTACATGTAAAAGGTGTGTAAAAGGTGGACTCAAAAACGCGGCGGTTTTTTATGCTCTGATTCTCAAGTCGTACCCTGTTATACCGTTGCAAAGTAGCAAATTCACCGGATTTTTTGCGATAAATCATTTCATTGCGTGATATGTTTGCTTGTTAATCAAAACGGGCATGGGGTGAGTTAAGGCAATAGATTTGCGGGAGACATACTGCGGTTATCTGAGCCAAAAATATGTACTTTTGCTCTGTAAATCAGCAAATTGCTCCTTTTTTCGCTAAACGAACGCCGAGAGTGAAAAGAATGTTGACGCTGGCCGCTGTTTTCCTTACATTAGCGCCGGTTGTGCAGCACAGCGTGCTTGCAGAATCTACGGTGAGGTGTCTGAGTGGCTGAAGGAGCACGCCTGGAAAGTGTGTATACGCGAAAGTGTATCGAGGGTTCGAACCCCTCTCTCACCGCCATATTATTGCGAAAGGGTCCAGATGAAAATCTGGGCCCTTTTTCGTTTCTGCGAGCGACTTCTTTCCCCCAAAGCTGTGCTCTCCGCCTGTTGCCCACAGTGCCCAATTTTCCCTTTAAGGCAGCATTCAGAACAAAACGAACAATTAAACAGCACATTGCTGAAGTCGTGGGCATCCAACACTTTTTTGGGAAATAAACCTTGACCCAAAATCGTTGTCTCCCTATAGTAGCGCCCCGTTGGACCGCTAAGCGGTTTAACGCCACGGTGAGGTGTCTGAGTGGCTGAAGGAGCACGCCTGGAAAGTGTGTATACGCGAAAGCGTATCGAGGGTTCGAACCCCTCTCTCACCGCCATATTATTGCGAAAAGGCCCTGATGAAAATCAGGGCCTTTTTGTTTGCCTAAAATCTGGGGATTTTTCATGGCGATGGTGCAGAGTTTTAGTAATTAAGTCTTTTGAATCAGGCTGCTATTCGACAATGCCTTTCTGTAAAGGGATAACACAGTCAACTCGACCGTTTGCTGCTGCCAGCCCAGCGGCACTGTCCCAGTCATAAGCAATAGCTCTAAAATCCACTTGCCAGTTATACTGCGAACTCTCAACTATTGCATAACGCGCATGAGGAGAACCGCTTTCCATCTTATGATAACAAGGGTTTACATCATCATAGGCCTGAAGACCAACGCTGCCAGGGTTGACGACCAGCCTGCCATCACTAAGTTTGAATTGACGAGGAATATGAGTATGCCCGCACAAGATCAAAGATTGAGTGACGCCTTTCGCATGTGATTCGATCGTTTCTGGCGATGACGGTATAACTCCTCCTGGAGTTACAGTTTCTAAAAAATACTCTAAATCGTTGCCCGGTATGCCATGAACCATCAACACATCATCTTCAATGATTAACTGTGTCGGCAGGCTTCGGAGCCAGTTTAGCTGGTCTTTGCGAAGCAATTTCAACGCGTGACTATCTGAAAGGCTGAGCTTTTGCGGATCAAGGGTGATAATTTGCCGCTCGTGATTGCCAAGTATAGTAGGGAAATTTAGAGGAATAAGCCTGTCCGCGGTTTCACAGGGTTGCAGCGATCCTGACAGAATATCGCCAAGATTCAGCACATTATCGACACCACACTTCTTTATATCAGCTAGAACAGCGTTTAGCGCCGCCAGATTACCGTGAATATCAGAAATGATAGCCAGTTTCACTCGTTACACTCTATCAAATTCGGAAGATGCATTAATTTCGGAAAGCAGCAGTTTTTCACCAGTGAAATTTTCAATCAATTGTTCACCGGCAATCCACTCGCCATAACCCGCTGCGGTATGAATATGCCCTGCTCTTGGGATGATGATGATTTCGCTTCCCCACGCGGCAGCCAATGCATGGGCTTTTTCCATAGAAAGATGCTCATCGTTATCACTGCAAATGAGTAACGTCGGAAAAACGATTCGCCGTGCAGGTAATGGCCTTTGTTGACGGATTTCATTCAGCGCAGTCTCTGAGTCAACGTCGGCAGGAGCGACTAAAACGGCGGCTTTTACTCTTTCATGGGAATATAAACTCGCCCACTGTGCCACGGCGACCGCGCCACAGCTATGACCAATCAGAATAACGTCGCCTGTCGTTTGTTTTATAAAAGCATCAAGACGCTCAACCCACCGTTTGTTATCTGGATTATTCCAGTCATCTTGAACAACGCGGCTAACATTAGAGTATTTTCTTTCTATATAGGACTGCCAATGTTCAGGGCCTGAATTGGTATAACCCGGAACAATAAGAAAGGTAGTTTCCATTTATATTCCATCCATGATTAAAAAAGACGACCCAAGGGTCGCCTCTATATTTCTATATATTAATCTGTTGGCTGCAAATACGCTTATTTGCTGGTATCAAGCGCCGGGAAGCTTTTCACCAGGTCGTCAATGGCTTTCATCTGCACCAGGAACGGCTCCAGCTTGTCCAGTGGCAGCGCTGAAGGACCATCACACTTGGCGTGAGCCGGATCTTCGTGAGCTTCGATAAACAGGCCGGCAATGCCCACCGCCATGCCCGCGCGTGCCAGTTCTGCAACCTGTGCACGACGACCGCCAGATGCCGCGCCGAAAGGATCACGGGTCTGCAAGGCGTGTGTCACGTCGAAGATAACCGGATGGCCGCCAGTCGCGTTAATCATCACGTTCATGCCCAGCATATCAACAACCAGATTGTCATAGCCGAAGTTGCTGCCGCGATCGCACAAAATAACCTGATCGTTGCCACCTTCTTTAAACTTATCAACGATGTTGCCCATCTGGCCCGGGCTGACGAACTGAGGTTTCTTCACGTTGATAACAGCGCCCGTTTTGGCCATTGCTTCAACCAAATCTGTCTGACGCGCCAGGAACGCGGGCAGTTGGATCACGTCAACTACGTCAGCAACCGGCTGTGCCTGCCAGCTTTCGTGAACATCGGTAATGATTTTCACACCAAAAGCCGCTTTCAGATCCTGGAAAATCTTCATGCCTTCATCAAGACCCGGGCCACGATAAGAATGGATTGAAGAACGGTTGGCTTTATCAAAAGAGGCTTTAAACACATAAGGAATGCCCAGTTTGTCAGTCACTTTCACATAGTGCTCACAAACGCGCATCGCCATGTCACGTGACTCAAGCACGTTCATGCCGCCAAACAACACAAACGGTAAATCGTTTGCTACGTTGATGTCCTTGATGCTAACCACTTTATGTTTCATGCTTTGGCCTTAATCAGTAATAAAGTAAAGGTACAAATTTGATGTCACAGCCCCAGAGAGCTGCTTAGTGTAGTGTTCTTAATATAGCGTTCTTAATATAGCGTTCTTAATATAGCGTTCTTATGTATCGTTCTTAATGTAGCGTAATACGTTTCTGTTCGATCGAATGGATCTGAACTTTAATCACTTCGGAAATCGGATCTTCTGGGCACTGCTCGACAAAATAATTCAAATCGGATATCGCGACATGATTACAATCAAGCTGCGCATAAATTAGCCCACGATCGCGAATTTCATAGGGATCGTCGGGATCAAACTCCAGCACGGCTTCACTGGTGCTCAGTGCCAACTCCATCTGCTTTTCTTCCATCAGCGCGGCTTTCAGGGTATCGAGCATTTTGCGGATGATCATGGTGTGGTCGGCTTCTTCGAGGTCGTCGTCTTCTATTTGCGCTCCCACACCCAAATTGCCTTTCAGCCACACCTGTAAAATATGCTCACTCAGAGTTTCGCCATTTAACGGGTTGATCAACCACATCTCTTCGTCGAGCCAGTCAGCGCGAACGATAAGCTGAGTCGGGAAAATCACCGGCATCAGCGGGAGATCCAGCGCGTGAGCAATATGCAGGAAAATCACCCCGAGTGAAACCGGCGTGCCCTGTCGCGAAGCCAGCACTTTGTCTAACCAGATGGCGTCAGAGAGGCGATAAACGCCGCCTGCCCCGCCAAAACCCCAGGTACGGTAAAATAATTCAATCAACACTTCGAGCTGCTGATCCTGATTTAAGTCTTCAGGTACCTTGCTTCTGGCTTCATCAACCAGAGACTGCAACTGACGATAGACATCGTCGGCTTTGAAATCAAAGCGAATTGCCTGGGTCACCAGGATGACACCTGCGCTTAAAGGCGCAGCGTTAAATTCAAAATCAGCAATGGTACTCATAGTTATCCCATCAGCAGCGGTATTTTTGTTAGGGCTAGCTTAACAACCAAATACAAACAACCCAAGGCCAGAATAAAGGCCACCCAACGCGTCTTTTGGCTGCGCAAGCCGTCCTTGCCTGTTCCCAGAGCCACAATCCCAAGGGCGATATAGATGATAACGCCAAACAGCTTTTCGGTCAGCCATGAACCTTGTGGGGTAAATGGATAAAAATGGGTGATTACAACCAGCCATGCCCCGCTCACCAGCATAAAAGTATCAATAATATGCGGTGCTATCTTCACCCAGCGCTGCTGCATAATATCTGCATTAGCCCATTTCCAGAAAAAGCGAAGAATAAACAGAACGATACTGACAGTAATAAACAGGATATGGAAATCCTTTACCCAAATATATGACGACATTGCAGCATCCTTTTAAAAGCAGGTTAGCCATATGGCTTAAACATTACCGGAAAACCCCTGGTTCTGTTGAGCGCGCCGAGGAAAAAAACTCAGCAAAAACAGTCCAGGGAAGAGAAAAGAGGATCAATTAATCGGCGGCACACCGAGCCACTGCCCAAGCGTCACGCGGTCGTTATCTCCATAGTCTTTAATCGTCTCGACCTGGGAGAAACCCGCCGCCTGTAAAATATTGCGCACAGCCTCTCCCTGCTGCCAGCCGTGCTCCAGCAACAACCATCCTTGCGGGTCAAGGTGAGTTGGCGCGTGGGCGACAATATAGTCAATGTCGGCCAGCCCGTTGTTGTCGGCAATCAATGCGGTAGCAGGTTCGAAACGCACATCGCCCTGAGAAAGATGCGGATCGGCGGCGTCAATATAAGGAGGATTACTGGCGATGATGGCAAAAGTTTGCCCGGCAACCGGCGTGAACCAGCTTCCTTGCAAAAATGAAGCATTCGGGATCGACAGTTTTTGGCCGTTATATTGAGCCAATGAGACGGCTGCGGGATGTAAATCAACGCCAGTTACCTGGCAGTCAGGCCGTTCACTGGCAATCGCCAGCGCAATTGCACCCGTGCCAGTGCCAAGATCCAATACTCGAGCCGGCGCTGCGCCTAAACGAAGCAGGGCTTGCTCTACCAGACATTCGGTATCGGGGCGAGGGATAAGCGTAGCTGGGGAAACGCTTAACGGGAGGGACCAAAACTCACGCTCACCAATAAGATAGGCGACGGGTTCGCCCTGCTCACGGCGGCTCAGCAAAGCTTCGAGCTGAAGCAATGCCTCGTCACTGAGTTCTGTTTCACCAAAGGCCATAATATAGGTGCGCGCACGGCCAGTGACATGCCCAAGCAAGATTTCAGCATCTCGTTTTGGGCTGTCACTGGCCGCCAGACGACCTACCGCATGGGTCAACCAGCGGGTAAAATCCATTATTCCTGCTCGGACAACGCAGCGAGTTGGTCAGCCTGATATTCCTGCACAATCGGTTGGATTAGCGAATCAAGCTTGCCTTCCATGACTTCATCCAGGCGGTAAATCGTCAGGTTGATACGATGGTCGGTGACCCTGCCCTGCGGGAAGTTATAGGTGCGGTTACGGTCAGAACGATCGCCAGTGCCCAGCAGGTTGCGGCGAGTCGACGCCTCTTCCTGATGACGCTTGGCCACTTCTGCTGCACGAATACGCGCACCAAGCACTGACAACGCCTTGGCCTTGTTTTTATGCTGCGAACGTTCGTCCTGACACTCAACCACGATGCCGGTCGGCAAGTGGGTAATACGAATCGCGGAATCGGTGGTGTTAACGTGCTGGCCACCCGCGCCCGATGAACGGAAGGTATCAATACGCAGATCGCCCGCGTTGATTTCCGGCAACTCGGCTTCAGGAACTTCCGGCATCACCGCGACGGTGCAGGCCGAGGTGTGGATACGTCCCTGCGATTCAGTTTCAGGAACGCGCTGGACGCGATGCCCGCCAGATTCAAATTTAAACTGGCCGTAAACCCCATCGCCGGAGACTTTGGCGATTACTTCTTTATAACCGCCGTGCTCACCTTCGTTGGCGCTCATTATCTCCACGCGCCAGCGGCGAGATTCAGCATAGCGGCTGTACATACGGAACAGATCCCCGGCAAAAATCGCGGCTTCATCGCCACCGGTTCCGGCACGCACTTCCAGGAAGCAGCTGCGTTCATCGTCAGGATCTTTTGGCAGCAGCAGCAGTTGTAGCTCTTGTTCGAGTTCTTCGAGTTTGCTTTGGCACTGCTGGATTTCATCCTGAGCCATTTCACGCATTTCAGGATCGTCGAGCATCTCCTGCGCAGCGTCCAAGTCTTCCTGCGCCTGACGCCAGGTCAAAAAACAGGCGGAAACATCGCTTAACTGAGCATATTCGCGGGAAAGACTGCGGAATTTATCTTGATTGGCAATCACGGCGGCATCGCCGAGCATCGCCTGAACTTCTTCATGGCGCTCTTGTAACACTTCCAGTTTGGCAACAATAGAAGGCTTCATGCGTAGTATTTAACCCTGTTCTAATAAAAACTAAACCCGCTATCGTTACGACGCGGGTGTGTTGGCCGCCTTCAAATACTCGACCTTTTGGGTAGTTTACTGATCTAGCCCGAGACTATCGCGTAAAATTTGCAAACGCTCAACATCGCCATCGCTGGCAGCTTGCTGTAGTGAACGGGTAGGTGCATGAATGAGGCGGTTGGTGAGTTTATGGGCCAGGTCATGAATAACGCTTTGTACATCAGCGCCTTGCGCAATTGCCGCCATGGCTTTTGCTTCCATATCGGCGCGCACAACGTCTGCACGGGAACGATAATCACGAATAATTTCAACCGCGCCTTGTGAGCGCAGCCAAGCCATAAAATTGGAGCTTTCCTGTTCAACGATAGACTCGGCCTGAACGGCGGCTGCTTTACGTTGCGCAAGGTTATTCTGGATAATACTGTGCAAATCATCAACGCTATAAAGGTAGGCGTTGGCGAGTTTGCCCACTTCCGGCTCGATGTCACGCGGAACGGCGATATCCACCATCAGCATTGGCTGGTTGCGACGGGCTTTAAGCGCACGCTCGACCATACCTTTGCCGATAATCGGTAACGGGCTGGCGGTGGAGCTGATAATAATGTCGGCATCGGCCAGGCGAGCGTCGATATCCTGCAATGAAATCACTTCTGCGCCAACTTCATCGGCAAGCCCCTGCGCGCGTTCGCGAGTACGGTTGGCAATCATCATATGGCGAACTTTATGTTCACGCAGATGACGTGCCACCAGCTCGATAGTTTCGCCAGCACCGACCAACAGCACATTGACTTCAGAGAGAGATTCAAAGATTTGACGCGCCAGGGTACAGGCAGCGAAAGCCACGGAAACAGCACTCGCGCCGATATCGGTTTCGGTACGCACACGTTTGGCGACAGAGAAGGACTTCTGGAATAAGCGTTCGAGCTCACCCGATACCGCCTGACCATGCTGGGACTCGGCAAAAGCTTTTTTTACCTGCCCCAGAATCTGCGGCTCGCCCAAAACCAGAGAATCAAGACCGCTGGCAACGCGCATCAAATGGCTGACCGCGTCGTTGTCCTGATGCCAGTAAAGGCTCTTTTTCACTTCTTCGGCACTGAGGTGATGATAATCACACAGCCAGGTCACTAATTGCTCTTGTACATCACCCTTTCCCTTGAGTTGCTCCTGCTGCTCGACGCTGAGATACAGTTCGGTGCGATTACAGGTAGACAATACAACGCCTCCCTGCACCAGCGGTTGCTGAAGCAGACTTGAGAGCGCCTGTTCGATAGTGTCCGGCGAAAAGGTGACCTTCTCACGCAGAGAAATCGGGGCAGTTTTGTGATTAATACCTAATGCAAGTAGGGTCATAGAAGTGATAGTCGAAAGAGACTTTTCTTTGTATGGGTTTACGTCTGAGGCGCATTCTACAAGATGCGCGAGATCAATAAAAGCCACACCGCACTATCTGTCCGGTTTTTATAATAAGCTGTGATTCAAGGCACTTGGCAGAGGAGAGTGATTATCATTTACAATGATCGACGCAGGATCCTCAGACAAAGCTGATTACATTTGCCGACTGTCAAAGGCACAATCATTGACTCACTATCGCGGGATTTTCGAATTTAAGACCCACGGGACTATGCTAGACTGCATCGTCTGAAGAAAACTTAAAGAAAGGACCCTACTCGTTATGCCGATGCGTAAAACTAACCTGCTTCGCCTGCTCCCTATTGCCAGCCTGGTGCTGACCGCCTGTTCGACCTTCTCGCCGACCACCGGTCCATCGACTAGCCCAACGGCGCCACAGTGGCGTGCGCACCAGCAGCAGGTAGAAAAGCTGGATCATTACCAGACACGAGGATCCTTCGCCTATATCACTGATAAACAAAAAGTGTATGCGCACTTTTTCTGGCAGCAGTACACCCCGCAGAGCTATCGCCTGCTGCTGACTAATCCGTTAGGCAGCACTGAAATGGAATTGAAAGTGCAAAATGGTACGGCCGAGTTGACCGATAACCATGGCAAACATTACACCAGTAATAATCCTGATGACATGATCCAGAAACTTACCGGTATGTCGATTCCGCTGGATAACATGCGCGAGTGGATGCTGGGTCTGCCGGGCGACAGCAGTGATTTCAGCCTCGACAGCCTGTATCGCCTGCGCCAGGTTAACTACAAACAGAATGGCCTGAACGGTAGCGTGACTTATCAGAGTTATGACACCACGGTTCAGCCGTCGTTGCCGAATCTCCTGCAAATGACGCAGGGCCAGCAACGCATCAAACTGAAAATGGACAGCTGGACGCTTAACTGAGATGACGCAATTCTGGCCATCTCCGGCTAAACTCAATTTGTTTTTATACATTACCGGGCAGCGCGCCAACGGTTATCACGATCTGCAAACGCTTTTTCAGTTCGTAGATTATGGTGACCAACTGGCATTTACTGTGCGTGATGATGACAAAATCACCCTTAGCCCTTCCGTTGAAGGCGTTGCGGACGAGCAGAATCTGATCGTCCGTGCAGCAAAACTGTTGCAGCAGCGTTTACCTGCTCCACGTGGTGCAGACATCCAGCTGGAGAAACGCTTACCGATGGGCGGCGGGCTGGGCGGTGGCTCTTCTAATGCCGCGACCACGCTGGTGGCGTTGAATATGCTGTGGAACGCGGGCCTCACTGATAACGAATTAGCTGAACTGGGCATCAGTCTGGGCGCTGATGTTCCGGTATTTGTGATGGGACACGCGGCGTTTGCCGAAGGGATTGGTGAAGTATTACATCCCGTTTCGCCGGCAGAAAAGTGGTATCTTATTGCGCATCCGGGTGTCAGTATTCCGACCCCGGCAATATTCGGCGATCCTGAATTGATTCGAGATACGCCAAAACGGCTGATTGATGAGCTACTAAGTGCAACTTACAGCAATGATTGTGAGCCTATTGCAAGAAAACGGTTTTGCGAGGTTGAACAGCTTGTTTCTTGGCTGCTAGAATACGCGCCGTCGCGCCTCACTGGAACAGGGGCCTGTGTGTTTGCCGAATTCGACACAGAGGAATCTGCCAAAGAGGTGCTGAGCCAGGCTCCGTCATGGATTAATGGTTTTGTCGCTCGAGGTGTTAACATCTCGCCGCTGCACAAAACTCGTGACGAGCTAATGAGAGCCGCAGCCAAAGCGTAGAGAGTCACAGTTCCCGTTATTGTGTCTGTTCTTTGGCAGCCTCTCAAAATTTTTTGATTTAATCTGTAAACCTGACACAATTTGAACTCGCAGGAATGTTGCTCCTGCAAGCTGAATAATGAAAGGTGATGTACGTATGTATATTGCTGTGGTTTCGCTCACCGCCCGGTGAAGCCACAAGCGGTATCTTCTCTGGACGCAAGCCTGAGGTTCTTCTCGTGCCTGATATGAAGCTTTTTGCTGGTAACGCCATCCCGGAACTAGCACAACGTATTGCCAACCGTTTATACACCAGCCTAGGTGACGCCGCCGTTAGTCGTTTTAGTGACGGTGAAGTAAGTGTGCAAATTAACGAAAATGTACGTGGCGGAGATATTTTCATTATCCAATCCACCTGCGCGCCTACTAACGACAACCTGATGGAACTCGTGGTAATGGTCGATGCACTTCGGCGTGCTTCTGCCGGCCGCATCACGGCAGTTATCCCCTACTTCGGTTATGCACGTCAGGATCGCCGCGTGCGTTCAGCGCGTGTGCCAATCACCGCCAAAGTCGTTGCAGACTTCCTTTCCAGCGTAGGCGTTGACCGCGTATTAACCGTTGATTTGCATGCAGAGCAGATCCAGGGCTTCTTTGATGTCCCGGTTGATAACGTTTTTGGTAGCCCAATCCTGCTGGAAGACATGATGCAGCAAAACCTGGAAAACCCAATCGTGGTTTCTCCAGACATCGGCGGCGTTGTTCGTGCCCGCGCCGTTGCCAAATTGCTCAACGATACCGACATGGCTATCATCGACAAACGTCGTCCACGCGCAAACGTTTCACAGGTGATGCACATCATCGGTGACGTTAGCGGCCGTGACTGTATCCTTGTTGATGACATGATCGATACCGGTGGCACACTGTGTAAAGCCGCTGAAGCACTGAAAGAACGCGGTGCTAAACGCGTATTCGCTTACGCTACTCACCCAATTTTCTCCGGTAATGCGGTAGAGAACATCAAGCACTCTGTGCTGGATGAAGTGATTGTTTGCGATACTATTCCACTGTCACCAGAAATTCGCGCCCTGAAAAACGTTCGTACTCTGACCCTGTCCGGTATGCTGGCTGAAGCCATCCGCCGTATCAGCAACGAAGAATCGATTTCAGCGATGTTCGAGCATTAATCCCCTGCCATTCGGCAAGCGTGATTAACATAAAAGCCCTGGCTAATTATTAGTCAGGGCTTTTTAGTTTTTACTGGCAAGCTTTTTATTTTTACTGCGAAATAGCGAACAATCAGGAATGACGATGATTTTTACGGCAACGTGCATCGTAATGGCGTATCCAGTAATAACGATCGGCTACCGCTTCTCGACCTCCTACTCTCGCGCCAGTCAGCCACAGCAATGCGCCAATAAAAATGCAGAAGATAGCAGCATGAGTCATGATGTCGGGTAATCCAAAATTGGAAACCTGATTGAGGATCGCGTAGAAAATTCCGCTGAGCATGATGACTAACCCTAGCACCATCAATATATTACCGCACAATGCTGCATTTTTGCGTCTCATCCGACACCTCCGATAATCCATTAAATAAATCCTTGCCCGCGGGCAAAGCTGCAAGCCTGCATACTGCTTAAATTATAACCTCCCCTCTGAGTGCAGATTGCGCTTAGGGTCACAGTGTGAGGAGAGAAAATGACAAAACTTTACGTTTTTTAATGATTATCCGTATGAAATTAGAATAGTTATTGTTTGTAATTATTAGATTGTGAAGCGATTGGTACTTTCTTTGACGCCAGGTTTGGCACGAAAGCAAAGCGCGGGTAAACTAACGGCCAGATTATTTATTTCAAGAAGCGAAAAGAACGTGAGCAGCATAAAATTAATCGTTGGCCTGGCAAATCCCGGAGCCGAATATGCCCAGACCCGCCACAATGCCGGTGCCTGGTATGTGGATCAGTTAGCGCGTCAGCATAACCAACAGTTAAAAGAAGAGAGCAAATTCTTCGGCTACACGGCGCGTTTGTCAATGAATGGGCAAGACGTTCGCCTGCTGGTTCCCACCACTTTTATGAACCTCAGCGGTAAAGCCGTTAGCGCGATGGCGAATTTCTATCGCATCGAACCTGACGAGATTCTGGTTGCCCACGATGAGCTGGATTTTCTTCCCGGCATCGCAAAGATAAAGCTTGGCGGCGGTAACGGCGGTCATAACGGCTTGAAAGATATACAAAGCAAGCTCGGTAA
Organism: uncultured Gammaproteobacteria bacterium; assembly: GCA_963747655.1. GTDB lineage: Bacteria > Pseudomonadota > Gammaproteobacteria > Enterobacterales > Enterobacteriaceae > Rouxiella. Next base: position 474,449 of record CAVVFS010000001.1, on the reverse strand, counting down.
CAATCCTAACTTCTACCGTTTGCGTCTCGGCATTGGTCATCCTGGCGATCGTAATAAAGTGGTGGGCTTTGTTCTTGGCAAGCCACCGGCCAGCGAGCAGAAACTTATCGATGATGCCATCGACGAGTCCCTGCGCTGCACCGATATCTTGATGAAAGATGGGTTGCTAAAAGCGATGAACCGTTTGCACAGTTTTAAAGCAGAAAGTTAAACGAATTCGAAAATTCCCTGATTTCACCCCCCCGAATTAATGGGGGGTTCCTTTCTGTGAAAAATCCTTCCCTACTATAGGCATACCCGCAGAAGCATTTAAGACTTTTAAGCAACTCTCTTTCTTGTCCTGCAAAGTCGGTGCCGTTACACGCTTCAAACCATCGCGGGTCTTTTTGATGTAATCATCTGCTTTCGGGACGCTAATATCAGTGAAAGGTGAGGCACAAACATGCCTGCTGGAAAGTATTGGGCTGCTGTCATCGAGTACCTGAAGTACGGCTTCTGGATTATGCTCCAACGCCCATGCCAGATTAACCGTCAGCGCTTGTGCATAATCGCCCTGAGAACGTTTTGCCAACGCAGGAACTTCACTCACCCAGCTGAGCTTACCTTTTTTAACATGCTGATTAAACTCGTTAAAATCCTCAGCAGATAGGCTGTTTATCGGCGCATTTGGCGCAGAAGCTGCCAGCACGCTCTCTTTCAGCTCAGAACTTTTAGCTTGGGCATAGTTTAACGATGAGGCAACACAGCAGAATACTAACGTGGACAATAAAATCTTTTTCATCGTGTTACTCTAAAAATTAATCGTTGTTTGATAGTAGAGCCTATCAAGATTTTATGTTTGAAAAAAGTCACAAATCAACATTTTATGTTTGAAAAAGACACAAGTTAACAACCAGCTGAATGAGTTATTGCACTGCGGCGAGAATACCAATCATCGTCAATTTATCGGTGTACCGGCAGGTAAATTCAAGATTTTCAAGCAACTGGCTTTCTTATCCTGCAATGATGGAACGTTTACTCTTTTTAATGCGTTATTGGTTTTCTTGACGTAGGCATCCGCATCCTTGTCACTCATTTCAATGAAAGGCACGCTGCAAACTCTTTTAGTAGATAATAACGCGCTTTTATCATCGATTACCGCAAGAACCGCTGCAGGATTATGCTCGAGACCGCTTGCCAGACTAATAGTCAGCCCCTCGGAATAAGAAGCATCAGTACGTTTTGCGAACGCCGGTACCTCTTTAATCCATTCTGTTTGTCCTTTTTCTATATGCTGAGAAAAAGCATCGTAATCTTTTTCGGATAAACTGTTTAATGGTGCGGAATCCGCTGAAGCAGCTACAACTTTGTCTCTAAGATTACCGTCTGCCGCTTGGGCATATTCTAACGATGTCGCCGCACAACAGATTGCTAACACTGATAATAAAATCTTTTTCATAGGATCACTTTGAGCAAATGGTCATTGCTGTTCCAGACTTTATGACGAATAGCGAGATTCGTAATGATGCAGCCGTTGGATGCAGAACCAGGGTGTCGGGAAGAATCGCCGTGAATACGAAAGGCGTTGCGACCAAACATATGATTGCCGCTTTCTGGAATAAGATTAAGCGTATAGGGTCCAGTATGGTGGTTATGATAAGGGTGACCAATCCTGTAAGTACCCGGTGGTAGCGGCCCGAGATCATGAAGACTGATTGCTGAGGGAGCATTCTTGAAACCTGGTGCCCCGGCATAAACAGCCGACGTTATCGTTGACCCATTATGTTTTAAAGTATGGGTGGTGATACTGTACTCCCACATATTTAATCCTTTAGAGTTGGGCGAGTATAAACGGTAACTCTATAATATCTTTACTTAAAGCCTCTACAAACTAAAAAATTTGGCTTTGGGATGAATCTTATTATTTTGTATGGCATGTCTTGTCACCTAGTCTTCAAAACAGATGCAGATCGAGATAAACCGGCAAACTGTGTATAATGAGCGGAATTATGGTCATTACATCAGGCTGATTACATTAACCGCCTGATTATTAAGATATTAAGGTGATATAAACATGGGATTCAAATGCGGTATCGTCGGCCTGCCAAACGTCGGTAAATCAACTCTTTTCAATGCGCTGACCAAAGCGGGCATCGAAGCGGCCAATTTCCCGTTCTGTACTATCGAGCCTAATACCGGTGTTGTTCCAATGCCTGATCCACGTCTCGACAAACTGTCTGAGATTGTTAAACCACAGCGCGTTGTACCTACTACCATGGAATTCGTAGATATCGCCGGTCTGGTAAAAGGTGCATCCAAAGGTGAAGGCCTGGGTAACCAGTTCCTGACTAATATCCGTGAAACCGAAGCTATCGGCCACGTTGTACGCTGTTTTGAAAATGACAACATTATCCACGTTAACAACAAAGTTGACCCGGCTGATGACATCGACGTGATTAACACCGAGCTGGCTCTGTCAGACCTTGATACCTGCGAACGTGCTATTCACCGCGTGCAGAAGAAAGCCAAAGGCGGCGATAAAGACGCAAAAGCTGAACTGGCTGCGTTGGAAAAATGCCTGCCACAGCTTGAGCAAGCCGGTATGCTGCGCGCGCTGAACCTGACTGAAGAAGACAAGGCTGCTATTCGTTATTTGAGCTTCCTGACTCTGAAGCCAACCATGTATATCGCCAACGTTAACGAAGATGGTTATGAAAATAACCCATACCTCGACAAAGTTCGCGCCATCGCTGATGCTGAAGGTTCTGTTGTAGTTGCCGTATGTGCCGCCGTTGAATCTGATATCGCCGAGCTGGAAGACGAAGACCGCGCTGAGTTTATGGCTGAATTGGGTCTGGAAGAGCCAGGTCTGAACCGCGTAATTCGTGCCGGTTATGAACTGCTGAGCCTGCAAACTTACTTCACCGCTGGCGTGAAAGAAGTCCGTGCATGGACTATTCCTGTTGGTGCAACCGCTCCACAGGCAGCTGGTAAAATCCACACCGACTTCGAGAAAGGCTTTATCCGCGCACAGACTATCGGTTTTGACGACTTTGTTGCCTATAAGGGTGAGCAAGGTGCCAAAGAAGCCGGCAAGATGCGCTCAGAAGGTAAAGACTATATCGTTAAAGATGGCGACGTGATGAACTTCTTGTTCAACGTCTAAATCTGTTTGTTGGTCTGGTGAGATTTGATTAAATCTTATTAAGACCGTAAACATTATAAAATCCACGCCTTTGCGTGGATTTTTTCATTTTATAGTGTCTCAAGTCATTTCGTTAAGGCGCAGCTAAAAATGAGTACATAGGTGAGTACATCAGATTTCTATCTTCATGTTAAGTGAGTACAATAAATATACAAGGAATCGTTATGCTCACTGATACGCAATGCCGTACTGCCAAGTCAAAAGAAAAACTCTATCGACTCAATGACTTCAACGGTCTCTACCTCAAAGTGAAACCCAACGGCAAAAAAGCATGGCGCTATCGGTTTAAACTCAACGGTAAATCAAGCATGTTTGCGTTGGGTGAGTATCCAGCGGTAAAACTTGCTGACTGGATATGCTTGAACGTGTAGTTTTCCCCGCCATAGGCAAATTCCCTATCAGAGAAATCACGCCGCACCATATTCTTAAAATTCTTCAGGAAACGGCTAAGCGCGGCGCACCGACTGTTGCCGCTAACGCCCGACGTACCACTTCATCGGTTTTCGAGTTAGCAGTAACTGTAAGTATCCCGCTTAACCGAACCATTCACTTTTACAGATCTTCCGACATACTGATTATGTCCCTGAGGAGATCACCACGCGTAAAGCCCGTCCGTTACACCTAAGGAGAAACAGATTCAACCAACGATTGCCAATGTAGCGGATCGTTAACAGAAATAATGCCAAAAAGATCTTTAACTGCGTGCTCCAGATCGAAAATTAAATCATTGTTGCCAGCTAAACGCTCTATGCTATTTGCATGACTAAAGAAATGGACAACCTTTAGAATTCTCTTGGCCTTTTCATCGCCAAAAAGTATCTCAGCGCGTTGGTCTACTGTGCCCTTGTAAATACCGGGAAGTCGAGAGTAAGTATACAATTCAACGAAACGTCTAACAGCATTTGGTAAAAGCATAAGTATCTCATGATCAGTTTTGATGGGAGCATTGTGAAACTTATGGATGACACCAAAAAGGAAATGATATTCAGAGGCATATTTAGCAAGAGAGTTAGGCATGTTGCCGAAGGTCGTGGAGTTCTCACTTATCCTTTTAATTAAAAACATACGAGCTTGACTAGGCCCATCTGGTTTTAGTTCTCTAAGCAAATGCAGAAATTCAAAATTATGAGTAGATACAAATAATTGTTTACACTGTGTTGTCCATTCAAAATTCCCATTTGCCGGAACCTGATAGAAGAAAAATTCGCGAATTGCGGCTGTTACTTGAAAAATATGATTGGCATCTAAACTAGAAATCGGATCATCGATATAGACAATTGCGTCACTGAATTGTTGTGGAGTTAACTCTTTAAGTTTTGTCAAGAAATAAGAGAAGGCAATAGCGGTCTTTTCTCCATCGCTAAGATTTTTTGCTACCCTGCCATTTTTACGGACCAATTGAAAGCGCTCTTGCCCATTATCCTGAACGACTCGAATTTGAACAGCCTCGCTGCCAAGCATGGAAGATAATCTCTTATTGATTTCCTCACGCCCCAACTGAGCCAAACTTATTATAGCCTTCTGAGTGTCAGACTCATGTTTAAGGATTGATTCAAATCTGACAAGGCGTTCTTTCTTAGCACCCAGCCATTTTAATTTTAAAACACGGCCAGTTTTATTTTGTTCATTTATAATCTCCTGAACAAAGTGAAGTTTAACACGTTCTACAGCCCGTTTTTTCTCCGTTACAAAATTCGCTGCTAGTATATTGTTATCCTCAATCACTTGATTGATATTATCGACAGCATTGGAAATAGCATCTATAAGGCCTTCTGGCAATGCTTGCGGTTCGAGCGATTTGAAAGGAGAATCGATTTTTTGTTGAACATCACTAGCTAATATCTCAACTGCATCGTTAAATGCTCCAACTGAGTTGGTTAACGGTTGAACAGAAGCACGGTATCTACTACGAAATTGAGCATTAAATTCAGCTTCTTTTGGCAAGTCTAAATTAATTAATGTGGCATTAATTTTATTATGTAGGCGCTCGACTCTATTTTTATGCTCTGCTAAATCTTTAGAGAAATGTGTTTTCAGAGCTGATAATCTCTCACTATCTAAAGAACCTCCGCAAAACTCGCAAGTTTCTTTATCCGAATGAAAATGCAAGCCAGATTCAACCCACCTTTCAATAAGGGGATTTTCCTCTAAATGTTTGATGGTATTGCTGAGACTTGGTGTTGTCGCAAGCACTTCACGTGCTTCTTTATACAGAGGAAAAATTGATGGGTTTAAATTAATTCTAGTTACTGTTAGCGGTCGATCGTTTTCAGGAGTTAATGCAAGCTTTAAGTCATCCCGCAGTTTATCATCGTCTAGAAGTTGAGAATTGTTTTTGCCTATGATTGCTTGCATATCAATTGATAAATGACGTGCAGTGTATGTTTCTATAAGACCAAGTGTCTTTTTAATTTTTGCAGCCGTAGTAGTTTTAGCAGAGGAAAAATTAGACTCAAGCTCTTCTTGTTCTTTATTCAGCGCAATAATTCTTGCGAGAGTTCGTTTGGTTAAATCTTCGTAGTGAGTAAGCTTCTCCTGAGCCTTTTCAGAGTCTTTGCCCAGAAGAAAAATTGGTCTAAAATTCTGACCACTAAAATTTAGAGTATCTCGAATAAAATCCGAATTGAATACTCGGACAATTAAATTTGACTGTGTGAAATTATCCTGTGTGATCCTATCCCCTTCAGTAGCAAGTGTAAATGAACACCCTTGCAAATCAGGGTTTGACGTTTTACTTTCAAGCTGTGCGAACAGACGTGAAAGAGTTGTCTTTCCTGAGTAATTCCAGCCGTATATTAAATTCTTAACACCAAATTCTTGCATCCCAGCAGGCTGAGTATAATTTTCATAAACTCCCAACCCACTGATATTCAAAATTCCTTTAATCATCCCTCTTTCCTCTAAAGTGTATGATCATCCTCTCATATGAAAAGTGTGAAAATCATGAGATAAGAGGTTAATCATTTGTATGAAATGCAACCGAAACGCCTATGTAATGCACCTGAATTTTCGTATTTCACCCACTCTTATAGAAATAAAAAGCTGATGAAACGGGAGACTACTAGCATCGAATGAATACTGTTCATTTATACAGCATTAGAAGTCTTAATCTTACACTTGCTCTACTTTCTCAGTTTGTCCCAACGCACCGCTAACACAATGCCCCAATTGCCACTAGCATTGGGTCTACGCCACTTTGCAGTATCCATGCTAAGTAAATACTCCAGTGCTTCGGAAAACGTGCCAAAACGCTTCTGAGCGGCTTTATCGCCAACGCCAAACGAACCATCGCGGGTGCTTGCCAGATCTGGATGAAAACATGAGCCATCAGCCGTATAAAGAACCAGAATTTCCGGATCGTTATCTTCGGATGAGTCCGACGATAACAACTCCCACGGCTCGACGCTCAAGGCGTTAGCCAGCACCTCAACCGCATCAAGAGATGCATTAGAGCCACCACGTTCAATTCTACTCAGATTGCTTCTCGCAAATCAGCATAGATCAGCAAACGCTTCCTGGCTCATTCCGGTGGCGATACGCAACTCTTTTACTCGTTGTCCAAACAGGATTCTTAAAGATTTCTTCATGCCCTGAATGTGCAAGTTTGAACTTTGTAAGGCCACGCTCCAATTGAGACATTTCGAATCTAAAGACCTCTTTTGTAAGCACCATCATCAGCATCTTTCATCCTTTCGTTTCATTAGATTCAAAATGAACACCAGTAGTGACACTATGAATCCAATAAGTATGATGATCATTATCGGCTGGGCGAAGCCAGCATTCTCTATCAGGTAGATGTGGTTTGGAAAACGAGAGAATCATGACGGGATCACACTCTTTATTACCGATGGCAATGGGGGCCGTGCTTGGTTGGGCCAGTTACAGTGTAGTCGCTCACGTTACACCGAAACGGCAGATTAACACGCTAGGTGCTATATCATGGGGCGTTCTTGCAACTCTCACAATGATGCTTGGCGTAAGCGCTTTTTCCGCTATAGGAGCGGAACAAACGGTAACTAAGCAAAACGTCCAATGTTCAAATAACAGCCCGGAATGTTATGCGAAAGCGCACCATAACCTCGTATGAAAGTGCAAGCAGGTAATTGATGAAAAGGCAGAATTTCGCAATATATGGCTGGAAAACTCATCTCAACAGATTTTTGAAAAATATCTTTGGCACAACCAGACCAAACGAACTATACAGCTCTTCGGTCAACAGGCTAAAGCGATAAACAGTTTAGGAATATTAACGCCACTCCAATACTTTTGTATTTTCAACGCTAACACCGGAGAAATTATCGCTGCGGCATTTGAGTGAATAATGCTTCCCAATAATTCTGGAGAAAGTATCCTAAAAATGCTTTCTTCTTTACTAACAAAACAAACAATAAACCAGTTCAATAAAAAAATTCTTTTCAATTAACTCATCTATTGCTCATTTATCATAAAAAAACCTACTTATTATACGTAGATGCTATTTCAAGCATTTGTTTGAAAAACTCGTGAAAACCACCATAATCGACATTATTAAACGGTGGTTGACCGCTGCAAACATAATCTGCAAATTTATTTTTAGGCAATGCTACATTTTTCCTCTCTGAGAGATTAATGACATTATCGTCATACACAAGAGAACTCTTGCTAATCCGGCAGAAGAGATTAGGAATCAGTTTTATGACAATTAAGGTTGTCGAACTCATCCTTAAAATACAAACGCCTTCCCTCACTATCACAAGTAAAAAGTAACGAGTCTTGATAAAGATGCTCAATACATATTGAGTCATTCCCCTTTCTAAATTCAGGAATAGGGATAATTAGACTAAATACGTTATTCCCGTGATCTCTGTAATTACCCGGAGAACCACTCATCTCATTTACTATATTTTTTTCATCTCTATCAAAGATGCATAAAGTGAGATGTTTTTGTGATGTTTCTCGCAGGTTTTCACAAAGCGTTTTAAGACTTGCGCTTCCAGGTTTGCTTGAGTTTTTGAATATTATTTTCAAATCAAGGAAGTCACCACGCTTTTGAAATGCATTCAGCGCAGCTTGGAAATGTTTTGTATCCGTCACACCTTCGGTATAAATATGAATTTCGTCGGTTATCTCTCGTCGGAATTTCTGCTCATCAATTTTAAATTCGCTGTCAACTGCTTGTAATCGTTTAACAAGGGTTAGAAAAGTTGCATCGGTATATCCTTTCACATGACCAACATGGATTATTTTACCGCGTATCACCAATCTCATTTGTGGCGATTGACCATCGAATTTATTAGATCTTTCTATTTCTTTCCTCCAATAGTCTTCAGCAGAGTCCAAGCCAAACTTTTCCCATGCATAAAGTCCTGCACGGATAGACTTTATATACTCCTTTGGTATATTGGTTTTTTTGTTAACTACAACTCCGGTAACAAGTTGCCTCTCGGATTTTTTACGAAGAGTCGTCTTACCAGCATTCACTTCAAAACCAGAGTTGATAATAATATTTTTAATTGCTTCACTAAGCTCTACATTACCATCGTCGCCTCTTATTGCTATCGCAGAAGGGAATACACTTCCATTATTAGAGATAAATATATCATCAGCATATCGAGTGTAGTAACACTTGTTTGAAGAAGCTAGTTGCTTAAGTTTATAATCTAATCCCTTGCAAAGGATGTTACTAATCACTGGGCTAGCTGGCGAACCTTGTGGTAAACGCCCATCCTTTGTGCAAAGACGTGCTACAGTATTTGCCGGGGATTTAGCAAAGCAAAATGGAGCGCGTCTTAACACCCCTGAAACTCGAGCCGAACTTATTGAATGGAAGAAATCCTTTAAATCCAAGCGTAATAGCCATCGTTGCCCAACATGAATTGAAGCATGTTCAACTATGTCTCTTTCTTTAACATACGCAAATACGCAAGAACGAGGTGTATAGTTCCTTTCCAGAAAATGAGAAATTATTTTTTGGATATCTTTAAGCCCTCTATTTGGAGCTTCAATTAATCTTTCCCCATTAATTCGCTTACGAATTTTGAATGAATGATACTTATCATCATCGCTTATATAATAGGCATAATAAGTTAACTTAGCAGTAGTAATACCCAATAATTCAGCTAATTCTTTATTGTTTTCTATCTTATATTTTGGCGAGGTATTAAAAGGGAAAAATGTATCCATCACTGGCTCATGCTCCTTCTGGTATGAGAGGGCAACTCAGGACCCCAACAACCGCGAGTAACCCGTGGCGGCGCGACGCGTTAGCGTCAAAGGTAAAGGCACTACAAGCCGAGACGTATACATCTCAGAAATGCGGGTCCTGAGGCCCAACACAATCTTAACCATGTTGATTCTATTGGTCAATGTATCTAGCCAACTGGTTTCTAAATCAACAAACACCTACTGTTTTTTTCCGAAAAAATCATTACTTAAAAATAAATTAATATATTAGCCTAGCCGTGAAATCAGCCTTTGGAGCTGCGACAATCCCCACTCACCACCTTTCGGCGCAGGTGTCCGTGAAGCATTTAGCGTTTCAACCATTTTACGCTGCGATAGTCCGCGCACTTTCATGCTTTCGATTAGCGGCCGCATATTCTCTGCGAAGCTCTCTGCCGCTTGTTAGCGGGCTTCAATGTTACTTTTGAGGTTTGCGCTACCCGCCCCCCCTAGAATTTCACCACGTGCTTTAGCGGCTGCGAGAGCTGCTTTTGTCCGGGCGCTAATCTGGTCGAGCTCATGCTCAGACATAACCGCGTGCATCTGGATCATCCCCTTGTCAGCCTGCGGCAAATCAGCGGCCACAAAGTTAATCCTGATTTCAATTAGCCCGGTAACGAAGTGCACGTTACGAGCTAAGCGGTCAAGCTTAGCGAGTAGCAGAGTAGCATCTTGTTTCTTACACGCGGCCAGTGCTGCACGTAGTTGTGGACGTCTTTCGAGAGCATTTGAACCCTTACCTGTCTCAATTTCTTCAAACTCGTCGACAACTTCAGCATTAGTGATTCTGATTTGCCAACCAGAAGATGGGAAAATTGCGATCTATCACCGCTTGAATTAACTGGGCAATGGGCAGCTCGATTGACTGAGCAAAGTTCGACTATAGAGGTTATAATGCTGTGACATCGCCTCGTATACCCTTTTGTAGTAGGGCAACGCGATATTTAGATCTAGAAACAAAAAATCCTTATAAAAGAAGAATTTAATTGAGCTATGGTGCCAAAGGCCGCAGCCGAACCTACGACCTTATCATTACGAATGCGAGCCAACTCCAAAGTGAGTACAACCATGAGTACAAATAAGACGTGAAAATAAATAAAAAATAAAAATCAATAATTTACAATACAAACCTTAGTTCAACGTCTAAATCTGTTTGTTAGTCTGGTGAGATTTGATTAAATCTTATTAAGACCGTAAACATTATAAAATCCACGTCTTTGCGTGGATTTTTTCATTTTATAGTGCCTCATTCCCTAATAGCTAAGTGCAACATAAATGCAGTACTAAGCTGTCCATCACGGTTCCGAGCAGCTACTACCCAAAATTATCGATAGCGAAATCAATGAAACTGCGTAATTTTGGGGTGATCCTTCGGTCAGGAGCATAAACCAGGTTTAATGGTCTTGATGGAACATCATAATTCGGCAGGACTCTCACCAGCTGACCTGAATTAATAAAAGGCGTGACTAATTCAGCGGGTTGCATAAGGATGCCAAAACCTGCCACGGCTGCGCCCATCAAGGCTTCACCACTGTCTATTTGCAGTCGTCCGCAAACAGGGGTAGTTACTTTCCCCTCCTGCCCTTCAAAAACCCAGTGTGTTCTCAAGGTAGTATGGGTAAATATCAGACATTCGTGATTATGGAGATCTTTTGGGGTCTCCAGTTTTGGTGCTGATAATAAGTAGGACGGCGCGGCACAGGCCAGTAGCCGATAAGGTGCCAGCGATTTTGCAATTAGGCCACTGTCTGCCAGTTCCCCCACTCTAAATATTGCGTCATACCCTTCATCAATAAGATCCACCATTCGATTACTTAAGGTAAGTTCCACCAAAATATCAGAATGCTGCTCTAGGTATTTATGAAGCTTATGCGCCAATGCATTGACGCCAAAGGAAACCGGAGCATTAATTCGCAAGCGGCCCCGAGGTTTTATCCGGACTTCCTGAGCGAATGATTCCGCAGCCTCTACCTCAGCTAGAATTATTTTCGCGCGCTCATAAAAATGCTGCCCCGCTTCGGTCAGACTATGATGTCGCGTAGTACGATTGATTAATTTAACACCCAAATGTTGTTCTAATGCGTTAACGGATTTACCCACCATCTGCGGTGACATAGCCAGTGCTTCAGCGGCAGCTGCGAAAGATCCAAGCTCAACGGCTTTGACATAAACACTCATATTACCCAGTCTATCCATTAAAAACGCCCTGTTGTTAATGTGAAAACATCACCCCAATTTATCGCTGAATACGATTCAAATAGAATCGTCGTTTCACATCGTCTATTGAGAGTCAAAAATGGCCGCTACGTCACCTTCTATCAAAGAAGACACATTCTATGTGCCAAGTGGAATTTCCAGCTCGGTCATCCCTGATTTTGTTGCCCCGCCTACCATTCCGAAAAAAGACAGGGAAGCCTATCGCATTGCGTTAAGTGGCAACGAGCCTTACCAATTAGGGGCTGAATCTCTTAAACAGGATAATGTGCCCGAGGGGTCACTAACTCAGCATCATCATATAAGTAAGCAGGTTTATCCCGGCGTTGGGCGCGATTACTGGCTTTATATTCCAGCACAGTATTCCCCCGAACAACCTGCCAATCTTATCGTATTTCAGGACGGCGGTTTTTATCTCGGGCCTGAGATGCAGGCCAATATTGCGTTGGATAATATGATCCACACAAGGCAAATTCCGCCCACTATCGCCCTGTTTGTTCAACCTGGCGACAAAGGTCCGGGGATCCCTATTTTGGGGGGCAATGATAATCGCAGTATCGAATATGACGTGCTCAGTGATGTCTATCCACGATTCCTGATTGAGGAACTGCTGCCGATAATAGAAAAACAGTACAGCATTACTTCTGATCCTGCTCGCCGTGCGACTGCAGGTATTAGCTCTGGCGGCATCTGCGCGTTTAACCTTGCCTGGATGCGACCTCATTATTTCGGAGGTGTTATCAGTCATTGTGGCAGTTTCATGGACATTCGAGGCGGCCATCATTATCCCCATTTAATTCGTAAGGCAGATAAGAAAAATATTCGTGTTTTTCTGCAGAGCGGCGAAAATGATATTAACGGCATATTTGGCGATATTCGTCTCGCTAATCGTAATATGGCAGCCGCATTAGAATACCGTGATTACGATTATCGCTTTGAATTTGGTGTCGGCGGTCATACATTGATGCACGGCGGATCAATTTTCCCTGAAACTTTGCGCTGGATCTGGAAAAAGACTAAGCAAAAAAAGGGGTATTGCGATAAATACAGGCAATACCCTTTTTACACTGTCTTATTATTTCGAAGAATGTTTCTTAGAAAGCGACATTATCTTCAAGCGTAACGTCACAATCTTTAGCCATTTTCTTGCGCCATGCATCCACGCCGGTAGGCCATACAACGTTCTTGGCAATCGAGAGTGAACGAAGTAGAGGATAAAGTCTGATATCCGTCATAGACCATTGACCGTCCTGAGTAGTATTTTTCGCCAGTAAGGCATCCAGTTCAACCAGTTTGGCATTGATCACTTCCAGCAATTCAGGGGTGCTCTTCATCAGCGCAGTAAAACCGCCAAAGACGGACTCTTTTTTCTCACTGAAATACTGCCTTGAACTTCCTAGCTCGAACTCTGGATAAGCAGAGTAAGACCAACGCGGAACGGCCAGTTTAAAGATTGTCTGGCTTGCATTTTCAATCCAGGAATCAATGTCTGCATATTCTGAAACATTCATCACAGGCTTACCAAAATTCTTATCGATATAGGCGACGATATCCATACTTTCACCAATAAAGTTATTGTCATCAGTCTCAAGGATCGGCAACATTTTTTTGCCAATCATTTTTATTGGCGTTGCTTCATCATCATTAGGTAAAAAAACGGTTTCAACTGGAATATTTTTAAGCCCCATAATCATGCGTGCTCTTACGCAGAATGGGCAATGGTCATAAACATAAAGTTTCATATTAAATCTCAACTAATTATTTTAAATAATATTAACGGGTAAAGCCATCGAATGGCGTCATATATAGCGCGCCGAAGGAGTCAAGTTTTGCTTTAATAGCGGAATCTGGCTTGCCATAAACGGTCAGGCTGGTGACATCAACCAACGACAAGAACTCTTCTGCAAACGGTGCAAATGTATTTTCGACATGACTAACGACTGAATCAGCATTATAACGCTCAACAATATGTACCGTTTTTTCATCATCGCTGACGCTGTAAATATAGGCCAGTGTGCCTGGCTCTTTATACGTCTCTTTAACAACTTTCTCGATTAAACTTTTAAAGGCCGGGAATTTACCCTCTTTAACAGCCAGGGTGAAAATATTGATAATTTCGTTTTCCATGTGATATTCCTTAATAATTAGATGGATCTAACTGTAGAGTTATTATTAACGTTAAATGGAAGCATGCTCGATAAAATCACTGAGCACTATTTCATTTAATGTCGAGCTAAAAATAGAGAGAGGTTGCCGCCATCATAATAGATAGCGGCATGCTCAAAATGCGCGGCTAAGCTTGAGCAATAAGGGTTAGCTCATTTTTTTCAATGTTTCAGAAAACAGTTCGCCAGAGATGGCCCAGTTTTCAGTTTTAACGTCATTGAAAATGACGTAGACGTACTGTGGGTCAACTTTAGCTTCAGTAGCGATAGCATCAGTGACTGCTTTCGCGATAGCAGCTTTCGCTTCGTCACGACCTTCGAACATCTGAATATTAACGACTGGCATGGTGTATCCTCATTAAGGTTGAGCTAACTGTGTTGTCAGGTCTACCTGACCTTGAGAACATCTTAGCCCCACCTTAAAAGTTGATAAACAGCCTAAAAGTGCACGTAGAGTAGAAATTAATTCGCCAATCAGCCAAAGGTATTGTGTTCTGAAAGTTCAGAAAGCTGGTCAATAATAAAGCGAACGCCGGGCAGTAAATGGCGCGACCTCGGCCAAATCACATTGAGTTCGGTAGCATTGGGTATCAGTTCGGGAAGTATCAAAACAAGCTCACCCTTTTGCACATACGGCCGCAACAGTGATTCGGGGAACTGGATAATGCCGGCACCGGACACGCAAACCTCAACCATTGCATCTCCGTCGCTTATCTGATGAAAAGGCGTAGGGTTTATCCGCACATCTTCTTTTACTTTCTTGACCAGCCAGCTCAACGGCCGACCTCCGCGCCAGGCCATAATGCAGCGATGCTGAGTTAAGTCCTCGAGCGTTTTTGGCCAGCCGTATCTTTCCAGATATGCCGGTGAAGCAGCGAATACCAGATGCTGCTCATTAAGCTTTTTGGCAACCAGGTCCGCACTGTCCTTCATTGGACCAAAGCGAATCGCCAAATCGAAGCCAACGTCCAGTGGATCGATAATTTTGTCGTTAAAAGTGATGGTGAATTTTAACTGCGTGAATCGCTCAGCCATATCCAGCAAAATCGGCATCATCACCGAGCGACCAAATGCCGCAGGCATATCAATCCTCACGGTTCCTGAAGGCTCGGTCATTTTTGAACGCAGTGAATTTTCTGCCGCTTGCAGCGTTTCAAGCGCGAGTTGACAGCTGGCAAGATAAGCCTCGCCTTCGGTAGTCAGACTGATTTTACGTGTCGTACGATGAAAAAGCGTAGTCCCCAGATTTTGCTCGAGCTGGGTAATACTTTTGCCAATCGCCGATTTTGATATCCCAAGCTGTTCGGCAGCCTCGGTAAAACTCAGAACATTCGCTGCGGTGACAAAATGAATAATGCTGCGGAAGGATTCTACCGAGCCAGGCGTGGTTATCATATATGGAACTCTCCCGAGTCTTTCGATACCGACACTTTAACGAAAACAAGCCCATAAGAGTATGGGCCTGAGTGGGGAGTTTGCTTTAACCGTGATTTCAGCCGAGTGCTATGGAACCCGGCAAGTCTTGATAAGGCCTGTTCGCTGGTTATTAAATGGTAGCAAGAAATCTTGCCGCAGTTCGGGCACCGGCAGGACTGATAGTGTGCGGCGTGCCCTCCTCCAGCAACAGCTGAACATCAACGCCGAGCGCCTTAAGTCTTTGATCCGCTGTATAGCTTTCGCTCCAGGGGATGACCTGATCAAACTTGCCGTGGATAAGCAGTGTCTTGGTCAAAGGCGATGGAGTGAAAGGCTCCAGTGAGGCCAGACGCCCCGAAAATGCCACGACGGCGGCAAGTGGAAAACGACCACTGACCAGGGCATCCAGCGCCATGATCGAACCCTGCGAGAAGCCAACAAATATGACTTTATCTTTGGCGGGATCAATCGCATTTTCCGCTAGTATGCCGCTTATCACGGCGTCGAAATCGGGTCTTGCCGCGGCCACCCGCTGAGGACGATTATCCACGGTTACTCCACAAAGGCTAAACCACTGGTATCCGAAGCCCTGATCAAAACGCATCGGCGCATTAGGGCTGACAAACAAAGTATCAGGCATATTCTCAGCCCAGCTCTCTGCCAGCGGCTGCAAATCGTCGCCATTGCTCCCGACTCCATGCAGCAATATCACTATTTTCCTGGTCATCGCGTCGTCCTTATAATCCGTATTGGCTCAGATCTGGCCCAGCAGGCACAATCTTATTGGGGTTAAGGGCCTTGATGGAATAATAGCCCTGCTTGATGTGGTCAATATTTACCGTATCGCGAATGCCGGGAATATTCAGGACTCGCTTGAGATAAGCATTTAAATAGCTGAATTCCTGCAACTGATTTCGATTACATTTGAATATGCCATGATAAGCCGCGTCAAAACGGATTAACGTAACAAACAACCTAACGTCTGCCTCGGTAAATTCACCGCCAAGCAAAAAATCTCGCTTGTCACTGAGGCGTAGTTCCAGCTTGTCCAGCAAGGTAAATACGTCAGAATACGCTTCAAGATAGCTTTCCTGAGTGGTAGCAAACCCTGTTCTGTAGACACCATTATTCAGTTTTGGATAAATTTCGCCGTTTAATGCATCAATTTCCTGCTGCAAATGTTCAGGATAGAGATCGAATTTAGAGGACGCGAGCTCGCCAAATCCGGTGTTAAACATGCGAACGATATCGGCGGATTCGTTATTAACGATGGTGTGCGTTTTTTTATCCCATAACACGGGTATGGTAGCGCGTCCGGTAAAGGTGGCATCTGCTTTGGTGTACAGCTGGTGAACCCATTCTGCGCCGTTTATTTCATCGCGACTGGACCCCGGATAATCGCCAAAATGCCAGCCTTCATCCAGCAAACTGGGTTCTACTACGGACACGCTGATAACCTTTTCCAGACCTTTTAGCTTTCTGGCAATCAGCGTTCGAGACGCCCACGGGCAAATCAGGCCAACATAGAGATGGTAGCGATCCGGCTCAGCCTGAAAGCCACCATCACCCGTGATGCCGGATGACCCATCCGGTGTCACCCAATGACGAAAGCTGGAAGTCTGGCGTACAAAGCCTCCTTTTTCATCGGTGGCCTGCACGGGATGCCACTCTGCGGTCCATTTCCCATTAACGAGCATATTTATGTCCAAAAGTCGGTTTTAAAGCGTATTTCCCGTCGCCGATCAGCGCCAGGCCGATGATCCAAAAACAGCATGCCTGGCGCAATATAAGTGCAGCCCAAGGCGTGGTGCGATTATCAATCATGATATTCCCTCTCGGTGAGTTGATAAGAGGTAAATTACCTTTTTTCCCTAATCATGATTATCCTGCCAATAAGAGGATTATTATTTCCAATTTGGAAATAATCACCACCCTTGATCCCACGCAGGTTTTCCCGCGAAGGCTTCAAGCAGGAAATCAATTAATGCACGGGATTTTCTGGCTAAATGTTTTGCTGGCGGATAAAGCGCAAATAGTCCTAAAGGCGGAACTTCGCTATGCGCCAGAACGGGAACCACCTCTTGACTGCGTAGCTTGTCACCGGCGACAAAGGTCGGCAAACGAGTGATCCCCAGACCCGAACAGGCCGCCTGCAGACAGACCTCAGCATTTGAGAACTTCAAACGCGCCCGAACCGCAAACTCCTCTACCTCATTATTCTTGCCAACAAACGGCCATTTAAAAGCGTCGCGAAAATTGGTATCCACGATACATTCATGATCGGCTAACTGTTGCCAGGCATCAGGCGTTCCCCGTTCGCGCAAATAGTCGGGAGCGGCAACGGTGATCACGCGAATACTACTCAGCTTTCTGGCAATTAGGCTACTGTCTGGCAGCAGGCCGATACGCAACGCTAAGTCAAAACCTTCATCTACGATATTAACCTGCCGATCGGTAAAGCTGACGTCCAGTTCAATATTAGAGTATCGCTGGGCAAAGGCGATAAGATGCGGCGTTAGCTGAGTAGAACCAAATGTCACGGGAACGGATATTCTGACTTTGCCGGAGGGGGATCTGAGGCATTAAGGATAGAATCGTGCAGTGAGTCGTAATCGTCGAGCAAGACTTTCAGCCGGTCATAATACGCTATGCCAACATCGGTAGGTGACAAAGCCCGGGTACTGCGTTTGAATAACTGCACTCCCAAATCATGCTCGAGTCGGGTAATCAATTTTGAGGCCTGCCCGTGGCTGGTCCCCAGACGTTGAGCGGCAGCAACAAAACTCCCTGTTTCCATAACGGCAACAAACATACGACCACTGTCGAGTTTTTCCATCGTCTTATTTCTTATTTAACTGGCATGACTTCACTATACAGCGGGGTATCAGTGGATAACCACCGTCAATCTTCATTTATCATTATTGAATTTTTAAAGGTGCATCCCTGCACCTTGCAGCAAGAAAATAATCAGTTATTCAATGCATTGGCATGATACGTAATATGCTCACCGATAAAACTGGCGATGAAATAATAGCTGTGATCGTATCCGGCACGCAGATTCACTGTTAATGGATGCCCAGCGATTTCGCATGCCTCACTCAGCAGATGAGTGCGCAATTGGTTGTCGAGGAACTCATCATCTAGACCCTGTTCAACCAGCAACGGAGTCTTGTTTGCCGCGATTTTGATCAGCTCGACAACATCATATTGCTTCCAGTTTGAACGGTCGGTTCCCAGATAAGCTGCAAAAGCTTTCTCGCCCCATGGAACCTGAGTTGGAGCAACAATCGGTGAAAATGCCGAGACACTTTTATAAAGGTCCGGGTTACGCAGGGCAATCATCAAGGCACCGTGCCCGCCCATTGAATGTCCGCTGATTGAGCGGTTACCGTTGGTAGGAAATACAGAGTCAATTAACTCAGGAAGCTCCCCGACAATGTAATCGTACATCTGATAATGCGATGCCCACGGTACTTGCTGCGCATTGACGTAGAATCCCGCGCCTTGCCCAAGATCATAACCTGCATCATCGGCAACGCCTTCACCGCGAGGGCTGGTGTCGGGAGCAACGATGATAATGCCGTGTTCGGCGGCATACTTTTGCGCCCCAGCCTTGGTGATAAAGTTTTGCTCGGTGCAAGATAATCCCGACAACCAGTACAGAACCGGAAGTCTTGCATTTACAGCCTGCGGCGGCAGGTAAACCGCAAAGTTCATCTTACAGTTCAGAACGTCTGAATCATGCTGATAAACTTCCTGCCAACCGCCAAAACTTGCGCGTCTCTCTTTTAATTCCACTTTCTCACCTGTTTTCTTTAAAAACGCTTAGGCGTGATACGTGCCTTTCTGTTTAGCCGTTTGCGCGGCCAGAACGTCCATCAATGCTGGAGACAGGCAGTCATAGGTTTCCAGACCCAGTTTTTTCAGACTGCTTCTGACTTCATCCATTTGCGCTACCGGTGCACCACTTTCGATGATTGAAGAAACAAAGGCGGCGAATGCCGGAGCCGACCAGCCTGACTGCTCGGAAAGCTCGGTATGTACGAAATCCAGACCGTGGAACGCGTGGTCTTTATTTTCGATACGGCCAATCATATGCACGCCGCATTCTTTACAAGCGTGACGCTGAATAGTCGCATTTTCATCAACAATTTTGAGCTTTTCAGGATTAGCAATAACGCTCACTTTTTCGCGTGGCACTACCGCGATGACCGCGAAAGTCGCGCCTTCAGGTTTCCAGCATTTGCTGCAACCGCAGGCATGGTTGTGCATGGTCTGAGCCTGAACGCTAACTTCAACCGGGTGACTTTCACAATGACACTTCAACGTCCCGCCAGCAAAGTGTTCGACAGCAGGTTTGAAACCATTATTAATTGCAGGGTGCAGATTGATATTAGCCATGGTAATGCTCCTTGTTGAGGATATAAAACATGCTGCTGAAGACAAGCCAGCACGTTTTGGCTCTTGAGATAAGAGCGATTAGTAATGAATGACGGTACGGATTGATTTGCCTTCATGCATGAGATCAAAGGCGTCGTTAATCTTTTCCAGTTCCATGGTGTGAGTCACGAAAGGCTCAAGTTCGATGTCGCCTTTCATCGCATCTTCAACCATACCCGGCAGCTGAGTTCTGCCCTTCACGCCACCAAAGGCGGAACCTTTCCATTGACGACCGGTAACGAGCTGGAACGGACGCGTCGAGATCTCTTTGCCTGCGCCCGCTACGCCGATAATCACTGACTGACCCCAGCCGCGGTGAGAACTTTCCAGCGCAGCGCGCATTACATTGACGTTGCCAATACATTCAAACGAGTGGTCAACGCCCCATCCGGTCATTTCAACAATCACTTCCTGAATTGGCTTGTCGAAATCGTTGGGATTCAAGCATTCGGTGGCACCGAATTTTTTGGCTAATTCGAATTTCGCCGGGTTGGTGTCGATGGCAATTATGCGGCCCGCTTTAGCCTGACGAGCGCCCTGCAAGGCAGCTAGCCCGATACCGCCTAAACCAAAGATGGCCACGGAATCGCCTTCCTGAACTTTTGCCGTATTGTGAACTGCGCCAATCCCGGTGGTGACACCGCAGCCAAGCAGGCAGACGTGTTCGTGGTTGGCTTGCGGATTGATCTTCGCCAGAGAGACTTCGGCCACCACGGTATATTCGCTGAAAGTTGAACAGCCCATGTAGTGGAAAATTGGCTGACCGTTGTAGGAAAAACGAGTCGTGCCATCGGGCATCAATCCTTTACCCTGTGTGGCGCGAACGGCGACACAGAGGTTGGTTTTTCCAGATTTACAAAACAGGCATTCGCCACATTCGGCAGTATAGAGAGGAATAACGTGATCGCCAGGCACAACGCTGGTCACACCTTCCCCGACCTCTACCACCACGCCCGCGCCTTCATGACCTAGCACGGCCGGGAAGACCCCTTCCGGATCATCACCCGACAGAGTAAAGGCGTCAGTGTGACACACGCCGGTATGGGTGATTTTGACCAAAACTTCACCGGCGCGAGGTGGCTCGACGTCGATCTCTACAATTTCGAGCGGCTTGCCCGGACCGAATGCAACTGCTGCACGTGATTTCATAGTGTTTCCCCTTTATGGGTAAAGAATAGGCAGGCTGCTCAAGCAAGCTGCCCAGAAGATTGATGGATTAACGTAGATACGTCCGTATCAGTAAAACGGCATCATCTATAGAGGCATCTCTCGATTCCGCCGTGGAATTGTCGCTTTTGAATTCTTCCCGCAGATGACTTTCCAATACTCCCGCCATCAAACCGTTTACCGCGCCTCGGATGGCAGAAATCTGTTGCAACACCGGGCTACAGTCATCCCCACGTTCCAGGGCCAGCTCCAGAGCTACAAGTTGGCCACGAACGCGCTTGACGCGCGCCAGGACTTTCTTCTTTTCTTCTGGTGTATGTGGCATTAGCGATTACCCCTTAGATAGTAGGGAGGAGTATATGATCATACTATAGGGGGGTATAGTATATTTTTTAAAATTTACATTTCCCCCCCTGGTAAAAGATCGTGACAGGATCCTAAATGAAAAATAATTTTCTACTATATTCAGGCGATTAGACGTTAGATTTATGAGGCAAGAGTCAATAGATCACTCATGCGTGATCGGTAATTATTTTAGGCAGAAACTAAAGTAAATAGAGTGCTACTACGTGAAAGAGAATTTTGGGCATTATAAAATCTCCCCACGTTCTCCCCCAGAAAAGGTACTCTTGCTAAGAGTACAGAGAGAAATGCGGGGTGATAAATGGTCAAAAAGGCTAGACACTCCAAACAAAATGTTTCTAGCTACTGGAGCAATTTAGCACCAGCTGGGTGATATATTCGGCGTTGGTGCCCATATAGCCAGTGGCTGAAGATGTAAGTTTAGCAACGCGCGAGTTAATAGGTCCGCTTTAAGCGAGGAGCAGGCCTGGTTTCAGCTAAAAAATCCTTTGAAAAAATACACTTATATGCCGGGGATGGGAAAATACTGATCATCAGGATGCTTAACTATTAACTGATAAACAATCAATTAAATTACTTTAAACCTAGCCCAGCCTCCTCCAAAAGAATTGATATTGCAGTTGATGCTTTTATAACTAACGGATCATTTCGACGATCTGGGTGTTTAGCTATCCAAATATCAAGGCTAAGCATCGATTCATTCGTGCTGAGCCTGGTGAGACGTGCATCTTGGTCCGCAAGAAAACAGGGCAAACCTGCAACACCAACCCCTGAACACGCAGCTTCATATTGGTGGCTTAAATCAGCCATTTCACATGAGATACGCCTCTGGCCGATAATTTTACTAAGCCATTCTTTATGGGCGAAATTTGTCACTCGTTCCGAATAGCTTATAAACTCCCAGGAACCTGGTTTATCTCTATAGCAATAGTTATTTATTGCATACAAAGCAAAGTCCATTCTCCCTACTTTTTTAATTATATCTGTGTCTTTAATACCTGGAGATAAACGAACCGCCAAATCTGCCTCAAGTCTAGATAAAGAGACAAAATGAGCATCACTCAAAACTGATATGAGGACACCAGGCAAGCTTTGGGAAAACGCCAACATTTTAGTGGCAAAGAAATGCCTCGCCAGTATCGGAGGGGTAGAAAGAGTAATTTTCTCTCTCTGTTCTTTATGAGCTATAGATAACCGCTCAATTTTGAACATACTTGATTCTATTTCAATAGCTTCTGAAAGAATGCTTAGCCCTGATTCGGTCAACCTGGCCTCGCGAGGAAGTCGCTCAATCAGTTTCAAATCTAACTCATCCTCCAGTGACATAAGACGGCGACTTACCGTCGCCTGATCAACCGCTAAATCTCTCGCCGCGCCTGACAATGTGCCAGCCCTTGCTATAGCGACAAAAAAACGTAAATTTTCCCAATTCATAATGTATGCACTTTTGCATGGCGTGTAGGCATATTTTAGTATTTATACATGTATTGGCAAGGCGTATTCTCACATTGAATTTTTTATATTGGATATGTGCAATGTCAAAATATACTCCTTCGTTGATAGCCATACAGCTTGCAACGTGTATGGGATTCCTTGTAGTCCAGCTCGATGTGAGCGTGGTGAATGTAGGATTAGGCTCGTTAAAGCATGCCTTTAACACCAATCTTACCGGCCTACAATGGGTCATAAACAGCTACGCTTTGGTATTTGCTGCCTTGCTAATTATTGGTGGGGCTTTCGGTAATAAGTTCGGTGCACGAACTATTTTCACCTGGGGATTCGCTCTATTTACAATTGGCTCCATTGGATGTGGCCTTGCCAATAGCATGTCTATGCTCATTGCTCTTCGGGGAGTCCAGGGTATTGGTGCTGCCCTCCTTGTGCCCACTTCCCTCACATTGATAAGACTGTCGTTTACTGATCCGTCCATGAGAAGAACCGCTGTTGCCACCTGGGGAGCCTGCGGAGGTATTGCCTTGGCCGCCGGGCCTGTTTTAGGAGGTGTTTTAATACAGTATTTCGGCTGGCGCAGCGTTTTCCTTATTAATTTGCCTCTGGGCTTGCTGGCAATTTTATTAATTTTGCGTTCGGCTCCGGCCTCACCTCGGGTAAATAAAAAAGTTGATGGATTAGGTCAAGGCACGATTGCGATAAGCATTGCGGCATTAACCTACGCATTAACGCAGTCAAGTTCTGAGGGATGGACCCGTAGGCCGTTGATTATGATGGCCGTTGCCGCCTTATTTTTAGTACTGTTTATCATGGTTCAAAGACGCGTTAAGTTCCCCATGCTGCCTGCGCGTCTAGCTAAGAATAAGGTTTTAGCCACTACCGCTCTTTGTGGCGCGGTAATAAATCTGACCTTTTATGGCACCGTCTTTGACCTGAGCATCTACTTCCAAAGCATTCTTCATTACGATGCGATTAAAACAGGATTATCGTTTATTCCTCTAACGGCAGTGCTGACAATTTCTACGATGATCTCCACACGCGTGGCCAAGAAAGTCAGCGATATACGGATCATAACAACCGGTTTTGGTGTTCAGATTATCGGATTTATTTTGCTATCACAGTTAACAGAGTCCAGTTCTCTATGGTTCCTTAACGGCACGCTGATGATGGTTGGTATTGGCAGCGCAATGTCTGTGCCTTCAATCACGAACTCCATGTTGTCATCAGTCTCTCAACATGATGCGGGAATGGCTTCTGGCTTAATGGCATCGGCCAGACAAATCGGAGGGGTTATTGGTGTTGGTTTGTTTGGCGCGATGATTGCTCATAGTGATCTCACCTCATTTTCATCAGGTATGGCGCATGGAATGTGGTTATCTGCGTTCTGTTTACTGCTGTGTATAGGCGTTAACACATTGGTATTACGCCGCGAGAAAGTTCAAGTAGAGGCCTGACAGGCTTGGGCTGCAATGTAGTCGGGGTTTAAAAGATTTAGACCACTCTAGAAAATATCTCTTTTGTAAAACGTAATTAATTTTAACGCCAATAAGGATTGCTTTATGTCTACTCATTCTAAAGAACAAACTGACCAAACGTCTGAATTCGAATCAGAAGGTGTAAAATCTGAGGAGCTTGTAAGCAGCGGTAGCGCATGGAACGGTAAAGCTTACGATAAATATCCAGAAGGTAAACAGTGTTTAACCGTCATGAAAATGCATTTTGAAGCTAATACCACTTTGCCTTGGCACACTCACCCTATGCCTAATGTTGCCTATATTATTTCTGGTTCGTTAACTATTGAGGATAAACAAACAGGTGAAAGTCGTAAATTCATAGCGGGTGAAGCTTTTAACGAATCTGTCGATGATATACATCGAGGTTTTACCACAGACGAGCCGGTCGAAGTGATAGTTGCCTATGCTGGGGTTAAAGGACAGGAGCTTTCAGAACCCTATAATCCATAATCTAATACTATTTTATATAAAGCATGCGCTTATGGCATGCTTTATATGAACCGAATATTCTTCGACTATAATGAAACATTCTTTATTCTCCACCCAACATGGATAGTGAAGTATGGCATTAAAGGCTAGCATTAAGAAAAGTGGATATAGATATGAGTACAAATTAAGATTATCTTATAATTTATTATAAATCAAATGCATGCATGAAAAATCACGATTCAACGTCTACGTTTTTAGTTGTCTCATGAGGTTTAACTGAATCTGATAAAGGCCGAAAACCAAAGAAGACTACAAAATATTTTCCATAAAACTAAATTCTAATTCTAAATTAGAAGTACATATCTTAATCATCGCCATTCAACGTCTAAAATTTGCTATAAGCCCATGGCCCTCTGAGTGCTTCGTAACAAACGTTTGATATGAGTCAGGCGGATTTGCCTTGATATTCATCATGCATATTATTTTGAAAACTATCGTAAGCAAATGCGGAAATAATTACATTTTCCTCTAACTTAGATAATTAGAGCCGATTTATAAATATCATAATAGATACTAATTGGTTCCTGGAATAACATCGCACTACCTAAAAAAATCATTTTTTGACGCAGATCTCGTTTAGTAATATTCAGTCTATTCTTAAGGCACGGTTACTGATATGTGGTTAACCTTGCCGTAGAACTGGTTTTATGCCTGACATCAATTGTATAGTATCAAGCCCAGAATGTTATAAAGCTTATTCTTTGTCAGCGACTTGCATTTCCTCTGAGGGATTAATATGATACTTTAAATAAAGTTAACAACGGTAGTCAGGCAAAACACATGAAAATGAAAGAATTTTTTGTAAAAATAAAAAGAAAGGCATTTGCGACATACGAATACAACGAAAGATTTAATAGCGTTGAAGAAAATATTGCAGCTTTGAACAGAAGCCAAGAAGCTCTAAAATATTTTTTAGAGGAAACTAATAATAAAATTGATTCATTGGGTATAATTAATAATAAAGTTGACTTGTTAGATGTAATTGCAAATAGAATTAGCTCATCTCAGTCAGAATTGTCAGATGCAACTAACCGTGAATTAAACTTAGTAAAAGATAATATTCAAATTGTTAGTGATAAAGTCGAACCATTAAATTACCTTCCTGAACTGAAGTCATCCTTAGCCTCATATAAGATGATATTAAATTTAATTGCAAAAAACACTAAAGAATCAATTATAACAAAAAATAAGGTTCTTTTTTTAGTAAATAATATAAATGCCTGGCATGCTATAGGTGGTATAGTTTCTGAGCTATCTCAAATTGATGAAGTAGAAGTCATTGTAGCATCCATTAATAAAAAATTCCCAGGACAAAGCTCATATGATGGTGAAAATGAAGTGCACTCTTTTCTAGAAGAAAAAGGGATTCATCACATTAGGCTAGGGATGCAAGACTCTTACCAAGCTCTTGATATTTTAGTTTCCATATCACCTGATGTAATCTTTAGACAGTCTCAATGGGATCCAGATTATCCACCCGCTCTTTCCTCTGAAAATCTTAATTTTACCAAGTTAGCAATAGTTTCATATGGAATATCAAATATTATTAAAAATGCTAACTATACTGGCGACATCAAGGATTCAGCCGTAGACAGCCTTTATCATAGAAGAAGCTGGAGGACTTACTGTTCAAGTGAGTATGTAAAACATAACGCAATAAGCAATGGTTCTATGGATGGAAGACAGTTTGCGGTTGTAGGTCATCCAAAAATTGATTATCTTTTAAACGTCAAACCCTTGTGGCCATTTAAAGATCGTGGAAATAAGAAAATACTTTGGTCGCCACACCACAGTATTACTCAGGGTTGGAGTGATTTTGGTATGTTCCCTTGGGTCTGGAAGGATATGCTTATCCTTGCGGAAACAATGAAAGACATTGATTTCGTCTTCTGTCCTCACCCGGCATTAGTCACTCAACTCACAGGCAACATGTCACCAATCCCAGATGGCGAGTACGAAACATTTATAACCACCTGGGATAGCATGGATAATTGCCATTCTTATTATGGAGCAGAATATGCCGAAATATCATCTGCCTGTGATCTAATTATTACAGATGGGATAAGTATGCTGATGGAATGTCAGCTTTTGAATAAAGATATCGTTTTCATGGAAAGGTTTGGCCATGCAGAATTCAACAATATTGGGGAAGTTCTTTCTAGCGGATTTTATACTGAAAGAAGCATCGAAGGAATTAAAGCATTCATAGAGGGATATTTTTCTGGTGGAATAGCATCTCTGAAGGACAAGCAAATTGCGAATATTGAAAAACTATTCCCTACTAGAAATGCTGCTATTAATATAACTAAAAACATATTGTCCTCACTGAGAAATGTATAAAATCTTCACTGCTAACTGATAAAAATTCAACTCCGCCCAAAACTATATGTGCGGAGTTGTTGATAAGAAAAAAAAGTATCTCGTTTTGCTCATAATTTCGAATTCAATAGTAAGCCCATGGAGTCCTTCGAAAAGGCTTTACTATGAGGGCATGAAATATCTGCAGATACAGAAAGACTCCAATATTACTGTGGGCTGACAGGGGCAATCTGCTCCTGCTCGATCCAAGGTATATTCTCCATTTGAAGTTTTGCTAGATCTGCATAGAGCGCTAAAATAGCTGGATAATTTTTCGCTGATTCAAGCGCCTGCATTAATGCAATTACAGGTTTATCAATTAGTCCGCAATCAGTTTGAGTCTGTGCTTTCACCTCCACCCCCATAAGGTATGGCTGGATATTGATATCAAGTCTTCTCGCCAAAAATGCAAGAATTCGGTAGCCACCAACATCTCGATCACCCCAATGATAAATCGGTATTACAGCACGTAACTCTTTGATAATCATCTCCATAACTCGTACCCAAGAACGAGGTGGGAAGCCTGCGGTATAAATAATCACGCCTAAATCATCAATCTCACGTACATATCGCTCGAAACTAGCGCGGTTCTCAATGAAAAGCACATAGGATGGTCGCTGCCTCCAAACAATGCTTTTGACTTCATCCGGGGTGACACCGATTCCATAACGTAGTGCAGACAAATCGATGACACCCCGGCATTGTAATAGCCCATTAGCTTTGAAGCGCATTGGTATCGGGTATTTGCTTATCCCCAAATACTCTAAAAGCCTCGCCCCGTCTTCAAGCAAATCTACGGCATCATCGTCGATATGCGGCAACATTAATTTTCGGATAAGGCCAGAAAAACTCTTACATTCTAACTTTTTGGAATTGCCACATAGTAAAGCACTGAGTGTACGAATATCGGGTACCGACTCAGAATCTGGCTGTTGAATGATCCACTCGATAACCCTCATTGCATCAAAGAGTCGTTCTGCCTGATTGCGATTTACTCCATAAAACGTCTTGTTGCTCGACCATGCCCGGGCAATCTCCGGCTTCATATCATCCCACCAAGGCACATTGAAAGTTGCTGTCTCTAAATACTTAAATGAAACGTCGATTTCATTTGCCTGAGGCATAACACCCTGACTATCCATTAGCTTGCGACCATCAATGATCTGAATATGCTCAATATGTTTAAATGCTCCCAGGGCCACTCTACGCTGATATTGAACGTTCAGATATGGAACAGACTCCAATGCCTGATGCAACGCCGCTTTGGAACTATTATTGAGTGCGAAGTAGCAGCTATAGGAATAATCAGTGAGACGTACCCTGCACCCAAGCTCTACACCTTCTGGTTTATCAATCTTCTTGATTAATTGATTAATAAGCTTGTCAACATAGGCATTCATATCATTCAATCGCCTCGGATTTAGCTTTCAATTCAGCCGCACGTTCAGCCACAAGCTTTGGATGATAAACTGGGTTGCGTTGGTCAATAAGCTCCTGCCCTTCCTCAAAAATCTGTGTATGGTCAATCACTACATCCCTGCCCTCTCGGCAGATTGTATAAATCTGGTTCATCTCTTTACCAATTTTCAGAGTCACTTCGGGCGGAGCAGCAATGAGCAATTGCAACCCAATTTTTTTGAGGAAAGCAACTGCAGCACTCGCATTTCCACCATCCATATTGTTAAACGCTTCATCGAGTAGCACCAAAGATGCGCCCTGAGCCGAGTTACCACAAATCTTGTAAACGTTCATAAAACTCGCTGCTAGCGCAATATAGGCAGGTGTTTGTTGCTCGCCACCTGAACCAGTACTTTGCATATCAGCCACGCTGCGCTCAATTCCAGAGTCTGGGTTGTGCATCTTCATGTCATAGGTGAAGAAACTTCGATAATCACTAATTTCATTGATTAGGTCGTCCCCGCTGATCAACGCCTCTTTCAATAGTCTTATAGCTGGATGTTCTGATACTGTTTCAAACAGGGTCCCTACTAACTCGGTCTCTTCTCTGTCTGCGGTCGTAATATACTCATAAACAGTACTAAGGCTCTCTATCTCACGAACTTTAGAGTGGAAGCTATAGATATGGTTGTGAAACGGAACCTTTTTGAGCAAATTATTGAGCTGATTGAAGGTATATTTCATCTGCTCAAAACGATTTCTGAGCTCACCTACAATGATGCCTCGGAAGTTTTTCTCCATCTTCTCCGCAGCTTCTTGGGCCTCTTGACGATGATGTAAAAGCTCTACAGTCAAGACACGCTCAACCCATGCCATACTATCCGTTTCAATAAAGTAGTACGCCTCTGTATTCACGTTATCAGGTTTTGCGGCCTCTAGAAGATCCTGTCGGTTCGCAATATCCTCTGCAAAGTCCGTTGTGAATTTAACGACCTTGTAGTGTAGGTCTCTGTGAGTTTTGACCGCATCTTCTCGCGCATCACCAGCATCATTCAGGGCCTTGTTGCTAATCAGGGAGTAGATTTCTTTATCGCCTTCAAACTTCTGCTCATAGTTTTGCCAGCGTTCTGTCGCTTTGGCTGCATTGTGTATGGGAGATTTTTCGGTTTCACTGCGGATTCGCTCTGCCTCATTCCTATTTCTTAAGAGGCTTTCAATCTGAATATTCAAGCTACTTAAAGTTTCATTAGCCTGCTTTTGCTCAAATGTGGCATTTGTGATCGCCTCATAACATGCTATATAGATCCCTTCAGTATGCTCATTTGCAGCTTTAAGCTGTTCGTCATTCGATGTCAGAGGTTTCAACCGTCCCATAGCAGCAGCTAAAGTTTTTTGATCGTGTATTAGGAGATTACTATTTTCCTTTACTGATGCTGAATTTTTCACAATAGATGCGGAGATTACCGCCCAGTTCCGGTTGAGCGTACTCAGCATTTTTGCAGACTTCTCAATGACAGGAACTCGTTGTGTAAGCACTTCGAGTTCATGCTCCAGGCGCGTAAGTTGCTCAGCTTTGGTTTGTTTCCCCATCAATAACCCTTGAATCTGAGCAGTGCTGCCCACCGTACCACCACCGGTAGTAAGGCCAGATACCGTCAATGCTTTGCGCTCTTTTCGGAGTTCATCGCGCGTTGCCGCCATTTTAGTTCTATCTAGAACGATGTTCATAAAACCACGAGCGATTGGATTGCTGGTCTCAATCAGAGTTGAAACCATTTTTTCAGTAGGTACTTTATTGGCGGCTAAAGCATGATCTGGGTTAATGATACGCACACGTTTAAGTCGTGGATCTACCTTCTGTGCAGATTCATACACTTCGATAGCATGGTCAAAATCACGTACACTCACCACCAATGCTTCGCGATTCGATCCCAAATACGACTCTACCGCCTCTTGCCAATCTTTATTTGGGATCTCACAGAGGTCACAGACAGGCATAGATTCAATTCCCGCACGTTTGAGTAGTTCAATGGCCATGCCCGTCGCTGAGTTGATATCCGAAAGTCCCTTTCTAAGTCGCTCAATGCGCGCATTCATAACCTTAAATTTATCACTAGTTTGCATTGAGTTGAGGCTTACATCTTTATCAGCAGCCTCTATACGTTCTGCCATCTCGTCCAGCATTGCTTTTGCACTTTTAAGCTTGTCGGTCACCTTGAGCGTTCTCTCAAGTTCCGATGCGCAGAGACTATCTGCGCCTGCGCTATCAAGAATGCCCGCGTTCGTAACCCAATGCTTAGCTAAAAGCTCGAAACTCTGGATACCGAAAGTGTCATAAAATCGTTGATGAATGACCTCACGCAATGCCTTTTGCAATGAATATATTGCGTTAGTGAGATTATTTTTGGATTGAGAAACGGTATTCTTTGCAACATCAATAGCTCTGTTAAGGTTTGCAGCATCAGAATTTTGCCATGCTACAAGGGCATCATCACGAATTTGCTTGAGTTCCGGTAGCCGCAGTTCCTCTCTATCGATAGTGCGTTTAGCTGTTGACTGACACTCTTGCGCTACTATTTTGGCATCTTCTTTACGACCAAGCTCTTCATTGAGTCGGACAGTCTCAGCCTGCTGCGAAACCCAAACAGCGTGATGGGCATTAGTACGATACTGGGTGAGTTTCTTCGCTTCTAAGATCAAGGACTCGCGTGCACTTTTATGGCTCTCGGCACGTGCAATCTCTTCCTCAATACGTTGGTGCTCAAGAAGATCTTCGCGCATCTGGTGGGTTTCAATGGAATCTTGAGGCAGAATAAAGTCTCTGATAAAGGGATCAATTGGGCTATCCATCTTCAGTTTTAACGCATTTGATAGCGTCTTAACTAGCAAATCAGGCTCAATCTTGGCACCGCGCGTCTGATTAAGGGACATCGCCTCAGCAATTTTTTCTCGTATTGTCCGCGCATTATCGATTAACTCATAGCTCACCGCACCATTACTATCTTTGGTATTAAGCTTCATGCATTCAACAAATTCACGCCATGGTAAAAAGGCGTTATCCCTAGACAACAAATCAGCTTTAGTGATGTGGCGGCCTTTAATGATATGGCCACGGGTATCAATGTTTGGTAACTGACTATTAGCATAAATAGACAATCCAAAAGAATAAGGACGTTGATTATTATCGTACCAGTTTAAGAAAATATAAGTATTTGCACTCTCACGCTGACAGCTTTTTACATCGTTTTCTATGAACTCGCCCAAAGCATAACTGCGCGCAGAACGCCCCGAGCTTTTGGCATCAAAGGCTGAGTTGTAGCGGGTTTTACGTTGGTCTCCCCCCATCAGTACAAATTGGATCGCATCAAAAATCGTTGTTTTTCCCGCCCCATTCTCACCCGATAAGAGCGTAGCAGCCACATTCAGAATTAACATCTCTAATTCAAACTGATTCCACTGTGCTAATACAACATTATGAAGAATATGTGCTGAACGGTTATTCTGTTCTTTCATCGGAGATCTCCTTTGTCTTATTAACATCATTTTCTTCATATGCCACTTCGCTAGAAACAGATTCAGATGCGTAGCTATCCATAAAGCGATTGAGCGTGCCTAAATAGGTTTGATCTACTACAAGGATAATATTAGGAAGCACAGTCACCTCCTGGAGTTTTGTATCGAGGTCTCTATTTCCAAGCTCAATAATTCCCTTCCCTCTGAGATTTTCTAGGGCATTACTGGTTTCTGTTATAGTAGGTTTATCTCCCTTAACCTGTTCGTACTGGTTCAGTAATTCAATCGTTGGCGGTCTTGCACGCCCAGCTTCCGTATTTCCCATCGACGCTTCAGCGTCATACATTTTCCGTAGAATAAGTAGGAATAGCGTGGAGGTTATATCCAGCTGTTTACCAGATCCTTGCGGTAAGACCCCCGCATAGCCAAAGTTGCGATCGTAGCACCACGTCATACCCACCCCATCAAAGAGCTTGTTAAAATAGGCCTGATTATCTTTACATAATTTGAAATGCTCTTTTTGGCCACGCTTCCCCTCCCATACCCATTGTTTCTGCAGTAGATAGGCTGCCGTGTTACGTAAGCTATCAGCATAGTCAGCGGATATTTTTGCCTCGATATCACTTAGTTCTCTGAGTACACTTTCACTGGTCATGTGAGTATTTCTCCGAAGTGACAAGCCGACGGATTATTAAGCGACGACCGGCCATTTGTCTAAGTTTTGTCCACTTCCCTTCATCAAACTCAACGCTGTAAATGGACTGCAGGGGGAAGAGAGGGTGAGTTTTAGATACGCCTTGTGCCAACAGGCGTAGGTGAAGCGTTGCCATCATGTCATCTGCCGTATCGATCATGAGATCATCCGTGGTCATCTGTATCCGTTCCCCAAGATTCGATTCAATGAAGCCGACAACACGTACAGGATCGCAGTTCTGAAAGTTAATGTGCTCTTGCTTGAGCTGGTTATATGCACGTTTTTCCCACAATGGTTTTTGCTGTTTGCGTACCGTTGGAACGGGCAATATTTTCTTTGCCTTAGGGGTAGCCAACCGGCAAGAAGCGAGAAGTTCTTCACCTATTAAAGGGCTAGGCAAGGTGCCTAACGAAACTTCTTTCCCAATGCGCTCAAGCAAAGTCTGAATTTGTTGGCCCAAATTGCTTGGAGTGTGCACAGTATATTTTATCTTCTCGTACATTCGACGAGTTATGCGGCGAGCATAGTGCTGAGTTTTAATAAATAGTGGACTAATTCCATCAAACGCTTTGCATAATCGATCCAAATCTGCGCCCACAAGTTGAGCCGAGGGATTAGAAATATCGTCACGCTTATAGGCTCTGGCGCACGCTTCAAGAAGCTCTGGATTGAAACGGATATCGCTGACTAGCTTACGAATTTTACTGGCGTGGAGGTTAGGATTTCCTTTTAAAGCTAGTTTCTCAATGTTGGGCAGAAAAAGCTCACCTAAGTATTCTTTAAAGTAGAAAGCGAAATGGCGACTGCATTGAACATCACCACCGCTCATCTCATGGTGAATTTCTCTAATGTTACCCACGAGGGCTCTAAGTCGATTTAAAAAATCCTCCATGTCATCAGCTGCTTTGCGCACTAGCGATCCGTTGACTGAGTCTTTAACCACTTCAGAAAGATTAGAGCGAACTGCCAGGCACACCACACCTAACGAGGGGTGCTCGGCACTCATACTGCCAAGGAAATGCAACAGTCTTCGTGCATCTTGCGCCATCCATGCAACGTCTCGATACCCGCTCTCCCGCTCTTCCCTAATCCATCCAGTATCACGCAAACGGTTATAAACATAATATTCTGTAGGATTGTTTCCCATCATCACCTCACCTGACTCTATCTCAAGGAGCAAGTTCTTATTGGCGATATAATCTCGGAGAAAGACTCTTACCTGTTGTGGTGTAGGTTCATCCTCTAACTGGGCCGGATCAAGGAAAGCATCGAGATCAACTAATAACGCGAGCACAGACTGCCCATTCTCACCCGAGATCGGTTTAAACAAATTGGTATTGAGTGTGTTAAAGCTCACAGAATTCTCCTGTACCCTTGATTATTGGTTAAGTCCAACTGTGGATACAATAAACTTACATGTATATTTTATACACCCCTATATTAATTATGGGTAGTAGATATTTATACAGTAGTAACTTATACTTTCGAGGTTACGAGCAATTAAGAGAGAGTAGAAGGGTTACGATATGCGGTACGCGCAGTACATAAAACCAGTGATCAAATCAGACACTCAAACAATATCCGCTGCGGATCTGGCCAGTAAAAGACTCGAAGCTGGCGCGTACTCGCATCCTCAGTGGCTGCGTTTGTGTTACATTGAGCGGCAGCTACTGTGGGAGCGACGGCTAACAACGACTATGCTGATGGAAACCTTTGGTATCTCACGTCCCCAGGCTCAGAAAGATATAAAGCTTTACCAGCAACTCGCACCTAAAGCATTAAAGCCCTATCAGTTAGGTATTCCTTACTACCAACCCACTGAAAGCTTTGAACCGGTGCTGCTGTCCAAGACAGATTTACAGTGGCAGGCTATTGAAGAATATGCGCCGCCCATGGCCGCCCACACCACTGAAATGCCGATGCTGATACGCCGTCACGATTTACCCGTAATTTCCTGTTTACTTTCGGCTATTGAGCACAAGCGTTCTATCCAAGCTGTAATAGCAACAATGAGTTCACCCGAAGGACGTAGTCGTCAGTTGACGCCCACGGCGATTGCATTCGTTAATAACCGCTACCATGTACGCGCCTTTTGTTGGGATAACATGGCGTACCGAGATTTCATTGTTGGTCGCTTCAAAAGCCGACCAACAGTGATTAAACCATCGAAGGAAGCCAGAAGCATGAGAGATAGCACGGATGCTTTTGAGCGCTGTAGGGGTGTCCCACCTGAGCCTGATAATGAATGGGAGACAATAATTGAACTCGAACTTAGACCCAATCCGCACCTTAGTCCTAGCCAACAGGCATTAATAGTCAGTGATTATGAGATAGATCAGGATGGTGCATCAAAGCGGATCTTTATTCGAAAACCATTAATTGGTTACTTTCTAATAGATAATCGTATACCTGCTAGCGATGCTGAATATAACCTTGCAGTTAATGAAAATCCTAAAGCTTGGCCTGTGTTAGCCTTCACGATTGAGACTAATCAACTTGCCCATGAGCTCGGATTTAATATTGGTTAATTTCTTTTATATCGCCAATCGCTGAAAATATTTCATTAAAACCACGCAATTGCGTGGTTTTTTTATTAAAACGATTTCTTTATTTAATATGGTGAAGAACGTCATTTACCGCATTGAACAAATTGTCGAGTTCTCTCGGTTGTGTTGTGAACATCGGTCCAAATTGCAGCGAGTCTCCGCCAAATCGCACATAGAATCCTGCTTTCCACAATGCCATTCCCGCATCAAACGGGCGTATTGCCGCGTCGCCTTCACGCGGGGCGAGTTGGATAGCACCTACCAGGCCGCAGTTGCGAATATCCACCACATTTGGGCAAGATTTAAGCTTATGAAGCTGTTGCTCAAAATACGGAGCCAACTCAGCCGAGCGGGAGATAAGCTGTTCATTTTCCATGATATCAAGCGTCGCCAGGGCTGCTGCACAAGCAACCGGATGCCCAGAATAAGTATAACC
This sequence comes from uncultured Gammaproteobacteria bacterium, assembly GCA_963747655.1. GTDB lineage: Bacteria > Pseudomonadota > Gammaproteobacteria > Enterobacterales > Enterobacteriaceae > Rouxiella. The sequence goes on along the minus strand of CAVVFS010000001.1, from coordinate 438,899 downwards.
ATGGGGGAACTCCACCAGGTGCTCAGGCAATGACTGCGACATAAATGTCTGATAAATCTCGCTGGACGCCACCACGCCGCCAAGAGGTACCGCGCCGTTGGTTATCTGCTTTGCAAAGTTGAGCATATCCGGCGTTACTCCAAAATATTCTGCGCCTGACCAACGCCCCATACGACCAAATCCGGTAATAACCTCATCAAAAATAAGCAAAATATTGTGCTGATCACAGATCTCACGCAAGCGCTGCAAATACCCTTGTGGTGGCACAATAGCACCGGCCGAACCTGAAATCGGCTCGACAATCAGCGCGGCTATATTAGATGCATCATGCAATTCAATCAGTTTGAGCATTTCATTAGCAAGCTCAACACCGCCCGTTTCAGCCATTCCTTTGGTGAATGAAAGCCCACTTTGCAGCGTATGTGGCAGGTGATCTACATCCATAAACTGACCAAACATTTTGCGATTACCGCCAATACCTCCCAGACTAGTCCCGGCGATATTGACTCCGTGATAACCACGAGCGCGGCCAATCAGTTTAGTCTTGGAAGGTTGACCTTTTATCCGCCAGTAAGCGCGGGCTATTTTTACAGCGGTATCGGCCGACTCAGAGCCTGAACCGGTAAAAAATACGTGGTTGAGTGGGTCAGGCATGTGGTCGGCAATTCTTTCTGCCAATTTAAACGAAAGCGGGTGCGCAAATTGAAATCCTGGGGAATAGTCTAGCGTGCCGAGTTGCTTACTCACCGCCTGCTGGATTTCATGACGAACGTGTCCAGCGCCGCAGGTCCACAGCCCGGAAAGGCTATCGTAAATTTTACGCCCTTCATTATCGACCAACCACTCCCCTTCTGCCGCAACGATAAAACGAGGGTCACGCTGGAAGTTACGGTTTGCACTGAACGGCATCCAGTGCGCCTGTAGATTAAGTTTTTCGATGTCGTAAGCCTGAGTCATTGCCGCTGTCCTGCTTTTGTTGAGTGGGAAGTAATTAAGAGTTTGCAATGAGTCAGTTGGTGAGTTAAATCTAAATTATCTTATGTTCAGATAGTGATTTACTCACGCAAATGCACAATAAAAAGTCGAAGATAGGTCAAATTGCTGACGTCGATATTAAGCTTTTGAAAGTATTCAAATCCGTGGCGGAATGTGGCAGTTTTACCGCCGCAGAAACACTGTTAGGTATTACCCGCTCGGCTATCAGCCTGCACATGGGGGATCTCGAAAAACGTTTGGGTATCCGACTCTGTTATCGCGGAAGAGCCGGGTTTTCTTTAACGGAAGAGGGCCTGATTGTCTTGCGTGACAGCGAGACCCTATTGGCGGCGGTGGAGAACTTTCGCCAGCAGATGAATCAGATTCATGACCATCTGCGCGGTGAATTTAATATTGGTATCATCAATAATCTGGTTACACAGCCGGAAATGAAAATCACCAACGCCCTGTCATTTTTGCGCGGTAAAGGTGACGAGGTGGTTATTAATATTAGTATGACCACTCAAGACGAAATTGAACGAAAGGTTATGGACGGCCGCCTGCACGTGGGCGTTATCCCATTAAACTCCGTGCTTTCTAGTCTCAATTATCAGTCGATTTACAGCGAACAGTCTTTCCTTTATTGCGGCAAAGGGCATCCACTTTTTAATTATCCGCGTGAAATTAGGGAGGATGAGATTAAAAATCTAGATGCTGTGATGCCGAATGGCCGAATTGATGCCGATGCTCTCGAGATTTACAACATAATGAAGCCCGCAGCACGGGCCAGCGACCGTGAAGGCATTGCTTTTCTAATCTTAACCGGCAAGTTTGTAGGGTTTTTACCCTCCCATTACGCCAATATATGGGTCGATAAAGGCGAGTTAAAATGTATCAACCAGCAGAGCTATGCTCTAAGCAATGACATTGCCGTCATTACCCGTAAAGGGGATAACAAAAATTTGCTACTCGATTGTTTTATGGGACATTTATTTTAATTTGGCTATTTCAACTCTGCTATTTCAATTCGACTATATTAACTCGGCGAATTTTCATCTTGCCTGATAAGCGCAATCACTGTTTCACATAGCCAATTCACACCCGAATCTCTTTTATAACGTTTTATGTGGCCGCGCTGATCGTGAAGAAATACTGAAATTGCGGTAAAGAATGCACGCACAAATTTCCGTACTGATTCAGTGGCTCAATCACACTTCGTGGAAGCGAAAATATTGAGCATGGTGATCACCACAATCCCACAATTTATATCAATGAAAACTGTCTGTTAGTGGGGCGCGCGCGCCTATGTTTATATGGCTTTTGGCTATTTAATGCAGTAGCCACTTTTAAGCAACCCCAAATTGTAGCCGCGATTCATTCATTGTGTGAATACGACAGATCTGATTTTCCTTTTACCCTGTCGAATATGACAGGGTAAAGGCTTTTAAAGAAATAGCACATCAACATACCCCGCTATAATCACACTATCACTCTTCTTCATCAGACTTTTAGAGGTAAATAAATTCACTGTTTACTATTTACTATGGGGTAGAGAAAATGGAAACAATTGTCGACTGCCTTAATTACAATGCTGAGCATTATGCGGCGAAATACGCTGTTATCATGCTTAACGATAAAGGCGAAGAGGCTGAGCGCCTGAATTATGGTGAAATCCATCGAAAGGTTTTAACGCTGGCAGGATATTTACAGCAAAACTTTAGAAAAGGAGATCGAGCATTATTACTTTATCGCACCGGAATTGAATTTATTGTTGCTTTTATGGCCTGTGAGTTCTGCGGCATTATTGCCGTGCCGATGTCTTTATATGCTAAAAAGTCGCCGCATTTTCAGCGCATCGAGCATATTATGCACGATGCGACGATTAATATCATTTTGACAACCGATAAACTCCATGGCGAAGTATTGGAATGGCTTGGTGAAACCCCCTACTCCTCGACGCCCTGCTTGCCTTCAGATCAAATAGCGGGCAATCGCCCCTGGACCACCTGCAACGTACAGCCTGACGATCTGGCTTTCCTGCAATATACCTCTGGCTCGACGGGTAATCCCAAAGGAGTGATGGTTAGTCACGGTAATCTCATGCATAACAGCATGTTAATCAAGCATATGTATCAGCATGACCACAATACTGTCGTCGGTGGCTGGCTACCGTTCTATCACGATATGGGCCTGATCGGATTGATTCTTCAAACGATATATCTTGGCTCCACGCTGGTCATGATGTCTCCAGTGGCTTTTGTTAAACATCCAATGAACTGGATAAAAGCGGTAAGCGATTACAAAATAAACTCCTCAGGCGGCCCAAACTTTTGCTTTGAACACAGCCTTGAAAAGGCCAACGACGATAAGCTGGAAGGCATTGATCTCTCGCACTGGCACTCCTGTTTCAACGGTTCTGAGCCTATTAAGGCGCAAACGATTGATGCATTTTCAGAACGTTTTGCCCGCCACGGTTTCAAGCGCAACATGTTTTATACCTGCTACGGTATGGCAGAAACGACCTTATTTGTCACCGGTGGCACGCCGGGCGTCGAGGTTAAAACTCTACACGTTGACCGGGAAGCATTGGAATCTAACAAGATTATTTTCCAGCCGCCTGAATCCGATTCATCGTTAACGCTGGTCAGCTCCGGGCAGACCTACGATCTCGATGTGAAAATTGTCGACCCGATGACTCATCAGCAGCTGCCTGATGCCGAGGTCGGTGAGGTTTGGGTCAACGGCCAGAGCGTTACCAAGGGATATTGGGGAAAAGCCGAGCAAACGCAGGAAACCTTCCACGCCGAGCTTTCGCCTTCTAACGGCAAACATTACTTACGCACCGGTGACCTCGGATTTCTGCATCACAATGAGCTTTATATTACCGGTCGCCAGAAAGATTTGGTGATAGTAAATGGTCGCAATATCTATCCTCAAGATATTGAGCAACGAATCAAAGAGTCGGCGCCGCTATTTGCCAGCGGATTATCGGCAGCATTTGGACTGGATAACGGAAAAGGCGAGCGCGTGGTTGTGGTACAGGAAATTGACAGGCGCCACGGGCTGAATAGCGAGCAGCTGACCCAGTTAATGACCCAAATTCGCTATGAAATCAGCCGTTATTTTGAGGTTCCCATTGCCGTAATTACCCTGATCGCTCGCGGTACGCTTCCTCGCACAACCAGCGGTAAGGTTCAGCGCAGGAGGACAAAAGAGCTGTGGCTTAAAGGCGAATTACCCTCGATTTTTGGATTTGATGAATTACCTGCCACGACCAAATAATAAATCGGCGCATTGAATAACGCATCTCTCCCCTCATTCAATGACTCAACGACTTCATCTTTTGAAGTAAGGGAAATTATGAACTCTCTTTATGATTTAACGCTTAATTATGAGGAATTCTTCGGTAACCCTGTTGACGGAGAAAATATACTTTCTTATAAGAATGCTAAGCATCATGATATTCACTCTGCGTTCCCCGAGGATATTCTTCTAGAGCTTAATACGTGGGGATTGACAGAGTATTATGTCCCGCAGGAGTTCGGCGGTAAATTAAAAGGCTATGACGAGCTTTTTAATTTAATTCGCTTAACTTCGCGCAGAGATTTAACCGCCGCAATTGCGCACGGAAAAACCATGCTGGGCGCTATTTGTGTCTGGGTTGGGGGCTCGAATACCCAACGTGCGCAACTGGCGGAGTCAATATTACGCCATAATCTGGTTTCGCTGGCATTAACTGAACATCCGCACGGCAGCGATATTTCGGCCACCGACACGCTGTGCAGCGAAACGAATGAAGGCTATCTGCTAAACGGCAAAAAATACCTTATCAATAATGCCCGCCGCTCCTCATCTTTGACAGTTTTTGCCCGCACGGCGGCGCGAAATAATGCCCGTGATTTCAGCGTGTTTCTCGTGGAGAAAGCCAAACTTCCAGAAAGCGCAGTGAGTTATGAACCAAAGCTGCTGACGCACGGTATTAAAGGCGCGGATATCAGCGGCGTGTGTTTTCACAATGCCGCATTGCCTGCCTCAGCGTTAGTTGGCCGAGCCGGTCAAGGTCTGGAAATTATGCTCTGCGGCTTTCAGATAAGCCGCACGCTGTGTACTGCACTTTCCTGCGGGGCCGGTGATAGCGCGCTGCGCCTGGCTTTCAACTATGCCGCCCAGCGTCAGATTTATCATTCCTCGCTGTCGCAACTGGCAAACGTGCGTCGCCGCCTCAGTGATTCGGCAGCCGATCTGCTGATTGGCGATCTGGTCGGATTATTTAGCAGCCGCGCCATTAACGTGCTGCCCCAGCAGATGAGCACTATTTCGGCGGCCGCGAAGGCTTATGTTCCGGCCAGCATTGAAAATATGGTTGACGGACTGGTCGATGTGCTTGGCGCACGCGCTTATCTGGAACAGGATGGCGAGTTTGGTCACTTCAGCAAACTGCAACGTGACTGTCGCCTGGTCAGCCTGTTCGACGGTAATACGGTGGTTAATCAGCAGGCGCTGGTGGTGCAACTGCCGATGATGGCGCGCCAGCGTCGTCGCAATAATACGCCGCCAGAAATGTCGGCGCTGCTAGGCACTCTTTTCAATATTGAAGAACCCATCGAAACGCTCCAGCCTGAAAAGTTAAAGCTTTCCGCGAAGGGACAAGACTTTATCGTCCAAAGCCTGTTCGAGGCGCAGCGTCAACTTTCTGACGTTGAGAATATTGCGCCGGAGATACGGCAAAAGTTGACCGTGCAGATAAGTGAATTGCTGATTCAGCTTGCGCAGGTCGATGATTTCTTCCTTTCCCAAACGCCGACGACGCAAATTAGCGCTCAAAGCTTCGCGATGGCAGAAACCTACACTCGCATCTTTGCTGCCGGATGCTGCATTCAGGCTTTTGTGCATTCCCATCGGCTTCTGGCAATCCAGTGGCGGGACGGCAGCGCGCTCTGTGCCTGTTTGGGGAGATTGATTCGAGTCTCTGCCAGTCTCGATGAACAGCTTATGCAGCAGGTTCAATCCAGCATTGAGCAGAATCAGCTGATCTCTTTCTTTCCACTGCCGCTGGCAGGCTAGAGGGTCTATCGGATGAATATAACTGAAACCACTCGGCAACTCGATCAATTGCTGGCCCGCTCTCCAGGACTGCGTCCAGCCTTTATTTTGATGCTTGATGAAGCAGCAATACTCAACGAATCGGCCGAAGAAGAACTTGATAATATCGGCATACCTTCCCTGCTGGCGACCGATGAGAACGGTCAACCTGCACTCGACATGCCCGCGCTGATGGCCTTGCTGCGCAGGCTTTGCGCCCGCGATCTTGGGCTAGGTCTGGGTTATATCCTTACCTCGTTTATGGCAGCAACCAATGTCTGGGTAGCCGGTTCTGGCGAACAAAAAGCACAGTGCAATGCCCTGCTGGCCTCGAAAAAGAAAATCGCCATTGCTTATCATGAACTGGATCACGGCAATGATTTTGCAGGTAATCAACTGACCGCCAGACCAGTTTCCGGAGGCTATCTTCTTCAGGGACACAAGCAGGTTATCAACAATATTGGCCGAGCCGGCGGCATCGTTTTGCAAGCACGAACCAGCCCGGAACAGGGAATGCGCACGCACTCGTTATTTCTGATAGACACCCAATTATTGACCAAAGAGAATCATAAAATTCTGCCGCGCTTTTCGACGCAGGGAGTGCGCAGCTGCCAGATTGCCGGCATTGAATTTGAACAGTGTTTTATTCCTGAATCTTGCCTGCTTGGCAAAGAAGGATTTGCGTTCAGTTATGCGCTGACTGCGTTTCAGATAACCCGTGCGCTGCTACCGGGCATTAGCCTTGGTGCTATCGACAACGTGCTGGATATCACCACTCGTTATGCTGATCAGCGCAAACTTTATGGCAACAATGTACTGGCTATTCCCAACGTTCGATCTGAGCTAACTCTTGCCTGGCTCGACTATGCGCTTTGCGACAATCTGAGTTACGTAGCAGCTCGCGGGCTGCATACCGTGCCATCGGAAATGAGCGTGCTTGCCTCATTATGCAAGGCGCAGGTGCCACTGCGGATGCGTACTGTGTTGAAAAAACTCGCGCTAATCCTCGGGTCACGCTATTACCTGCGCGAGGGTGAAGCGGCGCTATTTGAAAAAACTCTGCGTGATTATCCGGTCGTCAGCCTGGGCCACGCCAGCAGCTTTACCTGTCAGGCGGCGGTTATCCCACAGCTACCGATGATTTTCAAACGTTTCAGCCAGCCGCGTGAAGACTTGCAACAGAGTCTGACTCAGTTGTTTTCGCCGCAGGTTGAAAGCACTTTCAATCCTGGCTCCCTAAAGCTGACCACAGCAGGCAAGGACTTGTTATTTCACAGTATTTATTACTGGCCCACTTACGTTAATGCGCTGGTGCGTTCTCAACGGATCAGTCAATCTGACGGCGAGTTGCTGCTACAACGCCTGAGCGTTTTGCACGACCACTGTGTGCAGTTGAGTCAAACGACTTTTGCGGCCGACCATTATCAGGCCTTCGAGACGGTTCAATCTTACGCCTGGATACAGTCTGCTCTGGCGACCATTGGCCGCTGGTGTATTGACACGGACAGCCCGTTTTCTGGCGATGTGAGCTATCTCGTCACCTGTTTTGATTTTGTATTCTCACACCTTGATGGCCGCCCTTTTTATCCCGAAAAATCGGTCGAGGGCAGCATCATCGATTATCTGCAATCCCGAAGCGGCTAATTGCCCGATCACGAATTCTCTACATTAACACCTTAAATTCTCGACGTTAAAACCATAAACCTCAACGTTAAAAAGGATGAATCATGGCAGAGAAAATGACTCAATCACGTATCGTCGACTTTATTTTAGACCGGCTGTCAGCCCAAACAAAACTGCCTAAAGAAAGCATTGATATCCAGTCACCGCTGGCAAATTACGGCGTCGATTCGATTCATGCGTTGAGTCTTTGCGCAGAGCTTGAAGAATGGCTGGATATTGAAATTGAACCCACGATTGCCTGGGACTACCCAACAATTGCGCAGATGGCCGAGTTCCTCGAGTCAGAGGTCACTACGGCATCCCGTTAATTTTGACAGGAGCAGCCCAATGAAAAATTCTGAAATCCATACCGCCAACATCGCTATCACCGGGATGGCTTGTCAATTCCCCGGCGCAGAAAACCTTGCAGCTTACTGGCAGTTGGTTAAACACAACAAAATCGCTACCCAGCAAAGCTCGGCCAGCGCCCTACCCGCAGACTACTGTCGCCGCCAGTTGGCCGGGGGATTCATTCGCGGCGTAGACCTGTTTGACACCGAATTTTTCGGCATATCCAAACGTGAAGCTCAGCTCATGGACCCACAGCAGCGTTTGCTGCTACAAAATGTCTGGCACGCTATCGAGGATGCAGGCATTGCCCCGCAATCGCTACGCGGCAGCAAAACCGGCGTTTTTGTCGGCGCAATGTCCAATGACTGGGCGGCACGCTCAATTAGCGATGACGACAGCCTCAACAGCCAGATGATTACGGGCAATGGCCTGGCAATGATCGCCAACAGAGTTTCATATCATTATGATTTTAAAGGGCCAAGCCTGAGTTTCGACAGCGCATGTTCGTCATCGGTCATGGCAATGCACTATGCATTACAGGGCCTGCGCAACGGCGAATACGACTATGCACTGGTGGCGGGCGTTAACGTGATCGCCACTTCGACCCTACAAAAATTTTATCAGCGCTCGGGCATTGCGTCTGCGAAAGGCCAGTGCCAGCCTTTTAGCCGCTACAGCGACGGTATTGTGCGCGGTGAAGGGGTCGGCGTGGTGCTGTTGCAGCGCGTGAAAGATGATGCAGGCGCCTACGCTACGCTGGTTGGTTGCACGGTCAATCATAACGGACTGAGCAACGGCTTGACGGCTCCTAATCGCTTTTCACAGCAGTCTTTACTGTCGCAGACCTATGAGCAATGGGGTATCTCTCCGGCGGAGATAGACTATGTTGAATGTCATGGAACCGGCACCGATTTGGGGGACAGAATTGAACTACAGGCGCTGAGCAGCACCCTTAACGTGCCTGAGCGCCAAAATCCTTGTAACATCGGTTCGGTTAAAGGTCTGATTGGTCATACCGAGGCGGCGGCAGGGATGGCGGGTATTATCAAACTGGCGCTGATGCTGCATCACGGCTACGTTCCCGCCAGCCTTTACGCCGAAACGCCCAACGCAATTCTCGAGAAAAACAGCACTCTTAAACTGCCGCCGCTGGGTTTTTCCCTTGAAGAAGGCCAGCGTAGCCTTTTCGGGCTGAGCAGCTTCGGGCTTGGAGGCACGAACGGCCATCTGGTTTTGCAACGTGCCGATACGCGCGTTCAGCCATCTTTCAAGAGTCACCAGCCACAGCTATTTACTCTTTCAGCCCCAACAGTAGACGCGCTGGCAGACCAGGCCCGCACTTTGTCGAGCTTTCTCGATAAGCATCCAGAGTCCAGTCTCGCGATATTAGCGGCAGAGTCTCGCCGCGTTAAAAGCCTGCATCGGGTGAAGAAATCCTGGACCGCCTCAACCGTCGAAGAGTTGCACAAGCAGCTGCGTCAGTTTTCACTGAGTCCCAATATCGCGAAAACGCCGCATGCCGCAACGGCGCTTTATCTGGCGGGTCCAGATTCGACGACCCGCACCTTCAGCCCTGCGCTATTTAACTATGCGCCGTCATTTCGTCTGGCGATTGAACGCTGCGACAGCCTGTTTTATCCATTGCTGGGATATTCACTGATTTCACGAATGTTCGCCAGCGATACTCCATTGTCTTCGGCTCAACCAAACGAGTGGCTGCCTGCTGTATTTTCATGGAATTACGCGCTGGCTCAGCTCTGGGCAAGTGAAGGCGTGGCTGCGGCAAGCTTTATTGGCGAAGGCGTTGGCGAATATGTTGCGGCTTGTCTCTCTGGCCTGCTAAATCTTGAAGAAGCAGTTTATTTGGTCGCGCAGCACGCAGAAATTCTTCATCTGCAACACGCGCTTTCGAATGGTGATTTTCAGCTGGAATCCACCGCACCGTTTGAAAAGTATCAGCAATATTTTCACCGCATTGCGGAACGCACGCCGCATACTCCGTTTATTTCCAGCTATCACGGCCAGGCCGTGTCTCTGCTGCCGTCGCTTGCCGATTGGCTACAGCTATTTAACAAAGACCATTCAGCGGCTCAGGGGCTTCAGTCGGTACTCCTATCCAGCGGCAGTAGTCTGGTGCTTACTGCATTCGAATCGCCTGCAGAACGTGGCGAGCTTACGTGGGTAAGTGAAGGTAATTCAAACAAAGACGCATTACATCAGCACCTACAGGCTCTGGCTCAGCTTTATGACTACGGCATCGCGCTAACTCTGAATCATGGTGGCCTGTTACAGAATAATAGCGAGCGTTTGCCTAATCGCAGCCTGCTTCCTGCATACACTTTCCAGACATCAAGCTTCTGGCTCGACCTAGTTACCCAGGTAGATGCCCCTAAAGCCGAAACGAAAATACCTGTCAGCGCAAAAGCTCAGAAACCTTCTACGACTCAGTCTGAACCCAACGGTGGCGAGTTTGTAGTGAAGACACTGGCGGAAATTCTCGCCTGTGAACAGCAGGCAATTCAGGGCAATCAGCGGCTGAGCGAAGACCTGGGGCTTGACTCTATTATCGTTATCGAGCTAACCGAGATCCTCAATAAAAATCTGCCGGAGAAGCATCAACTTGAGTTTACCGACACCCTGACCATCGTTACTGTCGATGACTTAATCAAACGTTTCAACACGTTGATGAAACAAGGCAACGCCGTTTCTGAGGAGAAAGTATGACGACTTATATCAAAGGACTTGGACTCTGCACGCCAGGTCGAGCCGTCAGTAACGAGGCTTTGGCGCAGCGTTTCTCCCTGAATGCGGAATGGATTTCGCTTTATCTTGGCAATCATTCACGCTATTTCGCCACCGATCTCAACAGCGGCGTACAGCATTATTCTCTGATGGATATCGCCCGTCAGGCGGCGATTTCTGCGCTCGATAATGCGCAGATTGATAAAGGCAAAATTGATTTTATTATTTTGTCGACCGCGACTCCGGACAAACTGATGCCCGCCACGGTCAACGAGGTCGCACATGATCTTGAAATGTTTAACATTCCGACTTACCAGTTGCAATCTGGCTGCTGCGGAGCCATTCAGGCGCTGAATCTTGCCAATGATCTGCTGTCAGGCGACCGCTATCATTACGGTCTGGTGATAGGCGCGGATATCTGCAATAAATTTATCGATCCACTGAAAGATTACAGCGAGTCACAGGCGTCAGAAATCATTAATTTCGCGCTTTTTGGCGACGGCGCAGGCGCGGTAGTACTGACTTCCCAAGCTGATGAAAGCTCACTGGCTATCACGCATTTGCAGTATCGAATGACGGAATCCAGCCTGCCACCCGGACAAATTGTCAACTGGCAAGGCAGCCGGGTTATCGATCAGGTGATGCTGCGCGAGGATTACAAAAACATCGAAACTCACGTGCCGCGGATTGCCGAAGATCAGCTGCGCCGTATTCTTTCGATGCTTGATGCCACTGCCGACGATATTGACTGGTTCCTGGTGCCACAGCTTTCCGGCCGAATGACCGCAAGACTGATCGACGCCCTAAAGTTGCCGACGGAAAAAACCGTTAACTGCGTGGCAGAAACGGGTAATAACGGCAATGCCCTTTTACTTTTCCAGCTCAGCTATCTGCTGGAAGCCATTCAGCCGGGCCAGCGAGCAATTGCTCTTACTGTCGAGTCTTCGCGCTGGCTGAGCGGTGGTCTAGCGCTGCATCATTGTGGGGTAAAATAATGACGCAAACTCCTCTAAATGCCATCAGCGCCATGCGTAAGGCAGGATTCCCCATTCATGAGATTTCCTCGCTCACCCGTTATCTGGGGGCGATAAACAGCGTCGAGGACCGGTTACACGCGGGCATTAATCTGCGTTCGTTGAGCCCAGACAGCTATCGAGAAGCTGGCGGCAGCTCATTCCGGCTAGCCATTGTCAGCAACTTTTCTTATCAACCGATTGCCGATACCCTGCGCAGTCGCCTGTTGGCACGCGGCGTGCTGCCCGAATTTTACCTGTCGGACTACAACCAATATCACTATGAATTGCTTAACGCCGACAGCAATCTCTATCGCTCTTCTCCCGAACTCACGCTGTGCCTGCTAGACGGGCATTCGGTGCTGGACGAGCTGGGTCCAGACTGGCGTCCCGAGGATATCGAGCAAGGGCTTCGCAACAAGCTTCGTCACCTGACACAGTTTGCTGAACAATATCAACAGCAGGCCAGCGGGCTGTTAGTTTTCAATACCTTACCAATCAGCGGCAAGACGCTTCAACAGTGTCTGGATTATCGTGGGCGCTCGCGTATCAGCCGCTGGTGGGCGCAGTTTAACGCCGATCTACTGGCACTGGCGGATAAATATCGCCATGTTTTTGTTATCGATACTCAAAGCCTGCTGAGCGCCGATTTTCCGCTGCGCGACGATCGTCTGGGATTTTATGCCCGCACGCTGATGAGCAATGAGCTGCTGGACGCCCTGGCCGGGGAAGTCTCGGCTCTGGTGCTCGCCAGTCGCGGCATGGCAAAAAAATGCCTGGTGCTGGATCTCGATAACACGTTATGGGGAGGCATTCTGGGCGACGACGGTATTGACGGCATCCAGCTTAGTAACACGGCGACCGGCGAGGCGTTTGTCAGCTTTCAGCACGTCATTAAACGCCTCTCGGCGCAGGGTATTCTGTTGGCTATCAGCAGCAAAAACGATCGCGATAATGTGATTAATCTGCTGCAACAGCGCGAAGATATGGTGCTGAAAGAGAGTGATTTTTCTGCCATTGTTGCCAACTGGCAGCCCAAAAGTGATGCGTTGCAAACCATAAGCGAGCTGCTGAATATAGGCAGCGACAGTCTGGTCTTTATTGACGACAGCGCGTTTGAGCGCGAGCAAGTCAGGGATCATCATCCGCAGATAAGCGTGGTGGATCCCGGCAGTGATCCTGCTGAATACACCGCGGCGCTGGTCAAAGGCAATGATTTTTGCCAGTTGGAATTGAACAAAGAAGATTACCAGAGAAGCCAACTTTACCAGACTGAGGCACGGCGCAATTCACGGCGCAGCGAGTGTACGTCTCTCGAAGCATTTTTAGCAGATCTCCAGCTTAAACTGCGGTTGTTTACACCACAGGGACATGAACTAGCTCGGATAGCCCAGCTGAGTTTACGGACTAATCAATTTAATATGACCACCCATCGCATGAGCGAAAGCGAGGTTCATGCCTATCTCGCACAGCCAAAGCACGGCATTATCGCCTTGCAAAGCAGTGATCGTTTTGGTGAGTACGGGGTCATCGGCAGCCTGTTTTATCACTTTGAAAAAGACACGCTGTGGATTGATAACTTTCTGCTCAGCTGCCGCGTATTCTCTCGTCAGCTGGAGACCGCAGCGCTTAACGATTTTCTCATCTGGGCGCGGCGTCAGGGGTGTGAAGACATTCGTGCTCGCTATCTGCCGACTAAAAAAAATCATCAGGTTGCCGATTTCTATACTCACCACGGTTTCACACTCAGCGAGAGCACTCCGCAGTACAGTGAATATTGCTATTCGCTTGAATCAAAAGCCGTTATTCCCAGTCATATTGCACTGACTGCCTCGTATCAGGAGACACAATTATGAATACTCCCTCCGAATTTCTGTCTTTCATCAACGCTTTTATGGCGACCGATGCCACCGAAGAACAGCTGGATGTTCCGCTGGTTAATCTGGATAACTGGGATTCGATTAATGCCGTGCGTCTGATGAGTCGGCTTGAAAAAGAGCTGGATGTGCGCCTTCCTGTTGCACAATATTTACAGGCTAATACGCTGCGCCAGCTTTATACCCTGACGCGCGAAGAGTCTCGCCATGTCTGAGCAAACCCACTGGCTGGCGCATGATCTAGCACGTGATGGCCGATTAAATCTGCTTTGCTTTCCCTTCGCGGGAGGCTCCAGCGCGATTTTCACCCGCTGGCGGCTCGCATTGCCGGACTGGATTAACGTCTGCCCGCTGATATTTCCGGGCCGTGAGAGTCAGCATCAGCAACCGGCAGAAACAGATTTCCAGACTCTGGCGAACAAGATTGCCGAGGCTCTTTTACCGGAGCTTAGTGGGGTGGATTTCGCAATTTATGGCCATAGCATGGGCGCGTGGTTCGCGGACGATCTGGCCCTGCGGGCAAGTCAAAACGGCTATGCTCCCCGCGAATTACTGGTCAGCGGCCAGCGTGCGCCACAGTTGGCTTATCCTTTTACCGCTAATCGTGAAATGGACGATGCTACACTGCTGGCGTTTATCAGCTCATTTGGCGGCGTTGAGGCCGAATTGCTGGCTAACAAGGCCTGGGTGAACTGGATGCTTGACCTCTTGCGGGCAGATTTATCGCTTTGTGAAACGCATCCGGCGACCCGGTCAGATATTCAACTGCCCTGCCCGATACACTTATTTGCCAATGATACCGATCCGCTGATTGATATGCCGGCTCAACAGGCCTGGAAACGAAGAACAGCAGGACACTTTTCCACATCGCTGCACGAGGGCGGACATTTCTTTATTCGCACCCATGCCAAGAGTTTTCTAAAAAACCTTTCTCACACCCTGGAGCAAGTACAGTCATCGCAATAAGCTGGCTGAGACTATTGCATTGACTTTATTAGCCGCAAAGTCTGCACATTAAGGCGTATAATCTGGATAAAATTTTGGCTTGATGATATTGCCGAGAATACCTTTGGCAACGGCATGCTGGCGATTTTTTGCCCCCACCTTTTCTGTCGCATGATTAAGATGAAACATCACCGTTCTTTCACTGATACATAATATCTTTGATATCTCCCACGAGGTTTTTCCTTCACAGGCCCAGAACAGGCAATCATATTCTCGCCCCGTAAGCTTAATTTTATCCGGGGACTGTTCTTTATTAAGCCAGTTATTGCGGTTGATACTTTCGAGAAGATGGGTCGTCAGCAGCATCGCGTAAGGCGTAAGAATTTTAAAACTCTTTTCGCTATTCTCTGCCGTTTGGCGACTTATCAGACTCAATATTCCAAAGCCACCGGTGACAGTGCGCAGCGGGATACTCAGCCCGGAGGCTAACCCAAAACTCTTGGCGTTGTGCATCATGGCCAGAAACTGTGGGTCACTGTATTCGGGTAATTGGACTAGCTTGTGCCAGTAAATAGGCACAATGTTGGAGAAGCAGTAGGAAGTAATAGGGTCGATGCGATCCAGGCCGCGCCGATGGTAAAAATCACACCAGGCAGCGGGCAGATTATCGAGAATCAGGATTTCTGGGTCGATTAAAGAGCTCGAATGAAACAAGGTAAACATAAAATAGTCTACCTGGGCTTTTTTGAAAAAATTGGCGCACGTTACTTGCAAGATTTCTTTGCTATCTGCGCACTGAATTTTTTGTATAGTCTTTTCCAGCACCTGAAACAGTAAATTGCTGTCCATTCGTTCTCCTATACGTAAAAACCATGGTCCGATTTACCCCCTGGAAATGTAATAAAATAATACACAGAGTTACCAAGAATAATAAATGGTTGTTTTCAACACTTAAGGATTTGGACTTACTTACGTAGAACCTGCTGTTCTAATATTATAGTAGTAATAATAATCCGTCCGTCAAAATCATAACTTCCCTTTATTTTCATACCTGGCTCTAACGCATCACTTAACCCCTTATTTAACCGTAAGATAAAGGTATTATCTTTTAGATTAATCGAATCAATCGCGGCATATTCAAATCCAAAAAAACTCTTCACCTGAGGATATAATGCTTTAAATAGACTTTCTTTAGCCGAGAATGCTAGTAATAGACAAAAATCAAAGTCTAATGGCAACGTTTGTAAGCGTTCTCGCTCCTCGAGCAACGTGAAGGTTTGACTGATCTCATGCAGTACTTTCCTGTTAAGTACCTCAATATCGGCACCCAGACAGAGCTCTGGACGATCGGTCACGATGGCAATTGCCTGACTGTAGTCGCCAGATACAGCACAGTGAGATATTGTGCCGCTCACACCCGCAGGCCAACAAGGTGACCGATCTTCGTGTGAAGTAACCTCGTAAGGCGCTGAAAAACCTAGTAATAATAATGCGCAACAATAGCGGCCAGCAAGATATTCGGCTTTGCGTTTTGTCACCGCGTTCGCAAGGCTAGCAGGCTTTTTGATTGAGTATTCGGCGAATAACTCATCGCTGTAGGCTTCGGTACAAAAGTTAACTTTTAGGTAGCGAATATTCGCATCGTGGTCGATGACACCGTATTCGCACAGGATAATAAAGTCGTCGAGCGCATCGTGCCTTATTGGGGTCATCATTATGATAAGTCTCTTATTCCGCAATAATGATTTGTGGCAGTTAAAACTAATATGCTTCCGTCTTTCAGACACTCACCCACTAATAACCTACTTGTAAACATTCCCATAAAAAGATTTAAAAGTAAAATCTTTCAATACAAAAAAATTAATTCCATTTAAGTACGGAAATCTATTATTTGCAGAAGAATTCTCATTTTAGAGGTGTAATCTTAACCTGAACGTATGTCGTTGAGAACATCAAAACTTGCTTAACTTCCTAAACTCAAAAAGCGTTAGCGCGGTCCGCAAAAAATCTTTTAGCCTTGAAACGTGGTTATTCCGCGACGTATGACCCACTAATAATACCCTTTTCTGGCAGCTTTTTTACAAAAATCTAATCATTTATTCAGGAGCCAAGCCTGGCAGATGAAAATACTTTTGCAGCAGGAGCGACACTAAGCTCGCTTCTCGACCAGATTAATGATGGAACCAACCTATATTACTGGACCGGTGATTTCCCTAAAGTGGTACCGGCTAATTCAGACCCTGCGTCAACGGGCGGCCTGGGAGTCGGTGCCTGATCAGTTATTGGGGATGCCATACTCAGATCCGATCTGGCTTCCAGTACGGGCAGCAGATTAGTTATGGGAAATGAATACAATACCGTTTCTGATGTATTAAAAAGACTGATGACTCTCTCCGATGTTGGGGCAGCGCCGCCATATCTTGGTGCTGACTGCACCTATACAGCAACGATGGCGACGTTTTCCTCTGCCGATTCCTTATCAGCAACGCATTGTAAAGTGGGTGCCTGGGTTAAAACAAAACACTCAACGCCTTGTCTGGGAATGGTTACGGAGGTTAATGGCTCGACAATTACTGTCGATATGTGGGCTAATAGTTCAACCACGACAACGACGCCGGACGATGGTGTTGGGTTGAATATAAACCCCTTTAATAAAGGATGGGCGGCTAATTTCAATGTGCTGATCCGGGCAGAAACACAGTATAAGACGGCAACAGGTCTGGAGCTGGGTATTTTAAATAACGGGATTGCAAATCCAACGGACCTTAATGCGGACCTTAATGTATAGATTTGGTGATATTAGAAGGTTCCTACGGCGTAACCTCTGGGCTATATGTCCACGGCGGCTCCAGCGTAGGATGGGCCTACGGAGTAATAAGCAGTGGTAATGCCAATAACTTTGTCTCTGGAGAAGGGTCTCTTAATCCATACAATGGATACATTGAGCGTTCAAATGCGGTAGTTGGTTTTCGCAGGAGTAAATCGTCATAGCGCCTGGCCATTACGAGTTACAGCGCATACTCGTTAAGATTATAAAAAATTATATAGATGAGTGAGTCATGAAGACTAAAAGAGAAGTTGAATTAGAAGTTGAGCTTTTTAAGACCAAGGAAGAATTGCTTTCAGTCACTGGCAGATTGCTCAATGCCGAGTTCGAAAGTAACAGAGCTAAGTTAGTGCAGGCTATGGGGGAGTTGAAAACGTTAGAAAATACGATAAAAGATTAATAAAGCCAGAGCAGGGAATGCTTCAATACTGAACAAACCCTGCTACCCCTTGTTCACGAACGAATGTTTACAAACGAATGTTCACAAACGAATGTTGACCAACGAGTAGCAGAGTTTAGTGCTATGCGGTGTACTTGATATTCAGTGCAGCAAAGGCGCTGATAATTTTATCAATTTGTTCATCGCTATGCGCGGCGTTAACGCTACAGCGCAGCAGCGTGTTGCCTGCTGGTGCTGCTGGTGGTAACGCGAGGTTTACATAAACACCGTTTTCGATCAGTTCACGCCAAAGACGCAGACCATCTTCTTTTGAACCCACTAACACAGGCACAACAGGGCTGATGCGTGGACCCAGTTCAAGACCGAGTTCAGCAAGACCACTGTAAAGCCTACGAGCGTTGCTCCAAAGTTTTTCACGCAGTTCAGGTTGCGCTGCAATGGTTCTCAAAGAAGAACGCACAGATGCAATACTTGCCGGCGATGGTGAAGCGGTAAAGATGTAAGGACGGCTGCTGTAACGTAGCACTTCCATAGCGGCTGAACCGACGGCAAAACCACCGATTGAGGCC
Source organism: uncultured Gammaproteobacteria bacterium (assembly GCA_963747655.1). Lineage (GTDB taxonomy): Bacteria > Pseudomonadota > Gammaproteobacteria > Enterobacterales > Enterobacteriaceae > Rouxiella. Next base: position 420,456 of record CAVVFS010000001.1, on the reverse strand, counting down.
AGGCTCTTACTAAACGTTCCCAGGATGATATCAACGTCATCTTCAACGCCCAGCTCTTCAGCAAGACCACGACCGTTAGCGCCCATCACACCAAATGAGTGTGCTTCGTCTACCAGTAAGTAGCCGCCAAGGCGACGTTTGATGTCGACAATTTCAACCAGCGGAGCAACATCGCCCAGCATGCTGTAGATGCCTTCAACGATGATGATCGCGTCTTTCGCGCGGTCACCCAGAAGCACCATACGGCGTTCTAAATCTTCGGCATCATTGTGACGGAAGCGAACAAGCTGCGCGCCGCCCAATGCACAAGCATCATAAATACTGGCGTGGCAATCTTTGTCGATCAGCACGACGGCATCAGAATGAGCAAGCGTACTGATAATACCCAGGTTGGCGGTATAGCCAGTTGGGTAAACAATAGCAGTAGGACGGTCAAAGAACGCCGCTAACTCATGTTCTAAAGCAAGGTGCGAACCATAACTGCCATTAGCCATACGCGACCCGGTAGTTCCGGTGCCCTGCGCTGCCAATGCAGCCTGGCCTTCAGCAATCGCCTGCTCATTAAAAGTCAGACCCAAATAGTTATTTGTGCCTGCCAAAACGATTTTATGATCGCCAATACGCCCTTCTGTTGCTGAGTAGATCTCATCGATACAGGCGCCAAATGGGTTTATCCCAGGCGTCCGAAATTCACCAAGTCTTTCAGCAAGGTTTGCAAACTTATCATAAAGGCCCATAGGTGCTCTCCAGGTGTGGGAGTAGCGCATTCAGCAACTGCTCAGGGGTTTTGACATTCAATAGGATGTTGATTGGGATTGTAATATCTAATTTATCTTCTAGCTTCATTAACAGGCTCATCACTTTTATAGATTCAAGGCCAATATCATTGACGAGATCACTGTCTGGCTTTACCTCATGATCACCCTCAACTATACCTTGCAGGAATTCAAGGATATAGTCCATTAATACTTCACGGTTTAACATAAAAATTTCACACACCTATAGTATATAAGATAATCAAATACTTTTTTCACGCAGCTTACGTTCCAAACCCACTCCAGGAACAAAACTAATAGATCAGCGCAAGCTTTAATTGCTCAAGTTTGTATCAGAATGTTATTCGAGGCTAGAATGTACTTTACATTTAAGCCTATAGCTTATTCCAGGCTTCTTCTATTCTTATTGTGTGATTTACACGGAGCCTTCGGCCAATTCTATACTCTTTATGTCAATAAAGCATTAGGTGGTAAACGATTAAAGTTGCCCATCAAAACAATGTAAAAATTCATGTCCATGAGGCGCGTGCCCTCTTATCCGTAGATGCACTGAGCCAGACTATCGTGACCTCAAATATAGTGGAGCATAATAACCTTTTTGCTCAGAGGAATATATTGAACATTTTGCTTTTCAACAGATTTATTGGTGAAAATTCAACAACAAAAGATTTACACTTAAGCCAAATTCTCTTTATGTAATAATTTAGTTGAACATTTGCTGTATAAATCATCAATATAGCAAGTCATTGTTGGAAAGAGATATTACCCTGCGCAGAGCCTCTAAAATTTACCACATTGATTACCCTTACTTTTATTAATGATTATTTTCCTCTATCCTCCCAACTCACGTTAACAGCACATCTAATACCATTGGGTTATTATTTCATTGAAAATGGTTTATAATTGAAATCAAACCCCAATTTCAAGCTGCGATGTGGGCAAGTTATCCACTAAAATCAGCGTATTGTGCTGAAAAAACATTGTGTTAAGAAAAGTACTGCGGCAATAAAAGAAGGCACGGAATTGAGGAGTTAAATGAGTTATCACATCTTAAGCAATGGGTTGAATAACCTGACGGCCAAGGCGACCGATTACCGGTCACGCACCACCGCCATGGCACAAAGGAATCATCACATGCGCTTGTCTATTGTCCATAAAGAAATTCTGCTTATCCTTTACGCCAATGTAATACGAGGAGGGAAAACTGAGCCTATTGGAGCCATCGAGTTGTTTACTAAGGTAAATGACAGTCGGCCACGGCCTGTGCCAGTCACTCATTTTCGACACTCCTGCCATACGCTAATTACAGAGGGGCTAATAGAAAAATACCGCGATGAGCAGATGTCAAAACTGGTATTTCGCCTGTCTGTAGCGGGAATATCACTGGCTCAGACGCTACATGATGGCCGCCATGTTTAAGGCAAATCGATATAAGTGTTATAAGCATTTCTTATCATATTTCTGAGCTGGTGGACGTTTTTCAGTATACTTTATGAACTTTCACGACTGGCACTTATATATCTCCTCTATAAACAGCATCGTGCCAGAAATATTAAATGTATTTCTGTATTCATCGACATTAGATAATAGCTGTGGCAAATGTATTAGCCCTGAATAGTCCCCTATACTGTGAGAACGATAAATCCAGCTAATATAATGCTTATCGACAATCGCATCGCGCTGCGGTCACTTTTCCTCCTCATTTTGCACCTGCAAAACTTTCTGCCACCTCCGCATCGATTCGCACTTCAATCTGTTAATCGAGTGCCAATAAATCAATTAATGTTTTTTGCGCCTCCCTTAAGCTGAATGATGAGTCACCACTAGATAATTATTTAGTCGCATACATTTTCGACCGCCGTTCGGCATTCACTCTAAGGGAAATCTTTAAAATGAAAGTGCAAAAAATAGCGCAACCCGCCTCTATCGAAGTTTTGGAATCCTGGGGTAACGTTGAGGGCTTGCCTGATACTCCAGCCGTCAAGTTATCGGGCTTGCAGAAGGTGATACCCGGTAAAGAAGATATTGATTGCGGTATATTTGAATGTACGCCCGGCAGCTATCGTCGATCGGTCAAGCAGGCCGAGATTATGCATTTCCTGGGCGGCAACGGCTCATTTACGGCAGACGGCGAGGAAACGCTGGAATTTAAAGCCGGCGATTCATTCTTCTTTGAGGCCAATACGCAAGGAACCTGGGTGGTTGAAACCGCAATGCGCAAACTGTATGTGATTTTTGACGCGGTCTGAATCCAGAGTATTTTTCAAGGTCGCAAAATCTTAATACGATGATACCGCTTAAGTGACCGCTTTGAATGATGGAACAAAAAAACCATGCATCAGCGTGGTTTTTTGTTTTAGACATAAGGTTAAATGCACGTTTATATCGCTAATAATTAATAGCTTGAAGTGAATTTTTCGAAACTGGCCACCAGACTGTCGATAAAAACGCGTGTACGCGAGGGCATTAAACGTCGTCCGGGAAACACTGCCCATACGGGTACGCCAGGACATTCCCAGTCTTCAAGCACTCTTACTAATTCTCCCGTGGCTAAATATGGGTGCGCAAAATGCGTCGCCACGCTGGTGATACCCGCGCCAAGACGGGCAAGATTAATCAACACGCTCGGCGAGTTGGCCACGACGCGTATCGGCGGACTTCCCTCCCAACACTCGTCACCCTGTGTCAGTTTCCAGGGCGCAACCTCTCCCCCTCGCGTGCGCAATCGCAGCACGGCTCGCTCAATTAACTGTTGCGGATGTGTCACTGCTCCCTGCTTTTTAATAAACGCAGGCGATGCATAAAGGGCAATACGAAACGTGCTTAACTGCCGGGCGACCAGTGTCGAATCATTCTGCAAAGTCCCCATACGTAAAGCAATATCATACCCCTCGCCAATAATATCAACACGTTGCTGTGAGGAATCGATATCCAAATTCACTCCTGGATATTTCTCTATAAAGTCCGCCAACAGCGTGCTAATCAAGTTTTGGGAAAAATCTCCAGGCATGGAGATTCTTAATTGTCCGGTAGGTTTAGCTTTCCTGTTCTCAGTCAGAGCCAGCATGGCTTCCATCTCGGCCGAGATTTGCTGCGCGTGACGCAAAACCGCTTTGCCATATTCGGTAATCACCATTTTGCGCGTGGTTCTTGCCAGGAGCCTCTCGCCAAGTTGATTTTCCAGCGTTGAAATTCGGCGAGAAACCGTAGAGTTCGGGATATCAAGGCGTTCAGCAGCCCCGGAAAAACTGCCTTCCTCTACTACATATGCAAACAAAACCATGTCCGCAGGATCAAACTTCATGATTATGCCATTTTTGGGAATATGTTATCCATTTACAGAGTTTATGCTTAACTTCGAAACAGTTAAAGTGAATTCCAGTTTACAGCGGTCTTTAAGAGTTAGAAAAATACCAAACTGGAAAATACGAATTTCAAAATACGAATTTCAAAAATATTGTTTTGGGAATAAGACAGACCGTTAAACCGGTAAGCAGTAAAAGAACCTAATTAAATATCAACATTAATCTACCAGGAATAAGCCCATGCGTTATTTTTCAATTGCTAAATATAGTGATGTCATCCTGCTCGTGACTCGCGTACTTCTGATGCTTTTATTTGTTATTTTCGGATTTGAAAAACTGACTGGTTTTAGCGGGACTATTGCCTATATGGGATCAATTGGTTCACCGTTCCCAACAGTGGCAGCGCTTATCGCCGTAGTGATGGAGTTTTTTGTTGGTGTCGCCATCATACTGGGTTTTTATACTCGTCCACTGGCGTTAATTATGGCTGCGTATACTTTAGTCACCGCGTTAATCGGTCATAATTTCTGGACCATGACCGGCGCTGCGCATTATGCCAATGAGATCAATTTCTATAAAAATGTCGCGATTATGGGCGGCCTGATTTTACTTTCACTCATTGGGCCAGGCAAATACTCGCTTGACCGCAAATAATCTTAATCGGGAGCGTAATAGCCGAAGTATCTGTTTTACGAACGCTCCCTATTAATGTATGAGTTTGCTCAATAGGTCACATTAACTGTAACGGTATCTGAATAGTTGTCCGGAGTGTAATTCGCATTGGGAACCGTCGCATAAACCGTATAAGTGGCTGCCGAGCCGGTTCCCGTGCCCGAGACATTATTAGACGCCGTGTTTCCCCATACGGTGCCAGAGGAACCGGCGGTTGAGGTGAGTTGATAACCGACCTGATCGGTATTTGAACCGGTTCCAGACATTACGCCACTGCCTGCCGAATTGCCGTTCGCCGGAAGCAGTCCCACGGTATAAGGCGTGCTATTGGTGCAGGTAACGCTGAGAGTATTGCTCGACGTAGTATTCACCGCGCTGGAGTTGACCGAGCCAAGATTAATATTGCCGTTGGTCGTAATCGTGCACTGTTTAGCGACCGTGGCTAAAACGGTAAAAGGAAACGTTGCCACCACGGTGGAGCCACAGGTGCCCGGAGGAAGCAGAAGCCCGGTATTTGCAGTCAGATTGGCAGTTGCCGCCGAATATGTATCGGTATAAGTACCTGGGGCCGCAGTAATTTGCGGCGTTGACAGTGCACCATAAACAATCAGGCTCCCGGTAACGGGCGTTCCCACATTAAGAGAGCCTAAATTCACTATCACAGGAGAGGTTCCTGCCTGATTTTGACTGCCCCAAACCACCGTATTGGCTGCGTTGGTGTTTAACTGATAACTCAACGTACTGGCGGGCGGCCCACTATAGGCCAGAGTTCGCGTACTGACCTGACCGCTGTTAGCAGAAGCGCCAATATTAAAGCACAGAGTGGCGGCGGTGAGTAATCCATCCAGCAGCGTTCGGGTACACGAATAATTGAGTGACACATTGGTCGTGGCGGCCGACGTCGATAATGGATTGACGGTTCCGAAATTAACCGCCGATGAACCCGTAATCGAGCAGGTAATCGCATAGCTCAACGTGGGGCATAATCCTAGTCCCACCAGCAAAAACAGACTTCTTAATCGCATTAATTACTCCTTATGCCGCCAATATTACTTGCACACTAATGGGCCAATTTGTGGAATACCCTGAGCCTTGAGCGGATAATCAAATTGAACGGAGCAGACACCTGAAGCCGTGGTGACCTGTAAACGGTTATGCAATTCCACCTCATCGAAATAGACCATGCCGTCAAATCCAACCATTTCGCCCTGCCCTTGAGCCGCATTTAACTGCACCTGACTGCCTTCTGGGATAACCTTGCCGTAGCTGTCGGTCAGTATAACCTGAGCAGCTCGAATAGGCTTGATAGTGAATTTGACTATCGCTCCGGACCGGTCACCCGGCGTAGCATTGGCGTTGACGCGCGTTATTTGCGTATTGGCTGGCAAATCCATCGGATCGATACTCAATAGATTTTTTTGATAGCTGTTCAGCGGCGTCACCAACAAAAGCCCTCTGCTGTTACTGGTGCCAACAAGATTATTTTGCAGTTTTATCGGCACCCCTGAGACGCCATCGGTTGAAACCACCGCAAAACCGTTAGTGATTTCCCGTGCAGCAAAGGCCCCTCCGCCCATCATCACTACGGAACCACTGGCGCCAGCATAGCCATAATGGTTGTCAGGCAAGGTGTTATAACCGGCGTAAACCTTGCCGTAATCCCCCTGATAGCCCAGTTCAGCCTGGCCACTCTGCTCGGAACTTTGCTGATTTGCAGAGACATTCCAACCCCAACCACCCTCTGACGGCAGTGATTGACTGGCATTTGCCAGGTATTCGGTTTGATTTCCTGTACGTTGAACTGTGGCGCTAGCAGTTATCCGATCGCTTAACGTCATGGTAATCATCATATAAACACTGCGATCGCTTTTATTATCAACATTTTGGTTAAGTCCGGCGCTGACGTAGAAATTATCGGTGACCGGCTTAAACCAGTTGGCGTTCACATAACGAATAGAGCTTTGCTGCGGATAGCGAAATTGCAGGTAGCTGAGGCTAATATTGCCAACGTATCCAAAGTCATAACCGATGACGGCATTACTGTTGAGAGATGGAGGCGCAACGCCATAGTGGGTTGCCACGTCATGATAAGTGCCAGATGTCGCGGTGGTGCTGGCCGCAAAGCTAAAACGGCCACCGCTCCAGCGATAACCCAAACTGTAAAGCAGGCCGTTTTGACCCCGATCGGTGCTCAGAGCCAATGAGGTTGAGATAGTTCCGCTGCGAGCGCCTGGGATCCAATCACTGCTAATCCCGCCATTTCCTAGCCCAGAAGTTGCCTCAGTGTGCGCGCCAGCGGTAAAACTGTTACTGAATCCATGACGCCAGGTCGCGCTCAAAGCAGGCGCACTGCCGTAATCAAAGGAAGAATAACCGTAATTTTTACGCACCACGCCCAACTCTGCCGACCAGTCGGTAAAGCCTTGTCGCAGTAACTGCTGATCGTTATAGAAAGAAAAACTCTGGGTAGTCGTTCTGCCCAGGGCATCTGTGGTCACAATCTGCGCATCGCCAGCACCGTTAATGCTCGGCATGGCATTGATTTGAAAATTACCGGAAGGAACCTGCCCGTTGTAATATTTCATACCATCAACATACAGCTCAACGTTTGAGGGCAAAGTCGCCGAACCCAGAAATGACGGCAGCGGCGTGGTGCGCAGGCTAGGTTGCAGACTATAATCGGTACCGATTTGAATACCGGCAATACGCGTCTGCCGTGACCAGGATAATGATCCAGTTAATGTATCGCCAATATTTAGTGCCAATAGCTGATCGGGAAAAGATGAACGCCAGCTGGTATCCAGCCGATTAACCTGATTACCGCGATTCACCCCACTGCTCTTTTCTGAATATTGCGTCAGCTGGGTCGAACTGAATACTCCGGCCGAATTAAAAGCACGAAGCTCGGTGAAAGAATTAGCGATGGTGCCGTTTTGCTTCGCGGCATAAAGGTCGTAGTTCAGCAATACGCCGCTAGAATCCGCAACCGGCGGACGATCGTTATCATACTGATTAAGCTGAGTTGCGGCAGTATCCAATAAACTCAGAGGCCCTGTCAGGTTTAAAGTCTGCTGAGACGCATCATAATCAATCTTTAATTGTTCGATATTACTCAGGCATACTGCTGCCGTTGCATCTTTTGGCAACCGAAAACCCAACTGTCGCATCGTGCCTGCGCTGGCGTATAATTTCTTTTGGTCATAACCAAAATGAACCAATCCAATATGATTGCCATTGAGTGTGACATCTAGATAGAGATCCAGACCAGGAATACGCGATTTATCATCAATAATACCATTCACTGGCCCGCTATAATTATTAACATCGGCAGAGGCAGCCCCAGATATCAAGATTCCATTTAGAAAAAATACTTTCACCATACGGCGTCGGTTACTACAAATTTTGTTGGGTTTTCTCACCATTTATAGTTACTTCGATTTTGCTTCCATGAGTATAGTTATCGTAAGAAACGGGCAATATCCAACGCATAGTCGAACCAGGAAGAACATAACCTAATAACCCTGCCGTAATATTCTTACGAGCACCATTAGCCGTTATATAAGTTGCTGCTGATAACTGAGCATGGCTATTTCCTAAATTACTCACCTGCAAAAATGCTTTATTCCCCTCATGCACCAATCCCCACTGCAACTTTACCGAACCCGTAGGCATGCTAAGAGGCTGAATAAATACCGGGACCGAATAATGCAAAACGAACTGCAATTTATTTTTTTGGGTAATCGGCGGAGGTAATTCATCGATAGCGAGTCTAAAAGCGTCTTCTACACTGCTTGACGTTACCCCTACGCGTATTATGCGAATCAGCTGCCTGCTCCCGGGATCCAGTGCCAGCATAGGAGGACTGGCCACCAGCGATTGCGAAGCCGTTAAATTATCGCCGTAATTACTCTGACTCCAGTGATAAACCCGCACCTGAGCATTAACAACATTATCCCCTTCATTACTTAACCACAGCCCGGTCGCCGTTTGATTACCCGGCAATATCAAGGTTACCGGGGAAACTTGCAGACCGCTGGCCGCTGCATGATTTCCCCAAAATGTCGCTCCCAGCAGACAGGCAAAAACAAACTTCCGTACAAGCAAATTCAACGTCATCTCCTTTTAAAAACGGCGCGTTGTGGCGAATGAATGCCAAGCCAATAACTTAATAAGATGATGTTAATCAGTAGTTAACGTTTACTGTCACAGTATCGGCGTAGGCATCAGGCGTGAAGTTGGCACTGGCTGCCGTCGCATAGACGGTGAAGCTCTGCGCCAATCCGGTACCGGTGGACGCAACCCCGTTACCCACCGCTGTGGTGGTCGCGGTATTCCCCCAAACCGGGCCGGTGGCTGAGGTCTGGTTCAGCTGATAAGGGACTTTATCGGTATTGGTGGCAAAGTTTGCGACCGAGGACATTGAACCCGCACCGGTGGTATTTCCCCCGTTGGCAGTAGAGGGAGCCAGGCCAATAAAGTAGGGAGTCGTTTTCGAGCAGTTGACAGAAATTGTATTGCTGCCTGTGGTATTGGTTGCTGTGGCGTTTACTGCGGTCCCGAGATTGATATTAGAGGCTGCGCCAGCAGTCACGGTACAGGCTTTAACAATAGTAATTAGCACCTGAAATGTTGCTGTTGCCGTTGCTGCATTAGCCGCTGAGGGAATAAGGGATAAAGCCATACAGGATAAAAGGATACGCGGTGCCAGTGTTGATTTCATATCTTAACCCTCATGATGGAAAGCAATTTTTTATGATATGCAGCAAGGAACACATTAGTGAATATAATGTAATATTTCATATCACGCCATATTGAATTTCAGTTAAGATATCGCTTTATGCTACCTATTGATTACCAATGAGATCTAAAGCACATATTTAATAAATATAGGGCGAAAAACGCAGAAACATTAGCGTTGCTTTCATTAGAAAAACATCAGCTTTTAATCGGAGGCAGTTGTACGAGAAAGTGAGCTTTATAAGGCAAGATGATATCAATGGACATCGCCGTGCTCACCAACGGAACTGATTAAAGGTAAGCTTCTTGCCACTAATATCTATTTCCTGTTTCTTGAGTGCGTTAATAAATCCCATGCCATCGCTTATATATCCAATAAGCTTGCCGTTTTTATTTACTACCCTTCCACCGTATTTAATCGACTGAAATCTGCACCATTGGCTTTAAAGGAAACCTGTGCTGTAAATCACAATGACTAATCGCTACCCGTGGGGCCCTCTTCCTAGACCTTTTGGACTACCTCATTTTGGCTGGTCTGGCGTTCATCCTGAATATAAAGGTCAGGGTTTGAGCCGGTTCATGAGGTAGATTTGGGGACCGGACATAACATTATCTTTATGTAGAAAGCACTGAAAAAATCATCATCAAAAAAAATTTAATCTCCTCATCAGCCATTAGGCTTTATGCTCTGGCAGAAGCTATCATCCAGCGGAATTTCAATCGGTTGGATAAAATTCCTGTTGAAATAAGCACTGTTAATAAAAGCATGTGCTTAAAAACAGTATTGACTCTATTTTTAATCATCGTAGAGTGAACCTTAACGGTAGCGATGAAATAGTTAGCCGTTGTTGTGAAGCTTATTTCTAGTCTATTTTTTAGGTGAAATGAAACCTCACTTAAATAATGCCAAAGAGTTTCACTTTGAAGTTTATGCAAAAAGTTATATGCGATAAAGGCCACGAAGTTTGTTGTATGGGATAATCGATAAAGAGGATGTTTCATTCTCACCGATTAACGCTTTCAGGCCATGCAGTCAGTACCAGCAATCGCAGGATGGGGAATACAACGCGATGATGTAAGGCTCTGTTTTATTGAGTATGGTTGCGATAACGCCTCTGAAAAAGGCTTTTAACAACATCGCAATGAAAGTAAGGCCACGCATCAAAAAGTCTATATCGCGAGGGGAAGTGACATGTTTGGCTTACTCCACCTTTGAATAAAGTTAGGAAAGCTATCAAAACAGGTCAAGTTATGGACGGTCAGGTGAATAATCTGCCATTCAAAACGGTCTGTTTCATGCATCGTCATTTATAGTAGCATCTAAGTTGAACGCAGTTATTAAGTTTATTAATGTTAAATCTTAAGTTTGTAGTAACCTAAAAGCCCTGACTTATCCGTCGGGGCTTTTTCATTACAGTCTTTGTCTCCTGTCAGCAACAAATATTTCCTGTTAGCATTCAGTGATTAACCTTCATTACTTAGCGGCAAATCAGCCCAAGTTACCACTCAGACGACTGTGGAAATCGCTGCTACGCAGGTCTAATCCTTGAATCGTGACCTCAGCGCCGTAGCGTTTATAGCGGTATTCAATCCCGTCGAGCGCAGCGACCGTGGAAGCATCCCAGATTTGTGCATGCGTGAGATCGATGATGACGTGTTTAGGATCGTGAGCGTAATCAAAATGTTCAAACAGGTCGTTACTACTGGCAAAAAACAGCGGGCCGCGCACGGTATAACAAACACTTTCTCCGTCTTCACTTAATGCACGTTCGGCGTGAATAACGTGAGCAATGCGGCGAGCGAACAGGATCATCGCAACAATAGCTCCTGCCAAAACGCCGAGTGCCAGGTTGCTGGTCCACACAGTAATCGCCACGGTCAGCACCATAATCAGCGTTTCCGACCACGGCATACGTTTTAGCGTTGCCGGTTGCAGGCTGTGCCAGTTAACGGTTTTCACCGCCACCACCATCATTATTCCTGCCAATACTACCATCGGGATCTGCGCCAAGAGTTTGCTCAGCGTCGTCACCAGCAGTAGCAGCACCAAAGCGGCCACAATGGTAGAAACGCGACTACGCGCCTTGCCCAATTCAACGTTGACGATAGTCTGACCAATCATCGCACAACCGGCAATACCACCATAGAAACCGGCAAGAATGTTGCCAACGCCCAGTCCCCACGATTCGCGGCGCTTGCTGGAAGGCGTATCGGTAATATCATCCACCAGCTTGGCCGTCAGCAAAGATTCCATCAATCCGACAAACGCCACGCTTAATGCGGTTGGCCAGATAATTTGCAACGTTTGCCAGTTTAGCGGCACCAGCAGGTGAGTAAAACCAGGCAGACCCGCGCTCATTGGGCCTTCATCACCGACGTTTGGCAATCTATAACCCATAATCAGCGCGACGGCGGTCACCACAATAATGGCAATCAGTGGCGAAGGCACCGTTTTAAGAATTCGAGGCAGCAGCAAGACTATCAGAAGCGTGACGGCAAACATCACCCACACCAGGCTCGATTGCCCCCGGACATGAGGCACCTGAGCGAAAAATATCAGGATCCCCAGCGCATTAACAAAACCTATCATCACCGAGCGAGGGATATAGCGCATCATCCTCGACAAGCCGCTCAGGCCAAACAGAATTTGCACCACGCCGCCCAAAATTACCGTCGGCAAAATATATTCCACGCCATGAGCATGCACCATCGGACCAATCACCAATGCCACCGAACCGGCTGCTGCCGAGACCATCGCCGGACGACCGCCCAGAATAGACATAGTGAGGCACAGCACGATTGAAGCAATCAAACTAACTTTTGGATCGACACCGGCAATCACAGAAAAGGAAATAACTTCCGGAATAAGCGCCAGCGCGGTAACAATGCCCGCAAGGCATTCTCGGGTCATCAGTTTGGGTGATTTCAGAACGTGCACGACACGCAGTCCTTCATCCAACTCGCCTTTAGCAGACGGGTTATGACTGTCATTCATATTATTTTTTTCTCTCAGGTTTATGTCGCATGGTTTTATATCGCACAGCTTTAAGTCGCTTAAAAAAGATTGAACGATTATACCTATGTCATCGCCTGTTATGCAGTAAGTAGCAATAAACAGTATAATCTGCGAAACATCTTTGCAGGAATCGAGACAATGTATGACGCCAGCGCGATAAACTTCCGTACTTTGCTGTTTTTTATCGGCGTTTTTGATGCTCAGAGCTTTTCCGTGGTGGCGCGAAGAGAAGGCGTATCGGCGTCGATGGTGTCGCGAGTCATCCTTCAACTTGAAGATACCCTCGGGCAGCAGCTGTTTTATCGCAATACGCGAGCAGTTATCCCGACTGAAGCCGGTCGCCTTTTTGTTGAATATGCCCGTACCATGACCGAGCAGCTTAGCGAGGCTCGCAAGGAATTGCAGGACCGCGCATTAGAACCCGCTGGCCTGATAAGAATTAATGCGCCGGTTTTTTTCGGACAGCGGCACATCGCGCCCTGGTTAACCGGCCTGTCGACGCGCTACCCTCGCCTGCTGATGGAGCTGATTCAAACCGACGATTATATCGATCCTCATCGCGACGCCTCGGATGTTATTTTCCGTATTGGTACGCTAACAGACTCATCAATTCACGCGCGAGTGCTTTGCACGCAGCGTTATCATCTGGTGGCCTCGCCAAAGTATATTCAGAAATTCGGAGCGCCTGAGAAGCCTGAACAATTAGCGCAGCATAAATGCCTGGTCTATGGCGGCTCTTCCGGCCCGAATCGCTGGTTATTTCGCGCGCCCGATGGCAGCTGGGCGCATTCTCCCATCGCCGCCCTGTTGACCTCTAACAATGCTGAAACACTGCTAACTGCTGCATTAGATGGCATGGGAATGGTGCTGTTTCCTGACTGGTTAATTGGCGACAGCATCAAGAAAGGCGATTTAGTCAGAGTCATGACGAATTATCAGGCAGCGATTAAAACTGAACCTCAGCATATTGCGGCGATTTATCCGCACGCGCGTCACCCGCCGCTAAATGTCAGAGCGGTGATTGATTATTTTGTTGAAGTGTATGGCACGCCGCCCTATTGGCAGTTTGATTAATATTGCAGGTGCGTGAAGAGGAGTTAGCAGAGGCCAATGGAAGTGAATCGAGTGGCTCTCCCGCTTATTACAGGAGAGCCTGACCTTTTGGCTTACTTCTTATTTCTTACTTCTTACGTCTAAAGAAAATAATCAGCCCGATAATAACCAGCACGCCGATCACTCCTGCCAGAATCAGCAAGTATCCCGGAATAACGGTCACATTGTTTTCACGCAGGTTTTTCACCGCTGGAGCATCCACCGTGGCACCGCCATGCCCATACTGAGTGCGAACATAGTTGGTCAAGGTCGCGATTTGTGAGTCACTCAGATTATCGCCAAAACCAGGCATCACAATGTGCTCACCCGCGCCGTTAACGCGATCAACGCCGTGCAAGATAATCTGCACCAGGTTATTTGGCTTATCGGACCCGACCACGCTGTTCTGCGACAGTGAAGGATAAAACTTGTTGTCGCCAATTCCCTGCCCGTTGGTACCGTGGCAGCTCGCACAGTTTCCGTTAAATAAGACCGCACCAGAAGGGTTAGTGTCGTCAATCGGCATGCCACGCACGTCTTGCGTTATATCACTCGGCGTACTTTGTCCGGCTTCAGAACGATCTCGAGAGGACGTCTGTTGCGCTGGCACACTTTTGATATAAGTCGCAAGGTCGCTAAGATCTTCCGGCGTAAGGAAGCGCAGGCTATGAGAAATGACATCTGCCATGCCGCCGCCAGTGGTCGCTTTCCCCGGCAATGCCCCACTGCGCAGATACTGCATCAGGTCATCGTGAGTCCAGGTACCAATCCCAGACGTTTTATCTGACGAAATATTAAAGGCTTCCCAACCATCAACCATTGCCCCGGCATAGGCCTTGCTATCAATCCCATCGCCAGATTACGCGGCGTATGGCACTCCTCGCAGTGGCCCAGCGCGGTAGCAACGTACTTACCACGGTTCCATTCGACGCTCTGTTTTGGATCCTCTTCAAACGGCTTGTAGCGGAAGTTGATCAGATTCCAACCCTTGAGTGCGAGACGCTGGTTATACGGGAATCCTAATTCGTTAGCTGGCGGATTATGCTGCACGCCCGGCATAGACATGAAATACGCATACATTGCATGCACATCAGCGTCGGTCAGCCTGGAATACGACGTGTAAGGCATTGCCGGATAAAGATTTTGACCATCTGCACGAATGCCGTGCTTAAGGGCATTGCTAAACTGAGATTCGGTCCAGCTGCCAATACCTGTGGTCTTGTCAGGGGTAATATTTGATGAATAGATCACCCCAAACGGCGTTTTAAAGGCCAATCCCCCTGCGAAGGTCGTGCCGCCGGGCGAGGTATGACACACCTCGCAGTCAGCCGCTTTGCTGAGATATTCTCCCTGCTTAATCAAATCAGGAGTCTGACTGCCTGAAACAGACGTTTGCGCATAGCTGGCGGCGCAAAATAACATCCCCGCCAGTGGCAATATCTGCAACGAAGTCTTTACCTGCGTTTTTCAGAGACAGGGAGTTTAGAGACAGGAAGTTTAGTAACAAGGATTTTAGTGATAAGGCTTTTAGTGGCAGGCGCATCATACGTGTTTGCACTCCTGGATCAGTTTATCAGCCAGTCTCATTGCTAAAGCAGAGAGTGTCAGAGTGCAATTCACCGTACCGGCGCTCGCCATCACACCACTTGAGGCCACAAACAGGTTTTGATGATCATGAGTTCGCAGGTCAGCATCGACAACCGAATCATTGGCGTCATTCCCCATAATCAAGGTGCCCATAATATGGTTATTGTTGAAATATTTATCGTCGTGACGCACTTCTGTACCGCCAAACAGACCCGCGATATGGTCAAAATGCTGATGCGCCACGTCGCGCGCCCTGTTGATGTAATCATTGATGTGATAATGAACGCCTGGTTTCGGAATACCCATTGCGTCTTTCTGATCTTCGACCGCTACAATCCGGTTATCTCGATCGGGCAGAATATCAAAGAAGGTATTCACCGCGACCCAGCGTGAAGCATAATCACGCACCATCGCAGGCAGCTCTTTGCCGGAAATCCCCTTGCTCAGCAGATAGTTGCTCACCGCCAGTGTAGGAGAATAGTTACCGAGGTTGATTTTCATCGCCGAATATTCAGAGCGGAAATCTCCATCGCGAAGATTATTGATACAACTCAGGCGCATAGGCCCACGCCCTGGCCACATTGGCTCTTTGCTCAGGAAATAAACCGAAGTGCCTGGGTGATCCATCAGATGACGACCTACGTTGTCAGTCGTGTTTCCGATACCGTTAGGATATTTGTCGCTTTTGGAAATAAGCATCAGTTTCGGCGTTTCGATTGCATTGGCTGCCAACACAAAAATTTTGCCTGTAACGCGAAAGCTGTCGCCATTGGGATCTTTGTAGAGCACCGAGGTGATATTACCTTTCTCGTCATGCTCAATCTTGTAAACCACCGCATTCGGCACGAGTAACGACCCTGCATGTTCCGCTTTGCGCAACGCGGTTTCGCCAGTGTACTGAGCTTCAATCGGGCAAATTGGCATGCAGTTACTGTTGCCGCAGCAGGCAGGACGTCCATCGAACGGCAGCGTATTACGTGCGGCAGGCTCGGTTATCAGGTGGTAACCATTTTGGTCGACCACTTTTTTAAATGCCTTGTCGAAATCAGAAAGCGGCAGAGGCGGGTTAGGATAAGGCTTGCTGCGCGGAGAGCCGGTATCCTCCGGTCCGCCAACCCCCATCTCGACTTCAGATTCGTAGTAATAGGGCTCGAGATCATCGTAGCTGATTGGCCAGTCACGGCCTACGCCATATAGCGATTTTAGCTTCATATCATTCGGCAGCAAACGCCAGGCCTGTGCAGACCAGTGCCAGGTAGTACCGCCCGCGACGCGTAAATAGCCTGCCTTGTAAGGCTCGGGGCCGTATTGAATAAAATAGCCGTTATCGCCCGGAGAATATTGCGGATGTGGAGCATGTGCAGACGGAGGATATGGCGATTGGAAATCGCTTTTGAATGGCGAATTGCGATAGTTTTCAACAATTTTCCAACGCTCGATACGTGGGCCAGCCTCCAGCATTAAGGTATCAATCCCGGCTTTTTGCAGCTTTTGCGCTATCTGTGAGCCAGCGATTCCTGAACCGACGATCACGACCGTGGCAGAATGAGTTGTTTTCATTTTTTGTTCTCTTACGCGTTCTTAAAGACAGGAGGATGCGCCCAATAATGGGGTTCTCCATGGGCATAGGTAGGTAAAACAATGACATCGGCAATAGGCTTGTACATGAGTGCATACTCGTATGCCACCACCCTGGCCTCTTTTCCTGTCCCGACTATTCCTAACTGCCACGCACGCAAGATGTCGGTAAAAAGGGTATGCGTATTTCTATCTACACCCTGCAATTTCCCCTGCATGTCGAGAGAACTCATATCCGCGTTTAACAAGGGCTGGAGTGTTGCTAACTGGTTGCCGAGTGCGGTGTTACGCTGCTGCATCAGTCCAAAAATCCGCTGCCCCAGAGCGCTATCCAGCGTTGAATAACCGCAGATAACTTCTGAAACCTTCATGAAGGTTGAAAAGATAGGATTTGCTGTGATTCCAGAATCAATAGCCCAAACGGTACGGCCGGGAACAAAACTGCTGACTGCGCCCAGAGCCGTTGTTGTCGCTAAAAGTTTAATGAATCTTCTTCTTTCGAAGGGAAAGTTGAGATCGACTTTGCTCATAAGTTTTCACCTATAATAGAAGGTGTTAATAAACGATCATTTGTAAACAGAAACCACAGAAATGTTATTTAATAGTTATGCATTATGTGAGGCCACTTTTCAAAATCAACTTTTTTTAACTAAAAACTTACATTAGCCAGATAAGTTTTTACGCATAAAATTACAAATTGAAAAGCAATTAAATTAACCCAAAATAGGTATGAGTTTTATTTATAAACCAGTGCGTTAGAATTGATTCCAGAACATTCCAGCTCCATTAATATCTTTAATGAATTTTCCAGATAACCTGTTAGCCGCTATACCCCCATAAACTCACTACTTTTATGTCTCGAGCCACGGGATTACATTGCCTGCACACAACCCAGGAGGTATCTCATGCGCGTATTTCTTACTGGTGCTACCGGATTTATCGGTTCTCGAATTGTTCCCGAATTGCTCGCCGCCGGGCATCAGGTAATTGGCCTGACGCGATCGGATATCGGCGCAAGGCAGCTTGCCGAAGCTGGTGCGCAAGCTCATCACGGCACGCTGGAAGACTTGGACAGCATTATCGCGGGGGCCGAAAAAGCCGATGCGGTGATCCACACCGCTTTCGATCACGACTTTTCAAACTTTGTGGAAAATTGTGCCAAAGACCGGCGGGTGATTTCTGCCTTGGGCAGCGTGCTTAAAGGCTCCGACCGCCCATTGATCATTACCTCGGGAACGGGCATGGGCGACGCCGGAAATGGCAAGCCGGCCAGTGAAAACGTGGTCAATTTTCAAAATCCTAATCCGCGTATCGCCTCAGAGCTTGAAGGGCAGGCGCAACTGGAAGCAGGAGTCGATGTTCGTGTGGTGCGGCTCCCGCAGGTGCACGATACCTTTAAGCAAGGGCTGATCACGCCATATATTGATATCTCGCGCGAAAAAGGCGCTGCTGCGTATGTGGATGAAGGCAACAATTGCTGGCCCGCGGCTCACGTGCTTGATGTGGCTAAACTCTATGCGTTAGTGCTTGATAAAGGCAATAAAGGAGAGCGCTATCACGCAGTGGATGAAGAAGGGGTCACTGCCCGAAATATTGCAGAGGTTGTTGCGGCGAAGCTTGGGATCCCGGCGATTTCACTGTCACCGCAAGAAGCTCAGCCGTATTTTGGCTGGTTTGCGATGTTTGCAGCGCTCGACTTACGGGCGACTGGCCTGTGGACTCAGAAACGCCTGGGATGGAAGCCGACCGGCACCGGGCTTATCGAAGATTTGCAAAATATGAACACTTCCCATCAATAAAGAATCCCCAAAGATAAAGGTAATACTCAAACCTTAAATCTTGCCTTTTTAAGCCTGGTCAGTAACTGCTGGCCAGACTTAATGCCTCATCAATATTTATACCCTCCCGTAATTTAACAAAATATTAACTTCCTTAAGAAAGCATTAGGGCAATTCATCAATCTCAAAAATTTATATTATCTATTGTTTTATATAGAGTTTAATTTTCATGGTTATCTACAAAGAAACAAATAGATACACAAAGAAATTATTTATTATTATTTTACTTGTTTGTTACCATCTTAATCTTCCAACTAACGAATGATAGTGATATTAATAATAATTATCATTCTATGAGTCATTTGTTGATTCGGAGTCGCCCTGTGTTAGCAACCTTTGTTATCGCTTTACGCGAAGGTCTTGAAGCCGCGCTTATCGTCGGCATTATTGCGGCTTTTTTGCGTAAAAATGGAAAAAGCCTTTCGGCAATGTGGATTGGCGTGTTCCTCGCGGTGCTGCTTTCGGTCATTGTCGGCGTCGCGCTTAGCATGACAGAACGTGCATTGCCGCAGGCGAGTCAGGAAGCAATGGAAGCGGCTATTGGTTTGGTAGCGGTATTCTTCGTCACCGGAATGGTGATGTGGATGAACACCCATGCCAAAAACATTAAGCAGAGTCTGGAACAGGAAGCCGCCGAAGCCATAAGCCAATCCAGCGCCTTTGCTCTGGCAAGCATGGCATTTCTTGCGGTACTTAAAGAAGGTTTCGAAACCAGCGTTTTCCTGCTCGCCACCTTCTCGGTTGCACAATCTGCCGTCTGGGCCGCAGCAGGCGCAGTCATCGGACTTATCATGGCGGTCATCATCGGCTGGGGTATTTATGCCGGCGGTATCCGTATTAATTTGGGCCGTTTCTTCCGCTTTACCGGCTTGTTCCTGATTCTGGTTGCGGCGGGACTCATCATCACCTCACTGCGCAGTGCCCATGAAGCAGGCTGGGTCAATGTCGGGCAAGACAGATTCTCGAATCTTATGTGGCTGGTGCCGCCGGGCACTGTTCAATCCGCGCTGATTTCAGGCGTGCTGGGGATCCCTGCCGATCCGCGTCAAATTGAAGTCGTGGGCTGGGTTTTGTACATCGTACTGGTCGCACTGATGGTCTTTTGGCCTGCCCGGCTGCGCCTCGCGCCGAAAGCTGCGGCTCGCGCTATTCTTGCTGGTGCCGGCCTGCTGGCTCTGTCGGCCGCCTCACTTTATGCCTTTTATCCTAATGCCGAGCCTGATTTCCCAGAGTCTGCGCCACTGCTCAGCAACGGCGCGGCTGCCGGACAAGCCAGTCTGGTCAACAATGATGGCACCGGCTATCAGCTCGATATTCAATCTACGGATGGCAAAAAAACCCAGGTTCAACTGCCAGATACTCAAAAGAAAAGCTATAGCGATCAGGGCATATCAATTGATCAATGGAATTCTCAACGTAGCTATTCTCCAGAAAATTCCCCGGCGGTGTTAACACTGGATCAAGTCGTTGCGCTGTACGGCAATCGTATTCCTATCGGCCTGAACCCAAGCCTGCATCCGGGGCCTTACAATGCCAAATGGACGGTGAATTGTGCGGTTAACGTTAACGTGGCCCAAGGCACTTTGCTCTCGGCAACCGGGCAGGCAGAGACATTGATTACGCTGTCAGGCAGCGGTCTCACCTCGGCGCGCACCATTAGTGTTCACGGTCAAAGTGTTCACGGCCAAGCAACGGATACAGCATGCAACTGGCAGGTCAGCGATGCTTACCAACATAACGTCATGAGTCAGTTGCAAAACCAACTCCAGTCCTATGAGACTTACCGTTTCTGGGCTCGTTTGTTGCCAGCTTTTCTGGCGATACTGGCTGTGACCTGCCTGATTATTGCATCGAGACGCTTATTTCAGCTGCGTCAGCACAGAGGCCACCCATTCCAAAAAGAAGGCCTGGCGCTTTCTTCAAAACACAGCACGACATTATCTGATAATAAATAAAGGACGGGTTCATGTTAAAGAAGACTTTTAAAAGAAAAGAAGCTCTGGCAACTGTAGGCTGCCTGACAGCTCTGCTGATGTTCTCTGTTGATGCTAATGCAAAAGATGCGGCTCAGGCACCGTTAAAAAATGGCGTTTCACAGGTCAATATTATTATGACCAGCGCTGACGGCGGCTCGTGCATCGTTGACCACACTAGCGCTAAAGCCGGTCCAATTACTTTTAATGTTGTGAACAAAACTGCGACCTCTCTTACCGAGCTGGAACTGCTGAGCGATAACCGCATTCTGGGTGAAAAAGAAAACCTTGCACCGGGCCTGCCTGCTGCAAAATTCACGCTGACACTGGACGGCGGCTCTTACCAGCTGTACTGCCCGGGCGCGACCAAAGAAATGGTAGCCTTTACTGTCACCGGTAAAAGTGCTGCACAGCCTACTGGCAGCGTGGGAACCCTGCTGACCGATGGCACCAAAGGCTATGCGACCTATGTTGATGGCGTGGTTGATGCGATGGTGGTTGCTGTAAATCGCCTGAAAAGCGACATTGACGCGGGTAATCTCGAGCAAGCTAAAATCGATTATCCGAAGGCCCGTCCTTTCTATGAGCGTATTGAGTCCGACGTAAGCGGCTTCGTACTGCCTGGCTTTAAAGCCACCGACAATGCCGGTAACCTCGATTATTTGATCGATATGCGCGCCTCCAACCTTGACCCGAAAGTGGGCTGGCACGGTTTCCACGCTATCGAACGTGACCTGTATCAGAATGGCAAGATTACTCCAGACACCAAAAAACTGGCTGCCGAACTGCAACAGAACGTGAATCAGTTAGACAAGCTGGCTAAAGCGCTGACCTACAAGCCTGAAGACCTGGCTAACGGCGCGGCAGATTTGCTGGAAGAAGTTCAAAGCACTAAAATCAGCGGCGAAGAAGAAGCCTATAGCCATATCGATCTGGTAGACTTTGCCGGCAACATTGAAGGTGCAGAGCAGTCCTTCGCTTACCTGCGCCCGGGCCTTGAAAAAATTGACCCAGATTTGACCAAACGCGTATCTGACCAGTTCGATGCGGTTCACAAGCTGCTGGATACTTATCGCGACCCTAAAGTTCCTGGCGGCTTCAAATATTATACAGCTGAGATCAAAACCGCTGACGGCGCTAAGCTAAGCCGCAGCGTGCAGGCACTGCAAGAACCTCTGTCTAAAATTGCAGAGAAAGTGGCGACCAGCGGAGGTGCATGATTGATGAAAGGCAATAAAAATCCGGCCAGGGAGGCCGGAGTTTTTTCACGTCGAAATTTATTAAAGGGAGCAGTAGCCAGTGCGCTGGCGATACCGATGGTCGGATCCGCCCACACTAAAGAGGTGGCGAACCATGACCCGGACGATATGGTTGATTTATCCAAAGATCATGCTTTCTATGGTCATGGCCCACAGGCCGGCATAGCTACAGCGCCGCAGCGCTATATCATGTTTATGACCTTTGATCTGACCACCAGCAATCCGCGTGATTTACAGGTACTGCTTGCTCGTTGGTCGTCGGCCATCGCGCAGTTGATGAAAGGCGAAACTATCGGTCAGGTAGAGCCAACCCGTGACAGCGGCGTCGGCATGGATACCGGTGAAGCGATGGATTTAGGCCCTGCTTCGTTAACCGTTACGGTAGGCTTGGGTCCGCGCGTTTTTGGTGACACTTTTGGTTTATCTCAATTTAAACCCGCGCTGATGCGTGAGCTTAAAGAGTTGCCTAGCGACAATCTGCAAGCCAATTTATCGGGCGGCGACCTGTCGTTGCAAGCCTGTGCGGATGACCCTCAGGTGGCTTATCACGCGATTCGCAATCTGGCTCGCATTGCCAAATCTACCGGCGCAGCTGAAACTCGCTGGTCAGTACTCGGTTTTGGTCGCGCCTCGGCAGGCAAAGGGCAATCTACCCCGCGTAACCTTTTTGGCTTTAAAGATGGCACGCGTAACCTGACTGAAAAAGCAGATTTCGACAAGTTCGTGTGGATCAAAGACGGCGGTCCAGCCTGGCAGCAGCAAGGCAGCTATCAGGTGGTGCGTAAAATTGAAATGCGCATGGAAAATTGGGACACCGACAGAGTCAGCGATCAAAATAATATCTTTGGTCGTCATAAGGTTTCTGGCGCGCCTCTGAGTGGAACCAAAGAGTTTGATACGCCTGATTTCACCAAAAAGGACGAGTCAGGCAATCTGGTGATCCCGGCGACGGCGCATATTAGCCTCGCATCGCACGAGAACAATAAAGGGATACGAATTCTTCGACGTTCGTATAACTATACTGACGGGCTGAGTAATCTGGGCATGCTTTCTGCTGGACTGCTGTTTATCAGCTACCAGAAAGACCCTGCACAGTTTGAAACTCTGCAAACTCAGCTGGGCGCCTCTGATGCGTTGAATGAATATATCTCGCACATCGGCTCAGGGATATTCTTCATCCCCCTGCCCCGCAGGAAGGTTCCTATATCGGCGCGCAGATGTTCGAATCCTGACAGATTCTCTGCCTTGTTCTTATCGGCCCGGCCAAACACGTTAAATCGGGTCGATAAGCAATCTCGCCAACTCGCGCTAATTTCCCCGTCATCTCATTGTTCTGATATAGTATTTTAGTCAGCCACCAGACCTGAGATGAAGATGAATACACGCCAGCAAAACATTCTTGAAATCGTTAATCAGCGCAAAAGTGTTAGCGTCAGTGAGTTGTCACAGCTTTCCGGCGTCTCTGAGGTCACGGTACGACAGGACTTGAATACCCTTGAAAGCCAAAATTATTTGAAAAGAATACACGGCTCGGCGATTTCAATTGAAAGCGATAATCTCGATCAGCGTTTGCAGACTAATTTTTTGACCAAGAAGCGTATAGCGGATTTCGCCAGCTCACTGGTCAAAGAAGGAGAGTCGGTATTTATCGAGGGAGGCAGTACTAATGCCCTTCTGGCGCGGAGCCTGGCCGAAAGACCCAACATTACTATCATCACAGTCAGCCATTACATTGCTAATCTTTTAAAAGAAACCTCGTGTGACGTGATTATCATGGGCGGCCTGTATCAGAAAAGCAGCCAATCGGTGGTGGGGCCAATCACCCGCAGCGGTATCCAGCAGGTGCATTTCAGCAAAGCGTTTATCGGCATTGACGGATTCCACGACAGCACGGGTTTTACCAGCCGGGACATGATGCGCTGTGACGTGGTCAACGCGGTGTTAGCCAAAGCGGTAGAAACCATCGTGCTGACTGATTCCTCCAAATTTGGCTCTATTCAGCCTTATCCGCTGACCACAGAGCATCGGGTAAGCAGAGTCATTACTGACTCAGACTTACCCGAAATCTACCAGAAAAAATTAGCCGCCGAAGGCATTTCCTTTGATCTTGTCAGCTGACAGCTTTCGAATGAAAGTTATTAGCAAAGAGAGAAAGTTACCTGCAAAGAGAGTTGCTGGGTGATTTATTCGCTTAATGCCAACCCTTTTTTGCCGTTAACATTTAAATCCTGAGCTTTAAATCGGTTTTGCCACTCGGCTTCATAGTCTTCTTTAGGGAAGTCGGCCGGTGATCCACCGCGAGCAAACGCCTCAGCCACCTTTTTGGCATAACTCAGA
This sequence comes from uncultured Gammaproteobacteria bacterium, assembly GCA_963747655.1. Lineage (GTDB taxonomy): Bacteria > Pseudomonadota > Gammaproteobacteria > Enterobacterales > Enterobacteriaceae > Rouxiella. The sequence goes on along the minus strand of CAVVFS010000001.1, from coordinate 396,286 downwards.
TTCTTGTCACAAACGGGAGCCGCAGGGATATACATCACATTCCCCCAACCCTGCTGATTTTCAACCGGTGCCACGCTATGAATAACGTCACAGTGCCACCACACGGAATCCCCCGCCTCTAACGCCGGAATACTGCTCAGCGCCTCTATCAGCAACGGATGCCATTTTTCAGAAATTGGCAACACTTTGCCGGGCGCTACGCCACATAGTTCATCTTCTGGAACATCTTTCAATAACGGACGTAGCAGGATGTAGGCCATCGCCTCAGGAATGGGCACGACGTGAAGCAAACCCTGTCCTAGAGCCATGTCAGAAAGCGCAGTCCATCCCTGAAAGGTGCGAAATGCCGAGCATTTGGTGGTATTACTGACATCATACTCATCGACTTCTGTGCGATGAGCTGCATCCCACGGGTCGTATTCGTCAAACTGGTTGGTAAAGATTTTACTGAAAACTTTCTGATAAGCGGGCAACAACCAGCGTTCTAAAGCTCCAGAATCAGTGTGCGCTCCAAGCCCTTTCGAGGTGGTTCCCGGGCGACGATGCCTGATGCGGTCGGGGTAAATAATATTAGTATCGGGATCAAACCAGCTAACACCGCCAGACTCAAATTTCCACAGGCGGTTCATAAAGGATTGCACTTTAGCCATCCGCTCGCTCTGGCGCGCACTCATCTGCGCCGGTGACCAATAGACAGGAAAAATTTCTGGTTTTGACGCCGCCAGACTGCCAAAGAAATCGTCTCCCGGGCCACGATACTGCGCATCGAAGTTATTTGAATCGAGGTACTCAATCATCGATTTATCCCACGCTAGCGCCTGTTCGCGCGGGAAATTCTGCCTGACTACCAGACACCCTCTTTTCTTGAGCTGCGCGAGGGTAGATTTTGAAACGATACCCGCTTCTATTTCAGAATAATTGACCACCGGCCACGCTGTTTCGCCTTTGTCCTTGATGGCATTGATTTCATTCAATTCCTTCTGGATTTTAGCGCTAACCTGGGCAAATAACCCCTCTACATCACCGATTTGCTGACGCAACTGCTGCTTCATCTCAATGATATTTTTCTTGTGATCGCCGGGTAAGGTCGCGCTTGTAAATGACTGTTGATTTGTAAAAGCCTGTTTGCTTTTCAAAGACTGTTGCATAGCTCGCTCCGCTTTCAATGACTTTCGAATGAAACTTCAAACGTAAGATTAAAAGAAGTTAACGAAAAAACAACAGCCAGAATTTGATCAAGCCCACAAATTTTAATTATGCCGCCGCTAATTTTTTCTCAATCAGTCGGGCAAACAGCGTGGCACCCACTGGCAGGATATTATCATCGATGGTAAATCCTGGATTGTGCACAGGCTTCTCCCCGGCGTGTCCCAGGGTAAAGAAAGCCCCCGGCGCGTGTTTTAGCATGTCTGCGAAATCTTCACTGCCCATAATAGGATTCGATGCTGTCGATACGCGCGACTCACCCAATACTTCTCTCCCCAGTTCGGCAATAAACGCCGTGGCCTTTTCATCATTAGCCAATACCGAGAACACATCGCGAATATCAACTTCTGCCGTAAGATTGTGGGCCGCAGCAGTATAAGAGGCGATATCGCGAATTCTTTGGCGAATGGTTTCACGAACGCTGTCAGAGAAAGCGCGCACCGTTCCGGCAATCACTGCGGTTTCAGGAATAACGTTGTAGGCAGAACCGGCTTCAAGTCGTGTAATTGAAAGCACCGCCGGATCGGCAGGAGAAATATTACGGCTAACAATCGTCTGTAACGCCTGAATAAGTGCACCTACTCCCGGAATCGGATCGTATGAGCCATCGGGATGTGCCGCATGAGCCCCTTTGCCTTTTAGGCGAATATCAAAGAAGTCGGCTCCGGCCATAGAAATTCCGGCAGAAACACGTAACAGATTAGGTTTTGAATTAGAGGCTGGAGAATTATGCAACCCGTATATTTCGTCAACCGGATAATCGCGAAATAGCCCATCGGCGATCATGGCTCTTGCACCACCCAACCCCTCTTCGGCCGGCTGAAATATAAACTGTACGGTGCCGGCAAAATCACGGGTTTCGGCCAGATAACGCGCTGCGCCTAATAAAATAGTGGTGTGAGCATCGTGACCGCAGCCGTGGAACTTGCCAGGATAGACTGATGAATAAGGCAAACCGGTGTCTTCATCCATCGGCAGCGCATCCATGTCTGCACGCAGGCCAATGACCTTGCGATTATCAGGATGTTTGCCTTTCAGTAAGCCAATAATGCCGGTGCCGCCATAACCGCGAATCACTTCGATTCCCCAAGAGGCCAGTTTTTCGGCAACAATTTTAGAGGTTCGCACCTCCTCGAAACCAATTTCAGGATGCTGATGAATATCGTGGCGTGTCGCGACAAGTTCCGGCACATAGCTGGCAATTAATGGAATAATGCGAGGTTCAACCTGCTCAACCACTTCTTCGATATACGGCATGCTCACTCCTGCTCATGATGTTAGGAATTACGAGATTTACTTGGCATATAAATTAATAACATCAAGAGGGTGAGAATGCCATTTGTAAATAAGGCTAAGAACATTAATACTATTTAAGGCTAATTGAACCTCGTAAAAATGGCATTCTCAGAAACTATTAACATGCCGTTATTGAATAATATTTTCCACTTTATAGATAAACATTTTATGACAGTTATTTTAAATTACTCTGACAATTAATAGCGCAGGCAACTTGTTAATCCATCAAAAATATCGACAATAGGATTGATTATGAACTTTTGCGTAAAAAATTATTGTTTAGATGACTGATTGTGCATAGAGGTTATTGTGTGCCAAGTTTATTATGCAGGTATGTTATTATGCAAGGAGGTTATTATGCAAGGAGGTTATTATTCAGGTAACTTACTTTCCATATGAATAATAGTCCGCTCCTCACCGTACCAAAACTGTGAATGGGTTAAATCAACGAACCTTTTTTCATCCTCAATCAACAGCCGCAGCGCCTCCCGGCCATCGGCAGTTTTTCGAGCGGCGAGATGAGACTCCAGAGTGTCCCACCACAGCTCGGCGCAGCCATCAAATTCTACTGGCAGTGTGCCTCTGCCAGCCTGTAAGGCATGTTGCGCCACGGAATTGGCATAAGGTATTGTTTGAATATATTGACGAATGCCGAGCGTTTTCGCCAGACTGCTTACCAGCGGGCCATGATGATTAAGCCAATAATCGTCAAACTGTTCTCGAGTCAGGTGAGGCTGCCTTTTAACACATGAAATTAACTTCAACATTTTGTTGCTCCTAAATTTAATGACCGTTGGCTGCCAATCTACAGTGTGACAGCAGTGTCAGAGTCAAGAGGAAACAATGCAGATAGGAAAATTTGCCGAAGTCACCGGTGTCAGCGTGCGTATGCTGCGTTATTACGAAAATATGGGCCTGCTGAATCCCGCGCGTAACCCTAGCGGTTATCGTCTGTTCTCCAGCAACGACGTTGAATTGGTTAAAAGAATTGTGATGCTCAACCGCACAGGAATGAATCTCGACGTCGTCCGCCATTTATTGGGCTGCGTGTCCTCAAATAACCACGGCCCCGCGCCCTGCGATGCGCTAAAGGTGAAAGTCCGGCAGCATATTGACAAGATTGACGGCCAGATAAAAGAGCTCAATGAAAGTCGCGAGCTATTGGCGGGGCTATTAGCGAGATAGCTATAAATAACGAGATAGCTATAAATTTTTATCCACCACGTTTCTACTACACTCTACCAATTACTACACTCTCAATACGCAAAAGACGTTAAGCCATTGGCTAATATTGTTTGTGGCAACCGATGTTTAGAGAAATTTAATGAACAAATTCAATTATCAGCAGGATTTTGAGCATATTGATTTTCGTGCGCAGCCCGAGCTTTACCAGGTTGGGCGCGGTGAGCAAGGCGTATTAATGGTTGAACCCTATAAGTCTGAAATTCTTCCCCATTGGCGTTTCAAGACCCCAGAAATAGCGGAGAAATCTGCCAGTGCAATAATGGATTTGTTCGAAGAATATCGTCAACAAAATGACTTTGTGGGTATGGATATGGCGCGAAAATTTATTCAGATGGGATATACCCGCGCGCGCCGTTATGCCAATTATCCAGGGGGTAAGAAATATGAGCAAGACCGTACTATTAAGGCCCGAAATATTGATGAAGAAAAAGCAGCTTCCGCTGCCATCTTTAAAGAATATTGGGACCGCCTGCGCGCCGACGATGATTACCTGAAACGAAAAAAGGCACACCAGCAGCAGTATGGCTAAAAGCCGTTGTCTGTTGTTATAACATATAGTTAAAAAACATTGTCAAAACATACTGTTAAAAGATAATGCTCACTTATGTCAACGTGAAAAAAAACACTAAAACAGGCGGAATAACCGCCCGATTATGAACACGGCATGCGGGGTATTTATAGACTGCTTAGCTGGTGACATCAATCCAGGTAGCTCCGGTAATGCTGGCAAGTTTTGCAGGCGTGATCCGCACGCCAGAATTAACGCTGCCCGCAGCCGGAAGCACTTCTTCGTAGCTGTTAAGGCTATGATCACAGTAAATTTTCACCTCTTCGGCGGCCGCGAACGGACAGACTCCGCCAGGTGGATATCCGGTCAGGGCCTCAACATCCTCAGAAGGCAACATGCGGGCTTTGACGCCAAACAGCTGTTTATACTTTTTGTTATCAATACGAGCCGTGCCGGCCATAACTAGCAATACGACGCCATCATTAACGCGGAATGACAGTGTTTTAGCAATCTGTCCGCTTTCAACCTCAAATGCTTCCGCCGCCTGAGCCACAGTCGCCGTGGTTTTTTCCAGCACCATTACTTTTGCTTCCGGTGCATGCTCAGCAAGAAATTGCTGCACACGTTCAACGCTCATGGCTTCCCCTTATTCTCTTTATGAATCAATGGTCATTGAAATACTAACGTTTATCTGGCCGACGACATATTGATTTAAATTCATCCCCATGCACGATTTTGCAATACCACTCGATAGCCGTCGCTATCCAAAAAGGTCTTGCCAGCTACTTCCCAGTAGGGATTAAAAGACTCAACGCTTTTAAATCCAGCCGCCAACATATTTCGGCAAGCTGTTTCCCACTCATTAAGATCGGGGATATAAAACACCAGCAAATCTTCGGCAGTAGATTGTGGCTGAACCGGATGTAATTCGCACAACGTAAACTCGAGATGCCAAGTCAGAGAAGGATGTCCCAGCATAATTCCGCTAAATGATTGATGTTCAGAAAACTCGCCGATTTTCTGTAATCCAAGTCCCTGATGATACATCTCATAGCTGCGCTGTAAGTTTGTTACCGGGCGTGCAATACGCATTTTGCAGGGAAACATGCCTCATCCTTATATAACACCATAAGCAAGCAGCATACTTTGTACATCTAATTGGAGGGTAAACATAAAGTGGGTTTTATTATCTGATAAGGAGATATGACGGAGGAAAATATAAGCGATTTATCATCAGGCAAACCTGTATTGCACAGGTTTGCCGTGGTTATTTTATGCGAGAGACTTAATTAGCTAAAAACTGTTCCAGCTGATCGAGTTTTTCACGATAAGGTGCACGCAGGGTCAGACTTGATTCACCACTCGGGCTTTGCTCAACCACTGCCTTGGCGTGGCTAAAACGCAAGAAGCCATGGATACCGTGATAAGCGCCCATTCCTGATGGCCCTACTCCGCCAAATGGCAGAGTTTCTACTGAGGCGTGGGTCATAATATCGTTAATGACCAGACCACCAGAAGTCGTCATATCCGCCATGCGACGCTGGTTTTCAACATTATCACCAAAGTAATAAGCGGCCAGTGGTCGAGGATGTGAATTAATATAAGCCACTGCCTCAGATTCATGCTGATAACTTTTCAGCGGCAATACTGGGCCAAATACTTCTTCCTGCATCACACGCATGTCATCGGTGGCATTAAGCACTAACACAGTCGCTATTTGACGAGTTGCTGCGTCATAAGCAACTTCACCTTCTGGAGCTAGCGAAATAATCGTGGCTCCTTTACTTTTGGCATCGTCAAGCAGTGCAATCTGGCGCTGGAAATGCGCGTCACAGACCAGTGAAGTATATTCCGCATTGCCCTGTAGGGTTGGAAAAGCCTGCTGCATAAATTCGCGAGCATGGCGAACAAACTCATCCTGCGCGCCTTCTGGCAACAGAACATAGTCCGGTGACATACAGATTTGACCGGCGTTAAAGGTTTTAACTGTCAGCGTGCGTTCAACGGCAGTACGCAGATTAGCATCAGGCGCCACCAGAACAGGCGATTTGCCGCCCAATTCCAGCGTCACCGGCACCAGATTTTCGGCTGCGGCGCGCATTACGTGGCGGCCAACCGCCGTGCTACCAGTGAAAATCAGGTGATCAAATTTCTGAGCACTAAACGCTGCACCCATATCTGCCTCACCCAATACGGTGGTCAATTCGAGCGGATCAAAATATTGGCTTACCAGCTTCGCCAACAGCGCAGAGGTATGCGGCGTCAACTCAGAAGGTTTGAACATTGCGCGGTTTCCGGCAGCAAATACTCCAGCCAGCGGCGAGAATGCCAGATTAAGCGGGAAGTTCCACGGCACGATAATGCCGACCAGACCCAAAGGCTGAAACTCGATGCGGGCGTGCATGCCCGGCATCGGCTCGCTGTTTTCCTGAGTCTGCATCCACTGCGCCAGATTTTCCTGCGCATGTTGCAATGACTTGATAGACATACCAATATCGGCTGCCAGAGACTGATAACGGCTACGATTACCGTAGTCGGCACAAATCGCGTCGGCAAGCTCCTGATGATTCTCTTTCAGCAGGCGCTCTGCACGTTGCAGGCGGTCAATTCGCAGCTCAAAGCTTGCCGGACCTTCCGCAATGTGTGCCTGTTTCATGGCCGAAACCACGCACGGAAGCTGCTCGATGGTGATGTTTTTAAATTCGTTATTCACAATTTTTCTCTTTTTACTCATCCGCCGCCGAAGACAAGGGGCGGATTTACAGAATGATTTTTACAACCGATTTTTGACGATCGCTTCTTTTGGAATCTTATGTTTTGTCGGTCGATTTTTAAAAATGGCTCAAGACTTAGCGAGCCAGTTTTTCAATCAACGCGTTAGCAACAGAAGCTGAGCTGGCAGGGTTTTGACCGGTAACCAGTTGACCATCAACCACGACATAATCCTGCCAGTCGCCAATCTTCGAGTAATCAGCACCCAGGCGAATAAATTCGTCTTCTACCAGGAAAGGCACGACGTCCGTCAGGCCAACAGCGGCTTCTTCTGAGTTGGTGAAGCCCGTGACTTTACGGCCTTTAACCAACGCTGAGCCGTCAGCCGTTTTCACATGACGCAAAACGCCCGGAGCGTGGCAAACAAATCCGTGCGGTTTACCAGCCCTGGCGAAGGCTTCAATCAACGCAACAGAGTCTGCGCTTTCGGCGAGATCCCACAGCGGGCCGTGTCCGCCCGGATAAAACACGGCGTCAAAATCATCTGCTTTTACATCGCTAAGGCGAGAAGTATTGGCCAGTGCCTGCTGTGCCTGTGCGTCTTCGCGGAAACGATCGGTTTGCTCAGTTTGTGCTTCAGGCATATCACTATTTGGATCTAGCGGCGGCTGTCCACCAGCCGGAGATACCAGCGTTACTTCTGCCCCGGCATCTTTGAAGGCGTAGTAAGGCGCGGCAAATTCTTCTAGCCAGAAGCCTGTTTTGTGCCCGGTATTGCCCAATTTGTCGTGTGAAGTCAGAACCATAAGAATTTTCATTTGGACCCTTACGAAAGTTGTTAAAAAATTTACGGACGGACTGTCATTGGTTTTCAAGCCTGAAATATTTGAGAATGCTGGGATTGAAAACAAATAACAGACCAGTCGTCTAGAAACTGAATGCAGTCTCTACCTCCCGATTTATGAAGTCAAACATTTTTTAAAAACAGCTTTTTTGATAGCGATGATTGAGTTGAACAGCAGTGGACGAAAACTAGACGACTGGTCTAGTGAGTGATATGATCGCCGCCATGAAACCTGCTTATGATGATACCCGACAGCACATACTTGATACCGGTTACCGAATGATGGCGGTGAAGGGCTTTACTAGCGTAGGCCTCAACGAACTGCTGCAAACGGCTGGCGTGCCTAAGGGTTCGTTTTACCACTACTTCAAGTCTAAAGAACAATACGGTCAGGCACTGCTGGAGGATTATTTCCGCACCTATCTTGCTGACATGGATACCCGTTTCTCGACACCCGACATTAACGGCCGTGACCGTCTGATGAGCTATTGGCAGACATGGCAAGACCGTTATTCTTATGACTGCTCGACTCAGGCGTGTGATGCGCTGGAGTGTCTGGTCGTTAAGCTTAGCGCCGAAGTTGCCGATTTGTCGGAATCCATGCGCCTCACGCTGCGTGATGGCACAGCCCGGGTGATTGATCTTATCTGCGGCTGTATTGAGCAAGGTCAGCAGGACGGCTCTTTATCGGTAATTGACGCACGCCAAACCGCGTCCGCACTTTATCAACTGTGGCTCGGCGGCAGTTTGCTAAATAAACTGCACCGCGACGGCAAGCCTCTTGTCCAGTCGATGATTACCACCAAAACGATTCTCGGCATCCAGGCTTAAACGAGTCTGGCGCTTCTCCCCTTTTGACCCCAATCACCGACAGCGATCACACTCTCGCTACTGTCCATCGCCTATTTTTTGCTCCCTTGCCGTTTTTCCCCTATACCTCTCATTAAAAACCTCTTCATTTAATTAAAATTATTTTACTGTCCACATACGGAGTTTTTCCTGATGGAACAAGATAACGCGTTACCGCCAGCCAGTTCTCCGCGCGCCGTTAAAATCAGTAAAATGCGCCATCTTAATGGGACGCCAGTGGTGATCGTCGGCGGTGGGATTAACGGCATCAGCACCTTTCGCGAGCTGGCATTGCAGGGTATTCCGGTGATTCTGGTTGAGCAAGGCGACTGGTGTCAGGCTGCCAGCGGCGCGCTTTCGCGGATGATCCACGGCGGGCTGCGTTATCTGGAAACCGGAGAATTTTCGCTGGTTAAAGAGTCCGTGCAGGAACGCGACCGATTATTGAAAAACGCGCCTCACTATGTTGCACCGCTGCGCACGACTGTGCCTATCGACAGCTGGAGCGGCGGCCTGCTAAATGCCGGTAAACGTTTTTTACGCCTCAGTGAACGTCCGGCCCGTCGCGGTGCGTTAATCATCAAAACCGGGCTGTCGATGTATGACCTATACACTCGCCAGTATGGTTCAATGCCGCGCCACAAACTAAACAGCCAGTATGAAACCCAGCAACGCTGGCCTGATTTTGCAGCATGGGCGACCTGTAGCGCGACCTATTATGATGCCTGGATAAGCGCGCCCGAAAGACTCGGCGTAGAGCTGGTGCTTGATGCCGAACGGGCCAATCCACAGGCGGTCGCGCTGAATTACATTAAGCTGATTGCCAGCGACGGCGAAAAATTGACACTGGAAGACACTCTCAGCGGCGAGCAATTTACCCTTAACCCGCACGTGGTGGTTAACGCCACGGGCGCGTGGATAGACAGGCTAAACAACACGCTGACGCATAATTCGCATAATAAAAAGTTGATTGGCGGCACCAAAGGTTCCCACCTGATTGTTCGCCATCCGCAGTTGTTTAAAGCGTTAAACGGCGAGATGGTTTATTACGAAAATCAGGAAGGCCGCGTCTGTATTATGTTTCCGTGGTATGACAACGTGCTGGTTGGCTCCACCGATATACGCGTCGACAATCCCGACGACGTGGCCTGTGAAGCCGATGAACAACGCTACATCCTGCAATCTCTGAAATTTGTTTTTCCCCATTTCAATGTCAGCGACCGCGACGTGCTTTACACCTTTAGCGGCGTTCGCCCACTTCCCGCCAGCGACAGCAGCAATAAAGAAAGCAATGGCAAAATCTCGCGCAATCACTCTCTGGTATTGCTGCCACCCGAGGCAGGCCGCGACTTTACGACGCTGTGCCTGGTCGGCGGAAAATGGACGACCTTCCGCAAATTTGGTGAGCAAGCCGCCGATAAAGTGATGAATCTGATTGGCGTCAGACGCAAAGTCAGTACTACCGAGCTGGCGATAGGCGGCGGTAAAAATTATCCGCTGCCTGAGAGAAAGGCCGCGTGGATCCAGATCACCAGTAAACAGTATGAGATATCAATCGAGCGTGTAAGCCAACTGCTTGAACGTTATGGCACTCGCGCCGCTGACTTTGCTGGATTTATTAGCCATGATCCCGATTGCCCTCTTGAGCATTTTCCACAATACAGCCGCAACGAGCTGCGTTATCTGATTCATCACGAACAGGTGCAAACGCTGGAAGATCTACTGGTACGGCGCACGCCGATGGCGATAAGCGGCGCACTGACTCAGGCGCGGATTGAGGAAATTGCCACCCTGTTTGGCAGTGAACTGGGATGGGACGAAGCACATACCGCCGAACATCTTGCCACCACCATTTCTCGCCTTGCCAGCCTGCACGGGTTGACCGGGCTTTATCCGCTGCCAGTTTCAGAAGGAGTCAGTGATGTCAGCAACGCATAAAGTCAGACTTAACAGACTGTTTAATCAAGATAAATGTCTAGACGTGGCTATCGATCACGGGATTGCCAACGAACCAGATTTTTTGATTGGCCTTGAGGATATCAGCAGCGTGATGACCAGCCTGATAGCCGCCCAGCCGGATGCGATTCAGGTGAACTTCGGCCAGGCGGATCTGTTGCAGCAGCAGGCGCAGAAGAAACCGGCGCTAGTAATGCGCACTGACGTCGGCAATGCTTATAACGCCGCCCGCCACCGCGAAATGTGGGCCGTATTGCATAATCCCGACGAGCCTATTCTCGCGGCGTTGCAAATGGATGCCGCTGCGGTGGTGGTCAATCTGTATATGATCCCCGATGAACCGGGTATTTTCCGTCAGTGCGTCGAGAATATCGGCCGACTGCGGCATGCCTGCGAAAAATACGCCATGCCACTAATGATTGAACCGCTGGTAATGGCCCCTGCCGGTCAGGGCGCGGCCTATGGATCGCTGGGCGATGTTAGCAAGATTGTTCCGCTGGTGCGACTGGCCCGCGAGCTGGGTGCCGATATTATCAAGGCCGATCCTACTGACAACGTTGAAGATTTTCATCGCGTGGTCGAAGCCGCTCGCTGCCCGACGCTGGTTCGCGGTGGCGGCAAAGGCGAGCTTTCGGCGGTGCTCGACAAAACTGCCGCGCTGATGGCACAAGGCGCTTCCGGCATGGTGTATGGCCGCAACGTTTACCAACACAGCAACCCGTCTCAGGTGGTGAAAGCCTTGATGGCAATCATCCATCAGGGCGCGAGCGGTGCCGATGCGCTGGAGATATATCAGCGTTATTAACGGCAGCTAACAGGGCTACAGCTTCAGGCACCAAGGATATTTTATGAGTCAATGTCTGCTTGGGATCGACGCCGGTAATACCATGATCAAGGCGGTGCTGTTTGATTTACAAGGCACCGTATTGTCTGTCGCCGAGTGCGCGGGAGAAACTCTGCGCCCGCAAGAAGGATTCGCCGAACGGCCGATCGAGGATATTTACCACGGCGTCACTCAGGCAATCCGCGACTGTCTGGCACAGGCACAGCAGCCGGATTTGCAAGTTATTGCGGTCGGAGCCGCCGGGCATGGCAATGGACTTTATGCGCTAAATAAACATCGCCAGCCGCTGCTGGGGATTCAGTCGATTGACCATCGCGCCGCCGAACTGGTGCATCAGCTTGAACTCTGCGGCAGTGATCTCGCTATTTACCAACGCTCGTTGCAAAAACCCTGGGCCGCCGCAACGCCTGCTCTGATTAGCTGGCTGAAACACCAGCAGCCTGAGGTTTATCGTCATATCGGCCATCTGCTGTTAGCCAAAGACGTTATCACCTTTTTCCTGACCGGAGTTATATCTGGTGACTTTTCCGATGCCGCAGGTGCCGGGCTGCTTTACTATCAATCCCGCAATTATGACCGCCAGCTGATGGCCTTGTACGACATTGAAGATGCCCTTCCCCTGCTGCCACCACTTAACGAATCCTGTGATGTCGTAGGTCATATCTCCGCTGCGGCCTCGGCGCTTACAGGTCTTGCGGCTGGAATTCCGGTGGTCGCCGGTATCTTTGACGTCGTCGCGAGCGCAATCGGGTCCGGCGTGGTGCACAGAGGAGAAGCCTCGATTGTTGCCGGAACCTGGAGCATCAATCAGGTCGTGGTTGATAAACCCGAGTATCTGCGTCCGGTATTTATGAATTCAGTGATTGAGCGCGACAGCTACATGGCGATAGAAGCCAGCGCCACCTCGGCCGCTAATCTCGACTGGTTTCTGCGCGAGTTTGACGACGGGCGAGCTGGTCAGGGCGCGGCTCGCAGCAGTGATATCGTAGCCAGCGTGACGCCAAATAACCATTTGCCGCTTTATCATCCTTATCTCTATTCGGGGCGGAAAGCTGGCCCCGCCAAAGCCGGATTTTATGGTCTTGGCGGCTGGCATACTCGTGCCGATATGCTGTATGCCCTGTTCGAAGGCGTGACTTTTGCCCATCGCGCCCACATCGACAGATTACGCGCGGCGGGCATTCCCTTTACTCAGGCAACCCTGTCTGGCGGCGCGGCGCGCAGCTGTGTCTGGCCACAAATGTTTGCCGATGTTTTAAGTATTCCAATCCGTGTCACTGCCTGTAAAGAGACTGGCGCATTAGGCGCGGCTATCTGCGCTGGAGTGGGCGTGGGAATCTGGCCGAATCTGTCGGCAGGCGTGGCGCAGGCAGTTAGCGTAACGGCGCAACCCTTTGTTCCCAAGCCAGAAATGTCTACTTTTCATGAGCCGCGCTATCGTTTATTCAAGAGGCTGGAAACGGCAATGGCCGAACTCTGGCAGGCTAACGAAGAAATCGACGCTTAACCTTTTGAATCACTCTGGGCCAGCCGAGTCAGGGCTGGCTTTTTTGCATCCACTTTTGCAGAAGCTTTTACGCGAATTTTTGCACCATCTTTTAATCTCCTTTTGCGCTCTTTTTTGCACTCCCTTTTGCACTATGTTGAGCCGCATAAGGCCGAATAGACGGCTCCCACCACTCATCAAAATCGTATCTCATTGATAATCAACAATCGAATATAAATTAACCAACTGGCACAGCTGTTGCATTTAATTAGTTAATTAATTAAACAGCACTACCTTACGGCGTAATTCACCCATCAGGAGAAAAGGTTATGACAGTTGATGAAGTCATTGCGCGTTTCGAACAGGAACGCGAAAAAATCTGGTTCGAGCAACCCGCTGAAATTGCCGATCTCGGCAAAGGCATTATTCCCCGTGGCACTGGCGCACGTGGGCAATACCTGAGCACCATTATTTTTGCCGAGGGTGAAGCCCGCACGCTGGCCGATGAAATGCTGTGGGGATTAATCCGCGTGGCGGAAGACAGCCCGGAGGCAGATCTCAAAACGCTGCAACTGTTGATCAAAGAAATTATCGGCTACAAGGCTGACTTCTTTGACTTTGTTAGCCTGCCGGAGGCCGCAAAGATGGTTCATTTATACGTTGCCACGGCGGAAAGTTGCACCAGCCTCAACGAGCTGGCACGCCTTTCCCACGCCGCGCTGTCGTGGGCCAACCGTCTGCATATGTGGGTCGATTTCATTCTTCCCTGGGGTCTCGGCGACGGTTTTCGTCGCGTCAAAGCCTAATCACTTATTCGTTGCCTAATCAGGGGGATGCATGAAATTACAAATGTCCGTGGCCGGGGAAGCCGTCTGCGTAATCGAAGTCTGGGAAGATAAAGTACCTAATCTGGTAAAAGAGCTGCGCGCCAAGTTGCCGATGACCAGTATTTTGCAACACGGCAAACTTATCGGCGACATGGTATTTTTCACCATGCCCATCGTCGCACCGTGGGAAAACAAGTTTAAAACTGAAGAAGTCGGCAGAATGCGCCGCGAGAAATACGGCGTCTGCACCGGCTCCGTTTGCTTCTACAGCCCGCGCCAGCAATTTTGTGTGGTCTATGGTGATGACACCGCAGAAGAACCGTTGCCGATTTCCTACATTGGGGAAGTCATTGAAGGTTCGCTGCAACTGCGCGTTACTGGCCTTGAAACCTGGTTTGATCAGGGACGCACGGTGACGCTGGCGATTATTGAATGACGATGGCCGTTATAAATTAGCTTTGGCAGTTATAAAAGAAGACTGCGCCAGAGATTTCTCCCGCTGATTTTTGCGGGAGAAATTTTTAATGAGTTCGCGGTAAAAATGACCCGATAATAAGATTAGCCTTCAAGCAATTCCCGCATTGCCCGTTCAACCTGCTCAGACTCTTTAACAAATCTTCCTGGCGCGCCTGCACAATGCCCAAATGGCGACTCTAATGGTAACCACTCGCCGATACCCACCGGCAATTGTTCAAACTCCAAACCGGCTTCATCGATAGTGAAATATTGATCACTGCTGCCGGGCATCACGATAGTTTTTGCCGTCACCCTGGCAATATCATCAAAACTGACCTCTCCGCCCTGCCAGGTTTTTAGCATTGCCAGCAAGTCGTTAGCATCCCAATTTTGATGGCTTTGTTCCCAACTCACCAGCAGCGCCTCCGTTGATTCAAAGCCAAGATGCCGATACAGCCGATCGCGAAAGAATTCAGCGCTATAGGCCCAGCCCGCATAGTTGCGGCCAAAAGCGGCCAAACCGCGCAGAGGAGGCGACTGATAGCGCCCGTTGTTAAACGCAGCATCGGCCTGTAGCGCCGCTTTTACGCCTTCAAGAAACAGGTGATTTAGCGGCCAACAGCGCGCGGTACCACAGATGGGCAGCAATGCCCGGACCTGCTGCGGATAAGTCACCGCCCACTGCCACGCCTGCATTGCGCCCATCGACCAGCCGGAAATTAGCGCAAAAGAGTGGATCCCCAAAGCCTGACTAAGCTGATGCTGCGCCCGGACATTATCTTTTATCGATACCGTTGGAAAATCCGCGCCGTGCTGCGGCCCAGAATGGCTCGGCGAACTGGAAACACCATTGCCGAACATATTGGTCAGGACGATAAAATAGTGAGCCGGATCAAGCGCTTTGCCCAGCCCTATTAGCTTGAGATAATTGCGATGCGTTCCGGTGTAATAGCTGGGGATTAGAATAGCGTTGTCGCCCTGTGCATTCAGCTCGCCAAAAGTGCTATAAGCCAGCGTTGCCTGCTGCAAAACTTCGCCGTTTCGCAGGGTAAAATCACCCAATAAAAACTGCTGATGGTCCTGCATTATGGCACTCCTTATGATTGCTCAAGTAAAAGTAAATTTCTGGCTAATTAATTAACTAGTTAACTTATTGAGAAAATGAGAGTTTTAAAAAAGCATAATAAAATGTTTATAAATCATTTTATTATGTCATTTGGTCATGCGAAACTCAGTACTATTATTATGCAGAATTTAAACAGGATGGCTAATGAAGGAACCTAAAGTCTCTGCCCAAGCTCCCGCAACGGCCAAGCCAGCAAAAAAAAATCAGAGCGATGTTGCCGCGATTTTACTCGACTCTGCATTTGACCTGTTTGCCAACCAAAATTACTCTTCCGTGCGCATCAAAGATATCGCCAAAGCCACCGGGCTAAACTCGGCACTCATCTACTATTACTTTGGTTCTAAAGAAGATCTGTTCCTCAAAGTGATTGAAGCCGCGGTCGAAAAAGCATTCTTGCAGTTTGATACCATTACCGCCAATTCAGCCACGCCGAAACAGGTGTTGTTTTCGTGGATTGAAATCCATATTTTGCAATTCACGCTGATGCAAAAACTGGCCAAAATCAGTCTGGATTATGCCAATACTCATGAGCATCTGACCAATATTGATAAAGCGATTAAAAAGTTTTACGAGAAAGAGTCAGTAGTGCTGAAAAATACCCTTAAAGACGGAATTATCGCCGGAGAGTTTCGCGACGTGAACCCGGCCGATATGTCGATGTTTATCTCGACCTTCCTGGATGGCGTGCTGTTCCGCACGGTAATGTTTCCCAATTTTAAATACAAACACGCTATCAACTGTATGCGCGAATTTGTGCTGGAACATTTAGAGCCTCACACTCTCTCTTAGTGAAAATTTTAAGACAGGAATACCCACTCGTTGCTGAGCAGGTATTCCTTTATTTAGTGATTAAAATATTGAGCTATATTTCTCGATTTCCCACTGGCTGATGCTCAGGTGATACTGGTTCCACTCCTGAGTTTTATATTTCACAAACTCATCCTTCAGCGCCTTGCCCAGCGTGGCTTCAACAAACGGATCGCTGTCAAAAGCCTCTACCGCTTCCAGCAAATTCTGTGGCAGAAATTCGATACCGCGCGCGCTGCGTTCCGCTTCAGTCATGGCGTACAGGTTGTCTTCATTGGGCTTACGCGGATCAATCTTCTCGCGAATCCCTTCCAGACCGGCGGCCAGCGCCAACGTTGCCGCCAGATACGGATTTACCGCACCGTCGGCGTTACGAGACTCACAGCGCCCGCCACCAGCAGGCACACGAACCGAGTTAGTGCGGTTATTCGAGCCGTAAGAGTTAAATACCGGCGCCCAAGAGAAATAGCTCATCGCCCCCTGACGTACCAGGCGTTTATAGCTGTTAACCGTTGGCGCAAAGGCAGCACAGAGCGCACGGCCGTGTTTCAGCAGGCCGCCGATAAAGTAATAGCCAATTTCAGTTAACCCCAAACCGTAAGGGTCTTCATCGCTGGCGTCCTGCGTTTTGAACAGGTTGCTGCCGGTTTTCAGGTCATACAGCGACATATTAAAATGCGCGCCGGTTCCCGTTTTATCTGAGAACGGTTTTGGCATCATAGTTGCCACCAGCCCCATTTCTCTGGCGTAATGCTTAGCCATAAAGCGGAAGAAAATCATTCGGTCACAGGTCGTCAGCGCGTCGGCATAGTTAAAATCGAACTCATACTGCGAGTTGCCGTCTTCATGGTCCAGCGAGTAAAGATCCCAGCCTAAATCGTTGATACAGGTGGAAACCTTATCCAGCCAGGCAAACTGTTCGACAAAACCCTGAATGTCATAGCACGGCTTTTTAAGCTTGTTGTCTTTTTCCGGCACCGACAGCGAGCCGTCTTCTTCACGCTTGAGCAGGTAAATCTCACACTCGATGCCGAGATTAAAACCAAAGCCCATCTCGTTGGCCTGCTTGATAACATTTTGCAGCGCGACGCGGGTATTCAGCGCATAGGGTTCGCCCTGAAAAGCGTTGTCTGCTGGCATCCAGGCGATTTTCGGCTCCCACGGCAGCTGAATAATATGGTCGAGGTCAGGCACCGAGGTCAGTTCATCCTCGTGCGGCGACTGCCCGAGGCCGTCCAGCGCATAGCCGGTATAACGCTCTGAACCCTGCGCCATCTGGTGAAAGTGATTGATTGGCACCACTTTTCCCTTGGGAATACCGTGAATATCAACATACGCGCCGATACAGTATTCAACCCCTTTATCCCTTAATGACTGCTCAACCTCTGCTATCTGTTCCGGTGTTTTCTTCATGTAAGGTTCCCGCCTGTTAAACAATCTCAATAGTGACCGCTAGTCATGCTCAGCGATATTGTGTGGAATATAGGGCGCTTCCAGCGCGGCAATCTCTTCACTGCTCAGCACTAATTCACTGGCGGCGACGGCATCCTCAAGATGTGAAAATTTGGTGGCACCAATGACCGGAGCAACCACGCAATTGTGGTGATAAAGCCAGGCCAGCGCGATTTGCGCCATCGGCACGCCGCGCTCATTAGCAACGACGTTGACGGCGTCAATCACCCGGCGATCGGCTTCCTCCGTGGCGGCATAAAGCAGTTTTGCATAGCTGTCTTGACCGGCTCGCGGGCTGTCGGTTTGCTGCTGCCATGGACGAGTTAGCAGACCACGCGCCAGCGGACTCCACGGTGTTACGGCTACGCCTTCGCTTTCACACAGCCCCAGCATTTCTCGCTCTTCCTCGCGATAGAGCAGATTGAGGTGGTTTTGCATCGAGATAAACCGCGTCCAGTTGTTATATTTCGCCACCTGCAACGCCTTGGAAAACTGCCAGGCAAACATTGACGAGGCACCCAAATAGCGCACTTTTCCGGCCTTAACCAAATCATGTAAAGCCTCGAGTGTTTCTTCCAGCGGGGTTTCATAGTCCCAGCGGTGGATCTGATACAGGTCGATATAATCGGTGCCCAGCCGACGCAAACTGGCATCGCACTCCGTCATAATCGCCTTGCGTGACAGCCCTTTACTGTTCGGCCCGCTGCGGATCGGGTTATACAGTTTGGTGCCGATCACCACGTTGTCGCGATTGGCGAAATCCTTTATCGCGCGGCCAAGGATCTCTTCACTGGCTCCCTTGGAATAAGAGTTAGCGGTGTCAAAAAAGTTGATGCCCAAGTCCAGCGCCTTGCGGATAAACGGCCGACTGGCGGTCTCGTCCAACGACCAGGTGTATCCGCTGGCCTCTTTTGGCGCATAGGTCAAACAGCCCAGACACACGGCGGAAACTTCCAGACCTGAGCGGCCTAATTTCAACGTTCTCATACTGCGTCCCTTTGTTTATTCTAAAAAACCATAAAGTTCGTGGATGATAAAAGTCTGCGTTTCAGTGCAGCTTGTTTTTCATAATCGTTTGAGTTTCATCGAATTTTGAATTTCATAAGCGTTTGAATTTCATAAAAATTTACTTTTCATATAGTTGGCGAGATGCCAGACCGTGGTTTCCAGATGCCCCAGCCGGCCCGGCTTTGCCAGCTGAGAACGACTGCCGCGACGTTGCAGGCTGTTGATCTCCAGGTCTTCGGCAATGATCGCCTTGCTGCCGTTTTTCATCTCTTCCGCGGTCGCGGCAAAACTCTCCTGCGCCATCGACTCTTTAGAAACCAGCACCAGACGATGCCAGGTAGTTTGATCTTTATTAATTGGCAGCAGCGTGCTGATACTCAGGCGGTCAGGATTAATGCCAATCAGACAGAACGGATAGATAAGCATCAGGTCGATACGACGCAGGTCTTCTTCGCTCATGCCGTCGAACGGCAGCAGCCCGGAGGTCAAGACTTCGCTGACTTCGCCATTTTTGCGCAGCGGCTGATGGCAGAAGGTCCAGCCGGGGCCATCTTCGCCGATATAGCTCAAACGTCCGGGAAAACTGTCTTCCAACGTGGTGCGATGTACCGCCGAATGGTGGTAACACTCCATAAAGGTTTCCACCGCCATCTTCCAGTTAAACGGGCAGTCGTAATCCAGTTCATAGGCGGTTTGCAGCTCGGCAAAATGATACTTTTCGAACAGCGGCATCACGGGCGCAAGACGCGTCAACAGCGAGTCTACGGCGGCGGAAAAAGTGATAAAAATCATGCCCGTGACGATTTCAGTGCGAACCTGTGACAGCTCACAGGATCTGCGGTCAAAGTCCTTTGCCTGATTCATCAACGGCGCGCCTATCAGCTGCCCCTTGGTGTTATAGCTCCAGTTGTGGAACGGGCAAACGAACGCCTTTGCATTGCCGCTGCCTTCAATAATCGGCACCCAGCGATGCAGACAAACGCGCGACATCACGCGGATACCGTCATCGCTGCGGGTACACAACAGTGGTTCATCGATAATATCGAGGCTAAAATAGTCGCCAACGTTCGGCACCTGCGAAACATGGCCGATAAACAGCCAGTCTTCGCGAAAGATCTTCTGCTTTTCCAGCTGGAAGAAGGCATCGCTGTTATAGGCCTGCGGCGGCAGGGTCGCGGCGAGTCCGGCATCGCTGCTTTGCGCGGCGATAATTTGATCGGCGATGGCTTGTCCATCATCGAATAAACAGTCAATTCTCTGCGACAAATCGAGCATGATATAGCCTCCATAAATTCAATTTATACAAGACGTTGCATGATAGCGATGAATGTATAACCCACTCTTTACTCAGCGCTTTTATGCCGTTTTTTTTCAAATTAACTTAACAACGTATCCTGCCAAGCTCTCTTTCCAGCAGCGGGATCACCTCATTACCAAAACGAGTCAGCGAACGTAACGCGTGTTCTATCGGCATGTCGCCAAACTGGAAGAAGCAGTTGTAATGCGTCGCGCCGGTTTCCTGCACCTCGCGAATAATTCTTTGCGCCACGCTTTGCGGGTCGCCAATCATCAGATTACGGCAGATTTCTTCTGCGTCCGGCTCGTTGGCAAACGGCGGTGCCGTGATAAATGCGCCTTCGGTAAGCGTGTCTTTCTCATGCAGCGCGGCAATCATGCGAGCAACAAACATCGCACGCTCGGCGGCCTTATGTGCCTGCACTTTGCTGTCGGTAACGTGAATATATTGCTGAACTGCGACCGGACGATGGGCATCAAGCCCGGCCTGCTCCCAACCCTGGCGCGCATCGCTGACCATCTGGCGCAGGCGCGGAGAACCGCGATAACCGGCAGTCATAAACGGCGTAGGGTTCCACGGCTCAAACGCGCGCAGGATATGAGGATTAGTACTGGTGACAAACAGCGGCGGCAGTGGCTGTTGCAGAGTATTTAGCAAAAAATCGGTACGCAGCGCGTCGCCGTTATAGCCTAAAGATTCGGTTTTTCCGGTCGTTAGCGCCGATGACACCAGCGCCCAGCCGTCAAGCAACGCCTGATTGCGTTCATCAACATCTTGCCCGTAGCGTTCAAACTCATAGGCCTGATATCCACTGCCAATTCCCAGTACAAGACGGCCCTCGGTCAGTCTGTCTACCAGCGCAATTTCCTGCGCAAGCCGCATCGGATGATACAGCGGCAAGACAATAACCGCGGTACCCAGCTTGATACGCTGGGTATAACCGGCCATGTGCGCAGCCATCAGCAGCGGCGAAACGCTGAGTGAATAATTGGTAAAATGGTGCTCGGCGAACCAGGCAGTTTCGAAACCGATTTCCTCGGCCAGTGCGACCATTTTACGGGTATCTTTAATGACTCCCTGAATGCCATCAGGATTGTCTTTAAAAGACATTAAATTGAATAACCCAAGTTTCATCATGCCCCCGGCGAAAACTGCGTGAATTAACGGCGTTTGCCTTTCTGGAAATAACGTTCAATTTTGTTCTGGATGGCGCTTAGTACCGTCGTCGCGGCCAAATACCAAATACAGGCGACGATCAATAACGGGATATTTTCATAATTGCGCGAATAAATGGCCTGCGCGGAATAAAGTAAATCTGATAATGAAATAACGCTGACCAGCGAGGTACTTTTCAGCATACCGATCACCTGATTGCCGGTCGGGGGGATAATAAACGGCACCGCTTGCGGTAAAATAATGCGTTTAAGCCACTGTATTTTCTGCATTCCCAATGCGCGAGCGGCCTCTTGCTGCCCTTCATCTACCGAAGACATTCCGGCGCGAATAATTTCGGCCATATACGCCGCCTCGTTCAGACCTAACCCTAATATTGCCGCAGTCCAGGGAGTAATCAGGTCATTCATGCTGCCGGAATAAAGGGTCGGCATAAAAGGCAGGCTGATACTAAAGGTCGGATATAACGCCGCCAGGTTGTACCAGAAAATTAATTGCACCAGCACTGGAGTGCCGCGAAAGAACCAGATATATCCGCGACTGAATCCGGCAAATAACGGATTATGCGACAATCGCATCACGGCCAGAATAACGCTCAGGACAATAGCCAGCGCCATAATAACTAGCGTTAACCAGACCGTGACCCACAACCCTTCGAGAATGGTCGGCGAGAACAGATATTTGCCAACGGTCTGCCAGCCAAAATTGGGATTAGTGATCATCGAATGCGCCACTAAGGCTACCAGCACAAAGGCAACCGCCAGTGAAATCCAGCGCCCATAATAGCGCGGAGCCACGACCGACATCGGCGGGGCAGATTGCGGCGCACTGGCTGACGACGCGCTATTTGAAGACGTATGGCTTGAAGATGTATGAGCTGGCGACGTTCGCGTTGGCGTTTCTTTTTCCGCCAGTACGAGTCGCGGGCGAGGCTGATTATCTGTCATCATTTCTCTCATTCACTCTTGCTGAAGGAAGGACAGTCAGTCCGAAAATTCACAGCACGCGGGTCAGAAAATCCCGGGTGCGTGCGTGAGCCGGTGCGGTAAAAAGGTTTTGCGGCGAGCCGGTTTCGATGATGGCTCCGTTATCCATAAACGCCACCTTGCTGCACACCTCGCGAGCAAATGCCATCTCGTGAGTGACGACCACCATGGTCATGCCGTCCTCGGCCAGCTTGCGCATGACATCAAGCACTTCTCCCACCAGCTCAGGGTCAAGCGCGCTGGTCGGCTCGTCGAACAGCATAATATCGGGCTTCATGGCCAGTGCGCGGGCGATGGCAACGCGCTGCTGCTGACCTCCGGAAAGCTCGGACGGATAGGCATCGTAACGATGGCTCAGCCCAACGCGGTCCAGCAATTGCTTAGCCTCGCTGATTGCCTGCGCGCGCGGCACCTTCTTGACCTGCATCGGCGCTTCAATCACATTTTCGAGTGCGGTCATGTGGCCGAACAGGTTAAAACGCTGAAAAACCATGCCGATGCGCGCACGCTGGCGCACGATTTCAGACTCTTTCAACAGGTGCAGCTTATCGCCGACCTGCCGATAACCTATCCACTCGCCTAATACCTGCAACGAGCCGCCGTCAATTTTCTCAAGATGATTAAGGCAGCGTAAAAAAGTCGATTTTCCCGAACCTGAAGGGCCAATCAGACACACGACTTCCCCGCTTTCGATGCGCAGATCCACGCCCTTGAGGATCTCGATACCGTTAAAAAGCTTGACCACTTGACGAGCGTCAACTGCCGGAATATTGCCTGCTGCCATAATATTTCCTCTTTTTCAGGGAGCCAGATACCAGGTGCAAACCCCACCGCCGTCGACGATTAGCATCTGCCCGGTGGTATAACCGGCGTCGTCGCTTGCCAGATACCGCACCGCTTTTGCAACTTCAATCGGCGTTCCGGCGCGGCTTATCGGCAGGCGTGATACCTCTTCGGCCAGTAATTTTTCCTGCTGCTGCCAACCGCTGTTTGCCTCGCGGATGGGGCCGGGACTTACGCCGTTGACGCGAATGCCATACTGCGCCCACTCCATCGCCATTTGAGTGGTCAAATTAACGATAGCCGCCTTGCTCGGACCAAAAGCCCCTGCGCCGGGATAGCAGCGATGGGCCGATGCACCGGCAATGCTGATGATACTGCCGCCGTTTTCGAGCATCACTTTTGCCACTTCGGTGCTGGTGATAAAGCAGCCGGTAGCGTTCGACTGCAACACCGTTTGCCACTGGATATCGCTGAGCTCCAGCAGGCTGGCGTGGGCGCTGGCTCCCGCGTTATTGACCAGAATATCGACCCCGCCCCAGTCCGCGACAACCTGCGCCACCATCTGCGCAACGCTGCTACGTTCGGTGAGTTCGGCCTGATAGAGCTGGACTTGCCCACCCGCTTGTACAATTTCCATCGCCGTTTTTTCGGCACTTTGGCGGTCATGGCGATAAACCAGAGCAATTCGCGCGCCACAGCTTGCCAACTCCTGACAGATGGCCCGCCCAATGCCTTTGGCTCCACCAGTTACTATCGCAACCTTATGTTTTATAGTGCTATTATTAAAATTATTGTCGTTGAGATTGCTGTTATTAAGAGAGTTCATAACGCGTTTTCCACCCCGTTTGATGAAGCGGCCTGATTAGCCAATGTGCGACCGCAAATGTAGCCCCAGGTCAAATTCGGGCCGAGTGTGGTGCCCGCGCCAACCGCTTTGGTGCCAATCGGATTAGCCATCGCGACTCCTGCACAGAACAGTCCGCGAATGATCTCCCCGTCACCGTGGCGCACTCGTCCAAATTCGTCGGTGCGCGGCCCGCCTTTGGTCGCCAGAAACGAACGATTAAACGGTACGGCGATAAACGGCGGCTGGCTGATCTCCATCAATCCCCCGTGAAAACGAGTATCGGCCTCGCCGTGAGCCGCAGACTGTTCGCGATGAAAATCCTCATCTATGCCCTGCCGGCAAAAATCGTTAAACCGCCTGACGGTGCTATCGAGACTTCCCTCTGGCAGCGCTATTTTTTTCGCCAATGCCTCTAAGCTCGGTGCTTTTATCATCCAGCTCGAATACCGCAGCGCTATCAGCCGCAGCATCGGCGAACGCTGCAACAGGCGGCTGTCGGACACTAGCCACGCAGGAAGATGCATCGGCATTCCCTGTTCGTCACGCGCGTCGAGCACGGCGCCGAGATTAAAGATAAATTCATTGGTAAAGCGCTGGCCGCGGGCATCAACCAGAATAGCGTTCGGCTCGTAGTGAAAATAAACCGACAGGCCATAGGGTTTGCCGAGATAGCGCCACGGCACTGCGCCGCCCATGTTGGCCTGATCCATATGTGCCAGCTGCGCGCCAATTTCTTCCGCCATTCTTTGCCCGTCGCCGGTATTGCTGTCGGGGCTGCACACATAGTCCACGGCTCCGGGAAAATGTTTTGCTCGCCGATTTACATCGCCTTCAAAACCTCCGCTGGCAATCACAACGCCATGTGCAGCCCTGACTTCACGCTGTATTCCCTGCTGGTTTTCCTGTTGAAAACAGTAACGCGCGCCGATAACCTGATGGCTGCCCTGAGTTATCAGACTTTCAACTCTGGCCCCACTCACCACTCGACACCCCAGCGCCAGACATCCCGCCAGCAGGCCAGTTATCATCGCCCCGCCCTTGGTGCGCAATCGTCGGCCAAACCGCCAAACCAGCTGCGGCGAT
Source organism: uncultured Gammaproteobacteria bacterium (assembly GCA_963747655.1). Lineage (GTDB taxonomy): Bacteria > Pseudomonadota > Gammaproteobacteria > Enterobacterales > Enterobacteriaceae > Rouxiella. Next base: position 371,495 of record CAVVFS010000001.1, on the reverse strand, counting down.
AAACGACAGGCGACGCCAATCGGGTGATGCCAAATATCGTGCTTAATGACTTCGTGATAGGTATAAAACTGCGGCAACGGCGAGGGCCGCAGCTTAAAATGCCCATATTGGCTCAGCACGCCAGCCGCCAGAGGTAAGGGGGCCAGCATTCTGCCGCGCGGCTTGGCACCGGCAAAGGTCGCGAGCGGATCGGCCTCGTTGGTTAGCGCGAAACGCAGCGGTGAATGCGCTTCAATAAAGGCCAGCATCTCGGCGGCGGAATCGGCAAAAGCGCGCCATAGCGCATCTTCAGTTGCAGCCCAACCCTCTGGTGCCGTTGCGCGAAGATATTCCAGCGCCTCAGCCGGAGAATCCTCGATTCCGGCCGCTTTTGCATGATGATTGGCCGGAACCCAGGTCGCACCGCCCGACATGGCCGTAGTGCCGCCCAACCACGGGCTTTTCTCGACAATCAATACCGATAACCCCGCCGCCGCTGCCTTGAGTGCCGCAAGCAGCGCAGCCCCGCCGGAGCCGATAATCAGCACGTCGCAGTATTCAACGCTGTTATCTACGCTGTGCTTATCGACACTTTTCATATCAACATTCGGCTTATTAAAGCGCTTGTTATCAATGCTATAGCTGGATTGAAGCATCATGGTGCCTCAATCAGATTGGGTTCGTTTTCATCAGATTGATGCCCGGCTTGGTGAGGCCCACGTCGGTGAGCTGCCACTTGGCCATAATCTTGTCGTAAGTGCCGTTTTCATGCAGCACGTTGAGCGCTTTTAACAGTGTCTGGGCCAGTGCATCATTTTCAGTGCCCACCACCATGCCGAGGTAGTATTTAGGCATCAGCGGCATTTCTATGGTGCGAATTGGGCGCGGCGCGTTCTTCTTGATAGCACCCGCTGCGGCGGCGTCGTTAAGCACAAAGTCAACGCGTCCGGCATATAGCGCCAGCAGCACCGCATCGGCAGAAGGCAGCGTGACGGTTTTTATCGCCGGCTTGCCCTGCTTGATGCAGTTAGGAGTGTAAATTTCATTGATAGCATGTTCAAAATCGGTGCCGGTCTGCACGCCTGCATTCAGCCCGCAGAGAGTTAGTGGATCGGCCTTGAGACTCGTGTTGGTTGCCAGCGTATACACCTCGTTGGTGGCGTAGGCATAGTTAACGAAGGTCACCTGCTTCTCGCGATCGAGGCTGTCGGAGATGCATTCCACCGCCACATCATAGCGGCCACTTTTCACCCCTGGGATAAGCCCGTCAAAATCGATCGACACCGGTTTGACCTTCACACCCAGCACCTGACCCATGGCATTCCACAAGTCTGGTTCGAAACCGACCATGGTTTTGTTGTCATCGGCAAACGACTCGCACGGCGGATAATGCGCGTCGGTAACAAGATTGAGCACTTTACTGTTACGGATTTTTTCAGGTAACTGAGCATGCAGCTGGGCATTGGTCGCCAATGGCGCGTCTGCTGCAAGGGCGGGTGAAATAGCAGAAACACTGGTAAGAGTAATGCAAAGATAAGACAAGGCAGACGCAGCGACAGATTTCATTTTCATGCTTTTGGACCCCTGGTTAAAGTTTGCTATCACTAAAAAACCCAGTTCCATTCTGCAACCATCATGCCAAATTTAACTAACCGATTAATTAACAGTCTGTATGCGGCCTGCGCGTTTTGTACACAAACTAGACAACTCATCGCGGTTCAAAACAATCCCCACCAAGGTGCAAGGTTTTAAATAAAGACGATCAAATTGGGGCAGGCATCGGTGCCGTGATTGTGATAGTTTTTGCTGTGCTAGCCATATTAGCGCCGTGAATATTACCCTTAAGCTGGCTCTATTTTCAGGAGTAACAATGTCTCAGCCTTATGATTTTAACGTCGGCTATCCGACCCTGCGACCAAGCATGATGGGCGCCAATGCCGTTTCAGCCTCACAACCTTTGGCTGCTCAGGCCGGTATGCGCATGCTGATGCTGGGCGGAAACGCGGTCGACGCCGCCATTGCCACCGCGATAGCATTAACCGTGGTTGAACCCAGCGGTAACGGCGTCGGCAGTGATGCGTTTGCGATTATCTGGGATGGTAAAAAGGCTCATGCCCTTAACGCCTCGGGTCGTTCACCGGCTGCCTGGAATGCTGACTATTTTTCCGGGGAATCCGCCGTACCGACCTATGGCTGGAATTCTGTCTCGGTGCCGGGCGCAGTATCTGCCTGGGTTGAACTGGCAAAAAAATTCGGCACGCTGCCCATGACTACACTGGCACAGCCGGCTATCGACTATGCGCGCAATGGCTTCCCGGTCTCGCCGTTGATTGGTCGCCTGTGGAAAGCGGCGGTGGCAAAACTCGGCGATCAGCCGGGTTTCAAAGAGTGCTTCGCGCCCAACGGCGTCGCTCCAGAAATTGGCGAAATCTTCCGTAATCCCGCACTCGCAGACACGCTAGAACTAATCGCTAAAACCGATGGTGAGGCGTTTTATCGCGGCGAACTGGCTGAAAAAATGATCGCCCATAGTCAATCCTGCGGCGGCGCGATGACGCTGGATGACCTGGCTAATCACAAAGTTGACTGGGTAGACACTATGAGTCAGTCCTTTGCCGGCGGCACAGTGCATGAACTGCCGCCGAATGGTCAGGGCATTGCCGCACTGATTGCGCTGGGTATTCTCGACAAGCTAGACTTCGGCTCTCAGCCAGTAGATTCGGTACAAACCCTGCATCTGTCGATTGAAGCAATGAAGCTGGCCTTGGCCGATCTCGACCAGCATATTGCTGACGTTGATCACATGCATTTCAGCCCACAACAGCTGCTGAGCGACGAATATCTGCAACAGCGCGCCAGCCTGATTGACCCAAAACGCGCCAGCGACGTGAGCTATGGCTCGCCAAAACCGGGCGGCACCGTGTATCTCACCACCGCCGATGCCAGTGGCATGATGGTGTCATTTATTCAGTCTAACTATATGGGCTTTGGCTCAGGCGTGGTGGTTCCGGGAACCGGGATCAGCATGCAAAACCGTGGCTGCGGTTTTGTGCTCGACCCGGCGCACGCCAACTGTGTTGCGCCGAACAAGCGCCCGCTAAGTACCATTATCCCGGCGTTTGCCACCGACAGTGAAGGCAAACCGCTGATGTCATTTGGCCTGATGGGTGGCCCGATGCAGGCTCAGGGCCATTTGCAGTTGGCTATCCGCATTATGCTTTACGGGCAGCATCCGCAGGCAGCGATTGATGCGCCACGCTGGCGGGTGATTGAAGGACGTCAGGTCGCCATTGAATCAACGCTCGACACCAATACTCTTGCCGCACTGCGTGCCATGGGACATGAGCTGATTGTGGAAGATCCGTTACAGGGTCACAACTTTGGCGGCGCGCAGGTGATTGTCCGTCATCCACAGGGCCATTATCTCGCCGGAACGGAATCGCGCAAAGACGGTCAGGCGCTGGTGATGTAAGCCAATAGGCAGCTTTACCCTTTCGCAGCCTCTTTTATAAGGCAGGGAAAGGGTTTAATGCCAATGAACTGTTTAATATGCCAATGAAAGGTTTATAAGCCAGTGAACTGTTATCTAAACTAATAACCCGCCTTTCAAACTCGAAAAATCCCACAGCACCTTAACTTCTCCCATTAAGGTGCTGCATTATCAACCAATCAGTAAGCCACTAACGCCAATACAAATAGAAATCATTATTATTTCTGTTGAGATTTAGATACTCTGGGGCATCTTTACAGTTTTGGCTGACTTAATTATTCGGATTATGCAGACACTCTTCGATAGCTTCCGCGATGGCCCCCTGCCCTGGGTTGCCGATCAATTTAAGTTGATGACTCCTGACATCACCGATGCCCTGCCGTTGAGCTTGCTGAAGACGGAGGAAGGTTGCCTCATTCTGCTGCAGCGTTATCTGGCTGCCCATGCGCAAGATGCGAGCCAGCCCCACACGCGTCGGGCGCGGATTTCCATGTGGTCACAGTGGTATTTCGCCAATATGTTGCCAAGTTGGGTAATCGTTTCGCTGACTCACAATTGGCAGTTGCCCATTCATCCTGACAAACTTTTTATGAGTTTGCAGGAAGAAGGTCTGCCGAGTCAGATTTACCTGCAAGGCCAGGGCGAGGCGTTTGTCGCACAGCCAGACGCGCCGTTTCATCGTTTTGAAGAGATGATCGAACAGCATTTGCGTCCGGTTTGTCAGGCTCTGGCGACGATATCTGATCTCAAACCTGGCATTTATTGGGGGAATGCGGCGGTTCGCGTCAACTGGGGTGTGCAACAGCTTGAGCTTACCCAGGCCGACTCTAGTGAGGGCAAGGCGCTAATCGATGCCCGCGAGCTGTCGCCTGGCAGAAAAAATCCGCTCTTCCAGCCGGTGCGTCCGGAGAATCCCTGTGATCCAACCAGCACGCTTTATCGCCGTCAATGCTGCCTGCGCTACGAACTTGACGACATCGCGATGTGCCCTTCTTGCCCACTGCTGCTGGCAGAAAAACGTCGTCGTATCCCGACTCGATAAACGATTAGCGAACAATTTATCGCCGCATTGTCATCGAATGGCTTAACTTAGTTGAAAAAATGATTGGATCTTAGCGAGATAAAAATATAGAAATTAGGTTATATAAAAAGCTAGAGGATCATGAATATGTCTAAACAACAACCCGACAATCGCACTGCCTGGTATTCATCCTCGGCGTTGAAAACCAACCTGAGTGACTTAAATTCGCTGGCTACTGGCGTGCTGAATACCCTGTCGCAGCCCGTAAATCAGGTATGGAATCACATTATCGGCAAGCAACAGCCACTGAGAGCCAAAATTGTTCATCGCTATGCGGTGCCTTCTTCTCGCACTATCAGCGTGGCCGAAGGATTCTTTGGGTTCATCCCGATTGAGTCTTACGAGAATGAAAAATACATTCTTGAAGTGGCCTATGGCGAGCAGCAATATCAGGTAGAAGTGCCACGCGCGTACTACCAGAAAAGTAATATTGGCGACGGTATCGACATTCATACCCTCTAATCTGCCTTGCTTTCTTATAAAGTAGAAAGTGAAAAAGTGAAAAGTACGCCACGGATTGGCATAACACGCTCCCATGCCATGCCCCACTTTTTTAATTCAATAGTTTCAACGCATCAAAACAAGCTGTGCTCCAAATCATTCCTGTCAAAACGCCTGGTTCCAAAACGTGCTTCTCAAAAACGCGCCGCTTTGTTTTTACTAAAACCTCGTCACGCCCACGTTAATACAATGAATTTTATTGACATTATTGGGTCATCCGCTTAGATATTAATCACTTATGCGTTTTATTTTCGGATGATGTGTTGAGGATGGCGATGGCAATGGTTACTGCAGGACAATCACGACGCGCATTAGTCGCAGGCTCCGTCGGCAATTTTATTGAATGGTACGAGTTTGGCGTTTACGGCTATCTCGCCACGGTAATTGCCGGTAATTTCTTTACCCTCGAGGGGAAAAGTGGTCTGACGGGGCTGATTCTCACCTATGCCTCTTTTGCGCTGGCATTCTTCTGCCGCCCGATTGGTGCCATCGTTTTTGGCCGACTCGGCGACAGAATTGGCCGCAAGCCGACGCTAATCGCCGTGGTATTACTGATGACGATTGCAACGGCGATGATTGGCCTGTTGCCGACCTATGCCGCGATTGGCGTCGCTGCTCCTCTGCTGCTAACACTTATGCGCATGTTGCAGGGGCTGTTTGCCGGTGGTGAATTTGGCGGTGCGGTGTCGCTGATGACCGAGTTTGCGCCGAAAGGTAAACGCGGAATTTACGGCGCGTGGCAGTCTTTCACCGTTTCTCTCGGGCTGCTGACCGGCGTCGGGCTGGTTGCCCTGCTGGCGCATTTCCTGACTCCTACGCAGTTAACGCAGTGGGGCTGGCGCATTCCTTTCTTGCTGGCGCTGCCGATGGGGCTAATTGCTTTATGGCTGCGTTTACAGCTTGATGAAACCCCGGCGTTTACCGAGGCTAAAATAGGCGATGCGGCTCCGGTGAAGGCTTCTCTGGGGCAGACTATCACGGCGATTACGCTGGGTATTGGCCGCATGATGGGTTGGTCAGCCGGCGGTTATACTTTTTTAGTGGTGATGCCTTCTTATCTACAGACCTCGCTGCACGCCACGTTTTTGCAGGCGCTGATTGCCACCGTGTTAGCCAATGTCGGGTTCGCGATGGCGATTTTACCTGCCGGGCGACTTAGCGACAAAATTGGCCGCAAGAGGGTAATGATTGCCGCCATGTTAGTGATTATCGTGCTGACATTCCCGCTGTTACATTTGCTGCAAGACACGCAGAGCAGTTTGATTAATAAAGGGATTGCGGTGTTGATTGCCGGTGCGGCGATCGGCGTGATTGCTGGCCCAGGCCCGGCGATGCTGGCGGAGATGTTTCCAACTCACACCCGCTATACCGGGCTTGGGCTTTCCTATTCGCTGTCCAATGCCGTATTTTCCGGATGTGCCGGACTCATTATCACCGGTCTTATCAAAGAGACTGGCAATCTGGATATTCCTGCCTATTATGTGGTCGCAACCTGCGTGGTAAGTTTATTGGCTTTAATGACACTGCGTGGAGATTCACACCTGCGGGAAGATTTTTAAGCGCTGTACTCTTTATAAATAAAATAAGAGCGAGTTATGAATTAACAAGAAGAGTGAGTTATGAATTAACAAGAAGAGTGAGGCCATAATGCCTCACTCTTTTTATGACTTCTTGCTTGATAACTTAGTGCTTACTTTCCCAAATATCATAGGCATTTTCGGGAATCTGGCGGAAAACGCGGAAACCAATTCCATGTACGTAAGACGCCGCGGCAATTTCGTCATCAGGCTGATACAGAGGGATCGCCAGCGCCTGTTGCAGAATCACGTAATTCTGCAATTGGCCGTAAATTTGTTTGCGTTTGGCTTCGTCCAGCGTTTGAGCAGCCTGCGTCAACCAGGCAGAAATTTTAGGATCATCAGTACGACTGTAGTTAATCGCACCACCGGCGTTGATCGGCAGATAATGGTTCTCAATGTCCAGCCCGTCAGTATCGTCATGCGAGTTGGCAATCGAGCCATAGTTGCCGTTTTTGATGTACTGGAAATAAGTGCCCGGATCGACATAGCGGATCTGCAATTCGATTCCCAGCCGTTGCCGAGCCTGCGCCTGTAACGCCTCCAGCAACACATCGCGCTGGTCACGCACGGTCACCTGCGATTGCACCACCAGAATACTTAAACGCTTGCCATCTTTGGTGCGAATGCCATCCGAACCCTTGGTTGTCCAACCGGCTTCATCCAGTAACTTATTCGCCAGTTGCGGATTATTGCTGTATTTGCCCTCAATACTATTGTCGTACAGGGGATCAATCGGTGAGGTAATCCCCCAGCTATGCGTGCGGTGTCCGCGATAAATAGATTTCAGAATACCTGCCACATCAAGCCCTTGCAGCAGTGCCTGACGCACTTTGACGTCTTCGGTCGGGCCTTGTTTGCTATTCAAGAACAGCGAATAAGGCGTACCGGTATTCACCGCGCTCTGATAGGTAAAGTCTGGGTTGCCAATAAATTCACCGGCATCGTTGCCAGAAATCCCCTCGATAGCATCGACCTGACCTGAAAGCAGCGCGCCGGTTCGTACAGAAGATTCAGGGAGAATACGATAAGTAATGCTATTCAGATAAGCCGGTCCCTGATGCTTTGCATTGCCCGAAGCCCAGTTATAGTTTGGATTTCGAGCAAACACTATCTGCTGATTCTTATCCCAGCGTTTTAAAATAAATGGCCCGGTACCGTAAATATCTGTGCCACCCGATTTCAAATCCGCCTGTTTCCATGAAGAAGGCGAAAGCAGTTTCAGCCAACTAATATAGGACAGAAATGGGCTATAAACCTGTTTCAGGGTGATGGATATCGTGTACTCATCGGGCGTCGCAATATTGGCAATATGTGAGCCAATAACGCACATGGTCGACCCGGCGCAATAAGTCAGATTTTGCAGATTATGAAAGTTTTCGGCGACGGCGGCGGCATTAAATTTTTCACCGTTCGAGAATGTCACATCGTGGCGTAATTTAAAGGTGTAGGTTTTATTGTCTTTGCTGACTTCATAGCCGGTTGCCAGCCACGGAATATAGCTGCCGTCGGCGGTACGCGCCAGCAAAGATTCAAAGGCTGCCCGCTGAACCAGTTCCAGCTTGGTTTGTCCATTGAATTGCGGGTTAAGCGTAGTCGGGTTAGTCTCGATTCCCCAGACAAAATCCCCGCCCTGCTGCGGTTTTTCTGTTGAGGAAGGCGCGTTTTCAGCAGCATAAACCGGGTGCATAGCAGCAGTAATTAACAGAGAAAGCGCTGAAACGGAGTGAAATACCTTGGCTAATTTCATAAACATTCCATCAAATAAGCAATCAATAACAGCGTCAAAATAATAAAGTAAATGAATTAACTTATTAAAGACCTGAGCGTCTCTTTAAAGAGTACAGTGATTATTGATGGAGGGTTTTATCGATGTAAAATCACAAAATTCGCTAAATATTAAGGTTAATTAGCATAGCCTTTTTCATGGCTAATAATTTGCTTATTAGTTTAGCGAATAGTTTAAGACATAACTTGAGTAATAATTTATGGAATAGCTTAAGGAATAGTTGCTGATTAGCCGGTTCAATAATTCGCTAAACCTTGACCAGACTCAGCCTTTCAACCCGTTCTATCGCCTCGCGCATTTGCTGCTCTGTCACCTCTATCGGCATATTGGCCATATCCGGCGCACGGAGGCTTTGCTCGATAATTAGCGTTAAATCTGCCTCATCAAGATCGCTGGCAATTGCCTTGAGATCCACAGGAATAGCGCAGCTACGAGCTAATTCAAGGGCGGCAAATAACTCGTCATCACTGCGATTTTCCAGAGCCAACAGGCAAAGATTGCCGAAACCCACCAGCAGACCATGAGCCATCGGCCGAGTTTTGGCGCAGGCGGTAAATCCTTCGTACAGGGCATGAGCCGCGCCGGTGTGCGCACCATTGCTCATAATAGAAGTTAAACCGGCATACAGAAAAATGGCATCCAGCACTTGCTCGAGAGCCACGTTGGCCTGCCCTGCGCGAACCGCGTCGCAGGCATCGGCGGCATAGTGCTTAATCAGTGTAAAGCACAGTTCGCTGTTGGTGCGCGCCACGCCAGCAAGGCCCGACAAAAGATTCAAATCGCTGATAGCCCGATATTCATACCATTTCGCCAGCGTGTCGCCCATCCCGGCAGATAGCCAGTGCAGTGGCGCGGTAGCCAGTAAATCAGCGTCGATAACCACCGCGGCCGGGCCACAGGACAGAGGGAACATATCGCGGAATTGGCCGTTTTGATGGTAACGAAATGCCAGTGGCGTCACCGCTGAGCAGGTTCCGGCGACGCTCGGTAAGGTGACAATCGGAATATTACACAGTACTCCGGCGGCTTTGGCGGTATCTAAAGCGCGGCCGCCACCGGTGGCGATCACTACCTCGACACCCTGTAATTTAAAGCGATCCGCGAGGCGTTTGATTTCCTCTTCACAACACGGGCCGACTAATTTTTCATGTCCGAGATAGCTAACCATTTGCTGGTCCAGCTGATCGGCCACTTTTTCTTCAACGCAGGCAATCCCGCGCTCACCGCCAACTAACAGCGCACGCTGCCCCAAACGGCCGCACATCGCGCCCAAATGTTTGATTGCTCCACGCCCGCGCAAGACACTGCCCGGAAAAACCAGTCGATGAGTGAACATAGCGCCTCTTAACAGGAAAACCCCATATTCAGTATGGAAGAAGAACGCTAAAAAAACAGCGGCAGGCTTAAGGTTCTCTCTCGCAGCTTAAAACACTGGGCGGCTGCGAGACTCAGGATTGGCAAAAGGCAAAATTGGAAAGGTTAAGGATAGAAAGATGCAGGTTGGACACACTGAGCTTAGTTATCAGAGTTGTCGGTATTGCTGAAACTCAGGTCATTCTGCTGGAGTGGAAGGTCGCTGAGCGGCGGCGAAACAGTCAGGGTGATCCAGTTTGAAGTTACGCTCTGCTGCTTGCTGTCCACGGCCGTCACAGACAGGTGATAACTGTTGTTTGCACCGGGAGAGTTGTTCCATTTGGGCACAATAATCGTCCAGCCATCGGGATCGTTATTAGATTTTGCCGACGTCAAACTTAACGCCTGCGTATCGCCCTGCCAGCTAAGTGCAGAAATTGTATTGGCTGCTCGAATATCCAGTTTCAGTGGCAGGCTCTGACCGCCCTGCAAGACCCACGGCGGCGTGGCAAGATAAACGGAAAGCGTTTTGCGCTGATGGAAGTTCAGCACCGGAATATTGTTGCGATCGACAGTATCGAAACGACTGCCGCGCAGCGACTGACTGACGGCGACATATTCCGGAGAAAGCTGCTGATTTAACGGCACGCCCAGCTTATAAGTTAAAGAAAGTTGCACCAGATCCTGATTATCGCCACTTTCCCCCTCCTGCCTTTCGGCACTTAAGGTCACCAGTGGCACTGGCGTGTAGTTAACCCCCATCGATAACGCCGAAGGGTTACTCTGGTAAGTGCCGTCACCAAAGAGATCAACCCGTTCACCGCGATATTGCTCGTAAGTCAGGGTCGCGGCAAGCTGGCGATAAAATGGCAGATAAGCCTTGGTACGAATGTCATAACCTGCAGCCATGTTACGCGTCATGTCCGAATCTTGAGATTGTGCATGATCGCCGGACAGTGGCTCATAATAGTTGGCAGACAGATGCAGAAAATCGGTCCAGGCCTCTGCGCCGACACTGCCACGACTCAGGTCATTGACAAAATCATCATCGATAAAGGCATTGTAACCCAGCATCCAGGCACCGCTGGACCATCGTTGTCCGAGACCAAAATTACCGATATCGGCACCGCTAATGTGCTGGATACCAACCTGGCTATAGGTCAGCAAAGATTTTGTAGAATACAGCGGGCTAAGCAGCATGGCTGAGCTTCCATCCAGATTTCCACCGTTAACATCAAAATTGATCGTGGTGGTGCCTAACGGCGAAAGCAGACTGGTGGTTTCTTGCTTAACCACGCGCGCAGCCTGCTCCAGCGCCAAAGCTTCAGCCTGGGTTCTGAATGGGTCATCGCTGGTATTTTCACCAAACTGTTTCAGCGTGGTCGCCACTTTTGTCTCAAAAGCCTGCGTTTGTGCGGCCTGATTTTTATTCAGTGAGCTGCCCAAATCAGGCAAAGCGTTGGGATTACTGACAGGACGGTTAAACAGCAAGTTATAGTTTTCGGAAGGAGCCAAATAATCGTTACCGGGATTAAGCATCAAGGCAGAATCGGTAATTAATGCCTGCGCGCTGAGCGGAATCAGGGCACAGCTTATCGCAATGCCAACAGCGAACGTTAAAGGGCAAAGTGGAGCTTTAGCAAAACTGTACAATTTTTTTGTGACGTCGATCATAATCCACATATTTAGCCATCAAAATGTGATCTTACCGGACAAGGTCAGAATTACAAGGGTAAGGGGCCTGCCGAACGCCCGGCTTTTATGCTTAAACTGGTGAGAGTTGTAGCAATTCGTGTGTTTTTTCTATTGCAGAAACAGTTGCTTAAAGCCCACATAAAACGCAAGGCCTGACAACTCAGTCACTCTTTTTAAAACTTTTGAATAACAAGGCTTTTAAGAAAATCCTTAGCTATTTTTTGTGTTAAGCATGGGCGATGATAAATCATTAAAAACAGAGACCTGTCATCACCCTGATACATAAAAACAGCAAAAATATACGGTTAACTTTAATATACGGAAAATCACAATTTCCGGAAACTTTGCCCTGCAACATCCTCAGCAGCCAGTCGAGCTGCTATAAGGTAAGCAGTTGAAAGGCCAGCGGCTATACTTGCTGCATCACCTTCTGTCACGGGACGTCACCTCAGGAAATGCGATGAAAAAGCTGGCGTCTGTCTGTCTGGGATTATTCTTGGTTGGTGTGAGTTTTCTGGCCCACGCGCGGGGTAATGGCGATGATTCGCTGGTTGAACGCGGTCGCTATTTGTCAGTTCTGGGAGACTGCGCCGCCTGCCATACCTCGAGCGTTCAGGGCAGCAAACCCTATGCCGGTGGCGTGTCAATTCGCACTCCATTTGGCTTGCTAATCGGGGCCAATATTACGCCCGACGTTGAAACCGGCATTGGTCAATGGACCATTGATGATTTTCAACGAGCGATGTCTCATGGAATCGGTCACGACGGGGTTCGCCTGTATGGCGCGATGCCGTTTACCGCCTATACCAAAGTCACCAGAGAGGATAATCGGGCAATTTGGGCCTATTTGCAGACGCTGCAACCGGTATATAACCGCGTAGAATCGAATCAGCTCTCCTTCCCTTTTAATATTCGCAGCAGTCTGATCGTCTGGAACTGGCTCAATTTTGATCAGGGCGCGTTCATTCCTGACCTAACAAAATCGGCAGACTGGAATCGCGGAGCTTATCTGGTGACGGGTCTAGGCCACTGCGGCACGTGTCATACGCCGAAAAACCATCTGGGCGGAGATGAAGAAAACAAGTTTCTGCAAGGTTCGGTAATTGATGGCTGGATGGCTCCAGATATCACTCTGAATAATTACACCGGTATTGCTCAGTGGACTATTGATGACATCATGACTTTTCTTAAAACAGGGATCAATCGCTATGATATGGCTTTAGGGCCAATGGCGGAGGAAATCAAAGATTCTTCAAATCACTGGAGCGATGCCGATTTAAAAGCAGTGGCGGTTTATCTTAAAAGCAGTGGCCTCGACAGCAGAAAAATAGCGCCTGAACATATAAAAATCAACAATATCAGTATGATAGCAGGTAAGACTCTTTACGCAGCTCATTGCTCTGTTTGCCATTCACATAACGGCGGCGGTGAGGAAGGCCAGTACCCTCGACTCGCAAACTCGCCGCTTATCGTCAGTAGCAATGCTATATCGCTGATTCACGTGGTGCTGGCGGGCGGTCATTCTGTCGATATCGACCCGAACGCAGATGCATCGAGCATGCCGTCATTCGCCAGAAAATTAAGCGACACCGACGTGGCTAACGTGCTGACCTATATCCGCAACAGCTGGGGTAATTCGGCAACAGCAGTGAACAGCAGCGACGTAAAGAGTCTGCGGGATCAACTGCGGAAATAAATTTTTGACTTAACCAGCGGTTCTTAAAGCAGCGGTTCAATGAAATGATGTTCTAAAACTTGATTCATCAAACCGCCTGCTTCTATTACAGCAATCGATATTTTGAAGAGTCATGTGCATCACTGCTGTGCCATTTCTGTTAAACCAATTATACGGCCGGATCACGATTCCGATGCCTCTCCCAGCTCCCACAGCTTGTGTCTGATTGACTGCTGCAAGGCTAGCCCCACTTGTGACTGAGGTTGGTCGCGGCGGCTGAGCAGAATCACCTCGAACGGTAAAGCTTCGACCACGGGGACAATCTTTAGCTGATTGAAATAACGCTGCGCGGTAAAGGTATCCACGACGCCGACGCCACCACCGGCCAGCACCATATCGGCAATCACCGAGTAGGTCTTGATATGCAGCGAGGCGCGCGGTGCCAGACTCTGTTCACGCAATACCCGATTTAACACCTGCCCTAACGGATCTTGCTGTTGCAACATCAGCAAATTATTTTCTGTGAGCCATTTCAGACTCACCGGCCCCTCCACCGGGCAATCCAGCGGCAATAGCGCCACCATATTAGCCGAGTAAAGCGTTTCCGCAACCAGCTCGCCGGAGACCTGCTCGCCAAATGCCAGGGCAAAATCCATTTTGTATTGGATAAGATCCTGGCTTAGGGTATTAAAGTGCCCGGTCACCAATTCGACACTGCTGGTTGGAATTTTGCGATGAAAATCCACCAGCACTGGCGCCATCACGCTGTGACCCAATGCATGAGCTGAACCGATTCTTACATGCTGACCTTGCCCCTGCCGCAGCTGTTCGGCCAGAAAGCCGATCGCCTGTATATGGCTAAACAGCGCCTCAATTTCGGGCATTAGTCTGCGCCCTTCTGGCGTGATAATCAGGCCCTGAGGTGTGCGATCAAACAGGGTAAATCCCAGCTGCTGCTCGGCGTGATTCAGTACCCGGCTGACGTTAGGCTGCGAAACATTAAGCAGCCGCGCTGCTCCGCTAACGCTGCCAGCCTGTAATACCGCCTGAAACACTTCAATATGACGCAAACGCATGCTGCTTTTTCCCTCTCAATAATTCCTGTCTGCTGCACCAAAAAACCCGCAGAAGATGAAGGTATCAAAAAGCCTCATGCGTTGCTTCACTAAGTTTTACTGAATGTACTCTATAAGCTTTAGCGTGCAGTCTTATTGCCACACAGGGTGCTTAATATCAGTTCTGGGATACGGCTAGAAACGAGAATGCACCAAGAAGGTTGATAATTGTGGCAACTTTAGGGCTGGAATAACCTACGGTGACCGCGTCGATACGCACCACGTCAGGGATCATACAAAACAAGTCGGCTAATCCTGGTTTAGCGACCATCAGCTCGAGTTTGTAAGGGCAGCCAAAGCGACGTTCTATACTTTTAACCGCGCTTTTAACACTTTTAGTGGCCTGAAGTCTAATTTTCTCCCTTGCTGATTCAGGGCTTAAAGACTCGGCCGCGCTGGCGGAAATCGCCCGTTTAACACAAACATAATCTGTTTCGGGATAATGCCGGGTAACCCATTTCTCTAATTGATCATCGCCGGTCACCATCCACAAAGGCACATTTAACTCGGCACCGAGTGCGGCGTACAAATCGGTTTCACCCATGACGCTGCCGTTAAGTTTGATGCGATAAAAGGCGCGACCATTAATAGTATGCGCCAGCACGCCAAACTCCCCGGCGGCGCTGTGGAATCCGACAAACATCATGCCGTCGTAACCGCCCTGCTCTAATCCTTCCAGCATCGATAATCCGCGCGGCTTGCCCTGAACTAAACGGGCGCGAGAGTCGATGTTGGCGGCGCGCAAATTTTGCATCATCGCGTGGCTGTCTGCGACTACCACCTCGGTTGCGCCGCCCTCAAAAGCCCCGACAATGGCGGCATTAACTTCCTGCTCCATCAATCCACGGGCGTTTTCGTATTCCACATTGCCCGGGCTGCACTGTTCGGGACGCATCACGCCCGCGATGCCTTCGATATCGGCCGATATAAATACTTTAATGATTCGTCTCCCTCGCGTCACTTTAGACGTCGTTTAGGCTTCTGTTAAGGATTAGCGAGTAGCCAGACTGTCGAGCACGCCCGCCAGACCTAATCGATAATGCTGCTGGAATCCAGTGACCGTTTCAGCCGCCAGCATCGCGTCTAACACGGCTTGCTCGGTGGCATCTGCAGCCATCGCCAGCAGGGGTTCAAGTTGTTCATCACATAAATGTTCATCACGTAAGTACGGATCGGCTGCATGTTTATCAGCTAAAGTTTCGCCCTGACGGCGAGTGGAGAATGCCACGGCGATATCTCCAGAACCGTGTCCCCAATAGCTGCCGAGCCGACCTAATCCTGCTCCCGCGCGGCGGGCAATTCGAGTAAGCTGGCGGCTATCGAGATAGCGATCGCAGGCCATGATGATAATGATTGAACCGGCATCGACCTGCGGGGCTAACTCTGGCAGCACGCGTTCAATCTCGGCACCGACGCGAACTCCGTCGAGCGTCAACTCCGAAAGCACGCCAAAATTGGCCAATACCAGTACACCCAGCTGCGTACCGAGCTTTTCATCGTGACGCGAGGCCGTGCCAATGCCTCCTTTGAGGCCAAAACAGCTCATTCCCCGTCCGGCTCCGACACTGCCACGCGCAAAGTTCGCCGAGGCAGAATTTAATGCCGCCACAGCATGCTGCTCGGTTATCGCCATAGCCTGAATATCATTGAGAAAAGCGTCGTTGCATTCCAAAACCAGCGGATTGACAGTCGCACTGCCGCGACCAATCTGTGGGAAATCGGCGCAGCTTTGCCGCACCATGGCATTAAATAATGTTCCCACGGAGAAAGTATTGCCCAGCAAAATCGGGGTTTGCAGCTCGCCAAGTTCGATAAGCTGCGTTAAACCGACCGGCTTGGCAAAACCGTTCAACACCGCCGCGCCGCAGGGCAAAGGATGGATATAAAGATTGCCGCCCGGTGGCACAATCGCCGTAACACCGGTCTGAATTTCACCGGCAGAAAGCGTGCTGTGACCCACCGTCACTCCCGCGATATCACTGATACTGTTCGTCGGCCCGGTTTTAAAACGAGGCGTGAAAATCTGTCGCTGCTGCTGCCAGCGGCTCAGCAGAGCACGAACGCCCTGCGAGCTAAAATCGTCTACATTCATTTAATCGCCAACTTCTATTATTTCTTTAATTTAGGGTCGAGGGTGTCGCGCAGCGCGTCGCCCAACAGATTAAACGCCAGCACGGTCAGGAAAATCGCCAGCCCCGGAAACACCGAAACGTTCCATTTTCCCGCCATCATCATGTTACGGCTCATCGCCAGAATATTGCCCCACTCCGGCACGTCTGGCTCTGGGCCGAGGCCGATAAAACTCAGGCTGGCGGCGGTCAAAATACTGGTGCCGATACGCATGGTGAAATAAACAATCACGTTCGACAGAGTGCCCGGCAGAATATGGCGAAAAATCACGACTCTATCCGGCGCGCCCACGCAGCGCACTGCCTCAACATAGGCACTTTGCTTAATCGATAACGTGGAGGCTCGCACGATACGGGCGAAAACCGGTACGCTAAACACGGCGACTGCGATAATCACATTGTTTAAACCTGGGCCAAGTATCGCCACGACCGCAATCGCCAGCATTACGCCCGGGAAAGCAAACAACACGTCTGAGCTGCGCATAATCAGCATGTCGAGCCATTTTCCGTAATATCCGGCAAGCAGGCCGAGGAACACGCCCGCGACCATCCCTAACGTTACCGACAACAGCCCGACGTACAGAGAAATTCGCGCACCGTAAATAATACGGCTCAGCAAGTCGCGGCCAAGGTCGTCGGTTCCAAACCAGTGCGCCGCAGAAGGCCCGGCACCCAAGGCACTCCAGTCCGGAACCTGTGGATCATAAGGCGCTATCCAGGGAGCAAAAGCCGCCACCAGCACCAATAATAAAATGAACATTGAAGAGACAACCGCCATCGGATGACGAATAAAACTTTGCAAAAAATCCAGCCACGGCGAGCGAATATCATCTTTCGAACTGCTCACCGCATCAGCGGGATCAAGTGGCGGTAAAGTATTGGCAGGCTGCTGCATAGACACCTCTAATTCAGTCGAATTGATGGATTAACCACGGCATATAGCAGGTCAACCAGCGTATTAATCACAATAAACTCGAATACAAAAAGCATGACCAATGCTTGGATCACCGGCTGGTCCTGCGTTTGAATCGACTGAATAAGCAGCCACCCCAGACCGGGCCAGCTGAACACGGCTTCAACAATAATCGAACCGCCGAGCAGAAAACCAAACTGCAATCCCAGCATGGTAATCACCGGGATAAGCGCATTGCGCATGATGTGTTTCCAGGTCACCAGCCGCGCACGTAGCCCTTTGGCGTTGGCGGTGCGCACATAATCTTCCTGCGCGACATCCAGAAATGCTGAACGTGTAAAGCGCGCCATCACCGCCGCCACTGAGGATCCCAGCGTAATCGCCGGTAAAATAATATCGCTGGGTTTGTTGAAACCGCTGACTGAGAAGATGCCAAACGGCATGGCGACAAACTGAATCAGCAGCAATCCAAGCCAAAACGGCGGCATCGAAATTCCGCCAATCGCAAAACTCATCAGCGCCCAGTCTTGCCACTTGCCACGCTTTAATGCCGACCAAACGCCAATAATTAATCCTAATACCACTGACCAGGCAAATCCGGCCATCGCCAGATACAGCGTTGGCATAAAACCGTCTTTAATCACACTCAATACCGGCTGACGCGTGCGATATGTGGTCCCCAAATCGCCGTGAAATACCCCGTCTATCCAATGCCAATACTGCGCCGGGAGAGGTTCGTTTAAACCAAGCAGTTGCCGCGCTGACTCTACCTGCGCCAATGTCGCATCTTGTCCCGCGTAGATACGCGCAGGGTCACCCGGCAGCAGCTTGATAAAACCAAATATCAGTAATGACACCACCAGCAGAACCGGGATCATTTCCAGTATTCGGCGGAAAAAATATGTCAGCATAAAGTCCCATTCCCCGATGATAAATCCATGTCAAATCCGTCACAGCATGATGGCGGGCATTCATCACTTTTCGTCCTCACTGCCCGCCATCGAGACAACTCAAAAAACGCTTTGGCTGTCTGTTCTTAACTATGTTCTTAACTATGTTCTTAACTAATGCCTGAACTCTGCTCTAAACAGGTTGTTAACTATTTAAACTGTGCCTGATCAAACAACAGCGTGCCGTCGGCCAGCATAAATACGCCCGACAGATTTTTGGTTTTGCCGACCAGGTTGTCCGCCGCACCGAGGTACGCCACCGGCGCATCAGTCCACAGCAGTTTTTGCGCGTCGTCATAGGCTGCTTTACGCTTGCTCATATCCGCCGTTTGCAACCCGGCGGTAATATCGGCATCCACCGCTTTGTTGCTGTAATAAGAAACGTTGTAGCCTTTCGGAATAAATGCGTCGGTGGTAAACAGCGGGCGCAGCGCCCAGTCAGCATCGCCGGTCGAGGTTGACCATGAGCCGTAATACATTTGCACCTTGGCATCGGCAGGATTCGGCGTGCTCCACAGTTTTTGCGTGATGCTGCCAGCATCCATTGGCATCTGCTTAATGCGAATACCAATCAGCCCGAGCTGTTGTTTAATGAATTGCCCGGCGCGAATGCGGTCGGTTTTATTCGAGCTCCACATCTCGACGTCAAAACCGTCTGAATATCCGGCCTCTTTCATTAATTCTTTAGCTTTGGCTAAGTTGTAGGTGTAGTCAGGAGAAGACTGTTTCTGATAGAACTGCACGTGAGAAGGTAGCGGCGACGTTGCAACCTCGCCCATTCCGGCGGCCACGACTTTCAGCCACAGATTGCGGTCAATCGCGTAGTTGATTGCCTGACGGACTCGGACATCTTTAAACTGTTTCATTTGCGTGTTGAAGGCGATGTAACTCAGGTTGATGCCCGGATCACGCTGGATATCCAGCTTAGGATTATTTTTGACTGTGTTAACCAGGTCGGCCGGCAGCGGATAAATCGCCTGCACCGCGCCAGAAACCAGCTTGGCAACCTGAGTCGAATCCTCAGGCGTTGGATAGAAAGTTACCGCGTCAACCTTCGGCCAGCCCTTCTGCCAGTAGTGATCATACTTCACCAGCTTGACGTCTTTACCCGGCTGCCATTCAACAAATTTAAACGGGCCAGTCCCTACCGGATGAATACTCAGATCTGCTTCGTTAGGATAAGCCTTCAAAGAGGCCGGGCTGTGCATCGCCGCGGAAGGGTGCGCTAGCGTGTTAATCATCGCGCCGAAAGGTTTGTTCAGGGTAATTTTCACCTGGTATGGCGCGGTTACCACTACCGATTGAATCATACTAAACAAGCCGTTGCGCTTGAGGTGATTAGCCGGATTTGCCAAACGATCGAGGTTAATTTTTACCGCTTCCGCATTGAACGGCGTACCGTCCTGGAAAGTAATGCCCTGACGCAGGTTGATGGTGAACTCTGTCGCCGTATCATTGCTGGTATAGTCTGTCGCCAGCACCGGCACTATCTTCATTTTGTTATCAAATTCAAACAAACGCTGGAAGATCCCCGTCTGCACCGAATAGCTCAATGTGTCAGTGGTATCGTGCGGATCAAAACCCGTCACATCGGCATACATCGAAATGCTCAGGTCTTGAGCAAACGCCGAAGTGGTAAAACACAGCGCCAGACTGGCAGCCAATAGTGTCTTGCGATTTAACATCGAATACATGAACTTCTCCTGTGAGGATCCTGAAACGTGCAAAAACTACTTATCAAGTTAGTGATTCGGGCGAGCAAACTCAGCTAACGCCCCGCGGCTTCAGGAAGGCAGAGTATTTTCTGCGACCCAATGGTGTGTTGACACCTGACGGTATTTCACTTTTTCTACTTGTAAACCGGCCGGATGAACCGGCGACTTCACTTCGGTGTCGTCAAAACTGCGCACGGCCCTTTGAGTCGGATCGGCAATTGGCACAGACTTGAGCAAACGTTGAGTATAGGGATGCTGTGGATTGCTAAAAATCGCATCTCTCGGGCCAATTTCGACAATTTGTCCGAGATACATCACCGCCACGCGATTAGCGATTCGCTCGACGACGGCCATATCATGGGAGATAAACAGCCAGGCAACGCCGGTATCGCGCTGCAAATCCATCATCAAATTAACCACCTGCGCCTGAATTGAAACATCCAGCGCCGACACGGCCTCATCGGCAATAATCACCTGCGGTTGCAGTGCCATCGCGCGAGCAATTGCGATGCGCTGACGCTGACCGCCGGAAAACTCGTGCGGATAACGACGGGCAACGGCAGGGTCTAAGCCCACACTTTTCAGCAACTTATTTACCGTTGGCGTCGCGTCAGCCAAAGATTTTGCCATTCCGTGTAACAGCAAAGGTTCAGCAATCGAAAACCCGACGGTCAGGCGCGGATTCAATGAAGCGTAGGGATCCTGAAAGACCATCTGAATCTGACGACGCACTGCCTGAAAAGGCTTGTCGCGCATCAGCGTGATCTCTTTGCCTTCGAGATGAATACTTTCCGACTGGCTGCCTACCAGGCGCAGAATCGCCCGGCCAGTGGTCGATTTTCCACAGCCGCTTTCCCCAACCAAGGCCAGCGTTTCACCCGGCCAGATAGAAAAATCAATCTGTTCTACTGCGTGCACTTCTTGCGTGACGCGTGACAAAATCCCTGAGCGAATCGGATAACAAACTCGCAGCCCGCGAACGTCGAGCAAAGGCGGCGCGTTATAATCGGCAGTTTTTTGATCCCCCAACGCTGCCGAAGGAACAGCGTCGGCTAGCGGCGCGCCTTCTTTGTGAATCAATGGAAAACGCCGCGGCCATTCCAGCCCCTGCATATCACCTAATTTGGGAACGGCAGCCAGCAAGGCTTGCGTGTAGGGATGGCGAGCGTGGGCGAAAATCTGCTCTACGCTGCCCTCTTCAACCACTTCTCCGTGATACATCACCACCACGCGATCGGCGATTTCAGCCACTACGCCCATATCATGGGTAATAAAGAGCACCGCCATATCGGAGCCGCGCTGCAAATCACGCAAGATTTGCAGAATGCGCGCCTGCACGGTGACATCAAGCGCGGTAGTCGGTTCATCGGCAATTAACAAAGCCGGATCACAGGCCAGCGCTTGCGCAATCATCACTCGTTGGCGCATACCGCCGGAAAGCTCGTGGGGATAACATTTGAGGATACGTTCTACATCGGGGATACGAACCTGCTTCAACAGCTGGCGCGCCTTGTTTAATGCTTCACGCTTGTTGCTGATACCGTGGTCAATCAGGCCTTCGGTGAGCTGATCGCCAATCTTCAAAACGGGGTTTAGCGAGGTCATCGGCTCCTGAAATATCATCGACATTTCCTGACCGCGCAGCTTACGGCGAGCATCAGGCCCCATCTTGACCAGAGAGTGTTTCACTCCAATACGATTGGTAAAATCGATGCTTCCGCCGTCGATTTTTGCCGAGTCGGCCAGCAACCCCATGATGCTCAGTGAGGTCACCGATTTTCCCGAGCCGCTTTCGCCAACGACGGCAACCACCTCACCTTTATTAATAGAAAAAGAGACGCCTTTGAGTGCCTGAGTCTTTCCTTGTCGACCAGAAAAACTGACCGACAAATCCTTTACCTCAAGAATGGGCCTATTTACCTGAAAAATGGACCTATTGTGGCTTTCCGACTGTGACGGGTCAGCAGACTCGGTTGAGGGCGACTCACTAACGGGCATTTCAGTCATCAAAAGCGTGCTCCTTGGTGTATAAAATTAAAGCCAGACCTCACCGTGCTGGTAACGCAACGCGGGCTGATGGTCTTCCGCAAGCCAGATAGGGCCATCGAGATCAACACGTTCTGCCTGAACGGCTATTGGCAACGCCGCTTCCATCGCCAGCGAAGAACCCAGCATACATCCGACCATAACCCGCAGACCTAGCGCCTTGGCTTCGGCCACCATGGCCAGTGCCTCGGTCAGGCCACCGCATTTGTCGAGCTTGATATTGATCATCTCGTAACGGTCGCGCAGCCCGGCAATATCCGAACGCTGATGACAGCTCTCATCGGCGCAGACAGGAATGGGATGCAAACAACGCACCAAGTCTGAATCTTTATCCGCAGGTAATGGCTGTTCTATCATCGCAATGTTAAATTCTTGCAACGCGTGGAACAGACTCTCAAGGTCAAGGCCGTGCCAGGCTTCGTTAGCATCAATCACCAGCGTGACATGTGGCGCGGCGTGACGGATAGCGGCAACTTTCTCGATGATCTGCTCACGATCAAGCTTGATCTTCAGCAACTTTGCGCCACGAGATACTGCATCGGCGGCAACTTTTGCCATATTTTCTACCGTATCGAGACTCAGCGTTTCGGCAGTAATGACGCTATCAGGTGCTTGCATTTCAAGCAGTTGCCAAACTGACTTGCCCTGTTTTGCAGCATCAAGCCGCCACATTGCACAATCCAGGGCATTACGCGCAGAACCTATCGGCAGCGCCTGCTGCAAGTCTTCACGGGTTAAACCCGCTTCAACCTTCGAGCGCACTTTTTCCAGCTGCTCACACACGCTTTCTGCCGATTCCTGATAACGCGGCGTCGGCGTGCATTCGCCCGATACAACAAATTCGCCCTCGGTCAGCTTCACTCGCACAACCGTTACAGCAGTGCGTACACCGCGAGAAATCGCAAAAGGGCGAGCCAATGGCAGCTCTACCGTTTCAAAATCCATCTTGATCATAAGCCACGGTCCTTGATTGATTGCGCCAATTCGCTGATACCAAAACGCACCGGATCGGTGGCAGGCACGCCAAATTCACGGCTGATTTCAGCCAATGCCGCTTTGGCTTCAGCCTCGTCCACGCCGGAAGTATTTAATGAGAAACCGGCCAGCTGCACCTCAGGATTGGTCAGGCTGGCAGCGGCGAGATTCGTGTCAACGCACTGTTTAAGGGTCGGCATAAACTGGTGCGGTAGATGGCGCATATGTTTGCGGCCCAGCTCGTGGCACATGACCAGAAAATGCGCCTGCGCGCCGTGGATTAGGCCCATGCTCACACCGGCAAAAGACGGGTGATAAAGCGAGCCTTGCCCTTCAATAATGTCCCAGTGATCGTCTTCGTTGGCAGGAGAAAGCGATTCCACCGCGCCAGAGATAAAGTCTGCAATAACCGCATCGATAGCGATGCCCGCTCCGGCTACTAATACGCCAGTCTGACCGGTCGCGCGGAAATCAGCTTTCATTCCGATGTCACGCATGGCAGATTCCAGCGCCAGTGAAGTATACATTTTGCCCACTGAGCAGTCGGTGCCCACGGTCAAAATGCGTTTGCCGCTGCGTTTTTTACCACTACCGACATCCAGCTCAGGTCGCATATGGCGCACGTCAAACAGCTGCACATTGTATTCAACTGCAAGCTCGACCAACTCGGGAATATCGTTCAACCCTTGGTGCAGGCCATTCGCCACGTTAAGACCTGCGGAAATTGCCGTTTTAATTGACTCAATCCAGTGCGCTGGCAGCTTGCCACCGGCATTGGCAGTTCCCAATACCATAGTTTTCGCACCACGCGCTTTGGCCGTCGCGATATCCATCTCTTCCAGACCCAGTGACACCGAGTCGGTCGCCAGTCGAATCTGACCGACGCAAGCCTCAGGACGAAATACGTGAATGCCGCGCGCCGTTTTCGCCGCCAGCGGGTCCATTACGTCACCTAAGAAAAGCAGATATGGCATAGGGATTTGTTGCATGATTTTCTCTCGTCAATAGTTGTAGGGGCAGCAACTTACGTTGCCTGACCCAGTGACTATTTCACGATGATGATAGTGCGGCGAATACTTGTTTGGCAGGAGGGTATAACGTCAGGTTATAGGGCGGAGGAAGTTGGAATAAAGGGTTGGAACAAGGAGTTGAATAATAAGTTGGGGCAGGAAGCTTTGCGATTGCGGGTTGTGCATTAATATCAGCGCAATAAATACTCTGCACTCCCCGCGCGTTCCTGCTCTGTTTTAAAGAAAATCCTTGGCCTTGCTCAGCAGTGAGGCTTTAGTAATCACCCCAAGCAGGCGACGCGACACCGCATTTTCCAATACCGGTAAACGCTCAAGCGGCGAGGTGCTAAACACCGCCCACGCCTGCTCATAGCTTGAGCCTTGATATAGCACAGTAAATTCATGTTCTATGTAGGCTTCGATTCCAGCCTGCTTATCCAAAATACCGTCAATTATCCCGCTAGCCAGCACGTTGGTGGCCGCCACACCGAGGAAACGCTCATCGTGGTCGACAATATATACAAAACGCGTGCGCTGTTTTAGGCCTTCGCTTACCACTTCTGCCAGCGTTGAGTTAATAAACATTTTTGAACACGAGCAAATCAGCGGCTCAACTGTCCCATTTTCAAACTCATTTTTAGCCATAAAGCGCGCATTGTGCCGGGTCAGCACCGGATAAGTGCCGCTGGCATTGAAGCGCGAGGCGACAAAATAAGAGATAGCGGTCGCCAGCATTAAGGGGAATAACAGCGAGCTGTTTAATGTCATTTCAAACGCCATCATGATCGACATCAGCGGCGCATGACTGGTCGCGGCGAGCAGCGCGCTCATGCCAATGGCAGCATATAGCCCCATTGGGCCGGGATCAAAACCCAGCCACTGTAAGCAGGTACAAACCAGCGCACCGCTGGCCGCGCCAATCAGTAACGAAGGCGTAAACAATCCGCCGACGGCGCCTGAACCCACGGTAATGGCTGTCGCCACAATTTTAAGCACCAATAACAGCAGTAAAGAAGTGTGTAAATCGCCGTTGTTTAAAATCAGGTCGATAACTTCAAAACCGTTGCCCAGCACCAGCGGCGATACCATGGCCACTAATCCCACTGCCAGACCGCCCAGACCCAGACGCAGTGCCGGATGGGTGATCGGCTGCATGGTTTGGCGAACTTTATTTATCGAGGCAATGAACATTGGCCCAAGAATGCCGGTCGCGGCGCCGATTGCCAGCACGGTAAAAATCGCCCCCGGCGTAGGGCTGAAAACGGCGGAAGAATAGGCATAAAGTGGTGCGTAATGGGTCAGCGAACGCACGGTTAGTACTGCGACTGAAGCTGATATAAATAATGGGATTAGCCGCTGAACCGCGGTGACGCCAAAGGCAATTTCGGCGACAAAAAGAGCACCGGCGAACGGTGCGTGATAAACCGAAGCTAGCCCTCCTGCCGCCGCCATAGCGACTACGTCTGACTGATGCAATGAGGTAAAACGAGTGAACCGGCCCAGTAGACTCCCGCTGAGCGCGGAAAGTTGCACCATCGCGCCCTCTCGCCCAATCGAGCCGCCGCTGGCAATACTGGCCAATGAGGACAGCGAACGCAGCAAGGTGCTGACCACGGGAATACCCGGTAGTCGTTTATCAATCACGTCAAGGTAATCAGGCATTTTGCCGTTGCGCGATTCATAACGCAGCGCCCAATAGAGGATAAATCCTGCCACTACGCCGCCAACGGTGGTAATCAGCGGCCAGAAAACGTGAGGGTATTCGTTAAATGCGCGGGTAATATCACTGCCGTCAGTGAACATCAGTCCATTGATGCCGCTAATGGCGAGACGAAAACCTATTGTCACCAGCGCGGCAATAATCCCGGCGGGAATGGCAATCAGCAAATTTATCCAGTCGGATTTTTGAAGCGCTTTAAAACTCATTATTTCCCAAATCAGTTAGCAAACACTGGAAGATTTCTTTATAACAAATCATAGCATCACTCAAAGATTTGGGAATAACGAAGTTTTGGATTAGGTACGCAACGTCAGCATTAGGCCAGCTCGCAACCCTAAGGCAACATTCGGGTTTGGAAACAGCACCACTTCTTGTGGATGCTCGACGCGATACACTTTACCGCTTTGTTCCGCGAGCACGTAGCCCTGCGGATAAGCGGTAAAGTTAAGCGCATCGGCGGGTATATTCAGCACGAAGTCTGGCTGCTCGCGTAAAATATCCTGCACCACCTGATAGTGTTTAAGCGGTTCTCCACGTCGTTCTGGCAACGATAAATCACTGACCAAAGCCTCAAGCGCCAATTTTATCTGCGTAAACTGGCTAAGGTCATTGTGCCCAAACGGCAAAGCCTTACCTAATTCCAGCGTGCAACTCTCAGCCTGGAAGGCTTCGCTGCTGAAATGGGTGAAAGTCCCGCCGGGGGAACGATGGTAAACCAGCGCGTCCAACCCTGCCTGATCGAGCCAGTGCAGCATCGCCACCGAGTGCGGGCGCGGCTGGAATGGCAGCAGCCCAAAACGCAGATGCAGCGAACCTCGTATCGCCGTGTGCAAATCGTAGTGAAAACGCTGAGTCGCGCCCGCCGCAGAAGCGCTGCGATAAAACTGCGCGAGCAAATGCTCAAGCTCCCGGGCTCTCACCGTTTCATCGCTCACTTCGAAACGGGCATGGCGGCCACCAAACATGCGGTTCATATCCGCGTGCAGATAACGTTTATTAGCGCGCATAGACGGCGGATTGCCGAGCACCACCAGCAGACGCACGTTTAACGGGCGCGCACCCGTTAGCAGCTCAGTAACCAGCTGATTTAGCAGCTCAATCGGCGCCGTTTCATTACCGTGAACGCCAGCCGAAAGCACCACCGCCTTCTCACAGGGATGACGCGGCGAAAGCTCCAGAACACCTTGCGCATGCCACTGCCATTCGAGCTGCGGAAGTTGCCCTGCGGGATTAGGCGGCGGCGTTCCCTCCAGCGTTTGTGCTAAAACATCAAACATGAACGAGTTCCTTTTATCGAATCATTAAATCGCTATCAGGCCTGCTGGAACGGGTAAATACTCCCCAATTGCAGGATTTGCGTCAGCTCATCCAAAGCATAGCGAACTTCGGTTAACAGTTGCGGGTCAACCAGATCCTCCTGCTGCATGCGATCGCGATAGTGTTTATCGACCCACTGATTTAGCCGATTAAACAGTGTCTCATTGATTAGCGAACCGCGATTTACCGCCTGCAATTCGTCGTCGTTAAGAGCAACGCGCAAACGAAGACACGCCGGTCCACCGCCATTACGCATACTTTCGCGCAAATCGAATACCTGAATCTGGTCGATAGGACCGCCGCTGTCGCGCAAATCTGACAGGTAACTCCACACGGCCTCATGCTGACGTGACTCTTCCGGCACCACAATCGTCATTTTACCATCGGCTCGGCTCAACAGCTGGCTGTTAAACAGATAGGTCGCAACGGCATCATCCAGCGTGACACGCGCCTGAGGGACTTCAATGGGTTGAAACTCGCATTCCAGCCTGGCCATTTTTCGACGAATCTCGTCAAACGCACCCTCTTTATCTACAAATGCCTGCTGATGATGGAACAATACCTGACGATTGCTGACGGAAATTACATCATTATGAAATACGCCGCTATCGATAGCCTGCGGATTTTGCTGAACAAATACCGTTTGGTTGGCATCAAGTTGATGTAAACGTGCTATCGCGTCGCTGGCAAGACGCGTCTGCCTGGCCGGATAACGCACCGGCTCATTGTTACCGGTAACTAATCCATCACGCCCATAGACAAACACCTGAACGCCGGGCTTGTCGTATTCGGCACATAGACGATTATGGTTAGCCGCCCCTTCGTCTCCCAGACTCGCGACCTGCGGCAGCGCAGCGTGATGGGCAAAATATTGAGAATTTTTAAAAGTCGCCTGCAAAATCGCTGAGGTCGTCTCCGCCTCGATTGCACGGTGAAATTTATTGTTCAGATTCGCCACGGTGAAATGCACGCGTCCGTCGCTACTGTCCGCCGAGGGAGAAACGGTTGCCGCGTTGGCGACCCACATCGCCGAGGCAGAGCTAAGTGATGAGAGCAAACGCGGTGAATAAGCATTGGCCTGCGCCAGCACGTGTGCATCTGTTCCCTGAAACCCCATTTGACGCAGAGTCGCGAGATGAGGCCTTTCATGCGGCGGCAAAACTCCCTGCTTAAAGCCTAAATCCGCCAGCGCCTTCATTTTCAGCAGACCCTGTTTGGCGGCAAGCTTTGGATTCGCTACCGCACTTTGATTACGCGTTGACGCCTCGTTACCAAACGACAGGCCAGCATAGTGATGCGTCAGTCCTACCAGGCCATCAAAATTTACTTCATATCCAGACATCATGATCTCCATTGACGGCGAGGGTTAACGTTGCGGGGAAAAATCGATTCCCGGCGAGAGTGCGGCTGGCAACTCGATGTGTTCACTTTCAAGAGAAGCCATTGGCCAGGCGCAATAATCTGCCGCGTAATAGGCACTAGGACGGTGATTGCCGGAAGCACCTATACCGCCAAATGGTGCATTGCTCGAGGCACCGGTTAGAGGTTTATTCCAGTTAACAATCCCGGCACGTGCCTCCAGCAGCAGGCTGTCAAACTGTTCGCGCTGTTCTGAAATTAGCCCGGTTGCCAGGCCAAAACGGGTCCGATTCGCCAATTCGATAGCCTGATCAAAATCGCTGTAACGGATAACGCTCAGCAACGGTCCAAAATATTCTTCATCGGGCACGCCGCTGATGCCGGTTAGCTCAATAATCCCCGGCGTTAACAAGGTACTGTCAGCATGAGGGCGCGTCAGAGTCAGCAGCGATTTGCCGCCGAGTTGTAATAATTTATCTTGTGCTTTCAGTAGATTGCGGGCCGCACTGTCAGAAATAACCCCACCGATAAA
The DNA here is from genome assembly GCA_963747655.1 of uncultured Gammaproteobacteria bacterium. Taxonomy (GTDB): domain Bacteria; phylum Pseudomonadota; class Gammaproteobacteria; order Enterobacterales; family Enterobacteriaceae; genus Rouxiella. The sequence continues at coordinate 342,574 of CAVVFS010000001.1, read as the reverse complement.
CGGCTGCGGCTCATCGTCCCAGGCTCCGACACGCAGTGAAGCCGTGACTTCAATCAGGCGCTTGAGAAACGCATCTCCCGCCTCGCCCTGCTTAACCAACAGCCGACGAGCGCAGGTACAGCGCTGTCCGGCAGAAATAAATGCTGACTGAATGGTCAGATTAACCGCCGCATCGATGTCTTTTACTGGCTCGACGATCAAGGCATTGTTACCGCCCATCTCCAGCGCGAGAATTTTCTCCGGCTGACCCGCCAGTTGGCGATGCAGCTGATACCCCGTTCCCGCACTGCCGGTAAACAACAGCCCATCGATTTGTGAAGACGCAGCCAGTGCCTCACCGGTGGAACGTCCACCTTGCACCAGATTCAATACGCCAGCAGGTAATCCCGCCTGCTCCCACAGCTTGAGAGTTTCTTCCGCGGTAGTCGGAGTCAGTTCGCTAGGCTTAAATACCAGCGTATTTCCGGCCAGCAATGCGGGAACAATATGGCCGTTAGGTAAATGGCCTGGGAAATTATAGGGGCCAAATACTGCCAGCACCCCATGGGGACGATGGCGCAACACTGCTTGTCCATCAGGCATCGGCGTCTGTTTTTCACCGGTTCGCTGCTGGTTAGCATCAAGAGAGATAGCGACTTTACCTATCATCGCCTGCACTTCCGTCAGGGTTTCCCAACGCGGCTTACTGGTTTCAAGGCTGATTATCTCAGACAGCCTGGCTTTATTTTCGGTGAGCAGTGCAGCAAATCGTTGAATAATCTCGGCTCTTTGCGCCACTGTTTGACGTGCCCAGGCAGGAAATGCCTCTCTTGCGGCCTGACACGCAGACTCAACATCTTCCGGGCTGGCACTCAGCGCCGACCAAAGTTGCTCATTGCTCACAGGATTAGACTTTTCCAGCAGCGCGCCTTGTCCGCTGCGCCACTGTCCATTAATAAATAGTGCTGGATGGGTCATGATTCACTCGCTTGTGATAATTGTCTGGTTGATGCGCTTTGTCTGTGATGAGGAAAAAGCGGGACGACGCGTATTGCTGCTCCCGAGACGACGCCTAGCGTCTCAGCGGTGTGCGGATCCAGAGTTAATTGTTCAATATTGGCCGGCCCTGTAACTAAAGCCGCGCGGAAATCGGCATACTTTTCATTGGCGACCAAATAGAAAACATCGTCTTCCGCTATTTCATCGGGAGCTATTTCACCGGGCTTAATCGCAGCTGCCAGTAGCTGACTTTCTTTAACTGCCCGGAGCTGATCGACTTCTCCTTCAAGAGTTGGGCCTGCATCAAAGATATCGACGTAGCCCTGATAACGAAGGCCTTCAGTTTCAAGCAATGATCGCGCTGGGGCAGTATGTGGGTGCACTTCTCCAATAACGGCGCGCGCCTGTGGGCTGAGCAAATCGGTATAAAGTGGGTGCTTAGGCATTAATTCGGCGATAAAGGATTTTTGCCCCATTCCGGTTAGGCGATCGGCTTCGGCGAATTCCATGCCAAAGAAATGCTGACCGAGACTGTCCCAGAATGGAGAATGCCCGTTATCGTCAGATACTCCGCGCATTTCGGCGATAACCTTTGCAGAAAATCGCTCGCGAAAAGCGGCCATAAACAGGAAACGAACCTTAGATAACAACTGACCGTTCTTGCTGTGTCGATAATCTGGATCGAGGAATAACGTACACAGTTCGCTATAACCCGTGTGATCGTTACTTAAGAATAACGTCGGCACTGGCTTATAAATATTCAGGCTTTTTGAGGCATGAACCAATGTACCGAGGCGAAAGTTATACCAAGGCTCGCTAAGGCCGACAGCCACTTCCAGCGCGCTAACGCCAACAACTTTCTGCTGACTGAGATCCTCGAGTACAAACAGATACCCCTGCTCGGACTTATCCAGCTCACCGTTCCAGGTCGCAACCGAACGTTCAATCCGCGTTCGTAAATGCATCTCGTCTTTCGGTAAAGACGTTAAACCGATGCCGGTCTTGCCTGACAGCAGCAGGATATCGGCAATATCACCGAGCCTCACAGGACGAATCAACATCATGATGTAACCCTCATTGCTAATGGATGACGCCCGCTTCAGGCACAAAGTCTGGCAACGGCGCGTTCCAGTCGGTTAAGTCCCTCTTCGACATCCTGCTGTGGGATAATCAGCGAAGGGGCAAAACGCAAAACATTTGGGCCGGCAATTAGGGCAATGAGCCCTTCTTCGGCAGCTAACTGCGTCAAGTGCTTGGCTTGTCCGGCATAGCGTTCATTCATCACCGCGCCGATCAACAGCCCCAAGCCACGAATTTCAGAAAACACGTGATATTGATGATTAATCAGATTCAATCTTTCGATAAACCACTGATGGCGAAGTGCTACACCGCCAAGGACTTCAGGCGTGTTGATAAGCTCAAGCACCTTGCCAGCGACCGCAGTTGCCAACGGATTACCGCCATAAGTGGTGCCATGAGTACCGGGTTGAAAATGCGCCGCCAGATTATCGACGGTCAGCATCGCCCCAATCGGGAAACCACCGCCGAGAGCCTTGGCAGTGGTCAGGATGTCGGGAATGACGCCATAGGTTTGATAAGCATAGAGATCGCCGGTTCTACCGACTCCAGTTTGCACTTCATCGAAAATCAATAATGCGTCATGTTGAGAGCAAAGTTCACGAAGGCCTGCAAGGAACTCAGCATCTGCGGGAACAACACCGCCCTCACCCTGAACAGGTTCAACAATAACGGCACAGGTGCGTGATGAAATATGTTCGGCTACTGCCTGCAGATCGTTAAATGGCAGATGGGTAATGGCAGGTGGCAAAGGGGCGAAGTCTTGGGAATATTTTGGCTGTCCTCCCGCGGTAACGGTAAACAGTGTGCGTCCATGAAAGGCGTTTTTAAACGCAATAATTTCATTTTTATCATTCGGATTTTTAGAATGTCCGATAAGTCGGGCAAGCTTCAGGGCAGCTTCATTGGCTTCAGCACCCGAATTACAGAAAAAAACTTTATCGGCAAAAGTTGCATCGACAAGCTGTTTCGCTAAACGTAATACCGGTTCATTGGTGTAGCCATTGCCTAAATGCCAGACTTTATTAGCCTGTTCGGTTAAAGCTTGTAAAACCTCAGGATGACGATGGCCCAGAGCATTGACGGCAATACCGCCAGCGAAGTCGACATAATCTTTCCCTGATTGGTCCCATAACCACGACCCCGTTCCCTTAACAGGAATAAATTCCGCAGGGGCATAGACGGGCACTAAGTAGTCATCGAACTGTTGGCGAGTTACATGCTTTTCCATATCAACCTCATAATAAATGTGTTTGAGTCATCGCCTGATTCACAGTAAAAATCACTTAACTGCAATACGAGATGTTCATATTAAAAATCATTAATAAAGCTAATTGCCGAAATTAGGGTGCAGGCTCCCTACCCTCAATAAAGACGGGGGATAAAACTTTTGTGTAAAACACCTTATTTTACAAAGAGTCTCTGCACGCTCATCGGGCAACGATCCGGTGCCCATTAACTTCCATCATATTTGGAAGGTTTGAACCTCGGGACTTCAGAGCCGTTAGATAGATAATAGAGTGCAGACATCGTGCCAGCAAAGGAAAAAAGTGAATAAAAAAGACTGAGGCATGGAAAAACAACAAGTTAAAAGATCTCTTTATTCACTTTAAGTGCATAAAAAGTGAATATTTATGAAAAACCCCTTTACTGGCTTGATTTTAAAAGAATGAGTATGCAACAGAAATATTCTTAAAAAACTTGCATATTTGTGATCTGCTGCTCAGGGTGACTAATCTAAGAAACAAATCACGCACCAACTTGGTACTCTAAAAGCACCAGGTTAGGGCAAAGGGTCCAAAATAGGACTGTTGTACTGCTTTCATTATAATGTTGTTCGATGAAAAATAGGTTAGTCGTTAATTACCATAGCAAGTTACTTTTGAAAAAAATAAAACCCCATGCCTGAAAAATAAAATAAACAAATAATAATTAACACATATTTAAATAGTTATGGGTATAATATCCATCTTGACTTAAAAATATTTATTTAAGCATAGGTGATGATTAAATAAAATTAAACAACAGTGAATTTACATTAAAACAAAACAAATACTACGCGGTTAATTTCGACGCGGACGCAACCTCATCTATTAACTGTATTAAAGGCAATAACATGTATCCAAAAAAGGGAATTAATAGAGTTGAATATAAATTTCATGAATATATTCTAACTGGGGATAATCAACTTATAAGAGACGGCAAGTTTATAAGAACTGGAGCAAAAGAGCTTTCTGTTTTAAGAGTTCTTATCGAATCTGCTGGCAAGCTTGTTGAAAAAAATGATTTGCTGGATGAAGTATGGGGCAGCTCTATTGTATCTGAGGAGTCATTAGCTCGGTGTATTTATGTTTTAAGAAAAATATTTCAACAAGATGAAGATGATGACTTTATTCAAACCATTTATTCTAAGGGCTATGTTTTTGTAGCACAGGTTAATGAGTACATACCTCCAGAGAAACACATTGTTAAACCAGAACCGGTTGTCTGTTATCAAGAAATTCTTGAGACTTTATTCGGTAAAGGAATATCTTTTGTTGAAGTATCTGGACAACAACATGTCGCTCTGGATGTAAAAATATTACTGACTACCAATGGATTAATAATTAAAAAAAATTAATTTTATAGAAGGGAAAAGGTGTAATTAAAAAGAAAAGTATCGTTTAACCATTTCGGCAAGAGTGCTAATAGTGCTCGCTAAGATTTTAACCATATTATCGTAAACAGCATTCGCATTGCCAAAACGTCCAGTTAAAGATTGAACTGTTGTTTTCATTTGATCTTCCTGGGCGTTAAAACCCGTTAACCAGGCTTGATATTCAGTGTTATAGAGCTGCTTATCATCAGCGTAATAAATTATATTATCAAACATACTTCTTAGCGGAGTTAAATCTATCGAAATATAGTAACCTGTATTACTCTGCGACCATTTAATACTGCCCTGAGGCAATCCCATATCTTTAGCCCAGCTTTGCGCTTGCTCTTGTGTGAGCAAAGAGCCATCCGTAGGATAAAGTTTGCTATCCTCCTCTTTTTCATATTCAACTATTAATGCTGTAAGTCTAATGTATAACTTTTCGAAATCATACTTTAACTGCCCTTCATCTTTAACTGAATGAATATAACCACCCATCCGAGCAACTATTTCTTCGGTGAACTTTTTATAGAACTCAATATACTTAGCCAGCGCGCCTTCGAAAACATCATAATAATCCTCTTTAACCTTACCAATAACATCGCCAATTTGCCCCGCAATATCATTTTTTTTATTCGATATTGCAAACTGGCTCAACCCCGCCTGAGCACATTTTTCATTATAGCTATTTGCAATATCCTTAATCTCATCAGAAAGTTGTTGATCATCTTTTAAGTCAGGATGAGTTAGCAGAGCATCCACGGCTGCTAAATTATGCTTAAGGATGTGAATATCAAAAGATGCATCAGATTTGTCTGGAGACAAATTAGATTTTTGATAGTTATTCGAACTTTGCAAGAGAGCCGAGGTCAGGCCTGTAGACCTGGGCCTCTCACTTTTTAAAATAGGATTTTCGTCAATATTTAATGGGTAATCATTAGTATTGGCTGAACTTAGAGGACTCATCAAAAAATTATCAGATTTACGTGGAATAGCAGTTGGCATTATAAAGTCCTCTATAACAATAGGTTTAGCACTTCCTGGCTATTTCACCAATAGTAGCGGTATGTTTTTCTAAAATAGCATTTATTGAATTAATAAGTTCAGAAGCACTGTTTTTGTAGCTATTACTTCTTTCACGGTTATTATCAGTTGTTTTGTGATCTACAGAGGACTCCAACTCAGCGTTTGCCTGCTTGGCTTTTTCTGTATAAGCAGCAACGTAGATTGAAGAAGAAAATATGGATCCGATAGCATGTGAAAGGTGATCATAAGTCCTTTGATTTTCAAAACTACTGCTCATATTATTATGTTCTTTGTTATCTCCTAAATTTTCAGGCTGTTTTTTAATATCAGCCTTAGCTTTCTCATGATTTAAATCCAGTTCCTTTAACTCATTATCTTTTTTATTATTTAATTTTTTCATTACATCTTTTTGATCAGCAATATCATTATTTAGTTCTTTTTCAAGCCTTACTAACTCGCTTTTTTTAGCATCAATGTTTGATTTTATACGATGTGACTCTGCAGACTCCATATTTTTGTTTTCTTTTAATAGACTCTGACGATTTCCTTCAAGTTTAGGGATCTCATTTTTAAGTTTGTCTATCTGAGATTGGGGATTACTGTTTACTTCGTTGTACTTCTTAAGATAATTTTCGGATCTTTTATCAAACTCATTAATTTTTGCAGATTTATTCTTAAGATGACTATCTTCTAACTTGGATAATTCATTTTTCTTCAAATCTTGGACTTTATTCTCAGTTGCCCCCTGCTTATTTAGGCCTTTACCAGATTTAAAAGCACTATAACCCGTTACGCCCATTTGTACCGCTGCTCCTGTAACCTGGGCTGCGCAGTTTAATACTCCCTCTTGCTTAATCGCTGCAGCTTTTCTGTTAACTGAAGATCTTGCAGCAACCATTCCATCTGCACTTTGCTTAAGAGCAATTTGATCTAATTTCTTTAATAAGAAAATCAGATCGGTTATGGTCAACCCGAAATCCGCAGGTTTTACCCCAGTGCGTTTAGAAAGAATGGGAGTATCATTAGCTTTAATAGTTCGATTGTTAAAAGCACTATAAGATATTATCTTATTTGAGTTATCTTGTGCGTCTAAATTTTTTTTATCTTTTCTTCCAAGATCAATAAGTTCCTTGTTAGTGGATATATTGTTATCAAAAAAAGAGGGGGCATTCAGTGAATCGCGTTCGATACCTATCATAAAACCTCCAAAATTAAATTCGTTGTGTGTTAAGTATGAAAAAGTTTGTTTGCTGGCTATTAATATTTACGTTCACCATTTGATTAATAATTTCTAGCTTAGCTTTTATATCTGCCGTAAAAATCTCGAAAGCTTGTTTTAGATATTTACTCATTGCTTTTACATCTGCCATGGCAATCAGTATTTCGCTTTCCTTTACAGCAATATCTTTGGTAGCAAGACCGGCAAAAATCTCGTTACTAGATTCGACGCCCGTTCTTACAACTTGCCCTCCCAATGCAGCATAATTTATTCTTGTCCCAATTTGCTTCATGGTAAGTTTAGAGCCTTCGATGCCAAGACTGTTACCTAATCGAGTAATAGATGTACGTATTGATCCCATCATAAGCTGTGAACTATTTTTAACGATAGTTGGAGTTAGTTTAGAAATCATTTTGTTAATCATAGGCATTATACTTTTTAATAAAGCTTTCCCACCTGCCTTCGCCAACAGGCTGACTGCTATCATAGTGATTGCAATGGTGATCGCAGAGACTACTGTAGAAATAATATTTGAAATATTTTCATCAACACCAAAGTCTTTGAGAAATTTATTAACTGCGTTAGCGATAAATTTCATCATCGGTTGAATAACATGCTCCAACACCGGAGCCATAACTCGGTCAGTGATACTTTTACCTGTAATGGCTTTAACAATAGGATCGGCGACCATTAAAGCTATGCCCACGGCGGCCAAGGCCAAGCTTGCACCTCCAGTAAAGATAGCTCCAACCAAACTGACCGCGACAATAAGGCCACCTAAAATCTTACCTACGCAGCCCATGGTCTTACTCAACTGTTCTGCTTTGATTATTGCATCAGCCTGCTCTTTGGCTTTAACTTGCATCTCCGCCTGGCGAGCTTCTTGTAGAAGCCTGGTAAGTTCTGCATTATCCTGAAGCTTACGGTCTGCATTATCGCCAATAAGCAATGCAAGCTGCCCCATTAATAGTGTCATTGCAGCAAGGCCGGTAAAATGGTTTTGAGTCACTTCTCCCATCTCTGGAGTGTCTATATTAGAGTTTTTGAGCACGCGAGAAAATATCTCGTCGGTAATTTTGCTTATTTTCGCAGCAAATTCGGCAGTGTCTATGAAATTAATCTTTGCTTTGCCCAGAGCTGCGCTGAGTGAGTTTTTCTCAATTAGAGCTTGAGCCACTGCTTGCTTAGCTTGATTAAAAACACTATCTGATGGTGACAAGCCTGACAGTTTTTTTTCTAAAGCCTCTAATACTGAGGTTGTTTCCGAAACTTTATTTTCAGCTGAAAGTACGTCTTTATGCGCATTCTCTGCATTCGTTATTGCCACCTTGCCTTGTTCAACAGCTTGTTTAAATTCTTTTGACAGATTGTCGCTGACAGCTGCTTTAGCCTGGCTAAGTGCGTTAAATTGTATTAAACGGTTTTTTAATTTATCAGTACTTGTAGCCGAAATAATTTGCATCAATGTCCCGATAAGCGCAGTAAGACCTTTAGGCCTTGTCTGCTGTTCACTGAGCATTATTTTAGGACGTGGGATCCTGGGCTTTTCTATAGTGATTTTTGCCTGCTGATCTGTGTTAGAAACGACAGCCAGCATATTGCTAACCACTTGCTTCGTAGCCAGGGTTAGCTCCTGATAATGACTCTGGTCTATGACTAATTTTTGGACATTAGTGTCATCGGAAGGATTGACCGTATACAAAGTTTTAAAGTCTAAAGACCCGGGAATATTACTCATTGCAGTTCTCCGCTTGCGCCACTGGCTTGATATTTTCTTTGCTAGTTAACTTTTCATCACATGCCATAATATTCTCTCTATATAAGCTAGCTTTCTTAATTAACTCACTGTCTTTGCTTTTGTCACAAACTAACTCGAAACATCGTCGTGCCTTAAGATTTTCACCCATCATGAGTTGGCATTGCCCTGCATGAAAGACGCTGCGGTAATCATCACTGCTCATTGCAAATACGACAGAATAGAGATCTGCTGCTTTCTGGTATTGTTTTTTTAAATGGTAGACAGCAGCAAGCCCCATAAAATAATCAGTATTATAAAAATCATACATACAAAGAAATCTAAAAAATGTCTCTGCGTTGTCTAATTTCCCTTTCAGGTAAAATTGATACGCATGAGCATAAAGGCTATTCATCATGTCCTCAGGAATTTCATGAATATCTTTTAGTGTTACGTTTTCGTTTAGACAACTGAGCAACATGTCTGAAAGCTTGTCATCTCCACTTATGCTATTTATTTCCATGAAAGCCTCTAAGTTGCATCACTAATCATGCAAAAGTTTGGTAAAAGGATTACATCACTTATGTGGAACACGTACTCATAAATATCGCTCATTATCGATATTATTTTTACCATCAGCTGCTTCATTATTTTTTTCATTAGCCGTATCATTAACTACATCTTCAGTGACAGGCTCCCTCCATCCATTGTCAACTTGCTCAAGCCAAAACAATATTCTTAAAACAGCATCTAACTCATCAAGATTTATAAATGAATAACGTGTATGCGTAGCATAGATACGCCTGGCTAACGCGATATCTTCAAGTACAGGCACACCTATTTTTTTTGCATACTTCCGTACTGCCAATGCGGCATAGTTGGTTTCCAATACTGAGATAAAGGGGATCGGTACAATATCAACATTAAAATAGATACCTATAGCAATATGGTTTGGATTAGCAATAATTAGTTTAGAATTACTGATATCTAACTTTGTCTGCTCATCCAAAATTTCCAAATGTAAACCGCGTCGTTTGGATTTAATTTCGGGATTACCGTCTTGATCTTTACGCTCGCGTTTAACTTCCTGTTTATCCATCTTTAGTTCTTTGATATAAAGGAAATACTCAACCAATGAATCAAAAATCATGATAATAAGCATACTAGCAAGACATGTGGTGACAAGTTGATTCAGCAGATCCCCCCAAAAAAAGAATCATTTGCTGTGGTGTAGCATCTAGTTGGGAGAATAAAACATATTTATTTTTGTCCCACAACATGACAGCAACAACAATAAAAACCCCAAGATACAATAGAGTCTTTACGGTATCTTTTACGGTTCTCCAGCTAAATAATTTCTTGACCCCATTGACAGGATTTAGAGCATTGAAATTAAGCTTGAATGCTTTGGTTGCAATCACAAAACCCGTTTGTAGCAAAGAAGGCAAGGTTGTGCAAAAAACACATAAAAATAAGAATGGTAGAATTATCTTAAGAGCCAGGATAAAAATTTTTTTGAAATATTCATCAAGATTTTCGTTAAAATCATTTTCAATAACTCGTGTCCAGACAGCTGCCATTTCATTTAAAAAATCAAAAGAAACAATATAACTTGCTCCCAAGAGAATTAAACAGGCAATAACAATATCTTTTGATTTAAAGGTTTGTCCTTTCTTAACGGCATCTTTAATTTTCTTTTGTGTAGGTTTTTCAGTTTTACTTAGAGACATTTTTAGGTTTCTCAAGAGATATCAGCTGGTCGGAAGTGAATACTAGCCGTCTAAGATCCCCTTGCATCGACGTTGAGAAATAAAGTAGTAAAACAAAAAAGCCAATAAAGCTTTTAACGGTCAGTGCCAATGAAAATACATTCATCTGTGGGGCAAAACGCGAAAGTAGCCCTAACAGTGCTTCAGTTAATAAAAAAATAGCTATCAATGGGCTTGCAATTTTAATTGATTGTGTAATTGAAAATGTTATAAGGCTAAAAATCACTTTAATGTCAGGAAGATCTGAACTAAATGGCTCAAAGAGTTGATAACTTTTATGAATAACTTCAAATGTGGCTAATAACCCTCCTGAGAAAAGAAAAATAACCGCACAAAATAGATTAAAAAAATTAGCTAACTCGGATGTATCAACACCGCTTAAAGGGTCAATACTGCTACTGATTGTTGCACCACGTTGGTTATCAATAATACAACCTGCTGCGTGCAAAACCCAAAAGGGGATATTAATCAAGCATGATAAAAATAAACCAATAAATGACTCTTTTAATACTAAAGCGAAATATTCCAGTCCCGTAATAGATAAAGAGTTTTGATTAATTGTGGGCCACAGTACCAAACCCAATAACAGAGCAGTTGGAAAACGAATTGTATTATTGATTACACTGCTATTTAAAAATGGAAGCATTATAAATACTGGCATAATTCTGGCTGATGACAATACCATAATATTAAGCCAGTGATAGAACAAATCATTAAGCTCCATATTTATGTCCTTTCATCTACTGGCGGACCAGTGCAAGATGAACAACTTCCCTGGCATAAGCTAATAAAATTTCACTATACCAACCTGATAACAGAAAAAGACATAAAGTGACACTTAAAAGCTTTATACCGAAAGGTAAAGTTTGCTCTTGTAATTGCGTAATAGTTTGAATAAGCCCAACTAAAAGCCCGACGAGGGTTGCTACACAGATTGGTCCTGCTGATAATATAAGTACAAGATATAAAACTTTGTTACCTGCATAAAGCATGTCATTCATAACATTTCCTTAAGAAGGTAAGTTCATATATTGAAGAACCAGGCCTTGAGTCAGGATTGTCCACCCATCCATAGCAACAAACAGGACCAACTTTATAGGCACCGAAATTGTAACGGGACTCATCATCATCATCCCTAATGCCAATAAAATACAAGATATTAAAAGATCAATTACGACAAAAGGGAGATATATGTAGAATCCAATTTTAAATGCACTTTTAATCTCGCTTAACGCATAAGCAGGCAGAAGAGAGAGAATAGATAACCGGTTTAATCCGCTATCATCATCATTAGTATTATTTTTATCTTCCTGTAGGTTTTCAAAAAACTCAACTAAATCAGGATCTGAATATCTTTGTAAATAGCTACGGTAAATATCAATACCATTATCTATAAAAGCTGATAATTGAGTAAGTTGACCTGGCTGTGTTTGAGATTTTTGATAGTTTTCATAACCACTTTTTATGATAGGACTCATCACAAACATCGCTAATATAAGTGCAACCCCATTTAGAGTCATATTGGACGGTATCTGCTGTAATCCTAATGCATTTCGAACCATAACGAAAACGATTGAAAACTTTATATAACATGTCCCGCAAGCAATTAGAAAAGGTAAAAGCGTTGCCAGAGCAAGAACGCCGATTAAAGAAATATCATTATTTACTGGCATTATAATCTTCCAGCCGATTAATGACTACCGCTGGACGTTTTTCAAGCCATATTAACTCTCCATGAGCAATAGTAATTCCATTTGCCTGAATCATAATATTTTTCTCTACTCCATCTTTACACGGCAGTACTTGTCCTTTAAAGAACAACTCTAACTCGGCTAAAGTAATAGTGCTTCGTTGTAATATAAATGATATTGATATAGGTATTTTCCTTTGAAAAAGTGGATTAAGTGAGTCACTATAATTGTTATCATCACTTAAGCTATTTTTAATCTCAAAGTCTGAATCTGAAGAGTTTTCAATTATCATATAGTTCTCCTGACGAACATAATTCCCAATGTGAAAGTTGCTTACGGCAATCTTTTGATGGTTTTTATTAATTAATAACAAATCACCAAGCTGTATGTTTTTTAACAAGTCTGCTGAGACTAGACTTTCTCCTATAAAAAAATCGACTATAAAAGGAATAGACTTTATTTTATTAACATTTAATTTTGACTGAAATTTACTTTCTGAGATCACCGGTAGATTTGTAAGCCATAGTTTTCCAGTTGGCGTATCAAGCGTAAGTAATGATTTTTTCTCGTTTTCAATATCAATTTTTTGCTCAGATAAATTATAGTAATTAAGACTACAGTCAGGGATAGTTAAAGGCCGATTACAATTTACAAATAACTCAAAGATAATCTTGGTATCTAACTGCATTCTGGCAAGGCTGCTACTTTGTGGAAATAAAAAACTAAACCATTCGAAAAGAGATATTAATCCACACCAGCTGTTATCAGCCTTGAAAGATACTAGCAGAGCACCCTCTTGTGGTTTTGAGTAATAATAGGCCACACCCTTACTTGAAAAATAATTCTCAAGTAATGTTTTATTTAAATACTCTTTGTCTAAATTACGTATATATTGCGAAATCATTTTTTACTTTCACCAGTCTCATCTTCATCTTTCCAAGAGTCTGACAAAAGTTCAAAATCATTAGCAACTACTTTACCCGCTTTTTCATTTTGTAAAAGGTGATGGACAAAGTCAGATGATGTAGTTAAAGAAAGTGTCCCAGTATTTAAATTAGTAATTTTTACACTATTATCTCCAGGTGTGTTTTGAAATTTATAAATAATTGATTCATTTTTGACAGAGATGCTATCGTTAACTTTTGCATTTTCAGTGTTTTTTAATGTCACATGTTTAGAGTTATTGCTACTCAATGAACTATTTAATAATTTACTCGATGAATCGCCTAATAAATTATTTAATGAACCGCTTAATGAACTATTTAGAAGCTTTTGTTCATATAAATTTAAAGTATTCAGATACTTTTCAGATCCAACATTTTTCTCCTCTGAAAAAATACGACTACTTGAGTCATAACTAAACCTTGGCTTTATATTTCCTGCATCATCAATAACATTAACTACTGACTGCAAGGGCAACTCAGATGTTGTTTCTGGAGAGAGCTCATTACTTACCTTACCGTCATTGATTATTTTTTCACTTATAACTGTTTTTACATTTACTATTTTTTTCTCATTAATTTCCAGCACTTTATTATCAGTTACTTTTTTACTCCTCATAATTTCATGAGAATTTTTAATATCATGATTTTTATACTGGAAATCAATTAACTTAACATCTTTTGATGCGGCACCCTTATTTACGGTAATGTCTTGCTTGGTTTTTTTTATTTCATTAGCCTGTGTTTTATCAATAAAACTCAACCTGGGATTCATGCTTTTTTCTTTCACTTGAAGATGGTTTATACTGGTCATGTAAAAACCGGCCAAGCTTGGTTCAATGATGTTTTTTTTCTTTTTATTTAAACTTTTTATCTTAGCTCTTTCAGCTAATGATAAACCCTCTGCCGGACCTTGCTCTAGTGTATTGATACAACACTTCGCTGCTAAGCCTATTTTTTCCATAAGATTAATTCCTCTATTTCTGACTCGTTTAACCGTTCTTGCCTGATCAACTGTTTTTTTTGCTCTATTTGTATTAGGAACTTATATTTGTTCGATGAGCGCATACAACGATGCTTAGAGACTAATGCCTGGTCTATTTTCTTTTGTAGCACTTGTAAACGGCCATTAATAATTTCCTGTTGGCTCACTAACAATAATAATTGTCTCCTCAGAACTGATAGTTTACGTTGCTCTAAAAATAATTCAGACCTACTGCTGATACCCTTAAAGCAATGATTCTTTATCATTTGTTGCAATGTTAAATGCTGAGTGCTTAACGCCTTGCTTTCATTTTTAAGTACGCATTGATCTTTTTTTAACAACATCAATGAAAATTGATATCGATTTTCTCTTGTCTGGCTTCTGACCAGTAGAGGATGAAGCTTACGAAGCAAGCTCATGCATCTCGTGCCTTAGAACGCCATACTCAATATTTTCATGGCTTGTTTGGCAAAGCCATTTGCGGAGTTTCTCTCGCTGATTTATGGCGTGGTCATTGTCAATATTTTCTCCAAATTGATATTCGCCTATATCGATAAGTAGCTTAAGTTGTTCAATTTTTGCCAACTGATTACGAATAGCAGCTGCATCAATCAGATGCTCAGCATCACAGACCTGACTCGCCACACGACTGAGACTGTTTAATATATCAATAGCCGGATAATGGTTCTGCGCAGCTAAGTCTTTGCTGAGATAAATATGTCCGTCGAGTATTGAGCGGATTTCATTAGCTATAGGATCAGTCTCATCATCGCTTTCCAGTAAAATGGTATAGAATGCAGTAATGCTGCCGCCATCTACATTGCCTGCTCTTTCAAGCACTTTTGGTAAGTTTTCGAATACAGAGGCTGGATAACCGCGCCTGGCCGGTGATTCTCCCGAAGACAATGCCAAGTCGCGTAATGCTCTGGCATAACGTGTTATTGAATCGATAAACAGCACTACATTTTTGCCACTGTCGCGAAAATATTCGGCAATGGTTGTCGCCACCAATACTGCGTTACAGCGTTCAAGAGAAGAATAATCAGAAGTGGCAAATACCATTACACAATCCAGCATCCTTTTTGATTGCCTGAGAATATCCATAAACTCTGCAACTTCTCTTCCGCGTTCTCCAACGAGGCAAATAATAAAAATATCTGTCTCAACATGTTCTATCAACATATGTAAAAGGCTGGTTTTACCGCATCCGGCCGAGGCAAAGATGCCCATACGCTGGCCTAAACCACAAGTCAGTAAACCATCTATCGCTCTAATTTTGGTGAACAAAGGCTGATAAATACCTCTGCGATGCTGCCAATCTGGTGCTCTTCCTTGTATAGGCCGAGTTTCTGTTAAAATAATGGGAGATTTGTCGGTCAGACGCTCAGTCACTACGCCCTCAGGGCTAACAACGCTTCCTCTCAAAAAATCGCCTAATGGAATCACCAACCCAGAACCTGTAGGATGAATTACACACTCTCGGGAAAGCCCTTTAGCGTCACCTAACAGACTAAGAATTGTGCTACTTTGCCTAAAGCCGATAACCTGTGCACGTGCAATAACTTCTGTGTTATAAAGATCTGAGCGGATTTCACAAACCTCACCTATTTCAACACATCCAAGTTCAGCTTCTATAGTTGATGCATGTAATACAGAAGGATGTGCCTGATTAACTAGCAAAGGTTGTTTTTTCATAATAACCTCTCTTCAGATTGTCTCAATTACATCAACATTTATATGTTGTGAAAGTTCACCAAATGACATCACCGCAATATCTCGATATCTTGATTCAAGAAACTTTTTTATGAATCTACGAACGTCTACGGAAGATATGATGACAATATCTTTAAATTCAGAATCATAATTAGATAAGACTAAAGAAAAAGTATCAATTAACTGTTCCGCAATTCCCGGTTCAATATTTAAAAACGATCCCCCGGATGTGGTTCTAATCCCTGATCTAAAAATATCTTCAGTTTCTGCAGTAATCATGATGACCCGAAGCTGATTATTTATTGAGAATTTGTCACAAATATATCGAGCTAAAGAACCGCGGACATGTTCAACAAGTAAAATGACGTCTTTTTCTTTTGGAGCCCAAAGTGCCAGTGCCTCCATAATCATTTTCATATTTCTAATAGAGATTCTTTCTGACAACAGTCGCTGAAGAATTTCTGATATTTTTTGCATCGTCATATGACGAAGAACTTCTTTGATGAGTTCAGGGCAGGTTTGCTCAAGCCTGTCTGACATAACTTTTGCTTCCTGGACCCCAAAAAACTCATTAATATGATGGGCAAGCTGTAACGATAGACACGCATAGAGCTCATCAACTGCTGTTCTAAGCAGATAGCCCATTGATAATAATTTTTCTCTGTCTTTTATTTCTACCCACACGCCGTTAATTTCTTTAAAGGATTGAATATCTAATAGTGAAATTTCATCAAGTTTATTGATAACCCTAAGTTTGTCAAAAAACACAATATATTCATCTGCCTTGATTTCATTTATCAAAAAAGTCACTCTGGTCTCATCTCCTGCTGGATGAGATTGCAAAATTATTTCAGGGAGATGGATCCCATAATCGATGAAAAACTGGCTACGAATATGCCCTGATAAATCTTGAGTAGTAAATTTCTCAAGTTTGCTTTCAGGAATAACTAATATAAGTGGTAAAGCCTCGGCGCTAACACTATCCAGATGTGTGATCATTCTCATGGAGCTATCTAAACCCTTATTATTCATATCATTAACAGGTTTATTATCTGATAAATGACTTCCTTTTCCACTTGCCGCCATTTTTAATTTTCTGGTTTTATAAAAATAGGTCACTGCCAGCATTAAGAACAAAGTTAAAAAGACAAGAAATGGGAATCCGGGCAGTAAGCCAACGGCTAAAGTTAGTATGCTAGCTACAGCGATCACAAATGGCTGATTGATCAGTTGAGATAAGATCTTTTGCCCCATATTCTCACCCTCGCCATTGACACGGGTAACAATGAAGCCGGCACTTACTGCAATTAATAGTGACGGAATTTGCGCAACCAATCCATCACCGATGGTTAACATAGTATAAGTATGCAGAGCTTCAGACATAGTCATATTATGTTGATTCATTCCTACACTAATCCCACCAATGAAATTAACAAATATGATAATTATTCCCGCAATCGCATCACCTTTTATAAATTTCATTGCTCCATCAAAAGACCCATAGAGCTGGCTTTGCTTTTCGAGAACGCTTCGCCTCTCTCTGGCCTGTTCGGCGTCAATGGTTCCTGCTTTGATATCTGCATCAATGCTCATCTGCTTGCCAGGCATTGCGTCGAGTGAAAATCGAGCAGCTACTTCAGCAACGCGTTCTGCACCTTTCGTTATCACCATAAACTGTGTAATAGTCACAATAAAAAAGATAACGAAGCCAACAACTAAATTATCGCCAATGACATAAAGGCCAAATGTCTCAATGATTTCTCCAGCATCTGCATCGTTAAGTATCAGCCTGCTCGTGCTAATAGATAACGAAAGCCTAAATAATGTTGTAATAAGGAGTACAGCAGGAAAAGTTGAGAAACTCAAAATCCCATCTATATAAAATGATGAGAGAAAAACAAGCATGGAAATAACAATATTTAAAGCAATTAAAAAATCGACCAGATATGTAGGCAATGGAACAATAAGCATGGATATAATTGTCACCATGAGCAATAGAATAATTAACTCTGGATGATCTTTTATTTTATTCATTAACACTGGCATTATTGCTATCCCTACAATGCATTAACATTTCCATGAGAATTTAATATCTCTTTTTTAAAGAGGAACTCTATTAATTTTTTAATTTCATTTTCTAAAATTATTTTATCATCATCTATTTTAAAAAACTCAACTGAGATCCCCATACATTCAGTCAAAACTTTTTGATAAAAATTCACCAAAACGGTGTCTGGATTTAAAATTAGTTTCTCACCTACGATTTCTTTAAGGAAATCATCAACACAAAGTGCATCTTGTAAAATACTCATCAAAAATAGAAGCCATGTTTTTTCACAAGCATTAATTTTCTGAATACATTCACAAGATAATAAGTTAGTGATGAAATTAACATCGAGCGTTCTTAATTTTTTTAGCTGACAAAGTCGATAGAGAAAGTTTCCAAACTCGCAAAGTGAGCAACTAGGGTCCACTGAGTCAATATCATTTAGTAATGCTCCTTCAACAAAAGCCAGTATGTTTTTCCTCTTATCATAACCGAATACTGTAATCCAATTTTGATAGGTTTCTATTTCATGCCCATCAGATTCAATAAATTCACGGTAAGCGCTACGCAATAATTGAGGACTAACATCAAGTGCTTTACCAAAGAGTTTTGCCTTTAAAGAGACGTTAATGCCAGCCTTTAAACGTCTTTTATCAGAGTTTTTTATAATGTCTTCGAGCAATAATTCAATGTTTGCCCTGGTAGTTTTATCAAGATTTTCACGTTTTAATAACTTTCGCAATATTACTACTTGATCACTCTCATCTGGAAATAATTTTATAAACTGAAACTTAAGATCGTTAATATTACTTCCTTGTACCCCCGCTATAAATTTTAACAACAAAGCCAACTTGGCTAATGTATTTTCATCTAAAACCGCATCGAAGTTATTATCAGCATCAGTTCCGCTTTTCAGCGTTAGTTCTCGACGAGATCTAAACAGTGATGATGCTATTGAGCTTTCATCAACATTTTGCGATGCTCTAGCAATTAATTCGTTAGAGGACTCATCCTCTACAACAAATAAATTCGCATTATCCACTAAACTATCGTCGATTAATTTATTATTTGAAGCTTCCTTGCCAACCTGTTCTTTACTTCGTTGGTGGTCACGTACTCTTAAAAGTGAAGAGTAAGGCGACTGTCCAGGAACGATGTTCAAAACAGACTCATTGACAGATTTTGTTTCCAATCCCTTAACGGTGTTGCACTTAAGATATTTCTAGGCAACGTATTTTCATCAGCTAAATTTGGCGTAAAGATTTCCCGCGGTTGGATCAGAAATACGCGCACCGTTTGATTTTTCTGGGTGACCTGGTAACGAAAAAGTGCCCCAACGAAAGGTATGCTGCCTAAAAAAGGGATACGAACATACTCATTATGCTGCTCATCACGAGTGTAACCACCAATGAGTAAACTCTTACCTTTCGGGACTCTTGCTATAGTGCTAATGTTAGTTCGTCCCACTTGAGGGAGAGGTGATATAGCACTTTCATTCCCACTTCCTGAACTCACCTCGTTGCCATCTTCAACATTAAGCATCATCTCGATTTCGTTATTCTGGGTAAACCTTGGTAAAACACTTACTGAAGTTCCGAAGGTGATCTTTTGTAGTTCAACATTATGCTCACCAAGGAGACGAGTATAGATGCTATGGCTATTGTCAAAAATAGCAGGAATATTTTCCTGTGTGAGAATAACTGGTCGTGAAATAATATTAGCAAGCTTATTTTTGCTAAGAGCAATAATTTCTGCAATAAACTCCCCACTGTCTAAGGTACTTGAAAGACTTCCTCCAGCAGCAGAGCCTGGTATTCCTCCGTTTAATGAAAAGCCAAGTCGTTGGCCAATATTAAATCCACCTTTCCAATTCACACCAAGCTGCTCTAGGGCGCTTTTTTGTAAATCAACAATCCATACAGATAGCTCAATGTGTCTTCTTGGCTGATCCAAGGCAGCAATAATGTTCTTAGCATTATTTATTTGTTCTTCGCTTCCTTTTATCAATAGGCTATTATTACCTGGATTAGAAATGACTTGTAAAGATGAAGATGCAATAGAGAAATTATTAACTTCTGAAGTCTGATGGCTGTTTTGATCATCTACGGAAGTATTATCCTGAATTGATTCACTACCTGGACTAACTTCACTCGTTGCCCTTGAACCTGAAAATAACTGGTTTAACACTGAAGCAACTCCTGGCACAACGATAGATTTATCCTGAAAATTATAAGTTCTATCCTCTGAAAAGGTATTACTTAAATAGAACGTCGAAACATTTTCATCCTGCCCTCCTAGAACATCATAATTATTTAACGTATTTGCCAAGCCATTAATAATGTCTATATATGCTGGAGGCCCTGAAATATAAAATGTTCGATTACCCTCTTCGCCTCTAAGCGGATAACGTTGATCAAAAAGTCCTGAGCTTTTTAAATAATGTAAAAAATAAGAATATGAAATATTCTTCATAGTAATTATTTTTGCATTCATTTCTGAAGAGTCGTAGATATAAATACTTGACTGATTGTCATACCATATTAGTCCTAATTGCTGACATAAAGATTCAATTTGCTGCCGAGGTTCAATTATTGATAGTTCACCCGTAATTTTTTTTCTTGATGCGAGGTTACTTAAAATTATTGGTTTATCAATTTTTGAAGAGAGTGCATCAAAATAGCCTTTAACACTTTCATTATTGGCAACATAGCCAGACTTTGGTTCAAATGGATAAACACTTTCTGATTTTGCATTAAATGATGTCGTGCTAATAATTAGCATCAATAAATTTGAAAAAATTAAAATAACTGTTTTCTTAAGGTTCATTTCATAGCCACATCAAGTATCGATTTTCTTAGGGCCCGAGGAGTCTTGCCTAACATTTTTTTTACATCATTAGAAAAATGAGATAAGGAAGAATATCCGTGAGCAAAAGCAACGTCTGTCATATCCTTAGGGTCGTCTATAAAAGCTAGAATTGCTTTTGTCATTCTCCATTCACGCATTGTCACCTTAGTTGTATGGCCTAAAGCATGCCGAGTTAATCTCCTGAAATGAGCAGCGGACAAACCATATCTTATACAAAGCTGTTGCAGGCACTGATTATTGTCATCCGTTGCTGCAAGAAGAAAGTGGACAAGACTATAACATTCTGTTTGCCTTAAAAATGCCACAATGGGATCGGCATCTTCAACTGGAATTAATGCCTGATGTAGCAACCAATATTCCAGATCCTCAGGATTTATTTTACCTATTTGCTTTGAAAATGAAATTGAGGATGAGTCACTAATATATTTAGTTGTAATACTATTTCTCGCATAGTCAATAAATACTTGTAATTTTGCTAATTTCATCAGGTCAATTTTTAATGCATACATTTCACCTTTAATTATTCTAATCGACATAGGGTCTGTTGCTATTAATCCGCGCCAGCCACCGTCTAATATAAAATGATGATCCTGACTGTTCCTATAGCTACAAATAAATTCACAGGATTTGCTATCCGCAACTTCAACTAACCGCAATGTTTTCTCTGTGACTTTTATCTCGTCACCCATACTGACAACATGCGATGTCGATTCCAGACGCATAATTCTATTTCCTGAGGACAAAGCAAATTTATGTGCTTAATTCTATTCTTAGGCCATGTGTTTATCTTGATGAAAAAATGATTACTGAATTAATAGCACCTTCTTTAATCAACGTTAATTTAATGCAATTTATGGACACATTTAAATTTAATCATAAATAAATCAAGATTTTCACCCAAGAGTTTATTAAATTCTGCTCCAATGATTTTATAAGTATCGGTTAGTTTTAATGAAGGAGCAAAGCAGTATGGTCTCATCGCCCATTTTTGAGAAAACACTAACCTTGAGATTATTGAACAGTCCTCTTTGTGGTTGTGAATTTGAATTAACAAACGAAACGTCAATGTTTGTTGTTGCTGCAACACACGACTTAACAAATAGTGCCCAACTAAGAGACAATGCTTTTATAATTCCAATGGAGGATGGGGGCATTAACTTTGAAATAATTAAACACTCACTTCAAGAGTTAACTGTTTCTGTAAGAGAGATCACAGATGATGGAAAAAATTTAATTCGCAGCATCGGCTTAAATGAAATTATTACTATTGGCTCTTTGCGAATCGCTCTTAAAATATCAAATAGCCTTTGGGAAATAGATTTAAACAATTTGAGTTTAGATCATAAAGTTGAAAATAAAAAATTGATAATTAGAAATTTTAATTTTCTAATAGTTATAATTATCACTGGATTGTCTTTATTGTTTTATTTTAGAGGTGGTTTTGCTACTACTATGAGTACAAGCATGCCTCTTAGCGACACCAACATTATTAATACTTACAGGCCTTCTAACAGACTGGTTAGGCCATCTGTTTCTGACCTTGAACACAACCTAAAAATTGAGCGGAATAATTATATTCTTACTGCAGATCAAGCAGAATCGAGGTTACGCGCAATGTCAATTCCATTCACTAGAAAGGACGATGATAAAGCAACAAAGTTTATAGTAGCGGGTCTTATCGGTGACGAAGAAATTCAAGAAATCAAGTCACTAAACTTAGATGCAAAAAAAAGTCGCGTTTATTTTTCAATAAATCTAAAAGATGACCTAATGACCGGTCGCTCTTACCTTTATGGCAATAATAGTTATATAAAATTGTCACCTAACCACTGGTTAGTTAATAACTAATAATACCGGAGATTGATATGCCCAGTCCTCATACTTATCCTATAAAAAAAATTTACGACCCTGAATTCATTATTTCCTTATCCAATACTTTCAGTGTTGGTGCCCATAATTTAAATATTGAATTACAAGAAGCATTGAATAATTTGACTGGAAACGGAACCAGTAGTGATACTTCTGATCCTGTTAAATTAGCTAAATATCAAGCTGCACTCTCTGCCTATACCCTATTTTGCAATGCCCAATCTAGCTCAGTAAAAGCGTTTAAAGATATTGCAGCTGCTACAATTTCAAACTTCCGATAATTTAAAATAAACTTATACATCAGGATTATTTATGAGCGGTATTGAACAACTTAGCGGCATCTTGACTGATGCCCAAGAAAGTAATATTTCCTACAGTAGCCCCTATTCTCTTGAGCATAAACTGATTGCTGCTTATGCAGAAAATTCAAGTAAATATGATTTACAAAAACAGCATGTCATGAATTTAGTTAGCAACACAAATTCAACTTCATCACCAGAAGCCTTATTCGCTATTCAGCAAAAAACAGCTGATTATAATATTGAAATATCGTTAATTAGTGCATTGACTCGTAAGGCCACGAGTGCGGTGGAGACATTACTTCGGGCATGAAAGCTTTTTATGGATTATTTGCACTGGTCATTTTGATGCTGACTGGATGTAAGCAACAGGAATTGTTAAAAGGGCTGGAGCAGCGCCAAGCCAACGAGGTTCTTGCACTGCTTCAGCGTAATCATATTCAAGCGGTAAAGAAGGATCTAGCAAAAGAAGGCTATGAGATTTCTGTTAGCCCTGAGGACTTCAGCGCATCAGTCGAACTTCTACGCATCTATAATTTGCCATCTGGGCCGCGCATAGAGATTGCACAAATGTTTCCTGCTGACTCGTTGATCTCTTCACCTCTTGCAGAGATGGCCAGACTTTATTCAGCAATTGAACAACGCCTCGAGCAATCTTTAATGGCTCTAGAGGGGGTAACTTCGGCACAGGTCCACGTAAGTTATAGCTTTGATACTGGAAATAATGGTAGGAAAAAGGAACCAGAGCATGTTGCTGCATTAATTAACTATGATCGTGATCTTGACTCATCGCTGATGATCAGTGACATAAAAAGACTTTTGAAAAACTCTTTTAATAATCTGAGTTATGAAAATATTTCTGTTGTTTTATCGCGCTCGCCTGTTCGTCCACTCTTACCGGTCGCGCACACCGAGCCGGTAGAAAATGGTTGGCTAACATACGGTTGGATGATTGGCATACTGCTAACTGTTGTTCTGGGAGGAGCCGCTTTTATCGGATTTAAATATCAATATAAGAAGATGCGTAATGGATGAGGTCTCTCAATTAGAACGAGTCCTTTATGCGCCATGCTCATGGATAAACTCGCAACGCATGGTGATACCTGAATTGTTTCAGGCACCAGGCTGTCAGAGCTTACTTAACCAGATGGTGATAAATCACTTCAACTTATCCGTCGATTGCAAGTCTATAGCGCCGGGTTCTCTGGGTGATACGGTAGTTAAAAACTGGACCCTATTAACTAAAGTAGCCTGGCTTTTAGCCTGCCGTTATCACCGGGCATCTTTGATATACCAAGGAGAAATGTCAGGTCTTTCGAAAGCTGTCCAGCAGTTTTGTGTATGCCCTGCTTTTAGCGGGCAGCCAGTAATTCTCGGGAGGTATGTTGGCAACAACATTCTTGAAATGGTGGGGCTGCAATTACTACTCAGTCTTAATCCATGGCTACCTGAGGCCTTAATACAACGAATTCCTCTGCTTTTCAGTGATTCGGAATCGCAACTCGCCATATCAAGTGATTCCCCGTCAATAAGCATTCTCGACTTTAAACTGGCACTACAATATGCAAAAAATCACCATCGATCCTGACATTAGTGCCGCTATTGACGGAGTGCTTATTCCTGCTAAGTCTCTGGTAAAACGTAATAAGCGGCAATCTCTACGAGTTCAGGCACAGCAAAATGCCTTAAAAATTATTAAACAGGCAGAAAGCGATGCAAAAAGTGTACGTGAATCAGCTTATTCTGCAGGTTACCAGGCTGGAATATTCATGTCGATAAAAGCCGTTGCTGATTATATCGATAGTAGCCAAAAAACTTATCAACAATTTTTGCAAAAAACTCACGAGGCAATGCAAGAAAATCTCCGGGATGTATTAGGCAATGAATCGATGTTTCCAGCATTATTCACACGCTGGTCTGAAAAAATATCATACGACTCAGAGGGAGGGAATTTACCCTTGCTTTTGTTAATTCCAAAAACAACGGTTCGACATCGCGATAAATTTCTATCTCAGATTCAGGAATCATGGCATGGACCGATTCACATAGAACAGCATGACAAAAACCGCTTTGTGATTAAATACAAAAGCTATCTTGCGGAGTTCTCCCCCGAAATCTGGGTAAGCCAGCAGAAACTTAATACTGAAGAGTGTCAGCAACTGCAAAAAAATACGGCTCTTATTTCTCGTAACGCATTAGAGCAGCTACTTAATGAGTTAGCGCAGCGGTTGATAAACTAAATTTATAGAGGAAGTTGTTATGCCATTTTTAATTAATCAGTTAGAAGTCATAAATCCTATACAGAAACTGCACAACCAACAGAGCATAAATATAAATGATCGTATCAGCGATATTTTGAAAGTTGAACCAAAAACAACATCTGACATAGAAGTCCGACAACAGTTTATAAAATTTATTTCTCAACAAATTCAGAATATAAACCAGCAACAAATTGATGAAAATACGGAATCTGAAACGTGGTAAATTATCGTAAAGGATTATTTAAGCAAGATTGGTCTAGAAATCTTGTCGTAATTGCCACACTATTACTGTCTGCATGTACGACTCATAGTGATAACGCAATAAAACCATCACTTGAAAAATGTGAAGTAGGCAGTAAATTAAGCGTCAACCCTCAAATCCTTTATCAACAAATGGTGGAGTGTATTACTGATAAAAATTATTCAACTGCTTCTCTGCTGTATGCCAGAGCAGGAACAATAACCTGGTATTATTCTCTTCTTGAACCTACCGAAGATAATCGACTTCGTCACCAGAATCTTGCTAAAGAAGCCCTCAATCAGCTTAGTCAATCTCAAAAAGAGCAGTTCTCAGCCTCGCTGGAAGCCAACTTTAGCGATACTAAATCCCATGAAAATATTTGTTCAAAAGTCATTATTCCGTTCAACGAGCGCAATAATGAACTTTCAACCAAGCTCTGGCATACTGCAAAAAATGGATACCTGCATTGCACGTAACTCTTTGGATTATAACGTTCTTCGTCTGAGGTCAGTTTCTACATTTTCAGGATGAGAGCGATGAATGATTTCAACATCATTGGGCTGCCTATTCTTAATTTTTACATCGTGTTCGACAATCAATGAGGCATTTTTCCGCTGCATAAATAAGGCATTAAATTTACCAAGGTATGGGACTTTGAAATCAGTTTCTATTGGTATATCAGCACCTAAAGTTACCGCTTCGACAATATCAATAATCCGCTCAGGTGCCAGAATGCCACCCATTTCGATTAGCATTCCCGCGATATCAAAACCGGCAATACCGGCAGCCTGAGCTGAGTGAAAATTTACACCTAAACTTGATGCCAATAAACCAGCTGAAATCGCTCCCGCACTACGCAAGCCGAGCTGAGTAAAAAATTTTGCGCTTCCAGAAGTATCGCAAGGAAAGATGAACTGTCGGACGGTATCTGCGCCAACTTTTAACTGTAATCCTGGTGCCAGCAATGGAAATTTTTTGGAGGCTCCAATATAACCCTCAATTCTGCTGACAGTTTCAATAACATATTCAATTTTGCCGCAATGCCATCCGTCTAACTGCCTGTCTATGGGAATGTTAAGGCCGACATGATTCACTCGTAACCCTGTCAATGCGCCTCTTAAGGTAAGAGGTAGCGAAAGATAATCATTAAGATCAATACCGCCGCTTATGCCACCTTCAATATGAAAGTATGGTTGCATTAAAAGGTCATTAAGAGGTTCATTAAAAAATAATTTTTTAAACACTTCATTAGCAGGCAAAACAATCTGCATTTGTAATCCTGCGTTGGTGTATCCCCCAGGGATCTCAGGAATGTTCGATGAAAACGCAAACTGCTGCATTAGAAGAGTGGTACGTATTGAGGTTGCCTCTTTCAAAATATGCAACATAACCTGACTTGAAGAGGTCAGTTTTAGCGAATCAATGAATTGATCTATTTTATACCTGGCACTCTCGTATAGAGACTTTGCTTTTTGCACCTCTGACTGCAGCTGATTAAAATCAAACATCATTATTTTTTGTGCAGCACTGTATTCTGGGGTGATATCTTGTTTTTTGTTATTATTTACATCCTGATCCGATGCAGCGATAGCATCGACTAATTTTCTGTTCTTTGTCTCTTGCGCCTCGAGCTTTTCAAAATCTTCTTTATATTTCCGATAATTCAAATATAATTTGGGCAATTGAATACAATAGTCTTTTCCTAAAACTTTTTTCAATTCATATTGAACGTCCTCAACTGACTTTTCAAAGTTTTCGAGTGTCTCGGTCAGTCTTTTCTGATATCCCTCATTGAGTTTATTAAAAGCGCCCTGACAAATATGATAAGCCATATCAAGTGGTCGCAGTAATGCACCTAGCCATGTTTGCTGATTATCTGAAAGACTATCAATGACTGATTGTGGTGGCGCATTAGAATCATGCAAATCAATAGTAAATACTGATTCTTTCCTGATTTTTTCTTCTGTTTTTTTTGTTATTGGCGCTAATTCAAAAACATTTGAACGTTGAGTATTTATAGTGAAATCTTGCACTCTTCATTACTCCTCTCTCGTGACTATATTATATTTAATTTAATAGCACGTCAGCGAGCAAGGCGTTTTTACAAATCGCTCTTTTAGTCATTTTAGACAAATTGTTTTACTATTTTTTGAGCTAGATCTTAAATTATCTTTTACGGAAGAAATGTCACTTGCTACCAAAATAATTTACCGTTTGGAGTAAATTAATAACTCCATTACCAGAACATTAGTGCCATAGTCTTCAATATGTTCTTACATTAGATTAGATTAGTCTTAATAATCTGCTATTTTTCAATCACCCACGACAAATTCCTTACGGTTTCCAAACATTTTCTCCACTATCGTGTAAATTATGACACGCCTGTTTTCAGACATTTACAGTAACTCGCACTACTATTCATTTCACACGATAGACTGTATTTCGTTAAGTCAGCCAGGCCGATGCCTGCTGAAAATATCAAGACACTAGCTGGTACAGAATCTGGCTATAACAGATTAATGAGGAATTAAATTATGCGTAAACTTACCGCAATGGTTGTAGCTTCAACTTTGGCTCTGAGCTCGGCTTCTTTTGCATTCGCTGCAGAAACGTCTCCTGTTACTGGCTCCTCGACCCAGACTCAGGGCAATATGGAACATAAAGGTCCAAATCATTACAGCCCGTTTGCGGGTATTAAGCTGACCGAACAGCAACGCACTCAAATGAAGGTACTGTGGAAAAGCTCGGGTATTCAGCACGATCGTAGCGATATGAAAACACAGATGGATACTTTGCATAGCCTGGTTGCTTCAGACACCTTTGATCAGGCCAAGGTGAAAAGTGAAATCGACCAGATAACTCAGGCACAATCAGCCCGTATGCTGCAACGTGCTACTATTGAAAACAAAATGTATAACCTGCTGACGCCAGATCAGAAGAAACAATTTAACCAAAATTATGAAAAACGCGCTGAGCAAATGGCGGAACATCACCGCGAACATAAAGCCGACGCATCGAAACCTGCATCATAATTTGCCAGTTTAAATACAGTTGATTAGCTAAGCGAACGACTGCTCTTAGCTAATCTTTAATAAGACCGGCCCTGGTGGCCGGTTTATTTTTGACTAAAATGCGAGCCATCCCCTAATTCCCCCGCCCCTTGCCTTACACCTTCACTTAAAGCGTTCACTGCATCACAAATCTGATTTTCTATTTCATCTTACTGCTGTGAAAGTCTAATTTTTGCGCTGTAATCCTCAATGTCGGCAATAGGTTACCTATGCCCGAAAAGCTCTTAATGGTTTTTTGAGCTACCTGTTTCATAAATATTAGTGACCTAAAGGTTGCGCATTGAAGGAGTTTTAATCATGACAAACGTCAAGTCCGGAATTCTCTGGCTGCTAGTGGCGTTAGTGGGAGCCTTTGCCTTTGGCATGCTGGCACTCAGTCGCGGCGAGCACGTCAATGCGCTGTGGTTAGTCGTCGCGGCAATCGCCTGCTATAGCATTGCCTATCGTTTTTATAGTCTATTTATTGCCGAAAAGGTTTTTGGTCTGGACGATCGTCGAACAACTCCGGCGTTACGTAAAAATGATGGCCTGGACTATGTTCCAACCAATAAATGGGTGTTGTTCGGTCATCACTTTGCAGCAATTGCAGGTGCCGGGCCGTTAGTGGGGCCTATTTTAGCGGCACAAATGGGTTTCTTACCCGGCACAATCTGGATTTTAGTGGGTGTAATGCTTGCCGGCGCAGTTCAGGACTTCCTTATTCTTTTTATCTCTACCCGCCGAGATGGCCGTTCTTTGGGGGAAATAGCCAAACAAGAACTTGGAGAATTCGCTGGGGTAGTTACCATGCTAGGTGCTCTGGGGGTAATGATTATTATCCTTTCCGCTCTTGCCTTAGTCGTGGTTAAAGCGCTAGCCGATAGCCCTTGGGGGTTATTCACTATTGCTGCCACTATTCCGATTGCCCTATTTATGGGCATCTATATGCGATTTTTGCGCCCCGGTAAAATTGCCGAGGTATCGGTCATCGGCTTTGTACTGATGATGCTGGCCATAATTTACGGCGGCAATGTGGCTCAGGACTCCTACTGGGGGCCATTCTTTACTCTCCATGGCACTACATTGACTTGGGTATTAGTGATTTATGGATTTGTCGCCTCTGTGCTTCCGGTTTGGTTACTGCTGGCTCCGCGCGATTATCTGTCAACTTTCCTGAAAATCGGTGTCATTTTAGGTCTGGCGATAGGCATCGTTTTCGCTATGCCAGAAATGAAAATGCCTGCCGTGACAAAGTTTATTGACGGCAGCGGCCCGGTATTCTCTGGCGGACTGTTTCCCTTCCTGTTTATTACTATCGCCTGCGGTTCTATTTCTGGTTTCCACGCGTTGGTTGCCAGTGGTACGACGCCAAAACTGATTGAAAAAGAAAGTCATATTCGGTTTATCGGTTATGGCGCAATGTTGATGGAATCCTTCGTCGCCATTATGGCTTTGATATGTGCATCAGTGATTGACCCAGGCGTTTACTTTGCCATGAACTCACCGGCAGCGCTGATTGGTACCACGGTTGAGAGCGCATCACAGGTCATAAACAGTTGGGGCTTTGTTGTCACACCCGAAACGTTAACGGCAATAGCGCAAAATGTCGGAGAACATTCAATTCTCTCCAGAGCAGGAGGCGCACCCACTTTTGCAGTAGGCATGGCGCATATTATCAGTGATGTATTTAACAGCACCGCGCTGATGGCATTCTGGTATCACTTTGCCATTCTTTTTGAAGCACTGTTTATTTTGACCGCCGTAGATGCTGGCACGCGTGCCTGTCGTTTTATGGTGCAGGATCTCGTAGGCGTCGCGATACCTTCTCTGGCAAATAACCGTTCATGGGTAGGAACCATTGCCGGCACTAGCGTTTCGGTTGCCGGTTGGGGATTCTTTGTTTATCAGGGCGTTGTCGATCCTCTGGGAGGAATTAATACCCTTTGGCCACTCTTTGGTATTGGTAATCAGATGCTGGCATCGATGGCGTTAATCCTGGGCACTGTAGTTTTGTTCAAAATGAAAA
The DNA here is from genome assembly GCA_963747655.1 of uncultured Gammaproteobacteria bacterium. Taxonomy (GTDB): domain Bacteria; phylum Pseudomonadota; class Gammaproteobacteria; order Enterobacterales; family Enterobacteriaceae; genus Rouxiella. Next base: position 312,144 of record CAVVFS010000001.1, on the reverse strand, counting down.
AGCAGCGATACGCCTGGGTCACTATTTTGCCGACTATTTGGCTATTTATAACGTCAATGACCGCGGGCTGGCAGAAAATTTTCCATCAAAATCCGTCGATTGGTTTCTTGGCTCAGGCTAATAAATTCTCGGCAGGTATCGATAACAATATGATTATCAAACCGGCGAAAACGCTGGCAGATATGCATACCATCGTTATTAATAATCAGATTAACGCGGTCCTGTGTGGCTTCTTTATGCTGGTTGCTGTAACCATGCTTATCTCTGCGTTTTTTGTTATTCGCCGGGCTTTGCAATCGCCGCAGCCGACAGTACATGAAACTAGCCCAAGAGCCACACGGGAGGCACGCCATGTCTGATTATGGTTTGCCTTATCGAATTCAGCCTCGTCAATCGCTGACGATTATTCGCTGTCATCCGTATGTGCCTCGCCCACCGCGGCCTGAAAACCTGCGCCAGTGGATAAAGTTTATTGGCAAAGGGATCGCCCAGAGTTTTCGCCTGATGGTCGGCGTTCATGATTACCCCAACTATGTGCAGCATATGCGAGTGCATCACCCGCTAACGCAGCCGATGAGCGAGAAGGAATTTCATCGTTACTGCCTTAACGCACGCTTTCCCAGTGAGGCAGGAAAATTAGGTAAGTGCCCTTGTTAAGATAATCAGCAACATCAGGGATGATTATTTCATTATTTGATGACACAAACTGCGCCTGTATTGGCTGACAGGCGTAGTATTACCCACCAGCCCCACGCAATGAGTGTTGTACTTACCATGAAAACGGTTATTCCCTTGCTTCGTCCTGCGGTGTATGGCGATGCCCAGCAAGTTATCGATTTAATCAGCTCTGCCGACGAAAATGCCCTGCTTTATCTCACGGGAAAAGATAGCCTTGATGAAGCTAAAAATGTTTATCGACAAGGATTTAGCCGTGAGAACGTTTACTACAGCTATAGGTTCACACAAGTGTGCTTTGTAAACGGGCATTTAGCCGGCTGTATTCTAGCCTTTCCCGGTTTTCTTGAGCCAACCTTTATCTCTGAAACAGATTGCGCATTGCCTGATGTCAGAGAGGCTGCGGACGATGAGCTATATATAGATTCTCTGGCGGTATATCCAGAATTTCGTGGGCAGAAAATTTCACGCTACTTGATTGATGCTTTAAAAACGGAAGCCAAAAAATATCAACTCACAAAACTTTCTCTTCTGGCTGACGACGCCAAGCCGCATCTCGAGAAAATGTATCGCCAATACGGATTTGAGGTAGTCGAAGACATCGTGCTGGATGGGGTGAAGCATAAAAAAATGACATGTTCTATTTTAGACGATACAGAGTAGACAAGAGCCGCATCTATGGAGATACGGCGTTATCTTTAGCGTTGCGAAGTGCGGACTATTTCGTAGTAGAGAATTTCAGGTTTTATTGGCCGTAATAGGCATGCTCACCGTGCTTGCGCAGGTAATGTTTATCAAGCAAAGATTGCTGCATTGCATCAAGTTTGGGTGTGAGTTGTTGAGAGAAAATACCCATATAAGCAATCTCTTCAAGCACGACCGCGTTGTGTACCGCATTATCCGCATCTGTACCCCAGATAAAAGGGCCGTGCGAATGCACCAGCACTGCCGGAATATCTCGTGCTGAAAGCCCTCGTTCATTAAACGTTTTCACAATAACTTCACCGGTTTGCCACTCATATCTTGCGGCTATTTCAGCGTCAGTCATCTTTCGAGTGCAGGGTATAGCGCCATAAAAATAGTCGGCATGGGTTGTTCCCCAGGCCGGGATATCTAATCCTGCCTGCGCCCAAATTGTGGCATGACGAGAGTGAGTGTGCACAATGCCGCCGATATCAGCAAAGTTAAGGTATAAAACTCGATGGGTATCGGTGTCAGAAGACGGCTTTTTATTGCCTTCCACCACTCTGCCGGTGTCAATCTCGACGACCACCATGTCTTCTAGCCCCATGTGTTGATATTCAACGCCAGAGGGTTTTATCACCATAAGTCCGAGTTGGCGGTCAATGGCGCTGACATTTCCCCATGTAAAAGTCACCAAATTATGACGCGGCAGCGCAAGATTGGCCTCAAGTACCTGTTCTTTCAATTGCCTGAGCATCTGCTCGTCCTCCATCAGCCCTTTTATCTATTCTCGGAGTAGTTGCTGTCAGAGGGTATGGTAAAAATAGCTAAAGAGTACGTGCTGTCCTGCTGCGATTAAAAAACTGCCTGTCAGGCTCTCTTTTGTGCTGTCTTGAGTTAAAGCCCATGGGAATTAAGACTATTTACCTATTAGTCAGTTTCTCTTACCAGTAATTTATGTTAATCCCGCAGAGATACCAGTTATTAACTATACTTATGAAGTTTAAAAAGTGAGATCCTTTCTGAGGAGAATGACAATGCTATTAAATAAACGTATTGCCAGTGCTGGACTTGTGCTTGTTATTGTTATGTCGGTAAGTGCGTGTGGAAACATGACTCATCGCGGTCGTAATACTGCCATTGGGGCCGGTGTCGGTGCTTTAGGTGGCGCAGTGCTAACCAACGGTAGTACTTTAGGTACTCTGGGCGGTGCAGCAGTGGGTGGTGTTGTCGGTAATCAGTCAACCCGCCGATAAGATAAAATTCAAAAAGGATTCAAATAAGCTATTTTTGGTATCGGCTGTTAAAAACAAAAATATTGATTAATGTTCCTCTGCGGTTACTGCTCCTGTTTAATACTTGTTTTATTAAATTCGACAGGGGCATAAAGATTTAAATAGTTTTTATTCTCAATCTGCTGCGTAATAAAACGCAGCAGATTGTTATTACTATTAAAACTTTAGCGTTTATCCCCCTGCTAGTTTTACCTTCATTCCTTTGTCTTCCAGCAGTTGTTTCAGCAATTCACGCTTGTCGCCTTGAATTTCAATCACGCCATCTTTCACAGAACCGCCGCAACCGCATTTTTTCTTCAATTCGGCGGCGAGTTTGTCTAATGCCGCATCGTCAAGACTGATTCCGGTGATCAGGCAAACGCCTTTGCCTTTTCTGCCGCTGGTCTGGCGCTGAATGCGGACCACGCCATCACCTTTTGGTCGCTCGACCTTGGCTTTAGGCTCGTCAATTCTGCCAGTATCCGTGGAGTAAACTAATCGGCTGTTATCATCGCCTTTCATCAGTCAGTTCCTTATGCCAGTGACGCGCGGATATCACGCAGCGTTTGCGCAGGATCAGATGATTGGGTAATTGGACGGCCAATCACCATATAATCAACACCCGCAACCTGAGCATCACGAGGAGTCATTACGCGACGCTGATCGTCAGCCGCACTGCCCGCAGGACGTATACCCGGCGTCACTAATTTAAACGCCTGCCCCAGCTGACTTTTGAATACTACGGCTTCCTGCGCTGAACAAACTACGCCATCCAAACCACAATCACGCGTCAGTTTAGCAAGGCGCAAAGCATAGTCAGCCGGGCTGAGAGCAATACCCAAATCCGCCAGGTCACTGGCTTCCATGCTGGTCAGCACGGTAACGGCAATCAATAAAGGGGCATCTTTTCCGAAGGACTGTAACGCATTTTTGGCCGCAGTCATCATGCGAGCACCACCACTGGCGTGCACGTTCACCATCCAGACACCCAGGTCAGCAGCGGCGGCAATCGCATGCGCCACGGTATTAGGGATATCGTGGAATTTCAGATCGAGAAAGACATCAAAATCACGAGATTGCAGGTCTTTAACCAGCTGTGGGCCAAACAGGGTGAACATCTCTTTACCGATTTTCAGTCGGCAATCTCGGGGATCAATTCGGTCAACAAAATCAAGCGCCGCTGACTTATTGGCGTAATCTAGTGCGACTACAATAGGCGATGATTTCAAGTCGTTGTTATGAGGGTTATTTTCTGACTTCATTTCTTCAACCTTTTATAAGTTTTAAACGCAAAGAGAGTAGGACAAAATTCTGACGCCCGCATTCTACATGGCGCGAGGCCGAAATCCTAGCCGATCGTTCCAAGACGAAGAGTTGATAATTTTGTTACAGTTTTATGAATTTTTTGTGAATGGCTGGACAGCCATCATTGGCTGACTTAATTTGGTCTTTTAGTTTAGGAAATCTTAAAATATGAGTGAGATATCAACGTTAACTATCAAGATCCCTTTGGCGCTTAAAGAGCAAATCAGAGAAGCTGCCTTGCAAGGTGAGCATTCTCTCAGCATAGAAGTGTGCGCCAGACTGGAACAAAGCTTTGTTCTCAATGAGGACAAGAAAAGTAAAAAGGCAGAGAAAATAGAAGAACACGCCACCGAAATTGATAATCAGCATCTGGGCGAACACACTGAGCCAGAGCTCACCCAGAAAGAACTGAAAAAATTGCGTCAGCTTTTGACAAAATCCACCAGCAAAAAGAAATAATCTACCCTAATTTATTGTCCGTCGAGTCCGCGAATCGGCTTCACTGTTGCCCAACCACGACATGACGGACAATGCCAATATAGAGAATGCGCAGTAAATCCACACTTGTGGCAGCGATAACGCGGCTTGGTGCGGATTTGTTCGCCGACCATATCCCGCAGTAGCACCAGACTCTCTTTTGCCCGCCCTTCCTCTGCATCCGCCAGATGATAATCCATTAGATGATGGAATACTCGCATTGTAGGATGACGCTGTAACTGGCGATTAATATACAGCTGAGCAACCTCCCGGCCTTCTTCCTGCTGCAATATTTCGGCCAGCATCAATTCTGCGGTGGCTCCAGTGTTTTCATCTACGCAGCGTTTCAGAAACTCGGCCCATTCCAGACGATTGCCCAAATGCTGATAACACTCTTGCAGCATCGGCAATGTCTCACTGACGACTTCTTTATCTTGCTCAAGCACTCGTTTCAGCGCGTCGGCAGCCTTGCTGTATTCGCCCTGTGCCAGAAAAATACGCCCCTGCATCAGGGAGGCGCGGGCACAAAGTTTGTCGGCTGCGGCCGCTTTCTTAAGTATATTCGTCGCTTTATCGAGGTCATCACTGGACATCGCCTGCAACGCCAGCTCGCAATAAAAATGAGCAATTTCCTGGTGCTTGCTATCTTTGCCGACTTTACTCAATTTTTCAGCCACGTCTATCGCACTTTGCCAGTCGCTGGTCGCCTGATGGATAACCAGCAGCTGTTGCAGGGCAAGCAGCTTAAAGTCATCTTCTTTCACTAGCTGACTGAACATGTCTTCAGCGCGATCGTAGAAACCTGCCGCCATATAGTCACGACCCAGCTGCTGAATAGCCAGCAACCGCTGCTCAAAGGTTAACGACGCACTTTCCATCAATGACTGGTGAATACGTATTGCCCGGTCAACCTCGCCTCTTGAGCGAAAAAGGTTACCCAAAGTTAAATGGGCTTCAACGGTGTTGCTGTCCTCTTTCAACATATCGAGAAACAGGTCTACCGCTTTATCTTGCTGGTTGGAGAGTAAAAAGTTTACTCCCGCCACATATTCACGAGATAAACGGTTAGCATTCTGCTGTTTATCCTGTTGAGAGCTTCTGCGCCCCATATACCAGCCATAAGCAGCGGCAACGGGTAATAACAGAAACAGCAGTTCTAGCATAAAGTGTTATTCCTTGATGACCGTCGGCTTGGTAACCGTCGGTTTTATAACAGCAGGCCCGGTCGTAGTCGGTGCTATTTGCTGCTCTAAGCGTTTGATTTTACGCTGTGCACGGCTCAATGAGAGGCGCACACGTAGATAAAACAGGCCGCAGATTATCCATCCCAACACAAAGCCGGTAGCAAACAGCACAGCTAATAATGATGAAACGCGGTAATTACCCTGCGCAATTAAATAATTGAAGGTTACAACCTGATCGTTATGGGCACCCAGAGTGATTGAAATCACCACGATGACCAGCACGAACAAAAAAATCAGCAAATATTTGAATTTCACATTCATTCCTGTAATGCCGGAGAGTCCGGATAAATTATGCCAAAAACTGACGTTCTAACCTAATAAGTTAGCATTTCCCACCGCTGCTTGGAAACTTTGAGGCTGCAATATGCTGGGATTGCAGAAAGTTCATACAGCCCAAGCATACAGGAGTGTAAAATTATGCTTTTAACGCTCCTGGAAATAGAATTTATCGGGCTAATTAGTCGATAACCCTGATAAATATATGGGGGCGATAGTTAAAATCTAAAGGTGCAAACGGCTACAGAGGCTCGCGCTGCGCAATTTCTTGCCGCTCTTTTGGCGGCGGAGCAAATGGCCCACAAAGTTTCTGAGCCAGCCAGCAAGCGAAAGTAATCAATACCCAGCTAATCCCTACCGAAGCCATTAAATCCCTTGGCCAATGCATTCCCAATAGCAAACGACTGCCCATCACCAATGCTGCCCATATCATCACTATCGCGATCGTTTTGTAATGCCGGCGCGGCCAAAGTAAGCCCACCGCTATCAATGCCCAACTGGCAGCAAAAAGCGTATGGCCGGAAGGGAAAGCAAAGCCGGTATCTGCTTGCCAACTCTTGCCCAGCCATTGCGGGATAAGTGTATTATCCGGTAAATGACTCAGCTCTTCTTTAACTTGCGTGCTACGTGCCTTAGTTTTTTGCTGATAGAAAGCGCTGATGTCCATCTCCTGAGTTTTGCCTAACCACTGCACATAAGGCCGTGGCTCTTGCACCTCTTTCTTGACGTAAGTTTTAACGCCTTGCCCAATCAACACTGCCGCGCTCAGTAGAATTATCAATACAATCGCGGGCTTGACCCGATAACGCAGGCACCATAGAAACCAGAGACTCAGCACGATATTGGTCAATGTGCCCCATGGCGCACTAACCGTCTCGGTCATCCAGTAAAATGGGCGTAAGATAAAATCACTCATGCCTGGCGACCATAGCCAACCGCTTGCCCAAACCAATATGGGCATCACCAGGAGTAGCAGAGCAGCGCACGTTGTCCTTATAGCGATTTGAAGCATCGTATGGCCTTAATATCTAAAGATTCACAAAAATGGAATGTATAATGCGCATTCTACGCAGCGGCTTACAACTCAGTCTAGCCGTGAATGTTATACTTGTGACTTATGTTTTGAGACGAGTCGCGCTGTTTTTTCTGGTCAACCTATTCATCTCTACGTAGGATGCGCCACAAGAATTGACCAATAAATTGTAGGTTTTGGAGAGTAACATGCAGCTGAAACGGGTGGCAGAAGCCAAACTGCCAACACCATGGGGCGATTTCCTGATGGTGGGTTTTGAAGAATTGGCAACCGGACACGATCACCTGGCTCTGGTATTCGGCGACATCAGCGGAGATACGCCGGTGCTTGCACGCGTGCACTCAGAATGTCTGACCGGCGATGCGCTGTTCAGTCTGCGCTGTGATTGTGGTTTTCAACTCGAAGCGGCGTTGAATCACATTGCTGAAGAGGGGCGCGGCATCCTGATGTATCATCGTCAGGAAGGACGTAATATCGGCCTGCTTAACAAAATTCGTGCCTATGCGCTGCAAGACAAAGGTTATGACACCGTTGAAGCCAACCATCAGTTAGGTTTTGCCGCCGATGAGCGTGACTTCACCCTGTGTGCCGATATGTTTAAACTGCTGGGCGTTGAGGCAGTTCGACTACTGACGAATAATCCTAAAAAAGTCAAAATTCTCTCAGAAGCCGGGATTAACATTATCGAACGAGTGCCGCTGATTGTGGGCCGTAACCCAAAAAACGAAAACTATCTGGCGACCAAAGCCGCTAAAATGGGTCATTTGCTAGATAAGTAATCACTTAACCAGCGTTTTCATGAAAAAAGCACCGATTATTAACGGTGCTTTTTTATTATCTATTACAAAGCGTTAACTCATTTTTTGCATCATGACCTTTGACAGATCACCTAATTTCCGGATCACAGCATTTTACGAATGACATAGTGCAGAATTCCGCCATTCTCGAAGTAAGTCAGCTCATTGCCAGTATCGATACGGCTCCGCGCGTTAATCACTTCTTTCCTGCCGTCGGCGTAAGTAATGTGTACCGGCACTTCTTGCCCCGGTTTTAACGACTGCATCCCGCTAACGCTAATTGTCTCGTCACCTTTCAGGTTGAGTGTTTTACGAGTCACTCCCTGTGGGAACTCCAGCGGCAAGATCCCCATCCCTATCAGGTTCGAACGGTGAATACGTTCAAAGGATTCGGCGATAACCACGCGCACGCCCAGCAACCTCGGACCTTTAGCTGCCCAGTCACGGCTTGAACCGGAACCGTACTCTTTACCGGCAATCACCGCCGTCGGCACACCTTCTGCCTGATAGCGCATGGCGGCATCATAAATCGCCAGCTGATCGCCGGAAGGAATATGGCGCGTCACGCCCCCTTCGACGCCGGGAACCATCTCGTTACGGATACGGATGTTGGCAAATGTCCCACGCATCATCACTTCATGGTTACCGCGTCGAGAACCATAAGAGTTAAAATCGCCAGGTTTCACGCCGTGCTCACTAAGGTAACGCCCTGCCGGACTCTCGGTTTTAATATTACCGGCGGGTGAAATATGGTCAGTGGTCACGGAGTCGGCCAAAATAGCCAGAATGCGGGCATCTTTAATATCCTGAACCGGATCCGGCTTCACTTTCATGTCGCTAAAGAATGGCGGGTGACGGATGTAGGTCGAATCTTCCTGCCAGGCATAAGTCGGCGTTCCTTCAACCTTAATGCTCTGCCAGTTTTTATCGCCGTTAAACACCTCGGCATACTCTTTGTGGAACATATCGGTTTTCACCTGCTCCACCGCTTTGGCAATTTCATTTGAAGAAGGCCAGATATCGCGCAGATAAACCGGCTTGCCATCATTATCCACACCCAGCGGATCGTGGGTAAGATTGACAGACATATTCCCCGCCAACGCATACGCTACCACCAGCGGCGGTGAAGCCAGCCAGTTAGTTTTAATCAACGGATGAATACGCCCTTCAAAGTTACGGTTACCAGAAAGCACCGCCCCGACGGTCAAATCACCTTTTTTAATCGCGGTTTCAATCGGTTCTGGCAGAGGGCCTGAGTTACCGATACAGGTCGTACAGCCATAACCTACCAGATTAAAACCAAGTTTCTCAAGCTCTGGCATCAGGCCAGCTGCGTTAAGATAATCGGTCACCACTTTGGAACCCGGTGCCAGTGAAGTCTTGACCCATGGCTTGCTTTTAAGACCACGCGCCGCGGCGTTTTTAGCCAGCAGACCCGCAGCCATCAGCACGCTAGGGTTTGAGGTATTGGTACATGAAGTGATAGCCGCAATAACCACCGCGCCAGTGGTCAGCTGCAAGGCCTGATCATTGTAAGTGAAATCAACGCTGTCGCTGTGCGAAGTTGAATTACCCAGCTCAAGTTCGGTGGCCTGTTTAAATGCCTGCGGCACATTTGGCAGTGCAACGCGATCCTGTGGACGTTTCGGACCTGCAAGGCTGGATTCCACTTTCGCCATATCCAGCTCCAGCGTGCTGGTAAACACTGGCTCATCGCCGTGTTCACGCCACAGGCCCTGTGCTTTGCTGTAAGCCTGCACTAAGGCAATTTGTTCGTCGCTGCGACCGCTAAGTTTCATATAACTTAACGTCACTTCATCGACCGGGAAGAAGCCACAGGTGGCACCAAATTCTGGCGACATATTAGCAATAGTGGCGCGGTCAGCCAGCGGCAAATCTGCCAGGCCATCCCCATAAAATTCAACAAATTTACCCACTACGCCGTGCTTACGCAGCATTTGGGTAACGGTTAACACCAGATCGGTGGCGGTAATGCCTTCACCTAGCTTACCGGTAAGTTTGAAACCCACCACGTCGGGTATCAGCATAGAAACCGGCTGGCCAAGCATCGCCGCTTCAGCTTCAATACCGCCACAGCCCCAGCCTAATACGCCAAGACCATTGATCATGGTGGTATGGGAATCAGTCCCCACCAGCGTATCGGGATAAGCGACTTCGACACCATTTTGCTGCTCGTGCCACACAGTCTGGCCGAGATACTCAAGGTTTACCTGATGACAAATACCGGTTCCCGGCGGCACAACGCGAAAACGGTTAAAGGCCTTCTGGCCCCAACGCAGGAAGATATAACGTTCGTGGTTGCGCTCCATCTCGAGCTTAACATTTTCGCCAAAGGCTTCACGGTCACCGAATTCATCGACGGTTACCGAGTGGTCAATCACCAAATCAACGGGAGAAAGAGGATTAACCTGGTTAACGTTGCCTCCGAGGCGCTCTACGGCCTCACGCATGGCAGCAAGATCCACCACCGCCGGAACGCCGGTAAAGTCCTGCATCAATACACGTGCCGGCCGATAGGCAATTTCTCTTTCGGCGTGACCTGTCTTTTGCCAGTCAACAATAGCCTGCAAATCATTTTCGGTGACGGTATCACCATCAATATTGCGCAGCAGATTTTCCAGCAAAACCTTCAGGGATTTTGGGAGTCGGTCAATATTACCGAGGGTGGCGGCAGCTTTGGGTAAGCTGTAAAAGTGATATTCCTTATCGAGATCTGCCAGCTTATCCTGACTATTCTTGCGAAGATCGGACGACATAGCTTCTCCTATAACGCTCTTTTTTGTGTGTGGCTTAACATTTTAGACCAAATGACAGTAAAGACCCGCCAGACGGTAAGTGTTCTTATAAAGATAACACAAAATATAATTAACATTTTAATAACAACACGAAGTGCTAATTCTGCCCCTCATTATTACGGGCTTCTACTCCTGATATTCAGCGGTAAAACTAAACAACATCATCAAAAGTGCTGCCTTTTGACTGCGCCGTGCGGTTGCAATAGTCATGTCATTGATTCACGCCCCACGATAAAACCTTAAAGGTGAGAAAATTTTCGCAGGGAGAGATGGAGGACGGCCTTTCGGAAAGGAGCAAATGGGCTGGAATTATTGGGCACTAAGGTGTTATCCGCTGTAGGTAAGCGTTGGGACAAACCTTGTCAGCCAAGGGATAGGCGTCGCTTTATAATGTATAAATATAGGTATTGCTAATGCGTCAGGCCGCAAAATTCGCGGCCTGAGATCACTTAGATTTTTTTAAAAGCATTGGTTTATGTAGAAGCATAGATCTCTACAGAAACTTTACTTGTGCGGCAGTTTGATGTCTTTGAACAGCGCTTCAATATCTTCGTTTGAACGTAACGCGATGGCGCTATCAACCACATCGCGCGTCAGGTGAGGCGCAAAACGTTGAATAAAATCATACATATAGCTGCGCAGGAAGGTGCTGCGACGGAAACCGATTTTAGTCGTGCTATGCGTAAAGATATCGCTGGCGTCAACAGTAACCAGGTCTGGATCCTGAACCGGATCGACAGCCATGCTGGCAATAACGCCAACGCCCAATCCCAGTCGCACATAAGTTTTGATAACGTCGGCATCGGTCGCGGTAAAGACGATACGCGGCGTCAAACCTGCGCGGTTAAAGGCGGTGTCCAGCTCTGAACGTCCAGTGAAACCAAAGGTGTAGGTCACTATCGGATAAGAAGCCAGCTCTTCAATAGTGACCTTCTCTTTTCCGGCCAACGGGTGATCGGGCTGCACGACTACGGCGCGATTCCAGTGATAACAAGGCAGCATGATCAGATCATCGTAAAGATGCAGTGCTTCGGTAGCGATGGCGAAATCGGCATTACCTTTAGAGACTGCCTCGGCAATTTGCGTCGGTGAACCCTGATGCATATGCAGCGAAACGCGCGGATAACGCTCGATAAAACCTTTAATCACATTAGGCAATGCATAGCGCGCCTGAGTATGCGTGGTGGCGACATACAGAGAACCTTTATCTGGATAGGTATGTTCTCCAGCAACGGCCTTAATCGCATCAACTTTTGACAGCACTTCACGAGCAATGCGGATAATTTCCTGACCCGCTGGCGTAACCTGGGTGAGATGTTTACCGCTGCGGGCAAAAATCTGGATCCCAAGCTCATCTTCCAGCATGCGCACTTGCTTACTGATGCCTGGCTGTGAAGTGTAGAGGCCTTCTGCCGTCGATGAGACGTTCAGATTGTGATTAACAACTTCTACGATGTAACGCAGTTGCTGCAGTTTCATGTCTTATACCATCCTAGTGTTAAACCCTGCCCAATCACTCTCCTTCGCTTTGCAGGCAGAAAGGAAGGGGGTATTCTCAATTGTCTGAAACAGTTAATTCTAATAATGCATAAAAACAATATTTTATATATCAAGAGTATCATTTATCAAACAATTTTGTCTCGTCTCTGTTTACAAAAAAATCAAGTTTTCTTAACTTTAATCAAGAAACGGACACGCTGGCAAGCAAGTCTCACGGCGATGGCTCTGATTTGCATAAAAAAACCAGCCATCAAGGCTGGTTTTTAAGATTAACGTCGTTAGCGCAGGGTGAAAGTTATTTCTTACCTTCTTCCCATTTACCGTCAACGTAGAACGCGGTCCAGCCAGTGGCTTTACCCTCTTTCTCGGAAGAAACATACTGCTGCTTAGTCTTACGGCTGAAACGTACCATCGACTTGTTGCCTTCAGGGTCGGCCACTGGCGCATCGGCCAGATAGCTCAGTTTTTCCGGCAAACGATCTTTAAATCGCAGCAGCTCTTCCACTAATGGTGCACGAGTTTCGCGCGATTTAGGGAAAGTATTGGCCGCCAGGAACACACCCGCTGCGCCATCACGGAGCACGAAGTAGGCGTCCGATTTCTCGCACGGCAGCTCTGGCAACGGAACCGGATCTTCCTTCGGTGGTGCCACATCGCCGTTACGCAAAATCTTACGCGTATTCTTGCAGGTCTCGTTAGTACAGCCCATGTACTTGCCGAAACGCCCCAGTTTGAGGTGCATTTCAGAGCCACACTTGTCGCACTCGACAATCGGGCCGTCATAACCCTTGATACGGAACTCGCCCTCTTCGATTTCATAACCATCACATTGAGGATTATTACCGCAGACGTGCAGTTTACGTCCGGTATCAATGAGATAGCTATCCATTGCTGTGCCGCACTTAGTACAGCGACGACGCGCGCGCAGAGCATTGGTCTCTGCATCATCGCCTTCGAGAATGTTGAGAACTTCTGATTCCGGCACCAGGTTAATGGTGGTTTTACAGCGCTCTTTCGGCGGCAACGCATAGCCTGAACAGCCCAGGAATACGCCGGTCGTAGCAGTACGGATCCCCATCGGACGGCCGCAGGTTGGGCAATCGATGCTGGTCATGACCATTTGGTTAGGGCGCATACCGCCCTCTTCCGGATCTTTTTCCGCCGTTTCGAGCTGCTGGCTAAACTGGGCAAAGAAATCGTCCAGTACGCCTTTCCATTCGGCCTTATTGTTAGCGACCTGATCGAGTCCGTCTTCCATGCGCGCGGTGAAATCGTAGTTCATCAGCTCGCGGAAGTTATCTTCCAGACGATCGGTAACGATCTCGCCCATTTTCTCAGCATAGAAACGCCGATTTTCAACATGTACGTAACCGCGATCCTGAATGGTCGAAATGATCGACGCATAGGTAGACGGACGGCCAATGCCACGCTTTTCAAGCTCTTTAACCAGTGACGCTTCGCTGAATCGCGCTGGCGGCTTGGTAAAGTGCTGAGTAGGCAGCAATTGTTGCAGATTCAATGTACTACCAACTTCAATCGGTGGCAGCGTGCGATCTTCATCGCCCTTGCGCAACGCCGGCATAACGTGAGTCCAACCGTCGAAACGCAGAGTACGGCCTTTCGCACGCAGCGAGTAATCTCCTGCTTTCACTGTCAGCGTGGTGGAATCGTATTGCGCTGGCACCATCTGACAGGCAACAAACTGGCGCCAAATCAGTTGATACAGTCTTTGCGCGTCAGCTTCCATATCTTTCAGCTGTTCAGACACCACGCTCACATCAGAGGGACGAATCGCTTCGTGCGCTTCTTGTGAATTTTCTTTGTTGCTATATAAGTTAGGAGCCTCTGGCAGGTATTTCTTGCCAAAGTTATCGCCAATATAGCCACGCACCATCTCAACCGCATCTTTACTTAAATTGGTTGAGTCAGTACGCATATAAGTGATGTGACCGGCTTCATAAAGACGCTGGGCCATCATCATGGTTTTTTTAACGCCAAAGCTCAGACGTGTGCTCGCCGCCTGCTGCAAGGTGGAGGTAATGAAAGGCGCCCCCGGCTTACTGCTGGTCGGTTTATCTTCACGGTCAACCACGTCGTAGCGGGCTTTTTCAAGCAGTGCAACGGCGGCGTGAGTCTGCTCACGGTTAACCGGTTTGAAAGGTTTCTCGAGGTGATGAGTCACCTCCATTTGCAGGTCAATACTGTCTGTAGACTGCAAGTCGGCATGCAGTTCCCAGTATTCTTCTGGAACGAAAGCCTTGATCTCTTTTTCGCGTTCTACAACTAAACGCACGGCGACGGATTGAACGCGTCCCGCTGACAGCCCACGAGCGATTTTCTTCCACAGCAGCGGAGAAACCATGTAACCCACAACGCGGTCCATAAAACGACGCGCCTGCTGGGCATTCACACGATCAATATTCAGCTCGCCCGGCTGCTCAAACGCCTGTTGAATGGCATTCTTGGTAATTTCGTTAAATACGACCCGGCTAAAACGCTTGTCGTCTCCACCAATTACTTCCCGCAAATGCCAGGCAATCGCCTCTCCTTCGCGGTCAAGGTCGGTTGCGAGATAAATATGGTCGGCTTTTTCTGCCAGAGCTTTTAACTCAGCGACCACTTTTTCTTTACCTGGCAATATTTCGTATTGCGCTTCCCAACCGTGGAATGGGTCTACACCCATGCGATTTACCAGCGCGGTTTTCTCATCCTTTTTAACTTTTTTCTTTGTTTTATCTTCGGTTGAGGTAGCGCTTTTTTTACTCGCCGATCCGCTGGTTGGCAAATCGCGGATATGACCGACGCTGGACTTAACCACGTAGTCATTTCCTAAATATTTATTAATCGTTTTGGCTTTTGCCGGGGACTCAACTATTACGAGAGCTTTGCCCATAATTACCTTTTACCTAAATTATTCTTCTCAGAAAGAAGATTTTGTCTTGTTTATGCCGCGGCACATTTAATGTCTTTTTTTATATTGCGGCACTGAGTCAGGAGATCAACTGTTTTTTTTCATAACCTTTTCCAACCATCCTCCAGAGGGACAACCCGATGAATCTATATGCATTGGGAGCCAGAACGGTGTAAAAGATGCAGCAATCGTGGCATGAAATAACCTTAGAGCGTAAACAAATCATTCCACCCTAAGCCAGAAAATCCCACACTCTACCTGATAAAAATCGCCACGCAACTTAATTAGCACGTAAATGCCGTTTCTACCAGCCTGAACATTATTTGTTCAATCTTCTATAAGCCCGTTGCGGCCCAGCTGATAAGAAGCCTACTATTGTTCAAAAGATTAACGCGAGGAGCTTTGGCTATGCGTATAAACACCGTTGCAATAAAACCTGAAGCACTACTTATAGAAGCAAATAAAGTAATTCGCCAGCATGAACATTATCTACCGGGAATGAAAGCAACAGAAGTTGAACAAAACAAAGATGTGCTGATTTTTCGTGGCCCATTTTTTCTGGACGAGCAAGGTTTACCCAGCGAAAAAACTCCTGCTATTTTTAATATGTTTAAACATCTCGCGACTCTTTTTTCAGATAAATACCATTTAGAAAGCTAGTTTATTTTTTAATCGAAATGATTTGGCCGTTAATTAAAATTCCAGTCATTTTTAAGGATGATTTCCATGATTAAAAAAGGGACCGAAGTCCCTATTAAATATCTTACAAAAGTGGTTTTTCACCGCGCTGTAACCAGCGTAAAAACAGTCGGTCGACACTTTCTGCCGCGCTGCCAGTAAAACGATCCATCATACGTTTACGACGGCTATAACGAACCGAAATTACCTCATGTTTTTTCATTTCTGCAATCAGCAAATCATCGCTAGTTCCGATAGCATCAATTAGCCCTTTATCACGCGCCTGGGAACCAAACCAATGCTCGCCGGTTGCCACTGAATCGATATCCAGGGATGGACGATGCTGATGCACAAACTCTTTAAACAAAACGTGGGTCTCGTTGAGGTCTTCGCGGAATTTTTCACGCCCTTCTTCGGTATTTTCACCGAAAAGCGTCAGGGTTCGTTTGTACTGACCCGCGGTGTGCAATTCAACATCAATATTGCTTTTCTTCAACAGACGGCTGAAGTTAGGGATCTGAGCAACAACGCCAATCGAGCCGATGATGGCGAAAGGTGCTGCCACAATTCGATCCGCCACACAGGCCATCATATAACCGCCGCTGGCCGCAACCTTATCCACCGCCACGGTCAAACGAACGCCAGCCTGAGTCAGACGAGCTAATTGGGAAGCCGCCAATCCATAACCATGAACCACTCCGCCCGGGCTTTCAAGACGCAACAGCACTTCATCCTGCGGCGTGGCTACGGCGAGTACAGCCGAGATTTCCTCACGCAAAGAAGTCACCTCATGGGCATCCATACTGCCCTTGAAATCGAGGACATACAGACAAGATTTGCTTTTAATCGTACCAGTCTTGGCCTGTTGCTTTTTGGCTTTCGCCTCAGCTTTTTCTTCTTTTTTAAAGGCCTTGAGACGTAGCTTTTGTTCTGCAGGATCCATGCGAGCCGTGCGCATTTCACGCTGCATTTCACGATATTCTTCACCCAGGTCAGTCAGGCGTAACTGACCTTTGCCGGATGATTTACGATTACGCAGCCCAACAAAAAGGATCACCAGTGCGCCAATCGCAATCACCACGGTGACAATTTTGGCCAGAAACAGCCCGTACAAAGAAAATAAATCCACAAATACCGCCTTATAACATTCTGATAAGTGACGAGGTCCATTCTAGACAATCGTTGCCGATGAGTCTCGCTTCAGGAAAGCCTGAACGCACATAAACACTGCATTTGCACCATTATTGCGTTAATTTTGCTAAACAAGGTGCGTGTAGGGTTCATTTTTGTTACAAATGATCTAATCAATAGTGGGTTAATCATTGAAAGCCATCTCCATTTCAGGCATATAACTGCAATTATCGATCCATTGATAAAACATATTCAGGCAATGCGTTTGACTCCGGTCGAGGTTTTTAGCTCCCGGCAAACGTGTTGTATTGGTGCGTTGATGGCCCTTGCCACCGCATCTGACATCTATTAGAGGAAATATCCTGTGCATTATCATCCAAAATTTGACCTGCTCCGCCAACGTATTATCCTGGTTACCGGCGCGGGTGACGGCATTGGGCGCGAAGCGGCACTAACCTATGCTCGCTTCGGCGCAAAAGTTATCCTGCTCGGACGTACCGAAAGCAAACTTATCACCGTACAGCAGGAAATCGCCAATGCCGGATGGTTGCCAGCCGAGATTATTACGCTCGATCTCCTGCATGCGTCACAGCATGACTGCAACCAGGTCGCCGAACGCATTGCAGAATGGGTGCCTCGTCTTGACGGCGTATTGCACAATGCGGGCCTGTTGAGTGAGATTGTGCCGGTCAGCGAAATCAAACTGCAAGACTGGCATGACGTGATGCAAGTTAACGTCAATTCAACCTTTATGTTGACACAAAGCCTGCTGCCGCTGCTGTTAAAATCCGCAAGCTCGTCTCTGGTATTCACTAGTTCTAGCGTCGGTCGCGAAGGTCGCAGCGGCTGGGGTGCCTATTCCGTCTCTAAATTTGCCACAGAAGGTTTGATGCAAGTTCTGGCCGACGAATACAAGCACACTAATTTGCGGGTTAATTGTATCAATCCGGGTGGAACACGTACCAGTATGCGCGCTTCGGCCTTCCCAGATGAAAACAGCCAGAAGCTGAAAACGCCCGCGGATATTATGCCACTCTATCTATACTTGATGGGCGACGATAGCCGCCGTAAGACCGGTACCAGTTTTGATGCCCAACCCGGCCGCAAAGCTGGCCCAGCTGAATAAATCGAGCAAAAAGATGACCACAGACAGGCACCAGCAGCGCCAGCAAAAGCTGAAAGAACAGGTTGATGCGCGTATTGAAGCCGCTAAGGAAACTCGCGGCATTCTTATTGTTTTAACCGGCAACGGCAAGGGTAAAACTACCGGTGCTTTTGGTACCGTGACGCGTGCTGTAGGGCACGGTCAACGCGCAGCCGTGATCCAGTTCATCAAAGGTGAATGGCCCAACGGTGAGCGCAATTTACTGGAGCCGCACGGCGTAGAATTTCAGGTAATGGCCACTGGCTTTACCTGGGAAACCCAGAATAAAGAAACGGATACAGTGGCGTGTCAGGCTGTTTGGCAGCACGGCAAACGCATGCTGGCCGATGCATCGCTCAATCTGGTGGTGCTCGATGAACTGACTTATATGGTGAGTTTTGGGTATCTTGAATTGCAAGAGGTTATCGACGCGCTGAATAATCGACCAGCCCATCAAACAGTGATTATTACCGGGCGCGGCTGCCATCGCGATCTGCTGGAGCTCGCTGATACTGTTAGCGAATTACGTCCGGTCAAGCATGCCTTCGACGCCGGCATTATGGCGCAACAGGGTATCGACTGGTAACGTTTTGCCCCTATTTGATGGTAAAGAGTTGATGGCAAAAAGTTTCGAGATCAAAAAGTTTTGAAGTCAAAAAAAAACCGCAGCACTCAGGCCGCGGTTTCTGTGTAATCCGTTGGATTCGCTCGCGATTAACGCTTACCTGGACCGCTGCTGCGACGTGCAGGAGCAACCTGAGTATGACGCTTCACTGCGCGACGGATCTGATTAGCCTTCACGCGACGACGATCGCGCTCAACCGGCAGCTTGCTAACAGTTTCTTCAGTCATGTCCACCAGCTGACGCAGGTAGTTGATATCTGGAAGATCCAGCTCTTTATAACCACCACGAGGCAAGCCTTTAGGCAGGTTCAGATCGCCGTAACGAACGCGGATCAGTCGACTCACCTGCACGCCAACCGCTTCCCAAAGACGACGCACTTCACGGTTACGCCCTTCAGTCAGAGTCACGTTGTACCACTGGTTAAGGCCTTCGCCGCCCTGATACTTAATGGTGCGGAACGCGGCAGGACCATCTTCCAACTGAACGCCACGGCTCAGCTGCTTGATTTTCTCGTCATCGATCTGACCAAATACGCGCACCGCATATTCACGCTCAACTTCACGGCTTGGGTGCATCAGGCGGTTAGCCAGCTCACCATCTGTGGTGAAAAGCAGCAAACCTGAAGTGTTAACGTCGAGACGGCCTACGGCAACCCAACGTGAACCACGCATTTTCGGCAGACGATCGAATACCGTCGGACGGCCTTCAGGATCGCTACGCGTGCAAAGCTCGCCTTCTGGCTTATAGTAAGCCAGCACGCGACACACGGTATCTTCTGCTTCAAGGATTGACAGCACGTGTCCATCGAGACGGATTTTGGTGCCAGCAACCAGCTCGACACGATCGCCGAGGGTAGAAATTTTACCGTCAACGCTGATACGACCTGCCTGGATCATCGCCTCAACTTCACGACGTGAGCCATGGCCCGCGCGGGCTAATACTTTTTGCAGCTTCTCGCTTTGCAGGCCTTCAACGTCGTCCAGCGCATTCTTCGGCTTTTCGTATTTCGGTGCGTCTTCTGCTTCTTCTTCGCTGACTTTTTTAACCATCAGAGATTCGGCACGCGGCTTGGTGCTGCGTGGCTTGTCGCCCGTGGGTTTGCCGGAACGCGGCTTATCGTTGCGCGGCTTGTCATTACGACCGCCGGTGCGTGCTTTGTCTGCACCTGATTTATCCGCGGCAGGCTTACCACCACGAACGGTTTCAATACGGGATTTTTCGCTACCAGGCTTTTTACCGCGTGGCTTATCGGACTCGCTGCGCTGTGAACGCGGCTTGTCTGACGAAAATTTATCGTTTTTTTGCTTACTGGAATTAAACTTCTCGCTCATTGAGCAACCTCTTTTGTCGCCTTCACAGGCGTCATT
The DNA here is from genome assembly GCA_963747655.1 of uncultured Gammaproteobacteria bacterium. GTDB lineage: Bacteria > Pseudomonadota > Gammaproteobacteria > Enterobacterales > Enterobacteriaceae > Rouxiella. The sequence continues at coordinate 292,207 of CAVVFS010000001.1, read as the reverse complement.
GTCTTTTCTACTTGCAGAAAGCTACGGCATGAAAACCATAACCCTATAATTCATATCACATTTTCTTATAAAGCAATTCAAAATAGCGTGAGGTACTGGCGCTTACTTTATGCTATGTGGCCGCACATATTACACCAATTTTAAGCTAAAAGATGCTTCTAAAGCTTCAAAAGTCCACTGACTCACTTATGCTTTGTTTCAGCTTATCTATTATTACTTTCCACGTAATAGTCTTAAGACTAACTTTTTCCTTAAAAAAGCAAAACTTCTTTCAAGAGGATACCAATAAATCTTCACGTAAAGTATACTCATCTCTTTGAAAATTTAGGGTTATAAAATAAGACAAAATGCTTAAATTATTCTCTAGGTATATTTTAGTCGGATTAGTAAACACTGGTCTTACTGCCGCAGTTATTTTCATGTTAATGTGGGCCGGTGTGGGTCTGTATATTGCAAACGCCCTTGGTTATATAGCAGGAATAGCACTGAGCTTTATACTCAACACATTCTTCACATTCTCGACAAAGATGAGTATTTCTCGTTTAAGTAAATTCTTAGTCACTTGCCTGTTCTGCTATTTGTTGAATCTTTTTGCAATAAAACTATTTCTTTTATGTATGCCTAATGAGAAGTATTTAGCGCAGTTAGCTGGAATGGTTTTATATACTTTAACAGGTTTTGTTCTGAACAAATTATGGGTAATGAAATGAGTAATGATTTTCTAGAAAAGACACCAACTGGTCGCGCTACCCCTTCATTAGCGATTGTTGTACCTTGCCATAATGAAAAAGAAGCCTTTCCTCGCTGTCTATCTGTGCTTGATGCAGTTCTTGATAAACTGATCCGCTCGGGAAAAATTCTAGAACAAAGCCAGATTGTTTTTGTTGATGATGGCAGTAAAGATAATACCTGGCAATTAATCAAACAGGCCTCCATAACTAATTCACGAGTTCAAGGTGTGAAGCTCTCGAGGAATAAAGGCCATCAACTTGCATTAATGGCTGGATTATCATTTGCCGATACTGATGTCACTATTAGCATTGATGCTGATCTACAAGATGACACGAATTGTATTGAGCAAATGATTGATAAATATATGCTCGGTAGCGAGATCGTTTACGGCGTACGTAACGATCGTTCAAGCGATAGTTTTTTTAAACGTCAAACGGCTAATAGCTTTTATAAGTTTATGTCGACAATGGGCGTAAACCAGATTGAAAATCATGCCGACTATCGCATGTTAAGCCGGCTAGCACTGCAAAGCCTTATGCAATATAAAGAGCAAAATCTGTATATTCGTGGCCTGGTGCCTCTAATCGGCTTTAAAAGTGACAAAGTCTTTTATAGCAGAAGCGAGCGTGTCGAGGGAGAATCCAAATATCCCCTGCGTAAGATGCTTGCTTTGGCGATTGAGGGCATCACCTCTCTTACCGTCACGCCGCTACGCCTTATTTCAATTCTAGGTTTCATCACCTTTGCGGTGGCTTTTATCGCTGGTATATTTGCGCTCGTACAAAAAGCCGATGGAGATGTGGTTGAAGGTTGGACCTCCGTCATGATTTCTATCTTTTTCCTTGGTGGTATACAGCTTCTTTGCATTGGTGTGATAGGCGAATATATAGGGAAAATTTATATGGAATCTAAAGGTCGTCCTAAATTTTTCATTGAAGAAACTGCCGGTAAGGTAAATAATGAGATTATCTAAAGCGAGTGCTTTTGGAATTATCATTACTCTTTTTGCCATTGCATTAACTGTTCACTACATGTCTCTTGAAGAGAATGTGTATTACTGGGACTATAATGGTTACTGGCGACCTTGGCAGGATTTTTCTTCAGGGTTCGCAAGCCGCCCTTTCCATTCGTTTTTAGATATCCGCCATTCGGTAAGGCATAATGATTACAATATTCTTCCCATCGCCATTACTGCCATATTCAGCATATTACCGGTAAACTCAAGATTAGCTTATATACTTTCAATAGTTATTGTCTATCTTATCCCATCCGTCATCATGTTTTCAGTGCTATGCCGACGCTTTGGGGATTACCAAAGCCTCACAGATAAAGTTATGGCCCTAACGTTAGCGGTAACATTCTCTGCATTTTGGGCTCCTACTTTAAGAGGATACCCTGATATTTGTGGGCTTTTATTTGTGATTGGCTCGGTTCTTTACTGCATCAACTTTGATATGGGTGCACAACGGCGCGTAAAAAAAGCTCTCATGCTAGGATTTTTATTATGGGCTCCGTTTCTAATGCGTCGCTGGTATGCCTATACGGTAGTTACACTGTATATCTCTTTGCCAGTTCTTAACTATTTATTTTTTGCAAAAGGAAATTATGGCCGCAAAAGAATCATTAATATTGTCACTAATTTCTTTATAGCCGGGGTGTTTTCCTGCGTACTGGCACTGGTTTTCCAACTGCCTTTGCTGCAAAGGATCATATCTACTAATTATGCCTATATTTATTCTGCCTATCAGGCGCCGTTTAATTCATCCGTTCATTCATTACTGATTTTTAACGGTATTTACCTGCTACCTTTTGTAGTTTTAGGTATTGTTGTGAGCTGTTTACCGGGCAGAAAATCTTCACTTATTTTTACTTTATTCTGTGCTTTCAATTTACTATTTAGCTTTTTTCTCTTTACCCGAACTCAAACCCCTGGTATCCAACATGCTATACCCTTCACGCTTTGGGTACTGCTGATTGCTGGACAGGGGCTACTATGGCTGATGGCAAAGCTGAAAAATAATATTGCTCAATGGATTATGATTGTTGTCATCGCAGCTGGGTCCTTGATTATCCTGTTTCACACTTTATTTGATTTCAAAGTACCTAATCTGATTACAAACAGCATGCCCAATCAAGCCCAGCCATTACGGGTAGAAAACTATCCTGAATATCTTGCACTCGATCACGATATTGAACGACTAACGGCTGAAGGGGATAAAGTTACCGTACTCAGTTCTAATGAAGTCTTAAATGATGACATGCTTAATACCATTTCTGATCTTAGGCTTGAAAATCGCATTACCTATACCTCACAGGTAGATCTCCGCGACGGAATTAATCTTAAGGCATTAAATTCGAAGTATTTTATTGTGACAGATCCGGTACAGATTCACCTCAGAGCCGATGGGCAAAGGGTCATCATCGTGCCTACTGAAGCATTGCTTAAACATCAAAATATTGGTCAGGCATTCAAACTTTTAAATCGTGAATATAAACTTAATGACAAGGTTAGTGCCAGAATTTACGAGCGCACGCGGCCCTTTACCCCTCAGGAAGTAGATGATTTCTTGAGCACTTTCTATCAGTACTATCCACAATGGAAGCAAACTTACAGTCAAGGATTTGCTACAGCATTTTTGAGTGCGATTGTACACAAGGGTGATAGGTTAGGGCTATTTGATGTCATCAATAACAGTACCATTTATGCACATCCAGGAGAGACTACACCAACTCAGGTTACCTGGCGACTAAATGGAATTAAGCAACTATTGATAAAATCACTGGGTACAAATTGCGACGTTGATGACACAGTACACGTTAGTATCAGTGGTTCAGGCATTTCATCTTCTGAGGTCAACGTTGCCAAAGGAGCTGAGGCTATATTGAATATAGAACCTTGGAATGGGAAACTTTCCACACTGAGCATTAGTAAAAATCACTCATCCGGTTGCGATTCGTTAAATATCTTCGCTCAGTGATGTTAAAGGCGATAGGCAGCGAAAACTGTCTATCGCCTAACCTATGCATTAGCCGACAGTTTTTAGCAACACGATTATTATGTTGCGACTTATAACGATCCTCTGGCCAATAATTAACGGAAAGGTGCAGGATCGCCTGCCCCTTCGCGGATGACTTCTGGAACTGAATCGGTCAAATCGATTACCGTAGTCGGTTGCTGTCCAATTGACCCACCATCGAGAATTAAATCCACCAGCTTGCCAATACTGTCTTTAATTTCTTCTGGATCGGATTCAGCAAAGTCATTGCCGGGTAACATCAGCGTGGTGGACATCAATGGCTCGCCAAGCACGTCCAGCAAGGCCAGAGCCACCGGATTTGAAGGCACGCGCAGGCCGATAGTTTTGCGTTTATCATTCATCAGGCGACGCGGAACTTCTTTGGTCGCCTTGAGAATAAAGGTGTAATTGCCCGGAGTGTTATTCTTGATCAGGCGAAAAGCGGTGTTATCGACGTAAGCATAGGTCGACAGCTCTGACAGGTCGCGGCAAACCAGGGTAAAGTTGTGATTCCCGTCAAGCTGGCGAATACGACAAATACGCTCCATCGAGCCTTTATCTTCGAGACGACAGCCCAGTGCGTAGCCAGAATCGGTCGGATAAACGATAACCGAACCTTTACGCAGCATATCAACGGCCTGATTAATCAGACGCGGCTGCGGGTTTTCAGGATGAACATAAAAATACTGACTCATAACAAATCCTCTTCACTACTTTGCAGCGTCGAACTCATGGAGACAGATGTGCTCTTAAGGGCGAACGAGCGGCCAATCCTTCCAGACGGCTTCAATATTGGCCGGTAACCAGAGTTTGCGGCCCAGTTCTATCCACGAGCAGGGTTGATGAAAATCAGAACCCTGTGACGCCAGTAAATTATAATCGCGGGCGAATGCAGCATGCTGTGTACGCTCATGAGGCGCCTGCTGACACTGCGCTACTTCCATAGCGTCCCCACCCTGTTCGGAAAAATAGGCGAGTAACCGCTTAAGCCACTTGGTAGACAGGTCATAACGCCCTGGATGAGCCACCACCGCCTGTCCACCAGATTGATGAATAACATCAATAGCTTCTTTTATTGTACACCACTGTGGCGGAACGTAGCCGGTATTGCCTTTGGACAGGAACTTTTTAAACACTTTGGCAATGTTATCAGCGGCACCGATTTCAACCAGATATCGTGCAAAATGAGCACGCGTCACTGCCCCACCATCGGCATGTCTCAATGCGCCTTCCCAGGCACCTTCGATGCGCGCTTTGGCCAGACGACGGCCAATTTCTTGTGCTCGTTCAACTCTCAGCTGCGCCTGTTTCTCTAGCAATGTGACCATGGCGGGATGTTCAGGGTCGATGCGCAGCCCAACAATATGAATTTCGTGATTTTCCCATAACGTCGAGATTTCGACGCCATTAATGAGCTGCAATGGCAGATTCTGCTGCTCAATGGCGGCGGCAGCACGCGCCAGACCATCGGTATTGTCATGGTCGGTAATAGCTAAAACCGCCACACGCATTTCAACGGCACGAGCCACCAGCTCTTCCGGCGTGAGATAGCCGTCAGAGGCAGTTGTGTGGCTATGCAGGTCGTAAAGAGGTGTGAACGCAGGATTATTGGATAAGCTGGATGTCATAATAATTATAGAAAGACCTATTATAAAAAACTGCGCCTATCATAACGCGTAAGCTCTCGCGGAGTTACCGCTATCTCGCCGTGGGTTTTAATTAGCCTGCTTTTCAATCAATTTGCAGCCAATTTTGTGGGATGCCCTCAAATAGCTAAAGCAATGCAAAAAAGTGGGTTGACTTTACAGTGTCGAACTAGTTTACTAGTACACAAGTTCACGGTACGCCGTGACAACCGAATTCAGGCAAGCACAACTTACAAGAGTGACTGATGATGAAAAACAACATGACTTCTTCTAACAGCTGGTGGCGCGCCTCCCCTACGCGGGCGGTGTAATCGCGCATAGCTGTCATCAGACGCTGCAGATACCCGAAGCCCGCATAACGCGGGCTTTTTTGTGGAAAAAATTAGGAAAAATCATGAGTAATCAAAGGCATAAATTAGAGTTACTGACATCACAGGGAAGTCATCGTGGTGATCCAACGGCTATCTTCCATCAGCTATGCGGTGCACGCCCTGCAACGCTGTTGCTCGAAAGTGCTGAAGTCAATACTAAAGAAAGCCTGAAGAGCCTGCTGATTATCGACAGCGCCCTTCGCATTACGGCGCTGGGTCGCGTGGTCAATATTCAGGCGCTGACAACAAACGGGGCTTCCTTACTGCCATTGCTGGATGAGTCACTGCCTGGCGACGTGCAAAACGTGGTTCGTCCTAATGGTCGTGAACTGACTTTCCCAGTGATTGACACCATGCAGGATGAAGATGCTCGCCTGCGTTCGAAGTCAGTATTCGATGCTCTACGCAACGTGCTGAATCTGGTGGAATCGCCAGAGGATGAGCGCGAAGCCATGTTCCTCGGCGGCCTGTTTGCCTACGATTTAGTCGCTGGATTTGAAGACTTGCCGCAGCTGCGCGCCGATCAGCGCTGCCCGGACTTCTGCTTCTATCTGGCAGAAACTCTGCTGGTGCTGGACCACCAGAAACGCACCAGCCGCCTGCAGGCCAGCGTATTCACGCCAAATCAGGAAGAAAAACTGCGTCTGCTTGAACGTCTGGAACAACTGCAACATCAGTTGAAACAACCGCCACATGCCATTCCTCATCAAACCGTTAGCGATATGCAGCTAAGCTGCAACCAGAGTGATGAAGTGTTCGGCGGTGTGGTTGAAAAGATGAAAGAAGCGATTCGTGTCGGTGAGATCTTCCAGGTTGTTCCTTCACGCCGTTTCTCTCTGCCTTGCCCAGCCCCGCTGGCGGCCTACGAAACGTTGAAAAATAGTAACCCAAGTCCTTATATGTTCTTTATGCAGGACAACGATTTTACGCTGTTTGGCGCATCTCCTGAGAGCGCGCTGAAATATGATGCCACCAATCGCCAAATCGAAATTTATCCGATTGCTGGTACTCGCCCACGTGGTCGTCGCGCTGACGGCTCACTGGATGCAGATTTGGACAGCCGTATCGAGCTGGAAATGCGAACCGACCATAAAGAGCTGGCCGAGCATTTGATGCTGGTCGACCTGGCGCGCAACGATTTAGCCCGCATCTGCGAACCGGGCAGTCGCTATGTCGCTGATCTAACTAAAGTTGACCGCTATTCCTTTGTAATGCATCTGGTTTCACGCGTGGTCGGCACTCTGCGCGCAGACCTTGATGTGCTGCATGCCTATCAGGCGGTAATGAACATGGGCACGCTGACAGGTGCACCGAAAGTGCGCGCTATGCAGCTGATTGCCGAGTCTGAACGCTCACGTCGCGGCAGTTACGGCGGTGCCGTCGGTTACTTTACTGCCCAAGGTGATCTCGACACTTGCATCGTAATCCGTTCAGCCTATGTTGAAGACGGTATTGCGACCGTTCAAGCTGGCGGCGGCGTGGTACTCGATTCTGTACCACAGGCAGAAGCCGACGAAACCCGTAATAAAGCCCGTGCCGTACTGCGCGCCATCGCTACTGCCCATCATGCTAAAGAGGTGTTTTAAGATGGCCGACATTTTACTGATAGACAACGTAGACTCATTTACCTACAACCTGGTAGACCAGCTTCGTTCAAGCGGCCACAACGTGGTTATTTATCGTAACCAAATACCGGCAGACGTCATTATTGAGAAACTCAGCCAGATGGAAAAACCGGTGCTGCTGCTTTCGCCGGGGCCGGGAACTCCTTCTGAAGCCGGATGCATGCCCGAGCTGCTGCGCCGTCTGCGTGGTAATCTGCCAATTATCGGGATTTGCCTGGGTCATCAGGCGATTGTCGAAACCTACGGCGGTCACGTGGGTCAGGCAGGTGAAATCCTGCACGGCAAAGCGTCTTCTATTACTCACGACAATGAGGGCATGTTTGCCGGGATGAATAATCCGCTGCCAGTAGCACGTTATCACTCACTGGTGGGCAGTAATATTCCAGAAGAACTGACGGTGAATGCCCGTTTTGGTGACATGGTGATGGCCGTGCGTCACGATAAAGACCGTGTTTGCGGTTTCCAGTTCCACCCGGAATCTATTTTAACTTCTCAGGGTGCCCGTCTGTTAGAGCAGACATTGGCCTGGGCTTTGGCGTAAGGAGAGCTGTCATGGAAACGCAAACTATCCCAGGTATTTTGGAAAATCTATTCCAGGCAAAAGTAATGACTCAGGAAGAGAGTCAGACGCTGTTTAGCGCTATCGTTAAAGGCGAGCTTGAACCCGAACAGTTAGCAGCAGCGCTAATCAGTATGAAGGTGCGCGGTGAGCAACCGGCCGAGATTGCCGGTGCAGCACAGGCTCTATTGGCAGATGCGCAGCCTTTCCCACGTCCCGATTATCCGTTTGCCGATATTGTTGGAACCGGCGGTGACGGCACAAACAGCATCAATATCTCCACCGCCAGCGCTTTTGTGGCGGCCTGCTGTGGGGCAAGAATTGCCAAGCACGGCAATCGTAGCGTCTCGAGCCGTTCGGGGTCGTCTGACTTACTGGCCGCATTTGGTATCAAACTGGATATGCCAGCCGAACAATCTCGCGCTGCGCTAGATGATTTAAGCGTGTGCTTCTTGTTTGCGCCGCAGTATCACACCGGTTTTCGCCACGCGATGCCAGTTCGTAAGGCGCTGAAAACCCGCACCTTGTTTAACGTGCTTGGGCCGCTTATCAATCCGGCAAGACCGCCGCTGGCACTGATTGGCGTCTACAGCCCGGAGTTGGTGCGCCCTATTGCCGAAACACTTCGCACTCTTGGTTATGAGCGTGCAGCGGTGGTTCACGGTGGCGGTATGGACGAGGTAGCGATTCATGCCCCGACTCAGGTTGCCGAGCTGAAAAATGGTGAGATTACGACCTACGAACTGACCCCGCAGGACTTCGGATTAGACAATTATCCGATTTCTGCCCTACAGGGCGGCGAACCGGAAGAAAACCGTGACATTCTTACACGCTTGTTACAAGGTAAAGGTGAACCGGCGCACGAAGCCGCAGTGGCTGCAAACGTTGCCATGCTGCTGCGTCTGTTCGGTCAGGAAGATTTAAAACAAAACGCACAGAAAGCTTTGGAAGTAATGCGCAGCGGAGAGCCTTTCAAGCGCGTTACTGCATTGGCAGCAAGAGGATAAGTGATGCAGCAGGAAACCGTGCTCCACAAGATTGTCCGCGATAAAGAAGTTTGGGTCGCGGCACGCAAAGAACAGCAACCGCTGGCCAGTTTTCAGAACGATATTAAGCCAAGTGAACGCAGTTTTTATCACGCGCTGAAAGGTGCCAGAACGGCTTTTATTCTCGAATGTAAAAAAGCTTCGCCGTCGAAAGGTACTATTCGCGAAAACTTCGATCCGGTTGAAATTGCGGGTGTTTATAAAAATTTTGCTTCAGCCATTTCCGTGCTGACCGACGAAAAATATTTCCAGGGCAGCTTCGATTTTCTGCCTTTGGTCAGTGCGGCAGTGACTCAGCCAGTGCTGTGCAAAGACTTTATTATCGACCCTTACCAGATTCACCTGGCACGCTTTTATCAGGCCGATGCCATTTTGCTGATGCTCTCAGTGCTGGATGACGAGCAGTATGTCCAGTTAGCAGCCGTGGCTCATAGCTTGAATATGGGCGTGTTAACGGAAGCCAGTAACGCTGAAGAACTGGAGCGTGCTAACGCGCTCGAGGCTAAAGTCGTTGGTATTAACAACCGCGACCTGCGCGACCTATCGATTGATCTGAATCGTACTCGCGAATTGGCACCACGCGTTGCTCACGGCGTAACGGTTATCAGTGAATCAGGCATTAACGATTACGCACAAATTCGCGAGCTGTGCCGCTTCTCTAACGGCTTCCTGATTGGCAGCGCGCTGATGTCAGAAACCGATTTAACCAGCGCCGTTCGTCGCGTGTTGCTGGGTGAAAATAAAGTTTGTGGCCTCACACGTCCGCAAGACGCCAACGTGGCCTATCAGGCTGGTGCTATTTATGGCGGACTCATTTTTGTTGCCGGATCGCCACGCTTTATCGACAGTGCTCAGGCGCGTCAGGTACAAAGCGGCGCTCCGCTGAAATATGTGGGCGTGTTCCGCGATGCCGAGGTGGCAGAGGTGGCTGAAAAAGCCAAGGCGTTAAATCTGTTTGCTGTGCAGCTTCACGGTGACGAAGACCAGATTTATATCAACCATTTGCGCGAAGCTTTGCCGCAAGGTTGCCAAATTTGGAAAGCGCTGAGCGTGAAAGACTCGGTGCCTGAGCGCAACCTGCAACATGTCGAACGTTACGTGCTCGACAACGGCAAAGGCGGCACGGGGCATCGCTTTGACTGGAGCAAACTGGCAGGTCAAAAGCTTGATAACGTGTTGCTGGCCGGTGGCCTGGGTGCAGATAACTGCGTCGAAGCCGCACAGCTTGGCTGCGCCGGACTGGATTTCAACTCAGGTGTCGAACGCGAACCTGGAATCAAAGATGCGGACAAGATTACCGCGGTATTCCAGACGCTGCGCGCTTACTAATTGAGTGTTAAAGGAAAAGAACAAATGACTTTACTTAATCCCTACTTCGGCGAATTTGGTGGCATGTATGTGCCGCAAATTCTGATGCCAGCGCTGAATCAACTGGAAGAAGCTTTTGTTAATGCACAGAGCGATCCAGAGTTTCAGGCAGAATTTATCGACCTGCTAAAAAACTATGCCGGTCGCCCTACTGCGCTGACACTGTGTAAAAATCTGACCGCGGGCACCAACACTAAGCTTTATCTCAAACGCGAAGACCTGCTGCACGGTGGCGCGCACAAGACTAACCAGGTGTTGGGTCAGGCTTTGCTGGCCAAACGCATGGGTAAAACCGAAATTATCGCTGAAACCGGTGCGGGTCAGCACGGCGTTGCGTCGGCGTTGGCCTGTGCGCTGCTTGGTCTGAAATGCCGCATTTATATGGGTGCTAAAGATGTTGAGCGCCAGTCGCCAAACGTGTTCCGTATGCGTTTGATGGGCGCAGAAGTTATTCCTGTGCACAGCGGTTCTGCAACGCTAAAAGATGCCTGTAACGAGGCGCTGCGTGACTGGTCGGGCAGCTATGAAAATGCGCACTATATGCTGGGAACGGCAGCAGGCCCGCATCCGTATCCGACTATTGTGCGCGAATTCCAGCGTATGATCAGCGAAGAAACTAAAGCTCAGATGCAAGAGCGTGAAGGCTGCCTGCCGGACGCGGTTATTGCCTGCGTTGGCGGCGGTTCCAATGCTATTGGTATGTTTGCCGACTTTATCGATGACACCAGCGTTAAGCTGATTGGCGTTGAGCCTGCCGGTCTGGGTATTGAAACCGGGCAACATGGCGCACCGCTAAAACATGCGCCGGTAGGGATTTATTTCGGCATGAAAGCGCCGATGATGCAAACTTCCGAAGGTCAGATTGAAGAGTCTTACTCAATCTCCGCAGGTCTGGACTTCCCGTCTGTTGGCCCGCAGCACGCCTACCTGAACAGCATTGGTCGCGCGGAGTATGTCTCCATTACCGATGACGAAGCGCTGGAGGCTTTTAAAGCCCTGTCGCGAAATGAAGGGATCATTCCTGCGCTGGAGTCTTCTCACGCGCTGGCTTACGCCTTGAAATTGATCAAACAGGACCCGCAGAAAGAACAGATTCTGGTAGTCAACCTCTCTGGTCGCGGCGACAAAGACATATTTACCGTACACGATATTTTGACTGCCCGGGGAGAGATCTGATGGAACGCTATCAACAATTATTTAAGCGTCTTGAAAGCCAAAACGAAGGCGCTTTCGTTCCTTTTGTCACTCTTGGCGATCCTAATCCAGAACTTTCGCTGGCAATTATCGATACGCTGATTGAAGCCGGTGCTGATGCGCTGGAGCTGGGCATTCCGTTCTCTGACCCACTGGCCGATGGCCCGACAATTCAAAATGCCAACCTGCGCGCTTTTGCCGCAGGCGTTACGCCGACGCAGTGTTTCGAAATGCTGGAAAAAATTCGCGCAAAGCATCCGCAAATACCCATCGGCCTGCTGATGTATGCCAATCTGGTATTCCATAAAGGTATCGACACCTTCTATGCTCGTTGTGCCGAGGTAGGTGTTGATTCTGTCCTGGTTGCCGATGTGCCACTTGAAGAGTCCGCACCTTTTAGAGCGGCCGCTCTTCGTCACGGCGTGGCACCAATTTTCATTTGTCCGCCAAATGCCAGCGACGACTTGCTGCGTGAAATTGCCTCTCACGGACGCGGTTATACCTATTTGCTGTCTCGAGCAGGCGTGACCGGTACTGAAAAGCGCGCAATTACGCCACTGAACCACCTGATTGACAAGCTGCGCGAGTTTAATGCTGCACCGCCGTTACAGGGCTTTGGTATTTCCGAACCTTCGCAGGTCAAGGAGTCTCTGGCAGCCGGTGCCGCTGGAGCTATCTCTGGTTCAGCGATTGTGCGTATCATCGAAAACAATCAGCATGATCCAGCAGAGCTTCTGGCCCAGCTCTCTCGTTTTGTCAGCGAGATGAAAGCCGCAACCCGCAGCTGATTATTTCGGGTAAAAGTGGTGATTTAAAATTTGGGTTATAAAAATATTTGGCTAAAAGCATCGAGCTAAATAATTTCCCGTATGCTTTATCGAAGCCCTGCCATTTTTGTGAGCAGGGCTTTATTTTTTTCAACCTGTATAACTTTTTTACCGCCTGATACTGTACTTCCAGCACTTTTAAACCACACTTACTGCGCAGATAGTTTATTATTCTTAATCATGTACTTGTCTCTTTTAAGCATTGTCCGTATTGGAAAATGTGTTTTGTGAGATAAAGTAGCAGATAGGTTTATTGGGTGAATTGGTCATTTAGTGATGACACATTGCATGGAGAATTAAAAATGAAGCTACTAAAAAGTCTTTCGGCTATTTGTATGGCAGCAGTAGTAGTAACCACCCTTGCAGCCTGTGCACCAACACCAAAGCAGGAAGGAACCGGTGGTTATATTGATGACACCGTAGTGACGACTAAAGTTAAATCTGCTCTGTTAGCAGATGACAACATTAAATCACGTGAAATCAGCGTTGAGACCTTTAAAGGCCGCGTACAGCTGAGCGGATTCGTGTCTTCAGCCGCTGAAGCTCAAGATGCCGTTGCCGTAACCCGTGGTGTTGCTGGTGTGCGTTCTGTAGAAAACGATACACAAATCAAATAATAGCATTCCGTAATGCAGGTTATGTAACAAAGGCGTCGAGATGACGCCTTTTTCAGTTATCGCACTTTCCCGATAATCAGAACTTGTAACCTACAGCGAACATAAACACCCACGGGTTAAGCTGAGTATGAACAGACTGCTGGTCATCACCCGCTTTAAATTTGGCTTTAGTATTGATATCCATCCACCACACTGACGCATTCAGCAACCAGCTTTTATTAATGTTATAGTCCACACCCGCTTGCCCTGCGAAGCCCCACGAGTTAGTCATTTTCAGATCACTCAGACCAGCGTTAGTCCCGGTTTGATTGAAGTGTGCACTATAGAAGTTGGTATAGTTAACACCCGCGCCGATATAAGGCCGGAACTTGTCTTCTTTGCTGCCGAAATAGTATTGCATCATCAGTGACGGCGGCAACTGGCGCACCGTAGCGATGTCACCGGTGCTGTGCAGGCCGATTCTGTGCTTAAACGGCGTGGCTGCCAGTAGTTCAGTACCAATATTGTCTGTCCACATATACCCAAGCGTCAGGCCCATCTGGGTATCATTACTGGCATGGAACGACCCTAAAGACCCTAATACGCTCGGCGAATTTGCCGTCGGAACCACCGTTGCGGCACCTACGCGAACGATGACGTCCCCTGCCTGATTGGCACTAGCTACCGTTGGCAAAACGGCGGTGGCGGCGAGCAGTGCCCAGTATGCTGCTTTCATTATCCTTTTCCTCGTAGTGGTTATCTATGTTTGCGGGTATTTAGCCACACTCCGCAAAACATTTGCCGTAGCGAGTTCAGGTTTTTATATGAAAAATGATGTAATTGCACCTCGTTAAATCGATTATAACTCATTAAAAACAAAGGAATTGATCTGGATCAAAAAAAGGCAGTTTTAACCCTAACGGCTGGTAATGAAATATCAGTTGCGGAAAAAATATGGAGTGAGTAATTTCCAGGCTCACTGTTGGTTTTGGTTTTATGTTTCCGTTTACGGTAGCTTCCAAGATGAGCGATATTGATAACCCATGCATTTCCTGCGGCGCATGCTGCGCCTATTTCCGCGTTTCATTTTATTGGGCTGAATCTGAAGAGGCCGGCGGCGTTGTTCCGCAGGCGCTGACAGAGCAAGCCACTCCATTTCTAAGCTGTATGCAAGGCACCAACGTCCGCTCGCCTCGCTGTGTGGCACTCGAGGGTGAAATTGGTCAATCGGTTTCCTGCTCTATTTATTTAAATCGCCCAACGCCCTGCCACGAGTTTGATCAGTCGGGATTAAACGGAGTGACGAACGAGGCCTGCGATCGCGCTCGGGCGCGTTATGGACTGCCGCCACTAGTGGCAGCAATTCCACTTGAAGCATCAGCGATTTAAAGGCTTAAAGGCTTAAAGGAATAATGCAATCAGCCGTCGAAAATAAACGCCGAACAGAGTCTGGCCTGTTTTACGGTGATCAGATTTACAATTGAGATGCACTTGGCCTTACAAAAAGAAACAATCATCTTTATGCTAAAAGTGCTGATTTTTACTTATTTATCCGATAATTGAATCTTTTAATAAGCCGATTGTCCTCTTATTTAATGCTTAAAAGTCGTGTCATTAACAAGATGTGGCCGACTTAAGCCTGCGCGTAAAAAAACGTCAAAAGTAAGACTACGTAAGAAGTACGATTACTCAGATTGCCGGGGTGCCAGAGCAGCAATTACAGAGTACAATCCCGGTTCGGAAATTATTATAGATACCCTTAGGAGCCTTCATGCCTATCACGGCTAGCTCGTTGTACCGTGACAGTTTAAATTTTTTGCGCAATCAGCTGGGCAGCATTTTGCTGCTGGCGCTGTTGACCGCATTTATTACCGTCATTTTAAATCATGCTTTTACTCCGGACAGCGATCAGCTCAGCCTGTTGACCAGCGGCAGCGATTCGCTTTCTGATACCGCCGGTATGAGCATTCAGCAAATTATCCAGTCGATGACTCCCGAGCAGCAAATGGTGCTTCTCAAGGTTTCTGCCGCTGCCACGTTTTCTGCACTGGTAGGCAATGTGCTGCTGGTTGGAGGAATGATTACCTTAATTCAGCAAGTTTCTGCTGGGGTGCGCACCAGCGCGCTGCGTTCGATTGGTGCCTCTGCTCCAACTCTACCGCGTATTTTGCTGCTGATGTTCTTGTGCACGCTGATTGTTCAGCTTGGCCTGACACTGTTCATTGTCCCAGGTCTGATCATTGCTGTTGCGGTAGCATTTGCGCCGGTAATCGTTTCAACGGAAAAAGTGGGCATCTTTAAATCAGTCAAGCTTAGTGCCAAGCTGGCATTTGCTAATAGTCGCCTGATTGTCCCGGCAATTATGCTGTGGTTAGCGGCTAAAATGCTGGTGCTGTTGGCCGTTAGCCATCTTAAGTTCCTCGATCCGCAAGTCACCACGGTTATTTTTAGTGCTATAAGCAACCTGATTTCAGCTTTTCTGCTTATTTATTTGTTCCGCCTTTATAGTAAGTTGCGGAGTTAAGTGACCGTTTTGCATTAAAACCAGAGGCGCTACGATGCGCCTTTGTTTTGCGCCGCAGTATGCATGCCCTTAATGGCCGTCATAATGTAACTAACTGCAAGCAAGCGCCTCATTTGGCTAATAACACTGGTAAAGTTGCCAGATTCGGTAATGCTCTACTTTGCCCAGATGAAAATGCCGGGTATTTTGAAGGCACAAAAGGATCAGGTATAGTCAGAGCTTACCTATAATATGGAATGAAGTATGAAGCAGCTCCTTGATTTTCTTCCCCTGATTGTTTTTTTTGTTTTTTATAAGCTTTACGACATTTACGTTGCATCGGGCGCGTTAATCGCCGCCACTGCCCTGGCTTTGATCATTACCTGGATCAAATATCGTAAAGTGGAAAAAATGACACTGATTACCTTTGTGATGGTGGCTGTATTTGGCACCCTGACCCTGGTTTTCCATGACGATCTGTTTATTAAGTGGAAAGTAACGGTAATCTATGTGCTGTTCTCAGGTGCGCTGTTAGTTAGTCAGCTGATTTTGAAAAAACCGCTGATTCAGCGGATGTTAGGCAAAGAGCTCACCTTACCAGATGCGGTCTGGGGCAAACTGAATATCGCCTGGGCAATTTTTTTCCTTGTCTGCGGCCTGACGAATATCTATGTTGCATTCTGGTTGCCGGAAAGCGTTTGGGTTAATTTCAAGGTATTTGGACTCACCGTTCTGACCCTGATATTCACACTGATAAGCGGCATTTATATCTTCAGACATATGCCTGAAGAAGAAAAAGAAGAAAAAAAATAGTCGTCATTATGACGTCAGATAGTTGAAGGTCCCCACTCGCTTTCAATGTGCAGAGAGGTGGCATTTTACGGGCCAACGGATCTGTAGGTTGAAGGGTTGGGGGATGCATTCTCAATTCTTTCAATGTGAAGCCTATATGAACGATAAACATCAGTTACCCAATGGTGAAATGGTGCTGCGCACCTTGGCAATGCCTAAAGATACCAACGCAAATGGCGATATTTTTGGTGGTTGGTTAATGGCTCAGATGGACATGGGCGGCGCTATCCAGGCTAAAGAAATAGCTATGGGTCGCGTAGTTACCCTTCGTGTTGATGGCATGACCTTCCTCAAACCTGTCGCCGTCGGTGACGTAGTGTGCGTCTATGCACGCTGTATTAAAACCGGTAACAGTTCAATAAACATCAATGTTGAAGTGTGGGTCAAAAAGGTTTCTTCGGAGCCAATTGGCCAGCGTTATATCGCTACGGAAGCCGTGTTTACCTATGTCGCGGTGGATGAACACGGAAAATCCCGGACTTTACCTGAAGGACGTAGTCAGTTCAGCGTGGAATCCGGTGAAACATTAGAACACTAAGTCGTCTCCAGTCATCATTGAATCACGTAATTCGCGACCATGCTGTATGGCCGCGAATTACGCCTGCTTATCATGCGCTAACTTTCTGAATAATCACTATTTATTGCATCTGATTAGTAAAGTCTGCGGTTCTGTTGCGCTGGTTTAGCGTTTCAAATGTGTGGTGGTGGTTTTATCGCCATACATCAAATGTTCTGGCTGTTTGCGATAGCCTAGCTGGCCGGCGAATCCGGCAATTACGCCACCAATGACCAATAATACGAATGCAAACCAACTGGCTTTAGAAAGCTGTGAGGCGGCTTTATCGGCAACTTCACGCGCCTTTTGTTCCGCATCGGCTTTGACCTGCTGATACTTTTGGTATGCCTGAGCATAGGCCTGCTGGGCTTTATCAACTATTTGATCGGCTTCCTGATCGGATTTACCGGTTCTGGCCTTGATAATGTTTTTCAGCGCATCACGATCGGCAGCTTGTAGTGAGCTATCACCGCGTTGAATAACTCCGCTTAACCACTGTTGCAAATCTTTATCGGGAGTCTGAGAACTGCCCGTTTGCTGCATCGCCTGGTCACCCGCGATTTGTGCCTGACGTTGCAGGTTTTCAGGTTGTAACTGCGGTTTGCCAGTTTGACGCAGCGTTGTCGTTAACTGATTCTGCAAATCGTCGAGATTGATATTAGCCTCTTGTAGCTTATCTTTAACCAGGCTTCCCGCCTGAGGCATTGCGCTGGCAATACCACTGCCCACGGCTTTTAGCCCTTCGCCTGCGATATTCATTGCACCACCCACCGCGCTACTCACTAACGTGGCGACAATATATGCCGAAATTAAAGTGACGACAGCCCAGGATAATACGCCATGTAATCCCCCTTCTCTTCTGGCTAAATGCCCGGCGGCATAACCACCGACGGCGTAAGAAATAAGTACGTTGGCCAGCATCCAAATTAACGCTCCCGTGCCTAAGCCGTTAACTGGATTAGATTCATGGAGAGGATCGACCGTTGATGCACCGATAGCCGTACCGAGAGTGGAAAGCAGTATATAGGTCACGATTGATAAAATAACGCCTGCCAGTATCGCGCCCCATGAAATACGCTTAGTATTAATTCTGTAGGCGTTAATTGCCAGGTCATCATGAGATGGATAAAGAGTCGGATCATTATTCGTCATAATTATTTCCTCTATAAATTAATGACATGAAACGATCATGGCACTATCAGCCACCTTGACGACTCATCCGAGCCAGACAGAAAACGCGGCTGCCAATAATCTTTCATTTTAAAATCGGGGGTATTAACGATTGTTTATTCGTATGAAAAGGCATTAAGAAGAATAAATAACCATCAATACAAAAGAGGATAGACAACAAAGTGGAAAAATGTTTATAAATGCGTCAAAGAATTCAAATATAAAAAAAGAGATAAAACCGAAGCTTTATCTCTTTTATATTACAGGCACGTTCTAGACAGCGATGAAGTTTAGTCTTCTACACCGCCGCTACCGTTCATTTTAAATACCAGAGTCACGGTCAAACCTTTAGCCGCTTTAGGTTCGTAACGCCATTTACTGACGGCCGTTTTTACCTCACGTTCAAACATATTACGTGGCTCGGCAGAAAGAATTTGAATGTTATCAACCCGGCCATCACTTTCGACATCAAACTGCACTTTAACGCGGCCTTCAATATGCAGTGCGAATGCGCGCGCCGGATACTGCGGCTTAGTTCTGTCAAGCGGGCGTGGGCCACTGGTACTGCCAGAGGTCGCGGCCGCGGCAGCAGGCTTAGGCGCTGGAGCAAGCGGTGCGTGTTGCGCAGTCAGCGGGGCTGAATCGGTTTTTACAGTTTCTGGCGCTTTCTCTACGGGCTTAGGCTGCGGATGCGGTCGCGGCTTAGGTTTTTCAACCACTTTCTTCACCGGCTTTGGTTTCGGTTTCGGCTTAGGCTTGGGTTTCGGCTCAGGTAAAGGAATAGCCACCGGCTGGGCGAGCACAGGAACAGGCTTCACCTCGGGTTCGGGTTCTGGCTCAGGTTTTGGCTGGGCTACAGGCTGCGGCGCAGGCGGTGGAGCAAACGTTGCCGGATTAACCATCGTCACGCTCATGACGTGCTGTTCCTGCTTTGGCATCTTCACGGAATCGGTGATGGTGACATAGAGCAAAGCTGCGATGACTGCACCATGAAGCCCTATCGACAACAGCGCTGGCAAGGTAACTCTACGAATGATTGACTGTTTTTTTAACGGCATAGCATTGGTTAAAGACATCGCTCTCAGCTGCATAGTGATTCATTTTCCGGTGAATCTGCAAGTTTAAATGCAAATAGCAATCATATTCAATAAGCAGATGAAAACTATTCTCAAATACTGCACTTTTGATTCACTCTGCGCCCTTTTCAGCGACGCGGGGTTACGATATTGTAAATCTTTATAGGGCGATATAGCGCCTATACGGGCTAATAATTTTTGTATTTTGTTTGAACATTAATTTTAACTATTTGAAAATAAAGGACAAGGTGAACCATGCTATACATGATTTATTCAGAGGATGTTCATGACTCTCTGGAAAAAAGACGCATCGCACGCCCGGCACATATTGATCGGCTGCAAAAGCTCAAAGATCAGGGCCGAGTATTGGTTGGCGGACCGCTTCCGGCTATCGACAGCGAAGAGCCGGGCGATGCAGGGATGACCGGTTCATTAATTATTGCCGAGTTTGAAAGCCTTGAAGCAGCAAAAAGCTGGGCGGAAGTTGACCCGTACATGCTGGCGGGCGTATATCAGAAAGTGACTGTGAAGCCGTTCAAGAAAACTATTTAATTTTAATTAATCTAGTTATTTTTGACTAATCTATTGAATTTTAACTGATTAGTTAAAAGACACGATTATTGTAAAGATGCAGGCAGGTCCTGCTTCTTTATTATGAACTGCCAAGCTAAGCTTTTACTTACGTGGTAGACTGATTACCCCTACCTGTGAGGTTAGCCGATTATGTCATTCTTCGACGGATTGAAGTTTCTGACCAGTAAAACAACCAAGGTCAATTGCCCTGAATGCCACGCTTCAACCGAGCAAATCAGCGAAAAAGTACGTAAAAACGCCACGTTGGTTTGCCCAAAGTGTGGCGCCCTGTTTCGCATGAAAGACAACGGCTGAAAATTTACCTATCGCTTAGAGGGTTGAACCTTAAAAGTGGCCACCCGTTGCATATTACCAGTCGGTGATAACAGTATATAAACTGAGACGTTGATGTTGCAGAGAATGTATCGCGCGAATACGATAAATATGTCGGTAACGTCGCGACTGCCCCTCCAGCCAACGGCTCTTCCTTCTTTGAGTCTGACGCAGCATGCGCCATCGTGCCACTTCATTCCTACTGCGTTTCATACAACAAATATTCCTTAAGCAAGAGGCTCTGATCAAATAGCGCAGACATTATAGATCATCGCGCTCATGCCATTGATAGTTTTAGCTACGCTTATATTACAGTCTACAGCGATTTACTCACCTTTTTACAACTCAATCAGGGCTAGCTGATTGAAGCGGCAGATAAAATTGTATAAAAGGTTTAACCTTTGATTCACTCTGCGTAAACTCTCCAGATTGCTCGCGAACAGGATTTTTCGCCCTTATGACAACATTTTATGCAGTAATCAGTTGGCTAATGGTCTTTGGTTACTGGTTATTGATTGCTGGCGTTACGTTACGCATTTTAATGAAGCGTCGTGCCGTGCCCTCGGCCATGGCATGGTTGCTGATTATCTTTATCATTCCACTGGTGGGAATAATTGCCTATCTGTCGTTTGGTGAATTGCATTTGGGGAAACGACGTGCCGAGCGCGCCAAGGCAATGTGGCCTTCAACCGCCCGCTGGTTAAACGATCTCAAGGGTTGCCACCGCATTTTTGCCACTGAAAACAGCGATGTTGCTAAATCGCTGTTCCAGCTTTGCGAACGTCGTCAGGGTGTTGCGGGTGTCAAAGGTAACCAGCTACAGCTGCTGACCACCAGCGATGACACGCTGAAAGCTATCATGCGTGATATCGAGCTGGCGCGGCATAACATTGAGATGGTGTTCTATATCTGGCAGCCTGGCGGGTTGGTCGATCAGGTCGCGGAATCGTTGATGGCCGCGGCTCGACGCGGTGTGCATTGCCGCCTGATGCTGGACTCTGCGGGCAGCCTGCAATTTTTCCGCAGCCCGTATCCGGCCATGATGCGCAACGCGGGTATCGAAGTCGTAGAAGCACTTAAAGTTAACCTTTTCCGTGTGTTCCTGCGCCGCATGGACCTGCGCCAGCATCGTAAAGTTGTGCTGATTGATAATTATGTCGCCTATACCGGCAGTATGAATATGGTTGACCCTCGCCTTTTCAAACAGGACGCCGGCGTGGGTCAGTGGGTCGATTTGATGGCGCGAATGGAAGGGCCTGTTGCCACAACCATGGGCATCGTCTACTCCTGCGACTGGGAAATAGAGACCGGCAAACGCATTTTGCCGCCTGAGCCTGACTCTAATCAGATGCCGTTTGAGCAAGAAAGCGGCCATACTATTCAGGTGATTGCTTCTGGGCCGGGTTTCCCGGAAGACATGATCCATCAGGCCCTGCTGACCGCCTCTTATTCGGCGAGAGAACAGCTGGTGATGACTACGCCTTATTTCGTGCCGAGCGACGATTTATTGCACGCAATTTGCACCGCCGCACAGCGTGGCGTCGACGTTAGCATTATCGTGCCATTAAAGAACGATTCAATGATGGTAGATTGGGCCAGTCGCGCATTCTTTAACGAATTGCTTGAAGCAGGGGTCAAAGTTTACCAGTTTAACGGAGGACTGTTGCACACCAAGAGCATTCTGGTCGATGGGCAGCTTAGCCTGGTCGGCACGGTCAATCTGGATATGCGCAGCCTGTGGTTAAACTTTGAGATTACGCTAGTTATAGACGATGCTGGTTTTGGGGCAGATTTAGCGGTTGTACAGGAAGATTATCTGGCGCGCTCGACCCTGCTCGATCCAAAAGTCTGGCTAAAACGGCCTTTCTGGCACCGGATTGTCGAGCGTCTGTTCTACTTTTTCAGTCCATTACTGTAAAAGCGGCGGCGGGGATGTTCTAATAGACCCTGTCATAAGCGGTATGCCGACGTGTGCTGTTGCCCTATTTGTCTGGCTGCTTATCACACCACAAACTATTGAAAGAGAAGAATATGGATCTGAATAATCGCCTGACCGAAGATGAAACCCTTGAACAAGCCTACGATATCTTCCTCGAACTGGCTGGAGATAACCTGGATCCTGCGGACATCCTGATTTTTAACCTGCAATTCGAAGAGCGCGGCGGCGCCGAGCTGTACGATCCAGCCGAAGACTGGGCCGATCACGTCGACTTTGACCTTAATCCAGACTTCTTCGCGGAAGTCGTGATTGGCTTAGCCGATGCCGACGGCGAGAAGATCAACGATGTCTTTGCCCGCGTGTTGCTGTGCCGTGAAAAAGACCACAAGCTTTGCCATATTCTGTGGAAAGAGTGATTTACTCAGTCTCTTCCGCCACAAAAGAAAACCCCGCCATTGCTGCGGGGTTTTTTTATTATGCTTTCCACACTCTATAACGCGATTAAAACAGTGCAATTACAATGGATCGACCTTCAGGCATGACACCGCATGGCGGAAACTGCCTTCCAGCAGCGGGCGAGTCTCGGCACATTCTGGCCCGGCAATCGGACAGCGAGTACGAAACACACAGCCTGATGGCGGATTGATTGGTGAAGGCAACTCCCCCTCCAGCAACTGGATCTTTTTATTGCGCTCTTTATCAGGGTCAGGAACTGGCACAGCAGACATCAGCGCACGAGTGTATGGGTGCTGAGGATTATGATAAACCTCATCATAGGTCCCCAATTCAACGGCATGCCCTAAATACATTACCAGCACGCGGTCCGAAATATGCTTCACTACCGCCAGATCATGGGCGATAAAAATAAGCGACAGCCCCATCTCACGCTGCAACTGTTGCAGCAGGTTAACCACCTGTGCCTGAATCGAAACGTCCAGTGCGGAAACGGGTTCATCACAGATAACCAGCTTGGGTTCAAGAATCAACGCACGTGCAATACCGATACGCTGACACTGGCCACCAGAAAACTCATGCGGATAACGGTTAATCAGGTTTGGCAGCAGGCCTACCTTGAGCATCATCGCCTTAACCTTTTCCCGCACCTGCTCCTTAGGCATTTTTGGATTATAGGTTCGCAGCGGCTCAGCAATAATCTCGCCAATGTTCATTCGCGGATTCAACGAGGCCAGCGGATCCTGGAAAATCATCTGAATATCGCTGCGGGTGTTGCGCCATTCTGCATCAGACATATTGAGCAAGTCTTTACCCAACCAGGCAACGCGACCTTCAGTAGCCTTAACCAGGCCAATCAGCGCGCGAGCAAAAGTTGATTTACCGCAACCTGATTCGCCTACCACGCCCAGTGTCTCGCCCTCGTACAGGCGCAAAGTCACGCCGTCTACGGCTTTCAGGGTTTTCGATGGCTGCCAAAACCACTGTTTTCCGTCTTTAATATTAAAATGGACCTTAAGATCGGCCACTTCCAGCAAGACTTTTCTTTCCACCTCTGGCGTGGTTTTCGGAGGAAAAATACCGATTACTTCACTCATACTAGCTCCTCCACTGGCTTAAAGCAGGCACGCAGACGACCATCACCAAAACGTTCCAGCGGCGGTGCACTTGAACAGACGTCCATGGCGTATGGACAACGCGGCTGGAACGGGCAGCCTTTCGGCAGACGCAGCAGGTTTGGTGGATTGCCTGGAATTGTCAGCAATGACTCGCCCTCGGCATCCAGTCGGGGCACGGCGTTAAGCAGGCCGATAGAATAAGGATGGCTCGGCTGATAAAACACGTCACGCGCCTGACCATATTCCATGGTGCGACCCGCATACATCACCAGCACTTTGTCACAAATGCCCGCGACTACGCCCAAATCGTGGGTGATCATGATGATCGCAGTGTTGAACTCTCGTTTAAGCTCATTTAATAGCGTCATGATCTGCGCCTGCACAGTCACGTCCAGCGCGGTAGTCGGTTCGTCGGCAATCAGCAGTTTTGGACTGCACAGCAGTGCCATCGCTATCATTACACGCTGACGCATGCCGCCTGAAAACTCGTGTGGATACATCTTCATACGCTTGCGCGCTTCCGGCATTTTCACTGCATCCAGCATACGAATCGAACCTTCAAACGCCTCGGAACGGCTCATGTGCTTGTGCAACATCAGCACTTCCATCAGCTGTTCACCGACTTTCATATACGGATTAAGCGAGGTCATTGGGTCCTGAAAGATCATCGCTATCTGCTCGGCACGTAGCTTGTTGAGCTGTTTTGCCGGCAGATTAAGGATCTCTTTGCCGTTAAATTTGGCAGAACCATCAATACGACCGTTGCTGGCCAGCAATCCCATTAGTGCAAACGCGGTCTGCGATTTGCCGGAACCCGATTCACCGACAATGCCCAGGGTTTCGCCGGCACGCAGGTCAAAGTTGAGATTATTAACGGCGGTGACATCGCCATCATGGGTGCCAAAGGTGACACGCAAGTCTTTCACGTCCAGCAGAATCGGTTTTTCGACGGCATCGACTGTCTGTGGAGTGCTATTGCTAAATTCAATGGTGCTCATTTTTACACTCCTTAACGATCTTTTGGATCGAGCGCATCACGCAGCCCGTCGCCGATAAAGTTGAAACAAAACAGCGTGACAACCAGGAAACCTGCCGGGAAGAAAAGTAACCAGGGTGAGACTTCCATGGAGTTAGCCCCATCATTTAACAAGCCGCCCCAGCTGCTCAGCGGCTCCTGAGTACCTAAACCCAGGAAGCTCAGGAAAGATTCAAACAGGATCATGCTTGGCACCAGCAGAGAGGCGTAAACCACCACCACGCCCAGCACGTTGGGAACAATGTGGCGCAAGACGATATTGCGCGTTGAAACTCCGCTAACCAACGCCGCCTCGATAAACTCTTTACGTTTCAGACTCAGGGTTTGGCCGCGAACAATACGCGCCATGTCCAGCCACGACACCATGCCGATAGCGACAAAAATCAGGAAGATGTTTTGCCCAAAGAAAGTCACCAGCAGGATAACGAAGAACATAAATGGGAAGGAGTTGAGGATTTCAAGCAGACGCATCATGACCGAGTCAGTTTTGCCGCCCAGATAGCCTGAAACCGATCCATACAATGTTCCGAGAATTACGGCCACCAGCGCAGCAGAAACGCCGACCATCAATGAGATACGCCCACCGATTGCCACACGCACCATCAGATCGCGCCCTGAGGAGTCAGTACCAAAAAAGTGCCCGGAGGCAAAATCAGGCGCGGCGGACATCATATTCCAGTCAGTATCGTCATAACGAAAATGCGACAGCATCGGAACGAAAATAACAAACAGCGTAATTAATAGTAAAACTACCAGGCTGACAATCGCGGCACGGTTATGAATAAACCGGCGACGAGCGTCCTGCCACAGGCTACGCCCTTCGATTTCCAGCTTCTCTGTAAAGTTTTCCAGAGCTTCGCTGCTTTTCTTTTTGGTTAACATCATTGGCGTGCTCCAGCCTTAATAACGAATTTTCGGATCGATAACGGCGTATAGCACGTCAACAATCGCGTTAAAAAGAATTGTTAACGCACCGACCAAAATGGTCAGGCTCAATACCAGCGAGTAGTCACGGTTTAATGCACCATTGACAAATAACTGGCCGATACCCGGCAATCCGTAAATACTTTCGACCACCATTGAACCGGTAATAATGCCGACAAAAGCGGGCCCCATATAAGAAATTACCGGTAACAGTGCTGGTTTCAACGCATGGCGGAAAACGATATGACGCATCGGCAGGCCTTTGGCGCGAGCAGTGCGGATAAAGTTAGAATGCAGCACTTCAATCATCGAACCACGGGTAATACGCGCGATGCTGGCGATATAGGCCAGAGACAGCGCCACCATAGGCAGAACCATGTATTTAAAACCACCGCCGTGCCAGCCACCCGCGGGCAGCCATCTCAGCATAATTGAGAAAACCAATACTAATAATGGTGCAACCACGAAGCTTGGAATAACAACCCCGGTCATGGCAAACCCCATCACCGTATAATCCCACCGGGTATTCTGATTAAGGGCGGCAATAACACCAGCCGAAACACCAAGTACAATTGCAAGAATAAACGCGGCCAGGCCCAATTTCGCCGATACCGGGAAAGAAGCAGCCATTAAATCATTGACGCTATAGTCTTTATATTTGAAAGACGGGCCAAAATCCCCATGCGCCAGCTGCTCCATATAATGGAAATACTGTTTATACATCGGGTCATTAAGGTGATATTTCGCCTCAATATTAGCCATCACTTCTGGGGGAAGATTACGCTCTCCGGTAAACGGACTACCCGGGGCGAGGCGCATCATAAAAAATGAAATCGTAATCAGAATAAACAGCGTAGGGATCGCTTCCAAAAAACGACGAAAAATAAACTTTAACATTGCTCGTACCTGCTTTGCTCAGCGTGTTACTACTGTCTCAATCAAACTATTCAGAGCAAGGCGGCTCGGGTAACCGCCCTGCTCTTGCATTGACTAGTGTTTAACGATGTAGAGATCTTTATCGTAAACGTTATCTTGCGGATCTTTACCGCTATAACCGCCAACGTATTGTTTAACTAAACGAGCATTCACGTAATAGAAGACCGGAACAATCGCGGAGTCTTTATCCAGCTGCTGTTCTGCTTTCTGATAATAATCGGCACGATCTTCGTCTGTTTTCGCCTGCAACGCCTGGGCAAGGATATTGTCAAATGCCGGGCTCTTATAATGTGCAGAGTTGTTGCTGCTGTCTGAAAGCATAATATTCAGGAACGAGGTAGGTTCGTTGTAGTCAGAACACCAGCCTGCGCGCGCTACGTCAAAGTTGCCATCGTGGCGGCTTTCGAGGAAGGTCTTCCATTCCTGATTTTCGAGCGTAACGTTAACACCCAGATTTTTCTTCCAGATAGACGCGGCGGCAATCGCCAGCTTCTTGTGCAAATCTGAAGAGTTATAAAGCAGGGTAAAACTCAGCGGCTTGCTGGCGGAATAACCGGCCTCTTGCAGCAGTTTTCTGCCCTCAGCGTTGCGCTGATCCTGAGTTTCTTTAAACCATGCAGGAGGAGTCAGCTTGCCGTAAGTACCGTCGGTATAAGGAGGCGTGAAACCATAAGCTGGAAGGTCGCCTTGAGCCTTGACTTTATTGACAATAATATCGCGATCCAGGCCCAGTTTCAGCGCGGTGCGCACGCGGTTATCCGTGAATGGCGCTTTCTGGTTGTTGATTTCATAGTAATAAGTACACAGGTACGGGTCGGCATGCAGCTCTTTCGGGAGGTCTTTTTTCAGCATCTGGAACAGTTCAATCGGCATGTTGTTATAGGTCATGTCGATCTCACCGCTGCGATAGCGGTTAACGTCAGAGATTTCAGAAGAAATTGGCAGGAAAGTGACCTGATTCAACACAGTTTTGGCGTTGTCCCAGTAGTCAGGGTTACGAACCAGAACGATACGTTCGTTGACCGTCCAGGTTTTTAATTCGAAAGCACCGTTGCTGACATAGTTGCCTGGCAGAGTCCACTTGTCGCCATATTTCTCAACGGCCGGTGGATAAACAGGTTTAAGCGAAGTATGAGACAACATTTTAACAAAATAAGGCACCGGCTCGCTCAGAGTAACCTGCAACGTGTGGTCATCCAGGGCTTTAACACCCAAGGTGTCAGGGCTTTTCTTACCGGCAATAATTTCGTCGATATTCACCACGTGGCCGTACTGTAAATAGCTTTCATACGGAGAAGCAGTTTTCGGATCAGCAAGGCGCTCCCAGCTATAAACGAAATCGCCCGCAGTGACTGGCTGGCCGTTTGACCATTTAGCATCTTTACGCAGATGGAAGGTCCAGACTTTAAAGTCTTTGTTTTCCCAGCTTTCCGCTACACCAGGAATCACGCTGCCGTCTTTTTGCGACGTGTCAGTCAAGCCTTCAAGCAAGTCGCGGATAACGTTTGATTCTGGAACGCCTTCAACCTTGTGCGGGTCAAGGGACTGAACTTCAGCACCGTTGTTACGCACCAACTCTTGTTTTGCAGCGAGTTGAACGCCGGCCGGAACTACGGCGGCAAAAGTGCTAAATGATGAAGCTGCCCCAACTGCTGCCAAAATACCGGCGGCGAGAAGATGTTTTTTTGTGATGTTGGTCATTACTATCAACTCCAATTGTTATTATTTGCCTGAAGGCTAACCCCTACCGGGTTTAATTTCGTGGCGAGCAGGAACGAATTACTCACCTTGAAACGTCAAGTTGTCAGTCTTTCCTTACGGATAGACTCCCCTATCGCATTACCTGTAATACTGTTTTTACTGACTTTTATAACGGCTTCCCGCTAACAACGACTAGCAAGCTGCGTATTTTTTATTCAGGAAATAGTGATACCCATACCCTGTCGAAATCTATATGGCCAAGACTTTAATTCACAAAAGATTGCCGGAATTGTGCAAAGAAGCTGAGAGAAATCGCGCCAAAAGGCAGGCTTTACATCACGGCGAGTATCTGTAGTTTTCAACCGTTTCTCTCCTGATAAAAATGAAATAACGCATTCTTTAGAACTTAGCCGGGAAAGCTTTGCAAGATTCGTTCTCAATTCAGCAAAACTTCAAAATTTTTTTCATTTTAAAAGTTGCCAAAAATTACCAGAGGCTGAAAATTGGCGCGAATAAATTTAACGAAAATGTTAAGCAATTCGCTTTTATGACCAGCAACCAGTAGACCGACCAGTGAAATTTAAGGGAAAAATAAAAATTAACTATTTGTTTTTAAAATATTTTTTATAAATTCAAATCAAGAATTAAGTGTTTTCCCTGCGCCATACTGGTGCAAACAGATTCCGTTAACAAAAGGTTACTTTTAAGAATAAACACCTGTTATCTGCGTGGTAAACACTAATAACATCTCGAAACGGCATGTACAAGAGCCACAGAATGATGTGATGAATTAAACGTCAAATCGGGCAATAAAAAGGGTAAAAAGTGCCTGAAATGGCCAAGAAAAGCGGTATAAATAGAGAGTTGATCGACAATAGGCTACAAAATGCAGATTTATGCCACATTAGGGTGCATCGGCACATTTTAGATACATTAGATGCACTATTATAAGGCGAAGGGATATTAGTTTTAGTAATAATTAAGCAGAAATGTGATCGCTCCTGCTTAATTATTTTTTTTATGAGTACGTCGAAGTTTGACAACTATGGTGTGAAATTAAAGCAGACCGGGGAATGTCGCCTTCAATCCGGTAACAATAAACTCGATGCCGAGAGCCATCAATAATAGCCCCATGATACGGGTAATCACGTTAATTCCTGTCTGACCCAGTAATTTCATGACCAAAGGTGCCGCACGAAAGAGTAGCCAACAGCAAAATGAGAAAAAGATAATCGCCAGCGTGAAGCCGAACAGGTTTTCCCAGCTGTGATAACGCGTACTCCAGACAATTGTCGAACTGATCGCGCCCGGCCCGGCCATTAAGGGTAAAGCCAACGGCACTACGCCAACGTTTTCGCGAATGGCGGTTTCTGATTTTTCCTGCTTATTCTGCTTATCTTCACCCAACTTGCCGCTAATCATCGACATAGCAATCGTCACTACCAGCATCCCGCCGGCGATACGGAAAGAATCTATCGAGATGCCAAAAAGATGAAGGATGCCATCGCCCAAAAATAACGAAGTACATAAAATTATCGCTACTGAAAGATTAGCCGTAGTGTTGGTTTTGTTGCGTCCCGCCGCTGCCTGGTAACTGGTCATGCTGATAAACACCGGCAAAATACCTACAGGATTAACTAACGCAAACAGGCCCACAAAAAACTTGATATAGCCCGAGAAGTCTAAAATTGTCTGGCTCACGCATTGCTCCCCAAAAAAGGGTGAAAATTAAAGTCATATTGGGCGCTAATGTACTGTAATTGCAGCCCTTATGCCATGAAGATGTTTAGCATAAATATCTAGATTTTCCTTAAAAAGCAGTTAATTTATCCATTAAAATAATTTCGGCTTTATCCTAAAACGCATACAATTAAAAAAATTATAAAACACCGATCTTTCATAAAGTTGCATTAAAACCCCAAAAGCTGAAAGGTGTCAGCTAATGAATTCGTTGATCTTGATCATACTTGGCCCCTTCAATAGTGCGTAAGCTATTGCCATACAGAAGAGAAAAGTCACAAATTTCAACAGTGCAAACGTCGGATAATCATTAATTTTAAGAAGTTATGTACTGCCAAAATGGAAAGGACGCTTGAACTTTTTAAGAAAATAGAGAAATGGCACAAGTAACTTATTAATACATAGTCATATTTAGAATCGGCGGCAATGTTTGCCATGACTATACCTGTGTCTGACTCGGCTATTTTCTAAAAAAGTTTAACATTCTCAGGAGAACACCATGGCTGTCACAAACGTCGCTGAACTAAACGAGCTAGTTGCTCGTGTTAAAAAAGCACAACGTGAGTATGCAGAGTTCACGCAAGAACAAGTCGATAAAATCTTCAGAGCCGCAGCCCTTGCCGCCGCCGATGCACGAATCCCCCTGGCCAAGCTTGCCGTCGAAGAGTCGGGAATGGGTATTATCGAAGACAAAGTCATCAAAAACCACTTCGCTTCCGAATACATTTTCAATGCCTATAAAGATGAAAAAACCTGTGGTGTCGTTGCTGAAGACGAAACCTATGGCACTCTCACCATTGCCGAACCTATCGGCATTATCTGCGGCATTGTTCCCACCACTAACCCAACCTCTACAGCGATTTTCAAAGCGCTTATTAGCCTGAAAACTCGTAATGCCATTATCTTCTCGCCACACCCGCGCGCTGCCAAAGCCACCATCGCAGCCGCTGACATTGTTCTGCAAGCCGCTATTAAAGCGGGTGCGCCAAAAGACATTATCGGCTGGATTGATGCGCCTAGCGTGCCACTGTCTAACGAGCTGATGCATCACCCCGACCTGAATCTGATCCTTGCAACGGGCGGGCCAGGTATGGTCAAAGCAGCTTACAGCTCTGGCAAACCAGCAATCGGCGTCGGCGCGGGCAATACCCCTGTTGTGGTTGACGAAACAGCCGACCTTAAACGTGTAGTCGCTTCCATACTGATGTCGAAAACTTTCGATAACGGTGTCATCTGCGCTTCTGAACAATCGGTAATTGTGGTTGATTCCGCCTATGAAACAGTGAGAGAACGTTTTAAAACTCACGGTGGCTACATGCTGGCTGGCAAAGAACTGAAAGCCGTACAAGACATTATTCTTAAAAATGGCGGGTTAAACGCCGATATCGTGGGCCAACCCGCGACTAAAATTGCCGCCATGGCAGGCATTATCGTTCCTGCCAACACTAAAGTATTAATAGGTGAAGTGACAAAAGTCGATGAATCCGAGCCTTTTGCTCACGAAAAACTTTCACCGACGCTTGCCATGTATCGCGCAAAAGATTTCGAAGATGCGGTAGATAAAGCCGAGAAACTGGTCACTATGGGCGGGATTGGCCACACATCCTGCTTATATACCGATCAGGATAATCAGCCAGAACGCGTTCGTTACTTTGGCGATAAAATGAAAACTGCACGCATCCTGATCAACACTCCGGCTTCACAGGGCGGCATTGGTGACTTGTATAACTTCAAGCTTGCACCTTCTCTGACTCTGGGCTGTGGTTCATGGGGCGGTAACTCTATTTCCGAAAACGTCGGGCCAAAACATCTGCTCAACAGGAAAACCGTGGCGAAGAGAGCAGAAAATATGTTGTGGCATAAACTTCCAAAATCAATTTATTTCCGTCGTGGTTCACTACCTATCGCGCTCGAAGAAGTGGCTACTGATGGAGCAAAACGCGCCTTTATCGTGACTGACCGCTACCTGTTTAATAATGGTTATGCCGACCAAGTCACCCGCGTTCTGAAAAGCCATGGCATTGAAACTGAAGTGTTCTTTGAGGTTGAAGCTGACCCTACGCTAAGTATCGTTCGTAAAGGTGCCGAGCAAATGAACTCCTTTAAACCGGACGTAATTATCGCGTTAGGCGGTGGTTCACCGATGGATGCCGCGAAAATCATGTGGGTTCTTTACGAACATCCAGAAACTCATTTTGAAGATTTGGCGCTGCGGTTTATGGATATCCGCAAACGTATTTATAAATTCCCGAAAATGGGCGTGAAAGCGAAAATGATCGCTATCACCACCACTTCAGGTACCGGTTCAGAAGTGACTCCGTTTGCCGTGGTTACCGATGACGCAACCGGACAAAAATATCCTCTGGCAGACTATGCGTTAACTCCGGATATGGCGATTGTTGATGCTAACCTGGTTATGAACATGCCGAAATCGCTGTGTGCCTTTGGCGGTCTTGATGCCGTGACTCATGCTCTGGAAGCTTATGTCTCCGTGCTGGCCAACGAGTTCTCTGATGGGCAAGCGCTACAAGCATTAAAACTGCTGAAAGAATTCCTGCCAGCAAGCTATAAAGAAGGGGCGAAAAATCCGGTAGCGCGTGAACGTGTTCATAATGCGGCCACTATTGCCGGGATTGCGTTTGCCAATGCCTTCCTTGGGGTTTGCCACTCAATGGCACACAAGCTGGGCTCTGAGTTTCATATCCCGCACGGGCTTGCCAACGCCATGCTGATTTCAAACGTTATTCGCTACAACGCGAACGATAACCCAACCAAGCAAACCGCTTTTAGCCAGTACGACCGACCACAGGCTCGACGTCGTTACGCAGAAATTGCCGACCATCTTGGCCTGAGTGCACCAGGAGATCGTACAGCACAGAAAATCGAGAATCTGCTTAATTGGTTAGATGAAATTAAAGCAGAGCTGGGTATTCCTACCTCAATACGCGAAGCGGGTGTGCAGGAAGCAGACTTCCTGGCGAAGGTTGATAAACTGTCAGAAGATGCATTTGACGACCAGTGTACCGGTGCTAATCCACGTTATCCGTTAATTTCTGAGCTAAAACAGATATTGATGGATACGTATTACGGTAATAAGTTTAGTGAGGAATTACCGTTAGCCATTATCTCCGAAAGAGAAGAACCCGTGACCCGCGTTGCTTCAGCGGCTCCTGCTCCGGCAATCAAAAAAGCCAAAAAATAACAGATAAGACATTCTTTAAGCTGTTAATGATGTTAAAAATAAAACCCGCTGCATAGCGGGTTTTTTTATGTCGAAACATTAAGACTATTAATGAATTTTGAGTATTAGTTCTTACGATAAATAAAAAAATCACCTGAGAATTAAGTAAAAAAGAACTTATTCATCGCAAGAGTCATCAAAGGCTATTGGGCCATCGCTTCTTTATAATGCTTACGGCACACGGAAACATAGCGCTCATTGCCGCCTATAACCACCTGAGCGCCATCGTGCAGCGCTCTGCCCTGTTCATCTAGCCTGAGTGTCTGGTTAGCCTTACGGCCACAGTGACAGATGGTTTTAAGCTCAACCAGTTTATCGGCCCATGCAAGCAAATACTGACTTCCGCTAAATAACTCACCCTGAAAATCTGTGCGCAGGCCGTAGCACAATACTGGAATATCCAATCCATCGACAACATCAGTTAATTGTTCAACCTGCTGACGAGTTAAAAACTGGCTTTCATCGATTAACACACAATGCAGCGTTTGGCTGAAATGTTCCTCGCTAATGATTTTAAGCAAGTCGGTATCTTGGTTATAAAGTTCAGCGGGTGAAGATAGTCCTATCCGCGAACTAACGATCCCTACGCCAAAACGGTTATCAATTGCAGCGGTAAGTACCAGGGTGCGCATTCCACGCTCCTGGTAATTATATGAAGATTGTAACAAAGATGTAGATTTTCCTGCGTTCATCGCAGAATAATAGAAATAAAGCTGAGCCATGAGCCCGTAACTCCAACTGTATAATGAAAACCGATAAGACTTTTTACTTTCAATTGTAACACAGGGCTGTGAGCTAATGGCATCCAGGCGCTATCAACTGTGCGAAGTATCACAACATTAAACAAGCGCGAAAATTACAGACACTTACAATCAGCACTTGTGATTACTGTTCGTCCTAATTAGTTTACGCAACCGATAAACTCGGGATAAGTTTCACTTAAACAGCTTCTATAAATCAATTATTAAACAATCAGCTAATAATGCCACTTTATAAAAAGGCCCGCCTCCACACTGATAATCACGAACAGGCTGGGCACATAATGCTAAAAGCAAGACAGATAAATCCGTGACAGGCCGCGATAAGTTATACGTTAAAGCTATTGATATTTGTTACGGGTTACCGGCGTTATAAAAAACCGGCTGATTAAAACCTGCTATACACCGCACAAACGGCTAATCAATTTGCCTTATAGGCCCAAGTTTAATAGTCGCTAATCATCGTTATATTTCTATCACCATAAATATTACTGCTTATAAATGGTAAATTACCGTCAACATAACAAATTGGCTATTGCAGAATAGAGAAGAGCATTCTATTATTACCGAAACGCCCCCCACCAATTTAAATTGAGACTAGTATAATGAGCGAAGCATTAAAAATTCTGAACAACATCCGTACTCTGCGCGCCCAGGCTCGTGAATGTACTCTGGAAACTCTTGAAGAAATGCTAGAGAAATTAGAAGTTGTTGTTAATGAGCGCCGTGAAGAAGATACTCAGGCCGCTGCTGAAATTGAAGAGCGCACTCGTAAACTGCAACAATACCGTGAAATGCTGATTGCAGATGGCATCGATCCAAATGAATTGCTGCAGACTATGGCTGCAACTAAAGCAACTGGCAAAACTAAGCGTGCTGCCCGTCCTGCTAAATATAAATACATCGACGAGAATGGCGAAAGCAAAACTTGGACCGGCCAGGGTCGTACTCCTGCGGTAATCAAGAAAGCTATCGAAGACGAAGGCAAACAGCTGGACGATTTCCTGCTGTAAGTTTTTGTTGGCTGTATACCAGTCTCAAGATAATGATTTCAAAAACCACCCTTAATACGGTGGTTTTTTTATTGCCTGAACTTTTTGGCGCACAATAATAAACCATGCCTCAACAACTGCTGAATATCGATATCAATATAGGCATTAAAAAAGGCTGCATCTGCAACCTCTTTGATATTTAGTGCCCTGATAACACCGTGGTAATACAGCTCTAAGACTGATAATAATCTTTATACCAGTCGACAAACCTCTTCACGCCTTCTGGCACCTGAGTTTGCGGCTTAAAGCCGGTAACCTCATATAAAGGCCTGCTGTCAGAGCTGGTCTCGTGTACGTCTCCAGGCTGCATAGGTAGCATATTCTTCCTGGCAACCACGCCTAGCGCACTCTCAAGTGCCTCTATGTACGTCATCAGCTTAATAGGATTGTTATTACCTATGTTATAGAGCACGTAGGGCGCAGAGCTTTGTGAACCATCACCCGACTCAACTGTCCATTGAGGCTGAGGCTCTGGGATAATATCCTGCAGACGGATGATAGATTCAGTAACATCATCAATATAGGTAAAATCACGACGCATTTCGCCGTGATTATAAACATCGATATTTTTGTCGGCGAGAATAGCCTTAGTAAATTTAAACAGCGCCATATCCGGACGCCCCCATGGACCATAAACCGTAAAGAAACGCATACCGGTCGTGGGTAATCCATAGAGATGCGAATAAGTATGTGCCATTAGCTCATTGGCTTTTTTAGTGGCGGCATAAAGTGAAATCGGATGGTCTACATTATCCCGAGTATCAAAAGGCTGCTTACGATTCATTCCATAGACGGAACTTGAGGAGGCATAAAGCAGATGCTTAACCTTATTATGACGGCAACCTTCCAGCACATTCATAAAACCGACTAAATTTGCGTCAACATAAGCCAGAGGATTATCAATTGAATAGCGAACACCGGCCTGCGCGGCTAAATGTATTACGCGATCAAATTTATTCTCAGAGAAAAGTGCAGCCATTCCCTCACGATCCGCAAGATCTAATTTGATAAACGTGAATCCAGGTTTATCTTCTAATTGTGCCAGACGTGCTAATTTCAAATTGACGTCATAGTAATCATTGAGATTATCCAGACCAGTTACCTGATGCCCATCGGCGAGCAATCGCTGACAAACGAAATAACCGATGAATCCCGCAGCACCTGTTACTAAATAATTCATGCCCTCTCCTTACAACACCGGAACTACTGAAGCACCACGGCCAATAGCATAATAAGTAAAACCGCGTTTTTCGAGTCGCTCCGGATCATACAAATTACGTCCATCAAAAATAACAGGGTTCTTAAGAGAGCTTTTCATCAAATCAAAATCCGGCGCGCGGAAATTTTGCCACTCTGTGCAAATAATCAACGCATCGGCACCTTGTAATGCAGCCTCTTTAGTCCCCATTAGTTCTAAATCGTTGCGGTAACCATAAATACGCTGTGCTTCATTCATCGCTTCCGGATCGTAAGCTTTAATTTTAGCCCCTGCTGCCCAAAGCTGCTGCATTAACACTCGGCTTGATGCTTCACGCATATCATCAGTATTGGGTTTAAATGATAAGCCCCAAAGTGCAAACGTTTTACCGGCCAGGTTTTGGCCAAAATGACGGGCAACAAATGTAGGCAGCTTATATTTCTGCTGAGCATTAACCTGCTCTACTGCCTGTAATAGTTTTGGCTGATAGCCAATTTGCTCGGAGGTGCGAATCAAAGCCTGAACATCTTTTGGGAAACAGGAACCGCCGTATCCGCAGCCAGGATAAATAAAATGATAGCCAATGCGAGAATCTGAACCAATACCCTGACGGACTTTTTCGATATCAGCCCCCAGCATTTCCGCCAGATTAGACATTTCATTCATAAAGCTAATTTTCGTCGCTAACATGCAGTTGGCGGCGTATTTCGTCAGCTCTGCACTACGAATATCCATCACAATCATTCGGTCATGATTGCGGTTAAACGGTTCGTAAAGCTCCTTTATTGGCTCGATAGCCTGTGGGTTATCAGTACCAATAACAATACGTTCCGGGCGCATACAGTCTGCTACCGCGGCACCTTCTTTCAGGAACTCAGGATTGGAAATCACATTAAAAGAAATATCCAGACCGCGCTGTGCCAATGCCTCACTCATTACCTGACGGACTTTATCAGCCGTCCCGACCGGCACTGTTGATTTATCGATAACGATTTTCGGCGCAGTCATATATTGAGCAATAGTTCGCGCTACCGCGGTGACATATTTTAAATCAGCCGAGCCATCTTCATCAGGTGGTGTGCCTACTGCAATAAACTGAACTTCGGCATGTGCGACGCCTTTCTGTGCGTCGGTGCTGAACTGTAGACGGCCAGATTCGAAATTTTGCTGCACGAGTGGGGTCAAACCAGGCTCAAAAATAGGGATCTGGCCATTTTTCAAGTTTTCAACTTTGTTGGCATCCACGTCGATGCATAATACTTCATGCCCAACTTCTGCCAATACTGCCGCTTGAACCAGGCCAACATAACCGATGCCAAAAACGGTTACTTTCATAAGCAACTCCCCAATATTAAAAACTCGTAAGTCAAATAAGTATCTGTCAGCGCCACTATTTTCCGGCTACGGTGAAACAGGCGCGAATATTATTGCGCGGCAGTATAACAGTTTAAGGTTTCCGCGCGACCTAGAAAGAACCTATCACTCTGACACGAGGAAGGCTTAGGAATAATGTTATAGAGTATTCTCTTTAAACTGGAAGGTAACATGACTTAAGCAGAGTCTGAGAGTCGCTAATTCGGAGGGAAATGCGCATTTATTCAGCAGAAAGCATCAGTCTCAAGCGGCCACCTGCACCCCAGACCTGACATTGCCAGGCTTCGCAACGCTGACTGACCTGATTGGAATAGGACGACCCTAACGTGCCCAGTGGCACCCCGTTACTCAACTGAATCTGATTTGAACCAGTATTGATATTGGCGTGCAGACCCGCAGAAACTAAAATAAGATTTTTCTGCTCGGCGTTGTAATAACCCATCAGCAGCGGAAATTGCCCTTGCAGATGTGCCTGTTTAAATAAATGGTTAACTTCTTTGAGCAAAGAAGACATTTGCGGCAGTCGCTGATTCTGATTGCTCAGATGTTCACGCAGCAGGCCATTAAAAATAGCGCGCAACAATAAAGCAGCCAGTACGCCATTTTCATTAGCGCGGGTGACGTCTAAGCAGTAGAAGCCCAAATCTTTGGAGGAGAGTGCAGCAATATCTAAAACCAGACCCGGCTGTTGCGCCATGGTCAGTTGACGATAATTGATACGGCAGCGGGCCAGCGTTTGTTGCACCGGCGGCTGTAGCTCTTGCAACAATCTTGCTGCTTCGTGAGGATTACGGCAAAGGGCTTCCCAATCCTGTATCAGGTCACTTTTTTCCATGGCCTGAGAAGAAAAAAGTTTTGGATACAGAGTAGTGAGCAGTGCATCTTTAAGCCGATTCAGATCGTTTACCGGTTTTAGCAACACGTCTTCTACGCCCAGTCGCAGCATGGTTGCGACATCAGTCATTTTGTCGGTCGCAGAAATCACTAACACGGGGATCTTGTTTCCCTGCAGTCGTAAATTTTCGACAAACTCGATGCCACCCATTTCAGGCATGGCTAAATCACAGAGGATTAGATCAGGGGGAATATCTTCGACCAGAGATAAAGCTTCCAGCCCGTTAACAGCCTCACTAAATGTCGCCCCTAGCGAACTCACATAGCTGGCGAGTACCGATCTGAAAACGGCTTTGTCTTCGACGATCAGAATGTGCTTGCTTGTAAGTGGCTTGTCCATCAGGGTCTCCCAGAATTTCTTACTCCTAATAGTGGCCTATATCGCGCACTTTTGCGCGTCGGAATTATCATATAACGTTCTTTTGTTGCTAAGCCGTTCAGAAATGATTGTTTTTAATCAATGGAAGCAGTAGATCTGTCTGTTTTTCGACCGCTAGCCGCCCTGCTTCTATCGCCTCTTCCGCGCGATGGAAATCCAGGGTGGATATTTGCGGACAGTAAGGTTGAATAATTACGTCAGGTGGGTCGCCCGCCATGCGATAGCGTTTCAGGCGATTTTCCAATACCTGAATTGACGTGGACATAATTTCCATCGCGGTCGGAGTTTGATTGTTTTGGCGAAAAACCGGGCGTGCCAGCTTCTGGCGAATTTTGTCTCGCCAGTTTAATTCCTGCTCATCGATAGCGCTTTCAGGATGAGCCTGCACTGACAGCAAATCTTGCTGCATTAAATGTGCGTCATGCTGTAGATCAACGGCGATAACAATATCGGCCCCCATGGCGCGCGTTAACGAAACCGGCACGGGATTAACCACCGCGCCGTCCACCAGCCAGTAACCGTTAAACCAAACCGGTGCCAGCAAACCGGGCATACTGCAAGATGCACGAATGGCCTGATGCAAATCGCCCTTGGTTAACCATAGCTCCCTGCCCGTGCTGAGATTAGTGGCTACGGCACCAAATTGACGATTGCACTGCTCGAAATTGTCGATACGTAACAGCTGCGATACCGCATTGAATATCCGTTCTCCGCGCAAAAGGCCGCCACGACGCCAGGAAAAATCCATTAACCGCAGCACGTCCCAATAGCTAAAAGACCTGACCCATCCTTCCATAGCAGGCAGGCGACCGCTAACGTAAGCCGCGCCGACCAGCGAACCCACGGAACAACCCGCAACAATATCGACCTCAATTCCCATTTCATGCAGTGCATTAATAACGCCAATATGGGCCCAGCCTTTTGCAGCTCCTGACCCCAGTGCCAAGCCAATCTTCAACTGTCGTGCCATTATTTTTCCTGTTTATGCCGGAAGAAGAGACGTTTGCTGCCGTTTGCGCGTTGTCAGCCAGTGACTTTGTTAGGTAACATATCGCCCCTATGCATTCAATAGCGCACTCTGCGCGTTGCCAGTTTTCGGAGTTAATGTGACCAGTTTATGCCCCTGCGGCAGCGAGTCAGAGTTTGAACAATGTTGCCAACCTGCAATTTCAGGCGCGCGTCCCGCAGCGACACCTGAAGCCCTGATGCGTTCTCGCTACAGCGCTTATGTGACCCAAAATGCCGATTATCTGATTGCCAGCTGGCATCCCGACTGCGGCGCCAGTACCTTTCGTGATGCGCTCAAAGAGGGATTCGCCTCTACAGTGTGGTTGGGACTGCACATTATCGCGACTCAGCCTGGGAAAAATGCCAATGAAGGGTTTGTCGAGTTCTCTGCCCGTTATCAGGATAGCAATAGTCCAGAAACGGTCATTATTCATGAACGTTCTCGCTTCCTTCGTTTAAACGAACGCTGGTATTATATCGACGGAATCAAGCCTCAGCTTGGCAGAAACGATCTTTGCCTCTGCGGTTCTGGCAAAAAATATAAGAAGTGCTGCGGGTAATAACGCGGCATAATGCGCCAAATATTTTTTAACAAACACTTTTATACTCACCCCCCAAAAGATTTCGTTCCGCAGTAAGCCAAGGCTGCTGCCACGAGAGGAATAAGGGGGAGACAGGATCAAGATGTCACATCACAACGTTCAAACTAAAGTTTTACGCACTATTTGCCCCGATGCTAAAGGGCTGATCGCAAATATCACCACCATTTGTTTCAAGCATGAGCTAAATATCGTGCAGAACAATGAATATGTCGATCACCGGACTGGGCGCTTCTTTATGCGCACCGAACTGGAAGGCGTTTTTAACGATAGCGCATTACTAGCCGATCTCGACAGCGCGCTGCCGAAAGGTTCACTGCGCGAGCTGCAAAGCACCGACCGCCGTCGTATTGTTATTCTGGTGACCAAAGAAGCACATTGCCTGGGTGACCTGCTGATGAAATCAGTATATGGCGGATTAGACGTGGAAATTGCTGCCGTTATCGGTAACCACGACACGCTGAGAACATTGGTTGAGCGCTTCGACATTCCGTTCCATCTGGTAAGTCATGAAGGCCTTACTCGCGAGCAGCACGACAGCGCAATGATGGAGCAGATTGACCAGTTCCAGCCTGACTATGTTGTGTTGGCAAAATACATGCGCGTTCTGACGCCGGGCTTTGTTCAGCATTACCCGAACCAGGTGATCAATATTCATCACTCGTTCCTGCCTGCGTTTATTGGCGCTCGTCCGTATCATCAAGCCTATGAACGTGGTGTGAAGATTATCGGCGCAACGGCGCATTACGTTAACGATAATCTGGATGAAGGCCCGATCATCATGCAGGACGTCATTAATGTTGACCACACTTACACCGCCGACGATATGATGCGCGCAGGTCGTGATGTTGAGAAAAATGTTCTCAGCCGCGCCATTTATAAAGTGCTGCAACAGCGCGTCTTTGTTTACGGTAACCGCACGGTTATTTTGTAAGCATTAGCGGGCGTTTTTGTTCAGGAAAACGCCCGCACGTGCAAAAAAACGGCACTCAAACTATTTTCTTTCTTTCAACACTTTACAGCAGCGATTCATTTGATATGATGCGCCCCGCTTACCGCGACAAGCCACGCGGCGAGAGAAATAAAAAATTTAGTAAGCACGTTAAGTGTTGAAAAATAAGCAGTTAAAATATATGTAGTTAAAATAAGAAGTAAAATCCACGAATTTCGTGGTGGGGTTCCCGAGCGGCCAAAGGGAGCAGACTGTAAATCTGCCGTCATCGACTTCGAAGGTTCGAATCCTTCCCCCACCACCATCGCGCTACATTTCCTGATTCATCTCGATTTAACTTTAAAACTCTCCCGAAAAAACTAATCCTTTAGATTCATCAAGTTAGCCATTAAGCTAAAATCTCTCATCATTAATGCTTATTCTAAGCAGTCATTGATCAATTCGGTTTTGCGCTTTTATTCATCGTTGCTTTAAGTTTGCCAATCAGCTCGCTACGGAAATCACCCAATCGCGGTTTATCGCCTTCCAGCCACGGCAGCGGGCGACAAAGTTCCATGGTTTTAATCCCTAAACGAGCAGTTAGCAAGCCTGCGCCAATGCCCTGCGCAGCACGGGCAGAAAGTCTGGCTGCCAAGTCCTGAGAAATCCAGTCCATACCAATTTCACGCACCAGCTCTGTTGCGCCCGCAAAGGCTATATTCAGCAATACCAGTCGAAACAGGCGTATACGGCTGTAATAACCCAGCTCAATACCGTACAAGTTGGCAATACGATTAACCAGACGTAAGTTGCGCCAGGCAATAAACGCCATATCAACCAGAGCCAGCGGGCTAACGGCAATCATCAGAGCAGATTCAGCAGCAGACTGGCTAATTTCGC
The DNA here is from genome assembly GCA_963747655.1 of uncultured Gammaproteobacteria bacterium. GTDB lineage: Bacteria > Pseudomonadota > Gammaproteobacteria > Enterobacterales > Enterobacteriaceae > Rouxiella. The sequence continues at coordinate 249,982 of CAVVFS010000001.1, read as the reverse complement.
GCCGTGCCTGAGTATCCAGCACCGGCTGTACCAAACGAGCATACAACTCGACGACCTCACGATCGCTGTGAGTTTCATGCAATAATGCCTGCCAGCGTTGCAGCGCAGGGTGATTTTGGTCTAATCCCGCCTGACGTGCCAGTTTCTCGCAAAATGCCCGGCCCTGACCCAGCGCATGGCTGTGCAGTAAATCACGGGCCATGTCACGCTCGTCGGCGCGCTGGCGCAAGCGATACAAACGTCGCCATTCGGTTAATACCGATCCGACACCTGCCACCACTATTAATCCCCCAGCGGTACAAGCACCCAATGCGACCCAATCCTGCTCAATCCAGGCCTGATGTATCCACTGCACGCCCTGACCTACCACGCTGGCGGCGAAGACTATCGCGCCGAGCCGTACCATTTTGCTCCACAGGCTACGACGTGGTTTCAATGCGCGACTCACTACTGCCTCAGCCTGCCCTTCTGTCGCTAACTGTGGATCAGCATCGGCCACGGCTAAAAATTTTTCGGCCTGAGCTCCTTCAAAACTTTGGGCCGCACGCAGTATCGGATCTTCAGGTTGTTTGATTTCCTGATCAAAATTAATACGCGGTTTTAATGGCTCGCTCATCGCATTTTATCTCCCAATAAAAACTCCATTACGGCATCCATGCGAATATGCGGCATTGGGGTATCTATATTCATCTGCCGTGGGCGGAAATCATCAAAATGGAACCCCTGCTGTTCCCAGAAAGCGTTGCCCGGCAGACGGGAAGGCACTTCACCGGGGTAAACCGTTAGTGCCTGCCCATCTTCCAGTCGATGACCTTTTACTGCCGGGATCGGCTGCCCCTGATAATCGACAATGCCACTTTCCGTTGCCTGTACTGAAGCCAGCCCGGCACAGTCCATGCTTATCCCTTCAAAAGCCGCATTCTGCCAGGCTTCTTGCACCAGTTGCTGTAATAATGAGACGAGATTGGCATGCTGATCGCCGGTGATATGGTCGGCCTTAGTGGCGGCAAACATCAGTTTATCGATACAAGGCGCAAACAAACGGCGGAAAAGCGTGCGCTTGCCGTAATGAAAACTTTGCATCAGCTGTGTCAGTGCCAGGCGCATGTCGTTAAAAGCCTGCGGCCCGCTGTTTAAAGGTTGCAGGCAGTCGACCAGTACAATCTGGCGATCGAAACGAATAAAATGCTCTTTATAGAAACCTTTCACGATGCTGTTGCAGTAATAGTTAAAGCGCTGGCGCAGCATACCGAGATTGCTGTGTTTATCCGCCTGCGCCAGCTGGGCATCGCTGTACTGATGCAGCTCCGGCCAGGGGAAAAACTGTAATGCTGGAGCGCCGGCTAAATCACCCGGCAACACAAAGCGGCCGGGCTGAATAAAGTGCAGCCCCTCATCTTTGCAGCGAACTAAATAATCGGTATAGGCCTGTGCGATGGCGGCGAGCTGATTTTCATCTGCCGGTGCCAAAGGGTCGCACTGGCGGCACAATGTTAACCACGGCTGCGCCCATTCAATCCGTTGCCCTTGCAGTAAGTCTGCCATCTGCCGTGACCAGCTCAGATAATCTTGTTCCAGCATCGGTAAATCAAGTAGCCATTCGCCGGGATAATCGACAATATCTAAATACAGCGTCGAAGTGTCTTTGAAATGACGTAGCAGGGAATCATTGGAGCGATAGCGCAGCGCCAGGCGAATCTCGCTCACGCCGCGAGTTGGCGTAGGCCAGGCTGGCGGCGTGCCATACAGCTGGGCAATCCCTTGATCATAGGTAAAACGAGACACACCGAGGTCGCGCTGGGGAACGCGTTTGATCCCCAGCAGCCGCTCTTCACGAGCAGCAGAAAACAGCGGCAGGCGCGCACCGCTGTGAACATGAAGTAATTGATTGACCAACGAGGTAATGAAAGCCGTCTTGCCACTGCGGCTAAGCCCGGTGACGGCAAGACGTAAATGACGGTCTAACCCGCGGTTGACCATAGAATTAAATTCATTTTGGAATCTTTTCATTGCTCTCCCTGGCATAGCGCCCGAACAGCGCGGTTAAAATCCTTCTGACTAAAGGTTCCAGCACTAACGCCAAAACATAGCGCAGCGGGCCTCTACCCAGAACGCCCAACACTTTGGCTGCAACGCCCGCAGGGGCAAAGGTCAACACTATCATAATGATAAATTTGAAAGCCTTCTTCAACAGGCCACTTTTAGCCGATGATGTTACGGCTGCTGCATAACGCATAAAGCTGTCCTCCTGAGTACACTGTGGCATTGATTTATTAAGATGGTCTTAAAGGTCACGAAAACGGCTTCGAACCCCAAAAGTTTCAGAGGTAACGTAGCGTTCAAGCTGTCTTATCCGCTGCTCACTGGCCTTAAGCTCGCGGTCAGCATGAGCCAGTAGTTCATGCGAAGACAAAGTCTGTTCTCCTTCAAAACTTTTTGCAGGTGCAGTTTCAAGCAACCAGGCCAGCAGAAAATAGGCCACTACGGTAAACATGAACAGGCCAAAGAACATCGATAACACGACAATCACGCGCAGTAATTTAACTGGCACGCCTAAATAATGTGATAGCCCGGCGCAAACGCCTTTAAATACGCCCTCTTCCGGCACGCGATACAACTTTCTTTCCGATAGCGCAGTATTAATAGTATTCATTATGACTGCCTCCAGCCCGGATGTTCAGCATCAAGAATCTCTTCCAGCGCTTGTATTCTCTCGCGCATGCGTTGCGCTTCGCCGCTCAGTTGTTGCAAATTTTGAAACTCGTTTTGACTCAACTGATTGCCGTTCTGAGATCGGTTGCTGTAATGAAGCCACAGCCAAATCGGCGCGACAAATAAAACGAATATTGTCAGTGGAATGGCTAAAAAAAGAACGCTCATGTCTACTCCTTTAGTGTCCTTGTGAATAATAGTGTCCATGTTAAGAACAGTGTCCTTATTTATAAAGAACAGTAAGAACAGTGCTCATACTAATAACAGTCTTGTTGCGAGCCTCTCTTGGCGGACAACAATTACGCGTCCTTGTTAGACTGCATTTTGGCTCTCAATGCTTCAATCTGCGCGCTAATTTCATCGTCAGCTTTTAAATCGGCAAACTGCTGGTCCAGAGATTTCTTTTTACCAATGCTCATGGATTCAGCTTCGGCCTCCATACTGTCAATGCGGCGTTCAAAATGTTCGAAACGCGCCATAGCTTCGTCAATTTTACCACTGTCGAGTTGACGACGGACGTCACGTGAAGAAGAAGCAGCCTGGTGGCGCAATGTTAATGCCTGCTGACGAGCGCGAGTCTCAGTGAGCTTACTTTCCAGTTCACCAATTTCTGACTTCATGCGATCCAGCGTTTCTTGCACGGTGATCACTTCCTGTTTAAGGGTAGCCACCAGTTCCGCCAACTTTTGCTTCTCGATAAGCGCAGCACGCGCTAAATCGTCTTTATCTTTACGCAGGGCCAGCTCGGCTTTTTCCTGCCATTCGACCTGCTGTGCTTCACCCTGCTCGATTCGGCGGCTCAGCTGTTTCTTCTCGGCCAAAGCTCGCGCGGAGGTTGAACGAACTTCAACAAGCGTGTCTTCCATCTCCTGAATCATTAAACGAACCAGCTTTTGTGGATCTTCTGCTTTATCCAGCAGAGTATTGATGTTGGCGTTAACGATATCGGCAAAACGAGAAAAAATACCCATAGTGAATAGTCCTCTTTAACTTATCTTGTTCTGACCTCAAGAGGTCAACGGTAAACAGTGTTTTGATATATGGTCATTACAAGAGTCATGCCAACTTGAGGATTTTTTTATCCTTATGAATAAAAACAATTTTTTTCCTGAGGCTTCTGCTAGGCTTATTAGTATTGTGATTAATTTAACTAAGGGTTGGTAAATTTCACTATGACAGTCACTATTGACAATTTGCTCGGCGAAGCCAATTCATTTATTGAAGTTTTGGAACAGGTCTCGCAACTTGCCCGCTTAAACAAGCCAGTATTGGTGACAGGTGAACGCGGAACGGGTAAAGAATTGATTGCTCACCGTTTACACTATCTTTCCGACCGCTGGCAAGGCCCATTTATCTCCTTAAACTGCGCAGCGCTGAATGAAAACTTGCTGGATTCAGAACTGTTCGGCCATGAGGCTGGCGCATTTACCGGAGCGCAAAAACGTCATTTTGGACGCTTTGAACGCGCGGATGGCGGCACGCTATTTCTTGATGAACTGGCCACAGCGCCGATGCTGGTGCAGGAAAAACTTCTGCGCGTTATTGAATACGGGCATCTTGAAAGAGTTGGCGGCAGTCAGCCTTTGCAGGTTGATGTTCGTCTGGTTTGTGCCACCAATGACGACCTGCCCGCATTGGCTGCTGCCGGAAAGTTTCGCGCTGACCTGCTGGACAGGCTGGCGTTTGACGTGATCCAGCTGCCGCCACTGCGCGAACGTCAGCAGGACATCATGCTGTTAGCCGAGCATTTTGCCATTCAGATGTGTCGTGAACTGTCATTGCCGTTGTTCCCCGGATTTACCCCACAGGCGCGGCAAACGCTACTGAATTACGGCTGGCCGGGCAATGTCAGGGAGTTAAAAAACGTGGTCGAGCGTTCAATGTATCGTCACGGTAATAGCGATACGCCGCTGGATAATATTGTCTTGAATCCCTTTAGTCGCCAGACAAAAGCTCCACAGCTGCTGTTGTCGTCGTCCATTGAGAATCCAGTCACTTTGCCTGCCTTACCTGTCGACAGTAAAAGCTGGCTGAATACGGTTGAAAAATCGTTGATAGAGCAGGCGTTGAAGCAGGCCAGGTTTAATCAGCGACGTGCCGCCGATCTGCTAGGTCTGACTTATCATCAGCTTAGAGGCATTCTTAAAAAACACGGGATGCAAGTCAATGCACAGGATAATGATGAAGAGAAGCAACTGAAGTAGCACTTTGTTGATAGTTTTTCTCATTGCCACACTCAATTTTGGTTTCTCAAGCAGGTTAGTTTTACGCAATGGTTTGGGTGGCTGACAGAGTGCGGTACACTTAAAGGATTGCTTACTTACATTTGAAGCCCTTATGCGTAGTTTACCCCATTGGATGCTTATTATTGCCGGCCTCGTGTCGTCATGTTTTGCTGCCGCCACGTTTGCGGAAGTGTTACCTGCTGCGCATCTGGCCAGTGAAAAAACGCAACCAGCACCAGTGCCTGCACCAGAAAATGATATCCGCCAGACCGGCTTCGTTTATTGTGTCAATGGCATGGTGAATACCTTTAACCCACAAAAAGCCAGCAGCGGGCTGATTATCGATACCCTTGCCGCTCAACTTTACGATCGCCTGTTGGACGTCGACCCTTATACCTATCGGCTGATCCCTGAACTGGCCTCAAGCTGGGAAGTGCTGGACAACGGCGCAACTTATCGTTTTCATCTGCGCAAAGACGTGCCTTTCCAAACGACGCCATGGTTCACACCCACGCGGATGATGAATGCCGACGACGTGGTGTTCAGCACTGAACGCATCATCGATGAAAAAAACCATTATCACGGCGTTAATGGCACTGATTACCCTTATTTCGACAGTTTACAGTTTGCAAAAACGGTGAAAAGCGTCAAGAAAATCGACGACTATACCGTTGAGTTCCAATTAAATAACCCGGATGCCTCTTTCCTGTGGCATCTGGCAACCCATTACGCGCCGATACTTTCCGCTGAATATGCCGACAAGCTGCAAAAAGGCGGTAATGAAGAGCAAATCGATCGCCTGCCGGTAGGTACAGGTCCGTTCCAGTTAGCCGATTTCCGTGCTGGGCAATATGTGCGTCTGGCGCGCAACGGCAAGTACTGGAAAGGCGTGCCGCGCATGCAGCAAGTGGTTATCGATATGGGCGTGGGGGGCACTGGCCGAATATCAAAATTGCTTACCGGCGAATGTGATGTGCTGGCTTATCCTGCGGCGAGTCAGCTGTCGATTCTGCGTGATGACCCGCGTTTGCGCCTGACGCTACGCCCTGGGATGAACGTGGCGTATCTGGCATTTAATACCAGCAAGCCGCCTATGGACGATGTCCGCGTGCGTGAAGCCATTGCTTTAGCGATTAATAATCAGCGTCTAATGCAGTCGATTTATTACGGCACGGCAGAAACCGCAGCGTCTGTGCTACCGCGCGCGTCGTGGGCCTATGACAGCTCGGCCAAGGTAACCGAATATAATCCTGAAAAAGCGCGTAACATCCTTGAAAGCCTGGGGAAAACGCATTTGACCCTGCATTTATGGGTGCCGGTCGTCTCGCAATCCTATAATCCTAGCCCGTTGAAAACTGCTGAACTTATTCAGGCTGATTTAGGGCAGATTGGCATTAAAGTGATTATTGTGCCGGTTGAAGGTCGTTTTCAGGAAGCTCGTTTGATGGAAATGAATCACGACCTGACACTGTCAGGCTGGTCTACCGACAGTAATGACCCAGACAGCTTCTTCCGCCCCGTGCTCAGCTGTGCGGCAATCCATTCGCAGACCAACTATGCTCACTGGTGTAATCCGCAGTTTGATGGGCTGTTACATCAGGCTTTACTTTCGCAACAGCTCTCGCAGCGCATCGATTATTACCAGCAGGCTCAGGCTATTCTTGAGAAAGAACTCCCAGTGTTACCGCTGGCCTCATCGCTACGCTTGCAGGCTTATCGCTATGATATTAGAGGATTAGTGCTTAGCCCGTTTGGTAATTCGTCGTTTGCCGGCGTATACCGCGATGATTCACCCGGCATGAATAATGATGCCAATATTCCCGCTCAGGCAGAGGAGAATACACCTTGATTATCTTCGCTCTGCGCCGACTGTTGCTGTTTGTCATCACGCTGTTCCTGCTAAGCCTGGTCGCATTCAGCCTGAGCTATTTCACCCCTCATGCTCCGCTACAGGGAGCTTCGTTGTGGGATGCTTACCGTTTCTTCTTCACCGGCCTTTGCCAGTTTGATTTTGGCGTGTCTAGCATCAACGGTGAACCTATCAGCGCGCAGTTGATCAGCGTTTTCCCAGCCACTATGGAGCTGTGTATTCTGTCGTTTTTCCTTGCCTTGCTGGTGGGGATCCCGCTGGGTTTAACCGCTGGTGCGATGCGTGGAAAGTGGCCCGATTTGGCTATCAGCACGCTGGCGCTGCTGGGCTTTTCAATTCCTGTCTTCTGGCTGGCGCTGCTGCTGATGCTATTTTTCTCACTGCAACTCGGCTGGCTGCCTGTGTCCGGGCGTATCGATCTGCTTTATCAACTCAAGCCAGTAACCGGTTTTGCGCTGATCGATGCCTGGCTGTCCAAATCGCCTTATCGCCATGAAATGATAGTCAGCGCGGTAAAACACATGATTTTGCCGATTGCTGCACTGGCCGTGGCACCGACCACCGAGGTTATCCGCCTGATGCGCATTAGTACTGACGAGGCGCTGTCGAAAAACTATGTTAAAGCTGCGGCCACTCGCGGCCTGTCGCGTTTCACCATTATTCGCCGTCACGTGTTGCATAACGCCTTGCCACCGATTATTCCTCAGCTCGGTTTACAGTTTTCAACCATGCTGACGCTGGCGATGATTACCGAAGTGGTGTTTAACTGGCCCGGCCTTGGCCGCTGGATGGTTAACGCCATTCGCCAGCAGGACTATGCCGCCATTTCAGCGGGTGTGATGGTGGTCGGTTCGCTAGTTATTTTGGTGAACGTGCTATCAGATATTTTGGGCGCATTGTTGAATCCATTGAAGCATAAGGAATGGTATGCCCTTAGATAACGTCTACCGCGAAAAACAGGTGCCTAGCCCACTGCGCTACACCTGGCGTATTTTCTATCGCGACGGTCTGTCGATGGTTGGCTTTTACGGCGTGCTGGCGCTGATTTTTCTATGCCTGTTCGGCAGCCTGCTCGCACCGTATCAACTCGATCAGCAGTTTTTAGGTTATCAGCTGCTACCGCCTTCATGGTCGCGCTATGGCGATGTTTCATTCTTTTTGGGAACCGATGATTTAGGCCGTGACCTGCTGAGCCGTATTCTCAACGGCGCAGCTCCTACTATTGGCGGCTCGATTTTAGTAACAATTGCCGCCGCATTCTGTGCATTAATTATTGGCGTGCTGGCAGGCAGCACTCGCGGTCTTCGCTCAGCGATACTGAACCATATTCTGGATACGCTATTGTCGATTCCATCGCTACTGTTGGCTATCGTGATAGTGGCGTTTATTGGCCCGAAACTCGAACATGCCTATCTGGCGGTTTGGCTGGCGCTGTTGCCACGCATGGCGCGTACCCTTTATGTCGCGGTGCACGATGAAATGGAAAAAGAGTATGTTGTGGCGGTGCGGCTTGATGGCGCAACCACGCTGCAAATTCTGCGCTACGCGGTATTCCCTAATATTATTTCCGTGCTGGTAACCGAATTTACCCGTGGCCTGTCGATGGCCATTATGGATATTTCTGCCCTTGGCTTCCTTAACCTCGGCGCGCAGCTGCCTTCGCCTGAATGGGGAGCTATGCTCGGTGATTCTCTGGAGCTGGTATATGTTGCGCCGTGGACCGTTATGTTACCCGGAGCCGCAATACTTATCAGCGTGCTGTTAATCAACCTGTTGGGCGATGGCGTGCGTCGCGCGATTATTGCAGGGGTGCAATAATGCCGTTACTGGATATTCGTAATCTTACCATTGAATTTATGACCTCCGATGGCCCGGTCAAAGCGGTGGATCGTGTCAGCATTACGCTGACTGCCGGCGAGGTTCGCGGGCTAGTAGGTGAGTCAGGATCGGGCAAGAGCCTGATAGCCAAGGCTATTTGTGGTGTCACCAAAGATAACTGGCGCGTTACTGCCGACCGTATGCGCTTTGATGATATCGACCTATTGCAGCTCAGTCCTCGCGAGCGCCGTAAGCTGATTGGCCACAATGTCTCGATGATCTTCCAGGAGCCTCAGTCTTGCCTGGATCCTTCAGAAAGCATTGGTAAACAGCTGATTCAGGCCATTCCAGGCTGGACCTATAAAGGGCTTTGGTATCAGCGTTTTAGATGGCGCTGGCGTCGCGCTATCGAACTGCTTCACCGCGTCGGCATCAAAGATCATAAAGATATTATGGCGAGCTTCCCCTATGAACTCACTGAGGGTGAATGTCAGAAGGTGATGATTGCGATTGCGCTGGCTAACCAGCCACGCCTGCTGATTGCCGACGAACCTACCAATGCGATGGAACCAACCACTCAGGCGCAGATTTTTCGTCTGCTGGCGCGTCTTAACCAAAACAACGGCACCACGATTTTGCTGATAAGCCACGATTTGCAGATGATGAGTAAATGGGCAAATCGAGTTAACGTGCTGTACTGTGGGCAAACGGTGGAGAGTGCGATGGTAGAAGACTTGCTTGCAGCCCCGCATCATCCTTACACGCAGGCGCTTATCCGCGCAATGCCTGACTTTGGACATTCGTTACCGCATAAAAGCCGTCTCAATACCTTGCCGGGTGCTATCCCGTCACTCGAGCATCTGCCGATTGGCTGCCGTTTAGGGCCACGCTGTCCTTATGCACAAAAAAAATGCATCGAAACGCCGCGTCTTCGTCTGGCCAAGACACACGCCTATGCCTGTCACTTTCCCCTGAATATGGAGGAACAATAATGGCTGAGACGCTGCTTGAAGTCAGAGATTTGCACAAAACTTTCCGCTACCGTACCGGACTGTTTCGCAAGATGAATTTGCAGGCGGTAAAGCCTGTTAACTTTACCCTTCAATCACGGCAGACGCTGGCGATTATTGGCGAAAACGGCTCGGGGAAATCGACGCTGGCAAAAATGCTGGCTGGAATGATTGAGCCAACGGGCGGTGAAATCCTGATTGATGAACAAAGCCTGAAATTTGGCGATTACCGCCATCGCAGTCAGATGATCCGCATGATTTTTCAGGATCCGACGACCTCGTTGAACCCACGTCAGCGTATCGGGCAGATCCTTGAAGCGCCGCTGCGTTTAACCAGCACGATGGAAGCGCCTGAGCGAGAGATTCGTATTAACCAGACTCTGCGTCAGGTTGGCTTGCTGCCAGACCATGCCAACTATTATCCACACATGCTCGCCTCTGGTCAGGTGCAGCGTGTCGCCCTGGCGAGAGCGTTGATTCTGGAACCTAAAGTCATTGTGGCCGACGAAGCGCTGGCATCGCTGGATATGTCGATGCGCTCGCAGATAATCAACATGATGCTGGAATTGCAGGAAAAGCACGGAATTTCCTACATTTACGTGACGCAGCACCTCGGCATGATGAAGCACGTCAGCGATCAGGTGCTGGTGATGCACAATGGTGAAGTGGTCGAACGCGGCAATACGGCAGACGTGCTGGCCGCTCCCGAGCATGAACTCACTAAAAGGTTAGTTGCGAGCCATTTCGGCGAGTCGTTAAATAACGAAGCCCCTCGTCGTGACGGCAAAACTTACTATTCTTTTTAGCTATTAATTATCACTTAACAGTATTTTATCTGGCGTAAGCGATCGGCAAGGATAGAGTCTGAAATTGCACTAAGCAAAGGACTCGATCATGGAACAACAGCGCCGGGCCGCGATTGATGGTTGGTATCACGAAACGCAGACCAGCCAACAGCGGCAACCCCCATTAGATCCCTGTCAAATTAACAACACCGATAGTTTTCTTCTGGGTCTTGAACAAAAGATAGAGCCTTCATTGCGCCGTTTGCTCACCCAACGCCAGGGTTTGCTATTCGCGGCGCAGACTTGCTATAACAAGCTGTTTCCGCAAAATGTCTCAATTTCACGCTATCAGACACTGTCACTGTATGACCGGCTGAGCAGCGCGCTAACCGTGGCCCAGGTCACGGGTATTCAGCCGCTTTGTAGCCATTACGCTGCACGACTCGCCCCGCTCAACTGCCCTGATGCCTCACGTGAAAGTAATATTCGCCAGACTCACCTAGCCCAATATGCCCGTTTGCTGGCCACTCAGCCGACGTTGATTAATCCGTCGATGCTAACGCAGTTAAGTGATGTGGGATTAAGCACGCAGGATATTGTGCTGTTCACGCAGCTGATTGGCTTTGTGAGTTTCCAGGCACGCCTGATGGCAGTGATTAATGCGCTAGCGGGCCGTCCGGCCACGGTTTTACCCGGCTTTCCGCGCGCGGAAGAAACCAGCCAACGCGGATTTTCACTGGCGCTGCGCCGCTGGCAATCGAGGCTGCCTGAAGTCGATTTGAAGCAGGCAAATCAGCAACAGTTAGATGTGCTGGACTTCTGTGCTCCTGACGCGCGTGAATCTTCTTTTTACCGTTTATTGACACATGATGCCGCCACGCTTGAAGCCTTGTCGGCAGTCAGCACGCACATTATGCAGCAGCCCGGCGATGAAAAATGTTCGCTAAAAGAATGGGCCGCCGCGGCTACCTCACGCATTAATGGCTGCCTGTTCTGTGCCGGGATCCATGGTCGTTATTATCTTGAAAACGGCGGTGAGTCGAACCATATTGTGAAGCTTTTCGATGACGTACAGGTCAACGACTCTGCAACAGCAGCAGAAGAGCCGCTGGTGAAAGTGGTGCAAATTCTGACTCAATCTCCAGAAAAATTTGACGCCGCAGCGCTGCAACCTTTACTTGATGCGGGTTATCAACACCCGCAAATCGTAGACATTTTATTAAGCAGCGCGCTGCATAACTGGTTGAATCGCTTAATCCAAACCCTCGGCGAATCTCGCCTGGTATAAGTCACCGTTAAAGATGTCATCGCAGGTGAAATCGCCTTGCGATGACCATTTTCTGGCGACTCCTGCTAACGCTTACCGTCTGTCCTGGTTCTGTTCTTAATTCCTATCTAAAATTTAGTGTTAAACAGTGACGAATATCACATTACAATCGCCTTTTAAAAACGCTTGCAAAATGATGTAGATTACTCATTTACATAATCCTGCTAAAAATGGCTAAAACAGCATTTACCCTCAGCCGATTCTTATAATAATGCACCATTAATCTGATAATTAACCTGAATACAGGGTTATCCGCCTTAAATAATTGTTCGATTATTAACCACAGAATAAATCAGATTATCTAATTAAACATAAATTTAAAGACTGATTAACAACATGGCCAAATATCAATCAATTCGGGAATGATAACTGTAACAAAGTGTGATTAAGAGCTTGCCTGAACCCCTAAGATAGTGAACATTAACCGCGTCACACATCCTAATAACAATGCAAAGAGCGCGATTGCGCGACTTATGTGCTACTTACCCTCGGGTAAGCAGAATTAAACAGAGGTCTTAGTGTCAAAAACAAACTCAACACCAACGAACGAAAGCGTCAGCATGAACGCCTTCAAACAGCCTCACGCGTTTTACCTTATTTTTTCCATCGAATTATGGGAACGATTTGGCTACTACGGCCTGCAAGGGATCATGGCGGTTTATCTGGTCAAAATGCTTGGCCTGAGCGAAGCCGCCTCAATCACCCTGTTCTCTTCCTTTAGTGCACTGGTCTATGGATTCGTGGCTATTGGTGGCTGGCTGGGCGATAAAGTTTTGGGTTCCAAGCGCGTAATCGTGCTCGGTGCCATTGTCCTGGCACTGGGCTATGCTCAGGTTGCCTATTCTGGACATGACATTTTCTGGGTTTACATGGGCATGGCGACTATCGCCGTCGGCAGTGGCTTGTTTAAGGCAAATCCATCCTCTTTGCTTTCTACCTGTTACCAAAAAGATGACCCGCGTCTCGATGGTGCATTCACCATGTACTATATGTCGGTGAATATCGGTTCATTCTTCTCCATGCTGGCAACCCCTTACCTGGCAGCGCAATACGGCTGGGGCGTAGCATTCTCACTGAGCGTAGTAGGCATGTTGATCACCCTGGTGAACTTCATCTTCTGCCGCCGCTGGGTTAAAAACCAGGGTTCCAAGCCTGACTTCCAACCGCTCAACTACGGCAAACTGCTGATGGTTATCGTGGGCGTGGCGGCGCTGGTGGCAATTTCTAGCTTCCTGCTGCACAACCAGTCCATCGCTCGCTGGGCGCTAGCCGTGGTTTCTGTTGTCATTATTTGCATCTTTGGCAAAGAAACGTTCGCGTTGAAAGGTCTGGCACGTCGTAAAATGATTGTCGCATTCGTACTGATGCTTGAAGCTATCGTCTTCTTCGTACTCTATGCTCAAATGCCGACTTCACTGAACTTCTTTGCGATTCATAACGTTAACAACCACTTGCTGGGTATGGATTTCCAGCCAGAACAGTATCAGGCGTTGAACCCGTTCTGGATCATGCTGGCTAGCCCGATTCTGGCCGCTATTTATGCCAAGCTGGGTAAAAGCATGCCAATGCCGCACAAGTTTGCGATTGGTATGGTGCTGTGTTCACTGGCCTTCCTGGTGCTGCCGTGGGGCGCAACGTTTGCCAATGACGCAGGTATCGTGTCAGTTAACTGGTTGGTGCTGAGCTATGCGCTGCAAAGTATCGGCGAGCTGATGATTTCTGGTCTGGGTCTGGCGATGGTTGCACAGCTGGTTCCGCAACGTCTGATGGGCTTTATCATGGGTTCATGGTATTTGACCACCGCGGCTGCGGCGATTATCGCGGGTAAAGTGGCCGTACTGACTGCTGCGCCTTCTAATATCACTGATGCACACGCTTCATTGGCTATTTATAGCCACGTGTTCCTGCAGATTGGTGCTGCGACCGGCGTGATTGCGATTTTGATGCTGTTAACCGCATCTAAACTGAATCGTATGACTCTGGAACGCCCGACCGACGAGAAGAAATCAGCCGAACAGGTTCTGTCTTCTCAATCTTGATGGTTGAAAAATGTCTTCCCGTGCAAGGTAACTGCCTCACCTTTTGAGATAAGAATGTTGCCGGGAAGAGTTAACAGCGCGGGTCTGAATGACCGCGCCGTTAATAATAAATGCCTATTTATCATCCAGATCCCTCTTATTAAACACTCCCCGCTACAATTAATTTTCGACATTTTGCTCTGTTACAAACCATAGTCTTAAGCTTGTCGAAAAAATGAGGTAATATTACTGTCCATTAATAACCAACAAGATAAGCCTTGTCATGATTATCAAACCTAAAATTCGTGGATTTATCTGTACGACCACTCACCCAATCGGCTGTGAAGCTAACGTGCGTGAGCAAATTGCATACGTGAAAGCGCAAGGCAAACTGAAAGACGGACCAAAACGCGTCCTGGTCATTGGTGCCTCCACTGGTTATGGGCTTGCCTCAAGAATTAATGCCGCATTTGGTGCAGATGCTGCAACCATCGGGGTATTCTTCGAAAAGCCGGGCAGCGAAAGCAAAACCGGTTCAGCGGGTTGGTACAACTCTGCCGCTTTCGATAAAGCAGCAAAAGAAGAAGGCTTGTATTCAAAAAGCATTAACGGCGATGCATTCTCTAACGAATGCCGCGATACCGTTATCAAACTGATTAAAGAAGACCTGGGTCAAATCGACTTGGTCGTTTATTCACTGGCCTCTCCAGTACGTAAAATGCCAGAGTCAGGTGAGCTGATACGTTCAGCGCTGAAACCTATCGGCCAACCATACGAGTCAACCGCTCTGGACACCAACAAAGACAAATTGGTGACGGCGGTTGTTGAACCGGCTAACGAGCAAGAAATTGCCGATACCATTCAAGTCATGGGTGGTGAGGACTGGGAACTGTGGATGAACGCCCTCGCCGATGCTGGCGTGCTGGCCGACAACGCCAAATCTGTTGCCTACTCTTACATTGGTACCGAGCTGACCTGGCCAATCTACTGGCACGGTACGCTGGGCAAGGCGAAAGAAGACCTGGATCGCGCCGCTCATGCTATCGACGCGAAACTGAAAGCCAACGGCGGTTCTGCTAACGTTGCAGTTCTGAAATCCGTGGTCACTCAGGCTTCTGCTGCAATCCCGGTAATGCCGCTGTATATCGCTATCTCTTTCAAAATCATGAAAGAAAAAGGGATCCACGAAGGCACTATCGAGCAGATCCAGCGCCTGTTCGCTACAAAACTGTACAATGATTCCGTACCAGAAGCTGACGAAAAAAATCGTCTGCGCCTGGATGACTGGGAACTGCGTGACGAAGTACAAGATACCTGTCGCGTGATTTGGTCTCAGCTAAATGATGACAACATCTATCAACTGACAGATTATCAGGGCTACAAAGACGAATTCCTGCGTTTGTTCGGTTTCGGTCTGCAAGGCGTTGATTACGAAGCTGACGTCAGCGGTGAAGCTAAATTCGACGTCATCGAATTAGTTTAATCGTTTGATGTGAAAAAGAGGGAACCCTCGCGTTCCCTCTTTTTATTGCTTATGACCCGACATAATTTTTTTGCACCGTGTTAAATAGCTTAACTCCATCATAAATATCTTGGCTCCGTTATAAATATCTTACCTCCGTTATAAATAGCATTAACAACCCTCCGGTACAGATAAAAACCTCCGCCGCGCGACTGAAATTTATAGAAACGTCTGCATAAAGGTTTTTGACAAAAAATGCGGATGTTTTGCAAAGCGGCCCGGTATTTGCTTGCTAGTTTTGTTATATTTACCGTCTATCTACCGTTCACCAGGAAAGCCACCATGGAAAAACGTAAAGTCCTGGATGAAGGACGTCAATTAAAACGACTCAACGCAGAAACGCGTAAAATTTCGCACGAGCACAAGTGGTTTGCCATAGTTGCCGCACTCGACTGTCTGCTGGTTTTTTTCTACGATCGCGATATGCGAAATATTATTTTTTCCGGCTGTGTGTGCATCGTCTGCACCTATTTGTGGCTCGATGGCCGCAGGAAGTCGCGCGCCTATCGTCGTGAATATCGCGAGAAACACGCTAATCCGCCTACACCTACGCCCCCAACACCGCCTGCTCCACCTCAGCCTTAACTGCGCAGACTTGACGCCGCCCACAGGATTTATCCTGCTCCTCACCGAATAAATGCAGAATAAGTCGCCAAAAACGACGTTAAAAGCATCATCATTAGCCAGATCAATAATGTCCGTGGCCTTATTAAATCATTCAATTAGCCGCCGCCCGCTTTTTATCGCAGACTGATTACAAGCTGAAACAACGCTAATAACGATCAGGTTTCAACGCCTTCCCTACACTTTTTAGGATGACCATTGGGTCATGCGTGTTAATTATGTCTACATTTTCTGGTATTTGGGTTCCACTGGTTACGCCATTCAATCAGGGAGAAATTGATTTCCCTGCCCTCACCGAGCTGTGCCACTACGTGATGAAACAGGGTGTTAGCGGCGTTGTCGTTTGCGGCACCACCGGTGAAGCGCCTATGCTGAGCAAAGAAGAACAGCTGCAAGTGCTCGACGCCGTATTGGAAGTCGTTCCCGGCGATAAAGTCATGATGGGACTTTCAGGTACTCATATGCCAACCGTGCTGGCAATGCAGAAAGCCATTAACGAGCGCCCTGTTGCCGGTGTTTTACTGCCAGCGCCATACTATATTCGCCCTTCTCAGGCTGCTCTCGAGCTTTGGTTCAAAGAGCTTGCCGATCATTCCAGTGTACCGATTGTGGTTTACAATGTGCCTTATCGCAGCGGTATTCATCTTGAGCTTGAAACGCTGCGCCGGCTGGCAAAACATCCGCGCATTGTGGCCGTTAAAGACTGTGGTGGCAGCAATGACTTGACTCTGGCGCTTATTGCCGATGGCGAGCTTGACGTGTTATCGGGTGAAGACGGGCAGATTTTAACTACTCTTTGCCTGGGTGGAACTGGCGCTATCGCCGCGTCTTCACACCTGTTCCCGAACCGATTTGTGCAACTGGTAAAACAGGTCAGCGAAGGAGATTTACTGGCCGCGCGCGAGAATTTCTATCAGTTAATGCCGCTTATTCGCCTGATGTTCGCTGCGCCTAACCCGGCTGCCATCAAATATGCGCTTTCGCTCGACGGCTTGATGAAAAATGAACTTCGTGCGCCGATGCTGCCTGCTCCGCTGGAAGTAGAGGAAGCGATTAAGGATTATCTCAATACCTTCAGCAGATAGATTATAATGTGAACAGCTACCTCTTTTTTATCGTTGATTTCATCAAGAACCCACTGCCCGTTTCCTGAAAGGGCCAACGTATTAGCTGGAGTTTGCATGAAACTTTATTATAAAGCAGGTGCCTGTTCACTCTCTCCGCACATCGTTTTGCGCGAAGCTGGGGTAGATTTCACTATTTCTAAAGTTGATTTAGTGACCAAAAGAACTGAACAGGGCGAGAGCCTTTATCAGCTGAATCCCAAAGGGCAAGTGCCAACGCTGGTTCTTGACGATGGCTCCGTTTTAACAGAAGGCGCGGTGATCGTACAGTATATCGCCGATCAGAAACCCGACCGTCAGCTGATGCCCGAGCCTGGCACTCTGGCGCGCTATCATGCTCAGGAATGGTTGAACTACATTGCCACCGAACTGCACCGCGGCCTTAGCCCACTGTTTAATCCAAAAATCCCTGAAGAATATAAAATCATGCAACGCGAGGCGATAGGTAAAAAATTAGCCTATCTCGACGATTCATTAAAAGATAAACAGTTTATCCTCGGTCAGCGTTTTAGCGTGGCCGATGCTTACCTTTTTACCATGATGAATTGGGCAAAAGCCTTGAAGTTTGATTTGAGCAAATATGAAGAGTTAAGTGGCTACATTGCGCGAGTTGCTGCGCGCCCTGCTGTCGATGCGGCGTTGACTGCAGAAGGGTTAAAATAAGGGTTAAATAGTGAAAGCGCCTTTTTCACCCTGGCAATAAGGGCGCTTAAACATCAGTTTTACAATCCGCTTTACAGCTTAACGGCAGGGAAATGGTGGGTAGGTTTTACCAGCTTTTCCTGCGCCGCCACGACCTGCAATTCATACTCGCCCATTGCATGAGTCGTAATCATCACCTCGTAAACTGCCGCCGTAACGTGCTCAAGCGCTTTTTCCAGCGACTCGCCTTTCAGCAAATTCACCAGCAACAGACCACTGGTTAAATCACCCACGCCAACCGGTTGACGCGCGCCGAAATCCACCAGCGGGCGGTGAATGTGCCAGGCTTCATCTGCCGTCACTAATAGCATTTCAAAGCGATCGCTCTGATAACCCGCACGGCTAAGATGCTTGATTAGCACTACTTTTGGCCCTTTGGCGATAAGCTCGCGCGCTGCGGCAACCGACTCTTCGACACTATTTACACTGCGGCCCGAGATGATCTCCAGCTCCAGCAGATTAGGCGCGATAATATCGCAGTTAATCAGCGCCTGCTTGCTGTGAAACTCAGACACGCCAGGTGCCACGATGCAGCCTTTTTCAGGATGCCCCATCACCGGATCGCAGAAATACCAGGCATTCGGATTCGCCGCCTTTACCTGACTAACAATTTGTAGAATATGCTCGCCCTGCTCCGCCGAGCCAATATAGCCACTTAGCACAGCGTCACAATCCTTGAGACGGTCGATTTCGGCAATACCGCGCGCAATATCGGTCAAATGACTGGCAGGCATCACGCAGCCGGTCCAGTGTCCGTATTGAGTATGGTTGGAAAACTGCACGGTATTCAGCGGCCAGACGTTTGCTCCCATACGGCTCATAGGAAATACCGAGGCGCTGTTGCCTGCGTGACCAAAAACGGTGTGAGATTGAATAGAGAGAATATTTTTCATGCGAGGTCCGATGCCGACGTCATCAGCAAGATGGCGCAACGGGTAAGTAAAATAACCAACGAGCGCAGAGCTTAGCCGCGCCCGTTGGCGAGTTTAGATTATTTCCAGACTGCCAGACAGTAGTTCTTCTTGCCACGACGCAGCAGCGTGTAGCGACCAAACAGGCGGTCACTGTCGCTGAATTTGTATTCAGGATCGGCCTGCTTCTCACCGTTAACCATAACTGCGTTTGATGAAATCGCAGTACGGGCGCGGCCGCGTGAAGGTTCCAGCTCGGCATTAACCAGTGCCTGCTGGAGATCAACTTCGCCTTCCAGCTCGATAGTTGGCATACCGTCCTGCGCCAACTGGGCAAAGTCGGCTTCGGTCATGTCGCTGAGCGCGCCAGAGAACAGGCTGGCAGTAATGCGACGAGCAGCAGCCAGACCATCTTCGCCATGAACCATGCCGGTGACTTCTTCAGCCAGCACATATTGCGCACGAGGAGCTTTACCACTGTTTTTATCTTCTTCTTCCAGCGCGTTGATATCTTCAAGGCTCATGAAGGTGAAGAATTTCAGGAAGCGATAAACGTCAGCATCTGCGGTGTTGATCCAGAACTGGTAGAACTTGTACGGACTGGTCTTTTTCGGATCCAGCCACACTGCGCCGCCTTCCGTTTTACCAAATTTAGTGCCATCAGCCTTGGTGATTAATGGCACAGTCAGGCCAAATACCTGTTTCTGATGCAGACGACGAGTAAGGTCGATACCCGAAGTAATGTTGCCCCACTGGTCAGAACCGCCAATTTGAAGCTCAACCTGATGCAAACCATACAAAGAGGCGAAATCATAGCCTTGAAGCAGGTTGTAAGAGAACTCGGTGAAAGAGATACCGCTGTCATCACGGTTCAGGCGCTGCTTGACGGCTTCCTTGTTAATCATCTGGTTAACAGAGAAATGCTTGCCGATATCACGCAGGAAAGTCAGCACGTTCATGCCGCCGAACCAGTCATAGTTATTGGCAGTGATGGCGCTGTTTTCACCACAGTTGAAGTCCAGGAACGGCGAAACCTGAGCACGGATTTTCTCAACCCACTCGTTTACAGTTTCATTAGTGTTGAGCTTACGTTCCGCGGCCTTGAAACTTGGATCGCCAATAAGACCCGTCGCGCCACCCACCAATGCTACTGGCTTGTGGCCCTGTAATTGAAAGCGTTTCAGGCACAGTAAAGGCACCAGATGGCCCAAGTGCAGGCTGTCAGCGGTAGGATCGAAGCCGCAATACAGTGCAATTGGCCCTTGCGCCAGTCGCTCTGCCAACGCTTTTTCGTCCGTAACCTGGGCAATTAGCCCCCGCTCCTGCAATTGTTGAATCAAGTTGCTGCTGGCCATCAAAAACTCCATCAATTCTGGATAATTGTTTATTGGGATCGTTCATGCAAAAAACGCGTCGACACCCTCGTCAACGCGCTTGCGAATTCGGTGATTGCATAGAATAAAGCGCTCGCGAGGCAAGCGCTAGGTTTTCAGGCAACTTTTAGCGGCTTACGGCGCTAGACGGTCGATTTTCCAACCAGTTTCCGTGGAATTGTCATCAGAAGCAGTTTCACGCTGATAAATAAAGCGGTCATGCAGACGATGCTCACCGCCCTGCCAGAACTCCATAGAGTCAAACTTGACGCGAAAACCACCCCAGAAACTAGGGAATGGCACTTCACCCTGACTAAACTTTTGCTTCAGCTCGAGGAACTTGCTCTCCAGAATGCCGCGCGCAGAGATGCGGGTAGATTGCTGGGAAACCCAGGCACCAATCTGACTATCTTTAGGGCGACTGGTGAAATATTTCATCACCTCAAGAGTCGGCAGACGCTCGGCCTGACCCAGAACAATCACCTGGCGGTCCAACATATGCCACGGGAACAGCAGGCTAATGCGCGGATTTAGCGCCAGCTGTTGCGCCTTGCGACTGCCAAGGTTGGTGAAAAATACCATCCCGCGTTCGTCATAATGTTTAAGCAGCACGATGCGCTGGAACGGTTGACCATTCTCATCGACTGTCGCGACACACATTGCCGTCGGATCTGGCAGCTTCGCTTCACACGCCTGCCTCAGCCATTCTTCAAACAATGGCAGCGGCTCAGCCGTTAAATCCTTACGACGCAAACCGCCGCGCGTGTACTCACGTCGCAAGTCTGCCACATCAAATTCATTATTTTCAGCCATATAGAACCAACATAGTTTATGTGCAAGATGAAGTTATTTTGCGCCAGACTCGGCCAATTCACAACTCCCTATCTCCAAAGCCATTGAGCCAAAACAAAGTGCCGAGTGAAGGAGTAAATGAAAGAAATCACGAGGTCACATTCCCCAAGTCATTGGCGATGCAGCAAGACGCCGAATGAGAGAGTCCCCAGGAGCTTACTCAAATAAGTGATTGAGGTGGGCGAAAGAAGGCAACGCAGCAATAGCATCTAGTACGAAGGGGAATCCCAATTAAACACACTTTCTCCAAAGTAATAGACGCTAGAGCAAGACGCCGAGTGAGAGAGTCCCCAGAAGCTTACTCAAGTAAGTGACTGGAGTGAGTAAAGGAAGGCAACGCAGCTATAGCATCTAGTACGAAGGAGAATCCCAATTAAACACACTTTCTCCAAAGTAATAGACGTTAGAGCAAGACGCCAAGTGAGAGAGTCCCCAGGAGCTTACTCAAGTAAGTGACTGGGGTGAGCGAAAGAAGGCAACGCAGCTATAGCGTCTAGTACGAAGGAGAAAGTTGGCAATCGTCGATAATGACATCATCCCCACGCTGAACCAGCGCAGTATTACCCTTTGACCAGAACGTATAATGCCCATCGCTATATTTTGTTCCCGATGCTGCTGCTACTTGTGGGAGGTGCAGTCGGATGCCATCGAGAATTACACTCACCTGACGCGCCGGTTTATTCAGCGTGACCGTTAACGGCGTGGTATCACAGTCATAATGAAGCTGGGTAGTTGAAATATTTGGCGGCGGCGGGCTGTGCAGACTACAGCCTGATAACACCAGGCCGGTCAGGATGATGAACACCTTCTTCATGATTATCTTCCTCATTTTCACTCTATTGCCTGTGATTTTTATAGCCGAGCAGCTTTTTGACGATTAATTTATTGGTGGTCAATGGTCGAAAATACCGGATAAATTGCCCCTAACACCGTTTCTCGGCTCGCACCGGTTACCGACGGCAAGTTGCCCGGCTGACCTGAAAGCGTTCGAAACGCCAGCCAGGCAAAGGCCAGCGCCTCCATGTCATCGCCGCTAACGCCAAAGGCATCGGTAGTACTGACCTCGGTACCGGCTAGCATCGCAGACAGTCGAGCCATCACCAGAGGATTACGCGCTCCGCCGCCGCAAACCAACAGCCGGTCGCATCCGCCCGCCAACTGCACCTGATCGGCAATTGTCGTCGCTGTCAGCTCTGCCAGCGTAGCCTGCACGTCCGCGGCCAACAGTGGCTGCACGCTGGCCAGCTGTTTTTCCAGCCACGCCAGATTGAAATACTCACGCCCGGTACTTTTAGGCGCCGGTTCGGCAAAATAGGGATCAGATAACATATGCTGCAACAAGGTGAGATCGACTCGCCCCTGACAGGCAAATTCGGCGTCTTTATCATAAGGAAGGCTTTGGTGCTGACTAATCCACGCATCCATCAGCATGTTTCCGGGGCCGGTATCATAGCCGCGAATAGGCTGACCGGGCAGTAATAGAGAAAGGTTGGCAATGCCGCCAATATTGAGGATCATGCGCTGTTCAGTCGGATGTGCCAGCAACGCCTGATGGAATGCCGGAACCAGCGGCGCGCCCTGCCCACCCCAGGCCATATCACGGCGGCGAAAATCACCGATAGTCGTAATCCCGGTCATGGCCGCAATACGATTATTGTCGCCCAACTGCATCGAAAAAGGAGTCTCTCCCTTAGGCTGGTGCCATACCGTCTGTCCATGACAGCCAATTGCGGTAACTTCCTCAGGCTCGATACCTGCTTTAGCCAGCATGCCAAGCACCGCTTCGGCAAACAGATTACCTAATTTTGCGTCCAATTCACCGACCTGAGCCAAAGTAACGGCCTGCCCCTGGCACATGCCCAGTACCGCCTGCTTGATTGCAGCAGGAACAGGATGCAGATAACTGGCCTGTTGCGCCACCATCCGGTCGTCTATCGCGGCCAAAACGACGTCTACCCCATCAAGGCTGGTACCCGACATCACGCCTATATAGCGGCCTGACTTAATTGCGCGCATCTTTTGAACTCCCTCATCAATGCATAATAAAAAAGCTAAATAAAACAGAATTATCCAGCCAATACCATGTTTACGTTTATCTTTTACCAAGCGGGTACATGAGAAATGACCTGCGATGCTAATTATCTGATGTCAGGAACACTAAGTTATCATCGACAATGGCTTTTTTTTGCTAATCTTTTAAAATTAAATTAGCGTTTATTATTAGTTGAACACTGTGTCTATAAGATAATAACCTGATTGAGTTATGATATTAGCCGACACTCTCCACAATGATGTTGAACTGTGTCCCGATTTCAAGCGTCGAAACGCTTTGGCGTCGATGTTAAATAACAGGAGCTTTATAATGATTAAGCGTATTCTCCTCGTCGCAATGATGGGTTCTACTCTTGCAGGCTGTGTAAACGATTCACTGTCAGGCGATGTCTACTCTTCCTCGCAGGCAAAACAGGTCCAATACGTTACCTACGGGACTTTGGTCGCTGTTCGTCCGGTGCAAATTCAGGGTGATGATGGTAACAACGCCATTGGCACCATCGGCGGTGCTGTGCTGGGTGGTTTCCTGGGTAATACTATCGGTCGTGGCGCGGGTCGTAGCCTGGCAACGGCGGGTGGCGCAGTGGTAGGCGGTCTTGCGGGTAATGCTGCGACCAACGGCTTGAATAAAGCCAACGGCGTTCAGCTGCAAATCCGTAAAGATGATGGTAATACCATCCAGGTCGTACAGAAAGTCGACAGCAATACCCGATTCTACGTTGGCCAACGTGTGAGTATGGCAAGCAGCGGCAGCACGATTACCGTGACTCCAGGCGCTTAATCTCTAACGTTTGTCCCTTATCGTTTTATCGCAAGCATAAAAAAACCGGAATCCCTGTTTCTATAGGGGGTCCGGTTTTTTTTCCTGGCAATAAAAGTAAGGCGTAAAGTGCTTTGTCGTTATGGTTTATTTTGTAAAGAAGAAATATTCTTTTCTAGTCTGGCCAACATCTCAAGCAGCAAAGTAATGTCTGTGGAAGACATTCCCGATAAGATTTCCTTACGGGTATCATCAATCACTGTTTCCATTTGATTGATGATTGGCGCGGCTTCTTCTGTCAGTTTGATACGCTTGGCACGACGATCGCTAGCGCAAGTCTGACGCGTAATCAACTTTTTCTCTTCCAGTTGATCCAGCGTTCTGACCAGTGAAGGTTGCTCAATACCGATTGCTTTTGCCAGCTGTATCTGAGACTGCTCAGGCGGCAAAATATTGATGTTGTGCAAGGTAACCCAATGCGTTTGCGTCAGCTCCAACGGCTTAAGCCGGTCGTCGATTAACGCACGCCAGACACGAACCAATCGTGCGAGATCTGACCCAAGGTTCGATTCCAATGCACTCTCCTTATAATTAGCATGCTAAGATAACTCCCCAGAGTTTAACTTAGTTCTCGTGAATTTAATCGTAAAATTACAAATCTAAACGTGTAACCTCTAATACAATTAATCTGAGACTGGTGCCCCGAATGCCAAAGCGCACCCAGAAGCCCGGTTATTTATAACACAACCCGAAGCAGAGATTAATATTGTGATTGCCCAAATGTTCCATTCTGGTCCTTTTATCCCAGATCTTGTGCTGGGTGCTTCTCTATATTTCCCTCCTATTTTTAAAGCTTTTTTACTTGGCCTCCTCATTTGGTTGATTATTCATCGCTTGTTACGTGACTGGATCTATTCCGGTAAAATCTGGCATCCAACTTTGATGGATTTATCTATATTTGTCATATCCATATGCGCTGCGCTGTTGCTGATTGTGAATGAGTAAAAAGATGAAATTCAAAACACTTAAATATTTTTCAACCTTGGCAGTACTTGCAGTTGCGATATGCGCTGGCTGGTGGATGTGGAACTATTATATGCAGTCGCCATGGACCAGGGATGGCAAAGTCAGAGCTGAAATAGTCGATATAACCCCGGAGGTCTCGGGGAGAATCACTGATATTACCGTTCATGACAACCAGTATGTCCATACGGGAGAGGTTCTGTTTACTTTAGATCCGGTGCCGTTCCAAATTGCAGTAGACAATGCCAAGGCTTCGGTTGATAAAGCTCAAGCAGATCTTGAAAAAGCCAACCATGAAGCTCAGCGCAGAAAGAATCTTGGCGCCAACGTTATTTCCAAAGAAGCGCTGGACCAGGCCATTCTTGAAGCCAAATCCATGCAGGCAACGCTTGAAGCCAATCAGGCCACTCTGGAACAGGCGCGCTGGAATTTAAGCAAGACCAAAATTGTTGCCCCAACCGATGGCTACATTACTAATCTGTCGGCGCGTAAAGGCAACTATGCCACCAGCGGAACGCCTTTAGTCGCACTCGTCGATTCACATTCTTTCTATGTTTTGGGCTATTTTGAAGAAACCAAATTGAGGCATATCAAGATCGGCGATCGGGCAGATATCGTATTGTATGCTGGCAATGTGCCGCTGAACGGTCAGGTTGAAAGCATTGGTCGCGCCATTGAGGACCAAAGTATAGACAGTTCTACTGGCTTACTGCTCGACGTAAAACCCAACGTGCCGTGGGTAAGGCTTGCTCAGCGCGTGCCTGTGAGGTTCAAGATTGAAAACGTGCCGGCCAATGTGCTGCTGGTCGCCGGGACAACCTGCACGATCTCCGTTCATTATTAAGGGAAGCGTGTGAATCTCTCATGGCTGGAATGGAAAAACACGCTGTGGGGTAAATCTACCCCGGCGCAATGGCGTTATGCGCTACGCAACTCTCTTGCCATGTGTCTGGCGCTGTGGATTGCCTTTGTGCTGGAGCTGGATGAACCCTACTGGGCCTTGACCTCGGCGGCAGTGGTGAGTTTTCCGACTGTCGGCGGAGTTATCAGTAAAAGTATTGGCCGCGTGTTTGGTAGCCTGCTTGGAGCCTGCGCCGCGGTGTTGATAGCCGGGCAAACGTTGAACGATCCCTGGCTGTTTACAATATCTATTGCGACCTGGTTAGGGATTTGTACCTACGCTTCAAATCTGTATCAAAACAATGTTTCTTATGCTTTTGCACTGGCAGGATACACTGCGGCGATTATCGTTTTCTCAACCGTTAACGTTACCGACACCACCAATATATTTGATATCGCACAGGCCAGGGTTTGCGAGGTGATCACCGGGATTTTATGCGGTGCATTTATGATGATGGTATTGCCCAGTACTTCGGACGGCGATGCCCTGCTCACTTCACTGCGAAAAATGCACACTCAGTTGCTGGAACACGCGCAGCTATTGTGGCGCAGCGAGGTCACTAATCAGATTCGCGTTTCGCACGAAGGGGTGATTAATCAGATCCTGACGCTGAACCTGTTACGCATTCAGGCTTTCTGGAGCCATTATCGCCTGCGTCGGCAAAACAACCTGCTTAACTATTTGTTGCATCAGCAATTACAGCTGACCAGCTATATTTCCAGCTTACGCAGAATGATGCTCAACTGGCCCAATCCGCCCGAGGATCTCAACGCGCAGCTGGCAAATTTGCTGGAGCAATTGCGTGATCCTGAAATGAATAAATACTGGCTGGCAAAAACCCTGTTACAGCTTAAACCGGCCGATTCATCTCATTATCGGCAGCATGCTTTTTGGCTAAGATTGCGCGATTTTTGCTGGCTTTACCTGAGTAATGAACGGCTGCTGCAAAAGGTAGAAAATGCTAATCTGGTGACTGTCGATGAAATCCAGGCTCCGCGCGTTAGCCGGCTGACGCGCCATGCAGACAACATTGAGGCAGCCTACAGCGGTTTACGCACTTTCTTATGCATCGTGACCGCCTGTGGTTACTGGATTAACACGCAGTGGGATTCAGGCGCAGCCGGAGTGACTTTAGCGGCGATTGGCTGTGTGCTTTACTCCTCCACGCCTTCGCCAATTAACAGCGTAACGCTGCTGACTAAATCTCTGATTTGGCTGTTTATCGGCTGTTTTATCATCAAGTTTGGGATTATGGTGCAGATTAACGACTTTGCGCTATTTTGCTCTTTCCTGCTGCCGCTGCTGTGCACTATGCAGCTCAGTAAATTGCAGTACAAACGTTTTAGCGCACTTTGGGCCCAGCTAATAGTATTTAGCGGTTCCTTTCTGGAGGTTACGAATCCTCCCAGCTATGACTATCAATCCTTTTTTAACGATGGACTGGGCAAGATTGCGGGCGTCATGCTGGCAGGACTGTTCTTCCAGGTGCTGCGTCCCAGCTCCGACAGCCGTAAAAGTCGGCGTCAGATCCGCGCCCTGCGCCGCGAGTTTATCGACCAGCTCAGCCGTAAACCGCAGCTTTCGCATTTGCAGTTTGAATCGCTGATTTACTATCGGGTCAATCAGCTTAACCAGAGTAAAGACCAGACTTCTCGCAACTGGCTGCTGCGCTGGGGAGTGGTATTGCTGAATTGTAGCCATATCGTCTGGCAGCTTCGCCAATGGGAATCGCGATCAAATCCGCTGTCGAAGGTGCGCGATGTGTGCATTCACTACCTGACAGGGATCATGACTGAGCGCGGCGTGAGCCATCCGAAGCTCGAGGCAAGCCTGACTGAACTGCAACGTATCAGCGAAGCGCTTTCACATCATTCCGATGAATCGGCAAGAGAATTGGCCGGCGTTATCTGGCGACTCTATTGCTCGCTGTCTCAGTTACAATCGGCAATTAATATAGAAGACCCGCCACCGGCAGAATCTGAGCTTAAACCGGCCTGAGGTTCCTGATTTTATAAGACCTTAGTGTATAAGACCCGGTTTAAATTATGGGGTTAAAACTTTTTACGTTAAGACTTTTGACCTTAAAACTTCTGACCGTAGAACTTCTGAACTTAAAACAATGAAGGCTGTTCAGGCGCGGGGTAGTCAAGAGATGAGCCCGCGCGTTTTAATCGCAGGAAACGCTGGTGGCACAAACGCAGAACGTCACGTTTTTCAACGTCACTCATGGTGTTCCAGCCAAAACGTTCCTGGCGGCTGCGAAAACAACCACGACAGTAACCGTTAGGGCCTGATTCACAGACACTACGGCAAGGGCTGGGAATATCAAAAAACTCTAGCTGCTCTGCCACTCTGACTCCACGCTCGCTGGATTACCTGACCTCACCCGCCAGATCCTGGCTATATTTTATACCAAAAAACCAATTAACCTGCATTTTAACTAAGCAGAATGAGCTTTCAGTCATGGGGTCTGGTTGACCTAGACTGATCGGTCTATTACCGTGTTAACAGCAATTAGCGAGTAAATAGTCCATTTAATTATTAGGGATCATCGAACATGTCTAAACTTTTTACGCCCATCGTTGTAGGTAATAAAACCTTACCGAACCGCGTCTTTATGGCTCCGTTGACGCGACTGCGCAGCATCGAACCTGGCGATATTCCAACCCCGCTGATGGGTGAATATTATGCACAGCGTCACAGCTCCGGTTTGCTTATCACTGAAGCGACGCAAATCTCTTTCCAGGCTAAAGGCTATGCGGGCGCTCCTGGTTTGCATACCCCTGAGCAAATTGCCGCCTGGAAAAAAATCGTTGCCGGTGTTCACGCCAGAGAAGGCCATATTGCTGTTCAGCTGTGGCACGTAGGCCGCATCTCTCATACCAGCCTGCAGCCTGATAATCAGGCTCCGGTAGCACCATCTGCTATCGCAGCCGGAACTCGCACCAGCCTGCGTGATGAAAATGGCAACGCCATTCGTGAAGAAACCTCAACCCCTCGCGCGTTGGAAGCCAGCGAAATCCCTGGCATTGTGAACGACTTCCGTACAGCCGCTGCCAACTCGGTCGAAGCAGGCTTTGACTATATCGAGCTGCACTCAGCCCACGGTTATCTGCTGCACCAGTTCCTGTCTCCGGCCTCTAACCAGCGCGAAGACCAGTATGGCGGCAGCATTGAAAACCGCTCACGTCTGGCACTCGAAGTGGTTGATGCCACCGTGGCAGAAATTGGTGCCGATCGCGTAGGGATCCGCATTTCACCACTGGGCCCGTTCAACGGCCTGGACAATGGTGAAGATCAGGAAGCCGCCGCGGTTTATCTGCTGAAAGAATTGAACAAGCGCAATCTGGCGTTCCTGCACATTTCCGAGCCAGACTGGGCCGGTGGCAAACCTTACAGCGATGAATTCCGCGAAATTATCCGCCAGCACTACAAAGGCGTGATTATTGGTGCTGGCGCTTACACCGTTGAAAAAGGGGAAGAGCTTATTGAGAAGGGCTTTATCGATGCGGTCGCATTTGGTCGCAACTATATTGCCAACCCGGATTTGGTTGAGCGCCTGAAGAAGCAAGCACCATTGAACGAACCTCAGCCGGAAACCTTCTATGGCGGCGGTGCCAAGGGTTATACCGATTACCCAACGCTGTAATATCACCGAAAAAGCTGTCCTGTAAGCTGGCCAGTGTTTACAGACTGTGCAGTCGTGGCGTCTATTACAGACAAAACGGCTGCATTACGTTAGTCTACATATTCAATAGTATTTAACTGGCAACAGTATTTAACTGGCAATCAGAGGGAATTATGCGTTTACTCCATACCATGATCCGCGTTGGCGACATGCAGCGCTCCATTAAATTTTATACTGAAGTATTGGGCATGCGAGTGCTGCGTACCAGCAAAAATACTGAGTACAAATACGATCTGGCTTTTGTCGGTTACGAAGATGAAAGCGAAGGCGCAGTGATTGAACTGACCTATAACTACGGCGTTGAAAGCTATGACCATGGCACAGCTTTTGGTCATCTGGCATTAGGCGTTGATAACGTTGCACAAACTTGCGAAGACATTCGTAATGCCGGCGGTAGCGTCGTGCGTGAAGCTGGCCCGGTCAAGGGCGGCACAACGATTATCGCGTTTGTTGAAGATCCGGATGGCTATAAAATCGAGTTAATCGAATCCAAACACGCTGGTCAGGGGCTGGGTAATTAATCCCGCCTGAGACAGTGATTAAAGGGCGCGAAGGTTGCGCCTTTTTTCATTTCATATCCCTCCTGCATCTGGCCTGAAAATTTGCCATAATGCGCGCTGAATTCGTTTAAAGATAAGATACCAATGGCTGACAAAAGTGACATTAACGCCCTGAAAGGTCGTTTCCGTGGGTTTTACCCCGTGGTAATAGATGTAGAAACCGCCGGATTTAATGCCCAGACCGACGCCCTGCTTGAAATCGCAGCCGTGACATTGAAAATGGATGAAGATGGCTGGCTGCAGAACGATGAAACGCTGCATTTCCACGTTGAACCGTTTGAAGGTTCGATTCTGCATCCGGAAGCGCTGGCCTTTAACGGTATCGATCCTACCAATCCCTTGCGCGGCGCTGTCAGCGAATACGACGCGTTACACGCCATTTTTAAAGCGATTCGTAAGGGAATGAAAGAGCAGGATTGCAACCGGGCAATAATCGTGGCGCACAATGCTAATTTCGACCATAGCTTCCTGATGGCCGCGGCAGAGCGCGCTGGCCTGAAACGCAACCCTTTCCACCCTTTTGCCACCTTTGATACTGCGGCATTGAGCGGCCTGGTCTTGGGGCAAACGGTGTTGGCGAAAGCGTGCATCAGTGCAGGAATGACGTTCGATAGTTCACAGGCGCACTCGGCTTTGTATGATACCGAGCAAACGGCGCATCTGTTCTGTGAACTGGTTAATCGCTGGAAACGTCTTGGGGGCTG
The DNA here is from genome assembly GCA_963747655.1 of uncultured Gammaproteobacteria bacterium. GTDB lineage: Bacteria > Pseudomonadota > Gammaproteobacteria > Enterobacterales > Enterobacteriaceae > Rouxiella. Next base: position 219,421 of record CAVVFS010000001.1, on the reverse strand, counting down.
GCCATTGCCAATCGCCGAGGATGAAAACGAAGAATTAAAATAAACACCGTCGAGAAATCCTTAAGCGACAGGAATAAAAAAAGAGCGGCTATTTGAGCCGCTCTTTCTATATTGAACTTATACAAGCATTAATCTCATACCAGCATTAATCTGATGCCGCCGATTTAGGCTATTTAAGGCTTAAACGGTAAACCTCTCGCGGCATAAGATTCTGCAATTACTCTGGCTGTTCTTCCTGAGACTTGTGCTTTTCAGCCGTTTCTTTAATAAGCTGCTGTAATTCGCCACGCTGATACATTTCAACCACGATATCACAACCGCCAACCAGCTCACCGTCAACCCACAGCTGTGGGAAGGTCGGCCAGTTAGCAAATTTTGGCATCTCGGCGCGAATATCTGGGTTCAGCAAAATATCAACGTAAGCAAAACGCTCGCCACAGGCAGAAAGCGCCTGAACAGCCTGAGCAGAGAAACCGCAGCTTGGCAGTTTTGGAGAACCTTTCATATATAGAAGGATCGGGTTCTCGGAAACTTGCTGTTGGATTTTTTCAATAGTAGTGGTCATTTTCTTGCTTCCTCAAGCCAGTAATTGGCTGTCACGGTCATTACTTATTTGATAAAACACCATTCTTCAAAGGGTTTTTAAGCCTTAAACGGGTGCATCGCTCTAATGTCAGTGATAGTATCCCTGATTGCCAAAACACTGCAAAAATAAAGATGCATATAGAATAACATTTTTATTCTGTGACTTTAACCCAGTCGCTCTTTTAGACAAATTTTGGCTTATCTGAGTATAACCCTATGAATAGCGGTTACTTTTTCAGCGTCATAGCTTAAAAAACGCCCGAAAAAAAAGTTATTAACTTTTACTCACAATATGATTTAGAATCGAAGCAATTCGTGCTGTTTTGTCTCCTGTTTTTCGGGAATACTGGGACATCTTTTGATGTTTAACTTCGGCCTAATATTGGTAGCGACGCCATGCGTTTAATGTTTACGCTTTTTGTGCTGCTGTTTACCCAGCTTTTTTTGAATTTGGCGCATGCTTCGCCAACGAGTCGTGTTTCCGTCCAACAGGCCGAGAAACATGTTAGTCAGGCAAAACCTGACGAGCGACGAAAGCGAAAGGTCGTGGCCCGAAGCAATAAAAAGTCGAAAATTGTTCCGATTAAAGAACAATCAAAAGCTAAAGAACAGACTCATACAAAACAAAGAGTGCATGCCAAGACCGCGGTTGAACACAAAACTGTTGAGCATAGAACCACCGCTGAACACAGTCACCCGACAAGCACTAAGCTCGTGCGACGACAGAGCGTAAAACCGGCTCCTTCTCGACTAGCAAGGCACAGCTCTGAAACATCAAGAAAAGAAGCGGTTACCCAGGCCCACTCTCTCGCAATGAACAGTAATGTTATCTGTGCGAAAGGTGGCAAAAGGACTTACGGAAGTCATCGTAAAACCACTAAAGCCGCTAGCTGTTCGCCGTTGAGTTTAAGCGCGGCGCACAAGAAAAAGTATTTACACGCTAAAGAAACCGCGATGAACAAGCTGATGCACCAGGTCGGCAAACCTTATCGCTGGGGTGGAACTTCACCAAGTACCGGTTTCGATTGCAGTGGCCTGGTTTATTATGCTTATAAAGATTTGATGCGTATAAAGATGCCTCGCACCGCTAATGAGATGTACCATTTACGCGATGCAGCACCCGTACCGCGTGGTGATCTCGAGTCAGGCGATCTGGTATTCTTCAGAATTACCAAACGCGGCGCAGCAGATCACGTAGGTGTTTATCTCGGTAATGGTCGATTTATTCAGTCACCGCGTACCGGCGAAGACATTCAGATCAGCGACTTAGCAGATAACTACTGGCAAGATCACTATGTAGGCGCACGCCGCGTAATGACGCCACAAACGATTCGTTAAATAATGATTTCTCGCTTAATACCTGTGAATAGCATTTAACGAATGGTTTAAATCTAACGCCTCCGGCAGATTAGATAAAATAGAAAAGGGCGATTTCTGTGATAAGAAATCGCCCTTTTTATTTCACTCCCGACTTATTTCACCTTATTAACAGGCCCAGTTAAGGCGAAAGCACAAATTTGGCTTCCCCTTTTTATCGATATAAGAGAAAATTAGCGGTTACCACGCTGTGTGCCCGGCCATAGTTGTCCGACGCTTCTTTCAGGCCCTCCTGGAACCATCCAAAGATTTGACTGCATAAAATGATTTACGCAGTTGAATGCACGCAGGCAAACGATTAACAAAAAACTAACGTGCTGGAAAGGGTTAGTTCAGGAGTGATTTTTACATGGCCACGATAAAAGATGTCGCTAAGCGCGCAGGTGTTTCGACTACAACCGTGTCGCACGTCATCAATAAAACCCGTTTCGTCGCCGAAGAAACTAAAGCCGCAGTTCGCGCCGCCATTAAAGATCTGCACTATTCACCGAGTGCCGTCGCGCGTAGCCTAAAGGTTAATAACACTAAAACGATTGGCCTGTTGGCAACCTCGAGTGAAGCACCCTACTTTGCCGAAGTGATTGAAGCTGTCGAGAACAGCTGCTTTGCCAAGGGCTATACGCTTATCCTGTGTAATTCGCATAATAATCTGGAAAAGCAAAAAGCCTATTTGCAGATGCTGGCACAAAAGCGCGTCGATGGCCTGCTGGTGATGTGTGCAGAATATCCAGATGAATTGCTGGCCATGCTGGAAGAATACCGCTCGATTCCGATGGTCGTTATGGACTGGGGCGAAGCGCAGAATGATTTCACCGACTCAATTATTGATAACGCCTTTGCCGGCGGTTATCTGGCTGGCCGTTATCTTATTGAACGCGGGCATCGTGATATTGGCGCGATCCCTGGGCAGCTTAACCGAAATACTGGCGGCGGACGCTACAATGGCTTCCTGAAAGCCTTGAGCGAGGCGAATATCCCGGTGCGCGACGAATGGGTCATTCAGGGCGATTTTGAGCCAGAATCAGGTTATCAGGCAATGCAAAAGATTTTGAGTCAAAAACAGCGCCCTACCGCAGTATTCTGTGGCGGTGATGTAATGGCAATGGGCGCAATTTGTGCCGCCGATGAGATGGGCCTGCGTGTGCCGCAAGATATCTCGGTAATGGGCTATGACAATCTGAGAAACGCGCGATATTTTTCTCCCGCGCTCACCACTGTACATCAGCCGAAAGAACGTCTGGGTGAAATGGCCTTCACCATGCTGCTCGACCGCATCATCAGCAAGCGCGAGATCCAGCAAACCATCGAGGTTAAGCCGAAACTGGTAGAAAGGCGCTCTGTTGCCGATGGTCCATTCCGCGACTACCGCCGCTAATCGCTGCCTCAACATCAAGACACGTCTGTTTCTACATACGGGCGTGTCTTTAACGCAGCCACTCCTGATTTAACGTTTCACTGTCTCCCAGGTAGTCGAGCAGCCAGTCCAGCGCTGGCGAATGATTACGCTGGTCCCAGGTTAAACAGCAGGGACTTTCGGGAAAACTGTTAGCCAGATTTAAAACCACCAGCTTGCGTTCGGCAATTTCGCTTTCCACCATATGCACAGGCAACATGCCGACACACAGCCCCTCGCATAAACAATCAATCGCACAGGTCCAATCGGGCACGACTAAACGCCGCTGATTATCCAGCGTCCAGGTATCGCGCTTCGGCAAGTTCCTTGAAGTATCCTCAATACATAGCGCCGGATAAGGGCGTAAAGCGTCATCATTCAGGCTTTGCGGCTGTTTAGCGAGTGGATGCTGAGCGCTAACTACGCAATGCCACGGCATCGTGCCCATATCACGAAAACTAAAACGCCCGCCAACAGGCACTGCACTGGTAGCCCCAATAGCCACATCGGCACGATCGTCTGCCAGCGCGTCCCATACCCCGTTAAATACTTCGCCCTGAATAAGCAACTCGGTATCGGGAAATGCGCGATAAAAATCGACCACCAATTGCCTGACACGATGGGGTTTAACGATACTGTCGACGGCAACCCGTAACTGTCCGCTCCAGCCATTCGCCACCTGCTGGCACTGTCGCCGCGTGGATAGCATTTTTTTGATAAGCACTCGCGCTTCTTCAACAAAAAGACGACCTGCGGGGGTTAATTCTACGTCGCGATGACGCCTTTCAAACAAGGGAACCGCCAACCAGTCTTCAAGCTGGCGAATCTGATAACTGATGGCAGAAGGCACCCGATTAAGCTCCAGCGCAGCGGCGGTAAAGCTTCCATTGCGAGCAACGGCATCGACAACTTCCAGTGAATATTCAGACCACATACCGCTCCTTTTTCGGCGTGCGCATTGCCCCGCCCTCTGCTTTCGATTTTTTTAATCACATGGTGCAAATATTAACGTTTCACAATGGCTAAGCCAAGCAGATACACTCCCGTGCTGCGAGTACCCTACGATACTTTTGACTGCTTTTTAGTTTAATAAGAGAACATCATGAAACCCTCATTTGGATTTTTACTTTATCTTGCCGGATTGAGCATGCTCGGCTTTCTGGCCACGGATATGTATTTGCCTGCCTTTGGCAGCATGCAAGAGAGCCTGGAAACTTCGGCCAGCGCCATCAGCTCAAGCCTGAGCGTTTTTCTCGCTGGTTTTGCTATTGCGCAACTTTTTTGGGGGCCGCTGTCAGACAAATATGGCCGTCGTCCAATCTTGCTCAGCGGGCTAGGGCTATTTGCCGTGAGCTGCCTGGGGATGATTTGGGTGCAGAGCACCGAGCTGCTGCTGGTGCTGCGTTTTTTACAGGCGGTCGGTGTTTGTGCTGCGGCGGTCAGTTGGCAGGCGTTGGTGGTAGACCGCTATTCGTCTGCAATTGCCAAACGCACATTCGCCACAATCATGCCACTGGTTGCGCTCTCCCCGGCTCTTGCTCCACTGGTCGGTGCCTGGGTGCTTAATCATTTCAACTGGCGGGTTATTTTCGCCCTGCTACTGGTGATAAGCGCCTTGCTGTTGTTCTTTACTCTGACATTGAAAGAAACCCGTAAAACGGCCCTACAGCAGTCTCAGCCCCAAAGTGGACTGGCGGCAATGCTCGGATCACGAATTTATAGCGGTAACGTGTTGATTTATGCAGCCAGTTCGGCAGGATTTTTCGCCTGGTTGACCGGTTCACCCTTTATTTTGAGCGATATGGGTTATGGTCCATCGGCAATAGGTCTGAGCTATGTCCCTCAAACTATTGCCTTTTTATTAGGCGGATACGGTTGCCGAATGCTGATCGCTAAAATTGATGGCACTCGGCTGCTACCTTGGCTTTTATTAGGCTATGCTTTTAGCGTTATTTCATTATATTTAATAGCGATACTGACTCAGGCAACGCTAACCAGTTTGCTGATCCCATTCTGTTTAATGGCTTTAGTTAATGGTGCAAGTTACCCCATTGTGGTTGCCAACGCGTTAATGGCATTTCCTGCTAATACAGGAAAAGCAGCCGCGTTACAGAATACTTTGCAGTTGGGATTATGTTTTTTATCGAGCATGTTGGTGTCGACTTTTATTGCTCAACCCTTAACGTCAACAGTGTCAGTAATGCTTACGACTGTAGTTATGGTTGGCATAGGATATTGGTGGGTCGCGCGATCGACTAAAGAAGAGAAGTCCGGACATCCAGAAGCAAAGCATGCTAACTGATTGATGTAATACCATTGCGTTACAATAACATAAAGAATATATGCGCCTGTTACGATTTATTATTGAGAATGGGCGCAGTCGAGCTTATACTCAATTCAACATAATAAAATAACACTTTTACAAAACTTTTATCACAATTAGCTTTTTGGTGCGCGAAACGCGTCACATTTTAAAAGTACAAGGATCTTTCACTATGGCGAACAATCGTCAGGTGTCCTCTGTATTTTCCTCTGTTCATAGTCATATATCAGACAAGACGGATTACCCGTCTGTTCTCATTAGACCTGCCAATAGCCGTTGCTTTTTAAGCAGGTTAATAAGTCAGAAGAGAAAGTGATGGAGAAGCTATGAGTACATCGTGTGTAGAAGACCTGAGTATTCAAGATAATCAGTGGTACCGAATCGCGAGCGAAATGTTAACGATGGCTGGCATTGAGGTTAATGGAACACGCCCTTTTGACATTACCGTTAAAAATCCCGATTTTTTCAAGCGTGTCCTGCAGGAAGGTTCTCTGGGTCTCGGCGAAAGCTATATGGACGGTTGGTGGGAATGTGAAAGATTAGACATTTTCTTCCAGCGCGTTGTCGCCGCAGGGCTAGAAAGCAAACTCCCGCATCATTTGAAGGACACGCTGCGCATTGCTGCAGCAAGATTAACTAACCTGCAATCCAGAAAACGTGCCTGGATCGTCGGTAAAGAACATTACGACCTTGGTAATGATCTATTCAGTAAAATGCTCGACCCGTATATGCAATATTCTTGCGGATACTGGAAAGACGCGACTTCGCTAGAACAGGCTCAAGAAGCCAAATTAAAAATGATCTGCGACAAGCTGCAACTTCAGCCTGGGCAGCGTCTGCTCGATATCGGCTGTGGATGGGGCGGTTTGGCAGAATATGCAGCCCGCCATTATGGGGTCAGCGTATTTGGCGTCACTATTTCTGCGGAACAGCAAAAGATGGCTCAACAGCGCTGTGAAGGGCTGGACGTCACGATTTTGCTGCAAGATTATCGTGATCTGAATGACCAGTTTGACCGCATCGTTTCTGTCGGAATGTTTGAACACGTGGGGCCTAAAAATTACCAGACCTATTTCAACGTGGTTAAACGCAATCTAAAACCTGAAGGCCTTTTCCTGCTGCATACTATCGGGGCCAACAAAACCGACCTGAACGTTGATCCGTGGATTGATAAATATATTTTCCCGAACGGTTGTCTGCCTTCGGTAAAACATATTGCCCAACACACTGAAGGCCTGTTTGTGATGGAAGACTGGCATAATATTGGTGCAGATTATGACCGCACTCTGATGGCATGGTATGAGCGCTTCCTGCAATCATGGCCTACTATTGCAGAAAATTACACCAGCCGCTTCTACCGCATGTTTAGCTATTATCTGAACGCCTGCGCCGGTGCATTCCGCGCGCGTGACATTCAACTCTGGCAGGTTGTATTAAGCCCGAACGGCGTTGAAGGCGGTATCCGCGTACCACGTTAAGCGGTGAGGTCAGTCTACGATTTATTAGATGCAAAAAAATTAACATCCAATAAAAAGCCGGAAACAGTTATCTGTTTCCGGCTTTTTTAATGGTGACTGCTTAGCGTGTTTTAAGGGCTTTTATTTCTCTAAGCCTTTTATTTCCCTACTTTTATTTCCCTGCTTTTATTTACTAAAACAGGAAGCATTAATTTCTAAAATGCCCCGGGCAGTCTTAGAGGAAATCGTCTTTAGGCTGCTGCTCGGCCAGTGCAGCGGCGGCGGCCTGTGCAGCTTCACGGCTGGCGAGCACGCGTTCAACGGTATCAACGATGGCCTGTGTTTGAGGATCGATTTCGATATTAATTTTGTCGCCCAGACGCTTACTGCCAAGCGTAGTGCGCTCGAGCGTCTCGGGGATTAGATGCACACAGAAACGGGTTGGCGTCACTTCACCTACGGTCAGGCTAATGCCATCAATGCCGATATAACCTTTGTGCAAAATATATTTCATGTATTCGGGATGCGGCAGACGGAACCAGATCTGGCGATTATTTTCCGAAAGCAGGATCTTTTGCACTTCTGCGGTACAGACAATGTGACCAGACATTAGATGCCCGCCAATTTCGTCATTAAAACTCGCCGCGCGCTCCAGATTAACCTCATCCCCTTCTTTAAGGTCGCCAAGATTAGTCAGGCGCAGGGTTTCTTTGATCAGATCAAAACTTACCAGGTCGCCTTCTACCTTAGTTACCGTCAGGCAGCAGCCATTATGGGCAACCGAGGCCCCCAGCGCCAAATTAGGCAGCATCTCAACCGGTAATTTAACAACGTGAGTTCTGAAATTAGGTTTTTCATCTATCGACACTACTGTGCCTTTGCCCTGCACAATTCCGGTAAACATTAGGCGCGCCTCGCAAATTTAAAATTTATCGCAATTCATAATATTGATAAGTTTGCCGCAGATCCTTAAGAAAACCAAACCCTAATCAGGGATAACAGCACATCTGCACACCTTTATGCGCCCTACTGATTTCATAAAAACTAAATAGTGACTTATCTCAGAGGATTGATAGTTCTCAAAACTTAACCACGCAATTTGCTTAAATAGCCTGACAAGGTACAATCTTTCAGCAATTTGGCACGATATTATCGTCACTTCTGGGTGGCTGTTTTAGTTTTTCAAACATTATAAAAAGGTGTAATGCTTGCAGAAGTACCTTACAGAAGCGCGCAGTTTATTGGCTCTCGCTATTCCCGTTATCCTGGCTCAGGTTGCACAAACCGCAATGGGTGTTGTCGACACCATTATGGCAGGATCGGTCAGTGCCACTGATATGGCAGCGGTTGCCGTGGGCACATCCATCTGGCTTCCCGCCATCTTGTTTGGTCACGGACTTTTATTGTCTTTAACGCCAACAGTAGCTCATTTGAACGGCGCTGGCCGTCGCGAAAAAATTGGCGACCAGGTGCAGCAGGGTTTTTGGTTAGCTGCGGCTGTCTCACTGCTGGTAATGGTGGTGATTTATCACTGTGACCACATTATCGGGCTCATGCATAACATTGATCCGCTACTGAAAGAAAAGGCTATCGGCTATCTTCGCGCCATTATGTGGGGCGCTCCCGGCTATCTGTTTTTCCAGGTTATGCGCGATCAGTGCGAGGGGCTTTCGAAAACCAAGCCGGGCATGGTGTTCGGATTTATTGGGCTACTGGTCAACATACCGGTTAACTATATCTTTATTTACGGCAAGTTCGGCGCGCCAGCACTCGGCGGCGTGGGCTGTGGCGTGGCAACCGGTACTGTGTATTGGGTGATGTTCATCATGATGCGTATTTATACCAAACGCGCCTATTGGATGAAGGATATTGTTGCCAGTAAACCTTTTGCCAAACCCGACTGGCCGGTATTGAAACGCCTGGCACAGCTGGGTCTGCCGGTTGCACTGGCGCTGTTTTTCGAGGTGACATTATTTGCGGTAGTTGCCTTGCTGGTTTCTCCATTGGGCATTGTCGCGGTGGCAAGCCATCAAATTGCCCTTAACGTGGGTTCGCTGATGTTTGTGGTGCCGCTGTCTCTGGGCGTGGCGGCAACTATTCGTGTGGGTTCACGCCTGGGCGAATCGAATCCGGCAGCGGCAAAAGTCTCGGCCTATACCAGTATCTTGACGGGTATTGTTATGGCCTGCTTTATTGCGACCGCCGTCGTAGTGTTTCGTGAGCATATTGCCCGACTGTACAACCACAATCCGCAGGTGGTCAGCCTTGCCTCTCACCTGATGCTGTTTGCGGCTATTTTCCAGATATCTGATGCCGTGCAGGTGATCAGCAGCGGCGTACTGCGAGGTTATAAGGATACGCGCTCGATTTTCTATATCACCTTTACTGCCTACTGGATCTTGGGATTGCCTATTGGTTATATGCTGGCACTGACCAATTATCTGGTGCCTGCAATGGGGCCCAGCGGATTCTGGTGCGGATTTATTATCGGCCTGACTTTTGCCGCCACGATGATGTCGTTGAGAATGCGCTGGATACAAAAACAGTCTTCATTTTCTATTCTGCAGAGAGCCAAACACTAAATACTCTCTTCCTGTGGTGCGTTGATTTTAGTCAGCGCACCACAATTAATGTGCAAAAAATCAACGTAGTGAGCGTTAGCGCACCAATCAAACACAATATGTGATTAAAATGCATTTTTTCCCTTGCCAGTAATCCGGTAGGTCGTTAATATTCGTCCCCGCTGCCAGCGATGGTAGACAGAGATAACGATGCGTCCGTAGCTCAGTTGGTTAGAGCACCACCTTGACATGGTGGGGGTCGGTGATTCGAGTTCACTCGGACGCACCAAATCTCCAGAAGCCTGACTATCGCAGTCGTGATTCTGAAAAGTAAAATTGCATTTTGATGTGCGTCCGTAGCTCAGTTGGTTAGAGCACCACCTTGACATGGTGGGGGTCGGTGATTCGAGTTCACTCGGACGCACCAATGCAAACTCCTGATAAACCCCTCTTTTAGTTTCAACTTTCTACAATCCAACTTTTACTGCATTGATTGTTAATCGACTGATTTTGAGCTGATTCGTTTAAAACACTTCACCTTATTGCCCCGCCCTTAATGTTACTGCTAATTTCTATTTGTTAATGCCTGAATATACCTTGTAAGCCAATGCCTATTTTTTGCGATTAATTGCGCAACAAAGGCGCAATTAGCACGGTTCTCTTGCGCATCCTGCTATTTTTTGTTTGGTTTCCCTCCCTCTTACCCTCTATACTAGCGACAACAAAAACTGGCACAGTTTCTTAGATTGAATGGATTCAGCCCCTTGATCTATCGATATCGTCATATAACATGCGTTTTCACCCCAGAAACGATTAAAGCTCGTCCAGACTTCTTTGTGCCCGTCGAACTTTACACAGCATTTCTCTTGTACTCGCCTATTCTTAGTAATGTTTTATTCAAATTGAAGCGTTTCCCAAACCAGGTCGTAAAACCATTCAGCGCGGACGGTGACCTTCTTACCGCCATGCGCACTCTTATCCTATCCATCACAACTTGTAGAAAGAATCGTCATGAAAAAGACTAAAATTGTTTGTACTATCGGACCAAAAACTGAATCCGAAGAGATGCTGACTAAGCTGCTTGATGCAGGTATGAATGTCATGCGTTTAAACTTTTCTCACGGTGATTATGAAGAGCATGGTCAGCGCATCAAGAATATCCGTAGCGTTATGGAAAAAACCGGCAAGAAAGCAGGCATCCTGCTGGATACCAAAGGCCCGGAAATCCGTACTATCAAGCTTGAAGGCGGTAAAGACGCTTCGCTGGTTGCCGGTCAATCTTTCGTATTCACCACTGACCAGAGCGTAATCGGCAACACTGAACGCGTAGCAGTGACTTATAGCGGTTTCGCCGCTGACCTGAAAGTCGGTAATACCGTGCTGGTAGACGATGGTTTGATCGGCATGGAAGTGACTCACGTCACCGACACTGAAGTCACCTGTAAAGTTCTAAACAACGGCGACCTTGGCGAAAACAAAGGCGTTAACCTGCCAGGCGTTTCTATCGCTCTGCCAGCGCTGGCTGAAAAAGACAAACGCGACCTGATTTTCGGTTGTGAACAAGGCGTTGATTTCGTTGCAGCCTCTTTCATTCGCAAACGTTCTGACGTGATTGAAATTCGTGAGCATCTGAAAACTCACGGCGGCGAACACATCCAGATCATCTCTAAAATCGAAAACCAGGAAGGCCTGAACAACTTCGACGAGATCCTCGAAGCTTCAGACGGCATCATGGTTGCCCGTGGTGACCTGGGTGTTGAAATCCCGGTAGAAGAAGTTATTTTCGCGCAGAAAATGATGATCGAAAAATGTAACCGTGCACGCAAAGTGGTTATTACCGCAACGCAAATGCTCGATTCCATGATCAAAAACCCACGCCCTACTCGTGCAGAAGCCGGTGACGTTGCTAACGCCATCATCGACGGCACTGACGCCGTTATGCTGTCAGGCGAAAGCGCTAAAGGTAAGTATCCGCTGGAAGCAGTGACCATTATGGCCACTATCTGCGAACGTACCGACCGCGTTATGCCTAGCCGTGTTGATGGCCAGACTGACAGCCGCAAGCTGCGCAGTATCACTGAAGCGGTATGTCGCGGTGCGGTAGAAATGGCTGAAAAGCTGGATTCTCCGTTAATCGTCGTTGCAACCAACGGTGGTAAATCAGCCATTGCCGTGCGTAAATACTTCCCTAACGCACTTATTCTTGCGTTGACCACCAATGAAGTGACTGCGCGTCAACTGATTCTGACCAAGGGCGTTATCACCCAACTGGTTAAAGAAATTGCCTCAACCGACGATTTCTACCGAATTGGTAAAGAAGCTGCCATTGAAAGCGGTCTGGCTCAAAAAGGCGATAAAGTCGTGATGGTTTCTGGTGCTCTGGTTCCAAGTGGCACCACTAACACCTCTTCTGTTCACACGCTTTAACGACCTGGTTAATTAGCAATTAAAAAACGCCATCTAATATGGCGTTTTTTTTTATCTTTTTTCTGAATTTTTAAGAAAAGGTTGTCAAATACGATGTTCTGAAAATGGGACAAGTCTCATGGAATCAGCCTGTTTTAGATAACGTTTTTCAGCTTTTATGTAAAAAAAGATGCTTCTTTGAGCGAATGAACAAAATAAAGCATTTGGCGATAAAAATTTATTCTCATTAGAAAAAGGTTTGTGTAATACTTGTATCGCTACATGGAGATTAACTTAATCTAGAGGGTTTTATAATGAATCGCACTAAACTGGTACTGGGCGCAGTAATCCTGGGTTCTACTTTGCTGGCTGGTTGTTCAAGCAATGCAAAAATCGACCAACTGTCTTCTGACGTTTCAACTCTGAACTCTAAAGTTGACCAGTTGAGCAACGACGTTGCAGCAGTTAAAGCTGACACCCAAGCAGCTAAAGACGACGCAGCACGCGCTAACCAACGTCTTGACAACCAAGCTCACGCTTACAAGAAGTAATATTACTTCTTAATAGTGAAATGGCGCACATTGTGCGCCATTTTTTTATCTTCATATTTCTTTGTCTGCATATTTTTTACCTACAAATTTTTTCCTGCTTATTTTTATCTACACAATAACGTCCCTGCTTCTCAATTCATTTTATTAAAACGCCTAATCAGCTTAAGAGCACTCATGCGGCTGCGTAGATATTTTGCTGCCTCTTTTATAGCTTTCAAATAAAAACGCCATCAAAGCGTTTTGATGGCGTTTAAACAGCACAAACCCAAGGTAATGACCTTAAGAATCGTTTATTTTGTGGGATTGGGAAAGTTTGAGGAACTAGCCCGGCTCATTAGCAAAATATTTCTAACGAGGCGGGCTATAGCAGAGATTGGGGGGCTTACGCCATGACCGCCGCTTTGGCACGAATAGCGCGGATCATCGCCTCCAGTCCCTGTGAACGGGACGGAGTTAAATGCTGGCTAAGCTCCAGTTCGCCGAAGAACGGACGAACGTCGAGTGCCACCACGTCTTCGGCAGTTAACCCGTGATAAAGACTGAAAACAATCGCCAGCAGTCCTTTCACAATGGCAGCATCGCTGTCTCCGGCAAAGTCTATCTGACCATTTTCACCGGCGTGCATCACAATCCAGACCTGGCTCTGACAGCCAGAAATCAGATTCTCAGCCCGACGATTTTCATCGCTTAACGGTGCCAGCATCGCGCCAAGCTCAATCACATACAGGTACTTCTCTTCCCAGTTTGGGCACCGGGAAAAGTTTTTCACTAATTTTTGCTTATCTGGCAAATTTGCCATAAAAAACCATCCTGCTTTTTGCGTATCGTTAACCCAGCAACAGGCTAATACGTTTTAGCCCTGCGACCAAGCGGTCAACTTCTTCGCGGGTATTATACATAGCAAGAGAAGCACGGCACATTGCAGGAACGCCAAAGAATGTCATCAATGGCATGGCGCAATGGTGTCCGGTGCGGATAGCAATGCCGTATTGGTCAAGGAAGCTGCCCACGTCATAGGCATGATGCTTGCCAAGATTAAAGGCAATCACGCCAGAGCGCACAGCCGGTCCATAGATATGAATATCAGGGATATCGGCCATGGCCTCGAGGGCATAGCTCATCAATGACGACTCGTATTCATGGATTGCATCCAGGCCCAGCTCATTAACATAGTCAAACGCAGCACCCAGACCCATCATCCCACCGGTATTCGGAGAACCTGCTTCAAAACGCCATGGCGCTTTGACATAAGTAGTTCCTTCGGTCAGGCTGACGTGTTTGATCATCGAACCGCCGCCTTCCCACGGTGGCATTTCATCAAGCAGTGCTGCCTTGCCATAGAGAATGCCGATTCCGGTAGGTCCATAAAGTTTATGGCCAGAGAACACGTAGAAATCACAGTCCAGCGCCTGCACATCAACCTTGTGATGCATCACCGCCTGCGCGCCATCCACCAGCACATACAGGCCAGCAGCTTTTGCACGAGGAATAATGGTTTCGATAGGATTGCGCGTGCCGAGCACGTTAGAAACGTGAGCCAGCGCCAGCAACTTGGTTTGAGGAGTCAGCAATGAAGCAAACTGATCCATGTCCAACTCGCCTTCTGGCGTCAGGTGCCACACGTCAATGTGAAGACCGCGTTCCTGAGCAATCATCTGCCATGGAACGATATTGGCGTGATGCTCCATCTCGGTAATGATGATGCGATCGCCCGCAGACAGTTTGGTGCGACCAAAAGTATTGGCAACCAGGTTGATGGCTTCGGTCGTGCCTTTAACAAACACAATTTCTTCGGCAGATGCCGCATTAATAAATGCGGCGGCCTGCTGACGAACGTTTTCCATCTGCTCGGTGGCTTCAACGCTGAGAGTATGAATTCCACGGTGCACGGCGGCATAGTCGTGCCGATAGAATTCGCTCTCACGCTCAATGACCTGACGCGGTTTCTGCGCGCTGGCGGCGCTGTCCAGGTAAGCCAAAGGCTGGCCGTTAACTTCACGGCTCAGCAGAGGGAAATCTTTACGCACTCTTTCCAGTGGAAAACTCATTACTCACCTCGATTAAGACGACCTGCAATCCGTGCAATTACGACTTTGCGCAACGTTTCGTTTTCAATGGCTTCTGTCAGTTCTGCTGCAAAGGCAAAGATGATCATGTTACGTGCATCAAATGCATTAATACCGCGAGCGCGCAGATAGAACAGTTGCTCATCATCCATGCGACCAATGGTTGCACCATGACCACATTTAACATCATCGGCCCAGATAACCAGCTGTGGCTTAGTATCCACTTCTGCTTTATCGCTCAGCAACAGGTTATTGTTGGTCATCTTGCCATCGGTCTTGATTGCGTCTTTTGCGACGTAAATCATACCGTTAAACACAGCCTTGGCTTTGTCGTTAACGATGACCTTGTGCAACTGATGACTATTACAATAGCCTTTGTTGTGCTCAAGATAGGTTCGCGTGTCGGCCAGTTCAGAATCCATTGGCAGCAGCAAACTGTTCATATTGAGATTACTGCCTTCGCCGTTATGGCGAGCGCTGGTGTGATGACGAGTCAGTCCAGCGCCCAGCAGGAAGCTGTTACTTGTAACATTCGCATCGCGGCCAATAATCAAATCATTATGGGCAAAATGGTAGCTAGCCTGGCTTTCGAACGACAGCTTATAGTGATCCAGATTGGCATTATCGCCAATGTTGGCCGTCAAACGTGCGCCAGTGAAATGACCGAGATCGTTCAAGCTTACGTAATGTTCAATAATTTCAGCGCTGGCACCATTCTCGATTTCGAGATGATAGCGATGATGCGCTGTATTAATTTCACGTGACTGGGCACGACCGCTGCTGATATGCAGCAGGTATAAGGCTTTTTCAGCTTGCTTGCCCTTCGGCAGGCGAATCTTGAGGCCGTGCTGGGCAAGGCTCTCGGTCAGATGCAGGAAAACTTCTGACTCAATGGCTTCAGGCAGCGTCTGCTGCGTTGCCGGAGTCAGTTTTTCAATCTCAAACTCACCGGTCGCAGAATCACTCAATGCCTGACTCAAACGCCCATCGATAAACACCAGACGGTAAGCGTCGATTGGCAAGGCCAGCTCTTTGAGGGCTTCGGCAGACAGCACCTGTTCTTCAGGTACGAAGAACTGATTGCCTAATAAAGGAGCAACTGGGGTATATTTCCAGTCTTCCATTTTTGCATGCGGGAAACCAAGGCGCAGAACCTGCTGCCAATGGTTGTGTGCATGGGAAGACTGCTCGCCGCCCAGGCTTTCAAACAGACGGTAAAACTGCTGCATTGCATGCGAGCTACCGGCCGCGGGTGCATTACTCTTCGTCGGTAAGCCAGCCATAGCCCTGCTCCTCTAACTGTTTAACCAAACTGAAATCGCCAGATTTTACAATGCGGCCCTGAGACAGCACATGGACGAAATCAGGTTTGATATAGTCGAGAATACGCTGGTAGTGAGTCACAATGATAAATGCGCGCTTGCCGTCACGTAGCGCGTTAACGCCGCTGGCAACGGTTTTCAAAGCATCGATGTCCAGACCGGAGTCGGTTTCGTCCAGAATGCACAGGCTTGGCTCAAGGGCCGCCATCTGCAGGATATCGTTACGCTTTTTCTCGCCACCGGAGAAGCCAACGTTAACCGAACGGGTCAGCAAGTCAGAAGGCATTTTCAGCAACTCGATTTTTTCGTCCATAAAGTCGGCGAAATCGAAGCGGTCCATCGGAGGCTGCTCACGATATTTACGCACCGCGTTAACCGCAGTTTGCAGGAAGAAGTTGTTGCTTACGCCTGGAATTTCAACCGGGTATTGAAACGCCATGAATACGCCTTCACCAGCGCGATCTTCAGGATCAAGTTCCAGCAGATCTTTACCGTTGAACTCAACAGTGCCATCAGTTATTTCATAGTCCTCGCGACCCGCAAGGGTAGCTGAAAGTGTACTTTTACCAGAACCGTTTGGCCCCATAATCGCGTGCACTTCCCCAGGCTTAATCTCAAGATTGAGCCCCTTAAGAATTTCCTTTTCTTCTACTCGGACTTTTAAATTCTTAATGCTTAACATGTGTATCCTTGATTGTGCGTCTTTGCGCTCGTGTTTCTAATAATTCTATTATTTTTCAAGTAAAAGATTCATAAAAACGTTAAGTAGCCAACGCAACGGAAGCGTTGAGTACTGCAAGTTTTTTAACCCACGCTGTGTTCAAGGCTGATAGCCAATAACTTTTGTGCTTCGACAGCAAATTCCAGCGGCAACTCGGAAAAGACATCTTTACAGAAGCCGTTAACGATCATCGAGATAGCATTGTCTTCACTGATCCCGCGTTGCAGGCAGTAGAACAGCTGATCTTCACCAATTTTCGAGGTCGTCGCTTCATGCTCAAGCTGAGCCGTATTGTTACGCACTTCAATATACGGGAAGGTATGCGCGCCACACTCTGAACCAATCAACATCGAGTCACACTGGGTAAAGTTACGTGCGTTCTCGGCAGATGGCAGAATTTTTACCAGACCGCGATAGCTGTTTTCACTGCGCCCAGCCGAGATACCTTTGGCAATAATGGTCGACTTGGTGTTTTTACCAATGTGGATCATTTTGGTGCCGGTATCTGCCTGCTGTTTACCGCTGGTCAGCGCTACGGAGAAGAATTCGCCGACAGAGTTATCACCTTTCAGGATAACGCTCGGGTATTTCCAGGTAATTGCCGAGCCTGTTTCTGACTGAGTCCAGGACATTTTGGAGCCTGAGCCTTCGCAGATTGCGCGTTTGGTCACGAAGTTCAGAATACCGCCGCTGCTCTCTTCGCTGCCTGAGAACCAGTTCTGTACGGTGGAATATTTAACTTCTGCATCTTTCAAGATGATGACTTCAACTACCGCTGCGTGCAGCTGGTAGGTGTCACGCACAGGAGCGGAACAGCCTTCGATGTAGCTTACGTAACTGCCTTCATCGGCAATCAGAATGGTACGTTCGAACTGGCCAGTTTTTGCCGCGTTGATACGAAAATAAGTGGACAGCTCCATCGGGCAGCGAACGCCTTTCGGGATGTACACAAATGTGCCGTCAGAGGCGACCGCTGCGTTCAATGCTGCAAAGAAGTTATCTTCTGGCGGAACCACGGTGCCGAGATACTGTTGAACCAGCTCTGGATAATCGTGAATCGCTTCGCCAAACGAGCAGAAAATAACCCCAGACTCGGCCAGCTTGTCACGATAAGTGGTGGAAACTGAAACGGAGTCAAAGATAGCGTCAACCGCGACTTCTTTACCTTCACGCGTTGGAATACCCAATTGATCAAAGGCTTTTTCAACTTCGCTGGTCAGGTAATTTTTATCAAGCGCAGGCACGGCCAATGAATCGGCGGTAGACTGCTGGGTAGCACCAGGCTGGGATCCGCACGCGTCATCACAGCTGCCGCAAGAAGGTGCAGAGTAGTAGCTGTAATCCTGATAATCTAAAGGCGTGTATTTACCTTTAAGCCAGTGTGGTTCTTCCATTTTGAGCCAAGCACGGAAAGCCTTCAGACGGAACTCAAGCATCCACTCCGGCTCATTACGCTTAGCGGAAATAGCACGGACCACATCTTCGTTGATGCCGGATGCGAGTTCATCGGTTTCAAGCGCGGTGAAAAAACCTTCTTTGTAGTTATTTTTTTCGCCAGCCCAAGACTGCACGTTGTCTGGAACTTCTACGTTGCTTCTTGACATAATAGTTACATCGCTTTGATTACATGAAAATTACAGGCCAAAACTTTCCCCACACCCGCAGGCATGTTGAGCTTTTGGATTGTTGAACTTGAAGATCTGGTTCAGCCCTTCGCGGACGAAATCAACTTCAGTTCCATCGATGAAAGGCATTGCTTTCAGCGGAATAAAAATCTGTGCGCCATCGCGCTCGAACACTAGATCGTCACTGGCCGGTTGCTTAGTCAAATCAAGCACATAGGCAAAACCTGCACAGCCAGACTGCTTAACTGAAAGCTGCAACCCTTTTACTTCAGGATCCTGAGTCACCAACGTGTTGACCTGCTTGGCCGCAGAATCGGTCAGTGTCACGCCTTGCCATACGTTGTCATCCAGTGAGAACGTGCCGACATTTTCGGTTTGCATCTGTGTACCTCGTAAATATCAGGTTATTAATAGACAACCCCATGGTCTCTATTTTAGTGATTACACCTATCACTTCAACCTCTTGTTTTAAGAGGGTATAGCGATAGAGGACGGCAAATAGCCTTGCGCACGTCCTAGAATGAGATGCCACCATTTTAGGCTTTTTTTTGAGCACCCCATCAACTAATTGAATAAGTTGTCAATTTTTTGTTAAAAAGCGACAACTTTCAGCTTTCTGCTCGCATTTTTTGCAATATGTTTTACTACGACAAAACATTCATCGGAAATACCTATTTATGTATTTCCTCTGTCCTATCGCCTATAAGGCTCTTTTTGCCTCATAGCCCTACTAATACAAGGGATAAAAAAGGTCTCAGAAAAGATTGATCCGTGGCATTTTTGACAATATAGTTAATTTAATTATGATAATAGTTATCATTCAAATCGGAATGCGCTCATGGCTCAATCGGTAAATGCATGGCTTCAGTCTAAAATCGACGAATATAAATTCAGTATACGCGATGCAACCGTCGACTTTTATTTAGCTGATGCGGCATTAAACAGACTCGAAGCTGATATAAGCCAACTTAAAAGCTACAACAGTCTGTGCCTGGATATGGCGAATCTCTGTTTACAGAATGGCGACGATCACAGCTATCTTCATGCACTGTCTAAACTCCATAACCGATTGATTTTGGAGATTAACAATCAAGAGCGCAGCGACCTCTTCCACGTGCAGAGCTACCACTTTGCTCGCCACACGCTAAAACTCATTTGCCAGTATTATGCCATGTTAGGCATCTGGGAAAAAGCGACAGCGTTCCAAACTGACTTTGTTAAACGCGTTCCTTTTCAGTTATAAGGAAAAAATAAGCGCCAGAGCCGGAATAAGCTTATTGTTTATCGGGTTATTCTTTACATCTCGCCCGCAAATTAGGCTTAGTGAATATTTTCGATATTAAAACCTGAATTCTCATATTAAAAATCCAGTTAAAAACTGAACTAATAACCCTATAAACAATAAGGGTGAAGGCTGTTACTTCCCTCACCCTTGTCTATTATTTTAGCATTAAAACGACTTCAGAGTTCTATTACCGCAGTGGTCAGTCTGGAAATACAGCAAAGGTGTTCATTTTCATCAAAGATTTTGATTTCCCAAACCTGATTACGACGCCCGACGTGTAATGGTCGGCATACTCCTTTAACAAAACCGCTATGTGCCGCCCTGAGATGATTGGCATTCACCTCAATACCAACAACTTTCTGGTCGCCAGAAGTGCACAGATAACCCGCTATCGACCCCAGCGACTCGGCCAACACGACCGATGCTCCACCATGCAATAGCTTGAAAGGCTGAGTGGTGCGCGAGTCAACCGGCATAGTCGCCTCCAGCCTGTCTTCCGCCAGCAAGGTAAACTCGATGCCAATGTGCCCAACCATGCATCCCTGGCTAGTTTTATTCAGTTCATCAAGAGTGGTTTCGCGTTTCCAGAGTGCCACGATATTCTCCTCTTTCGTCGTTAACTGTGCCTGTAAAAGCCAGGACGGTTAAATCAGCTCAACCAGTGCCTGTAGAGGGTGACGTAATCCGTTACCTTCAATACGTTTCACCTGACTGCGGCATGAATACCCGGTTGCCAGACAACGTTGACGCGGCAATCGCTGTAAAGACTGGTGCCAGGAGAGCTCGTATATTCCCAATGAGTTCTTAATATTTTTCGCTTCATGCCCATAAGTACCCGCCATTCCACAGCAGCCTACGCTGACGCTTTCAAGCTTTGCCCCGAAGCGAGCAAAAATATCGCCCCACTGTTTACCACTGGTTGGCAGCGCCGTGCTTTCCGTACAGTGCCCAAACAGATACCAGGATTCACCACTTTGCTGCATCTCCGGTCTGTCCGCCAACAGCGTTATCAGCCACTCATGCACCAACTGCACCTGGAAGGAACCTCGGGATTCCCCAAGAATTTCTTTGTATTCATCACGGTAACAAAGCACCAGTGCAGGATCTACGCCCACCATCGGCATGCCAAGCTGTGATACCCGATTCAGGAATAGCGACGTTTTTTTAGCCGTTTTAGCAAAGCGTTGGAGGAAACCTTTCACATGTTGAGCCTTGCCATTTGGCGAGAACGGCAGCAACACTGGCTTTAGATTAAGTTTCTCGACCAGGCGTACAAAATCGGCGACAACTTTCGCATCGTAATAGCTGGTAAACGGATCCTGTACGATCAGCACGTATTGATTACGATCGGCAGGCGCAATGCTTTCCAACTGCTCCAGCGTCATGGTCGCGGCGCTGTGACCGGAAAGCTGTTCGCGCAATGTCGGGGATGAAAGCAATGGCAGATCCACCATACCCACAGTTTTGCGGCTCAGCTCGCGTACCCAAGGTTGTTTAAAGAAAAAGTTAAACACTTTTGGCGCACGTGACATCAGCGGAGCATAGCTCTCAACGCTTGCCACAACATAATCGCTGGCCGGTCGCAGATAACGAGTGTGATAAAGCTGCAAGAAACGTGAGCGGAAACCAGGAACATCAATCTTGATCGGGCACTGGGTCGAACAGGCTTTACAGGCCAGACAGCCCGACATCGCGTCTTTCACTTCATGAGAGAAATCATACTCGCCTTTACTGGCGTACCAGCTATTGCGCGTCTTCTCGATCAAGGTTCTAAAACTCAGCACCTGCTCTGGCAAAGCCTGCTCCAGCGCTAAAGGTTCAACGCCCTGCTCTGAAAGCAATCTCAGCCATTCGCGCACCATGCCGGCGCGACCTTTTGGCGAGTGAATGCGGCTGCCCGTAATTTTAAAGGATGGGCACATTGGACTTTTCACATCAAAGTTGAAGCACAGCCCGTTACCGTTACACTCCATTGCACCACGAAACGCCGTGCGAACTTCAACCGGAATACGGCGGTCAAGAGTACCGCGCTTGGCGGCATCGACCTTCATCATCGGCTCGTCACTGTCGAGTGAAGAACAAATTTTGCCAGGATTCAGGCGATTAGCCGGATCAAAGGCCGTTTTAATGCGACGCAATTCGTGGAAAAGTGTCTCACCAAAGAATGCAGGACTGTATTCAGCGCGGAAGCCTTTACCGTGCTCACCCCACAGCAATCCGCCGTATTTTGCCGTGAGTGCAACAACCTCATCGGAAATTTTCTTCAACAGCATTTCCTGCTGCGGATCGCACATATCCAGCGCTGGTCGCACGTGCAACACGCCGGCATCTACGTGGCCGAACATTCCGTAACTCAGATTGTGGCTGTCGAGCAACGCGCGAAACTCAACGATATAATCGGCAAGATGCTCAGGCGGTACACAGGTATCCTCGGCAAACGGTAACGGCTTGGCTGCGCCCTTGGCGTTTCCCAGCAACCCGACCGATTTTTTGCGCATGTTATAAATACGCTCAATACCCGCCAGATCAGCACAAATCTGATAACCGATAACCCCAGCCTGTTCCTCGTGGATAAGCTCATCAAGACGCTCACACAATGACTCGACCTGTTTCTCGATCAAAGCCAGATCATCGCCAGCAAACTCAACGATATTCAGACCTTGCATGTCTTTGCCTGGCACATCAGTGATGTATTCGCTGACGGTATGCCAGACGATGTCCTCACGCGCCAGATTAAGCACTTTAGAATCGACAGTTTCTACCGACAACGCTTTGGCTTCGACCATCAACGGCGCGTTGCGCAGTGCCGAGTTGAACGAGTCATATTTGATATTCACCAGACGTCTGACTTTAGGAATGCGGGTGATGTTCAGGCGCGCTTCGGTAATAAAGGCCAGCGTTCCTTCAGAACCGGTCAGGATGCGAGTTAAATCGAAGGTGTTGAGATCGTCGCTGAGCACGTGACGAAGGTCATAACCGGTGAGGAAACGGTTAAGCTTTGGAAATTTATCAATGACTAACTGGCGGTTATCGCGACAGCTTTGCAGCACAGTCCGATAAATTTGGCCAATGATAGATTTTTCTTCACCCAACTGCTCCGCCAGCAACGTTGGCATTGCCTTGGTATCGAGTAATTCCCCGCCTAATACCACGGCACGAATTCCCAACACGTGATCTGACGTTTTGCCATAAACCAGCGAGCCCTGACCTGATGCGTCGGTGTTAATCATACCGCCGAGGGTGGCGCGATTGCTGGTCGATAATTCAGGAGAGAAAAAATAACCCATTGGGCGCAGGAAGTCGTTTAGCTGGTCTTTAATGACCCCAGCTTCAACTTTGACCCAACCGGCTTCAGTATCGATATCGAGAATGCGGTTCATATGACGGGACATATCAACCACGATGCCGCGATTAAGCGACTGACCATTTGTACCGGTGCCGCCGCCGCGCGGAGTAAAGACTAACGATTTGAATCTTTCCTGGCCCGCAAGTCTGGCCAGCAGTGCGACATCAGAGGTGGCGCGCGGGAATAACACGGCATCAGGTAAAAGTTGGTAAACGCTGTTGTCGGTCGCCATAGTCAGACGATCGGCGTAGCTTGTGGCCATGTCACCCGTAAAACCGTCTTTCTTTAACGCTTCCAAAAAGTCGAGCACCAACTGAATAACACCGGGTGCCTGAGAAATTTGTGGGATCATTGATTACGACTCTGTCTTTGTTGTTGTTTGCAGGCCTGCAGGCGGCCGCTGAACCCGTAAAACGGACTCACCCTGTCTAAAGCAATATAAAAACTAACATACTTCGTTTTCCAGTGCTCCGTCTGCTTGCCATAAAAGATAAACTTTGGCACGCATTGCGAGTAAAATGTCTATGATCCTATATTAAGTTTTCGGGTATTGCCGAGCCTTAAAGGATAAATTGAAGCCAGCTTTTGGCCATGTTGCTTTGCTTTCTTATAAGAGAACGTTTGATGAATCTCCCGAACAAAAATTATGATTTGCCGCAAATCATGTTTGGCGTGTTGTTTATAGCCTTGATGACTATTGCCAGTATTTGGGTAGTTAAGCCCTTTATACTCGGTTTTGCCTGGGCCGGGATGATCGTTATTGCCACCTGGCCAGTGATGATTCGCATTCAGTCCCTGCTATGGGGAAAACGTATTTTGGCCGTCATGGTCATGACAATTTTATTAATCCTGCTGTTTGTATTGCCTATTGCCCTGCTTATCTCAAGCGCAGTTGAAAACGGAGCGCCTCTTGCCAAGCTGGCAAGTAATCCTTCTCTGTTACACCTTCCTGACTTTGCCTGGTTACGTGAGATACCTTTAGTGGGCAAAAGTACTTATAACGGCTGGCATACTCTCATTAACAGCGGTGGCAGCGCGCTGGTCGCAAAAGTTCAGCCTTATATTGGCCAGACTGCCGGCTGGTTTGTTTCTCAGGCTGCGAATATTGGTCGATTTTTCCTGCACTGTTCTCTGATGCTGCTTTTCAGTGCCCTGCTTTACAGCCGCGGTGAAAGCGTTGGCATGGGGATTCGTCATTTTGCCGTTCGCCTTGCCGGAGGTCGTGGTGATGCGGCCGTGGTTCTCGCCGGTCAGGCCATTCGCGCCGTTGCTTTGGGCGTTGTTGTAACTGCAATTGTGCAATCAGTGCTTGGTGGCATTGGGCTGGCAGTGGTAGGCATTCAATATGCCACCTTATTAACAGTGGTTATGTTTATCTGCTGCGTTGCGCAGATTGGCCCTCTTTTAGTGCTAATACCGGCTATTATCTGGCTATATTGGACAGGCGATAATACATGGGCAACCGTATTACTGGTTTGGAGCTGTGTGGTTGCCTCACTTGACAGTTTCCTTCGCCCGATGCTTATCCACATGGGTGCAGACCTGCCCATTTTGCTAATTCTTTCTGGCGTTATTGGTGGACTGGTCGCATTTGGCATGATTGGTCTGTTTATTGGTCCTGTGGTATTGGCCGTTTCGTACCGCTTGATCTCACTGTGGGTGAATGAAGCGCCTGAACCCCAACAAGATCCAGAAGAAGTCAGCAAGCTACTAGGCGAATAATTCCTTTGCTATCAAACTGCCCGGTGATATTTAAATCATCAAACCGGGCAGTAATAATAGAGTTATGAACACTAAAGTATTCTAGAAATACATCTGCATTACCGGATATAATCTGCGTTATATATATTTCTACACATCCCATCCAATATTAAAACCCTCAGCAGCATAGCGGGTTAAACATCTATTAAGATAATTCTTAGAGACTAAATTACTATGGGATCTTAGTATTAATCACAGTTAGATTTTAACTCCCTGATTTATATGTAAGCTTTTCACCTGAGCTTGCATCAAAAAGAATTGCTGTGTGTAGTCTTTGCCTGTCATTTATGACAGGCTTTTTTTTATCCGCAACAATGAACGTAACATCCGGTACATTTAACTTTAGTCCTATTTATACTCGCCAGACCAAATACTATTTTAAAATTTCAAATATTATTTAGCCTTAGTGTTCTTCAGATTTTTTGCTATAAATTCCTCAAGCTTTTCTCTTTAAATTCTTAGCCTGCTGCTTTTAAGTTAATTTTCTTTGATAGATTAAATATGAATAATTAAACACTTTTAACGATATGAAGAATAAAAGCCGTGAATGTATTTAACAATTCCTGCAACAATCACGGCTATGTTTTTAATCGGGTTGATTCAATATCTTAAAATTAATACCTAGGCTTTCTGTGCCAATGCCAGCCAGGTTTGCACTACGGTATCGGGATTAAGTGACAGACTATCAATACCCTCGTCCATTAACCATTGGGCAAAATCCTGATGATCGGAAGGACCCTGGCCGCAAATACCGACATATTTCCCGTGTCGCTTAGCCGCTTTAATAGCCATGGAAAGTAGTGCTTTCACTGCTTCATTGCGTTCATCAAACAGCTCGGATACAACGCCGGAGTCACGATCCAGACCCAGTGCTAATTGAGTCATATCATTTGAACCAATGGAAAAGCCGTCGAAATGTTCAAGAAACTGATCGGCCAGTAAGGCATTAGAGGGGATCTCACACATCATTATCACTTTAAGGCCATTCTCACCGCGTTTCAGCCCTTGATTAGCCAGTTCATTAACCACGGCCTCAGCCTGAGCTACGGTGCGCACGAATGGGATCATGATTTCAACGTTGGTTAGATCCATGTCATTACGCACGCGCTTCACCGCTTCACATTCAAGGGCAAAGCAGTCGCGGAAGCTCTCCGAAACATAACGACCCGCGCCGCGAAAACCTAACATCGGGTTTTCCTCGTGCGGCTCATATTTCTCACCCCCGACCAGATTAGCGTATTCGTTTGATTTGAAATCTGACAAACGAACGATCACGCGTTTCGGCCAGAATGCCGCACCCAACGTTGCAATCCCTTCAGTCAAACGCGCGATATAGTACTCAACCGGGCTATCGTAGCCTTGAATAAGTTTATTAATCTCTTGTTGCAGCGCCGGTTCCTGCTTGTCAAACTCGAGCAACGCTTTCGGATGCACGCCGATCATCCGGTTAATGATAAATTCCAGACGCGCCAGCCCCACCCCTTCATTCGGCAAACAGGCAAAATCGAAAGCGCGATCCGGATTACCAATATTCATCATTATTTTCAGCGGCAGCTCAGGAAGTTCCTTAACCTCCGAACTTTGCACAGTGAAATCCAGCTCGTCCTGATACACGTAACCAGTATCACCCTCAGAACAGGAAACCGTAACCTTCTGGTTCTCACTCAGCAGATCGGTAGCATTACCACAGCCGACCACGGCCGGGATCCCTAGCTCACGAGCAATAATTGCCGCGTGACAGGTGCGTCCACCGCGATTAGTCACAATCGCCGACGCTTTTTTCATGATAGGTTCCCAATCGGGGTCGGTCATGTCGGTAACTAAAACATCACCTGCTTTTACATGGTGCATTTCACTGACGTTGTGGATAATTTTAACCGGACCGGCTCCAATTCGATGGCCAATTGCGCGGCCTTCTACCAGCACTTTGCTCTTACCATTAAGCTGGTAACGCTCCATGACCTGACCATTAGAACGCACGGTTTCAGGACGCGCCTGCACAATGTAAAGCTTGCCATTGTGCCCGTCTTTGGCCCATTCGATATCCATTGGCCTCTTGTAATGTTGTTCTATTAACAGAGCCTGACGAGCCAAATCCTGTATCTCTTGATCAGTCAGGGAGAATTTCTGGCTAAGCGCCTCCGGCACATCTTCAATTTGTACCTGCTCGCCATGTTCCTGGCTGTCGGCATAAACCATGCGGATTTTTTTCGATCCCATAGTACGGCGGACAATAGCGGGCTTATTTTTCGCCAGTGTTGGTTTGTGTACATAGAATTCGTCGGGATTTACTGCACCTTGCACTACCATTTCGCCCAGACCATAGGCTGAAGTAATAAACACCACTTGATCAAAACCGGACTCTGTATCGATGGAGAACATGACACCCGCCGCAGCCAAATCTGAGCGCACCATGCGCTGAACGCCAGCAGAGAGCGCAACGCCACGGTGGTCATATCCCTGATGAACGCGATAGGAAATAGCACGGTCATTGAACAGGGATGCATAAACGTGTTTCACCGCAATCAATACTGCGTCGAAACCCTGCACATTAAGAAAAGTTTCTTGCTGTCCAGCAAAAGAGGCATCAGGCATGTCTTCGGCTGTGGCGGATGAACGCACCGCAAAAGAGGCATCAGGCTCACCTTCAGACAGCTGCTGATAAGCTGCACGGAGATCTTTTTCCATATCGGGAAGAAAAGGCGTTTCTACAATCCATTCTCTTATCTGCGAGCCGGCTTTTGCCAGTTGAGCGATGTCATCAACATTGATTTGATCCAGCAGATCATAAATGCGTTTGTTCACGCCACTTTGATCAAGGAAATCGTTAAAAGCCCGAGACGATGTTGCAAATCCGTTGGGTACAGAAACACCCAAGTCAGTCAGATTTGTAATCATCTCACCAAGAGAGGCATTTTTTCCTCCAACTTTATCAACGTCGTGCATCCCCAGCTGGTTATACCAGATGATATTACGCAGATCAGAGTCTAGATTGGCCATGAAGCAATCCTTTCTATTTTTAGGGCGTGATTGGAAAGTAAATGTCATAAGACAAATTTAAAAATCAGGGCTAATTTTTACCCAACAATTTGAGATTAGCATAATGAGCCCTGTCTATAATGGGAGTGAATCGATCCAGCTAATCAATACTTTTAGCTTTAAGAATATTCGCCCTGCCATTTCGAACAGAGATCACAAAAATATGAAAATTTCTTGAAAATCAGTATGTCTTTACTTTTACGCTTACAACACCGTGACCCTACACTGTTTGCTGACGACTTGCTGAAGCCAACTCAAAAGTTTCGAGGCTTCTCGGGAAGTTTCAATTGTAGTTTCATCAATTACATAGGATTTGCGGCGGCTCTCGAAAAATAGACATTAAAGTCGGTCACTGCTTTTTAAAAGGCGTTATTAGGCTGATAATCTAGCCAAAGTAACTCGCTATATAAGCAGGAAATTAATGTTGGCTAATTATTCTCAAATAAAAATTAAAGGTGTAACGAGAGAGATTACAACCTCTTTCCGGCCAATATTATTTGAATGCTGGTCAGTCTCATATGACTGTACTTATTGATAATTAAGGTTATTGATAATTGAGGTTATTGCTAATTGAAGCTATTAATAAATCGCTGTTATGGCTAAATTTTAGTTATTGATAAATACCCGTAAAGCTGAGAGTTCGGAGGATTGATGGATAGATGTGTGTTTTATATTTCCGACGGCACCGCTATAACTGCAGAAGTGTTGGGCCATGCCGTGCTGTCACAATTTCCTGTCAATGCAACGACCTTTTCACTGCCTTTTGTAGAAAATGAAGGACGGGCCAAAGCCGTATGCCAACAAATAAACGACATTTATGAAAAGACCGGTGTCAGGCCGCTGGTTTTCTATTCGATTGTTTCTAACGAAGTGCGTGACATCATTGCCAGCAGTCAGGGCTTTTGTCAGGACATCGTGCAGGCACTAGTTGCGCCTTTGCAAAACGAATTAGGAGTTGATCCCTCTCCGATTGCCAATCGCACTCACGGCCTGACTGCCAATAACATCAGTAAATACGATGCGCGTATCGCAGCCATTGACTATACGTTGGCACACGATGACGGCATTTCGCTGCGTAATCTCGAACAAGCGCAGGTTATTCTTTTAGGCGTATCGCGCTGTGGTAAAACACCGACCAGCCTTTATCTGGCGCTACAATTCGGCATATGCGCGGCAAATTACCCATTCACTGCCGATGACATGGATAATATTCAGCTCCCCGCCGCCCTCAAGCCTTACCATCATAAACTGTTTGGTTTGACAATCGAGCCGGAACGACTGGCGGCAATTCGTCAGGAACGCGTTGAAAATAGTCGCTATGCCTCATTGAGACAGTGCAGAATGGAAGTTTCAGAGGTCGAAGCACTGTTTCGTAAAAACCAGATCCGTTATCTGAACAGTACCAATTATTCGGTTGAAGAGATTTCAGCAAAAATTCTGGACAGTTTCGGCATGAGTCGACGGATGTTCTAGCGATATTGAGTCAATGACTGATTAAATAATTTCTAATTTATTGCTGAAATTATTGAGGTAGGCCAGATTAACTCCTAACCACGGTTGAATTGCGCTGATTTTGCGTTATTGTGACATCCATCACTTCCCGGTACTCCTGCCGTTGCGAAGAACAAAATTTTAGAGATCCACATGTCACAAACAGATGAACTGCGCACTACCCGCGTTGGCAGTCTGATAACGCCAAAGGCGCTGGCTGAAAAACTGCCAGTCTCCGCTGCCGTTGCGACCAATGTCACCGAATCGCGTCAACGTATTGAAAAAATACTTAGTGGGGAAGATAAACGCCTGCTGGTTATCGTTGGGCCATGCTCAATTCACGATATCGAAGCGGCTATCGACTACGCTGGCAAGCTCAATGTCCTGCGTGAGAAATATAAAGGCAGCCTTGAAGTGGTGATGCGCACTTATTTCGAGAAGCCGCGCACGGTTGTCGGCTGGAAAGGCCTGATTTCCGATCCGGACCTTAACGGCAGCTATCGCGTGAATCACGGGATTGAATTAGCGCGCAAGGTGCTGTTGGCGATTAACGAGATAGGTATTCCGACTGCAACCGAGTTTCTGGATATGGTTATCGGCCAATACTTTGCCGATTTGATAAGTTGGGGTGCTATCGGTGCACGCACAACCGAGAGCCAGATCCATCGAGAGATGGCCTCTGCCCTCTCCTGTCCGGTTGGCTTTAAAAATGGTACCGACGGGAATATACAGATTGCTATCGACGCTATCCGCGCTTCACGTGTGAGTCATATGTTCCTCTCGCCCGACAAAGATGGCCAGATGACCGTTTACCGCACTTCAGGAAACCCTTACGGCCACGTCATTATGCGTGGTGGAAAAAATCCTAACTATCATGCTGCCGATATTGCTCAGGCTTGCGAAAATCTTGCCGAATTCGACCTGCCGCAGCGCCTGGTGGTGGACTTCAGCCACGGTAACTGTCAAAAACAGCATCGCCGCCAGCTGCAAGTAGCAGAAGATATTTGTCTGCAAATTCGTAATGGCGGTGACGGCATAGCCGGGATCATGGCCGAAAGCTTTATCGAAGAAGGCACGCAGAAGATTGTCAGCGGTGAACCTTTGGTTTACGGTAAATCAATCACTGACCCTTGTCTGAGCTGGGAAGATACCGAAACGCTGCTCGCTATGCTTGATGACGCGACCCGCAGCCGTTTCTAACCTTCGAGCTTTACGCAGAAATTTGACGATAAGGGGCCATTAGGTCCCTTTTTTGTTTTTAGAATTCCCAACTTTTTATTTTAACATTTCCAACTTAAATCATGACCCGCCTCAGGCTTTTACCGGCAAAAGTTTCAATTCAACAGGGCATGAAATATTGCTTGCTGTAACCCAGAACTCATATGATAATGATTATCATATTGAAATTAATTATCATTACCATGAAAACTTTGTGACTCTTATTTACTCGCGAGAACTCCCATGACCCAAGTGAGCTACGAAACTTATCTGCAAGCTAAAGAGCAAAATCCAGGAAAATATGCCCGGGATTTAGCCCGTATTTTGGGTGTTAGTGAAGCCGAATTGACCGAAGCACGCCTTTCTCACGACGCAATTCGTCTGGATATTGATGCGCGCACTCTGCTAACTGAGTTAGAGAACGTTGGCGGAACAAAATCAATTACCCGCAATGAATACGCGGTTCACGAACAACAGGGCG
Source organism: uncultured Gammaproteobacteria bacterium (assembly GCA_963747655.1). Classification (GTDB taxonomy): domain Bacteria; phylum Pseudomonadota; class Gammaproteobacteria; order Enterobacterales; family Enterobacteriaceae; genus Rouxiella. The sequence goes on along the minus strand of CAVVFS010000001.1, from coordinate 188,413 downwards.
AATATAAAAATCAGCATTTAAACGGGCATGCGGGCTTGGTTCTCAACCCTCGCGAACTCGACTTACGCCTGTTTCTTAGCCAATGGCACATGATTTATGCTCTGACTGAACAGTCGCCGAAAGGCCCGCGTCTTAGCCTGCAATTCTTTGATGCACAAGGTAATGCGGTACACAAAGTGTATGCCACAGATGAAACACACCTCGAAAAATGGGCTGCGCTAGTTGCGCAATACACGGCAAAAGAACCATTACCGTTACAAATAACTCCGGCTGACGCTGCCACTCAGGTCGCTGGTGATACCGAAGGATTAGACGCGGAATGGCGTAAAATGACCGACGTGCATCAGTTCTTCCAAATCCTGCGCCGCCGCAGTCTTACCCGACAACAGGCGTTTCGCGCAGTAGACGATGATCTTGCTTATCAGGTAGATAACGGCGCGCTGACCCAAATTCTGAATACTGCCAGTGAAGACAAAAATGAAATCATGATTTTTGTCAGCAACAAAGGCTGTGTACAGATTTTCACCGGTCAAATCGAAAAAGTATTGCCGCATGGTGAATGGATCAATGTGTTTAACTCGCGCTTTACGCTGCACGTGGTGGAAACGGCAATTGCCGAAAGCTGGGTCACACTAAAACCAACCAAAGACGGATTCGTTACCAGTCTTGAACTGTTTGCCGCTGACGGTAGCCAAATTGCTCAACTGTTTGGCCAGCGCACTGAAGGTAACCCAGAACAAAGCACCTGGCGTAAGCAGATTTCTGCTCTCAGCGCTCAGAGCGTTACTGCATGAAAAAGTGCGTAAAAATCCTGTTTGCTGGACTGTCTCTGTTTGCGCTGTTTTCTGTAGAGGCGGCTGAACGAGTCGTCAGTATTGGCGGCGACATCACTGAAATTGTTTATGCACTGGGTGCGGGCAACGAGTTAGTCGCCCGCGACAGCACCAGTACACATCCTGTTCAGGCAACAAAATTGCCTGATGTCGGCTATATGCGCATGCTAAACGCCGAGGGAATTTTGTCTATGAAGCCGACGCTGGTCTTGAGCTCTGATTTGGCTCAGCCTTCTCTTGCCCTACAGCAAGTGGCAGACAGTGATGTCAAAGTCGTGCGTGTACCCGGTAATCCAACTCTTGATACCGTGGTGCAGAAGATTGAAGTGGTTGCTTCTGCGCTAAATCGGCAGACACAGGGTAAAAAGCTGATTGCCGATTATCGCAGTCAGCTTAGCGCTGTAAAAGGGCCACCGCTGCATGTCAAAGTGTTGTTTATTATGAGTCACAGTGGCATGGGTTCTATGGTCGCCGGGCAAAATACCGCAGCTGATGCGGTCATGACCTCTGCCGGGATGCAAAACGCCATGCAAGGTTTCAGCCGTTATCGTCCGCTGTCGCAGGAAGGCATTGTTGCCGCTGCGCCTGACCTGCTGCTGCTTACCCCCGACGGCGTTAAAACGCTGGGCGGTATCGACAATGTGTGGAAACTTCCGGGGCTGGCAATGACACCCGCAGGGCGCAATAAAAGAGTGCTTGTTGTGGATGACATGGCATTGCTGGGCTTCGGCCTGGAAACGCCAATGGCTCTGGCTAAACTTCGTCAGGCAGCGGAACAGGTAAAATGAGCAGCCTCAGCACACCGGCCGTTCGACGTATTCCAACACAGGTGTGGACATTACTGGTGCTGGCGCTGCTATTAGTCGGTTTAGCCGCGATTGCCGCCAACAGCGGTGCCATCGCTCTGTCAATTCCCACCCTGCTGCACCGCCCGTTTGACCAGCAACTATGGCAAATTTGGGTCACCATACGTTTACCGCGCGTATTAATGGCGATGGTCGTAGGATGCGGGCTGGCCTGCTCTGGCACGGTGATGCAAGGTGTATTTCGCAATCCGCTGGCTGACCCTGGCCTGCTGGGGATCAGCAGCGGTGCCGCCCTGTTTGTCGCACTGATGATAGTGTTCCCCTTTTCCCTGCCTACTTTCTTACTGTTGTACTCTCAGATGATCGGGGCTTTTTGCGGCAGTCTGGCTATCTCTTTTATCGTGTTCATGCTCAGCCGCATGGGCCAAAACGGATTATCGCGGCTGCTGCTGGCGGGTATTGCGATCAATGCCATTTGTGGTGCCGCCGTCGGCGTTCTCACCTATCTCAGTAATGACAACCAACTGCGTCAGTTTTCACTCTGGAGTATGGGCACGCTGGGACAGGCGCAGTGGTCTACCGTATTTGTTGCTGCATCGGTCATTATTCCCTCCAGCATCGCGACTCAATTTTTAGCTCGCAAGCTCAATTTATTGCAATTGGGTGATGAAGATGCTCACTATTTAGGTGTCAACGTTCGCCAGACCCAGCGCATTTTGCTGTTACTCAGCGCATTACTGGTCGGTGCTTCGGTTGCCGTTTGTGGAATTATCGGTTTTATCGGCCTGGTGATCCCTCATCTGTTGCGCATGCAGATTGGTGCAAATCATCGCTGGTTGCTTCCCGGTTCCGCGCTGGGCGGGGCCTGCCTTTTGCTGCTAGCCGATACGCTGGCTCGAACGCTGGTTGCGCCTGCTGAAATGCCTGTGGGGTTATTAACAGCCTTGCTCGGCGGACCTTATTTTCTGTGGCTAATTTTACGTGCCGGAGGGCAACGCCGTGGCTGATGGTTCTTCACACGCTGCAAAAGTGCAAGCTGGCAACTTATTGCAGGCTAACAATTTGAGCTATTCAGCGGGCAATAGTCGGCTGATAAACAATATTTCGCTGCAGTTGAAAAGCGGAGAACTGGTCGCGCTGATAGGCCCTAATGGGGCAGGTAAATCGACCTTGCTAAGATTGCTTACCGGATATTTAAAGCCAGAATCGGGCGGCTGCGAATTACAAGGGCGACCACTGCAAAGTTGGGAACCGCTGGAGCTGGCCAAAACGCGGGCAGTAATGAGGCAAAACAGTGAGTTGGCGTTTGGATATAGCGTCAGGGAAGTGATTAGTTTAGGGCGTTCACCTCATAATAATGCCCAGTTGCAGTGTGCTTTGCAGCAAGTGCTTGAGCAGACCGATTGCCTGACACTGGCCGAAAGAGACTATCGCCAGCTTTCAGGTGGCGAGCAACAGCGCGTGCAACTGGCTCGGGTATTGATTCAGCTTTGGAATACGCATCCTGCGCCACGCTGGCTGTTTCTCGATGAGCCAACCTCGGCATTGGATCTCTACCACCAGCAGCACAGCCTGCGCCTGTTGCATAATTTGACCCGCCAGTCGCCCCTCGCAGTTTGCTGTGTATTACATGATTTAAATCTGGCTGCGCTGTATGCCGACAGAATTTTACTGTTGCATCAGGGGGAATTGGTGGCGGCAGGAACGCCAGAAGAAGTACTGAAAACCGAAATATTGCAGCGCTGGTATCGTGCCGATCTTGGCGTGATATCGCATCCTGAAAGCCCGGTTCCGCAGGTCTTTTTGCGTCACTAAACTGTCAGTGAATCAGGAAAAAATCAGATAATAATCCGTTTTTACTCACACCCTGCTCCAATTTCAATTTTCAATTCGCAGGGTGGAGTTTTAACGGCCTGCTATCTATGGCCTACTATCTATCGACTAACTTGAGCAGGAAACCTCAAAATCTTTGCCCCAGTCTGGCGGCAACGCTGCAAACTCATCAAAACGGCTATCGTCACTATAGGGCTGCTGTAGCGCCTGGTGCAGCAACTCTAAGCGAGTGATATCGTCGTTCTCAGCCCCTTCAATGGCCTGTTGCGCTAAATAGTTACGCAGAATAATGCGCGGATTAGCCTTTTTCATTGCCTGCTGGCGAGTAGCATCATCCTGTTCTTCCAGTAATAACCGCTGACGGTAACTCTCATACCATTGGTCAAACGCTTCTCTGTCAATAAACTCATCACGCATTGCAGCACGTGTTTCCCCTCGTTCACTTTCGCATAGCAATCGGAAGGTGCGGGTATAATCGCGCCCTTCTTTAGCCATCAAGCTCAGTAAACCGGTCAGTACACCATTGTCCTGTTTGTTCTCGGTAAACAAGCCCAGCTTGGCCCGCATCAGCTTGCCATATTCCAGCATCAGAGTCGGCTCGTAAACAGCTAACGCCGATTGCAAATGTTCTACAGACATCAGCCCGGAAAGCGATTGCGCCAGTCGATGCAGGTTCCAGTAGGCTACTGACGGCTGGTTATCAAAGCTATATCGTCCCTGAGTATCCGTGTGATTACAGATAAAATCGGGCTTATAGTCATCTAAAAAACCATAAGGGCCATAGTCGATAGTCAGGCCGAGGATCGACATATTGTCGGTGTTCATCACGCCGTGAGCAAAACCCACGCTTTGCCATTTAGCTATCAGCCGCGCGGTGCGCTTAACGACGTCAGTAAACCACAGCAGATAGCTGTCAGCCTGCTCGCGTAGCTGCGGCCAAAAATGTTCAATACAGTAGTCCGCCAGCATCGCTACATGTTCAGGCTGCTTGCGATAATAAAAATGTTCAAAATGTCCGAAGCGTATGTGGCTCGGCGCGACACGAACCAGCATGGCTCCGCGCTCAGTCTGTTCACGATAAACTGGCTCATTGCTGGTCACAATGGTCAGCGCGCGAGTGGTCGGGACGCCGAGATAATGCAACGCTTCTGAAGCCAGGAACTCACGAACTACAGAACGTAATACTGCGCGGCCGTCTCCCATACGCGAATATGGCGTCAACCCTGCACCTTTGAGATGCCAGTCGAGTCGGCGAGCATCTGCCATTTTTTCCTCAACCGACGTTTGCTCACCCGCTATTTTGGGCTCATTCAGCTTTTGTTCGCCTAGCTTTTGTTCACCTAGCTTTTGTTCGCCCAACAACAGGCCGCGCCCGTCACCGAGCTGCCCAGCCCATTGACCAAACTGGTGGCCGCTATAAACCTGTGCCAGTGGTTTCATGCCAGGGAAAAATTTTTCACCGCTCCAGTAACCTGAGTTTTCAGCAGCAAACAGCGAGGGTTCAAGCCCCAATTCTTCGGCCAGTGGCGCACTGTGATATAGCAAACGCGCGCCTTGCAATGGCGTAGGCTGAAGTTCGGTATAAAAACCGGGTAACTGGTCGAAATAATGATGTTCGAATTGCGGCATAGCGCCCTCTTTAAACCATCCAGCTGCGCATCAATACCTGACACTGTTCGCGGACGGTATTTTTAATCAATGCCATTCTTTCGGCAGGAAACAGACTGTCATCCTCAGCAGAACTGTAGACAGGATGTTTCATTGTATAAAACGTGGTAGCAAGGCCAAACAGTGATAACGACCTGATTTGAGTACGTTCATCGTCCGTCGTGGAGGCTGAAATCCGGGCAACTAATCGTGCACCTGCGAGATGAATATGATTAATCAGCTTCTCGTTAAAACGGCTAGCGGCTCTTTCTGGCCCCTGCCCCATTTTAATTCGCACGTGAAAAAGTCGTCGCTGGTGTACGGAATTATTATTTAATACGCGATCCAGTACGGTATCCAGCATCATGCAAAACATTTCAATGCAGGCTTCAGGATCAGGATTTTTCACCTCGTCTATACGATTAAGCAGAGGTTCAAACCAGCCATAGCTTTCTTCAGCTAAAAAGTCCGCGCAGGTGACATACAGCCCTTCTTTATTTTCAAAATAATACTGCAATGCGGGGGTGTTGACGCCTGCATGTCGGGCAATGGCGCGGGTTGACGCTCCTTCAAAACCCAATTCTCCGAACAGGACAATCGCGCTGTCGATAATACGTTGCCGCGTTTCGTCGCCGCGGGCATAGCCTCCGGAGTCCGGATGGCGCAACTGTTTAGTTAAGGCGTGATCAGTCATGGCTCTCTTCCAGTAGCAAAACATGCGAATTATAACAGTCAAATTACATAATAAAACTATATCACTTGACACAATTGTACCAATCGGAATAATTATCTCAGTCGGAACAATTTCAATAATAAGGTTTACTCAGTGCTACTAGTTTCCATGACCGCGTCCTCCGGGGCCGCTCCAGCAGTCAATGCCCAATCTCAGTCCAGTAAAAAACGCATTATTTTTCTGCGACTTGCCATTAGTATCGCCATAATTTGTCTGCTGGCTTTTATGTATTGGTTCTTTATTGCTCGTTTTAATGAATCAACAGATGATGCCTATTTGCAGGCCGATAGCGTGGCTCTCGCTCCCAAAGTTTCTGGTTACGTCACTAAAGTGCTGGTGAAAGATAACCAGTGGGTCAAAGCCGGGCAGCCGGTGGCACAGCTTGAAGACGATCAGTATCAGGCGCGAGTTAACCAGGCGACGGCCAATATTCTGGCCGATCAGGCTGCTATCGATCAGGCCAATGCCGAGATTAATCGCCAGAATGCCCAAATCGAACAGGCACAGGCGCAACAACGTTCGGCGCAGGTATTGCTCAATTATTCAAACCATGAATATCAACGCTATCTGCCTCTGGCCGCCAGCGGTGCGGAAAATCAGGAAAAACTTGCAGAACTGCGTCGCAGCCGTGATCAGGCTCAGGCCGATTATGACGCCAACGTGGCGGCGGTGAAATCGGCCTCGGCACAGATTCAGTCAATGCACGCGCAAATTGAACAAGCGAAAGCGCAGTTGGCGTCTGCACAGGCCAATCGCGCGCAGTCAAATATCGATTATCTCGGCACCATTGTTTATAGCCCGCTGGATGGCAGAGTTGGCGATCGTGCGGTTCGCGTGGGTCAGTACGTGCAGCCGGGCACTCGCCTGCTTACCGTGGTGCCTGAAAATGATCTTTATCTGGTGGCCAATTTTAAGGAAACACAGCTGACTCACATAATTGTAGGCCAGCGCGCGACACTGCACGTTGACGCCTTCCCCGGACATAATTTCAGCGGCGTGGTCGACAGCTTTGCGCCTGGCACGGGTTCATTGTTTGCTCTGCTGCCGCCAGATAATGCTACCGGCAACTTTACGAAAATCGTTCAGCGCGTTCCGGTGCGTATCCGTATTACTGACCAAAGCAATGAGGTCAAACGCCTGCTGGCAGGCATGTCCGTTACTGTAGATGTCGATACGCATCCTAATCAGCCACAGGCGCAGCAATGAACAGCGCCACACTTTCGCCAACTCAGGACAGTGCCTCAGTAACGGACTGGATCGCGGTATTTGCCGGGGCATTGGGCGCCTTGATGGCAACGCTGGATATTTCGATTACCAACTCGGCCCTGCCGCAAATTCAGGGCGAAATTGGCGCAACCGGCACAGAAGGCACCTGGATTTCTACCGGCTATCTGCTGTCAGAAATCGTGATGATCCCACTCGCTGCCTGGCTTAGTCGACTGCTCGGCCTGAGGAATTTCCTGCTCTGGTGCGCCCTGCTGTTTATCGTATTTTCGGTCATGTGCGGCACCTCTGGCAGTCTGACCCAGATGATTATTGGCCGCGTCGGCCAGGGTTTTGTCGGGGGCGCGATGATCCCTACCGCGCAGATGATCATCCGTACTCGTCTGCCGCGTAGGCAGTTGCCGCTGGGGATGTCCATTTTTGGCGTCATTGTGATCCTCGGGCCAGTAATGGGTCCGGTAGTGGGAGGATGGCTGGCCGAAAACGTCAGTTGGAACTGGTGTTTCTTCCTTAATTTGCCGGTCGGCATTGGCCTTATCGTGCTGCTGCTCACCGGATTACCGAAAGAAAAACCGCAATGGGGTGGCTTTCTCGAGGCTGACTGGCTGGGAATTATTGGGTTAAGCGCTGGACTGAGTTGCCTGACCGTGGTGCTGGAAGAGGGTCAACGCGATAACTGGTTTGATTCAACGATGATCGTCTGGCTCACCATCGCGATGATTATGGGCTTTATCCTGCTCAGCATTGCGCAAGTCACGGCGAAAAAACCGGTAATTCGGCTCTCGCTGTTGCGTAATCCGCGCTATGTCAGCGTGTTATTGATCGTATTTGTCGTCGGCATGGGACTGTACTGCGTTTTATACATTTTGCCACAGTTTCTAAGCGGAATTGCCGGCTATAACGCACAGCAGTCGGGCATGGTGATGCTGATTTCGGGTATTCCCAGCCTGCTCATGATGCCGATATTGCCGCGATTATTACGCAGCGTGGATATTCGTTTCTTAGTGATCGCCGGCGTGGTGTTTTTCGCCTCCAGCTGCTTCCTCGATATCTCGCTTACCGCGCAAAGCACAGGTAATGATTTCTTCTGGTCGCAGCTGCTGCGTGGCGCAGGCCAAATCCTCGCCATGATGCCACTGAATCAGGCCTCGATGGCAGCGGTTAATGATGACGAAGTTGCCGATGCGGCAGGCATTTACAACATGATGCGTAACCTTGGTGGCTCGGTCGGCCTGGCACTGCTGGGGATCTTTATCGATCGGCAGCAAAAAATGCATAACGATGTGATCCGCGAATCGGTGACCGCCAACTCGCCGCTGGCTGAAAGTCGGCTCTCGGCCAGTGCCGGGCAGTTTTTCAGTCAAAGTGGCGACATCGTACATGCAAAAATGCAGGCCATGGGGCAACTGGCGAATGAGATGTCCCAGCAGGCGCTGGTGATGACTTACTCCGAATCATTCTACGTTTTAGGGCTCGCGCTGGTGTGTTGTATCCCACTGGCGCTGCTGTTGCGCGCGCCACGTTTAACTAATAAGTGACAGATAATGAACAATAAATTGATGCATTATGCTCCTTTAAGCTGTTTGGTATTAGTGCTGGCAGGCTGTAGTGTTGGCCCCGACTATCATGGTGCCCCGCCACTTGCCGTCAATAATACCTTCGCACGCTTGCCAAATTCGGGAGTAAGCACAGGCCAGGCTCAGTCACAGTGGTGGCTGGCCTTCCATGACGATCGCCTGAATCAACTCATTGTAAAAGCGATGCAGCATAATCCAGACTTGGATATTGCCCGCGCTCGTCTGCAAGAATCTCGCGCTGCTCTGGCAGGCGATCGCGCTCAGGAGTTACCGAAACTCGATGCCAGCGGCGCCCTGGTTCGCGCCAAATTACCCGACAGCGTGAGCAGTTCTGAGATTGATAACCCCATTAATCTCTACAGCAGCGGTCTCGATGCCAGCTGGGAGTTGGATTTATTTGGCCAACAGCGCCGCACTATCGAAGCCGGTAAGGCACAGCATCAGGCTAACGAAGCCAGTCTCGCTGATACTCAAGTTGCCATCGCGGCCGAGGTGGCAAACAACTATTTGCAGCTTTGCGGCGCTCAGGAACAACTCGCCAACCTGTTGCAGAACCTTAGTCTCCAGCAACAAATGCTGACTCTGACCCGTCAGCGCCAGGCGCGCGGCGCCGCCGATGATAGCGACGTGAACCGTCTTGAAACGCAGTTTGAAAACAGCCAGGCTGAAATTCCCAACCAGCGGTCACAAATTAGTGGCTACAAAGATCAACTGGCGTTTTTATCGGGATTAACGCCGGGTGCTTTGGATCAACTGTTATCCGGAGCGGTGAAGCTGCCGGCGCAGCCTTCGGAGGTCAATGTGGGTGATCCGTTAGATTTACTGCGCCGCCGCCCCGATGTACGCAACGCCGAACGCAAACTGGCAGCGAGCACCGCGACAATTGGTGAACACGTGGCGGATCTCTACCCTAAAGTGACGCTGCGCGGAATTCTGGGATTTAGCAGCGATTCCGGCAGTCAGGTGTTCGAGCGCAATAACCAGTCGTGGTTGCTTATCCCAATGTTGCAGTGGAATATTCTCGATTTTGGGCGAATTCGTTCGCAAATAAACGTCGCCAAGGCCCAACGCGATGAAGCTGAAGCACAGTGGCGTAAAACCGTATTAGATGCTTTGCGCGATGCCAACGGTTCACTGTCACGCTATGGTGAACAGCGGCAAACACTGGTCAATTACCTCACCGTAGAACAGACGGCAGGCAAGGATCAGCAGCTCATGCAGCAGCGTTATAAGGCCGGAGTCGCCAGCCTTATTGACCTGCTGGATACGCAGCGCACTGAGCTAAGCGCCAGTCAGAAAAGGATCCAGTCGCAAACTGACCTGGCTTTGGATTATGTAGCATTACAGAAAAGTTTAGGTTTAGGCTGGCAGTCCTGAGACTGTAATCATAGGAATCAGGGTAAAACGCTGGGTTTACCCTGATTGTATAGAATATTACTCCAAATCACTGAGTGGAGTGAAAATATACAATTTTGTCAGAAAACGCGTTAGTCGTTGAAATTCAGAAATAACAATTTTAAAGTAGCTCAATTGCCACATTATTTTCAGTGAATTATTCATGACTACTGGTCACATGCTGATCCCAATCGCTGTAGTTTTGTCGTGTGCGGGATACTTCCTGCCTTTTTTGATTGCCGATCACAAAAAACATAAAAAATTACCGGCCATTTTCGGGCTTAACCTGCTGTTTGGCTGGACTATTATTGGTTGGATAGTGGCGCTGGTTTGGGCATATTCTGGCAATAAAGAACCGGCTCCGGTCTATTCTGAAGAGTCCTGATGAGCTAACTGCAATTCGCGGTAGCGCCTTCGATGCCTTTACCCCTGCTTACAGGATTAATAGTCCAAAATCAGGGGAAAGTTTTTTAGTCTCAAATTCACGGATGACAAAGGTCTGATAAGAATAAGACGGGTTCTCTTTTATATTCTTCACCCAAACCAGCTTATATCTTGAGGTTGGAATTTTCGGCCCGAAAACGTCACCCACTGCGTTTATCAGTACCGTCGATTTATATATTACGTGGCAAATATTTATTGCCTCCTCAAACAGTTTGGCTCCACCAGCAATAACCAGTTCAGAACGTCCTTCATCTTCCGCAATTTGAATAGCCTCCTGCAACGAGGACACCCTCCTCACCTTCTCACTCCCATCAAGCTGAGAACTGAGCACGATGATATCTTCGGGAGGAATTGAACAGGGCAAAGTCGTATAAGTCTGACGCCCGACGACAATAAGTTTGTTTTTTATCGCGGCCTCAAAACGCGCCTTTTCACCTTTCGCCTGCCACGGGATCTTATCTTTTAAGCCAAGTACATTGTCTTGTGATGTAGCATAAATCATTGAAATCAAGACCATAAAAAAATCTCTCAACGGTTTATTGATTCATGGCCTGATTCCTCCGGCCTTTGTTAGCCTCGCTTTCCACTGCGACACGTGAATTCCTTAACTGAATACGGATAACGCTTAAAATCATCAGACAGTTTTATTCCTCCTGCTGTAAACAAGGTCGATCAATACAGTCATGATTTTGAAATTATAGTTAATAGATAAAATCAGGATTGAAAATTTGAGATAAAATCCGAAGAGTAAGATTGTCGTCAGGAGAAGGGTATTAAGATTTTGCGGAAAGAATGTACTCTTTCCGCCAGTATGGCTTCACATTGATAATACAATGTTAAACGTTGATAACTATATCCGTCGCGCCTGCCAATAGGTCTTGCGCCAATAAACGTTATCCAAAGATGAGCGGACCACGCCGCGCGAGGTTGAGGCATGAATAAACTCATCGCCGCTATCGTAAATGCCTACATGCAGGCCATTTTCACCGGCACCGGTTTTAAAGAATACCAAATCACCCGGCAATAATTCCTTGCGGGATACTCGAGTGCCTATTTCGGTTTGTTCGGCGGTTGAGCGAGGAAGGATAACGCCAAATCTGTCGCGGAAGGTGCGAAATACAAAGCCCGAGCAGTCGATACCACCACGACCCAGCCCGCCATAACGATATGGCGTACCGTGCCATTCGCTAAGCTGTTGGTTTAACTGTGCCTTTACAACGCGAGCATCTGACAGATTTCCGCTTGGTAACGGCGCATGGCTGCTACAACCGCTAAGGATCAGCGCAGCTAATGCCAACAGTGAATAAAAAAACCTTGAGTGATTTTGCATTTCTTTTGTTCCCTGGCTGACATCCTGAATTATCTCTACGCGCGTAGAATCTGTCGCAGAGGATAACTTGCCGTTATCTAAGGATTAAAAGAATTTAGCGCTATTTTATCTGCCGTCCAACAAAAATCGTCCAGATCCGCCAAAGAAATTTTTACTTTTCAGGAAAAAATTAAAAGCCGCAAAAGAAATAGTAAAACGTTGCGGCTATTAACTCGTCTGTTTGCTCGACTTACTGTTTATCAGCCAAACCCCAAACAAAATTGATAAAGCGCCTAACGACTTCAATGGATGCATATTTTCATGGAACCAAGGCAGCCACACGGCCGCGAGATAAACCAAGGCATAGCTCAGACTCAGCAAACTATAGGCCCGGTTCAGCGGCAGTTCTCTTAGGGCGAAAAACCAGCAAATCATTGATAATGCATAGCCGGCAATGCCACAGCCGACAATAAAGACAGCCAGCAAATTATTAATTACTAATGAATAAACGCGCGCATCTAGTGAAAAAATCGGCATGTGGCTCATGCCCCATTTCATCAACAGTTGTGCTGTGCTAACCAGCATCAGGCTGGCAATGCCCCATGCATAGCCTTTCAACGGCTTATTCCCATTAGTAATATCCCTAACATGATAAATCCGACACCTAACCAGTGCCGGCGATCGATTAATTCATCGAAAAACCACCGCGCGCTGAAGGTGATTAATACAAAATTCATGCTCAGCATCGGATAGGCAATACTCAGGGGTAATAGCTGAAGAACACGCAGCCAAAGCAGGAGGCCACAGCCCATGAAAAATACTGCAATGATCATCCAGCGCATAATCAATCTCAGATTGCCACCAACCTGAGATTGCCCTGCCTGCGCGGCTTTCTTCTGGCAAAGTTGCCCCGCGCAGGTGAGAATGCTAACAATAAGCACCAGTAAATAACCGATCATGGAAGCTTTTTATACACCAGCAGTTTAAGGCGTTGGGCAATAACTTCGCTGTCCGGCGGCGGAACATTTGAGGTATTTTCCCAATCATTGTCTATCTTGATAACCAGAGAAACATCACCCTGCTGACGTGCTTTGAGCAACCATTCCGGGAAGTCATGAGAGCTAATATAGTGACTTTTGCCGTCAGGATAGCCAAGGCCATAGGCCAATTCACCTTTTTCATCAAACATCATGACATCGCTACGTTTCAACTCCCAGGCTAACCCGGCAGAAATACCGACGTCATCACTGAGCACAAACCGACTATGTTGCAATGCAGCAAAGTTTTGCTGAATAAACTCTTGCGGTTGTTTTGAGTTGATCGTTTTTTGCGGTATCGCCTGCCCGACCAAAAGTGCAAGCACCAGCGGACACGCGGCAGCCCAATACCAGCGACGAGGTAGTGTAATGCTTAACGCACCGGCCAATGCCCAGGCAGCAAAACAAACTACACCAATCAGGACTTTATAAAGCTCATCCGTTTGATAAAACGGTTTAATATGAAGGGGCAAAATACCGGACATTACCACTAAAGCGATAACGACGATCGAACCAAATATAATATTGATTATGCCGTTGATTTTCAGCGCTCGTGGATTTGCAGTCTGGCGCACCTGCTCGAAATAATCGGCCATCAATAATGCCAATGGCGCGAAGCATGGCAAAATGTAGGTAGGCAATTTTCCTTTGGCAATACTAAAGAAAATCAAAGGCATAAGTACCCAGCTAAGCAGGAAAAACAGCTCAGGCCGCAATACTCTCTTCTTCCATCCACTGATTAACGCGCCAGGCAGCAACCCGAGCCACGGCAAAGCCCCCAGACACAATACGGGAATGTAGTACCAGAAAGGCGCGCTGTGTTGGGCATTTTTTTCCGCAAAGCGTTGAATATGTTCAACCCAGAAGAAATAACGCCAAAAATCCGGTTCGCGCTCGCCAATAGCAATAACCCAAGGCAGGCTTAGTATCAGCGCGCTGACAATCGCCACCGGCCCCCAGCAGAGCAAGGTTTTAAAGCGTTTTTCACTCCAGACGATCGGCAAAACAGCAATCACTGGCACGGCAAGTGCCAAAAAGCCTTTGGTCATAAATCCCATGCCGCAGGCAAGTCCGAGAGTAATCCAGCTAAAGGCTTTTTGACGAGTTCCGGTGACCCGCAGGCAGTAATAACTGCATAGCATGGCGGCGTTCACCCAAAGGGTAATCATCGGATCCAAAACACTGTAAGTGCCGATGCTGAAAACCAGCGTGCATGAAATATAAATCAGTACCGCAGTGTAAGACTTTTGGCGGTTACGCCACATCAGATTGGCCAGCCACAACACCAACAGCGCACTCAGGCCAATAGAAAACACCGACCCAAAACGCACCGCAAAGTTTGAATGGCCAAAGATCATCTGACTAAGATTATTAATCCAATAGCCCGCATCCGGCTTTTCGAAATATCTCAAACCTAAAAAGTGGGGCACTATCCAGTCGCCACGCTGCAGCATTTCACGGCTGATTTCTGCATAACGCGTTTCATCCGGCATCCACAGCGCACGCAGATTTAATGGCACCACATAAACCAAGGCAAAAAACACCAGCAGCACGAAGCCATAGGCGCGCTTAATATTGTTCTGCATTTACTTGAATCCTTTTTCCTGGCACCCCAACCACCCTTCCCGCCCGGGAAACGGCGCGCGGACAACTCGTCCTAAGGGCAATGCTTGCAAGTCTTCGGGGAGTAAGCTTCCCAGTGGGCAAAACTCAATACCTTCTTTCGCTGCTCGCGTGAGTAGTTCATCAAACATCGCAGATAACGACATGCCTTCGACTTCTGCATGAATGGTATACACCGACAGTTCGTTGTCTCGAGCAATGGCATCCAGAATAAAATCATTAAAACCTTCAGCGTTGACCTGGGTGCCAATAACTTCGTCGTAAGTCGGCAAAGTTACGGGGATCTGCACCGTTCCTGGCTGTCCACTGCTTAATTGAGGACGGAAAACTGAGCTGCCACGGCAGTCGCTGTTATAACGGAAGTTAAACTTCTCTTTAACATCGATGACGCGCTGATCGCCACGCCAGCCTGCTACAGCAGAACAATCAACCGGTCGGCCAATACTGTTTTCCAGCGCCACCAGCCCTTTGCGCACCTGCTGTTCCAGCTGCTCGGGTGACCATTTCTCAACCTTCGCCTGCCAGCCTTGATGATCCCAGGCATGCAAACCGATTTCGTGCCCGGCATCGGCGGTTTGCTTCATTAATGGGCCAAAATCTTTAGCAATAATCTTGCCGGGCCAGGCGGTACCTGCGACCAAAATATCCAGCCCATACAGTGATGCGGCATTAGAGCGCAGCATCTTCCATAAAAATTTAGGACGCAAAAGGCGCCATAAATGGCGCCCCATGTTGTCTGGCCCAACGCTGAAAAAGAAACTGCCTTTGATTTGGTGCTTATCCAGAAGTCTTAACAACTCAGGGACACCCTTGCGGGTGCCACTCCAGGTATCGACATCAATTCTCAAGCCTACTTTTTTCATTCCGCTCAAGACCTTATCCTTTGTTTTCAGGCAATTCTACCGAGCGCAGAAAGAAGTCCAGAGTGTCATCAATGGTCTTGTCCATTTTAACTTCTGGAGTCCAGTCCAGCAGTTTACGGGCATTCTTGATGCTCGGTGTGCGATGAGCAACGTCCTGATAACCTTTACCGTAGTAGCTGCTGCTTTCGATCAGTTTCATACCGGCAAACGGAGGGAACTGGTCACGAAGCGGATGCGCATCAAAACTCTTGAGCAACATTTCTGCCAGCTCGCGAATGCTCGCTTCATTAGTCGGGTTACCGATATTGATAATCTCACCATCGCAGAGATTATTGCGATTTTCGATAATACGGAACAGCGCTTCGATCCCGTCATTAATATCGGTAAAGCAGCGTTTCTGCTCACCGCCATCAATCAGTTTGATTGGCGAACCTTCAACCAGATTGAGGATAAGCTGAGTAATCGCGCGTGAACTGCCGACGCGTGCAGCATCAAGGTTATCCAGACGCGGCCCCATCCAGTTAAACGGACGGAACAGGGTGAAGCGCAGGCCTTCTTTAGCACCATAAGCCCAGATAACGCGGTCAAGCAGCTGCTTGGAAACCGAGTAAATCCAACGCTGCTTGTTGATAGGGCCCACGACCAGATTGGAGGTATCTTCATCAAACTCTTTATCGTCACACATACCGTAGACTTCAGAGGTTGAAGGGAAAATAATGCGTTTTTTGTATTTCACGCAATCTCGAACGATTTTCAGGTTCTCTTCGAAATCCAGCTCAAATACGCGCAGTGGGTTGCGGGTATATTCGATAGGCGTTGCGATTGCCACCAGTGGCAAGACGACGTCACATTTTTTGATGTGATATTCGATCCACTCGGAGTGAATGCTGATATCGCCTTCAACAAAGTGGAAATTCGGGTTATCCATGAAACGGCTGATTGCGTCGGAGCTGATATCCAGACCGTAAATCTCGTATTTACCGTCGCGCAGCAGGCGTTCACTGAGATGGTTACCGATAAATCCGTTAACGCCCAGAATCAGCACGCGAGTACGACGCTTTAACGCGGCGTTAGGAAGGCCAGAAAGGCGCACGTCAGGCATGATGCCCATTTCCAGCGCCAGACGCGTTCCGTGAACGTACAGACCTGATTCATTCTGACCTGCGATAATTTCAAGCGCACCTTCACCACAGGCGATCACCAGCGGCTCTGCTGAAAGCACAGTACCCGGCTGTTTATCATGCTGCTTGTCTAAAACACTGGCACGCCAGATGGTCATTTTACGCTGGCCCAGATAGGTGAAAGCACCTGGATAAGGTTCAGTCACAGCACGGATCAGGTTGTTAATTTCAGTGGCAGATTTATGCCAATGGATCTCGCCGTCTGCAGCGGTGCGACGTCCGAAATAGCTGGCCCTGGACTCATCCTGCGGCGTCAGTGTTACAGCGCCCTTTTTCATCTCTGGCAAATAATGCTGCAACAGTGAATGCGCGGCTTCGCGAACTTTACCATGCAGCGTTAACGCGGTGTCTTGCGGGTCAATACTCACTGCCTGCTGACCAACGATATCGCCAGCATCAGGACGTTTCACCATCTTGTGCAGGGTCACGCCGGTTTCCGCTTCGCCATTCACCAGCGCCCAGTTAACGGGTGCGCGGCCACGGTAGCGTGGCAGCAATGAGCCATGCAGATTAAATCCGCCTTGCGGTGCCAGCGACAGAATCTCTTCACTGAGCATATTGCGATAGTAGAAGGAGAAAATTACGTCTGGCTGTAGTTCGCGAATGCGACTCACCCACAGTGGATGGTTGACGTCTTCAGGGGCATACACCGGCAAGTTCAGTTCAGCACCGGTACGCGCGACTGAGGCAAAGAAATTATTTTCGTCTGGGGAATCGGTATGGGTAAATACAGCCTGCACATCATAACCGGCTTCAACCAGAGCCTTAAGGCCAACGCAACCAATGTCATGGTAAGCAAAAACAATCGCTTTCATTATTTAATATCCTGATCTTTATCGTTATCTACGGCTTTAGCGCCGATGACTTTTTGAACGAAATAACGTGGTCTAGCGCGCACGTCGGTATAGATTCGGCCGATGTATTCTCCAAGCAGCCCCATTCCGACAAATTGCGCACCAATAAACATAAATAGCAGCGCGAACAGCGTGAACACGCCTTCCGCAGCCCATTCAGGGCCAAGTATCAGACGCATTGAAATCAATACCAGCGCCAGTAAAAAACCGAAGAGAGCAATAAAGCTCCCCACTACGCTAAGCATACGCAGCGGAGTTGTCGTTAAACAGGTGATCAGATCAAACATCAGATTGATCAGTTTCATCAGGCTATATTTCGAGTCACCAAACTCGCGCTCGGCGTGAAGCACTGGAATTTCAACAGTCTTGCGCGCAAAGGTATTCGCGAGGATAGGGATAAAAGTGCTGCGCTCGTGGCAGTTAAGCATTGCCTGAACTATGTGGCGTCGGTAGGCACGAAGCATGCATCCGTAATCGCCCATCGACTTGCCGGTGGCACGCTGGATCATCATATTAATGATTTTAGACGCGTTTTTACGGAACCATGAATCTTGACGATTGGAACGCACGGTGCCGACTACGTCATAACCTTCTTCGGCTTTGGCGACCAAACGCGGGATCTCTTCCGGTGGGTTTTGCAAATCGGCATCCAGCGTAATCACCAGATCGCCGCTCACCTGATTAAAACCGGCCATAATTGCAGAGTGCTGACCATAATTACGGTTCAGCAATACGGCAACAACGCAGTTTTCAGGCTGTTCGGCGGCCTCGGTTAACAGCTCTGCAGATTTGTCTGTGCTGCCGTCATCGATCAGCACAATCTCAAAAGGCATGGTCAGTTGACGACAGGCGGCAATCGTCCGTGAAAGTAGAACAGGTAAGCTATCTTCCTCATTGAATACAGGTATAACCACTGAAACTTTCTTGATTTCTTCAAACTGAGCCACTACAGATTCTCCACCAGGGATTTAAGTGCATCAACCACGCGGTCGACGTCACTGTCTTGCATATCAGGGAACATAGGTAAACTGCACAGTCGCTCGGTATTCCATTCACTGTTAGGTAAAGACAGGTGTGGATAACGCTCGCGATAGTATTTTTGCGTGTGAGCCGCACGGAAATGCAGGCCGGTGCCGATATTCAGCTCTTTCAAACGTTCCATCAATGTATCGCGGTTTAGCCCACAGCGGCCTTCATCTACGCGGATCATAAACAGATGCCAGGTATGCAAATGCGGGTAAGTCGGAACATGCATTGGCAGGAATGGCGTGCCTTCCAGCTTTTCGAGATAGCGTTGTGCCAAAGCGGCACGTCGGGCATTCATTTCGGCCAGGCGTTTGAGCTGTACCACGGCAATCGAGGCGTGAATATCTGAAAGATTGTATTTAAAGCCCGGTTCAATGACTTCTGCCTGTGGGCGACGGCCCTGCACCTGGCGGTCAAAAGCATCCACTGCCAGACCGTGGAATTTAAGTGCGCGAACTTTTGCAGCCAGCGCATCGTCATCAGTGGCAACCAGTCCACCCTCGGCGCAGGTCATGTTTTTGATGGCATGGAAAGAAAAAATTGCCGTGCCCTGTGCGCCAATCCAGCGATCGCGATATTGAGTGCCTGCGGCATGGGCAGCGTCTTCAATAACGGGAATATTGTGTCGATTAGCGACGGCGTAAATTGGGTCAAGATCCAGAGCAGCGCCGGCATAGTGCACAGGAATAATAGCTTTGGTTCTTGGCGTGATGGCCGCTTCGATGTCCTCGGCGCTGACCATTAATGTATTTGGATCAACGTCGATCATAACCGGTTCGGCACCCAGCAGAACGATCATATTTAGCGTTGAGACCCAGGTTTGCGAAGGTGTGATCACTTCGTCGCCGGGGCCAATGCCTAATGCCATAAGCGTGACATGCATTCCACCCGTGGCAGAACTGACGGCGATTGCATGTTTACAGCCAAATGCCGCAGAAAAATTCTGTTCCAGCTGGTGAGTTTGCGGACCGGTAGTTATCCATCCGGAGCGAAGAACTTGCCCAACGGCGTTGATTTCTTCTTCGCCCATTGAAGGACGGGAAAACGGCAAAAAATTATCCATGGAGCATATCCTGTAATTTAAGGACGGCAAAAGGGCTGAGTTGAGCCAAACTGTATAGGGTAGTTATTTAACAACAAGTAAACACATAGTAGAAAGTAGCGTGAATTATTATGGTTTTATCTTAATTTAACATTAAGGATTTTCAAGTGTTTGACAAGTAAAAAGAAGTTTTTTGGACAATTAAACTCAATGGCTGTCTTGATTTAACAAACAAAACACAGGCAGGGCTCCCTATCCTTTTGGAGAGCTGGAAACCATAGCTAAAAACGATTCACAAAGGAATATAAATTTTTAGCCGATTTTGATTTTTAATTGCTCAATCACAAAGCAAAAAGATTATCTTTTAATAGAAATTAAATTAAGCAGTCATAATCCACGGCTTGCCATCGAAATGATGTAGTTTAAAATTCACACCATAATTAGCCGATAAAAGATCAGGTCGCATCACCTCCGACGTTGCCCCCTTCGCAATCATTTTGCCTTTAGACAGCATCCAGACCTGATCGGCGTGCTGTAAAGTATGATTGAGGTCGTGATCGCTTATCAGCGCTATTCCTCCCCCAGCGCAAAACTCCTTTATAATCAGATCCAATGCTTGTTGATGAGCAATATCAAGACTGTTTGCCGGTTCATCGAGCAGCAAAATATGCCCCTGCGGATTCAAGCTCGGCCAGACCTGCAACAGCGCGGCGACCAACCGTACCCGTTGCCATTCACCGCCAGAAAGACGGGTTATCGACTGGGAAAATTTATCGGTAAGATGCAGCCGCTCACCGAGTTGTGTTATTGCTTCATCAAGTGCAACAGGATTACATCCGGGTATTTGATGCAGGGATAAATATTGAAACACCGGCATCACCGATAGCGGTAAATATTGCTGGCATAAATAACTGCGATAACGGGCAAGCTCTCTGCCTGATAATTCCGCAGTTCGGTTCCCGGCAATAAAAACATCGCCCGAATTGGATAATATCCCGGCAATAGCGGCTAATAAGCTACTTTTACCCGCCCCGTTAGGGCCAATAATATGTACTCGATTAGCAGGTAAAACATTCACACTAAATGGCAATAAGCGCGAATCTACCGCGAGATGTTTTATTTGCAGCATGGATTAACCACATAATCAAAATTGACAGGCATTGAGCCTTCAAAGGATTACAGGGCGGAATAAAGCCGCCCTCATTATTAACCTGGATTATTTTTGCAGCGCTTTTTTGATTGCTTCAACCAGTTGAGGATCTTCTGGCGTTAAATCAGGGGCAAAACGTTGAATAACCTGACCATCGCGACCTACCAGAAACTTCTCGAAGTTCCAGAGAATATTGTCTGGCTTAACCGGTTCACGGCCTTTGCTCGCCAGACGCTGATAAAATTCACTGCCTTCAGGCTTGGTCGCTTCCGGCTGTGCTGCAATAAGAGCCTGGTATAGAGAATGACGCCCTTCGCCATTGACTTCAATTTTACTAAACATTGGAAACTTAACACCGTACTGAGTGCTGCAGAAGGTCTGAATTTCTTCTTCCGTGCCGGGTTCCTGAGCGCCAAACTCATTGCACGGGAATCCCAGGACTTCGAACCCTTTGTCGTGCCATGTCTGATACAGGCTCTCTAGCCCTTCGTATTGCTTAGTCAGGCCACACTGTGAGGCGACATTCACTACTAACAGCACTTCACCTTCGAAAGCACTCAACTTGGTCGCTTTGCCATCAATAGTCGTCAGCGGCGTATTATAAATTGCGTTACTCATAAGTTAGTTCCTATGGTCGTGGATTGTAGCAACGTTAGGGATCGTTATTTCAAGGCGAGGCAAGAACTGCCTCAATTAATCATTATTTTCTGCTCTGGACAGCAGCCAGATAAACAACGGCGCGCCCAATACCGCAGTGACAACGCCCACCGGCAATTCTGCCGAGGTTAGCGCAATTCGCGCCGTAACGTCGGCCAGTAATAACACGCCGCCACCCGCTAACGCACATGCAGGCAGCAAACGACGCTGATCGGTGATACCGACCAGCCGCAACAGATGCGGGATAACCAGGCCAACAAAACCGATCACCCCGGCCAGCGCGACACTAAGGCCGACAATCCAGCCCATCGCCAGCACCAGCACATTGCGCCAGAACACCACCGGCAATCCGAGTTGCTGCGCCTGGCTAATGCCCAAAGACAACAAATTAAGAGTACGGCCCTGACAACAGAGCCACAGCACCATCGGCAACAGTAACAGGCCTAACCAGCCCTGACGCCAGTCGATACCGCCAAACCCGCCCATCATCCAGTACATTAGCTGACGTAAATCCAGGCTCGAACTAAAATACACCGCCCAAGTCATAATCGCGCTACAGATAATGCCGATAGCGACGCCGACCAGCAACAGGCGAGAATGGGCAAAAAGGCGGCGGCGGGCGAAATGGAGCAACAGGAAAGTGACGGCCAATGCGCCCAGAACGGCACTGAGATTCATCACCCATACTGGGAAAAGGCCATGTCCCAGCATTACGCAGACCACCAACGCGACACCTCCGCCGCTGGCAACGCCAAGCAAACCGGGTTCCGCCAGTGAGTTTTCAAACAGTGATTGCATCACAGCACCTGAGACTGCCAGCCCTGCCCCGACCAAGATAACCGCCAGCGCGCGCGGCAATCTAATTTCCCAGACGAAGAGTTTAGCCGAAGGAGTCAGCCACTGATCTGGCCACAGCCAGCGATCGCCAGCACACAGGCTGAAAATCAGCACCACAATTAGCAGAGTAGCCAGAATCCAGATTTGCTTCAGATCGCGACGCTTTTGCCGTTGCTCAAGCTGAGTAAAGGAAGGAGAAGATGGCATGGTCGGGGATAGTCTCCTGAAACTTCTCGGTGATTATCTCTCCTATATTAAACAGTTAACGCCATATTTGAATGTTTAATACCGGTTTGCAGGTAAAAAGAAAGAGAAAAGCCGCCACATGTGACTGCGGCGGCTTTTTCAGGCAATGCTATTTACAACGATAAATCAGGTATGTGGACCGCTGGTTGGCGGGATTGGCGCATGGCCATCGACTCCGTGAGTCCCGTTACCCATGTCAGGACGATCGCCCTGTCCATGCGGTTGTGGTCGACCACCATGATTAGGCGGTGGTGCCGAGCTCCAGCTATTGCCGTGCCAATAAAGGCCGCGGCTGTTGCGTTCGCCAATGCGTTTGTTTTGATGTTGACGCCACCACTGTTGCGAACGCCAGTTATAACCATCCCAGTAATTACCATGGCGGTCTCTGTCACCAATATGCACAGAAACACCCGGAGCATTCACATTTATAGTCGCAGCTTGCGCAAGATTCACTTGAGCGATAGCAGGCAGAGCCAGTGCTATACATAACATTAGATGAGATTTCTTCACAACATCCGCCTTAGTGTAAATTCTTAAAGTTTACTGTCCGATAAACACTTTACTTTTTCAAAAGCACTTTACTTTCATAGCAAAAATAGTGATTCCAGTAAAAGAATAGCAGACGAATAAAAAAGTGCTGACATTTGATAAAACTTCGGCGGCCTTACACACGAAATAAAAATTTATCCTTGCCGAAATAATTCAGAAGGATTGTGCGTAAATATTATTCAATTTTCATAACTACGCTAACAACTCTTAACGTTAGTCTGACAACAGTTATTTCTTGTTTTATTTATAATCGAACTGTTTAATCAAACTAAGGATTTATTATGCGTCGTATTTTGGCATTTGTTACCATTGTATTGGTTGCCTGTAGCCTGAGCGGCTGCTTATTCCCTCCGTTCTGGGGCCCAGGTGGCGGCGGCGGTTATGGCGGCGGCGGTGGTGGTTGGCACGGTGGTGGCGGCGGCGGCGGATTTGGCGGCGGTCCACGCTAATAACTAAAGTATTTGATTTAAGTCTAATCAGGTAAAACAATAATTATTTTTTTGGCTTAGATTAACTGACTTGACATTATTGCTATAAATGTATTTTTACCGTAAATAAAGGAGCTTCGGCTCCTTTTTTATTGGCTTAAATTTACCCAATAAATACTACCGTTAATGTTTAATCAAAAAACACGGCTAAAATTTCAAAAAAACGATTTAAGATAATTCCCTTTTCGCGATAAAATTTAATTTATCAGACTAATCCTGAGTCTTCCATCGCTTTAACGCTATCTTTTCATTTATACCTTATATTTTTCATCTGAAACAATTCTGTCATATTTATAGCGATACCTACCGCCCTGACCCGCTAAATTACACGTAAAAAAAAAGGCCGCATTCGCGGCCTTTTTATCACACTGATTTACTCTTTTGGAGTGGCATTTTCCACTCTGCTTTTCAACTTCTGTCCTGGACGGAAAGTCACCACACGGCGCGCCGTAATAGGAATGTCCTCGCCAGTTTTCGGGTTACGCCCCGGACGTTGGTTTTTGTCACGCAGATCAAAATTGCCAAAGCCAGACAATTTAACTTGTTCACCATTCTCTAAAGCACGACGTACCTCTTCAAAGAACAGCTCAACCAGGTCTTTGGCATCCCGTTTGCTCAGCCCGAGCTTTTCAAACAGGTGTTCTGACATTTCAGCTTTAGTAAGCGCCATAGGTTCAATCCCTCAAGGATGCTTGGAATCGCTGTTTTAGAGCCTCTACACATCTTGCAACAGTAGCGGCGATCTCCTCTTCTTCCAGTGTACGAGCGGTATCCTGCAATACCAGACTAATAGCCAGGCTTTTAAAACCATCCGCTACGCCCTTGCCACGGTACACGTCAAATAAGTTTACGCCAACTACCTGATTTGCGCCAACTTTCTTACACTCTACCAAAATATCGTCTGCGGCGACGTTTTCTGGGACAACAATAGCGATGTCGCGACGGTTTGCCGGGAAGCGCGAAATCTCGCGCGCGTCAGGCAGGACGCGGTCTGCGAGCTTGTTCCATAACATTTCGAACACGACAGTTCGACCATTCAGGTCAAGCTTACGTTCCAGTTCAGGATGCACTACTCCAATGAAACCAATGCGTTCGCCGTGTAAATAAATTGCAGCACTCTGTCCCGGATGCAACGCCGGGTTCACTTCAGCCTTGAACTGAATGTGGTCCAATTTGCCGGTAAGTTCTAGAATCGCTTCAAGATCGCCCTTCAAATCGTAGTAGTCAACGGCATTGCGCGCCAGGTCCCAATGTTCTTCACTGCGATGACCCGCAATAACACCAGACAGCATGACATCCTGACGGATACCCAAATATGCTGCCGAATCAGGAACAAAACGCAGACCGCTCTCGAACAAACGCACACGACTTTGCTGGCGATTTTGGTTATAAACTACTGATGAAAGCAGGCCCGTCCACAGTGAAAGACGCATTGCTGACATTTCTACCGAGATTGGGTTTGGTAACAGCAGGACTTCTTCACCCGGATGCAGCAACTGCTGAACCTTAGGATCGACAAAGCTGTAAGTGATCGCTTCCTGGAAGCCGCGATCAACCAGCAGATTTTTCACACGTTTCAGTGAAAGATCGGCTTCGCGATGTTGGGTCATTTCCAGATTAGCTTTAACTGGCACGTCAGGAATATTGTTGTAGCCGTATACGCGCGCGACTTCTTCAACCAGATCCTCTTCGATTTCCATATCGAAACGCCAGCTTGGCGCCACGGCAATCCAGCTATCTGCCAGAACATCGACCGTGCAGCCAAGGCGTTGCAGGATGTCAGTGACCTGAGCATCTTCAACGTGGTGACCGATCAGACGATCCAGCTTCTCACGACGCAGAGTAATCTTCGCCGCTTTTGGCAGCGTAGCTTCATGCGTTGCGTCAATAATCGGGCCAGCCTGACCGCCACAAATTTCCAGCAGCAGCGCGGTAGCACGCTCCATTGCCTTATATTGCAGTTGTGGGTCAACGCCGCGCTCGTAACGGTGTGAAGCATCAGTATGCAGGCCCTGACGACGCGCACGACCGGTGATTGACAGTGGATTGAAGAACGCACACTCCAGCAACACGTCCTGGGTTTGTTCGTTAACGCCTGAATGCTCGCCGCCAAAAATCCCGCCCATCGCCAACGCTTTCTTATGGTCGGCAATGACCAGCACGTCATCGTTCAGCTTGGCAGTCGTGCCGTCCAGCAGCGTCAGAGTTTCGTCTTTCTGAGCCAGACGAACCACGATCCCGCCTTCAATACGGTTCAAATCGAACGCGTGCATTGGCTGGCCCAGTTCGAGCAGCACATAGTTGGTCACGTCAACGACTGGGTCGATAGAGCGAATACCGCAGCGACGCAGTTTTTCAGTCATCCACAGTGGTGTCGCGGCAGTCACGTTAATGCCTTTAACAACGCGGCCCAAATAGCGCGGACAGGCGTCTGTCGCCTGAACGTCGATTGGCAACGTGTCATTGATAGTTGCGGCGACCACAGGCATATCAGGTTCGATAAGCGGCAACTGGCTCACTACGGCGACGTCACGCGCGATACCAATGATACCCAGGCAATCGGCGCGGTTAGGCGTGACGCTGATTTCAATGGTGTTGTCGTCAAGTTGCAGGAATTCGCGGATGTCGGTGCCGATTGGCGCATCCAGCGGCAGCTCTATAATGCCTTCGCTTTCAACATTAATGCCCAGCTCGGAGAATGAACACAGCATGCCTTCAGAAGGCTCGCCGCGCAGTTTCGCAGCCTTGATTTTAAAATCACCCGGCAGAACGGCTCCCACTGTAGCAACGGCAACTTTCAGACCCTGACGACAGTTTGGCGCGCCGCAAACGATATCCAGCAGGCGATCGCCGCCAACGTTAATTTTAGTAACGCGCAGTTTATCGGCGTTTGGATGCTGGCCACATTCAACCACTTCACCGACTACGACGCCGTTAAAAGCGCCGGCAACGGCGTCAACACCGTCAACTTCCAGGCCGGCCATAGTAATTTGTTCTGATAGTGCTTCGCTGCTGATGGCTGGGTTTACCCACTCACGCAACCAGAGTTCACTGAATTTCATGTGATATTCCCGCCTTACTTAAACTGTTTGAGGAAACGCAGATCGTTTTCGAAGAATGCACGCAGATCGGTCACGCCGTAACGCAGCATGGTCAAACGCTCCATACCCATGCCAAATGCAAAACCGGAGTAGATCTCAGGATCGATACCCACGCTGCGCAAGACGTTAGGATGAACCATGCCGCAGCCCAGCACTTCGAGCCATTTGCCATTCTTGCCCATTACGTCAACTTCAGCAGAAGGCTCGGTGAACGGGAAATAGGAAGGACGGAAACGGATCTGCAAATCAGCTTCAAAGAAGTTGTTCAGGAAATCGTGCAGCGTGCCTTTCAGATTGCTGAAACTGATGTCTTTATCGACAATCAGGCCTTCCATCTGATGGAACATCGGGGTGTGCGTCTGGTCGTAATCGTTACGATAAACGCGACCCGGTGCAATGATGCGGATCGGTGGCTGCTGGTTTTTCATGGTGCGGATTTGCACGCCAGAAGTCTGGGTACGCAGCAAACGGGTAGCATCGAACCAGAAGGTGTCGTGATCGGCACGCGCCGGGTGATGGGCAGGAATATTCAGCGCATCAAAGTTATGATAGTCATCTTCGATTTCAGGGCCGGTTTCAACAGAGAAACCCAGTTCGCCGAAGAAAGTCTCAATGCGATCGATAGTGCGAGTCACCGGATGCAGACCGCCGTTTTCGATGCGACGGCCAGGCAGTGAGACATCGATGGTCTCTTCAGCCAGACGAGCATTCAGCGCGGAAGACTCCAGATCATTTTTGCGAGCGTTTAGCGCATCCTGAACTTCCTGCTTGGCCTGGTTGATCACTGCACCGGCTGCCGGACGCTCTTCCGCTGGCAGTTCGCGCAGTGAAGTCATCTGTAGGGTCAAATGGCCCTTTTTGCCTAAATACTCGACGCGCACTAAATCTAGCGCAGCGACGTCCTGGGCACTCTCTACGGCTGCCTTGGCATTGGCAACCAGTTCTGCGAGATGTGACATTGCTTTCCTCTTCTTCTGGTCGATGTGACCCGATGTGAAATAAAAGTATAAGTAACTGATTTTCGAAAGGTAATAGCAAAAAAAAAGCCTCCACAGGGGAGGCTTTAGCGCTAGTTTCCGTTTCTTCTCTTACGCGCGAAAGCCTTCCTGAATCAGGCGCTAAAGTAAAAAAAGAAGCGGAAAATAGCAGCATTCATGCTTGCATTACCTTAAATATACAGGGTTTTATCAATGCAATATAAAAGAGGGAGCAAGCTCCCTCTTTCACCTGACTTACGCCAGAGCTGCTTTCGCTTTTTCGACCAGTGCAGAGAATGCCACTTTATCGAATACTGCGATATCAGCCAAAATCTTACGGTCAATTTCAATAGAAGCTTTTTTCAAGCCGTTGATGAATTTGCTGTAAGACATGTCGTTCTGACGAGCTGCTGCGTTGATACGCGCGATCCACAGCTGACGGAACTGACGTTTCTTTTGACGACGGTCACGGTAAGCGTATTGACCAGCTTTGATAACAGCCTGGAATGCAACACGATATACGCGCGAACGGGCACCGTAGTAACCTTTCGCCTGCTTTAAAATTTTCTTGTGACGTGCACGTGCAATCACACCACGTTTTACGCGAGCCATATGCTCTCCTGAGTTTTATTCTTGATTAAAAAAAGTGATATATCTTTAACGATATATTTTTAAGCGTACGGCAAACATGCAGCAACGAGACCCAAATCGTTCTTGGATACCATGCCTTTTGGACGCAGGTGACGTTTACGCTTAGTCGATTTTTTGGTCAGAATGTGACGCAGGTTAGCGTGCTTACGCTTAAAACCGCCATTGGCAGTCTTTTTGAAGCGTTTAGCGGCGCCGCGTACTGTTTTGATCTTTGGCATTATTAATAATTCCACTTCGCATTGTTAATAACATGAATCAGTAAGGCGAACATGAACCACAGCATGCGAGCACACTGTGGTTCAGGCTACTTGTAGAGCCTTATTGTTTCTTCTTGGGTGCGAGCACCATAATCATCTGACGGCCTTCGATCTTCGTAGGGAAGGATTCGACAACTGCCAGATCAATATCTTCACACAGGTCTTTACGGACGCGGTTAAGCACTTCCATACCGATCTGCTGGTGCGCCATTTCACGTCCGCGGAAACGCAGAGTGATTTTGGCTTTATCGCCATCTTCCAGAAAGCGAATCAGGTTGCGTAGTTTGACCTGATAGTCGCCATCATCGGTACCAGGTCGGAATTTGATTTCCTTAACCTGAATAACTTTTTGTTTCTTCTTCTGTTCTTTGGTCGATTTGCTCTTCTCGTAGAGGAACTTGCCGTAATCCATGATTCGGCAAACCGGCGGCTCGGCATTCGGACTGATTTCTACTAAATCAACACCAGCTTCCTCAGCTTTTTCAAGAGCTTCATTCAGACTCACAATCCCAAGTGGTTCGCCATCGATGCCCGTTAAGCGAACTTCTTGCGCGCGAATTTCTCTGTTAATGCGATTTGGACGCGCCGGTTGAACTCGTTTTCCGCCTTTAATACTTTATTCCTCCAGTTGATGAAGACTTCTGCTGCGGATCTCCGCCAACAGTTTGTCTACGACTTCGCTAACGTCAATGCTTCCCAAGTCTTTGCCGCGGCGAGTACGAACGGCAACTTTGCCTGCTTCGACCTCTTTATCGCCACAAACTAACATGTAGGGAACACGACGCAGCGTGTGCTCGCGGATTTTAAAGCCAATCTTCTCATTTCTCAAGTCGGCTTTAACGCGAATACCTGCATCTTGCAGTTTTTTCGTCAATTCTTCGACGTAAGGTGCCTGTGAATCGGTAATATTCATCACAACTACCTGTACCGGTGCAATCCAGGTTGGGAAGAAGCCCGCGTATTCTTCAGTCAGAATACCAATGAAGCGTTCCATTGAACCCAAAATTGCTCGGTGAATCATTACCGGAGTCTTACGATCGTTGCTTTCGCCGATGTAAGTTGCGTCTAAACGCTCAGGTAATGAAAAGTCGAGCTGCACGGTACCACACTGCCACGCACGATCCAAACAATCATGCAAGGTAAATTCAATTTTTGGTCCGTAGAACGCTCCTTCACCCGGCTGATACTCGAAAGCGATGTTATTTTCGACTAATGCAGCAGCGAGGTCGGCTTCGGCGCGATCCCAGGTCTCGTCTGAACCAATACGTTTGGCAGGACGAGTAGACAGCTTAACCACAACCTTTTCAAAGCCAAAGGTGCTGTACACATCGTAGACCATTTTGATGCAGCTGTTCACTTCATCACGAACCTGCTCTTCTGTACAGAAGATATGAGCATCGTCCTGAGTGAAACCACGAACGCGCATCAGACCGTGCAATGCACCTGACGGCTCGTTACGGTGGCAGCTACCAAATTCGGCCATACGCAGCGGCAGATCGCGATAAGACTTCAACCCTTGGTTGAAAATCTGCACGTGACCCGGGCAGTTCATTGGCTTGATGCAATATTCACGGTTCTCGGAAGAAGTGGTAAACATCGCATCTTTGTAGTTGTCCCAGTGGCCGGTTTTTTCCCACAGCACACGGTCCATCATGAACGGGCCTTTCACTTCCTGATATTGATAAGACTTCAGCTTCATGCGCACGAAGGCTTCCAGCTCACGGAAGATAGTCCAGCCATCGTTGTGCCAGAACACCATACCTGGTGCTTCTTCCTGCATATGATAGAGGTCAAGCGCCTTGCCGATTTTACGGTGGTCACGCTTGCCCGCTTCTTCAAGACGTTGCAGGTAGGAGTTTAGCTGCTTTTTATCAGCCCAGGCAGTACCGTAGATGCGCTGCAACATTTTATTGTCGCTGTCACCACGCCAGTAAGCGCCAGAGGTTTTCTGCAGCTTGAAATGATGGCAGAAACGCATGTTTGGCACGTGCGGACCACGGCACATATCAACGTATTCTTCGTGATGATACAGGCCAGGACGGTCGTCATGGCTGATATTTTCATCAAGAATGGCAATTTTGTACTGCTCGCCGCGACCTTCAAAGGTGTCGCGCGCTTCCTGCCAGCTGACTTTCTTTTTAATAACGTCGTAATTCTTTTCAGCCAGTTCGTGCATGCGCTTTTCAAGCAGATCGATATCTTCCTGAGTCAGCGTGTGGTCCAAATCTACATCGTAATAAAAACCGTTGTCGATTGTAGGGCCGATAGCCATCTTGGTGTTAGGCCAGAGTTGCTTTATAGCGTGACCCAACAAGTGCGCACAGGAGTGACGGAGAATTTCTAAACCGGCATCGTCCTTGGCAGTAATAATGGCTAATTGAGCATCGTTCTCGATAAGATCGCTAGCATCGACCAGCTCACCGTTTACGCGACCTGCAATACAGGCTTTCGCCAGACCCGGGCCGATATCCAGTGCAACATCGTAAGGAGAAACAGGATGGTCAAACTGACGCTGACTACCATCAGGGAGAGTAATAACAGGCATGATCTTTCCTCATCTACAGTGGTGCCCCACACGACAGAGCACATATAGAAAAATATTTGTATTTGAATTCATTTGGTTGATTACGCTATTCGACTTTACCTTGCCAAATATATACACGCCTGAATTCTAAAAAAGACAGAACAGAGGGTGTGACGTAAAGAACTGCGGGAGAGTGTATCACTCGTAAAGCGCATTTTTCCAGCAACTTACGTGGCTTTTTTCAAGCCGCAGGCAGTTAAATACCCTGAATCCAGTCATGGCGGTGGATGGTAAGAATTTTAGCCCGCACATAAAGTTAAAACGCCCCGTTGCAAGAGATTCACAACGAGGCGCTTTGGTGTTCAATGAGATTATTTTTAACTTAACGCATTGCCAAATAAGCGTTGTTCACTTTCCACAGATAACGCGGTGCCTGCGAGGCCGGATGTTTTTTCTCAATATATTTGTAGAACTCTTCCGGTGTCATCTGGTTAATCTGAGCCACGGCAAAAACTCGGTCTTTCGAGAAAGTTCTTAACAGGGCCCCAGCGCCGTTTGCATAAGCAACAGTAGTTGCGTAACGCAGCGTTTTAGGGTTATCAATCCCGGCTAACTGCTGCTGCAACATGCTTAGGTAAGCGGTACCTAACTCAATGTTTACTCGTGGATCTTTAAGTTCATGCGTGGTCGGCTGCCCGTCACGTCCCTGCAATCGATAGGCATCACGCCCGGCGGTTGAGGCCTTTAGCTGCATCAGCCCAATCGCGTTGGATTTACTAACCGCGCTCGGGTTATATCCTGACTCAACCTGAATAATCGCCTTAACCAGCGTTTCATCGACTCCATAGGTGCTGGCTGCCTGTTGAATCACCGTGCCGTAAGGGCCTTCATGCATTAAAGACGGTTGTTCTTGAACACTCGGTTCTGGCATCAACTTAGTTGTTTGTACTGGTGTTTCGTTTGCGCATCCCGCCAAAAATAGCGCCGTCATCAAATATAGAAATTTGAGTTTCACTTGTGATCTCTCGCGACTTGGACGAAAGCCAGCATATACACATTTTTTGAACACGAGAATATTTTTTTCGTCTATTATTGAGAATGGTAGATGAAACAAGAATCTAAGGAACTAGTCGATCAGATTATTCCTGTATTAATGTCTGTTTTAGGTTAGGAAGCATTTAATATTGTTGTTGGCCTAATTAGAGATTAATGAAATCGTTATTTGACCGACGCTATTTGATCGACTTTATTGACCAAGAACCAAATTTAAAAAAATCGACCGCAGTCAGCCGTGCTGTGCGTTTGATCGGAGTTTTCCTGCAATAAACCCGCTAACTTAATGAATTATCTGGCCAGTCCGAAGGGGTGATACCATGTGGCAAGCCGTTAATCGTCTGTTGAGTGAACATCTTGGAAGTGCTGAAATTGGTGAACACGTAGAGCTTCCGGGAGGAGAAATTCATGCTGCCTGGCGCCTGAGATACGGAGATAAAGACGTCTTCGTCAAATGTAACTCACGCGAGCTGCTGCCGCTATTTGCAGCCGAAGCAGATCAGCTTTCCCTGCTCGCCAGAAGTAAAACAGTACGCGTGCCAGAGGTTTATGGCGTTGGCAGCGACCGCGATTACAGCTTCTTGTTACTTGAATACCAACCTCTTGTCTCGCTTGATGTCGATAACGCCTACCTTTTGGGTCAACAACTCGCCGCGCTGCACCAGTGGAGCGAACAGCTTGAATTCGGCCTCGACTTTGATAACGAACTCGCTACCATCCCGCAGCCCAACGCCTGGCAACGCAAATGGTCCACATTTTTCTCTCAGCAGCGCATTGGCTGGCAGCTGCAACTGGCAGCAGAAAAAGGCATAAATTTTGGGGATATCGATCAGATCATTGAACGGGTCCGTTCAAAACTACAGAACCACCAGCCGCAGCCCTCGCTTTTGCACGGCGATCTGTGGCCACACAACTGCGGTCAGTCGGAACAGGGGCCGATAATATTCGACCCAGCTTGCTATTGGGGCGATAAAGAATGTGATTTATCAATGTTGCCGCTTTATCCGAATATTCCTAATCAACTCATAGACGGATATCAGAGTATTACTCCCCTTCCCAACGGCTATATTGAGCGTCAATCGGTGTATCAGCTTTATTATTTATTGAATCGCTGCAACCTGTTTGGCGGTCAGCATGAAGTGGTCGTTCAACGAGCAATCGAGAGATTATTGCACGAAAAGTAAAGGTCATTTATCCGTCTATTTTGGGCAAAAATAAAGCCTGAACACAGCAATATGTTCAGGCTTTTCTATTCTATTTTTGTTATTGAATTAAATAAGAGGTTAACCCAACAAACCTAATAATTTCAAAACAAAATAGGCAATAATGGCAATAATCAATGGCAGAATATACAGCGGGAAAAACTGTAAAAAGATGGTATGGCGAGGAATAACAATTCGCTCTTCTATCTGCTGCTGAGTTCTGGCCTCATTTCCACGAACTTGTTCTAGAATCACTTGATCCTGCACGCCTTCACGGATATGACGTACCTGGCGGGACATCCTCGCACCGCTTGCCTGCAATGCCAGCCCAACAAAAATTAGCCAGTAAATCACGATAAACATGATATTTGCGCTGGTAATGCCCTGCCCCAGAACCGGCTGTGGCGCGTTATACCAAAATGCGTTCAGGAACGGGGTGTTAAATTTGGCCATATCCACCATAACATGGACGAAATCATTCATTACCGCGTTAATGCCCTTTACACCTTTAGATTCGGCATAAAAGAAATTGAGCAACGAAATAACCGTTGATAGTAAAGCTGGGATAAAGATTACCCATCCCAGGATCCGTTTTAAGACGGCAACACGGCCTGCCTGTTGATACGTCATGAATTCCCCTTGTAGGACGTCTCATTAGAAGCGTCAGTTTAACCATAGTTCTCGATAGACGCCCAAAATTTTAGTTAACATCTTTTAATGGCTCATTATTTCTGCAATGAGCACGAATTTTTGACTGTGTTATGCTTTTTTATCATCAAGCTAAATAAGTGTAACCGGGAGTTTTAAAAATGAGTCATGTAAAACCCGTTCAGGCCGCAATTTTTGACATGGATGGACTTCTGATTGATTCAGAACCTTTTTGGATGGAATCCGAATTGGAAGTTTTCTCTGACATCGGGGTCGATATTTCTAAAAAGCACTTGGTTCCCAGTAGTTTAGGATTGCGCATTGACCAGACGGTTCGTATGTGGGCGCGTGTACTTCCGTGGAAAGGCCCGAGTGAGGCTGAAGTAACGGCGCAAATTATTGCCCGTACAATAGCAAAAGTTGAGGAAACACGTCCGCTGTTGCCCGGCGTGGAGCATGCACTTGAGCTGTGTAAGGCACAAGGTCTCAAGATAGGGATTGCCTCTGCTTCGCCGCTACGCATGATTAATCAGGTGATTGAGATGTTTAATCTGCAATCGTATTTCGAAACGCGCCAATCTGCCGAGCATCTGGCCTACAGCAAGCCGCATCCAGAAGTCTATTTACTGGCCGCTGCCGAGCTAGGAGTGGATCCTTTGGACTGCGTTACCCTTGAAGATTCATTTAACGGCATGATAGCCACCAAGGCCGCCCGCATGCGTTCTATCGTTGTACCGGCACATTCCCATGCCAGCGATCCGCGCTGGTCATTGGCTGATGCCAAGCTTTCTTCTTTAGCCGAATTGAACACAGAACACCTCGGACTGTAATTGTTTTCGAAGATTTCAAGTGACGAAACAGCGCATGACAGTGTCACAATGTAACTATTTTTACGTTAACTATCAGTTAATTGACAAATAGTTACAGGGTAACACCTTCCGCATAAATAGGCATTCATCTATACTGGATAAAATAACAGTTATTCAGTTCGGATGCATTATGACTGCGGAAGGTCACCTCATTTTTTCCATTGCTTGCGCAGTGTTTGCTAAAAAAGCCCAACTATCACCAGAGCTTGCTCATGGAGACTGGTGGCATATTATCCCGGCGTCGCTATTAACCTCTCTGCTTCCGGACATCGATCATCCTAAATCGCTGCTTGGTCAAAGGCTTAGGTGGATTTCTCAGCCGATTGCACGCATGTTTGGCCATCGCGGATTTACCCATAGTCTGCTGGCCGTAGCGATTGGCGTGTTTCTGCTAAAAACCCGTCTGCCTCATGACTGGGTCATTCCTATTGATGCACTACACGCTATGGTGGTCGGTTATCTGAGCCATATTTTGGCTGATATGCTTACCCCTGCTGGCGTTCCGCTGTTATGGCCTTGCCGCTGGCGATTCCGTCTGCCCATAATTCGCAGTCAAAACGGTAACCAGCTCGAGCGCGTTTTTTGCCTGATAATGGTAGGTCTGACCCTTTTTTGGCCCAATTGGTCGCCGATTATTGATGCCGTTAATCCTCACAGCCTGAACTTTGTGTGGAAGTATTTAACTTAACAATTACGTATATAACCAAAAGGAATAGCCAATTCCTTTTGGTTATATTGCGCAACTTTCCTATCTGCTATTCTTCGCCTCTCGTTACATCCTGCAATGTTCTTGTATGGGCATCATTCTCAAGACATTTTCATCAGTTATCTCTGGAGCTATGGGTATGAATATTCCGCTCGTATTAAACGTAGTGGTTTTTGTTGTCCTCCTTCTGCTATTGGCTAAATCAAGCCAGTCACAGTGGAGCCTGGCAAAGAAAGTTCTCGTGGGCCTGCTGGTCGGCGTGGTCTTTGGACTGGCGCTGCAACTTATTTATGGCCCTGAAAGCGCAACACTGAAGAACTCCATCCCTTGGTTTAATATTGTGGGCAATGGTTACGTGCAACTGTTGCAGATGATTGTGATGCCGCTGGTGTTTGCATCGATTCTTAGCGCTGTCGCTCGCCTGCACAATGCGTCATCGCTGGGTAAAATCAGTTTTCTGACCATCGGTACACTGCTGTTTACCACGCTGATTGCCGCACTGGTCGGCGTATTTGTTACTAAACTGTTTGGTCTCACCGCCGAAGGTCTGGTGCAAGGCACCCAGGAAACGGCTCGTCTTGCAGCTCTGCAAACTAATTATGTTGGCAAGGTTGCTGATTTGAGCCTGCCACAAATGGTGCTGTCGTTTATCCCGAAAAATCCGTTTGCCGACCTGACAGGTGCCAGCCCAACCTCGATCATCAGCGTGGTGATTTTCTCGGCGTTTGTTGGCGTTGCGGCTCTGCAACTGGTGAAAGATGATGCTGAAAAAGGCCCTAAAGTGCTGGCCTTTATCGAAATCATGCAGGCTTGGGTCATGAAACTGGTACGTCTGGTAATGAAGCTCACCCCTTACGGCGTGATGGCTTTGATGACCAAAGTGGTTGCCAGTTCGAACATTAATGACATCATCAAGCTGGGCAGTTTCGTGGTTGCCTCTTATCTGGGTCTTGCCATCATGTTTGTGGTTCATGCCCTGCTGCTGTCTTTCACTGGCGTGAACCCGGCAAAGTTCTTCCGCAAAGTGTGGCCGGTGCTTTCATTCGCCTTTACCAGCCGTTCCAGCGCCGCCACAATCCCATTGAGCGTAGAAGCGCAGACTCGTCGTTTAGGTATTCCTGAATCTATCGCCAGCTTTGCTGCATCGTTTGGTGCCACTATTGGTCAAAACGGCTGTGCGGGCCTTTATCCAACCATGCTGGCCGTGATGGTTGCGCCAACCGTTGGCATTAACCCGTTTGAGCCAATGTGGATTGCAACGCTAGTCGGGATAGTCACTCTAAGTTCTGCGGGCGTGGCGGGTGTTGGCGGCGGTGCAACTTTTGCTGCGCTGATTGTTCTGCCAGCCATGGGCCTGCCAGTGACTCTGGTTGCCCTGCTGATTTCCATCGAACCGTTGATTGATATGGGTCGTACAGCTTTGAATGTCAGCGGTTCAATGACTGCCGGTACCATTACCAGTCAATTGCTAAAACTCACTGATAAAAAGGTTATGGATGCAGAAGATAGCGTCGAATTAGCCCACCGCTAATCTCATCGAGTTATTATCTAAAAAGGCGAAGTTAAGGGCTTCGCCTTTTTAATAGAAAGCCGGCTAAGGCTGGCTTCCAATAAGATGTTAAGGCATTATTTTTTAATGGATTAACAGTCAGAACGGATACTGGTGAAAACCCAACTGCTCAGAAATATTACGCGCAGCGGTATGCAGCATAGCAACGTATTCTTTCTTACTCTCTTCTGAAAAACGAATAGTCGGGAAAGAAATACTTAATCCGGCAATGACCACGCCGAAACGGTCAAACACTGGCACGCCAATGCAGCGAAGCCCCTGCTCCTGCTCTTCAATATCCTCGCCATAGCCTTGCTCGCGCACTTTCTCCAATGCTTCAACCAGGCTCAGCGCATCCAGAATCGTGTTGTCGGTACTGCGCGTAAACTGCATTTCAGCCAGCAGCGCCTCAACGTCATGATGTTCGCCCCACGCGAGCAAGACTTTACCAATCGCGGTGCTGTGCAAGGGATTACGGCGACCAATGCGCGAATGCATGCGCAAGTTATACATCGAATCAATTTTATGAATGTAAACGATGCCGTCTTCATCCAATGCGCCAAGGTGAATAGTCTCACGGGTTAAACGCGAGATCTCACGCATCTGAATATCTGCACTGCGGATCAAATCGACGTTTTGCAGCGCCCTGGCACCCAGTTCAAACAGTTTCAACGTCAGGGTATATTTCTCGGACTCCCCTTCCTGGTCGACATATCCGAGAGACTTCATGGTCTGTAAGAAACGATAAACAGTGCTTTTTGACATCATTACCCGCTGCGAAAGCTCGGTGATGCCAATCTCGCGCTCTTCACCTAAAGCCTGCAAAATACCAAATACTTTCAACACCGATGATACGGAGTCGGGCTGTTTATCATGGTCTGAGATAACCATAGTCATTCACCTGCCGAATAATTGTTTTGAACATTATTTCATAAATAAACAGGGGATACTTTTTTTGTTTCATAAAAAATGGAACGCTATTTCTAACAAAATGAACCGTGCCGGGGAGCCATTTGTGATAAAAATGTTAACTCTCGTTACAATTAATTAAGTCTTCTGATGGCAGCGTGCTTCTGACGCAGAGTACTTAGCATGGTAATATTACCCTCACTTATAAGCACAACGCTGACAATCAGACATGACAACCTCAGTTACTGACGGACTTCCTTTGCCTCAACGCTATGGGGCCATTTTTACCATTGCTCTGGGAATAACTGTTTCAGTTTTAGACGGGGCCATAGCCAATGTGGCGTTGCCGACGATAGCAAGAGATCTTCACGCTAGTCCGGCCTCTTCAATCTGGATAGTTAACGCCTACCAACTTGCGATTACCATTTCGCTGCTTTCGCTATCTTCGCTCGGAGAAATATTCGGTTATCGGCGTATTTATATGACGGGCCTGGTGTTGTTTAGCTTTACGTCGCTGGCCTGTGCCATGTCCGATTCACTGGCTACGCTGACCGTTGCGAGGGTGTTACAGGGGTTTGGAGCGGCTAGTATCATGAGTGTTAACGTGGCGCTGGTTAGAATAATTTATCCGCAGCGGTTCCTCGGGCGTGGTATGGGCATTAATGCGCTGATTGTCGCCGTCTCTTCTGCTGCTGGCCCTACCGTCGCCGCCGCTATTTTGTCCTTCGCCAGCTGGCCGTGGCTCTTTGCTATCAATCTCCCTATCGGCCTGATTGCCTTCGTGATGGGCATGAAATTTTTACCGGCCAATACCTCAAAAACCGTCGACCGCAAGTTTGATTTTATCAGCAGTATCATGAACGCTCTGACTTTTGGGTTACTGATAAGCTCAATAAGCGGCTATGCGCAAGGACTGGATCATCGTCTGATTTTAGGTGAGGTAATTGCTCTGGTGGTTATTGGCTGGTTCTTTGTGCGTCGCCAGCTAACGAAATCTTCACCGTTGCTGCCGGTTGACCTGCTGCGTATTCCAATTTTCACTATGTCCATCTGCACTTCAATGTGCTCTTTTGCGGGGCAAATGCTGGCGTTTGTTTCTCTGCCGTTCTTTTTGCAAAATACGCTGGGGCTGGATGCGGTATCTACTGGTCTGCTGCTAACTCCATGGCCACTGGCGACGATGGTTATGGCACCGATTTCTGGACGTTTGGTTGAGCGCTATCATCCAGGGATTCTCGGTGGCATCGGGTTGGTTATCTTCTCCGTCGGGCTATTTTCACTGGCCTTGCTGCCTGAGCACCCTTCTCATCTGAATATTATCTGGCGGATGATTGTTTGCGGCGCAGGGTTCGGCCTATTCCAATCGCCTAATAACCATACCATTGTTTCCTCCGCACCGCGCAGCCGCAGTGGTGGAGCCAGCGGAATGCTGGGCACAGCTAGACTGTTAGGGCAAACCACCGGGGCTGCTATGGTTGCGCTGATGTTTAACCTGTTTAATGCCCACGGCACGCACGCGTCGCTGATCCTCGGCGGGGCTTTGGCTCTGGCCGGTGCCGTTGTGAGCATGTTGCGATTAACGCAAAAAAGAGTTGAACAGCAAAAAGCTTAAAGCTACGTCACGCTATTTAAGATGGATCAGACAGCAATAAAAAGGCCCGGCTATTTATACCGGGCCTTTTTCATTTTTGGCGGATAATTATTTGATGTATTCGCCGCTGCGCAAAGCTTCAATGCGCTTGTCCAGCGGCGGATGCGACATAAACAATTCGCTAAAGGTTTTAGATTTACCGTTAATGCACAGCGCCATCATGCTGCCTGCTTCCTCAGGCTCATGGCTGGTTTTCAAACGCTGCAACGCTGCAATCATCTTCTCGCGGCCAACCAATTTGGCGGAACCTGCATCGGCATAAAACTCGCGGTGGCGTGAGAACCACATGGTAATGATGCTTGCTACAATGCCAAACACCAGTTCAAGCACCATTGACACGGCAAAATAGACCAGTGGATTACCGTTACTGTTGTTCTCTCCCTCACGATCGCCAGACATAAAACCTGCGGCAATCTGTGCCAGAATGCGTGAAATAAAGATAACAAAGGTGTTCACGATGCCTTGAATCAGAGTCATGGTCACCATATCACCGTTAGATATATGGCTGATTTCGTGAGCAATAACCGCTTCAGCCTCGTCCTGACTCATGCTTTGTAGCAGGCCAGTACTAACAGCAACCAGTGATGCATCACGACGTGCGCCTGTGGCAAAGGCGTTAATATCCGGTGCATGATAAATCGCTACCTGCGGCATTTTAATCCCTGCCTGCTGGGACTGGCGGCTGACCACATTCATCAACCAGCGCTCGGTTTCGTTACGCGGTTGTTCAATAACTTCTCCACCCACCGAGCGTAATGCCATCCATTTAGACATCAGTAAAGAGACAAACGCGCCACCAAAACCGAACAGGCCGGCCATGATCATCAGCCCCATTACGCTGCTTGAACGAATGCCTGTCAGGCTGAGCACCAGCCCGAAAACCACCATCACTGCCAGGTTAGTTAACAGGAACAACGCTATACGCATCATAAAATTAATACTTCCTCATTGTTGTTTTCGTTGTAGAACAAGGTATCCCAGCTTTGTTAAACGGGGATACCTTGATCCTATGGGCTTCCCTGCAAGATTCAAGTGTCAGGCAACGGCAAAGGCAGTAATTCACAATACTTTACATTTTGAAGCGTTTTGTTGATAAAACCGAATCATTTCTATGCTGTGACCCAGCAATTCTGAATACCTCCAGCAAAATTATTTAGGGCGGGTCAAGCTCATAAAAAAAGGCCACCTCAAGAGGCAGCCTTTTTATTCTTATCACACTGTTACCACAAACTTATTTAGAACTGTCCTGTGCTTCAAGCTTAGACAGGTCGACAGCAATGTGGTCGGCTTCATCCTGATACGGATCAGGCGCAACGTAGTCTTTCGGCAGATCGTCGAGAGACTTGATTTGCGGTTTGCCTTCGCGTTTGAAACGCTCATTCAAACGAGTCAGACGAGTCGCATCATCTTCTTTGTCTTCTTTATCACGTTGGGCGTAATTAAGAGACACGATGTTCTGCTTGTCTTTGTTCGCATTGAACTTGGCAATATCCTGCTGGATATACTGGAACTCTGGATCCTTCGCGATGCGCGCATCGTGCTCTTTCAGCAGTTCAGGTATTAGAGGCGTCAGATCGCCAGTCTTGGTGTAATTCGCAGCTTTGATGCTGTCCCAAGGCATAGCGTTATCTTCGAAGCGCTCACCGACGTCGTTATCAATCATGCCTGTTGGCATCATGATATCTGGCGTCACACCCTTACGCTGCGTGCTGCCACCGTTGATTCGATAGAATTTCTGGATGGTATATTGCACAGAACCTAAAGCAGGCCATTCAGGACGCAGCATCTGATCGTAAATACGATTCAGTGAGCGATATTGCTGAACGGTGCCTTTACCAAAGGTCGGTTCACCGACAATCAGCGCGCGTCCGTAATCTTGCATAGCTGCGGCAAAGATTTCAGAAGCAGAAGCACTGTAACGGTCAACCAGCACCACCAGCGGACCTTTGTAATATTCAACGCCGTCGTTGTCGCTGTCTTGACGAATACGACCGTTGTTATCACGCACCTGAACCACCGGGCCGCTTGGGATAAACAGACCAGACAGTGAAACTGCCTCGGTCAGCGCGCCGCCGCCGTTAGTACGAAGGTCGATAACCAGACTGCTAACGTTCTGCTTGGCCATTTTCTGGAGCTGAACTTTAACGTCATCGGTCAGGCCAACATAGAACCCTGGAATGTCCATCACGGCAACTTTTTCGTCACCTACTTTCTTGATGGTCAATTTGGCGGCGCGGTCTTCAAGACGAATTTTCTCACGGGTTAAGGTGATGGTTCGAGTCTTGGTTCCCTTGCCTGCCGGCAATATTTCCAGGCGAACTTTGCTGCCCTTCGGCCCTTTAATCAGCGCAACCACGTCATCAAGACGCCAGCCGATCACATCAGTAACAGGCTTGCCTGTCTGGCCAACGCCAACAATACGGTCACCCACTGCAATGAGTTTGCTCTTGGCCGCCGGGCCGCCTGCTACCATCGAGTTGATCACGGTATAGTCATCGTCGCCCTGCAGAACCGCTCCGATACCTTCCAGAGAAAGGCTCATTTCAGTATTGAACTGATCGGTACTGCGCGGTGACAGGTAATTAGTATGAGGGTCAATTTCGTGCGCAAACGCATTCATGATCAGCTGGAAAACGTCTTCGCTGTTGCTTTGCGTCAGACGTCTCATGGCAAACTCATAGCGTTTGTTGAGAATATCGCGAATTTCCTGATCGTTCTTACCGGTCAGTTTCAGGTTCAGCTCGTCATATTTGACTTTTTGATCCCAAAGTTTGTCTAACTCGGTGGAGTCTTTCGGCCAAGGAGCCTTGGAGCGATCGAGGTTAATCGAGTCGGTACCGGTAAAGTCCATTGGCCGCTCAAGCACGGACAAAGCATATTCGTAGCGTTCGAAACGACGTTTCTGCGCCAGATTATACAAAGCGTAAGGCGTAACCAATTGGCCGGATTTCAACTCTTCACCCAGAGTGCCGCGTTTATCGGCAAATTGGGCTATATCAGAAGCCATTAATACGTTATGGCTATAGTCGAGCATATTCAGGTAACGATCGAAAATTTTACCTGAGAAGTCCGCATTAAGATCGAATTGACGATAGTGCGAACGGGTAAAGCGTGCAGTAACACGCTCACTAACCGTTGCGTCTTGGGGCTCTTGCGCCAATTGCGGGAGCTGACTGATAGTGACCGGTGCACTGTCATTCGCAAAGCTGGTGTTAACCAGACCTGTTCCCGTAAAAAGCAGACCCGCAATTACGCTTAATCTGACAAATTTGTTCATGCCTGAGTTGGCCTCCGTATCAGAACTGCAAGTGTTCTGCGCGTACGATCATCGCCAGACCCGAAGAGAGTTGCACGCGAACGCCGTCTTTTGCAATTTCTAAAACGGTAGCGTCCATAGCACTCTTGCCTGCTCTGACTTTGATTTCCTGACCAATTTGCAGTTTTGTGATGTCTGTAACTGGCACCTGACGCGGTTGGCTCACTTCACGTGGTGGACGTGGAGTGCGCGGTTTGCGATTTTCTTGACCAGAAACAGCGGCAGGCGCATTTTCACGACGCGGAGCAGGTTTTTTTGCTGCCGGACGTGGACGACGCGGCTCGGCATTTTCACCGTTAGCTTCGCGACGCTTGGCCTGTTGCTCGGCACGTTGTGCCTGAACGCGGGCTTTTGCTTCTTCCAATTGTTTACGGGCGTGCTCAACGTGTTGTTCTTCAAGAACACCACAGGCATTGCCGTCAAGGTCAACGCGTTGAGCGCCAACTTTAACGCCATACAGATAACGCCAACTTGAGGTATACAGGCGCAGAGCAGAGCGCAATTGTGTCTTGCTCAAACTCTCTTCGCCCTGAACGCGTTCTACCAGATCTTGAAAAATACCGATCTTTAATGGACGCGCTTCACCTTCGGCGCTGAAGCAAAGCGGGAAACGCTCTGCTAAAAAGGCGATGACTTCTTTACTACTGTTCAACTTAGGTTGATTTTCCATGAAATTTCCTGATTACAACGGGTTTGCCAACCGGCGCAGGCATGAACAGGCGACATTATAATGACCCCGTCCGTAAATGCTACGTTATCCGTCGATCAACTTGCGATCAAATTGACATATTTTGCAGCATCACTGTTTTCCAGGTGCTTGCAAAGCCCGGCTACCAATTCTGTTAGCCCCTGTTCATCCACTTCGTCGAAGCGTTGATAAATAGTGCTATCGATATCTAAAACACCTATGACCTGACCTGAAAGGGTCAAAGGCAAGACAATTTCTGCGTTACTGGCGGCATCACAGGCAATGTGTCCGGGGAAAGCGTGCACGTCACCTACTCGCTGCACCGCGTTCTCGGCAACTGCTGTTCCACACACGCCCTTGCCTACTGGAATGCGTACACAGGCAATTTTGCCCTGAAACGGCCCCAGTACCAGCGAAGAGCCATCCATCAGATAGAATCCTGCCCAGTTGACGCCCTCAAGACGCTCATAAAGCAAGGCACTGACGTTGGACAGTGTCGCAATAAAATTGTTTTCCCCCGCGATTAACGCGTTCAGGTCACGTTTTAATTCCGTGTAGAATGCTTCTTTAGTCATGTAGTAACCATTAGAACCTAAG
The DNA here is from genome assembly GCA_963747655.1 of uncultured Gammaproteobacteria bacterium. Taxonomy (GTDB): domain Bacteria; phylum Pseudomonadota; class Gammaproteobacteria; order Enterobacterales; family Enterobacteriaceae; genus Rouxiella. The sequence goes on along the minus strand of CAVVFS010000001.1, from coordinate 144,361 downwards.
GGTAGACCGCTATTTTGCATGCTTAGCCTCTATAAAATAAGCATTAAATGCGTATCTCGACAAGGTTAATCCTGTGTGACTTCAAAAAGACTGGCCTACAATATATGTTTCGCCAGAGACAAATGGTTGTTCTGACGTTTGCATGATACGTTATTTTGTCTAAAAATCCTGACCTTCTTGGCCTTTCAGAGGCGAGATAATTAAAATGTCCGGTATTTGATATACTCAGTCACAGTTTTACAGGTCATTTTGCTTACAGGTCCTATGAAAATACAAACGATATCAGGTCCGCTGCCGCCAATGCGCTACCAGCGCTGTAGCGAATGCGATTTCCTTTTCACCCTTCCGGCGTTGCGCAGAACGCAAACTGCACACTGCCCGCGCTGCAATAGCAAGGTTGAAAAAGGTAAGGTTTGCTCCCTGCCACGCCTGCTTGTCATCGCCGTCAGCATTCTGATGTTGATGCCGTTTGCTTATTTACAACCCCTGATCAGCATTCGTTTGCTGGGAACGAAAATTGACGCCAGCCTCTTTGAGGGCATCTGGCAAATGTCTAGCCAGGGTTCGCCAGTGACCGCAAGCATGGTCGCCTTCTGCACGATTGGCGCGCCGTTAACGCTGGTGTGCTCGATTCTTTATCTGCATTTCGGCAGCAGGCTCGGCATGAATCTCAGGCCGGTGTTGCTCATGCTCGATCGCCTTAAAGATTGGGTCATGCTCGATATCTATCTGGTCGGGATGGCCGTTGCCTGTATCAAAGTCAAAGATTATGCCGACATCGACGTCGGCCCAGCGTTGGCGGCGTATATCACCATGACAATTCTAGTCACGCTGACCCAAATTAATCTCAACGTTGAACAGCTCTGGGAAGAGTTTTATCCGCAGAAACGGCCGAAAGCAGTGCCAGAATCACTGATGCTGTGCCTTTCATGCAAATTCACCGGGCATCCTGACATACGCAACCGCTGCCCTCGTTGCCACATTACGATGTCTAAACGCTATAAACACAGCATACAGAAAACATGGGCAGCACTGCTGGCGGCGATGTTTTTGCTTTTTCCGGCCAATCTTATGCCTATTTCCATTATCTACGCCAACGGGCAACAGCTTAAAGACACCATATTTTCCGGCGTAGTGACACTGGCAACTTCGGGTAATGTGCCGATTGCAGGGATAGTCTTTATCGCCAGCGTCCTGGTGCCTTTTACTAAAGTGATTGTGTTGCTGACGCTGTTACTCAGCATTCATTTCAAGGCCAAACAGGGACTTAAGACTCGTATACGCCTGCTGCGGCTGATTACCTGGATTAGCCGCTGGTCGATGTTGGATTTATTCGTTATTTCATTGATGATGTCGTTGGTTAACCGCGACCAGCTCCTTGCTTTTACTATGGGCCCGGCCGCTTTTTATTTTGGCTCTGCCGTGATACTCACTATTCTTGCTGTTGAATGGCTGGACAGCCGCCTGATTTGGGACGCACATGCAACAAGACACACCGAATACTCCGACTGAAGCACGAGTCAAAAACCGACGCCGGATCTCCCCTTTCTGGCTGCTGCCTTTTATCGCGTTGTTGATAACTGGCTGGCTGGTCTACAGCAATTATCAGGAACAGGGCACGACCGTGACCATCGACTTCCAGTCTGCGGCGGGCATCATTGCCGGTCGTACTCCTGTTCGTTATCAGGGGGTTGAAGTCGGTACCGTGCAATCGCTGAGTCTGAGTAAAGACCTGCGCACTATCATGGTTAAAGTCAGCATTCGCAGCGAGCTGGCCGATTCCCTACGTGAAGGCACACAATTTTGGCTGGTCACGCCGAAAGCCTCGCTGGCGGGTATTTCCGGTCTCGATGCCTTGGTCGGCGGTAACTATATCGGCATGATGCCGGGAACAGGCAAGGAAGAGAGCCACTTTACGGCCCTCGACACCCAGCCGCAATATCGTCTGAATACCGGCGAGCTGATGATTCATCTTCACGCCAGTGACCTCGGTTCTTTAAGCACCGGCTCATTAATTTACTACCGCAAGATCCCGATCGGCAAAGTGTATGATTATGATATTGAATCCGGCAATAACGGCGTCACTATCGACGTTTTAATCGACAAACGTTTCGCACATTTAGTGAAAGATAACAGCCGTTTCTGGAACGTTTCCGGTATAAAAGCCGATGTCAGTCTTAGCGGTGCCAAGGTCGAGATGGAAAGCCTGGCCGCGCTGGTTAACGGAGCCATCGCGCTGGACTCACCTGCCGATGGCAATCAGGCTAAAACCGACCAGCAGTTTGAGCTGTATCCCGATTTAGCGCAAAGCCATCGCGGTGTAGATATCACTCTGGACTTACCCAGCGGTAATGGGCTGAGCGAAGGGCGTACCCCGTTGATGTACCAGGGTTTGCAGGTGGGAACTCTGACGCAGATAACCTTGCAGCCAGATAGCAAAGTCACGGGCAAACTGACCGTTGACCCTTCAGTGCTGGATTTAATGCGCAGCGGCACGCGCATTGAAATGAACAGTCCGAAAATCAGCCTTAGCAATGCCAATCTCAGCCAGTTACTGACCGGCGATACTCTTGAACTGATCCCAGGCGAAGGCCAGCCACAGCATCACTTTACCGTGCTTGATAGCAGCCAGCGGATGCTGCAAGACCCGGGTGTCATGACGCTGCAACTGATTGCCCCACAAAGTTACGGCATTGATGCGGGCCAACCTTTGGTGCTGAACGGCATGGTGATTGGTCAGGTGCTTAATCGTAATCTCACCGATAATGGTATCGTATTTAATATCGCAGTGCGCTCGCAGTATAAACAGCTGCTACACAAAGACAGCAAGTTTGTGGTCAATAGCCGCCTCGACGTGAAGCTTGGCCTTGACGGTATGGAAGTGCTGGGCGCCAGCGCGCAAGAGTGGATTGACGGCGGGATCCGCGTGATGCCTGGCACTAAAGGCACGCCTTCTGGCCAATATCCGCTGTACAGCAACTCGGAGAAAGCAGAACAGGGGATTATCGGCGATAAACCTACAACGACTCTGACGCTGGTTGCCAAGAGCCTGCCGGATATTCAAACAGGTTCAGTGGTGCTGTATCGCAAATTTCAGGTTGGGGAAATCGTTAATGTGCGTCCAAAAACCAATGAGTTTGACGTCGACGTCTATATTAGTCCGGAATATCGCAATCTGCTTACTCCGAAAACTATCTTCTGGGCAGAGGGCGGCGCCAAGGTACAGCTTAACGGCAGTGGCCTGACGGTGCAGGCTTCACCGCTGGATCGCGCGTTAAAAGGTGCTATCAGCTTTGATAATCTGGACGGCGTAACGCGGACCCGAGGCACTAACCGCGTGCTGTATGAAAACGAAACTGCGGCGCGTGCCGTGGGTAGCCAAATTACCCTGAATACCTATGATGCCAGCAAAATTTCCCCTGGGATGCCGATTCGTTATCTGGGCATTAACATTGGTCAGGTAGAATCGCTGAAACTAAACCCAGAGCTAAACGAGGTCTCTGCTCAGGCAGTGCTTTATCCTGAATATGTCGATGCTTTTGCTCGCCTCGGCACGCGTTTCTCCATCGTTTCTCCGGAAATTTCTGCAGCTGGCGTGCAGAATCTGGATACTCTGCTGCAACCGTATATCAATGTCGAAGCAGGTAAAGGCCCGCCTAATCGTGACTTCGATTTGCAAACGTCGATCATCACCGATTCGCGCTATAGCGATGGCCTGGCGATAGATGTCGATGCAACAGAAGTGGGTTCATTGCAGATTGGTACTCCGGTGCTGTTCCGCGGTCTTGAAGTCGGTACCGTGACAGGATTCAATCTGGGCGTGATGGCCGACAGGGTGAACGTTTCACTGCGTATCAGCAAGAAATACCAATATCTGGTGCGTAACAACAGCACCTTCTGGCTGGCATCCGGCTATAACCTACAGTTTGGTCTTACCGGCGGTACCTTTAAAAGCGGTACTTTCCAGCAGTTTATTCGCGGTGGTATCGCCTTTGCCACGCCGCCGACCACGCCAATTGCACCAAAAGCGTCTAACGGACATCACTTCCTGTTGATGACTGAAGAGCCGAAAAACTGGCAGCAGTGGGGAACGGCAATCCCGAAAAACTAGTGGCTTTGGGCGAGAAGCTTCAATGAATCTGTAGCCATCGCCTGTAGTTATTGTGTGTAGCTACAAATCGTGTGTAGCCGTAAATTGTGTGTAGTCATAAATAGAAAAAACGGCCCAGCGAAATCTTGACGCTGGGCCGTTTTTTTCCCACGTAGCATATCCACCTTTTATCTCATTAAATTGCTAGCCCACGGATTTCACCTGCGCCAGTTAGAATTTTCCTATGGCACTTTTTGCACAATCAACTATTCTAAAAGTTGGACTTACTGGTCTTACCTCAATGCATTTTACTTAAATGTATGACTCTCATGACTTTGTAAAAGACAGGATGGGGAAAACACGATGGTTAAATCTAGCTTACGAATTGGCAGTTTTGAGATTGATGATGCGCAGCGCACTTCACCCGACGGTCAGGGTGGAGACAAAGTGCACATACCTTGTAAATCCGATCCCGATTTATGCATGCAGCTCGATGCATGGGATGAAACCGTCAGCGTACCCGCCGTGGTCGATGGCCGTCAGTCCATATTGTATAAAGAGAAATATGACATCCAGGAAGATGAGTGGATCATGCGTCTTGAATAACACGGGGCATCAATGCCACACCTCGCCCGGCGAAAAATTGGGCAAATTGACTTACGTGCATTTTAACGTAAGACTGCGTGGCCTCGTTGTGGCCCGATGGATTATGAAAAGTCAGGGTTTCCTGCTCAACGGCAGTGACCAGGATTAAGTGTCCACCGGTTCGAGGCGGCGCAATTTCGGGATGACGAATTCCCGGGTGTACCGAAGCAATAAAGAAATGATTTTTCTCCAGCTCCCGAGCAATATCTCCAGCAGTTAAATCCACCCTAACCTGCCCGTCAATCTGTAACTCTTGCTTTAAAAACTCCACAAACGGCGCGTAAATCAGTCCACGAATATTTTCCCCTTCTTGCACATAAGCTCCGTAAGGCAAGCTGCGACGGGTTAATTCGAGAATAGGGATAACTTTTCCAGTGGTCGCCGCCAGCGCCATTTTCAGGCAGCACATACCACAAACGTGATTAGCCCACTCGACAAATTCCTCCTGAGTTTTCGCCCCGGACTGTGGCCAGTTTTCAATTTCCCGCAAGGTTTTTTTACGACTCAAAATATCTGGCGCAGAGGACGGTGATTCCCACTGGCTAAAATAGGGTACGACTAATGGAGAGGAGAACTCAAAGGAGGAAATATCAGATAACGAAGTATCAATAACCGAGGTGTTTGCAGCGGTCAGCATCAAACTCATTCTCCTGGAATAACCGGCCAACCCAATCGGGCCGACCGGCTTAGTAAATCAGAACTTTTCAATCAGCGTAAACTTCATTAACAACAACGGCATACCCGGGGAAAACATGTCGTATTCCTCGAAGAAACGCTGCTGTTCGGCACGCCATGAAGCCAGAGTACGATCACCCTCGCCTTCGGCAAAAGCATGCTCTTCGGTAACCAGGTCAAAAGGAACCTGCTTCACTTCGGTAAGTTTAACGGCGCAAACAGGATTATTGCGGCCGTCAACCACCACGAACACTTCGCCCACTTCCGGCGTACCTTCGTCGTCAAGATTGGCACAGGTCGCGGTTTTCACACCTTCGATCACTTTGTTTGCCAAATCATCAGCCTGCGCCTCGTTGTCACCAAAAGACCAACGCTCTGCGGCCCTGTACTTTTGCGGGATTTGAGGGAGCATAATTTATCCTTTTAATTAATCAGTCTACGGGCATACCCTGTAAACATTAGCACGAAAATCTAACCTTATTACTGACACTTCACCGGCAGCGTTGTTGGCCATACGCGCGTGCTGCCGCTGTTATAAAGCACTTGTACCCCGCATTCATGGGTGACACGCGCCAGCGGTTTGCCGGTTGCGTCGAGCATCATCGACATTTTTGCCGTCGAAACAACCCCTACGCCGTTATTAAAAGCAGAAACCGCGTCGAAAACCGGTGGGATTACGAAATTACCCTGCGCGTTAACATAACCATAATCCTGACCCACGCGGGCAAAAGCCAATCCTTCAGAAATTAGCCCCAGATCGGCAAAGTTCACCGCGCTGGCAGGATGCCCCTGAGCGTCAATCCAGGTTTTAATGCCATCAGGCTGGGTAAGAACCGCCTGACCGCCCTGCATCAAACTGCCAACACCAGAAGCCGTGACCACCAGTTTGCCGGTGGAATCCACATAGCGCGTGGTCGCAGCGCCTTCATCGGCATCGTAGGAAACGGACATATCGCTGTTTGGCGGCAATACCCAGTTGCCCTCAGGCATAGCCGCAACGCGCACGCCTTTTTCATCAATCAGCTCGGCACCCTGTGGCTGTACACGCAGCGCACGTGAATTCACGAAGGTTGAACCGGGCACAATTTGCGGCTGTATTTGCCAGTTACCTTGCTGGTTGAGATAACCCACCTGCGGCTGACGAGAAAGTTTAACCCAGTCGCCCACCGCCGAGATTTTAGTTTGCTGCTCATGCAGCTCAATATCACCCCTGGCGTTAAATAGCCATGACTGGCCTTCCGCCGAGGTGGCGAGAATACGCCCATCGTTGAACTGATTAACGTTGAGGTTAGCAGTGAGGTCAATACGCACCTTGCCGTCGTTGGCAATAATTTTAGACTGCTGCGATGAAGCCGGATCATCAGGCGATTGAGGTGGCGGAGTCAGCTGCCAGAGCGCGTCATTAATGCGACGAACGCTGGCATATTGCGCAGCAACAAGAGATTTACCGCTGGCGTCAATAATGCCCCATTGCCCGTCAGGCAACTGAACATCGGCCAGACCATTGGCATAGCTACCTACCGACTGATAAGTCGGTGCCATGATAAGCTTTTGATTAACCACATCATAAATGCCCCACAGCGCGCCTTCGGCAGCAGTCTGACGGAAACGGAACCAGCCGTTGCCAATAGACTGCAATTCGAAAGCATCAGGCAGTGCAAAATGTTTACCGCTGCCATCAATCGCAGTCAGCTTGCCGTCCTGATAATCAAAGGCATAGCCGTTAACGAAAGGCGCAATATTGTCTTCAGTGAGTGGAATAAGCGTTTTGCCCTGCGCGTTAATCACCCCCGTGCCCTGCTCGGTTTTAACGATAAACTGCTGTGCCATGCTGCCCTGCGCCGAGTTGCTGCTGTCGGCCGGTTGGATATCCAGCCATTTGCTTTCAAGCTGCACGCTACCGTCAGCACGGATAAATCCGGCTCCGGGCTTGCTGTCGTCAGGATCGGGCCTAACCAGCGCCAGCGGTGAATTACCCTCAGTCTGCTGCTGATTAAGCGGCTGAATGTGGTAATTGCCAAGCTGAGACGCCGCTTTGGCATTCAGCAACGTTTTGCCGCTGCTATCAACAATGTTAATCAGCTGGCCCTGATCGTCATGCAGCCATAGACGACCATCAATCACCTCAGCATTGTTCACCTGCGCAAGCCAACTTACCGGCTGAGTGCCACCAATCAGATTTCCATCAGGGGAAATAATCGCATTAACTTTATTTTGCTCGCCGTGAGTCGTCAGCAAGAAACTGCCGGTTGGCTGATCCAGCGGTGCGCTGCCTTTTGGCAAGGCAATCGGCTGTTTCTTGCCAGACACATAAACGGACAAGCTCTCCTTGCCGCTGTTATCGAGCAAAAATTCAGCTTGAACCATTAATCCATTCACCGCATCGTCGCTGAGTGTCGCAACAGTTCCCCCGTTGTTATCGAGCAAATGGCTCGTATCAGCGGTTTTCGCCAGCCAGAACTGATTGTTAAGCGCCTTGACTGACTGATAGGTCTGGCTGACCAAAGTGCCGTCCGTACGGACCAGCTGCACGCCGTTCTGAACTTTCGCCAGTGCTAGCGAACTATTGATATCGCTAACGGTAATCGCACTGAATTGCGGATTAACACGCCATGTCAGATTCTGATCGGTAATGCCAAAGCCTTTGCCGGCTTCACGCGCAATAAACAGGTCGCTCTGGCCGAAAGGCTGCACCACTTCCATTTTGTCATTGGCGACATGGCGCTGATCGTCCGGGGACAGCAGCACCGTTTTATAGCTCAGAGATAATCGGGCGGGATTACCGTCGTTAAGCTGAACGTCATCAACCAGCGCGTCCAGCGGTTTGCCGACGGTTTGGCCCTTACGATTGATGATTTGAGGTTTACCTCCATTGCTCACCACCGCCAGATTGACTTGAGTGAAATCCGCTGCCTTATCAAAGGTTGGCTGGATAGCCCATTTGCCGGAGATATCGATATATCCCCATTTATCTTTCAGCATTGCCGCGGCAAGACCGTAATGGAAATCGCCGACCTGCTGGAAAACCGGTTTGATCACCAGCTGACCGCGAGTATCAAGGAAGCCCCAACGATGACCGCTCATGTCTTTGGCTAATGCAACATCATCGATTGCCTGCTCGGCATTGGGCAATAGCACCGCCGCACGGCTTTCGTGAACCGGACGAATACACAGGTTTTGTGTCGCGGGCTGGGCCAGTTCGGTACGCTGCGCATTATCGGTAATACTCGAAGGTCCGAAACATGAATAATCAGATTCGGCCAAGGCGGGCAGCGAGAGAGCCATCAGACCCAATGCGCCACCCACGGCCAAAACTTGAGCCACGGCCCGCGATAATGGCTTTACGTTATGAGTATTCGTTGATTTATAAATACGAGCTGATGTCATTGGCTTCATTGTGCACCTCCGTTCTGAGCAGGAGTGGCACAGCTAACCGCTTTGGCAGGCCAGCTTTGCTTGCCTTTAACATTAAGGATCACGCGTTGATTACAGCGTAATGCGAACTGCGCCTGCACAACGCCGTCGGTATTAATCAGCTGCACCAGGCCTTTAGCGGCAACCCAGGCGCGCTGCTCGCTAAAATCGGTCGCCCAGTCAAATTTCGGCAAGGTGGTAAAGTTCCCCACACCGTTGATATAACCAATCTGCGATCCGTAGGTATCCTCTTTTACTGCCCGGGCACGGGTATCTTTCATCGCCCCAACCTCAGTAAAGTAGGAACCGATCAGCGGCTTGCCGTTAGCATTAATAAATCCATACAGGCCATTAGCGCCGCGAACCGGCACCATGCCTTCGCTCGACTTGGCGGCCTCGATGCTGTTAAGTCCCGGATAACGCTGAATTTCGTTGCCCTGGGTATCAAACAGCACCGTTTCACCGGTTGTGTCGTCATTCATCACGATACGATCCATCGAGGCCAACGGCAGCGCATTTTCTTTGTCTGTTAGTGGTTCAACGCCGTTTGCGTCAATTAAAGTAATACGTTTGTCGCTGACTGCACTGGCCCAATTCTGAGGCGCGATAAAGTTTAGCGCCGACGTGTAATTTGGCGCAATTTGCCATTCACCCTGACTGTCGATTGCACCAAAATGTGGGCTAAAACTTAGCAACGTCCAGTTACCGTCGATATGCGCTGACTGCGGAACAATCGCCTTGCTCACGACCGCGCGCCCGTCATCATCTATCAGCGCGACACCACCGCTGGCAGGCTGGATCAGCCAATGATCATCACCCACTTTTTGTGGATTATTCTGCAAGTCACCGGCCAATAACAGGCCGGTCACGGCACTATAAAGACTGTAACGAATATTGCTGTCACCGTGCTCGCCGGGTTGATCGCCCTCGGCCACCACAAAAATATTATCGCCTACCGGCTGTGGCTTATCGCTGCGAGCCGCATCAGGCGCAATCGCCCACTGGCCTTGCTCATTAATAACTCCCCAGCCGGTATCGTCTTTAGCCAACGCATAGCCATCGTGGAAAGATTCTAACTGAATGAAACTGGCCGGAATTTTGGCACTGTTGCTGGCGAGATCCCAAATGCCCCAGCGACGGGCATTTTCAGCCCCTTCGGTATAAAGCAGGTTGCCGTTTGAAAGTCCCTGCGTGGTTTGGATCACCCGCGTTGGCACATCAACAACATTCCCTTCGGCATCAATCACTTTGCGACTTTCGACGTTTTTCTCATCGACTATCGTCGCCCAGGTATAGTGACCATCAAAGGCATCGATCTGTTTAAATTTAGGTTGAACAACCCACTGACCATTGGCGTTTACTGCTCCTGCCTGACCATTTTGAGTCTTAACTATTAGCGGTCCATTACTCACCGGAGCCACCAGCTCAGACCATTGCGGATCGCTGAAGATCTCGCCCTGAGCCGTTAAAATAGAGGGAGTTTTCTTTTTATCAATTGGCGTCAGTAGTGCAATAGGCAAGCCATTTGAAGGTGTTACCGTATTATCATCAATGCTGCGAGTATCCAGCGGCTGGAATTTATATTCGTTTAAAGCCGTCAACGTGGGCTGAGTTAACAGCGCAACTCCGTTGTTGTCATAAATTTGTACCAGCGACGGAGTTTTATCTTCACCGCTGCGAGCATCGGCCTGCAGGATCAGCAAATGTCCATTTTGAGTAAGCAACTGTGGCTTATTGGCTTTAATGTCGATCACCCGATTATCGGAGCCAATCATCACTACGCCTTTACTGCCCTTGCCAATCAACCAGCTGCCCCAGGTGTGATAATCCTCAGCCTGTTCAGCAGCGATATCCTGAATTTTTTCTAATTTATTGCTGAGTAATTGCTGAGTATTGTCGGTAGCGACGACCAGCCAGCTGCCAGAGGACAGTGGTTTGACCGACTTATACTGCTCTTTGCTCAGACTGACACCTGAGCTGTTCAGGAAGGTCCAGGTCGCTTTGCCTTTCACCGCCACCACGTCACCGTTGAGTACCGGTTCATTACGGGTTTTAAGCTTCATCGGATCGATGGCCCATTCGCCGTTATCGTCCAGATAGCCCCAATAACCGCTTTGCGCAGCATCGCGCTGTTGTACCGGGATCAGACCAGACTGCGGCTCATCAAGGTTCATCACATCATCAGGTAGAGAAACCGAGCGGCCAGTGGAAGCGTTCCACAACGCGGGAGAGATTTGCATTTGCACGCTAGCCAGCGGTTGACCCTGCTTAAACCCTTCGGAGTTCAAAGAGGCGGCATAAGGCAGCGTTTTAATGACCGCGCCTTTTTTGTCAATCAGGGCCAGACGATTATCGATGACGACAAGTGCCGTGCCTTTTGCATTGAAATCAGTGGCTCGAGTGAAACGAGCGGGGATCGCCAGATTGCCTTTTTCATCAATATAGCCAAACAAATCATCTTTCTTGACGGCAGCCAGCCCATTAACAAATCCACTGGCTTCGCGATAGGCAGGCTCAATAGCCATTTTGCCTGAGGTGTCAACATAACCCCACAGCCCTTGCTGCTCTCGGGTTGACCCCATCAAAACCGGTGCCAGTCCTTGCTGGAAAGGCTTTTGGCAACTGTCGGCGGTTCTTGCATTGGCGCAGGCTTTTAACCAGGCTTCATCGGCGTGAGCCGGAACAGAAAATGCAGAACCCAGGACCAGTGCCAACGCACTGAAATTCATGACGTGTTTTAGTGTTTCGGAATAAATCATCCGATTCCCTTTTGACTGAAAAATGATGAAAAATTTGACGCTGGAACCTTTTACGCTAGAACCCAAGCAGACTCACAAGGCACAGCAGGCAGCGAAAATACGATAATAATCAAGTTCAATGGATTGTTGTCCGCTGTTTCGTATAGGGTGTCAGCTTGCGAAAGAAAAAGCAGCTATTTTATTAGCTCGTAACCAATGAATACACTTTATAACGAGATAAACGTTTAAAAAACCGACATTTTGCGCATTCTAACGAAAAAACACGGATAATCTGTTACTCAAACCTCTGTTACCCCCACAGGCTGCGCTTACCGCGCTGTTTCGCAAAATTCTCTTCTTAAATATATAGCAGATACAGGGCGATTAACCGTCCTGCTGTTGCAGCATTGCCAACGGCGTAGAGACATTGCATTCTGTGTTGTGCATCACGTCCTGACCCGGTGCTCCCGGGCTCATCCTCTTATAAAGAGAAAGACCTTAGACATGACTAATAAAAATCTTTGCACTATTGCTGACGTAGCTGATTTAGAACCGGGCCTGCGTGAGATTCGCCAACACCTGCACCAAAATCCAGAATTATCCAACGAAGAAGCTAAAACGGCTGAACTGGTAGCTAAAAAGCTGCACCAGTTGGGCTTTGAAGTCACTACCGGCCTTGGCGGCTATGGCGTTGTCGGCTCGTTGAAAGTCGGATCGGGTACGCGCAGCATTGGTATTCGTGCCGATATGGACGCGTTGCCTATTGCCGAGCAAACCGGTCTGGAATATGCCAGTCAGAACAGCGGCAAAATGCACGCCTGTGGTCACGATGGCCATACGACAATGCTGCTTGGCGCGGCCGAACAGCTGGCGCGTAGCCGTAATTTCTCCGGCACCGTGAATCTGATTTTCCAGCCGGCAGAAGAGATAGGCTTCAACAGCGGCGCAGAACGTATGTTGGCCGAAGGTCTGTTCGACCAGTTCCCTTGTGATGCGGTTTACGGTCTTCATAACCATCCTGGATATCCCATTGGTAAGATGATGTTCTGCCCCGGCCCGTTTATGGCGGCCTGTGACACCGTTAACATCACCATTCATGGTAAAGGCGGTCATGCAGCCCGTCCACATATGACCGTTGATCCGATTCTGGTCGCCAGCAGCCTGGTCGTGGCGTTACAGAGCATTATCTCGCGCAATATTGACCCTAATGAGACTGCGGTCATCACCATTGGTTCCCTGCATTCTGGCTTTGCTGCCAATGTCATTCCCGATTCTGCTCGTTTAGAGATGAGCGTACGTTCGTTTGATCCCGCTATACGCAAGACTCTGGAAGAGCGCATTAAATCGTTGGTGACCAGTCATGCAGAAGGTTACGGCGCGCGTGCGGAGATTGATTATGTGCCGGGTTATCCGGTGCTGGTTAATCATCAGCAAGAGACCGAATTTGCGACGCAGGTTGCTCAAGAGTTGCTGGGTGAAGAGAATGTGGTTCCTAATCTGCCGCCTATTTCTGGCAGTGAAGATTTTGCCTATTTCCTGCAACAGAAGCCGGGCTGTTTCCTGCGTTTAGGCAACGGCAACAGCGCAATGCTGCATAATCCGGCTTACAACTTTAATGATGAAAGCCTGCCTTTTGGCGTCGCCTATTGGACCCGTTTGGTTGAGCGCTATTTGATTCAAGAATAAAAAGTAGTTTGGGAAAAAGTTTCAGGAATAGACAGTCCAGGAATAAATGGCCCAATAAGTTTTTGCTGCCGTTAATCAGCTAAAAGATGTGCTTTAGCTGAAAAGTCAGTCAGCGACAAAAACCAAACCAGTGCATGCCAAGATGAAAGTGGTTGGCATGCACTGCGTTATAATCCGGGCCAATAATATTGCCAAAAAACGGACAACCCGCGCTAAATATCTGATGTAAATACGCCGACGATTTCCCCTCACCCTTCCAACTCCCGCCTACAGTAATCGTTTCTCCTGCGGACATTTTGAATCCTGCGAGGTCTAATGCATCAGCGGTGGCGTGCTCACTCAAACGACCCTGCGCGCGATGATAAATATTTCGACAAGCAAAACTGCCGAGATGATCCAGCCGAATCAGCTTGGTATTCAACACGCTGTGAGCTAGCGGAGCAGCGGCCTGAGTGACGAACATAGTAGTGCTAACCGCTAAAGGACAACTGGCCAGAAAACTGGAGCTTAGCGAAACACCACCAAAATTGTGAATGCGGACTGCATCGGTCAACGGGCACTGACCGGAGGTATCGCTGACCTTTTCAAAATTTAGTAAACCAGCGGATTTGGCTCTCTCCAGAACGGCCAGACAGGCATCCGGATTTTTGCTTAATCTTTTGAGCTTATACTGAGTCACCAAGCCGGGAGGATCGGTGACCGAAAGCGGCGTGAAAGGATTATATTGCTGCGGCAAATGCTGCTGTAACCAGGGAAAGATCGCCACTCCAGCGGCCAGCAAAATTAACGCGAAGAGGATGTAACGCATATCCTGTTCTCCTCTGGCGACGATGACATTCCGAATTTTCTATTATAGTGAAGGATATACGATTTACTTTAAAAGAGGTCAAAATGGAAACAAACGCTGAAAATGCCGTAGCCAATCAGGCGAACATTGTGGCCATCGGGGGTGAAACCTCCGCGGATACGCAACACATCACCCCTATTGACGACTATATCCTTTCGTTAAGCGATAAAGACCGCCCACAAATACTGTATATCTCAACCGCGAGTGGCGATGTCCCTGAAAAAATTGAACAATTTGAAAATAAATTCGTTTCAGCCGGGCATAAAGTGCAGATTCTCTCTTTATTTCGTACCCCTTATCACACAGTAAAAGAGATAGATGAGCTCATTGCGCAGGCAGACGTCATCTTTGTTGCTGGCGGTAATACTCGCGCCATGATGGCAGTGTGGAGGGAGTTTTCAATCGATCAGCAGCTTAAATCAGCGTTGCGCCACGGCACAGTGCTATGTGGAGTCAGTTCAGGCGCGATTTGCTGGTTTGATTTAGGACATTCAGATTCAGGAGGAGGCTATTCGTTGATTCCAGGACTAGGCCTGATTACTGGAGTTATGTGCCCACATTTCGGTTCAGAACAGGGACGAGAAGAATCATTCAGTAAACTGCAAAAGGAACAAAGTATTTTCCCGGCCTATGCCGCAGATGATGGCGTAGCGTTGCATTTTCGCGACGGTAAGCTTTATAACATCATCAGGACTGATTCTGCTAAAAACGGGAAATCATTGGTCCTGCTTAACGATACCGATCAGCCCACTGTTGAATAGTTTGCTGGCCGAAATGAGCCAGAATGACCTTAAACCAGGCAGTAAAATGTTCAGGGTTTTGTTTGATGGCGTTGAACACATCAGCAATGGCTATCCACTTCCACCCTTCTGCCTCTTGAGGATTTAACGCAGGTTTGCCATCAAATGCGCCGATAAAGGTATGATTATACTCATTTTCGACTAAACCATTTGAGACATCAACGCGATAAAGTATTTGGTCGACCTCGTTGAGCTGGCAGGTAAAACCCATCTCTTCATGCAGGCGTCGCGTAGAAGCTGCAAGATTGCTCTCGCCCGGGCGAGGATGACCACAGCAGGAATTAGTCCACAGGCCGCCAGAATGATACTTGGTGCTGGCGCGCTGTTGCAGCATTAAACGTCCCTGATTATCAAAAATAAACACAGAAAAAGCGCGATGCAATGCGCCCTGACGGTGAACCTGCATTTTAGTGCCAACGCCAACTTTATTGTCGTTTTCATCAACCAAAATCAGGCATTCTTCCTGCACTTTATCTTCAATAATGAGGGACATAACTTTATTTCACTCTCGTCAAACTGTAACGTTGTGCGCTATTCAACGCTGTCTCATAACTTTGCGGAGTACCATTCAACTGAATAGACAAGTCTTTGTCTCGCGAAGTCAGGGCGCAGGAAAACTTCACTTTCAAACTGTGCATACCATTGGGCAGATAGAGGTCTGCATACTGATTCTTTTGTAGCCCCGCCACTTCTTTATTATCGACGTACACTATCAATGGACAACTTTCGTCAAACATAGAACCCGCAAACTGCGGTGCACGGTGTACTCGAATTTTTGTGGTATTGGCTTTTGGCGACGCATACGTCTGTAACACCTGTTGGGTCGGTGCATAAGGACCCGCAGAACAGCCAGCCAGTGCTAATGCAGCACAAATCAGGATAAATTTTTTACACATTTTGTTCTCCACGAATTTACAAATGTAAAATTAATCATCAGGACAGCGATAAAAAATTCACAGAGCTAAACCGTGGCAGAGCAATGATTATGCATAAATCGGCGATATCTGATTTCGACCTGCACCCACGGAGGTGAATCTACCGCCAGTGCAGTGAATAGAGAAGATCAGTAATGTAACGGAAGTTGAAATTTTAAAATGTTCTTATGGTGCGTTTCCCTGAATATTGCCGGTCTGGAACTCTACGTGGCCACCAGGGTGAAAATGATGCTGTTGGAGGTCATCTCGACCCAATGGGACTACCTTCGTTATTTCACCTTCATAATTGCCGTCATCAGCTTCAATGATCAATGCCTCAAGCCGATAGCTAACAGGCGGAATACCAATGGGAAAAGTCACTAACGTTACTTTGTCACCCAATGTAAACTGCGACAGCAGTCGTAATGGAGCTTGTTCAAAAATTGCTTCGCTCATTTTCAGTTCCTTTTGGATGAGAAGATGGTCTGGAAAAACTGTCTAAAGCAGTCTGTTTCAACGAAATTAACTTACAACATTTTTAGCGTAGAACATTCTTTGCTTTTTATTTGCGGCATCAATGCGATTTCCAACATTACACCTTAAAAGATAGTTAAATGAGAATTATTATCATAAAAAATCTTTTGGATAACCAACCCGTTGTTAACATTATGTAATTTATGAAAATATTTTCTAACCTGCTAGCAATATTGCATAGTGCAAAAAAATCCTTAACTTAAATAAACTTAACAAAAAATCGCCATAAGTTAGCATTAACTAAATAGCACTAAATGCACAATTCAAAGTTGTACAACTTATCCTTTTTGTATAACTTTAATCGGTGCCCCTCTGGGGCCAGTAACGAAGATGCTTTGCATTGCCACTGAGGGTGCTATTAGATTTCCACCTTCAGTGGTATTTTTTTGGATACTTATGGGGTTAGAACATGTCTCAAATAAACAGCGTTGAGTTAGGCAAATCCCGTTTCACTGCCAATATCTATAAAAGTGAATTGGACGTTATCCAGGATATAAAAATCGAGTTATCGTCAAACGGTAAGCTCATCAACAATAAAGCCATCATGATTAAACTAATTGAGCGATTAGAGCTTGAAAAAGACGGCGCTAAATCAGAGATTTACCGTAATGCTCTTGAGCATGTTGTATATCGTACGCCAGATGATTTGATATGATGACACCCATCACAAGGCAGGATAATTTGTATGCCTTGTGATGAATAACTCCCTCTTTTACCCATTCCCCATTGATAAATTCCTGCCTCTTACCCTCCCATTTATTATTTTCCAGTTGATTGCTTTCCAATATATTTGCCCCCTGAAGCAAAAATACCCCCTCATGATAATCACTAACAGTTATTAAACTATATAGTGAAAATTGCGACCTATGATCCAAATTATATTTATAACGTTATAACATTTTAAAAAATTATTCGATGGCAACTCAGTCAATACTAACCATTTGAAAAAAGGTCTTAAATCACGCAAAACTCAAACTTACAATTCTTTTACAAAACGCATGCACTTTCACAACCTTGTGCTAACTTTAAACAGTATGAAAAGATTTTATGCAGACAGGCAATTTTTTCGGTATTTAAAATATTGGGAAGGTTAAACATGAGGAATGCATCAATTGACTTACTTAAAGTTAGCTGTGCTATAGGTATCTTTTTACTCCATATAGATTTTCTAAAGAACCACATCCCCATTATTAGTTTTATCCTTAGCCAAGGCCTATTTAGAATGGCCGTCCCAATATTTGCAATGATAAGCGGATACTATTTTTATAGCATTCAAGATTCTAAAAAATTAAAAAGCTGGATAATACGAATAGTTATATTATATCTCATTTGGACAGTTTTATATTCTCCCTTCTGGTTCTCTTCTGCTTTAGATACCGATGTTATTGATATTTTTACTGGATACTTTACTTTGTGGTATTTAGCAAGCTTAATACCGGCAGGGATTCTCTTATACTTTATTAAAAAGAATAAGCGGCTCCATACTTATGGCTTAGCAATTTCTCTTTATCTGATCGGTTATATTATTCAAACATTAAGTCATATGACTGACTATTCAGGATTTATAGGCTGGCTTTTGAAATTTTACCCAACCTATAGAAACTTCTTATTCGATCTACTGCCGATTATGATAGTCGGTAGCAAACTTCAGGAAAGAGAAAGCATTGAAGGCGTTATTAAACCCGGAATATGGATTTTGTTACTGGCGATGGCTAGTGTGGCTTTAGAATCAGCCATCAACTATCTTTGGATTGATAGAAACTCAGCTTACGATCTGTTGCTAACAATACCCTTCTCATGCGCTGTGTTATTCTTGTACTGCAAAAACAAAATATCCATACAAGGAAATTCGGTAATATTCTCGAAAATAGCGACTGCTATCTTTCTTACCCAGGTTGCTGCATTTGAATTAAGCTTTTTGATATTAGGCTCAGCTTATAAAATCCCTCATGTCCCCTTAGTCTTATACGCAGCTGTAATTACGGGCATTTTCTCGACAGTGATTATCTTGTTGCAAAAGAAATTAAAATACATACTATAAAAGCCTTGCTCTTATTAGATAGACTGGAGCGCTGTTTGAGAATGCACCTTAATCCATATTAGGGTGCTAAGAAATGAAGAACGTTCCACACGGCAGTAATAAGAGAATCATAATAAAAAACGGGCGTTGCCCACCATTGCCTAGGAAATAAATTTTATTTAAAATGTCTTAAAGGGTAATAATGAAGTTAACAATAAGAACTGCAGATATCTATGATGCAGAACTGCTAAGCGAAATGGGCTATGCATCTTACCGAGCTCATTTTGAACATCTTTGGCAGTCTTGGGCAGAACTAGAAGATTACTTGCAAGACCAGTATGCAGTATCCGTGATTGAAAACAGTCTTACTGATTCGGCTTATCACTGGATGATTGCCGCTACGGATAAACCTGTCGGTTTCACTAAACTCATCTGGCAAAGCTTAATCCCCGAAGAAAATATTTCAGGTGCGTTACTTAGTAAAATTTATCTACTTCCTGATCAAATTGGCAAAAAATATGGCGAGGCTCTATTAAAGGCCGCAATATAGAATGTAAAAAGGACAGGTGAAACCTTTTTGTGGTTAGAGGTGCTCGAGAATAACCCTCGTGCCAGAAAATTCTATGAGTCATTCGGGATGAAGCACATTAAAGATGTGAGGTTCGAAAGCGCAACCCAGAGCAGTACTGTACATATCCTTGGCATGGCGCTTTAACGATTCTATAGGCTAACACTCAGATTCGTAGTAATTATTAAGCTTTAGCAACTGACTCTCAGCCGCAGCTAATAAAATATCATTCCTTCATAAGGATTTTCTCTACAGGATTGCAAACGGCTTTCAAGACTTCCGCAATGAATTTCAAGCCGATGCCCATCGGGATCCAAAAAATAAATCGACTCCCCTTCACTGCGATTCTCTTTCCATTCAATGATTTTTGCAGAACGCAACTTTTCAAGAAAAGCGCCTATCTCCTCGCTAGAAACGGTAAACGCATAGTGAGTGTAATCCCCTTTGTCTGCAACTTTGTCAAAAGACAGGCACAGCCACAGATCGCCTAAAGACCCCTTATCAATTAGAGACAAGTAAGCCCCCGTTTTCCATTTAACCTTTGGGGTAAAGCCAAGAATATTGACGTAGAAATCGAAACTACGCGAGACGTCGCTGACGGCAAATGTTAATTGATTGAGGCCGGCAAGCATAGGTTCTCCGAACAGGGTATTAGAAGACTGATGAAACAAAATATTTTTAGATTACGGGGAATATATACAACAAATAAATAGTGAAGTATAGAAGGCTGGAGTGGTTGAACTTAAAAGCCCAATAAGCTTAAGCAGTTGATTTTATTGCAAGTGGTTGATTTGGATAGCGGGCAAAAAAAGACCGAATACGATTCCTATATTCGGTCTAGGGAAATGGCTCTTGGGAGAGAGCCGTGCGCTAAAAGTTGGCATTGATGTAGGCGGTTACGCCTTACAAGTTAAAGAGTAGTTGAGGTGTGCTGCTTTTCCAGCCAGTTTCACGCTAAGTGATAGTAACTTTAGTAAATGAGTTTAGATTTGTGAGCACAACCTCAAAACTGACCTCTTTCGCGCGTGAAATTGGTGCTAAAAAACGACAAACATGCCAAATCCTTACGTAATTTATCAGAAGAGTTGACCGTGAAACTATCTCATACTTCTCGATAATCATATCGAAACCTACCAACAATCAACGAGCCAATAGATGAAAGTAAAATTGGCGATTTGAGCACGAAGGTGCCACGCTGAAAACGATAGATGAGAAAATTCGAAAGGTGTTTAAAGGCTCAAGCTTTGAGGCTTTGAGGCTTTGAGGCTTTGAGGCTTTGAGGCTTTGAGGCTTTGAGGCTTTGAGGCTTTGAGGCTTTGAGGCTTTGAGGCTTTGAGGCTTTGAGGCTTTGAGGCTTTGAGGCTTTGAGGCTTTACAGGGATTAAGCCATAAAATCTTCGAACAAGCTAAATCAATTCTCCTTCTCCTTCTACTTCTACTTCTACTTCTACTTCTACTTCTACTTCTACTATTTAACAGGTTTATCCAGAGGCCAACGCTGTCAGCCTCCGGTCAAAATTATCAAATCAGCAAAGGGTTTCGGCACGTTCGATAAACGGTTCGAGGCTCATTTTATGTCCCGGGTTCTTGGGATCATCAAGTTGAATCGTGCTTAATGGCTGCGCGCTGGCCATGCCTTGTTTTACCTGCTGAATTGCGACATCGTTCAGCGGGTACTGGGCAAGTGAGCTGTCATTAATGACGTACAAAGCCTTACCTGGTCTGCACTGAAGTATCACTTCTTCGGGAGTGAATGCCCAGGCTTTGCCAAATTGCAGACGGCTGACGGTAGCAACTTGTGGTGCTGCGAAACAACTGGCAGACAGGCTAAACAGCAGCGACCCAAGTAGTATTTTCTTCATGACTCTTCCTCGTTTAACTTTTTAACATTGTTATTGCTGCAAAATAACGTTAACCCATTTAATTTGGCGATAGGGTAGCAAAAAGGCTGACCAACGCAATCACCAAAATGGCCAATCCAAATTCTGCGTAGCATATACATATCATCCGCTGTTGCGCGCCGTGAACATGTTTCGCCAGTAGTGGGACAAGTCGGTAACGATTATAAATAGCGACAACTGCCATCACGGCTACCAGCGCAATTTTGCATACCAACAGTAATTCATAGAGGGAATGCATATTGGTAGGCCATCGATTGAGTATAAGCGCACTATTTATTACCCCGGTCAATATCACCAGCGCGACGGCGATATGTCCATAGGTTGAAAACCTCAGTAGGGTCAAAATAGCTGCCGAACGAGTCGCGGGTTGATGGGTAAAGGTCATGCAGGTCAGCAATGGGATAAGGCTGCCAAACCAGTAAGCAGCACTCAGCAAGTGCACGGTATGGTTACTGCGCTGCAACACGCCCAAAGCGCCTTCATGCATCGCGGCATGTCCGATCATCGCTTGCCCGATCAGCATGCCTGTACTGAGGAATATCAACAATATATAGCGGCCTGGCAGGCCATCAATTAGCGCCAGCAGCAATGCAAAAACGGCCATCAGCATATGCCAGCGCCAAACGTCGCCAAAAGTGGTAGTAAGCACTAACATCCAGACATTAATGTTGGTGGTATCACTCCAGCCATTCCCCATCACGCCAGCCTGAATCGCCAGCATCAATACGGCACTAAGTGCACAGATACCGGCTGATGCCGTAATCAGAGTCTTATTTTTATGCGCCAGTATTGAGGTGAAAACTTCTGGCGCCAGTAAGCGAGTAAATACGCAAGCGCCAAAAAGTTGCATCACCGAAATAAAGTGTACAAACCGGCAAATTACAAAAAGTGACGCCAAACTCATAGGATTACTTCACCGTAAAGCTGTAAGTGCCCTGGGTTTTATGGCCATCAACCGAAACCACATGCCATGAAACAACATATTTGCCGCCAGTCAGTGGCGTTGGCAGTGGGATCAGAACTTGGGTATTGTTGTGGGCGGCAAGGGTGAAAACACCGGTTTTGACTGGCTGACTATTAGGGCCACTCAGTTGAACTTTACTAAAGTTTGGTTCAACTCCCTCAGTAAAATTGAGCGTAAGTTCGGTAGGGGACGTGCTGACCTGACTATCGGCAGCCGGGATCTCGGTTTTAATATGTGCGTGAGCAAAAGCCTGTTGTGAAAGCAAACCTGCGGCAACAACGCAGGCAGAACTGATGATACGCAAACGTTTCAGTTTTTTAATTGACACAATTTATCCTTGGCTAAGTGAACGTGAAAATTTCACGCGCAACTCTAACGCAAACTATGGCGGGGATCTGTGAAAATTAGTGGATAAACAATGCCGAACGGCAGGATTGAGCAATTTTCGCACGAAAGGTTCAAAGGGCGGTGCTAATAATTCTATTAATATTAAGGATATAAAAACGAATCGCAGAGCCAGCCAAGATGACTCTGCGATTGAAAATTCTGAAGAAATTAAGCTAATTCAGGATTAATTAGACTACCGGAGATTGAGCAACAATTTCCTTTAAATCTTTATCAACGAGGAACAGACCGTTGCCAGTATTGCTCACCAGATCCAGTTTATCGATGACGGATTTAAACAGCGTTTCTTCTTCATGCTGCTCAGCAACATACCATTGCAGGAAGTTAAAGGTTGAATAATCTTTAGTGGTCATTGCCAGATCAGCCAGTTTATTAATCTCTTCAGTAATAAGCTGCTCATGCTGATAAGCCAGAGAAAATACTTCTTTCAGTGATGCAAAATCTGAGCGCGGCGCTTCAATAGTACCCAGCAAAGGCAGAGCGCCCGTATCGCCAACATACTTGAACAGGCGTTGCATGTGAGTCATCTCTTCGCGCGAGTGCTCCATCATGAACGCGGCCGCACCTTCATAACCTTTATCACTACACCAGGCACTCATCTGCAAATATAAGTTAGCTGAATAGAATTCAAGATTCAGTTGGTCGTTAAGCTGTCTAATCATTTCTTCTTTAAGCATGATGAGGCTCCAAATTTAATTTTATTAAATTCTTAATTATTAAGATTCATTATTTTCGAGCATTATGCACAACTATAATTAAAATAAAAAGCGCTGATTTAATTAATATAATAAGAATCAAAGAATTTATTTAACCCATTGATTTTAATTAACTTTATTTTTAAAAAAATAATAACCAAGTTGCTATTGAGAATTATTCAAAGGAGATTGATACTTTAAAAAGAATCATTCTTATTCCGATTACTTATTATATTGCGCACTAATGTCCTAATTAATATTCGTTCTCGAACGTGAATATAAATGATTGGTAATCTCATTTAGATTACATGCGGCATAATTGATGTAGTATGCAGCCATTCACCTTGACCTCTCGCTCTTGTACAATGCCTCTTTGAACATTACGCAAGAACGATAAGCAAAATCTGATGAGCGGGAAGAGATAATGAAACATAATCTAGCTGAAACCAGCAAAGAAGATATGGATAAGGTTAACGTTGACCTGGCTGCGTCTGCCGTGGCTTTTAAGGAACGTTATAATATGCCGGTAGTGGCTGAGATTGTTGAGCGTGAGCAAGCAGCTCATCTGCGTGACTATTTTCGTGAGCGGGTGGCGTTTTATCGCGTGGAGTCACATAAATATTCCCGCCTGCCTTATGAGCCAAAACAAAAATAATCGGCTTCATAACACAGGAGAGAATTCGGGATTAGGTGCGAGCGAACTTCTGATTAGCGCGGATCAGTTGATCAAGTATGGCGGGTTCATTAAACGAATGCCCTGCCCCTTCGATGATATGCAGCTCGGCTTCAGGCCAAGCCTTTGACAAATCCCAGGCATTTTGCAACTGGCAGGCCATGTCATAACGCCCGTGCACAATCACAGCCGGAATATGGCGGATTTTTTCGACATCGCGCAACAGCTGATCATCAGTTTCCATAAAACCAAGATGAGTGAAATAGTGATTCTCGATGCGGGCAAAAGCCAATGCAAAGTCGTCTTCGCCAAATGAGGCTGAATCCTCTGTCGGCAGCAGAGTCACTGTCTCCCCTTCCCACAGGCTCCAGATTTTTGCGGCTTCAAGCTGAACGGCGCGAGAGTCACTGGTCAATCGCGCGTGATAAGCAGCGATAACATCTTTACGCTCTTCTTCGGAAAGGATAGACAACACATTTTGCCATTTTTCCGGAAAAAAACGTGATGCACCGTCCTGGTAATACCACTGGAGTTCCTGCTTTCTGATGGTAAAAATGCCGCGCATTACCAATTCGCTGACCCGGTCGGGATGTTTTTGCGCGTAAGCCAGCGCCAGAGTCGATCCCCACGATCCTCCGAACACTAACCACTTCTCAACTCCCGCCATCTCGCGCAGTCGCTCGATATCCTCAACCAGATGCCAGGTAGTATTATTTTCAAGACTGGCATGGGGTAAAGATCGCCCACAACCACGCTGATCAAAGAGCATCACATCGTAATCGTTGGGATCAAAAAGTTGGCGATGAACGGCCGAACAACCACCGCCGGGGCCACCGTGTAAAAATACTGCCGGTTTTCCATTCGGGTTGCCGCTGCGTTCCCAATAAATCTGATGACCGTCACCGGTATCCAGCAATCCACTGGCGTATGCTTCCCGAGGTAAATACAACCCTTTCAATTTAGGCATGACATTTCCTGTTGTTTTTTCATTCCAGTGTATTGATTTGCTTGCTCGTCTTAATAACAGCGTATCCGGCGTTAGGGGTCAATCTCCTTACTACTCTCAATACTAAAAAAGACGGATTTTTTAGATCAATAGCACAGTAAATCAGCAACATCGAATAGATAATGAGCATTCGGTCTTCCTGGGTGAAAACAATAGTAGTCAGAACAAGGCAATGATGAAAAAAGCGAATTCCTCTATTGCAACTTTCCGCAAATAAGCAGTAAATAGGTTAGCAACCCAATCCACCCCGAGTTAGAGAGGCCTATATGAGTAAAGGAATGGATAGCAAAAAAAATGCGAAGAAAAAGCCATTGAAAACCCCAGCTGAAAAGAAAGCAGACAAAAAGGCCAAAAAAGCTTCTGCTTAACTGATGACTTCGTATCAAGACAAACCCGCCTAACGCGGGTTTTTTGTTAAAAGGCCCGAGTTGCAACCATCCGAGAATAATCAATGAGTGACTTTATTATTGCTGCGGCGCAAATCACCTGCCTGGCTGGTAATATCGACGTAAATATTAATCGCCATCTTCAAGCCGTTGCGCTCGCCGCTGAACATAATGTAAATCTGCTGATTTTTCCCGAACTGTCATTGACTGGCTATGAGCCAGAGCTGGCTCGCAAGCTGGGCCTGACACTTCAGGACGCCCGTCTTGAAACGCTGCGAAATCAGGCAAAAATGCATGACATGACTATTGTTGCGGGTGCTCCTTTGTGCTGCAACGACGGTGATGCACTCTATATTGGTGCCATAGTTTTTGCGCCCGATGGCACGCTTTATTCTTACACCAAACAATACCTGCACGATGGTGAAAATGATTTCTTCACCGCCGGTCAGGGCGGCCCGCAGCTGAATGTGGGTGGAAAAACGCTGGGACTGGCCATCTGTGCCGATATTGGCGTACCTGCGCATCCGCAACATGCGGCCGATCAAGGAGCTGAAATCTACGCTGCCGGGGTACTTATTACTAAACCGAGCTATTCCCGCGAAAGCGAGATGATGCGAAGTTATGCCGAAAAGCACCGGATGGCCGTAGTGATGGCTAACCATTGTGCCCCGACCGGAGGCTGGATAACGGCAGGTAAAAGTGCGATATGGTCTGAGCTGGGTCATTTGATTGCAGTGGCTCCAGAAAATCAGGACGCTATTGCTATCGCCAGATTTACTCAAAACGGCTGGCAGGGACAGGTCGAGCTGTTAAGCTGTCAGGAGATGTAAATTATTAAGAGTAAAAGATATGACTTTTAGGGTAATCGATACAGAAACTTGTGGATTTAACGGCGGCGTGGTGGAAATTGCCTCCGTCGATGTGGTCGACGGCATCATCACTCAGCCAATGAGCGACCTGGTTTGCCCTGACCGGGAAATCAGCCCACAGGCAATGGCCATTCATCACATCACCGAGGAAATGGTGGAAGATAAACCGCGCATTGCGGTGGCGGTAAGAAGATACCAAAACCACCCTTTCTATGTGGCCCACAACGCAGCATTCGACCGCGCAATGCTGCCAGAGATGAACGGCCAGTGGATTTGCACCGTTAAACTGGCACGCGAAGTTTTTCCTAATCAGCCAAGCTACAGCCTGCAAAACCTGCGTAACAGCCTGCAACTTGATACTTCGCCACCTGCGCATTTGCATCCACACCGTGCGCTTTATGACTGTTATGTCACGGCGGCGCTGCTGCAACTGATCTTAAAAGAGACTGGCTGGAGCGCTGAGGAGATGGTCTCACTTGTCGATCGCCCTACTCTGTTGCGAACATTAAAATTTGGAAAATATCGCGGGCAGAAGATTGTCGAAATTGCAGCGCAAGACCCGAGTTATCTGCGTTGGATGCTTAAATCAATAGATAATCTCAGTGCGGATATGCGCTATAGCTTGAAGTACTATCTTGAAAACTAAAAGTTTACAGAATTAAGAGTCTTGAAAACTAAAAGCTTACAGAATAAAAAGCATTGAAAATCAATACCTTAAATAATTAATGGCTGCAAAATTGAGAGTCTGCAAAACCCGCAACTGCTGTGCCAAACAATAAAAAAGATAGCGGGAATAAGTAGATGAAATGATAAGAGGCGGTTTTGCCGCCTCTTTTTTATTGCGGCTTTATTTTGAGTAAAATTACTTGAGCAAAGTTGCTTATAAAATCTAAGTGGAACCTTATCTAAGCCTTAGTACCTGATAATGCTCTGATTATTGTTGACTCAGCGCAATCACGAAGGCGTATTCCATCGCGATATCTTCGTAAGCTTTAAAGCGCCCCGATTTACCGCCGTGCCCCGAATCCATATCGGTATACATCAGTAACTGGTTATTATCAGTTTTCACATCACGCAATTTAGCGACCCACTTCGCCGGCTCCCAGTATTGCACCTGAGAATCGTGCAAACCCGTTGTCACCAGCATGTGCGGATATGCCTGCGCTTTTACCTGATCATAAGGGCTATATTGCAGAATATAGTCGTAATAGGCTTTGTCATTCGGATTGCCCCACTCGTCATATTCACCGGTAGTCAGCGGGATAGACTCGTCCAGCATGGTGGTGACCACATCAACGAATGGCACCTGCGCAACAATACCGTGATAAAGCTCGGGTGCCTGATTAATCACCGTGCCCATCAACAAGCCACCCGCGCTTCCGCCCATGGCATAGACTTGTTGACTGTCGCCGTATTGCTGTTTTACCAGCTCGCGAGTGACGTCAATAAAGTCGTGGAAGGTGTTCAGCTTGTTAAGCAGTTTACCGTCTTCATACCATTGCTGACCGAGATCGGCACCGCCGCGAATGTGCGCCAATGCGAATACAAAACCGCGATCCAGCAGGCTGAGGCGACTGCCACTAAAGCCAGGATCCATGCTGCTGCCGTAAGATCCGTAGGCGTAAATCATCAACGGATTATGGCCCGGCTTGAAGGTATCTTGGCGATAAACCAGTGAAACCGGCACTTTCACGCCATCGCGAGCGGTCACCCACAGGCGTTCACTGCGATAGTTAGCCGAATCAAAGTCTTTAACTTCCTGTTGCTTCAGCAACTTACGTTCACCGGTATCGAGATCTAACTCAAACAGCGAGCTGGCGGTGGTCATGGAAGAGTAGCCGTAACGCAGCAAAGACGTGTCAGGATCGGGATTAAACGATAGCCAGGTCACGTAGGTTGGGTCATCAAACTTGAGTGATTTTTCTTCACCAGTTTGCCAGTGAATTTGACGCAGATGCGTCAGTCCGTCCTGACGTTCTTCAATAACCAGCCAATCGCGGAACAGGCTAAAACCTTCAAGCATTACGTCATCGCGGGCAGCAATCAGCGTCTGCCAGCTAGCTTCGTCGGCAGTTTCACCCTTATAGAGGCCAAAGTTTTTACCGTCTTTGTTTGAACGTATATAAAAATGACCCAGATAATGATCGAAAGCGTACTCGTGATCTTTGCGGCGTGGCACAAACAATACCGGTTCGGCCAGCGGATTATCGGCATCCAGCAGCAGCACTTCGGAGGTTGTAGTGCTGTCGAGATGGATCAGAATAAAACGCTCAGAAGTGGTTTTATCCAGCCCGACATAAAAAGTATCGTCTTTCTCTTCATAAACAAGCACGTCGTTAGCCGGATCGGTGCCCACTTCATGGCGATAGACCTGATAAGGCAACAGCGTCGTTTTATGCTTACGAACATAGAAAATTGTTTTCGAGTCGTTGGCCCACTCCGCACTGCCTGAAGTATTACTTAAAATTTCTTCAGACCAGCTGTTATCTGCCAGATTTTTAACCCGAATATCATACTGACGGCGCGACAGGAAATCTTCCGCCACCAGCAGCTGAGCATTATCTGGGCTGACATCGAGGCCACCGAGAGTATAAAACTCACTGTCGGCGGCGCGTTCATTGCCATCAATCAGCGTCTCCCAATGCTCTGTTTCACCTTCCGGCTGACGGAAATAGATTGCGTATTCATTGCCCGGCTCATAGCGAGTCTGATAACGATAACCGTGCTTTACGTAAGGAACGGAGTGATCCTGTTGCGCAATGCGGTCAACCATTTCCTGATACAGCTTTTCACGCAGCGCCTGATGTGGCTGCATCGCCTGCTCGGTCCAGGCATTTTCAGCCTGGAGATAATTAAGCACGTCTTCATCGCTGCGCTCGTCATCGCGCAGCCAATAATAGTCATCTACGCGGGTATCGCCGTGCGTAGTAATCGGATACGGACGTTTTTCAGCCTTTGGAGGTGTCATCATTGTTGGGTGTTGCTCCTCTCGATTATTTCAGTTCGCGATCGAATACATTACAGGTTAGCGAAGTAAAAAGGCTTTGCAGTTTTTGCCTTTAATCTTGCCTTCCTGCAAACGCTGCAAGGCTTTCTTGGCGCTGTTCTTGCGGATTGCCACATACGCGTGGATCGGGAACATATCGATTTTGCCAACTTCGGCAGCAGTCAGGCCTGCATCACCGGTCAGTGCACCCAGGATATCGCCCGGACGAATTTTGGCTTTACGACCTCCGTCGATGCACAGAGTCAGCATTTCAGGTTCGAGTGTGCTGGCTGGCGCGGCAAGAGCCTGTGCGGCAGGCTGCCATTTGAAACGTTTCTGCGTGTAATCTTCAAGCGCGGTCACACGCCCCATTTCCTGTGGAGTCACCAGGCTGATAGCCAAACCGCTGGTTCCGGCACGACCGGTACGGCCCACGCGATGCACGTGCACTTCCGGATCGAAGGACAGTTCATAGTTAACGACCAGTCCTAACTGTTTGATATCTAAACCGCGAGCCGCAACGTCGGTGGCAACCAGTACGCGACAGCTGCCGTTGGAGAAACGCACTAAAACGCGGTCACGATCGCGCTGTTCTAAATCGCCGTTCAGCGCTAATACACTGATTCCTTTACTGGAAAGTGTATCGGCCACTTCCTGACAGTCACGCTTGGTATTACAGAACACGACGCAAGAGGTCGGCTGATGCTGATACAGCACCGCGGCCAACAGTGACAAACGACTGTGGCGGTCGGCTTCGATAAATACCTGTTCGATATCGGCAACATCATCGCCACCTTCAATTTCAACATTCAACGGCTGACGCTGGAACTTGCCGCTGATGCGCTCAATTCCTGCCGGATAGGTGGCAGAGAACAGCAGAGTCTGACGCGATGGCGGCGTGTAACTCACCACGTCTTCAATGTCTTCGCTAAAGCCCATGTCCAGCATGCGGTCGGCTTCATCCAGCACCAGCACTTTCAGTTGATCCAGCTTCAATGTGCCTTTACGCAGATGTTCCTGAATACGACCCGGCGTGCCCACCACGATATGCGGCTGATGAACCAACGAGTCGAGCTGTGGGGCGATCGGCTGACCACCGCACAGGGTCAAAATTTTAATATTCTGGGTAAAACGTGCCAGGCGACGCAGCTCTTTGCTGACCTGATCTGCCAGTTCACGCGTTGGGCACAGCACCAGAGACTGGCAGAAAAAATCGCTGACGGTGATTTTATCCAGCAGGCCAATACCAAAGGCGGCGGTTTTGCCACTGCCGGTTTTTGCCTTGGCGCGCACGTCCTGTCCGAGCAGGATCGCAGGGAGCGAGGCTTCCTGAATAGGCGTCATTTGGGCATAACCCAACTCTTCGAGGTTGGAAAGTTGTTCGGATGGCAAAGTCAGTGTGGAGAAAGAATGCGTGCTCAAGGCGATAACTCTTTATGTAAGGCGAATAAAACGAAGCGGTGCGAGATAATCGGCACCCTGTAATGTGTTAGATAATAACAGAGAAGGGATCATTGCGCCTTAGCGCTCTATCGATGAGTTAAAAAAACCAGATGGGATGAGAACCAGAACAAAGAAGTTAAAATTTGGTTCAAAAAAACCCGCAACGTAGGCGGGTTTTAATAAACGTAATCCTGCACATTCAGTAGCCGATGAAAACCGGCGGTCTGGCTCAGACAAGCCAGTAAACTGATTACAGAGCGATAACGTTAGCAGCAGACGGGCCGCGTGGGCTGTCTTGAATGGTGAATTCTACGTTCTGACCTTCAGCCAGAGTTTTGAAACCATCGCTGTTGATTGCAGAAAAATGTACGAAAACGTCTTTTGAACCATCAGCAGGAGTGATGAATCCGAAGCCTTTGCTTTCGTTGAACCATTTTACCTGACCGTTTAACTTGCTCATTTTACTATCCTTTACTTATGAAAAAGCACCCGCCTCGATCGCGGATGCCTCACTATTAACGCATATTCGTGCCAATCACGCAAATTGCCCTCTGTAGCGCAATCGTTTTCGTAGCGCGATAATTTCCTATATAATGCGCCGAAACAATTCCGGAACCGCCGGAAACTGCTTTCAACACCAGGCACTATTTATCGTTAATAAGATTGATTATTAATGGTTTTTTAAATTTAAATATCACTGACAATGAGTTAGGTATCCCGCTATGTTAACCATCGGAACTGCACTGCGCACCGACGCCACCCGCGTCATGTTATTAGGCTCTGGCGAATTGGGTAAAGAAGTGGCTATTGAATGCCAGCGTCTTGGCCTGGAAGTGATCGCTGTCGATCGCTATGCCGACGCGCCTGCGATGCAGGTTGCCCACCGTAGCCATGTGATCAACATGCTCGATGGTGAAGCGCTGAAGCAGCTTATTGAAAGCGAGTGCCCTGACTTTATCGTGCCAGAAATCGAAGCGATTGCCACCAGCATGCTGGTCGAGCTGGAAAAACAGGGTCACAACGTGGTGCCGTGTGCAGAAGCGACTCGCCTGACCATGAACCGCGAAGGTATCCGTCGATTGGCGGCAGAAACGCTGAAATTGCCAACTTCAACCTACCGTTTTGCCGATGACGAAGCCAGCTTTAAGCAGGCAGTGCAAGAAATCGGTTATCCGTGCATTATCAAGCCGGTAATGAGCTCATCGGGTAAAGGTCAGAGCCTGATCCGTAGCGAAGAAACGCTGCAAGCCGCCTGGGACTATGCCCAGCTTGGCGGTCGCGCTGGCGGTGGCCGGGTGATCGTCGAAGGTTTGGTTAAATTTGATTTTGAAATCACCCTGCTGACCATTAGCGCCGTTGACGGGATTCATTTCTGCGCGCCAATCGGCCATCGTCAGGAAGACGGTGATTATCGCGAATCCTGGCAGCCACAGCAGATGAGTGATTTGGCTCTGCAACGTGCAAAAGATATCGCCGAAAGCGTGGTTATCGCGCTGGGCGGCCACGGCCTGTTTGGCGTTGAGCTGTTTGTCTGTGGTGATGAAGTCGTATTCAGTGAAGTTTCGCCTCGTCCGCATGATACCGGCATGGTGACACTGATTTCTCAGGACTTGTCAGAGTTCGCGCTGCACGTGCGTGCCTTCCTGGGCCTGCCAATTGGGACAATTCGCCAGTTTGGTCCATCTGCTTCGGCGGTAATTCTGCCAGAGCTGACCAGCAGTAACGTTAGCTTTAGCGGTATCGAGCACGCGCTGGTCGGGTCAAATCAGGTGCGTTTGTTTGGTAAGCCTGAAATCGTCGGTAAGCGTCGTTTAGGCGTAGCGCTGTCTATTGGCGACACTGTCGAGCAAGCGGTTGAAACGGCGATAAAAGCGGCGGCTGCGGTCGTTGTGAAAGGTTAAAATCGTAAGAGTTTAAGGCTGTGAAAGGCTAAAACTGTGAAATATTAGCTAAAAGCCGTTGTGCACATCATCTGCGCACAACGGCCAAAATCTTCTTAAACGGCTTATTCGTCGTCTTCATCATCAAAGATAACCGTCACACGATCACCTTTGTGAGTCTCACGAATTTCGGCAGCAACCGTAGCGATTGCCTCACCGCTGCTCATGCCTTCCTGCATTAATTCATGGATGCGATCGGCGGCAACTTGCTGCTCATTATGTGAAAGTGATGGCATACCAGTAAGCATAAGAGTGTTCCTGTCAATGTATCGGGCTTAGCCGGGCATTATACGCCTTAATTTGCCGATGGCCTATCGGCATCAAATCTATGTTAGGATCCGCAAGTCAGGAATTACGTCTCCACCGTGTCAGGAACTTGCTCATAAAATGGCAGCCGCCCAATCCATTAAAGTTAAATCCCTAGCTTATCAAGCCGATGCGTTGCTTAAGCGCTTTGCTCCTCTGTCTTCTTTGCCGTGGGCCATGCTGCTGCATTCCGGTTCGGCAGAACACATGCACAATCGCTTTGATATTTTGGTGGCCGACCCGCTGGTAACCTTGTCTACTCGTGGTCAACAGACTGAGATCCGCCGCAGAGAAAAGGATCAAACAGAGTTAAGTGAAAGCGATCCTTTCAGCCTGCTGCAAAGTGAGCTAGAAAAATGTGGTATCAGGCCTGAGGTCAATACCGATTTGCCATTTTTGGGCGGCGCGCTGGGACTTCTGGGTTATGACCTCGGCAGAACGATTGAGAATCTGCCGGCGCTGGCAGAGCGAGATATCACCCTGCCGGATATGGCAATGGGAATTTATAACTGGGCGCTGATTGCCGATCATCATCTGCAACGTTTAACACTGGTTTGCCATGATGACATAGAGGCGCGTCTCGCCTGGCTGACGCAGTATCAGCAGGCTTGTGCAGAAGATGATTTTAAATTAGATTCGGCCTGGCAAGCCAATATGACCCGTGAAGAATACGGCAATAAATTTCAGCAAGTGCAGGAATATTTGCACAGCGGTGACTGCTATCAAATCAATCTGACCCAGCGTTTCAAGGCGAACTATCAGGGCGATGAATGGCAGGCGTTCTTACGTTTAAATCGAGTTAACCGCGCACCTTTCTCGGCTTTCCTGCGCCTGCCTGATAACGCGGTGCTGAGCCTCTCCCCAGAGCGTTTTATCTGGCTGGAAGAAGGCCGCATTCAGACAAGGCCTATCAAGGGCACTCTGCCGCGCAGTGAAGATCCGGCGACCGATCGTTTGCAAGCCCAGCGTTTAGCTAAATCAGAGAAAGATCGCTCAGAGAACCTGATGATCGTCGATCTGCTGCGAAATGATATTGGCCGCGTGGCGGTGCCGGGCAGCGTAAAGGTGCCGGAGTTATTCGTGGTCGAGCCTTTCCCGGCGGTTCATCATCTGGTTAGCACAATTACAGCGACTTTACCGGCCAGTTGCCATCCGGCAAGCCTGCTGCGCGCCTGCTTCCCCGGCGGCTCGATTACCGGCGCACCAAAAATCAGAGCGATGCAGATTATCGAACAACTTGAGCCACAGCGGCGCAACGGCTATTGCGGCAGTATTGCCTATATCAGCTTCTGCGGCACCATGGACAGCAATATCACGATTAGAACTTTATTGACCGAGCAGGGAAAAATCTACTGCTGGGCCGGCGGCGGCATCGTAGCTGACAGTCAGGAGCAGGCGGAATATCAAGAAACCTTCGACAAAGTTGCCCGTATTCTGCCCTATCTCGGCGAGATATCCCGCGATGATTAATGCGCATCAACTTCCGCTGTCTGCCGAGATTGAAGACTTTATACGACGTTTTCAGCTAAGTTTGCCTGCCACGCCAACGCACAAGGCCATCGGGCAACGACAGGCTGCCGTGCTTATCCCGATTGTCTGTCGTGAACAGCCGACCATTTTACTGACTCGCCGTTCAGACCACTTGCGCAAACACGCCGGTCAGGTTGCATTCCCCGGCGGTGCGACTGATGCCAACGATCCGTCTGCGGTGTTTACCGCGCTGCGTGAGGCACAGGAAGAAGTGGCCATACCACCTTCCATGGTTCGGGTGCTGGGTCAGCTGGAGCCGATCGACAGCAGCACCGGTTTTCGAGTTACGCCGATAGTCGGACTGATCCCGGTCGATGTTCCGCTGCATCCCAACGAGGATGAGGTCGCCGAACTCTTTGAAATTCCCCTTCACGAAGCACTCAATTTCTCTCGTTATCACCCACTGGATATTCAGCGTAAAGGCAATAAACTTCGGGTCTATTTTTCCTGGTATGAAGAGCAGTTTGTATGGGGAATGACCGCCAAAATAATTTTGAATTTGGCTCAACAAATCGCCAGTTGACGGCCCTCTGTGACCTATGTCCTCACCCGCATCACACTTATTAGTCGAATTACTTTTTTTCATGCGAAAACTGCTGCGTAATCTCCCCCGCCCTCTTACACTATAGTTCTAACAAGCGAACAATAAATAAGCAGTTTTTAGTCAAGGCGGCCACCTCTGATTTACCCGAGCCGACTTGCCTCTATCCAGGAGTCTTCAAGTGATCAGTGTTTTCGACATGTTCAAAGTGGGTATTGGTCCAT
This sequence comes from uncultured Gammaproteobacteria bacterium, assembly GCA_963747655.1. GTDB lineage: Bacteria > Pseudomonadota > Gammaproteobacteria > Enterobacterales > Enterobacteriaceae > Rouxiella. The sequence continues at coordinate 109,561 of CAVVFS010000001.1, read as the reverse complement.
CCAGCTCCCACACGCTCGGCCCAATGAAAGCGGGCAAACAATTTGCCGATGATCTGTTTGAAAAAAATCTGTTGTCTGACGTAACTCGCGTTGCGGTAGACGTCTACGGCTCATTGTCCTTGACCGGTAAAGGTCACCACACCGATGTCGCAATTATTTTGGGACTGGCAGGCAACAAGCCAGATACCGTAGATATCGACGGCATTCCACACTTTATCAAAGACGTTGAACAGCGCCAGCGTTTGCCGCTCGGCGAAACCCAGCATGAGGTTGATTTTCCACGAGATACCGGCATGGTGTTTCGCGGCGAAAACTTGCCACGTCATGAAAATGGCATGCAGATCCACGCCTATATCGGCGAGCAGATGGTTTATAGCAAAACTTATTATTCCATCGGCGGGGGTTTTATCGTTGATGACGAAAGTTTTGGTCAGCCGGTGCTCAATGAAGTCGTCGTGCCTTACTCCTTTAATTCGGCCAGCGAAATGCTGCAAAAATGCCGCGAAACGGGTCTTTCATTGTCTGGTTTGATGATGAAAAACGAGCTGGCACAGCATAGCAAAGCCGAGATCAATCAGTATTTCGAGACTATTTGGCACACCATGCAGGCGTGTATCGATCGCGGCCTGAATACCGAAGGCGTGTTACCGGGTCCGCTGCGTGTGCCCCGTCGTGCATCGGCGTTGCGCCGCATGCTGGTATCCAACGACAAAATGTCCAATGACCCGATGGTGGTTATTGACTGGGTTAACATGTTTGCGCTGGCGGTCAATGAAGAAAATGCCGCCGGTGGCCGCGTGGTAACGGCACCGACTAACGGAGCCTGTGGGATTGTTCCTGCGGTTCTGGCGTATTATGACAAATATATCGGTTCGGTCAGCCCGGATATCTATCAGCGCTATTTCCTGGCATCAGGGGCAATTGGCATTCTTTATAAGATGAACGCCTCAATTTCCGGTGCGGAAGTAGGCTGTCAGGGTGAGGTCGGCGTTGCCTGTTCTATGGCGGCGGCTGGCTTAACCGAGTTGCTCGGTGGCAGTCCTGAACAGGTTTGTGTCGCGGCTGAAATCGGCATGGAACACAATTTGGGCCTGACTTGTGACCCAGTGGCTGGTCAGGTTCAGGTTCCTTGCATCGAACGCAACGCCATTGCTTCGGTAAAAGCGATTAACTCTGCCCGTATGGCATTGCGCCGCACTAGTGAAGCCCGTGTTTCTCTCGATAAAGTCATCGAAACAATGTACGAAACCGGCAAAGACATGAATGCTAAATATCGCGAAACTTCGCGTGGCGGTCTGGCGATTAAAGTACAGTGTGATTGATCAAAATACTGTGTAGCTAAGGCGCAGAAGCAAATTTAAGGGGCAGACATCAGTAGACGCTGCCCCTTTCTTATTATTTAACGTTCTTCGCCGTGCTCATCGTGAGGAGAAAGTCGGGTAATTCGCACACGTTCAATGCGATATTCCGACACATCAATCACCTTAAAGCATAATTCAGCCATTTCAATTACCTCACCCTGTACGGGCATCTGGCCTGATTCACTGAGCAGCAAGCCAGCCAACGTGGCGTAATCGGCGTTAATACTCACCAGATTCGAAGTATTAAGCAGTTGCTCCAGCGAATGCAGATCGGTCCCACCTTTCGCCAGCCATCCTTCTCCGTCTACCACGACATCTGGCGTTTCATCCTCATCGGGGAATTCACCTGCAATCGCTTCGAGCACGTCGAGCGGAGTCACTAGCCCCTGGATCACACCGAATTCGTTGCTGACCACCACCAAACGCCCTTTAGCCCGACGTAATACCGCCAGTAACTTGATCACGTCCATGGTTTCTGGCACCACAATCGGCGGCGTTTTTGCAGCAAAAGCAACAATATCTTCGCCATTTTCCAGCGCCACCAGCAAATCTTTCGCACGCACCACGCCAATAATTTCATCCAGCGACTGGCGGCAAATCGGGAACAGGCTGTGTGGGGTATCCAATAGCTGAATGCGGATATCGTCCGCCGAGCGCTCGCAGTCTACCCATGAAATATCATTGCGCGGAGTCATGATGCTGCGCAACGTTCGCGAAGCCAGCGTTAACACGCCACTTATCATAAAGCGCTCTTCTTCCGCGAAGGCTTCTTCCTTCGAGGCATTTGTGCCACTCTGCGGTTCCTCATGGCTATCGCTATCACGTTTACCGCCCATAAGGCGTTGAATAGCCTCGGCGGTACGTTCGCGCATCGGCCGATGTGACTGACTTTTCAAGAAGTTGCGCCGCGCAAGTTGGTTGAAAAACTCAATCAGTACCGAGAAACCGATCGCCGCATACAGATAGCCCTTCGGAATATGGAAACCAAAACCTTCGGCAATCAGGCTTAGCCCGATCATCAACAAGAAGCTCAGGCACAGCACGACTACCGTTGGATGTGCATTAACGAAGCGCGTCAATGCTTTGGAGGCCAACAGCATGACACCCATCGCGATGACTACTGCGGTCATCATAATGGCCAGATTATTCACCATTCCCACGGCGGTAATGACTGCATCCAATGAGAATACGGCGTCGAGTACCACAATTTGCGTTACTACGGCCCAAAAACTGGAATATCCGCGATTATTGCCTGCTGAATCGTCGTGCCCTTCAAGTCGTTCATGCAACTCGGTGGTCGCTTTAAACAACAGGAATAATCCCCCAACGAGCAGGATCAGGTCACGCCCAGAAAAAGTAAATTGCGCGATGCTAAACAGCGGCGAGGTGAGTTTAATCATCCACGAAATAAGTGTAAGCAGACCTAAACGCATCACCAGTGCCAGTAATAATCCGATCACTCGCGCCTTATCGCGCTGCTTTGGCGGCAATTTATCGGCAAGAATCGCGATAAACACCAGATTATCGATACCTAGCACAATTTCCAGAACGATAAGCGTCAGCAATCCGACCCAAATCGAGGGATCCATTAAAAATTCCATATCAAACTCCGCAAACAGCGGCGCGATGGCCTGGCATAAGGGGTAATTAATTCAGGTAGATATAAAGAGGTTGTAATTTCGAGCGGGGTAAAGCGTCGTCGGTGACAGTCCATAGGGTGGGCTGATGCCCGGCACTCCTTGGTAATAATTGGAAATATAATGTAACACCTATAATTATTTAAGCAAAGTCCATTTTAGGACACTTATTCTTGAACAGCCTAAGCCCCGGTTGTTTCATGTCATAAATCATTGAAACATTGAAAAGAGCACGCTCAGACTCCAATCCGACTCTGAATAGCAGACAGTCGTCACATAAATTATTTTTTCACACACTAAAATAAATCCAGTCGATACATTCGACGGGTTTTTACACAATTTGGTTATTGATTTTTCAGAAACAAAAGGAAGTCGGAGTTTTTTTAACTCACAAATAATGTTCACAACACAGCATTCGTCAAAAGATCCTCTGACGAATTATAAAAGCTTTATCAATTAAGTGCAGAACCCGCCCGACGGGTCAAAGAGGAGGTAGCGAGTGAGTATTGCTATTATCATCGGCACTCATGGTTCAGCGGCCGAGCAGCTGCTGAAAACGACGGAAATGCTAATTGGCGAGCAAGATAATGTCGCCTTTATCGATTTCGTTCATGGGGAAAATGCCGAGACATTGATTGAAAAATACAACGCAAAGCTTGAAAACCTCGACAAAAACAGCGGTGTGTTGTTTTTAGTCGATACATGGGGAGGCAGCCCGTTTAATGCTGCCAGCCGTATCGTTATCGATAAAGAAAACTATGAAGTCGTTACCGGCGTTAACATTCCCATGTTGGTCGAAACTTTTATGGGTCGCGATGACAACCCTACTCTCACCGAACTGACCAGTATCGCGCTCGAAACCGGCAGACTGGGTGTCAGAGCCTTGAAATTTGCCGAACCGGAGCATGATCAACCGGTTATTACACCACCCGTTGCCCTACCAGTGGCAGCTCCAGCCGCTCCGGCCAAAGCGCTTGGCCCTAACGATCATATGAAAATCGGTCTTGCACGTATCGACGATCGCCTGATTCATGGACAGGTCGCGACTCGCTGGACCAAAGAAACTAACGTTAACCGCATCATCGTGATCAGTGATGAAGTGGCTGCCGATACCGTACGCAAAACCTTGCTGACGCAGGTTGCGCCTCCGGGAGTCACGGCTCACGTGGTTGACGTCGCAAAAGCCATCCGCGTTTATGACAACCCTAAATACGCTAACGACCGCGTGATGTTGCTGTTCACTAACCCTACCGACGTGGTGCGGGTAGTTGAAGGCGGCGTCAAGCTCTCCTCGGTCAATATCGGCGGTATGGCGTTTAAACAAGGCAAAACTCAGGTCACCAATGCAGTCTCCGTTGATCAGAAAGATATTGACGCCTTTAAGAAATTAAACAGCGAAGGTATCGAACTTGAAGTGCGCAAAGTGTCTTCAGACAGCCGTTTGAAGATGATGGATTTGATTAACAAGATGAATTAATAAAGTCAGCGCAGAGAGTCCGCCTGTCATACGACAAAGGACTGTTAAGTCGGCGTTATTTTACTCAGCTTCCTTGGAACAGGAGAAGGTCAATGGAGATCACCACACTACAAATTGTGCTGATATTTATTGTCGCATGTATTGCCGGGATGGAATCTATCCTGGATGAGTTTCAGTTTCACCGTCCATTAGTGGCGTGTACGTTAATTGGTCTGGTTCTTGGTGACATGAAAACCGGGATTATCATTGGGGGGACTCTGGAAATGATCGCCCTGGGCTGGATGAACATCGGTGCCGCCGTGGCTCCCGATGCCGCCCTCGCCTCGATAATTTCGACCATCCTGGTTATTGCAGGTGGGCAGTCAATTGGTGCCGGTATCGCGCTGGCAATTCCATTGGCCGCTGCGGGTCAGGTGTTGACCATTATCGTGCGTACTATCACCGTGGCCTTCCAGCACGCAGCCGATAAGGCCGCCGAAAAAGGCAACTTGAGTGCTATTTCCTGGATACACGTTTCCGCGTTGATCCTTCAGGCGATGCGTATTGCTATTCCGGCAGCGATTGTTGCGGTGTCCGTGGGTACCAGCATCGTGCAAAGCATGCTCAGCTCCATACCAGAAGTAGTAACCAGCGGTCTTAATATCGCCGGTGGCATGATTGTCGTAGTAGGTTACGCTATGGTTATCAACATGATGCGTGCTGGCTACCTGATGCCATTCTTCTATCTGGGCTTTGTCACTGCCGCATTCACCAACTTCAACCTGGTTGCATTGGGCGTGATTGGCGTAGTGATGGCCGTGCTTTATATTCAGCTGAGTCCAAAATACAACAAGTCTGCACAGGCTGCCGGACCGGCTCATGGCGTTAACGACCTCGACAACGAATTGGACTAAGGGTGAGAGAAATGGTTGATCAAACTCAAGTTAAAAAACTCACACCCGGCGATATTCGCGGTGTGTTCTTACGCTCAAACCTGTTTCAGGGTTCATGGAACTTTGAACGTATGCAGGCGCTGGGTTTCTGCTTCTGCATGGTGCCGGTTATCCGCCGTCTTTATCCAGAAAACAATGACGATCGCAAACAGGCAATTAAACGCCATCTCGAGTTCTTTAATACCCATCCTTACGTTGCGGCTCCAGTATTGGGCGTGACGCTGGCGATGGAAGAACAGCGTGCCAATGGCGCACCTATCGACGATGCGGCAATTAATGGCCTGAAAGTGGGCCTGATGGGTCCGTTGGCGGGCGTCGGTGATCCGATTTTCTGGGGTACGGTGCGTCCGGTATTCGCCGCATTAGGTGCCGGTATAGCGATGAGCGGCAGCCTGCTGGGTCCATTGCTGTTCTTCGTACTGTTCAACCTGGTGCGTTTACTGAACCGTTACTACGGCGTGGCCTATGGTTATAAAAAAGGCGTTGATATCGTTAGTGATATGGGCGGCGGCTTCCTACAAAAACTGACCGAGGGGGCGTCAATTCTTGGCCTGTTTGTGATGGGCGCGCTGGTCAATAAATGGACGCACGTTAACATTCCGCTAGTGGTTTCCAAAATAACCGATAATACCGGCCATACTACGGTAACTACGGTTCAGGGGATCCTGGACCAGCTGATGCCGGGGCTGGTGCCACTGCTGCTAACCTTTGGCTGTATGTGGCTGCTGCGCAAGAAAGTGAATGCGCTGTGGATTATCATGGGCTTCTTTGTGCTGGGTATTTTTGGTTATTGGATTGGCCTGCTGGGTCGCTAATCGCCAGACTCAAACCGGGGGCTCAACGCCTCCGGTTTTTTATTATGAGGGAAACGCGGGATGACGGTTACGGATATTGCCTTGATTATCTTTATTTTTCTGTTGTTGGCCTATGCCGTTTACGATGAATTTATCATGGATAAAACCCGTGGAAACACGCTGCTCAGGGTTTTCCTGCAAAGAAGAAACAAGCTGGATGCGGTGATTTTTATCGGCCTGCTGGCTATTTTGCTCTACAACAATATCCTCTCCAGCGGCAGCCCGATTACCACCTATTTACTGGTAAGTTTGGCGCTGATTGCTTTCTATATCTCTTTTATTCGCTTGCCTAAAATGCTGTTTAAAAGCGCTGGATTTTATTATGCGAATATTTTCATCACCTATGATCGAATCAAGACGATGAATCTTTCGGAGGATGGAATTTTGGTCATTCAGCTTGAACAGAAGCAGCTACTGGTGCGGGTAAAGCAGATGGACGATCTAGAGAATATTTATAAGTTTATGGTTAACTATCAGTAGATAACCATAAACTTCAATTTGAATCGGGCGTGGCAGAATGGCACAGTTTAACTGATACGCTTTAATCAATACGACGGAAGAGACTGACAGTAAAATCAGTTTCACAGCTAAAAATGTCACGCTGTGAAAGGTCTTGCATCACGGCTTGTGTTGCTCGCCAGGCAAACGGCGTCATCTGCAATAAATCGAAAGCCTCTTTTCCGTTTAATGTCATGTCATAACGCAACGATTCGGTACATATCCGCTCGAATCCCGGCAGGTTTTCCTCTGCATCGCTATGAAGCTGCACTTCATCATAAATCAGGCCTTTTAGCTGATAAAGATGCCTCGGGCCAGGCGCTACGGTTAATACCAACCCTGACGATTTCAGCACTCGATGCAGTTCAGGCGCCTTGCAAGGTGCATAGATACGCACAATTGCATCCAGCGAATTATCGGCAAACGGCAGCCGATGGCTTGACGCCACACAAAATTCCACCTTCGAATAGCGTTTAGCGGCATAGCGAATCGCGACCTTGGCGACATCAAGGCCGTAAATCTGCATCTTGCGGCTGGCATTAAGCCCCTGCTCCATCGCAGAAGTGTAGTAACCTTCACCACAGCCGATATCCAGTACCGATTCAGCGTCAGCGGGTAAATATTTATCTAACAGAGCCACAACGCTGTCGCGCAGCTGCTGATAATGGCCGCCTTCGAGGAAAGTACGGCGTGAAATCATCATCTCGGCACTGTCGCCCGGCTCTTTAGATCGCTTATGTTGCACCGGCAGCAGGTTTACATATCCCTCTTTGGCATTATCAAACTGATGATTATTTTCACAGCGCCATTGTTTATCAAGGCGTTGCAGGATTTGATGGCAAAGAGGACATTGATAGGTCATGCAGATTTCCAGAAAGGTGAAGCAGCCGATTTTTTTATTCGGGCGTCTTGCGGATGGCTGCCCTAAGTCTAAAGAAGCCGGTTGCAGGTTGCAACTTTTGCTCCATGTACAGGGAATATTGCTTTGCCGCCTCTAGTATTGGCTGGTCAGCCTGCGGTTAAGCGGTCTACACTGAATTTGACTCGATCAGTTAAATCCATTTAATTAGTCTCTTATCATTAACCTGCGCTGATTAACTATAAGTGATGCCATGAGTGATACTTCTATTTTGCTGAGCCAAGTCCCATCAATCAAACACGGCTTTGGATCTAAACAAGCATTGTTGCCCGAATCGCTTCAGCCCTTCAGCTCCAGTTTGCCGGAAAAGAAGCAGGTCCACGGTATCAGAATCGTTGATGTTGTCTCTCCACAGCAGTTCTGTGGCGAAGCTGACGGCTTTTATACTCAACAGCCGGGAATTTTGATCAGCGTGTTTACCGCCGACTGTCTGCCGGTGGTCTTTAGTCATAAAGAAGGACGCGCAGTGGCGGTGGCACATGCTGGCTGGCGTGGCCTGCGGCATGGCATTCTTGAGAAGATGGCTGAGCGCATTAATGAATCGGGATCAACGCAGGATTGGGTGGTATCTATTGGCCCGGCTGCCGGAGCGTGCTGCTACGAGGTGAGTCAGGAGCTGATCGACGAATTTCAACAGGGGTTAGATTTACCCCCTGCGCTAATTTCACCGTCTTATCGCCATCTAGACCTGCCCGCTATTGCTTATGCCAAGCTTATTCAGGCGGGTTTCTCGGCGGTTGATTTTGCGGGGAGTTGCACGATTTGCACCAAAGCACTCCCATTAGCAGATAGCGAGTTAACGCAACAGGCTGAATCGAAAGAGATTTCGCGCCATATTTCACGCCACAAGTACAGCAGCTTTCGCCGCAATAGTTTGAAGCGCGTGCAAGACCCTTCTGTTCCGGGAATCAGTGGCCGCAATCAACAGTCGGGAATTATTATTCTGCCGGACTAAATTTTAGCTGCCACCAGAGTATAAAAACAAAAAACCCGCAACAAGGCGGGTTTTTTTTACAGCTAACGCTGCTTAGATTGCAGTTACGTTAACTGCAGATGGGCCTTTCTGGCCATCTTGGATTTCGAACTCAACGTTCTGGCCTTCAGCCAGGGTTTTGAAGCCGTTACCCTGGATTGCAGAGAAGTGTACGAACACGTCTTTGCTGCCGTCAGCTGGAGTGATGAAACCGAAACCTTTAGACTCGTTGAACCACTTAACTTGACCTTTGATCTTTGCCATCTTGAGTATTTCCTTTGGATTGTTTAAACCGCCCTTCGGCGTGACACAGACAAACTTGAGTCGTTACTGCTTGAGGCACTAAGATAAAAATCGGCAAGGAAGCGGTATTCAACGATAACGTCTTTACTCAAAACTTCTTTACTGAAAATGCCACACATATACAGAACTCTACCTCGTTTTACCCATATGCGTTATCACATACTCTGAATTTAATGGCAAGCCATTTTTAATCAGCGATGGACTTGTCGCACATATTTGAGTCGGTTAAAGGCACTTACTGTTAAGTGAGGCCAAAATAGGTTGATAGGACTACTATTTTCTGCTTGGAACTCAGCAGAGCCTAACAATCAAATCAATAACGACTCAAAATTGATTATTGATCAATAAACGCCAGACAGTAAGAGTTAAAATCATTTTTTAATGAATTATTATCGTATTTGATATAACACAAATGGATTTTGCGCAAGTTTTTCAGCATTTTTGCTAGTCACTTTTTAACCACTCCCGTAAGGCCTGCCCTCAGTCATAGCAGGCTTCTATGAGTTTTCCATCACAGTAAATGCTATCGAATTTCTCATAAAACGCACTTTAAAAAATTCGCCTAAACATTGAGCCAGGACAAAGTAATCATTTATTGATTATGCAGTATTCGAATCAGGCATAATGGTACTAATCTGGTGCAACATATTCGCTATCGCTATTAGTTTGCACCTAAAGCGTGCGTAATAATGATAACCAAAATAAACTTTAATTTCCCTGAAGCAATGAGTTGAAATGTTTTTTCCTGTCTAATTTATTATTTAACAGACAAAGCATCGTCTATAACGCATCTGCTTTACAGCAACATGAATTTTATATTAATAACAAAAAAGCAAACTCATTAAATATACAAAAATTTCGGCATTACATATTCATTATTTTTATTAGGTATAACTATTCCTTGTTCGAAATTTCTATTCATTTTTATTCGATTCTTGAATCATTCCCTCACCCAACGTCGTTCAACTGCGCATCACTTCGTTAACATTTTTGATACAAACCCAGTCATGGCGCTGCTTGCAGGCCAGAGTATCAATGCTGAATATTGGTGAAGTTTGAAGGGCAATTCTGGGGCTGAAAAACTATTCAGGTTTGAATAGTCTGCCAATAATGGGATTTAGCAGGCTTTTGTTCTGGATATTGGAACCTGGGAATTTTTATTTTATATAACTCAATAGGGAGATTTTCAGGAGAATGGCCTTGAAAAGAGATAATTATCAAGGCCAATAGCGCAGGTTTTAATTGATAAATACTCTCATCTGGGAGTATTTGGGCGTCAATTATTTCTGCAGAAAATAAAGCGCCAGTCCTTTTACAAAGAAATATGCTCACCTATTTTTAGCGGCGCAAAATTCTCTACACTTACGCCACCCTCTTCAATCGCAGAGACTAATTCTTTTGGTGGTTCATCTAACGACTCATCGGCCAATTCAAAAACGCCCCAGTGAATAGGCACTGCCCGATGACAACGTGTTTCCTTAAACACTTGAACAGCCTGCTGAGGGTCCATATGATGCGGATGCATGAACCATCTTGGTGCATAGGCGCCAATCGGAATAGCGGCAATATCAAACGGTCCTAAACGCTCACCTATCTGCGCAAATTGCTCGCTATAGGCGCTGTCTCCTGAGAAATAAAAACTCAGGTCGCGATGTTTGACCACCCAACCACACCATAAAGAACGATTCCGGTCCCAGAGCGTACGCTTACTCCAGTGACGCGCTGGCACGGCGTGAAAACTCACACCCTCTAAAATCAGCGCGTCCCACCAGTCCATTTCTTCAATGTAATGCGCCTCTTGCCTTTCCATCCAAGGCTTCATTCCAAGCGGAACCATGAAGATAGCCTGCGGAAAACGTTTCACTAGTTTGCGAATTGTCGGTTTATCAAGGTGATCGTAGTGATTATGAGAGATCAGTACATAATCAATCACGGGCAGACTGGCAACGGTAACCGCTGGGGGAGTTCTCCTCTTTGGGCCATAGAATCCTACCGGAGATGCGCGCTCTGACAACGCAGGATCGGTTAAAACGTAGCGCCCGGCAATGCGCAGCAGTACGCACGCATGACCTAAAAACCACAGGCGATCTTCAGTGCCGCTGAAATCAGGAGTCTGACACCATGCTCGTATAAAATTTTCGTAGCCCATGCCAGGAGGACGAGGGTATCCCTGCGCTTTACGTTCTTTGCGCCAGCGTTTGAAGTCACCCTCTCTGCGCGTATCCGGTTCAGGATTGGTAAAACCGTGCGGGGTATGATGCGATTTAGCAGGATCATAGTAGGGATTTTTTTCGGCCATAATTTCCCTTATCGATAAATTTTTTGCAAACAAAGTTGATACAAAACCAACGTCTATCTCTTTAGTATCATAAAGGTTCGATGCTTTTCACTACAAAAAGTGCAAAGTGTTATTTGCAAAGACAGGTCAACGAGTGTCAGGTTTTTTATAAAGCTCACTTTTGAGGCTCTAACCGGCAGATAAAAATAAAAAGCCCTGCCAGACAATCGAAGCACCGGCAGGGCTTTTTGTTTTTACTGCTTTTACTCTTTGTACTCAGACATCCATTACAATCAGGTCGGTTAACTGTTTTCACTGTCAGCCAATAATCAGGCTGCCATCCCACAAAGCTTGGTCAGGTTTCGGGCTCCAATCATTAAAGTCGCAACATAAGACTGCCTGCGTGTGACAACTTCCACAGCAACGCGAGTGTCTTTGTATTTGATCAGGTACGTAGAAGGCCACCCCTGGCGTCTTTTGCCATAGGCTTTTTCGTGGCTGTCGATGGCTGCATGAGCCACGACCAGATGAGAGAGAGTTTTATCACCTTTAATGATGCGCTTCATAATGGACTCCGTCTAAGACAATACTGTCAAACTGAGGAAACATTAATCACTTGATACGCATCGCTTTATGCGATGCTTATTCGAATCACTGCTTTGCTTGGATCTTGTAACAGAATGAGTATCTGTGGCCTTTTGGCTATGCGCAAGTTTTACTTAGTAAAAAACAAATCATTGCTGCGCGTAATGGCTTCGCGCTGGACGCCTGCCACTTTCCTTCAGTGCTGGAAATATGGGCGCACCAGTCTTTGCTTTCGGGTAATTCATTGAAATTAAGATTGATTCTATTGACGCAAATAATCGGCCAGGCATCGGAGGGGTTATTGCAGTAGTCTTTTCCTTTCATACCGCCGTAGGGATACCACTTGTCGGGATCTTCCCCTGTCAGTAAAGCGATATTGTGATTCAATTCGTTGTCGTGTTCTTCAGACCATTTAATCATCTGGTAATCATCCTGCTGAGTAGTTAAGCAACACGTTACCGAAGAATTAAGACATTTTAATGAATCAAGAAATGAATCGAGAGAGAAACAGAAAAACCGCCATAAGACGGTTCCTGTGGGTAACTCAATTATCTTTCCGGAATGAAGTCACGGAAACCTAAAACAGAGTCATCATCCAGTTCGTCAGGAGAGTTTTTGGCCTGAGATTTAACTAATAATTCGAGCAGTTCGGTTTGACGGCGTTGCTGCTGGGCGATTTCAGTCAGCAGTTGAACCTGACGGTTGGCTTTGACACTGGCACGATTGACGAAAAACCAGACTAGCAAAAATAACACGGCCGACAGGGAAAATAGCACTATCGTAGCCAGACTTGTTTGGCCTATGAGTTGATTGAACATTGACGACCTTACAATGTAATGAACCAGACGCTTATCTTATCATCGTCTGAAATAGAGGGAAGATGTTCGCAAAAATACAGAAGCTTCCGACTGGCGCAAAGTCTTACCAGGGAATAAATGAGGTGACCGAGCAAATTCCAAGATCAAAATTGCCGCCCTGATCGCAATAGCTATTCAGAGCCAATAGATAAAGTCCGACACAAAGCCCCAGGAAAACCACAAAGGCAATAATTCTCCTGAGCGAAAATAGCGGTTTCTTCAGCTTGATGGCAGATCTCTTAGAATTTATCATGCGTTTGTTGATGCCCAAATCTGCGTCCAACACATAGAAAAGTATGACACTATCCTACTCCGCCTAAGTTAAACAAATTTAAAACAGAGTTAGCCCAATAGATGCCCGGGAAGTAATATAACGGTTAATCCCCGTATGTTTTCATGAATGTTTTCATGATTTTTTTCAGAGAATTAGACAATTCAATCCCATGCTATTAACGCTATACTGCCCGAGGCTTAAGCCTTATAGGGAGTTTATAAAATGGGTGTAATAAAAACAATTATCGTACTGGCGGTTATTTACGCTGCTTTTCTATTTTCAGGCTATGGTGTGAGTATTGGAAGCAGTGAAAATGCCGCAGGACTCGGCCTGAAGTGCCAATATTTAACGGCGCGTGGCATGGTTGATTCACAGTACCTGCACAGCGATAGCGGCATTGTCGGGGTTGCAAAATGTCCAATACTCAAACGAGTGGCTGACGTTGTTGATAAATCTTAATCCGCAGCATTGATTGAGTGAATAATTAACCCGCAGGATAGGCCTGCGGGTTATAACGACATAGAAAATCAGCTGTCGTGTTTGGTAAATTTCAGCTCGATAAGCGAAACCGCTTTCTCAATTGCGCGGCGAGTAACGGGATCTGCACCGGCAGGATGTGTACTGAAATCAATGCTTTTCAGCTGATGAGACATTTTATCGCGCACTTCAGTCGGCGCAATAATGTCAATGACATCCAGGATCTGCTTAATAACCAGCTGGCACGCAACCAAATCTGACTCAAGTTCTTGCTCTTTGGATAAGCTCTCTGACATCCTGATAACTCCTCGGGACTAAAATTAGGACTAAAAAATTCGGCGCAAAGGATAACACGTTGCAGTCGAATTTCATCAAAGCTTCTAAACTTGGTCGAGTAAAAATTTATCCACACTGAGTCCTTGCTCACTGCCCTGCGTTTTTTCAAATCGACCTGACTATTAATTCAAACCCACAAGTACAAAATCATAAGCACAGAACAAATCATTAAAAGTTGCTTAATTTTACAGTTAGCGTTATCAATTATTCGCGACTCATTGATATTTCGAATATTAATTAGATGGGAAAATGATGATGCATAGAAGCCGTTCCGCGTTTAAATTACTTCCGCTATCCGTACTGATTTCTGGCTTAGGTTTATCCGCTATTGGCGCGCAGGCAGCCACTGTCCCGCCGGGCGTCGTGCTCGCACAAAAACAGGAAGTGGTGCGTAATAATAGCTCCGAGCCTGCGACACTGGATGTACAAAAAGGTGAAAGCGACGTCGAGTCCAATATTCTAAGCGACCTGTTCGTGGGACTCGTCAGCATCGACGATAATGGCGATGCTCATCCTGAACTCGCGTCAAGTTGGGAAACCAAAGACAATAAAACCTGGACTTTCCATTTACGCCCGGGAATTCGCTGGTCCGATGGCTCGCCTATCACCGCACAGGACGTAGTTTTCACCTGGCGTCGCCTGATTGATCCGAAAACAGCCTCCCCTTACGAGAGCTATCTTGGCACAGTCAACGTCGTTAATGCTGATAGCATTATTGCGGGAAAATTGCCGCCTGACCAACTCGGCATCAAGGCTCTTGACTCGCAAACTGTGCAGGTTGAACTGACCCGTCCGATGTCTTATTTCCTGCAAATGCTCGGCCAATATTCTCTGTTCCCGGTCAGTCAGGCCGATGTTGAGAAGTATGGTGAAAAATGGACACAGCCGGGTAACATGGTCAGCAGTGGGCCGTTCAAACTCAAAAGCTGGACAGTCAATGAGCGAGTTGTTGCCGTGCGAAATAGCAATTATTGGGATAACAGCCACACCGTGTTGTCACAAATTACCTATTTACCCGTCAGTTCGGCCTCTGAAGACGTTAACCGCTACCGTGCCGGCGAGATTGATATCACTCGCACCATTCCAGCTATACAGTTTGCCTCACTGAAAAAAGAGTTAGGTTCACAGGTGCACGTTAGCCCGAATCTGGCCGTTTATTATTATGCTTTTAATGACCAAAAACCGCCGTTTAACGATGTCAGAGTTCGCCAGGCGTTGGCATTAGGGTTGGATCGCAACATTATTGCCGATAAAGTGTTGGGTCAGGGGCAAACTCCGGCTTACACCATTACGCCAAAAAATACCGGCGGCTTTACCTTTAAACCGGCTGCCTATGCCAGCTGGACTCAGGAACAACGCAATGCCCAGGCGCGAAAATTGCTGGCTGAGGCCGGTTTTGGTCCAAATCATCCGCTAAAATTCAATTTGCTTTACAACACCGATGAAACCCATCAGCGGATAGCGATTGCTGCCTCTTCAATGTGGCAGAAAAATTTGGGTGTTACCGCCGTGTTGCAAAATCAAGAGTGGAAAACCATGCTAGATACCATGCATCAGGGCAACTATCAGGTTGTTCGCTACGCCTGGATTGCAGACTATGACGAGCCGTCGACGTTCCTGAATACTTTCCGCAGTGATAACAGCGAAAACACACCGCATTTCAAAGACGCTGAATATGACAAAGTGCTGGATGATGCACTGGCGGCCACCAGCAAGGCTCAGGTGGCAAAAGACTATCAGCGGGCAGAGGATATTCTGAGTGAACAGGCTCCAGTGGTGCCTATTTATCATTATGTCAGTAACAAATTAGTGAAGCCGTACATTGGAGGCTTTGACGATCACGATCCGCAGGGTCGGGTTTTAGCTAAAGATCTTTATGTGATTAAACACTAATTTCAGATTTTACTCAGAATAAAATCACCTCGCCAAGCATCTGAAAGGCGGGGTGATTTATAAAATCCCCACTTTCTTATCCCGATCTAAAACAAATTTGTTGATCTAATGCCCTTGCCTCAGGCGTCCCAGATGCTAAATTGAACATCATTCGTACAGACGGGAGGCCCTATGCAATTCTCGGAAAGCGAGATTCAGCCCCTTTGGGACGAAGTTGCTCGTATTATCGGTGAGGCGGTTATCCAGCTTCGTCACCGCGGAGAACCTCTTACGGCAGATTCGTTAGTCAATTATCTGGAACACACGCTAAATAGCGCTGGCGTTCAGCAGCGCATTTTGATCGGTGCCGCGATCAACCTGCTTAAAGCCGACAGGCGTTCCTGATCTCTGGCAATCAATGCTTATCAAGGCACTTGATGACTGGGAATCTCAATTATCGGGATTCTGACGCGCGGCCCTGAGCAAACAGAAAAATACGCTGGGTGATGTCATCCGCTCCTAGAATATTGCTTTTTTGCTCAACATTGGCTCTGGCATAGGCAATATCGTGCGCCTGATCGACCATATTGATCACTTTATCGCGGGTATTTTTATCAAGATTACCCAACAGTGTGGTCAAAATTGCCTGATAGGCATTAGAGGCATAGGTGAGTTGCTTTTCGCGTTGTTCCAGCGCTTCGATACGTTCCATCAGTGCCTGTAACTGCTCTTGGTTGGACATAGCGGCATCCTCGATTGTCTTGCAGAAAAACTGTCATTCAATGCTCTGATTGAGCGTATTTCATACAGCTTTATTCACTTTAAAACAAAAACTATGATTAACCAATCTTAAACCATCACAAATCGTTGCACGGCACGGCGTTGATTTGTAAATCCTGCAGGCACTCCCGATGAGAGCTGGCTTCGCTCGCGATATGTTCTGTAAAATTACAGTAAACCACAGCATTAATTGCTTACAGAAGTGCTCATGACGACGGCTGTAACATGTGAGATCTTTATTATGAGTCTTTTTTCTTTTTGGAAATTATTTATGAACAAATTTTCATGCTATGCCGCTGCCTTCGCCGTTCTGATGTCAGCTACTTCCATGGCCCACGCCGAAGGATGTATCAAAGGTGCAGCAGTTGGCGCCGTTGCAGGTCACGTCGCCCATAATCACGCGGTATTAGGCGCAGTTGGCGGTTGTGTCGTTGGACATCACATGGCTGCTAAAAACAGAGCACAACAAGAAGCTGATGCAAAAAAACAACAGCAGCTTCAACAGCAACCTCAGCACTAATACGCGCGGTTGCGGTTCTCTTCCTGAGTAAATATCAGGAAACCTGCTTCTTGTAATATATAAAACCAGTCAGCGATGACTGGTTTTTTTATGCCCATTTTCTAGCCAAAAATTTTTATTGGCATGCAAAAGCTAATCTGTAAAATCGTTTTTATTACAATCAAATGGGGCCAAAAATGAAGCTAAGGGATGCTGTTTCAACGGATGCTCCTCTTATTGCACGGCTGCATACCACCAGTTGGCGTAGCGCGTATCAGGGGATATTTTCTGCCGAATATTTGGCAGGAGAAATTGAGCAAGAGCGGTTAAGTTTGTGGAACGCGCGCTTCGAAGACTGGAAAGACAACCAAGCCGTGATTGTGGCTGAAAATGACTGCCACCCCGTGGGCTTCGTCTGCGTGTTCGGATCACATAGTCCGCAGTGGGGATCGTTAGTCGATAACCTGCATGTGCTACCCGCCGCCAAGGGTAAAGGATTTGGCATCGCCCTGCTCAAAGCCGCAGCACGCTGGGTGACTGAAAATCATCCCACCCATGGTTTCTATCTTTGGTGTTATGAGCAAAATATCCCTTCGCGCCAATTTTATGAACGCTGCGGCGGTAAAGTTGTTGAAACAAAACTCGAAGCTGTTCCTGGCGGCACCCACGTGAATGCTCTCAGATTCTACTGGCAACAGCCGAAAATCTTGCTGCTTTAATTGGATATAAAAATTTGTTTAATCTGAGCCCTGGGCGCAATAGGCCATATTTCGTTGCCCATCGAAGCATAGGAATTTCAGTAAAGTAATCTCCTTATCAAGAAACTTGATAAAAACAGAGGGTAAAGGGATGTACGATATTCATATCATTTTAAAAAATGAGCCTGGCGAACTGGCGTGGCTTGGAAAGATCCTTGGAATGTATGGAATCAGCCTCGAAGGCGGTGGTGTATTTACCGTTAATGGCCAGGGTCACGCTCATTTTTTGGTTAAAGATGGGGATAAAGCTCAGTCGGTGCTTGAAAGCGAAGGTTTTACCGTTCAGGGTATTCATAAGCCAGTAATAAGACAGCTGGATCAGCAGCGCGCGGGCGAATTAGGAAATATTGCCGCAAGACTGTCGGAATTTGGCGTCAATATTCTTACTCAATATAGTGACCATGCGAATCGGCTTATTCTAATTACCGACAATGATACTCTTGCTCGCGAAGTCACGGCACCATGGATAGTAACCACTTAAGTTATAAAACTTTTACGTTATAGTACTTAGGTTATAAAGCTTAATAACTCTAATACTTAATAATGATGCTTAATAACGATGATATCCAACAACTATGATGTACAATAACCATGATATTCAATAACCCTGAAACCGCTTATAATAACGACCTGCTTGAAGTTTCAATGGCCGCAGTAGCCGCCGCCATGTCAGAGCCGTCTCGGGTTAAAATGCTTTGCGCATTAATGGATGGCAGAGCCTGGACTGCGACTGAATTAAGCGTGGTTGCAGAAATATCGGCTTCGACAGCCAGCGCTCACCTTAATAAACTGCTCATCGCTAAACTTATTACTTGCCTGTCGCAGGGAAGGCATCGTTATTTCCGCTTATCAGGACATGAAACCGCCGAGCTTATTGAAATGCTAATGGGCCTGTCCTGGAAAAACACTAGCTATAAAAATAATGTCTCGAAAACAATATCGCCACCGAAAAGTACGACACCACTGCAACTTAGAAATGCGCGTACCTGTTATGATCATCTTGCAGGAGAACTCGCCGTTAAAATTTATGACTCTATGGTTCTCAAAGAATGGATTGTTGCTGACGGCTCAGTCATTACACTTAAAGGTCGGGAAGAACTGCACAAATTAGGCGTTATTCTTGATCCCAAAACCAAGCGTAAAGCCTGCTGTGGCTGCCTTGACTGGAGTGAACGACGATTTCACCTGGGCGGAGATTTAGGCGCCGCGTTGCTGATTTATTGCGAACATAAAGGTTGGCTAACACGCGTTCATGGCTTTAGAGAGGTCAATATTACCTCATCAGGGAAAAATGCCTTCGCAAAGTTGTTTAATCGGGAGCACTAAAACTGTTAAGCACTAGTATCCCTGCCTCTTAGCCAGAAGTCAGATTTTCTTTAGTCAAATAGTGCCGGTGTATTCCAGTAGTAGGAAAATTATCGAGCGTCATTTTAAGTGTAAAGCCATGCTTTTGATAAAAAGGCAAAGCCTGAAAGCTGTAGGTATCCACGAAAGCCTGCTCACATCCCATATCTACGGCTTCTTTTAACACCCTCCTAATTAATTCGCTGCCAAGGCCACTTCTGCGCGATTCTTCACTAACCCATAACAGATCGATAAATAACCAAAGACCTTTGCGAGTCGCCAATAATCCACCAATGAGCGCGCCATGATGATCATGGCTATATACCGCAAGTTCTCCCCATAGCCTGGTATCAACAAACTCACGGTTGTGGTCCTGCAATTGGTCAGAAAGTTCTTTTCTAATTTGATCGGATATCTTGTGAGTCAGGGTGATTTTCACTACAACTTTCTCCGCAGATTTTTTATTAAGGACACTCTAGCTTTTAGGTATGGTAAATACGAAAAGCGTGCCTAGGAAAAGATCTCCAGCCAGCCAAATACCAAAGATTGCCGCGAAATCTATACCCGTCGCACACATTTTTCCAAACCCTTCAATATAAGCTTCTGAAGAGGGATCTGGAGATATAATTTGATTCATATGCAGGTTCAAGTCCCATACGGTCATGACCATCATTAGAATATTAAAGGCGCTAAATGCAAACACAACCCACTTACCAAAAGTACTTCTTTTGAGCTTCTTGAGCTGTACCGCACACGATGGGCATTTAAAAGCAGTATTACTAACCTGATGAGAGCATTCCGGACAACTGATCAAAGCCATTACTGTTTTCCTTGCAAAATAATTACATTCAAGCAAATCATAAAAACTCAGACTAGGGCAATAAAGGGATTTTTACCATACTTCATTGCCAATCAGTGTATTGATTTAACAGTAAAATACCCGAGAAAGTAACTTACCGCCCTACTCTGCTATTTATATGTTTTCGGAAAACTTTATCTTACCCATTAAAAACGGCCCGTAGACCGTTGTAAAATTTAATAACTCAGGTTTATCAACCTTGTAGAAAACTAATGATTGGTTTATTTTATGCACGTTCGATTTTATAAACAAATTTAGTCGATGATAGAATAAACGTCATGATTCAAATGAATATGAGCTACACGGAAGTTGCAAAGGGACATATGACACTCAATGTCTATGGTGTAGGTTCATTTCCCGTATTCACTTGAGAGAAGCCTTACACCAATGATCCTAACTGTACTTACCGAGAAAATAGCGGAATTCCTGTTGGGAAATACTGGATTGTGAACAGACCCACGGGGTCGGTTCTATTAAAAACTATAAAAATCCAAGTCCCAGGATCTCGTTCTTGTCTGATGGCTTATGGATGTGTTGATGTACAGGGAGACAGTAATTTTGATAACTGTAAGGTACGTTAAAAAAATTGGGTTGTTTGTCGTATGTTATATGCTGGCTTTTTATATCTCATCATATGGCATGCCATTACACTCAGTGACATCAAGCATTGTTGCCCATGCGCACAGCATTTTTGGGAAATACCAGCAAGATATCTATGAGGCGGGCACAGATCCCGTAACCTTTAGCGCATTACTAGTAACTATTGCCTTATATGCTGGCATAATTTATTGGATAATTAGCTTTCTTTTAAAAAAGTTGTCGATTTGGAAATAGTGAGTTTAATTCTGGGTACAGCATTTTAGCCGTACTCGAGTAGTAGCATTACACAATGAGTTATTCCAACATTAGCCATTCACATTCACTGACTTCCACAGTCGCAACTTTCTTAAGCAATCCAGAAAGGCCTTCAAGTTTATCCGCGAGAATAAACGTTAATAATTCCTTAACTACTAGATAAGTCACTTTCATAATTGCTAACGATAAATAGCGACATTGCTCAATGACTTTTTGATGGCACTTCATCACCATAAAATGCATAGAAATATGATACCCAGTACTGAACAGCCTGTCCGCCAACTGTGATAACGGCATTT
Source organism: uncultured Gammaproteobacteria bacterium (assembly GCA_963747655.1). Taxonomy (GTDB): domain Bacteria; phylum Pseudomonadota; class Gammaproteobacteria; order Enterobacterales; family Enterobacteriaceae; genus Rouxiella. Next base: position 88,534 of record CAVVFS010000001.1, on the reverse strand, counting down.
GTTAGCTGTCCAGCATGCTGGATAAGCAGGTGAAATAACATTGCATTGTTGCCGCCAGGAATGGCGACAGAGCTAAAGACTGGGTAGGTTTAGCAGTCTAAAGGTGATTATTTATTGTTCATTTTTGCTGATCGGTTTTGCCGAAGAATCATCTTGCCCATAAAAAACGGGAACTCATTGGCTCCCGTCTCGCGTAATTCAGTTTCCCACAATCACATATTAGCGATCATCGCGTCACCGAACTCTGAACATTTCAGCAGCTTAGCGCCTTCCATTAAACGTTCGAAATCGTAGGTCACGGTTTTCTTGGCGATAGCCGCTTCCATACCTTTAACGATTAAGTCGGCGGCTTCGAACCACTCCATATGACGCAACATCATTTCCGCAGAAAGGATCACTGAGCCGGGGTTCACTTTATCCTGACCTGCGTATTTAGGCGCAGTGCCGTGAGTAGCTTCGAATAATGCGCATTCAGAGCCGATATTCGCACCCGGTGCGATACCAATACCGCCAACCTGCGCCGCCAGTGCGTCAGAAATATAGTCGCCGTTAAGATTCATACAGGCGATAACGTCATATTCTGCGGGGCGCAGCAGTATTTGTTGCAAGAATGCATCGGCGATAACATCTTTAATAATGATGTCTTTACCGTTATTTGGATTTTTGATTTTAACCCAAGGGCCGCCGTCGATAAGTTCACCGCCAAACTCTTCACGAGCCAACTGGTAACCCCAATCTTTGAATGCCCCTTCGGTGAATTTCATGATGTTGCCTTTGTGTACCAAAGTCAGTGAATCACGATCGTTGGTGATGGTGTATTCAATGGCCGCGCGTACCAGACGCTTAGTTCCCTCTTCCGAGCAAGGTTTAACGCCAATACCGCAATGCTGCGGAAAGCGGATTTTATTAACGCCCATCTCGTCTTGCAGGAATTTGATCACTTTATCGGCTTCGGCAGAACCGGCTTTCCATTCGATACCCGCATAGATATCTTCGGAGTTTTCACGGAAGATAACCATGTCGATATCTTCCGGACGTTTAACCGGACTTGGCGTCCCCGTGTAATAACGAACCGGACGCAGGCAGATATACAGGTCAAGCTGTTGACGCAAAGCCACGTTTAGTGAACGAATGCCGCCACCGACCGGGGTTGTCAGCGGGCCTTTGATCGCCACGCGATATTCGCGGATCAGATCAAGCGTCTCCTGTGGCAGCCAAACATCCTGGCCGTAAAGCTCAACAGATTTTTCACCGGTATAGATTTCCATCCATGAAATCTTGCGCTCACCGTTATACGCTTTCTGTACAGCTGCATCGACAACCTTGAGCATTGCCGGGGTAACATCAACACCAATTCCGTCACCCACGATGTAAGGGATGATTGGATTATTGGGAACCACCAATTTACCCTTGGCATCAGCAGTAATCTTGGTACCCTCAGCAGGAATGATAACTTTGCTTTCCATTAACTTCTCCTTCAGCGCACTGTTTGTTAATGACCTGTAAGATGTCGGTTAATTTTAATACGATATTTTACCGACGCCAAACCCTTACCTTTTTCCAGTATAATGCGCTAATTATTCCTAACTACAACCATCATGAATAAATTATTTGTTAAGAATCACAAGGTTAAACGTTTCAGCACTGCGACTACCCGGAAAGATGAAGCGATAAAAAAACCGCGTAAGGTACTGCTTTTCAACAAGCCTTTCGATGTCTTACCGCAATTCACCGACGAAGCGGGACGAGCAACGTTAAAAGACTATATTTCAGTCACTGATGTCTATGCGGCCGGTCGTCTGGACCGCGACAGTGAAGGTCTTTTAGTCCTGACCAACGATGGGCAACTGCAGGCGAAGCTTACCCAGCCGGGAAAACGCACAGCCAAGATTTATTATGCTCAGGTTGAAGGTGAACCAGATGAAGCCTCGCTGAAAGATTTCAGAAAGGGATTGATGCTTAAAGATGGCCAAACTCTTCCGGCCGGCATTGAGTTGGTTGCAGAGCCTGAATGGTTATGGGAACGCGTTCCGCCTATCCGTGAGCGCAAAAGCATTCCAACCAGTTGGCTAAAAATCACTCTTTATGAAGGGAAAAATCGTCAGGTTCGTCGCATGACGGCCCACATCGGCTATCCTACTTTACGCCTTATTCGATATAGCATGGGTGAACTTATCCTTGGCGATTTAGCGCCGGGACAATGGAAGGAAATACCTTATGTTTAAACCAAACGTGACTGTCGCCTGTGTTGTGCATGCTGAAGGGCAATTTTTGCTGGTCGAAGAAATAATCAACGGCAAACTCACTTTAAATCAGCCAGCTGGGCATCTTGAGGCCAATGAAACGCTGATTGCAGCCGTGCAACGCGAACTGTTTGAGGAAACCGGCATCGATGCTCCGCCGCAGTTTTTCCTCGGTTTACATCAGTGGCAGGCACCGGACAAAACGTCGTTTCTGCGTTTTTCATTTGTTATCGACTTGCCAAAAATTGTCGCGACATTTCCACAGGATAGCGATATTTCCGGCTGTCGCTGGCTGAGCGCCGAACAGATTATTAGCTCGACACAGCTGCGCTCTCCGCTGGTGGCAGAAAGTATTCGCCTGTATCAGCAAAGCGCGCGCTATCCGCTGGATCTGCTGGGCAATTACAATCTTCCCAAGTAATTTTCACACTCTGGCCTGCCGCACCGATCGTCGGTGCAGCAAGGCCGCCAACGTGATAAAATTCACCCCGCTATTTTTAAGCCCCCGAATAAAATGCCCTTGGCGCGCGGCCTTCATCCTCGCGTGGACGGCATTAAACGGGTTATGACTCTATGTTTTGGAACTGCTATGTCTGACAACAGCCAGAAAAAAGTGATCGTCGGAATGTCCGGCGGCGTCGATTCCTCGGTATCTGCTTACCTGCTGCAACAACAGGGTTATCAGGTCGAGGGACTCTTTATGAAGAATTGGGAAGAGGACGACGACGAGGAATATTGTTCCGCAGCCACCGACCTTGCCGATGCGCAAGCGGTAAGCGACAAGTTGGGTATCAAGCTGCACACCATTAACTTTGCGGCAGAATACTGGGACAACGTTTTTGAACATTTCTTACAGGAATACAAGGCCGGACGTACCCCAAATCCGGATATCCTGTGCAATAAAGAGATTAAGTTCAAGGCGTTCCTGGAATTTGCTGCCGAAGATTTAGGTGCCGATTATATTGCCACCGGCCACTACGTGCGTCGCAAAGACAGTAACGGTCAAAGCCAGCTGCTGCGAGGTCTGGACGGCAATAAAGACCAAAGCTATTTCCTCTATACGCTGGGCAGTAATCAAATTGCCAAAAGCCTGTTCCCGGTCGGTGAGCTGGAAAAGCCTGAGGTTCGCCGCATTGCCGAAGAGCAAGAGCTGGTCACGGCGAAGAAAAAAGATTCTACCGGTATCTGCTTTATTGGTGAGCGCAAATTCCGTGATTTCCTGGGTCGCTATCTGCCGGCGCAACCGGGTCCGATCAAGAGTGTCGATGGTCAGGACATGGGGCAGCATCAGGGCCTGATGTATCACACTCTCGGCCAGCGCAAAGGTCTGGGAATCGGCGGTCAGAAAGACGGCGGTGAAGATCCATGGTACGTAGTCGATAAAGACGTTGCTAAAAATATTCTTTATGTTGCGCAGGGCCACGAACACCCACGCCTGATGTCTGTCGGGCTAATCGCGCAGCAACTGGATTGGGTCGATCGCCAGCCAATCACCGCTCCGGTGCAATGCGTTGTGAAAACTCGCTATCGTCAGGAAGACATTCCGTGCGTGATAACTCCGATCGACGACAATAGAATTGAAGTACGCTTCGAATCACCCGTTGCGGCAGTCACTCCGGGCCAGTCCGCGGTATTTTATCAGGGCGAGATTTGCCTTGGTGGCGGCGTGATTGAGCAACGTATTCCATTGACTCAGTAGTTGATTGACTAAAGAGGTGATTGACTAAAGAGTTGATTGATTAAATAGATCATTGAATAAAGAGTTAGAAGACGTACCCAGGCCCAAAAAGGGTAAGGCTCAGGGAAGAGCCTTGTTGCAAAGTAGCGATATTAAAGATGCTGCTTATTGATCTAGATTCTGGGTATTACAGCTACAATGCACTAAAAACAGAGAGTATTAGCCATTTCCACCGCTGGCATCCAGACTCGCCGCCAGGGTATTTAACTCAATTGCCTTGTTACGGATGAAATCGAGTTTTGCCTGCGCGTCCACAATTCCCCAAACCGTGCCCTGCTGCTGCTGATAAAATTTATCTAACGCCGCGAAATAAGATTTCTGATACACCAGCCAGTCACGCTGAGACTGTACAATGGCTTTTTTTGCTGCCGCAGATTGGTCTTTCAGCAGCGCCTGATATTGAATATTTAATTCTTTATCCCAATCGCTATAGCCCTGTTGCAAACAGCTTTCAGAATCTAATGTCGAAATGGCCTTTTTAGAGCAATTTTCAATTTTTTGATCTATTGCTTTTCCCGGCGTCGCGGCGTGTGCTGTCAGGGAGATAAGAAAAATGCCCAGACACAGCACAAATGAGGCTAACGTCTTCATCTACTATTCCTTTTTAATATGACTCATTGGACGATTCTGCGCGCTTTGTGAGAATAAATCTGCCATAAAACGCTTATCATTGACCTGGTTTAGGTTATCTGGCCTATTTTATCGGCTTAAGAGACCGATTCCCTGCTTTTCGGCGCTGTGTTTAGCCGCCGTTTTATGGCATGATCTGTCGCCATTAGTGGGACACCCAGAAATAAGTCACAGAATGTCGCTGTCGAACAACGCTTACAGGAGTAATCGTGGCCAAAAACTATTATGACATTACGCTAGCATTGGCTGGTATGTGCCAGTCTGCGCGTTTAGTTCAACAGTTGGCCCACGAAGGCAGCTGCGCCAAAGAAGAAATGACGGTCTCACTGCGCAGCCTGCTCGAAATGAATCCAGCGTCTACGCTGTCAGTTTATGGCAACAATGAAGCGAATCTGAAAATGGGGCTTGAAACCCTGTTAGGTGTCTTAAATGCCAATCGTCAGGGATTAGGCGCTGAGCTGACCCGCTATACTTTGAGTTTGATGGTGCTTGAGCGAAAACTGCATGCCAGGAAATCCTCTATGGACCAGCTTGGGCAGCGGATTGACCAGCTAGACCGCCAGTTAGCGCATTTTGAGCTTGAGTCGGATCAGGTGATGAGTTCCCTGGCATCGATTTATGTTGATATCGTCAGTCCTGCCGGGCCGCGTATTCAGGTGGTTGGCACCCCGGCAATTTTGCAGAATACACAAATTCAGGCTAAAGTCCGTGCCTTGCTTCTCGCGGGTATCCGCGCAGCAGTACTGTGGCAGCAAGTAGGCGGTGGCCGTCTGCAGCTAATGTTTTCTCGTAACCGATTGTTCGAACAGGCGAAAAGTATTCTCGCCCGTTGCTGAAAAATCTGATTTGTTATACCTGTTGCAAGCAGGTATGAAATTCTACTGTTAATAAGATCCTGGAGTTGCTACCGATGGAATTATCCTCACTGACAGCCGTTTCCCCCGTTGATGGACGCTACGGTGACAAAGTCAGCGCGCTGCGCTCAATCTTCAGCGAATTTGGTCTGCTGAAATTTCGCGTGCAGGTTGAAGTACGTTGGCTGCAAAAACTGGCCACCTGTGCAGAAATCAAAGAAGTTCCGGCTTTTGATGCCGACGCAAACGCTTTCCTTGACCAGTTAGTCGCCAATTTCGATGAAAAAGACGCTCAGCGTATTAAAGACATCGAAAAAACCACTAACCACGACGTCAAGGCTGTGGAATATTTCCTGAAAGAAAAAGTAGCAGGTATCCCGGCTCTGCACGCAGTTTCAGAATTTATCCACTTTGCCTGTACTTCAGAAGATATCAACAACCTGTCCCATGCGTTGATGCTGCAAACCGCCCGTCAGGACGTTGTGCTGCCTTACTGGTTGAAAATTGTTGATTCTATCAAGGCGCTGGCGCATCAGTATCGCGACATTCCCCTGCTTTCACGTACCCACGGTCAACCGGCAACGCCATCAACCGTTGGTAAAGAGCTGGCTAACGTTGCCTACCGTATGGATCGCCAGGTCAAGCAACTGCAACAGGTTGAAATTCTTGGAAAAATCAACGGTGCTGTTGGCAACTATAATGCCCACATCGTGGCTTATCCTGAGGTTGACTGGCACCAGTTCAGTGAAGAATTTGTAACCTCGCTGGGTATCAACTGGAACCCGTACACCACGCAAATCGAGCCGCACGACTACATCGCCGAGCTGTTTGACTGTGTTGCCCGTTTTAACACTATCCTGATCGACTTCGATCGTGATATTTGGGGTTACATTGCGCTGAACCACTTTAAACAGAAAACTATCGCTGGCGAGATCGGTTCTTCAACCATGCCACACAAGGTTAACCCGATTGACTTCGAAAACTCCGAAGGCAACCTGGGACTGTCGAATGCCGTTCTGAGCCATCTGGCCAGCAAACTGCCTGTTTCTCGCTGGCAGCGTGACCTGACCGACTCCACCGTGCTGCGTAACCTCGGCGTGGGCCTCGGCTATGCGCTGATTGCCTATCAGGCAACGATGAAAGGTATCAGCAAGCTGGAAGTTAACGAAGCTAACCTGGTGGGCGAGCTGGACCGCAACTGGGAAGTTCTGGCAGAGCCAATTCAGACCGTAATGCGCCGCTATGGCATTGAAAAACCATACGAAAAACTGAAAGAGCTGACTCGCGGAAAACGCGTCGATGCTCAGGGTATGCAGGTCTTCATCGACAGCCTCGAGCTGCCAGAAGAAGAAAAAGTGCGCCTGAAAGCGATGACGCCAGCCAACTATATTGGCCGTGCAACAACGATGGTTGACGAACTGAAGTAATCTTCATCAGTATAAAGTCATTCTGACAGGGCAGAAAATCCACGTTTTCTGCCCTGTTTTCTTTTGTTCATGCCTAAAATTATCTCTTTCCAGAAAAATAACCTTACGCACCGTTCTTTTGTCGTTTATATTTCGTTTAGATTTTCCACCTTATGGTTGATATCAGGTTTATCTTATGGCGATCATAATGGGCCTTAGCCAAACCGGAGAACGTTATGCGAATTTTAGTCGTTGAAGATAATGCGCTTTTGCGCCATCACCTTTCTGTGCAGCTGCGGGAAATGGGTAATCAGGTAGATTCCGCAGAGGATGCCAAAGAGGCCGACTATTTTCTGCAAGAGCATGCCCCTGATATTGCGATTGTCGATCTTGGCCTGCCGGGTGAAGACGGCCTGAGCATGATCCAGCGCTGGCGAAATCATCAGGTCAAATTGCCTATTCTGGTGCTTACTGCACGTGAAAGCTGGCAGGATAAAGTCGCTGTGCTGGAAGCCGGCGCCGACGATTACGTCACTAAACCTTTCCATTTGGAAGAAGTAATCGCCCGTATGCAGGCTTTAATGCGCCGCAATAGCGGATTAGCCTCGCAGGTAATTTCTCTGCCGCCGTTCAACATTGACCTGTCACGCCGTGAGCTTACCGTTAATGATCAACCGGTTAAATTGACCGCCTTTGAATACACGATTATTGAAACCCTGATCCGCAATGCCGGTAAAGTGGTCAGCAAAGACAGCCTGATGTTGCAGCTCTATCCCGATGCCGAACTCCGTGAAAGCCATACGGTCGATGTACTGATGGGGCGTTTACGTAAAAAATTGCAGGTTGAGCATCCGATTGAAGTAATTACCACCGTGCGCGGTCAGGGTTATTGCTTCGATATTCGGCCTTGAATCTCATGCAGCCTAAAAGCAAAAATCCATTCTCGCTGCGTTCTCGCTATATGATGGCAACCGCAGCGGTGGTGCTTGCCCTTTCACTAGCCTATGGTCTGGTGGCGGTAGTTGGTTATATGGTGAGCTTTGATAAAACCGCTTACCGTTTGCTGCGCGGTGAAAGTAATCTGTTTTTTAGTCTCGCTCAATGGCGCAATGACAAGCTCACTATCAATGTGCCACCCGATTTGGATCTGAATTTTCCGACGCTGGTTTTCATTTATGACAATCACGGAAATCTACTATGGGCGCAGCGTCGCGTGCCCGATCTCGAATCTCAAATTCAAAAAAGCTGGCTAAATAAAGCCGGATTTTACGACCTTGATACCGATCCAATCACCTCGAGTGAGGTTGTGGGCAACAATCCGCGCGCACAAAACCAGCTTAAAAATTACGATGCTAATAACGATACCGCGATGACGCACTCGGTGGCAGTCAATACCTATGCCGCCACTTCGCGATTACCGGCGCTGAATATCGTAGTGGTCGACAGTATTCCGCAAGAGCTGCAACATTCTGATTTAGTCTGGGAGTGGTTCAGCTATGTGCTACTCGCTAACCTGCTGCTGGTGGTTCCGCTGCTGTGGCTGGTGGCTTACTGGAGCCTGCGCCCAATCAAGGCGCTTATTGGTCAGGTTGCCGAGCTGGAAACCAAAGAGCGTGAACTGCTGGATGAGCACACACCGCTTGAATTACGTGGTCTGGTGCGGAATCTGAATATTTTACTGAGCAGCGAGCGTAGCCGCTACGATCGTTATCGCACGACTCTCGCCGACCTGACTCACAGCCTGAAAACGCCGCTGGCGGTGCTGCAAACGACTTTGCGTTCGCTGCGTAATAGTCAGCAGATGACTATCGAAAAAGCCGAGCCGATTATGCTCGAGCAGATTAGTCGAATTTCACAACAGATTGGTTATTACCTGCATCGCGCCACGCTTCGTTCTGAGCATCTTATTCTGGTGCGGGAGATTCACTCGGTCCCTGCACTGCTCGACAGCCTGTGTTCGGCACTGAATAAGGTTTATCAGCGTAAAGGCGTAGTTCTGACGGTAGATATTTCGCCTGAAATCACCTTTATCGGCGAGAAAAACGATTTTATGGAAGTCCTGGGCAATGTTATCGATAACGCCTGCAAATACTGCCTCGAGTTTGTTGAAATTAGCGCCGTGCATACCGAAAACGAGCTCGTGATCCTGGTCGAAGACGATGGCCCGGGGATTGCCGAGCATCAGCGAGAATTAATCTTCAAACGCGGTCAACGCGCGGATACCTTACGACCGGGCCAGGGATTGGGGCTTTCTCTGGCCAGCGAAATTATCGAACAATATGACGGGAAAATCCTAATCGGTGATAGCGAACTGGGCGGTGCCAGCATGCGCATAAGCTTTGGACAACAGCACGATAGTGAATAATCCTGATTCAGCGCTCGGTGAAGTGGACTAAAGTAACAACCTGTGAGTTCGTTAGGGTACTTAATTTCGCAGTAGCCTGTAATTTTTCAGAAGAGTGTAAATTCGCTGGAGATTGCTAAGCTAGCACGACAATGTTCCGTTATAATTCATTCCAGACTCATCTATCCGTGGAATAAATATATGGATTATCAACTTGATTTAGACTGGGACGAATTTTTTTCTCGTTATTGGCAAAAACGTCCTGTTCTGCTTAAACGTGGCTTTAAAAACTTTATTGATCCGATTTCCCCGGATGAGCTGGCAGGCCTTGCCATGGAAAACGAAGTCGACAGCCGTCTTGTTAGCCACGATAAAGGTCGCTGGGACGTTAAGCACGGTCCCTTCGAAAGCTACGATCACTTAGGTGAAAACAACTGGTCAATTCTGGTGCAAGCTGTTGATCACTGGCACGAGCCATCTGCTCGCCTGATGGACGCTTTCCGTCAGATCCCCGATTGGCGTATGGACGATCTGATGATCTCCTTTTCTGTTCCCGGTGGCGGCGTTGGCGCGCATCTTGATCAATACGACGTGTTTATCATTCAAGGTACCGGCCGTCGTCGTTGGCGCGTAGGTGAAAAAACCACGATGAAACAGCACACGCCGCATCCTGATTTGCTGCAGGTTGAACCTTTCGACGCGATTATCGATGAGGAAATGGAGCCGGGCGATATTATTTATATTCCGCCGGGTTTCCCGCACGAAGGCTATTCGCTGGAAAATGCGCTTAACTATTCTGTTGGTTTCCGTACACCAAGCGCGCGTGAAATGATCAGCGGTTTTGCCGACTATGTGTTGTCCCATGAACTGGGCGGTAAACGTTATACTGACGAGAATCTGGTCGCTCGCGATCATCCTGCCAAGATAGAACAGCACGAGCTGGATGGGCTTCGCAGCATGATGCAAGAACTGGCGGGTAATCCTAAACACTTCAACAGTTGGTTTGGTGAGTTTATTTCCCAGTCGCGCCATGAGCTTGATCTTGCGCCACCCGAGCCACCTTATCAGCCAGGTGAAGTGTATGAGCTACTTGAGGCGGGGGAAACGTTGCAACGCCTGGGCGGGCTACGGGTGTTACATGTCGGCGATCGTTGCTATGTCAACGGTGAGAAACTTGCAACCGATCATGCTCACGCTGTCGATGCATTAACTCGTCATCTGACAGTGACTCACGACATGCTGGGTGAAGCAATGGAAGACCCTTCATTCCTCGCAATGCTGTGTGCCCTTGTGAATAACGGCTATTGGTATTTCAACGAATAAGCCGCCGAGATCCCCTGGATAAAAGGGGATCTCCTTTCTTATTTCTAACTCTTTCGAACCCTTTCCAGTATTCTTCCCAGCTCTATTTCCAGCTTTCACTTTTATTGGTCAGGAAAGCGTGCACAAACTCCGGAACCACCTTGCTGGCGAGACCATAAATGCGCTCGTCAAACTGGCTCTCGACCTGGCTTGGCTCAAGATTAAGTTCAAACGTTTGTGCTCCCTGAATATGCGCTTCATGCACAAAACCTGCTGCTGGATAGACATGCCCCGAAGTGCCGATAGCGATAAAAAAATCGGCCTTCGACAACGCCGTGTAAATCTCGTCCATACGCACTGGCATCTCGCCAAACCAAACCACGTGCGGTCTCAGCGGCGCGGGAAACTGGCAACAGTGACAGCGGTCATCGACGGACAGGTCACGCGTCCAGTCAAATACCTGTCCTGACTCGGTACAACGCACCTTCATCAATTCACCGTGCATATGTAAAACTCGCGAACTTCCCGCGCGCTCATGCAGATTATCAATGTTTTGGGTGACCAGTAAAAAGTTGTCGCCCAGTGCCTCTTCCAACGTGGCCAGCGCAAAATGCGCAGGGTTAGGCTTGATATCTTCATCCTGTAACTGCTGGCGGCGGGCGTTATAAAACGCCTGTACCAGCTGAGGATCTCGATGATATCCTTCCGGCGTGGCGACATCTTCAACTTTATGCTCTTCCCACAGGCCATCTGCGGCTCGGAAAGTGCGGATCCCTGATTCAGCCGAAATTCCCGCCCCGGTAAGCACCACCACGAAAGGTTTTTTTAACCCTGCTGCAGCCATGCTGTCACGATGGAAAATACTTGACCGAAAACGCTGATGGCGAATGCGCTTATTTTTGCGAAACCGACGCAGCCTATGGCGTGTGGGCATCATTCACCGCTCCTTTTCCTGACTCGGAAAACTTGTTTAATCGTAATATTCGATTACTGACCGCCGCTTAATACTCTTGCGGGATCAATACGGCTGGCGCGACGCGCAGGATACCAACTGGCGAGCAGGCTCAATACCAGTGCAGTAGCTAAAACGCTGACGACATCCAACCAGTGCAGTTCCGATGGCAGAAAGTCGATGAAATAGATATCACCGGATAAAAACTTATGTCCGACCAATTTTTGCAGCACGTTGATAATGTTGGTCAATTCCAGAGAAGCAATGACGCCAATGACGACGCCACAGATGCTCCCGACCAAACCTGCCATCAGGCCGTACCAAATAAATACCGCACGGATAAGGCCGTCTTTCGCACCCAACGTTCTCAACACGGCAATATCGCTGCTCTTGTCTTTGACCGCCATCACCAGCGTGGAAACAATGTTGAAGCAGGCTACGCCGATTACCAGCACCATCGCCAGATACATAATGGCACGGATCATCTGGATATCACGGTACATATAACCGTAAGTTCCTATCCAACTGCTAATGTAAACGTAGGATTTTGTGACCTCTCCCGCATCACGAACCAGCTTGTTGGCAGCAAAGACATCATTAACTTTGATATCGATTCCAGTCACGCTGGTGCCCATATCCTGATATTGCTGCGCATCAGCCAATGGCACCATCGCCATACTGTGATCAAGCTGGCCGCTTAATTGCAAAATTCCAGAAACGTGCAGGCGGATCCGCTTAGGCTGCAATAGTTTCATTGCCGCGTCACTGTTGGGGATCATCACTGTGACCCAATCGCCCTGCTTAACGTTAAGAGCATCGGCTACGCCCTTGCCCAAAATAATTTGCTGCTGGCCGGCTTTGAAATTCTGCCAGGCATCACCCTGCACAAAATTCGGCACCGCGCTGACTCGCCCTTCCTGCTGCGGATCAACCCCTTTAACCTGCAAGGCACGCAGCTTGGCACCGTTTTCAATCAGGCCGCTAAACTGGATGTAAGGCGCTGCAGCAACAATGCCCGGCACTTTTTCAACGCGATCAATCACGCCCTGCCAGCCAATAAAAGGCTGATTAACCGGGCTGATTTGCCCATGAGGTACCACTGCCAATACGCGGTCTTTCAGCTCGCGTTCAAAACCGTTCATCGCACTCAGGCCGACTATTAATACCGCCACTCCCAGCGCAATACCCAGCGTAGAAATCACTGAAATCAGGGAAATCATGCCGCCGCGACGACGCCCACGGCTAAAGCGCAGGCCGATAAGCAGAGAAAAAGGCATCGCTGACATTAACGCGCTCCCAGCAGGGTTGAATCCTGCTGTAACTTGCCATCGCGCATTTCCAGCTGGCGGCTAAGACGATTAGCCAGCTGTAAGTCGTGAGTTACCACCAGAAACGCCGTGCCCTGACGAACATTAAGCTCGCCAAGTAACTCAAAAATACTGTCGGCATTTTTCTGGTCAAGGTTACCGGTAGGTTCATCAGCCAGCACCAGCGACGGATCATTAACTAACGCACGAGCAATCGCCACACGCTGGCGCTCACCGCCAGAAAGCTCCGAAGGACGGTGCTTGCTGCGATGCTCGAGGCCTACAGCAGCCAGCATTGCGCGAGCTTTATCCTGAACTTGTGAAGCTTTACTTTTGCCAATCAGCAACGGCATAGCCACGTTTTCCAGCGCGGTAAAGTCCGGCAATAAATGGTGGAACTGATAAATAAAGCCCAGCTGGCGATTACGCAGCTCGGCTTTGGCAGCCGCAGACATCGCATTAAGCGACTGGCCTTTAAACACCACCTCTCCTGAGGTTGGCGTATCCAGGCCGCCCAGCAGGTGCAACAAGGTACTTTTACCAGAACCAGAACTCCCGACAATCGCCATCATTTCGCCGGGTTTGATAGCAAACGAGACGTTACGCAGCACGTCGGTATTCAGTTTGCCTTCCTGATAAGTCTTACAGAGGTTTTCGCACTGCAACAACAAAGAATCACTCATAACGCAAAGCCTCTGCGGGTTGGGCGGCGGCGGCGCGCCATGAAGGATAAAACGTAGACAATAATGCGATGGCCATCGCCACCAGCGCAATAACCACAACCTGCACTGGCTCGATATCCACCGGCAACGATGCGCCGTCAAGCAGCATGCCAATCGCAGGCATAATGGTGTTCAATTGAGTCGCGAGCAACACGCCTAATAATGCGCCGAGTAGCGCACCAATCACGCCAGCGCTGGCGCCCTGCACCATAAATATCGCCATGATCTGGCGGCGAGTCAGGCCCTGAGTTTTCAGAATCGCCACTTCGCCCTGCTTTTCCATGACCAGCAGGCCCAAAGAAGTAATAATGTTAAATGCCGCAACCGCCACAATCAGGCTGAGCAGCAGGCCCATCATATTTTTCTCCATGCGCACGGCCTGGAAAAGCTCTCCGCGACGTTCACGCCAGTCTTTCCACTGCGTGCCTTTAGGCAGCGTCTGGGCGCTGAGCGAGTCAACATCCAGCGGCTTATTCAGGTACAAACGCCAGCCGGTAACATTACCCAGCGGATAAAGCATCATGCGCGAAGCGTCCTGAATATTGACCAGCATCTCATAGCCGTCAACTTCGCTGTTGGCAGCGAAAGTGCCTGCTACAGTAAAGATACGCTGGCTTGGAATATTGCCCATGGGTGTAAACTGGCTGACGCTGGTAACCATCAGACGTAGCTTGTCGCCGCGCTGAACTTTCAGTTGCTGAGCAAGCTGATCGCCAAGAATGACCTTGTACTGGCCCGCCTGTAAGTCCTGTTGGGTAACACCCACCAGCGTATCGGACAAATTGTCTTTTTGCTGGGGATCAATACCCAGCATCACGCCAACCGCTACGCTGGCAGGGCTTTGCAGCACCACATCGCCAGTACTAAACGGCACGGCACGCTTAACGCCCTGTAGTTTGGCAGCGTCATCATGAGTAATTTGTTGTGGATTCAGCGATCCCTGCGCTGTAGTGATGTACGCTTGAGGCATGAGACCCAAAATATTACTTTCGAGATCTTTCTCAAATCCGTTCATCACAGACAAAACAGTGACCAGAGCCATCACCCCAAGGGTAATGCCAATGGTGGATAGCCAGGAAACAAACCGCCCAAAGCGGTCTGAGGCACGCCCGCGCATGTAACGCAGGCCGATAAATAACGCGACAGGTTGATACATGAAATCCGTTAAGTGCAGTAGCTCATTGCAAAGTGATCAAGGATAATAAAGGCTACATGCGCTTTATGGAACCATTAACGGTGTAACTATGCGGCTTTTATTTATAAAGAGTCGTGTACAAATCGGATTGACCTGATAGTAAACCCCATCGCAAGATACGGTTTATAAATCTGGCCCTTACCGCCGACTAAAGAGATAGCGAAATAGCTTATGCTTCAAAAAATACCTCAAGGAACGCGTTACTCACTGCCAGAACGTCCCGGCGATACCCGCCAGCTCGGGCAATTGACCGGGTCAGCCTGTGCGCTCGAGTGCGCGCAAATCAGTGAACGTCACGCGGGTCCGGTGATGCTTATCGCGCCTGACATGCAGAATGCTCTGCGTTTACGCGATGAGATTCAACAGTTTACCGATAATAAAGTCATCAGTCTGTCAGACTGGGAAACGCTGCCTTACGACAGTTTCTCTCCGCATCAGGAAATTATTTCTGCCCGCCTGTCGAGCCTGTACCAACTGCCGACAATGGAAAAAGGCATTATTATTCTGCCGGTGAATACGTTGATGCAGCGTGTCTGTCCGCACGAGTTTTTGCACGGTCATGCACTGGTGATGAAAAAAGGTCAGCGCCTGTCACGAGACAAGCTTCGTTCCCAGTTGGAGCAGGCAGGCTATCGCAGTGTCGATCAGGTTATGGAACACGGTGAGTTTGCGACCCGTGGCGCCCTGCTCGACCTTTACCCGATGGGCAGTGACGAGCCGTTCCGTATCGATTTTTTTGATGATGAGATAGACAGCCTGCGCCTGTTTGATGTTGATACCCAGCGCACGCTGAGTGAAGTCGAGTCGATAAATCTGCTTCCGGCCCACGAGTTTCCTACCGATAAAAATGCTATCGAGCTGTTCCGCAGCCAGTTCCGTGAGAAGTTTGATGTTCGCCGCGAGGCCGAGCACGTTTATCAGCAGGTCAGCAAAGGCACCTTCCCGGCCGGGATCGAATACTGGCAGCCGCTGTTCTTTAGCCAACCGCTGAGCAGCCTGTTTAGCTATTTGCCGAAGAATACCCTGTTGCTTAATACCGGCGACCTTGAGCACTCCGCTGAACGTTTTTGGCTCGATGTCGTGCAGCGCTATGAAAACCGCCGCGTTGACCCGATGCGTCCGCTGGTTGAGCCAGATTTGCTGTGGCTCAAAGTTGATGGCCTGTTTGCCGAGCTAAAACAATGGCCTAGAGTCCAGCTTAAAACCGAAGAACTGCCCGCTAAAAGCGCGAATACCAATCTTGATTATCACACCCTTCCGGATTTATCTGTGGTGCCGCAAAACAAAGCGCCAATGGACAACCTGCGCCGCTTTAATGAAACGTTCAGCGGCAGCCTGGTGTTCTCGGTGGAAAGTGAGGGTCGCCGCGAAACGCTGCAAGATCTGCTGGGTCGCATAAAAATCAATCCGAAGCTGATTACTCGCATTGAAGAAGCGGTTGCGCCGGGTCGATACATTATGATCGGCGCCTGCGAAAAAGGTTTTCTAGATAACCAGAATCAGCTGGCGCTGGTGTGTGAAAGCGACATGCTGGGTGAGCGCGTTGCCCGCCGCCGCCAGGATACTCGTCGCACGATTAATACCGACACATTAATCCGTAATCTGGCCGAGTTGCGCCCAGGCCAGCCGGTGGTGCATCTCGAACACGGCGTTGGCCGTTATCTTGGCCTGACAACGCTCGAAGCCGGTGGAATAAAAGCCGAATATTTGATTTTGACCTATGCCGGTGAAGATAAACTTTACGTGCCGGTCTCTTCGCTGCACCTAATTAGCCGTTATTCTGGCGGCGCTGACGAAACTGCGCCACTGCATAAACTTGGTGGAGAAGCCTGGTCGAAAGCGCGACAGAAAGCCGCAGAGAAAGTGCGCGACGTCGCCGCCGAGCTTCTGGATATCTACGCACAGCGCGAAGCCAAGACCGGTTTTGCCTTCAAGCATGACAAAGAGCAATACCAGTTGTTCTGCCAGACTTTCCCCTTTGAGACGACCGTCGATCAGTCACAGGCAATCAACGCCGTGCTGACTGACATGACTCAGCCGCTGGCGATGGATCGCCTGGTGTGTGGTGACGTTGGCTTTGGTAAAACGGAAGTGGCGATGCGCGCCGCCTTCCTTGCCGTCTCCAACAATAAGCAGGTTGCCGTGCTGGTGCCGACCACTCTTCTGGCGCAACAGCATTTCGACAACTTCCGCGATCGCTTCGCCAATTGGCCGGTGCGTATTGAAATGATGTCACGTTTTCGCAGCGCCAAAGAACAGCAGACGGTGCTGGAAGAGGCGATTGAAGGCAAGGTTGATATCATTATCGGTACCCATAAACTGCTACAAAGCGATCTGCGCTGGAAAGATCTGGGGCTGCTGATTGTCGATGAAGAACACCGTTTCGGCGTGCGTCATAAAGAGCGTATCAAGGCGATGCGTGCCGACGTTGATATCTTGACCCTGACCGCGACGCCAATCCCTCGTACCCTGAATATGGCGATGAGCGGGATGCGCGATTTGTCTATTATCGCAACGCCACCGGCACGACGTCTGGCGGTGAAAACCTTTGTGCGTGAGTACGACAGCCTGGTGGTTCGCGAGGCTATTCTGCGTGAAGTGCTGCGCGGCGGGCAGGTTTACTACCTTTATAATGATGTGGCGAATATCGACAAAGCCACGGAACGCCTGGCAGAACTGGTTCCCGAGGCGCGTATTGCCATCGGCCACGGCCAGATGCGTGAGCGCGACCTTGAACGCGTGATGAACGATTTCCACCATCAGCGTTTTAACGTGCTGGTATGCACCACGATTATTGAAACCGGTATTGATATTCCCAGCGCCAATACGATTATCATCGAGCGTGCCGATCATTTCGGTCTGGCTCAGTTACACCAGCTGCGTGGCCGAGTGGGTCGTTCGCATCACCAGGCCTATGCTTACCTGCTGACACCGAATCCCAAAGCGATGTCTACAGACGCCCATAAACGCCTCGAAGCCATCGCCTCGCTTGAGGATTTGGGTGCCGGTTTTGCGCTGGCAACTCATGACCTTGAGATCCGTGGCGCGGGTGAACTGCTTGGTGAAGGCCAGAGTGGGCAGATGAGCACTATCGGTTTCTCGCTGTATATGGAGCTTTTGGAAAACGCTGTCGAGGCGCTTAAAGAAGGTCGCGAGCCGTCACTGGAAGACCTGACTACCAGCCAGACTGAAGTCGAGATGCGCATGCCTGCGCTGCTGCCGGAAGAGTTTATCCCAGACGTAAATACTCGTTTGTCGCTTTATAAACGCATCGCCAGCGCGCGCACCTCGCAGGAAGTTGACGAGTTGCGAGTCGAGCTTATTGACCGCTTTGGTACTCTGCCCGATGGCGCACGCAATTTGCTAAGTATCGCCGTGCTGCGTCTTAAGGCTAAAGTATTGGGTATCAAGCGTATTGAAGGCAATGAGCGCGGCGGTTTTATCGATTTTAGTGATAAAAATCGCGTTAATCCGACCTACCTGATTGGCCTGTTACAAAAACAACCACAAGTATATCGACTCGACGGCTCGAGCAAGCTTAAGTTTATGCTCGACCTGACCGACCGACCAAAACGTCTGAAGTTTGTTGATGAGCTGCTGGAAGAGTTTACCGCTAACCAACTTCCGGCCTAGGGTGTTTTTCTAAATCACAGCCACAAAAAAGCCCGAGCTTAAAGACTCGGGCTTTTTAATCGTCGTTTATTATTGATATTAACGCTTTGATTAATCATTAAAAAAATGTTCAACATTCAGTATTTGATACTGGGTAAGCATCCCGTCGGCCCCATAGCGCCGGACTAGCTACGCGTTGTGCTCAGCTCTAACTGCCCGCTTTTGTCCAACGGAATCTGCGTACCAGGATCGTGGTCCATCCGCACTTTGCCCTGCTGTCCGTTGATTTTATACGTCACATCATAACCCAGCATTTTTTCCGATTTGTCATAAACCGTGGTGCAACGCTGATTCTGTGTCGTATAGGTGTCGCTGTCCTGCATGCTGCTCTGCACGCGATTACCCGCGTAGCCACCGCCCAATGCACCCGCAGCCGTTGCTAAAGCACGCCCGTGACCGTGACCAAATTGATGGCCAATCAACCCACCGGCAACGGCACCAAGCAAAGAGCCGGTAACCTGATTCTCATCTTGCACAGGGCGACGATGAGTCACAGTCACATAGCGACATTCTTGATGCGGAGTTTTTGTCGTTTCTTTGATAGGCGTGGCACTGACAACCTGCGCATATTGAGGCCCAGAAGAAAAAACGTTCATACTTGCTACTGCCGCAACCCCCAGGGCCGCTGCGACGCCGATTCCGACGCCCGCTAACATTGATTTATTCACAGGACATCCTCCTGAAAGTGATATCACGTTAAATTTTGCTTAATTCTCACGATTCGGACAATAAGATATTTGGATAAAACGCAGGAATTGAGGCCGTCAAAATCGCCTTTGAGAGGATTCTTATAAAGATAAGATTAACAAATTGTACTGTTTGTTGTCTGACGAGCTTTTGTCTGGCGAGGGGGAAATGAGAATAGAAAATCGAATCGATTCAGCCTCCGGCTAAAAAAAACCGGAGGCCAGACAGAGAATTAATGAAGCTTGAGGCGCGGGCGCAGAACCCGGTTAATGCTGCCTACAAACATCATCAAACCTGTTTTAATGTAACCGTGCAAAGCAATCTGATGCATACGGTACAGAGAAACATATACCATGCGCGCCAGACGGCCTTCGATCATCATTGATCCTTTAGTCAGGTTACCCATCAGGCTACCGACTGTGCTGAAACGAGACAAGGAGACCAAAGAACCGTGATCCTTATAAACATAAGGCTTCAGTTTACGGTTATTGCGTTGCGCCAAGATATTAGCAAAGCAGCGAGAAGCCATCTGGTGAGCTGACTGCGCACGCGGAGGAACAAAACCACCTGCCGGCAATGCACAAGAAGCACAGTCGCCAATGGCGTAAATATCAGGGTCACGCGTAGTTTGCAGCGTCGGTTCAACCACCAGCTGATTAATACGGTTTGTTTCCAGCCCGGCGATATCTTTCATGAAATCAGGCGCTTTGATACCCGCAGCCCACACCATCAAATCGGCTTCAATAAACTCGCCTTCTTTAGTATTGAGGCCTTTACTGTCGGCGCTGGTAACCATAGTTTTGGTCAATACCCGCACGCCAATCTTGGTCAGTTCCTGATGCGCTGCTTCGGAAATACGCGGAGGCAAGGCAGGCAAAATGCGCTCGCCGGCCTCAACCAACGTTACGTTCAAGGCGCTATTTCCCAAGCCTTCAAAACCGTAACTTTGTAATTCTTTGACTGCGTTATGCAACTCGGCAGACAGCTCAACGCCCGTCGCGCCGCCACCTACAATGGCAATGTTGACGGTTCCGGTTTTATCAGGGTTAGCTGAATATTTCAGGAACAGGTTAAGCATTTCGTTGTGGAAACGATGGGCCTGATGCGGGTTATCCAGGAAAATGCAGTGTTCTTTGACACCCGGCGTGCCGAAATCATTCGACGTGCTGCCCAGAGCCATTACCAGCTGATCGTAATCCAGGTCGCGTTCAGCCACCAGCAGCTCACCGTTGGTATCACGGATTTCAGCTAGCTTGATGGTTTTATTTTCGCGATTGATATCGGTTAGAGAACCTAGTTGGAATGTGAAACCGTGATTGCTCGCGTGAGCCAGGTAGCTTAACGCATCAACGCCGTCGTCGAGGCTTCCGGTGGCAACTTCGTGAAGTAATGGTTTCCACAAATGGCTGTGGTTGCGATCGACCAATACTATTTCGGCCTTATTTCTGCGGCCAAGTTTGTGACCCAGGCTGGTAGCAAGCTCAAGGCCGCCGGCACCACCACCGATTATCACAATTTTTTTCTTTGCTTCAGTCACTATGACTCCCTCAAATGTAAACCAAATGTTATCTAAGGGTAATACTATTATCCTTAGATAACATAGGGTTGCTCAAGTTAAATCATTTTCAAGACGAGGATAACATGTGGGAGACAATTGATTATACCAAAATTGATTCACATCAATTGTTTTTGAGAGCGCCCGGTGATAACAAAAATTTTGCATCTTGCTATTCAATTAGTTAGCACCAGGCAGCTTAAGAAAAGAATCGTTACAGCAGATGTATATTGCCGACGATCGGTGCAAAAAGCCTTAAGACTGCTTATGCGCCTGCCAACGAGAATCTAATTCGCTGAGTTCTTTATGAGAATTTTTCCAACGGTCGGAATCTCGCAATGCCTGACGACTTGATTTACCGTGCCAACCGCCGCCGTGGTAGAGCGACGCAACACTGTCCGCTTTCATTGGCGGTAAATTATCCAGCACGCTAACCGCGCCCTCGCGATTGTTGCAAACCAGGATCATGTCACAGCCTGCATCGAGCGAAGCCTGACCGCGTTCGGCATAGCTGCCCATCACTGCGGCCCCTTCCATAGACAGGTCGTCAGAGAAAATAATGCCCTTGAAGCCTAGCTCCTGACGCAAAATATTCTTCAACCAGTAAGGCGAACCGCTGGCCGGGCGCGGGTCAGCCTCGGTATAAATTACGTGCGCGGGCATTACGGCATCGAGCATCTTGCGTTCAATCAACTGACGGAAAATTGCCATATCATGCTGGCGAATAACCTCAAGCGGCCGGTTATCGCGAGGCGTTTCCTTATGAGAGTCGGCGGTGACTGCGCCATGTCCCGGGAAATGCTTACCGGTCACTTTCATTCCAGCAGCGTGCATGCCACGAATATAGCGTTCAGCGATATCCAACGCTTTCTGCGGATCTTCATGGAAAGAGCGCTCTCCAATGGCTGCGCTGATATGGCCAATATCCAGCACCGGTGCAAAGCTGATATCAATGTCCATGGCAATCATTTCTGCCGCCATCAGCCAACCCGCTTCTTCGGCTAAACGACCGGCTTCGCGCACGTCGTTTAGTGCAGCGAAAGATTGGGCGGCGGGAATACGGGTAAAGCCTTCACGGAAACGCTGTACTCGGCCGCCTTCTTGATCGACCGCCAGAACCAGACGCTCGCGGGAGGCTGCGCGAATCTGGCGGATCAATTCCTGCAACTGATCAACGTCGTGGTAATTACGGGTAAACAGGATTAAGCCACCCACTAACGGGTGTTGTAAAATTTCGCGCTCTTCAGCATCCAGCTCGAAGCTGGCAACGTCTAACATGACTGGACCCACGACCCAATACTCCTGTTCTAAAATTCTGATAATAATTGCTGACGCAATGGCTGCGCCCAACGCACGTAACGGTTATCGGCAGTCTGCTGCCAACGCACTTCAAACCACATCAGCATCAAATAATCGAGCCAGCATTGCCAGCGGCGAACCTGTTGCTCAAGCCTGGCAACATCACTATAGCCACCTTGCAAGGCGTACTCTTGCAACAATGCATGCCGCTGCGCCTGGCTATAATTATTACCACTCATCAAAGCGGCAAACTCCAGACCAATGTCCGCAGAAATCGCATACTCCCAGTCGATCAATCGCACACCATCAGGACTATTGATCCAATTTTGCGGGTGAATATCCATATGCGCGACAGATATTTTCAGCGTCGAGGGCAATGCTCGCTTGAGTAGTCGTTTGTGTAAACGTAACCAGGCCGGAGTCAACCGGCGGCGGTCAACCCATTGCCAATAGTGTTCAAGCCGCTGTTTAATATCCAGTATCTCGCCACGTGGACGACTGGCGTGCAAGTTTGCCAACAGCGCTGCTAACTGCTGTTGCGAGCCTGCGTTAAAAAAATGGTTTTCTTCCAGCGTCTCTCCGTTAATCCAGTTAACGATTAACCAGGGATCGGCCCAGACATGAACTCGGGGAGCGATGCCTTTCGATGAAAGGTGACGCAGCAGCCGATTCTCACGCCGTCTGTCGATACCCAACTGCTGTTTTTCAGCCGACTGTAAACGGGCAAGATAGACACCGCTGGAAGCTTCAATGCGCCAGCTTTCGGAGCTAAGGCCTTCAACCGCTGTAAAAACACAACCGGCGGAATAATCCGCCGGAAGATATTTTTTAACCGATGATTCTAAGGAAGGATTAATTCTGATTTTGAGCTGCACCACTGCCAGACCAGACAATTTCGCCGCTTTGTACTGTCATTAGCTGCATGTCTAAGGTCGGTGATTTCACATTACCGCTTGCATCGCTGTACAACACGTATTGCGCATTAACCTGACGCGCCAGCGCAATAGCCTTGCTGCGTGAAACGAGGTTATCATCGGCAGATAATCCCATCGCCTGTTTAGCTGTCGCCAATTGCGAGGCAGGAACCACGGTAAAGGTGTTGTTAGAAGCCAGCGCAGCATGCATTGCATCGGTAATTTTACCGGTTTGCAGCGAACCATTGGTGCTGTTTTTCACGTTATCCAACATTAAAACGCTACCTGACTGAACGCCATTAGCCTGGAGCATTTTTGCCACCAGAGGCTGCACCGTTGCGCTCCAGTCAATTGACTGTAGTTTTGGCGGCTGTGGAATCGTTTCAACCGGAGGCTGGCCTGAAGTCTCAGGAGCACCAATTGGTGGCACTGCGGTAATAGGTGCAGTTGTCACCGGAGGTGGGGTCTGCGTCTGTTGCTGTTGTTCTTCTTGTTGTGTGGACATACAACCACTTAATACTAAGGTTGCCAATGCCACGATGAGATACTTTTTCATCAACACTCTCCGTGCGGGATATTATAAATAGATGTGTACGCGCACGCTGTACGCATCAAGATTGCCGTTTAGCGAGTAGATATCGACGCTGGAATTTGCCGGAACGGTAACAGTTCGCGGTTCGGCAAATGGCAGCAGATCTAACCCCTGTTTGTCATACCAATAGAAAACATAGTGTATCTGTATGGATTTGGATTGATTGTTGCTAAGCAACAGGGTCGCTTTTTTACTCCCCTGATCGCCAGAAAGTGATGGCGCACCCGAGTTAATTCCGGCAGTCAGCACTGACGATTTCATAATCACGGTTTGTTGATTATTCAGAGCAATGCCCTGCTTGCTACTGCAACCTGCCAGACAAAGCAGCACTGCACAGGCGACCAAAAATCGCATACCTTTACCCTCATTAAACGGCAAGATGTCCGCAGGTGCGGACATCTGAACGAGCTAACCGCGTTTTAGTGCGACAGCAGAGGGCCAAGATTACGGCCACCTACCAGGTGCATATGTATATGATACACCACCTGACCGGCGTCTTTGTTGCAGTTAACAATCAAACGGTAACCATTTTCTGCAATCCCTTCCTGCTCGGCAATTTTAGCCGCCACGGTCATCATGCGCCCTAAAGCAGCCTCGTGTTCTGCGGTAACATCATTCATGGTCGGGATCAGAACGTTCGGGATGATAAGAATATGGTTGGGTGCCTGCGGAGCGATATCGCGGAAAGCGGTAACCAGCTCGTCTTGATAAACCACGTCTGCCGGAATTTCGCGGCGGATAATTTTACTGAAAATTGTTTCTTCGGCCATGATTTTTCTCCATTGTTCGCTCTTCAATACAAAAGCTGTGAGCGCAGTATGAGTCAGCCATTCTGCTATTTTCAAGTTTTTAAGGAGTTTACAGCTCAACAGGAGGTAATAGAATACAGCGACTGATATCAAGCACGTGGGTCAATATCCGTCGCCGTTGTTCAACTGACTAAAATTAAATCTAAGTTAGCCGTCTGATTGCTATAATCTAAAGGCTTTTTTCAACCACATCGCCAACAATGCCATCTTTGTTTTTAGGCGTAATTGTCAGCTTGTTATATCCAGATGAATTATAAATGTTCAAACAAGTGATTCTACCGTACGCTGTTCCAGAACCGCCCGACCACATGATAACAGTATTGCCTTCCGCACTTCCCCCCTGGGCATCATAGTCGTAATCTGCAGTATATTCTCTCTGGAAAGAACCGCATGATTTAGTCGATACACTGAGATTGCTCACCTTAGGTTTGGGCCTATCTACCACAGGGCCAACACTAGGTGCTGAGGATGATCCTCCCGTTAATCCGCTAGAATTTGTTGCAGTCACATGAAAGCGAATTTCGGCCCCTATGTCATCGGTCGTTAGGGTATATTTCCGCAGGGTGGCCCCAGGGATTGTTCCTGGATTACTTCCGGTGGTGCGCTCCCAGGTAATTGTTTTTTCAGTTTTACCTGCATCCCCATTTTGCAAAGTATAGTGAGCGGATAAGGTCTCTCCTACCCTTTGCGTTCCGCTGATACTCAGGTTATAAATGCTTGGTAACACTGCAACCTTTTCTGTAGCAGAGGATGTTGCACCACTACCAATTTCAGAATAACTGTTTACAGCAACTACCCGTAAAGAGAGGTAACTCCCCACGTCTGCATCCGTAACGGTGTACTTAAGGTTTTTAGCATTAGATGCTATTTCAGCAC
This sequence comes from uncultured Gammaproteobacteria bacterium, assembly GCA_963747655.1. Lineage (GTDB taxonomy): Bacteria > Pseudomonadota > Gammaproteobacteria > Enterobacterales > Enterobacteriaceae > Rouxiella. The sequence continues at coordinate 63,437 of CAVVFS010000001.1, read as the reverse complement.
CATTTCTAAGCCATTGAATAATGGGTACGCCTTCAAGAGTATTGCTTTCATAACTGTAAGTCCCATTAAGTACCTGCCCTACGATAGCCTTGCCAGCAACTGATACGCTTTTTATTTTCGGTTTATCCCGAACCTTCCCAGGCAAATCATAGTTACTGATATTACCAGTATCTCCCAAGATATTTTTCGGGATAACTTTAACGGATATTTTTTTATCAGCATCAGCAGCCGACAATAAATACTCTTTTTCTGTGGCTCCTTTTATTACCACAAAGTTTCTAAGCCATATAAACTCTGATTCGCCCTCATCAAAGCCGTTACCCACATATTCGTAAGAAAGCGAGAGTGTATTATCTACAGCGAGTTTCCCACTGATGGAGACTCTTTGTGCTGCTGGTTTTAACGCCGACGCCTTTATTTCATTAGACAGGAACGCATTACCGCTCACACCTAACTTGTTGCGCGCTGTAACCTTAAGATAGATTTTCTGCCCAGCGTCAGGAACAGTAATGACGTAGTTTTTACTTGTCGCACCCGGTATCCCTGTTGTTCCTCTCATCCATTGATGGGCGGTTGCACCCTCTTCAACGCCATTACCCACATAGATGTATGACGAGGTCAACGTACTTCCAACAACAGAACTTCCTGATATTTCTAATTTTTCAATGCTGGGCTTTCCTGCTTTAACTGTAACGGAGACTTTAATCGCAGCCGGTGCCGCCGTGGTGTCGGTTGCTGCCTGGCTGACCGTGATGTCGGCCTGACCCACGTTTACAAATGTCAGTTCGCCTTTGTCAGAGACCTTCACCACGCCTGCATCCGATGATTTATAGCTCAATTTCCCATTGTTACCGCCCTGAACATTCAGCGATTGATTTGGCGTACCAAAGGTCACCGTCACCGCCTTGGCCGTGAGCGCCGGCGCGTCTTTCAAACCAACGCTGACGTCGGCCGTAGCCGTCTGACCCAGATAGTTAGTGCTCGTCGCCTCCGTCACCGTGACTTTCGTCGTGCCCTTTGCGAACGCCGTGACCTTACCGCCATTGTCTACGCTGGCGATTTTTGGATTATCACTGCGATAACGCAGTTCGCCTCCTTGCGTACCGTTGCCGCCGCCGACCTCAATAGGCGTCACGTCATCCACTTTTAGCGTCATATTCTCGGCATTTAATTCCCTGCCGAGTATTTTATTTACGGTAACGGAGACTTTAATCGCAGCCGGTGCCGCCGTGGTGTCGGTTGCTGCCTGGCTGACCGTGATGTCGGCCTGACCCGCGTTTACAAACGTCAGCTCGCCTTTGTCAGAGACCTTCACCACGCCTGCATCCGATGATTTAAAGCTCAATTTCCCATTGTTACCGCCCTGAACATTCAGCGATTGATTTGGCGTACCAAAGTTCACCGTCACCGCCTTGGCCGTGAGCGCCGGCGCGTCTTTCAAACCAACGCTGACGTCGGCCGTAGCCGTCTGACCCAGGTAGTTAGTGCTCGTCACCTCCGTCACCGTGACTTTCGTCGTGCCCTTTGCGAACGCCGTGACCTTACCGTCATTGTCTACGCTGGCGATTTTTGGATTATCACTGCGATAACGCAGTTCACCGCCTTGCGTGCCGTTGCCGCCGCCGACCTTAATACGTGTCACGTCACCCACTTTTAGCGTCATATTCTCGGTATTTAATTCCCTGCCGAGTATTTTACTTACGGTAATAGGAACTTTTATCGCTACCGGTGCCGCCGTGGTGTCAGTTGCTGCCTGGCTGACCGTGATGTTAGCCTGACCCGCGTTTACAAACGTCAGCTCGCCTTTTTCAGAGACCTTCACCACGCCTGCATCCGATGATTTAAAGCTCAATTTCCCATTGTTACCGCCCTGAACATCCAGCGGTTGGTGCGGTGCACCAAAGTCTACCGATACCGATTTAACCTGCAGTTCTTCTGATATCCGTTTAGTTACGGTAACGGTGAAAGTTATCGGCTTAGGCGCATTCACCGTTGCAGTCGGCTTTTGATAAACGGTTATTTCTGTTACGCCAACTTTTTTAGCGCTCAGCTTCTCTTGTTCGATGGCAACAATTTCCGCTGATTTGGATGTGAACAGATACTCCCCACCAACAATACCGCCTGATGGGCTAACTGCTTTATTCTCTCCAACGTTAAGCGTTATCCCAGGAAGGGGGTCTATTTGTCCTGCCGAGAATTCAACCTTGATATTGCGTGATAATGATTTTGCCGCTGAAGCGAAGGACGCAGCATCGCCAGTATGAGGCTGTAAACTGACGGTAACGGTATCATTGCCAGGAGTGGTAATTCCCTCATAGCGAATGATCATTTCTCCACTGTTATCCGTTACACCAGTGCGGTGGGTTATGGTTCCCAGCCCCGCGTTTAACTGGCTCCAAAATAGGGGCGCCATGGGGACGGGTTTATCATGGTGATCTTTTACAATGGCGGTCAGAAACAGTTGACCCGTGCTCGCCTGTGGGAAGACGATCACCTCCTCCCCCTGTATTGAAGTGTTACCGTTAGCTATTAATAAATTGCTTAATTTTAGGCTAGGGATATTTACTGTATGCTTTACTGGCCCTCCCGAGATGCTGTCTTTATTCATTGGTGTAACTTGGAAAATAATATTTTGTCCGCGATCTTCGGCTCTTACTTTATAGGTCAAACCTTCACTCAATGATGTGGCGCTTTCATTTTCGTTAAACCATACAACCGGCGATCCGCCTTCTATTTCATCATTACCTTCATTATTAACGAACTGGTAACTGGCTGCCAGTGTCTCACCTACGTCAGGAGTGCCGGTTATACTGACCTGCTTTGCCGTAGGGGCAATATCGCCCGGAAGGACAGTGACTGTATAGAAGGCGTTATTAACCGGCGTTTGCCACCAGCCCTGCTGAAACTCCTGAGCGCGAATGGTGGTTTCACCGCGTTTAAGGGGTGTTATAAATCCACTGTCTGTTTCAACCTGGGCTATCTCATTTTGGTCCGAGGTATATTTAATGACCCCGCCATAACCGCCCCTGGCCAGATTCACTGACTGGGAAGCCCCTGCCTTAATTGTCAGGCGCTCGGGACTAAAATAGAGCGGCCGAAACAGCTCTTCTCTTTTATATTCCAAAATAATGTTATTATTTCGGGTCACAAAATCATGACGAGAGAGGGACAGCTCAGTCATTGCCTTTCCACGTTTAAAGTCGAGCTGCTGTTGCATGCTCTCATTAAAGTTCCAGGTAAAATTCATCGCGACTTTAAGGTCATGGAGCCGCTCGCTCATAAACGTTTCTTCGATGACGAACCCTAACAAAGGGATCGGCTGCCAGTTTAGACCGAGCGTTAAACCAAATGGATTATTGCTCACGCGATCAAGGGTGCCTAACGCATCAACCTCTTTTCCGTACCACTGGAACCAGGTCATTCTGGCTGAAAGCGGCCTCAAGAGTAAGGCTTCAAGATTGATGTCCCATCCCCGTGCAGCACGTTCGAATAGGGCATAATGCAAAGGATCCTGATTAAACTTAGAATCGTTAGAGCTTTTCCAGCCACTTAGCGGTAAATAATAATTCAACGAGCTTCTGACTTTTTCACCCCAAACTTCAAGCCCTAAACCCACACGGTTATGACTCCGCGTCAGGTCTTTATCAAAAAACATGTTGCTTCCGAGTATTAAAGCTTCATTAACGTTGTAGCGATAACCCACGCCAATGTTTAATTGATTTCGGTCATTCCAGCGGTGCGAGCTCAACTGCGAGTAAAGGGTGTATTTATCCCCTTCAAACCAGGGATTAAGGTAATCGAGCTTGAATTCAAAACGGCTCTTGCCGTCGAGGCCGCTGTTAATACTGGCTCTTGCTTTGCCATTAGAAAATGACAGCAGTTGCTCAATTTGCTGCGACGCCTGACTGTTCACTATGCCGGCAGCTTTTGAAGACAACTGCTGTGACAAAGGCCCCGTATTCAGAGACGGCCCGACCTGCTCCAGAACCGAGGTAAACGGCGGAACGGCGTCTTTGCTCCTGTCATCTTCCTTCAACGTATTTTCATTTTTGGCAGATAATTGCGGCAGTAAATTTGATGATGCCCGTGCGGGGTTCTGGATAACCCATAATGATATAATTAGAAAGACAACAATCATTACCCGCTTTATAGCCGAATCTCTTATTATTTCTTTTGAACAAATAGAATCATTAGACAAGTCCATGTCTACCTTCCTGCTTAAAATTAATGTTAATTGGATAATCACTAGATTAAGAAATAATTAACTTTAACTGCTGGAAGTTAATTAAAAATCAATTAACAACCACACCCATATGCCAAGGGAGCTCCGATAAGTTTAAGTTTATTTATTAAATAAGGAATCTACTAAGTAGACATGCTTCCAGATTACCTCAAAAACAAAAAATAAGCTGCATTTGCCATGATGAAGGGGGAATTACATGATTTGCAGAGGCAACATGAGAATGGCTACAATCAGGCTACAAACTTAAAAACCGGGCAAAAAATTAATAAAATAAAAATAAGGAGATCCAATCTCCTTTATATTTAATAAAACACTTTTACTTTAATAACTAACTCAATAGTTAATTACCCTACAACTCACTTAATAAAGAATGCCAATTAATGACTGCGAATGTAATCATCAATATCTGTTTTCAGGTTATCTGACTTAGTCCCGAAGATTGCCTGCACGCCAGAACCTGCGACGACAACCCCTGCTGCTCCCAGCTGTTTCAGGCCTGTCTGATCCACCTTTGAAACATCGGCTACGCTGACACGCAAACGTGTAATACAGGCATCGAGATGAGTAATGTTTTCTTTGCCGCCAAACGCCTTAACCAACGATGCTGACATTTCGCCGCTGCCCAGTACAGATTGTGTCATTGGAGTGTCTTCGCGACCCGGTGTTTTAAGGTTCAGCTTAACGATCAGCACGCGAAAAATGGAGTAGTAAACCAGGCCATAAAGCACGCCAACTATCGGGAACAACCAGACTCGGCTGCTATTACCGCTGAGTACCACAAAGTCTATTAAACCGTGTGAGAAACTAGTGCCGTCGCGCATGCCAAGTAAAATACAAATCGGGAATGCCAGTCCGGCTAAAATAATGTGAATCACATAAAGTATTGGCGCAGCAAACATAAACGTAAATTCAATCGGCTCGGTGATGCCAGTCAGGAATGTAGTTAGTGCACCAGAAACCATGATACTTCCAACTTTAACGCGATTTTCTGCTTTAGCTGACTGCCAAATTGCGATAGCCGCAGCCGGCAGTCCGTACATTTTAAACAAGAATCCACCAGAGAGTTTTCCCGCCGTCGGGTCACCCGCCATATAGCGCGGAAGGTCGCCGTGGAACACCTGCCCCACAGAGTTAATGTATTCACCTACCTGCATTTGGAATGGCACGTTCCAAATATGATGCAAACCAAACGGCACCAACTCGCGCTCTACAATACCGTAGATACCAAATGCCACCACCGGATTCTGGTAAGCCGCCCATTGTGAGAAAGTCTGAATTACGCTACCTATCGGTGGCCAGATAAAAGACAGCACCACGCCGAGGAAAATTGCCGCCAGGCCAGAAATAATCGGCACAAAGCGTTTGCCGGCAAAGAAACCCAAATACTCAGGCAGTTTGATGCGATGAAAGCGATTAAACATATAGGCAGCAATGACGCCGGAAATAATACCGCCGAACACTCCGCTATCCGCCAGGTGTTTACTGGCAATTTCCTCTGCTGGCAATTTAAGCACCATGGGTGCAACGATAGCCATGGTTTTCACCATAATCCCATAGCTTACTACCGCCGCCAGCGCAGATACCCCATCATTATTAGTAAACCCAAGCGCGACGCAAATAGCAAATAGCAGCGGAATGTTGGAGAAAACTGAGCCTCCCGCGTCAGCCATAACATGTGATACCACCTCTGGCAGCCAGCTAAAGTTGGAGGAGCCGACACCCAGTAATATGCCTGCAATGGGTAAAACGGAAACCGGCAGCATTAGCGATTTACCCACCCTTTGAAGGTTTGCAAAAGCGTTTTTGAACATATTGGGAATACTCCTGAGTGATAGCGCGTAATATCTCTCGCCTTTCGAGCCGCTACGTTATTAGCACTTTCTTGAACAAGACTGGATATTACTTCTCACGGTCTATAGCTGATGCCATTAACCCTGTTGCCAGGGTTTTTTAACCACAGCGACCAAGACAAAAAATTGCCCCTTTATCATTTCTGCGAAGCGTAAAATAAATCGAGTGAGTATTAGTTGATAACCATCATGTTTTGTTTAAAAAATGCGATCCCCGTCAGAGAGGTTTCTTAATATCACTTAATCGGGTGGTTTTTAGAGAGGAATTGCGAAGAATTAGCTGAACGCTTTCGAATATCAGAAGCGTTCAGCTATTTTTTAAGAATTGAAAATTTACGAGATAAAAACAATAACCAAAGAGATTAATTAGCCGAGTCGAGAAGCATCAACGTGGAACAGTCGTGAGAAGTTGGCAGTAGTTGCTTCCGCCAGTGTCTCCAGACTAACGCCTTTTAATACTGCTATATATTCTGCAACATCACGGACATAGGCTGGCTGATTCTCTTTACCGCGATAAGGTACCGGAGCCAAATAAGGTGAATCAGTTTCAATCAGCAGGCGATCCAGAGGCACATAGCGCGCCGCTTCGCGCAACTGCTCCGCATTTTTAAAAGTGACAATCCCAGAGAAAGAAATATAGAAACCCAGATCCAACAAGATTTCTGCCGTGGCCCTGTCTTCCGTGAAGCAGTGCAACACGCCGCCGCATTCGCCCGCTTTTTCTTCATGCAAGATATCCAACGTATCCTGACGAGCATCGCGCGTATGCACTATCACCGGCTTATTCAGTTCGCGCCCGACGCGAATATGATGGCGGAAGGAATCCTGCTGCAATTTCAGCTGTGAATCTTCTTTCTGATAAAAATAGTCCAGGCCAGTTTCACCCATTGCCACCACGCGCGGATCGGCAGCCAGCTTGCGTAGCTCTTCAAAATCGTAGCCACCGTCGATATTCAACGGATGCACGCCACAGGAGAAAGCCACCTCCGGGCGATCGCCAATCAGCTGGGCCATGTCACGATATCCGGGCAGAGTACAGGCTACGGCCAGCATAAACTTCACATCGCGCGCGCGCGCTTTTTCCAGCATGTCGTCAACACCGCTGTGCAGCGTTTGATAATCAAGGCTGTCGAGATGACAGTGTGAATCGACTAAAAACATAATATTAACTCTTTATTTTTTCGGTAATTTTCAGTTTTACAGGGAAAGGTTTACAGGGCGCTTTCCCATTCTAGTAACTGTTCGGTAAGCAGAAGCTCGCGGTTAACGCCAACGATGTTGAGCAATTGTTGTCGGCAGTGCATCCAGCCTTGCAGGTTTTTCTGCAAAGCAGAATTACTCAGACCATTGGCCAGTTGAGCAATCAAAGGCTGCTGATCGAGATTAATCACATAATTCGCGGCACCTTGCTGGTTTTTTATCGCATCCAGCAGCAGCGAGCACAGCCAAAACAGGCGATCGGCGGCATCATCATGATTAAGCTGCGGCAGAAGTGAAAGCAAATCGCGCTGCTGCCAGCCAGCTATAAGCTGTTGGCAAAGCTGTTCGCGCTGTTTCCAGCGTTCTGGCTGCAACAGTTCCAGAGCGGCTAACGGTGTGCCTTCTCCCAGCCTGAGCGCGGTTTGAATCGCCAACGGCGCAACCTGCAGCTGACGGGCAATCCACTGACTGGCGAGCGCGGGATCTGGCGTGGTAAGGTGCCAGTAAAAGCAGCGGCTGCGAAGTGTTGGCAGCAGCTGAGAGGGCTCATGGCATCCCAGCAGGAAATAAGTTTGCTCAGGTGGCTCTTCCAGCGTTTTAAGCAACGCATTGGCCGCCGCTTCGGTCAGCAGCTCGGCGTGGGGTAACCACACGACCTTTGCTCCGCCTTGTTGCGAAAAATTATACAGCGTTTCAATCAGTTGACGAATAGGCTCGACACCGAGACTATTTTTGCCTTTTTCCGGCGTTAATACGTGCCAGTCCGGATGGTTTCCGGCAATCATCAAATTACAGCTATGGCACTTACCACAGCTTTTTTCCCCTTCGGGATGCTGGCACAGTAACCAGCGGCTCAGGCCATAAACCAGCGCATCTTCCCCCATGCCTTTTGCAGCATGCATTAACAAGGCATGATGACCGCGACTGCCTTGATATTGCGTAATCAGCTGCCGGTAAGGGCCATTTAGCCAGGGATACCAGTTCATGCCTGCGCGCCCTGTTGGCGCTGCTGTGTTATCCAGTCGATCAGTGTCTGGCGAATGTCGGCACTGACCTGTTCCAGGGTTTGAGAAGCATCTATCGTCTTGATACTCGGGTCTTTACTGGCCAGACTGAGGTAGCGCTCGCGGGTACGTTCAAAAAATGCCAATGATTCCTGCTCGATGCGATCCAGCTCGCCACGGGCGCGGGCGCGCTGTAAACCAATCACCGGGGAAAGATCGAGATACAGCGTCAGGTCGGGACGAAAATCCCCCAGTACGGTATCGCGCAGTGAGGTAATTAGCTGATTATCAATACCGCGACCGCCGCCCTGATAAGCCTGGGAGGAAAGATCATGACGATCGCCCACCACCCAAGATCCGCGAGCCAATGCCGGTTTAATAACGTTATCAACCAGTTGTACGCGCGCAGCATAAAGCATCAGCACTTCGGCTTTATCGGTAAGCTGCTCGCCTTCAACACCCTGTTTGATCAAATCACGCAGCTTTTCGGCCAACGGCGTTCCGCCCGGTTCACGGGTAAATTCGATATCGGTAATGCCCTGCTCGCGCAAAGTGTTGACCACGACCTCGCGCGCCGTGGTTTTTCCTGCCCCTTCGAGGCCTTCAATAACGATAAAACTACTTTTCATTCTTGTTTTTCATCAGGTCGCGATACGCGCGCACTGCCTTGTTATGGCTGTCTAAGTTGGTGGTAAAGGTATGTCCACCCGTGCCATCTGCGACAAAATAAAGAAAATCGGTTTTTGCCGGATGAGCAGCAGCTTCGATTGATGCCTCACTTGGCATCGCAATCGGAGAAGGCGGCATGCCTTCAATTACGTAAGTATTATACGGCGTTGCGGTCTCAAGATCTTTCTTGCTGATCGTTCCCTTGTAGCTGTCGCCCATACCATAAATCACCGTCGGGTCAGTTTGCAGACGCATGCCGATACGCAGACGGTTAATAAACACCGAGGCAACCTCTTTACGCTCATCTTTAAGCGCCGTTTCTTTCTCAATCATGGAAGCCATCGTCAGCATATCAGTTGGCGTTTTATACGGCAGTGAAGGATCACGCCCTTGCCAGATCTGAGCAACGGTTTTCTCCATTCGCAGATGCGAACGCTTGAGCAGAGACAAATCAGTGGTTCCGGCTGTATAGGCATAGGTATCAGGATACAGCCAACCCTCGGCATTACTAGTGTCTTTCATGCCCAGCGCTGTAGCGATTTCATCGTCGTTTTTACCTGTCAGCTCGTGTTTGATGTAGCCGGCTTTTTGCAATTCCTGCATCCAGTCCTGTAAGCGGAAACCTTCCACGAAACGAACAGTAAACTGAGCTTCTTTCCCGCTTTTTAACAGCTCGAGCATTTGACGAACAGTCATGCCTGCCGGGAAGCGGTAAGTACCGGCCTTGAATTCACCGAGTTCAGGCTCGATGCGCAACAGCCAACCAAACAGCGCCGGGGATTTGATTAATTTTTGCTGATAAAGCATATCCTGCAGCACAACCCGGCCTGTACCGGCAGGCAAGGTGAATATTTTTTCCTGGACAATATTTAACTTGCGGTCGGCAAAACGTTCAACTTTAAGATATCCCGCAAACGTGAGCGCCAGCAGCACAATAACAATGAGGCCAAAAATTTTGGTTTTTTTAATTTTCATGACTTTTTCACTTAAATACTAATCGGCTTGATCAACAACAATATGGCTGTAAAAACTCGAATAATTTCGATGCGTTATAATGCCAGTTTTCTATCTTTCTGACCTGAAGAATTGGCATCAGGGCATTACAAACAATAACTTCTTCAGCATTTTCCAGCGTTCCTCGCATTTCTCGCACTGTTTCAACGCTAAAGTCGGGACTCTTTTCAAGTATTGAAATAATATGCTGCCGCATAAGGCCTTCTACACCGGAGTGCGAAAGGTCTGGAGTGAAAACTTGCCTGCCTTTACGCCAAAAGATATTCGCGGCGCAGCATTCAATCAGCACGCCGTCGGTATCCATCACTAGTGCCTCATGAGCCTGGGTATCATCAAGATGACGGCGGATAAGCACCTGCTCAAGGCGGTTAAGGTGTTTAATTCCTGCCAGCAGCGGATTTTTCGCCAACGCCACCGGGCTGGGTGCCAGCTCGATACCCTGTTCACGCCACTGATGATAATGCTGCGGATAACCACTCAGCGACATAATTCTCGTTGGCCCAATACTGCCTTGGCTGCTATAGCCTCGCCCGCCCTCGCCGCGTGACAAAATAACTTTGATTACGCCTTCCTGCTGGCTACGTGCCGCCACATTGCGCATCTCATCAGCGAGCTGTTTCCAGTCACATTCTGGCATCATCAATCTGGACACGGCCCTTTGCAAACGGGAAATATGCGCCTCAAGTCGCTGTACTTCGCCATTTTTAACCCAGCCGGTGGTGAAGCAGCCATCGCCAAACTGCACAGCGCGGTCGGACACCGAAATTACCTGCTGTTCAACTCCGTTAATCCAAAACATCGATACCCTCCTTTTGGCTCTCAGACTGGCGTAATCGCCTCATGGATACCACGAGATCATTCTGACTTTCAATACGGCGCAGCACGGCAAGCTACAGACAGCAAAAAGGCCCGAAATCGGGCCTTTGACTGTGCAAAGCTTTTAATTACAGTTTGCGAAACACCAGAGAAGCGTTGGTGCCACCAAATCCGAAAGAGTTACACAGGGTATATTCCATACCTTTGACCTGTCGCGCTTCATGCGGAACAAAATCAAGATCACAACCTTCGTCTGGATTATCCAGATTGATAGTCGGTGGAACGGCCTGGTCTTGCAACGCAAGGACGCTGAAAATCGACTCTACAGCACCCGCGGCACCTAACAGGTGTCCGATCATGGATTTAGTCGAGCTGACCATGACACGACGTGCATCGGCATTGAATACTGTTTTAACGGCCTGTGCTTCAGCTTTGTCACCGGCTGGCGTTGAGGTACCGTGAGCATTGATGTAGCCCACCTTGGCGGCCGAGATACCTGCGTCACGCAGCGCATTTTCCATTGACAATGCGGCTCCGGCACCATTTTCAGGTGGAGAAGTCATGTGGTAGGCATCGCTACTCATGCCAAAACCAACAACTTCGGCATAAATTTTCGCACCGCGTTTTTTCGCGTGCTCGTATTCTTCCAGCACCATGATCCCGGCACCGTCGCCCAGCACAAAACCGTCGCGATCTTTATCCCACGGGCGGCTAGCGGCCTGAGGATTTTCATTATGTTTCGACAGCGCACGTGCGGCACCAAATCCACCAATGCCCAGTGGCGTACAGGCTTTTTCAGCACCACCGGCCAGCATCAAATCTGCATCATCATAGGCAATGATACGCGCGGCATGGCCAATGTTATGAACGCCTGAAGTACAGGCTGTCGCAATTGAAATGCTTGGGCCACGTAATCCAAACATGATGCTTAGCTGACCAGCGGTCATGTTGATTATTGTTGAAGGTACGAAAAATGGGCTGACTTTGCGCGGTCCGTCATGAATCAATGCACTATGGGCTTCTTCGATAAGGCCCAACCCACCAATGCCGGAACCAATCGCGGTACCGATACGTGGTGCATTTTCTTCGGTCACTTCAAACCCGCTATCTCGCATCGCTTGAACACCGGCAGCAATACCGTACTGAATGAAGGGGTCAATCTTGCGAGCGTCTTTGCGCGAGATGTATTCATCACAGTTGAAATCTTTTACTAAGCCAGCAAAACGGGTTGCGAATGCACTAGTATCAAAATGGTCGATGAGGCCAATGCCACTCTTACCGGCAAGAATAGCGTTCCAGGTGGACTCTACCGTATTGCCGACAGGAGAAAGCATGCCAAGTCCAGTCACAACAACTCGACGTTTAGACACGTATATCCTCCAGGGAGGGAAAAAAATACCGTGGAACAAAAAAAACTTAGGCGGTCAAATGACCGCCTAACTATCAAAACTTATAAAAAAGAAAAGTTTCGATTATTCCTGAGCTGCTTTAACGAAATCAATTGCTGCCTGAACAGTAGTGATTTTTTCAGCTTCTTCGTCAGGGATCTCGGTATCAAACTCTTCTTCCAGAGCCATAACAAGCTCAACGGTGTCGAGAGAATCTGCGCCAAGGTCGTCTACGAAAGATGCAGAATTAACTACTTCTTCCGGTTTAACACCCAGCTGTTCAACGATGATTTTCTTAACGCGTTCTTCGATAGTGCTCATACTATTAAATTTCCTATCAAAACTCGCTTTCGCGATGGTTTTCGTAGTGTATAAAATGTTGGAAAAGATGCAACTAAATCCCGGCTGGTCAAACCACTATTTTGCATTATTTGACTATATTTAAAGCCAATTAAGCAAAATCCTAGTGATTATCAGATCATGTACATGCCGCCATTGACATGTAAAGTCTCACCAGTGATGTAGCTGGCCTCATCAGAGGCTAAAAATGCAACAGCGCTGGCAATTTCTTTTGCATCGCCCAACCTATTGGCTGGAACTGATGACAAAATGCCTGCACGTTGATCATCTGTCAACGCCCTTGTCATGTCCGTCTCAATAAAGCCAGGAGCCACGACGTTGACAGTAATGCCGCGTGAAGCAACTTCACGCGCCAAAGACTTGCTAAAACCGATTAAACCAGCTTTAGCCGCCGCGTAGTTCGCCTGTCCTGCGTTACCCATGGTTCCAACTACAGAACCAATAGTGATGATTCGGCCAAATCGCTTTTTCATCATAGCCCGCATTACCGCTTTTGACAGCTTAAACACAGAAGTCAGATTAGTATCCAGGATATCCTGCCACTCGTCATCTTTCATGCGCATAAGAAGGTTATCACGGGTAATGCCAGCATTATTGACTAAAATGTCGATTTCACCAAATTCAGCACGAATCGTCGTCAATACTTCTTCAATTGACGAAGAATCAGTCACATTGAGAGCTATACCTTTGCCGTTTTCGCCTAAATAAGCACTGATAGCCTCAGCACCTTGTTCGCTGGTCGCGGTGCCAATAACACGTGCGCCACCGGCAACCAGTTTCTCTGCAATAGCCCGGCCAATACCCCGGCTTGCGCCGGTGACCAGTGCAATTTTTCCGTCGAAGCTCATTGTTTTCCTCTTTTTATTGTTCAAGCGCCGCTGACAGACTAGCAGTATCGTTCACTGCAACCGCTGTCAGGGTGTCAACAATACGTTTGGTCAATCCGGTTAATACTTTACCAGGACCCACCTCAACTAACTGCTCTACGCCTTGCTGTGCCATATATTCAACGCTTTCAGTCCAACGAACCGGACTATAAAGCTGACGAATCAGTGCGCTGCGAATTGCTTCGGCAGAAGTTTCAACCTTCACATCTACGTTGTTAACAACCGGATATTGTGGCTGGCTGAAACTGACGTTTTCTAACGCAACGGCCATTTTGTCTGCCGCTGGTTTCATCAATGCACAGTGGGAAGGTACGCTGACAGGTAATGGAAGTGCGCGCTTGGCGCCGGCTTCTTTACATGCCGCACCGGCACGCTCCACCGCTTCTTTATTACCGGCAATCACTACCTGGCCAGGAGAGTTAAAGTTAACCGGAGCCACAACCTGGCCCTGAGCTGACTCCTCACAAGCTTTGGCGATTGAAGCGTTATCTAGTCCGATAATGGCATACATAGCGCCAGTACCCGCAGGAACCGCTTCCTGCATCAGTTTGCCGCGCAGCTCAACCAGGCTAATTGCCTGTTTGAAATCCAGAACACCGGCACAAACCAACGCAGAATACTCACCCAGGCTATGGCCGGCCATTAATACTGGCTCGGTGCCTTTTTCCTGTTGCCAAACGCGCCAGATTGCTACCGACGCAGCCAGCAATGCAGGCTGAGTTTGCCATGTTTTGTTTAATTCTTCGACAGGGCCTTGCTGAACGAGCTGCCACAAGTCATAGCCTAATACTGAAGAGGCTTCTGCAAAGGTCGCTTCCACGACCGGATGTGAGGCTGCGAGATCAGAAAGCATTCCCAACGCCTGCGAACCTTGTCCAGGGAAAACAACAGCAATCTTAGTCATTTACTTATCCCGTAAAGTGATGCTAATCCATGTAATCAATAAAGCACTGTTGAATCAGCAGCGCCCTGTTGAATCAAAAGTTAAAACAAGTTCGCAAAAATTAGAAGCGAACTAATGCAGAACCCCAGGTGAAACCGCCACCAAAGGCCTCAAGTAGCACTAATTGTCCACGTTTGATACGTCCATCGCGCACGGCTTCGTCAAATGCGGTAGGCACAGACGCTGCTGAAGTGTTGCCGTGACGATCGAGAGTAACTACGACTTTATCCATGCCCATACCCAATTTCTTGGCTGTGGCACTGATAATGCGCAGGTTTGCCTGATGCGGGACTAACCAGTCGAGCTGTTCGCGGTCCATGTTATTGGCCTGCAACGTTTCGTCGACGATATGTGCCAGCTGGGTCACGGCAACTTTAAATACTTCGTTACCGGCCATAGTGAGGTACGTGGGTTGGTCAGGCGTCTTCTGATTCGGATATTCCAGACTCAGCAGATTGCCATAATGGCCGTCTGCATGCATGTGAGTAGAAAGAATACCTTCTTCTTTTGAAGCTCCCAGCAACACAGCTCCCGCGCCGTCTCCGAACAGGATAACGGTGCCGCGATCGTCTTCATCGAGCTTGCGTGACAATACGTCAGAACCAATAACCAGCGCATAACGCACGGCACCCGATTTAACGTATTGGTCGGCCACACTCAGCGCATAAGTAAAACCAGCGCAGGCAGCAGCAAGGTCAAACGCTGCTGAGTCTTTGATTCCCAACAGGTTTTGAATCTGGCAGGCAGAACTCGGGAACGCGTGTGAAGACGAGGTTGTGGCAACAATGATTAATCCAACGTCGTTTTTATCGACGCCAGCCATTTCCAGCGCTCTCTCAGCAGCGGTCAGGCCCATTGTTGCTACAGTCTCATCCGGCGCAGCAATACGACGCTCACGAATACCTGTGCGCGTAACAATCCACTCGTCTGAGGTTTCAACCATTTTTTCTAAGTCGGCATTAGACCGAACTTGTACGGGCAAGTAGCTCCCCGTACCGAGAATCTTTGTATACATGTACAGTCAGTCACTCTTGGGTAAAACAGCCCTAAGGCGCGCGGCAATCCGCTCGGGAACCTGCCGCTGCACCGCCTGAATAGCCTGTTCGATAGCAACAGCAAACGCCCGCTGATTTGCACCGCCATGGCTTTTTATCACGATGCCGCGTAATCCTAACAAACTCGCGCCATTATACTGATCTGGATTTAAATGTTTGAAACGCTTTGCGAATTTTTTCTGTACTATTTTTTGCAAAGCCGGAACGAACCATCTAAACCACCAGGATTTTTTGCCATGCTCCCCAGAGGATTTAAGCAATAACAAAAACATCCTGATCACACCTTCCATTGTTTTCAGTGTGACATTGCCGACAAAACCATCACATACCATGACATCAGTTTTACCGGTTAATAGCTCATTGCCTTCAAGATAGCCGATATAATTGATTACGGGTATATTTTTTAAAAGGGCGGCCGCTTCTCGGATGTTATCAAGTCCTTTGGACTCTTCTTCTCCGATATTCAACAGGGCTACGCGCGGGTTCAGTATGCCGACAATTTCTTCGGCCATAACCGCCCCCATCACTGCGAACTGTACCAGCATTTGGCTATTACATTCGACGTTGGCTCCCAGGTCCAGCACCACGGTTTTTCCGCGCTGCTGATTGGGTAAAACGGTTACCAAAGCCGGGCGATCAATGCCTTCAATAGGCGTGATCACCTTTTTCGCCAATCCCATCAATACACCGGTATTTCCAGCGCTGACACAGGCCTGCGCCTCGCCGCTTTTAACAAATTCAAGCGCAATGCGCATTGAGCTGCCACGGCTGGCTCGAATAGCCTGGGAAACTCGCGTGTCATTCGCAATCACAGACTCTGAGGCAATAATTTTTATCCGCTCCAGTAAAGAAGGATCGGTTTTAGCCAACAAAGGGGTGATTTCATCGGGAGTGCCGACAAGAAGGAGACTGAGTTCAGGATTAGAGGTCAGTGCCTGCAATGAAGCAGGCACTGTGACGGAAGGACCGAAGTCCCCGCCCATAACGTCTAACGCGATGGTTAGACGTTTCAAGGTATCGCCTTGCTATTACTTAACAAGTTTAATGTTATCAAGTAAATAGTTAGCAAGTAAGAAATCAGCCGATAACCTTGCGACCGCGGTAGAAACCGTCGGCAGTGATATGGTGACGCAGGTGAGTCTCGCCAGAAGTTTTGTCTACAGACAAAGTGGCGGTGGTCAGAGCATCGTGTGAACGACGCATGCCACGTTTAGAACGGGTTGGTTTATTCTGTTGTACGGCCATGGACCTTACTCCTCAATTACTTTTCTTTAAACTTGCTAATACGGAAAACGGATTCGGTTTTTCTGCCTCAGGAGGCAGTTTGCCAAACACCATTTCCGCGTCGGACACTTCACAGTGTTCAGATTCATGTACCGGAACGACAGGCAGTGAAAGAATAATTTCGTCTTCAATCATAGCCAGCAGATCAACTTCGCCAAAATCGTCGACTTCGATCGGCTCGTACGCTTCCGGTAATGCCTCAGCCTGTTCATCGTTCTTAACAGGACTAAAACAATATGTTGTGTGAACCTGATGTTCGAACGTCTTGCCACATCTCTGACATTCCAGAGTAACAGTGACATCCGACTGACCTTTAATAACGGCCAGACGTTGATTGTCGATATCAAACGACAAAGAGGTTTGGACATCTGAATCCACACTGACTACTGATGCTACAACACGTGTCACCTGTTCAGCGTCATAGACTCCAATGTAGTCTAAACGCTTTTGGGCAGTACGAACGGCATCAACAGCCAGGGGTAATTTTACTTTTTGCATAGGGCGCGCATATTAACTTTGTAACGACTTAGAGTCAAAGAAAAAGGGCGTTTTACTGCGCCTTTCACCAATATTCGCTTCCTCAGCGGCGGACAGTTTAAAATGTGTGATTCAATAACGCCATGCTTTGTGAAAAAAATTATGCAAACAATGCCACAAAAAAGGATCCTTCTGGCCTCTACCTCGGCCTATCGTCGCGCAATCCTTGAAAAAACTGCGCTGGAATTCAGCTGTGCCGCGCCAGATATTGATGAGACGCCGCTCTTTCAAGAGTCGGCGGAGGATCTGGTTCGTCGTTTATCTGTGCAAAAAGCGCAGGCTCTGGCGGCAAATTATCCGGGTCATCTTATCATTGGATCGGATCAGGTCTGCGTGATCGATGCAAAGATCCTCGGCAAGCCTCACACTTTTGAGCGAGCCTGCGACCAATTGACTCAGGCAAGCGGCAAGCAAGTGCGCTTTTACACCGGCCTGACTCTGCTCGATAGCGACAGTGGGAACGCTCAAACGCTCTGTGAAACCTTTGACGTGTATTTTCGCCCGTTAACCCGTGATGAAATTATGGGTTACGTGCAGCTGGAACAGCCTTATGACTGTGCGGGAAGTTTTAAATGTGAAGGATTGGGGATCAGTCTGTTTGAGAAGCTCGACGGTCGTGACCCGAACACGCTGATTGGCCTGCCGTTGATTGCCCTGCTCGCCCTGTTGCGTGAGCATGGTATTAATCCGCTTACACAATAGGTTATGTAATAAAAGCATTTATTATTTGATAAAAGAGGCAATAAAAAAGCGCCCTGCGGCGCTTTTACTTTTTACTTTCTGCGAATAGTGCATTTCGGATCGCTCGCTTCGAGCAGGTATTATTTCGTGCCTTTGCGCAATTTGGTCAAGGCATTGCGCAATTTCGGCTCTAACGGCGCTTCAATACGCATCGTCTCACCGTTTGCTGGATGTTCAAAACGCAGCGCGGCGGCGTGCAGGAAAAGGCGGTTGATACCGATTCCGGCAAGCTGAGAGTCGAATTCGCGATCGCCATAGCGGTCGTCAAAGGCGATAGGATGACCGGCATATTGCGTGTGTACGCGAATCTGGTGAGTTCGTCCGGTAACCGGGCTTGCCTTTACCAGCGTCGCGAAATCATATTTCTCTTCAATTTTGAAGCGTGTCTCGGAAGGTTTACCTTCACTGTTCACCCGAACAATGCGTTCACCGCTTTGAAGAATATTTTTCAACAGCGGAGCCTGCACGACTTTACAATGCGCTTGCCATTCACCGCGCACCAGCGCCAGGTAATCTTTCTGCATGGTTTTCATACGCAGCTGCTCATGCAGTGAACGAAGCGCCGAACGCTTTTTGGCAACCAGCAATACGCCGGAGGTATCACGGTCCAGACGATGAACCAGCTCAAGGAAACGCGCATCAGGGCGAAGGGCGCGCAGGCCTTCAATCACACCAAAGCTCAATCCACTGCCACCGTGAACCGCCGTTCCTGAAGGTTTGTTGAGGATCAACAGGTGATCGTCTTCAAACAAGATGCAATGCTCAAGGGCCGCAACTTTGTCGAGCTTGGCAGAAACCTGAATCTCTTCGCGCTCGGCCACTCTAACCGGAGGAACGCGAACCTCGTCACCCGCCAATAATTTATATTCCGGCTTAATGCGCTTTTTGTTAACGCGAACTTCCCCTTTTCGCAAAATGCGATAAATCATGCTCTTCGGCACGCCTTTGAGGAAAGTACGCAAAAAGTTGTCAATTCTTTGACCAGCTTCTTCATCAGTGATGGGGATTAATTGTACAGTTGGATTCTCAGTTTTCATTGGCCATGATTCTAGATGGTTCTAAATATTGAAGGCGGGGTTCGCGCCGCAGATTTTTCTGTGCTTAACTCTAAGTTTACCAGCAACTGTCGAGGATTACTTAAAACCAGCGATTTTTCGGATAATAAAGGCAGGGTAATAGCGTTCAATGGTGCTAAATAAACTTTACCTTCACTTAAAAGTCACCTTGCTATATCAGTGCCAGCAATGGAATAATGAACTCACTTCCGCGTTGATTCTCTTGAACTTAGGGAAAACGCTGGAATTATAGATTTGCCTGATTACACAAAAACGCAGCAATGGCGTAAGACGTAATGTGAAATCAAGCAATTAGCGGGCTGCGGGTTGCAGCTTGGTCGGCAAATGGAATGAGATCTGTCTACTTATAATCAGAGGCTATTCCCCTACTAAAAGTACTGTTTTCACTAAGCTGTGGTTATTTACCCGGCAAAAGCAGACTTACCGAAAATAATGCGCCCCTATGCAGGCGACAACCGGGAGGTTGACGACTATGCGAGAAGACTCGGGGCCAACGGTTTATCCGGCCATAGAGGTTATTTTGCCCGCAGTTCTGACAATAATGCAAAAATAACGAGTAAGTTAAAGATGAAAAGAATGTTGATTAACGCAACTCAGCAAGAAGAGTTGCGCGTTGCTCTTGTGGATGGACAGCGGCTCTACGATCTGGATATTGAAAGTCCTGGGCATGAGCAGAAAAAAGCCAATATTTACAAAGGTAAAATCACCCGCATAGAACCTAGCCTTGAAGCAGCATTCGTTGATTATGGTGCGGAAAGACATGGTTTTCTCCCTCTCAAAGAAATCGCCCGCGAATATTTCCCTAGCAATTATTCTTCTCATGGTCGTCCAAACATCAAAGATGTTCTGCGCGAAGGCCAGGAAGTTATTGTTCAGGTAGATAAAGAAGAGCGTGGTAACAAAGGTGCAGCGCTGACGACTTTTATCAGCCTGGCCGGCAGCTATTTAGTGTTAATGCCTAATAATCCGCGTGCTGGGGGTATTTCCCGCCGGATCGAAGGTGATGACCGTACAGAATTAAAAGAAGCACTCTCTTCACTGCAACTCCCTGATGGCATGGGCCTTATCGTGCGTACTGCCGGTGTAGGTAAAGATGCAGATGCACTGCAGTGGGACTTGAGTTTCCGCATGAAACACTGGGACGCTATCAAGAAAGCCGCTGAAGGCCGCCCTGCTCCGTTCCTTATCCACCAGGAAAGTAACGTTATCGTTCGCGCCTTCCGTGACTATCTGCGTCCAGATATCGGCGAAATCCTGATCGATAACCCAAAAGTTCTCGAGCTGGCGAAAGAACACATCGCCGCGCTGGGCCGTCCAGATTTTAGCAGCAAGATTAAGCCTTATGTTGGTGAAATCCCGCTGTTTAGCCACTATCAAATCGAATCGCAGATCGAATCCGCCTTCCAGCGTGAAGTTCGCCTGCCTTCTGGTGGTTCTATTGTTATTGACACCACCGAAGCTCTGACCGCTATCGACATCAACTCCGCCCGCGCAACCCGCGGTGGCGATATCGAAGAAACTGCTTTCAATACCAACCTCGAAGCGGCGGAAGAAATTGCCCGTCAGCTGCGTCTGCGTGACCTCGGCGGCCTGATCGTTATCGACTACATCGATATGACCCCGGTTCGCCACCAGCGCGAAGTTGAAAACCGTCTGCGCGACGCCGTTCGTCAGGACCGTGCCCGCATCCAGATTGGCCGTATTTCACGTTTTGGTTTGCTTGAGATGTCACGTCAGCGTCTGAGCCCTTCTCTGGGTGAGTCGACCCATCACGTTTGCCCACGCTGTAGCGGCACCGGGACTATTCGTGACAATGAATCCCTTTCTCTGTCGATTCTTCGTTTAATTGAAGAAGAAGCACTGAAAGAAAATACCAAAGAAGTTCACGCTATCGTGCCTGTTCCGATCGCTTCTTACCTGCTCAACGAAAAACGTGAGTCAGTTAATGCTATCGAAAAACGTCAGGGCGGCGTTCGTGCGGTTATCGTTCCAAACGATCAAATGCACACTCCGCACTACCACGTATTGCGTGTGCGTAAGGGCGAAGAGTCTTCAACCTTGAGCTATCTGCTGCCTCAGTTGCACGAAGCTGAAATGCTGCAACCTTCAGAAGAGCTGCCAGCCGAGCGTAAACGCCCTGAGCAACCTGCTCTTGCGACATTTGCCCTGCCAGCAGAAGCTCCTCCGGCAGTTTACGAGCAGCAACCAGCGGTAGCAGCGCAAACTCGTACAGCGTCGGTTAACACCGCAGCAGCCACTGCGCCTGCCGTGGCTAAGCCTGGCTTTATGAGCAAGCTGTTTGGTGGTCTGAAAAATCTGTTTGCCTCAGAGCCACAGCCTGAAGTGAAGCCGGTTGAAGAAGTTAAAGCCGAGCCAGAAACCGCGACTGAAACCGAAAATCGCCGTAACAATGAGCGCCGCAATCAGCGTCGTCAGGGAACTCGCCGTGATCGTAACGGTGAGCGCAGTGGCGAGCGCGGCGATCGTAACAACAATCGCGATAACCGTGAAAACCGCACTGACAGCCGTAACGAGCGCAACGATAATCGCAGCGAGCGTAACGACACTCGTGAGCCGCGTGAAGACCAGCGCCGCAATCGCCGTAATCAAGAGCCTGCTGTGGCCGAAGTCGCAGTTCAGGAAGTTGAAAATACGCCGGCTCGCGAAGAGCAACAGCAGCAACAACCTCGCCGCGAACGTGGCGATCGCTCACGTCGCCGTAACGACGACAAGCGTAAAAATCAGCAGGAAGAGAAAGTTGCTGAAACGGTTGTCGTTGAAGAAGTCGTCGCTGCACCTGTTGCTGCGGTAGCTGAAGAGCAAGAAGATCGCATGCCTTCTCAGCGTCGCCAACGTCGCCCACTCAACCAGAAGATTCGTTTTGAGTCTGCCGAAGTTGATCAAGACGTTGAAGATGCAGCAGAAATGCTAATTACCGGGGTTAAACCGGTTGAGCGTTCTGTTGAGCCAAAAGCTGCAGACGTGAAAGTATCAGACCACTATGCGCCGACTCTGGAAGTCAGTAATGATGCAGAGTCCGACGATGCTCAAAGCGACAACAACCGTGAAAACGGTATGCCGCGCCGTTCACGTCGTTCTCCTCGTCACCTGCGTGTCAGCGGTCAACGCCGTCGTCGCTACCGTGATGAGCGTTACCCGACTCAGTCGCCAATGCCGTTGGCTGGTGCGTTTGTATCTCCGGAAATGGCATCGGGCAAAGTGTGGATTTCTTATCCGGTTGTTCAGGCAGAGCAGGTTCAGACTGAGCAATATCAGCCACACGTCGAGGCCGTTGCAAAAGCAGCAGTATTGACCGAGCAGGTTGAAATCGCTAAGGAATATACTCCAGCAGCAGCCGTAGCAACTCCAGTGACAGAAACAGCTTCTGCTTCTAGTGCTGCCGAGTCTGCTCCTGTTTCTGTTGCATCGACCAAGTCTGCGACGCTGACCTTTGCAGAAGCCCAGCAGGTTATTGAGCAGGAAGTTGAAGCGATTAAAGCTGAGACGGCTATCGCAGCTGAACCGCACGTGGTTGAACCTGCAACGCTCGAAGCAACTGATGCAGAAGTTCCGGCACCTAAGCCTACCGAGCCTGTCGTGGTAGAACCTGCTGTGGTGGAACCTGCAGCTGTGGAAACTGTACAACCTACTGTTGCAGAAACGGCAGCGGTAGAGCCAGTTACTGAACCGAAGGTTGAAGAAGTT
The DNA here is from genome assembly GCA_963747655.1 of uncultured Gammaproteobacteria bacterium. Taxonomy (GTDB): domain Bacteria; phylum Pseudomonadota; class Gammaproteobacteria; order Enterobacterales; family Enterobacteriaceae; genus Rouxiella. The sequence continues at coordinate 40,665 of CAVVFS010000001.1, read as the reverse complement.
AACGCTTCTCCTGCTCCGGTTGAACATGCAGTGGAAACCGCTCAGCCAGCGGTTGAAGAAGCCTCGGTTAAGGTCGAAGTTGCAGGCATTCAGGCGACTGAATCTCAGGCACCGGCGATTGAAGTTCCGGCTTACACCACTTCTTCCCATTACACTACGTCTGCTACAGCGATTGCCCAGGCACCTAAAGTGGCTGAACCAGCTGCTCAGCCAGTTGCAAAAGTTGAAGCATCAAGCGATGCCCAGCCTCGCTTTAAACATCACGCTACTGCGCCGATGACTAAAGCTCCTGCGGCAGCCTACGTTGCAGAACCACCACGTTTCAGCGACTGGGTACGCCCAGCCTATGATTTCGAAGGTAAAGGTTCTGCGGGTGGACACGCTGCGGTGACGACTGCGACAGCTCCGGCTACCAAGCCAGAAATGCCACAGTAACTCGGTATTCGCTCCGAAACTAAAAACCCGCCATTGGCGGGTTTTTTTATGACTAAATTTTTTATCATCAAACTTTAGCTGCTGAACTTTCCCAAATTAACTGCCCATTGAAAGGCCTATCCTCTAGGCAAACAGCTTAAGTTTCTTAATTTCAATCGATTCCAGTTTGCCATCTAGCTGTGTAACAAAATGCTGAAAGTGCTCACTTGCTTCGTGCTGAGCAACGGCTTCATCAGAGCGCCAGCGTTCATAAAAAACAAAACTATGGGTGCTGCCAATCTCCTGATGCAAATCATATTGCAGGCAACCCAGTTCTTCACGGCTTGCCGCCACAACGGCTAGCATGGCTTGAGTCACCTCTTCAAGATACTCCGGCTTTACCGTCAGTGGGGCAACGATACGAATTTCCATAGATTCAACTCCTGTATAATAAATTTAGCTTCTAAGCGCGCAGATAATTTAAGAGATTCTAATAACTCTCATCGACTATGCAACCTGATTAACACTGATTTCAATGTTAACTTAACAAACTGATGCATCCTTTACATTTTGCGCTTATCCTTATACCCCGCCGATAATGCTCCCATTACTGCACCTGATTCGAACGTCCTGTCTCTCAATGCCGGAGTTTTGTAACATGACCGCAATACCGCAAGTTTTAAAAATACGCCGCCCAGATGACTGGCATATCCACCTTCGCGACGACGCTGTGCTGAATACGGTATTGCCGTTTACCAGTGAAGTTTTTGGCCGTGCGATTGTGATGCCAAACCTGACGCCGCCAATCACCACCGTTGACGCTGCTATCGCCTATCGTACCCGCATCGAGGCGGCTATTCCGGCGGGACACAAATTTACCCCGCTGCTGACCTGCTACCTGACTGACTCACTGGATCCAGATGAGCTGTCTCGCGGTTTCGAGCAAGGCGTATTTACCGCGGCCAAACTTTATCCCGCCAATGCGACGACCAACTCTAGCCATGGCGTGACTAACGTGAAAAGCATTTATCCGGTGCTGGAGCGGATGCAGAAAATCGGTATGCCGTTGCTTATCCACGGCGAAGTGACTCACGCCGATGTGGATATTTTTGACCGCGAAGCGCGTTTCATTGATGAAGTGATGGACCCTATTCGTCGCCAATTCCCGCAGTTGAAGATAGTATTCGAGCACATCACAACTCAGGAAGCCGCGCAGTATGTGCAAGGCGGTAATGAGTATCTGGGCGCGACTATCACCCCTCAGCACCTGATGTTTAACCGTAATCACATGCTGGTTGGCGGTGTGCGTCCTCACCTGTTCTGCTTGCCGATCCTCAAGCGCAATGTGCACCAACAGGCGCTGCGTGAAGTTATCGCTAGCGGTAACAAGCGTTTCTTCCTGGGGACTGACTCAGCTCCTCACGCTAAGCATCTGAAAGAGTCCAGCTGTGGTTGTGCAGGCTGTTTCAACGCTCCTCTGGCACTGTCTGCTTACGCCACTGTGTTTGAAGAAATGAATGCTCTGGAACATTTCGAAGCTTTCTGTTCAGAAAATGGTCCTAACTTCTACGGCTTGCCATTAAACGAAGGTACCGTTGAACTGACCCGCACTCCTGTGACTCAGCCTGAAACCATTCCTTTGGGCAATGATTCCATCGTGCCATTCCTGGCAGGTCAAACACTGAACTGGAAAGTTACCGCCTTTTAATCACTCTGATAATGGCTAACTCTTACGAGGGTTAGCTTCTTATAAAAGTGGGCTTCTTATAAAAGTTAATGGCAGCGGGAAGGTTATCCCCTTCCCGTTATTTCTCTTCCCCTATTGCTCTTCCTAAATTAACTGTATATATTTACAGTATTAATTATACGGAGTGGCAATCATGCGTATTGAAGTCTGCATTGACAGGACCAAACCTTTGCCGGTTGGCGCACTGGAAGCACTGTCAGGTGAGCTAAGTAAGCGTATCAATAAAAAATTCTCTGATACCGATAATAGCGTTTATGTACGCTACGCCGGTGCCAATAGTCTTACGGTTATGGGTGGTGCAAAAACCGATAAAGATCTGATTGAAGAAATATTGCAGGAAACCTGGGAAAGTGCCGATGACTGGTTTTCCACTGATAACGAATACTAATTATCCTACAAATTAATAATAACCAGGCTGAACAAGCCACCAGTATCTTTGCCGGGCGTCGCTGTCCGGCTTTTTTATTTCCTTTCATCCATTTTCTGCCGCCATACACAACGCCTACAAATTGTACTAAAAAAAATATTTATCACTAAATAGGGGATCCCCCTGCCAAAACTCGAATAAATGCTTATACTTAATCTGCTCACCAGATAATGAGCCGCATTGATCCTCGTTAGTCACTCACGTTAGTCACTACAATATAAGGGGTCTATATGGACAGAAATGATGAAGTTATTCAGACACACCCGCTTGTAGGTTGGGATATCAGTACCGTAGATTCTTACGACGCCATGATGATACGTCTTCATTACCTGTCTTCTAAAGACCAAACGCCAGAGGATGCTCAGGTAGACAGAACCTTATGGTTAACTACCGACGTTGCAAGGCAACTGATCAATATCCTTGAAGCTGGCATAGAAAAGATCGAATCACACGAGTATGAGTTCCTTGATCAAAGAAAACATTAACCAGAACTATCTAGCCTAAGGCACCCGCGAGCTTTCTCCGGGTGCCTTTTTAATGCCTTCTTCTGCCTTGCTATCCGTCCTAGAAAATCACTATCATTCTCTGTCCCCTTTTTATTTATGCCGAGGAACCGTCGTCTGATGGATTATGACTTAATAGTGGTGGGTAGTGGTTCAGTTGGTGCTGCCGCAGGCTTTTATGCCACGCGCGCCGGGCTGAAAGTGTTGATGATTGACAGTGCAATGCCTCCGCACAAGCAAGCCAGTCATCACGGTGAGACACGAATTATTCGTCACGCTTATGGTGAAGGCGCGCGCTATGTGCCAATGGTATTACGCGCTCAGGCGTTGTGGAACGAGCTGGCTTTCCTCACCGGGGAAGAGATTTTTCGCTCTTGCGGCGTGATCAATATTGGCCCGCAGGGATCCGAATTTATTGCCAATGTTAAAGCCAGTGCAGTGGAATTCAATCTTAATACTCAGACATTGAACGCTGAACAAATCCGTTTTAAATGGCCTCAGCTGAATGTTTCCGACGATTATAGCGGCGTATTCGAACCGGACTCTGGATATCTTTACTGCGAGAAAGCAATTACAGGTTATATCCGACTCGCGAGAGAAGCAGGCTGTGCCCAGCTATTTAACTGCCCGGTAGACAGTATTTATTATGAAGGTGAAACCGCAGTTGTCGTTACTAAAGAAGGTGAGTTTCGCGCCCCTAAATTGGCATTAACCGCCGGAACCTGGGTGAAAAAATTCTTACCTTCGCTGCCGATGACACCTATGCGTAAAGTCTTTGCCTGGCATCAGGCAGATGGCCGTTATAGTGAAGAAAATAACTTCCCGGCTTTTACCGTAGAAACCACGGCTGGCGATCAGTTTTATGGTTTTCCGGCAGTAAAAGACAGCCTGAAATTGGGCAAACACAATGGCGGTCAGCCTATTAACTCCCCTGAGGAGCGCACACCTTTTGGTAGCGAGGTCGAAGACGGGCGAGAAGTCTTTGGTTTCTTACGCCAATTTTTGCCTGGTGTTGGAGTTTGCCTTCACGGCGCCTCCTGTACTTATGATGTGACCGAGGATGAGGATTTTATTATTGACCGAGTTCCCGATCACAGTAATACCCTGGTCATTTCCGGTTTAAGCGGTCACGGATTCAAGTTTGCCAGCGCGCTGGGTGAAACTGTCGCGTTGTTCGCTCAGAATCTTGCACCTAAAACTGATATGACGCCATTCTCTCTATCACGTTTCAAATAACGCTCATAGAATAAATCAAGTATTCGCTGATTAATACATGCGGCGAATACTTATTATATCAAAAATAATCCTCGTCTATATTATTCAAATTTTTTAACCCATTATTTGACATTGCCTATTATTTCGCCCTATTCTGCTTTCCCAGGATCACAGGAGTGATCGTTCCCCTCCCCCTATAAATATAACAAGGATGTCATTGGTGAAAATACTTATTGTAGAGCCCTGTAGTTTTATGCGCCTGGGTATGTTGTTGACGTTGACTAAAAGTCATTATATTGAGGTAATAGATGTAAACTGTCTGGAGCAAGCTTTAGTTGAGGCTCCTGAGTTTAAACCCGATATTATTTTGGCAAATATGACCTGCCACTGCCACTGCGGTCAAATCAACAGTAATATTAATAATTTTTTAAAATTAAGGAGTTGCAGTAAAGTTTACGGTTATCTCGATGCGAATTATCCTGACAGCGACGAGCCCATCACTCTCGCAGAAAACTTTTTAATTACTAAAAAACATAGAGTTAAATCGTTACTTCTTCGACTTATTGCTATGGCATCCAGTGGCGAATCATTACAAATTTGCACTCAGCCCTACTCTATTTATAGCGATCAGGAAATACTGGTCATGAATGACTGGATGGCCGAAACCCCAAATTATCGGATTGCCAAGAAACTCAATATCAGCGACAGAACGGTGTATGTTCACAAAAGGCATATCACACAGAAAATAAAGGTCAGAAATCGCCTGGAGTTTTGTTTTATCTATAATTTAATTAAGTACTTTTACTGGCCAATTAATCCTTCGGCACAGCGACCGCTGAGTCGTCAAACTAAAGCAGATATTATTTCTCTAACCCGCTAACCTGCGTGAATTTAATAATGGATAAAAAAATAAGGCTACCCGCAGGCAGCCTTAAAATAAAGTATCTGAAACTCAGGAAGTGTTAATGGGCAGGAGTATTATTACTTAGCTCCGCTTTTTCCTGATCGCGTTTATTACGTCGTAAATGCAGCTTCTTAAGCAGTTTCCTGGCCTCTTCCTTGTTTTCTACCGCAGGTGCAGAACCAATTAATGGCTTACGCGCACTCTCTTTCAGGGAAAAGACGGTAATAGCACCAATGACTGCGGCGCCCATAAGATAATAGGCAGGAACCATAACATTACCAGTGGCCGATACCAGCCAGGAAGTTATCAGCGGCGTGGTACCACCAAATAGCGAGACTGAAATATTAAAGCCAACTGCCAATGCGCTATAACGAGTATTAGTAGTGAATAATGCCGGCAATGCAGCGGGCATTGTGCCGCTAAAGAAGGTGTGCAGTACGCCCAGAAGCATCAGCCCACAAAATACGCCAATCATACCGCCGTGACCAATTAACATCATCGCAGGAATCGAAAATAAAATCAGACCACCCGCACCGGCTAATAACACCGGCTTACGCCCTAGTCGGTCGTTCCAATAACCTAACAGCAGCGTCATTGGCATCATGATAAACATCACAACCATGATAAGCATCAGACCGCTTAGCTCACTAAGCCCTAAGACGCTGGTCAGATAACTTGGCATATAAGAAGTCAGCATATAGTTGGAGACATTAAACAGCAGCACCAGACCAATACATTGCAGCATCGGACGCCAGTATTTGCGCAGCATCTCTAACAGCGTTTGTTGCGGTTTGTTGTGCTCAATTTGGTCCTGTTTTTCCATGTGTTTCTGGAAAGCCGGAGTCTCTTCAAGCTTCAAACGAATATACAGGCCAAACAGACCTAAAGGCGCGGCAATAAAGAACGGAATACGCCAACCCCATGCCAGCAGTTGTTCCGACGACATATAGGCGGTCAAGCCGGTTACCAGCCCTGCACCCAACAGATAACCGCCCAAGGTGCCGAACTCCAGCCAACTGCCCATAAATCCGCGGCGTTTATCGGTGGAGTACTCGGCGATAAAGGTCGCAGCCCCGCCGTATTCTCCCCCTGTTGAAAAACCTTGAACCAAACGCGCCAGCAAAAGCAGGATCGGTGAAGCAAGACCTATATGCTCATAGCTAGGTATCAGGCCAATACAAAAAGTCCCTGTCGCCATCATGATCATGGTAAATGCCAGCACCTTTTGACGACCAATTCTGTCACCCAGCGGGCCGAATACCATCCCGCCTAACGGGCGTACCAGGAAAGCCGCGGCGAAGGTGGCAAAAGTCGCAATCAGCTGTGCCGATGCGCTGCCGCTGGGGAAAAATACGTGGCCAATGGTGACGGCGAGAAAGCTGTAGACACCGAAATCGAACCATTCCATGGCATTACCCAATGCAGCGGCACCCACGGCACGGTTAAGCATTTTTCGATCTACGATAGTAATATCGTCAAGGGTGAGCTCCGGCTTGTTGCGCTTACGCCAGAACCTGATGTGTGAAGTGTGAGATTCGGTTGAATCTTTCATAAAATAACCTCAGATGTCGCCACTATGGCCTTCAGTGCAGCATCATAGCGTTCGCTTCCCGGGTCGTTGGTTCATTCATTTATAATGAATGAACATGATGCGAAGGCTATGCAGCAGCGTTTATTATTCACTTATTTTCTTGTCTAAAACGGCATTTAAATCCATGCCGCTGTCGTCTGTGAAATCGATGTTTACAGATCTTTAACCTATACAAAAATAAGATCCTGATCAAGTTTACTGTATGTATTAACATCTCTTACCCTTGTAAACTTGCAGCGCTTTCAATAAAAAATTAAATACAACCTCATGATTAATTAGATAAATATTTTAAATCTGCGAAAATTTGGCTGTAAATTCGCCTCCCCTGATTAAAAGTATAGTCAGCAAAAACTGACCCGAGAAAAAATTTACCCTTACCTAAAAATGACATTTCAGTGGCAATCAACAGAGCTTAATGCACCACAGAATCACCCGGCTTGAAGATGAATATTTCGACCCGCCAAGTCTGATGAAAATACATAGCGACAAAGGGCTAGCTCTAAATTTTTAAACGAGGCTGCTCGAGATTTTGAATGAGAAGTTTGAGGTCATTAAAGAAAAGCTTGAGGTCTTGAATCAGAGGTCTTGAATCAGAGGTATTGAACCAGAATGCTAATGAAGGGAAAGCAGAAGAGTTAAGCCTGCTGCAAATAACCAGCAGGCTTAATCAGAGAGGCGGCTAATCAGTCTTGAGAAGCGGCATCTTTTGGTGCAGGAATGTGCATGGTAGTCTGCAATAATCCTTTGGATTTATTGAAGATTTTATTACCATTTTCACGGCCCGCGCGCAGCGCACGTTGCTGCTCAGGTGGCAATTTAAGCTCAGTCTGGCAGATTTCGCTACAGCATCCTTCAAACTTTGACGCACAGGTCGGGCATTGGATAAACAGCAAGTGGCAACCGTCGTTCAGGCAGTTGGTGTGATTATCACACTCGGCACCGCACTGGTGACAGTTGGCAATCACGTCGTCTGAAATACGTTCGCCCATGCGCTCGTCGAATACGAAGTTTTTACCTTTGAATTTAACCGGCAAACCTTGCTCTTTGGCGCGGCGTGCGTATTCAATGATACCGCCTTCGACGTGATAAACATTTTTAAAACCGTTATGCAGCATGTAAGCACTGGCTTTTTCACAGCGAATTCCGCCGGTACAGTACATAACAATTTTTTTATCTTTATTATCCTTAAGCATATCAACAGCCATTGGCAGCTGATCGCGGAAGGTGTCAGAAGGAACTTCAATCGCCTGGTCAAAATGCCCCACTTCGTATTCGTAGTGGTTACGCATATCGACAAACAACGCATCAGGATCGTCAATCATTGCATTGACCTGTTCCGCCTTGAGATATTCACCCACGTTGGAAGGATCAAAAGTTTCATCGTCGATGCCGTCGGCAACAATGCGCTCACGGGTTTTGAAACGCAGCACCCAGAACGATTTGCCGTCGTCTTCTAGCGCAATATTCAAACGAATATTGTCGAAAGCAGGATGACAAGTAAACAGCAGCTGTTTGAAAGCTTCAAATTGGCTTTGCGGCACGCTGATTTGCGCGTTGATGCCTTCTTTAGCCACATAAATGCGGCCAAAAACATTTAACTTAACCAATTCGAGGTAGAGTTGGTCGCGAAATGCTTTAGGATCATCAAGATGGAAGTATTTGTAAAAAGAAACTGTGGTGCGTGGCTCGGTTTCAGCCAACATGCGCGCCTTCAGTTCCTCGTTAGAAATTCGGTTATGTAACACTGGCATGGTGTACTTTCCTGTCTTTCGTTGAGGCTATTCTAAGCAGAGTAAAAATTAAAGCGGCGCTATCATACCTGAAAAAGCCACCAGGATTAAAGCTTCTGTTAACGCAATTTGCGTGCATACTTCTTTAACCTAAACGTATTCGAGGTTCACTATGAGCAAGCTATTTGAAAGCATTAAACTGGGTTCACTAACCTTAAAGAACCGCATTATTATTGCCCCAATGTGCCAATATTCGGCAGAAGAAGGAAAGGCGACTTCCTGGCATCATGCTCACCTTGGTCAGCTTTCTTTTTCGGGCGCAGGCCTGCTGATCCTGGAAGCAACCGCCGTTGAAGCCGTAGGTCGTATTTCTCCACAAGATTTAGGTCTGTGGAATGATGAAACCGAAGAGGCGATGTTGAGCCTGGTGACTTCTCTGCGTGAAAACAGTGATATGCCTTTAGGGATTCAGTTAGGTCACGCCGGACGTAAAGCGTCAACTTACGCACCCTGGGAAGGCGGAACGCAAATCAGCGATAAGCTAGACGGCTGGCAAACCATTGCTCCTTCTGCCATCGGTTTTGCCGAAAGCGATGCGGCTCCAGAAGAAATGTCGATTGAGCGAATCAACGAGTTTAAAAAAGCCTTCGTCGAGAGTGCTAAACGCGCGGACAAGCTGGGGTTTGATCTGATTGAACTTCACGGCGCACACGGTTATCTGCTGCACCAGTTCCTGTCTCCTCTGTCTAATCAGCGTAGCGATCAGTACGGCGGCTCTTTTGAAAATCGCATTCGCCTGCTGCTTGAGATTTATCAGGACGTTCGCCAGGTATTCTCTAACAATAAGCCTATCGGTGTGCGTATTTCTGCCAGCGATTGGGTAGACGGGGGTTGGGATATCACACAGTCAGTCGCTCTGTCGAAAGAGTTGGAAAAACTGGGCTGTAACTACGTGCACGTTTCCAGCGGCGGCTTGGCTCCACAGCAAAAAATCCCCGTTGGGCCTAATTATCAAGTGCCATTCGCGCAAAGTATTAAAGAGGCTGTCGATATGCCGGTCATCGCCGTGGGGTTGATTACTGAAGCCGAGCAGGCCGAAGCAATTATTGGCACCGGTCAGGCAGATATGGTGGCACTGGCGCGAGGTATTCTTTATGACCCACGCTGGCCATGGCACGCGGCTGCAAAACTCGGTGCAAAAGTCAGTGCTCCGAAACAATACTGGCGCAGCGAACCTCATGCCGTAAAAGGTCTTTTTAACGCTAAATAACAGTTAATTGCTGGCTTTAGAGCTACAGCCTTTCGCAAAGGGCGTCTGCATTCAGACGTCCTTTTTTTATTGGCCTTTTCCCTATCGGAATACTTCCGGTTGCGCTTTAAACGTCACTTAAACGGCGGCCAAATTGACAAAACCCTATTCTTTATCAATATTAAAACCGCCAGTTCTGACTAATATTCGATAACTTTATGCCGACAGGTGAGTTAATAGACAAACAACCAAAGTATAAAAATCACTCACGCTGGTATTAAAAATACTCTAAATCTGCGTAAAATGAGGTTTTAATGCCATGAATTTTCTACTTAATTAAAAAAAATGCCAAAATAAACCACTTTGCTGATGAAGACTTACCTGCTGCAACAATGATTCACCCTATTAAGCAGGCATCTCCCTCGGCGAGCTGCTAGCAGACTGTGTTGCATATCTGATATTTACCTCTGTAATCCGATAGTTAATACAGCCTGGACGGAGCTTATATTTTCCTACTTCAAAACTATGACGCAGAGATTTTATGACTCAAGTACCAACCTTTAACCGTTCACTTTTGCATCCACGTTACTGGCTTACCTGGATGGGGCTGGGACTGTTGTACCTGCTGGTGCTTTTGCCCTACCCAATTATTTATCGCATGGGATGCGGTATCGGCCGTTTCTCAATCCGTTTCTTAAAACGCCGCACGGCTATCGCACAGCGCAATCTGGAACTGTGCTTCCCGGATATGCCGCAAAATCAGCGCGACCAGTTAATTATTAAAAACTTTGAATCCGTTGGCATGGCATTGTTTGAAACGGGAATGGCCTGGTTCTGGCCCGACTGGCGTATCGAACGCTGGTTTAAGGTCAGCGGTCTTGAGCATATTCAGCAGGCGCGTGATAACCAAAAGGGTGTGCTGCTGATTGGCGTGCATTTTCTGACTCTTGAACTAGGCGCGCGTATTTTTGGTATTCATAATCCAGGTGTCGGCGTTTATCGCCCGCATGATAATAAGCTGATGGACTGGATGCAGACCAAAGGCCGTATGCGATCGAACAAAGCCATGCTAGATCGCAAAGATCTTAAAGGGATGATCCGCAGCCTCAAGCAGGGTGAGATTATCTGGTACGCGCCCGATCACGATTATGGCCCGCGTGCCAGCGTGTTCGTGCCTTTCTTCGCCGTTGATAAAGCCGCGACTACCACCGGCACCTATCTGCTGGCTCGTATGGGTAAACCGGCCATTATTCCTTTTACTCCGCGTCGTTTACCGGGCGGCAAAGGCTATGAACTGCTGCTGCATCCGGCGGTAGAAGATTTTCCTCTCGATGATGAAATTGCAGCGGCGACCTACATGAATAAAGTGGTTGAGGGTGAAATCAAGCTCGCGCCTGAGCAGTATATGTGGTTGCATCGTCGCTTTAAGACCCGCCCCGAAGGTGAGCCTTCACTGTATTAAACATTAAGTCCGAGCCTGTAAACCCCAGGTATAGATTTCATTATCTGCCTGGGGTTTTTCTATTTCAGCCTGAGTGATTTGCTAAAACAGTTTTTTTGACAGACTTCATCAAACTTATCTGATTTCCTCTGAACGAAATGCAGCCAATACTGAGTCATAATTTCCTGACGTGATTAATTGCTAATTTTTTACAGGGTTAGTGAAAAGCGTCAGGAGGGCGGCGTTAACACTCTCAAAGGACATCATTATGCTGGCAAAATTAAACACTTCGTTTACTCGTCTTACCGATCATCCTGACTTTGGCAAACTATTGTTAAGACTGACATTCGGCATTCTTATTCTGTTCCACGGTGCGGCCAAAATAGAAAATGGCGTAGGCTGGATTGCCAAGATGCTGGAGGCTGACGGGCTGCCTGGTTTTATTGCCTATGGTGCCTACATTGGCGAAGTGATTGCGCCGGTACTTATTATTCTGGGTATTTTTACCCGCCCTGCTGCGCTGGTGATGTCCGTCAATCTGGTTGTTGCTGTTTTATTGGTGGTTGGCGGTAAATTCTTCACACGCACCGAAGTGGGAGCCTGGGGACTTGAAACCGAAGCACTATATTTCTTCGGCGGTCTGGTGATTATGTTGCTCGGCAGCGGTCGATACTCGGTGGTAAGTAATCCTGCCCTGCGCTAAATCTTCGATTTTTAAGGGTAACTCAAGTCTGGGTTACCCATCATTCACTTTGATTTTGTTGTGATTTTTATCTGATACTCACAATATTCTCATCTTTATAATCTTATTTAATTTTTCGTAATAAGTTGGCAACATCATTGAACTGAGTAATTTATCGGCGCATAATTATCACGCTAATTCATATTTGTTGCGCTCTGTTTTGCCCTCTTCACAGAGTAAATGGACCTCACTCATTGGTATTTTATGACCTCCGCACCTGCATCGGTTAAAGCACCAGAACCTATTAACTGGAAACGTAATCTGTTTGTTGCCTGGATCGGCTGTTTTCTTACCGGTGCGGCTTTCAGCCTTATCATGCCCTTTCTGCCGCTTTATATTGAAACGCTGGGGGTCACCGGCCACGAATCACTCAACATGTGGTCAGGCCTGGTATTTAGTATTACCTTCCTGTTTTCTGCCGTTGCTTCGCCATTCTGGGGAGGATTAGCTGACCGTAAAGGGCGTAAGATCATGCTGTTACGGTCGGCGCTGGGCATGGCTATCGTGATGGCACTGATGGGAATGGCGCACAACATCTGGCAGTTCCTGATTTTACGCGCGCTATTAGGCTTGCTCGGCGGGTTTGTTCCTAATGCCAATGCCCTGATCGCCACGCAAATTCCGCGTAATAAAAGTGGTTGGGCGTTGGGAACATTATCGACTGGCGCGGTAAGCGGCGCGCTAATCGGGCCACTGGTCGGCGGTATTCTGGCAGACAGCTATGGCCTGCGACCGGTATTCTTTATCACCGCAGCCGTGCTGTTTATCTGTTTCCTGATGACGCTGTATCTTATCCGCGAGCAGTTTGTCCCAATCAACAAAAAAGACATGCTGAGCCGCAAGCAGGTCTTCGCCTCGCTCAAAGATCCCAAGCTGATACTTTGCCTGTTTGTAACAACCCTGATTATTCAGGTAGCGACCGGTTCTATCGCGCCAATTCTTACTCTTTATGTGCGCGAACTGGCGGGCAATACGCAAAGTCTGGCGTTTATCAGCGGCATGATTGCCTCCGTACCCGGTATTGCGGCACTAATAAGCGCGCCCAGACTAGGCAAGTTAGGAGACAGAATAGGACCGGAAAGAATTTTAGTGGCGATGTTAGGCGTGTCGGTGCTGTTGCTCATCCCGATGGCGTTTGTGCAGAATCCGTTTCAGTTAGGCATTCTAAGATTTTTACTTGGGGCGTGTGATGGTGCGTTACTGCCAGCGGTGCAAACTTTACTAATTTATAACTGTACCAACCAGGTTGCAGGCCGGGTATTCAGCTATAACCAGTCTTTTCGCGATGTCGGTAATGTGACCGGCCCCTTGCTGGGCGCCTCAGTCTCGGCAGGTTACGGATTCAGAGCCGTATTTTGCGTCACCGCCTGTGTCGTACTGTTTAACGCCTGTTACTCCTACTGGAGTTTGCAGCGCCGCCCAAGACAGGCAACGGTCGAATAACCTCCCGTCCTGCATCAGGCGACGCTGGTTTAATCCAGCCGCTAATTACTTGCCTTCAGGCTGCGGGCCTCTTGGACCATGATCGTGGTCATGCTCATGGTGCGGGAAGTCCGGAACTTCAACCACTGAAACACGCACTTCATAATGTTTACCGGCGGTAGGCGCAGGGATCACGCTGTTCAGCTTTTGCAGCGTATCGGTAGGATTATCGCTGGCTACAGATGCGCAGAACAGCTCAAAACCGTGGCAGAAACCCGGCATTGGCGGTGGCGGCATCATCATTCCCATTGGTGGGAAATGTGGGCCTTCACCGTGGAACGGCGGCTCTCCCTGTGGATGACTGACAGGCGCATTCTGTGGAGCTGGGTCACTAGTTTCTGCCGCCTGGCTTCCAACGCTGATTAACGCGGCGATACCACAAAGCGGCAACAAGATACTGCGGGATGATATTTTCATAGTAACGGCCTTATCCAATGAGTTCACCCTTACTTTGAGCCAGTATTTTCAGCGAATAAACCCCGTTTGCTAAACCTTTACCTTATTGTCTCAACCTCTTTGCAAAGCTGAACCTCTGCTGACAAACACGCAGATGAAATAGGCACCAATCTGTTTAAAATTTGTTGGCAGAATCCATTTTGAGTTATAGGGTATAGGAATGTTCTAATTCAAGGAAAAATAAGGATTATGGCTTCTGAAAACTGGTTGCAAGAAATCACTTTACCCGGCGAAACGGTCACGCTCATTCCTTTAAGTACCCAGCACGCAGAGGCCTTGGCCAATGTCGTCGCCGATGGCGAACTGTGGAATTTGTGGTACACCTTTGTCCCGACTAAAGATAACGTTGAAGGATTTATTGCCACTGCGTTGAAAGAGCAGCAAGCGGGCGTTTCTCTGCCGTTTGCCGTGGTGCTTAATGCAACCCGGCAAATAGTCGGAACGACACGCTTTTGCCGTGCCGATAATCAACACCATCGCGTTGAGATTGGTTTTACCTGGTACGCGAAAAGTGTGCAAAGGACGGCGGTAAATACTGAATGTAAATACCTGCTGCTCCGACACGCGTTTGAACAGCTTTCAGCCATTGCCGTAGAATTCAGAACACATTGGCATAATCACGCTTCCAGAGCCGCCATTGCACGCCTTGGCGCCAAGCAAGACGGCGTGATGCGTAATATGCAAAAAGACGCTGACGGCAGCTATCGTGACACGGTGATTTTCTCAATTATTGATGCGGAATGGCCAACGGTTAAGAAAAGCCTGAACTATAAAATGACTCAGTATCCGAGATAGCATGATGGATCTGTTAAGTCTACGTGACCTTACGCCTGAGAATATTCGCGAGATCTGGCGGCTGACAGAATCTCCTCTACCCAAGCTCGCCTGCAAAGTGGGCTGGTCGTTTGAAGGGAATGGCATACGCACACGAACGACTTTTATTCAGGCATTTAGGGAACTGGGCATCTCATTTATCGAGTTGCCTAATCTTCTTAAGACTGCCGAGCGGGCAGAAGATCTGGCGGGATATCTTGACCCCTTTTACGATCTTTATGTCATCAGGGAATCAAATCATCAAAGGCTGGAGCAGTTTGCCCGGCATGCTAACCAACCGGTGATCAATGCGATGTCGAGCGAGGAACATCCGTGTGAAGTGTTGACCGATGCATTCTGGATTAATAAATCGTTGGGTCCCATCCAACAGCTGCGTATTTGCCTGTGGGGGCCAACAACCAACGTTTTCCGCTCCTGGCAACGTCTTGCTTCGGTGCTGGGTTTGCAGCTGATCCACTGCTGCGCGCCACAGTTTCACAGTGATCTTGCAGGCGTTACATTCATTTCTGAACCTAATTTCAACGCCGATGTGGTGATAACCGATGGCTGGCCTAAAGACTGCGGAACACCTCTTGCATTAACGGAATCAATCTTGCAAAAACTGGGTAACCCCACGCTGTTGCCAACGCCACCTTTTACTCTCGGGCAGGAGCTGGATTTTGATCCGCTGCACTACCCTAACTTCGCGGGCTATCAGCAAAAGCAGTGGTTATTGCCGGTGCAGAAAGCGATTATTACTCATTGCCTGCAATCCCGTTTATAGAAGTAAATTTCCCAAAAAAAGCCCTCGTCCGTTTCCCTATCTTTCAGCGCATACATTGTCCCTTAAACCCAATGAGGCGTAAAAAAAGCAGGCTTATAAAACTGGGTCAGCCGAGAGGTATCAACAGCTTTTGCAGCAACTTCCTGACTATAGCTCGCTTGCAGGCGCATCCACATTTCAGGAGTGCTTCCTAATACTGCCGCCAGTTTTATTGCCATCTCTGGTGAAACGGCCGCTTAAACGCAGAGCCGCTGAAGGGCTATATCAAACGCACGCGCTAGTTACCGGATCCCGACACCTAAGCCTGTCTTTTAGCTCAATAAATCCTCTTCAATACAGTAAATTAAGTTTTTTTACTCCTAATTTGCTGTGACCCTTAAATCTTCTACTATCCTTTCCTAAAAACATTGCAACCTGTGTGAAAGGAGGGAATATGTCACTGTATGCCACGCTGGAAGAGGCTGTAGATGCAGCACGTGAAGAGTTTCTGGAGAAAAATGCCGAGACTTTAGACGACGAAACACCCTCAGTCAGCCAGTTTAACTTGCAGAAATTTATCATGCAGGACGGCGATACCATGTGGGAAGCCGAGTTCGGTTCCGAAGAAGGCGAGGAAACTCAGGATTTAAGCTTCCTGAGTGGCGAAGCGGCCCAGGCTATTTTTGATGACGACTTCGACAAGCAAGAGCTGCTTGAAGAGTGGCAGGACGAAAATACGCTTTATGAATGGGACGAAGGCGAGTATCAGCTGGAGCCACCATTAGATACCGAGGAAGGCGCTGCGGCGGCAAAAGAATGGGACGATGAGGATGAATATCCCGGACGCGACGTAGATTAATTTTGCGAAATCAGGCGCATTTGCCTGAAGTTACTTGTACGGCCCGTGGCGGGCATCGATAGGCAACATAAAGGTATCCACTATCATCGAAAGGGGTACGTCGATAACGGTAATATAACGCCACGGGCCGTCACGTAAGTCCCACTGAACGCCCGGATAGTATTGATTATCATGCCCTTGTCCCGGCACAGTACGACTGATAATACTGCCACAACCAGATAACGTCGCTACTGTAAAACCAAGCACAACCGCCCTTGCGATGATTCCCTTATTCACGCCAATAACCTCTTTTCATCCGCCTCTCTTTCTATAAGTTTACCACAGCCAGCTCCCCTGCCCGCGTTAAGCAAGCGTAAAGCCAAATACCTGTATGCCCTTCGCCTTAGCTAACAAAATGCTATAAAATGTTAAGCAATCATTCTGTATATGAATTGTTTATTAAAATTACATTAACATGAACCGTAAGGGTCCTATTGAACAAGAATCATCTTCATTAAAATTAGATGTTCTTTATCAAGGGTTTACTACTCCATCGGTTACTTCCTACTCAAGGATAGTGCATGGCACTTGAAATTGTTTCCGCTCTGTTTTTCATCGTTTCGGTTACTCTTTGTATCTCAAAGGCAAAACGTAGCTCTTTTTGGATTTCCCTTATTTTAATACTTTCAGCCCTGTTTTTGCTGCTGAGCGCAATCTGGACGGCGAGTAATTACTTTACCGGCGAAGGCGTCAATGACGAGGTGTTGTTTACCATCACCAATAGCCTGACCGGCGCGGGCGTAGGTAAATACATCCTTCCTGCAGTGGGCCTGATTGTCTTTATTGTGTTAATTTTCAGCTTGTTAACCTGGCTTATCTTACGCAATAAAAACACCAATCGAAAAATCACTTATAACTATGGCGCACTGCTTTTCGCGCTGCTGGCCATCGGTACTACCCCAGCTACTGCCCAGTTGATAGGCCTGGCAACCTCGCAGTACGGTGATGATAAATCTGATTTTTCAGAAAATTATAAAGATGCCGTCAAGACGATTAATGGCACTAAGCCAAACCTGGTGTACATTTTTGGTGAAAGTCTCGAGCGCACTTATTTCGACAATAAAGTGTTCCCGGACCTCACTCCCGAGCTGGGCGCGATAAAAAAAGAGTCGCTTGATTTCAGTAATACGGTGCAAATCCCGGGTGCAGAAAACACCGTTTCCGGCATGGTTTCGGCGCTTTGTGGCATTCCGCTGTTCGCCCCTTTCGACAGCAATGCCTCAAGCTCGCTGTCGACCTTCTACCCGCGCAGTATCTGTTTGGGCGATATTCTGAAAGCCTCGGGTTATACCAACTATTTCTATCAGGGCGCGAATCTGGCCTTTGCCGGTAAAGAGTTGCTGCTTTCTACCCACGGTATCGATCACCTTTATGGTTACAATGAACTTAAACCTTTAGTGAAAGATCCGAACTATAAAAACGAATGGGGCTGGTATGACGATACGATGCTGGACTTCGTTTACAATCGTTTTATCGAGCTGTCGAAAGCCGGTAAGCCTTTCTCACTGTTTGCACTGACCGTTGATACCCATCACCCTGATGGGTATATCGATGCGACCTGTAACAGAAGAAATTATCTATACGACAACAAGCATAATCAGTCGTTAAGCGCCGTTGCCTGTAGCCAGGAACAGGTCGCAAAACTGATCGATAAAATCAAAGCTTCGCCGTATTTTAAAAATACTGTGATTGTGGTGTCTTCTGACCATCTGGCGATGAACAATACGGCCTATTCGATTTTAACCAAGCAGGATCGCAGAGATCTGTTCTTTATTCTGCGCGGCACTGGCTCGAATAATCAGGTGATCGATCAGAAGAGAACCACTTTGGATAACGGCGCGACAGTGCTGGATGTGATGGGTGGCGATAATTACATTGGTCTAGGCCGCAGCAGCCTGTCGAGTGAATCGCTGGCAAATGACTATCGCGACATCCGCAAGCACGTTCTGCGCTGGAAACCGGCAATCATCAAAATGTGGGATTTCCCGAAAACCATCACTGATTATGTGCTGCACACAGACAGTAAAATGATGACCTTCTCCGGCGTCTCGTTTAAATACCCGCTGATTCTACGAGTGAATGACGGCAGAATTGACCCAATGTTTGACGTGTATCTCTCTGATCCACTTGAGAAACAGCTCTCACGCCTCGCTCCTGACGAGAAGTTTGTCTGGGTCGATAGCTGTAGCAAGATGGGCAATATCTGGGATCCGAAACTGAAAAGCGTTAACAACATCTGCGTTGCGACCGGTAGCCTAAACACTCAGCCGCATATCGTTGAAGCCGATAAGGACCTGTATCGCGATAAAGTGGTGTTTGACGGCCTGCCAAAACTGAATGAAGATACTTTCCACGCTACGGTTGAGAAACTGGCATCGGTAGTTGACCCAACTCCAGCAAATTAAGCGTTAAATATTAAAGATAAAAAAACGGGCAGTCTGCATCACGCAAACTGCCCGTTTTCATTGGTTCACTGTCTTAATATCAACGCTATTTGGAACCGTCATCCCTTTGATATTCGGCCACCGTCAAACCAGTAGCCGATTACCATTAAGCAGTTTTCACTTCCAGCGTTTGCGTTTCAGGGAAAGCCTGAACGTTGCGCGGCAGTTCACCGTAATACTCTTTCCACTCATGCAGCTCCGGATTGGTCCACACTGCAGAGTGCAGTCTGGCCAGGATAACCGGGTCGCTCAGCAACACCAGACGATCGGCTTTACCGAGGCTTTTCGGCCCGCTCTGCAAGGCTTTTTCAAGCGTTTGCTGACGACCATTCTCAACTGCCTGAGTCAGCAGGTGACGTGATGTCGCCATACCCGTTGCCAGCGCATTGAAGGTCGGGTTAACCACGGCGTGCATAAAGCCATTTTTCAGCATACGTTCACGATTCAGCTTCAGATACTCTTCTGTCGCTACCAGCTCACGCGGCGGATCGTACTCTTCCGGGATAAGGAACAGTTTCGCTCTCTTACTCTTCATTCCCAACGTTGCACGGCTAGACAATACCGACACAATTGGAGAAAGGATCAGTGAGAATACGATTGGCGCCAGCCACCACAGGAAACGCAGGTCCAGCCAACCCATACCCACGGCCCAGACCACGCCCAGTGTCAGCTGTGAGCCATGACGTTTGAATGCTTCGCCCCAAGGGGTGTCATCATCGTCACGCTGCGGTGAGTTCCAAACCACTTCCCAGCCCAGGAACGCGCTGACCACGAATACGGTGTGGAACAGCATACGAACCGGCGCCAGCAGCACGGAGAACAGCATCTCCAGCAGCATAGACAACAGCAGACGCACTGCGCCGCCATATTGCTTCGCCCCTTTTGCCCAAATCAGCACGATGCTGAGTAATTTAGGCAAGAACAGCAGCACCATGGTGGTCGAGAACAGCGCAATCGCCAGTTCAGGACGCCACTGAGGCCACACCGGGAATAGCTGCCGCGGTTGCAGGAAGTACTGCGGTTCCATCAGGGTATGCACCACCTGCAACGCTGTTGAAAGCGCCAGGAACATAAACCATAACGGAGCCGACAGGTACGACATTACGCCGGTCAGGAATACTGCACGGTGAACCGGGTGCATCCCTTTGACCAGGAACAGACGGAAATTCATCAGGTTACCGTGACACCAGCGGCGGTCGCGTTTCAGCTCGTCCAGCAGGTTTGGCGGTAATTCTTCATAGCTTCCCGGCAGATCGTAGGCAATCCAAACGCCCCATCCGGCACGACGCATCAGCGCGGCTTCGACAAAGTCGTGCGAAAGAATCGAGCCAGCAAATGACCCTTTACCCGGCAACGGCGCTAACGCACAGTGCTCGATAAACGGCTTCACGCGGATAATGGCGTTATGACCCCAATAGTGCGATTCACCCAACTGCCAGAAGTGCAGACCGGCAGTAAACAGCGGGCCGTAAACGCGCGTTGCAAACTGCTGGCAGCGCGCATACAGCGTATCCATGCCTGAGGCTTTTGGCGCAGACTGAATAATACCGGCGTTCGGGTTGGCGTCCATCAGACGTGCCAGACCGGTGAGACATTCACCGCTCATCACGCTGTCGGCGTCGAGAATAACCATGTAGGCGTATTCCCCGCCCCAACGACGGCACCAGTCATCAATGTTACCGCTTTTGCGTTTCACACGACGACGACGGCGACGATAGAAGATGCGTCCGTGACCGTCTACGTCGCGGCAGACTTCCATCCACGCCTTTTGCTCGGCCACGCAAATATCCGGGTCATAGCTGTCGCTCAGGACATAGATATCAAACTGGTCGAGATCGCCCGTGGCTTTCACTGACTCATAAGTCGCACGCAGACCGGCAAATACCCGCTCAACGTCTTCATTACAAATCGGCATAATCAACGCGGTGCGATTGTTTGGATTCAGCGGCTCATTACCAGTAGTCGAGGCGGTAATACTGTATTTATCGCGCCCGATCATCAGCTGCAAGAAGCCCATCAGCGCAGTCCAGAAACCGGCCGAAACCCAACAGAACAGAATCGCAAACAGCACCAGGATCCCTGACTGCAACACGTACGGCAGCAGTTGCAGCACCGATTGCATCAGATCCTGATTGAGCATATCGGAAGGGTCGATAAGCGACCATCCTTGATATGGCAGAATAGTTTTCATATACCAGGTGGCGATGGCGGTTTGCACCAGCATCAGTGCCAACAAAATATAACGGCGGATAGAACCTGCGGCACGCCATCTCTTCTCTGACTCGGGCATTTGAGAAGAAGTGTAGCGACGGGCAATCGCGGTCCGACCCATCAACGTATCCCAGAAACGACCTACCGGGTTGGTACGCCAGACTTCCGGGAACATGCTGGAACGCTTCACCGGCGGCATGGCTTTCACCACGGCGCGGCCAGCGTTATCCACTGCGGACAACGTGCCGTGCTCGTTGGCATCAGGCCAGCCTTCGCTGATACGCGCTTTAACCGAAGCAAGTGGGGCCTGTGCGTCAGCCGTTTCAATTGCCGCAGCAGAATCACCGCCAAGACGGTGATGCAGAGACGTGAAAGCAACATCATCAGCAGCCGGAAGCTGCTGAATGATATCCCCTTTCTGAGTCTCAGTCAGGGGCAATGCTTCAACATACTCTTGAGTAGAATGCGTTGTTTTATTCATTGGCAGGTAACTGATTGCTCCAGGTTTCGCTCAGTGTTTTGTCGCCATTAACCAGAGAAGCACGCATTTCAACCGGCTTCTTAGGATCTTTCACTTTCAGGCGCAGCGTCAAACGCCAGCCTTTGGTTACTGAATTATAGCGGACAGTATTTTCAAGCAGGTTGCCATTACTATCTAAGCTGACCTGAGACGCTACCGGGGTATCCGGTTTCAATGATTTCAGAGCAGGACCCACAAAATCAATCACATAAGCGATGCTGCCATCCTGCTCACGTACCAGATTAGACTGCTTCACATCACCAGCTGAACGCAGGGTTTGCGATACCCAGGAGGAATCCGGGGAATGCAGCTTATCTTCGTCACGAGTAAAGTGTAGACGGTAGCTGATATCAATAGGCGTGCCGACCGCAGGCAGTTGATCAGGAGTCCAAAACGCTACGATATTGTCGTTGGTTTCATCCGCAGTCGGGATCTCCACCAGCTCAACCTTGCCTTTGCCCCAATCGCCTTTCGGCTCGACCCAGGCGCTCGGACGCAGATCGTAACGATCGTCCAGATCTTCATATTCATGGAAGTTACGACCGCGTTGCAGCAAGCCGAAGCCTTTCGGATTTTCCATGGTGAACTGGCTCACGGCCAGATGCTTAGGATTGTTCAGCGGACGCCAGATCCACTCACCGTTACCCGCGTGAATCGACAGACCGTCAGAATCATGCAGTGCCGGGCGATAGTTCATGATGGTAGAGGGCTGGTTTGGACCAAACAGGAACATACTGGTCAGCGGAGCCAGACCCAGTTTGCCCACTTTGTCGCGCAGATAAACCTTGGCCTCGATGTCTACCGTGGCTTCTTTGCCAGGATAAACATCCATACGATAAGCACCGGTTGCGCGAGGTGAGTCGAGCAGCGCATAAATCACCAAGTGTTTTTCGTCTGGATTTGGGCGTTCAATCCAGAACTCGCGGAAACGAGGGAATTCTTCTCCAGAGGCGAGCGCGGTATCAATCGCCAATCCACGGGCCGACATACCATAAACCTGGCCTTTGCCGATCAGGCGGAAATAGCTCGCGCCCAACACGCTCATAATTTCATCATCTTTATCTGCTTTATTGATTGGATAAAGAACTTTGAAACCGGCGAAACCGAGATTTTTCACTGAGTCAGCGTCGTGCTTAACAGTACCAAAAGTAAAGTAGTCCGGGCTGTACTTGATTTCCTTTACGCTGTTAGCGGTCACTTCGTTAATTTTGACCGGCGTATCGAAGTACATTCCCTGATGATAAAACTCAAGCTTGAACGGCGTGTTCAGATTATTCCAATACGCTTTGTCATGATTGAATTGTATTTGTTGGTAGTCCGCAAAATTCATGTCACGGAATTGCGATGGCAGGTTACTTTTCGGTGCTTCATAACCTTTATCAGCCAGCGCTTTAGCTTGCTTGGCGACATCATCAATAGAAAAAGCCCAGGCAGATGATGTGAACAAGGTCATCAACACTGCGGCACTCAGCAAACGGACTTTAGTCATATCTGGCCCTTTGGAAAAATTTTTACCCGGCACGTCCCCTCCTTTAAATGTGCTCAACTCATTTAATCCATTTTAAGGAATAGTCGGAAATCCGACAACTGAGAGGTGAATGGATCATCACGTTGATGAACCGTTTAAGCACATAGTCGTTCAATGATATCAATTCAGAGAAAGTCCGGCTATGTAAACTTGTCTGAGTCTATAGAAGGGTTACGGCCCGCTACGGTTAGCGCTTTACAAAAAGCAGACAGTTCTTATTAATGCCAAATTTGATAAGAAAATAGCGGCGGTCAACGAGTCTTTTGCTAAAATGGATCAACATGAAACCACAAACTCAAACCCGTGAGTTCTTTTTGGACTCAATACGAGCATACTTAATGTTGCTCGGTATTCCATTTCATATATCGTTGATTTATTCCAGTCATATCTGGGCCGTTAATAGTGCGACGCCCTCAGACGGACTGACAATATTAAACGATACTATCCATGCCTTCCGTATGCAGGTTTTCTTTGTTATTTCAGGCTATTTCTCGTATATGTTGTACGAGCGCTACGAGCGTCATCAGTGGCTCAAGGTGCGACTGGAGCGTGTTGCAATCCCGCTGGCTGCCGCTTTCCCACTGATCACCATCCCGCAGCTTTTCTTCCTGTACTTCTATACAGGCAAGTTTGCTAACTGGGGAACGATGGATTTATACCAGAAGCTTAATATTACCGTTTGGGAGCTGGTCGCCCATTTATGGTTCCTATTAACTCTGGTGATATTAACAGCAATTTCCTACTACTTATTCCGCGCATTAAAAGAAAATAAGAATAATCGGATTTTAAATATAATTCGCAATGCGGATTCATTAGGAAAAATCTCAATATTATTTTTATTCTTCGGATTAATATATGCGGTAATTAATCGCAGCTTGTATCTTTTTGCTCCACAGCTATTAGGGAATGGCGCATTTAACTTTATTGTATTGCAGACGCTTTTTTATCTGCCGTTCTTCTTTATTGGTGCCTGTACCTATAAGTTTGCCAATTTAAAGAACATGTTCCTTAAACCTTCTGTTCCGGCTTGTGCGGTTTGTATCCTGCTATTTGCGGCTTATATGATTAACCAGCACGTCAATACGCCTGAACTTTACTCGATGGAACTGGACGCCATCATTACCAGCCTGCTGGGCATTTTGATGGTCAACGTGGTGTTCTCATTCAGTCACTACGTGTTGAACTTCCAGTCGCCGTTTGTGACTTATTTGGTCAATGCGTCGCTGTTTGTTTATCTGATTCACCACCCGTTAACGTTGATTTATGGGGCGTTTATTACTCCGCTTATCAAAAGTGACTGGCTGGGCTTCTGGTTGGGGCTGGTGTTTGTGTTTGGTATCGCCTTCATGCTGTATGAGCTGCACAAACACGTTCCTCTGCTGCGTTTCCTGTTCTCGGGCAAATGGCAGTTTATGAAAGAAAAGAAATATGACAAGCCGGTTGCCAGCGGACAGCAACAACAAAATTGATCAGCAACGATTGATTAGTCAGTGCCGAAACGTCAGTTATGGGATGTCACGCTGAAAAGAAAGCACTGAAAGGTCAGTAGTGAATGGTCGGCAGTCAATTGAAAGTAAAATGAAAGGCTTTGCGTGGCGAAAGGGTCGAGCCGCTACGCAGAGCCGCCCTTCCCTTCTAATTACCTTGTTCTGCAGATTAATGATTTAAACAAGCACAGTGACGTTGATTTAAGTAGATCAAGAGCTTCTGTCACTGACGCTTAGTTACTGCGGATATCAATCGTTGGCACCACAGACATGCCCACTCTCAGGTGCGATAAATCCTGCTGATTACTGTCTAGCAAAATCTTCACTTCCAGGCGTTGAGTCACTTTAGTGTAGTTACCCGTGGCGTTATCCGGCGTGATAGGCGAGAAAGTCACGCCGGTCGCCGGAGCAATGCTGTCTACTGTGCCCTTGAATGTGATGCCCGGCAGTGCATCAACTTTGAGAGTAACTGACTGATGAGGCTGAACGTGAGCCAGCTGAGTTTCCAAATAATTGGCTACTACATAGGCTTTATCTACCGGCACTACTGCCAGAATACGTGTTCCCGCACTGACATATGCTCCAACGCGCACTGAGCGCACGCCAACAATGCCATCAATTGGAGCTTTGATTTCGGTATAAGACAGATTGAGCTTTGCCTGCTGGAGCGCGGTTTGCGCAGAGTCGATTGCCGCTTTGGCCTCAGCCTGCTGCGCTTTCAGCACGTCCATTTGTTTCTCGGCAGCCTGCACAGCGGCCATATCGCTCTGCTGCGAAGCCAGCTTTTGGCGATAATTAGCATCAGAATCATCGCGCAAATCCAGCGAAGTCGAACCACTGGCTGACAATTGCTTGTAACGTTCTGCGGTCTTGCGGGCATAAACCAACGCGGCGGCATCGGCCTCTACGATTGCACGCGCCTGAGTAATGGTCGGAACCTGTTTAGCAAGCTGTGCTTCAAGGTTTTGCATTTTCGCCTGTGCTGTTTCCAGCGACGCCTGCGCGGTTTGTACCGCATTCACGTAATCGCGATCGTCAATCTTTGCCAGCAGCTGACCGGCTTTCACCGACTGATTGTCTTCCACCAGCACGTCCTGAATGGTACCGGAAATACGCGGAGCGACTAACGTTGAGTCGGCAGCGACCACGGCATCATTGGTCGTCGGCGATGTCTGGCCGGAAATCAGGTACCAGCCAACCACGGCCAGTAAAACAATAATGGCTAACACTGCCAGCCATATAGGCCGAATTGAAGAGGTCTTGGACATGATTCTTGTTCTCTCGCTTGTACTTTTTAATTGTCTTGTAAATCGTCTTGTGGATAGTCTTACTAATTGTCCTGATGCAAAAAGTGCACGACTAATCAGGCTTCTTCACCAGTGTCTGCGGCGGATAAGTCCGCTTAGGCAAAATCACCGTTAACAGCGCCAGTGCAATAGCAACGCCGATAATCATCAGATAACTGTCTGATATTCCAAGGATAGTGGCCTGCCGATTCACCAGTGATGAAAATGCGTTTAATGCATCGGTTGAAACGGCTGAACCGTCAGGATTCAGCGGAGCCAGATAAGTGCCATCGCCGTCGTAAGGCTGCGAAAGCAGTGAGTTCACCTTGCCGGCGTGGTTCAGTAATACGTTGGAGTGAAACTCCTCGCGTTGAGAGGAAAATTCGCCGATTACCGATGAGCCAAGCACGCTGCTGAAACCGCGAACCGTGTTAAACATCGCCGAGGCAAAAGGCCCTTCTGGCGGCTGAACTACACCCGTTGCGCCCATCAGCACGGGTAAAATCGCCATAGGCTGCCCAAAAGCCTGCATTGCCTGTAGCCAGTAAAAATTCTGCCGCGCCCAGCCTTGCGTAATATGCATGCCGCCATAACAGGAGATTCCTATCAGCGCCAGCCCCATAATCAGCACGATTCGGCTATCGACCCAGCGCAGGTTAAGCACCGTCGCAACCAGCGGAGCCAATATAAGCTGAGGTAAACCAATAGTCAGCGCCAGCGGCCCGACCTGTACGTCACGAAATCCCTGCACGCTTTCCATATAGCTTGATGGCAGCGCCGAGCCTGAAAGCACTAACACCATCAATCCACCCAACGTCAGCAAGCCATGACTCAGGTTATGCCGTTTGAGCATCTGCAATTTAAATAACGGCAGCGGATGCGACCATTCGTTAATCAAGAAGATCACCAGCAGCGCAATCGACGACAGCAACATCACCACCATCAGTGGAGAATTAAGCCAGTCAAGCCTTTGTCCCTGTTGCAAAAACAGCACCATCAGAGCGATACCGCTGGTGCCGGTCAACATGCCCACGATGTCCATCTGTTTAAAGCGCTCAAAACGCATCGGATCTTGTGGAATGCCATAGCCAATGAGGGTTGCGGCCAGTAAACAAGGAGGAATAACTTGCCAGAATACCCACTGCCAGCCGACAACATCAGTCCAGAATGCGGCCAGCGTGGTGGCAACATTAGGCCCAAAAGTTGCCGTTAACACATAGGCGCTAAGGCCGTAGAGTTTGAACTTGGGCGGCAAGAAACGCAGCGCGACGGTCATTAGCAATGGCGGTAACGCACCACCAAAAATCCCCTGAACAACGCGTAGTGCGATAAAAACGTCAATGTTTGGCGAATATGGCAGCAGCAAAGCTAACATCGAAAAACCGAAACATACGCCTATTGCAAAGCGGCGCAGTGAAAATGTCATGGAAAACCAAGGAGCTAACATCATGGCGGCCACCTCGGCTGCCTGATAAGCACCAATCGCCCAGCTTCCAGGATCGCTACTGAAATTGAGCGCGCCCTGCACGTCATCCAGAGCAATGTCCGTCACGCGGTCATTAAGACCTGAAAACATCGAGGCAATAAGGACCCCTATCATCCCGATAACCAGCCTTAAAGTGAAAGGCTGCGGCATCGGAGGTGGAGGTGTTGGAGGTCCACCCGTGGGAGTGACCGGAATAGTTTGCTGATTCATAAATTAGCTCTTCAGCTCCACGGCTTTAATAATCATTTATATACCAAGGGGTTGGAATGCTGTGGTCGCGATAGTTGACAGGTTTGATAACGATGCGATGCACCGCCATACGATACAATCGGCAGATACTATATTACGGTGCAGTGTATTGCAATGCGGTCACACATTGTTTTTAGCACCCGCTGGCTTTAAAGTGGGCGGGTATAATCGAGGTATAGAAGCGAATAAACAGGGAAAATTAACGCCATGAATAATGAAACAACGGCGGATGAAGAGCGCAGTGGCGGAATACAGGTCATTTCTCGTGCGGCGGCCATTCTTAACGTGTTGGGGAGTCATCCTGAAGGATTGAGCCTCGGTGCCATTGCCAATGAAGTGCAATTACCACGCTCTACGGTACAGCGCATTGTTGCCGCGCTGGCAGAGGAAAGTATTGTACGCACTGAAGGGGCTGGCGGTGTCAAACTTGGCCCAATGTTGCTGCGTCTGGTTTCCACTATTCATACCGATGTTATTGCTATCGCCCAGCCTTATCTGCAACAGCTGTGCAATGAAACAGAAGAAACCGTGAGTCTGGGGCGTGGCAGCGGCAGGCAGATAGCCAATATTCATTACGTTATTGCCGAAAGAGAACTGCGAGTCGTCCCTAAATTTGGCCTCAATCTGCCGGTGTATAGCACTTCGGCGGGACGCGCTCTGCTGGCAATGAAAAGCGATCAGGAGATCCGTCTTCTGGTGGGCGAAACGCTGGAACCGGCAACAGAAAACACGGTGAGAGATATCGACACGCTGCTGGCGAAAGTTGCCCAGGTCAGATCCAGCGGGATCTCGATGGAAAGTGGAGAAACCGTGCTGGGCGTTTCAACGATGTCGACGGCAATCGACACCATTCTCGGACATTACTCTATTTCTGTTTTAATGCCGACCGAACGTTTTGGCACCAAAAAGGACAGTATTCAGCAGGCCATTTTACGTTGCAAAGAGTCTTTGATCGGTGAGATCGGCAGGCTGAGTAGCGCAAAATAATATCCATTAGGGTTTGTTAAACGGCGTCCAGGCTTTGCTGAGATTAATACTTTGATATTCAAGTTGTAATAAAAGGAACAGGCTATGTTTGATGTCATTCTCGTGGCGGTTGACGGTTCAGCGCAAATGCCGTTAGTGGTTGCATTGGCCAGCCAGATAGCCCAACACGGTTCACCAAAAGTTTACGTCACCTGCTGCATCGATGAAGCCTATGCCTTTGCCAATCAGCATGAACAGCCAGGGGACATAACCGAATATCCGGCCGCTACGGCAGAACAGGAATCGGCAACTGAGGTCGTGGAAAATGCTTTACGCCAGCTCAAAGCTGCCGGCATTAATGCTGTGGGGAATTTGGTCGTAGGTCCGGCAGGAGAGATGCTGGTCACAGAGGCAAAAAGTAAAAATGCATCGGTAATTGTGATGGGTCATCGACATTTAACGACGTTTGGCAAGATATTGAAGGGATCGGTGAGCGATGCAGTAGTGGCTAACGCGCACTGCCCGGTGCTGATTGAGGTTCGTGGAGACGACTAGAAGTTGCTGTCAGATTGAATTAAGAAGTACAGAATTGACGTTGGGGATGCATTCGCATAGCCAGCGCCAACCCTGTACTAAAAATTTTTACTGCTTAACTGCTCATCCTACCAGCAGCCGCTGTTTTGTTATCCTCGACCATATTACTGGCAACTGTATTACCAGCGACCCGGAGGCGGGCCATCACGCCATCTTCCTGGCGGTGGACCTTCGTGCCATCTGCCTGGAGGAGGTCCGTCGTGCCAGCCCGGACCTCCACGCCAGTAGTATGGACGCGGCGGCGGAGGCGGTGGTGGCGCATAATAAACCCAACGACCGCCATAGTAGCGATGCTGTGCCCACCAGCCCGGCGGACGCCAGTCGCCGCCATCCCAGTAATAACCACGATGATCGCGGGAACCGATATTGAGTGATAGGCCAGGGACATTAACCCCGAGCGAGACATTTGCATGTGCTATTGCCGGTACGCCTGACAAGGCGGAAACCACGGTAAGCATCAACATTATTTTTTTCATATTGCACTCCACGATCGTTCTGATCTGATGGGAGTGATTTTACTCTGGCTATCTTGCTGTTCTATAGGAATTAATCCCAATTAGTTAGGCCTCACAATTTCCTTACAATTGCGTCAAACCGGTTGCATATTTTACGAATGCGTAAGGCCATGGTGCGAAAGATAAAATTAACAACCTGCTTAATAAAATTTGCATTTACGCATCGAATTTCTTTTTGATTTTTTTTTGAAAAAAATGCTTGAAAAGGGAAAAACGGCTTTTTCAGGCCATAAAAAAACCGCCGAAGCGGTTCTTTTAGTCTCATCGTAATGAGTTCGGAATCAGATTTTGCAGCTTTCGCAGTCTGCTTCATCTTCCAGAATGTCCGGTACGGCGGCAGCTTTTTCAGCGGCTTTTTCTTCGGCAGTTTCCAGAGCAGCATCTATATCGAAATCAAAAATATCATCACTCATTCTTATCACCTTGTTTTAAACATCGCGTTTTTAGTCATTATAAACGACAGCAGGCGACTGATACCATTAATCTGTGCTGCGCGCCGCTGTAGCGACTTTATACCTGTTACTTAAGCAAGCTTTCGCCTCTAAAATTTGCGTCTCGCGGATCCAGCAACCATAGTTAAGGTGAGCAAAAACAAAGGAGCCAACTATGACAACTTCAAACATAAAAGCTTGGGCTAACGTCCGAGAAACCTCTCACGAAATCGCCGAGGCCATTTTCGAACTGGCAAAAAATGATGAAGTACTGGCCCAGAAAATCTGGGAAGAAGGCAACGATGAGGTTTTGCCTGTCGCCTTTGCCAAAACGAAAGAGGATTATCTGTTTTGGGGCGAAGAGAAGATAGATCGTAAAAACGTCTGATTCAGTATTGAATACTATGGAAAATGTACTGAATAAAGTCGGTCTGCTTTAGAAACTCTGACTGAAATAGTAATTCTGTTTGAAATAGAAATATGCCGAATAAAGCTGTCAGGCCCTGGACATTCCAGGGCTTAGCTATCGAAACCGAATCCCATCTGATGCGCCCACTCAAACACCTGCTCTTTATAAACAAAGCGCGGCTCGCAAACGCCCGGCTGTCCTGGGGTCTGGATCATCACTGCAATGCAGGGATACGACACGGGGCGTGCATCAAAGATAAAGTCATCAATTTCTTGATCGGCAAAGTCAGAGGGTTCACCCACAACGCTCGCCTGAAAAATTTCCTGGATAATCCAGGTGCGATACTCCAACTCATTATTCAGAAATTTCATTACTCGCTCCTAAACAATTTAATTACTCAATACTTTCGCAATACAGTGGCTTACTGCATCACCTGCACAGGGTTAAACGGTTAACCATGCAAGCTTTCATCACCACCACAGCAGGCGCAAACTTCAACACGTGAGACATCCATGCTGGCGTCGCCATCGCAATCCCACTCAACGCGTAAAGGCTGGCCGTTATCGTCGTTCGCCTGAATATAGCGATCGTACCATGCTGCCTGTCCCTGCATTTTTTCAACAACTAAAAGTTTATCGCCAGCATAGATTCTGGCAGTGGCATTAGCCGAGACTTTCTGGTCGCCAACCAGCTTGTGCAGATGATGAATTGAGAGTTTGATACGTTCCACTACGGCTCCTGATGCTTACAACAGCATTTTATCATTTACAGAAGTACTTTTCATTTCATTGCATAGTACATAAAAACAGTTTAACAGAGCTGTCATGGAAGAGTCAGAGCAGGAATGAGGCTTGTTGCACTTTTATCTGGCAATTTGTGCTGTTTCTGGTGCAAGCGCGGAAAATAACTGCTGATTATCTTTACCAGAAATATGATAAAAATCAATGACAAAGTCGCTCTTGATGATGAGTTTTACCGTGGTTTTTAAGCCTCTGCTTAACGCACTGTTTTTTAGCAAATTTGTGACCGCTACCGAATTAATTACACTGTTGAAAACTTCTTATCCCATTTTCACGGATGATGCGCTCTACCTCACTATTCAGAATACTTTTAACGACATCCCTTGATAACCCCATTACAGTCAGGACTATACTGCAATGAGTTAGCCGAATTTTATGGTGCAAGACGTGAATTATCATCGTCTGATTCGCCCGTATTATTCAGCAATCTGTAATAGGATTACGCGCAGTTTTTACTTAACTCACTGAAAGATGAGGAATGCATTGTGGCATTTATGATCCTGGAAAAACCCGCAAAAGTCGTTGCCAGCCACCGCGTGGTCGGCCCCTATGAAACGACGATCAAACAAGGAT
Organism: uncultured Gammaproteobacteria bacterium; assembly: GCA_963747655.1. Classification (GTDB taxonomy): domain Bacteria; phylum Pseudomonadota; class Gammaproteobacteria; order Enterobacterales; family Enterobacteriaceae; genus Rouxiella. The sequence continues at coordinate 8,791 of CAVVFS010000001.1, read as the reverse complement.
TTTCGACTCTGACGCCCTGGGCCGAAGCACACGACCTGACCAACGGGGAATGGCTGACTGTGTTTTGGGATAATCCAAATACCACGGCATCCGCAGAATGTCGCGCCGATCCCTCCGTCAGCGTGAATGAAGATTTCAAGCTGGATAATCACAGTGAGGGAATTACGCTACAGACTTTACCCGCCGGGACTTATGCGGCATTTCACACCACCGTCGATGACGATAATTTTGCGCAGGCATGGAATGATTTCTACAACATTCACCTTGCCAACAGCGGTTATCGCCCAGACGGCCGCGCGTGTTATGAGCATTATCTCAGCGATGGCAGGCAAACGGGGGTATTTGAAGTGGTGTTTTATCAGTCGGTTGAGAAAATTGCCACCCTGCGTTAATGCTGATTCTTTTATAAAAGCTGATTCTTTATTAAAGCTAATAGAGAAGCGTGATGCCTGACTGCTGGCAATAATCGATATACGATTGCTGTGGCGCGGTATTCGTCACCAGTGAAGTAAACTCATTCAATGGCGCGATAGAAGCAGGACGAACTTGCCCAAACTTGCTGCTATCGGCCACAAGAATTTTCTCGCGCGAACGCTGCATCGCCGGGTGTTTCATCACCAACTCATCGAAATTAAAACAGCTGACGCCGTACTCCAGACTGATCCCCGCAGCGGAAATAAAGGCTTTATCCGGCAAAGTATTGCTCAATTCATTGCTGATGTGCCCGAAGGGAATAAAGATGCTGTTGCTGGCGCGATACTTTCCCCCACACATGATAACTTCACAGTTAGGCTTATCCTGAAGGGCCAAAAAGGTATTAAGCGAATAACAAATTGCGCTGAATACGCGCTCATCCGGAATTTGTTCGATGATATAAGGCGTGGTGGTACCGCAATCAAAGAATACAAGGTCGTCATCATTAATTAGCTGAGCGGCCAGTTTTCCAAGATGCTGCTTTTCAGTCACCTGGCGGGTTTTCTGCTCGCTGACGAAATAGTGCGTTGCCGGGCTGTTTTTCGGATCGATAACAATATAACCACCCAGCAGAATTAATGGCGATGCGGCCCCGCTAAGGTCACGACGCACGGTCATCTCCGACACATCGAGCAAAGACGCGGCGTCTTTCAGGTGGATTTTGTCACTTTTCTTAAGGGCCAGCAGCAGTCTTTGCAACCGGTCTTCACGCTTGTTTTCCATCATCTACTCTCGGGGATAAATTCAGTGCAGCCTTGCTTCTGATTAAACAGATAATATCATTGAATTCGCATCATAGTGAGCGCTCCACCAAATACCGCCCCCGTATCAATATAATACTGATTACTGTATTGGGTGACCTCTTCAACCGGAGTGTGACCGAAATAAAATCGCTGTGCACCGGCGATAGAATGTAATTGACCCGCAGCCGACTCAGTAATGCGATCTCGGCTCCAAATTACGCTATAAGCATCAACGGGTTGCTGACTTTTATACACATTGAGTGGGTAATCAGCATGCGCAATTACGGTGAGCAACCCATCGGCAGTCGTTAGCTCAAGGATATGCGGCAGTCCATCAGCCAACATGATGAGATCCCGCGCGCGCGCTTCTTCATCAGGTGGTAATTTAAAGAACCAGTCACCGCCGTTTCTTAACCAGCGTTCAACATTGCGGCCCATCAAAGCATCAATTGCCATCTGCTCATGGTTGCCTCTGACACAGGTAAACCACGGTTGTTCAATCAATGCCAGGCAGGCAACGCTGTTTTCTCCGCGATCGATAAGATCGCCCACAGAAACCAGAAGATCGTCATGCACAGAAAATTGATGAAACTCTAACGCCCGATTGAGTTGCGTCAGGCAACCGTGAATATCACCGACGACAAAAATCTTGCGAAATGAGCTGCCGTCTATATGTTGGGTTCGCGCCAGAAGAGTTAGATCCACGTTATATCCTCGTTCGCTCTGCTTACGTTAAGAATAGTGATGAGCAGGAGTGTATTAAATCATTGATAATGCAGTCTTAGCGAGCCGGAGAAAAAACAGATCGCCTTTTAATCAATTAGCACTAAGGTCTTGACCGCTTTTTGCGCTATACTACGCGCTGGCCCAAATAAAACCGGAGGTTTTATGAGTTCCACCGCTGTTAACACTCCTGAAGAGTGTCCATTATGCCAAAGTACAATCAAGACCAAGACTTCACTCAATCTGACTGAAAAAGTGGTTAACGTAACCTGTACTACATGCGGACGTTACAGTATTTTCCGCAAAACTGTGCAAGAAATTTCCGTTGATCGAAGCAAGCGCGTTGCCTTGCAAGCCTTCTTCTCAAGTCAGCCAAATTACCATTTGCCTCTGTCACTCAAGGCAATTAGTAATCCTGAACCCGCGGGCGATTTCTAGCCCTATAACCGCCCTTCGGGGCTGTTTTATTCCCTCTTCCTACTGATTTTTTACCGTTCATTTTGCTCTCAACCTTGACAAAATTGCGATCTAACTCACATATTTTAACTGTGGGTTAGCAACGCCTTTTGTCTGAAACACAGTCAGTCTGCGTTCATAAAGCCTTCCTCAGCAATGTGTTACCCGCACAGGAGCGCCTAATGAAGATTCTTAACCGTCATCAAGTCTCACGACGCGATTTTTGCCAGTTACTCTTGCTGGCCTCTGCGATGCCATTAACCGGCTATGCGCAAGAAACACAGCCAAATGTTAATATCCGTTCACTCACGCTGGATAAAACTGTCGGCGGTGTACCCAATGATCGCCTTCCGCTACTCATTTATCAACAGGCGGTGCCAGCAAATACCCCGAACGCCGACGCCTATTTGACCGACCTTTTTGCCCACAATGGCTGGCCGGTGCAATGGCGCTACCAGATTTTCACCTTTACCCATTATCACACCAATACGCACGAATTATTGGGAGTCAGTCAGGGCCAGGCAAAAGTGCAACTCGGCGGAGTAACCGGCCCTACGGCAACGGTGCAAAAAGGTGATGTGATTCTTATCCCTGCTGGAGTCGGTCATAGGCAGTTGTCTGCTACCGATGATTTTGAAGTTCTAGGCGCTTATCCCAATGGATTAAGCCCCGATCTTTATCACGACGATCCTTCCAAATTAGCGCAGGCCCGAAAAAATATTGCGCAGATTGCGATGCCATCAACCGATCCGGTAACCGGCAAACAAGGTGGGATCCGTCAACGCTGGCAGCAAAGCTAAATGAATAAATTGGAAATAGAAATTTAGTTAATTCGGCATGCCGTCAAAATGGAACCGATACCAATCTTTAAGCGATTTTAAATTACCTAAAAAATTAAGGAAAAAATCATGTTTTTAAGGAAATTATCAGGTTTTGCTCGACACCTGACTCAGGCAGCTACTGCACTACCGCTGGCCATGATACTGATATTCACAGGCACTTTGCTCTCTAATGAAGCTGATGCCGCTCCTGCCACGCTACATAAAATTGGGATTATTGGCGGCGGTGATATGGGATCAACCCTGGGCAAGCTGTGGGTCAATGCCGGTTATCAGGTAATGTTTGCCTCTCGCCATCCTGCTGAACTGCAATCACTGGCATCTTCGCTCGGGCACAATACTCAGGTCGGCACAGTACAGCAGGCAACACAGTTTGGTGACGTGGTAGTAATGGCTGTTCCTTATGGGGCTTTGCCGGAATTAGGCAAAACGCTGGGATCGGCATTGAAGAATAAAATCGTGCTCGACGTCGGCAATCCGTATCCGGGTCGTGATGGTCAAACGGCGGAAACCGCATTGAGTATCGGCAGTGGACGAGCGAGCGCACAATTCTTACCGGGCGCCCAAGTGGTCAGGGCATTTAACTCGATAGCGGCCAGCACATTGGCTTCCGATGCTCATCAATCACCACGGATTGCCGTACCGCTGGCTGGCGATAGCCAGTCCGCCGTCAGTGCCGTTTCTTCACTTATCCGCGCGGCCGGTTTCGTGCCTGTGGTTACGGGTAACCTTGACACCGCCAAACTGTTCCAACCGGGTTCTTCTTTGTTTTTACAGGCTTTGAGCGAGAAGCAGCTGCGCGCCAGCCTGGCTAATCCTTCTTGATGAAGCCGAAAAACCCTCTGTTGCACCGCCTTATGCAGCCAAAACACTGGCATAAGGTGGTGCGAGTTCGTGGTGAAGAAATCGCCCCGCTGATGTGGGGTTGGTTATATATTTTTTCACTGCTTTGCGCGTATTACATCATTCGCCCCATTCGCGACACGATAAGCACCGTTGCAGGCACGCATACTTTGCCGTGGTTATTCAGCGCCGTGCTCGTCACCATGCTGTTAATGCAGTGGCCCTATAATTACCTGACCCAACGCCTGCCACGAGAACGTTTTATTGCTTACAGTTATCATTTTTGTAGCGCGATTCTCTTGCTTTTCGCGGCGCTATTTTTCCTGCCGGGAGGATTAAATAATCGCTGGGTTGGAAGAGTATTTTTTATCTGGGTTTCGGTTTTCAACCTTTTCGCTGTCTCGGTATTTTGGGCATTGATCGTTGATGTGTTTGATACGCGACGCGGTAAAAGACTGTTTGGATTACTGGCTGCGGCGGCAACGGTGGGGGCGATTGCCGGTTCTACCCTGACCGCCCTGCTGGCTCGCCATCTCTCAACCTCGACCTTACTTATTCTTTCGGCAGTGCTGGTGCAGGTCTCCGTGTTCAGCGCGGTGAAATTGTCACGAAGCGGCGGAAAATTAAACAAGAGTGTGCCACAGCCCACCAGCCAGCCGTTTTCCGTCAACAAGACTCACAGCGTCATGACGCCTCTGCTTGCCGGAGTTCGACAAACGATAAAATCGCCTTATTTACTAGGGATTTGCGGCTATATTCTATTTTATTCGGTAACCTCTACCCTGCTTTATTTTCAGCAGGCCAGTATCGTGCGGCAGGCATTTAGTCACGACGACCAGCGCACAGCGTTTTTTGCCAGTGTTGATCTGGCTATCAATATTCTGACATTGCTGTGCCAGCTCAGCGTGACCGGGCGTATTATCTCGCGCTTCGGCACTCCTTATACTCTGGCCTTGCTGCCGTTTATCAGCATTATCGGTTTTGCCTGGCTGGGCTGGGCGCCTTCGCTGGCTATTCTGGTGGGATTCACTATTTTGCGCCGGGCGATTAATTTTGCGTTAGCGCGGCCAAGCCGTGAAATCCTGTTCACCGTGGTGAGTAAGCAGGAGAAATACCATGCCAAAGTATTTATCGATACGCTGGTTTATCGTGCTGGCGATCAGATTGGTGCATGGTCTTATCAGGCACTGGGCGTTTTAGGCCTTGCTCTGGCCCCAATGGCCGTTTTCAGCGTGGCACTAGCCTGTGGCTGGACCTTACTCAGCTTTATGTTAGGCAAATCTCAGGAAAAAATCAGTTTAAAAAACCCTTGATAATGCAAAGTTTTTTAATAAAACGCCCTTTTCTGAGCAGCGAAAGGGCTTAAAATTTATTTTAAACTTTACTGAATACGTTTTGTGCAAATTAACCAATTTCATCGTCGATGAATAGCGTTGAGATACAAAGCTTATTATCTCTCCAGATAAATTTAACCAGACTAATCTGCTGTTTTTTTACATCTTGAAACCCAATTCCGAATATAAATCCGGTAATAAAAACTTAGCATGGAAGAGTTTTTTTAACGGGTAATGGTATATATGGAATTCGCACAAACTTCGCCTTTAACACATCATTCGGGCGCGATTACCGCGCCTGAACTGATCACCAGAATAGACGCCCTGCCCTCATCATCGGGACTGTGGCGCTTTATAATATTATTAGCCATTGGTGGTTTCTTTGAACTCTATGATCTCTTTCAAACGGCTTACATCAGCCCGGGATTAATCGCTGAAGGCATTTTTCACGTCGGCAGCGGCGGCGTATTCGGTATTTCCGATCAGGCCGCTTTCGCATCCTCAACCTTCCTGGGGCTTTTTTTTGGCACCAGCCTGCTAAGTCCGCTTGCCGATAAATTTGGTCGCCGTCTGACCTTTATGTTTGCCTTGCTTTGGTACAGCGTTTTCACTTTGCTGATTGTTTTCCAGCATCAGGCTGAATGGATTATTTTCCTGCGCTTTCTGGTCGGCGTTGGGTTAGGCATCGAACTGGTCACCATCGACACCTATCTGGTCGAAATGGTGCCGACGCGCCTGCGCAGTAAAGCCTTCGCAGTTTCATTCTTTATCCAGTTTATGTCGGTTCCTGTCGTGGCACTGATTTCATGGTGGTTCGTTCCCCACACCTGGTTTGGCCTCACCGGCTGGCGCTACGTGCTGTTAGTCAGTGTCGTTTTCTCTTTGTTTATCTGGATAGTACGCAAAAAATTGCCGGAATCTCCTCGCTGGTTGCTACAGCAAGGCCAGGCAGATAAAGCCCTCGAGATACTCGAAGACCTGGAAAAACAGTGTGGCGTGGGGAAAGTCGAACGGCTGGATCACCTGGTTACTCTGCATGATAAAGAACAGTTCGAGCGCCCTGGAAGATTCAAAGAAATCTGGACGCCGCAGTTCCGTTCTCGCACGATTATGCTGATGATTTTCAATATTTTTCAGGCAATTGGCTTCTTTGGTTTTGGCAACTGGTTACCTGCTCTGCTGGCGGGTCAAGGTAGCAGCTTTACTCACAGTCTCTCTTATTCGATTATCATTACCCTCGGCTTTCCTTTAGGGTGTCTGATTTCAGCGCTCTATGCCGATAAGTTCGAGATCAAATGGCAGGTTGTGGCGGGCGCGCTAGGCGTGGTGATTTTTGGTGCACTGTTTGGTTTCCAGCGCAGTCCCATGGGCATGATCCTCTGCGGATTTATGGTCAGCTACTGCAATGCCTGGATGACCTATAGCTTCCACTCTTACCAGACGGAAGTTTTTCCGACCCGCATTCGCGTGACTGCCGTGGGCTTCTGCTACTCGTTTAGCCGCCTTTCAACCGTGTTCAGCAGCATTATTATCGGCGTGTTTTTACAATACACCGGCAACATTGGCGTGCTGTCGTTTATCGTCGCCAGTATGGTTATTGTGGTGCTGGTTATCTCGATATTAGGCCCTAAAACCAAAAACATTGAGCTGGAAAATATCTGATTAAAACTGGGACTGCTGCGGACTCGGTCATTCAGTCCGCAGCAGATTCAGGAGAGTTACGCAGTTGAGCTAGCCGTTGGCCAGCGCTCTGAGGAATAGAGCCACATACGGATATTAAACAGATAAAACAGTGGCATAAACAGATGCATATCCTTACGACATACCGGTTCCAACTTTAACAGCAGCTGATTCAGTTCATCCAGCAGCGACGGTGGAGGCGGCACATAAATATCTTTCAATCTGCTTTTAATATAATTGTTAATCTCAAACAGCAGCGCATCGGTTTCTATCCCGTTACTTCTCAGCAGCTCGTCGTGTCTGGCGTAAAAGTCAAATACGCTAACGCCGATCCATATTTCCGTAATCAGGTTACCGCCCAATGCCACGTTAGGGATCGGATCGACTTTAATACGCGGCAATATAATATTCACTTTATCCAGCATTCCCGCCACATACTGTTGACGACCCAACAATGACGATTTATTCATTTTAATCGCCTGGGTGAACTGCAACAGGTCTTTGATCCCTCTGCGCAACGCGCGTTTTGCGGTCCACGAAGGTCTTTTATTACGGATGATCGCCGTAACCAGAACCGCAATCAGGATCCCGACAACGGTTGAGATTGCCGAGTTAAAAATGGTCAAGGGATCGGGTCTAAAATCATGGCTCATGGCCATAAAGGTCGGGATCTGCGTCGAGATAATCAGGCCAAAAATATTACTCGACGGATTAGCAATGACCATCCCCAACGCCAAAAGTCCAGGCACCAGACAAATAATCAAGGCCCCAAAACTTGTCGTCATCGGGATAAGCAGCAGGGTGTAAATCAGGCTTGCGGCGATGGCAATAATGACCGCTTTAAGGAAAACTTGCAGCGAGGCTATCGGGCTATCTTGAGTAGCAAAGAACGAACAGGCGATGGACGCCATGACCGGTGCCGTGCCGCCATGCTTCCAACCGGTGCCAATCCAGAACAGGCAGCACAGCATGGTCACGATAAAAATGGTCAGCGAAGACAAGAAAATCAGGCCTTCATCAGCATGTTTTTTAAATAATTTAAACTTTGCCGGCTTTCTTTCATCGCTCAGCGCATTAACTTTTTCTTTTACCCCAAGATAGGCTTGAGCAATACGAATAAAGTTTTGCAGGCGTTCAACCAGTCCGGTCAGCAACAGCCCTTCTTCTGCGCTCATTTCACCACTGACATACAGCGCCTTGATACTTTCCTGTGCTGCGGTCATTTCCTCCACCAGCAAGGAGATGTCACCAAATTCTTGAGGATTGTTCAGCCAAACTAAAAAGTGGCTAAAGGTTTCGGCGATAAAATGGGGAAAGGTAATACCGTGCTCGCTCAGCAACAGTAAACGTTTTTCAATCGCACTAAGCGTCGGAATAAGATAGGAAAGATGCTGATATTGCACCGAGACAATGCGGATTAAGGCGCGGGCAGAATCGCCTTCATACACGCAGTGGGTGATCAGAACTTCAACCCCTACCGGATAATTAGCCATCTGAATCAAGATTTGTTCATGCTCCAGCCGACTTTTCTTTCGACACTCTGGTCAGCATGTCCGCACAAATTTTTCTGGCACTTTCAAACCAGTTATTAACGCTATTTTCCAGCAAGGTGCTCATGCGAACCGGGAAAATAATCATATGCACCAGTGTGCTACAAACGATTGCAACGGTTATTTCCTCAATGCGCGAGATAACCGTG